>NZ_CP116775.1:0-4800000 GCF_029201425.1 Pseudomonas sp. 273
CGCATCGCCAGCGCCGGCGGCCTGACCCTGACGGCCGCCTACCTGAACAACCAGGGCGAACTGCTCAGCGACGGCGACCTCGGCCTGACCCTCAGCGGAGACGCCTACAACGCCGGCCTGCTTTCCGCCCAGGGCAACCTCGGCCTGAACGCCGGCAACTTCACCCAGCAGGGCGGCCGCCTGGCCAGTGGCCTGGACACCCGGCTCACCCTCGGCGGCAGCCTGAACAACCAGGGCTGGCTGATCGCCAACCAGGCCCTGCGCGCCAGCGCCGCGCAAGTGAACAACAATGGCACCCTCGGCGCCCTGGGCGCGCTCGACCTCACCAGCCAGGGCATCGCCAACGGCGCCGACAGCCTGCTGTTCAGCGGCGGCGACATGACCCTGCGCGCCGCCAGCCTGAGCAACCGCTACGGCGACCTCTACAGCCAGGGCAACCTCAGCTTCGCCGGCCAGGACGGCGGGCGGGCGCAGAGCCTGAGCAACCGCTCCGGCACCATCGAGGCGCAAGGCGACATCCATCTCGACGTGGCGAACCTGGAAAACACCCGCGACGTCTTCGCCTTCGAGCAGACCACCACCTTCGGCGAATTCGACGTGCAGTGTGGCCAGCACTGCGGCGGCCACGACTCCTTCAAGCGCGGCAAGATCGACGTCAGCGAAACCATCGAAGAGCGCATCACCCAGAACAGCCCCGCCGCCTGGCTGACCGCCGGGGGCAACCTGAGCATCGATGCCGATGCGGTGGAAAACCGCAACAGCACCATTGCCGCCAACGGCGACCTGACCATCAACGCCAACTCGCTGCTCAACCAGGGCAACACCTCGCGCACCGGCAACAAGGTGGTGGTCATCAACGTGGTCCCGGGCGACTACGGCAAGATCCCCACCGGCCAGTGGGATGCCATGGAAAACCTGGCCCGCGCCTTCAACAACAAGATGGCTGCGGGCACCTTCGACCAGGACCTGTACGACCAGCTCTGGGCCATCTACAACGGCGACCGCTGGGCGATCGGCACCCCGGTCGTCAGCTGGAGCGAAGACGGCGCCCAGTCCGCGCCGGCCACGCTGCAGGCCGGCAACCGCGTTACCCTGAACGTGGCGCACAACCTGCAGAACGGCACCGTCAGCGAATACAGCCAGGCCCAGCTCACCGGCCAACTGGCTGGCAGCCTGCTGGGCGGGCAGCTCGGCACGGTCAACCTGACTCTCAACAAGCAGTCCAGCGACGCCCAGGCGCGCGGGCCGCAAACCGTGCAGAGCGTGACGCACACGGCCGCCGACGGCAGCCAGCAGGTCAGCTTCATCCCGGTCGACTACACCGGCGTGCCCTTCGCCGCCGTGGACCCGACGGCGGCCGACACCTTCCGCCTGCCCCAGGGGCAGTACGGGATGTTCATCCGCAGCCCGGACCCGCAGAGCCACTACCTCATCGAAACCAACCCGGCGCTCACCGACCTGGGGCGCTTCCTCAACTCCGACTACCTGCTCGGCAAGCTCGGCTTCGACCCGGACCAGGCCTGGAAGCGCCTGGGCGACGGCGCCTACGAGACCCGCCTGATCCGCGAAGCCATCCAGGCCCAGACCGGCCAGCGCTTCCTCGACGGCCTGACCAGCGACTACGACCAGTTCCAATACCTGATGGACAACGCCCTGGCCGCCAAGGACGCGCTGCAGCTGAGCGTCGGCGTGGGCCTCTCCGCCGAACAGGTGGCGGCGCTGACCCACGACATCGTCTGGATGGAAACCCGCGTCGTCGACGGCCAGCAGGTGCTGGTCCCGGTGGTCTACCTGGCCCAGACCGACGCGCGCAACCTGCGCGGCGGCAGCCTGATCCAGGGCCGCGACCTCAACCTCATGGCCGGCGGCGACCTGACCAACGTCGGCACCCTGCGCGCCAGCGAGGACCTCACGGCGACGGCGGGCGGCAGCATCCTCCAGGGCGGCCTGGTGGATGCCGGTCAACGCGTCAGCCTGCTGGCCGGAGACAGCATCCGCAATGCCCTGGCCGGGCAGATCCGCGGCGACCAGGTCGACCTCACCGCGCTCAAGGGCGACATCGTCAACGATCGCACCGCCGTTACCGCCGGCATCGGCGGCGACGAGTACCGCAGCTTCCTGGACGCCGGCGCGAGCATCAGCGCCCGCAGCGAACTCAGCCTGGACGCCGGCCGCGACATCACCAACCGCGGCAGCCTCGCCAGCGGCGGCGACAGCTACCTCGGCGCCGGCCGCGACATCAACCTGCAAGCCGTGACCGACGCCAGCCGCCTGCGCGACATCCAGCAGGGCGGGCACCACGTCACCACCACCACGGTCGCGCAGAACCACGGCTCCAGCCTGACGGCCGGAGGCGACCTGGTACTGGATGCGGGGCGTGACCTGAACGTGGTGGGCAGCCAGGCGAGCGCGAAGGGCGACCTGACCGCCGCCGCCGGCCGCGACATCAACCTCCGCGCTGTCGAAGACGCCGCCAGCGTCGAAGTCCGCAGCAAGACCAGCAGCACCCGCACCGTCGAGCAGACCGGACAGACCCGCCAGCTTGGCGCGCAACTGACGGCGGGCGGCGACCTGGTGGCCAGCGCCGGGCAGGACCTGAACCTGACCGCCAGCACCATCAGCGCCAGCAACGAGGCCTACCTTTACGCCACCCGTGACGTGAACCTGCAGGCGGCGGCGGAAACCGACAGCCATGCGCTGAGCAAGACCAAGCGCAGCCATGGGCTGCTCTCCAGCTCGGAGAAAAAGACCGAGGACACTTCCCTCTACACCACCCAGCAAGGCTCGCTGGTCAGCGCCGACAAGGTGGCCATCCGCGCCGGCCAGGACATCGGCGTCAGCGGCAGCGACGTGGCTTCCACCAATGGCACCAGCCTGCTGGCCGGGCGCAACGTGCTGATCGACGGCGCCACCGAAACCAGCGAAACCAGCCACGCCGAGTCGAAGAAGAAATCCGGCGTGATGAGCAGCGGCGGGCTCGGCTTCACCCTCGGTTCGGCCAGCACCCAGGCCACCCAGACCAACCACAACGAACAGACCCGTGGCAGCACCATCGGCAGCGTGCTCGGCAACGTCGACATCCAGGCCGGCAAGGACCTGACCATCCGCGGTTCCGACGTGGTCGCCGGCAAGGACATCAACCTCATCGGGCAGAACGTCGACATCCTCGCCGCGCAGAACGAGAACCGCAGCGAGCAGACCTACAAGAGCAAGACCAGCGGCCTCACCCTGGCGCTCTCCGGCAGTGTCGGCAGCGCCATGGATTCGGGCTACCAGACCGCCAAGCAGGCCAAGCACGAGGACGACAGCCGGCTCTCCGCGCTGCAAGGCATCAAGGCCGGGCTGACCGGCGTGCAGGCCTGGCAGGCGGCGCAGCAGGGCACTGAAGGGGGCGGCGTCAGCCAGTTCTTCGGCATCAGCGCCTCGCTCGGCTCGCAGAAGTCCAGCTCGAAGCAGACCCAGGAGCAGAGCGTCAGCCAGGGCAGCAGCCTGACCGCGGGGAACAACCTCAACATCCTCGCCACCGGCGCAGGCAAGGTGGGCCAGGACGGCGACATTCGCATCCAGGGCAGCCAGCTCAAGGCCGGCAACGACGTGCTGCTGGCGGCCAACCGCGACATCACCCTGGAAGCGGCGGCCAACACCCAGAAGCTCGACGGCAAGAACAAGAGCAGCGGCGGCGCGGTTGGCGTGAGCGTGGGGTACTCCGCGGACAACGGGGTGGGCCTGAGCATCTTCGCCAACGCCAACCAGGGTTCGGGCAAGGAAGTCGGCACCGGCACCACCTGGACGGAAACCACCCTGGACGCCGGCAACCAGGTCAAGCTGGTCAGCGGCCGTGACACCACGCTCAAGGGCGCCCAGGTCAACGGCGAGCAGATCATTGCCAACGTCGGCCGCGACCTGACGCTGCAGAGCCTGCAGGACAGCGACTACTACGATTCCAAGCAGAAGAACGTCTCCGCCGGGGCGAGCGTCGCCATCATCGGCACCGGCGGCAGCGCCAGCGTCAGTGCCAGCCAGAGCAAGATCGACTCCAACTACAAGAGCGTGCAGGAACAGACCGGCCTCTACGCCGGCAAGGGCGGTTTCCAGATCGACGTGGGCAACCACACGCAACTGGACGGCAGCGTCATCGCCAGCACCGCCGAAGCCGAAAAGAACCGCCTGAGCACCGGCACCCTGGGCTGGAGCAGCATCGACAACAAGGCCGACTACAAGAGCCAGCAACAGAGCGTCAGCCTCAGCAGCGGCAGCGATGGCAGCGGCAAATTCATCAGCAACATGCCCAGCGGCATGCTGGTGGCCTACAACCACGGCGACAGCGCCAGCGGCACCACCGGCTCGGCCATCTCCAGCGGCACCCTCGAAATCCGCGACCCGGCCAGCCAGCAACAGGACGTGGCCAGCCTGAGCCGCGACGTCGAGCACGCCAACGGCAGCATCAGCCCGATCTTCGACAAGGAGAAGGAACAGAACCGGCTGAAGCAGGTGCAGTTGATTGCCGAGATTGGCACCCAGGCGATGGACATCGTTCGGACGCAGGGGGAGATCGAGGCGGCGGAAGAAGGTCGCAAGGAGCTGAAAACACAGGGTAAGGACAACCCCACGCAGAAGGAGCTGGAGGCGACCGTCGCGTACCAGAATGTCATGCGCGAGTACGGCACCGGCAGCGACTATCAGAGAGCCGCGCAGGCTGTGACGGCGGCGCTGCAGTACCTGGCTGGTGGTGATATCGGTGGTGCGATAGCAGGTGCTTCTGCGCCTTACATAGCCCATCTCATTAAGCAGCAGACTGGCGACAATGACACGGCGCGCATCATGGCTCAGGCATTGCTCGGTGCCGTGGTTGCTGGGGTACAAGGCAACTCCAGTGTTGCTGGAGGGATTGGGGCTGCCACTGGGGAGTTGATCGCAGCGAACCTTTACCCAGGTAAGAAGCCTGAAGATCTGACGGAAAACGAACGTCAGATTGTTTCGGCTCTTTCCAGTTTGGCCGCGGGTATGGCTGGAGGTTTAGCCAGTGGTGATACAGCCGGTGCGGTGGCCGCAGCGGGAGCAGGCAAGACCGCTGTGGATAATAATTTCCTGAGCGGAGATCAAGCCAAGGCATTCGATCATGAGATGCAGCAATGTACAAAGGAAGGAGATTGTACGAAAGTAATTAAGAAATATGTTGCATTGAATGACGAGAACAGAGAGCTTCTGAAAGCTACTTGTTCAGAGAAGCCGTGGGTTTGCTATGGGAACAGCAGGGATTTTGTTCTTACAGGCCTGAACTCGGCTGACCCTTCTAGGCCGGTTTCTTCTGGAGGGATTGAAAATGATAATGTTAGATTGTTTGTGCAGTATGAAAATTCTCTCGATTTGCAGTATATAAATAAAAACACTGATACTTTGTACAAGGCTTTGGTGTTTGCCTCAGAGCCTGAGAATTTCATGCTTATGTTTGGTGGCCTAGCGAACCTAACGAACGCCTCCGGGACGTCCATTGCCACTGGTGCTGGGCTGAGCATGGCCGCGAATGGAGGAGTGCAGTTGGCAACGGGGAGCACGGGAGATAAATTCGATTGGATTGGATTCATGACCTCAGGAGTCACTGGTGGTATGTCTGCGGGCCAGACTTTGACACCCACTCTCCAAACTAATATTGGTGGTGCATACATTTCTAGCCAGCTGAATGGGCAGAGTTCTTTAGACGCTATGATGGGGGCTATGATTGGAGCGAGTCTAGGTTATGGCGCTGGTGCTACGATAACGAGTCAGATGGAAAAGAACTATGTAAATAAAATTTTTGGACTTTCCAGAAATAGTGTTAATGCATTGAAGTACTCTGAGGCTGCAAACTTTCCAGGCTCTTATTTGCTCAAAGAGACTCCTATGAGTCCGATTCCTGGTATTCTGGGTGGAGCAACAGGAAGTGTTGTCTCTGAATCCTCAAATAATGCAGTTCTGAATGGTGCGAATAATGGGAAATAGCTTGAGACGCCTGTTGTTTTTGATTGTTTTGTTTATTGTGGTCTTCTTTGCAATATTTACATCGATTTCTATTATATATTTTGTAAATTCGGCAAGCTATAACAATGGTGTTGTTTTTAGTTATCCGAATTCTGTGTTTGTGTATTCTCTAAAAGTAAGTGTTACTGGTTCGTTGATTATTTCAGTAGGTTTATGGTTGTTTATTGTTTGTGGGGTTAAACGGTAGAAGGTGATAGCAAAATAGGTGGATTTTTTACTCTAAAACTGATCTTTCAGGCCGGCTAATGGGTGTCCCCTTTTTCTCCTTTTTCTTGAGAAGCTAAATTCGGTGAGGAAATGAGAATAGGTCAACCAAGGTTAATCTTGAATCTCTATGATTGGCTGCCAGGTTATGGTGAGTCGAAGGTATCTTTCCGCTCCGCTGGAGTGGATGTAGTGCTAGATATTGAGTATGAGCGGGAAGAGCCGGGTGTCAGTGGGGGGCTTTAATAAAGTTGAGAAGGGAAATGACCTTCAGGTGGGTAAGTAACTTTATTAAAGTGCCATTCCCTGGGGCAGATATTTTCGAATTTCACGGCGCTTCGGATGGGTTCAGGTTAGGCGGGCTTACAGAATTTATTGAGTCTGACATGCTGAAAAGAAACCTAGAGTTGAGGAACTCATTTTCTAGTGGTAATCCGCCAAAATTAAGACATTTCAGTGTTCAATTTTTATCGGAGAACATGGCCTTTCATGTGTTGTCGGAGGATGTGCGTTTGTCCGATGAAATCATTATTAATTAGTTATTCGGTGAGGATGAAGTTGGCGGGAATTTTGTCAGCCAGCCAAACGCCATTTTCTGCCTGAAAGAACTTGAAGCCCTGCCGATGCATTCGCAGGGCTTCAATTTTTAAAATAACCGGTTTCCCGTAGCGCTTCCCTACTTCAACCGCCGTTTGTTCATCTTGGGACAGATGAACGTAGTGGCGTGCCCCTGGAATCAACCCTTGCGTTTTGATCGAGTCCAGAAAACGACTGGCTGTGCCGTGATACAAGAGCTCTGGCGGTTCTTTCTCTGTGTGTTGGAGGGTGACGGTTGGCGTCGAATGGCCTTGCACGGCTCGGATTCGCTGACCGTCGCTCGATATGCTGAAGCGCTTTTTATCGCTACTAGCGACAACCTTTTGGATAATTTCCGAATCTAAATTTTTCCCCTTTTTTGCCGCGCCTGCGATCAAAGCGTTTATGTTGGCCCAACCTTCGCTGTCTAATTGCAGCCCGATGGCTTGTGGCTCATGTCTGAGTACATAACTTAGGAACTTGCTGGTTTCATTAAGAAGTTTAGTATCCATTGCTTTGACTCCTTCCAAATTGAAACCCCAGTTCAAGTGCTGGGGTTTTTTACTGCTATTACCGTTCCTGCCTCTGCTTGTGGTCGGCTTGGTACAACGACCAGGTATCGGAGACCAGCAGCAACAGCGAGCGGCTGACCGTGCAGAACGGATTCTCCTCCGGGCCGCCCAGGTGCAGCGCCAAGAGCAATTCGATCACTGACTTCAATCGATACTCCGCCGCATCATACAACGCATCGGCAGGCGCAGGCTGGCAAGAATGCAGTGGAGAACAATCACCTTTCCACTGACGAGAAAATCAGCCTGAACCTGAAGGAGGTGCAGTACCAGCGCGATTGCCAGGGAGGTGCGTCTAACAGTGGCCTTTGCCAGCAACTGCGCAAGGACATCCAGGCCCTGCGGGAAAAAGGTCGCAGTGTGCTGGAGACTGAACTGCTCGCTCCCGCGTCAGACATGGGGCCAGAGAATACGGTCAAGACCAAGCCTGGGAATATCATTCGTTGCGTGGGTTCGTCGAATGGCTTCTGCCAGGTAACAGACCAAGTGCTGATTACCGATCAGGGCAAGGAGTGGCAACTGGTCCCGGCTTCGGACGAACAGGCTCAGATAGAGGCAGCACGCCAGCAGAGTGTTAGTGCTCAAGCAGATGCTTCTCTTAAGCAATGGACTGCGGATGCTCGATGTTGGCTGCGGTGGTTTTGGCGTAGCAGCGGTAGCTTGTCAGATTTACCGTGCAGCGGGGGGAGCGAATCCTATATCCGGTGCGGTGCCTAGCACTGGTGAGCAGGTGTTGTGGGGAGCTACGGCTATCCTCAACGGGTTGGGGATTTATGGGACGGTAGCTGATGGTGTCGTAGTAAGCTCGGGGCGACCAAAGACTGAGAAGTATTTCAGGGTTGAAGGTGGTGGTTCGGGAGTGGCCTCAAGTCAGAATCGTATTACAGTTAATGCTGATGGTAGTATAAGAATCAATCCTGGGTGTTCCGGGCAGCTTTGTGTAAGTGTCGGGAACTCTGATCATGCTACCTATTTTTTAAGTAACAAACGTCCGGACGGAACAGTGGTGGTGTTTGAAGTAGATGCCGAGCTTCATAATCAAATAATGTCCAGCGCGATACCTCAACGACCTGTCCCGGGGATCCCGCGAGACCCATCGGCTCCTAAAATTGTGGATCCAAATCAACCGGGCGTTGCATTAGAGCTCCCCAAGGTATGGGAGGCAGTTCTTGAAAAACACTCAAGTAATGCACGTGTGTACTCTCATGATGAATTCTTGCGGGAGTTTGGCAATTGATGAATTGGAAAAAGTTACATGAGGAGTTGTGGAATGGGGAAAAAAGCATTTGCTTTTTTGTTCATTCAGGTAAGTGTTTCTGGGTCGTTGATGAGAAGTTTAATTTTAGCTTGGATGCTGAGAAAGAGTATCGTGCGTATCTAGAAAAGGGTTATATAACTAATGAGCAGTATTCTGAGGCATGTGTGAATTTTAGAGGGGGAATTCTTAAGCTTACTGCTGATAATTTTCTGAGTTACCTGATGGGAAAGGATCGACAGGTGTTATCCTTGGAGGATATTGGGAACTTGTTTCTTCAAAGCGGGTTGAGTAAAGATCTGCATAGAAGGGTTGAGGGCTATCTCTTGTCTGGTGTTGAATTAAGTCAAAAAGATTTTTCTAGTGTGAACTCTGTTGCAGTCGCCCTTCCGAGTTTCTATGTGAATTTTGATAGAGAGATATTTTTTCATATGGATTATGGTAGAGTTCATGAGGACTTGGCTCATTCTGGTTGGAGTGCGAAGTATATAGATTTTTGCTATTTGATCCCTGATGGCGAGAGGTACTGGATGGTTGATGGGAGTGATTACTGGAAGTTTCGCTTCATGCAATAGTTTCTTGGTCAAAACGAAAATGGCCGAAAAGAGGCAGATTTGAATGGCGCTTACTTAGCCCGCCTTGGGTGACCGCTTCGCCTGATTTTGGCGCGCTCAGATTGGCGTGTATGGGTCAGCAATGGATAAGGTTTCGACCTTCGCTTGAGAGCTCGTGGCTCAACCCGCCCAGGCCGCCTGCCAACGCGCTGCTGGGCGATTAAAATGAGTAACCTCTGAAGGCTTTCGTCCATATCCGGACCATCGAACTGTCGCCATGCCAGCCATAGCTGCAGGCTGTGCTTGAAGCTCAGTTCACGCGGCAAATAGTCCGCCATTAATGCCGATTGCACCATGAGTAGCCGGATCAGGTTGTGTGCCAGCAGGTAAACCCAGATTTTAATGGTGCTTACTTAAGCATTAATTGATTGATCCTGAAGAGGAAAAGCTGCTCTTAGTCTACTGTGATAGTTGAAAGAACATACCGAGCCCAAGTAGGAAAGCTGTAGGAGCTGAATGCAACAGGGGGCATCGAGTTGAGCTTTCAAATAGGCACTGCTCTTTAAAAACAACTCAGAGATAAAGACAAAGCCAACTGACTGATCCAGGGCCGTGATGTCAGCCTCACCCTGGCGCTCTCCGGTAGTTCGGGCTACCAGACCGCCAAGCAGGCCAAGCACGAGGACGACAACCGGCTCTCCGCGCTGCAAGGCATCAAGGCCGGCAACGACATGCTACTGGCCGCCAACCGCGACATCACCCTGGAAGTGGCGGCCAACACCCAGAAGCTCGACGGCAAGAACAAGGTAAGCGCTCCACAAACCCCACCTTCATTTGAACTGTCCGCTTGCGGATGCTGGGCTCCCATTTTCCCAGTGAAGCTCCGTCATGATGCGTCCTGACGCCAAGGTCAAAGCTGTCTATCTCTATCCGAAGCCGGTGGACTTCCGTAAGTCCATTGATGGTCTGGCGGCCCTGGTGGAGTTGGATATCAAGGTGGCCGTGTTCGACCCGGTGTTGTTCGTCTTCCTGGAAAGGGGGCTGCTTTATTTTTCCTACTCTAAAGCTGATCACTCAGGCAGGATTAGAGTGCTTAAATAAATCTGTCCCCTTTTCTCTGGTGGGTGACTTAGAGAGGGTGCTAACTGGTAAAGCCGTTATTGTGAAGGGTAAATAACTCCATGGTTTCTGAAATTTGTGACTTGTATGTTGGGCCAGTAGTCGGATCAAAGACTATGTCGCTTGTTAAGCTATTTGACAGGGAATTCATTTTTGACTCTCAGAAATGCTACTCTGGTTACTTGGGGTGAATGTTGAGAGATTTAGGTTGGTGCGAGTGGTTGTTGATCTGCGCAATGAGGGGGTTCGAGTGCTTAGTGTCCCTGTACGATACCGAGATAGCTTGAATATTGATAGGGGGGAGGCATTGGTTTTGGCTAAGGAGTATGCAGAGGCTAAGGGCTTTAAGGTGGCGGGGAATGACTTGAGAGTAGATAATTTCACTCCGTTGTATTGGAGTTTTTCTATCTCGGATCCTACAGGGGAGAGGGCCGGGGGAAAAGTTAGGGTGGATAGAGTGGACGGCCATGTTTGGAGTATGGACGAGTACGACAAGTATATGTATGACTATAATTGTATTTTTGCGTGAGTATGAGCGGAAAGAGGGCGGGTTTATTTTTCCTGCTCTAAAGTCAACTGGTTGGGCTGGATTAGAGTGTGAAAAATAAATCTGTCCCATTTTAAAATATTATTGAGCGTGGCTATGACCCTGGGCAGGTTGAAGAGGCAATAAAGCAGATCATTGATAGGAGCCGTCAGGCTGGAGTTGTAAAGTGATAAGTGTATGGGATAAATCTATAGCTGCTATTGGTAAGGTTGAGAGATCATCCGATTTTTTAGAGTTGGAGAAAGTTATTGGGGAGGTTCCATGCATTTCGTCTGATCCTGATGAGTATAATGACCCGATAGGGGCGACAAAGTACTATAAATTTACTCGCTCGGGAGTTGAGGTGGGTTTCAGAAGAAAATTACTAAATCATATAAATTTTTATGTTGAGGCTAGTGATGGATACTCTGCCTTCAATGGAGAGTTGTATGGGGGGTTGAATGGTCTATCTACTTGTCAGAGTGTTTTGAGTTTTCTTGGCCAGCCTGCAATGGCAGGTGGTGGAAAAAAGATTTATTAATTGGCTATGTAGGGAAGTGGCTAAGGTATCAGAAGTGGGGGGTTGTGGTTAATTTTCAGTTTAATGAGAGTGATCTTTTGTGCCGGGTTACAGTCGCTCAGGGGTAAGTGGAGAAGGATAGCGAAAAGAGGATAGATTTATTTCTTCTACTCTAAAACTGATCGGTCAGGCAGAATTAGAGCGCTTAAATAATTTTCTCCTTTTCTCGTCCCCTTCTCTCCCGAAAGGCACCGTGATATAAGGCATACGCCGTTTTTGCATTCCCATAAGCTTCATGGCATAAAACGCCATAGCTGCTTTCCTTGGAGAGTGCCATGGCCACACACAACGTCGTTCTGCCTCAGCCCATGGAGAAATCCATTGATGACCTCGTGAGCGAAGGCCGTTACCAGAATTTCAGTGAGGTCGTGCGTGCCGGCCTACGTCTGCTCCTCGAGCGCGAGGCCGAAGAGTCCGCCAAGCTCGTCGCTCTCCGTAACGCAACATCAAGCGGCATCATGCAGCTCGAGACAGGTCGGTTCGTCGAGATTGCCTCCGAAGCACAGCTCGAGAAATACTTGGGAGAGTTGGGCCAGCTGGCGAGCTCCAGGCAGTGAGCGACCCCCAATTCCGCCTGTCCCTGGATGCGCAGACTGACCTCATCGATATCCTTCGCTTCACCCAGGTGAAGTTTGGCGAGGACGTGCGCCGTCGTTACCAGGGGCTTCTACGGGCGGCCTTCGTGTCGCTGTCGGCAGAGTCCGAGAGGGCTGGGAGTATCGCTCGGGAGCAGTTGGAGACCGGGCTGCGCAGCCTGCACTTGCTCTACTGCCGCTCCGAGGCTCCAAACGGCCGCGTAGACCGTCCCCGCCACGTTGTTTTCTACAGGCTGGGCCACGACCAGGTCATCGAGATCGTTCGTATCCTTCACGATGCCATGGAGGTCGAAAGGCACCTGCAGAAAGTCCCCGCAGGCTGAATGGCCAAATGGCAAATGGGTTGGATGGTTCTCAAGGATAAAGAGAGCCGCAGACACCGGCCCACTATCGGCTGATCATGCCCGGAAGTGCTCGGTCCGGCTCTGCCCCGGCTGTGGATAGCGGGTGCCTACCGAGCTGCATTCGCTTGTGAGGCTGGGGATGGCCAGACGCTCCTGCCGGCACCGGTCCTGCTTTGGCAGGTGCTCGCCAGCCCCCTTCGAAGGCCGCCATTACCCGCCCTATCCCGGGCATGCCGGGAATTTCTTGAGACACTTCTGATTTCAGGCACCTGGCATGGATGATGGCGTAATGATTGTGCTCTAATCGCCCACCTCAGGTAACACGATGTTTTCGAAGGATCGACGGGATACGGTTCGTTCCCACAGGCTGGATGCCAGGTCTTGTTTCGCCGCTTCCCGCCCTTCCTGCCGCTACGTCCTGTAACGGCGCCGTTTTCCATCCTCGAGCTTTCCCTTCCTGCGTGTCTTTCGAGCGCGGCTGTGCCGTGCGCAGGAGCTTCGAATCCGTCGTGGCCTTTGACTGGAGGGCGCCGGTGTTTGCCGGCGGCCCGGTTTGGTGGATTTGCGAGGGGAGTGCAACGTGAAGATGAAGATGTCCCAGGGGTTGCTGCTGGGTGTGGCGTCCGCCGCCCTGCTGATGGTCGGCGGTTGTGCCACGGAGAGTTCCAGGGCGCTGCCGGTGCAGCAGGTGGAGAGCGTCGGCAAGCCCTATTCGGGTGTGCGTTCGCCCATTGCGGTGGGCAAGTTCGACAACCGTTCCAGCTACATGCGCGGCATTTTCTCCGATGGCGTCGATCGCCTTGGCGGCCAGGCCAAGACCATCCTGATCACCCATCTGCAGCAGACCAACCGCTTCAACGTGCTGGACCGCGACAACATGAGCGAGATCCAGCAGGAAGCCGCCATCAAGGGGCAGGCCCAGCGGCTCAAGGGGGCGGACTACGTGGTGACCGGCGACGTCACCGAGTTCGGTCGCAAGGAAGTCGGCGACCGCCAGCTGTTCGGCATCCTCGGCCGCGGCAAGACCCAGGTGGCCTATGCCAAGGTGGCGCTGAATATCGTCAACATCAGCACCTCCGAGGTCGTCTATTCCACCCAGGGGGCGGGCGAGTACGAGTTGTCGAACCGGGAGATCATCGGCTTCGGCGGCACCGCCAGCTACGACTCCACGCTCAACGGCAAGGTCCTGGACCTGGCCATGCGCGAGGCGGTGAACAAGCTGGTGAATGCGGTGGACAGCGGTAGCTGGAACCCCGCGCGTTAACCCGAGACAGAACAGGGAGTGATGATGTTCATGGGTAGGACCTTTGTTTCCAGGGGCTGCCTCGCGGCCCTGACTTGTGCCGGCCTGGCGCTGCTTTCCGGGTGTTCCTCGCCGAAGACCCTGTACCAGTGGGAAAGCTACCAGTCGCAGGTGCACGACTATTTCACCAGCGATGCCAAGCAAGCGCAGGCCGAGGCGCTGGAGCGCGACCTGCAGAAGATCGCATCCACCGACGGCAAGGTGCCGCCGGGCTACCACGCGCAACTGGGCCTGCTGTATTCGAGCCTGGGCAAGGACGACCAGATGGTCCAGCAGTTCAACACCGAGAAGGCATTGTTCCCGGAATCCGCGGCCTATATGGATTTTCTGCTGAAGAACGCCCGGCAGGGAGGTAGCCAGTGATGTCGAACCCGTTCAAGGCCTTGCTGGCCCTGTTTGCCCTGGTGCTGCTGGCCGGCTGCGCGCCGCAGAAGACCGTCGACTATTCCGCGTACAAGCAGGCCCGGCCGCGCTCGATCCTGGTGCTGCCGCCGCTGAACGATTCGCCGGACGTGAAGGCGACCTACAGCATGCTCTCGCAGGTCACCTTCCCGCTCGCCGAGGCCGGTTACTACGTGCTGCCGGTGGCGCTGGTGGCCGAGACCTTCCGCCAGAACGGCCTGGGCACGCCGGCGGACATCCATGCGGTGTCGCCGGCGAAGCTGCAGGAGATCTTCGGCGCGGATGCGGCCCTGTACATCACCGTGACCCAGTACGGCACCAGCTACATGGTGCTGAGCAGCGCCACCGTGGTGACCGCCGGGGCCAAGCTGGTGGACCTGAAGACCGGCGCCACCCTGTGGACGGGCAGCGCCAGCGCCTCCAGCGAAGAGGGCAGCAGCAACAACAACGGCGGCCTGCTGGGCATGCTGATCACGGCGGCGGTCAAGCAGATCATCAGCAGCGCCCAGGAGGATGCGGGCTACCCCATCGCCGGTGTCACCAGCCAGCGCCTGCTCTCCGCCGGCAAGCCGGGTGCGCTGCTGTACGGCCCGCGTTCGCCGAAGTACGGTACCGACTGAGTGATTGCGGGCGTGGCCGCCGCCGCGCCCGCATGATCTGTCGGGGCCTCGCGGGGCCTGGAATTCAGGGCCTTGCGGCTTCGCTGCGGTGGGTAAGGACCGGTCCGGCGTCCCTGCCATGGCCGATCCGCTCTCAGCAAGAGCCTGCCCACTTTCGGCCGGGCGGGCCCGTTGGGCAATCAGACGTTTCCGAAGCGCTGCGAAATGGTTGCACGGCCTCTGCGGCAGCTCCGACTGAAGGGCTTGCCGCCCATTCCTCTCATGGGCTCGTTTCGATCCCCAGGGCCAGCCGTCTCAAGCCGAAACAGGGCGCCTCCGCGCCGTTGCCCGTGCTTGCGCCGAGCAGGGCGAGGTAGCGGTCCGCCCCGTCCTCCACCCGCAACTTCTTGCCGCTGGCCAGCGGCAGGCTGGGGCAGAGGATGCGTTTCGCGCCGGCGTCGTCCAGCAGCAGGGCGTTGTGGGTGGCGCTTTCCTGCAGCTTGCCGAGCAGGGTGATGCGGCAGGCGCGGGGCTGTTTCGATAGCCAGGCGAGGCTCAGCGTGGCTTGTCCGTTACCCGCCGGGGCCATCTGTTCGACGCGGGCCAGGCGCCAGTCCGCCGTGGGCGCGGTGCGGATGCCGAGCAGGTCGCCGGCCGCGGGCCGGGAGGCCGCCTCGCCGCTCCATGTCGCGCAAACGCCCCGGGGACTCTTCGTCATCCCGCTCAGCAGGCCGGGCGGCGGCAGCTCGGGAGTGGTTGGCGTCGATGGGGTGAACTCGATGAGGTCCTCGTGGGGCACCATTTCGTCGAGATCGACCCGCGCGTTGCCATGGATCGCCCAGACGTCCTGGGGCATGGCCTGGCGGGCGAAATGGCGGGCATCCAGGGCGGCTTCTTCGCGGGGGGCGCCCAGCTGCGCCAGGATGGCGGCGAAGCTGTGGCAGGCCTCCCAGGTGGGGCCGGGTGCCTCTTCGCTCCAGCAGCGCTGCAGGTGGGCCTTGAGGTCGAAGCCCTGGCCGGCGCCGCCGAAACCCTTGAAATGGCCTATCGCCTCGAGCGCTTCGTCCAGCCGCAGCGCCAGGCGGCCCTCGGGGTTGGCGGGGATGTCGAGGAACGGGCGATCCTGGTCGCTGGCGATGATCCAGCGGTCCGTGCCGCGGGCGCCCTCCAGGCGCGCCGCCGTGGCCAGGGCATCCAGGGATTCGATCAGCAGCCGCAGGCTTTCCCGCGGCATCTCCAGCGGGCCCGAGCCGGCCAGCAGCAGCGCCGCCAGGTAGCCGCGGGCGAGGCTCTGGCTTTGCGCGCCCGGGGCTTGCGGGTCGTCCACCTCGATGGCCTGCAGCGACAGCTGGCGGGCCCTGGCGTGCAGGCGGTGGAGCAGGCGCCAGAGGCCGGCGGGCGCCTGCTGGCCGTCGAGCAGGGCGCAGCAGTGGATTTCCTGGGCGCTGCGCAGCGCGCGTTGCAGCAGCAATGCGCGCACTTGCGGCTTGGCCCGCTCTTCCTGGGCCAGGCCACAGTAGCCCTGGATCAAGCGGCGGTGCAGGGCGGTGATCAGCTTTGCCGCCTTGTCCGCCCGGCGTTGCTCGCCGGCGCCCTGGCGGTGCCGGAGCAAGCCGGCGAGGCCGCGGCCCAGTTCGAAGACTTCCGGCCGCGCACGCTCCAGCTGCTTGAGGCGCGCGGCTGCCGGAACGGGCGCGGTACACAGGTCGACCAGGTGCTGGTAGAGGGCGCGGGTCCGGCCGGCCAGGTGCTGCCCGTTGAAGGGCACGGGGTGTCGTTCGGCTGCGTTTTCGTCCATGCGAAGCTCTTGGAATGCGGTTCTCCGGATGCCTTGGGAGACTGCTCGCTTCGTCATGGGCTGGAGTTAGGACGAGTCCGAAAAACGCCTGGGAAAGACTCCTTTGTGCTGTGCGTCACGGAACCGCCGGCCGAAGGCGCCACGAGCCCCGGGGCTCGTGGCTTCCCTGGCCAGCGTTACACGCGGAAGTGGCTGACCAGCGTCTGCAGCTGCCCGCCCAGGCGCGCCAGCTCCACGCTGGAGGCGGCGACTTCCTCGCTGGCGGCGGCGGTCTGCTCGGAGACGTCGCGCACGCTCACCACGCTGCGGCTGATTTCCTCGGCCACGGCGCTCTGCTGTTCGGCGGCGGTGGCGATCTGCTGGTTCATCGCCTGGATGTTGGACACGGTGCGGGTGATGCTGCCCAGGGATTCGCCGGCCTGGCGGCTCAGGGCCACGCTGCTGGCGGTCAGTTCGCGGCTGCCGAGCATGGCGCTGGAGACCTGGCGGGTGCCGCTCTGCAGGCCGGCGACCAGGGCCTCGATCTCTTCGGTGGACTGCTGGGTGCGCTGGGCCAGGGCGCGCACCTCGTCGGCCACCACGGCGAAGCCGCGGCCGGCTTCCCCGGCGCGGGCCGCCTCGATGGCGGCGTTGAGGGCCAGCAGGTTGGTCTGCTCGGCCACCGACTTGATCACGTCCATGACCTTGCCGATCTTCTCGCTCTCCTGCTCCAGGCGCTGCATGGCGTCGGCGGAGCGTTCCACTTCCCCGGCCAGGCGCTCGATCTGCTCCACCGCCTGGTTCACCACGCGGTCGCCGTCGTGGGCCTCGCGGTCGGCGGCGGAGGCGGCCTGGGAGGCCTGCTCGGCGTTGCGCGCCACTTCCTGCACGGTGGCGGACATCTCGTGCATGGCCGTGGCCACCTGGTCGGTCTCGACCTTCTGGCTGTTGGCCCCGGCGCTGGTCTGCTCGGTGACCGCCGAGAGTTCCTCGGCGGCGCTGGCGATCTGCGTCACGCCATCGCGGATGCCGCCGATCAGCTCGCGCAGGCTGCGGCTCATGCGCTGCATGCTCTGCTGCAGGCGGCCCAGTTCGTCGCGGCGCTCGACCTGGATGTCGCGGGACAGGTCGCCGGCGGCGATGCGGTCGACCACTTCCATGGTGGCGTGCAGCGGGCGGGTGATCTGCCGGGTGATGACCACCGCAGCCAGGCCGCCCAGCACCAGGGCCAGCAGGGTGAAGAGCACCTGCAGGTTGCGGGCGCGGGCGCTTTCGACGTCGCGGCGGTCCAGCTGCAGCTGGTAGAGGGCCTCGCTGAGTTTGACGATGTCCTGGCCCTGGGTGGTCATTTCCTTGCGCGCCTGGACGATGGCGGCCATGTTCGCCCGCAGGGCCTGCACGCCTTCGCGGTAGCCGCGCAGCGCCGTGCCCAGTTGCTGCACGCGGGCGGCCTGGTCGGGGCCGAGGGCGCTTTCCAGCGCCGGCAGGCTGGCGAGGCTTTCGTCCAGGTGGCGGGTGACGCCGTCGCCATCGCGGGCCAGGGCCGTGGCCAGGTAGTCACGCACGTCGTAGCGGGCCTGCAGCAGGTCCTCGCGGGTGCGGCTGATGGCCTGGTAGCGGATGGAGCGCGCTTCGTCGGCGGGGGCCTTGAGCACGTCTTCCTGGAGCTGCGCGGTCAGCTCGCCGGCGCGGGCGGCGTCGGCCTCCAGGGCGCGGCGGGTGGCGTTGGCGTTCTGGTAGCCGCTGCGCATGGCGGCCAGGGATTTCTCGTAGTCGGAGATGACGCCGCCCAGCTGGTCGAGCATGCGCACGTTCTCGGGGCTGACGAAGTAGCCGCGCAGCTTCTGCTGGTGCGCCTTGAATTCGCCCAGGGCGCTCATGACGGCGCCGGCTTCCTGCTCGCCGCCGTCGGCGATCATGTATTGCAGGCGGGTGATGCGCAGCTTGGTGAGCCGGGAATTGAGCTCGGTGATGTCGCTCATCCAGTTGCTGCGGTCGATCAGCGAGCCCAGGCCGACCCAGCTGACCACGGCGAGGATGGCGGTAAACGCCAGGACCACGCCGAAGCCGAGGGCCAACTTGAGGTTCACGCTCAGGTTGGATATCCAGCTATGCATTGACGATCTCCAGGAAGGGTTCGGAAAAATCAGGCCATTCGGAGATTGTTCTTGTTGAGGCCATGGCGGGGCGGACCACGCCGGTGGCTTATCGGCAGGGCTTGGCGAAACCGTAGGAAGAGGTGAGAAAAATCTGACGCCAGAAACGAGGCGTCCTTCCGGGGGCCGTTCAGCCCCCGGTTATCCACAGCGCCAGCAGCGGCACCAGGTTGAACAGCAGGATGCCGATCTTGTAGACGGCCATGCCGCCGTAGTGCAGGACGTCGAAGGCTTCCCGGCCCAGGTCGAACCAGTGCCTGTGCAGGCGGTACAGGCCCTCGTGGGCCAGGCTGAAGGCGCCGAACCAGAGCAGCAGCACGGCGTAGTTGAGCAGTGTGCACCAGAGCAGGAATTCCTGCGGGTCCTTCACGTTCATGGCAACCTCCCGGCGTTTTTCCATTCGAGCGCCTCTGCGCCGGACGGTTCCGCGGCTGCCGGACGTCGCGGCCAATGGCGGCGGGCGATGCCGGCGTGGATAATGCGCGGCTTCTGCGCCGGGCTTTCCGGTGTGGCACCGGCCGGGTTTCGCGCGGTGGTGGTCGCACAGGTGCGCCCGCGGATGCCGGCCGCCATGAACGATCACCCCTCTTGTCCGCCGGGCGCCATGCCGCCCGGCGAGGTAGCCCCATGTTCAGCCCGCTCGTCACCTTCCCCGCGCTCTACACCGCCACCCTCCTGATGCTGGCCGGCTCCGGCCTGTTCACCACCTACATGGGCCTGCGCCTGACCTCCGAGGGCGCCGGCGACCTGTGGGTCGGCGGCCTGATGGCGGCCTACTACTTCGGCCTGGTCTGCGGCGGCAAGTTCGGCCACAAGCTGATCGCCGGCTTCGGCCACATCCGTTCCTACGTGGCCTGCGCTGGCCTTGCCACGGTGATCGTGCTGCTGCACGCGCTGGTGGACACCCTGGCGGTCTGGGTGGCGCTGCGCTTCGTGATGGGCGCGGTGATGATGAACCAGTACATGGTGATCGAGAGCTGGCTCAACGAGCAGGCCGAAGGCCACCAGCGCGGCAAGGTGTTCGCCGGCTACATGGTCGCGGTGGACCTCGGCCTGGTGCTGGGCCAGGGCCTGCTGGCGGCGAGCCCGGCGCTGGACTACAAGCCGTTGCTGCTGGTGGCCATCTGCTTCTCCGCCTGCCTGATCCCGCTGGCGCTGACGCGCCGGGTGCACCCGGCCAAGCTGGTGGCGGCGCCGCTGGAGATCGGCTTCTTCTGGAAGCGCGTGCCGCAGTCGCTGGGCACCATCTTCGTCGCCGGCCTGATGGTCGGCGCCTTCTACGGCCTGGCGCCGGTGTACGCCAACCGCAACGGGCTGGACACCTCGCAGTCGAGCCTGTTCGTCGGCATGTGCATCGTCGCCGGCTTCTGCGCCCAGTGGCCGCTGGGCTGGCTGTCGGACCGCGTCAACCGCAGCTGGCTGATCCGCGGCAACGCGCTGCTGCTGTGCGTGGCCGCCGCGCCGATGTGGGGGTTGATCCAGCTGCCCTACTGGGCGCTGCTGGCCAACGGCTTCGTCACCGGCATGTTGCTGTTCACCCTCTACCCGCTGGCGGTGGCCCTGGCCAACGACCACGTCGAGCAGCCGCGGCGCGTGGCGCTCTCGGCCATGCTGCTGACCACCTACGGGGTGGGCGCGTGCATCGGCCCGCTGTTCGCCGGCGCGCTGATGAGCCACTTCGGCCCGGGCATGTTCTACATGCTGGTGTCGGCCTATGCGCTGGTGCTGATCTTCTGGGTGCAGCCGCGGCGCGTCACCGGCATCCACCGCGTCGACGAGGCGCCGCTGCACCACGTGGCCATGCCCGACACCGTCAGCCCCATGGCCGCCACCCTCGACCCGCGGGTGGAAGAGGTGCCGGAAGAGCTGGTGGTGGAAGCCCCGCCGAGCATCGGCCGCTCCGACGGCTCGCCCGACCAGGCGAGCTGACCCGCAGAAATGAGAAAGCCCGGCGAGTGCCGGGCTTTTCTTTCACCTTGCGGTGTACTGCGCGTTGCTTCAGACCTGACGGAAGTGGGCGTTGAAGACGGTGTCGCCACCGGATTCGGCAACGCTCATGGCGCCGTGCAGACGGTCGATGGTGTGGCTGCTGCCGTTTTCGGCCACGCGGGCTTCCTCGCTACCCATCTGCTTGTGCAGGCGGTCGATGGTGTTGGAGCTGCCGTTCTCGGCTACGCGAGCCTCTTCGCCCATCTGCTGGTGCAGGCGGTCGATGGTGCGGCTGCTGCCGTTCTCGGCGACGCGGGCTTCTTCACCCATCTGCTTGTGCAGGCGGTCGATGGTGTTGGAGCTGCCGTTCTCGGCTATGCGAGCCTCTTCACCCATCTGCTGGTGCAGGCGGTCGATGGTGCGGCTGCTGCCATTCTCGGCGACGCGGGCCTCTTCACCCATCTGCTTGTGCAGGCGATCGATGGTCTGGCTGCTGCCGTTCTCCGAAACGCGGACCTGCTCGCTCAGCTGCTTGTGCAGGCGCTCGATGGTCTGGCCGCTGCCGTTCTCGGCGACGCGGGCCTGCATTTGCTGGTGCAGACGGTCGACGCTGTGGGAAGAACCGCTCTCGGCCACTTGCGCCGGAGCCTGGGCGGAAACGCTGGCCGGGGCGGCGAAAGCGAGGTTGGCGGCGATCAGGGAAAGGGCGAAACCGAAGGTGAGGGTGCGTTTCATGATGTTTGGCTCCTGGAGGAAAGGGGTGTTGTTCTGGACACGGAGCCAGTATCCAATCTGGATTATCGATTTAAAAACGAAGCCGGGTAATGGTCGCTATCGATGTCGATGATGTTTGATTTAATCCTTTAGGAACAATAAGTTGATTTTGAATATTGACTTCTATCAATGGCCTCGATGGAGTGTATCGACGTGATTGTTCATATCTGTCGATTAGATAAATCTACCGGTGCGAAAGGCCAGGGCTATCGTCGCCGGCGGCCCGGCGCCTCGCTGAGCGGCGTGCCAGAGCGGTTGCGCTTGTCCCGGGGCGGCACGAATGACGCCGGTGCTGGCTTCGCGCATCCTTGGGGGCGTCATCGTGGGGAGCCGTTCGATTTTCCGGCCCGGCGATTTTTCCGGCATTTCGCCGGGGCCTTGCGGTCCAACCCGATAGAAGAGCCTGCCTGGGCGCATCCAACCGACGCGAAGACAAGGAGTTCTGCATGACGCGCGGCGCGAAAATCTGCCTGTTCAGCCTTGCCGGCCTGCTCACCCTGCTGGTGGCGGCGCTGGCGTTCATCGCCACCTTCGACTGGAACCGCGTGCGGCCATTGATCAACGACAAGGTCTCCGCCGCCATCGGCCGCCCCTTCGCCATCAACGGCGAGCTGCAGGTGCTCTGGCAGCGCGAGCCGGAGGAGGGCGGCTGGCGCGCCTGGGTGCCCTGGCCGCACTTCGCCGCCAGCGACATCACCCTGGGCAACCCCGACTGGGCGGTGGGCAAGACCCGCGCGGCCGAGTTCGCCAGCCTCAGGCACGTGGAGTTCCGCCTCTCGCCGCTGCCGCTGCTGTGGCACCAGGTGGTGATCCCGCAGGTGCGCCTGACGCAGCCCAGCGCCGACCTGCTGCGCCTGGCCGACGGCCGCGCCAACTGGACCTTCACCCTGCCGGCCAAGGAAGAGGGTGAGGCCGAGCAGCCCACGCCCTGGTCGCTGGCCATCGGCGAGATCGGCTTCGACAAGGGCCGCGTGGGCTTCGACGACCAGACACTGAAGACGCGCCTGGAAGTGCTGGTGGACAGCCTCGGCAAGCCGGTGCCCTTCGCCCAGCTGGCCGGCAAGGCGCTGGGCGGCGAGCAGGCGGCGGCCACCCAGGACTACGTGTTCGGCTGGAAGGTGCGCGGCACCTACAAGGGCCTGGCGCTGGCCGGCGAGGGCAAGGTCGGCGGCGTGCTGGCCCTGGAGGCTGCCAACCGGCCCTTCCCGTTGCAGGCGGAGGTGAAGGTGGGCGACACCCGCGCGGCGGTGGTCGGCACCCTCACCGATCCGCTGCGCCTGGGCGCCCTGGACCTGCGCCTGAAGCTGGCCGGCAACAGCATGGCCAACCTCTACCCGCTGACCGGCGTGACCCTCCCCGACACCCCGGCCTACGCCACCGACGGCCGCCTGCGGGCGCAGCTGCACGACCCCGCCGGGGCGCGCTTCGAATACCAGAACTTCAACGGCAAGGTCGGCGAAAGCGACCTGCACGGCAGCCTGACCTTCGTCAACGGCCAGCCGCGGCCGAAACTCAGCGGCAAGCTGACCTCCGAGCAACTGCGCATGGTCGACCTGGGCCCGCTGATCGGCGCCGACAGCAACGCGCAGAAGCAGGCGCGCGGCCAGAGCACCCGCCAGCCGGCGGACAAGGTGCTGCCGGTGGAGGAATTCCGCACCGAGCGCTGGCGCGCCATGGACGCCGACGTGGCGTTCGCCGGCAAGCGCATCGTCCACAGCGACAAGCTGCCCATCAGCGACCTGCAGACCCACCTGCGCCTGGAAGACGGCCTGCTGCGCCTGGACCCGCTGCGCTTCGGCGTGGCCGGCGGCAGCCTGACCGCGCAGATCCGCCTGGACGGCGGCAAGACGCCGCTGCAGAGCCGGGTGCAGCTGCAGGCCCGCGGCTTCAAGCTCAAGCAGCTGTTCCCCAGCTTCGCGCCGATGCAGACCAGCTTCGGCGAACTCAACGGCGACGCCGCGCTGAGCGGCACCGGCAACTCGGTGGCGGCCATCCTCGGCGGCGCCGACGGCGAGATCAAGCTGCTGGTCAACGACGGGCGGATCAGCAAGGGGCTGATGGAGATCGCCGGGCTCAACGTCGGCAACTACCTGGTGGCCAAGCTGTTCGGCGACGACGACGTGAAGATCAACTGCGCGGCGGCCGACGTCGGCATCGCCAAGGGCCTGGCCCAGCCGCGGATCTTCGCCTTCGACACCGAGAACGCCATCATCAACGTCGAGGGCACCAGCAACTTCGCCACCGAGCAGCTGGACCTGGACATCATCCCCCACAGCAAGGGCGTGCGGCTATTCTCGCTGCGCTCGCCGCTCTACGTGCAGGGCACCTTCAAGAACCCGAAGGCCGGGGTGCACGCCGGCCCGCTGATCGCCCGCGGCGCCGGCATGGTGGCCCTGGGCGTGGCGGTGGGGCCGGCGGCCGGGCTGCTGGCGCTGATAGCGCCGAGCAAGAACGACGACAACCAGTGCGCCGCCCTGCTGGCGCAGATGAAGCAGCCGGCCCGGGCGCCGAAGCGCTGAGTCAGTAGACCGGGATGTACAGGTCGGTTTCCGAGGTGGTGTCGTCCGGCCCGTGGAAGCGCTCGGTGTAGCGCTCGAAGGCCGGCGCCTGGCGCGGCTCCAGCCCGCGCTGGGGCAGCAGTTCGGCGTGGATGCGCTGGAAGCTGTCGGCGATGCCTTCCACCGGCCCGACGTGGGTGAACACCGCGTACTTCTGCGCCGGCACCTCGAACCTCACCATGCCCTCGGGCACCGCGGCGCCCTGGGCCACCGGCAGCCCGGCGACGTAGTGGAAGACGCCGCCGGCGGCCTGGGCGCAGATGCCATAGGCGCTGCGGTCGTCGGCCCGCGCGGCGACCTCGCCCTCGCGCGGCAGGAAGCGCTGCCAGAGCTGGCCGATGCCGCCCTCCTGGCCGTCGCCGCGGTATTCCAGGCCCACCACGCTGAAGGCGGGCAGTTCGACGATGTGGTGTTTCATGAGGTCCTCTCCTGTTTTCCTGCTCGCATGATAGACGGCATCGATATCGCCTGAATATTTTCCGCGGCGCCTGGTCCATTGCTCTGTTCCCCTCCCGCAGAAGGAGATTGCCATGCCGCGCAACGGTACGCAGGGCCACTCGGCACGCCACGAGAAGCAGCGGGCGCACGTTCAGGCGCATTACGGGAAGCTGGGCCTCAGCCCGGAGGAGGTGGACGCCCTGGCCAGGCTCGCCCGGCGCAGCAAGCCGGCCACCGCCAAGCTGCTGGGCATGACGCGCAAGGAACTGCTGGCGCGCGCGGCCCGCGCGGGTGTGCGCGGGCGCTGGCGGATGACCAAGGCCGAACTGGTGGCGGCGCTCAGCTAAACGCCGCCGGCCGGGCCTCAGGGGTGCGCGTCGCGGTCGTGGCGGTCGCGCTCGGAGCAGCTCAGGAAGCCGCTCCCGTCGACCCTGCCCTGGTCGTCGAAGGTCACGTAGTAGGGCTGCTCGCGGCCTTCCCGGTTGAGGATGTAGCTGTTGCAGCTACCGGCCTTGTACGCCCGCGCCTGGGTGCTGGAAGGCGGGCCGCCGACGCGCAGCACCTCGTCCCTGCTCATGCCGTCGTGCACGTCGCGCACCAGCGGCTCGTCGCGGTAGGTCACCAGGTTGACCGGGTTCTGCACCCGGGTGGATTCATGGGAACAGCCCGCGAGCAGGGCCAGGGCGGTGGCGGTCAGCAGGGCTTGCCGGTACATGGGGCCTCCTTGTCGGCTCGGACCTGTGGGTGGTCCAGTTTCGAGTCGGGGCCTGGGGCGGGAGTTCGAAAAATTGGTGGGGGTGGGGTGGAGGTGCGGGCTTGTTTGCGGAGGGAGCTCCCGGATGCACTGGCGTTGAACCGACCTCCGTACCCTCTCCCCAGCCCTCTCCCTGAAGGGAGAGGGGGCTTGTCCGTGCCAACGGGAAGCATGGCGTTAGCCGGATATCTCCGTGATTGCCGGCTGACTCCAGGGTTCCCGTTTCTGCCCAACGGTCCCCTCTCCCTTCAGGGAGAGGGTTAGGGAGAGGGAGCGGAGTTGATCCTGCGCGCCTGTGCCACCTGTGAGCACCCTTCGCGAGCAAGCTCGCTCCTACGAAAAGCAGCAGCCGACTGCCCCGGCCGATGGCTAAACGGCGGATAACCGCGAACGGTTATCCGCCCTACGGTTGAGGGCGTGCGTAGGAGAAACCCTGGCGCCTCAGCCGTAACGCTTCTTCGCTTCGATGGCCAGGCCGCTGCCGATGCCGCCGAAGCGGTCGCCGTCGACGTGGCGGGCGTTGGGCAGCATGGCCGCCACGCTCTGGCGCAGGGCTGGCACGCCGCTGGAGCCGCCGGTGAAGAACACGGTGTCGACCCGCGCCGGGTCGAGGTCGGCGTCGCCCAGCAGGCGGGTGATGCCGGCGCGTACGCGTTCCAGCTGCGGCTCGATGGCGCCCTCGAACAGTTCGCGGGTCAGCTCGGCCACCAGGCCCGGCTCGATGCGCGCCAGGTCGATGTCGCGGCGCTGGCTGTCGCTCAGCTCGATCTTGCTGGCCTCCACCTGCATCGCCAGCCAGTGCCCGGCGCGCTGCTCGATGAGGCGGAACAGGCGGTCGATGCCGGTGCTGTCGACGATGTCGTAGCGCATGTTCTTCAGCGCCAGTTGCGACTTCTGCGCGTACACCGCGTTGATGGTGTGCCAGGTGGCCAGGTTCAGGTGGTAGCTGGTGGGCATCAGCGCGTCGGACTTCATCCGGCTGCCGTAGCCGAACAGCGGCATCACGCCCTGCAGGCTGAGCTGCTTGTCGAAGTCGGTGCCGCCGATGTGCACGCCGCCGGTGGCCAGGATGTCGGCCTGGCGCTCGGCCTGCTCGCGGCGCTCCGGGGCCAGGCGCACCAGGGAGAAGTCCGAGGTGCCGCCGCCGATGTCGACGATCAGCACCAGCTCCTCGCGCGCGATGCCGCGCTCGTAGTCGAAGGCCGCGGCCAGGGGTTCGTACTGGAAGGAAATGTCCTTGAAGCCGAGCTTGCGCGCCACCGCCACCAGGGTGTCCTGGGCCTCGCGGTCGGCCTCGGCGTCGTCGTCGACGAAGAACACCGGGCGGCCCAGCACCACGGCCTCGAACTCGCGGCCGGAGACGGCCTCGGCGCGCCGCTTCAGCTCGCCGATGAACAGCCCGAGCAGGTCCTTGAACGGCAGGGCGCTGCCCAGCACCGTGGTCTCGCTCTTGAGCAGGGGCGAGCCGAGCAGGCTCTTCAGCGAGCGCATCAGGCGCCCCTCGTAGCCTTCCAGGTACTCGGCCAGGGCCAGGCGGCCGTAGACCGGGCGGCGCTCCTCGGTGTTGAAGAAGACCACCGAGGGCAGGGTGATCTTGCCGTCTTCCAGTGCGATCAGCGGTTCCGTCCCCGGGCGCCACCAGCCGACGGTGGAGTTGGAGGTGCCGAAGTCGATGCCCAGGGCGCGGGCGTCAGTGGAGTGCAGCATGGCGGAAAGGTCCGGCGAAAAAACGGCCGCGCAGTTTACGCGAGTGCGCATGGCGCTGCTCGACTATCGGCTCATGTGCCGCTGGACGGTGAAGGCGATAGAGTGCTTGGGAAGGCTTTGTAGTTTTGCTACATTTGCCATCCTGTAGTTTTGCTACATGAGTTCGCTGATTCCGCAGAGCCCCTTCCCACCTCCAGGTCGCAGTTGGATCCCACCATGCACAGAGCCTCCCACCACGAGCTACGCCAGAGTTTCCGGGCGTTGCTGAACTCTTCCTCCTGCTACCACACGGCATCGGTGTTCGACCCGATGTCGGCGCGCATCGCCGGCGACCTCGGCTTCGAGGTCGGCATCCTGGGTGGTTCTGTAGCTTCGCTACAAGTGCTCGCGGCGCCCGACTTCGCCCTCATCACCCTCAGCGAGTTCGTCGAGCAGGCCACCCGCATCGGCCGCGTCGCGCGCCTGCCGGTGATCGCCGACGCCGACCACGGCTACGGCAACGCGCTGAACGTGATGCGCACCATCGTCGAGCTGGAGCGCGCCGGCGTCGCCGCGCTGACCATCGAGGACACCCTGCTGCCGGCGCAGTTCGGCCGCAAGTCCACCGACCTGATCCCGGTGGAGGAGGGCGTGGGCAAGATCCGCGCGGCGCTGGAGGCGCGGGTGGACCAGGAGATGGCGATCATCGCCCGGACCAACGCCGAGGTGATCGAGGTGGACGACGTGATCCGCCGCACCCTGGCCTACCAGGCCGCCGGCGCCGACGGCATCTGCATGGTCGGCATCCGCGACTTCGAGCACCTGGAGGCCATCGCCCGCCACCTGAGCGTGCCGCTGATGCTGGTGTCCTACGGCAACCCGAAGCTGCACGACGACAAGCGCCTGGCCAAGCTCGGCGTGCGCATCGTGGTGGACGGCCATGCCGCCTACTTCGCCGCCATCAAGGCCACCTACGACTGCCTGCGCGAGCAGCGCGGCGTCGATGCTTCCGACCTGACCGCCTCGGAGCTGGCGAAGAAGTACACCCTGCCGGAGGAGTACCAGATCTTCGCCAGGGAATACATGGAAGTGAAGGAGTAGGGCCTAGCCTTCCCGGCCCTCTTCGAGCTTGTGCAGCAGGTACTCGACCTGGGCGTTGAACGGGTAGAGCAGGGTGCCGGCCGGCCGCTCGGTCAGCTGCAGGTAGCGCCAGCGGGCGCGCATGGCCTCGCCCTCGGGGGTGTCCGGCAGGCTGGTGAACTGGGCCCCGATGGCTTCGCGCAGGTCGGCGACCTGCTCGTCCAGGCTCCCGTCGTCCGCCCCCAGCAGCTTGTGGTTGGCGCGCTTGGCCTTGAGCAGCGCCAGGCGCTGCAGGTTGGCCGCCAGGCTCGCTTCGCCCGGCGGCGGAAGCTGCACGCGGAACTCCTGTAGCAGCGCCGAGACCTCCAGGGCCTGGGCGAGGGCCTCGCGCAGCGCCGGGCCGCTCTGTTCGTAGCCGCTTTCCACGCGTTCCACCGTTTCGCCGTAGAGCGACCAGATGTCCTGGAGCGTCTCGCCGTTGCGCTGTTCGGCGACCTGGGCGTGGAAGGTCTCGTCGAGCCGTTGCAGGCGCTTGAGGAAACGTTCGTCGCCAGTGGCGCTGTAGAGCAGCAGGTAGCGCTGCGCGGCCTGCAGGGTGGCGTCGAGGTCGTCGGCCCGGGCCACGCCGGGCAGGGTGACGAGCAGGCTCAGCAGCAGGGAAAGGACGAGGCGGTGCATGGGGCGGCTCCTGGCGATGGGGCCGCCATTCTTGGGTGGCCCATCCGGTGCCGCCTATCGGACGATTCCGAGTCTGCGGTAGACCGACTCCGGCCGGGACGGCCGGCCCCGGTCAGGCGCCGGCCAGCTTGCCGAGCATGGCCTCGATCTGCGCGTTGAAGGGGTAGAGCAGTTGCTGGCCATTGCGCTGGCTGACCTGCAGGTAGCGCCAGCGCTTGTCCAGTTCGTCGTGCAGGGCGGGGTTGCTCTGCGCCAGGGCGTCGATGCGCTGCTGGATGCGTTCGTCCAGGGCCTTGACGTTCGCCGCCTCGGCCTCGGCGCGCGGGCCGTCGACCTTCTGCAGGTTGGCCAGGCGGGCGGTGAGCAGGGCGCGGCTGCGCAGGTCGTCGGCCAGGCCCGGTGCGGCCAGCGGGTGGGCCTGCAGGTAGGCGTCCAGGGGCTCGGCCAGCTTCAGGCTGCGGGCCATCTCGCCATTCTGGTCGAGCTTGCGGGCGGCGTGCTCGGCCAGCATCTGTTGCCGGCCCTGCTCGTAGCTGGCCCAGAGCGCGCGCAGCGCCGCGGCGTCCTGGCGCTGCCCGAGGGCGGCCTGCAGGTGCTTGCCGGTGGCGTCCAGGCGTTCGAGGAAGCGTTCGTCGGCGGTGGCGCTGTAGAGCAGCAGGTAGCGGTTGGCGTCGACCAGGTCGGCTTCGACGCTGGTGGCCCCGGAGGCCTGGGCCTGGGCGCCGAGCAGGGCGCAGAGCGCCAGCGGCAGGCTGTGGCGGAGACGGGACGGGAGGATTCGCATCGGGGAACATCCATGACGGGAAAGCGCGCTATTGTTCTCGTTGCGCGGCGCCTGGGGAAGGGGCTTTTCAGCGCACCCCGCCACCTTTTCGCGCAGCCGTTGCCCTTGCAATCGGCCGCCGGGGCGTCCATATCTGCAATCTGTACAAAGTTTGATCGGAGGTTGCCATGGCCAGTGGTTGGGCGAACGACGGCGCCGTGCAGGAACAGATCGACAGCACCATCGAGGACGCCGTCGCCCGGGCGCGCAGCCAGTTGCCCCGCGGCGAGAGCCTGACGCATTGCGAGGAGTGCGATGCGCCCATCCCCGAGGCGCGGCGCCAGGCCGTGCCCGGCGTGCGCCTGTGCGTGAACTGCCAGGCCGCCCACGACCAGGTGCAGGCGGCCTTCGCCGGCTACAACCGGCGCGGCAGCAAGGACAGCCAGCTGCGCTGAGGGGCCTCACTGCAGCAGCGGGGGCTTGCCGGCGGCGCGCCTTTCTTCCCGCCATTCCTCCAGGCTCGGCGCGGCCAGGTCGCCGTCGAGCTGGTGGATGATCTCGAAGTAGTCCTGCTTCAGCGGGTCCTTCAGCACCTCGCTGCGCGGCTTCACCTTCACCGCATAGATGCGCTGCACGTTCTGGTGGTCGAACGCGCGCCAGTACTGCTCGCCCTTGAGCAGGGCGTAGCGGTGGCCTTCCAGCGCCCTGATCAGCGCCTCGCTGTCCAGGCTGTTGGCGCGCCTGGCGGCGTCCGCCCACTGGTAGACGATGCCGTAGGCCGAGGCGGCGGAGCTGGACGGGTACTTCTGGTAGCGCTTCACGTAGTCGCTGACGAAGGCCTTGCCGCGGGCGCTGTTCTCCAGTTCCGGTACGCGCCAGGTCCAGGGCTCGGTGCCGACCACGCCCTCCATCACGCTCGGCCCGGCCTGCTCTATCACGTTCAGGGTGAGGTTGGGCGCGACTACCTGCATGCGCCTGGTCAGGCCGAGGTCGTGGGCCACCTGCATGGCCCGCACCAGGTCGCGGCCGAACAGCACCAGGACCAGCACCTGGACGTCGCTGGCGGTCGCCTGGGCCAGGCTGTCGCGGTAGTGCGCAAGGCCGACGGCGGGGAAGGGAATGCGCCGCCCGGGGTGCTGGGCGCCGTCCTGGGTGCCGGTGGCCTGGCGTAGCGAGGCTTCTGTGGTGTGGCCCCAGGTGTAGTCGGAGGTGACGTAGAAGTAGCGGCTGCCCGGGTGCTTCTGCGCCAGGTACTGGCCCAGCACCCGCGCGCTCATCCAGGCGCTGATGCCCTCGCGGAACATGTAGCGGTGGCCGTCCTTGCCGGTGGTGTCGTTGGAGTAGGTGACGGCGCCGAAGTACAGCAGCCCGCGCTCGGCGGCGCGCTTGCCGGCGGCGATGGCCACGGCGCTGGAGGCGCCGCCGAAGAGCATGGCGGCGCCCTCGTCGGCCAACTTGTCGACGTTGGCCACGGCCTTCTTCGAGCGCGAGGCGCTGTCGTGGCTGGACAGCCGCAGCGAGCGGCCGAGCACGCCGCCGTTGGCGTTGATCTCGTCGATGGCCAGCAGGGCGCCGCGCATCTGGTCGCGCCCTTCGTTCTGGTAGCTACCGGTGCGGGGGTAGTTGAGGCCCAGGGTGATGGGCGCGGGGGCGGCGGCCTGGGCGCAGGCGCAAAGGCCCAATGCCAGGGCCAGGGCGGCGGTCAGTCGTTTCATCGGGAGTCCTTGTTGTTCTAGCGGGCACAGAGGCCCTGCCAGCGTAGGGGTGGACTCCCGGGGGAAATGCGAAGCGCGTCCGCTGGGGGCGGTCTTCTGAATTTTCCCGGTGGATTTCAGTCGCCTGTAGGAGCGGGCCCTGCCCGCGAATCGCGCGCAGGGCGCGCTCCTACAGGGGAATGGCGTGGGCGGTGAGGCGTAGGATTGCAGGCTACGCCGTGGCGATGGGTATCGCTTCGCTCAACACCATCCTACGAGGGTGTTCCTGGGCGGGTGCTCAGAACAGGAAATAACGCTGCGCCATGGGCAGCACCTCGGCCGGTTCGCACCACAGCAGCTGGCCGTCGGCGCGCACCTGGTAGTTCTGCGGGTCCACCTCGATGTGCGGCAGGTAGGCGTTGTGGATCAGGTCGGTCTTGCGCAGCGTGCGGCAGCCCTGCACCACGCCGATGGCCTTGTGCAGGCCCAGGCGCGCGTGCAGGCCGGCCTCCCAGGCGGCCTGGCTGAGGAAGGTCAGGCTGGTGGCGTGGCGGCTGCCGCCAAAGCTTGCGAACATCGGCCGGTAGTGCACCGGCTGCGGGGTGGGGATGGAGGCGTTGGCGTCGCCCATCAGGCTCGCCGCGATGGCGCCGCCCTTGAGGATCAGGCTCGGCTTCACGCCGAAGAAGGCCGGGCGCCAGAGCACCAGATCGGCCAGCTTGCCCACCTCGATGCTGCCCACCTCGTGGCTGACGCCATGGGTGATCGCCGGGTTGATCGTGTATTTGGCGATGTAGCGCCTGGCGCGGAAGTTGTCGTTGCGCGCGCCGTCGCCGGGCAGGGCGCCGCGCTGCTTCTTCATCTTGTCGGCGGTCTGCCAGGTGCGCGTGATGACCTCGCCGACGCGGCCCATGGCCTGGCTGTCGGAGCTGATCATGCTGAAGGCGCCCAGGTCGTGGAGGATGTCCTCGGCGGCGATGGTCTCGCGGCGGATGCGCGACTCGGCGAAGGCCACGTCCTCGGCGATGCTCGGGTCTAGGTGGTGGCAGACCATGAGCATGTCCAGGTGCTCGTCGATGGTGTTGCGGGTGAAGGGCCGCGTCGGGTTGGTGGAGCTGGGCAGCACGTTGGCGAAGCCGCAGGCGCGGATGATGTCCGGCGCGTGGCCGCCGCCGGCGCCCTCGGTGTGGTAGGTGTGGATGGTGCGGCCGGCGAAGGCGGCCAGGGTGGTTTCGACGAAGCCGGATTCGTTGAGGGTGTCGGTGTGGATGGCCACCTGCACGTCGTAGCGGTCGGCCACGCCCAGACAGTTGTCGATCGCCGCCGGGGTGGTGCCCCAGTCCTCGTGCAGCTTCAGGCCGATGGCCCCGGCGCGCACCTGTTCCTCCAGCGGCAGCGGCAGGCTGGCGTTGCCCTTGCCGGTGAAGCCGATGTTCATCGGGAAGGCGTCGGCGGCCTGGAGCATGCGCGCCAGGTGCCAGGGCCCGGAGGTGCAGGTGGTGGCGTTGGTGCCGGTGGCCGGCCCGGTGCCGCCGCCGATCATGGTGGTCACCCCGCTCATCAGCGCCTCTTCGATCTGCTGCGGGCAGATGAAGTGGATGTGCGTGTCGATGCCGCCGGCGGTGAGGATCATGCCCTCGCCGGCGATCACCTCGGTGCTGGCGCCCAGGGCGATGCTGACGCCGGGCTGGATGTCCGGGTTGCCGGCCTTGCCGATGGCTTTGACGCGCCCGTCCTTCAAGCCCACGTCGGCCTTGACGATGCCCCAGTGGTCGAGGATCAGCGCGTTGGTGATGACGGTGTCGACCACCTCGGCGGCCGGCAGCTGGCCCTGGCCCATGCCGTCGCGGATGACCTTGCCGCCGCCGAACTTCACCTCCTCGCCATAGACGGTGAAGTCCTGCTCCACCTCGATCCACAGCTCGGTGTCGGCCAGGCGCACGCGGTCGCCGACGGTGGGGCCGAACATGTCGGCGTAGGCTTGTCTGCTGATCTTCATTGCGGCTCCTTGGCGGCCAGGGGCATTCGGTACTTTTCCTGAGCCTTCGACACGGGACTCAACCACGCGCCCTCTCCCTAACCCTCTCCCTGAAGGGAGAGGGGACCGTGCGGTGCAGGATGAAACCTTGGCGTCAGCCGGCACGGACAGCTCCCTCTCCCTTCAGGGAGAGGGCGGGGGAGAGGGTTCTCTTGTTTGCATCAATCTCAAAGCGCGCCCATCACTCGCCCAGCGAAGCCGTAAACCTTTCTCTCGCCAGCCAGCTCCACCAACTCCACCTCGCGGCTCTGCCCCGGTTCGAAGCGCACCGCGGTGCCGGCCGGGATGTTCAGGCGCATGCCGCGGGCCGCTTCGCGGTCGAAGCGCAGGGCGTCGTTGGTCTCGTAGAAGTGGTAGTGCGAGCCGACCTGGATCGGCCGGTCGCCGCTGTTGGCCACCGTCAGGGCCAGCGTGCGGCGGCCGGCGTTGAGTTCGATCTCGCCGGGCTGGACGTCGTATTCGCCAGGGATCATGGGGCGCTCCTTGGGTCGAGGGTCAGTTGCATGAAGGTCAGGTCGAGCCAGCGGCCGAACTTCTGGCCCACCTGCGGCATCTGCCCGGTGACGGCGAAGCCCAGGCGTTCGTGCAGGCGGATGGAGGCGGCGTTGCCGCTCTCGATGGCCGCCACCATCACGTGCAGGCCCTGGGCCCGGGCGCGGTCGATCAGCGCCTGCATCAGCTGCGGGCCCACGCCCTTGCCGCGCTGGTCGGCGCGCACGTAGACCGAGTGCTCGACGGTTTCGCGGAAGCCGTCGAAGGCGCGCCAGGGGCCGTAGCTGGTGTAGCCGAGCACTTGGCCGGCGTCCTCGGCCACCAGCACCGGGAAGCCCTGCTGGGCGCGCAGTTCCAGCCAGGCGCGGCGGTTGTCGAGGTCGATGGCGACCTCGTTCCAGATCGCGGTGGTGTTGAGCACGGCGTCGTTGTAGATGTCGCGCAGGGCTTCGAGGTCGGCGGGCTGGGCGTCGCGGATGTGCATGGGGGTTCCTTGGGCAGGTTCAGTCGAAGATCGCCGGTCTGTGCCGGCTGTCAGGCGATGGGCTGGTGCACGGTGACCAGCTTGGTGCCGTCGGGGAAGGTGGCTTCCACCTGGATTTCCGGGATCATCTCCGGCACCCCTTCCATCACCTGCTCGCGGCTGAGCAGGGTGGTGCCGTAGTGCATCAGTTCGGCCACGGTGCGGCCGTCGCGGGCACCTTCGAGCAGGGCGGCGGAGATCAGCGCGATGGCTTCCGGGTGGTTCAGCTTCAGGCCGCGGGCCAGGCGCCGTTCGGCCACCAGGCCGGCGGTGAAGATCAGCAGCTTGTCTTTCTCGCGGGGCGTCAAGTCCATCTCAGGTGCTCCAGATTCTCGGGGGAACGGCCTCGCGGCCGAGCAGCGCGGGCCGCAGCCGGCGCCAGAGTTCGATGAGCCAGGCGCGGGCATGCAGCGCCTCGGCGGCCAGGCAGCGGGCGACCAGCAGGCCGGGCAGCTGGGTGAGGTTGCCGCGCCCGCTGCAGGGTAGCGCGCGGCAGGCTTCCAGCAGCTCGGCGTCGATCTGCCCGCTGGCGATCAGGGTGGCCATCACCGGCTGCCCGGCCAGGCCGATGGGCGAGTCCAGCAGGCGGTCGCCGCCGTCGATGCGCTGGCGTTCGTGCCATAGGCGCTGGCCGTCGCGGCGGATGTCCAGCTGCGCGGCGAAGCGGCCCTGGTCGAAGCGCTCGCCGGCAGCGGGGCGGCCGAGGGCGACCAGGTCCCAGTAGAACAGGCGGGCGTCACCGAGCAACTCGATGTCGCTGCGCAGCTCGGCCCGGGCGCCGGAGAACACGATGGTTTCCTGGGGCAGCCATTCCAGGGTGGCGCCGGGCTCGACGCGGATGCGCAGGCGTTGGCTGGCCGGCGTGGCGGCGCGGTACCACTTGGCCGCGCCGGGGCTGGTGAGCTGCGCCCAGGCGCCGGGGCCGGCGTGGATGTCCAGGGCCAGGGTATCGCCCCCGGCGATGCCGCCGGGCGGGTGCACCACGATGTGCTGGCAGACCTGCGGGCCCTCGGCGTAGAGGTGCTTCTGCACCCGCAACGGCCCCAGGTGGCGCCGCTTCACCGGCCGCGTGCCGTCACCGACGCGGGCGTAGGCCAGCTCCAGCTCGGCGTGCCAGGCGGGGTGGAAGAGGGCGGCGGGTGCGTTCATGGGGCTCGGGTTCGGCTGCGGTTGCCCTGGATAGAGCAATTGGCGTGCCTTCTGCGCCAGGATAGTGCGTGGGCGTGGAAAGCCTGGCCCGCGACGGGGGACGGGGTTGTCCGGGTGGTCAGGTATGGGCGCGATTGCGGTGCATCGGCGGGCGCCGTGCACCATCATGGAGCGTAGGGCGTATAACCGTTCGCGGTTATACGCCGATGGCCCGGGCGCGGAAGGTCGATGGCGGATAACGCCGTAGGCGTTATGCGCCCTACGGTGCCGGCGAGCATCGATGTGTCCGTTGGCACGGACGGCCCCTCAGATGGCGACCAGGCCGCGCACCCCTTCGCTTTCCATGTCCGCGCCACGGCCCTGCTGGACGATCTCGCCGCGGGCCATCACCAGGTACTGGTCGGCCAGTTCGGCGGCGAAGTCGTAGAACTGCTCCACCAGCAGGATGGCCATGTCGCCGCGCTCGGCGAGCTTGCGGATCACCGCGCCGATCTCCTTGATCACCGAGGGCTGGATGCCTTCGGTGGGCTCGTCGAGGATCAGCAGACGCGGGCGGCTGGCCAGGGCGCGGCCGATGGCCAGCTGTTGCTGCTGGCCGCCGGAGAGGTCGCCGCCGCGGCGCTGCTTCATCTCGCGCAGCACCGGGAACAGCTCGTAGATGAACTCGGGAACCGCCTTGGCCTCCTTCGCGCCGAAGCGCGAAAGCCCCATCAGCAGGTTCTCCTCCACGCTCAGCCGCGGGAAGATCTCGCGCCCCTGGGGCACGTAGGCGATGCCTGCATGCACCCGCTGGTGCGGCTTGAAAGCCGTGATGGCCTTGCCCTCCCAGTTGACGCTGCCTTCGCGCGCCGGCACCAGCCCCATCAGGCAGCGCAGCAGGGTGGTCTTGCCCACGCCATTGCGCCCGAGCAGACAGGTGACTTCACCGATCTTCGCGTCGAACGACAGGCCACGGAGGATGTGGCTGCCGCCGTAGTATTGATGCAGTTGTTGGACTTGGAGCACGGAAGAATCCTCGGAGTTGGGCTGCAGGCGACAGGCTTCAGGCTGCAGGAAACAGCGCTCTTGCCTGCAGCTTGCAGCTTGCAGCTGGCGCGTCAGCGCCCCAGATAAACTTCGATCACCTGTTCGTTGGCCTGCACTTCTTCCAGCGAACCCTCGGCCAGCACGTGGCCCTGGTGCAGCACGCTGACGTGGTCGGCGATGCTGCCGACGAAGCCCATGTCGTGCTCCACCACCATCAGCGAGTGCTGGCCGGCGAGGGACCTGAAGAGTTCGGCGGTGAACTCGGTCTCGGCGTCGGTCATGCCCGCCACCGGTTCGTCGAGCAGCAGCAGTTGCGGTTCCTGCACCAGCAGCATGCCGATCTCCAGGAACTGTTTCTGGCCGTGGGACAGCAGCCCCGCCGGGCGCCGCCGCGACTCGCCGAGGCGGATGGTGGCCAGCACTTCCTCGATGCGGTCCTTCTGCTCGCCGGACAGCTTCGCCCGCAGGCTGGCCCACACCGACTTGTCGGCCTTCTGCGCCAGCTCCAGGTTCTCGAACACCGAGAGCGCCTCGAACACCGTGGGCTTCTGGAACTTGCGGCCGATGCCGGCCTGGGCGATCTCCACCTCGCTCATGCGCTGCAGGTCGTAGGTTTCGCCGAAGTAGGCCTTGCCGCTGTCGGGGCGGGTCTTGCCGGTGATCACGTCCATCAGCGTGGTCTTGCCCGCGCCGTTGGGGCCGATGATGCAGCGCAGCTCGCCCACGCCGATGTACAGCGTCAGGTCGCGCAGGGCGCGGAAGCCGTCGAAGCTGACGTTGATGTCTTCCAGGGTGAGGATGGTGCCGTGGCGCACGTCCAGGCCTTCGCGCGCGCTGGCGCCCAGGCCGACGGCGTCGCGGCTGGTGCCGCTGGGGTCGAAGGCCGGTTCCAGCATCAGGTGGGGCACGGCTCTCATTGCGCTTTCTCCCGCTTGATCAGGCCCAGGATGCCCCGGGGCAGGTACAGGGTGACGACGATGAACAGGGCGCCGAGGAAGAACAGCCAGTACTCCGGGAAGGCCACGGTGAACCAGCTCTTGGCGCCGTTCACCACGCCGGCGCCGAGCAGCGGGCCGATGAGCGTGCCGCGCCCGCCCAGGGCCACCCACACCGCGGCCTCGATGGAGTTGGTCGGCGACATCTCGCTGGGGTTGATGATGCCCACCAGCGGCACGAACAGGGCGCCGGCCAGGCCGCAGATCACCGCGCTCAGCGTCCAGACGAACAGCTTGTAGCCGCGCGGGTCGTAGCCGCAGAACATCAGGCGGTTCTCGGCGTCGCGCAGCGCGGTGAGCACCCGGCCGAACTTGCTCCGCGCCAGGGCGAAGCCCAGCGCCAGGCTCGCCGCCAGCAGCAGGACGATGGCCAGGAACAGCGCGGCGCGGGTGCCCGGCGCGGTGATCGGGAAGCCGAGGATGCTGCGGAAGTTGGTGAAGCCGTTGTTGCCGCCGAAGCCGGTCTCGTTGCGGAAGAACAGCAGCATGCCGGCGAAGGTCAGGGCCTGGGTCATGATCGAGAAGTACACGCCCTTGATCCGCGAGCGGAAGGCGAAGAAGCCGAACACGAAGGCCAGCAGCCCCGGCGCCAGCACCACCAGGCACAGGGCCCAGAGGAAGTGCTGGGTGCCGGCCCAGTACCAGGGCAGCTCGTTCCACGACAGGAAGGTCATGAAGGCTGGCAGGCCGTCGCCTGCGGCTTCGCGCATCAGGTACATGCCCATGGCGTAGCCGCCCAGGGCGAAGAACAGGCCGTGGCCGAGGGACAGCAGGCCGGCGTAGCCCCAGACCAGGTCCAGGGCCAGGGCGACTATGGCGTAGCAGAGGATCTTGCCGGTCAGCGTCAGGCCGTAGGCCGACAGGTGCAGGGCATTGTCCTCGGGCAGCAGGTGCAGCAGCGGCAGGATCAGCAGCGCGATGAGCGCGGCGCCGACGATGCCGGCGGTGACTCGCGGGCCGGCCTTCTGCGCGGCCGTCACGGTGAGTGGCTGGTTCATGGACGAGCCTCCACGGCTTCCTGTAGGAGCGAGCTTGCTCGCGAACGGATTCGCTGCGGGGGCTGTTCGCGAGCAAGCTCGCTCCTACGAAAAGCGGCCGTAGCGAGGGTTGGAAGCTGGTTCAATCGATGACCCTCCCTTTCAGAGCGAAGAGCCCCTGCGGTCGTTTCTGGATGAACAGGATGATCAGCGCCAGGATCAGGATCTTGCCCAGCACCGCGCCGATCTGCGGTTCGAGGATCTTGTTCGCCACGCCCAGGCCGAAGGCCGCGCAGACGCTGCCGGCGAGCTGGCCGACGCCGCCCAGCACCACCACCAGGAAGGAGTCGATGATGTAGCTCTGGCCCAGGTCCGGGCCGACGTTGCCGACCTGCGACAGGGCCACCCCGCCGAGCCCGGCGATGCCCGAGCCGAGGCCGAAGGCGAGCATGTCCACGCGCCCGGTGGGCACGCCGCAGCAGGCCGCCATGTTGCGGTTCTGCGTCACCGCGCGGACGTTCAGGCCCAGCCGCGTGCGGTTGAGCAGCAGCCAGGTGAGCGCCAGCACGAACAGGGCGAAGCCGATGATGACGATGCGGTTCCACGGCAGCACCAGGTTCGGCAGCACCTGGATGCCGCCGGACAGCCAGGCCGGGTTGGCCACCTCGACGTTCTGCGCGCCGAACAGCACGCGCACCAGCTGGATCAGCACCAGGCTGATGCCCCAGGTGGCCAGCAGGGTTTCCAGCGGGCGGCCGTAGAGGTGGCGAATCACCGTGCGCTCCAGGGCCATGCCGATGGCCGCGGTGACGCCGAAGGCCACCGGCAGCGCCAGCAGCGGGTAGTACTCCAGCAGGCCGGGGGCGAAGCGCTGCAACAGCGACTGCACCACGTAGGTGGAGTAGGCGCCGAGCATCAGCATCTCGCCGTGGGCCATGTTGATGACGCCCAGCAGGCCGTAGGTGATGGCCAGGCCCAGGGCCGCCAGCAGCAGGATGGAGCCCAGGGACAGGCCGCTGAAAGCCTGGCCGAGCAGGTCGCCGACCAGCAGCCGGCGCTTGACCTGGGCCAGGCTGGTGGCGGCGGCGGTGCGCACCTGCTCGTCGGCTTCCACGGCCGGCTCGAGCAGGTTCTGCAGGCGCGTCAGCGCCAGCGGGTCGCCGGATTCGCCGAGCAGGCGCACGGCGGAGAGGCGCACCTGTGGGTCGGCGTCGGCCAGTTGCAGGTTGGCCAGGGCCAGCTGCAGGGCGGCCTTCACCTTGTCGTCGGTCTCGGCTTCGCTGCGCTGGGCGAGCAGGTCGCGTTGCGCGGGCTTGGCCGTCTTCTGCAGCTGGCGCGCGGCTTCCAGGCGCAGCGTCGGGTCCTTCGCCACCAGTTGGTGGCTGGCCAGGGCGGTGTTGAGCAGGCCGCGCAGGCGGTTGTTCAGGCGCAGCTTGTCGGGCTCGCCGGCGGGCGTGGCGTCGCCTTCGGCGGGGCGGTACTGCTTGTCGTCGCCGAGGAGGAAGGCGTGGTTCTGCGCGTCGACGGCGAAGCGGCCGGCCTGGATGGCTTCGAGCAGCGGCAGACGCTTGGCCTCGGGGGCGGCGGCCCAGCTTTCGAGCAGGGTGGCGCGGCCGGCGTTGTCGGCGGCGGCGAAGTCCTGGGCCGGGCCGGCTTGCGCGGGCAGGGCGAGGAGGGTGGCCAGCGCGAGGGCGCAGGTCTGGAGCAGGCGGTATAGGGCAGTGGGCATGGTGTGGTTCCTGAGAGGCTGGCGCTTGGGCTAGAGCACCCTCTCCCCAGCCCTCTCCCTGAAGGGAGAGGGGGCCATACGGCACGCGACCGGGAGCATGGAGCTCACTGTCGCGCGTGAGGTTGGCGTGGCGTCCCCTCTCCTGGGAAGAGGGGCTCTGGCGAGCGCCGGCTCAGTTGCTCTTCACCGCGTAGTCCGGCTTCTTGTCGTTGCCCGGGATGAACGGGCTCCACGGCTGGGCGCGGATCGGCTCGGGGGTCTTCCAGACCACGTTGAACTGCCCGTCGTCCTGGATCTCGCCGATCATCACCGGCTTGTGCAGGTGGTGGTTGGTCTTGTCCATGGTCAGGGTGAAGCCCGAGGGCGCCTTGAAGGTCTGCCCGCCCATGGCCTCGCGGACCTTGTCGACGTCGGTGCTGCCGGCCTTCTCCACCGCCTGGGCCCACATGTGGATGCCGACGTAGGTGGCCTCCATCGGGTCGTTGGTCACGGCGGTGGCGTAGTTCGGCAGGTTCTTCGCCTTGGCGTAGGCCTTCCAGTCGGCGACGAACTTCTCGTTCTGCGGGTTCTTCACCGACTCGAAGTAGTTCCACGCGGCCAGGTTGCCCACCAGCGGCTTGGTGTCGATGCCGCGCAGCTCTTCCTCGCCCACCGAGAAGGCCACCACCGGCACCTCGGTGGCTTCCAGGCCCTGGTTGGCCAGTTCCTTGTAGAAGGGCACGTTGGAGTCGCCGTTGACGGTGGAGATCACCGCGGTCTTGCCGCCGGCGGAGAACTTCTTGATGTCGGCGACTATGGTCTGGTAGTCGCTGTGGCCGAAGGGCGTGTAGACCTCCTGGATGTCCTTGTCGGCCACGCCCTTGCTGTGCAGGAAGGCACGCAGGATCTTGTTGGTGGTGCGCGGGTAGACGTAGTCGGTGCCCAGCAGGAAGAAGCGCTTGGCGGCGCCGCCGTCCTCGCTCATCAGGTATTCCACCGCCGGGATGGCCTGCTGGTTCGGCGCGGCGCCGGTGTAGAAGACGTTGGGCGACATTTCCTCGCCCTCGTACTGCACCGGGTAGAACAGCAGGCCGTTGAGTTCCTCGAACACCGGCAGCACGGATTTGCGCGACACGCTGGTCCAGCAGCCGAAGACCACCGCGACCTTGTCCTGGGTCAGCAACTGGCGGGCCTTCTCGGCGAACAGCGGCCAGTTCGACGCCGGGTCGACCACCACCGGCTCCAGCTTCTTGCCGTTCACCCCGCCCTTGGCGTTGATCTCGTCGATGGTCATCAGCGCCATGTCCTTGAGCGAGGTCTCGGAGATGGCCATGGTGCCGGACAGCGAATGCAGGATGCCGACCTTGATGGTCTCGGCGGCCTGGGAGCTGAAGGGGAACAGGCCGGTGAGCAGCAGCGCGCTCACCGCCAGGGTGCTTTTCAACAGGGGACGACGTTTCATCGCGGCAGCCTCCTTGGCTTCCTGGACCGGGGAGGGTGCCGCGCGGATTCTGGGCCGTCGCCTGTGCAGCCTCCCGAAGTGGGTAGGGGACCCCTGCGGGTCGGGAGGGCTATCGCAGCATCCGTGCCAAACAGCGCAAAGCCCTGTGGCAGAAGGCTTGCGCGGGATTTTTTGCCGCTTCGGTCAGGGTTTCCGGGGCGCTATCTTGGTGCGCCGGCGGGCTTCGTGGGCGAATCGCCCCCAAATGGGGCGCGCCGCGCTCAGCCGGCGGGGAGGAAGTAGCCGCGCACCCCGGTCATGATGATCTGCGCGGCCAGGGCGCAGACGAACAGGCCCATCAGCCGGCTGACGATCTGCAGGCCCTGCTCGCCGAGTATCCGCTCGATGCGGTCGGACAGGTAGAGGGTGGCGCCGAGGGTGAGGCAGGCGAGGAAGATCGCCAGCAGCGCCAGCAGCCTGTCCTCCCAGTGCTGGCCGACGCCCATCACCAGCAGCGCACCGATGGTGCCGGGGCCGACGGTGATGGGGATGGTCAGCGGGACGATGGTGACGTCCTGCTGCACGTTGTCGCTCTGCACCGCCGAGCGGCCCTGGGCCATGCCCAGGGCGGAGATGAACAGCACGCTGCCGGCGCCGATGCGGAAGGCGTCGGCGGTGATGCCGAAGAGGGTGAAGATGTAGCGCCCGAACAGGTACAGCAGCACGCTGGCGACCAGCGCCGCCAGGGCCACGCGCCAGGCCATGCGCTTGCGGTCGCGCGGGGCGAAGCCGCGGCTCAGGCTGATGAAGCAGGAAAGCACGAAGAAGGGGCTGTAGAGCACCAGCATCTTCAGGTACACGCTGAACAGCACATGCATGGGGAATCTCGTCCGGCTGAGAGGCCTCTGTTTGGGGCTGAAGCATAGCGGGCGCGGCGGGGGCGGTCATTGCGCGGTGGCAATCGTCCGGGGCGGGTGGTGCTCGGGGCGGCCAATCGCGGACGAAGTCCTACGCTGCCCGAGCCATGCCATTCCCCTGTAGGAGCGCGCCCTGCGCGCGAATCGCGGGCAGGGCCCGCTCCTACCCTGCCGGCGGGCACTGCTTCTCGTAGGAGCGAGCTTGCTCGCGAATAAGCCCCGCAGCGGAGCCTGTTCGCGAGCAAGCTCGCTCCTACGAAGAGCAACCTCGGCACGGCCTGCAAGACAGTTGCCCCTACGACGTGCGTTCCTGGAGCTGTAGGAGCGGACTCTGTCCGCGATTGGCGTCGGGTGATGCTACGGAGCCGTAGGGCGAATAACCGTTCGCGGTTATCCGCCGATGGGCCGGGCGCGGGCGGTCGATGGCGGATAACGCCGTAGGCGTTATGCGCCCTACGGGGTATTCCGGTGTCAGGACGGTAGTGCCGCGTCGCTCTGCTGGCGCAGGCGGCGTTCGCGTTCGGCTACCCAGTAGGCCACCAGCTCGCGCAGTTGCGACAGTTCCACCGGCTTGGCCATGTGCCCGTCCATGCCTACCAGGCGGGCGCGTTCCTTGTGTTCGCTGAGGATGTGCGCGGTGAGCGCCACCACCGGGGTGTGCGGGCGGTGTTCGCTGGCTTCCCAGGCACGCAGGCGCTCGGTGGCGGAGAAGCCGTCGAGCACCGGCATCTCGCAGTCCATCAGCACCAGGTCGTACTGGGTGGCCTTCATCGCGGCCAGGGCTTCCTCGCCGTTGCTGGCGGTGTCCGGGTGCAGGTCGAGCTTGCCGAGCATGCCGCGGATGACCTTGGTGGAGATGCTGTTGTCCTCGGCCACCAGCACGCGGAAGTCGCTGGGCGGGCTCAGCGGCGCGGGTTCGGTGGCTGCCGGCAGGTAGTTGGTCACGCCGCTGGGGCCGCGCTGGGCCAGTTCGTCGGCGAGGGTGGCCTTGAGCGTGTAGCCGGCCACCGGCTTGGCCAGGATGCGCTTGATCCCGGCGTTGCGGGCGATGATCTTGCTCGGCGCGTTGCTGATGCCGGTGAGCATGATCAGCAGGATGTCGTGGTTGAGGTTGGGGTCTTCCTGGATCTTGGTCGCCAGCTGCATGCCGGTCATGCCGGGCATGTCCTGGTCCAGCAGGACCACGTCGAAGTACTCGCGCAGGTGCGCCTTGGTACGCAGCAGGGCCAGGGCCTCCTTGCCGGACGCGACCGCGCTGACGTTCATGCCCCAGGCGCTGCACTGCTGCACCACCACCTTGCGGCAGGTCTGGTTGTCGTCCACCACCAGCAGGCGCGCGCCCTGCAGCGGGCTGTCGAGGTCGGCGGTGGGGTGTTCGAGCATCTGCTGGTCCAGCGGCAGGCTCAGCCACAAGGTGTTGCCGCTGTCGCCGCCGCTGTCCAGGCCGCTCTCGATGCCCAGCTGGCCGGACATCAGCTGGATCAGCTGGCGCGCGATCACCAGGCCCAGGCGGCTGCTCAGGCGGGTGGCGGAGAGGAAGTCGCGGCTGTGCAGCTCGGCGGTGAGCAGCGCCTGGCGGTCGTTCGGGTCCAGCGGGCGGCCGCTGTCCTGCACGGCGATGCGCAGGCGCGTCTTGCCCGGCGGGCCGTCGAGGGCCACCACCAGGAGGATCTCGCCTTCCTCGGTCTGCTTGAAGGCGTTGTCCAGCAGGCTCAGCAGCACCTGGCGCAGGCGCGTGGGGTCGCCGCTGATGACCCGCGGCACCTGCGGCTGGGTGAAGCTGATCAGTTCGATCTTCTGCTGCTCGGCGCGCACCCGGAAGATCGCCAGGCAGTCCTCGATCAGCGCGCCAAGGTCGAACTGCACCTCGTCCAGCTCGATCTGCCCGGACTCCAGCTTGGAGATGTCGAGGATCTCGTTGATCAGCGCCAGCAGCTCGTTGCCGGCGCTGTGGATGGTCTGCACGTAGTCGCGCTGCTTGGCCGACAGCGGGGTGCCGAGCAGCAGCTCGGTCATGCCCAGCACGCCGTTCATGGGGGTGCGGATCTCGTGGCTGATCTTCGCCAGGAACTCGCCCTTGGCCTTGAGTTCGGCGCTGCTGGCGGCGCGCTTGCGGCTGGCGTCGAAGCTTTCCTGCTGCAACTGGCGCTGGCGCTCGGCCAGGGCCAGGCTGAGCAGGAAGCCCACCGCCGCGGTCAGCCCGAGCAGGCCGCTGCCCAGCCAGTCGCTGTGCGTCGGCACGTAGCCGAGCAGCGCCGGCAGGCTCAGCAGCCAGGCGCTGACGAACACGCCCATGGCGATGACGAACAGGCGGGCCGGGCGGTAGCCGTGGCGCATGTAGTAGGCGGCGACGAGGAACATGCCCAGGCTGGTGATCGCCACCAGGCCGTAGAGCAGGTCGCTGGTGGGAATCTCCAAGGCCAGGTGCAGCAGCGCGCCGAAGCCCAGCAGGCCGAGGCTGCCCAGCGCCAGCAGGCGGCCCAGCGGCCGGCGCGGCGGCTGGCCGTGGAAGAAGCTGGCGGTGTAGCCCAGGGCGCAGGACAGCACCAGCAGCAGGGCCAACTGGGCGGTCAGCGGCTGCCAGGTCTGGTGCGTGCCGTACCAGGGGCTGAGCAGGCCGAACAGCGTCAGGCAGGCCAGCAGCAGCCCGGCGTGCACGCCGGCCAGCCACAGGCCGCTGCGCACGCGGTTGTAGGCGAAGCGCACCAGGTTGTAGAGCAGCAGCATGCCCAGGCAGCCGAGCAGGATGCCGAACTGCAGCGGGCGCTGCTGGCCGGCGGGGTATTCGGCGCTTTCCAGGCTGATGGTGGGGCGCAGGCTCTGGCTGGAGCTCAGGCGCAGGTAGAGGTCGAGGACTTCCGGGCTGCTGCGCAGCGGCAGCAGGATGTCGCTGTTGAGCAGCGGGCGCTGGCCGGGGTAGAGGTTGCCGGCCTGGCGTTCTTCCAGCAGCTGCGGGCCGTGCAGCAGGTAGAGCTGCAGGCTGTCCAGGCTCGGCGAGAACAGGCGCAGCTGGCGCGGCGCGTCGCTGGCCGGCAGGCGGTAGTGCAGCCAGATGGCGCCGGGGCCGGCGGGGGCGTGCAGGTCTTCGATGTCGAGGGGGCTGAACAGCGGGCGCAGGCGTGCGGAGAGGACGTCCTGCAACTGCAGGCGGCCTTCGCCGTCGTGCAGCTGCGACCAGCCGCCGGCATCCTGCGCCTGGGCGAGGCCGGGGCCTGCGAGCAGGGCGGTCAGCAGCAGGCAGACTAGGAGTCCTGTGGCGTTCCAGAGCCGGCGCACGGCGAATTCCCTTCGGTGGAGAGTGGCCGGATTATAGCCAAGTGCCGACGGGCCCGGAATCCACCCGGGCCCGCGCATGGCCGCCTGCCGACCGCAGGTCGGAAAAGCGGGCGCAAAGGCAGCTCAGGCCCCGCGCCCGCCGGCCGCTCAGCCTTCGCCGCGTTCGCGGGCAATGGCGCGGTAGCCGATGTCCTTGCGGTAGAAGCAGCCGTTCCAGCGGATCTGCTCCGCCAGGCGGTAGGCCTGCTGCTGCGCCGAGGACACGCTCGGGCCGATGGCGGTGGCGCAGAGCACGCGGCCGCCGGCGGTGACCACCTGGCCGTCCTTCAGCGCGGTGCCGGCGTGGAACACCTTGCCGTCGAGCTTGGCTGCTTCGGCCAGGCCTTCGATGACGTCACCCTTGGCGTAGTCGCCCGGGTAGCCGCCGGCGGCCAGTACCACGCCCACGGTGGGGCGCGGGTCCCAGGTGGCTTCGACCTTGTCCAGCGCCTTGGCCAGGGCGGCCTCGACCAGCAGGACCAGGGAGCTTTCCAGGCGCACCATGATCGGCTGCGTCTCGGGGTCGCCGAAGCGGCAGTTGAACTCGATGACCTTGGGCGCGCCGCTCTTGTCGATCATCAGCCCGGCGTAGAGGAAGCCGGTGTAGACGTTGCCTTCCTCGGCCATGCCGCGCACGGTCGGGTAGATCACTTCGTCCATCACCCGCTGGTGCACCTCGGGGGTGACCACCGGGGCCGGGGAGTAGGCGCCCATGCCGCCGGTGTTGGGGCCGCTGTCGCCGTCGCCGACGCGCTTGTGGTCCTGGCTGGTGGCCATGGGCAGCACGTTGTGGCCGTCGACCATGACGATGAAGCTGGCTTCCTCGCCGTCGAGGAACTCCTCGATCACCACGCGCGAACCGGCGTCGCCGAAGGCGTTGCCGGCGAGCATGTCGCGCACGGCTTCCTCGGCCTCGGCCAGGGTCATGGCGACGATCACGCCCTTGCCCGCGGCCAGGCCGTCGGCCTTGATGACGATGGGCGCACCCTGCTCGCGCAGGTAGGCCAGGGCCGGCTCGACCTCGGTGAAGTTCTGGTAGGCGGCGGTGGGGATCTTGTGGCGCGCGAGGAAGTCCTTGGTGAAGGCCTTGGAGCCTTCCAGCTGCGCTGCGCCGGCGGTCGGGCCGAAGATGTCCAGGCCGCGCGAGCGGAACAGGTCGACCACGCCTTTGACCAGCGGCGCCTCGGGGCCGACGATGGTCAGTTGCACGTTCTTCGCGGCGAAGTCGGCCAGTTGCTCCAGGGCCAGCACGTCGATGGCGACGTTCTCGCACTTGGGCTCGGTGGCGGTACCGGCATTGCCCGGCGCGACGAAGACCTTCTCCACCCGCGGGTCCTGGGCGACCTTCCAGGCCAGGGCGTGTTCACGGCCGCCGCTGCCGATGATCAAAACATTCATCAATCTCTCCTTCGGAGAGGCTGCAGGCTACAGGCCGTAGGCTGCAGGCAAGAGCGCTCTTGCCTGCAGCCTGACGCCTGCAGCCTGCCGCCGCTGTTAGTGCCGGAAGTGGCGCATGCCGGTGAACACCATCGCGATTCCGGCTTCGTCGGCCGCCGCGATGACTTCGTTGTCACGCATCGAGCCGCCCGGCTGGATCACCGCGGTGATGCCGGCCTTGGCCGCGTTGTCGATGCCGTCGCGGAACGGGAAGAAGGCGTCCGAGGCCATGACCGCGCCTTTGACTTCCAGGCCGGCGTGCTCGGCCTTGATCGCGGCGATGCGCGCGGAGTTGACGCGGCTCATCTGGCCGGCGCCCACGCCCACGGTCTGGCGGTGCTTGGCGTAGACGATGGCGTTGGACTTGACGAACTTGGCCACTTTCCAGGCGAAGATCAGGTCGTGGATTTCCTGCTCGCTGGGCGCGCGCTGGGTGACGATCTTCAGGTCCGCCTCGGTGATCATGCCGATGTCGCGGCTCTGCACCAGCAGGCCGCCGTTGACGCGCTTGAAGTCCCAGCCCGGGGCGCGCTCGGCCGGCCACTCGCCGCATTCCAGCAGGCGCACGTTGGCCTTGGCGGCGACCACCGCGCGGGCCGCGGCGGAGACTTTCGGGGCGATGATGACTTCGACGAACTGGCGCTCGACGATGGCCTGGGCGGTGTCGCCGTCCAGCTCGCGGTTGAAGGCGATGATGCCGCCGAAGGCCGACTCGGTGTCGGTGGCGTAGGCCAGGTCATAGGCCTTGCGGATGCCGCCCTCGTCCTCGGGGACCACGGCCACGCCGCACGGGTTGGCGTGCTTGACGATGACGCAGGCCGGCTTGACGAAGCTCTTCACGCATTCCAGCGCGGCGTCGGTGTCGGCCACGTTGTTGAACGACAGTTCCTTGCCCTGCAGCTGCACGGCGGTGGAGACGCTGGCCTCGCCCTTCTTCGCCTCGACGTAGAAGGCCGCGCTCTGGTGCGGGTTCTCGCCGTAGCGCATCTCCTGGGCCTTGATGAACTGGCTGTTGAAGGTGCGCGGGAAGGCGCCGCGGCCTTCGGTGGAGAGGCTGTCGCGGGCCTGGTCGATGGTGCCCAGGTAGTTGGCGATCATGCCGTCGTAGGCAGCGGTGTGCTCGAAGGCCTTCAGGGCCAGGTCGAAGCGCTGCGCGTAGGTCAGGCCGCCGGCCTTCAGGGCCTCGACCACGCCGGCGTAGTCACCGGCGTTGACCACGATGGCGACGTCCTTGTGGTTCTTCGCCGCGCTGCGGACCATGGTCGGGCCGCCGATGTCGATGTTCTCGATGGCGGTCGGCAGGTCGCAGTCGGGCTTGGCCACGGTGGCCTCGAAGGGGTACAGGTTGACCGCCACCAGGTCGATCGGCTTGATGCCGTGCTCGGCCATCACCGCGCCATCGATGTCGCGACGGCCGAGGATGCCGCCGTGCACCTTCGGGTGCAGGGTCTTGACGCGGCCGTCCATCATTTCCGGGAAGCCGGTGTAGTCGGCCACTTCCACGGCGGCGATGGCGTTGTCCTTGAGCAGCTTGTAGGTGCCGCCGGTGGAGAGGATCTCCACGCCGAGGGCGACCAGCTCGCGGGCGAAATCGACGACGCCGGTCTTGTCGGAGACGCTGATCAGCGCGCGGCGGATGGGCAGACGGGTGGTTTGGTCGGTCATTACAGGTTCCTAGGGCTGCAGGCTGCAAGCTGCAGGCTTCAGGTCCGGGCGGCTTGCCTGCCGCCGGCGGCCTGTAGCCTGCCGCCGCTTAAAGGAGGTCGTACTGCTTGAGTTTCTTGCGCAGGGTGCCGCGGTTCAGGCCGAGCAGCTCGGAGGCCTTGGTCTGGTTACCCTTCACGTGGTCCATCACGGTCTCCAGCAGCGGTGCTTCCACTTCGCAGAGCACCATGTTGTACACGTCCGTGACCGGCTGCCCATCGAGATGGGCGAAATAGTTGCGCAGTGCCTTCTCGACGCTGTCGCGCAGGGTATGGCCTTCCTGCGTCGGCGTGTTCAGGTGCTGCTTGAGGTTCGCGTTGTCGCTCACGGGTGTCATTCCACTCACTAAAGTCTCGGTCATCGTTGTCATGCGGCCACCCCTTTTCCGTTGTCGTGGCGCTCGGCGAAGAACTGCCTGACGCTGGCGCTCTGTGCATCCGTGTTCTGCAAACGATTGAACTGGGCGCGGAACTCCGCCGCCCCCGGTAACGTCGCCAGGTACCAGCCCACGTGCTTGCGGGCGATGCGGACACCCAGCTCTTCCCCATAGAAGGCATGCAAGGCGGCGAGGTGCTCCAGCAGGATGCTTTCGACCTCGACCAGGGACGGCGCCGGCAAGGTCTCGCCGGTGCTCAGGTAGTGCTCGATCTCACGGAATATCCACGGCCGGCCCTGGGCGGCGCGGCCGATCAGCAAGGCGTCGGCGCCGGTGTGCCGGAGCACCTGGCGGGCCTTCTGCGGCGAGGTGATGTCGCCGTTGGCGAACACCGGGATGGACACCGCCTGCTTGATCGCGGCGATGGTTTCGTACTCGGCCTCGCCGGTGTACAGGTCGGCGCGGGTGCGGCCGTGCACCGCCAGGGCCTGGATGCCCGACTGCTCGGCGATGCGCGCGACGTTCACGCCGTTGCGGTTGTCGCGGTCCCAGCCGGTGCGGATCTTCAGCGTCACCGGCACTTCGACGGCGGCCACCACGGCCTCGAGGATCTCGGCCACCAGCTTCTCGTCGCGCAGCAGCGCGGAGCCGGCGGCCTTGTTGCACACCTTCTTGGCCGGGCAGCCCATGTTGATGTCGATGATCTGCGCGCCCAGCTCGACGTTGGCGCGGGCGGCCTCGGCGAGCATCTGCGGGTCGCCGCCGGCTATCTGCACCGAACGCGGCTGATCCTCGCCGTCGTGCACCAGGCGCAGGCGCGACTTGCGGCTGTTCCACAGGCGCACGTCGCTGGTGACCATCTCCGAGACCACCATGCCGGCGCCGAGGCGGCGGCACAGCTGGCGGAACGGGCGATCGGTGACGCCGGCCATGGGAGCCAGGATCAATCTGTTGGGCAGTGTGTAAGAGCCGATGCGAACCACCGACATCGCTTCCCTGTTATGGGGCGTAATCGCTGAACGCTCCCGCGGGTCGAGGACTCGGGGAGGGTCGGCGAGAGGCCACCGGTGCTTGCAAAAAAGGGAGGGCATGATACCCGCTCTCGATGACCGGATAAAGGCGATTTTGGATAAATTCTGAACAGCCGCCGGCTTATTGCCTGGGGTTGGAAGACGAGCGGAACTGGCGTCGCGCGGGGTTCTGCGCTACGCGGGGGTCACTCCGGGGAATGGAAGCTGAGGCTGTAGTTGACCGCCTTGGGGCCCGGGTCGAGGATGTCCAGCGACACGTGGATGGGCGTCTGCGGCGGCATCTCGCTCTGCCCGGCCAGCTCGCCGCCCAGGTACTCGCTGGGCTTGAAGCTGCGGCTGGCTATCAGCTGGCCGTTGAGGTCGGCGAAGCGCAGCTCCAGCAGCGGGAAGGGCTGCGAGAAGCTGGCGCGGTTGTAGATGATCGCGTCCACCACCAGGGCGCCGCTGAAGTCCGGGTGGCTGCGCACCACCAGGTTGCTGCTGCGGATCTGCTCGACGTCGACCTTCGAGGGCAGGGTGCAGCCCAGCTGCGGGCAGAGTTCGGCGAACCAGGGGCGGTAGGCGTCCTCGCGGGCCAGTTCGTCGAAGTGATAGGCCACATACTGACCGCCCAGGCCGGCCAGGGCCAGGAGGATCAGCAGCAGCCAGAGCAGGCGGCGGCCCCAGCGGCCCTTGGGCTTCTGCCAGTCCAGCTGCAGGGGTTCGTCGCTGAGGTCGTGCAGGGCGGCTTCGCCCAGGCCCGGGTCGGGACGGCGCAGTTCCCTGTCGTCCTCTTCCTCGTCCAGCGGCGTGTCCAGGCGCGGCGTTTCGCGTAGCTCCAGCGGGGGCTCGGCCTCGGGCGCTTGGTCCTGCCCGGCGGCTTCTGCCTCCAGTTCTTCCAGCGGCTCGTCGTCGCGGCGGGCGCTGAAACTCGGCAGGTCGTCGTCTTCCTCTTCGGCCGCGGCGGCCACGGCCGGCTCGTCGGCTGGCGCCGGCTGCGCCTGGGGCGGCGCGACCGGCGGTTGTTCGGGTTCTGCCTCGATGCGGCCCAGGCTCGGTTCCTGGCGGCCGCCTTCGCCGGCCTGGCGTTCCTCGTCCCGCAGCAGGGCCTCGGCCCAGCGTTCGTCATGCGGGTCGCGCACCACCGGGCGGTTGCCCAGCAGGGCCTCGGCCGGCTTGGGCGCGGACTGCAGCTCGCGGAACTCCTGGGATAGCTCGAATTCGTCGAGCTTGGCCAGTTCTTCGTCGAGATTGAGGCTGTCCAGGTCGAGATCGTCGTGGATCCACAGGGTATCGTCGGCGGGCTTGGCCGCGGCGGGGGCTTCTTCCGCCGGCCTGGCCGCTGCCGGGGCGGGCGGCGCTGCCTGAATGGGGGCGGGCGCAGGGGTTGCGGCCGGGGCCGCCGTGCTGTCGGCGGACGGCCGCGCGCTGTGCGGCGCCAGCGGCCAGCCGAGGGTGGCGACGCCGGGCGCCGGGACGGGGCGCGGGGGCTCGCTCGGCACGGCGGGTGCAACAGGTACGGCGGGGGCTGCGACCGGTGCCGCAGGCGGCGCCGGCGGCTGCGGCCGGGCGGGCTCGCCCGCGGGCTGCGCGGTGCCGCCCAGCATGTGTTGCGGGGCGTTGAACACCTTGAGGCAGGCGCCGCAGCGCACAGCGCCATTGGCCGCACCCAGCTGCGCCTGGTTGACGCGGAAACTGGTGAGGCAATGCGGGCACTGTGTGATGAAACTGTCGCTCATGCGGCGGTCCGGCGATAAACGGTCGCTTAGTCTAACTCAAGCCTCGGCGTGCGGGCAGTTGGCCGCCACCGTGGTTCAGCGGCGGCGGCCGCTGATGCGTACCCAGCCCTCGCGCTCGGCGGTGGGGTCCAGCTCGAAGGCGTCGGCGTAGGCGGCGCGGACTTCCTCGGCCTGTTCGGCGAGGATGCCCGACAGGGCCAGGCGGCCGCCCGGCTTGACCAGGGAAGTCAGCTGGCCTGCCAGTGAGACCAGGGGACCGGCGAGAATGTTCGCCACCACCACGTCGGCCTGCCCGGCGGGCAGGTCGGCCGGCAGGTCGGCCGGCAGGTCGGCCGGCAGGTAGACCGGGAACAGCGCCGGGTCGATGCCGTTGCGCGTGGCGTTGTCGCGCGAGGCCTCCAGGGCCTGCGGGTCGATGTCGGTGCCCAGCGCCTGCCTGGCGCCCAGCAGCAGCGCGGCGATGGCGAGGATGCCGGAGCCGCAGCCGAAGTCCAGCACGGTGTCGCCGGCCAGTTCCTGGCCGTCCAGCCATTCCAGGCACAGCGCGGTGGTCGGGTGGGTGCCGGTGCCGAAGGCCAGGCCCGGGTCGAGTAGCAGGTTCACCGCGTCCGGCTCCGGCGCCTCGTGCCAGCTGGGCACGATCCACAGGCGGCGGCCGAAGCGCATCGGCTTGAAGTTGTCCATCCAGCTGCGTTCCCAGTCCTGGTCCTCGACCACTTCGACCTGGTGCCGGGGCAGCTTGCCGCCGGTCAGCAGTTGCAGGTGCGCCAGCAGCGCGGCCTCGTCGGTGCCGTCCTCGAACAGGGCGAGCAGGTGGGTGTGGGTCCACAGCGGGGTGGTGCCCAGGTCCGGCTCGAAGATCGGCTGGTCCTCGGCATCCATGAAGGTCACCGAGACGGCGCCGACTTCCAGCAGCGCGTCCTCGTAGGTGGGCGCCTGCTCCGGGGTGATGGCGAGGCGGACTTGAACCCAGGGCATGAAAGGCTCCCTTCGGGAGCGGCTGCAGGCTTCAGGCTGCAGGCCGCAGGAAAAAGAAAGGGAGCGACCTTGGTCGCTCCCGTCGATAATCGTTCCAGGCCCAGGGGGCGACATACCGGCCTGTCGCCTGAAGCCTATAGCCTGTAGCCGATATCAGTGCTTGTCCATACCCAGCTTCTTCTCCAGGTAATGGATGTTCACGCCGCCCTTGCAGAATTCCTTGTCGCGGACCAGGTCCTTGTGCAGGTCGATGTTGGTCTTGATGCCGTCGACGATCAGCTCGTCCAGGGCATTGCGCATGCGCGCCATGGCTTCGTCACGGTCCTTGCCGTAGGTGATCAGCTTGCCGACCAGCGAATCGTAGTTCGGCGGTACGGTGTAGCCGCTGTACAGGTGCGAGTCGACGCGCACGCCGTTGCCGCCGGGGGCGTGGAAATGCTTCACCTTGCCCGGGCTGGGCATGAAGGTGCGCGGGTCCTCGGCGTTGATCCGGCATTCCAGGGCGTGGCCACGGATCACCACGTCTTCCTGGCGGACCGAGAGCTTCTGGCCGGAGGCGATGCGCAGCATTTCCTTGACGATGTCGATGCCGGTGACCATCTCCGATACCGGATGCTCCACCTGCACGCGGGTGTTCATCTCGATGAAGTAGAAGCGGCCGTTCTCGTAGAGGAACTCGAAGGTGCCGGCGCCACGGTAGCCGATCTCGACGCAGGCGCGAACGCAGCGCTCGAGGACTTCCGCGCGGGCCTTCTCGTCGATGCCCGGTGCCGGCGCTTCTTCGAGGACCTTCTGGTGGCGGCGTTGCAGCGAGCAGTCGCGGTCGCCCAGGTGGATGGCGTTGCCCTGGCCGTCGGAGAGCACCTGGACTTCCACGTGACGCGGGTTGGTCAGGAACTTCTCCAGGTAGACCATGGAGTTGCCGAAGGCGGCGCCGGCCTCGGTGCGGGTCAGCTTGGCCGACTTGATCAGGTCTTCCTCGCTGTGCACCACGCGCATGCCGCGACCACCACCGCCACCGGCGGCCTTGATGATCACCGGGTAGCCGACCTCGCGGGCGATCGCCAGGGCGGTCTCCTCGTCTTCCGGCAGCGGGCCGTCGGAGCCCGGCACGGTGGGCACGCCGGCTTTCTTCATGGCGTCCTTGGCCGAGACCTTGTCGCCCATCAGGCGGATCACGTCGGCGCTGGGGCCGATGAAGGTGAAGCCGGAACGCTCCACCTGCTCGGCGAAGTCGGCGTTCTCGGCGAGGAAGCCGTAGCCCGGGTGGATGCCGTTGGCGCCGGTGACTTCGGCAGCGGCGATGATCGCCGGGATGTGCAGGTAGGACTGCCCGGCCGGGGCCGGGCCGATGCACACGGCCTCGTCGGCCAGGGACAGGTGCATCAGCTCGCGGTCGGCGGTGGAGTGCACCGCGACCGTCTTGATGCCCAGCTCCTTGCAGGCGCGCAGGATGCGCAGCGCAATTTCGCCGCGGTTGGCGATCAGTACTTTATCCAACATCGCAGGTTCCCCGCGGCTTAGACGATGGTGAACAGCGGCTGGTCGTATTCGACCGGCTGGCCGCTTTCCACCAGGACCTGCCCGATGACGCCGCTGGTCTCAGCCTCGATGTGGTTCATCATCTTCATGGCTTCGACGATGCACAGGATGTCGCCTTTCTTCACGCTCTGGCCGACTTCGACGAAGGGCGCGGCGGTCGGCGACGGCGAACGGTAGAAGGTACCGACCATCGGCGAGCGGACGACGTTGCCGTTCAGCTGGGCGGCGGCCGGCGCGGCTTCGGCGGCCGGGGCGGCGGCGACCGGGGCGGGCGCCGCGGCCGGCGCCGGGGCGTAGGCCGGCGCGGCGGCGTAGATCGGCTGGGCGGCGGCCTTGCTGTGGCGGCTGATGCGTACCGACTCTTCGCCTTCGCGGATTTCCAGCTCGTCGATACCGGATTCTTCGAGCAGTTCGATCAGTTTCTTGACTTTACGGATGTCCATTAGCGTTCGCACTCCCAGGTGATGGTCACGGGCGTTCAAGTTGTTCGAGGGCGGATTCCAGGGCCAGGCGATAGCCTGTGGCTCCCAGGCCGCAGATCACCCCTACCGCCACGTCGGAGAAGTAGGAGTGATGCCGGAAAGGTTCACGTTTGTGCACGTTGGACAGGTGCACTTCGATGAATGGGATGCTCACCGCGAGCAACGCGTCACGTAGGGCGACACTCGTATGCGTGAAAGCCGCCGGATTGATGAGGATGAAGTCCACGCCTTCGCCGCGGGCGGCATGGATGCGCTCGATCAGTTCGTACTCGGCGTTGCTCTGCAGGTACATCAGGTGATGGCCGGCCTCGCGGGCGCGGCGCTCCAGGTCCTGGTTGATCTGCTCGAGGGTGACCGAGCCGTAGACGCCGGGTTCGCGGGTGCCGAGCAGGTTCAGGTTGGGCCCGTGCAGGACCAGTAGGGTGGCCATCGGCTTGTTGTTCTCTCGTCGCGCGGATTGGAAATTGGCCGGGACTATGCCGGAAACCGGTCGTGACTGTCCAGTCATGCCGGTTTTGCAGTAGATGTCGGCATGTTGCCTGATGATTGCTGCAGAAATATGAGGCGCGCTCTAGCGCGCGCCCGCCTGCCGCAGATGGGCGGCCAGGGTGGCCGCGTTGGTCTCGCCGACGATGCGCAGGTCGCTGTGTTCCTGGCCGTTCGCGGCGAACAGCAGCAGCGCCGGCGGGCCGAACAGGTTGTAGCGGTCGAGCAGGGCGCGCTGCTCGGCGGTGCTCTCGGTCATGTCGAAGCGCAGCAGCCGGTAGCCGGCCAGTTGCGCCTGGACGTCGGCATCCGGCAGCACCTGGCGCTCGATGATCTTGCAACTGATGCACCAGTCGGCGTACCAGTCCAGCAGCACCGGGCGGCCATTGGCGCTGGCATCGGCCAGGGCGGCGTCGAGCTGCGCCGGGGTGGTCAGGTTCTGCCACTGGCCGGGCGTCGAGCTGGGCGGCCCGGCGTGGCTGGAGGGTTCGGAGCGGCCCAGCGGGTGCAGCGGGTCGGATTCGCCGCGCAGGGCGCCGGCCCAGGCGGCCAGGGCGTAGACCAGGAACATCAGGCCCAGCAGCTGGGCGCCGCGTTGCAGCGGCGTCTTGCGCACCAGCTCCAGGGTGCCCAGGGCGATGGCCACGCCGCCGGCCAGGGCGCCCCACAGGGCCAGGCTCACCGGGCCGGAGAGCACCCGCTCCAGCAGCCAGATGGCCACCGCCAGCAGCAGCACGCCGAAGAAGTTGCGCACGCCGGTCATCCAGGCCCCGGATTTCGGCAGCACGGCGCCGCCGCCGGCGCCGAAGATCACCAGCGGGGTGCCCATGCCCAGGCCCAGGGCGAACAGCAGCAGGCCGCCGCCCAGGGCGTCGCCGGTGCTGCCGATGTACAGCAGCAGGCCGGCCAGGGGCGCCGAGACGCAGGGCGAGACCAGCAGGCTGGAAAGCACGCCGAGGGTGGCCGCGCCGGCGATGGAGCCGCCGCGGGTGTCGGCCGCCATGCGGTCCAGGCGCTCGCGCAGGAAGCCCGGCAGGCGCAGTTCGAAGACGCCGAACATGGCGATGGCGAAGGCCACGAAGAAGGCCGCGAAGGGCACCAGCACCCAGGGCGACTGCAGCATCGCCTGCAGGTTGAGCCTGGCGCCGAACAGCCCCATGAGCGCGCCGAGCACGGCGTAGCACACCGCCATCGGCAGCACGTAGGCCAGCGACAGGGTGAAGCCGCGCATGCCGCCCGGGCGCCCGCGCAGCACCACGCCGGAGAGAATCGGCAGCATCGGCAGCACGCAGGGGGTGAAGGTCAGCGTCAGGCCGGCGAGGAAGGCGATCAGCAGGCCGCGGTCGAGCTTCTTGATCTTGCCGCTGCCTTCGCCCTTGAGCAGCGCCAGCAGGTCGTCGACCACCGCCGGCTCGCCGGAATCCACGGCGGCCCCGGCCGCGGCGGCGGGCTTGGCGCCGAGGCTGGCCTCGCCGCTGGCGGAGACCTGCACCTGGACGGTCTCCGGGGCGTAGCACAGGCCCTTGTCGGCGCAGCCCTGGTAGGTGACGGTGAGGCGGTAGGGCAGCTTCCGCGGGTTGTTCAGCGGCACCTTGATGTCGGTGATGGCGTAGTAGACCTGGGAGTCGCCGAAGTAGTCGTCGTGGTGGGCCTTGCCCGGCGGCAGCTGCACCTCGCCGAGGCTGACCTCGGCCGGCTCGACCTGGAACTTCATGCGGTGGCGGTAGAGGTAGTAGCCCTCGGCGTTGACGAAGCGCAGCAGCACCTGCTGGGCGTCGCTGTCCTCGATGCTCAGGCGGAAGGCCTCGGCCACCGGGAGGAACTTGCCCTCGGCCGGCGCCGCGGTACTGAAACCGGGGGCGGCGGGGGCCGGCTTGTCGAACAGGCCGGCCGTGGCGGGCAGGGCGACCAGGAACAGGAGCAGGGTCAGCAGGCGGCGCATGGAACTCTCGCGGACTTTCTGGGTGGCGGCATGATAGCGGAAAGCTTCCGATGCGGCCCGAGGAGCTGTCACAAGAAGTGATCGAGGCTGTGGGACTTCGCCTGCGCGTCCTGGTTCCCGCGTCGCTGCCGCGTCAATCGGCCGCGTGCCGGCTGAACGCCCCCAGCAGGTCGCTGACGAAGGCCTGTTCGGCGTCGCCGGGGTGGCGGCCACGGTGGCGGGTCAGGCTGAAGGCCACCTCGAAGCCCAGTTCGCCCGGCAGCAGCTCGCGCAACTGGCCGCGCTCGATCCAGGGTTGCGCGACATGCCGGGGCAGGTAGCCGATGTGCGCGCCGGAGAGGATGAACGCCAGGCTGCCGTCCACCTGTTCGCAGCGCGCGCTGCTGCGGCTGGTCTGCAGCGGTTCGTCGGCGGCGATGAAGCGGTAGGGGTGCAGCACCTGGTCGGCGTCGGCCAGGGAGTCGCGGGTCGGCTTCCTTTGCTCGAAGGCCGGGTGGCCCGCGCCGCAATACAGGCCCTGGGATTCGACGAACAGGGGGCGATGCTCCAGCGCCGCCTGGGTGCCGGCGAAGTAGCCGACCGCCAGGTGCAGCCGGTCCTGCAGCAACAGGCGCTCCAGTTCGGCGGGCGTGGCGGTGAGCAGCTCCAGGCTGACCGCCTCGTTGCGCTGGCGGAAGCGGCGGATCGCCTCGGACAGTCGCGCGACGACGCTTTCTTCGAGACTTTCCGAAAGACCGATGCGCACCTCGCCCAGCAGCTTGTCGGCCACGCCGCGCGCCTCGTCGCGGAAGCCCTCGATGGCGACGAACAGCCGCCGCGTCGATTGCAGCAGGTGCTCGCCCTTGGGCGTCAGGCGGAAGCCGCCCTTGCCGCGCTCGCACAGGCGGTAGCCCAGGCGCGTCTCCAGCTTGGCCATCTGGATGCTGATGCTCGGCTGGCTCAGGCCCAGCTCGCCCTGCGCCGCGCTGAAGCCGCCGCACTCCACCACGGTGACGAACAGGCGCAGCAACTGCAGGTCGAGGTCGCGCAACTGGCTGAGCATGGCTGTCTCCAAACATTGTTCCGGTGAAATGCCAAAGTAATTAACTTTGTATTTTTACAAAGTAAAGCCCGCCCCATGCTCGCCCCATAACCACAACAACCCCGAGGCGATGATCATGCGTGTGTTTCCCTGGGCTTCCCTTGCGGCCCTGCTCGCGGCCCTGGCCATGCCCCTGCAGGCGCAGGAGCGGGTGCTCAACCTGTACAACTGGGCGGATTACGTCGGTGCCGAGGCCTTGCAGCGCTTCCAGAAGGAAACCGGCATCCGCGTCAGATACGACACCTTCGACAGCGCCGAGGTGCTCGACAGCAAGCTGATGACCGGCCGCAGCGGCTACGACGTCGTCTTCCCCGCCAGCAGCGGGCTGGCCCGCGCCATCCAGGCCAAGGCCGTGCAGCCGGTGGACGATGCGCAGCTGAAGAACTTCGCCAACCTCGACCCGGAACTGCTGGCCAAGCTGGCCGCCATCGATCCGGGCAACCGCTACGGCGTGCCCTACACCTGGGGCACCGTGGGCCTGGCGATCAACAAGGACGAAGTGCTCAAGCGCATCCCCGGCGCGCCGCTGGACAGCCTCGACCTGCTGTTCAAGCCCGAATACGCCAGCCGCCTGGCCGACTGCGGCATCTCGCTGATCGACTCGCCCCAGGAGGTGATCAGCGTGGCGCTCAACTACCTGGGCAAGCCGCCCTACAGCACCGACGCGGCCGACCTGGCCCAGGTCCGCCAGTTGCTCGAGAAGCTGCAACCCAACGTGCGCTACATCGCCAGCGGCAAGCACATCAACGACCTGGCCAACGGCACGCTGTGCCTCGCGCTGACCTACACCGGCGATGCGCTGATGGGCGCCGCGCAGGCCAGGCAGGCGAACAAGCCATTCGAGGTGATCTACCGGATACCCAGGGAAGGCACGCTGATCTGGTTCGACACCATGGCCATCCCGGTGGACGCGCCGCACCCGCAGGAAGCGCGCGCCTTCATCGACTTCATGCTGCGCCCGGACGCCATCGCCGAGCTGACCAACACCCTGTACTTCGCCAACGCCAACCGCAAGGCCACGCCGCTGCTCAATGCCGACGTGGCCAGCGACCCGGACATCTACCCGGTGCCGGCCATGCGCCAGAAGCTGTTCGGCGAGCAGTTGCTGACCTTGAAGCAGCAGCGTGAGCGGACGCGGCTGTGGTCGGCGTTCCGCACCCGCTCCTGAGTGAGGGGGGAGCCGCAGGCGCCGAGCTTTCAGGACACACCCAAAAAACACCGATGATGAGGACACCATGGATCTCGCCCACGACAACGACCAGGCCATCACCCGCGACAGCCTGTATGGCACCGCCGCCGAATCCACCTACGCCGGCATCACCAGCTTCATGCGCCGCCGCTACAGCCGCGACCTGCGCGGCGTCGACCTGGTGGTGAGCGGCGTGCCCTTCGACACCGCCACCACCAACCGCCCCGGCAGCCGCTTCGGGCCGCGGGCGATCCGCGCCGCCTCGGCGCAGATGGCCTGGGCCCGGCACTTCCCCTGGGAGTTCGACCCCTTCGACCACCTGGCGGTGATCGACTACGGCGACTGCTCCTTCGACCACGGCGTGCCGCAGGAAACCCCGGAAGCCATCGAAGCCCACGCCGCGCGCATCCTCGATGCCGGCTGCGCGCTGCTGACCCTGGGCGGCGACCACTTCATCAGCTACCCGTTGCTCAAGGCCCATGCGAAGAAGCACGGCCCGCTGTCGCTGATCCACTTCGACGCCCACAGCGACACCTGGCCGGACGAGGACTGCCAGCGCATCGACCATGGCACCATGTTCTACCATGCCGCCCGCGAGGGGCTGGTGGACCCGGCGCGCTCGGTGCAGGTCGGCCTGCGCACCACCAACGACGATGTGATGGGCTTCCAGGTGCTGGACGCCCGCGAAGTGCACCGCCACTCGCCGCAGGCCATCGCCGAACGCATCCGCGCGCGGGTGGGGGACAACCCGGTGTACCTGACCTTCGATATCGACTGCCTCGACCCGGCCTTCGCTCCGGGCACCGGCACGCCGGTCTGCGGCGGGCTCAGTTCGCACCAGGCGCTGGAAATCCTCCGCGCGCTGCGTGGCATCAACCTGGTGGGCATGGACGTGGTGGAGGTCGCGCCGCCCTACGACAGCGCCGAGATCACCGCCCTGGCCGGCGCGACCCTGGCGATGGAGATGGTTTGCCTGTACGCGGCGCGGCACAAGCTGGGCGAGCGTTGATGGGATGACCCGGTAGGCGCGGGAAACTCATCCTATGGGGCTTCGTGGTTGAACCTGGCGCGCAAATGACTTGCCGGCTGCGCTGAAATGCTCTTCGTAGGAGCGAGCTTGCTCGCGAACAGACGCGGTGCAATGCGGTTCGCGAGCAAGCTCGCTCCTACGAAAAGCCGCTGTCTATTGGGTTCCCGCGTTCGCGGGAATGACGGGGTGAGCGTCGTATTTTCCGGCGTCATTCTCGCGAACGCGGGAACCCAGAGAACAGCGCAGGAGCGGACCTTGTCCGCGATAGCCGGGGGGCGGCGGCGTGCTACGCGAACACCTCGACGCGGTTGCGCCCGCCGTGCTTGGCGCGGTACAGCGCCTCGTCGGCGCGCCGGGCCAGGACGGTGACGTCCTCGTCCTGGCCCAGCTGGGCGATGCCGCAGCTGAAGGTGCAGGCCAGGTCGGCGGGCTTGGCCGGGTAGCGGATCTCGGCGAAGCGCTGGCGGATTTCCTCCAGCACCTTGTGCGCCGCCGTGCTGTCGGTGTCCGGCAGCACCACGGCGAATTCCTCGCCGCCGTAGCGGCCGATGTGGTCGGTCTTGCGCAGGCGCTGCTTGAGGAACAGCGCCAGGCTCTTGATCACCCGGTCGCCCATGGGGTGGCCGTAGCTATCGTTGACCTTCTTGAAGTGGTCGATGTCGAGCATGGCGAAGGTCAGCGGGCGGCCCTCGCGGCGCGCGCGGTAGCTGGCGTCTTCCAGCAGCTGCAGGGTGTGGGTGTGGTTGTACAGCCCGGTGAGGCTGTCGCGCACCATGCGCGCCTTGAGGCTGCGCGCCCGCGCCGCGCGGTTGCGCACGGTGGCGATCAGGTGGCGCGGCTTGATCGGCTTGGTGAGGAAGTCGTCGCCGCCCTCGCTCATGGCGTCCAGCTGCTTGTCCAGGTCGTCCTCGGCCGACAGGTAGATGATCGGCACGCTGACGTGGCGCTCGTGCTGGCGGATCACCTTGGCCAGCTCGGTGCCCAGGCATTCGGGCATGTACATGTCGAGGATGATCAGGTCGGGCTGGAACTCGGCCAGCTCGGCCATCACCGACAGCGGCGCGGTGAGCGCGCGGGTGACGACGCCGGCGCCGTTGAGGACCATCTCGGTGTGCGCCGCCTGGGCCCGCGAGTCGTCGACGATGAGCACGCGGAAGGGGTCGTAGTGGGCGACGCGGGTGAGCAGCTCGATCTTCTCCAGCACCCCGGAGGCGTCCAGGGTGCCGCTGAAGAACTCCTGGCCGCCGGCGCGGGCCGCGGCCAGGCGCGTCGGGGTGTCGGTTTCCTCGTGGCTGAAGAACAGCACCGGCAGCTTGTGCGCCAGGCCCGCCTGCACCTCCTCGGCCAGGGCCAGGCCGTGGCCCGCGCCGGCGAAGTCGACCTCCATCAGCAGCGCCGCCGGGTGGCGCTCGGCCATGGCCGCGCGGAAGGCCGCGGCGTTCTCGCACAGTTGCGCGTGGACGCCGAAGAACTCCAGCTGCTGGGCCAGGCGCTCGGCGCGCTCGGCGTCCTGCAGGGCCAGGTAGACCGGCTTGCGCAGCGGCGGCAGCTGGGTGTGCTCGAGCTGGTCGCCATGCCGCAGGCCGGTGCGCGACAGGCGCAGCATCAGCTGGGCGAACTCGTTGATCAGCTCGCTGGACAGGCGCCCGCGGTTTTCCGCCACGGCGTCCAGCCCGGCGCCGATGGCGGCGGCCAGCTGGGCGTGCTCGGCCTGCTCGAAGCGTTCGGCGTAGCGCTGCAGGCGCAGGGCGGCCTCGCGCAGGTCGAGCATGCCGCTGGCGGTCCATTCCGAGCGGCTCAGCTGCTGCCAGATCTCCAGCACGTGCCGGGCCTGGTGGATCACCCGCTGGGCGAAATGGTGTTTCAAGCGATCACGGGTCGGATCGTCGTGCTCGGTCATGGCGCGCTTCTTGTGGGGGCTGACGCGGTGGCGAGAGTCGCCGGAGCGGTGATGGCATCATGCTACCATTTGCCGCTGGCAATTCCAGTGATGTCAGTCAAGGATCGCCACGCGTGCCATGCAGAGGGTAGGCTGCCCTTAGGGCGCCGACTGCGGCATGCTAGTGCGCCTGGATCGCGGCATCGTCCGGCACCTGTGGCGAGGCTGGCGGTCCAACCTCTTTCCGTTAGTCGAACCAAGGACTTTGCCATGTGGAACTGGAAGAATCGCGGCGGCTCGGTGCGCGAGCGCGTCGACGACAGGGTTGACGATGTGCGCGCCTACTTCGGCGGGCCCTGGCTGGCGCGCGTGGTGGGCGGGCTGCTGGGCGCCTACCTGGTGGTCGCCGGCCTGGTCGGCTGGTACTGGAGCCGCGAGCCGGACCTGTTCCCCGTGCAGCAACACGCCCAGCAGGCCGCCGAGCGCGCCGGGCGGCAGATGGTGGTGGGCTACACCACCGTGGAAACCCTCAAGGAAGTGGTCGGCACTGTGCTGAACAAGCCGGGCGGCTACCTGTCCAACGACATCTTCCCGCCGGGCCTGTGGCTGGACAACATGCCCAGCTGGGAATACGGCGTGCTGGTGCAGACCCGCGACCTGTCCCGCGCCCTGCGCAAGGACTTCGCCCGCTCGCAGTCGCAGTCCACCGAGGACGCCGACCTTGCCCGCGCCGAGCCGCGCTTCAACTTCGACAATAAAAGCTGGGCGCTGCCGTCCTCCGAGTCGGAGTACGCCGAGGGCATCAAGTCCCTGGACCGCTACCTGGCGCGGCTTTCCGCCGAGCAGCCGAGCGCGCAGTTCTATGCCCGCGCCGACAGCCTGAACAACTGGCTGGGCGACGTCTCCACCCGCCTGGGCTCGATGTCCCAGCGGCTCTCGGCCAGCGTCGGCCGGGTCAAGCTCAACACCAACATCAATGCCGCCGCGCCGCTGGCCCCCGGGCAGGCGCCGCAGGTCGACGAGGAACTGCAGGAAACCCCCTGGCTGCAGATCGACAACGTGTTCTACGAGGCCCGCGGCCAGGCCTGGGCGCTGTCGCACATCCTGCGCGCCATCGAGGTCGACTTCGCCGACGTGCTGGCGAAGAAGAACGCCACCGTCAGCGTGCGGCAGATCATCCGCGAGCTGGAGGCCACCCAGGAACCGTTGTGGAGCCCGATGGTGCTCAACGGCGGCGGCTTCGGCGTGCTGGCCAACCACTCGCTGGTGATGGCCAACTACATCTCCCGGGCCAACGCCGCGATCATCGATCTGCGGCAGCTGCTGGCGCAGGGCTGATGGACCTCGTCAGCGCCGCCGAGGCCGCCCACCGGCTGGCCTCGGACCGGGAACTGATCGCCTGGGTGGACGAGCGCGACCAGTTGCTGGGCGAGTTGCCGCGCGCCCAGCTGCGCGAGCGCGGGCTGATCGGCCGCGGCACCTTCATCCTGCTGTTCGACGGCGCCGGGCAGCTCTGCGTGCATCGCCGCAGCCTGAGCAAGGCGGTGTACCCGGGCTACTGGGACGCCGCCGCCGGCGGCATGGTCCAGGCCAGCGAGAGCTACGCCCTGTCGGCCCGCCGCGAGCTGGAGGAAGAGCTGGGCGTGGCCGGCGTGGAACTGCGCGAGCACGGCACCTTCTTCTTCGACGAACCGGGCAACCGCCTGTGGTGCGCGGTGTTCTCCGCCACCTGGGACGGGCCGCTGAAGCTGCAGCCGGAAGAGGTGCTGGAGGCGCGCTTCGTCGAGCCGGGGGTGGCTTTGGAGGAGGCTGGCGCCGGGGCTTTGTACTGTCCGGACTCTTTGCAGGCTTTGAGGCTTTATTTGGCTTCTTGAGCGGCAGGCGGCAGGCGGCAGGCGGCAGGCTGCAAGCTGCAAGCTGCAAGCGGAAAGCTGAAGAGCCCCTCACCCCGGCCCTCTCCCGCAAGCGGGAGAGGGCCGGGGTGAGGGTGCTTTTTGAGGGGGCCATGGGGGCATGTCGCCAATCCGCCGATCAATGACGCATTTCCACCCTTAGCATTTGCCTCCAATGCTGGTAAATTGCGCGACCTTTCCGCCCGGGTCCTCCGGCGGGAATGCGCAGCCCCTGCCTGAGTGGGGCGTCGCGGTCGGCGCCAGCCGATCATTCGTTGACCTGGCCCCTAGAGGCCAATCCTGGGGAAAACGCCCGGTGGTCAAGAAAGCATCCTCCCTGTCCGCCCTCGGCGGGCTCGTCTACTCCACCGATGCGGGCCGGCATTGCCCGGACTGCAAGCAGCCCATTGGCGCCTGCACCTGCAAGCAGTCCGTGGTCCCGGCCGGCGATGGCATCGCCCGCGTGCGCCGCGAGACCAAGGGCCGCGGCGGCAAGACCGTGACCACGGTCAGCGGCGTGCCCCTGGCCGAAGACGCCCTCAAGGAACTGGCCAGCGCGCTGAAGAAGCGTTGCGGCACCGGCGGCGCGCTGAAGGACGGCGTCATCGAGATCCAGGGCGACCACGTCGAGCTGCTCCTCGAAGAGTTGGCCAAGCGCGGCTTCAAGGCTAAGAAATCCGGCGGCTGATTCGTCTCTCCCCTGCAGGGAACGGGTTAGGCAGCGGCGCAGGGCGCCGGCATGCCGGCCAGCCCGTTCCCTAGATGGGAGATGCGCCGCGCTCGCGAGTTCGCCACGCTTTCCTAAACTACCGCCAGAGATGGCGGTCAACACGGCAACGTCATACCCGACGTATAGGCTTGTTGCGTCCGCGCGCTACCCGCGCCGGGCGCTCGACTTTCTTTTCAGGAGACACCCGCGCATGGCCGCAAGACGGACCCGCAAAGACGACGGCAGCAACTGGACGGTGGCGGACAGCCGCAGCATCTACGGTATCCGCCATTGGGGCGCCGGTTACTTCGCGATCAACGACGCCGGCAACGTCGAGGTGCGCCCGCAGGGTGCCGACGCCCAGCCGATCGACCTGCACGCGCTGGTCGGCCAGTTGCGCGAGGCGGGCCTGTCGCTGCCGCTGCTGGTGCGCTTCCCGGACATCCTGCAGGACCGCGTGCGCAAGCTGACCGGCGCCTTCGACGCCAACATCGCGCGCCTGGAATACGGCAGCCGCTACACCGCGCTCTACCCGATCAAGGTCAACCAGCAGGAAGCGGTGGTGGAAAGCATCATCGCCACGCAGAAGGTCTCCATTGGCCTGGAGGCCGGTTCCAAGCCCGAGCTGATGGCGGTGCTGGCGCTGGCGCCCAAGGGCGGCACTATCGTCTGCAACGGCTACAAGGACCGCGAGTTCATCAAGCTGGCGCTGATGGGGCAGAAGCTCGGGCACAACGTCTTCATCGTCATCGAGAAGGAGTCCGAGGTGCAGCTGGTGATCGAGGAGGCCGAGCAGGTCGGCGTGCTGCCGCAGGTGGGCCTGCGCGTGCGGCTGTCCTCGCTGGCGTCCTCGAAGTGGGCCGACACCGGCGGCGAGAAGGCCAAGTTCGGCCTGTCCGCCGCGCAGCTGCTGTCGGTGGTCGAGCGCTTCCGCAAGGCCGGCCTGGACCAGGGCGTGCGCCTGCTGCACTTCCACATGGGCTCGCAGATCGCCAACCTGGCCGACTACCAGCACGGCTTCAAGGAAGCCATCCGCTACTACGGCGAACTGCGCGCCCTCGGCCTGCCGGTGGACCACGTGGACGTCGGCGGCGGCCTGGGCGTGGACTACGACGGCACCCACTCGCGCAACGCCAGCTCGATCAACTACGACATCGACGACTACGCCGGCGTGGTGGTGGGCATGCTCAAGGAGTTCTGCGACGCCCAGGGCCTGCCGCACCCGCACATCTTCTCCGAGAGCGGCCGCGCGCTGACCGCGCACCACGCGGTGCTGATCACCCAGGTCACCGACGTCGAGCGGCACAACGACGAGCTGCCGAAGATCACCGACCGCGCCGAGCAGCCGGAGATCGTCCAGTACCTGGCCGACCTGCTGGGCCCGACCGACGCCGAGATGGTCACCGAGACCTACTGGCGCGCCACCCACTACATGAGCGACGCCGCCAGCCAGTACGCCGAGGGCAAGATCAGCCTGGCCCAGAAGGCCCTGGCCGAGCAGTGCTACTTCGCCATCTGCCGGCGCCTGCACAACCAGCTCAAGGCCCGCCAGCGCTCGCACCGCCAGGTGCTCGACGAACTCAACGACAAGCTCGCCGACAAGTACATCTGCAACTTCTCGGTGTTCCAGAGCCTGCCCGACACCTGGGCCATCGGCCAGGTGCTGCCGATCCTGCCGATCCACCGCCTGGGCGAGGAGCCGGACCGCCGCGCGGTGCTGCAGGACCTGACCTGCGACTCCGACGGCAAGATCACCCAGTACGTCGACGAGCAGAGCATCGAGACCAGCCTGCCGGTGCACGACGTGAAGGAAGGCGAGGACTACCTGATCGGCGTGTTCCTGGTCGGCGCCTACCAGGAAATCCTCGGCGACATGCACAACCTGTTCGGCGACACCGACTCGGTGAACGTCTACCAGGACGCCGACGGCAGCTTCCACCACGCCGGCATCGAGACCCACGACACCATCGAGGACATGCTGCGCTACGTGCACCTGTCGCCCGAGGAACTGATGACCCACTACCGCGACAAGGTGGCCGGGGCCAAGCTCACCGCCCGCGAGCGCACCCAGTTCCTCGACGCGCTGCGCCTGGGGCTGACGCGCTCGGCGTACCTGTCGTCCTGACGGTGTTCCTAGTAGGAACGGTAGGTGGGGCAGCGTAGGAGCGGACTCTGTCCGCGATTTCGTAGGGCGAATAACCGTTCGCGGTTATCCGCCGATTGACCTTGGCCATAGGCGCGCACTGGATTCAACCTCGGAGCCGCTTCCGGGCTGGCCTGGGGTCTGGCCTGGGGTGTCCAGCCCAGCCGTGGCGCGTGGGATAAGTGAGGTGTAGCGGCGTATAACCGCGAACGGTTATACGCCCTACGTTTCCATTACCCCCGCCACGCGCCTGGCCAATTCGGTTGCCTGCCGCTCGTCTTTTACATTGGTGAAACTCATCACCAGTGCCGGTTCGCGCTTCGCCTCTACGCACCAATTGTTCAACGCCTGTAAGCCCAGGCCGGCTTCCCGGGCGCGGGCGGCGATGGCCTTGTCGTCGCCGTCGATGCGGCCGATCAGGTGCAGGCCGCCGGGCAGCTCGGCGAAGCGCATGCGTTCGCCCAGGCGCCGCTCCAGCGCGCTGCGCAGCAACTGCCGGCGCTGCGCGTAGAGCGTGCGGGTGCGCTTGAGGTGGCGGGCGAAGTGGCCCTCGCTGATGAAATCGCACAGCGTCGCCTGCTGCAGCTCGGCGCAGCCGTTGGCGAAGGTCTGCTGGCTGCGCACGAAGCGCGCCAGCAGCGCTTCGGGCACCACCAGGTAGCCCAGGCGCAGGGCCGGGAACAGCACCTTGCTGAAGGTCCCGGCGTAGAGCACGCGGCCCTGGCGGTCGAGGCTCTTCAGCGCCGGCAGCGGGAAGCCGGCGTAGCGGTACTCGCTGTCGTAGTCGTCCTCGACTATCCAGGCCCCGGCCTGGGCCGCCCAGTCCAGCAAGGCCAGGCGCCGCGGCAGGCTCAGGGCCACGCCGGTGGGGCTCTGCTGCGAAGGGGTGACCAGGGCGAAGCGGGCGTCCGGCGCACGGCGCAGGCCTTCCTCCACGCACAGGCCGTCGGCGTCCACCGGCACCGCCACCGGTGCTGCGCCGGACGCGGCCATCAGCTGGCGCCCGCGCGGGTAGCCGGGGTCCTCGTGCCAGACGGCATCGCCTGGCTGCAGCAAGGTGCGGCTGATGAGGTCCAGCGCGCCCTGGTAGCCGGCGCAGATCAGCACCTGCGCCGGCTCGCAGGCGATGCCGCGGGACACGTTGAGGTAACCGGCCAGCGCCTCGCGCAGTGGCGCGTAGCCGCAGGGATCGGGGTAGGCCAGCTCGACACTGGTGCCATGGCGCAGGCGGCGCCCGGCCAGGCGCGACCAGAGCGAGCGGGGGAAGGCGTCCAGCGCCGGCAGGCCGAGCTGCAGCGGCAGCACCTGCGGGCCGTGGGCGATCAGCCCGGGGAACACCTGCTCGGCCTGGGGCGCCAGGCGCGCCGGGCGTTCGGCGCTGCGCCCGGCCAGTTGCGGCGACACCACGGTGCCCGCCGGGCCGCGGGCCAGCAGGTAGCCTTCGCTGGTCAGCAACTGGTAGGCCAGTTCCACGGTGCCGCGGGCCACGCCCAGCTCGCTGGCCAGGCCGCGCACCGGCGGCACCCGCTCGCCCGGGCGCAGGGTGCCGCGGGCGATGGCCTCGCGGATGCGCTCGTAGAGCTGGCGGTAGATCGGCTGCGCCAGGCTTGGGTCCAGGCGCAGGGCGAGGGGCTCGGTCATGGCCTGGTTCGCTGCGGGCATTGGGGATAAATGACTATGCCATGACGCGGATCAGCCGTCGCGAGCGGACGACTGCCGCGCCAGCGGCTAGGCTTGCAGTTCCAGACCCGGGAGCAGCAAGGCGATGGATTTCAAGGATTACTACGCGGCGCTGGGCGTGGCGCCGGACGCCGACGAGAAGGCGATCAAGACCGCCTACCGCAAACTGGCGCGCAAGTACCACCCCGACGTCAGCAAGGAACCGGACGCCGAAGCGCATTTCAAGGAAGTCTCCGAGGCCTACGAGGTGCTCAAGAGCCCCGAGAAGCGCGCCGAGTACGACCAGTTGCGCCAGTACCAGCAGGGCGGCCATTTCGAGGCACCGCCGGGCTGGCAGCCGTCCGGCGGCTTCGAGGGCGCCGAGCATTTCCAGGAGCAGGACTTCTCCGACTTCTTCGAATCGATCTTCGGTGCCCATGCCGGCCCGCAGGCCCATCGCCGGCGGGAAAGGCGCGGCCGCGACATCGAGCTGGAGGTGCCGCTGTTCCTCGAGGAGAGCCAGTCCGGCGAGCCGCAGCCGATCCGCTTCAGCCTGCCCAGCTACGACGAGCAGGGCCGGCGCCTGCCCGACGTGGAGAAGACGCTGAAGGTGCGCATCCCGCCCGGCGTGGTGGATGGCGAGCGCATCCGCCTGAAGGGGCAGGGCGCGGCGGGGCTGGGCGGCGCGCCGGCCGGCGACCTCTACCTGATCATCCGCCTGGCGCCGCACCCGCTGTTCGACGTCGACGGCCGCGACCTCGTCCTCGGCGTACCGCTGGCGCCCTGGGAAGCGGCGCTGGGGGCGAAGATCGAGGTGCCGACGCTGAACGGCCGCATCGCCCTGGGCGTGCCGCCGGGCAGCCAGAACGGCCAGCGCCTGCGCATCCGCGGCAAGGGCCTGGCCGGCAAGGGCGGGGACGCCGCCGGCGACCTCTACGCGGTGCTCAAGGTGGTGATGCCCAAGGGCGCGCCCGAGGGCGAGACGCGCAAGCACTGGGAAGAACTGGCCGCCCGCGCGGCCTTCGATCCACGCAGCCAGTGGGGTAAACGGCCATGAGCGAGATACTGCTGAGCCTGGAGCTGGAAGAGCTCTGCGAGGGCGCGCGGTTGCCGCGCGAGACGCTGCTGGAGATAGTCGAGGTGGGCATCGTCGAGCCCCTGGAGCGGCGTGGCGACACCTGGCTGTTCAGCGTCGAGTCGCTGACCCTGGTGCGCCGCGCGGTACGCCTGCAGCGCGAGTTCGAGGTGGACTGGCCGGGCATCGCCCTGGCCTTGCGCCTGCTCGACGAGGTGGAGCAACTGCGCACCGACAACGCCCGCCTGCGCCAGCGCCTGGCGCGTTACGAGGAAGATTGAAGGGGCGGGGAGGCCGCCCCGCCCCACATTCCCCATGTAGGAACGGGAGGCGCGGTATTCCTCCCCGTAGGAGCGGACCTTGTCCGCGATAGCCGGACGTATCGGCGCGGATCGCGGATGAGATCCGCTCCTACGCTGCCCCACCCGCGCCATTCAAATGTAGGAGCGCGCCCTACGCGCGAATCGCGGGCAGGGCCCGCTCCTACAGGTTGCCGGGAGGCGCGGTATTCTTCCCCGTAGGAGCGGACCTTGTCTGCGATAGCCGGACGTATCGGCGCGGATCGCGGATGAGATCCGCTCCTACGCTGCCCCACCCGCGCCATTCAAATGTAGGAGCGCGCCCTGCGCGCGAATCGCGGGCAGGGCCCCTACAATTCGCGATTCAGGCCCCGGCGATCTTCTCCACCCAGCGGGCATAGCTGTCGATGATGGTCTGCAGGAAGGGCCCGACCTGGTCGTTGGCCTTGCCGGCGGCGTCGAAGAAGTTGCCGGCGCCGCCCAGGTAGGTTTCCGGCTGCTGCATGCAGGGCACGTCGAGGAACACCAGCGACTGGCGCAGCGCGTGGTTGGCGCCGAAGCCGCCGATGGCCCCCGGCGAGACGCTGACCACCCCGCCCGGCTTGCCGCCCCAGGCGCTCTTGCCATAGGGGCGCGAACCCACGTCGATGGCGTTCTTCAGCGTCCCCGGCACCGAGCGGTTGTATTCCGGGGTGACGAACAGCACCGCGTCGGCGCGGCGGATGCGCTCGCGGAAGGGCGCATAGCTGGCCGGGGCGTTGTCGCCGTCCAGGTCCTCGTTGTACAGCGGCAGCTGGCCGATCTCGACGATCTCCAGCTTCAGGTTCGCCGGAGCCCGCTCGGCCAGGGCCAGGGCCACCTTGCGGTTGAGGGATTCCTTGCGCAGGCTGCCGACCAGCACGGCGACGTCGAAGACTTTGCTCATGGTGTTTCCTTGTTGCGAGGGGAGTCGGGAACCTTCGTTATAGACGAGAAATGTGGCATTCGCGGGGGCGCTGCGCGGATCGGTCGCGCGAGCATGTCCCAGTCTGTTGATCGATTCTTGGCTCTGTCGACTGTGCCATGGCGCACCTAGAGTGGCCCCATCCACCCCCAGACGAGATGCGGACATGTGCACGAGAATCTTCTTCGCCGGCGCCACCGGCGCCGTGGGCAGGCGCCTGCTGCCCCTGCTGCTGGCGCGCGGCTACCGGGTGCTGGCGAGCAGCCGTGACCCGGCCCGGGCCGAGGCCCTGCGCGCGGCCGGCGCCGAGGCCTTGGTGCTGGACATCTTCGATGGCGCGGCGCTGGAGAGTGCCATGCTGGAGTTCCGCCCGCAGTGGGTGATGCACCAGCTCACCGACCTGCCGCCCGGCCTGGACCCGGCGCGCATGGCCGAGGCCACGCCGCGCAACGCCCGGGTGCGCCGCGAAGGCACCGCCAACCTGGTGGCCGCGGCCCGCGCCGCCGGGGCCCGGCGCCTGGTGGCGCAGAGCATCGCCTGGGCCTATGCGCCGGGGCCCTTGCCGCACCACGAGCGGCAGCCGCTGGACCTGGCGGCCGATGGCCCCCGCGCCATCAGCGTCGGCGGCGTCGCCGCGCTGGAGAACGCCGTGCTCGGCGCCGCGCCCCTGGAAGGCCTGGTGCTGCGCTACGGGCGCCTGTACGGCCCGGGCACCGGCTTCGACGAACCCGACCCGCGCCTGGCCCTGCACGTCGACGACGCCGCCCGCGCCGCGTTGCTGGCGCTGGAGTGGGGCGCACCCGGGTGCTACAACCTGGCCGAGCAGGACGGCGAAGTCAGCACCGCACTGGCGCGCCACCGGCTCGGCTGGCAACCGGGCTTTCGCCTGGAGGCCCACGCCATGACCCAAGGAGAAACCCCATGACCCCGCTCACCCCCTTCGCGCCGCAGCAATTGCAGGCCTGCCTGGCGCGCCTGGGCCTGCCGCCGCAGGCGCCGGCCGCGACCCTGGAGACGCTCGAGCGCCTGGTCGACGCCGCGCTGCACCACCTGCCCTTCGAGAACCTCGACGTGCTGCTGGAGCGGCCCGTCGCCATCGAGCCGGAGGCGGTCTTCGCCAAGGTCGTCGAGGGCGGCCGCGGCGGCTACTGCTTCGAGCTGAACAGCCTGTTCGCACGCCTGCTGGCCAGCCTCGGCTACCGCGTCAGCCTGCTGGTGGCGCGGGTGCGCTGGGGCATGCCGGCGGAGGTCGAGCGCACCCAGCAGAGCCACCTGCTGCTGCGCATCGAGCTGGAGGAGGGGCCCTACCTGGCGGACGTCGGCTTCGGCGGCGCCAACCCGTCACGGCCGCTGCCGCTGGTGATCGGCGAGGAACTGCCCGGCGGCTGGCGCATCGCGCCCCACGACGGCGACGAACTGGAGCTGGCGCTGCACACCGCCAGCGGCTGGCAGGCGCTGTACCGCTTCACCTTGCAACCGCAGTACTGGGTCGATTACCTGCCGCGCAACTGGTACACCTCGACCCATCCCGACAGTGTGTTCCGCAAGAGCCTGCGGGTGGCGCTCAGCGAGGGCGGCATGCGCCTGACCCTGCTCGACGGCCAGTTCGGCTGGCGCGATGCCCGGGGCAACGCCGAGCAGCGGCGCATCCTCGACGTCGACGAGCTGATCGAGGTGCTGCGCGGGCGCTTCCATCTGCGCCTGCCGCCGGCCACCGGCGAGGCGCTGCGCGAGCGCCTGGCGCGGCTGCTCTAGCTACCGGTCATGCCGATGCCGTGGGCCATCAGGCTGGCCAGCAGCGGCAGGATCAGCATCGCCAGCAGCTCGATGCGGATCACCAGGGTCACCCGCCGGCCCTGGGCCTCGCCGACCTGCGGGGCCTGGCCGGCCTTGAGCGCGTTGCGCCAGTTGAGGAAGGTCATGGTCGGGTAGATGGACAGCAGCGCCACCAGCACGAACAGGCCGACCAGGGCATGGAAGGCGGCGTTGTGCAGGTAGTAGTCCAGGCCCTTGGCGAACCACAGGGTGCGGGCGATGCCGCTGAGCAGCACGACGCCGGCGCTGGCGCCGTAGGCCAGGTCGATGATCACCAGGCTGCGGGCGCGCTTGGCGTCCAGCGGCAGCTGGAACAGGCGGTGCTCCAGCACCAGCAGGGCGAACATCACGAAGATGGAGACGAAGTGCAGGTAGGCAACCAGGGCTGAGGCCATGTCGTGGGGTCCTTGTCAGGCATGGGCCGTGGTCGCGGCCACGGCTTCGTTGTCATAGGCGCGATCGCGAATGCGCCGCCTCGCACTGTAGAGCGCGGCGGCGGCGCCTGCCAGTCAGGTGGAGGGCACGCCCACCCAGGCGTTGCGGCGCGTCAGCCGCCAGGCGTAGAGGGCCAGGATCAGCCCGCGCAGCAGCATGAAGCACAGGAACGCCAGCCACAGCCCGTGGTTGCCCAGCGGCTGCAGCAGCCAGCCCAGCGGCAGGCTCACGGCGCAGGCCAGGAGCATGGCGTTGCGCATCTCGCGGGCGCGGGTGGCGCCGATGAACAGGCCGTCGAGCAGGTAGCTCCACATGCCGATCAGCGGCAGCACGGCGAGGTAGGGCAGGTACTGGTCGGCCACCGCGCGCACCTCGGGGATGTCGCTCTGCAGGGCGATGAACAGGTGCCCGGCGCTGCCGAAGAACAGCACGAAGGCCAGGCTGGCCAGCAGCGACCAGCCGCAGGCGACCACCAGCGAGCGGCGCAGCGTGCGGCGGTCGCCGCTGCCGATGGCATGGCCGCACAGGGCTTCCACCGCGTGGGCCAGGCCGTCGAGGGCATAGGAGGTGATCATCAGGCCGTTGAGCAGCAGGGCGTTGGCCGCCACCGTGGCGTCGCCCAGGCGCGCGCCCTGCACGGTCACCAGGAAGAACACACCCTGCAGCGCCAGGCTGCGGATGAAGATGTCGCGGTTGACCATCAGCAGCGGCGCCCAACTGGCCCAGCGGCGCAGGCGGCGCCAGTCCGGCGCCCCGGGGAAGCGCCCCAGCGCGCCGCGGGCCAGCCACAGGCCGAGCAGTGCGCCGCTCCACTCGGCGATCACCGAGGCCTGCGCGGCGCCGGCCACGCCCCAGCCCAGGCCGAGCACGAAGAGCAGTTCCAGGGCGATGTTCACCAGGTTGGTGGTCAGCAGGATGGCCAGCGGCCCGCGGGCGTTCTGCGTGCCCAGCAGCCAGCCGATCAGCGCATAGCTGGCCAGGGCCGCGGGCAGGCCGAACAGGCGGATGTGGAAGAACTGCCGGGCCAGGCCGTCGAGTTCCGGCGAGGCGTTCATCAGGCCCATGGCCACGGGCGTCAGCGGCACCGCCAGCAGGCCCAGCAGCAAGGCCAGGCCCATCGCCAGCAGCAGGCCCTGGCCGAGGATGCGCCGCAGCGCGCCGCCGTCGTCGCGCCCGGCGGCCTGGGCGGCGAAGCCGGTGGTGCCCATGCGCAGGAAGCCGAGCACGCCCACCAGCAGGGTGTACAGGCTGCCGCCCACGGCCACGGCGCCCAGCTGGTGGGCATGGGGCAGGTGGCCGATGACCGCGCTGTCGACCAGGGTCACCAGCGGCACGGATACGTTGGACAGGATCATCGGCGCGGCCAGCGCCCAGACCCGCCGGTGGGTCGGGCGATCGCGCCAGGCGTCGCTCAGTGGGTTCATGCAGGGCTCCGGAACAGCGCCGCAGTATAGCGGGGCCGCGGCGCCCGCGGTCCTACGCCTGCTTCTTGCGGTAGGCGCAGTAGCCCGGGCGCGGGCCCACCTGCGGGTGGTTGCGGCAGGTGTCCGGGCGCTTGGCGTAGACGGTGCACAGGCGCGTCTTGCGGTCCAGGTACAGGCAATCGCCGTTGCTGCTGCGGGTGAGGGTGAAGATGCCGCTCTTCTGGTTGAAGCGCTCGATCAGGCCTTCCTTGCTCAGGCGCTTGGCGATGTTCTTCGCCGGCTCCTCGCGCTCGAACTCGTCCACCACGCCCAGGCGGATGAGGTCGCCGATGCGCACTTCCACCGGCATGGTGCAGCAGCTGGCATGGCAGTCGCGGCACAGGCCCGAGCTGTACTTGGCCCAGGTTTCCAGGCGGTCGAGGTCGGCGTCGGCGATCAGCGGCGGTTTTCTCATGGCGGCGGCACGGTGCGTTGCGGGGCGCGCAATCATAGTGACCTCGACGGCGGATTGCGCGCGCTTTCGACGAAATGGCGCTCAGCCCTTGCGGATCAGCCAGATGCCCACGCCGATGGCGGCCAGGCCGGCGAGCTTCATGGCGCTGACCGGGTTCTCCTTGAAGCCGGCCCAGCCGAAGTGGTCCAGGCTCATGGCCATGCCCAGCTGGCCGGCCAGCACCAGCACCATGAACAGCAGGGCACCCACCCGCGGCGCGGCGAAGGCGGCGATGAAGATGAAGAACATGCCGAGGAAGCCGCCGCACCAGTGCCACCAGTGCAAAGAGCGCAGCGCCTGCAGGGCGGGGAACTCGCGGTTGGCCAGGGTCAGCACCAGCAGGCCGAGGGTGCCGACGAAGAAGGAGATCAGCGCGGCGGCCAGCACGCTGGACACCTGCTTGGCCAACTGGCCGTTGATGCCCGCCTGCAGCGGCAGGCAGGCGCCGGCGATCAGCGGCAGGACGAACATCCACCAGGGCGGCGTGGGCATGGGGTACTCCTTGGCAGTCGAAGCGAAAAGAACAGCCGGCTAGTATGCACCAGACCGGAGCAACGCTCCCGCCTCGCTGGAGAGAAACCATGGGCACCTTCGCTTCCCGTACCCTGGCCGTGCGCATCGAGCGCCCCTGGCAGGTGGCCTACGACTTCCTCGCCGAACCGCGCAACTTCCCGCGCTGGGCCTCGGGCTTGTGCAGCGCCATCGAGCCGCTGGACGATGATCAGTGGCTGGCGCAGACGCCGCAGGGGGCGCTGCGGGTGCACTTCTCGCCACGCAACCCGTTCGGCGTGCTGGACCACGACGTGCTGCCGGACGACGCGCCACCGGTGCACATCCCCCTGCGCCTGATCGCCAACGGCGACGGCTGCGAACTGCTGCTGACCCTGCTGCGCCAGCCGGCGATGGACGACGCCACCTTCGCGCGCGACGCGCAGTGGGTGGAAAAGGACCTGGGGGCGATCAAGGCGCTGCTGGAGTCCGAGGAGCTGCCCTGGTCGATGGGGTGGTCGCCGTGACCGGGTTGGTGCTTCGAGGTTGAACGCCGTGCATGCCTGGGGCCAAGGTCAGGCGGCGTATAACCGCGAACGGTTATACGCCCTACGCCACTTGTAGGCGTCGCTGCTTTTCGTAGGAGCGAGCTTGCTCGCGAATGGGGTTTTCCGATTGCTCTTGAGCTGGATTTGAGCACGTTCCCTCTCCCCAGCCCTCTCCCTGAAGGGAGAGGGGGCTTGTCCGTGCCGGCGGGGAATAAGGTTTTAACCGGGAAACATGGAGGTGTTTTCGGCTGACTCAGGACTAATCAAGCACGCCGAACGGTCCCCTCTCCCTTCAGGGAGAGGGTTAGGGAGAGGGCGCTCTTCGGAATAGCACCACCCCCCCAACGAAACACACCCCCTCACAACCGCGCCGCCAACTCCGCCCCCTCGCGTATCGCCCGCTTGGCGTCCAGCTCCCGCGCCAGGCGGGCGCCGCCGATGATGTGGTGGCGCAGGTTCTCCGCGGCCTGGGTGGGTTGCAGTTCCAGCAGCGGTTCCTGGCCGGCGCAGACCACCACGTTGTCGACCTCCAGGCACTGCTCGCGGCCTTCCACGCGGATGTGCAGGCCGGCGTCGTCGATGCGCAGGTATTCCACGCCGCCCAGCATTCGCACCTGGTGGTGCTTCAGGTGGGCGCGGTGCACCCAGCCGCTGGTCTTGCCCAGGCCGGTGCCGGGCGTGCCCGGCTTGCGCTGCAGCAGCCACAGCTGGCGCTTCGGCTCGGCCGGGGTGGGTTGGCGCAGGCCGCCGGGGGTGCAGTTGTCCAGGTCGATGCCCCATTCGCCCAGCCACTGGCCCAGCGGCTGCGGGCCTTCGCCCTCGGCGAGCAGGTAGCTGGCGACGTCGAAGCCGATGCCGCCGGCGCCGATCAGCGCCACCCGCTTGCCCACCGGCGCGCCCTTCAGCACGTCCAGGTAGCCGAGCACCCTGGGATGGCCGATGCCCGGCAGCTTCAGTGCCCGCGGGCGGATGCCGGTGGCGACTATCACCTCGTCGAACTGCCCCTGCAGCTCGCCGCGGGCGATGCGCCGGTTCAGTTGCAGGTCCACGCCCAGCTCGGCCAGGCGCCCGGCGAAGTAGCGCAGGGTTTCGCCGAACTCTTCCTTCCCGGGGATGCGCCTGGCCAGGTTGAACTGCCCGCCGATCTCGCCGCTGGCCTCGAACAGGCTCACGCGGTGGCCGCGCTCGGCCGCCACGCAGGCCGCCGAGAGCCCGGCGGGCCCCGCGCCTATCACGGCGATGCGCTTGGGCTGGCGTACCTTGCGGTAGCGCAGCTCGGTCTCGTGGGCGGCGCGCGGGTTGACCAGGCAACTGGCGCGGCGGTTGGCGAAGGCATGGTCGAGGCAGGCCTGGTTGCAGGCGATGCAGGTGTTGATGCGCCCGGGCTGGCCGGCGGCGGCCTTCTGCACGAACTGCGGGTCGGCCAGCAGCGGCCGGGCCAGGGAGACCAGGTCGGCCTGGCCGCTGGCGAGCAGCGCCTCGGCCACTTCCGGGGTGTTGATGCGGTTGCTGGCGATCAGCGGGATGCGCAGTTCGCGGCGCAGGCGCGCGGTCACCTCGGCGAAGGCCGCCCGCGGCACCGAGGTGACGATGGTCGGCACCCGCGACTCGTGCCAGCCGAAGCCGCTGTTGAGCACATCGACGCCGGCCTCCTGCAGCGCCAACGCCACCTGGCACACCTCGTCCCAGGTGTTGCCGCCTTCCACCAGGTCGAGCAGCGACAGGCGGAAGCCGATGACGAAGCGCTCGCCCAGCGCGCGGCGGATGCGCCGGACGATCTCCAGCGGCAGGCGCATGCGGTTCTCCAGGCTGCCGCCCCAGCGGTCGCGGCGGCGGTTGCCGCGCGGGCAGAGGAACTGGTTCAGCAGGTAGCCTTCGCTGCCCATGATCTCCACGCCGTCGTAGCCGGCGGCGCGGGCCAGGCGCGCGCAGCGGCTGAAGGCGGCGATGGTACGGGCGATGCCGCGCTTGGACAGCTCGCGCGGGGCGAACCAGCTGATCGGCGATTTGAGCGCCGAGGCCGAGACCACCAGCGGGTGGTAGCCGTAGCGCCCGGCGTGGAGGATCTGCAGCAGGATGCGCCCGCCCTCGGCGTGCACCGCCCGGGTCAGGCGGCGGTGCGCCGGCACCTGCAGGCTGCTGGTGAGGTCGCTGCCCAGCGGCAGCAGCCAGCCCTCGCGGTTGGGCGCGAAGCCGCCGGTGACGATCAGCCCCACGCCGCCGCGGGCGCGCTCGCGGTAGTAGGCGGCGAGCTTGCCGAAGTCCCACAGGCGGTCCTCCAGGCCGGTGTGCATGGAGCCCATCACCACGCGGTTGCGCAGGTGCAGCGGGCCGATCTGCAGCGGGGCGAGCAGGTGGGGGTAGGGGCTGGCGTCGGTGGCGTGCATGCTGGCCTCATCGGCAGGGCGATGACGGCACCATAGGAAGTTGCGCGGCGCCGGTGAACGGCCCGGCTGACGGCCGCGCCGGGCATTTGGGCCAAGCCGCCGCGCTTGACAGCCGGCGTGGCGGGCACACACTGGAAAGAGCGGGAAGGCAGCTTTCGCCATCCCCGGTTCCTTGACCGGCTTCCGCGGGAGGTTGTCATGAACGGCACAAGAAGAAAGCACCTGCGGCACTACCGCCACTACCTGCTCGCCGCGCTGCTGGGCCTGCTCCTGCTGGGCCTGCACGAGACCGTCAACCAGGACCTGCAGCCCTCCTGCCTGGGCGACGACGGCCAATTGATCTGTTCCTACCCCTCGCGTACCGATTTGCAGGTACTGCTTTATTTCCGCTGAGTAGGCCTGCGCGGGCTGACGTGGGTCAGGGAAGCGGCTCGGCCTTTTCAGGCAGAGTGCTCGGCCGCGCCTGCTGGCGCGGCCTGGCGCAATGCGTCAGGTTGGCTATCTTTTAATCAGAGGCGCCTGGCCAGGTACTGGGCGCCCTTTGCCTGATCAGGAGACGCACGATGGACATGAACCGTCGGCAATTCTTCAAGGTCGCCGCCGTCGGCCTTGGAGGATCCAGCCTTGCGGCCCTCGGCATGGCGCCACCGGAAGCCTTCGCCGAACAGATTCGCCACTTCAAGCTCGAACGCACCACCGAGACCCGCAACACCTGCACCTACTGCTCGGTAGGCTGCGGCATCCTCATGTACAGCCAGGGGGATGCGGCCAAGAACGTCACCCAGAACATCATCCACATCGAGGGCGACGGCGACCATCCGGTCAACCGCGGCACCCTCTGCCCGAAGGGCGCGGGCCTGCTCGACTTCGTCCACAGCCCCAACCGCCTGAAGTACCCGCAGATCCGCGAGCCGGGTTCCAGTGAATGGAAGCGCATCGAATGGGACGAGGCGCTGGACCGCATCGCCCGGCTGATGAAGGACGACCGCGACGCCAACTTCATCGAGAAGAACGCCCAGGGCCAGACGGTGAACCGCTGGCTGACCACCGGCTTCCTGGCCGCCTCGGCGTCTTCCAACGAAGCCGGCTACATCACCCACAAGGTGGTGCGCTCCCTCGGCATCCTGGGGTTCGATAACCAAGCGCGTGTCTGACACGGCCCGACGGTGGCAAGTCTTGCCCCGACGTTTGGCCGTGGAGCCATGACCAACCACTGGACCGACATCAAGAATGCCGATCTGATCCTCATCATGGGCGGCAACGCGGCCGAGGCGCACCCCTGCGGCTTCAAGTGGGTGACCGAAGCCAAGGCGCACAACAAGGCGCGCCTGCTGGTGGTGGACCCGCGCTTCACCCGCTCGGCCTCGGTGGCCGACTACTACGCGCCCATCCGCACGGGGACGGACATCGCCTTCCTCGGCGGGCTGATCAGCTACCTGATCGAAAACGGCAAGTACCAGAAGGAATACGTCGAGCACTACACCGACGCGGCCTTCATCGTGCAGGAAGGCTTCGGCTTCGAGGATGGCCTGTTCAACGGCTACGACGCCGAGAAGCGCAGCTACCCGGACAAGTCCTCGTGGAACTACGAGCGCGGCGAGGACGGCTTCGCCAAGGTCGACCCCACGCTGCAGCACCCGCGCTGCGTGTTCAACCTGCTGCGCCAGCACTACAGCCGCTACACGCCGGACGTGGTCAGCAACATCTGCGGCACGCCCAAGGACATGATGCTCAAGGTCTGGGCCGAGATCGCCGAGACCTCGCGGCCGGACAAGGTCATGACCATCATGTACGCCCTGGGCTGGACGCAGCACTCGGTGGGCGCGCAGATGATCCGCACCGGCGCCATGGTGCAGCTGCTGCTGGGCAACATCGGCATGCCCGGCGGAGGCATGAACGCGCTGCGCGGCCACTCCAACATCCAGGGCCTGACCGACCTGGGGCTGCTGTCCAACTCGCTGCCCGGCTACCTCACCCTGGCCATGGACGCCGAGCAGGACTACGCCGCCTACATCGCCAAGCGCACCGCCAAGCCGCTGCGCCCGGGGCAGCTGTCCTACTGGCAGAACTACGGCAAGTTCCACGTCAGCCTGATGAAGTCCTGGTTCGGCAAGGCCGCCACGGCCGAGAACAACTGGTGCTACGACTGGCTGCCCAAGCTCGACATGCCCGGCGCCGGCTACGACGTGCTGCGGGTGTTCGACATGATGTACCAGGGCAAGGTCAACGGGTACTTCTGCCAGGGCTTCAACCCCATCGCCTCCTTCCCCAACAAGGGCAAGGTCGGCGCCGCGCTGGCCAAGCTCAAGTGGCTGGTGATCATGGACCCGCTGGCCACCGAGACCTCCGAGTTCTGGCGCCACGCCGGCGACTTCAACAACGTCGACACCCAGGCCATCCAGACCACGGTGATCCGCCTGCCCACCACCTGCTTCGCCGAGGAGGACGGCTCCATCGTCAACTCCGGGCGCTGGCTGCAGTGGCACTGGAAGGGCGGCGAGCCGCCGGGCCAGGCGCGCCCGGACATCGCCATCATGGCCGGGCTGTACCATCGCCTGCGCACGCTGTACGCGAAGGAGGGCGGCAAGTTCCCCGATGCCATCCTCGGCCTCGACTGGCCCTACCTGCGGCCGGACGACCCGAGCCCCGAAGAGCTGGCCAAGGAGTTCAACGGCAAGGCCCTGGCCGACCTGGTGGACCCGAAGAACGGCATGGTCCTGGCCAAGGCCGGCGAGCAGTTGCCCGGCTTCGCGCTGCTGCGCGACGACGGCAGCACCGCCAGCGGCTGCTGGATCTTCGCCGGTTCCTGGACGGCCCAGGGCAACCAGATGGCCCGCCGCGACAACGCCGACCCCTACGCCATGGGCCAGACCCTCGGCTGGGCCTGGGCCTGGCCGGCCAACCGGCGCATCCTCTACAACCGCGCCTCGGCCGACCTTTCCGGCAAGCCGTGGGACCCGCTCAAGAAACGCCTGGTGTGGTGGAACGGCACGGCCTGGGGCGGCACCGACGTGCCCGACTACAAGGCCGACGTGCCGCCGGAAGCGGGCATGAACCCCTTCATCATGAACCCCGAGGGGGTGGCGCGCTTCTTCGCCGTGGACAAGATGGCCGAGGGCCCTTCCCCGAGCACTACGAGCCGTTCGAGACGCCCATCGGCATCAACCCGCTGCACAAGGACAACCCCAAGGCCACCAGCAACCCGGCCGCGCGGGTGTTCAAGAACGACATGGAAGTCTTCGGCAAGGCCGACGAGTTCCCCTATGCGGCCACCACCTACCGCCTCACCGAACACTTCCACTTCTGGACCAAGCACTGCCGCCTGAATGCGATCACCCAGCCGGAACAGTTCGTCGAGATCGGCGAGGCGCTGGCCAAGCAGCTGGGGATAGCGGCCGGCGACCGCGTGAAGGTCTCCTCCAACCGCGGCTACATCAAGGCCGTGGCGGTGGTGACCAAGCGCATCCGCCCGCTGCAGGTCGACGGCAAGACCGTGCACCACGTCGGCATCCCGCTGCACTGGGGCTTCGCCGGGGTGGCCCGCAACGGCTACCTGACCAACACCCTGACGCCCTTCGTCGGCGACGGCAACACGCAGACGCCGGAGTTCAAGTCGTTCCTGGTCAACGTCGAGAAAATCAGCGGAGGTGAGGCATGAGCACCCAGGACATCCATGCCCGTTCGGCCACCACCACGCCGATGCCCTCGGTGCGCAACCAGCAGGAGGTGGCCAAGCTCATCGACGTATCCAAGTGCATCGGCTGCAAGGCCTGCCAGGTGGCCTGCTCGGAGTGGAACGAGCTGCGCGACGAGGTGGGCCACAACCACGGGGTGTACGACAACCCGCTGGACCTGACGGCCGACTCCTGGACGGTGATGCGCTTCACCGAGCACGAGAACCCCAACGGCAACCTCGAATGGCTGATCCGCAAGGACGGCTGCATGCACTGCGCCGAGCCGGGCTGCCTGAAGGCCTGCCCGAGCCCGGGGGCGATCGTGAAGTACGCCAACGGCATCGTCGACTTCAACCAGGACCACTGCATCGGCTGCGGCTACTGCATCACCGGCTGCCCGTTCAACATCCCGCGCATCTCGCAGAAGGACCACAAGGCCTACAAGTGCACCCTGTGTTCCGACCGCGTCAGCGTGGGCATGGAACCGGCCTGCGTGAAGACCTGCCCGACCGGGGCCATCGTCTTCGGCACCAAGGACGCCATGAAGGAACACGCCGCCGAACGCATCGAGGACCTCAAGTCGCGCGGCTTCGAGCACGCCGGCCTGTACGACCCCGAAGGGGTGGGCGGCACCCACGTGATGTACGTGCTGCACCACAACGACCAGCCCTCGCTGTACGCCGGCCTGCCCGACAAGCCGGCCATCAGCCCGATGGTCAGTCTGTGGAAGGGCATCACCAAGCCGCTGGGCCTGCTGGCCATGGGCGCGGTGGTGCTTGCCGGGTTCTTCCACTACACCCGCATCGGCCCCAACCGCACGGAAGAGGACGAGGAGCCGGGGCCTGGGCCGGAAGCGCCGGTGCACAAGGTCGACCCCTCGGTACACAGCTATGACCCGCGTGACCCGCGCTGAGCGGCCATGACGAACCGCCGCGCTCCCCCGGGAGCGCGGCCGGGAGAGCAGCATGAAAAAAGACATCCAACGCTATACCGCCAACGAGCGCAGCAACCACTGGCTGGTGGCGATCTTCTTCATCCTCGCCGGCCTGTCGGGGCTGGCGCTGTTCCACCCGGCGCTGTTCTGGCTCAGCCAGCTGTTCGGCGGCGGGCCCTGGACGCGCATCCTGCACCCCTTCCTGGGGCTGGCGATGTTCGTGTTCTTCCTCGGCCTGGTGCTGCGCTTCGCCCACCACAACCTGCTCGACCGCAGCGACGTGCAATGGCTGAAGCAGTGGCGCGACGTGATCGGCAACCACGAGGAGAACCTCCCCGCGGTGGGCCGCTACAACGCCGGGCAGAAACTGCTGTTCTGGACCCTGCTGCTGTGCATGCTGGTGCTGCTGGTGACCGGCTTCGTGATCTGGCGCCAGTACTTCAGCGCCTGGTTCGGCATCGATGTCATCCGCCTGGCCGCACTGCTGCACGCCTTCGCCGCCTTCGTGCTGGTCAGCAGCATCATCGTGCACATCTACGCCGGCATCTGGGTCAAGGGCTCCATGGGCGCGATGCTCTATGGTTGGGTCAGCCGCGCCTGGGCGCGCAAGCACCACGCCGCCTGGCTGAAGAGCGTGGACAAGGGCGAGGGCCACTGACCGCCCCGCACCACCCGCAGGATGGCGTTGAGCGCAGCGATACCCATCAATGGGACGAGCACAGTAATCCAACCCATGCACCGAACAATCCCCTCTCCCTTCAGGGAGAGGGCTAGGGAGAGGGAACCCGCGCCAGCCCAGGGCACGATCTTCAACCCCTCTCCAAAGCCCATCGCAAAGGAGTCCTGCGTGCCAGGCCAAATCCTCGAACCCGGCCAGATCGAAGCCGCCGCCAACATCCCCCCGTTCCTCAGGCTGCCCCCGGCGCAACTCTTCGCCCAGCGCGGCCAGCGCCTGCGCCAGCTCGCCGAAGGCCACCCCCTGGGCGACTACCTGAGCCTGCTGGCCGAGCTGTGCGACATCCAGCAGAACCTGCTCGACGCCCCACCCACGCTGCCCATGCCCGACGAGGCCGCCCTGCGCCGCAGCGTCGAACACGGCATGCCGCCGCTGGGCTTCGAGGTGCTGGTGCGCGAAGGCGCCTGGCTGGCCCTGCTCGAGCCGCTGCTGGAGGCCTTCGCCACCACCCCGGCCAGCCCCATCGCCAACGCCCTGCAACAGCTGCGCAAGGCCGACGCCGGCCAGCGCAAGGCCTGGGCCCTGGCGCTGCTCAACGGCCAGTTCGACCTGCTGCCGGCGGCCCTGGTGCCCTTCCTCGGCGCCACCCTGCAGGTCGCCTTCAGCCACTGGCTGCTGCGCCTGCCCGAAGGCCTGCTCAGCGAGCGCGAGGAACAGACCCTCTGCCCGGCCTGCGGCTCGCCGCCGGTGGCCGGCGTCATCCACAACCGCGGCAAGTACAACGGCCTGCGCTACCTGGCCTGCTCGCTGTGCTCCTGCCAGTGGCACTACGTGCGCATCAAGTGCAGCCACTGCCGGCAGAGCAAGGGGCTGTTCTACCTGTCGGAGCAGCACGACAGCCGCGAGGTCATCCGCGCCCCGCTGCGTGCAGAGGTCTGCCCCAACTGCCAGAGCTACCTCAAGCAGTGCTACCTGGAGCACGACGAGGCCGCCGAGCCCCAGGCCGACGACCTCGCCAGCCTGGCCCTGGACGTGCGCCTGGCCGAGGAGGGCTACCTGCGCAGCGCGCCCAACCTGCTGTTGTCCCCGGGCGGCTCCGACTGACCTAGACTGCAACCAGGCCCCCACCCGTAGGATGGGGGGAGGAGCCTGCGACGATACCCATCGCCCGCCGCCCACCCAAATCGCCCCGTGACGACAGACAGGACCGCGCATGACCTCCGCCCGCCTGCCCTCCATCGACCGCCTGCTGCGCAGCCCGGCCTGCGCCCCCCTGCAACAGCGCTACGGCCGCGAAGCCCTGCTCGGCACCCTGCGCGACCTGCTCGACGAACTGCGCGAGCCGGCCCGCCACGGCCAGCTCGCCGCCATCGAACTGAGCGAAGCGGTGCTCGCCGGCCGCGCCGGCGAACGCCTGGCCGCGCACCACGCCAGCCGCGTGCGCCGGGTGTTCAACCTCACCGGCACCGTGCTGCACACCAATCTCGGCCGCGCCCTGCTGCCGGACGAGGCCATCGAAGCCATCACCCTGGCCGCGCGCTACCCGCTGAACCTGGAGTTCGACCTGGCCAGCGGCAAGCGCGGCGACCGCGACGACCTCATCACCGGGCTGATCCGCGAGCTCACCGGCGCCGAGGCGGTCACCGTGGTCAACAACAACGCCGCCGCCGTGCTGCTGGCGCTCAACAGCCTGGGCGCGCGCAAGGAAGGCATCATCTCCCGCGGCGAGCTGATCGAGATCGGCGGCGCCTTCCGCATCCCCGACATCATGGCCCGCGCCGGTGTGAAGCTGGTGGAGGTCGGCACCACCAACCGTACCCACGCCAAGGACTACGAAGCCGCCATCGGCCCGCGCAGCGGCCTGCTGATGCGCGTGCACACCAGCAACTACAGCGTGCAGGGCTTCACTGCCAGCGTCGCCACCCGCGACCTCGCCGGCATCGCCCACGCCCACGGCCTGCCGCTGCTGGAAGACCTGGGCAGCGGCACCCTGGTCGACCTGACCCGCTGGGGCCTGCCCAAGGAACCGACGGTGCAGGAAGCCCTGAAGGACGGCGCCGACATCGTCACCTTCAGCGGCGACAAACTGCTCGGCGGCCCCCAGGCCGGGCTCATCCTCGGCAGCAGGGAACTCATCGGGCGGATCAAGAAGAACCCGCTCAAGCGCGCCCTGCGCGTCGACAAGCTGACCCTCGCCGCGCTGGAAGCCGTGCTCGGCCTGTACCGCGACCCCGACCGCCTGGCCGAACGCCTCACCACCCTGCGCCTGCTCAGCCGCCCGCAGGCCGACATCCAGGCCCAGGCCACGCGCCTGGCGCCGCTGCTCGCCGCGCAACTGGGCGCAGGCTGGGCGGTGAGCGCGGAAGCCGCCCTGGGCATGATCGGCAGTGGCGCCCAGCCGGTGGCGCGCCTGCCCAGCGCCGCCCTGGCCCTGCGCCCGCAGAGCAACAAGCGCCTGCGCGGCCGCGCCCTGCGCGAGCTGGAAGAACGCCTGCGCGGCCTGCCGATCCCGGTGCTCGGGCGCATCGACGACGACGCCCTGTGGCTCGACCTGCGCCAGCTCGACGACGAGGCCGCCTTCCTCGCCCAACTGCCCCTGCTGGCGGAGGGCGCGGCTTGATCGTCGGAACCGCCGGCCACATCGACCACGGCAAGACCGCCCTGCTGCGCGTGCTCACCGGCGTGGAGGGCGACCGCCGCCCGGCCGAGCGCGAGCGCGGCATCACCATCGACCTGGGCTACGTCTACGCCGACCTGGGCGACGGCAGCCTCACCGGCTTCATCGACGTGCCCGGCCACGAGCGCTTCGTCCACAACATGCTGGCCGGCGCCAGCGGCATCGACCTGGTGCTGCTGGTGGTGGCCGCAGACGACGGCGTGATGCCACAGACCCGCGAGCACCTGGCCATCGTCGAACTGCTTGGCATCCCCCGCGCCCTGGTGGCGCTGAACAAGGCCGACCGCGTCAGCCCGCAGCGCCTGGCCGAGGCCCGTGCCGAAGTGGAAAGCCTGCTGGCTGCGGGGCCGCTGGCCGACGCGCCGATCTACCCGGTTTCCAGCGTCACCGGGGAAGGTGTGGACGCCCTGCGCCAGGCCCTGGCCAAGGCCGCCCGCGAGGTCCATGAGCGCTCCAGCCAAGGCGGCTTCCGCCTGGCCGTGGACCGCGCCTTCAGCGTCAGCGGCGCCGGCCTGGTGGTCACCGGCACGGCCTTCTCCGGCAGCCTGAAGGTGGGCGACGAACTCCTCCTCGGCAATGCCGGCCGCCCGGTGCGCGTGCGCGGCCTGCACGCGCAGAACCGCGCCGCCGAACAGGCCCACGCCGGCCAGCGGGTGGCGGTCAACCTCTCCGGCGACCGCCTCGGCCCGGACCAGGTCAAACGCGGCGACTGGCTGCTGGCGCCGGAACTGCACGCGCCCACCACCCGCATCGACATCGACCTGCAGCTGCTCCCCGGCGAACCCCGCGCCCTGGCCCACTGGACGCCGCTGCACGTGCACCTGGGCGCCCAGGACGTCACCGGCCGCGTCGCCCTGCTGGAAGACGAGCGCCTGGCGCCGGGCGAAAGGGCCTTCGCGCAGCTTGTGCTGAACGCTCCCGTGCAAACCGTGCACGGCGACCGCCTGGTGCTGCGCGACCAGTCCGCCCAACGCACCCTCGGCGGCGGCCGCGTGCTCGACCCCTTCGCCCCGGCCCGCAACCGCCGCAGCCCCGAACGCCTGGCGCAACTCCAGGCCCTGCGCGGCGAAAGCCTGGAACAGGCCCTGCCGGTGCTGCTCGAACACGCCGACAACGGCCTCGACCCCAAGCTGCTGGCGCGCCAGTTCAACCGCCCCCGCGAAAGCTGGCGGCTGCCCGCCGAACTGGTGGAAATCACCACCCGTGGCGGCCCCCGCCTGTTCACCGGCGAACGCTGGCGCGCCCTCGGCGAACAGCTGCTGCAAGCCCTGGCCCGCTTTCACGCCGAACAACCCGACGAACTCGGCCCCGACCGCGACCGCCTGCGCCGCTACGCCTTCGCGCAGCTGGAACGCCCAGTCTTCATCGCCCTGCTGGAACAGGCCCTGGCCAGCCAGGCCGTGGAAAGCAGCGGCCCCTGGCTGCACCTGCCGGACCACCGCGTACAACTCGGCACCGAAGACGAAGCCCTGCGCCAACGCCTCTGGCCGCTGCTGCTCGCCGGCGCCTACGACCCCCCCTGGACCCGCGACCTGGCCCGCGAACTGCAAGTCGACGAAGCCGCCATGCGCCTGCTGCTGCGCAAACTTGCCCGCCTGGGCCAACTGCACCAGGTGGTGAAAGACCTGTTCTACCCCGACGAAACGATCCGCCAACTGGCCCAACAAGCCCTGCAGCTACGCACCGAACAAGACCTGATCCGCGCCGCCGCCTTCCGCGACCGCATCGGCATAGGGCGCAAGCGCAGCATCCAGTTGCTGGAGTACTTCGACCGCATTGGCTTTACCCGGCGCTTCGGCAGTGAAAGGCGGATTCGCGAGGATTCGGCGTTGGCGCTGGGCGCAGGTGTCAGTGCAGAGCAAACTCCCTAACCACCGCCATCATGGTGATCACCGGGACCGCAAGGCTAATGGCGGCAGGGCAGGCTCGATTGCTCAAAAAAGCATCAGCGCTTACCATGGTGAATATTGCAATCCCCGTTTCAGGAGGGATTTTATGGTGATGCACCTTGTTGGCCAGCCTGCGGCCAAACCTACCGGCAAGCCCAAGCCCAGGACCAAGAAGGGCGCGCGTGATCCGCTCGCGGTCGTGGAACAGGCCGCGCGTGCCGGTGATGCCCAATATCAGTACTTTGTCGAGACCGGGAAGCTTCCGGACTCCAAGTGAGGTTGCGTGTCGATTGCGCGAGTCTTCGTAACCGACAGCTTCATGAGCCTCCCCGCCTGGCACGACCTGTACGTCGATTTCTACAACCTGAAGGTCTGCGATATTCATCCGCTCCATTGGGGGCGTGATGCCTCTCTTTGGCAGGTGCCTTTCGGTCATGTCCAGTTGACCGATAGCCGAGTGGTCCTGCTGCGCTGGAGCAAAATCGGTGACCCCTTCAAACGCACTGTGAAAGAGAGCGAGTCCGAGCATGACTTGTGGCTGCTCTATGCGCAGGACCGCCCGGAAAATCGTTATTTGATGTTGTCCGTATTCGGCCCTCATGCACATAAGGACTCGCGCTTCCAAAGCTACATCCGCACATTGAAAGTGGATATAGTCGAGCCCTGGCTGGATGGAAGGTTTTATTGCTTCGAGCCGCCGGAAGACTATGAGCCTTAAGTGAAATGGCTGTTGTTCCGGGCTCTTGATGGAAGAAACAGCATTGCTGTTCTTGGCAGTGATGCGTCCAGGGATTTTCGACACTTCTTCGACACTCCACCGGAGTCGGCAACGGAAGCTGGCGAAAAAGCCTTGTAGATCAATATGGAAGGCAATCACGCCCGGTGGCGTGGCCGGGCTTCAAACCCGGTGGGGGACGGCAGCCGTTCCTGGGTGGGTTCGACTCCCACTGCCTTCCGCCATTTCCCCTGTAACCCCGGCAGCACCCTTCCTGTGGCGGACTGCTACATCCTGCACCACTGCTCCTCGCAGGGAATCCCATCGCCGTCTCCATCCATCTTCATCCCCGGACAGCTGCGCAGAAACGCCTTGGCCTCGGCGCAGGAAGTCATTTGCGAGCAGTATTTGCGGCCATCGCAGCGAGCATCGAGGGTGGGACTATCGGAGGGGATGCTTACCGCTGGTGGCATCAGGTCCGTGGTGGGGGCGTTGGCGTCTTCCGCGACGCTCATCGGGGCCGGTTTCGAGCGGGAGAAATGGTTCTGCCAGGACGGGTTGTCCATGTACTGCCAGGCGAGCAGGGCGAGGGCAATCAGCAGAATCCATTTCTTCATGAGGTTCACCGAGTCCTGTGGGATGGTTGGATTCTAGTGGCGAACCCGCGGGTATTGCACCGCGTAGGATGGCGTTGAGCGCAGCGATACCCATCGTCGGCCGCATGGGTATCGCTGCGTGCTCCACCCATCCTACGTCCTGGCTCCCTGTACCGATCCGCCCGCCTCGTTCATCTGCCGTTCGCGCAGTGCCTTGCCCAGTATCCGCGCTACCAGTTCGTCCTTGCCTTGCGTGTAGGCCTCGCGGTCGGTGGGGAAGCGTTCTGCCAGTTGTTCCTTGAGGCGTTGGTACTCGGCCGCGTCCTGCGGATGGTTGCGCAGCCAGTTGCGGAAGATCAGGTGGCGGTCGGCGTCGGCCAGGTTCATCACGTGGAGGTGGTGGGTGCGGCCTTGGCCCAGCGGCGGCATGCCCTTGACGAAGAACATCCGCTGCGGCGCCGGGTTGTCGCGCCAGTACTGGTAGCCGAGGGCTTCCAGCGGGGCGACCAGGCTTTGCCAGTCGGCCCCCGGCGGCGGTAGCAGGAGGATGTCGATGATCGGCTTGGCCTTCAGGCCGGGCACCGCCGTGCTGCCGAAGTGCTCGATCTTCAGGCCGGGCAGGGCCAGGGCGCCGGCGATGGCGTCGGCTTCCTCGGCGAAGCGCCGGGGCCAGTCCGGGTTGGCTTCGGCCAGTTCGATGCGGTCGGCTTCGGCGTTGCTCCAGCGTTGACCGTCGAAGGTGGGGGCTGGGTCATGGGGTTTCCTGGTTGAGGGGCTGTCGTTCGACGTTCGGGCTGGTGTGCAGGTTCATCGTCGTTGTTCGGGCTTCTTCCGCTGTTCCTTGATTCGGTTGCGCAGGTGCTCGAAGAAGGCCGCATCGGCGTGCCCTGTGGGAGCGGATTCGGCGCCGGCTAGAAGGAGGTTTCGCAAGCGATGGCGGTCTTGCGTCCTTTGTTCGCTGGCGTGTGGGTTGGTCTGGTCGTCGACGGTGCTCATGGGGCTTCCCGTTTGCAGGTTCTGGCTGAGCCTATTCCTGAGGTGGGCGGGCTGGCCATGCTCTTGTAGGAGCGAGCTTGCTCGCGAACGGTGTTTCGCCTGGGAGCTTGGTGCGGGGATTGACGTCTTGCCCTCTCCCCAGCCCTCTCCCTGAAGGGAGAGGGGGCTTGTCCGTGCCGAGAGAACAAATGGTTTCAGCTGAGAACCTTTAGTGCTGCCGGCTAACTCCATAACAGTCAAGCACGCCGAACGGTCCGCTCTCCCTTCAGGGCGGGGCGCGCAGCCGAGGGTTAGGGAGAGGGCGCTCTAAAGCCCACCTCCCACGCTCGCCGGCAAGCTCCATTCGCGAGCAAGCTCGCTCCTACGAAAAGCCGGCAGGCTATTTCACGGGGAAGTCGAAGGCGGTGTTCGGGTAGGGCTCCTGCTTCAGCGTGTAGTGCCACCACTCGTTGGCGTAGGGCTCGAAGCCGTGGCGTTGCATGGCGCTGCGCAGGGTTTCGCGGTTGCGTGTCTGTTGCACGGTGATCAGGCCGGTGCCGTGGTGGGAGATGGGGCCGAAGAAGTCGAAGTGGCTGCCCATGTCCAGTTCCTGGCCGGTGCTGGCGTCGACCAGTGTCAGGTCCACGGTACTGCCGCGGCAGTGGGCGGACTTCCTGGCGATGTAGCCGTCGCGGAACAGCGCCACCTTGTCCAGTTGCGGGTAATAGCGCTCCTTGGTGCGGGTGTCGGCCAGGTCCGCGGCCCAGCGCTGGAAGTGGGCCACGGCGCGTTGCGGGCGGTAGCCGTCGAAGAGTTTCAGTTGCAGGCCGCTCAGGGCGACGTCGCGTTCCACGTCGGCCAGGGCCGTGGCCGCTTCTTTCGTGAGGATCACCCGCGGGCTCTCGTAGCCGTCGATGCGGGTGCCGACGAAGTTGTCGCCGCTGTAGTAGCGCGCTTCGTAGCGGGCGTTCTTCAGGACCTGGTCGAGGTAGACGAAGCCGGGTTGCGCCGGCTGGTCGGCGCTGGCGCCGAGGCTGGCCAGCAGCAGGAGCAGGGCGAGGGCTTGGCGGAGCATCCGGCCTCCCGGGCGTGGGGTTTCTTTCACCCTAGCAGCCCTTTCCTGGGAAGCGTCTCTCGAAATGGAGGGATGTTTCCTACTTAACCCTCAGGTCCAGTTCTCCCCTGGAAGGCCGATCCATTCGCCGAGACGAGCGGATCGCGGTGGCGTGGTCCGCGCACGAGTTCGAGCAGCCCAGGAGAGATGCGATGCTCAACCAGTTCCGCGTACGTACCCGCCTGCTGTCGCTGGCGTTCCTGCCCCTGCTGGTGCTGGCCGGGGTGATGGCGCTGGCGGCCTACAACGCCGGCCAGCTCAATGATGACTTCGACGAGCTGTTCAGCGACCGCATGCGGCCGGTGAACCGGCTCAACCTGATTTCCAACGCCTATGCCGTGAACATGGTGGATGCGCTGCACAAGTACCGCGCCGGGGTGGTCGACGTGGAGGCGCTGCGTGGCGCCATCGGCGAGGCGCGGACGAGCATCGAGGACTCCTGGGGCATCGTCCAGGGCAGCAAGATGACCGATGCCGAGCGGCAGATGGTGGCCGGCATCCGCGCGCGCATGGCCGAGGTGGACAAGCTGGTGGAGGCGCTGCTGGGGCAGACCGACGGCAGCCTGCGCAGCGAGAGCGACGGCAGCTTCGTGCGGCGCCTGTATGCGGCCTTCGACCCGCTGGGGGACGCGCTGGAGGAGCTGGCGCAGCTGCAGGTCCGCGAGGGCGATGCGCTGAACCAGGCCTCCACCGCGCGCTACCAGGCGATGAAGCACAGCTTCGTGGTCATCGCCGTGGTGGTGCTGGTCGGCATGCTGCTGTTCAGCCTGCTGGTCAGCCGTTCCATCAACCGCCCGCTGGAGCAGCTGAGCCGGGTGATCGCCACGGTGCAGCGCAATTCCGACCTGAGCCTGCGCGCCGAGGCCGTGGGCCGCGACGAGCTGGCGCAGACCGCCCGGGCCTTCAACACCATGCTCGAGCACTTCCAGCGGCTGATCCGCCACCTGGGCGGCGCCTCCGTGCAGCTGGCCAGCGCTTCGGAGCAGATGAGCGCCATCAGCGCCCAGGTCAGCGATGCCGCCAACGGCCAGGGCGAGCAGACCGCCATGGTTGCCACCGCCGTGCACGAGATGAGCGCCGCGGTGCAGCAGGTGGCGGAGAACGCCCTGGACATGGCGCGGGTGGCCGAGGACGTGCGCCGCGAGGCGCACCAGGGCACCGAGCTGGTGGAGGCCAACCTGGGAGCCATCGAGCGGCTGTCCCAGGCGGTGCAGGAGAGCGCCGGGGTGATCGACCGCCTGCACAGCCAGAGCGACGAGATCGGCAGCGTGCTGGGGGTGATCCAGAGCATCGCCGAGCAGACCAACCTGCTGGCGCTCAACGCCGCCATCGAGGCGGCGCGGGCCGGCGAGGCCGGGCGCGGTTTCGCCGTGGTGGCCGACGAGGTGCGCAGCCTGGCGAGCAATACGCAGAAGGCCACCGAGTCGATCCGCGGCATGATCGACGCGCTGCAGAATGGCGCGCGCCAGGCCGTGGGGGTGATGCAGGAGTCCCGCGAGCGGGCCGGGGAGAGCGTGCGGCATTCGCGCGAGTCCGGCGAGGCGCTGCGGCACATCGCCAACGCCATCGACCGCATCGCCGACGGCAACGCGCAGATTTCCACCGCCACCGAGGAGCAGACCGCGGTGGCCCACGAGATCAGCCAGAACATCACCCAGCTCAACGACAGCATCCAGAGCGTGGTGGAGAACGCCGGACAGAGCGCCGCCGCGAGCCTGGAACTGGCCCGCCTGGCGGTGGAGCAACAGCAGCAGCTGGCGGGCTTCCGGGTGGACTAGAGCGTGCTCACGGGCCCATCAGCAGGCGCTGCTGCTGGGACGAGAAGCCGCCCTGCTGCTGGAACTGCGCGCCCATCATGGGCTGGCGTTCGAGGTCGTCGAGGCCGAAGGATTCCTTCACCGGCGACTCGATGGCGCCGAGGTTGTAGCTGCTCTGCCCGGCGCAGCCGGAGAGGGCGAGTAGAGCGAGGACGAGGGCGGGAAGCCGGGGCATGGCGGACTCCTTCTGTGGGGGAGCTTGCGGTCGCCCAGGTTAGACCGGCGATGCTTACGGCTTGCTTAAGCTCAGTCGCGGCGCAGGGCCTGGACGTCGTCGCCCCGGGGGTCGAAGGCGTCCAGGCGCATGCGTTCGGCGAAGGCGTCCAGCGCCGCCTGGCCGCTGACGAAGCCGGTGCGCGCGGCGGCCCAGTCGTCCGGGCGCAGGCGCACCATCCAGCCTTCGCCGTAGCAGTCGAGGTTGATCAGGCCGGGGCGGCGCTGCACTTCCTCGTTGCTCACCAGCAGGGTGCCGGCCAGCGGGCTGCGCGCCGAGGAGGCGGCCTTGGCGAACTCGACCACGCCGAAGCTGCGGTCGCGCTCGACGTGCCAGCCGTCGCGCTTGGGGGTGAAGGCGAATATCTGCCCGTAGAGCGCGCAGCCGTAGGCGCTCAGGCCGAGGGTCACGGCGCCGTCGGGCTCCTCGCGCAGCCACAGGTTGTAGTCCGGGGCGTAGAGCAGGTCGTCGGGGAAGTCCAGGCCGTGCAGCTTCACAGGGTCAGCACCCGGTCGTATTCGAGGATCATCCGCGCCAGCTCGCCGCCGCTGGCGATTTCGTCGACTTCGTCGATCAGCGCGCTTTCGTCGATGGGCACGCCGGGGGCGCGGCACATCAGCAGGCGCGCGCCGGCTTCCTTGGCCTGCTGGATGAAGTGGCTGAGCGGCTCGCCGCCGGGGGCGGCGTAGAGGTTGTCCACCACGTCCTGGCGCGCCAGCTGCACGCCCTCGCCGCTGAGGAAGAGGGTCACCTCGGCGTCCATGCAGGCCAGCAGGGTGGCGGTGTAGAAGGGCGCCGCGCAGCGCGCCGGGGTGCTCGGGCCGCTGCTGACGATGATCAGCACGCGCTGTGGGTCAGGCGGGTTCAAGGGCTTTCTCCATCTGCACCAGGGCCACGCGGCGGCCGCCCGGCGCCTGGCGCTCGACGATGCCCACCGGGCGGTAGCCCAGGCCGGCGTACAGCAGCAGGCCGCCGGCGTTGTCGTTGAAGCAGGAGATCTTCATCAGCGGCGCAGCGTAGTCGCGCCGGGCGAGGCCTTCCATGACGCCGATCAGGTAGCGCGCCACGCCGTGCCCGCGGGCCCAGGGCGCGACCATCATGTTGCCCAGGGCGCAGTATTCGCCCGGCAGGCTCAGGTAGAAGTTGGCGAAGCCGGCGGCGCGGCCGTCGAGCAGGGCCAGGGTGCTGGCGCGGCGCTCGGCCACGGCGGCGGCCAGTTGCTCGACGCTGAACGGCCACTGCGCCTTGGGGTAGGCGTAGAAGAGCTCGTCGGCGTCACGTACGAAGCCGGCCACCTCGGCCAGGTCGCCGGCTTCCACCGGGCGGTGCTGCAGGCTCATCCGCGCGGCGGGTACTGGGCGAGGACCTTCTGCACGGTCTCGCGGATGGCCGCCTCGCGCTCGGCCGGGGTCGGCGGGCTGCTGCGCATGATCTGCTCGCCGCTGCCACGCCACACCAGCTTGCCGTCCTTGCCGTCGAGCAGGTCGACCTGGATGGTGGCGACCTTGTAGGTCACGGTGCGCGACTCGGCCATCGCCGGGCCGCCCCAGTAGCCACCCCAGTACCCGTTCCAGTAGCCGCCGGTGTAGGTGGTGACCTGGTCCTGGCGCTGGTCGACGATCAGGTAGGTGCGCACCGTCACGTCGGGCGCGGCGCCGGCCTGGGCCGGGCGCAGGCCGCGCTGGTCGAGCTGGTCGGCCACCGCCGAGAGGATGCGCTGCTCGGTGAGGTCGCTCTTGATGCGCGGGTCGTCCGGGCGGTACTCGAAGGCCGGCTGCGCCCAGGCCCAGCTGCGGTACATGGCGAAGTCGCGGCTGGAATCGTAGTCGCGGTTGAGGTTGACGGTCTCACAGGCGGCGAGGCCCAGCAGCAGGCCCAGCAACAGCAGGCGGCGGATCATGGTCGGCATACTCCAGACAGAGTCTTCATCGAAGCTCAGAGTGTCGGCAAAGGCAAGTGCCGAAATGTCTCGAAACGGCCCTATTCCGCAGTTTTCTGGCAACAAAGCCGGACGGTGCCGATCAGTGCGGCGGGTAGCCCGACAACGCCTTGCGCACCGCCTCGCGCAGCCCCCGGGCCTGCTCGCTCTGGTTGCCGCTGGGCTCGTATTCGGCCGAGGCGTCCCAGACGGGGTGGTTGTCATGGGCGTCGTACAGTTCGATGCGCACCACGTTGACCTGCACCACGTAGGTCCGCGTCACCGGGATGGAGGCGCCGTACCAGGGATCGTTCCAGCCGCCGTAGTAGCCGCCGCCATAGTAATCGGTGACCTGGCGGGTGCGCTGCTCGCTGCTGACCCGCGCGCTCACCCGCAGGTCCGGCGCGGCGCCGGGGCGCGCCGGGCGCAGGCCGACCTGGTCGAGGCCCTCGCTGACTGCATCCTGCAGCGAGCTGCCATAGGTGGTGGCGCCGCTGGGCGCGCCGGTCCAGTTCCACGAGCGGTAGCGCCCGTAGTCCGGTGGCGCGGCCGGGTAGGCGCCGGGGTCGAAGCCCGGGGCGCTGGCCTGGGCCGGCACCGGGGGCGGCGGCAGCGACTGGCTGGTGTAGGGGTTCTGGCTTTGGCAGGCGGCGAGTGCGGCGAGCAGCGGCAGCAGGATCAGGCGTGGCGACATGCGGGGCTCCCGCCCGCGCCGGGGCACGGGCGACGACGGTGATGCGGCGATTGTGCACCTATTCGCGCGGGCGGCACAGCCAGTGCAGGTAGCGGCCCAGGCCGGCGAAGGCCGGGTGGCGGCGGTAGGCCAGTTCCATTTCCACCAGGTCCAGGGGCTCGGCCTTGTGCTGGAACTCCTGCGGCATGTAGTCGTGGAACACCCGCACGCCGCTGCGTGCCTCGATGTTCCAGCTGGCGGCCATGGCCGCTTCCAGCTCGCGCGGGTCCAGCGGCTGCTGCGGCGTCAGGCTCTGGCCCTCGCCGGCGAAGCGCTGCTTGCGCAGCTTGCGGAAGTGGCCCTTGAGCAGGTTGCGGTAGATGAGCGCGTCGCGGTTGTAGAAGGCCAGCGACAGCCAGCCGTCGCGGGCGGTCAGCTGGTGCAGCACGGGGAGGATGGCCTGGGGCTCGGCCAGCCATTCCAGCACGGCGTGGCACAGCACCAGGTCGTAGGGTTCGTCGAGGCGGCCTAGCAGTTCCTGCCAGGGCGCCTCGATGAAGGTGGCCGCGCGGCCGGCCTCGGTGAAGCGTTGGCGGGCGCCTTCGAGCATGGGCGCGGCGGGTTCGGCGAGGGTCACCTGGTGGCCGCGCTCGGCCAGCCACAGCGCCATGTGGCCCAGGCCCGCGCCTATGTCGAGCACGCGCAGCGGGCGCTCGGGCAGCGCTTCGGCCAGGTCGGCCTGCAGCACGGCCAGGCGGATGGCGCCCTTGGCGCCGCCGTAGATCTTCTCGGCGAAGCGCGTGGCCAGTTCGTCGAAATGCCGGTCAGCCATGCACGAAGCGCCTTTCGCTGTCGGCCAGCTTGGCGCGCACCACCTGGTCCATGTCCAGGCCCAGTTCGGCGCAGAGCAGCAGCAGGTAGAGGACGATGTCGCCGACCTCCTGGCCGGCGTGGGCGAGCTTGTCGGCCGGCAGGCGGCGCGACTCGTCCTCGCTCAGCCACTGGAAGATTTCCACCAGCTCGGCCATTTCCACGCTGGCGGCCATGGCCAGGTTCTTCGGGCTGTGGAAGCGCTTCCAGTGGTTGTGGTCGCGGATCGCGTGCAGGCGCGCGGTGAGTTCGTCGAGGTTCATCGGGGGCTCCTTGGGAGCCCCATAGCTTCCGGCTTCGGCGCCGCCGCTTCAAGCGTCGAGCGGTTTCCAGGCGCCGGCCATGTGCGGCAGGCCGTCCGCCCCGCGCAGGGCGAACTGCCCGGCCGGGGCCACCTCGCTGGCCAGCAGGGTGACGCTGGAAGGCAGCAGCACCGGCTTCTGGAAGCGCACCTCCACCTGGTAGCCGGCCGCCGGCAGGCGTTCGCCCAGGGCCGCCAGGCTGCGCGCCTTGTTCCACAGGCCGTGGGCGATGGCGCGGGGGAAGCCGAACAGCCTGGCGCTGGCCGCCGACAGGTGGATGGGGTTGTAGTCGCCGGCCACCCGGGCGTAGCGCCGGCCGATGTCCGCCGGGCACAGCCAGTGGTCGATCTGCTCCAGCGGCAGTTCTGGCGGCTCCTGGCGTTCCGGCGGCGAGCCTTCCAGGCGCATGCCGCGGAACAGGATGCGGCTGTCGCCTTCCCACAGCAGGCCGAGCTGGTCGTGCAACTGGGTGACGAGGCTGAAGGTCACGCCCTTGTCGTGGGGCTGCAGGTCGGCCACCCGCACGCTGGCCTGGAACGGGCCCAGGCCGCCGAGCGGGCGCAATACGCTGATACGGTTCTCCAGGTGCACCAGCCCCAGCAGCGGGAAGGGGAAGCGGGCGTCGGTGAGCAGGCCCATCTGCAGGCCGAAGGCGAGGATGTGCGGGTAGGTCGGCGGCAGCAGGTGGTCGTTCCTGAAGCCGCACACCTGGCGATAGCGCTCCAGGTGCCGGGCATCGACCATCACCGGCGCGCGCACGCCGCGGGTGGGCAGGCTGCGGCCGCGCAGGCCGCGGCGTACGGCGGCGCGCAGGAACAGGCCGGGCAGGGCGGGTGGGGCGGACAGGTCCAGCCAGTCTTTGGGCATCGACAATCTCCTGAGCGGAATTACCTTCAGCTTAGCCGCCGGGCCCGGCCGGGCATTGGCCGGGGCGGGGCGGCCTGCCGGCAGGCCGGTCAATCGGCGGCTCTGGCATGGGGCTTGTGGATAAATCGACCGCTGCCATGGCGTGTTACTTGAGAGGCGGTGGGAAAGCTGCCTAAGATGGGCCCGCTTCATGGATAACCAGAATAAATACCATGCACGATCTGACCGACGATGTGGCGCTGATGCGCCCGGTGATCGACGCGCTGCGCGCCAGCGGCAGCGATCCCGACCGTGTGCTCGCCCGGGTTGGCCTGCCGCCGGGCGCCCTGCCGGCCGGGCGCTTCCCCCATAGCGCGCAGAACCTGTTCTGGAAGGCCGCCGCCGAGGAATGCGGCGAAGAACACGTCGGCCTGTACCTGGCCGGGCACCTGCCGGCCTTCCACGGCCTGCTGCTGGAATACCTGTTCCTCTCCAGCGCCACCTTCGGCGAAGGCCTGCGCCACGCCCTGCGCTACGTGCGCCTGCTCTCCGACACCCTCAACGCCCGCCTGGAAGTGGAAGGCGAGCGCGCCGTGCTGCTGCTCGGCCACAGCGCCGGCACCAACCGGCACTTCCCGGAAATGCTCGCCGGCGCGGTGATCCGCCTGTTCCACGCGCTCACCGAAGGCGACTTCAGGCCCCGCGAGGTGCAGCTGATGCACGAGCAGGGCGCCCCCGCCGAACGTTATCGACAGGTCTATGGCTGCCCGGTGCGCCTGGGCGCCGAGCGCTACGCCCTGGAGTTCGACGCCGCGGTGCTGGACAAGCCCTCGCGCCACGCCGCGCCGGAGCTGCTGCGCATGCACGAATCGCTGGCGCGCCGGCAGCTGGCGGAAGTGGAGCGCCTGGACCTGGTGCGCAAGGTGCGCGAGCTGATCGGCGAGCTGCTGGTGGACGGCGGCGCCACCCTGGAGCAGGTGGCCGCGCGCCTGGACATGCCGGCCCGGCGCCTGCGCGAGCGCCTGGCCATGGCCGGGGTGCGCTTCAACGACCTGGTCACCGACTACCGCTGCCGCCTGGCCAAGGAACTGCTGCTGAAGACCGACGAGCGCATCGAGGTGATCGTCGAGCGCACTGGGTTCTCCGAGCCGAGTACCTTCTACCGAGCTTTCAAACGCTGGGTGGGGGAGACGCCGGTGGAGTTCCGCAAGCGCGGGAAGGCATGAGGCCGCTGGCCGAAACCTGCTCTTCGTAGGAGCGAGCTTGCTCGCGAACGCTGTTCTGCCGGTGGTTTCGGTGCTTGCCTTGAAGAGCGCCCTCTCCCCAGCCCTCGGCTGCGCGCCCCGCCCTGAAGGGAGAGGGGGCTAGTCCGTGCCGAGAAAGGTGATGGTTTCCGCCGGAAACCTCTGTGCTAGCCGGCTGACTCCAGAGTATCCAAGCGCTCCGAACGGTCCCCTCTCCCTTCAGGGAGAGGGTTAGGGAGAGGGGCGGAGTTCGACCGAAACACCCAGGTCACCTGGAAATAACGTAGGACTCATCCGCGCCCCCGGCAGAGCCGGCCCTCACGCCCCAAGCAAACTCTGCCCGCAAACCCGCAACACCTGCCCACTCACCGCCCCGCTGCCCGGCTGGGCGAACCAGGCCACGGCCTCGGCCACGTCCTGGGGCAGGCCGCCCTGGCCCATGGAGTTCATGCGCCGGCCGGCCTCGCGGATGGTCAGGGGGATGGCCGCGGTCATCTGCGTCTCGATGAAGCCCGGGGCCACCGCGTTGATGCTGATGCCCTTCTTGCCCAGCGCCGGGGCCCAGGCCTGGGCCAGGCCGATCAGGCCGGCCTTGCTCACCGCGTAGTTGGTCTGCCCGAGGTTGCCGGCGATGCCGCTGATGGAGGCCAGCAGCACCACGCGGCCGTCGTCGTGCAGCTTGCCGGCGTCCAGCAGGGCCTGGGTGAGCACCTGCGGGGCCTTGAGGTTGACGTCGATCACCGAGCTCCAGAACGCCTCGCTCATCTTCGCCACCGTCTTGTCGCGGGTGATGCCGGCGTTGTGCACCACGATGTCGACGCCCTCGGGCAGCGCTTCCACCAGCTTCTCGCCGGCGTCCGGCGCGCAGATGTCCAGGGCCACGCCCTGGCCGCCCAGGCGCGCGGCCAGGGCGTCGAGGGCGTCCTTGGCCGGCGGCACGTCGAGTAGCACCACCTCGGCGCCGTCGCGGGCCAGGGTTTCGGCGATGGCCGCGCCTATGCCGCGGGCGGCGCCCGTGACCAGGGCGCGCTTGCCCACCAGCGGGCGGCTCCAGTCCTGCACCTGTCCGGCGTAGGCCGAAAGGCGGATCACCTGGCCGGAAACGTAGGCGCTCCTGGGCGAGAGGAAGAAGCGCAGGGCGCCTTCGAGCTGGTCCTCGGCGCCCTTGCCGACGTACAGCAGCTGCACGTTGCCGCCGCGGCGGATTTCCTTGCCCAGGGAACGGCTGAAGCCTTCCAGGCTGCGCTGCACGCTGGCGGCGACCGGGTCCTTCAGGGTTTCCGGGGCGCGCCCGAGGATGACCACGTGGGGGCACAGGTCCAGGCCCTTGAGGGCGCCCTGGAAGAAGTTGCGCAGTTCGATCAGTTGGTCGAAGCCGGCCAGGCCGCTGGCGTCGAACACCATGGCCTTGAGCTTCGGGCCGTGCTCGGCGGTCCAGCGCGGCAGGCCGTACTGGCCTTCCACGGCGGCGTAGACGGCGTCGGTCAGGCGCTGGCTGAAGCCCAGCACGGCCTCGCCCAGGTTGCCCACCCCGCCCAGCAGCAGGGCGCCGTCCACCGGCCGGGTGCGCCCGGCGCTCCAGCGTTCCAGGCGTACCGGCGCGGGCAGGCCGAAGGCGCCGACCAGGCGGCGGCCGACGTTGGAGTTGGCGAAGGCGATGTAGCGATCGGTCATGGACGGGGGCTCCTGCACGGATACTCGAAGTGCCGACCACTCTACGCAGGCACCGGTTCCGCGCAATTGACCGCGCTGACCTGCGCCATGGCGGGGCGGCCAATGCGACGGGACCGGCTAAGGTTAGCCTGTGCGCCACAACCCGCTCAGCCCGCAAGGAGCCTTGCATGACCCAGACCCGACGGGTCGCCATCGTCGGCGGCAACCGTATCCCCTTCGCCCGCTCCAATACCGTCTACGCCACGGCGAGCAACCAGGAGATGCTCACCAGCGCCCTGGACGGCCTGATCGAGCGCTACAACCTGCATGGCGAGCGCCTGGGCGAGGTGGTGGCCGGCGCGGTGCTGAAGCACTCGCGGGATTTCAACCTGACCCGCGAATGCGTGCTGGGCACCCGCCTGGCCGCGGAAACCCCGGCCTACGACGTCCAGCAGGCCTGCGGCACCGGCCTTGAGGCGGCGATCCTGGTGGCCAACAAGATCGCCCTGGGGCAGATCGAGTGCGGCATCGCCGGCGGCGTGGACACCACCTCCGACGCGCCCATCGGCGTCAACGAGGGGCTGCGGCGCATCCTGCTGGAGGCCAACCGCGGCAAGTCCAACGGCGACAAGCTCAAGAGCCTGCTGAAGATCCGCCCGCGCCACCTGATGCCGCACATCCCGCGCAACGGCGAGCCGCGCACCGGGTTGTCCATGGGCGAGCACTGCGAGCTGATGGCGCAGACCTGGCAGATCCCCCGCGACGAGCAGGACAGGCTCGCCTACGAAAGCCACATCAAGCTGGCCGCGGCCTACGCCGAGGGCTGGCAGAACGACCTGATGACGCCGTTCCGCGGCCTGACCCGCGACCAGAACCTGCGCCCGGACATCAACCTGGAGAAGCTCGGCACCCTCAAGCCGGTGTTCGAGAAGGGCCCGCGCGGCACCCTGACGGCGGCCAACTCCACGCCGCTGACCGACGGCGCCTCGGTGGTACTGCTGGCCAGCGAGGACTGGGCCAGGGCGCGCGGCCTGCCGATCCTGGCGTACTTCCGCGATGGCGAGGCGGCGGCGGTGAACTTCGTCGGCGAGGGCGCCGAGGGCCTGCTGATGGCGCCGGTCTACGCCGTGCCGCGGCTGCTGGCGCGCAATGGCCTGAGCCTGCAGGACTTCGACTACTACGAAATCCACGAAGCCTTCGCCGCCCAGGTGCTGTGCACCCTCAAGGCCTGGGAAGACGCCGAATACTGCAAGACCCGCCTCGGCCTGGACGCGCCGCTGGGCTCGATCGACCGTAGCAAGCTCAACGTCAAGGGCAGCTCCCTGGCCGCCGGCCACCCCTTCGCCGCCACCGGCGGGCGCATCGTCGCCAACCTGGCCAAGCTGCTGGACGCGGCCGGGAAAGGGCGCGGGCTGATCTCGATCTGCGCCGCGGGCGGGCAAGGTGTGACCGCGATCGTGGAAAAGTAATCCAATACATCGGGCGGCCCTGGCCGGCCCACGATGTAACAGCAACTCCGTGACTTAAGGCGGTGCCGTGCGAGCGGCACCGCCTCTTTTTTTGCGTGGCTGGGCGTTTCGTTTTTTGTAGGAGCGAGCTTGCTCGCGAACAGCCTCTCCCGGCAGCGCTATCGTCTCAGGTCGACTCCGTCCCCTCTCCCCAGCCCTCTCCCTGAAGGGAGAGGGGGCTTGTCCGTGCCGAGAGAACAAATGGTTTCAGCTGAGAACCTTAGTGCTGCCGGCTAACTCCATGACAGCCAAGCACGCCGAACGGTCCCCTCTCCCTTCAGGGAGAGGGTTAGGGAGAGGGCGCTCTACAGCCCAACTCCCAAGCCCGCCGGCAAGCACTGTTCGCGAGCAAGCTCGCTCCTACGAAGAGCCCCCCATCCTGCTCGCTTGCAGCTTGCAGCCTCTTTTTACCCCCCCTGTAACATCGCCGGATGCACCCGCCCATCCAGCGTGGTCGAGAGGATCAGCGAAGTCTTGCTCGCCCCATGCTGTGCCAGCTGGTCGATCAGTTCTTCCAGCTCGGCGGTGCTGGTCACCGTCACCCGCAGCATCACGCAGGATTCGCCGGTCACCCGGTAGCAGTCGAGCACCTGGGGGATTTCCGTCAGGCGTTGCAGCTGCAGGGCGCCGCGGTGGTCGTTCAGGCGCAGTTCGATCAGGCACTGGATCGGGCGGCCGAGCTTGGTCAGGTCTACGCTGGCGTGGTAGCCGGTGATCACCCCCTCGGCTTCCAGGCGCGCCACGCGGTCGGCCACCGCCGGGGGCGAGAGGTTGATGCGCCGGGCCAGCTCGGCGAAGGACAGGCGGCCGTTTTCCAGCAGGGCGGCGAGCAGTGCGCGGTCGTATTTGTCCATCGGTTTTTCTCGTCTGTGGAATCGATGGCTTTCCTGGTGAAAATCCGTCGAAAGAAAAGTGTTACGCCAGATAATGCGTTCTCTGTGCCTTATAGGGCACAGGAGCACTTAATAAAATGAGGCGCTACGACCCACTTGTCGAGCCCGCTGCCATGTCCGTCATGCCCATGCCCAAAGCCCGCGTCTCGCTGACGCTGATCGCTGCCTTCTTCGCCCTCTACTTCATCTGGGGCTCGACCTACCTGGTGATCCGCATCGGCGTGGAAAGCTGGCCGCCGATGCTCATGGCCGGCTGCCGCTTCGTCATTGCCGGGGCGCTGCTGCTGGCCTGGGCGCTGTACCGCGGCGCGCCGCTGCCCAGCGGCCGGCAATGGCTGAACGCCGGGGCCATCGGCGTGCTCTTGCTCAGCTGCGGCAACGGCGGGGTGACGGTGGCCGAACACTGGGGCGTGGCCTCGGGCGTCGCCGCCCTGGCGGTGGCCACGGTGCCGCTGTTCACCCTGGTGTTCGCGCGCCTGTTCGGCCAGCGCAACACTCTGCTGGAGTGGGGTGGCATCGGCCTGGGGCTGTGCGGCATCGTGCTGCTCAACCTCGGCTCCAACCTGCAGGGCAGCCCGGCGGGCGCCGCGCTGATCCTCTTCGCCGCCGCGGCCTGGGCCTTCGGTTCGGTGTGGAGCCGGCGCCTGGACCTGCCGGCCGGGCCCATGGCCAGTGCGCTGGAGATGCTGGTGGGCGGCGCCGCGCTGCTGATCGGCAGCCAGCTTTCCGGCGAGCACCTGCAGCAACTGCCGGACCTGCGCGGCTGGCTGGCGCTGGGCTACCTGGTGGTGTTCGGTTCGATCATCGCCTTCAGCGCCTACGTCTACCTGCTGGCCAACGTGCGCCCGGCGGCGGCCACCAGCTATGCCTTCGTCAACCCGGCGGTGGCCGTGCTGCTCGGGGTGCTGTTCGCCGGCGAGCACATTGGCTGGCCGGAGGCGCTGGCGATGGCGGTGATCATCGGGGCGGTGGTGTTGATCAGCCTGCCGCAGTGGCGGCGGCGCGAGGCGGCCTGAGCCGGCTCAGTTGATCGGGACGATGCGCACGCGGGTGACCCCCACGCGATCGGCGCTGTGCCGCAGGTTGGGGATCAGGTTGGGGTCCAGGGGGGCGTCGGTCAGCCCGGTGGGGTCCTCGCCGGTCTCCTGCGCCAGGTGCAGCAGGACCTGGAGCAGGGCGAGGAACTCGTTGGGCTCCTCGGACCACTCGTGGATCAGCCGGCGCGGCTGTTCGCGCAGCCGGTAGTGGATGGCGTAGCGGTGGGTGACGTTCATGGTGGCACCTCCGCAGGCTAAGACACCTCAGAACGTCAAAATTCCCATCACTTTCGCGGCCAGCCGACAGGTGGTCATTTTTTCGCCACTCACCGACAGGCGTCGATGAGTGGCGGCGCCTCAGATGACGAAAAAGCCGTGGGTGCCATCGCGGCCGAGCTGCTCGACCAGGCCGAATTCCCAGTCCAGGTAGCCCTGCATGGCCTCGCGCGGGTTGTCGGTGCCCTCGTAGGGGCGGCGGTAGCGGTCGATGCGCGGCGCGGCCAGCAGGCGCTCGCCTTCCTCGGTCGGCAGGCCGGCGGCGACCCAGGCCGCGGTGCCGCCTTCGAGCAGGAACACCGGCTTGCCGCTCAGCGCCTGCACCTGCGGTACGGCGAAGCGCGCCAGCAGGCTGCTGCCGCAGGTGAGCACATAGCGTTCGGCCGCGCCCAGCTGCGCCAGCGCTTCCTTCAACTGGCTGCGCAGGGCCCAGGCGGCGCCGGGAATGTGGCGTTTCACGTAGTTGGCGCTGGCGGTGAAGTCGAGCACCCGGGTGCCGGGCTCGCGCAGCCACTCGGCGAGGGTCTGCGGGGCGATGGTTTCGGCCTGCGGCTGCGGCGGCAGCGGGGCGGCCCAGGCGCCCTTCTCGCCGAAGTCGGCGGTGGACAGCCCGTCCAGCACCGCCACCTCCCAGCCCATCTGGGCCAGCCAGGAGGCGCTCATGTTGGCGCGCACGCCGTCGTCGTCCAGCAGCACCAGGCGCGCGCCGCGCACGCTGGCGACGTGGTCGGTCTCCTGCACCAACTGGCCGCCGGGGGTGGAGCGCGAGCCGGGCAGGTGGCCGGCCTCGTATTCCTCCGGGGTGCGCACGTCGAACAGGTAGGTGGTGCGCCCGGCCTCGGCCTGCCACTGGCGCAGGCCGGCCAGGTCGGTGCGCGCCACGCCTGCGCGGTCGGCCACGGCGCGGGCGCGCTGGGCGGCGGCTGCGCGGGTGGCGCTGGAGACCTCACCGAAGCGCCGCGCCTGGCCGTGCTCCAGTCGCTGGCCGGCCAGCGTCCAGCCGATGGTGCCGTTGCGCAGCGCCGACACCGGGTTGGCGATGCCGGCGTTCACCAGCGACTGGGTGCCGATGATGCTGCGGGTGCGCCCGGCGCAGTTGACGATCACCCGGGTGGCCGGGCTGGGCGCCAGCTCGGCGACGCGCAGCACCAGCTCGGCGCCGGGCACGCTGATGCCGGTGGGGATGCTCATGGTCTGGTATTCGTCGAAGCGGCGGGCGTCCAGCACCACCACGTCGGCCTTGGCGTCGAGCAGCGCCTGCACGTCCTCGGCGGTCAGCGACGGGGTGTGGCGCTCGGCCTCCACCAGCTCGCCGAAGGATTTGCTCGGCACGTTGACGTCCTTGAACAGCTCGCCGCCGGCGTCGCGCCAGCCGGCCAGGCCGCCGTCGAGCAGGGCCACGTCGCTGTAGCCCAGGTCGAGCAGGCGCTGTGCGGCGACTTCGGCCAGGCCCTCGCCGTCGTCGTAGACGGTGACGGGCGTATCGCGGCGCGGCACGCGGGCGTAGACCTCCAGTTCCAGCCTGGACAGCGGCACGTTGGCGGCGAACAGCGGGTGCGCCTGGGCGAAGGGGTCTTCCTCGCGCACGTCCAGCAGCGCCAGCTCGCGGCGGGCGAGGAGGGCGGCGCGGATGTCGTGGAAGGTACGGCGGGCGATCTGGCTCATGCGGGGTTCTCTTTCGACAGGTCCCAGATGTTGGGCAACTGGCTGTTGGAATAGCCGGAGATGAAGGGCTTTTCCTCACCTTCGGCGGTATAGACGGCACGCCGCACCGCGCCGATGTTGGCGCCGTAGACGTGGATGCTGATGGAGGGCCGGTCGGCGAAGGCGTTGCTGACCTGGTGGATGTCGCCGATGCGCGGCGACACCGCCTCCACCTCGCCGGGCTCCAGGCGCACCGCCTCGCCGGCCGGCTGCAGGCTGCCGTCGGCGGCGAAGGCGAAGGGCTGCGAATACTCGGCGCCACGCAGCATGCCGATCAGGCCCCAGACGCGATGGTCGTGCACCGGCGTGCGCTGGCCCGGGCCCCAGACGAAGCTGACCACCGAGAAGCGCTGTTGCGAGTCGGCGTGCAGCAGGTACTGCTGGTAGCGCTGCGCGTCGGGCTGGGCGCAGGCCTCGGGCAGCCAGTCGTCGTGGCGCACCAGTTCGGCCAGCAGCGGGCGGGCCCGGGCGAGCAGGGTGGCTTCGTCGGGATGGCCGTCGAGCAGGCTGGCCAGGTCGCCGATGAACTGGCGCAGGCGGTCGAGACGCAGGGAGGCGGACATGCGGGCGTATTCACTCCGGAAGGTTCTGGCTGTACGGTAGCAAACGCGTTTTTATTCCTGAAATGCATTTTGAATCTAAGCTAATATGCGAGAAATGCAATTGGTGCCAGCCCCATGAAGATCGACGACATCGACGCCTTCGTCGCGGTGATCCGCAACGCCTCCCTCAGCCAGGCCGCCGAGAGCCTGGGCCTGACCCAGTCGGCCATCACCCGCCGGGTGCAGAGCCTGGAGGAGGCCCTGGGCGTGGAACTGCTGGACCGCAACACCAAGCCGCTCAAGCCCACCGCCGCCGGCCTGCGGGTCTACGAGCAGTGCCGCCGGGTGCTGCGCGAGGTGGACGGCCTGCGCGAACTGGTGGCCAGCGACACCGCCCCCTGCGGCGTGCTGCGCCTGGGCGTGCCGCAGAGCATCGGCGAGGTGGTGCTGCTGGAAGCGCTGCGACGCCTGGCCGGCGAGTACCCGGAGCTGCGCGCCCAGGTCGGCAGCGGTTGGGGCAGCCACTTGCTGGCGCGGCTGGAGAACGCCGAGCTGGACGCGGCGGTGGTGCTGTTCCCGCCGAGCAAGGTGTTCCCCGACGACCTCGGCGCCACGCCCCTGGGGCGCATGGACCTGTGCGTGGTGGCGGCGCGCGACAGCGACCTGCAAGCCCGCCGCCTGCTCGACTGCTACCAGCGCGGCTGGGTGCTCAACCCCGACGGCTGCGGTTTCCGCGCCGGCCTGCAGCGCGCCCTGGCCGACCAGGGCCTGGGCCTGCAGTTGAACCTGGAGACCTTCGGCAGCGAACTGCAGCTGGGCCTGGTCGCCGAGGGCCGCGGCCTGGGCCTGGTGCCGGCGCCGGCCCTGGCGCGCAGCCGCTACCGCGAACAGCTGCGGGTGCTGCAGCTGGACGACTTCCAGCCGCTGATCCAGCTCTGGCTGGTGCGCCCGCGCCTGCTCGGCAACCTGGAGGCGCCGGCGCGGTTGTTTGGGAATGCGGTGGCTGACGGGTTGGATATGCGGGTGGGGTGAGTTTTTCGAATCTGCTCACTTACCCCCCCCTGTAGGAGCGAGCTTGCTCGCGAACAGACTCCCCCGGCAGCGCTGTCGCCCCAGGTTGACTCCGTCCCCTCTCCCCAGCCCTCGGCTGCGCGCCCCGCCCTGAAGGGAGAGGGGGCTTGTCCGTGCCGGCTGCAAGCATGGCATCAGCTGGAGACTCCAGTGTTCCCGGCTGACTCCGTAATACCCGTTTCTGCCCAACGGTCCCTCTCCCTTCAGGGAGAGGGTTAGGGAGAGGGCGCTCTCATGCCTGACACCGGCATGACCGGAAAACTCCGTTCGCGAGCAAGCTCGCTCCTACAAAAGCGAAAACCCCCTCGCGCAACTTGCTCAACCCTGAATATGCGTAATTAGCATATTAGAATATGCAAAAAATGAATTTCCATCATGAAGTGCTTGCCTATAACTTCTAAGAACAACGTCCACCAAGACGTTTTTCTTATAACGAAAGCCGCCGGCCTTATGCAGCGGCCCAGGCGAGGGCAACACAGTGAGCGTGGAAATTCTCGGCATGATCACCGCCACCCCGAGTTCCGAGGTGGATCAGCCGCTGGGGGACGCGGTGGACGCCGGTTTCGTCCGGCGCTTCGCCCAGGCCCATGAGGACGCCGGTTTCGACCGCGTGCTGGTGGGCTACTTCAGCAATGCCGCCGAGGGCGCCGTGGTCAGCTCTTTCGTCGTCGCCGCCACCCAGCGCCTGGGCATCCTCCTGGCCTACCGCCCCGGGGTGATCGCGCCGCCGCTGGCCGCGCGCCAGCTGGCCACCCTCGACCAGTTCAGCGACGGCCGCCTGGCCCTCAACGTGGTCAGCGGCGGCAACGACGAGGACCTGGCCCGCGACGGCGACTACCTCGACCACGACCGCCGCTACGCCCGCACCGACGAGTACCTCGCTGCCCTGCGGCGCATCTGGACCGCCACCGGCTCGGTGGACTTCGCCGGCGAGTTCTATCGCTTCCAGGGCGCCTCGCCGGCCGTGCGCCCGCGGCAGAAACCGCACATCCCGATCTACTTCAGTGGCTCCTCCGATGCCGCCATCGAGGTCGCCGCCAAGCACGCCGACACCTACATGCTCTGGGGCGAGCCGCTGGCCGCGGTCGACGGCCATATCCGCCGCGTGCGCGCCGCCGCCCAGGCCCAGGGCCGCGAGCCGCGCTTCTCGGTGTCGTTCCGGCCGATAGTCGCGGACACCGAGGAAGCCGCCTGGAAGCGCGCCGCCGAGGTGCTCGAACAGGTGCGCGAGAACCGCACCCGCCTGGGCCTGCCGCTCAACGACCACCAGCCTGAGAACGTCGGCTCGCAGCGCCTGCTGGCCGCCGCGCAACAGGGCGAGGTGCTCGACACCCGGCTGTGGACCGGCGTGGCCCGGCTGACCGGCGCGCGCTGGAACTCCACCGCCCTGGTCGGCACCCCCGAGCAGGTCGCCGCCGCCCTCGGCGAGTACTACCGCCTGGGCGTTTCCACCTTCCTGATCCGTGGCTTCGACCCGCTCGGCGACGCCGTGCGCTACGGCCAGGGCCTGATTCCCGCCATCCACGACCACGTCGCCCGCCTGCCGCAACTGCGCCGCGCCGGCTGAGGAGCCCCACCGATGAACCTGAAACGACGCCTGCGCGCCACCTTCGCCGCGCTGCTGCTGGGCGCGCCCCTGGCCCAGGCCGCCGACCTGCCGACGCTGCGCGTGGGCGACCAGAACTACTACAACGTGCGCGCCTCCATGGAGGCCTCGGGCGTGCTCGAAGGCGCGCCCTACACGGTCGACTGGAAGCACTTCCAGTCCGCCGCGCCGGTGGCCGAAGGGCTGCAGGCCGGCGCGCTGGACCTGGGCTTCCTCGGCGATTCCGGCTTCATCTTCCTGGCCGCCAAGGGCGCGCCGGTGAAGCTGATCGGCGTGTCGCGGCAGAACCCCGACACCATCGCCCTGCTGGTGCCCAAGGATTCGCCGGTGAAGACCATCGCCGACCTCAAGGGCAAGAAGGTCGCCTACTGGCCCGGCGCCTGGAGCCAGCAGCTGACCCTGCGGGCGCTGGAGAAGGCCGGCCTGCCGAAGGACTACGTGGACTTCGTGAAGCTGATGCCCATCGACGCCGCCGCCGCCCTGCCGCGCGGCAGCATCGACGCCTTCCCGGTGTGGGAGCCGTACATCTCGCAGCAGATCGTGTTCTCCGGCGCGCGGCCGATCCTCACCGCCCGCGACCTGATGCCGGGGCTGTCGAGCATCGCCGCCAACGCCGACTCCATCGAGCCCAAGCGCGCGCAGATCGCCGACTTCCTCGGCCGCCTGCAGCAGGCCCGGGCCTGGGTCGAGGCGCACAAGGAGCAGTACGCCGACATCTGGGCGAAGAAGGCCAACCTCGACCAGGCGGTGTCGCGCCACTGGATCGGCCAGGCCGGCATGAGCGTCGGCCCGGTGGACAGCCAGGCCGCCGCCGACTACCAGGGCACCGCCGACTTCCTGGTGCAGGCCGGCGCCCTGCCCAAGGCCTTCGACACCGCCAGCGTGATCGACACCTCCTTCGCCAAAGCCTTCCACTGAGCACGGAGCACAGACCATGAGCATCCAGTTCCTCGGCATGATCGGCCACCGCCTGGCCTCGGAAACCCTCGCCCCGGCCGGCCCGATCCTCGACAAGCAGTACATCGCCGCCTTCGCCCGCGCCCACGAGGAGGCTGGCTTCGACCGCATCCTGGTCGGCTACTGGTCGGACCAGCCGGACGGCTTCCTGGTGGCCGCCACCGCCGGCCTGGCCACCTCGAGGATCAACTTCCTGCTGGCGCACCGCCCCGGCTTCGTCGCGCCGACCCTGGCCGCGCGCAAGCTGGCCACCCTGGAGCACCTGCTCGACGGGCGCCTGGCGGTGCACATCATCAGCGGCGGCAGCGACGCCGACCAGCGCAGGGACGGCGACTACCTCGACCACGACCAGCGCTACGCCCGCAGCGAGGAATTCATCGAGGTGCTCAAGCGCACCTGGACCAGCGCCGAGCCCTTCGACTTCCACGGCGAGCACTACCGCGTGGAGCAGGCCTTCTCGGCCATCCGCCCGCAGCAGAAGCCGCACATCCCGGTGTACTTCGGCGGCTCTTCGGAGGCCGCGCTGAAGGTCGCCGGCAAGCAGGCCGACGTGTTCATGCTCTGGGGCGAACCCCTGGCCCAGGCCGCCGAGACCATCGCCGCGGTGCGCGAGCAGGCGCGGCAGAATGGCCGCGAGGTGGAGTTCAGCCTGTCGTTCCGGCCGATCCTCGGGCGCACCGAGGAAGAGGCCTGGGCCAAGGCCGAGGCGATCCGCGCGACCGCCGGCGAGCGCCTGGGCGAGGCCGGTTTTCCCAAGGGCAAGCCGCAGAGCGTCGGCGCCCAGCGCCTGCTCAAGGCGGTGGAGCAGGGCGACCGCATCGACGAGCGGCTGTGGACCGGCATCGCCAAGCTGGTTGGCGGCGGGCACAACTCCACCGCCCTGGTCGGCACCCCGGAGCAGGTCGCCGATGCGCTGCTGGCCTACTACGACCTGGGCGTGCGCAGCATCCTCATCCGTGGTTTCGACCCGCTCAACGACGCCGTGGAATACGGCCGCGAGCTGATCCCGCTGACCCGCGCCAAGGTCGCCGAGCGCGAGCGCCGGCGTGCCACGGCCTGAACCCATGACCGTCCCGCAGACCCCGCCGCTGGCGCTCAATGACCTGCTGCCGGCGCTCACCCGGCAACTGGCGGAAAGCGCCGAGGCCTACGACCGCAGCGGCGATTTCCCCCACGCCAACCTCGCCCTGCTGCAACGCCACGGCCTGCTCGGCCTGGCCCTGCCGCAAGCGCTCGGCGGCCCCGGCGCCAGCCTCGGCGAACTGCGCCGGGTGGTCGGCGCCGTGGCCCGTGGCGAACCTTCCACCGCGCTGGTGCTGTGCATGCAGTACCTGCACCTGCGGCGCCTGGCCGACAACCCCGACTGGCCGGAAGCGCTGAAGCGCCGCGTGGCCCGCGAGGCGCTGGAGCAGGGCGCGCTGATCAACAGCCTGCGGGTGGAGCCGGAGCTGGGCTCGCCCTCGCGCGGCGGCCTGCCGCAGACCGTGGCCCGCCGCGAGGGCGACGGCTGGCGGTTGTCCGGGCACAAGCTCTACACCACCGGCATTCCCGGCCTGACCTGGCTGGCGGTGTGGGCGCGCAGCGACGAGCCGGCCCCGCACGTGGGCACCTGGCTGGTGCGTCGCGACAGCCCCGGCATTCGCGTGGTGGAAAGCTGGGACCACCTGGGCATGCGCGCCACCGGCAGCCATGAAGTGATTTTCGAGGACGTGCCGGTGCCGCTGGAGCACGCCATCGGCCTCTACCCCACGACCAGCCGCCGGCGCCGGACGAAGCCGTGCTGCGTGACTTCGCCCAGGCCAGCGCGGCGCTGCTCGGCGCGCTCTACGACGGCATCGCCGGCGCCGCCCGCGACTGGCTCGTCACCTGGCTGCGCGAGCGCGTGCCGGCCAGCCTTGGCGCGCCCCTGGCGAGCCTGCCGCGGGTGCAGGAGGCGGTCGGCGCCATCGACGGCCTGCTGCTGCAGAACCGCCTGCTGCTCGACGCCGCCTGCCGCGACCGCCTGACTGCCAGCGAGTCGGGGCTGATCAAGGTCGGCGTCACCGACAACGCGGTGGCGGTGGTCGAGAAAGCCCTGGAGCTGACCGGCAGCCACGGCCTCAGCCGCCACAACCCCTTGCAGCGGCATTACCGCGACGTGCTCTGCGGGCGCGTGCACACACCGCAGAAAGACAGCGTATGGATCGCGGCGGGGAGGGCGGCGCTGAGCCCCTGAACCCCGGGATTACCTGAAGGAAACGACGGCAATATCGGCGACCGCACCGGCGGAACGGATAGCCCCCAAGACCACCCCCGGCTTCCGTGCGGAGCCGCCTGGAGATTGCCCCATGAAACGAACCCTGCGTGTCCTCGCCGGCCTGCTGGCCGCGACCCTGCTGGCTGGTGCCGCCAGCGCCGCCGAACCCGTCACCCTGCGCCTGGGCGACGTGAAGGGCGACCGCTACGCCTCGCTACGCGCCTCCGGCGAGCTGGAGAACCTGCCGTACAAGCTGGAGCTGTCCGCCTTCCCCTCCGGCGCCCCGGTGCTCGAAGCACTGAACGCCGGCGCCCTGGACATCGGCTTCACCGGCGACATCCCGTTCCTCTTCGTCTACGCCGCCGGCGCGCCGCTCAAGGCCGTCGGCGCCTGGCACTTCAACCCGGCGACCGTGGCGCTGGTGGTGGGCAAGGACTCGCCCATCCACTCGGTGGCCGAGCTCAAGGGCAAGCGCATCGCCGTCAACCGCGGCGGCTGGGGCCACTTCATGGCCCTGGGCGCGCTGCGCCGCGCCGGGCTCAAGCCGGAAGACGTGACCTTCTCCTTCCTCGGCCCGGTGGACGGCCGCGCCGCCCTGGTGCGCGGCTCGGTGGACGCCTGGGTGCCCTGGGAGCCCTACACCTCCAGCGCCGTGCTGCTCGACCAGGCGCGGGTGATCGACAACGGCGAGGGCATCATGACCGGCTATTCCTATGCCCTGGCCAGCGACGCCGCCATCGCCGCCAAGAAGGCCGCCATCACCGACCTGCTGACGCGCCTGGCGCGCGCCCAGGTCTGGGCGCTGCAGCACCCGGACGAGTTCGCCGCGGCCCTGGCCAAGGACCTGAACATGCCCCGGGAAGTCACCCGCCGCTGGGTGGGCGAGGCGCGCATCAGCCCCATCGTGTTCGACGAGCGCATCGCCGCCACCCTGCAGAAGGCCGCCGACTTCTTCCATGGCGAAGGCGTGCTGCCCAAGGCGCTGAACGTCACCCCGGCGTTCGACTTCGGCCTGTCCGGCGGCGCCGCCGAAGTGGCCCGCCACCTGCCCGCCGACCTCACCGTCGGCCAGCGGCAGCCCTGACGGTTCTCAGCTAAGGCAAAAAGGTTATTTAACCTTGCCGTACCGCTTGGATATGGTTCTAAGTACCGCCCCGGCCGCGCCTCGCGCGCGGCGCAACGGAGCGCTGCCGAACCCCTTCGCTTCAGTCTCCCCGCGCGCCATTCGCCCAGGCACTGATCCCGTCGTCCCGAGGTGCCCATGAGCGTCGCCCCGTCCCGGCAGGCCCCTGCCGAGCCGTTCCTCCAGAGCGCCGTCGCCGGCCCCGCCGCCTGGGCCCGCGCCCTGCGCGAATCCGGGCTGCTGCGGCTGTCGCTGCCGGCCCAGCTGGGGGGCGGCGGCAGCCCCTGGCGCGAGGTCCTGCAGGTTCTGCGCGACCTCTGCGAACGCGACGGCGGCCTGGCCCGGTTGTTCGCCGTGCACCACCTGCAACTGACCCGCGTGCGCCTGCTCGGCAGCCGCGAACAACTGCAACGCCTGCTGCACCTGAGCCTGCTGCGCGAGCCGCTGTGGGGCGCCCTGGGCGAGGACGACGGCCAGCGGCTGCGGGCGGAAGAACACGTGCGCGGCGGCTTCCGCGTCAACGGCGCGCAGTGGGACGCCTTCACCGCCGAGGCGGCCGACTGGCTGCTGTTGCGCGCCTGGCACGCGCCCAGCGGCGACTTCCTGCTGGCTGCGCTGCCCAGCGCCCGGGCGGGCCTTGCGCTGCGCGCCGGCGCCCTCTGCCAGGGCCTGCGCCTGCACCCGGAAGACATCCTGCTGCCGCCGGGCCTGGCGGCCACGCCCAGGCGCGTGCTCTGCGACGGCCTGGCGCAACTGCTGCAGGCCAACGTCGCCCTGGGCCTGGCGCTGCAGGCCGCGGACAGCCTGGACCTGCCCGAGGCCTCGGAACTGTCGCGGCTGCTCGGCCTGGGCCTGGTGCTCAGCGAGCAGGCCGCCCTGCAACTGGACGAGGGCATCGAGGCGGGCGCGGCGCTGGCCTTCGGCCGCGCCAGCCACTTCGCCAACCTCGCCGCCCAGGCCCTGGCGGTGGCCCGCCAGGCGGCCCAGGCGAGCCTCCGTGCGGAAGGCGTGAGGGCCCGGCTGCTGGGGGCTGCGCACTGATGGCGGGATGAATCCGGGCGATATTAGTTAAGAACTAAAAATTATTTATTTCTGATTTTTTATAGCTGTAATCTTCACTTCACCGGACCACCGGACTCACCTAGAACACCTGACCCCAGTCCCGTGGTCCGTCCTCGCTCTGCAGGCGGCCGCCCCGTACCCGAGGAGCCGTACCCATGTCCCGCAGCCCGTTCCTGCGCCGTTTCGCCGTCGGCCTCGCCGCCTCCGCCGCCCTGCTGGGCGCCCTGGGTGCGCACGCCGAAGGCACCCTGCGCATCGGTTTCCAGAAGTCCTCCACCCTGCTGACCATCGTCAAGGCCCAGGGCACCCTGGAGCGCGAGCTGGGCAAGCAGGGCATCAAGGTGAGCTGGCATGAGTTCCCCAGCGGCCTGCCGCTGCTCGAATCGCTCAACGTCGGCAACGTCGACCTGTCCGCCGACGTCGCCGACACCGTGCCGGTGTTCGCCCAGGCCGCCGGCGCGCAGCTGACCTACTTCGCCCGCGAAACCCCGTCGCCCACCGCGCAGTCGATCCTGGTGCCGGAGGATTCGCCGCTGAAATCCCTGGCCGACCTGAAAGGCAAGCGCGTGGCCGTGACCAAGGCCGCCGGCAGCCACTACCTGCTGATCGCCGCGCTGGCCAAGGCCGGCCTGAAATTCTCCGACATCCAGCCGGCCTACCTGACCCCCGCCGACGGCCGCGCCGCCTTCGAGAACCACAAGGTCGACGCCTGGGTGACCTGGGACCCGTACGTCGCCAGCGCCCAGCGCCAGCAGCACGCCCGCGTGCTCGCCGACGGCCAGGGCCTGGCCAGCTACCAGCGCTACTACCTGGCCTCCAGCGACTACGCCAAGGCCCACCCGGAAGTGCTCAAGCAGGTCTTCGCCGAGTTGCAGAAGACCGGGCGCTGGGTGAAGGAACACCCGGCCGACGCGGCCAAGGTGCTCGGCCCGCTGTGGGGCAACCTCGACGCCGCCACCGTGGAGCAGGCCAACGCCCGCCGCAGCTACGACGTGCAGCCGGTGCGCGCCGACGGCCTCGACGAGCAGCAGCGCATCGCCGACGCCTTCTACGCCCAGGGCCTGCTGCCCAAGCCGGTGGACGCCCATGCGGTGCAGGTCTGGCAGCCGGACCTGGCGCGCAACTGAGCCGAATTTCCCGCCGCCCCGCGAGGGGCGGCCCGTCACGGCCCGGCCGGCCGCCCCGAATGCATTTCCAGGAGCACCCCATGAAACGCACCTTCGCCCCGCGCCGCCTGCTGGCCGCGCTCGCCCTGGCCGGCGTCGCCGGCATCGCCCAGGCCGACATCACCCTCGGCTACCAGACCGGCGTGGACCCGACCAAGGTCCCGCAGGCCGACGGCACCTACGAGAAAGCCATCGGCGAGAAGCTCGACTGGCGCCGCTTCAACAGCGGCCCGGAAGTGGTCGCCGCCATCGCCTCCGGCGACGTGCAGCTGGGCAACCTCGGTTCCAGCCCGCTGGCCGCCGCCACCTCCCGCGGCCTGCCGATCGTGGCCTTCATCGTCACCGCGCAGATCAATGCGGCGGAAGCCCTGGTGGTGCGCAACGGCAGCAAGATCGAGAAGCCCGAGGACCTGGTCGGCAAGACCATCGCCACGCCCTTCGTGTCCACCTCGCACTACAGCCTGCTGGGCGCGCTCAAGCACTGGAAGATCGACCCCACCAAGGTGAAGATCGTCAACCTCAACCCCACCGAGATCGCCGCCGCCTGGCGTCGCGGCGACATCGACGGGGCCTTCGTCTGGTCGCCCGCCCTGGGCGAGATCAAGAAGAGCGGCAAGGTGCTGACCGATGCCGCGGAAGTGGGCAAGTGGGGCGCGCCGACCTTCGAGGTCTGGGTGGCCCGCAAGGACTTCGCCGAGAAGCACCCGGAGGTGCTGGCCAAGTTCGCCCGCGTGACCCTCGACTCCTTCGCCGACTACAACGCCCACAAGGCCGAGTGGACCGCCGACTCCGAGCAGGCGAAGAAGATCGCCCGGCTGACCGGCGCCGCCCCCGAGGACGTGCCCGAGCTGCTGGCCGGCAGCGCCTTCCCGGAGACCAAAGAACAGCTCTCCAGCGCCCTGCTCGGTGGCGGCACCGCCAAGGACATCGCCGGGACCGCGGCCTTCCTGAAGGAACAGAAGCGCGTGCCTTCGGTGCTCAAGGACTACTCGCCCTACGTCAGCGCCGAGTACGTGCGCCAGGCGGAGAGCGTGCAGGTGGGGCAGCGCTGATCGCGCCGGCCTGCTCGATCTCCCTGTAGGAGCGAGCTTGCTCGCGAACAGCCCGGCACCTTTCTCCACCTCGTCATTCCCGCGAACGCGGGAACCCAGAGACTCTGGATCCCCGCGTTCGCGGGGATGACGGGGAAGGTGTGGTGTGAAGCGGGTTCGCGAGCAAGCTCGCTCCTACGAAGAGCGAAGAGCGCAACGTGCGAAGCGCCCAGCACTCCTTCTTACCCTACGGAGGGCAGAAACATGAGCCGTTTGACGGCCGAGGCGGTGAGCCTCTCCTTCGAGCAGCATGGCCAGACCCGGCGCGTGCTGCATGAACTGACCCTGGACGTGGCCAAGGGCGAGTCCCTGGTGGTGCTCGGCCCTTCGGGCTGCGGCAAGTCCACCCTGCTCAACGTCCTCGCCGGTTTCCAGAAGCCCGACCGTGGCCGCGTGCAGATCGACGGGCGGACCCTCGAAGGCCCCGGCGGCGAACGTGGCGTGGTGTTCCAGGACGACGCCCTGATGCCCTGGCTGGATGCCCTCGACAACGTCGCCCTGGGCCTGCGCGTCCGCGGCCTGGGCCGCGCCGAGCGCGAGGCCCGCGCCCGCGAGGTGCTGGCCCTGGTCGGCCTGCAGGAGCATGCGCATTACCGCGTCTCGCAGCTTTCCGGCGGCCAGCGCCAGCGCCTCGGCCTGGCCCGCGCCCTGGCGGTGGAGCCGGACTTCCTGCTGCTCGACGAGCCCTTCGGCGCCCTCGACGCGCTGACCCGCGAGCGCATGCAGGTGCTGACCCTGGAGCTGTGGCGCAAGACCGGCAAGGGCCTGTTCCTGATCACCCACAGCGTCGACGAGGCGCTGTTCCTGGCCACCGACCTGGTGGTCATGGACGGCCCGCCGGCGCGCATCGTCAAGCGCCTGCGCCCGGACTTCGCGCGGCGCTACGCGGCCGGCGAGCCGGTGCGCTCGATCAAGGCCGACCCTGAATTCGGCCGCCTGCGCCAGGCGCTGCTGGATGAGTTCCTGGAAGAACCGGAGGCCGAACATGCCCACTGACACCCTCAGCGCCAAGCTGCCCGCCAGCCGTCGCGCCAAGCCCGCCCACCCGCGCGATGCGCGACGTTGGGCCGCTGCCGGAAGTATCGCCGCACTCGCCGCGCTCTGGTGGTTCGCCACCCATTTCGGCTGGGTCGACACGCTGTTCCTGCCGGCCCCGAGCAGCTCTACGAAGCTCTGCAGCGGGTGCTTGCCGAAGGCTACGTCGACGCCACTCTGTGGCAGCACATCGGCACCAGCCTGCTGCGCGTGCTGCTGGCCCTGGGCGCGGCGGTGCTCACCGCCATCCCCCTGGGCATCCTCATGGGCCTCAACCCGCTGGTGGGCGCTGCGCTGGACCCGCTGGTGGAGTTCTACCGGCCGATCCCGCCGCTGGCCTACCTGCCGCTGATCGTCATCTGGTTCGGCATCGGCGAGCTGTCCAAGGTGCTGCTGATCTACCTGGCGCTGTTCGCCCCGCTGCTGATCGCCACCGCCGCCGGCGTGCGCCGCGTGGACAAGTCGCGCATCCAGGCGGTGCGCTGCCTGGGCGCCAACCGCTGGCAGGTGGTGCGCCACGTGGTCCTGCCCAGTGCCCTGCCGGAAGTCCTCACCGGCCTGCGCATCGCCCTGGGCGTGGGCTGGTCGACCCTGGTCGCCGCCGAGCTGATCGCCGCCAACCGCGGCCTGGGCTTCATGGTGCAGTCGGCGGCGCAGTTCCTGGCGACCGATGTGGTGGTGCTGGGGATTTTGCTGATTGCTGGGATCGCGCTGGCGTTCGAGGTGAGCCTGCGCTGGTTGCAGCGGCGGTTCGCTTCCTGGGAGTAGGGCTGTAGAGCCAGAGCAAGAGCCCCTCTCCCTAACCCTCTCCCGCAAGCGGGAGAGGGGACTGATCGGAGTCGCCGGCTAGCTCGGCGCTCGACGGATACACCGAACGGCCCCCTCTCCCTTCAGGGAGAGGGCTGGGGAGAGGGTGCTCTTCCCACACAGAACACGAGAGAGAAAAGAAATGACCACCCTGACCCTGGAACCCCTCAGCCCCGCCCTCGGCGCCGTGGTCTCCGGCATCGACCTGCGCCAGAGCCTGGACGACGCCCAGCAACAGGCCATCGAGCAGGCCCTGCTCACCCACCAGGTGCTGTTCTTCCGCGACCAGCCGCTGACGCCGCAGCAGCAGGCCGCTTTCGCCGCGCGCTTCGGCGACCTGCACATCCACCCGATCTACCCCAGCGTGCCCGAGCAGCGCGAGGTGATCGTGCTCGACACCGCCGTCACCGACGTGCGCGACAACGCCATCTGGCACACCGACGTGACCTTCCTGGAAACCCCGGCGCTGGGCGCGGTGCTGGCCGCCAAGCAGTTGCCACCCTACGGCGGCGACACCCTCTGGGCCAGTGGCATCGCCGCTTTCGAGGCGCTGTCCAGGCCGCTGCGGGCGCTGCTCGACGGGCTGACCGCCACCCATGACATCAGCAAGTCCTTCCCCCAGGAGCGCTTCGGCGCCACCGACGCCGACCTGGCGCGCCTGGAAGAGGCGCGGGCGAAGAACCCGCCGCGCTCGCACCCGGTGATCCGCACCCACCCGGTCACCGGGCGCAAGGCGCTGTTCGTCAGCGACGGCTTCACCACCCGCATCAACGAACTGTCGGCGGCCGAGAGCCGGGCCATCCTCGACCTGCTGTTCGCCCACGTCGCCCGCCCGGAGTTCACCGTGCGCTGGCGCTGGCGCGAGAACGACGTGGCCTTCTGGGACAACCGCGTGACCCAGCACTACGCGGTGGACGACTACCGCCCGCAGCGCCGGGTGATGCACCGCGCGACCATCCTTGGCGACAAACCGTTCTGACCCCCGCACGCCAACCCTTGCCCTTGTAGGAGCGAGCTTGCTCGCGAACCGCCTCATGCCGAAGCTGTTCGCGAGCAAGCTCGCTCCTACGAAAAGCGGGGGCCGTTGCGTGGGCGGCATTCGGCGTGGTGGGCGTGAGCCGCCTCGTGCCAGGGCGGTTCGCGAGCAAGCTCGCTCCTACGAAAAGCGGGTGCCGTCGCCTGGGCGACATTCCGCGACGTGGGCGCGCGCGCCGCTCTGGCCTAAGCTTGGCAGGTTGACTTCCAGAGACTGCCTTCCATGCTCGAACGGATTCCGGACGAATCGAACCTGGCCGAACTGACCCTGCGCGGGCTCATCCTCGGCGCCCTCATCACTGTCGTCTTCACCGCCTCCAACGTCTACCTGGGCCTGAAGGTCGGGCTGACGTTCGCCTCGTCGATCCCCGCCGCGGTGATCTCCATGGCGGTGCTGCGCTACTTCTCGGGCTCGAACATCCTCGAGAACAACATGGTGCAGACCCAGGCCTCGGCCGCCGGCACCCTGTCCTCGATCATCTTCATCCTCCCCGGCCTGCTGATGATCGGCTACTGGGCCGGCTTCCCGTTCTGGCAGACGGCGGCCATCTGCTCCATCGGCGGCATCCTCGGGGTGCTCTACACCATCCCGCTGCGCCGGGTGATGGTGGTACAGAGCAGCCTGCCGTACCCCGAAGGCGTGGCGGCGGCGGAGATCCTCCGCGTCGGCAGCCATGAGGAGGAGCACCCGCAGGCGGACGATGCCGGCAAGCCGGGCCTGCGCGACATCCTCGCCGGCGGCGTGGTGGCGGCGCTGTTCAGCCTGTTCAGCAGCGGTTTCAAGCTGCTGGCCGAGGGCTTCAGCTTCTGGCTCACCGCGGGCCAGGCGGCGTTCCGCCTGTCCACCGGCTTCTCCCTGGCGCTGGTGGGCGCCGGCTACCTGATGGGCATCACCGCCGGCATCGCCATCCTCATCGGCGTGGTGATCGCCTGGGGCGTGGCGGTGCCGCTGCTCACCGTGAACAGCACCCTGGCCGCCGGGCAGGGCCTGCCGGAGCTGGCCAGCAAGCTGTGGAGCAGCCAGGTGCGCTTCCTCGGCGCCGGCACCATAGGCGTGGCCGCGCTCTGGACCCTGGCCACCCTGTTCAAGCCCATGGTGCAGGGCGTCTGGGCCTCGCTCAGCGCCATCAGCGGGCGCGCCGAGGCCAGCGACCTGCGCACCGAGCGTGACATGCCGGCGGCCTGGATCCTGGCCATCGCCGCGGTCCTGCTGGTGGCGCTGTTCGTGGTCTTCGCCTACTTCCTCGGCCAGGCCGCGCCGGACCTCGCCGGCTTCTCCTTCTGGGGCCTGGTGGCCACCTGCGTGGTGTTCGCCTTCTTCTTCGGCTTCCTGATCGCCGCCGCCTGCGGCTACATGGCCGGCCTGGTGGGCTCTTCCAGCAGCCCGATCTCCGGCATCGGCATCATCGCGGTGATCCTGGTGTCGCTGCTGATCCTCGGCGTCGGCTCGCTGGAGGCCGACTTCCTCGACCGCGAGGGCGGCAAGCTGGCGATCGCCCTGGCGCTGTTCACCACCGCGGTGGTGCTGGCCATAGCCGCCATCTCCAACGACAACCTGCAGGATCTCAAGACCGGCTACCTGGTCGGCGCCACGCCCTGGCGCCAGCAGGTGGCGCTGATCGTCGGCTGCCTGGTGGGCGCGCTGGTGATCCCGCCGGTGCTGGAGCTGCTGTACAACGCCTACGGCTTCCCCAACGCCCTGCCGCGCGCGGGCATGGACCCCGGCGCAGCCCTGGCCGCGCCCCAGGCGACGCTGATGACCGCCATCGCCAGCGGGATTTTCCACGACGCGCTGAACTGGAACATGATCCTCATCGGCGTGGCCCTGGGCATCGCCCTGATCCTCGTCGACGTGCTCCTGCGCCGCACCGGCAAGGCCAGCCTGCCGGTGCTCGCCGTGGGCCTGGGCATCTACCTGCCGCCGACCATCGGCATGACGCTGGTGGTGGGCGCGGTGCTCGCCTGGCTGCTGGAGAGCGCGCTGAAGAAGCGCGCCCAGGCCGCCGGGGTGAACGAGGAGAAGTACGCCGAGCTGCCGCGCCGCCGCGGCGTGCTGCTGGCCTCGGGGCTGATCGTCGGCGAGAGCCTGATGGGCATCCTGCTCGCCGCGCTGATCGGCACCAGCGGCAAGGACGCGCCCCTGGCGCTGGTCGGCGCCGGTTTCGAGGACACCGCGCAGTGGCTGGGGCTGCTGGTGTTCGTGGTGGTCTGCGTGCTGTTCCACCGCCAGGTGCTGGGCAAACGCTGATACAAACGGAGGCTTGGTCGATCGGGGATGTGTGATATATGTTATCGATATCACATATGGAGGACGCCATGCGCACCCTCGTCGACATCCCCGCCGAACACCTCGAAGCGCTCAATGCCCTGGGCGAGCAACAGCAGCAATCGCGCGCCGCGCTGATCCGCGAGGCGGTCGCCGAGTACCTGGTCCGGCACCGCCGGCAGGATGCCGAGGCCGCCTTCGGCCTGTGGAACGGCAGCGCCGGCGACGGCCTGGCCTACCAGCGGAAGGTGCGCGAGGAATGGTGAAGGCGCTGTTCGACACCAACATCCTCATCGACTACCTCAACGGCCACGAACAGGCCCGCGACGAGTTGCGCCGCCACGATGACCCGGCCATCAGCATCGTCACCTGGATGGAGGTGATGATCGGCGCCACGCCCGCCACCGCCGCGGCCACCCGAGCCTTCCTCGACAGCTTCGCCCTGGTGCCGCTCGACGCGTCCGTCGCCGAGCGCGCCGTGGCGGTGCGCCAGACCCTGCGGGTGAAGCTGCCGGACGCCATCATCAAGGCCAGCGCCGAGGTGCAGGGTCGCCTGCTGGTCTCCCGCAACACCCGGGATTTCCCCGTCGACGACGTCGGCGTGCGCCTGCCCTACAGCCTCTGAGCCCCGCGCCGGGCGAACCACAGGCTGGAGAAGGCGTAGGCGACGAACCAGCCGATGTTGATGCCGGCGCCACGCAGCCAGGTGCCCAGCGGCTCCGGTAGCACGGCGGGGGCGAAGTGGCCCAGCACCCCCAGGCTCAGCGGGTTGAGCAGCAGCGCGCTGCTGCGCGGCAGGCGCGTGCGCCCGCAGGCGATGGCCAGGGTGAGCACGCCCAGCCCGGCCACCAGGCCGCCCACCGCCGCCACCCAGGCGATCATCAGCAGGCGGTGGAACTGCTCGCCCAGCGCCAGCAGCGCCGGGTGGGCGTCCGCCGGCACCAGCAGCAGGGTCTTGTAGACCATCCCCAGGTGGTAGAAGGCGGCGTGCCCCAGCGGCGAGTAGGCGTTGCCGCAGACCAGCAGGGCGAACAGCGTCCAGGCCATCCAGCCCTGGCCGCGGGCGACCAGGAACCAGTGCCAGGCGCCGAGCAGGTAGAGCGGCATGGCCAGCACCGCCACCAGGGCGCCGAAGGCCAGGCGCGGCTCGCTGTTGGGCAGCATGTAGTCCAGGCCTTCGAAGCTGATCCGCGACAGGTAGTCCTGCAGCGGCGGGTAGTCGGCGAGGTTGGCCCGGGCGCCGAGCAGGCCGGCGTCGCCGATCATCCAGAACACCGCGGCCAGCAGCCCGGCGTAGCCACACAGGCGCAGGGCGCGGTCGCTGTAGATCGGGTTCATGGCGACGGCCTGCGGGCGCGGGCCAGCGCCGCCAGGATCACCAGCAGGGGAATGCCCAGGGCGAACCAGGACAGCGCGTCCCAGGGGCCGTCGCCGACCAGCGCGGAAACCAGCCCCACCAGGCTCAGCACGGCCAGCGCCAGGGGCCAGCGGAACACCATCCACAAGTTGCGCTTCATGCCTCGCCCTCCGCGGCCAGGTGCCCGGCCTGCAGGTCGGCCAGGCGTTTCTCCATGGTCTTGCGCCGCGCGAACCACAGGTACAGGCCGCTGCCGAGCACGACGATGGCCACCAGGTCGAGCAGCGTCCAGACGATCTTCAGCGGCAGCCCGCCGTAGTCGCCGAAGTGCAGCGGCTGCGAGAGGAACAGCGTCTTCACGTACAGCGGCATCTCGCGGATGTCGGTCAGCTCGCCGGTCTGCGCGTCCACCAGGGCGGGCTTGAGCAGGCGCTTGGTCAGCGGCGTGGCGCCGTGCATGAACACCGCGTAGTGGTGCTGGCTGCTGAACTGGGTGCCGGGGAAGCCGATGAAGCTCATGGTCATGTCCGGCGCCGCCGCCTGGGCGGTCTGCAGCGCCTTGTGCAGCGAGCCGTTGTCGGCCATGGGCGGCGCGTCGCGGTAGGGCGCGGTCATCTCGGCCAGCTGGTCGCTGCGCCAGAGCATGAGGATCGGCAGCGCCAGGGTGTTGATCACCCCGGTGGCGCCCACCACCAGCACCCAGGCCAGGGTGACGATGCCCAGCATGTTGTGCAGGTCCAGCCACTTCACCCGGCGGCTGCGTCTGGTGCGCACCGCGGCGAAGTCGAGCTTGCGCATGAAGGGCGTGTAGACCACCACCCCGGACACCAGCGAGGCCAACAGCAGCAGCCCCATGAAGCCGAGGAACAGGTAGCCGGGCAGGCCCATGAACAGGTCGGTGTGCAGCTTGAGCATCAGGTACATGAAGCCGCCGGGCGGCGGCTCCGGGTCGAAGAACTCGCCGGTGCGCGCGTCGAACGGCTGCACGTGGCCGATGTCCGGCGGCGGCACCAGGGTGGGCGCGGTGATCACCGCGCCCAGCGGCTCGTCGGGGTCGAACACCACGAAGCGCACCACCTCGCCCGGGCGCGCGGCCAGGGCGCGGGCCACCACGTCGTCGTAGTCGATGCGCGGCGACTCGGCGGTCAGCGGCTTGAGCTCCGGGTGCGGTTCCAGGGTGTGCTCGATCTCGTCGTGGAAGATCAGCGGCAGGCCGGTCAGGCACAGCAGCAGCAGGAACAGCGTGGACACCAGGCTGGTCCACTTGTGCACCAGGTACCAGGTGCGCAGGGCTTTCGCGGTCATGGGCGCCTCAGAAGTCCGCGGTCAGCGACAGCGACAGGGTGCGCGGCGAGCTGACGGTCATGTAGCCGTTGGACGCGGTCCAGTAGTCCTTGGCCAGCAGGTTCTCCAGGTTGGCCCGCGCCACCAGCAGCTTGCCGGCGAGCTGGAAGGCATAGCTGGCGCCCACGTCGATGCGGTTCCAGTGCGGCACCTTGAGGTCGTTGGTGGTGTCCAGGTAGGCCGCGCCGGTGTAGATCCAGCGGCCGTCGAGGGTCAGCCCCTGGACGAACGGGGTGTCCCAGCTCAGCCCCAGGTTGGCCTGGCGCCGCGGCACGCCGGGGGCGTCCTTGCCTTCGCTGGTTGGGCTGGCGGTCTTGCTCTGCTCGGCCTTGATGTAGCTGGCGCCGGCCAGCACGCGCAGGTCGTCGGTCAGTTCGCCGAACAGGCTCAGCTCGATGCCGCGGTTGCGTTGCTCGCCGTCGGCGCGGAACACGTTGTCGGCGTCGAGGAAGGCGTTGGGTTTCTTGATCTCGAACAGCGCCAGGGTGGTGGTGAAGCCGCCCAGGTCGTACTTGGCGCCGACCTCGTACTGCTCGGCCTTGTACGGTGCCAGCGCCTGGCCGGCGTTGGCCGCGGTGGAGGGCGGGGTGTCGCCCTGGCTCAGGCCCTGGATGTAGTTGGCGTACAGCGACAACTCGTCCAGCGGCTTGACCAGCAGGCTGAACATCGGCGTCCAGGCGTGCTCGTCGTACTTGTTGGTGCGCGCTCCGCTGGACGGGTCGTAGTCCTTGGACTGCACCGTCTGCCGGCGCACGCCGGCGGTGAACTGCACGCGCTCGTCGAGGATCGACAGCCTGTCGGCCAGGGCCACGCCGGAGAGGTCGGTTTCGTTGGTCTTCGGGATGCTGCCGTCGAGGCTGGAGAAGTCCGGGATCGGCGTGTGCGGCGAGGTCTCGTAGAGGCTGCCCGGCTGCATGCCGGTGAACACGTAGACCATGCCCACGCGCTCGTGCAGGCGGTTGGCGCTGAGGGTCCAGTCGTGGCGCACGGGGCCGGTGTCGAAGTCGCCGCGCACCCCGGCCTCGCCGGAGTAGGTGCGGCGGTCGGCGCGCTGGCGCGCCAGGCTGTTGATGACGTCGCCCTGGTTGCCGTTGAGGATGCTGTTGGCGGCGATGGTCTCGTAGTCGCTCTGGCGCCCGCCGAGGCTGGCGAAGGCGGTGAGGTGGTCGCTGAGGTCGTACTCGCCGCGGTTGACGATCGAGTAGTCCACCTGGTCCAGGTAGGAGTCGCGCAGGCCGAAGCGGGTCTTGGAGTCCGGCGCGTGGGGGATGCTGGTGGCGCTGCCGGTGATCACCGGGCGCACCACGCCCTCCAGGCTTTCCTTCTGGTACAGCAGGTCGCTGGACAGGCGCAGGCGCTCGCCGCGGAAGTCCAGGCCCAGGGCCAGCAGCGGGAACCCGCGGCTCTGGTGGTCGATGGCGGTGTCGCCGTTGCGGTACACACCGTTGAAGCGCACGCCGAAGGCGTTGCCCTCGCCGAAGCGGCGGCCGATGTCCAGGTGCGTGCCGAGCTGCGAGCGGTCGGTCCAGTCCAGGCTGACGCGGGTCAGCGGCTGGTCCTCGGCGCGCTTGGGCACCAGGTTGATGGTGCCGCCGACGCTGCCGCCGGGGGACATGCCGCCGAGCAGGGCGGTGGGGCCCTTGAGCACTTCCACGCGCTCGGCGAACTCGATCGGCACCCGCCAGTAGGGCAGCACGCCATACAGGCCGTTGAAGGCGACGTCGGCGTTGTTCACCCCGAAGCCGCGGATGACGTAGGTATCCACCAGGTCGCCGCGGCCACCGATGACGCGCACCGACGGGTCGTTGGCCACCAGCAGGTCGGCGACGCTGCGCGCCTGCTGCGCCTCGATGGTCTGCGCGGTGTAGCTGGTGACGCTGAAGGGCGTGTCCATCAGGTCGGCGTTGCCCAGCATGCCCAGGCGCGCGCCGCTGGCCACCTGGCCGCCGGCGTAGGCGGGGGCAGGGCCTCGGCGCCGAGGCTGGCGGTGATGGTGCTGGCCGACAGGGCCACGGCGCCGTCGGTGGGCACCGGGCGCAGCACGTAGCTGCCGTTGGCCTGGTGCTCGGCCTGCAGGCCGCTGCCGACGAGCAGCGCACTGAAGCCGCCGGTGACGTCGTAGCTGCCGTGCAACCCGGCGGACTGGCGGCCGCGCAGTTGCGCGGCGTCGAACGACAGGGCCACCCCGGCGGCGCTGGCGAAGCGCCCGAGCACTTCCGCCAGGGGCCCGCCGGCGATGTCGTAGCGCACGGCTTCGGCGGCCTGGGCGCTAGCAGCGGCGAGCGCGCCGGCGCCCAGGGCCAGGGCGATGGCCAGGGCCAGCGGTTTGTGGAGCGAACGGCTGGCGGTGGCCGGTGCCGGGTCGACGGTGTTGCGGTTCATGCGGACTCCCCCAAGTTGGGCCAGATGGCCCGGAATACGAGGGGGCCGGGCGAGGGCGGAAAAAAGTGCAAGGCCGGGGAGATTTTTTTCCGGCCCCGGTCTCAGGCCTGCGGCTGCACGCTGACCCAGAAGCGCGTGTGGCGCACGATGCGCAGCCCGAAGGCGGATTCCAGGGCGGCCAGGGCCAGCTCGGTATCGCCGATGGGGAAGTTGCCGGAGACCTTCAGCCCGGCGATCCGCGGGTCGCAGTGCAGCACGCCGCTGCGGTAGCGGCCCAGTTCCTCCAGCAGTTCGCCCAGCGGGCGGTCCACGGCGATCAGGCTGCCGGCGAGCCAGGCGGCGGTGTTGGCGTCGTTGCGCCGCAACGGGCCGAGGTCCAGCTCGCCGAGGTCGAGCTGCTCGCCGCCGTGCAGGATGCGGCTGCGCTGCGGCGCGGCCCGGGGGCGGACTTCCACGGCCTTGTCGAGCACGGCGACGCGGGTGCGGCCGTCGAGCAGGCGCACGCTGAAGCGGGTGCCCAGGGCGAGGATGCGGCCCTGGGGCGTCTCCACGCGGAAGGGGCGGGCGCTGCCGCTGGGGTCCGGCGCGGTGCTGACGAAGATTTCCCCGCGCAGCAGGCGCAACAGGCGTTGTCCGGGGTCGAAGAGCACGTCCACCGCGCTGTCGGTGTTCAGCGTCAGCGAGGAGCCGTCGGCCAGGGGGACTTCGCGGCGCTCGCCCACCGCGCTGCGGTAGTCGGCCAGCCAGGCCTGCCAGGGCGTGTCGCGCCAGGCCAGCCAGGCCAGCGGCAGGCCCAGGGCGAGGCTGCCCAGGCCGCCGAGCAGCTGGCGGCGCGACAGCCCGCGGGCGCCCAGGGTCGGCCCGGCCAGCTTGCCCGGCACCCGGGCGAACTGCTGGCGCACCTGTTCCACCCGGGCCCAGGCGCGCTGGTGCTCGGCGCTGGCGGCGTACCAGTGCTGCCAGGCGCTCTGGTCGGCGTCGCTGGCGTGGCCGGAGTAGAGGCGCGCGTACCACTGGGCGGCGGCGCGGATGGCCTGGCGTTCGGCCTCGCTGGGGGCGGTGGCGCTCATGGCAGCATCAGGCAGCAGTGTTCCATGGCCTTGGCCATGTGGTTGTTCACCGTGCGCAGGGAAATGCCCTGGCGCTCGGCGATCTCGGCGTAGGTCAGGCCCTCGACCTGGGCCAGCAGGAAGCTGCGCTTGACCTTGGCGCCCAGGCCGTCGAGCAGGCGGTCGATCTCCATCAGCGCCTCGAACAGCAGGGCCTGGGTCTCCGGCGAGGGCTGCTCGTCCTCCGGCAGGCCGGCCACGGCCTCCAGGTAGGCCTGCTCCAGCGAACGGCGGCGGAAGTGGTCGATCATCAGGCCCTTGGCGATGGTCGCCAGGTAGTCCCGCGGCTCGCGGATCTCGCCGGCGTTGCGCGCGCGCAGCACGCGGACGAAGGTGTCCTGGGCCAGGTCGGCGGCATCGCAGGCGTTGCCCAGGCGGCGCCGCAGCCAGCCGTGCAGCCAGCCGTGGTGCTCGTTGTAGAGATGGTGCAGGGCGTGCTGCGGGTCGAGAGCGGTCGCCGGCATGGGAAGGGCCTGAAGGAAGGTGTGCCAATGATAATCACTATCAATTGACAATTGCCAGGCCCCTCGTCACCGGCGTGCCGTTCAACGCACCAGGTGCAGGAACTGCAGGTGCCGCTCGTACTGGTCGAGCATGTCGTTGATGATCTGCTCCCTGCCGTAGCCCATCAGGTCGTAGTCCTGGCTGCCCTCGGCCAGGTGCACCTCGGCGCGGAAGTAGCGGCGGTTCTTCAGGTGCAGGCCGCCCATGCCGGCGCGGGCGAAGGACGGCGTGAAGTAGCCGCGCATCGATACCTGGTAGTAGAACGGGTGCTGCTCGCCGTGGCCGATCTCCAGGCTCAGCTCCAGGTTGCCCGGGTCGAGGTCGGCGTCCACCTGCAGGCCCTTGTCGCGGAACACTTCCGCCACCTCGGCCATGGCCGGGCCGACCACGTCCGCCAGGAAGCGGTAGACCTCGTCGCGGGTGGGGAAGTGCACCGCCTGGGAGATGCGCCGCTTCCAGCCGCCGGCCTTGGCCGCCAGCGGCGGCGCCAGGGAATGGCTGCGCGCGCGCTGGCGCTGGGATTCCAGGTAGAAGGCCTTGTGCAGGCCCCACATCATCAGCAGCAGGATCAGCGAGAAGGGCAGCGAGGTCAGCACCACCGCCGACTTCAGCGCGTCGATGCTGCCGGCGAACAGCAGGCCGCCGGTGACCAGCGCGGTGGCCAGGCCCCAGAACACCCGCAGCCACTTCGGGCCGTCGTCGTCGGCGCTGCCGCCGCGGGCGGAGAGGGTGGAGAGCACCACGGTGCCGGAGTCGGCCGAGGTGACGAAGAACACGAAGCTGACCAGCACGGTCACGGCGATCAGCACGCGGCTGCCGGGGTAGTCCTGCAGCAACTGGTAGAGCGCCATCTGCGGCTCCGCCACGGCCACCCGGCCCAGTTCGACGGCGCCGTGGTCCAGCACCTGTTCCAGGGCGCTGTTGCCGAAGATGGACATCCACGCCAGGGTGAAGCCCAGGGGGATGAAGAGCACGCCGAAGACGAATTCGCGGATGGTCCGCCCGCGGGAGATGCGCGCGATGAACAGGCCGACGAAGGGCGCCCAGGCGATCCACCAGGCCCAGTAGAACACCGTCCAGCCGCCCAGCCAGTCACCGCCCTCGCCATAGGCGTAGAGGTCGAAGCTCTTGGTCGGCAGCGCGCCGAGGTAGTCGCCGATGTTCTGCACCAGGGTGTTGAGCAGGTGCTGGGTGGGCCCGGCGAACAGCACGAACAGCAGCAGGGCGCAGGCCAGCAGCATGTTGATGTCGGAGAGCAGGCGGATGCCCTTGTCCACGCCGGACACCGCCACGGCGATGGCTGCGCCCATCATCAGGGCGATCAGGGTCATCTGCACCGGGTGGCTGTGGGCGACGCCGAACAGGTAGTCGAGCCCGGCGTTGAGCTGCAGCACGCCGAAGCCCATGTCGGCGCCCAGGCCGAACACGGTGGCGACTATGCCGAAGCAGTCCACGGTGTAGCCGATGGGCCCGTTGATGCGCTTGCCGATCAGCGGGTACAGCGCCGAGCGCAACGCCAGCGGCAGGTTGTGGCGGTAGGCGAAGTAGGCCAGGGCCATGGCCACCAGGGCGAACACGCCCCAGCCGTGCAGGCCCCAGTGCAGGAACAGCAGCTGCATGGCCTGGCGCGCCGCCTCGGCGGTGCCGGCCGCGCCCTGGGGCGGCTGCAGGAAGTGCGTCAGCGGCTCGGACACGCAGAAGAAGAACAGGGTGATGCTGATGCCCGCGGCGAACAGCATGCCGGCCCAGGACAGGTAGCTGAATTCCGGCTCGTCGTGGTCGGCACCGAGCTTGATCTTCCCGTAGCCGGAAAGCGCGGTGACCACCACGAAGATCAGGTACAGCGTCATCGCCAGCAGGTAGTACCAGCCGACGTTGGCGGCGGCCCAGGCCTGGGCGTCGAGCAGCCATTGGCCGGCCTCGACGGGGAAGCCGATGACCAGGACGACGAACAGCAGGATCAGCGCCGCCGCACCGTAGAAGGCCGGTGGGTTCATGCGCATGGCGGGGGAGGGTGGAGCGGTGGACGAGGGAAGCTGGGGAACGGACAAAACGGGCGGGGTTCCTCGTGTTTTTAATTGAACAGGCAATCAATATAAACACGAAAGGCCTTGCCAGGGCCACTCCCCGGGACCGATGGTCCCGCCGCCGGCCCCGTGCGGGGGCCGAGCGGAGCGGGTACTGCTTTACTTGCGGCGGGGCTTCGCGCGGCGGACTTCACGGCGTTCCGGATCGACCTGCTGGGGTACGTTCAGGAAAGCAGTGGCGGCGAAAAAGCTGGCAAGAGCGGCAAAGCTGGTCACGATAGTCTCCAAGGGCGCCGGGGAAATTGGGTCCCGACTGCCTGGTAGCCATTTTCCCTGATTCACATGACAAATTGAAGTTGATGTGCCTGATGATCGGTATTGATGTGGTCGATGGGACTGCCTTTTGCCGTTGACGTCAGAGAAATTCCTGTTTTTGACCTTTCCATCAGGATTCCCTGCTGCCGGGCATGGGGGTAGGCGAATCGTTTCACTGCGACCATCCGTCGCTTTTCGTGGACGTTCGAAGCCTGGGAGCCGCGTTTTCGTAGGTGTGCGATGCGCCCGGGAGGGCGGCGAATGCCGCTGATCGCGGACGGAGTCCGCTCCTACGGTCCGGTGAAGGTACGGCATCCCTGTAGGAGCGGACTCCGTCCGCGATTGACCGCCGGCCCTGCCGGCGGATGTCCTCCGCCATGGTCTGTAGGCAGGCCAGGGCGGTTTCATACATGGCCTGGTGTTTACTCGGAAAGGTCCGACTTCGGGCCGTCGGGCGTTTGGTTAGTGTCGTCGCCGGCAACACACCAACCATCGATCAGGACACTCGTCGCATGAACCTCACCCGCATCTGCCTCGTCTTCGCCCTGGCGGCCCCCCTGGCCGCCTGCACCACCATGACGCCCAACCAGGCGATAGTCCCCCTGCAGGCAGCCACCGCCCAGATGATCGGCCTCGCCTCTTCCGACGAACTCGTCATCCGCGACGTCAAGGCGGGGCAGCCCGATCCCCTGGGCACCCAGGAGCTTTCCTATACCGCCAGGACCACCAAGGGGCGCGTCTTCAACTGCACCTCGCGAATGATGCCCGGCCTGCTGATCAGCCCGGCGACGCTGTCCACCCCTTCCTGCACGCCGGTGGTCGCCCATTCCAACTGAGACGGTGACGGCCTGTTGGCCGGATCGTGGACGGAGTCCGCTCCTGCGCTGCCCGAGCCATGTGATTCCCCTGTAGGAGCGGGCCCTGCCCGCGATTTCGCGCGCAGGGCGCGCTCCTACAGGTGGGACAGCGGTGGCGGCGTAGGAGACTCCGTCCGCGATAGCCTCAGGTTCCGGTGCGGTCCTACGGAAGAGGGGCTTCTTCCAATAACGCGAGCAACTGCTCGCGCACGCCGGGCTGGCGCAGCAGCCGGCGCAGGTCCGCTGGCGCGCTGTCCGGCAGGTTGAGGTGCTGCGGCTGGATTTCCTCGCCCGGGCTGACCAGCAGGGCGAAGTGGATGACGTTCTCCAGTTCGCGGATGTTGCCCGGCCAGGGGTAGGCCTCCAGCGCCGCCTGGGCCGCTTCGCCGATGTGCGGCACCGGCAGGTCCAGGCGCTGGGCGTGGATGCCGAGGAAGTATTCGGCCAGCGGCAGGATGTCGCCGATGCGCTGGCGCAGCGGCGGCAGCTCCAGGTCGCCGTCCACCAGGTATTGCCGCAGCGGTTCGAGGAACTTGCCGGCGGCCACCGCCTGGCCCAGGTCGATGCTGGTGGCCACCACCAGGCGCACGTCCACCGGGATCGGCTCGCGGGCGCCGACGCGCAGCACCTCGCGCTCCTGCAGCACGCGCAGGAGTTTCTCCTGCAACCCCAGCGGCAGGTCGGCGATCTCGTCCAGGTACAGGGTGCCGCCGTTGGCCGAGCCCAGCCAGCCGGCGCGGCTGCCCACCGGGCCGTTGTGCGCGCCGGGGGCGTAGCCGAACAGCTCGGCCTCGGCGAAGTTGCGGCTCAGCGCGCTGCAGCTGACCGCGACGAACAGCCCGGGGCGCTCGCTGGCGCGGTGGATGTGCCGGGCCAGCAGTTCCTTGCCGGTGCCGGTCTCGCCGCGGATCAGCACCGGCTGCAGGCCCGGGGCCAGGCGCTCGACCTCGTCGCGCACCTGGTGCGAACGCGGGTCGAAGAACACCAGCGCCTTGGCGCGGATGCTCAGCGGGCTCTTGTCGGCGTCGGGGAAGGTCAGCAGCGGTTGGGGAGTTTTCATCGGCACGGCTCTCGAAATGAAAACGCCGGTGGCGGGCACCGGCGCGTGCGTGTGAAGACGGCGCGCCCCTTGGCCGGGGCGCGCCCATCGATCAGAAGGCGGGGATCACCGCGCCGTCGTATTTCTTCTCGATGAAGGCCTTCACTTCCGGGCTGGTCAGCGCCGCGGAGAGTTTCTTCAGGGCGTCGCTGTCCTTGTTGTCCGGGCGCGCCACCAGGTAGTTCACGTAGGGCGAGTTGCGGTCCTCGAGGATCAGGGCGTCCTTCACCGGGTTGAGCTTGGCCTCCAGGGCGTAGTTGGTGTTGATCAGGTCCAGGTCGACCTGGTCCAGCACGCGGGGCAGCAGGGCCGACTCCAGCTCCTTGAACTTCAGGTGCTTGGGGTTCTCGGCGATGTCTTTCGGCGTGGCCAGGGCGTTGTGCGGGTCCTTCAGCTTGATCACGCCGGCCTTCTGCAGCAGGAGCAGGGCGCGGCCGCTGTTGCTGCCCTCGTTGGGCAGGGCGACGGTGGCGCCGTCGGGCAGCTCGCTCAGGGACTTGTACTTCTTCGAGTAGCCGCCGAAGGGTTCGACGTGCACGCCGGTCACGGTGACCAGGTCGGTGCCCTTGCCCTTGTTGAAGTTGTCCAGGTACGGCCGGGTCTGGAAGTAGTTGGCGTCCAGGCGCTTCTCGGCCACCTGCACGTTGGGCTGCACGTAGTCGGTGAAGACCTTGATCTCCAGGTCCACGCCTTCCTTGGCCAGGGTCGGCTTGATCAGCTCGAGGATCTCGGCATGGGGGACCGGGGTGGCGGCCACCACCAGTTTCTCGTTGGCGTTGACCGAGGCGCTGAAGGCGGCGGCGAGGGCAGTCAGGAGCAGCAGTTTCTTCATGGCGATGTCCTTGTAGGGCAGCGTGCCGGCGATCAGACCGCGGCTCGTGGCGGCGGCGCAGGGCGGCGGGGGTTGGCTCCGGCCCCTCTGCGGAGGCCGTTGGAGCGAAAGCTACCGGGATTTTTTATTCCATTAAAATATTATTTATTCATCTGCATATGACTTGTTTTCATAATGAATGACCGCTGAGACAGGCTGCCGCGCGACAGCCTGCCGCGCGGCAACCCACCACGGCGGCAAGCCGCGGCGTGCGGCGTAACATCGATACGCTTTCTTGAGCTGCATCAATGCACGCCCTGCTAGTCTTTGCTTGGCGTACCGCCGTAGACCTCCGGTCCGCCGGCCCGAACAAGAATCCGATTCCAGGATCACTGCTGAAACCCCGGCGTCCGTGCGCCGGCGAGCTGCCCGCTGCGTGCGACGACGGGCGTCACCCTGAAGAGGAAACGTCATGTTGGGTCTCGAGGCGTTGGAACTGGCGCGTATCCAGTTCGCCTTTACCGTCTCCTTCCACATCATCTTCCCCGCCATCACCATCGGCCTGGCCAGTTACCTGGCGGTGCTCGAAGGGCTGTGGCTGAAGAGCGGCCAGGAGGTCTACCGCGACCTCTACCACTTCTGGTCGAAGATATTCGCGGTGAACTTCGGCATGGGCGTGGTCTCCGGCCTGGTGATGGCCTACCAGTTCGGCACCAACTGGAGCCACTTCTCCGCCTACGCCGGGAGCATCACCGGACCCTTGCTGACCTACGAGGTGCTCACCGCCTTCTTCCTCGAGGCCGGCTTCCTCGGCGTGATGCTGTTCGGCTGGAACCGCGTCGGCCCGGGGCTGCACTTCTTCGCCACGGTGATGGTGGCCCTGGGCACCCTGATGTCGACCTTCTGGATCCTCGCCTCCAACAGCTGGATGCAGACCCCGCAGGGCTTCGAGGTGGTCGACGGGCGGGTGATCCCGGTGGACTGGTTCGCGGTGATCTTCAACCCGTCCTTCCCCTACCGCCTGCTGCACATGAGCATCGCCGCCTTCCTCGCCACGGCCTTCTTCGTCGGCGCCTCGGCGGCCTGGCACCTGCTGCGCGGGCGCGACAACCCGGCGATCCGCAAGATGCTTTCCATGGCCATGTGGATGGCGCTGCTGGTGGCGCCGATCCAGGCCATGATCGGCGACGCCCACGGCCTGAACACCCTGGAGCACCAGCCGGCGAAGATCGCCGCCATCGAGGGCCACTGGGACAACGCCGAGGGCGGCCCGACGCCGCTGATCCTCTTCGGCTGGCCGGACATGCAGCGCGAGGAAACCCGCTTCAAGGTGGAAATCCCGGTGCTCGGCAGCCTGATCCTCAAGCACAGCCTGAGCGAGCCGATCCCGGCGCTGAAGGACTTCCCGCGCGAGGACCGGCCCAACTCCACCATCATCTTCTGGTCGTTCCGCATCATGGCCGGCCTGGGCATGCTGATGATCCTGGTCGGCGTCTGGAGCCTGTGGCTGCGCTGGCGTGGGGGGCTGTTCAGCAACCGCGCCTTCCTGCGCCTGGCGCTGTGGATGGGCCCCTCGGGGCTGCTGGCGATCCTCGCCGGCTGGTTCACCACCGAGGTCGGCCGCCAGCCCTGGGTGGTCTACGGGCTGATGCGCACCGCGGACGCGGTGTCCAACCACAGCACCCTGCAGATGAGCCTGACCCTGGTGATGTTCGTGCTGGTGTACTTCTCGCTGTTCGGCGTGGGCATCGGCTACATGATGCGCCTGGTGCGCAAGGGCCCGGTCACCCACGAGGGGCGCGAGCACAACGAGGGCGGCGCCGGGCGCCAGCGCACCGCGGCGCGGCCGCTGTCGGCCACCGCCGAGGGCTTCGACGACGATGACGACGACCGGGAAGGGAGGAACTGACGATGGGCATCGACCTTCCGCTGATCTGGGCGATCATCATCATCTTCGGCGTGATGATGTATGTGGTGATGGACGGCTTCGACCTGGGGATCGGCATGCTCTACCCGTTCTTCAAGGACGAGCGCGACCGCGACGTGATGATGAACACGGTGGCGCCAGTGTGGGACGGCAACGAGACCTGGCTGGTGCTCGGCGGCGCAGCGCTGTTCGGCGCCTTCCCGATGGCCTACTCGGTGGTGCTTTCGGCGCTGTACCTGCCGCTGGTGCTGATGCTGGTGGGGCTGATCTTCCGCGGCGTGGCCTTCGAGTTCCGCTTCAAGGCCAAGGCGCACAAGCGGCACATCTGGGACAAGGCCTTCATCGGCGGCTCGCTGGCGGCGACCTTCTTCCAGGGCGTGGCCCTGGGCGCCTTCATCGAGGGCCTGCCGGTGGTCGACGGCCAGTACGCCGGCGGCTCGCTGGACTGGCTGGCGCCCTTCCCGCTGTTCTGCGGCCTGGCGCTGATCGTCGCCTACAGCCTGCTCGGCTGCACCTGGCTGATCATGAAGACCGAAGGCAAGCTGCAGGAGCGCATGCACGACCTGGCGCGCCCGCTGGCGCTGGTACTGCTGGCGGTGATCGGCATCGTCAGCCTGTGGACGCCGCTGGCCCACGAGGCCATCGCCCAGCGCTGGTTCAGCCTGCCCAACCTGTTCTGGTTCCTGCCGGTGCCGCTGCTGGTGCTGCTGAGCTTCTACGCCCTGCTGCGCTCGGTGGCGCGCAACGACAACGCGCTGCCCTTCGTGCTCACCCTGGTGCTGATCTTCCTCGGCTACAGCGGCCTGGGCATCAGCCTGTGGCCGAACATCATCCCGCCGGGGGTGAGCATCCAGGCTGCCTCGGCGCCGCCGCAGAGCCAGGGCTTCATGCTGGTGGGCGCGCTGTTCATCATCCCCTTCATCCTCGGCTACACCGCCTGGAGCTACTACGTGTTCCGCGGCAAGGTGAAGCACGGCGATGGCTACCACTGAGGGCCGCGGCATGACACCGGACGAACAGGGCAAGGCGCCGCTGCGCAAGCGGCTGGGCTGGCTGGTGCTGATCTGGGCGGCCAGCGTCGCCGCCCTGGGCGTGGCGGCCTGGCTGATGCGCCTGCTGATGAATGCGGCGGGGTTGGGGACGCCGCACTGAGACTCCCATCTGGGCGCCTTCGGGGGCCTGTAGCCCCTGCTTTGGCGGGGGCTTTTTTATGGTTCTTCGCGGAGTCTGGGGAAAGAGCGGATTGACAGTCAGGGAAGCGGGTAGATTGGCAGTCGCCAAACGAACCAACCCCCACCCCCTGCTGTCGCCGTGCATCCTATTGATCTTGCTGCTTTCTGGCCAGGCTACGAAGTCATCGCCTGCCACCCATCTGCCGACAGCACCCTGCTGATCGAGCTCAAGCCTCACGCCAGCGCTGTCCCCAAATGCGGGCGCTGCGGTCAGGCCAGTCCATTAATCCACGAACGGCGGATTCGCCGGGTGCGTGATCGCGATCTGTTCGACCAGCGCGTCCTGCTCCAACTGCCGGTGCGCCGCGTCGACTGCCTGCGCTGTGGTCGGGTGACCGAGCGGATCGACTGGCTGGAGCCAGCGTCGCGCTTGACCCAGCGCTTGCGCATCTGGCTCGAGGCTTTGCTGCAATTACTGCCCATCAGTCACGTCAGTCGCCTCGTCGGTCTGCATTGGCACACGCTCAAGCAGCTCGACAAACGTCGTCTAGAGGCCGCAGTCGGTGCTTTCGAGCCGGGTGACGTTCGCCGCCTGGTGATGGACGAGTTCGCTCTTCACAAAGGACATCGTTACGCCACCGTGATCATGGATGCGCAGCGGACACGCGTGCTGTGGGTCGGGCATGGCAACAGCCGCGAGGCGATTCAGCCGTTCTTCGAACTGCTCGGTGAGCGCTGCCAGCAAATCGAGGCCGTGGCGATGGACATGAACACCGCCTTCGATCTGGAAGTAAAACAGCATTGCCCCCGTGCCGAAGTGGTCTACGACCTATTCCACGTGGTGGCTCGCTATGGCCGGGAGGTGATCGACCGCATCCGTGTCGATCAGGCCAACGCGCTACGCCAGGACAAAGCGGCACGCAAGGTAATCAAGCAGAGTCGTTGGTTGCTGCTGCGCAATCGCGAAAACCTCAAGGATCAGCAAGCCGTGCAGTTGCAGGAAATCCTCGAGGCCAACCAGCCACTGGCCACGGTCTACGTGCTCAAGGATGCGCTCAAGGAAATCTGGTACGCCCCCAGCGTGCGGGAGGGTTGGCGCCGCTGGCGGGACTGGTTGCGCCACGCCAGGGACAGTGGCCTGGCCCCGCTGCAACGCTTCGCTCGCAATCTGCGCAAATACGCCCGAGGCATCCTGGCCAGCGCTCGCTTCCCCATGCACACCAGCCTGCTGGAAGGGGTAAACAATCGCATCAAGGTGATCAAGCGCATGGCCTATGGCTTCAGGGACTCCGCCTACTTCTTCCTGAAAATCAAGGCCGCCTTCCCCGGGAAAGCGCGATGAACCTTTTTTATTGGGGGGCTTTTGGGTTTTTCGTAGGAGCGAGCTTGCTCGCGAATGGCGTTTCCCTATCGCTACAGCGCCTGGGGTTGATTCCGCTCCCTCTCCCTAACCCTCTCCCTGAAGGGAGAGGGGACCGTTGGGCAGATGCTGATATTTCGGCGTTAGCCGGCTAGCACGGGGATTGCCGGCTGAAACCATTCCCCCTCTCGGCACGGACAAGCCCCCTCTCCCTTCAGGGCGGGGTGCGCAGCCGAGGGCTGGGGAGAGGGTGCTCTGCAACCCAGAGCGCAAAGTCGCCGGGAAACGCTGTTCGCGAGCAAGCTCGCTCCTACGAAGAGCGAAGAGCGCTTCAGTGCAGCTTGTCCCTCTTCGCCAACGTTGGAAACAGCTTCATCCACGCCCCAGTAACAACCAGCGTCCCCACGCCACCAATAACCACCGCCGGCACCGTGCCGAACCAGTGCGCCGTCAGCCCCGACTCGAACTCGCCGAGCTGGTTGCTGGCGCCGATGAACAGGCCGTTCACCGCGCTGACGCGGCCGCGCATCTCGTCCGGGGTTTCCAGCTGCACGAAGGCGCCGCGGATCACCATGCTGATCATGTCCGCCGCGCCCAGCACCACCAGCACGCCCAGGGACAGCCAGAAGGAGGTGGACAGGCCGAAGGCGATGGTCGCCACGCCGAAGATGCCCACCGCCAGGAACATGATGCGCCCGACGTTGCGCTCGATGGGGAAGCGCGCCAGCCAGAACGACATCAGCAGCGCGCCCAGCGCCGGCGCCGAGCGCAGCAGGCCCAGGCCCCAGGGGCCGGTGAGCAGGATGTCCTTGGCGAACACCGGCAGCAGCGCGGTGGCGCCGCCCAGCAGCACGGCGAACAGGTCCAGGGAGATGGCGCCGAAGATGTCCGGACGGCTGCGGATGAAGTGGATGCCGGCCATCAGCGACTGCAGGCTGGCCTTGCCCTGGATGCCGTTCTGCCGGCGCACCTGCAGGCTCAGCGACAGCGCGCAGGCCATGAAGTAGAGCAGCGTGGTCGGCGCGTACACCCAGAAGGCGCCGAAGGCGTAGAGCAGGCCGCCCAGGGCTGGCGCGGCGATGGTCGCCGCCTGCATGGCCGAGGCCGAGGCGGCCACCGCGCGGGGGAAGAGCGCGGTGGGCACTAGGTTCGGCAGCAGCGCCTGGGTGGTCGGCATCTCGAAGGAGCGCGCGCTGCCGAGCAGGAAGGCCAGCACGAAGATCATCTCGCGGGTCACGCTGCCGGTGCTGGCGCCCAGCACCAGGGCCAGCGCCACCAGGCCCTGGGCCACCTGGCACAGCGCGGCGACCTTGCGCCGGTCGTAGCGGTCGGCGACGTGCCCGGTGTGCAGCATGAACAGCACCCGTGGGAGGAACTCCACCAGGCCCACCAGGCCGAGGTCGAGCACGTTGTGGGTCAGCTCGTACATGTGCCAGCCGATGGCCACGGTGAGCATCTGGAAACCGCTGGCGGTGCACACGCGGGCGAGCCAGAAGGCGAGGAAGGGACGGTGGCGGAGCAGCGAGGTGGCTTCGGCGGACATGGTGCGCGGACGACTGGTTAGGGAGCTAAGCAAAGGCCGGTGAGCGTAGCACGCCGTAACAAATTCGGTAGGCATTTTCCTTCAGACGAGTGGACGGCGCCGACGCATTCGGTTCGCTGACCGCCCTGCTTAACTTTTGCCTGAGGCGTGCGATTTGGGTAAAGTTGACGTATCGGTCAGGATTTTCCGTAGGACGACGCGGCTCGCAATGCCGTCGTCGCGCCGTTCCATGCCTCGGTTCCGCCGGTTCCAGAACTCCATAACGACATGGGCGGGTAGTGCACCGCCCAGAGGATGATCCATGTCCAACCGTGATATCTCCCGGCGCGCCTTCCTCCAGGGCGGTCTGATCGCCGGCGTGAGCGTCACCCTGGCGCCGCTGGGCAGCCGGGCTTTCGCTGCCTTGATGGAGAAGAGCGTGACGGTGCCGGCCGAGCAGTGGCTCGGCCACGACGGCAAGGTGCGCTTCCGCAACGACGCCATTTCCAAGGTCTGCGGCAACAAGGTGTTCGCCCGCGACATCCGCGCGAAAGACATGCCCGGCTGGCCGCAGCAGCAGGGCCACGCCATGCTGCTGAAGACGCTCAAGGCCGACCGCCTCTACGAAGGCTACGACCTCGCCTGGCTGGGCGACGACCTGCAGCCGGACCGCATCGTCACCGCCGACGACCTGGCGAAGGACGGCATCGCCTTCCCCGAGGCCCACGGGCCGGACCCGCTGCTGCCCACCGGCAAGGTGCCGATGTTTATCGGCCACCCGGTGGCGATCCTCATCTGGCACGACTTCGAGCGCTTCCGCCGGGCCAAGCTCAAGCTGAAGTTCAACGACAAAGCCATCCGCTACGGCGCCCAGGCGCCGCTGTACCAGGGCGACCCCTACGGCAGCTTCCGCTACGTGCGGGTGGGCGGGAAGACCTCGGCCGACGAGGACGAGTTCTCCAGCCTCAAGGCCTCGATCCTGTTCCCGCTGATCCGCAACCGCAAGCCGGTGTGGGACCAGCAGCCCAGCCAGCACGGCAACCTCACCGAGCAGGGCCTGTTCTACGCGCAGAAGATCAAGGACCAGGTCGACAACCCGCCGGCCGACTGGCTGGTCTTCGACGAGCGCTACAGGACGCCGTCCATTGAACCCGCGGCCCTGGAGCCGGACAACGGCAACGGCTGGTACGACCCGGCCAGCAAGACCCTGCACTTCGTGGTCGCCACCCAGTGCCCGTTCGAGGCCGCCTACGAGACGGTGCACATGATCGCGCCGTCGCGCTTCGGCCTGGCCACGCTGAACATCCACCCCGGCTACACCGTCGGCTACGGCTCCAAGGACCACAACATCTTCGTCTTCTACGCGGCCCTGGCGGCGCTGTACGGCGAAGGCGTGCCGGTGCGCCTGGCCAACGACCGCTACGAGCAGTTCCAGAGCGGCATCAAGCGCCACGCCTTCGACATCCGCTACCAACTGGCGGTGGACAAGAAGGACCTGGGCTTCCGCATCTTCCGCGCCGAGATGAGCCTGGACGGCGGCGGCCGCGCCAACTACAGCGCCTCGGTGGCCGCCGTGGGCGCCACCGCCGCGCAGTCCATCTACTACATGCCGCAGAGCGACCTGCAGGCCACCGCCTACCATTCGCGCGGCGTCGAGGCCGGCTCCATGCGCGGCTACGGCACCCTGCAGAGCATGGCTTCCACCGAGATGATGGTGGACGAGATAGCCGGGCGCCTGGGCGTCGACCCCATCGAGCTGCGCCGGCGCAACGCCCTGGTCTCGGGCATGAAGAACACCCAGGGCGCAGTGCCCGCCGGCGCCCTGCGCCTGCACGAGATCCTCGACAAGGTCGCCGCCCACGAGGTGTGGAAGAACCGCGCCGAGCGCAAGCAGCAGTTCGACGCGCAGGACCCGGACAACTGGTACGGCGTCGGCTTCGCCATCTGCCAGAAGGACTTCGGCACCGGCTCCGAGGCGCCCATGGCCAGCCTGGAGTTCGATGCCGAGGGGCGCATCCAGCTGCGCCACATCGGCATCGAGATCGGCACCGGCATGTCCACCTCCCAGGCCCTGGTCGCCGCCGACTTCCTCGGCCGCCCGGCGGACGAAGTGAAGACCGCCGAGACGCAGTGGCCGGAGCTGCAGCTGGTCAGCGGCGAAGACCCCTACACCATGAGCCAGGCCACCCAGGACGAGAAGCTGCGCAACCCGCGCTGGGTGGGCAAGTACGCCTCGGCGTCCTCGGCCACCAACTCGGCCTACTACTTCAGCCACGCCACCCGCGAGGCGGCGCGCGTGCTGTTCAACCACGGCCTGTGGCCGGCGGCCCTGGAAATCTGGCGCCAGGGCCCCTACGGCGGCCAGGCCAACCCCTACGTGGTGCGCCGCGAAGACGCCCACTGGGTGAACGGCGAACTCACCGCCAACGGCATGCAGCCGCTGCCCTTCGCCGTGCTGGCCAGGCGCGCCCACGAGCGCGGCCTGGTCACCGGCGCCACGGTGCACGCCTTCAACCGCTGGAGCTGGGCCGAGTGCGAGTTCAGCATCGACGGCGTAAGCGAGCGCCTGCCGCTGGACGGCCTGGCGGTGAAGTACGGCGACGGCGCGCCCCAGGCGAAGAAGGCGCAGATGACCAGCGCCGGCTTCCACCTGCTGGAGCGCAGCAACGTGAACTATCCGCCGGTGCAGCTGAACAACGCCGCGGTCACCTACTACAGCCCGGTGGCCACCCTGGTGGAGCTGAAGGTCAACAAGGGCAGCCACGAGGTGCAGGTGCTCAACCACCACTCCTGGGTCGAGTGCGGCCGGGTGCTGGTGCCGGAGCTGGTCAAGGGCCAGATCGAAGGCGGCACGGCCATGGGCCTGGGGCACGCGCTGCTGGAGGAAATGCCGCTGCACGAGGGCGGCCCGGCCGAGGGCGACTGGAACTTCAACCGCTACCGCCTGCCGCGCGCCAAGGACGTGGCGGTGTGGCAGCAGACCTCGGAGATCCTCCCGCCGCTGTCGCCCAGCGACCCGTCCAAGGGCATCGCCGAAGTGGTGATGATCCCCATCGCCGGCGCCGTGGGCAACGCCATCGCCCACGCCATCGGCAAGCGCGTCCGCGACCTGCCCGCCACCCCCGCCCGCATCAAGGAGGCCCTCGATGGCTAAGCTCCAGCTGACCCTCAACGGTCAAGGCGTCGGCCCGGTAGAGGTCCCCGAAGACCTGCCGATGATCGACTACCTGCACGAATACCAGAACCTCACCGGCTCGCGCCTGGGCTGCGGCCAGGGCATCTGCCACGCCTGCGTGGTGATCGTCGACAACCCCGACGGCACCAGCGAGGAAGTGCGCACCTGCATCACCGGCGCCAACTGGTTCGACGGCAAGCAGGTGCGCACCATCGAAGGCCACGCCAAGCGCGATGCGCAAGGCCAGGTGAGCGAGCTCAACCCGATCCAGCAGAAGTTCGTCGAGCGCTTCGCCTTCCAGTGCAGCTACTGCGCGCCGGGCTTCGTCAACGCCGCCACCGTGCTGGTGGAAAAGGCCCAGCGCCAGCCGCTGAAGAAGAGCGAGCTGGAGTCGGTGATCGAGGCCAGCCTGGGCCACCACATCTGCCGCTGCACCGGCTATGTGCGCTACTACAACGCTACCGCGGAGGTCCTCGCCGACCTCGGCCTGGTCAAGGAGGGCTGAGCATGGCTCGATCGCTAACCGGCCTGCTGCTGGCCGCCGGGCTGGGCCTGGCCGCCGGCGCCCAGGCCGCCGACGCCGACCTGGTCAAGCGCGGCGAATACCTGGCCCGCGCCGCCGACTGCATGGCCTGCCACACCGCCGCCGGCGGGGCGCCTTTCGCCGGCGGCCTGCCGATCGCCTCGCCGTTTGGCACCATCTACGGCAGCAACATCACCCCGGACAAGGACTATGGCATCGGCAACTACAGCGCCGACGACTTCTTCGCCGCCCTCACCGAGGGCAAGCGCAAGGACGGCGCCAACCTCTACCCGGCGATGCCCTACACCTCGTACCACCTGATCAGGCGCGAGGATTCCGACGCCATCCACGCCTACCTGATGACCATCGAGCCGGTGCACCGCGCCGCGCCCGAGACCGCGCTGAGCTTCCCGTTCAACGTGCGCGCCGGGCTGTCCGGCTGGAACCTGCTGTACGGCAAGAGCGTCCAGCTGCAGGGTGCCGAGGGCCGGAGCGAGGCCTGGCAGCGCGGCCAGTACCTGGTGGAAGTGCTCGGCCACTGCGGCGAGTGCCACACCCCGCGCAACGCCATCGGCGCCTTGCAGCAGGACAAGCGCCTGTCCGGCGCCCTGCTCAACGGCTACCTGGCGCCCAGCCTGTTGCCCGGGGACCTGGCCGCGCGCGGCTGGAACCACGCCGACCTGTCGGCCTTCCTCGAACACGGCATGAGCGCCCAGGGCAGCATGTTCAACGAGATGTTCCCGGTGCTGCACCACAGCACCCAGCACCTGGACAGCGGCGACCTGCAGGCCATGGCCAGCTACCTGCTGGGCGACCAGCCGCCGGCGGCCAGGGTGGTGCAGGCGGTGGCTTATCCACAGCTCTCCGCCAGCGCCAAGCGCGGCCGCCAGCAGTACCTGAACGTCTGCGCCGGCTGCCACGGCACCGAGGGCGAGGGCAAGCCGCACATCGCCGTGGCCATGCAGGGCAACACCACCCTGCGCCTGGCCGACTCGCGCAACCTGCTGCGGGTGATAGTCGACGGCATCGGCGAACAGCAGTTCGGCGGCTACGAGCGCATGCAGCCGATGCCCGGCTTCGCGGATAAACTGGATGACGCGCAACTCACCGATCTGCTCAACTACCTGCGCCAGAGCTGGGGCGGCCTGCCCGGCGACCTCGACGCCCAGGCGGTCGCGCGACTGAAGTCCGATGGCGTGCCGGCCCATGCCGGCAAGGCGATGTGAAGTGCAACATCTCGATCTGCAAGTGGTTCGCCAGGCGCTGCGCTGGTCCGGCGAGGGCCAGCGCGTCTGGCTCTGCACCGTGCTCTTCACCTACGGCTCGGCGCCCCGCGCGCCGGGCTCGCTGCTGGCGGTGAACCCGCGCGGGCAATGGGTGGGCTCGCTGTCCGGCGGCTGCGTCGAGGATGACTTCCTCGAACGCGTGGCCAGCGGCGAGTTCGCCGAGCCGGTGAAGGTGGTGCGCTACGGCGATGGCGACGCGCGCAGCAACATCCGCCTGCCCTGCGGCGGCATCCTCGACGTGCTGGTGGAGAACCTGGCGCCGGACTGCGAGGTGCAGGCGCACCTGCGCGAGCTGGAGTCGGCGCTGCTCGGCCAGCGCCGCCTGCTGCGCCGGGTGGACCTGGCCAGCGGCGCGCGCCGCCTGAACGACGACCATGAGCATGGCCCTCGGGTGGAGCGCGACGAAGGCGAAGTGCAACTGCGCGTCGGCGCCGCCCAGCGCCTGCTGCTGGCCGGCTATTCCAGCGTGGCCCATGCCTGCGCCGAGTTCGGCAAGGGCCTGGGCTTCGAAGTGATCCTCTGCGATCCGCGCGACGAGGCGCTGGATGGCGTGGAGCTGGACGGCATCGAGGTCCGCCGCGAACTGCCGTCGATCTTCATCGCCAACGGCGGCTGCCACGCCGACACGGCGGTGGTGGCGCTGACCCACGACCCGAAGATCGACGACCTGGCGATGCTCGAAGCGGTGCGCACCGAGGCCTTCTACATCGGCGTGATGGGCTCGCGCACCACCTCGGCCCGGCGCAGGGAGCGCCTGCAGCGCGTCGGCGGCCTGGGCGAGCGCGAACTGGCGCGCATCCACGCGCCCATCGGCCTCAATCTGGGCAGCAAGACGCCGGCGGAAATCGCCCTGGCGGTGCTCGCCGACATCCTCCGCACCCGCAGCGGCATCGCCCGCGAGAGCCTGTGAGCACCGTCGCCCTGCTGCTGGCCGCCGGCTGCGGCCACCGCTTCGGCGCCGACAAGCGCCAGGCGCGCCTGGCCGACGGCCGCGGCCTGCTGGCGGCGAGCCTGGCCAATGCCCGCGAGGCGTTCGACGAAGTGCTGGTGGTGCTGCGCCCGGAAGACGACGCGGCCGCGCTCGGCGTGCCTGTGGATATCGCCACCGTGCGCTGCGCGGAAGCGGCGGCCGGCATGGGCCACAGCCTGGCCGCCGGCGTCGCCGCACTGGCTGACAACCCGGCCACCAGCGTGGCGATCCTGCTCGCCGACATGCCCTGGATAGCGCCGCAGACCTTGCGGCGCCTGGCCGCCGAGGCCGACGAGCGACGTATCGTCTTCCCCCTGCACCAAGGTCAGCGCGGCCATCCGGTCCTCTTCGGCCGCGCCTTCTGGCCGGAGCTCCGCGCCCTGCAAGGCGACGAAGGCGCCCGCGCGGTGCTGCAAGCCCACCGCGAGGCCTGGCACCCCGTGGAAGTGGACGACCCGGGCGTGCTGCGCGACGTGGACACCCCCGCAGCCCTGAACGACGCCCGACTGTAGGGCGGATAACGCCACAGGCGTTATCCGCCGTCGTTGGCAGGCCTTGGCGCATTGGCCAACGGCGGATAACCGCGAACGGTTATTCGCCCTACGCCCAGGGTAGGCATGGCGTAGGGCGAATAACGCTCCGCGTTATCCGCCGTCTGACCTGCCGTAGGGACCGCCGGAGCCTGCGGCTATCGCGGACGGAGTCCGCTCCTGCAGGTTGGCTCCGAACCTCCCGGCGCTGCCGAACAGCCCCCTCTCCCGCTTGCGGGAGAGGGTTGGGGAGAGGGCGCGGAATCAACCCGACGCACAGCTGCCGCCGGGGAGCTCCGTTCGCGAGCAAGCTCGCTCCTACACCGGAATGGCGGAGCGGCTCTCATCCGCGAATCGCGCCGATACGTCCGGCTATCGCGGACAAGGTCCGCACGGAGAGGAATACCGTGCTTCCCGCTAACTTGTAGGAGCGGGCCCTGCCCGCGATTCGCGCGCAGGGCGCGCTCCTACAGGGGAGCAGTGTGGCTGGGGCCGCGTAGGAGCGGACTCCGTCCGCGATGCCCTACTCGGCTGCCCAATCCTCCAGGCGCAGCCCGTCGATGCGTTCGAACTCGCGGGTGTTGTGCGTCACCAGGGTCGCCTCCAGTGCCAGGGCGTGGCAGGCGATCCACAGGCCGTTGGCGCCGATCGGCGTGCCGGCCAGCTTGAGGCGGGTGAATTGCGCCGCGTAGTGCTCGCACAGGCGCGGGGTGCCGTCGTAGACCACCGGCACCTGGCGCGTCAGGCGCTCCAGCTGGCGCAGGACCTCGCCGCGCCGGGTGCTGCGCTCGGCGCCCTTGAGCAGCTCGGCGTAGGTGATGAAGGACATGCATAGCCCGGCGTCGGCGGGCAGGGCGTTGACCCGTCGGGCCACGGATTCCGGGCGGTTCTTCAGCAGGTAGATGAGGATGTTGGTGTCGAGCAGGTATTTCACAGCTCTTCACGCTCCTGCACCGGCGGCTGCTCGCGCTGGCCTTCCTCCAGGGCCTCGACGAAGTCCTCATCGAAGCCGGCGAGCGCCTGCAGCAGGGCCTCGCCGCGGTCCTCGGGCAGCGGGTGGATGACCAGGTCGCCGTTGGGCTGGCGGTGGATCTCCACGCGGCTGGCATCCAGGCGGAACTCCTGGGGGATGCGCACCGCCTGGCTGTTGCCATTCATGAAGACGCGGCTGGGAAGCGTCGATGTGGACATGCAATGGGCCTCCCTGTGTAACGTGTGTACAGGTATGTGTGTATCTTGCGCCCGCCAGTCACTGCAAGGCAATGTCCGCCCGTCTCACTTGCTGGCCTTGAGCACCACGAACTTCGGGTTCGCCGCCACCTGCTCGACGCCGCGGAACAGGCGCTTGAGCTTGGCGTGGTAGCCCAGGTGGCGGTTGCCGACTATCCACAGCTGGCCGCCGGCGACCAGGGCGTGGCGGGCTTGCTGGAACATGCGCCAGGCGAGGAAGTCGCCGACCACCTGCTGCTGGTGGAAGGGCGGGTTGCACAGCACCAGGTCCAGCGAGTTTTCCGGCTGCCCGGCCAGGCCGTCGGCGGCGTGGAACTCCGCTTCGCGCTCGCCCAGGGCGGCGCGCCAGTTCTCGCGGGCCGACTGCACGGCCATGAAGGACTCGTCCACCAGGGTGTAGCGGGCCTCCGGGTTGGCCAGGGCGCTGGCGATGGCGAGCACGCCGTTGCCGCAGCCCAGGTCCGCCACCCGTGCCCGGCCCAGGCCCCGCGGCAGGTGCGGGAGGAAGGCGCGGGTGCCGATGTCCAGGCCTTCGCGGCAGAACACGTTGGCGTGGTTGAGCAGTTCCAGCTTCGGCTGGTCCAGGGTGTAGCGGGTGGGGTAGGGCGAGGCGGCCGGCGCTTTGTCCACAGGCGTGGCGAACAGCAGCCGGGCCTTCTTCTCCGCCAGCGAGGCCTGCACCGGGCCGACGTATTTCTCCAGCAGGTCGCCGGCGGCGCGCGGCAGGTGCTTGACCATGGCCCCGGCGATCACCCGGGCGCCCGGCGCCAGGCGGCCGTGCAGGCGGATCAGCTGTTCCTCCAGCAGGGCGAGGGTCTTGGGCACCCGCAGCAGCACCAGGTCGAAGGGCCCGGCCGGGGTTTCGCTGGCCGGGACGAAGTCCACGGCGTCTTCCGCCAGGCCGTTGCGCGCCAGGTTCTTGCCCAGGGCCAGGGCGGCGAGGAAGGAGTCGCCGCTGCTGGTCACCCGCGCATGGCCGGCCAGGCCCGCGGCCAGGGCGCCGAAGGCGTCGTTGAGCACCAGCACCCGGCAGCCTGCGGCCAGGCCGTCGGCGGCCACCTGGCGCAGCAGGTATTCGTCGGCGGCGTCGAAGGCCTGCAGCGGGTCGTTGCGTTGCTCCGGCTGGCGGATCAGGTCGAGTTCGGCGAAGGGCGTCTGGAGGGTCGGCATGGGCATCGTTTTTTGTTGCGTCAGGTCAGGCCGGCCGGGGTTTCCGGCAAAGGCCCTGATATCTGACGGTGTTTCTCGGTGTTGCGATGGGAGAAACTGTAGGCAGAGATTGGATCGGGAGCGGAGTATGACCGCCAGCGAAGAGAAGTTCACCCGTCAGACGCTGCTCGACGTGCAGACGCTGACCCCCAGCCTGTTCACCCTGCGCACCACCCGCGACGCGGGCTTTCGCTTCCGCGCCGGGCAGTTCGCCCGCCTGGGCGTGTACAAGCCCAGCGGCAGCATCGTCTGGCGCGCCTATTCGATGGTCTCGGCGCCCCACGACGAGCACCTGGAGTTCTTCTCCATCGTGGTCCCGGGCGGCGAGTTCACCAGTGAGCTGAGCCGCCTGCGCGAGGGCGACCAGCTGCTGGTCGACCGCCAGGCCTTCGGCTTCCTCACCCTCGACCGCTTCCCCGACGGCCGCGACCTCTGGCTGCTGGCCACCGGCACTGGGCTTGCGCCCTTCCTGTCGATCCTCCAGGACTTCGAGGTGTGGGAGCGCTTCGAGACCATCAAGCTGGTCTACAGCGCCCGCGAGGAAAAGGAGCTGGCCTACCGCGAGCTGATCGCCGGCCTGGCCCGCCGCGACTACCTGGCCGAGCACGCCCACAAGCTGCAGTTCATCCCGGTGGTCACCCGCGAGCAGGTGCCCGGCTGCCTGGGCGCGCGCCTCACCACCCTGATCGAGAACGGCGAGCTGGAGCGCGCCGCGGGCCTTGAGCTGTCCCCCGAGCATTCGCGGGTGATGCTCTGCGGCAACCCGCAGATGATCGAGGACACCCGCGCAGTGCTGAAGACCCGCGGCATGAGCCTGGCGCTGACGCGCAAGCCCGGGCAGATCGCCGTGGAGAACTACTGGTAGGCAAGATTTGGAAAAGATTGCCCGCTTAAGCGGCGGGCGTCTTTGCCCTTAGGATGGCCGTCCATTCATAGCCCCTGGAACCCCATGGACTGCCACACGAGCGAGCCGCCCCCGGCGGCCGACGACCTTTTCGCCAGCATCTTCCCCCATACCCTCGCCGCGCCCCTGCGCGCGCCCGGGAGCTGACCATGGAGTGGCTCCTGGACCCTACGGCCTGGCTCGGCCTGCTCACCCTGATCCTGCTGGAGCTGGTGCTGGGCATCGACAACCTGGTGTTCATCGCCATCCTCGCCGACAAGCTGCCGCCGCAGCTGCGCGACCGCGCCCGGCTGATCGGCCTGTCGCTGGCGCTGCTGATGCGCCTGGGCCTGCTGGCCAGCATCTCCTGGCTGGTGACCCTCACCGAACCACTGTTCGAGGTCTTCGGCAAGGCCTTCTCCGGGCGTGACCTGATCATGCTGTTCGGCGGCCTGTTCCTGCTGTTCAAGGCCACCATGGAGCTGCACGAGCGCCTCGAGGGCCGCGTGCACAAGGCTGGCGGCCCGCGGGTCTACGCCGCGTTCTGGCCGGTGGTGGCGCAGATCGTGGTGCTCGACGCGGTGTTCTCCCTGGACGCGGTGATCACCGCCGTGGGCATGGTCGAACAGCTGGAAGTGATGATGATCGCCGTGGTCTTCTCCATGCTCCTGATGATGGTCGCCAGCAGGCCGCTGACGCGCTTCGTCAACGCCCACCCCACGGTGATCATGCTGTGCCTGGGCTTCCTCATGATGATCGGCTTCAGCCTCACCGCCGAGGGCCTGGGCTTCCACATCCCGAAGGGCTACCTGTACGCCGCCATCGGCTTCTCGATCCTCATCGAGCTGGCCAACCAGGCGGTGCGCTGGCGCCGCCGGCGCAGCCTGCAGGGCCGCCGCGGCCCGCGCGAGCGCACGCGCTACGCGGTGCTGCGCCTGCTGGGCGGCAAGGTGGAGGCCGACGAGGTGGGCGAGGAGATCGCCGACATGCTGGGCGAGGAGCCGGCCGACGCGCCCTTCGACCGCCGCGAGCGGGTGCTCATCAGCGGCGTGCTGGAGCTGGCCGAACGCTCCATCCGCACGGTGATGACCGAGCGCACCGAGGTGCACCGCATCGACCTCGACGCCGGCGCCGAGCAGACCCGCCAGGTGCTGCTGGAATCGCCCTTCTCGCGCCTGCTGGTGATCCGCGCCGGCCAGGTGGACGAGCCGCTGGGCTACGTGCACAAGAAGGAACTGCTCAAGGCCATCCTCGCCGGCCGCCAGCCGGACATCGAGCCCCTGCTGCGGGTGCCGCTGAACCTGCCGGACAGCTGCAGCGTGCTCGGCGCCCTGGAGCAGATGCGCCAGGCCTCGACCCACGTGGCCTTCGTGGTCAACGAGTTCGGTGGCTTCGAGGGCCTGCTGACGCTGACCGACATTCTCCAGGCGATCGCCGGGGAGCTGCCGGACGCCAGCGAGATGGCCGGCCCGGACATCGAGAAGGGCAGCGACGGCTGGCGCGTGCGCGGTGCCACCACCCTGGCGCTGCTGGCCGAGCGCATCGGCTTCCGCGGCCAGGCGCCGGAGGATTGCCGCACCCTGGGCGGCCTGGCGCTGCACCTGCTGGACCGCCTGCCGGCGGCGGGGGACGAACTGGAGCACCGCGGCTGGCGCCTGCGGGTGCTGGAGGTGAAGGAGCGGCGCGTCGAGCGCCTGCTGCTGCAACCGCCGCGCGCCGCCTGACGGCGCGCGGGGCCGGGCTCAGCTGCGGTTCTGCTGGTTCTTCAGCAGGTCGCGGATCTCGGTCAGCAGCACTTCCTCGGGCGTCGGCGCCGGCGGCGTCTCGGGGGCGGCGGCTTCTTCGCGCTTGAGGCGGTTGATGGCCTTCACGCCCATGAAGATGGCGAAGGCCACGATCAGGAAGTCCAGGCAGGTCTGGATGAACTTGCCATAGGCCAGCACCACCGCCGGGACGTCGCCCTCGGCGGCCTTGAGGGTGATGGCCAGGTCGGAGAAGTCGACCCCGCCGATCAGCAGGCCGATCGGCGGCATGATCACGTCGCCCACGAAGGACGAGACGATCTTGCCGAAGGCGGCCCCGATGATGATACCGACGGCCATGTCGACCACGTTGCCCTTGACGGCAAAGGCCTTGAACTCGCTGAGCAGACTCATGCAAAGACTCCTTGTTGGGAAGAGGGGACAGGGGGGAGTTTAGCGGTCGCGCCCGCGTTGAACACTACCCCCGCGCCGCCATGGACCGCCGCCTGCGCAAAAGTTCCGGCATGACCGGCGGCGCTGGGCGAAATTCGGGGGTGGTCTAGGCTGAAGGAAATCATCCACCCCACGCAGAAGGAGGACCGCCATGCCGCTCGAGCACCATCCCCTGGCACGTGAGTTTCCCGATCAGCGCGCCAAGATCGCCAGGCTCATCGGCGAGAACAGCCATTTCACCCGCCTGGCCGGCACCTACGAGGAACTGGACCGGCGCATCTACGACATCGAGGACGGCCGCGAGCCGCTGGATGACCTGGCACTGAACAACCTGAAGCTGCAGCGCGTCGCCCTGAAGGACGAGATCGCCGAACTGCTGCAGCGTTCAAGCTGAGCTTGATCGACATCAAGGGAGCTCGCCGAGGTCGGGCGTAGTCTTCGGACAACTTTTTCTACTGCTGGTGATCCGCCATGCGTAAAGAGCCGCGTCCCCTGGCCAAGTCCGTCCGCAAACAGGCCAAGACCCCCTTCGACCCGCGCCGGGCGCAGGAGCGCCTGGTGCGCCTGAAGCTGCAGTACGAGCTGCTGGACCAGCGCATCAGCCGGGTGGAGGAGGGCATCGAGCGCCCCGATGGCACCCTGGCCGCGCTGATCATGCGCCGCGAAGGCCTGCGCTACGACATGGAGAGCCAGTACCGCCTGCTGGCGGGCTGATTCCCCGGCCGCACCCGTCGGCCATTGCCGCGCCGGGCTGAAGCGCCCGGCGCGAACCGCTATGATGCGGGCTTTGTTTCCGACGGAGTCCGCCCATGGCCAAGGCCAAGCGCATGTACGGCTGCACCGAGTGCGGCGCCACCTTCCCCAAATGGGCCGGGCAGTGCGCCGACTGCGGCGCCTGGAACACCCTGGTGGAAACCGTGGTGGAGGGCGCTTCCTCCGCGTCTTCCGGGCGCGGCGGCTGGGCCGGGCAGCAGGCCAACATCAAGACCCTGGCGGAAGTCAGCGTCGAGGAGATGCCGCGCTTCAGCACCGCCTCCAACGAGCTCGACCGCGTCCTGGGCGGCGGCCTGGTTGATGGCTCGGTGGTGCTGATCGGCGGCGACCCGGGCATCGGCAAGTCGACCATCCTCCTGCAGACCCTGTGCAGCATCGCCAGCCGCATGCCGGCGCTCTACGTCACCGGCGAGGAGTCGCAGCAGCAGGTGGCCATGCGCGCGCGGCGCCTGGGCCTGCCGGAAGACCGGCTCAAGGTCATGACCGAGACCTGCATCGAGAGCATCATCGCCACCGCTCGCCACGAGCAGCCCAAGGTGATGGTGATCGATTCCATCCAGACCATCTTCACCGAGCAGCTGCAATCGGCCCCCGGCGGCGTCGCCCAGGTGCGCGAGAGCGCCGCGCTGCTGGTGCGCTTCGCCAAGCAGAGCGGCACGGCGATCTTCCTGGTCGGTCACGTCACCAAGGAAGGCGCCCTGGCAGGCCCGCGGGTGCTGGAGCACATGGTCGACACCGTGCTGTATTTCGAGGGCGAGTCCGACGGCCGCCTGCGCCTGCTGCGGGCGGTGAAGAACCGCTTCGGCGCGGTCAACGAGCTGGGCGTGTTCGCCATGACCGACCGCGGCCTGAAGGAAGTCTCCAACCCCTCGGCGATCTTCCTCACCCGCGCCCAGGAGTCAGTGCCCGGCAGCGTGGTCATGGCCACCTGGGAGGGCTCGCGGCCGATGCTGGTGGAGGTGCAGGCGCTGGTGGACACCAGTCACCTGGCCAACCCGCGGCGCGTCACCCTGGGCCTGGACCAGAACCGCCTGGCCATGCTGCTGGCGGTGCTGCACCGCCACGGCGGCATCCCCACCTACGACCAGGACGTGTTCCTCAACGTGGTGGGCGGGGTGAAGGTGCTGGAAACCGCGTCGGACCTGGCCTTGATGGCGGCGGTGATGTCCAGCCTGCGCAACCGCCCGCTGGATCATCAGTTGCTGGTGTTCGGCGAGGTCGGCCTGTCCGGCGAGGTGCGCCCGGTGCCCAGCGGCCAGGAGCGCCTGAAGGAAGCGGCCAAGCACGGCTTCAAGCGCGCCATCGTGCCCCAGGGCAACGCCCCCAAGGAGGCCCCGCCGGGCCTGCAGGTGATCCCGGTGACGCGCCTGGAGCAGGCGCTGGATGCGCTGTTCGAATAGACGGCGCCGAGGTGCTCTTCATAGGCGCGGGGGGACGCCTGGTTCTTGCTTGCGAATGAGCCCAGCAGCGGAATCTGTTCGCGAGCAAGCTCGCTCCTACGAAAAGCCGTGTCCGCGCCTACGGGGAGAATGGCACCCTGTAGGAGCGGGCCCTGCCCGCGAAATCGCGCGCAGGGCGCGCTCCTACAGGGGAATGGTGTAGTGGGGTGGCGTAGGAGCGGATCTCATCCGCGAATCGCGCCGGTGGTTCCGGCTATCGCGGGGCCTACGGGGGAGGAATGCCGTGCTACCCAGCGAACTGTAGGAGCGGGCCCTGCCCGCGATTTCGCGCGCAGGGCGCGCTCCTACATGGGAATGGTGTAGTGGGGCGGCGTAGGAGCGGATCTCATCCGCGAATCGCGCCAGTGGTTCCGGCTATCGCGGACAAGGTCCGCTCCTACGAGAAGCCATACCTGCCTGGGGCACCCTACGCCTGCTCCCCCAGCGCCGTCAGCTCGCGCTCCAGCAAGGTCGTGTCGCCCAGGTTGAGTTCCACCAGGCGGCGCAGGTGGCTGATGGAGTCCAGGTCGATGTGCCGGCAGATGAAGCCCAGCAGGCCCTCGCGTTCCCAGGCCAGGTCCGCCTCCATGTAGATGTTGGCGTCGAAGCCCAGGTAGATGCGGATGTCGAAGGGCTTGCCCGGGTTGCCGTTCCAGCCCGGCGGGCGCGCCACCAGCAGGCCCTGCAGGGAGATGTCGTGCAAGTCGGCCTTCCAGCGCTGGCCGTCCTGGCCGACTTCGGTGCCGGCATCGAAGGCGATGCGGCTGAAGCGCCGTCGTTCGGCGTGATCGTCACTCATGGGCGGGCTCTCCGGCCGTTCTGCGTTCGCCTCACTATAGCCAAGCCCCTGTCGCCCGTCGCTCCGCCGGCCGGCGGTTTGACAGCCGCCCGGGCCTCGCCAAAGCTGCTAGGGCGGTTCCCCATCAAACCAAGGCGGAGCGGAGCATGGACAAGAAGATTCTGGGAAAGGGGCTGATCCTCGGGGTTCTGGCGTCGGCGAGCCTGCTGGCCCAGGCCGATGACGCGAGCGACAAGGGCTGCGGCTGGGGCCAGTTGCTCTTCGAAGGCCAGCGCGGGCTGTTGCCGCACCTGCTGGCCACCACCACCAACGGCACCTCGGGCAACGCCACCTTCGGCCTGACCTCGGGCACCAACGGCTGCGATTCGAACGTACGCATCCGCTACGGCGGCCGCTCGGTCCTGGCCATGAACGGCATGCTCGACAGCATCGCCGAGGACATGGCCCGCGGCCATGGCGACGCGCTGGACGCCTACGCCACCCTGCTCGGCGTGCAGGCGCAGGACCGCGCCCACTTCGCCCAGGTCACCCGGCAGCACTTCGGCGAGATCTTCGCCAGCCAGGACGCCACCAGCGAACAGGTCTACGCCAACACCCTGGCGGTGATGCAGCGCGACGCCACCCTGGCGCGCTACGCCAGGCAGCCCGCCTGAGCCTCCCAGCCGCGCCGGCCCGCGCGCAAACCCTCGGCGCAGAGCGGTTTGCGCCGCGCGGGCCGCGACACCGCACCGCCCCTTTTCAGGCGGCAATATCGTTGCAACGGCTCTAGACTAAGGTCGTATAAATGACTCGCCGGAAAGGACTAGAATTTTTCCTGCGAATTCTCGCCCTTCAACAGTCGGAAGCATCGCCATGAACAATAACAACAGCCTGCTACGTCACATCGCCTGGGCGATAGTGGCGATAGTCGGAGCATGTGCCTTAGGAGTCGTGGCCCTTCGCCGCGGCGAAGCCATCAATGCCCTGTGGATCGTGGTAGCGGCGGTCGCCATCTACCTGGTCGCCTACCGCTACTACAGCCTGTTCATCGCCGAGAAGGTGATGCAACTGGACCCCAACCGAGCCACCCCCGCGGTGCTCCACAACGACGGCCTGGACTACGTCCCGACCAACAAGCACATCCTCTTCGGTCACCACTTCGCCGCCATCGCCGGCGCCGGCCCGCTGGTGGGCCCGGTGCTCGCCGCGCAGATGGGCTACCTGCCCGGCACCCTCTGGCTGATCGCCGGGGTGGTCCTGGCCGGCGCGGTGCAGGACTTCATGATCCTGTTCATCTCCAGCCGCCGCAACGGGCGCTCGCTGGGTGAACTGGTGCGCGAGGAAATGGGGCAGGTGGCGGGGACCATCGCCCTGTTCGGCGCCTTCCTGATCATGATCATCATCCTCGCGGTGCTCGCGCTGATCGTGGTGAAAGCCCTGGCGGAAAGCCCCTGGGGCATGTTCACGGTGATGGCCACCATCCCGATCGCGATCCTCATGGGCGTGTACATGCGCTACATCCGCCCGGGCCGCATCGGCGAGATCTCGGTGGTCGGCGTGGCCCTGCTGCTGGGCTCCATCTGGCTCGGCGGGCAGGTCGCGGCCAGTCCCGAGTGGGCGCCGGTGTTCACCTTCCACGGCGTGCAGATCGTCTGGATGCTGATCGGCTACGGCGCCATCGCCTCGGTACTGCCGGTGTGGTTGCTGCTGGCCCCGCGCGACTACCTGTCGACCTTCCTGAAGATCGGCACCATTGTCGCGCTGGCCATCGGCATCCTGATCGTCATGCCGGAGCTGAAGATGCCGGCCCTGACCCAGTTCACCGACGGCACCGGCCCGGTGTGGAAGGGCAGCCTGTTCCCCTTCCTGTTCATCACCATCGCCTGTGGCGCCGTGTCCGGCTTCCACGCGCTGATCTCCTCGGGCACCACGCCCAAGCTGCTCAACCGCGAGCCCGACGCCCGCTACATCGGCTATGGCGGCATGCTGATGGAATCCTTCGTGGCGATCATGGCCATGGTCGCCGCCTCGGTGATCGAGCCGGGCATCTACTTCGCCATGAACAGCCCGCCGGCGGTGGTCGGCACCGACGTCGCCGCGGTGGCCGCGACCGTCAGCAGCTGGGGCTTCGCCGTCACCCCGGAAATGCTCACCCAGACCGCCCAGGACATCGGTGAAACCACCATCCTGGCCCGCGCCGGTGGCGCCCCGACCCTGGCCGTGGGCATCGCCCACATCCTCCACCAAGTGCTGCCGGGCGAAAACACCATGGCCTTCTGGTACCACTTCGCGATCCTCTTCGAGGCGCTGTTCATCCTCACCGCGGTGGACGCCGGCACCCGCGCCGGGCGCTTCATGCTGCAGGACCTGCTGGGCAACTTCGTCCCGGCGCTGAAGAAGACCGACTCCTGGGGCGCCAACATCGTCGGCACCGGCGGCTGCGTGGCGCTGTGGGGCTGGCTGCTGTACCAGGGCGTGGTCGACCCGCTGGGCGGCATCAATACCCTGTGGCCGCTGTTCGGCATCTCCAACCAGATGCTCGCCGGCATCGCCCTGATGCTCGCCACCGTGGTGCTGATCAAGATGAAGCGCCAGCAGTACGTGTGGGTCACCGCGCTGCCGGCGGCCTGGCTGCTGATCTGCACCAGCGCCGCGGGCCTGATCAAGATCTTCGACGGCAACCCGGCGGTGGGCTTCGTCGCCCTGGCGCAGAAGTACGGCGCGGCGCTGGACGCCGGCCAGGTCCTGGCCCCGGCCAAGGACCTCGCCCAGGTCAAGACCGTGATGCTCAACGCCTACATCAACGCCGGCCTCACCGTGCTCTTCCTGCTGGTGGTGTTCAGCGTGCTGGTGTATTCCATCAAGGTCGGCGCCAAGGCCTGGACCAAGAAGGAGCGCACCGACAAGGAAGCGCCGTTCCAGCCCATTCCCGAGGCCTGAGGCAGGAGGTGACACGTGTTCAATGACCTCAGCCGCATGGGCAAGTACCTCGGGCAGGCCGCCAGGATGCTGGTGGGCATGCCCGACTACGACACCTATGTCGAGCACATGCGCAACAAGCACCCGGACAAGCCGGTGATGAGCTACGAGGAATTCTTCCGCGAACGCCAGGAGGCACGCTACGGCGGCGGCAAGGGTCGGCCGATCCGTTGCTGCTGAAGCCGCGGATGGGTGTATAAACGGACGGGCCGCCTGCGGGCGGCCCGTTTTCATTCCTGCCTGGAACCTGCCCATGAGTGATTCCCAACAACCCGCGCAGATCCCGGTGACCGTGCTCACCGGCTTCCTCGGCGCCGGCAAGACCACCCTGCTGCGCCACATCCTGCAGGCCGAGCACGGCCTGAAGATCGCGGTGATCGAGAACGAATTCAGCGACACCCCCATCGACGGCCAACTGCTGGGCGACGCCCCGGCGCAGGTCGTGACGCTGTCCAACGGCTGCGTCTGCTGCACCATCAACAACGACCTGGAGCGTTCGCTGTACCTGCTGCTGGAGCAGCGCGACAGCGGCGAGATCGCCTTCGACCGCCTGGTGATCGAATGCACGGGCCTGGCCGACCCGGCGCCGGTGGCGCAGACCTTCTTCGTCGACGAGACGCTGCGCGAGCGCTACCTGCTCGATGGCATCATCACCCTGGTGGACGCCGCCAACGCCGACCGTCACCTGCAGGAAGCCATCGCCCAGGCCCAGGTCGGCTTCGGCGACCGCATCCTGGTGAGCAAGCGCGACCTGGTCAGCGCCGAGCAGTACCAGGCCCTGGCCGAGCGCCTGCAGCGCATCAACCGCCGCGCCGAGCTGCACCCGGTGGACCACGGGGTGATCGACCTCGAGCGCCTGCTCGACGTGCGCGGCTTCAACCTCAACGCCGACGTCGGCCTGCGCCCGCTGCAGCCGCTGCGCCCGGTGACGGCCAGCGACGACCGCATCCGCACCCTGGTGCTGCGCAGCGACAAGGCGCTGAGCATCGAGCGCCTGAGCGAGTTCATGGACGACCTGCTGCAATGGCACGGCAACTCGCTGCTGCGCTACAAGGGCGTGCTGAACATCGCGGGCGAGGAACGCCGCCTGGTGTTCCAGGGCGTGCTGCGCCTGTACGGCTTCGACTGGGACACGCCCTGGGGCGAGGACGCGCGCGAGAGCGTGATCGTGTTCATCGGCGACAACCTGCCGGAGGAGCAGATCCGCCAGGGGTTCGAGGCGATCACCGGCGCCGCACCGTAGGGCGAATAACCGTTCGCGGTTATCCGCCGCCCGGCCGGAACACCGGTGCTCGGGGACAACGGCGGATAACGCTGTAGGCGTTATGCGCCCTACGTCGCTGCTCTTGTAGGCGCGAGCTTGCTCGCGAAGGGTGTTTACCTTTGGCGTAGGTGCGTTGGGTGTGGGCTCCGCTCCCTCTCCCTAACCCTCTCCCTGAAGGGAGAGGGGACCGTTCGGCGTGCCCGGGTGTTCAGGCGTTAGCCGGAAGCGCCGTTGCTTCAGGAGTACACGGGACTACCCGTTGGCACGAATAGCCCCCTCTCCCTTCAGGGAGAGGGCTGGGGAGAGGGCGCTCTTCAGCTCCTCACCCTCCTCAAAAAGAAACGCCCGGCATTCACCGGGCGCTCTCCTTCAACTATCCAGCCTCAGTGCCGCGCCAGTTTCCAGGCATCCCCGGCCGGGGCGGTGCCCTTGTCGTAGGGCTTGAACACCGTCATGTACACCAGCCCCACGGCGATCACGATGGCGCCCACCAGGATGATCCCGTAGTTGATGTACCAGGGCGCGTCCGGCGTGCGCGGCCAGGACATGTTGATGATCGCCAGCAGGCCGTAGGCCTGGGCGGCGATGTTCACCGGCCAGCCCCACTTGCCCAGGGTGAAGGCGCCGCTGGGCTTCCAGCCGCGCAGGCGGGCGAACAGGGCGGCGCCGACGATCATCTGGAAGGCCAGGTAGATGCCGATGGCGGCGAAGCTGACCACGGTGCCGATGGCGTTCTGCAGGTAGAAGCCGATGCACACGATGATCGACGGGATCACCCCGCATACCACCAGGGCGGCGGTGGGCACGTGGGTGTTGGGCGACAGGCGCTGCAGCAGGCGGCTGCCCATGACCATCTCGTCACGGGCGTAGGAGTACAGCAGTCGGCTGGCGGCGGCCTGCAGGCTGAGCACGCAGGAGACGAACGACACCAGGATCACCAGCATCACCAGGCGCGCGCCGAGCGGGCCGAAGGCGCCGTCGAAGATGGTGGTCATCGGGTCCTTGTCGGCGCCGGAGATCACCGCGCCTATGTCCGGCACCGCGAGGATCAGCGCCAGGGCGGCGAACATCGAGGCGCCACCGCCGATCCAGATGGTCATGCGCATGGCCTTGGGAATGCGCCGGCTGGGGTTCGGGGTTTCCTCGGCGACGTCGCCGCAGGCCTCGAAGCCGTAGTAGAGGAACATGCCGGCCAGGGAGGCGGTGAGGAACGCCGGCCAGTAGGCGCCGTCGATGCGGATGTCGAAGGTGTTGAACAGCACCGATATCGGCTGGTGGCGTTCGAAGACCAGCAGGTAGCCGCCGATGACGATGGCGCCGATCAGCTCGCAGAGGAAGCCGAACATGGCCACCCGTGCCAGCAGCTTGGTGCCGCTGAGGTTGAGCAGGGTGGCGACCAGGGTCAGGCCCAGGCCGATCAGGGTGTTGGTCGCCGGGTCGGCCTCGAAGCCGAGCAGCGTGGCGACGTAGGGGCCGGCGCCCAGGGCCACCGCGGCGATGGTCACGCACAGCGACACCGAGTAGATCCAGCCGACCATCCAGGCCCAGCGCTTGCCCACCAGGCGCCGGGCCCAGGGGTACACGCCGCCGGAGATCGGGAACTGCGAGACCACCTCGCAGAAGATCAGGCACACCAGCATCTGCCCCAGGCCCACCAGCAGGTACGACCAGAACATCGGCGGCCCGCCCGCGGCCAGGCACAGGCCGAAGATGCTGTACACGCCGACCACCGGCGAAAGGTAGGTGAAGCCCAGGGCGAAGTTCTGCCACAGGCTCATGCTGCGTTCGAAGTTGGAGGAATAGCCCAGCGCGCGGAGCTGTTCCGCGTCGCGGTCGACCGGGGCGAGACCGGGTTGGATCGGACTGTTCATCGTTATTGTTCCTGTATGGCTATGCACGTCGGCATTGAACAGATGGATCGGGACTGGGAGCCCGCTGCCCACGGCGCGTGGCAGCAGCGGTGAAAACCGGGGCGGCCGGGCCGGGGTAACAGCGGCGGCCGCCTGCGTGGAGCAAGCACAGCCTATGCCATATTACATATGATTTAAAATGTTTTATTGCGCTCTCTTCTCTGGAAGGTGGGAAGGCTGGAGCTAGAGCGGTGGGCTCCTGGGCGCTATGGCCCGGGTGACGGGGCCGCCAGGGCAGTTCAGCGCCCTGGCGGGGGACGAAAATGGGGCGGAGTAACGCCGCACTGCTCCCATAAGGAGCACCGCCGGGGGCTCAGGCCGCGCGGTGGCGCTTCTCCGGCAACTGCACCAGGGTCCAGTGCGCGGACTGCTCGGCCAGGTTGGCGCGCTGGCAGCGGGCGTCGGTGGCCAGCCCCAGGCTGGCTATCTCGCCGGCGATGAAGTTGGCGGTGTTGGCCGCCACCACCCGGCCCTCGCCGCTGAGGATCAGCGCCTCGTGCTCCAGGCGCATGAGCTTGGCGGTGACCACCCGCTCGAAGCGGTTCAGCGCGATGTCCGCGGCGGCCACGCCGAGGAAGCGCCCTTCCAGCAGCAGCGGGCGGGAGAAGGTGAGGATGTACATGTCCTGGCCGTAGAGGTCGACGTAGGGGCCGACCACGCTGCTGCGCCCGCTGTCGCGGGGGATGGCGAACCAGGGCATGGCGCAGTAGTCGTAGAAGTTCTCGCTGCGCCGGTTGAAGTTCAGGCTCAGCGGCACGCTGCGCCCGCCGGCGCCCAGCTGCCGCCACTCCAGGTACATTTCCTGGTCGCGCAGCACGCCCGGCTGCAGCACCACGCCACAGCCCTGCAGGCAGGCGCCGGGCTGCGTCAGGCAGCCTTCGATCAGCGGCCGCAGGCTGGCCAGGTCGGCGGAGTCGACGGGCCTGCCGTCGGCATCGCGCCAGATGCTGTCGATGGCGTTGGCCAGGGTGTCGATCTGGGCAAAGATGTTACCGATCGATACGTCGATGCGCTGGGCGCACTCGTCCAACGGGGTTTCACACACTGCGCTCGCCATGGCCTGGAGTCTCTTGTTCTAAGGGGAAGCGGACCTCTGGCGGATAAAAATCCTAAATAAGAGGTTTGCACGGGAAAAACAGGGCAAGGGTTGTGCCAACGCGGCTTCGGCTGCTTCTTGTAGGAGCGAGCTTGCTCGCGAACAAGCCCCGCAGCGGAATCTGTTCGCGAGCAAGCTCGCTCCTACGAAGAGCCGAAGAGCGTTTCGGTGCTACGGGAAGACGGAGCACCGCGGCCCGGGAACAATGGCGGATAACGCCGTAGGCGTTATGCGCCCTACGCGGAGTTCAAGGCGTGGGATGGTGATGGGAGCGCTTGTGGACCTGTAGGACCTTGTCCGCGATTCGCGCGCAGGGCGCGCTCCTACAAGGGAATGCCCGGGGGTGGCGTAGGGCGAATAACCGTTCGCGGTTATCCGCCGTCGGCCGATGCACCGGTGCCCGGGGCTGCGGCGCATAACGCCGTAGGCGTTATGCGCCCTACGGGTATGGGGAACGCCGTTGGGGTGGCTAGGGCTCTTCCTGGGCCAGCAGCTCCAGCTTCATGTCGATCAGGCGCTTGATGCCGCGGTTGACGTGGGCCTCGACCATGGCGCCGGCCAGGTTCGGGTCGCCGGCGACTATCGCCTCGCGGATCGCCGTGTGTTCCTGCTGGATGGTTTCCACACTGGGGGCGCCGGGCACCGGCAGCCAGAGCAGTTCGCCGATCTCCGCCTGCAGGCGGATTTCCGCGTGGGTGAGGCGCACCGACTGCGAGGCCACGGCGATCTCGATGTGGAAGCGCGCGTCGGCGCGGCGGCGTTCGTGGCGGGTGGCGGCCTTGCCCAGGGCTTCGATGTACTGCGCCAGGTGCTGGTGGTGCTCGCGGGAGGCGCGCCGGGCGGCCAGGCGCGCGGCGGTGCCGGAAATGGCGATGTGTTCGTCGCAGAGGTCGCGCAGGTCGATGGTGCTCAGCTCGTCGAGGCGGCTCAAGACGATCTCGGCGGGGATTTCCTCGATGGCGCGGATGAAGCTGCCGCCGTTGCGCCCGCGGCGGGTCTCGATGACGCCGCGCTGGCGCAGGTAGGCCAGGGCTTCGCGGAGGGTCACGGTGGCGACGCCGAACTGCATGGCCAGCTCGGTCTCGCTGGGCAGTTGCTGGCCCTCGGCGAACAGGCCGAGGTCGATGGCGTCCATCAGCCGGCGCACGACCTCTTCGGTGCGGCCTTCCTGGCGCAGGCGGATGAACGGGCCGGGAGCGGTGGGTGAGGATCCATTCATGCTGCGGTACGGCCGCGGCGTGGAGGGCGCGCCGGAGCCAGAACTCCTGTAAGGGCCGGAAGGGGTGAAGGGCTGGCGCAGTATAACCTCATACTCAGAGTTCAATGTAGAAAGCGGCCGCCCCACGGGGCGGCCGTTTGCCGCGGTATGTTTCAGAAGGGATAGGCGAGGCTCGGCATCCAGCGCTGCCAGATGCGTTGCAGCTCGCCGTCGGCCTTCAGCGCCGCCAGGGCGCTGTCCACCTCGTCCAGCCACTGCCCCTGGCCGCGCTTCACGGCGATGCCCCAGCGATTGTGGGTGGGCACGCTGAAGCCGATGGCCAGGTCAGGCTCCTCGGCCAGCGGCACCAGCGCCACGTCGTCGTCCACCAGGGCGTCGATGCGGCCGTCGCGCAGGGCCTGGACCATGTCGCCGAGCACGTCGTCGGTGTCACCGCCGAAGGGCACGGTGACGCAGCCTTCGAAGGTTTCCGCCAGGGCCATGTTGAGGCTGTTGGCGATCGCCCCGACGCGCTTGCCGACCAGGTCCGCCGGGCTGCGCACCAGGCTGCCGCGCAGCACCATCACCGCCTCGTCGAACACCGCGTAGGGCGCGGTGAAGTCGGCGAGGGTCAGGCGGTAGTTGGAGATGCCCTGGCCGCACAGCAGCAGGTCGCCGTCGCCGGCCTGCAGCGCCGGGTAGAAGTCCGCCCAGTTGCGGTAGACGAACTGCGCCTCGCGGCCCAGGCGCGCGGCCAGGGCGCGGGCGACGTCGGACTCGTAGCCGTGGCGGTAGCCCTCGGCGTCCTTGTGGAACAGCGGCGGGGCCGGCAGGTCGGCGCAGAGAACGCGCAATACGCCGCTCATGGCAGGTAGTCCATGTACATCTTGGCTTCCCACTCGGTGACCACCGAGCAGTAGCGCGCCCACTCGTCGGCCTTCAGGTCGCGGTACAGCTCGGCCATCGCCGGCGGCAGCGCGCCGCGCACCACGGCGTCTTCGTCGAAGGCCTGCACGGCTTCGCCGAGGGTCATCGGCATGCGTACGTTCTCGCGGGCGGCGGGGATGCTGTCGCTGTTGTCCGGGGTGCCCGGGTCGGTGCGGTTGGCCAGGCCGTCGCGGATGCCGGCCAGCAGCAGGGTGTGCGACAGGTAGGGGTTCACGCTGGCGTCGGGCAGCTTGTATTCCAGGCGGCCGTTGGCCGACAGGCGCACGGTGCAGGTCTTGTTGTCCATGCCCCAGTTCAGGCGGTTGGGGGCGAACAGGCCGGCGTCCCAGAAGCGCTTGTAGGAGTTCACGGTGGAGGCCATCACCAGCATCGAGCCCGGGGCGTGGGCCAGCAGGCCGCCGAGGGCGTGGCGGCCGGTGTCGGTCAGGTGCAGTTCGCGGCGGCCGGCTTCGGCCAGCACGTTCTGCTCGCCGCGCCAGAGGCTGAAGTTGTGGTGGCAGCCGCTGCCCATGCTGCCGGTGGTGGGCTTGGGCATGAAGCTGGCGCGCACGCCGAACTCGTTGGCCACCTGGCGGCAGATCAGGCGATAGGTCACCAGGCGGTCGGCAGTGAGGTGGCAGTCGTCGAACATCCAGTTCAGCTCCAACTGGCCCGGGTCTTCATAGTCGCCCTCGATCATGTCCAGGCCCATGGCGCCGGCGTACTGCATCACGCGCTGGAAGATCGGCCGCATGGTCTCCAGGTTGCCCAGGTGGTAGGCCGGGCTGGCGCCGGGGCGCACCTTGACCTCCAGCTTGTCGCCGAACCAGGTCATCTCCGGCTCGCAGCCGGTCTTCAGGCTCAGCCCGGTGTCGGCGGTGAAGGCCTTGTGGCTGTCGATCAGCAGGCCGCGGGCGTCGGTGGCCAGCACCTGGCCGGCCACTTCCTGGCGGTGGTCGGGCTCGTACAGGCGGCAGAAGAAGCTGCCGATGGACTTGTCCCAGGGCAGCACGTTGAAGCTGCTCACGTCGGGGATGGCGGTGAACTCGGCGGCCTGGGCGCCGCCGCCGAGCAGCACGCCGGCGCGGGTGCTCTGCAGGTCGGAGAGCGCGGTGCGGTGGAACTGCACGCCCTTCTCCAGGTTGCGCAGCAGGTGCTTGGCCGGCACCACCTTGGCCAGCACGCGGCCGCTGAGGGTGACCACCTGGTAGTACAGGTACTCCACGCCGGCGTCGCGGATGCGCGCGGCGAGGTCCTGGGCGACGGCGGAGCTGGTGTTGTATTCCTTGTGTAGATCGAGCGCTGTCATTTCGGGGTTCTCCTCGGGCAGCGGCAGGCAAGGCACGCTGCGATGGCGGATGAATTTAAATTTGTAAACTGTGTTTATATGTTTTTAAGCGAAGAACGCGACCTCTCTGCCAGGTTCCGGGCTAGGGGATGAACGGGAACAGACCGCTCGGGTGTGTTCGCGGAAGAAGGCGGCGGCCCAGCGGGCGACCTGCCGGTTGTCCGGGGTCAGCCGCTGCAGCGATTCCCAGGCCCGGGCGGTGACGTCCGCCGGCAGCAGGCCATTGCCGTAGCGGTCGAGCAGGGCGGCCAGGTAGTCCACGGTGAACTCCGGGTGGAACTGCACCGAGCGCGCCGGGAAGGCGTATTCCAGCACCCCGTGCGGGCAATGGGCGGAGCCGCCGGCCACGCGCGCCTGTGGCGGCAGGCTGCTGACCTGGTCCTGGTGGAACACCAGGGTGGCGGCATCCTCCAGGCCTTCGGCGGCATAGCGGTAGGCCTGGGCGCCGACGCCCCAGCCGACCTCGGCGCGGGTGGTGCGGCCCTCGTAGGCGTCGGCCATGATCTGGTGCCCGAAGCAGATGCCGAACACCGGCCGGCGCAGGCTGCGCAGGCGCCGTAGCAGGGCCACCAGCTGCAGCATCCAGGGGCTGTGTTCGTAGCAGCTGTGGCGCGAGCCGGTCAGCAGGTAGCCGTCGAAGGCCGTGGCCTCGGGCAGGGCCTCGCCGCGCACCGCCGAGACATAGGTGAAGTCCGCTTCGGGCAGCGCCGGGGCCAGCCAGCTTTCGATCATCGCCGGGTAGCTGCCGAAGCTGTCCTGCAGTTCCTCGGGACCAGGCCGTTCTCGATGATGCACAGGCGCATGGCGTTCTCCTCAGATCTGCCCGAGCAGGGTCTTGGCCCAGGCCAGGGCGGCGTCGCCGGGCAGCTCGCCGCTGGAGGCGTCGTGCTGGCCGTGCTCGCCCACCGCCGTGGCGCCCAGCTCCACCAGGGTGTCGGCGATGATCCGGCTGCCGCGGTTGAAGGTCTCGTAGAAGCTGTCGCCCAGGCCGAAGGTGGCGAAGCGCAGGCCCGCCAGGTCCGGGCGCCTGCTCTGCAGCGCGGCGTGGAAGGGCTGGGCGCTGTTGGGCAGCTCGCCGTCGCCATAGGTGGAGCAGACGATGATGTGGAAGTCGCCGGCATCCAGCTCGGCCGGGTCGAAGGCGGCCATGTCGCGGACCTGGGTGGTGTAGTCGGCGCCCAGGGCGTCGGCGAGGTCGTCGGCGACCATCTCGGCGTTGCCGGTCTCGGTGCCGAAGAGGATGAGGATGTTCATGCGGGGTTCTCCTGGGGGCTGCGGGCGATGGCGAGCATGCCGGCGCGGTCGGTGATCTTGCGGCGCACGCGGCCGTCGGCGGCGGCCCGGGTCTCGGCGTGGTCGATGCGCTGCCACTGGGCGTAGCCGACGCCGCGTTCGCGCAGCCCGGCGGGCAGGGCGGCGAGGCCGGGGCGGCCGCTGCGCGGTGCGGCCTGCTGGTCGGCGAACATGGCTTCGGCGACGAGGCGGGCGTCCTGGCGGTTCTCCGGGATGGTCCCGCGCGGGCCGCGGCGCAGCCAGCCGACGCAGTAGAGACCTTCGTCCAGGCGGCCGCGCTCGAGGTCGGCGCTGGCGCCCAGCAGGGCATCGCGGTGCAGCAGGCCATCGGCCGCTTCCTCGAAGCCGATGGCGCTGACCAGGCTGTCCACTTCCAGGCGCAGCTCGCGGCCATCGGCGTGGCGCAGCTGCAGGGCCTCGATGCGCCCGCTGCCGTCGATGGCGCGGGGCGTCCAGCCGAAGCGGAACACCAGTTCGCGGCCCGTTGCCGGCTGCGCCTGCGCGGCCAGCGCGCGCAGCACGTCCAGGCGCGCCTGCCCGGCGGCGTCGGCACTCGGACAGGGCTCCGGCGGCAGGTCCTCGATGCGGATGCGCACCCCGGCCAGCTTGCCCAGTTCGCGCAGCATCACCGGGTCGAAGCGGGCCTGGTCGGCCGGCGAGCGGCCGACGATGTCGATGCGTTCCGCGCCTTCGGCCAGCAGCGCCTGCAGCGGTGCCTCGGCGATGTCGGAGCCGGCGAAGTCCTCGGCCGACTTGGCCAGCAGGCGCAGCACGTCGATGGCCACGTTGCCGTTGCCGACGATGGCCACGCGGCGGCCGAACGCCGGGGCGAAGCCCTGTTCGTCCGGATGGCCGTTGAACAGGCGGGTGACGCGGCCGGAGCCGTAGACGCCAGCCAGCCCGTCGCCGGGAATGCCCAGGCGGCGGTCGCCGTACAGGCCGGTGGCGAGCACCACCAGGTCGAAGGCTTCGCGCAGTTGCTCCAGCGACAGGTCGCGGCCCACTTCCAGGTTGCCGAGGAAGGCCACGCCCTCGCGCTCGAACAGCCGCTCGAACTGCCGGCACACCGCCTTGGTGCCCTGGTGGTCCGGCGCCACGCCGTAGCGCACCAGGCCGAAGGGCGCGGGCAGGCGCTCGACCAGCACGATCTGCGCGTCCGCCCAGTGCTTGCGCAGGGCCTGGGCCAGGTAGCAGGCCGAGGGCCCGCTGCCGACGATGGCGACGCTGGGCGCGTTCATTCGCCGCGCACCGCGTCGAAGCGGATCGGCAGACGGGTGGCGCCGGTGTTGCCGCTGTCCGGCAGCCATTCGGCCTCGCCGTTGGGCGCCGGGTTCCTCAGGTGCTGGGCAAGCAGGGCCAGGGCCGCGGTCATGTCGCCGCGGGCGATGAAGTGGCCGATGCAGTGGTGCGCGCCGGCGCCGAAGCCGAAGTGCGGCAGGCGCTTGGCGGTGATGTCGAAGCTGGCGTCCTCGAAGGCGTGCGGGTCGCTGCCGGCGGACTGGCTGAACAGGTGCACGGTGGTGCCCTTGGCGATGTGCAGGCCCTGGTACTCGAAGTCCTCCAGCGCCTCGCGGGTGACCCAGGTGACGGTCGGGCGCACGCGCATCACTTCTTCCACGGCGGCGCGGGCCAGCTCGGGGTCGTTGCCCAGCAGCTCCCATTGCGCGGGGTGCTGCAGGAAGGTGTCCATGGCCAGGCTGAGCTGGTTGCGGGTGGTGTCGATGCCGCCGAAGATCGCCAGGACGATCATGTCGTACAGCTCCTGGTCGCTGAGGGCGTTCTTGTCCTCTTCGTTGGCGCGCACCAGGCTGCTGAGGAAGTCCTCGCCCAGGCCGTTGCGCTTGAGCGCCTCCACCGCCTGGCGGGCATAGCCGAAGAGCTTGTCGGTGGCGGCGTTGATGCGCGCTTCGTCGCGCTTGAAGGTCACGCCCAGGGCCAGGCCCATCTCCACCGCCAGCTCGGCCAGGCCCTTCCATTCGCTGATCGGCAGGCCGAGCAACAGGCAGATCACCTGGGTGGCGTAGGGTTCGGCGAACTCGCTGACGAACTCGCACTCGCCGCGCCCTTCGAACCGGGCGATCAGGTCGCCGGCCAGGCGCTGGAAGTCCGGCATCATCTGCTTCACCAGCTTGGGCGCGAAGGCCGGGTTGGCCAGGCGGCGCAGGCGCGAATGGTCGGCGCCTTCCTTGCTCAGCAGCATGCGCATCCACCAGTCGGCGAAGCTGCCGGTGGCGTTGTTGTGCGCGGGCCAGGCGTAGCTGCCCTGGCGCAGGCGCTGGTCGCGCAGCAGCTTGTTCACCTCGTCGTAGCGCAGCACGGCGATGCCGTAGGGCGTGCGGGCGAACCAGCTCTTCTCGCGGGCCTCCATCACCGCCCGGGAGCGAATGGAAAAGGCCGGGTCGCTGACATCCAGGTAGGGCGCGTCATCGAGGCGGGTAGGGGCGCTGGTGGTCATTCGGACACCTCCGTTCTGGCGCTTGCCGCCAGTGGGCGGTGCGCTGTTGTTGTGATGGGCGATGCCGGGCGGCGCCGCCATCCGCCGTCGGTGGGCGGCGGGGGATGGATTTGAATTTAAAATATGGTTTCATAGTTTTCAACAGGCTTTTTTCGCCTTTCCGTTGTCTTTTGAGTGGGCCTTGGCTGCTCGCGAAAGCGAGAGTCCAGGTTTCATGCGGGTTTCAGCGCTGCGGATGGGTAAAATAAAAAATCTGTTTTGGAATCTTTTAAGGAGGAAACACCATGAAACCATCCCGTGCCATCGCCGTGCTGCACGACGCCGCAGACGTCGCCGGCTGCCTGCCGGAGCTGTTCGCCGAGCAGGGCATCGACCTGGAGCTGCGCTGCGTGGAGGACTTCCTGCCACCGCCGGACAGCCTGGAGCTGCTGCTGGTGCTGGGCAGCCCCGAGTCGGCCTACGACCATCGCGTGCCCTGGCTGGGCGGCGAGCTGGCCTGGCTGAAGGCCGTGCAGGCCCATGGCGTGCCGACCCTGGGCATCTGCTTCGGCAGCCAGCTGCTGGCCCGCGCCCTGGGCGGCGAGGTGTACCGCAACCGCCAGGCCGAGATCGGCTGGACGCCCATCGAGACCGCGCCGGCGGACCAGGCCCTGCGCGGCCCCTGGCTGAACTTCCATTTCGACGCCTTCACCCCGCCGCCGGGCGCCACCCTGGTGGGCAGCACCGAGCTGGCGGCCCAGGCCTACCGCCACGGCCGCAGCCTGGGCGTGCAGTTCCACCCGGAGATCGACACGGCGATGTTCGACACCTGGATCGCCTACTGGCGGCGCAGCGAGGAAGGCCGGCGCTTCATGGCCGAGGCAGGCGACCTGCCGGAGCGGATCCGCGCGGAGATCGCCGAGCGGGAGGGGGTGAACAAGGCGAATTGCCGGGCGTTGCTGGGGGACTTTCTTGGGCGGTTGTGAGTGGGGGCTCGTTGCTTGTCGTAGGAGCGAGCTTGCTCGCGAAGGGCGTCATGCCGGCGGCTGCGGTGTATGGGGCCGGCCCCGCTCCCCCTCCCTAGCCCTCCCCCGCAAGCGGGAGAGGGGACCGTTCGGTGTGATGCGGAACCACGAAGCTCCCGGGCTCCCCGTAGGGCACATAACGCCTACGGCGTTATCCGCCGAATCGCGGACAAAGTCCGCGCCTACGGTTCCAGGAAGCACGGACGTAGGAGCGGACTCCGTCCGCGATTGGTCTCACCGCCCACGCCGGACACCCCGGTAGCACGGCCAACGGCGGATAACCGCGAACGGTTATTCGCCCTACGGACTTGCCGGCTGACTCTGCGTTATCTGCTTGCTCGGGACAGCCCCCTCTCCCTTCAGGGCGGGCCACGTAGGCGAGGGCTGGGGAGAGGGGACGGACTTCGCTCTGGCACCTCTGCCAAACCTTGACTCCGCTCCCCCTTCCTAACCCTCCCCCGCAAGCGGGAGAGGGGGCTGTTGGGCAGAACGGGTGGTTGTGGAGTCAGCCGGGCGTCCTGTTCGCGAGCAAGCTCGCTCCTACGAGAGCGGGAGCGGGAGCGGGCAGGATGACTGCTTGGCCTCGCTTCACGCCGAACGGCCCCCTCTCCCTTCAGGGAGAGGGCTGGGGAGAGGGTGACGGACTCCGACGACACTCCGGAGCATGGCTTGACTCCTCTCCCCTCCCTAGCCCTCCCCCGCAAGCGGGAGAGGGGGCCGTTGGGCAGAACGGGTGGTTGTGGAGTCAGCCGGGCGTCCTGTTCGCGAGCAAGCTCGCTCCTACGAAAGACGCCGGCGCGGGGACAGTCAGAGCTTGATCCAGGTCGCCTTCAGCTCGGTGTACTTGTCGAAGGCGTGCAGCGACTTGTCGCGGCCGTTGCCCGACTGCTTGAAGCCGCCGAAGGGCGCGGTCATGTCGCCGCCGTCGTACTGGTTCACCCACACGCTGCCGGCGCGCAGGGCGCGGGCGGTCTGGTGGGCCTTGGAGATGTCGCGGGTCCACACTGCCGCGCCCAGGCCATACGGGGTGTCGTTGGCGATACGGATGGCTTCCTCGGCGCCTTCGAACTCGATCACCGAGAGCACCGGGCCGAAGATTTCCTCGCGGGCGATCTTCATGGCGTTGCTCACGCCGTCGAACAGCGTCGGCTCCACGTAGGTGCCGCCGGTTTCCTCCAGCACGCGCTGGCCGCCGGTGAGCAGGCGGGCGCCCTCGGCCTTGCCGGCCTCGATGTAGCCCAGCACCTGCTCCAGCTGGCGGCCGTCCACCAGGGCGCCGACGTTGGTCTGCGGGTCCAGCGGGTGGCCGGCCTTCCAGCCTTTCAGGGCTTGCACCACCAGGGGCACGAACTGCGCCTTGATGGATTTCTCCACCAGCAGGCGCGAGCCCGCGGTGCACACTTCGCCCTGGTTGAAGGCGATGGCCGCGGCGGCGGCTTCGGCGGCGGCCTGCAGGTCCGGGGCATCGCCGAAGACGATGTTCGGGCTCTTGCCGCCGGCCTCCAGCCACACGCGCTTCATGTTCGACTCGCCGGCGTAGACCAGCAGTTGCTTGGCGATCCTGGTCGAGCCGGTGAACACCACGGTATCCACGTCCATGTGCAGGGCCAGGGCCTTGCCCACGGTGTGGCCGTAGCCCGGCAGCACGTTGAGCACGCCCTTGGGCAGGCCGGCGTCCAGCGCCAGCTGGGCGATGCGGATGGCGGTCAGCGGCGAGCGCTCGGAGGGCTTGAGGATCACCGAGTTGCCGGTGGCCAGGGCCGGGCCGAGTTTCCAGCTGGCCATCATCAGCGGGAAGTTCCACGGCACGATGGCGGCGACCACGCCCACCGCCTCGCGGGTGACCAGGCCCAGCTGGTCGCGGGGGGTGGCGGCGACCTCGTCGTAGACCTTGTCGATGGCCTCGCCGCTCCAGCGGATGCTGTCCACCGCGCCGGGCAGGTCGACGTTCAGCGAGTCGCCGATGGGCTTGCCCATGTCCAGGGTTTCCAGCAGCGCCAGTTCCTCGGCGTGCGCTTCCAGCAGCTCGGCGAAGCGCACCAGCACGGCCTTGCGCGCGGCCGGCGCCTGCTGCGACCACACGCCGGATTCGAAGGCGGCGCGGGCGCTCTGCACGGCGCGTTCGGCGTCGGCGGCGTCGCAGCTGGCGACCTTGGCCAGCAGGCGCCCGTCCACCGGGCTCAGGCAGTCGAAGGTGGCGCCGTCGGCGGCGTCGAGGTACTGGCCGTCGATGAAGGCGCGGCCTTCGATGCGCAGTTGGCTGGCGCGGGCTTCCCAGTCGGCTCGGGTCGCTTGGGTCATGGCTTGGTTGCTCCTGCTCGTTGTTGTGGTGTGGGTGGCCGCCGGGTGGGCGAGCCGAATAATACATATGAGACCATATCTTAAGCGCTCGCCAGTGCCAATGGTCGCCTGCGACGCGCTGCCGGCCAGCTGCCTGTGGACCGGCCCGGCGTGAGGCGCGACGCCGCGGAGGGTGCCAAAGCCGCCGTGGGCGGCTAGGCTAGTGCCCTCCAAGCGATCTCTGGAAACGACATGAACGACGAAGCCACAAGCCTGCCCGAGCGCGAGCCCCTCGGCGCGGTGGACATCCGCGTGCTCGGCAGCCTGATCGAGAAGCAGCTGACCACCCCGGAAGCCTACCCGCTGACCCTCAACGCCCTGGTCACCGCCTGCAACCAGAAAACCAGCCGCGAGCCGGTGATGGACCTCAACCCCGGCCAGGTCGGCCAGGCCCTGCGCCGCCTGGAGGGCCTGGAGATGGTGCGCCTGGTGATGGGTAGCCGCGCCGACCGCTGGGAGCAGCGCCTGGACAAGGCGCTGGAACTGGTCAAGCCGCAGTGGGTGCTGCTCGGCCTGCTGTTCCTGCGCGGCCCGCAGACGCTCAACGAACTGCTCACCCGCAGCATGCGCATGCACGACTTCGACGACACCGAGGAAGTCCGCCACCAGCTGGAACGCCTGGCCGCGCGCGGTTTCGCCATGCAGCTGGAACGCCAGAGCGGCCAGCGCGAAGACCGCTACATGCACCTGCTGGGCAGCGCCGCCGACCGCGAGGCCGCCATCGCCGCCAGCAGCCGTGGCGCCTCGGCGCCGCGCGGCGAGCACAGCGTGCAGGACGAGGCGCGCATCCTCGAGCTGGAAGCCCGCGTGGCCGCCCTGGAGGAGCGCCTGGCGCGCCTGGAGCAGGACCGCGACAACGGTCTGGATTGACACGAACGGTGGCCATGGAGACGGCCGGATAAGGATTCTTTAAGAATTCGTCCGCATAGTGCCAGGACCGTTTTCATGGCTGCACAGGGGAGCTTCCATGGGGCCTAGACCTTCGCAGGCGCTGCTGGTGTCGGTGCTGTGCCAGCTGTCCGAAAGCCAGCCGCGCTCGCTCGCCGAGCTGAGCGGCCAGCGCGAGAACAACCTGCTGGCGATCCGCGAGCTGTTCCGCCAGGGGCGCATCAGCGGCGTGCTGCGCGACGATCCCTTCGGCCTTGAGGACGACCAGGGCCCGCTGCTCTGCGATGCCGAGCGCCTGCGCCTGCGCCGCCCCTATGCGCTGCAGGTGGAGGAGCTGAAGGAGCAGGCGGCGCCGCTGGTGGATGGCTTGATCCGCATCTGACGGCGCCTGCCTGGCTTCAGAAGATGTAGTCGGTGGTCAGGAAGTTCGACTCGCGGCCCTGGATGATCTCGCTGATCAGCGCCTTGTTGGCGGCATTGAAGCGCGTCGCCACCAGGGTGCGGATGGAGAAGGTGCGCAGCGCGTCGTGCACCGACAGGGTGCCCTCGGCGGAGTTCTTGCGGCCGTTGAACGGGTAGGTGTCCGGGCCGCGCTGGCACTGGGCGTTGAGGTTGATGCGGCCGACCTGGTTGGCGAAGGCGTCCACCAGCCGGCCGACCTGCTCGGGGTCGTCGCCGAACAGGCTCAGCTGCTGGCCGTAGTCGGACTGCAGCACGTAGTCGATCACTTCCTCAAGCTCGCGGTAGGGCACCACCGGCACCAGCGGGCCGAACTGCTCCTCGTGGTACAGGCGCATCTGCGCCGTCACCGGGCTGAGCAGGGCCGGGTAGAAGAAGCTCTCGCGGGACTCGCCGCCGCCGGCGTTGATCACCTTGGCGCCCTTGGCCAGGGCGTCCTGCAGCAGGCCGTCGAGGTAGTCCACCTTGCCCGGCTCGGGCAGCGGCGTCAGCGCCACGCCCGGCTCCCAGGGCATGCCCGGCCTGAGCTGGGCCAGGCGCGCGCTGAACTTGTCGAGGAAGGGTTGCAGCACGCTGTCGTGGACGAACAGGATCTTCAGCGCGGTGCAGCGCTGGCCGTTGAACGACAGGGCGCCGGTGATGGCTTCCTCCACGGTGTTGTCCAGGTCCACCTGCGGCAGCACGATGCCCGGGTTCTTCGCGTCCAGGCCCAGGGCCGCGCGCAGGCGGTGCGGGCGCGGGTGCAGGCGCTTGAGGTCGGCGGCGCCCTTGTGCGTGCCGATGAAGGCGAACACGTCCACCTTGCCGCTGGCCATCAGCGCCGAGACGGTCTCGCGGCCGCGGCCGTAGATGATGTTGATCACCCCCGGCGGGAAGCTGTCGCGGAAGGCCTCCAGCAGCGGGCGCACCAGCAGCACGCCGAACTTGGCCGGCTTGAACACCACGGTGTTGCCCATGATCAGCGCCGGGATCAGGGTGGTGAAGGTCTCGTTCAGCGGGTAGTTGTAGGGGCCCATGCACAGCGCCACGCCCAGCGGCACGCGGCGGATCTGGCCGAGGGTGCCCTGTTCCAGCTCGAAGCGGCTGGAGCGGCGGTCCAGCTCCTTGAGCGCGTCTATGGTGTCGACGATGTAGTCGCAGGTGCGGTCGAATTCCTTCTCCGAGTCCTTGAGGTTCTTGCCGATCTCCCACATCAGCAGGCGCACCACCGCCTCGCGCTGCTCGCGCATGCGCGCCAGGAAGGTCTCCACGTGCTGGATGCGCTCGGCCACCCGCAGGTTGGGCCACAGGCCCTGGCCGTTGTCGTAGGCGGCCACCGCGGCGTCGAGGGCGCCCAGCGCGGCCTCGGCGTCCAGCAGCGGGGTGCTGCCGAGGATCACCTGCCGTTCGCCTTCGGCGGTCTTCAGGAAGATCGGACTGCGCACCGGCGCCAGCGGGCCGTCCCAGCGGCGCAGCTCGCCGTTCACCAGGTAGTCGCGCTGCTCCACCGGCGCGTCGGGGCGCCAGGTCTCGGGGATGTCGTCGATGGCGGGGAACAGGGTGTCGAGGTTGTGGCTCATGGTTCCTCCCTCAGGGTGGGGCGCCCGGTGGTCAAGGGCCGGGCGCCCGAAGTGGGGTTCCAGTCTGTCGCGCTGAAAGGTGAATCGTTTCAGCTTGCACATGTCGGCAGGCCCGGTAAAGGGCTTTTCAGCGGGCGGGGACGTTCGGTCGCAGCGGCGCCAGGGCGCGCCGAGCAGCTCCTGCTGCTCGGCGTAGCGCTCGCGCACGTCGAAGTCGCGCGGCCAGTCGCGCGGTTCGGCGGGGCGGGGGTTGGGCTGGGGTTGCGTGGCGGACATCGGCGGTACTCCTTTCACGGGGGAAGCCGGTGGTCCTCAGACCACCAGCGAAAGCAGCAGGATGAACACCAGGCCGACCACGGAGAGGATGGTCTCCATGGCCGTCCAGGTCTTGAAGGTCTCGGCGACGCTCATGTTGAAGTACTGCTTGACCAGCCAGAACCCGGCGTCGTTGACGTGGGAGAGGATCAGCGAGCCGGCGCCGGTGGCCAGCACCAGCAGCTCGCGGTTCACCCCGGGGATCATCCCCACCACCGGCACCACGATGCCGGCGCCGGTGATGGTGGCGACCGTGGCCGAGCCGGTGGCGATACGGATCACCGCGGCCACCAGCCAGGCCAGCAGGATCGGCGAGATCTGCGCTTGCACGGCCAGGTGGCCGATCACGTCGCCCACGCCGCTGGCCACCAGCATCTGCTTGAAGCCGCCGCCGGCGCCGATGATCATCACGATGGCCGCGGTGGGCGCCAGGCTCTGGTCGAGCAGCTTGAGGATCTTCTGCGAGCCGAAGCCGCGGGCGTAGCCGAAGGTGTACAGGGCCAGCAGCAGCGCCAGGAGCAGGGCGGTGATGGGGTGGCCGATCATGTCCATCCAGGCGCGGAAGGCGTGGCCGTCGGGCAGCAGCACGTCGGCGAAGGTCTTCAGCAGCATCAGGAACACCGGCAGCAGCACGGTCAGCAGGGTGATGCCGAAGCTGGGCAGGTTGCCGGTCTCCGGCTCGTGGGCGATCTGCGCCACCAGCTCCTCGGAGGGGCTGCCGGGGATCACCCGGGCGATCCAGGCGCCGAACAGCGGGCCGGCGATGGCCGCGGTGGGCAGGGCGACGATCAGGCCGTAGAGGATGGTCTTGCCGATGTCGGCGCCGAACACGCCGATGGCCAGCAGCGGGCCCGGGTGCGGCGGCACCAGGCCGTGCACGGCGGACAGGCCGGCCAACAGCGGGATGCCGATCTTGATCAGCGACACGCCGCTGCGCCGGGCGACGATGAACACCAGCGGGATCAGCAGGATGAAGCCGATCTCGAAGAACAGCGGAATGCCCACCAGGAAGGCCGCCAGCATCATCGCCCAGTGCACCCGGCGCTCGCCGAAGGCGTCGATCAGGGTGCGGGCGATCTGATCGGCGCCGCCGGACTCGGCCATCATCTTGCCGAGCATGGTGCCCAGGGCGAGGATGATGCCGACGAAGCCGAGCACCCCGCCGAAGCCGTCCTGGAAGGCCTTGACGATCTGCGCCACGGGCATGCCCGAGGTCAGGCCGAGGAAGCCGGCGGCGATGATCAGGGCGAGGAAGGGGTGGATCTTGAAGCGGGTGATCAGCAGGATCAGGCCGATGATGGTGACCAGCGCATCCAGCAGCAGGTAGGTGTCGTGGGACAGACCGAACATGGCGGGGCTCCCTTGTCGTTGTTTTTACGGGCGTTTTGGGATAGCGCTGTCTTAAGCGCGCGGCAAAGAACTTGCTCAGGCCGGCTCGTGGGCGCGCCACCAGGCCAGGGCCTGTTCGACGATGCGTTCCACCGGCAGGGTGGCATCCACGGCGAGGGTCAGGGGTTCGTCGTGGGGCGGCTCCAGGGCGGCGAACTGGCTGTCCACCAGGGTCGCCGGCATGAAGTGCCCGGGGCGCTCGGCGACGCGGCGTGCGGCTTCGTCGCGGGGCAGTTCGAGGAACACCACGCCCAGGCCCGGCACGGCCTGGCGCAGGCGTTCGCGGTAGGCGAGCTTGAGCGCCGAGCAGGTCAGCACCGGGCGCTGGCCGGCGGCCACGGCCTGGCTCAGCAGCTCGGCCAGGGTGGCCAGCCAGCCGGCGCGGTCGTCGTCGGTCAGGGGGATGCCGGCGCTCATCTTGCGGATGTTCTCGGCCGGGTGGAAGGTGTCGCCCTCGATCTCGTGGGCGCCGCTGGCGCGGCACAGCGCCTGGCTGACGCTGGTCTTCCCGCAGCCGGAGACACCCATGACGAGCAGGGCGTGGATGGGGGGAGCATATCGCACCTCGGTGGGGAGACAGCGCTGTCTTTGTAAGTCGAAGCCAAAAGCATGGGGCCGCCTCCGCTTTCTTGTCATTCTAGTGCTTGCGCATGGTGTCCGCGGTTTTTCCGCCGTAGCGCGATCCGGGGCTTTCAGGCAATTGCCGGGCTCGCGAGACAGCGCTACCTTAGTGCCTCGATTTTCGTTTGGCAAGCCAGCCGATGCCCTCCCCGAAGAAGAACGACAAGCACTCCCGCGCCAGCGGCCGCCCCACCCTGAACGAAGTGGCGCAGCGCGCCGGCGTCAGCCCCATCACCGCCTCCCGCGCCCTGCGCGGCGTCAGCAGCGTCGCCGAGGCGCTGGTGCTGAAGGTGCGCGAGGCCGCCGCCGAGCTGGGCTACGTGGCCAACCCCGCGGCGCGGGCGCTGGCCTCGGCGCAGAGCCACAGCGTGGTGGTGCTGGTGCCGTCGCTGTCCAACCAGCTGTTCGTCGACACCCTCGAAGCCATCCACGGCGTGCTGCGGCCCCAGGGCCTGGAGGTGCTGATCGGCAACTTCCACTACTCGCGCGACGAGGAGGAAGACCTGATCCGCAACTACCTGGCCTACCAGCCGCGCGGCCTGCTGCTCACCGGCTTCGAGCGCACCGAGAGCGCCCGACGGATGGTCGAGGCCAGCGGCGTGCCCTGCGTCTACATGATGGACCTGGACCACAGCCCCGGCCTGCACTGCGTGGGCTTCTCGCAGATCGCCGCCGGCATGGCCGCCGCCGAGCACCTGCTGGCCGGCGGCCGCAAGCGCCTGGCCTATGTCGGCGCGCAGCTGGACCAGCGCACCCTGCTGCGTGGCGAGGGCTTCCGCCGCGCCCTGCAGAAGGCCGGTTGCTACGACCCGGCGCTGGAGCTGCTGACCCCGCGGCCATCCTCGGTGGGCCTGGGCGGCGAGCTGTTCCGCCAGCTGCTGGCCGCGCAGCCGGACGTCGAGGGCATCTTCTTCGGCAACGACGACCTGGCCCAGGGCGCCCTGCTGGAGGCGCTGCGCCAGGGCATCGAAGTGCCGGAGCAGATCGCCGTGGTCGGCTTCAACGACCTGCCCAGCTCGGCCTACATGGTGCCGCGCCTGTCCAGCATCCGCACCCCGCGCGAGGCCATCGGCCGGCGTGCCGCCGAGACGCTGCTGGCGCTGATCGCCGGGCGGCCGATCGCCGAGCCGGTGCAGGACCTGGGCTTCGAGCTGATGGTGCGCGAGAGCAGCTGACGAGGGTATTTCTGCCGATCTCGCGGTGTCCGCGGCCGCCGCGCTTCGTTTTCCGGGCCCGGCGGTCGCCTTGCTCCGTGGCTGGCCGGGCGCATCGCAGAGCGCCTCGCCCATCGTTCGACGGCCGGTACTGGGGAATACCGCCGGTCTGCCGATAAGCATCGGGTACCCGGCCGATGGTTGATTGGGTGGTGGCTAAATGCCATAACCGGGTTCGATACTCCCGCTGCAGTCACAGACGGATCTACATGACCAGCAACTTCGATGTCTTCACCCATGCCCGGGGAGGCTCGCGCCGACAGCGCATCGGCGTGCTCTTCTATGCCGGCGTGCTGCTGGTGCTCACCCTGCTGGTCGGGCTGAGCGGCTGGAGCGTGTACCGCGACTACCGCAGCAGCACCGACCAGGTGCGGCAGAACCTGTCCGCCCTGGCCCGCTCCCTGGAGGGCTACATCAGCGCGCTGCTGCTGCAGAGCTACGGCAGCATCTACGCGGTGTCGGAGGACCTGCAGAGCCTGGCCGAGGTCGCCGATGCCCGGCAGGTGCGCGACAAGCTGGCGCAGGCGATGCGCTACGACCCGGTGTCGACCTACCTGTTCGTCCTGCGCGACGGCCACCTCTACGCCGTGGACGGCCACGGCCAGCCGGCCGAGGAACACCTGCGCCCGCTGCTCGCCCTGGGCGACCTGCCGGCCAGCGAGCGCCCGGCCTTCGGCCACACGCTGCGCGGCCCCAATGGCGGCTTCCTGTTGCCGATGTACGTCGGCCAGCGCGGCGCCGACGGCCGTACCCAGCGCGTCGGCGCGCTGATCGACACCGCCCGCGTCGGCGACCTGCTGCGCCGCCTGGGGCTGGCCGAGCAGATGAACGCCGGCATGATCGACAACTTCGGCACCGTGCTCTACCGCACCCCCGACGCCCTGAACATGATCGGCCGGCGCCTGCCGGAGTGGTCGCCGCTGTTCCCGCGCCTGGGCCGCCCGGACTTCGCCCTGGTCGAGGGCCTGGGCATCACCGGCGAGCCGTCGCTGTTCGCCGACGCGCCCTCGGCGAGCTTCCCGATCCACGCCGTGGTCGGCCAGGCCTCGGCCAGCTACCTGCTGCCCTGGCTCAAGCGCGCCGGCTTCAGTGCGGTACTGCTGGCCATCTGCGCCCTGGCCCTGGGCCTGTCGGCCTGGCAGCTGCGCCGGCTGATCGGCGAGATCAGCCAGAACGGACGCTTCTATCGCCAGTTGTTCACCAACATCAACGACGGCGTGCTGCTGATCGGCGTGGACGGTCGGGTGCGCGCCGCCAACGAGTGCGCCGCGCGCATGTTCGGCGTCGACACGCCGGACCGCCTGGTCGGCCTGCTGCCCTCGGAACTGTCGCCGGAGCGCCAGCCGGACGGGCGCCTGTCGCTGGTCGCCAGCCGCGCCAACCTCGAGGGCCTGCTCAGCGGCGAGCTGCACGAGGTGGACAGCGAGTGGCAGTTCCTGCGCCGCGACACCTACCTGCCGTTCGACTGCGAGGCGCACGCCACGCGCTTCAGCTGGCAGCAGAACACCCTGTTGCTGCTGGTGCTGCACGACATCACCGAACGCAAGCGCTACCTCGCCGAGCAGGAGTACCTGGCCAACCACGACTCGCTCACCGGCCTGCCCAACCGCTACTGGCTCGGCCGCCACATCGAGCAGCGCATCGCCCGCGGCGACGGGCGCTTCGGCATCCTGCTGCTGGACATGAACCGCTTCAAGGAGGTCAACGACACCCTCGGCCACCAGCACGGCGACAGCGTCCTGCAGCAGGTCGGCGCGCGCCTGGGCGCCTGGCTGCGGACCCAGGAGGCGGAGATCGCCCGCCTGGGCGGCGACGAGATGGCGGTGGTCAGCTGCGCCCTGGACGACGAGGGCGGCGTGCCGGGGTTGTGCCAGGGCATCGCGCGCATCCTGCGCCAGCCGCTGTCCGCCGGCGGCATCCAGCTGGAGCTGTCGGCCAGCATCGGCGTGGCCCTCTACCCCGACCACGGCGACACCCCCGGCGACCTGCTGCGCTGCGCCGACATCGCCATGTACCAGGCCAAGCACGGCCGCCGCGACTTCCTCCTGTACCAGCGCTGCGACGACACCTACACCCCCGAGCGCCTGGCCCTGCACACCTGGCTGGGGCGGGCGATCCGCGAGGGCGGGCTGCAGCTGCACTACCAGCCCAAGGTGCGCCTGGCCGACGGCCAGGTGGTCGGCTTCGAGGCCCTGCTGCGCTGGCAGCACCCCGAGCGCGGCATGATCCCGCCCGGCGAATTCATCCCCATGGCCGAGTCCACCGAGCTGATCCACCCGCTCACCCGCTGGGTGCTGGACGAGGCCCTGCGCCAGCTGCGGGCCTGGAGCGAGCACGGCCTGGAAACCTGCATGGCGGTGAACATCAGCGCCAACAACCTGCGCAACCCGCACTTCGTCAGCGAGCTGCAGGGCCTGCTGGCGCGCCACGGCATCGCCGGCTCCATGGTCGAGCTGGAAGTCACCGAAGGCACCCTGCTGGAAGACCCGGAGCTGGCCCTGCGCAGCCTGCAGGCGATCCGCGACCTGGGGGTGACGCTGTCGATCGACGACTTCGGCACCGGCTACTCGTCCCTGGCCTACCTCAAGCGCCTGCCGGTGCAGGTGCTGAAGATCGACCGCACCTTCGTCTCCGGCATGGCCGACAACTTCTCCGACGCCATGATCGTGCAGTCGACCATCGCCCTGGGCCACAACTTCGGCATGCAGGTGGTGGCCGAGGGCGTCGAGGACGCTGCCACGGCCGCCGCCCTGGCGCGGCTGGGCTGCGACATCGCCCAGGGCTACCACTTCGGCCGCCCGATGGGCGCCGCCCAGGTGATGGACTGGCGCCTGCGGCGGCAACTGGAAGTCTTCGGCCTGGGTTGAGACCGGTCCTCGGTCCTTGCCTCGATGCAGTAGTGCGCTACCACTATTACATTTTTGTTAAAAGACCTTTGCCTATATCCGGATTCAAATAGCCCTTCGATCCGGCATCATGTCCCCACTCCGCCAGGGGAATAGAGCGGGGTGCGGAAGTACTTCCACTACAGAAACATACATTCGCTCGGCCATGACTGTTACGCATGGCTGAACATTTGTTCCTGCCTACAAGAAAAGCTGGCCATCACGCTTACCACTGGCCGGCACTCCAAGACTCAAGGGGCAACTCCATGAAGCACCTCAAACGCAGCATGCTCGTGCTCGCCGTTTCCACCGCCGCCATGCAACTGGCCCATGCCGAACCCTTCGTCAGCGACCAGGCCGACGCCAAGGGCTTCCTCGAGGACAGCCACCTCGACCTGCTGTTGCGCAACTTCTACTACGACCATGACGGCAAGAACGGCTACAGCGACCAGCGCGACTGGACCCAGGGCATCTTCGCCACCTACAGCTCCGGCTACACCCAGGGCACCGTCGGCTTCGGCGTCGACGCCTATGGCTACCTGGGCATCAAGCTCGACGGTGGCTCCGGCACCGCCGGCACCGGCAACCTGCCGGTGGACCGCCACGGCAACCCGGAGGACGACTACGGCAAGGCCGGCGGCGCGCTGAAGGTGCGCGTTTCCAAAACCGAGCTGAAATTCGGCGACATGCAGCCCACCGCCCCGGTCTTCGCCGCCGGCGGCACCCGCCTGATGCCGCAGACCGCCAAGGGCTTCGCGCTGATGAGCAGCGAGCTGCAGGGCCTGGACCTGGAAGCCGGCCACTACACCGCCGCCACCGGCCCGGTGACCACCAGCCACACCGGCGGCATCTGGGCCACCTACGCCAACGTCGAGGCCGACAGCGCCGACTTCGTCGGCGGCCGCTACGCCATCACCCCGGACCTGAGCGTGTCGCTCTACGCCGCCGAGCTGGAAGACATCTGGCGCCAGTACTACGGCAACGCCAACTACACCCTGGCGCTGGGCGGCGACCAGTCGCTGGGCTTCGACTTCAACATCTACCGCACCAACGACTACGGCCAGGCCAAGGCCGGCCGCATCGACAACACCGCCTGGTCGTTCGCCACCGCCTACTCCTTCCTGCAGGCGCACACCCTGACCCTGGCCTTCCAGAAGGTGCAGGGCGACACCCCGTTCGACTACGTGGGCTTCGGCGACAACGGCGCAGGCGGCGCCGGCGACTCCATCTTCCTGGCCAACTCGGTGCAGTACTCCGACTTCAACGGCCCGGGCGAGCGCAGCTGGCAGGCGCGCTACGACCTGGCGATGGATACCTACGGCGTACCCGGCCTGAGCTTCATGGCCCGCTACATCAACGGCACCAACATCGACGGCGAGCACATGGCCAGCGACAGCCCGTACCGCGACTACGGCTACGGCAGCGACGGCAGCCACCACGAGACCGACGTGGAAGCCAAGTACGTGGTCCAGTCCGGCCCGGCCAAGGACCTGTCCTTGCGCCTGCGCCAGGCCTTCCACCGCGGCAACGCCGACCAGGCCGAGGCCGACAACAACGAACTGCGGCTGATCGTCGACTACCCGCTGTCGATCCTCTGACGCGCCCGGTCTTCGGGAGGTTGCGCGAGCAATCGCAGCAGCTTCCCGAAAGTTCCCCGCAGATTGTTACGTATTCGCAGAAGGTGTTTCCCCTCCCAGGGAATTTATCCGACACCGCCCTGTCCGTTAACGTAGCGGACATCCGATTCGGCAGCCGCCCGGCGGCTCTCCCGGATCCTGCTCCTGACGTTGATTTAAATCGTGATTGCTCAATTCAACGTCCTTCCAGCCGCTCCGCCAGGAGCGGTTTTTTTTGCCCGAGAAGAACACCGTCCCGCTCCTGCACCACGTCATCCCCGTAGGGCGGACACCGGCATCCCGGCCGACGGCGGATAACCGCGAACGGTTATTCGCCCTACGCCACCCCGGACACGCATCTCCTGCGGGCTTGGCCCCCTTACATCCGAAATCCCGGCCGGCTCGCTGCTTATTTGATCGCGGTCAATTGCGACTCATTTGCAGCGAACTAGCTTGAGCCATGAGGGCGGCCAATTCGAAACACCATCGAATTGTCGATCAGCCCCTTCCGAATCGTTCGAGAGCGATCTCCGACTGTCTTCGGGAATTTTCGAGCCGCCTTTGAGGGAGGTATCGGGATGGTCGGGTTCGAAACGCTCCTCGCGCTTCTGCCGAAGGTCCGCGTGGTTCACCACATTCCCGGCCGCATACGGCTGAAGCTGGTGGACCTGGAATTGCCTTCCAGCCCCCGCCTGCCGGCGCGCGGCGTGCTGCACAAGGCCTCGGAAATCGCCGCCCGCGCGCCTGGCGTGCGCTCGCTGCGGCTCAACCCGCTGGCGCGTTCCTGCGCCGTGGAATACGACCCGCTGGTCATCCCCGAGCAGGCCTGGGCCGATCTCCTGGCCGGCCAGCGCTCGCCCGCGGCGCGCATCCTGGAAGGCATCCTGCTCGACAGCTACCGGGAGATCGTCGATGCGCAACTATGACGAGCCGATCCTGCGCGGGCGCCAACTGCAGCCCGCCGCGCCCTTCCCGCTGCTGCACCAGGCGGTGCGCATCGCCCTGTACGACGAATACGCCGCGCGCAGTTTCTACGCCCGGGTGGTGGAGGCCTTCGGCGAGCGGCCGCCGTTTCCCGACGTGCTGCGCGACCAGGAGCGGCACATCCAGGCGCTGTCGGCCCTGGCCGCGCGCTTCGGCATCCCTCGGCCGCTGGACCCCTTCCCGGCGGAGACCGCCATCGAGCCGACCTGGCTGGCCAACTGCATGCGCGCGGTGATGGGCGAGAGCGCCAACGTTCGCCTCTACGACTACCTGCTGGCCCACGTGCGCCAGCCCGAGGTGCGCCGGGTGTTCCTCGACCTGCAGGCCACCGCCTCCGCCAACCACCTGGCGGCGTTCCGCGAGGCGGCCATCGACGCCTTCGACCAGGAGCGCTACCACGCCGGCAAGGGCGTTCCGCCACAGGAGGCCTATGCCAGCCATGGCCCGATTTCCGATTTCACCGAATACCTGATCGCCCACCTCAGCGGCCAGGGTGGCCTGCTGGGCCTGGCCGGGCCGCTGCTGCGGCGGGTCAACCCGGTGTTGCTGGCCGGCGTGGCCGTCGGCGGGGGCGGGGTCTACCTGTGGAAACACAAGCGCGCACGTCCTGCACGCCCTGCACATCCTGAAGAGGAGAACTGACCATGCAGCCACTGATTTCCTTTGCGGCCGGGGTGGTGGCCGGGGCCGTCGCCCTGCGCCTGATCCGCCGTGGCAAGGCGACGAAAGCCGCCGAAGAACCGCCGGCAGCCGAACCTGCGCCGGCGCCTGTCGTGGCGCCCAAGGCCGCGCGCCGGCCCGCCGCGAACAAGGCCGCCGCGGCGAAGAAAACCCCCGCCCGCCCACGCAAGGCCACCCGGCCTGCGCCCGCCACGGAGCCTGGAGCATGAAAGCCTATCCGGCACTTCGACAGGCGGCCTGGGATGACGCCAATTTCGCCAAGGGTTTCGTCACCAGCGCCTGCCTGTCCGCCTTCCAGGATGCGGCCGGGCAGCCGGACCTGCGGCGGGTGGCGCGCCATGCCCTGCAGGGCGGCACTGCGCTGTGCGCCGGCACCCTCGCGGCGCGGGCGCTGCAACGGCGGGAATACGCCCGGGCGCTGTTCGCCGGCATGGCCGGGGCGGTGGGCGTGATGCTTGTGGAACGTTGGCTGCACGACGGGGCACGGCCCCGCCAGGAGAACTGAGCATGGCTAAGAAGGGCAAGCGGCGGCAGCAGGCCGCCGGATATGGCTACGGGGACGACGCCTACGCCGGCAACGGTTACGGCGCATACGGCTATGCGCCGCAGAACCCGCCCGGCTGGCAGATGCCGCCACCGCAGATGATGGGCGGCGCGCCGGGCATGCAGGAAGCGGCCGGGCTGTTCGGCCTGGCCGGCGGGATGGATGCCGGCATCCTCCAGGGGCTGCCGACCTTCCTGCGTTCGCGGCACACCGAGCAGTTCCTCCTCGGCCTGCTGGTCGGCGGCGCGGCGGCCTGGGTGATGAGCGACGAGGAACTGCGCGGCAAGCTGATGAAGTCCGCGGTGAAGCTCTATGCGAGCCTGGCCGGCGGCCTGGAGGAGTTCAAGGAGCAGATGGCCGACCTCAAGGCCGAGATGGGTGCGCAGCAGAGCGGTGACAAGTAATGTCGGGCCCCTGGTTCGCCGGCCTCGACCTGGTGCACGGCAGCGCCGGGCGGGCGCGTTATCGCTACCGCTGCCAGAAGGGCAGGCGCGGCGAACTGCAGCGCATCGAGTGGGCCGTCGAATCCCTGCGCGGGGTGCGCAAGGTGCGGGTCAACCCGGCGATCCAGGCCCTGGTGGTCGAATACGAGGGTGCGCTGACCGACGCCGAGCGCCTGCGCCAGGACATCCTCGCCCTGGAGTACCCGGACCTGCCGCTGGCCGCGGGGCGGGCCGGTGGCCGTGGCGACGAGTCGCCGGCCGGGGTGCTGACCACCGGCGCGGCGCTGCTGGCCGACCGCCGCCTGCAGCCCGAGCTGCAGGGGCCGCTGTCCATGGCGGTATCGCTGCCGCTGTTCGGCAAGGCCCTGGCGGAGCTGGTGCAGCGGGGCATCACCTCCCACGTGCTGGAGGCGCTGGCGGTGGCCATTTCCATCGGCCGCCGCGACTTCCTCACCGCCAACATCACCACCTTCCTGCTGGCGCTGGGCGACTACCTGGAGCGCTCCATCGAGCGCCATTCGGACAACCTGCTCAAGAGCCTGCTGCGCCCGGCCAGCAACGAAGTCTGGGTGGAGCGTGACGGCGTCGAGCAACTGATCGATGCCCGCGAGGTGGCCTTCGGCGACACGGTGATCGTCGCCACCGGCACGGTGATTCCTGTCGATGGCACCGTGCTGGGCGGCGAAGCACTGGTCAACCAGGCGACCATGACCGGCGAGAGCGTGCCGGTGGTGCGCCACCGCGGCGACATCGTGCTCTCGGGCACGCTGGTGGAGGAGGGGCGCCTGCGCATCTACGCGGAGAAGGTCGGCCGCCACGCCGCCGCGGCGCGCATCGCCAGCTTCGTCGAGCAATCCCTGGCGGTGAAGAGCGCCACCCAGCTGGAGGCCTCGCGCCTGGCCGACCGCCTGGTGCCCATGGTGCTCGGCCTGGCCGGCGGCACCTGGCTGCTGTCGGGCAGCCTGCAGCGCGCCTCGGCGGTGCTCCAGGCCGACTATTCCTGCGCCCTCAAGCTGGCCACCCCGGTGGCCTTCAAGGCCTCCATGTACCAGGCCGGCCGCCACGGTGTGCTGGTCAAGGGCGCCAATGCCCTGGAGCGCCTGGCCGAGGCGGACACCTTCGTCTTCGACAAGACCGGCACCCTGACCACCGGCGCCCTGCGCGTCACCGACTCGCTGGTGTGCAGCGCCGGCTACAGCGCGGAGGACGTGATCAACATCGCCGCCTCGGTGGAGGAACACTACTACCACCCCATGGCCATGGCGGTGGTCGAGGCGGCCAGCCACCTGCCGCACCGGCAGCACTTCAACCACGGCGAGGTGGAGTTCATCGTCGCCCATGGCGTGGCCAGCGTCATCGACGGCAAGCGCATCGTGGTCGGCTCGCGGCACTTCGTCGAAGAGGACGAGGGCATTGCCACCGCGGCCTACGCACAGGACATCGAACGCCTGCGCCGGGAAGGCAAGACGCTGCTCTACATCGGCTACGGCGGCGAACTGCTCGGCGTGCTGGGCATGCTCGACAGCGTGCACCCGGACAGCGCCGCCACCATCGCCCGCCTGCGCGAGCTGGGCGCCCGGCGCATCGTCATGCTCACCGGCGACCACCCCGAACGCGCCCAGGCGCTGGCCGACGAACTGGGCCTGGACGGCTTCCGCGCCGGGCTGCTGCCGGACGAGAAGGCCGCGGCGATCCAGGCGCTGGCCGAGCAGGGCGCGCGCATCGCCTTCGTCGGCGACGGCATCAACGACGCGCCGGCGCTCAGCGGCGCCCACGTCGGCATCTCCATGCGCCAGGGCTCGGACATCGCCCGCCTGGCCTCGGACATCGCCCTGCTGGAAGACGGCATCGCCGGCGTGGCCGACGCCAGGGCCATCGCCATGGCCGCGCGCGATTTGATCAACAGCAACTTCAGGCTCATCGCCGGGCTCAACAGCAGCATCCTCGGCGCCGCCGCGCTGGGCCTGCTGAGCCCGGTCTCGGCCTCGATGCTGCACAACGGCTGCACCATCGGCATCCTCCTGCGCGCCCTGGCCGGCGCCGGGATGCCGGGCCAGCCGCGCCCGCAGGAGGCCCCATGAGCACGGATGCGCTGCCGCTGAGCATGGCCGGGGAAAACGCCAGGGTGCGCATAGTCGCGCTGCTCGGCGGGCCGGGCATGGCCCGCCGGCTGACCGAGATGGGGCTGAACGTCGGCAGCGAGATCACCGTGCGGCAGAGCCAGGGCGGCGGTCTGGTGGTATCCCGGGGCGAGACGCGTTTCGCCCTGGGGGCCGGAGTGGCTCACAGAATCATGGTGTGCCCCGTCTGATGGCGCACCGGGAGGCATGCCATGGCAATGCTCAAGGAACTGGCGGTAGGTGACCGGGCCAGGGTGACCGGCTTCAACCAGGGCGGCAGCGCCTACCGGCGCAAGCTGCTGTCCATGGGGCTGACCCCTGGCGCCGAGCTGTCGGTGACGCGGGTGGCGCCGATGGGCGACCCGGTGGAGATCCGCGTGCGCGGCTTCTCCCTGTCGCTGCGCAAGGCCGAGGCCGATGCGCTGATGGTGGAGAGGCTGCCATGAGCGAGCACCGCGTCATCGCCCTGGTGGGCAACCCCAATTGCGGCAAGACCACGGTGTTCAACGCCCTCACCGGTTCGCGCCAGCGCGTCGGCAACTGGCCGGGGGTGACGGTGGAGCGCAAGGTTGGCGAGTACCGCTTCGAAGGCGAGCGCTACGAGGTGGTCGACCTGCCCGGCACCTATTCCCTGGACGTGGTCGACCAGGAAGTGTCGCTGGACGAGAAGATCGCCCGCGACTACGTGCACGCCAACGAGGCCGGCCTGGTGGTCAACATCGTCGATGCCTCCAACCTCGAGCGCAACCTCTACCTGACGCTGCAGCTGGCCGAGATGCAGGTGCCGCTGGTGGTGGTGCTGAACATGGTCGACGTGGCCGAGGAAAAGGCCATGCGGGTGGACGCCGGCAAGCTCGCCGAACGCCTGGGCTGCCCGGTGGTGCCCGTGGTGGCCTCGGAAGGCACCGGCATCGACGAACTGAAGGTGGCGCTGCGCGAGGCCCTGCGCCAGGCTCGCCGGCCCGCCGTGGCGGTGACCTACGACGCCGCCCTGGAGCAGGCCATCGACAAGCTGCTGCCGGAACTGGCCGAGGCGGACACGGGCATGGCGCCGCGCTGGCTGGCGGTGCGCCTGCTGGAGGGCGACGACCTGGCCCGCGCCATTGCCGGGCCCCGGGCGGCGGAGGCGGCGTCGCGGCTGGCGGAGGAACTGGGCGACGACATCGACATACTGGTGGCGGACGCCCGCTACGGGCTGGCCAACGCCATCACCCGCGAGGCCCTGACACGCCTCGGCCGCACCAGCCGCGACCTGACCGACCGCATCGACCGCGTGGTGCTCAACCGCATGCTGGGCATCCCGATCTTCTTCGCGATGATGTACCTGATGTTCATGTTCACCATCAACATCGGCAGCTCCTTCATCGACCTGTTCGACCAGCTCGGCGCGCTGTTCTTCGTCGACGGCCCCGGCCGGCTGCTCGACGCCTTCGGCACCCCCGACTGGCTGGTGGCGCTGCTGACCAAGGGCATCGGCGCCGGCGTGCAGACGGTGGCGACCTTCATCCCGGTGATCGGTTTCCTCTTCCTGTTCCTCTCCGTGCTCGAGGACTCGGGCTACATGGCGCGCGCGGCCTTCGTCATGGACCGCTTCATGCGCTGGGTCGGGCTGCCCGGCAAGTCCTTCGTGCCGATGATCGTCGGCTTCGGCTGCACCGTCCCGGCGGTCATGGCCACGCGCACCCTGGAGCACCGCCGCGACCGCCTGCTGACCATCGCCATGGCGCCGTTCATGTCCTGCGGCGCACGGCTGCCGGTGTACGTGCTGTTCGCCGCGGCGTTCTTCCCGGAGCACGGCCAGAACGTGGTGTTCGGCCTGTACCTGATCGGCATCGGCGCCGCCGTGCTGACCGGCCTGCTGCTCAAGCACAGCCTGCTGGAGGGCGAGGCCACGCCCTTCATCATGGAGCTGCCGCCGTACCACATCCCCACGGTCAAGGGTGTGCTGCTGCACACCTGGTCGCGGCTCAAGGGCTTCGTGATCAAGGCCGGGCGCATCATCGTGCCCACCGTACTGGTGCTGAACATGCTGAACTCCACCGGCACCGACGGCAGCTTCGCCAGCGTGCCGCCCGACCACTCGGTGCTGGCCGAGGTGGGCCGCGGCATAGCGCCGGCCTTCAGCCCCATGGGCGTGACCGAGGAGAACTGGCCGGCGGCGGTGGGCATCATCACCGGCATCCTGGCCAAGGAGGCGGTGGTGGGCACACTCAACGCCACCTATGGCGCGCTGGCCGGGCAGGGGGAGGCTGAGGAGGACAAGCCCTTCGACCTGGCCGGCGGCATCGTCGACGCCTTCGCCACCGTGCCGGCCAACCTGGCCGAGGCCTTCGGCCGCTGGACCGACCCGCTCGGCCTGGAGGCCGACCTGGGGGACCAGGACGCGGTCGCCGCCGCCAACGAGGTGTCGAGCAGCATCTTCGGCGCCATGGTCACCCGTTTCGCCAGCGCCTCGGCGGCCTTCGCCTATCTGCTGTTCGTCCTGCTCTACTCGCCCTGCACGGCCGCCATGGCCGCCGTGTACCAGGAGGCCGGTACCCGCTGGATGCTCTTCGTGGTGGGCTGGACCACCGGCCTGGCCTATGGCGTGGCGGTGCTGTTCTACCAGTTGGCGAACTGGGCGGCGCACCCGCTGGGCTCGCTGGCCTGGTGCACCGGCGTGCTGCTCGCCTTCGCCGCCGCCTTCGCTTCCCTGCGCATCGCCGGCCAGCGCGCGCCACGGGTGGCGGCTGGCCTGCCGCTCTCGCCCTCCGGAGGGGGCTCGCCATGATCCTGTCGCAACTGAGTGACTACCTGAAGCTGCACGGGCGGGTCAGCCTGCACGACATGCAGCACCACCTGGACACCACGCCCGAGGCCCTTGAAGGCATGCTCGCGGTGCTCGAACGCAAAGGCCGCGTGCGGCGCCTGCCCAGTGGCACCTCCTGCGGCGGGGGCACCTGCTGCAAGTGCGACCCGGCCACCATCGTCGTCTACGAATGGGTCGCGGCCACGCCCGGCAATGCGTCGTGACGCGGGACGCGGGGCCATGAAGCGGGCGCCGGCGCTGCTGGTCATCGGCATCCACCGCGAGGAACTGGCCTTCGGCGAACGCGTCGCCGAAGGCGTGGCGCCCGACCAAGCGGACGTGCAGCGCATACCCGACGGCCTGTCCGGGCGCCACCCGCGGGCGGACCAGCGCTTCCACCACGAACTCCTGCATGCCGCCCTGTACGAGCAACTGCTGCCGCTGGCGAGCGGCCGCTACCGGGTGCTGATCGACCTGCACAGCGGCCACGACCGCGACGGCCCGAGCGTGGACCTCTACTGCGGCCATCCGCGCTTCTGCCAGGTGCTGGTAGAGGCCCTGGCCCGGGAAGGGCTGGCCGGCCGGGGCATCGAAGTGGTGCCGCTGGGCGAGGCGGTCGCCACGGTGATCCCCCGGCGCATCTGGGACAACCCGAAATTCCTCTACCTCGGCATGGAGGTCTACCTGCCCGAGGGCGACCAGGAAGAGGCCGTGAGGCTGGCCAGGCAACTGGTCGCCCTGGTCAGCCGGCAGGCGCAGGCGTTCGAGGACGCCTAGCGCAGGATATGCCGGCGGTGCGTGCTCAGGTGCACCCCGAGGCATGCGACGAACACCGCTCCACAAGCCGCATGCCCGCGCTTGGAACCCATGCCCACCAACGCCAGCGAACTGCCCAGCCCGGCGATCATCCCCAGCTTGGCATAGCGGTTGACGCGCATCTTCAGCGGCCGCCGGCCGGCGGCCTGCAGCGGGGCGGCCAGTTCGGCGTCGACCAGCGCGTCGACCTGAGTTTCAAAGGCGGCGAGCTCGACCTGCGCCGGAGTGAAATGCAGAAGCAGCGAACCCGACTTCGCATTGGCCTCGCAGGAAAGCACGCCATCGAGCGCGGCCAGCGTGTCACGCAGCCTGCGCAGGCGTTCGGCATTGCGCAACCGGGCGTCCCGGACGCGGATACGGCCGGGCAGGGAGGAAACGATGTTGGTCATGGGGGCGGACGAGAGGCTGATTGGAAGCCGCATCATAGCGATTTGTATTCCGGGGCAGAGTGGCCGGTGGTCGGGTGGGCTCCGGGAGCATCAGCTCCGGCCTGTTACAGCCATTTCCCAGTGACCAGCATGTTCCCGATCAGGGCTAGCCACAGGGTGGCCGGGATATTGAACAACTGCAGCCAATGGAGCGACCTGGGGCCGCGGAATAGCCAGAAGGACGAGGCTATCAGGGCCAGGGGAATCAATTGGAGCCAGACGAACAGCCGCCCACCGATCTCACCATGCCAACCGCCGAACCCAACGGCGAACGCGAGCAGAAGCAGCACTAGTGCACTTGCTCCATGGGCGGACGAGACCAGCCGCAGGGTCAATGGCGTGTTGGCTGGCGAAGTCTGGAAGTACCAGTAGCTCGTCGAGAGCAGGATGAGGACGCAGAGCATTTCCATTGCTTTGCCTCGTGGCGGAGCGCAGCTTTACGCTGCCTGGGGATAGAACACAGCGTGTAATTCAGAACCGTCCCCTTTTTCGTTTCAAGCTGTGGTGTTCACCCCGGTCCCGCTGGTGCTGCTGCCGGACTCCGTCAATGCCTCGGAGTAGGCAGCATAGGCGCTTGCCACCGCTGCGCTGGCCGTCGCGACACGCGCCCGGGCGGCTTGCTCCTGGGTCTGGCGGGCCTGTTTTTCCTCATCGGTCTGGTTGCTGCCGCTCTGGCTGACCTTGGCAAGTTCCTGTTCGGCTTCCTGCAATTCCTTCTGCGCCTGCTCCACAGCCTCCTTGAGTTTCTCCAGCGTACTGTCGGAAGTGCTGCTGGAACTGCTGCCGCTCCCTCCTGCGCCACCCGCGCCACCCGCGCCACCGGCCCCGCCAGCACTCTGCGCCGAACCGCTCGCACTGGTTTGGGACGAACTCGTTGCACTAGAAGCAGTGCTGCTGTCGTCACTCGTCGACGAAGTGGCGGTGGATGAACTGGATGAGGTGGTGAAGCGGAGATTCATGTTGCTGACGGACGAGATGCTGGACATCGGAAGGCTCCGGATCGTGATGGATACCCGGCATGGCGGCCTTCGCAGGGAAACCTTTAGCGTGGTTTGTTAGCGGCTTGGTATCGGTCCGGATACTTTGGTCGGGAAGAGTGAGAAAGCGGAAGATGAGGGCGGCCGATTCATGTTGACCGAACTCGATGTTGGGGTACGTCCGCTTTTAATTCCGACCTGTGCACGCCTCAGCCTTTTTCTGCGCAGTTCTCTCGGTTGGGTGCTGCTCATGCTGCTGCCACCAGAATTGACACTGCGCTGACGCGAAGCGTTTCTCCTGCGCCACCCTGGCTTGTTCCGATTGGGCCTGGGCAAGTTGCTCGGCTTTCTGCTGTCGCAGCGCTTCTTCTTCCTGCACGACCCGTTGGCGCAACTCGGCCTGGGCTCTTTGCGAGTCCCGTTCGGCCTGGCGCATGGCTTGCTGCAGGTAGAGCCCCGCGTCATTGAGCGCGGCTTTGATGCGCTGCTCCTGGATGTAGTCGTAAAGCAGCTTTCCGCCCCAGATACCGCCCACGATGATGAGGGCGGCCAGGATGATGGCGTGGCTGGAGTCCATCGACTGATGGGCGCGGCGGGTAGGGGCCAGCCTGCGGCCAAGACGTTCGTTGCGATCGTCTATTTCCTCGTCCATATCGAGGCTGAGGCTTTTCAGTTGCTCGTCGATTTCACGCTTTGCCATACCTGCCGCGTTCCTTGCCGCACTTCCTGTGATCGAACCTTGTGGATATCCCTAGCCCGCAGGGTTGGCCTGGTCGTGATCAGGGCTTGTCTGCCCGATCTCCGGCAGCACCTCGCCGGTGCTCAACCACCAGCGGTAGTGTGGGTAGACCTTGCCGAGGATCTCCACCTCATCGGCGCCAACCCGCGCTCTTCCGCGCTTGATGCTGACCCAGCGGTTGTAGTCCGTGTCGCCAGCGCGCGTCAGTTCACTCAGGTTGCTCTGGCTTATCAGTCGAAGTGCTCTCTCGGTGATGCTCATTCAATTGGTAACTGATTGTTTTGGACTATGTACAAGGAATAGACCTGAAAGGTATTTTGACTATGTGCATGAACATAGTTCATGAAGTTAGCCGTCCATAAGCCGCCATAGTGCAGCAAAGGTTATGGGTGTGAAAGCTATTGAGGAGGGGTCATGACCCGACCAGATCTGCATCTCAACTTGTGCACTATCGAAGCCTTTGGCCGGATGTGCGTTTTGCCTATCGGAGTGGTAGCCGAGTGGATCGAGGCTGGCGCGCTGCCGAGTCGGACTATCGCCGGCATTCGCTTGGTCGACTTGAGGCGGCTGAACGCCAAACGCTTCAACGACAAGGTTTGCCAGTCAAGCGAGAGTGTTGACTAGCGAGCTACGCTATTCGGCGCCTGCCAGAGAGTGGCTTGGAAGGAGGTTCTGATGTCCAGAAAGTTTTCTGAGCTCAAGGCTAAGATGTCGCCGCAAGCTCAGGCCCGAGCTGAGGCCAAAGCCAAGGTCCTGTTGGATGAGATGTCGTCGACGGAGCAGCCAGAGCAAAAATCGCAGGCACAAAAAAGGCACTTGCGAGAACCGCCAAGTGCCTGATCTGTCTGTTTGGTGGGCCGGGGGATTTGAACCCGTTTTGGTGCGTGGCCATTAATGGTGATTTCTGGCTAACACTACTGAAATCAGGCCCTCTAGGAGGGCCATCTAGGGTATTGGTAGTAAGTAGGGGCAATTGATTTCGACGGATTTTCGACATCGATTGCTCTATTTCGGCAATTTGTCCTTAACTCTAGAAGCCGTTTTTTTGTCCCAGTCGATTTGCATGTCATCAAGTTTATCTAGTTCTACTCCGCGTCTTTCTAACTCTGCTCTTAGTTTGCCGTCTCTAAGGGTCTCAATGTGTCTTCCAAATATGTAGTCGGGGAGTTTCCAGAAGCATAGGAAGAATACAATTACACTTATGACTATGCTGATAAGTTGCGAATATGGGATGCTGTTTATTCCAGGTATGAATGATCCTATAATTGCGATCGCGCATACGATAAATGCTATTCCCCAAGTGAGCCGCCTCACGAATTTGTCAGCTTCGATCACTCCGCGCTCCACTTGCTTTCGATCTTTCTCTTCTCTGTTTTCGACGTCTTTAATACGCTGACGTTCTTGTTCCTCTAGTCTCTCCGTAAGCGCTCCGACCATTTCTTGAGTGGTCCTCACGTCCCCTCGGGCTAATAAGAGGTCGGTCTCCGCAGAAATTATCTGCCCCTTTAGCTCCTCAATTTTTTCACTGTGCTGCTGGTTTATAATTTCTATCTGCTCCTCGTGCTTTTCCCGCTCGGCCCGCCATTCGGCCTCGCTCTTTTCAAGAAGCGAATTCTTCATTTGCTCTAAGATGAGACTGGCATTATCTTGGGATATATAGCTTGAGTCCCCGAGTGACAGCTTGGACAGATACTGAGAACCGCGCTCCTCAGTCATAAGAGCTTTAAAATAATCAGCTTGCTTTTCGTCTACATTGCTTAAAAATTGATGCATTCGCTGGATTAGGTCGGTTTTGGGCTCCACTGCTGCTGCGCAATTTGCAAGTAGTACCTGTACCGGAAGTTTGCTGGCTGTTCCGCCGTACAATACCCAAAGCAGACCCGCTAAATATCGATCGGTGATGGCGGCAGGAACGTCACCTGCATCATAAATCCCCCATCGAACCATGGCATCTTGACTCTTTTTTGCTACCCAAGGATTTTCGGTAACAAAGAGAACCTTGCATGCTTGAAATTTACCCATCCTAGCTTTTGTGCCGCTGCGCAAGCGCATAGTACCTGCTACGGATGCTGCGTCTCTTTCTTGCGCCCTCTTGTTTTGGAAGAACCCAAGGCTTTGGAAGAGTTTTCTTTCGTCTTCATCTGTGAAATAACCGTATGCCTGTTGCGAGCTAGGTGCCTCGATTATCTCTATCGACTCTTGTTTTAACCTGATTTCGGGCGCCGTCTTTATAGACCCAGCATATGTCCTGAATGTTCTCTCATGTAGCCTTCGCGCAGTGGGGCCGTATCCTTCACCCGCGTCAAAAGAAGACATTACTGCGGCAAGGTTATCCGTCATTTCTTCAATTGAGTGTCTGAAGACTGCCAATCTAGCTCCCTTCTCCAAGAGCTGCTTGCATATGCTCGACGAAACCTCAAAAGCGCCTTTACTTGAGAGGTTAAGAAGGTCCATGAGGAACGGAGTGTCCAATATTACCCTTAGGCCGCTAAGTGATATACCGGTTTCCGGGCTTTGAAAGTTGAGGACAACTTCTGAGACCATGGCGCCTGCGGTTATTCTGCAAACTAATGCGTACAGTTCGGGCTCTTTGTTATGGAGATCAAGAACGAATGATGCGCAAAGTGTATCTATTCTTGCGGAATTAATCTTTTCTTGTTCCCATTTTGTTTGCTCTGCACTCTTGGGTAGTCCCAGTTTGGGCTTTCCATCGGCGCCGAGCGACTGGATAGGGCGCAATATTGTTCCGACAAAATCAAGGTCCACTATATGTGCAAGAAATGCTTCTTTTAGGACTTCTGGTTCAAATTTAAGACCTTCGTGCCCTTCCACAAGAGGTCTTGCAAACTCCACGAATTTGTCGAGTACTAGCTGAACGTCTTTTTCAGTTACTTCGGAGTATTCTTCTTCGATCTGTGAATATACATATTCATGTGCTTACTCATTGATTTTTATACGAGTAAGGACTCCAGCGGCTTCCAGCCTTGGCGCCAGGCTTTCAACCGCCCAGGAGCTAACATTTAGTCCGTATAAATCAGCGACTAATTCAGAGAATTTTGCAGGATTAAATGTTTCTCCTTGATGCAGCTTTGCAATAGGCTTGAATATCGGCATTAAACCGCTAAGCAGATCGCCATCGCTTCTGTTCGCCTGTGCGAGAAATGCATATGCCACGACGCTTCTATGTACACGACTCATTCCGATTCCCTTGTTCTAATTATCTAAATTCAATCTTCTATTAGCGCAGATATGGGGGCGGAGTAATCAATTTCCGCATGCCTGAGCTTTTCTTTTCGCAGTTCGTTCGGAAGGATTCTGGTTATGTTGCTGCCACCAGAACTGGCATTGGGATGATTTGAATCGTTTTTCCTGTTCCGCTCGGGCTTGCTCTGCCTTCAATTGAGCAAGCTGTTCAGCGCGCCGCTGTTCTCTTGCCTCTTCCTCGGCTTCTACTCGCTGCTGCATCTCTGCCTGCGCGCGTCTGGAGTCTTGCTCGGCTTGCTGCATCGTCTGCTGCATATAGGCGGCAGCTTCGTTGAATGCGGCCTTGATGCGCTGTTCCTGGATGTAGTCGTAGAGAAGCTTTCCACCCCACAGGCCCCCGACGATGATGATCGCGGCCAGGATGATGGCGTGGCTGGGGTCCATGGGAGTGTGGGCGTGGCGAGGTGGCGCGGCTTTCCGGCCTCGACGTTCGTTGCGATCGTCGATTTCCTCATCCATGTCGAAGCTCAGGCTTTTGAGCTGATCATCAATCTCGCGCTTTTCCATGCACGTTGCGTCCTTGCTTGCTGGCGGACTCAAGGTTTACGTGGGTCGATTCTAACCGGCATGTAGGATGATGGCATCTTGAAAGTACGACGTGGCTGAAACGCGCTTTACAGCCTTGTGGCGCCTCTTCGCTCTGCCATGTTGCACCAACCAATAGCTGCAACATGGGACGGCGCCATGAGCTATCTCGTACTTCAGCGTCACGCGAACGAGCAGATCGTGCAGACTGCGAATCCGGATGTGAGTGATGAGGACCTGATTCGGCAAATCAGGGAGCAGGGGATTGCGGTATGCGTTACGCGTACCGGGCCCAAGATCGCGAGCATTGCGATTAGTGCGCCGGAGTCGATGAAGATTCTCCGGGCGGAGCTGCTGACGTCCTGGGCGTGATCACTCGATGGGGTGTGTATCCATAGCAGGGCTGGATGTTGGATGGTCGGCCCTGCTGTCTTCTTCCGCCGCCGCTCCATTGCGGGAGCGCCATGTGTACCAGCGTTTACTCACCTCGGCAGTGAGTTTTATCCCGCGTCTTGATTGCTCAAGTTTCGATTCGCGTCTTCGTAGTCAGGGCTTGTTTGCCCCACCTCTGGCATCACCTCACCAGTCAATAGCCACCAACGGAACTGCGGGAAGACTTTCGCGATTGCGAGAATTTCCTCTTCCTTGATCTCCCTGCTCTTGGAGGGGTTCTTCAGGTTGCTCCACGTGTAGCGGCTGATACCGGTTAGCTCCTCTAGCTTGGGGAGCCGGATATCCGACCACGACAGAATGGTTATGACGCGCTGTTTGATCATTACTTATTCATCTAAATAAGCTCTAGTCAATCTGACTCAAGCTGAATGTGCTTCATATCGGCTAGAGTCAATTTGACTTTAGCTGTGACCAGTATTGATCAACATAGTGCAGGAAAGACCATGGATGTGGAAGGAACACCCCTCACTCTGAAAGACCTGCTTGCCCCGCCGCCGCTGATGCCGTGGCGCAACTTCGCCGACTGGATACGCATGAGCGACAGCCACGACATCGTGTGGGGCTGGATTCGCAATGGCTACATCCCGTCCCACAAGGTCGGCAAACACATGATGGTCAACGTGGCACTGCTGACCAGCCAACTGATGGATAAGGAGATTCGACTGTGAGCAAAACCCAAGTAGCCCCGGAGCTCTGCACCGTCGCGGCCTTCGCGGAGATGTGCGGCGTGTCGTATGCCGAAGCGGAGCAGTGGGCGGAAGACGGCACCATCCCCAGCCTCGACATGGGTACCTTCCGCATGGTCAATCTCGCGCGCTTCCGCGCCGACCTCCTCAAGGGCAAGAACACCTTCGACGCGGGGGACTACCGCCATGGATAACCGCCGCGTGATCCTGGATGCCATTAGCGCGCTGCGCTACCTCGGTCAGACCGTTCTGGTCGAACTGGGCTGGGAAGACGACCCCGAAACCGTGTGGCGCCTGCTGCGCGTGATCGGCGTAGTGCTTCCGGCAGAGGGCGTGCGCGACGAGCCGCACTTCCTGACAGTGCCCGTCGGCGTGACCGACGAATTCGCGAATGAAACCTTCTGGGACACTATTCGCACGATCCGGGTGATGCGAAACCGCGACCGGCAAAGCTCCGGCAACGTACTGGGCCGCATCGCCCACCCCGCAACGTCCCGGTCAGGGGCCGCGCTCCCGGCTCGTCGGAACAGCTCCACCGTTCCGGCGAACGGAAGCACGGGCGGAGCGCACCCTTGACCGCGCACCCGCCAGAAACAGCCTCGGCTTGGGAGTGTGGTGCAGCTCTTCCGCACCGCGCTCCCGAGCCCTCGGCGGCGAGAGCGGGATGACAAGGGCGGAGCCCTTTGTGTTGATCTTCTTCCCGGCGCGCACGGGCCTCACCGACCGCCGCAGCAGCACCCCGCCGCGATCCCCTCGCTCCGCCGCCACTCCACCACTCACACCCTGGAGCGCGCCATGTCGGAGTGCCTCTTGCTCAAGACCATCCTCTTGCTGCTCACCGCATACCTGTTCGGTCTGTGGGAGCTGCATCGTCCCGAATACCCCACCTGCTGGATCGACCCGGAGCGCCTTGCGTGCTGGTCGTTGGCCGCGCCCACCGGACGGTAGCGTAAGGCACGAGCGCCCCGACGGTGGGCGCGGCCGACGCCCCTGTAACACGTCGGACAACCCATTTCCTATTCGTTGGTTATTGGACATTGTTAGGTGAATCCCCATGAGAAAAGTGACCCACCAGCACCGCCTGATCGTTCAGCCTGACGGCCAGATCATTGATTCCCCGCGCGGCCGCCTGTTCGTCGATGCGCGGCCCGGCAGCTTCACCGATCTTTCCGGCGTGCGGGTGCTGCGGTGCGGCGTCGACACCGTCCGGCAGCTGTACAACGGCATGATCCGGCCCGAGGTGATGGCGCTGTTCGACGACAAGGAGCCCACCGCCGAATTCGCCGGGCATCAGTGGTCCAAGGGCCGCATCGGCCGCGACTCCGGCTACCAGTTCCGCCTGCAGAACGCGGACCTCGGCCTGATCCTGTTGATCAAGAACCACAACATCAAACTCGACACCATCGGCTCGCACTTGAAGATCGAGGTGTCGCCGCATGCTATCGACGGCACCGATCCCGCGGCCCTGCAAGCGATGCTCGATGACCTCGCCGCCGCGGTGCTGACCCACTGCGAAACCAACCAGTGCGCCGTCCACATCGCCCTGGATGTTCAGGGCTGGACGCCACCCGCTGACATCGTGGATCGCATGCACTGCCGGTCGAACCGGGTGCGCCAGATCAGCGGCATCGACCGCATTGAGTTCGACGGCAACGCCTCGGTGTACGGACGCGGCGAGACCTTCACGTTCGGCTCGGCCAACGGCCTCCAGCTGTGCATCTACAACAAGACGCTACAGGCGCGCGCGAGCGACAAGCTGGACTACTGGAACGCGGTCTGGTCCGGTCTCAATGGCGATCCGTTCGGCGCGGGTGAAGCCGCCTACGACCCGACGGAAACGGTGTGGCGCATCGAGTTCCGCTTCCACCACTCCATCGTCGAACAGTTCGCCCAAGGCACCTGCCTGCCCTCTGGCGCGGTGATCGCCACCCAGACCTATGCCGGTATCTGTCCGCACCTCCAGGGCCTGTTTGGCTACGCCTGCGAGGCCTTCAAGCTGCTGGCCCGGGACGCCGTCTACGACCCGTTCTGGTCGCTGATCATGCAAGACGTGAAGGTGCAGGTGGAGTGCGATCCGCTGATTGATCGCGTCGAATACCGGCGCTACCACAAGACGGCCATGGGCTTCTCCGGCAAGAACTGCGAGATGTTCCTGGGTCAGTTCATCAGCCTGATCGCACGGGAGCGCATCCCCGCAAAAAAAGCCATTGAGTCCGCCCACCGACTGGAATTCTGGCACGTCATCGAAGACCACTATCTGGCCAAGGGTTGGACTCGCCGCGAATTGGAGCAGCACATCAAGGACCTGATCTCCGACCGCTACCTAAGGCGAGGCTATGCCGTCTGATGAGCATCACCAGGCTCCCGGACGGCCTCTGGTTCGTCGACGTCGAACCCATCAAGGGGAAGCGCTTCCGCAAGCGGTTCAAGACCAAAGGTGAAGCTCAGCGCTTCGAAGCCACGGTGCGGCAGAAGTGCAGTGAGAACCCCGCTTGGAGCATCAAGCCAAAGGATCGCCGCAGGCTCTCCGAGCTGGTGCAACTCTGGTACGACCTGCACGGCCATTCACTACGCGACGCACCCCGGCGACTCTCCAAGCTGCTGCAATTGGCTGCTCGATTGGGTGACCCGGTGGCGACGGCCCTGGATGCGTCTTCGTATGCGAGCTTGCGGCGGAAACGGCTGGAGGAGGGGATATCGGGGAAGACCCTGAACAACGAGCTGGGCTACATCCGCGCGGTGTTCAACGAGCTTAAAGACTTGAAGCAGATCGAGTACGACAACCCGCTGGCCGGGGTGAAGCTGCTCAAGCTGCAAGAACGGGAACTGTCGTGGCTGACGACTGAGCAGATCGGCGAGCTTCTCGATTCCATCCGCAACCGTTGCGACAACCCACATACGGAGCTGGTGACGCTGCTCTGCCTGGCTACCGGCGCTCGATGGTCCGAGGCTGAAAAGCTCCCCGCGCAACGCCTCCAGGGCAACGTCGTGACCTACGCCGGAACCAAGTCAGGGAAGGTAAGGCACGTACCAATCCCAACGGAACTGGCTGACCGGGTGAGGGCGCACTGGCGGATGCATGGTCCGTTCACGTCCTGCATCACATCTTTCCGCCGCGCCCTGGAGCGAGCCACGATTCGGTTGCCGCAAGGGCAAGCCAGCCACGCGCTGCGGCACACCTTTGCCAGTCACTTCATGATGAATGGCGGCAACATCCTCACGCTGCAGAAAATATTAGGTCACTCAACTCTGGCAATGACTATGCGCTACGCACACCTCTCGCCTGATCACCTGCAAGATGCTATACGGTTCGGACCATTGGATGGATTTGACCTAGGATTTATAAATTGAAGCTAACGGATTATTTGGCATTTTACGCTGCAGTTCTTTCTTCCATCGTTTTTATTTGGAATTTGATCCAGTCTAGGCCGCGGATTCGGGTGCGATTGGTAACTGCTACCGAGTCGAAAAATGACGTTTTCCAGTTTGGTGTATATATCTGTATTCAGAATTTGTCCTCTCATGCGGTTAATATTTCACACGTGTCTTTGCTTTATGAAACTTCTGGTTCGGGCTTTTTGAGTCGTTTAAGGCATCTAATTAAATATCGTAGGATTTCTCGCCGAGTAGGATGGTGCTCGTCTAGTCTTTCTAATTATGGTATAGAAGATAAGTGTCCGTATAAGGTAGAGGTCAGAGACGCCTTAAATATATTTGTGCCGGATGAGGCGGTGAAGTCGCTTCTGTCTACGGCTAAATCGGATAATATTATGGCAGTTGCCCAGGATCAGCTCTGGATTGATCGATACTCCAATAGATTGAAATATAGATTTTAGTTAGTGCTGGTTCAGGAGTCTTTCAAACTCCTGAGCTGCGACTTCGTGCTGAATGGTGGACTCGGAGCGGCTCCACCAAGTTGTGTCGTTATTCTCATTGGCTGGTGTGAGTGGGTCATGTGCAAGGAAGATTTCGAATAGTCTTCTAGATTCTACGTCTCTAATGCTTAGTTGATAGGCGCCCTCATCGGCGAGTAGCTTTTTCACTATTAATGGAAATAGCCAGCTGCTGAAGAGTAAGTGGCTTTTCGCATTCCAAACGGTTGGTTGCCCATTACCTCTTGGGCCATGAGCCACAGCGTTGCGAGCGGCGCAAAAGTCTTGTACCCATGCATCTAATGGTCGGGATACGTTCTGCGGCCACCGGCCACGCCAGGTGGCTTCATTAAGCGTCCCAGCGAACCAGTGCGCAGGAAGCTGCAAATCACGCTGAAAGTGCCTGCTCAACCGCTCGCGTAAATCGCTGGCCATGTGCGATGAGTTCAATAGGGTTTCGAATGCTACTCGCATCAGTGTTAGTTCTGATTGTTCTTTTATGCCCGGCGCGTCGGTATTTGCAAGCAAGAAAGAATCTATTGCTGCAGTTATTTGTGATTTCAAATTACCTGTTTGAAGATTAAATAGCGCGTTCGCCACTGATTGGTCGATGTTTGATGGTATATGGCCGCCAATGTGGAAGGGGCGAATGAATCTAGGTGCTGCTGAAGTTCCTATATAGTGTTGAGTGCCGCCGTCTCGCCTTCTTGTTGTGATGCAGGTTGCTCCTGCTTCTGTATTGTCGAATCGCTGGGCAATAACTTGGTAGCTGTCAGTGTTACAGTAGTCGGTGAAGTGGCAAAATCTTCGATTTGCTATCGCTGCGAATATTAGTATTTTGGTTTCTTCGAATCTTGCTTGTATTTCTTCTTCGCCTACCTCTAGATTTGTAGTATCGTTTTCCCACGTAATTATAGACGCTGTATCAATGCGTCTGCTTATGGCGGGGAGTGGTTGAAAGGACTGGTCTCCATAGTTAGCCATTACCGCATCAATACTAGACTGGTCTATCCCAAAGAGAGCTCCGGGTGCCTCCCCTCTAATATACGGGTGGATGGTGATTCGCCCCAATTGTATTGGTAAGGTCGTTGTGACCCATGGCATAAAAAATAGTACTGACATGTCTTCCTCGCGAAACGTAATATTAAAGACGTTAAGGAGATAGATCGTAGCTTGGCAGGGGAGTCATCTAGCAGCCAAGCGTAAAGCTGGCAGTAGAATGCCATTTTCGACAGTTCTTCGACAGCTTGCGGAGGAAAAGAAAAAGCCCCTGAAATTCACTAGGAAATTCAGGGGCTTATCGTTTACATTTGGTGGAGCCGGGGGATTTGAACCCCCGTCCGCCAGCTCTCCGCTATCGGTTCTACATGCTTAGCCATCTCTACTGAGTTAACTCCGCGCGGCCCGAGTGGCAGGGCGCTTGGAGCGAGCTGTATGAGTTTTAGCCGTTACGTCTACAGCGAACTTGGCGGCGATCCTGTTCTATCTGACAGACCTAATCTTCGGGTTTACAGGCATCCCCTAGGGTCTGCTGGCGCCCTTAGGCGGCCAGAGCGTAGTTGTCGTCGTTGGCAACTATGAATTGTGGCAGCGGATTTACGAGAACTGTCACCTACTCGGCATGCCCCTCAAGTTTTGTTACCGGCGTCGAATCCTAATCGGCCCCAAAACCCGTAAAGGTCGCGGCCAGTGTACGGCAAAGCCCCCGGCGCGTCCACCGGGGGGCTTGCAAGTGCCTGTCAGCCCAGGAGTTTCAGCACGGCTTCGGCCACCGCTTCGCTGGAGGCGGGGTTCTGCCCGGTGATCAGCAGGCGGTCCACTTCCACGTGGCTCTGCCAGTCGTCGGCCTTGCTGTAGCGGCCGCCCTTGGCCTTGAGTTCGGTCTGCACCAGGAAGGGCACCACGGCGGTCAGGCCCACGGCTTCTTCCTCGCTGTTGGAGAAGCCGGTGACGTGGCGGCCCTCGACCAGCGGCTTGCCGTCGCCGTTCCTGGCGTGGCGCAGCACGCCGGGGGCGTGGCAGACGGTGGCCACCGGCTTGCCGGCGTGGGCGAAGGCCTCGATCAGGGCGATGGAGTGTTTGTCCTCGGCCAGGTCCCACAGGGGGCCGTGGCCGCCGGGGTAGAAGATGGCGTCGTAGTCGGCTTCGTTCACCTCGGCCAGCCTGCGGGTGCTGGCCAGGGTGGCCTGGGCCTCGGGGTCCTTGCGGAAGCGCTCGGTGGCCGGGGTCTGGGCGTCGGGCTCGTCGCTCTTGGGGTCCAGCGGCGGCTGGCCGCCCTTGGGCGAGGCGAGCGTCAGCTCGGCGCCGGCGTCCTTGAACACGTAGTAGGGCGCGGCGAATTCCTCCAGCCAGAAGCCGGTTTTCTTGCCGGTGTCGCCCAGTTGGTCGTGGGATGTGAGCACTACCAGGATCTTCATGGCCTCTCCTTGCATGCAGCGGTGTGACGGCAGGCGCCGGCCGGGCGCCTGGCGGAACCGTCAGTTTAGGCGCTGCGCCGCGGCTTGCACGCTGCGGCGCGGTGTTCAGCGGCCGAGGGTGATGGCCAGGTAGGCGACGTAGAGTGCGCCGTTGCCCAGCAACACCCAGGCGGCGATGCCGTCGTGGCGGGCGTTGAGGCGCAGCCAGAGCGCCGCGCCGAGGGTCACCAGTACGCCGGTGAGCACTTCGATGCGCGGCTGCCAGGGCGTCAGCAGGATGCCGATGGCCGGCAGCAGGGTGCCCTGGAAGACCATGGCGCCGGTGATGTTGCCGAAGGCCAGGGTGTCCTTGCCGCGGCGCACCCAGAGGATGCTGTTGACCTTCTCCGGCAACTCGGTGGCGATGGGGATGATCAGCAGCGAGAGCAGCAGGGCGGAGATGCCGAGCAGGCTGGACAGGCCTTCCACGCCGTGGATGAAGCCCTTGGCGCCGAGCACCAGCAGGGCCAGGCCCAGGGCCAGTTGCGCGACTATGGTGACGATGTTGGTCGGCAGGCCGGTGCGCGCCAGCCACATGGGGTTTTCCGCCGCGGTGCCGTGGCCGTCCTCCACCAGTTCGCGGGAGGCGCGCAGGGTGAGGGTGATGTAGCCGATGTAGGTGAGCACCAGCAGCACGCTCAGGCCGATGCGGTAGCTGTGCAACTGCGAGGGCACGAACATCGCCACCGTGGCCAGGCAGAAGGCCAGGAGGAAGAAGTTGAGGTCGCGCAGCAGGCCGCTGCGCTCGGGCACCAGGCGCCCGCGCAGGCCACGGCCGCGGAGGACGAAGCAGGCCATCAGGCAGGTGGACAGGGTGGAGAGCATCAGCGGCGCGCCGAGGATGGCGCCCACGCCCACTTCTTCGTTGAGCGACACGTTGCTGGTGCCGGCCACCAGCGCCAGCAGCGGTACCAGGGTTTCCGGCAGGGCGGTGCCGATGGCGGCGAACAGCGAGCCGGTGACGCCTTCGGAAATGCCCAGGCGCTCGCCCAGGTGTTCCAGGGCGTTGGTGAAGAGTTCGGCGGCGACCAGAATGAGCAGCAACATGCCGAGCAGTTCGAGGACGAAGGTCAGCATGGGGCGCGCTCCTCGCGGGTGGAGGGCGACACGGGACGGAGGCGGTGCATCACGGTGGAACTCCCGGCCGGTGTAGTACCCATGACCATGCGCCTCCCCGGCCGCTGCGGAGGTTGCATGGTCAAAGGTCTTGCCAGGCTGTGCGCTGGCCACGCCATGGCCTGCCGGCCAAGGATGTTGACGTGGTCCCCGCCGGTGTTTCCGGGCGGGCGGCTACTCCCCAATGACGCCGGGCATTCTAGCGGATTGCCCGGCGCGCTCAAGGGCTTGTTTCACCATGTGTCGATCAAAGGGCGCTTCTTGCCGGCGCGTTTCGCCGCTTTCGGCGTCGACGCCAGGCCGCGCAGCAGCCAGCGGCGGGTCTCGGCCGGGTCGATGACGTCGTCGATCTCCAGGAAGCTGGCCATGTTCAGCCCTTTGCCGTGGCGATAGGCCGCAGCGACCATCTTGTCGAACAGCTTCTGCCGTTCCCCGGCGTCCTCCACGGCCGCCAGCTCCTTGGCGTAGCCCAGCCGCACCGCGCCCTCCAGGCCCATGGCGCCGAACTCGCCGCTGGGCCAGGCGATGGTGAACAGCGAGGCATGGAAGCTGCCGGCGGCCATGGCCATGGCGCCCAGGCCATAGCCCTTGCGCAGCACCACGGTGAAGAAGGGCACGCTCAGGCTGGCGGCGGTGACGAACATGCGCGAGACGTGGCGCACCGTGCCCTGCTTTTCCGCCTCCGGGCCGACCATGAAGCCGGGGGTGTCGCACAGCGACAGCATCGGCAGGTCGAAGGCGTCGCACAGTTGCATGAAGCGCGCGGCCTTGTCGCCGGCCACGGCGTCGATGGCGCCGCCCAGGTGCGCGGGGTTGTTGGCGATCAGGCCGAAGGGCTTGCCTTCGATGCGCACCAGCGCGGTGATCATGCCCGGGGCGAACTGCCGGCGCAGCTCCAGCACCGAGCCTTCGTCGGCCAGGGTGGCGATGACCTGGCGCATGTCGTAGGCGCGCAGGCGGTTCTCCGGCACGGCGTGGCGCAGGTGGCGCTGGTCCGTGCACTGCCAGTCGGCGACCTCGCCCTGGAAGTAGGACAGGTACTGGCGGGCGATGCGCGTGGCTTCGGCCTCGTCCTCCACCAGCACGTCGATCACCCCGTTGGGGCCCTGCACGCTGCTCGGCCCGACTTCCTCGGCGGCGTAGCGGCCCAGGCCGCCGCCCTCGATCATCGCCGGGCCCGCCATGCCGATGCTGCTGTCGCGGGTGGCGATGATCACGTCGCAGCAGCCCAGCAGCGCGGCGTTGCCGGCGAAGCAGCGGCCGGAAACCACGCCCACCAGCGGCACCAGCCCGGAGAGTTTCGCCATGCCCATGAAGGTGGCGCAGTCCAGCCCGGCCACGCCCAGGTAGTCGCTGTCGCCGGGGCGCCCGCCGCCGCCTTCGGCGTAGAGCACCATCGGGATGCGCCACTGCTCGGCCAGTTGCAGCATGCGGTCGCTCTTCTTGTGGTTCATCACCCCCTGGGTGCCGGCGAACACCGTGTAGTCGTAGGCGATGGCCAGGCAGCGCGCGGCTTCCTCGCCGAACTGCGCGGCATTGACGCTGCCCAGGCCGGTGACCAAGCCGTCGGCCGGGCTGATCGTCTGCAGCTCCTCCAGGCTGCGCCGCCGCCGTTGCGCGGCGATGGCCAGGGCGCCGTACTCGATGAAGCTGCCGGCATCCAGCAGGTCGGCGAGGTTTTCCCGGGCGCTGCGCTTGCCGGCGGCGTGGCGCTTGGCGATGGCTTCCGGGCGCCGCGCGTCGAGGCCGATGGCATGGCGTTCGAGGACTTCGGCGAGGTCGGCGCGGATGTGTTCGAGGTCCTGCTCGCCGGCCAGGCCTTCGTCCAGCGCGGCCACTTCCGCCGGCTCGACGAACAGCAGCGGCGCGCCTTCGTCGAGGCTGTCGCCCGGTTCGGCGGCCAGGCTGTGGACGATGCCGCTGGCGCTGGCCTTGACCTCGAATTCCATCTTCATGGCTTCGACGATGGCGATCACCTGGCCGCTGGCCACGGCGTCGCCGGGGGCGGCCAGCAGGCTGACCAGCACGCCGGCGCCGGGAGCGTTCAGGGCGAGGCAGCCGGGCGGTGCCGCGTGGCTGCGCGTGGCCTGTTCGCCGCCGGCGCTGCCCAGCCAGCGGTGCGGGTGCTCGCCGCCGGCCAGCAGCTCCGCCAGGTGCTGCTCGATGAAGCGGGTGCTCACCTGGTTGTCCGCCAGTTCCGGGCGGCGCAGCAGGTTGAGCAGCAGCGGGATGTTGTTGGCAACGCCTTCGATGCGGAATTCGCAGAGCGCGTGGTAGGCCTTGCGCAGGGCCTGTGGATAATCCGCCGCCTGGACGATCAGCTTGGCCAGCAGCGAGTCGTAGCCGGCGCCGGTGCGGTAGCCGGGGTAGCCGTAGCCGTCCACCCGCAGGCCGGGGCCGCTGGGCGGCTGGTAGGCGGCCAATACGCCGCTGGCCGGTTGCGGCGTGCCGTCGGCGGCCAGGCTTTCCAGGTTGATCCGTAGTTGCAGGGCGAAGCCGCGCGGGGCGGGGATATCTGCCTGTTGCAAACCCAGCTCGGCCAGGCTGGCGCCGGCGGCGAGGCGCAGCTGGGCCTGGACCAGGTCGATGCCGGTGATGGCCTCGGTGATGGTGTGTTCCACCTGCAGGCGCGGGTTGGCTTCCATGAACAGGAAGTCGCCGCTGTCCTCGTCGAGGAGGAATTCGAAGGTGCCCAGGCCGCGGTAGCGCACCGCTTCGGCCAGGCGCACCGCGGCGCTGGCGATGGCTCCGCGCAGGCGCGGGTGCAGGCCGGGGCTGGGGGCGATCTCCAGCAGCTTCTGGTTGCGCCGCTGCAGGCTGCAGTCGCGCTCCCACAGGTGGCTCACCTGGCCACTGCCGTCGCCGATGACCTGGATTTCGATGTGCCGGGCGCGCTCCACCAGGCGCTCGACGTAGAGCGCGTCGTTGCCGAAGGCCGCGCGGGCTTCCGACTGGCAGCGCGCATAGGCTTCGGCGATGTCCTCGCGCCGGCGCACCGCGCGCATGCCGCGCCCGCCGCCGCCGGCCAGGGCCTTGATCATCATGCCGGCGCCGCTGGGCAACTGGGCGAAGAAGCGCCCGGCTTCCTCCAGGCTGGTGGCGCGGTTGGTGCCGGCGGCCAGGGCCACGCCGTGCTGGCTGGCCAGCTCGCGGGCGCGGGCCTTGTCGCCCAACTGTTCCAGGACTTCGGCGTCGGGGCCGACGAAGCGCAGGCCGGCCGCTTCGCAGCGGCGGGCGAACCCGGCGTTCTCGGAAAGGAAGCCATAGCCGGGGTGCACGGCATCGCAGCCCTGGGCCAGGGCCACTTCGATCAGCTGGGCGATGTCCAGGTAGGCGGCGGCCCCGCGCCCGCGTAGGGGCACGGCCTGGTCGGCCTGGCGGGTGTGCAGCGAGGCGGCGTCGTCCTCGGCGAAGACGGCGACGCTGCGGATGCCGAGTTCGGCGGCGGCGCGGGCGATGCGGATGGCGATCTCGCCACGGTTGGCGATCAGCAGGCAGGTGATGGGCATGGGCGATTCCGCTTGTCGTTCTTCTGGCGTGGAATCGCTCCATCTTAGGGATGAAGCGGGGCCCCGGAACGAACCGGGGCCTCGCGAATGACGGGCCCTCAGCCCGGCTTATGACGCATGGCGCCCAACACGGGGCGGGTCAGCTGCTGGACGAGGCCTTCAGCAGTTTCAGGGCTTTCTCGGTCATGGCGACGCAGGCCTGGGTATTGCCTTGTTCCTGGGCCTGGGCAGCTTTCTCCTGAAGACGCATGGCCTGCTCCTGCACGCTGTCGCTGCTGTTGGTGCTCTGCATGCTCTCGTCGATCCGCTGCAGGTTGTCGCTGCAACGGTCGGCGGCGAACACCGGCGACGCGAGCAGCGCGGCACTGATGAACAGGATGGTGGTTTTCATGATGCGGTACCTGTACGGCTGAACATGACGCAGGCGGCGACTCGCCAGGCGAGCGGGGCCTGTACGGTGGACTGCGGTGGCCGTGCCGGGGTTCAGGAAAGTTGCGCGGACGGCAGTTCCACCCGCACGCCCAGGCCGCGGCCGTCCAGGCCCGGGTGAAGGCTGATGCGGCCCTGGTGGATTTCCACCACGCGCTTGACGATGGGCAGGCCCAGGCCGCTGCCGCCGCTGCCGGAGGCGACGCCGGGGCTGCGGTAGAAGCGGGTGAAGATGGCGGCCTGCTCGGCGGCGGCCACGCCGGGGCCGGAGTCCAGCACCCACAACTGCACCTGGGTGCCCTCGGTGCCCAGGCGCACTTCCACGCGGCCGCCCTCGGGGGTGTAGCGCAGGGCGTTGCCCACCAGGTTGCCGAGCATGATGCCCAGCCACACCGACACGCCCATGACCTCGGCGCCCTGGTTCTCCAGGGTCAGCTCGATGCCCTTGTCGATGGCCTGGGGGGCCAGCTCGGCGATGGTTTCCTCGCTGAGCTGGCCGAGGTCGACGCGGGTGAAGGTCTCGTGCAGTTCCTCGTTGTCCAGGCGCGCCAGCAGGAGGATCTGCTCCATCAGCGTGCCGATGCGCTCGACGCTGCGGCTGACCTGCTGCAGGCCATGGGCGAGCACCGCCGGGTCGGAGGAGCGCAGCGCCACCTGGGCGTGGGTGCGCAGGCTGGCCAGGGGCGTGCGGATTTCGTGGGCGGCGTCGCTGGTGAGGCGGCGCTCGGCCTCCATGGCGGTGCCCAGGCGTTCGAGCAGCAGGTTGAGTTCGTTGACCAGGCTGTGCACTTCCACCGGCGCCCGGTTGAGCGCCAGGGGTTGCAGGCTGTGGGCGTCGCGCTGGTGCAGTTGCGCGGTGAGGATGCGCAGCGGCGCCAGGCCGTTGTTGACGCCGAACCACACCAGCAGGGCCAGCAGCGGCAGGGCCAGCAGCAGCGGGAAGAGCGCGCTGAGCAGCAGCAGGTGCAGGGTGTGGCTGCGGTGGTGGAGGTTCTCCACCACCCAGATGCGCGCGTTCTCGTCGCGGGTGCTCAGTTGCAGGACGCGCCAGGTGATGCCGCCGTGGCTGATCTCGGAGAAGCCCGTCTCCAGGGCCTCCAGGCCGGAGGGCAGGCCCGCCGTGGCGAACAGCGGCTGGCCCTGGTACCAGAGGCTGTAGCCCAGGGCGGATTCGCGCCTGACCAGCGGCAGCCCCTCGATGGCCTTGCGGCTGCGGGCGATCAGCTCGCCCTGGCCGCCGGCGACGTCCACCAGGCGCAGGGCGGCCTCGCCGAAGTCGATCATGTCCTCGTCGTAGAGGCGGTCCACCTGGCGCGAGGCGAGGTGGTAGGTGAGGGTGCCGGCCAGCACCCAGCACAGGCTCACCCCACCGATCAGCAGCAGCAGCAGGCGCCGGCTCAGCGAGCCGGCGCGGCGCGTGCGCCCGGGCGTGGCGCTCAAGGCGCGTCCTTGGCCGGGCGGTCGATGCCGTAGCCGATGCCGCGCACGGTGCGGATCAGCTCGTTGCCCAGCTTGCGCCGCAGGTGGTGCACGTGGACTTCGATGGCGTTGCTTTCCAGCTCGCCGTCCCAGCCGTACAGGGCTTCCACCAGGCGGGTGCGCGAGAGCACCTTGCCGCGCTGTTCCAGCAGCAGGCGCAGCAGGGCGTATTCGCGCGGGGCCAGCTCCACCGCCTCGCCGCCCAGGCTGACCTGGTGGGTGGCCGGGTCCAGGCGCAGCTCGCCGTGTTCCAGCACCGGCTGGGCGCGGCCGGTGTGGCGGCGGGTGAGGGCGCGCACGCGGGCCAGCAGTTCGTCGAGGTCGAAGGGCTTGCTCAGGTAGTCGTCGGCGCCGGCGTCCAGGCCGGCCACGCGGTCGGCGACCTTGTCGCGGGCGGTGAGGATCAGCACCGGCGTCATGTCGCCGCGCCGGCGCAGGCCGCGCAGCACTTCCATGCCGTCGCGGCGCGGCAGGCCGAGGTCGAGCACCAGCAGGTCGAATTCGTCGGTGGCCAGGGCCTGGTCGGCGGCCACGCCGTCGGTCACCCAGTCCACGGTATCGCCTTCCAGGCCCAGCCCGGCGCGGATGCCGTCGCCCAGCAGCGGGTCGTCTTCAGCCAGCAGGATTCTCATGTTCGCCCCCTTTCGCGCGGTACCGCCGCGGCCATCCGCAGCAGGATAGCCGCAGCGGCGGTTTCGCGGCAGAGGCTGGCAGCGCCGGCTTAACGGCTGGTTAAGGCGGGGCGGGGCCCCTGTGCGCGATTGCGTATCTTCGCGCCGAGGCGCTTTTCGTAGGATGGGTGCACGCGGGGCAGCGCTATCGCAGGAGCGAGCTTGCTCGCGAACGGGGTTACCCGGCGGCTGCAGTGCTTTGGGTTGACTCCGCACCCTCTCCCCAGCCCTCTCCCGTAAGCGGGAGAGGGGGCGTCCGGCGTGGCCGTTAGGTCCGACGTCATCCTGTAGGAGCGGGCCCTGCCCGCGATTCGCGCGCAGGGCGCGCTCCTACAGGGGGGCACCATGCGTGGAGCTGTGTAGGAGCGAGCTTGCTTGCGAACGGGACTACCCGGCGGCTGTAGTGCTTTGGGTTGACTCCGCACCCTCTCCCCAGCCCTCTCCCGCAAGCGGGAGAGGGGGCCGTTCGGCGTGGCCGTTAGGTCCGACGTCATCCTGTAGGAGCGGGCCCTGCCCGCGATTCGCGCGCAGGGCGCGCTCCTACAGGGGGGCACCATGCGTGGAGCTGTGTAGGAGCGAGCTTGCTTGCGAACGGGACTACCCGGCGGCTGCAGTGCTTTGGGTTGACTCCGCACCCTCTCCCCAGCCCTCTCCCGCAAGCGGGAGAGGGGGCGTCCGGCGTGGCCGTTAGGTCCGACGTCATCCTGTAGGAGCGGGCCCTGCCCGCGATTCGCGCGCAGGGCGCGCTCCTACAGGGGGGCACCATGCGTGGAGCTGTGTAGGAGCGAGCTTGCTTGCGAACGGGACTACCCGGCGGCTGTAGTGCTTTGGGTTGACTCCGCACCCTCTCCCCAGCCCTCTCCCGCAAGCGGGAGAGGGGGCCGTTCGGCGTGGCCGTTAGGTCCGACGTCATCCTGTAGGAGCGGGCCTGAGCGATTCGCGCGCAGGGCGCGCTCCTACAGGGGAGCACCATGCGTGGAGCTGTGTAGGAGCGAGCTTGCTCGCGAACGGGATTACCCGGCGGCTGCAGTGCTTTGGGTTGACTCCGCACCCTCTCCCCAGCCCTCTCCCGCAAGCGGGAGAGGGGGCTGTCCGGTGTGGCCGTTAGGTCCGACGTCATCCTGTAGGAGCGGGCCCTGCCCGCGATTCGCGCGCAGGGTGCGCTCCTACAGGGGAGCACCATGCGTGGAGCTGTGTAGGAGCGAGCTTGCTCGCGAACGGGATTACCCGGCGGCTGCAGTGCTTTGGGTTGACTCCGTACCCTCTCCCCAGCCCTCTCCCGCAAGCGGGAGAGGGGGCCGTTCGGAGTGAGCGGCGGGGTCAGTGTCATCCTGGGCGCCTGGCTATCCTTGTCATTCCCGCGAACGCGCACTGCTGTCCGGCACTCTTCATGCTATTAACAGCTGCCCTTGCCGTTGGTTAATCTCCTGTAGTCGCTCCCGTCGTCGTCGGGAGCGTTCGGCCTCCAGGCCAGGGCGCTGAAACAGCGTCGCCTGTACCTCCACCATCAGCATCCACAGGCTTTGCCGGGCTCCGGTCCGACGTTGGTAAAGACTCAGCAGCAGGTAGCTGATCAACGCACAGAGAATCTGGATGCGCACGGCATTCTCGCTGCGCCCCAGGAAGCGCTTGATCTTCAGGTGCTGCTTGATCCATTTGAAAAACAGTTCGATTCGCCAGCGATCCCGGTAGCGCTCCGCAATCTCGGTCGCTGGGCTGGTCAGGTCATTAGTCGCCAGGCTCAGCGGAGGCTCACCGCCCGGGCGATTCACCAGGATTCGTCGCAGCGGCTTGGTGTAGTGATTGCGCCGTCTGCCACCGGGGGAACGATTGGAAAAACGCACCTCGGCGTCCTGCAGGATCGTTTCCCGGTCCTGCACGGGCACTTCGCGCTGGGCCAGGACCTTGAGCGCCACATTGGACTTGAAACGCGTGACGAAGCGGGCCTGCTGGGCATCCAGGCTCGCCCACCAATTGAAGTCGTAATAGCCCTTGTCGAACACGTAGGTGGCCCGCGGCTCGATGCTCAGCGTCTTGCCTTCGTCGACATCATTGACGTTGGCGGCAGTGAAACTGCAATGCACCGGCGCGGCGGCCTGCTCGGCATACAGCACATGGACTTTCAGCCCCTGGGTGCGGGTTCGGTTGCTCAACGTCCACTCGTCGAAGCCTGGGCCCTTGAGGGTGATCGACGTGGAGTCCAGCAGGTACAGCAATTCTTTCCCGTCGCGGCGCAGTTGGCGGCAGGCGCCGGTCATCAGGTATTGCGCCGCCAGGGCGAAGACCTGGGCATTACGGCGCTCGTTGGCGTCGGCCAGGGTCGAGCGCCGGATCGGGCCCGCACCGAGGTGATAGTGATGATTGGACTGGCTGTTGAAGCTGGTTTCCAACGCACGCAGGCTGCTTACGCTGGCCAGATGGGCATACACCATGGCGACCAGGTGATGCCAGCTGCCAAAGCGCTTGCTGTGCTTGTCGGCGCCCTGTTCGGCGACCAGTCGATCGAAGACTCCGCGGGGCAGAGCTTTTAGAACATCGTGAAAACGGCTTATTCTGAACATCTTGCGGGGGCTGGGGTTGAGTTGGCGCTCAACGGTTTAATCCGTGCCTTCAGCCCCGCAAGCCCTCCAGGCTTTTCCTCGCAAAATTTATTCCGGACAGCAGTGCGCGAACGCGGGAAGCCAATAGACGGCTACTTCCTACGGGGCAGTGCGGGCGCGGGTGACGCGGTCCACCAGGTAGACCACCCCGTGGTAGTCGATGCCGCCGTGGGCGCTCAGGCCGATCTCGCAGGTGCGGCTGGTGGACACGCCTTCGTCGCAGTACTGCACCGCGTCCTTCAGGCTGCGCAGCGAGTGGGCGTTGAGCTCCGGGGTGGTGAAGCCCTTGTCGCCGGCGAAGCCGCAGCAGTGGATGCCCTCGGGGACCACCACTTCCCGGGCGCAGCGGCGCACCAGGTCGATCAGCGCCTGGCTTTCGCCCAGGTGCTGGGTGCTGCAGGTGACGTGCACCGCCACCGGCTTGTCCAGCGGCTGGAAGTCCAGGCGGTCGACCAGGTGGGTGCGGATGAACTTCACCGGGTCGTAGATCCGCAGCCGGCTGTCGGCCAGGTCCTGGACCAGGCGCAGGGTGCAGGGGCTGGTGTCGCAGTAGATCGGGTCGAGCCCGCCGCGGCTGGCCTGCAACAGCGCGGCGAGCAGTTCGTCGCGCTTGTCATCGGCCTGCTGCTTGTAGCCCTTGGAGGCGAAGGGCTGGCCGCAGCAGAGGTTGTCGGCGTTGTCCGGGAACACCACCTGGTAGCCGGCTTTCTCCAGTAATTGGCGGGTCTTGTCGATCAGTGGCACCTGCTCCTCGTCGCCGGCCGCCGGGCCCATGGCGCGGGATACGCAGGCGGTCAGGTAGACCACCCGCGGCTTGTCGATATCGGCGGCGGCCTGTGGCGCGGTGAAGCGCACTGGCTGCGGCATTGCCGGCGTCCACTGGGGCACGCGGCCCTTGCTGGCGTGGCTGATGGACGCGCTGAGGCTGGCCAGGCGCGGCGCGCCAAGCAGCATGCGCGCGCCGTTGGCCGTGTGGAGCATGAAGCGCGTGCCCTTCATCGCCGTGGCGAAGTTGCGCGCCAGCCAGGTGGCGGTGCCGGCGTGGCGGGCCTGCTCGCCGCGCAGTTTCTTCACCAGCTCGCCGGTGTTGATGTTCACCGGGCAGCGCTGGGCGCACAGACCGGTGGCGGCGCAGGTGTCGATGCCCTGGTACTGGTAGTCGCGCTCCAGTTGCGTGGTGTCGGCGCCGCTGCGGCGTTTAGCCTGGATGTCGCGCCACATGACGATGCGCTGGCGCGGGCTGAGGGTCAGGCCCCTGGACGGGCAGACCGGCTCGCAGAAGCCGCATTCGATGCACTTGTCGACGATCTCGTCGGCGGCCGGCAGCGGCTTGAGGTTCTTCAGGTGCAGCTGCGGGTCGTCGGTGAGGATCACGCCCGGGTTGAGGATGCCCTGCGGGTCGAGCAGGCGCTTGAGCTGCCACATCAGCTGGTAGGCGTCGTGGCCCCATTCCAGCTCGACGAAGGGCGCCATGTTGCGCCCGGTGCCGTGCTCGGCCTTCAGCGAGCCGCCGTACTCCACCGCCACCAGGTGCGCCACGTCGTCCATGAAGGCCGAGTAGCGCGCCACCTGCTCGGGCGAGTCGAAGCCCTGGGTGAAGACGAAGTGCAGGTTGCCCTCCAGCGCGTGGCCGAACAGGATGGCTTCATCGTAGCCGTGCCTGTCGAACAGCCCGATCAGCCGGTTCACGCCCTCGGCCAGCTGTTCGACGGGGAAGGTGACGTCCTCGATGATCACCGTGGTGCCGGTCTCGCGCACTGCGCCCACCGCCGGGAAGGTGTCCTTGCGGATGCGCCAGAGCTGGTTGTAGACCAGCGGGTCTTCGCTGAAGTCGACCTGCTTCTCCACCGGGAATTCGGCGATGGAGGCCATGATCTGCGCCAACTGCTCGTGCAGCAGCGTCTGCGTTGCCGCGCGGGATTCGATGAGCAGCGCGCAGGCGCCGGCGGACAGGCTCTTCACCCACGCCGGCATGCCCTGCATGTTCTCCACCGAGCGCAGGCTGCGGCGGTCCAGCAGCTCCACGGCGGACACCGGCTGCCGCTTGAGCACCGGCACGGCCTTGCAGCAGGTTTCCACGTCGGGGAAGACGATGAGCGCGCTGGCCTTGTGCGGGTGATCGGGCACGGTGTCGTAGGTCACCGCGCTGATGAAGCCCAGGGTGCCCTCGGAGCCGACCATCAGGTGGGTGAGGATGTCCAGCGGCTGATCGTAGTCCACCAGGGCGTTGAGGGAGAAGCCGGTGGTGTTCTTCAGCCGGTACTTGTGGCGGATCTTCGCTGCCAGCTCGGCGTTGGCGCGGGTCTGCCGGCCCAGTTCGGCCAGGCTTTCGAGGATTTCGCCATGGCTGGCCTGGAAGGCCTCGACGCTGGCCGGGTCCTCGCTGTCCAGCAGGCTGCCGTCGGCCAGCACCAGGCGCAGGCCGGCCAGGGTGTTGTAGCTGTTCTGCGCGGTGCCGCAGCACATGCCGCTGGCGTTGTTGGCGACGATGCCGCCGATCTTGCAGGCGTTGATCGAGGCCGGGTCGGGGCCGATCTTGCGGCCGAAGGGCGCCAGCCAGGCGTTGGCCTGGGCGCCGATCACCCCGGGTTGCAGGCGGATCCGCTCGCCGCCGCCACGGATGTCGCGGCCGTTCCAGTTGTCGCCCAGCACCAGCAGTACGGAGTCGCTGACCGCCTGGCCGGACAGGCTGGTGCCGGCGGCGCGGAAGGTCACCGCCACCTGCTGGGCGTGGGCGGCGCGCAGCAGGGTGCGCACCTCGTCTTCGCTCTCGACGCGGATCACCAGCTTGGGGATCAGCCGGTAGAAGCTGGCGTCGGTGCCGAAGGCCAGGGTCGAGAGCGGGTCGTCGAAGCGGCGCTCGCGGGGGATCAGGTGTTCGACCGTGTCGAGGAACGCGGCGGGCAGGCTCATGGCGGCTCCAGTCATCATCGGTGAGCGTGGACCGCTGGACGGCCCATCGGTGTTCTTTTGATTTCGTAGGAGCGAGCTTGCTCGCGAACCCGGCGGGCTCGGCGCTGGGCAGGTTCGCGAGCAAGCTCGCTCCTACAGGGGCGCCTTCAGGCGCCGAGCTCGCGTACCAGCGAGTCGCGGGTGATCTCGCTGATCGACTTGGCGCCGGTGAGCACCATGGCCACGCGCATTTCCTTCTCGATCAGCTCCAGCAGGTTGCGCACGCCGGCCTCGCCGTCCACCGCCAGGGCGTAGAGGAAGGCGCGGCCGAGCAGCACGCTGTCGGCGCCCAGGGCGATCATGCGGACCACGTCCAGGCCGTTGCGGATGCCGGAGTCGGCGAGGATGGTCAGGTCGCCCTTCACCGCGTCGGCGATGGCCGGCAGGGCGCGGGCGCTGGACAGCACGCCGTCGAGCTGGCGGCCGCCGTGGTTGGATACGACTATGCCGTCGGCGCCGAATTTCACCGCGTCCCTGGCGTCTTCCGGGTCGAGGATGCCCTTGATCACCATCGGGCCTTCCCAGAAGTCGCGGATCCACTCCAGGTCCTTCCAGGAAATCGACGGGTCGAAGTTGGCGCCCAGCCAGCCGATGTAGTCGGCCAGGCCCGTGGGGTTGCCGCGGTACCTGGAGATGTTGCCCAGGTCGTGGGGGCGGCCCAGCAGGCCGACGTCCAGCGCCCACTGCGGGTGGGTCATGGCCTGCCACATGCGCCGCAGCGGCGCGTTCGGGCCGCTCATGCCGGAGTGGGCGTCGCGGTAGCGGGCGCCGGGCACCGGCATGTCCACGGTGAACACCAGGGTCGAGCAGCCGGCGGCCTTGGCCCGCTCCAGGGCGTTCTTCATGAAGCCGCGGTCCTTCAGGACGTAGAGCTGGAACCACATGGGCCGGTCGATGGCCGGCGCCACTTCCTCGATCGGGCACACCGAGACGGTCGACAGGGTGAAGGGCACGCCCTTGGAGGCCGCGGCGCGCGCCGCCTGCACCTCGCCGCGGCGGGCGTACATGCCGGTCAGGCCGACCGGGGCCAGGGCCACCGGCATCGCCAGTGTCTCGTTGAACAGCCGGGTTTCCAGACTCAGCTCGGACATGTTCTTCAGCACGCGCTGGCGCAGGGCGATGTCCGAGAGGTCCGCCACGTTGCGGCGCAGCGTGTGCTCGGCGTAGGCGCCGCCGTCGGCGTAGTGGAACAGGAAGGGCGGAATCTTGCGTTGGGCCGCGGCGCGGTAGTCGGTGGAGGCGGAAATGATCATCTGGCAGGGCACCGGTTGGGGTGGACGGTGAAGGCCGGGCCCGCAGCGCAGGGGCCCGGCAGGTACAGCTTAGTGAACGAGCATGCCGGTGAAGACATAGGCCTGCAGCAGGGTGATCACGCCGATCACCGCGGCGAACAGCAGGCTGTGCTTCAGGGTGAAGCGGAACAGGTCGGATTCCTTGCCGACCATGCTGGTGGCGGCGCAGGCCACGGCGATGGATTGCGGCGAGATCATCTTGCCGGTCACGCCGCCGGTGGTGTTGGCGGCCACCAGCAGGGTGTCGTTGACGCCGATCTGGTGCGCGGTGGTGCCCTGCAGGGCGCCGAACAGTGCGTTGGACGAGGTGTCCGAACCGGTCAGGAACACGCCCAGCCAGCCGAGGAACGGCGAGAAGAACGGGAAGGCCGCGCCGGTGCCGGCCAGTACCAGGGCCAGGGTGGTGGACATGCCGGAGAAGTTGGTGACGAAGGCGAAGGCCAGCACCATGCCGATGGACAGCACCGGCCACTTCAGCTCGACCAGGGTTTCCTTGAAAGTGGTCAGACCAGTTTTCGCGGCGATGCGCAGGATGAACATGGAGACGATCGCGGAGATCAGGATCGCGGTGCCGGTGGCGGCCAGCGGGTCGAACTTGAACACGGCCGGCAGGGCGGTGGCGGCCGCGGCGATCGGCGGGCCCTTGAACACCAGCTGGTCAAGGCCGGGGATCGGGAAGTTGAACACCAGGCTGTAGAGCGCGCCGCCGGGCAGGAACATGGCCTTGAACGGCTTCAGCGTCCAGATGGTGACCAGCACGGTGAGCACCAGGAACGGCGACCAGGCCTTGATGATCTCGCCGGTGCTGTAGGGCGAGGGTTCGGCGCGCGGGGAGCTGCTGCCACCGCCGGCAACGGCGGCGCCACCGGAAACGCCCAGCACTTCCACGGCGTGGGCCGGCTGCCAGACCTTCAGGAACAGCGTCAGGCACACCAGGCTGATGAGCGCGGAGGTGATGTCCGGCAGTTCCGGGCCGATGAAGTTGGAGGTGAAGTACTGGCTGACGGCGAAGCTGCCGCCGGCGACCAGGGCGGCCGGCCAGGTTTCCTTCACGCCCTTCAGGCCATCCATCATGAACACCAGCCAGAAGGGGACCAGCAGAGACAGCAGCGGCAGCTGGCGGCCGGCCATGGCGCCGATCTTGAAGGCGTCGATGCCCGAGACCTGGCCGGCGACGATGATCGGGATGCCCAGGGCGCCGAAGGCCACCGGCGCGGTGTTGGCGATCAGGCACAGGCCGGCGGCGTACAGCGGGTTGAAGCCCAGGCCGACGAGCAGGGCGGCGGTGATCGCCACCGGCGCGCCGAAGCCGGCCGCGCCTTCGAGGAAGGCGCCGAAGGAGAAGCCGATCAGCAGCACCTGCAGGCGTTGGTCGGAGGTGATCGACAGGACCGAGCTGCGGATGATCTCGAACTGCCCGCTCTTCACCGTCAGTTTGTACAGGAACACCGCCGCGACGATGATCCAGGCGATCGGCCAGAGGCCATAGAGGAAGCCGTAGACCGCGGCGCCCAGGGCCTTGCCGACCGGCATGCCGTAGGCGGCGATGGCGACGACGATGGAGAGGATCAGGGTGATGGTGCCGGCGACGTGGCCCTTGAGGCGGAACACGGCGAGGGCGAGGAAGAAGAAGACGATCGGGATCACGGCGACCAGCGCGGACAGGCCGAGGCTGCCGAGCGGGGTATAGATCTGCTGCCAGGTTTGCATGCTGTTTTGGCTCCTAATTGTTTTTTGATTGGAGTCTGGTTTTGCGCCGTGTCGTGGGTTTTGCGCCGCCCCGGCGAGGGTTGGCGGCAGGCGGACGACCGTCTCGGCGTATCTCGCGAAAATTGGTAATACCAATTTACAAAAGCGAGCGCTCAGAGTAAAAGCATCCCTGTAGCCTGTCAATTTGCGGGGCTACAACTTTTGTCGGACCGGGCGATCCAGGCGATCGTCGGGCTTGTTGTGGCCGGCGCCGCTGGTTAGGCTGCCGCGCCTGTGGAACGGGGCCTTCCGCCAGGCGGGCCAAGAGGTGGGGAAAAGATGGCTTTCAATCAGGTACGGCAGCGCCGCTTGTCGGACGATATCGTCGAGCGCCTCGAGGCGATGATCCTCGAGGGCACGCTCAAGGCGGGCGAGCGCCTGCCGGCCGAGCGCCTGCTGGCGGAGCAGTTCGGCGTGTCGCGGCCATCGCTGCGCGAGGCGATCCAGAAGCTGGTGGCCAAGGGGCTGCTGGTCAGCCGCCAGGGCGGCGGCAATTATGTCGCGCAGTCCCTGGGCTCGACCTTCAGCGACCCGTTGCTGCACCTGCTGGAGAGCAACCCCGAGGCGCAGCGCGACCTGCTGGAGTTCCGCCACACCTTGGAGGGCTCCTGCGCCTACTACGCCGCGCTACGCGCCACCGAGGTGGACCATCAGCGCCTGACCAGCGCCTTCGAGACGCTGCAGGCCTGCTACCAGCACAACGACAAGGTCAGCGACGAGGAAGGAGCGGCCGACGCCAGCTTCCACCTGGCCATCGCCGAGGCCAGCCACAACACCGTGCTGCTGCACACCATCCGCGGCCTGTTCGACCTGCTCAAGCACAACGTGGTGACCAACATCGGCGGCATGTACGCCCAGCGCGCGGAAACCCGCGAGCAACTGATGAGCCAGCACCGCGAACTGTACGAGGCGATCATGCAGGGCCGCGCGGAAGAGGCGCGGGAGATATCCCACCGGCACATTTCCTATGTGCGGGAAGTGCTGGAGGAGGCGCAGGACGAGGCACGACGCCTGCAGCGGGCGCAGCGCAGGTTGGGAGTTTAAGAGCGGCTACAGGCTACAGGCTACAGGCTACAGGCTACAGGCCACAGGCAAGAGCGGCTCTTACCTGCTGCCTGTAGCCTGCCGCCTGCAGCCGCTTTCAGTCTTCCTTGCCGTGCCGCATCGCGCGCTGGATCTCGCGATTGGAATCGCGTTCCTTCTCGGTGTCGCGCTTGTCGTATTCCTTCTTGCCCTTGGCCAGGGCGATCTCGCACTTGATCAGGTGCTTCTTCCAGTACATCGACAGCGCCACGCAGGCGTAGCCCTTCTGCTGCACCGCGCCGAACAGCTTGCCCAGCTCGCGCTTGTGCAGCAGCAGCTTGCGCGTGCGCACCGGGTCGGCGATCACATGGGTGCTGGCGGTGGTCAGCGGGGTGATGTGGCTGCCCAGCAGCCAGGCCTCGCCGTCCTTGAGCAGGACGTAGCTGTCGACCAGTTGGGCCTTGCCGGCGCGCAGGCTCTTGACCTCCCAGCCGGCCAGGGCGATGCCCGCCTCGAAGCGTTGCTCGATGAAGTAGTCGTGCAGAGCCTTCTTGTTCTGCGCGATGGTCCCCTGGGGGTGTTTCTTCTGTTTAGCCATAGGCGGCGCATTATAGGGAGTCGCTCGCCGCGCCGCCATCGGGGGAATGGCTGTCTTTGGATTCTGCGCAACCGAAGTCGGTGTGCGACGAGGATGCATTTGCGAGTGCGGCGGGATGTGCGCTTGAGAGGGCGTGGCTAATCTCGGAGAATGCGCGCTGTTTTTTTGCACAGAGGGACGCCGGATCGCCCTGGAGCCGCTGGCGCCCCTCCACTGAAGAAGCGAGACCCCTATGAGCACGCATATCCAGCGTTCGGCCCTGCTGCCCTATCCCGCGAAGGCGCTGTACGACCTGGTCAACGATGTGGCGCGCTACCCGGAGTTCCTGCCCTGGTGCTCGGCGAGCAAGGTGCTGGAAGCAAGCGAAACGGCGATGCGCGCCGAGCTCAGTGTGGCCAAGGGCAACCTGTCGCAGCGCTTCAGCACGCGCAACGTGCTGGTGCCCGGGCAGAGCATCGAGATGAACCTCGAGGACGGCCCGTTCTCCGAGCTGCACGGTGTGTGGACCTTCAAGGCTCTCGGCGACAAGGCCTGCAAGATCACCCTGGACCTGACCTTCGACTACGCCGGCGCCCTGGTCAAGGCGACCCTCGGGCCGCTGTTCACCCAGGCGGCCAACACCATGGTCGACGCCTTCTGCCAGCGCGCCAAGCAGCTGTATGGCTGAAGGGCGCAGCATCGCCGTCGAGGTGGTCTGCGCGCTGCCCGAGCGCCAGCGCCTGCTGCGCCTGAGCGTGCCCTACGGCACGCGGGTGCGCGAAGCGGTGAGGCTGTCCGGCATCGCGGCGCAGTTCCCCGAGTTGGACGTGCTCAACAGCCCGCTGGGCATCTTCGGCAAGGCGGTCGCCGATCCGGACGGCCGGGTGCTGGAGGAGGGCGAGCGGGTGGAAATCTACCGGCCGCTGATCGCCGACCCCAAGGAGGTGCGCAAGCAGCGCGCCGCCCGCGCCAAGGCGGGCAAGGCCTGAGGGAAACATGCGGACATGAAAAAGCCCGGTCGATGCCGGGCTTTTTCATGGGGGTACCTGTTACCGCGGGTTGGTTTCCAGCGGTTCCGGGGTGGGCACGGCGACCGGCTTGGCCTCGTCGACTTCGCGCTGCAGCTGTTCTTCCACCGAGCCCGGCTTGGCCGGCTCTTCCTTGGGCTGCTCCGGCTTCTGTTGCTGCGGCTGCTCGGGCGAGGCGGGGGTGGATTCCTTGCCGAGGATGGCCTCGTCGCGGCTGACGCCCGGGCGGAAGTCGCCGTTCAGGCCGATCAGCTGGTCGTTGCCGTTGAACATCAGGCTGACGCGCTCCTGCTGGCGCTGGCCGCCGCCGGGCTGGATGCTGTACAGGTAATCCCAGCGGTCGGCGTGGAAGGTATCCACGATCAGCGGGTTGCCCATGATGAAACGCACCTGCCGACGGGTCATTCCCGGCTTCAGTTGGTCTATCATGTCTTGTGTTACGACGTTGCCTTGCTGGATGTCGATCTTGTAGACCCCCGGGAACGAACAACCGGCGAGTGCGGCTAGTCCCATTGCGAATGCGAGACTGGTCAGCATGAGCTTGGTGTTTTGCATCGGGGGGTGACTTCCACTATCTTGGCTGGGCGACGAAACCCCGATCATACCCGCATTGAAGGATGCTGCGAAGCATTCCGCGCCGAGAAAGCACACATGGTTGAAAATAGCGAACTGCGCAAGGCCGGCCTGAAAGTCACCCTGCCGCGCGTCAAGATCCTGCAGATGCTCGATTCCGCCGAGCAACGCCACATGAGCGCCGAGGATGTCTACAAGGCGCTGATGGAGGCCGGCGAGGATGTCGGCCTGGCCACCGTGTACCGCGTGCTGACCCAATTCGAGGCAGCCGGCCTGGTGGTACGCCACAACTTCGACGGCGGCCACGCCGTGTTCGAGTTGGCTGACAGTGGCCACCACGACCACATGGTCTGCGTGGATACCGGCGAAGTCATCGAGTTCATGGACAGCGAGATCGAGAAGCGCCAGAAGGAGATCGTCAGGGAACGCGGCTTCGAACTGGTGGACCACAACCTGGTCCTGTACGTACGCAAGAAGAAATAAAGCCTTGCAACGAACGGAAAACGGCGGCCCTGGGGCCGCCGTTTTCATTTTCAGGGGGATTTCAGGTGAGATTGGCGTGTGGGAGAGGACCTTGTCCGCGATAGCCGGAGGTTCCGGCGCGATTCGCGGATGAGATCCGCTCCAGGTTGCCCATACGCCATGCCCTCGTAGGGCGCATAGCGCCTACGGAGTTATCCGCCGTTTTCATCGGGCAGCGGTGCGTTGGCCGGCGGCGGATAACCGCGAACGGTTATTCGCCCTACGCCCTGTGGCGCGCGAAATCGCGGACAGAGTCCGCTCCTGCAGTTCCAGGGAAGCACGGGTGTAGGAGCGGACTCCGTCCGCGATTGGCCGAGCCCCACGGCATTCCCGTGTTGGCGTTGCGTCAGCTGTGCAGCGCCCGGTCCACCATCTTGCGGGCGTGGGCCAGGGATTCCTTGGTCATGTCCACGCCGCCGAGCATGCGGGCGATTTCTTCTATGCGTTCGGCCTTCTTCAGGTTGGCCACCGCGGTGCGGGTTTCGCTGCTGCCGCGTTCCTTGTGCACGAACAGGTGCTGGTGGCCCTGGGCCGCGACCTGCGGCAGGTGGGTGACGGTCAGCACCTGGCCGCCTTCGCCGAGCCGGCGCAGCAGTTGGCCGACCACTTCCGCGGTGGGGCCGCCGATGCCGACGTCGACCTCGTCGAAGACCAGGGTGGGAACGCGCGAGGTCTGTGCGGTGATCACCTGGATGGCCAGGCTGATGCGTGACAGTTCGCCGCCGGAGGCCACCCGCGCCAGGCCCTTGAGCGGCTGCCCGGGGTTGGCGCTGACCAGGAATTCCAACTGCTCCAGGCCATTGGCCTGGGGTTCGGCGGCGGGGGTGTCGTCCAGTTCGATGGCGAAGCGCCCGCCGGGCATGCCCAGGCGTTGCATCTCGGTTTCCACCGAGGCGGCCAGCTGCGGGGCGGCCTGGCGGCGCAGGGTGCTCAGTTCCGCCGCCTTTTCCTGGTAGTGCCGCTGGTAGGCGGCCAGTTCCTCGGCCAGGCGCTCGGCGGCTTCGTCGTCGGCATTCAGCGCTTCCAGCTCTTCCAGCAGGCGTTGTTGCAGGGCCTGCAGGTCGTGGGGCTGTACGCGGTGCTTGCGGGCCAGGCCGTAGATGGCGTCCATGCGTTCTTCCAGTTGCTGCAGGCGGCCGGGGTCGGCGTCGAAGTTGTCGACGAAGCGGTTCAGCTCGCCCACCGCTTCCTCCACCTGGATCTGCGCGCTGGACAGCAGGTTGACCGCCTCGGCCAGCGCGGCGGGCTGGCTCTGGAAGGCGGTCAGGCGGTTGAGGCAGGCGGTCAGCACCGACAGCACGTTGCCGGCGTCGCTTTCGCTGCACATGTCCACCACCTGGCGGCAGGCGCCGAGCAGGGCGCCGGCGTTGCTCAGGGTCTTGTGCGCGGCCTCCAGCTCTTCCAGTTCGTTCTCGCCCAGGGCCAGGTTCTCCAGTTCGTCCAGCTGGTAGCTGAGCAACTGGTGGCGGGCGCGCTGCTCGTCGCCGCTGCGCGACAGGCGGTCGAGTTCGTGGCGCGTCTGCTTCCAGCGCTGCGCGGCCAGCTGTACCTGGCGCGCCAGGTCCTGGCTGCCGGCGTATTCGTCGAGCAGGCGGCGGTGGGTGTCGGCCTTGAGCAGCGACTGGTGCTCGTGCTGGCTGTGGATATCGATCAGCAGCTCGCCCAGGGCCTTGAGGTCGCCCAGGGTGCAGGGCGTGCCGTTGATGTAGCCGCGCGAGCGGCCCTCGGTGGTGATCACCCGGCGCAGGATGCACGGGCCGTCCTGCTCCAGGTCGCGCTCGGCGAGCCAGTCGCGGGCCTCGGCGATGGCGCCGACGTCGAAGCTGGCGAGGATGTCCGCCTTGTCCGCGCCGGGGCGCACCACGCCGCTGTCGGCGCGGTCGCCCAGGGCCAGGCCGAGGGCGTCGAGCATGATCGACTTGCCGGCGCCGGTCTCGCCGGTGATCACGGTCATGCCGGCGGCGAGCTCGAGATCGAGGTGCTCGACGATGGCGTAGTTGTGCACGGAGAGATGAACCAGCATGGAAGGCGGCTCCGGTGAAAAGGTCTGTTTATTTATACAGTATTTTTTGCCGCTGGCAATTCACCGCACCCCCTTGAACCCGCGCAAATGGCCCCCATATAGCCGGCAGAGCCGCGAGCCATTGGGTTCGCTTTGTTTTCAAAGGCTTTTTCTTTTTTAGGAGAGTGGCATGTCTGACGAGCAACAGACTCAGGGTTCGCACCTGAACGAGCAGCCGGAACCGGTTGCCGGCGACGACCTGAACGCCCGCGTGCTGGACCTCGAGGAACAGCTGGCCGCGGCCAAGGACCAGAGCCTGCGCGTCGCCGCCGAGCTGCAGAACGTGCGTCGCCGCGCCGAGCAGGACGTGGAGAAGGCGCACAAGTTCGCCCTGGAGAAGTTCTCCGGCGACCTGCTGCCGGTGGTCGACACCCTGGAGCGCGCGCTGGAGATGTCCAGCCCGGACGACGAGGCGATCAAGCCGATGCGCGAAGGCATCGAGCTGACCCTCAAGATGTTCCACGACACCCTCAAGCGCTACAACCTGGAGCCGGTCGACCCCCACGGCGAGCCGTTCAACCCCGAGCACCATCAGGCGATGGCGATGGAAGAGAGCGTGCACCTGGAGCCCGGCAGCGTGGTCAAGGTGTTCCAGAAGGGCTACCTGCTCAACGGTCGCCTGCTGCGCCCGGCCATGGTCGTGGTCAGCAAGGCACCCGAGCAAACCCCGCCTTCGATCGACGAGAAGGCTTGAAATCCGCCACCCGGTCCCCATCTGGGTAATCAACCGAGCACAAGGTCCGCAGCGGGATCAGCACGGAATCTAATTTCTGGAGAGTGAATATGGGCAAAATCATTGGTATCGACCTGGGGACCACCAACTCCTGCGTCTCCATCCTGGAAAACGGCAGCGTCAAGGTGATCGAGAACGCCGAAGGCGCTCGCACCACCCCGTCGATCATCGGCTACGCCAACGATGGCGAGATCCTGGTCGGCCAGCCGGCCAAGCGCCAGGCGGTCACCAACCCGAAGAACACCCTGTACGCGGTGAAGCGCCTGATCGGCCGTCGCTTCGAAGAAGACGTCGTGCAGAAAGACATCAAGATGGTGCCGTACAGCATCGTCAAGGCTGACAACGGCGACGCCTGGGTCGAAGCGAAAGGCCAGAAGATGGCCCCGCCGCAGGTCTCCGCCGAAGTCCTGAAGAAGATGAAGAAGACCGCCGAGGACTACCTGGGCGAGCCGGTCACCGAGGCGGTCATCACCGTGCCGGCCTACTTCAACGACAGCCAGCGCCAGGCCACCAAGGACGCCGGCCGCATCGCCGGCCTGGACGTCAAGCGCATCATCAACGAGCCGACCGCGGCCGCGCTGGCCTACGGCCTGGACAAGGCCAAGGGCGACCACACCATCATCGTCTACGACCTGGGCGGCGGTACCTTCGACGTCTCGGTGATCGAGATCGCCGAAGTCGACGGCGAGCACCAGTTCGAAGTGCTGGCCACCAACGGCGACACCTTCCTCGGCGGCGAAGACTTCGACCTGCGCCTGATCGACTACCTCGTCGACGAGTTCAAGAAAGAAACCGGCATGGACCTCAAGGGCGACCCGCTGGCCATGCAGCGCCTGAAGGAGGCTGCCGAGAAGGCCAAGATCGAGCTGTCCTCGACCCAGCAGACCGACGTCAACCTGCCGTACATCACCGCTGACGCCAGCGGCCCGAAACACCTGAACGTCAAGGTGTCGCGCGCCAAGCTGGAGTCCCTGGTGGAAGACCTGGTGACCCGCACCATCGAGCCCTGCCGCGTGGCCCTGAAGGACGCCGGCCTGGACGTGTCGAAGATCGACGAGGTGATCCTGGTCGGCGGCCAGACCCGCATGCCGCTGGTGCAGAAGACCGTCGCCGAGTTCTTCGGCAAGGAAGCGCGCAAGGACGTCAACCCGGACGAAGCCGTGGCCATGGGTGCTGCCATCCAGGGCGCCGTGCTGGCCGGTGACGTGAAGGACGTGCTGCTGCTCGACGTCACCCCGCTGACCCTGGGCATCGAGACCCTGGGTGGCGTGATGACCGCGCTGATCGACAAGAACACCACCATCCCGACCAAGAAGTCGCAGGTGTTCTCCACCGCCGACGACAACCAGGGCGCCGTGACCATCCACGTGCTGCAGGGCGAGCGCAAGCAGGCCGCGCAGAACAAGTCCCTCGGCAAGTTCGACCTGGCCGACATCCCGCCGGCCCCGCGCGGCGTGCCGCAGATCGAAGTGACCTTCGACATCGACGCCAACGGCATCCTGCACGTGGGCGCGAAGGACAAGGCCACCGGCAAGCAGCAGTCCATCGTGATCAAGGCCTCTTCGGGCCTGTCCGAGGACGAGATCCAGCAGATGGTGCGTGACGCCGAGGCCAACGCCGAGGAAGACCGCAAGTTCGAGGAGCTGGCCGCCGCCCGCAACCAGGGTGACGCGCTGGTCCACGCGACCCGCAAGATGGTCACCGAGGCTGGCGACAAGGCCACCGCCGAGGAGAAGGCTGCCATCGAGAAGGCGCTGGCCGACCTGGAAGCCGCCGTGAAGGGCGACGACAAGGCCGAGATCGAGGCGAAGATGAACGCGCTGTCCCAGGCGTCCACCCCGCTGGCGCAGAAGATGTACGCCGAACAGCCGCAGCCGGGCGCCGAAGCCCAGTCCGGCGAGGCTGACCACAAGGCCGGCGACGACGTGGTCGACGCCGAGTTCGAAGAGGTCAAGGAGAACAAGTAAGCCTCGTGCAAGCTTGCGCTCCGGCGCACCGACCAGCGTGTCGGTGCGCATGAAACGTCACGCGGGGGCTTGCTCCCGCGTCGGCGTGTCTGGGGGAGAGGTTTTCAAGGTGCAAAGAATTTATGGCCAAACGTGATTTCTATGAGGTACTGGGTGTCGAGCGTGGCGCCAGCGACGCGGACCTGAAGAAGGCCTACCGCCGGCTCGCCATGAAGTACCACCCGGACCGCAATCCCGGCGACAAGGCGGCCGAGGATAAATTCAAGGAGGCCAACGAGGCGTACGAGATCCTGTCCGACGCCAGCAAGCGCGCGGCCTACGACCAGTACGGCCATGCCGGCGTCGACCCGCAGATGGGCGGCGGCGCGGGGGCCGGCTTCGGCGGCGCGAGCTTCTCGGACATCTTCGGCGACGTCTTCAGCGACTTCTTCGGTGGTGGCGGCGGTGGCCGGGGCGGCCGCGGCGGCCCGCAGCGCGGCGCCGACCTGCGCTACACCCTCGACCTGGATCTGGAAGACGCGGTCCGCGGCACCACCGTGACCATCCGCGTACCGACCCTGGTCGGCTGCAAGACCTGCAGCGGCAGCGGCGCCAAGCCCGGCACCTCGCCGGTGACCTGCACCACCTGCGGCGGCATCGGCCAGGTGCGCATGCAGCAGGGCTTCTTCTCGGTGCAGCAGACCTGCCCGCGCTGCCATGGCAGCGGCAAGATGATCAGCGACCCCTGCGGTACCTGCCACGGCCAGGGCCGCGTGGAAGAGCAGAAGACGCTGTCGGTCAAGGTACCGGCCGGCGTCGACACCGGCGACCGCATCCGCCTCACCGGCGAGGGCGAGGCCGGGGCCCATGGCGGCCCGGCGGGCGACCTCTACGTGGTGGTCAACGTGCGCGAGCACGACATCTTCCAGCGCGACGGCAAGCACCTGTACTGCGAAGTGCCGATCAGCTTCGCCGATGCCGCCCTGGGCGGTGAGCTGGAAGTGCCGACCCTGGATGGCCGGGTGAAGCTGAAGATCCCCGAGGGCACCCAGACCGGCAAGCTGTTCCGCCTGCGCGGCAAGGGCGTGGCCCCGGTGCGCGGCGGCGGTGCCGGCGACCTGATGTGCCGCGTGGTGGTCGAGACCCCGGTGAACCTGGACAAGCGCCAGCGCGAACTGCTCGAGGAGTTCCGCAGCAGCCTGCAGGGCGACACCTCCCACTCGCCCCGCGCCAGTGGCTGGTTCGAAGGCATGAAGCGCTTCTTCGACGATCTCTAACCACGGCGGCAGGCGGCAGGCGGCAGGCTTCAGGAGCTGGTCGCCTGTAGCCTGCGGCCTGCAGCCTGGAGCTGTTTTTATGCGACGTATAGCCGTAATGGGCGCCGCCGGGCGCATGGGCAAGAACCTGATCGAGGCGGTGCAGCAGACCAACGGCAGTGCCGGCCTGACCGCCGCCATCGACCGTCCCGACAGCACCCTGGTGGGCGCCGACGCCGGCGAGCTGGCCGGCCTGGGCCGCATCGGCGTGCCGCTGTCGGGCGACCTGGCGAAGGTGGTCGACGAGTTCGACGTGCTGATCGACTTCACCCACCCCACCGTGACGCTGAAGAACCTGGAAGTCTGCCGCAAGGCCGGCAAGGCCATGGTCATCGGCACCACCGGTTTCTCCGTGGAAGAGAAGGCCCTGCTGGCCGAGGCCGCGAAGGACATCCCGATCGTCTTCGCCGCCAACTACAGCGTCGGCGTCAATCTCTGCCTGAAGCTGTTGGACACCGCCGCCCGCGTGCTGGGCGACGAAGTGGACATCGAGATCATCGAGGCCCACCACCGGCACAAGGTCGATGCGCCGTCCGGAACCGCCCTGCGCATGGGCGAGGTGGTGGCCAACGCCCTGGGGCGCGACCTGGAGAAGGTGGCGGTCTACGGTCGCGAGGGCCAGACCGGCGCGCGCGAGCGCGAGACCATCGGCTTCGCCACCGTGCGCGCCGGCGACGTGGTGGGCGACCACACCGTGCTGTTCGCCGCCGAGGGCGAGCGCGTGGAAATCACCCACAAGGCCTCCAGCCGCATGACCTTCGCCCGTGGCGCGGTGCGCGCGGCACTGTGGCTGGAAGGGCAGGGCAGCGGCCTGTACGACATGCAGGACGTGCTCGGCCTGCGCTGAGAGCCGGTCCGTGGGCGGCTGCGCATCGGCATGGCGAGGGTCGGATCGACCCGGTGGTAGCGCCATACGTCGTGCATAAGGTGGACCAATATGTCGCGTTTCTGTAAACTACAGATTTAGTGTGTCCACTAAAAGCAGCGCAGCATGAACCATACAAAAAGCGGGATGACCTCTTCTGATGTCATCCCGCTTTTTTACAACCTGCGCACGCCCAGCCAGGCTTGATTCACGGGAGGTCTTCTTGACTAAGCCAGCCATACTTGCACTTGCCGACGGCAGCATTTTTCGCGGTGAAGCCATCGGTGCCGACGGCCAGACCGTCGGAGAGGTGGTGTTCAACACCGCCATGACCGGCTACCAGGAAATCCTTACCGATCCTTCCTATGCCCAACAGATCGTCACCCTGACCTACCCGCACATCGGCAACACCGGGACCACCCCGGAAGACGCCGAGTCGAACAAGGTCTGGGCCGCCGGCCTGATCATCCGCGACCTGCCGCTGCTGGCCAGCAGCTGGCGCGACAAGCAGTCCCTGCCGGACTACCTGAAAGAGAACGGTACCGTCGCCATCGCCGGCATCGATACCCGCCGCCTGACGCGCATCCTGCGCGAGAAGGGCTCGCAGAACGGCTGCATCCTGGCCGGCGACGACGCCACCGAGGAAAAGGCGCTGGAACTGGCGCGCTCCTTCCCCGGCCTGAAAGGCATGGACCTGGCCAAGGTGGTGTCCTCCACCGAGCGCTACGAGTGGCGCTCCAGCGTGTGGAACCTGGAAACCGACAGCCACCCGGAAATCCCCGCCGCCGAGCTGCCCTACCACGTGGTCGCCTACGACTTCGGCGTCAAGCTGAACATCCTGCGCATGCTGGTCGCCCGCGGCTGCCGCCTGACCGTGGTGCCGGCGCAGACCCCGGCCAGCGAAGTGCTGGCGCTGAACCCGGACGGCATCTTCCTCTCCAACGGCCCCGGCGACCCCGAGCCGTGCGACTACGCCATCCAGGCCATCCGCGAGTTCCTCGACACCGAGATCCCGGTCTTCGGCATCTGCCTCGGCCACCAGCTGCTGGCCCTGGCCTCCGGCGCCAGGACCCTGAAGATGGGCCATGGCCACCACGGTGCCAACCACCCGGTGCAGGACCTGGATTCCGGCGTGGTGATGATCACCAGCCAGAACCACGGCTTCGCGGTGGACGAGGAAACCCTGCCGGGCAACCTGCGCGCCACCCACAAGTCGCTGTTCGACGGTACCCTGCAGGGCATCGAGCGCACCGACAAGGTGGCCTTCAGCTTCCAGGGCCACCCGGAAGCCAGCCCCGGCCCGCACGACGTGGCGCCGCTGTTCGACCGTTTCATCTCGGCCATGGCCGAGCGTCGCTGAGATCTGCGAAGAGGTAAGCGAAGATGATGCCGACCCTGGGAATCACCGACCTCTGGACCTACGTCCTGGGTACGCTGTTCATCGTCCTGCTGCCGGGCCCGAACTCGCTGTTCGTGCTGGCCACCGCCGCCCAGCGTGGCGTCGCCGGCGGCTACCGGGCGGCCAGCGCGGTGTTCCTGGGCGATGCCATCCTGATGCTGCTGTCGGCCCTGGGCATCGCCTCGCTGCTCAAGGCCGAGCCGATGCTGTTCCTCGGCCTGAAGTATGCCGGCGCCGCCTACCTGTTCTACCTGGGCCTGGGCATGCTCCGCGGCGGCTTGCAGAAGCTGCGCCAGCCGCTGGAACAGGCCGCCCCGGTGAAGGACGTGGACGTCGCCCAGCCGTTCCGCAAGGCGCTGCTGCTGAGCCTGTCCAACCCCAAGGCGATCCTCTTCTTCGTGTCCTTCTTCATCCAGTTCGTCGACCCCGGCTATGCCTACCCCGGCGTGTCGTTCCTGGTGCTGGGCACGATCCTCGAGGTCATCAGCGCCCTCTACCTCAGCTTCCTGATCTTTTCCGGTGTGCGCCTGGCGGCCTGGTTCCGCCGCCGGCAGCGGCTGGCGGCCGGCGCCTCGAGTGGCGTCGGCGCCCTGTTCGTCGGCTTCGGCGTGAAGCTGGCCAGCGCAACCCTTTCCTGAATATTGCAACGAGAGTCCCATGCCCAAGCGTACAGACATCAAGAGCATCCTGATCCTCGGTGCCGGCCCCATCGTCATCGGCCAGGCGTGCGAGTTCGACTACTCCGGCGCACAGGCCTGCAAGGCCCTGAAGGAAGAAGGCTTCCGCGTCATCCTGGTGAACTCCAACCCGGCCACCATCATGACCGACCCGGCCATGGCCGACGCCACCTACATCGAGCCGATCAAGTGGCAGACCGTGGCCAAGATCATCGAGAAGGAGCGCCCCGACGCGCTGCTGCCGACCATGGGCGGCCAGACCGCGCTGAACTGCGCGCTGGACCTCGAGCGCCACGGCGTGCTGGAGAAGTTCGGCGTCGAGATGATCGGCGCCAACGCCGACACCATCGACAAGGCCGAGGACCGTTCGCGCTTCGACAAGGCCATGAAGGCCATCGGCCTGGCCTGCCCGCGCTCGGGCATCGCCCACAGCATGGAAGAAGCCTACGGCGTGCTGGAGCAGGTCGGCTTCCCCTGCATCATCCGTCCGTCCTTCACCATGGGCGGCACCGGTGGCGGCATCGCCTACAACCGCGAGGAATTCGAGGAGATCTGCGCCCGCGGCCTGGACCTGTCGCCGACCAACGAGCTGCTGATCGACGAGTCGCTGATCGGCTGGAAGGAATACGAGATGGAGGTTGTCCGCGACAAGAAGGACAACTGCATCATCGTCTGCTCCATCGAGAACTTCGACCCCATGGGCGTGCACACCGGTGACTCCATCACCGTGGCCCCGGCGCAGACCCTGACCGACAAGGAATACCAGATCATGCGCAACGCCTCCCTGGCGGTGCTGCGCGAGATCGGCGTGGAGACCGGCGGTTCCAACGTGCAGTTCGGCATCTGCCCGGACACCGGGCGCATGGTCGTGATCGAGATGAACCCGCGGGTGTCGCGCTCCTCGGCCCTGGCCTCCAAGGCCACCGGCTTCCCGATCGCCAAGATCGCCGCCAAGCTGGCCGTCGGCTACACCCTCGACGAGCTGCAGAACGACATCACCGGCGGCCGTACCCCGGCCTCCTTCGAGCCGGCCATCGACTACGTCGTGACCAAGGTGCCGCGCTTCGCCTTCGAGAAGTTCCCGAAAGCCGACGCCCGCCTGACCACCCAGATGAAGTCCGTGGGCGAGGTCATGGCCATCGGCCGTACCTTCCAGGAGTCGGTGCAGAAAGCCCTGCGCGGCCTGGAAGTGGGCGTTGCCGGCTTCGATCCGAAGCTCGACCTGGCCGACCCGGAAGCCGAGGGCATCCTGCGCCGCGAGCTGACCGTGCCGGGCGCCGAGCGCATCTGGTACGTGGCCGACGCCTTCCGCGCCGGCAAGAGCATCGAGGAAGTCTTCGCCCTGACCAAGATCGACGAGTGGTTCCTGGTGCAGATCGAGGACCTGATCAAGGAAGAAGAGAAGGTCAAGACCCTCGGCCTGTCCGGCATCGACGCCGACCTGATGCGCAAGCTCAAGCGCAAGGGCTTCTCCGACGCGCGCCTGGCCAAGCTGCTCGGCGTGACCGAGAAGAACCTGCGCAACCACCGCCACAAGCTGAAGGTGCTGCCGGTCTACAAGCGCGTGGACACCTGCGCCGCCGAATTCGCCACCGACACCGCCTACATGTACTCGACCTACGAGGAAGAGTGCGAGGCCAACCCGTCCGGCCGCGACAAGATCATGATCCTGGGCGGAGGTCCGAACCGCATCGGCCAGGGCATCGAGTTCGACTACTGCTGCGTGCACGCCGCGCTGGCGATGCGCGAAGACGGCTACGAGACCATCATGGTCAACTGCAACCCGGAGACCGTCTCCACCGACTACGACACTTCCGACCGCCTGTACTTCGAGCCGGTGACCCTGGAAGACGTGCTGGAGATCGTCCGCGTCGAGCAGCCCAAGGGCGTGATCGTCCAGTACGGCGGCCAGACCCCGCTGAAACTCTGCCGCGCCCTGGAAGAAGCCGGCGTGCCGATCATCGGCACCAGCCCCGACGCCATCGACCGCGCCGAGGACCGCGAGCGCTTCCAGCAGATGGTCCAGCGCCTGAACCTGCGCCAGCCGGCCAACGCCACCGCGCGCAGCGAAGACGAGGCCCTGAGCCTGTCGAAGAACATCGGCTACCCGATGGTGGTGCGCCCGTCCTACGTGCTGGGCGGCCGGGCGATGGAAATCGTCTACCAGGAAGAAGAGCTCAAGCGCTACATGCGCGAGGCTGTGAAGGTCTCCAACGACAGCCCGGTGCTGCTGGACCGCTTCCTGAACTGCGCCATCGAAGTCGACATCGACGCGGTCTGCGACGGCGAGAACGTGGTGATCGGCGCCATCATGCAGCACATCGAGCAGGCCGGCGTGCACTCCGGTGACTCCGCGTGCTCGCTGCCGCCGTACTCGCTGCCCAGGCACATCCAGGACGAGATCCGCGAGCAGGTCAAGAAAATGGCCCTGGAGCTGGGCGTCGTCGGCCTGATGAACGTGCAGATGGCCGTGCAGGGCGAAGACATCTACGTCATCGAGGTGAACCCGCGCGCCTCGCGTACCGTGCCGTTCGTCTCCAAGTGCATCGGCGAGTCCCTGGCCAAGATCGCGGCCCGCGTCATGGCCGGCAAGAGCCTTGCCGAAGTCGGCTTCACCGAAGAGGTGATCCCGCCGTACTATAGCGTCAAGGAAGCGGTGTTCCCGTTCGCCAAGTTCCCTGGCGTCGACCCCATCCTCGGCCCGGAGATGAAGTCCACCGGCGAGGTCATGGGCGTGGGCGACAGCTTCGGCGAGGCTTTCGCCAAGGCCCAGCTGGGCGCCAGCGAAATCCTGCCGAACGCCGGTTGCGCCTTCATCAGCGTCCGCGAGGACGACAAGCCGCAGGCCGTCCAGGTCGCCCGTGACCTGGTCGCGCTGGGCTTCGAGGTGGTCGCCACCGCCGGTACCGCCAAGGTGATCGAAGCGGCCGGCCTGCCGGTCCGCCGGGTGAACAAGGTGACCGAAGGCCGTCCGCACGTGGTCGACATGATCAAGAACGACGAAGTCACCCTGATCATCAACACCACCGAAGGTCGCCAGTCGATCGCCGACTCCTATTCGATCCGTCGTAACGCCCTGCAGCACAAGATCTACTGCACCACCACCATCGCGGCGGGGCAGGCGATCTGCGAGGCGCTCAAGTTCGGTCCCGAGAAGACCGTTCGCCGGCTGCAGGATCTGCATGCAGGAATCAACGCATGAGCAAATTCCCGATGACCGTCCAGGGCGCCCGCGCCCTGGAAGAAGAACTGAAACACCTGAAGACCGTTCTGCGCCCGCAGATCACCCAGGCCATCGCCGAGGCGCGTGAGCTGGGCGACCTCAAGGAGAACGCCGAGTACCACGCGGCCCGCGAGCAGCAGGGCATGTCCGAGGCGCGCATCCGCGACATCGAGGCCAAGCTGTCCAACGCGCAGATCATCGACGTGACCACCATCCCGCATACCGGGAAGGTGATCTTCGGGACCACCGTGGACATCGCCAACGTCGAGACCGACGAGACCGTGACCTACCAGATCGTCGGCGACGACGAGGCCGACATCAAGCGCAGCAAGATCTCGGTCAACTCGCCGATTGCCCGTGCGCTGATCGGCAAGACCGAGGGCGACGCGGTGCTGGTCAGGACCCCTGGCGGCGACGTCGAGTACGAGATCGTTGAAGTCCGCCACGCCTGAGTCGCGTCCGCTGAAAGCCGCCGCAGCCAGCTGGTTGCTGGCCCAGACCTTCTGGGTCGGCGGCCTCTGGCTGTTGCGTTTCGTGGTCCTGCCGGCGCTGCAGAAGGTCGGCCTGGCGCCGCTGCTGGTGCAGTCGGTGGCCGATGCGCTGACGCCGCTGCTGGTCGGCTTCGCCGGTTTCTGCGCGCTGCTGCAGGCGCTGGTGCTGGTGACGGCGCAGGGCCTGGGCAGCCTCTGGCGCGAGATGCGCGGGCAGCTGCTGCTGACCGTGCTGGCGATGGTGGCGAGCTACCTGGTGGTGAACCAGTTGGCGCCGGATGCCCAGCGCTGGCTGCTGTTCAACTACCTGGTGCTGGCCCTGTGCGGCGTGCTGCTGGTGCTGCAACCGGTGCCGGGGCGGGACGCGGCGCGCTGAGCGCCGGCCGGCGGGGCCTTGGCCAGGGCGCCTGGGCGCCCGGCCTGCACTGTCACAGGCCGCTGTAGCGGCTGACGTTCGACAGGTTGCGGTTCGGCTTGGGATTGCGGCGGTAGACCAGGGCCATCTTGCCGATGGCCTGGACCAGCTCGCAGCTGCCGTTGCTGCACAGTTCGTCGATCAGCGCGCGGCGGTCGTCGCGCTCGGTGATGCGGAACTGTACCTTGATCAGTTCGTGATCGTTGAGCGCACGCTCGAGCTCGGCCATGACGCCTTCGGTAAGGCCGTTTTCGGCAACGGTCAATACAGGCTTCAGGTGGTGGCCGATAGATTTGAACTGTTTCTTCTGCTCCTGAGTGAGCGCCATAATCAGACCCCTGGGGAAAAAAGGCGGATATCTTACCCGAATTACGATTCGACCGGGTGCCGCTCAGACGAGGTAATACGTGGCCCGTTCCAAGACTAGCCATCGCTGGCTGAAAGAACACTTCGACGATCCTTACGTGAAGATGGCGCAACGCGACGGCTACCGCTCGCGCGCCAGCTACAAGCTGCTGGAGATCCAGGAGAAGGATCGCATCCTGCGCCCGGGCATGACCGTGGTCGACCTCGGCGCCGCGCCGGGCGGCTGGTCGCAGGTCACCAGCCGGGTGATCGGCGACAAGGGCACGCTGATCGCCTCGGACATCCTGCCGATGGACAGCATCCCGGACGTCACCTTCATCCAGGGCGACTTCACCGAGGATGCGGTGTTCGCCCAGCTGCTCCAGGCCATCGGCGAAAATCCGGTGGACCTTGTGATTTCCGATATGGCCCCCAATATGAGTGGACTGCCCGCCGTGGACATGCCCCGGGCCATGTTCCTCTGCGAGCTGGCGCTGGACCTGTGCACCCGGGTGTTGCGCCCGGGTGGCGATTTCCTGATCAAGATCTTCCAGGGCGAGGGCTTCGACGCTTACCTGAAGATGGTCCGCGAGAATTTCGAGAAGGTGCAGATGCGCAAGCCGCTGTCCTCCCGCGACCGTTCCCGCGAGCAATATCTGCTCGCGCGGGGCTTCCGCGGAGCCTAGACTGCGACGAATGGGCCGTCTGCCCGTCCACTCCACGCAAGTAGGGCTTGTACCGGCTTGCGCCGGGGTTCATAAAGGGTTACAGACGCCTCCTACGTCGCTAGGGGTTGTGTAGTAATTTGGCCGGAAGGAGTCTGGCCGTCGTGTGAAGCGGTTTCCAGGGCGGAGCCGGCTTCAGAGGGTAATCAATTGAACGACATGGCAAAGAACCTGATCCTGTGGTTGATCATCGCGGCGGTGCTGGTCACCGTGATGAACAACTTCTCCAGTCCGAGCGAGCCGCAGACGCTCAACTATTCGGACTTCATCCAGCAGGTGAAGGAAGGCAAGGTCGAGCGGGTTACCGTCGACGGCTACGTGATCACTGGCAAGCGCCAGGACGGGGATACCTTCAAGACCGTCCGCCCGGCGATCCAGGACAACGGCCTGATCGGCGACCTGGTCAACAACAACGTGGTCATCGAGGGCAAGCAGCCCGAGCAGCAGAGCATCTGGACGCAACTGCTGGTGGCGAGCTTCCCGATCCTGGTGATCATTGCCGTGTTCATGTTCTTCATGCGCCAGATGCAGGGCGGCGGCGGTGGCCGCGGCGGCCCGATGAGCTTCGGCAAGAGCAAGGCGCGCCTGCTGTCCGAGGACCAGGTCAAGACCACCTTCGCTGACGTCGCCGGCTGCGACGAGGCCAAGGAAGAGGTCAGCGAGCTGGTCGAGTTCCTCCGCGATCCGGGCAAGTTCCAGCGCCTGGGCGGCCGTATCCCGCGTGGCGTGCTGATGGTCGGCCCGCCCGGTACCGGCAAGACCCTGCTCGCCAAGGCCATCGCCGGCGAGGCCAAGGTGCCGTTCTTCACCATCTCCGGTTCCGACTTCGTCGAGATGTTCGTCGGCGTGGGCGCCTCCCGCGTGCGTGACATGTTCGACCAGGCCAAGAAACACGCACCCTGCATCATCTTCATCGACGAGATCGACGCCGTCGGCCGCCATCGTGGCGCCGGCCTGGGCGGCGGTCACGACGAGCGCGAGCAGACCCTCAACCAGCTGCTGGTGGAGATGGACGGCTTCGAGATGAACGACGGCATCATCGTCATCGCCGCGACCAACCGTCCGGACGTGCTCGACCCGGCGCTGCTGCGCCCGGGCCGCTTCGACCGCCAGGTGGTGGTCGGCCTGCCGGACATCCGCGGCCGCGAGCAGATCCTCAAGGTGCACATGCGCAAGGTCCCGCTGGGCGACAACGTCGACGCCGCGGTGATCGCCCGCGGTACCCCGGGCTTCTCCGGCGCCGACCTGGCCAACCTGGTCAACGAAGCCTCGCTGTTCGCCGCCCGTTCCAACAAGCGCATCGTCGACATGCGCGAGTTCGAGCTGGCCAAGGACAAGATCATGATGGGCGCCGAGCGCAAGACCATGGTCATGTCCGAGAAAGAGAAGAAGAACACCGCCTTCCACGAGGCCGGCCACGCCATCGTCGGCCGCCTGGTGCCGGAGCACGACCCGGTCTACAAGGTTTCCATCATCCCCCGCGGCCGCGCCCTGGGCGTGACCATGTTCCTCCCCGAGGAGGACCGCTACAGCCTGTCCAAGCGCGCCCTGGAAAGCCAGATCTGCTCGCTGTTCGGCGGCCGTATCGCGGAAGAGATGACCCTCGGCTTCGAAGGCGTCACCACCGGTGCCTCCAACGACATCATGCGTGCCACCCAGCTGGCGCGGAACATGGTCACCAAGTGGGGCCTGTCCGAGAAGCTCGGCCCGCTGATGTACGCCGAAGAGGAGGGCGAGGTGTTCCTCGGCCGCAGCGCCGGCAGCCAGCATGCCAACGTCTCTGGCGAGACTGCGAAGCTGATCGACCAGGAAGTGCGGCGCATCATCGACGACTGCTACGGCACCGCCAAGCGCCTGCTGGACGAGAACCGCGACAAGCTGGACATGATGGCCGACGCGCTGATGAAGTACGAGACCATCGACGCCGACCAGATCGAGGACATCATGGCCGGCCGCGTGCCGCGTGAGCCGCGCGACTGGCAGGGCGGCGGTTCCGGTTCCTCCGGTTCGGCGAGCGCCAGCCGCGACGAGGGGGGCCGCAAGGAAAACCCCATCGGGGGCCCCGCCGGCGAGCACTGAGAGCACCAGATGAGTTTCGAGCTGTACCCGACCCGGTTGCCTTGCGGCAACCGGGTTCTTGATTTAGGGCGTACCCATGTCATGGGTATCCTCAACGTCACCCCGGACTCCTTCTCCGATGGCGGCCGCTTCAGCCAGCGCGACGTCGCGTTGCGCCATGCCGCCGAGATGGTCGAGGCCGGCGCCAGCCTGATCGATGTGGGTGGCGAGTCGACCCGCCCGGGGGCGCGCCTGGTGTCGCCGACCGAGGAACTGGAGCGCGTGGCGCCGGTGGTGGAAGCCATCGCCCGCGAACTGGACGTGGTGATTTCCGTCGATACCTCGACGCCCGCCGTGATGCGCGAGACCGCGCGCCTGGGCGCCGGGCTGATCAACGACGTGCGCTCGCTGCAGCGCGATGGCGCATTGGATGCCGCGGTGGATGCCGGCCTGGCCGTGTGCCTGATGCACATGCGCGGCGAGCCGAGCACCATGCAGAACGACCCGCGCTACCCCGACATCCTGGCCGAGGTGCATGATTTCCTCGCCGAGCGCATCGCCGTCTGCGAGGCGGCGGGGATCGCGCGCGAGCGCCTGGTGCTCGACCCCGGCTTCGGCTTCGCCAAGACCCAGGCGCACAACCTGGTGTTGTTCCAGCGCATGGAGCGTCTGCTGGAACTGGGCTGCCCGCTGCTGGTCGGAGTGTCGCGCAAGAGCATGATCGGCCGCGCCCTGGGGCGCGAGGTCGGTGACCGCCTGTATGGCAGCCTGGCGCTGGCGGCGCTGGCCGTGGCCAAGGGTGCGCGGATCATCCGCGTGCACGACGTTGCCGAAACGGTGGATGTGGTCCGCATGATCGATGCGGTGGAACAAGCTAAGGAAGAAGGACAGACAGCATGAGCAGGAAATATTTCGGTACCGATGGCATCCGTGGCCGCGTCGGCACGCCGCCGATCACGCCGGACTTCGTGCTCAAGCTGGGCTGGGCGGTGGGTATGGCCTTCCGCCAGCAGGGCAAGTGCCGCGTGCTGGTGGGCAAGGACACGCGGATTTCCGGCTACATGTTCGAATCGGCCCTGGAGGCCGGCCTGTCGGCCGCCGGCGCCGACGTGATGCTGCTGGGCCCCATGCCGACCCCGGGCATCGCCTACCTGACGCGCACCTTCCACGCCGAGGCGGGCATCGTCATCAGCGCCTCGCACAACCCCCACGACGACAACGGCATCAAGTTCTTCTCCGGCCAGGGCACCAAGCTGCCGGATGAAGTCGAACTGATGATCGAGGAACTCATCGACACCCCCATGACCGTGGTGGATTCCGCGCGCCTGGGCAAGGTCTCGCGGATCAACGACGCCGCCGGCCGCTACATCGAGTTCTGCAAGAGCAGCGTGCCCACCAGCACCGATTTCTCCGGCCTGCGCTTGGTCGTCGACTGCGCCCACGGCGCCACCTACAAGGTCGCGCCCAGCGTGTTCCGCGAGCTGGGTGCCCAGGTCTCGGTGATCGGCGTGCAGCCCAACGGCCTGAACATCAACGACAACTGCGGTTCCACCCACGTCGCCGCGGTGCAGGCGGCGGTCATCGCCGAGCAGGCCGACATGGGCATCGCCTTCGACGGCGACGGCGACCGCGTGATGATGGTCGACCACACCGGCGCGGTGGTGGACGGCGACGAGATCCTCTTCCTGATCGCCCGCGACATGCAGGAGCGCAACCGCCTGCAGGGCGGCGTGGTCGGCACGCTGATGAGCAACCTGGGCCTGGAGCTGGCCCTGGCCGACCTGCAGATCCCCTTCACCCGGGCCAAGGTCGGTGACCGCTACGTGATGGCGGAAATGCTGGGGCGCGGCTGGCAACTGGGCGGCGAGAACTCCGGCCACGTGGTCTGCGCCCAACACACCACCACCGGGGATGCCATCATCGCCGCGCTGCAGGTGCTGATGGCGCTGAAGAGCCGCGGCCAGACCCTGGCCGAGGCGCGCCAGGGCATCCGCAAGTTCCCGCAGGTGCTGATCAACGTGCGCTACCAGGGCAAGGACGTCGATCCCATCGAGCATCCGGCGGTCAAGGAAGCCTGCGCGCGCGTCACCGAAAGCATGGCTGGCCGCGGCCGCGTGCTGCTGCGCAAGTCCGGCACCGAGCCGCTGGTGCGGGTGATGGTCGAGGGCGACGAAGAGAGCAGGGTGCGTGCCTACGCCGAACAGCTGGCGAAGGTCGTTACCGAGGTATGTGCTTGATTTCTCTTGTCAGTCTGATTTTTGTCGAGTAACATCTGCGCCCACTTTGCTCAGCGAGGTACAGCATGCGTCGACCCTTAGTGGCCGGGAACTGGAAAATGCACGGTACCCGCTCCAGTGTTGCGGAGCTGATCAAAGGCTTGCGACAACTGGCTCTGCCTACAGGTGTCGATGTGGCGGTTCTGCCGCCTTGTCTGTACATCAACCAGGTCCTGCAAGGGCTGGATGGCAAGTCGGTTGCGGTTGGTGCGCAGAATTGCGCAGTCGAGCCGATGCAAGGTGCCCTCACGGGTGAGGTTGCAGCCAGTCAGCTGGTCGATGCCGGTTGTTCCCTGGTTCTGGTGGGGCACTCCGAGCGCCGCCAGGTTCTGGGCGAAAGCGACGAGGTCATCGGTCGCAAGTTCGCGGCGGCGCAATCCTGTGGCCTGGTTCCGGTGTTGTGCGTGGGTGAGACCCGCGAGCAGCGCGAAGCCGGCAAGACCCTCGAGGTCGTGGGGCGCCAGCTGGGTTCGGTGATAGAGGATTTGGGCGTCGGGGCTTTCTCCCGCGCCGTAGTGGCTTACGAGCCCGTGTGGGCCATCGGGACGGGGCTGACCGCTTCGCCCGAGCAGGCTCAGGAAGTACATGCGGCCATCCGTGCGCAATTGGCGGCGGAAAATGCCGAGGTCGCCCGCGGGGTTCGCCTGCTTTATGGCGGTAGCGTCAAGGCGGCGAATGCGGTCGAGCTGTTCGGCATGCCGGACATCGATGGGGGGCTGATTGGTGGTGCCTCCCTGAATGCGGATGAGTTCGGTGCGATCTGTCGCGCCGCGGGAAGCTGAAGATGCTGGAAACAGTTGTAATCGTGATTCACCTGCTGATGGCGCTGGGTCTGGTTGTACTGGTCCTGCTTCAGCATGGCAAGGGTGCGGATGCCGGTGCCTCCTTTGGTTCCGGTGCCTCGGGTACCGTTTTCGGTAGCCAGGGTTCTGCAACCTTCCTCAGTCGTTTTACTGCTGTACTGGCTGCAGTTTTTTTCATTACCAGCTTGGGTTTAGCGTATTTCGCTAAAGAAAAAGCTGATATGATACGTCACATCGGACTTCCTGATCCGGCAGTGATGGAGCAGAAGCAGGAGAAGGTCCCGGCAACCTCCGACGTGCCGGCGACCCAGGGGCAGCAACAAGTCCCGGCAGCTGGCAACGGTGACGTGCCCGCAGCTCCTGAGCAGAAGTAAGGCAAAGGTTTTTGCCGAGGTGGTGGAATTGGTAGACACGCTACCTTGAGGTGGTAGTGGCCATAGGCTGTAGGGGTTCGAGTCCCCTCCTCGGTACCATATACGAAGCCCCGCACGCGGGGCTTTCGTTTCCGGTGCGTTGGTTGACCTGGATAAGGTGTAACCGTATAATTTCGCACCAGCTTTGACGCGGGATGGAGCAGTCTGGTAGCTCGTCGGGCTCATAACCCGAAGGTCGTTGGTTCAAATCCAGCTCCCGCAACCAGTTATGGCAGAGCCCCTTTTCAGGGGCTTTTTGCTAGCTGGACAGTCCGCGCCGCCGATGCAGGGCGGCCCTTTAGGGATGGGCGTTTCGCCCATTTTTCGTTTCTACGGCATACGCGAGGCGATCAGGTGTCGAGCAAGCTAGAACAGTTGCAGGCCTTGCTGGCCCCTGTGGTAGAGGCGCTCGGCTACGAGTGCTGGGGCCTCGAGTTCCTGTCCCAGGGACGTCATTCCCTGCTGAGGGTCTATATCGACAAGGCCGACGGCATCCTGATCGAGGACTGCGAAACCGTCAGTCGTCAGGTCAGCGGCGTGCTGGATGTCGAAGACCCGATCAGCGGCGAATACACCCTGGAGGTTTCCTCCCCGGGCATGGACCGTCCGCTGTTCACCCTCGAGCAGTTCGCCCGCTACGTTGGCGAGCAAGTGAAGATCAAGCTGCGCGTGCCCTTCGAGCGGCGGCGCAACTTCCAGGGCATCCTCCGCGGTGTGGAGGAGCAGGACGTGGTGGTCCTGGTGGAGGACCACGAATACCTGCTGCCGATCGATTCGATCGATAAGGCCAACATCATTCCCCGATTTGAGTGAGCCGCGGATCAAGCGGATTCCAATGGATTGAAAGGCGAGGCGTACGATGAGCAAAGAAGTACTGCTGGTTGTTGAGTCGGTGTCCAACGAGAAGGGCGTACCGCCCGGCGTGATTTTCGAAGCGCTGGAACTGGCTCTGGCGACCGCCACCAAGAAGCGTTTCGAGGACGAGGTCGACCTGCGCGTGCAGATCAACCGCGCCAACGGCAACTACGACACCTTCCGCCGCTGGACCGTGGTCGAAGACGAGGACTACTCCAACCCGGCCGCCGAGCTGACCGTCGAGGACGTGCAGGAAAGCCATCCGGGCACCAAGGCCGGCGACGTCATCGAAGAGAAGATCGAGTCCATCGAGTTCGGCCGCATCGCCGCCCAGACCGCCAAGCAGGTCATCGTGCAGAAGGTCCGCGAGGCCGAGCGCGCCCAAGTGGTCGACGCCTACCGCGAGAAGGTCGGCGAGATCATCTCCGGCACCGTCAAGAAGGTCACCCGCGACAACGTCATCGTCGACCTGGGCAACAACGCCGAAGCGCTGCTGGCCCGCGACCAGATCATCCCGCGCGAGACCTTCCGCGTCGGCACCCGCGTGCGTGCCCTGCTCAAGGAAATCCGCAGCGAGAACCGCGGCCCGCAACTGGTCCTCTCGCGCACCGCGCCGGAGATGCTGATCGAGCTGTTCCGCATCGAGGTGCCGGAAATCGCCGAGCAGCTGATCGATGTCATGGCCGCCGCCCGGGACCCGGGTTCGCGCGCCAAGATCGCGGTACGCTCCAAGGACAAGCGCATCGACCCGCAGGGTGCCTGCATCGGCATGCGTGGTTCGCGCGTTCAGGCCGTATCCGGCGAGCTGGGTGGTGAGCGCGTGGATATCGTGCTCTGGGACGACAACCCGGCGCAGTTCGTCATCAACGCCATGGCCCCGGCCGAAGTGGCGGCGATCATCGTCGACGAAGATACCCACACCATGGATATCGCCGTCGCCGAGGACAACCTGGCCCAGGCCATCGGCCGCAGCGGCCAGAACGTCCGCCTGGCCAGCCAACTGACCGGCTGGACGCTGAACGTGATGACCGAGGCCGACATCCAGGCCAAGCAGCAGGCCGAGACCGGTGACATCCTGCAGCGCTTCGTCGACGAGCTGGATGTCGACGAGGAGCTGGCCCAGGTGCTGGTCGAGGAAGGCTTCACCACCCTGGAAGAAATCGCCTACGTACCGATGGAAGAGATGCTCAACATCGACGGCTTCGACGAAGACATCGTCAACGAGCTGCGCTCGCGCGCCAAGGACCGTCTGTTGACCAAAGCCATCGCGACCGAGGAAAAACTTGCCGACGCGCAACCGGCCGAAGACCTGCTCAGCCTCGATGGCATGACCAAAGAGCTGGCCTTGGACCTGGTGCTGCGTGGCGTAACCACCCGTGAAGATCTTGCCGAGCAGTCGATCGACGACCTGCTCGACATCGACGGCATGGACGAAGAGCGTGCCGGCAAGTTGATCATGGCCGCCCGGGCCCATTGGTTCGAGTAAGCATTCGCGGCCTGAGGAGAGAAATGCATGACGCAAGTCACGGTGAAAGAACTGGCCAAAACGGTCGATACGCCGGTCGAGCGCCTGCTGCAGCAGATGCGCGAGGCGGGCCTGCCGCACAGCAGTGCCGAGCAGGTAGTGACCGACAACGAAAAGCAGGCTCTGCTGGCGCACCTCAAGGGTAGCCATGGCGACCGCCTGGAAGAACCGCGCAAGATCACCCTGCAGCGTAAGACCACTTCCACCCTGCGGGTGGCTGGCAGCAAGACGGTGAGCGTCGAGGTTCGCAAGAAGAAAACCTACGTCAAGCGCAGCCCCGACGAGATCGAGGCCGAGCGTCAGCGCGAGCTGGAAGAGCAGCGCGCAGCGGAAGAAGCTGCTCGCCTGAAGGCCGAGGAAGAAGCCCGTCAGAAGGCCGAGGCCGAAGCCCGCCGTCAGGCCGAGGAAGCGTCCCGTCGCCAGCCTGAACAGGCTCCGCAGCCGGCGGCGCCCGCAGTCGCTGCCGAGGCGCCGGCCGTTGCCGCTGCAGCTGCCGTTCCTGCTGCTCCCGCCGCCGCCGCTGCGGCTGCCGGCGATGAGCGCAAGAAGGAAGCCGAAGTGCGCCGTCCGCCGAAGCGTGGCGAGGAAGACGAGCGTCGTGATCGCAAGCATGCCCAGCATCGCCCGTCGATCAAGGAAAAGGAAAAGACCACTGCTCCGCGCGTTGTCCGCTCCGGCGTGGATGACGATGACAGTTTCGGTCGTCGTGGCGGCGGTCGCGGCAAGTCGAAGCTGAAGAAGCGTAACCAGCACGGGTTCCAGAGCCCGACAGGACCGATTGTGCGCGAAGTGAGTATCGGCGAGACCATCACAGTTGCTGAGCTGGCTCAGCAGATGTCGGTGAAGGGCGCCGAAGTCGTCAAGTTCATGTTCAAGATGGGCACCCCGGTGACCATCAACCAGGTACTCGACCAGGAGACCGCCCAGCTGATCGCCGAAGAACTCGGCCACAAGGTCAAGCTGGTCAGCGAGAACGCCCTGGAAGAGCAACTGGCCGAGTCGCTGAAGTTCGAAGGCGAGGCGGTATCACGTGCGCCGGTGGTGACCGTGATGGGCCACGTCGACCACGGCAAGACCTCGCTGCTCGACTACATCCGTCGTGCCAAGGTGGCCGCGGGCGAAGCCGGTGGCATCACCCAGCACATCGGCGCCTACCACGTGGAAACCGATCGCGGCATGGTCACCTTCCTCGACACCCCCGGCCACGCCGCGTTCACCGCGATGCGTGCCCGTGGTGCCCAGGCGACCGACATCGTCATCCTGGTGGTGGCGGCCGACGACGGCGTGATGCCGCAGACCCAGGAAGCCGTCCAGCACGCGAAAGCCGCTGGCGTGCCGATCGTGGTCGCGATCAACAAGATCGACAAGCCCGACGCCAACCCGGACAACATCAAGAACGGCCTGGCCGCGCTCGACGTGATCCCGGAGGAGTGGGGCGGCGACGCACCCTTCGTGCCGGTCTCGGCGAAGATGGGTACCGGTGTCGACGAACTGCTCGAAGCCGTACTGCTGCAGGCCGAAGTCCTGGAGCTCAAGGCCACCCCGTCGGCCCCCGGCCGTGGCGTGGTGGTCGAGTCGCGCCTGGACAAGGGCCGTGGCCCGGTGGCCACCGTGCTGGTCCAGGACGGTACCCTGCGCCAGGGCGACATGATCCTCTGCGGCGTCAACTATGGCCGCGTGCGCGCCATGCTCGACGAGAACGGCAAGCCGATCAAGGAAGCCGGCCCGTCCATCCCGGTCGAGATCCTCGGCCTGGACGGCACCCCGGATGCCGGTGACGAAGTGACCGTGGTCGCCGACGAGAAGAAGGCCCGCGAAGTCGCGCTGTTCCGCCAGGGCAAGTTCCGCGAGGTCAAGCTGGCCCGCCAGCAGTCGGCGAAGCTGGAAAACATCTTCGAGAGCATGGGCCAGGAAGAGAAGAAGACCCTCAACATCGTCCTCAAGGCCGACGTTCGGGGTTCCCTGGAAGCCCTGCAGGGCTCGCTCAGCGGCCTGGGCAACGAAGAAGTGCAGGTCCGCGTGGTCGGCGGCGGCGTCGGTGGCATCACCGAGTCCGATGCCAACCTGGCGCTGGCCTCCAACGCGGTGCTGTTCGGCTTCAACGTCCGTGCCGACGCCGGTGCGCGCAAGATCGTCGAGGCCGAAGGCCTGGACATGCGTTACTACAACGTGATCTACGACATCATCGAAGACGTCAAGAAAGCCCTCACCGGCATGCTCGGCAGCGATGTCCGCGAGAACATCCTGGGTATCGCCGAAGTGCGTGACGTGTTCCGTTCGCCGAAGTTCGGCGCGGTCGCCGGCTGCATGGTCACCGAGGGCCTGGTGCACCGCAACCGTCCGATCCGCGTACTGCGCGACGACGTGGTGATCTTCGAGGGCGAGCTGGAATCGCTGCGCCGCTTCAAGGACGACGTTGCCGAAGTCCGTGCCGGCATGGAGTGCGGTATCGGCGTGAAGAGCTACAACGACGTCCGCGTCGGCGACAAGATCGAAGTGTTCGAGAAGGTCGAAGTCGCTCGTACCCTGTAAGGGCAGACGAGCGTAATCGCAGCGCCCGGGCCGGCTATCCGCTGTCCCGGGCGTTTGCCGCTTATTCGTCCGGTGCCTTCGGGCTGCCGGAAGCAGGTTAGGAAAATGGCCAAAGAGTACAGCCGTACCCAGCGTATCGGCGATCAGATGCAGCGCGAACTGGCGCTGCTCATCCAGCGCGAGGTCAAGGACCCGCGCCTGGGCCTGGTGACCATCACCGGCGTCGACGTGGCGCGCGACCTGTCCCACGCCAAGGTGTTCATCACCGTGATGGGGCAGGACGACAATGCCGAGGTGATCAAGCAGAACACCTCGATCCTCAACGACGCCGCCGGTTTCCTGCGCATGCACCTGGGCAAGGCGATGAAGCTGCGCACCGTGCCGCAGCTGCATTTCAGCTACGACGCCAGTATCCGTCGCGGTGCCGAGCTGTCGGCGCTGATCGAGCGGGCGGTGGCCGAAGACCGTCGCCATGGTGGCGGTTCCGAGGAGTAAGGCGTGGCCCAGGTGAAACGTATCCGCCGTGCGGTCGACGGCGTGCTGGTGCTCGACAAGCCGCGCGGCATGAGCTCCAACCAGGCCCTGCAGAAGGTGCGCTGGCTGCTCAACGCCGAGAAGGCCGGGCACACCGGCAGCCTTGACCCCCTGGCCACCGGCGTGCTGCCGCTGTGCTTCGGCGAGGCGACCAAGTTCTCCCAGTACCTGCTCGATGCCGACAAGGGCTACGAGACCGTAGCCCGGCTGGGCGTCACCACCACCACCGGCGACGCCGAGGGCGAGGTGCTCGAGGAGCGCCAGGTGACCGTCGGTCGGGAGGCCCTGGAGGCCGTGCTGCCGCGGTTCCGCGGCGAGATAGAGCAGGTGCCGCCGATGTATTCGGCACTGAAGAAGGACGGCCAGCCGCTGTACAAGCTGGCCCGTGCAGGAGAGGTAGTGGAGCGCGAGGCGCGTTCTGTTACTATTGCGCGCCTGGAACTGCTGGCCTTCGAGGCGCCCTGCGCCACCCTGGCCGTTTCCTGCAGCAAGGGCACCTACATCCGCACCCTGGTCGAGGACATCGGCCGCGAGCTGGGCTGCGGTGCCCATGTGGCCGCGCTGCGCCGTACCCAGGCGGGCCCCTTCGGGCTGGCCCAGGCGGTGACGCTGGATGAGCTGGTGCAGGCCCACGCCGAGGGCGGCAACGAGGCCCTCGACCGCTTCCTGCTGCCGGTGGATGCCGGCCTGGAACACTGGCCGCTGCTGCAGCTGTCCGAGCACAGCGCCTACTACTGGCTGCATGGGCAGCCGGTACGCGCACCCGAGGCACCGAAGTTCGGCATGCTGCGGGTACAGGATCACGAGGGTCGCTTCATCGGTATCGGTGAGGTGACCGACGACGGGCGTATCGCGCCGCGTCGACTGATTCGGTCGTAAGGCCGGAAACCCGAGGGTGGCTGTCAACAGGCACGGTCACACCTCCTTTATGAACACAGGGAAAAGTCCCTGGCCTGTTACCTCAGAGGAAAGCCCATCATGGCACTGAGCGTCCAAGAGAAAGCCCAGATCGTAAACGAGTACAAGCAAGCTGAAGGCGACACCGGTTCCCCGGAAGTGCAGGTTGCCCTGCTGTCCGCCAACATCAACAAGCTGCAGGACCACTTCAAGGCCAACGGCAAAGACCACCACTCCCGTCGTGGCCTGATCCGCATGGTCAACCAGCGCCGCAAGCTGCTGGACTACCTGAAGAACAAGGACACTGCTCGTTACAGCGCCCTGATCGGTCGCCTGGGCCTGCGTCGCTAAGACGGCAAGCCTGAAGTGGGAAGCTGGGAGTCTGGAGTTGATGGGCGGTGCGAACCGGCCTTCGGCTTCGGGCTCCCGGCTTCTCGCTTTTTAGGGAATGTAATCGGGTCCGACTCCCGGCATTTCCACGATTTCCCCCAAGGCAACTAAGTGAAGGTAAAGACACCGTGAACCCGGTAACCAAGAAATTCCAGTTCGGTCAATCGACCGTAACCCTCGAGACTGGCCGCATCGCCCGCCAGGCCACCGGCGCCGTGCTGGTCAGCATGGACGACGTCACCGTGCTGGTCACCGTCGTGGGCGCCAAGCAGGCCGACCCGAACAAGGGCTTCTTCCCGCTGTCCGTCCACTACCAGGAGAAGACCTACGCAGCCGGCCGCATCCCCGGCGGCTTCTTCAAGCGTGAAGGCCGTCCTTCCGAGAAGGAAACCCTGACCTCGCGCCTGATCGACCGTCCGATCCGCCCGCTGTTCCCCGAAGGCTTCATGAACGAAGTGCAGGTCGTCTGCACCGTCGTTTCCACCGGCAAGAAGACCGATCCGGACATCGCCGCCATGATCGGCACCTCCGCCGCCCTGGCGATCTCCGGCATCCCCTTCGCCGGCCCGATCGGTGCCGCCCGCGTGGGCTTCCACCCGGAAGTCGGCTACATCCTCAACCCGACCTACGAGCAACTGCAGAGCTCCAGCCTCGACATGGTCGTGGCCGGTACCTCCGACGCCGTGCTGATGGTCGAGTCCGAAGCCGACGAGCTGACCGAAGACCAGATGCTGGGCGCCGTGCTGTACGCCCATGAAGAATTCCAGGCGGTCATCCGCGCCGTCGCCGAACTGGCGACCGAAGCCGGCAAGCCGACCTGGAACTGGAGCGCCCCGGCCGAGAACACCGCCCTGGTCAACGCCATCAAGGCCGAGTTCGGTGCTGCGATCTCCGAGGCCTACACCGTTACCATCAAGCAGGACCGCTACGCCGCCCTGGACGCCCTGCGCGAGGAAATCGTCGCCAGGTTCGCCGGCGAAGGCGAAGGCCAGTACCCGGCCAGCGAAGTCAAGGACGTGTTCGGCCTGCTGGAATACCGCACCGTTCGCGAGAACATCGTCAACGGCAAACCGCGTATCGACGGCCGCGACACCCGCACCGTGCGTCCGCTGAAGATCGAAGTCGGCGTGCTCGGCAAGACCCACGGTTCGGCCCTGTTCACCCGCGGCGAAACCCAGGCCCTGGTCGTCGCCACCCTCGGCACCGCCCGTGATGCGCAGCTGCTCGACACCCTCGAAGGCGAGCGCAAGGACCCCTTCATGCTGCACTACAACTTCCCGCCGTTCTCGGTGGGCGAGTGCGGCCGCATGGGCAGCCCGGGCCGTCGCGAAATCGGCCACGGCCGCCTGGCCCGCCGTGGCGTCGCCGCCATGCTGCCGGCGCAGGACGAGTTCCCCTACACCATCCGCGTGGTTTCCGAGATCACCGAATCCAACGGTTCCAGCTCCATGGCTTCCGTGTGCGGCGCTTCCCTGGCGCTGATGGACGCCGGCGTGCCGGTCAAGGCGCCGGTTGCCGGTATCGCCATGGGCCTGGTGAAGGAAGGTGACAAGTTCGCCGTCCTGACCGACATCCTGGGTGACGAAGACCACCTGGGCGACATGGACTTCAAGGTCGCCGGTACCGACAAGGGCGTCACCGCCCTGCAGATGGACATCAAGATCAACGGCATCACCGAAGAGATCATGGAGATCGCCCTGGAGCAGGCACTGGAAGCGCGCCTGAACATCCTCGGCCAGATGAACCAGGTCATCGCCCAGCCGCGCGCCGAGCTGTCGGAAAACGCCCCGACCATGCTGTCGATGAAGATCGATCCGGACAAGATCCGCGACGTCATCGGCAAGGGCGGCGCCACCATCCGCGGCATCTGCGAAGAGACCAAGGCCTCGATCGACATCGAGGACGACGGCAGCGTGAAGATCTACGGCGAGACCAAGGAGGCTGCCGAGGCCGCCAAGCAGCGCGTCCTGGGCATCACCGCGGAAGCCGAGATCGGCAAGATCTACGTCGGCAAGGTCGAGCGCATCGTCGACTTCGGCGCCTTCGTCAACATCCTGCCGGGCAAGGACGGCCTGGTGCACATCTCGCAGATCAGCGACAAGCGCATCGACAAGGTCACCGACGTGCTCAAGGAAGGCGAGGAAGTCAAGGTCTTGGTGCTGGACGTGGACAACCGCGGCCGCATCAAGCTGTCCATCAAGGACGTTGCCGCTGCCGAAGCTTCCGGCGTCTGAGGAACCCCGTCCACGATCTGCCGCGCACCGCGCGAGATCGTGAACAGGTTCCAAGCGGTAGCAAAATGAAAAGAGGGCCCCTTGCGGGCCCTCTTTTTTTGCCTGGACAATGGCGCCTCGCCAGCACGCAAGGAAAGCCAGGCCGATGGACAAGCACTACTGCCACTACCACCAGGCGCAGCCCGCCACCTGGTTCTGCCTGCCGTGCCAGCGCCACTACGGCGACTGCTGCGTGCCGTTGAACGCCGACGTGCCGGAATACGCCCCGGCCTGCCCGCTGTGCCGCAACGGCCTGCAGTACCTGGGCGCGGCCAACAGCGCCCAGCCGTTCTGGGAGCGCCTGCCGAAGTTCTTCGCCTACGCCCTGCAGCCGGGCCCGCTGATGTTCGCCGCGGCGCTGGCCCTGGCCAGCCTGTTCATGCCCAGCATGCTGCTGCTGTGGCTGGCCCTGCTGAGCGTGGCCACCAAGTACCTGCACAGCGTTATCGAGGCGGTCAGCCTGGGCAGCAACGACGCGCCCGGCCTGGGCGAGGCCTTCGACCTCTCCAGCCTGGGCGCCTTCCTGCGCCAGCTGGCGGTGTTCGTCGTGGCCGCGGTGCTGCTCTGGCTGGCCGCGGACTTCGACAATCCCTCGCTGTTCTGGGTGGTGAACGTCGCCCTGGTGCTGGTGCTGCCGGCCAGCGTCATCCGCCTGGCCCTGGACAAGAGCCTGGGCTCGGCGCTCAGCCCGGTGGAAGTCGGCCAGGTGATCGGCGCCATGGGTTGGCGCTACCTGATCCTCTGCGTCTTCCTGTTCATCCTCTGGCAATCGCCGAACTACCTGGCCTGGCTGCTCGGCTTCGGCCTGCCCAAGGTGGTGCTGATGCCGGTGCTGGTGGCGCTGCTCGGCTACTTCGGCGTGGTGATGTGCGCGATGATGGGGTACGCCGTGTTCCAGTACCAGGGCGCGCTGGGCTACGCGGTGGCCGGCGACGACGTCGTGGAAGGCTTCCCCGAGGCCGAATGGCGTCGGCGCCGGGCCCTGGCCGAAGCCGAGGTGCGGGTGAAGGAAGGGCAGGGCGGTGCTGCCATGGAGACCCTGGCGGCGGCCCTGCGCCAGGACCCCGAGGACCTGCGCCTGAACGAGCGCTACCACCAGTTGCTGTACGGGCTGAACGAGCGCGACGCCTGCCTGGCCCACCTGGCCCTCTACCTGCCCCTGGCGACGCGGCTGAACCCGCAGCTGGCGGCCAGCGCCCTGCTCAACGCCCGGCAGTTGCAGGCCGACTACCTGCCGGACGACCCGCTGGTGTGCGAGCGCATCGCCGAGGTGCTGCTGCAGCGCCACAAGGCCCGCGAAGCCCTCAGCCTGTTGCGCAACCTGCACCAGCGCTTCCCGCAGTACCCGCAGATTCCGCGGGCCTACCTGATGGCCGCGCGCGGCTTCGCCGAAGGCCTGGGGCAACTCGAGCCGGCCGGCAAGCTGCTGGCGTTCATCCGCCTGCGCTACCCGGACTCGCCGCTGCTCGCCGAGGTGGCCAGCCTGGAACAGGTGCTGGAGAAGATGGCCCGCCAGGGCGGCTAGGGCCATGCAGTTTGCACGGCCAGGCGGGGCCTACTGTGCAAATTGCCCATGTTCCGGTGTCGGTCTTTATATCCAACTGATTGAATAATAAGGAATTTATCTTTCCGCAAAAGCTGGCCCGGAGCTTGCGATATCCCTTGTGAAACTGCCGCCAGGCATGGTCGCAGTTCCTTGCAAAGTACAGGAGAGATCGCCATGAAACACCGTTTCAGCAAACTGGCCCTTGCCGCTGCCACCGCTTCCGCCCTGAGCTTCTCGCTCGCCAGCCCGGTGTTCGCGCAACCGACGACCCTCGCTGCGAATGACACCGTGCAGAAGACCGAGGAGGCGGTTTCCGATACCTGGATCACCAGCAAGGTGAAATCCAGCCTGATCGCCAACAAGGACATCAGCGGCACCAGCATCAAGGTGGAAACCAACAAGGGCGTGGTGGCCCTGTCCGGCACGGTCAAGACCGAGGCCGAACGCGACCTGGCGATCCAGACCGCGAAGGGCATCAAGGGCGTCACGGCGGTCTCCGCCGATGGCCTGAAGGCCGTGGACTGATTCATGTGGGCCCGGGTCGCCCCGGGCCCCCCGCGAACGGGAGTCCCCCATGAACACCGATGTGATCAAAGGCAAGTGGAAGCAGCTGTCCGGCACCCTCAGGGAGAAGTGGGGCAAGCTGACCGACGACGACCTGAAGGTGGCGGACGGACATGCCGAATACCTGGTCGGCAAGCTGCAGGAGCGTTACGGCTGGAGCCGTGACCGCGCCGAGCAGGAAGTGCGCGACTTCAGCGACCGCCTGTAACGCCGGGCGGCTTCGCACCAGGCCCCGTCGGCGCAAGCCGGCGGGGCCTTTTTCGTCAGCGCGCCAACTGCTCCTGGTAGAGCGCCAGCTGGCGCGTCTGTTCGGCCTCGGGGTAGCGCTGGCGAAGGAACTGCGCCAGTTCGCGCAGGCCCTGGCTGTCGCGCTGGGCGCCGAGGCGCTTGGCCAGTTGCAGCGTCATCTGCGGCAGTTGCGCCGGGTGCTGGCCGTTCTTCGCCAGGCGCCGCCAGGCCCCCAGGGCCCGCGGCCCGTCCTCCAGCTGCAGGAGCCTCTGCAGCAGGTGCAGTTGCACCACGGGGTGGGCCAGCTGGCGCTGTTTCTCCCCGGCGCTGTCGTCGGCCAGGCGGCGCAGCAGGCCGGCGGCCTCGTTCGGCGGCAGGGCGAACAATTGCTTGAGCACGGCGCCGAGCAGCGCGGCGTCCTGGCGGGACAGGGCCACGCCGTACAGGCGCTCGACCAGCAGCAGGCGCCCGGGGTGGCGCAGCAGCAGCTCCTGGCCGCGGCTCGCCGCCTGGTCCAGGGCGAAGCGGCCGATCAGCGCGTCCAGCGCCGCCAGGTCGCGCTTGAAGGCGGCGTCCGGGTCTTCCTTGGCCAGGTAGGCCTCGTCCACCTCCAGGCGCCCGAAGCGGCGCGGCAGCCACACCAGCAGGAAGCCCGAGGCCAGGCCGCCGAGGTGGGCGTAGTAGTTGACGTGGTCGGCGGCGCGCAGCAGGCCGTAGAGCTCCTTGCCCATCCACAGCGGCAGTATCCACAGCGCCGGCGCGCTGAAGTAGCCGAGCAGCGGCCCCAGCCAGTAGAAGAAGCGGATGCGCCGCAGCCCGTACACGCCGATGTACATGCCCATGAGCCCGGAGATGGCGCCGGAGGCGCCGATGCCGGTGACCCACACCGGGTCCAGCGCCCACCACAGCAGGCCGGAGCAGAGCCCGCTGACCAGGTACAGGGCCAGGTACTTGAGACGGCCCAGGGCGATTTCCAGGGCGAAGCCGAAGATGAACAGGAACACCATGTTGCCGGCCAGGTGCCAGAAGTCGCCGTGCAGGAACATGGAGCCGAACAGCCCCTGCAGGCTGAACTGCGCGGGGATGAAGCCGAAGCGCAGCGAACTCAGGCGGTCGCGCGCGGCCTCGGCGCTGGCCCGCGCCGATTGCCAGGCCGGGTCCTGCTGGAAGGCCGGCAGGCCGCGCAGCTCATGGCCGAACTCCAGGTCGCGGAGGATCAGCCAGGCCAGGTCCTGGCGGCGCAGGCCCTCGATGGCGCGCTTCTGGTTGTCGTCCAGCTTCTCGCGGCGCGCCAGCGCCTCGCCGAACAGCGCACGCTCGCGGCCCAGCAGGTCCAGCTCCAGGTAGACGCCCACGGCCTGTTCCTGGCGGGCCCGGTCGCCACCCTGGTAGACGAAGAAGATCAGGCAGTTGAGCAGGATCAGCAGCAGCGTCACCAGCGGCGGCTTCTTCCAGTCCAGCGGGTGTTCGGCGGGCACGATGAGCATGGGCGACCTGTCCTTGGCGGTGATGGCGCGAGACTATCACCGGCATCGGGCGCTGTCTGTCAGTTGCTGCGCTTGCTCTGGATGGCGTCGATGCGGTTGCCGCGCAAGCGCACGAAATACAGCATGCCGTTCCAGGGGCCGTAGATCCATTCCTCCACCCGCACCTCCTCGCGCTGGCCCCAGTCGCCGACGACGATGCGGTTGCCCAGGTAGGAGCGGTCCACTGGCTGGCCGCAGCGCTCGAGCACGTCGCCGGTGGTGTCGCCGCTGCTGATCAGGCGGCTGCCGCAGCGCAAGCTGTCGGCCTGCGCCGTGGCGGCGAGCAGCAGCAGGGGGAGGGCGAGGAGGCTGGGGCGCATGCGGGCTCCGCGGGTCAGTCGCGCTTGAATTCGATGCGCTTGAGGCGGTTGGCTTCGAAGGTGAGGATGTAGGTGGCGCCGTTGCGCGGGCCGTACACCCATTCCTCGACCTTGAACTCGCGGCGATCGTAGCCGCCCAGGGTGTAGCCGACGTCGTCGCGGTGGTCCGGCGCGCCGCACTTCTGCTCCACTTCCCAGGCGCGGTCGCCGACGCTGACCAGGGCGCTGCCGCAGCGCATGCTGTCGGCCCGGGCGGTGGCGCTGGCCAGCAGCAGGGCGGCGGCCAGCAGGGGCAGGAACTTCATCGGGGCTCGCCTCATTCGCTGTCGAGATGGAGCTGGGTGACGACCTCGCCGCCCTTTTCCACCTCGGCCTGGCTGACGTCGATCAGGTAGATGCGATCATCCCCCAGGCCGCCCTTGGTGACCAGATAGTCCTTGATGTGCGCGCCGCGCTCCTGGGCCAGCTTGCGCAACAGCAGCTGGCTGCCGCTCCAGGAGTCGAGCACCGCCTGGCGCAGCTTGGCGGTGCGCTCGTCCTTGTCCAGCTGCTGCCACTCGGCTGGCGGCTGTTTCTTCAGGCGCGTGCGGTAGATGCCTTCGAGCAAGGCCGGCTGCAGGTCTTCCGGCACCTCCAGTTGGCTGGCGTCGCTGGGCACCTTGTCGCCGCGGCGCTGCAGCATCTTGTAGTAGTTGCTGCGGAATTCCTGCTGCAGGCGCTGCTCGGCCAGCAGCGGGCCGTCGGCCGCGGCGGCGCTGACCCCTTCGACTTCCAGTTTCAGCGCCGGGCGCTGCTTGAGCGCGCCGGCGAGCTTGTCGAGGTTGCCCTGGGCGGCGGGCGTCAGCTCGCTGGAGCCGGCGGCGAAGGGCACGTTGCCCAGGTCCTCGTCGCCACCGCCGGCGGCCAGGCCGGCGATGAACTTGAAGGGCGCCTGCACGGCGCGCAGAACCAGGTTGCGCAGGGTCTGCCAGACGATGGGCATGACGCTGAACTGCGGGTTGTTCAGGTCGCCTTCCACCGGCAGCTGGATGTCGATGTTGCCGTTGGTGTCCTTGAGCAGGGCCACCGCCAGTTTCACCGGCAGGTCGACGGCGTCGGGGCTGTCGACCTTCTCGCCCAGCTGCAGGTGTTCCACCAGCACCTTGTTGTCGGCCTTCAGCTGGCCCTTGGTGATCTGGTAGTGCAGGTCGAGGTTGAGCCGGCCCTTGCGGATGCGGTAGCCGGCGAACTTGCCGGAGTAGGGCGTCAGGGTGGTCAGCTCGACGCGCTTGAAGCTGGTGGCGATGTCCAGTTTCTCCAGCGGCGAGAAGGGGTTGAGGCTGCCCTTGATGGTCACCGGGGCGTACTTGTCGACCTTGCCCTTGATGTCGACGCTGGCCGGCTGCGGGTTGCGGTTGTCGAGGGTGCCGATCTCGCCGCCCAGCTGCTGGATGGCGGTGGCGAAGTCCGGGCGCAGGGTCAGGTCGGCGAAGTTGGCCGAGCCGTCGTTGATGCGGATGCCGCCGATGTGGATGCCCAGGGGCTTGTCGCTGCCAGCCTTGGCCGGGCTGGCGGGGCCCTTGGCCGTCGGCTGTTCGGGCTGGGCGATGATCAGCTCGCTGACGTTGGTGCTGCGGTCCTCGTTGATGATGAAGCGCGCGTAGGGCTGCTCGAAGGACAGGCTCTGGATCACCAGGCTGTCGCCATGCTTGTAGGCCAGCCCGTCGAGGGTGAGCTTCTGCCATTTGACGAAGTCGCGGCTCTTGAGGGTGTCCAGGGTGTGCAACTGGCTGACCTCGGCGCTGCCGCCGACGCTGAAGGCCAGCGGCTCGGTGCTCTTGAGGTCGACGTCGAGCTTGCTGGCGAGGAAGCCGCTGCGCAGTTCCAGGCGGATGAAGGGCTCGAGGTACGACTGCGCCAGGCGCAGGTCGATGTCGCGGGTGGCGACCTTGAGTCTGGCGCTGACCGGGTTGGGGGTGACGCTGCCGCTGGCCTCGATCTGCCCGCGGTTGCCGATGCCGGTCTTCAGGCGCAGTTGCAGGGCCTGGGTCAGCGAGCTGTCGACGTCCTGCAGGTCGAGGTCCAGCGGGCCGACGTCCAGGGCCACCGGCTTGGCCGGCACGCGGTCGGCCAGGTGCACCTTGTAGCCGCGCAACTGGGTGTCGCGCAGCACCACGTGCCAGGGTTTCTGCGGCTCGGTCGGCTTGGCCGGCTCCGGCGGCGGGCTTGCCGGCTTGTCGGCGGCGGCCGCAGCCTGGTCGGCTTGGGCTTGGGCTTGGGCTTGGGCTTGGGCTTGGGCTTGGGCTTGGGCTTGGGCTTGGGCTTGGGCTTCAGGCTTGGTCTCGGGTTTCGCCGCGGCCCGGGTTTCGGTTTTCTCCGCCGGGGCCGTTTCGACCTTGGCGGGCGCCGGGCTGGCCGCAGCCGCTACGGGCGTGGCGGCCGGGGCGGCGGGCTCGGGTTTCGCCGCGGCATCGGCCGCGGGCGCCGGCGGTTCGGCGGGGGCCGGGCTCGGCGCCGGCTTGCGCGCGGGCTTCTGGAAGTCGGCGAAGAGCTTCTGCCAGTCGAGCTGGCCGTCCTTCTCGCGGGCGGCCCAGGTTTCCAGGCCCTGGCTGCGGATCTGGCCGACCACCACTTCGCGCTTGGCCAGGTCCATGCTGGTCTCGGCCACGTCGAGGCTGGCCAGGGTGACCAGCGGCTTGCCGGCCGGGCTCTTCAGGTCGAGGTCGCGCAGGTTGGCGCTGGTCTTCTCCAGCAGCAGCTGGGTGTCCTTGCTCAGGTCGAGCTTGTAGTCGGTGGCGACGCTGAGGATGCCTTTCTGCAGTTCCAGCGGAACGTTGTCGCGCACATAGGGCCACCAGGCCTTGAGCGGGATGCCCTGGATCGACAGGCTGCCGCTGGAGGCGAGCGGGGTCAGGCTGAGGTCGCCCTTCCAGTCGAGCTTGCCACCGTGCGGGCCGGTGCCGCTGAGGGTCATCTGCGCGCCGCTGTCGGGCAGGGTGCTGAGGTTGTTCAGCTCGAAGCCCAGCGGGTCGAAGACGAAGTCCACCTGCTCGCTCGGGCGGTTGTCCTGGAAGTGCACGCTGCCCTGGCTCAGGGCGATGCGCTGGATGCGCAGCGGGAAGGGCTTGCTGTCCGGCTGCTCGGGCTGCGGCTGGCTGGGCGGCAGCTTGAACAGGCGGGTGAGGTTGAGGCTGCCGTCCTCGGCGAACACCACTTCGCCATGGGGCTTGTCCAGTTGCACGTCGGCCAGGTGCAGCTGGCGCGTCCACAGGCTGTCCAGCTCGAGGTTGGCGTAGAGCCGCTCGAAGGCCACCTGCTCCTGGCCCGGCGCGCCGATGCGCAGGCCCCAGACGTTCAGCTCCAGGCTGAAGGGGTTCAGTTCGATGCGCTCGATGTGCGCCGGCACGGTGGCGTACTGGGCCAGTTGCTGGTTGGCCACGCGCAGGGCGATGCCGGGGAGTATCAGGAAGCCCAGCAGGCAATAGAGGAGGAACAGCAGCACCAGGGTGCCGATCGCGCGAATCAATCCTTTGGGCATAGCGGGAGTCGTCTTCCGTCGTGGCGTACCCTCGGAGTATGGCACGCGTGCAAAGTTCAAAATCCTGAGCCGTGGCAGTCGGTCGCGGCGATCAGGCCTGCAGGTTGTGCTGGCGGGCGAACTCCACCAGGTCCACCAGGCTGCTCAGCTGCAGTTTCTCGAGGATGCGCGTCTTGTAGGTGCTGACGGTCTTCTGGCTGAGGAACAGCTCCTCGGCGATCTGCTTGTTGCTCAGGCCGCGCACCAGGCTGCGCAGCACCACCAGCTCGCGCGGGGTGAGCATCGCCACCGGGTCGTCGCCGGGCTGCCCGGGCGCGCCCAGGGGGCGCTCGGGGAAGCAGCGGTAGCCGGCGACCAGCATGCGCGCGGCATTGAGGATGGCGGCGGTGTCCTTGTTCTTGCTGACGAAGCCGTGCCCGCCGGCGGCCTCCACGCGCCCGGCGTAGAGGCGCTCGTCCTGGGAGCTGAGCACCAGCAGGCGGATGTTCTCGTCGAAGATGTGCACCCGCGCCAGCAGGTCCATGCCGTCCATGCCCGGCAGGTTGAGGTCGAGGATGACCAGGTCGGGCTTTTGCTGGCGCACCAGGTTGAGCCCGGCGTTGCCGTCGTCGGCCTCGCCGACGATTTCGAACTGGGGGTCCTGGGCGAGCAGCGAGCGGATCGCCAGGCGCATGGCCGGGTGATCCTCCACCACGATGACGCGTTTGTTCATGGGCAATCCTTGAAGGCGCGATCCGCCCAATGAAGATAGCCCAGTTGGCGCGACCGTGCGGCCGCGCCCGGCGAGGTTCAGCGCTCCAGGGCCAGCGCGACGCCCTGGCCGCCGCCGATGCAGAGGGTGGCCAGGCCCTTCCTGGCATCGCGGCGGAGCATTTCGTGCAGCAGGGTGACCAGCACGCGGCAGCCCGAGGCGCCGATGGGGTGGCCCAGGGCGATGGCGCCGCCGTTGACGTTGACCCTGGCGGCGTCCCAGCCCAGCTCCTGGCCCACCGCCAGGGCCTGTGCGGCGAAGGCTTCGTTGGCCTCGATCAGGTCCAGCTCGGCGATCTGCCAGCCGGCCTTGTCCAGGCAACGGCGGGTGGCGGACACCGGGCCGATGCCCATGATCGCCGGGTCGACGCCGGCATTGGCGTAGGCGGCGATACGCGCCAGCACTGGCAGGCCCAGCTCGGCGGCCTTGGCGGCACTCATCAGCAGCACGGCGGCGGCGCCGTCGTTGAGCGTGGACGCATTGCCGGCGGTGACGCTGCCGTCCTTCCTGAAGGCCGGCTTGAGCTTGCCCAGGGCCTCGGCGCTGGTGCCGGCGCGGACCTGCTCGTCGACGGCGAAGCGCAGCGGCTCGCCCTTGCGCTGGGGAATCTCGATGGGGGTGATCTCCGCCTCGAAGCGCCCGGCGGCGATGGCCTCGGCGGCCTTGCGCTGGGACTCGGCGGCGAAGGCGTCCTGCGCTTCGCGGCTGATGCCGTACTTGTCCACCAGGTTCTCGGCGGTGATGCCCATGTGGTAGTCGTTGAAGGCGTCCCACAGGCCGTCGACGATCATGCTGTCGAGCAGCTGCGCATGGCCCATGCGCAGGCCGGTGCGGGCCTTGGGCAGCACGTAGGGCGACAGGCTCATGTTCTCCTGGCCGCCGGCGATGACCACCTCGGCATCACCGCAGCGGATGGCCTGGGCCGCCAGGTGCAGGGCCTTCAGGCCCGAGCCGCAGACCTTGTTGACGGTCATCGCCGGTACGCTGTTCGGCAGGCCGGCGGCGATGGCGGCCTGGCGCGCGGGGTTCTGCCCGGCGCCGGCGGTGAGGGTCTGGCCGAGGATGACTTCGTCGACCGCCTCGGGGGCCACGCCGGTCTGCTCGAGCAGGCGGCGGATCACCGCGGCGCCCAGTTCATGGGCCGGCAGGGCCGACAGGGAACCCTGGAAGCTGCCGATGGCGGTGCGGGTGGCAGCGACTATGACGACATCTTGCATGACACGAATCCTCAGCATGGGGCGGCGCGGGCCGCGGCGAACGAACCGGCATGGTTGCACAGCCCGTGCGTGGCGGGCCACTCCTCGAACCGGGTGGTCAGGCGCCGACCCCGAGGGTCAGCGCAGCGGCGGCAGGCCCATGCGCCGGCGCGCGCGGTGCAGCGAGCCGTTGCGCACCGCCCAGCGCAGCAGCGGCACGCTGCGCTTCACGCTGGCGCGGATCAGCTGGCGCTGCAGCGGGCGCAGGGAGAAGCCGAGCATGTCGGCGGCCCAGTCCGGCAGCAGGTCGATGCCGGCGCGCATCATCAGGGCGCTGAAGGGCCTGGCCAGGGAGCTGGGCGCCGGGGCGTCGAGCAGTACCTCGACCACGTCGCGGGTGCGCTCGTTGTAGCGCAACCGGGGGCGCATGCGTTCCAGGTACTCGGCCACCTCCTGGCGCGAGCGCGGCACGTCGCGGGCGCCCAGGCGCTCGGCGACCAGGGCGATCTCGTCGTAGTAGCGGTCCTGCTCGCTGCCGGGCAGGTCGGGGTTCAGGTAGCGCAGGTGCGACTTGAGGAAGCAGCTGACCTCGGCGACGTGCACCCAGGTCAGCAGGTCCGGGTCGCTGGCCGCGTAGGTCGTGCCGTCGGGCAGGGTGCCGCTGACGCCGTCGTGGATGCGCCGCACCCGGGCGATCAGCTTCTCGGCGTCGGCCACCGAGCCGTAGGTGGTGGTGGAGATGAACTGGCCGGTGCGGCGCAGGCGCCCGAGCATGTCGGCGCGGAAGTTGGAGTGGTCCCACACGCCGCCCAGGGCGGCGGGGTGGAGCATCTGCAGGAGCAGGGCGCTGATGCCGCCGATGAGCATGGAGCTGAAGTCGCCATGGACCTTCCAGCAGGCCGAGTCGGGGCCGAACAGCCCCGGGTCGCCCTTGGGGGATTCGAAGTCGACGCCCCCGAGGGCGAGTCCGGTCAGGCTCAGGACCTGGCTTTCGATATGACGGCGAACGGTTTCCATGGCGACGAGCTGCAAGCCTCAAGCGTCAAGCTACAAGTGGTGCACGCCATAAGCTTAACCGCAGGCACCCTGCCTTGCAGCTTGCAGCTTGCAGCTTGCAGCTTGCAGCTTGCAGCTTGCAGCTTGCAGCTGCTCCTCACCTATTGATGCGATTGTCGATCAGCCCCTGGACCACGCCGGGGTCGGCGAGGGTCGAGGTGTCGCCGAGGTTGTCCAGCTCGTTGCAGGCGATCTTGCGCAGGATGCGCCGCATGATCTTGCCCGAACGGGTCTTCGGCAGGCCCGGCGCCCACTGCAGCACCTCCGGCTTGGCGAAGCTGCCGATCTCCTTGCTGACCAGCGCCAGCAGCTCCTGCTTCAATTCGTCGCTGGGCTCGGTGCCGTTCATCGGCGTGACGAAGGCGTAGATGCCCTGGCCCTTGAGGTCGTGGGGGTAGCCCACCACCGCGGCCTCGGCGATGCCGTCGTGCAGCACCAGGGCGCTTTCCACCTCGGCGGTGCCGATGCGGTGGCCGGAGACGTTGATCACGTCGTCGACGCGCCCGGTGATCCAGTAGTAGCCGTCCTCGTCGCGGCGTGCGCCGTCGCCGGTGAAGTAGTAGCCGGGGTAGGGCTTGAAGTAGGTGTCGACCATGCGCTGGTGGTCGCCGTAGATGCTGCGGATCTGGCTCGGCCAACTGGCCTTGATGGCCAGCACGCCGGCGCCGGGGCCGTCGATCTCCTTGCCCTGTTCGTCCAGCAGCACCGGCTGCACGCCGAAGAACGGCAGGGTCGCCGAGCCGGGCTTGAGGGAGGTGGCGCCGGGCAGCGGGGTGATGAGGATGCTGCCGGTCTCGGTCTGCCACCAGGTGTCGACGATCGGGCAGCGCGTCTCGCCGACCACGTGGTAGTACCACTCCCAGGCCTCGGGGTTGATCGGCTCGCCCACCGAGCCGAGCAGGCGCAGGCTGGCGCGCGAGGTTTTCTTCACCGGTTCCTCGCCTTCGCGCATCAGGGCGCGGATGGCGGTGGGCGCGGTGTAGAAGATGTTCACCTGGTGCTTGTCGATCACCTGCCAGAAGCGCGAGGCGTCCGGGTAGCTGGGCACGCCCTCGAACATCAGGGTGGTGGCGCCGTTGGCCAGCGGGCCGTAGACGATGTAGCTGTGCCCGGTGACCCAGCCGACGTCGGCGGTGCACCAGTAGATGTCCCCCTCGTGGTAGTCGAACACGTACTTGTGCGTCATGGCAGCGCCCAGCAGGTAGCCGCCGGTGGTGTGCAGCACGCCCTTGGGCTTGCCGGTGGAGCCGGAGGTGTAGAGGATGAACAGCGGGTCCTCGGCGTCCATGGGCTCCGGCGGGCAGTCCTCGCTGGCGCCGTGCAGGGCCTCGTGGTACCAGAGGTCGCGGCCCTCGACCCAGGGCACCTTGCCCTGGGTGCGCTGCACCACCACCACGCTGGAGACGTTCGGGCAGTCCTGCAGGGCCTTTTCCACGTTCTGCTTGAGCGGGATGTACTTGCCGCCGCGCACGCCCTCGTCGGCGGTGATCACGGTGCGGCAGTCGGCGTCGAGGATGCGGTCGCGCAGGGAATCCGGCGAGAAGCCGCCGAACACCACCGAGTGGATGGCGCCGATGCGCGCGCAGGCCAGCATGGCGTAGGCCGCCTCGGGGATCATCGGCATGTAGATGCACACCCGGTCGCCCTTCTCCACGCCGCGGCTCTTGAGCACGTTGGCCAGGCGGCAGACGTGGCTGTGCAGCTTGCGGTAGGTGATGTGGGCGGACTCGGCGGGGTTGTCGCCTTCCCAGATGATGGCGACCTGTTCGCCGCGCTGTTCCAGGTGGCGGTCGATGCAGTTGTAGGCGACGTTGAGCTGGCCACCCTTGAACCAGCTTGCCTGGCCACGGGCCAGGTCGCCGTGGTGCACGGAGTGCCAGGGCTTGAACCAGTCGAGCAGGGCCCTGGCCTGTTCGCCCCAGAACACGTCCGGTTGTTCGATGGATTGGCGGTAGAGGCGCTGGTAGCCCTCCGCGTCGAGGTAGGCACGCTGGCGAACGGCGTCCGGCACCGGGTGAGCGGTGATTTCGAACATGACGATATCCTTGTTGTTGTGATGTCTTGGTAAGGCGTCTGGCTCAAGACTGGGCCAATGCGCGGCCCGGTTCAAGCCTTGGAGGGATGGCCGGCATTTCGGCCGGGGGCGTAGGGCGGATAACGCCTACGGCGTTATCCGCCGTTTGGCCTTGGTTCCCGGCGGCCCCGGGGTTGACCTGGGCGTTGGCTGTGGCCTCGGTGCATTGGCGGATAACCGCGAACGGTTATGCGCCCTACGGGATATGCCATGCCTCCCGGCGCGCTCCAACTGCGCCGAGGTACTTTGCGTAGGATGGGTATCGCTTCGCTCCACCCATCCTACGAGAAGCCATGCCTCCCGGCAGGTTGTAGGAGCGGGCCCTGCCCGCGATTTCGCGCGCAGGGCGCGCTCCTACAGGGGAGTGGCGCGGGTGGGGCGGCGTAGGAGCAACTGTCTCGCGCCCGCGCCGAGATGCTCTTCGTAGGAGCGAGCTTGCTCGCGAACTCTGGCCTCTCGCTCCTCCCTTAACCTTGCCATTCCCGCGAACGCGGGACGCGGCTCCATCGCGAACAGCGCTTGCGCTGGCCTGAAGGGGAATAACCCAATGATGTCGGGTTTGGGTGTAGCGCGCCGCTCCGAGTGTTCGGATATCTCTTGTTTCGCCCCCTCGGGCGAGTCACTTTGGCAATCGGTGGAAGGCCACCCCCGCCCAAAGTAACCAAAACGCTTGCCCCGACATACGGGCCCGATGGAGCCGGGCTACCCTCACGAATTCCCCCGCCACGGAGGCCCGCCCCGACAACACGTCCCTGTGCTGATCGGGGCTCTCGCGACATCCATGTCGCATGACCTCCTGAGCGCCGGTTTCGCTCGGCCTTCTGAAGGGGCGTTCCGGTGCGCTCGGATATTTCTCTGGAAACCCGTAGGGCGCATAACGCCTACGGCGTTATCCGCCATCGTCGTCGGGCATCGGTGTTTGGGCTAACGGCGGATAACCGCGAACGGTTATTCGCCCTACGAGTATGCCGGCTGACGCTGTGTTATCCGCTTGCTCGGGACAGCCCCCTCTCCCTTCAGGGCGGGGCGCGCAGCCGAGGGTTGGGGAGAGGGAGCGGACTTCGCCCACGCACCTCTGCCAACCCTGACGCCGCCCCCCCTCCCTAACCCTCCCCCGCAAGCGGGAGAGGGAACCGTCCGGCGTGATGCAAAACCGCGAAGCTCCCGGGCTCCCCGTAGGGCGGATAACGCCTATGGCGTTATCCGCCATGATCGCGGACAAGGTCCGCTCCTACGGTTCCAGGAGGCACGGGCGTAGGAGCGGACTCCGTCCGCGATCCGCGGCGGAAATGAAAACGCCGTTTCCCCTTGCGGAGGAAACGGCGCTTTTCCCAAGGCGGGAACTCAGCCGCGGTGACGGCCGCGGAAGTAGTCGATCAGGCCCTGGGTGGAGGCGTCCTCGGCGGGGCTCTCCTCGCTGCCGACCAGGCGCCCGTAGACGGCCTTGCCCAGCTCCTTGCCCAGCTCCACGCCCCACTGGTCGAAGGCGTTGATGCCCCAGAGGATGCTCTGCACGTAGACCTTGTGCTCGTACATGGCGATCAGCGCGCCCAGGCGGCGGGCGCTGATGCGTTCCAGCACCAGGGTGTTGCTCGGGCGGTTGCCGGGGATCACCTTGTGCGGCGCCAGGCGCTGCACCTCGGCCTCGTCCAGGCCCTTGGCGCGCAGCTCGGCCTCGGCCTCGGCGCGGGTCTTGCCCTGCATCAGCGCCTGGCTCTGCGACAGGCAGTTGGCGTACAGCCACTGGTGGTGGTCGGCCACCGGGTTGTAGCTGGACACCGGGACGATGAAGTCCGCCGGGATCAGCTGGGTGCCCTGGTGCAGCAACTGGTGGTAGGCGTGCTGGCCGTTGCAGCCGACGCCGCCCCAGATCACCGGGCCGGTGCCGGCGCTGACCGGGGTGCCGTCCTGGCGCACGCTCTTGCCGTTGGACTCCATGTCCAGCTGCTGCAGGTGGTCGGTGATGTTCCGCAGGTAGTAGTCGTAGGGCAGGATGGCGTGGCTGTGGGCGCCCCAGAAGTCGCCGTACCAGACGCCGAGCAGGCCCAGCAGCACCGGGATGTTGCGGGCGAAGGGCGCGCTCTGGAAGTGCTGGTCCATGCTGTGGGCGCCGGACAGCAGTTCCTTGAAGTTGTTGATGCCCACCGACATGGCGATCGGCAGGCCGATGGCCGACCACAGCGAGTAGCGCCCGCCGACCCAGTCCCACATGGGGAAGACGTTCTCTTCGCGGATGCCGAAGGCCACCGCCGCTTCCTTGTTGCTGGAAACCGCGATGAAGTGGCGGTACAGCTCTGCCTCGTTGCCGCCCTGGGCCAGGTACCAGGCGCGCGCGGCCTGGGCGTTCTTCAGCGTCTCCAGGGTGCCGAAGGACTTGGAGGAGACGATGAACAGGGTGGTCTCGGCGTTCAGCTTGCTGGTCAGCTCGCGGAACTCGCTGCCGTCGATGTTCGCCAGGTAGTGGCAGCGCACGCCCTTCTGGGCGAAGGGCAGCAGGGCCTCGGAGACCAGTTGCGGGCCGAGGAAGGAGCCGCCGATGCCGATGTTCACCACGTCGGTGATGGGCTTCTCGGTGTAGCCGCGCCACAGCCCGTTGTGCACGTAGGCGACCAGCTCGGTCATCTGGTGCAGCACGCGGTGTACTTCCGGCATCACGTCCACGCCGTCCACCAGCACCTTGTCGCCGATCGGCCGGCGCAGCGCGGTGTGCAGCACCGGGCGGCGCTCGGAGGCGTTGATCACCTCGCCGCGGAACATCGACTGGATGGCTTCGCCCAGCTGCGCCTCTTCCGCCAGCTTGACCAGCAGGCCGAGGGTGTCCTCGCGGATCAGGTTCTTCGAGAAGTCGAGGAACAGGCCGCAGGCGCTCAGGGAGAAGCGCTCGAAACGCTTCGGATCGCTGGCGAATGCCTGGCGCATGCTGAAGTTCTGCAGATCCTTGCGGTGCTCGGCCAGTGCCTGCCAGCTCTGCAGGCGGGTGGCATCCAGCGGGGTGAGGTGGTGTTCCATGCTTTACCTTCGGGGGTGTGACGTGCGTTGGAGCGTGAAAAAGCCCGGGGGTTCCGGGCTTTGACGGGTCAGGCGAGCTGCACCGGGATGGCGTTGCTGGTGTGGCTGAGCTGGTTGCCCGGGGCCATGTAGAGCATGCGCGGCTGGTAGTTGGCGAGCTCGGCGTCGCTGTATTGAGCATAAGCGCAGATGATCACCCGGTCACCCACCTTGGCCTTGTGCGCGGCGGCGCCGTTGACCGAGATCATCCGCGAGCCTTCCTCGCCGCGGATGGCGTAGGTGGTGAAGCGCTCGCCGTTGTCGACGTTGTAGATCTGGATCTGTTCGTACTCGCGGATACCGGCAAGGTCCAGCCACTCGCCATCGATGGCGCAGGAGCCTTCGTAGTCGAGGACGGCGTGGGTGACTTCGGCGCGGTGCAGCTTGGCCTTGAGCATGATGCTGTGCATGGCGGGCGCTCCTGTTGTGGTGGGGCTTGGCGCGAACGGCGGCAGAGTATGCCCAACCTGTTACCCGGCCTCAAGCCGCGTGCGGCGCGGCCTGGGGCAGGCAACGGCGGGTCAGTCGAGCTGCAGCGGCAGGTTGTCGATCAGGCGGGTGTTGCCGAGGAAGGCGGCGGCCAGGACCACCACCTGCTTGTCGCCGGCATTGGCCGGGCGCAGGCCCAGGGCCTCGCGGATTTCCAGGTAGTCCACGCGCAGGCCGGCGGCCTCGATCTGCCGGCGGCCTTCTTCCAGCAGCGCCGGGAAATCGCGCGAGCCGCCGCGCAGAGCGTCGGCGAGCTGCCGGAGGGTGCGCTGGATGACCGGCGCCCGGGCGCGCTCGTCCTCGTTCAGGTAGCCGTTGCGCGAGGACAGCGCCAGGCCGTCCTCGGCGCGCACGGTGGGTTCGCCGAAGATCTGCACGGGGATGTTCAGGTCGCGCACCAGCTTGCGGATCACCGCCAGTTGCTGGAAGTCCTTCTCGCCGAACAGCGCCATGTCTGGCTGCACCATGTTCAGCAGCTTGCAGACCACGGTGGCGACGCCGTCGAAGTGGCCCGGGCGGCTGCCGCCGCACAGCCCCTCGGAAACGCCGGGCACGCTGACCTTGGTCTGGCCTTCCATGCCGTCGGGGTACATCTCTTCCACGCCCGGGGCGAACAGCAGGTGGCAGCCGGCTTCCAGCAGCCTGGCCTGGTCGGCGGCGAGGGTGCGCGGGTACTTGTCCAGGTCCTCGCTGGGGCCGAACTGCAGCGGGTTGACGAAGATGCTGGCGACCACGAAGTCGGCACGCTGGCCGGCCTTGGCCACCAGGGCGGCGTGGCCGGCGTGCAGGTTGCCCATGGTCGGCACCAGGGCGATGCGCTTGCCTTCGCCGCGGGCACGGGCGACGGCGGCGCGCAGTTCGCGGACGGTCTTGACGGTGTTCATGCGGAGAATCCGTGTTCGGGGCCGGGGAAGGAGCCGTCTTTCACGGCCTTGACGTAGGCGGCGAAGGCGCCCTGGATGCTGTCCTGGCCCTGCATGAAGTTCTTCACGAACTTGGGCGCGCGGCCGGACAGCGACAGGCCGAGCATGTCGTGCATCACCAGTACCTGGCCGTCGGTGCCGGGGCCTGCGCCTATGCCGATCACCGGGATCTTCACCGCCTCGCTGATTTCCTGGCCCAGGGCACTGGGCACGCATTCCAGCAGCAGCATGGCGGCGCCGGCCTGCTCCAGGGCGATGGCATCGGCGCGCAGCTGGCGGGCCTGGGTTTCCTGGCGGCCCTGCACCTTGAAGCCGCCGAACAGGTTGACCGACTGCGGGGTGAGGCCCAGGTGCGCGCACACCGGCACGCCCATCTGCGCCAGGCGCACGATGGGCTCGGCCAGCCAGGCGCCGCCTTCGAGCTTGACCATGTGGGCGCCGGCCTGCATGACCTTGACCGAGTCGTCCAGCAGGCGCTGCAGCGAGGTGCCGGAGGCGAAGGGTAGGTCGGTGACTATCATCGCGCCCTGGTTGCCGCGTTTCACGCAGGCGGTGTGATAGGCCATTTCCTCGACCGTGACCGGCAGCGTGCTGTCGTGGCCTTGCAGCACCATGCCGAGGGAGTCGCCGATCAGCAGCATCTCCGCTCCCGCGGCGCTGGCCGCCTGGGCGAAGGTGGCATCGTAGGCTGTGAGCATCGCGATCTTCTCGCCGCTTTGCTTCAGGCCTTGCAGGGTGGTCAGGGTGACATCAGGCATGAAAACGGTCCTCGTTGGGCCGGCTGGCGCCGGCGCGGGGCACCTATAGTCCGTATGGGGGGAAGCGAAGTCAATCGCAGGTGTTACCGGACTGTTACGGCGTTACCGCCAACTGGGGTGACGATCAGGATAGCCGTTCGAGGCCCGCGAATGGGCAATCCGCCAGCAGTTCCGACAGGCTGCGGCCGCCGGGCAGGCGCAGCTGCGGCGCCAGGTCCGCCAGGGGGTAGAGGACGAAGGCGCGGGCGTGCATGTGGTAGTGCGGCACGGTCAGGCGCGGTTCGTCGAGCTGGCGCTCGCCGAACAGCAGGATGTCCAGGTCGAGGGTGCGTGGGCCCCAGCGCTCGTCCTTGCGCACGCGGCCCTGTTCCAGCTCGATGGCCTGCAGGGCGTCGAGCAGGGCGAGGGGGCGAGGTCGGTGTCCAGCGCGGCGACGGCGTTGACGTAGCGCGGCTGGTCCGGCGGGCCCAGCGGGTCGCTGATGTAGAAGGGCGAGACCGCGGCCACCGTGGTCTGCGGGATGGCCCGCAGGGCCTCGATGGCGGCGCGCAGCTGGCCCAGGGGATCGGAGAGGTTGCTGCCCAGGCCGAGATAGACGCGCTCGCTCACTCGTTGCCCGCCCCCTCGCTGCGCGGACCACGGCGCCGGCGGTTGCCACCGCCGCGGCGACGCTTGCGCGGGGCGGCGCCGCCATCGTCCTGGCTGGCCGCCAGGTTACGGATCATGCCGCGGCGTTCGCCGTCGCTGGCGTCCTGGTAGTCCGTCCACCAGTCGCCGAGGCCGCCGGTTTCCTCGCCGGCGCTCTCGCGCAGCAGCAGGAAGTCGTAGCCGGCGCGGAAGCGCGGGTTTTCCAGCAGCAGGTCGGCGCGCTTGCCCTGGCGTCGCGGCAGGCGTTCCTGCATGTCCCAGATCTCGCGGATCGGGATGGTGAAGCGCTTGGGCACGGCGGTGCGCTGGCACTGCTCGCTGATCAGTTCGTGGGCGGCTTCCTGCATCGCCGGGATCGGCGGCATGCCGCGGTCCTGCAGTTGCGCCACGCGCGCCGGCAGGGCCGGCCAGAGCAGGGCGGCGAAGAGGAAGGCGGGGGTGACCGGCTTGCCCTGGTGGATGCGCGCATCGGTGTTGGCCAGGGCCTGGCGGATCAGCTTGCCGGTGTAGTCCGGGTCGCGGGCCAGGGCCTTGGCGCTGGCCGGGAACAGCGGGGCGAACAGCTCGTATTCGAGCAGCAGCTCGAAGGTGCGCTCGCCGCGGCCGCTGAGGAACAGCTTGAGCACTTCGTCGAACAGCCGCGCCGAGGGAATCTCGCGCAGCGCCGGCGCCAGCTTGCGGATGGGCGCGGCGCTGTGTTTCTCGATCTCGAAGTCCAGCTTGGCGGCGAAGCGCACCGCGCGCAGCATGCGCACCGGGTCCTCGAGGTAGCGCTGCTCGGGGTCGCCGATCAGGCGCACCAGGCGGTTGCGGATGTCGTGCACGCCGTGGGCGTAGTCGAGGATGCGCTCGTCGCTGCAGTCGAAGTACAGGGCGTTGATGGTGAAGTCGCGGCGCTGGGCGTCGTCTTCCAGGGTGCCGTAGACGTTGTCGCGCAGGATGCGCCCGGCTTCGTTGCGCGAGGCCTGGTTGCTGTCGCCTTCGCCTTCTTCCTGGGGTGGTGGGCACGGAAGGTGGCCACCTCGATGATCTCGCGGCCGAAATGCACGTGCACCAGCTTGAAGCGCCGGCCGATGACCCGCGCGTTGCGGAATTCGGCACGGACCTGCTCGGGGGTGGCGCTGGTGGCCACGTCGAAGTCCTTGGGGGTGATGCCCAGCAGTTGGTCACGCACGCCGCCACCGACGATGTAGGCCTGGTATCCCGCCTTCTGCAGCCGGTCCACCACGCTCACCGCATGCCGGCTGAACTGCTCGCGACGCAGCGGATGCTGGTTGCTGCCGACGATTTCCGGGGTGGTGCGGATTGCGCGCTTGCGGCGCAAGGGAGAGCGAAGGGAGGAGATCAGCTTTTTCAGCATGGAGGCACTATTAACCGGTTGGGGTGGATTGCGTCGCGCAACGCAGCATGCCCTGGCCGGCGATCGCAGTCGGCGGGCAGCCCATCATGCTTGAAAAGCATGGTCAGCGGAAACAATCGTCAGTAAATCTGATGCGTTGTGTGTCCGAATGGGCTCGGATTCTAGCATCGGGGGCGGGAGATAGGGAGCGGGGAACAGCGAAGGGAGCAGGGGAGAGCGGGGAAAGCTACTGGGGGAGCCGAAGCTCCCCCCAAGTAGGTGCGTGCTTTGTTCTTGTTATGATGCCGGGCTTGTTGTTTTTGTTTGTAGACCCGTCCTCGAGGCCAGTCGCTTCGAGGTATTCCCATTCGGGATCGACAAGAGCAAACGGATTGCTTTGGTCGCTGAGTGAGCAGTGATCTTTCGATCCAACCGATTCCGCCGCTGCCTCGGGGCAGTTTTATTGTTCTTCGATCGGTTGCGGGATTTCTCCCACCAGCTACTCTCCTCCAAAAGAATCAGTTAGCTGCGCCTCCGCGATTTTGTTTTTGTTGTGCTGGAGTCGTTACGTGTTGTTTTTGTTCTGTGGTTTCGTGCTTGTTATTGTTGTTGTACCAATAACAAAGCAGATGCCGTGCCAACTTTTGAGAATCCTTATTTTTCAAGGGTTTAGCTGTAGGAAGGGGTTTCGGGCAGGCACAAAAAAGCCGGGTTATCGTTACCGATGAACCCGGCTTTTGTTACGCGGGATGTCCGCGGTAACAGCCGCGCCCCACTCAGGAGTCGGCCGAGGCCCCCGATTTGCGCCGCGGAATGCCCAGGCGCTGGCGCCGTTCCCACAGGCATTTGCGGCTGATGCCCAGCTTGCGGGCCAGTTCGGTCTCGGTCATGTGGTCCTGGTGCTCGAGGACGAAATGCTGGAAGTAGTCCTCCAGCGACAGGTCCTCGGTGGGCTCGTGGTTGTTGGCCGCCACGGCGCTGCGCATCTCCGCCTCGTCGACGAAGTCGTCCTCCAGGTCGTCCAGCTCGATGTCGATGCCCAGCAGGTCGGCGGGGATTTCCTGGCCCTCGCTGAGGATCACCGCGCGCTCGATGGCATTCTCCAGCTCGCGCACGTTACCCGGCCACGGGTAGTGGCGGATGGCCTGCTCGGCCTCGTGGGAGAAGCTCAGCGGGGCGCGCCCCATCTGCGAGCACTGACGCGCCAGGAAGGCGCGGGCGATCTCCATCACGTCGGTACCGCGCTCACGCAGCGGCGGCAGTTTCAGCGAGATGACGTGCAGGCGGTAATAGAGGTCTTCGCGGAACTGGCCGGTCTTGGCCAGCATCTTCAGGTCGCGGTGGGTGGCGGCGATCAGGCGCACGTCGACCTTCTGCGACTGCACCGAGCCGACGCGGCGGATCTCGCCTTCCTGCAGCACGCGCAGCAGGCGGGCCTGGGCCTCCAGCGGCAGTTCGCCGATCTCGTCGAGGAACAGGGTGCCGCCGTCGGCGGCTTCCACCAGGCCGGCGCGGCCGGCGCTGGCGCCGGTGAAGGCGCCCTTCTCGTGGCCGAACAGTTCGGATTCGATCAGGGTTTCCGGGATGGCCGCGCAGTTCACCGAGATCAGCGGCGCCTTGGTGCGCTTGGACAGGTTGTGCAGGGCGCGCGCCACCAGTTCCTTGCCGGTGCCCGACTCGCCCTGGATGAGGACGTTGGAGTCGGTGGGGGCGACCTTGCGGATCTTCGAATAGAGCTCGAGCATCGGCGGGCAGGAGCCGATGATGCCGATCTCGCCGTCGGCCGGGGCGGCGTTACCGTTACCGCGCTCGCCCGCGGGGCGGGCGTTACCGCGTGCCTCGGCAGTGGCGCCGCGGCCTTCCTGGCGGTCCTTGAGGATACGCGCCACGGCCTGGAGCATCTCGTCGTGGTCGAAGGGCTTGGCGATGTAGTCCACCGCGCCCATCTTCATCGAGTCGACCGCCGAGCGCAGGCTGGCGTAGCTGGTCATGATCAGCACCGGGGTGCCCTGGGCCAGCTTGATCAGTTCGGTGCCGGGGGCGCCGGGCAGGCGCAGGTCGCTGACGATCATGTCGAAGGACGGGATGCTGTAGCGCTCCTGGGCCTCCTGGACCGAGCCGGCCTCGCTGACCTGGTACTGGTTGCGCTCGAGCAACCGTCGCAGGGCGGAACGGATGATGGTTTCGTCTTCGACGATGAGGATATGTGCCATGTATTCAGCTCTCTCGACGTGCTCGTCTACTGCTCGGCCGTCGGGCCAGGATGCCGCGGCAAGGTCACGCGGATGCGGGTGCCGCATTCGCGTTCCGGATCGGCCGGGCTGTCGATGGTGATCTGCCCATAATGCTCTTCCACGATCGAATAGACCAGTGCGAGGCCCAGGCCAGTCCCCTTGCCGGGGTCCTTGGTGGTGAAGAAGGGCTCGAACAGGCGGTCGATGATGGACTTGGGAATGCCGCTGCCTTCGTCTTCGACGATGAGATCGACGGTGTTCTCCGAGGCTTCGCTGCGCACCCGTATGGCGCCACCGGGGGGGAGGCGTCGCGGGCGTTGGACAGCAGGTTGATGAGTACCTGGGCGAGGCGCTGGGCATCGCCTTCCACCCAGTGGTCCGGGTCGCACAGGTTGAAGAACTGCACTTCGACGCTGCGCCGGTTCAACGATAGCAAACTGATGGCTTCGCGGGCGACGTCGGCCAGGCACACCGGCTCGGCGGCCACCTGCTTGCCGCCGGCGTGGGCGAAGCTCATCAGCGACTGGACGATGCGCGAGACGCGCTTGGTCTGCTCGAGGATCTGCCCGCTGATCTCGGTCAGCTCGCCGTCGCCCTCGCGTTCCTCGCGCAGGTTCTGCGCAAGGCAGGCGATGCCGGTGATGGGGTTGCCGATCTCGTGGGCCACGCCGGCGGCCAGGCGGCCGATGGAGGCCAGGCGCTCGGAGTGGATCAGCTTGTCTTCCAGGGACTGCGTCTCGGTGAGGTCCTCGACCAGCAGGACCAGGCCGCTGTTGCCCGGCGCCAGGGGTTCCTCGATGGCTGCCTTGTGCAGGTTCAGCCAGCGCGTCTGGCCGTCGATCGCCAGGCGCTGCTTGTGCAGGTGCTGGTCGGGGGCCTCGATGAAGCCTTCCAGCAGGCCCTTCCAGGGTTCCGGCAGGGCCGACAGGCGCGAGCCCACCACGCGCTGCGCGGGCACCCCGGTGAGTTCCTCGATGGCGCGGTTCCACATCAGCACTTCCTGGTCCTTGGCCAGCGAGCACACGCCCATCGGCAGGTCCTGCAGGGTCTGGCGGTGGTAGCGGCGCAGGGCGTCCAGCTCGGCGGCCAGGCCGGTGAGCCGCGAGTGGTAGTCCTCCAGGCGGCTCTCGATGAAGTGGATGTCCTCGGTGACGTAGCTCTCGCTGTTGGCCTTGTAGGGCAGGAAGGTCTCGACCATGTCCTGGGCCACGCTTGGGCCCATCAACCCGGAGAGGTTGGCCTCGATGCGGTCGCGCAGGCGGCGCAGGGCGTAGGGGCGGCGCTCGTCGAAGGGCAGGTGCAGGTCGCGCAGGGCCTGTTCCACTTCCTTCTGCGCGGTCTTGGCGCCCAGCGGCCTGGCCAGCTGGCTGGCGAACTCCTGGGGCGAGACGGCGAGCAGTTCGCGGCGCTGCGGGCGGCGCACGTTGTCCACCGCGCAGGCTTCGGCGGCGCCCTTCTCCTCGTCGCTGGGCTCGCTGAACAGCGATACCAGGGTGAACACCAGCACGTTGGCCGCCAGCGAGGCGAGGGCGGCCAGGTGCCAGCTGGCCTCGTCGAGCACGTACAGCGAGTCGAACAGCGGGATGTGCAGGCTCTGCACGTTGCCCATCAGCGGCACCAGCATGGTGGCGCCCCACACCAGCATGCCGGCGACCAGGCCGGCGATGAAGCCGCGGCGGTTGGCGGCCGGCCAGTAGAGCACCGAGAGCGCGCCGGGGAGGAACTGCAGGGTGGCGACGAAGGAGACGATGCCCAGGTTCGACAGTTCCTGCTCGGAGCCCAGCAGCAGGTAGAAGCCGTAGCCCAGCAGGATGATGGTGGCGATCAGCGCCCGCCGCGTCCATTTCAGCCAGCGGTAGATGTTGCCCTCGGCCGGCGGCTGGTACAGCGGCAGCACCAGGTGGTTGAGGACCATGCCCGACAGCGCCAGGGTCATCACGATGATCAGCCCGCTGGCCGCCGAGATGCCGCCGATGAAAGCGGCCAGCGCCAGGGCCGGGCTGTCCACCGCCATGCCCAGGCCGAGGGTGAAGTATTCCGGGTTGGTCGAGGCGCCCAGGTGCAGGCCGGCCCAGAGGATCGGCGGCACCGCCAGGCTCATCGGCAGCAGGAACAGCGGCAGGCCCCAGCTGGCGCTGAGCAGGGCGCGCGGGTTGAGGTTCTCGGTGAAGGTCATGTGGTACATGTGCGGCATGACGATGGCCGAGGCGAAGAACACCAGCAGCAGGGTGCGCCAGGGGCCCTCGGCCAGCGGCGTGTGCAGGGTGCTCAGGGCCTCCTGGTTCTGCAGCAGCCAGACCTCCAGGCCGTCGGGGCCGCCGAACACGCCGTAGAGGGCGAACAGGCCGATGGAACCCAGGGCGACCAGCTTGACCAGCGACTCGAAGGCGATGGCCATCACCAGCCCCTCGTGGCGTTCGCGGGTGGCGATGTGGCGGGCGCCGAAGAGGATGGCGAACAGGGTGATCAGCGCGCAGAACGCCAGCGCCGCGCTGTTGGCGTCGGCGCCGTGGGTCAGCAGGCTGATCGAGTTGGTCACCGCCTCGATCTGCAGGGCCAGCATCGGCAGCACGCCGATCAGCATGAACAGCGTGGTCAGCGCGCCGGCCCAGGTGCTGCGGAAGCGGAAGGCGAACAGGTCGGCCAGCGACGACAGCTGGTAGGCGCGGGTGATGCGCAGGATCGGGTAGAGCAGCACCGGGGCCAGCAGGAAGGCCCCGGACACACCCAGGTAGATGGCCAGGAAGCCGTAGCCGTACTGGTAGGCCAGGCCGACGGTGCCGTAGAAGGCCCAGGCGCTGGCATAGACGCCCAGCGACAGGGTGTACACCAGCGGGTGGCGCACCAGGCGGCGCGGCACGTAGCCGCGCTCGGTGATCCAGGCGACACCGAACAGGGTGGTCAGGTAGGCGGCGCTGATCAGGATCAGCTGGGTGAGGCTAAAGCTCGTCAGCATCGCGCTGGCTCTGCAGGATGAAGGTCACGACTATGAGAATCAGCCACAGCAGGTAAGGGCGATACCAGGCGCCGTTGGGGTCGATCCACCAGTCCATGATGGCGGGCGAGAACAGGTAGATGCCCACGACCAGGAGCAGCACCAGTCGGTAGATGTACATGTCATGCCTCTCGTTGTGCGGACGGCAGGCTACAGGCAGCCGATGGGCGCCTGCAAGCCGGGGCGCATGGCCCCACCCTCCATCTTAGAGCCGGGCGTCTTCCAGCGTCAGCACGCGGGGTATGCGCGTGGCGTCCCAGTGCGCCACGCCCCAGGCCAGCACCTCGGCCGGGGTGGCGCCGGCCAGCTCCGCCGGCGTGGCGTGGCCCAGGGCCCTGAGGGCGCGCAGCAGCAGCGGTGCGGCCTGCTCGGCGGCCAGCGGCGGCGAGCGGTAGGACTTGCCCAGCTTGTGGCCGTCGGGCTGGACGATCAGCGGCACGTGCAGGTAGCGCGGGTGGGCCACCCCGAGCAGCTCCTGCAGGTACAGCTGGCGCGGGGTGTTGTCCAGCAGGTCGGCGCCGCGGACGATGTCGGTCATGCCCTGCCAGGCGTCGTCCAGCACCACCGCCAGCTGGTAGGCGTAGAGGCCGTCGCGGCGGCGGATGACGAAGTCGCCGACCTCGCGGCCCAGGTGCTGGCGGAACTCGCCCTGGACGCGGTCGACGAAGGCGTATTCCAGTTCCGGCACGCGGATGCGGATGGCGACGTCGCCGTGCCAGTCGTGCCCGGCGTTGCGGCAGGTGCCGGGGTAGATGCCGCCGCTGCCTTCGAGCTGCTTGCGCGAGCAGGTGCAGGCGTAGGCCAGGCCGCTGCGCAGCCACTGCTGGACCACCGCCGCGTAGGCATCGCCACGCTCGCTCTGGCGTACGACCGGGCCATCCCACTCGAAGCCGTAGCGTTCCAGTGTCTGCAGGATGGCGGCCTGGGCCCCGGGCATTTCCCGCGGCGGGTCGAGGTCTTCCATGCGCACCAGCCAGCGGCCGCCGGCGGCACGGGCGTCCAGGTAGGAGGCGACGGCGGCGACCAGCGAGCCGAAGTGCAGGTAGCCACTGGGGGTGGGGGCGAAACGGCCGATGTAGCGGGAGTCGGACATGGCGCAGGCTGGGGGTCGGGAGGCGGGGCGCCGCACAAACGCGACGGGGCGCCTAGGCGCCCCGTTCGCGAAAAGCCGCAGGCGTCAGGAGCCGAGCTGCTTTTCCTTGATTTCCGCGAGGGTCTTGCAGTCGATGCAGAGGGTCGCGGTGGGGCGGGCTTCCAGGCGGCGGATACCGATCTCCACGCCGCAGGAGTCGCACCAGCCGTAGTCGTTGTCTTCGATCAACTGCAGTGTCTCGTCGATCTTCTTGATCAGTTTGCGTTCGCGGTCGCGGGCGCGCAGTTCGAGGCTGAACTCCTCTTCCTGGCTGGCGCGGTCGGCCGGGTCCGGGAAGTTGGCCGCTTCGTCCTGCATGTGGTGCACGGTGCGGTCGACTTCTTCCATCAGCTCAACTTTCCACTTGTTGAGGATGGAGGTGAAGTGGGCGCGCATGCGCTCGCTCATGTACTCCTCGCCCTTGGTTTCCTTGTAGGGTTCGAAGCCACGAATCAGTTGGCTGCTCTGCTGTTTTGCATTGGTGGGCATGTGTGGCCGCCTCTCACTCTCGCTAATCCTGTCGCGGATGGTCCCTCTCCGGCACCGCCGGCCCCGCGCTCGCAAGCGGGCGAACTTACCAGATCGATAATCGCGATGCTACTCCCGGTTGTCGAGCTTGCTGCCACCCGCTGATGGCTTGGTTAGAATCGCCTCTTCGTCGCAAAGTTCGGTATTTCCCATGGTTTCTTCCTTCAGTGCCCGCAGCCGCGCCATCGAACCTTTCCACGTCATGGCGTTGCTGGCGCGAGCCAACGAGCTGCAGGCCGCTGGCCACGACGTCATCCACCTGGAGATCGGCGAGCCGGACTTCAGCACCGCCGCGCCCATAGTCGCCGCCGGCCAGGCCGCACTGGCCGCCGGCCATACCCGCTACACCGCGGCCCGCGGCCTGCCGCAGCTGCGCGAGGCCATCGCCGGCTTCTACGCCTCGCGCTACCGCCTGGCCATCGACCCCGAGCGCATCCTGGTCACCCCGGGCGGTTCCGGCGCCCTGCTGCTGGCCAGCAGCCTGCTGGTCGACCCGGGCCGCCACTGGCTGCTGGCCGACCCCGGCTACCCGTGCAACCGTCACTTCCTGCGCCTGGTGGAGGGCGCCGCGCAACTGGTGCCGGTGGGCCCGCAGAGCCGTTACCAGCTCACCCCGGAACTGGTGGATGCGCACTGGAATCAGGACAGTGTAGGCGCTTTGCTGGCATCGCCGGCGAATCCTACGGGCACTTTGCTGCACAAGGATGAACTGGCCGCGTTGTCGCAGGCCCTCAAGGCCCGTGGCGGGCACCTGGTGGTGGACGAGATCTACCACGGCCTGACCTACGGCGTGGATGCCAGCAGCGTGCTGGAAGTGGACGACGAGGCCTACGTCCTCAACAGTTTCTCCAAATATTTCGGCATGACCGGCTGGCGCCTCGGCTGGCTGGTGGCGCCGCCGGCGGCGGTGGGCGAGTTGGAGAAGCTGGCGCAGAACCTCTACATCAGCGCCCCGAGCATGGCCCAGTATGCCGCGCTGGCCTGCTTCGAGGAGGGCACCCTGGCCATTCTCGAGGAACGCCGCGCCGAGTTCGCCCGCCGCCGCGACTACCTGCTGCCGGCCCTGCGCGAGCTGGGCTTCGGCATCGCCGTTGAGCCGGAAGGGGCCTTCTACCTGTACGCCGACATCAGCGCCTTCGGCGGCGACGCCTACCGCTTCTGCCAGCACTTCATCGAGACCGAGCACGTGGCCTTCACCCCGGGCGTGGACTTCGGCCGCTACCAGGCCGACCACCACGTGCGCTTCGCCTATACCCAGAGCCTGGAACGCCTGGAGCAGGCGGTGGAGCGGATCGCCCGCGGCCTGAAGAGCTGGCGGCCCTGATGCGCTTCGCTCCGGAACTGGAGGAGGCGCGCCTGCTGCGCCGCTACAAGCGCTTCCTCGCCGATATCGAGATGCCCACCGGTGAGCAGTTGACCATCCACTGCCCGAACACCGGCTCCATGCTCAACTGCATGAGCGAGGGCTGCCGGGTGTGGTTCAGCCGTTCCTCCGACCCCAAGCGCAAGCTGCCCGGCACCTGGGAGCTGAGCGAGACGCCCCAGGGGCGCCTGGCCTGCGTAAACACCGGGCGGGCCAACCGCCTGGTGGAGGAGGCCCTGCTGGCCGGGAGCGTCGCCGAACTGGCCGGTTTCGCCGGGCTGCGCCGGGAGGTCGCCTATGGCGTGGAGAACAGCCGCGCGGACTTCCGCCTGGACTTCGCCGGCGGGCCGGTGTTCGTCGAGGTGAAGAGCGTCACCCTGGGCTTCGACGCCACGCCGGTGGCGGCCTTCCCCGACGCAGTGACCACCCGCGGGGCCAAGCACCTGCGCGAGCTGGCGGCCCTGGCCCGTGCGGGCACCCGCGCGGTGCTGCTGTATTGCGTGAACCTGTCCGGCATCGAGGCGGTGCGCCCGGCGGAGGAGATCGACCCGGCCTATGCCGCCGCGCTGCGCGAGGCGCGCGACGCCGGCGTGGAGATGCTGGCCTATGGTGCCGATATCGACGTCAGCGAAATCCGCCTGAGCCGGCCGCTGCGCATCGAGTTGTAGGTCTTTCAGTCGTCCTCGGGCAGGCTTATCCACAGGCCCCGCTCGTCCTCGCGGCAAGGCAGGCTGTCGAGCACCTCGCCCAGGCAGGGGCCCTGGATGCATTCGCCGGATTCGACGAGGAAGAGCGCGCCGTGGTGGGCACACTGCAGCAGGCCGCCGCTGGCGTCGAGGAAGCGGTCGGCCTCCCACTCCAGGGGCACGCCACGGTGCGGGCAGCGGTTGCGGTAGGCGTACACGCGGCCCTGGCGGCGCACGGCGAAGACCTTCAGGCCTTCCACCTGGAAGCCGCGGCTGCGGCCCTCGGCCAGTTCGCCCGGATGGCAGAGCAGGATCACCGCGGCGCTCCCGGCGCCGACAGCAGGGCACGTGGCGCCCCCTGGCGTCGGGATAGGGTGCACGTCCTTGTGCTGAAGTCGGTCAGATCTCCCAGATCAGGTTGGCCGCCGCATAGCGGCCGGGCTGGGTGTAGCGATCCAGGCTGGGGCTGTTCTCGGTGAGGCCGCGTACGTCGCCCCATTGCCAGTACTTCTTGTCGGTGAGGTTGAACAGGCCGGCGTTGAGGGTCACGCCGTCGGTGATCCGCACCCAGCCGCTGAGGTCGAGCAGACCGTAGCCGCCGGGCTTGAATTGGCTGGGGACTTCGTTGTCGTCGATGCGCTGCTTGGCCTGCACCAGGGTCCAGGTCAGCTCGCTGCCGAAACGTCCGCCGGGCGCATCATACCCCAAACCGAACACGCCCTTGAGCGGGTCGACGCTGTTGATCGGCTCGCCGGTTTCCTCGTCCTTGCCCCGTGCATAGGACACGGCGCCACGCAGGCGGGTCCCCTCGGGCAGGCCGGCGGCCAGGTGCAGGTCGAGGTCGCCGCGGGCCTCGGCGCCGCGGATGGTGACCTTGTCCAGGTTGGTGTACTGGTAGGTCAGGCGGCCGTTGCCGGTGGGGTCGTTGGGCAGGGTGACCTGCTCGATGAAGTCGTCGTAGCGGTTATAGAAGAGGGCGATGCCGAAGCTGCCCATGGTGTACTTGCCGCGCAGGCCGAGTTCATAACTGTCGCTGGTTTCCGGCTTGAGGTCGGTGTTGGCGATGGTCTGGTAGCCGATGGCGGTGTTGACGAACTCGCCGAAGATGTCCACCGGCTCGGGCGCGCGGAAGCCGGCGGCGTACTGGCCGTAGACGCTGTGGTGGTCGTCGATGCGGTAGGTCACGCCGAACTTGGGCGACAACGCGTGATCGCTGAAGTTGGACGGGGCGGTGTCCAGCGGGTGGCTGTTGAGATAGCGCTGGCTGACCTCCGGGCGCATCTCGTAGTAGTCATAGCGCAGGCCCGGCAGCAGGGTCCAGCGGCCGATGTCGATGCTGTCCTGGATGAACGCCGCGTATTCGTGGGTGACCGGATCGGGGAATTCGCTGAGCGGGAAGGTTTCGCTGCCGAAGGCCGGCGGCACCGGTTGGCCGTTGCTCTGGAAGGTCTCGCCGCCCTTGCGCAGGTCGCTGCTTTCCAGGCGCTTGAGGTCGAAGCCGTAGATCAGGTGGTGCTGGGTGTCGGCCAGGGCGAAGCGCTTGTCCAGCTGGCTGTTCAGGCCCCAGAGTGTTTCCTGGTATTTCGAATCCCGCACGCGATCGCGCAGGCTGCCGCCGCTGAAGCGTTCCTGGTAGGTCTGCTGGCGGATCTGGCTGTCCTGGTAGTTGAGCTGCCATTGCACCTGGTCGGCCAGCGCGCTGTCGAGCTGGAAGCGGTGCTGCAGGCTGATGCGCTCGCGGTCGGTGCTGTCGGTGGCATCGGAGGTGCGGGTGGCGCCGGTGGCGCTGTACTCGTTGAGCAGGCGGGTGTCGGCGTCGTCGGCGTAGCGCTCGTAGGCCAACTGCAGGCGGCTGCCTTCGGCGTAGTCCCAGCCGACCTTGGCCAGCAGGTTGTCGGTACCGAAGTCCACCGGGTTGGCCTCGCCACGGGTGGCGCCGATGCCGCCCTGGCCGCCGAAGGTCTCGGTGTCGTGGCCGTCGCGGCGGCTGATGGTCAGCAGGCCGTCCACCGGCCCCTGGCGCCCGGCGAAGGTGGCGCTGCCCAGCCAGCTGTCGTCGGAGCCGTCGTAGCCGGTCTTGAAGCGGGCGTAGAAGTCCTTGCCGTCCTCCAGGTAGTCCGCGGCGTCCTTGGTCAGGAAGCTCACCGCGCCGCCCAGGGCGTCGCTGCCGTACAGCGAGCTGGCCGGGCCGCGAAGTATCTCGACGCGTTTCACGGTATCCAGGTCGATGTAGTTGCGCCGCGCGTCCATGAAGGGGCCGAAGGCGAAGGCGCCGGGCACGCCGACGCCGTCCACCTGGGTCAGCACGCGGTTGCCGCCGATGCCGCGGATGGTGAAGCCCGACAGGCCGAAGCGGCTGCCGCTGCCGCTCACCGACACGCCGGGCTCGTAGCGCACCAGCTGCTTGATGTCGTTGGCGTTGTTGCGGTCGATGTCCTGCTCGGTCTGCACGCTCACAGTGCTGGGCACCGTATCCACGGGTTGCTCGCTGCGCGTCGCGGTGACCGTGGTCTCGCCGAGGGAAACCGCATTGTTCGCGAGGGCGAGTGAGGGGCTCAGCAACAACAGGGCCAGCCAGTGGCGGCGGGCGAACGGAGGCGTGATCGACATGGGGTACCTGTATTTTTCTTGGAAGTGGCAGATGGCAAATGGCCGTTGGCAGAAGGCGGCGCAGACCATAATGCCTCTCAAATCTAAATGCAAATTATTATCAAATAGATTTATTAAATTCGTTGTGGCACAGTTCGTCGGTGCCGCCGCGATGCGGCAGGTCTCCCTGTGAACGAGGACTTCTGCGATGACTACCCTTTCCGCGCCGGCTTCCGAGCTGTACCGCGCCTGGCAGGCGCTGCGCGCCGAGAAACCGCGTCTGCGCGCCCGTGATGCGGCGCAACACCTGGATGTGAGCGAGGCCGAGCTGACCGCCAGCCGTCTCGGCGTCGATGCCGTGCGCCTGCGCCCGGAGTGGGCCGCGCTGCTGCCGGCGCTGGGCGAGCTGGGCCCGATCATGGCGCTGACGCGCAACGAGCACTGCGTGCACGAGCGCAAGGGGCCGTACCAGGAAGTCACCGTATCGGCCAACGGGCAGATGGGCCTGGTGGTGTCCCCGGACATCGACCTGCGCCTGTTCCTCGGCGGCTGGGACAGTGTGTTCGCCGTCAGCGAGGAAACCGCCCACGGCACCCAGCGCAGCATCCAGGTGTTCGACCGCCAGGGCACCGCGGTGCACAAGGTGTTCCTCACCGAGCACAGCGAGGTCGCCGCCTGGGCGCCGCTACTGGAACGCTTCCGCGCCGAGGAGCAGAGCGAGCGCCTGGAGCTGCGCCCGGCCGAGGCCAAGGCCGCGCCGCTGGCCGATGAAGCGATCGACGTCGCTTCCCTGCGCGGGGGCTGGGCGGCGCTGAAGGACACTCACCACTTCTTCGCCCTGCTGAAGAAGCACAAGGCCGCGCGCACCCAGGCGCTGCGCCTGGCCGGCCGCGAGTGGGCCGAGCCGCTGGACGTGGCCGAGCTGCCGCGCCTGCTGGAGGCGGCCAGCGCATCCCGCTTGCCGATCATGATCTTCGTCGGCAACGCCCACTGCATCCAGATCCACACCGGCACCGTGGACAACCTGAAGTGGCTGGACGACTGGTTCAACGTGCTCGATGCGCAGTTCAACCTGCACCTGAAGACCTCCGGCGTGCGCGAGCTGTGGCGCGTGCGCAAGCCGAGCAGCGACGGCATCGTCACCAGCTGGGAGGCCTTCGACGCCGATGGCGAGCTGGTCCTGCAGGTGTTCGGCGCGCGCAAGCCGGGTGTGCCGGAACTGGAAGAATGGCGTAGCCTCGCCGAATCCTTCACGGCTATCTGAGGAGGCAACCATGACTGCGCGTCCCCTGCTGGCCGGGCTGTTCGCCGGGCTTTGCCTCGCCGCCACCAGCGCCATCGGCGACACCCTGCCCAAGCGCTGGGTGAGCGCCGGCGGCTCGCTGAGCGAGTGGGTGGTGGCCCTGGGCGGCGAGCCCCGCCTGGTCGGCGTCGACACCACCAGCCTGCACCCGGCCAGCCTCAAGGCGCTGCCGAAGATCGGCTACCAGCGCCAGCTGGCGGCCGAGGGCATCCTGGCGCTGAAGCCGGACATCCTCCTCGGCAGCGAGGAGATGGGGCCGCCGCCGGTACTGCAACAACTACGCGCCGCCGGGGTGCGTATCGAGACCCTGTCGGCCAAGGCCGATGAGCAGACCGTGCACGACAACCTGCTACGCCTGGGCGAGCTGCTGGGTACGCCCGAGCAGGCCGGGAAGGTGGCGGCGGACTTCCAGGCGCGCCTGGCGGCGCAGCAGGCCTGGGTCAGCAAGGCCCAGGCCGGCCAGGCCGCGCCGGGCGTGCTGCTGCTGATCGGCAACGCCGGCGGCAGCCTGCTGGTGGCCGGGCAGGACACCGCCGGCGACTGGATGATCCAGCACGCCGGCGGGCGCAACCTGGCCAGCCACAAGGGCTACAAGGCACTCTCCGGCGAGGCCCTGACCGCCCTCGACCCGCAGGTGGTGGTGCTGGCCGACCGCAGCCTGGACGGCGACAAGGCGCGCGAGGCGCTGATTCGCCAGAACCCCGGGCTGGCCGCCACCCGGGCGGCGCGTGAGGCCCATGTGCTGCTGCTCGACCCGACGCTGCTGGTCGGCGGCCTCGGCCCGCGTATTCCGGACGCATTGGCCAGCCTCTCCCAAGCCTTTTATCCTTCCGCGCAGGCCCTGAACCCGGAAGGTCGTCCTTGACTGCGAAGCACGCTGCCCGACCGCTGTTCCTGCTCCTTGGTTTCCTCCTGCTGCTGGTCCTCTGGCTGTCCCTGGCCCTGGGGCCGGTCAGCCTGCCGCTGGGCGACACGCTACGGGCGCTGGCGCGCCTGGCCGGGCTGCCGGTGTCCGCCGACGATCTCGGCCAGGCCGAACTGATCGTCGGGCAGATCCGCCTGCCGCGCACCCTGCTGGGCGTCGCCACCGGCGGGGTGCTGGCGCTGGCCGGGGTGGCCATGCAGGGGCTGTTCCGCAACCCGCTGGCCGACCCCGGGCTGATCGGCGTGTCCAGCGGCGCCGCGCTGGGCGCCGCCATCGCCATCGTCTTCGGCGCCTCCATCGGTGGCCTGCCGGAGGCCTTCGCCCCCTACTTGCTGTCGGCCTGCGCCTTCGTCGGCGGCCTGCTGGTGACCGCGCTGGTCTACCGCCTCGGCCGCCACAACGGCCAGACCAGCGTGGCCACCATGCTGCTCGCCGGCATCGCCCTCACCGCGCTGGCCGGCGCGCTGATCGGCCTGTTCACCTACCTGGCCGACGACGCGACGCTGCGCACCCTGACCTTCTGGAACCTCGGCAGCCTCAATGGCGCCAGCTACCCGCGGCTGTGGCCGCTGCTGCTGGTCACGCTGCTGGTGGCCTGCTGGCTGCCGCGCCGGGTGGACGCGCTCAACGCGCTGCTGCTGGGCGAGTCCGAGGCGCGCCACCTGGGCTTCGACGTCGAGCGGCTGAAGGTCGAACTGATCCTCTGCACCGCCCTGGGTGTCGGCGCCGCGGTGGCCGCGGCGGGGCTGATCGGCTTCATCGGCCTGGTGGTGCCGCACCTGCTGCGCCTGATCGTCGGCCCCGACCACCGCCTGCTGCTGCCGGCCTCGATGTTCGGCGGCGCCATCCTGCTGCTGCTCGCCGACCTGGTGGCGCGCCTGGCGCTGGCGCCGGCGGAGCTGCCGATCGGCATCGTCACGGCGCTGATCGGCGCGCCCTTCTTCCTTTACCTGCTGATCCGGGGGCGTTCCTGATGCTGGCGGCGGAAAACCTGACGGTGAAGCGCGGCCAGCAGGTCGTGCTGCAGGGTGTGAGCCTGGCGCTGCAGCCGGGCGAAGTGCTCGGCGTGCTGGGGCCCAACGGCGCGGGCAAGAGTACGCTGCTGGGGGCTTTGAACGGTGAGCTGCCGCTGGCCAGTGGGGGCGTGAGCCTCGACGGCCGCGCGCTGGACCAATGGCAGGGCACGGCACGGGCACGGCGCCTGGCGGTGCTGCCGCAGTCCTCGTCGCTGAATTTCGCCTTCAGCGTCGAATCCGTGGTGGGCTTCGGCCGCCTGCCCCACGACAGTGGCCGCCAGCGCGACCGCGAGATCATCGCCGAAGCCATGGCCGCGGCCGACGCCTCGCACCTCGCCGGGCGCAGCTACCTGGCGCTGTCTGGTGGCGAGCGCCAGCGCGTGCACCTGGCGCGGGTCCTGGCGCAGTTGTGGCCGGGTGGCGAGGAGCAAGTGTTGCTGCTGGACGAGCCGACCTCGGCGCTGGACCCCCTGCACCAGCACACCACCCTGCAGGCCGTGCGCGAGTTCGCCGGCCGCGGCGCCGCGGTGCTGGTTATCCTGCATGACCTCAACCTCGCGGCGCGCTACTGTGACCGTCTGCTCCTGCTGCACGACGGCCGCCCGCATCTGTTCGGCACGCCGGACGAGGTATTGCGCGCGGAACCGCTGCGCCAGGTGTTCGGCCTGGACGTGCTGGTGCAGCGCCATCCCGAGCGCGGCCATCCGCTGATCGTCGCCCGTTGAAAGGAGTTCACGTGAAATACCTGCTGATTCCCCTGGTGGCGCTGCTGGCGGCCTGCCAGAGCCTGCCTTCCGCTCCGTCCCTGCCGGCCTGGCAGAGCCCCGAAGGCCGCGACAATGCCGAGTTGGGTGTCATCCGCGACCTGCGCAGCGGCCAGGCGCTGACTCCGGAACAACTGCTCGAACGCCTGGAGGCCGCGCCCCGCGTGCTGGTCGGCGAGCAGCACGACAACCCCGACCACCACGCCCTGGAGCTGTGGCTGGTGCGCGCCCTGGCCCAGCGCCGCGAGCAGGGCAGCGTGCTGCTGGAAATGCTCAACCCCAACCAGCAGCAACGGGCGACGGCGGCCCAGGCCGACAGCGCCGCCGGCAAGCCGCCGCAGGACCTGTACGCCGCGCTGGCCTGGCAACCGGGCTGGGACTGGTCGCTCTACGGCCCGCTGGTGTCCTGGCTGGTCAAGCAGCCGGCGCCGTTGCTGGCGGCCAACCTGGACCGCAGCGAGATCAAGCGCATCTACGGCGAACAGCCGGCCCTCGCCGGTACCCGCTCGACGGCCGAGGACGTGCGCCGGGTGCTGCTCGACGACATCCGCGAATCCCACTGCGGCCTGCTGCCGGAAAGCCAGATGCCGGCCATGCTGGCGGTGCAGCAGCAACGCGACCGGCGCATGGCCGAGCGGCTGAAGGCGGCGCCCGCGCCCGCCGTGCTGATCGCCGGCGGCTTCCACGTACGCCGCGACTTGGGCGTGCCGCTGCACCTGGAAGACCTGGGGGCAGGGAAGGGCATGCAGGTGCTGATGCTGGCCGAGGTGGGCAAGACGGTCACCGCGCAACAGGCCGACTACGCCTGGTACACGCCGGCGCTGCCGCCGCAGGATCATTGCGCGAAGTTGCGTTGATGCGGGCATAGCCTGACGGGAGGGCTCCTCTTTTGTGTAGGAGCGAGCTTGCTCGCGAAGGGTGCTCTACCGGAGGCTTCGGTGCCTGTTCTGAAGAACGCCCTCTCCCTAACCCTCTCCCTGAAGGGAGAGGGGACCATTCGGCAGACGCTGATGCTCTGGAGTCAGCCGGCTAGCACCGTGACTGCCGGCTGAAACCAAGCCTGTTCTCGGCACGGACAAGCCCCCTCTCCCTTCAGGGAGAGGGCTGGGGAGAGGGAGCGGAATACCACCGAAACACCAACACAGCCGGGAGCGCTGTTCGCAAGCAAGCCCGCTCCCACGAAAAGCCACCCAAACGCCAGGCAAAAAAAGACCCGGCGATGAGCCGGGTCGAAACCGTGATTAGCCTGATGAGGAGATAATCTGATCGTCCGACTGCGGTGGCCGCTCAGCTTACCGACTGGCCTCGCGACCAGTTGAGTTAATAATAACAATTATCATTCGCGAGTCAACGCTTTTTTCATCGTTCCGGCATTTCCCGGCGAACGGTCATGGGGAAAGGGCGCCTGGAAAAATCGCGGGCAAAAAAAAGACCCGGCGGTGAGCCGGGTCTAAAACCGTGATTAGCCTGATGAGGAGATAATCTGATCGTCCGACTGCGAGTAGGGCTCTCAGCTTACCCGCCGACCTCGCGGTCAGCTGTGGTAATAATAACTATTATCATTTGTGAGTCAACAGCATTTCGCAAAAAAATTTCGCCATGCAGAAACGACGAAGCCCGGCGCATGGCCGGGCTTCGTCCTGGGGCTTCGGCTGGCGCTAGCCGGCGCCGAGCTGCAGGCGCAGCTGGGTGACCTCGCGGTTGAGCAGGTCGATGCGCCGCGCCATGCCTTCGATCAGGCTGTGGGCGATGCGCGGGTTGCTCTGCATCAGGCTGAGGAACTGGTCCTTGGGGATCACCATCACGGTGCAGGGCTCGCTGGCGACCACGCTGGCGCTGCGCTTCTCGCCGGTGAACACGGCCATGGCGCCGAAGATCTCGTCCTTCTGCACGTCGCCGACCTTCTGCCCGTCGACGAAGGCCTCGGCGTGGCCCTCGATGATGATGAACACGTGCTCGGCGTCGTCGCCTTGCTGGATCAGCTGGTCGCCGGCGGCGAAGTGGCGGAAGCCGGTGGAGGGGCGGATGTCCGGCTGCTTGAGGTGCGCCAGGGCATCGGAAAGCAGCGCGGTGTGGCCGATCAGGTAGTGCAGGAACAGCTCCTGGCGCTGCTCGTCGGCGTGGATGTGGTGGAACACGTCGCTGCGCGAGTAGGGGATCAGGCACAGCGGCTCGTCGCTGGTGTAGCGGCACGGCGGCAGGTCGATGCCCTGGCGCAGGCCCACCAGGTCGCCCTCCTGCAGGTAGAACAGCGGGCGTTCGTCGACCAGCGCGTGGAGCAGGCCGTTCTCGATCAGGAACAGCTGCTGGTTGGGCAGCTCGGCCGCCAGGTCGTCGGTACGTTCCAGGCGGATGGGCTCCGCGCAGGGGGCGAGGCCGGAAAGCAGCTGGGCGGGAATCCCCTGCAGGCGGCTGATCAGCTGGTCGGCGTATGCCGGTTGTTCACCGAGTAGGTACATGGGCCGTGATTCCTTGGACGGACGTTGGCGGTCGAGGCGCACGAAGGGCCCTGAAACGATAGGGTTCTGGCCCGCTGCCGTAAATCATTTCCTGGAAGGCTTGTGAGCTAACTCTGATTCCTTTGGGGGAAAGTTTCCAACTGGCCCAGCAGGTCGGCCTTGTGCGCCGGTGGCAGGTCGTTCCAGTGGACATCCAGCAGGGCCCCTTCGATGGCATAGAGCAGTACCTTGGAGGCCCTGAAGCCGCGGGCCCGAACGGCGCGGTAGGCGCCGACCGCCCCCAGGCGGCGCAGGTCGGAAACGTTGTGGATGCCCACGGCGTGCAGCCATTGGGCCGAGGTCTTGCCAAGATTCTTCAGATGCAGCAGTTCGTCGTTCATCGTCGGTCCTTGCGATGCGGCACACGGGGTGGGTCATGCATGGCGGCGACGGCCGTGAACTGCTGGAGACGGCCGGCTCACTTGACGATGAAGTGTAGCGGGCCGGTGGCGGGACAATGTGGCTTTGTGACATCGGCGGGCGCCAAAGCGCCCTCGGCGTGACGAACGGCAGCCCGGGCATACTCGACGCCCGGGCTGGAGCCGGTTCTCAGAGGCCCGGCAGGCGCTGGCGGATGCTACTTACCAGGGTGTCCAGGCTGGCACTGTCCTGGGTGTCGACGCGCTTGCTGTGGGCCTGCTCGTCGGCGTCCAGGGCCTCGCGCCCGGCTTGCTGGGCCTGCACCACCTCGAGGGTGGCGTCGGACGGGTCGCCGCCCTGCGCCTGGCGCTGGGCCAGCCAGCTGGCGATCACGTTTTCCGGCGCCTGGCAGTCGAGGATCAGGTAGGGCACCCCGGTGTCGTCGGCGATGTGGCGTGCGGCCTGGCGCTGGGCGTGCTTGAGGAAGGTGGCGTCGAGCACCACCGGGTAGCCGGCGCGCAGGATGTCGCCGGCCAGGGTGTTGAGGCGCTCATAGGTGGCCGCGCTGGATTCGGCGTTGTAGATGCCGCCTTCCAGGGCACCACGCTGGGCGTCCTGCTGTTCGCCGAACAGGCGCTTGCGCTCCACGTCCGAGCGCAGGCGGATGGCGCCCAGGGCCTCGACCAGGCGCAGCGCCACCGAACTCTTGCCCACCGCGGAAACGCCCATGGTCAGGGCCAGGAAGCGCGAGGGGATGGCGCTGTAGCTCTCCGCCAGGTTGGCGTAGTTGCGGTACTGGCGCAGGGTCGCGGCCTTCTGCACGGCGTCGTGCTGGTGGGCCAGGCTGAACAGGGCGATCTTGGCCCGCACCAGGGCGCGGTAGGCCTTGTAGAAGTTGAGGATTTCCAGGGACTGGTAGTCGCCGGTCAGCTCCAGGTACTGGCTGACGAAGCGCCGCGAATGGCACTTCAGGCCGCGGTCCTCGAGGTCCATGGCGAGGAAGGCGTAGTCGGCGCAGACGTCGGTGAAGCGGAACGGCTCGTTGAACTCGATGCAGTCGAACAGCACCACCTGGCCGTCGATCAGCGCGGCGTTGCCCAGGTGGATGTCGCCGTGGCATTCGCGGACGAGGCCGTTCGCCTTGCGCGCCTGCAGCAGCGGCTCCAGGCGGGCGTAGGAGCTTTCGGCCCAGGCTTCCAGGGCGTCCAGCTGCAGCAGGTCGGCCTTGTCGCCGAGCAGCGGGCGGATCTGCTCGAAGTTCTGCCGCACCGGCGCCATCACCGCCTCGGCCGAACCCAGCGGGTTGTCCTGCGGGACCTGCGGGGTGCGCAGGTGGAAGCCGGCGATCTGCTTCGCCAGGGCGTCGATGTGCGCGGAGGTCAGCTCGCCGCGCGCCTGCACTTCGCTGAGCAGCGCGTTCTGCGGGAATTCGCGGCACTTGAGCGCGTATTCGATCGCCGGGCCTTCGCCGCCCAGCTGCGGTGCGGCCTCGCTGCCGGTGATCGGCAGCACGTCCAGGTACAGGCCCTCGGTGAGGCGCTGGTTCAGGCGCAGTTCTTCCTCGCAGAAGTGCTTGCGCGCGGCGAGGTCGGTGAAGTCGAGGAAGCCGAAGTTCACCGGCTTCTTGATCTTGTAGGCGTACTGGCCGGTGAGCAGGACCCAGGAGATGTGGGTTTCGATGACCCGCACCTGCTCCACCGGGTGGGGGTACAGGGCAGGGTTCTGCAGGGCAGCGATCAGAGTCTGGCTCACGGGATATTGTCCTTGGCTGTCCGGATTCGGGAGGCAGGCATTATGGCGGCATCGCCGGTGGCTGCAAACTTGCGCGGCGCCGCAGGCAACCAATCGGCCGGGCGCTGGTCGAAGCTGCGTCGCCATGGCCGGGGTTCCGCCGCGTGCCCGCGACAGAGCCCGGACGCCGCCTCGCTCGGCGTCTGTCCCCTGTGGATAAAGTACGTATAATGCGCCGCCATGACGCGTCCCCGATCCCCCCGTTCCCGTAAGAATCAAAAGCCCGCTCCGTCGCGCAAGTGGCTGGGCTGGCTGCTCAAGCTCAGCCTGGTAGGCCTGGTCGTGCTGGCCGGTTTCGCCGTGTACCTCGATGCGGTCGTCCAGGAGAAGTTCTCCGGCAAGCGCTGGACCATCCCGGCCAAGGTCTATGCCCGGCCGCTGGAGCTGTTCGTCGGCCTGAAGCTGAACAAGGACGACTTCCTCCAGGAACTCGGCGCCCTGGGCTACCGCCGCGACGGCGCGGTCAGCGGCCCGGGCATGGTGGCCGTCTCCGGCGGCACCGTCGACCTCAACACCCGCGGCTTCCAGTTCTACGAGGGCGCCGAGCCCGCGCAGCGCATCCGCGTGCGCTTCTCCGGCGACTACGTGGCCGGCCTGTCCCGCGCCGACGGTGCCAAGCTGGACGTGGCGCGCATGGAGCCGCTGCTGATCGGCGGCATGTACCCCTCGCACAACGAGGACCGCATCCTCATCAAGCTGGACGAGGTGCCGCCGTACCTGGTCGACACCCTGGTGGCGGTGGAAGACCGCGACTTCTGGTCCCACCATGGCGTTTCGCTGAAGTCCATCGCCCGCGCCGTCTGGGTCAACGCCAGCGCCGGGCAACTGCGCCAGGGCGGCAGCACCCTGACCCAGCAACTGGTGAAGAACTTCTTCCTGACCAACGAGCGCAGCCTCAGCCGCAAGCTCACCGAAGCCATGATGGCGGTGCTGCTGGAGCTGCACTACGACAAGCGCGAGATCCTCGAGGGCTACCTCAACGAGGTGTTCCTCGGCCAGGACGGCCAGCGCTCGGTGAACGGCTTCGGCCTGGCCAGCCAGTACTTCTTCAGCCAGCCGCTGTCCGAGCTCAAGCTGCCGCAGATCGCGCTGCTGGTGGGCATGGTCAAGGGACCGTCCTACTACAACCCGCGGCGCAACCCGGAGCGCGCCATGGAGCGGCGCAACGTGGTGCTCGACGTGCTCGCCGAGCAGGGCGTGATCACCCCCGAGCAGGCCACGGCGGCCAAGCAGGCGCCCCTGGGCGTGACCCGCCAGGGCAGCATGGCCAACAGTTCCTACCCGGCGTTCCTCGACCTGGTGAAGCGCCAGCTGCGCCAGGACTACCGCGAGGAAGACCTGACCGAGGAAGGCCTGCGCATCTTCACCAGCTTCGACCCCATCCTGCAGTACAAGGCGGAAACCGCGGTCACCGAGACCTTCAAGCGTTTCGCCGGGCGCAAGGGCCTGGACCAGACGGAAACCGCGATGGTCGTGACCAACCCGGAGACCGGCGAGGTGCAGGCGCTGATCGGCAGCCGCGACTCGCGCTTCGCCGGCTTCAACCGCGCGGTGGACGCCACGCGGCCGATCGGCTCGCTGGTCAAGCCGGCGGTCTACCTGACCGCCCTCGAACGGCCCAGCCAGTACACCCTGACCACCTGGATCCAGGACCAGCCGTTCTCCATCAAGGGCAAGGACGGCCAGGTGTGGACGCCGAAGAACTACGAAGGCGATTCCAACGGCACCATCTTCCTCTACCAGGGGCTGGCGCGTTCGCTGAACCTGTCCACCGCCAAGCTGGGCCTGGACCTGGGCGTGCCCAACGTGCTCAAGACCCTCGAGCGCCTGGGCGTGCAGGTGGACTGGCCGGCCTACCCGTCCATGCTGCTGGGCGCCGGCGCCATGACGCCGATGCAGGTGGCGACCATGTACCAGACCATCGCCAGCGGCGGCTTCAACACCCCGCTGCGCAGCATCCGCAGCGTGGTCGCCGCCGACGGCCAGCCGCTCAAGCGCTATCCATTCCAGGTCCAGCAGCGCTTCGACTCGGGCTCCATCTACCTGCTGCAGAACGCCATGCAGCGGGTGATGCGCGAAGGCACCGCGCGCTCGGCCTACAACCAGCTGCCGTCGAACCTGACCCTGGCGGGCAAGACCGGCACCACCAACGATTCCCGCGACAGCTGGTTCTCCGGCTTCGGCCAGGACCTGCTGGCGGTGGTCTGGCTGGGTCGCGACGACAACGGCAAGACACCCTTCACCGGCGCCACCGGCGCGCTGCAGATCTGGACCAGTTTCATGCGCAAGGCCGACCCCCTGCCGCTGGACATGCCGGTGCCGGATAATGTCGGCATGGCCTGGGTCGATCCGCGTACCGGCCAGGGCAGCGACGCCAATTGTCCGGGCGCCGTGCAGATGCCCTATATTCGCGGAAGCGAGCCGGCGCCGGGCGCCGGCTGTGGCAACAACCAGCAGACGCCGGCCGGCGAGGTCATGGACTGGGTCCGTGGCTGGCTGAATTGAGGCGAGAGGATTCGAAGTGAGAAACGCATGGTTTGCCGTGGCTGCCGCCGCGGCCGTGCTGTCCGGCTGCGCCACCCCGCAGCAGGGCGCTATCCCGGTGCAGGATTCCGGCACCTCGGTGTCCAACCAGGAGCGTGTCGGCTATTCCAATGCCAACCGCCCGGCCTATGCCAACACCGCGCCGAGTGCGGCGTCACAGCCGGCCGGTGATTCCGGCGTGACCGTGATGGTGCCCCAGGATGCCGGCATGGCGCCGATCCAGGCCTTCCCGGCGCAGACCGGCACGGCGCCTATCTCCACCGGCCCGGCCGCCCCCGGCACGCAGCAATATGGCAGCGCCCCGGCTGCGCCCGCCGGCAGTGCGCCGAGCAACATCAGCGCCACCGGCGGCTTCAGCCAGCAGACCTACCAGCAACCGGTCTACCAGCAGCAACAGCCCAGCTACCAGCAGCAGGCCCCGGCCGCGCCGGTGCAGGCGCCGTCCGGCATTCCCTCGCGCAACGCGCCGCTGGCCGCCGACGAGCAGCTCGATGGCCCGGTCCTGGCGCTGCTCACCACCGCCCAGCAACAGCAGGGCAGCGGCGACCTCAACGGCGCCTCGGCCAGCCTGGAGCGCGCCCAGCGCATCGCCCCGCGCGAGCCGCAGGTGCTCTACAAGCTCGCCCAGGTACGCCTGGCCCAGGGCGACGCCGCCCAGGCCGAGCAGGTGGCCCGCCGCGGCCTGTCGCTGGCCAACGGCCGGCCGACGCTGCAGGCCAGCCTGTGGGACGTGATCGCCAAGGCCCGCGAGGCCCAGGGTGACGCGGCTGGCGCAGCTACCGCGCGGCAGAACGCCAAGGCGACACTGTGATGGACGGCCGCCTGCCTGCCATCGCCGACCAGCTCCTGCTGATCGAGCGGGAACTGCGTGCGCTGGCCATGTGGGAAGAGCAGTCGCCTTCGGACGAGGCGCTGGCCAGCCAGGAGCCGTTCTGCGTGGATACGCTGGAACTGGAGCAATGGCTGCAGTGGATCTTCCTGCCGCGGATGAAGCTGATCATCGAGAGCGGCGCGGACCTGCCGCACGCTTCGGGCATCCGCTCCATCGCCGAAGTGGTCTACGCGAACGAGGGCGAGCGCATGCTCACCCTGTTCGAGGCCCTGGGCGAGTTCGACCGGCTGATCGGCGAGGCGCCCTGAGCCACGCCGGTCAGTTGCAGTTCTTCTGCAGGTCCTGCTCGGTCTGGGTGATGCGGGCCTGCCGTTCTTCTTCCGGGATGCGTCGCATCTCGCCGTCGTCGTCGGCCACCCGTACCCGCGGGTTGTTCTTCAGCTGTGCCAGGTTGGTCCGCAGGGTGTCGCAGTAGCGCGCACGCTCGGCCTCCTGCTGGGCGACTTCCTGGCGCACCTTTTCGTCGGCCGCCTTCTGCTTGTCGCTGGCCGAGGGCGCGGCCGCCGGGGCCGGCCTGGGTGGCAGCGGGAAGCCCGAGGGCGGCGGGGCGACCTTGGTGTCCACGGTGGCGGCTTCGGTGCCCTGCGGCGGCTGCGCGCCGAAATGCGTGACACCCTGGGCGTCGACCCACTTGTATACCTGGGCGGCCATCAGCGGAGCACTCAGGGCGAACATCAGGGCGCCCATCACAATCGTCCGTCGCATGCGGTTTCGGTCCTTGGATGCGGAAACTGCGGGTAACTATAACCAAAAGTGTCGATGCGTCCGCAGAGAAAGATCACAACCTGCGTCAGACACAAATCCATATATGGCTTGACTTGACGCGGCCGAATCAGAAGAATCCAAGGTTCGCTGCAGTGGGCCGGCCGCAAGCTGGTTTTACTCGGCAGACAAGAGGCGCTACCCGCGCCGCTAAGTTTCACCCTGCTTCGCGTTACCTCGCGCTGGGTGGAGGCCCTCCGTAACACACCAGGTGCGCCTCCAAGTTCTGCTCATTCGGCAGTCGACGTAGCCGGCGATTACATTCGCCCAATTGTCTGCCGGGCAGCCAACCAAGTTTCGGTCCCCCGCCCCTGGGAGATCGTTTAGCGTTCTAGAGGTGACAACGTGGAGCTTTTATCCGGCGCTGAAATGGTCGTCCGCTCGTTGCGTGACGAAGGCGTTAAGTACATCTACGGGTACCCGGGCGGTGCCCTCCTGCACATCTACGACGCTCTCTTCAAAGAGAACGAAGTGACCCACATCCTGGTGCGTCACGAGCAGGCCGCTACCCACATGGCCGATGGCTATGCGCGCGCCACCGGCAAGCCCGGCGTGGTCCTGGTGACCTCCGGCCCGGGTGCGACCAACGCCATCACCGGCATCGCCACCGCCTACATGGACTCCATCCCGATGGTGGTGATCTCCGGCCAGGTCGCGAGCAACATGGTCGGCACCGATGCCTTCCAGGAAACCGACATGGTCGGTATCTCCCGGCCGATCGTGAAGCACAGCTTCATCATCAAGCATCCCTCGGAAATCCCCGAGGTGATCAAGAAGGCCTTCTACATCGCCCAGTCCGGCCGTCCGGGCCCGGTGGTGATCGACATTCCGAAGGACATGGGCGATCCGACGCAGAAGTTCGAGTATTCGTATCCGAAGAAGGTCAAGCTGCGCTCCTACAGCCCCGCGGTTCGCGGTCACTCCGGCCAGATCCGCAAGGCCGCCGAGCTGCTGCTGTCGGCCAAGCGCCCGATCATCTACGCCGGTGGCGGCGTGATCATGGGCAATGCCGCCGAGCCGCTGACCGAAGTGGCGCGCCTGCTCAACGTCCCGGTGACCAACACCCTGATGGGCCTGGGCGGCTTCCCCGGCAACGACCGCCAGTTCGTCGGCATGCTCGGCATGCACGGCAGCTACACCGCCAACCTGGCGATGCACCACGCGGACGTGATCTTCGCCGTCGGCGCGCGCTTCGATGACCGCGTCATCAACGGCGAGACCGCCGCCAAGTTCTGCCCGAACGCCAAGATCATCCACGTCGACATCGACCCGGCCTCGATCTCCAAGACCGTCAAGGCCGACATCCCGATCGTCGGCCCGGTGGACAGCGTGCTGGCCGAGATGGCCACCATCCTCAAGGAAATCGGCGAGACCCCGAACAAGGAGGCCCTGGCCGCCTGGTGGAAGCAGATCGACGAGTGGCGCGGCAACCGCGGCCTGTTCCCCTACGACAAGGGCGACGGCAGCATCATCAAGCCGCAGAGCGTCATCGAGACCCTCTGGGAAGTCACCGGCGGCGACGCCTTCGTGGCCTCCGACGTGGGCCAGCACCAGATGTTCGCCGCCCAGTACTACCGCTTCAACAAGCCCAACCGCTGGATCAACTCCGGTGGCCTGGGCACCATGGGCTTCGGTTTCCCCGCGGCCATGGGCGTGAAGCTGAACTTCCCGGAGGCCGACGTGGCCTGCGTGACCGGCGAAGGCAGCATCCAGATGAACATCCAGGAGCTGTCGACCTGCCTGCAGTACGACCTGCCGGTGAAGATCGTCAACCTGAACAACGGTGCGCTGGGCATGGTCCGCCAATGGCAGGACATGCAGTACAACAGCCGCTACTCGCACTCCTACATGGAATCCCTGCCGGACTTCGTCAAGCTGGCCGAGGCCTATGGCCACGTCGGTATGCGCATCACCGACCTCAAGGACCTGAAGCCGAAGATGGAAGAGGCGTTCGCCATGAAGAACCGCCTGGTCTTCCTCGACATCCAGGTCGACACCAGCGAGCACGTCTACCCGATGCAGATCCGCGGCGGTGCGATGCGCGACATGTGGCTGAGCAAGACGGAGCGTACCTGATCATGCGACACATCATTTCCCTGCTGCTGGAAAACGAACCCGGCGCGCTGTCCCGCGTGGTCGGCCTGTTCTCCCAGCGCAACTACAACATCGAGACCCTGACCGTGGCGCCGACCGAGGACCCGACCCTGTCGCGCCTCACCCTGACCACGGCCGGGCATGACGAAGTCATCGAGCAGATCACCAAGAACCTCAACAAGCTGATCGAGGTGGTGAAGCTGGTGAACCTGTCGGAAAGCGCCCACATCGAGCGCGAGCTGATGCTGGTGAAGATCAAGGCCACCGGCGCCCAGCGCGCCGAGGTCAAGCGCACCACCGACATCTTCCGCGGGCAGATCGTCGACGTCACCAGCAGCGTCTACACCGTGCAGCTGGCCGGCACCAGCGACAAGCTTGACAGCTTCATCCAGGCCATCGGCACCGCTGCGATCATCGAGACGGTGCGGACCGGGGTGACCGGCATCGCCCGTGGCGACAAGACTCTCAGCATCTGAATTTGAAAGACGGCCCACGAGGCCACTAGACCAGGGGAATTACCCAAATGCGCGTTTTCTACGATAAAGACTGTGACCTCTCCATCATCCAGGGCAAGAAAGTTGCCATCATCGGTTACGGTTCCCAGGGCCATGCCCATGCCTGCAACCTGAAGGACTCCGGCGTCGACGTCACCGTCGGCCTGCGTTCGGGCTCGCCGTCCGCCGTCAAGGCGCAGAACCACGGCCTGAAAGTGGCCGACGTGGCCAGCGCCGTCGCTGCCGCCGACCTGGTCATGATCCTGACCCCGGACGAGTTCCAAGGCCGCCTGTACAAGGAAGAGGTCGAGCCGAACCTGAAGAAGGGTGCCACCCTGGCCTTCGCCCACGGCTTCTCCATCCACTACAACCAGGTCGTACCGCGCGCCGACCTCGACGTGATCATGATCGCGCCGAAGGCCCCGGGCCACACCGTGCGTTCCGAGTTCGTCAAGGGCGGCGGCATCCCTGACCTGATCGCCATCTACCAGGACGCTTCCGGCAACGCCAAGAACGTCGCCCTGTCCTACGCCTGCGGCGTCGGCGGCGGCCGTACCGGCATCATCGAAACCACCTTCAAGGACGAGACCGAAACCGACCTGTTCGGCGAGCAGGCCGTTCTGTGCGGCGGTTGCGTCGAGCTGGTCAAGGCCGGTTTCGAAACCCTGGTCGAAGCCGGTTACGCGCCGGAAATGGCCTACTTCGAGTGCCTGCACGAACTGAAGCTGATCGTCGACCTCATGTACGAAGGCGGCATCGCCAACATGAACTACTCGATCTCCAACAACGCCGAGTACGGCGAGTACGTGACCGGCCCGGAAGTCATCAACGCCGAATCCCGCGCTGCCATGCGCAATGCCCTCAAGCGCATCCAGAACGGCGAATACGCCAAGATGTTCATCAGCGAAGGCGCCACCAACTACCCGTCGATGACCGCCTACCGCCGCAACAACGCGGCCCATGGCATCGAAGTCATCGGCGAGCAGCTGCGCGCCATGATGCCCTGGATCGCCGCCAACAAGATCGTCGACAAGTCCAAGAACTAAGGGCTTTCCGATACTCGAGGAAACGCGGCTCCGGCCGCGTTTTTTCGTTCTTGCGCAGGGTTCTGGTATAAAGCCTGTGCGCCCGGGCGTCCGTGCCCCGCGCTCGATCGTATTCCGCTGAGTTCCCTAAGGAAGTCTCCATGAGTGAAGGTCCCGAGGAGCCGAACAAGGCCTCCGAAGAAACCGAAAGCCTGCTGCCCATCGACGAGCACGTCGAGGAAGGGCACGACGCCGACGGCCGCAAGGTCCGCCACCGCGGCATCTACCTGCTGCCCAACCTGTTCACCACCGCGGCGCTGTTCACCGGCCTGTACGCCATCATCAACGCCATGAGCGGCGACTTCTCCAATGCCGCCATCGCCATCTTCGTCGCCATGGTCCTGGATGGCCTGGACGGTCGCGTCGCGCGCCTGACCAACACCCAGAGCGCGTTCGGCGCCGAGTACGACTCGCTGTCGGACATGGTCGCCTTCGGCGTGGCCCCGGCGCTGGTCGCCTTCGAATGGGCGCTGAGCAGCCTGGGCAAGGTCGGCTGGATGGTCGCCTTCATCTACGTGGCCGGCGCCGCGCTGCGCCTGGCGCGTTTCAACACCCAGGTGGGCAAGGCCGACAAGCGCTACTTCATCGGCCTGGCCAGCCCGGCCGCCGCCGCCCTGGTGGCCGGCACCGTGTGGGCTTTCGCCGACTTCGAGATCCAGGGCGCCAAGGTCTCCCTGCTGGTCGCGCTGATGGTCGCCGCCGCCGGCATGCTGATGGTCAGCAACATCAAGTACCACAGCTTCAAGGACCTCGACCTGCGTGGCCGCGTGCCCTTCGTGGCGATCCTGGTGGTGGTGCTGGCCTTCGCCGTGGTCTTCACCGACCCGCCGCGCATCCTGCTGCTGCTGTTCCTCGCTTATGCCGCGTCCGGTCCGGTGCAATACTTGTTGCAACTGCGCCGCCGTCGTCGCCCGAGCTGATGTAATTTCCCCCGGGCTCCGCAGTCTATTGGCGCACACAGCCAGTCGTTGCGGAGCCCGCCATGCTGATCCGTATTGCCCGACCCTCCGATTGCCACGAATCGGAAGTCACTCCCGAAGCCCTCTACCTTTCCCGCCGCCGTTTCCTCGCCGCCGGCGCGGCAGGCGCCGCCCTTGCCGGCCTGCCGGCCATGGGGCTGGCCGAGCCTTCCCGCTATGCCGATGTCGAGGCCGCGGCCAGCACGCCGGGCTGGTTCAGCGAAAAGCTCCCCTCGACCAAATGGGATGCCGTCACCGTGCAAGGGGAGAGCATCACCCCCTTCAAGGATGCGACCACCTACAACAACTTCTACGAGTTCGGCCCGGACAAGGGCGACCCGGCCGCCAACGCCGGCGCGCTGAAGACCGAACCCTGGTCGGTGGTGATCGATGGCGAGGTGGCGAAGCCCGGCAAGTACGCCCTCGAGGACTTCATCAAGCCCTACCGCCTGGAAGAGCGCATCTATCGCCTGCGCTGCGTGGAGGCCTGGTCCATGGTCATCCCCTGGATCGGCTTCCCGCTGTCGGCGCTGATCAAGCGCGTCGAGCCGACGGGCAATGCCAGGTACCTGCGCTTCGAGACACTGGTCGACCGCGAGCGCATGCCCGGCGTGCAATCCAACTTCGCCCTGATCGACTGGCCATACGTGGAAGGGTTGCGGATGGATGAGGCCATGCACCCCCTGGCGATTCTGGTCGTGGGCATGTATGGCCGCGTCCTGGCCAACCAGAACGGCGCGCCGCTGCGCCTGATCGTGCCCTGGAAGTACGGCTTCAAGGGCGCCAAGTCGATCATCCGCATCAGCTTCGTCGCCGAGCAGCCGAAGACCACCTGGGAAAGCCTGGCGCCCGACGAGTATGGCTTCTACGCCAACGTCAACCCGACGGTGGACCACCCGCGCTGGAGCCAGGCCCGCGAGCGGCGCCTGCCCAGTGGACTATTCAGCCCCAACGTTCGTCCCACCCTCATGTTCAACGGCTACGCCGACGAAGTGGCCTCGCTGTACGCGGGGATGGACCTGAGGAAGAACTACTGATGCAGATGCGCAATCCCGTGTGGCGCGCCAGCGTATTCCTGTTGGCGCTGTCGCTGCCGCTCTACTGGCTCTACCAGGCCTGGGCCTTCGCCCTGGGGCCGGACCCGGGCAAGGCGCTGGTGGACAACCTGGGGCAGGGCGGCCTGGTCCTGTTGCTGCTGACCCTGGCCATGACCCCGCTGCAGAAGCTGACGCGCTGGAACGGCTGGATCCTGGTGCGCCGGCAGCTCGGCCTGTGGTGCTTCACCTATATATGCCTGCACCTGTGCGCCTATTGCGTGTTCATCCTCGGCCTGGACTGGGCGCAGCTGGGTGTCGAATTGCGCAAGCGGCCCTACATCATCGTCGGGACACTGGGCCTTCTCTGCCTGCTGCCCCTGGCGCTGACTTCCAACAAATACAGCATGCGCAAGCTGGGTAGTGGCTGGAAGAAACTGCACCGGCTGGTCTATCTCATCCTCGCCCTTGGCCTGCTGCATATGCTGTGGGTCGTGCGTTCGGACCTCGAGCGCTGGTCGTTGTATGCCGCCGTGGGCGTATTCCTGCTGTTGCTGCGCCTGCCGCCGGTGGCGCGGCAACTGCCGGCGCTACGAGCCCGTTTCGCATCGCGCTGAAGATTCTTTCAGAAAAGTGTTGACGGGCATTCTGAAGTCCCTATAATGCGCACCACTCCCAGCGACGAAGCGCTGAAAGAGCTTGAAAATCAAGCACTTAAGCGGGTTCGAAGTTGAGAGTGGTGGTCAGGCAGGTGATTCACTTGCCGCCTTTCGGTTCGATAGCTGCTCCGGCGGCGGGCCGAAAAGGAAGATCGCCGAGGTGCTTGACAGCGAGTTTGAACGCTGTAGAATGCGCCTCCCGCTGACGAGAAGCTTCGGCCGATCGAAAGCGCAAGCGGTTGAGTAGGAACGAAAAATTCTGAAAATAACGCTTGACGGAATAAGAGGTTGGCGTAGAATGCGCGGCCTCGGTTGAGACGAAAGAATCAACCACTGCTCTTTAACAAGTTGAATCAAGCAATTCGTGTGGGTGCTTGTGAGCTAAGACTGGTGATCGCAAGATTATCAGCATCACAAGCAACACTCGTGAATTCGAGAGTTTTTTGCGATTGCTGAGCCAAGTTTAGGGTTTTCTCAAAACCCGATCAGTATTGAACTGAAGAGTTTGATCATGGCTCAGATTGAACGCTGGCGGCAGGCCTAACACATGCAAGTCGAGCGGATGAAGGGAGCTTGCTTCCGGATTCAGCGGCGGACGGGTGAGTAATGCCTAGGAATCTGCCTGGTAGTGGGGGACAACGTTCCGAAAGGGACGCTAATACCGCATACGTCCTACGGGAGAAAGTGGGGGATCTTCGGACCTCACGCTATCAGATGAGCCTAGGTCGGATTAGCTAGTAGGTGGGGTAATGGCTCACCTAGGCGACGATCCGTAACTGGTCTGAGAGGATGATCAGTCACACTGGAACTGAGACACGGTCCAGACTCCTACGGGAGGCAGCAGTGGGGAATATTGGACAATGGGCGAAAGCCTGATCCAGCCATGCCGCGTGTGTGAAGAAGGTCTTCGGATTGTAAAGCACTTTAAGTTGGGAGGAAGGGCTGCAAGCTAATACCTTGTAGTTTTGACGTTACCAACAGAATAAGCACCGGCTAACTTCGTGCCAGCAGCCGCGGTAATACGAAGGGTGCAAGCGTTAATCGGAATTACTGGGCGTAAAGCGCGCGTAGGTGGTTTGGTAAGATGGATGTGAAATCCCCGGGCTCAACCTGGGAACTGCATCCATAACTGCCTGACTAGAGTACGGTAGAGGGTGGTGGAATTTCCTGTGTAGCGGTGAAATGCGTAGATATAGGAAGGAACACCAGTGGCGAAGGCGACCACCTGGACTGATACTGACACTGAGGTGCGAAAGCGTGGGGAGCAAACAGGATTAGATACCCTGGTAGTCCACGCCGTAAACGATGTCGACTAGCCGTTGGGATCCTTGAGATCTTAGTGGCGCAGCTAACGCGATAAGTCGACCGCCTGGGGAGTACGGCCGCAAGGTTAAAACTCAAATGAATTGACGGGGGCCCGCACAAGCGGTGGAGCATGTGGTTTAATTCGAAGCAACGCGAAGAACCTTACCTGGCCTTGACATGTCCGGAATCCTGCAGAGATGCGGGAGTGCCTTCGGGAATCGGAACACAGGTGCTGCATGGCTGTCGTCAGCTCGTGTCGTGAGATGTTGGGTTAAGTCCCGTAACGAGCGCAACCCTTGTCCTTAGTTACCAGCGGGTTATGCCGGGCACTCTAAGGAGACTGCCGGTGACAAACCGGAGGAAGGTGGGGATGACGTCAAGTCATCATGGCCCTTACGGCCAGGGCTACACACGTGCTACAATGGTCGGTACAGAGGGTTGCCAAGCCGCGAGGTGGAGCTAATCCCACAAAACCGATCGTAGTCCGGATCGCAGTCTGCAACTCGACTGCGTGAAGTCGGAATCGCTAGTAATCGTGAATCAGAATGTCACGGTGAATACGTTCCCGGGCCTTGTACACACCGCCCGTCACACCATGGGAGTGGGTTGCTCCAGAAGTAGCTAGTCTAACCTTCGGGGGGACGGTTACCACGGAGTGATTCATGACTGGGGTGAAGTCGTAACAAGGTAGCCGTAGGGGAACCTGCGGCTGGATCACCTCCTTAATCGAAGATCCCGGCTTTCTCATAAGCTCCCACACGAATTGCTTGATTCACTGGTAAGCGACGGTTAGGCAACCCTATATGGGTCTGTAGCTCAGTCGGTTAGAGCGCACCCCTGATAAGGGTGAGGTCGGCAGTTCGAATCTGCCCAGACCCACCAATCGTTGGAAAAGAGGGGGCCATAGCTCAGCTGGGAGAGCGCCTGCTTTGCACGCAGGAGGTCAGGAGTTCGATCCTCCTTGGCTCCACCATCTCCGAAATCGTCGAAAGCTCAGACATGAGTGTTCCGCTGCGAACATTGATGTCTGGTCTTTGTGCCAGAACCGTTCTTTAAAAATTTGGGTATGTGATAGAAGTAGACTGAATGATCTCTTTCACTGGGGATTGTTCAAGTCAAGGTAAAATTTGCGAGTTCAAGCGCGAATTTTCGGCGAATGTCGTCTTCACGTTCGAGACGTATGACCAGATTGCTTGGGGTTATATGGTCAAGTGAAGAAGCGCATACGGTGGATGCCTTGGCAGTCAGAGGCGATGAAAGACGTGGTAGCCTGCGATAAGCTTCGGGGAGTCGGCAAACAGACTGTGATCCGGAGATCTCTGAATGGGGGAACCCAGCCAGCACAAGCTGGTTATCACACACTGAATCCATAGGTGTGTGAGGCGAACCAGGGGAACTGAAACATCTAAGTACCCTGAGGAACAGAAATCAACCGAGATTCCCTTAGTAGTGGCGAGCGAACGGGGACTAGCCCTTAAGCTTCTTGGAATCTAACAGAACGCTCTGGAAAGTGCGGCCATAGTGGGTGATAGCCCCGTATGTGAAAGGTTCCAGGAAGTGAAATCGAGTAGGACGGCGCACGTGAAACGTTGTCTGAACATGGGGGGACCATCCTCCAAGGCTAAATACTACTGACTGACCGATAGTGAACCAGTACCGTGAGGGAAAGGCGAAAAGAACCCCGGAGAGGGGAGTGAAATAGAACCTGAAACCGTATGCGTACAAGCAGTGGGAGCCCACGTTGTTGGGTGACTGCGTACCTTTTGTATAATGGGTCAGCGACTTATATTCAGTGGCGAGCTTAACCGAATAGGGGAGGCGTAGCGAAAGCGAGTCTTAATAGGGCGTTTAGTCGCTGGGTATAGACCCGAAACCGGGCGATCTATCCATGAGCAGGTTGAAGGTTAGGTAACACTGACTGGAGGACCGAACCCACTTCCGTTGAAAAGGCAGGGGATGACTTGTGGATCGGAGTGAAAGGCTAATCAAGCTCGGAGATAGCTGGTTCTCCTCGAAAGCTATTTAGGTAGCGCCTCACGTATCACTCCAGGGGGTAGAGCACTGTTTCGGCTAGGGGGTCATCCCGACTTACCAAACCGATGCAAACTCCGAATACCTGGAAGTGTCAGCGTGGGAGACACACGGCGGGTGCTAACGTCCGTCGTGAAAAGGGAAACAACCCAGACCGTCAGCTAAGGTCCCAAAGTTATGGTTAAGTGGTAAACGATGTGGGAAGGCTTAGACAGCTAGGAGGTTGGCTTAGAAGCAGCCACCCTTTAAAGAAAGCGTAATAGCTCACTAGTCGAGTCGGCCTGCGCGGAAGATGTAACGGGGCTCAAACCATACACCGAAGCTACGGGTGCATCGCAAGATGCGCGGTAGAGGAGCGTTCTGTAAGCCTGTGAAGGTGAGTTGAGAAGCTTGCTGGAGGTATCAGAAGTGCGAATGCTGACATGAGTAACGACAATGGGAGTGAAAAACTCCCACGCCGAAAGACCAAGGGTTCCTGCGCAACGTTAATCGACGCAGGGTTAGTCGGTCCCTAAGGCGAGGCTGAAGAGCGTAGTCGATGGGAAACAGGTTAATATTCCTGTACTTCTAGTTACTGCGATGGAGGGACGGAGAAGGCTAGGCCAGCTTGGCGTTGGTTGTCCAAGTTTAAGGTGGTAGGCCGAACACTTAGGCAAATCCGGGTGTTCAAGGCCGAGAGCTGATGACGAGCTTTCTTTTAGAGAGCGAAGTGGTTGATGCCATGCTTCCAGGAAAAGCTTCTAAGCTTCAGGTAACTAGGAACCGTACCCCAAACCGACACAGGTGGTCGGGTAGAGAATACCAAGGCGCTTGAGAGAACTCGGGTGAAGGAACTAGGCAAAATGGCACCGTAACTTCGGGAGAAGGTGCGCCGGTGAGGGTGAAGTATTTACTGCGTAAGCCCACGCCGGTCGAAGATACCAGGCCGCTGCGACTGTTTATTAAAAACACAGCACTCTGCAAACACGAAAGTGGACGTATAGGGTGTGACGCCTGCCCGGTGCCGGAAGGTTAATTGATGGGGTTAGCGAAAGCGAAGCTCTTGATCGAAGCCCCGGTAAACGGCGGCCGTAACTATAACGGTCCTAAGGTAGCGAAATTCCTTGTCGGGTAAGTTCCGACCTGCACGAATGGCGTAACGATGGCGGCGCTGTCTCCACCCGAGACTCAGTGAAATTGAAATCGCTGTGAAGATGCAGTGTATCCGCGGCTAGACGGAAAGACCCCGTGAACCTTTACTGTAGCTTTGCACTGGACTTTGAGCCTGCTTGTGTAGGATAGGTGGGAGGCTTTGAAGCGTGGACGCCAGTTCGCGTGGAGCCAACCTTGAAATACCACCCTGGCATGCTTGAGGTTCTAACTCTGGTCCGTTATCCGGATCGAGGACAGTGTATGGTGGGCAGTTTGACTGGGGCGGTCTCCTCCTAAAGAGTAACGGAGGAGTACGAAGGTGCGCTCAGACCGGTCGGAAATCGGTCGTAGAGTATAAAGGCAAAAGCGCGCTTGACTGCGAGACAGACACGTCGAGCAGGTACGAAAGTAGGTCTTAGTGATCCGGTGGTTCTGTATGGAAGGGCCATCGCTCAACGGATAAAAGGTACTCCGGGGATAACAGGCTGATACCGCCCAAGAGTTCATATCGACGGCGGTGTTTGGCACCTCGATGTCGGCTCATCACATCCTGGGGCTGAAGCCGGTCCCAAGGGTATGGCTGTTCGCCATTTAAAGTGGTACGCGAGCTGGGTTTAGAACGTCGTGAGACAGTTCGGTCCCTATCTGCCGTGGACGTTTGAGATTTGAGAGGGGCTGCTCCTAGTACGAGAGGACCGGAGTGGACGAACCTCTGGTGTTCCGGTTGTCACGCCAGTGGCACTGCCGGGTAGCTATGTTCGGAATAGATAACCGCTGAAAGCATCTAAGCGGGAAACTAGCCTCAAGATGAGATCTCACTGGGGACTCGATCCCCCTGAAGGGCCGTCGAAGACTACGACGTTGATAGGTCGGGTGTGTAAGCGCTGTGAGGCGTTGAGCTAACCGATACTAATTGCCCGTGAGGCTTGACCATATAACACCCAAACAATTTGTGTGTTGGACGGTGAAGTCGACGAACCGAAAGTTCGTGAGAACCGCAAAGAATACCTGTCACATACCCGAATCTGGGTGAGCGTGAGCGCAAGCCACGAGCATCCGAAAGAATTGCTTGACGACCATAGAGCGTTGGAACCACCTGATCCCATCCCGAACTCAGTAGTGAAACGACGCATCGCCGATGGTAGTGTGGGGTTTCCCCATGTGAGAGTAGGTCATCGTCAAGCACCTATCCCCAAACCCCTGATCAGCCTGGCTGGTCGGGGGTTTTGCTTTGGCGCGGGGAAAACCAATCGCGGACAAGGTCCGCTCCTACGCCATGCCCACCTCCGGCTCGTAAGCGAACGGGCATCACACCTTGCCGGCGGGTACCCAGTTATGCGGCAGCAGCTCGGTCAGGGCGCTGGCCTTCTGCGTCGGCAGGCGCATGAGCACGTCCTTCAGGTAGGCGTACGGATCGTGCCCGTTCAGGCGGGCTGACTGGATCAGCGTCATCAAAGCTGCGCCACGCTGGCCACTGCGCAGCGAGCCGGCAAACAGCCAGTTGGAGCGCCCCAGGGCCCAGGGGCGGATCTGGTTCTCGATCCAGTTGTTGTCGATGGGCAGGTTGCCGTCATCCAGGTAACGCACCAACGCTGCCCAGCGCTTGAGGCTGTAGTCGAGTGCCTTGGCGATCGCGCTGCCTTCCGGCACCTTCTGCCGCTGCCCAAGCATCCAGCTATGCAGGCCCTCGATGATCGGCCTGGCCTTGTCCTGGCGCAGTTGCCGTCGCTCTTCGGCGAGCAGCTCTCGCCCTTCACGCTCCACCTCGTACAACTGTCCGATGTACTGGAGGGCCTGCTCGGCCAGTTGGCTCTGGTTGGCGGCATGCAGGTCGAAGAACTTGCGCCGTGCATGGGCCATGCAGCCGATCTCGGTCACGCCTTGCTCGAAGCTGGCCTTGTAGCCGGCGAAGTCGTCGCAGACCAGTTTGCCTTGCCAATCGCCCAGGAAGCTGCGCGCGTGCTCACCGGCCCGGCTCGGCCTGAAGTCGTAGACCACTGCCTTGAGATCGGCGAAGGGACTGGGTGCATAGGCCCAGACGTAAGCCCGCTGGGTTTTCTTCGTGCCCGGGGCGAGCATCTGCACTGGGGTTTCGTCGGCGAGGATAATGTCCTGCTGGAGCAGGCAGTCGCGCAGGGCATCGACCAGGGGTTGCAGTTGGGCACCGCAAGCGCCGACCCATTGCGCCAGCGTGGAGCGCGCGATGGCCAGCCCGGCGCGGGCGAAGATCTTTTCCTGACGGTACAGCGGCAGGTGATCGGCGAACTTGGCCACCATGACCTGAGCCAGTAGCCCGGCAGTCGGGATGCCCTTGTCGATCACCTGCGCAGGCACCGGGGCCTGGATCAATGTTTCACACTTGGCGCAGACCCACTTGCCACGGATATGCCGCTCGACGGTGAAGGTGCCCGGGGTGTAGTCGAGCTTCTCGCTGACGTCTTCGCCGATGCGCTTGAGTTGGCAGCCGCAGGCACACTGGGTGCTGTCCGGCTCATGGAGTATCAGCGTGCGCGGCAGTTCGGCTGGCAGAGGCGCCCGCTTGGGCTGCTGCCGTAGCTCACGCTTGGCTGCGGCCGGGCGCGCCGCTTCAAGCTCTGCCTCGATGGCGGCGATGTCAGCCTCGATCATCTCATCCAGCAAGTTGAGCTGGTCGGCATTGAGCTGCTCGCTACGGCGGGCGAAGCGGTGGCGCCGCAGCACGGCGAGTTCGTGGTTCAACCGCTGGTTGAGCGTTTCCAGATGATCGATGCGCTGACTCAACTGCGCGGCCAGTTGGCGCAGTTGCTCAGGCGTCAGATGATCGAAAGCGGCAGAATTCATGGCGCCGAGTGTGCGAATTTCTGGCCCCCTCGACGATAGGCCATTGGCCTAATTGCACCCCAGTTACAGGAGCCTGATCTCGGCATCAGGCCCAAGACGCTGCCAAGGCAGGCCGACCACCAGGGCCTGCAACTGCTCGGGGCTGAGTTCCAACTGCTGTCCCTGCCAATTGCCCGACCAGACGAAGCGACCCTTATTCAGCCTCCGAGCGGCCAGCCAGATGCCGAAGCCATCGTGCACCAGCACCTTCATCCGGTTGGCGCGCTTGTTGGTGAACAGGTAGGCACAGTGCGGCTGCGCCGCACCGAACACCTGAACCACCCGGGCCAACGCTGTTTCAGTGCCGGCGCGCATGTCCAGCGGCTCGGTGGCGAGCCAGATGCGCTCGATGCGGATCACTTCAGCAACTCGCGCAGGAAGCGGGCGCAGCCTTCAGGGTCGTTGCCCGGCCACTGCACTGACAGCTTGCCGGCCCGATGGGGAATGGCGATCTGGATGGCCATGTCGGCCGCACTCGGGGTAGCCGGCAGGCTCGGGACGAGAGGAATCGGAATAAAACTTGAGGGTACAGCGGGCAGCTGTGCCTGCTGGCGGCGAATCCACTTGTGCACGAGATTGGCGTTGAGGCCGTGGCTCAAGGCTACACCGGCAACCGAGGCGCCGGGCTGGGTACACTCATCGACGACCTGGGCCTTGAAGGATTTGGGATAGGAGCGGCGTTGGCCTGGCACAGGAGATCCTCCACAAGGGGCTTGAAATGGTGTCCACCAAAAACAGGTGGACACCATGCCGCTAGCTGGAAGAACCGGGGAGGTGTGTTGGCCGGACGCTTACTCCGGCTCCCCCTGTAGGCGCGCGCCCTGCGCGCGAATCGCGGGCAGGGCCCGCTCCTACAGTTACCCTGTGCGCCATGTGCCCGTAGGAGCGGATCTCATCCGCGATCCGGCCAGCAGGCCGGCGGTTTTCCCAGCGCGCTATTACGGCGGCAGTTGTGTTTCCGGTGACGCCGTTCCCTCGCCCCAGCCCTCTCCCGCAAGCGGGAGAGGGGGCCGTTCGGCGTTGTTGGGGGTTCGGCGTCAGCCTGGAACATCGGTTCGAATATGCAATCGTAGGGCGCATAACGCCCCAAGCGTTATCCGCCATCGAGCCCCTGCGCTAACGCCAGCGGCGGATAACCGCGAACGGTTATTCGCCCTACGTCTGACCGAAATCCGCTGCCGCCGGCCCCCACACCAGACCCACCGGCGCGACCGTGATTGCCCCTCAGTTCAACTCGACCTTCTCCCCCTTCGCACTCAACTGCTCGAACGCCTGGTCCAGGCGCTGGCGGAGTTGTTCGGCGTCGGGCGTACGGCGGGAGACGATGAGCTTGAGCGGCAGGCGGTAGAGGGTGTCGTAGGCCAGCGGTGGCAGGCCGGCGGCGTTGCGGGCTTCTTCGACCGGGGCCTGGTAGTCCAGCAGGTAGTCGCCGCGGTCGCGCAGCAGCATCTGCAGCGCTGCGTTGTGGGTGGTGGTGCGGTGCACCTCCAGGTTCAGGCCGGGGTCGTCCAGCAACTGGGTGGCGGGCCGCCAGTAGCTGTAGCCGCTGATCAGGATCACCCGGCTGCCGGCCAGCCCCTGGGGCAGGTGAGGCGCGGGTTGGGAGGCCAGGCGATAGAGGTTGAGGGTGACCTGGCCGAGCACGTGCTCGCACTCCAGGGTGCTTTCGGCCAGCTCGGGCTTGCCGGGTGCGCCGGCCCACAGCTGGACGCTGCCGTCGCGCAGGCCCTGGTAGAGGCGGGCACTGGGCAGGGCCCGGAGTTCGGCGCGGTAGCCGGCCTGGCGCAGCAGCTTGCGGATCAACTCGGCACCTTCGCCCTGGGTGCTGCCGTCATCGTCGGTATAGATGTACGGCGGGAACTCGTAATAGCCGACCGCCAGCGACTGGGGGCCACCGGCAGGGCCTGGCAGGGCATGGGCCAGCGACGCCGGAAGCAGCGACGAGGCCAACGGGAGCAGGAGTTTCTTGAGCATTGCTGCGCCGCACCTTTATCGTTCTTGTGTTGGTGTCTGTATTGAGCATGAGTCGCCAACCGGGGCTTGTCCAGTCCGTGGCCGGCAAAGCGGCGGTGACATTCCCGGGCTGCGACCAGCGGCACACGGAGCGGCCGGCGCAGCCTTCGCCGCGCTCCCCCGGAGGCTATGCTTGAGGGGCGCCCGGTACCGCCGCCGCGCCTGGCCGAGGGCTCCGTACATGCCACGCAAGGTCTTTTCCAGCAAGGTCTACCTGCACAAGACGGTCCTGGTGACCGGCGGTTGCTCGGGCATCGGCCGTGCGCTGGTCTTGCGTTTCGCCCAGGCGGGCGCCCGGCCGGTGATCCTCGACCTGGACCAGGCCGCGCTCGACAGCCTGGTGCAGCACCTGCAGCAACACCTCAACGTCGAGGCCCTGGGGCTGCGTTGCGACATCACCGACCCCGCCGCCGTGGAGCAGGCCGTGGCCGGGGCCATCGAGCGCTTCGGCGGCATCGACGTGCTGGTCAACAATGCCGGCATCACCCACCGCAGCCTGTTCGCCGAGACCGACCTGAAGGTGTTCCAGCGGGTGATGGCGGTGAACTTCTACGGCGCCCTGCATTGCACCCGGGCGGCGCTGCCCAGCCTGATCGCCCGCCAGGGGCAGATCGTCGTGCTCAGCTCGCTCACCGGCTTCGCCCCCTTGCTCTATCGCAGCGCCTACAACGCCAGCAAACACGCCCTGCATGGCCTGTTCGATACCCTGCGCATGGAGCTGGAAGGCACCGGCGTCTCGGTGACCCTCGCCTGCCCCGGCTTCACCGCCACCGACTTGCGCAAGAACGCCCTGGTCGGCGACGGCTCGGTGATCCGCCAGCCGGCCGCGGTCCTGGGCAGCGAAGTGGCCTCCCCGCGCGACGTGGCCGAGGCGATCTACCAGGGCGCCCTGCAGCGCAAGCGCTTGCTGGTGCTGTCCAACGTCAACTGGCGCGCGCGCCTCCTGGCCCGCTACTGCCCCCGGCTGTTCGAACGCCTGCTGGTGCCGCGCATGTCCGGGCTGAAACCGGGCCAGCGCTGAGCCGCTCCCCTCAGTGGGTGTGCGGTACGGCCTTGCCCAGGTCCCAGAAGGTGGCCTCGACCTTGTGCCCGTCCGGATCGCGGACGAAGCAGCCGTAGTAGGGTTCGCCATAGTGCGGGCGCGGGCCCGGCGCGCCGTCGTCGTGGCCGCCATTGGCCAGGGCCGCGGCGTGGAAGGCATCCACCGCTTCGCGGCTGCTGGCGATGAAGCCTATGTGGGTACCGTTGCCGACACTGGCCGGCGCACCGTCCAGCGGCGTCTGCACCCAGAACTCCGGGAACTCGCGGCCATAGGCCACGGCGCCGGGATGCTCCATCACCCGGCGGCAGCCGAGCGTGGCCAGCACCGCGTCATAGAAGGCGCGGGCACGGTCGTAGTCATTGGTGCCGATGGATACGTGGGAAATGCAGCTCGGCGGGATGAGGTCGTCGCTCATGGCAGCTTCCTGGCGCGGTCGGGAGGGACAAGGTTAGCCGCCCGCGCCGGAGTCTGCCTCAGGCTTCCTCGCGCTCCGGGCCGAGGATGTAGATGCGGTAGGCGGCGACGGTCAGCAGCAACTGGAAGAAGCCGCTGAGGGCGCTGAGCGCCAGGCTGTAGCCGAGGGCGTTCTCGCTCAGCTGCTCGATCCAGCCCTGCAGGGCCCAGGTGGGGGCGAGGATCACCAGCACGGTGGTGAGCAGCAGGAAGAAGTGCCCGCCGGTGAGGCGGAAGCTCTCGCGCATGGCGTCGATCGGCCGCAGGCCGCGCTTGACCAGCAGCACCTCGGCGAAGGCCAGCTTGATCATCACGTAGATGCCCGGCAGCACCATCAGCGACAGGCCGATGACGATCAGCAGCGAACTCAGCGCCGAGAGCAGGGCGAAGGCCGGCCACAGGCGCAGCGCCGCGCGCCACAGCTCGCCGACGCCGCGCTGGCGGCCCTCGCCGAAGTCGACCAGGTAGAGCAGCAGGCTGGCGGTGTAGATGGGGTAGAAGATCAACCCGGCGGCCATGCCCCAGGGCGCGAACTGCTGGGAATTGGCGGCCATGCTCAGCTGCTGCTGGGTGAGCGTCTCCAGGACGATCCAGGGCAGGCAGAGCGGCAGCAGCGTGCCGATGTGGCGGCTGAAGAAGTACCAGGTGTCGCGCAGGATGGAGATGGGATTCATCGGCTCGTCTAGAAGGCCAGGTGGCAATCGACTCTAACCCAAGCCCGGCGGCCCAGACCAGAGCCCCGATAGCGCGGATGAAGAAGATTTCATCGACCGGAACTTGTTTTTTCGCCGGCCGATCCAATCTTGTGATCGTTCCCACCCCCCGGTGCTCACTCGAGGCCCCAGATGAATTCCGAAGAGCAAACCCTGATCGATGGCCTGTTCACCCGCCTGCAGGAAGCCGAGCGGCAATCCGCGCCGCGCGACGCCCAGGCCGAGGCGCAGATCAACCAGCACCTCGTGCGCCAGCCGGCCGCGCCCTACTACATGGCGCAGGCGATGCTGATCCAGGAAGCGGCGATCAAGCGCCTGGACCTGCGCGTGAGGGAGCTGGAAGCCCAGGTCGCCAGCCTGCAGCAGAACCGCCCCAGCAGCGGCGGCTTCCTCGCCGGCCTGTTCGGCGGCGGCCAGCGCGAGGCGGCGCCGCAGCCGCAACAGGCACAACAGCGCCCGGATGGCTGGGGCCAGACGCGCTTCTCCCAGCCCGGCGGCAATGCCGGCTACGCCAGCAACCCCAACGACTTCCGCCCCGCCGCGCCGCAGGCTGCGCCCGCCCAGGGCGGCGGCTTCCTGCGTGGCGCCCTGCAGACCGCCGCGGGCGTGGCCGGCGGCATGGTGGTGGCGGACCTGCTGACCAACATGTTCCACCACTCGCAGCCGCAGGAAATCGTCGAGGTGATCCAGGAAGAGGTGCCGGCCGAGCAGCCCACCGGGCTGGACGACTCCGGCCAGTCCTTCCTCGACGGTGATCGCTATGCCGACAACGGCTTCACCGACACCAACTACGACGATGGCGGCTTCGCCGACGACTCCAGCTTCTTCGACGACGACGGCGACATGTTCAGCTGAGTGGATGCCCCACGCCGACGACGCGGGGCTGGCGGCGCGGCGGTGGGCTGCGATAATGCGCGCCCACCGCCTGATCCGGAGCCGCCGTTGAAAACCCTCGCCCTGTTCGCCGATGTGCAGAACCTCTACTACACGGTTCGCCAGGCCTACGGCTGCCATTTCAACTACGCCGCCCTGTGGGCCGAGTTGAGCCGCGAAGGCCGCATCGTCGAGGCCTACGCCTATGCCATCGACCGTGGCGACCCCCGCCAGCAGCAGTTCCAGCAGATCCTCCGCAACCTTGGCTTCGAGGTGAAGCTCAAGCCCTACATCCAGCGCAGCGACGGCTCGGCCAAGGGCGACTGGGACGTGGGCATCACCATCGACGTGCTCGACGCCGTGGCGCGGGTGGACGAGATCGTCCTGTGCTCCGGCGACGGCGACTTCGACCTGCTGCTGCAACGCGTCCGCGCCCAGGGCAAGGCGGCCACCGCCTATGGCGTGCCCGGCCTGACCGCCCAGGCGCTGATCCGCGCGGCGACGCGCTACGTGCCCATCGAAGGCGAGCTGCTGCTGCGCCACTAGCGGCTACAATGCCGGCCATTCCACTTTCCGTTGCGTGAGTGCTCCATGACCTTCGCCGCCCTCGGCCTGATCGAACCCCTGCTGCGCGCCCTCGACGGCCTCGGCTACCAGACCCCGACCCCGGTGCAGGCCCAGGCCATCCCGGCGGTGCTCAAGGGCCGCGACCTGCTGGCCGCGGCGCAGACCGGCACCGGCAAGACCGCCGGCTTCGCCCTGCCGCTGCTGCAGAAGCTGCTGCAGGAAGGCCCGCAGGTGGCCGCCAACTCGGTGCGCGCCCTGGTGCTGGTGCCCACTCGCGAACTGGCCGAGCAGGTGCACGACAGCTTCCGCGCCTACGGCCAGCATGTGCCGCTGCGCACGGCGGTGGCCTACGGCGGGGTGAGCATCAACCCGCAGATGATGAAGCTGCGCAAGGGCGTCGACCTGCTGGTGGCCACCCCCGGGCGGCTGCTCGACCTGTACCGGCAGAACGCGCTGAAGTTCGGCCAGCTGCAGGCGCTGGTGCTGGACGAGGCCGACCGCATGCTCGACCTGGGCTTCGCCCGCGAGCTGGAGGAAGTCTTCGCCGCGCTGCCGGCGCGGCGCCAGACCCTGCTGTTCTCCGCCACCTTCTCCGAGGTCATCCGCCAGATGGCCAAGGGGCTGCTGCGCGACCCGCTGACCATCGAGGTGGCGCCGCGCAACACCGCGGCGAAGACGGTGAAGCAGCAGCTGATCACCGTGGACAAGAAGCGCAAGGCCGAGCTGTTCCTGCACCTGCGGCAGGCTCGCGGTTGGCGCCAGGCGCTGGTGTTCGCCAAGACCCGCAAGGGCGTCGACGAGCTGGTCGGCCTGCTGCAGGCCGAGGGCATCGCCGCCGACTCCATCCACGGCGACAAGCCGCAGCCGGCGCGCCTGCGCGCGCTGCAGCGGTTCAAGGACGGCGAGGTGGACTTCCTGGTGGCCACCGACGTCGCCGCCCGCGGCCTGGACATCGACCAGATGCCGCTGGTGGTCAACTTCGACCTGCCGATCGTCGCCGAGGACTACGTGCACCGCATCGGCCGCACCGGCCGCGCCGGGGCCAGCGGCCAGGCGCTGTCGCTGGTGTGCGCCGACGAGGTGCAGCAACTGGCGGCCATCGAGACGCTGATCGGCCAGACCCTGCCGCGCCGCGAGGAGGAGGGCTTCGAGCCGGACCACCTGGTGCCGCAGACCGTGCCCGGCGGCCAGGTGCTGAAGAAGCCGAAGAAACCCAAGCAGCCCAAGGTGCCCGAGGCCAAGCCGGGCAAGATCCACCTGGGCGACCTGCTGGCCGACAAGCCGCAGGTGAAGGCGGTGCGCAAGGCGCCGGGCTTCGCCAGGGCGCCAACGGGCAAGGGCAAGCCGAAGGGCCGCTGAGGGGCGGGGCGCATCGTGCTGGTGCGCCGGCCCGCTGGCTTTCGCGCTGCGGGCCGCGGCTGGCGGGCTTTCAGGATACTGGCGCAAAACCTGCATTTCCGTGCGCAATTCTGAACGCCTATAGTGTGTGCACCGCGCACACAACAAGAACGACAGCCCTATGCGCCACAAGGAACTCAAAGCCTGGACCGGCGGGCTCGCCCAGCTGCTCCCGCTCGCCCCCGGACGCCCGCGCCTGCTCGGCCTCAGCCAGTGGCTGCAGCAGGCCTGCCCGGTGGACCACTTCGTGCTCTTCGTCTACGAGGGCAACCACCGCCCGCTGGACCTGTTCGACACCTTCCCGGCGGACGTGCGCCACGTCTACGTGCAGGACTACCAGGTCGGCCCCTACCTGCTCGACCCCTTCTACCTCGCCTGCACCCGCAACCAGGCGCCGGGCCTGTGGCGCCTGCGCCAGTTCGCCCCGGACCACTTCTACCTGGGCGAGTACTACCAGACCTACTACCAGCAGACCGGCCTGACCGAGGAGATCGCCTTCTTCGTCGACCTGGCCGGCGGCGCCAAGGCGGTGCTGTCGCTGATGCGCAAGGCTTCGAGCCCGGCCTACAGCCGCGACGAGATGCAGTTGCTGGACTGCGCCCGCCCGGCGGTGGAGCAGGTGGTGCGCGAGGCCTGGGAACTGCGCCGCGCCCAGCCGCGCCCGGCGCAGGACCTGGACTACAAGATCCGCGAGGCCTTCGACCAGTTCGGCGCGCAGCTGCTCACCGCGCGCGAGCAGGAGATCGTCCAGCTGCTGCTGCGCGGCCACTCCAGCGCCTCGGTGGCCGAGCAGCTGGACATCAGCCCGGGCACGGTGAAGATCCACCGCAAGAACATCTACGCCAAGCTCGGCATCGGCAGCCAGTCGGAGCTGCTGGGCCTGTTCATCCGCGAGCTGGCCGGGCAGGACGATGCCGGCGAGATGCGCGCCACGGGCTGATAGCCCGCGCCATGCCCATGTAGGAGCGCGCCCTGCGCGCGAAATCGCGGGCAGGGCCCGCTCCTACAGGTAGGCCGTGCGCGCGGCATCTATCCCCCGAGGGATATATACACCCCGAAAGCCCCATTGCTAGCGTGACCGGCAACAAGAACAGCCACCGAAGGGGCGTGCGGCGATGGATTCCAGCCAGGCTTTCGACATCGAGTTCCGCAACGTGGTCAAGCGCTACGGCAGCGTGCAGGCGGTCAACGGCCTGAACTTCAGGGTGCGCCGCGGGGCCTTCCATTCCTTCCTCGGCAGCTCCGGCTGCGGCAAGACCACCACCCTGCGGATGATCGCCGGCTTCGAGCAGCCCAGCGAAGGCGAGGTGCTGCTGGCCGGCCAGGCGGTGGCCGGGGTGCCCGCGCACCGGCGCCCGGTGAACATGGTGTTCCAGCACTACGCGCTGTTCCCGCACCTGAGCGTGGCCGAGAACATCGCCTACGGCCTGCGCTACCGCACCCCGCGCCCGGACCGCGCCGCGCAGCGCCGGATGGCCGACGAGGCGCTGGAGATGGTGCGCCTGTCCGGCTTCGGCGCGCGCAAGCCCCACGAGCTGTCCGGCGGCCAGCAGCAGCGCGTGGCCCTGGCCCGCGCGCTGGTCAACAAGCCCACCGTGCTGCTGCTCGACGAACCCCTGGCGGCGCTGGACCGCAAGCTGCGCAAGGAGATGCAGTCGGAGCTGCTGCGCCTGCAGCGCGAGGTCGGCATCACCTTCGTGCTGGTCACCCACGACCAGGAAGAGGCGCTGTCGATGAGCGACAGCATCAGCATCATGAAGGACGGCCTGATCATCCAGACCGCCAGTCCCGAGGCCCTCTACGAAACGCCGGCGAGCCGCTACGTGGCCGACTTCATCGGCGAATCCAACCTGTTCAGCGGCACCGTGCGCCGCGTCGACGGCGGCCGCGTGGTGCTCGCCACCGCCGCCGGCCTGGAGCTGAGCAGCCCGCAGACGCCCACCGGCCCGGCCCTGGCGCCGCAGAGCGAAGGCTGCATCGCGGTGCGCCCGGAGCTGGTCGGCATCGCCGCCGCCGGCGCCGAGCTGGCCCGCGAGGTGCGCCTGGGCGGCAGCGTGGAAGACCGCATCTACCTGGGCAACCTCACCGAATACCGGGTGCGCACCGAAGCCTTCGGCATCGTCTGCGTGCGCGTGCTGCGGCAGGGCGCCGAGGCCGGCGCGGCCTTCGAGCACGGCGCGCGGGTACAGGTCGGCTGGAACCAGGCCAGCGGCCTGGCCATGGGCCTCTGAGCAATGCGGCTGCGCCCGGCGCGGCCCTGGACGATCCAACCATAACCACAGCAGACAGGCGGGGAGTGACGATGGACAAGAAGAGTTTCATCAAGACGATGCGCAGTTGGGAGAAGGGCTCCATCACCCGCCGCGAGTTCCTCGGCCGCACCGGCCTGGGCCTGGCGGCGGCGGCGGTGGCGGCGAACACCCCGGGCCTGCTGCTGGGCAAGGCCTATGCCGGGCAGAGCGGCAACCTGGGCGACCGCGTGACCCTGGCCACCTGGCCGAACTACCACAGCCCGGAGAACTTCGAGGCCTTCGCCAAGGCCTCCGGCGCGCGGGTGCAGATGAACGTGTTCGGCTCCAACGAGGAGATGCTCGCCAAGCTGCAGGCCGGCGGCAGCGGCTGGGACGTCTTCGTGCCGACCAACTACACCATCAGCACCTACGTGAAGCTGGGGCTGATCGAGCCGCTGGACCTCTCGCGCATCCCCAACTTCGAGCCCGCGGCCTTCGAGGAACGCTTCATGGCCCAGGGCACGGTGGACGGCAAGGTCTACGCGGTGCCGAAGAACTGGGGCACCACCGGCATCGTCTACGACGCCAGCCGGGTCAAGGGCAGCCCGGACTCCTGGAAACAGTTCTGGGACCTGACCCTGACCAGCGCCTCGGGCCGCACCATCGTCCACGACTACCAGCTCACCGCCATCGGCAACGCCCTGAAGTACTACGGCTACAGCTTCAACTCGGTGGACGAGAAGGAACTGGCCGACGCCGAGAAACTGCTGATCAAGGCCAAGCCGCACCTGTTCGCCATCAACTCCGACATCCAGCCCTCGCTGCGCAACGGCGACGCCTGGATGGCCATGGCCTGGACCGGCGACGCCTCGCAGCTGCACCGCGACAACCCGGACATGACCTTCGTGCTGGGCAAGGAGGGCGGCGAGATCTGGAGCGACTTCTTCGCCATCCCCAAGGGCGCCGAGCACCGCGACGCCGCCTACGCCTTCATCAACTACCTGCTCGACCCGCAGCACAACAAGCTGGAGGTCCTGGCCCACGGCTACCCCAGCGGCGACAAGCGGGTGGACGCGCTGCTGCCCAAGGAGATGCTCGACGACCCGATCATGTACCCGGCGGCCGAGCGCCTGTCGCCCCTGGAGTTCGGCGCTGCGGCGACCCTCACCAGCCCGGCGCGGGCCGAGCTGATGGCGCGCTTCAAGGCCGCCTGAGGACGGCCCTTCGTAGGCGCGAGCCCGCTCGCGAACAGAGCCGTGCCGAAGCGGTTCGCGAGCAAGCTCGCTCCTACGGGGGCTCCGTGCAATTCCATGCGTAGGGAATCGAACATGAACATCGCTGTCAGCGCCCCCCTGCAGGCCGCTGCGACGCCCGCGGCCGCACCGGCGAGAAGCCTCGGCCGCCGCGTCACGCTGCTCCTGCTGCTGCCTTCCACCCTGTGGTTCCTGCTGTTGCTGCTGATGCCGCTGGTGATCATCCTGGTCTTCAGCTTCGGCGAGCGCAGCGCCGTGGGCGGCTACGGCGGCGGGCTGACGCTGGAGAACTACCTCAACCTCGGCTCGCGCGCCCAGGCCTTCTGGAACACCCTGACCCTGGCGCCGCTGGGCACCCTGGCCTGCCTGCTGGCGGCCTACCCGCTGGCCTACTTCCTGGCGGTGAAGGTGCGGCGCAACAAGTCGCTGCTGCTGACCCTGGTGATAGTGCCGTTCTGGACCAGCTTCCTGATCCGCACCTACGCCTGGATCTTTATCCTCAGCGGCAAGGGCATCCCGGCGCTGCTGGAGAGCCTGGGGATCGCCGACGTGCGCCTGATCAACACGCCCTGGGCGGTGCTGATCGGCATCGTCTACGGCTACCTGCCGCTGATGGTGTTCCCCATCTACGTGACCCTGGAGAAGCTCGACAAGCGCCTGCTGGAAGCCTCCGGCGACCTCGGCGCGAGCGCCTTCGAGACCTTCCGCCGGGTGACCCTGCCGCTGTCGGCGCCGGGCGTCATCACCGGGGTGATGCTGGTGTTCATCCTGCTCATGGGCGAGTTCCTGATCCCGGCGATCCTCGGTGGCGGCAAGGTGTTCTTCGTCGGCAACGCCCTGGTCGACCTGTTCCTGCAGTCGCGCAACTGGCCGTTCGGCAGCGCCGTGGCCATGACCCTGGTGGCGATGATGCTGGCGATCATCGGCCTGTACCTGAAACTCGCGGCGCGCTTCGGCGGGCCGCGCAACGACGGGGTGCTCTGAGATGTGGCTGCGCAGCTATTCGACCTCGCTGTACCTGTTCCTCTACGCGCCCATCGCGCTGATCATGCTCTTCGCCTTCAACGCCGGGCGCAGCGGGCTGAGCTTCCAGTGCTGCTCGGTGCAGTGGTTCGGCCGCGCCTTCGGCAACCCCTTCATCATGGAGGCCCTGGGCAACAGCGCGCTGATCGCCCTGTGCTCGGCGCTGATCGCCACCTTCTTCGGCACCCTGGCGGTGTTCGGCCTGCAGCGGGTGGGCAAGCGCGTGCGCCTGCTGTTCGATGCGCTGACCTACTGCGCGATCATCGTGCCGGGGATCGTCATCGGCATCGCCACGCTGATCGCCTTCATCACCCTGTTCGACGTGCTCAACCCGCTGCTGCTGGCGCTGGACATGGGCCTGCCGAAGCTGCGCATGGGCTTCCCCACGGTGGTGGCGGCGCACTCGCTGTTCACCATGGCACTGGTGATGGTGATCGTCCGCACCCGCGTCGAGGCCATGGACAAGGCGCTGCTGGAAGCCTCCGCCGACCTCTACGCGCCGCCGCTGGAGACCTTCCGCCGGGTGACCCTGCCGCAGATCGCCCCGGCCATCCTCGCCGGCTTCCTGCTGGCGTTCACCTTCAGTTTCGACGACTTCATCATCGCCTTCTTCGTCGCCGGCTCCGAGACCACGCTGCCGATCTACATCTTCTCCTCGATCCGCCGCGGCATCACCCCGGAGATCAACGCCATATCCACCGTGATCATCTGCGCCTCGCTGGCGCTGCTGTTCACTTCCCGCTACCTGCAGAACCGCCGCGCCGGCGTTCAGGCCGCCTGATGGCCGCAGACAAGGAGACGTGCGATGCGTGACCAGCTGTACATCAATGGGCAATGGGTCAGCCCGGACCTGGGCGGGACCTTCACCAGCTTCGACCCGGCGACCGGGCGGCCGCTGCGCGAGGTGCCGGCGGCCACCGAGGAAGACGTCGACCACGCCGTGCGCGCGGCGCGCCAGGCCTTCAACCGTGGCTGGGGACAGAGCCGCGGCGGCGAGCGCGCCGAGTGGCTGGAGGCGCTGGCCGACGAGCTGGAACGCAACCAGGCCGGGCTGGCCGAACTGGAGGTGCGCGACAACGGCAAGCCGCTGCCCGAGGCGCAGTGGGACGTGGCCGACGCCATCGGCTGCTTCCGCTACTACGCGGAGCTGGCACGCGAGCTGGACGGCCGCCAGGACCAGGCGCTGGCCCTGCCCGACGAGCGCTTCCGCTGCCGCATCCGCCACGAGCCGGTGGGCGTGGCCGGGCAGATCATTCCCTGGAACTACCCGCTGCTGATGGCCGCCTGGAAGGTCGCCCCGGCCCTGGCGGCCGGCGCCACCTGCGTGCTCAAGCCCTCCGAGCTGACGCCGCTGAGCGCCCTGGAACTGGCCGCCGCGGCCGACGCCATCGGCCTGCCAGCCGGCGTGCTGAACGTGCTGCCGGGCCTGGGCGGCGAGGCCGGCGGCCCGCTCGCCCAGCACCCGGGGGTGGACAAGCTGGCCTTCACCGGCAGCGTGCCGACCGGGGCGAAGATCATGTCGGCGGCGGCCCGGGACATCAAGAACATCAGCCTGGAGCTGGGCGGCAAGTCGGCCTTCATCGTCTTCGACGACAGCGACGTGGAAGCGGCGGTGGAGTGGATCCTCTTCGGCATCTTCTGGAACCAGGGCCAGGTGTGCAGCGCCACCTCGCGCCTGCTGGTGCAGGAAGGCATCGCCCCGCGCCTGCTGGAGCGCCTGGTGGAGGCCACCCGCGCCATCTCCATCGGCAACGGCCTGCAGCCGGGCGTGCTGCTCGGCCCGCTGGTGAGCCAGGGGCAGTACGACAAGGTGCTGGGCTTCATCGAGCAGGGCAAGGCCTGCGGCGCCCGCCTGCTCACCGGTGGCCGGCGCCCGGCGGGGCTGGAAGAGGGCTGGTTCGTCGAGCCGGCCATCTTCGACGAGCCGGCGGAGAACGCCATTGTCTGGCGCGAGGAAATCTTCGGCCCGGTGCTCTGCGTGAAGCGCTTCAGGACCGAGGCCGAGGCCCTGCGCCTGGCCAACGACAGCCGCTTCGGCCTGGCCGGCGCGGTGATGTCCGGCGACCCGCAGCGTGCCGCGAGGGTGGCCGACGGGTTGCGCGCGGGGATCGTCTGGGTCAACTGCTCGCAACCGACCTTCACCCAGGCGCCCTGGGGCGGCATGAAGCAGAGTGGTATCGGCCGCGAGCTTGGGGTGTGGGGGCTGGAGAACTACCTGGAGGTGAAGCAGGTGACGGAGTATGTGTCCGACCAGCCTTGGGGGTGGTATCTGTAGGGGCGGGCTTGACCGGCAATACCTGTGCTCTGGTTCAGCCCCGCTCCCTCTCCCTAACCCTCTCCCTAAAGGGAGAGGGGACCGTTGGGCATGCTCGGGTATTTCGGCGTCAGCCGGCTAGCACAGAGACTACCGGCTGAAACCAAGCCTCCTCTCGGCACGGACAAGCCCCTCTCCCTTCAGGGAGAGGGCTGGGGAGAGGGCGCTCTTGAGGATACACACCGAACCTACCCGGCAGAACGCCGTTCGCGAGCAAGCTCGCTCCTACAAAAAGTCACGCCCCGCTCAATAAGGGAGGGGGATCGTTCGGTGTATTTGGATGTTCCAGCGTCAGCCGGCTAGCACAGAGACTACCGGCTGAAACCAAGCCTCCTCTCGGCACGGACAAGCCCCCTCTCCCTTCAGGGAGAGGGCTGGGGAGAGGGCGCTCTTGAGGATACACACCGAACCACCCGGCAGAATGCCGTTCGCGAGCAAGCTCGCTCCTACGAAAAGCCGCGACCCCGCGCTCAATCAAGATTGTGGCCGATACGCCACAACACCCCGCTCGGATCATGCAAGGTGAAATCCCGCATCCGCCAAGGCTGGTCCGCAGGCTCCCCCAACCGCACCCCGTAGCGCCCGGCGATATCGATCTCGCGTAGGCGTTGCCACCAGGCGTCGGCGTCCTCCACCAGCAGGTGCAGCATCAGGTTCTCGGCGAATTCCTTGACGTAGAAGTTCTGCAGCAGGAAGGCGCAGCGGTCGCCGTGGTGGAAGTAGCTCAGCTCCTCGGAACCCCAGGGATTGGCGAAGCCGAGGTCGCGGTAGAAGGCCTGGGACTGGGCGTAGTCGCGGGCCGGGACGAAGACTTTCAGTTCGACGCTGTTCAGGTCGCTCATGGCGCTTCCTTGTCGTGGCACTGGCCGGCACGGTGGCGTTGCCGCCTCTGCGGGCGGCTGGCGCGCAGTCTAGCGTAGGCTCAGAGGGCGCGCTGCATGTAGCGGTGGCTGGCCACGCCGGGCAGGTCGGAGGTGCGCTCGGCCTGCACCACGAAGCCCATGCGCTCGTACAGCGCCTGGGCCCGCGGGTTGGCTACCGACACGTCGAGGGCGGCCATGGGCAGGCCGGCCTGGCGGCCGCGTTCGAGGAAGTGGGCGATCAACTGGCTGCCCAGGCCTTCGCCGCGTAGCTCCGGCGCCACGCCGAGGTGGGCGAGGTACAGCGTCTGCTTCGGCGGCGGGCAGATGATGCGCTCCAGTTGCAGGCCGTGGTGGATCACCGGTAGCGCGCCCGGGCCGAAGAAGCCGAGGATCTGCCGGCTGGCGGCGAGCATGTAGCCGAGGTTGGCCTCGCCGCCGAACACGGTCCCCACCGCCGCCACCCGCCCATCCAGCTCGCCCACCGTGTGCTGGCGCCAGCCGAACTGGCCGCCGCCCTGGACGAAGGCGTGGCGCAGGAAGTCCTCGGCGCTGTTGCGGCCGGGGCGGGCGAAGGCGTAGTCGAAGGCATCGGGGCCGGAGCTGTAGATCAGCGGGACGGCGGCGTCGACGTCCCCGGCGCGGGCCGGGCGGAAGCTCAGGGGCATGGCGCGGACTCTGCGGGTGGGAGTCCGCAATCTAGCACTAGGGTTCCAGTTTCAGCCAGCGCAATGCGCCCAGGCCGGCGGCGCGGCCGCTGGCGAAGCAGGCGGTGAGCAGGTAGCCACCGGTGGGGGCCTCCCAGTCGAGCATCTCGCCGGCGCAGAACACCCCGGGCAGGGCGTTCAGCATCAGCTGCTTATCCACAGCCTCGAAGGTGACGCCGCCGGCGCTGCTGATGGCTTCGTCCAGCGGGCGGGCGCGCACCACGCGTAGCGGTAGCTCCTTGATCAGCGCGGCCAGGCGTTGCGGCTCGGCATAGTCCGCGGCTGTGGACAACTCGCGCAGCAGGCCGGCGCGCACGCCGTCCAGGCCCAGGCGGCCGCGCAGGTGGTTGGCCATGGACTTGGAGCCGCGCGGCTGGGCCAGGGCCTTGGCCACCTGCTCGGCGCTGCGGCCCGGCAGCAGGTCCAGGTACAGGGTGGCCGAGCCGTCGCGGGCGATGCGCTCGCGGATGGCGGCGGACAGCGCATAGACCAGGCTGCCCTCGATGCCGCCGGCGGTGACCACGAACTCGCCCTGGCGCGGCGCCTCGCCGTCCAGGCCCAGGGCCACCGGCTTGACCGGCGCGCCGGCGAACTTGTCGCGGAAGAACTCGCTCCAGGCCTCGACTTCGAAGCCACAGTTGGAGGGACGCAGGGGCGCGACTTCCACGCCGCGCGCCTGCAGCAGCGGCACCCAGGCACCGTCGGAGCCCAGGCGTTGCCAACTGCCGCCGCCCAGGGCGAGGACGGTGGCGTCGGCCCGCAGCGCCTCGCGGCCAGCGGGGCCGTCGATGAGCAGGCGGCCCTGGTCGTCCCAGCCCTGCCAGCGGCTGCGGGTGTGGATAACTACGCCTTTTTCGCGCAGGCGCTTGAGCCAGGCGCGCAGCAGGGGCGCGGCCTTCATGTCGGTGGGGAAGACGCGGCCGGAGGTACCGACGAAGGTGGTTATCCCCAGGCCATGGATCCACTCGCGCAGGGCCTGGCCGTCGAAATCGGCGAGCAGCGCGCCGACTTCCCCGCGGCGCTCGCCGTAGCGGCCGACGAAGGCCTCGCGGGCCTCGGAGTGGGTGATGTTCATACCGCCGACGCCGGCCAGCAGGAACTTGCGCCCCACCGAGGGCATGGCGTCGTACAGCGCCACGCGCATGCCGGCGCCGGCCAGCACTTCGGCGGCCATCAGGCCGGCGGGGCCGCCACCGATGACGATGGCGCTGGGGGAGGGCGAGGGGCTGGAGCTGGTCATGGGCTGGGCATGGTCGGTGGAGAGGGCGCGCATTCTAGCCTAGCCGCTGCGGCGGGCGGCTGGTCAATTTGCCGGCAGCCGCGGCGAAGCCTTTGCTCACGGGCGGCCGGCGCGCTTGTTCCCAGGATATCCACAGGCGGCTCCACAGCATCCGTGGACAAGCCGATGCCTCGGGCTCTTGTAGGAGCGAGCTTGCTCGCGAACCCCCATTCCCTCCGCGGCGCCCTTCGCGAGCAAGCTCGCTCCTACGAAGAACGCCCTGGTCATATTTTGTTCATTGGGCTGGAGGGCTTGAGGGGCGTGGCCTGCAGCGAAGGCCCCGCAGCTTATCCACAGTGGCTTCCACAGTATCCGTGGACAAGGCTCCGCTGCGTGCAAGCTTGCCTGGTCATCTTTCACCCAGCCGGCTGTGCCCCAGGCCGGGCGGGGGCCGGGGCGGACGCCCCCAAGCTTTTCCACAGGTTGTTCCACAGCCTGCGTGGACAACTCAGCCCAGACCGAGGCGCTGCCAGACGCGCTGCGCGCTGTGGTGGAGGATGCCGTGGCGCCGCGCCAGGGCCGCGCGGTCCTTGTCGTAGCCGCCGCCGATCACCCCCAGCACCGGGACGTCGCGGGCCAGGCAGCGTTCGATCACCCGCTCGTCGCGGGCGGCCAGGCCGGCGTCGGTGAGGTTCAGGTAGCCCAGGGCGTCGTCCTTGTGCACGTCCACCCCGGCGTCGTAGAGCACCAGGTCCGGCTGGTACAGCGGCAGCAGGTAGTCCAGCGCCTCGTCCACCACCCGCAGGTAGTCGGCGTCGCCCATGTGCAGCGGCAGGGGGATGTCCCAGTCGCTGTGCGCCTTGCGCGCGGGGAAGTTCTTCTCGCAGTGCAGCGATACCGTGACGGCGTCGGGGACGTTTTCCAGGATGCGCGCGGTGCCGTCGCCCTGGTGCACGTCGCAGTCGAAGATCAGCACCCGCCCGGCGCGGCCGCTCTCCAGCAGGTAGAGGGCGATCACCGCCAGGTCGTTGAAGATGCAGAAGCCCGAGGCGTGGTCGTGGTGCGCGTGGTGGGTGCCGCCGGCCAGGTGGCAGGCCAGGCCGTGGCGCAGCGCCAGCTCCGCGCCCAGCAGCGAGCCGCCCACCGCGCGCACGGTGCGCAGGGCCAGGGCCTCGCTCCAGGGCAGGCCCAGGCGGCGCAGCTCCTCGTGGCTCATCCGGCCGCCGCAGTAGCGCTCGATGTAGCCGCGGTCGTGGGCCAGGGCGAGGATGTCCGCCGGGCAGGGCTCGGGGCGCAGCAGCGCCGCGTCGCAGATCAGGCCGCTGGCCACCAGGTGCTCCTTGAGCAGGCGGAACTTCTCCATCGGGAAGCGGTGGCCGGCGGGGAAGGGCGGGCTGTAGTCGTCGTGGTAGACCAGGGGCAACGGCATGGGACGGGGCTCGGGCTGTTCAGCGGCAAGGGTAAGCCGGCCCCGCGGCCGGGCGCCAGGGCCGTGCATGGGGCACAATAGGCCCCTGACGAGCATCCCGAGGCGAACCATGCACCTGCCCAGCCTGAGCACCCCGCGCCTGCTGCTGCGCATCAGCCGCCAGCAATGGCTGGAGGCGCAGACATGAACGCCGCCGAGGCCGTGCGTGCCTACCATGCCCTGAGCTGCCACGCCCCGGAGCGCTTCGCCCCGGGGCCCGGCCAGCTGGACTGGGCGACCCAGCCGGCGCCCTTCCGCCGCTATGCCGGGGCGCGCTCGATCGAGTTGCTGCACCGCCCGCAGGAAGAATCGCCGGGCTACGACGGCGTGTTCGCCGGCCCCCTCGGCGAGCCGGCGCCGCTGGGCCTGGAAAGCGTCTCGCAACTGCTCTACGACAGCCTGGCCCTCTCCGCCTGGAAGGAAGCCGGCGGCAGCCGCTGGGCGCTGCGGGTCAACCCCTCCAGCGGCAACCTGCATCCCACCGAGGCCTACCTGCTGCTGCCGGCCGGGGCTGTGGACAAGTCCGCCGTGCTGGCCCACTACACGGCCGACGAACACCTGCTGGAGGTGCGCGCCGAACTGCCGCCCGCCCTGGCCGGGCAGCTCCCCGGCAACGGCCTGCTGCTGGCGCTGGCCAGCATCCCCTGGCGCGAGGCCTGGAAGTACGGCGAGCGCGCCTACCGCTACTGCCAGCACGACTTCGGCCACGCCCTGGCGGCCCTGGCCATCGCCGCGGCCATCCAGGGCTGGGAAGTGCGGCTGCTGCGCACGCTGGACGAGCGCAGCCTGGACGCGCCCTTCGGCCTGGACCGGGAAGGCTTCCACGAGCGCGAGGCGGTGGATGCGTTGCTGTGGATAGGTCCGCCGCAGGACCCTGAGCCCCGCGTGCCCGATGCGCTGCTGCGGGGCCTGGCGGCGCTGGAGCTGCAGGGCGCGCCCAACCGGCTCTCGCGCAGCTACCGCCACTGGCCGGAGCTGGAGCGCGTCCACGCGCTGTGCCGTGCGCCGGCGCTGGCCCCCGCCGACTGGCGCCTGCCGCGCGCCGAGGCGGCCCTGGACAACCCCGGCCTGCCGCTGCGCCCGATTCTCCACCGCCGGCGCAGCGCGCAGAGCCTGGACGGCCGCAGCGGCATCCACGCCGAGCTGCTGCTGGCCTGGCTGCGCCGCCTGCTGCCGGAGCACTCGCCGGTGCCCTTCGCCTGCACTGGCGAGCCGCCGCGCCTGGACCTGCTGCTGTTCGTCCACCGCGTCCAGGGCCTGGCGCCGGGGCTCTACTGGCTGGGCCGCAGCGGCCGCGCGCCGGGCGGCCTGCGCGCGGACTTCCAGTGGCGCCGGGCGGACGCCGGGCTGCCGCTGTACCTGTTGCTGGAAGGCGACGCCCGCCAGCTCTCGGCCTTCCTTTCCTGCGGCCAGGACATCGCCAGCGACGGCTGCGTGGCCTTCGCCATGCTCGCCGACCTGGACGCGGCGCTGGCCGAGGGCCCCTGGACCTACCCGCGGCTGTACTGGGAGGCCGGGCAGATCGGCCAGGTGCTCTACCTGGAGGCCGAGGCCGCCGGGCTCTCGGGCACTGGCATCGGCTGCTATTTCGACGAGGCGCTGCGGGAATTGCTCGGCGAAGGATCGGACCGCCCGGTCAGCCTCTATCATTTCACCATCGGCCGCGCGGTATGGGACACTCGTCTGACCAGCTCCCCTGCCTACCCCCAGCCGCGCCGCCCGCATCCCATTCGCAGTATCGATTCCGAGGAAACGTCATGACCCAGATCCTGGACAACCTGGTGGCTTTGCTGAGCCTGGAACCCATCGAGGAAAACCTGTTCCGGGGCATCAGCCAGGACCTCGGCTTCCGCCAGCTGTACGGCGGCCAGGTGCTCGGCCAGGCGCTGTCGGCGGCCAGCCAGACGGTGGAGCCGGCGCGCCACGTGCATTCCATGCACGGCTACTTCCTGCGCCCGGGCGACGCCAGCATGCCGGTGGTCTACCAGGTCGACCGGGTGCGCGACGGCGGCACCTTCAGCACCCGCCGCGTCACCGCCATCCAGAAGGGCCAGCCGATCTTCGCCCTGAGCACCTCCTTCCAGTACGACGAGGAGGGCTTCCAGCACCAGATCCCGATGCCCGACGTGGTCGGCCCGGAGAACCTGCCCACGGACCTGGAGCTCAAGCAGCGCAGCATCGCCCAGTTCCCCGAGCGCATCCGCGACAAGCTGCTGTACCCCAAGCCCATCGAGATCCGCCCGGTCACCCAGAACGACCCCTACGACCCGCAGGTCGGCGAGCCGATCAAGTACCTCTGGCTGCGCGCCGACGGCAAGCTGCCGGACGTGCCGGCGCTGCACAAGTACATCCTCGCCTACGCCTCGGACTTCGGCTTCCTCACCACCTCGCTGCTGCCCCACGGCCGCTCGGTGTGGCAGAAGGACATGCAGGTGGCCACCATCGACCATTCCGTGTGGTTCCACCGCGACCTGCGCGCGGACGAGTGGCTGCTGTACGCCATCGACAGCCCCTGGGCCGGCAACGGCCGCGGCTTCGTGCGCGGCAGCATCTTCAACCGCGACGGCCAACTGGTGGCCTCGGCGACCCAGGAAGGCCTGATCCGCCGCCGCGAGGACTGGACATGAGGCCGGGCCTGATCCGCCACTGGGTGTTCGACATGGACGGCACCCTGACCCTGGCGGTGCACGACTTCCCGGCGATCAAGCGGGCCCTGGGCATCCCCCAGGAAGACGACATCCTCAGCCACCTGGCGGCGCTGCCGGAAGCCGAGGCGGCGGCCAAGCACGCCTGGCTGCTGGCGCACGAGCGCGAACTGGCCCTGGCCTCCACCGCCGCCCCCGGCGCGGTGGACCTGGTGCGCGCGCTGCACGAGGCCGGCTACCGCCTCGGCATCCTCACCCGCAACGCCCACGAGCTGGCGCTGGTGACTCTGCAAGCCATCGGCCTGGGCGACTGCTTCGCCACCGGCGACATCCTCGGCCGCGGCGAAGCCCGGCCCAAGCCCAATCCCGACGGCCTGCTGCACCTGGCCGAGCGCTGGGGCGTGCAGCCGAAAGACATGCTGATGGTCGGCGACTACCGCTTCGACCTGGAATGCGGCCGCGCGGCGGGCAGCTACACGGCGCTGGTCAACCTGGTGGAGAACCCCTGGCCGGAGCTGAGCGACTGGCACGCCGTGGATTGCTCGGCGCTGGGGCGGCTGGCGGGGGTGTTGGCGTAGGGCGAATAACGCTCCGCGTTATCCGCCGTTTAACGGCGATCCCCGGCGGTGCCAAGGTTGGCCTGGGCGTGGTCCGCCCTGCCGGCGGAATCGCGGATGAATCCGCTCCTACGGGCGAGAATGCCATGCCTCACGGCAACCTGTAGGAGCGGGCCCTGCCCGCGATTCGCGCGCAGGGCGCGCTCCTACATTGGAATGGCGCCGGTGGTTCTGGCTATCGCGGACAGGGTCCGCTCGGAGTGCGGAGAAACGCCGTCGTAGGATGGGTTGAGCGATACCCATCACCACGACGGCATGGGTTTCGCTCAACCCATCCTACGACGCGCGCCTCGGCGCAGTCGGCAAGACGGTTGCCCCAACGGGGACATGCCGTGCAGCACGGCGAATGCGTAGGGCGAATAACGCTCCGCGTTATCCGCCGTTTAATGGCGATCCCCGGCGGCGCCAAGGTTGGCCTGGGCGCCGTCCGCCCTGCCTGCGGAATCGCGGATGAATCCGCTCCTACGGGTGAGAATGCCATGCCTCACGGCAACCTGTAGGAGCGGGCCCTGCCCGCGAAATCGCGCGCAGGGCGCGCTCCTGCATGGGCCGATACCTACAACTCCGGCGTCCAGGTCAACGCCAGCAGCGCGGTGCGCCCGGCTTCCTTGTAGTGGAAGGTCTCGCTGGGGAAGCCCATGGGGTCGGTCGGGCGCTGGTAGCTGGCGCGGGCGTAGTCCTGGTCCAGCAGGTTCTGCAGCTTCAGGTCCCAGCGCAGCGTTTCACTGAACTGCCAGCTGCCGCGCATGTCGAGCACGCCGTAGCCGCCCAGGCGGTCCTGGTTGGTCGCGTCGGCGTAGCTGTTGCTCAGCGCGCGCCAGGTGCCGCCGACGCCGAAGGCGCCGAACTGGCGGTCCAGGTCCAGGCTCAGGGTGCGCCGGGCGCGGCGCGGCAGGGTGTGGCCGGTGTCGCGGTCGCGCGGGTCGATGATGCTCAGGCCGAGGTTGGCCTGCCAGCCGAGGACCTCGCGGGCCAGGCTGGCCTCGAAGCCGTCGATGCGCGCCTTGGCGATGTTCTGCGGCTGGTTGCTGGCGCTGTCCCAGGCGATCAGGTCGTCCACTTCCGTGCGGTACAGCGCGGCCTCAAGATGCGTGCCGGCGAAGTCGCCGCGCCATTGCAGCTCGTAGGTCTTCGAGGTCTCGGCCGCAAGGTCCGGGTTGCTGGCGCCGGGGTAGTAGAGGTCGCTGAAGGTCGGCGCGCGGAAGCCCTCGCCGTAGCTGGCGATCCAGCTCTGGCTATCGCCCACCGGCAGGGTGAAGGCGGCGTTCCAGCTGTTCTGCGAACCGTAGCGCTCATTGTCGTCGTGGCGCAGGCCCAGCTCGGTGGAGAAGGCCTCGCCCTTGAAACTGTGCTGGGCGAAGAAGGCGTGGTTGGTGCGGCTGTCCTCGGCGAAGGCGGTGCTGCCGTCGACCCGGTCCTCGTACCAGTCCGCGCCCAGGGCCAGCTGGTTGCGCGCATCCAACTGCAGGCGGTTGAACCAGCTGGCGGAATGCCGGGTGGTTTCCAGGGTGCCGTTGTTCCACACCTCGGCGGCGCCCACGGCCTTGTTGCGGTCGAAGCTGCGGCCCAGTTCCAGGCGGCTGTTCCACATCGAGGTCAGCTGGCCTTCGAGGTAGCCGCTGTAGCTGCTGACGCGGAATTCGTCGTGGGGCTCGGCGGGGGCGTAGCTGTAGGCGTCGTCGTATTCGCTGTCGCCGCGCTGGTCGTTGAGGCTGAAGCCGGCCTTCCAGTCCTCGTTCAGGCGGTGGTCCAGGTTCAGGTGCACGGCCTTGTTGCGCTGGCCGTCGTGGTCGCTGTCGGCGCCGACGTTGTCGCGGGTGTAGTCGTAGCCGCGGCTCTCGTCGAGGCTGGCGCCCAGGTCGAAGCGGGTGCGCTCGTCGCCGCCGGCGAGCGAGGCGCTGCGCTGGAAGGTGCCGTTGCTGCCGGCGGCCAGGCGCACCTGCGGGTGCAGGCCGGCTTCGCCGCGGCGGGTGAAGATCTGGATCACCCCGCCGATGGCGTCGGCGCCGTACAGCGCCGAGCGCGGGCCGCGGGTCACTTCCACGCGCTCGATGTTGTCGACGTTCAGGTAGTCCAGGCGGGCGATGCCGCTGCTCGCCGAGGCGATGCGCTGGCCGTCCACCAGCACCAGGGTCTGGCCGGGGTTGGTGCCGCGCAGGAAGTAGCTGGTCAGGCCGCCGGCGTTGCTCAGCTGCACGCCGGGCACCCGCTGCAGCAGCTCGGGGACGCTGCGTGCCTGCAGGCGCTCGATGTCGTCGCGGGTGAAGACGGTGTTGGCCGAGGTAGCCTGGCCGCGGGGTTCGGCCTGGCGCGCCGAGGTGATGACCATCGACGGCAGCTGGTAGGCCTGTTCGGCATCGTCGGTGGCGAAGGCCGCCGCGGGCAGCACGGCGGCGGCCAGGGCGAGACGGGAAAGTTTCATCGATGGGTTCCTCAAAAGTGGACTTTCGAGGAGGGCTGGGCAAGGGCGGGAGGGGCCGCGCTTGACGGTGCGGCCCTCCGCAACACCTGTCGTGCGTGTCGAGGGCGGTCTCCGGGCTGCCGACTCGCACGCTCCCGGCCTTCCCATGCGTGGCGCACAGTGGCGGATTGGAGCGCGGCAGGCGCGGGCCTGCGGTCGGTTACCGTTGCGGGGGCAGCGCAGGTCTTTCACCTGCTTCCCGTTACCTCGAACGAAAACGTGCGCACCTTACGAACAACGCCCCGGCCGGGCAAGTCGGGCCGATGCGGAACCTGTCTGTCAGATGCCCCTTTCCCCTACTCCCCGCCACCGCCATAGCTGCGCCCAGCCTGTGCCCGGACGCCTCCCGCCGGCTGCGACAAAGTCACTCAGCACGGCGTCGGCCGCGGGTCGCAGGCCTCGGCGGGAAACCGTCGATGCGGCGTCCTGCGGGCGTTCCAGCGGTTTCTCGTAGGAGTTTTCCGGTCTTGCGGGGCGGCGGAAAACTTTGCCGGATTTTGATAGGGCCGCCGTCCTGGCACTTGTTAGCTTCCTAAGCAGTTAGAGGAGCAGAGCACGTGTCCAAAGAGCGCATCATCCAGGAATTCGTCCCAGGCAAGCAGGTGACCCTGGCGCACCTGATCGCGCACCCCCAGGAGGAGCTGGCGAGCAAGATCGGCGTGCCCGGGGCCGAGGCCATCGGCATCATGACCCTGACCCCGGGCGAGACCGCGATGATCGCCGGCGACTTCGCCACCAAGGCGGCGAACGTGAACATCGGTTTCCTCGACCGCTTCAGCGGCGCCCTGGTGCTGCACGGCAGCGTCGGCGCGGTGGAGGAGGCGCTGGCGCAGACCTGCGCCGCCCTCGGCCGGCTGCTCGACTACAGCGTCTGCCCGGTGACCAGGAGCTGATGATGAGCGCGCAGCGGTATGCCCTGGTCGGCGGCGTCGGCGCCGGCAAGACCACCCTGTTCAACGCCCTGTGCGGCAACCCCGCGGCGGCGCGCAAGACCCAGGCGCTGGAATACGACCCCAGCGGCGCGCTGGATACCCCCGGCGAGTTCGTCAGCCACCCGCGCCTGTACCGCGCGCTGATCACCAGCACCGACGACGTCGACACCCTGGTCTACGTGCACCCCGCCGACTCGCTGGAATGCCGGCTGCCGCCCGGGCTGCTCGACATCCACGCCGGCAAGCGGCTGATCGGGGTGATCAGCAAGTGCGACCTGCCCGGCGTCGACCTGCCCGCCATCGAGCGCCTGCTGCGCAGCCACGGCATCGACGGCGAGATCGTCCGCACCGCCAGCGACGACCCCGCCAGCATCGAGCGCCTGCGCGCGCTGCTGAACGCACGGAATCCGATCGAGGACCTGTTGAGATGAAGAAGCTGATTACCGCCAACGACATCCGTGAAGCCATCGCCGCCGGGCAGAGTTCCCTGGCCGTGGAACTGCCGCGCTGCATCGTCACGCCGGAGGCGCGCACGGTGGCCGAGCAGGTGGGCCTGGCGCTGGTCGAGCGGGTGGCCGGCAGCCCGGAGGCACAGGAAGCGCAAGCGGCCGCGGCCGGGCCCAGCGAGGACGAGCTGGCGCGGATCCGTGCCGAGGTGCTGGCGCGGCTGCCCGCCGAGGTGGACGCGCAACTGGTCGACCAACTGGTGCGCAAGGCCGCGCAGCAGGGCGGCGCCAGAGTGGCCCGGGCAGCCTTCGAGGCGCGCACCGGCGCCGGCGGGATCAAGCTGGTGAAGGGCGACAGCGTGCGCTTCGGCCGCCTCGACGGGGTGCCGGGCGACTGCCAGATCGGCATCACCGACGTGGTCGGCGCCGAGGACGGCAGCAGCATGGGCGCCGGCTTCATGCAGTGGGAGAACGCCTTCTTCCCCTGGACGCTGAACTACGACGAAGTGGACCTGGTGCTGGAGGGCGAGCTGCACATTCGCCAGAACGGCGAGACCCTGGTGGGCCAGCCCGGCGACCTGCTGTTCATCCCCAAGGGCAGCGCCATCGAGTTCGGCACCCCCAGCCGGGTGCGCTTCCTCTACGTCGCCTGGCCGGCCAACTGGCAGGAACAGTGAGGCGGCCATGAGCACTTTCATCACCGAGGCCTGGCTGCGCGAACGCCATGGCCTGAGCGAAGGCACCGAGCTGCGCCTGCCCGCCGATGCGCGGCTGACGCCCTCGGCCCGCGCGCTGATCGACGAGCGCCGCCTGTCGCTGAAGTTCCAGGACGAGCAGGGGCGCCTGTACCGCCCGGCCGGCGAGCCGGACGCCGACGGCGCGGCGCGCCTGAAGCCGGTGCACGGCCTGACCGGCAGCGACCAGCGCGTCGCCGCGGCCTGCCAGCTGTGCGGCGAGACGCCGGCGCACAAGCCCGCCGGCATGACCCACCTGAACGCCCACGAGCTGGTGGCCAAGAACGATCCGCGCCTGCAGTTCCGCGCCCAGCTGGACGCGGCCATCGCCCTGGCGGTGTGGCTGCAGGTGGAGCTGGTGGAACCGGCCGGGCTGGCCGCCTGGCTGGCCGACATCCGTTCGCTGCTCGGCCAGCTGATGCGCGCCGACGTGCTCGGCGAGGAACTGGCCGGGTTCGCCGTCGGCGGGCTCGACGAGGCCGTGCTGCACCGCCTGTCCCACGCGCCTCTGAAATACCTGGGCCACGACCACCTGGTGCCCGAGTGCTGCCACGGCCGCGCGCCAGCGCTGCTCAACCTGCTGCGGGCCAAGGTCCGCGAGGTGGAAATCTGCGCCGCCCAGGTGTTCATGGAGGCCGGCTTCAAGCTGCGTCGCCCGGACCTGCTGCATGCCCTCAACCGGCTTTCCAGCGCGCTCTACGTGGCCATGCTGCTGAGCCTGCTGCACCTGCGCGGGCAACCCTGGCCGAGCGCCGCCGAGCTGGGCCGGCGCGTGCAGGGGGATGCGCCATGAAGCTGTTCGACGAATGCCGCCGGGTAGCCCGGCAGAACCCGCCGCGGGTGGTCTTCCCCGACGCCCTGGACCGCCGCGCCATCGAGGCGGCGCAGTACCTCAAGCGCGAGGGCCTGGCCGAGCCGCTGCTGCTGGGCAACCCCTTCGCCCTGCGCGGCTACTGCCTGGAGCGGCACATCCGCCTGGGCGACCTCGGGCTGATCGACCCGTCGCGCTCGCCCTGGCTGCACGGCTTCGCCCAGGACCTGGCGCAACGACAGAACAAGCTCAGCCCCGAGCAGGCCCTGGAGCAGCTGCACGACCCACTGTGGTTCGGCGCGGCGCTGCTGGCGGCCGGCCAGGTGGACCTGTGCATCGCCGGCAACCTCAGCGCCACCGCCGACGTGCTGCGCGCCGGCCTGCGGGTGGTCGGCCTGGCACCGGGCAACCGCACGCTGTCCTCGGTGTTCGTCATGCTGCCCGCGGACGGCGGCGCGCCCCTGGCCTTCGCCGATTGCGGCGTGGTGCCGCGGCCGACGGTGGAGCAACTGGCGGACATCGCCATCGCCTCGGCCGCCAACTTCGAGCGGCTGACCGGCAAGCCGGCGCGGGTGGCGATGCTGTCGTTCTCAAGCCACGGCAGCGCCAGGCATGCCGATGCCGAGGCGGTGCGCCAGGCCTGCGAGCTGGTGCGCGAGCGCCAGCCAAGCCTGTGCGTCGACGGCGAGCTCCAGTTCGATGCCGCCTTCGTGCCCGAGGTGGCCGCGCTCAAGGTGCCCGGCAGCCCGCTGGGCGGGGCGGCCAACGTGTTCGTGTTCCCAAGCCTGGAGGCCGGGAACATCGGCTACAAGATCGCCCAGCGGCTCGGTGGCATGAACGCCATCGGCCCGTTGCTGCAGGGCATGAACGCGCCGCTGCACGACCTGTCGCGCGGCTGCACGAGCGAGGAAATGATCCAGACGGTGCTACTGGCCAACAAGATGGCCGGCGGCGCCGAGGCTGTCGGGCGAGTCGCCTGAGCCGGACGGCGGCCCCCGCCGTCCGGGGGTAACGCGAGTGGCTAGCCACTCCGAAGAGGCCCTGCGAAGGGCGATCGATTGTTCGAGGAGAGTGAGATGGAAGCATTAGGCATGATCGAAACCAAGGGCCTGGTGGCGCTGATCGAGGCCTCCGACGCCATGGTCAAGGCCGCCCGGGTGAAGCTGGTGGGCGTCAAGCAGATCGGCGGCGGCCTGGTCACCGCCATGGTCCGCGGCGACGTCGCGGCCTGCAAGGCGGCCACCGATGCCGGCGCAGCCGCCGCGCAGCGCGTCGGCGAAGTGGTGTCGGTGCAGGTGATCCCGCGCCCGCATTCGGACCTGGAGGAAGTCTTTCCGATCAAGCTGGCGGGGGATCGCCCGGTGGATTGAGCGGTTCGCCGCGACTGTCCGAGCGGTGCCTGAGCGCGCCCTGCGCGTGCCGGGCACCGTCACCGAGGATCCATGCGTACGCCGCGGGGAACGCGGCCCGACGAGGTAACAGGCGATGAAACTGGCGATTGTCGTGGGGCAGGTGGTGTGCACCGTGAAGCATCCGGGCATGGGCCTGGACCGGCTGCTGCTGGTCGAGATGCTCGACCGTGCCGGGCAGCCCGGCGGTGAACGGCACGTGGCCAGCGACTGCCTCGGCGCCGGCAACGGCGAGTGGGTGATGCTGGCCAGCGGCAGCGCCGCGCGCCAGGCCCTGGCCGAGGAACGCGTGCCGATCGACCTGTGCGTGGTCGGCATCGTCGACGAAGCGGTGCTCGACGGCAGCCTGCTCTACCGCAAATAGGCCCGCCCCCGGCGGTCATTCACGACAAGCGTCCTCCACCGGCCCGCGCCAGGTGGAGTGGCCTGGCTCATCCCTGAATTCTGTGAGGCACGACGTGGACATCAACCCGAAGGAAATCGAACAGGTGGTCAAGGCGGTGCTCGCCTCCATAGGGGCGACCTCCACGGCCGGGGGTTCCGCGCCGGGCGCGACCTGCGCCCCCGGCGTGTTCGTCGAACTGGACGCCGCCGTGGCCGCCGCCGCGCAGGCGCAAAAAGCATTGCGCTCGGTGGCCATGCGCGACCGGGCCATCGCCGCCATCCGTGCCGCCGGCGAGCGCCACGCCCAGGAGCTGGCGGAACTGGCGGTGGAAGAAACCGGCATGGGCCGGGTGGCCGACAAGGCCGCCAAGAACATCGCCCAGGCCCGCCATACCCCCGGCACCGAATGCCTGCAGGCGCAGGTGCTCAGCGGCGACCGCGGGCTGACGCTGATCGAGAACGCGGCCTGGGGCGTGATCGCCTCGGTGACGCCCTCGACCAACCCGGCGGCCACCGTCATCAACAACGCCATCAGCATGATCGCCGCCGGCAACGCCGTGGTGTTCGCCCCGCACCCGGCGGCCAGGCGGGTGTCGCAGCGCACCGTCAGCCTGCTCAACGAGGCCATGGTCGCGGCCGGCGCGCCGGCCAACCTCATCACCACCGTGCAGCGCCCGGACATCGAGACCGCCCAGCGGCTGTTCCGCTACCCCGGCATCGGCCTGCTGGTGGTGACCGGCGGCGAGGCGGTGGTGGAAGCCGCGCGCAAACACACCGACAAGCGCCTGATCGCCGCCGGCGCCGGCAACCCGCCGGTGGTGGTGGACGAGACCGCCGACCTGGCGCGCGCCGCGCGCGACATCGTGTTCGGCGCCTCGTTCGACAACAACATCATCTGCGCCGACGAGAAGGTGCTGATCGTGGTCGACAGCGTCGCCGACGCCCTCAAGGCCGAGATGCTCAAGCACCAGGCCGTGGAGCTGAGCGCCGCCCAGGGCCAGCAGTTGCTGCCGCTGCTGTTGCCGAAGGTCGACGGGCAGGGGCGCGGCACTGTCGCGCGCGACTGGGTTGGCCGCGACGCGGCGAAGATCGCCGCCGCCATCGGCCTGCAGGTACCGGAACAGACGCGCCTGCTGCTGCTGGAAAGCGCCGCCGACCACCCCTTCGCCATCACCGAGATGATGATGCCGGTGCTGCCGATGGTGCGGGTGGCCAACGTCGACCAGGCCATCGCCCTGGCGGTGAAGCTGGAGGGCGGCTGCCACCACACGGCCGCCATGCACTCGCGCAACCTCGACCACCTGGACCGCATGGCCAACGCCATGGACACCAGCATCTTCGTCAAGAACGGGCCATGCCTCGCCGGCCTGGGCTTCGGCGGCGAGGGCTGGACCACCATGACCATCACCACGCCGACCGGCGAGGGCGTGACCTCGGCGCGCACCTTCGTGCGCCTGCGCCGCTGCGTCATGGTCGACCACCTGCGGATCGTCTGAGGCGGCCATGCAACGCGATCTCGAAAACTGGCTGCTGCCGCGCCTGGAACGCGCCGCCTACTGCCTGGCGCACCCCGTCGCGCAACCGGGCGACCGCGGGCCGCTGAGCCTGGGCATCGACCTGGGCACCAGCGCCGTGGTGTCGGTGGTGCTCGACGCCCAGGCGCTGCCGGTGGCGGTGCGCCTGGACTGGGCCGACGTGGTGCACGACGGCGTGGTCTGGGACTTCTTCGGCGCGGTGAAGCTGGTGCGCAGCCAGCTGGAAAGCCTGGAGCGGCAACTGGGCGTGTGCTTCCAGCGCGCCGCGACCTCGTACCCGCCGGGCACCGAGGCGAGCATTTCCACCCACGTGCTGGAGGCCGTCGGCCTGGAAGTCGGCTGCGTGATCGACGAGCCCTCGGCGGTGGCGCGGATGCTGCGCCTGGACCGCGCCGCGGTGGTGGACATCGGCGGCGGCACTACCGGCGTGGCCGTGGTGCACGACGGCGAAGTGACCTATTCCGCCGACGAACCCACCGGCGGACATCACGTCAGCCTGGTGCTGGCCGGCCACCTGGACGTGCCGCTGGAGGAAGCCGAGCGGCGCAAGCGCAAGGAGGGCGAGGCCCTGTGGCCGCTGGCGCGCCCGGTGTTCGAAAAGATGGCCGACATCGTCCGCACGCACCTGCAAGGCCAGGCCGTGGACGCCATCTACCTGTCCGGCGGCTCCTGCACCCTGCCCGGCGTACAGCCGCTGTTCGCCGCGGCCTTCCCCGCGCAGCGGGTGATCCTGCCCGCGCCGCCGCTGTTCACCACGCCGCTGGCCATCGCCGCCTGCGGCCTGCAAGCCGAGGAGGAACGCTGACATGCACGAGCAGGAGGTCGGCCGGGTGATCCATCGCGCCCTGGACATGCTCAATGCCCGCGCGGTGCGCGAATTCCGCGTGCCGCCCAGCACCTACATCGGCCCCGGCGCCACCGTGCGCACCGGCGAGGCCTGCGCGGCGCTGGGCATCCGCCGGCTGTTCGTGATGGTCGACGGCCGATTGCACGAGCAGCGACTGGACCAGGGCCTGCTGCGTTCGCTGGACGACGCCGGGCTGGCCCACGAATGCCTGGTCTATGCCGGCGGCGAGCCGCACAGCGAAGTGGTGGAGGCCGCCGGCCGGCAACTGCTGGCCGCCGACTGCGACGGCGTGCTGGCCTTCGGCGGCGGCTCGGTGCTGGACGCGGCCAAGGCCACGGCGCTGCTGGCGGCCAACCCGGAGCGCCGGGTGAGCGACCTCGGCGAGGGCCCGGCGCTGCGCCGGCGCATGCCGCTGATCGCCGTGCCGACCACCGCCGGCACCGGCTCCGAGGCCACCAACGTGGCGGTCATCACCGACAGCCAGCGGCACCTGAAGCAGGTGCTGGTGCACACCGACCTGATTCCGGACCTGGCGATCATCGACGCCTGCCTGACCCTCGGCGTGCCGCCGGCGGTGACCGCCGCCACCGGCATCGACGCGCTGACCCACGCCATCGAGGCCTACGTCGCGCCGCACGCCACGCCGCTGACCCAGGGCCTGGCCCTGCGCGCCGTGGCGCTGATCGGCGAGGCCCTGCCGCTGGCGGTGGGCAGGGCGGCAACGTCGGCGCCCGCGAATCGATGATGCTCGCCTCGTACATGGCCGGCATGGCCTTTTCCAATTCCGGCCTGGGCCTGTGCCATGCCACCGCGCACCCCCTGGGCGCGCGCTACGGCATTCCCCACGGCCAGGCCAACGCGCTGATGCTGCCGGCGGTGATGCGCTTCAACCAGCTCGTCTGCAAGCGCGCCTACGCCGACATCGGCCACGCGCTCAGCCGCGAAAGCCTGGATGCCGAACGCAGCATCGCCGCGGTGCAGCGCCTGATCGACGAAGTCGGCGCCGCCGGCCGCGACCTGCAGGCCCACGGCGTGCGTCGCGAGGATTTCGCCGCGCTGGCCGAGGCGGCCCTGCAGGACATCTGCCTGGCCGGCAACCCGCGCAGCGCCTGCGCGCAACAGATCACCGCGATCTACCAGGATGCCTGGCAGCGCTGACGCGCCTGCCGTGAAGGAAACGACGTTGTTCAGGAGTAGGTGTCATGAGCGTTAACGAAATCATCCTCTACGTGATGATGGTCTTCCTGCTGATCGGGGCGGTGGACAGGGTATTCAGCCAATTCGGCGGTTCGGAGAAAGTCCTCGGCTACCTCGGCCTGGGCTGGCTCGGGCGCGGCATCGGCGGCTCCGGCGGGCAGTTCGAGGAAGGCTTCATGGCCATGGGCGCGCTGGGCCTGGCCATGGTCGGCATCACCGCCCTGGCGCCGGTGCTGGCCAACCTGCTGGGGCCACTGGTGATCCCGCTCTACGAGAGCGTCGGGGCGAGCCCGGCGATGTTCGCCGGGACCCTGCTGGCCAACGACATGGGCGCCTTCTCCCTGGCCAAGGAGCTGGCCGGCGGCGACACCGCCGCCTGGCTGTACTCGGGGCTGATCCTCGGCGCCATGATGGGCCCGACCCTGGTGTTCATCATCCCGGTGGCGCTGGGCATCATCGACCCGTCCGACCGCCGCTACCTGGCCCTGGGCACCCTGGCCGGGATCGTCACCGTGCCGCTGGGCTGCATCGCCGGCGGGCTGGTGGCGATGTACTCGGGCATCGAGGTCAACGGCGAGCCGGTGCAGTTCAGCCTGGCGATGATCCTCGTCAACATGATCCCGGTGCTGGTGGTCGCGGTGCTGATCGCCCTGGGCCTGAAGTTCTGCCCGGAGAAGATCATCGCCGGCTTCGAGGTGTTCGCCAAGCTGCTGGTGGGGCTGATCACCCTCGGCCTGGCCGCCGCGGTGGTGCAGTTCACCGTGGGCTGGACGCTGATCCCGGGGATGGACCCGATATTCATGAGCGAGGGCGACGAGCCCGGCGCGGTGATGCGCGCCATGGAGGTGATCGGCTCGATCGCCTGCGTGCTGCTCGGCGCCTACCCCATGGTGCTGCTGCTGACCCGCTGGTTCGGCACCCCGCTGATGAAGGTCGGCGGCCTGCTGGGCATGAACAAGGATGCCGCCGCCGGCATGGTGGCGACCCTCGCCAACGTGATCCCGATGTTCGGCATGTTCGGCAAGATGGATGCCCGCGGCAAGATCATCAACTGCGCCTTCGCCGTGTCCGCCGGCTTCGCCCTGGGCGACCACCTCGGCTTCACCGCGGCGAACATGTCCGCGATGATCTTCCCGATGCTGGTCGGCAAGCTGTTCGGCGGTGTCACCGCGGTGGTGGTGGCGCTGCTCATCGCGCCGAAATCCGAAGCCCAACCCGAGCCGGTGGCGTTGCCCGACGCCGACCTGCAGCGGGCCGAGTAAGGGCACGGCCATGAGCAGGCGCGAGTTGCGCAGCGTCGGCATCGACGTCGGCACCACCACCACGCAGGTGATCTTCTCGCGCCTGGTGCTGGTCAACCGCGCCTCGCTGTCGCAGGTGCCGCACTACGAGTTCGCCGCGCGGGAGGTCACCTACGTCAGCCCGGTGGCCTTCACCCCGATCGACTTCGAGGGCCACCTGCGCGAGGACGAGCTGCTCGCCTTCATCCTCGACCAGTACCGCGCCGCGGGGCTGGAACCTGCGCAGGTGGAATCCGGCGCCATCATCATCACCGGCGAGACCTCCAAGGCGCGCAACGCGCGCCCGGCGGTGCTGCGCCTGGCCGAGCGGCTGGGCGACTTCGTGGTCGCCAGCGCCGGGCCGCACCTGGAGTCGGTGATCGCCGGGCGCGGCGCCGGCGCGGCGGAACTGTCCGCCGCCTGCGCCGGGCGGGTGCTGAACATCGACATCGGTGGCGGCACCGCCAACTACGTGCTGTTCGAGGCCGGCCGGGTGATCGGCTCGGCCTGCCTGAACGTCGGCGGGCGCCTGGTGGAGACCGACAGCCGCGGCGCATTGCTGCGCCTGCATGCGCCGGCGCGGGCGATCTGCCGCGAGCTGTTCGGCGCCGAGCCCCAGGCGCTGTCCATCGAGCAATTGCGCACGCTGGCGCGGCGCATGGCGGCGCTGCTGTACGAGGTGATCGACGGCACGCCGTCGCCGCTGGCCAGGGAACTGCTGATGACCGAAGCGCTGCCCGCGGTCGGCCAGTTGCAGGCGCTGACCCTCTCCGGCGGCGTCGGCGAATGCTACTACCACGGCGCGGAACAGGCGCCGTTCCGCTTCGGCGATATCGGCCCGCTGCTGGCCGCGGCGTTGCACGGCGACCCCGGCTTCCAGCGCCTGCCGCTGGCCGAGCCGAAACAGACCGTGCGCGCCACCGTGATCGGCGCCGGCGCCCACAGCCTGTCGCTGTCCGGCAGCACCATCTGGCTGCGCGAAATGCAACTGCCGATGCGCAACGTGCCGGTGGTGCCCTGCGCGACGAACTGGGCCAGCGGCCAGGGCGCGGGCCTTGCCGACGGCTGGTTGCAGAACCTGCTGCGCATGGACCTGCGCGCCGGCGAAGACCTCTACGCCCTGGCCCTGCCGGCGGACCTGCCGGTGGCCTACCGGGCCATCCAGCGCTGCGTGGACGAACTCGCCGGCTTCCAGCGCCATGCAACCCAAGCCCATCCGCTGCTGGTGGTGGCCGCCCAGGACCTCGGCAAGGTCCTCGGCATGCTCCTGCAGCCGCGCCTGGCCGGCCGCGCCCTGGCGGTTATCGACGAAGTGGCGACCAGCGATGGCGACTACATCGATATCGGTAGCCCGTTGTTCGACGGCGAGATCCTTCCGGTCACCGTCAAGTCACTGGCTTTCCCTTCCTGAGGTGGTGTTATGAAGCTCAAGACCCAGTTGTTCGGCAAGACCTATCAGTTCAAGGACGTCAAGGAAGTCCTGGCCAAGGCCAACGAGCCGCGCTCGGGCGACGTGCTCGCTGGCGTGGCGGCAACCACTGCGCAGGAGCGGGTGGCGGCCAAGCAGGTGCTGTCGGAACTGACGGTGGCCGACATCCGCATGAACCCGGTCATCCCCTACGAGGAGGACAGCGTCACCCGGCTGATCCAGGACGACCTCAACGAAACCGCCTACGCCCGTGCCGCGCAGTGGAGCATCGGCGAGTTGCGCGAATACCTGCTCGCCGACACCACCAGTAACGACGACATCACCTTCCTGCGCAAGGGCCTGAGTTCCGAGGTGGTGGCGGCGGTGGCGAAGATCTGCTCCAACGCCGACCTGATCTATGGCGCCAAGCGCATGCCGGTGGTGAAGAAGGCCAACAACACCATGGGCCTGCCCGGTCGCTTCAGCGCCCGCTTGCAGCCCAACGACACCCGTGACGACGTGCAGAGCATCGCCGCGCAGATGTACGAGGGGCTGTCCTACGGCATCGGCGACGCGGTGATCGGCGTCAACCCGGTGACCGACAACGTCGAGAACCTCAGCCGCGTGCTGCACACCGTCTACGAGGCCATCGACAAGTTCGCCATCCCCACCCAGGGCTGCGTGCTGGCCCACGTAACCACGCAGATGGAAGCGATCCGCCGCGGCGCGCCGGGCGGGCTGATCTTCCAGAGCATCTGCGGCAGCGAGAAGGGCCTGCGCGAATTCGGCGTGGAACTGGAGATGCTCGAGGAGGCGCGCGCGGTGGGCGCCGAGTACAACCGCATCGCCGGGCCCAACTGCCTGTACTTCGAAACCGGCCAGGGCTCGGCGCTGTCCGCCGGCGCCCACCACGGCGCCGACCAGTTGACCATGGAGGCGCGCAACTACGGCCTGGCCCGGCACTTCGACCCGTTCATGGTCAACACCGTGGTCGGCTTCATCGGCCCGGAGTACCTGTACAACGACCGCCAGATCATCCGCGCCGGCCTGGAAGACCACTTCATGGGCAAGCTCAGCGGCATCTCCATGGGCTGCGACTGCTGCTACACCAACCACGCCGACGCCGACCAGAACTCCAACGAGAACCTGATGATCCTGCTGGCCACCGCCGGCTGCAACTTCATCATCGGCATGCCGATGGGCGACGACATCATGCTCAATTACCAGACCAACGCCTTCCACGACACCGCCACCATCCGCCAGTTGCTGGGCCTGCGCCCGGCGCCGGAGTTCGAGCGCTGGCTCGAGCGCATGGGCCTGATGAGCGAAGGCCGGCTGACCGCCCGCGCCGGCGATCCATCCATTTTCTTCTGAGGGAAGCGACATGCATCAGCAGCAGATCGAGGACATCGTCCGTTCGGTATTGAATGAACTCCAGGCCCGCCCCGCGGCCGCGCCGGCCAGCGCGCCGACGCCCGCCGCGAGCGCCGTGGAAGACGGCCTGTGCGCCTGGGACCTGGGCTCGGAACAGGCCCGGCAGTGGATCGGCGTCGAGGCCCCGCAGCGCCCCGAGGTGCTGGAGGAATTCCGCAAGGCCACCGCCGCGCGGGTGTGCCTGGGCCGCGCCGGCGTGCGCCCGCGCACCCAGGCGTTGCTGCGCTTCCTCGCCGACCACTCGCGTTCCAAGGACACCGTGCTCAAGGAGGTGCCCGCCGAGTGGGTGGCCCAGCAGGGCCTGCTGGAAGTGTAGTCGGAAATCGACACCAAGGACCAGTACCTGACCCGCCCGGACATGGGCCGCCGCCTCAGCGAGAAGGCGGTGGCGACCCTGCTGGCCGAGTGCAGGAAGAACCCGCAGGTGCAGGTGGTGATCTCCGACGGCCTGTCCACCGACGCGGTGACGGTGAACTTCCAGGAAATCCTCCCGCCGCTGCTGGAGGGCCTGAAGAGCGCCGGGCTGGATGTCGGCACGCCGTTCTTCGTGCGCTACGGACGGGTCAAGGTCGAGGACCAGATCGGCGAACTGCTCGGCGCCCAGGTGGTGATCCTGCTGGTGGGCGAGCGCCCCGGCCTGGGCCAGTCCGAGAGCCTGTCCTGCTACGCGGTGTACAAGCCGACCCTGGCCGGCACCGTGGAGGCCGACCGTACCTGCATCTCGAACATCCACCGCGGCGGCACGCCGCCGGTGGAAGCGGCGGCGGTCATCGTCGACCTGGCCAGGCGGATGCTGGACAAGCAAGCCTCCGGCATCGCCCTGAACCGCTGAGCCCCATCCTGAGGAGCAACCCGACATGAGCATTCTCGATCCGATCAAACCGAGCGTCACGGCCATGCGCCTGATCGCCTCGTTGCAGGAAGACTTCCGCCGCGAGCTCAAGGTGGGCGAGCACATCCGCAGCCTCGGGCTGATCAGCGTCGACTCCGACGACGTCGCCTACATCGCCGCCGACGAGGCGACCAAGCAGGCCCAGGTGGAAGTGGTCTACGGCCGCTCGCTGTACGCCGGGGCGGCCAACGGGCCGTCGCCGACCGCCGGCGAGGTGCTGATCATGCTCGGCGGCCCCAACCCCGCCGAGGTGCGCGCCGGGCTCGACGCCATGAACGAGGTGATCGAGGCCGGGCCGAGCTTCCGCTGGGCCGACGACGCCCACAGCGTGGCCTTCCTCGCGCACGTGGTGTCGCGCACCGGCAGCTACCTGTCGGCCGGCGCCGGCATCGCCCTGGGCGACCCCATCGCCTACCTGGTGGCGCCGCCGCTGGAGGCCACCTACGGCATCGACGCCGCGCTCAAGGCCGCCGACGTGCAACTGGTGACCTACGTGCCGCCGCCCTCGGAAACCAACTACTCGGCGGCCTTCCTCGCCGGCAGCCAGGCGGCCTGCCGCGCCGCCTGCAACGCCTTCTCCGAGGCGGTGCTGGAGATCGCGCGCAACCCCATCCAGCGGGCCTGAGGAGGTGAGCGCCATGATCGATGCCCTGGGGTTGCTGGAGGTCAGGGGCCTGGCCTGCGGCATCGAGGCCGCCGACGCCATGCTCAAGGCGGCGTCGGTGCGCCTGCTGCGCCAGGCCGTGACCAACCCGGCGCTGGTCACCCTGGTGGTGGAGGGCGACCTGGCCGCCTGCCGCGCCGCGCTGGACGCCGGCGCGGCGCTGGCCACCCGGCGCGGCTGCCTGGTCGGCCGCAAGGAGATCGGCCGCCCGGAAGACGACACCGCCTACCTGCTGGATACCCTGCTGGACGCCGGGCAGGAGCCGGCGCCGCGCCCTGCGCCGGCGCCGGAGGAGGCGCTGCTCGGCCTGCTCGCCCGGCGCAGGCAGGGCTACAGCGCCAGCGAGGTGGCGGCGGCCTTCGACATCCCGGTGGCGCAGGCCCGGGCCTGGCTGGAGGGCCTCTTCGCCCAGGGCCGGCTGCGCCGCCGCAGTAGCCGCTACCGCCTGCCGGGAGGGGCGCCGCGATGATCACCGTGCAGGCCCTGGCGCCCGACGAGATCCGCCGCCGGGTGTTCGCCGCCGGCGTGGTGGGGGCGGGGGGCGCGGGCTTCCCGACCCACGTCAAGCTGCAGGCCGAGGCGGAGATCTACCTGGTCAACGGCGCCGAGTGCGAGCCCCTGCTCAAGGTCGACCAGCAACTCGCCGTGATGCAGGCCGAATGGTTGCTCAAGGGCTTGCTCCACGGCATGGCCGCCACCGGCGCGAAGGAGGGGATCATCGCCCTCAAGGCCAAATACCAGGCGGCCATCGACTGCCTGCAACCGCTGCTGCCCGAGCGCGTGCGCCTGCACATCCTGCCGGACGTCTACCCGGCCGGCGACGAAGTCATCACCATCTGGCTGGCCACCGGCCGGCGCGTGCCGCCGGCGGCGCTGCCGCTGGCCATCGGCGTGGTGGTGAGCAACGTGCAGACGCTGATCAACGTCGGCCGCGCGGTGGAGCTGCAGCAGCCGGTGACCCACCGCACCCTGACCGTGAACGGCGCGGTGCGCCGGCCGCTGACCCTCAGCCTGCCGCTGGGCACGCCGCTGCGCGAGGCCCTGGCCCTGGCCGGCGGCAGCACCCTGGAGCGCCCCGCCTTCATCAACGGCGGGCCGATGATGGGGCGCCTGCTGGACGACCTCGACGAGCCGCTGAGCAAGACCACCGGCGGCCTGCTGGTGCTGCCGGACGACCACCTGCTGGTGCGTCGCCGCCGGCAGGGCATGGACTCGGTGCTGGCCATGGCCCGTTCGGTGTGCGAGCAGTGCACGCTGTGCACCGAACTGTGCCCGCGGCACATGATCGGCCACGAACTGCCGCCGCACCTGATCGTGCGCGCCACCAACTACCGGCACGTGGCGCAACCCAGCGTGCTGCTGTCGGCGCTGACCTGCTCCGAATGCGGCATCTGCGAGGCCTACGCCTGCCCGGTGGACATCTCGCCGATGCGCCTGAACCAGGCGCTCAAGGCCCGCCTGCGCGAAGAGGGCGCCCGCTACCAAGGCGAACTGCGCGGCGCCGACCCCATGGCCGAATACCGCCTGCTGCCGGTCAGCCGCCTGGTCTCGCGCCTGGAACTGCAGGCCTACAACCACAAGGCGCCACTGCTGGCCCAGGAACACCACCCCGCCGAGGTGCGCCTGGCGCTGCGCCAGCACATCGGCGTGGCCGCCCGGCCCTGCGTCGCCGTGGGCCAGCAGGTGGCATTGGGCGACTGCATCGCCGAAGTGCCCGAAGGACAACTCGGCGTGCCGCTGCACGCCAGCATCGCCGGCCGCGTGGCGGAGGTCGGCGACGGCCACATCCGCCTCGTCGCCAACCCGCCAGGAGAAGCTTCATGCACCACGCCATAGGCTTGATCGAACTGACCAGCATCGCCCGCGGCGTGCAGCTCGCCGACCTGATGCTGAAGAGCGCCGACGTGCAGCTGCTGGCGGCCAAGACCATCTGCCCCGGCAAGTACATCGCCATGGTCGGCGGCGAGGTCGCCGCGGTGCGCCAGGCGGTGCAGGCCGGCGCGGCCGAGGGCGGGCAGATGCTGGTGGACCAGTTCGTCCTGGCGAACATCCACGAATCGGTGCTGCCGGCCATCAGCGGCGTCAACCCGGTGGACGAGCCGCGCGCGCTGGGGGTGGTGGAAACCTTCAGCGTGGCGGCCTGCATCGAGGCCGCCGATGCCGCGGTGAAGGCGGCCAACGTCACCCTGGTGCGGGTGCACATGGCCTTCGGCATCGGCGGCAAGTGCTACCTGGTGCTGACCGGCGAGATCGCCGACGTGGAGGCGGCGGTGCGGGTGGCCTGCGCCAGCGCCGGGGAAAAGGGCCTGCTGGTGCATGCCATGACGGTGGCCAGGCCGCACCTTGACCTGTGGCAACACCTGCTCTGACGAATTCTCCACAGTGTGAGGCAGCCACAGAGCTACCCACCTGGCCGTGCCTTGCAGACGAAACCCGACCCGCTCGCGCGGGTCCCTGAAGTCATCGGGCAAGGCGTCATGTCGGACAAGAAAAGCACAATCGATCTGCATCACCTGTGGGCGTGCGAAGGCGCGCCGGGCGGGCTGGACGAACCCCTGGGCCACGGCGACGGCGTGCGCCGGCGGCAGACCGGCGACGTCTACGCCCACGCCTGCAACATCACCGCCTGGCAGCAGCTCTACGACCAGCTCGACCCCGGGCCCTTCCGCGGCGAGCTGACCGAGGTCTGGCTCGACGGCCTGCAGTTCTTCCGCGAATACACCAGCCACGCGCTGCACCAGTCCTGCATGGTCTGGCCCGGCGCCTTCTGGTTCGGCATCCCCTACGGCGACAAGGACGTCGGCTACATCGGCCGCGACTGCATCGACGCCCAGGCCATCGCCGTGCGCCCGGGCGGGCGCGAGTTCGAGCTGAGCACCCCGGACGACTACAACATCCTCGGCCTGGTGGTGGAGCGCGAGGCGCTGCTGGAGCACCTGGAGCTGGAGGAGTTGCGCCACCTCGGCCTGCTGCTGGAGGAGTCGCGCCTGCTGCAGGTCGAGCCCGGCGCCCGGCGGCGCCTGTGCGACTTCATGCGCGCCGCGCTGGCGCTGGCCCAGGTCGAGCCGCTGAGCCTGCGCGAGCCCGCGGTGGCGCGGCAGCTGAACCACGACCTGCTGCTCTGCCTGCTGGACCTGCTGCAGGGCGCCGAAGCGGCCCGCCACGCCTGTTCCCGCACCCTGCTGCGCAAGCACTGGGTGGTCGCCAGGGCGCGCGAATACGTGCTGGACAACCCCGCGCGGCCGGTGAGCGTGCTGGAGCTGTGCCGGCTCCTGCACGTCAGCCAGCGCACGCTGCGCAACTGCTTCCTGGACGTGCTCGGGCGCAGCCCCATCCACTACCTCAAGGCCGTGCGCCTGAACGCCGTGCACCGCGAGCTGGGCAGCCCCCACTCGCCCTACGCGACCGTGCAGGACGCCGCCATGGCCTGGGGGTTCTGGCACATGGGGCAGTTCGGGCGCGACTACCAGCTGCTCTTCGGCGAGCGGCCCTCGGCCACCCTGGCCAATCGCGAACGCCTGAGCGCGGCCTGGTAGGCCGCACCTCTTCTCCCCGGCGCGCCCGTGCCCGGCCCTTCGCGGTCCGGGGCGGCGTGGCGCGCCGGGCTCTCCCTTGTCCTGCAGGAAACCCTTCCATGTCCGACCGAAGCATCCTCGTCATCAACTGCGGCAGTTCGTCGATCAAGTTCGCCCTGGTCGAGGAAAGCGCCCCCGAGTTCCGCGCCAGCGGCATCGTCGAATGCCTGGGCACGCCCCAGGCCAGCCTGCGCATCGTCGACGCCGGCGGCCGCGCCGACCTCGCCCTGCCCAACGCCGACCACCGCCAGGCCCTGGCGCGCCTGCTGCCGCTGGTGCAGGCGGCCGCCGAAGGGCGCCTGCAGGGCATCGGCCACCGCGTGGTGCATGGCGGCGAGCACTTCAGCCAGGCCTGCCGCATCGATCCGCAGGTCATGAGTACCATCCGCGACACCGTCGCCCTGGCGCCGCTGCACAACCCCGGGGCCCTGGCCGGCATCGAGGCCGCCCTGGCGCTGTACCCGCAACTGCCGCAGGTGGCGGTGTTCGACACCGCCTTCCACCAGAGCCTGCCCGAGCACGCCTACCGCTACGCCCTGCCGGAACGGCTGTACCGGCATTTCGGGGTGCGCCGCTACGGCTTCCACGGCACCAGCCACCGCTACGTCAGCCAGCGCGCCGCCGCCCTGTGCGACCTGCCGGCGGAGGACAGCTGCTGGCTGTCGGCGCACCTGGGCAACGGCAGCTCGACCTGCGCCATCGTCAACGGCCGCAGCCGCGACACCAGCATGGGCATGACGCCGCTGGAGGGGCTGGTGATGGGCACGCGCAGCGGCGACGTCGACCCCAACCTGCACGGCCACCTGATCCGCAGCCTGGGCTGGAGCATCGAGGAAGTCGACAGGATGCTCAACGAGGACAGCGGCCTGCTCGGCCTGTCGGGGTTGTCCAACGACATGCGCACGCTGGAGCAGGCGCGCGCCCGGGGCCATGCGGGCGCGGCCCTGGCCATCGAGGTGTTCTGCTACCGCCTGGCCAAGTCCCTGGCGGCGATGGGCTGCGCCATGCCGCGCATCGACGGCCTGGTGTTCACCGGCGGGATCGGCGAGAACTCGTCGCTGGTGCGCGCCAGGACCCTGGCCCACCTGGAATTTCTCGGTTTCGCCGTCGACGAGGCGGCCAACGACGCGTGCGTGGGCGGGCGCTGCCGGGCAATCCACCGGCCCGGCTCGCCGCGGGTGCTGGTGGTGCCCACCGCCGAGGAACGCATGATCGCCCTGGACACCCTGGCGCTGCTGGGCTGACGCGGCCCGGCGCCGCGCCGGGGCTCAGGCCCCGGGCGCGGGGGTGGCCAGCTGCGCCAGGCGCTCGGCGATGGCGCGCTCGATGCCGGCGGCGTCCAGGCCGCATTCGGCGAGCATCTGCGCCGGCTTGGCGTGTTCCACGTAGTAGTCCGGCAGGCCCAGGTGCAGCAGCGGCTGCTGGCGGTTCTCGCGGGCGAGGAACTCGCCGACCGCGGCGCCGGCGCCGCCCATCACGGCGTTTTCTTCGATTGTCACCAGCAGTTCGTGGCTGTCGGCCAGTTCACGCACCAGGGCCTCGTCCAGCGGCTTGACGAAGCGCATGTCGGCGACGCTGGCGTCGAAGCGCTCGGCCACCTGCAGGGCCTCGGCCAGCTGCACGCCGAAGGCCAGGATGGCGACCTTGCCGGCCTTGCCCTGGCGGCGCAGCACGCCCTTGCCGATTTCCACCGGCTCCAGCGCCGGGTCGATCGGCGTGTTCGGGCCGCTGCCGCGCGGGTAGCGCACCGCCGCCGGGCCCTGGAACAGGTAGCCGGTGGTCAGCAGCTTGCGCAGCTCGTCCTCGTCGCTGGGGGCCATCACCAGCATGCCGGGGATGCAGCGCAGGTAGGAAAGGTCGAAGCTGCCGGCGTGGGTCGGGCCGTCCTCGCCCACCAGGCCGGCGCGGTCGATGGCGAAGAGCACGTCGAGGTTCTGCACGGCGACGTCGTGGATCAGTTGGTCGTAGCCGCGCTGCAGGAAGGTGGAGTAGATCGCCACCACCGGCTTGATGCCGTCGCAGGCCATGCCGGCGGCCAGGGTGACCGCGTGCTGCTCGGCGATGGCCACGTCGAAGTAGCGCTCCGGGAAGCGCTCGGCGAAGGCCACCAGGTCGGAGCCTTCCTTCATCGCCGGGGTGATGCCGACCAGGCGCGGATCCTGCGACGCCATGTCGCACAGCCACTGGCCGAAGACGTTGGAGTACTTCGGCCCGCCGGCCTTCTTCGGCGCGGCGCCCGCCGGCTCCAGCTTGGTGATGGCGTGGTAGCCGATGGGGTCGGCCTCGGCCGGGGCGAAGCCCTTGCCCTTCTTGGTCACCACGTGGAGGAACTGCGGGCCCTTGAGGTCGCGCATGTTGCGCAGGGTGGCGATCAGCGTGGGCAGGTCGTGGCCGTCGATGGGGCCGATGTAGTTCCAGCCCAGCTCCTCGAAGAGGGTGCCGGGGACCAGCATGCCCTTGGCGTATTCCTCGGTGCGGCGGGCGATCTCCCAGGCCCCGGGCAGGCGCGAGAGCACCTTCTTGCTGCCCTCGCGCATGCTGCTGTAGGTGCGGCTGGAGAGGATCTTGGCCAGGTAGTTGGACAGGCCGCCGACGTTGTGCGAGATCGACATGTCGTTGTCGTTGAGGATCACCAGCATGTCGGCCTGCACGTCGGAGGCGTGGTTCAGCGCCTCGAAGGCCATGCCGGCGGTCAGCGCGCCGTCGCCGATCACCGCCACCGACTTGCGCCCCGAGCCCTGCATGCGGGCGGCGATGGCCATGCCCAGGGCGGCGCTGATGGAGGTGCTGGAGTGGCCGACGCCGAAGGTGTCGTACTCGCTCTCGGAGCGGCGCGGGAAGGCGGCCAGGCCGTCCTTCTGGCGCAGCGTGCCCATGCGCTCGCGGCGGCCGGTGAGGATCTTGTGCGGGTAGGCCTGGTGGCCGACGTCCCACACCAGGCGGTCGTCCGGGGTGTCGAAGACGTAGTGCAGGGCGATGGTCAGTTCGATCACCCCCAGGCCCGCGCCGAAGTGGCCGCCGGTCTGGCCGACGCTGTAGAGCAGGTACTGGCGCAGTTCGTCGGCGAGGGTGACGAGCTCCGCCTCGCCCAGCCGGCGCAGTTCGACCGGCGTGCCGGCGCGGTCGAGCAGGGGGTGGCGGGGCGCTCGCGGGGAATCTCGTGGAACGTCGTGGGCATCAGGCTGATCGTTATGAGAGGCAAAGATGCGGCAGTTTACCTGATGCTTCTGACAGGCCCAAGCAAGGCGGTCGTGCCGTTTGCCCGAGAAAGCGGGTGGTTTGCGTCCGGTTGGTTCCTGTGGAGTGGGGCGGGGCTTTGCTTGCGGACCTAGGTCCTTCGCCCTGCCACACCGGCGAAGACGGCAACCTAGAGCCGTCGAAGCGGGTATGGCGTCCAGGGAAGCACGGTCGTAGGAGCAACTGTCTTGCAGGCCGTGCCGAGGTTGCTCTTCGTAGGAGCGAGCTTGCTCGCGAACAGGCTCCGCTGCGGGGCTTATTCGCGAGCAAGCTCGCTCCTACGAGAAGCAGGCCCGCCGGCAGGGGCGTGCGGTTGTACGCGAAACGACCGGTCGGTCAGTTGCGCCGCTCGACGATGTAGCGGGCCAGGTCGCGCAGCGGCTCGGCGCCGTCGCCGAAGCCTTCCAGGGCCGCCAGGGCCTGGTCGCGCAAGGCCAGGGCGTAGGCCTTGGCGGGTTCCAGGCCGAGCAGCGCGGGGTAGGTGGGCTTGTCGTGGGCCTGGTCCTTGCCCTGGGTCTTGCCCAGGGTGGCGGTGTCGCTTTCCACGTCGAGGATGTCGTCCTGCACCTGGAACGCCAGGCCGACGGCGCCGGCATAGCGGGCCAGGGCCTCCAGGCGCTCGACGTCGGCGTGGCCGCTGGCCAGGGCGCCGAGGCGCACGCTGGCCTCGATCAGCGCGCCGGTCTTGTGCCGGTGCATGGTTTCCAGGGCCGCCTGGTCGATGCGCCGGCCCACCGCCTCGAGGTCGATGGCCTGGCCGCCGACCATGCCGGCGGAGCCGGCGGCGCGGGCCAGGGCGCTGACCATGGCCAGGCGCGTCCCGGCGTCCTGCGGGTTCAGCCGGGCGTCGGCCAGCACCTCGAAGGCCAGCGCCTGCAGGCCGTCGCCGGCGAGGATGGCGCAGGCCTCGTCGAAGGCAATGTGGGTGGTCGGCTGGCCGCGGCGCAGGGCGTCGTCGTCCATCGCCGGCAGGTCGTCGTGGACCAGCGAGTAGGCGTGGATCAGCTCCACCGCGCAGGCCGCGCCGTCGGCCCGGGCGGGGTCGCCGCCGAGGGCCTCGCAGGCGGCGTAGGCCAGCAGCGGGCGCACGCGCTTGCCGCCGTTGACCACGCTGTAGCGCATGGCCCGGTAGAGGCGCTGGAGGTCTTCGCGGGGCGGGGTGAACAGGGTTTCCAGGGCGGCATCGACGCGCGCCTGGCAGCGCGCCTGGTAGGCGGCGATCATGCGTCTTCGCCTTCGCTGTCGAAGGGCGCCTCGCTCAGCTCGCCATCGCGCTCCAGCAGCACCTGCACCTTCTGCTCGGCCTGGCTCAGCGCCGCCTGGCATTCGCGGGTAAGGCGGATGCCCTGCTCGAAGGCGCCGAGCGAGTCCTCCAGGGACAGCTCGCCGCTCTCCAGGCGTTCCACCAGGGTTTGCAGTTCGGCGAGGGACTGTTCGAAATCGACGGCTTTCTTGCGGGCCATGGGACATCTCGGCGGGGTATTCGGAACCCGGCGACACTAGCAGAGACGGGCCTTGCGGGCAAATCCGCGGGCCTGCCCGCACCCCGCCGCGGCCGCTTTCGCGCTAAGCTTGGACGATGAACTACCTCGCCCACCTCCACCTCGGCGGCTCGCAGCCGGCGCAGTTGCTCGGCAGCCTCTATGGCGACTTCGTCAAGGGGCCGCTGGCCGGGCGCTGGCCGGCGGACGTCGAGACGGCCATCCGCCTGCACCGGCGCATCGATGCCTTCACCGACAGCCATCCGCTGGTGCACGCGGCGAAGCTGCGTTTTCCCGCCGAGCGGCGGCGCCTGGCCGGGGTGCTGCTGGACGTGTTCTTCGACCATTGCCTGGCCCGCGACTGGGACACATTCAGCAACGAGCCGCTCAGCGAATTCACCCGCCGCGTCTATGGTGTACTGAACCAGACCCCGCAACTGCCCGAGCGCCTGGCGCGCATCGCCCCGCGCATGGCGGCGCAGGACTGGCTGGGCAGCTACCGCGACTTCGCGGTGCTGCAGGACGTGCTCGCCGGCATGGCCCGGCGGCTGTCGCGCCCGGGCCTGCTGGACGGCGCCTGGGAGGAGCTGGCCGAGCGCTACCAGCCGCTGAGCGACGACTTCCGCGCCTTCTACCCGCAACTGCTGGCGCTGGCCGGGCGGCGCGACGATTTGCCTGGGGATCGCCCCCCGGCTTGATATGCATCAAACGTAGGAAAGCCATGAAAGGATGCAATAGAACCCACGACGGAGAGGGAGGTGCTGCATGCTCAAATCATTGATGATCGCCACGGACTTGTCGTCGCGCTCGGAGAAGGCCCTGCAACGCGCCGGGGCCCTGGCCAAGCGCTTCGGCTGCCCGTGGACGGTGCTCTGCGTGGTCGACGAGGACCAGCCGGCGGCGCTGGTCGAGCAGGAGGCGACGCAGGTCCGGCTGCTGCTGGAGGCGCGCCTGGTCGAGCTCACCGCCCTGGGCGGCAGTTGCCCGCGCATCCGCGTCGAGGTGGGCGACCCGAACCAGAAGATCGTCAGCTGCGCGCTGGAGGAGGACGTCGACCTGCTGGTGATGGGCTCGCACCGCAAGAGCGTATTGCGCGACATCTTCGTCGGCACCACGGTGGAGCGGGTGGTGCGCGCCGGCAAGCTGCCGGTGCTGATGGTCAACCAGCCGGCCGCCGGCGAATACCGCGACCTGCTGCTGGCGCTGGACACCTCGCCGGCCTCGGCCAACGCGGTGCGCGTCGCCGAGCGCCTGGGCCTGCTGCAGGGCGCGGTGCGCCGCGCCATCTACGCCTTCAGCCCGCTGGCCAAGGGCATGATGCAGTACTCCGGGGTCAGCGAGGAGCGCATCGACGAGTTCGTCGGCACCGAGACGCGGCAGGCGGTGGACGAGTTCAAGGCGTTCCTCAGGGACCAGCAGCTGGAGCCCTGGATCGACGAACAGCTGGTCGCCGTCGGCCTGCCGGGCAACGTGCTGGAGCGCATGTCCGAGAAGCACCGGCCGGACCTGCTGGTGATGGGTACCCGGGGCATGGGAGGGATCAAGCGTGCCCTGATCGGCAGTGTTGCCGACTACGCCCTGCGCGAACTGGATTGCGACATCCTGGTCGTGCCGCCGGACACCGACGTATAGGGCGGCGCCGCGCAGGCCCCGCGCGCCACTGGAACGACGGCGCCCGCCAATGGCGGGCGCCGGTCTTTCCGGGGGCCGGGGACTGCGCCGCCGTCCGGGGCGGAACCTGCCAGCCGTGGCGCCCGGCAGGTTCGACTTCCTTCCTGTTTCAGGCGGCCAGCGCCTGGTCCCGCGCGATTTCCCCGTAGATCACCGTGCCGATGGCGGCGTGGGCCTGCTGCGCCAGTTGGGCGCGGTCGCGGCCCTGGCTGGGCAGCGGCTCGAGCAGGTGGATCTCCACGCAGCCGCGGTCGTTGCGCAGCAGCCGCAGCAGGTGGCTGAGCAGGTCGTCGTCGCCGATGAAGGGCGCCAGCTGGTCCGGCTCTCCGTCGCGCAGGTAGCGCAGGGCCACCGGCTGCAGCGGTACCCCGGCATGGATGGCGCCGGCCAGCAGGCGCGGGTGGAAATTGCGCAGGCCGCGGCCGTCGGTGGTGGTGCCTTCGGGGAAGATCAGCGTCGAGCGGCCCAGCTGCAGGGCCCCGGCGATCTGCTCGCCGAGGCGGCTGCCGTCGCCCGAGCCGCGGCGGATGAACAGGGTGCCGGCCTTTTCCGCCAGCCAGCCGGCCAGCGGCCACTGGCGCACCTCGGCCTTGGACAGGAAGGTCAGCGGGGCCAGGGCGCCGAGCAGCGGGATGTCGAGCCAGGACACGTGGTTGCTGACCCACAGCGCCGGGCCCCGGGGCAGTTCGCCATGGACCGTCACCCGCAACGGCAGGGCGCGGCGCAGGCGGGCCAGCCACCAGCGCGTCAGGCCCTGGCGCAGGGCGGTCCAGTCGTAGCCGGGCAGGCGTTCGAGCAGCGCCACCGCGGCGGCCAGCGCCAGGCCCAGGCCGACCACCGCCAGCAGGCGGGCGGTTCGCCAGGCGCCGCGCATCACACGGCCGCCTTGAAGTGGCGGGCGTAGCGCGGGCACAGCTCGTCGCGCTTGAGCAGGATGAACACGTCGGCGACCTGGAAGTCCGGGTCCCAGCAGGGCTCGCCGCAGATCTTCGCGCCCAGGCGCATGTAGGCCTTGAGCAGCGGCGGCAGCTCGGCGGTGAGGTTGTCCGGCAGCTCCCGGGCCGGCAGCGGCGTCTTCGGCTCGGCGCGCAGGTGCTCGCGGCACAGGTAGCGCTCGCGCAGGCGCTGCATCACCGCCAGGGCCTGGATGCCGCCGTCGCGCATGGGGATGCTGGCGCAGCCCATCAGGTAGCGGTAGCCGCCTTCGTTGAGCACCTCGGCCAGCTCGCCCCAGAGCACGGCGATGGTGGCGCCGTTGCGGTAGGCCGGGTCGACGCAGGTGCGGCCGATCTCCAGCACCGGGCCCTGCAGCTCGGCCAGGCCGTCGAGGTGGAACTCCTCCTCGCTGTAGAAGCGCCCCAGGCGCCCGGCGGCGCGGTGGTCGAGCAGGCGGGTGGTGGCCACCAGGGCGCCGCTGGCCAGGTCGCGCACGCCGATGTGCAGGCAGTGGCTGTCGTAGTCGTCCAGGTCCAGGCCGAGTTCGGCCCCCTTCAGGCGCGCATCGAACTCGGTGCTGAACACGCGGAAGCGCAGGGCCTGGGCTTCGCGCAGGGCGCGGGCGCCGCGCAGGCGCACGGCCTTGAGGCGGCGTTCTTCGCGCGGGGTGTCGCAGGCGTGGGCGGTCTGACTCATGCGGAGGCCTCCATGGGCCGGCCAGGCGGGTTGCGGCCGGTCGCCTTTGTTGTGCAAGCTCAGGCTAGGAAGCGGCGGTGTCACGCTCGTGACCCTGGCGTGATGCTTGTATGACAACCACCCCTGGATGAGGATCGCCCCATGCCCTGGAACCGCCTGCTCGGCCCACTGGAGCCACTGCCCGCCGGCCTGGCCCTGGAGGACTGGTACGCCGAACTGCTGGCCTGCGCCGACGGTGCCGGGCCGCTGGAGCTGGCGGTGCTCGCCGGGCGCCTGGCGGCCACCCCCGGCCTGGCCTTCCTCGGCGGCTACCAGGCGGCCCTGCGCGCCCTGTGGCCGGCGGCCCCGGCCGGCCTCGGCGCGCTCTGCGTCAGCGAGGGCAAGAGCCTGCGCCCGGCGGACCTGGCCACCCGCCTGGACGGCCTGACCCTGCACGGCCGCAAGGACTTCGCCACCGCCGCCGACAGCGCCGCCTGGTACCTGGTGGCGGCGCGCGACGAGCCGGCCGGCGACGCCCCGCGCCTGGCGATGACCGTGGTGCTGGCCGGCGCCCCCGGCGCGCGCCTGGAGCCGATGCCGGCCATGCCGCTGATCCCCGACATCCCCCATGCCCGGCTGATCCTCGACGGCGCCCACTGCGAGCGCCTGCCGGGCGACGGCTGGGACGCCTACAGCAAGCCGTTCCGCGGCCTGGAGGACCTGCACGTGATGGCCGCGCTGCTGGCCTGGCTGTACGGCGTGGGCCTGGCCAGCCGCTGGCCGCGCGAGCTGCCGCTGCGCCTGGCGGGGCTGCTGGCCGGCTGTGCGGAGGTGGCGCGGCACCCGGTCGGCGACCCGGCCACGCACCTGCTGCTGGGCGGCCTGTTCGCCCAGTTCGACGCCCTGACCCCGGCGCTGGACGCCGCCATCGCCCAGGGCCCGGAGCACTGGGCGCAGCTGTGGAAGCGCGACCGCGCGGTGCTCGCCCTGGGCGGCAGCGCCCGCGCCAGGCGCCTGGACAAGGCCTGGGCGGCACTGGGGCTTGACCCAGGTCAGTGAGGCCTGCGCCCGCGCCTGGGTACCCTGCGCGACATTCCGCCGCCCACCGGCATGATCCGCAGGAAGCTCCATGCGTCGCGAACCCATAGTGCTGTTCGACAACGGCACCCACCAGTGCCTGTGCTTCGATGACCTCGTCACCGGCGACGGGGTGCAGTCCAACCAGTTCCTCATCGTCGACCACGGCCAGTACCTGCTGCTGGACCCGGGCGGCGACCTGACCTACACGCCGCTGTCGCTGGAACTGTCGAAGCTGATGCCGCTGCAGGAGCTGGACTACATCTTCGCCTCGCACCAGGACCCGGACATCATCGCCGCGCTGGACAAGTGGCTGCTGCACACCCGCGCCAAGGTCATCTGCTCCAAGCTCTGGGCGCGCTTCCTGCCGCACCTGACGGCCAACTACCTGGCGGTCAGCCACGGCATCTCCACCTACGACCGCGTCATCGCCGTGCCCGACCGCGGCCAGTCGCTGAACCTCGGCCGCTGCCAGCTGAAGATACTGCCGGCGCACTTCCTGCACTCGGTGGGCAACTTCCAGATCTACGACCCGGTCAGCCGCATCCTCTTCTCCGGCGACATGGGCGCCTCCCTGGTGGACGACGCCAACCCGGTGCAGGACTTCGCCGAGCACCTGCCGCACATGCTCGGCTTCCACCGCCGCTACATGGCCAGCAACAAGGTGTGCCGGCTGTGGGCGGACATGGTGCGCACCCTCGACGTGCAGATGATGGTGCCGCAGCACGGCCGGCCCTTCGCCGGCAGGCCGATGATCGACGCCTTCCTCGACTGGATAAGCGGCCTGGAGTGCGGCATGGACCTGCTCGGCCCGGCCGACTACCAGGTGCCGCGCTGAATCCGTCCGCCATTACGGCGTGATCGGCGCTTATGGCCGTCATGGCGCCGTGCTAGGGTTCCGCCGGAGCTGACAACAAGAGGCCCGCCGATGCCCATGCCCTGCCTGCGCCCGCTGCTGCGTGGCGCCACCCTGGTCGCCAGCCTGTGCCTGCTGGCGCCGGCCCACGCGCAAACCTGGCCTGAGGCCGATTGGCAGGGTGGCCCCGCGCCCAGTGGCCCGGCCTTGCAGGCCTTCGAGGCCTATGCCTTCCCGGCGCGCGACGACGCCACCCGCCAGGGCGTGCGCAGCGACGCCGTGGTGGTGATCCGCGACGGCCAACTGGTCTACGAGCGCTATGCCGGGCCGACCCGCGCGCAGACCCCGCACCTGGCCTGGTCCATAAGCAAGAGCATCATGGCCTGCGTGCTCGGCGTGGCCTACGGCGAGGGCCGCTTCCAGCTGGACGACGCGGTGGCGCAGCACTTCGCGCCCTTCGCCGCGCACCCGCAGGTGAAGATGCGCCACCTGCTCAACTGGGCCTCGGGCCTGGCCTGGGAAGAGGACTACGAATACGCCCCGCTGAAGTCCTCGGTGGTGGCCATGCTCTACACCCGCGGCCGCGACGACATGGCCGGCTTCGTCGCCGGCTTCCCCGCCGACGCCGAGCCGGGCCAGCGCTTCCGCTACTCCAGCGGCGACAGCAACGTGCTCGCCGCCAGCCTGAAGCAGATGGTCGGCGAGGACGCCTACGCGGACTATCCCTGGACCGCGCTGTTCGAGCCCCTGGGCATCCGCTCGGCGGTGTGGGAGCGCGACGCCAGCGGCACCTTCGTCGGTTCCTCCTACGCCTACATGACCGCCCGCGACCTGGCGCGCATCGGCTTGCTGATGCAGCGCGGCGGGCGCTGGAAGGAACGCCAGCTGCTGCCCCAGGCCTGGATGCAGTTCGCCCTCACGCCGTTCGCCAACTACCGCCCGACCACGGAGGACGCCGCCGACGGCGTGCCCGGCGGCCAGTGGTGGCTGAACCGCGCCCCGGCCGGCGCCGGCCTGCCCTGGCCGAACGCCCCGGAGACCACCTTCGCCGCCCTCGGCCACTGGGGCCAGGCGCTCTACGTGCTGCCCGACCAGAAGCTGGTGATAGTGCGCTACGCCGACGACCGCGACGGCAGCTACCGCCACGACGACTTCCTCAAGCGGGCCCTCGCGGCCTTCGCCCAGCCGGAGGCCAAGCCATGATCCGCCGCCATCCGCTGCTCAGCCTGCTGCTCCTGCTGCTGGTCGCCCTGGCCGGCTGGGCCTGGGCCAACCGCGTGCACCTGGAATCCTTCCCGCCGATCATCGGCGCCTACACGGCCAAGGAGTACTGCTCCTGCCGCTACGTCATGGGCAACAGCGCCGAGTACTGCCAGGGCTACACCAGGCAGTACGTGCCCACCAGCGCCTTCCTCGACGACGCCGAGCACAAGCGGGTGACCGCCCGCGGCCTGGGCAGCACCCAGACCGCCGCCTGGCTCGGCCTGCGCGAGGGCTGCCGGCTGCTGCCCCAGGCGGACGCTTTGTAGGGCGAATAACGCCTACGGCGTTATCCGCCGCTTGGCCTCGATCCCCGGCGGCTCCGGGGTTGACCTGGGCGCTGGCCATGGCCTCGGTGTATCCGGCGGATAACCGCGAACGGTTATGCGCCCTACGCCTGGTGTAGGGCGCATAACGCCTACGGCGTTATCCGCCGCTTGGCCTCGATCCCCGGCGGCTCCGGGGTTGACCTGGGCGCTGGCCATGGCCCCGGTGTATCGGCGGATAACCGCGAACGGTTATGCGCCCTACGTTCTCGCCTGGGATTGCCGCGCTGCCGGCCGACTGAACCATTGGCGCTGCCGCCTGCCCAATGGGCTCGCCGGTCGGCCGGTTTGCAAGGCGGCGGCGGGCCGCTATCGTTGGCCTGATCCAGCCGTTTTCCATGTAAGGGACTCCATGCGCTCGCTGTTCGCTTTCCTCCTCGTGGCCTGCTTCGCCGCTTCCGCCCAGGCGGCCTGGTACCTCGACTACGAATCCTCGCGGTTGAACTTCGTCACCGGCCGCGGCGCCGCCGGCGCCGACGGCAACCGCTTCCTGGTCATGCACGGCGCCGTCGACGACCACGGCAAGGCCAGCCTGCGCATCGAGCTGGACTCGGTGCTCAGCGGCGTGCCGCTGCGCGACGAGCGCATCCGCGAGCTGCTGTTCGAGACCGAGCGCTACCCCGAGGCCACGGTGGACGCGCAACTGGACCTGGGGCCGATCCTCGGCCTGGCCAATGGCGCGCAACTGGAGATGCCGCTGCCGCTGCGCCTGAACCTGCACGGCGCCAGCCACGGCTACCGCGCCGAAGTGCTGGTGACGCGCCTGGACGAACGGCGCTTCCAGGTGGTGACGCTGTCGCCGCTGATCCTCGACGCCGCCGACTTCGGCCTGGCGCCGGGGCTGGAGCGGCTGCGCAAGCTCGCCGGCCTGCAGACCATCAACCTGGCGGTGCCGGTGGGCGCCGTGCTGATCTTCGCCCAGCGGTGAGCGGGCCGGTCTTCCCCTGGCGCAGCGGCAACCGCTTCGCCCTGCTGGTGGACGGGGAGAACTTCTTCCCGAGCATGCTCACGGCCATCGCCCGGGCGCAGCACCAGGTCGACCTGGAGCTGTACCTGGTGGAAGGCGGCACCTGCGCCGAACTGCTGCTGGAAACCCTGATCGACGCCCTGCGCCGCGGCGTGGCGGTGCGCTGCCTGTTCGACGGCTTCGGCGCCCTGCGCCTGGGCAGCGCCTGGGGCCGCCGGCTGCGCGAGGCCGGCGGCGAGCTGCGGCTGTACAACCCGCTGCGCTGGCGCGGCGGCTGGCGCAACCTGTTCCGCGACCACCGCAAGCTGCTGCTGGTGGACCAGGACGTCGGCTACGTCGGCGGCGCCGGCGCCACCGACGAGTTCTGGTCGGTGCCGGAGAACACCAGCGCCTGGCACGAGGTGATGGTGCAGATGCAGGGCCCGGTGCTGGCCGACTGGCTGGTGCTGTTCGAGCGCCAGTGGCACGCCTGCCTGCAGGCCAAGGCCTGGCGCCCGCTGGAAGCGGTGCACCCGGCGCGCCTGCCGCCCACGCCCATCGGCAGCAGCGGCCTGGGCCGGGTGGCCTACGCCGACGCCCGCCAGCACCGCGACATCCTGCAGTCGCTGGTGCGCAGCCTGAACGGCGCGCAGCAGCGCATCTGGCTGGCCACGCCGTATTTCTTGCCCACCTGGAAGGTCCGCCGGGCCCTGCGCAAGGCCGCGCGGCGCGGGGTGGAGGTGCGCCTGCTGCTGACCGGGCGGCTCACCGACCACGCCCCCGTGCGCTATGCTGGGCAGCGTTATTACCCGCGCCTGCTGCGCGCCGGCATCCGCATCTTCGAGTACCAGCCGCGCTTCCTGCACATGAAGGTGGCGCTGGTGGACGACTGGGCGAGCGTGGGCTCGTGCAACTTCGATCATTGGAACTTGCGGTTCAATCTGGATGCCAATATCGAGATACTGGACGCCGACTTCACGGCGGCGGTGGCCGATTGCCTGATCGCCGACTTCGCCGCCAGCCGGGAGATCGATTTCACGCTGTGGCACGGCCGCTCCCTGTGGATGCGCCTGCACCAGCGGTTGTGGGGCTGGCTCGACCGGGTGGTGGTGAATTTCCTCGACCGCCGCCGCTGAGCCGCCCGCCGGGGCAGGCACCCGGGGAAACGGGAGAAGGTCGTGAACAAGATCCGCAAGGAAAGGTTCATCGGGCTGGAGTGGTTGCGCTTCCTGCTCGGGATGTACGTGGTGGTCTACCACACCCTGCACGTCTACCCGGCGGAGCAGAAGTTCCGCGGGCTGGACGAGCTGACCAGCCTGGGCTTCTTCGCCACCAGCACCTTCTTCGTGCTCTCCGGCTTCCTCCTGGCCCACGTCTACGTCACCGACGGCCAGCTGCGCGAGAGCCCGCGCAGCTTCCTCACCAAGCGCTTCTCCAACCTCTACCCGATCCACATCTTCTCGATCCTGCTGACCATCGGCGTGCTGCTGCTGATCAGCCAGCTGGGCATCGGCCCGGACCTGGACCAGGCCACCCCGCGCTTCGTCGTCTACGACACCCATGACCACCTGGGCCAGACCCACCCGGAACTGTTCCGCCACTGGATGAGCGACCGCGAGCTGCTGTTCAACAGCATCCTCCAGCTGACCATGCTGCAGGCCTGGAACCCGCTGTACCTGACCTTCAACGCGCCGCTCTGGTCGCTGTCGACGCTGTTCTTCTTCTACCTCTGCTTCCCGGCGCTGGCGCCGCGGCTGATGCGCATCGGCAACAAGCGGCGGGCGCTGCTGGCGCTCTGGCTGCTGTACCTGGTGCCGCCGCTGCTGCTGGCGTTGCACCAGCAGTACGGCATGCCCTGGACCGGCCTGCTGCACCGCAACCCCATCCTGCGCCTGCCGGAGTTCCTCGGCGGCATCCTCGCCTACGGCCTGTTCCGCGAGCACAAGGACGGCGGCCGCCTGCCCGGCACCGGCGCGGTGCTGGCGCTGGGCGGCTTCGTGGTGGCCAACTTCCTCGCCGCCGACTACCTCTACACCCAAGGCGCGCGGCACTGGTACTTCCTGCTGCACAACGGCCTGCTGCTGCCGGCGCAACTGGTGCTGGTGTACATCAGCGCCTTGCCGCGCGACCCGCACAGCCCGGCGATCCGCCACTGGTCGCCGCGCCTGGGGGCGGCCTCGCTGTCGCTGTTCGCCCTGCACGTGCCGCTGTTCACCCTGTTCTCGCGCACCGAGAAGCTGATCCGCGCGCCGGGCGATTGCCTGGCCGACTGGGCCTACTGCATCACCGCGGCCACCGAGCAGCAGCTGTCGCTGTGGCTGTACCCGCTGTTCCTGCTGTTCATGGTGGTCAGCTGCGTGCTGTTCCAGGAACGCTTGGTGGTACCCACGCGCAAGTGGCTGGTGCGCCACCTGTTACCGCAGGCGGCGCAGCGGCGCCCGGCGACCCTGCCCTGAGGCGCCGCCACCCGGACTTTCGGCGGGTGGTCTGGCGGCCGTCGCTGGTTATGCTCAAGGCATGACCACAAGAAGGGACTGACGCATGTTGCGATCGCTGCTGGGCCTGGTTCTCCTGCTGCTGGCCGGCTGCAGTACCCCGGCGCCTTCTTCGGCGCCACCGACGGCCAGGCCTTCGCGCCGCTGCAGCCCAGCGATGCGCGCCACGCCCTGGTCTACCTCTACCGCCCGCAGAACCAGTGGGCCGACGAGGAACTGGAGGCGCCCGGGCTGTTCCTCAACAACGAGCTGATCGGCAGCCTGCCGAGCAACGGCTACCTGGCCCTGGAGTTCGAGCCGGGCAGCTTCAAGCTGGAAATGCGCCGCCCGCTGTTCGGCAGCTTCTGGACCTTCTTCGCCGACGGCCCGCTGGACTTCACCCGCATCGCCAGCTTCATGCTCGAAGCCAGGGCCGGCGGCGTCTACTACCTGCGCTACGACGAGGACCGCGTGCCCGGCAAGCGCAGCCACAGCGAGGGCGACGGCCCGCTGCAGCTGATCGAGGCGCGCCTGGCCGAGCCGGAGATCGCCCGCACCCGGCTGGTCCAGGAACCGGCGCAGATCGCCGCCAGCGGCTACGAGGTGCGCCGCCAGCAACGCTTCTGGCAGGGCGTGGGCAAGGCCCTGGACAAGGTCGGCATCTGATCCCCCGGTTATGAGTTGAACTCATAGCTCCTTGAGTTTTTATGCTTACCGGCCCGCAACGGGCCGGTGCTAAAAAATTGCGCAACGGCTCCCGACAACAACAACGAGCGATTGCGCCATGCCTTCATTCCTCCTGCTTTCCCGCTTCCCGCTCGTTCCCCCGCCAGCCCCGTCGCGAACCGATCACTGAACCCGGCTGCCCCGCAGCCTTGCGCACGGACCCCCGCGGCCCGCGCCCCCGCTCGCCCCGACTATCCCACGAGGTACCCATGAAACAGCTCGCCCTCTACATCGGTGAAGGCTTCGAAGGCCCCGGCGTCAACGCCGCGCACATCAACATCCTGCTCGGCCCGCGCAACGGCCCCGCCGGCCAGGCCTTCGCCGGCAGCCTGGCCTCGCCCAGCCAGGGCCATTGCCCGTTCATGGTGATCGCCCAGCCGAACATCCCGGTCAAGCCGATGACCCTCTACGTGAACAAGGCCCCGATCGGCGGCGACCTGCACGCCAACGCCACCTGGGGCGCGTCCCAGGCCGGCATCGCCAAGGCGGTCACCGAGGCGCTGCTGGACGGCACCCTGCCGGCCGAGGCCGAGGACGAGTGGGCCATCGTCACCGCCAACTGGGTCAACCCGGCCTGCGACGACCTGGATGCCGTCTACCTGAACAACTACAACGCCTGCCGCACCGCCATCCGCGCGGCGCTGGCCTGCAAGCCCGAGCGCGCGCAGCTGGCCGACGTGGCCGGGCAGATCGCCAACCCCTTCTACACCCCCAAAGCCTGAGGTCGCCGCCATGCAGTACATCCGTCTCGGCAACTCCGGCCTGCAGGTCTCCAAGCTGTGCCTGGGCACCATGAACATGGGCACCCCGGACTGGAAGCCATGGATCTTCGACGAACAGAAGAGCGAGCCGATCGTGAAGCACGCCCTGGACGCCGGGGTGAACTTCATCGACCTGGCCGACTTCTACTCCGCCGGTGTCGGCGAGGAAGTGGTGGGGCGCATCCTCAAGCGCCTGGTGCGCCGCGAGGACATCGTCGTCACCACCAAGGTCGGCTACGGCACCCGCCAGGGCATCAACGCCAGCGGCCATTCGCGCAAGCACATCCTGGACAGCATCGACGCCTCCCTGGCCCGCCTGGGCATGGACTACGTCGATATCTACATGCTGCATTTCTATGACGTGAACACCCCGGTGGAAGAGGTGATGGGCGCGCTGAACGACATCGTGAAGGCCGGCAAGGCGCGCTACATCGGCGTGTCCACCATGCTCACCGGGCAACTGGCGAAAATCCTCATGGCCTGCGAGCGCAACGGCTGGGTCAAGCCGATCAACATGCAGCTGCAGCTCAACTGCGCCTACCGCGAGGAAGAGCGCGAGATGATCCCCTTCTGCCGCGACCAGGGCCTCGGCGTCTCGGTGTTCAGCCCGCTGGCCCGCGGCCTGCTGACCGGCGATGCGCAGTCCACGCGCAACCAGACCGACTTCTTCACCCAGCAGATGTACGCCGACGAGGCCTCCTTCGAGATCGCTCGCTCGGTGCAGCGCGTGGCCCGGCGCCGCGGCGTAAGCAACGCGCAGATCGCCCAGGCCTGGGTGCTGAACCACCCCGGCGTGGACTGCATGCTGGTCGGCGCCGACACCACCGCGCAGTTCGACAGCGCCCTGGCGGCCCTGGAGACGCGCCTGGACGAAGAGGAGCTTTACGAGCTGGAGCGCAACTACACGCCCTGCGACGTCATCAACGACTATACCGCCGGCAAGCGCATCCTCCGTGTGTCCCGGCCGATGCGCGAGACCTTTTCGCTGACGGAGGCCGTGGCATGAGCGAACTGCTGAGAGCCGGCCACTACATCGACGGCCAATGGCGGGCCGGCGCCCCACCTACGCGGTGCGCAACCCGGCCAACGACGAGGTCATCGCCCAGGTGCCGCGCGGCGGCGCCGAGGAAACCAACGCCGCCATCGCCGCCGCCGAGCGCGCCCTGCCGGCCTGGCGCGGCCTGCTGGCCAAGGAACGCGGCGCGCGCCTGCGCCGCTGGGCCGAGCTGATGCTGGCCAGCCAGGACGATCTGGCGCGCCTGCTCAGCCGCGAGCAGGGCAAGCCGCTGGCCGAGGCGAAAGGGGAGGTGGCCTACGCGGCGAGCTTCCTCGACTGGTTCGCCGAAGAAGCCAAGCGCGTGTACGGCGACGTGATCCCCTCGCACAAGACCGACGCGCGCATCGTCGTCACCAAGCAGCCGGTCGGCGTGGTGGCCGCCATCACGCCGTGGAACTTCCCGCTGGCGATGGTCACCCGCAAGGTCGGCCCGGCGCTGGCGGCGGGCTGCACCCTGGTCCTCAAGCCCTCGGAAGAAACCCCGCTGTCGGCTTTCGCCCTGGCCGTGCTGGCCGAGCAGGCGGGCATCCCGGCCGGGGTGTTCAACATCGTCTCCGGCGACGCCGCGGCCATCGGCGGCGCGCTGCAGGCATCCCCGGTGGTGCGCAAGCTGACCTTCACCGGCTCCACCCGCACCGGCAAGCTGCTGATGCGCCAGGCCGCGGACACCCTGAAGAAGGTCTCCCTGGAGCTGGGCGGCAACGCGCCCTTCATCGTCTTCGCCGACGCCGACCTGGACGCCGCGGTGCGCGGTGCCATGGCCTCGAAGTTCCGCAACACCGGGCAGACCTGCGTGTGCGTCAACCGCTTCTACGTGCAGGACGAGGTGTACGAGGCCTTCACCGCCAAGCTGGCCGAGGCGGTGCGCGCGCTGCGCGTGGGCAGCGCCCTGGAGGGCGAGACCGAGCAGGGCCCGCTGATCAACGCGGCGGCCCTGGCCAAGGTCGAGCAGCACGTCGGCGACGCCCTGGAGAAGGGCGCCCGGCTGCTCTGCGGCGGCCAGCGCCACGCCCTGGGCGGCACCTTCTACGAACCCACGGTACTGGCCGAGGCCAACGCGGACATGCTGATCGCCGGCGAGGAAACCTTCGGCCCGGTGGCCGCCTGCTTCCGCTTCCGCGACGAGGCCGAGGTGCTGCGCCTGGCCAACGACACGCCCTACGGCCTTTCCGCCTACTTCTACAGCCGCGACATCGGCCGCGTCTGGCGCATGGCCGAGGGCCTGGAGGCCGGCATGGTCGGCATCAACGAAGGGATCATCTCCACCGAGGTGGCGCCCTTCGGCGGCATCAAGGAATCCGGCCTGGGCCGCGAGGGCTCCAAGTACGGCCTCGACGACTACCTGGAGATCAAGTACCTGCTGCTCGGCGGCCTGGCCGACTGACGCCGCCGCGCACGCAGCCGCGGCCACGCCGCTAAGGAGTTCCGCCAACCGCCGCCGCCCCGACCGGTGCGGCGGTCACCCTTCCGTTCAGACAACAAGAAAAAGACTCGGAGACGATCATGTCGGGTAACACAGTCAGAATCGATGACCTGCCCATCGGCAGGTTCCACATCAAGATCGCCGGCCTCACCTTCGGCGCCCACTTCACCGACGGCTACATCCTCGGGCTGATCGGCATCGCCTTCACCCTGATCAACCCGCAACTGAACCTCGACCCCTTCTGGCAGGGCCTGATCGGCAGCTCGGCGCTGCTCGGCCTGTTCTTCGGCAGCCTGTTCTTCGGCTGGATTTCCGACCACCTGGGGCGGCAGAAGATCTTCCTCATCAGCTTCGTGCTGATCACCCTGGCCTCGCTGCTGCAGTTCTTCGCCGAGACCGCGCTGCAGCTGTTCCTCTGCCGGGTGCTGATCGGCATCGGCCTGGGCGGCGACTTCAGCGTCGGCCACGCCATGCTCGCGGAGTTCTCGCCGAAGAAGCACCGCGGCGTGCTGCTGGGCTCCTTCAGCGTGATCTGGACCTTCGGCTACGTCGCCGCCACCTTCGTCGGCAGCGCCATGCTCGGCCTTGGCGACGACGCCTGGCGCTGGATGCTGGCGTCCTCGGCGATCCCCGCCGCGCTGATCCTGATCGCCCGCATCGGCACCCCGGAATCGCCGCGCTGGCTGGTGCACAAGGGCCGCATCGAGGAGGCCCGGGCCATCGTCCGCAAGCACCTGGGCGCGCACGTGGTGCTCGACGACGAGATTGCCGAGGAACACAAGGGCGGCTTCCGCCAGCTGTTCAGCGCGCAGTACCGCAAGCGCACCGCGTTCAACTGCCTGTTCTTCATCTGCATCGTCATGCCGTACTTCGCCATCTACACCTTCCTGCCGTCGATCCTGCAGAAGATGGGCCTGGCCGAGGGCTTCGGCACCGAGATGCTGCTCAACGCGCTGCTGGTGGTGGGCGCCCTGGTGGGCATCTGGTGCACGGTGAAGTTCACCCGCCGCGGCTTCCTCATCGGCGCCTTCCTGATCCTCTCCGCCGCGCTCTTCCTGCTAGTGCTGCTGCCCGGCAGCCTGGCCTGGCTGATGGTGGCGACCTTCGGCCTGTTCACCCTGGTGCTCTCGGCGGTGAGCAACCTGGTCGGCGTCTACCCGGCGGAAAGCTTCCCCACCGAAGTGCGCGCCGGCGGCATCGGCCTGGCCACCGCCGCCAGCCGCCTGGGCTCGGCGCTGAGCACCTTCCTGCTGCCGGTCAGCGTGGCCGGCATCGGCCTCAACCCGACCATGGCCATCCTCGCCGGCATCCTCCTGTTCGGCGCGCTGATCTCCATGGCCTGGGCGCCGGAGACCAAGTACCTGACGCTGACGGATGCGGGGAAGGGTGAAGGCGAGGGCGACGCGCAAGGGCCGGCGAGCAAGGCGGCGCTGGTCTGATCCGTAGCCGGGGCGGACGCCTTCGTCCCGCCCTGGCTGCAAGCCGGGGCCGGGCGCCCGGCGGGGCAGGGTGTGATTCGGAAAAGGCCTACGCAAGGGGCTGGAAACCCTCAAGGTCCTACGCCGTACAGGGGAATAGAGTCCGCCGGGCCAATCACCACCCCCGCGCGAGCCCCCCGATATGGACATCCGCCGTCCCCTCCAGCAGGCCATCGCCAGCGGCCTGGCCGGCCTCCTGTTCCTCAACCCCATAGTCGCGGCCGCCGCCCAGTTGGCGGTGGATGCGGCGGCGGCTGGCAACACCCAGCTCGGCGCGGCGGGCAACGGCGTGCCCATCGTCAACATCGCCACGCCCAATGGCGCGGGCCTGTCTCATAACCGGTTCAGCGACTACAACATCGGCCAGCAGGGCCTGATCCTCAACAACGCCACCGGCAAGACCGCCAGTACCCAGCTGGGCGGGATCATCATCGGCAACCCCAACCTCAAGGGCCAGGCGGCGCAGAAGATTCTCAACGAAGTCACCGGCGGAAGCCCCTCGCAGCTCAAGGGCTACACCGAGGTGGCGGGGCAGGGCGCCCACGTCATCGTCGCCAACCCCAATGGCATCACCTGCAACGGCTGCGGCTTCATCAACACCCCGCGCGCCACCCTCACCACCGGCAAGCCGATCCTGGCCGGCGAACGCCTGCAGGGCTACGACGTGAATGGCGGCGAAATCGCCATCGAAGGCGCCGGGCTCAACGCCAGCAACCTCGACCAGTTCGAGCTGATTACCCGCAGCGCCAAACTCAACGCTGACCTGTACGCCAAACAGCTCACCGTGGTGGCCGGGCGCAACACGGTGGACGCGCAGACCCTCGCTGCGACTGCCAAGCCCGACGACGGCCGCGCCAAGCCACAACTGGCCATCGACAGCGCGGCATTGGGCGGCATGTACGCCAACACCATCCGCCTGGTGGGCACCGAGCAGGGCGTGGGTGTGAAACTGGCCGGCAACATGGCGGCCAGCGCCGGCGACATCCGCATCGACGCCAACGGCAAGCTGGAACTGGCCCAGGCCGCGGCCAGCGGCGACCTCGCCCTGAAGGGCCAGGACGTGGCCCTGAACGGCCCGGCCTATGCCGGCGGCAGCGCGAGCGTGCAGGCCAGTGGGGCGTTGAGCAATGCGCAGAGCCTGGCCGCGGGCTCGACCCTCGAGCTGAAAGCGAACCAGCTCAGCAACAGCGGTGTGATCGAAGCCGGCGTGAATGCCGACAACAGCCGCAACGCCCGGGGCGACGTCGCCATCGAGGCGCAGCACCTGCGCAACGCCGGCAGCCTGATCGCCTCGCGCAGCCTGGACGCCCATGCCGCGCAGCGCCTGGACAACAGCCAGGGCAAGATCGGCGGCCAGCATGTCCGCGTCAGTGGCGGCACCCTGGACAACCGCCTCGGCCTGTTCGCCGCTGAACAGAGCCTGCGCCTGGACCTGGCCAGCCTCGACAACAGTGGCCAAGGCACCCTCACCAGCCGTGGCAGCCTGGACGCCAGCCTCGCCGGCAAGCTGGACAACAGCGCCGGTGGCCTGATCCACAGTGCCGGCAGGCTCACGCTGGCGGCGCAGGGCATCGACGCCAGCCGGGGCGAAATCTCCACCCAGGGCGACGCCGAGATCCGCACCCGGCATCTGACCCTGCACGGCGGGCGCCTGCAGGGCCAGGGCGCACTTGGCCTCGACCTGCAGGGCGGCGACCTGGACAACAGCCAGGGCGGGCTGCTCAGCGCCGGCACCCTGAGCTTCAGCCGCCTGGGGGCAGTGGATAACCGCGGCGGTGAAATCTCCAGCCAGCAGAGCTTCGCCCTTGGCGCCCGGCTGCTGGACAACCGCGACGGCGGCCGCATCATCAGCGCCGGCCGGCTCGACCTGCAGGCCGACCGGGTGCTCAACGCCGGCCTGGGCCTGCTCTCCGGCTGGCAGGGGCTGACCGTCGGCGGCGGCAGCCTGGACAACAGCCAGGGTGGCACTCTTTCCAGCAAGGCCGGCGCGCTCGACGTCAGCCTCGGCGGCGAGCTGAACAACGCCAGCCAGGGCGCCCTGGTCAGCCAGGGAGACCAGCGGATCAGCGCGGCCAGCCTGGACAACCGCGGCGGCATCGTCTCCGCCGAGGGCAACGTCGAACTCGTCATCGCCGATGCCCTGGACAACCGCGACGGCGGCCTGATCGATGCCCAGCGCCGGCTCGATTTCAGCCACGCCGCCACCCGGCTGCACAACCAGGGTGGACAGATCAGCGCCGGCAGCCTGCTGCTCCAGGCCGCCAGCCTGGACAACCGGGGCGGCCAACTGGCCAGCCAGTCCACCCTCGACCTGACTCTCACCCAGGGCGACCTGGACAACCGCGACCAGGGCACCCTGGCCAGCCGGGGCGCGTTGAGCATCGAGGCGCTCGGCGGCCGCCTGCTCAATGGCGACGATGGCTTCGTCCGCAGCGGCGACAACCTCAGCCTGCGGGCCGTCGGCCTCGACAACCGGCAGGGGCAGGTGTCCAGCCAGGGCGACGCCACCCTCGTCCTGAGTGGCGCGCTGAACAATGCCCAGGGCCGCATCCAGAGCGATGACGGCAAGCTCGACCTGCATGCCGCGAGCACCGACAACAGCGGCGGCATCCTCGATGCCGCCCTGGGCCTGCTCAGGATCGTCACCGGCTACTTCGACAACGGCGCCGGCGTGGCCCAGGGCCTGGACCTGGAGGTCCAGGCCAGCGGCGGCATCGGCAACCAGCAGGGCCACCTGGCCGCCACCCGCGGCAAGGCCGAAGTCGAAACCGGCAGCGCGACTGTGGATAACCGCAATGGCGGCCTGTACGCCGGCGACCAACTGACCGTCGTTGCCGGCGACTTCCTCAATGGTGGCGGCAAGGTCGGTGCGAAAGGCATCGACTTCAGCCTCGAGGGCACCCTGGACAACGACGGCGGCCTGATCGAAGCCGGCGACTGGCTGAGCCTCGACGCCGTCAGCCTGAGCAACGCCCAGGGCCGCCTGCGCGCCCTCGGCCAGAGCGGCACCACCCGGATCGCCACCCGCGGCCTGCTCGACAATCGCCAGGGCACCCTGGAAACCGCCGCCGACACCCTGCAACTGAGCGGCGGCGCCCTGCAGAACGCCGGCGGTACCGTGCTGCACGCCGGCAACGGCGGGTTTCTCGTCGATCTGGGGCAACTCGGCCAGGCCGGTGGCCACTTCATCACCCAGGCCGCGCTGGACATAAACGCGCCCGACTGGACCCTGAACAGCAGCCTGCAGGCCCGCCAGCTCACCCTGAACGTCGACCGGCTGCAGCTCGGCAGCGGCGGCCAGCTGCTGGCCGCGCAGGGCCTGGATGGCAGCGGCGGCCACTGGACCAACGACGGGCTGATCGCCAGCGATGCCGGCCTGAGCCTGGACCTGAGCGGCAGCTATACCGGCAACGGCCGCCTCACCAGCCTGGACGCCCTGAGCCTGGGCGCGAAGCGGATCGAACTCGGCGCACCCGCCAGCATCGCCGGCGGCAGCGCGGCCAGCGTCAACGCCAACGGCCTGAGCAACCATGGCCGCATCAGCTCCGCCGGCGATCTTGGCGTTAGCGTCGCCAGCCTCGACAACTTCGGCAGCCTCGGCAGCGCCACCGGGTTGCGCGTGGAGGCCGGCCACCTGCTCAACCAGGGCGGGCTGCTGTTCAGCGGCGGCGACATGGCGCTGCGGGTGGGCACCCTCGGCAACCATGCCGGCGACCTCTACAGCCTCGGCGACCTGCACATCGCCGGCAACGACCAGGGTGGCTGGGCGGCCAGGGTCGAGAACGTCTCCGGCAGCATCGAAAGCGCCGGCGCCCTGACCCTGCTGGCGCAGGACTTCGACAACCGCCGTGGCGACGACTTCCGCATCGGCCAGCGCATCGTCGCCGGCAACATCCGCATGTACGCCGACGATGTGTGCGACGGCAAGGGCTGCGAATTCAGGTTCCAGTCCTGGGAGCGCTACGAGGATGTCATCACCCAGGACTCGCCCCAGGCGACGATCACCGCCGGCGGCGACTTCGTCTTCCGCGGCGGCGCCTTCGCCAACCTCTACAGCAGCATCGCCTCGGGCGGCGACATCGACATCCAGGCCGCCCGCTTCCGCAACCAGGGTGCGGCCGGCGGCGTGGAGCGGCATCTGGACGGGGCCTTCTACACCCGCACCGATGCCTACTACTGGACGTTCCGCAGCAACCAGGAACTCTACAACCGCTACAACGACCCCAACTCGCCGGACTACGACCCCGGCGCGCTGAGCCGCCAGCAGGTGCTGGAGTCCGGCGGCTACCCGGAACACAACTTCCACAACCTCATGATCTCCGAGGTGCAGGTGTCCGGCGCGCCGGCGGCCAGCGCGGTGATCCAGGCCGCGGGCAACGTCAGCATCGTCGCCAGCGAGCAGTTCGACAACAGCGTGGTGCGCCGCGACGCCGACGCCCAGGGCATCGACCCGCGCGATGTGGGAACGGCCACCGCTGCCGCCACCGGCCAGTTCGCCGTCACCTCGCAGCTGCCGCCGGACCTGACGCAATGGCAGGTCGACCCGCTGGAAATCCCCGGCTTCGCCCTGCCCAGCGGCAGCAACGGCCTGTTCCGCCTCAGCGGCGAGGGCGGCAGCGCCGACGCGAGCGCGCCCGACCTCGCCGGCCTCGGCCAGGGCATTTCCCGCGTCCAGGGCGTGCCGGGCAACGCCGCACCCGGCAACAGCCACAAGTACCTGGTCGAGACCAACCCGGAGCTGACCAGCCTGAAGAGCTTCCTCAGCTCCGACTACCTGCTCGGTTTGCTCGGCTACGACCCGGACCAGGCGCAGAAGCGTCTGGGCGATGGCCTCTACGAGCAGCGGCTGATCCAGCAGGCGGTGGTGGCCCGCACCGGTCAGCGCTTCATCGACGGCATGGCCAGCGGCGAGGCGCTGTTCAAGTACCTGATGGACAACGCCATCGCCTACAAGGACAGCCTCCACCTGACGGTGGGCGTGGCCCTGACCGCCGAGCAGGTGGCGGCACTGACCCACGACATCGTCTGGCTGGAAGAGGCCGTGGTGAACGGCGAGAAGGTCCTGGTGCCGGTGCTCTACCTGGCCCAGGCCGAGAACCGCCTGGCGCCCAACGGCGCGCTGATCCAGGGCCGCGACGTCAGCCTGATCAGCGGCGGCGAACTGAACAACCATGGCACCCTGCGCGCCAGCGGCGACCTCGGCGCCACCGCCGCCAACATCGGCAACGCCGGCCTGATCGAAGCCGGCAACCGCCTCGACCTGCTCGCCACCGGCAGCATCCGCAACACCGCCGGCGGCATCATCGCCGGGCGTGACGTCAGCCTCACCGCGCTGGCCGGCGACGTCATCAACGAACGCAGCATCACCGCCCTCGACCTGAGCGCCGACAACGACCGCATCCACAAGGAAATCGCCAACGCCGCCGCCCGCATAGAGGCGAGCGGCGACCTGGCGATCAACGCCGGGCGCGACCTGCTCAACACCGGCAGCGCGATCCAGGCCGGCGGCGACGCCTACCTGCAGGCCGGCCGCGACCTGCGCCTGGAAGCCACCCAGGAAACCGACAGCGCCGATTTCCAGAGCCGGCGCATGCAGGGCAGCATCGGCAGCACCACCCAGCACGCCAGCGAAGTCAGTGTTGGCGGCAGCCTCGATGCCAGCGCCGGCCGCGACCTCGCGGTGGTGGCCAGTCATATCGACGCCCAAGGCGACATCGCCCTGGGCGCCGGCCGTGACGTAACCCTTGCCTCGGCGGCGAACGAAGACCATAGCGAAACGAAGTACAAGGGCGGCGGCAAGAAGGTCGAGCAGCAGGCCGACCAGGTGCGGCAGCAGGGCGCCAGCCTGGATGCCGGTGGGGATGTGGTCGTCAGCGCGGGGCAGAACCTCTCCCTGGTGGCCAGCAAGATCAGCGCCGGCAACGAAGCCTACCTGGTGGCCGGCGACAAGCTGGAACTGCTGGCGGACTACGACAGCGACCACTCGCTGTACAGCGAGGAGGAAAAAGGCAGCTTCGGCAGCAAGAAGACCCAGCGCGACGAAGTCACCGACATCAGGGCCGTCGGCAGCCAGATCAGCGCCGGCTCCGACATCACCCTGCTCAGCGGCGGCGATCAGAAATACCAGGGCGCGAAGCTCGAAAGCGGCAACGACATCGCCATCCTCAGCGGCGGCGCGGTGACCTTCGAAGCGGTCAAGGACCTGCACCAGGAAAGCCACGAGAAGAGCAAGGGCAACCTGGCCTGGCAGTCCGCCAAGGGCAAGGGCCAGACCGACGAGACGCTGCGCCAGAGCCAGCTGATCGCCCAGGGTGAACTGGCGATCAAGGCCGTGGACGGGCTGAAGATCGATATCAGGCACATCGACCAGCAAAGCGTCGGGCAGACCATCGACGCCATGGTACAGGCCGATCCCGACCTGGCCTGGCTGAAGGAGGCCGAGGCGCGGGGGGATGTGGATTGGCGGCGGGTGCAGGAGGTGCATGACTCCTTCAGCTACAGCAGTTCGGGGCTGGGCGTGGGGCACAGCTGGCCATCGCCATCGTGATGGCCGCCTACGTCGGGCCGGCCGCCCTGAAAGCCATGGGCGGCGGCGCCGTTGCCGCCGGTGGCGCGGCCATTGCTTCGGGGGCCGCGACCAACGCCTCGATCAGTCTGGTGAACAACCGCGGCGACCTTGGCGCGGTCTGGCAGGACACCACCTCAAGCGATGCCCTCAAGGGCTACGCCATCTCCGGCATCACCGCCGGCCTGACCCAGGGCTACTTCAACGACTGGACCGGCGCCACCAGCGACCTCACCGGCAAGATCACTGTCGACCTGGGCTCCCTCAAGGGCATCGGCCAATTCGCCGCCAGCCAAGGGCTGCAGAACGGCACGGCATTGGCGCTGGGCCGGATCATGGGGCAGGGCGGCGACCTGGGCGATGCCCTGCAGAGCACCCTGCTAAACACCCTGGCCGCCGTCAGCTTCAACGCCGTGGGCGACTACACCAAGGGCGTCTACGCCGACGGCAGCATCCAGAAGGTGATGATCCACGCCATGGTCGGCGGCCTGCTGGCCGAAGCCAGCGGCGGCGACTTCAAGACCGGCGCCCTGGCAGCGGGTGCCAACGAAGCCCTGGTGGACCAGCTCGACACCTGGGTGGGCGGCAACAAGATCCTGCTCGACATGACCTCCCAACTGGTCGGCCTGCTGGCGGCCTCGACCCTGGACGGCGCCGATGCGCAAAGCCTGCAGACCGGGGCTTGGGTGGCGCAGAACGCTACGCAGTACAACCACGAACTGCATCGAAAAAATGCCGAGAGTTTTGCTGAAGGCGCCCTGGATTTCTGCAAGAAGCAGCCGGCGTACTGTGGCCCTGGAGCCGATCAGGTCAGCGAACAGGACTTGATGGACGCCCTGGCCGCGACTGCGGCACACGGCGAGGGGATCGATAAGGTCAAGCCGGAAGCCCTGCGCTTGGTCAATCAGTTCCTGGTCAATCCGGACCTTGCGGACACACTGCAAAACGATCTGTTCGCCCCTACGGCTTCTGAACAACAACGCCTGGACACCTTGGAAAAGGCGGAGCTGGCAGCAGCAGGTGTTTCGGCTGCGGCGCTGGCGAAGGCTGTGATAGCGGGTGGTGGCCAACTGCTGAGTAAGGTGGTTGGAGCGTTGAAGGGGCAGGGGACAAAAGGATTTGTAGGGTTCTCCGACGATGCTGCGAAGTCAGCGCTTTCTAATGTTGGTCGTGTCGATCACTCTGCTAGACACTTGATTGATGCAGGCATAATCACCGCGAACTCTGGATCAAAAGCTGCGCGGCAAGCATTTCAGGAGATTGGGCAGATTATTCTGACCAACCCTGCAAAGACCTTTGATCATGTGATGACCCAAGGTGGGCAAGCTGTAAAAGGTTTTTATGGGAAGATTGATGGGAATGATGTTGTGATTTTTGTGGCGAAAGAGTCTCGTGGAAAGATAGCGGTTGGAGATATTGTGACAGCCATCAAACCGTCCTCTCAGCAAATGAAGAACTTTGGATTATGAAAACTATTGAAAGCCTTGGTGTTTACTGGGCGTTTATAGATGAGTCTAGTGGTGAGATTTATCAAGATGAGGTGGGCGGGTTAGTCTTTTATGGGTATTGGCGTGAGAGGGGTTTCAGCGAGATTGTCGGTAATGAGTCCTCGTTTGAAGCTGTCTGGGAAGGTAGTGCTGATGTGAAATTTCGAAAGTGGGAAGGCGAGGGTATGAGCAACCTTTCTGCTGAGGTGAAAATAAATATGTGGCCCGATGAACTTAAGTGGTTGTCATATGTTGAACGGTCACTAAGGTGGTTTGTTGAACATGGAGCGACTGTCTCTTGGTGTGGGTCGGAGCTATGTAGTCCTTCTCTAGATGTCTTCTCTTCAGGTGAGGGTTCCGGTTCGGTGTATGCAGCCTATAGTGAGGATCTTGGTTTTGTTCGTGGTTCTGGGTTGGAGGAAGAGTATCAAGATATTAATGCATCACAATTGGATGAATTCAATAAGATTGTGCTTGGTTAGTCATCGGTGCAAAAGGTAGTTCCGGCGCAGAAGACGCTATCGACCCGAAAAGGGGACACGAAAAGGGGACAGATTTATTTTTCCTGCTCTAAAGCTGGCTGACTGGACAGGATTAGGGTGTGAGAAATAAATCTGTCCCCTTTTTGCCTTGTGACAACAGGTGGAACAGCTAATGCCTTGGGGTATGCTAGTACCTCTGCGGGACTACTGTCAGGCTACTTAAAAGATAGTACCGGAAGTGCTATATCTGAAAGTGTTCTAGGTGTTGGTTTTCAAAAATATGCAATGTCACGTGGCGTGCCGGAAGAGGTCGCGAAAAAGATGACCAATGCACTATCTGTTAGCGGTGCATGGAATGTCATTGTTAAGAATGGGAAAGATTTTCTTGATGAATAGACTGCTGGATTTCTTATATGAGAAACGGGCCTGGGTTCTGGTTTTATTGCTAGCAGGAGTGCTTTTAAATTCTCTGAGATTTTTGGAAGGGTGGAGAAGTCTGTTTGTTGTTGTGTCGGGGCAGTTGTGGTTTGGTTATGCCTTTCATTCATATATTTCTGGTCGTGAGATTCTTTTTGGTCCTGGGGCGATATCACGAAATGATAGCAGCGCCTTGGAAAGATCTTTGGCAGGTGGAGTATCATTTTTTATATATGTTCTATTTTTCTTCTTTGATGGGTGAGAGATCGGACAGATTTATTTTTCCTGCTCTAAAGCTGATCGGTCAGGCCGGCTAATGGGTGTCCCCATTTCACGTCGAAGGCTAACAGGGTCTTGAAGAAGATCCTCTCGCTGCGCTGACTGCTGGCGCCAAGAAGAGTCCAGAAAGTAAATCTCCTTTCTAGCCTGCCTGCGGAGCGAAGCGTCATCCGGCAGCGGCGGATAACGCTTCGCGTTATGCGCCCTACGGCGGGGGCGTTCCTCTGCGATGGCATGCAGCCTCTTGGCATCGGTTGTCAGGTATTCCGGCGCGCTCCGGAAATGCGGGCGCCGCCGATCACCGCCGGCCCTGCCGATCCTCCCGAGCCTGTACCTCATGCCCTGCCGCTACGCCGGAAGCCGGGGCCTGCCGTTCCGCGGGGGCGCTGGCGGCTGGCGGGGGTTGGGCCAGGCGCCTGGCCAGTGGCAGCGCCTGTTCGCCGAGCAGCATGCCCAGCAGGCCGAGCAGCGCTATGGCCGGTGGCGCTGGCGAGCGGACGCCGCTCAGGGAATAGATGACGCCCACCAGCAGGCCGACGCCCAGGGACAGCAGATAGGCTTTCATGGCGTGCTTCCCAATGGGGCGGCGGGGTGGCCCGCCGCCGGGTGTGCCGGGCTCAGCCCTGGTGGCCGCCGAGCATGCTTTTGGCGTACTGGATGCCGATGCCGAAGGCGCCGCCGAACTCGATCGAGATGCCGGTGGTGAGGTCGTAGGTCTCCACCCGCGCCCAGTCGCGCTGCAGTTCCAGCAGGTAGGTGAGGGCGGTGATCGGCCGGGCGCCGGCCTGGAGCATGCGCTGCACCGCGCGCTCGTGGGCCTCGGCGGTGCAGTCGCCGCAGGCGTCGGTCACCACGTAGACCTCGAAGCCCTGTTCCAGCGCCGAGAGCACCGGGCCGTTGCAGCACACCGAGGTCCACAGGCCGCACATCACCAGGCGAGCCTTGTCGGTGGCGTTGATGGCGGCGATGAAGGGCTCGTCTTCCCAGGCGTTGGAAGTGGTGCGGTCGATGACCTCGGCGTCGGGGAAGGCTTGGCTGACTTCGGGGAACAGCGGGCCGGCGAAGCTTTCCCGGGAGATGGTCGAGATGACGGTGGGTACGCCGAAACCCTTGGCGGCGTTGGCGAGGATGGCGGTGTTGGCGCGCAGGCTGGTGATGTCGATGGACTTGGTGTTGAAGGCCATCTGCGACTGGTGGTCGATCAGTACCAGGGCGTGGTCGTGGGGGCTGAGCAGGGAACGGGCGGGCTTGGCGGACGCTTTGACGCTCATGGGGGAGTCCTCCTCTGGTGGGATGCCGGCGGCCGTGGCTGCCGATCTCCGCCGAGTCTATGGACCTGGCACGGCGTGCGGGTGTGCGTTTGCGCGGAGTCGAATCCGCAGGATTGCGGACGGCCTCGGCGCTAGCGGTCGGGCAGGGCGAGGGAGGCGGGGCGCGGTTCGCGGCCTTCGATGAAGTCGCGCTGGTGGACGATGGCCTCGGCGCAGTGCGTGAGGAAGGCGTATACCCGGCCGGACTTGCGGATGTCCGGGTGGGTGAGCACCCAGAGTTCGTCGTGGACCTCCGGCTGCACCGGGCTGATGCGCACCAGGCCGGGCACCAGGTCGCCGTGCATGCAGGGCAGGAAGCCGATGCCCATGCCGGCGGCGATGGCCGCGGCGACGCCGGCCACCGAGTCGCTGCGGTAGCCGATCCGCTGCGGCGCGACGCGCTGCTCGACGAAGCCGTAGGCGCGCAGGCCGGCCAGCCCGCGGCCGTAGGACACCCATTGGCGCTGCCAGAGTTCGTCGAGGGCGGGCGAGTGGCCGACGTAGTCGACGCGGCGTCCGTAGATGGCCCAGGCCACGGTGGCCACCTTGCGCCCGAACAGGTTCTCCGGCGGCACCAGGGTGGCGCGGAAGGCGACGTCCGAGTCGCCGCGGGCGAGGTTCAGCGGCTGGTTGCTCACCAGCACCTCGATGCGGATTTCCGGGTTGGCCGCCTGGAAGCCGGCGATGATGGGGGTGAGGAAGTCCAGCAGCAGGGCATCGCTGGTGGTGACGCGCAGGTCGCCCTTGTAGCCCTGGGCAGGGCTCGACACCCGCCGCGCCACGCTGAAGATGTCCTGCTCCAGGCGCGCGCCCAGCTCGACCAGCTCGGCGCCGGCGGCGGTCGGGGCGTAGCCGCTGCGGCGGCGGTCGAAGAGGGCCACGCCGAGGGTGCCTTCCAGGGCCGCCAGGCGCCGCGAGACGGTCGAGTGGTTCAGCCCCAGGGCGGCGGCCGCGGCGACCAGGCTGCCGCCTTCGCCGATGGCCTTGACGATGCGCAGGTCGTCCCAGGAAAGCTTGTGCAGGGGATCGGTCATGGGGCTCCTCGTAGGGCTCTGCGGGCTACGGACCTGGAAAGGTAGCAGCAAAAAGCCCCCGGCGATCGCCTGCCTGCCCCGGCGCAAGCCTGGGTTCAGGGGCTCATCAGCCCGCGGATCCGTTTGGTGAGGCTGTCCAGCTGGCGGAGGGTGCCCACATCGTGGGCGCGTTCGTCCTCGGCCTGCGACAGGCCCAGGGCGACGTTGGCCAGGGCGTGGACCCGCGCCGGCTCCACGCCCAGCATGTGGGCGACGCGCTTGGCGGTGGCGGTGTCGTTGAGGGCTTCCTGGGCGGCGTCGAGCAGCTCCTTCAGCAGCCGCTCGTCCAGCAGGTTCAGTGTGTGCTTGATAGACATGGTCTTGTCCTTGCGGTGGAAGTTTCCGGCGTCCGTGAGCGGGGGCGGACTCCAGCGCATGATCTTGGACCTGCGGGCCCTTGGGAGGAGCCCGAAGGCCTGTGCAATTCCTCCGAGTCGGGCGGGGGAGATTTCCCCGCATGGCGCGAAGCTGTCGGCAAATCCTTAAACGGCTAGGGGTTGCTCACCAATTCCAGCCACTCCTGGAAGCGCTGCACCTTGGACAGGCCGCGCTTGTCCGTGGGGATGTCCAGCCAGTAGCCGTAGGGGCCGATCACTTCCACCGGGGTGATCGGCAGCAGGCTGCCGGCGGCCAGTTCGCGCTCGATCATCTGCCGGTCGATCACCGCCAGGCCACCGCCGGCCAGGGCGGTGTGGATGACCTGGTCGAGGGTGCTGAACTCGATGCCGCTGCCGGCGTCGACGTCGTTGCGGCCCACGGCTTCCAGCCAGTTCTCCCAGACCTTCAGGCGCTTGCCCTCGTGGAGGATGTGCAGCAGCGGGTGGGCGTCCAGCTCCGGCGCGCGCTCACCGTCGAACAGCTCCGGGCTGGCCACGGCGATGTGCCGTTCCATCACCAGCAGGTGGCTGTGGCAGTGGGGGGCGGCTTGCAGGCCGAAGCGGATGCGGCAGTCCAGTTCGCCGGGGTTGTCCGGGGCCTGGGCGTTGGTCACGCTCAGGCTGATGTCCGGGTAGCGCTGCAGGAAGCTGCGCAGGCGCGGCGACAGCCAGCGCGTGCCCCAGGTGGGCGGGGCGAGGATGCGCAGGCGCTGGCGCAGGTTGGGTACGCGCACCGCCTGCAGGGCGCGCTCGATGCGCTCGAAGGCCTCGCCCAGGTGCGGCGCCAGGGCGCCGCCGGCCTCGGTGAGGCTCAGGCCGCGGGGCGTGCGCACGAACAGGCTGACGCCCAGGTAGTCCTCCAGTTGCTTGATCTGCCGGCTCACCGCGCCCTGGGTGACGTTGAGCGCCTCGGCGGCGCGGTTGAAGCTGCGGTGGTGGGCGACTTCCTCGAAGACCCGGAGCATGTTCAGGGGCGGCAGGCTGCGCATGGGGCGGCTTCCGAAAGGGGGCGCGGGGTGGCGCGCGCGGGCTGGTCGTGGTGCGTCGATTCTAGCGCCGGGGCAGGTCCCACAAACATGCGTTTTTCTCCGGTTCGCCCGGCGATTTAGTCGTTTGTGCGCGGTTCGCGCCAGCGGCTAGTTTCGGCCGCGCACAAGGTGTGGGGGGAGTGTCCGCGCCGGGTGCGCCGAATAACGACAAGAACTTCGCCGAGGCTTTCCATTGTGGCCATGTTTCCCCTGCCGCGCCGCTGTGCGCACCTGCTGTTTCCCGTCCTGCTGACCTGCAGCGCCGCCGCCCTGGCGGTGCCGGTGACGGACGAACTCGACGTCGGCGGCGCCATCCGCGCGCGCTTCGACCACGACCCGGACCGCGACATCGACAAGGCCGGCTTCGACACCCTGATGCTGCGCGCCACCTACACCTCCGACAGCTGGATAGGCGCGGCGCGCTACCGCTTCTACGGCAAGCAGTACCCCTACCAGTACACCGACCACATCGGCGACGTCGCCTTCGCCGAATATGCCTGGGTCGGCTACCGCTTCGATGCCGATCGCCAGGTGCAGGTCGGCCTCAACCAGGTCCCCTTCGGCCTGCAGCCGTACTTCGGCAGCACTTTCTACGAGACCCTCGGCAACGTGGTGGGCCTGGAGGACGTCTCGGCGGTGGGCGCCAAGTACATCCAGCAGCTGGGCGACTGGAACCTGCAGGCGGGCCTGTACGGCCGCCCGGCCTGGCCGGGGCGCGGCACCAGCAACGGCAGCACCTACTCGACGGTGGTGACCTCCGCCGACGACTACGTGCCCGAGGGCACCCGCAACCAGGAGCGGCAGATCGTGGTGGCCCGCCTGGCGCGCTCGCTGCAGCTGGGCGAGTGGAAATCCGAGGTCGGGGTTTCCGCGCTGACCTCGCGCCTGGAGAACAAGGACACCCACGACGCCGGCCGGCGCAACGCCTATGCCCTGCACTACCTGGGGCAGAACGGCCCCTGGGGCGTGCAGCTGCAGGCCGGGCGCCAGCAGATGTCGCCGCGCAACCCGGGCAGCGACGAGGTGGTCAGCTTCGGCGGCTACGACGGCACCTTCAACGTCGCCAGCCGCGGCAACCTCTACGTCGGCGACCTCAGCTACAGCTTCCCCGGCACCTTCGTCGGCGGCTGGGGGAGCGGCATGAAGGTCTATGGCAACTACAGCCGCTTCGACAAGTCGGCCAGCGGCTTCGACGCCTCCGAGCGCTTCATCCTCGGCACCTCCTTCTCGGTGCGCTCCTTCTACATCGCCGTGGAGTGGCTCAACGGCCGCAACGACCCCTACATCGGCGGCAGCAGCTACACCGACAGCCTGGCCCGGGGCGGCACCGACCACTGGGAGAACCAGCTGTACGCCAACGTCGGTTATTACTTCTGAGTGAGCCTCGGCGGCGGTCCCGGTGACTCCGGGGCCGCTGCCATACTCCAATGCGCATGCCGCGTCCAACGGGGGCGCGAGGGGAGGGCCAGCGATGAAGCGCAAGATCCCGGCGCTCAATGCACTCAAGGCGTTCGAGGTGGCCGGCAGCACCGGCAGCTTCACCCGCGCCGCCGAACTGCTCAACGTCACCCAGAGCGCGGTCAGCCGCCAGGTGCGCCAGCTCGAGGAGCAACTCGGCGAGCCGCTGCTGCAGCGCCGCCACCATCACCTGCAGCTGACCGACGCCGGGCGTATGCTGCTGCGCGCGCTGCAACAGTCGTTCGACCGCATCGAGCTGACGGTGCGCGGCATCCAGCAGCGCCAGCACCTCAACCGCCTGCGCCTGAACGCCCCGCCGACCTTCGCCAGCCGCTGGCTGCTGCCGCGCCTGGGGCGCCTGCGCGAGGCCCACCCGGGGCTGGAGGTCACCCTCACCACGCACCTGCAGGACAGCCTGGCCGAGACCGGCACCCTGGACTGCGCCATCCGCTTCGGCAACGGCGAGTGGGAGGGCCTGGACAGCTCGCTGCTGATGCACGAGAAGCACATCGCCGTGTGCGCGCCGGGCCTGCTGGCGCAGCGCGAGGAACAGGGCCTGGAGCTGAACGGCATGACCCTGCTGCACGTGCTGGCCCGCGACGACCAGCGCTACCTGACCTGGCGCCACTGGCTGGACGCGGCGAAGATCCAGGGCGTCGACCTGCACGGCGGCTACGAGTTCGACCTGCTGGACATGGCCATCCGCGCCGCCATCGATGGCCTGGGCGTGACCATGGCCGACCGCCAGATGGTGGCCCGCGAACTGGTGGCCGGGCAGCTGGTGCAACTGCTCGACGTGCAGGTGGATGGCCACCAGTCCTACTGGTGGGTGAGCCGCCCGGGGCAGGAACTGCCGGAGCACGTGGAGCGCTTCCGCGACTGGCTGCTGGAGGAGGTGCGCCTGGCCGAGCGCAGCCTGGACAACGCCGCGCACATCGTCAGCCCGCGCTGAAGCGCCGCCGGGTAACATGCGAAAAATGCAGGTTACCCGGCGTTATTAATCGTTTGTCCGGCCTGCTGCGCCTGTCGAAACTTGGCCCATCCAAGAACGACAAGAGTGTTGCCCCATGCCTGCCCGCACCCGCCTGCCGGCGCGGCTTCGCGCCCGCCCCGCGCTCCGCCTGTCGTTCCTCCGCCACCGCGCTGCTTGAACCACAGGAATGCCCATGCGTACTGACCAGAACTTCATCGACGGCCGTTTCCACGACTGCGGCGTGGCCGCGCGCATCGCCGTGTTCGACCCGGCCACCGGGGCCTGCATCGCCGAAGTGCCGGCGGCCACCGAGGCCGAGGTGCTGAGCGCGGTCGAAGCCGCGCAACGCGCCCAGCGCGACTGGGCCAGGCTGCCGGCCATCGAGCGCGGCGAGCACCTGCGGCGCTTCGCCGAGGCCATCGAGCGCAACGCCGCGGGCATCGGCGCGGCGCTGGCCCGCGAGTCCGGCAAGAGCGTGCAGGACGCCACCAGCGAAGCGTTCTACGCCGCGCAGATCACCCGCTACCACGCCGAGTGGGCGCGGCGCATCGAAGGCGAGGTGATCCCCAGCGACTCGCGCGACGAGACCATCCTGCTGCAGCGCGAGCCGATCGGCGTGGTGGCCTGCCTGATCCCCTTCAACTATCCGGTCTACACCCTGCTGCGCAAGGTCGCCCCGGCGCTGATCGCCGGCAATACCGTGGTGGTGCGGCCGAGCAACAACACCCCGACCTCGGCCTTCGAGATCGCCCGCGCCGCCGCCGAGGCCGAGCTGCCAGCCGGCGTGTTCAACGTGCTGACCATGGTCCACGAGGTGGCTGCCAGCCTCTGCCAGCACCCGGCGGTGGGCATGATCACCCTGACCGGCAGCGTCGGCGCCGGGCGCACCGTGCTCGACTACTGCAAGGCCAACATCGCCAAGCCGTCCCTGGAGCTGGGCGGCAAGACCCCGGCGATCATCGAGGCCGACGCCGACCTGGAGCAGGCCGCCAGCGCCATCGCCGCGTCCAAGACCACCCACTGCGGCCAGCTGTGCACCGCCATCGAGCGCGTGTACGTGCAGGCCGGCGTGCACGACCGCTTCCTCGCCCTGCTGCGCGAGAAGCTCGCCGCCGTGCGCATCGGCGACCGCGCCGAGGACGCTTCGCGCATGGGCCCGCTGGTCAACGCCCGCGCGCGCCAGGACGTCCACGCCAAGGTGCGGCGCGCCCTGGCCGAAGGCGCGCGCCTGGAATGCGGCGGCGTGCTGCCGGAAGGGCCGGGGCACTTCTACCCGGCCACCCTGCTGAGCGAGTGCCGCCAGGACATGGAGATCGTCCAGGAGGAAATCTTCGGCCCGGTGCTGCCGGTGCTGCGCTACGAGACCCTCGACGACGCCCTGGCCATGGCCAACGACCACCAGTTCGGCCTGGCCTCGGTGCTCTACAGCGAGAACTACCGCACGGCGATGAGGGTGGCCAACGCCATCGAGGCCGGCGAGCTGTACGTCAACCGTACCCCCGCCGACCCCTACCAGGGCTACCACGCCGGCTGGAAGCGCTCGGGCCTGGGCGGCGACGACGGCAAGCACGGGATGCTGGAGTTCACCCAGACCCGCCTGGTGGTCCTGAAGTACTGACGAGCCGCGCCGGGCGCCTGCCTGCGCCCGGCGCGCGCCGCGCTTTTCCGACAACCCGCCGGTGCCCCCGCCGGCCACGAGACGCATGATGAAAAAAACAATAAGTGCAGAGGCCATGCCCATGGCCGTTCCGTCCAGCGCCAACCTGACCCGCTACCTGCAACTGGCCCTGCTGGTGCTCGCCGCCGGCGCCATCTACCCCATGCTCTACCTGCGCCAGGTGTACCAGAGCACCATGCTCGAGGCCCTGGCCATCAGCAACAGCGAGCTGGGCTACCTGTATTCCATCCTCGGCAGCGCCTTCCTGCTCAGCTACCTGCCCAGCGGCTGGCTGGCCGACCGCATCGCCCCGCGCTTCCTCATCGGCTTCTCGCTGCTGGGCACCGGCGCGCTGGGCCTGTGGTACGCGCAACTGCCCGGCTTCCCGGCGCTGCTGGCGATCTTCTGCGGCTTCGGCATCAGCACCGGGCTGACCTTCTGGGCCTCGCTGATCAAGCGGGTGAAGATGCTCGCCGGCGACGACGAGCAGGGCCGCTTCTTCGGCGTGCTCGACGGCGGCCGCGGGCTGGTGGAAGCGCTGCTGGCCACCGTGGCCATCGCGCTGTTCGCCTACGTCACCGAAACCCGTGGCGAGCGCAACGCCGAGGGCCTGCAACTGGTCATCCACTTCTACGCCGCCTGCTGCATCGCCCTCGGCGCCGCGCTGATGCTGCTGCGCGACCCCCGGGGCGCGCGTGGCGAAGCGGCCATCGAGAAGGGCAACCTGTGGCAGGACCTGCGCACCCTGGCGCGCATCCCCGAGTTGTGGCTGGTGACCGCCATCGTCTTCTGCGGCTACCACTTCTTCTGGGCCACCTACAGCTTCTCGGCCTACCTGCAGGAAGGCGGCTTCGGCCTCAGCGCCACCATGGCCGGGCTGATCACCACCATCAAGCTGTGGATGCGCCCGCTGGGCGGCATCGGCGGCGGCTGGCTGGGCGACCGCTTCTCGCGGACCGGCGTGCTGACCTGGGCCATGCTGCTCTCGGCCCTGGGCATGCTCGGCCTGGTGCTGCTGCCGAGCCTGCACGTACTGGGCGTGCTGGTGTTCCTAGTGATCTTCATCGGCCTGATGACCTACGCCATCCGCGGGCTGTACTGGGCCATCCTCGACGACTGCCACATCCCCCTGCGGGTCACGGGCCTGGCCATCGGCATCATCTCCCTGGTGGGCTACTCGCCGGACGTCTTCCTGCCGCTGCTCAACGGCTGGATCACCGACCGCTTCCCCGGCTTCGTCGGCTACCAGATCTACTTCTCCTACGTCGTGGCGGTGGGCCTGCTGGGCGTGGTCGCCACCCTGATCCTGAAGAAACGTATCGACAAGAGAGCGCGCCAAGCATGAAAGTCGTCTCCCTGCAGACCCACGTGGTCGCCGTCCCGCCGCCGCACATCGGCGGCATGTACTGGCTGTTCGTGACCCTGAAGACCGACTGCGGCATCGAGGGCGTCGGCGAGATCTACGCCGCCACCTTCCATCCGAAGGCGATGGTCCCGGTGATCGAGGACGTGTTCCAGCGCTACCTGCTGGACCAGGACCCGCACCACATCGAGCGCTTCTTCCGGCGCGCCTATTCCAGTGGCTTCACCCAGCGCCCGGACCTGACCATGATGGGCGTGGTCAGCGGCCTGGAGATGGCCTGCTGGGACATCGTCGGCAAGGCGGCCAACAAGCCGGTGTACGAGCTGCTCGGCGGCAAGGTCCACGAGCGCCTGCGCTCCTACACCTACCTGTACCCGAAGAACGCCCGGGGCGAGTACGACTACTCCGACCCGGACCTGGCCGCCGAATGCGCGGTGCAGAACATGAACCTCGGCTTCACCGCACTGAAGTTCGATCCGGCCGGCCCCTACACCGCCTTCTCCGGGCACCAGCTGTCGCTGGAAGTGCTGGAGCGCTGCGAGACCTTCTGCCGCAAGATCCGCGAAGCGGTGGGCAACAAGTGCGACCTGCTGTTCGGCACCCACGGGCAGATGGTGCCGTCCTCGGCCATCCGCCTCGCCAGGCGCCTGGAGAAGTACGACCCGCTGTGGTTCGAGGAGCCGATTCCGCCGGGCCAGGAAGAGGCCATGGGCCAGGTCGCGGCCAAGACCAGCATCCCCATCGCCACCGGCGAGCGGCTGACCACCAAGTACGAATTCTTCCGCCTGCTGCAGGCCGGCGGCGCATCCATCCTGCAGATGAACGTGGGGCGCTGCGGCGGCCTGCTCGAAGGCAAGAAGATCGCGTCCATGGCCGAGGCCTTCTACGCGCAGATCGCCCCGCACCTGTACAACGGCCCCATCGGCGCGGCGGCCAGCTTCCAGCTGGCGGCCTGCACGCCGAACTTCCTGATCCAGGAAAGCATCGGCACCTGGGACGGTTTCCACGCGGAAATCCTCAAGAAGCCGCTGTACTGGGAAGACGGCTACATCATCCCCTCCAGCGAGCCCGGCCTGGGCGTCGAGCTGGACATGGACGTGGTGCGCCGGCATTCCCCCTACACCGGCGAGCGGCTGCACCTGCAGATGGGCCCGGATCCGGTCGATGTCAAGGACACCGCCCCGGCCAAAGGCTGACCCCGCGCCCGCGCCGGCCGGCGCGGGCCCCCTCACTTGCGGTACGAGATTCATGAAATACGACTACATCATCGTCGGCGCCGGCTCGGCCGGCTGCATCCTCGCCAGCCGCCTGAGCGAATCCGGCGAGCACAGCGTCCTGCTGCTGGAAGCCGGCGGCAAGGACGCCTCGCCCTGGTTCAAGGTCCCGGTGGGCTTCGCCAAGCTCTACTACAACCCGGCGTACAACTGGATGTACTACAGCCAGCCGCAGGCGCAACTCGCCGGCCGCCAGCTGTACGCACCGCGCGGGAAAGTGCAGGGCGGCTCCGGCTCGATCAACGCGATGATCTACGTGCGCGGCCAGGCCCACGACTTCGACGACTGGGCGGCGAACGGCAACGACGGCTGGTCGTTCAAGGACGTGCTGCCGTACTTCCGCAAGCTGGAGTCCCACCCGCTGGGCGACAGCGAGTACCACGGCGCCAGCGGGCCGATCCGCATCAGCCCGATGAAGGGCCACACCCACCCGATCTGCGATGCCTTCCTCAAGGGCTGCGGGGAGCTGGGCTACCCGCGCAGCGAGGACTTCAACGGCGAGCACTTCGAAGGCGCCGGCATCTACGACGTCAACACCCGCGATGGCCAGCGCTGCTCCAGCAGCTTCGCCTACCTGCACCCGGCGCTGGGCCGGCCGAACCTGCACATCGAGCACCACGCTCTGGCCGAGCGCATCCTGTTCGACGAGCACAAGCGCGCCATCGGCGTCAGCATCAGCCAGCACGGCGTGCAGCGCGAATTCCATGCCCGCCGCGAAGTCATCCTGGCGGCCGGCGCGGTGGATTCGCCGAAGCTGCTGCAACTCTCCGGCGTGGCCGACCGCGAACTGCTGCAGGAGCACCGCATCCCCGAGGTGCTGCACCTGCCGGCAGTGGGCAAGAACCTGCAGGATCACCTGTGCGTCAGCTACTACTACAAGGCCAGCATCAAGACCCTCAACGACGAGTTCGGCTCGCTGTTCGGCCAGCTGAAGCTGGGCCTGGAATACCTGCTGACGCGCAAGGGCCCGCTGTCGATGAGCGTCAACCAGAGCGGCGGCTTCTTCCGCAGCGACGACAGCCAGGCGCACCCGAACCTGCAACTGTACTTCAACCCGCTGTCCTACCAGATTCCCAAGAGCAACAAGGCCAGCCTCAAGCCGGAGCCGTACTCGGGCTTCCTGCTGTGCTTCAACCCGTGCCGCCCGACCAGCCGCGGCGAGGTGCGCATCGCCTCGAAGAACCCGGCCGACGCGGCGCTGATCGACCCCAACTACCTGAGCACGCAGAAGGACATCGACGAAGCCATCCAGGGTAGCCGGCTGATCCGCAGGATCATGAATGCCCCGGCGCTCAGGGCGGTGACCGTGGAGGAAGTGCTGCCGGGTGCGGCGGTGCAGTCCGACGAGGCCATGCTGCGCTATTTCCGCGAGAACTGCGGCTCCATCTACCACCTGTGCGGCAGCTGCGCGATGGGCGCCGACCCGCAGACCTCGGTGGTCGACAAGCGCCTGCGGGTGCATGGCATCGAGGGCCTGCGGGTGGTGGATGCGTCGATCTTCCCCAACGTCACCTCCGGCAACACCAACGCGGCGGTGATGATGGTGGCGGAGAAGGGCGCCGAGCTGATCCTGGAGGATGCCCGCCAGGTCCGGGCCGAAATGGCGCAGCGCCTGGCGGTGTAGTAGCGGCCTATTACCCGCCGCGGCGGGGAGTGGCTAACCTGTCTGGCATGCCCGGCCGCCCATGGCCGGGCCCTGCCTGGAGGAATGCCGCGATGGCCGCGAAGAAGATCCTGATGCTGGTCGGCGACTACGCCGAGGACTACGAAACCATGGTGCCGTTCCAGGCGCTGCAGATGGTCGGCCACGTGGTCCACGCGGTGTGCCCGGACAAGAAGGCGGGGCAGAGCGTGCGCACCGCCATCCACGATTTCGAGGGCGACCAGACCTACAGCGAGAAGCCGGGGCACAACTTCGCCCTCAACGCCGACTTCGCCGCCGTGCGCGCCGAAGACTACGATGCCCTGCTGATCCCCGGCGGCCGCGCCCCGGAGTACCTGCGCCTCAACGCGAAGGTGATCGAGCTGGTGCAGGCCTTCGACGCCGCGAAGAAACCCATCGCCGCCGTCTGCCACGGCGCCCAGCTGCTGGCCGCCGCCGGCGTGCTGAAAGGCCGCGCCTGCAGCGCCTACCCGGCCTGCGGCCCGGAAGTGAAGCTGGCCGGCGGCGAGTATGTGGACATTCCGGTGGACGCCGCCCACGTCGACGGCAACCTGGTCAGCGCCCCGGCCTGGCCGGCGCACCCGGCGTGGCTGGCGAAGTTCCTCGAAGTGCTCGGCACGAAGATCAGCCTGTAGACTGGCATTCGCATCGATAAAGGAGGCGGAGCATGTGCGAGCTCTACGTGAAGGCCGACCCCATCCTCTACGAGTCCCGCTCGCGCTCCCTGCGCATTCGCGGCGTGGTCACCACCCTGCGCCTGGAGAACCAGTTCTGGGACATCCTGCGGGAGATCGCCGAGGTCGACGGCATGACCACCAACCAGCTCATCGCCAAGCTCTACGACGAGGTGATGGACTACCGCGGCGAGGTGGTCAACTTCGCCTCCTTCCTGCGCGTGAGCTGCACCCGCTACCTGGCCCAGCGCCGCGACAACATCGTGGAGCTGAGCCGGGTGCCGCGCAGCGCCTGAGCCCCGACCCTGTAGGAGCGGGCCCTGCCCGCGATTTCGCGCGCAGGGCGCGCTCCTACAGGGGAATGCCGCAGGTGGGGCCAGCTCACGTATAATGGAATTTCAGCCCCTGAAGCGAGGCATCGACTGGTGAAAACCCCCAGCCTGGAAGCCAAGAAAGCCTACTGCGCCAAGACCCGTCGTTCCAACTACGCGGCCAGCCTGCGTCTGGAAGGCTACGAAGTTACTGAGAGCGACGCCGCCCGCGAATTGCCCAGCCGCGAAGCGGTCCTGCGCGCGTACCGCAAGCAGGCCTGAGCCTGGACAAGTACGGCGCCGGCCAGGACCCGTACTGCTATCCGGGTACGAGCGTCCTGCGCAATCACCTCGATCTTCACAGCGATGACCTGCTGTCCCGCGCCGAGCGCGACCTTTCCGAAATCGCCGCCAGCCATCTCGACTTCGAACCGCCGCCTTACGACTTGGCGTACCTGAAACGCATCCACCATGCCCTGTTCCAGGACCTCTACGACTGGGCCGGGCAGATTCGCAGCGTGGATATCTCCAAGCGCGACACCCATTTCTGCAACGTCAATCGCATCGAACCGGAAGCCGACAAGATTTTCCGCACCATGGCGCGAGCCAACTGGTTCGAGGGCTACGAGCGTGAGCGACTGATAGTGGCCGTGGCCGAGCATTACGGCGACCTCAACATGATCCACCCGTTTCGCGAGGGCAATGGCCGGGCCCAGCGCATTCTGTTCGAGCACCTGATCGTCAACGTCGGATTCGAGGTCAACTGGTGGGCGGTGGAAGAGAACGAGTGGATCGGCGGCAACATAGACGCAGTGCTCTGTGATTACAGAGCGCTGGAACGCATCTTCGCGCACTGCATCGGCCAACCCATCGGATCGTAGGGCGGATAACCGTTCGCGGTTATCCGCCGGTGGCGTTGGCGTCGAGGCCTGTAGGAGCGAGGGAGCCGCCTGGTTCTTGTTCGCGAACGAACTCCGCGGCGGGACATCAGGTTCGCGAGCAAGCTCGCTCCTACGAAGATCTGTCGCGCGGGCATGAAAAAGCCCGGCACATGGCCGTAATGCTGTTCACTTAAGCGTTTAACGTTTGGCGGGCTACTCCAGAAACCCGCTGCCAGTCATCTGGCAGCGGGTTGTTTGTATGTTTTTCAGCCACTCCGAGGGGGCTCGACACCAGAATCGACCCACAGAGGCTAGAAAACAGACCAAGAAAAACGCCGCGACTCCCATGGGAGTCGCGGCGTTTTTCTTAAGTGAACAGCATTACGGCACATGGCCGGGCTTTTTCGTGGCGCGAAAGCGAAGGCTTACTTCACTTCCACCGCCAGGCTGTGGGCGATCTTGTCTTTCCAGATCGCAGGTCCCGTGATGTGCACCGACTCGCCGTTGGTGTCGACCGCCACGGTCACCGGCATGTCCTTCACGTCGAACTCGTAGATGGCTTCCATCCCCAGTTCGGCGAAGGCCAGGACCCTGGACTTCTTGATCGCCTGGGCCACCAGGTAGGCGGCGCCGCCGACGGCCATCAGGTACACGGCCTTGTTGTCCTTGATCGCCTCGATGGCGATGGGGCCGCGCTCGGACTTGCCGATCATGCCCAGCAGGCCTGTGCTCTCCAGGATCTGGCGGGTGAACTTGTCCATGCGGGTGGCGGTGGTCGGGCCGGCCGGGCCGACCACTTCGTCGCCTACCGGGTCGACCGGGCCGACGTAGTAGATGAAGCGGCCTTTCAGGTCCACCGGCAGTTCTTCGCCCTTGTTCAGCATGTCGACCATGCGCTTGTGCGCGGCGTCGCGGCCGGTGAGCATCTTGCCGTTGAGCAGCAGGGTCTCGCCCGGCTTCCAGCTCTGCACTTCTTCCGGGGTGATCTTGTCCAGGTCGACGCGGCGCGCGGAGGGGCCGGCTTCCCAGACGATTTCCGGGTAGGCGTCCAGCGGCGGGGCTTCCAGTTCGGCAGGTCCCGAGCCGTCGAGCACGAAGTGGGCGTGGCGGGTGGCGGCGCAGTTGGGGATCATGCACACCGGCAGCGAGGCGGCGTGGGTCGGGTAGTCCATGATCTTCACGTCGAGCACGGTGGTCAGGCCGCCCAGGCCCTGGGCGCCGATGCCCAGCTGGTTGACCTTGTCGAACAGCTCCAGGCGCAGTTCCTCGATGCGGTTCTGCGCACCGCGGGCCTTCAGCTCGTGGATGTCGATCGGGTCCATCAGGACTTCCTTCGCCATCACCGCGGCTTTCTCGGCGGTACCGCCGATGCCGATGCCGAGCATGCCCGGCGGGCACCAGCCGGCGCCCATGGTCGGGACGGTCTTGAGCACCCAGTCGACGATGGAGTCGGACGGGTTGAGCATGGCCATCTTCGACTTGTTCTCGGAGCCGCCGCCCTTGGCCGCGACGTCGACCTCGACGGTGTTGCCGGGGACGATGGAGTAGTGGATCACCGCCGGGGTGTTGTCCTTGGTGTTCTTACGCGCACCCGCCGGGTCGGCCAGGATGGAGGCGCGCAGGACGTTCTCCGGCAGGTTGTAGGCGCGGCGCACGCCTTCGTTGATCATGTCGTCGACGCTCATGGTGGCGCCTTCCCAGCTCACGTCCATGCCGACGCGGACGAACACGGTGACGATGCCGGTGTCCTGGCAGATCGGACGGTGGCCGGTGGCGCACATGCGCGAGTTGATGAGGATCTGCGCCATGGAATCGCGGGCGGCCGGCGATTCTTCGCGCAGGTACGCCTCATGCATGGCCTGGATGAAATCGACCGGGTGGTAGTAGGAGATGAACTGCAGGGCATCGGCGACGCTCTGGATGAGGTCGTCTTGCTTGATCACGGCCATGGAGCACGGTCCTCTTCAGGCGGGTATGTCAGGCGGGAATCTCAGGCGGCTAAGCCACGTACACCGAACGCGTCCGGTCAGGCACCGGCGCAAAAAGGGCGCCGTAGTATAGCGCCGTGCCAGGGCCGGGCGCACGCGCCGGCGATCCGACCTTGGTCGGCAGGGGCGGCAAGCGCCCACTTTCCGGTCGGCTAGGCATGCTGTGGCTTTGATAGTAGAGTGAGGGCCAAGTGCCATTACGGGATGGAGCCCCCATGAGCACACCGAGTTCCCCGCTGAAGCAGCGCGCCCTCCAAAAGCTCTTGATCAGGCGGTTCGGCATGGCCCTCGGCACCTACGCGATGGCCCTGCTGCTGCTCTGGCTGACCGTGATCGGCGACTTCTACCATGGCTCCCTGGCGTTGGCGGTTTCCGCCAGCCTGTGCGCCGTGGCCAGCCAGGCGGTGTTCCTCTGGCTGTTCGTCAGCGGCCGCAACCAGCGCTTCGTCGACGCCAGCCTGACCGAGCCGCAGGTGCTGGTGGCGCTGGTCTGGACCACCTTCTTCCTGGCCCACGTCGACAGCGTGCGCGGCACCCTGATGGTGCTCTACGTGCTGATCCTGCTGTTCGGCGTGTTCCAGCTGCAGCCGCGGGTGTTCGCCCGCTGCGCGGGGCTGGCCTTCATCGCCTTCGCCGGCCTCAACCTCTGGGAGGCCTTCCGCCAGCGCCTGGAGCTGCCCGGGCAGGCCGTGCTGCAGTTGCTGGTGCTGTTCAGCGTGCTGGTCTGGCTGACGCTGTTCGCCGGCTACGTGCAGGCCCTGCGCCAGCGCATGCGCCAGCGCCGCTACGCGCTGCAGGCGCACCAGGATACCCTGCGCGGGATGATGCGCCAGCTGGAAGACCTGGTGGCCACCGACGAACTCACCGGGCTGTTCAACCGCCGCCACTTCCTGCGCCTGGCCGGGCGTGCCCTGGACGACATGCAGGCGGACCAGCGCCACGGCCTGGCGCTGATCGACCTCGACCACTTCAAGCGCATCAACGACATCCACGGCCACTCCGCCGGCGACCGCGTGCTGCAGACCTTCGCCGCGGTGGCGCGGGCCTGCCTGCGCCAGGGCGACGTGCTGGCGCGCTACGGCGGGGAGGAGTTCGTGCTGCTGCTGCCCGACGCCGACAGCGACCGCCTCGCCGCCTGCTGCGAACGCCTGCGCCTGGCCTATGCGGCGGCCGAGCCGATGGGCGTGGAAGTGCCGGTGCTGAGCCTTTCCGCCGGCATGACCCTGCTGCAATGCGGCGACGACCTCGACGAGGCCTTGCAGCGGGCCGACCAGGCGCTCTACCGTGCCAAACGCAGCGGACGCAATCGCTGCGAGGCGGCATGGGAGGAGAGCGATGCCTGAACTGCGTGCCGGCGGCCGGCACTGGGAAGTGGCCGCCGGGAGCAACCTGCTGGACGCCCTGCGTGCCGAGGGGATCGCCATTCCCTACAGCTGCCGCGCGGGCAGTTGCCATGCCTGCCTGGTGCGCTGCAGCGGCGGCGAGCTGCTCGACGAGCGCCCCGAGGCGCTGGACGCCGCGCGCCGCGCCGAGGGCTGGCGCCTGGCCTGCCAGTGCCGGGTGGTGGACGACTGCGCTGTGGAGGTCTTCGACCCCGAGCGCGACGGCCTGCCGGCGACGGTCGCCGAGCTGCACTGGCCGGCGGCGGACGTCCTGCGCCTGCGCCTGCAACCCCAGCGGCCCCTGCGCTACCGCGCCGGCCAGCACCTGGTGCTGTGGCTGGGCGAGGTGGCGCGGCCCTATTCCCTGGCCAGCCTGCCGGACGAGCCCTGGCTGGAGTTCCACATCGCCTGCCAGGCCCCCGGCGCCTTCTGCGACGCGGCGCGCAACCTGCGGGTGGGCGACGAACTGCGCCTGGGCGAGCTGCGCGGCGGCGCGCTGCACTACGACCCCGAATGGCAGGAGCGCCCCCTGCTGCTGCTGGCCAGCGGCACCGGCCTGGCGCCGCTGTGGGGCATCCTGCGCCAGGCCCTGGCGGCGGACCACGAGGGGCCGATCCGCCTGCTGCACCTGGCGCGCACGCCGGCCGAGCACTACCTGGCGGCGGAGCTGGCGGCCCTGGCCGCGGCCCATCCCGACCTGCAGGCGAGCCTGGCGCTGCCGGCCGATCTGGACGCGCATCTGGCGCAATTCCGCCTTGTCTCGCGGCGAAGCATCGCCTTACTCTGCGGCCAGCCCGCCAGCGTCGAGCGCTTCGCCCGCCACCTGTACCTGGCCGGGCTGCCGCGCGGCCAGACCCTGGCCGACCTGTTCCTCTCCCACGCCTGAGCCGGGCCCGCGAACCCGGCCGCCACAGCCTGCTGCCAAGGAGTTGCCATGAGCCAACAGATTCTCGTCGAGCGCGAACAGGGCCTGCTGACCCTGCGCCTGAACCGCGCGGACAAGATGAACGCGCTGACCCGGGAGATGTACGCCGCCCTGGCCGACGCCCTGGAGGCCGCCGAGCACGACCGCGGCGTGCGCGTGGTGCTGATCGCCGGCAACGCCGAGTGCTTCACCGCCGGCAACGACATCCACGATTTCCTCCAGTACCCGCCCAGCGGCCAGGACAGCCCGGTGTTCCGCTTCATGCGCGCGCTCATGGAGTTCAGCAAGCCGGTGCTGGCGGCGGTGGCCGGCCCGGCGGTGGGCATCGGCACCACCCTGCTGCTGCACTGCGACCAGGTCTTCGTCGCCCGCGGCGCCAAGCTGAAAATGCCCTTCGTCAACCTCGGCCTGTGCCCTGAATTCGGCTCCAGCTTCCTGGTGCCGCGCCTGCTCGGCCACGTCCGCGCCGCCAGCCTGCTGATGCGCGGCGACGGCTTCAGCGGCGAGCAGGCGGTGGCCTACGGCATCGCCAACGAGGCCCTGGCCGACGGCGCCGCCGCCCTCGAACGCGCCCGCGAGGCGGCCCGGGCCCTGCAGGCGCTGCCGCCGGCGGCCCTGGCGCTGAGCAAGCGCCTGCTCAAGGCGCCATACATCGAGGAGCTGCGCAAGGTAGTGGCCCAGGAGGGCGAGCTGTTCGTCCAGCGCCTGAGCTCGCCGGAAGCCCTCGAGGCCCTGGGCGCCTTCACCCAGCGCCGCCAGCCGGACTTCTCGCGCTTCGCCTGAGCTGGCCAGCTGCCCACAGAAACTGTGGGCAGAGCTGTGCATAACCTTGGGGCCAACTGCCCGGGCGCCCGCTGCGCCTGGGTTGCGCGGCGTTGTGCGGTATTTGATCCATCGCCCGTTGCGCTGCCATCCAGGTTCGTCGCAAGTGCCTGATTTCGTGGGATTGTCCGACAGCCGGGCAGCAGGCCGGGCTGTGCGATCAGCGCACGGCGCTTGCCCACAGTAACTGTGGGAAGGGCTGTGGATAAGCTTGGGGCGGATGTGTCGGGGGCGCGTGGTTGTTGGGTTGCACGGAGCTGTCCGGGTTTTGACCAGCGTGTGGGAGCCGCTGTCTTATAGGCTGCGCCGAGGTGCTCTTCGTAGGAGCGAGCTTGCTCGCGAAAGCGAAGCCTGTTCGCGAGCAAGCTCGCTCCTACGAAAAGCCGTGCCCCCTGCAACGTAGGAAGCGGACGGTCTTGCCGACTGCGCCGAGGTGCTTTCGTAGGATGGGTTGAGTTTTTGCGAAACCCATGCGGTCGTGGCGGTGGAGGCGTGTGCCGGTTGGTCTTGGCGTGTGGCTTGGCCGCTGCCCTCTCCCTAACCCTCTCCCTGAAGGGAGAGGGGACCGTTGGGCAGACGCTGGTGCTCCTGAGTCAGCCGGCGACGCCGAAGGTTTCCGGCTGAAACCATTCCTTCTCTCGGCACGGACAAGCCCCCTCTCCCTTCAGGGCGGGGCGCGCAGCCGAGGGCTGGGGAGAGGGAGCGGAGTTGGGCGAAAGTAATGAACTACAGGTGACTTCCCTCAAAAAACAAAGGCCGCCCAAAGGGCGGCCTCCGTCACTCACCATCCCACTCAGACCAACAGGTCCCCCACGTGCAGCACCTTCATGGTGTTGGTGCCGCCCTGGGTGGTGTAGCTGTCGCCCTTGGTCAGGATCACCCAGTCGCCCTTGGTCACCACGCCGCGCTGCAGCAGCGCGTCCACGGCTTCCTGGCTGACGCGCTCCGGCGGCAGCGCGGCGGGGTCGAAGGGGATGGTCTCGACGCCGCGGAACAGCGCCACGCGGGCCTGGGTCTCGCGGTGCGGGGAGTAGGCGAAGATCGGTACCGAGGAGCGGATGCGCGACATGATCAGCGGGGTGTAGCCGCTCTCGGTGAGGCAGATGATCGCCTTGATGCCCGGGAAGTGGTTGGCGGTGTACATGGCCGCCAGGGCGATGCTTTCGTCGCAGCGCTCGAAGGTCTGGCCCAGGCGGTGGCTGGATTTCTTGGTGGTCGGGTGCTTTTCCGCGCCCTGGCAGATGCGCGCCATGGCCTGGACCGCTTCCACCGGGTATTCGCCGGCGGCGCTCTCGGCCGAGAGCATCACGGCGTCGGTGTAGTCGAGCACGGCGTTGGCCACGTCCGAGACTTCCGCGCGGGTCGGCATGGGGTTGTGGATCATCGACTCCATCATCTGCGTCGCGGTGATCACCGCCTTGTTGTAGCGGCGGGCGTGCAGGATGATCTTCTTCTGGATGCCCACCAGCTCGGCGTCGCCGATTTCCACGCCGAGGTCGCCGCGGGCCACCATCACCGCGTCGCTGGCGCGGATCAGGCCGTCCAGCGCCTCGTCGTCGGCCACCGCCTCGGCGCGTTCGATCTTGGCCACCAGCCAGGCCTTGCCGCCGGCCTCGAGGAGCAGGCTGCGGGCGTATTCCATGTCCTTGGCGTTACGCGGGAAGGACACGGCGACGTAGTCCAGGTCCATGCTCGCGGCCAGCTTGATGTCGGCCTTGTCCTTCTCGGTCAGGGCCGGCGCGGTCAGGCCGCCGCCGCGGCGGTTGATGCCCTTGTGGTCGGACAGCGGGCCGCCGATCAGCACTTCGCAGACCAGCTCGTCGGCCTTCACCTGCTTCACCACCATGACCACGCGGCCGTCGTCCAGCAGCAGCTCGTCGCCCACGCCGCAGTCCTTGACCAGGTCCGGGTAGTCGATGCCCACGACTTCCTGGGTGCCGGCGTCGCGCGGGTGGCTGGTGGAGAAGCGGAAGTTGTCGCCCACGGCCAGTTCGATGCGCTTGTTGGCGAACTTGGCGATGCGGATCTTCGGCCCCTGCAGGTCGCCGAGCAGGGCGACGAAGCGGCCATGCTTGGCGGCCAGGTCGCGCACCAACTGGGCGCGGGCACGGTGCTCGTCGGGGGTGCCGTGGGAGAAGTTCAGGCGGGCGACGTCGATCCCGGCGAGGATCAACTGCTCGAGGACTTCGGGGGACTGGCTGGCTGGGCCGAGGGTGGCGACTATCTTGGTGCGGCGGACGGACATGCGGGACTCCTTGGAAGACGAGCGTGCGGGCCGGCGGCGGGAGCCGGGCCGGCCCGGCGGCCATCTTACCCCTTTTCCGATGACGGTTCGCCTGCCGGCTTGAGCACCAGCAGGTCGCACTCGATTTCTTCCAGCACGCGCTCGGCGGTGTGGCCGATCAATGCGCTCTCCAGCTGGCCACGGGCCACCGCGCCCATCAGCAGCAGGTCGATGCCCTGGTTGCGGACGAACTCGGGGATCACCTCCTCGGGGAAGCCCTGCAGCAGGTGGGTGTCGCCGGCGGCCATGGCCGGGTGGGCGGCCATCAGCCTGTGCAGGGCCTGGCGGTGGTGCGCCTCGGTGGCCTTCAGGTGCTCGTCGTAGCTGCCCAGCAACTGGGCGTCGAAGGCCAGGGTCTGCGGCAGCGCCACGTAGGCGTGCAGGTAGCTGGCGTGCAGGCCCAGGCGGCGGTTCAGCTCCAGCGCCGTGGCGATCAGCCGGCGGTCCAGCGCCGCCGGCTTGTCGCCCTCGTGCAGCGGGTCGAGGGCGGCGCACAGCTTGCGCCCTTCCCAGGCGCCGTGGTGGACCAGCCACAGCGGCGCCTCGCAGTGGCGGATCAGCTGCCAGTCGGTGTTGGTCAGGAACAGGCGCTTGAGCAGGCCGTGGCGGCTGCTGGACTTGAGCACCAGGTCGGGTTGGTGCTCGGCCACGGCGGCGAGTATCTCGCGGTACAACGGCTTGCCCCAGCGGGTGTGACAGCGCACGTCGATGCCGGCCTGGCGCAGCGGCGCGGCCAGCTTGTCGAGCCAGTCCAGGCGCTCGGTCTGTTGCAGGATGCGCACCCGCTCCAGCTCGTGCTGCGGGATCAGCAGGCCGTTGTCCAGCGCCGGGTTGTAGTCGCACACCAGCAGGGTCACGCTGGCGCCGCTGCGCTCGGCGATCCACTGGGCGCGGGTGAGGGCGGGCTGGTCGTCGCGGGTGGGGTCGATGACCACCAGCAGGTGCTGCAGTTTCATGGTCGGCTCCTCGCTTGGCTGCTGCCATTGCAGTGCAAGCGTAGCCGGCCCGGCTTGACCTGTGTCAGTCGCCGCCCTGGTTCAGCGCCTGGTCCAGGTGGCGCGCGGCCTTGTTCGCCAGCTCGCCGTCGGGGTAGTCCACCAGCAGGTGGCGCAGGTAGCCGATGGCCTTGCTGCGGCTGGGGTGCGGGTTGTCGGGGGCCATGTACATCAGGCCCAGCTGGTACAGCGCCTTCTGCTTGATGTCGGCGGGGATGGCCGGGTCGTTGACCGCCAGCAGGTACAGCTGCTCGGCCTCGGCGACGCGGTCCTTGAGCACGGCGCGGCGCGACAGCAGGGTCATGTCCGGGTCCAGGCTGGTCTTGTTCAGGTCCAGGTTCTGCTGCGGCTTCCAGGTGGCCAGCAGCTCGCGGGCGTTCTTCTGCACCGGTTCCCTGGCGCGCTGGCGGATCATCAGGATGCGCGCGTCGGCATGGCTGGCCGCGGCGGTGCCGGGGAACTCGCGGTCGATGCGCTGGAAGTAGTCCAGGGCCTTGGCGTCGTCGCGCTGGTCGTTGTAGCGGCTCATGTAGATCAGGCCGATCTGGTACAGGGCGATGGCGCGCACGTCGGGGCTGTAGCGGGTATTGTCGTAGCCGGTGAGGTAGAGCTTCTCGGCCTCGGCGCTCTTGCCGTCGCGGATGGCCTGGGCGCTGTAGGTGAGCAGGTCGCCTTCCTCTTCCACCGCGGCGGTCATGCGGTCGCTCTTGAGCTTCTTGTACTCGGCGACTTCGCCGGTGGTGACCTGGGCGACGAACAGCGGCGTGGTCGGCGAGCAGGCGGCCAGCAGGCCCAACAGGGCGACCAGGGGCAGGGCGGGGTGCAAGCGCATGGCATCTCCTTGGCGCCGGGGCGTATTCCCTGCGCAGTCTAGTGATGCCCTTCAGCGCGGCCAAGGCGCGCCGATACAGTTCCCAACGGAGGATATGCCCCATGCGAATACTGTGCGTCCTGGCCCTGGCGGCGAGTGTTACCGGCTGCAACAGCTGGTCGACCAACAAGAACCTGGACAGCGCCTACCGCGCCTACGATCGCGGCGACTGCGAGCAGGTGATGCTCGACCTGTCGCGCACCGAGCGCAAGAGCCGCGCGCGGCCCTGGCTGCAGCCGGAGATCTCGATGCTCCGCGGCCTGTGCCTGGAGCGCCAGAAGTACTACGTCGACGCCGCGCAGACCTACGACTTCATCATCGCCCGCTACCCGGCCAGCGAGTACGCCTACCGCGCCAAGGCGCGCCTGGAGACCCTGCGCCTCAACGGGCGGTTTGGCAGCGGGGCGGCACAACCGTTGCCGGCGCGTCCGTGACCGTCGGTCGTTGCCGGCTTGAGCGGGATGGGCCGCTCGCTAAGCTCAGGTAGCTGGCTTCAAGGAGGAGGTTGCGATGCGTTCGTTGCTGTGCCTGTGTATGGCCCTGGCCCCCTTGCTGGCAGCGGCCGACATCTATCGCTGGACCGATGCCCAGGGCAAGGTGCATTTCAGCGAAACCCCGCCGCCGGGGGCGCAGCGCGTCGAGGTCAGGCCGCAGGTGGTCGAGCGCGATGCCGCCACGCGCGAGCGCGAGGAGCGTACCCGCCAGTTCTACCAGGCGCGCAGCGAGGAACAGGCCGCTGCGCGCAGCCGCGCCGCCGAGCAGCAGGCCAAGGCGGGCGCCGAGTGCGACCGCCTGCGCGACCAGTTGGCGACATTGCAGCGCGGAGGTCGCTACTACTCCACAGATACCCGGGGCGAACGCCTCTACTATAGCGACGAGCAGATCGATGCCGCTCGTCGCTCGCTGGCCGCGCGGGTAGCCGAAGGCTGCCGTTAGTGCTGGCCGTGGCGGGGTTGCATCGTCATACTGGGTAAAAATCATAGCGAATAGCCATTATGCGTCATCAACGACACATAGAGCGCCATCAGCTGCCGTACTACCTGAAGGTGTTCAATAGCATCACCGACAAGCCCATGGGCTACCTGGGCAACGTATCGCTGGACGGCATGCTGCTGATCAGCCAGCTGCCGATGCTGGTGGGCGGGCGATTCGACATGCGCCTGAAGATCCCCGGGCAGGACGGCAAGGTCCAGCACATCGACTTCAGCGGCACCTGCCAGTGGTGCCACGAAGACGTCACCCCGGGCAGCTTCGACTCCGGCTTCAGCCTGGTGGCGCCGCCGCCGGAGTATGCCGAGCTGGTCGAAGCGCTGCGCCGTTATTTCAGTTTTCGCCGCCAGGTGGAGTCGGTCTGAGCAGCGGGATGCGCTGAACCGACCTGGGCGGTGATGAAGGACAGGGAAACATCGGCGGTATGCGAATGATACGTGTAGGAGCGGGCCCTGCCCGCGATTCGCGCGCAGGGCGCGCTCCTACATGGGCGTGGCTTGTGGGGCGACCCGTAGGAGCGGATCTCATCCGCGAATCGCGCCGATACGCCAGGCTATCGCGGACAAGGTCCTACATCGATGCTTCCCTGGAACCGTAGGAGCAACTGTCTATTGGGTTTGGGTGTAGCGCGCCGCTCCGAGTGCGTTGATGTCTCTCGTTTCGCCCCCTCGGGCGAGTCACTTTTGTCAATCGCCACAAAAGTAACCAAAAAGGCTTGCCCCGACATACGGGCCCGATGAAGCCGGGCTACCCTCGCGAACTCCCCCGCCACGGAGGCCCGCCCCGACAGCACGTCCCTGTGCTGATCGGGGCTCTAGCGACATCCATGTCGCATGACCTCCTGAGCGCCGGTTTCGCTCGGCCTTCTGAAGGGGCGTTCCGGTGCGCTCGGATGTTTCTCTGGAAATCCCAAACGCCAGAGCAAAAGCGCTTTTGCTTTTCGTAGGATCGAGGGGGACGCCTAGTTCTTGCTCGCGAACCTGGCTTCCCGCGTTCGCGATAGTTCGTAGGGCGGATAACGCCGTAGGCGTTATCCGCCCTACGCGCAATGCAAGGCGCCCGTCACAGCGCTCCGGCGCGTTTCCAGCCCAGGTAGCGGCTGACCAGTTCCGGGCCCAGCTGGCTGGGGCGGGCGTCCAGCACCGGCACGCCGTTGGCCAGCAGCTTTTCGTGCAGGCCGGCGCGGGCGTTCAGGTAGTCCAGGGCGCCGCAGTAGGTCAGGGCCTCGTCGTAGCCCTGCACCGGCGCCTGCCGCAACTGGTCGAGCACTTCCTCGCGCAGGCTGGCGACCAGCACGCGGTGCTGGCGGCCGAGGCGGCGCACCGCGCCCAGCAGTTCCTCGTCGTCCTCGTCGCGCAGGTTGGTCACCAGCACCACCAGGGCGCGGCGGCGCTGGCGCGTGAGCAGGGCCTGCACGGCGGCGGCGTAGTCCGCCGGGCGCTGGCTGCTGTCCAGGTCGTACACGGCGTTGAGCAGGGCGCCCAGCTGGGCGTTGCCCTTGGCCGGCGGCAGGTGCCGCGGGCGTTCGCCGGCGAAGGTCTGCAGGCCCACCGCGTCGCCCTGGCGCAGGGCCACGTAGGCCAGCAGCAGGCTGGCGTTGAGGGCGTGGTCGAAGTGCGAGAGGTCGCCGTCCTTGCTGCGCATGTGGCGGCCGCAGTCGAGCAGGAAGAGGATCTGCTGGTCGCGTTCGTCCTGGTATTCGCGGGCGATGGGCGTGCGCTTGCGGGCGGTGGCCTTCCAGTCGATCTGGCGCAGGGTGTCGCCGTCGCGGAATTCGCGCAACTGGTGGAATTCCAGGCCCAGGCCGCGGCGCTGCCCGGGGCGCACGCCGATGCGGCTGAGCCAGTGGTCCACGGCCATCAGCTCGGCGCCGTAGATGCGCGCGAAGTCGGGGTAGACGCGGGTTTCGTCGCGCACCTCGAGGAAGCGCCGGCCGCGCCACAGGTGCAGTGGGCTGGGCAGTTCCAGCTCGCAGCGGGGGAAGACGAAGTGGCCGCGCTGCAGCGGCCGCACGCGGTAGCCGACCTGGGTGGTCTCGCCCGGGTGCAGTTCCACGGCCAGGGGCAGGTGCTCGAAGTCCATGCCCGCGGGCAGGTGGTCGAACAGCGTCACCCGCAGGCGCTGGCGGAAGCCGTGCTGCAGTTGCAGGCGCACCTCGCTCCAGCGCCCCAGCGGCAGGTTGCCGGCCAGCTGGCGTTGCAGGCGCGGGCTGGGCAGGCGGCGCAGCCACAGGGCATCGCCCAGGGCCAGGCCGAGCAGGGCCAGCAGCAGGCCCCACCACAGCTCCTGCAGCCAGGCCGGCGCCGGGCTGCCCAGGGCCGTGGCGCTGCCCAGGCCGATGGCGGCCAGGGCCAGCGCGGCGAGCAGCGCGAGCAGGACGCGCGAGGGCTTCATAGGCGCGGCGCCGGTACCTGGTCGAGCAGTTGTTGCAGCACCTGGTCCACCGACAGGCCCTCGATGTCCAGCTCCGGCGACAGCCGCACGCGGTGGCGCAGCACCGCCAGGGCGCAGGCCTTGACGTCGTCGGGGAGGACGAAGTCGCCGCCGCGCAGCAGCGCGCGGGCGCGGGCGCAGCGCACCAGGGCGATGGAGGCGCGGGGGCCCGCGCCCAGGGCCAGGCCCGGCCAGCTGCGGGTGGTGCGGGCGATGCGCACGGCGTAGTCGAGCACCTGGTCGTCGATGGCCAGGTCGGCGGCGATCTTCTGCAGCGCCAGCACGTCCTTGTCCTTGAGCAGCGGGCGCAGCGGCGCCACCTCGAGCATGTCGCTGCGCGCCGAGCGCGTCACCTGGCGCACCAGGGTCTGTTCCTCGGCTTCCTGCGGGTAGTCCATGCGCAGCTTGAGCATGAAGCGGTCCAGCTCGGCCTCGGGCAGCGGGTAGGTGCCTTCCTGCTCGATGGGGTTCTGCGTGGCCAGCACCATGAACGGCTGCGGCACCGGCAGGGCGCGGCCCTCCAGGGTGACCTGGCGTTCCTGCATGACTTCCAGCAGCGCCGCCTGGGTCTTGGCCGGGGCGCGGTTGATCTCGTCGGCCAGCAGCAGGTTGGTGAAGGCCGGGCCCTTGCGCAGCTTGAACTGCTCGCTGGCCAGGTCGTACACGGCGTGGCCGGTGACGTCGCTGGGCATCAGGTCGGGGGTGAACTGGATGCGCGCGAAGGCGCCGTCGAAGCAACGGGCCAGGGCGCGCACCAGGAGGGTCTTGCCCAGCCCCGGCACGCCCTCGACCAGGATGTGGCCGCCGGCGAGCAGGGCAGTGAGCACGTCGTCGATCACCCCGGCCTGGCCGATCAGGGCCTTCTGCAGTTCGTGGCGCAGGGCCTGGGCCAGCTGGCTGGCGCGCTGGCGCTGGGCCGCCGGGTTGGCGGTCGGGGTGGCGCTGGGTTCGGGCGTCTGTTCGCTCATAGGGCATTCCTGAGGCTTTGCAGGTGGGCGACCTGGCGGGTGAATTCGGCGGCGCTCATGCGGGGCGCCGGGTAGGGCCGCATGGCCTGGCTGATGGCGCTGACCGGCAGGCGCGTCATGCGCCCGAGCAGTTGCCACTGTTCGGCGATCGGCAGGCGTTCGAAGCCCGGCTGGCGTTGCCGGGCGCGGCGCAGCACGTCGCGCTGCAGGCCTTGCACCAGGGCCACGTGGCCGCGCTGGCGGAGCAGGAAGTCGGCGCCGGCGCGCAGGTGCTCCACCAGTTGCCGGCGGGCGCGGCTGGGCACCGGTTGCAGCGGGCCCTGGCGCAGGCCGGCGCGCCACAGCAGCAGCGCCAGCAGCAGGGCGAGGGCCAGCAGCGCCTGGGGGTAGTTGCGCAGCAGCAGGTTCAGCAGGCTGTCGCCGTCGGCGCGGTAGACCAGGGTGACGGCGCTGTCCTGGGTCAGGTACCAGAGCAGCCAGGCGTTGTCGTAGGCGTCGAGGTTGGCGGTCTGCCAGATCCAGTTGTCGGTCAGCACCGTGACCAGGCCGTCGCCCAGCTGCAGTTGCAGCAGGTGGGTGGCGTCGTGGCTGTTGGCCCAGGCGTAGGCCAGGTTCTTCGAGTCGTAGAGGTGGTATTCGGTGTCGAAGCCGATGTAGGCCGGGGCCTGCTCGTTCTCCAGGTAGAGCTTGGTCAGGTCCGGGTAGGCGTCGGCGTCCTCTTCTTCCTCGGCCTTGGCCGGGTCCCCCGCGGGGGCAGCGGGCTGCTCGGCGCCCTTGGGCGGCGGCACCTTGCCCGGCGGCGCGGCCTCGCCGTCGGCTTCGGGCTTGTCGGCGCTGGCGCCCTTGTCCAGGTCCTCGGTCAGGTACTGCTGGATGCCCAGCGGGTCGAGCAGCAGGTCGCCGCTCTTGCCGTCCTTCTCGTCCCACAGGCGCTCGGCGGTGACGATCAGGTGGCCGCCGCGGCGCGTCCAGTCGAGCAGGGCGCGGTTCTGCGCGGGGGTGACGTTCTCGCGGCTGCCCAGCAGGACCAGGGTGCGGCCCCGGCTGGGCAGGCCGTCGAGTACTTCCAGGCCCTTGGCGCTGTCGACCTGCAGGCCGCGGCCGCGGAGGAAGCGTTCGGCGGCCAGGTAGGGGTTGGCGCGGGCCTCGGGGGAGGCGCCGTGCTCGATCTTCTCCGGGTAGGGCCGCAGGTGCTGGTACAGGTACCAGGCCACGGCGGCGCCGACCAGCAGCACCAGCACGCCGAGCAGCCAGCGGGTGGAGCGGCTCATGCCGGCGCTCCCGGGCCGAACAGCCGGCGCCAGCCGTCGCACAGCGCCTGGCGCAGCTCGCCGGGCGGCGGGCGGTGGCCGTAGGCGAGGGCCTGCCAGTGCAGGGTCAGTTCCCGCGCGTAGCGGTCCAGCTCGGGCTGCTGCAGGCCTTGCACCTGGCCCAGCACCTCGCCTTCGGTGCTGGAGTCGCGCAGCGGCACCCGGTAGTCGTGCAGCAGGCGGCTGAGCAGGGCGCGGTAGAGCAGGCCCAGGGCCAGGCGGGGCTGTTCGTCCCAGAGCCGCTCGGCGGCGCTGGCGATGTCCTCGGGCAGGCTTTCGGGGGCCAGTTCCAGGCCGAACAGCACCGCCGGCGTCTCGCGCCGGGCCTTCTGCGGCAGGCCCAGGCGGGTGGCGAACAGGCGCAGCCATTCGCGGTAGCGCCACAGCAGCAGGACCACGGCGGCGACCAGCGCGGCCCACAGCAGCGTCTGCAGCGACTGCAGGACCAGGCCCAGCGGCCGCCAGTGGGCCAGGGCGTCGAAGAAGGCCTTGAGGTCGTCCTCGTTGCCCTTGCCGGCCTTCTCCTTGGGCGGCTCGCCCAGGCGCCAGCGGGTGACCGTCTCGCTGTTGCGGAAGGGCGGGGCGTCGAGCAGGGCGTCGACGGCCTGGCGCGACTGCTCGCTGGTCAGCTTCTGGTGCAGCAGGCGCGCGGCCTCGGGGCCGTTCGGGTCCTGGTTGGGGAGCGGGCAGCTGGTGGCGCTTTCCGCGGCCCAGGGCGCGCTGCCGGGCAGCAGCGCCAGGGCGCCGGCGCACACCAGCAGCAGGGCGTAGGCGCTGCCGACCAGGCGCTGGCGCAGGCGGCGGAACACCAGTTCGATGTCCCAGGCCTCCAGCTCGGTGCGGCGGTTGAGGTAGAGGGTGAAGCCGCAGGCCACGTAGACCGGTTCCCAGACCACCAGGACCAGGGCGTAGAGCAGGTTGGACAGGTGCTCCAGCCATTGCCAGTCGCCCTGCAGGGCATCCAGCAGGGCCTGCCATTTCCAGTCCGACAGCCACTGCTGCGGCAGCATCAGGTAGAGCAGCGCCATCAGCCCCAGGTACAGGGCCAGCTCGAAGTGCATGCCGACCACCGTCAGCCAGGTGGCGCCGCCGGCGTTGCGCTGGCCCAGCACCACCAGGCGCTGGCTGCGCGCCTGCCCGGCGAGGCCTTCGAGCTGCAGCACCGGCAGGTCGAAGCTGCGCGTCGGGCTGAAGCGCCGCCACAGCAGGCTGGGCAGCAGCTGGCGCCGGAGCAGGCCGGGGAAGGCGCGCAGGGCCTGGCGCAGCGTCGGGGTATCGGCGAACAGGGCGCGGGAGAGGATGTACAGCGGCAGGCGCTCGAAGGCCGGCTTCAGCCACCAGAAGACCAGGATGGCCAGGCTGGAGTAGTCCCACAGCAGCAGGCTGAGCAGGGCGAACACCGGCAGCGTGACCAGCGCCCAGCTGGCCATCAGCAGCCCGGCGTGGCGCCGCGCCAGCAGCACGCCGAGGTCCAGCGCTTCCCAGGCGCTGCGCGGGCGGATCGCCACGCTGGCGTCAGTCAGGCGCATGGCGCTGGCGTCCGGCGAACAGGAAGTAGCTGCCCACCAGCAGCCAGAGCACGGCGCCGACGCCGTACTTGACCGTGGCCGGGAAGCGCGTGAGCGAGGACCAGTAGCCCTCGACGAAGGCGGCGGCGAGCAGCAGCAGTATCACCCCGGCGACCAGCTGGATGGCCTTGGCCGCTGCCTGCCGCAGCGCCTCGCCGCGGCTCAGGCGCCCGGGGGCGAGCAGCGCCCAGCCGAGCTTGAGCCCGGCGGCGCCGGCGAAGGTGATGGCGGTCAGCTCGAAGGCGCCGTGGCCGATGACGAAGGACCAGAAGGTCTGCACGTAGCCGATCTGCGTCAGGTGGCCGGCCACCGCGCCTATCATCAGGCCGTTGAAGAACAGGAAGAACAGGCTGCCCAGGCCGAACAGCAGGCCGCTGGCGAAGGTCTGGAAGGCGATGCCGATGTTGTTCATCACGTAGAAGGCGAACATCTGCCAGTTGTCCCCGGCGCCGCGCTCGCCCAGCGGGCCCAGGCGCGCGGCGTCGGGGGCGTACATGCTTTCCATTTCCGCCACCCGCTCGGCGCTGAGCACGCTGTAGACCAGGTCGGGGAAGCAGTACACCAGCAGGCCCATGAACAGCAGGCTGCCGTAGAACAGCAGGCTGGCGACGGCGATGGCGCGCCACTGCTCGCGCACCAGGCGCGGGAAGCCGGCCAGCAGGAAGCCGATCAGCCGCGCGCCCAGGTGGCTGCGGTGGCGGTAGAACTGCTGGTGGCCGCGCATGGCCAGTTGCTGCAGGTGGTCGATCAGGTGGCTGCTGTAGCCGCGGTCCTGGGCCAGGGCCAGTTGCTGGCAGAGGCTGCGGTAGTCGCTGGCGAAGTTGCCGTCGCGGGTGGATTCCTCGCGCTTGCCGCCCTCCAGCTGTTCCAGGCGCTTGGCGAAGCGCTTCCAGTCGTTGCGGTGGCGTTGCTCGAACAGGCTCTGCTTCATGGCGCCAGGCCTCCGCCGAGCAGGCCGCTGGCGATGCCGGCCAGGCGCGCCTCGGCCTGTTCCGCGGGCACGCCCAGGGGCTCGGCGAGAATCCCCGCCAGTTCCTCGCGGCGCGCCGCCGACAGGCCCGCGGCGCGCTCGCTGAAGCCGGTGACGGCGCGCTGCTCGGCCAGGCTCAGCGGGCACGGCGGCAGCAGCGGCGGCACCTGCGGGACCTGCGGCCGGCTTGGCGGCGGGTCGCGGTAGATCACCAGGGTGCCGGCGGCCAGGTCGCCCAGGCGCTTGAACGCCGGGTTGGACAGGCAGGCCAGCAGGCCCAGGGTGTAGCCGAAGGGCAGGATGTCGGCGAAGCGCAGCAGGTTGCGCAGCAGCGAGGCGGACCAGCCGACCGGCGTGCCGTCGTCGTGGACCACGCGTAGGCCCATGACCTGCTTGCCGGGCGAACGCCCCTGGTTGAGCACTTCGAACAAGACCATGTACCACCAGGTGACGAGGAAGGTGAGCAGCAGGCCGAGGCCGGTGCCGAGCTGGCCGAGGAAGGCCAGCAGGATGTACATCACCAGCATCAGCAGCACGCGGATGCCCAGGTCGATCAGGTAGGCCAGGGCGCGGGCCACCGGCCCGGCCGGGCGCAGCAAAAGGTCGATGCCTTCCGGGGTTTCCACCTGGTAGCGGGTGTCCAGCGGCGGGCTGGCGGGGCGTGGTGGCGCGGCGGCGATCAAGGGCGTTGGCAGTCGCTGAAGGGAAATCCAGATGCTAGGGGCTGTTGGCGTTCCTGCGCAACCCGCTGCGTGTCGAAACGCCAAGCGCTCCGAAAAGCGCCGCGCCGGCGAGGTCGCCGGGGCGGCGCGGGGCTCAGTTGGCCGGCGGCAGCACGCCGAAGATGGTGCGGTAGAGCACGCCGATGGCGATGAAGGCCAGCGGCAGCGTCCACACCAGGCCGATCAGCAGCGGGATGGCGCTGAGCATCATGATCAGGCCGAGCGCCAGGAACAGGCCGAAGACCTTGAACCAGTGCTGGCCGACGGCCTTGCGCGAGGCCTCCATGGCCTGCCAGGGCGACAGCCCGCGCTCCACCACCAGCGGGATGGCCAGGGCATAGGAGACGCCCAGGTAGATGCCCGGCAGCACCAGCAGGATCAGGCCCAGGTAGGTCAGCACGGTGATCGCCAGGCCGGTGACGAGCAGCGGGACGAACAGGCCGAAGTAGGCGAACAGCTCGTTGATGGTCGCCGGCTGGTCGGCGGCGCGGCGGATGCCGATCATGTTCAGCCCGGCCAGCAGCGGGTAGCAGAGCGCGCCGGCGAGGACGCTGACGATGATTTGCAGCGCGCCGGGTTCGGAGTCGTGGATCAGGCCCAGCAGGCCGAGGACGAAGGCGATGACGAAGCTCAGCAGGTTGACCGCCACGGCGTAGATGATGGCCGCGACCACCAGCGTGCCCTTCATGCCCTTGACCTTGCGCCAGGCTTCGCCCAGCACGTCGCCGATGCGGAAGTCATAGCCGCGGGCGAGGGCTTCCTCGATGCCGGGCGCGCCCGCGCCCGTGGGGTTCTGTTGCAGCTGGCTGGCCGGCGTGGCGTAGGGGTTCTGTTCGAGTTCCTGGTTCATATGAGCCAATCCTTGGTGATGGTGAAAGAAACCGCGCCTACACCATAACCGATAGCGAGCTTCCGGGCAGCCCATGGCGGGGTGATAGACTGCCCGGCCAGGCCAAGGGAGAGCGCCATGACCGCCAGCATCTTCTGGTACGACTACGAGACCACCGGCATCGATCCACGCCGCGACCGCCCGTTGCAGGTCGCCGGCATCCGCACCGACGAGGCGCTCAACGAGATCGAGGCGCCGCTGAACTTCTACTGCCGCCCCAGCGACGACATTCTGCCGCACCCGGCGGCCTGCCTGATCACCGGTATCACCCCGCAGCGCCTGGAAGAGCAGGGCCTGGGCGAGGCCGAGTTCATGACCCGCCTGCACGCCGAGCTGTCGCGCCCGGGCACCTGCGTGGCCGGCTACAACACCCTGCGCTTCGACGACGAGGTCACCCGCTACAGCCTCTACCGCAACTTCTTCGACCCCTACGCCCGCGAATGGCAGGGCGGCAACAGCCGCTGGGACCTGATCGACCTGGTGCGCACCGCCTACGCGCTGCGCCCGGAAGGCATCCAGTGGCCGCTGAACGAGGAAGGGATGGTCACCCTCAAGCTGGAGCGCCTCACCGAGGCCAACGGCCTGGAGCACGGCCAGGCCCACGACGCCCTGTCCGACGTGCGCGCGACCATCGCCATGGCCCGGCTGGTCCGCCAGCGCCAGCCCAAGCTCTACGACTTCCTCTACCGCCTGCGCGGCAAGCACGCGGTGCTCGACCAGGTGCAGCTGCTCAAGCCGCTGGTGCATGTGTCCGGGCGTTTCTCGGCGGCGCGCAGCTTCCTGTCGCTGGTGCTGCCCCTGGCCTGGCACCCGCGCAACCGCAATGCCCTGATCGTCTGCGACCTGGGGCTGGACCCGGCGCCGTTGCTGGAGCTGGATGCGGAGGCCCTGCGCCAGCGCCTGTACACCCGCCGCGAGGAACTGGGCGAGGGCGAGCTGCCGGTGCCGCTGAAGCTGGTGCACGTCAACCGCTGCCCGGTGCTGGCGCCGCTGGCGGTGCTGCGCGAGCAGGACCAGGCGCGCCTGGGCATCGACCTGGCGGCCTGGCGCGAACGCGAACGGCTGCTGGTCGAAGGTAAACCGCTGTGGCAGGACAAGCTGGCCGCGATATATGCGCAGGAGAACTTCGCCGGCAGCGAGGATCCGGAACAGCAGCTATATGACGGTTTTATCGGCGACCGTGACCGTCGGCTCTGCGAACAGGTGCGCCAGGCGGACCCGGTGCGCCTCGGGCGAGAACAATGGCCATTCGACGATCCACGCTTGGTGGAACTTCTGTTCCGTTATCGCGCGCGGAATTTTCCGGAAACTTTGTCTGCCGCGGAGCAGGAACAATGGCGAGAGTTCTGCCGTTGCCGTCTGATGCTCGACGAGTACGGCGCGCCCAATACCCTCGCGAACTTCGAAGTGGCTTTGGCTGAACAGCTCGAAAATACTGGGCTGCAGGGCAGGGCATTGCTGCAGGAGTGGCAGGCATATGCCGCTGTCTTGCGTCAGCGTTATTGCCTTTAGTGTTCCGCGAGTTGTTCGCGGGCAATAAAAAACGCCAGCCGAAGCTGGCGTTTTCGCCTGGCGCGGGGTTCAGCCCAGCAGGGTGGCCCAGCTCTCGACGGTGTCGGCGCCCCACTTGGCCTTCCATTCCTTGAGCGTCTTGTGGTTGCCGCCCTTGGTTTCGATGACTTCGCCGTTGTGCGGGTTCTTGTATTGCTTGACCTTGCGCGCGCGCTTGCTGCCGGTGGCCTTGGCGGCACGCGGGGCCTTGCTCAGTTTGGCGTCCGGATCGAGCAGCGCGAGGATGTCACGCAGGGACTTGCCATAGCCACCCATGAGCGTGCGGAGTTTCTCTTCGAACTCCAGTTCCTTCTTCAGCTTGTCGTCCTTCTCCAGGGACTTGAGGCGCTCTTGAAGTTCCTTGATGGCTTCTTCGGTGGCGCGGTACTCATTGATCAGTGACATGTCGGGGTACCTTGTCTTGAGGTCAAGCGTGGCTGGAATATTAGTATTTCCAATAATAGTCAGGCGATTTGTTTGAGTAAACCATCAAGTAAAGTTTTCTCACTACTTAACGTAATATTTAAGTTGCCCGGATAGACGCATTGTCCCCGCAGTTAAATCCGGACGCGTCCGAATGTCCCCCGCCAGCGGTCGCGGTTTTCCCGGGCAGCCGCTAGAATGGCGGCCTTCGCGAAGTATCTGGAGCTACACCCATGCGCACTTTCCGACTGGTGATCGCCTGTCCCGACGGGGTCGGCATCGTCGCCAAGGTGAGTAATTTCCTGGCCACTTACAACGGCTGGATCACCGAGGCCAGTCATCACTCCGACAACGACAACGGCTGGTTCTTCATGCGGCACGAGATTCGCGCCGACTCCCTGCCGTTCGACCTCGACGGGTTCCGCCAGGCCTTCGCCCCCATCGCCCGCGAGTTCAACATGGTCTGGCGCATCACCGACTCGGCGGTGAAGAAGCGCGTGGTGCTGATGGCCAGCCGCGAGTCGCACTGCCTGGCCGACCTGCTGCACCGCTGGCACAGCGGCGAGCTGGACTGCGAGATCCCCTGCGTGATCGCCAACCACGACGACCTGCGCAGCATGGTCGAGTGGCACGGCATCCCGTACTTCCACGTGCCGGTGGATGCGAAGAACAAGCAGCCGGCCTTCGACGAGGTGTCGCGGCTGATCGACGAGCACCAGGCCGACAACGTGGTGCTGGCGCGCTACATGCAGATCCTGCCGCCGGACCTGTGCCAGAAGTACCGCCACCAGGTGATCAACATCCACCACAGCTTCCTGCCCTCGTTCATCGGCGCCAAGCCCTACCACCAGGCCTCGCTGCGCGGCGTGAAGCTGATCGGCGCGACCTGCCACTACGTCACCGAGGAACTGGACGCCGGCCCGATCATCGAGCAGGACGTGGTGCGCGTCAGCCACCGTGACAACGTCGAGGAGATGGTGCGCCTGGGCAAGGACGTGGAAAAGATGGTGCTGGCGCGCGGTTTGCGCTATCACCTGGAAGACCGCGTGCTGGTGCACGACAACAAGACCGTGGTGTTCGACTGAGCCACGCCGGCCGGGCGAACCTGCGATAGGAGAGCCCGGCCATGGCCGACGAAAAAGCCCCCGGTACCGCCACCCCGCCGCCCACCCTGGGCGAGGGCTGTACCAGCCGTTACGACCTCGACGCCCTGAGCGAGGAGGACGGCACCGAGTTCCCCGGTGCCGCCGAGCTCTGGCGCGAGCTGCAGGACGACCGGCCGTGCCCCGAGGCGCCGCCGAAGAAACCCTGATCGACTAGCCGTATGCGGAGGTGAGCCATGCGCGCCATGGTGCTCGAACAGGTGGGCCAGCCGCTGCGATTGCGCGAGCTGCCCATGCCGCAACCCGGCCCCGGCGAGCTGCGCGTGCGCGTGGCGGCCTGCGGGGTCTGCCGCACCGACCTGCACGTGGTCGACGGCGAGCTGCCGGCGGTGCCCCTGCCGGTGATCCCCGGGCACGAGATCGTCGGCTACGTCGATGCCCTGGGCGAAGGCGTCGAGGGTTTCGCCCCGGGCCAGCGGGTCGGCGTGCCCTGGCTGGGGCATACCTGCGGCCACTGCCCGCCCTGCACCCATGACAGGGAAAACCTCTGCGACGCGCCGCAATTCACCGGCTACACCCGGCCGGGCGGCTATGCCGAATACGTGGTGGCCGACGCGCGCTTCACCTTCGCCCTGGGCGAGGCGGGCGACGACGCCGAGCTGGCGCCACTGCTGTGCGCCGGGCTGATCGGCTGGCGCTCGCTGGTCAAGGCCGGCGACGGCCGGCGCCTGGGCCTCTATGGCTTCGGCGCGGCGGCGCACATCGTGCTGCAGGTGGCGCGCTGGCAGGGGCGCGAGGTCTACGCCTTCAGCCGGCCCGGCGACCACGCCGCCGAGGCCTTCGCCCGTTCCCTGGGCGCCGCCTGGGCCGGCCCGTCCGACCAGGCGCCGCCGCAGATGCTGGACGCGGCGATCATCTACGCCCCGGCCGGCGAACTGGTGCCCGCCGCGCTGCGCGCCGTGCGCAAGGGCGGCCGGGTGGTCTGCGCCGGCATCCACATGAGCGACATCCCCAGCTTCCCCTATTCGATCCTGTGGGGCGAGCGCGAGCTGGTCTCGGTGGCCAACCTGACCCGCCGCGACGGCCTGGAGTTCTTCCCCGTGGCCGTCCGCGCCGGGGTGCGCACCGAGGTGCAGCGCTACCCGCTGGAGCAGGCCAACCAGGCCCTGGACGACCTGCGCCACGGGCGCTTCCAGGGCGCGGCGGTGCTGGTGCCGTAAGAGTAGCGGCATGGTGTGGATGCCTGGCCATCGCGGACGGCACCACCGCTGCCCCACCTGTAGGAGCGCGCCCTGCGCGCGAAATCGCGGGCAGGGCCCTACGACCATGCTCGACCGTAGGGCGAATAACCGCTCGCGGTTATCCGCCGCCGGCCGGAACGCCGGTGCCCGACGGCGGCGGATAACGCCGTAGGCGTTATGCGCCCTACGGGTTGCAAGGGGGCGGCATAGGAGGGGTTGGGCTTGCAATACCCAACTGCCCCACCCGCGCCATTCCCCTGTAGGAGCGCGCCCTGCGCGCGAAATCGCGGGCAGGGCCCTACGACCATGCTCGACCGTAGGGCGAATAACCGTTCGCGGTTATCCGCCGCCGGCCGGAACGCCGGTGCCCGACGGCGGCGGCGGATAACGCCTTAGGCGTTATGCGCCCTACGGGTTGCAAGGGGGCGGCATAGGAGGGGTTGAGCTTGCGATACCCAGCTGCCCCACCCGCGCCATTCCCCTGTAGGAGCGCGCCCTGCGCGCGAAATCGCGGGCAGGGCCCGCTCCTACGGTTGTCGTGAGGCATTGAGTTTCCTCGCAGGAGGACTCCGTCCGCGATACCGCCGGCAGGGCCGGCGCCTAAGCGTCGCGGTTGCGCAGGCCGACCAGGCGGCGCAGCAGCGGGCGGCCGGCCATGATGGCGAACACCGGCGCGCCCGCCACCAGGTAGAAGTAGTAGGTCACCACCCGCCAGACCAGGATGGCCGCGGCCGCGGTCGGCTTGCCCACCAGCGGGCTGAGCAGCGCCAGCGAGGTCAGCTCGGTGCCGCCGGCGCCGCCCGGCAGCAGGGTGGCCAGGCCGGCGGCCAGGGACAGCAGCTGGATCAGGAAGGTCCAGGCCCAGTGCAGTTCCACGCCCATGGCCTGGAGGATCAGGTAGAGCACCGAGAAGCGCAGCAGCCAGTGGCAGCTGGTGAGCAGGAACACCAGGGCCAGGCGCCGGCGTGGCTGCTTGAGGCTGGTGACGATGCTGTCGCGGAAGTGCAGCAGCTTGCGCGCCAGGTGCAGGCGCCGTCGCGGCCCGACGTGCAGGCGCGCCAGCAGGCGGCCGTTGGCGCGGATCACCCGGCGCTGGAAGCGCGCCAGCAGCACCACGCCGGCGAGGATGCCGCCCAGCAGCACGGCGCTGACCAGCAGCGAGGATTCCAGGTTCGGGCTCAGGCTGTGGGACAGCGTGTAGCACAGCACCACCAGCAGGGCGCTGAGGAAGAACAGCAGGTCGCTGAGCTGGTCGACGGCGAAGATCGCGCTGCTCTGTGCCGGGCGCAGGCCTCGGCGGGCCAGCAGGGCCATCAGCGTCAGCGGCGCGCCGCTGCCGCCGGGGGTGGCGTAGAAGGCGAACTCCGAGGCCATGATGATGCCGATCGACTGCCGCTGGCTCAGCGGCCCGGCGCGGCCGGCCAGCAGCACGCGCAGCTTCTGGGCATTGATCAGCCAGCACAGCAGGATCATGCCGAGCAACAGCAGCAGGCTGTCCAGCGGGAAGCGCGCCAGTTGCTCGAGCATCGGCCGGCCGCCCAGCACCAGCGGCACCAGCGAGGCGCCGAGCAGGGCGATCAGCAGCCACCAGGCACGGCTCATGGCCGGGCCTGCGGGCGGGTGGGGCGCGCTCCGTTCAGGGCGGGGCGCAGGGCGTTACGGCAGACGGAAATGACATTTACCTCCGGGACTGTGCGCTTCCCTCTTCTGTGGACTACCAGCTCTGGCAGGCGTTCGCAGTCGCCGAGGGGAGTCTACGGCAGCCTCGGCAGCGGCGCCCCGGTCCTTTCGTCGGTCCGGGGCGCCCGGGGCTCACGGGTGTTCGCTCTCTTTGGCGCCTTCCTCCAGCGCCTTGTTCTGCCAGCCTTCCTCGCCGGGCAGGATCAGGTTCAGGAGGATGGCGACGATGGCGCACAGGGCGATGCCCTTCAGGCCGAAGTCGTCCGGGCCCGTGCCCGAGCCGATCAGCACGCCGCCGATGCCGAACACCAGGGTCACCGAGACGATGCACAGGTTGCGCGCCTGGGACAGGTCGACCTTGTGGCGGATCAGGGTGTTCATGCCCACCGAGGCGATGGTGCCGAACAGCAGGCAGAGGATGCCGCCCATCACCGGCACCGGGATGCTCTGCAGGATGGCGCCGAACTTGCCGACGAAGGCCAGGCCGATGGCGAACGCCGCCGCCCAGGTCATGATCTTCGGGTTGTAGTTCTTGGTCAGCATCACCGCGCCGGTGACCTCGGCGTAGGTGGTGTTCGGCGGGCCGCCGAACAGGCCGGCGGCGGAGGTGGCGATGCCGTCGCCCAGCAGGGTGCGGTGCAGGCCCGGGGTCTTCAGGTAGTTCTTGCCGGTCACCCCGCCCACGGCGATCACCCCGCCGATGTGCTCGATGGCCGGGGCCAGGGCCACCGGGACGATGAACAGGATGGCCTGCCAGTTGAATTCCGGCGCGGTGAACTTCGGCAGTTCCAGCCAGGGCGCGGCAACGATCTTGGCCACGTCGACCACGCCGAACACGAAGGACAGCGCGTAGCCCACCAGCACGCCGCTGATGATCGGCACCAGGCGCAGCATGCCCTTGCCGAACACGGCGACGATCAGGGTGGTGACCAGCGCCGGCATGGAAATCAGCATGGCGGTGCGGTAGGGGATCAGCTCGGTGCCGTCGCCGGCCTTGCCCATGGCCATGTTGGCGGCGATCGGCGCCATGGCCAGGCCGATGGAGATGATCACCGGGCCGATCACCACCGGCGGCAGCAGGCGGTCGATGAAGCCGGTGCCCTTGATCTTCACCGCCAGGCCCAGGAAGGTGTAGACGAAACCGGCGGCGACCACCCCGCCCATGGTCGCGGCCAGGCCGAACTGGCCCTTGGCGAGGATGATCGGAGTGATGAAGGCGAAGCTGGAGGCCAGGAACACCGGCACCTGGCGCCCGGTCACCAACTGGAACATGAGGGTGCCGAAGCCGGCGGTGAACAGCGCCACGTTCGGGTCCAGGCCGGTGATCAGCGGCATCAGCACCAGGGCGCCGAAGGCCACGAAGAGCATCTGCGCGCCGGAAATGACCTGGCGCCACAGCGGGTCATTGAATTCGTCGGCCATGGATCAGGTGTCCTTCTGCTTGGTGCCGAAGATCTTGTCGCCGGCATCGCCCAGGCCGGGGATGATGTAGCCGTTCTCGTTCAGCCCCTGGTCGATCGAGGCGGTATAGATGATGACGTCCGGGTGCGCGTCGGCCACCGCCTTGATGCCCTCGGGCGCGGCCACCAGCACCATGGCGCGGATTTCCTTGCAGCCGGCCTTCTTCAGCAGGTCGATGGTGGCGACCATGGAGCCGCCGGTGGCCAGCATCGGGTCGATGATCAGCGCGCGGCGCTCGGCGATGTCCGGCGCCAGCTTCTCCAGGTAGGTGTGCGCCTGCAGGGTCTGTTCGTTGCGCGCCACGCCCACGGCGCTGACCTTGGCCCCGGGGATCAGGCTGAGCACGCCGTCGAGCATGCCGATGCCGGCGCGCAGGATGGGCACCACGGTGATCTTCTTGCCGGCGATCTTCTCCACCTGCACCGAGCCGGCCCAGCCGGGGATCTCGTAGTTCTCCAGCGGCAGGTCGGCGGTCGCTTCGTAGGTCAGCAGGGCGCCCACTTCCTGGGCCAGCTCGCGGAAATTCTTGGTGCTGATATCGTGGCGGCGCATCAGTCCGATCTTGTGGCGGATCAGGGGATGGCGAATCTCGTGCACGGGCATGGACGGGTCTCCGGGAGGGGGCTGGCAAAAAATTGCGGTAGCGTAAAGCATCTTAGGGGCAGTTGGCAGTCGGTGCGCGACAAATAGCCGCCGGCTACCGGCTGCGGGAACCCGCCTGGCCTGGCGCGGGATTGTCGGCGACTTTCGTCCGCCGGTACTTGCTCCAGGGCAGAGGGATGGGTACCTTTGCGCACTTTTTCCGGGAGAGCCCGCCAATGTCCGTCGATCTCGCGCACATCCGCCAAGTCATGGCCGAAGCCGATTGCCTGTACAACGACGCCGAAGTGGACGCCGCCATCGGCCGCGTCGCCCTGGCGATCAACGCGGACCTGGCCGAGCGCAACCCGGTGGTGTTCTGCGTGATGAACGGCGGGCTGATCTTCTCCGGCAAGCTGCTGCCGAAGCTGGACTTCCCCCTGGAGCTGTCCTACCTGCACGCCACCCGCTACCGCAACGAGACCACCGGCGGCGAGCTGTTCTGGAAGGCCAAGCCGGAAATCTCCTTCATCGACCGCGACGTGCTGATCGTCGACGACATCCTCGACGAAGGGCACACCCTCTCGGCGATCATCGACTTCTGCCGCCACGCCGGCGCCCGCGAGGTGCACACCGCGGTGCTGATCGACAAGGACCACGACCGCAAGGCGCGCCCGGACCTGAAGGCCAACTACGTCGGCCTGTCCTGCGTGGACCGCTACATCTTCGGCTACGGCATGGACTACAAGGGCTACTGGCGCAACGCCCCGGGCATCTTCGCCGTCAAGGGCCTCTGAGCCGTGGCCGGGCCGCGCTTCCTCGACCAGGCCCTGTTCGCCGAATTGGCCGGGCAGGCGGCCGCCAACCCGCGCCGCCGCCAGCACCACAACCTGCACGCGATGGACGAGCCCTGCCACCGGCTGCTCAATGCGCTGCAGCCGGACACCTACGTGCAGCCGCACTGCCACCGCAGCCCCGACAAGGCCGAGAGCATCATCGTGCTCAGGGGGCGCCTGGGCCTGCTGGTCTTCTCCGAGGCCGGCGAGTTGCTCGCCACCCGCGAGCTGTCGCCCGAGGGCGACTGCCCCGGCGTGGACCTGCCGCCGGGCACCTTCCACGCCCTGGTGGCGCTGGCGCCGGACAGCCTGATCTTCGAGTGCAAGGCCGGCCCCTACCAGGCCCTGGCCGACGACGAGCGCGGCGCCTGGGCCCCGCGCGAGGGCGAGCCCGGCGCGGCCGGGTACCTGGCCTGGATGCGGGCGCAGTTTTTGGCCTGACACCCGCGTCATGCGGGGGCTTTTCGTAGGAGCGAGCTTGCTCGCGAACGAACCCCCGCTGCGGAATCCGTTCGCGAGCAAGCTCGCTCCTACACATCGACAAACCTCGATGCATGCATGCGTCGATATGCATTTTTGCCGATCCATTCCCCGCCTATCCTGCCGGCCTCGCTGAAACCACCCCGAGGTCACCATGCGCACCCAGCTCTACATCGACGGCCAGTGGCGCGACGCCGCCAGCGGCGCCACCCTGCAGCCGATCAACCCCGCCACCCGCGAGCCGCTGCCAGCCGTGGCCGCCGCCGGCGCCGCCGAGGTCGACCTGGCCGTGGCCGCCGCCCGCCGCGCCTTCGCCAGCTGGCGCGAGACCCGTGGCGCCGAGCGTGCGCGTTACCTGCGCGGTTTCGCCGAGCAACTGGAGGCCCGCCGCGAGGCGCTGGTCGAGTTGCAGATGCGCGCCAGCGGCAAGCCGCGCCTGGAGGCGGAGATCGACGTCGGCGACGCCATCGCCACCTTCGCCTATTACGCCGAATTGGCCGATGGCCTGGACGCCCGGCAGAACGCCGAGGTGGCGCTGCCCGACGCCGGTTTCCGCTCGCAGACGCGCTTCGAGCCGGTGGGCGTGGCCGGGCTGATCGTGCCCTGGAATTTCCCCCTGGTGACCAGCGCCTGGAAGGTCGCCCCGGCCCTGGCCGCCGGCTGCACGGTGGTGCTCAAGCCCTCGGAGATCACCCCGCTGGTCGAGCTGGTGCTGGGCGAGGTCGCCGACGCCATCGGCCTGCCCGCCGGCGTGCTGAACCTGGTGCCGGGCCTGGCCGATGCTGGCGCCGCCATCTCCGGCCATGGCGGCATCGACAAGCTGTCCTTCACCGGCAGCAACGCCGTCGGCCGCAAGGTCATGCAGGCCGCCGCCGCGCGCACCCTGCCGGTGGGCCTGGAGCTGGGCGGCAAGTCGCCGATCCTGGTGTTCGCCGACAGCGACCTGGACGACGCCGTGCAGTGGATCATCGCCGGCGTGTACTGGAACGCCGGGCAGATGTGCTCGGCCACCTCGCGCCTGCTGGTGGCGGAGGGCATCGCCGACGAACTGCTGGCGCGCCTGAAGGTGGCGGTGGAGGCGCTGCGCGTCGGCGACCCGCTGGCCGGCGAGACCGACATGGGGCCGATGACCAGTGAAGCGCAGTTCCGCAAGGTGCGGGACTACTTCGCCATCGCCCGCGACGAAGGCCTGGCCTGCCTGACCGGCGGCGAGGCGGGCGAGGGCTGGTTCATCCGCCCGACCGTCTACGTCGACGTGCCGGAAGACAGCCGCCTGTGGCGCGAGGAAATCTTCGGCCCGGTGCTCTGCGTGCGCCGCTTCCGCGACGAGGCCGACGCCCTGCGCCAGGCCAACGACTGCGATTTCGCCCTGGCCGCCACCGTGGTCAGCGCCGACCTGGCGCGCGCCCAGCGCGTCGCCGAGCGCCTGGAGGCCGGCCACGTCTGGCTGAACTCGCCGCAGGTGGTGTTCCCGCAGACCTCCTGGGGTGGCGGCAAGGCCAGCGGCATCGGCCGCGAGCTGGGGCCCTGGGGCCTGTCGGCGTTCCTCGGCGTCAAGCACATCACCGCGCCGCGCTGACGATCGAGGCATTTCGGTCCCGGGACCAACGGCGGATAACCGCGAACGGTCATGCGCCCTACCTGCCCCGCCCACATCGTTCCCCTGTAGGAGCGCGCCCTGCGCGCGAATCGCGGGCAGGGCCCGCTCCTATTGCGCCGAGGTGCTCTTCGTAGGAGCGAGCTTGCTCGCGAACAAACGCGGTGCCATGCGGTTCGCGAGCAAGCTCGCTCCTACGGGAAGCTGGGATGCCCCGGCGCGATTCGCGGATGAGATCCCTAGGGCAGGGACACGCCATGCACTGCGCAAAGGTCCTCCACCAGCGCCTGCAGGGCCTGGTTGTGCCCCGTGTCGTCGCGCAGCAGCAGGCTGTGCTCGATGCCGTAGCCGAGCCGCCCGGCGAGCAGCGGGCGCATCTCGCCCAGGTCCACCCAGCGCTGCGCATAGTGCGTCGGCAGGTAGCCCAGGTGGGTGCCGGCGCGCACGGCGTGCACCACCGCTTCCATGTTGCCGGCCAGCGCCGTGCTGCGCCGCGGGTCGGCCGGCAGCTGGACGTCGGCCTGGGCGTGGCCGTACTGCACCCAGGCGCAGGCCTCCAGGTCGGCCTGGCTGGGTGCCTGGTGGTCGAAGAGCGGGTGCCCGCGGCCGCAGAACACCGCCACCCGTTCGCTGTACAGCGGGCGGTAGCGCAGGTTCGGCAGATGCCGGCTGGAGCAGGCGATGGCCAGGTGCAGCTCGCCGCCCAGCACCTGGCGTTCCAGCTCGGTGGAGGAGCCGATGGACAGCTGCAGGCGTACCTCCTGGTCGCGCCGGCCGAAGCGTGCCAGGGCCTCGTGGATGCGCGCATCGGGCAGGGTGGCGATGTTGTCCGCCAGGCCGATGCGCAGCTCGCCCACCAGGCGCCCGGCCAGGGATTGCACCTGGTCGCGGAAGTCGCCCAGGGCGGCGAACAGCGCCTGGCCGTGCTGCAGCACCAGGGCGCCCTTGTCGGTCAGGCGGAAGCCGCTCTTGCCGCGTTCGCACAGGCGGTAGCCCAGGCGCGTCTCCAGGCTGGCGATGTGCGTGCTGATGGTCGACTGGCCCATGCCCAGCTCGCCCTGGGCGGCGGAAAAGCCGCCGCAGCGCACCACGGTGGCGAAGATGCGCAGCAGGCGCAGGTCGAGGTCGGAGACGTTGTGCAGCATGGGGTTCCTGCATCCACTTCGTGGCATGTGAATGGGCGAATGCATCGAATTTTATCAATGCATCGAAACCCTCACCAAGTGCCTGTACGAGTGCCGGCGGCCCCGTGCTAGAGTGCCGGACGAGTTTTCCCGCGGGGTTCACGATGACGTTGCGCCACCTGTTCTGCCTGGCCGTCCTGGCCTTCTCCGGGCCGCTGTTCGCCGCCGATGCGCCGGTGGCCCATGCCCAGTTCCTGCCGCCGGACGACAACAACCTGCGCGGCGAGGCGCCGGAGCAGCAGCAACTGCTGCAGGTCACCGAATACAGCGTGGTGCTGGGCAACCAGCGCCAGTCCAACCAGCAGCCGATCCCGATCACCACCCCGGCGCTGCTGCGCCTGAAGGGCAAGCCGCTGAACAAGGGCGGCGCCGTGACCCAGGTGCTGATCAGCTTCGACAGCGAAGGCAAGAGCCTGAAGAAGCCCACCTACGACGCCGCCAGCCGCACCCTGAGCCTGTCGTACCCGGCCGCGTCCTACACCCAGCTGCTCGACCTGCTGCGCCACGGCCCGGTGTACTGCCAGTTCCTCAGCTACCCCAACGGCCACGTCTGGGCCGACCTGCACAGCGGCGCCGTGCGCCTGCGTTGAGCCGGCGCCCGCAGCGGGGTTACACTGCCCGCCTTTGGTGACGGCCGGGCCGTCGACTGGTGCCGTAGAGAGAAGCGAGCGATGCGTAAAGACAAGAAGCAGGTGATTGGCGAAGAGATCGGCGACGAGTCGATCAAGCTGTTCCTCGAGGTCGAGCCGGCCGACGATACCCCGCCGTCGCTGCACAAGCTGATCAAGGCCTACCGCGGCCTGCGCATCGACGATTTCGAGCGCTTCGTGAAGTTCTTCGTCGAGGCCGGCTACGACCTCGGTGCCAGGGATGCCAAGGGCCAGGACTTCGTCGCGCTGATCCGCGACCAGCGCCAGGCCGAGCCCTACATCGAGGTGATCGAAGCCGCCCGCGGCTGATCGGCCTCGCTGTGAAGAAGCCCGCCCTGTGCGGGCTTTTTCGTGCCTGGATGGTTCGCGAGCAAGAGCTGGGCGCCCCCCTCGCTCCTACGAAGAGCATTCCACCCTGTAGGAGCGAGCTTGCTCGCGAACCCCGGCCCCCCGCCTAGACTTGCAGGTAGAACAACGACAAGGTGAGGACGCCGACATGCATGTACAGCCCTATCTGTTCTTCCACGGCCAGTGCGACGAGGCCATCGCCTTCTACCAGCAGGCGCTGGGCGCGCAGCTCAACGCGCTGATGCGCTACGAGGAGGCGCCGGGGCCGCTGCAGGTGCCCGACGGCTGGTGCGAGAAGGTCATGCATGCCAGCCTGCAGGTCGGCCAGAGCGAGGTGCTGATGTCCGACGGCCGCGGCGAGCACGAGGCGCCACCCGGCGGCTTCAGCCTGCACCTGGCGCTGCACAGCGTGGTGGCGGCGGAGAAGGCCTTCGCCGCGCTGGCCGAGGAGGGGCGGGTGGACATGCCGCTGGAGAAGACCTTCTGGGCGCAGCGCTTCGGCATGCTCCACGACCGCTTCGGCGTCGGCTGGATGATCAGCTGCCGCTGACGCCGCGCCCCGGAAACGAAAAGGCCCGCCGAATGGCGGGCCTTCTGCGTCAGGGCCGGATCACTGATCCAGCTGCAGCTTCTGCCAGGTGTAGGCGTTGATCTCGCGGTAGGCCGAGGCGTCGCTCTCCAGCTGCTTCTCGCGGGCCGGGAAGATCTCCCGGAGCTTGGCGCCCCAGGCTTCGGACTTGTACTGAGCGGGGAAGCAGCGCTCGAGCAGGCCGAGCATGATCGACACAGTCACCGAGGCGCCCGGGGAGGCGCCCAGCAGGGCGGCGATGGTGCCGTCCTCGGAAGCCACCAGCTCGGTGCCGAACTGCAGGATGCCGCCTTTCTTGGTGTCCTTCTTGATGATCTGCACGCGCTGGCCGGCGGTTTCCAGGCGCCAGTCCGCCGGGTTGGCCAGCGGGTAGAACTTGCGCAGGCTTTCCAGGCGCTGGTCCATGGACTGCATGACTTCGCGCACCAGGTAGCGGGTCAGGTCCATGTTGTCGCGGGCGACCGCCAGCATCGGCATCAGGTTGCTGCCGCGCACCGACAGCGGCAGGTCGAGGAAGGAGCCGTGGCGCAGGAACTTGGTGGAGAAGCCGGCGTAGGGCCCGAACAGCAGGGACTTCTTGCCGTCGACCACGCGGGTGTCCAGGTGCGGCACGGACATCGGCGGGGCGCCGACCTCGGCCTGGCTGTAGACCTTGGCCTGGTGCTGCCTGACCACTTCGGGGTTGTCGCAGCGCAGCCACTGGCCGCTCACCGGGAAGCCGCCGAAGCCCTTGCTTTCCGGGATGCCGGACATCTGCAGCAGCGGCAGCGCGCCGCCGCCGGCGCCGAGGAAGACGAACTTCGTGCGGATCTTGCGCGACTGGCCGTTCTGGGTGTTCTTGATGTCGACGATCCAGTCCTGGCCGTCGCGCTCCAGGCCCACGACCCTCTGGAAGTAGCTGATCTTCGCGCCTTCCTGCTTGCCCAGGCGGGCCAGCAGCTGGTTGGTCAGGGCGCCGAAGTTGACGTCGGTGCCATGCTCCACGCGGGTGGCGGCGACCTGCTCGTCGGCCGGGCGGCCGGGCATGGTCAGCGGCGCCCACTGGGCCAGCTGCTCGCGGTCCTCGGTGTAGACCATGGACTCGAAGGCATGGTGCTGGCTGAGGGTTTCGAAGCGCTTCTTCAGGAAGGACACGTCCTTGCCACGGACGAAGCTCAGGTGCGCCACCGGGTTGATGAAGTTGCGCGGATTGCCGAAGCCTTCCTTGTCCACCAGGTGCGCCCAGAACTGCTTGGACACCTCGAACTGGGCGTTGATCTGCACCGCTTTCTTGATGTCGATGGAGCCGTCGGCGGCCTGCGGCGTGTAGTTCAGCTCGCAGAGGCCGGCGTGGCCGGTACCGGCGTTGTTCCAGGGGTTGGAGCTCTCGATGGCTCCGGACTCCTGCAGTTCGACGATCTCCAGTCGGGTGTCGGGTTCGACTTCCTTCAACAGGGTCGCCAGGGTTGCGCTCATGATGCCGGCGCCAACCAGCAGCACATCCAAAGCTTCGTGTTCGTTCGCCATTCTCGCTCGCCACACTCTCGTGAAGTAGTGAAAAACCTTCAAATCACGCTCTTATGGAGACGTGAAGCTCAAAGGGGGTCGTCGCTGCGGGCGGGTCCGGACTCGGTTCGGAGGGGACTCGCGGCAATCCTTGCCTGAAAGTGTCGTCGCAACGATCGGTACAAAGCGCGAGGCCGGTGGCCACGGCGCAATTGGCGACTCTCTAGGAGGGTGTGACAGGCCGGCAGGCGCGAGGCTGCCGGGCTGTGGGACCCGATCAGGAGGCGTCCTTATAATCGGGGCGCGATTATAACGACGAAATGCAAAAAAAGCCCTCGGGCTTAGACTTTTTTCCGAGTTCCGGTCACCGGATTTCCTGTTTTTGCACCAGATTGGTGCGACTTGTCCTCGCGCGCGTCGCCGCCAAGGAACCTGTAACAAAGTGCCAGCGTCCAAGTTGCAGAGCGCTATCAGGGCGCTCCGACGGCCGGTATACTGCCCGCCGTTCCGAGCCCAACCCATGGAGACACGAACATGTTGCAGCGTCTGTTGCTCAGTCTGATCGCCGCCGGCACCCTGGCCTTGTCCGGCTGTGCCCTCAGCCCGCAACAACTGAACCCGGACCCGGTGTTCAAGGGCCAGCCGGTCGCCGTCGGCCAGGGCCAGCCAGTGGTGGTGAAGGTGGTCGACGGCCGCCAGAGCACCGAGCTGGGCACCCGTGGCGGCCTCTACTCGGAGACCAGCGCGGTCACCGTGCGCAGCCAGGACGTGATTCCCAAGCTGCAGGCCCAGACCGAGGCGGCGGTGCGCCTGCTCGGCTTCACCCCCTCGCCGAACGCCTACAACGCCCCGACCCTGACCCTCACCCTGGCCGAGCTGAAGTACCAGTCGCCCAAGGACGGCGTCTACGTCACCGAGGCCACCATAGGCGCGACCTTCCGCGTCGACGTGCAGGCCGGCGGGCGCCGCTACAGCGGCCGCTACGGTTCCTCGCTGAACCAGCGCTTCGGCATGGCGCCGAACCAGCAGACCAACACCAAGCTGGTCAGCGACGTGCTCAGCGACACCCTGGACCGCGTGTTCAAGGACCCGACCATCGGGCAGACCCTGAACCAGCGCTGATCGCTTCGGCGTGAACGAAAAAGCCCGGCGAGTCAGGCTGTGTGAAAAACCGAGCGGCTCTTCGAAGAGCGCGTTCCTACGTGAAATCTGAAGAGGCTTGGCTATTCAGCCAATCCAGAATCCACGTAGAAACGCGAAATCCAGGTTGTTTTTTAACCAATGGGACCGATCCTGAGGTTTTCACACAGCCTGGAGTGCCGGGCTTTTTCGTTCATGGTCGCGGGAATTCAGGCGGCGGCCTGGCGGAACGGGTCGGTCTCGTAGGCCGGCTGGCGCTCGTCGGCTTCCGGCAGGTCCAGGTGTTCGTGGCCGCAGGCCTGGCAGTACACCAGCCAGTGGTCGTCCTGGACGTTGAAGGAGAGGTCGGTGACCACGGCTTCGATCTCATCCAGGTGTTCGATCAGGTAGGCGCTTTCGTGGGGTACGATTTCGAGCATGGCGAATCTCCTAGGCGGGATACCGGATGGCGAAAGGTGACTAGCCAGTCATGTGCCAGGTGGTGAAAAAGGCTTAGAACCCTTCTCGATAAGGCTGACGTTCGTCGTGAATAAGACGACCGAACTGGCTGTGCCGTCCTCCTGACGGATACAATCGGCCGTCTTTCTTTCAGTTGCGTGACGTACCCGCCGCGGTTCGTCGCTTCGTACAGAACTCGGCCTTGGCGCTTTCTTGCTTCCTGGCGTGCAGTCCTGAAGTGTGGAGGTCGTGATGTCGCTGCAGGCGCTCTGGAATCTGTTCCAGGCCCATCCCGCCCGGGTCCTCAACGACCTGGCGCTGTTCTTCGCCCTGGCCGGCGCCTGGCTGCTGCTGGCCACCCGCCGGCGCGAGCGCCAGGCCCTGCAACGCCTGGTCGCCGGTGGCGATGGCGCGTCCGCGCCGCTGGCCGAGGCCGAGCCCTCGACGGCCAAGATCAACCGCTTCTTCTACCTCTTCGGCTTCGCCTGCCTGGCCCTGGCCGTGGGCCTGAGCCAGTACAGCACCCACCTGCCGGGCTGAAAACGCACCGTAGCGATGCAAAAGGGCGCCCGAGGGCGCCCTTTTCGTTCATGCGGTGGCTCAGGCCTGCTTGAGCCGGTACTGGTTCAGCACCGGGGTGGCGTACTGCAGGACCAGGTAGGGGCGGTGTTCCGGCGGGCAGGCCTGCAGGCGCTGCTGCCACTGCTCGCGGGCCCGACGCAACTCCTCGGCGCCGAACAGGCTCTCGGCGCCGGGCACGGCCAGGGTCGGGTCGCGCAGCTCGGACATCTCGTAGGCCAGGTAGTGCACCGGGAACAGCCGGTAGTTGCCGAGGATCTGCCGGTCCAGGGCGGCGGCCAACTGCTTGGCGTCGGCGTAGTCGCCGTCCATCTCGGCGCCGAAGTTGATCTGCACGCGCCCCTTGTAGCCGGTGATGCCCAGGGCGATGCTGGCGTCGTCCTCGCCCGGCGCCTTGCGGTATTCGCCGGTGCTGGCGCGGGTGTACAGCTCGCGGGCCTTGGCGGCGTCGCAGGGGTCGTACTCGTAGCTGATCGACACCGGGATCAGGTGCAGCTCGCGGACCACCTGGGCGAAGGGCTCGTCCTTGCGGCTCATGTGGAACATCTTGAGGATCGCCGAGTCGGTGCGGTCGTCACCGTCCTTGGCGCGGCCCTCGGCCTGGGCGATCCACACCGACTCGCCATCGTGGCGGATCGAGTGGTTGATGTAGGCCGAGAGGGTGTTGTAGGCCGCCAGCTTCTCGCGCCGGCCGCTGATCGAGCGGTGCACGATGAAGCTCTTGTTCAGGCGCATCAGGTCGCTGACGAAGGGCCGCTGCAGCAGGTTGTCACCGATGGCGATGCGCGGCGTCGGCAGCTTGGCGTGGTAGATGGCGTAGTTGCAGAACGCCGGGTCCATCACGATGTCGCGGTGGTTGGCGATGAACAGGTAGGCGCGGCCGCTCTTGAGATTGTCCAGCCCGGAGTAGGTGACGCCGTCGGTGGCGTGCTCGATGGTGCGGTCGACGTAGGGCTCGCACTTGTCCTGCAGCTCCACCACGCTGCGGATGCCGGTGACCTCGCGGGCCAGGCGGTGGGCGATCAGCGGGCGCAGCAGCCAGCCGAAGGGGCGCGACAGGCGCGGATAACGATAACGCGCCAGAATACCCAGGAAGGCGTCGTCGCTCAGCAGGCGCTGGAGAACGGCCGGGACTTCGGCGTCGTTGTACGGTCGGATGGCTTCGAACTCGCCCATCATGCTCTCTTGTTCATGGGTGTAACTGGCACGGCACGCGTCTGGCGCGGGCCTCTCCCCCGGAAAACCGGCCATGCCCGCGGGCCTGGCCGGATAAAAAGACCGCGGGAGTATAACGGAAGTCACAGGGGACCTTCAGATGCTCGAGACCCAGGCTTACCGCTGCCCTACTGCGGGGAACCGGCCGAGGCCGTGCTAGACCTCTCCGGCGGCGACCAGAGCTACTATGAAGATTGTCCGGTGTGTTGCCGGCCCATCCTGTTCCAGCTGTACACCGACGGCGCCCAGTGGTCGCTGGAGGTTCACCGGGAGGACGACTGATGCAGCGAGTCTACGAACCGGCCGACCTGGCCGAGGCCGAGTTGCTGGCCGGCATGCTGGCCAGCGAGGGCATCGCCTGCCACCTCGGCGGCCGCCACCTGCTCGGCGGCATCGGCGAGTTGCCGCTGCACGGCCTGCTGCACCTGTGGGTCGACGACGGGGCCGCGCAACAGGCGCGGGAGCTGATCCAGGCGTACAATGCCGCGCAGCCGTTGCCCGGCCCCGCCGACGAGTTCGGCCCGGCCAGCGGCGTCCTGCTCTGTTGAGGCCGCCCTGGAGCGCCGATGACCGCCCGCTTTGCCCTGTTCCGCTGGACCCGCGAGCTCGCCGAGCTGCCGGGCTTTCCCAAGGACCACCCGCCGCACTGGAACCTCGCCCCCGGCGCGCAGTTGCTGATGCTGCGCGAGGAGGCCGGCGCGCGCCGCGCCGGCCTGGCCCGCTGGGGCCTGACCCCGGCCTGGCTCACCGACCTGTCGCGCACCCCGGCCCACGCCCGCGCCGAAACCCTGGCCGAACAGCCGATGTTCCGCGAGGCCTTCGCCCGCCGCCGCTGCCTGGTGCCGGCCAACGGCTTCTACGAATGGCACGGCGTGCGCAAGCGCCCCTACTGGCTGGCCGGCGCCAGCGGCCTGAGCTACTTCGCGGCGGTCTGGGAGGCCTACCCGGTGGACGGCCACACCTGGCTGAGCCTGGCCCTGGTGACCCAGGCGGCCGGCCCGATGCGCCGCCCGCTGCTGCTGGAGAGCGAGGAGGAGAGGGCGCTCTGGCTAGGTGACGAGACGCCGGTGCCCAAGCTGCTGAGCCTGCTGGCGCGGCCGCAGGTGCGGCTGCGGGAGCAGGCGTTGGCGAGCATAGTCAACGATCCGGCTTGCGATGGACCGGAGTGTTTGACGCCGGCTTAGTACGGGGGCGTTGAGGGGGCTTTTCGTAGGAGCGAGCTTGCTCGCGAACGGTTGCCTCGGTGTTTCGGGGGAATTCCGCACCCTCTCCCCAGCCCTCTCCCTGAAGGGAGAGGGGGCAGTCCGTGCCAACGGGAAGCGTGGCGTTCGCCGGCTATTTCCGTGATTGCCGGCTGACTCAGAAATACCCAGGCACTCCGAACGGTCCCCTCTCCCTTCAGGGAGAGGGTTAGGGAGAGGGAAAGGCGCTGAACCAAAGCACCGAAGCCACCAGTGGGCACGGTTCGCAAGCAAGCCCACCCCAACAAAGAAACTCCCCACCCATCCGCCTTATCATCCAGAGGTCGCCACTCGCATTCAGCTGCCTGATAGTGCGCGCCAGCTTCCCCCTCACTTGCCTAAGCTGCAGGCCACCCCTTCGCTCTGGCCGCGTTGGCGGCGAACAGGAGTCCGGCATGCACAACAACAATAACGGCTACCCCTCCAGTGCCGTGGCCTGGTCCACGGTGGCGATCCTCATGGTCGCCTATGTCCTGTCGTTCATCGACCGGCAGATCCTCAACCTGCTGGTCGGGCCGATCCGTCGCGACCTGGTCATCAGCGACACCCAGATGAGCCTGCTCATGGGCCTGTCCTTCGCGCTCTTCTACACCCTCTGCGGCATCCCGCTGGGGCGCATGGCCGACAGCCGCAGCCGCCGCGGGCTGATCACCGTCGGCGTGCTGATCTGGAGCGCCATGACCGCGGCCTGCGGCCTGGCCCGGCAGTACTGGCAGTTCCTGCTGTTCCGCGTCGGTGTGGGCGTGGGCGAGGCGGCGCTGTCGCCGGCGGCCTATTCGCTGATCGCCGACAGCTTCCCGGCGCAGCGCCGGGCCACCGCCATCAGCGTGTATTCCATGGGCATCTACCTGGGCTCCGGGCTGGCCTTCCTGCTCGGCGGGCTGGTGATCAAGTTCGCCTCGGCCCAGGGCGACGTGCACCTGCCGCTGCTGGGCGAAGTGCGGCCCTGGCAGCTGATCTTCCTTCTCCTCGGCGCCGCCGGGGTGCTCTTCACCCTGCTGATGCTGGCGGTGAAGGAGCCGCAGCGCCACGGCGTGGGCGCCGGCGTCGAGGTGCCGATGCGCGAGGTCGGCGCCTACCTGCGGGCCAACCGCAAGACGGTGATCTGCCACAACTTCGGCTTCGCCTGCATCTCCTTCGCCAGCTACGGCAGCGGCGCCTGGGTGCCGACCTTCTTCGTCCGCACCTACGGCTGGGATGCCGGCCACGTCGGCGTGGTGTACGGCAGCATAGTGGCGGTGTTCGGCTGCCTGGGCATCGTCTTCGGCGGGCGCCTGGCCGACCGCTGGGCCAAGCGCGGGCGCAGCGACGCCAACATGCGCGTGGGCCTGCTGGCGGCCTGCCTGGCTCTGCCGCTGTCGGTGACCTTCCCGCTGCTGGACGATCCCAACCTGGTGGCCATGCTGATGGCGCCCACGGTGTTCTGCCTGAGCATGCCCTTCGGCGTGGCGCCGGCGGCGATCCAGGAGATCATGCCCAACTCCATGCGCGGCCAGGCCTCGGCCATCTACCTGTTCGTGGTCACCCTGTTCGGCCTGGGCGTCGGCCCCACGGCGGTGGCGCTGGTCACCGACTTCGTGTTCCACGACGACATGGCCCTGCGCTACTCGCTGCTGATCGTCACCAGCCTGGCGCTGCTGGGCGGCGTGCTGCTGCTCGGCCTGGGCCTGAAGCCCTACCGCCAGAGCCGCGAGCACCTGCAGAATTGGAGCCTGCAGCGCGAGGCCGGGCAGGACAAGGGCGGGATGCAGCGGCAGCCGGCGTAGGCTGCCATGCCCCGGCCAGCACCGTGGCAGGGGCGAGCCATCGCGGACGGAGTCCGCTCCTACGACCGTGCTCGACCGTAGGGCGAATAACCGTTCGCGGTTATCCGCCGTTGGCCGGAACGCCGGTGCCCGACGGCCGCGGCGGATAACGCCGTAGGCGTTATGCGCCCTACGGGTTGGAAAGAGGCGGCGCAGCCTGCAAGACAGTTGCTCCTACGCCCCCACCTGCACCGCCCCCATGTAGGAGCGCGCCCTGCGCGCGAATCGCGGGCAGGGCCCGCTCCTACAGTCTTTGGCGAGACACGGTATCGTCCGTAGGAGCGGACTCCGTCCGTTCAGTGCGCCGGCGTCGGTTCGGCCGCGGGCGCCAGGTCCTTCTTCGCCAGCAGCGTGTACACGCAGGGCAGCACGAACAGGGTGAAGAGGGTGCCCACGCTCATGCCGGTGGCGATCACCACGCCGATGTCGAAGCGGCTCACCGCGCCGGCGCCGGTGGCCAGCAGCAGCGGGATCACCCCCAGGACCATGGCCGCGGTGGTCATCAGCACCGGCCGCAGGCGGATGGCCGCGGCTTCCTCGATGGCCTCGCGCACGCCCAGGCCGCGCTCGTGGCGCAGCTGGTTGGCGAACTCGACGATGAGGATGCCGTGCTTGCTGATCAGCCCGATCAGCGTCACCAGGCCCACCTGGGTGTAGATGTTCAGGCTCGACAGGCCGAGGAACAGCGGCACCAGCGCGCCGCAGATCGACAGTGGCACCGTGACCATGATCACCAGCGGGTCGCGGAAGCTCTCGAACTGCGCCGCCAGCACCAGGAAGATCACCGCCAGGGCCAGGGCGAAGGTCAGCATCAGCGCGTTGCCTTCCTGGACGAACTGCCGCGAGGCGCCGGCGTAGTCGAAGGCGAAGCCGCGCGGCGACTCTTGCTCGGCTATCTGCTTCACGCTGTCGATGGCGTCGCCCATGCTCACCAGCGGCACGCCGGAGATGATCGCCGAGTTCAGCTGCTGGAACTGGTTGAGCTGGCGCGGCCGCGCGCGCTCGTGCAGGGTCACCACGGTGGACAGCGGCAGCAGCTCGCCGCGGCCGTTCTTCACGTAGTAGCTGCCCAGCCAGTCGGGGTTCTCGCGGAAGTGCCGCTCGACCTGGGCGATCACCTTGTAGCTGCGCCCGTCGATGGTGAAGCGGTTGATCTCGCCCTCGCCCAGCAGGCTGGCCAGGGTGACGCCCAGGTCCTGCATGGACACGCCCATCTGCGCCGCCTTGGCGCGGTCGATATCGACCACCAGCTCCGGCTTGTCGAAGGCCAGGTCGAGGTCGAGGAAGGCGAACTTGCCGGATGCCTCGGCGCGCTTCTTCACCCGCTCGGCCACCTGCAGCAGCGACTCGTAGTCGCTGGCGGTGTTGATCACGAACTGGAACGGCAGGCCTTCGCCGGTGCCCGGCAGCGACGGCAGGTTGAAGCCGAAGATCTGCAGGCCGGGGATCTTGTCCAGTTCCGCCTGCACCGCGTGGAGCAGTTCCATCTGGCTGCGCTGGCGCTCGTCCCAGGGCTTGAGCAGCATGCCGCCGATGCCGGTCTGCACGCCGTTGTAGCCGTTGATCTGGAACGCCGAGTAGTACTCGGGGAAGGTGCGGAAGATGCCCTCGAACTGGCTGGTGTACTTGTTCAGGTAGTCCAGGTTGGCGGTCTGCGGCGCATTGGCCATGAGGAAGACGATGCCCTGGTCTTCCTCCGGCGCCAGTTCCTTGTGGGTGAACACCAGCAGCAGCGGGATGATCGCCAGCACCAGCACGCCGAAGGTCAGCACCACCGGGCGGTTGTCCAGGGTGGCGTGGAGGCTGTGCTGGTAGCGCCGCTTCAGGGCCTCGAACATCAGGTCCAGGCGGTGCGCCAGGCCGCTGGGGTTTTCCTCGTGGCGCAGCAGGCGCGAGCACATCATCGGCGACAGCGTCAGCGCCACTATGCCGGAGATGATCACCGCGCCGGCCAGGGTGAAGGCGAACTCCTTGAACAGCGCGCCGGTCAGGCCGCTGAGGAAGCCGATGGGGGCGTACACCGCGGCCAGGGTGATGGTCATGGTGACCACCGGCACGGCGATTTCCCGCGCCCCTTCGATGGCGCCCTGGAAGGGCGACTTGCCGTCCTCGATGTGGCGGTGGATGTTCTCCACCACCACGATGGCGTCGTCCACCACCAGGCCGATGGCGAGCACCATGGCCAGCAGCGTCAGCAGGTTGATGGAGTAGCCCATCAGCTGCATGAAGAACAGCACGCCGATCATCGACAGCGGGATGGTCACCACCGGGATCAGCACCGAGCGGAAGGCGCCGAGGAACAGGAAGACCACCACTATGACGATGAGGATGGCCTCGCCGAGGGTCTTCACCACCTCGTCGATGGAGGCCTGGATGAAGCGCGTGGCGTCGTAGGCGATGGACACCTTCAGGTCCGGCGGCAGCTGTTCCTCCAGCTCGGGCATCTTGGCGCGGACTTCCTTGATCACGTCCAGCGGGTTGGAGCTGGGCGTGCCCTTGATGCCGATGTAGACCGAGGGAATGCCGTTGAACGAGCTGACCGAGTCGTAGCTGGCCGCGCCCAGTTCGACCCGCGCCACGTCGCTCATCAGCACGCGGCGATCGCCGAGGGTCTTCAGCGGGATGGCGGCGAAGGCTTCCGGCGACTTCAGGTCGGTGGCGGCGTTGACGCTGGTGACCACCAGCTCGCCCTTCACCTCGCCGGCGGCGGAGAGGAAGTTGTACTTGCGCACGGCGTCGTCGATGTCGCTGGCGGTGATGCCGTAGGCGGCCATCTTCACCGGGTCCAGCCACAGGCGCATGGCGAACACCTGGTTGCCGAGGATCTCCGCCTCGGCGATGCCCGGCAGGGTGGCGAGCTTGGGCTGGATCACCCGCGACAGGTAGTCGGTGATCTGCGGGTTGTCCATGTGCTCGCTGTAGAAGCTGATGTACATCAGCGCCGAGGCGTCGGCGGCTTCCTTGTCCAGCACCGGGTCCTCGGCGTCGGGTGGCAGCTGCGTCTTCACCTCGCCGATCTTCGACAGCAGCTCGGTCACCAGGCGGTCGGTGTTGGCGCCGATGTGCGCGTAGATGGAGATCACCGAGTAGTTCTGCCGGCTCACCGAGGTCATGTAGTCGATGCCCTCGGCGCTGGCCAGGCTCTGCTGCAGCGGCTGGGTGATGTAGCCCTGGATGGTCTCGGCGTTGGCCCCGGCGTAGAAGGTGGTGACGGTGATGAGCGCGTTCTCCATCTGCGGGTATTCGCGGATCACCAGGCGGCTGAAGGCCTGCATGCCGAGCAGGACGATCAGCAGGCTGACCACCGTCGCCAGCACCGGGCGGCGGATGAAGGGATCGGTAAAGGCCATGGTTCCAGTCCTTTGTCGTTGCGCCCGCGCGGCCGTGGCCGGGCGGGGTTCGGCGGCCGCGCGGGCCGCCCTGTGCATCGGTTGCGGTCAGCGCACGTCGTCGACGATGGCCACCGGCGTGCCGCTGTCCAGCTTGAGCTGGCCGCTGGTCACCACCGGCTCGCCGACCTTCAGGCCGTCGAGGATCACCGCCTTGCCTTCGCGGCGCTCGCCGACCTTGACGAAGCGGCGCTCCACGGCCAGCAGCGGCTGGCCCTTGGCGTCGTTCTGCGGCTTGCCGTCCTTGTCCTGTTTGGGCACCACCACGTACACCGAGTTGCCGTACAGGGTGAAGGCGATGGCGGTCTCCGGCACCACCACGCGCTGCGCGGTTTCCGGCAGCTGCACCTCGAGGCTGGCGAACATGCCCGGCAGCAGCTTGCCGTCGGGGTTGGCCATGGCCGCGCGCACCTGCAGGTTGCGCGTCTCGTTGTCCACCCGCGGGTTCAGCGCCTGGATGCGCGCCTCGAACACCTGGCCCGGGTAGGCCGCGACCGTGACCAGCACGCGCTGCCCGACCTGCAGGCGGGGGAAGTCCTGTTCCGGCAGGAAGAAGTCCACCAGCAGGGTGGAGAGGTCCTGCAGGGTGGCGATGGGCGTGCCCGGCGAGACGTAGTCGCCGACGTCCACCTGGCGGATGCCGATGGTGCCGCCGAAGGGGGCGAGCACGCGCTTCTTCGCCAGCGCCGCCTTGAGCTGCGCGACCGTGGCGCTGGAGCGCTGCAGCTGCGCGGCCAGGCGGTCGAACTCGCTCTTGGAGATGGCCTGGCGGCCGACCAGGCTGCGGCCGCGCTCGAACTCCACCTGGGCCAGGTTGAGGTCGGCCTCGGCGGTGCGCAGGGTGGCGGCCTCGACGTCGTTCTCCAGCTGCACGATGGGCTGGTCGACGCGGACCTTCTCGCCGGAGGCGAACAGCACCTGGCGCACGGTACCCGAGGCTTCGGCGGTGAGCACCACGCCCTGGTTGGCGCGCAGGGTGCCGATGGCCGGCAGGCGGCTCTGCCAGGTGAGCGCCTCGGCCTTCACCGCGGTGACGCTGACCGGCGGGCGCGGCGCGGTGAACTGGGCGATCTGCTTCTGGATGGAGAGATACTTGGAGCCGGCGAGCACCGCGACTATGACGGCGACCGCGCCGAGCATGATCAGCATGCGGCGCAACATGTTCCTGTTCCTTGGTGAGTGCCTGGCGGCTCTGCGCCGCGAGGGGCCCGTTCCTGCATGGCCGGCCCTGCGTTCGCGGGACTGCATCGCTTCCCGGAGCCTGTCGGGAATGCCCCGTTGCGGGGCAGAAGTGCGCACATTAGACGGAGTTCGCTTCCGCGTCAAAGTACCTTGATTGCAGGACGTTTCCCCCGCCGGGGGATTTAGCGCGCCCCCGCAAGGCGAGCGCGCCCTCTGCGCCGAGGGCTCGCCGGGCGTGGCTCAGGAGGCCAGGTGCAGGTGGTTGTCCCAGAACGCCGGGGGCAGTTGCAGCGGTTGGGCGGCGATCTTCTCGCCACGGCAGTCGTAGAGGCGGCAGCGGCCCTGGCCGGAGGTGACCACGAAGCCGTCCTTCACCGCGCCGACGCCGGCGCAGTCGGGTAGCGGCGCGTCCAGGCGCAGGGCGCCGCTGTCCAGGTCCCAGATGAAGAAGCGGTTGCCGCGCGGTGCGGTCAGGGCCACCAGGCGCAGTTCGTCGTGCACCGCCACGCTGGCGGTGTACTGGACCATGGCCTGGCGTTGCTCCTCGCCCAGCGGGAAGCTCTGGAAGGCCTGCCCCGGGCGCTTGATGGCGAGCAGGTCGGCGGCCTCGTGGGCGTCGCCCATGAACTGCTGGCAGGCGACGATGGTGCCGTCGGCGGCGATGGCCAGGTGGCGCACGCTGTTCATCTGCTGGGCCAGGGTTTCCTTGGAGATCAGCGCGCCGTCGCGGCGCATCAGCACCAGGCTCGGCTCCATGGCGTCGAGGTTCATCTCGACCCGGCTCTCGGCCTCGGTGCGGATGCCGCCGTTGGCCACCACCAGGGTCTCGCCGTCGGGCAGCCAGGCCACTTCGTGGGGGCCCAGGCCATGGGTCGGCACCTCGCCGGTGTGCGCCAGGCGCTCGCCGTCGAAGCGGTAGATGCCGAGCAGGCCGCGGCCCGGGTCGGTGGTGTCGTTCTCGGTGGCGTAGAGCCACTCGCCGTCCCCGTGCCACACGCCGTGGCCGTAGAAGTGGCGGTCCGGCTGTGAATCGAGGGTCTGCAGCAGGCGGCCGTCCTCCAGGCTCACCAGGTAGCTCTGGCGCCCCGGGCGGCGGGCCACGAACAGCGCCAGCGGCAGGCTCGGGTGCTGGACGATGGCGTGGCAGCGCAGGCCCACCTCGGTGGCGAACGCGCACTGGCCGTCCAGGCGGTAGCCCACCGCGTAGTGCTTGCCGTCCGCGTCGTCGCGGGCGGACAGCAGCAGGGGCTCCCGGCCCTTGCGCGACAGCGTCCAGCCGCCGAAGGAGAGGGCGCCGAGCAGCAGGCTGCCCAGGCCGATCACGTGACGTCGCAGCATGGCGTTCACCTCTTTCACATCGTTGCCTTGACCTGGCGAGCCAGCGCCAGGCGTCTCTCCAACGACGCCTGGCCGACGCTCGGCCGGTCAGTCGCCGTCGTTGGCGTTGAAGCCCAGCTGCACGCCCAATGCCTTGGCCAGCTCGCCCTCGTGCAGGCGGTGGACCACGTTCAGGCTGTCGTACAGCTCGTTGAGCTGCTTGATGCCGGCGTCGTCCTTGAGCAGTTCGCCCAGGGGCTGCCTGAGCGCGGCGAACTTGCCGTGGACGTCGGCGTAGGCGGCGTCGATCTTGCCGGCCAGGTCCTTTTGCTCGCCCGGCAGCAGGGCGCGCAGGCCCTTGCCGTCGGAGCCCTTCCACAGCGCCTCGGCGCCGTTCAGGCTGGATTCCAGGCTGGCCAGGGAGGCGTCGCTGCGCCAGTTCTCGGCCTGGAACGGCTGCGGGATGCCCTTGCTCTGGCGGCCCAGCGGGGTGCCGAGCTTCTTCTTCAGCATGTCCAGGGCGGTGACCTGTACACGGAGCATTTCGGCGATGGCCTCGTGGGCGTCGGCGTAGCGCTCGTTGGGGAACTTGCTCATCTGCGCCAGCATGCCGTTGTCGGCCTTCCAGCGCGCCAGGATGTCCTGGGCCAGGGCCTGCTGGTGCTCGCCGATGGCTTCCAGCAGCGGGCAGTAGCGCGCGCGGGTGGCGGCGTCGGCGAGGTCGATCCTGGCGTCGAAGAGGATGTACTCGTAGGCGGTCAGGCCCTGCACCACCACGCTGGACTTGGCCAGGGTGGCGGGGGTGATCTGGGCGTCGCCGCCGAGCAGTTGCTCGACCTGGCGCGCCACCAGGTTCTTCTTGTCCGGGTAGAACTGGATCTGCCAGGCGCGGTTGCCCTCGGCCAGCGGGCCGATCAGCAGCGGCTGCAGCTCGGCCCAGGCCTTCTGCGCGGCGACGAAGTCGGCGCGGGCGCGGGCCAGGTCTTCCTTGCCCTGGCAGAAGGCCAGGGAGCTGGCGGCCAGCGCGCGGTCGGCGTCGACCCAGCGGCCGTAGGCCGGCAGGATCACCTGCTGGGCCAGCGCGGCGCTGGTGGTCGCCTGCGGGTCCTGCGGCGAGCAGGCGCCCAGGGCGATGGCGAGGCTGGTGAGCAGTAGTCGGGGGCGGAACATGTTCGGCTCCTTAGAGTGAATTCAGGAAGTCCAGCAGGGCGCTGCGCTGCGCGGCGTCGAAGGCCAGTACCCGCTGCCTGGCCGCCTCGGCCTCGCCGCCATGCCAGAGCACGGCTTCCAGCAGATTGCGCGCGCGCCCGTCGTGGAGGAACTGGGTATGGCCGTTGACCACCTCGGTCAGGCCGATGCCCCACAGCGGCGGGGTGCGCCAGTCGCGTCCGCTGGCGAGAAATTCCGGGCGATTGTCCGCGAGTCCCTCGCCCATGTCATGTAGTAGAAGGTCGCTGTAGGGGCGGATCACCTGGTTGGCCAGTTCCGGCTCGGCGGCGTCGGCCCCGGTGGTGAACTTCGGGGTGTGGCAGCCGGCGCAGCCGGCCTGGTGGAACAGCGCCTTGCCGGCCAGCACCTGTGGGTCGTCGACCTTGCGCCGCGCCGGCACCGCGAGGTTGCGCGCGTAGAAGGCGACCTGGTCGAAGATGCGCTGGCTGACCTCGGGCTTGCCGCCGTCGACGGCCTGGCGGCAGGCGACCTGGGCTTCGGTGCAGTCGTCGGCGGCCAGCAGGTGGCTGGTCAGGCCCATGTCGCCGGAGAAGGCGTGGGCGTTCTGCTGTGCCACGTCGGGCTGTCCGGCCTTCCAGCCGAAGCGGCCGAGCACGGTCTGCTGGCGGGCGTCGTCCCAGACGCGGTTGGCGCGGCCGCGGATGCCGTCGCCGTTGCGGTCCTCGGCGTCGGCATTGGCCAGGATGGCGGCCTCGGGGATGGCCTCCAGCAGGCCCAGGCCGATCATCGGCGGGGCGACGCGGGCGGAGAACTGCGTGTCCGGGTGCATGGGGCCGTAGCCCAGCTCGGTCAGGCGCAGGATCGGCTTGCGCAGCTCGACCTCGGTGCCGTCCCTGAAGCTCACCTTCACCGGTTCGTAGTCCACGCGCACCCGTGCCTCGGGCACCACGCCGGGGATCGCCGAGTCCTGCAGCTGGCCGCCGTAGACCGGCTCGGGCACCACGCCCAGGCGCTCGAGGGCGCGGGCGTCGCCGGGGCCGGCGGGGATCGACAGGCGCACCAGCATGGACACCGCGTTGATGTCCTTTGGCCCCGGCGGGTGGCCGCGGCCGTCCTTGATGTGGCAGTTCTGGCAGGCGTTGGTGTTGTACAGCGGCCCCAGGCCGTCGCGCGCGGTGGTGGTGGTGGGCGCGATCACCCAGGGGTTGCGGAAGAAGCTGTTGCCCACGCTGAAGTCCAGGCGGCGGCTGGGCGTGAGGTTGCCCGAGGGCATGGAGTAGGCGTTGCGGTCGGCCTGGTAGACGGTGGCGCCGCCGCCGGACAGCGCCTCGCCCGGTTCGGCCACCGCCTTGGGCTCTTCGCGACCGCAGCCGGCGAGGGCGAGGGTGGCGAGCAGGGCGGCGAGGGCGGCGGTTGGACGGCGGTACATCGAGGCGATCCAGGCTGAAAAACGGGCGGGCCATCTTAGCAGTTGGGCAAATGCAAATATGAAAAATTTGTATTCGCTATTGCCGCGCCGGCCCGGATGAAATGCCAAGGCCCCGGCTAGCGGGGCCTTGGCTCAACCGGCATGCGCTGCGGCGGGTTGCCGCAGCGCGGGCGTCGATCAGAACTGGTGATCGGCGTTGTCCGGCTTCAGGTCCTGGATGCCCAGGGCGGCGGCGGCCTTCTCGATGGCGCCGGTCTGCTTGACCAGGGAGGCGATGGTGTCGCTGATGATCTTGTGGTCGGCCTCGTCGGCCGGGGCGATCATCTGGTCGAAGTGCACGCCATCCTTCTCGGCGCGGTCGACGATGGCCTGCATCTTGGCCTGGGTGGCGTCGAGGTCGGCCTTCAGGTCGGTGTTGGCCTGGGCGTCGGCCTTGGCCACCAGGTCGGCCACGCTCGGGCCCTTGACCACGCTGCCGTCCACGCGCTTGTACTCGCCCAGGTAGATGTTGCGGATGCCTTCGGCGTTGAAGTACAGGGTGTGGTGGGTGTTGTCGCTGAAGCAGTCGTGCTCGTCTTCGGTGGAGTTGGCTTCCAGGGCCACCTTCATGCGCTCGCCGGCCAGCTCGCCCAGGGACAGGCTGCCCATGCCGAAGAAGATCTTGCGCAGGTTGGCGTCGGCGCCGTCGGCTTCCAGCTTGGCGCGGTAGTTGTCGGCGACGCCGGCCTTCCAGTTGCCGACCATTTCTTCCAGCTGGGTGACCAGCAGGTCGGTGACCGCCTTCAGGTAGGCCGCGCGGCGGTCGCAGTGGCCGTTGGTGCAGTCCTTGCCCTGGACGTAGTCGGTGTAGGGGCGGTTGCCGGCGCCAGGCTTGGTGCCGTTGAGGTCCTGGCCCCAGAGGAGGAACTCGATGGCGTGGTAGCCGGTGGCGACGTTGGCCTCGGAGCCGGCCACTTCGTTCAGGCTGGCCAGCTTCTCGCCGGTGATTTCCTTGACGTCGATCTTGTCTTCGCCGACCTGGATCTCGGTGTTGGCGACGATGTTGGCGCTGGCGGCCGGGTTGCCCTCGGCGTGCTGGTAGTCCTTGGCGACGTAGTCGATCAGGCCTTCGTCCAGCGGCCAGGCGTTGACCGCGCCTTCCCAGTCGTCGACCACCTTGTTGCCGAAGCGGAAGGCTTCGCTCTGCGAGTAGGGCACGCGCGCGGCCAGCCAGGCTTCGCGGGCGGCCTTGAGGGTTTCTTCGCTGGGCTTGGCGAGGAAGGCGTCGACGGCCTTCTGCAGCGCCTGGGCGGTGGTCAGGGAATCGCTGAAGACGGCCTCCGCCATGTCCGCGTAGTTCTTCACCACGGCCTTGACCGCGGCCTCGTCGACCTTGGCGGCCGCCGGGGCGGCGCTCTGGGTGCTGGCGGCCGGGGTGGCCGGGGCGGAAGCTTCTTTCTTGTCGTCGCCGCAGCCGGCGAGGGAGATGGCGATGGCCAGCAGGCTGGCGGTGGCCCAGGGCATACGAGTCATGACGGGTTCCTTAGCATGGGGTGGCGCGAAGAGATGCGCAAAGAAAGCGGCAACATAATGCGAAAGATTTGCATTTTTGAAAAGGCCGGCGCAGCGAATAGCCAGCAAATGGCTATTGCCGCCCCGCCGCGGCCTCAGCGCCGCTCGATGCTGGAGCTGCCGGCGGCCTCGGCCAGGCGCCGCGCCTGCTTCAGGTAGAGGGTCAGCTCGCGCGCCGGCAGCGGCTTGCTGTACAGGTAGCCCTGCCCCTCGTGGCAGCCCTGGGCGATGATGTACGCCTCCTGCTCGATGGTCTCCACGCCCTCGGCGATGACCTGCATGCCCAGGCTCTTGCCCAGTTGGATGATGGCCCGGACGATGGTGGCGTCGTCGTCGTCCTGCAGCAGGTCCTGGACGAAGCTCTTGTCGATCTTGATCTTGTCCAGCGGCAGGCTCTTCAGGTAGCTGAGCGAGGAGTAGCCGGTGCCGAAGTCGTCGATGGCGATCTGGGCGCCGGCGCGGCGCAGGCTGAGCAGGTGCTGGGCGGCGGTGGAGATGTCTTCCATCAGGCCGGTCTCGGTGACTTCCAGCTCCAGCGAGCGTGGCGGCAGGCGGTGGATCTGCAGCAGGTTGCTGACCACCCGCGGCAGCGCGCTGTGGCGCAGCTGCACGGTGGACAGGTTGACCGCCAGGCGCAGGTCGTCGAAGCCCTGGTCGTGCCACTCGCGCAACTGCTTGCAGGACTGGTCGAGCACCCATTCGCCGATGGAGAAGATGCTGCCGTTCTGTTCGGCCAGGGGGATGAACAGGTCCGGCGCGACCCAGCCCTGGGTCGGGTGTTGCCAGCGCAGCAGGGCCTCGACGCCGACCACGCGGTGGTCGCGGTAGTCCACCTGCGGCTGGTAGACGATGTGCAGCTCGTTGCGCGACAGCGCCTCGCGCAGGTCCTTTTCCAGCTCGCGGCGGCGGCGCATCTCGCTGTCGACGCTGGCGATGTAGAACTGGTAGCGGTTGCGCGAGCGGGTCTTGGCCAGGGTCATGGTCTGCTCGGCCTTCTGCAGCAGCTTCTCGGTGCTCTCGCCATCCTCGGGGTAGAGGGTGATGCCGATGGTGGCGCGCAGTTGCACCGGCTGCTCGTCGAGCTGGAAGGGCAGTTCGAGGTCGTCGAGGATCTGCTGGGCCAGCTCCGCCGCCTCGTAGGGTTGCTCGACGTCGGCCTGGACCAGGGCGAACTGGTCGCCGCCCAGGCGCGCCAGGGCGCCGAGCTGGGCGCTGTGGCCGCGCAGGCGGTCGGCCAGGGCGATCAGCAGCTGGTCGCCGAACTGGTAGCCGTGCTGCTCGTTGATGCCCTTGAAGTCGTCCAGGCCCAGGCACAGCACCGCCACGCGGCGCTGCTCGCGGCCGGCGTCGGAGAGGATCTGGTCCAGGCGCTGCTGCAGCAGCTTGCGGTTGGGCAGGCCGGTGAGGAAGTCGTACTGGGAGATGCGCAGCAGGCTGTTCTCCGCCTCGCGGCGCAGGTGGCCGTTGCGCTCGATGGATTCGAGCAACTGGTTGGCGGTGTTGATCCACAGCCCCAGTTCGTTGTGCTCGTGGCCGGCCAGCATCGGCAGCTTGTGCTCGCCGGGACGGTCGGGATTGATGCTGGTGAGGTGGTCGATGATACGCCACAGCGGCTTGGTCAGCAGCCAGTGGTAGACCAGGAACAGCACCAGGCCCATGGCCAGGGCGCGGAGGATGCCGGAGAGGAAGATGATCACCGAGGTGACCACGAAGTCCTGGCCGTAGGGTGCGGTGTCCAGGGTGATCTTCAGGTCGCCGTAGTATTCGCCGGGCTCGCCGCGGCCGACCAGGCGGATGGAATAGTGCTGCTCGGGCCGAGGATGGGGTCGGTGAGCCAGCGGGTGGGCGAGTCCAGCAGCGGGCGGGATTTTTCCGCCAGCATGGGCTCGTCGGGGTGGCCGATGGCGGCGTAGCGCACCGCTTCATGCTGGAACAGGCCTTCGAGCACCTGCATGGCCATGTCGCGGTCCAGGCTGTAGACCGCCTGGGTCGACGGGTCGCGGACCATGGCGAGGATCCGCTGGGCGTCGTTGTGCACCGCCTGCCGCGCCTTGTGGGCGTCGAAGACGATCTGCGCGCAACTCAGGACGACCCCCACCACCAGCGCCGCGAGCAGTACGACGCGCAGCAGCTTGAGGGAGAGCCTGTGCCGGGGGTCCAGTTTCAAGGGTGCTTTCCTTGTTCATCGCCATCCGGCGAAAGACTAGTCTGAGTATTGGCAAACGAAGCTTTGACGTCAAAGGGCCATCACCCTTTTTCCGACCAAATCCGCTCCTCAGGTTAGCCGAGCCTTGCCCTTCTGGCGCGCAGAAAGCAGAAACCCGGCTCCAGGCCGGGTTTCCGCGGGTGAGCCGAGGGTATCAGGCAGCGAAGTTCTTCGCCACGTAGTCCCAGTTCACCAGGTTCCAGAACGCCTCGACGTACTTCGGACGCAGGTTGCGGTAGTCGATGTAGTAGGCGTGTTCCCACACGTCGCAGGTCAGCAGCGGGGTGTCGCCGCTGGTCAGCGGGTTGCCGGCGCCGATGGTGCTGGCCAGGGCCAGGGAGCCGTCGGCCTTCTTCACCAGCCAGGCCCAGCCGGAGCCGAAGGTGCCGATGGCGGTCTTGGTGAACTCTTCCTTGAACTTGTCGAAGGAACCGAAGGCGGCGTTGATGGCGTCGGCCAGGGCGCCGGTGGGCTGGCCACCGCCGTTGGGAGCCAGGCATTCCCAGTAGAAGGTGTGGTTCCACACCTGGGCCGCGTTGTTGAAGATGCCGCCCGAAGAGGTCTTGACGATGTCTTCCAGGCTCTTGCCTTCGAACTCGGTGCCGGGGATCAGGTTGTTCAGGTTGACGACGTAGGTGTTGTGGTGCTTGTCGTGGTGGTATTCCAGGGTTTCCGCGGAAATGTGCGGCTCGAGGGCGTTCTTGGCGTAAGGCAGCGGCGGCAATTCGAAAGCCATGGTGTCTCTCCTATCTTCCTCAGGTCAGGGCTAGCGCGGCGAACGCGCGACCGGTACACGGGGCCGGTTCGGTGATTGTCGCGGCATCGTACGTAGCGCCCCTGTTCCGCAGAACGGGGCGCGCGTCGGGTGCGTCCAGCAGGCCTGGCAGGCTGGCGCCGCGAAGGTCGGATCATAGCACCCGCCCCCGGCATATCCACGCAGCAACTGTAGGGGCAAAGCCGCGCGCCAGCGCCGGTGCGCGGCGTTCCCGTGCACTGGGGTGGACTGCCGTGGGGCCCGGGGGTTCGATCCGTTTCGCCGCCGGGGCTCAGGCGGCGAACGCCAGCTGGCTGGCCATGCCCAGCATCATCACCGCCACCATCAGGTCGACCAGGCGCCAGGTGGCCGGGCGCGCCAGCCAGGGCGCGAGCCAGGCGGCGCCCAGGGCCAGGGTGAAGAACCACAGCAGCGAGGCGCTGGCCGCGCCCATGGCGTAGGCGCCGGGGGCGGCCTGCTGGGCGCCGAGGGAGCCGATCAGCAGCACGGTGTCGAGGTACACGTGGGGTTGAGCAGGGTCACCGCCAGCGCCGCCAGCAGCACCGCGCGGCGCGAGCGCGGGCCGGTCTGCCCGGCGTCGGCCATGGCCTGGGGGACGATGGCGCGGCGCAGGGCCTTGGCGCCGTACCAGACCAGGAAGATCACCCCGCCCCAGCGGGCCACGGCCAGCAGGGTGGGGTTCTCCGCCAGCACCTTGGCCAGGCCGAACACCCCGGCGCTGACCAGCACGGCGTCGCACAGCACGCAGAGCGCGGCCACCGATAGGTGATGCTCGCGGCGCAGGCTCTGGGCCAGGACGAAGGCGTTCTGCGCGCCGATGGCGATGATCAGGCCGGCGGCCACCAGCAGGCCGTTGAGGTAGCTCTGCCACATGTTCAGGCCCTCCCTTGGCTGTAGGGCAGCGAGGTAACGGGGGTGATCAGGCCAGGCATGGTCGGGCTCCGGTGGGTGGGTTCGGGGGGAATGCCTGGCGAGTCTGCGGCCTGTGCCTGTATAAGGAAAACGAATCCTGTTGATGGCTCATTAGGAAAACTGATGTTCGACTACAAATTGCTCGCGGCCCTGGCCGCCGTGGTGGAGCAGGGCGGCTTCGAGCGCGGCGCCCAGGCCCTGGGCCTGTCGCAGTCGGCGATCTCGCAGCGCATCAAGCTGCTCGAGGCGCGCGTCGGCCAGCCGGTGCTGGTGCGCGCGGCGCGGCCGCAGCCCACCGAGCTGGGCCGCCGCCTGCTCAACCACGTGCAGCAGGTGCGGCTGCTGGAGGGCGACCTGCAGCAGTGGGTGCCGGCGCTGGACGAGGGCGGCTCGCCCGAGCGCCTGCGCCTGGCGCTCAACGCCGACAGCCTGGCGACCTGGTGGGCCGATGCCGTCGGCGACTTCTGCGCCGAGCGCAAGGTGCTGCTGGACCTGGTGGTGGAAGACCAGGAGGTGGGCCTCAAGCGCATGCGCGCCGGCGAGGTGGCCGGTTGTCTGTGCGCCAGCCCGCGGCCGGTGGCGGGCGCGCGCAGCGAGCCGCTGGGGGCGATGCGCTACCGCGGCCTGGCCAGCCCGGCCTTCGTCGCCCGGCACTTCCCCGGGGGCGTGCGGGCCGAGGCGCTGGCGCGGGCGCCGGCCATCGTCTACGGCCCCGACGACCAGTTGCAGCACCGCTACCTCGCCGACCTCGGCGTGGACGGCACCTTCATCTACCACCTGTGCCCCTCGTCCGAGGGCTTCGTGCGCATGACCTGCGGCGGCCTGGGCTGGGGCCTGGTGCCGGAACAGCAGGTGCGCGGCGAGCTGGCCCGAGGCGAGCTGGTGGAGCTGCTGCCGGGCCAGGTGATCGACGTGCCGCTGTACTGGCACCACTGGCGCAACGGCGGCGAGCTGCTCGCAGCGCTGACCGCGCACCTGCTGCGCCGGGCCGCGGCCAGCCTGGTGCCGATCAGCCGCGGATGACGATGCGCCCGCTGCCCGGCAGGGCCTCCACGCAGCGCGGGCCGAACAGCTGCGACGGGGTGAAATAGCCGCCGGGGCCGTCGTGGCCGAGCAGGTGGCGCACGGCCAGGAGCACGCCGTGCACGGTGACGTCGTAGCCGTTGGCGGTCTCCAGGCGCGCTGTGCGCCGTTCGCCGCGGCCGTTGCGCGCCTCGCCCCAGACCCAGGTGCGCAGCCGGCTGCGCGCCTGCTCGTCGGGGCCCTTCACGCGCAGCTGCACCTGCTGCTTGAGCCAGTGCTGGACGCCGTCGCGGCCCAGCAGCGGGCGCAGCGGGTCGATCAGGCGCATGCCCAGGGCCGCCAGCGGCGGCGCCGGCAGGTACACCTCGATGTTGGGGATGCCGGTGCTGTAGAAGGCGGTGGCGACGTCGCCCCAGGGAATGCTCACGGCGTGCTTGAGGCCGCGGCCGAAGTCGATGTCGCGGCGCTTGTAGCCCAGCGGCACCTCGACCAGGCGGCCGTCGCGGCGCACCTTGCCGCCCAGCTTCAGGCCTTCCACCGTGGTCTTGGCGGTGCCCGGCGAGAGCCCGCTGCCGGTGTCGAAGCCCAGCGCCAGCTGGGTGGCGTCGGGCAGCGCCTCGGCCAGGCAGGCGGCGACGCAGTCGGTGGGGATGACGTCGAAGCCGACGCCGGGGCAGACCACGCAGCCGGCGGCGCGGGCGCGCTCGTCGAGGCCGTGGGCGTGTTCGAAGACGCCGATCTCGCCGGTGATGTCGACGTAGTGCGTGGCATTGGCCAGGCAGGCCTCCAGCAGGGGCGCGGCGGTGGCGGAGAAGGGGCCGGCGCAGTTGGCCAGCACGGCCACGTCGGCCAGGGACTCGGCTGCGCCGTCGGCGCCGAACACCCGGCACTCCAGGCCCAGCACGCTGCCCAGGGCCTGCACGGTGGCGGGGTCGCGCCCGCCCAGCAGCGGGCTCAGGCCCTGGCGCCGGGCCTCCTCGGCCACCAGGCGGCCGGTATAGCCGTTGGCGCCGTAGATCATCCAGTAGGGCTTGCTCATTCGGAGGCCTCGCACAGGGAACGGGGAAGGATCGCCGTGGTTCTAACCGGCCGCGACGCGGCTTGTCACCCGGCCGCGAGTCGGGCGGCCCGCAAGGACGCTGTTCTGGCGTGCGCGGCCAGCGTGGCCGGGCGGGTGGCCTGCTAGAGTCGGCAGACAACAACTATAGAGGTGCGTGCATGAAGATTCTGGTCACCGGCGCCAGCGGGTTCATCGGCGGGCGTTTCGCCCGTTTCGCCCTGGAGCAGGGCCTGGCGGTTCGCGTCAACGGCCGCCGCGCCCAGGCCCTGGAGCCGCTGGTGCGGCGGGGCGCGGAGTTCATGCCGGGCGACCTGGCGGACGCGGCCCTGGTGCGGCGCCTGTGCGATGGCGTGGATGCCGTGGTGCACTGCGCCGGCGCGGTGGGCGTGTGGGGCCCCTACGAACACTTCCACCAGGCCAACGTGGTGATGACCGAGAGCGTGGTCGAGGCCTGCCTGAGGCAGGGCGTGCGGCGCCTGGTGCACCTGTCCTCGCCGTCGATCTACTTCGATGGCCGTGCCCACGTCGGCCTGAACGAGGACCAGGTGCCGACGCGCTTCGCCAACCACTACGGCGCCACCAAGTACCAGTCGGAAAAGGTCGCCCTGGGCGCCGCCGAGTTCGGCCTGGAGGTCCTGGCGCTGCGCCCGCGCTTCGTCACCGGCGCCGGCGACACCAGCATCTTCCCGCGGATGATCGCGGCGCAGCGCAAGGGCAAGCTGAAGATCATCGGCAAGGGCCTGAACAAGGTCGACTTCACCAGCGTGCAGAACCTCAACGACGCCCTGTTCAGCGCGCTGCTGGTCACCGGCACGGCGCTCGGCCAGGCCTACAACATCAGCAACGGCCAGCCGGTGCCGCTGTGGGACGTGGTCAACTACGTGATGCGCCGCCTCGACCTGCCGCCGGTGACCGCGCACATGCCCTATCCCCTGGCCTGGTCGCTGGCGGCGCTGAACGAGGGCCTGTGCTACCTGCGCCCGGGCCGCCCCGAGCCGGTGCTCACGCGCATGGGCATGGCGGTGCTGGCCAAGGACTTCAGCCTGGATATCGGCCGCGCCCGCCAGTTCCTCGGCTACGAGCCGCGCGCCAGCCTGTGGGACGCGGTGGACGAGTTCTGCGACTGGTGGAAGGCCAGCGGCCTCTGAAGCGTCCGTCGCGGCTTCCATCGCTTTCGTAGGATGGGTGGAGCGCAGCGAAACCCATCGCCCGGGATATTGCTGCGCTCGACCCCGGCGTCACCCGCGCAACGGTCCCGAGTAATGCCGTTGCCCGGATTCGCTGGGCAGGAAGCTCGGCTCCTGCACCACCCGCGGCAGGCGCACGCCGCTCAGTTCGCTGAGGCGCTGGCCCAGCTCGCGGGTGCCCTCGCGGCTGGAGCCCTCGCAGGCGTGCAGCATGAGCGCGATGGCGTCGGCTTGCTGGAACTGGATGTCCAGCGCCTGTTCCTCGCGCAGACGGCGGCGCAGTTCGCGCATGCAATCCAGGATGGCCTTGTTGAATTCGATCACCCAACTCCCTCCCCCGCAGTGGGCGCCAGGGCGGCGCCGGTGCGGAGGCGGAGCAAGGCATATGCCATACTGTCTCCTCGCCACTATTTCCGCGGCCTGGCGGGAACCCCGGCGGCGCCGGCGTGGTCTCTGCCAGGGCCGGAGCGCGCCGCCGCGGTGCGCCGCGCCCCCGATGGCGCGCTGTCCAAGGTCCCGGCGCGAACGGATATACTGCGCCCTGCGCAGGCGCCATGCCGCTTTCCCTCCACAGGTTTCCTTCATGCGTAACGACAGTTTCGACGACTTCGACGATGTGCCCAGCCTGACCACCGACGCCGCCGACCGCGACGAGTTCGGCCACCATCCGCGCCGCGTCTACGAGCCCGACGGCAAGCGCCTGGCACCCCAGCCCAAGGGCAGCGCCAGCACCGGCCCGCTGTGGGCGCTGGTCGCGGCCATGGCCATCGCCCTGGGCGCCGTGGCCTGGTGGAGCCACCAGCAACTGGCGCTGATGGAGCAGCAACTGATCGCCACCCAGGAAAGCTTCGCCAAGATCAGCGAGGAAGCCGCCGGCCGCCTCGACGACATCCGCGGCAAGTTCGTCCAGAACGAATCCTCCGTCACCAGCGAGCGCGAGCAGCTCAAGCTGCAGGTCAAGCAACTGCAGGGTCGGCTAGTCGACCAGGCGCGCCAGCAGCAGGATTCGCTGTCGCAGATCGACGGCCAGCAGGCCAAGCGCCTCGACCAGTTGGGCAACGAACTCAAGGCCCAGCAGGACAGCGCCGCGCAACTGATCGCCCAGCTCGACGGCAAGATCAAGTCGCTGGCCGACGAACAGGCCAAGGTGAAGAGCCTGCAGGGCGACCTGGCCAGCGCCAACGCGCAGATCCAGAACCTGAGCGCCGACATCGCGGCGCTGAAGAAGCGCGGCGACCAGAGCCAGTCGATCAAGAGCATCCAGGACGACCTGCTGATCCTGCGCAGCGAAGTCGAGGGCAAGCAGGGCCAGCAGGGCGGCAGCACCGCCGAGTTCGACGCCTTCCGCGCCCAGGTCACGCGCAACATCAATGCGCTGCAGGCGCAGGTGCAGAACCTCCAGCAGCAGCTGACCAACCGTTGAGCATCCGTGTAGGAGCGGGCCCTGCCCGCGATTCGCGCGCAGGGCGCGCTCCGACATAGCTTCTGAACGGTATTCACTGGTGGCTTTCGTGCTTTGGGTTGGCTCCGTTCCCTCTCCCTGAAGGGAGAGGGGACTGTCCGTGCCAACGGGCATATCGGCGCTCGCCGGCAACACCGTGGTAGCAATGAGCACTGGGATTACGCTTCACGCCGTACGGCTCCCTCTCCCTTCAGGGAGAGGGCTGGGGAGAGGGGCTCTTGGCTCTTCGCATACGAAAAGCGCCACGCGGCAAACGAAAAGGGCGCCTCCTAGAGGCGCCCTTTTCTTCATGCCCAGCCCTTACAGCCGCGGGTAGTCCAGGTAGCCGACCGGGCCCTTGGCGTAGAAGGTCTCCGGATGTGCCTCGTTCAGCGGCGCGTCCTTGGCCAGGCGCTCCACCAGGTCCGGGTTGGCGATGTAGGGGATGCCGAAGGCCACCGCGTCGGCCTTGCCGCTGGCCAGCCATTCGTTGGCGCTGGCCTTGGTGAAGCGCTCGTTGGCGATGTACGGGCCGCCGAAGATTTCCTTCAGTTTCGGGCCGATGCTGTCCGGGCCTTCCTTCTCGCGGGTGCAGATGAAGGCCACGCCGCGCTTGCCCAGCTCGCGGGCCACGTAGCCGAAGGTGGCCAGCGGGTCGGCATCGCCCATGTCGTGGGAGTCCATGCGCGGCGCCAGGTGCACGCCGACGCGGCCGGCGCCCCAGACTTCGATGGCGGCGTCGGTGACTTCCAGCAGCAGGCGCGCGCGGTTCTCGATGGAGCCGCCGTAGCGGTCGCTGCGCTGGTTGGTGCTGCTCTGCAGGAACTGGTCGAGCAGGTAGCCGTTGGCGCCGTGGATCTCCACGCCGTCGAAGCCGGCGGCCTTGGCGTTCTCGGCGCCCTGGCGGTAGGCCTCGACGATGTCGGCGATCTCCTCGGTCTCCAGGGCGCGCGGGGTGACGTATTCCTTCAGCGGGCGCACCAGGCTGACGTGGCCGGCCGGCTTGATGGCGCTGGGCGCCACCGGCGTCTCGCCGTTCAGGTACAGCGGGTCGGAGATGCGGCCCACGTGCCACAGCTGCAGGAAGATGCGCCCGCCGTTGGCGTGCACGGCCTTGGTCACGTTGCTCCAGCCGCGCACCTGGTCGTCGGACCAGATGCCGGGGGTGTCCGGGTAGCCGACGCCCATGGGCGTCACCGAGGTGGCTTCGCTGAGGATCAGGCCGGCGTCGGCGCGCTGGGTGTAGTACTCGGCCATCAGCGCGTTGGGCACGCGGCCCTCGTCGGCGCGGCAGCGGGTCAGCGGGGCCATGATGATGCGGTTCGGCAGTTGCAGGTCGCCGAGGGTGATGGGGTCGAAGAGCGTGGTCATTGCTGCGGTGCTCCGTTACGGGGTTGATCCGGGGTTCAGTCGAGGACGGGTTGCGTCTGGTTGGGCCTGCCGCTGAAAGCGATCATCACCGCGATCAGCGCCAGCACTGCGAGCAGGGCGCCGGCCAGGGGCACGCGGGTCAGGCCCAGGCCGTGGTCGATGACGCTGCCGCCGACCCAGGCGCCGACGGCGTTGCCGACGTTGAAGGCGCCGATGTTCAGGGTGGCGACCAGGTTGGGCGCGCCCTGGCCGACGCGCACCACGTTGACCTGCAGGGCCGGCACGGCGGCGAAGGCGGCCGCGGCCCAGAGGAACAGGGTGATCTCGGCCGGCAGCAGCGAATGGCTGGTCCAGCTCAGCGCCGCGGAGACCACCGCCATGGTGGCGAAGACCCCCGCCAGGGTGGTGCCCAGGCGCCAGTCGGCGAGGCGGCCGCCGAGGATGTTGCCGAGGGTCAGGCCCAGGCCGATCAGCACCAGGGTCCAGGTCACGCCGCGCGGCGACACCTGGGTGACCTCGCCCAGCAGCGGGGCGACGTAGGTGAACAGGGCGAACACCGCGGCGGAGAACAGCACGGTGGTGCCCAGCGCCAGCCACAGCTGGCCGCTGCGCAGGGCCGCGGCTTCCTGGCGCATGTCCACGGCTTCCTCGTCATGCCCGGCGGGCAGGATGCGCCACAGGCCGATCAGCGCGAACACGCCGATGACCGTCACCACCCAGAAGGTCGAGCGCCAGCCGGCGGCCTGGCCGAGGGCGGTGCCCAGCGGCACGCCGAGCACGTTGGCGAGGGTCAGCCCGGTGAACATCAGGGCCACGGCGGAGGCCTTGCGGTTGGCCGGCACCAGGCCGGCGGCGACCACCGAGCCGATGCCGAAGAAGGCGCCGTGGCAGAGCGCGGTGACGATCCGCGCCAGCATCAGCATGCCGTAGCTGGCGGCCACCGCGCAGAGGAAGTTGCCGAGGATGAAGATGCCCATGAGCATCAGCAGCGCGCGCTTGCGCGGCAGCCTGGCGGTGAGCAGCGCCATGATGGGCGCGCCCACGGCCACGCCGAAGGCATAGCCGCTGACCAGCCAGCCGGCGCTGGGGATGGAGACGGCGAGGTCGCCGGCGACGTCCGGCAGCAAGCCCATGATGACGAATTCCGTGGTGCCGATGGCGAACGCGGACAAGGCGAGGACGAGAAGCGGAAGGGGCATGCGCCTGCTCCTGGAAAAGGGTGGGATGTTCTAGGCAGTTCGCTGCGGCTACAGCGCTTCGCTCAGGTGGCGAACAAAGGCCGCGATGGTTTCTTCATTGCGTTTGAAGAAGTGCCACTGGCCGATTTTCCGACTGGTCACCAACCCGGCGCGCTGGAGGGTGGCCAGATGCGCCGAGACGGTGGATTGCGACAACCCGGTGCGCTGGTCGAACTTCCCGGCGCAGACGCCGATGGCGAAAGGCTGGTGCTCCTGCTCGTCGAAATAGCGCTCCGGGTCCTTCAGCCAATGCAGCATGTCGCGCCGCACGGGGTGGGCCAGGGCCTTGAAGATTTCGTCGAGGTTCAGTGCTTCGCTCATCGCTGCCTTTGTGTGTATCGCTTGGGAACGAACTATATATCGGTGAAAAACGATATGAATTCGTTTGGGCCGATAATGATGATCGATGGGGTTGATAGTAGGCGGCCGCGGGGCTGGCGCCATTGGCCCGGCCAACTGTCGCCCGCGGCCGGGCGAGGCGGTCGATGGCTGGATAGGCTTGTCGGACGGCAACCACGGGAGGGGGAAAATGGGAGCGCGCATTTGCGAATGGACCGGGCGGCGATGGCCGAAGGCTTCGGCATGATCCTGCACGTGTTCTGCGAGCTTCTGCTGTTCGCCGCTTGCCTGTGGGCTGCACTGGGCAGCCTGCGGCGGCGCCAGGGCTGGGCCGTGCCGGGGTTCGCGCTGTTCGGCCTGGCGGCATTGCTGGGAGCCTTGGAGTATGCCGGGCTGGATGCGCTGGCGCCGTTGCACCAGCAGGCATCGGACATCGCCGGGCGCTTGGGGCTGTTACTGATCGCCCTGGGCGGTGTGGGCGGTTGGGGGCTGAACCTGGCGGTGGCCGGGCTCTGCGCCGTCATGTCGCTGCTGCCGGACGGCCCGTCGCTGGCGGTCAACCTGCTGGCGCTGCTGGCCATCGTCCGCCGCGGACGTTCGCGGCGCTGGCCGCTGGCGCTCGCCGGGGCCGTGCTGTTCGCCGCGGCGGGACTGCTGGTGGGAACGCGCGGCGAATGGTCCGGCGTGGCCCGCGTGGACATCTTCCACCTGGTGCTGGCGCTGGCGGTCTGGTGCTGGGGCAGGGCCGAGCTGGGCAGCCGGGGGCAGGACTGGCGCGAGGCCGGGGTTTCTCGCGGGCATTAAAAAAGCCAGCTTGTGGCCGGCTCTTCAGGGGGTGGCCCGTCCTTACTTCTGGTAAGCCGCGACCGCCTTTGAATTCTGTGGACGCGGCTGGCGCCTGCGTCGTGGGCGCGCACTTTAGCAAATTCGGCCGGGCTTGCCTAATGGCATTTCCGCCAGGCGCCGTCGTTGCGACGGGCGTGCCTTTCGCGCGCAGAAAAAAGCCCCGCGCGGGGCGGGGCTTCTTCGTGGCGGGTCACCCCGCGACCATCACTTGGCCTGGAAGGCGGCGACGGCCTTGGTGATGTAGGAGCGGGCCTCTTCGGCGTTGCCCCAACCTTCGACCTTGACCCACTTGCCCTTCTCGAGGTCCTTGTAGTTCTCGAAGAAGTGCTTGATCTGCTCCAGCAGCAGGGCCGGCAGGTCGGTGTATTCCTTCACGTCGTGGTACAGCACGCTCAGCTTGTCGTGCGGCACGGCGATCAGCTTGGCGTCGCCGCCGGCTTCGTCGCTCATGTTCAGCACGCCGACCGGACGGGCGCGGATCACCGAACCCGGGGCGACCGGGTAGGGGGTCACGACCAGCACGTCCAGGGGGTCGCCGTCGTCGGCCAGGGTGTTGGGGATGAAGCCGTAGTTGGCCGGGTAGAACATCGGGGTGGCCATGAAACGGTCGACGAACAGGCAGTCGGTGTCCTTGTCGATCTCGTACTTGATCGGCGCGTGGTTGGCCGGGATCTCGATGGCGACGTAGATGTCGTTCGGCAGGTCTTTGCCAGCCGGGATGCTGCTGTAGCTCATGGACGACTCCAAGGGGGTTGGTCGGGCCGAAAAAGTGCGGCGGATTATAGGCAGATTGCCGTGGCCAAGCCACAGACATCGCTCAGTGCGCCGGAGTTTCCTGATAGTCGGGGTGCTCGCGCTGCAACCGCTGCAGGCGCGCAAGCGGATCTTGCCGGTAGAACAGCGCCAGTTGCTCGTAGACCTTCGGATAGGCCTGGTGCAGCAGGTCCGGGGCGGTGAAGAAGTATTCGCTGGTGACGGCGAAGAATTCCGCCGGGTTTTCCGCGGCGTAGGGGTCGATGGCGGTGTGCGCGCCGGGATGGCGGTCGAGCTTGCGGTTCATTTCGTCGTAGGCCGATTTCATGGCCGCCGACCAGTCGCTGATGCGCATGTCGCGGTGCAGCGGCGGCAGGCCGTTGGCGTCGCCGTCGAGCATGTCCAGCTTGTGCGCCAGTTCGTGGATCACCAGGTTGTAGGCGTCCCAGCCGCCGCCGTTCTCCACCCCGGGCCAAGCCAGCACCACCGGGCCCTGCAGCGAGGTCTCGCCGCTGCGTTCGTCGTCGAACTCGTGGATCACCCCGGCCGGGTCGCGGTGCTTCTGCGGGCTGAGGAAGTCGTCCGGGTAGAGCACCAGTTCGTGGAAGCCGCCGTACCAGTTCAGCTCCGGCAGGTGCAGCAGCGGCAGCTGGGCCTGGGCCGCCAGCAGCAGGCAGCGGAAGTCGTCCAGCTCGACGCCGGGCAGGGCGGTCAGGTGCTTGTCGCGCAGGAACAGCAGCGCCCGCTCGCCGAGCAGGCGCAGCTCCTCTTCGCCCAGGCCGTCGAGGATCGGCAGGCGCCGCAGCACCTCGGCCCACAGCTGTGCGTCCAGCGGGTGGCGGGCGAGGAAGCGCCGGCGGCGCCAGGCGCTGAACGACCACATCGCGGTATCAGCGCTCCGAGGCTTGCGGCTTGGTGGGGCGCACCAGCTTGTGGCGGACCACGCCGATCAGCATGGGCACCAGGGAGAAGGCGATGATGGCGATGATCATCACCGACAGGTTCTGCTTGATGAAGGGCACGTTGCCGAAGAAGTAGCCCAGGGTGACCAGGCCGCCGACCCAGGCGACGCTGCCGGCGACGCTGAAGAACAGGAAGCGCAGGTAGGGCATGTAGGCCATGCCGGCGACGAAGGGCGCGAAGGTGCGCACGATCGGCAGGAAGCGCGCGAGGGTCACGGTCTTGCCGCCGTGGCGTTCGTAGAAGGCGTGGGTCTGGTCCAGGTAGTCGCGGCGGAACACCTTGGAGTCCGGGTTGCTGAACAGCCGTTTGCCCAGGGTGCGGCCGATCACGTAGTTGGTGCTGTCGCCGCTGATGGCCGCGAACAGCAGCAGGCCGCCGAGCAGCCACGGGTCCATGCCGCCGGTGGCGCAGATGGCGCCGGCGATGAACAGCAGGGAGTCGCCGGGGAGGAAGGGCGTTACCACCAGGCCGGTTTCGCAGAAGATCACCAGGAACAGGATGGCGTAGATCCAGGCTCCGTAGTTGCTGACCAGCAGCGAGAGATAGGTGTCGAGGTGCAGGACGAGGTCGATCGGGTTGAAATCCATGAAGAGCCTTGAGAACCGCGTGGTGAACTGCCGAGCCCGGCATTATAGGCGCCCCCGTGTTGCAGTGGGGGGCGCTTTGTCGCGGGCCTCTGCCCAGGACAGGTTGCAGGATATTACACGTCGGCATGAAGGCTGCAGTCCCGCAGTGGAAATCCCTGTCGGAACCTCGCCCCATGTCCCTGCATCCCGCCCATTCGCCCCTGCCCGGTGTCGCCCTTGGCGCCGGGCCCGACCTGCCGGCCCAGGCCGCGCGGGTGCGCGCCGAGTGGCTGGGCGGGCGCCAGGGGCGGCCGGCGGTGTTCATGCTGGGGATGCTCTGGGGGCGCGGCTGCCCCAATCTGGTGCGGGAGCTGGAGGTGCAGCTGGATGCGCTCTTCGCCGATTTCGCCTGCGCCCCCGAAACCTGGTCCGAGGCCCAGGCCGTGCGCCAGGTGCTGGCGTCGCTGAACATGCTGAACTTCCGCCGCGCCCGGGCTGGCCGGCCGAGCGCCGAACTGGCCGCGGGGGTGCTGCTGGTCCAGGGTGGGCAGGCGCATTTCCTGCGCTGTGGAAACATCGGCCTGCTGCGTTACCGCGCGGGTGAGCTGCAGGGCCTGCCCGGCCGCGAGGATGGCAGCCTGGGCGGCCAGGCCGAGTTGCCGCTCACCCAGCACAACCTGCCGCTGCAGGCGGGCGAGGCCTTGCTGATGGCGCCGCAGCCGCTGCTCGAGGTGATCGATCGGCGGCCGCTGCTGGAGGGGCTTGGACGGCCCGCCGAGGTCGAGCTGCCGGCGCTGCTGGAGCCGCTCCTGCAGGCACCGGGGGCCGCCGCGCTGGTGCTGCCGGAGCGCCTGGTGGCGCAGCCGGGCCTGCCGGTGCCCGCCGGCTGGCCGGCGCCGCCGGTGCTGCGGCCGGGAATAGCGCTGGAGGGCTGGCGGCTGCTGGAGGCCTGCCCCTACGGGCCCGAGGGGCGGCTGTTCCGCGTGCGCCACGAGGACGGCCGCGAGGCCTGGCTGCTGGCAGCTGCACAGGCCGCCGACCAGGCCTTCTGGCTGCGCGAATGGGCGTTGCGTGGCTGCAAGGTGGCGAGCCTGCCCGACGTGCTGTCGCCCCGCGCGCCGCGCCAGCATGCTTACCAGCTGTTCGCCTTGCCGGCGGGGCGCTGGCGCAGCCTGGCGGATTGGCGCGGTGCCTGGCGTAAGCCGGCGCCGGCAGAGTTGCTGGGCCTGCTGCGGCAACTGGTGCAGGCCCTGCGGGCGCTGCAGCGGCGCGGCATGCAGGGGCTGTGGGTTTCCCCCAGGCAGATCGTGGTGGACGACCGCGGGCACCTGCTGTTGTTGCCGGAGCTGGCCGCGATAGTGCCGGGCTGCCCGCGCCAGGCGCTGCCGGCCGATGTGTTGCCGCTGGCGCCGGAACTGCGCGCGGGCGGCGCCCTGGACAGCCGCGCCGAGCAGTTCGTGGTGGCTGCCTACGCCTACTGGCTGGCCAGCGGGCGCTGGCCCGAGCCGGCACTGCCGGAGGCGGGGACGGCGGTGCGCTATCAACCCCTGGCGGACCTCGGGGTGGCCGTGCCGCCCGGCTGGGATGGCTGCCTGGCGCGGGCCCTGGCGCCGGAGCCGGAGAACCGCTTCGAGGCGCTGTCGGAACTGGTCCAGGCCCTGGAGGCCGGGTTAGCGCAGGCTCGCCTGCCAGTCCAGGGTTGGCGCCGCTGGGCGGTTGTCGGCGCCTTCGCGGGCGTGGTCGTGGCCGCCAGCGCCTGGTGCCTGCTCGGCTAGCGGGTGTTCGGCCACGGCGCGGATGCCCTGGGCCGTTTCCAGGTGGGCGTCGGCGATCAGCTGCTGCAGGCGCCCGCTCTGGCGCAGCGTGCGCAGGCCGCGGTCGAGGTTGGCGGCCAGCGCCTCGCCGCCGGTGCGGGCCTTGGGAATCAGCACGTAGAGGGGCTTGATCTCCAGCGGCGGCTCGATGAACTCCAGCTGTTCGCGCAGCGCCGGGGCATTGCGCGCCAGCAGGTGGTAGCCGGTGTAGCGGTCCACCACCGCCAGGTCGAGGCGCCCGCGCAGGAGCTTTTCCAGGTTCTGCCAGTCGTTGTTGACCACTTCCTTGGTGAGGAAGTCGGCGTTGTCGAAGTCGGCCTGGTTGACGTAGCCGCGCACCACGCCGATGCGGTAGGGGCGCAGGCTGTTCAGGTCGCCGGCGCGGTAGGCGATGGCGTGGTCGCGGCGGTGGAAGAAGCCCAGCTGCGAATCCAGCAGCGGCATCGAGGTGTAGAAGTCGCGGCTGCGGTCGGCCGACAGGTAGGCCGGCATCAGGGCGTCGTAGCGGCCTTCGCGGGTTTCGTTGAGGGCCCGTTGCCAGGGCAGGAACACCCGTTCGGCGCGGTCGCCGTTGAGCGCCAGGGCCTCGTCGAGGATGCGGCTGGCCAGGCCCTGGCCGGGCAGGTCGGCGCCGACGTAGGGCTCCCAGTCGAGGGTGGCCACGCGCAGGGTATCGGCCTGGACGGTGCCCAGGCCGAACAGCAGGAGCACGGAGAAGTGACGCAGTAGACGCTGGGGAATGCCCATGGAGCCCCTTAGCCGCCGAACGCCGGGCGGCACGTGCGATGCTTCACTGTAATGCTGGCTTTACGCTATTGCTAGCGTGATGCGCCCCTGGCTTAGACGAGATCGTCGCTGATCGGGAGGATATAGTTCTTGAACTCGGTGTCCTCGCGGAAGCCGATGGACTCGTAGACCTTCTGCGCCACCTCGTTGTTGATGCTGGTGGACACGCGCATGCGCACGGCGTTGGTCTCCCGCGCCATCTGCCGGGCGTGCTGCAGCAGGTGGTCGGCCACCAACTGACGGCGGGCGTCCTCGGCGACGTAGATGTCGTTGAGGATCCACACGCGCTTGAGCGACAGCGAGGAGAAGCTCGGGTAGAGCTGGCAGAAGCCCAGCAGCTTGTCGTCGCTGTCGTCCGGCAGCGCCAGGTAGATTACCGACTCCTTGCGCTTGAGGCGCTTTTCCAGGAATTTCCGCGAGGATTCGGGGTAGGGCAGCATCCCGTAGAACTCACGGTACTTGACGAACAGCGGGGCGAGCAGGTCGAGGTGATCGAGGGTGGCTTGCACGATGCGCATGGGCGGATCTCTGCGTTCGGTGAATGGGCTGCTGTCACGATGCAGGTGCTGTGCCAGCACAACACTGCCCTGGATGCTGCACCAGAAATCGTTGAAAGCGCAATCCAAGCGAGCGTTTGATCGAGAGCGGCGCCTTAGGGGTCCAGGAAAGCATGGACGTGGGAGCGGGCCCTGCCCGCGAATCGCGCGCAGGGCGCGCTCCTACAGATGGGACAGCGGTGGTGGGGTAGGAGGACTTCGTCCGCGATTGGATTGACCGGCCACACCGGATGCCCCGGTGGCACGGCCCACGGCGGATAACCGCGAACGGTTATTCGCCCTACGGTTCCAGTCAGTCCCTCTCCCGGAGGCTCAGCGCCCGGCCAGCAGGAAGTTGGCCCCCGGCCCCTGGCCTTCCAGCGTCGGCAGTTCCGCCTCGTCCTTCAGGTTCACCCCCGAGAGCTGGCGGCGGCAGGCTTCGCGCATCAGGTACAGCAGGCGGTGCGCGGCCATGCCATAGCTCAGGCCTTCCAGGCGGACGTTGGAGATGCAGTTGCGGTAGGCGTCGTTCAGGCCCACCTTCGGCGCCCAGGTGAAGTACAGGCCGAGGCTGTCCGGCGAGCTGAGGCCGGGGCGTTCGCCGATGAGGATGACCACCATCTTCGCCTTCAGCAGTTCGCCGACCTCGTCCGCCACCGCGACGCGGCCCTGTTGCACCAGGGCCACCGGCGAGAGGCTCCAGTTCTCGGCCGCGGCCATTTCCTCCAGGCGTTCCAGGAAGGGCAGGGCGTGGCGCTGCACGGCCAGGGCGGAGAGGCCGTCGGCCACCACCACGGCCAGGTCGTAGCCCGCCGGGTTGGCCTGCGTGTGCCGGCGCAGCAGCGCTGCCGAGTCTTCATCCAGGCGGCGGCCCAGGTCCGGGCGTTGCAGGTAGGTGTGGCGGTCGGCGGCGGCGCTGTGCAGCAGCAGGCTTTCGCGCCCGCGCCCGGCCAGGGCGGCGCTCAGGCCGGCGTGGTCGAAGGGCAGGTGCACGGCGTCGCGGGCCTGGGCGTGGGCGAACTGGAAGTCCAGTTGCGCGCGGGTCGGCAGGCTGGTGCCGGCGCGGCCCAGGGCGATGCGCGCGGGGGTCAGGCGGCGCAGTTCCTGCCAGGGGTTGGGGGTGGCGGTGGACTTCTCTTCGCTCATCCGCGCGTCCTCAGTTCAGTTGCGCCAGGGCCGGGCGGAACGCCGGCGGCAGTTGCTCGGCGAGGCGCACCCGGCCTTCGCGTTGTTGCAGGATGTGCATGCGCTCCAGCCACTGCTCGAACTCCGGTGCCGGACGCAGGCCCAGGGCCTGGCGGGCGTAGAGGGCGTCGTGGAAGGAGGTGGTCTGGTAGTTGAGCATCACGTCGTCGGAACCGGGGATGCCCATGATGAAGTTGATGCCGGCCACGCCCAGCAGCGTCAGCAGCATGTCCATGTCGTCCTGGTCGGCCTCGGCATGGTTGGTGTAGCAGATGTCGCAGCCCATGGGCACGCCCAGCAGCTTGCCGCAGAAGTGGTCTTCCAGGCCGGCGCGGATGATCTGCTTGCCGTTGTACAGGTATTCCGGGCCGATGAAGCCGACCACGGTGTTCACCAGGAACGGCTTGAAGTGCCGCGCCACGGCATAGGCGCGGGCCTCGCAGGTCTGCTGGTCGATGCCGTGGTGGGCGTTGGCCGAGAGGGCGCTGCCCTGGCCGGTCTCGAAGTACATGAGGTTGTCGCCCAGCGTTCCACGCTTGAGCGACAGGCCCGCTTCGTAGCCTTCCTGCAGCACCGAAAGGCTCACGCCGAAGCTGGCGTTGGCCGCCTCGGTGCCGGCGATGGACTGGAACACCAGGTCCAGCGGCGCGCCGCGGTTGATCGCCTCGATGGAGCTGGTGACGTGGGTCAGCACGCAGGACTGGGTGGGAATCTCGTAGCGCTGGATGATGGCGTCGAGCATCTCCAGCAGGGTGCAGATGGATTGCAGGCTGTCGGTGGCCGGGTTGATCCCGAGCATGGCGTCGCCGTTGCCGTAGAGCAGGCCATCGAGGACGCTGGCGGCGATGCCGGCCGGGTCGTCGGTGGGGTGGTTGGGCTGCAGCCGGGTGGATAGCCGGCCGCGCAGGCCCAGGGTGTTGCGGAAGCGGGTGACCACGCGGATTTTCTGCGCCACCAGCACCAGGTCCTGCACGCGCATGATCTTCGATACCGCGGCGGCCATTTCCGGCGTCAGCCCCGGCGCCAGGGCGCGCAGGCTGGCTTCGTCGGCGGCATCGCCGAGCAGCCAGTCGCGGAAGTCGCCCACCGTCAGGTGGCTGACCGGGGCGAAGGCGGCGCGGTCGTGGCCGTCGATGATCAGGCGGGTGACCTCGTCGCTTTCGTAGGGGACCAGCGCCTCGTCGAGGAAGCGCTTGAGCGGCACCTCGGCCAGGGCCATCTGCGCGGCCACGCGCTCGGCGTCGCTGGCCGCGGCGATGCCCGCCAGGCAGTCGCCGGAGCGCGCCGGGCTGGCCTTGGCCATCAGCTCCTTGAGGCTGTCGAAGCGCCAGGTCTGGCCACCGACGCTGTGGGCGTATCCGGGCATGGGAACTCCTTGTGCTCAACGGCGCCGGACCTCGCGGCCCGGCGCGGGTGGATCAGCCTTCGCTGGCGAAGCTCGCCGGCACGCCACGGCGCGCGGCGATGACCAGGTTGCAGCCGATGTAGCCGGCCAGCATCAGCGCCAGGAATACCATGGCGATCACCTGGTTGTACCACAGCATGGCCGCCAGGCAGACCAGCGCCAGGCCCAGGGCGATGCCCGGCACCACCGGGTAGCCGGGGGCGCGGAAGCTGCGCTCCAGGTGCGGCTCGCTGCGGCGCAGCTTGAACAGGCTGAGCATGCTCATGATGTACATGACGATGGCGCCGAACACGCTCATGGTGATCATGGCGGCGGTCAATGTCATGCCCTGCAGGCTGATCAGGTTGTCGCTGAAGATTGCCGCGATGCCCACCACGCCGCCGGCGAGGATGGCCCGGTGCGGGGTCTGGAAGCGCGACAGCTTGGCCAGCCCTGCGGGCAGGAAGCCGGCGCGGGCCAGGGCGAAGAACTGCCGCGAGTAGCCGAGGATGATGCCGTGGAAGCTGGCCACCAGGCCGAACAGGCCGATCCACACCAGCATGTGCATCCAGGTGGAGTTGTTGCCGACCACCGCCTTCATGGCCTGCGGCAGCGGGTCGTTGATGTTCGACAGTGCGCGCCAGTCGCCAACGCCGCCGGCGAAGATCATCACGCCGATGGCCAGGGTCACCAGGGTCAGGATGCCGGCGATGTAGGCGCGCGGGATGGTGCGTTTCGGGTCCTTGGCTTCCTCGGCGGCCATGGCCGCGCCCTCGATGGCGAGGAAGAACCAGATGGCGAAGGGGATCGCCGCGAAGATGCCGCCGATGGCCGCGCTGCTGAAGGTACTGGAGCCGGCCCAGCCGTTGAGCACGAAGTTGCTGAAGCTGAAGCCCGGCGCCACCACGCCCATGAACACCAGCAACTCGGCCACGGCCAGCACGGTGACCACCAGTTCGAAGGTGGCGGCGATGCTCACGCCGAGGATGTTCAGCGTCATGAAGATGGCGTAGGCGCCGGTGGCCGCCCATTTCGGGTCCAGCGCCGGGAACTGCACGTTGAGGTAGGCGCCGATGGCCATGGCGATGGCCGGCGGGGCGAAGACGAACTCGATCAGGGTGGCGATGCCGGCGATGCTCGCGCCGGTCTTGCCGAAGGCCCGCAGGCTGTAGGCGAAGGGCCCGCCGGCGTGGGGGATGGCGGTGGTCAGCTCGGTGTAGCTGAAGATGAAGCAGGTGTACATCAGGGCCACCATCAGGGTGGTGACCAGGAAGCCCAGGGTGCCGGCGGTGCCCCAGCCGTAGCTCCAGCCGAAGTATTCGCCGGAAATCACCAGGCCCACGGCCAGGCCCCAGAGGTGCAAGGTTCCCAGCGTCGGTTTTAGTTGTGATGCGCTCATTGTGGACTCCTCTGCCCCTGGGGGCGTGGATGGGTTGCCTGGCTTCGATGGTAGCGACGCAGGTCGTCCAGGACTTGACCCTGGAGCCCGGCGTGCGGCCTCTGCGGTCAACTTGCAACAGGGTGTTACCCATCGCCCCAGGATGGCGCGGGGCCTGCACGGGAATGACGCAAGTCTTCGAGGAAAACACCCCGGGGATGGGGGCTGGCGGGCCCTGGAGGCGAGGCACGGTAATTGCTTCGTCGTTTTGTCGAATAAGTGATCAATAACGAGCGTGCCCATGAACCCGTCCCTGTTCTCCAGCGCAGTCGCCATGCCCTCGGCGAGCAACCTCGGCGTGCTGTCCGCCGCCGCCAGCGGACTGGATGGCTTCATCACTGCCCAGGGCGGCGACATCGACCGCGTCTTCGGCCGCGCCGGCATCGACCCCGAACGCCTGCGCCACCCCACGCTGAGCCTGGCCCTGACCAACTACTGCCAGGTGCTGGAGGAGGCCGCGCGGCAGTCCGGCTGCGACAACTTCGGCCTGCGCTACGGGCAGCAGTTCCAGCCCCGTGCCCTCGGCCTGCTGGGCTACGTCGGGCTGTGCTCGGAAACCCTGGAGGACGCCCTGCGCAACTTCGCCTCGGCCTTCCCCTTCCACCAGCACAGCACGCTGATCCGCCTGGTGGACTGCGGCGAGTGCTACCGCTTCGACTACCAGGTGCAGCACGGCGCCATCCTCGACCGCCGGCAGGATGCCGAATTGACCATGGGCATGGCGCTGAACCTGCTGCGCCACGCCCTGGGCCAGGACTGGACGCCGCGCGCGGTGGGCTTCGAGCACGCCCGCCCGGAGGACTGGCAGGAGCACGCGCGGGTCTTCGGCGCGCCGGTGCACTTCCAGCGCGGCTGCAATTCGCTGCTGGTGCCCAAGGCCGACATCAAGGGCCGGCTGATGCCCGAGCGCGACGCCAACCTGCTGTTCCTGGTGCAGGACGTGATCCGCCGCCTCGGCGAGCAGAGCCGTGGGCCGGACCTGCTGGAAGACGCCGGCACCCAGATCCGCCTGGCCCTGAGCGAAGGCGAGCCGGTGCTGGAACTGATCGCCGAGCGCCTGGAACTGACCACCGCCGGCCTGCAACGGCGCCTGCGCGAGGCCGGGCTGAGCTTCAGCCAACTGGTGGAGAACACCCGCCGCGAACTGGCGGTGCACTACCTGCGCCAGCGCCAGCGGCCGATCTCCGAACTGGCGCCGCTGCTGGGCTATTCCGAGACCAGCGCCTTCTCCCGCGCCTTCCGCCGCTGGTTCGGGGTGAGCCCGCGGCAGTGGCGTAGCGACGAGGCCTGATCTTCCCGGCCGCGCCGGCGCGCTCCTACGAAAAGCCGTGCACGCCTGCAAAGTAGGACCTTGACTGCGATAACCGGAGATTCCGGCGCGGATTACGCTGCGCCACCCGCGTCATCCCCATGTAGGAGCGCGCCCTGCGCGCGAATCGCGGGCAGGGCCCGCTCCTACAGGTTGACTGCGAATTTCCCATCCATGGCGGACAGGTTCCTGCGCGGGAGACATCGGCGGATAACCGCGAACGGTTATGCGCCCTACACACTTGAAACTGAGACTTTTCAGGCGACCAATCAGGCCGTTGTCCGATAGTCCGGATCGAGGGCAAATCCGAATCTGGCCGACCTGCCGCCGAATACGGGGCAAACCTGCCGGGTCGCCGTCCATGAAGATAGAATGCCGCCAGGCGCAAAACGCGCATGGCATCGTTTTCTCGTTGATGATCGTTCAACTGGTTGCTGCCGAGCGGAACCGGTTACGTTCGTTGAACTACGATCGAACGCTCCGTTGGAATCAGGACATAGCCGAGTTTGTCTTGGATGTTTTCGACTACATGCAGGCGAGGGATCGGCTCTGCATGCTTAGCGTGCTGGTATCCGAACCTTTGAGCCGGGAGCAGGCCGACGCCTTGAACCACCAGAGAGTCAGTGTCGCCAATGCCGTTGCCGGGATCGCCACGGCAGCCGGCTCGCGCATACATCCCGTCGCAGGATTGGCCATGGGGGCCGCAAGCAGGCGTTTCGCGTTCGATCGGCTGCCGACCTACCATATCGGCGACCGGATTGTCGGCGTCGATGCCGTAGTGAGTGGTGGCATAGGTCCGCAGCGGTCTACCCAGTCCATGTTGCTCAAGACGGGGGCTTCCCACTGATGAGCGACATGCTCCAGTACGCCGTGGCACTCGTCCTGATTGTCTCGGTCGATCACTTGGTTCACCGCCGGACGCTGCGCCGGTGGTTGGGAGGTGGGTGCTTCCTGGCCGGTTGGGCAGTCATTCTCCAGTGGCCGACGGGGCTGTCCCATGGCGGTGACAGTGTCATTCCCGCTCTGGCGCTGATCGCCCTGGGCGGCTCCCTGCTCCTGCGCCGCAGGCGCGCCGAGGCCTGAAAAAAAGCGCGGCCCGAAGGCCGCGCAGGAAGAGAGTCGGAAGCCCGGGTGGATCAGAAGAAGCCCAGCGGGTTGATGTCGTAGCTGACCAGCAGGTTCTTGGTCTGCTGGTAGTGGTCGAGCATCATCTTGTGGGTCTCGCGGCCCACGCCGGATTTCTTGTAGCCACCGAAGGCGGCGTGCGCCGGGTACAGGTGGTAGCAGTTGGTCCACACGCGGCCGGCCTTGATGCCGCGGCCCATGCGGTAGGCGCGGTTGATGTCGCGGGTCCAGACGCCGGCGCCCAGGCCGTATTCGGTGTCGTTGGCGATGGCCAGGGCCTCGGCTTCGTCCTTGAAGGTGGTGACGCCCACCACCGGGCCGAAGATTTCCTCCTGGAACACGCGCATCTTGTTGTTGCCCTTGAGCAGCGTCGGCTGGATGTAGTAGCCGGTGGCCAGGCTGCCTTCGAGTTTCTCCACCGCGCCGCCGGTCAGCACCTCGGCGCCTTCCTTCTGGGCGATGTCGAGGTAGGAGAGGATCTTGTCGAACTGCTGCTGCGAGGCCTGGGCGCCGACCATGGTGTCGGTGTCCAGCGGGTCGCCGCGCTTGATCGCCTTGACCTTCTTCATCACCACTTCCATGAACTGCGGGTAGATGGACTCCTGCACCAGGGCGCGGGACGGGCAGGTGCACACCTCGCCCTGGTTGAAGAAGGCCAGCACCAGGCCCTCGGCGGCCTTCTCGATGAAGGACGGCTCGGCCTGCATGATGTCTTCGAAGTAGATGTTCGGGCTCTTGCCGCCCAGTTCCACGGTGGACGGGATGATGTTCTTCGCCGCGCACTCGAGGATGTGCGAGCCCACCGGGGTGGAGCCGGTGAAGGCGATCTTGGCGATGCGCTTGCTGGTGGCCAGCGCCTCGCCGGCTTCCTTGCCGAAGCCCTGGACGACGTTGAGCACGCCCGGCGGCAGCAGGTCGCCGATGATCTCCATCAGCACGCAGATGCCCAGCGGCGTCTGCTCGGCCGGCTTGAGCACCACGCAGTTGCCGGCGGCCAGGGCCGGGGCCAGCTTCCAGGCGGCCATCAGCAGCGGGAAGTTCCACGGGATGATCTGCCCGACCACGCCCAGCGGCTCGTGGATGTGGTAGGCCACGGTGGTGTCGTTGATCTCGGCGGCGGAGCCTTCCTGGGCGCGGATGCAGCCGGCGAAGTAGCGGAAATGGTCGGCGGCCAGGGGGATGTCGGCGTTGAGCGTCTCGCGCACGGCCTTGCCGTTGTCCCAGGTTTCGGTGACGGCCAGCACTTCCAGGTTCTGTTCGATGCGGTCGGCGATCTTCAGCAGGATGTTCGAACGCTCCTGCACCGAGGTGCGGCCCCAGGCGTCGGCCGCGGCGTGGGCGGCATCCAGGGCCTTGTCGATGTCGGCGGCGTCGGAGCGGGGGAACTCGGCGATCGGCTGGCCGTTCACCGGCGAGGTGTTGACGAAGTACTGGCCATTGACCGGGGGTACGAACTCGCCACCGATGTAGTTGCCGTAGCGGGACTTGAAGGAAACGACAGCACCTTGGCTACCGGGTTGGGCGTAACGCATGGTGGATCTCCTGGCTCTTGTGCTTGTTGGGGAGGACGCGTTTGTGGTCTGACAAGCGTAGAGCAAGGGCCGGGCCATGCCAGCGCGAACCGCGTGGTTGCTGGGCCGGTGGTCGGCTGGCGGGCAGCCGCCGACGGGCGGTGTGGCAACGGCGGTACAGGCCGTGGTGACAGTTTGTACCGCATCCGGCACAGCGGCTGACCGGCAGGTCACCGGGGCATTGCATTGCGTGGCGCACTGGACGATGCTGCGGGGACGGTCGCCCCGGGACTGCCTGCCGTCCCTTCCGTGGAGAACCATAACAATGAGTGCGAACGCCATGAGTCGCCACGCCCGCCAGGTCATGACAGTGGCCCGCGGGCAGCAACCGGCCAGCGGCCCCGCCGCCGATCCGTCCATCGCCCGTTCCTGGCTGCGCTGCCTGGAGGAATACCACCTCGACCCGGCGCAGACCCTGCCGCCCACGGTGCTGGAGCACCGGCGCATGCTGGAGCGCCGCGAGGGCCTGCAGCAGGTGCTGGAGATCGCCAGCGGCGAGATGACCAGCCTGCGCCAGCAGCTCGCCGGCGCCGGCCACGCGGTGCTGCTCACCGACGCCCGCGGAGTGATCCTCAACCGCGTCTGCGACGAGGCCGAGCGCGCCACCTTCGAACACGCCGGGCTGTGGCTGGGCGCCGACTGGAGCGAGGCGCGCGAGGGCACCAACGGCATCGGCACCTGCCTGGTCGAGCGCCAGGCCCTGACCATCCACCGCGACGAACATTTCCGCAGCCTGCACACCGGCCTAACCTGCTCGGCGAGCCCGGTGTTCGACCCCCACGGCGAACTGCTGGCGGTGCTCGACGTGTCCTCGGCGCGCCGCGACCTGTCGCGGCAGAGCCAGTTCCACACCATGGCGCTGGTCAACCTCTCGGCGAAGATGATCGAGAGCTGCTACTTCCTGCGCCGCTTCGAGGGCCAGTGGCTGCTGCGCTTCCACCTGCAGGCCGAGTACGTCGGGTTGTTCAGCGAGGGCCTGGTGGCCTTCGACGGCGCCGGGCGCATCCTCGCCGCCAACCAGGGCGCGCTGAACCTGCTGGACCGCCCGCGCGACGGCCTGCTCGGCCGCTGCGTGGAGGACTGCTTCGACATCCGCCTGGACGACCTGCTCGGCCGCGCCAGCACCCAGGCCGGCCTCAGCTGGCCGCTGCGCAGCCATGCCGGGCGCCAGTTCCATGCCCAGTTGCGTGGCGAGCCACGGCCGCTGGTGGTGCCCGTGGCGCGCCCGGCGCCGGCCGCCCCGGGGCTGTGCCTGGGCGACGAGCGCCTGGCCGCGGACTTCCGCCGCGCCCTCAAGGTCTACGCCCACGACGTGCCGCTGCTGCTGCACGGCGAGACCGGCTCGGGCAAGGAGGCCTTCGCCAAGGCCGTGCACCAGTCCGGCGAGCGCGCCGGCAAGGCCTTCGTCGCGCTGAACTGCGCGGCCATCCCGGAGAGCCTGATCGAGAGCGAGCTGTTCGGCTACCGCGGCGGCAGCTTCACCGGCGCGCGCAAGGAAGGCATGCGCGGCAAGCTGCTGCAGGCCGACGGCGGCACCCTGTTCCTCGACGAGATCGGCGACATGCCCCTGGCCCTGCAGACGCGCCTGCTGCGCGTGCTGGAAGAGCGCCAGGTGGTGCCCCTGGGCGACGGCGTGGCGCAACCGGTGGACCTGCGCCTGATCAGCGCCACCCACCGCAACCTGGATGAACTGGTGGCCGCCGGCAGCTTCCGCGAGGACCTCTACTACCGCCTCAACGGCCTAGTGCTGCAACTGCCGCCCCTGCGCGAGCGCGAGGACAGGCCGCAGTTGCTGGCGCAACTGCTCGCCGAGGAGTCCCGGGGCCGGCCCATCGTGCTCGACGAGGACGTGCGCCAGGCACTGCTCGACCACCCCTGGCCGGGCAACGTGCGCCAGCTGCGCAACGTGCTGCGCACCCTGGTGGCGCTCAGCGAAGGCGGCCGCGTGCACCTGGCCGACCTGCCGGTGGACATCCGCCGCGCCGCGCAGCCCAAGCCGGTATCCGAAGCGGAGGCGCCCACCGACAGCCTGCTCGACGCCGAGCGCGGCGCCCTGCTGGCGGTGCTGGAGGCGCAGCGCTGGCACATGAGCCGCACCGCGCAGCAACTGGGCATCAGCCGCAATACCCTGTACCGCAAGTTGCGCCGCCACGGCCTGAGCCGCTCCGTGCCGTAGGGCGTACAACCGTTCGCGGCTGTACGCCGTTTGACCTTGGCCCCAGGCGGCTCCGGGTTCGGCCTTGGCTTTGGCTGCGGCTGTGTAGATGGATGGCTTCAGGTTCAACCTTGGCTTTGGACGAGGGTTGGGTGTATCGGCGTATAACCGCGAACGGTTATACGCCCTACGCCAAGCCTACCGCCGGCGTGCGCGGAACCCCCGGCGAATGGCGCCGTCTGATGCATCCAGCCACCCCGCCGGCACCCGGCGCTGTGCTAATCTGCCGCCCATTCGAAGCGCCTTCCCAGGCTTGATTGCAGGAGTCTGCATGCATATCCACATCCTCGGCATCTGCGGCACCTTCATGGGCTCGCTGGCCGTGCTGGCCAAGGAACTGGGGCACCGCGTCACCGGTTCCGACGCCAACGTCTACCCGCCCATGAGCACCCAGCTGCAGGCCCAGGGCATCGAACTGATGCAGGGCTACGAGCCCGCCCACCTGGAGCCGGCGCCGGACCTGGTGGTGATCGGCAACGCCCTGTCGCGCGGCAACCCGGCGGTGGAGCACGTGCTGAACAAGGGCCTGCCCTACGTTTCCGGCCCGCAGTGGCTGGCCGACCACGTGCTGCAGGGGCGCTGGGTGCTGGCCGCGGCCGGTACCCACGGCAAGACCACCACCAGCAGCATGCTGGCCTGGGTGCTGGAGCACGCCGGCATGAGCCCGGGCTTCCTGATCGGCGGCGTGCCGCAGAACTTCGGCGTCTCCGCGCGCCTGGGCGGCACGCCGTTCTTCGTGGTGGAGGCCGACGAGTACGACAGCGCCTTCTTCGACAAGCGCTCGAAGTTCGTCCACTACCGCCCGCGCACCGCGATCCTGAACAACCTGGAGTTCGATCACGCGGACATCTTCCCGGACCTCGCGGCCATCGAGCGGCAGTTCCACCACCTGGTGCGGACCATCCCCGGCGAGGGCCTGATCATCCACCCTGAAAGCGAAGCCGCGCTCAAGCGCGTGATCGGCATGGGCTGCTGGACGCCGGTACAGACCACAGGCACCGGCGGCCAGTGGCAGGCGCGCCTGCTCAGCGCCGACGGCTCGCGCTTCGAGGTGCTGTTCGACGGCGCCGCGCAGGGCACCGTGGAGTGGGAGCTGACCGGCCAGCACAACGTCGCCAATGCCCTGGCCTGCCTGGCCGCCGCCCGCCACGTCGGCGTGGTGCCGGAGCTGGGCTGCGCCGCTCTGTCGGCGTTCAAGAGCGTCAAGCGGCGCATGGAGAAGGTCGCCGAAGTGAAGGGCGTGACCCTCTACGACGACTTCGCCCACCACCCGACCGCCATCGCCACCACCCTCGACGGCCTGCGCAAGCGCGTCGGCGACGCCCCGGTGATCGCCGTGGTGGAGCCGCGTTCCAACTCCATGAAGCTGGGCGCCCACCGCGACGGCCTGGCCGACAGCGTGGCCCAGGCCGACCGGGTGTTCTGGTACGCGCCGCCGAACCTGGGCTGGGACCTGGCCGCCACAGTGGCCGGTTCGACCGTGCCGACCCAGGTGTGCGACTCCCTGGACGCCATCATCGACGGGGTGAAGGCCGTGGCCGCCCCGGGCACCCAGGTGGTGATCATGAGCAACGGCGGCTTCGGCGGCCTGCACGGCAAGCTGGCCAAGGCCCTGGAGGACTGAGATGGCGGGAGCCGAACGCGTCACCCTGGCGATGACCGGCGCCTCCGGCGCCCAGTACGGCCTGCGCCTGCTCGACTGCCTGGTGCAGGAAGACCGCGAGGTGCACTTCCTGATCTCCAAGGCCGCGCAACTGGTGGTGGCCACCGAGACCGACGTGACCCTGCCGGGCAAGCCTCAGGCGATGCAGGCCTTCCTCAGCGAATACACCGGCGCCGCCCCCGGGCAGATCCGCGTGTACGGCAAGGAGGACTGGATGGCCCCGGTGGCCTCCGGCTCCGGCGCGCCCGGCGCCATGGTGGTGGTGCCGTGTTCCACCGGCACGCTGTCGGCGATCGCCACCGGCGCCTGCAACAACCTGATCGAGCGTGCCGCCGACGTCGCCCTCAAGGAGCGCCGCCAGCTGATCCTGGTGCCGCGCGAGGCGCCGCTCTCCAGCATCCACCTGGAGAACATGCTCAAGCTGTCCAACCTGGGCGCGGTGATCCTGCCGGCGGCGCCGGGTTTCTACCACCAGCCGCAGACCATCGACGACCTGGTCGACTTCGTGGTCGCGCGCATCCTCAACCAACTGGGCATCCCCCAGGACATGCTGCCGCGCTGGGGCGAACACCACCTTGTCAGTGACGAATAAGCTCCTCGCCGCCCTGATGCTGCTGCAACTGGGCGGCTGCGCCACGGTGAAGACCCTCAACGCCAACAAGCCCGGCGCCCCGCTGATCTACGCGGGCACCCGGCTGGACTGGTACTCCATCAACGGCGGCTGCTGCCCCAGGGACCACTACGGCACCGAGGCGCCAACCTACCCACGCCTGGACCTGCCGGGCAGCGCGTTGCTGGACACCGTGCTGCTGCCGCTGTCGATCGCCGCGGAGCTGGGGATCGGACTGCAGGTGTGGGGCGGGAATTGACGCCGCGGGCCTTGCCCGCGATTCGCGCGCAGGGCGCACTCCTACAGGTGGGCGTTGCGTAGGAGCAGATCTCATCCGCGAACCGCGCCGGAGCCTCCGGCTATCGCGGACAAGGTCCGCTCCTACAGGGGAGTGCCATGCCTCATACCGAACTGTAGGAGCGGGCCCTGCCCGCGAAATCGCGCGCAGGGCGCAACAGGAAACACCGTCGTAGGATGGTGTTGAGCGAAGCGATACCCATCGCCACGGCAGCATGGGTTTCGCTGAGGCTCAACCCATCCTACGAAGAGCATCTCGGTGCAGCTGGGGTTATTTGCCTAGCCTGCGCAACTCATCCGACTCGACGAAACGCACGCCCTTGCCGGTCTCCAGGGCCAGGCGCCAGAGGGCGCGGGCCAGGGCGCAGGCTTCGATGCCGTGGAGCTTGCCGGGGAGGATGCGGGCGAAGGGCGCGGCGAGCAGTTCGGCCAGGCGGATTTCCTCGCGCTGGCCCAGCAGCAGGGAGGGGCGGGCGATGGTCAGTTGTGGCCAGCCCTGTTTCTGCAGGGCCTCTTCCAGCTCGCCCTTGACGCGGTTGTAGAACAGCGAGGACTTGCTGTCCGCGCCCAGCGCGCTGACCACCACGTAGTGCCGCGCGCCGAGCCCGAGGGCGTGCTCGCCCAGGGCCAGCGGCAGGTCGTGGTCCACCGCCTTGAAGGCCGCTTCCGAGCCGGCCTCCTTGAGGGTGGTGCCCAGGCAGCAGAACACCGTGTCCACCGGCCCTGCCAGGTTGGGGATGAGTTCGGCCAATGGGCCTATGGGGTTCTCCAGGCGCGGGTGGGCGGCCAGTGGCCGACGGGTCGGCGCCAGCACGCGCTTGACCGTCGGCTCGCTGAGCATGCGGTCGAGCAGGTGCTCGCCGGTGAGGCCGGTGGCGCCGGCGAGAAGGACATGCGTCGGTGTTGAATACATCCTGGTTTCTCCGCTGACACAGTTACAAGCGTAGTTGCCGGGCTAACGTTTTTCCTGCACGTGCCCCGCATCGGCGCTCAGGGCCCGGCTGGCCTGGCCTGCGCGCAAGGTGTTCCAGCGCTGCAGGACGGCCGGTGGCGCCCACAGCTGCGGTTCGGAGGCGTCGAAGCCGTCCTCCGCCTCGCGCCGGGCGACCTCGGCGCTGGCCTGCTGGAAAGCCTGCTGCAGGTCGTCGGTGGCGTTCAAGGCGTTGGCGAACAGGGCCTGGCCGAAATAGGTGAAGTCCGCTTCCTCGGAACAGCCGAAGGACACCCGGTCGCCGCGCGCCGCCGTCATGATCAGAGTCCTGTCGTCCTTCAGAGGTTCGATGAAGCCGCCGCTGTAGCAGGCCGAGATCACCAGCACCTTGTAGCGGTCCTTCAGCGGCGCGAGCAGTTCGGCGAGGTCGGTGGCGGGCAGGTTGTCCAGGCGGATGCCGGGCATGTCGAGGACCAGTTGGTGGTCGTGGCTGCCGTGGCTGGTCAGGTAGATGAACACCAGGTCTTCCGGGCCGCTGCTGCGCGCCAGGGCGCGGACCGCCCGCGCCAGGCTCTCGCGGGTGGCCATGGGACGGTCGTCGGCGTGGTTGCGGTTGTTCACCAGGGTGACCACGCCGCGCGCGCCGAAGCGCTGGCCGAGCAGGCGGGCGACGTAGTCGGCCTCGCGCAGGAACACGCTCTGCTTGCCGTCGCCGCCCACGCTCAGGGCGTACAGCTCCACCTGCGGCGTGGAGGGTGGCAGCGCGGCCAGGGCGCGGTCGAGCAGGCGGCCCTGTTCCAGCAGGCCGACCTCGACCGGGTTGGGCAGGCGCCGGCCCTGTTCGTCGCGGCGCAGCAGGCCGTTGCTCCAGGTGCCGGCCTGCAGGCGCCCGTCGGCGCCGCGCAGGCTGCCCTTGCCGGCGAACTTGCCGTCGGCGAACTGGCCGCTGTAGACCTGGCCGTCGGCCTGGGTCAGCACGCCTTCGCCGGCGAAGCGCCAGTCCTTGAAGCCGCCTTCGTAGCGGCTGCCGTCGCGGCCCTCGTACTTGCCCGGGCCGTTCAGCGCGCCCTGGCTGAACTGGCCGCTCCACACGTCGCCGTCGGCGTTGACGAAACGCCCCTGGCCACTGAATTCGGTGTTCTCGAAGCCGCCCTCGTAGCGGTCGCCGTCGGTGTCGCTGAAGCTGCCCTTGCCGCGCAACTGGCCGTTCTCGAAGGTACCCGCGTATTCGTTGCCCTGGCCGTCGTCCAACTGGCCCTGGCCGTGATAGAGGCCGGCGCGGAAGCCGCCCTGGTAGTGGCTGCCGTCGGCGCCGTGCCATTCGCCCGGACCGTCGAACAGGCCCTTGGCGAAGCGGCCCTGGTACCAGGCGCCGTTGCCGTATTCCAGGCGTCCATCGCCGTGCAGGAGGCCGTCGACGAGGGCGCCTTGGTAGCGCGCACCGTCGGGCAGCACCAGGTCGGCCGTTGGCTGGGCGGGGCCCTGGTCACAGGCCGCCAGGGACAGGAGCAGGGCGAGGAGGGGAAGGTGCAGGCGCATGCGGCAGGGTCGGTCACGGCGGTTTTGCACCAGTGTGACGCAAAAAAGCCCGCGGGCGCGGGCTTTTTTGCGAGGGGCCGGGCGCTGGCGTCAGACGAAGGCCAGGCTCAGGGATTCGGCGATGTAGGCCGGCTTGGGCAGGCCCTCGATCTCCAGGGTGCAGCGCGCCTTGATCAGCCACTGCCCGGGGTTCTTCTCGTTGACGTCGAGGATGGTCACCTGCAGGCGCACCCGCGAGTCCACCGGCACCGGCTGGATGAAGCGCACGCTGTCCAGGCCGTAGTTGACCACCATCTTCGGGTTTTCCGGGAGCACCAGCAGGCCTTCGCAGAGCTTGGGAATCAGCGACAGGGAGAGGAAGCCGTGGGCGATGGTGCCGCCGAACGGGGTCTTCTTCGCCTTCTCCGGGTCCACGTGGATGAACTGGTGGTCCTCGGTGCATTCGGCGAACTGGTTGATGCGGTTCTGGTCGACGGTGAGCCAGTCGGAATGGCCCAGGTCCTTGCCAATGTAGTCCTTGAGGGTGCTGACGGGAACGAAAGGCATGTTTTCCTCCGCGAACGCGTGTTGTTGTTTTGGGCGTGCGATGCAGCATGGCACAGGTCGATGACGGCTGCGCACCTATGCTTGAAGCGAATGCCGTGCCATAGGCCGGGCGTACTTGGGCATAATGTCGGGCTTTTTCACAGGAGGTTGCCATGCTGCTTCGCGGCCTGACCTGGCTGGTGCTGTTCCAACTGCTGGGCACCGGCCTGAATGTTCTCATCCTGCCGATGATCCCCGGCCCCATCATTGGGCTGGTGCTGCTGCTGGCGTTCCTGCTGGTGCGTGGCGAGGTGGGCGAGCCGATCACCGAGGCGGCGTCCTCGCTGCTGCGCTACCTGCCGCTGCTGCTGGTGCCACCGGCGGTGGGGGTGATGGTCTACGGCCGCCAGCTGCTGGCGGACTTCTGGCCGCTGGCCGGGGCCCTGGCGCTGTCGCTGCTGGGCTCGTTCCTGTTCGCCGGCTGGCTGATGCAGAAGCTGATCGACCGCCAGCGCGGCCGCAAGGAGGCCCGCGATGCTTGACTGGCAAGGCGCCTGGCAGGCGGTCATCCACCACCCGCTGTTCTGCATCGGCATCACCCTGGCGGCCTACCAGCTGGCGCTGGCCGGCTACGAGCGCACGCGCTGGGTGTTCCTGCAGCCGGTGCTGGTGTCCATGGCGATGGTGATCCTGGTGCTGCTGGGCACCGGCATCGACTACCAGACCTACAGCGCCGGGGTCAGCGTGCTGACCGTGCTGCTCGGCCCGGCCACGGTGGCCCTGGCGGTGCCGTTGTTCCTCAACCTCAGGCGCATCCGCCAGCTGTTCTGGCCGACCCTGGCGACCCTGCTGGTGGCCGGCCTGCTGGCCACCGTGGCCGGCATCGGCCTGGGCTGGCTGTTCGGCCTGCGCGGCGAGCTGCTGATGAGCCTGGCGCCGAAGTCGGTGACCTCGCCCATCGCCATGCTGGTGGCCAACCAGATCGGCGGCGTGGCGGCGCTGGCGGCGGTGTTCGTGCTGATCACCGGGGTGCTCGGCGCCATCCTCGGCCCGGAGCTGCTGCGCCGCATCGGCGTGCGCCACCCGGCCGCCCAGGGCATGGCGCTGGGCATGACCGCCCATGCCGTGGGCACTTCCCGGGCCCTGCAGGAGGGCGAGGAATGTGGCGCCTTCGCCGCCCTGGCGATGAGCCTGATGGGCGTGGCCACCGCAGTGCTGCTACCGTTGGCGGTAGCCTTGATCGCCTGAAGCAGGAAGATTCACATCATGAAGTTGCCGCTCTTCCCCCTCAACACCGTGCTGTTCCCCGGCTGCCGCCTGGACCTGCAGATCTTCGAGGCGCGCTACCTGGACATGATCGGCCGCTGCATGAAGCAGGGCGGCGGCTTCGGCGTGGTGTCCATCGTCGAAGGCCGCGAGGTGGGCGAGGCCCCCGAGGCGTTCGGCAAGGTCGGCTGCGAGGCGCTGATCCGCGACTGGCAGCAGCTGCCCAACGGCCTGCTGGGCATCCGCGTCGAGGGTGGCCGGCGCTTCCGCGTGCTGGATACGCAGGTGCAGCCGGACCAGCTGCTGGTAGCCGACGTGGCCTGGCTGGAGGAGCTGCCCGACCAGCCGCTGACCGAGGAGCACGACGACCTGGCGGCGCTGCTCGGCGCCTTGTCGCTGCACCCGATGGTCGCCACCCTGGAGATGGGCGGCGAGGTCAGTGGCCAGCAGGAGCTGGCCTGCCAACTGGCCTACCTGCTGCCCTTCGAGCCGGAGCAGAAGCAGGTGCTGCTGGAGATGGACGACCCCACGGTGCGCCTGGCGCGCATCCAGGTGCTGCTGGAGCAGTTGCAGGGGGATCTGCTGGCCTGAGCGTTGTGGCTGCCCCGTAGGAGCGGATCTCATCCGCGAATCGCGCCGTTGGTTCCGGCTATCGCGGACAAGGTCCGCTCCTACGGGAAGAGAATGCCATGCCTCACGGCAACCTGTAGGAGCGGGCCCTGCCCGCGATTCGCGCGCAGGGCGCGCTCCTACAAGAGCGCTTCAGATCACCAGCAAGTCCATGAACCTATGCACCGGCGTGGCCTCCAGCTGCGCCGGGTCGTTGCACAGCGCGGCTATCCGCGCGCAGCGCTGCGGGGCGAAGCGGGTGGCCAGGGCGTTGCGGAACTTGGCTTCCAGCAGCGGAATGCCCTCGGCGCGCCGGCGGCGGTGGCCCACCGGGTATTCCACCTCGATCTTCGGCGTGCTGCTGCCGTCGCTGAAGAACACCTGCACGGCGTTGGCGATGCTGCGCTTGTCCGCTTCCAGGTACTCGCGGGTGTAGCGCGCATCCTCCACCACTTCCATCTTCTCGCGCAGGCGGTCGATCAGCGGGTGCGCGGCGTGGAAGGCGTCCTCGTAGTGTTCCGCTTCCAGGGTGCCGTAGATCAGCGGCACGGCGACCATGTACTGGATGCAGTGGTCGCGGTCGGCGGCGTTGGCCAGCGGGCCGGTCTTGGAGATGATGCGGATCGCCGATTCCTGGGTGGCGATGACGATGCGGGTGATCTCGCTGATGCGGTTGCGCACCAGCGGGTGCAGCTGCACCGCGGCTTCCACGGCGGTCTGCGCATGGAACTCGGCGGGGAAGCTGATCTTGAACAGCACGTTCTCCATCACGTAGCTGGCGAAGGGCTGCGGCAGGCGGAACCGGCGCTGGTCGTCGGGCTTGAGCGCCAGGTCCTTGTTGGTATGGCTGAACAGCACGTCGTAGAAGCCCCATTGCGGCGCGCTGAGCACGCCGGGGATACCCATCTCGCCGCGCAGGGCGATGTCCGCCAGGCGCAGGCCGCGGCTGCTGGCGTCGCCGGCGGCCCAGGACTTGCGCGAACCGGCGTTGGGCGCGTGGCGGTAGGTGCGCAACGCCTGGCCGTCGACGCAGGCGTGGGAGAGGGCGGAAAGCAGCTGCTCGCGGTCGGCGCCGAGCAGCCGTGCGCTCACGGCCGTGGAGGCGAGCTTGACCAGGAACACGTGGTCCAGGCCGACGCGGTTGAAGGCGTTCTCCAGGGCGAACACGCCCTGGATCTCGTGGGCCAGGACCATGGACTCCAGCACGTCGCCCATGCTCGGCGGCGGCTCGCCCCTGGCCTGGGCCAGCTGCGCCAGGTGGTCGGCGATGGCGAGGATGGCGCCGAGGTTGTCCGACGGGTGGCCCCATTCGGCGGCCAGCCAGGTGTCGTTGTAGTCCAGCCAGCGCACCAGCGCGCCTATGTCCCAGGCTGCCTTGACCGGGTCCAGGCAGAAGCGCGTGCCCGGCACCCGGGAGCCGTGGGGCACCACAGTGCCGTCCACCTGGGGCCGAGCAGCTTGGTGCATTCGGGGAAGCGTAGCGCCAGCAGGGCGCAGGCCAGGCTGTCCATCAGGCACAGCCGCGCGGTGTCACGGGCCTCGGCGGAGTCGACGCGGTAGGTCAGGACGTAGTCGGCGATCTGCTGCAGGACGACGTCGTAGTCGGGGCGGGTGTTCGGATCGGCGTTGGTGCTCATGGCGTGCTCCTTCGCGGTAATCCGGGAGAGTCTAGACGCTGGAGGCGGATACCCTTGGCAACGGAGCCATCACGGACGTAGGGCGTATAACCGTTCGCGGTTATACGCCGCTACACCGACCTCGTGCCCGGCTCCTCGGCCGAGCCCGGAGTGCCTTGAAACAGGCGCTCCGTGGCCAAACCCGGTACGTGCCTGAAACCAAGGTCAAACGGCGGATAACGTGGAACGTTATCCGCCCTACGCTCAGAAGGCGTCGCCCGGCACCCGCACCCAGCCTTCCATGAGGATGCGCGCGCTGCGGCTCATGATGGCCTTGGTCACCGTCCATTCGCCGTCCACCTGCCTGGCCTCTGCGCCCACGCGCAGGGTGCCGGAGGGGTGGCCGAAGCGTACGGCGGTGCGCTCGCCGCCACCGGCGGCCAGGTTCACCAGGGTGCCCGGCACGGCCGCGGCGGTGCCGATGGCCACGGCGGCGGTGCCCATCATGGCGTGGTGCAGCTTGCCCATGGACAGCGCGCGCACCAGCAGGTCGACGTCGCCGGCCTGCACCTGCTTGCCGCTGGAGGTGCGGTAGTCCTTGGGCGGGGAGACGAAGGCGATCTTCGGCGTGTGCTGGCGGGTGGCCGCTTCTTCCGGGGTCTTGATCAGGCCCATGCGCAGGGCGCCGGCGATGCGGATCTGCTCGAAGCGCGCCAGTTGCTCGGGATCGGAGTTGATGTCCTCGCGCAGCTCGGTGCCCTTGTAGCCGATGTCCTCGGCGTTGACGAACACCGTGGGGATGCCGGCGCTGATCATGGTCGCCTTGAAGGTGCCGACGCCGGGCACTTCCAGGTCGTCCACCAGGTTGCCGGTGGGGAACATGGAGCCGCCTTCCTCGCCGTCGTCGGACGGGTCGAGGAACTCCAGCACGATCTCGGCGGCGGGGAAGGTCACCCCGTCCAGCTCGAAGTCGCCGGTCTCCTGGACCTGGCCGTTGGTCACCGGCACGTGGGCGATGATGGTCTTGTTGATGTTGGCCTGCCAGATGCGCACCACGCAGGTGCCGTTGTCCGGGATGCGCGCCGCATCGACCAGGCCGGCGTGGAGGGCGAAGGCGCCGGCGGCGGTGGAGAGGTTGCCGCAGTTGCCGCTCCAGTCGACGAAGGCCTTGTCGATGGAGACCTGGCCGTAGAGGTAGTCGACGTCGTGGCCGGGCTGGCTGCTTTTCGACAGGATCACGCACTTGCTGGTGCTGGAGGTGGCGCCGCCCATGCCGTCGATGTGCGCCGAGTACGGGTCGGGGCTGCCGATCACGCGCATGAACAGCTTGTCGCGCGCTTCCCCCGGCACCTGGCAGCGCTCGGGCAGGTCCTGCAGGCGGAAGAACACGCCCTTGCTGGTGCCGCCGCGGATGTAGGTGGCGGGGATTTTCACTTGGGGTACGTGGGGCATGGGTTCGCTACCTGAAAGTTCGAGGGGGGCAACCCTCTCCCCCGCCCTCTCCCTGAAGGGAGAGGGAGCCGTCCGTGCCGGCTGACGCATTGGTTTCATCCTGCGCCGAACGGTCCCCTCTCCCTTCGGGGAGAGGGTCAGGGAGAGGGGCTCTTGTTACATCACGCCGCGGACGACTCGAGGAAGTCCTTGGCGAAGCGCTGCAGCACGCCGCCGGCCTTGTACACGCTGACGTCGGCGGCGGTGTCGAGGCGGCAGGTCACCGGTACCCGGACCACTTCACCGTTGCGCCGGTTGACCACCAGGGTCAGGTCGCAGCGCGGCGACAGTTCGCCCTCGATGTCATAGGTCTCGGTGCCGTCCAGGCCCAGGGTCAGGCGCGTGGTGCCCGGCTTGAACTCCACCGGCAGCACGCCCATGCCCACCAGGTTGGTGCGGTGGATGCGCTCGAAGCCCTCGGCCACGATCACTTCCACCCCGGCCAGGCGCACGCCCTTGGCCGCCCAGTCGCGGGACGAGCCCTGGCCGTAGTCGGCGCCGGCGACGATGATCAGGTTCTGCTTGCGGTTCATGTAGGTTTCGATGGCTTCCCACATGCGCATCACCTTGCCTTCCGGCTCCACGCGGGCCAGCGAACCCTTCTTCACCGCGCCATCCACGACCGCCATCTCGTTGACCAGCTGCGGGTTGGCGAAGGTGGCGCGCTGCGCGGTCAGGTGGTCGCCGCGGTGGGTGGCGTAGGAGTTGAAGTCCTCCTCCGGCAGGCCCATCTTGTGCAGGTACTCACCAGCGGCCGAGTTCATCAGGATGGCGTTGGACGGCGACAGGTGATCGGTGGTGATGTTGTCCGGCAGGATCGCCAGCGGCAGCATGCCCTTGAGCGTGCGCTCGCCGGCCAGCGCGCCTTCCCAGTACGGCGGGCGGCGGATGTAGGTGGACATCGGGCGCCAGTCGTACAGCGGGCTGTCGGCTTCCTTCACGCTGCCCAGGTCGAACATCGGGATGTACACCTGGCGGAACTGTTCCGGCTTCACGCTGCTGGCGACGATGGCATCGATCTCTTCGTCGGACGGCCACAGGTCCTTCAGGGTGATGGGGTTGCCGTTGGCGTCGGTGCCCAGCGGGTCCTGCTCGATGTCGAAGCGCACGGTGCCGGCGATGGCGTAGGCCACCACCAGCGGCGGCGAGGCGAGGAAAGCCTGCTTGGCGTAGGGGTGGATGCGCCCGTCGAAGTTGCGGTTGCCCGAGAGCACGGCGGTGGCATACAGGTCGCGGTCGATGATTTCCTGCTGGATCTTCGGCTCCAGCGCCCCGGACATGCCGTTGCAGGTGGTGCAGGCGTAGGCGACGATGCCGAAGCCGAGTTTCTCCAGCTCGGTCAGCAGGCCGGCCTCTTCCAGGTACAGCCTGGCGACTTTCGAGCCTGGGGCAAAGGAAGTCTTCACCCAGGGCTTGCGCACCAGGCCCAGCGCGTTGGCCTTCTTCGCCAGCAGGCCGGCGGCCACCACGTTGCGCGGGTTGGAGGTATTGGTGCAACTGGTGATGGCGGCGATGATCACCGCGCCGTCGGGCATCAGGCCGTGGGCCTCTTCGTCGCGGCCGGATTCCAGCTTGGCCTCGTCGGCGATGCCGCGCTCGGCCAGCGCCGAGGTCGGCAGGCGGCGGTGCGGGTTGGACGGGCCGGCCATGTTGCGCACCACGCTGCCCAGGTCGAAGCTCAGCACGCGCTCGTACTCGGCGCTCTTCAGGGCGTCGCCCCACAGGCCGAGGGTTTTCGCGTAGTTCTCCACCAGCGCTACCTGCTCGGGCTCGCGGCCGGTGAGCTTGAGGTAGTCGATGGTCTGCTGGTCGATGTAGAACATCGAGGCGGTGGCGCCGTATTCCGGGCACATGTTGGAGATGGTCGCGCGGTCGCCGACCGACAGGCTGTCGGCCCCTTCGCCGAAGAACTCGACGTAGGCACCGACCACGCGTTCCTTGCGCAGGAACTCGGTCAGTGCGAGCACGATGTCGGTGGCGGTGATGCCCGGCTGGCGCTTGCCGGTCAGCTCGACGCCGACGATGTCGGGCAGGCGCATCATCGACGGGTGGCCGAGCATCACGGTTTCCGCTTCCAGGCCGCCGACGCCGATGGCGATCACGCCCAGGGCGTCCACGTGCGGGGTGTGCGAGTCGGTGCCGACGCAGGTGTCGGGGAAGGCCACGCCGCCGCGCGCCTGGATCACCGGGCTCATCTTCTCCAGGTTGATCTGGTGCATGATGCCGTTGCCGGCGGGGATCACGTCGACGTTCTTGAACGCGGTCTTGGTCCACTCGATGAAGTGGAAGCGGTCCTCGTTGCGACGGTCCTCGATGGCGCGGTTCTTCTCGAAGGCCTCGGGGTCGAAGCCCGGGGCTTCCACGGCCAGGGAGTGGTCGACGATCAGTTGCGTCGGCACCACCGGGTTGACCTTGGACGGGTCGCCGCCCTGGTCGGCGATGGCGTCGCGCAGGCCGGCCAGGTCGACCAGCGCGGTCTGCCCGAGGATGTCGTGGCAGACCACGCGCGCCGGGTACCAGGGGAAGTCGAGGTCGCGCTTGCGGTAGATCAGTTGTTCCAGCGCGGCAGTCAGCAGTTCCGGCTCGCAGCGGCGCACCAGTTGCTCGGCCAGCACGCGCGAGGTGTACGGGAGTTTGTCCCAGGCACCAGCCTGGATCTCTTCGACGGCCGCACGGGCGTCGAAGTAGTCCAGTTGTGTGCCGGGCAGGCTTTTACGGTATTTGCTGTTCATCAGGCTATTCACCATTGTTCAGGGGCGGTCCTTGAGCGGAACGAACTTCAGGTCCTCGGGACCGGTGTAGTTGGCGCTCGGGCGGATGATCTTGCCGTCGATGCGCTGCTCGATGACGTGGGCGGACCAGCCGGCGGTACGGGCGATCACGAACAGCGGGGTGAACATGGCGGTGGGCACGCCCATCATGTGGTAGCTGACGGCGCTGAACCAGTCGAGGTTGGGGAACATCTTCTTGATTTCCCACATCACGCTTTCCAGGCGCTCGGCGATGTCGTACATCTTGCTGTTGCCCTGCTCGGCGGACAGCTCGCGGGCGACTTCCTTGATCACCTTGTTGCGCGGGTCGGACACGGTGTAGACCGGGTGGCCGAAGCCGATCACCACTTCCTTCTTCTCGACGCGGGCGCGGATGTCGGCTTCCGCCTCGTCCGGGTTGTCGTAGCGCTTCTGGATCTCGAAGGCCACCTCGTTGGCGCCGCCGTGTTTCGGGCCGCGCAGGGCGCCGATGGCGCCGGCGATGCAGGAGTACATGTCGGAGCCGGTGCCGGCGATGACGCGCGAGGTGAAGGTGGAGGCGTTGAACTCGTGCTCGGCGTACAGGTTCAGCGAGGTGTGCATGGCGCGCACCCAGGACTCGCGCGGCTTCTCGCCGTGCAGCAGGTGCAGGAAGTGGCCGCCGATGGAGTCGTCGTCGGTCTCCACGTCGATGCGCTTGCCGTTGTGGCTGTAGTGGTACCAGTACAGCAGGGCGGAGCCGAGGGAGGCCATCAGCTTGTCGGCGATGTCGCGGGCGCCGGGGTGGTTGTGGTCGTCCTTCTCGGGCGACAGGCAGCCGAGCACGGACACGGCGGTGCGCATCACGTCCATCGGGTGGGCCGACGGCGGCAGGGTTTCCAGGGCGGCCTTGACGCCCGCCGGCAGGCCGCGCAGGGCCTTCAGCTTGGCCTTGTAGCCGGCCAGTTCGGCGGCGTTGGGCAGCTTGCCGTGGACCAGCAGGTGGGCGATTTCCTCGAATTCGCAGCGGTTGGCGAAATCGAGCACGTCATAGCCACGGTAGTGCAGGTCGTTGCCGGTGCGGCCGACGGTGCACAGGGCGGTGTTGCCGGCGGCGGTGCCGCTCAGGGCCACGGATTTCTTCGGCTTGAAGCCGGTGGTGGTTTCGGCGGTAGCGCTCATCGCGTCTCTCCTCATCAAATCCGGTTGCTTGTTCTTGTTGCGCCAGTGTGGGCCGGGCGCTCGGTTCGAGTCTGGTCGGCGGATAATGCCTGTGGCGTTATGCGCCCTACGGTCTTTCAGGTTTGGGCGTAGGGCGAATAACGCGCAGCGTTATCCGCCGTTGTCGCCCGGGTTACTTCTTGCCGGCAGCGAACAGCGCGTCGAGCTTCTGCTCGAAGGCGTGGTAGCCGATGCGGTCGTACAGCTCCGCACGAGTCTGCATCAGGTCGATGACGTCTTTCTGATGGCCCTGCTGGCGGATCGCGGTGTACACCGCCTCGGCGGCCTTGTTGGCGGCACGGAAGGCCGACAGCGGGTAGAGCTGGATGGCCACGCCGACCGAGGCCAGCTCGTCGCGGGTGAACAGCGGGGTGGCGCCGAACTCGGTGATGTTGGCCAGCACCGGCACGCCCAGGGCCTCGACGAAGCGCTGGTAGGTCGGCAGGTCGTAGGCGGCCTCGGCGAAGATGCCGTCGGCACCGGCTTCCACGTAGCGCAGGCAGCGCTCGATGGCGGCGTCCACACCCTCGGCCTGGATGGCGTCGGTACGGGCGATGAGGAAGAAGTTCGGATCGGTCCTGGCGTCGGCGGCGGCCTTCACGCGGTCGGCCATCTCCTCGGTGGAGACGATTTCCTTGCCCGGACGGTGGCCGCAGCGCTTGGCGCCGACCTGGTCCTCGATGTGCGCGGCGGCGGCGCCGGCCTTTATCAGGCTCTTGACCGTGCGCTCGATGTTGAAGGCGCTGGGGCCGAAGCCGGTGTCGATGTCCACCAGCAGCGGCAGGTCGCAGACGTCGGTGATGCGGCGCACGTCGGTGAGCACGTCGTCCAGGGTGTTGATGCCCAGGTCCGGCAGGCCCAGGGAGCCGGCGGCGACGCCGCCGCCGGAGAGGTAGATGGCCTTGAAGCCGGCGCGCTTGGCGAGCAGGGCGTGGTTGGCGTTGATCGCACCGATCACCTGCAGCGGTTTCTCTTCGGCAAGGGCGGTACGGAAACGCTGGCCGGGGGAAAGCAGACTCATGACTCACCTCGTTCGTTGGCTGTCTTGGCTTGGGCGTCCAGGTAGTGACGCTCGATGTTGCGCTTGGAAGCGCCGATGTGACGGCGCATCAGCAGTTCGGCCAGTTCGCCGTCACGGTCGGCGATGGCATCGAGAATGCGGTGGTGCTCGGCGAAGGCCTGGCGCGGCCGGTTCGGCGTGGCGGAGAACTGCAGCCGGTACATGCGTACCAGCTGGTACAGCTCGCCGCAGAGCATGCGGGTGAGGGTGCGGTTGCCGCTGCCCTGGATGATCCGGTAGTGGAAGTCGTAGTCGCCTTCCTGCTGGTAGTAGCCGCGCCCGGCCTGGAAGGCCTCGTCGCGCTCGTGGGTGTCGAGCACCCGGCGCAGTTCGTCGATCTCGGCCTGGCTCATGCGTTCGGCGGCCAGGCGGCAGGCCATGCCTTCCAGGGATTCGCGGATCTCGTACAGCTCGATCAGCTCGGCATGGCTCAGCGACACCACCCGCGCGCCGACGTGGGGCACGCGCACCAGCAGCTTCTGCCCTTCCAGGCGGTGGATCGCCTCGCGCAGCGGGCCGCGGCTGATGCCGTAGGTGCGCGCCAGCTCCGGCTCGGAGATCTTGCTGCCCGGGGCGATATCGCCCTTGACGATGGCCGACTGGATCTTGCGGAACACGTGTTCCGAGAGGGTCTCGCCGTCGCCTTCGACGTCGCTGGGCAGGAGCAGGGATTCGTTCATGGTGTCGACAATCCACATCAGGTGCGGCGGAAATTAACCTCGAATATTTGTCCGGTCAAGTGGATTGTCGACAATCGTCTAATAGGCGGCCGGGTTATGCGCAAAGCGTCCAGGGAATCCTGCGGATGGCCGAAAAGCCCCGCGCGGCGCGGCCTGCACTGCGCTAGGCTGGGCGAAACCGCAAGGGGGGAAGACGATGGGCGTCTACGACCGCTACCTGCTGCCATGGCTGATCGACTGCGCCTGCGGCATGGGCCAGGTGATGAAGCAGCGCTCGCTGCTGGTGCCGCGGGCCCGCGGCCGGGTGCTGGAGATCGGTATCGGCACCGGGCTGAACCTGGGTTTCTACGATGCGGGGAAAGTGTCGACAATCGTCGGCGTCGACCCGGCGGCGCAGATGCAGGGCCTGGCGCGCAAGCGCGCGGCGGGCATCGGCATCCCGGTGGAGATGGTGGCGCTGGAACTGGGGCAGATTCGCGCCGATGCCGGCAGCTTCGACTCCGTCGTCTGCACCTTCACCCTCTGCAGCATCCCGGACGTGCTGGCGGCGCTGCGGGAGATGCGCCGGGTGCTCAAGCCGGGCGGCGAGTTCCTCTTCTGCGAGCACGGCCTGGCGCCGGACGCCGGCGTGCGCGCCTGGCAGCACCGCCTGACGCCGATCTGGAAGCCCCTGGCCGGCGGCTGCCACCTGGACCGCGACATCCCGGCGCTGATCGCGGCCGGCGGCTTCCAGGTGCGCGAGCTGAGCCGCGAGTACCTGCCGGGGCCGCGGCCGATGACCTATGTCTACAAGGGGATGGCCGACTGAGGCGGCCTCAGGCTGGCACCGGGCCCAGGGCCATCACCCGCAGGATGTGCACGCTGCGGATGAACAGGTCGGCCACCGGCCCGCGGCGGTCGGCGCGGCAGTCGTCCAGGCGCACCAGGCTGGGGGCGCAGCCGGCCAGCAGGTCGAAGTAGTCGCGCAGTTGCATGCGCCCGCGCAGGCGGTGCGGGCGCTGGGCGTTGTCCAGGGTTTCCAGTTCGACCCAGAGGGTGTCTTGATCCGGTTGCATGGTGGGCTCTCGCACGGCGCTGCTGCCGAAGGCTGCGTAGGAAGTTGCCGAAGATTCCTCTGTGACTGACGCCACGGCGCCCGGTTCCCCGGGCGCTTGTGAATCGTGGCGATATTCAGCTTCGGTTCAGCCAGGCCCGCGCCCGGGCACGTTTCGGCGCGGCGCCTAGGCGGCTGCGTCGCTGTCGTCGGTGCGGACCACCCAGCGGATGTTCACCCCGCGGATGAACAGGTCGCTCTGGCCATGCAGGTCTGTCAGGCGGACCAAGGCGGGCGTGTCGCCCAGCAGCAGGTCGTGGTAGTCGTTCAGGCTGATGCGCCCGCGCAGGATGCGCGGGGCGTGGTTGGGCAGGTGGGTTTCGAGTTCCACCGGCAGGCTGTCGTGATCGTGGGGCATGGCGGGCGCCGCTGGGTGCAATGAGCCCGCAACTGTAGGTTCGGCCCGGCGCCCGGCCTAGTGGAGATTCACCGCAGCTTCTGTAGGAAAAAGCCTGGGTTGCGTGTCGGCTCAGAGACCTTCGTCATCACGCACCAGCACGCAATGGCAGCCATCTTCCTCTTCGTGCCAGTCGTGCAGGAAGTACATCTGTACCTTGTCCGGGCTCGGCATCACGGCGACGAAATCACCGATCTCCGGAACGAAGAAGGCCTTGCTGCCGGGCTCGGCCTCGCACTCCACCAGGGCGCTGAAGAAGGCCGCCGGGTCGGCATCCTCGAAGAACGCCTCGCGCTCGGCGGCGTCCCAGTCGGCGGGCGCCTCGAAGGGGCCGAGAATGAGCACCCTGGCGTCGCCCAGGTCCAGTTCCTCGGCGTCCGGGTCGTTGTCGTCGGGGCGGTAGAAGCAGGCATCCACCGCCTTCGCGTCGGCCAGCACGGCCTGGCGCGCGGCCAGGCGCCGCTGCGGATCGACGCCGGCGTCGGCGCAGAGCTGGTTCCAGAAGGCTTCGGATTTGGCGGACATGGGGTGGCTCCGGCGGGGCGGCGATGGGGAAGGCGGCTAGTGTCCCGGAGCTTGCGTGGGAGTGCAATGCGGCAGGCTGGAATTAACCAAGTTGCTAAATGGTCAGGGTTTGTCTAGCCTTGCTCGATGGAGAAATCGACGCCTCATTGCCGTCTCGACCGAGTCAAGTCGCTGCTTGCCCAGGGCAGGGTTCGCGCGACCTATTCCGCGCTCTCCGGCGGCGCGGTGCTGGGGTTGGACTTCGCCGACATGCTGGCGGTCATCGAGGCCCTGGCGCCCCGTGATTTCCACAAGAGCATGACGACTCACGCCGATCATCGTGTCTGGCAGGACGTCTACCGACCTTCGACCGCCGTGGGTCGGATCTATCTGAAGTTGACCGTCATAGACGATGTGCTTGTCGTGTCCTTCAAGGAGCTATGAGCATGAAATGTCCCCTCTGCGGTGGAGCCGAGTTGCTCCACGAGACCCGCGACCTTCCCTATGCCTACAAGGGGGAGAGCACCCTGATAACGGCTGTGCGCGGTGAGTTCTGCCCGGCCTGTGGCGAGGCGGTGCTGGACGCCGACGAGTCGGCGCGGGTGAGTGCCCAGATGCTGGCGTTCAACAAGCGGGTGAACGCTTCGATGGTCGATCCGGGATTCATCGCCGCGGTACGCAAGAAGCTGGCACTGGACCAGCGCGAGGCCGCGGAGATCTTCGGTGGCGGCGTGAACGCGTTCTCCCGCTACGAGAATGGCAAGACGCGCCCGCCGTTGGCGCTGGTCAAGCTGCTCAAGGTGCTCGACCGCCATCCCGAATTGCTGGAAGAGGTGCGCTCGGGGTAAGGGGCCTCTCCTACACCTTCCGGCAAATATGACACCCCGTAGGATGGGTTGTGCCGATGGGCGGTTCGGTGCGATGGGGCGGGCAATCGCGGACAGAGTCCGCTCCTACGTTGCAGGCGAGCATGGCTTCTCGTAGGAGCGAGCTTGCTCGCGAACAAAGACGGTGCCATGCGGTTCGCGAGCAAGCTCGCTCCTACAAAGAGCATCTCGGCGCGGGCCACAAGACAGTTGCTCCTACGTCCGTGCTCGACCGTAGGGCGAATAACCGTTCGCGGTTATCCGCCGCCGGCCGGAACGCCGGTGCCCGACGGCCGCGGCGGATAACGCCGTAGGCGTTATGCGCCCTACGGGTTGGAAAGAGGCGGCGCAGCCTGCAAGACAGTTGCTCCTACGCCCGTGCTTCCCTGAAACCGTAGGAGCGGACTCCGTCCGCGATTCGCTGGTTTCCGCCCTACGCCAACCCGTACTTCTTCACCTTGTCGAACAGCGTGGTCTTGGCCATGCCCAGGGCCGCGGCGGCCTGGCTCAGGTTGCCGGCGTGGCGTTCCAGGGCGGCCTGCAGCAGGCTGCGTTCGAAGGCTTCCACGGCTTCGGCGAAGCGCGGTTCGCTGGCGTCCGGGCCGAGGCCGCTGGCGGTCAGCACCGGCAGGCCGAGGGCGAAGCGTTCGGCGACGTTGCGCAGTTCGCGCACGTTGCCCGGCCAGTCGTGGGCCATGAGGCTGGCGGCGGTGGCGTTGTCGATGGCCGGCGCCGGGCGGTCGAAGCGCAGCGAGGACTGCTGCAGGAAGTGCTCGAAGAGCATCAGGATGTCCTCGCGCCTCTCGCGCAGCGGCGGCAGTTGCAGGGTGATGACGTTGAGGCGGTAGTAGAGGTCGCTGCGGAAGCTGCCTTCGCGGCCCATGGCGGCCAGGTCCGACTTGGTCGCGGCTATCACCCGGCAATCCACCGGGATCAGCTGGTTGGAGCCCAGGCGCTCCAGCTGGTGTTCCTGCAGCACGCGCAGCAGCTTGATCTGCAGGTTCAGCGGCATGCTCTCGATCTCGTCGAGGAACAGGCTGCCGCCGTCGGCGTGCTCGATCTTGCCGATGCGCCGCTTGCCGGCGCCGGTGAAGGCGTGGGCCTCATGGCCGAAGATCTCGCTGTCGATCAGGCTTTCCGGCAGGCCGCCGCAGTTCAGCGCGACGAAGGCCTTGGCCTGGCGCCGGCTGTAGTCGTGCAGGCAGCGGGCGACCAGCTCCTTGCCGGTGCCGGTCTCGCCCTCGATGAGCACGTTGGCCGAGGTGTCGGCGACGTTGGCGATCAGCTCGCGCAGCGCCTGCATCGCCGGCGAGCGGCCGATCAGCCTGGCTTCCAGGGCCTGGCGCCCGGCCAGCTGGCGGCGCAGCTGGCCGATCTCGCGGCTGAGCCGGCGGCGTTCCAGGGCGCGCCGCGCCACGTCCACCAGGCGCTCGGGGGCGAAGGGTTTTTCCATGAAGTCGTAGGCGCCATCGCGCATGGCCTGCACGGCCATGGCGATGTCGCCGTGGCCGGTGATCAGCACCACCGGCAGCTGGGCATCCTTCTCGCGCAGGCGGGCCAGCAGTTGCAGGCCGTCCATGCCGGGCAGGCGGATGTCGCTGACGACGATGCCGGGGAAGTCGGCGCCTACGCGCCGCAGCGCTTCCTCGGCGCTGGCCACGCCGTCGCTGTCGATGTCTTCCAGGGCCAGGGCCTGCTGGCAGCCGAGCAGCACGTGGGGGTCGTCCTCGACCACCAGTACGCGGAGTTTTTCGTCGCTCATGGCGTGGGTTCCTGAGTGGGCAGCAGGGGCAGGCTGAGTTCGAAGGCGGTGCCGCCGGCCTCCGGGTGGGCCACGCCCAGGCTGCCGCCGGCGGCGGTGGCGAGGCTGGCCGAGAGCGTCAGGCCCAGGCCCAGGCCGTGCTCGCCGGGCTTGGTGGTGAAGAAGGGTTCGAACAGGTGCTCGCGGGCTGCCGGCGGGATGCCCGGGCCGTTGTCGCGCACCGTCAGGTGGTACTGCGCGCCCTCGCTGCGGCCGCTGAGCCAGAGCTGGCGGTCGGCCTGGCCGCTCATGGCGTCCAGGGCGTTGGCGACGAGGTTGACCAGTATCTGCTCCAGGCGCGTCTGGTCGATGCCCAGGCAGGCGTCGTCGAATTCGCGGTGCAGCACCAGCGGGCAGTCCTTCAGGCGCACCTGCAGCACCCGCAGCGCGGCGTCCACCGCCTTGCCCAGGCGCGCCTGGCCGTGGTCGTCGGCGCGCCGGGCGAAGGCGCGCAGGCTGGCGGTGATGCGGCCCATGCGGTCGACCATCTCGTTGATGGCCTCCAGGTTGCTGCTGGCGGTGTCCAGGGCGCCGCGCTGGAGGAAGCGCACGGTGTTGCCGGAGAGGGTGCGCAGCGCCGCCAGCGGCTGGTTCAGCTCGTGGGCGATGCTGGTGGACATCTGCCCGATGACCGCCAGCTTGCCGGCCTGGACCAGGCGGTCCTGGGCCTTGCGCAGGGTGTCCTCGGCCTGGCGGCGCTCGCGGATCTGCTCACGCAGATGCTGGTTGCTGGCACGCAGGTCGGCGGTGCGCTCGGCGATGCGCCGTTCCAGTTCGTTGTTGGCCTGCTGCAACGCTTCGCGGGCGGCCAGGCGGGTGGCCAGGACCTTGCGCCGCTCGTTCCAGGCGATCAGCAGGAACGCCAGCAGGGCGAAGCCCACCGCGGCCAGGGCGCCGTGGATCATGGCCTCGCGGCGCACGTCCTGCAGCGGGCTGAGCAGGGTGAAGTCCCAGGGCGTGTCGCCCAGGCGGCGGGTCTGCTTGAGGTACAGGTGCTCGGCATGGGCCACGCCGTTGGCGTCGTGGTCGCGGAAGCCGATTTCCTCCACGCCCTCGCCCAGGTCGCGGCGCGAGCTGGGCTGCCATTCGTTGAGCGCCCACCAGTAGTACTGCAGGCTGCGCGCCAGGCGCTCCTTGTCCGCGGCGCTGAGCGGGCGCACCGCCTTCAGGCGCAGCTGCGGGTTGCTGGAGAGGATGACGATGCCGTTCTCGTCGCTGACGAAGGCCTGCAGCTGGGCCTTCTCCCAGCGCTCCTCCAGGGCCTCCATCTTCACCTTGACCACTGCCACGCCGACGATGCGCCCGCCGTGCACCAGGCCGTGGGCCAGGTAGTAGCCGGGCTCGCCGACGGTGCTGCCGATGCCGTAGAAGCGCCCCGGGCGGCCCTGCACGGCGTCCTGGAAGTAGGCGCGGAAGGACAGGTCCTCGCCCAGGTAGCTGTCGGCGTCCTGCCAGTTGCTGGTGGCCAGCACCCGGCCGGAGGTGTCCAGCAGGTAGATGGCGCGGCTGCCGGCGCGGCGGTTGAGGCCTTCCAGGTAGGTGTTGACCTGGTCGCGGCGATAGGGCGTGGGCTCCAGCAGCAGGCGGGTGACGCCGCTCTCCAGCTCCAGCAGGCTGGGCAGGTAGGTGTAGCGGCTGATCTCGCTTTCCACCCCGCGGGCGTGCAGCTCCAGCTGGCGTTCGCCGCTGGCGACCAGGGCGCGGGTGCCGGCGCCGGCGCTGACCAGGTAGCCGCCATAGCCGAAGCCGAGCATCAGCAGGATCAGCGGGATCGGCAGCAGCAGGTTGCGCACGAGGCTGGGCTTCACGGTCGGCGGTGGCAGGGTCAATGGCTGGGCGGGCATTGCATCACAGTCGTCGGAAGCGGGCCAGCCCGGCGCCGGGCCGATGGAGAGGCTCTTCGTGGGAGCGAGGGGGACGCCTAGTTCTTGCTCGCGAACCGGGGATTGTTCGCGAGCAAGCTCGCTTCTACGAGAAACCGGGGTTTCAGCCGGTGATGGGTATCGCTGCGCTCCACCCATCCTGCGCAGGGGCGTGGGCGGGGCTTCAGTGGGTGAGGATCTTGGCGAGGAACTGCCGGGCGCGCTCGGAGCGGGCCTCGAGGTCGCCGAAGAATTCCTCCTTGGCGCAGTCCTCGACGATCTGCCCGCGGTCCATGAAGATCACCCGGTCGGCCACCTTGCGGGCGAAGCCCATCTCGTGGGTCACGCACATCATGGTCATGCCTTCCTGGGCCAGCTGGACCATCACGTCGAGCACCTCGTTGACCATCTCCGGGTCCAGCGCCGAGGTGGGTTCGTCGAACAGCATCACGATCGGGTCCATGGCCAGGGCGCGGGCGATGGCCACGCGCTGCTGCTGGCCGCCGGAGAGCTGGCCGGGGTGCTTGTGGGCATGGGCCTTCAGCCCGACGCGGTCGAGCAGCGCCAGGCCCTTTTCGGTGGCCTCGTCCTTGCCGCGGCCGAGCACCTTGACCTGGGCGATGGTCAGGTTCTCGGTGATGGTCAGGTGCGGGAACAGCTCGAAGTGCTGGAACACCATGCCCACCCGCGAGCGCAGCCTGGGCAGGTTGGTCTTCGGGTCGGCGATGGAGGTGCCGTCGACCACGATGTCGCCCTTCTGGAACGGCTCCAGGGCGTTGACGCACTTGATCAGCGTCGACTTGCCCGAGCCGGACGGGCCGCAGACCACCACCACCTCGCCCTTGCTCACCGAGGTGCTGCAGTCGGTGAGGACCTGGAAGTCGCCGTACCACTTGTTGACGTTCTGGATGGTGATCATAGGGCTAACCCTTTCTGCAGGCGCTTGACCGCGAAGGATGCGGTGAAGCTGACGATGAAGTAGACGAGACCGGCGAAGATCAGGAATTCGTGGGGCTGGCCGATGATGTCGCCGCGCGAGCGCGCCGCGTTGAGGAAGTCCATCAGGCCGACGGTGTAGACCAGCGAGGTGTCCTGGAACAGGATGATGCTCTGCTGCAGCAGCAGCGGGGTCATCTTGCGGAACGCCTGGGGCAGGATGATCAGCCGCATGCACTGGCCGTAGGTCATGCCCAGGGCCTGGGCCGCGCCCATCTGGCCTTTGGGAATGGCCTGGATGCCGGCGCGGACGATCTCGCAGAAGTACGCCGCCTCGAACATCACGAAGGCCACCAGGCAGCTGGTGAAGGCTCCCACCGGGGTGTCGCTGCCGGTGATCCAGCGCAGGATGTAGGGCACCGCCAGGTAGAACCAGGTGATCACCAGCAGCAGCGGGATGGAGCGGAAGTAGTTGACGTAGAAGCCCGCCAGGTTGCTCAGCAGGCGGTTGTGGGACATGCGCATCAGCGCCAGCAGGGTCCCCAGCACCACGCCGCCGACCACGCCCAGGGCGGTCAGCTGCAGGGTCATGGCCATGCCGTCCCACAGGCCCGGCAGCGCCGGGACGATCGAGCTGAAATCCATCACTTGCCCCCCACGGAGATCAGGCCGGGCAGCGCGACCTTGCGTTCCACCAGGCGCATGAACAGCATCAGGCTCATGTTCAGGGTGAAGTAGATCAGCGTGGCCAGGGTGAAGGCCTCGAACAGGTTGGCGCTGAATTCGGCGGTCTGCTTGGTCTGCGCCAGCAGCTCCATGAGGCCGATCAGCGAGGCCACCGAGGAGTTCTTGAAGATGTTGAGGAACTCCGAGGTCAGCGGCGGGATGATGATGCGGAAGGCCTGCGGCAGCAGCACGTAGCGGTACACCTGGGGCAGGCTGAAGCCCATGGCGCGGCCGGCGGCTATCTGCCCGCGGGGCAGGGCCTGGATGCCGGTGCGCACCTGCTCGCACACCCGCGCCGCGGTGAACAGGCCCAGGCACACCACCACGCTGATGAAGGCCGAGGTTTCCGGCGCCAGGCCGAGCTTGAACCAGTCCTGCAGCGGCTGCGGCAGCAGGTCCGGGACCAGGAAGTACCAGAGGAACAGCTGCACCAGCAGCGGCACGTTGCGGAACAGCTCGACGTAGCCGGTGCCGATGGCCGACAGCCAGCGGTTCGGCGCGGTGCGCAGCACACCCAGCACCGAGCCCAGCGCCAGGGCGACCAGCCAGGCGGTGAGGGCGACGGCGATGGTCCAGCCCAGGCCGGTGAGGTACCAGTCCAGGTAGATCTCGTCGCCGATCCCGGTGGACTTGAAGAACACGCTCCAGTCCCAGTTGTAGTTCATGCAGGTTTCCCTCGAAGGCCCCCGTGAGGGCGTCGAAACGGCCGGAACGCGGCGCGCGGGCGCCCGCGCCCGTGGGTGACGGGCGTGTTCCGCTGGTGGATCAGGAAGAAGGAAGAGGAGGCCGGGAGCGCCGCCGGCGCTCCCGCTCCCCGCCGGCCCGCGCCTCGTGAGCGCGGGCTGGCGCCACCGTTACATCTGCTCGGCAGACTTGTCGGTGGGACTGGCGATCAGCTTCTTGAGCGTGTCGCTCATCGGGAATTCGAGGTTCAGGCCCTTGGGCGGCACCGGCTGGGTGAACCACTTGGCGTAGATGTCGTTGATCTGCCCGGAGGCGAAGGTGTCGGCGATGGCCTTGTCGACCACCTGCTTGAAGCCCACGTCGCCCTTGCGCACCATGCAGCCGTAGATCTCGTAGGACTGCGGGGTGCCGACCACCGTCCAGTCGTCGGGCTTCTTGGCCTTGGCCATTTCGCCGTAGAGCAGCGCGTCGTCCATCATGAAGGCCACGGCGCGGCCGGATTCGAGCATCAGGAAGGACTCGCCGTGGTCCTTGGCCGAGATGATGTTCATGCCCATCTTCTTCTCGGCGTTCATCGACTTGAGCAGGCGCTCGGAGGTGGTGCCGGCGGTGGTCACCACGTTCTTGCCCTTGAGGTCGGCGAAGTCGCTGATGCCGCTGGTCTTCTTGGTCAGCAGGCGGGTGCCCACCTCGAAGATGCCGAGGGAGAAGTCGACCTGCTTCTGGCGCTCCAGGTTGTTGGTGGTGGAGCCGCACTCGATGTCCACGGTGCCGTTCTGCACCAGCGGGATGCGCGTCTGCGAGGTGACCAGGTTGTAGCGCACCTTGAGGTCGGGCATGCCCAGCTGCTGCTTGACCGCCTCGACCACTTTCAGCTGCAGGTCGTGGGAATAGCCCACCGGCTGGCGCGGGTCGTCGGCCAGGTAGGAGAAGGGAATGGAGGCGTCACGGTGGCCGAGGACGATGGTGCCGGAGTCCTTGATCTTCTTCAGGGTGCCGGTGAGTTCCTCGGAAAGGGCCGGAGTGGCGAACAGGGCGGCGACGATGGCCACGCCCAGCACACGGGGTGCGATACGCATTGATGCTTCCTCGACTTGTTCTGGTTGTTGTCGATCCTGCGGCAGGCGTACCCGGCGGCTGGCCCTCCTGGCGCCCGACGGGCAAGCGCGGCGCTGCCGCATGCTCACGGGAAGCTAGAGAGCAGGGACCGTGCCAGTCCCTTGCTATTAATGTAACTTTATGATTTTTAAGGATTTATATCTGGCGATGGCGCGCCGTCGAGGACGTCGGCGTTCGGTCTTCCGGATAGATGCCATTTGTACGTTCGGTTTTCCGAACGCGACTGGGCCCGCTCCTACAGTCCCAGGGAAGCACGGTCGTAGGAGCGGGCCCTGCCCGCGAATCGCGCGCAGGGCGCGCTCCTACAGGTGGGACAGCGGTGGCGGGGTAGGAGCGGACTCCGTCCGCGATAGGCCGAGCCCCGTTGCGAAATCGCAGATGAATCCGTGCTTCCCCGGCTCGTAGGGCGCATAACCGTTCGCGGTTATCCGCCGCCGGCCGGGGCACCGTTGCCGAGGGCAATGGCGGATAACGCCGTAGGCGTTATGCGCCCTACGGGCCTAGGCCGCCGGTGCCTGCTGGGCGTCCAGGCGATGGAAGCTACCCCACTCGCCGCGCCGGAACGGCTTGTCGCGGTCGGCCATGTAGGCGGCGATGCGTTCCAGCATCTGGTGGGTGGGCGCGCGCACGCCGGTCACGCCCTGCAGCGAGGCCAGCAGCAGGACCATGGCCAGCAGCAGCGGCGACAACGACGGCAGGCGGCGCTGCGTCAGGCAGAGGAAGGCGCCGCTGGCGGCCAGGCCGACGGCCAGCCCGCCGTAGACTTCCGCCGGCGAATGCACGTTGATCTGCAACCGCGACACCCCCACCAGCACCGCCAGCACGGCGCCTCCGGCCGCGGCGGCCAGGCGCCAGATGGGGCGGGTGGGTACCAGCAGGCTGCAGAGCACTGGCAGGACGCTGGCGGCCAGCATGCTGTGGCCGGACAGCCCGGTGAAGTTCCACGCGGGAATGCCGATGCCCCACCCCATGAAGGCCAGTTTGGAGACCAGGGTGGCGCCGGCGGCCAGGCCGAACAGCAACAGCCAGCAGTGGGCGTTGCGGCTTTCCCGGCGCAGCAGCAGCCAGGCATAGATGAACAGCGCGCAGGGCAACAGCAGGGAGCTGTCGCCGAAGCGGGTGATGAGGTTCCAGAGGTTCATGGGCTTGCAGGCGGTCCTTCGAGGGGCCGAACCATAGCACAGCGAAGGCTCTGCCATGGGCCCGGCCGATCGGAGGCGGCTCAGGCGGGCTCGTCCTGGCGCGCCGCCCGGCCCTCGCGGCGCAGCAGCTCGTGCTTGCGTTCCAGGCCCCAGCGGTAGCCGCCGCTGCCGCCGTCGGCCGCCACCACCCGGTGGCACGGCACCAGCAGCCCCACCGGGTTGCTGGCGCAGGCGCGGGCGATGGCCCGGGGGTGGCTGTGCAACTGTTCGGCCAGTTCGCCGTAGCGCCGCGTCTGGCCGCTGGGAATCTGCGCCAGGGCGTGCCAGACGCGCAGCTGGAAGGCGCTGCCGTGCAGGTCCAGGGGCAGGCCGGCGGTGCGTTCGGGCTGCTCCAGCTGGCGCAGCACTTGGCCCAGCCAGTCGCCCAGGCCGGCGTCGTCGCGCTGCAGCTCGGCGGCGGCGAAGCGTTGGCGCAGTTCCGCCTCCAGTTGCCCCGCTTCGTCGCCGAACAGCAGGGCGCAGACGCCCCGCGGGCTGGCGGCCAGCAGCACCTGGCCGAGCGGGCAGGGGGCGATGGCGTAGCGCAGCCGGGTGCCGGCGCCCTTCTGCCGGCGCTGCGCCGGGCTCAGCGCGGTGGGTGCCTCGTAGAGCGCGCGGGTGCCGGAGTAGCCCGCCTCCAGGGCGGCGTCGAGCACCGAACGCGCCTGCGGCAGGGCGGCGGCCAGGCGCTGCTGGCGGCGGGCCTCGGCCCAGGCCCGGGGCGTCAGGCCGGTGCGGGCCTTGAAGGCGCGGGCCAGGTGCGAGGCCGAGAGGCCGATGCGGGCCGCCAGCTCTTCCATGGTCAGCGGGCGCTCGGCCTGCTCCAGCAGCTGGCAGGCGGCGGCGACCAGGGCGTCCAGGCGCTGCGCCGGGCTCTCGCCGTCGGGCGTGCAGCGCCGGCAGGGGCGGAAGCCCGCGGCTTCGGCGGCCGCCGCGTCGGCGTGGAAGCGCACGTTGGCGCGGCTCGGCCGCCGCGCCGGGCAGCTCGGCCGGCAATAGACGCCGGTGGAGCGAACGGAAAACACGAAACGCTGGTCGAAGCCGGCGTCACGCTCGCAGACCGCCTGCCAGCAGCGTTCATCATCGGGAAGTGAGGGCATGGTGCTCTCCGTGGAGGACCAGGGACATGGGTAAATTGTCGGCGCCACCCGGCGGGCGGGCAATCCGTAATCGCTTTTCAAACTGCCGGCTACGCTTGCAGGAGGTCCGTCGAGAGCCCGCCATGCCCTGCCGCCGACTCCTTCACCACTGCCTGCTGCTCTGCGTCCTGCTGTGCCCGCCGCTGTGGGGCGCGGAACTGACGCTCAGCCCCCGCGAACGCAGCTGGCTGGAGGCCCATCCGACGCTGCGGGTGGGCATTTCCCGGGACGGCTGGCCGCCGTTCGAGATGGTCGACGCCCAGGGCGGGTTCCAGGGCATCAGCGCCGACTACCTGAACCAGGTCGCGCAGCGCCTGGGCCTGAGCCTGCAGACGCAGACCTTCGACGACTGGGCGCAGGTGATCGAGGCGGCGCGCAATGGCCAGGTCGACCTGTTGCCGACCGTGGCGCGCTCGCCCGAGCGCGAGCAGTTCCTCGCCTTCAGCCGGCCCTACCTGAGCACCAGCAGCCTGATCTTCGCCCGCCGCGACAGCAGCGTGCGGATGCTCGACGACCTGTCCGGCAAGCGCGTCGCCGTGGAGCGCGACTTCGCCGTGCACGACCTGCTGCGCACGGCGGTGCCGGGGGTGTCCTTCGTCATCGTCGACGACACCGCCGAGGCGCTCAAGGCCGTGGCCTCCGGGAACGCGGACGCCTACGTGGGCAACCTCATCTCGACCAACTACCTGCTCGGCCAGCTCAACCTGAGCAACCTCGAGGTGCGTGGCGACAGCGGCCTGGACAACAGCCAGGTGCGCTTCGCCGTGCGCCGCGAGCTGGCGCCCCTGGTACCGCTGCTCGACCGCGCCCTGGCCAGCATCGACGCCGACGAGCAGGAGCGCATCCGCCAGCGCTGGCTGCCGCAGCTCGACGCCTTCGACTGGATGCAGCTGCTGCAGGCGCTCTGGCCCTACGTGGCGGGCTTCTTCGCCCTGCTCACCTTCGTGCTGATCTGGAACCGCCGCCTGCAGATCCAGGTGGCCGAGCGCGCCCGCGCCGAGGCCGAGGAGCACCGCCAGCGGCGCACCCTGCTGGCGCTGATCAACGCCATTCCCGACCCCATCTGGTTCAAGGACACCGAGGGCCGCTACCTGGGCGCCAACCACGCCTTCGCCGAATGCCTGGGGCTGCCGGCCGAGGACGTCATCGGGCGCAGCGACGCCCAGCTGTTCAGCGATGCCGCCAGCGCCGGCCGCGGCGAGCGCGACCGCCAGGCGCTGTCGGCCAGCCAGCCGTTCGCCAGCGAGGGCTGGGTGGTCTACCCGGACGGCCGGCGGGTGCTGTTCGACACCCTGCGCAGCGCCTTCCACGACGACCACGGCGGGTTGCTCGGGCTGGTCGGGGTGAGCCGCGACATCACCGCGCGCAAGGCCACCGAGGAGGCCCTGGCCCAGGCCCGCGACCTGGCCGAGCAGGCGGCGCGGCTGAAGAGCGAGTTCCTGGCCAACGTCAGCCACGAGATCCGCACGCCGCTGAACATCATCATCGGCCTTGCGCATCTGCTGGAGCAGACCGCCCTGGACCCGCAGCAGCGCGACTACCTGGGCAAGATCCAGGGCTCGGGCCAGTACCTGCTGGAGCTGATCAGCGACATCCTCGACCTGTCCAAGGTGGAGGCCGGCCGCCTGGAGTTCGAGCACCTGGACTTCGACCTGGAGCGCCTGCTCGGCGAGCTGGTCGACCTGCTGGCGATCCGCGCCGCGGGCAAGGGCCTGAGCCTGGAGTGCCACATCGACCCGCGGCTGCCCTCGCACCTGCTGGGCGACTCGCTGCGCCTGCGGCAGATCCTGATGAACTACGGCAACAACGCGCTCAAGTTCACCGAGCGCGGCGGGTTGCAGCTGGAGGTGCGCCTGGACATGCAGGCCGGCGACGAATACTGGCTGTACTTCGGCCTGCGCGACAGCGGCATCGGCATCAGCCAGGCGCAGCAGGAACGGCTGTTCGAGTCCTTCCGCCAGGCCGACAACTCCATCACCCGCCGCTACGGCGGCTCCGGCCTGGGCCTGGCGATCTGCAAGCGCCTGGCCGAGGCCATGGGCGGCGAGGTCGGGGTGGACAGCGCGCCGGACCAGGGCAGCCTGTTCTGGTGCCGCCTGCCCATGGGCCGGGTGGAGGACGCGCGGCCCATCGACCTGTCGCGCATCCTGCGCTCGCCCCCGGCGCCGCTGCTGCAGGCGCCGGAACCGGCGCCCGCGCAGGCCCGGGAGGAATTGCCGACGGAACAGCGCCAGCAGGCCGAGCAGGTGGTGCGCCGCCTGGCCCACCTGCTGGCCGCCGACGACCCTCGTGCCGGACGGCTGGTCGGCGAGCGCGCGGGCCTGCTGCGCAGTATCTTCAATGACGGGTACGACGACGTCGCGGCGAGCATCCGTCGCTTCGAGTTCGAGCGGGCCCTGGAAAAACTGCTGGTGTTGTCGCGCGAGCGCGACATCCGCATCTGACCGTAGAGGAGTGAGGCCATGGACAGCATGCTGGACCGGCCGGACCAGGAAGTGATCCTGGTGGTCGACGACCAACCCGACAACCTGATGCTCATGAGCGAGCTGCTCATGGGCCAGTACCAGGTGCGCGTCGCCGGCAGTGGCGCCAAGGCCCTGCGCCTGGCCGCCAGCGAGCCGCGGCCGGACCTGGTGCTGCTCGACATCATGATGCCGGAGATGGACGGCTACGAGGTCTGCCGCCAGCTCAAGGCCGACCCGCTGACCGCCGAGATCCCGGTGATCTTCCTCACCGGCATGGTCAGCACCGCCGACGAGCAGCGCGGCCTGGACCTGGGCGCGGTGGACTACATCACCAAGCCGATCAGCCCGCCGGTGACCCTGGCGCGCATCCGCGCGCACCTCAAGCTCAAGGCCAACGCCGACTTCCTGCGCGACAAGAGCGAATACCTGGAGCTGGAAGTGCGCCGCCGCAGCCGCGAGCTGCAGGCGGCCCAGGACGCCACCCTGGAGGCCATGGCCACCCTCTGCGACCTGCGCGACAACCCCCACAGCCGCCACCTGCTGCGCATCGAGCAGTACATGCGCCTGCTCGCCGACGCCCTGGCCCGCCGCGAGGGCGAGGCCGGCGGCCTGGACCTGGAGCAGATCGAGCTGCTGGCGCGCTCGGCGCAGCTGCACGACATCGGCAAGGTGGCGGTGCCCGACCGCGTGCTGCTCAACCCCGGCCAGCTCAGCCCCGAGGACCTGCTGCTGATGCAGAGCCACACGCGCATCGGCCACGACGCCCTGGCCGCCGCCGAGCGCCGCCTGGGCACCCCGGCGGAATTCCTGCGCTACGCCAAGGAGATCGCCTACGGCCACCACGAGCGCTGGGACGGCACTGGCTACCCGCGGGGCCTGCGCGGCGAGCAGATCCCGCTGTCGGCGCGCCTGCTGGCGCTGATCGACTGCTACGACGAGCTGACCAGCCGCCATCCCTACCACGCGACCTTGTCGCCGGATGAGGCCCGCCAGCAGATCCTCGCCGCCAGCGGCAGCCACTTCGACCCGCAGGTGGTGGAGGCCTTCGCCGAGGTTGCCGACGGCTTCGCCGCCATCGCCATCCGCTACGCCGACGACGACCAGGCCCTGGGCAGCGAGATCGAGCGCATGGCCGACGCCCTGGGGGAAAGCATCGAAATGACCACGACGCCACCATGATTCCGGCGGTCGGTGCTGGGCGCCACCCGGCGCATGTCGTATAAGGGGCGGCTGCGGCCGCTTGGGCCGGATATGAACGACGACGGAGCCTGATGAAGACACCCAAACGCATAGAGCCGCTGATCGAGGACGGCCTGGTCGACGAAGTGCTGCGCCCGCTGATGAGCGGCAAGGAAGCGGCGGTCTACGTGGTGCGCTGCGGCGAGCAGCTGCGCTGCGCCAAGGTCTACAAGGAGGCCAACAAGCGCAGCTTCCGCCAGGCCGCCGAATACCAGGAGGGCCGCAAGGTGCGCAACAGCCGCCAGGCCCGGGCCATGGCCAAGGGCTCGCGCTACGGCCGGCGCGAGCAGGAGGAGGCCTGGCAGAACGCCGAAGTGGCGGCGCTGTTCCGCCTCGCCGGCGCCGGCGTACGGGTGCCCAAGCCCTACGACTTCCTCGACGGCGTGCTGCTGATGGAGATGGTCGCCGACGAAGACGGTGACGCCGCGCCGCGCCTGAACGACGTGGTGCTGGAGCCGGAGCAGGCGCGCGAATACCACGACTTCCTCATCCGCCAGATCGTCATGATGCTCTGCGCCGGGCTGGTGCACGGCGACCTCTCGGAGTTCAACGTGCTGCTCGGCCCCGACGGCCCGGTGATCATCGACCTGCCCCAGGCGGTGGACGCGGCGGCCAACAACCACGCCTTCCGCATGCTCGAGCGCGACGTCGGCAACATGGCCGCCTACTTCGGCCAGTTCGCCCCGGAGCTCAAGGACACCCGCTACGCCAAGGAGATGTGGGCGCTGTTCGAAGACGGCAAGCTGCAGCCGGACACCCCGCTGACCGGCCACTTCGACGAGCCGGAGGAAGAAGCCGACGTCGACGCGGTGATGCGCGAGATCGCCGCTGCCCTGCGCGAACAGGAGCGCCGCGAGGCGGCCCGCGCCGAGCAGGATGGCCCGCCGCGCGCCGAGGAACCGCCACCGCCGCCGTGGTTGCAGTGACTCCGCAGGCGGCGCGCCTGATCGCGCTGCTCGCCGCCTGTCCGCAGCGCATGGGCCTGCTGCGCGCCCTGCGCGAATACGGCCCGCCCGGCGCCTGGATCGGCGCCGGCTTCGTGCGCAACGCCGTCTGGGACCACCTGCACGGCCTGGCGCCCGGCACCCTGGCGGACGTGGACGTGCTGTATTTCGACGGGGGTAGCCTGCAGGCCGAGGCCGACGAGGCTTTCGAGCGGCGCCTGGCCCGGGCCTGCCCGCAGGCGCCCTGGTCGGTGCGCAACCAGGCGCGCATGCACCTGCGCAACGGCGACGCACCCTATGCCGACGTCGCCGACGCCATGCGCCACTGGCCGGAAGTCTGCACCGCGGTGGCGGTGCGCCTGGCCGACGAGGGCCTGGAACTGCTGGCGCCGCTGGGCCTGGACGACCTGTTCGGCCTGCGCGTCCGCCCCACCGAACACTTCCGCGGCAAGCCCGAGGCCTACCGCGATCGCCTGCGCCGCAAGAACTGGCCGAGGCGCTGGCCGAAGCTGGAGGTAGAGCGGTTGTAGCGACGCTGTATGCGTTTTTTCCGCGGCAACTGTGTACATACACCCCGCAGCGGCCCTGCTAGCGTGGCACGATCCCACCCGGAACCACCGCCATGCCCTTGCCGCACATCCTCCTCGCCCTGCTGGTCACGCTGATCTGGGGCGTCAACTTCGTCATCATCAAGGTCGGCCTGCACGACTTCCCGCCGCTGCTGTTCTGCGCCCTGCGCTTCGCCCTGGCGGCGCTGCCGCTGGTGTTCCTGCGCGGGCCGCTGCCGGCGCCGTTCTGGCGCATCGTGCAGATCGGCGTGCTGCTCGGGGTGGTCAAGTTCGGCCTGCTGTTCGTCGGCATGCACCTGGGCATGCCTGCCGGGCTGTCGTCCCTGGTGTTGCAGAGCCAGGTGTTCTTCACCGTGCTGATCGCCGCCGCCTTCCTCGGCGAACGCCCCAGCCGCCGCGCCCTGGCGGGCCTCGCCGTGGCCGCCGCCGGGTTGCTGCTGATCGGCCTGGAACGCCCCCTGGGCGACAGCCTGCTGGCCTTCGCCCTGGTGATGGCCGCGGCCCTGGCCTGGGCCTTCTCCAACATCGCCACCAAGCGCTCCGGGGCCAGCGACATGCTGCGCCTGATCAGCTGGGTGAGCCTGATCCCGCCGTTGCCGCTGCTGGCCCTGTCGTGGGTCTTCGAAGGCCCGCAGGCCATCTCGGCGGCGCTGACCAGCATCAGTTGGGAAGGCATGGGCGCGCTGCTCTACATAGCCTTCCTCGCCACCACCGTGGGCTTCGGCCTGTGGAGCTTCCTGCTGCGCCGCTACCCGGCCAGCCAGGTCACCCCCTTCGCCCTGGCGGTGCCGGTCTCCGGCCTGCTGTCCGGCTGGCTGCTGCTGGGCGAACGACTCACCGCCCAGGACTGGCTGGCCTGCGCGCTGGTCTTCGTCGGCCTGGCGGTGACGGTGCTGCCGGCTTCGGTGTGGCGGCGTGGCGCGGTGGCGCAGGTTCGTGGCTGATTCCGCTCAGGCGGCCGCTGCGGCCCAGTCGTAGGGCGCATAACGCCAACGGCGTTATCCGCCGATGGCGGCGGATAAAGCGTTCCGCTTTATGCGCCCTACGGTGGAGTCCAGCCCAGTGACAGCGACTCTCTCGATTCCGGTCCTTTCGCTGGCCGGCAGCCGTAGTGGTTGCCGACGTGATGCATTTCCCTTCTCGGCACGGACTAGCCCCTCTCCCTTCAGGGAGAGGGTTGCGGACTCCGACGATGCTCCGGAGCCTGGCTTGACTCCGCACCCCCTCCCTAACCCTCCCCCGCAAGCGGGAGAGGGGACCGTTGGGCAGAATGAAGGGCCCTGGCGTCAGCCGGAGGCATCTGCGATCGATTCCGGGCCAACCGGCGAGCGACGAGCTGCCCGAGTGCTCCGAACGGCCCCCTCTCCCTTCAGGGAGAGGGCTGGGGAGAGGGTTGCGGACTTCGACGATGCTCCGGCGCGTGGCTTGACTCTGCACCCCCTCCCTAACCCTCCCCCGCAAGCGGGCGAGGGACCGTTGGGCAGAATGAAGGGCCATGGAGTCAGCCGGAGGCATCTGCGATCGATTCCGGGCCAATCGGCGAGCGACGAGCTGCCCGAGCGCTCCGAACGGCCCCCTCTCCCTTCAGGGAGAGGGCTGGGGAGAGGGTTGCGGACTTCGACGATACACCGGCGCTGGGCTTGGCTCCGTCCCCCACCCTAACCCTCCCCCGCAAGCGGGAGAGGGGACCGTTGGGCAGAACGAAGGGGCATGGAGTCAGCCGGAGGCATCCGTGATCGATTCCGGGCCAACCGGTGAGCGACGAGCTGCTCGAGCGCTGCGGACAGCTCCCTCTCCCGCTTGGGGAGAGGGTTGCGGACTTCGACGACACGCCGGCGCTGAGCTTGGCTCCGTCCCCCTCTCTAACCCTCCCCCGCAAGCGGGAGAGGGGACCGTTGGGCAGAACGAAAGGCACTGGCGTCAGATGGTAGGTCCGTTCGCGAGCAAGCTCGCTCCTACGAAAGACTCGCCGTGCCTCGATCCGTAGGGCGCATAACGCCAACGGCGTTATCCGCCGATGGCATCGCTCAGTGACAGCAGCTCCCCGACTCCAGGTCCCTGAGGATCGGGCAGTCCGGGCGGTGGTCGCCCTGGCAGTGGTCGTGGAGTTCCTGCAGGGTGTCGCGCAGGGCGGTGAGTTCGGCGATCTTGCGCTCCAGTTCGGCGATGTGCTGGCCGGTCAGCGCCTTGACGTCGGCGCTGGCGCGGCCGTGGTCCTGCCAGAGGGCGAGCAGGCGGCCGACTTCTTCCAGGGAGAAGCCGAAGTCCCGCGAGCGGCGGATGAACGCCAGGCGGTGCAGGTCCTGCTCGCTGTAGTGGCGGTAGCCGCTGGCGCTGCGCCCGGCGGGGGCGAGCAGGCCGATGGATTCGTAGTAGCGGATCATCTTCGCCGACAGGCCGCTCTTCTTCGCCGCTTCACCTATGTTCATCGTCGCCTCCGCTTGCGTTCGCGCCGTGCGCCGGCTTCCAGCGCTTGAGCAGCAGGGCGTTGCTCACCACGCTGACGCTGGAGGCGGCCATTGCGGCGCCGGCGACCATCGGGTTGAGCAGGCCGAAGGCGGCCAGGGGCACGCCGACCAGGTTGTAGATGAAGGCCCAGAACAGGTTCTGGCGGATCTTCGCGTAGGTGCGCCGGGCGATGTCCAGGGCCTCGGGGACCAGCCGCGGGTCGCCGCGCATCAGGGTGATGCCGGCGGCGTGCATGGCCACGTCGGTGCCGCCGCCCATGGCGATGCCGACGTCCGCCGCGGCCAGCGCCGGGGCGTCGTTGATGCCGTCGCCGACCATGGCCACCACCTTGCCGCCGGCCTTCAGCTGCGCCACCACCACGGCCTTGTCCGCCGGCAGCACTTCGGCGTGGACGTCGTCCAGGCCCAGGGCCTGGGCCACCACCCGTGCGCTGCCGCGGTTGTCGCCGGTGATCAGGTGGCTGTCGATGCCGCGTTCGTGCAGCGCCTGCACCGCCTCGGCGGCGCCGGGCTTCAAGCTGTCGCCGAAGGCGAACAGGCCGAGCAGGCGCGGCTGCGGCTGCAGTTCGAGCAGCCAGGACAGGGTGCGGCCCTGGCCCTCCCATTCGACGGCCTTGCCTTGCAGCTCGCCGGCGGCCAGGCCCTGCTCGTCGAGCAGGCGGCGGTTGCCCAGGGCCAGCAGGCGTTCGCCGACCTGGCCCTGGATGCCGCGCCCGGCCAGGGCCTGGCTGTGGCTCACGATGGGGACGCGCAGGTGCTGCTCGGCGCAGGCGCCGAGCACCGCCTTGGCCAGCGGGTGCTCGCTGCCGCGCTGCAGGGCGCCGGCCAGGGCCAGGGCGGCGTCGGGCTCGCCCTCGGCCACGGCGAAGTGCACCAGGCTGGGCGTGCCCGAGGTGAGGGTGCCGGTCTTGTCGAAGGCCACCGCGCTCACCGCGTGGGCCACCTCCAGGGCCTCGGCGTCCTTGATCAGGATGCCGTGGCGCGCGGCCACGCCGGTGCCGGCCATGATCGCCGTCGGCGTGGCCAGGCCCAGGGCGCAGGGGCAGGCGATGACCAGCACGGCCACCGCGTTGATCAGCGCGGTTTCCACCCCGGCGCCGGCCAGCAGCCAGCCGGCCAGGGTGAGCAGGGCGATGCCGATCACCACCGGGACGAAGACGTTGCTCACCTTGTCCACCAGCTTCTGGATCGGCGCCTTGGCCGCCTGGGCGTCTTCCACCAGGCGGATGATGCGCGCCAGCACGGTTTCCCCGCCCAGGGCGGTGGCGCGGATGGTCAGCAGGCCCTCGCCGTTGATGGCGCCGCCGGTCACCGCGTCGCCCGGGCCCTTGGGCACCGGCAGGCTTTCCCCGGTGATCAGCGCCTCGTCGGCGTGGCTGCGGCCGTCGAGTACCTTGCCGTCCACCGGGAAGCGTTCGCCCGGGCGCACCAGCAGTTCGTCGCCCAGGCTCAGTTCGGCGATGGCGACGTCTTCCTCGTGGCCGTCGCGGATGCGCGTGGCGCGTTCCGGGCGCAGCGCCTCCAGGGCGCGGATGGCCGCGGCGGTCTGGCGCTTGGCGCGGCTTTCCAGGTACTTGCCGAGGAGGACCAGGGCGATCACCACGGCGCTGGCCTCGAAGTACAGGTGCGGCATGGCGCCGGGGGCGGCGCTCAGCCACAGGTACAGGCTCAGGCCGTAGCCGGCGCTGGTGCCCAGGGCCACCAGCAGGTCCATGTTGCCGCTGCGGGCGCGCAGCGCCTTCCAGGCCGAGACGTAGAAGCGCGCGCCTATGACGAACTGCACCGGGGTCGCCAGGAGGAACTGTACCCAGGCCGGCAGCATCCAGTGCAGCCCGGCCCATTCGGCGAGCATCGGCAGCACCAGGGGCACGGCCAGGACGATGGCCGCCAGCAGGAACCAGCGCTCGCGGGCCAGGCGCGCCAGGGCCGGGTCTTCGGCGGGGCGCTCGGGTTGCAGCAGGCGGGCGTGGTAGCCGGCCTTCTCCACCGCGGCGATGAGCGTGGCCGGCTCGACCGGGCCGAGCAGGTCCAGGCGGGCGCGCTCGCTGGCCAGGTTGACGCTGGCCTCGCGCACCCCGGGGACCTTCTTCAGCGCGCGCTCCACGCGGCCCACGCAGCTGGCGCAGGTCATGCCGTCGATGGCCAGTTCCAGGCTGTGGCTGGGTACCTGGTAGCCGGCGTTCTCCACCGCGGCCACCAGGGCCGGCAGCTGTTCGGGCGAGTCGAGGCTCACCCGCGCCTGCTCGCTGGCCAGGTTGACGCTGGCCGCCAGCACCCCCGGTACCTTCTTCAGGGCCCGTTCGACGCGGCCGACGCAGGACGCGCAGGTCATGCCGGTCACCGGCAGGTCGAGTTCGATGGGGCTGTTCATGGACGCTCCTCCTGATGTCCGCGGCCCGGCTCCGGCGGGGCGGCGGTCACGATCCGACGATGCCCAGAGGATGAACCTTGCCACGAGGGCAAGGTCAAGCCCTGGTTCAGGGAAGGTTGACCGGCGTCAGGAACAGCCCGCCCTCGCGGTAGCCGATGCGGTAGCTGCGGATCTCCCCGGCGCGCAGGCGCAGCGTCTGCGTCTGCTGTTGCTGCATGCCGTCGCGGCAGGCGCCGGTGGAGGAGACGGCGAGGCGGATGGGCACCTCGCCGGGGGACAGGTTCAGCGCCACCGCGCCTTCGGGCTGCAGGCGCGTCAGCAGTTCGCCGCGCACGTAGAGGTCGATGTCGCAGGCGCTGCCGCTCTGCAGGCCCTGGCGGCTGATGTTGAGCACGGCGTAGCCGGGCGGTGGCGGTTCCTGCTGCGGCCAGGCCTGCACCATGGGCGGGTCGGCGGCCAGGGCCAGGGCGGGCCAGAGCAGGCAGGGCAGGGCGCGGAGCAGGCGGCGCATGGGGGGCTCCCGGTAGGGCTCGGATGCGCAGAGCTTGGCCGAGGGCGGCGCCGGGGGCAAGCCCGCGGCGCGGTGCCGCAGGGGGCTTGACCTTGCCACGGTGGCAAGGTCGACACTGCGCCCATCGTCAACCGAACCCGAGGAGTTCGACCATGCAAGCGTTCAGTGTGAAAGGCATGTCCTGCGGCCACTGCGTGCGGGCCATCACCCAGGCGATCCAGGCCCGCGACGGCGCCGCCGAGGTCCAGGTGGACCTGGCCGGCGGCGAGGTGCGGGTGGCCAGCCGCCTGGCGGCCGAAGAGGTGCTGGCGGCGATCCGCGAGGAAGGCTACGAGGCCGCGCTGGCCTGAGCCGCGCCGGCCTGGCTCCAGTCGCGGACCAGGCCGCGGAACAGCGGCTCGAAGAGCGACTCGGCGTCCTGCAGCGGGTCGAACAGCTGCGGGTCGCGCAGCCAGTCGTTGATCAACCCCAGGATCAGGCCGTGGACCGCCCGCGAGGCGGTCTTCGGCGTCACCCCGGGCAGCAGCCGCACCCGGCATTTGTCGCGGGCGAAGAGCTGCTCGCAGAGGTCGATGAACTGGCGGATGAAGGCGTTGTGGCGAAGGATCGCCTCGCGCAGCTCCTCGGTGAACTCGCAGCGCTGCAGCAGGATGGTCAGCACCCGGCGCTTCTGCGCGTTCTGCGCCAGGCTCTGCACCACCTCCACGCAGAGGTCGAACAGCGACTGCAGCGGGTCCACCCCGTCGCAGCCGGACAGGCGCAAGGCCAGTTGCTCCGGCGGCAGGCGCACCTGGGCGAGCAGCTCGTTGAACAGGTGGGCCTTGTTCTCGAAGTGCCAGTACACCGCGCCCCGCGTGACCCCGGCGTTGCGGGCGATCTCCTCGAGGCTGGTGCTGGAAACGCCGTTTTCCAGGAAAAGCGCCTCCGCCGAGTCGAGGATCGTCTGGCGGGTCCTTTCCGAATCTTCTTTAGTTCTTCTCATGGCGCGGCTTGCTATACGGGCTAGGCTCACTAAGTGTTCCCGCAGTTTACTGAAATTTCGAGTGGGAACCGTGAGTTACTGGCGGATGGCAGTTTTCCCCCGACAACCGTACCGAATCATCCCAGCCGACATTTCCATGGAGAGGTTCTATGCCGTTCACCCCGCGCGTGTCCGCCGCCCTGGCCCTGTGTGCCCTGGTTGCTGCGCAACCCGTACTGCCAGCCCTGGCGGATGAGGCGGGCGCGGCGCCACCGCCACCGGAGGTCACGGTGGAGGTGGCCAAAAGCGCCAGCCTGCCGCTGAGCCTGGAATACTCGGCGCGGGCGGCCGGCTACCGCGAGGTGGAGGTGCGCGCCCAGGTCAGCGGCATCCTGCAGAAACGCACCTATGAGGAAGGCCGGCCGGTGAAGCAGGGCCAGGTGCTGTTCCAGATCGACCCGCGCCCCTACCAGGCCGCCCTGGGCCAGGCCAAGGGCGCCCTGGCCCAGGCCCAGGCGCGCTACCGCCAGACCGACCGCGACCTCAAGCGCATCCGCGAGCTGCAGCGCAAGGGTTTCGCCAGTGCCAGCGAGCTGGACCGCTACACCTCCGACTACGAGCAGGCCAAGGCTGACGTCGAGGCGGCCAAGGCCAACGTCGATGCCAAGCAGATCGACCTGGACTACACCACGGTGAAGGCGCCCATCTCCGGCATGGCCAGCAAGGAGACCCGTTCCGAGGGCAGCCTGGTCACCGCCAGCGACCCCAACACCAGCCTGCTCACCGAACTGACCCAGCTCGACCCCATCTACGTCAACTTCGCCTATTCCGACACCGAGGCCGCGCGCCTGCGCGACGGCGTGCAGCAGGGCCGCCTGGTGCTGCCCGAGCACGGCAAGTTGCAGGCGCAGATCTTCTTCGGCGATGGCAGCCGCTACCCCATCGACGGCGTGGTGGATTTCACCGACAGCTTCGTCAACACCGGCACCGGCACCATCAACGCCCGCGCCGTGGTGCCCAACCCGGACACCCACCTGATCCCCGGCCAGTTCGTCCGCGTGGTGATCTCCGGCATCACCCGCAAGGCCGCGGTGACCGTGCCCGAGCGGGCCCTGGCCCAGGGCCCGCGGGGACCTTCGTCTACGTGGTGGACAAGGACGGCTTCGCCCGCGTGCGCCAGGTGTCGGCCTCGCAGATGGTCAACCAGCGCTGGGTGATCGATTCGGGCGTCGACGACGGCGACAGGGTGATAGTCGACGGCCTGCCCAAGGTCCGCCCGGACCAGCCGGTGAAGGCCGTCGAGGCGCCCGCCGCGCCGGCGCAGCAGGCCCCCGCCGCGCAAGCCCAGTCCTGAAGGAGCGGCCATCGTGATCTCGCGCTTCTTCATCGACCGCCCCGTGTTCGCCATGGTGATTTCCATCGTCATCCTGCTCGCCGGCCTCGCCGCCCTGCGCGCGCTGCCGGTGGCGCAGTACCCGGAGATCCTGCCGCCGCAGGTGTCGGTGACCGCTTCCTACCCCGGCGCCAGCTCCCAGGTGATCGCCGAGACCGTGGCAGCGCCCCTGGAGCAGGAAATCAACGGCGTCGAGGGCATGATCTACCAGCTGTCCAACTCCGACAGCAGCGGCGCCATGAGCCTGACCGTGTACTTCCAGGTGGGCACCGACCCGGACCAGGCCACCATCAACGTCAACAACAAGGTCCAGGCCGCCCTGGCCAAGCTGCCGGAGGAAGTGCGCCGGCAGGGCGTGAAGGTGCAGAAGAAGTCCTCCGACATCCTCCAGGTGGTGACGCTGTATTCCCCGGACGGCTCGCGCGACCCGGTGTTCATCAGCAACTACGCGCTGATCAACGTGATCGACGAGCTCAAGCGCATCCCCGGCGTCGGCGACGTCACCCAGTTCGGCTCCAAGGACTACGCCATGCGCATCTGGCTGCGCCCGGACAAGCTGGCGCAGTACAACCTCACCCCCAGCGACGTGGTCGACGCCATCCGCGAGCAGAACTCGCAGTTCGCCGCCGGCAACTTCGGCAAGGAGCCGCTGAACACCCCGCAGGACTTCACCTACACGGTGAGCACCCAGGGCCGCTTCACCGACCCGAAGGAGTTCGAGGGCGTCATCCTGCGCACCGACAGCACCGGCGCCAGCCTGCGCCTGAAGGACGTCGCGCGCATCGAGCTGGGCGCCCAGGACTACTCGATGAAGACCACGCTGAACGGGAAGCTCAACGCGTCCTTCGGCGTCTACCTGCAGCCGGGCGCCAACGCCCTGGACACCGCCGAGGCGGTGAAGAGCACCATGGCGCGGCTGGCCAAGCGCTTCCCCGAGGGCGTGGTGTACAAGATCCCCTACGACACCACCACCTTCGTCAAGGTGTCCATCGAGGAGGTGGTGCACACCTTCTTCGAGGCCCTGGTGCTGGTGATGTTGGTGGTCTACATCTTCCTGCAGAACCTGCGCGCCACCCTGATCCCGGTGCTGGCCATCCCGGTCTCCCTGGTCGGCACCTTCGCCGGCATGTACCTGCTGGGCTTCTCCATCAACCTGCTGACGCTGTTCGGCATGGTGCTGGCCATCGGTATCGTGGTGGACGACGCCATCGTGGTGCTGGAGAACGTCGAGCGGGTGATGCGCACCGAGAAGCTGCCGCCGCGGGAGGCGGCGATCAAGGCCATGGAGGAGGTGACCGGGCCGATCGTCGCCATCGTCCTGGTGCTCTGCGCGGTGTTCGTGCCGGTGGGTTTCCTCGGTGGCCTGGCCGGGCAGATGTACCAGCAGTTCGCGATCACCATCGCGGTCTCGGTGGTGATCTCCGGGATAGTCGCGCTGACGCTTTCGCCGGCGCTCTGCGCGCTCATCCTCAAGCCCGAGCACAAGGAGCCGGCGGCGCCGTTCCGCTGGTTCAACCGCATGTTCGACGCGGCCACCGCGGCCTACGGCGCCGGCGTGCAGTTCTTCCTCAAGCGCGTGCTCATCGGCCTGCTGGTGTTCGGCGGGATGATCGCGCTGATGGTGCTGCTGTTCGGCCGGGTGCCCGGCTCGCTGGTGCCCGACGAGGACCAGGGCTACGTGATCAACGCCTACCTGCTGCCGCCGGCGGCCTCGCTGTCGCGCACCTCGGCGCTGACCGACGCCGTCTCGCAGCAACTGGAGAAGCACCCGGCGGTGCAGGACGTGCTGACCTTCGCCGGCCTGAACATCCTGACCAACGCCAACACCACCAGCGCCGGGGTGTCCTTCGTCACCCTCAAGGACTGGAAGGAGCGCCAGGCCCCCGAGCTGGACGCGCGCAACCTGACGCGCACCTTCATGGCCATGGGCGCCAGGCAGCAGGATGGCCTGGTGATGAGCTTCAACCCGCCGCCGATCACCGGCATGAGCACCACCGGCGGCTTCGAGGCGTACATCCAGGACCGCAGCGGCGGCACCTCCGGGCAGCTGGAGCAGATGGTCCAGAAGTTCATGGCGGCGGCGGCCAAGCGCCCCGAGCTGGCCGGGGTGACCAGCACCTTCAACGCCAACGTGCCGCAGTACTTCATCAACCTCGACCGCACCAAGGCGCGCTCGCTGGGGGTGGCGATCAACGACGTGTTCACCGCCATGCAGGCGACCTTCGGCGCCTACTACGTCAACGACTTCACCCTCTACGGGCGCACCTGGAAGGTCAACCTGCAGTCCGAGGCGGACTTCCGCCGCAAGCCCGAGGACCTGACCCAGGTGTACGTGCGTTCCTCCACCGGCGACCTGGTGCCGCTGTCGGCCCTGGTCAGCGTGCAGCGCACCCTGGGGCCGGATTCCTACGCGCGCTTCAACGTGTTCCCCGCGGCCAAGCTGCTCGGCGGCCCGGCGCCGGGCTACAGCTCCGGCCAGGCCCTGGCGGCGATGCAGGCGGTGGCCGACCAGACCCTCGGCGACAGCTACTCGCTGGCCTGGATCGGCTCGGCCTACCAGGAACTGGAGACCCAGGGCTCGGGCAGCACCGCCTTTCTCTTCGGCCTGATCCTGGTGTTCCTCATCCTCGCCGCCCAGTACGAGCGCTGGACCCTGCCGCTGGCGGTGGTCACCGCGGTGCCCTTCGCGGTGTTCGGCGCCATACTCGCCATCTGGCTGCGCGGGCTGAGCAACGACGTGTACTTCCAGGTCGGCCTGGTGACGCTGATCGGCCTGGCGGCGAAGAACGCCATCCTGATCATCGAGTTCGCCGTGATGATCCGCGAGGAGCAGGGCCTGGGGCCGCTGCAGGCGGCGCTGGAGGCGGCCAAGCTGCGCTTCCGGCCGATCGTCATGACCTCCCTGGCGTTCATCCTCGGCTGCGTGCCGCTGGCCATCAGCAGCGGCGCGGGCTCGGCCAGCCGCCATTCGATCGGCACCGGGGTGATCGGCGGGATGCTCGCCGCCACCGTACTGGCGACCTTCCTCATCCCCATGTTCTACATGCTGGTGGAGTCGGCCGCCGACCGCCTGGGCAAGCGCAAGGCCAAGGCCCAGCCGGCCGCCGCAGCGGCCCAGGGCGAAGGCCCGGCGCACTGACGGGCAGCGGGCGCCGGCCGCCTGGCCGGTGCCCGCGCAGCCTGTCGAAGCCTCGTGGATTTTCTATTCGGCCCTGCCCCGGCGGCGGCGAATTGCTATGCTTGGCGGCGTTTCGTTAGCCTGCTTCCAATCAATCCGCCCGAACCTTCCAGGCCCCGTCCCGCACCGGCGGCGCCCACGGTGCTCCATGAACTTTCGCATCCTGCTGATCCTCGGCGCGCTGAGCGCCTTCGGCCCCATGGCCATCGACTTCTACCTGCCCAGCTTCCCGGCGTTGGCCGCGGCCTTCGGCACCGACGTCGAGCACGTGCAGATGAGCCTGTCGGCCTACTTCGCCGGCCTGGCCATCGGCCAGCTGCTCTACGGCCCGCTGGCCGACCGCTACGGCCGGCGCCTGCCGCTGGTGCTGGGGTGAGCATCTTCACCGCGGCCTCGCTGGCCTGCGCCTTCGCGCCGAACCTGGAATGGCTGATCGGCGCGCGTTTCGTCCAGGCCCTGGGCGGCTGCGCCGGCATGGTCATCTCGCGGGCGGTGGTGCGCGACCTGTGCGACCCGATAGCCGCGGCCAAGGCCTTCTCGCAGCTGATGCTGGTGATGGGCCTGGCGCCGATCCTCGCGCCCCTGGGCGGCGGTGCGCTGCTGGGGCTGTTCGGCTGGCAGTCGATCTTCCTCTGCCTGGTGGCGTTCAGCGCCGTGGCCGGCAGCGCCATCGCCCTGTGGCTGCCCGAGACCATCCCCGCCGGCCCGCGGCCGCCGCTGTCCGGCGCCCTGGGCGAGTACCGCCGGCTGTTCGGCGACCGTTCCTTCCTCTGCTATGCGCTGACCGGCGGCGTGGCCATCGCCGGGATGTTCGCCTACATCGCCGGCTCGCCCTTCGTCTTCATCCAGCTCTACCAGGTGCCGGCGGAGCACTACGGCTGGATCTTCGGCAGCAACGCCGCCGGCTTCATCCTCATGGCCCAGGTCAATGCGCGCCTGCTGCGCTACCGCGGGCCGGGGTTCTGGCTGCGCCGCGCGGTGTGGGTGTACTTCCTCTGCGGCCTGGCGCTGCTGGCGATCACCCTGTACCGCCCCGAGCACCTGCTGGCCCTGCTGGTGCCGCTGTTCGGCGCCATCGCCAGCCTGGGCTTCCTGCTGCCCAACTCCTCGGCCTGCGCCATGGCCGGGCAGGGCAGCCACGCCGGCAGCGCCTCGGCGCTGATGGGCAGCCTGCAGTTCACCGTGGCGGCGCTGGCCTCGGCCCTGGTCGGGGTGCTGCACGATGGCAGCGCGCTGCCCATGGCGGTGGTGATCACGGTATGCGGCGGCTGCGCGGCGCTGCTGGGCTGGTTCACCGGCCAGATCAGCGAGCGCACCGTCTGAACCGGCTCAGCCGGCCACTGGCTGCTCCGTGCGTGGCAGCGCGTGGGGCGCGCGCAGGCGGGCCTCCAGGGTGCTGACGAAGAGCCGCGCCTCCTGCTCGTTGCGGAAGTCCACGGCGAACTGATCGAGGCAGACCTGCCAGCGCTTGCCCTGGGCGCCGGCCGACGGACGAACGAGTATGTGCATGGCGCGACACCCGTGTCTGTGTTGGGGGGGAAGCTGAGTGTAGTTCCGCCTGCCACGCTGTCCGGGGCGAATCGACAATCGGCGCCGGGCCCTCAGGCGCCGCCGCGGCCCTCGCCCAGGCGGGCCCGGTAGGCGCTGGGCGACAACCCCATGACCTTGCTGAAAAGTCTTGAAAAATAATAGCTGTCGTCATACCCCAGGGCCTCGCTGACCTGGGCGACGCTGTGCCCGCTGCTGTCCAGCAACTGGCAGGCGTATTCGATCTTCAGGTGCAGGAAGTGCTGCACCGGCGTGCGCCCGGTGAGCGCGCGGTAGCGGTTGACGAAGTGGAACTTCGACAGGTTGCAGAAGGCCGCCAGCCGGGCCAGGTCCAGGCGCTGGTGCAGGTTCTCGCGCATGTAGGCGTGCAGGCCGTCCAGGTCCAGCCCGCCCTCGCGCAGCGGGCGCAGCAGCGGCAGCTGGCAGAGCAGGGCGCGCAGGCGGCTGGCGGCGAGCAGGAAGGGCTGGAAGCGGTAGCCGCTGTGGCGCGCCTCGAGCAACTGGGCGAAGCCGCCGAGCAGGGCATGCTGCACGCCCCAGTGGCGCACCGGCGAGGCCCCGTAGCCGGCGGCCTGGCGCAACCAGGCGGCGCCGTCGCCGCGCAGGTGCACCCAGGAGATGGTCCAGGGCTGCGCGGCGTCGGCGCGGTAGGCGTGGGCCATGCCCGGCGGCAGCCAGACCAGGTCGCCGCAGCCGATGGTCATGGCCTGGGGGCCGCCGGGGCCCTCCACCAGCAGGTGGCCGATGCCTTCGCTGCAGTAGATCAGCAGGTGGTCGTCGTGGCGGTCGCGGCTCATCTGGTGGTCGCGGGCGCGCCGGTAGTGGCCCAGGGACGTGGGGTAGAGGTCGCGGCTGAGCGGGTGCGCGGCCAGCTTGCCGAGCAGCGTGGGCGGCAGCAGCAGGCGCAGGCTGTCGGCGGGAAGCGGCCAGTCCGAGGTACGTGACATCTGGGTAGCGGGCTCAGCAATTTAATCCATCAAGACCACAATTTAGTCGATCTTGGCGCCTGCGTGCGGGTGATAGCTTTGCCCGGGAGGAAGGAGATGTGATGCCCTTCCGCAATAAAAGCCGGTTTGCCCCGCGGGCAGGCCGGTTCGGCCGAGGGGCGTGGTCTCGCAGGAAGGTCCCGCCGGCTTACGACCAAAGGTTGATGGCGGGCCCCCGCGGCCTGTCCATACTCGTTATTCGACCTCGATAAAAACAATTCAGAGGGTCAGATGATGAATTACCGGCAAACCTATGCCCGCTCCATTGCGGACCCTGCCGCCTTCTGGGCCGAACAGGCCGAGGCCGTGGCCTGGTACCAGCGCCCGCGCAGCATCCTCGAAACACTCCCCGACGGCAGCCACCGCTGGTTCGCCGATGGCCGCCTGAACAGTTGCTACCTGGCCCTGGACCGGCAGATCGCCCTGGGCCGCGGCGAGCAGGCGGCGCTGATCTACGACTCCCCGGTCACCGGCGTGCAGCAGCGCTTCAGCTTCCGCGAGCTGCGCGACGAGGTGGCGCGCCTGGCCGGCGCCCTGCGCGCCCTGGGCGTGGGCAAGGGCGACGGGGTGATCATCTACATGCCCATGGTGCCGCAGGCGGCCATGGCCATGCTGGCCTGCGCGCGCATCGGCGCGGTGCACTCGGTGGTGTTCGGCGGCTTCGCCCCCTACGAGCTGGCGCTGCGCATCGACGATGCCAAACCCAAGCTGATCCTCACCGCCTCCTGCGGGCTGGAGTTCGAGCGCGTCATCGAATACAAGCCGCTGGTGGACAAGGCCCTGGAACTGGCCCTGCACCAGCCGGCCCACGTGCTGGTCTGGCAGCGCCCGCAGGCGATGGCCGAGCTGCACGCCGGGCGCGACCTCGACTGGCGCGAGACGGTGGCCCACGCCGAGCCGGCCGACCCGGTGGAGGTGGCCAGCGGCGACCCCCTGTACATCATGTACACCTCCGGCACCACCGGTAAGCCCAAGGGCATAGTGCGCGACAACGGCGGCCACGCGGTGGCCCTGCACTATGCGCTGCCGACCATCTTCGGCATGCAGCCGGGCGACGTCTGGTGGGGCATCTCCGACGTCGGCTGGGTGGTCGGCCACTCGCTGATCGTCTACGGCCCGCTGATGAACGGCTGCACCACGGTGTTCTACGAGGGCAAGCCGGTGCGCACGCCGGACGCCGGCAGCTACTGGCGGGTGATCCAGGAGCACCAGGTCAACGCGCTGTTCTGCGCGCCCACGGCGATCCGCGCGATCCGCAAGGAAGACCCCAATGGCGAACTGCTCGGGCAATACGACCTGGGTTCGCTGCGCCAGCTGTTCCTGGCCGGCGAGAAGCTCGACAGCAGCACCCACCAGTGGCTGGAGGAACTGACCGGCAAGCCGGTGTTCGACCACTGGTGGCAGACCGAGACCGGCTGGCCGGTGACCGCGCCCTGCACCGGGCTGGGCTGCCAGGAGCAGCGCGCAGGTTCGAGCAACCTGGCGGTGCCCGGCTACGCCGTGCAGGTGGTGGACGAGGAGGGGCGCCTGCTGGCGCCGGGGCAGACCGGCTCGATCGTCATCGGCCTGCCGCTGCCGCCCGGTTGCGCGCAGACCCTGTGGAACGACCACCCGCGCTACCTCAGCGCCTACCTGCAGGCCTTCCCCGGCTACTACCACACCGGCGACGGCGGCTTCGTCGACGAGGATGGCTTCGTCCACATCATGGGCCGCACCGACGACGTGATAAACGTCTCCGGCCACCGCCTGTCCACCGGCGAGATGGAGGAGCTGCTGGCGCTGCACGAAGCGGTGGCCGAGTGCGCGGTGGTCGCCGTGCAGGACCCGCTCAAGGGCCACGTGCCGCTGGGCCTGGTGGTGCTCAAGGACGACGCGCGCATCAGCGAGGAACAACTGCAGCGCGAGCTGGTGGCGCTGGTCCGCGAGCGCATCGGCGCGCTGGCCTGCTTCCAGCGCGCGGTGGTGGTCAAGCGCCTGCCCAAGACGCGCTCGGGCAAGATCCTCCGCGCCGTGCTGCGCAAGATCGCCGACGGCGAGGACTACGCGCCGCCGTCCACCATCGACGACCCGGCCATCCTCGGCGAGATAGCCGCCCGGCTGCAGGCCGTGGGCCTCGCCCGGGCCAGCTGAACCCACGCGCCGGCCCGCGGGCCGGCTTTCCTCCAGGGCCGCGGTGCGGCCCTTTTTTTGTCCGTGGCGGACCTGTAGGAGCGGGCCCTGCCCGCGATTTCGCGCGCAGGGCGCGCTCCTACAGGGGAATGGTGTGGGTGGGGTGGCGGAGCGGATCTCATTCGCGAACCGCGCCGGAATGTCCGGCTATCGCGGACAAGGTCCTACGTCCGTGCTCGACCGTAGGGCGAATAACCGTTCGCGGTTATCCGCCGCCGGCCGGAACGCCGGTGCCCGACGGCGGCGGCGGATAACGCCGTAGGCGTTATGCGCCCTACGGCCGTGCTTCCCTGGAACCGTAGGAGCGGACTCCGTCCGCGATTTCGCGCGCAGGGCGCGCTCCTACGGGTCACCTTGGCGCGGCCAACGCATAGGCATGCCAACCCTCAGAAAACCGCGAACCCCGTTACCTTTCCGATGATTGGCGGATATTCCGGCTATGAATACGGAATCCGCTGTCGATACAGAAGAGGATGTTCCGTCGGAATATGTCGTATTTATCTGAGAATGCTGAATTATTTAGTGGCAAAACGCCGGGTTATGTAACAAATTCGGCTTCAAATAGCCCGGTCGAGCTACTAGGCTCGGCTACGACGTATCCCCAATAAGAGCTAGAGCAAAGAGCCAGGGCATGACCGATTTCTCGACGCTGCCACTCCCGCCGGAAACCGCCGGCCCGCCGGGTGGCAACCGCTTCTATCGCCCGCCGCTGCCCGCCGGCTACGTCAGCCGCGCGCGGCTGTGCCAGCGCATGGGCGCGGGCCTGGGCGGGCGCCTGCTGCTGCTCAGCGCCCCGGCCGGGTTCGGCAAGAGTTCCCTGGCCATCGAGTTCTGCGAATCCCTGGCGCCGCACTGGCGCAGCCTGTGGCTGGGCCTGAGCGCGCGGGACAGCGACCCGGGGCGCTTCCTCGAACGCCTGCTGGAAGGGCTGCGCCTGTACCTCCCGGGCCTGGGCGACGACGCCATGGCGGTGCTGAAGATGCGCCAGCGCCACCAGCCGTTCGCCTTCGAAGCTTGGCTCGACGACCTGCTCGACGAACTGGCCGAGCGCCTGTCCCCCGAGGCGCCGCTGCTGCTGGTGCTGGACGACTACCACCTGGCCCAGGGCGCGGTGCTCGACCGCTGCCTGCAATTCCTCCTCAACCACCAGCCGCCCGGCCTGGTGCTGCTGGTCACCAGCCGCCAGCGCCCGGACTGGCACCTGGCGCGCCTGCGCCTGTCGCGCCAGTTGCTGGAGCTCAGCGAGCAGGACCTGCGCCTGACCGCCGAGGAAACCGCCGCCCTGGTCTCGGCCAGCGGCACCCCGGCCAGCGAGGCGCTGGTCGAGCGCCTGATCGAACGCAGCGAAGGCTGGATCGCCGGCCTGCGCCTGTGGCTGCTGGCGCACCCCGAGGGCCTTGGCGGGCAGGCTGCCGACGCGCCGCTGAACGGCACCGAGGAACTGATCCGCGACTACCTGCTGGAAGAGGTGATCGACAAGCAGCCGCCCGAGGTCCAGGCCTTCCTGCTGCACACGGCGCGCTTCGAGCGCTTCTGCGGCGAGCTGTGCGACGCCCTGCGCGACAGCCACGACAGCGCCGCCATCCTGCGCCACCTGCAGCGGCACCAGGTGTTCCTGGTGCCGCTGGACGAGCAGGGCCAGTGGTTCCGCTACCACCACCTGTTCTCCGACCTGCTGCTGGCCCGCGAGCTGCCCGCCGACGGCCCCTCGGCGGGCTCGCTGCACCTGCGCGCCTGCCGCTGGTTCAGCTCCCGCGGGCTGCTCGACGAGGCGGTGGACCAGGCCCTGCGCGCCGGCCACCCGGAAGTGGCGGCGAGCCTGGTGCAGAGCCTGTCGGAAGAACAGCTGCTGGCCGAGCAGAACGTCGCCACCCTGCTGCGCTGGAAGATGGACCTGCCCGACAGCCTGCTGGCCAGCACGCCGCGGCTGATCGTGCTGTACAGCTGGGCCCTGGCCCTGGCCTGCCAACTGGACGCCGCCGAGGAACTGGGCGCCCAGCTGGCGCGCTTCCTGCCGGCCGCCGACGCCGCCACCCAGGCCGACCTGCTGGCCCAGTGGCAGGCCCTGGCCGGCATCATCGCCCGTGGCCGCGGCGACATCGAAGGCGCCGAACGGCATTGCGCCGAGGCCCTGGCGCACCTCCCGGCGGAACGCTCCGGGCCGCGCCTGATGTGCCTGTCGAGCCTGGCCAACCTGGCCATCGTCCGCGGCGACTCCTGGGGCGCCCGCGGCCTCAACCGCGAGGCCCTGGAGCTGGCGCAGCGCTTCGGCAACCCCTTGCTGGAAGCGCTGGTGCACTACGATCGCGCCCGCGGCCTGCAGGCCCGCGGCGAGGTGTTGCGCGCCAGCGAGGAACTGGAACAGGGCCTGGCGCGCCTGGCCGGGCAACCGGCGCACCGGCGCTACGCCGTGCGCGGCCGCCTGCTGATCTACCAGGGCTACCTGCGCGGCCTGGGCCTGCAGGCCGACGAGGCGCGGCAGAAGCTGCGCGCCGGCATCGAGGAGGCGCGCGCCTGCCGCGACGTCAGCCTGGTGATCGGCTACTGCGCGCTGGCCGGCCTGGAAGGGCGCCAGGGCAACTACACCCAGGCCTTCGCCCAACTGGCCGAGGCCGAGCGCCTGATGCACGTGTGGGACGTGCCGCCGGTGTACTACCTGTCGGTCATCACCCTGGTCAAATGCGAGCTGTGGCTGGCCCAGGGGCAGCTGGAGCTGGCCTCGGCCTGGCTGGAGCGCCTGAGCGAAACCTACTCCGGGGCCAACCCGGCGACGCCGCCGGAGTGCCACCCGCAGCTGCCGTACTACATCGAACTGCTGCAGGCGCAGCTGGCCCGCCGCGAGGAACGCGCGGGTGAAGCCGAGCGCCGCTTGCGCACGCTGATCGCCGCGGCCCAGCCGGCCGCGGCGCAGATGCCGGCGCGCCTGGCCCAGGCGCAGCTGGTCGGCCTGCTGCTGCAGCAAGGCCGCGAGCGCGAAGCCCGCGAGGCGCTGGACGCCTGCCTGCAGGGTGCCATCGGCGGGGCCCTGCTGCCCTTGCAGGAACTGCTCGTCCACGAACCGGACTGGCTGCGCGAGCAACTGGAACTGCGCGCGCCCTGTCCGCTGCAGCGCCTGTTGCTGCAACGCCTGCCGGCCCAGGCGGAACGCCCGGCGACCCTCGCCGACGGCCTCAGCGGCCGCGAGCTGGCGGTGCTGGAACTGATCGCCCAGGGCCTGTCCAACCAGGAAATCAGCGAGCGCCTGTTCATCTCGTTGCATACCGTGAAGAGCCACGCCCGGCACATCAACGACAAGCTCGGGGTCGAACGGCGTACCCAGGCGGTGGCCCGGGCGAAGGTGTTGGGGTTGTTGCGTTAGGGCGTTTCCCCGTCCTGTAGGAGCGGGCCCTGCCCGCGATTTCGCGCGCAGGGCGCGCTCCTAAAGGGGAACTGTGTGGTGGGGCGGCGTAGGAGCGGATCTCATCCGCGAATCGCGCTGGAACCGCCGGCGATCGCGGACAAGGTCCGCTCCTACAGGGGAGCACCGTCGTAGGATGGTGTTGAGCGAAGCGATACCCATCACCACGACCGCATGGGTTTCGCAGGCTCAACCCATCCTACGAAGAGCGCCTCGACCCCACGCTATTCCTTCGGCGCGCTCAGATCCAGCGCCTTCGGCGCCGGCGCACCCTTCGCCGGCTTGGCCAACTGGCGCTGCACGTCGGCCTGGATGGCCTGCAGCACCGGCAGCAGGTCGCGCATGTTCTCCCGCACTTCCGGGTAGGGATGCTTGTCGGCGAAGGCCTGCACCCGCGCCAGCAACTGGCCGCGGGTCTCGCCGAGCAGGTGGATGAACAGCTCCGGCAACTGCTTGGCCAGCTCGGCGCTGTACAGCACCAGGTCCTGGCGCTCGAACTGCGCGGTCAGGCCCAGGTAGTCCAGGGCGCTGCTGGTCAGCATGGCCGCGGCGGCCTTGGCCTCCTGCATGCCCTTCAGGCGCACCGGGTTGCGCTGCTCGCTCTGGGCCAGGGTCATCCAGAATTCCACCGTCAGGTTGAACAGGATGGCCTGCTCGCGCAGCGAGTAGCTCATCAGGCCCAGGGCCTCGGCGCCGTAGGGTTGCTTGGCGGCGCGGAAGTCGAAGTACAGGCGCATCAGCTCCTTGAGCTTGAACAGCACCTCGCGCGCCTCGTTCTGGCGCAGTTCCAGCGGCGCGTAGATGTTCATCTGCGGGCGGAAGTTCTCCTCGCTGACCATGCGCTGGTAGATCGGCCCGGTGAATTCGCCGCTGCGCCGCGGCAGGCTGTTGGCCTGGGTTTCCTCGATCTTCTTCAGGGCGTCGATCAGTTGCTGGTAGTCCTCGCTGGTCCAGGTGCGCTGGATGTCCGGGATGCGCTGGCCGAGGTAGTACAGCTCGTTGCCGGCGGCCGCGGCGGGGCGGCAGACGACCAGCAAAAGGATGGCCAGCGGCCACAGCAGGCGGCGTGTTAGGGTCGGCACGAACGGGCTTTCCTTGCGCGGGAGCGGTCGGCCTAGGTTAGCGACGGGCGGGGCCGGCGTCACCCCGCGCCTTGGTTGGGTGGAGGGGGCATGACGATCCAGGAATCCGGCGCGGTGCTGGCGGTGTTCGAGGACCTTGGCGGCTACGGCGCCCTGGCGCGCCAGGAGGGCAGCGGCGAGGGGCCGCTGGTCAACCACCTGCAGCGCGCCAACATCCAGCTGGCGAGCATCCCGGTGTTCGTCGCCAGGGGCCTGGCCGAGACCACGGTGAACGACCTGCTGGCGGCGGCCAAGGTCTCGCGGCGCACCTTCTACAAGTACTTCGACGGCAAGCTGGACGTGCTCGAGGGCATCTACCGCACCGCCGTGCAGTTGCTGCTGATGCGCTTCCGCGAGATGCGCACCGCCACCGGCAGCAGCGAGGCCTGGCTGCGCGCCATGGTCGCGCGCTTCTTCGACTACCACCAGGCGGTGGGGCCGATCATCCGCCTGATGCACGAGGAAGCGTTACGCTCCGACTCACCCCTGGCCGCGCACCGCCGCCAGGCACTGCACGAGTTGCAGGCGCTGCTGGAGGAGCGCTTCGTCGGCGAGGGCGTGCGGCACGCGCCGCTGACCTACCAGGCGCTGCTCTGGGCCCTGGAGGCGGCCTCCCACGAGCTGCTCGGCGCCGCCGTGCGGCCCGACCTGGAGGAGGTCAAGCGGGTGCTCGGCGACCTGCTGGTCGACAGCCTCTGCAAGCGCACTACCTAGGTTGGGCGCAACACGTTGGGGCGCTGTGCTCTGATCGGGCATCGACAACAACGCGCACCGGAGTGCCCCATGTCCGCAACCTACAGCTTGCAGCCGCCGCTGGCGGCCGGCTTCGCCCGCCTGGGCTTCGGCGCCCTGCCGCTGGAAGCCCTGATCGACCGCTACGCGCCTGCCGAGGCCGGTTCGCGCTTCATCGAGGTGGACGGCTTCCCGATCCACTACCGCGACGAGGGCGGCCGCGACAAGCCGGTGCTGGTGCTGGTGCACGGGGTGATGGCGTCGCTGCACACCTGGGACGGCTGGGTGGCCGAGATGGGCCGGCACTTCCGCATCGTCCGCCTCGACGTGCCCGGCTTCGGCCTCACCGGCGGCGGCCGCGACCGCGACTACAGCGGCGAGCGCCTGGTGAAGGTGTTCGGCCTGTTCCTCGAGCGCCTGGGGCTGGACAGGGTGTCCATCGCCGGCAACTCCCTGGGCGGCTACATCGCCTGGAACTACGCCCTGGCCCAGCCGCACAAGGTGGAGCGGCTGATCCTGGTCGACCCGGCCGGCTACCCGATGAAGAAGGTGCCGCTGATGATCGCCAGCGCCGCGCTGCCCGGCGCCGGCCTGCTGATGCCGGCCTGGATGCCGCGCGCCCTGGTGGCCCAGGGCATCCGGGAGGTCTACGGCAACCCGCAGCGCATCCAGCCCGGGGTGGTCGACCGCTACTACGACATCAGCCGCCGCCCGGGCAACCGCCGCGCCATGATCGACATCTTCCGCGTGCTGGTGAAGGCCAACCGCGAGGAACTGCCGGGCACCCCGGCGCGGGTGGCGCAGATCAAGGTGCCGACGCTGCTGATGTGGGGCGAGCGCGACCGCTGGATCTCGCCGAAGCATGTGCCGCTGTGGCAGCGCGACCTGCCGGGGCTGCAGGTGAAGACCTATCCCGGCGTGGGGCACATCCCCATGGAGGAGATCCCGCAGCAGACGGCGGCGGATGCGTTGCGGTTCCTGCATGCCTGATCGGGCGTTGCGATGAAAAAAGCCCCGGTTCGCCGGGGTTTTTTCATTGGGAGGCGGCTTTTCGTAGGAGCGAGCTTGCTCGCGAACAGTGGTTACCGGTGACGTAGGTGTTGGGTTCAAGAGCGCCCTCTCCCCAACCCTCGGCTGCGCGCCCCGCCCTGAAGGGAGAGAGGGCTGTCTGGAGCTGCCTGGAATTCCGGCATCATCCTTCCGCCTCGTCATTCCCGCGAACGCGGGAACCCAGTGCCGTTGTCGCCGGACTCCGGTGTTCCGGCCAACGGCGGATAACCGCGAACGGTTATTCGCCCTACGGTTGGGCTACACGAACGCCAGAAACACCAACGCCCCGGCGGCTGGGCGGGGCGTCGGTAGGGTAGGGGCTGGCTCAGCCCGCGTGGGCCATCGGCTGCGGATCGTATTCCTTGCGCACCTGGTACAGCAGGTCGAGGTTGTCGTGCTGCCAGGGGTGGAAGTCCTTGCGGAAGAAGTCGCGGTACTCGCGCAGCAGCGGGCGGAACACGCCTTCCTTGCCCCAGCTCCACTTCAGGCCGTCGCGCCACACGCGCCAGTTCCACAGCAGGCCGTCGCGCTTGAGCATGTGCACCAGGCCGCGGAAGGTGTCGAGGACGAAGAAGAAGGTCGCCATCACCATCGCCCGGCGCAGCAGGCGGCGGCTGCCGCAGACCTGGTTGTAGACGTCGAAGGCCACCGCCTTGTGCTCGGTCTCTTCCAGGGCGTGCCAGCGCCACAGGCGCTGCATCACCGGCTCGGCGCCCTCCAGGGTGCGCGGGTTGGTGAGCAGGCCGTTGGCCATGATCGCGGTGATGTGCTCCAGCGCCGCGGTGGCCGCCAGCTGGCGGCGGGTGCTGAATTTCTTCTGGGTGTAGCGGATGCGCGCCTGGGCCAGCTTCTCGATGCGCGTGATGTCGTAGCCGAGGTCCTTCAGGCGCTGGCTGTACACCAGATGCTCGCGGCTGTGGTGGCCTTCCTGGCCGATGAAGCCGCGGATCTGTTCCTTGAGCACCGGGTCGGCGATCTGCTCGCGGAAGTTTCGCACCGAGTCGATGAAGAAGCGCTCGCCATCGGGGAAGAGCACCGACATGGCGTCGAACAGGTGCGACTTGAAGGCGTCGCCACCATGCCAGTGGCGGGGCAGCGGGTCGGGCAGCTCGAAGTCCATGTGCCGTGGCTTGATTTCCAGTCCTGCGGGGGTCGTGCTGGCCATGACGGCTCCGTTAGTGTGGGTTTCCATGGAACCGATCTTGGGCTTGCGGGGGAAGGCTCACAAGGTTATCTTCTGCCAACTTTCCGGTCATATCCGGCCAGCGGTCAGAACAAGAAGAAGCCCATGAAACAACCGCTCAACTTCACCGCCGAGCTGGTCCCGGTGGCTTACGCCCAGGCCCTGCTCGACCTCGCCGAGGAGCTCGGCGTGCCGCGCCAGCGCCTGTTCGAACTGGCCCGGGTGCGCCCCGAGGTGCTGCACAGCCCGGCCGGGCGCCTGTCCTTCATCGACTTCAACCTGCTCGCCGGCGCCGCCCTGGCCAACTGCGGCGAGCCGGCCTTCGGCCTGCTGCTGGGCCAGCGCCTGAACGTGTCCACCCACGGCATCCTCGGCTACGCGGTGCTGTCCAGCGCCAACCTGGAAAAGGCCATCGACTTCGCCCTCAAGTACTACCGCGTGCTCGGCCTGGCCTACGACCTGGAGCGGGTCGAGGAGCAGGACCGCTCGCAGCTGCGCGCCAGCGAGTCGATCCCCCTGGGGCCCATGCAGCGCTTCGCCGGCGAAGGCCTGATGACCAGCCTGTACACCATCGCCCGCTTCCTCGTCGGCGAGCCGCTGCAGGGCGTGGAGGTCGGCTTCGCCTTCCCCGAGCCGCCCTATGCCGGGCGCTACACCGAGGTGTTCGGCGTGGCGGCGGCCTTCGACCAGCCGTTCCACTACATCAGCCTGCCGCGGGAATACCTGGGCCGCCCCATGGCCCTGGCCAACCCGGCCACGGTGCAGATGTGCGAGCAGCAGTGCGAGGCGCTGCTGGCCAGCCTGGACGTGCAGGAAGGCCTGCTTACCCGCATCCGCCGCCTGCTGCTGGCGCGGCCCGGCGAGTTCCCCGACCTGGACACCGCGGCGCGCGAGCTGCACACCAGCGGCCGCAGCCTGCGCCGGCACCTGTCGAGCCTGGGCACCACCTACCAGCAGGTGCTGGACGACGTGCGCAAGCGCCTGGCCCTGCAGTACCTCACCACCACCCACCTGCCGCTGTACGAGATCGCCCTGCTGCTGGGCTTCAACGACCCGTCGAACTTCCGCCGGGCGTTCCGCAAGTGGACCGGCAAGTTGCCCACCGACTACCGCAGCGACTGAGTGCGGGGAGTTGAAGCGCAGCGGCTTTGCCGTCACCCTTGGCGTTTGTCGAAACTTGCCAGGACATGCCCCATGGACGCCGCCCAGCCCGCGCTGATCCGCGAAACCTTCCCCGTCGGCCCCCTGCAGTGCAACTGCACCATCATCGGCGACCCGCTGACGAAGAAGGCCATCGTGGTCGACCCCGGCGGCGACCACGAGCTGATCCTGCAGCGCATCGACGCCCTGGGCCTGAAGGTGGTCAGCATCATCCACACCCACGCGCACCTGGACCACTTCCTCGCCTCCGGGCAGATGAAGGAGAAGACCGGCGCCACCCTGCACCTGCACCAGGGCGACCAGTTCCTCTGGGACAACCTGGAGATACAGTGCCGCATGTTCGGCGTGCCCTACCAGCCGGTGCCCTCGCCGGACCAGTGGCTGCAGGACGACGAGGAACTGGCTTGCGGCTGCGGCGTGGCGTTGCACACCCCGGGGCACACGCCCGGCTCGATGAGCTTCTGGTTCCCCGGCGCCAGGCTGCTGATCGCCGGCGACACCCTGTTCCGCCGCGGCATCGGCCGCACCGACCTGTGGGGCGGCGACTACGGCGCCATCGAGCGCTCGATCAAGACGCGACTGTACAGCCTGGACGAGGAGGCCACCGTGGTCACCGGCCACGGCCCGGATACCCGCCTGGGCGATGAAATGCGCGAGAATCCGTTCATCCGTGCTTAAGGTTGCTGTGGAATCTTTTGCACGTCCTGAGCTCTAACCTGCCGCCCGGGAAAGGGCATATCGCTATTCGAGGAGTCTTCCTTCATGTTCACCGCACGTCATCTGTCCATGGTCGCGGCCGTCACCGCCTTCGCTCTCATGGCCGGTTGCGCCTCGCAGAACCCCTATGACCCCAACACCCAGGTCCCGCCGGAAGGCGGCGTGAGCAAGACCGCCAAGTACGGTGGCCTGGGCGCGCTGGCCGGTGCCGTGGCCGGTGCCGCCATCAACCACGACAACCGTGGCAAGGGCGCGCTGATCGGCGCCGCGGTGGCCGGTGCGGCCGCCGCCGGCTACGGCTACTACGCCGACAAGCAGGAGGCCCAGCTGCGCCAGCAGATGCAGGGCACCGGCGTGCAGGTGCAGCGCCAGGGCGACGACATCAAACTGATCATGCCGGGCAACATCACCTTCGCCACCGACTCGGCGAACATCGCCCCGTCCTTCTACGCGCCGCTGAACAACCTGGCGAACTCCTTCAAGCAGTTCAACCAGAACAGCATCGAGATCGTCGGCTACACCGACAGCACCGGCAGCCGCCAGCACAACATGGACCTGTCGCAGCGTCGTGCGCAGAGCGTGGCCACCTACCTGACCTCGCAAGGCGTCGACGGCACCCGCGTGAGCACCCGCGGCATGGGCCCGGACCAGCCGATCGCGAGCAACTCCACGGTCGACGGCCGCGCGCAGAACCGCCGCGTCGAGGTCAACCTGAAGGCCCTGCCGGGCGCCCAGGGCACCGCGCCCCAGGGTGGGCAGCAGTACCAGTAAGTGTTGGTTGGATGAAAAAGCCCGCCGGTTGGCGTAATGCTGTTCACTTAAGCATTTGAGCCACGGCAGGTGTTCCCCAAGAATCCGGTGCCAGACTTCTGGCATCGGATTTTTTATGTCTTTCCAACAGCACCTGCTCGATCTGGGCGACCTGTTCAACTTCTCCGACCTGAGCACCTTCACCCAGAACATTCCAATCGAGTGGGTGGAGTCGGCACTGCATCTTTCCTCACAGGCCAGCATTCGGCGGCGGCGTCTGCCTACCGATCAGGTGCTCTGGCTGGTACTGGGCATGGCGTTGTTCCGCGATGAGCCCGTCCATGAAGTGGCCAGGCGCCTGAATATCTGCGCTCAGGGCCTGGCTTCCGACCACCTGCTGGCGAGAAGTGGTATCAGCCAAGCCCGTAAGCGGCTCGGCGCCGATCCGGTCGAGTGGTTGTTCCGCAAAACCGGCAAGCAGTGGGGGTGCGAACGCTATGACGGAGACAACTGGCAGGATCTGCGGGTCCTGGCGGTGGATGGCGCACTCCTGCGCACCCCGGACAGCACTGAACTGCGCAAGCATTTCGGTTCCGGCAACACCGCCACCGACCGCCAGACGCCGTTTCCCATGATGCGCCTGGTTGCGTTGATGAACGTACGCTCGCACGTGATCCTGGATGCCCAGTTGAGCCCCTACCGGCGCAGTGAAATGCGTTTGGCCGACGAGTTTCTTCAGCAAATCCCCGATCACTCGGTAACCCTGTTCGACAAGGGCTTCTGGAGTGCCGATTTGCTGTTGGGCGTCGCCACGACGGGGGCGAACCGCCACTGGTTGATCCCGGCTCGCAAGGGCCTGGTCGGTGAAGAACTGGTCCGTTACGGCAAGCGTGATCGCCTGCTGCGCATGAAGGTGTCGGCACAGGCTCGAAAGCGTAACCCGGCGCTGCCGGCCTACTGGGAGGTACGTGAAGTCAGCTACGAACGTCAGGGCAAGCTGAAAACCGTGCTGACCTCTCTGCCAGCCGAGCGCTACAGCGCCAAGGCCGTTGCCGATCTGTACCAGGAGCGCTGGGAGATCGAACTGGGCTTCCGAGATATCAAGAGTTCCCTGCAACAGAACGCGGTCACCCTGCGCAGCAAGAAGGTTGAGCTGATCTATCAGGAAGTCTGGGGGTTGCTGCTGAGCTACAACGTCATTCGCCGTGAGGCGAGCCAGGCGGCGGTAGCGTTCGGCCGTTCCGCATCCGAGATACGCTTCAAGCCGGTGGCTCATTACATCGCCGTTCAACTGATCGTGATGGCAGCAGCCAATCCAATTTCCGCCACTGGAAGGCGCCTGGCGGAGTTGCGGGCCGGGATCGGCGGGCTATTCCTGGATCGCCGCCCAAGGCCGGCAAGACCAAGGGCGGTGAAGATTTCGAAGACCCGCTATCCGGTGAACCGCAATGCTGCTCCGCTTAAGTGAACAGCATTACGCCGGTTGGCGGGCTTTCTTGTTGGGGCAGGGGTATTGGTCGTGCCACCGGGACGTCCGGCGTGGTCGGCGCCCTACGCCAGGTTTGGCCGTGACGTAGGGCGGATAACCGTTCGCGGTTATCCGCCGTTTCACCTTCACCACAACCCACGCCAAGGTCGAGCCCGAAGTCGCCCTACGGGTTTCCAGCGCCGCGGTCACCCTTCGCGGGCAAGCTCGCTCCTACAAATACGAAAAGCACACACCCTCAAGCCTTGGCCCCAGCCGGGTACTCGCGGTGCAGCTGCGCCAGCAACTGGTCCTTGCGCTCCCACAGCTGGTTCACCCAGCGCTGGAATTCGGCGCGGTAGTCCGCGTCCTGGTCGTAGCTCTTGCCGATGAACTGCCGCGGGATCTCCAGTTCCTCGAAGCGCACCACCACGCGCTTCAGGCGCCCGGACAGCAGGCACCAGAAGGTCGGGCTGCCGTCGGGGTAGTGGATGGTGACGTTGACCAGGGTGCGCAGCTGCTCGCCCATGGCGTCGAGGACGAAGGCGATGCCGCCGGCCTTGGGCTTGAGCAGGTGCTGGAAGGGCGAGCCTTGCTCGTCGTGCTTGGCGCGGGTGAAGCGGGTGCCTTCGAGGAAGTTGAAGATGGCCACCGGGATGCGCTTGAACTTGGCGCAGGCCTTGCGGGTGGTGGCCAGGTCCTGGCCCTGCTTCTCCGGGTGCCTGGCCAGGTAGGCCTTGCTGTAGCGCTTCATGAAGGGGAAATCCAGCGCCCACCAGCACAGGCCGATGACGGGCACCCAGATCAGCTGCTGCTTGAGGAAGAAACGCAGCAGCGGGAGGCGGCGGTTGAGCTGGTACTGCAGCACGAGGATGTCGACCCAGCTCTGGTGGTTGCTGGTGACCAGGTAGGAATGGTCGTACTCCAGGCCCTCCAGTCCTTCGACGTTCCAGCGGGTGCGCTGCACCAGGTTCATCCAGCCCTTGTTGCAGCTGATCCAGCCTTCGGCGATCAGCCCCATGATCCGCCGGCACAGCGCCTGGGCGGGGGCGAAGGGCAGCAGCAGCTTGAACAGCGTCATGCCGAACAGCGGGATGCACCAGCACAGGGTGCTGACGATCAGCAGCAGGCCGGCGAGCGAGCCGCGCAGGGCATGGGGAAGGAAGTTGAGCATTGGCGTTCCTTGTACATGGGCGACGCACGGGGCGGCGCGTGGTCGGGGTTCCGGCCCCGCTGTTGGCGGTGGCACCTTCCTGTGCCGGCGTTGGCCTGGGCCGCCCGCGGGCGGCCCTCCTGGTGTCAGGTCTGTTGCGTGTCGGCCTGGATCGCGGTGAGCGCGATGGTGTAGACGATGTCTTCCACCAGGGCGCCGCGCGACAGGTCGTTCACCGGCTTGCGCAAGCCTTGCAGCATGGGGCCGATGCTGATGCAGTCGGCGCTGCGCTGCACCGCCTTGTAGGTGGTGTTCCCGGTGTTCAGGTCGGGGAACACGTACACGGTGGCGCGGCCGGCCACCGGGCTGTCGGGGGCCTTCTGGCGGCCGACGCCGGCGACGGCGGCGGCATCATACTGCAAGGGCCCGTCGATCAACAGATCGGGGCGTTTTTCCTGCGCGATGCGCGTCGCTTCCCGCACTTTCTCGACATCCGCGCCGGTTCCCGAGTCCCCCGTGGAGTAGCTGATCATCGCCACCCGCGGGGTGATGCCGAAGGCCTGCGCCGAGTCGGCACTCTGCAGGGCGATTTCCGCCAGGTCACTGGCCGAAGGGTCGGGATTCACCGCGCAGTCGCCGTAGACCACCACCTGGTCGGGCAGCAGCATGAAGAACACCGAGGACACCAGGTTGTAGCCGGGCGCGGTCTTGATCAGCTGCAGCGCCGGGCGGATGGTGTTGGCGGTGGTGTGGATGGCCCCGGAGACCAGGCCGTCCACCTCGTCCAGGGCGAGCATCATGGTGCCCAGCACCACGTTGTCCTCCAGCTGCTGCTCGGCCATGGGCGCGTTGAGGTTCTTGCCCTTGCGCAGCGCCACCATGGGGTCGACGTAGCGGCTGCGGACCCGGTCCGGGTCGATGACCTCGAGGTCCGCGGGCAGGGCGATGCCGAGCATCTGCGCCACCGCCTGGACGTCGTCGGGCTTGGCCAGCAGCACGCAGCGGGCGATGCCGCGGGCGTGGCAGATCACCGCCGCCTGCACGGTGCGCGGCTCGCTGCCCTCGGGCAGGACGATGCGCTTGCCGGCGTGGGCGGCGCGCTGGGTCAGCTGGTAGCGGAACACCGGCGGCGACAGGCGCGGCTCGTGTGGCGCGCCGCAGCGCTCGCGCAGCCATTCGAAGTCGATGTGCCCGGCGACGTACTCGGTGACGCGCTCGGCGCGCTCGCGGTCGTCGATGGGGATCTCCTTGTTCATCCGCGTGAGGTCGCCGGCGGTGTCGAAGGAGCCGGTGTTCACCGTCAGCACCGGCAGCCCGCTCTGCAGGGCGCTGCGGCACAGCTCCATGATCCGCGCGTCCGGGGCCAGGCCGCTGCACAGCAGCAGGCCGGCCAGGGGCACGCCGTTCATGGCCGCCAGGCACGCGGCGAGGATGATGTCGTCGCGGTCGCCCGGCACCACCACCAGCACGCCGGGCTTGAGCAGGTGCACGGTGTTCGGCGCCGAGGGCGCGCAGAGGATGATCTTCTGCACGCGGCGCTGCTCGTAGTCGCCGGCGTTGAGCACGCTGGCGTCGAGCAGGTCGGCCACGTCGCGGGTGCGCGGGGCGTTGAGGTCGTCCTGCCAGGGGATGCAGCCAAGCAGGCGGAACTCGCCGCCGCGCATCAGCGCCGAATGCTCGCTCAGGCGCGAGGCGAAGCGCTGGGCGGCGGCCTCGCCTTCCAGCGGGCGGCCTTCGCCGTCGACGTCGCGGACCTTGTTGAGGATCACCCCGAGCAGTTTCGGGTCGTGGGCGCCGCCGAACAGCTGGGCCTGGATCTCCAGGCGGTCGCACAGCTCGTTGAGCGTCTCGTTCTCCGGCGCCGAGACCAGGATCACCTCGGCGTCGGTGCTCTTGGCCAGGTGGAAGTTGATGCGCGCGGCGTAGCTGACGTGGCGGGTGGGGACCATGCCCTCGATGATCATCACGTCCTGGCCCTCGGCGGCGGCCCGGTACTCGTGGATGATGCTTTCGAGCAGGTCGTCCAGCAGGCCGTCGCCGAGCATCCGCTCGACCTTGCCCAGGGGCAGCGGGGTGGGTGGCTTGAGGCCGTGGGTGCGGGCCACCAGCTCGCTGGAGCGTTCCGGGCCGTCGTCGCCGGGCTGCGGCTGGGCGATGGGTTTGTAGAAGCCGACCTTCAGGCCGGCGCGCTGCAGGGCGCGGATCAGGCCCAGGCTGATGGACGTGAGGCCCACGCCGAAGCCGGTGGGGGCGATGAAGAAGGTGTGCATCCGGGCTCCTTAAGCCGTTCGGTTTCGCTGCGGCCCTTGTGGGGCCGGAGTGACAATCTTCAGCCGAGCACGGCCAGGGTGTCGAGGGCGATCTGGCGTTCCTCGTTGGTCGGGATCACCAGCACCCGCGGGTGGCCCTGCGCGTGGATCGGCCCCTCGACGCCGCGCACGCAGCGGGCGTTGGCCTCGCCGTCGAGCTGCAGGTTCATCACGTGCAGGTGCTGCACCGTGAGGTTGCGCACCAGGGGCGAGTTCTCGCCGATGCCGCCGGTGAAGATCAGCCCGTCCAGGCGCGGCAGGGCGCAGCTCATGGCCGCCAGGGACTTGGCCAGGCGGTAGCAGAACACCTCGATGGCCAGGGCCGCGTTGGCGTGGCCCTGCTCGCGGGCGTGCTCCAGGGTGCGCATGTCGTTGGACAGCCCCGACAGGCCGAGCAGGCCGCTGTCGTGGTTGAGCATGTGGTCGATCTTCTCCAGGCTCCAGCCCAGGGTGCGCGCCAGGTGGCTGTGCAGGTTGGGGTCGACGTCGCCGCTGCGGGTGCCCATCACCAGGCCTTCCAGCGGCGTCAGGCCCATGCTGGTGTCGCGGCTCTGGCCCTCGGCGATGGCGCAGGTGGAGCTGCCGTTGCCCAGGTGCGCGCAGATCCAGTAGCTGTCGCCCAGGGCCAGGCCGCTGATCTCGGCGGCGCGGTGGCTGACGTAGCGGTGGCTGGTGCCGTGGAAGCCGTAGCGGCGCACGTGCTGCTCGCGGTACAGCGGCTCCGGCAGGGCGTAGCGGTAGGCGCGCGGCGGCAGGCTCTGGTGGAAGGCAGTGTCGAACACGGCGACGTGGGGCAACTGTGGATAAAGCGCCATGGCCGCCTCGATGCCCAGCAGGTTGGCCGGGTTGTGCAGCGGCGCCAGGGGCACGGTGTCGCGGATCGCCTGGAGCACCTCGGCGTCGATCCGGCAGGCCTGGGTGAAGCGCTCGCCGCCGTGCACCACGCGGTGGCCGATGGCGTGCAGCGGGCCCTTCACGGCCTGCTCCACCAGCGGCAGCAGGCGCGCCAGGGCCGCTTCGTGGCCGGCGCCGTCGCCCAGCTCCAGGCTGTCGCGCTGGCCGCCGCGGACCCAGCCGAGCACCGCCCCGGGCTCGCCCAGGCGCTCGGCCAGGCCGTGGAGGACGAAGCCCTCGCGGTCCTCGCTGGCCAGGGCGAACTTGATCGAGGAACTGCCGCAGTTGATTACCAGGATGTTGCGTGCCGCCATGCTTGTCAGTCCTTGTCGGGGTGGGATGCCCGCGCGCACCAGCCGCAGGCGAAGGGCCGGCCGAGCAGCGCCGCGCGCGCCTCGGCGTCCAGCACCCAGGGGCGCGACTGCCAGGGCGGCTGGTGGCGCAGGTGCTGGGTATGGCCGCAGGACAACACTGCCACCCAGTGGCCGTCCTCGTCCTGATGGAAGTCAAGCAGGCGTGGCGGCTCGCGCACGGGCCATCCGTCCGCCTTCGGGTCGCTTTCATCCCCGGCCCGGCGTAAACTTGCCCGCTCAATTTCTTTTTCCGAAAGGTTCTTCCCCATGCAGATCGCAGCCAACAAGGCGGTTTCCATCGACTATACCCTGACCAACGACGCAGGTGAGGTCATCGACAGTTCCGCCGGCGGCGCTCCGCTGGTTTACCTGCATGGTGCCGGCAACATCATTTCCGGCCTGGAGAAGGCCCTGGAAGGCAAGCAGGTCGGTGACGAGCTGGACGTCGCCATCGAGCCGGGCGAAGCCTACGGCGAATACAGCGCCGAACTGGTCGCCACCCTGAGCCGCGAGATGTTCGAAGGCGTCGACGAGCTGCAGGTCGGCATGCAGTTCCACGCTTCGGCGCCGGACGGCGGCATGCAGATCGTCACCATCCGCGACATCGACGGCGACGACGTGACCGTCGACGGCAACCACCCGCTGGCCGGCCAGCGCCTGAACTTCAAGGTCAAGGTGGTCAACGTGCGCGACGCTTCCGCCGAGGAAGTCGCCCACGGCCACATCCATGGCGAAGGCGGCCACCACCACTGAGGTGTTTCGTCGGGCCGATTGATGGCCCGGTGACACCCGGTCGGAGCTGCTAAGCTTGTACCCGTGAAAGGCGCCTGAGGGCGCCTTTCGCATGCACGGATGCTGGGCCTTTTTCCCGAACCGACTGGGATGCGCTGCGTGGACGACTTGTCCGGCCGGGCGCACGGCACTTCGTGTGCCTATTTCATTCAAGGAGTACTCCAATGAGCGCTTTTCACGATCTGACTCTGCGTGGCCTGGACGGCCAGGATCTGCCGCTCTCCCCATTGAAGGGCAAGGTGGTGCTGGTGGTGAACGTCGCCTCCAGGTGTGGTCTGACCCCGCAGTACGCCGGGCTGGAGAAGCTCTACCAGCAATACCGCGACCGCGGCTTCGTGGTCCTGGGCCTGCCCTGCAACCAGTTCGCCGGCCAGGAACCGGGCAGCGAGACGGAAATCCAGTCGTTCTGCTCGCTGAACTACGGCGTCAGCTTCCCGATGTCGGCCAAGCTCGAGGTCAACGGCTCCGAGCGCCATCCGCTGTACCGCCTGCTGGCGGGCGAGGGCGCCGAGTTCCCCGGCGACATCACCTGGAACTTCGAGAAGTTCCTGCTCGCCCCCGACGGCCGCGTGCTGGCCCGCTTCAGCCCGCGCACCACGCCGGACGATCCGGCCCTGGTGCAGGCCATCGAGAAGGCCCTGGGCTGAGCCCGCGCCCCGGCAGGTGAGGGCGCTTGCGCCAATCCTGCCGGCATTTCTCTCCTACGCCTGTGCGCGGCGCCGCTGGCCGGGTTTAATCCCCGGACCGACCGAGGACGCCGCCATGACCCGATTCGTCGCCGAAACCCCTGACCTTGCCTGCGGGCCGGCCGCCCTGCGCCAGCTCATCGAGCAGCGCCGCTCGGTGCGCCGCTTCACCGACGAGCCGGTGCCGGACGCGGTGCTGCGCGACTGCCTGGAGCTGGCGACCCTCGCGCCCAACTCCTGCAACCTGCAGCCCTGGAGCTTCCAGGTGATCCGCGAGCCGGCGCTGCGCCAGCGCCTGCACGAAGTCTGCCTGAACCAGAACGCCGCGCGCACCGCGCCGGTGCTGATAGCCGTGCTGGCGCGCCCGGACACCTGGCGCGAGGCCTGCCGCCAGGTGGTCGAGCAGTGGCCGGAGCCGCAGGTGCCGGAACAGGTGCGCAAGTTCTACGCGAAAGCCGCGCCCTTCCAGTACGACCAGGGCGCCTTCGGCCTGCGCGGCCTGTTCAAGCGTTGCCTGGTGCGCCTGGCCGGCCTGCGCCGGCCATTGATGCGCACGCCCAACAGCCATGGGCAGATGCGCCTGTGGGCGGTGAAGTCCACGGCCCTGGCGGCGCAGAACCTGATGCTCGCGGTGCAGAGCCACGGCTACGCCAGCTGCCCCATGGAGGGCTTCGACGAGGTGCGCCTGCGCCGCGTACTGGACATCCCGCCGCGGGCCGTGCCGATCATGCTGCTGGCGGTGGGCCGGGCCAGCGAGCGCGGGGTGTACAACCCGCGCCTGCGCTTCCCGCTGGAGCAGCACGTCAGCTGGCACTAGCCCGGCTGGGCGCCGATGCCCATGCGTCCGCCGCCGAACGACCAGTCCTCGCTGGCGCTGGTGCTGACCTGCACCATCACGTCCTCGGCGGCGATGCCGGGGCTTTCCCCGAGCAACTGCACCAGGCGCCGGTAGAACGCCTGCTTGGTCTGCGCATCGCGCGGTCGCCCGGCGGTGATGGCGATCAGCACGAAGCCGTCCGAGCGCGGGCCGCCCAGATAGTCGCGGTCGAAGAACAGCTCCCAGGGCTCGTGCTGGTGGATCATCTGGAAGCGGTCGTTGGCCGGCACGTCGAAGGCTTCGTGCATGGCGCGGTAGACGTTGTCCGACAGCTGGCGCAGGTACTCGGGCGACTTGCCCTTGAGCAGGGAGATGCGGGCGTAGGGCATGGTTCGGGTCTCCGGTGAGGTGGCTTGACGGGGTCAGAGTAGCGCGGCATTTTTGTTCGTAAAATCGGGAAATATTTCACCGATACTTCGATAAAGCAGGATGGTTGCCATGGCCCGGGTGAACTTCGATCTGGACGTGCTGCGCACCTTCGTCGCCGGCGTCGAGCTGGGCAGCTTCGCCCGCGCCGCCGAACGCCTGGGGCGCTCCACCTCGGCGGTGAGCGCGCAACTGAAGAAGCTGGAAGAGCAGGCCGGCACCCCGGTGCTGCGCCGCGAGGGCCGCGGCATGGCGCTGACCGACGCCGGCGAGACGCTGCTGGCCTATGCCCGCCGCCTGCTGGAGCTGAACGACGAGGCCGCCGGCGCGCTGCGTGGCGCCAGCCTCGAAGGGCAGGTGCGCCTGGGCCTGCAGGAGGACTTCGGCGAGACGCTGCTGCCGGCGGTGCTCGGCCGCTTCGCCCGCGCCCACCCGAAGGTGCGCATCGAAGTGCGCACCGCGCGCAACCAGGAGCTGATCCGTGGCGTGCGCAACGGCGAACTGGACCTCGCCCTGGCCTGGGACGCCGGCGAGCGCACGCCCCACCAGGAAACCCTGGGCGCCGTGCCGCAATGCTGGATCGGCGCCATCGGCGCGCCCGCGCCGGACCTCGGCCAGCCGCTGCCGCTGGCGGTGCTGGAGGCGCCCTGCCTGCTGCGCAGCGCCGCCACCGCGGCCCTCGACCGCGCCGGCATCGCCTGGCGCGTGGCCTTCACCAGCGCCGGGCTGTCCGGCATCTGGGCGGCGGTGGCCGCCGGGCTCGGCATCGGCCTGCGCACGCCGCTGGGCCTGCCGCCCAACGTCGAGCGCCTGGATGACGCGCGCAGCGGCCTGCCGCAACTGCCCCCGCTGGGCCTGTGCCTGCATCATGGCGAGGCCGATCCCGAGCCGGTGGCTGCGCGCCTGGCGGAACTGCTGCGCGGCGGGGTGGCGGAAACCCTGCAAGGCCTAGGCGAACGCTGACGGATTTCTGAAGGACGATCACCGCCATCAATAGTGCTGGGCAGGGCGAGACGACCGGTCATATCCTGCGCCCCATGAACACCAGCATCCGACTCGACAAGCGCGACCTCATCCTGGCCAAGGGCTCGGCGGTCATGACCCGCTGCGGCTACCACGGCACCGGGGTGCAGGACATCGTCCAGGCCGCGGGCATCCCCAAGGGTTCCTTCTACCACTACTTCGACAGCAAGGAAGACTTCGCCCTGCAGGCCCTGGAGCAGATCTACGGCCCGCGCCTGCAGCGCTACGCCGAGGCCCTGGGCAACCCGGCGCTGGGCCCGCGGGCGCGCATCCTCGACTACTACGCCGAGCTGATGGCGCACTTCGCCCGCCAGGAAAAGGCCGAGTACCACTGCTTCATCGGCAGCCTGAGCTTCGAGATGGCCGAACTGTCGCCGGCCATCGGCGCCAAGGTCGACGCCATCCTCCAGCGCGGCGCCGACATCCTCCGCGACTGCCTGGCCCAGGCGCAGCGCGCCGGCGAGCTGGCGGCGGACGAGGACTGCGAGAACCTCGCCGCCTTCATCGCCAACGCCTGGCAGGGCGTGCTGGGGCGGCTGAAGACCAGCGGCTCGCTGCAACCCATGGAAGCCTTCATCGCCCGCCTGGAGCGGGTGCTGGCGGCCTGAACATCGTGCAACCCACTGACGGGACGCCCGGCCACCCGGCCGTCCCTGGAGAACTTTCGTGAGCGCATCCGTAGAGAGCCTGTTCGAACCCTTCCGCCTCGGCAACCTGGAGCTGCCGACCCGCGTGGTCATGGCCCCGATGACCCGCAACTTCAGCCCGGGCGGCGTGCCCCACGCCCAGGTGGTGGAGTACTACCGCCGCCGCGCCGCCGCCGGCGTCGGGCTGATCGTCACCGAAGGCACCACCGTCGGCCACAAGGCCGCCAACGGCTACCCGAACGTGCCGCGCTTCTACGGCGAGGACGCCCTGGCCGGCTGGAAGCAGGTGGTCGACGCGGTGCACGCCGAAGGCGGCAAGATCGTCCCGCAGCTGTGGCACGTCGGTTCCGTGCGCCGCCTGGGCACCGAGCCGGACGCCAGCGTCCCCGGCTACGGCCCCAGCGGCAAGGTGAAGGACGGCCAGGAACTGGTCCACGAGATGACCAAAGAGGACATCCAGGAAGTCATCGCCGCCTTCGCCCAGGCCGCCCGCGACGCCAAGGCCATCGGCATGGACGGCGTGGAGATCCACGGCGCCCACGGCTACCTGATCGACCAGTTCTTCTGGGACGGCAGCAACAAGCGCACCGACGAATACGGCGGCAGCCTGGCCAACCGTTCGCGCTTCGCCATCGAGCTGATCCGCGCCGTGCGCGAGGCGGTGGGCCCGGACTACCCGATCATCTTCCGTTTCTCGCAGTGGAAGCAGCAGGACTACAGCGCGCGCCTGGTGCAGACCCCGGAAGAACTGGCGGCCTTCCTCAAGCCGCTGTCGGACGCCGGCGTGGACATCTTCCACTGCTCGACCCGCCGCTTCTGGATTCCCGAGTTCGAAGGCTCGGACCTCAACCTGGCCGGCTGGACGCGCCAGCTCACCGGCAAGCCGACCATCACCGTGGGCAACGTCGGCCTGGACGGCAGCGAGTTCCTCGCCTTTTTCGGCAAGACCGACGAAGTGGCCCAGCCCTCGGGCATCGAAGGCCTGCTGGAGCGCCTGGGCAAGCACGAGTTCGACCTGGTGGCGGTGGGCCGTGCGCTGCTGGTGGACCCGGACTGGGCGCTGAAGGTGCGCGACGGCCGCCTGGCCGACATCAAGCCGTTCAGCCGCGATGCGCTGATGTCTCTGGCCTGATCGCCACGGATCGACGAAACCGCCCGGGGACATCCCCGGGCGGTTTCTTTCGTCAGAGTCCTAAGGGCATTTCTGCCGTATTTACAAATCTTTTCCGAAGCAGGCCTTCCGATCTGCTGACTTGAATGTCGGAAACGGGCATTGTAGGGCCGCCAACACAACAATAGGCCGGCACACGGCCAAAGGAGCTAAGCCATGCGGATTGGCCTGGTGGTGGATGCGACCTGCGACCTGCCCCCGAATTCCTTGCCGCTAACAATATCCGCGTACTGCCCATCGGCATCCGGCTGGGCCAGCGCCGGATCATCGATGACCGCGACCCCGAGACCACCCTGCGCTTCTATTCCGAGGACCTGCCCAAGGTCGCCCCGGAGGACGGCAGCGAGCCGCTGACCGCCGCGGAAACCCAGGCCTGGTTCCTCGAACAGTTGGTCACCGACTTCGACTACGTCATCTGCCTGACCGTCAGCAGCGCGCGCAGCCCGATCTTCGACAATGCCACCCAGGCCTCCTTCGGCCTGCTGCAGAACTACCGCGAGCGCCGCGCCGCCGCCGGCATCAACGGCCCCTTCGCGCTGCGCGTGGTGGACAGCCAGACGGTGTTCGCCGGCCTGGCGGTGCTGGCTGCCGAAGGCGCGCGCCTGCTCGGCGAGGACCAGCACCCCAACGCCATCCGCACGCGCCTGGAGCAGTTGAGCCAGCAGATGAACACCTTCCTGGTCGCCAACGACCTGGGCCACGTGCGTCGCCGCGGCTTCCAGAAGGGCGACCGCAGCAGCATCGGCGACCGCCTGCGCGGCGCCTTCCTCGGCATCGGCTCGATGCTCGACATGAAGCCGGTGCTGAGCCTGGTGCAGGGCGAGGACAAGCCGGTGTCGGTGTCGCCGAACTACGAGAAATCCGCCGAGCGCCTGCTCAACTTCGCCCGCGCGCGGGTGGAGGCCGGCGAGCTGCTGGCCCCGCACGTCGGCCTGAGCTACGCCGGCGACCCATCGGCGCTGCGCGACCTGCCGGGCTTCGAGGCGCTGGAGAAGGCCTGCGGCGAACGCGGCATCGCCATGCACCTGGGCATGCTCAGCCCGACCGGGGGCATCAACCTCGGCTCCGGGGCCATGAGCCTGTCCTTCGCCGCCGAGCCCAAGCCCTTCGCCTGATCACTTGCGCACGGTATCGGCGCCCAGCGCGCCGCTGCCGTCGGCCGTCGCCGGCAGCGGCTGGCGGACGGCCTCCAGCAGGTAGCCCTCGAAGCGTTCGACGATGCCGCGCCATTCCAGGCGCCCGGCGTGCTGGCGGGCGTTCAGGCGCACCCGGCGCAGGTGCTCGCGGTCTTCCAGCAGCCAGCTGGCGGCATCGATGAAGGCGGCCTCGTCGCCGGGAATCGCCAGGGCGCCGTCGTGCCCGTGGCGAATGTGCTGGGCCGCGGCGGCCTGGTCGTAGGCGACCACCGCCAGGCCCGAGGCCAGGGCCTCCAGGACCACGTTGCCGAAGGTCTCGGAGAGGCTGGGGAAGAGGAACAGGTCGCCGCTGGCGTAGTGTCGGGCCAGCTCCTCGCCGCGCTGCAGGCCGCAGAACACCGCCCCGGGCAATTCGCGGGCGAGCTGCGCGCGCTGCGGGCCATCGCCGACTATCACCAGGCGCAGATTCAGTTGCGGATGGGCTGCTCGCAGTTGATTGAAAGCACGGCCGAGCAGGCCGAGGTTCTTCTCCGCGGCCAGGCGGCCGACGTGCAGCACGGCGATGTCCTGCTCGCCCAGGCCCCACTCGCGGCGCAAGGCGTCGTCGCGGCGGCCGGGCTGGAACAGCTGGCCGTCCACGCCGCGCGCCAACTGGGCGAGGTGGGCGAAGCCGCGGCGTTCCAGCTCCAGCGCCTGGCTGGCGCTGGGCACCAGGGTGCGCAGGGTGCGGTTGTGGAACCAGCGCAGGTAGGCGGTTACCAGGCGCGTCAGCGGGCCCAGGCCGTAGTGCGCGCCGTACTGCTGGAAATTGGTGTGGAAGCCGCTCAGGGCGGGGATCCGCAGGCGCCTGGCGGCGCGCAGGGCGGCCAGCCCGAGCGGGCCTTCGGTGGCGATGTAGAGCACGTCCGGGCGCAGCCGCCGCCAGTGCCGCAGCAGCTTGTGCAGGCACGACTGGCCCCATTGCAGGCCGGGGTAGCCGGGCAGCGGCCAGCCGCGGGTGAGCAGCAGCTCGTCGTCGCTGTGGCGGCCGTCGTCGACGCTCTGCCGCGGGCGCACCACCTGCACCCGGTGGCCGAGCTGCAGCAGCCCGGCGGCGAGGCGCCCGAGGGTGTTGGCCACACCGTTGATCTCCGGCGGGAAGGTTTCGCTGATCAGCGCGATGCGCAGGGGAGTCGTGCTCATGAACGGCAGTCTCCGCCCGGCCGGTGTAGCGGGTGTGACGCCTGGATTGCGGAAATGTGACGGGCGATTCGGGCGTTTCCCGCGGGAGCTTGGGAAATGCCTGTCATAGAGCCTTCGCCTGGCTGTCACACGGGGCTGCTAGAGTGCCGCGATTTCCGATAGCCGCGATTTCCGATAACAGGGAGCCGTCGATGAGCGACAAGCGCGATCAGAATCCCGGGCAGGACCTTGCCCAGCCACTGCCGGACGCCGGCCGCCGCCGCTTCCTCGGCGGTGCCGCGGCCCTGGGGCCGGGGCGGCGCTGGCCGGCCTGGTGGGCGAGGGTACGGCCCAGGCCGCCGAAGCCGTGCGCGAGCTGAGCGGCGCCGAACTGGACCGGGCGCTGCGCGAGCAGGTGAAGACCGTCGTGGTGATCTACGCCGAGAACCGCAGCTTCAACAACCTGTTCGGCGACTTCCCCGGCGTGGAGAAACCGCTGTCGTCGCTGCAGCCGGCCGACTACCGGCAGCGCGACCGCGACGGCAGCCTGCTGGACCAGCTGCCGCCGGTGTATGGCGGCGTGCTGCAGGTCGGCCAGAGCCTGGAAGGGGTGAGCTACGCCGAGGGCGTGCAGTACCAGGAGAACCTGGCCAACGCGCCCTTCGCGCTCAAGGGCCCGCAGGGCGAGGACCTGCCCCTGGGCCTGGTGACCCGCGACCTCTGGCACGTGTTCTACCAGAACCAGATGCAGATCAACGGCGGGCGCAACGACATGTTCGTCGCCTGGGCCGACTCCGGCGCGCTGCCCATGGGCTACTACGCGCAGAGCCCCTACAGCCTGCGCCTGTGGGACCTGGCCCGGGACTTCGTGCTGTGCGACAACTTCTTCCAGGGCGCCTTCGGTGGTTCCTTCCTCAACCACCAGTACCTGGTGGCGGCCACCCCGCCGGTGTACCCGGACGTGCAAGACTCGCCGGCCCGCACACAGATCGCCCAACTGATGAGCGACGACCCCGCCGACCCGCGCCTGCAACCCCTGGAGGATTCGCCGGCCAGCGTCAGCGGCGGCGCACCGAAGTTCGGCCCCAGCGCCCTGACCCCCGACGGCTACGGCGTCAACACCATGCTCCCGCCGTTCTGGCCGACCGTGCAGCGCGACCCCCAGCGCCCGGACTACGCGCTGCCCGGCCAGCCCAACGTGATGGTGCCGCAGCGCCACGAGCACATCGGCGACAAGCTGAGCAAGAAGGGCGTCGACTGGGCCTGGTACGCCGGCGCCTGGGAAGCCACCCTGGAGCAGTACAGGAACTCCGCTGGCATTCCCAGGATCCCCAACTTCCAGTACCACCACCAGCCGTTCAACTACTTCGTCCAGCAGGGCCCGGAACACCTCGAGGAACGCGCGAAGCGCCTGCGCGACGGCGGCCTGGGCGACGACCCGTCGAGCAACCGCTTCTTCGCCGACGCCCGCGCCGGCACGCTGCCGGCGGTGACCTTCTACAAGCCCCAGGGCAACCTCAACATGCACGCCGGCTACGCCGACGTGGCCAGCGGCGACCGCCACATCGTGCGCGCGGTGAAGCACCTGATGGAAAGCCCGCAATGGCCGAACATGGTGATCGTCATCAGCGTGGACGAGAACGGCGGCTGGTGGGACCACGTGGCGCCGCCCCAGGGCGACCGCTGGGGTCCCGGCTCGCGCATCCCGGCGCTGGTGGTGTCGCCCTTCGCGCGCCACGGCACGGTGGACCATACGGTCTACGACACCGGCTCCATCCTGCGCCTGATCACCCGGGTGTTCGACCTGGAGAAGCTCGACGGCCTGAAACTGCGCGACGACGCCATGCGCGCCCGCGGCCAGCAGCCCATGGGCGACCTGACCGCGGCACTGCGTTTCACCGCATGAAGAAAGAGCGCCCCGGTACGCGCCGGGGCCGATGCCGCTTTTAGCGCAAAACCCTACAGCCCAACAGGAAACGCCCGGCAGCCGATGCCCGGCACCAGCGAGTAATTCGTTGTGCTTCCCCCGCTCGCCGAACGGGGAAGGCCGAATCACCCGTTGGAGCACCCATGGGGCTGACCACCGCTCAACTGGACGAGCTGGGGCGTTCGCTGGACGCCAACCACCGCGAACTCCTGTTCCTCACCGTCGAACAGGCCAACCAACTGGCCCGCGATCATGCGACCAGTCATTTGCCCCCGGTCGGGGCGCCTGGCTTGTGCCAAGCCAACGGGCCGTTCGATGGCTCAGGGGCCTATCTTGACAGCCCGTTTCATTCGTTCGCGAGCACCCCCTGGGGCGTCCCGGTTGCGCTGGGTTCATTCGACACGGTGAACTTCGTCCGGCTGGTGCGGGACCTCGGAGGCCTCAATACTCGGATCAGATATACGTTCTACCAAGGCAGGCAGTACGTCGTCCTGTCCGGTTACCCGGGGCTGCGCCGGATACTGACTGGCACGCGCTATTCCGTCGACAATGCCAAGCTGGTCCAGATGGGCGTAGGACGTTACGGCATTCGCGGCAGCTCCCTCAGTGGCTTCAGGCTTTCCTGCTACGTGGCAGTGGGTCTGGAGGTCCTTGAGTGGTACTTCAACGACCAGTTGAGCATGTTGGATTTGCTTGGTGGCGTTGGCATCGAGTTGGTCAAGGCGGGGATCGCTTCGGCGGTTGGGTATGCGGTGGGGGCTGCTCTTGCCACAGGTTTCGGTTTGGTGGCTCTTCCGGTCATTGCTGGCGCTGTAACTGTGTTTGTTGTCAGCCTTGGATTGAATATGCTTGACAAGCAATTCGGTATAAAGACTCGTGTGAGAGACTCCCTGAACTATGCAGTGGACAATGTCTCCATGCTTACAGATAAATTCCAAAGACTGGACGAATTTGATATCCAGGGTCATGCTGAGAATATACTTGGTAAGTTGATCGAGTCTGCCATTGACGAAGCAATCCATGATGCCAAAGGCTGGCTGCTACGGCGTCTTCCGCCAGGCTCGTTGCCAAGGGTTCCGTTTCGCTTCCCTAATTCTAATGACTTTTAGGGGAGCTAAGCCACCTTATGAAAATGCCTGAGCAGGCGGTAATACCTGTACCTGAACACTGGCTTAGACCCTTGGGATTTTTACTCATTCTTATTGGAATGGCGCTGACCGGGGCTGGTGTAATAATTTGCTTGGACATGTTGTTTCCCATATACATACGACTCTGGCGACAGGCTCCTATCGTGGAAACTGCCTATCCGGTTTTCGGTGCAATCTCCGCGCTGCTCATCGGGCCGTTGGGATTATTGGGTGGCGTTCATCTCCTGATTTTCCGGCGACCGCTCACTTCGCAAAATCCGGTTTGGCTCAAGATTGCCGAGCGACTGCTGAAAGTCGCGTCGATAACGCTGCTGGTGGTGAGCCCACTGCTTGCAGTCGGAACTACTGCGGCGCTCCATGTCATGGATTATCAAGCCTGCAACAAGCTGCGAATCTCCGGCTCTGGCTGGCAGGTCTTCTGGGTGAAGAACGATGGTTTCTGTTTCCGTCCGGACAGCTACATCGAGGACAACTGGCCCTGCAAGGATATGGACGGCAAGACCTACTGCCTCAGGGCTGATGGGTTGTAGCGGCCGGCATCCCGCCGCCTGGGGGATGCCGGGAGGGCAGGGCGAACCCTGCCCCTGTACCCGCCGGCTCAGAAGTTGACCTTCAGGCCCAGGGTGAAGGCCTGGTCGCGGTAGCCGTTGTCGCCGTGCTGGCGGGCCACTTCGCCCCAGACGTTGACCCGGCTGTTGAGCTTGCTGGTGGCGCCCAGCTTGACCTCCAGGATGTCGTTGGCGCCGTCCATGTCGAAGCGGGTGTTGCCCATCTTCGCGCCGAAGTCGTCGGAGTTGTGGATCCAGTTGGCCTCCAGGTAGGGCTCGACGTCATAGGTGCTGGCGAAGCCCTGCGCGTCATTGCTGCGCAGTGCGGCGCGGGCGCCCAGGCGGGTCATGAGGTTGCCGTCGCCGCGCCCGGTGACGCGGGTGCCGTTGGCCTCGCGGTGGCTGTCGGCCTTGACGCCCATGTAGACCACTTGCGCCTGGGGTTGCACGTACACGCTGGCCTTCTCGGTGCGGGCTACGCGGAAGGTCTTGCCGGCCTCGACGGAGGCGGTGATGCCGTCGGAGTCGTAGTGCTCCTTGGCCAGTTGCTCGCCATGCACCTCGTTGTCGAAGCGGTTGTACAGCACCCAGGTGTCGACATAGGCGCCGTTCTCGTCGTCGCGGTCCTCGTACCAGGTGCCGTAGAGGCCGAGGCTGTAGCCATCGATCTCGCCCTTGGCGCTGTAGCCGGTGATCCGCGAGCGGCTGGTGGAGTTGCCGTTGGCGTAGCCGCCCAGTACCCCGAGCACCCAGTCGCCCTTGTCGTTGCTGTAGCGCAGCAGGTCACTGCCGAGCTGGATGACGTAGCGGTTGCTTTCGGTCTTCAGCTGGCCGGTGCTGTCGTTCCAGCGGCTGGCGCCGTCGACGCTGCGCAGCCACAGCATCGAGGTCCTGGCCTCGCCGGTGTCCGGATCGACGTAGGTCAGGTTGCCGGTGCGGTCGTGCAGGCGGTGCAGGAACAGGGTGTTGGCAGCAGCCAGGTTGGCGGTGTAGGCGCCGCCCTCCGGCTGGCGGATGCGGTCCTTGTCGCTGGGTGGAGCGGGCGGTGCCGGGGGCTCCGGGATGGGCGGGATGCCGGGATCGGGATCGGGCCCCGGTTCCGGCTGCGGTTCAGGTTCGGGCTCGGGTTCCGGTTTTGGGTCGACGGTGGGCTTGTAGGAGGTCAGGTACCAGTCCTTGTCCGAGCCGGTGGAACCGACGAAGGTACCGCCACGACGCAGCAGGTATTCGTAGCCGCCTTCGGTCACCCGGTCGGACTGGAACTCGCCGGCGGACAAGCCGGCCACCTCGATCATGCGGATGCCCTCGATGGTCTGCTCGCCCGTGCCGGTGGTGTTGTTCACCGTCACCCGGGTGTCGCCGGAGGTGTCGCCATTGACCACCAGGCGGTCGGTGGCCGAGTTGTCGTCGCCCAGGTGGGTGTTCATCACCAGGCGCCCACCGCCGGTGAAGTCGCCGTCCACGGTCAGGGTCTTGTACTGGTAGTCGCTCGCGTCCCCCTGGCGCAGGTAGGCCAGGGTGGCGCCGCTACCCAGGTTCAGCGAACTGAGATTGGAGTCGGCGCTCAGGTCCCAGCGGCTGGCGCCCTCGATGGCCAGGTGGATCTCCCCGGCGCTGGCGGTGGCGGTGCTGCCGTTGAAGTAGGAGCCGGCGGCCATCTTCAGGTCGATGACGCCGCCCTGGTCGGCGAGCAGCCTGGCCCCCAGGCGACCGTCTTGGTCGCTGGCCGCGCTGCTGTCGAGGTGGTAGATGGCGGCCTGGCCGCTGTTGATCCGCGAGCCGGCGCCGCTGGCGTAGAGGGCCCGGTTGCCGTCGGTCACGCTGACGCGGGTGTCGCCGTCGAGGTTGACCACGCCGCCACGGGGCCATTGGCATCGCTGAGTGTCTGGGCGTAGATGCCGTAGGCGTTGTTCTTCTCGGTGGCGATGCTGGTGTCGCCCAGGTTGATCACCCCGCCACGGTTGGCATAGACGGCATGGGCCGCGTTGCCCTTGGTGAGGATCACGCTGCCGTCGCCCAGGGTGACTTCGGCGTCACCCTTGTAGCTGCTCGCGCTCAGGTCACGGTTGCCGGCGTACACGGCGTAGCCGGTGCCGTCGAGCCAGTTGGAGGCGCCGCCATGGGTGGTGACGTGCGCATCCTTGCCGATCACGATCTGGTTCTTGCCGCCGTTCTTCGAGGTGTTGGCGCGCACGCCCATGCCCGTGCCTTCGGCGGTGATGGAGGCCCCGTCGCCGATGGTGACCGTCGAGTTGATCGCGTTCTCGGTGACATTGATGCCGTCCGCCGAGGAGCCCCTGGTGACGATGGTCAGCGAGTCGGCGCGGATGTTGTTGGTGCCGATGTTGGCCTGGATGGCGTCCGCGGTGGAGCCGGTGGTGGTGATCAGCAGGTTCTTCAGGTTGTAGGTCGAGCTGTTGCCGTAGATGCCGAAGCCGGCCAGGCCGGAGCTGCCGCCGGTGGAGCCGTTGGCGGTGGTGTTGATCACGACGTTGTCGTAGCCGGCGGGGTTGCCGAAGTACAAGGGCACGTCGCAGGTCAGGGTGCTGCTGGCGACATCGCCGGTGCAGCCGGCGTTGGCCCCCTGCATGGGCAATGACAGGGCCGCGGCCAAGGCGACGTGAAGCGCCAGGGCTGTCTTCTGGAATCGCATGGTTCACCTCCTTGCACCGCCGCTTCGCGGAAGGGCGGGGCTTGAGCCAACGCGCGTCAGGGCACGAGGAGAAGGAATGCGGCAGCTGCGGGCTGCCGATGCCGATCCGCCAGCGTTGGACGATGGGGCCTGGGTTTGCCAGGCAGGCTGGGTGCGCAGCTGTGCCGCGCCACCACGAGGCTTCTGGTGAGGCGGTGGTGTGGGAATATTCTTTGGAGCGAGGAGGAAAAAACCGATTGATATAAGTCAGCCGATTTTTTTGACCGTCCGGCTTGAAACCCGTCTTTTCGAAATTCTTTGATGAGGGGCAGTTTTATGGCGCCAGAAAAGCGTCGAGCACGAACGGAACGCGAAAGCGGCTGCGAATAAGTTGCGATTCAGCGCAAGGCGGCGCCACGAGGAGGGGAAGAAGTGGCAGGCATGGGCTGGGGAGGAAGGGGCATCCCGCAACGGGGGGCGCCGCTGCGGGATGAGAAGGGAAGGGCGATGCGCCCGGGTTATTTGACCAGCGCCTTCTCCCCCTCCTCGCGCACCCAGAACAGCACCGCGCCGGCCACGGCGGCGGGCATGGCGACCAGGTTGACCACCGGGATCAGCAGCGCGAGGTAGGTGATGCCGCCGAAGCCCATGCAGGCCCAGCGCTTGCTGCGTAGCCAGGCGAGCATCTCGTTCCAGCCCAGCTTGTGGTTGTCCGCCGGGTAGTCGATGTACTGCACGGCCATCATCCACACGCCGAACACCAGCCACAGCGGGGTGGCGATGATGTTCAGGCCGGGGATCAGGCTGAGGACGAACAGGGCGATGGCCCGTGGCAGGAAGTAGCCGAGCTTGCGCAGTTCGCGGGCGACGGTGCGCGGCACCATGGCGGCCAGTTCGGCCCAGTTGAAGGCCGGGAAGTCGTCCTGGCCGCGCACCACCACCTCGACCTTCTCGGCGAGGAAGCCGTTGAACGGCGAGGCGATCAGGTTGGCCACCAGGGTGAAGCTGAAGAACAGGATCAGCAGCACCAGCAGGACGAACAGCGGCCAGAGGATGTACTGGAGGAAGTCCAGCCACTGCGGCAGGCTGGGCATCAGCCAGTCGACCCAGTGGCTGAACTGGTTCACCGCGAAGCCGATCAGGCCGACGAACAGCAGCAGGTTGACCGTCAGGGGCAGCAGCACGAACAGGCGCAGCCCCGGGCGCATCATGAGTTTCAGGCCTTCGCCGAGGTATTGCGGGCCGCTCAGGGTGGACATGGAGCATCTCCGTAGGAAACCAGCTTGCGACCTTAGCAGGGCCGGCGCACGCTCGCGAGCCGTCTGTTTTGCCGGTTGTGTGGGGTTCAGGCGCGGTAGCGGCTGTAGTGGTTGCGCTGTTGCTTGGCGCGATACATGGCGCTGTCGGCGGCGTGGATCAGGCCTTCGGCGTCGCCGGCGTCGGCCGGATAGAGGGCGATGCCAATGCTGGCGGAGAGGAATTCCAGGCGCTGCTCGCCGGCGCGGTAGTCCTGGTTGAGGCTGGCCAGCAGGCGCCCGGCCAGGCGCTCGGCGCTGTCGCAGTCCACGCCTTCGAGGACCACCGCGAACTCGTCGCCGCCCAGGCGGAAGGCCATGTCCGGCTGGCGCAGGTTGCCGCGCAGGCGCTCGCCCACGGCGACCAGCACGGCGTCGCCGGCGGCATGGCCGAAGCGGTCGTTGACCGGCTTGAAGTGGTCCAGGTCGACGTACAGCAGGGCCACGCTGGTGCCTTGCGCGCAGCGCTGCAGGGCCAGGGGCAACTGTTCGCCGAAGGCCTTGCGGTTGCCCAGGCCGGTCAGCGCGTCGCGGTAGGCGAGGTCGAGCAGGCGCTGCTGGTAGGCGACCTGCAGGCTGATGTCGCGGAGGATGCCGCGGAAGCCGCGGAACTGCCCCTGGGCGTCGGTGATCGGCGAGACCTTCGTCTCGAAGATCACGCGCTGGCCGTCGCGGCGCTTGAAGGGCGCGGCGAAGGTGGTTTCCTGCTCGCCGTCGCGCACTTGCTGGTAGAGGCCGCGGGCGCGCGCCACGTCCTGTTCGTCGAGCAGTTCCCGGTAGGAGTGGCCTTCCACTTCCTCGGCCGTGTAGCCGAGCAGGCGGCAGAAGGCGGCGTTCACCGTGAGCACCAAGCCGTCGCCGTCCATCTCGAAGTAGCCGTCGCGGATGCTGTCGAGGATGGCGCGGTCGCGGGCCTCGCTGCGTTCCAGGCGTTCGAGCATCTGGTTGACTTCGCAGGCCAGTTGGCCGACTTCGTCGCGGCCCATGTCGGCCAGCCGGGCGGGGCCGGTGTCGGCGCCGATGTTCGCCACCCCGCGGTTGAGCCGCTGCACGCGGCGGATCACCCAGATCTCCAGGACCAGGTAGGCCAGCAGCAGGGCGGTGAGGCTGATCAGCAAGGTCATGCCGAGGAACAGGCGGATGGCCTCCTGGCCCTGCTGGTAGGCGACCCGCGACTTGCTGATGGCCAGGCTGAACTGCGGCGTGTCGGTGGCGTCCAGGAACAGCAGGGTGACCTGCTGGGTATCGGCGTCGAGCACCCGCCGCGGGCTCAGCAGGGTGCCGCCGTTGCGCCCCGGCAGGTGCAGGGTCCGCCAGCCGTCGCCGGGCGTCACCCCGGGTTGCACCTGCAGGCGCGCGTCCATCTGCTCCTGCAGGGCGCGCATGTGGCGCTGGTCGAGCAGGTAGCCGGCGACGATGGCGCCGACCGGCTCGGCGCGGCCCAGGTTGTCGCTGATCGGCTGGCTGAGCAGCAGCAGCGGGGTGCCGTCCACCAGCAGCCATTGCGCCAGGCTGCGCGACGGATCGCCCTGCAGGTCCAGCACGCCCAGCTCCAGGGCGCGGCGCAGCAGGTCCTGGCGCAGTCGCTCGGGGCTGGGCGCGCCGGCTATCGCCTGGGGCGCGGCGAGCCGTGCCTCGTCCCAGCGCTGGGTGACCACGCGGCCCCGGCGGTCGAGGTAGAGCGCGAAGTCGAAGCCCAGGTTGCCGAGCATGTCGATGTCCAGGTTCTCCCGCACGAACCCCGGCGTGGGGTGCGAGACGAAGCCGTAGCTGGCGTCCCACCAGGCATAGCTGCGCAGCAGGTCCAGGTGGCGCTGCTTCTCGAAGGCCAGGCGGTTGTCGAGCACGCGCACCTCGTCGTACAGGCGCTGGCGGTCGTCGCGGTCGAAGCGTTCGAGCAGGATGTGCTCGGACAGCAGCCAGATGCCCAGCAGGCTGAGGGCCAGCAGCGGCAGGAACAGCAGGAGCAGTCGTTTTCTCAGGGTCATGCCGGGCGCGCAGGTGGGAGAGGGGACGAATACTGAGTCTAGTTGGCCTGCCGCGGGGGATAGCCGGCCTCTATCGGGGGCATTGAGATTGGGCATTTCGTTCGCGGCGCGGCGGGCCTTACGCTGCGCGGCAATCCCCAGTCGCGAACGGATCGGCCGGCGAAGCGGAATGTCCCTGACTTATCTCAAAGTGACTTTGGGAAACGTCTGACAGACTTCAGGCCGTGGGTGACTCCACGGCAGCGCCGCTCGCTCCTGACGGCCCTGCCTTCCTCGCGATCTGTGCGTTCTGTGGGAGCTGCCGCGCCTCCCAACCTTCCCCCAGGTACCTTGGCAGCTCCCTTTTCTTGTTCGACGAGGAGTCAGCCATGCCTGAAGTTCGTCATGCCCGCGTCATCATCCTGGGTTCCGGCCCCGCCGGTTACTCGGCCGCCGTCTATGCCGCCCGCGCCAACCTCAAGCCGCTGCTGATCACCGGCCTGCAGGCCGGCGGCCAGTTGACCACCACCACCGAGGTGGACAACTGGCCCGGCGACCCCCATGGCCTCACCGGCCCTGCGCTGATGCAGCGCATGCAGGAGCACGCCGAGCGCTTCGAGACCGAGATCGTCTTCGACCACATCAACGCCGTGGACCTGGCCGGCAAGCCCCTGGTGCTCAAGGGCGACAGCGGCACCTACACGGCCGACGCGCTGATCATCGCCACCGGCGCCAGCGCCCGCTACCTGGGCCTGCCTTCGGAAGCGGCGTTCATGGGCAAGGGCGTTTCCGCCTGCGCCACCTGCGACGGCTTCTTCTACCGCAACCGCGAAGTGGCGGTGGTCGGTGGCGGCAACACGGCGGTGGAGGAGGCGCTGTACCTGGCCAACATCGCCAGCAAGGTGACCCTGGTGCACCGCCGCGAGACCTTCCGCGCCGAGAAGATCCTGCAGGACAAGCTGCGCGCCCGCATCGCCGAGGGCAGGATCGAGCTGAAGCTCAATGCCCAGGTGGAGGAAGTGCTGGGCGACGACATGGGCGTCACCGGCGTGCGCCTGCGCCATAACGACGGCGGCACCGAGGAACTGACGGTGGACGGCCTGTTCGTGGCCATCGGGCATACCCCGAACACCTCGCTGTTCGAGAACCAGCTGCAACTGAAGGACGGCTACCTGGTAGTCAATGGCGGCCGCGACGGCAACGCCACCGCCACCAACATCCCCGGCGTGTTCGCCGCCGGCGACGTGGCCGACCACGTCTATCGCCAGGCCATCACCTCGGCCGGCGCCGGCTGCATGGCGGCGCTGGACGTGGAGCGCTACCTGGATTCGCTGTAACGGCCCCAAGAGCCGGCGTGCAGGAAGAAGCCCCGCTGGTCGGGGCTTTTTCCTTTTTGACGGGGGCGCCGTGGTAGCCGTCCGCGATCATCCGTCGTTGAAAACGGCGGATAACGCCGTAGGCGTTATGCGCCCTACGTGGGAACCCGGGAGCTTCGGATTTCGCTTCACGCCGAACAGTCCCCTCTTCCGCTTGCGGGGGAGGGTTAGGGAGGGGGCCGAGTCAGGGTTCGCGAGCAAGCTCGCTCCTACGAAAAGCAGCGGCTCTTGTTCTGGTTTTGGGACTTCCAGAGAAACAACCGCGCGCACCGGAACGCCCCTTCAGAAGGCCGAGCGAAACCGGCGCTCAGGAGGTCATGCGACATGGATGTCGCTAGAGCCCCGACCAGTACAGGGACGTGCTGTCGGGGCGGGCCTCCGTGGCGGGGGAATTCGTGAGGGTAGCCCGGCTTCATCGGGCCCGTATGCGGGGCAAGCCTTTTTGGTTCCTTTTTGCGGGGGTGGCCTTCCACCGTTTGACAAAAGGGACTCGCCCGAGGGGGCGAAACAAGAAACATCAACGCACTCGGAGCGGCGCGCTACACCCAAACCCAATAGACAGTTGCTCCTACAGGGGAATGGCGTTGGGGCACCGTCGTAGGATGGTGTTGAGCGAAGCGATACCCATCGCCACGGCCGCATGGGTTCGCCGACGACCGTAGGGCGAATAACCGTTCGCGGTTATCCGCCGTTGGCAGTGCACCGAGGCCCGTGAACGACGGCGGATAACGCCGGAGGCGTTATGCGCCCCACGGTTTGCCTCGCTATTCACGGCGGCAAGAAAAAGCCCCGCGAGGCAGGCTGTGTGAAAACCTCAGGATCGGTCCCGCTGGTTAAAAAACAACCTGGATTTCGCGTTTCTACGCGGATTCTGGATTGGCTGAATAGCCAAGCCTCTTCAGATTTCACGTAGGAACGCTCTCTTCGAAGAGCCGCTCGGGTTTTCACACAGCCTGCAGGGCGGGGCTTCTGCATTGCGGGGGGATCAGCCGCGGCGCGACAGCGGCTGGCGCTCGAAGCGCACGCCGGCCAGGCCGGTGTTCTGCAGGGCGCGGATGTTGGCGTGGTCGGTGCCCTCGGGGGTGTCGCGCACCGCGCGGTAGTGTTCACCGAAGGCCAGCAGGGTTTCCTCCAGGCTCAGGCCCTCGAGGATGGCGAAGCCGAGGGTCTTGCAGGAGCCCTCGTTCTGCCCGGCCGGGTTTTCCACCGGGCCGTTGCTGAAGGCGCTGGGGCTGTAGCTGTAGTGCTCGGCGATGAACGCCAGGGTATCGGTGAACAGGTGCTGCTCGCTGCGCAGGCGCGCGCGGAAATCGGTGAGGGTCATCAAGGCGGGCTCGTCAGTGTTTCTTGGCGGTGTCGAAGGCGGCCTGCTGCTCGGGCGAGGCTTCCTTCTGGTATTTCGCCTTCCATTCGGCGTAAGGCATGCCGTAGATCTCCTCGCGGGCCTGTTCCGGGCTCAGTTCCAGGCCCATGTCGTCGGCCGCGGCCTTGTACCACTTGGACAGGCAGTTGCGGCAGAAGCCGGCGAGGTTCATCAGGTCGATGTTCTGCACGTCCTTGCGGGTGCGCAGGTGCTGCACCAGGGTGCGGAACGCCGCGGCCTCCAGCTCGGTGCGTTGTTCCTGGGTCAGGTCGAGGATGCTGTGTTCGGGCTTGCTCATGGTTCGGGCTCTCGCTTGGCGCGTCGTCGCGGGACGCCGGGGCAATTCGGGGCTGCGCAGATGATAAGAGCCGGGGCAGGCGCCAGCAATGGCCGCCGGCTCGAAGGCGCCGCCCGGTTCAGCGCCGGGCGGCCAGGGCGATGGACACCGACTCGGCGAAGCGCAGGGCGTGGGGCTTGTCCACTTCCACCTCGGCGTAGTGCACTGCCGGGTGGGCCATGACCAGGTCGAGGATTTCCTGGGTCAGGCGCTCCAGCAGGGCGAAGCGGTTCTCCTCGACGTGGGCGATGATCGCCTTGGTGATGGTGCGGTAGTTCAGCGCGTGCTCGATGTCGTTGACCTGCACCGCCTCCTGCGAGGGGTAGAGGATGGTCAGGTTGATCGTCACGTCCTGCTTGTTGAGGATTTCCTCTTCCTTGATGCCGATGTAGGTGCGCACGCGCAGGTCCTTCACGCGGATCCGCGCCATGCCCGGCTGCAGTTGCGTCATTGTCACTTGCTCCGTCCGATCAGTTGCAGGAATTCCTGGCGGGTGTTGCTGGAGTCGCGGAAGGCGCCGAGCATCACCGAGGTGAACATCTGCGAGTTCTGCTTCTCCACGCCGCGCATCATCATGCACATGTGCTGCGCCTCGATCACCACCGCCACGCCGGCGGCGCCGGTGATGCGCTCGATGGCCTCTGCGATCTGCCGCGTCAGGTTCTCCTGGATCTGCAGGCGCCGCGCGAACATGTCGACGATGCGCGCCACCTTCGACAGCCCCAGCACCCGTCCGGTGGGAATGTACGCCACATGGGCCTTGCCGATGAAGGGCAGCAGGTGGTGTTCGCACAGCGAATACAGCTCGATGTCGCGGACGATCACCATTTCGTCGTTGTCCGAGGCGAACAGCGCGCCGTTGACGATCTCCTCCAGGCTCAGCTCGTAGCCGTGGCACAGGTAGCGCATGGCCTTGGCGGCGCGCTTGGGGGTGTCGAGCAGGCCTTCGCGGTCGGGGTTCTCGCCCAGGCCCAGGAGTATCTCGCGGTAGTTCGCGGACAGGGAATCGGTCATTGCAGGGTTCCTCGCGCCACGGCGGGCGGTCATTTGAGGTGCCGGCCGCCGTTGACGGTCAAGGTGGTGCCGGTGACGTAGGGGGTGTCCAGCAGGTAGCGGATGGCCTGGTAGACGACGTCCGGCCCGGGTTCGATGCCCAGGGCGGATTTCGCCAGGGTGCGCGCGCGGTAGTCGGCGTCGTCCCCGGTGTTGAACATGACCAGCGCCGGGGCGATGGTGTTGACCTTGATGCGCGGCGCGAAGCGCGCGGCGAAGGACAGCGTCAGGCTGTCCAGCCCGGCCTTGCTGGCGCAGTAGGCGACGTGCTTGGCGCTGCCCCTGCGCACCACGTCGTCGCTGACGTGGATGATGTCGGCCGGCTGCGAGCGCTCCAGCAGCGGCGCGCAGTGCAGGTTGATCAGGTAGGGGGCGAGCATGTGCACGCTGAACAGCGCGCGGAAGGCCTCGGCCTCGTGGCCGGGCGTCTCGGCGAGCCAGGTGGAGGCGTTGTGGACGATGGCGCGCAGGCTGTCGGTGTGGGCCTTGAGCGCGTCGATGAAGGCGAGGATGCCGGCCTCGTCGGCGAAGTCGCCGTGCAGGCAGGTCGCGCCGCGCTCGCGCAGTTGCTGCAGCCCGGGCTTCTCGCTGCGGTAGCTGACGATCACCGGTTGGCCCGCGTCGAGCAGGCGCAGGGCGCAGTGCAGGCCGACGCGCTGGCTGGCGCCGGTGATCAGGATGGGGGCCGGGGATGCGCTCATGCGAGCCTCGTGGCAGGTGGACGACGGCCGGCGGAGGCATATCCGAGCGGCGCGGTGGGAAAAAACTATACCAGCCCGGCGGCGCCGGCGAACACCCGTGGCCGGCTTGCGGCATAATGGGCGTTTGTCGCATGAACCGGGAGTTTCCATGAAAGTCGCCATTCTGTCCGGATCGGTCTACGGCACCGCCGAGGAGGTCGCGCGCCATGCCAAGCGCCTGCTGGAGGCCGCGGGCCTGCAGACCTGGTTCGAGCCGCGCGCCGGCCTGGACGCGCTGGTCGAGGCCGCGCCCGACGCCTTCCTGACGGTCACCTCGACCACCGGCCTGGGCGAACTGCCGGACAACATCCAGCCGCTGTACTACGCCCTGCGCGACCGCCTGCCGAACTGGCGCGGCCTGCCCGGCGCGGTGATCGGCCTGGGCGACTCCAGCTACGGCGACACCTATTGCGGCGGTGGCGAGCAGGTGCGCGAGCTGTACGCCGAGCTGGGCCTGCGCGAGGTGCTGCCGATGCTGCGCCTGGACGCCAGCGAGACGGTCACCCCGGAGACCGACGCCGAGCCCTGGATCGCCGATTTCATCGCTGCGTTGAAAGGCTGATCCATCCCCCGGCGTTGGCTGTGGCCCCGGCGTATCGGCGGATAACCGCGAACGGTTATCCGCCGTTTGGCCGTGATCCTCGGCGGCTCCGGGGTTGACCTTGGCGTTGGCTATGGCCCCGGTGTATCGGCGGATAACCGCGAACGGTTATTCGCCCTACGACGCGGGTAGGCCTGGTGTAGGGCGAATAACGCCTACGGCGTTATCCGCCGTTTGGCCGTGATCCTCGGCGGCTCCGGGGTTGACCTTGGCTTTGGCTGTGGCCCCGGCGTATCGGCGGATAACCGCGAACGGTTATTCGCCCTACGACGCGGGTAGGCCTGGTGTAGGGCGAATAACGCCTACGGCGTTATCCGCCGTTTGGCCGTGATCCTCGGCGGCTCCGGGGTTGACCTTGGCGTTGGCTATGGCCCCGGTGTATCGGCGGATAACCGCGAACGGTTATTCGCCCTACGGATGCAGCGGAAACTCCTCCAGCAGCGCCAGCCAGGCCTTGGCCGCGTGGGACAGGTAGGCGTCGCGGCGCCAGATGAAGCAGATGTCCCAGCGCAGGTCCGGTTCGCTCAGCAGCACCCGTGCCACCCCTGGCCGTACCACTTCCTCGGCCACCGCCCGTGGCAACAGCACCACGCCCTGGCCGGCGGCGACCAGCGCGCCGAGGAAGTCGGCCTGGCCGCTGCGGCCGCCCTCGCGGGGTTCGAAGCCGGCCTCGTGGCAGGCGCGCAGCAGGCGGTCGTTGAGGGTGAAGCTCTGCTGGTAGAGCAGGAACGGGGTGTCGGCCAGCTCGGCCAGGGCGATGCGCTCGCGCCCGGCCAGCGGGTGTTCGGCCGGCAGCAGGGCGTCCAGCGGTTCGTTGCAGAACCGCTGCCAGTCGAAGCCGGGGTCGCTGGGGTGAGGGCGCCGGCCAGTTCCAGTTCGCCGGCATGCACCGCCTGCTCCAGGCTCTTGCTGCCGCCTTCCACCAGGTGCACCTGGATGTGCGGGTAGCGCTTGCGGTACTCGGCGAAGCGCCAGGCGAACAGGGCGTCGGCGCCCAGTAGCGGCAGGCCCAGGCGCAGCTCGCCGCGCTTCATCTGGCTGAGGTCGTCCAGTTCGGTCAGCAGTTCGCGGCGCAGGCGCAGCATGTCCTCGGCGCGGCGCAGCACCACTTCGCCGGCGGCGGTCAGGCGCACGTGCGGGCCGCTGCGCTCCAGCAACTGCACCTGCAGGCTCTGCTCCAGCTGGGCCACCTGCTTGCTCACGGCCGACTGGCTGGCATGCAGGCGTACCGCGGCCTGGGTGAAGCTGCCCTGGCGCACCACCTCGACGAAGCTGCGTAGCTGCTTGAATTCCATTCTGGAATGGCTCCGATTCGAACAATTCGCTTTGGGGATAGTACCCCCGGGCTTAACCTGAGCGCCATCCACTCCGCAGCGCCACGCAGGCACCCGAAATGACTCGCCGCATCCTCCGACTGGGCTTCGAACTCGCCGTCCTCATCGCCTTCTGGTGGTTCGGCGGCTGGCTGGCCAGGGCCACCGGCCTGCCGCTGCCCGGCGGGGTGGTGGGGCTCGGCCTGCTGCTGGCGCTGTTCGCCAGCGGGGCGGTGCGCCCGGCCCTGCTGCAGGGCGGCGCCGGGCTGCTGCTGGCGGAGATGCTGCTGTTCTTCATCCCCGCGCTGATGAGCCTGCTGGACTACGGCCCGCTGCTGCGCAGCGAGGGCTGGAAGATATTGCTGGTGATCATGTGCAGCACCCTGCTGGTGATGCTGGTCACCGCGCTGTCGGTGGAAGGCATGTACCGCTGGAGGTCGCGCCATGAGTCTCGATAAGCAAGCCCTGTTCTGGTTGGCCCTGACCCTCGGCGGCTACCTGTTCAGCCGCCAGTTGTACAAGCGCGTGCGCTGGTACGGCTTCGCGCCCATCGTGTTCGTCCCGGTGCTGCTGTTCGCCGTGGCCATCCCGCTGCACGCCCGCTACGCCGACTACGCCCGCGATACCAACTGGCTGGTGGCGCTGCTGGGCCCGGCCACCGTGGCCTTCGCCGTGCCCATCTGGCAGCAGCGGGCGCTGCTCGCCCGGCACTGGCCGGCGCTGCTGGTGGGCATGTGCGCCGGCTCCGCGGTGGCCATCGGCAGCTCCTGGGCGCTGGCCAATGCCCTGGCCCTGGACGGCCAGGTGGCGCTGTCGCTGGTGCCGCGCTCGATCACCACGCCGCTGGCCATGGAGATGTCCCACGACCTGGGCGGGGTGCCGGAGCTGACCGCGGCCTTCGTGATGATCACCGGGGTGTTCGGCGCCCTGGCCGGCGGCCTGCTGATGAAGCTGCTGCCGCTGCGCTCGACCCTCGCCCGCGGCGCCCTGCTGGGCGTCGGCGCCCACGGCGCGGGCACCAGCCGGGCCTACGAGTTCGGCGGCGAGGAGGGTTCCACCGCCGGGCTGCTGATGATCCTCACCGGGCTGTTCAACCTGTTGCTGGCGCCCGCCGTCGCACTGGTCCTGTAGGAGCGAGGTGTCTTTCGCAGGATGGGTTGAGTTTACGAAACCCGTGCGGTCGTGGTGATGGGTATCGCTTCGCTCCACCCATCCTACAAGGCTGGCAGAGTGCGGTTCGCGAGCAAGCTCGCTCCTACCATTCAACTCCTAAGATGCGACTGTCAGACCTCCGACAGTCGCGCCGCTCCCGGCTGACTAGACTGGCCCCATCGAACAACAACAACCGATGAGGACCGCCCCATGAACGCCGCCGCTCCCGCACCCTCCGTGAAAGACCAGGTCTCCGAGGCCGAATGGCAGACCCGCGTCGACCTCGCCGCCTGCTACCGGCTGATCGCCCTGCACGGCTGGGACGACCTGATCTTCACCCACATCTCGGCCAAGGTCCCGGGCACCGAGGACTTCCTCATCAACCCCTACGGCATGATGTTCCACGAGATCACCGCCTCCAGCCTGGTGAAGGTGGACCTGGCCGGCAGGAAGCTGATGGACAGCCCCTACGACATCAACCCGGCCGGCTACACCATCCACAGCGCCGTGCACGAGGTGCGCCACGACGTCGGTTGCGTGCTGCACATCCACACCCCCGCCGGCATCGCCGTGTCGGCGCAGAAGAACGGCCTGCTGCCGCTGTCGCAGCAATCGCTGTTCGTGCTCTCCAGCCTGGCCTACCACGGCTACGAGGGCGTGGCCCTGAACCACGACGAGAAGGCCCGCCTGCAGGCCGACCTGGGCGACAAGAACTTCATGATCCTGCCCAACCACGGCCTGCTGACCGCCTTCGGCACCGTCGCCGACGCCTTCCTCGGCATGTTCACCCTGCAGCGCGCCTGCGAGGCGCAGATCATGGCGCAGAGCGGCGGCGGCGAGCTGATCCACATCCCGCAGCAGATCCTCGACGGCGCCCGGGCGATGCTCGCCGGGGTGATGAAGACCTCCCAGGGCATGGGCGGGCAGCTGGCCTGGCCGGCGCTGCTGCGCAAGCTCGACCTGCAGAACCCCGGCTACCGCGACTGATGGCCGGCATCGCCATCCCCCTGCGCGACTGGCGCGCGCAGGGGCGCAGCTTCGACTTCCACGGCCACGCCATCCGTTACTGGGAGGCCGGCGCCGGCGAGCCTCTGCTGCTGATCCACGGCTTCCCCAGCGCCTCCTGGGACTGGAACAAGCTGTGGCAACCGCTGGCCGGGCGCTACCGGGTGATCGCCTGCGACATGCTCGGCTTCGGCGACTCGGCCAAGCCGCGCGGCCACGCCTACCGCATCCACGAGCAGGCCGACCTGCAGCAGGCGCTGCTGGCCCACCTGGAGCTGCGCGGGCCGCTGCACCTGCTGGTCCACGACTACGGCAACAGCGTCGGCCAGGAACTGCTGGCGCGGCACCTCGAAGGACGCATCCAGCTGGCCTCGGTGGTGTTCCTCAATGGCGGGCTGTTCCCCGAGACGCACCGCCCGGTGCTCTCGCAGAAGCTGCTGCTCAGCCCCCTGGGCGGCTTCTTCGGGCGCTTCTTCGACCGTGGCAAGCTGGCCGCCAACTTCGCCAAGGTGTTCGGCCCGCGCACCCGGCCGAGCGAGGAGGAACTGGACGCCTTCTGGAGCCTGATCGCCTGCAACGACGGGCCGAAGGTGATGCACCGGCTGATCCACTACATCCTCGACCGCCGCGAACACCGCGAGCGCTGGGTCGGCGCCATGCAGCGCGCCGGCGTGCCGCTGCGGCTGATCGACGGGCCGCTGGACCCGATCTCCGGCGCGCACATGGTCGAGCGCTACCGCCAGTTGATCCCGCAGCCGGACACGGTGATGCTCGACGGCATCGGCCACTACCCGCAGACCGAGGCGCCGGAGCAGGTGCTGGCGCACTACCTGGCGTTCCGCGCGCGCCTGGCCGGGCAGGTGCAGCCGGCGGCCTGAAGGGGCCGCCGGCATCATCCCCGGACCTTATCGGGGCATATTCAGCCCCGGCGTCTTGGTTGTGACCGTCAAACGTCTGTTTGACACTCCGTAGCCATCAACCTGCCTGGGAGTACCAACCATGAGTGATGCCGTTCGTTTCGACGACAAGGTCGTGATCGTCACCGGTGCCGGCGGCGGTCTCGGCCGTGCCCACGCCCTGTTGTTCGCCAGGCATGGCGCCAAGGTGGTGGTGAACGACCTGGGCGGCAGCACCCACGGCGAGGGCGCCAACGCTTCGGCGGCCGACCGCGTGGTGGCGGAGATCCGCGCCGCCGGCGGCACCGCCATCGCCAACCACGACTCGGTGACCGACGGCGAGAACATCGTGCGCCAGGCCGTGGAAGCCTTCGGCCGCGTCGACGTGGTGGTGAACAACGCCGGCATCCTGCGCGACAAGACCTTCCACAAGATGGAGGACGCCGACTGGGACCTGGTCTACAAGGTCCATGTCGAGGGCGCCTACAAGGTCACCCGCGCCGCCTGGCCGCTGATGCGCGAGCAGGGCTACGGGCGGGTGATCTTCACCGCCTCCACCTCGGGCATCTACGGCAACTTCGGGCAGAGCAACTACGGCATGGCCAAGCTCGGCCTCTACGGCCTGACCCGCACCCTGGCCCTGGAAGGCCGCAAGAACAACATCCTGGTCAACGCCATCGCCCCCACCGGCGGCACCCGCATGACCGAGGGGCTGATCCCGCCGCAGGTGTTCGAGCAGCTCAAGCCCGAGCTGGTCAGCCCGCTGGTGGTCTACCTGGGTAGCGAAGCCTGCCAGGACACCTCCGGCCTCTATGAAGTGGGCGGCGGCTGGATGGGCAAGGTGCGCTGGGAGCGCAGCCTGGGCTTCGGCTTCGACCCGCGCGAAGGCTTCGATGCCGAGGACGTGGCGGCGCACTGGCAGCAGATCAGCAGCTTCGAGAACGCGGTGCACCCGGCGGACAACGTCGAGGCCCTGCGCGAGATGATGGCCAACCTGCAGAAATACGTCGGCTGATCGCGACAGCCTGACGGGCGGAACGGCCAGGGTGCTGCTCCGCGCTCCGTGACGCAGTAAGGTGGAGGGCCGGCGCAAGTCGGCCTTCGTCCTTTCCGTCAGCCTGGAGTCCAGCATGAGCGTGATCGTCGAGCACAACGGCCCGGTAACCACCCTGATCATCGATCGTCCCGAGGCGCGCAACGCCGTCGACCGGCCCACCGCCGACGCCCTGGCCGAGGCCCTGCGCGCCTTCGAGGCCGACGAGCAGGCGAAGGTGGCGGTGCTCACCGGCGCCGGCGGCACCTTCTGCGCCGGCGCGGACCTCACTGCGGTGGCGCAGGACAGCGAACGGCGCAACCGCCTGGAAAACGAAGGCGACGCCCCCATGGGCCCCAGCCGCATGCAGCTGAACAAGCCACTGATCGCCGCCATCGAGGGCTACGCGGTGGCCGGCGGCCTGGAGCTGGCGCTGCTCGCCGACCTGCGGGTGATGGCCGAGGACGCGGTATGCGGGGTGTTCTGCCGGCGCTTCGGCGTGCCGCTGATCGACGGCGGCACCGTGCGCCTGCCGCGCATCATCGGCCAGGGCAGGGCGCTGGACCTGATCCTCACCGGCCGCCCGGTGGCCGCCCAGGAAGCCCTGGGCATGGGCCTGGCCAACCGCGTGGTGGCCAAGGGCGAGGCCCGCGCCGCCGCCGAGGACCTGGCCCGGCAGATCGCCGACTTCCCCCAGGCCTGCATGCTGGCCGACCGCGGCAGCGTCTACGCGCAGTGGAACCAGTCGTTCGACGTGGCCATGGCCAACGAATTCCAGGGAGGGCTGATGGTGATCCTCAGTGGCGAGACCCAGGCCGGGGCGCAACGCTTTGCGCGGGGCGAAGGGCGGCACGGGAAGTTTTGAGGGGTGGGGCGGGGTTGCTTTTCGTAGGAGCGAGCTTGCTCGCGAACGGTGTTTCCCGGCGGCTCTGGTGTGTTGGGTTGACTCCGTTCCCTCTCCCCAGCCCTCTCCCTGAAGGGAGAGGGGGCTAGTCCGTGCCGAGAGGAGGAGTGGTTTCAGCCGGTAATTATTGTGCTAGCCGGCTAACGCCGAGATATCAGCATCTGCCCAACGGTCCCCTCTCCCTTCAGGGAGAGGGTTAGGGAGAGGGAAAGGCGCTACCCTCATGCCGCGGCGTTCCAGGAAACACCATTCGCGAGCAGCCCCGTAGGGCGAATAACCGTTCGCGGTTATCCGCCGCCGGCCGGTGCGCCGGTGCCGAGGGCAATGGCGGATAACGCCGTAGGCGTTATGCGCCCTACGTGGCGAACCCTGGGAATCAGCGCTTGATGATCACGTACGTCTTGCGCACCGTCTCCTGGATGTCCCACACCCCCAGGCTGTTCTGCGGCAGCAGGAAGGCGTCGCCGGCCTGGAAGGCGATGGGCTCGCCGTCGTCCGGAGTGAAGGTGCCGCGGCCGCTGATGAAGTGGCAGAACTCCTGCTCGACGATCTGCCGGCGCCAGCGGCCCGGGGTGCATTCCCAGATGCCGGTGTCGACCTGGTCGGGGCGTTCCACTTCGGTCACGCGGGTGTGCGAGACGGGCTCGCCCAGGGGTACGGCGACCGGGTTGGCTTCGCCCAGGGGCGCGTTGGGGGTGTCCTTGAGGTGGGTGATCTTCATCGGGGCTCCAGGGTGTCGGTGGGAAAGGGGCGGCCGGCGTTTCAGCCGACCTTCCAGGTCATCAGGCCTTCCATGCTGGCGGCCAGCTTTTCCGCCAGCTGCCGGCGCCAGGCCGGGGTATGGGGGTTGGCCAGCACCTCGTCCTCGTGGACGAAGCTGCGGATGATCGCGTTGTAGCCCAGCCAGCGGCACGGCTCGGGCTCCCAGGCGCGCAGGGCGTCGGTCAGGGCGCGGTCGTGGATCACCCAGGGTTGGCGGGTTTCCGGGGTTTCCTGGCCGAGGATCAGGTCGGCCAGGGTGCGCCCGCCCAGGTTGGTGGCGCCCACGCCCTCGCCGCCGTAGCCGCCGGACAGGGCGATGCCGTTGCGGCGGTCGACCAGCATGTGCGGGTGGAAGCGCCGCGACATGCCCAGGTTGCCGCCCCAGGTGTGGGTGATCTTCACGTCCCTGAGCTGCGGGAAGAGTTCGCCGAACAGGTAGCGGCGCAGGCCGACCTCGTCGTCGGTGAGGCTGAAGTCGCTGCGCAGCTTGCCGCCGAAGCGGTAGCCGCCGCGGGCGCCGAAGGCCAGGCGGTTGTCCAGGGTGCGCTGGCCGTAGGTGACCTGGCGGCTGAACTCGCTGAAGGCCTGGCCGCGTTCCAGGCCGATCTCCGCCCATACCGATTCCGGCAGCGGTTCGGTGGCCACCAGCAGGCTCTGCACCGGCAACTGGTAGTTGCCCAGGGGGGGCAGGGCGGCGGCGTAGCCTTCCACCGCCGGCACTATCCACTGGGCCTTCACGCTGCCCTTGTCGGTGCGCAGCAGGCCGGGCTGCCAGTGGCTGACGCGGCTTTTCTCGAACAGTTGCACGCCCATGCGCTCCACGGCCCGGGCCAGGCCGCGGGCCAGCCTGGCCGGGTCGATGGTGGCGCAGTGCGGTGTGTAGATCGCACCCAGCGCGCTGGGGATGCGCAACTGCTCGGCCAGTTCGGCCTTCGACAGCCAGCGGTAGTCGTCCTCGCCCAGGCCTTCGTGGCGCAGGTCGGCCAGGTACTGGCGCAGGCGCCGTTCCTGCTCCGGGTAGCGCGCCGCGCAGTAGAGCGCGCCGCCCTTGCGGTAGTCGCAGTCGATGCCTTCGCGCGCCAGCACGCCGGCCACCTCGTCGGGGATGCCGTGCAGCAGGTCCCAGCTCTCGCGGCGGCGCGGCTCGGGCAGCTTGCCCACCAGGCGGTCCTCGCCCAGCAGCGCGCCCATCAGCCAGCCGCCGTTGCGCCCGGAGGCGCCGAAGCCGGCGGTCTCGGCCTCGAGAATGGCGACCTTCAGCTGCGGCGCGCGGCGCTTCAGGTAGTAGGCCGTCCACAGCCCGGTGTAGCCGGCGCCGACGATGGCCACGTCGACGTCCAGGGCGCCTTCCAGGGCCGGGCGCGCGATGAAGTCGTCATCCAGTTGGTTCATCCACAGGCTGATATGGCGCCATGCCGACATAGGGGCGACTCCGGGCAGAAGGGTGATGGGGAATGTGCGCAAGCCTAGAAGCGCCCGGCATTCCTGTCGTGCGCGCGGGTACGCGGGGAAAAGCCGGGGGCGTGGCGTTGTCAGGAGGATTGTAGGAGCGGGCCCTGCCCGCGATTCGCGCGCAGGGCGCGCTCCTACGAAGAGCGCCTCGGCGTTACGGGGTTTCCATGCGCTTGAGGTATTCCCGCGGCGACAGCCCGGTCTGCTGGCGGAAGCAGCGGTAGAAGGCCGACAGCGAGTTGAAGCCGGCGGAGAAGGCCAGCTCGTCGATGCGCGCCGAGGTGGCCGGGCGCAGTTGCTCCAGCAGGTGCTGCAGGCGCTTCTGGTTGACGTACTGGTAGAAGCTCAGGCCCATCACCTGGTTGAGCAGGTAGGAAATCTGGTTGCGCGTGTAGCCGGTGGCGCCGGCCACCTGGGACAGGTCCAGGTCCGGCGCCAGGTACGGCTGGGCCTTGTGGAAGTATTCTTCCAGGTCGCCGGCCAGTTGGCTGAGCTGGCGTGGCGACAGGCCCAGGCGGCTGGCCGGCGGGCGGCTGTCGGCGGCGGTGCGCCCGGCGCCCGGCGCGTCCTCGCGGACCAGGGTGGCGTATTCGTTGATGCGCCAGATCAGCCCGTCGCGCACGCTGATGGCTTCGCTGGAGTGGAACACCGCCAGGCGCCCGCTGAGGGTGATGGCGGTGCGGTACTGGATGAAGGCCGTGTCGCCGTCCACGCGGATGCGGTCGATGTGGTCGAGGAACTCGTCCGGGCGGCTGGGCATGGTCTGGCTGACGTACTCGCGCAGGTCCGCCAGGCCCATGCGGCGGTTCTGGAAGTAGTCGTTGTATTCCACCTCGGGATGGTAGAGCGCCAGCGCCGCGTCCAGGTCGCGGCGCTTCCAGCTGTCGTGGTAGCGCTGCACCACGTCGCGGGTGCTCGGGGTGAGGTGGCCGTCGGCCGGGGTCGGGTGGGTCGCTTGCATGGCGCACAGGATGCCGCAGAGCGGCGCGCTCGGGTAGGGGGGAGGGGGTGACGTCATCCAGCTGCCGCATGACGGGCCATGCCTGGCGTCAATGGTGGCCGCCCGGGGCCGTCGCAGAGGGGGGATTCACTCTTTCGGCTGAACGTGCAAATACCTCCTTGGTGCGCTTGGTCGCGCGGCACCCGGCTGAGTAGCGTGTAGCCGCCTAGACACCGTCAGGAGTGCCGAATGACAACAAAAACAAGGCGCGTATCGTTCCAACCGAAACTGCTGGCCGCCGCTGTAGCCCTGGGTTGCGCCACCCAGGCCGGGGCCGTCTCGTTCAACATCGGGGAAATCGAGGGACAGCTCGATTCGACGCTGTCCGTGGGGGCCAGCTGGGGGCTGCGCGACGCCGACTCGGAATACGTCGGCGCCCGCAACGGTGGCCGCGCCTCGTCGCAGACGTCCGACGACGGCCGCCTCAACTTCAAGAAGGGCGAGACCTTCTCGAAGATCTTCAAGGGCATCCATGACCTGGAGCTGAAGTACGGCGACACCGGCGTCTTCGTCCGGGGCAAGTACTGGTACGACTTCGAGCTGAAGGACGAGCACCGCGAGCTCTACGACATCAGCGACGAAGGCCGCAGCATGGGCGCGCGTTCCTCCGGCGCCGAGCTGCTCGACGCCTTCATCTACCACAAGTACAGCATCGGCGACCTACCCGGCACCGTGCGCCTGGGCAAGCAGGTGGTGAGCTGGGGCGAGAGCACCTTCATCCAGAACTCCATCAACAGCATCAACCCGGTCGACGTCGCCGCCTTCCGCCGACCCGGCGCGGAGATCAAGGAAGGCCTGATCCCGGTGAGCATGTTCTACATGTCCCAGGGCCTGACCGACAGCCTCACCGCCGAGGGCTTCTACCAGCTGAAGTGGGAGAAGACGGTGGTGGACAACTGCGGCACCTTCTTCTCCACCACCGACGTCGCCGCCAACGGCTGCAACAAGCTGGCCTTCGCCGGCAGCGACTTCGACCCCGACCCGGCCAGCGGCTACCGCTACCTGGCGCGCACCGGCGACAACACGCCGAGCGACGGCGGCCAGTGGGGCCTGGCCCTGCGCTGGTACGCGGCGGAGCTGAACGACACCGAGTTCGGCGCGTACGTGATGAACTACCACAGCCGCAACCCGGTCTTCAGCACCGTCGCCGGCCAGGGCCTGGCCACCGCCGACCCGGTCACCGGCGCGGCCAGCGCGCAGTACCTGATCGAGTACCCGGAAGACATCCGCCTCTACGGCCTGAGCTTCCAGACCAACATCGGCGGCACCTCGGTGGCCGGCGAGGTCAGCTACCGGCCGAACATGCCGCTGCAGCTCAACAGCACCGACCTGACCGTGGCCGCGCTCTACCCGACCACGCTGTTCGGCAACCCCATCTACTCCAGCGGCTTCGCCACGCCCAGCGCCGGCGAGGTGATCCACGGCTACGTGCGCAAGCCGGTGACCCAGGCACAGGTGACCGTGACGCAGTTCTTCGACCAGGTGCTGGCGGCCGACCGCCTGACCCTGGTGGGCGAGGTGGGCTACAACCACATCAGCGGCATCGACGACAGCGAGTTACGCTTCGGCCGCGACTCCATCTGGGGGATCGGCGAGTTGCCCAACAACTCCCTGTGCCAGGGCCTGCTGAACACCGCCAACCCCGGCGAGTGCAACAACAAGGGCTTCTACACCACCAGCAGCTGGGGCTACCGCCTGCGCGGCATCCTCGACTACCCCAACGTGATCGCCGGCATCAACCTCAAGCCGAACCTGGCCTGGTCCCACGACGTGCACGGCTACGGGCCGAACTTCAGCGAGGGCGCCAAGGCGGTCAGCGTCGGCCTGGATGCGGACTACCAGAACACCTATACCGCCAGCATCAGCTATACCGATTTCTTCGGTGGCGATTACAACCCGATCAACGATCGCGACTTCATCGCCGTCAGCTTCGGCGTGAACTTCTGATCGGCCAGTCAAGGACAGGAAAGATGAACAAGATACGAATCCTGCAATGCGGCGCCCTGGCCCTGAGCCTGCTTTCCGGTGCCGTGATGGCGGCGGTGTCGGCGGACGAGGCGGCCAAGCTCGGCACCAGCCTCACGCCCATGGGCGCGCAGAAGGAAGGCAATGCCGACGGCAGCATCCCGGCCTGGACCGGCGGCATCGACAAGAGCGCCGGCAGCGAGGACGCCCGCGGCTTCCTCAGCGACCCCTTCGCCGGCGAGAAGCCGCTGTTCACCATCACCGCGCAGAACGTCGACCAGTACAAGGACAAGCTCACCGATGGCCAGGTGGCGCTGTTCAAGCGCTACCCGGACACCTACCGCATCCCGGTGTACAAGACCCACCGCACCTTCTCGCAGCCGGCGGAAATCTACCAGGCGGTGAAGACCAGCGCGGTCAACGTGCAGCCGATCAACGACGGCAACGGCCTGGCCAACTTCGACAAGAGCCGCTACTACGCCTTCCCGCTGCCGAAGAACGGCGTCGAGGTGTTGTGGAACCACATCACCCGCTACCGCGGCGGCAACCTGGCGCGCACCGTGGTCCAGGTCACCCCGCAGACCAACGGCAGCTACACGCCGATCCGCTTCGAGGAGACCGTGGCCTTCCCGCAGAACATGGGTGACGTCGACCTCGCCAAGGTCAGTAACATCCTCCTGTACTTCAAGCAGTCGGTAACGGCGCCGGCACGCCTGGCCGGTAACGTGCTGCTGGTCCACGAGACCCTCGACCAGGTCAAGGAGCCGCGCCTGGCGTGGATCTACAACGCCGGCCAACGCCGCGTGCGGCGCGCCCCGCAGGTGGCCTACGACGGCCCCGGCACCGCCGCCGACGGCCTGCGCACCTCGGACAACTTCGACATGTTCTCCGGCGCCCCGGACCGTTACGACTGGAAACTGGTGGGCAAGAAGGAGCTGTACATCCCCTACAACAGCTACAAGCTGGGCCTGCCCACCTACAAGTACGACGACATCGTCAAGGCCGGCCACCTCAACCAGGACCTGACCCGCTACGAACTGCACCGCGTGTGGGAAGTGGTGGGCACCGTGAAGCCGGGCGAGCGGCACATCTACGCCAAGCGCCACATGTACATCGACGAGGACAGCTGGCAGATCGCCGAGGTCGACCACTACGACGGCCGTGGCCAGCTGTGGCGCGTCTCCGAAGGCCACCAGATGTTCAACTACGTGCACCAGGCCGGTGGCTACGTGCCGGAGGTGATCTACGACGTGATCGCCGGCCGCTACCTGGCCCTGGGCCTGTTCAACGAGGAGAAGAACGGCTACCGCTTCGGCATCAAGGCCAGCATGGCCGACTACACCCCGGCGGCGCTGCGCAACGAAGGCGTGCGCTGAGCCGGGCCATGGCCGGCGGCGGCGAGGGCTGCCGCCGGCCATGTACCCTTCTGTAATGCCAAAGGATGATATGTCGCTACATACATCCGGCTGATAGCCCTTCCCTGGGGGCGGCCCGCTGACTAGTCTCGAACGTCAGGATCGGTCGGACCCCTGCCCATGATCGACGCTGCCACCCCGCTCGCCTCGCTACCCCGTCTGCCACCGCAGCACCTGCCGCGCGCACGCCTGCGCCAGGCCCTGCTGCACGAGGAACATCGCCTGCGCCTGCTGCTCGCCCCCTGGGGCATGGCAAGACCGTGCTGCTGGGCGAGTGCGCCCGCGCCGCGCCGGCGGGCACCCGCGTCGCCTGGCTGGCGCTGGGCGGCGAGCCGCTCGACGCCGCGGCCCTGTGCCGGCGCCTGGGCGAGGCCCTGGGCCTGGGCGCGGCCGGCGAGGCCGAGGTGCTGGGCCGCCTGCGCGACTGCCGCGAGCCGCTGTGGATCATGCTCGACGACTACCCCCGCGAACCCGATGCCGCCCTGGACGCCTGCCTCGACCGGCTGCTGGCCCAGGCCTCGCCCTGGGTGTCCTGGTGGCTGGCCAGCCGGCGGCGCCCGGCGTGCAACCTGGCGCGCCTGCTGCTGGAGGGCGAACTGCTGGAACTGGGCGAGGCGGAACTGGGCTTCGATGCCGCCGAGCTGGAGGCCTTCCTGCTGCGCAACGGCCGCGACTGGCCGGAGGAACTGCGCCTGGCGCTGCTGGAACAGACCGATGGCTGGTGCGCCGGGGTACGCCTGCGCCTGCTCGGCTGGCCGGCCGAGGCGGGCACGCCCTCGTCCGGGCAACTGGCCGAGGCCGGCCGCCCGCTGCTGCGCGAATACCTGCAGCGGGAAATCCTCGACGCCCTGCCCACGCCGCAGGCGGAGGTGCTTTGCGACCTGGCACGGCTCACCCGCTGCTGCACCTCCCTGGCCGAATACCTCTTCGAGGAACAGCCCGGCATCCTCGACGCCCTGCTGGAGCGCGGTGTCGGCCTGCATCGGGAGGAGGGCGCCGGCGCCTGGTACCGCCTGCCGCCGCTGCTGGCCGGCGAACTCGCCGACATGGGCCACGGCTCGCCCTGCGGCCTGCACCGTCGGGCCTGCCAGTGGTACAGCCAGCAGGGCGACCTCCACGCCGCCTTCGAGCATGCGCTGCGCGCCGACCAGCCCGACGTCGCCGCCAGCCTGCTGCAGCGCCTGACCGAAGACCAGCTGCTGCAGGGGCACAACGTCGCCCGGGTGCTGCGCCTGCGCGAGGAACTGCCGGAAGAACTGCTGTCGAGCACGCCGCGCCTGCTGATCCTCAACACCTGGGCGCTGCTCTTCGCCGGGCGCCTGGACGAGGTGGAGACGCTGCTGGAACGCTTCGCCCGCTTCCTGCCGATGCCCAGCGCGGCCCGCCAGCGCACCCTGGTGGCGCAGTGGCTGGGCCTGGCCGGCATGCTCGCCCACGCCCGTGGCCAGCGCGAGGCCGCGCCGCTGCTGCAGGCGGCCCTGGACGACCTGCCGGACGAGGCCTGGTCGCAGCGCCTGCTCTGCCTGTCCGGCCTCGGCCAGGTGGCGCTGATCGACGGCCACCTGGACGCGGCGCGCCTGCTCAACCGCGACGCCCTCAAGCTGGCCCGCGCCCAGGGCAGCGCCATCTTCGAGGCCTACCTGGAGATCGACCACGCCTACCTGCTGGCCCAGCGCGGCGAGCTGCTGCGCGCCGAGACCCTGCTGCGCCGCGTGCTCGACACCCTGGCCGAGCAACGCCAGGCCGGTTGCCCGGTGGCCAGCCGCGCGCAATTGCGCCTGGGCTGGCTGTGCTACCACCAGGCGCGCCCGGCCGAGGCGCGCCAACTGCTGCAGGAGGGCCTGCGCGGCGCCCGCCGCAGCCTCGACTCCTGCGTCATCTACGGCTACATCGGCCTGGCGATGCTGGATGCGCGCCAGGGGCTGTTCGACAGCGCCTTCAACCGCCTGCTCGAAGCCGAGCGGCAGATGCAGCTGCAGCACGTGCCCGAGGCGGTCTACCGCGGCCCGCTGCTGCTGGCCAGCGGCACCCTGAGCCTGCGCCAGGGGCGCACCGCCCAGGCGCGGGAAATCTTCAGCCGGGTGCTGGGCCGCTACCGCGAGGATGGCCGCAGCGCACCGGCCTCGGCGGCGGACCTGCTGCTGCGGGTGGAGTGCCAGCTGGCCCTGGTCGATGCCCAGGACGGCCAGGTGCAGCGGGCGCTGGAGCGGCTTGGCGCGATGCTGACGGACATGCGCCGGCAGGGGCGCATGGCGCTGGTCTGCGAGATCCTCCTGGGGCTGGCGCTGGCCCACGCCGCCGCCGGCGCCGACGAGCAGGCGCGGGCCTGCTGGCAGGAGGGCCTGCACCTGGCCCGCCACCACGGGCTGGAAACGATACTGGACGACGCCCGCCGGCACCTGCCGGAACGCTTCGCCGAACAGGCCGGCGAGCGCTCCGCGCCGCTGCTCAGCCTGCGCGAACTGTCGGTGCTGGAACTCATCGCCCGCGGCTGCTCGAACCTGGAGATCGGCGAACGGCTGTTCATCTCCCTGCACACCGTGAAGACCCACGCCTGGCGCATCAACGGCAAGCTCGGCGTCGAACGCCGCACCCAGGCCGTGGCCCGGGCCAAGGAGCTGGGGCTGCTGAAGGCGTGAAGGGCGGATAACCGCGAACGGTTATTCTCTCTACGTCACGGGTGGGCCTGGCGTAGGGCGAATAACGCCTACGGCGTTATCCGCCGTTTGACCGTGACCCTCGGCGGCCCCGGGGTTGACCTGGGCATTGGCCGTGGCCCCGGCGCATCGGCGGATAACCGCGAACGGTTATTCGCCCTACGCCACGGGTGGGCCCGGCGTAGAGCGAATAACGCCTACGGCGTTATCCGCCGTTTGACCGTGACCCTCGGCGGCCCCGGGGTTGACCTGGGCATTGGCTATGGCCCCGGCGCATCGGCGGATAACCGCGAACGGTTATTCGCCCTACGTCACGGGTGGGCCCGGCGTAGAGCGAATAACGCCTACGGCGTTATCCGCCGTTTGACCGTGATCCTCGGCGGCCCCGGGGTTGACCTGGGCATTGGCCGTGGCCCCGGCGCATCGGCGGATAACCACGAACGGTTATTCGCCCTACGTCACGGGTGGGCCTGGCGTAGGGCGAATAACGCCTACGGCGTTATCCGCCGTTTGACCGTGACCCTCGGCGGCCCCGGGGTTGATCTGGGCATTGACTGTGGCCCCGGCGTATCGGCGGATAACCGCGAACGGTTATTCGCCCTACAACCCATGCGATTGCTTGCTTCAGTGCAACGCCTTCTTCTGCACCTCGATCGCCTCGATGCGCTGGCCCAGGCGCAGTTGCACGGCCGGGTCGTCGCTCAGCAGCAGGGCGCGCTCCAGGTCGTAGCGCTCGGCCTGGGGGCATTCCAGCTGGTGGTAGAGGTCTGCGCGGGCCAGGTGGTCGGCGGCGTTGGCCGCGCCCAGTTCCAGCACGCGCTGGGCGTCCTTCAGGGCGGCCAGGTGTTCGCCGGCGCTCTGGTGCAGCTGGCGCAGGTTGCGCGACAGGCGCTGGAGCATCTCGCGCGGCTCGGCGCTGCGCAGGAAGGCGGCGCTCAGCTCCACGTTCGGGCCCAGGTGGCGGGCCAGCAGGTCGCGGCAGTCGCGGGGGTAGAGGCGGCGGCCGGTGGTGGGGTCGAGCAGGTGGTCGGCGCCGGGCACGCGCAGCAGGAAGCGCGCGGGGAAGTTCACCCCCTGCAGGGCGATGCCCAGGCGGCGCGCCAGCTCCAGGGCGACCAGCGCCAGCGACAGCGGCTGCCCGCGGCGCCGCTGCAGGACCTGGGGCAGCAGGGCGGCGCGGGCCAGCAGGGGCACGTTGTCGTCCTCGGCGAAGCCCAGCTCGCTCAGCCGGCGCAACAGCAGCTGGGCCTGCTCGGTGTCGCTGGTGGCCACCGGCAGCGTCGCCTGCAGTTGCCGCTCCAGCTCGTCGAGCACGCGCAGGGACTGCGCGGGCGGCAGGTGCGGCTCGTGCTCGGCGGCTATCCACAGGGCCGCCTCGAACAGCGCTGGTGGCTCCAGGGCAAGGCAGGCGAGGCAGGCTTGGCGCGGGTCCATGGCGTTCTCCGGCTGATACTGCGTTTTACCCGCAGCGCCGGGGCGCCGTCCAGCGCCGCCGCGGCTGGTCGTCGGCGGCGCCGCTGGCCCGCGGCGCCTCTGCCTATACTGAGGGAGCCGGCCGCGGCAGGAGCCGCCGGCCGGCTTCCACGCGCCAGCAAGGGAGCACCGCCATGTTCGACATGATGGAAGCCACCCGGCTAGAGAAACTGCACCTCGCCTACGACCCGGCCACCGGGCTGCGGGCCGTCATCGCCATCCACAGCACCCGCCTGGGCCCGGCCTTGGGTGGCTGCCGCTACCTGCCCTATCCCAACGACGAGGCCGCGCTGCGCGACGCCGCGCGCCTGGCCCAGGGCATGAGCTACAAGGCGGCCCTGGCCGGCCTGCGCCAGGGCGGCGGCAAGGCGGTGATCCTGCGCGCGCCCCACGTGGACAACCGCGGCGCGCTGTTCGAAGCCTTCGGCCGCTTCATCGAGTCCCTCGGCGGGGCCTACGTCACCGCGGTGGACAGCGGCACTTCCAGCGCCGACATGGACTGCATCGCCCAGCACACCGAGCACGTCACCAGCACCACCCGCGGCGGCGACCCCTCGCCGCACACCGCGCTGGGCGTGTTCGCCGGCATCCGCGCCAGCGCCCAGGCGCGCCTGGGCAGCGACGACCTGGAGGACCTGCGCATCGCCGTGCAGGGGCTGGGCCACGTGGGCTTCGCGCTGTGCGAGCACCTGCACGCGGCCGGCGCCGAGCTGCTGGTCAGCGACCTGGACCCGGGCAAGGTGCAACTGGCCGTGGAACAGTTCGGCGCCCAGCCCATCGCCAACGAGGCGCTGCTGACCACGCCCTGCGACATACTCGCGCCCTGCGGCCTGGGCGGGGTGCTCAGCTCGCCGGTGGTGGCGCAGCTGCGTTGCGCGGTGGTGGCCGGCGCGGCGAACAACCAGCTGGCGCACCCGGACGTGGCCGACGAGCTGGAGGCCCGCGGCATCCTCTACGCGCCGGACTACGTGATCAATTCCGGCGGGCTGATCTACGTCGCCCTGCAGCACCAGGGCCAGGAACTGCCGGCGATCACCGCGCACCTGGCGCAGATCGGCAACCGCCTCACCGAGGTGTTCGCCCACGCCCAGGCCGACCACCGCTCGCCGGCGCGGGTGGCTGACATGCTTGCAGAGCGGATTCTCTACGGGCATGGGGGATGACCGGCTGCAGTAGGGGCATTGGGATAGACGCCCTGTAGGAGCGCGCCCTGCGCGCGATTTCGCGGGCAGGGCCCGCTCCTACAGGGGAATACCGAAGGTGGGGCGGCGTAGGAGCGGATTCATCCGCGATCCGGCCGGCAGGCCGGTGTGCGCCGGTGATCGCGGACGGAGTCCGCTCCTACGAAGGGCGTAGGGCGTATAACCGTTCGCGGTTATACGCCGATACGCCGGGGCCACAGCCAATGCCCAGGTCAACCTCGGAGCCGCCGGGGATCAATGGCCAAACGGCGGATAACGCTGACGCGTTATGCGCCCTACGAAAGGTCTTTCCGGGCGTGGCTCATTCCCCTTCCGCGAACAGTTCTCCGAGGGCGTCGGGCTGGTTCTTGAAGGCGCGGGCGAAGGTGTCGCGGTGGCGGGCCATGAAGATGCCGACTTCCTCCACCTGCTCCTCGTTCAGCGAGGGCACCGCCTTGTGCAGGACGGCGGCGAGGTTCTCCGCCAGTTCGAGCATCTTGTCGTGCCGGTCGGCTTCTGCCTTATCCATGAACAGGCGCTCCGGATCGCGGCTGCTGCGGTACACCACTTCGACGGCCATTCATCACCTCGTATGCCTTCTTGCTGTCTGGGGGGAATAAGTACTGTTTATTTATACAGTTAAGCATAAGGCAATCGCCCGGCTCCTGGGAAGAGGGGAATTGCAGAAGGCCAGTATGGCCGGCGAACCGCTTCGGGGCACGCGGGGCCATGGCAGGGCATGCGACAAGTTGGCGCGGGGTGGGAGGATGGCGCGGGGCGTCGGCGCCCGGCATGCTGGCCGGGCACGCAGGGGCAGGCTTCAGGAGGCGATGCGCAGGGTGCGGCCGGCGGTCATGTCCGCCAGCAGGCGCGGGGCGCTGTCGCCCTGCTCGATGGCGATACCGAAGCGGATGCTCTGGATCAGGCGTTGCAGCTGTTCCGCGTCCTGCAGCTGGGCATTGCGGATGAGCCGCTTGGCCGCCACGCCAGCCTCGGTCGAAAGCGTCAGGACGATGCTGCCGTCCGGCCGTTCGAGGCTGAAGTTGACCCGGAACTGGGCCTGGAATGCATCGGTGAGTACCTGGAACGGGCTTTCCATCTTCGATCCTGCCTGCGTGGTGGCGTGACCCTTCATGGACTGGAAGGCGTCAGCAAAGTTCGCATTCATATTGCCGCAGCCTCGGCAGGCTATTGCTGCCGGAGGTCAATGGCGTGTGTCTTGCACGTACCAAGCCAACAATCGCTTCAGCGAACCAGGAGTCGACGGATGAAACTGCAATGGGCCGAACGTATACGCCAGCACATGCACGGCACGGCCGAGTCGCTGGGCAACCTGCTGGTGGAGGGGTTCCACTACCTGGCGCTGTTCGCCATCGGCGGCACCGTGTTCTGGTCGGCCGCGGTGGCCTTCGTCGAGATGTTCGAGAAGGGCCACGCGAGCATCGACGACATCCTGCTGCTGTTCATCTACCTCGAACTGGGCGCCATGGTCGGCATCTACTTCAAGACCAACCACATGCCGGTGCGCTTCCTGATCTACGTGGCGATGACCGCGCTGACGCGCCTGATGATCGCCGACATCCAGCACAACCACGTGCCCGACGACGGCATCATCCTGGTCTCGGTGGCCCTGCTGCTGCTGGCCCTGGCCATCCTGGTGGTGCGCTACGCCTCCTCGCGCTTCCCCTCGGCGCCCTCGGGCAGGGGCGAGCAGGCGCTGCTGCAGGACGACGAGCGCTGACGGCGGTTCGAGCGGCAATGGCCCCTTGGCGGCCGCGATGCACTAACATCGGAATAATTCGCGCCGCCGAGGGAAGACCCGCACGATGAAGGGCTGGAAGCTGTTCGCACCCCTGCTGCTCCTGGTAATCATCTCCATCACCCTGTACCTGCGTCTGCACACCCAGCCCCTGCTGCTGCAGGGCGAGGCGGACGCCATCGAGGTCATAGTCGCCTCCAAGGCCAAGGGCCGCGTCGAGCACCTGCACGTGCGGCGTGGCGACGACGTGCAGAAGGGCCAGTTGCTCATCAGCCTCAGCAGCCCCGAATTGCAGGCCCAGCTGGACTCCCTGCGCGCCGCGCGCAGCCAGGTGCAGGCGCAGCTCGACGAGTCCCTGCACGGCACCCGCGAGGAAACCCTGCGCGCGCTCCAGGCCAGCCTGCTGCAGGCCCAGGCCGAGCTGCGCAATGCCGAGCTGGATTTCCAGCGCAACGAAGAGCTGGCAGGGCGCGGCTTCGTTTCCCAGGCCCAGCTCGACCTGACCCGCCGCGGCCGCGACGTGGCGCGCAATCGCGTGGCCGAGGCCCAGGCCAACCTCGACGAGGGTACCCAGGGCGACCGCGAGGAGCGCCGCCGCGCGCTGCAGGCCGCGGTGCGCCGCGCCGACGCGCAGATCGCCGAGCTGCAGGCGCAGACCGACGACCTGGCGGTGCTCGCCCCGGTGGATGGCGAAGTCGGGCCGATCCCCGCGGAGGAGGGCGAGCTGATCAACGCCTACAGCCCGCTGCTGACCCTGGTGCGGCTGTCCGACAGCTACCTGGTGTTCAACCTGCGCGAGGACATACTCGCCAAGGTGCGCAAGGGCGACAGGGTGAAGCTGCGCATCCCGGCGCTGGAGAACGCCGAGGTGGAGGCCGAGGTGCGCTACATCGCCCCGCTGGGCGACTTCGCCACCAAGCGCGCCACCCGCGCCACCGGCGACTTCGACCTGAAGACCTTCGAGGTCCGCCTGTACCCGCTGCAACCGGTGCAGGGCCTGCGCCCGGGGATGAGCGCGCTGTGGCAATGGCAGCAATAAGGCGCAACCTGCTGCGTTTCGCCCAGGCGTTCAACACCGAGACGCGCATCGCCGTACGCAGCTGGACCATCCACTGGCTCGGCTGGCTGTGGCCGCTGCTGCTGTTCACCCTGATCAGCGGCATCTACCAGGCCGGCACCCTGCTGGACATGCCGGTGGCCGTGGTCGACGGCGACCACAGCCACCTGTCGCGGCGCGTGGTGCGCGAGCTGGACGCCGGCTCCCATGCCCGGGTCGAGGTGCTCGGCGGCGGCCTGCAGGAAGGCCTGCGGCGCCTGCGCGCGGCCGACGACTACGCGCTGCTGTACATCCCCCGCGACTTCGAGGTCGACGCCCTGGCCGGGCGCCAGCCGCGCGCGGTGCTCTACTACAACTCGCTGTTCTATTCCGCAGGCTTCTACTCCACCCAGGATTTCAGCGGCCTGGTCAGCGGCGTCAACCAGGACCTGCGCCCCTACCTGGCCGCGGGCGCGGGTGCCCCGTTGCCGAAGCTGGCGAGCGTCAGCGTGGCCTACGAGAGCCTGTTCAACGCCAGCGGCAACTACATCTACTACCAGCAGTTCGCCGCCATCGTGCACCTGCTGCAGCTGTTCGTGATAGTCGCCACCGTCCACGTGCTGGCCCGCGAGGCGCCGGAACTGCGCGCTTCCTCGCCGCACATCCTGCGCGCCCGCGCCCTGGGCGTGCGCCTGCTGGGCAAGCTGGCGCCCTACACCCTGCTGTTCAGCGCGCTGCTGATACTGGAGCTGTTCCTGCTGGTGACGCTCAACGGCGCGAAGATCAACGGCAGCCCGCTGTGGATGCTGGCGATCACCGTGTGCTACGTGATGGCCGCGCAGAGCGTCGGCCTGGTGCTGTTCATCTTCACCGCCAACCGCTTCAGCGCCTACTCGCTGATCGGCCTGCTGATCGGCGTGGCGCAGACCTATTCCGGGGTGCTGCTGCCGGACCTGGCGATGCCCGAGATCGCCCGCTTCATCAGCCTGGCCGAGCCGCTGACGCACACCCTGCACGGCCTGTTCGACCAGTTCCTGCGCCAGGCCCCGCCGGAGTCCGGGCTGTACGCCTGCTGCCGGCTGCTGGTCTACCCGCTGCTGGCCTACATGATCGCCAAGCTGCGCCTGCGCCGGCGCCTCGACCTGAGCCCGGCCTGAGGAGGCGCCATGGAGAACTTCTGGAACGTCCTCAGGCAGACGCTGAAGAACATGCTCGGCAAGCCGCTGTGGCTGCTGACCGTGCTGTCGGTGGCGCTGACCACCTTGCCCTATGCCCACCGCACCATGGACGACCTGCCGGTGGCGGTGATCGACATGGACCACAGCGACGCCTCCCGCGAGCTGATCCGCCTGCTCGACGCCGCGCCCAAGATCGCCGTGCGCAGCTACAGCGAACTGCCCACGGCGCAGCACGACCTGGCCTGGCGCAAGCTGTTCGGCATCGTCATCCTCCCGGTGGATTTCGAGAAGCGCGTGCTGCGCGGCGAGGCGGTGAGCGTGCCGATCTTCGGCGACGCCACCAACCGCATGGCCAACGGGCAGATCCAGCAGGACATCAGCGCCACCTACAACGAGCTGACGCTGCGCTACAACGCCGCGCTGCTGCTGCGCAACGGCTTCACCGCGGGCCAGGCCGAGGTGCTGCTGAGCCCGGTGGTGGGCCAGCTCACCGACCTGTTCAACCCCGGCACCAGCTTCGCCGCCATCGTCCTGCCGGGGCTGGTGACGCTGATCCTGCAGCACAGCCTGCTGCTGTCCTGCACCCGGGTGAACCTCAACCTGCGCGGCGGCACCCCGCGCTCGCTGCGCCAGCCGCCGTCCACGCGCTTCGGCCGCTATGCCGCGCAACTGATGATCTGGACGGTGCTGGGCATGCTCTTCTACGTGATCTGGCCGTGGCTGATGGGCTACCGCCAGACCGCCTCCTTCTTCATGCTCATGGGCCTGGTGCTGCCCTTCCTGCTGGCGGTGATCGCCCTGAGCGAATTCCTCGCCGAGCTGCTGCCCTCGGAAGAGGCGGTGTACCTGACCATGACCTTCATCACCCTGCCGCTGTTCTACATGGCCGGCTTCACCTGGCCGCCCCAGGCCATGCCGGCCTGGGTGCAGTGGCTGGCCAACGGCATCCCCTCCACCTGGGCGATCCGCGCGGTGGTGGAGATGAACCAGATGAACCTGCCGCTCTCGGCGGTTGCCGACCGCATCCTCGTGCTGCTCGGCATGGCCGCCGCCTATGGCCTGCTGGGTACGCTGATCTACCAGTTCCGCAACTGGCGCTGGGACCAGCTCAAGGGTTGGTGAGCACCGGCGTTTTCCCGCACCTGTAGGAGCGGGCCCTGCCCGCGATTCGCGCGCAGGGCGCGCTCCTACAAGGGCGCGGTGCGTGGCCATGGTGATGGGTATCGCTTCGCTCAACCCATCCTGCGAGTCGACGCGGCTCGGGAATGCCTTTCCATCCATCGCCGCCCCTTGCCGGGATGACGCACTCATGGCATCTTTGCGCAAATGATAAGACTTCGCATTTGAGGGGTGTTCACAGGCGCACCCCCGGTGCAACGCGCCACCTGGCGCAGAGGGCTCCCGTGTCGTCCCCGTCCGCTTCCACCCATTCCCAGGTCGGCGAACTCTACGCCGGCCACCACCACTGGCTGCTGGGCTGGCTCTACCGCCGCCTGGAATGCCACCAGCAGGCCGCCGACCTGGCCCAGGATACCTTCGTCCGCCTGCTCGGCCGCCGCGAGCTGAAGGGCCTGCGCGAACCGCGCGCGTTCCTCGCCACCGTGGCCCGCGGCCTGGTGGTGGACCACTTCCGCCGACAGAGCCTGGAGCGCGCCTGGCTCGACAGCCTGGCGCAGCAGCCGGAGGCCGAGGCGCCCTCGGCCGAGGCGCGCGCCCTGGTGCTGGAGACGCTGGTGGAGATCGACCGCCTGCTCGACGGCCTCAGGCCCAAGGTACGCAGCGCCTTCCTGCTGTCGCAGCTGGACGGCCTGACGTACCCGCAGATCGCCGAGCAGCTGGGCGTGTCGCTCAGCTCGGTGCAGCAGTACATGACCCAGGCCTTCGCCCACTGCTACCAGGCGCTGTATTCATGAGCCGGGCGCAGCCGCTGGAACACTGCGTGGTCGAGCAGGCCATCGGCTGGCGCGTGCGCCTGGCCTCGGGGCTGGCCGGCGCCGACGAACAGGCCGCCTGCCAGCGCTGGCGCGCCGCCGACCCGAGCCACGAGCAGGCCTGGCAGCGCCTGGACTTCTTCGACGGGCGCCTGGCCGGCGTGGCGCCGGAAACTGCCAGCAGCGCCTTGCGCCAGGCCGCCTTCGACCCCACGCGGCGCCGCGCGCTGAAGAACCTGATGCTGCTGGCCGGCTGTGCCGCGGTGCTCGGCAGCGGCGCCTACGGCCTGCGCGACTCGCGCTGGCTGGCCCAGGCGCGCACCGGCGTCGGCGAGCGCCGGCGCATCGAGCTGCCCGATGGCGGCTGGCTGCAGCTGAACACCGACAGCGCCATCGACCTGGCCTTCGACGCCCACAGCCGGCGCATCCGCCTGCTGGCCGGGGAAATCCTCGTGCAGACCGGCCACGACGCCGCCGGCCGCGGCTTCTGGGTGGACACCGCCCAGGGCCGCCTGCAGGCCCTGGGCACGCGCTTCGCCGTGCGCCTGGAGAGCCACGATGCGCTGCTGGCGGTACAGCAGGGCGCGGTAGCCGTCTCGCCGGGCGATGGCGGACATGTCGCCGGGGTGGTCCAGGCCGGCCAGCAGGCCCGCTTCGACCGCCAGGGGCTGTATGGCGTCGATGACCTGGACGCCGACGCCCTGGCCTGGAGCGACGGTTACCTGGTGGCCCGGCAATGGACCCTCGGCCGTCTGTGCACGGAACTGTCGCGCTACCGGCCGGGCGTGCTGCGCTGCGACCCGGCGGTGGCCGGCCTGGCGATTTCCGGGGTGTTCCCGCTGGACCAGCCGGAGCAGGCCATCGCCGCCCTGCAGCGCAGCCTGCCGGTCCGCGCGCTGTACCGCACCCGCTACTGGGTGACGCTGGTGCCGGCCTAGGCAGCCCCGTCCGCGCCGCGCAAGCGTAGGGCGTATAGCCGTTCGCGGTTATACGCCGTTTGGCTGTAGCCGCCGGCTGGAACATCGGCGCCCGGCGATGGCGGCGGATAACGCCGTAGGCGTTATGCGCCCTACGGGGCTGGCCAACGACGCCACCTGAGCGTAGGGCGTATAACCGTTCGCGGTTATACGCCGTTTGACCTTGGCCGCAGGCCGCTGCGAAGGCGAACCCGAAGCGCCCGTCCGGGACGCTCCGCTCCTGATCGCGAAGCCCGGCATGGGGCGGTTTCCCGCGGCTGTCGTCCCTGCTTCAGACCAGCCCGGGCGCCGCGAAGTGCGGTCGGACTGCGTAGCCGTCGAGCAGCGCCTGCACCTTGTCCGCATCCAGTTCGCCGTTGAAGGGCAGGCCCAGGGCCTGGCGGTGGATGCCGGTGGCGGCCAGCCAGAGGGTGTCGATGCGCGCGGCCAGGGCGCCGGGCACGTCGGTCACCAGGGAATCGCCGACGAACAGGATGTTCTGCACCCCGCGGGCCTGCAGCTGCCGTTCGGCGATGCGGAAGGCCGCCGGGTCCGGCTTGCCGAACCAGCGCACCTCGCCGCCTTCCTCGGCGAAGGCCTCGGCCAGGCGGCCGGCGCCGAACACCGTGCGCCCGGCGGAGACCACCACGCGGTCCGGGTTGGCGCAGAGGAAGGGCAGCTCCAGGGCATGGCGCAGCGGTTCGAAGCGCGCCTCCAGCTCGTCCTGGGGGAAGCTGCCGACGCCGAGGATCGCCCTGGCCTTGTGGATATCCGCATCGAAGCGCTCGCGGATGTGCTTCGGCCAGGTTTCCAGGGCATCGCCCACGCCGGCGATGTAGATACCGCCGTCCTGCAGCCCTGCATCGTGCTCGATGGCGTCGATGGCCAACTGGCCGGAGGTGGTGATGCCGGTGTACAGCTCGCGCGGCACGCCCAGGCGCGCCAGGGTGTCGGCCATTTCCGCGACGCTGCGCGAGGCGTTGCTGAGGAACCACACCGGGCGGCCCTCGGCGGCGCGCCGGCGGAGCCAGGCGAGGGCGCCGGGGAAGACCTCGGCGCCGTCCATCAGCACGCCCCAGAGGTCGAGGATGAAGCCGTCGTAGCCGGCGCAGAAGGCATCCAGGCCGGCGTGGTCGATGAGGCGGGTGTGGGTGACGGCGCTGAAGCGTGGGGAGGTCATGGCAAGCCTGTCGCGGGGGAAAAGCCCCAGCCTAGCGCACCGCGGGCCGGCAGGTGAATGCTTTCAGCTGGCCGGATGGGCCTGGGCGACGCTCACTGGCGCCGGGGCCACCGGCACTTCCACCAGCCCGCGCAGGTGGCACAGGCTGAACGGGCTGGGGCTGCAGCGCCCCTCGGCCATGGCCTGGCGGATGGCGGCGACGTCGGCGTTCTGCACGTAGTGGATGGCGTCGGCCATGTCGTCGGCGCTGCCGAAGCCGCCTTCGCGCATTTCCCTGAGCGCGTCTTCCTTGCTCCAGCCCTGGACCACCGTGCGGTACATGGCGGAGAACAGCCCGGTGCGGTCGCTGCCGTGCTTGCAGTGCATCAGCACCGGGCCCTGCTGCTGGGCGGCCTGCAGCAGGTTGAGCACGCGGATCACGTCGGCGTCGTCGACGCGGTCGGCGTGGGTCGGGAAGCTCAGGACCTGCAGCGGCGCGGCGCCGGTCCAGGCCTTGTCGTCGTCCTTGATGAAGCTCAGCACCGTGTGCACGCCCAGCTGCTGCAGCAGCGGCAGGTCCTGGCCGTCGGGCAGGGCGCTGCGGTAGAGGGTGGGCGACATGCGGTAGAGGTTGAACGACTTGTCCACCGGCTGCGCCCAGTCGGCGGGGCGCTCGTCGGCGTGGGCCGCCCCGGCGACGAGGGCGAGGGCGAGCAGGCAGCGGCGCAGGGCCGGGAAGGGCAGGGCGGGGCGCATGGCGGCCTCCTGGCTGGCGGAGCGCAGACAGTAGGCGGCGGGCGATAAAGGCCGGATGAAAAGATTGTGAAAAAAACGTGAAGGCGCCCCGCGGCGATCAGCGGGGCAGGAAGCGCGCCTGCACCGGCGGGCGGAAGAACCACCAGGCGGCCAGCGGGTAGACCAGGTAGTTCACCAGGTACAGCAGCAGCGCGGCGTGGCTCGGCGGGTTGCGCCAGGCGGCCAGGGCCACCAGCGCCAGGTACAGCAGGGCCAGGCCGGCGGCGTAGAAGCCGAGCAGGCGCCAGCGCTCGCCGACGCTGGGCAGGCGGCCCACGCGACGGGCGAAGAAGAAGGCCATGCCGGCGCCGATGGCCAGCGCCACCAGCAGGTTCACCGGCACCAGGCCGTAGCGCATCAGGGTGCGCAGCAACACGTTGAGGACCATGGCGACGAGGATGCCGGTGAGGGCGTAGTAGCGGGTGCGGATGGGCATGGCTAGAGGCTCCCGTCCAGGCCGAAGCGTTTCTTCAGGGCCCTGTCCAGCAGGGCGGTGGGCAGCCAGCGGGCCAGCAGCGGCAGGGCGCGGCTGCCGTGGCCGACGCGCAGCAGGCGCGGGCGTGGCTGGCGCTGCACGGCGGCCAGCAGCTGGCGAGCCAGTTCGGCGGCCGGGGTGGGCTTGTCCTGGGAGGCGCCGGCGCGGGCGCGGATGAACTCGCGCAGCGGCCACCAGGGCGAGCCTTCGGCCACCAGGGCATCCAGGTTGCGGTTGGCGTTGGCGCCGAAGCGGGAGGCGATGGCGCCGGGCTGCACTTCCAGCACCCCGATGCCGAAGGGCGCCAGCTCCAGGCGCAGCGCTTCGTCGATGGCGTGCAGCGCGGCCTTGGAAGCGCAGTAGGCGCCGGCGAAGGGAGTGACCAGCACGCCGGACACGCTGCCGATGTTCACCACCAGCCCACGGCGCTCGCGCAGCAGCGGGAAGCAGGCGCGGGTCAGCTCGACCACGGCGAAGACATTGGTTTCGAACTGCCGGCGCAGGGCTTCGGCGCCGCCGTCCAGCAGCGGGCCCATGGCGCCGTAGCCGGCGTTGTTGACCAGCACGTCCAGGCCGCCAGCCTCGCGCCGCAGCTGCTCGGCCAGGCGGGTGATGGCGGCGCCGTCGTCGACGTCCAGCTGCACGCCGCGGAAACCGGCCTGGCCCAGGGCGGCCACGTCCTCGTCGCGCCGGGCCGTGGCCCAGACGCTGTAGCCGGCGCCCTGGAAGGCCTCGGCCAGGGCGCGGCCGATGCCGCTGGAGCAACCGGTGATCAGGGCGACGGGTTGGGGCATGGCGGCTTTCCTTGGCGTGCGCGGCGGCATGGGTGTTCGGCGCCTACCCTAACGGATTGCGCCGCGCGGGTGAACTCAATCGCCGAAGCGCCCCTCGATGCGCTCGGCGCGGAACTCCAGGGTGCTGGCGCGGTAGCCCGGGCGCAGCGCCGGCAGCGGCAGGCAGTCGCTCCAGGCGTCACCGCCGAGCAGCGCGCCGGGGGCGCGGTAGCGCGGCGCCTCGTAGAGGTTCTCGGCCAGGTCGGTGGTGTCGCCGGGGCGGTAGGCGGCGACCTTCCAGCGCAGCTCCAGCAGCGGCGCGTCGCTGCCGTTCTTCAGGTCGACGCGCAGCGGGCGGTCGGCCGGGCACAGCGTCGGCGCGTAGCGGATGCGCAGTTCCAGGCGCTCCAGGCGGCGCTGGTCGCGGCTGTCCTGCCAGATCGCCAGGGCCGCCACCAGGCCCAGGCCGACCAGGGCCGCGGCCGAGATCGGCAGGGCGCGGGCGGGGTAGCGCAGCAGGAGGATGATCCAGGTGACGATGAGGAGGATGCCGAAGAACATGGATACGTCCGGGGTGGGCCTGGGCAGCAGCCTAGCAAATCCGCCGGTCTTCGAACGACTTCGAGCCGCGCTAGCGACCTGGGTCAAGGTTGCGCGGATTTGGTGCGCCGGGCGCTGCCTTCTGCTTCGAAAAGCCGCATAATGCACATTTGAGCAGGCACGCGGCGGCATATTTCCCTTGGGAAGTGTGCATTCTGAACATCACTCGGTGTTCGTCATGCTCAAAGGTTTCCGCGTCGTTCCCCGTCGGCCTTTCCGGCCCGCTCCTTGCTCCAGGCCGACAGACATCCAACCACCTCGCGGAGACATCCATGAGTTCCCCCAGTGAATTCCCCCTGAGCGCCACGCCCAGGGAAGGGCGCAAAGGGCTGCTGCCCATCGCCATGGTCCTGTTCAGCTTCACCTTCTTCACCGGCACCATGTTCGCCGGCGGCAAGATCGGCATGGCCTTCGACTTCGTCGACATGCTCTGGGTCGCCGTCGTCGGCAACACGCTGCTGGCCGTCTACGCCGCCGCCCTGGGCCTGATCGCCTCGCGCAGCGGGCTGAACACCGTGCTCATGGGGCGCTTCTGCTTCGGCGAGCGCGGCAGCAAGCTGTCGGACTTCCTCCTGGGCTTCGCCGAGCTGGGCTGGTATGCCTGGGGCACCGCCACCGTGGCCATAGTGCTGGTGAAGATGCTGGCCCTGCCGGGTTGGCTGACCATTCCGCTGATGGTGCTGTTCGGCCTGGGCTTCAGCATCACCGCGATCATCGGCTTCAAGGGCCTGGACCTGCTCTCGCGGGTGTCGGTGCCGCTGATGTTCGTCCTGCTGGTGGCGTCCATGGTCATCGCCACCCACCAGGCCGGCGGCTGGGCCGGGCTGCTGGCGGTGCAGCCGGGCACCGGCATGACCTTCTCGGCGGCGGTGACCATGGTCTTCGGCACCTTCGCCAGCGGCGCCACCCAGGCCACCAACTGGACGCGCATGGCGCGCAGCGGGCGCATCGCAGTGGCCGCCAGCGTCATCAGCTTCCTGGTCGGCAACGGCCTGATGATAGTCGCCGGCGCCTGGTGCGCCATCGTCTACCAGAACGCCGACATCGTCGAAGTCATGGTCCTGCAGGGGCTGTCGTTCGCCGCGGTGGTCATGCTCTGCCTGAACCTGTGGACCATCCAGGGCCCGACCATCTACAACGTCTCCGCCGCGGCCTGCCACCTGGTGCGCAGCGAGCGCCGGCGCAGCATGACGCTGCTCGCCGCGGGGGTGGGCATCGTCCTGGCCATCGGCGGCATGTACGAGTGGCTGATTCCCTTCCTGGTGCTGCTGGGCTCGATCATCCCGCCGCTGGGCGGGGTGATCATGGCCGACTTCTGGCATCGCCACCGCGGCAACTACCCGGCGCTGGTCGGCCCGCACATCCCGGCGTTCAACGTCGCGGGCCTGGTGTCCTACGCGGTGGGCGCGGCGCTGGCCTACGCCTCGCCCTGGATCGCCCCGCTGGTGGGCATCGGCGCCTCGGCGGCCTGCTACATCGTGCTCGGCGAAATCGCCCGCGCCCGCGCCAGCGTGGCGGAGCCGCGCGCTTGAGCCTGAGCGTCGAGGAAATCCTCCGCCTGCCGGGGCTGGAGAGCCTGAGCCTGCGGGCCGGCGCGCGCAACCTGCGGCGCAGCGTGCGCTGGTCCTACGTGGCGGAGAACGAAGGCATCGCCGAGTGGGTGATGGGCGGCGAGCTGGTGTTCGTCACCGGCATCAACCACCCGCGCGACGAGGCCAACCTGCTGCGTCTGGCGCGCGAGGGCATCGCCTGCGGCATCGCCGGGCTGGTGATCCTCACCGGCGACGAATTTATCCAGCGTATCCCCGAAGCGCTGGTGGAACTGGCCGAGGCCGAGGGCCTGCCGCTGATCGAGCAGCCCTACGCGCTGAAGATGGTGATCGTCACCCACCTGATCGGCACGGCCCTGGTGCAGATGACCCAGGTGAAGCACTCGCGGCGCGACATCCTCGGCCAGTTGCTCAGCGGCGACTGCCCGAGCCTGGCCATCGTCCGCCGCCGCGCGGAGCACCTGCAGCTGCCGCTGGACGCGCCACGGCGCCTGGTGGCGCTGCGCCTGGCCGGCATCGACCGGCTGTTCCGCGAGCACGCCCCGGAGGAGGCCGAGCGCCGCCTGCAGCTGTACCGCCAGCAGTTGCTCGACCGCCTGGAGGACTGGCAGCGCAACCTGCCGGACGCGCTGCCGACCCTCGTCCAGGGCGACCTGTTCGTGCTGCTGCTGGCCGATTGCGAGCAGGCCTGCGGGCGCGACGCCCTGCAAGGGCTGGCGGCGACCCTGGCGCGGGAGCTGCCGTTGAGCGCCTACCTCGGCCTGTCGGCGCCCGCCGCGGACTGCGCCGACTTCCCCCGCGCGCTGCTGCAGGCGCGCCAGGCGCTGGAGGTGGCCGAAGGGCTGCGTCCGCCGGGTGGCCTCTGCGACTACCGCGAGCTGGGCGTGCTGCGCCTGCTGCGGGCCATTCCCGATCGCACGGTGATCGAGCAGTTCCTCCACGACACCCTCGGCGCCCTGCTGGCGCCGGGGCGCAAGCAGCCGCAACTGCTGGTCGACACCCTCGACGCCCTGCTCCAGGAGGGCGGCAACGCCCTGCGCGCCGCCCAGCGCCTGGGCATCCACCGCAACACCCTGAACCAGCGGATCGCACGTATCGAGTCGTTGAGCGGCCAGTCGCTCGACGACCCGCAGTTCCGCCTGAACGCATCCATGGCGCTGCTCATCCGCCGCATGTCCAGCGCCCAGCCCGAGGAGCCAAGACAATGAAGATCGTCAACGCCAAGCTGCGCAAGCAAGAAGGCCTGTTCACCATCCGCTGCGAGGGCGAGACCATCGCCGAGGTGCTGCCCCAGGCGGCCAGCGTCGCCGCCGCCGGCGAGGACCTCGACGCCGCCGGGCAACTGGTGGTCGCGCCCCTGGTGGAGCCGCACATCCACCTCGACGCCACCCTCACCGCCGGCGAGCCGGAGTGGAACATGAGCGGCACCCTGTTCGAGGGCATCGAGCGCTGGGCGCAGCGCAAGGAAACCATCACTTTTGATGACACCAAGGCCCGCGCCCACACCACCATCCGCATGCTCGCCGCCCACGGCATCCAGCACGTGCGCACCCACGTCGACGTCACCGATCCCTCGCTGGCGGCGCTCAAGGCCATGCTGGAGGTGAAGGAAGAGGCCAAGCACCTGGTGGACCTGCAGATCGTCGCCTTCCCGCAGGAGGGCATCGAGTCCTACGAGGGCGGCCGCGCGCTGATGGAAGAGGCTATCCGCCTGGGCGCCGACGTGGTCGGCGGCATCCCGCACTTCGAGAACACCCGCGAGCAGGGCGTCAGCTCGATCAGGTTCCTCATGGACCTGGCCGAGCGCACCGGCTGCCTGGTGGACGTGCACTGCGACGAGACCGACGACCCCAATTCGCGCTTCCTCGAAGTGCTCGCCGAAGAGGCGCGGGTGCGCGGCATGGGCGCGCGCGTCACCGCCAGCCATACCACGGCCATGGGCTCCTACGACAACGCCTACTGCTCCAAGCTGTTCCGCCTGCTCAAGCGCTCGGGCATCAGCTTCGTCTCCTGCCCGACCGAGAGCATCCACCTGCAGGGGCGCTTCGACAGCTTCCCGAAACGCCGCGGCGTGACCCGCGTGGCCGAGATCGACCGCGCCGGCATGAACGTCTGCTTCGGCCAGGATTCGATCAAGGACCCCTGGTACCCGCTGGGCAACGGCAACATCCTGCGCGTGCTCGACGCCGGCCTGCACATCTGCCACATGATGGGTTTCGAGGACCTGCAGCGCAGCCTCGACCTGGTCACCGACAACAGCGCCCGCGCGCTGAACCTGGGCGAGCGCTACGGCATCGCCGCCGGCCGTCCGGCCAACCTGCTGGTGCTGGGCGTGGACAGCGACTACGAGGCGGTGCGCCAGCAGACCAGGGCGCTGTATTCCATCCGCCACGGCCGCGTGTTGATGCGCCGCGCGCCGGAGAGTGTGGAGCTGCTCGAAAGTTGATGCCGGGATACCTGTAGGAGCGGGCCCTGCCCGCGATTCGCGCGCAGGGCGCGCTCCTACAGGGGAATGGCGTGGGTGGGGCGGCGTAGGAGCGGATCTCATCCGCGAATCGCGCCGGGGCCTGCGGCTATCGCGGACAAGGTCCGCTCCTACGACCGTGCTTCCCGGGAACTGTTGGCGTTATGCGCCCTGCGGGGGCCTGAGTTGTAGGAGCGGGCCTTGCCCGCGATTCGCGCGCAGGGCGCGCTCCTACGAAGAGCCCCGGCGTGGCCTGCAAGGCAGCCCCGTAGGATGGGTTGAGCGAAGCGATACCCATCGCCGCCCCACCCACGCCATTCCCCGCGCACAAAGAAAAACCCCCAGGCACTGGGCCTGGGGGCGATTGGCATCGATGGGGGAGACGCCGTCCTTCAACTAGCGAGCGGCCACCTGGGCACGGATGCCGCTCTCTTCGGTTCGACCGTAGACGTCCTCCAGACGTTCGATGTCGTCTTCGCCCAGGTAGCTGCCGGACTGCACTTCGATGATCTCCAGCGGGATCTTGCCGGGGTTGGCCAGGCGGTGCACCGAGGCGATGGGGATGTAGGTGGACTGGTTCTCGGTGAGCAGGAACACCTTGTCGTCGCAGGTCACCTGGGCGGTGCCGGAGACCACGATCCAGTGCTCGGCGCGGTGGTGGTGCATCTGCAGCGAGAGCTGCGCGCCGGGCTTGACGGTGATGTGCTTGACCTGGAAGCGGCCGCCCATGTCCACCGAGTCGTAGCTGCCCCAGGGGCGGTAGACGGCGCAGTGGTTCTGGGTTTCGCTGCGGCCGGCGGCGTCCAGTTCGTTGACCACCTTCTTCACGTCCTGCACGTGGTCGCGGTGGGCGATCATCATGGCGTCCTTGGTTTCCACCACCACGATGTCGTCCAGGCCGACCACCGAGACCAGCTTGCCGTTGCCGTGCACCAGGCAGTTGCGGCTGTCGTGCACCAGCACGTCGCCCTTGGTGACGTTGCCGTTGGCGTCCTTGTCGTGCACTTCCCAGATCGACGACCAGCTGCCGACGTCGTTCCAGCCGGCGGCCAGGGGCACCACGCAGGCGCGCTGGGTCTTCTCCATCACCGCGTAGTCGATGGAGTTGTCCGGGCAGCACTCGAAGGTGGCCGGGTCGATGTTGACCAGGTCGCCCTCGTGCTGGCTGCGCTCCAGGGCCAGCAGGCAGGTGTCGTAGATGTCGGCGTCGTGGCGCTTGAGTTCTTCCAGGAAGCGGCTGGCGCGGAACAGGAACATGCCGCTGTTCCAGAAGTGCCCGCCTTGCTCGACGAACTGGCGGGCGCGGGCCTCGTCGGGTTTCTCGATGAAGCGCTCGACCCGCGAGACGCCGCCGGGCAGCTTGTCGTCGGCGCTGGCGCGGATGTAGCCGTAGCCGGTTTCCGGGCGGCTGGCCGGCACGCCGAAGAGCACCATCTCGCCCTTCTCGGCGGCGACGGTGGCCAGGGCCAGGGCGCGCTGGAAGGCGCGGGGGTCTTCCAGCACGTGGTCGGCCGGGAGCACCAGCAGCAGTTCGTCGCGGCCTTCGGCGACCAGCTTCATGGCGGCGATGGCCACGGCCGGGGCGGTGTTGCGGCCGAAGGGTTCGAGCAGGATGCCCTGGGTCTTGAGCTTCAGCTGCTCCAGCTGTTCCTGGAGGATGAAGCGGTGTTCCTTGTTGCTCACCACCAGCGGCGGCTCCATGCCTTCGAAGGCCAGGCGCTCGAGGGTCTGCTGGAACAGCGTGTGCTCGCCGGCCAGGGCCAGGAACTGCTTGGGATACAGCTTGCGGGAAAGGGGCCAGAGTCGCGAGCCGCTACCACCGGAAAGAATGACGGGGATCATGTGGGGTTTCTCCTTAAAGCGTTCATGCGTTCTGTGGGGCGCCGGGCGCCGTTACCGTTTCGGGTGACCTCTCCGTGCGGGCCGTCTTGGCAGCTCGCTGATTTTTGGGTGCCGGTGTGGCCGGTCTTCTTGTGGTGTTCTTTTTGGTGATTTTTTGTGGGGGGGTGGTTAAGAGCCCCTCTCCCCAGCCCTCTCCCTGAAGGGAGAGGGAGTTGTTCGGCGTGAAGGGGCGCCACCTCGCTCGCCGGCTTGCGCGGAGCTTTCCGCTTGCACGGATAGCTCCCTCTCCCTTCAGGGAGAGGGCGGGGGAGAGGGCTAGGGCCTCGCGCCGGGGGGCATGGAGTGAGCCTCAGTCCGCCTTCACCGGCCGCTTGACCCACACCGGCGACAGCTTGCCGCCCTCGCCGGTGACGTACAGGCACACCACCTCGCCGCGCTCCAGGGTGACGGGCTTGAGGTCGCTGACCTTCTTGCCGCCCTCGAACAGCGCCAGGTTCACTTTCACCGGGTTGATCTCGCGGTCGCCGTGGCTCTGCGGGGCGACGTTGCCGACCACCTCGGTCTTGCCGTCGGCGGTCTTCAGGGTCAGCGCCTGGCCGCTGAGGTTCTGCACGCGCACCAGGGCCTTCTGCTTGTTCTTGAAGGGCGGCTCGGGCACCAGCCTGGGCTGGCCGCCGGGCTGGCTGACCAGGGTGTAGTAGGCGTCCGGGTCGAGTTTCACCGGCAGGCTCTGGCTGCCGACCTTGGCGGTGTAGTTGCCCGGCGGCAGGAACTTGAAGTCGCTGGAGCCCAGGGGCGAGACGTCATTGAGCTGGGCGTTGCCGACGCTCACCGAGAGTTCGCCGCTGCCGGCGTTGTAGGCCCGCACGAAGGCCGAGCCCTTGGGCGCCTGCGGGCCGTAGAGGGCGGCTTCGCCGGCGTGGGCGCCGAAGGCGGCCAGGCCCAGGGCCAGTGCCAGGGCGGGGGATTTCCAGCCGAGGGTCTTGGAACGAGTCATGGGGTGTACCTCCGTCTTCACTGTTTTCATGGGGCGCGCTGGCGCCCTGTGCGTGGCGCTCAATGCGCCGCGGTCAGGCCCGGCGGGTTGGCCGCCAGGCGTTCGTCACGGTTGCCGGCCGCGCGCAGCTGGGCCAGCCAGTCGGCATCGAACTGGCTGAGGTCGCTGTGCATCGGCAGGTAGCGTTCGGGGAATTCCCACACCAGCAGGCGCGGCGGCTTCTGCTGGAAGCCCGGGTCCTTGAGCAGCTCGAGCATGGGTTCGAGGGGCCCTTGCCTTCCTTGGCGTAGTTGATCAGGTCGGTGGACAGCGCCTGCTTGAGCGCGCCGGCGAAGTTCCAGTGGGGGTTGGCGCTGTAGCTGGTGCCCACCAGGGCCACCTGCGGCTCGGCGCCGTCGCCGAACAGGTCGCCGCCGGCCGCGGCGTCTTCGGCCGGGTGGGTCTGGCGCGCCTGCAGCTGGTCCGGCGCCGGCAGCAGGTCGCTGAACAGCGGGTCCAGGGGCAGGAAGGTCAGCAGGTCGCCCTTGTGCGGCGCGGCCTTGCTGGCGTCGGTGATGAAGGTCTGCTGCGGCAGGTCGAGGTTCTGCCCCTCGCGGATGCTCTGGGCCAGGCGCTGGGCCACGGCCTCGGCGCCCAGCGGCGTCCAGTGGGTGTCGGTGCGCAGGAACACCTGGCCGTTGTCCTTGGCCTGCCCCAGGGTGTCCAGCAGCTTGGGCGCGGCCATGCCGGCCTGGCGGGCGCGCTGCAGGAACTCGTCGTAGAGGCCGACGTGCAGCTGCGCCGGCTGCTCCTTGCCGAGGTACTCGGGGTAGATGCGCGCCTTGGCCGGGATGATCGCCAGCACCAGCTTCACGCCGCGGCGCTCCAGCTCCTGCTGCACGCCGCGCACCAGGGCCCAGTTGTCGTCCAGCTGGGTCAGGCTGGGCGCCGGCTTGAACTCTTCGTCGGTATACAGCCAGCCGTCCTTGCCGATCACCACGCCCGGGCGGCCTTCGTCGAACAGGGCGTAGTCCAGCGCGGCCCAGAGGTTGGTGCCCAGGCGCTTGATGGGGAACTGCTCGTCGTAGTGGCCTTCGAAGGCGTGGGCCAGCTTGCCATTGAGCACGCTGGTGCCTTCGGCGGCGGCGAAGCTCGGGAAGGCCTTCAGCGACCCGCCGGCCAGGCCGACCAGCAGAGCGCCGAAGGCGGCGACGTAGGCGTATTGCAGAGGTCTGGAGATAGTCGGTTGCATGGTCCGGCCTCGCTCAGAACTGGAAGTAGAGGAAGGGCGAGTAGCTCTGCGCGGAGAGCTTCAGCACCGAGGCGGCGAACAGCGCCAGCAGTGCCGCGCGGGTGGCCAGCACGGGCAGCTGGGTGAGCCAGTGCGGGCGGTACACCGCGGCGCCGCTGCGCGAGTAGGCGATGGCCGCCGGGTCGCCCTCGGCGTCCTGCGGGCTGCGCGGCTGGGCGCTGGCCGGGCCGTCGGCGGCGACTTCGTCGGCCTTGGCCGCGGCCTTCGGCGCCTTGGCCTGCAGCGGCTGGTTGTAGAACTGGCGCAGGCCGAAGATGGCCAGCACCACGTAGGCCACCACCAGGGTGCCGACCTGCAGGCCGGTGAGGCTGGCGCGGCTCTGCTCGGACAGGCTCCAGTCGCCGAAGCTGAACATGGCTTCGTACATGCGCCAGGCCACGTGCAGGTTCTCGGCGCGGAAGATCACCCAGCCGACGATCACCAGCAGGAAGGTGCAGGCCCACTTCAGCGGGTTGAGCGCGCGCGGCGCGGCGTTCACCCCCAGGGCGCGCTCGATGGCCAGCCACACGCCGTGCCAGGCGCCCCAGATGACGTAGGTGACGTTGGCGCCGTGCCACAGGCCGCCCAGCAGCATGGTCAGGATCAGGTTGCGGTAGGTCTGGAAGGTGCTGCCGCGGTTGCCGCCCAGGCTGATGTACAGGTAGTCGCGCAGCCAGGTGGACAGGCTGATGTGCCAGCGCCGCCAGAACTCGGTGATGGACTGGCTGATGTAGGGCTGGTTGAAGTTCTCCATGAAGCGGAAGCCCATCATCAGGCCCAGGCCGATGGCCATGTCGCTGTAGCCGGAGAAGTCGAAGTACAGCTGCGCGGTGTAGGCCAGCGCGCCCAGCCAGGCGTCGCCGGTGGTCGGGTCCTGCAGGGCGAAGCAGTGGTCGGCCAGGGCCGCCAGGGTATCGGCGATGAACACCTTCTTGACGAAGCCCTGCATGAAGCGGGTGCAGCCTTCGGCGAACTTGTCGAGGGTGTGGGTGCGGTGGTTGAACTGGTCGACCAGGTCCTTGAAGCGCAGCACGGGGCCGGCGATCAGGTGCGGGAAGATCGCCACGAAGGCGGCGAAGTCGATGAGGTTGCGCGTGGCCGGGGTGTCGCCGCGGTACACGTCGATGATGTAGCTGATCGACTCGAAGGTGTAGAAGCTGATGCCGATGGGCAGCAGGATGTGGGTGAGCACGAAGGGCTGCAGGCCGAACGAGGTGATGATCTGGTTGAGGCTGTCGACGCCGAAGTTGGCGTACTTGAAGTAGCCCAGCACGGCCAGGTCGACTACCACGCCGAGGATCAGCCAGCGTTTGGCCGCCAGGGTGCGCACGCCGGCCGCGCCGATGCGCAGGCCGATCCAGTAGTTGAACAGCGTCACCCCGGCGAACAGGGCGAGGAAGTCCACGCGCCACCAGGCGTAGAAGATGTAGCTGGCCACCAGCAGCAACAGGTTGCGGTAGCGGTTCCCGCTCAGGTAGTACAGGCCGAGGAAGATCGGCAGGAACAGGAACAGGAACACGTTGGAAGAAAAGACCATTGCCCGTCTCGCTCTGGAGCTTCGTACCCTGGGTGGCTCCAGCCCTTCCGGCGCCGCTTGGCGCGCAAGGAAAAGGCCGGTGTCACCCGCCAGTTCCTCCCCGTTGTGTCGCTAAGGTGGTGCGCCCGCCCGGCGTCTTGTGCGCTTGGGTCGGGGTATCGCTGGGCCCCGCGTGTGCGGGAAGGGCGGTCAGGCGGCGGATAACGCGGAGCGTTATTCGCCCTACGCCAGGGGGCAGTCCGAACGTAGGGCGAATAACCGTTCGCGGTTATCCGCCGTTGCCTCAGCTGCCGTTGCCGCGGTTGAACACCTTGGTTACGTCGCCGCCGAGGCGGAAGCTGTTGAACGGCTCCATCTTCCTGCGCCAGTCCTGGGTCTTCGGCGCGCAGCTGTAGAGGGCGCAGTAGGGCTCCAGCCAGGCGAACTTGCTGTTTTCCTTCAGGTCGGTCATGTCCTGGTCGTTGCCGGTCTGGCGGTCGAAGTCCTGCTGGTCGTTCACGCCCTGCATCACCCGTTCGGCCAGGCGCTGCAGCGCGCCGCCGTTCTCCTGGCGCAGGTCCACGCCGTTGACCTGGGCGAAGGCGGCGATCATCGCCAGCGGCGGCAGGCTGTAGTTGTGGTAGGACAGGGCGCGCTGGCGGCGCTTGAGTTCGTTGGGCAGGTAGCCCTGGGCGTCGACCTGGCTGGCCGCCACCTTGAATTCGCGCACCGACCAGTCGAACAGGTCGCGGCGGTTGGTCACCACGGCGGTGGACATCACCGACCAGGCCGCCCAGTAGCTGTGGTTGTTGATCTTCTTCAGCGGCAGGTTGCTCCAGTCGCTGACCACCTGGGTGCCGAGCTTGCCGAACCACTGTTCGATCTGCGCCGCCTGCTGCGGGTAGGCCGCCAGCGGGCGGCTGCTGGAGAACTTCAGGCGCAGGTAGGACGAGGACAGGCTGCCCAGGGCCCATTTGCGCATGGACTTGCCGGTGTGGTTGAAGTCGCCGCTCTCCAGGGCGTCGGCCCGGGCCCAGGTGGTCAGCCAGTTCAGCGCGCAGTCCAGGTCGCCCTTGTGGCCGCTGCGCATGTACTGGGTGATCAGCTTGGTGGTGCCGCGCTCCATCTCGGTGATGTCCTTGATCTGGTCGCGGAACTTGCCCTCGGCGGCGACATTGAGGGTGGCGCGCGCCGAGTCGGAGCCCTCGTACTTGCTGGTGAACTGCAGCGAGCCGGTGTAGGGCGCGGGCACCGCCGGGCAGCTGTCGGCGTCGCCCTTGCGCTCGCCGACCGCGGCGAAGTAGCCCGGCGGCGGCACCAGGTCGGCGGCCTGGCTGCTCTGGCCGTACAGGCTGGCCAGGCTGCCCAGGGCCATGGCCGGCCAGAGCAGGCGCAGGGTCTTGCTGCGGGAAAGTCGCTGGATGGACATGGTTCTACCTCCCGGCCACGCGGCTGTCGGTGGCCTTGATCTGCGGCGTCTGGCACAGCTTCGCCTCGACCTCGAGGCCGGCCGGCATGTCGTCGGGCGCCTCGATTTCCAGGGAGAGGAACTGCTGGTCCGGCCAGTCCTCGTCGTTGCGCAGCTCGAAGACGTAGCGACCGCCGGTGTCCACGGCCTTGGACTGCTCGATCTTCAGCTGCTCGCGGCGGCCGTTCATGTACCAGACGGTGTTCTTCAGTTCGTGGATGCCCGGGTCGCTGTAGGTGACGTCGGCGGTGTAGCTGCCGCTGCGGATCGGCAGCGCGCCACTGTTGAGCAGCACCTCGTTGCGCCCGGCGTGCAGCTTGACCTTGCGGCTGAGCACGGCCTTCTGCTCGGCGCAGCCGTTGGCCACCAGGGGCATGGCCTGGCGGTAGAAGCTCTTCTGCGCCATGTCGTAGTGGGTGGCGAATTCCCAGACCAGGATCTTCGGCGGCTTGTCGTGGAATTCCTTGCTGGTCAGGTAGGCCAGCAGCGAGCTGTCGAAGCCGCCGCCGGAGACCGCGTTGTTGAGGATGTCGACCTTGCCGTACTGCTCCAGGAAGCCGACGAAGTTGTACGCCGGGCCGCTGTTGGAGGTGCCGACCACCGCCACCTGCGGGTCGCCGCCGTCGCCGAACAGGTCGCCGCCGCCGCTGTCGCCCACCGGCTCGGTCTCGAAGCGGTCGACGTACTGCGGCGCGTAGCTGCTGCCGCACAGCTGGGCGGCGGCCTTGTGGAAGGTGCCGAGCTTGGACAGCAGGCCCACGCGCTTGCTCTCGAATTCCTTCTTCGGGATGTCCGCATAGGCGGGCATCTCTTTCAGGGTTTCGGCGGCGATCTTCGCGCTGCGCATGGCGCCGTAGGGCGTCCAGTGGTGGTCGCCCTTGAAGTAGTAGGGGTGCGCTTCCTTCTCGTCGAACAGCGGCGAGAAGTCCGGGGTGTAGATGCCGGCCTCGCGGAACCTGGCGATGGTCGCCAGGTAGTTCTTCTTCGCCAGCTCGTAGTTGAAGCCGGCCTTCTCTTCGGGGCTGAGCTTCTCGCGGTTGATGAGGCCGCGGGTGGGCTGGTAGACCACCATCAGCTCGACGCCGCGGCGCTTGAGCGCCTCGTTCAGCGCCTTGAGCTCGCGCCAGCCCTCGGGCGTGGTGCCGAAGTCGGTACGCAGGTCGTAGGTGGTGCGGAACAGCCAGTCTTCCTGGGCCGGCACCAGGTGGGTGAAGAAGCCCAGGTACTTGGTGTTGTAGGCCTTGTCGTCGGCCGCGGCCGGGCACAGGCCGGCGGCCGGCAGGGCGCTGTAGGTCGGCGCGCCGGCGTCGGCGGCGAGAGCACCGTGGGCCAGCAGCAGGCCGGCGGCGAGGCTCGACAGGCGCAGCAGATGATGGGGGCGGATGGTCATGGTACGGGTCCTCAATTCTGCAGTTCGGCCTGGCTTTCCACGGGGTCGATCAGCACGGCGCGCTGCTGGCGCACGAGCAGGTCGAGGATCTGGTCCTGCTTCTCGCCGAGCACGCCGTTGAAGCTGATGCCGGAGGATTTGGTCGGGCCGAGCATGGCCACCTTGTACAGTTCCAGGGACAGCGGCGAGTCCACCGACAGCGGGCCGGAGCCGTTGCCGACCAGCTTGCCGCCGACCACGATGAGCGACACCTTGGTGTCGAAGGGGTCGAGGTCGATGTTGCGGTCGGTGTTGGACAGGTCCTTGATGTGCCCGTACACGCCCAGCAGCTGGTTGCCGGCGGCGAGGTTCTCGTACAGGCGGATGTTCACGCTGTTGCGGATGCGGATGCCGTGGCGGCGGTTGCCCAGCACCTGGTTGGCGTAGATGAGGTTGTCGCCGCTCTCGTACAGGGTGATGCCGTCGGAGTGGTTGCGGTACACCTCGTTGTAGGCCACCAGGTTACGTTCGGAGTTACGGTCCAGGACGATGCCGGAGAGGTGGTTGTCGTAGGTCTTGTTGTGGAAGATCCAGCTGTCGTTGACCTCGCGGGAGACGATGATGCCGTGCTTCTTCTTCGTCCCGTGCACGGTGTTCTCGGCGATGATCAGGCGGTGCGAGCGGTCGTGCGGGTCGATGCCGTAGATGACGTTGTCGCGGTAGGTGTTGCCGCGCACCACCAGGTCGTCGGCCTCGTAGCAGTAGAAGCCGTACCAGTTGTCGACGAAGGTGGAGCCGATCACCCAGCCCTTGGGCCGCGGGCGCTTCATGGTCTTGTCCATGCCCGGGCTGTACTGCGAGATGGAGATGCCGTAGGCCTTGGAGGCGTTGTAGCCGAAGCTTTGGAAGGTGCTGTCGACCAGGTACGCCTCGGCGCCGCCCCAGGAGATCAGGAAGGGGCGGAACTCGTTGGGGCTCTTGAACCAGGCCGGCTCGCCCCTGGCCTCGTTCCAGGCGGTGACCTTGGTGTTGCGCACGAACAGCTTGCCGTCGTTGACCAGGAAGGCGCCGCGGTCCTGGGACAGGCGCAGTTCCTTGACCTTGCCGTCGATCTCCAGGGTCGCGCCCTGGCTGACCACGATCGGCAGGCGGGCGACGAACACGCCGGGCTCGACCTGTTCCAGCGCCTTGCCGAGCTTGCCGGCGAGCTGCGCGAGGTTGACGTAGCCGCCCTCGATGAAGATGGCCTGGGGCATCTGCCGCTGGCGCTTGACCCACTCGGCCAGGCGGTTCTGGCCGCCGGTGAATTCCTTCAGCGGTTGCTGCTGCACCATGCGCTGCACCACGGCCTTGCCGCCGGGCTTGCGCACGATCTTCTGCTCCACCGCCGCGGCGGTGTAGCCGGAAAGGTCCGGCAGCTTCGGCGGCTCCAGGTGCAGCGGGCCCTCGGGCAGCGCGGTCACGGTGTAGTTGCCGGTTTCCTTCAGGCCCTGGACGTGGCCGGGCTGGTTGGCCGGCGAGGGTTGCTCGCTGGCCTCGTGGTCCTTGGCGTTGGCCGCCGGGGTGGAGGCCCAGGCGGGGCCCGTGGCGACCAGCAGGCCGCCGAGCAGCAGGGCTGCCAGGGGCAGCGGGGGGCGGTTCATGGTGGGTTCTCCCTGTGGGCGTGGAGCCGGAAGGCGCTGGGCTTCCGCGTGCGCGGGAGTGACGGTCGCCGGGCGGGGGATACGAACCCCCGCGCTCCCCGTGCCCGTTCGCACGCGGGAGGGTTGTTCCGTCATCCCCGCGAATGCGGGGAACCAGTGACTGCCAGCTCGCATCGCCCTGATCCTCAGAAGCGCCAGATGAAATCGACGAAGGCGTGGTGCATCGTCGAGTCGACGTGGCTGCCGTAGGCGTCGCCGGGCTTGAAGACGCCGCCGCGGAAGCGCACCAGGGCCGAGGGCTCGTCGATGTACTGGCTCATCGAGGCGGGCAGCAGGCCCTGCTTGAAGTACTTGGTGACCACCAGGTCGACTTCCTGGCCGATGTCCTTGGAGTTGTTCTCCAGCGGCGCGCTGATGCCGCTGTTGCCGATGTCCGAGTCGCCGTCCACGCGCCAGAACTTGTGGTACACGACGCTGGCGTCGTAGTCGTCGCGCAGCTGCCAGGCGCCGAACAGGGTGGCGTCCTGGAGGTTGGAAAGCTCGCCGCGGAAGGCCTCGCCGAAGCGGTGCACGCGGGCGCGGGTGCCGGTGAAGTTGGAGCGGTTGCTCTGCAGGCCGGTCTGCTCGTACTGGTCCTCGCCGTCGTGGCCGCCGCCGCTGCCGCGGGCGTAGCCGACGCCGGCGCGCCATTGCTCGTCGATGTTCCAGCGCAGGCCCAGGTCGATGCCGTAGGCGTTGACGTCGCCGCTCTGCTTGCCGGTAGCCACGCGCTCGCCGTCCACCGCGGCGCTGGTCAGGCGGTCGCGGTTGCCGGTCAGCCAGGTGGCGCTGGCCCAGTAGTTCAGCGGCATCTGCGAGCGGTAGTTGTAGCCGTCGCCATTGGCCTCGACGCCGACCCAGGTGAGGTCGCCGGTGGAGCGCTTGTCCAGCGAGTCGATGGTCTCGCCCGGGTCCGGCAGGTTGCCGCTGTCGTCGCTGTGGTGCAGGCGCAGGCCCACCCAGTGGTGCGGCGCCCACTGCGTGGAGATGTCGCCGAACAGGTGGGTGCGGTCCTCGTCTTCCGGCGCCAGGTCGGTGATGTCGGTGCGGTACTCGGAGAAGCGCTGGGCGGCGCCCAGGTGGGCGCGCAGCAGGGTGGTGTCGAAGGTCCAGTTCAGCGCCTCGATGTTGGTGTCCTGCCACATGCCGCTGTCGTCGCGCAGGCGCTGGCGGCCGAAGCGCAGGTGCTCGCCGGGGTACTGGGTGAGGCCGGCGTAGTCCACCCAGAACTCGCGCAGGGCGAGGTAGGCGTCGTCCGGTTCGCGCTTGTTGTCGCTGCTGTCGCGGCCGCTGGCGTCGACCTCGTCGGACTGCAGGGTGTCGGTCTGGATGGTGTCGGTGGCGGCCACCGCCTGGCCCATCACGTAGGCGCTCCACTGCCCCCACTGGCCGAAGGCCCAGGGCCGCAGGTCGATGCCGATGCCGTTGAGGTCGCCGCCGTGGGCGGTGCCCAGGTCGCGGTCGTCCTCGGACTCGGCGGTGATCTTGATGTCGATGCCGTAGTTCTTCGGCGGCGTGTCGTCGGCCCAGGCGCCGGTGGCCAGCAGGGTGCCGGCCAGGCTCATGCCGGCGCCGAGCATCGCCGGGAACAGCCGGGCGCGGCGGATGGCGCGGGCCAGGCGGATCGGTTGGAACAGCGGGGCGGAGGTCGGGTCGGGGCGCTTCATAGGCTTTCTTGTTCCTGTTCGTTCTGCATGAGGCTGACGGTGGCCTGCCAGTTGGCGCCGCGGGCCTGTTCCTCGCGCTTGAGCAGCTGCTGCGCCTGGCTCAGTTCAGCCGGCTGCAGCTGGGGTTGCAGTTCGCTCATCAGGTCGCCGGCCTGGGGTATCTGCTGGCGCTGCGCCAGGGTGCCGAAGACGTAGGCGTTGACGCGGTTGGGCTGCACGCCGCGGCCCTGGGACCAGAGCTGCGCCAGGGCCATGTCGGCGCTGGCCTGGCCGGCGCGGGCGGCGATCAGCAGGTGGTCGGCGGCCTTCTGCGGGTAGACCTTGCCGAGGAAGCCGCGGCGGTAGATCTGCCCCAGGTAGTAGTGCGCCTGGGGTTCGCTGGCGGCGGCCTTGAGCAGGTGCTGCTCGGCCTTCTGCGGGTCCTGGGGCATCCACTTGCCGTCGTAGTACAGGCGCCCCAGCAGCAGTTCGGCGCGTGGCTGGGCGGCGTCCTGGCCCTTCTTCAGGTAGTCGAGCATCTGGTCGACGTCACCCAGCTCGGGGTAGTCGTACTGCAGCTTGGCGAGGTCGACCCAGGCCGCGGGATAGCTCGGCGCCAGTTCGCTGAGCAGCGCCTGGGCGGTCTGCGGGTCGGGCTTGCCGAGGTCGGCGTCGGCCAGCACCTGGGCCACCGATTCCACGCGCTCGGGCGGCACCCGGCCGGCCTTGTGCGCGGCGCGCAGGCGGTCGAGGTGGGCCTTCTGCTTGTCCACGTCGCCCTGCACCTGGTAGACCGTGGCCAGCTCCATCCAGCACACGTCCATGCGCGTCAGCCAGCGCTGGCAGACCTGCTCGATCTCGCCCAGGTGCTGGTTGTAGGTGCCCTGGGTGCGGTACAGGATGATCTGCGCCAGGTCCGCCTGGGGCAGGCCCTGGGCGCGCCACTGGTCGATGCGTTGCTGCGGGTTGACCCCCGGCCAGGCCTGTGGGTACTGCAGGTAGAGCACGATCAGCGGCACCAGGGCGCTGTCCTCGCCCTCGTCGAAGGCGCGGTTGAGGAGTTGCTCGGCCTCGCGGTGCTCGGCGTCGCTGGCGCCGGGCTTGGCCGCCAGCCACTTGCCCAGGCGCGCGCGGGCCCGTGGCGAGGTCTCGGCCGCGTCGCGGTAGAGCTTCTCGGCCTTGGCCTGGGCGGCGCTGTCGCCGCTGGCGGCCTGCATGTCGGCCAGGCCGATCTGCGCGTCGGTGTAGCCGAGGGTGGCCAGGGCCTGGTAGTTGGCCTGGGCGGTGGCGATGTCGCCGCGGGCCATGGCCTCGTCGGCCAGGCGCTGGTCCGGCAGGCCGGCGCAGCCGGCGGCCAGGCCGATGGCCAGGGCTAGGGCGGCGCCGCGCAGCGGATGGTGGGCGATGGCGTTCATGCTTGGGTCCTCAGCGCGCGGTGGCCATGGCCATGGCCTTGTTCAGCAGGGTGCGGCCGGGCAGGCCGCCGATGCTGACTTCCGCCGGACGCCCGGCGAGCTGGCTGTCCAGCGGCTGCTCGGGCTGGATCTGCGCGCGGATTTCCGAAGACAGGTCGCCGTCCACCGGCGCGGTGCGCAGGATGCGGCCGCTGCGCACCTCGCTGTCGCCGGCGACCTGGAAGTGCACCAGGGTGCCCGGCGAGAGCTCGGCGGCGTTGCGGTAGGCGAAGCGCGCCTCGACGGTGGCGCTGGCCTCGCGCGGGGCCAGGGTGAAGATCACGTCGCCCTTGTTGGCGTACTGGCCGTTGGCGACGCGCTGCTCGATCACCCGGCAGTCGCAGGGGCTGGTGAGGGTGCCCTTGAGCTGGTGGCCGAAGAGCTTCTCGATGTTGCCGGGGTTGAGCTGCTCGTCGGACAGGTTGCCCTTGAGCAGGTCCAGCAGGCTGGTGGAGAAGGTGGCGATGGGCGCGCCCTTGGCCACCTCGGCGTCCAGCTGCACCAGGCTGTCCACGGTGCCCTCGCGGGGCATGGTGATCTGCTGGGCGGGGATGTTGACCACGCCGGAGTCGGCATGGGTGACGAAGTACAGGTTGTACAGTTGGTTGAGGATGAAGGCGAAGGCGCCGACGCCGACCACGAAGATGGCGGTGCTCAGGGTCACCGCGCGGACGCGGCCGAAGAAGCCCATGCCGCCGCCGGCGCCGCCGTGCTTGCGGGCCTTGGTGAAGTTCTCGCGCTGCAGGGTGTTGAGCATGTCGCCGACGCTGACCACCTCGCCGGCCAGGTACGCGGTGATCAGGTAGCGCAGGGCGGCGACCTCGCGCGGCTTCAGGTGCTGGAACTCGCAGCCGGTGCGGCGGCTGTCCGGGTCGAAGGAGCGCACCTGGAACTCCACCTCCAGGGCGAAGCTGATGCTGTCGATCTGGAACAGCAGCTTGCCCTTGTGGATGTCGCCGACCTGGATCGGCGCGCCGCTGGCGGTGAAGGCGAAGCCGCCGGCGGAAAGGTCCAGCAGCCTTGCGTCGACGCCCTCGCGGTTGGCGCCGATGTAGCGGATGCGCGCGGGCAGCTTGACCCGCGCGTGCTGGCGCTGGGCTTCGGATTCGTGCACGACGTTGACGTTGACGGCGGTATTCATGAAGTCGGTCCTATGTTCGAAACGGGTCGGATCGGCCGCGGGCCGGTTGCTCAAGGGGTCATACGATCGTCAGGAGTACGGCGACGAACACACTGGCGGCAGAGAAGGTCATGGCGCGCGAGGACCAGGTGTTGAACCAGCGCTGGTAGCTGTTCAGGCCGCGCTCGAGCTTGGTGCTCTGGCGCGTCCAGGACTGCTGGTCGAGGCGGAAGAACACGTAGATCTTCACCAGGGCGCCGACGATCTGGTTGTAATAGAGGATCAGCGGGTAGGCCGGGCCGATCGGGTGGCCGGACAGCGACAGCAGCAGGGTGAGGATCAGGCGGGTGATGCCGATCCACAGCAGGTACACCAGCAGGAAGGTGATGCTGTACTTGATGCTGGCGATGATCGCCGCCACCAGGCCGAGCAGGCAGGTCCACATGGACAGGCGCTGGTCGAACAGCACCACGGTGGTGAACCAGCCCAGGCGCTGCGGGCCCAGGGCCAGGGCGCGGGAGTTCTGCCGCAGGTTGTTGCCGTACCAGCGGAACATCAGCTTGCGGCTGGCCTTGACGAAGCTCTTCTCCGGCGGGTGCTCGACGGTGTTGATGGCCGCGTCCGGCACGTAGAAGGTGTCGTAGCCCAGGCGCATCAGGCTGTACCAGCTGGACTTGTCGTCGCCGGTGAGGAACTGGAAGCGCCCCAGGCGCCAGTGGTCCAGGTGGTCGGCCTCGACGTCGGCGATGAAGTCGGGGTCGGTGACCACCGCGGCGCGGAACACCGACATGCGCCCGGTCATGGTCAGCACGCGCTTGGACAGGGCCATGGAGCACATGTTGATGTGGCGCTGGGCGAAGCGCAGCTTGTGCCACTGGCTCATCACGTAGCCGCCCTGCACCTCGCAGAATTCGTTGGTGGTCAGGCCGCCGACGCGGGGGAACAGCTTGAACCAGCGCACCGTGGCCTTGACCACGCCGGGTTCGAGCACGGTGTCGCCGTCGATCACCGCCACCACCGAGCCTTCGTCGGGCATGTGCCGGGAGATGGCGCGGAAGCCGTGGGCCAGGCCGTCGCGCTTGCCGGTGCCGGGGATGCGCACGAAGTCCAGCTTCACGTGGGCCGGCGGGTTGAGCTTGTGCCACTGCTGCTTGATCAGCACCTGGTCGGACATCTCGACGATGGAGCAGACCACGGTGGTCGGGTAGCCGCAGGCGATGGCCTCCTGGATCACCGAGCGGTAGACCATGGAGGTGGTCATGGCGTCGATGCGGAAGCTGGTGACCATCAGGTAGACGTGGGACGGGCCCGCCGCCTTGCCGAGCTTGCGCAGGCGCCGCTTGTAGTGCGGGTAGACGACGTGCAGGAAGAGCATGCCGCGCAGGAAGTGCAGGCCGCCCATGGAGTAGCGCCAGATGCCCACCGCGCCGATGATCAGCAGGAAGTCGCGGGCATTGGGGTCGAACACCGTCGGCGGCACGACCAGCGCCAGGCCCATCAGCAGGCAGAGGAAGGCCAGCCAGCCGGTGGCTTCGCCGAGGGCTCGTTTGTATGCGTCCATGATGAGGTCCGTCGTTGCGTGCGTCGAAGGGGCGGGTGGCTCCCGTAGGAGCGAGCTTGCTCGCGAACCGCCCCGGCTCCGGTTGTCGCCGGGGAACAGCGTTCGCGAGCAAGCTCGCTCCTACGAAGAGCCGGTGGCGCTTACCAGCAGATGCCTTCGGCGCGCTCGTCGGAGCCGTGGGCCATGAAGCCGATCAGGTCGACCACCTTCTTGCCCTCGGGCGCCTTGTTCACCACGTCGACGAACAGCTCGTCGCCGTTGCCCAGCACCAGCACGTCGGAGGTCTTCACCACCTGGTCGAGGTCGGAGACCAGCAGCGAGGAGACGTGGGGATCTTCGACTCGATGTACTCCTTGTTCGCGCCGTGGACGCGGGCGTACTCGACGTTGCGGTCGAAGATCTGCAGCTCGTAGCCCTTGCCGATGAGCATCTCGGCCAGTTCCACCAGCGGGCTCTCGCGCAGGTCGTCGGTGCCGGACTTGAACGACAGGCCGAGCAGGCCGACCTTGCGGCTGCCGTGGGCGGTGATGATGTCGAAGGCCTTCTGCACCTGGTAGGCGTTGCTGCGCATGATCGAGCCGATCATCGGGTGCTCGACGTCCAGCTGGCCGGCGCGGTAGGTGAGGGCGCGCACGTCCTTGGGCAGGCAGGAGCCGCCGAAGGCGAAGCCGGGCTTCATGTAGTAGCGCGACAGGTTCAGCTTGCGGTCCTGGCAGACCACGTCCATCACCTCGCGGCCATCGACGCCGACGGCCTTGGCGATGTTGCCGATCTCGTTGGCGAAGGTGACCTTGGCCGCGTGCCAGACGTTGCAGGTGTACTTGATCATTTCCGCGACCTCGATGGACTTGCGGATGATCGGCGCGTCCAGCTCGCGGTAGATTTCCTCCAGCAGGTCGCCGGTCTGGGCGTCCAGCTCGCCGATGACGGTCATGGGCGGGAAGTCGTAGTCCTTGATCGCGGTGCTCTCGCGGAGGAATTCCGGGTTGGTGCCGACGCCGAAGTCGACGCCGGCCTGCTTGCCCGAGCAGTCCTCGATGATCGGGATCACCACGTTCTTCACGGTGCCCGGCAGCACGGTGCTGCGCACCACCACGGTGTGGCGGCCGGCCTTCTCGCGGATGGCGTAGCCGATCTCGCGGCACACGCTCTCGATGTAGCCCAGGTCCAGGTCGCCGTTCTTCTTGCTCGGGGTGCCGACGCAGATGAAGGAGACGTCGCTGTCCAGCACCGCCTGCTTGAAGTCGGTGGTGCCCGACAGCCGCGAGGTGCGGATGCCCTGTTCCAGCAGGGGCTCCAGCCCCGGTTCGACGATGGGCGACTTGCCGCGGTTGATCAGGTCGATCTTGGTGGTGGAAACGTCCACGCCGATCACTTCGTGACCACGGGCGGACAGGCAACCGGCGCATACTGCACCGACGTAGCCAAGACCAAAGATGCTGATACGCATCGTATTCACCTCTGCTTTGTCGAGCTGTTAAAAGTTGGCCGTCTGGCCAATTCCCTTTTGTCGCGGCGCCCCTTTCAGGCGCGCCGCTTCAGGCAGTCCGTGAGTGACTCGAATTTTCTGCACTCAATTCGGGCAGAGTTCCGCGGCATGCACTTTAATGTTTCAGGAGGATTGCAAAGTTAGAATTAATTGCACTCTTCTGATGCACTAAAGTTTGCTTTGGAGTTCTGCATTAATTTCATAAGCCATTGAAATTATTCAGGTTGAACGAGGCCGTCGAGCGCCGCTCGATGCGTTTTCGAAAAACCTGTTATGGGCAACAAACCCATGATTGGGCGTTGCGGAAGTAGGATGTTCGACGCCGCTCGATAGTTCCTGCCACCCATCCTGTGAGGCCGTCGGAATTAAATATCCATTGGCCATCAAAGAGCGCGCTTTTGATATCAGCTTGTAACGCGAACGTCGTTTTCGGCAGGATTGCAAAATGCAACGGCTGGGAAAAGTTCCGCAGTGATTCAGTCGTTTTACACTTCGTTCAGCTACCGTTCAGGATGCCCGGGAGGGTGTTTCAAGGTATTTCGTGCAACTTGCAATCTTGAATTGCATGTAATGGCGGGATGCTTTTAATGGCCAATGGATTACATCCGCGATGGCAAAACTGGCGCTTTTTCACGGCGGTGATGGCGCGTGGGGGCGAGAAAAATTTTTTCAAAGTCCCCACGGTTACCGACGAACGGTAGCCTTGACCATTTTCGCCGTGTGGGTAATTCGACGGCGCGGGGCGCCCGGAAGGGGATCGACGGTAGCGCGGGGAGGGTGTGGCGGCCGTTTGGCCGCCACTTTCGGGGGCGAATCAGGCGTCGGGCTGGTCGCGCAGGAACACCAGGCGGTCGGCGGAGGACGCCTCGGCGGCGAAGCGGTAGCCGGCGTAGTCGAAGTCCTTCAGGCTCTCGGGGTCGGTCAGGCGCTCCTTGATCACGTAGCGGGCCATCAGGCCGCGGGCCTTCTTGGCGTAGAAGCTGATGATCTTGTACTGGCCGTTCTTCAGGTCCTTGAACTCGGTGTCGATGATGCGGGCGTCCAGCGCCTTGCGCTTCACCGCGCCGAAGTATTCGTTGGAGGCCAGGTTGAGCAGCACGGCATCGCCCTGCTCGGCGAGGTCCTGGCCGAGCCAGGCGCTGATGCGCTCGCCCCAGAACTCGTAGAGGTTGGCGCCGCGGGCGTTGGCCAGCCTGGTGCCCATCTCCAGGCGGTAGGGCTGCATCAGGTCCAGCGGCCGCAGCACGCCGTACAGGCCGGACAGCATGCGCAGGTGGCGCTGGGCGAAGTCGAAGTCGGCGTCGTCGAAGTCCTCGGCGGCAAGGCCGGTGTAGACGTCGCCCTTGAAGGCCAGCAGCGCCTGCCTGGCGTTGGCCGGGGTGAAGTCGGGGTGCCAGCTGGCGTAGCGCGCGGCGTTCAGGCCGGCGAGCTTGTCCGACAGGCTCATCAGGCTGCCGATCTGCGCCGGGGTCATCTCGCGCAGCACGCCGATCAGCTCCTGGGCATCGTCCAGGTGCAGCGGCAGGGTGTGGCGGTCGGTGACCGGCGGGGTCTCGTAGTCCAGGGTCTTGGCGGGGGAAATCACCATCAGCATCGTGCGGTCTCCTCGAAGCGTCGGGCGATTGTAGGGAGTCGCGGGCGTCGGCTCCAGCTATGGGGACGATAGGAGGCGCTGTTCCACCGGCACCTGTTCCATGCGCTTGAGCAGTTCGCCGAGGAAGCAGCGCTCGGCCTGGGTGTGTTTCTGCTCGCGGTTCCACAGCAGGTGGATGTCCACGTCGGCCACGCCGTCCTCCGGCGGCAGCGCCCAGAGGCGGCCCCGGGCCAGGTCGTCGGCGACTATGTGCCGGGGCAGGCAGCCGATGCCGAAACCGCAGTGCACCAGGCGGCGGACTTCCTCCAGGCTGGGCGAGGAGGCCACCAGCTTGCCGGTGAAGCCCTGCTGGTCGCGGAAGATGGTCAGCGGCGAGAGCACCTCGCCGATCTGGTCGCTGGTGAAGGTCACGTAGTTCTCGCCCTGCAGGTCGGCCAGGCGCAGGTCGCGGCGCCCGAAGAACGGATGGTGGCGGCCGCAGAGGAACACGTAGCGCTGGCGCAGGAAGGCGCGCTGCTCCAGGCGCGGCGAGGGCTGGCGGCACAGGGCCAGGCCGAGGGTGGCGGTCTTCTGCTGCAGCGCGCTGAGCACGTCGGCGCTGCGCATCACCTCGATGTCCAGTTCCACGCCGGGGTGGGCGCGGTGGAAGTCGGCGAGGAAGCCGTCGTAGAAGTCCGACTGGATCCGGCTGATGCTCAGCAGGCGGACCTTGCCCACCACCTGGTCGGCCGGTTGCTCCAGGGCGGCGGCCAGGCGCGAGACGTTGCCGTTGACGTCGCCGGCGATGCGCAGGATCTCCTCGCCCAGCGCCGTGACCTCGAAGCGCGGCCCGCGCCGCTGCACCAGGGCGGCGCCGAGTTGTTCCTCCAGGCGGCGCAGGGCCTGGCTGACCGCCGGCTGGGTCAGGTGCAGGCGCGCGGCGGCGCGGCTGATGCTGCGTTCCTGGCCGATCACCAGCCAGGTGCGCAGCAGGTTCCAGTCCAGGCGGTCGTTGAGGTGGCGGCCGAGTTCCATCGCGAGGCTCCGTGGGGCAATCCACTGATTATAAGCAGCAATTATTCTTTGAATAATGATTAGAAAATTGACTGATTATCCAGCCGGGGGCGATAACGTCCACAGGCGCCGCAGAGCGCCAAGCCCTACCGCCGCTGCCCAGAACAAACCACAAGATCGGGAGCCTGACATGTCCCAACCCGCGCCACAGCCGGTCCGTGCCGCCACGGCCGCCTTCATCGGTACCATGATCGAGTGGTACGACTTCTATATCTACGCCACCGCCGCCGCCCTGGTGTTCGGCACCCTGTTCTTCCCCTCGCAAAGCCAGTTCCTCAGCACCATGGCCGCCTTCGGCACCTTCGCCGTGGGCTTCTTCGCGCGTCCGCTGGGCGGGCTGATCTTCGGCCACCTGGGCGACCGCATCGGGCGCAAGAAGGCGCTGCTGGTCACCCTGGTGATGATGGGCGTGGCCACCGTGTGCATCGGCCTGCTGCCGACCTACGGGCAGGTCGGCCTGCTGGCGCCGGTGCTGCTGGTGGCGCTGCGCATCGTCCAGGGCATCGCCGTGGGCGGCGAGTGGGGCGGGGCGGTGCTGATGGCCGGAGAGCACGCGCCCAGCGGCCGGCGCACCTTCTTCGCCTCCTTCGCCCAGCTGGGCAGCCCGGCCGGGCTGATCCTCTCGCTGCTGGCATTCAAGGCCGTCACCAGCCTGGACGGCGCGGCCTTCCTCGACTGGGGCTGGCGCCTGCCGTTCCTGGCCAGCTCGGCGCTGCTGCTGGTGGGCCTGGCGATTCGCCTGGGCGTCAACGAATCCCCCGAGTTCGCCCGGGTGAAGCAGCAGGCCCGGCAGCACAAGCTGCCGGCACTGGAAGTGCTGCGCAACGCCTGGCGGCCACTGCTGCTGTGCATCGGCGCCAACACCATCGGCATCGCCGGCGTCTACTTCACCAACACCTTCATGATTTCCTACACCACGCAGAACCTCGCCATCGACCGAGCGCTGATCCTCGACTGCCTGTTCTACGTGGCGGTCATCCAGCTCTGCGTGCAGCCGCTGGCCGCGCGGCTGGCCGAAGTCATGGGCGCGGCGCGCTTCCTCAAGCTGGCCGCGCTGCTGGCGGTGGCCTCGCCCTATCCGATGTTCCTGCTGGTCAGCCAGGGCCATGCGCTGGCGATCATCCTCGGTATCGCGACCGCCGTGGTGTGCATGGCCAGCTTCTATTCGGTGATCGCCGGGTTCGTCAGCGAGGTGTTCGACACCCGCGTGCGCTATTCGGCGATCTCCATCGCCTACCAGGTCTGCGGCGCCATCGCCGGCGGGCTCACCCCGCTGATCGGCACCTGGCTGGCGCACCGCTTCGACGGCCAGTGGCTGCCCCTGGCGCTGTTCTATTCCCTGCTGGCCGGCCTCTCGCTGCTGTGCATCGTCGGCCTCGACCGCCGGCTGCGCGTGCGTACCGCGCCGGCCACCGCCTGATTCCAAGGAGACCCTGATGCTGAAGATCGATGCCGAGCGCCTGTGGGCGAGCCTGATGGACATGGCCCGGGTGGGCGCCACCGCCCGTGGCGGTTCGCGCCGGCTGGCGCTTTCGGAAGAGGATCGCCACGGCCGCGAGCTGTTCGAAGGCTGGTGCCGCGACGCCGGCCTGGGCCTGCGCCGCGACGCGGTGGGCAACCTGTTCGCCCGCCGCGCCGGCGAGGACGATGGGCTGGACCCCGTGGTGATGGGCAGCCACCTCGACACCCAGCCCGAGGGGGGCCGCTTCGACGGCGTGTACGGTGTGCTCGCCGGGCTGGAAGTGCTGCGCAGCCTGAATGACCAGGGCATCCGCACCCGCCGCCCGCTGGAGGTCGCGGTCTGGACCAACGAGGAAGGCGCGCGCTTCACCCCGGCCATGCTCGGCTCGGCGGCCTTCACCGGCGCCATGGCGCTGGACGCCGCGCTGAACGCCCGGGATGCCGAGGGCGTCAGCGTCGGCGAGGCCCTGCGGGCGCTCGGCTGGCAGGGCGACCTGCCGCTGGGGCGTCGGCTGGATGCCTACTTCGAGGCGCACATCGAGCAGGGGCCGATCCTGGAGGACAACGCCATCGACGTCGGCGTGGTCACCGGCGGCCAGGCCATCCGCTGGCTGGACGTGCGCGTGGGCGGCCAGGCCGCCCATGCCGGCACCACGCCGATGCCGCTGCGCCACGACGCGCTGTTCGGCGCCGCCGAGATGATCCAGGCGCTGGAGGCGCTGGCCCAGCGCTTCGCGCCCCACGGCCTGGTGACCGTGGGCCAGCTGGCGATCGCCAAGTCCTCGCGCAACACCATCGCCGGGCAGGTGGACTTCACCATCGACCTGCGCCACCACCAGGACGAGGTGATAGGCGCCATGGAGCAGGAGGCGCGTGCGCTGCTGGAGGCCATCGCCGCGCGCCGCGGGCTGGCGCTGGAGGCGGGCCTGCACTGGCTCAGCCCGGCCACGCCCTTCGACGCCGATTGCGTCGGCCACGTGCGCGAGGCGGTGCGGGCGCTGGGTTACTCGCACCAGGACATCGTCAGCGGCGCCGGCCACGATGCCATCCACCTGGCGCGCAACTGCCCGACCGCGATGGTGTTCATCCCCTGCGTCGGCGGCCTGAGCCACAACGAGGCCGAGGACGTGATCCCCGCCCACGCCGCCCAGGGCGCCGACGTCCTGCTCAACGCCGTGCTGGCCCGCGCCGGCCGGATCGACTGAAGGAGACAGCCATGCAGACCTTCTTCCACCCCGACCAGCTGCTGCACGTGCCGCGCAGCTACTTTTCCCGTGGCCAGATGCGCACCCCGCAGGAGGTCCCGCAGCGCGCCGAGCACCTGCTGGCGGCCGTCCGCGCGCTGGGCTTCGCGCTGGACGAACCGCGGGACTTCGGCCGCGAACCGCTGCTGGCGGCGCACAGCGCCGCCTACCTGGACTTTCTCGAGCACGCCTATGAGCGTTGGCACCAGGTGCCGGAGGACTGGGGCGACGAGGTGATGTCCAACGTGTTCATCCGCGAGGGCAACCCGCTGCGCGGCATCCTCGCCCAGGCGGCGCGCTACCTCGCCGACGGCAGCTGCCCGGTGGGCCGGCACACCTGGCGCGCGGCCTACTGGTCGGCGCAGAGCGCGGTGGCGGCTGCGCGGGCTGTGCGCGACGGCGCGCCATCGGCCTACGCGCTGTGCCGCCCGCCGGGCCATCATGCGCGGGAGGAGGGCGCCGGCGGCTTCTGCTACCTGAACAACGCCGCCATCGCCGCCGCCGAGCTGCGCGCGCGGTTCGGCAAGGTCGCCATCCTCGATACCGACATGCACCACGGCCAGGGCATCCAGGAAATCTTCTACGGCCGCGACGACGTGCTCTACGTCTCGGTCCACGGTGACCCGACCAACTTCTACCCGGTGGTCGCCGGCTTCGACGACGAGCGCGGCGAGGGCCGCGGCGAGGGCTTCAACCTCAACCTGCCGATGCGCCATGGCGCCAGCGAGGAGGAGTTCTTCGCCCAGGTGGGCAAGGCGCTGCAGGCGGTGCGCCAGTTCGGGGCACAGGCGCTGGTGCTGTCCCTGGGGTTCGACATCTACCGCGAAGACCCGCAGTCCAAGGTGGCGGTGAGCACCGAGGGCTTCGCCCGGCTCGGGCGCGAGGTGGCGTCGCTGGGGTTGCCGCAGGTCATCGTGCAGGAAGGCGGCTACCACCTGCAGACGCTCGAGCGCAACGCACAGGCGTTCTTCGGCGGGCTAAGGGACTGATTTGCCGAAAAATGGCAGGGGGTTCGCGGGCGGTAGGACTTTTAAAACTAGCGCTCCGCGGGGCCCTCGCCAAGGTATTTCGTCGTCGGACGAAAAAAAGTTTTCTGAGAAGCAAAAAGACTTTTTATCGTCATGTTTTTTCCTGTATTTCTGGAGCCGTAGACCGCCGAACCCTGCAGACAGGTGGCGGCCCCGGCCCGTCCCTTGCTTGCACCTCTCTCGAGCCCCGGCATCGAGAGCCGGCGTCTCACCGCACGGCGGAGCGCTGTCACGGCATTCCGTCGTAACGCCCCCAGAATGAGGTGACACGCGTATGGATGACCACGGACGTTCCAGCACCAGCCAGCCGATCTTCTACGTCCTCGACACCAACGTTCTGATCCACGATCCCAACGCCCTGCTCAACTTCCAGGAACACCACGTCGCCATCCCGATGACGGTGCTGGAGGAACTCGACAAGCTCAAGACCGGAAAGCACTCCGTCGCCGCCGAATGCCGCCAGGCCATCCGCCTGATCGACCAGGTGCTCGGCGAGGCGAGCCCGGAGCAGGTGGAGGATGGCGTACCCATCCAGCGTGGCAAGAGCGGCCCCTGCGGCAGCCTGTCGATCCTCATGAGCAAGCGCGCCGAGCCCATCACCTGGCTGCCGGAGCACCTCAACGACAACAAGATCATCAACCAACTGGTCGAGCTGCAGAGCCGCAACAGCAGCCGCCGGGTGGTGCTGGTCACCAAGGACATCAACATGCGCCTGAAGGCGCGCGCCTGCGGGGTGGCGGCCGAGGACTACCACACCGACCAGCTGATCGACGACGTGGCCCTGCTGCCGCGCGGCTACCACTCGCTGAACGGCTCGTTCTGGGACCGCGTCAGCAAGGTCGAGACGCGCCAGGACCACGGCCGCACCTGGCACCGCGTGCAGCTCACCGACAACCTGCCGGCGGTGCACATCAACGAGTTCATCGTCGACGAGCAGGGCTTCGTCGGCTGGATCAAGGGCATCCAGCAGGACGAGCTGCTGATCCTCGACCTGCACCAGGAGCCGCTGCTGCACCAGGAAGCCTGGGGCCTGCGCCCGCGCGACCTGTACCAGTCGCTGGCGCTGTACGCGCTGCTCGACCCGGACATCCACCTGGTCAACCTGTCCGGCGCCGCCGGCTCGGGCAAGACCATCCTGGCCCTGGCCGCGGCCATCGAGCAGACCATGGTCACCAAGCGCTACCGGCGCATCATCGCCACCCGCAGCGTGCAGGGCCTGGACGAGGACATCGGCTTCCTGCCCGGCACCGAGGCCGAGAAGATGGAGCCCTGGCTGGGGCCATCACCGACAACCTAGAGGCCCTGCATTCGGACGACGAATGCACCCACGGCAGCGTCGACTACATCCTCAGCAAGGTGCCGCTGCAGTTCAAGTCGCTGAACTACATCCGCGGCCGCAGCTTCCAGCAGAGCCTGATCCTCATCGACGAGTGCCAGAACCTCACCCCGCACCAGATGAAGACCATCATCACCCGCGCCGGCAACGGCTCCAAGGTGATCTGCCTGGGCAACCTGGCGCAGATCGACACCCCCTACCTGTCGGCCACCAGCTCCGGCCTGACCTACCTGACCGAACGCTTCAAGGACTTCCCCCACGGCGTGCACGTGACCCTGCAGGGGGTACCGCGCTCGGTGCTGGCGGAGTTCGCCGAGGCGCATTTGTAAGCACCGGCCCGGCCAGATTCCTGCGGGGCTGGCCGGCTCACTCGATTCTTCCCCTTTGCACGGACAGCTCCCTCTCCCTTCAGGGAGAGGGCTGGGGAGAGGGTTGCGGACTTCGACGACACGCCGGCGCCGGGCCTGACTCCGCACCCCCTCCCTAACCCTCCCCCGCAAGCGGGAGAGGGGACCGTTGGGCAGAACGAGGGGCCATGCAGCCAGCCGGAGGTATCCGTGATCGATTCCGGGCCAACCGGCGAGCGACGTGCTGCCCGAGTGCTCCGAACGGCCCCCTCTCCCTTCAGGGAGAGGGCTGGGGAGAGGGTTGCGGACTTCGACACACCGGCGCTGGGCCTGACTCCGCCCCCCTCCCTAACCCTCCCCCGCAAGCGGGAGAGGGGACTGTTGGGCAGAACGAGGGGCCATGCAGCCAGCCGGAGGTATCCGTGATCGATTCCGGGCCAACCGGCGAGCGACGTGCTGCCCGAGTGCTCCGAACGGCCCCCTCTCCCTTCAGGGAGAGGGCTGGGGAGAGGGTTGCGGACTTCGACGACACGCCGGCGCTGGGCCTGACTCCGCCCCCCTCCCTAACCCTCCCCCGCAAGCGGGAGAGAGAACCGTTGGGCAGAACGAGGGGCCATGCAGCCAGCCGGAGGTATCCGTGATCGATTCCGGGCCAACCGGCGAGCGACGTGCTGCCCGAGTGCTCCGAACGGCCCCCTCTCCCTTCAGGGAGAGGGCTGGGGAGAGGGTTGCGGACTTCGACGATGCACCGGCGCTGTGTGGTGGTCAAATAATTTCGGACACTTCGATAGGTTGTCTGGGTGGCCTGCGCTCGTAGCTGGTGGGTGGCAGATAGCCCAAGCTGGAGTGCAGACGTACGTTGTTGTAGAAGCCGACGATGTAGTCGGCGATGTCGGTCATAGCCTCGGCATGATTGGCGTAGTCACGTTGCCAGACCCGCTCCATTTTCAGGTTCAGGAAGAAACGTTCCATGACGGCGTTGTCCCAGCAGTTCCCCTTGCGGCTCATGCTCAAAACTAGGCCATGCCGCCTGAGCAGCGCACGATAAACCTCGCTGGCGTACTGGCTACCACGATCCGAGTGCACGACCAGGCCTGGTGCTGGCTGCCGCTGAGCAATCGCCATCTGTAGCGCCGAACAGACCAGTTCCGCCGGCATGTTCGGTGCCATCGCCCAGCCGACGATCTTGCGCGAATACAGGTCCATCACCGCGGCCAGGTACAGCCAACCTCGACGGGTACGGATGTAGGTGATATCCGCCACCCAGGCCTGGTTTACGGCCGGAGGATCGAACTGGCGGGCCAGCAGATTGGAGGCTATCGGCAGGTCATGCTTGCTGTTGGTCGTGTGCACGAACTTGCGCTTCCAGACAGGCCGAAGCCGGTGCTCGCGCATCAGCCGGCGGACTCGGTAGCGTCCTACGCGCACGCCTTCGGAGTTGAGGGCGGCGTGGAGGCGACGACTCCCATAGGTACGCCCGCAGCTCATGAACAGGGCTTTCAGGGAGGCGGCTACCGGGCAGTGCAGGGATGGGCGCAAGGGGCGGCGCTGCGCGGTGTAGTAGCCTGACCGACTGACACCCAGCAGCCGGCACAGCCGCGTAATCCCGACCTTCTTCTGCTGCTGAGCGATTAATCGGTAAATCACTTCAGTTCGCGGGCAAAGAAGGCCGAAGCCTTTTTTAGCAGGTCGTTGTCCTGCTTCAATTGGCGATTCTCGGCCTCCAACTGACGAATCCGCTGCTGCTCGGGTGTCAGCGGCTTACCCACTCCCGCCTGTCCCGACAGTTCGGCTTCGTATTGCTGAATCCAGCGGCGAACTGCCGTCTCTCCCAGGTCCATATCTCGGCAGACCTGCGTAATGCTCAGGCCCTGGTCCTTGATCATCTGGACGACTTGCAGCTTGAAACTGGCATCGAATGTTCTGCGTTTACGGCTCATGAATGACTCCTCTATTCAGTGGATTTTCCACCTATCGAGGTGTCCGAGGAAATTGAACCACCACACTGGGCCTGACTCCGCCCCCCCTCCCTAACCCTCCCCCGCAAGCGGGAGAGGGGACTGTTGGGCAGAACGAGGGGCCATGCAGCCAGCCGGCCGCTCCGTTCGCGAGCAAGCTCGTTCCTACAGATAGCACCCCCGCTTTTCGTAGGAGCGAGCTTGCTCGCGAACCCCCGCCTACCTCTTTCTGTATACAATCCCCCTCCTTTTTTACCCTTCCCCCGGGCCCCCGCGGCCCGCGCAGGGCGTACACTTGATGCCATCCCTCGTTCTACCCGGAGACCTTCCTTGCTCACCCATCTCGATTCCCAGGGCCGCGCCAACATGGTCGACGTCACCGACAAGGCGGTGACCTCCCGTGAAGCCGTGGCCGAAGCGCGGGTGCGCATGCGCCCGGAGACCCTGCGGCTGATCCAGGACGGCGGCCACCCCAAGGGCGACGTCTTCGCCGTGGCGCGCATCGCCGGCATCCAGGCGGCCAAGCGTACCCACGAGCTGATCCCGCTGTGCCACCCGCTGTTGCTCACCAGCGTCAAGGTCGAGCTGCAGGCCGACGGCGAGGACGCCGTGCGCATCGAGGCGCGCTGCAAGCTGGCCGGGCAGACCGGCGTGGAGATGGAGGCGCTGACCGCCGCCAGCGTCGCCGCGCTGACCATCTATGACATGTGCAAGGCCGTGGACAAGGGCATGACCATCGAGGGCGTGCGCCTGCTGGAGAAGCTCGGCGGCAAGAGCGGCCACTACCGTGCGGAGGATGGGCAATGATCCGTGTGCAATACTTCGCCCGCTACCGCGAGGCCCTCGGCCTGGATGGCGAGCAACTGGGCTGGAGCGAGGCCTTCGCGAAGATCGACGACCTCCGCGGCTACCTGCTGGAGCGCGGCGGCGCCTGGCAGGTGCTGGCCGAGCAGAACCTGATGTGTGCGCGCAACCAGGAGTTGTGCGCCCTCGACGAGCCCCTCGCCGATGGCGACGAGGTGGCTTTCTTCCCCACCGTCACCGGAGGCTGAGGCCATGGCCGTGCGTGTCCAGGAAAGCCCCTTCGACCCCGGCGCCGAGGTCAACGCGCTGCACGCCGCCAACGTCGGCATCGGCGCGGTGGTCGGCTTCGTCGGCTATGTGCGCGACTTCAACGACGGCCGCGAGGTCGGCGGCATGTTCCTCGAACACTACCCGGGCATGACCGAGAAGGCCCTGGAGAAGATCGCCGTCGAGGCCAACGAGCGCTGGCCGCTGCTGCGCCTGGAGATCCTCCACCGCATCGGCCGCCTGGAGCCGGGCCAGCCCATCGTCTTCGTCGGCACCGCCAGCGCCCACCGCCAGGCGGCGTTCGACGCCTGCAACTTCGTCATGGACTACCTCAAGACCCGCGCGCCCTTCTGGAAGAAGGAAGACACCGCCGAGGGCCCGCGCTGGGTGGAAGGCCGCTGCAGCGACCAGGCCGCGGCGCAGCGCTGGGACAAATAGCCGCGCTACCTCTTCCGGGGAATGGGCAGGCCGGCTGCCGAGGCGCAGGCTGGGCGCCGTCCCATCCTTCCCCGGAGGCAGCCATGAGCCACCTGGCCACGCAGGACTTCCAGAGCCTGCAGATCGCCGTGCTGACCGTCAGCGACACCCGTACCCTGCAAACCGACGACTCCGGCCAGAGCCTGGCCGACGCCCTGCGCGAGGCCGGCCACGTGCTGGCCGAGCGGCGCCTGGTGGTCGACGACATCCACCAGATCCGCGCGGTGGTCTGCGCCTGGATCGCCGACCCGCGCATCCAGGTCGGGCTGATCACCGGCGGCACCGGCTTCACCGCCCGCGACAACACCCCGCAGGCCGTCGAACCGCTGCTGGAGCGGCGCGTCGAGGGCTTCGGCGAACTCTTCCGCCAGGTCTCCCTGGCCGAGATCGGTACCTCCAGCATCCAGTCGCGGGCCCTGGCCGGCGTCACCAACGGCACCCTGGTCTGCTGCCTGCCCGGCTCGCCAGGCGCCTGCCGCACCGCCTGGCGGGAAATCCTCGCCGCGCAGCTGGACAGCCGCACCCGGCCGTGCAGCTTCGTGCCGCACCTGAAGGCCCCGCCGAAGACCGAGGAGGGCTGCGGTGGCGCCTGTGCCTGCGGCAGCCGTTCATGAGCGGCTGCGGCTGTGACGGCCACGGCCTGAAGCCGGTGGACGAGGCCCTGGCCGAACTGCTGGCGCGCGCCCCGGCGCCGCCGGCGGTGGAGTCCGTGGCCCTGGCCGAGGCCCTGGGCCGGGTACTGGCCAACGACCTCGAGGCCCCCTGCGACCTGCCGCACTGGAACAACAGCGCCATGGACGGCTACGCCCTGCGCGCCAGCGACGTGCCGGCGGGCGGCGGCAGCCTGGCGCTGGCCGGCTGCATCGCCGCCGGCGAGGCGGCCGACCAGGCGCTGCCGGCGGGGTGCGCCGTGCGCATCTTCACCGGCGCGCCGGTGCCGCCGGGGGCCGACAGCGTGGTGGCCCAGGAAGACTGCCGCATCGAGGGCGACCGCGTGTGGCTGCCGCCGGTGACGGCGGGCAGCCACGTGCGCCGCCGTGGCGAGGAACTGCGCCAGGGCGCGCCGCTGTTGCGCGCCGGGTGCCGCCTGCGGCCCCAGGAGCTGGGCCTGCTGGCCGCCGTGGGCCTGGCCTGGGTGCCGGTGTACCGGCGCCTGCGCGTCTGCCTGCTGAGCAGCGGCGACGAGCTGCGCGAGCCGGGCCAGGCGCTGGCGCCGGGGCAGATCTACAACGCCAACCGCTTCAGCCTCGGCGCCCTGCTGCGCCAGTGGGGCCTGGACGTACAGGAATACGAAGTGCTGGTCGACACCCTGGCCGCCAGCCGCGACGCCCTGGAGCTGGCCGCCGCCGAGTGCGACGTGCTGATCAGCAGCGGCGGCGTCTCGGTGGGCGAGCGCGACCACCTCAAGCAGGCGGTCGGCGCCCTCGGCGAGTTGCACCTGTGGCGCCTGGCGATGCAGCCGGGCAAGCCGCTGGCCTTCGGCAGCGTGGCCGGCAAGCCCTGGCTCGGCCTGCCGGGCAACCCGGCGGCGGCGCTGGTCACCGCCCTGGTGGCGGCGCGGCCCTTTCTGCGCAGGGCCCAGGGGCTGGCCGAGACCGCGGTGACGCCGCTGAACCTGCCGGCGGGCTTCGCCTGGCCGCAGCCGAACAAGCGCCGCCAGTACCTGCGGGCGCGCCTGGCCACCGACGCCAGCGGCGCCAGCCGGGTGGAAATCCACCCGCAGCAGGGCTCGGCCATGCTGCTGGCCGCCAGCTGGGCCGACGGCCTGGCGGTGGTGGAGGCGGGGCGTACCCTCGCCGCCGGCGAGCCCGTGGCTTACCTGCCGTTCAGCGAACTGTACAGCTGACGTCAGCCCTGGCCGCCGGCCTCGCCGAGGCGCGGCGGCCGTTCCATGCAAGGGGGAAGCATGCAACTGGTATGTCCGGCGGGCAGCCTGCCCGCCCTCAAGTCGGCGCTGCGCGAAGGCGCCGACGCCATCTACGTGGGATTCCGCGACGACACCAACGCCCGCCACTTCGCCGGGCTGAACCTCGACGACCGGCAACTGCAGGAGGGCCTGCAACTGATCCGTGCGGCCGGCCGGCAGCTCTACCTGGCGGTCAACACCTACCCCGGCGCCGCCGGCTGGCCGCGCTGGCAGCGCGCCGTGGACCACGCCGCCGAGCTGGGCGTGGACGCGCTGATCGCCGCCGACTGCGCGGTGCTCGGCTATGCCGCGCGGCGCCATCCGCAACTCGCCCTGCACCTGTCGGTGCAGGGTTCGGCGACCAACGTCGCGGCGCTGGCCTTCTACCATGAGCGCTACGGCATCCGCCGCGCGGTGCTGCCGCGGGTGCTGTCGCTGGCCCAGGTGCGCCAGGTGGCGGCGAACAGCCCGGTGCCGGTGGAAGTCTTCGCCTTCGGCAGCCTGTGCATCATGGCCGAGGGCCGCTGCCACCTGTCGTCCTACGTCACCGGCGAGTCTCCCAACCTCTGCGGCGTTTGCTCGCCGGCCAAGGCGGTGCGCTGGAGCGAGGAGCCCAAGGGGCTGACCTCGCGCCTGAACGACGTGCTGATCGACCGCTACGCGCCGGGCGAGCCGGCCGGCTACCCGACCCTGTGCAAGGGCCGCTTCGTGGTCGACGGCCAGCGCTTCCACGCCCTGGAAGAGCCCACCAGCCTCAACACCATCGACCTGATCCCGCAGCTGGCGCAGATCGGCGTGGCGGCGGTGAAGATCGAGGGCCGCCAGCGCAGCCCGGCCTACGTCGAGCAGGTCACCCGCGTCTGGCGCCAGGCCCTGGACAGCTGGCGCCGCGCGCCGGAGCGCTACCAGCCGCAGGCGCAGTGGCAGGCTGCGCTGGAGAAACTTTCCGAAGGGCACCAGACCACCCTGGGCGCCTACCATCGTTCCTGGCAGTGAGGTAACGCCTGATGAAACTCAGCCTGGGGCCGGTGCTGTTCTACTGGGACCGCCGGACACTCCTGGACTTCTACGCGCAGATGGCCGAACAGCCGCTGGACGCCATCTATATCGGCGAGACCGTGTGCTCCAAGCGCCGCGCCCTGTCGCTGGACGACTGGCTGGGCCTGGGCCGCGAGCTGGCGCAGCAGAGCGGGGCGGAAATCCTCCTCTCCGGGCTGGCGCTGATCGAGGCGTCCTCCGAGCTGTCGTCGCTGCGCCGGCTGTGCGCCAACGGCGAGCTGCGGGTGGAGGCCAACGACATGGGCGCGGTGCAGATACTGCATGGCCTGGGCGTGGAATTCGTCGGCGGCCCGGCGCTGAACCTGTACAACGGCCACGCCCTGGCCGAGCTGCACGGCTGCGGCCTGCGCCGCTGGGTGCCGCCGGTGGAATGCTCCGGCGAGCAGGTGCTGGCGGTGCTGGAACAGGCCCGGGAGCTGGGCCTGGAGGACCTGGAAACCGAGGTGTTCGCCTACGGCCACCTGCCCCTGGCGTACTCCGCGCGCTGCTTCACCGCCCGTGCGGAGAACCGGCCCAAGGACGACTGCCAGTTCTGTTGCCAGAACTACCCGGAGGGGATGTCGATGCTCAGCCAGGAAGGCGCGCCGCTGTTCACCCTCAACGGCATCCAGACGATGTCCGGCGAGCCGGGCAACCTGCTGGCCGACTATGCTTCGCTGTGCGACTGCGGCACCGACATGCTGCGCCTGAGCCCGCGGGCGCAGGGCATGGTGGAGGTCATCCAGGCCTTCGACCAGGTGCGCCGTGGCGCCGCGCCGCCGCTGGCGGTGGAAGGTTGCAACGGCTACTGGCATGGCCGCCCCGGCATGCTGCGCAGCGATGAGGTGAACCTGTGCTGAATCTCGAAACCGGCGCCCTGCGCGCCGCCGAACGCCTGCTGCCGCTGGCCGCGCGGGTGCCTGCGCCGCTGCAGCGGGCGGTGCTGCAACGCGCCGCCAACCGCCTGTTCGCCGCGCCGCTGGCGGCCGGCGACTTCGACCTGCTCGAAGGCCATTGGCTACGCCTGGAAGTCAGCGACCTGGGCCTGGGCTGGAACCTCACCCGCGGCCGCGACGGCCTGCAACTGGCGGAAGGCCCCGTGCCCAGCGTGACCATCCGCGGCGGCTGGCGTGATTTCCTGTTGCTGGCCGGGCGCCAGGAGGACCCCGACACCCTGTTCTTCCGCCGCCGCCTGGTGATCGAGGGCGACACCGAACTGGGGCTGGCGCTGAAGAACCTGATCGACAGCCTAGACCCCGAGAGCCTCCCGGCCTGGCTGTGGAACGGCCTGCAGCGCGCCGCGCGCAGCGTGCAGGCGCAGCAGGCCTGAGGCGGCGCTCAGGCGCTACTGAGCAGGAGGAACTGCAGTTCCTCGTAGAGCATTTCGAAATCGTCGAGCGAACTGCTTTCGCCGTAGCGTTTGCGCAGCCCGTACTCGGTGAGGGTGAGCGCGTGCGCCGGGATCACCCCATGGCGCGCCAGGCAGCCGCGCACGCAGTGCAGGTGGCAGCCGTCCAGGGCGAGGATCGGCCGGCCGGAGCAGGCCTTCTTCACCAGCGGCGGCACGTCGCCGCCGACGCCGGCGATGCAGGACATCTCGGCCAGGCCGTCACGGTCCAGGCGCAGGGCCAGGTCGTTGGCCAGCTGGGCCAGGTTGGAACAGCCGGAACAGGAATACACGAGGGGCAACTGGGACTTCGGGTGCATGGCGACCTCCGCGCGATGAATGCGCAGTGTCGGGCGGCGGCCAGGCGCGGCGACATGACCTGCGTCAATTCGTGCTGACGGCTACTCCCGTGGAGGTATAAGGGTTTTCTGTAGGAGCGCCGCCAACTGGTGATGTAGGAGCGGGCTCTGCCCGCGATTCGCGCGCAGGGCGCGCTCCTACAAGGGCACGGCGTATGGGCAACCTGTCGCGGGGGCAACGGCGGATAACGCCGTAGGCGTTCTGCGCCCTACGGGATGGCGTGGGGCGAATAACCGTTCGCGGTTATCCGCCGTTGGCCGGTCCGGCGTGGCCGGTGAATCCAATCGCGGACAAGGTCCTACGGTTCCAGGGAGGCACATTCGTAGGAGCGGGCCCTGCCCGCGATTCGCGCGCAGGGCGCGATCCTACAAGGGCACGGCGTATGGGCAACCTGTCGCGGGGGCAACGGCGGATAACGCCGTAGGCGTTATGCGCCCTACGGGATGGCGTAGGGCGAATAACCGTTCGCGGCTATCCGCCGTTGGCCGGTCCGGCGTGGCCGGTGAATCCAATCGCGGACAAGGTCCGCTCCTACGGTTCCAGGGAGGCACATTCGTAGGAGCGGGCCCTGCCCGCGATTCGCGCGCAGGGCGCGCTCCTACAAGGGCGCGGCGTGTCGCGGGGGCAACGGCGGATAACGCCGTAGGCGTTATCCGCCCTACGGGATGGCGTAGGGCGAATAACCGTTCGCGGTTATCCGCCGTTGGCCGGTCCGGCGTGGCCGGTGAATCCAACCGCGGACAAAGTCCGCTCCTACGGTTCCAGGGAGGCACATTCGTAGGAGCGGGCCCTGCCCGCGATTCGCGCGCAGGGCGCGCTCCTACAAGGGCACGGCGTATGGGCAACCTGTCGCGGGGGCAACGGCGGATAACGCCGTAGGCGTTATGCGCCCTACGGGAATGGCGTAGGGCGAATAACCGTTCGCGGTTATCCGCCGTTGGCCGGGCGTGGGGGCGTGCCTCAACCCAGCCGGTTCTCCACCGCCCAGACCGCCGCTTCCACCCGCGAGCGCATGCCCAGCTTGTGCAGCACGCGCTTGACGTGGACCTTCACCGTGCCTTCGGTGATGTCCAGCTTGCGGGCGATCATCTTGTTGCTGAAGCCCTGGGCCAGCTGGCGCAGGATCTGCCGCTCGCGGTCGGTCAGGTCCTCCAGGCGCTTGGGCTGCTCGTCGCCGCCGCGCAGGGCCTGGGCCAGCACCTGGGCCAGCTGCGGGCTGATGCTGAGCTGGCCGGTGGCGGCCTGGCGGATGTGCTCCAGCAGGCGCTCGGGCTCCATGTCCTTGAGCAGGTAGCCGTCGGCGCCGGCGCGCAGCACGCTGATCACGTCGCCGCGGTCGTCGGACACGGTGAACACCACGATGCGCGCGTCCACCCCCCGCTCGCGCAGGGCGCGCAGGGTTTCCAGGCCGTTCATGCCCTTCATGTTCAGGTCCAGCAGGATCATGTCCGGGTCCAGCTCGGCGGCCAGCTGCAGGGCTTCCTCGCCGCTGCCGGCCTCGCCGACCACGCACAGGTCGTCTTCGAACTCCAGCAGTTGGATCACCCCGCGGCGCATCATCGGGTGGTCGTCCACCAGCAGGATGCGGGCTCGATCGTCGGTGGGGCTGGCGGTCATGGGGCGGACTCCTCGCGCTGGCGGTGGGACAGGGGTTGCGGCTGGAAGCTCAGGCTGACGCAGGTGCCGCGCGGCTCGCGCGGGGCGATGCGCAACTCGGCGCCGAGGGTCTGGCTGCGCTCGCGCATGATACTAAGCCCGTAGTGGCCGCTGCGGTTCTGCGTTGGGTCAAGGCCCACGCCGTCGTCCTCGATGCTGACCAGCACCTGGCCGTCGTCGCGCTCGGCCAGCACCACCCGCGCGCAGTCGGCATGGGCGTGACGGACCACGTTGGACAGCGCCTCGCGGACGATCTGCAGCAGGTGGATCTCATCGTTGGGGTTGAGCGGGATGTGCGCCAGGCGGTTGTCCAGCTCGATGGTCAGTTCGCCACGCTCGGCGAACTCGCTCACCGTGTCCTCCAGCGCCACCGCCAGGCTGGAGCGCTCCAGGCTGAGGCGGAAGGTGGTGAGCAGCTCGCGCAACTGGCGGTAGGCGCTGTTGAGGCCCTCGCGCAGCTCGTCCAGTGTCTCGTCGATCTTCTGCGCCGGCGCCTCGCGCTTGAGCAGGGTGCCCAGGCGGCTGACCTGGATCTTCAGGTAGGACAGCGACTGCGCCAGCGAGTCGTGCAGCTCGCGGGCGATGGTGCTGCGCTCGGCGAACAGCGCCAGGCGGCTTTCCTGTTCCTGCTGCAGGGCCAGGGCGAAGGTCCGCGCGATGTTGTCGCAGAAGGCCTCGATGCACTGCGCCTGCCAGTCTTCCAGGCGCCCGGTGGTTTCCACGAACAGCTCGCCGAAGCGGTGCTCGCCGCTGGCCAGGGGGAACATCAGCAGCGGTTGCAGGCCGCCGCCCTGGCCGCAGGTGTCGGCCCGCGTGCGGCAGGTGCCGCAGTCGCCCTGCAGGCAGAAGTCGGCGATGGCGCCGCTGGCGGTCAGCGAGTTGTAGGCGCGCTCGACGCCGTCCTTGTTCAGGCAGAGGGTCACCTTGCCGGCCTGCAGCACCTGCTCCAGCTGGCCCAGCAGCGGCCGCAGGCTGCGTTCGTCGTACGGGTCCTGGCCGAGGCGGCGGGCGCTGGCGTAGAGCAGCTCCAGGCGCTGGTGGCTGTGGGAGAGGGCGCGGGTCTTGTCCGCCACCCGCGCCTCCAGCTCGCCGTAGATGCCCTGCAGTTCCTCGGCCATCTGGTTGAAGCGCTCGCCCAGCTGGCTCAGCTCGTCCTCGCCGCTGTAGCTGACGCGCGCTTCCAGCTGGCCGCGACCCAGGCGGCGGGCGGTCTGCGTCAGCTCGCGCAGGGGGCCGACCACGTGGTAGCTGAGGTCGTAGAGGCTGACGAACACCACCAGCAGGCTGAGGAACAGGCACAGGCCCTGCACCGTGCTGAGCATCTGCGAGCGCTGCTCGGCGTTGCGCTGCAGGGTGCCGACGAAGGCGTCGATGTGCCCGACCAGGGTGTCCAGGGTCGCCACGGCCGGGGTCTGGGCGACGTCCAGGCCGGCCAGTTCCTGGCGCAGCAACTGGTGCTGGTGGCGCAGCGGGTCGTCGCTGTCGGCGCGTTGCAGCAGGCGCCCGATCTCGCTGCTTTCCAGGCGTTCGCCGAGGGTGCGGCGCAGCGCCTGGCGGCCTTCGGCCGACGGCTCCAGGGCCATGCGGTAGCTGAGCATGCGCAGCGAGCCGGCCTGGTTGATCACCGCCGCGTCCTGGTGCGAGTAGTCGGCGAACAGCAGGGCGCTGAACATGCCCGCAAGGGCCAGGGAGACCAGCAGGGTGAGGTAGCAGCCGAAGCGCAGGACGATGGACCGGCGCAGGGTCTGGCGGCCGGCGGGGGCCGTACCTCCAAAGAGCCGGTCGGCTGGTTCAGGTGTCGAGCGCGTACCTGTTTCCATTAAAAATGCCTTTGAAATCAAGGTGATGTGCGTATTTTTCAGCGATACCCCCTTGGAGGTAGCGGCGCACATCTGCCCATGAAACGCCCTCGGGGCCATTGATCGCGATCAACGGAAGCGAAATGGGCTCTGCCTAACGTGCGGCCAACGGCATCGGCAAATGAGTGGTGGCCATGGCTTCGCATCGACAGAAACAGTACTCCGTACTCGGCATGAGCACACTGGCGTTCGCCGTGAATTTCGCGGTCTGGACGATGTTCTCGATCATCGGTATCCGCATCAAGGCGGAGCTGGGCCTGTCCGAGGCGCAGTTCGGCCTGCTGGTGGCGCTGCCGATCCTCACCGGTTCGCTGGTGCGCCTGCCCCTGGGGTTGATCACCGACCGCTTCGGCGGGCGTATCGTGTTCTTCATCCACATGCTGCTGGTGGCCATCCCCATCTACGGCCTGGCCTTCGCCGACCAGTACTGGCAGTACCTGGTGCTGGGCCTGTTCGTCGGCCTGGCCGGCGGCTCCTTCGCGGTGGGCATCGCCTACACCTCGGCCTGGTTCGAGAAGGAGCGCCAGGGCACCGCCATGGGTATCTTCGGCGCCGGCAACGCGGGCGCCGCCATCACCAACCTGGTGGCGCCGCTGATCGTGGTCGCCTTCGGCTGGCGCATGGTGCCGCAGGTGTACTCGGTGGCCATGCTGGTGACCGCGGTGCTGTTCTGGTGCTGCACCTGGAACGACCCGGCCCACGCCAGGGGCGGCGACGCCGATCCCGCCCGCGCGCGGCCGAGCCTGGCCCAGCAGCTGGCGCCGCTGGCCGAGCTGCGGGTATGGCGCTTCGGCCTGTACTACTTCTTCGTCTTCGGCGGCTTCGTCGCCCTGGCCCTGTGGCTGCCCAAGTACTACATCGCCGAGTACGGCCTGGACCTGAAGACCGCCTCCTTCATCACCATGCTGTTCACCCTGCCGTCGGGCCTGATCCGCGCCCTGGGCGGCTGGTTCAGCGACAGCTACGGCGCCCGCGCGGTGAACTGGGGCGTGTTCTGGGTGTGCCTGGTGTGCCTGTTCTTCCTCTCCTACCCGCAGACCACCATGACCGTCCACGGCATCAACGGCGACCTGAGCCTGGGCATCGGCCTGAACGTCTGGCTGTTCACCTTCCTGGTGTTCGTGGTGGGCATCGCCCAGGGCTTCGGCAAGGCCAGCGTGTACCGCATCATCCACGACTACTACCCGCAGAACATGGGCACCGTCGGCGGCATGGTCGGTGTCATCGGCGGCCTCGGCGGCTTCTGCCTGCCCATCCTGTTCGGCTACGCCGCCGACCACATCGGCGTGCGTTCCTCCTGCTTCATGCTGCTGTTCGGCCTGACCATCGTCTGCATGGTCTGGATGCACTACGCGATCAAGCAGCAGCGCCGCCTCGACGGCCAGGCCCAGGCGGCCGACGTCGACCTTTCCCCTCTGACTTCCAGCCAATCCTGACGGAGTGCCGACATGGGCATGATCGCCAATTCCCAACTCAAAGCCGCGCGGGGGCCCTTGCTGGTCGACTGGCGCCCCGAGGACTCGCAGTTCTGGGCGCAGTCCGGCAAGCGCATCGCCACGCGCAACCTGTGGATTTCCATCCCCGCGCTGCTGCTGGCCTTCTCCGTGTGGATGATCTGGAGCACCGTCACCGTGCGCCTGAACGCCGTGGGCTTCGCCTTCAGCAACGACCAGCTGTTCCTGCTGGCCGCGCTGCCGTCGATCTCCGGCGCCACCCTGCGGGTGTTCTACTCCTTCATGGTGCCGGTGTTCGGCGGCCGCCGCTGGACCGCGCTGTCCACCGCCTCGCTGCTGATCCCGTGCATCTGGCTGGGCTTCGCCGTGCAGGATGCGCAGACGCCCTACTGGGTGTTCGCCACCATCGCGCTGCTGTGCGGCTTCGGCGGCGGCAACTTCGCCTCCAGCATGTCCAACATCAGCTTCTTCTATCCCAAGAGCCAGCAGGGCACGGCCCTGGGCCTGAACGCCGGGCTGGGCAACCTGGGCGTCTCGGTGATGCAGTTCGCCGTGCCCCTGGCGGTGGCCGGCGGGCTGTTCGGCAGCTTCGGCGGCGAGCCGCAGCCGCTCTCCGACGGCGGCCGCCTGTGGCTGCAGAACGCCGGCTGGATCTGGGTGCCGTTCATCGCCGTGGTGGCCATCGCCGCCTGGTTCGGGATGAACGACATCGCCGACGCCAAGGCCTCGTTCCGCGAGCAGTCGGTGATCTTCAAGCGCAAGCACAACTGGCTGATGTGCTGGCTGTACGTGGCCACCTTCGGCAGCTTCATCGGCTTCTCGGCCGGCTTCGCCATGCTCAGCAAGACCCAGTTCCCGGACATCAACCCGCTGCAGTACGCCTTCCTCGGCCCGCTGGTGGGCGCCCTGAGCCGGCCCCTGGGCGGCTGGCTGGCGGACAAGTTCGGCGGCGCGCGCATCACCCTGTGGAACTACGCGGCGATGATCGCCGGGGTGTTCGCGGTGATCGCCTTCCTGCCCGGCGAGGGTGGCGCGGGCAGCTTCTTCGGCTTCCTCGGCGCCTTCATCGGCCTGTTCTTCTTCGCCGGCATCGGCAACGGCTCCACCTTCCGCATGATCCCGGTGATCTTCCGCAACGAGTGGGCCGCGCGCTTCAAGCGCGGTGGCTACAGCGAGGCCGAGGCGGCCAGGGGCGCGAGCATGGAGTCGGCCGCGGTGATCGGCTTCTCCGCCGCCATCGGCGCCTTCGGCGGCTTCTTCATTCCCAAGGCCTTCGGCACCTCGCTGCACATGACCGGCAGCGCCGAGGGCGCCCTCTACGTCTTCGTCGCCTACTACCTCAGCTGCATAGTCGCGACCTGGTGGTGGTATGCGCGCAAGGGCGCCGAGAGCCCTTGTTGAGACCCGTTTCGCGAGCCTGATTAGCGTTTGAACGCCCGGCGTAGACCGGGTGAGGAGATACAGATGAGTTACCTGCTCGACCGCCTGCAGTTCTTCAAGAAGAAACAGGGCGAATTCGCCGACGGCCATGGCGAGGTCTCCAACGAGAGCCGCGCCTGGGAGAACGGCTACCGCCAGCGCTGGCAGCACGACAAGATCGTGCGTTCCACCCACGGGGTGAACTGCACCGGCTCCTGCTCCTGGAAGATCTACGTGAAGAACGGCCTGATCACCTGGGAGACCCAGCAGACCGACTACCCGCGCACCCGCCCGGACCTGCCCAACCACGAGCCGCGCGGCTGCCCGCGCGGGGCCAGCTACTCCTGGTACATCTACAGCGCCAACCGCCTGAAGTACCCCAAGGTGCGCAAGCCGCTGCTCAAGCTGTGGCGCGAGGCGCGCGCCGCGCACAAGGACGCGGTGGACGCCTGGGCCAGCATCGTCGAGGACGCGCAGAAGGCGAAGAGCTACAAGAGCGAGCGCGGCCTGGGCGGCTTCGTGCGCTCCAGCTGGGACGAAGTCACCGAGATCATCGCCGCGGCCAACGTCTACACGGTGAAGACCTACGGCCCCGACCGCGTCATCGGCTTCTCGCCGATCCCGGCCATGTCCATGGTCAGCTACGCCGCCGGCGCCCGCTACCTGTCGCTGATCGGCGGGGTGTGCCTGTCCTTCTACGACTGGTACTGCGACCTTCCTCCCGCGTCGCCACAAATCTGGGGCGAGCAGACCGACGTGCCGGAGTCGGCCGACTGGTACAACTCCAGCTACATCATCGCCTGGGGTTCCAACGTCCCGCAGACGCGCACCCCCGACGCGCACTTCTTCACCGAGGTGCGCTACAAGGGCACCAAGACCGTGGCCGTCACCCCGGACTACTCCGAAGTGGCCAAGCTCACCGACCTCTGGCTCAACCCCAAGCAGGGCACCGACGCCGCCCTGGGCATGGCCTTCGGCCATGTCATCCTCAAGGAGTTCCACCTCGACAAGCCGCGCGCCTACTTCGTCGACTACTGCCGGCAGTACACCGACATGCCCATGCTGGTGCTGCTGGAGCCGCATGGCGAGGGCGCCTTCAAGCCGACCCGCTACCTGCGCGCCGCCGACCTCGATGGCCGCCTGGGCCAGGACAACAATCCCGAGTGGAAGACCATCGCCTTCGATGAAAGCAGCGGCCAACTGGTCTCGCCCACCGGCTCCATCGGCTACCGCTGGGGCGAGTCGGGCAAGTGGAACATCGAGGAGAAGGAGGGCGGCGAGGGCCGCGAGACGCGCCTGAGCCTGAGCCTGATCGACGGGCCGGAGCACGCCTGCGAGGTGGGCTTCCCGTACTTCGCCGGCCAGCTGCACCCGCACTTCAAGGGCGTGGACAACGACGAGGTGCTGCTGCGCCGCGTGCCCTTCCGCGACATCCAGGGCGCCGACGGCAAGACCCTGCGCGTGGCCACCGTCTACGACCTGCAGATGGCCAACTACAGCGTCGACCGCGGCCTGGGCGGGGCCAACGTGGCCCGCGGCTTCGACGACGCCGACACCCCCTACACCCCGGCCTGGCAGGAACGCATCACCGGCGTGCCGGCCGCCCGCGCCATCCAGGTGGCCCGCGAGTTCGCCGACAGCGCCGACAAGACCCACGGCAAGGCCATGGTGATCATCGGCGCGGCGATGAACCACTGGTACCACATGGACATGAACTACCGCGCGGTCATCAACATGCTGATGATGTGCGGCTGCATCGGCCAGAGCGGCGGCGGCTGGGCCCACTACGTCGGCCAGGAGAAGCTGCGCCCGCAGACCGGCTGGGTGCCCCTGGCCTTCGGCACCGACTGGAGCCGCCCGCCGCGGCAGATGAACGGCACCAGCTTCTTCTACCTGCACAGCTCGCAGTGGCGGCATGAAAAGCTGTCGATGCACGAGGTGCTCTCGCCCCTGGCCGACAGCAAGCAGTTCCCCGAGCACGCCGTGGACTACAACATCCGCGCCGAGCGCATGGGCTGGCTGCCCTCCGCGCCGCAGCTGGACCGCAACCCGCTGCGCATCGCCGCCGACGCCGAGAAGGCCGGGCTGCCGGTGCAGGACTACGTGGTGCGCGAGCTCAAGGCCGGCACCCTGCGCTTCGCCAGCGAGAAGCCGGACGATGCGCAGAACTTCCCGCGCAACCTGTTCGTCTGGCGCTCCAACCTGCTGGGCAGCTCGGGCAAGGGCCACGAGTACATGCTCAAGTACCTGCTGGGCGCCAAGAACGGCGTGATGAACGAGGACCTGGGCAAGGCCGGCGGCCCGCGCCCCACCGAGGTGGACTGGGTGGAGCAGGGCGCCGAGGGCAAGCTCGACCTGGTCACCACCCTGGACTTCCGCATGTCCTCCACCTGCATGTACTCGGACATCGTCCTGCCCACCGCCACCTGGTACGAGAAGGACGACCTCAACACCTCCGACATGCACCCCTTCATCCACCCGCTGTCGGCCGCCACCGACCCGGCCTGGGAAGCGAAAAGCGACTGGGAGATCTACAAGGCCATCGCCAGGAAGTTTTCCGAAGTCTCGGTCGGCCACCTGGGCGTGGAGAAGGACCTGGTCACCGTACCGCTGCTGCACGACACCGCCAACGAACTGGCCCAGCCCTTCGGCGGCACTGACTGGAAGAAAGGCGAGTGCGAGCCGCTGCCGGGGCGCACCATGCCCACCCTGCACCTGGTGGAGCGCGACTACCCCAACACCTACAGGAAGTTCACCTCCCTCGGCCCGCTGCTGGACAAGCTGGGCAACGGTGGCAAGGGCATCGGCTGGAACACCGAGAAGGAAGTGAAGCTGATCGGCGAGCTCAACCACCGTGTGCTGGAGCCGGGCGTCAGCCAGGGCCGGCCGCGCATCGAGAGCGCCATCGACGCCGCCGAGGTGATCCTCGCCCTGGCCCCGGAAACCAACGGCCAGGTGGCGGTCAAGGCGTGGAACGCGCTGTCGAAGTTCACCGGCCGCGAGCACGAGCACCTGGCGCTGCCCAAGGAAGAGGAGAAGATCCGCTTCCGCGACATCCAGGCGCAGCCGCGCAAGATCATCTCCAGCCCCACCTGGTCGGGCCTGGAAGACGAGCACGTGAGCTACAACGCCTGCTACACCAACGTCCACGAGCTGATCCCGTGGCGCACCATCACCGGCCGCCAGCAGTTCTACCAGGACCATCCGTGGATGCAGGCCTTCGGCGAGGGCTTTGTCAGCTACCGGCCGCCGGTCAACACCCGCAGCACCGACAAGCTGTTCAACAAGAAGCCCAACGGCAACACCGAGATCACCCTGAACTGGATCACCCCGCACCAGAAGTGGGGCATCCACTCCACCTACAGCGACAACCTGCTGATGCTCACCCTGTCCCGCGGCGGGCCGATCATCTGGCTCAGCGAGCATGACGCCAAGCGCGCCGGCATCGAGGACAACGACTGGGTGGAAGTCTTCAACGCCAACGGCGCCGCCACCTGCCGCGCGGTGGTCAGCCAGCGGGTGAAGGACGGCATGGTGCTGATGTACCACGCCCAGGAACGCATCGTGAACGTGCCCGGCAGCGAGACCACCAAGACCCGCGGCGGCCACCACAACTCGGTGACCCGCGTGGTGCTCAAGCCCACCCACATGATCGGCGGCTACGCCCAGCAGGCCTGGGGCTTCAACTACTACGGCACCGTGGGCTGCAACCGCGACGAGTTCGTGGTGGTGCGCAAGATGAACAAGGTCGACTGGCTCGACGAGCCGGAACACGGTGGCCTGGGCGGCGACGCCCTGCCGCAGCCGCTGCCCCGGGACATTTGAGGAGAGACGCCATGAAAATTCGTTCGCAAGTCGGCATGGTGCTGAACCTCGACAAATGCATCGGCTGCCACACCTGCTCCATCACCTGCAAGAACGTCTGGACCAGCCGCGAAGGCATGGAATACGCCTGGTTCAACAACGTCGAGACCAAGCCCGGCATCGGCTACCCGAAGGAGTGGGAGAACCAGCAGAAGTGGAAGGGCGGCTGGGTGCGCAACGCCGACGGCTCCATCGTCCCGCGCATCGGCGGCAAGTTCCGGGTGCTGGCGAACATCTTCGCCAACCCCGACCTGCCGGAGATCGACGACTATTACGAACCCTTCGACTTCGACTACCAGCACCTGCACACCGCGCCCAAGGCGCAGCACCAGCCGGTGGCGCGGCCGCGCTCGCTGATCAGCGGGCAGCGCATGCAGAAGATCGAGTGGGGCCCGAACTGGGAGGAAATCCTCGGCACCGAATTCGCCAAGCGCCGCCACGACAAGAACTTCGACCAGGTCCAGGCGGACATCTACGGCGAGTACGAAAACACCTTCATGATGTACCTGCCGCGCCTGTGCGAGCACTGCCTGAACCCGGCGTGCGTGGCTTCGTGCCCGAGTGGCGCGATCTATAAGCGCGAGGAGGACGGCATCGTCCTGATCGACCAGGACAAGTGCCGCGGCTGGCGCATGTGCATCAGCGGCTGCCCGTACAAGAAGATCTACTTCAACTGGAAGAGCGGCAAGTCCGAGAAGTGCATCTTCTGCTACCCGCGCATCGAGGCCGGCCAGCCGACCGTGTGCTCGGAAACCTGCGTGGGCCGCATCCGCTACCTGGGCGTGCTGCTCTACGACGCCGACCGCATCCATGAAGTGGCCAGCTGCGCCGACGAGCGCGAGCTGTACCAGAAGCAGCTGGAGATCTTCCTCGACCCCTTCGACCCGAAGATCATCGCCCAGGCCCGCAAGGACGGGGTGCCGGACAGCGTCATCGAGGCCGCGCAGAAGTCGCCGGTGTACAAGCTGGCCATGGACTGGCAGCTGGCCCTGCCGCTGCACCCGGAATACCGCACCCTGCCCATGGTCTGGTACGTGCCGCCACTGTCGCCGATCCAGAACGCCGCCGCCGAGGGCCATATCGGCAGCGACGGGGTGATCCCGGACGTCGAGTCCCTGCGCATTCCCGTGCAGTACCTGGCCAACCTGCTCACCGCCGGCGACACCGCGCCGGTGCTGCGCGCCCTCAAGCGCCTGCTGGCGATGCGCGCCTACAAGCGCGCCGAGCACGTGGAAGGCCGGCAGGACCTGGAGGTGCTGGCCAAGGTCGGGCTCTCGGTGCAGCAGGTGGAAGAGATGTACCGCTACCTGGCCATCGCCAACTACGAGGACCGCTTCGTCATCCCCACCGCGCACCGCGAGGAGGCGCTCTCCGACGCCTTCGCCGAGCGCAGCGGCTGCGGCTTCAGCTTCGGCAGCGGCTGCTCGGGCAACTCCGGCGTGAACCTGTTCGGCGGCAAGCCGGTGGACCGCCGCGACGTCATCCAGACCGTACAGATCCAGGAGTGACGACCATGAACAGTCACAGCCACAGCCATAGCCAACTGCTCAAGCTCTGCGCACTGCTGCTGGACTACCCGCGGCCGGAAGTGCGCGAGGAAAACCTGGCGCTGCACGCGCTGATCCGCACCTGCGACCTGCCCGAGGCGCAGCGCGACGGCCTCGCCGCGCTGCTCAACGAACTCTGCCAGGGCGACCTGCTGGACGTGCAGGCGCGCTACGACGGCCTGTTCGAACGCGGCCGCTCGGTCTCGCTGCTGCTCTTCGAGCATGTCCACGGCGAGTCCCGCGACCGCGGCCAGGCCATGGTCGACCTGCTGCACCGCTACAACGCCGCGGGCCTGGCCATCCACGTCAACGAGCTGCCGGACTACCTGCCGCTGTACCTGGAGTTCCTCGCCCTGCAGGACGCGCCGGCGGCCCGCGCCGGCCTGGCCGAGGTGGCGCACATCCTCGCCCTGCTGGCGGCGCGCCTGGACGAGCGCGGCAGCGCCTACGCCGCGGTGTTCCACGGCCTGCTGGAACTCTCCGGCGAGCGCCCGGACCTGGCCGCGCTGCACCGCGACTGCGAGCAGGAGGCTCGCGACGACAGCCTGGAGGCGCTGGACAAGGCCTGGGAGGAAACCCAGGTGAGCTTCAGTGAGCCCGCCGCCGGCTGCCCGTCGAACCCGCGGCAGCCCTCCAGCGCCCTCGAACAACCCCTGCAATGGGTCGCCCAGCCGGTGCCGCCGCGCCGGGTGGCCAGCCAAGGAGCCTGATCATGTCGTTGAATACCCTGCTGTTCGGGGTCTACCCCTACGTCGCCCTGCTCATCTGCCTGGTGGGCAGCTGGGCGCGCTTCGACCTCTCGCAATACACCTGGAAGGCCGGCTCCAGCCAGATGCTGAGCAAGAAGGGCATGCGCGTGTACAGCAACCTGTTCCACGTGGGCGTGCTGTTCATCCTCGCCGGCCACTTCGTCGGCCTGCTGACCCCCCATGCCGTCTACGAGCACCTCATCAGCACCGAGCACAAGCAACTGCTGGCGATGGTCTCCGGCGGTTTCTTCGGCGTGCTCTGCTTCATCGGCCTGACCGGGCTGATCCTGCGCCGCCTGACCGACGCGCGGGTGCGCGCCACCGGCAACGCCTCGGACCTGATGATCCTGCTGGTGCTCTACGCCCAGCTGATCCTCGGCCTTTCCACCATAGTCGCCTCCACCCACCACCTGGACGGCTCGGTGATGGTCATGCTGGCCGACTGGGCGCAGTCCGTCGTCACCCTGCAGCCGCTGGCCGCGGCCGAGGCCATCGCCCCGGTGTCGCTGGTCTACAAGCTGCACGTGATGCTCGGCCTGACGCTGTTCGTGCTGTTCCCCTTCACCCGCCTGGTGCACATCGTCAGCGCCCCGGTGTGGTACCTGGGCCGCCGCTACCAGGTGGTCCGCCAGAAGCGCCGCGTGGCCTGAACCACCGCGCCAACCCCTAGGGCGGATGGCCGTTCGCGGTCATCCGCCGCCCCCGAAGGTGATCCAGATGAGTTGCTCCCACTACGAGAACCGTGTCGAACATGTCGAGCTGCCGAAGCTTGCGGTCAACGGCGTCGCCATCGACGAAAGCGAACTGGCCCGCGAACTCCAGTACCACCCCGCCACCAGCCACGCCGAGGCGCTGCAGGGCGCCTGCCGCGCGCTGGTGGTGCGCCAGCTGCTGCTGCAGCGTGCCGACGCGCTGGGCCTGAGCGCCGAGGCGGAGGAGGGCGAGGCGCCCGAGGAAGCCCGCATCCGCGCCCTGGTCGACCGTGAGGTCGGCACACCCGAGGCCGACGAAGCCAGCTGCCGGCAATGGTACGAGGCCAACCCCGGCCGCCTGACCAGCCCCTGGCGCATGAGCCTGCGCCACGTCCTGCTGGCCTGCGCCCCGGACGACCTGGAAGGCCGCGCCAAGGCCCGCGAACAGGCGCTGGCGCTGCTGGCCGAGCTGCGCGAACACCCCGAGCGCTTCGCCGAGAAAGCCATGCGCTTCTCCGCCTGCCCGTCGAAGGACGAAGGCGGCGACCTGGGCTGGATCGAGCCCGGCCAGACCGTGCCCGAGTTCGAGAAGCGCCTGCTGCGCGAAACCCCCGGCCTGCTGGCCCAGCCCCTGGAAAGCCGCTACGGCCTGCACGTGGTGGAACTGCTGGCGCGCGAAGGCGGCGAGCCGCTGCCCTTCGCCGAAGCCCGCCCGCGCATCGCCGCCTACCTGCGCGCCCAGGTGCTGCAGCGCGCGGTCAGCCAGTACATCGCCGTGCTGGCCGGCGAGGCGCATATCGAGGGCTTCGCCTTCGAGGGCGCGGATTCGCCGCTGGTGCAGTGAGGCGGCGGAGTTTATCGCCGCACTGGACAGCCCCCTCTCCCTTCAGGGAGAGGGTTGGGGAGAGGGCCGGATCATCCGCCTTCGCCAAAGCATCAACCGGAGCACCCACATGCCCGACTGGATCGACGGCCAAGGCCGCAAGATCGACTACCTGCGCCTGTCGGTGACCGACCGCTGCGACTTCCGCTGCGTCTACTGCATGGCCGAGAACATGCGCTTCCTGCCGCGCCAGCAGGTACTGACCCTGGAGGAGATCGAGCGCGTGGCCCGGCTGTTCGTCGCCGGCGGCGTGCGCAAGCTGCGCCTCACCGGCGGCGAGCCGCTGGTGCGCCCCGGCATCGTCGGCCACTGCGAACGCCTGGCCGCGCTGCCGGGCCTGCGCGAGCTGTGCATGACCAGCAACGGCTCGCAACTCACCCGCTACGCCCGCGACCTGCGCAGCGCCGGCCTGGCGCGCCTGAACATCAGCCTCGACACCCTGGACGCGCAGCGCTTCCAGGCCATCACCCGCACCGGCCGCCTCGACCAGGTGCTGCGCGGCATAGATGCGGCGCAGGCGGCGGGCTTCGCCGGCATCAAGCTCAACTGCGTGGTGATGAAGGGCCGCAACGCCGACGAGGTGCCGGCCCTGGTGGACTACGCCATCGCCCATGAACTGGACATCAGCTTCATCGAGGAAATGCCCCTGGGCCAGGTCGGCCGCGACCGCGAGGAGAGCTTCTGCTCCAGCGACGAGGTGCGCGCGCTGATCGCCGAACGCCACGAACTGCTGGACAGCGCCGAGCACAGCGGCGGCCCGGCCCGCTACGTGCGCCTGGCGCAGCACCCGCGCACGCGCATCGGCTTCATCTCGCCGCACTCGCACAACTTCTGCGCCACCTGCAACCGCCTGCGCCTGACCGCCGAGGGCCGCCTGCTGCTGTGCCTGGGCCACGAGAACTCCCTGGACCTGCGCGGTCTGCTGCGCCGCCACCCGCTGCACGATGGGCCGATCCTCGACGCCCTGCACGCCGCCCTGCAACGCAAGCCCGCCCGCCATGAGTTCAGCGCCGGCGGCGAGGTACAGGTACTGCGCTTCATGAACCTCAGCGGCGGCTGAGCCAAGGTACGACCTCTTCGTAGGATGGGTTGAGCGAAGCGATACCCATCACCCCGGCCAGATGGGTATCGCAAGCTCAACCCATCCTACGGTCGTACTTTTCCGTCCCCCAAAGAAAAGGCCCCGGCGAAATGAGCGGTTCGCTGGGGCCTGGGCGCATGTCTGCGCTGGATACCGTGGTTGGAAAGGCAGATCATCTCGTCTGGCGGTCCCTCCATATGGCTGTCGTTGCAAGTCAGACTAGGCCAGCGCCGGGGCACTGGCATCCCTCGTAGGGGGTAGTCCGCCCGGGGCGAAAGAGAGTGCGGCGGCGTTATCCGCCGCCTGGCGTTCAGCGCGGGTTGCTGGAGGAGCCGCCGCCGAACAGGCCGCCGAAGATGCTGTTGACCAGGCCGAACAGGCCACCGACGATCGGCAGGTTCTGCAGCACGTTGAACACGCCGCCCAGCAGGCCGCCGGACTGCGAGCCGGAAGTGCCGAACAGGTCGCCCAGCATGCCGAAGAGGAAGCCGCCGGCTACCTGGTCGATTTCGTTTTCGTTGAGTACTTTCAGATCGTTCATGGCTGTTTCTCGCAAGCAGGAAAGGGATCGGCCCGGGATGGGCCGACCCGCATTCTCCCGGCCACCGCGCAGGCGGGCCATTCGGGATGGGCGCGCCGGACGGTGGGAAACGTCCGGTGTGCGCGGACATGGTCACGCGGAAGGGACTGTCTTCGCGTGCTCGCGTACGGTGCTTGCCGGCGGCTGTGTGTGCCAGGCTGGCTCCGCTCCCTCACCCCGGCCCTCTCCCTGAGGGAGAGGGGGCCGCCCGGCGTCGGCGGGAAGTCTGGCGTCAACCTGTAGGAGCGAGCTTGCTCGCGAATGGCGCTTGCCGGTGGCGGCTGTGTGTCAGGTTGACTCCGTCCCCTCTCCCCAGCCCTCTCCCTGAAGGGAGAGGGGGCCGTTCGGCGTGGGCGGGAAGTTCGGCGTCAACCTGTAGGAGCGGGCCCTGCCCGCGAATCGCGCGCAGGGGAATGCCACGGCTGGTGTGGCGTAGGGCGGATAACCGTTCGCGGTTATCCGCCGCTTGACCTCGGCTTGAGCCGCGCCGGAGCCAGCCCATCCGCACTCAGCCCATGGCGCACCAGCACCTCGGGCAGCTCATCAGCACGGATCAGCGCGGCGCTGGCCTGGCCCATGGCCGCCGAGGTCTGGATGCCGTAGCCGCCCTGGCCGGTGACCCAGTAGAAGCCGGGCGCCTGCGGGTCGTAGCCGGACACCAGGTCGCCGTCGGCGACGAACGAGCGCAGCCCGGCCCAGGTGTGGCTGGGGCGGCGGATGGCGAGGGTGGTGTGTTCCTCGATGCGGTGGATGCCCAGGGCGATGTCCAGCTCCTCGGGCTGCACGTCGTGGGGCTCCACCGCGTCGGCGTTGGCCGGCGAGCCGAGCAGCAGGCCGGCGTCGGGCTTGAAGTAGAAGGATTCGTCCAGGCTCACCAGCAGCGGCCAGGCGTGGCTGTCCACACCCTCTGGCGGGGCGAAGAGGAAGGCCGCGCGGCGCTTGGGCTGCAGGCCCAGCGGGGCGACGCCGGCGAGTTCGGCCAGCTTGTCGCACCAGGCGCCAGCGGCATTGACCAGCACCGGCGCGCGGTAGCGCTGCTGGGCCGTGCGCACCTCCCACTGGCCGTCGACGTAGGCCGCGGCGAGCACCTCGCTGTCGAACTGCACGCTGCCGCCGTTGCGGCGAATGCCCCGCAGGTAGCCCTGCAGCAGGGCGTCGGTGTCGATGTCGGCGGCGGTGGGGTCGAACATCGCGCCGTGGACCTTCTCGTGGCGCAGCACCGGGACTATGGCGCAGGCCTCGTCGGCGTCCAGCAGGCGCGTCTCCGGCACGCTGGCGCGGGCGCTGTCGAACTGGCGTCGCAGTTCCTCGGGGGCACCTTCGAAGTCCACGGTCAGCTCGCCCCGCGGGGTGAGTATGGGGTGCTCGGCGAAGCCCTCGGGCGGGGCGTCGAAGAAGGCCCGGCTGGCGGCGGTCAGCGCGCGCACCTGGGGTGTGCCGTAGGCCACGGTGTACAGCGCCGCCGAGCGGCCGGTGGAATGGTAGCCGGCATGGGATTCGCGCTCGAGCACGGCGACCTTGCCGTGGGGCGCGAGGAAGTAGCCGGTGGAAGCGCCGGCGATACCGGCGCCGATGATCAGGAAGTCGACCTCGGTCATGGACGTCTCCGCGTCAGGCGGGCGGCAGCGGGTGGGGGAAGAGCGATGGGCATGCCGGGGCTCCGGGATGGATGATTTTTCCATTCTGGAGTTTTGCGTGTGGGGGCGGCAAGGATGGAGGGCTCTGGCGTTGAGGTTCGGCGTCAGCCTGTAGGAGCGAGCTTGCTTGCGAAGGGTGCTTGCCGGTGGCTGCTGTGCCTTGGGTTGAGTCCGTTCCCTCTCCCCAGCCCTCTCCCTGAAGGGAGAGGGCTGGGGAGAGGGAAAGGCGCTGAACCAACCCGCCGACATTTCCGGTGAGTGCCGTTCGCGAGCAAAAGCCTTCAGAGCTGAAACTGCGCCACCAACGCCTCCTGGCTCCCAGCCACCTTGCGCAGGTGCTCGCCGCAGTCGCGGGTGTGCGCGGCGGTCTTGCGGTTTTCCGCGGTCATGTCGCTCAGGCGGTGCATGTGCTGGTTCACCTCCTGGGTGGTGGCGGCCTGCTGCTCGGCCGCCGCGGCGATCTGGAAGGCCATGGCGTGCACGCCCTGCAGGGACTGGTCGAGGGCGCCGAGGGAGTCCAGCACCGCCTGGGTGTCGTGCTCCAGGGTATGGGCCTGTTCGGTGGCGCCGCCCATGCTGGCCTGGGCCTGGCTGGAGGAGTCGCCGAGGGCGCCGACTATGGTGACGATCTCGTCGGTGGCGCTGCGGGTGCGCTGGGCCAGGCTGCGCACTTCGTCCGCCACCACGGCGAAGCCGCGGCCGGCGTCGCCGGCGCGGGCGGCCTCGATGGCGGCGTTGAGGGCCAGCAGGTTGGTCTGCTCGGCGATGGAGCGGATCACCTCCAGCACCGAGTTGATCTGCTGGCTGTCGCCGGCCAGGGCCTGCACCACCCGGTCGGCGTCGCGCAGGCCGGCGAGCAGTTGGTCCTGGCGGCCGATCATGCGCTGCAGGGTGTCCTGCATGGTCACGAAGGCCTCGCGCGCGGCAGCGCTGCCGTCGGCGCTGCGGCTGGCGCTGCCGGCGATTTCCTGGACGGTGGCGGCCATCTGGTCGACGGCGCTGACCACCATCTCCAGGGCTTCCTGCTGCTGGTCGAGGTGGCTGCTGGTGCGCCCGGCGGCGTCGAGGATGTCGCCGCTGGCGTCGCCCACCGCTTCGCTGGCCTGGCGCAGGCGCTCCACCACCTGGCGCCAGGCCGCGGCCATCTCGTGCAGGGCCTGCATCAGGCCGCTGGCGGCCTCGGCGCCGCCGGCCAGCTTCAGCTCGCCGTTGGCCAGGCGCTGGGCCAGGGCCGCCATGCTCGCCGGCTCGCCGCCCAGCGGGCGCATCACGCTGCGGCTGACCAGCCAGGTGCCGGCGGCCACGCCGGCGAGGGTCAGCAGGCCCAGCACCAGCATCTGCCACATCAGCTTGCGCACCGGGGCGAAGGCCTGGCCCTGGTCCATTTCCGCCACCAGCGCCCAGTGCAGGCCGTCGAGGTTCAGCGGCACGAAGGACTTCAGCGCCGTCTCGCCGCTCAGGCCGGTCTCGGTCAGGCGCCCCTGCTCGCCGGCCAGGGCCTTCTCGCTGGCCTGGCCGGGGAGGGCGGCGGGGGTGTCGCCGGCGCGGCGCACGTGGTGGTCGGCGAAGCGCACCGAATCCGAGCGCAGGCGCCCGTCGCCGCCCACCAGGTAGGTCTCGCCGGCCTCGCCCAGGCCCTGGCGGCTCTGCATCACGTCGTTGATCGCTTTCAGCGGCAGTTCCAGCACCAGCAGCAGCTGCAGCTTGTCGTGGTCCTTGATCGGCGCGGCCAGCCACTGCACCGGCTGCTTATCATCCAGGGCCGGCTCCAGGTCGCTGATGCTCGCCTTGCCGCTGGCCAGCGCGCCGCGGACGAAGCGGCCGAAGGGCGTGTCGCGCCATTGTGGGGCGTTCATGTCCTGCTGGTAGTCGGCGCCGCGGCCGAGGCTGAAGACCACGCTGCCGTCGCTGGCCACCAGGCGCAGCTCGCGGTAGCCGAAGGTCCTGGTGAAGTTCTCGAACACTGGGCGGTCGTAGTTGGCGGTGGTGACCAGCGCCTCGCTCTCCAGCCCCGCGTAGTTGGCGCCGAGGTTGCCGGCCAGGCTGCTGAGCTGGTCGTGGCGGGCCTGCCAGGCGTCCATCAGCTGCCGCTGCTTGATGCTGGCCACCGCCTCCAGGGCGTTCAGGCTCTGTTCTTCGAGGGCGCGGCTGGCCTGGTGGTAGACCACCATGGCCATGACCAGCACCGGGATGAGGCCGATCAGCAGGAAACTCAGGGCAAGCTTGGCGCGCAAGGGCATGGGCGGGATTCCGAAGGTCTGGAGGACGTCGTAAAAAATTCTGCAAGAAGCGTGCAAATTTATTTACGAACGTAAACAAAATCGATCAGGCCGTTCGTTTATCTGCTCAGTCGGACACCCGCGGCCCAGGCAGGACAATGGCCGGGTGCCATTGTTGGTGGGGCGAAGGGGGGCGTCGTCCCGGCGGGCCCGGCAGGAAGCGAGGAGCGCCATGCACCGCCCGGGTGCGTCACCGCGGGCGCCCGGCGTCACCGGGCGTAACGCCGGCGGAAACGAAAAAGGCGAAGCCTCGCGGCTTCGCCTTTCGTCATCGCGCCGGCCTCAGTGCTTGCGCGGTACCGGCTTGAGCAGCTCGGTGGGCGGCATCTCGCAGGTGATCTTGCGGCCCAGCAGTTCCTCGATCGGCGGCAGGGCGAAGGCGTCGTCCTCGCCGGCGAAGCTGATGGAGGTGCCGGTGGAGCCTGCGCGGCCGGTGCGGCCGATGCGGTGCACGTAGTCGTCCGGGTCTTCCGGCAGGGTGAAGTTGATCACGTGGCTGATGGCTTCGACGTGGATGCCGCGGCCGGCCACGTCGGTGGCCACCAGTACGCGGATCTTGCCTTCGCGGAAGCCTTCCAGGACCTTGATGCGCTTGTGCTGCGGCACGTCGCCGGACATCTGCGCGGCGCTGATGCCGTCCTTGGTCAGGCGTTCCTCGATGCGCCGGACCTCGTCCTTGCGGTTGGCGAAGACCATCACCCGGGTCCAGTCGTTCTGCGCGATCAGGTTGTACAGCAGCTTGTACTTGTCGCTGCCGGCCACGGCGTAGACGTGCTGCTCGACGGTGTCGCTGGCGACGTTCTCCGGCTCGATCTCGACGATGGCCGGGTCCACGGTCCACTGCTTGGCCAGGTTCATCACGTCGTCGGTGAAGGTGGCGGAGAACAGCAGGGTCTGGCGCTCGCCCTTGTACGGGGTCTGGCGGATGATCTGGCGGACCTGGGGGATGAAGCCCATGTCGAGCATGCGGTCGGCCTCGTCCAGCACCATCACCTCGACCATGTCCAGGTGCACCTCGCCGCGCTGGTTGAAGTCCAGCAGGCGGCCGGGGGTGGCCACGAGGATGTCGCAGTAGCGCGACTCGAGGGTCTTGAGCTGCTTGTCGAAGTCCATGCCGCCGACGAAGCTCATGACGTTCAGGCCGGTGTACTTGGCCAGGCCCACGGCGTCCTTGGCGATCTGCACCACCAGCTCGCGGGTCGGCGCGATGATCAGCGCGCGCGGCTCGCCCATGTAGCGTTCCTTGGGCGGTGGCGTCTGCAGCAGCTGGGTGATGATCGAGATGAGGAACGCGGCGGTCTTGCCGGTGCCGGTCTGGGCGCGGCCGATGGCGTCCTGGCCCCTGAGGGTGAAGCCCAGCACCTGCGCCTGGATCGGCGTGCAGTAGGGGAAGCCGAGGTCGTGGATGGCGTGCATCAGCCGCGGGTCGAGGTTGAAGTCGTGGAAGCGCGTCTTGCCTTCGGCCGGCTCGACCACGAAGTCTTCCAGCTTCCAGTTGTCCACCACGGGCGCCTTGGGCTTGCGCTCGCGGCGCGGGCGCTCGGCCTTCTCGGTCTTCTCGCGCGGCGGCTTGTCGGCGCGCTCGGCCTTGTCCGGGCGGTCGCCGCGGTCCTGGCGTTCGTTTTTGTCCTGGCGTTCGCCGCGCGGCTTGTCGGCCTTGGGCGGGCGCGGCGGCTTGTCGTTGCGCTCGCCTTCGGGGCGAGGTGCGCGCGGCTTGCGCGGGCGCTGTTCGCCGTCCTGGCTGGCGGCTGCGGGGGAGGAGGGGGCGGGGGTGGGCGTTGCGGCGGGCGCTTGGCCCTCGCCCTTGCCGAAGATTTTCTTGAGTGCCTTGAGCACGGTGATCTCGTAGTGGTTAAGGATTGAACGGCCGCCAGTGTAAAGCAAGTTGCCATCCAGGCGAAATCCGTGCGCCGCCAGTGCCGGCCAAAGCTTGCCGTGGATCAGCCACAGAGGCGGTTGCGGCCGTGCTGCTTGGCCCGGTACAGGGCCTCGTCGGCGCGCCGCAGCAGGCCCTGCAGGCTCTCCTGGAGGTACATCTCGGCCACGCCGAGGGACACGGTGACGCCGGGCAGGGCGCCCAGCGGGGAATAGAAGGAGTCGATCTGCTCCAGGCTCATGCGCAGGCGCTCGCCGATGGCGCGGGCCTCGTCCAGGCTCACTTCCGGCAGCAGGATGACGAATTCCTCGCCGCCGAAGCGCGCCATGCTGTCCTTGGGCCGCAGCTGGCTGCGCAGGGTATGGGCCACCAGGCAGAGGGCGTAGTCGCCGGCCAGATGGCCGTGGCGGTCGTTGTAGTCCTTGAAGTGGTCGACATCCAGCATGAGCATCGCCAGCGGCTGCTGGTTGAACGCGCAGCGGGTGCTCTCGCGGTCGTAGACGTGCTCCAGCCAGCGCCGGTTGAACAGCCCGGTGAGGGTGTCGATGTTGGCGTTCTGCTCGGTGTTGAGGATGATCCGGTTGCCCTGGCGCACCCGCGCGCAGAGCATCTCCAGCAGGTTCTGCATCAGCTGCGGGGAGTGCTCGAACAGGCTCAGCAGCGCCTCGCGGTGCAGGCGCAGCACGCGGGTGGCCTCGGTGGCCACCACGTAGGCCGACGGGTGGTCATGGTCGATGAAGCTGATTTCCCCGGCGCAGTCGCCGCTGCCCAGGGTGGATACCGGGGAATTGTCCAGCGAGCCGAGGTAGACCTTGAGCTGGCCTTCGAGCACCAGGTAGAGGAAGTGGTTGCGGTTGAAGGGCGAAAGCAGCACCTCGCCGGCTTCCAGCTCCAGCGCGCGGAATTCGTTGAGCAGCCGCTGCAAGGCGGTCCCGGCGACGTTCTGGAACAGCCGCAGGTGGCGCAACTGCTGGATATCCTGCTGCCACTGGGTCGGCTTCATGGCTGAGGGGGCTTTCGACAGGTTCCGCTGAGGGGCACGACGACTCTCCGTAGTCTGGTTCGTCCTTCGGGAACTTCAGTATTAATGACTTTTGCGTACTGGCAATTCGCTGGCCGGCTGGACCGACCAGCGGTCGGCCCACCCGGACGAGGTCCCTTCCCAGCGCCTGGAACGCACCGCGCAGACGCCCCGGACGCGCGCCCGGGCCCCGGTGGAAGGTGCCGCGCCGGCATCGGCCGGCGGGCGTTACAGGCGCTCGCGCAGCCAGGCGCCGATGTCGGCGATCTCCTGGTTGCTCACTTCGTGGGCCATTGGGTAGTCGCGCCACTGCACGGCCACGCCCTGGCCGTGGAGGAAGTCGTAGGCGGCGCGGCCCATGGCGGGCGCCACCACGTCGTCGTAGGTGCCGTGCAGGCACAGCGCCGGCTGCCGTCGCTTCGCCTCCGGCAGTTGCAGGTCGTCGCCGAACGTCGGGCCGTAGGTGGAAAGCGCCATCACCCCGCCCAGCTCGCCCGGCCAGCGCAGGTAGCCGGTGTGCAGCACCACCGCGCCGCCCTGGGAGAAGCCGGCCAGGACGATGCGCTGCTGCGCGATGCCCTGGGCCAGTTGTCCCTCGATCAGCGCGATCACCGCGTCCGCCGAGGCCTCGAGCTGCGCCTCGTCGATGGCCCTGGCCGGCGCCATGGCCTTGATGTCGTACCAGCTGGGCACCGGCATGCCGTTGAACACCGTCACCGGGCGGGTGGGCGCCTGGGGCAGGATGAAGCGGGTGCGCGGCAATATCGTCTGCAGCATGCGCGCCACCGGCTCGAAGTCGTAACGGTCGGCACCCAGGCCGTGCAACCAAATGACGCACGAGTCGGCCGGCTGGGTGGGTTCGAGTAGCAGGGGTTGGCTCATCGGGGGCTCCAGGATGGGGCATGTGCGCCGCAAAGGCGCGCACACCGGAAGAAGGATCGGCGATTCTGCGAAAAGGATGTCGCTTTGCCATAACTTATCGACTTGACCTTCGCCGAAACGGGGGGCTGGACGCATTCTGGTACGGCCCTTGCTAACTCAGGCACCAGGCTGCGATCCGTCCCGCCGGCGTAACACTCTATCCGACCCCCATCCGGAAACCAGTGCCGTCGGCGGGGCGGGCAGCCCATTGAACAGGCCGCCGAGGTGACGGCGGCCCCCGCAATACGTCCGGCTCGCGTCATCCGCGAGCGGGCAGCCTGGGCGGTGGCGCGGGACGTATCCGCAGAGCCGGCTAGACTGACCTAAGGTTTCCACTTCGATGCAAGGTCCGGAGCAGACCTTGCGATCGCCTCACGAGGGCGAGTGGGCCGGGACTCCAACACGAATAAAAGCAAACTGGAGGTGATCGATGAAGATGGTGAAATCCACACTGGCGGTGCTGACCGCCCTGAGCGTTCTAGGGCTCAGCGGCATGGCCCAGGCCGGCGCCACCCTGGACGCGGTGAAGAAGAAAGGCTTCGTGCAGTGCGGCATCAGCGACGGCCTGCCGGGCTTCTCCTATGCCGACTCCAAGGGTGTCTACAAGGGCATCGACGTGGACGTCTGCCATGGCATCGCCGCGGCGGTCTTCGGTGACGCCAGCAAGGTCAAGTTCACCCCGCTGACCGCCAAGGAGCGCTTCACCGCGCTGCAGTCCGGCGAGATCGACGTGCTCTCGCGCAACACCACCTGGACCAGTTCCCGCGACAGCGCCATGGGCCTGAACTTCGCCGGCGTGACCTACTACGACGGCCAGGGCTTCCTGGTGAACAAGAAGCTCGGCGTGACCAGCGCCAAGGAGCTCGACGGCGCCACCGTGTGCATCCAGGCCGGCACCACCACCGAGCTGAACCTGTCCGACTATTTCCGCTCGAACAACCTCAAGTACACCCCCATCACCTACGACACCTCCGACGAGAGCGCCAAGTCGCTGGAGTCCGGGCGTTGCGACGTGCTCACCTCCGACCAGTCGCAGCTCTACGCGCAGCGCATCAAGCTGGGCAAGCCGGACGACTACGTGGTGCTGCCGGAAGTGATCTCCAAGGAGCCCCTCGGCCCGGCCGTGCGCCAGGGTGACGAGGAGTGGTTCGACATCGTCCGCTGGACGCTGTTCGCCATGCTCAACGCCGAGGAGCTGGGGATCGACTCGAAGAACGTCGAGCAGATGGCCAAGTCCTCGAAGAACCCCGACATCAACCGCCTGCTGGGCACCGAGGGCGACTACGGCAAGGACCTGAAGCTGCCGAAGGACTGGGCGGTGCAGATCGTCAAGCAGGTCGGCAACTACGCCGAGATCTTCGAGCGCAACGTCGGCGAAGGCAGCGATCTGAAGATCAAGCGCGGCCTCAATGCCCTGTGGAACAAGGGTGGTCTGCAGTACGCACCGCCGGTGCGCTGACCTCCCACGGCCCGCGCCCGGATCCTGGGCGCGGGCGCTGTTTCGAACGACGTGAGGTCCCCCGCGCGGTCACGGGCGTAGCCCCGTGCCCGCGTGGGCGGCCTGCGAGAGGGCTTACATGCAGAATTCCGTCAAAGCCCGGCGTCCCCGCGGCCTGTCGCTCAGCGACCCGGCCGTGCGCGCCTGGGCCTTCCAGATCATCGCCGTCGTCGCCGTGGTGGCGTTCGGCTGGTTCCTCTTCGACAACACCCAGACCAACCTCGCCCACCGCGGCATCCAGTCCGGCTTCGGCTTCCTGAACAACAGCGCCGGCTTCGGCATCTCCCAGCACCTGATCGACTACAGCGAGTCCGACACCTACGGGCGGGTGTTCTTCGTCGGCCTGCTCAACACCCTGCTGGTGACCGTGATCGGCATCGTCCTGGCGACCATCATCGGCTTCATCCTCGGCGTGGCCAGGCTGTCGCCGAACTGGCTGGTCCGCAAGATCGCCACGGTGTACATCGAGACCTTCCGCAACATCCCGCCGCTGCTGCAGATCTTCTTCTGGTACTTCGCCGTGCTCGCGCAACTGCCCGGGCCGCGGCAGAGCCTCAGCGTCGGCGGCCTGCTGTTCTTCAACAACCGCGGCATGCAGATGCCGGCGCCGGTGGCCACCGAGGCGATGCCGGCGTTCCTCATCGCCATCCTCCTCGCCCTGGTGGCCTGGGCCGTGCTCTGGCGCTGGGCCAAGGTGCGCCGGCACGCCACCGGCAAGACCTTCCCGGTGTTCCTCACGGGCCTGGCCACGCTGATCGTGCTGCCGGCGCTGACCATCCAGGTGGCCGGCGTGCCGGTGCACTGGGACGTGCCGGTGCTGCAGGGCTTCAACTTCCGCGGCGGCTGGGTGGTGATCCCGGAACTGGTGTCCATCGTCCTGGCGCTGTCGATCTACACCGCCGCCTTCATCGGCGAGACGGTGCGCGCCGGCATCCAGGCGGTCAGCCACGGCCAGACCGAGGCCTCCAGCTCCCTGGGCCTGCGCCCGGGGCAGACGCTGCGGCTGATCATCATCCCGCAGGCGCTGCGGGTGATAGTGCCGCCGCTGACCAGCCAGTACCTGAACCTGGCGAAGAACTCCTCGCTGGCCGCCGGCATCGGCTACCCGGACATGGTCTCGCTGTTCGCCGGCACCGTGCTCAACCAGACCGGCCAGGCCATCGAGACCATGGCCATCACCATGAGCGTGTACCTGGCCATCAGCCTGAGCATCTCGCTGCTGATGAACTGGTACAACAAGCGCATCGCGCTGATCGAACGCTAGGGGGCAGCCATGGCGAACCATACCTTCAAGCCCGATCTGCCGCCGCCGGCGCTGAGCGTCGGGGTCATCGGCTGGCTGCGCGCCAACCTGTTCTCCAACTGGTTCAACACCCTGCTGACCCTGGCCGGGCTCTACGTCATCTGGCTGATCGTCCCGCCGCTGCTGGAATGGGCGGTGTTCAAGGCCGACTGGGTCGGCGAGAGCCGCGCCGACTGCAGCCGCGAGGGCGCCTGCTGGGTGTTCATCAGCACCCGCATCGGCCAGTACATGTACGGCTTCTACCCCGAGGCGCTGCGCTGGCGGGTGGACCTCAACGTGCTGCTGGTGGTGGTCGGCGCCGCGCCGCTGTTCCTGCGCCAGTTCCAGCACAAGCTCAAGTACGGCCTGGCCTACCTGCTGGCGCTGCCGCTGGTGTCCTACTGGCTGCTGCACGGCGGCTTCCTCGGCCTGGACAACGTGCCCACCAGCCAGTGGGGCGGCCTGATGCTGACCGTGGTGATCGCCGCGGTGGGCATCGCCGGGGCGCTGCCGCTGGGCATCCTGCTGGCCCTGGGGCGGCGTTCGAAGATGCCGGCGATCAAGGTCCTGTGCGTCACCACCATCGAGTTCTGGCGCGGCGTGCCGCTGATCACCGTGCTGTTCATGTCCTCGGTGATGCTGCCGCTGTTCCTGCCCGAGGGCATGAACCTCGACAAGCTGCTGCGGGCCATGGTGATGGTGGTGCTGTTCGAGGCCGCCTACATCGCCGAGGTGGTCCGCGGCGGCATGCAGGCCATCCCCAAGGGCCAGTACGAGGCGGCCGCGGCCATGGGCCTGGGCTACTGGCGGATGATGGGCCTGGTGATCCTGCCCCAGGCCCTGAAGCTGGTGATCCCCGGCATCGTCAACACCTTCATCGCGCTGTTCAAGGACACCAGCCTGGTGATCATCATCGGCCTGTTCGACTTCCTCAACAGCATCAAGCGCGCCACCGCGGACCCGGCCTGGCTGGGCATGTCCACCGAGGGCTACGTGTTCGCCGCGCTGGTCTACTGGATCTTCTGTTTCGGCATGTCCCGCTACTCCATGCACCTGGAGCGCAAGCTGGACACCGGCCACAAGCGTTAGGAGTTCGTCATCATGTCTGAAGCCAGCAACAAGACCGTCCCGGCCATCGGCGATCACGTGATGATCGAGATGAAGGGCGTGAACAAGTGGTACGGCCAGTTCCACGTGCTCAAGGACATCAACCTCACCGTCCGCCAGGGCGAGCGCATCGTCCTCTGCGGGCCGTCGGGCTCGGGCAAGTCCACCACCATCCGCTGCATCAACCGCCTGGAGGAGCACCAGCAGGGCAGCATCGTCGTCGACGGCACCGAGCTGACCAACGACCTCAAGCAGATCGAGGCGATCCGCAGCGAGGTCGGCATGGTGTTCCAGCACTTCAACCTGTTCCCGCACCTGACCGTGCTGCAGAACTGCATCCTGGCGCCCATGTGGGTGCGCAAGATGCCCAAGCGCGAAGCCGAGGAAGTGGCCATGCACTACCTGGAGCGGGTGCGCATCCCCGAGCAGGCCGGCAAGTTCCCCGGGCAGCTCTCCGGCGGCCAGCAGCAGCGCGTGGCCATCGCCCGCGCGCTGTGCATGAAGCCGAAGATCATGCTGTTCGACGAACCCACCTCGGCGCTCGACCCGGAGATGGTCAAGGAAGTGCTGGACACCATGATCGGCCTGGCGCAGAGCGGCATGACCATGCTCTGCGTGACCCACGAGATGGGCTTCGCCCGCACCGTGGCGAACCGGGTGATCTTCATGGACAAGGGCGAGATCGTCGAGCAGGCGCCGCCGGACCAGTTCTTCGACAACCCGCAGTCCGACCGCACCAAGCTGTTCCTCAGCCAGATCATCCACTGACCCCGGCCGGCGCGGCCCCGCGGGCCGCGCCGTGTCCCTGGCGTCCGAAAGCCGTCGCAAAGCCTTCCTACGCTCGTCAGCGCCCTTGGCGCTGCGGGTGCGCTTCGGCGTATCCTGGCCTTTTCCACGCCCCGCCGAAGCCGGCCGGCTGAACTCGGCCGCCGGATCGGTGTTCCGATACCCGGGAGCATCCTGTGGAAACCCACGGATGGGCTATACGTTGAAGTAGCTCGCACTGCCGCCTGACAAAAGAGAAACGCCGTGAACCTGATCCTCACCCCGTTGAACCTGAGCAAAGCCAAGGCCTGGAGCGCCCATGCGGTGACGGCCAGCGGCGTCATCCTGGCCCTGCTGGCGCTGCTCGCGCTGGTCGACAACCGCCCGCAGGCCTGCCTGCTGTGGCTGGGCGTGGCCCTGCTGGTGGACGGCCTGGACGGCACCCTGGCGCGCAAGTTCGACGTCAAGGCGGTGCTGCCGCACTTCGACGGCTCCACCCTGGACCTGGTGATCGACTACCTCACCTACGTATTCATCCCGGCGATCTTCATCTACCGCTACGTGCCGCTGCCGGTGCACAGCGAGCTGGCCATCGTCGGCGTCATCCTGGTGTCCTCGCTGTTCTGCTTCTGCAACGTGAACATGAAGAGCAAGGACAACTACTTCGTCGGTTTCCCCGCGGCCTGGAACGTGGTGGCGGTGTACTTCTTCGTCCTCGGCCCCGGCCCCTGGGTGAGCCTGGTCACGGTGCTGGTGCTGGCCGCCCTGACACTGACGCGGATGAAGTTCCTGCACCCCTTCCGGGTGCGCCAGTTCATGCCGCTGAACATCGCGGTGACCTTCGTCTGGATGTTCAGCAGCGCCCTGCTGATCCTCCAGCAGCCGGTGGACCAGACCTGGCTGCTGTGGCTGTGGTTCGCGGCCTCGGCATACTTCATCGGCGTGTGCGTGTGGCGCACGGCGATGGAGTGGTTCAGCTGAGCGGCCGGCGGCGGATAACCGCGATACCGTGCCCTTGTAGGCGCGCGCCCTGCGCGCTAGATCGCGGACGGAGTCCGCTCCTACGGTTCCGGGAGGCACGGTCGTAGGAGCAACTGTCTTGCGGCCCGCGCCGAAATGCTCTTCGTAGGAGCGAGCTTGCTCGCGAATAAACCCCGCTGCGGAGTCCGTTCGCGAGCAAGCTCGCTCCTACAGGTTGCCGGAAGGCGTGGCATTTCCCTGTAGGAGCAACTTTGTCCGCGATCGGATTCACCGGCCACGCCGGACGTCCTGGTGGCATGGATGGCGGCGGATAACCGCGAACGGTTATTCGCCCTACGCTTGGCCGCTGTCGTAGGCGCGGACTCCGTCCGCGATCCAAGGCGCCGCCAGCCGCCCCTGCAACCTCTGCCGATAAGCCCCCGGCGACTCCCCGCACAACTGCTTGAACAGCCGCGCGAAGCTCGCCCGGTCGGCATAGCCCACCTCGTTGGCGATGCGCTCCAGTGAGCGCGCCGGATCGGCCAGGGCCTCGCGGGCGGCGTCCATGCGCAGGCGTTGCAGGTATTCGTTGGGCGTCATGCCCAGTTCGGCGTGGAAGCGTCGCAGCAGGGTGCGGCTGGAGCAGTGGGCGCGGTGGGCCATGGCCGGCAGGTCGATGGGCTCGGCGTGGTGCTGGCGCAGCCAGTCCAGCAGCGGCGCCAGGGTGCTGCGTGGTGGTTGCGGCAACAGCGGCGCGTAGCGCGCCTGGCTGCCGCGTGCGTCGTCGAACACCAGGACGGCGGCCACCTGGCGGGCCAGGGCGCGGCCTCCGTGGCGGGCGATCAGTTGCAGGCACAGGTCCAGCCCGGCCTGGGCGCCGCCGGAGCACAGGCGGGCGCCGTCCTCCGTGCACAGGGCGTCGGCTTCCAGCTTCACCCGCGGGTAGCGCCGGCGGAACTCCGCTGCCAGCGCCCAGTGGGTCGTGGCGCGGTGGCCGTCGAGCTGGCCGGCCTCGGCCAGCAGGAAGGCGCTGCTGCACAGGCTGCCCAGCGCCCGCTGCCGCGGCTGTTGGCGCAGCCAGGCGAGCAGCGCCGGGTTGCCGGCGAGCATGGCCGGGATGTCGCTGCCGGTGGCCGGGATCAGCAGCAGCTCGTCGCTGGCGACGGCGGCCAGCGCCGCCTGCGCCTCGATGCGCGCGTGGGCGAGTGGCACCGCGGCGCCATCGGCGCTGACCTGGCGCACGCGGAACAGCTCGCGGCCGGCCAGGCGGTTGGCCAGCTGCAGGCTGTCCAGGGCCAGGCCCAGGCTGGACAGCACGGTTTGCGGGCAGACGTAGAGGGCGACTGGCAACATGGCGTGGCGCTTGATGGATGGCGGTATCGATCACAATGTTGTCGATAATGACAATGGTGTCCAGCCCCCGGAGGCCGGACAATGGCCCGTACCCACCCTTGCGAGCCCCGCCATGGCCCATCCCAACGCCGAGCTGATCACCCGCTTCTACCAGGCCTTCCAGCGCCGCGACGGCGAGGCCATGGCCGCCTGCTACGCGCCGGACGTGCACTTCCGCGACCCCGCCTTCGGCGAGCTGGTCGGCGTGGAGGCCGCCGACATGTGGCGCATGCTCATGCGCCGCGCCCAGGACCTGCAGCTGGAGTTCGACCAGGTCTGGGCCGACGAGCGCAACGGCGGCGCCCGCTGGACCGCGTGCTACACCTTCACCCAGACCGGGCGCCCGGTGGTCAACCGCATCCAGGCGCGCTTCGCCTTCGAGGCCGGGCTGATCGTCCGCCACCAGGACGACTTCGATCTCTGGCGCTGGGCCCGCCAGGCGCTGGGCGCCAAGGGCCTGCTGCTGGGCTGGGCGCCGCCGGTGCAGGCGGCCATCCGCCGCCAGGCGCGCAAGGGCTTGGCGGCGTTCCAGGCCCGGGGCTAGCGCGGCCCGGGCATCAGTCAAGTCTGATAGCACTGTGACAGGGCTCGCCGGGGCGCGAGCCATGGGCTTAAATGTCAGGCGAGCCCGCGCAGGAAGCCCCGCCATGATCACCCTGTTCCAGTTCCCCCCGGCCTTCAATGTGCCCAACGTCAGCCCCTTCTGCCTGAAGCTGGAGACCTTCCTGCGCCTGTCCGGGCTGGAATACCAGGTGCAGCACGTGACGGACCCGCGCAAGGGGCCCAAGGGCAAGCTGCCCTTCATCAAGGTCGAGGGGCAGACCGTCGCCGACACCGAGATCATCATCCACGACCTGCAGCAGCGCTTCGCCCTGGACCTGGACGCCGGCCTCGACGCCCGCGGCCGTGGCTGGGCGGTGTCGATCACGCGGCTGTGCGACGAGCACCTGACGCCGCTGCTGATGTACTTCCGCTGGCTGGAGGCGGACGGTTGGCGGCAGGTCGCCCCGGTGCTGCTGCGCGGCGTGCCCGGCCCGGTGCGGCCGCTGGTGGGGGCGCTGATCCGCCGCAAGATCCGCGGCGAGATGCGCGGCCGCGGGCTGACCGCCCACAGCCGCGAGGAACTGCTGAGTTTCGCCCGCCAGGACCTCGACGCCCTCGACGGCATGCTCGGCGACCTGCCGTACTTCGGCGGCGCCCAGCCCTGCAGCGCCGATGCCGCCGCCTATGGGATACTCGCCAACCTGATCCTCAGCACCCTGGAAACCCCCTTGAACCACATGGCGCGCGAATACGAGCGGCTGGTCGGCTACTGCGAGCGCATGCAGCAGCGGGTCTGGACATGAGCCTGGCCGAGCCCAAGCCCTGGTTCGTCTACCTGGTGCGTGCCGCCAACGGCGCGCTCTACTGCGGCATCAGCGACGACCCGCAGCGGCGCTTCGAGGCGCACTGCAGCGGGCGCGGCGCGCGCTTCTTCCATTCCAGCCCGGCGCAGGCGCTGGTCTACGTCGAGGCCTGCGCCGGCAAGGGCGAGGCGCTGCGCCGCGAGCGCGCGATCAAGGCCCTGGGCAAGCCGGCCAAGGAGCGCCTGGTGCTGGCCGGCGCGGCCCTGGCCATCAGCGCGGCGGATAGCCCGCCATAGTTTCGAACGGGTAGGACCGCGCACCGCGGCGGGGTAAGCTGGAAGGCCCTCAACGCCGGCCAACGGAGCCCCGCATGTCCGAGCTGATCCTGCACCACTACCCGACTTCCCCCTTCGCCGAGAAGGCTCGCCTGCTGCTGGGCTTCAAGCAACTGTCGTGGCGATCGGTGCTGATCCCGCCGATCATGCCCAAGCCGGACCTGATGGCGCTCACCGGCGGCTACCGCAAGACCCCGGTGCTGCAGGTGGGCGCCGACGTCTACTGCGACACCGCGCTGATCGCCCGCCGCCTGGAGCAGGAAAAGGCCACCCTGGCGCTGTTCCCCGAAGGCCAGGAGTTCACCGTCGCGGCCTTCGCCGCCTGGGCCGACTCGGTGCTGTTCCAGCACGGCGTGAGCCTGGTGTTCCAGCCCGAATCCATCGCCGTGCGCTTCGGCAAGCTGCCGCCGGAATTCCTCAAGGCCTTCGTCGCCGACCGCAGCCAACTGTTCAGCGGCGGCAGCGCCGCGCGCCTGCCGGCCGAGCAGGCGCGCCAGCAGTGGCCGGTGTTCATGGCGCGGCTGGAGCAGCAACTGGCGCGGGAGGAGGGCGACTTCCTGTTCGGCGAGCCGTCCCTGGCGGACTTCGCCGTGGCCCACGTGCTCTGGTTCGTCAAGGCCACCCCGGTGACCTCGCCGCTGGTGGACGCCTACCCCGCGGTGCAGGCCTGGCTGGGCCGGGTGCTCGGCTTCGGCCATGGCGCGTCGAGCGAGATGAGCAGCGAGGATGCCATCGCCGTGGCCCGCGACAGCCAGCCGGCGGCGCTGCCGGACGAACCCTTCGCCGATCCCAACGGCCTGCAGGCCGGCCAGCGGGTGGTGGTGGCGGCGACCGACTACGGCGTCGACCCGGTGGAAGGGGAATTGCTGCACCTGGGCAGCGAGGAACTGATCCTGCGCCGCGAGGACCCGCGCGCCGGGGTGGTGCATGTGCATTTCCCGCGGGTGGGGTTCCGCATCGAGGCGCGCTGAAACGCAGGAGCCACGGCCCTTGGCCCTTCGTAGGAGCAAGCTCGCTCCTACGAAAAGCGCCAGCCACGCCATTCCCTTCACGCCATTCCCTTGTAGGAGCGCGCCCTGCGCGCGAATCGCGGGCAGGGCCCGCTCCTACAGCCGGGACAACGGCGGATAACGCCGTAGGTGTTATGCGCCCTACGGGGAATGGCGTGGGTGGGGGGACGTAGGAGCGGATCTAATCCGCGAATCGCGCCGGAATGTCCGGCTATCGCGGACAAGGTCCGCTCCTACCCTGCCGGGGGGCACTGCTTCTCGTAGGAGCGAGCTTGCTCGCGAACAGGCTCCGCTGCGGGGCTTGGTTCGCGAGCAAGCTCGCTCCTACGAAGAGCACATCGGCGCAGCCGGCAAGACAGTTGCTCCTACGACCGTGCTTCCTGGACACGTAGGAGCGGACTCCGTCCGCGATTCGCGGTTACTTGCGGCGCTTGAGCTGGTCGTGCAGCTGCGTCGGCAGGCCGCGGATGATCAGCATGTCGCGCTCCTCGTCGTATTCCACCTTGCTGCCCAGCAGGTGCGCCTCGAAGCTGATCGACAGGCCCTCGGCGCGGCCGGTGAAGCGGCGGAACTGGTTGAGGGTGCGCTTGTCCGCGGGGATTTCCGGGGCCAGGCCGTAGTCCTTGTTGCGGATGTAGTCGTAGAAGGCCCGCGGGGCCTGGTCGTCCATCAGCTCGGAGAGCGCGTCCAGGGCCATCGGCTCGCCGATGCGGGCCTGGCTGGTGGCGTAGTCGACCAGGGTATCGGTCTTCTCCCGCGCCTGTTCTTCCGGCAGGTCCTCGCTTTCCACGTAGTCGCTGAAGGCCTTGAGCAGGGTGCGCGTCTCGCTGGGGGCGTCGACGCCTTCCTGGCAGCCGATGAAGTCGCGGAAGTAGTCCGAGACCTTCTTGCCGCCCTTGCCCTTGATGAACGAGATGTACTGCTTGGAAGCCTTGTTGTTGCGCCATTCCGAGCAGTTGATCCGCGCCGCCATGTGTAGCTGGCCGAGGTCCAGGTGGCGCGAGGGTGTCACTTCCAGGTTCTCGGTCACCGCCACGCCTTCGCTGTGGTGCAGCAGGGCGATGCTCAGGTAGTCGGTCATGCCCTGCTGGTAGTGGCAGAACAGCACGTGGCCGCCAGTGGAGAGGTTGGACTCCTCCATCAGGCTCTTCAGGTGCTCCACGGCCTGGCGGCTGAAGGCGACGAAGTCCTTGCCGCCGTCCAGGTACTCGGCCAGCCAGCCGCTGAACGGGTAGGCGCCGGATTCCTCCTGGAACAGGCCCCAGGCCTTGTTCGGCTTGGCGTTGTAGCTTTCGTTGAGGTCGGCCATGAGGTTCTCGATGGCCTGGGAGTCGCCCAGTTCGGCGTCGCGCGCGTGCAGCGTGGCGGGGTTGCCGTCGGGCTTCTTGTCGATCAGGTGGACGATGGCGTGACGAATCGGCATCTCGGGCTCGGCTCTGGACGATGGTGGCAAAGCCGCCAGTTTACCCGAGCGCGGCGCGCCACGCTCACCCGGCCTTGTCCAGCGGCGCCTCGCCGTCGCGTTCGCGGCGGTTGCGGCGCAGCTGGCGCAGGCGGCGGATCACGTAGTTCAGGTGCAGGTGCAGCTCGTACAGCTCGTTGTAGTACGACAGCGGCACCTCCACCCGCGCCAGTTCGGCCTCCAGCTGCTCCAGGCGCTCGATCTCGCGGCTGAGTTCGGCGACGCCGGTGCGCTCGTCCAGGCGCCGGTCGATCTCCCGCAGGTAGCGGTACCAGCGGTAGATGCGCGCGCGGATGCGCCAGCGGTACAGCGGGCCGATGGACTTGAACAGCGGGATGAGGATGGCGATGAAGGGGATCAGCAGGATGATGTAGCGGTCGGCCAGGGAGGCGATGCGGAACGGCAGGAAGCGCTGCAGCAGCGGCAGGCCGCTCTTGTAGTAGCGCTCGGCGTCCTCGGCCAGGCGCAGGGTGCGCGGCTCGGCGGCGGGGAAGGCGCCGGGGGCGTCGAGCAGGCTGCCCTGGCGCATCACCTGGCGCGCGGCCTCGAGGATCAGCGGCGTCAGCGCCGGGTGGAAGCGCTCGTTGATCACCAGGGTGGCCACCGGCGACAGGGTGGTCAGGTTGCGGTGCGGCACGTCGTGCTCCAGGTTCAGCAGGCCTTCGCCCACCTCCAGGCGCTTGAGGAAGCGCAGGCGCGCCTCGTAGGCGCCGGCGCGGCGGAAGCCGGCCAGCAGCAGCTGCTCGCTGGCGGCCAGGCGCTGGATCAGCGGGTTCTCCGCCGGGCCGACGAAGAAGGCGGCGTCCAGGCTGCCGGCCAGCAGGGCGTCCGCCGCGCTGTCGCCGCCGCTGGCCTGCCAGCCCGCCGGGTGCTGCTCCTGGCTGATGCCGTTGGCCTGCAGGATGGCCGCGGTGATCGCCTCGGTGCCGCTGCCGCGGGTGCCCAGGGCCACGCGCAGGGGCAGCAGGTCGGCGATGCGGTCGATGTGCACGTCGCGGCGCTGGAACAGCCACAGCGGTTCCTGGAACATGGCGCCGAGGGTCTGCAGGCGCTGCCGCTGCGCGGCGTCGATCTGGCGTTCCTGGCCGCTCTGCACCAGGGCGATGTCCACGCCGCCGCGCTCGTCCAGCAGCAGGTCCATGTTCTGCCGCGAGCCGGCGCTGGGCACCAGCTTCAGCTCGAAGCCCTGCTCGGCCAGTTCGGCCCTGAGCTTCTCGCCGAAGGCCGCGTAGCCGCCATCGGCGGCGCCGGTGGCAAGGGTGGCGGTCATCGGCGGCGGCGGCGCCACGAAGTAGAAGACCGCGGCCACCAGCGCCGCCAGCACCGGCACTATCCACAGGTTGGCGCGCACCAGGATGGCGAGGTCGCGGAGCATGTTGAGCAGGCGTTGCATGGTCTGATTCCCGGCCGGCGTTCCTTCAGGATAGCCAGCCCGGCGCGGACGCACCGCGGAAGCGGGTATCATCGCCGGCTGAATCAGGCATCGGGACAGCAGCGCATGCGCATCCTCCACACCTCCGACTGGCACCTCGGCCAGCACTTCATGGGCAAGAGCCGCGAGGCCGAGCACCGCGCCTTCTGCCGCTGGCTGGTGGAGCGGGTGCGCGAGCACGGGGTGGACGCGGTGATCATCGCCGGCGACGTGTTCGACACCGGCGCGCCGCCCAGCTATGCCCGCGAGCAGTACAACCGCTTCATCGTCGAGCTGCGCGAAACCGGCGCCAGCCTGGTGGTGCTGGGCGGCAACCACGACTCGGTGGCCATGCTGGAGGAGTCCCGCGAGCTGCTGGCGGTGCTCGGCACGCGGGTGATTGCCGCCGCCGGCGCCGACCTCGACCAGCAACTGCTGGTGCTGCCGCGGCGCGACGGCACGCCGGGCGCGGTGCTCTGCGCCATTCCCTTCCTGCGCCCGCGCGACCTGCTGGCCAGCCAGGCCGGGCAGAGCGCCCAGGACAAGCAGCTGGCCCTGCAGCAGGCCATCCAGGCGCACTACCAGGCTCTCTTCGCCCTCGCCGAAGCCAAGCGCGCCGAACTGGGCGGCGGGCTGCCCATAGTCGCCACCGGGCACCTGACCACGGTCGGCGCCAGCGCCAGCGAGTCGGTGCGGGAAATCTACGTCGGCAGCCTGGAAGCCTTCCCCACCAGCGCCTTCCCGGCGGCCGACTACATCGCCCTGGGGCACATCCATCGGCCGCAGAAGGTCGGCGGCCTGGAGCACATCCGCTACTGCGGCTCGCCCATCGCCCTGAGCTTCGACGAGGCGCGGCAGGTCAAGGAGGTGCTACTGGTGGACCTCGATGAAAGCGGCCTGCCCGCGGTGACGCCGCTCGCCGTGCCCTGCTTCCAGCCCCTGCAGTCCCTGGCCGGCGACCTGGAAAGCCTGCCCGCGGCGCTGGCCGAGGCCGCCAGCCAGGGCACGCCGGAGCGGCCGGTGTGGGTGGAGGTGCTGGTGCGCGCCGACGACTACCTGAACGACATCCAGCTGCGCGTCGAGAAGCTCTGCGAGGAACTGCCGGTGGAAGTGCTGCGCACCCGCCGCGAGCGCGGCAACCAGCAGGCCGGGCTGTTCGGCGAGGCGCGCGAGACCCTCGACGAACTCTCCGCCGAGGAGGTCTTCGAACAACGCCTGGACGCCGAGGAGCTGGAGGCGCCGCTGCGCCAGCAGCTGTCCGGGCTGTACCGCCAGGTGGTCGCCGAACTGCAGGAGGAGCAAGCCTGATGCGCATCCTCAGCCTGCGCCTGAAGAACCTCAACTCGCTCAAGGGCGAGTGGAAGATCGACTTCGCCGCCGAGCCCTTCGCCGGCAACGGCCTGTTCGCCATCACCGGGCCTACAGGTGCCGGCAAGACCACCCTGCTGGATGCCATCTGCCTGGCCCTGTACCACCGCACGCCGCGCATGAGCACGCTGTCGCAGAGCGGCAACGAACTGATGACCCGCCACACCGCCGACTGCCTCGCCGAGGTCGAGTTCGAGGTCAGGGGCCGCCGCTACCGCGCCTTCTGGAGCCAGCGCCGGGCCCGCGACAAGGTCGACGGCGCGCTGCAGGCGCCCAAGGTGGAGCTGGCGCGCATCGACGTCGCCGGCGGCGAAGGCGAGATCCTCACCGACAAGATCAACGACAAGCTGCGCCAGACCGAGCAGCTCACCGGCCTCGACTTCGGCCGCTTCACCAAGTCCATGCTGCTGGCCCAGGGCGGTTTCGCCGCCTTCCTCGAAGCCAGCGCCAACGACCGCGCCGCGCTGCTGGAAGAACTCACCGGTACGGAAATCTACGGGCTGATCTCCCAGCGCGTGTTCGAGCGCACCAAGGCGGCGGAGGGTGACCTGAAACTGTTGCGGAGCCGTGCCGAGGGCATGGAGCTGCTCGGCGAGGAACAGCGTGGCGAACTGCAGGCCGAGGCCGAACGCCTGCTCACCGAGGAAGCGCCGCTGCTCCAGCTCCAGGCCGAACTGCAGGCCCAGCGCCGCTGGCGCGAGGACCTGGGCCGCGCCGAACAGCAGCACCAGCAGACCGCCGCGCGCGAGCAGCAGGCCCGCGAGGCGTTGCTCCAGGCGGCCCCCGACCTGCAGCGCCTGGCCGCCAGCGAGCCGGCGGCGCGCCTGCAGCCGCTGCATGCGGCCTGGCAACAGGCGCGTCAGGTGCTGGAGTGGGACGAGACCGGCCTGGCGGACCTGCAACGCCAGCAGCGGGATTGCGCGGAACAGGTCGTGCGCAGCCTGTGGCAGGCCAGCCAGTACAGTGCGCAGTGGGCGGGGCAGCGCCGGCGCGCCATCGATGAACTCGCCACGCAGCGCCGCGAAGTACAGGCGCAGCTCGCCGCGCACCCGCAACGCGCCCGCCTGGGCGAGCTGCTGGGCGGCTGGCGCGCGCAGTTCGCCCGGCGCGAACAGCTCGGTAGTGAACTGCAGGGCGCCCGCGCGCGCCTGGAGCAGGAGTCCGCCGCCATCCAATCCTTGCACGGCCAACTCGCCTCTCATGGCCAGGCCCTGGCCGATGCCGGGCAGGCGCTGGACGCGGCGCGCCAGGCCGAGGCGCAGCAACAGGCGCGCTTGCAGGCCCTGCTGCAAGGCGCCGGCGAAAGTGCCCTACGCGAGCGCTGGCAGCAGTTGCAGCAGCAGGGCAGGGCGCTGGACCGCCTGCAACAGCTGGTGCAGAACCGCGAGCAGACCAGCACGCAGGCCGCCCGCCTGCAGCCCCAGTTGGATTCGCTGCAGCAACGCCAGGCGCAGAAGGAAACCGCGATCGCCGAACTGCGCGAGCGCTACAAGGCGCTGAAACAGCAGGTCGCCGACAAGGAAAAATTGCTGGAGCAGGAGCAGCGTATCCAAGCCCTGGAGGCCTATCGTGCCCAGCTGCGGGCCGGCGAGGCCTGCCCGCTGTGTGGCTCCCACGAACACCCGGCCATCGCCAGCTACCAGGCGCTGGACGTGTCGCAGACGCGTCGCGCCCTCGACGAATGCCGCGCGGCCCTGGCCGCTCTGGAAAGCGACGGCGTGGCGCTGCGCGACGAGTTGTCCGACGTGACGGCCCAGGCTGCCCAGGCTCGGCAACAGCTGGAGCAACTGCGCGAACAACTGCACCAGCTCGATAGCGAATGGCAGCGTCAGTTGGCCGAACAGAACCTCGCCATCGAGGGTGCCGCTGGCCTGGCCGCGATCCGTCAGGCCCAGGAACAGGCCCTGGCCGACCTGCAGGAACGCCTGGCGGCGCTCGATGCGCTCAAGGGCGAATTGCAGCAGGCCGCCAGCGCCCGCGAGAACGCCGAGCGCAACCATGCGGCCGCGCTGCAGCAGGAGGCACTGCTGCGTCGCGATCTGGACAACGCACAGCAGCGCCAGGCGGAACAACAGCAACGCCTGGAGCAATTGCAGGCCCAGGCCGAACGCCAGGCCGCCGAACTGCTAACCAGCCTCGACGGTTTCGCCGCCGCGCTGCCCGAGCAGGGCGCGGCCTGGCTGGCCGAACGCGAAGGCGAATGGCGCGCCTGGCAGCAGGCCCAGCAGCTGGACCAGCAACTGCAGGAGGCCGAGCGCGAAGCGCGGCGCCTGCTGCAGGAAGCCGACGCGCAGGCCGGGCAATGGCGCGAACGCTGGAGCGCCAGTGGCGAGCAAGCCTTGCCGGAGCTTGCACCTGAGCTTCAGCCGCAGCAGGCCCTGCAAGTGGCTGAGTCGGCCCTGCAGGCGGCGCAGCGCCAGGCCGATGCGCTGCTCGGCCGCGAACAGAGCCTGGCCGCACACCTGGAACAGGCGCGCGCTACCCTGGCCGAATGCGAGCGCACCTGGCAGCAGGCTCTGGAAGAAAGCCCGTTCGCCGACCTGGCGACTTTCCTCGCCGCGCTGTTGGAAGACGGCGAGCGCCAGCGCCTGGGCGAACTCAAGACGCGCCTGGACACCGCGCTGACCGAAGCCGTGGCGTTGCGCGTCGCCACCGAGGAAACCGAGCGCCAGCTACGCGCGCAGCCGCTGGGCGAACTGGAGCTGCCGGCCCTCGACGAGCAGTTGCAGGCCCTCGCCACGCAACTGCGCGAACTGGGCCAGCGCCAGGGCGAGGTACGGGCACAACTACAGGGCGACGACGCACGCCGCGCCAGCCAGCAGGCGCTGTTCGCCGAGATCGCCGCGCAGGAGGCGAACCACGATCTGTGGCAGCGCCTGAACGGCCTGATCGGCTCGTCCGACGGCGCCAAGTACCGGCGCTTCGCCCAGGGCCTGACCCTCGACCACCTGGTGCACCTGGCCAACCGGCAGCTGCAGCGCCTGCACGGCCGCTACCAGTTGGCGCGGCGCAGCGACGGCGAGCTGGAACTGGAGGTGGTGGACACCTGGCAGGGCGACGTCGCGCGGGACTGCCGCACGCTGTCCGGCGGCGAGAGCTTCCTGGTCAGCCTGGCCCTGGCCCTGGCGCTGTCGGACCTGGTCAGCCACAAGACCAGCATCGACTCGCTGTTCCTCGACGAGGGCTTCGGCACCCTCGACGGCGAGACCCTGGAAGTGGCGCTGGATGCCCTCGACAGCCTCAACGCCAGCGGCAAGAGCATCGGCGTGATCAGCCACGTCGAGGCGCTCAAGGAACGCATCCCCGTGCAACTCAAGGTGCACAAGGGTGTCGGTATGGGGTACAGCCGCCTGGATGCGCGCTTCGCCGTGCAGCCCTGAGCCTTGCCCGGCGTCATTGCGCCATGCGTTGGGCGGGCCCGACGACTTGCAATCGATGCGCGGCGAGGTAGGCTCAAGAGCGCACTCGCCGCCATGAGAGGAACACGCGGGGAGTGCGCCAGGCTCGTCCCGGACCGCCAGTTTCGGCACGCACAGGGGCGGCATCCACAAGACCCCTTGAGGTGATCGAGATGAAGAAAACCGCAGCCACTGCGAAGAAACCCGCTGCACCCAAGACCGTCGCCAGCAAGCCGGCTGCGGCCAAGCCGGCCGCCGCCAAACCCGCTGCCGCCAAGCCTGCGGCAGCGAAGAAACCGGCAGCGAAGAAGCCCGCCGCCAAGCCGGCAGCCGCCGCCAAGCCCGCCGCCGCGAGCAAGCCGGCACCGCGCCGCGCGCCGGCCCTGGCCACGCCTTCGGACCTTTCCAAGGACGCCACCCGCGACCTCAGCGCGGCCCTCAGCCGCCTGCTCGCCGACGTCTTCGCGCTGTACCTGAAGACCAAGAACTTCCACTGGCACGTGAGCGGCCCGCACTTCCGCGACTACCACCTGCTGCTGGACGACCAGGCCACCGAAATCTTCGCCATGACCGACCCCATCGCCGAGCGCGTGCGCAAGATCGGTGGCAACACCATCCGCTCCATCGGCCACATCGGCCGCATCAAGCGCATCGCCGACAACGACGCCGAGTTCGTCCAGCCGCTGGACATGCTGGCCGAGCTGCAGGAGGACAACAAGTCGCTGACCGCCTACATGCGCGAGGTCCACGACCTGTGCGACGAGTACCACGACATCGCCACCGCCAGCCTCATCGAGAACTGGATCGACGAGACCGAGCAGCGTACCTGGTTCCTCTTCGAGACCAGCCGCCGCGGGGACGTGACGGGGCATTGAGGGTGCATGGCTGAAGAGAGGAGGGCCCCTTGTTCAGGGGCCTTTTTCTTTGGTGTGGAGGGTGGGGAATGGTGTGTTCTGTGGCGCCGTTACCCTCTCCCTAACCCTCTCCCTGAAGGGAGAGGGGACCGTTCGGAGTGAGTAGATATTTCGGTGTCAGCCGGTGACCACGTCTCAGGTTGAAACCATTCCTCTGCGCGGGCACGGACAAGCCCCCTCTCCCTTCAGGGAGAGGGCTGGGGAGAGGGAGCGGACTTCGACGCAAGCTCCAGCGCTTCACCTTTGCTCATTCTCTTCCCTGCGTTTGTGTCGACCTGCTTTCCCGGTTGACACCCCAACACAGCAAGCCGAAAAAGAAGAACCACCCCCAGGAGACACCCCCATGCTGCTCCACGCCCCCACCTCGACCCTCCTCATCATCGACATCCAGGAACGCCTGTTCCCGGCCATCCACGACGCCGAGGCGGTATTGCAGCACAGCGCCTGGCTGCTGGCCGTGGCCCGGCGCCTGGGCGTGCCGGCGCTGGCCACCGAGCAGTACAGCAAGGGCCTGGGCCCGACCCTGGCGCAGTTGCGCGAGCAGCTGCCGGCCGCGGCCATCCTGGAGAAGATCGCCTTCTCCGCGGTGGCCGACCCGGGCCTGCTGCAGTTGCCCGGCGGCGAGCGCCGGCAGTTCGTGGTGTGCGGCACCGAGGCCCACGTCTGCGTGCTGCAGACCGTGCTCGGCCTGCTGGCCGAGGACCGCGAGGTCTACGTGGTGGCCGAGGCGGTCGGCTCGCGGCGCCCGGAGGACAAGGCCCTGGCCCTGGAGCGCATGCGCCAGGCCGGCGCGGTGATCGTCAACCGCGAGATGGTCGCCTTCGAATGGCTGGAGCGCGCCGGCAGCGAGACCTTCCGCGCCGTCAGCCGCGAGTTCATCCGCTAGTCAGCCGTACCAGGCGCGGCGCGCCTCGGAGTCGAGAAAGGTCCAGGCGACGAAGCGGCTCTGCTTCTGCCCCTGGGCCATGTCCACGGTGCGCACCTGCAGCGCGCCGGCCTTCTTCAGGGCGCGGCGGAAGTCGTCGAGGTTGCCGGCCTTGGACACCAGCGAGCTGAACCACAGCACCTGCTGCGCCACCTCCCGGCTTTCGCTGGCCATGCGCCTGAGGAAGGCGATCTCGCCGCCCTCGCACCACAGCTCGTTGCTCTGCCCGCCGAAGTTCAGCATCGGCAGCTTGCGCGAGGGGTCGAGCTTGCCGAGGTTCTTCCACTTGCGCCGGCTGCCGGCGCGGGCCTCGTCGGGCGAGGCATGGAAGGGCGGGTTGCACAGGCTGGCGTGGAAGCGTTCGTCGCTGTGCAGCAGGCCGTGGAAGATGTGCCGCGGCTCGGGTTGCTGGCGCAGTTCGATGGCCTCGGCCAGGCCCGGGTTGCCCAGCACTATGTTGCGCGCCGAGGCCAGAGCGGCGGGCTCGATGTCGGCGCCGAGGAAGCGCCAGCCGTAGTCGCGGTGGCCGATCAGCGGGTAGATGCAGTTGGCCCCCACGCCGATGTCCAGCACGCGCACGCCGGGGCCGCGCGGCACGCTGCCGGCGTTGTCCTCGGCCAGCAGGTCGGCCAGGTAGTGCACGTAGTCGGCGCGGCCGGGAATCGGTGGGCAGAGGAAGTCGGCAGGGATCTCCCAGTGGCCGATGCCGTACTGCGCCTTGAGCAGCGCGCGGTTGAACACCCGTACCGCCTGCGGGTCGGCGAAGTCGATGCTGGGCTTGCCGTAGGGGTTGGTGATCACGTAGTCGCCCAGCTCGGGGCTGGCGGCGATCAGGCTGGGAAAGTCGTAGCGCCCCTGGTGGCGGTTGCGCGGGTGCAGCAGGTCGGGCTTCTTCGCGGCGGGGTCGCGCAGCGGTTGCGGCGTGGCGAGGCGTTTCGGCGGCTTGGGCATGGCAGGCGGCGGGGCAGGGGAGCGGAGGGGGATTTTCCCACAGATGCCCCTCGTCTGGCGCGTCCCGCGCGGTGGTGGCCTGGGCGTAGGGCGAATAACCGTTCGCGGTTATCCGCCGCTACACCCAGGCTCTCGTCGGCTCCGCGTTCCAACTGGGCGGCTCTTCCAGTTCGACTCCGAGTGCCTGGGGCCATGGTCAAGCGGCGGATAACGCGGAGCGTTATTCGCCCTACGTTCTTGCGGACTACGGTGCGGTGTCAGGGATAGCCCAGCAGCGCCTTGATCTTCGCCAGGTTCGCCGCGATCCAGCGCGGGTCGATGGCGCCCCAGTCGCGGATGCGGTAGTGCCCGGCGTTGTTGCGCTCGCCGGCGTGCTGCTCGAACACGCAGTCGATGTCCAGGTCGGCCAGCGCCGCCAGGGTGTCCTGGGCAGTGCGGCGGGGCATGCCGGTGGCTTCCATCAGCGCCGGCACGCTGCTGGCCGTGCCGCTGTCCACCAGCCAGGCGACGTACAGGCGGCGGTAGAAACTGCTCTTGGTCTTGCTCGCTTCCATGGGGCGTCCTTGTTCGTTCAGTACAACGGCAGCAGCCAGGGTACCAGCAACACGCTGACGATCATCACCAGCAGGGTGAAGGGCACCCCGACCCTGACGAAGTCGCCGAAGCGGTAGTGCCCCGGGCCCAGCACCAGGGTGTTCACCGGCGAGGAGATGGGCGTCATGAAGGCCGCCGAGGCGGCCAGCGCGACTATCATCGCGAAGGGCGCCGGCTGCGCGCCCAGGGCCTTGGCCGTGGCGATGGCCACCGGCGCCATCAGCACCGCGGTGGCGGTGTTGGAGATGAACAGGCCGATCAGCGCGGTGAGCAGGAACAGGCTGGCGAGGATCAGGTAGGGCCCGGCGCCGCCCAGCGCGCCGACCAGCGCCTGCACCGCCAGGGCGATGCCGCCGGTCTTCTGCAGGGCCAGGGCGAAGGGCAGCATGCCGACGATCAGCACCAGGCTCTGCCAGTGGATGGCGCGGTAGGCGCTGTCCATGTCGATGCAGCGGAACAGGCCCATGAGCAGGCAGGCGATGAGCGCGGCGAGCACGTTGGGCACCAGGCCGCTGACCATCAGCAGCACCATCAGCCCCAGGGCCAGCAGCGCGTGGGGCGCCTGGCTGGCCGCCGGCGCGGCCTCGTCCACCTCCGCCGGCAGGCTCAGCACCAGGAAGTCGCGGCCCTGGCCCTGGAGCTGGCGGATGTCCTTCCAGGCGCCCACCACCAGCAGGGTGTCGCCGACCTTCAGCTTGGCCTCCAGCAGGCCGTCCACCACTGCCTCGCGGTTGCGCCGCAGGCCCACCACGTTGAGCCCGTACTGGCTGCGGAAGCCCAGCTCCAGCACGCTCTTGCCCAGCAGGGCGGATTCCGGCGGCAGGGTCACCTCGGCCATGCCCACCTCGTGGGCGCGTTCGGTGAAGTAGTCGCCGTGCAGGCTCAGCGGTTCCAGGCCGTACTCGTGGTAGAGCTGCAGCAGGTCGATGCCCGGCTGGAGGATGTCCACCAGCAGCACGTCGCCGGCCTGCAGCACCACCTCGGCGCCGGGGCTGAGGATCTTCAGGCGGAAGCGCGCCAGGCGCTCGATGGCGATGACGTTGGTGCCGCGCTCGGTGCGCAGCTGCACGTCGCCCAGGGTCATGCCCGCCAGCCGGGAGTCGGCGCGGATGCGCAGCCGGCGTTCGCGCCCGGCCAGCTGGTAGTCGCGGATCAGGTCGCGCAGCGAACGGCGTTGCGCGGCGTTGCCGGGGCTGTCGTCGCCGTGGCCGAGCCAGCGCCGGGCCACCAGCATGTAGGCCACGCCCAGGGCCAGGATCACCAGGCCGATGGGGGTGAAGCTGAAGAAGCCGAAGCCCGCCTCGCCCTCGCGCACCAGTTCGCTGTGCACCACCATGTTCGGCGGCGTCGCCACCAGGGTGAGCATGCCGCTGATCAGCCCGGCGAAGCTCAGCGGCATCATCAGCCGCGCCGGCGCCACGTTCATGCGCGCGGCGACGGTGAGCACCACCGGGATGAAGATCGCCACCACGCCGGTGGAACTCATCACCGAGCCGAGGCCGGCCACCGCCAGCATCAGCAGCACCAGCAGGCGCGTCTCGTCGCTGTCGGCCTTGTGCGTCAGCCATTCGCCGATGCGGTAGGCCACGCCGGTGCGCACCAGGCCCTCGCCGATCACGAAGAGCGCGGCGATCAGCACCACGCTGGGGTCGGCGAAGCCGGCCAGCGCTTCCTGCACGCTGAGCACGCCGGTCAGCGGCAGCGCCACCATGGCCAGCAGGGCGACCACGTCCATGCGCGGCCGGTTGAGGACGAACAGCGCCACCACGGTGGCGAGCAGGAACAGGACCCAGAGCAGTTGCGGATTCATGCGCTTCCTTAGCCGGCGAATCGGCAGGCATTGTTCCCGGTCGCGGGGAACAATGCCTTGACCCGATGCAGCTTAGCGAAGCCTTTGGCGCTTTTCAGGGAAGCCGCGCCACCGGGGTGATCTGCCGTGGGTCGGTGCGCAGCTCGATCAGCGCCGGCTTGCCGCAGGCCCGGGCGCGCTGGAAGGCGGCGGCGAAGTCCGCGGTGCGCTCCACCCGCTCGCCGTGGGCGCCGAAGGCCCGGGCCAGGGCGACGAAGTCGGGGTTGTGCAGCTCGGTGGCGCAGATGCGCCCGGGGTACTCGCGTTCCTGGTGCATGCGGATGGTGCCGAGCATGCCGTTGTTGACCACGATGACGATCAGCGCGGCGCCGAACTGCACGGCGGTGGCCAGCTCCTGCGGGTACATCATGAAGCAGCCGTCGCCGGCGAAGCACACCACCTCGCGCTGCGGCTCGCGCAGCTTGGCGGCGATGGCGGCGGGGAAGCCGTAGCCCATGGCGCCGTTGGTGGGCGCCAGCTGGCTGCGGGCGGCGCGGTAGCGGTAGAAGCGGTGCACCCAGACGGCGTAGTTGCCGGCGCCGTTGCTTATCACCGCGTCCTCGGGAAGGGTTTCGGCGAGGTGGCCGACCACCGCGGCCAGGTCCACGCCCTGCAACTCGGTGGGGCTGGCCGGCGGGGTGGAGTAGGCCAGGTAGTCGGCGCGGGCCTCTGCCGTCCATTCGGACCAGGGGCGTTCGGCCATTGGCGGCAGGGTGTCCAGGGCGGCGGCGATGGCCGGCAGGCTGGCCTGGATCGGCAGGTCGGCCTGGTAGACGCGGCCCAGTTCGCTGGCGTCGGGGTGGACGTGGATCAACGTCTGGACGGGTTTCGGGCTTTGCACCAGGGTGTAGCCGGCGCTGGGCGTCTCGCTCAGGCGCGAGCCGAGCACCAGCAGCAGGTCGGCCTCCTGCACCCGCACGGTGAGCCTGGGCGAGGCGCCGAAGCCGAGCTGGCCGACGTACCGTGCGTCGTCGTTGTCGTAGAGGTCCTGGCGGCGGAACGAGGCCACCACCGGCAATTCGTTGGCCCGGGCGAAACGCTGCAGGGCGCGGCGCGCGGATTCGTCCCAGCCGGTGCCGCCAACTATCAGCAGCGGCTTGCGCGCACGGGCGAGCAGGCTGCGCAGCTCTTCCAGCACGGCCAGCGGCGGGGCGACCTGCGGGATGCGCGGGGCGGGCGCGTCCGCTACCTGCGCGGTGCCGAACAGCACTTCCTCCGGCAGCCCCACCACCACCGGGCCGGGGCGCCCGGACTGGGCCACGGCGAAGGCCTGGGCGACCACCTCGGGGATGCGGCGGATGTCGTCGATCTCCGTGGCCCACTTGGCCAGGCCGCCGAACATCTGCCGGTAGTCCACCTCCTGGAACGCCTCGCGGCCCTTGAAGGCGCTTTCCACCTGGCCGACGAAGAGGATCATCGGCGTCGAGTCCTGCCGGGCCGTGTGCACGCCGTTGGCCGCGTGGGTGGCGCCCGGCCCGCGGGTGACGAAGCAGATGCCCGGGCGCCCGGTGAGCTTGCCGTAGGCGTCGGCCATGTTCGAGGCGGCGCCTTCGTGGCGGGTGACGATGGTGCGGATCGCGCGCGCGTCGTGCAGCGCGTCGAGCACCGGCAGGTAGCTTTCGCCGGGGATGCAGTAGACGGTGTCCACCGCGTTGCGCAGCAGGGCTTCGACGAGGATCTGGCCGCCATTGCGGGCGGGGAGGTCGGACATGGTTCGGGCTCCTGTGGAAATCGGGCCGGTGGCCTTGGCGGCGCCGGCGCGTCGATCTTCGGCCCAAAGCCTGCGCCGCGCCAAGCGAGCTTTCTTCGGGTAGTCATTCCACCTCGGAATGACGCCTGCGACAACCGGCCCCTTCGGCCGCGCGGATCATGGTCTAAGGTTCTCCGGGCCATGGCTCACCGCGAAAGGAGGCCCCCCATGCGCCATCGAGGATTCCACCCGCTGTACGCCGCGCTGCTGCTGGCCGGCAGCCTGCCGGCCCTGGCCGCGTTGCCCCAGGCGCCCGGCTACGTCGACGACAGCGGCTACCCGGCGGCCGCGAAGCAGCGCATCCTGCCGCCGATGTTCGAGCAGAAGCTGGCCAGCACCCGCTACCTGGCCAGGCCCGACGACCCGCTGATCACCCTGGCCGAATCCAGCGGCTTCCGGCAGACCAGCGACTACCACCAGAGCCGTGACTACCTGAAGAAGCTGGCCGATGCCTCCGGCGGCAGGCTGCTGCTGAGCGAGCTGCCGGAGAAGAGCGCCAGCGGCGAGCCGATGCTGCTGGTGACCGCCTCGACCGAGGCCGACAAATCGCCGGCCGGGCTGAACGGCTCGGGCAAGCCGACGCTCTTCGTCGAGGCCGAGATCCACCCCGGCGAGGCCAACGGCAAGGACGCGATGTTCATGCTGCTGCGCGACATGACCGCCGGGAGCAAGCCACTGGCCGGGCTGCTGGACAAGGTCAACATCCTCTTCATCCCCACCGTGAACGTCGATGGCGACCTGCGCCGCAGCCCCTACGGGCGCATCAACCAGAACGGCCCGGAGGTCACCGGCTGGCGCGTCAATGGCCTGAACCTGAACCTCAACCGCGACTTCACCAAGCTCGACAGCGCGGAAATCCGCAACGTCGCCTGGGTGTTCAACCAGTACGACCTGAGCTTCTTCGCCGACACCCACTCCACCGACGGCGCCATGTACCCCTACGACAGCTCCTACTGCCACAACGGCAACGGCTGGTCGCCGGCATCCAGCCAGTGGATGGACGAGGTCATGCGCGCCCCGGTGTACAAGGAACTGGAAGGAGACGGCCACGTGGTCCACGAGTGCATCAGCCTCAACGACAACCAGGACCCGGCCAAGGGCTACTACCCCTACCGCACGGACCTTGCGCGCTTCTCCAACCAGTACGGCGACATCCGCAACGTGCCCTCGATCCTCATCGAGCAGCACGCGCTGCACCCGTATGAAACCCAGGTGCTGGGCAACTACGTGATGCTCAAGGCGATGTTCCGGGTGATCGGCGACAACGCCGGGTCGCTCAAGGCCGCCATCGCCAAGGACCGCGAGCGCCTGGAGGCGCAGAAGGAGGTGATCCTGACCTGGAAGCCGGGCAAGGAGCAGCACACGCCCTTCGTCGTCGGCGACTACCACTACGAGCAGTCGCCCATCACCGGCGCCAGGACCATTGTCTGGAGCAACAAGCCGAAGACCTTGCAGGTGCCGATCAGCGACAACTCGGTGCCCGACCTGGTGGTCAAGCGGCCGAAGCGGTACGTGGTGCCGGTGCAGTGGCGCGAGGTCATCGCCCGGCTCAAGGCCCACGGCATCCGCATGCAGACCCTGGAGCAGCCGACCGCCATCGAGGTCACCCTGTACCGCATGGACGACATCAAGCTGGCCGGCGGCTTCGAGCCGGACCGCGCCGCGGCCAACGAAATCCCCGGCTACGAGGGGCACCTGCTGGTCAGCGGCACAGGCAAGCCGTTCCAGCGCCTGCAGACCTTCCCGGCCGGCTCGGTGGTGATCGACACCGACCAGCCGCTGGGCGTGCTGGCGATCAACCTGCTGACCGCCGAGAGCCCGGACTCCTTCTGGTCCTGGGGCTTCTTCAACGCCACCCTGGTGTCCGCCGAGGAGCCGGAGGAATACGTGATGGAGCCCATGGCGCGCAAGATGCTCGCCGAGGACCCGCAGCTGAAGGCCGAGTTCGAGAAGAAGCTGAAGGACGACAAGGCCTTCGCCAAGGACCCGCATGCGCGGCTGGAATGGTTCTACCAGCGCACGCCCTTCCATGACGTGAATGCCTACGTCTACCCGGTTGGCACGGTGTTCTGACTGGTTGTAGGAGCGGGCCCTGCCCGCGATTCGCGCGCAGGGCGCGCTCCTACAGGGGAATGGCGTGGGTGGGACGGCGTAGGAGCGGATCTCATCCGCGAATCGCGCCGGTGGCTTGGGTTATCGCGGACAAGGTCCGCTCCTACGACCGAGCTTCCCTGGAAACGTAGGGCGGATAACCGTTCGCGGTTATCCGCCGCCGGCCGTAACGTCGGTTCCCGGAGACAACGGGCTACGTTTGCTGTTGGCGTAGGACTCGCAGTTGCGTCAGCAGGGTAGGGACCTCGTCGCGGACGATGCTCCACAGCGTATCGTCGTCGATGCCGAGATAGCCGTGGATCAGCCGGTTGCGCGTCGCGACGAGCATGCGCCAGGGGATCTGCGGGTTGGCCTGGCGCGCTTCCGGGGGAACATGCGTCGCGGCTTCGCCGATGATCTCCAGGTTGCGCAGGGTGGCGTCGTAGACCAGCGGGTTATCGACGAAGGCCTGCTGGTCGAGGCCGGCGCAATAGCTCAGGACTTTCTCCGCGCAGGTGATCATGTCGTCGACATAGAAGTGCCAGACGCGCCCGGACGCCTCAGACATTCACCGCCTCCGCCTCGATGAAGGGCCGCAGTTCGGGGCGCAGGGCCTTTTCGGTGACCAGGTCGACGCTGCTGCCCAGCAGGTCCTCCAGGTAGAACTGCACACCGAAGTAGCGTTCCGAGGTGGCGGGGCCGTCGAAGGCCACCAGGATGTCCACATCGCTGTCCGGCCTGGCAGCATCGCGCACGGTGGAGCCGAACAGGGCGAGCCGGACCACGCCGAAGCGCTCGGCCAGCTCGGGCTTGCAGCTTTGCAGCAGGTTCAGGGCGTTGGTGCGCTTCATGGCGTCCTCCGGGGGATACGCCAGAAGGTAGCACAAGCGAAAAGCACAAGGCCCGCATCGCGGGCCTTGTGGATAACGCTTACAGGCTGGCGATCTTCTCGCGCTGCTGGATCAGGTTGGTCACCGCCTGCTCGGCCTCGGCCAGCTTGGCGCGTTCCTTCTCGATCACTTCGGCCGGGGCCTTGGCGACGAAGCCTTCGTTGGCCAGCTTGCCGCCGACACGCTTGACCTCGCCTTCCAGGCGCTGGATTTCCTTGTCCAGGCGCGCCAGTTCCGCGGCCTTGTCGATCAGCCCGGCCATGGGCACCAGCACCTGCAGCTCGCCGACCAGCGCGGTGGCCGACATCGGCGGTTCCTCGCCTTCGTCGAGCACGCGCACCGACTCCAGCTTGGCCAGCTTCATCAGCAGCGGCTCGTTGTCGGCCAGGCGGCGATGGTCCTCGGGGAGGCGTTGTTCAGCACCAGGTCGATGCGCTTGGCCATGGAGATGTTCATCTCGCCGCGGATCTGGCGGATGCCCAGCATCAGCGCCTTGACCCACTCGATGTCGCCTTCGGCGGCGGCGTCGATCTTCGCTTCGTCGGCCACCGGCCAGGGCTGCAGCATCAGGGTGTCGCCGCTCTTGCCGGCGGAAGCCTTGATGCGCTGCCAGATTTCCTCGGTGATGAACGGCATGAACGGGTGCGCCAGGCGCAGCGCGGTCTCCAGCACGCGCACCAGGGTGCGGCGGGTGCCGCGCTGGCGCTCGATGGGCGCGTTCTCGTCCCACAGCACCGGCTTGACCAGTTCCAGGTACCAGGCGCAGTACTCGTCCCAGATGAACTCATAGAGGGCCTGGGTGGCCAGGTCGAAGCGGAAGGCGTCGAGCTGGCGGGCGACTTCCTGCTCGGTGCGCTGCAGCGCCGAGATGATCCAGCGGTCCACCGCTGACAGCTCGACCGGCTCGCCGTTCACGCCGGTGTCCTGGCCATCGGTGTTCTCGATGACGAAGTTGGCGGCGTTCCACAGCTTGTTGCAGAAGTTGCGGTAGCCCTCGACGCGGCCCATGTCGAACTTGATGTCGCGGCCGGTGGAGGCCAGCGAGCAGAAGGTGAAGCGCAGGGCGTCGGTGCCGTAGCTGGCGATGCCTTCGGGGAATTCGGCGCGGGTCTGCTTGGCGATCTTCTCGGCCAGCTTGGGCTGCATCATGCCGCTGGTGCGTTTCTCCAGCAGGGCGTCGAGGCTGATGCCGTCGACGATGTCCAGCGGGTCGAGCACGTTGCCCTTCGACTTGGACATCTTCTGGCCCTGGCCGTCGCGCACCAGGCCGTGGACGTACACGGTCTTGAACGGGACCTGCGGGGTGCCGTCCTCGTTCTTGATGAGGTGCATGGTCAGCATGATCATGCGCGCCACCCAGAAGAAGATGATGTCGAAGCCGGTCACCAGCACGTCGGTGGGGTGGAAGGTCTTCAGGTACTCGGTCTGTTCCGGCCAGCCGAGGGTGGAGAAGGTCCACAGGCCCGAGCTGAACCAGGTGTCCAGCACGTCCTCGTCCTGGCGCAGCTTGGCGTCACCCAGGTTGTGCTTGGCGCGTACCTCGGCCTCGTTGCGGCCGACGTAGACGTTGCCGGCTTCGTCGTACCAGGCCGGGATGCGGTGGCCCCACCACAGCTGGCGGCTGATGCACCAGTCCTGGATGTCGCGCATCCAGCTGAAGTACATGTTCTCGTACTGCTTGGGCACGAACTGGATGCGGCCGTCTTCCACAGCGGCGATGGCAGGTTCGGCCAGCGGCTTGGTGGAGACGTACCACTGGTCGGTCAGCCAGGGCTCGATGACGGTGCCGGAGCGGTCGCCCTTGGGCACTTTCAGCGCGTGGTCGTCGATTTTCTCCAGCAGGCCGGCGGCTTCGAAGTCGGCGACTATCTGCTTGCGCGCGACGAAGCGGTCGAGGCCGGCGTAGGCGGCCGGCAGGCTGGCGTCCAGCTCGGCGTTGACGCTGCCGTCGAGGTGGAAGACCTGGGCCGTGGCGAGGATCGCCGCGTCCTTGTCGAAGATGTTGATCAGCGGCAGGTCGTGGCGCTTGCCGACTTCGTAGTCGTTGAAGTCGTGGGCCGGGGTGATCTTCACGCAGCCGGTGCCGAACTCGCGGTCGACGTAGTCGTCGGCGATGATCGGGATGCGCCGGCCCACCAGCGGCAGCTCGACGAAGGTGCCGATCAGCGCCTGGTAGCGCTCGTCTTCCGGGTGCACGGCGACCGCGCTGTCACCGAGCATGGTTTCCGGGCGGGTGGTGGCGACGATCAGGTGGTCCTTGCCGTCGGCGGTCTTGTGGCCGTCGGCAAGCGGGTAGCGCAGGTGCCAGAGGTGGCCCTTCTCGTCGTGGTTCTCCACTTCCAGGTCGGAAATGGCGGTGTGGAACTTGGTGTCCCAGTTGACCAGGCGCTTGCCGCGGTAGATCAGGCCGTCGTCGAACAGGCGGACGAAGGCTTCCTTCACCGCGTTGGACAGGCCGTCGTCCATGGTGAAGCGCTCGCGCGACCAGTCCACCGAGGAGCCCAGGCGGCGGATCTGCCGGGTGATGGTGCCGCCGGACTGCTCCTTCCACTCCCAGACCTTGTCCAGGAACTTCTCGCGGCCGAGGTCGTGGCGCGCCACGCCCTGGGCGGCCAGCTGGCGCTCCACCACCATCTGGGTGGCGATGCCGGCGTGGTCGGTGCCCGGCTGCCACAGGGTGTTGCGGCCCTGCATGCGGCGGTAGCGGATCAGCGCGTCCATGATGGCGTTGTTGAAGCCGTGGCCCATGTGCAGGCTGCCGGTGACGTTCGGCGGCGGGATCATGATGGTGTACGGCTCGCCGGAACCCTGCGGGGCGAAGTAGTTGTTCTGCTCCCAGGTGGGGTACCAGTGGGATTCGATGGCGTGGGGCTGGTAGGTCTTGTCCATGAGCGCGGCGGGACCCTGTAGGCGGCTAAACGGAAAACCGTCAAATATAAACAAGCTGCAGGCCACAAGCTACAAGCGGCAAGCAAAAGCCCGCCGGGGCCTCCACGGGACCGTAGGGCGAATAACGCCGCAGGCGTTATCCGCCGTTGTTCCTGGCATCGGTGTTTCCGGCCGGCGGCGGACAACCGCGAAGGGTCATACGCCCTGCGCCGGTCAGGGCTTGCGCTGCGCCAGCAGCCTTTGCAGGCGCGCTTCCAGGCGGCGTTGCAGCTCGGCTTCGATCTGCGGCACGAAGTCGTCGATGACGTCCTGCAGGATCAGCTGCGCGGCGGCGCGCAGTTCGCTGTCCAGGCGGGCTTGCTCGCGGCTGGGCGCGGGCAGGTCGTCGTCGGCCTGTTCCTCGGCCGGGGCTGGCCGTGGCGAGGCCTGCACCACGTCGGAGAGCAGCGGGATGTTGTCCGGCTCGAAGGATTCGGTGAGCAGGGGCGGTTCGCCATCCGGCTCGCCGAGCAGGCCGTGGATCGACTCCAGGTCGTCGAGCAGGTGGTCGGGGTCTTTCGGGGGCTTGCGGCTGTCCATTTTTCCGTAAAGCGTCAGAGGCGCGGCAGGCGATGGTCCTGCAAAGGATAGCCCTGCTCGCGGTAGTAGCGGAAATTCTCCCGCGCCGCCTGGCGGATGGCCGGTTCCTCCACCACCAGTTCGGCGATGCGCGAGAACTCGCCGGCGAAGGCCGGCACCGCCAGCGTCAGGTTGACCAGCAGGTCGTGGCGGCCCGCCGGGGGCTCGCCCAGGCCCAGGGTGACCGGGGCCTGGGCGTCTTCCTCGGCGGCGTTGTGCGGCACGAAGGCTTCCTTGCGGAAGCTCCACAGGCGCGCGTCCAGGGCCTCGCGCTGGGCTTCGTCGGCGCATAGCAGGTACACCCGCATGCCCTGCCGCCAGGCCTTGTCGGCCAGGCGGCAGGCGATGGTCAGGCGCGCGTCGGGATCGGCGCTGGGGATGACGTAGAAGTCGACCCGCGTCATGCCGGCGATCCCATCGAACGATTGCGCTTTGCCATTACTTCACGCGGTCCAGCAGGTACTGGGTGAGCAGCGGCACCGGGCGGCCGGTGGCGCCCTTGTCCTTGCCGCCGCTGATCCAGGCGGTGCCGGCGATGTCCAGGTGCGCCCAGTGGTACTTCTTGGCGAAGCGCGAGAGGAAGCAGCCGGCGGTGATGGTGCCGGCCTTCGGCCCGCCGATGTTGGCGATGTCGGCGAAGGGGCTGTCCAGCTGCTCCTGGTACTCGTCGAACAGCGGCAACTGCCAGGCGCGGTCGTCGGCCTGCTCGCCGGCCTTGAGCAACTGGCGGATCAGCGTGTCGTTGTTGCCCATCAGGCCCGAGGTGTTGGCGCCCAGGGCGACGATGCAGGCGCCGGTGAGGGTGGCGATGTCCACCACCGACTGCGGCTTGAAGCGCTCGGCGTAGGTCAGGGTGTCGCACAGCACCAGGCGGCCTTCGGCGTCGGTGTTGAGGATCTCGACGGTCTGCCCGCTCATGGTGGTGACGATGTCGCCGGGGCGGGTGGCGCCGCCGCTGGGCATGTTCTCGGCGCAGGCCATCAGGCCCACCAGGTTGATCGGCAACTGCAGTTCGAGCACCGCGCGGAAGGTGCCGAAGACGCTGGCGGCGCCGCACATGTCGAACTTCATCTCGTCCATGCCCAGGCCGGGCTTGAGGCTGATGCCGCCGGTGTCGAAGGTGATGCCCTTGCCGACCAGCACGTGCGGCGCCTCGTCCTTCTTGCCGCCGTTGTAGTGCAGCACGATCAGCCGCGGCGGCTGGTCGCTGCCCTGGGCCACGGCGAGGAACGAGCCCATGCCCAGGTCGCGCAGTTTCTTCTCGTCGAGAATCTCGACCTTCAGGCCCTTGTGCTCCTTGGCCAGGGTCTTCGCCTGCTCGGCGAGGAAGCTGGGGTGGCAGACGTTCGGCGGCAGGTTGCCGAGGTCGCGGGTCAGGGCCATGCCGTTGGCGATGGCCCGGGCCTCCCTGGCGCCCTGCTCGACGGCGGGGGCGTCGGCCTTGTCGGCCAGCAGGGTGAGCTTCTTCAGCTTGGGCGCTTCGGCCTTCTGGCTCTTGTAGCGGTCGAACACGTACAGGCCATCGGCCAGCGTCTCCACCAGCAGGCGCGCCTTGCCATGGGCGTTGCGGCCCTTGACCGCCAGGTCGCCCAGGGCCAGCACGGCGTCGCTGCCGCCCAGGTTCTTCAGGCTGGCCAGCACCGAGGAAACCAGTTTGCGGTATTGGCGGTCGGAGAGTTCGCGCTCCTTGCCCGCGCCCACCAGCAGCACGCGTTCGGCCTTAAGGTTGGGCAAAGCTTGCAGGAGTAGTGTCTGGCCGACCTTGCCGGCCAGGTCGCCGCGCTTGAGCAGGGCGGCGATGGCGCCGCCGCTGGCGGCGTCCACGGCCTGGGCCGCGGTGCCGAGCTTGCGGCCTTCGCCGACGGCGAGCACCAGGGTGGCGGTCTTCAGGGTTTGCGGACTGACGCTTTTTACAAGGAATTCCATGGCAAGGTGTCCCCGGGACGAAGGGTCGAAGTGGCGGGTGGTCGGCGACCCGGCTTGGCTTCTGCGCAGTGACAGGCCCGGCGAATCGCAGGATAATGCCGCGTATTTTTCACCGGCCCCGTGCTATACGGGCCGGCAGTGCCTCACGGCGGCTAGTTTGAGCGTAGCCGCCCGAGCGTGACAACCCTGGAGTGCCCGGTTTGATTGTCTTCCGTTACCTGTCCCGTGAAGTGCTGATCACCATGAGCGCGGTGAGCGCCGTGCTGCTGGTGATCATCATGAGCGGCCGCTTCATCAAGTACCTGGCGCAGGCCGCCCAGGGCATGCTGGATCCCGGCTCGCTGTTCATGATCATGGGCGTGCGCCTGCCTGGCTTCCTCCAGCTGATCCTGCCCCTGGGCCTGTTCCTCGGCATCCTGCTGGCCTATGGCCGGCTGTACCTGGAAAGCGAGATGACCGTGCTCACCGCCACCGGCATGAGCCAGCAGCGCCTGCTGGCCTACAGCATGGCGCCGGCGGCGCTGGTGGCGCTGCTGGTGGCCTGGCTGAGCCTGTCGCTGGCGCCCCAGGGCATCGCCCAGATGCAGCTGATCCTGAACAAGCAGGACGCCATGACCGAGTTCGACACCCTGGCGCCGGGCCGCTTCCAGTCGATGCGCGACGGCTCGCGGGTGACCTACACCGAGCAACTGACCAACGACCGCACCCAGCTCGGCGGCATCTTCATCTCCGACAAAAACCCGCCGCGCAACGGCCAGGACCGCGGCCTCTCGGTGCTGGTGGCGAGCACCGGCGAACAGCAGATCCACCCCGACGGCAGCCGCTACCTGATCCTCAAGGACGGCTACCGCTACGACGGCACCCCGGGCCAGGCCGACTACCGCGCCATCAAGTACGACACTTACGGCGTGCTGCTGCCCAAGCCGGAGGTGAGCAGCGAGATCGACGACCGCGACGCCATCCCCACCAGCGACCTGTTCGCCAGCAAGGAGCCGCGCATGCGCTCGGAGCTGCAGTGGCGCTTCTCCATCCCGCTGCTGGTGTTCATCGTCACCCTGCTGGCGGTGCCGCTGTCCAAGGTCAACCCGCGCCAGGGCCGCTTCCTCAAGCTGCTGCCGGCGGTGCTGCTGTACATGGCCTACCTGGCCCTGCTGATCGCTGCCCGCGGCATGCTCGACAAGGGCAAGATCCCCATGGCTCTGGGTCTGTGGTGGGTCCACGCGATCTTCCTGGCCATCGGCCTGCTGCTGGCCTTCTGGGAACCGCTGAGTCTGAAATGGGCGGCCTCGCGCGCACGCTCCGTGAAGGAGCACAAGCATGCGTAAGCTCGACCGCTACATCGGCACCACCATCTTCGTCGCCATCCTTGCCGTGCTGGGGGTGATCCTCGGCCTGGCCCTGCTGTTCGCCTTCATCGACCAGCTCGGCGCCCTGGACGAGAACTACACCCTGGGCGTGGCCCTGAAATACGTGCTGCTCACCGCCCCCAGCCGCGCCTACGACATGCTGCCGATGGCCGCGCTGATCGGCTGCCTGGTGGGCCTGGGCACCCTGGCCAGCAACAGCGAGCTGACCATCATGCGCGCCGCCGGGGTGTCGCTGCAGCGCATCGTCTGGGCGGTGATGAAGCCCATGCTGGTGCTGATGTTCGCCGGCATCCTGGTGGGCGAGTACGTGGTGCCCTACACCGAGACCCAGGCCCAGAGCGACCGTGCGCTGGCGCAGAGCAGCGGCGGCGCGGTCAGTTCGCGCAACGGCTTGTGGCACCGCCAGGGGCAGGAGTTCATCCACATCAACGTGGTGCAGGCCGACGGCACCCTGCTGGGCGTGACCCGCTACGACTTCGCCGAAGGCCACGTGCTCAAGAGTTCCAGCTTCGCCAAGCGCGCGGTGTTCCGCGACGGCCAGTGGACGCTGGAAGAGGTGACCACCACCCTGCTGCACCCGCAGGAGAAGCGCAGCGAACTGGTCAGCTCGCCTACGGAAGCCTGGAGCATCCAGCTCAGCCCGCAACTGCTCAGCACCGTGGTGATGGAGCCCGAGGCCCTGTCCATCAGCGGCCTGTGGGAGTACATCCACTACCTCAAGGACCAGGGCCTGAGCACCAACCGCTACTGGCTGGCGTTCTGGACCAAGGTGCTGCAGCCGGCGGTGACCGCGGCCCTGGTGCTGATGGCCATTTCCTTCATCTTCGGCCCGCTGCGCAGCGTGACCCTCGGCCAGCGGGTGTTCACCGGCGTGCTGGTGGGCTTCACCTTCCGCATCGCCCAGGACCTGCTGGGCCCGTCGAGCCAGGTGTTCAACTTCCCGCCGCTGCTGGCGGTGCTGCTGCCGGCGGCGATCTGCGCGCTGCTGGGGGCCTGGTTGCTCAAGCGGGCGGGGTGATATCCCGGACGGTTCGGTGCGGCCGGCGGGCCTGATCGCGGACGGAGTCCGCTCCTACGGTTCCAGGAAGCACGGTTTTTCGTAGGATGGCGTTGAGCGAAGCGATACCCATCACCACGGCAGCATGGGTATCAAGCTCAACCCATCCTACGAAGAGCACCTCGGCGCAAGACAGGTTCAGGGAAGCACGGGCGTAGGAGCAACTGTCTTCTGGGCTCCCTCGTTCGCGGGGGTGACTGGATCAAAATTCGCGTCTCCCATGTCGCCCCATTGTAGGAGCGGGCCCTGCCCGCGATTCGCGCGCAGGGCGCGCTCCTACAGGGGAATGGCATGGCTCGGCTCGCGTAGGAGCGGACTCTGTCCGCGATTGGATTCCCAGGCCACGCCGGACGCCCCGGCGGCACGAACGACACCCTCTCCCTTCACGCCCCAGCCTCAGCCCCGCCCTTGCGCCGCCTTGCGCACCGCCTTGGGAATCTGGATCACCACGCTCTCCGAGTAGCGGTCCTGCCAGGTGCGCCTGTCCTTGTCCCAGAGCATCCACAGGAAGCCCAGCCCGCCGCAGGCCCAGGAGCCGATGGCGATCATGAAGCGCAGCAGCGCCTGCATCAGGCTGATCGGGGTGCCGTCGGCGTTCTGCACGCGCACGCCCCAGACCTGCATGCCGAGGGTCTGGCCCTTGTGCGTCCAGAACTTGGCGAAGAAGGCGAACAGGCTGACGAACAGCAGGCTGGACAGCAGCGGGTCGCCGACCAGCCCGCCCTGGTCGGCGAGCTGCCGGAGCTTCTCGCCACCCAGCAGCAGGCGCAGCAGCACCTGCTGGTAGAGCAGGGTGACCACCATCAGCAGGGCCACGCACAGCAGGAAGTCGTAGAACATGGCCGCGAAGCGGCGCAGCAGGGGCGCGGGGGGGAAATTCCCCTCCGGCTGGAGTCGGGCTTTGGGCATGGCGTCGTTCGGCGCTCGGGGCAGGGACGAGGCGGGGATTATACGACCTTTGGCGGATCGCCACCGAGGCCAGGGTGCCGCAGGCGGAATGATCTACGCTGGTTTCAGGTGCCCGCTCAGGCTGCTCGCCGAGCCCCGATGACAGCGGCGGCGCCGGGGATGACACGGATGCCTGGATCGAGCAAAGTCCGGCGCCTGCTCTGGCGCCTGTGCATTTCCCTGCTGGTCGCCCTGCTGCCGCTGCTGCTGGGCGGCGTGATCATCTATTGGCAGACCCAGGTCGGCCTCCGGCGCGAGGCGGGGCACGCCGCCAGCGAGGCGCTGCACCTGATCGACGTGATGCTCGCCAATGCCGCCGGCTCGGCGCGGGCCACACTCGCTTACGCCGCAGGGCCCTGCTCCGCGGCCGAGCTGGTACTGCGCGAACAGGTCGCCACCGTACCCTTCGTGCGCTCGGTCAACCTGGTGCGGGACGACAGGGTGTTCTGCACCTCGCTGTTCGGCGCTTTCGACGAGCCGGTGGACGTCGCCGCTTTCGTCGACGGGCGCCTCAACCTGCTGCCCGGCAATGCGGTGACGCCGGACTTCGCGCTGATCGTGTACCGCCTGGCCGAGGGCCGCGATGGCGTGCTGGCGGCAGTGGACGGGCGCTACCTGAGCAACGTGCTGCAACTGGTGGACCAGCGCAGCGACCTGGTGATCCAGGTCGGCCCGCGCTGGATGGACGAGGCGGGCGAGGTGCACGAGGGCACGCCCGACGCCTTCCCCCTGGCCGAGACGCGGCAGGCCTCGACGCGCTTTCCCTACCAGGTGGTCGGCGGCTTCCCGGCCGGCGCCCAGTGGCGGACCATGGGGATCGACTACTGGCCGCTGTTCGCCATGCTGGCGGTGCTCGGCGGGCTGTTCGGCATTGGCTGCTACTGGTTGCTGGGGCGCGCGGCGACGCCCACCCGCGAGATCGAGCGGGCGATGTATGCCGGCGAGTTCGTGCCCTTCCTCCAGCCGCTGGTGGAGGCCACCGGCGGCCGCTGGATCGGCGCCGAGGTGCTGATGCGCTGGCGCCACCCGCGCGCGGGGCTGGTCAGCCCGGACATCTTCATCCCCCTGGCGGAGCAGAGCGGCCTGATCGTGCCCATGACCCGTTCCCTGCTGCAGCAGCTGGCGGCCGTGCTGCCGAAGCATTCGCAGCTGCTGGGCGAGGGCTTCCACCTCGGCGTCAACGTCAGCGCCGTAAACCTGCGTAGCGGCAGCCTGTTCGGCGATTGCCTGGATTTCCTCGGCGCCTTTCCGGTGGGCTCGGTGACACTGATGCTGGAGCTGACCGAGCGTGAACTGATCGGCAGCGATGCGCACACCGACGAACTGCTCGGGCACCTGCGCGAGCTGGGGGTGAACCTGGCGATAGACGACTTCGGCACCGGCCATTCCAGCCTCGCCTACCTGCGCCGCTTCCACGTGGACGCGCTGAAGATCGACAAGAGCTTCGTCGCCACCGTCGACGACGACAGCCGTTCCCGGCATATCCTCGACAGCATTCTCGACCTCTGTGGCCGCCTGGACCTGCAGGTCATCGCCGAAGGCATCGAGACGCCGGCGCAGCGCGACTACCTGGCGGCCCGCGGCGTGCCCTGCCTGCAGGGCTACCTGTTCGGCCGGCCGATGCCGCTGGCGGAGTTCGTCGCCGAGCTGGAGCGCCGTGCCCGCCCGGGCGCCTAGCGGACGCCGGCTGGCTTCCGTCGAACGACGGCGCCCGCAGGGGGCGCCGTCGCCAGCACATGCGCGATCAGACGTAGGCCTGGGCGCGGCGCTTGCCGCGGGGTAGGCGGGCCTTGCCGGAGAGGGCGCTCAGGCGGGCCTGCCAGGTTTGCCAGGCGGCGCCGCTGGCGGGCTGTGCCGCTGCGCGGGCGGACTGCCGGCTCTTCGGCGCCGCAGCCGGGGCGGGCTTCGCGACGGCTGCGGCGGCACCCGCGGCGTCCTGCGCCTGGGTGAAGGCGTTGGTGCGGCGGCAGGCCTTGCAGCTGACCTGCGCGGCGACCTGCGAGCCCGCCACGTTCGGGTCGCTGCGCCCGCAAGCGGCCTGGCTGGTGCCAATCAGGAAGTGAGTGACCATGTGGACCTCCTAGTCAGAAAAGGGGCGGCATTATTCCACAGGGTTCCCGGCGTACCAGCGCGGCCGGTCGTTTTCGGAAGAACGTCCGAATCAGCCGTGCTGCACCCCGGCACGCTTGAACAACTGCCTGCAGCGCTCGGACAGGTGCACCACGCGCAGGTGCTTGCCGGCCCTGGCGTAGCGTTCGCGCAGGGTCTTCAGCGCAGCGATGGCCGAGTAATCGACGAAGCTCAGGTGGCGGCAGTCCAGGGTGACCTGCGGCGGGTCGCCGGCCGGGTCGAACTGCTCCAGGAAGGGCGTGGTGGAGGCGAAGAACAGCGTGCCGTGGATGCGGTAGAGCTTGCTGCCGTCGGCTTCCAGGTGGCTGTCGGCGTACAGCTCGCGGGCGTGCTTCCAGGCGAAGTCCAGGGCGGCCACGACTATGCCGCAGAGCACGGCGGTGGCCAGGTCGGTGAAGACGGTGATGACGGTCACCACGGCGATCACCAGCACGTCGCTCGCCGGCACCTTGCCCAGCACCCGCAGCGAGGCCCAGGCGAAGGTCTGCTGGGCGACCACGAACATCACCCCCACCAGCGCCGCCAGCGGGATGCGCTCGATCAGCGGGGAGAGGAACAGCACGAAGAGCAGGATCATCACCCCGGCGACCACCCCGGACAGCCGGCCGCGGCCGCCGGAGCCCAGGTTGATCACGGTCTGGCCGATCATGGCGCAGCCGCCCATGCCGCCGAACGCCCCGGAGACCATGTTGGCCGCGCCCAGGGCCACGCACTCGCGGTCCGGGTAGCCGCGGCTCTGGGTGATCTCGTCGGTGAGGTTGAGCGTCAGCAGGGTTTCCAGCAGGCCGACCAGCGCCATGAGGATGGCGTAGGGCGCGATGATCCGCAGCGTCTCCAGGTTCCACGGCACCTGCGGCAGGGCGAAGGCGGGCAGGCCGCCGGCGATGTGCGCCATGTCGCCGAGGGTGCGCGTGGGCAGCCCGAGCAGGTGCACCAGCAGGCCGACGCCGAGGATCGCCACTAGCGCCGGCGGCACCGCGCGGGTCAGCTTCGGCAGCAGGTAGACGATGGCCATGGTCAGCGCCACCAGGCCCAGCATCAGGTACAGCGGCGCCCCGCCGAGCCAGGCCCCGCCACTCTTGAAGTGCTCCAGTTGGGCCAGGGCGATGATGATCGCCAGGCCGTTGACGAAGCCCAGCATCACCGGGTGCGGCACCATGCGCACCAGCTTGCCCAGGCGCAGCAGGCCGAAGGCGATCATCACCAGCCCGCCGAGCAGCACCGTGGCCAGCAGGTACTGCACGCCGTGCTGCACCACCAGCGCCACTATCACCACCGCCATGGAGCCGGCCGCACCGGACACCATGCCCGGCCGGCCGCCGAACAGCGCGATGAGGGTGCAGATGAAGAAAGCGCCGTACAGGCCCATCAGTGGGTTGAGGTGCGCCACCAGGGCGAAGGCGATGCACTCGGGCACCAGGGCGAAGGACGTGGTGAGGCCGGCCAGGATGTCGGCACGCAGACGGGCGGGTTTCATGGCGTTCCTGAAGTTGGACCGGTGTGGGCGGTCGCGGGGCAAGGCGGAAAAAGGAGGCGAATGGTACGGAATCACGGATGCGGGAGCCAGTCGGAAAGGCTGCCGGCGCGCTCTGCCGGTAACCGGAAACCAGCTATTCATGGCTTTCGGAATTCATCGCCAGCTTGCGCGGCAAGCTACCCGAAGCAGCCTGATACAAGCCCGTAGCGCCGAGGCTTTTCGTTTCTGGCCTCCAGCATTAACCTGTGCGGCTCTGCTCCGCAGGGCGAGCCATCGGCTGATGGGCTCCACCTGCAGGACATCCGCCATGAGCAGAAGCCGACGCAAGACGCCCATCTGCGGCATCACCACCGCGGCCAGCGAACGTTTCGATAAACAGACCTGGCACCGCTCCTTCCGCAAGGCCGAGCGGCAACGCCTGGCCAGCGACCCCTTCTCCGAGCCCCATCACTTCCGCGAGTTCTGCAACGACTGGTTGATGCACAAGGACGGCAAGTACTACTGGGGGCCCGAGCACTCCGGCGCCAAATGGCTCCGCAAGTAGCTGTTCACGCCGCTTCCACGGTGATGCTGAGACGCTTGCCGAGCGCGCCCAGGGCGAGCTCCAGCTGATCCATCTTCGAGGTGTGCAGGAAGTCCACGAGGCGGTCGCCCTGGGTCTGGGCCACGCCCAGCAGCCGGCACAGGTCGGCCTTGCGCATGCCGCGCTGCATCATCTCGTTCCACAGCGCGATCTTCGCCACGGTAACCGCGGGCAAGTGCACCACGTGCTCGCCGGCCTCCGGCGCGGAGGCGGCCGGAATGGCGCGGCGCTCGTCCACGTACAGCGACAGCGTGGTTTCGATTGCATCCAGGGCCTCGCGGATCGCGTGGTCCCGGTCGTCGCCGAAGCTGTTCAGCTCCGGCAGGTCACGGCAGAACACGGCGATGCCCGGGGCGCTGTCGTCCTGCTCGAAACGGATTGGATAGTCGTACATGGCTGTCCCCTCTCAATGGGTGACGATGTCCAGTTCAGGTGGCGCCCTTAGAGCCCCGGTTGCTTGATGATCGCCTTGCGGGTCGGCTCCGGCATTTCCCTGGCGCCGTGGTCCGCAAAGGTCGTCGTCCTCCCGTTGGGTGCCGTGATCTTGAAGTGGCTGCCCTTGCCGGCTTCGAAAGTCACGCCCTGGGCTTTCAACCAACGCCTGAATTCACTGAACTTCATCACCTCGTCTCTGTTGATTGGACGAAGTCAACTTACCACATTTTTGTGGTTATAAAACAATTCTGTTGTATGGAGAGGCAGCGGGTGGTGCAGGCTTTCGAGCGGGGCTCGGATGTCGGTACGTGAAGAGGCCGATCTGGGCGATCAGCTTCCCGCGGAAGGAGGGGGAAGGCGCGGCGCTACTGGTCGCCGTGTTTCACGCCGCCAGAAACGCAAAAGCCTGCAAAATCAAGATTTCGCAGGCTCTTAGTGGTGCCCCGGGAGAGACTCTAGCGGAGTCTGGTAGGTTCATGCAACTACGATAGACTTCCTGAAAGTGCCTGATTGCAAAGGGTTTACGCCAAAATGAAAACAGCGGCTTCCAGTATCTTGGCGTAAATTCCTGCTACCCTTTACGCCAAAATTACGCCAAGGCGGGGTGTCGGGTGGCAACGTACAGGAAGCGGAGCGGCGGCTGGCGCGCCGAGGTAGCCAAGAAGGGAATCAGGGACTCAGGGACGTTCCCCACGAAGGCCGAGGCGGTGGCCTGGGCGACCAAGCGGGAGGCCGACATCCTTGCGGGAGTTGGGGGCTCTAAGCGGGCATCCAACCACACCTTGAAGGACGCCATCGAGAAATACAAGGCCGAGGTCACGCCGACCAAGGCCGGCCAGCGCTGGGAAGAGATCCGGCTGGACAAGTTCATCAACGACCTAGAGTTCATCGGTGAGCTCATCGGCGACATTGAGGCTGACCAGATCGCTGAATGGCGCGACGCCAGGTTGAAGGCAATCAAGCCGCCGTCGGTCCGCCGCGAAATGACCTTGCTGTCCAGCGTCTTCGAGCACGCAAAGAGCCCTTGGAAGTGGATCAGCAGCAACCCTGTGCGCGAGGTAAAGCGCCCGAGCAACGGCCGACCGCGCGACCGCAGGATCTCCGCGGACGAGGAGCGCAAACTGCTGGATGAGTTGGGGTACGTGGAGGGCGCCGCGCCGGAAACGAAGATGCAGGAGCTGGCCTATGCCTTCCTCCTCGCCCTAGAGACGGCGATGCGCCAGGGCGAGATCCTGGGCCTTGTCCGCAGTCGTGTGCACCTGAAGGGCCGATATGTCGACCTCACCAAGACCAAGAACGGTGACGCCAGGAAGGTGCCGCTGAGCACTCGCGCCGCAGCGTTGCTGAAGGTCGTGCTGGATGGGGCAGGGGAGCGTGACGAGGTGTTCACCCTGACGTCAGGCTCTGCTGATGCGCTGTTCAGGAAGGTGCGCGACAGGCTGGGGATCGATGGCCTTCACTTCCACGACACCCGGCACGAGGCGACCACCAGGCTGGCCAGGAAGCTGGATGTCCTGGACTTGGCGCGGATGACTGGGCACCGCGACCCGCGCTCGCTCATGGTCTACTACAACGCGACGGCTACCGAGGTGGCGAGCCGGTTAGATTGAGGTGGGGGTAGCGCTTCGCTACCCCCTATTTGCGAGACCTCCCTTTGGGGAGCTTGCTACTGTTCTGCCGTGCCCATTTCTTCACGTCTGCAGCGAACCAGCGCTTCATCGACTTCACAGTGCCGCACGGCTGCAGCGGTTCAGGGAAGTCCGGCCTGATGGTCACGCGCTGCTCCACCGTCACCGGAGATAGCTTCAGGTATTCGCCGATCTCCTTCGTGGTCCACAGTTCCTCCTCGGGCGCCACCTTCGGCCCGCGCAGGTGGGCCAGCAGGTCACGGATGGCGCCGGCCAGGTCCTGCTCCTGACTCTGGCGATTCTCTTCGATCATTCCTCACCCCCAGCGTGGCGCGCCACGTTTTGCTGTCGTGCGTTTTCGTGGCGCGCGATCAGCGCCTCCACCTCAGCGATGAGCGACTCCATGCCAGCGGCGAAGCTGGCCGGCCTGCTCGATGCTCCCTTCCTCAACTGCTGGAACACCTCCTGCGCCTTGCCGTGATGCGTGAGCATTCCGGCGAAGCCGCGGAGGAAGTCCTGTGCCGCTCGGCGCCCTTCCAGGAACAACACCCGGTCGAGCCTGGGCCCGGCCTGCTGCACTTCGGCCGGCGCCGGCGCTGCAGGTTGTTCCGTTTGAACCGGAGCAGCCGGTGCCGCCTTCTCCTTGGATGCCCGGCGCGCTGGTGCTGGCGCTATTCGCCTGGCCCGGTCCATGGCTTTCCGTGCGAGCGATCCGAGAGGCTTAGCCATGGCGGGCCTCCTTGCCGATTGCGGCCAGCTCCGCCACCAGGTCATCCACCCGCCCGTAGAACTTCCCGCCGTCCTCGTTCGCGTAGCGCTACACCATGTCACGCACCATGGTCACGTTGGCCAACCCCTGCAGTTCGACCTGCACAGGTGTGGCGTCACTCGCTGGCGCGTGGATGAAGCCGTCCGCCTTGATCCTGAGCGTGCGCACCGGGCGGATGCCCATCTCCCTCGAAGCCCAGTTCGTGGTCGGGGTGCACCAGATGTGCACCGCAGAGTTCCAGGCGCTTCCAGCGCTGCGCTGGGTGCTGCTCCAGTAGCTGTGCTGCGTGAATGCCTGGGCCGGGCCGCCTTCACCGTCCGAAGGCCAGTAGCGGCCCCAGTCCTTGAGCTGGGTAAGGTTGGCCCGCAGCACCTGCAGTTCCTCGATGGCCGGGATGTGCCAGCCGCGGTGGCCACGGATCACCATCTTCAGCACCTTGGCCGCGATAGCGCTGCCGGCCTCGGCCATCGCCTGGGTGTTGGCCATGCCGTCGAAGTAGGACTTGGCGCCGCGGATGTTCGGCTTGGGCCCGGCGCGATCCCACCACTGTGCCGTCAGTTCGAAAGCCCGGCCGGCATCGATCACCGCGTGCTCGGCACCTTCGAAGTAGATCCGGCCTGCGTAGAACCCGCCGGCGAGAGGTTGGCCAACCTCAGGGAGGGCGGCCTGGCTGATCTGCTGGCGCTTCATGCGGACACCTCCTTTCCGATCAGGGCGCCGAGTTCGCCCTCGACGGTCTCCCCGGCCTCTTCTTGCGCGACTTTCTCCAGAGCCTTGATGGCGGCTCGGACATACTGCGGGACGGCCTCGGCTCGCTGGTGCCATTTGGCAAGGCGTTGCTTGGCGTCTTCGCTGATGTCACCCAACTGCGGAGCAAGCTCGTGCACGGTGGTGATGATCTCCTCCGGCTGCGCACCAACCTCGCAACGTACCCAGGCAATCAGCCGGCGCAGGTGGTTCATTTCGGAACGGGACAGCCGGCGTGCGGTCATCTGCCTGCTCATGCCGACTCTCCCCGCGTGACCGATGCCGCCGCATCGCAGTTCTCGCACACGCCATTGTTGGCGGCCATGAAGCCGGCACCGAAGCTGTCGCCCGGGTAGGCGTCGCCGCACGCACACTGGTACTCGACAGGGATCGCGATGAACTCCGGCCAGCGCGGACGCCTGGTGTCGATCCGGGCACGAATCGCCGCGACGATGGAGAATGCTGCGATCTCGATTCGCGAGCGGTCCGCTTCGGCCAGGTCGTTCCAGGGGATCGACTTGTGGGACGTGAAGCGATGAAGCTCCAGGGCTGCGGCGCGCACGTCGCTGGCATAGAGGTGGCCCTCGGCCGACTTGGCGCGCTGCTTCCAGTAGCTGGCCCGGCGCCGTGCCTCCTCGAGCTCGGCGAGCAGCTGGCGCTGTTGGTGATTGGTCTCCATCACTCGCCCTCCACCACCTTGATGCGCAGGTCCATGCCGCAGGCGCTAGCCAGGCGCACCAGGTCGCCGATGGTGCTGCGCTCGTTCTGCAGGGCGGTGCCCAGGTCGACCAGGCGCGCGCCGAGGATGTAGAACGGATTGGGGTTCGCCGGCTGCGGTGCGCCCTGGTGGGCGCCGGCCGGCACGTGTGCGGTCACGGTCATAGGATGAACCTCGGCTGTGGCCGTTGGACGCCAGGGGCGGCCGCGGGCGTGATCGGCTTCGGGCACGAGACCACCAGGGTGGTGCCGCGCATCTCGATGGTGGGTTTGGCCAGGCGACGGGCTTCGTCGCGCTGCTCGACGGCGGCGAGGAAGAGGCCGAAGAAGGCGATGGCTGCGATGCTGAGCAGGCAGTGCCAGGCCCAGTGCTGACGGTTGCTCATGCGTCCCCCAGTGCGCGCCGCATGAGCGCGTAGGTTTCCGGGGCGTGGTTGCTGTACCGCCAGTCCAGGCCGGCCTCGCGCAGGAACGCCTCGGTGATGGGTTCCCAGCTCGAGGCCAGGGCCGCCCACTGCGGGTTGTGCTGCGCCATTTCCCCCATGCGCGGCTTCCACTCGGGAATCAGGTCGAGCAGCAGCAGGCAGCGGTTCAGGTCGTCAGGATCGTGCGGGTACGGGAAGCCATTGCGAGGAGCCAGCCCCAGCATGTGGTCGTGGATGGCACGTGAGGACATGCCCACCTGGCCGTCGCGCAGCCACTTGGTGGCCCGCTGTTCGATGGTGGAGCCGGCGCCGGGCATGGATACGTCGTAGCCCAGGGGACAGCCGGCGTTCTCCAGCGCCTGGACACAGGCATCTTCGAAACCGGCCTGGCTTACCCGGCCCTGGATCAGGTCGTTCATCACCGGGGTGATCGCGTTGAGCTGGCGCTGGTTGAGCACGTGGCCCTTGAGGGTGATGCTCATGCGTCACCGCCTTCCGCCGGCGCGGTCCAATTGTGAATAGCCAGCTCCACGCGGTCGGCCGCGACGTCAACGCCTGCGCACAGCACCCGGGGCGCCGGATCAATGTCCGGGCGAGGGAACAGGTTCAGCCCTTCGGCATGCCCGGCTTGATAGAGCTCGGCATGGCGCTCGTCTCGGTTCTGCCAGAGGCCCACGGCATCCTCAAGCGCCGAGTCATAGTCGCTGGCGTCGGAAATGTTCCTCTGGAGGGCCGGGCCTTGGGCACCGCATTCGTGGCAGAACACGCAAGCTTCTACCCACAGACCGTCGCTGCCGTAGTTGTCCATGCGGGGCGCAGCCCCGAAGGGATGGTCGGCGTGCGTGACGATAGGCTTCGGCGGGCCTCCGCAGAAGCCGCAGGGCTTGAGCAGTACCTGTCCGGTGAGCTGTTCGTCAACGTCGGCACAGTCTCTGCAGACGCCACGTTCGCGGATGAAGGCGGCCTCATCGCTGTCGCCGGCGAACCAGTGGTCATAGCGGCAGGCGACAGGATGGATGGCCTGCTGCTGGCGCTTCAGCTCGGTGACCACCACCTCGACGGCCTCGATCACCGGCACGCCGACATAGCCGTCCTCGATCTCCACGCGCTCCAGCCAGTCCTCAAGAACCAGGATGCTTTCGGCCAGCTCGGCCTGATCCTCGCGCAGGCCGGCAGCCACCTGCTCGACTTGGGCCAGGTGCTCATCCAGCGGGGGAAGCTGCGCGCCAGAACCATCACCAGTGGCGCCGGCGGTGCCGGTGATCACGTCGAAGATGCTGGGCTTGAGGGGAACAACCGGCGCGGAGTGGGGGTGCTCGCCGGGATTAACCGGGCGGCGAGCGGCTGCGGCGCCAGGGTAAGCCGGTTCTGCAGCAGCGCCAGAGGCAGGGGAACCTCGCTCTGCGCGCGCCCCGGAGTTATCCAGGAATGCCGCAGTGAGCTCGCGGATGCGGTGCAGTGCGTCCATGGCCTGTAGGGCGGAGCCGTTCTGCCCAGCCTCGGCGTGCCGCTCGATGTTCAGCGGCGTGTTCTCCAGGCCGGCGACAACGCTTTCCAGGGTATTGGCACCCTCCACGTAACGCTCGACCGAATCGATGTAGCCGGCAGCAGATTCGGCTGCCAGGCGCTTGTCCTCTATGGCGTTGCCCTCGGCCACCTCGGAGATCACTGCACCTGCGCGGCCGATGGCAATCGGCATGCCCGGCTTCAGGTACGGGCGAACCGAGTCGAGCAGCATGCCCATGCCGGATTTCAAAACAAGGGTGATCCGTTCCATTTCAGTTGCTCCCGGCAGCCTTGGTCAGCGCGTCGAGCAGCGCCTGCTTCTGCTGCTGGCCGTGCAGGTACTCGCGCAAGGCGACGACGACCAAGCTGTTCATGCTGCGCTCGTCACGGCGTGCAGCAGCTTCCACTTCGTCGCGCATGCCATCGGGCAGGCGAACGATGAACTTGTCGGCGTCCCGGCTGTTGAAGGTCGGCGCCTTCGGAACGCTGGTTGCTGGTTTCATGGCAATACCTCTCCGCTGGTGCTGGCCAGAGAATGAATAAGTGGATTACTGAAGGACTCTGCGGACGGGGCGGGCGACGCGCTCGAAGTCCTTGTCGTTGATGTTCTGCCAGCCATCTCCGAAGTCCATGTAGTAGGCGCTGTAGGCGGAGCGCTGCGTGCTCGACCAGTGGGCGCCCTTGGTGAATACCTCGGGCACGTTGATCTCGCCCAGCATCAGCTCGCGGCGTGCGGGCAGGTAGAAGTCGGAATGGCCGTCGGCGGTGTACTGCGCGGCGAAGCTGGCTGCGGGGTGATCCTGGCCGTCGGACAGCAGGGCCAGGGTGTTCGCCGCGCCGTCGTGAGCGCTGTCTGCGCCCTTGGTCTCGTGGCCATACCCGCCGAATGCGGCCTTGAACTCCGACCCGGGGGCGCACGCCACCACCAGCGGATAGGCCGGGTTGCCATCGCGCGCCGGCATCCAGCCGATGAAGATGCCGCCCTCGCCTTCCCAGTACTCGCCGACCTCCGGGGTGGGGAGGAGGAAGCCCGAGGTTGCGAAGCGGGCCGCCAGCGGCTCGGCGCTGAGCAGGGAAGGAGCCTGGTTGGCGCTGGCGCCCACGGTTACGAACAGGTTCTTGATGTTGATCGAGGTCTTCATGGGGTAATTCTCCTTGGCGGGGCCGGCAACCCGGCCCCTGACTGGTTACGGGCGCGGCGCGTCGATCTGCGGGCCGCCAGGTCGCGGGCCAGCCACGTCAGCCTGGGAAACGCCGTCGCCGAGGACCTCGATGCGCCCCTCGTCGAACCACTGGCTTTGCTGGTAGTTGCCGTCCTTCGCCGGCGGGACGATCACGTACTGGTCGCAGCCGGTGAGGTACTGCGCGCGGCCGGTGACGATTCCCTCGAAGCCGGTGATCTTGTCGCGGGCCTTCTTGCCGAGCTCGATCATTTGCTTGCTCCCACGCCGATGAAGGGGAGGGGCGATCCATTGGCCATGTACTGTGGGAGCTTGCCGTTCCACTTCTCCACGGCGTTCAGGGTGACCACGTCCGGGTTCGCCCGCAGGGCCGTGGCGCGGATCTCGATCGCCTTGGCGTCCGCCTGGGCCAGCGTCAGCTTCGCGTCGGCCTCACCCTGAGCGCGGGCCCGCTCCTTGTCCGCCTCGGCCTTGGCCTGGGCGACCTCATTGCGGCGCTGCTCGGCCATCTGGGTGGCCTGGATCTTGGCGTTCAGGCTCTGGGTGACTTGCGGCGGCAGCACCAGGTCGGAGGCGTAGTAGATGCGCTCGACGTTCAGACCGATCGGCGCCACCTGCTCGCGCACGCGCTTCTCGACGGCCAGCAGCAGGTCGCTCTTGCCGGCGCCGTAGACGCTCTCCACCGGCAGCTTCGATGCGATGTCGTTGAAGGCGTCGCGCACCATGTTCCGCAGGAACTTGTTGGTGATCTCGTCGATGCCCGCCCGGTACTTCTGGAACAGGGTGGTGACCTTGTCCGGCGCGACCGAGTAGGTGATGCCGACGGCGCCGCCCACCTTCATGCCCTCAACGGTCTGGAAGCTGATCGCTTCCTCGCCGCCCCAGGTCTCGGTCTGTGTGAAGGTGGGGAACAGATAAAGCTCCTCGTTCAGGCTCACCCAATAGCGGCCGGTGCCGACCTCCTTCATGTCGACGCCCTTGTCGGATCCGTACAGGTTGACGATCACGCCGACGTTACCGGCGGGGACTTTCGAGCAGGCCGACAGGGCGGCGAGCAGGCACAGCAGGAAGGCGGTGGTGATCCGCTTCATTGGTCGTTCTCCAGGTTGGTGGTGGTGCGTTTTTCCGCGCATGCGCGGCATTTCAGGGTGAAGTGCAGGACCAGGCAGCCGGTTCCGATCAGCCACACCGCGGGGATCAGGAAACCCATGGCGACCAGCAGCGAGTCGGTGCTGCTGACCATGGCCGGAGCCATGCCGCCGAGCAGGGCCACGCTGAAGGCCGCGTAGAGCAGAGCCGCGAGGCAGATCAGGAACAGGCGGCCAGGCCGCATCAGGGTGTTGCGCATGTCGTCTCCTTTCTCCGGGCAAGCCGATCCCCTGCCGGGCTACTCGGCTTTCCGAAAATCAGTTGTGGGTGGTCACCGGACTACGCTCGATCAGGAGCGCACGCCGCTGATCACGCGGCTATCAGTCCTGCCTCTTCGCTGCGGCGGCCCGCCTGGCGCAGCTCGGTCTTGCGCTCCGGCGGGCGGCGGTCGCGGCGCATCGGATCGTCGTCGAGGATGGGGTGAAGCGCAGCCATGCCGGCCAGCACCATCACGCAGGCCGGGGCGAGGATTCCGCGCTTGAACGCCTCGGCGACGAGGGCTGCCCGGCGGGTGATCCCGAGCTTCGTGGTAGCTGCCAAGACGCGCTTGTCGACCGTGGCCGGCTGCATGTCCAAATCGCGAGCAAGCTCCTTCGAGGTACGACCAGCAGCGATGCCCAGGACGCACTGCAGCTCCCGCAGGGAAAGGCCCTTGCCAAGGAAACCGGTGAGGCCGTGTGCGGTGATGCTGGTTGTTGCAGTGGTCATAAACGTTGCTCCATGCAGATGCTTAAATTTCTCGCCTTGCTGGCGGCACATCGCTTGATGTTGAGAAGAATATTAGGCATACCTTTCATTGGAATCAATAGGCATGCCTAATTTATTTCGTGACCACAATCGTATGAGGTGGCCAAAGGCCTGGGCGATAGGAACGGGCTTGCAGTACATTGAATCTCGAAATACTGTATGAATAAACAGTAAATGGGTGGAGGTTCAGCATGGCAAAGGCAGCACGCAAGCAGGAAAAGCAACCGTCCGGGTACAGTCTTCTGGTGGCGAGGCTTCAGCGGCTGATTAGCTCGCCGCCAGTGCAGCGGGTGCGAGCGGTGACAATCCGCAAGTTGGAAGAGGAGGCGCAGGAAGACTGGGAGCGGCTGTTGGAAGAGATGCGCTCAAACGATGGGCTGGAGATCGAGGAAGGCGAGGAGGGCGCCGTCACCATCCGGTGGCAGGTAGACGAGAGCGCTTGGTAGGAAGAGACCAGAAACGAAAAGCCCCGCCGAAGCGGGGCTATTGATGCGATCACCAACCTGGTCCAATTCGCTCCAGCATCAGCCAGATGACGGAGACAATCGCTGCCGAGGCGATAGCCCAGGCGAAGAGAAGAACCCAGAAGGTCGGTCGATGTGGCTGCCCCATGGCGCCCTCCTGTGCAGATGCCAGAAAAAGAAAGGCCGCCTCGATCAGGGACGGGCGGCCGGAAAGGTCTCAGCACGGAATCTTCAGCGTAGCAGGCAGGAACTGGATCGCCAGAAACGAAAAAGGCCGTACCCAATCGATACGGCCTCGCCCGAAGCTGCTGTCTTCCCAGCTCCAGGGCAGGGAAAATTTACCAAAACGAGTAGGACGGTCAAGGGGCAGAAACGAAAAGCCCCGCGGTGCGGGGCTTCTCATTCATGCTTGTGGTTTAGAGATTCTAATTTCTTTTCGAGTTGCTTTTTTCGTACGCTTCGCTCAAAAACTTTACTTTTGAAGCTAGATATCTCTCTCCATTCATGAAGAATTAAGAAGATACTGGCAGTACTAATTCCAAGGCTCATTCCGGTGAATACGGTAACGATATGATAGATCGGCCAGCTTCTAGGGGAGAGAAGAAGGCCGAACGCTATTACCATGGCAGATAGTACGTAGAAGCAGATTGCTATCTGTACTTGTCTTATCTTGCCATCTATAGTTACTCTGATTCTTCGCCGCTCATTTCCACTTAGTCCTTTTGTTTCCCTAATTCCATTTAGGCTTGTCCATAGCTGAATTGCAAAGCCCATTGGCAAAAGAAACACGGTCAGCAAACCCCACTGTACAACTGGCGGGGTGTTCTGATCAAAGGATGAAACAATGTAATGAGCAGCAAGAGCCCCTATCGCGGCAGACAGAATTACTGCCATTGCCCCGAGCCCACTCCACCCTTGCTGTCTAATCATCGCGTCACTCTTCTGCGTTTTGCTCTGCGTCAGCGTCGCCCTGTCTGAGTTTGCCTACAAGCCAACCATGCATTTTGTGATACAGGACGCCCTCGTCAAGCAATCCATTCACCAGCTTGGATACGGAAATAGGGCCCGAAAGCTTCAGGTCGCCTCCCTTGATCTCCCCTCCGCCGTTCAGCTCGATCCGAACGTCAGCTTCGTCGACATGCCGCAGCGACGTGGCGATGTTATCAATGACCTGCTGCCCTGTCCGAGTCGTCTGACGGACGTAGGTGATTTCCAGGCTGACCTTGAGGTTAGCTTCGTCTAGGTCTTCTTCAAGGTCCAATCTGTTGAACCAATCCGCCCCGAGCGCCGCTTTTATCACGTCGCCGGCAAATCCTGTTGGGAAGAATCGTACCTTTCTGGCGCTTAGCTCCTCTATTTCTTCTTCGCCCTTGCCGGTCTGCGAAATGGCCGCCTGGGCACGCTCCCCCTCTGGGATTTCCTGCGCGGTGGTTAACGGTGAGCCGACATGAATCTTCTTCACGGGGGACCGGGAAATTTTCTCAAACGTAGCTTGAGACGGTTGATCCTGGAGAACGATTGCTGTTCCTAAGGCCACGCCTCCAAATGAGCCAATCAACCATCCAAGATGGGCCTCAAGCTCTCTGCATCTCAAGGCGCTTGATTGCAGTACAACTAAATGATTTTCAAATACCCCAAAGTACAAGAAAGAATCAACGAACTCTCTTCTGTGGCGGTCTCGCTCTTCTGGCTCGCTAATATTATTCAGGGCTTCATTTGTTAGGGCGTCTAATGCGTATGATTCGGCATCTTCATCAAGAGTTATATACGCCTGGCTTTTCCCTGGTTCGAAGTAAATCATTTGGCAGAACAGCATTCCACTATAGTCTCTCTTATGGTTTATCACCCGAAAGCTATTAGTGTCAGTGCTTACTATCTCTTTGCGGCTGCCGACTTTATGGGCTGTGCTTCCTTCCGAGAATACGCGACCAAGTATCTCTTGGAGAGTCCCTCCTCCGGATATTACTGCGCGCTTGTAATGAATCGTCTTTGTTACTGTCTCTGCCATTGATAAGTCCCTTTGCTTTATTGGCCATTTCTTATGAAGGATATTTTCAGGAACATGCGTTTCGCATATTCTGCACCGTTATCCCTACCTGAGTTCTTACTACCTTCCTTATTTTCTGGTATTCCAGATCAGCAACAAACGGGCGCCATTCCCCCATGATCTGCCTATAGCTACAGCACGCCGCGGGGTAGCTTGTAGTCGATCACGCGCCCAATGATGCGGACTGTCTCGCTGACCTCAAGCGTGCGATAGGTGGGATTCAGCGGTTTTAGGTATTCGAACCCAGCATCGCGGACATACTGCTTCACAGTGGTGTCGCGTTTCTTCCCCGGCTCGTAGCAGATCGCCACATAGTACTTCCCGCTGATCAGATCGAAGCCTTCAGGCTGCACCAATATCCGACTCCCCGGGGGAAGAGAGGCGTCATTGAGTCCCCGTTAACGACCAGCCAATACCCATGGAGCCCGGCCTTCTCTTCCGATTCCAGCCATTCGTCTGCATCGCCAGGCTGGAAATTGTCCGGGCTCTCTGCCCAGTCTCCAGCTCTAACCCAACTGATCACCGGATACTTCGTCCTTTTCCTTGGAATCGTGGCCACCGGGATGACGTTTGCGTGCTCGCTTAGCGAATGATCTGCCTGCTCGCTTTCATCCTTGCTCGCTATCGCTTGCTCGCGCATAGGGCCTTTCCCAGTTGCAAGCCATAAAGGGCTCACCTTTAGAAAGGTCGCTGCATTGAGGAGATTTTCTCCCTCAATGCTTTTCGTCTTTCCAGACAGCCAGTCATTTACCGAAGGCGCCTTAACGCGGCAGGCGCGCGCAAGCGCCGCTTGCGTAACCTTCGGCGGACCAGCCATCGCGTGCCTGAGTCGTTCTTGAAGTGTCTGCATTAGGTGAGCCTATCATTACGAGGGTAAGGTATTCCTATTGACCAGAATAAAAGGTATGCCTAACATCCTGATGCCGGAACAGCAGAGAAGCAGCACATGACCCCCAGCGAAATCATTGACGCCCTCGGCGGGACATTCCGCGTAGCGGAGCTGTGCGAGGTGAAACCGCCGTCGGTTAGTGGCTGGCGTAAGCACGGAATTCCTCGCGCTCGGCTGATGTTCCTTCGTGTTGCTCGCCCGGACGCCTTTAGGGACATCGATAGCTCCGCCGACCATGCCCAAATGATGCCCGCCGACTGCCAATCAGGGCAGCCCAACAAACCTGCTGGTGATCCATCCAGCACTGGGGGCTCAGCGTGAGCGCGGCGAATTTTCCGCGCACTGCGCGGGTGGAAAAAATCCAGAACTACGAAAAGTGGGCCCACGCCGGAGCAATTAAAGGAGTGAAGCAATCATTCCTGAGGAGCTCTTGCAGTGCTGATCACCTGTGTTACGCCCGCGCGTTCTTCTATCCAGGCCCTATGCACCGGCCGCCCTGATTCGAAGGCTTGCATCTTTTCAGTTGCCTGGATGATGGCGCTATCCGTCCAGATTTCAGGCAACAAAAAACCCGCCTTGCAGGGCGGGTTCTTCAGTCGCCACTCGTTGCAGCGGGTGGCTCGTACTTCATCGCTTGAAAGGAGCGAGAAAATGCAACAACCCGAAAATACCAAAGCGCCGGGCGCGGCGCAACAAGAGAAAACCGCGCTCATAACGACCGGCTGCTACTTCTGGAGCAACGCGCCTTCCGGTCACGAGATCCTCCAGGTTAATCCTGGGATTCCCTGTTCTGACGTGATGATCGATGCCGCCACGCTGAACGATGGGATCACCTGTCTTCTGAAGCGCCTCGCGGATGAGGGGGAGGGGGACGCAAACGGCATGGAGCTGCAGGTGCTTGCCCTGGCAAGCAGCGTAGTTGGCGCAATGGTTTCCTCCTGCCAGCGCGCTTTCGAGCGCCAGGAAGGTGAAGTATGAGCCTCCTCAAAGTCGATCCGCTCCCCGCGTACAAGTACTTCAGTGTCCACCCAAGTCTGTCGGTTGAAGCTGCTCTTGGCATGGCCGCCAGCGTCAACCACAGCCTCGCCGATCCGCTCAACCTGTACCTCCTCCAGCCGGATGGGGAGTTCACCAATCTCGCCGCCTTGGAGCTTGCCGCGCGCTGCGCCGCCGAACTGATCGACGCCTCGGTGTCGGCCCTTCAGAAGGACCGGGAAGAGGGGGGGGCAGCATGAAAACCTCTATCAAGGTCGATCCCTGCACCCCAATGGGGAGCTTCCGCATCTACCCCAACACCTCGGTGGACGAGGCTCTGAGGGAGGCAGAGCGCCTCATCAATAGCATCCAGTTCCTCTTCAGCGATCTGGATGGCGACCCCCTGGAGCCTGGCGTCCACTTCGGCATCGAGTTCCTTGCTCGGTGCGCCGCGGAGTTGGTGGATTCCGCCCGGCGCGGTGTGGTGCGCCATGAAGGGGGGGCATCCGAATGAACCTCGGCCATGTGATTCGGAAGAAGTGCAAGCGCGATGCGGACGAGGTGCTCAACGCCGACCAGATCGGCGAGATCAAGCAGGACCTGAACACCGCCCGCGACGCCATCTACAACATCTCGTTGGGGGTGGCCGCCATCGGCGCACTGATCGCCACCGCTGCGACGGAGGGCGAACTTGGCCAGGAGACGGCTGGGCGACTGGGCTGGCTCCTTGAGGAGCTGGGCGGTGGCATCTACGGGCTGCTGGATTTCGAGATGGCCTGCACTGAGCGCCTCCGGGCGCAGGGAGGGCGCAAGGAATGAAGGCCCGAACCGAAGTGCAGGCCCTGGCCGACCAGCTCCAGGGCTACATCACCGCCGTCGGCGACCTGGCTGTCGCTGTTCGCGAAGACCTGGCTTTCGAGGGGAGCGAGCCTGGGCCGCGCCTGACCGGCGACCAGGTCGACGCTATCAACCTCGCGATCATCACCATGGCCAAGCTTGCCGGTGAAGACCTCATCGGCCTGCTGGGCAAGCTGGGGGTGCCGGCATGACTAAGAACCTTCACGCCTGGTCCCAGGTGCTTCAGTGCGCCGATGACTATTGGAACGGCCTTGAACCGGATGCTGCTCGCGTCGCGCGCGTGCAGGACGCCGCGCGGGATCTCCAGTTCACCATCACCAATGGCATGGCAAGTCTGAATGCCCTGCTGATCGATCACGACGACGACATGCGCAGCGAAGAAGCAATGAACCTGCTCCGGCTGCTCGCGAGCCTGGGCGACGCTTGCTTGTCCTTGCGGTTGTTCGAGGAAGGCACCGCGGAGATCGGCGAGCGTCTCGCCAAGGGGGATCTGGAATGACCGGCCTGACCACCACCGGCGGCCAGGCCGCCACCATGACCAGCCTGGAGTTGGTCGACTTCATCAATGAGCACCGCAAGCAGCAGGCAGAGCAGGCCGGGCAGCCGTTCCCCTCGGATGAGTTCCCCGAGCTGCTGCACAAGAACTTCCTGGCGAAGGTGCCGGAAGTGCTTGGCGAAAGATCGGCTGAATTTGCAGCCGATCTCCCTGACAGCTACGGGCGGCCGCGCCGTGGCTACCGCTTCCCGAAGCGCGAGTCCTGCCTGATGGCCATGTCCTACAGCTACGACCTGCAGGCCGCCGTCTTCGACCACATGACGGCGCTGGAGGAGAAGCTGAAGTCTCTGCCGGATGTGTCTAGCCATGAAGGGGCTTTGCTGGCACTCCAGGGATCGGTAGAGCAGCAGCTCGCACTCATCAGCGAGAACAAGCAGCTCGCCGCTGAGCGTGACCACGCTATTGCCACCAAGGCGCAGATCGGCAGCCGCCGGGAAGCCCAGGCGATGGCGGCCGCGTCCTCCGCTGTTCGCCAGGTGCGCCGGCTTGAGGATGAGCTGGGCCGCGGTACTCGCTTCGCCACGGTCACTGCTGTCGAGATCGCCACCGGCACCGAGTACCCGTTCAACGCCTACGTCCACCTGCGCAAGTGGTGCAAGACCAATGGCGTTCAGCCCGAGATCGTCCCCGACCGCCGTTTCGGCAAGGTCAAAGCATGGCCTGCGGGCGCCTGGGCAGCCGTTTATCAAATCGATCTGGCGACCTTGTTCGGCGCCTCTGGAGCACAAGCATGATCAAGCTACCCGACGAGCAGCAGCAACTTATCCAGATCGCCGAGGCGGCGGTTGAGTATCAACTGGCGGAGACCAAGCGGAACGCGCTGCGCCGCGAGCTGAATACGCTGTACACCACGTACTTCGCGGCCTATGGCCGTCCGTATGGCGACAACCGCCGTATCGATCCGTACGACGAGAGGTTCGAGCCAGTGCTGGAGTTCACCGATCCCGCCTACAGGCGCTGGAAGGCTCAGCGCGACCTGACTACCCGCCTCAAGCGCAAGCTGCGGACGCTCGTTGCGCGCCTGGAGCGTGCCCGATGAGCCGCCACCAGTTGCAGCCCGGCCGGATCACCACCAGCCGCAACGGCCAGGGGGGGGCAGTGATCTCCGGCCCCTGGCCCTCCTACAAACAATTCCGCGACCTGCGCGAGAGCGAGCGGCTGTTGATGTACCGCCACGCCAAGCTCAATCGCGCAGCGCTCGAAGCGGCGGGCTTCTCCATGGCTGAGACCTACGACGACTTCATCCGCCGGATCACCGAGGAGCTCGACATATGAAGCTCAAACCGACATTCGAAACCGATGTGTACATCAGCCACGGCGGCTACTTCGCCATCAGTCAGACGCCCTCGATGGGCGAGGAAGACTTGGTGCTCCTCTCGCCGGATCAACTGCGGGCGGTCATGGCACACGCGCGCATCCTGCTGCGCACCGAAAAGACCTGGTGGCCTGAGAAGGAGGAGGGTGGCGATGTCGCTTCCTGATCCGTTCACGCCAGCTGATTGCGATCTGCGCGGGCTCCCGTTCATGCCGCTGGACGTCAATCGGTTGCGTGATAGCGATCTGGCCATCGAGGCAACTGGAGACGAGTTCCGCGCCGCCGTGCTGCTGTGGTGTGCGTCATGGAACCAGGTTCCGGCTGGCTCTCTTCCGAACGCGGACGCCACGCTGGCCGCCTATGCCGGCTATGGTCGAACCGACCTGAAGGGCTGGCGCAAGGTTCGTGAAGGCGCACTGCGCGGATTCGTCGAATGCTCCGATGGCCGTCTCTACCACCCTGTCGTTGCCGAGAAGGCCCTAGAGGCGTGGGCCGAGCGTTTGGAGTACCGGGAGGGCAAGGCAGCGGAGAACGAGCGCAAGCGGCGTGAGCGCGATGCTCGCCAGGCGATGTTCGCTTGGCTCCGCGAGCGCGGCGTGGTTCTCCCTTGGAACATAAAGACCAAGGAATTGCGTGACGAGGTGTCGCGCCTTGGCGGTGACGAGTCCGTGACAGGTCACGCGCCTGTCACCGTGACAGGTCACGCACTGGTCACGGCTAAGAAGGGACAGGGACAGGGACAGGGACAGGGAAAAGAACCCCCCTTACCCCCGAGGGGGAAGCCGCTGGCGCGGCAGGTGATCAGGACGAGCCGGCCCCGAAGCCTGTGCGCAAGAAGCGTGACGCGGCGTTCGATCCCCTGACCGCCAAGCCGGACAACGTGAGCGCCGACGCCTGGGCGAAGTGGGTGCAGCACCGGCGGGAGATCCGCAAGCCGCTGACGCCGACCTCCTGCAGCCAGCAGGCGGCGAAGTTGGCCGACCACCCCAATCCCGATGCGGTGATCCTGGAGAGCGTCACCAATGGCTGGACTGGTCTGTTCCCGGGCAAGGATGGCCGGCCCCCAGGCGCCAAGCCCTCGAACTTCACCAACCTCCCCAAGCACACCCCCGACATGTACCAGGAGGAGCCCGATCATGACGGCCCGAATTTCTAACTTCGTCCGCGCTCCCGAGCGCACCCAGGGACCGGACAACGGCGCCGAGTGCCCGGTGCACGGCCGCTACACCGAGGCCAGCGTTGAGCAGTTCGATGGCGGCATGCTTGTCGTCGGCTGCCCGGCCTGCCACTTCGCCGGCCTGCGCACTTCGCCGGAAGGCAGCGAGCAGCACCTGCAGGCCCAGCAGGTCCAGCAGCAGCGCAAGCTGAACGCTCTGCTGATCGGTTCGGGGATCACCCCGCGATTCCGCAAGGCGACGTTCCAGAGTTACCAGGCCGACGGCAGCGTGCCGATGGCTCAGGTACTGGTCCGCTGCCGCGACTTCGCCGAGCGGTTCCCGGAGCACTACGAGGCCGGCCGCTCGCTGCTGCTGGTGGGCAACGTCGGCACCGGCAAGACGCACCTGGGCAGCGCCATCGTCCAGCACGTGATCCGCGAGCACGGTGCCCAGGCCGTCATCACCAGCGCCGCCCAGATCATCCGGGTGGCCAAGGGCGCCATGGCCAGGAACGCCCAGTACACCGAGCGCGACGTGATCGAGGAGCTGGTGGGCTTCGACCTGCTGGTGATCGACGAGGTGGGGGCCCAGGGCGGCACCGAGTACGAGCGCGGCCTGCTGCACGAAGTGATCGACCAACGCTACCAGCAGGTGCTGCCCACCGTGCTCATCTCCAACCTGCCGGCCGACACCGCGGCGGCCCAGGCCGGGGAGCTGACGCTGCAGGACTTCATCGGCGAGCGGGCGCTGGATCGCCTGCGCCAGGGTGGCCGGGCTGTCCGCTTCACCTGGGGATCTGCCCGTAGCGAGGTGGACGCATGAGCCGGGAGCTGTACAGCCTCGAGGCCGAACACGGCGTGCTCGGCGCCATCCTGCGCGCCGCTGCGCAGCAGGACACGAACCTGGTGGACCAGATCGTCGAGGGGATCACTGCGGCGGACTTCTACTTCGACGACAACGCTGCGCTGTTCCAGGTGATCGCCGATCTCCACGCCGAGGGCGTGCCTGTCGATCCGGTGACGGTGGCACAGGTCCGGCCGACACTGCCGAGCGAGGGGCGCACGCTGGCCTATGCCGGCGAGATCAACAGGAACGTCCCGTCGACGGCGAACTGGCGCACCTACTCGCGGCACCTGCGCGAGCGAGCCGTGCTGCGCCGGCTGATCGACGCCGCGCGCACCGTCGAGGACCTGGCCACTGAGGACCGTCCGCTGGCCGAGATCATCGCCAGGGCTCAGGAGGCGATGGCCGACCTGCGCGACCTGGACGATGACGCGCCGGCCTATCGGCGCCTGGACGAGGTGGTGCTGAAGGCCTGCGACAAGATCGATGACGGCCTCAACGACCGGCTGCCGAAGTTCCAGGAAACCGGTCTGGCCGACCTCGACAGGCTGATGCGCGGCATCCGCCCGAAGAAGGTCACCGTGATCGCCGGCCTGCCCGGCAGCGGCAAGACCACCCTGGCCCTGCAGATCGCCCAGCACAACGCGGTGAAGCGCGGCAAGCCCTGGTTGGTGTTCTCCCTGGAGATGCCCGAGGAGGAGCTGGGCATCCGCGCGATCGCTTCGCTGGGCGGAATCGACCTCAAGCGCCTGGAGTCGCCCAAGGACATGGACGAGGAGGACTGGCAGCGCCTCAACGTCGCGGCCAACCAGTCCAAGGACGCCCCCCTGTTCATCTGCGACGATCCCGCCGTCACCCCCTCGCGCATGCGCTCGATCGCCCGGCGCGCCAAGCGTGAACACGGCCTGGCCGGCATCGTCGTGGACTACCTGGGCCTGGTGCCGGTCGAGGTGAAGGGGCGCACGCGCGCGGACGAGGTCGGCGCCGTGAGCAAGGCCCTGCTGCGCCTGGCCAAGGAGTTGGACGTCCCCGTCATCGAGCTCTCCCAACTCAACCGGGAATCGACCAAGCGCACTGGTAAGGCCAAGCGGCCCCAGGCCAGCGACCTGCGCGACTCGGGCGAGATCGAGGCCGACGCCAGCTGCATCCTGATCGTCCACCGCGACATGGACACCGAGGAGGGCCAGAACGGCATCACCGAGATCCTCATGCCGAAGAACCGCAACGCGGCGCCCGGCATGTGCCACGTCCAGCAGCAGGGCCAGTACGGCCGATTCGTCAACCTGTTCGGCTACCGCGAGCCCTCCCAGGAAGAGGTCGAGATGGGCCGGGGCACGTTCGCCAACCAGTACGGCAAGAAGGGGAAAGCCGCATGACCAACGTAACGGCCCTCGCGCCGCGCAAAAGCATGACCCAGCCCGAGCGCAAGTTGCTCCAGGTGCTGGCCCAGGAACTGCCATCCATGCCCGCCGGGCCCACGGTGATGGCCTGCCTGCTCCAGTTGGTGGCCAGTTGGATGGGCAGCCCGTCGCCCCTCGGCTTCGAAGACTTCGCCAAGGCCTGGGTGCTGCAGGGCAACGTCAAGGGCGCCGCGGCCGAGCAGCTGCTGCGCGATGTCCTGGGGATCACCCCTCCGCCGAAGGGGGCTGCATGACGGGAATCTATCGCGATGTGCTGCCGGCGATCGTTCGCGTGCTGGCGGCCGATGTCATCGACAACACGGCGAAGCAGAGCTGGCAGAAGCTGATCGAACGCAAGGTCGATGGAGGGTTCCGATCCCTGCTGTCTGCCCAGGATCAGTTCGAGTACGACTGCCTGCTGCACGCCTTGCTCCACAGGGAACTGTCACCGGCGGAGTGGGACGTGCTGCATGCCCGGTATTCGACGCACTACGAGCGCCGCGGCAAGGCGATTGAGCGGCTGGCGCAGCAGGTGAAGAGCCCGGCGCCTACCCGCTTCTTCGAGTGTGCCGTGGCGACCTGGGCAATTCCCCGGATGAAGGGGAAGGATGGAAAGCGGTCAACCAGCGTAATCGTGCTGCCGGCCAAGTGGTACGACATCAACAACTGGGACGACGAAGCGCGGCCCGACTCAACCCGCAGCCGCTGGCGCCGAGACATCAGGAAGGCACTCGACCGCTTGGAAGAGCAGGCCATGGTGCACGTCACCGAGATCCTTGCCCGCGAAAAACTTTTGGAGGCCAGTTGACTTGTGTGAGCGTTTGAGCGAAATTGCCCACATCTGCTGATCCGTGCGCGTCGCACAGACCGGCAACGAAACCCGGCCATCGTGCCGGGTTTTTTATTGCCCAGAGATTTGGAACCGTGGTCGGCACGGCCCGCAAGGGGGAGTCGAACACCGTCTGCCGGCGGTGCGGTGATACGGGAAACACCGGCAGAACAGGCGTATCGCCATCCTCGATACTCCCGGTGCGGCCTGTTCGGACGGCGTGGAAAGGCACGCACTCAATGCAGGTGAATGCCCAGGCTGATGGGCGATGCCCGGTCGTGCAGGCGCCACCACAGACCTAGATCGTTAAGACGCCAAGCCGAGATCAGCGCCGACCACCCGTACCCATACCAAGCCCAGCCCAAGCGCTGGGCTTTTTCGTTTCCGCCCCGCAGAGGGGATATCGAGACCATGAAGATGTCCGACAAACCCGAGCTCCTTGCAATTGCGCTCGCATGGTTGAGCCAGCACGCACCTGTGCTGTACGCAGGTGGCCTGTCCTTCCTGGTCGCGATAACCCGCGTCATCTACGGTGGTGGCACGCGGCGCCAGGCGCTGCTCGAAGCCACGCTCTGCACGCTGATCACCCTGGGCCTGATCCCGGTCTTGGAGTGGCTCGGCCTGCCACAGAACATGGCCACCGCCGCCGGTGTCTTCACTGGGTTCCTCGGCGTGAAGAAGATCGCCGACCTGGCCGATCGTGTCGCTGACTGGAAACTGCCGAAGCGCGAGGGCTGACCATGCGCGGAAGCATCAGTGCCCAGGACCTGGACGACGCAGTGGCTTCCCTGGCCAGCCTCGGCGGCGATCTGCCCAACCGTGTGCTGGCCGATGCCCTGAACCACACCGCCAACCAGGCGAACCAGGCACTGCGGTCGGAGATTGACGATGTGTTCGATCAGCCGACGCCCTTCACCCGTAATGCCATCCGCATCCTGAACGCCACGCCGAGTCGCCTGGAGGCCGCGCTGTGGGTGAAGGACGACAAGGACAACAACTCCAAGGGCCAGGCGCCCGAGGACTGGGTGGCGCCCCAGGTGTTCGGTGGGCCCAGGGTGGACAAGGCCTCGGAGCGCAACCTGCGAGCCAAGGGCATCTTGCCCAAGGGGATGTTCATCGTCCCTGCCGAGGGAGCCCGCCTGGACCAGTACGGCAACATGGGCCGCGGCCAGATGCGCCAGATTCTCTCGGGCCTCGGCGCGGCGGAATACACCTCTGGCTACAGAGCGAATGCGACACAGAGCAAGCGCTCTAAGGATAAGGGGCACGAGCAGGCCTTCTTCGTCATGAAGCGAGGCAAGCGGCCCATCGGCATCGCCGAGCGCCGTGGCGAGAACTTGGTCATGGTGCTCGCCTTCGTGCGCGCCCCCCAGTACCGCGAGCGCTTCCGCTTCTTCGACATCGTCCGGCGCATCGCCGAGGACGACGCCAGGCTCGAGGCGAACATCGAAGAGGCCATCGCCAAGGCTGCACAGGGGCGGACGCCGACCGAATGGAGGCGCCGGCCCCAGTCGGGCCCGCGGTCTTAAATCGGGGCCTGTGGCGTGCCACAAAAGCACGGGGATGGCTCTGGGCCGGCGCCACTGGCGTGCCACACCCCCCTGTCTAGGTTCTCCCCCGGGGTGGGGCCGTCGAGGGTAATTCGAACCCCGTTCTCGCTCTATACACGGGCATTTTTCAGGACTTCCGTTTCCGGTTCCGGTTGGGTATCGCATGGCAACTCAGATCGAAGTGGCGAAGCACCTCGATCTCAGTGATCGCCAGGTGCGTAATCTCCTTGCAGACGGCGTCCTGCCTGGCTCCAAGGGCAAAGGCGGATTCGACGTGGATGCCTGTCGACTGGCGTACATCCGCTATCTGCGGGGACTTGGAAATGCCCAAGTCAAACCGGAAACGGCCCCGGATTCGGACGACATTGATCCGCTGATCGAGTATCGGCTCACGCAGGAGCGCCTGCGACTTACTGCGGCCCAGTCAGAGGCCCAGGAGCTGAAGAACGAAGTAACCAAGAAGCGGTTGATCCCGGCCGAGTTCATCACCTTCGCTTTCGCAAAATTCATCCCGGCCGCCGGCTCGATCTTCGACACGGTGGTCATGACACTGCGCCGCCGGCACCCCGATCTCACCCCAGGGCAGCTCGACTCGATCAGTCGCGAATTGACCAAGGCGCGCAACACCATCGCCCAGGCGGCGGATCGCCTACCGGAGTGGCATGACGAGTTTATCGACAGCGCAGATTGAGGCCTGCCAGGCTGCTATGTCTGCCGGTCTGCTGTCGCTGCGACGCGACGCGCCACAGACACCTGTCGCATGGGCTGACGAAAACTTCTACCTGTCCAGCGAATCTTCCTACCAGGAGGGCCGCTGGGAGACGTTGCCCTACCAGGTGGCGATGCTCAACGCCATGGGCAACGACGAGATTCGAATCGTCAACGTGATCAAGTCCGCCCGCGTCGGCTACTCGAAGATGCTGCTGGCGGCCTCGGCCTACCAGATCGAGCACAAGCGCCGGCACATCGCGTTCTTCGTGCCGGACGACGGCAGCGCCGACCTGTTCATGAAGTCCGAGATCGAAACCATGATCCGGGACGTCGGCGCCGTCCGCGCGCTCGCGCCTTGGTGCGGCAAGAAGCACCGGGACAATACGCTCGACATCAAGAAATTCAGCCACGGCAAGCAGCTGTGGTGCCGCGGCGGCAAGGCCGCGAAGAACTATCGGGCTATCTCGGCCGATACCGTCATCTATGATGAACTGGCCGCTTTCGATCATGACATCGATAAGGAGGGCTCTCCGCTGGTCTTGGGTGACAAGCGGATTGAAGGCTCTACCTTCCCGAAGTCGATCAGGGGCAGCACGCCTAAGCTGCGCGGACCCATCGACCGCGGCGGTTGCCAGATCGAAGGTGCCGTCCAGAAGTCGCCGCACCTGCTGCGCTATCACATTCCTTGCCCGCACTGCGGTGCGGAGCAATACCTGAAGTGGGGCGGCAAGGATTGCGCCTACGGCATCAAATGGGATCCTGGCCAGCCGGAAAATGCCTGGTACGTGTGTGAGGCCACCGGCTGTCTGATCCGCTATTCCGAGGCGCTCGAGGCGCAACGTCAGGCGCGCTGGATCTGCGAGAAGACCGGAATTTGGACACGGGATGGCTTCGACTTCTTCGATGCCGAGGGGGAGCCGGTCCCTACCCCCGAGTCCATCAGCTTCCACATCTGGACGGCCTATAGCTTCTTCGTTCCCTGGGGGCGCATCGCACAGGACTTCCTTCAGGCCAAGGGCAGCCGCAGCGACCTGAAGACATTCGTCAACACCACCCTTGGCGAGACCTGGGAGGAAGACCAGGGCGAGCGCGTCGAGTGGGACGTACTGCTTGGGCGCCGCGAGGTCTGGCAAGGCGAAATCCCGGCCCAGGCTGTGGTCCTCACTGGTGGCGGCGATACCCAAGATGACCGCTATGAGGGGAGGGTCTGGGCCTGGGGCCCCAACGAGGAATGCTGGCTGGTTTATCGCTTCGTGCTGATGGGCGATCCGGGTGGCGAAGAACTGCGCCGCAAGCGCGACCTGGAGCTGCACCGCCAATTCACTCGGGCCGACGGCCTTGTGATGAAGGTCGAGCGCTGGTGCTGGGACGCGGGCGGCCACTACATCGATCAAGTCTGCGACGACAGCAAGAAGAACGGCTTGCTCTGGATGATTCCCATCATCGGCGCACCGGTTTACGGCAAGCCCATCGCCAGCTTCCCCACGAAGCGCGACAAGCGTGGCGTGTACCTGACGACCGTCGGCACTGACAACGCCAAAGAGCTTTTCTACAGCCGCCTGCGCCTGCCGCTGGATGTTTCGAAGTCCCAGGCTGGGGTGACCCAGCCCCAGGTAATCCACCTACCGGCTAACGACCAGGTGTGCGACGAGGCCGAGGTTAAGCAACTGACCTCCGAAAGCAAGGTGCTCAAGGTCGTCAAGGGGGCGCAGCAGTACCGCTGGGACAACCAGGGGCGGCGCAACGAGGCGCTGGATTGCTTCGTGTATGCCTTGGCCGCGCTGCGCATCAGCCAGCAGCGCTTCGGCCTTGATCTCAATGCCTTGGCCGCGGAGCCAGAGCCGGGCGGCTCGGCTGCGGCAGACGACAAGCAGGAACGCCCGCGGGCGAAATCCAACTACTGGAAGCGGAACTGATGGCCTACACCCTGGAACAGTACGAGGCGCTGAAGGCGGCCATCGCCGAAGGCGCCTTGTCGGTGCGCTTCGCCGACCGCAGCGTCACCTATCGATCGGTCGACGAGATGATCCGCATCCTGCGGCTCATGGAGTCTGACCTGGGCCTGAACGCCACCAGCAACGGCGGCCGCCGCTTCGCCTCCTTCTCGAAAGGCTTCTGACATGGGCTTCCTTGACACCTGGCTTCCCGGCCGCGCCGCGAAGCGCGCCGAGGCTCGCCTACGACAAAAGCAGGCGGAGCTCCGGCTGCAGCTCATGGAGCGCCGTTTCGAGGGGGCCGCCGGCGGACGCCGGAACGACGGCTGGCGCTCGGCCGGCACCGATGCCAACACCGAGAACGCCCCGGCCCTGGCCGTGTTGCGCAACCGCGCCAGGGACCTGCGCCGCAACAACCCCTATGTCGAGCGGGCCATCACCGGCATCGCCGACAACGTGGTGGGCGCCGGCATCGTGCCGCGACCAATCGGCGGCAGTGAGCGTGCCGGGAAGAAACTGGCCGCACTCTGGCGCGCCTGGGCCGACTCCGTCCAGTGCGATGCCGACGGGCTGGAGAACTTCTCCGGGCTGCAGCACAAGATCATGGAGACGGTGGTCGAGTCTGGCGAATGCCTGGTGCGCCGACGGCGCCGTAAGAGCACAGACGGCCTGGCCGTTCCGCTTCAGCTGCAGGTCCTGGAACCGGACTTCCTCGACGAGGAGAAGAACGGGCAGAACGGCGGCAACCTGATCATCCAGGGTGTCGAGTTCGATTCCATCGGCCGGCGCGTCGCTTACTGGCTGTTCGACGAGCACCCCGGCTCCAGCGGAACCTGGCGCAGCATGCAGTCGCGGCGCATCCCGGCGGAGGACGTGGCACACATCTTCCTGCCGAAGCGCCCGGGGCAGGCGCGCGGCTACACCTGGTTGGCGCCGGTGATGCAGCGCGTGCGCAGCTTCGACGAGATGGAAGACGCGGTGATGGAGCAGGCGAAGATCGCTGCCTGCTACGCCGCCTTCGTCACCAAGGACGATGCGGCGGGCGGCGGGGCGAAGAAGCCTCCGCTGATCGAGCGAATCGAACCGGGGATCATCCAGGAGCTTGGTCCTGGCGAGGATGTGAGCTTCGCCTCGCCGCCGGCATTCAATGGCTACTCCACCTATTCGTGGCAGGCCCTGCATGCCATCTCGGTGGGCCTAGGCATCCCCTACGAACTGCTCTCCCATGACCTGAAGGGGGTGAACTTCTCCAGTGGGCGCATGGGCTGGCTGCACTTCGCTCGGCGGGTGGATGTGTGGCAGTGGCGACTCCTGATTCCACAGCTCTGTGAGCGTTCCTGGCAATGGTTCATGGAGGCCCAGTTGCTGGCGCCTGGCGGGGTATCCGGCGAGGCGCGCGCTGACTGGGTTCCTCCTCGCCGAGACATGGTTGACCCGAAGTCGGAGACCGAGAACGTCAAGGACCGGCTTCGCTTGGGCTTGGTCACCTGGCCGGATGCCCTGCGGGAATTGGGCATCACCGATACCGCTGCACATGCGAGCGAGATCGCGAAAGCCAATGCGCTGTTCGACGAACTCGGTCTGGTGCTGGATGGCGACCCCAGGAAGGTATCCAACGCGGGCCTGACTCAGGCGCGCCCGGTTGGGACTCAGATCCCATCCACCGAAATCAACCCTGTCTCCGGGCAGGCACCTGAAGAGAGTCCGACAGATGACGGCGAAAGCACAGACGCATGACACGCCGATGCTCCAGTTGCGGGCGGCCATCCGCCCCGACTCGGTGAACATCGAAGATCGCACCGTCGAGATCACCTGGACCACCGGCGCCAAGGGGCGCCGCTGGTCCTGGGACATCGGCAGTTACATGGAGGAGTTGGAGGTAAGCGAGTCGGCGGTGCGCCTGGAGCGGCTGAACAACGGCGCCCCCTTCCTCAATACCCACAGCACCTGGGAGCTGGGCGACGTCATTGGTGTCGTCGAACGTGCCTGGCTCGAGGGCGGGGAGGGCCGGGCCCTGGTCCGCTTCAGCCAGCGCGAGGATGTGGAGCCGATCTTCCGCGATGTGCGTGACGGCATCCTGCGCAACATCAGCGTCGGCTACTCGGTGCATCGCTACGAGATGACCGAGGAGCCGGACGACAAGCTGCCCACCTATCGCGCGGTGGACTGGGAGCCCATGGAGCTCTCGCTGGTGCCGATCGGCTTCGACGATGGCGCCAAGACGCGCAGCACCAAGACGGAAGCCGACTACCAGGGACCGCGCTTCAGCACCGTTTTCGAAACCCGGGAGGCCGCCGCGCCGACCGAGCAACCGGCCGTCTCGGCCAAGACCCAAGAGGAACCCAAGATGACCGAAGAAGAAATCCGAGCGGCCGAGGAAACCGCCCGTCGCGAGGCTGCCGAGGCCGAGCGCAAGCGCGGCCAGGCCATCCGCCTGATGGCCCGCAAGGTGGGCCTGGACGAGGCCTTCGCTGATGACCTGGTGGAGCGCGGCGTCACTGCCGAGCAGGCCAGCGCCGCCATGATCGACAAGCTGGCCGAGCGTCAGCAGACGGAGCAGCCGGAAAGCCGCAGTGCGCAGCCGACCCCGTCGGGCACCATCGACCTGTCGGTGGTTCGCGCCAAGCGCTCTGCCATGGAGAACGCTCTGCAGCACCGCTGCAGCCCGGCCTCCAAGCTGGAAGACGCCGCCCGCGAGTTCCGCGGCATGCGCCTGCTGGACCTGGCCCGCGAGTGCATCAGCCTGGCCGGTGGTAACTCCCGCGGCCTGACGCCGCGCGAGATCGCCACCGCCGCCCTGGGCTGCAGCGCCGAGTCGGTGCGCGCCGCCGGCATGCACACCATCAGCGACTTCCCGCTGCTGCTGGGTAGCACCGTGAACCGCACCCTGCGCGCGGCCTACGAGCTCACGCCGCAGACCTGGCGCCCGCTGGGCCGTCAGACCAGTCTGCCGGACTTCCGTGAGGCCACTCGCGTGGCCCTGGGCGACATCGCGGCGCTGGAGAAGGTCAACGAGTCCGGCGAGTACAAGTACGGCACCCTCGACGAGGAGGGCGCGCCGATCAAGGTGGCGAAGTTCGGCAAGATCATCGCCATCACCTGGGAGGCCATCGTCAACGATGATCTGTCGGCACTGACCCGCATCCCGCAGGCCCTCGGCGCGGCCGCCGGCCAGACCGAGTCCAACGTGGTGTGGGACCTGCTGCTGGGTAACCCCACCTTCGTGGACAACCAGGAAATCTACTCTGCCGCGCACGGCAACGTCGCCGCCAGCGGCGGGGCGATCAGCACCACCTCCCTGGCTGCTGCCCGCGCCGCGATGCGCAAGCAGAAGTCCAAGGCCGGCCACTTCCTCAACCTGGGGCCGGAATTCCTGGTGGTGGGCCCGGACAAGGAGCTGGAGGCCTTCCAGTTCACCAGCTCCAACTACGTGCCGGCCAAGAACGCCGACATCAACGACAGCCGCAACACCACGCTGACCGTGATCGTCGACGCGCGCATCGAAGGCAACCAGTGGTTCCTCTACGCCGCCCCGGGCGTCGTGGACACCTTCGAGTACGCCTACCTCGAGGGCGAGCAGGGCGTCTTCACCGAAACCCGCCAGGGCTTCGAGGTGGACGGCATGGAGATCAAGGCCCGCCTGGTGTTCGGCGCCGCCTGGATCGACTACCGCGGCACCTACATGAACGCGGGCAACTGATCGAGCCTCACCTCACCAGGGCGCCGGAAGGCGCCCTTCGTGTTTCTGCACCTTCGAGAGAGAGAGACCACATGAAGACCTTCATCCAGAACGGCGACATCATCACCGTCCCGGCGCCGGCCGGCGGCACCGTCTCCGGCAAGCTCTACAAGGTCGGCGCCTTCATCGGCGTGGCCGCCACCACCGAAGCCGCTGACGATCCGGTGGAACTGAAGCTGACCGGCGTCTTCGAGCTGACCAAGACCAGTGCACAGGCCTGGGCGGTCGGCGACCTGGTGTACATGAACACCACCAGCGGCAGACTGAGCAACGCCTCGGCCACCGGCCTGGTGCTGGTGGGCGCGGCCACCGAGGCCGCGGCCAACCCGTCGGCGGTCGGTCGCGTGCGCCTGAACGGCGTCTCCGCGCCGGCGGCAGCGACCTAACCCATGGGCTGGGCGAGCATGCGTGAGCGCCTGGATCGCCTATCCATCCGGGCTTTCAACGACGGTCCCATGGACTTTCTGGACCGTCAGGGCGCCGTCATAGCTTCCGGCCTGGCCGTCATAGTCAGCGATGGCGTGGAGCGACTCGGCGAGATCGGAGCCATCGACCGATACCGGACAATTGCCGTCCAGAAGCATCAGCTTGCGCCCCTGGATCGTCAGGGGCGGTTCCGCGACGCCAGCGGCAAGGAATGGCACATCGACGATATCCATTCTGATGACGGCCATCTCATCACCTTCTACGTGGTGCCCTGATGAGCGACGTACCCAACGTGCAGGCCGACATCATCGGCCAGCTGCAGACGCTGCTCGCCGGCGTTCCCGGCTTCGGCGCGGAGATCCGCGAGGACAACGTGCTGGACCTGATCGACGCCGAGGACGAGGAACTGCCCGACCAGCTGATCGTCCTGCAGGAGGGCGACACCTCGGAGCTGGACCGGTCCGGGGCGACGGTGCGCGAGGAGCTGACCATCAACATCGTGGCGATGACCCGGCTTCGTGACCATGCCCAGCCGCTGCGCACCGCCAGGCTGGACATCAAGCGGGCGCTGAAGGGCATCAAGGCCGGGTTCACCGTCGACGGCCTGATCAAGGTGGCGTTCCCCACCTCCGCGCCGCGGTATCCCGATAGGGGGCGCCGATGGGCGTTCCGGGTGATCCCCATCACCGTCACCTACGTGCAGCAGCTGTAACCCATCCATCAGGCCGCCTTCGGGCGGCCTTCTCATTTCTGGAGGGCCACATGCCCGAGATCACCATCACCAAGGCCTTCAACCACCGCGCGGGGGCCGGCGTGACGCACTACCCGAAGTCGAGCCAGCCCGTCGAGGTTTCCCAGGCCGTCGCGGAACACGCCTGGGCCCACGGCTTCGCGCCCAAGCCCAAGGCCGAGAAGGCCGCCCAGCCCGCTGCGCCCGCCCCGGCGCCGACCACTGAAACCAGCGGCGCCAAGTAAGCGCCGGCCAATCCCTCGAGGAGACCTACATGCTCCAGCCCATTGATCGTTCCTTCATCGGCGAGGGCCAGCCCTTCGCCCGCCTGTACGGCTCGCAGGATGGCCTGCTGCCGTTCGGCAACTGCGACGCCTTCAACGTCAGCTATGCCACCGACCGCAAGGCCCTGCCGAACTACATGGGCGGCGGCGGCAACCGCAACGTGCGCACCCGGCCCACCGACGTGACCGGCTCCATCGGCCTCTACGACATCACCCCGGAGAACGTGGCGGCGATCACTCGCGGCACCATCACCGTGGCACCCACCGCGGCGATCACCGGCGAGGCTCACACCTCCGCCGGCGTGGCCTTCGAGCTGATCCCGTTCAAGTACATGCCGGACATGACCAAGACCATCACCGTCAAGACCGCCGGCGGCGATCCCCTGGCGGCTGGCACCGACTACCTGCTGACGCCCCACGGCATCCAGGTGCTGTCCGGCACCACCATCGACGAGACCGGCGTGCTGGTTGACTACACCCCGCGCAAGAGCACTGCCGTGCAGATGCTCAACAGCTCGGAGAAGGAGTTCGAGATCTTCATCGCCGGCCTGAACGACGCTCAGTCGGGCGAGCCCTACGCGTTGCGCATCCGCCGCGCCAAGTTCGGCCTGCTGCAGGAGATGCCGATCCTGGGCCAGGACTACCTGAAGCTGACCGGCCCCATCGAGCTGCTCGCCGATCCGACCGTTGTCGCCGACGACATCTCGAAGTTCCTGCAGATGGACCTGGCGGCCTAAGGCGGCCTGGCCATGGATGGCCTCATCCGCCGAAGAGCATTGCTTTGCCGTAATCGAGGATCGACTCGGTGCAGTACCCCAGCAGCCAAAGCCCGATGCCGCCGCTGGCCACAAGAGTGCGGTGCCACCAAGTGCTACGCCTGATTTCATCCTCCAGCTCATCCGCAAAGAGACGACCTTTAGTGGTTATTCCTTGCCACACAAGGTTGGCGATGTCGTTCGGTTGTGCCCGGTTGCGGAGATATTTCCCTTTGGCTAGCTGCTCATCTAGCAGTTCAGAGGCCAGAGCATAGTCATTCGTAGATGCGGGGCCATTGAGCAAAATGCGCAGATATTCTTTTCTCCACGTCTTCTTCTTCCTCTTGTTCACCATTAGCTCCTGCTTGCGAGTAGGCCCTTACATTGCGTCGGTATCCGCCTGGACTGCCGAGTGGGCCTTCTATATCGGCTTTCTTGTGGTTTGGCTATTGCTCGGCCGGTTCGTGTTTATCCCGTTGTTCCTCTGGCTCAGCCGGCGCCTGGGTTTCCACGATTTTGAATGACATCAGCCCGCCATCTGGCGGGCTTTTTCTTACCCGAGGATATCCATGGCCAATCCAGTTCAACGCCTGATTCAATTCGTTCTGCGCGGCAAGGACGAGATGTCTCCCGCCGCCAAGCAGTCCGCCGAGGCGCTGGAGGCGCTGCGCGCCAAGGCCAGCCAGCTCGGCGAGGCCCTCGACAATGCCAAGAGCGCCCGCGGCCTGATTAACGCTCTGTCGAGCACCCAGCGCGCGGTAGGTGTCACCGAGACCTCGGTGAATCGTGCCGAGAAGTATGTCAACGACCTGCGAGAGGCACTGAACAAGGAGCCCGGCAACAAGGGGCTGGAAGTTGCGCTGAAGGCTGCCGAGAAGGACGCAGCCACCCTGCGGCGCACCCTGGACGCCCTCAACGCCAAACTGGCCGACCAGCAACAGGCCGCCCGGGCTGCCGGCATCGACACCGACAAGCTGGCCGACGAGGAGCGGCGCCTGGCGGCCGAGGTCACGCGTACCAAGGAGGCAATCAGCCAGAACGCCAAGGAGCTGCGTGACCTGGAGCGAGACCAGGCCCGAGCGGCTCGCGAGGCCGCCAACCATGTTTCGCGCGTGGATGCGCTCCGCTCTGCGATGTCCGCTGGCGTGCGCCAGGCCGTTGGGTATGCGGCCGCCTTCGTGGGGATCAATGCTGCCTTCGGCCTGATCGGGCGCGGCGTCGGCGCGGTACGTGATGGCATCGTCTCGATGCTGAAGACAGGCGATGAGTTTGAAGGCCTGCAAACTCGCCTGACGTCGCTGATGGGCTCGGTGGAGAAAGGGCAGGAGGCTGCCGCCTGGATCACCAAGTTCGCCAAGGACACCCCCTTGCAACTGCAGGAGGTCACCGATGCCTTCGCGCTGCTGAAGGCCTACGGCATCGATCCGATGGATGGGACCTTCAAGGCCCTGGAGGACCAGTCGGAGAAGTTGGGCGGCGGCATGGAGCGCCTGGAGGGGATCGCTACGGCGGTTGGCCAGGCCTGGGCCAAGCAGAAGCTGCAGACCGAGGAAATCCTGCAGCTCGTCGAGCGCGGCGTGCCGGTGTGGGACATGCTGTCCAACGTCACCGGGAAGAACGTCGAGCAATTGCAGGAGCTGGCGAGCAAGGGCAAGCTCGGCCGCGACGTGATCAAGGCCCTGATCGACGAAATGGGCCGCACCTCGGGCGGTGCTGCCGCGGCGAACATGAGCCGCCTGAGCGGGTTGATCAGCAACCTGCAGGACACCGCCACCAACTTCCTCAACCGCATCGCCAACGCGGGGGCGCTGGACTACGTCAAGGGCAAGCTGCAGGCCCTGGCCGACACCATCGCGCAGATGGATGCTGACGGGCGCCTGGACAAACTGGCCAAGGGCCTGTCGGACGCCTTCGTGCAGGGCGCCGAGTGGGTTGGCGACTTCATCAAGCGCCTGGGGGAGGTGGACTTCAAGGCGCTGGTCGACAACACCTCAACCTGGCTCAGCGGGTTCCGGTCGGAAATCGACGAGATGGCCACCCGGGTGCAGTTGTTTATCGCGCCCTTCCGCACGTTGTTCAACGGCATCACCTCGGGCCTGAGTACGCTGGGGCTTACCTGGGCCAGCACGATGGGCCTGATGGTCTCCGGTATTGAGAAGATCGCGGCGAAGATTCCTGATGCCCTGGGAGGCGAGAAAATCCGTGCCTCGGTGGCCGGCGTGCAAAACATACTTACCGGCCTGAGTGCGACCTTCAAAGCGCAGATCGAGCAAGATGCCAAGGACATTGCGGCAGCCTGGGACACCAGCACCAAGGACACGGCGAGCGCGGCCGGCGAGCAGAGCCAGGTCATTACCGAGCACTTCGAGAACCTGAAGACCGGCGCGCAGGACGCCAGCGCTCAGGCGGTTCAGGCCGTCACCGGCCTGCAGAACGCGCTGGACCAGATCAGCACGGCCACTTCGGTGGGCCAACTGACCAAGCTGCAGGAGGAAATGCGCAAGGCCTACCAGGCCGGCAATCTCAGCCAGCAGGAATATGCCAACGGTGCCGGCGTACTGAACGCCAAGCTGAAGGAACTGCAGAAGGCAGCAGGCGGTGCGGCCCTGGGTGTCTCTGACCTGAGCACAGGCCTGGAGTCGCTAAAGGATGTACAGAACGCCATCGCCAATGCCAGGACCTCGGCGGATATCTCGAACATCCGCACCGCGCTGAATAAGCTGTACAACGACGGCAAGATCAAGGCGGACGAGTTCAACCGCTCGCAGAAGGAGCTCAGCGAGAAGATCGCCGAGATGAAGGCTGCCGGCACCACTGGCGCCCAGGGCATGGATGCCTTCGCTGAGTCGACGGACAAGGCCACCGACTCCCTGGAGGCGCAGCGCAAGGCCATCGGCGACGCCATGGAGGAGGAACGCAAGTCGGTGGGGTTCGTGAAGGAGGACATGTCCGACTTCGCGAATTTCTTCTCCGGCGTGATCAGTTCCACCCGCGCGCCGCTGGCCCAGCTCAGCGCCGAGGCGCTGGCGGCCTTCGACCAACTGCGCGGCCTCTCCAGCGCGGCCCCACAGATCGACACCAGTTCGCTGGAGAGCACCACCGAGTCGCTACAGCGCGTGCGCGAGGAGATGGGCAAGGTCGAGGCCGCTGCCTCGATGCCTGGCGTTTCCAGCCTCGGGAAGTGGGCCCTGTCGATGAAGGCCGACAGCGACAGCGTGGCGGTGTCGTACCTGGAGCAGAAGCGGCAACTGCTAAGCCTGCTCGATGGCTACGAGACGGGCGAGATCACCTTGCGTCAGTTCCTGGAGCAGGCCAAGGCCGCGCGCAATGGCATGAACCTGTTGGGCGACTCCGACTTGCGGCAGTTGGAGAGCAGCATTGACTCGGCCAAACAGCGGATGCAGCAGCTGTCCGAGGGCTCGCGCGACACCCTGGCGAGCCTGCGGGAAGAGCTGGCGGGCCTGCGCGGCGAGCAGGATGCGGTGGACCGTAGCAGGTTCAACAGCCGCAAGCAGGACCTGACGACGCAGTTGGCCGACGCACAGAAGGCCGGCGACCTCAACGCCGTGCAGAACCTGATGCAGGCCTTGGCCACGCTCCAGCAGATCCAGGCCGAGACCGACGCCAAGCGCCAACTGGCGGACCAGCAGGCGCGCGTCGACGCCCAGAACGCTGCGCAGGCACAGGCTCCCGCGCCGGCCGCGGCGGCTCCTGCAACTGCAGCACCTTCCCAGCCGATGAAGACCATCCGCCTCGAGGTCCAGGGGCGGAGCGTAGATGTCGGCGTCACCGATGACGGTAGCCAACTGCTCGACGTGCTCGGCAAGGCTGCCTTGAGGACTAGCTGATGATGCTCGACAGCATCGAACTGGATGACCAGCTCGAATGGACCGATGAGTTCACCTGGGACTCGGTGGCGCAGGAGCAGGAGCGCTCCATCACCGGCGCCCTCCTGGTGCAGGAGGGCATCAAGCTGCACGGTCGGCCCATCACCCTGCAGGCCAACGGCGGCGCCTGGACGCCGTTGTCGGTCGTGCGGCAGCTGGAGGCCCTGCGCGACCAGCGGCTGAAGGTCATGGACCTGGTGCTGCCGGACGGCCGGGAGTTCTCGGTGACGTGGAACCGGGCCAACGGCCAGGCGCCCCTGGAAGCCTCCCAGGTGCACCGCACGGTGAACCCGGGGCCAGCCGAGGACTACGAAATCACCCTGCGCTTGATCACAGTGGCCCCCCGCCCCCGAAACACCCTGACCCGGAGAACACCATGCAACTGATTGCCTACTGGATGGGCGGCAGCATCGTGGCCGCTCGTTCGCCGCTGGGCGCTGTCGCCATCATGGAGCAGCACGAGCCCGCCGGCCGCTGGTTGGTCGACGATGCCGTGCCGCTGACCGAGGCCGAACTGGCCCTCCAGGTCAGCCCGGACTCCCCCGAAACCATCGCCCAGGCCCTGGCGCGCTGTCAGGGCGAGCCCGCCCGCGGAGGCAGCCGTGCCGATTCCCGGCTTGCCCAGGCCAGCGAGGGCGGCGGTCGGCCGCAGCTGATCCGCTGGGACTTCCCCGTCGCCTGATCCCTCTCTCTTCCCCCTTTCCCAAACCCGCTTCGGCGGGTTTTTCGTTTCTGGCTGGAGCACACATGGCCATCAGCAAAAGCGACATCAAGCTGCTCAAGTCCCAGCGCCTGACCGACGAGTCGGACGGCGGCGGCCGAGCCACCGGGCAGGCCGTGGTGGATGCCGAAGTGAACAACTTGTTCCCGGACATCTCGCGCCTGGACCGCACCATCGGCCGCATCAACCTGCGCAAGGCCTTCGCGGGCGTCCAGTCGACCAACAGCGACAGCTACCTGGGCGCCCACGCCATCCTCACCCAGGCCCCGGCCGATCCGCGCGTGTCGGTGCTGCTGTTCGGCGGCACCCAGACCGACGAGCGCGCCGACGCCCGCAACGCCATCGAGTCCTACGTCGTGCCGGCGGTGATCGCGCCGTTCGATCTGTTGGGCAACCAGTTGCAGGGCCAGCGCGCTATCGCCTGCATCCAGCGAGAAGAGCAGCGCCTGCCGGAGATCGGCGAGGTTTACCAACTGGTGAACGGCGCCCTGTCGCAGTACGTGCGGATCACCAGCGTGGACGCCCGTCTGGAGAGCTTCACGTACGACTATGGCAACGGCAACTTCGTCAACTTCACCCGGCGCCGCCTCGACCTGTCGATCAGCTCGCCGCTGCTGAGCACGTTCCCGGGCGGCCAGCCGACGCCGGCCGGCACCGCGATGCCTTCCGGCTCCAGTGGCACCAAGAGCCAGATCCTGACCACCCAGGTCGCCGACGCCGCGCACTACTACGGCATCAGCCCGCTGGCCCAGGGCATCGCCCAGGGCGCCCTGAGCGTGCGGGTGAAATCCGTCTACGCCCAGCTGGTGCCGTCGAGCACCCGCGAGAACGCGCTGATCGACCAACTGGCCGGCTACCAGCGTCGCATCGTGCTTGCCACCGGTCCGGCGCGCTCGGTCAACCTGACGTTCGCCCTGGTCAGCGGCGGCCAGTCGCGGACCTTCCTCGGCACCGGCTGCGCCCCGAGCACCCTGAGCTTGTCCGTCAACGGCGGCACCTTCGCCGACGACAGCAAAGGTGGCATCCGCTTCGTGTCGGGCAGCAACTGGATTACAAGCGGCACCATCGACTACGAGACCGGCGAAATCAACCTGGTGCGCACCGGGGCCGGCTATACCGGCGCGGCCACCGCCAGCCACCAGCCCGGCGCCGCGGCGACCGGCGAGACCGTCACCGGCGAGATCCCGGTCGACCTGTCGAACCGTGGCTACGTGTACACGCTGAGCCTGTCCGACGCGCCACCCATGCCGGGCACGCTCGAGATCTCCTACATGGCCTTGGGCAAGTGGCAGACCTTGCGCGACCAGGGCAACGGCGAGCTGGCCGGGGAGGGCACCGGGACCATCCAGTTCGGCACGGGCTCGGTTTCGCTGACACTGAACGCCCTGCCGGATGTCGGTAGTTCGGTGATCTGGGCATACGTGGGGCAGAACAGCGCCGCGTTCACCCAGCGCACCGGCGTGAGCATCCAGGCCAAGGCGAAGGTCAACCGCACGCTGCCCCACCAGGGGCTGCTGCCGGGCTCCTACGTTGCCACCTTCAAGGTCGGCGGGGTGAACAAGACCATCACCGACGCCGGCAACGGCACCCTATCCGGCACCGGCGGTAGCGGCGTCATCAACTACGCCGCCGGCACCGTGTCGATGGAGTTGACCGCCACCCCGGACGCCGGGACGGCGATCACCCACACCTACCAGCAAGGTGCCTTCACCGACACCCCGCTGGCGGTGACCTCGGACGGCACCGGCATGACCACGTTCACCATCCCGGGCGCGCCGCTGAAGCCGGGTTCGGTGCAGATCAGTTGGATCACCAAGCAGCGGCAGGCCGTGCCGGCTATCGACCACGGCGTGCTGGAGAGCGGCAACAGCCTGCCGGTGTACGAGTCCGAAGTGCTGGTCAACAACGCCGTCAGCGACAACACCGCCGGCGGCTGGAGCGGTGGCCGGGCCGGGAGCATCAACTACTCGACCGGCGCCTGCTCGCTGCAGGTGGCGCGGACCTACACCTACAAGGAATTCACCTACGCGACGGAGAAGCACGGGTTCAACCCGGACACCATCGAACTGGTCAGCACCGACCGCAGCGAGATGGAGGCCTTCGGCGGCACGCTGACCATCCGCGCGCAGTCGAACGGCCAGAGCTACGGCGACCAGACCGACACCCAGGCCGTGGTCCCGGTCACCCTGGACCTGCTGCCGGGCGTTGCCGAGACGATCCTGCCGGGCTCGCTGGTGTTCACGTATGCCGGTGAGACCTATGTGGACCGCTCCGGCGTGCTCTACAAGAACGTCAGCAGCACCACGAACGCCGGGGTGGCGGTCGGCTCGGTGGACTATGCCGGCCGCGCGGCCACGCTCAGCACCTACCCGGCCGGCGCTGCGGCGGCCGTCACGCTGCTGGCGTGCCTGACCACGAACTCCGGGTTCGCGGTCAACGCCATGACGTTCCGCACGCCAGGGGCGCCGCTGCGGCCGGCGAGCCTGCAGGTCACTGCGGTGCGCGTCGACACCGCCCAGGTGGTGACGGCCACGGCCGACGCCAACGGCGTGCTGAGCGGGGCGGTGATCAAGGGCACGGTGGACATCGCGACGGGCATCGTCAGGCTGCGGTTCACCAGCAACCTGGACGACCAGACCGGGGCCAGCGACATCCCGGTGATCCCGATCCTGCTGCGCTACAACGCGGTGGTGTATTCCACCCTGCCGCTGGACGCCAACCTGATCGGCCTCGATCCGGTGCGTCTGCCGGCAGATGGCCGGGTGCCGCAGTTCCGCGAGGCCGACGTGCTGGTGATCCGCCACGTCGCGGAGACCGTAGTCGCCTCGCCTGTGGCCGGTGGCACCCTGGCACTCACGCGGCAGCAGCAGGCCGAGATCGAGGTGTTCGACGCCAACGGCACCGCCCTGCGCGCCGCCAGCTTCACGGCGAACCGCGCGGCGGGAACGGTGACGTGGGCCAACCCGCTGGTCCTGCAGGACGAGGCCGGCAACCCGCTGACGCTGCCGCTGGTGGTGCACGACCGCGTCGAGCACATGACGCTGTGCACCGAGGTGCAGATCAGCGGCGAGATCGGCCTGGCCTCGCCGGTGCCCTGGGACATGCCGGCGAACGAGGCGACGGTGAGCAGCGCGCTCAGCTGGGGCGACCTGCAGGCGCGCTATCACCACTGGTTCACCCAGAAGGCCTGGAACACCGGGGCGCCGAACTGGACGGACGCGCCCGTCGGCGAGACCACCACGGCGAACTACAACCTGCTGAGCTACCCGCCGGTGATCACCAACATGGGCGCCATCGACGGGAAGTGGGCGCTGGTGTTCACCTCGGCAACCACCTTCAACGTGGTGGAAGAGAAACTGGGTGTCATCAGCTCCGGGAGCGTGGCATCTGACTGCTCACCGATCAATGCGGAGACGGGAACCCCGTATTTCACAATCCGCAAGGATGGCTGGGGGGCGGGCTGGGCGGCTTCCAACGCGGTGCGCTTCAACACCGATTCGGCATTGGGCCCTGTCTGGCTGGCGCGCACGGTGCTGAGCGGGCAGGGCACGGTTGAGGACGATGAGTTCCGTCTGCAGATTCGAGGGGATGCTGACTAATGGCACGAATCTACCACTGGCAAGACACAGGCAGCCCGAGCCGAACCCTGACCGGTACTGTTGCCAACAAGCTCAGGACGATCTTGTTGGCCTGCCTGGTCAATGGTTATCAGGACAAGCCGGGGGCGGGGTGGACGTTGGTGCATGATGCCACCGGCGGATTCAGCCTGCGCAACGGGCCGGGCACCGGGATCATCAACATTTCGGACTACGACAGTTCTACGTACATGGTCATTAAGGTCACGCTGCTGGAGACGATTACTGGCGACCTGACCAAGTCGATTCCGAGTGGGGACAACCTCCGCTCCGGCCAGGGGCACCGTCGGCAACGCCGCATTTACTCCCGCTCTATGGTTTCCAGCAGAACCTTTCCACGGCGGTTTGGACGGTTGTCGCTGATGAGCGCTCCTTCTGCATGTACATGGGGGGTGGGGCGCAGGACGCAACGTCTACGGGGTATGCCACCCTCCGGGCGGCCTGGTTGTATGCGGGCGAGACCAGCAACGGAACCTTTGTTGCCTTTGGCGGGACACTGACTGGCTCGCCTTCGTCGCCCTCATACGACGGTGACGGCTACACCGTACTACGTGATCCAGTCACCGGATTGGTAATTTCTGGAGCGGGCCTGGAGCTGACTTCGGGCGGTGTCTCGACTGTACAGGCAACGCTGGCGATGACTGACCCTGTTGGTGGGTTGGACTTGCTTCCGTATCCGCTGCTCTATGGCGACCGGGTTTCCGGCTCAGCGGTCTCAGTCGGCAGCTTGCGGGGCGTGGTGGTCAGCCCCAGGCATTTGCGGATGAACGATAGTTCGGCGGAGGCGTTGCTTGGTTTGCCCGTCAGTGGTGACAGTCGCGGCAAGCCGATGACCATCGACGGCATAACCTTGTGCCCGGTAGCCGGTGGCCTTCCTGCGCGTTGCCGCTGCTTCCTTACAGACCATGCGGACTATTGGTGATGGCTACGATTCAACAGGCTCGCCAGGTACAAGGGGCGGCTGCCAGCATGCCGCCGAGGATCGTCAGCATGCGCTTTCTGCGGGATGGCGAGGGAACCCTGAGCTACAAGAAGGCCAAGCTGTTCAGCAACGCTGATGACATGACACTGCTCGCGATTTTCCAGGCATCGGATACTGAGTCGACTTTGCCCCAGCGGTTCCTGGCTTCGGCGATAGATGGCCAATGTCTGATGTTGGCCGTAGACAGTGCAGCGCCTCGCCTGGCCAGGGCCGCCTACCTGGAGATCGGTGCCGACGTGGAGCTGCTGGTGGACATCACCAGTGGTGATTCGTCGGGTGGGATTCCTGCGCAGTTGGAGGCTAGGGTTCGAGTAGATGGCGCGCCGGCCGACCGGGAGGTCGTAGCATTGGAGCGCCCGCTAAACGGCGAGTGGCGGGTGGCCGGTTATGGCAAGACCGAGGCCGGTGAAGCCATATTGTCGCTTCGGGTTACTGGTAGCGGGCGAATCTACACGCTGAGCCCGGACAGTTGGGGGGAGGCGTTCCAGCCGTCCCTCAACGTGGCCGAGGGCGACCTGATCCGGCCCACGGTGTTCATGGGCTGGATCTACCAGGTCACCCAGGCCGGGCAACTGCCCGCCGTAGAGCCGGCCTGGTGGGATGACAGTCTGCAGGGGCCGCAACCGCTGGGCACGGCCCGCGCCGAAGTGCACCGCTACTACCCACCGCAAGGGCGCGGTCCCATTCCTGTGGAGTTGACCTGATGCTGACGCATGACGCGGTGGCGGGCTGGAGCAAGGCCCGCCGCCAGCTCGATCCTGCGCGCCATTCGGCGTGGGGGACGGTCGCCGCCAGGGAGGTGGCCACCTCGGCGCCCTGGGGGAAGGCGAGACGCGGAACGCCGACCTGGCGGGGCGATGGAACACGGTGGCGCAGGCCGACCAGGGCCACGGCGGGCGCTGGGGGGAGGGTGGGGCGCTGGAGGCGGATGCCGCCAGCCGCTGGGACACCGTGGCGCAGAAGGACCTGGCGCAGCGCCTGGGCTGGGATCGTTCGATCAAGCCCCAGGACACCCGCCTGCGCCTGCTCTACAACCCCAGGCCTGCGCGCAAGGACATATCCAGCGGGCAGGCGTGGTTCCGCTGTGATGAGTTCGGCCAGCGCTTCGACGCCGCGGCCGAGCGCGCCGCCAGCCTCTACGTGCCCACGCCGGGCCTGGTGGACTTCAGCTTCGGTGGGGAACGCTACGTGCCCAGCACGTCGGCAATCGTGTTCTTCGACTTCCGCTACAGCCCGCAGCCGCATGCCATCCAGCCGGTGGACAGCGGCGCGGTGGTGCGCTTCACCCCGGCGCGCATCATCGACCAGATGCGGACCATGCCCTGGGGCTGGGGCACGCCGACCGATCCGCGCCCGACGGGCATCGTATACCCGGACTACCCCGGACCCGTGGTCGTCATCGACCCGCCCGAGGAGCCGACCATCCTGGAGACCTACATGATCGCCAACACGGTCACCCTGGTGGAACTGGCCGGCGGCACGCCGCTGGACGCCAGCAACATCCGCATCGGCCTGGACATCGACTCGTTCGCCTGGACGTTCAGCGCCGACCTGTTCGGCCGCACCTCGCTCAACCTGGTGCTGCAGGATGCCGACGGGCCGAAGACGGTCGAGCTGGTGGTCAACGGCTGGACCTGGCACTTCCTGGTCGAGCGCTATAGCGGCACCGGCAAGTTCCCGGAGGAGCGCTACACGATCAGCGGCAGCAGCCGCACCCAGCTCCTCGCCGCGCCCTACGCGCCGAAGCGCAGCGGCATGAACACCAGCCCCATCAACGCCCGCAACATCGTCGACGACCAGCTGGAGTTCACCGGCTTCGCGGCGAGCTGGGACACGGTGTCGATGGGGCCGCCGGACTGGACGCTGCCGGCCGGCGCGTTCAGCTACAGCGAGATGACCGCCATGGAGGTCATCCACCGCCTGGCTGAGGTCGCCGGCGGCATCGTGCGCCCGGCGCTGGCCGACGATGCCTTCACGATCCTGCCGCGGTATCGGGAGGCGACCTGGTACTGGGGCAGCGCGATTCCTGACTGCATCGTGCCGGCGGAGATCGTCGCCGAGTGGGGCAGCGAATGGTCGCCACAGCCGGAGTGGAATTTCGTCTACGTCAGAGGCACCAGCTACGGGGTGGGCGTACAGATTCGTCGCAGCGGCACGGCCGGCGACGATGCTGCGCCGGATGTGATGGAGGAGTGGATGACCGGCACCGACGTGGCCCGTGCCCGCGGCATCTGCGAACTGTCGAAAGGCGGCAGCCAGGCCATCGAGACACGGCGTATCCCCCTGTTCGCGGATGGCGACAACACCCCGGGCCTGGTGCAGCCGGGGATGATCGTGGAGTTCCGTGACCCGGACGTCACATGGCGCGGCCTGTGCCTGGGCGTCGACATCACCGCCGAAGGCGTGGGCGCCTCGCGCGTCTGGCAGACGCTTCGGATCGAGCGCCACTACGGGAGCAGCAGCTGATGGCCACGGTGAATCCCTGGAAGAAATTCATCGGCCTGCTGCCGGGCGGCTCCCGCACAGTGGGCGAGGTGATCAGCGTCGACGCCATGGCCGGCACCAGCGTGGTGGAACTGCGAACCGGCACCCGGGTGCTCGCCCGCGGCACCTCGGTGGCTGCCGGCCAGAACGCATTTCTGGTTGACGGCCAGGTCACCGGCCCGGCCCCGGATCTGCCGCAGTACGACTTCGAGGTCTGAGCCAACCGGCTCCAGGCTTTCAACCCAAGCCCGCCACCTGGCGGGCTTTTTCATGCCCGGAGGAAACCATGGGCCAAGACCGTGATGTGGATGTGCTGGCGCGGACGCTGTGGGGCGAGGCGCGCGGCGAGGGGGCGGCCGGCATGGTCGCCGTGGGCTGGACGATCCGTAACCGCGCGGCGAAGCCCGGCTGGTGGGGGCGGGACATCGTAAGCGTCTGCCAGGCGCCCTGGCAGTTCAGCTGCTGGAACAAGAACGATCCGAACTATCAGTACCTGTCGGGGGCGAAGCAGATCCCGGCGGGTGAGTACCTCCGCGCGCGCGAAGCTGCGCTGGCGGTGATCAGTGGCAGCCAGCCGGATCCGACCGGCGGGGCCACCCACTACTACGCCACCACCATGGCCAAGCCGCCAGCCTGGGCGGCGAAGGCGAAGCGCACGGCCACCATCGGCCGGCACGTGTTCTTCCGCGACGTCCCGTAGGAGCGAACCATGCAGAACTTCCCGTGGAAGGCGGCCGGCCTGGTGCTGGCTGCGCTGCTGCTGGTCGCCGTCGGCGCCGGCCTGGGTGTGTGGCTGGCAGCCGAGCACTACCGGCCCCAGCTCGACCAGGCCGCCCAGGACCTGGCCAGCTGCCGCGCCGCCCGGGGCAACCTCGAGGCACTGGTGGGCCAGCAGAACGCGGCCATCGCCGGCCTGGCTGATCAGGCCGAGCAGCGCCAGGCGAAGGCTGCCCAGGCGGTTGCCGATGCTCAGCAGCAGGCCGGCCAGCACTTCGCCGCCGCCCAGCGGCTGCAGTTGGAGCGCGCCGAGGGCGATCCGGCGCAGGTGGCGGCCGACATCATCGACAAGGAACTGGGCCTATGAGCCGTAGGAGCGAAATAGGTGCGGCGGCGCCGCAGCCCCTTGCGTGGCGCGGCCTCTGCCGTAGGAGCGGGGTGATTGCTGTTCTGGTTGCGCTGGCGGGATGCGCCGGCCAGGTCGAGCCTGAGCCGCGCACGGTGCGCGTAGAGGTGCCGGTGGCGGTGCCCTGCCGAGCGCCGGCGGTACAGGAGCCGACCTGGGCCACGGCGAGCCTGCAGAAGGGGGACAGCCTGCAGACCAAGGTCCGGGCGCTGCTGGCTGATAGGCAGCAGCACCTCGGATACGAGGCGCAGCTGCGTGCCGCGGTGGATGCGTGTCGCTAGGCATTACGCCAAATTTACGCCACAAAAAACAAAAAAGCCTGCAAGATCAACATCTTACAGGCTTTATGTGGTGCCCCGGGAGAGACTCGAACTCTCACTCTGTCGCCAGAAACGGATTTTGAATCCGCCGCGTCTACCATTCCGCCACCGAGGCAATGGCGCGGCAGTATAGGGAGGCCCTCGGTACCGGTCAATCCACTTGCGTGGCTATGCCAGTGCAATTCCAGTAATATAGCCGGCCCTTCGAGATATACCCCCATGCGCGTCGCCGACTTCCATTTCGATCTGCCCGAGGCCCTGATCGCCCGCCATCCGCTCGCCGAACGTCGCGCCAGCCGCCTGCTGGTGCTGGACGGACCGACGGGCGCGCTCAGTCACCGTCATTTCACCGACCTGCTGGAATACCTGCGGCCGGGCGACCTGATGGTGTTCAACAACACCCGGGTGATTCCGGCGCGGCTGTTCGGCCAGAAGGCGTCCGGCGGCAAGCTGGAGATCCTCGTCGAGCGCGTGCTGGACAGCCGCCGCGTGCTGGCCCACGTGCGCTCGAGCAAGTCGCCCAAGCCGGGTTCGAAGATCCTCATCGACGGTGGCGCCGAGGCGCAGATGCTGCAGCGGCACGACGCGCTGTTCGAGCTGGGCTTCGCCGAGGACGTGCTGCCGTTGCTGGAGCGGGTGGGGCACATGCCGCTGCCGCCCTATATAGACCGCCCCGACGAGGACGCCGACCGCGAGCGTTACCAGACCGTCTACGCCGAGCGCGCCGGCGCCGTGGCTGCGCCCACCGCCGGACTGCACTTCGATGAAGGGCTGCTGGCGGCTATCCGCGAGAAGGGCGTGGACACCGCCTTCGTCACCCTGCACGTGGGCGCCGGCACCTTCCAGCCGGTGCGCGTGGAGAAAATCGAAGACCACCACATGCACAGCGAGTGGCTGGAGGTCGGCCAGGACGTGGTCGATGCCGTGGCCGCCTGCCGTGCCCGTGGCGGCCGGGTGATCGCCGTCGGCACCACCAGCGTGCGTTCGCTGGAGAGCGCGGCCCGCGGCGGCCAGCTCAAGCCCTTCAGCGGCGACACCGACATCTTCCTCTACCCGGGCCGACCCTTCCATGTGGTCGATGCCCTGGTGACCAACTTCCACCTGCCCGAGTCGACCCTGCTGATGCTGGTCTCGGCCTTCGCCGGCTACCCGCAGACCATGGCCGCCTATGCCGCGGCGGTGGAGCACGAGTACCGCTTCTTCAGCTACGGCGATGCCATGTTCATCACCCGCAACCCCGCGCCGCGCGGGCCCGAGGACTGATCCCATGAGTTTCATGAAGTTCGAACTGCTGGCCACCGACGGCAAGGCCCGGCGCGGCCGCCTGAGCTTCCCCCGTGGGGTGGTCGAGACCCCGGCGTTCATGCCGGTGGGTACCTACGGCACGGTCAAGGGCATGCTGCCGCGGGACATCGAGGGCATTGGCGCGCAGATCATCCTCGGCAACACCTTCCACCTGTGGCTGCGCCCGGGCACCGAGGTGATCCGCAAGCACGGCGACCTGCACGACTTCATGCAGTGGCAGGGGCCGATCCTCACCGATTCCGGCGGCTTCCAGGTGTTCAGCCTGGGCGCCCTGCGCAAGATCAAGGAAGAGGGCGTGTACTTCGCCTCGCCGGTGGACGGCGCCAAGGTCTTCATGGGCCCCGAGGAGTCCATGGCGGTGCAGCGCGCGCTGGGTTCGGACATCGTGATGATCTTCGACGAGTGCACCCCGTACCCGGCCGAGTTCGACGTGGCCAAGCGCTCCATGGAGCTGTCGCTGCGCTGGGCGAAGCGCTCGAAGGTCGCCCATGGCGACAGCCCCTCGGCGCTGTTCGGCATCGTCCAGGGCGGTATGCATGAAGAGCTGCGCATGCGCTCGCTGGAAGGCCTGCAGGAAATCGGCTTCGACGGCCTGGCCATCGGCGGCCTGTCGGTGGGCGAGCCGAAGGAGGAGATGATCCGTGTGCTGGACTTCCTGCCGCCACGCATGCCGGCCGACAAACCCCGTTACCTGATGGGGGTGGGCAAACCCGAGGACCTCGTGGAAGGTGTGCGCCGCGGCGTCGACATGTTCGACTGCGTGATGCCCACGCGCAACGCGCGCAACGGCCATCTGTTCGTCGACACCGGGGTGATCAAGATCCGCAACGCCGTGCACAAGCACGACGAATCGCCGCTGGACCCGACCTGCGACTGCTACACCTGCAAGCACTTCTCCCGCGCCTACCTCTACCACCTGGACAAGTGTGGGGAAATGCTCGGCAGCATGCTCAATACCATCCATAACTTGCGGCATTATCAGCGGCTTATGGCTGGTTTGCGCGAGGCAATCCAACAGGGTACATTGGCCGCCTTTGTCGACGCCTTCTATGCCAAACGCGGCCTTCCGACGCCGCCGTTGGGCGATTGATCCCGATTTTCCAAAAGAATATAGAGACAGGAGTATCCGATGAGCTTTCTGATTCCCGCCGCCTACGCCGACGCCGCTGCTCCCGCGGCCGCCGCAGGCCCGATGGGCACTGGTTTTGAGTGGGTCTTCCTGGTCGGCTTCCTGGTCATCTTCTACCTGATGATCTGGCGTCCGCAGGCCAAGCGCACCAAGGAGCACAAGAACCTCCTGTCCAACCTGCAGAAAGGTGACGAAGTCGTCACTTCCGCGGGTATCGCCGGCAAGGTGCTGAAAGTCGCCGACGACTTCGTGGTCGTCGAGGTCGCCGACAACGTCGAGCTGAAGTTCCAGAAGGGCGCCATCGCCGCGACCCTGCCCAAAGGCACGCTCAAGGCCATCTGAGTCCAGGCAACAGAAAACCAATAGACGGGGCGCATGAAGCGCCCCGCGTCATAACGGGCGGTATCAATGCTCAACAAATATCCCCTGTGGAAATACCTGCTGATCCTGGCGGTGCTTGCCGTCGGCTTCATCTATTCCGCACCCAACCTCTACCCGGACGATCCGGCCGTGCAGGTCAGCGGCGCCAGCAGCGCGCTGCAGATCACCCAGGCCGACATCGACAAGGCCAGCAAGGCGCTGACCGACGCGGGCATCGCCGTCAAGGCGGGCAGCCTCGGCAAGAACAGCGGCCTGATCCGTCTGGCCAAGCAGGAAGACCAGCTTCCCGCCAAGGACATCGTGCGTCGCGCCCTGGGCGACGACTACGTGGTCGCGCTGAACCTGGCGCAGACCACCCCGAACTGGCTGCGCAACATCGCCGCCCATCCGATGAAGCTGGGCCTGGACCTGTCCGGTGGTGTGCATTTCCTCCTCGAAGTGGACATGGACAAGGCCGTGGACGCCCGCCTGAACGTCTACGAGAGCGAGATCAAGAGCGCCCTGCGCAAGGAGCGCCTGCGCTACCGCAGCCTGCCGGTGCAGGACCGCGCCATCCAGCTGGGCTTCACCGACGAGGAGTCGCTGGACAAGGCCAAGGCACTGATCGCCAAGGACTACCGCGACTTCGAGGTGACCCAGGACCAGCGCAACGACATGCAGGTGCTGCGCCTGGCCATGACCGCGGCCAAGCTCGCCGAGATCCGCGAATACTCGATCAAGCAGAACCTCACCACCGTGCGCAACCGCGTCAACGAGCTGGGCGTGTCCGAGCCGCTGGTGCAGCGCCAGGGCGCCAACCGCATCGTGGTCGAGCTGCCGGGCGTGCAGGACACCGCCGAAGCCAAGCGCATCCTCGGCAAGACCGCCAACCTGGAGTTCCGCCTGGCCGCCGAGCCCGACGCCATCAAGTCGGCCACCGAGACCTTCGAGTTCCGCGAGCCGCGCCGCCCGCCGGCGGCCCTGGAGCGCAGCGTGATCATCACCGGTGACCAGGTCACCGACGCCAGCGCCAGCTTCGACGAGAACGGTCGCCCGCAGGTGAACATCCGCCTCGACGGCCACGGCGGCGAGCTGATGAACCGCGCCACCCGCAACAACGTCGGCCGCAGCATGGCGGTGGTGTTCATCGAGCAGAAGCCGATCACCCGCTACGCCAAGCAGGTGGTCGACGGCGTCGAGCAGGAAGTCGCCGTCCCGGCCTTCAAGGAAGAGAAGAAGATCATCAGCCTGGCGACCATCCAGTCGGCCCTGGGCAACCAGTTCCGCATCACCGGCCTCGACGGCCCGGGCGAATCCTCGGAACTGGCCCTGCTGCTGCGCGCTGGCGGCCTGGCCGCACCGATGTACTTCGCCGAGGAGCGCACCATCGGCCCGAGCCTGGGCGCCGACAACATCGCCAAGGGCATCGACGCTTCCCTGTGGGGCATGGTGTTCGTGTCGCTGTTCATCATCGTCATCTACCGCTTCTTCGGCTTGATCGCCACCGTCGCCCTGGGCTTCAACATGGTCCTGCTGGTGGCGCTGATGTCGATCCTCGGCGCGACCCTGACGCTGCCGGGCATCGCCGGTATCGTGCTGACCATGGGCATGGCGGTGGACGCCAACGTGCTGATCTTCTCGCGGATACGCGAGGAACTGGCCGGCGGCATGTCGGTGCAGCGCGCCATCCACGAAGGCTTCAACCGCGCCTTCACCGCCATCGTCGACGCCAACCTGACCTCGCTGCTGGTCGGCGGCATCCTCTACGCCATGGGCACCGGCCCGGTGAAGGGCTTCGCCGTGACCATGTCGCTCGGTATTCTCACCTCGATGTTCACGGCCATCATGGTCACCCGCGCAATGGTCAACCTGATCTTCGGCGGGCGTGACTTCAAGAAGCTGTGGATCTAAGGGGGATCATGAGATGAATATCAAGATCGGTACCATCAACTTCATGGGCGTGCGCAACATTGCGTTCGCCGCTACCCTGGTCCTCACCCTGATCGCCCTCGGCAGCTGGATCACCAAGGGCATCAACTTCGGCCTGGACTTCACCGGCGGTACGCTCATCGAGCTGAACTACCAGCAGCCGGCGGACCTGGGCAAGGTCCGCGACGAGCTGGTCAAGGCCGGCTACGCCGAGGCCGTGGTGCAGAGCTTCGGCGACACCAAGGACGTGCTGGTGCGCATGCCCAGCGAGGACCCGGAGCTGGGCAAGAAGGTCGCCGCGGCGCTGCAGGCGGCCGACACCAGCAACCCGGCCAGCCTCAAGCGCGTGGAATACGTCGGCCCGCAGGTCGGCGAGGAGCTGCGCGACCAGGGCGGCCTGGGCATGCTCCTGGCCCTGGGCGGCATCCTCATCTACGTCGGCTTCCGCTTCCAGTGGAAGTTCGCCCTGGGCGCCATCCTCTCGCTGATCCACGACGCCATCATCGTGATGGGCGTGCTGTCGTTCTTCCAGATCACCTTCGACCTCACCGTGCTCGCCGCGGTGCTGGCGGTGGTGGGCTACTCGCTGAACGACACCATCGTGATCTTCGACCGGGTGCGCGAGAACTTTCGCGTGCTGCGCAAGGCCAGCCTGATCGAGAACATCAACATCTCGACCAGCCAGACCCTGCTGCGGACCATGGCGACCTCGATCTCCACCCTGCTGGCCATCGCCGCGCTGCTGTTCTTCGCCGGCGACAACCTGTTCGGCTTCTCCATCGCCCTGTTCGTCGGCGTGCTGGCCGGTACCTACTCGTCGATCTACATCGCCGATGTGGTGCTGATCTGGCTGAAGCTGTCGGCCGAGGACCTGATCCCGCCGCAGGCCAAGGAAGTCGACGACCGCCCCTGAGGCTGTCCCGCGCTCCCTGGAAACTCCCGCTTCGGCGGGAGTTTTTCTTTGTGCGCGATGCGGCCGTGCGTCGGTATCGGGTGGCGCATCGCCAAGGAATGTCGGAACTTTCTTAAGGATTCCCGCTCCAAGGCAAGGACAAGGGCAAGTGCCCGTATGAAAGGAAAGCCAGGAGGTCTATGTGAACAAGTCGTTGCTCATCGGTACCGTGTTGGGCGCAGTCGGCGTTACGGCAGGTGGAGCGGTGGCCACGTACAGCCTGGTGGACCGCGGCCCGGAATATGCCGAGGTCGTCGCCGTCCAGCCGGTCAAGGAAACCATCAAGACCCCGCGCCAGGTGTGCAAGGACGTGGCGGTCACCCACCAGCGCCCGGTCAAGGACCAGCACCAGATCGTCGGCACCGCCATCGGCGCCATCGCCGGCGGCCTGCTGGGCAACCAGATCGGCGGCGGCAATGGCAAGAAGATCGCCACCGTGGCCGGTGCGGTCGGCGGCGGCTACGCCGGCAACAAGGTGCAGGAAGGCATGCAGGAGCGTGACACCTACACCACCACCGAAACCCGCTGCAGCACCGTGAACGACACCAGCGAGAAAGTGGTGGGCTACGACGTCAAGTACATGCTCGACGGCAAGGCCGGCCAGGTGCGCATGGATCGTGATCCGGGCAGCCAGATCCCGGTGGACAAGAGCGGTCGGCTGATCCTCAGCCAGCAGTAAGCATCGAAGCATGAGAAGGCGCCCCGCGGGGCGCCTTCTTCGTTTCCGGCAGGTAGGAGCGAGCCGTGCTCACCCGCAGCGTAGGAGCGGATCTCATCCGCGAATCGCGCCGACACCTCCGGCTATCGCGGACAAGGTCCGCTCCTACAGTGGAACACCGTGCTTCCCGATGGGTTGTAGGAGCGGGCCCTGCCCGCGATTTCGCGCGCAGGGCGCGCTCCTACAGGGGAATGGTGCGGTGGGGTGGCGTAGGATCTTATCCGCGAAACGCGCCGGAACCGCCGGCTATCGCGGACAAAGTCCGCTCCTACAGGGGGATACCGTGCCTCACTGCGAACTGTAGGAGCGGGCCCTGCCCGCGATTCGCGCCCAGGGCGCGTCCAGCATGGGAATGCTGTAGGAGCGGACTCCGTCCGCGATCGGGCTCGCCAGCGGCTCCGACGTCCCCATCACCCAACAAAAAGCCCGACACAAGGCCGGGCTTTTTCATTCCATCCGCGCTCAGCGCTTGAGCGACGGCGGCAGGTGCGGCTGGATGCTGGTCAGCAGCGCCTTGAAGCACTTGGTGTTGCCGGCGACGATGTGGCCTTTCTCGAGGAACTCGTGGCTGCCGGTGAAATCGCTCACCAGGCCGCCGGCTTCCTGCACCAGCAGGGCGCCCGCGGCCATGTCCCACTCGGACAGGCCGAACTCCCAGAAGGCGTCGAAGCGGCCGGCCGCGACGTAGGCCAGGTCCAGGCTGGCGGCGCCGGCGCGGCGGATGCCGGCGGTCTGGCCGACCAGGCTGCGGAACATGCCCAGGTAGGCGTCGAGGTTGTCCAGCTGGCTGTCGCGGAACGGGAAGCCGGTGCCCAGCAGGGCGCCTTCCAGGCTCTTGCGGTTGCTCACCCGCAGGCGGCGGCCGTTCAGCGCGGCGCCGCGGCCGCGGCTGGCGGTGAATTCTTCCTGGCGCACCGGGTCGAGGACCACGGCGTGCTCCAGGCGGCCCTTGTACTTGCAGGCGATGCTGACGGCGAAGTGCGGGACGCCGTGGATGAAGTTGGTGGTGCCATCCAGCGGGTCGATGATCCACAGGTAGTCGGCGCCTTCGCCGCTGCCCTCGAGGTAGCCGCCTTCCTCGCCCATGATGCCGTGGTTCGGGTAGGCCTTGCGCAGGGCGGTGACGATGCTGAGCTCGGCGGCGCGATCGACTTCGGTGACGTAGTCCTTGGCGTCTTTTTCGTTGACCGAGAGGGTGTCCAGGCGTTCGATGGAGCGGAAGATCAGTTCACCGGCGCTGCGGGCCGCGCGCAGGGCGATGTTCAGCATGGGCTGCATGGAGAGGTCACCTGGATGATGTTAAAGAAAGCCGAACATTGTACCAGAAAACCGTGGCGCTCATAGGGCGGCCTGTCGCTTGCGTGGCGCAAGACCGAGCGCTGCGGTAGGATTCCGTTCCTTTTCGTATCTGCTTGTGTGGAGAGCTCCGGTTGCTCGACAGAATTCGCGTGGTGCTGGTCAACACCAGTCATCCCGGCAATATCGGCGGTACCGCCCGGGCCATGAAGAACATGGGCCTGTCGCGCCTGGTGCTGGTCGACCCCATGGACTTCCCCAGCGGCGAGGCGGTGGCCCGCGCCTCCGGGGCGACCGACATCCTCGACGCCGCCCAGGTGGTGCCGACCCTGGAGGACGCCCTGGTTGGCTGCAGCCTGGTGCTCGGCACCAGCGCCCGTGACCGGCGCATCCCCTGGCCGTTGCTCGACCCCCGCGAGTGCGCCACCACCAGCCTGCAGCACGCCCAGCAGGGCGGCGAGGTGGCCCTGGTGTTCGGCCGCGAGTACGCGGGCCTGACCAACGAAGAATTGCAGCGATGTCAGTTCCATGTGCACATTCCCGCCAACCCCGAGTTCAGCTCGCTGAACCTGGCGACGGCGGTCCAGGTGCTCGCCTACGAAGTGCGCATGGCCTGGCTGGCCGCCGAAGGCCAGCCGACCAAGCAGGAGAAGCTGGAGACCACGGCCATGCTCAACAGCCTGCCGGTCACCGCCGACGAGCTGGAGCGCTTCTATTCGCACCTGGAATCGACCCTCGTGGATATCGGCTTCCTCGACCCGCAGAAGCCGCGGCACCTGATGTCGCGCCTGCGCCGCCTGTACGGTCGCGCCGGGGTCAGCAAGCTGGAGATGAATATCCTCCGGGGTATCCTCACCGAAACACAGAAGGCCGCGCAGGGCGCGGCCTGCAAGCGGAGTGACGATGATGTTTGAGCGTGTGCGCGAAGATATCCAGAGCGTATTCCATCGCGACCCGGCAGCGCGCAATGCCTTCGAGGTACTCACCTGCTACCCCGGCCTGCACGCCGTGTGGCTGCACCGCCTGGCGCACCTGCTGTGGACCTCCGGCTGGAAGTGGCTGGCGCGCCTGGTATCCAACTTCGGCCGCTGGATGACCGGCATCGAGATCCACCCGGGCGCCAGGATCGGTCGGCGCTTCTTCATCGACCACGGCATGGGCATCGTGATCGGCGAGACCGCCGAGATCGGTGACGACGTGACCCTCTACCAGGGCGTGACCCTCGGCGGCACCAGCTGGAACAAGGGCAAACGCCACCCGACCCTGGCCGATGGCGTGGTGGTAGGCGCCGGCGCCAAGGTGCTCGGTCCGTTCACCGTCGGCGCCGGGGCGAAAGTGGGCTCCAACGCCGTGGTCACCAAGGAAGTGCCGCCGGGCGCCACCGTGGTTGGCATCCCGGGGCGCATCATCATGAAGGACGACGCCGAGCAGCTGGCCAAGCGCCAGGCCATGGCCGAGAAGCTCGGCTTCGACGCCTACGGCGTCAGCCAGGACATGCCCGACCCGGTGGCGCGCGCCATCGGCCAGTTGCTCGACCACCTGCAGGCGGTCGACGGCCGGTTGGAGGGCATGTGCCAGGCGCTGACGGCCCTGGGTAGCGACTATTGTGCGAAAAAGCTGCCCGAGCTGCGTGAAGAGGACTTCGCCGGCGTCAAGGACGAAGAGGGCAAGGCGGCGCATTGATGCGCCGCTAACGATTTTCTGCTACATTATGCCGCCCTTCGCTGGCTAAACCCGAGTAATTTGATAGGTCTTATAGTTGACTCAAATACTCGGAAATGGCATCCTTTCGCCAGTCCAGTGATTCATTCGGGAATGTTCCATGCGCTTGACCACCAAAGGCCGCTATGCCGTAACCGCCATGCTCGACCTGGCGTTGCATGCCCAGCGTGGTCCGGTTTCCCTGGCGGACATTTCCGAGCGCCAGGGCATATCCCTGTCCTACCTTGAACAGCTGTTCGCCAAGTTGCGCCGTGGCAACCTGGTGACCAGCGTGCGCGGTCCCGGCGGCGGCTACCAGCTGTCCCGCGACATGGCCGGCATCCACGTCGCCCAGGTGATCGATGCGGTCAATGAATCGGTCGACGCCACGCGCTGCCAGGGGCAGGGGGATTGCCACTCCGGCGACACCTGCCTGACCCACCACCTTTGGTGCGACCTCAGCCAGCAGATCCACGAATTCCTCAGCGGCATCAGCCTCGCCGACCTGGTCGAGCGCCGAGAAGTCCAGGAAGTCGCGCAGCGGCAGGATGAGCGTCGTTGCGGAGGCACCGGCAAACGGCCGAGCCTCGATAAGATTGAAGCGTCCGCCATCGATTGAGCGCGCGCCAGCCTGTAGGAGTTACCTGATGAAATTGCCGATCTACCTCGACTACTCCGCCACCACCCCGGTGGACCCGCGCGTCGCTCAGAAGATGGCTGACTGCCTGCTGGTGGACGGCAACTTCGGCAACCCCGCCTCGCGCTCCCACGTGTTCGGCTGGAAGGCCGAGGAAGCCGTGGAGAATGCCCGCCGCCAGGTCGCCGAACTGGTCAATGCCGACCCCCGCGAGATCGTCTGGACCTCCGGCGCCACCGAGTCCGACAACCTCGCCATCAAGGGCGTGGCGCACTTCTACGGCAGCAAGGGCAAGCACATCGTCACCTCGAAAATCGAGCACAAGGCGGTGCTGGACACCACCCGCCAGCTGGAGCGCGAAGGCTTCGAAGTGACCTACCTCGACCCCACCGAGGAAGGCCTGATCACCCCGGCCATGGTCGAGGCGGCGCTGCGTGACGACACCATCCTGGTCTCGATCATGCACGTGAACAACGAGATCGGCACCATCAACGACATCGCCGCCATCGGCGAGCTGACCCGCTCCCGCGGCATCCTGTTCCATGTCGACGCCGCGCAGTCCACCGGCAAGGTCGACATCGACCTGGACAAGCTCAAGGTCGACCTGATGTCCTTCTCCGCCCACAAGACCTACGGTCCCAAGGGCATCGGCGCCCTGTACGTGCGCCGCAAGCCGCGCGTGCGCCTGGAAGCCCAGATGCACGGCGGCGGCCACGAGCGCGGCATGCGCTCGGGCACCCTGGCCACCCACCAGATCGTCGGCATGGGCGAGGCCTTCCGCATCGCCAAGGAAGAGATGCACGCCGAGAACGAGCGCATCCGCGCCCTGCGCGACCGCTTCTTCGCCAAGCTCGAAGGCCTGGAAGAACTCTACGTCAACGGCAGCCTGACCCAGCGCGTGCCGCACAACCTGAACCTGAGCTTCAACTACGTCGAAGGCGAGTCGCTGATCATGGCCCTGAAGGACCTCGCGGTCTCTTCCGGTTCGGCCTGCACCTCCGCCTCCCTGGAGCCGTCCTACGTGCTGCGCGCCCTGGGCCGCAACGACGAGCTGGCGCACAGTTCCATCCGTTTCACCTTCGGCCGCTTCACCACCGAGGAAGAGGTCGACTACGCCGCCGGTATCGTGGGGCAAGCCGTTTCCAAGCTGCGCGAGCTCTCGCCGCTGTGGGACATGTTCAAAGAGGGTGTCGACCTGTCCAAGGTCGAATGGCAGGCCCACTGACCCGCCCCATAGAGTGAGGATTAGCCATGGCATACAGTGACAAGGTCATCGACCACTACGAAAACCCCCGTAACGTCGGCAAGCTCGACGCCGAGGATCCCGATGTCGGCACCGGCATGGTCGGCGCGCCGGCCTGCGGCGACGTGATGCGCCTGCAGATCAAGGTCAACGAGCAGGGCGTGATCGAAGACGCCAAGTTCAAGACCTACGGCTGCGGTTCGGCCATCGCCTCCAGCTCCCTCGCCACCGAGTGGATGAAGGGCAAGACCCTGGACGAGGCCGAGGCCATCAAGAACACCACCATCGCCGAAGAACTGGCCCTGCCGCCGGTGAAGATCCACTGCTCGGTGCTCGCCGAGGACGCCATCAAGGCGGCCGTGCGCGACTACAAGCAGAAGAAGGGTCTGCTCTAACCGCTTCCGTTGAGTAAGGAGTTCCCATGGCCATCAGCATGACCGAAGCCGCCGCCAAGCATGTCCAGCGCTCCCTCGAGGGGCGCGGCAAGGGCGAGGGCATTCGTCTTGGCGTGCGCACCACCGGGTGTTCCGGCCTGGCCTACGTGCTCGAGTTCGTCGATGAGCTGGCGCCCGAGGACCTGGTCTACGAGAGCCACGGCGTGAAGGTCATCATCGACCCGAAGAGCCTGGTCTACCTCGACGGCACCGAGTTGGACTTCACCAAGGAAGGCCTCAACGAGGGCTTCAAGTTCAACAACCCGAACGTTCGTGGCGAGTGCGGCTGCGGCGAAAGCTTCAACGTCTGAGGCCGGCGTGGGTAGTCCCTGTCACTTCGCCCTCTTCGACCTGCAGCCGGCTTTCCGCCTCGACCTGGATGCCCTCGGCCAGCGTTACCGCGAGCTGGCCCGCAGCGTCCACCCGGACCGCTTCGCCGACGCCACCGAGCGCGAGCAGCGCGTGGCGCTGGAGCGCGCCGCCGAGCTCAACGACGCCTATCAGACGCTGAAGAGCGCGCCGCGCCGGGCGCTGTACCTGCTGTCCCTGCGGGGCCAGGCGCTGCCGCTGGAAGCCACGGTGCAGGACCCGGAGTTCCTCCTGCAGCAGATGCAGCTGCGCGAGGAGCTGGAAGACTTGCAGGAAAGCGCCGACCTGGATGGGGTGGCCGCCTTCAAGCGCCGCCTGAAAGGGGCTCAGCAGCAGCTGGAGGACAGCTTCGCCGATTGCTGGGACGACGCCGAGCGTCGCCCGCAAGCCGAGCGCCTGGTACGCCGCATGCAGTTTCTCGACAAGCTGGCGCAGGAAGTGCGCCAGCTCGAAGAGCGACTCGACGATTAATCCGCGCGGCCTGCGCCGCGCCCGTTACGCCTGATTAGAAGCCGCATGGTCCTACTGCAGATCGCCGAGCCCGGACAAAGCCCCCAGCCGCACCAGCGCCGGCTGGCCGTGGGCATTGACCTGGGCACCACCAATTCCCTGGTCGCCGCCGTGCGCAGCGGCGTCGCCGCACCCCTGGCCGATGCCGAGGGGCGCCTGATCCTGCCGTCGGCGGTGCGTTACCTGGCCGACCGCGTCGAGGTCGGCGAGTCGGTCAAGCGGGGCGCCTCCGCCGATCCGCTGAACTCCATCATCTCGGTCAAGCGCCTGATGGGCCGCGGCCTGGAAGACGTGAAACAGCTCGGTGGCCAGTTGCCCTACCGCTTCACCCAGGGCGAATCGCACATGCCCTTCATCGAGACCGTGCAGGGCCCGAAGAGCCCGGTCGAGGTCTCCGCGGAAATCCTCCGCAGCCTGCGCCAGCGCGCCGAAAGCACCCTGGGCGGCGAGCTGGTCGGCGCGGTGATCACGGTGCCGGCGTATTTCGACGACGCCCAGCGCCAGGCCACCAAGGACGCCGCGCGCCTGGCCGGCCTGCACGTGCTGCGCCTGCTCAACGAGCCCACCGCTGCGGCGGTCGCCTACGGCCTGGACAAGAATGCCGAAGGCGTGGTGGCCATCTATGACCTGGGTGGCGGCACCTTCGACATTTCCATCCTGCGCCTGACCCGTGGCGTCTTCGAGGTCCTGGCCACCGGTGGCGACAGTGCCCTGGGCGGCGACGACTTCGACCATGCCATCGCCGGCTGGATCATCCAGCAGGCCGGCGCCTCCGACGACCTCGACCCGGGCAGCCAGCGCCAGTTGCTGCAGGCCGCCTGTGCGGCGAAGGAAGCCCTGACCCTCAATGAAAGCGTCGAGGTCGCCTATGGCGACTGGCGCGGCAAGCTGGACCGCAGCCAGCTGGACGCCCTGATCGAACCCTTCGTCGCCCGCAGCCTCAAGGCCTGCCGTCGCGCCGTGCGCGATTCCGGCATCGAGCTGGAAGACATTGGCGCCGTGGTCATGGTCGGCGGCTCCACCCGCGTGCCGCGCGTGCGCCAGGCGGTGGGCGAGCTGTTCGGCCGCGAACCGCTGGTGGACATCGACCCCGACCAGGTGGTGGCCATCGGCGCCGCCATCCAGGCCGATGCCCTGGCCGGCAACAAGCGCGGCGAAGAGCTGCTGTTGCTGGACGTCATCCCGCTGTCCCTGGGCCTCGAGACCATGGGCGGGCTGATGGAGAAGGTGATCCCGCGCAACACCACCATCCCGGTGGCCCGCGCCCAGGAATTCACCACCTACAAGGATGGCCAGACGGCCATGATGATCCACGTGCTGCAGGGCGAGCGCGAACTGGTCAAGGACTGCCGCTCCCTGGCGCGCTTCGAGCTGCGCGGCATCCCGCCGATGGTGGCCGGCGCGGCGAAGATCCGCGTCAGCTTCCAGGTGGACGCCGACGGCCTGCTGGCGGTGTCCGCCCGCGAGATGAGCTCCGGCGTCGAGGCCAGCATCCAGGTCAAGCCGTCCTACGGCCTGACCGACGGCGAGATCGCCCGCATGCTGCAGGACTCCTTCCAGTATGCCGGCGACGACATGAGCGCCCGCGCCCTGCGCGAGCAGCAGGTCGAGGCGCAGCGTCTGCTCGAAGCCGTGCGTTCGGCGCTGGATGCCGACGGCGAACGCCTGCTGGACGCCGACGAGCGGCTGGTCATCGAGGCCGGCATGGATACCCTGCGCGAACTGGCCGCCGGTACCGATACCGCCGCCATCGAGCAACAGATCAAGCGTCTGTCCCAGGTGACCGACGCCTTCGCCGCGCGACGGATGGACGCTTCCGTCAAGGCCGCCCTGGCCGGTCGCCGGCTCAACGAAATCGAGGAATAAGCGAAGATGCCGCAGATCGTATTTCTGCCCCACCCCGAGCATTGCCCGGAGGGCGCGGTGGTCGAGGCCCAGCCCGGCGAGACCATCCTCAAGGCTGCGCTGCGTAACGGCATCGATATCGAGCACGCCTGCGAGATGTCCTGCGCCTGCACCACCTGCCACGTGATCGTGCGCGAGGGCTTCGGCTCCATGGAGCCGTCCGACGAGCTGGAAGACGACATGCTGGACAAGGCCTGGGGCCTGGAGCCGGATTCGCGCCTGTCCTGCCAGGCGGTGGTGGCGGACGAGGACCTGGTGGTGGAAATTCCGAAATACACCATCAACCAGGTTTCCGAAGGCCATTGAGGGGAGTGCGCGCATGAGCCTGAAATGGACCGATGTGCTGGAAATCGCCATCCAGCTGGCCGATAGCCACCCCGACGTGGACCCGCGCTACGTCAACTTCGTCGACCTGCACAACTGGGTGGTCAGCCTGCCGGAGTTTTCCGACGACCCGTCGCGCGGCGGCGAGAAGGTCCTGGAAGCCATCCAGGGCGCCTGGATCGAAGAAGCGGACTGAAAGCGGCGGCAGGCGGCAGGCGAAGAGCAAGCTCGCTCCTACAGGGCTTTCGCTCTTGCCTGCAGCCTGTAGCCTGCCGCTTGCAGCCGCCCTTATGCTTTTCCCCGAACCCGCGTATAATTCGCGGGTTTTATCTTTAGGTGATCGGCCAGGTTCCCCGCGGTACCTGCCGATGCCCGCCGGAACGCCGCGTGCGTGCCGGCTCCGCGCGTGCCAGCCCCGTGGCTGCAGCCGTCGCGCGGCACACCCTGAATCACAGGAGCTCCTGGGTCCGCCCAGGGGCTTCTCAGCATTACCAACCTTGCTTTTCGGAGTTATCCCAAATGGCCCTGCAACGTACCTTCTCCATCATCAAGCCCGACGCCGTCGCCAAGAACGTCATCGGCGAAATCCTGACCCGCTTCGAGAAGGCCGGTCTGCGCGTCGTCGCTTCCAAGATGGTCCAACTGTCCGAGCGCGAAGCCGGTGGCTTCTACGCCGAGCACAAAGAGCGTCCCTTCTTCAAGGACCTGGTCGCCTTCATGACCTCCGGCCCGGTCGTCCTGCAGGTTCTGGAAGGCGAAGACGCCATCGCCAAGAACCGTGAGCTGATGGGCGCCACCGATCCGAAGAAAGCCGACGCCGGCACCATCCGCGCCGATTTCGCCGTTTCCATCGACGAAAACGCCGTTCACGGTTCCGACTCGGAAGCTTCCGCTGCCCGCGAAATCGCCTACTTCTTCTCCAGCACCGAGGTGTGCGAGCGCATTCGCTGATCCAGGCGAATGGGCGAGGGTGAATCCATGACTGATACCGCTGCAAAGGCCAACCTGCTGGGCATGACCAAGCCCCAGCTCGAGGAATTCTTCGAGTCCATCGGTGAAAAGCGCTTCCGCGCCGGCCAGGTGATGCAATGGATTCACCACTTTGGCGCCGAGGATTTCGACGCCATGACCAATGTCGGCAAGGCCTTGCGCGAAAAGCTCAAGGCCTGTGCCGAGATCCGCGGCCCCGAAGTGGTCAGCCAGGACATCTCCAGCGACGGCACCCGCAAGTGGGTGGTGCGCGTGGCGTCCGGCAGCTGCGTCGAGACCGTGTACATCCCGCAGAACGGCCGCGGCACCCTGTGCGTGTCGTCCCAGGCCGGCTGCGCCCTGGACTGCAGCTTCTGCTCCACCGGCAAGCAGGGCTTCAACAGCGACCTGACCTCCGCCGAGATCATCGGCCAGGTGTGGCTCGCCAACAAATCCTTCGGCACCGTGCCCGGCAAGATCGACCGCGCCATCACCAACGTGGTGATGATGGGCATGGGCGAGCCGCTGCTGAACTTCGACAACGTCGTCACCGCCATGAGCATCATGATGGAGGACTTCGGCTATGGCATCTCCAAGCGCAAGGTGACCCTGTCCACCTCCGGCGTGGTGCCGATGATCGACAAGCTCGGCGAAGTCACCGACGTGTCCCTGGCGCTGTCGCTGCACGCGCCCAACGACGAGCTGCGCAACCAGCTGGTGCCGATCAACAAGAAGTACCCCCTGGCGGTGCTGCTGGATGCCTGCCAGCGCTACATCGGCCGCCTGGGCAAGGAACGCGTGCTGACCGTCGAGTACACCCTGCTCAAGGATGTCAACGACCAGCCCGAGCACGCTGAGCAGATGATCGCATTGCTCAAGGAAATTCCTTGCAAGATCAACCTGATTCCGTTTAATCCGTTCCCCCATTCCGGCTACGAGCGGCCGAGCAACAACTCGATCCGCCGTTTCCAGGACATGCTGCACAAGGGCGGCTTCAACGTCACCGTACGCACCACCCGCGGCGACGACATCGACGCCGCCTGCGGCCAACTGGTCGGCCAGGTGATGGACCGTACCCGCCGCAGCGAACGCTACATCGTCGTGCGCCAGCTGTCGGCCGACGCCGAGAAGGCGCCCGCCAATCGAAACTGATCTCGAGGGAGGATTCCGATGACCTTGCGCGCCGCGCTGTTCGTATTCCTGGCCAGCCTGCTGGCGGGTTGCGTGACGTCTGGGAAGCAGGACCCCCTCCGCACCGCCAAGGGCCGTGAAGAGGCCCGCGACGCCTACATCCAGCTGGCCATCGGCTACCTGCAGAACGGCAATACCGAGCAGGCCAAGGTGCCGCTGCGCCAGGCCCTGGAGCTGGACTCCTCGAGCGCCGATGCCCACGCCGCGCTGGCCCTGGTCTACCAGCAGGAGATGGAGCCCAAGCTGGCCGAGCAGGAGTACCGCAAGGCGCTGTCCTCGCGTTCGGATGCGCGCATCTGGAACAACTACGGCAGCTTCCTGTACGAGCAGAATCGCGACGACGAGGCCGTCGACGCCTTCCAGAAGGCCGCCGACGACACCCTCTATCCGGAGCGCTCGCGGGTCTTCGAGAACCTCGGCCTGGTCAGCCTCAAGCTGAAGCAGCGCGAGCAGGCCAAGCAGTACTTCGAAAAGGCCCTGCGCCTGAACCGCCGGCAGCCCAGCGCCTTGCTGGAAATGTCGCAGCTGTCCTACGACGATCGCCAGTACGTGCCAGCGCGCGACTACTACAACGAATACCTGAAGCAGGGACAGCAGAACGCCAAGAGCCTGCTGCTGGGCGTGCGGCTGGCGCGGGTCTTTGACGACAAGGACACCGCCGCCAGCTATGGCCTGCAGCTCAAGCGCCTGTATCCCGCATCCCCCGAATACCAGGCATACCAGGCAGAGAAATGATGAAGACGTCGCAGCCAGAAGTCGCCAGCGCGACCCGCGCCAATCCGGGTGAGGCCTTGCGCCAGGCGCGCGAGAGCCGGGGCTGGTCGACCTCGCAGGTGGCCGGTCAACTGAACCTCACCGAGAATTCCCTGCGCCAGCTGGAGCTGGGCAACTTCGACAAGCTGCCGGGCCACACCTTCGCCCGCGGCTACGTGCGCGCCTATGCCAAGCTGCTGGGCATGGACCAGGCGCAGATGGTCAGCGCCTTCGACCAGTACACTGGCACCGACGCCACCGGCAGCAACGTGCAGAGCCTCGGCCGGGTGGCCGAGCCGATGCGCCTGTCGCGCAACCTGCTGCGCCTGTTCAGCCTGCTGCTGCTGGCGATCCTGGTGGGCTTCGGCTACTTCTGGTGGCAGGAGCGCGCCGGGCGCAACCTCGCCGAGAACAGTGGCCTGAACCTGGAGCACGTCGAGGTCGAGAGCGCCGACGGCACCACCGAAGTTCACAGCCTCGACGAGCCCGAAGACCAGGCCGTCGCCGAGGACAAGGCCGCCGCGCCGAGCGAGCCGGCCGGCGATACCGCCGCCGCCGAGCCCGAGCAGGCCGCCGAGGCCCCGGCCAATCCGGCCAGCCCGACCGAGCCCGCGCCCCAGGTGGCCGCACCGGCAGCGCCGGCGGTTCCTGCCGTACCGGCCGCCAATGCCGCCGCCGTGCCCGCTGCTCCTGCCGCGCCGGCTGCCCCGGCGGCTCCGGCCGAGCCTGCCGCTCCGGCTGCTGCGCCCGTGGTCGCTGCGGCCGGCCAGGGCGTGGTCAAGGTGCAGTTCATCGCCGACTGCTGGACCCAGGTCACCGATGCCGACGGCAAGGTCCTGGTCAGCGCGCTCAAGCGCAAGGGCGACTCCATGGAAGTTGCCGCCAAGGTTCCCCTGGAGCTGCGCCTGGGCTTCGCCCGCGGCGCCCAGGTCAGCTACAACGGCCAGCCGGTCGACGTTTCGCCCTATTCCCGTGGCGAGACGGCACGCATGAAGTTGGGTGGTAACTAAAGATGCATTGCGCTTCTCCGATCAAGCGACGCCAGTCCCGCAAGATCTGGGTCGGTTCGGTGCCGGTGGGGGGCGACGCGCCCATTGCCGTGCAGAGCATGACCAACACCGATACGCTGGACGTGGCCGCCACCGTCGCGCAGATCCGCCGCCTGGAAGACGCCGGCGCGGACATCGTGCGCGTCTCGGTGCCGGACATGGACGCGGCGGAGGCCTTCGGCAAGATCAAGCAGCAGGTCCGCGTACCGCTGGTGGCCGATATCCACTTTGACTACAAGATCGCCCTGCGCGTGGCGGAGCTTGGCGTCGACTGCCTGCGCATCAACCCGGGCAACATCGGCCGCGAGGACCGCGTCAAGGCGGTGGTGGACGCGGCCCGCGACAAGAACATCCCGATCCGCATCGGCGTCAACGCCGGTTCCCTGGAGAAGGACCTGCAGAAGAAATACGGCGAGCCGACCCCCGAGGCCCTGCTGGAATCGGCCATGCGCCACGTCGAACATCTCCAGCGCCTGGATTTCCAGAACTTCAAGGTCAGCGTGAAGGCCTCCGACGTGTTCATGGCCGTGGCGGCCTACCGCCTGCTGGCCAAGGAAATCGAGCAGCCGCTGCACCTGGGCATCACCGAGGCCGGCGGCCTGCGTTCGGGCACCGTGAAGTCCGCGGTGGGCCTGGGCATGCTGCTGGCCGAGGGCATCGGCGACACCATCCGCATCTCCCTGGCCGCCGACCCGGTGGAGGAGATCAAGGTCGGTTTCGACATCCTCAAGTCCCTGCACCTGCGTTCGCGCGGCATCAACTTCATCGCCTGCCCGAGCTGCTCGCGGCAGAACTTCGACGTGGTCAAGACCATGAACGAGCTCGAAGGCCGCCTCGAAGACCTGCTGGTGCCCATGGACGTGGCCGTGATCGGCTGCGTGGTCAACGGCCCGGGCGAAGCCAAGGAGGCCCACATCGGCCTCACCGGCGGCACGCCGAACAACCTCGTCTACATCGACGGCAAGCCGGCGCAGAAGCTGCAGAACGAAAACCTGGTGGATGAGCTGGAACGGCTGATCCGCGAAAAAGCGGCCGCCAAGGCCGAAGCCGACGCCGCCCTGATCGTGCGCGGCTGACCGCAACAAGGACAACATGTGAGCAAGTCCCTGCAAGCCATTCGTGGCATGAACGACATCCTGCCGGAACAGACCCCGGTATGGCGCTACCTGGAAAACACCTTCGCCGGCCTGCTGGAAGAATACGGCTACAGCGAGATCCGCCTGCCGATCATGGAGTTCACCGAACTCTTCGCCCGCGGCATCGGCGAAGGCACCGACGTGGTCGACAAGGAGATGTACACCTTCCTCGACCGCAACGAGGAGTCGCTGACGCTGCGCCCCGAAGGCACCGCGGGCACCGTGCGGGCCATGCTCGAACATGGCCTGACCGGCGGCGGCCAGGTGCAGAAGCTCTGGTACGCCGGGCCGATGTTCCGCTACGAGAAGCCGCAGAAGGGCCGCTACCGCCAGTTCCACCAGATCGGCGTGGAAGTCTTCAACCTGCCGGGGCCGGACATCGACGCCGAGCTGATCATCCTCACCTGGCGCCTGTGGCAGAAGCTGGGCATGGCCGATGCCGTGACCCTGCAGCTCAACACCCTGGGCTCCAGCGAGGCCCGCGCGCGCTACCGCGAGGCGCTGGTGGCCTACCTGCAGGAGCGCTTCGAGCAGCTCGACGAGGACAGCCAGCGGCGCATGACCACCAACCCGCTGCGCATCCTCGACAGCAAGGTGGAAAGCACCCAGGCGCTGCTGGTCGGCGCGCCGACCCTGCACGACTACCTGGACGAAGAGTCGATCGCCCACTTCGAGGGCCTGAAGGCCCGCCTGGACGCGGTCGGCCTGCGCTACGAGATCAACCAGAAGCTGGTGCGCGGCCTGGACTACTACTGTCGCACCGCCTTCGAATGGGTCACCGACAGGCTCGGCGCCCAGGGCACCGTCTGCGGCGGGGGCCGCTACGACGGCCTGGTCAGCCAGTTCGGCGGCAAGCCGACGCCGGGCGTGGGCTTCGCCATGGGCGTGGAGCGCCTGGTATTGCTGCTGGAGACACTGGGCGTGGTGCCTGCCGAGCTGAAGCGCCCGGCCGACGTCTACGTCTGCGCCTTCGGCGAGCCGGCCGAGCTGGCCGCCCTGGCCCTGGCGGAGAAGCTGCGCAGTGCCGTCCCCGGCATCCGACTGCTGCTCAACGCCGGCGCCGGCAGCTTCAAGAGCCAGTTCAAGAAGGCCGACAAGAGCGGCGCCCAGTTCGCGCTGATCCTGGGTGACGACGAACTGGCCGCGCGCGTGGTAGGTTTCAAGCCCCTGCGTGGCGAGGGTGAGCAACAGAACATAGCCTGGGAGGCTCTGCCCGAGCACCTGGCAGCCTGCATCCAGCGGGCCTGAGAATCGAGCGGATTAGGAGTATTGGGGTGACCACGCGTACCGAAGAAGAACAACTGGCGGATCTCAAGGACTGGTGGCAGCGCAACGGCATGCCCCTGCTCACCGGTGCCGCGCTGGCGCTGGTGGTGGTGTTCGGCTGGCAGGCCTGGAAGAAGTACCAGGCCAACCAGGCGCAGAACGCCTCCATCCTCTACCAGCAACTGGTCGAAGCCTCGCTGACGCCCTCCGGCCAGCCGGACACCGCGCGCGTCGCCGAGCTGGCCAACAAGCTCACCAGCGAATACGGCGGTACCCACTACGCCCAGTACGGCCGCCTGTTCGTCGCCAAGGTGGCGGTGGACGCCGGCAAGCTGGACGATGCCGCCGGTGAACTGAAGGCGGTGGTCGACAAGCCGGTGGACGCCACCCTCGGCGAGCTGGCCCGCCAGCGCCTGGCCCGTGTCCTGGCCGCCCAGGGCAAGGCCGAGGAAGGCCTGAAGCTGCTGGAAGGTGACGCCGACAAGGCCTACGTCTCCAGCCGCGAGGAACTCAAGGGCGACCTGCTGGTGCAGCTCAAGCGCACCGACGACGCCCGCAGCGCCTACGAGAAGGCCAAGGCCGCACTGCCTGAGGAGGCCGCCGCCGGCGCCCTGCAGGTGAAGCTCGACGACCTGGCCAAGGGAGGTGCCTAAGATGCTGCGCTGGAAACATGCGGCGCTGCTGGCGCTGACCCTGCTCGCGGTCGGTTGCAGCAGCAACAGCAAGAAGGAACTGCCGCCGGCGGAACTCACCGACTTCAAGGAAGAGGTGCGCCTGGACAAGCAGTGGAGCCGCTCGGTCGGTGACGGCCAGGGCGACCTCTACGAACTGCTGCAGCCGGCCGTGGACGGCTCCAGCATCTATGCCGCTTCCGCCGAAGGCCGCGTCATGGCCATGCAGCGCGAGAACGGCGACGTGATCTGGAAGCAGGACCTCGACGTGCCGGTCTCCGGCGGTGTCGGCGTCGGTGGCGGCCTGGTGCTGGTCGGCACCCTGAAGGGCGACGTCATCGCCCTGAACGCCGCCAACGGCGAGCAGAAGTGGCGTACCCGGGTGCCCAGCGAAGTGCTGGCGGCGCCGGTCACCGACGGCGACGTGGTGATCGTGCAGACCCAGGACGACAAGCTGATCGCCCTCGACGCCAGCACCGGCAACCAGCGCTGGGTGTACGAGAACACCGTGCCCGTGCTGACCCTGCGCGGCACCGGCGCACCCATCATCGCCGGGCGCATGGCCATCGCCGGCCTCGCCAGCGGCAAGGTGGTGGCGGTGGACGTGCAGCGTGGCCTGCCGATCTGGGAAACCCGCGTCGCCGTGCCCCAGGGCCGTTCCGAACTGGACCGCGTGGTGGACATCGACGGCGGCCTGACCCTGGTCGATAACGTGATCTACGTGGCCAGCTACCAGGGCCGCGCCGCCGCCCTCGACCTGGCCAGCGGCCGGGTGATCTGGCAGCGCGAAGCCTCCAGCTACGCCGGCGTCGCCGAAGGCATCGGCAGCGTCTACGTCAGCGATGCCAGCGGCACCGTGGAAGCCCTGGACGGGCGCAGCTCGTCCTCGCTGTGGAGCAACGACGCCCTGGCGCGCCGCCAGCTGTCGGCACCGGCGGTGTTCTCCAGCAACGTGGTGGTGGGCGACCTGGAAGGCTACATTCACCTGCTGAGCCAGGTGGACGGCCGCTTCGTCGGCCGCGAGAAGGTCGACGGCGACGGCGTGCGCGTGCGCCCGCTGGTGGTCGACCGGTGGATGTACGTGTACGGCAACAGCGGCAAGCTGGTCGCCTACACCATTCGCTAAGCTATGTTCTACCTGCCGGCCGCTGTTGGATGACGACAGCGGCCGGCGTGTTTTTTACGAATTCCTGAAATTTCCTGGAGAGCCGCATGGTTCCCGTAATCGCCCTGGTGGGCCGCCCCAACGTCGGCAAGTCCACCCTGTTCAACCGCCTGACCAAGACGCGCGACGCCATCGTCGCCGAGTACGCCGGCCTGACCCGCGACCGCCAGTACGGCGAGGCCAAGTGGCAGGGCAAGAAATTCATCGTCATCGATACCGGCGGTATCACCGGTGACGAGGAAGGCATCGACGCCAAGATGGCCGAGCAGTCGATGCAGGCGATCGAGGAAGCCGATGCGGTGCTGTTCATGGTCGACGCCCGCGCGGGCCTGACCGCTGCCGACGAAATGATCGCCGAACACCTGCGCAAGCGGAACAAGCGCTGCTACCTGGTGGCCAACAAGATCGACACTGTCGACCCGGACATCGCCCGCGCCGAGTTCAGCCCGCTGGGCCTGGGCGACGCCCTGACTATCGCCGCCGCCCACGGCCGTGGCATTACCCACATGCTGCAGACGGCCCTGGGCGAGATGTTCCAGCCCGAGCCCGAGGCGCCGGAAGACAACGACCTGCCGGACGAGCTGGAAGAGGTCGCCGAGGGCGAGGAAGCCAAGCGCATCCCCGGCCCGAGCGAGAAGGACGGCATCAAGATCGCCATCATCGGCCGCCCCAACGTCGGCAAGTCGACCCTGGTCAACCGCATGCTCGGCGAGGAGCGGGTGATCGTCTACGACCAGGCCGGCACCACCCGCGACAGCATCTACATCCCCTTCGAACGCAACGAAGAGAAGTACACCCTGATCGACACCGCCGGCGTGCGCCGCCGCGGCAAGATCTTCGAGGCGGTGGAGAAGTTCTCGGTCGTGAAGACCCTGCAGGCCATCCAGGACGCCAACGTGGTGATCTTCGTGATGGACGCCCGCGAAGGCGTGGTCGAGCACGACCTCAACCTGCTCGGCTTCGTGCTGGAGACCGGTCGCGCGCTGGTCATCGCGCTGAACAAGTGGGATGGCATGGAGTCCGCCGAGCGCGACTACGTGAAGACCGAGCTGGAGCGCCGCCTGCTGTTCGTCGACTTCGCCGACATCCACTTCATCTCGGCGCTGCACGGCACAGGCGTCGGCCACCTGTACAAGTCGGTGCAGGAGTCGTTCCGCTCCGCCGTGACCCGCTGGCCGACCAGCAAGCTGACGCAGATCCTCGAGGACGCGGTGCAGACGCACCAGCCGCCGATGGTCAACGGCCGCCGCATCAAGCTGCGCTACGCCCACCTAGGGGGCGCCAACCCGCCGCTGATCGTGGTCCACGGCAACCAGACCGAGGCGGTACCCAAGGCCTATACCCGCTACCTGGAGAAGACCTACAGGCGCGTGCTCAAGCTGGTCGGCACGCCGATCCGCATCGAATACAAGGGCGGCGACAACCCCTTCGAAGGCAAGAAGACCCAGCTCACCGAGCGCCAGGTCAACAAGAAGCGCCGGCTGATGTCGCACCACAAGAAGGCCGAGAAGAAGAAGAAGGACAAGAAAAGATAGCGGCAGGCCACAGGCTGCAGGCAAGAGCGAAGAGCTTGACCCGCAGCCAGGCTGCCGTATCTTCTTCGCCTGTAGCCTGTAGCCTGTAGCCTGTAGCCTGTAGCCTGTAGCCTGTAGCCTGTAGCCTGTAGCCTGTAGCCTGTAGCCTGTAGCCTGTAGCCTGTAGCCTGTAGCCTGTAGCCATGATCACCAGCAAACTGCCCAACGTCGGCACCACCATCTTCACCCGCATGTCGCAGCTCGCCGCCGAGTGCGGCGCGCTCAACCTGTCCCAGGGCTTCCCCGACTTCGACGGCCCCGTCGCCTTGCGTGAGGCCGTGGCCCGCCACGTCATGGCCGGGCACAACCAGTACTGCCCGATGACCGGCCTGCCGGCGCTGCGCGAGCAGGTGGCGGCCAAGGTCGCGGCCTTCTACGGGCGCAACGTCAGCGCCGACGCCGAGGTGACCATCACCCCCGGCGCCACCGAGGCGATCTTCTGCGCCGTGCAGGCGCTGATCCGTCCGGGCGACGAGGCCATCGTCCTCGACCCCTGCTACGACAGCTACGAGCCCTCGGTGGAGCTGGCCGGCGGCCGCTGCGTGCACGTGCCCCTGAGCCTGCCGGACTTCCGCATCGACTGGCAGCGCCTGGCCGACGCCATCACCCCGCGTACCCGCCTGATTTTCCTCAACAGCCCACACAACCCCAGTGGCGCTCTGATCGACCGCGCCGACCTGGACCGCCTGGCGGCGCTGATCCGCGAGCGCGAGATCTACGTCATCAGCGACGAGGTCTACGAGCACCTGATCTACGACGGCGTGCAGCACGCCAGCGTGCTGGCCCACGACGAACTCTACGCCCGCGCCTTCGTGGTCAGCTCCTTCGGCAAGACCTACCACGTCACCGGCTGGAAGACCGGCTACGTGGTGGCGCCGCCGGCGCTGTCGGCGGAAATGCGCAAGATCCACCAGTACGTGAACTTCTGCGGCGTCACCCCGCTGCAGTGGGCGCTGGCCGACTTCATGGCCGCGCACCCGGAGCACCTGCGCGAGCTGCCGGGCTTCTACCAGGCCAAGCGCGACCTGTTCTGCGACCTGCTGGGGCGCTCGCGCTTCAGCTTCCAGCGCGCCGCCGGTACCTACTTCCAGGTGGTCGACTACTCGGCGATCCGCCCGGACCTCGACGACGTCGCCATGGCCGAGTGGCTGACCCGCGAGCACGGCGTGGCGGCCATCCCGGTGTCGGTGTTCTACCAGCAGGCCCCGGCGGACATGCGCCTGGTGCGCTTCTGCTTCGCCAAGAAAGAGGAGACGCTGCGCCAGGCGGCGGACAAGCTATGCGCAATCTGAGCCAACTACCCGACCTCAAGCTGGCCCTGGTGCAGACCACCCTGGCCTGGCACGACGCACCGGCCAACCGCGCGCACTTCGACGCGCTGCTGGAACAGGCCCGCGGCGCCGACATCGTCATCCTCCCGGAGATGTTCACCACCGGCTTCTCCATGGACTCCGAGGCCCTGGCCGAGGCGGAGGAGGGCGAGACCTACGTCTGGCTGCGCCACCAGGCCGCGCGCCTGGACGCGGTGGTGACCGGCAGCGTCATCATCCGCACCGCCGACGGCAGCCACCGCAACCGCCTGCTCTGGGCCCGCCCGGACGGCGAAATCCTCCACTACGACAAGCGCCACCTGTTCCGCATGGCCGGCGAGCACAAGCACTACACCCCGGGCGAGCGCCAGGTGCTGCTGGAATGGAAGGGCTGGCGGGTGCGCCCGCTGGTCTGCTACGACCTGCGCTTCCCGGCCTGGAGCCGCGATGCCCAGGACACCGACCTGCTGCTCTACACCGCCAACTGGCCGGCCGCCCGGCGCCTGCACTGGAACCGCCTGCTGCCGGCCCGGGCCATCGAGAACCTGTGCTACGTGGCGGCGGTGAACCGCGTCGGCGAGGACGGCAAGGGCCACGCCTATGCCGGCGACAGCCAGGTGCTGGACTTCCAGGGCGAACCGCTGCTGGAAGCGGCCAACGGCGACGGCGTGTTCCACGCCAGCCTCTCGGCCCAGGCGCTGGCCGCCTACCGCGAACGCTTCCCGGCCTACCTCGACGCCGACCGCTTCGTCATCGAGCCCTGGATGGGACGCCTGTAGGCGCGAGCAGCGCAGGGTGAATAACCGTTCGCGGTGATCCGCCGCCGGCCGGAACGCCGATACCGGGGCCAATGGCGGATAACCCCATGGGGTGGCATGGAGTAGGAGCAACTGTCTGACGGCCCGCGCATGGATGCTCTTCGTAGGAGCGAGCTTGCTCGCGAACCTTTGTTCCACGCACCTCACTTAACCTCGTCATTCCCGCGAACGCGGGACGCGGCTCCATCGCGAACAGCGCTTGCGCTGGCCCGAAGGGGAATAACCCAGAGACTTCTTTGGGGTTGGGCTTGGAGTAGCGCGCCGCTCCGAGTGCGTTGATGTTTCTTGTTTCGCCCCCTCGGGCGAGTCCCTTTTGTCAGTCGCCACAAAAGGAACCAAAAAGGCTTGCCCCGCATACGGGCCCGATGGAGCCGGGCTACCCTCACGAACTCCCCCGCCACGGAGGCCCGCCCCGAGGGTACGTCCCTGTAGCCCATCGGGGCTCTCGCGACATCCATGTCGCATGACCTCCTGAGCGCCGGTTTCGCTCGGCCTCCTGAAGGGGCGTTTCGGTGCGCTCGGAGGTTTCTCTGGAAATCCAAAAGCAAGAGCGGCACTGCTCTTCGTAGGATCGAGGGGGACGCCTAGTTCTTGCTCGCGAACCCTGGCTCCGTTCCCCCTCCCTAACCCTCCCCCGCAAGCGGGAGAGGGGACCGTTCGGCGTGATGCGAAACCGCGAAGCTCCCGGGCTCCCCGTAGGGCGCATAACGCCTACGGCGTTATCCGCCGAATCGCGGACAGAGTCCGCTCCTACGGTTCCAGGAAGCGCGGGCGTAGGATCTTATCCGCGAATCGCGCCTTAACCTCCGGCCGCGATGGACTGTCAGGACGCCACCAGCAACCCCACGATACGCCGGTGCAGGTTGCCGAGCGGGGTGAAGTGCGCCGGGTCGATATGGTTGGAATTCTGCTCCAGCTGCACCAGGCGCATGCCGCCGACGACCTGCCCGCGCAATTCCTCGTAGGCGGCGATGACTTCCTCCGCCAGGGCCCGGGCGTGCTCCGGCACCTGGTCCAGGCTGTAGCGCCTGACGCGGGCGTTGTCGTAGTAGCTGGCGGCCTCGCCCAGGTCGACGCCCAGCCAGGCGCCGGTATCGCGCAGCACCGCCTCGCCGAGGTCCTCGTGGAACACCGCCCTGACCGAGGGCAGGTTACGCAGGAAGCGGATGTACAGCGCCATCACCTGCAGGAAGCTCTTGAGCACCGTGTCGTGGCCGGCCGCCTCGTCGCCGTTCAGCTCGGCCAGGCCGCGGGTCGACATGAGCACGTCGATGGGGTTGCGGAAGGTGAAGACGTAGTGCGAGCGGTAGAAGTGCCGGCAATGGAATTCGAACAATTGCTGGCAGGTGCGCGCGGCCTCGTGGGGGTTGACCACGATCTTGCTGCCGACGTAGCGGTAGTGCCGGGCGAGGCGGGCCAGGTAATGCTGCCAGGGAGCATCCTGCTCGAACAGCGGCGGGCAGAAGCTGCTCTTGTTCTCCTGGTTGCCCCAGGACCTGTGCATGGCGTTGTAGCGCGCGGCGAAGTCCGGGGTGCCCGGGTCGTCCTGCAGCGCCGGTTCGCCGAGGAGGAAGATTTCCGGCGAGCTGTTCAGGGCGTTCTGGAATACGGTGGTACCGCTGCGTGCCGCGCCGATGACGAACAGGCCGCAGTCGTCCGGCGGCGCGATGCTGGGGGCCTCTGCCGTGGGTGATTCCTCGCGCTGTGGGTTGGGCTTGAGCACCTGCCAGAGGCGTTGCGGCGTGGACAGCATTCTCTGCTCCGTTTTTCTTCTTGTCGGGGACCCGCGCAGCAGAGAGTAAGGGCCCATGGGCGGCCGCGGCAAGCCTCCGCGGCCATCCCGGCGGGCGCCCTCAGTAGGCGCTCGCCGCATCCAGCCGGTGGATGTCCTCCTGGCTCAGTTGCAGCCGCGTCGCCGCGACCAGGTCCGGCAGCTGTTCGAGGCTGGAGGCGCTGGCGATGGGCGCGGTGATGCCGGGGCGGGCGATCAGCCAGGCCAGGGCCACCTGGGCCGGGGTGGCGTCGTATTCCTCGGCCACCTCGTCCAGGGCCACGAGGATGGTCACGCCGCGTTCGTTCAGGTAGCCCTTGACCTTGTCCGCCCGCGCCGGGCTCTTGTCCAGGTCGGCCTCGCTGCGGTACTTGCCGCTGAGGAAGCCGCCGGCCAGGCCGTAGTAGGGGATGACGCCGATGCCCAGCTCGCGCACCGTCGGTTCCAGGCGCGTTTCGTAGTCGGCGCGGTCGTAGAGGTTGTAGTTCGGCTGCAGGCTCTGGTAGCTAGGCAGGTGCAGGCGTTCGGCCACCTCGCGGGCCTCGCGCAGGCGCCGGCCGTCGTAGTTGGAGGCGCCTATGACGCGCACCTTGCCCTTCGCCACCAGTTCGGCGTAGGCGCCCAGGGTTTCCTCCAGGGAGGTGTGGGTGTCGTCGCAGTGGGACTGGTAGAGGTCGATGTAGTCGGTCTGCAGGCGCTGCAGCGAGCGCTCCACGGCCTGTTCGATATAGGCCGCGGAAAGGCCCTTGTGGCCATTGCCCATGTCCATGCCGACCTTGGTGGCGATGATCATCCTGCCGCGGTTGCCGCGCTGCTTCATCCACTTGCCGATGATGGCCTCGGATTCGCCGCCCTTGTGCCCGGGCACCCAGCGCGAGTACACGTCGGCGGTGTCGATGCAGTTCAGCCCGGCGTCCAGCAGGGCATCGAGCAGACGGAAGGAAGTCGCCTCGTCGGCGCTCCAGCCGAAGACGTTGCCGCCGAACACCAGCGGCGCAATGGCCAGCCCGGAGTGGCCCAGTTCGCGAGAGTTCACCTGTCACTTCTCCATACTGCGGTGTGGTTGAACCAGCATAGACCCTAGGAGACTGTTGACAGCCAAGTCTGACGTTGAGCATATTCGGTGCCTGATTCGCGCAACGGACTTCCCATGTTCGCCAACTTCGACCACTCGCTGCCGCTCCCGGGCTCCTTCGCCCCGGCCTGCGCGTGCGTCGCCGTTGCCAAGAAATCCAAGAAACAGTCGCTCATTTGACCGGGGCGCGCTGTCCCGTCAGATGGGCTGACAGGACAACCAGGCGCCAGGTCGATCTCTCCCCCGCTTGCATCCCGCACCCTCCCTGACGGCGACCAGACGGTCAGCCACAAGGAGTTTTTCGCATGTCTACGTTTCGTGGGATCTGGGTGGCCCTGGCCACGCCCTTCCGTGCCGGGGAAATCGATTTCGCCGCCCTGCAAGGCCTGGTGGGCCGGCTGCTGGAGGACGGCGTCGCCGGCTTCGTGGTCTGCGGCACCACCGGCGAGGCCGCCGCGCTCAGCCATGAGGAGCAGCTGGCGGTGCTCGACGCCGTGCTCCAGTGGGTGCCGCCGCAGCAGGTGATCATGGGCCAGGCCGGCAACAACCAACGCGAGCTGCTGGCCTTCCAGCAGGACGTCCAGCGTCGCCCCGTGGCCGGCCTGCTGGTGCCGGCGCCTTATTACATCCGCCCCTCGCAGCAGGGCCTGGAAGCGTTCTTCCAGGCGGTCGCCGACGCTGCCACCGTGCCGCTGGTGCTCTACGACATTCCCTACCGCACCGGCGTGCGCATCGAGTGCGAGACCCTGCGGCGCATCGTCCGCCATCCCCGCATCGCGGCGGTCAAGGATTGTGGCGGCGACCTCGAGACCACCCTGGCGCTGATCGCCGACGGCAACGTCGAAGTGCTGGCCGGCGAGGACCTGCAGATCTTCGCCAACCTGTGCCTGGGCGGTGCCGGGGCCATCTCCGCGTCCGCCCACGTGCGCGCCGACCTCTACGTGCGGATGCAGCGCCAGGCGGAGGCGGGCGACCTGGCCGGGGCGCGGGCGACCTTCCAGCGCCTGCTGCCGTGGATGCAGGCCGCCTTCGCCGAGCCCAACCCGGCGCCCGTGAAGGCCGCCCTGGCCTTGCAGGGGCTGATCGCCGACGAACTGCGCGAGCCCATGCAGCCTTGCTCGGCGGCCACGGTGGAACGCCTGCGCGGCGTGCTGGCGGCATTGGCCGACTAGGCGGGGGAGGGCCGCCGGTGGCGCTTTGCTCTATGATGGCGGCCTGTCTCACCGGGAATACGAAGATGTCCGACGAAACCCTCTACCTGCTGGACCAGCTCGAGCTGACCGACATGCTCGAACTGGACGGCCTGCACGCCTGGGAATTCAGCCTCGACGAGGACCTGCTGGACCGCGCCGAGATCGCCGCCGAAGCCGGCCAGGCCTTCGCCAGCGAAGACGTGGTGCTGCGCGTGGAAGCGGTCGACGGCCGCGACAAGCGGCGCTGGCAGTTCACCTACAACGAGGTGATGGAAGCGCAGTACGAGGCCAGCGACGACAGCTGGACGCTGCAGTCCGAGGGCAGCGAGCACCGCCTGCGCTGCCTGGGCGCGCTGAGCGCCAGCGGCGATGAAGAGTAAGCATGGCGAGCGGGCCCTGCCCGCGAATCGCGCGCAGGGCGCGCTCCTACATGGGCACGGTGTGGGGGCGTAGCGTAGGACCGTGCCCAGCCGCTGGCCAATGAATGCACCGATGCCCGATGAAAACGGCGGATAACGCCGTAGGCGTTATGCGCCCTACGGGTCAGAATGACGCCTGATTTTCCAGCCGCTCAGGACGGCCCCCTCTCCCGCTTGCGGGAGAGGGTTGGGGAGAGGGGGCGGGGCCAATCCCAGGCACCGTGGCCGCCGGGAAACGCCATTCGCGAGCAAGAGCTAGGCACCCCCTTGATCCTACGAAGAGCAACTCGGCGCGGCCTGCAAGACAGTCGCTCCTACGACGAGCGGGTGTGCATAGGCGAAAAAAGGGGCCCGAAGGCCCCTTTTTCACATCACCGGCGAACTCAGGCGGCTTTCGCCTGGCCCAGGGTCACGGCGCGGTTCAGCGCGCTGAACAGGGCGCGGAAGCTGGCGGTGGTGATGTTCTCGTCGATGCCGATGCCGTGCAGCGAGCGGCCGCCTTCCACGCGCAGCTCGATGTAGGCCGCCGCGCGGGCGTTGGTGCCGGCGCCGATGGCGTGCTCGTTGTAGTCCATGATCTCGACCTCCACCGGCAGCGCGGCGACCAGGGCTTCCAGGGTGCCCTTGCCCTTGCCGTGCCAGCGGTGCTGCTCGCCCTTGTGCACCACGTCGATGTCGATGGCGCAGATGCCGTTCTCTTCCTGCAGACGGTAGTTCTTCAGGGCGAACGGCGACACCGCTTGCAGGTACTCGCTCTGCAGCAGGCCGTAGATCTGCTCGGCGGTCATTTCCAGGCCGAGACGGTCGGTCTCGTTCTGCACCACCTGGCTGAACTCGATCTGCATGCGGCGCGGCAGGCTGATGCCGTACTCCTGCTCGAGCAGGAAGGTGATGCCGCCCTTGCCCGACTGGCTGTTGACGCGGATGACCGCCTCGTAGCTGCGGCCGATGTCGGCCGGGTCGATCGGCAAGTAGGGCACTTCCCACACGGCGTCTTCCTTCTGCTGGGCGAAGCCCTTGCGGATGGCGTCCTGGTGGGAGCCGGAGAAGGCGGTGTGGACCAGGTCGCCGACGTACGGGTGGCGCGGGTGCACCGGGATCTGGTTGCACTCTTCCACCACCTTGCGCACGGCGTCGATGTCGGAGAAGTCCAGCCCCGGGTTGACGCCCTGGGTGTACATGTTCAGCGCCATGGTCACCAGGCAGAGGTTGCCGGTGCGCTCGCCGTTGCCGAACAGGCAGCCTTCGACACGGTCGGCGCCGGCCATCAGCGCCAGCTCCGAGGCGGCTACGCCGGTGCCGCGGTCGTTGTGGGTGTGCAGGCTGATGATCACGCTGTCGCGCTTGTCGATGTGGCGGCCGAACCACTCGATCTGGTCGGCGTAGTTGTTCGGCGTGGCGCACTCGATGGTGGCCGGCAGGTTGAGGATCAGGCGGTTGGCCGGGGTCGGCTGGAACACGTCGATCACCGCGTTGCACACCTCGACGGCGAAGTCGGTCTCGGTGGAGCTGAAGACTTCCGGCGAGTACTCGAAGCCCCACTGGGTCTCGGGTGCGGCGGCGGCCAGGCGCTTGATGGTCTTGCCGGCGGCGATGGCGATCTGCTTGACGCCTTCCTTGTCCTGGTTGAAGACGATCTTGCGGAAGCTCGGCGCGCAGGCGTTGTAGTAGTGCACGATGGCGCGCTTGGCGCCCTTCAGCGACTCGAAGGTGCGCTCGATGAGGTCGTCGCGGGCCTGGGTCAGCACCTGGATGGTGACGTCATCGGGAATGTGGCCACCCTCGATCAGCTCGCGGACGAAGTCGAAGTCGGTCTGCGAGGCGGACGGGAAGCCCACTTCGATTTCCTTCAGGCCCACCTGCACCAGGCACTTGAAGAAGCGCATCTTCTTCTCGGCGTCCATCGGCTCGATCAGCGACTGGTTGCCGTCGCGCAGGTCGGTGCTCAGCCAGATCGGCGCCTGGTCGATGATCTTGTCCGGCCAGGTGCGGTCGGGCAGGGTGATCGGGGTGAAGGGACGGTATTTCTTCGACGGGTCTTTGAGCATGGTCATGGGCGGAATCCTTGTTCTTCCGGGCCAGCGGCGGCCCTGCGCGGTAGAAAGATGAAGAGGTGAAGCCGGGAAACGGATTCAGCCACGCAGTCGCGGGCTGACCAGGCGCAGGCAGGCGTGTTGGCGAAGCAGGATGAGGGTGTGTGCGGTTTTCATAGCGCCCACCCTAGTGCGCTTTGGGGGTGGATGGCAAGCATTGTGGAAAAATTGGTAGCCGTAGCTTGATTATACGGATAGGCGAGATTTTCTGCTTCTGTTCAGGCTTTATTGCGCAAGGAATTGCGAGGCGGTTTTTCTGCTTTACTCTCCGATGCGTCTCCATGCCGCACAGCATTGAGCCATCGGCGAATTGCGCCCGCCGGCCCGGCAGGGTAAAACGCCGCCAATCGATTCGGGGACTTCCAGTGACAGGTCGCAGACGGCGAGGCACAGGACAAGGCACGGGCATCTGGCTGGCGCTGTTCGCCATGCTGATGATCCACCTCGGCCCGCTGTTGTCGCAGTCCATGCCCATGGACCACCCCATGCCGACCATGGCCGGCATGGAAGACATGGCCTGCTCCGAACAGATGCGCGGCGGCCACCACGGGGCCGATGCCGCGCAGCAGGGCTTCTCCGCCGACCACTTCATGGAGAAGTGCGGCTACTGCGGCCTGCTGCTCCACAGCCCGGCGCTGGAAACCCCGCGCCTGGCGCTCTCCGCCGACCTGCCCGGGGCCGCCCCGGCGCCCCAGGTCGTCATCGAACAAGCCATCCCGCCTTCGCCGATCTTCCCCGGCGCCCGTTCGCGCGCGCCGCCGTCCATGACCGCCTGACCTTTCTTTCGCCGTAGCCAGCGCAAGCGCCATCGCGCAGGGGAACCTTCCTCCGCGCGCGTCCGCCGTGCCTGGCCAGAAGAACATCGTCATCGATCATGGAAAACCGCATGTCCAGAACCTTCCTGCGCGGGCGCGTTCGCCCGGCACGCCTGCGCACCCTTTGCGCACTGACCGCCCTCGGCGGCATCGTCGGCCTGACCCCGTCCGTACGCGCCGATGAGGCCGACGACCCGCACGCCGGCCATCAAGCCATCGAACTGCAGCCCAGCGTCATCACCGCGGTGGCGCAGAGCTCGCCGCTGACCGTGGTCACCGACCCGAAGCAGGCGCGCCAGCCGATCCCGGCCAGCGACGGCGCCGACTACCTGAAGACCATCCCCGGCTTCTCCGCCATCCGCAACGGCGGCACCAATGGCGACCCGGTATTGCGCGGCATGTTCGGCTCGCGGCTGAACATCCTCACCAACGGCGGCGTCATGCTCGGCGCCTGCCCGGCACGGATGGACGCCCCCACCTCCTATATCTCCCCGGAGACCTACGACCGGCTCACCGTGGTCAAGGGCCCGGAAACCGTGATCTGGGGCCCCGGCGCCTCGGCCGGGACCATCCGCTTCGACCGTGATCCGGAGCGCTTCGGCGAGCTGGGCACGCGGATAAACGGCAGCCTGGTGGCTGGCTCCAACGGCCGCTTCGACCGCGTGCTGGACGCCGCCGCCGGCGGCCCCGAAGGCTACCTGCGCTTCACCGGCAACCGCTCGCAGTCCGACGACTACGAGGACGGTGGCGGCAACACCGTGCCCTCGCGCTGGAACAAGTGGAACGGCGACGTCGCCCTGGGCTGGACGCCGGACGCCGACACCCTGGTCGAGCTGACCGCCGGCAAGGGCGACGGCGAGGCGCGCTACGCCGGGCGCGGCATGGATGGCTCGCAGTTCAAGCGCGAAAGCCTGGGCCTGCGCTTCGAGAAGTCCAACCTCGGCGGCGTGCTCGACAAGCTGGAGGCGCAGGTCTACTACAACTACGCCGACCACGTGATGGACAACTACAGCCTGCGCACCCCCTCGGGCACCGGCATGATGGCCGGGCCCATGGCCTCCAACGTCGACCGTCGCACCCTTGGCGGGCGCCTGGCGGCCACCTGGCGCTGGGACGACTTCAAGCTGATCTCCGGCGTCGACGCCCAGAGCAGCGAGCACCGCCAGCGCAGCGCCATGGGCATCGGCGCCTACGACGAGGTGCCGTGGAACAAGGATGCGGCCTTCCACAACTACGGCGCCTTCGGTGAGCTGACCTGGTACGCCGCCGAGCGCGACCGGGTGATCGGCGGCGCGCGCCTGGACCGCGCTTCGGCCAAGGACTACCGGCAGACCCTCGGCTCGGGGATGATGACGCGGCCCAACCCGACCGCCGACGACACCCGCGCCGATACCCTGCCCAGCGGCTTCCTGCGCTACGAGCACGACCTGGCGGGTTCGCCCACCACCCTCTATGCCGGCCTCGGCCACGCGCAGCGCTTCCCCGACTATTGGGAGCTGTTTTCCCCGAGCATGGGACCGGCCGGCTCGGCCAACGCCTTCGACGCCATCAAGCCGGAGAAGACCACCCAGCTCGACTTCGGCGCCCAGTACGAGGGCGAGAAGCTCAAGGCCTGGGCTTCGGGCTACGTCGGCGAGATCCGCGACTACATCCTCTTCACCTACCGCAGCGGCGGCATGATGGGTTCAACGTCCCAGGCGACCAACGTGGACGCACGCATCATGGGCGGTGAACTGGGCGCGGCCTACCAGCTGACGCCGAACTGGAAGACCGACGCGACCCTGGCCTACGCCTGGGGCAAGAACACCACGGACGACCGCGCGTTGCCGCAGATGCCGCCGCTGGAAAGCCGCCTGGGCCTGACCTACGAGCAGGGCGACTGGAGCGCCGGGGCGCTGTGGCGCCTGGTGGCGAAGCAGGGGCGGGTGGCCGAGGGGCAGGGCAATGTGGTCGGCCAGGACTTCGACGAGAGCGCCGGCTTCGGCGTCTTCTCGCTCAACGCCGCGTACCGCGTGAACAAGCACTTCAAGGTCAGCACCGGCGTCGACAACCTGTTCGACAAGGACTACGCCGAGCACCTCAACCTCGCCGGCAACGCCGGCTTTGGCTACCCGGCGGACGATCCCCAGGCGATCCGCGAGCCGGGCCGTACGTTCTGGACCAAGGTGGACTTCAGCTTCTGAGCACCGCCGGCTTGAGTGGGGGCGCGAAGCGGCTATGCTGCCCGTGCCCTCGACGTTGCCGCCCGGCGTTGTGCCGGGCGGCCCATGAGATCGTTAGGAGTTCCAACATGCGCAAGACCCTCCTGGCCCTGGCGGCCATGCTGTCCTTCTCCACCCCGCTGCTGGCCCACGAATACAAGGCCGGCGACCTCGACGTCGAGCACCCCTGGTCGCTGCTGCTGCCGGCCAACTCGGAGAACGGCGCGGCCTATTTCGTCGTGCACAACCACGGCAAGGCGGCCGACCGCCTGCTCGGCGCCGACACCGAGCGTGCGGCCAGCGCCGAGGTCCACGAGCACCAGATGAAGGACGGCATGATGAAGATGCAGAAGGTCGAGGGCGTGGACATTCCCGCCGGCGGCACCGTCACCTTCGCCCCCGGCCACTACCACCTGATGCTGCTTGGCCTGAAGAAGCCGCTGGCCGACGGCGAGCGCTTCCCGCTGACCCTGCACTTCCAGCAGGCCGGCGACCTCAAGGTGGAGGTCGAGGTGCAGAAGCAGGCACCCGAGGGCGGTGACCACGGCATGTCCGGCCACGATATGTCGGGCCATGACATGCCCGGGATGAAGATGAACTGACCGTCTGGCCGGCCGTGTGCCGGCCTTTCCCCAGGGTGGGAAAATGGAACGGGACCGATTCCGGCCCGAGCAGCGGCCATCCGTGTGGCCGGGAGGTGAGCATGGGCACTGTCCGCAGCGCCGCCATGGTGGCGGCTGCCGTTCTGCTGGCCGCCTGCAGCCAGTCCGGGCTGCGCAACGACCAGTTGCCCCTCGACCAGCACCTGGAACGTCTCGGCTACCGGCAGGGCGAGGCGGTGAAGTCGATCCCGGTGTGGGAAACCCAGGGCTGGGAATACCTCGACAAGGGCCACATCGTCCTCGGCCAGGCGCCCGGCCGGCGCTACCTGGTGGCCTTCTCCTCGCCCTGCGACAACCTGTCGTTCAGCAACCGCCTGAACATCAGCAGCACGGTGGGGGCGGTGACCAAGCTCGACCGCATTCTCTCGTACGACTCGACCGGCATCCCCGAGCCTTGCCTGATCGGCGAGCTCTACCGCCTGGAGCGTGTTTCCACCCGAGCGGAATGAGCCTCAGGGCTTGAAGGCGCCGATGAATATCGCCGGGTCGACGCGGGCGTCGTTGAGGCTGACGTTCCAGTGCATGTGCGGCCCGGTGGCCCGACCGGTGGCGCCGACGCGGCCGACCACGCCGCCGCGCGGTACCTGGTCGCCGAGCTTCACGTCGATCTTCGACATGTGGCAGAACATGCTGATGAAGCCCTGGCCATGGTCGACGAACACGGTGTTGCCGTTGAAGAAGTAGTTGCCGATCAGGATCACCTTGCCCGCCGCCGGGGCCTTGATCGGCGTGCCGGCGGGCACCGCGAAGTCCAGCCCGGAATGCGGGTTGCGCTCCTCGCCATTGAAGAAGCGGCGCAGGCCGAAGGGGCTGGACAGCGGGCCGTTCACCGGCTTGTCCAGCACCAGGTTGCTCGGCGTGCCGGGGCTGAAGCTGCGGTAGGCGGCGGTCTGTTCGGCCAGCTCGCGGTTGATGCGCTTGAGGTCCTCGGGCAGCGGGTTGACCTGGCGGGTGTTCTTCAGGGTGATGCGCTGTTCGCGGTAGTGCTTGGCGCCGACCTGGAAGGCCAGGCTGCGGCTGGCGCCGGCCTGCTTCACCTGGATCTGCTGCGTACCCGGCTTGACGCTCAGCGGGATGCCGACCACGGCGATCCAGTCGCGGCCTTCCTCGCGCACCACCAGCACCGGCTTGCCCTGGTAGCTGGCGCTCGGCGCCGGCCCCGTGCTGCCCAGCTGGACCACGGCGACGCCACCGGGCACCGGTTTGTTCAGGGTTCGGCTGATGAAGCCCTCGGCATGGGCGGGCAGGGCGAGCAGGGTGGCGAACAGCAGGCAGAAGACGCGGAACATGGGCTTTCCGTAAATCCGGTAAAGCCGGCAGTCTACATGGCACGAACCTGGGGCGTATAACCGTTTGCGGTGATTCATCCGGTGTGCCAGCGCCTGTAGGAACAATGTCCATTGGGTTCCCGCATTCGCGGGAATGGCGAGGATGGTGGTTCGTAGGGCGGATAACGCCTACGGCGTTATCCGCCAAATCGCGGACAGAGTCCGCTCGCTGCCCGAGCCATGCCATTCCCCTGTAGGAGCGCGCCCTGCGCGCGAATCGCGGGCAGGGCCCGCTCCTACAATGGGGCGACATGGGAGGCGCGAATTTCGATCCAGTCACCCCCACGAACGAGGGAGCCCAGAAGACAGTTGCTCCTACGGTTCCAGGAGGCACGGACGTAGGACTCCGTCCGCGATTCCGCCGGCGGGCATGGCGATAGGTGCGTGGTTCGCACGTGGAGCCGCCTGGGCGTGAGGTCAGGCGGCGGATAACGCCTGGGGCGTTATGCGCCCTACGCCCTGATCAGCCAAGGGATGGACCTGTAGAAGAGCCAGGGAGGCTGTGCAGTTGCTGGCGCCACAGCGCTTCCAGCGGCTGCACCTGGGCCGGGCCGTAGAGCGCCGCTTGCTCGCCGCGGTGCCAGGCCCACAGCTGGTCGCCGTAGTCGTAGTGCCACCACTCGCTGGACAGGTTGCTGAAGCCGGCCTCGCGCATCACGTTGAACAGCAGCCGGCGGCGGTCGCGGATGGCGCGGCCGTGGTCGTCGCTCGCGTCTTCGTAATGGCGGGTGTAGGAGCGTGGGGTGGCCTCGTCGAACAGGCTGCCCATGTCCAGCCAGCGGCCGTCGCGGTCGCACAGGGTGATGTCGACGGCGCCGCCGGTCAGGTGCGGGCTCGGCGCTTCGGCGCAGGTGCTGGGCGGGGCGACGAACTCGCGGGTGCGCCGCGTCAGTTCCGCTGGATCGGTGTCCGGCGCGTGCTGGCGGAGGATTTCGTAGAGGGTGTCGTACAGGTGCTGCTGCACCGCGAACGGCCGCCAGGCGTCCAGCACCGCCAGGCGCAGGCCGTCGGGCAGCAGCCGCGCCGCCCGCAGCAGGCGCTCGAACACCCCGGCGCGGGCGTGGCATTCGGCCGGGGCGTTGGGGACGCCCAGGCGGTGGTAGGCCGGCCAGACCAGGAAGCCCTGGCTGGTGCCGAGGGCCTCCAGGGGCTCGCCGCATTCGACGATGGGCATGCGGAAGGCCGCGGCCCAGTCCGGTTCCGGCGCTTCGGGGATGGCGGCGAGCAGGTCGGTCACGGCGGTCAGTCCAGCAGCGAGAGGGTTACCGGGGCCTGGTGGTTGTCTTCCACGCGCACCTCCAGCTGGCCTTCGCCCAGTTTCGCGGTCAGGCGCTGGCCGGGCTGGGCCTGGGCGGCGCGGCGGATGGCCTGGCCGCGCTCGTCGAGGAGGATGCTGTAGCCGCGCCCGAGGGTCGCCAGCGGGCTGACGATGTGCAGGCTCTGGGCCAGGCCGTCGAGGCGCTGGCGGCGCTCGCGGAGGATCGCCCGGGTGGCGTGGGGCAGGCGCGCGGCCAGGCTGTCGAGCTTCTGCCGCAGCAGCGCCAGGGCGCGGCCCGGGTGCTGCGCCTGCAGGCGCGTCTGCAGGCGGCCGATGCGCTCCTGGCGCACCTGCAGCTGGCGCTCGAAGGCGCGGCGCAGGCGCATGTCCAGGTCATCCAGGCGCTGGGCCTGCTGGCGCAGGCGCTCGCCGGGGTGGCGCAGGCGCCGGGCGCTGCCTTCCAGGCGCAGGCGCTCGCGGGTCAGGCGCTCCTGGATGCGCAGGATCAGCCGCCGGCGCAGGCTGTCCAGGCGCTGCTGCAGGTCGCCGGCGTGGGGCGCCAGCAGCTCGGCGGCGGCCGAGGGCGTGGGGGCGCGGACGTCGGCGACGAAATCGCTGATGGATACGTCGGTCTCGTGGCCCACGGCGCTCACCACCGGGGTGGCGCAGGCGGCGATGGCGCGGGCCACGGCTTCCTCGTTGAAGCACCAGAGGTCTTCCAGCGAGCCGCCGCCGCGGGCCAGGATGATGGCGTCGAAACCGCGCGCGTCGGCCAGCTGCAGGGCGCGGACGATCTGCGCGGTGGCCTCGCGGCCCTGCACCGCGGTGGGCACCAGGGTCAGCCGGACCTGGGGGGCGCGGCGGCGGAACACGCTGATGATGTCGCGGATCACCGCGCCGGTGGGCGAGCTGACGATGCCGATGCGCTGCGGGTGGGCCGGCAACGGCCGCTTGCGTTCGGCGGCGAACAGGCCCTCGGCGGCGAGCTTCTGCTTCAGCGCTTCGAAGGCCAGGCGCAGGGCGCCGTCACCGGCCGGCTCGACCGCATCGGCGATCAGTTGGTAGTCGCCGCGGCCCTCGAACAGCGAGACCTTGCCGCGCACCTTGACCGCCAGGCCGTCGCGCAGGGCCTGGCGCACCCGCAGGGCGTGCTGGCGGAACAGCGCACAGCGCACCTGGGCGTTGCCGTCCTTCAGGGTGAAATAGATGTGCCCGGAGGCGGGGCGGGCGAGGTTGGAGATCTCGCCTTCCACCCACACCTGCGGGAACACGTCCTCCAGGAGCTGGCGGGCGCGCTGGTTGAGCTGGCTGACGGTCAGCACCTCGCGGTCGAGGCCGAGCCGTTGGAAAGGGTCGTTGAGCATGGCGCTGGATGATAAGCCCGGGGCCTTGCCGAGGGCCAGCGCGAAACCCGCGAATCCAGCGGTCGGGCGCGTTGAGCCGGAGCGTGAAGCTGGGGTATAATGCCGCGCTTCCATTTTCCCGTGTGGGAGCCCTCGCCATGCTGCGCATCAGCCAAGAAGCCCTGACGTTCGACGACGTCCTCCTCATCCCCGGTTACTCCGAGGTCCTGCCCAAGGACGTGAGTCTGAAGACTCGCCTGACCCGGGGCATCGAACTGAACATCCCGCTGGTGTCCGCCGCCATGGATACCGTGACCGAATCCCGCCTGGCCATCGCCATGGCGCAGGAGGGCGGTATCGGCATCATCCACAAGAACATGGGCATCGAGCAGCAGGCTGCCGAAGTGCGCAAGGTCAAGAAGCACGAGACCGCCATCGTTCGCGACCCGGTCACCGTGACCCCCTCGACCAAGATCATCGAGCTGCTGCAGATCGCCCGCGAGTACGGCTTCTCTGGCTTCCCGGTGGTGGAGGAGGGCGAGCTGGTGGGCATCGTCACCGGCCGCGACCTGCGCGTTAAGCCGAACGTCGGCGACAGCGTGGCGGCGATCATGACGCCCAAGGACAAGCTGATCACCGCCCGCGAAGGCACCGCCCTGGAAGAGATCAAGGCCAAGCTGTACGAGAACCGCATCGAGAAGATGCTGGTGGTCGACGAGCATTTCCGCCTCACCGGCCTGGTCACCTTCCGTGACATCGAGAAGGCCAAGACCTACCCGCTGGCGTCCAAGGACGAGCAGGGCCGCCTGCGCGTCGGCGCCGCCGTCGGCACCGGCGCCGATACCGCCGAGCGTGTCGCAGCGCTGGTCGCCGCCGGCGTCGACGTGGTGGTGGTGGACACCGCCCACGGCCACTCCAAGGGTGTGATCGACCGCGTGCGCTGGGTGAAGGAAACCTTCCCGCAGGTCCAGGTGATCGGCGGCAACATCGCCACCGGCGAAGCCGCCAAGGCCCTGGCCGACGCCGGCGCCGACGCGGTCAAGGTCGGCATCGGCCCGGGCTCCATCTGCACCACCCGCATCGTCGCCGGTGTCGGCGTACCGCAGATCTCGGCCATCGCCAACGTCGCCGCCGCCCTCGAGGGCACCGGCGTCCCGCTGATCGCCGACGGCGGCATCCGCTTCTCCGGCGACCTGGCCAAGGCCATGGTGGCTGGCGCCTACTGCGTGATGATGGGCTCCATGTTCGCCGGCACCGAAGAGGCCCCGGGCGAGATCGAGCTGTTCCAGGGCCGCTCCTACAAGTCCTACCGCGGCATGGGCTCCCTGGGCGCCATGGCCGGCGCCACCGGTTCCTCCGACCGCTACTTCCAGGACGCCTCCGCCGGCGCCGAGAAGCTGGTCCCCGAGGGCATCGAAGGCCGCGTCCCCTACAAGGGCCAGCTGACCGCCATCGTCCACCAGCTGATGGGTGGCCTGCGCGCCGCCATGGGCTACACCGGCAGCGCCGACATCCAGGACATGCGCACCCGGCCGCAGTTCGTGCGCATCACCGGCGCCGGCATGGCCGAGTCCCACGTGCACGACGTGCAGATCACCAAGGAAGCGCCGAACTATAGGGTGGGCTGAAGCCCACTGGCGACAGGCTGCAGGCGGCAGGCTACAGGCAAAAGGCCCGTAGCCGCCGCGCAGCCTCTTCACAACCTGCAGCCTGCAGCCTGAAGCCTGCAGCTGCCTCGCAGAGGCATCCATGTCCCAAGACATTCACGCTCACCGGATCCTGATCCTCGACTTCGGCTCCCAGTACACCCAGCTGATCGCCCGCCGCGTGCGCGAGATCGGCGTGTACTGCGAAATCCACCCGTTCGACATGAGCGACGACGACATCCGCGCCTTCGCTCCGCGCGGCATCATCCTGGCCGGCGGCCCGGAATCGGTGCACGAGCTGGACAGCCCGCGCGCGCCCAAGGCGGTGTTCGACCTGAACGTGCCGCTGTTCGGCATCTGCTACGGCATGCAGACCATGGCCGAGCAGCTGGGCGGCAAGGTGCAGGGTTCGGACCTGCGCGAGTTCGGCTACGCCCGCGTCGACGTGGTCGGCAAGGCGCGCCTGCTGGACGGCATCGAGGACCACGTGGATGAAGATGGCGTGCTCGGCCTCGACGTGTGGATGAGCCACGGCGACAAGGTCACCGACATTCCCGAGGGCTTCCACATCCTCGCCAGCACCCCGAGCTGCCCGATCGCCGCCATGGCCGACGACGCCCGCGGCTACTACGGCGTGCAGTTCCACCCGGAAGTGACCCACACCAAGCAGGGCGGCCGCATCCTCTCGCGCTTCGTGCTGGACATCTGCGGCTGCGCGGCCCTGTGGACACCGTCGAACATCGTCAACGACGCCATCGCCACCGTGCGCGCCCAGGTGGGCAACGCCAAGGTGCTGCTGGGCCTGTCCGGCGGCGTCGATTCCTCGGTGGTCGCGGCCCTGCTGCACAAGGCCATCGGCGACCAACTGACCTGCGTGTTCGTCGACAACGGCCTGCTGCGCCTGCACGAGGGCGACCAGGTGATGGCCATGTTCGCCGAGAACATGGGCGTCAAGGTGATCCGCGCCAACGCCGAAGACAAGTTCCTCGGCCGCCTGGCCGGCGTCGCCGACCCGGAAGAGAAGCGCAAGATCATCGGCCGCACCTTCATCGAGGTCTTCGACGAGGAAGCCACCAGGCTGCAGGACGTGAAGTTCCTCGCCCAGGGCACCATCTACCCCGACGTGATCGAGTCGGCCGGCGCCAAGACCGGCAAGGCCCACGTGATCAAGTCGCACCACAACGTCGGCGGCCTGCCCGAAGACATGCAGTTCGAACTGGTCGAGCCGCTGCGCGAGCTGTTCAAGGACGAAGTGCGCAAGATCGGCCTGGAACTGGGCCTGCCCTACGACATGGTCTACCGCCACCCGTTCCCCGGCCCGGGCCTGGGCGTGCGCATCCTCGGCGAGGTGAAGAAGGAATACGCCGACCTGCTGCGCCGCGCCGACCACATCTTCATCGAAGAGCTGCGCAACTTCGACTGGTACCACAAGACCAGCCAGGCCTTCGTGGTGTTCCAACCGGTGAAATCCGTCGGCGTGGTCGGTGACGGCCGCCGCTACGCCTGGGTCGTGGCCCTGCGCGCGGTGGAGACCATCGACTTCATGACCGCCCGGTGGGCGCACCTGCCCTACGAGCTGCTGGAAAAGGTCAGCAACCGCATCATCAACGAGATCGAAGGCATCTCCCGCGTCACCTACGACGTGTCGAGCAAGCCGCCGGCGACCATCGAGTGGGAGTGAAATTTATCGGTAGCATATTGATTTAATTGTTGAATATTGGCCTTGGTAATTATATATACCACATTATTAATAGCCGTTTCTCTTGGTGTATTGAGAGGCGAGTTATAAAATAAATACTGATACCATGAGGGCGGATCAATCGTGGTCATGGTATCAGGCTATTCTCATGAGTTTATTGCGTCCCTGAAGATGACGTCGCTGACCATCTCTTCGTCAAGGAAATCGATCAACATATTTGAGTTTTCAAGGTCTTCTCTGGTCAATGCCCCGATTGCTTGTCCAACTACTACCTCCCAAGGTTTTTTGCACTCAACAATAGCACAGACGAGTTGGCGGATTTTCTTGATCTTCTTGTGACGCAATCGGTCGTTCGATTCCACTAGTTCTGCAATCAACGCTATGTCGGAATGTTTTTGATTATCCTCAACCCATTTTTTGGCTGCGGCTACAAATTCCACCCATGTAACGTTCATTACTGCAAGGCATGAATCAGTCAAAAGAACATTTTCGATAGCGTAGCATCGTAAGCGATAGCGTTTAAGGGGGGGCGATGTTCAAGCGACTCGTTAATTACACCATCGCCGTCACGAAGGGAAAAGGCGATTGGATTGTCATAGAGTGTACTAAGGAGGTCTACGCAAAAACCCTCAAGTTGGCTCTGTTGATCTACGCTACCTGCAAGTACGGGAAAGATTTTTATTCGGCCCTGTGATGTTCTGGCCGCTTGTTGCCACACCCTTTCGTCGTCCTCTCCTTCCAAAATCAATGCAGCGTCTTCGCTAAGAGAAAGCGATAGAGGATGTCCGAAGAATGGTGCAATCTTTCGAAGTTCGTCGCTGGCCGGTTTCAATAAGATTTCATTCACTGCAAAGCTCTTCGTGCCGATTGATACATATGGTGAGGCGGCAAGAGAACAGACGAGCGGAGAGCTATGAGTGGATAAGCATATGGCAATGCTATCTGTTTGGGTTCTGAATTCGTCGAGCATACTGATTATCAGCTTGCCCAGTCTAGCCTGGAGGTCGGGGTGCAGATGCACATCAGGCTCATCGAGGAGGAGTACGTTGAATTTCTCCGGATCTATTGTGTCGAAGAAATAGATGATTTCTGCAGCTAATGCAACCGCTTCTGATTCGCCGCTACTGATCTGGGCTGGATCAATGATCTGACCATCTACAAGTGATCGAAACTCGTAATCAGTGTTACCCATCTCAAGCGAAATATTAGTGAGAAGCTGATTGATTTTACTTAATCGATCCGTCTGAAAGTTTCGCGTTAGGTCAGCTCGAATTTCCAGAGTATTGGCGAGCCGACGTAAGTAAAGTGTCTCAGCCTCGCGAAATAGCATAGCTGATGCAGCTTTAAAGTCGCTTGCCTGATTTACTGCCCGAGTATGCCGCAGCCATTCAGAGTTGTTGCTCATATTTGTGAGGACGTTGCCATCACGTTTGAATGACCCCGCTCGCTCTGGACTGACATACCGGACATAGAATAGTTGCTTGCTCCTGCTGGCCATTTCTTCGATATCGCGAAGGAAACGGCTTTTCCCGGCGCCATTGCGGCCCATAATTATGTTGATGTTGTTTAAGCCGGAAAGGCGGCCGGTTTGGCCAAGCAACTCGCTTACTTTCAAAATTGTAGCTCCATTTTTCATTGCCATATAGTATATCGAATACACTAACTGAATAGGTGCGTCGGTGCCTCACTTTCTTCACGTCTTCGTTGAAATGGGTGATCCTCAGTTTGGTGTGAACGTGATACGGACTCAAGAGTGAGCGGAGCGACTCAGTTGTTCGTCTGAACCGCCTCTAGTCGGCCCCATTGGTAAGGTATGGTATTTTTCGTGGTACCTGCTAAATGATTAATTTTAAGTTGTTGATTTAATGATCATTTTTATCTCATTGATAGCTGAGTGGGAATGAGTTAGCCTCCCTTCGGGCTATCAATCATGCTTGAAAGCCTGCCGTGACATATTGATCCATAGGGAGATATGTTGCGGCGGCGGTCGGTGGCCGCCGCCTGCCAGCGGAACGGGCTGGTGGTTGGCGCGGTCATTCGGGATCCTCCCGTACACTCCCCCCTCTCGACGGTAAAGTCTTCTTGGAAAGCATTGCTGTATACAGCTTTCCTTGCATCGGCAGGCCCCTGGCCCCTGACGGCAGCAGCCGTTACTAACCGTCATCCTCCTTTACGATTATCGTCTCAACGAGCACCGCGAACCCTGGCTGTCGGCATCAGGGCCAGCCGCTCGTTCTCTGGCCCTGGCCCGCGTAAAGTCGATGGCATGGTGTTCTCCTGGGCATCGGTTGCAGTTGGGCAGCGTTGGGTTTACCGTTTCAATGAAAAGATCAATATCAGTGATCTTTTTTGCCTTTTGTTAAACCGCATCGATCTTGAGAGGTTTATAAAAACTGTATTTTGAACACTTTAAGTGATCAAAAATCAGGAAAGCTGAACCTGCTGCTGACCGAACTAAGTGACACACGGCTTATCTCGAGTCGCTGGTTGCGGGCCCACGGCTATTCCAACAGCCTCGTCGCGCGCTATGTGAGCAGCGGCTGGCTGGTGTCGCCAGTACGCGGCGTGTATATGCGCAAGGGCGGCCGCCTGCAATGGGAGGGTGTGGTTCGCAGCATACAGGTTGGGGAAGGCATGCCTTTGCATGTCGGCGGCCGTTTCGCGTTGAGCCTGCAGGGGCATGAGCACTACCTGCGCTTGGGCGATGCCGGAACCATCACGCTATATGGGCCGGAACGGCCACCGGGTTGGCTCGGCAAGCTGCCATTGGCGCAGCGTTTCGAGTTCCTGGGCAGGGGAGTCTTCGATCTGCCGCCCTTGTCGTTCACCGGTGCGGTGCCCGAGAGGATGCTGTCCGAGCAAGGGCTGACCTGGTACCGGGCCGCGCCGGGCGCCGATGCCCTGGTCTGCTCCACGCCGGAGCGGGCCATGCTGGAACTGTGCGATGGCGTCATGGATGCAGCGTTGGTCTACGAGGCCGATGCGCTGATGCAGGCCATGACTACCCTGCGGCCGCAGCGGGTCGGCCTGCTGTTGCGCCATTGCCGCAGCATCAAGGCCAAACGGGTGTTCCTGGCGTTGGCCGAGCGCCATCGACACGCGTGGTTGTCGCGCATATCGCTGGATGGTGTGGACCTGGGGCGGGGAAAGCGTGCGCTGGTGCCCGGCGGGCGATTGCATCCGACCTACCAGATCACCTTGCCGGAAGACCTCGATGAACACTTGGCTTGAGCGTTGGGACCGGCGCTATACCGACCGCGTGCGGCTCCTGGTCGAGATCCTGCCGCTGCTGGAGCGGGAGCCATGCTTTGCGCTCAAGGGCGGTACGGCCATCAACCTGTTCGAGCACGACCTGCCGCGCTTGTCGGTGGACATCGATCTGGCCTGGTTACCGGTACATGACTACAGCGAAGATGCAAGGCTGATCGCGCAAGCGCTCGGGCGACTGGCCGATAGGCTGCGTGCCCATCCCTTGCGCCTGCAGGTGCAGGAGGCGGCAGGAGAGGGCGCCGGCGTTACGCGGCTGGTGGCCAGTCGCGGCCGGGCGCGTGTGCAGATCGAGACGACCCCGGTCATGCGTGGCACGGTGCATCCGCCGCGGAAAATGGTGGTGCGCCCGAGTGTCGAGGAGGCATTCGGCTTCGCCTCGGCGCAGGTCCTGGACTTTGCAGACCTTTATGCCGGCAAGCTGGCTGCCGCGTTGTCGAGGCAGCATCCTCGTGATCTTTTCGATGTCGGACTGTTGCTGGAAGATGAACGAGCGGACCAATTGCTCTGGCGGACTTTTCTCGTCTACCTGACCTGTAGCCCCAAACCTGCCTGGGAGATGCTGGCGCCTCGAGTGCCCGCGGACTTCTCGGCGACCTTCGATGCGCACTTCAGGGGCATGACGGCCGAGCCTGTCGAGGCCAAAGCCTTGCTGGACATCCACGAGCGCCTGCTGACGCGCGTGGCCGGTTGGCTGGACGAGCCGTCATGTGCATTCCTGCGCTCCATCGAGGACCAGAAGCCGGACTTCGACCTGATCGGGCTTGCGCCTGCCGCCGATCTGCCGGCCGTGCGGCGCAAGCTGCACAACCTGGCCCAGCGCACCGACGCCAAGCGGCTGGCGGATCGGAGGCTGCTGGAAGAAACGCTGGCCGGGATCGTCGCCGCCAGATGAGGTGCTTACCCTCGCCTGCTGTGGCCTTGGAACTGCTCGACCACAAGGGGTGCTGGATCGAATGTTTGGCTTCACCCATGCTCGCCGCGTGGGTGAGCCCGGTGATCTGCAGGCGGGGAACCTTGCGTACGACGGTTGAGAGGGTAGGCGGGTATGGGCCCGCCTCCTTCTCGTTTCAGGCTGGTTGATACTGTTACGCCTCCTGTAGTCGCACGGAAGGTACCCCTGGGACTCGATGTTCCCGTCGTCGTTTCAGCGGCCGGCGAAGTTCGCCTCGCGGCGTTCCAGGAAGGAGGCCACGCCTTCCTTGACGTCCTCGCTGCCCATCAGCGGCTGCAGGTCCGGCAGCAGGCGGCGGGCGGCTTCCGCTTCGCCTTCGGCCAGGGCCAGGCGCGCGCTGGCCAGGGTGGCGCGCACGCCCAGGGGGCCTGGCGGGCGATGCGTTCGGCGATGGCCAGGGCCGCGGCGAATTCTTCGCCAGGGGCCGTGACCTCTTGCACCAGTCCCATGCGGTGGGCTTCCCGGGCGTCGAACTCGTCGCCGGTGAGCAGGTAGCGCATCGTGTTGCCCCAGCCGATGTTCTGCACGAAGCGGATGGTCGCGCCGCCCACGGCATAGATGCCACGCTTGACCTCGATCTGGCCGAAGCGCGCGTCCTCCGCGGCGACGCGCACGTCGGCGGCCAGCATCAGCTCCAGGGCGGCGGTGAAGCAGACGCCGCGGGCGGCGACCACGATCGGCTTGGCCACCCGCCGCGCCGGGTCGAGGCCGAAGGGGTCGCAGGCGCCAGGGGGAAGGTCGGGGAAGCGGCCGCTGGCGAACTGCGGGCCCCACTTGTCCAGCTCCAGGCCTGCGCAGAAGTGCTGGCCCTCGCCATAGAGCAGGCCGCAGCGCAGTTCGTCGTCGCGCTGCAGCTCGCCGTAGGCCTCGGCCAGCGCCAGGTACAGCTCCACGTCCATGGCGTTGTACTTCTCCGGGCGGTTCAGCCCGATGCAGAGCACATGGCCCTTGCGCTCCACTTTCAGTTTCTGGCTCATGCCGGCTCTCTCTCGTCGTGAATGGCGGTACAGCGAAGTTATCCAGATAGCCTTCCGCGGCGCCGCTGTCCATGTCTGTCAGGCATTTGCTGAGGCTGCCCGGGATGCGACATCGCGCGCCGTCTTCGCGCTCGCCTTGCCACCGGGAAAATGAGAAAATATTGCATTTGCGAGATACCCGCAGGGGTTGGGGGAGACATGAGCTTTACCCGCAGACAGGTACTGGGCGGCATCGCCGGCCTCGCCGTGGTCGGCCTCGGCGCCGGCGGCGCGCGCCTCTGGCTGGCGCGCCCGCAGGTGACCGCGGAGCACGACTATGAACTGATCGCCGCGCCCATGGACCTGGAGCTGGTGCCCGGGCACAAGACGCCGGCGCTGCTCTACGGCAACCGCTTCCCCGGCTTCGAGATCCGCGCCCGCCAGGGCGACTGGCTGCGCGTGCGCTTCACCAACAAGCTGGACGAGCCGACCACCATCCACTGGCACGGTATCCGCCTGCCGATCGAGATGGACGGCGTGCCCTACATCTCGCAGCCGCCGGTGCAGCCGGGGCAGAGCTTCGTCTACCTGTTCAAGACCCCCGACGCCGGCAGCTACTGGTACCACCCGCACCTGATGAGCAGCGAGCAACTGGGCCGCGGCCTGGTCGGCCCGCTGATCATCGACGAGCGCGAGCCCACCGGCTTCACCCGGGAGAAGATCCTCTGCCTGAAGACCTGGCACGTGGACGAGCAGGGCGCCTTCACCGCCTTCAGCGTGCCGCGCGAGGCCGCCCGCGAGGGCACTCGCGGCAGCCTGTCGACCATCAACGGCGAGCACGTGCCGGTGATCGAGCTGCCCGCCGGCCAGGTGACCCGCGTGCGCATCCTCAACATCGACAACACCGTGACCTACCGCCTCAACCTGCCGGGCAGCGAGGCGAAGATCTACGCCATCGATGGCCACCCGGTGGAGCCGCGGGACCTCGACGAGCAATACTGGATCGGCCCGGGCATGCGCCTGGAGCTGGCGATCCGCGGCCCGGCCGAGGGCCAGGAGCTGTCCCTGCGCGATGGCGTGGTGCGCCTGGGCACGGTGCGCGGCGTGGCGCCGGTGCAGGGCGGTTCCGCCGAGTGGCCGCCGGCGCTGCCGCACAACCCGGTGAGCGAGCCGGACCTGGACAAGGCCGAGACCATCGACTTCAAGTTCGAGTGGGTGGGCGCAATGACCGACTACTCCAAGGGCCAGGACACCCCCTCGCTGTGGCAGATCAACGGCGTGGCCTGGCAGGGCGGCGAGGAGCACAAGCACAACGCGCCGCCGCTGGCCAAGCTGGAGCTGGGCAAGAGCTACATCTTCACCCTGCGCAACCTGACGCAGTACCAGCACCCCATCCACCTGCACGGCATGGCCTTCAAGGTGCTGGCGTCCAACCGCCGGAAGATCATCCCGTACTACAGTGATACCTACCTGCTGGGCAAGAACGAGAGCGCGAAGGTGGCGCTGGTGGCGGACAACCCCGGCCTGTGGATGTTCCACTGCCACGTCATCGACCATATGGAGACCGGCCTGATGGGCACCATCGCCGTGGGTGACGCCTGGTGCGGCTGACCAACAGCAAGGGCCACCCGACGGTGAAGGGGCTGGCCCCGGTGGTCGACCGTAGCCGCGACCGCGAATTCATGCGCGAGGCCATGGTCCTGGCCGAGCAGGGCGCGGCCCTGGGCGAGGTGCCGGTGGGCGCGGTGCTGGTGCTGGAAGGGCAAATTATTGGGCGCGGCTTCAACCAGCCGATCACCGCCCATGATCCCAGCGCCCACGCCGAGATGGTCGCCATTCGCGAGGCCGCGGCGGCGACTGGCAACTATCGCCTGCCCGGCAGCACCCTCTACGTCACCCTGGAACCCTGCAGCATGTGCGCCGGCCTGCTGGTGCACGCGCGCATCCAGCGCCTGGTCTACGGCACCACCGAGCCCAAGTCGGGGGTGGTGGTCAGCCGCGGCGAGTTCTTCGCCCAGGACTTCCTCAACCACAAGGTGCTGGTGGAAGGCGGGGTGCTGGCGGAGGAGTGCAGTGCGATGCTCTCGGCCTTCTTCAAGGCAAGGCGCAAGGGGTAGGGCGCGGCGTCCTATGCATGGCGCAGCGGTGCTCGCGCCTACGAAAATCGATGCCAGCCGGTGATGTAGCAGCGGGCCCGGCTCGCGATTCGCACGCGGGGGGATGGTTTTAGCGTAGGGCGAATAACCGTTCGCGGTTATCCGCCGTTTTTCGTGGGTGCGGCGGATAACGCCTGAGGCGTTATGCGCCCTACGAATGGATTGCCGTCGGAGAGATTGGTGCGGACGGTGGGCCGATCGCGGACGGAGTCTCCTACGGCCGTGCTTTCCTGGAACCGTAGGAGCGGACTTTGTCCGCGATCATGGCGGATAACGCTGTAGGCGTTATGCGCCCTACGAACTATCGCGAACGCGGAAACCCAGGGTTCGCGAGCAAGAACTAGGCGTCCCCCTCGATCCTACGAAGAGCAGTGCCGCTCTTGATTTTGGGTTTCCAGAGAAACAACCGAGCGCACCGGAACGCCCCTTCAGAAGGCCGAGCGAAACCGGCGCTCAGGAGGTCATGCGACATGGATGTCGCTAGAGCCCCGATCAGCACAGGGACGTGCTGTCGGGGCGGGCCTCCGTGGCGGGGGAGTTCGTGAGGGTAGCCCGGCTTCATCGGGCCCGTATGCGGGGCAAGCCTTTTTGGTTCCTTTTGTGGCGTTTGACAAAAGGGACTCGCCCGAGGGGCGAAACAAGAAACATCAACGCACTCGGAGCGGCGCGCCACACCCAAACCCAATAGACAGTTGCTCCTACGCCACCCTTACCCATGCCATTTTCGTCCGCGATGCCCTGCGCTGCGTTCGTCTCAGAGCTTCTCGTCAGGCTCTTCGCTGGGTCGGGTCTTGTTCACCCCGGGCAGGTGCAGGCCGCTTTCGGCCAGTTGGCCGCCTTCGAGCTGCGGCTGGGTCACCCAGGTGAGGATGTCGTAGTAGCGCCGCACGTTCTGCACGAAGTGCACGGTCTCGCCGCCGCGTGCGTAGCCGTAGCGGGTCTTGCGGAACCACTGCTTCTGCGACAGGCGCGGCAGCATCTTCTTCACGTCCAGCCACTTGTCCGGGTTCAGGCCTTCCTGCTGGGCCAGCTTGCGGGCGTCGTCCAGGTGGGCGCTGCCGATGTTGTAGGAGGCCAGGGCGAACCAGCTGCGGTCCGGCTCCTTGATGCTGTCCGGCAGCTCGTCGCGGATCTGGTCGAAGTACTTGCCGCCGCCCTGGATGCTCTGCTTGGCGTCCAGTCGGTTGGACACGCCCATGGCCTGGGCGGTGCGGTTGGTCAGCATCATCAGGCCGCGCACCCCGGTCTTGGAGGTGGCGTCGGGCTGCCACATGGATTCCTGGTAGCCGATGGCGGCGAGCAGGCGCCAGTCCATCTTCAGCGTCTGGGCGATCTGCTTGAAGTGCGGCTCGTAGCGCGGCAGGCGCTGCTGCAGGTGCTGGGCGAAGGTGTAGGCGCCGACGTAGCCGAGCACGTCGACATGGCCGTAGTAGCGGTCCTTCAGGTGCTGCAGGGTGCCGTCCTGCTTGACCTTGTCGAGGAACTTGTTGACCTCGGCGTACAGGCTGTCGTCCGTCCCGCCGGGCAGGGCCCAGGCCAGGCCGCGGGCGTCGCCGAGGTCGAAGGCGACGCGCACGTTGGGGAAGTAGACCTGGTTCATCGCCAGCTCGTTGGAGTCGATCAGTGTCAGGTCGATGTCGCCGACGTCCACCATGCGCAGCAGGTCGACCATCTCGTCGGCGTCGGATTCCTTGTACTCCAGCTTCGGGTAGCGCTTCTTCAGCTCAGCCAACTGCATGGCGTGGCTGCTGCCCTTGAGCACCACGATGCGCTTGCCGATCAGGTCGTCCGGACGGGTGGGGCGCGGGTCGCCGTTGCGGTAGACCACCTGGGGGGTGACGTCCAGGTAGGAGTGCGAGAAGCGCACCGAGGTCTCCCGCTCGCCGCCGGGGGTGAGGCCGGCGGCGGCCAGGTCGGGGCCGCCGGATTGGCCGAGCTTGCTGTAGAGGTCGTCGAGGTTGTCGGCGGTCTCCATCTGCAGCTTCACCCCCAGGTGATCGGCGAAGCGCTTGGCCAGTTCGTATTCGAAGCCGGTCTCGCCGTTGCGATCCTGGAAGTAGGTGGCCGGGCTGTTGCGGGTTATCACCCGCAGCACTCCGTCCTTCTGCACCCGCTCCAGGGCTGTCGGGGCTTTCGCCTCGCTACAGCCGGAGATCAGCAGAAAGATACAGGTCGCCAGGATCCATACGGCGGAGCGCACGCGTGACGGGTTCAGGGCAAACATCGGCGCAGTATACGCCAAGGTCGCGGAGCCCAATATCTGGACAGCTCGGGGCATCTCTGCTAGCGGCTTCGTTTCAGACGCCGTACCAGACGCCGGTCAGGGGCCCCGGGGCGCGCCTGGAGCGGGCGTGCGGCGAGCTCGCTCGAAAGCGCTCGAAGATGAATGGCGCCGCTCCCCCGCCCAATGGCAGAAAGCCCTCGCCGTCGGCCGAGCTGCAGGTGCCGCCGGGGCACGCTTTACGGTAGAATGCACGGCCTCTGCGGGCCGGCCCTCCCGGCCCTGCGAATTCCCCTGTCTCCAGAGGCTGTTCCGACAATGCTGATCCTGCGCGGCGCTCCCGCCCTTTCCGCCTTCCGCCACGGCAAACTGCTCGACCTGCTCACCCGGCAGGTACCCGCTGTCACCGGGCTGTACGCCGAGTTTGCGCACTTCGCCGAGGTCAGTGGCGTGCTGACCGCCGATGAGGAACAGGTGCTCGGCCGGCTGCTGAAGTACGGCCCGAGCGTGCCGGTGCAGGAGCCCCGGGGCCGGCTGTTCCTGGTGGTGCCGCGCTTCGGCACCATCTCGCCGTGGTCGAGCAAGGCCACCGATATCGCCCATAACTGCGGCCTGGCGAAGCTCGAGCGTATCGAGCGCGGCATCGCCTACTACGTCGCCGGCGAGCTGTCCGAGGCCGACGTCGCGCAAGTCGCCGCGCGCCTGCACGACCGCATGACCCAGCTTGTCCTGAAGGATCTGGAAGAGGCCGCCGGCCTGTTCAGCCATGCCCAGCCCAAGCCGCTGACCGTGGTCGACATCCTCGGCGGTGGCCGCGCCGCGCTGGAGCAGGCCAACGTCCAGCTGGGCCTGGCCCTGGCCGAGGACGAGATCGACTACCTAGTGAAGAGCTTCGTCGAGCTGGGCCGCAACCCCCACGACGTCGAGCTGATGATGTTCGCCCAGGCCAACTCCGAGCACTGCCGCCACAAGATCTTCAACGCCAGTTGGGACATCGACGGCCAGGCCCAGGACAAGAGCCTGTTCGGCATGATCAAGAACACCTTCGAGATGCACCGCGAAGGCGTGCTGTCCGCGTACAAGGACAACGCCGCGGTGATGACCGGCTCGGTCGCCGGGCGCTTCTACCCCGACCCGCAGACCCGCCAGTACGCCGCCAGCGAACAGCCGGTGCATATCCTGATGAAGGTCGAGACGCATAACCACCCGACCGCCATCGCCCCGTTCCCCGGCGCCTCCACCGGCTCCGGCGGCGAAATCCGCGACGAGGGCGCCACCGGCCGCGGCGCCAAGCCCAAGGCCGGCCTGGTCGGCTTCACCGTCTCCAACCTGAACATCCCCGGTTTCGAGCAGCCCTGGGAAGTGCCCTACGGCAAGCCCGAGCGCATCGTCACCGCGCTGGACATCATGATCGAAGGCCCGCTGGGTGGCGCGGCCTTCAACAACGAGTTCGGCCGCCCGAACCTGACCGGCTACTTCCGTACCTTCGAGCAGGCCGTCGCCACTCCGCGTGGCGAGGAAGTGCGCGGCTACCACAAGCCGATCATGATCGCCGGCGGCCTCGGCAACATCCGTGAAGACCACGTGCAGAAGGGCGAGATCAGCGTCGGCGCCAAGCTCATCGTGCTCGGCGGCCCGGCCATGCTCATCGGCCTGGGCGGCGGCGCCGCCTCGTCCATGGCCACCGGCGCCAGCGCCGCCGACCTGGACTTCGCCTCGGTGCAGCGCGAGAACCCGGAAATGGAACGCCGCTGCCAGGAGGTCATCGACCGCTGCTGGCAACTGGGCGAGCAGAACCCGATCAAGTTCATCCACGACGTCGGCGCCGGCGGCATCTCCAATGCCCTGCCGGAGCTGATCAACGACGGCGGCCGCGGCGGCCGCTTCGAACTGCGCGCGGTGCCCAACGACGAGCCGGGCATGAGCCCGCTGGAAATCTGGTGCAACGAGTCCCAGGAGCGCTACGTGCTCTCGGTCGACGCCGCCGACTTCGAGACCTTCAAGGCCATCTGCGAGCGCGAGCGCTGCCCGTTCGCCGTGGTCGGCGAGGCCACCGAGGAAAAACACCTGACCGTCGCCGACAGCCACTTCGGCAACAAGCCGGTGGACATGCCGCTCGACGTGCTGCTCGGCAAGCCGCCGCGCATGCACCGTTCGGTCAGCCGTGAAGCGGAGGTCGGCGACGACTTCGCCGCCGCCGGCCTGGACCTAGCCGAAGCCGCCGAGCGCGTGCTGCGCCACCCGGCCGTGGCCAGCAAGAACTTCCTGATCACCATCGGCGACCGCACCATCACCGGCCTGGTGGCCCGCGACCAGCTGGTCGGCCCCTGGCAGGTACCGGTGGCCGACTGCGCCGTCACCGCCACCAGCTTCGACGTCTACACCGGCGAAGCCATGGCCATGGGCGAGCGCACCCCGCTGGCGCTGCTCGACGCCCCGGCCTCGGGGCGCATGGCGATCGGCGAGACCATCACCAACCTGGCCGCCGCGAGCATCGACAAGATCGCCGACATCAAGCTGTCCGCCAACTGGATGGCCGCCGCCGGCCACCCGGGCGAGGACGCGCGCCTGTACGACACCGTCAAGGCGGTGGGCATGGAACTGTGCCCGGCGCTGGGCATCACCATCCCGGTGGGCAAGGACTCCATGTCCATGAAGACCCGCTGGCAGGATGGCGAGGTGGAGAAGAGCGTGACCGCGCCGATGTCGCTGATCATCTCCGGCTTCGCCCCGGTGACCGACGTGCGCCGCACCCTGACCCCGCAACTGCGCCTGGACAAGGGCGAGACCGACCTGATCCTGATCGACCTCGGCCGCGGCAAGAACCGCCTGGGTGGCTCGATCCTGGCGCAGACCTACGGCAAGCTCGGCCAGCAGGCCCCGGACGTCGACGACGCCGAGGACCTCAAGGCCTTCTTCGCAGTGATCCAGGGCCTGAACGCCGACGGCCACCTGCTGGCCTACCACGACCGTTCCGACGGTGGCCTGCTGGCCGCCGCCGTGGAAATGGCCTTCGCCGGCCACTGCGGCCTGTCGCTGCGCCTCGACGCCCTGGCCGCCAGCCGTGAAGAGCTGGGTGCCGCGCTGTTCAGCGAGGAGCTGGGGGCGATCATCCAGGTGCACGAAGGTGCCACCCCGGAAGTGCTGGCGCAGTTCAGCGCCGCCGGCCTGGACGACTGCGTGGCGGTGATCGGCCAGCCGGTCAACGGCGACGAAGTCGAGCTGAGCTTCAGCGGCGAGATCGTCTACCGCGCCGAGCGCCGCCTGCTGCAGCGTATCTGGAGCGAGACCAGCTACCAGATCCAGCGCCTGCGCGACAACGCCGCCTGCGCCGACCAGGAGTTCGACGGCCTGCTGGAGGAAGACAACCCCGGCCTGTCCGTCAAGCTTTCCTTCGACGTCAACGACGACATCGCCGCGCCCTACATCAAGAAGGGCGTGCGTCCGCAGGTGGCGATCCTCCGCGAGCAGGGCGTCAACGGCCAGGTGGAAATGGCCGCGGCCTTCGACCGCGCCGGCTTCGCCGCGGTGGACGTGCACATGAGCGACATCCTCGCCGGCCGCGTCAGCCTGGAAGACTTCAAGGGTCTGGTGGCCTGCGGCGGTTTCTCCTACGGCGACGTGCTCGGCGCCGGCGAAGGCTGGGCCAAGTCGATCCTGTTCAACGCCCGTGCCCGCGACGGCTTCCAGGCCTTCTTCGAGCGCAAGGACAGCTTCGCCCTGGGCGTGTGCAACGGTTGCCAGATGATGTCCAACCTGCACGAGCTGATCCCCGGCACCGAGTTCTGGCCGCACTTCGTGCGCAACCGCTCCGAGCAGTTCGAGGCGCGCGTGGCCATGGTCCAGGTGCAGGAGTCGCAGTCGATCTTCCTGCAGGGCATGGCTGGTTCGCGCCTGCCGATCGCCATCGCCCACGGCGAGGGCCATGCGGAGTACGAGAGCGAGGAGGCGCTGCTGGAGTCCGACCTGTCCGGCTGCGTGGCGCTGCGCTTCGTCGACAACCACGGCAAGGTCACCGAGACCTACCCGGCCAACCCCAATGGCTCGCCACGCGGCATCACCGGCCTGACCAGCCGCGACGGCCGCGTGACCATCATGATGCCGCACCCGGAGCGGGTGTTCCGCGCCGTGCAGAACTCCTGGCGCCCGGACGAGTGGCAGGAAGACGGCGGCTGGATGCGCATGTTCCGCAATGCCCGCGTCTGGGTGGGCTGAGTTCGAGCCCGGGACGGGAACAGGGGAAGGCTTCGGCCTTCCCCTTTTTCGTTGTGGCGCCGTTTTTCCCGGGTCGATGGCGCGTGGGGCGGGCCATCGCGGACGGAGTCCGCTCCTACGGGGGAGTGGCGTGGGTGGGGATGGCGTAGGGCGCATAACGCCTAAAGCGTTATCCGCCATTTTTCATCGGGCTTCGGTGCATTGGCCGGCGGCGGATAACCGCGAACGGTTATGCGCCCTACGGTCGAGCGCGGGTGTAGGAGCGGACTCCGTCCGCGATAATCACTGCTACGGGAATCCAGGAAGAGGAGGGGGCATTGGCCGAGTCGGAGATCCTTCCCGAAGTCCGCCACGTGGAGGCCGGCCAGGCCCTGCGCCTGTGCCGTTGCGGCCGTTCGCCGACACTGCCGGATTGCCCGGCGGACTGCGCCCGGGCGCTGGCGTGGGTCGCGCCGCGCGAGCAGTTCCTGCTGCTCTGCCGCTGCGGCCGTTCGGCCGACCTGCCTTACTGCGACGGCAGCCACGCGCCCCCCACCGAAGGTTGGGCTGGGCGCTGGCGGCGCTTTATCGGAAAGTGATTTCGACTGAATCTGCACTCCATCACGTTTTACAAATCTTGGGAATTTTCCTCCAGAACGTGAAGGCAATCGCGCTGTCGAAATTTGCCGAGCATGACCGTCGAGTCACTGGAGGCAAAATGCCACTATCTGTGGCAGCATTCGCTCCTCGACTCCCCACCCGGTCCAGTTTTCCGCCACGGAGCGTCCGATGTACAAACTCTGCTTCTATGTTCCCGAGACTCACCTGGAGACGGTGAAGAAAGCGGTGTTCGCCGCAGGTGCAGGACGCATCGGTGCCTATGACAGTTGCTGCTGGCAGGCCCTCGGCCAGGGCCAGTTCCGCCCGCTGCAGGGCAGCAACCCCTTCCTCGGCGCGGCCGGCCTCGTCGAGCAGGTGGCCGAGTGGAAGGTGGAGATGGTGGTGGCCGACGAGCTGATCCACGACTCGGTCAAGGCGCTCAAGGCCGCGCACCCCTACGAGACGCCGGCCTTCGAAGTGTGGCGGCTGTCGGACATGGTGTTCTAGCCGCCGCGGACATGAAAAAGGCGCCCTCGGGCGCCTTTTCGTTTCCCGCTCAGGGGCGGATCTCGATCAGCGTGCCGTCCTTGACCAGGCTCCAGACCTCCTGCATGTCCGGGTTGGTCATGGCGATGCAGCCGTTGGTCCAGTCCAGGGTGGAGAAGTACCACTCCGGGTATTCGTCGCTCTGCGGGGTGCCGTGGATCATGATCATGCCGCCGGGCGACAGGTTCTTCTCGCGGGCGCGCACCACGTCGCGGGCGTTGGGGTAGGAGATGTGCATGGACAGGTTGAACTTGTCGCTGGTCTTGCGCCAGTCGATCCAGTAGAAGCCTTCCGGCGTGCGGTTGTCGCCCTCGGCCAGCTTGGTGCCGCGCGGGCTCTTGCCCAGGGAGATGCGGTAGCTCTTGAGGATCTTGCCGTTGCTCAGCAGGTGCAGCTTGTGCTCGGACTTGAGCACCAGCACCTTGTCGATGCGGCCTTCCAGGGTCGGCGTCGCATTGGCCTGCGAGAAGGCGGCAAAGGTCAGGCACAGAAAGGCAAGCAGCCAGCGCATGGAAAGACGATCCCCCGGATGTTCGATAAAGCGCCGCGATGCACGGCCCTGCAAAGTGTTCAGGTCTTCTTATGGTGGCCCAGCATGGGTGCTATGGCCTCGTTGCGCACCGGGAAGTCCTGCCTCTGCCGGTCGCTGAAGTAGCATTCTAAGGTACGGCCCACGGTGGGGAAAGCCAGCTCCGACCAGGGAATCGCCGATTCTTCGAACAGGCCCACCTCCAGGCTTTCCTCGCCGGCGGCGAAGTCCAGGTCGGCCAGCTCGGCGCGGAAGAACATGTACACCTGGCTGATGTGCGGCAGGTCGAACAGGGTATAGAGCTGCAACTGGCGGACGCGGGCGCAGGCTTCCTCCAGCGTCTCGCGGGCGGCGGCCTGCTCGAGGGTCTCGCCGTTCTCCATGAAGCCCGCCGGCAGCGTCCAGAAGCCCTGGCGCGGGGCGATGGCGCGGCGGCACAGGAGAATGCGCCCCTCCCACACCGGCAGGCAGCCGGCGACGATGCGCGGGTTCTGGTAATGCACCGTCTGGCACTGGTCGCAGACATAGCGTGGCCGGTTGTCGCCGCTGGGGATGCGCAGGCTCACGCTGGCGCCGCACTGGCTGCAGAATTTCATGCACTTTCCCTGGGAATCGATCTTGCCATCTTGCTCGCCGGAAGGCCCGCGCAGCAAGGGGTGGGGCTTGGGGCGAGGCCGTCTTTCGTGCCATGATTCCATAATTGAGCGAATGCCTTACACGCAGGATGTCCGCATGCTGGACGAGCTGCGCCGGCGTATCACGGCGCACACCCCACAGGACCTGAACAGCGAACACGGCTTCCCCGAAGCCGCGGTGCTGTTGCCCATCACCCGGAGCGAGGAGCTGGTGCTGACCCTGCGCGCCACCGGCTTGTCCACCCACAGTGGCGAGGTGGCCTTCCCCGGCGGGCGGCGCGACCCCGAGGACGTCGACCTGATCCACACCGCCCTGCGCGAGGCCGAGGAGGAGATCGCCCTGCCGCCGAGCCTGGTGGACGTGGTCGGGCCGCTGAGCACCCTGGTCTCGCGCCACGGCATCAAGGTGACGCCGTTCGTCGGTTTCGTACCCGACTTCGTCGAGTACACCCCCAACGACGGCGAGATCGCCGCGGTGTTCAAGGTGCCGCTGGAGTTCTTCCGCGGCGACCCGCGCGAGATGACCCACCGCATCGACTACTTCGGGCGCAGCTGGTACGTGCCCAGCTACCGCTTCGGCGAGTACAAGATCTGGGGCCTGTCGGCGATCATGGTCGTCGAGCTGGTCAACCTGCTGTTCGATGACCACATCGACCTGCACCAAGCGCCGCCGCAATTCATCAAGCTCAGCTGAGCGGCGCGGTACGACAACAAGATGCCTGAGGAGCCACCGATGAAATACCGCCTGGGCGATGCCCGAGTCGAAACCCACCCCGCCAGCTGGATAGCGCCGAACGCCGCGGTGATCGGCAAGGTGCGCCTGGACGCCGGCGCCAGCGTCTGGTTCAACGCCGTGCTGCGGGGCGACAACGAGCTGATCCACATCGGCGAGAACAGCAACGTCCAGGACGGCACCGTGATGCACACCGACATGGGCTTCCCGCTCACCCTCGGCAAGGGCGTGACCATCGGCCACAACGTCATGCTGCATGGCTGCACGGTGGACGACTACAGCCTGATCGGCATCAACGCGGTGGTGCTCAACGGCGCGAAGATCGGCAAGTACTGCATCATCGGCGCCAATTCGCTGATCCCCGAGGGCAAGGTGATTCCCGATGGCTCGCTGGTCATGGGCTCGCCCGGCAAGGTGGTGCGCGAGCTGACCGAGCCGCAGAAGAAGATGCTCGAGGCCAGCGCCGCCCACTACGTGCACAACGCCCAGCGCTATGCCCGCGACCTGGCCGAGCAGGAAGAATGAGCCAGGAACGCCCGGTGGCCTCGCCCTGCGTCTACGTCTGCACCCTGGACGAGCAGGACCTGTGCATCGGCTGCCAGCGCACGGCGGACGAGATCACCCGCTGGGGCCGCATGGACAACGACGAGCGCCGCGAGGTGCTGCGCCAGTGCCACGAGCGCGCCCGCGAACAGGGCGTGCTGCTCTAGCGCGCCGAAGAACATCCCCTTCCCGAGGTTGCACGCAATGCCCCGTATTGGAACCCCCTGTCGCCCACCGCGACCCGCGTACTGCTCTGTGGCTCCGGCGAGCTGGGCAAGGAAGTGGTGATCGAGCTGCAACGCCTGGGCTGCGAAGTGATCACCTGCGACCGCTACGCCGATGCCCCGGCCATGCAGGTGGCGCACCGCAGCCACGTGCTGAGCATGCTCGACGGCGCCGCCCTGCGCGCGGTGATCGAGCAGGAGAAGCCGCACTACATAGTCCCGGAAATCGAGGCCATCGCCACCGCCACCCTGGTCGAGCTGGAGGCCGAAGGCTACACCGTGGTGCCCAGCGCCCGCGCCGCGCAGCTGACCATGAACCGCGAGGGCATCCGCCGCCTTGCCGCCGAGGAACTGGGCCTGCCCACCTCGCCGTACCACTTCGCCGACAGCTACGAGGACTACGCCGCCGGTGTCGCCGCCGTGGGCTACCCCTGCGTGGTCAAGCCGATCATGAGTTCCTCGGGCAAGGGCCAGAGCGTGCTCAAGTCCGACGCCGACCTCAAGGCCGCCTGGGACTACGCCCAGGAAGGCGGCCGCGCCGGCAAGGGCCGGGTGATAGTCGAGGGCTTCATCGACTTCGACTACGAAATCACCCTGCTCACCGTGCGCCACGTCGGCGGCACCACCTTCTGCGCGCCCATCGGCCACCGCCAGGTGAAGGGCGACTACCACGAATCCTGGCAGCCCCAGGCCATGAGCCCGAAGGCCCTGGCCGAGTCGGAGCGGGTGGCCAAGGCGGTCACCGAGGCCCTGGGCGGCCGCGGCCTGTTCGGCGTGGAGCTGTTCGTCAAGGGCGACCAGGTGTGGTTCAGCGAAGTCTCGCCGCGCCCCCACGACACCGGCCTGGTCACCCTGATCTCCCAGGACCTCTCCGAGTTCGCCCTGCACGCGCGGGCCATCCTCGGCCTGCCGATCCCGGCGATCCGCCAGTTCGGGCCCTCGGCCTCGGCGGTGATCCTGGTGGAAGGCGAGTCGCGGCAGGTCAGCTTCGGCAACCTGGGCGCCGCGCTGACCGAGCCGGACAGCGCCCTGCGCCTGTTCGGCAAGCCGGAAGTCTCCGGCCAGCGGCGCATGGGCGTGGCCCTGGCGCGCGCCGAGTCCGTCGAGGAAGCGCGGGCCAAGGCCACCCGTTCGGCCGAGGCGGTGGTCATCGAGCTGTGAACCGCCTGGCGGGGCTGGCCTGGTGGGCGGCGGCGCTGCCGCTGATGCCGCTGGCCCTGCCATTGGCCGTGCGCACCCGGCGCACGGCCCTGCGCCTGGCGCCGGCGGCCGGTTCCCGCGAGGGACTGGCCGGCGCCGAACTTCCCGGCGAACCGTTGCGGCTGCTGTTGCTCGGCGAGTCGACCGTCGCCGGCGTCGGCGCCTCCTGCCTCGACTTCGCCCTGGCCGGCCGCCTGGCTATTGCCCTGGCGGCGCGCCTGCAGCGGCCGGTGGCCTGGCGGGCGCTGGGGGAGAACGGCATCACCGCGAGCGAAGCCTGCGAGCGCCTGCTGCCGCTGGCCGACGGGCGCTACGACCTGGTGGCGCTGGTCTTCGGCGTCAACGACACCACCCATTTCAGTTCCAGCGAGCGCTGGCAGGCATCCATCGCCCGCCTGGTCGGGCATTTCCAGGCCGGTGGCGCGCGGGTGGTGTGCACCGCCGTGCCGCCGCTGCGGCATTTTTCCGCATTACCCTGGCTGCTGCGGCAGTTGTTGGGCTGGCGCGCGGCCCTGCTGGATCGCCAGCTACAGGCGTTGGCCCAGGCGCAAGGCGCCGGCTACTGCGCGGTGGGGTTGGAGATGCAGCCGCAGTACCTGGCCATCGATGGCTATCACCCGTCGGCGCTGGGCTACCAGGTGTGGGGCGAGCATCTGGCGGACTGGCTGGTGGCCGCGGACCGCGCCTGATGCCGGATCGCGGATGGAATCCGCTCCTACGCTGCCCCACCCACGCCATTCACCTGCGCGCGATTTCGCGGGCAGGGCCCGCTCCTACAGGTCCCCGGGAGACACGGTATTCCTTGGTTCATCGCGCTTTCCCGGGGAAGGCGGCCTTGATTTTCAGGAAGAAGTAGGCGGAGTCCCTGAAGCCATAGGCCATGCGCTTGATCACCTTGATGCGATTGTTTACCCCTTCCAGCAGGCTGGTGTGCATGGGGAAGCGAGCGCTGGCCAGGATGCCTCGGGCGTATTTGCGCAGATTGCGAGCGAAGCGTTGCAGCGGGGCCAGGCCACTGTCCCTGGCGTGGCGCAACCAGTCCCGCCAGCGGCGCCAACCCTCCCGCACGCTGGGGGCGTACCAGATTTCCTTGAGCGCATCCTTGAGCACGTAGACCGTGGCCAGTGGCTGGTTGGCCTCGAGGATTTCCTGCAACTGCACGGCTTGCTGATCCTTGAGGTTTTCGCGATTGCGCAGCAGCAACCAACGACTCTGCTTGATTACCTTGCGTGCCGCTTTGTCCTGGCGTAGCGCGTTGGCCTGATCGACACGGATGCGGTCGATCACCTCCCGGCCATAGCGAGCCACCACGTGGAATAGGTCGTAGACCACTTCGGCACGGGGGCAATGCTGTTTTACTTCCAGATCGAAGGCGGTGTTCATGTCCATCGCCACGGCCTCGATTTGCTGGCAGCGCTCACCGAGCAGTTCGAAGAACGGCTGAATCGCCTCGCGGCTGTTGCCATGCCCGACCCACAGCACGCGTGTCCGCTGCGCATCCATGATCACGGTGGCGTAACGATGTCCTTTGTGAAGAGCGAACTCGTCCATCACCAGGCGGCGAACATCACCCGGCTCGAAAGCACCGACTGCGGCCTCTAGACGACGTTTGTCGAGCTGCTTGAGCGTGTGCCAATGCAGACCGACGAGGCGACTGACGTGACTGATGGGCAGTAATTGCAGCAAAGCCTCGAGCCAGATGCGCAAGCGCTGGGTCAAGCGCGACGCTGGCTCCAGCCAGTCGATCCGCTCGGTCACCCGACCACAGCGCAGGCAGTCGACGCGGCGCACCGGCAGTTGGAGCAGGACGCGCTGGTCGAACAGATCACGATCACGCACCCGGCGAATCCGCCGTTCGTGGATTAATGGACTGGCCTGACCGCAGCGCCCGCATTTGGGGACAGCGCTGGCGTGAGGCTTGAGCTCGATCAGCAGGGTGCTGTCGGCAGATGGGTGGCAGGCGATGACTTCGTAGCCTGGCCAGAAAGCAGCAAGATCAATAGGATGCACGGCGACAGCAGGGGGTGGGGGTTGGTTCGTTTGGCGACTGCCAATCTACCCGCTTCCCTGACTGTCAATCCGCTCTTTCCCCAGACTCCGCGAAGAACCTATTCCTTCCCCGTAGGAGCGGACCTTGTCCGCGATAGCCGGAGGTTCCGGCGCGATTCGCGGATGAGATCCTACCCTGCCGGCGGGCACTGCTTCTCGTAGGAGCGAGCTTGCTCGCGAATAAGCCCCGCAGCGGAGCCTGTTCGCGAGCAAGCTCGCTCCTACGAAGAGCAACCTCGGCACGGCCTGCAAGACAGTTGCTCCTACGATGGTATTTCCGCTGCTCTTGTAGGAGCGGGCCCTGCCCGCGATTCGCGCGCAGGGCGCGCTCCTACAGGGGATCGCCGTCGATCAGAGTTCCTGCTCCCGCGTCTCGTGCAGGCACAGCACCGCGATCAGGCTCAGCGCCGCCGCCACCGATACGTAGCCGCCGACCCAGCTCAGCCCGCCCATGCCCACCAGCTTCTGGGCGATGTAGGGCGCCACCGAGGCGCCGAGGATGCCGCCCAGGTTGTAGGCCGCGGAGGCGCCGGTGTAGCGCACGCGGGTGGGGAAAAGCTCCGGCAGCAGGGCGCCCATGGGGGCGAAGGTCACGCCCATGAGGAACAGCTCCAGGGCCAGGAAGGCCGCCACTTCCACCGACGAGCCCTGGCTCAGCAGCGGTTGCATGGTGAAGCCGGAGAGGATTGCCGCGACGCAGCCGACGATCAGCACCGGGCGGCGCCCGAAGCGGTCGCTCAGCCAGGCGGAGAGGGGCGTGGCCGCGGCCATGAACAGCACGGCGAAGCACAGCAGGCCGAGGAACTGCTCGCGGCTGTAGCCCAGGCTGGTCACCCCGTAGCTCAGCGAGAACACCGTGGAGATATAGAAGAGGGCGTAGCACACCACCATGGCCAGGGCGCCCAGCAGCACCGGGCGCCAGTGGTGGGCGAACAGCTCGGCGATCGGCAGGCTGGAGCGTTCCTGGCGCGCCATGGCCTTGGCGAACACCGGGGTTTCCGCCAGCTTCAGGCGCACGTAGAGGCCGACCAGCACCAGCAGCGCGCTGAGGATGAAGGGAATGCGCCAGCCCCAGGCGCGGAACTGCTCCTCGCTGAGGGTCATGGCCAGGCCGAGGAACAGGCCGTTGGCGGCGAGGAAGCCGATCGACGGGCCCATCTGCGGGAACATGCCGAACCAGGCGCGGCGGTGCCTGGGCGCGTTCTCCGTGGCCAGCAGCGCGGCGCCGCCCCATTCCCCGCCCAGCCCCAGGCCCTGGCCGAAGCGCAGCAGGCAGAGCAGCGCCGGGGCCCAGGCGCCGATGCTGTCGTAGCCCGGCAGCAGGCCGATCAGGGTGGTGGACAGGCCCATCAGCAGCAGCGAGGCGACCAGCGTCGACTTGCGCCCGATGCGGTCGCCGAAGTGGCCGAACAGCGCCGAGCCCAGCGGCCGGGCGAGGAAGGCGATGCCGAAGGTGATGAAGGCGCTGAGCATCTGCGCCGTGCCCGAGGTCTGCGGGAAGAACACCGGGCCGATCACCAGGGCGGCGGCGGTGGCGTAGACGTAGAAGTCGTAGAACTCGATGGCGGTGCCGATGAAGCTGGCGACAGCGACCCGCGCGGTGGAGTTGGCGGGTTGCTGTTCGGCGGCAGCGGCAAGGCTGGCGGTGGTCATGGGGGATATCCCTGTCAGTCATGGCCGGCACGGCTCTGCGGGCGTGTCCGGCGGCGATGGATGCGTCGCCCGTGCGCGAGGCGGGAAGCGCCACCCGGGTAGAGGCAGGCGCGGGAGCCTCGCGGCGGGTCGGGGCGAGGCCGGGCGCTTCGCCGGGCGCAGGCACGGGGCCGGGCTCGGGCTGGCGGGCGGTCGACTGGCGCCGGGCGTTGCGCGGGTAGCGCAGGCCCTGGCGCGGGATGCTGGGTAAGCAGGGGGTGATTATAGGGCGCGGGCCAGCCGCTCAGGCAAGCCCGCCGGCGCTGCCCGGCGCCGCTGCGGCGGCGCGCCCGGTGAGCCAGACGCGCACGCTCTTCACGCGGTTTTCGCCGGACTGCAGGATTTCCAGGCGGTAGGGGCCGATGCGCAGGCACACCGGGCAGTCGGGAATCTGCTCCAGCGCCTCGGTGACCAGGCCGTTGAGAGTCTTCGGGCCTTCGCTGGGCAGTTGCCAGCCGAGGGCGCGGTTGAGCTCGCGGATGTTCGCCGAGCCGTCGATCACGTAGGTGCCGTCGGCCTGGGGGTGGATGTCCGGGTTGCGCAGGGCGTCGGCGTTGCTGAACTCGCCGACGATCTCCTCGAGGATGTCTTCCAGGGTGATGATGCCGATCACCTCGCCGTACTCGTCGACGACGATGCCGATGCGCCGCTTCTGCTTCTGGAAGTTGATCAGCTGGGTGGCCAGCGGCGTGCTCTCTGGGATGAAGTAGGGCTCCAGGCAGGCCGCGCGCAGGCTGTCCTTGGTCAGCTGGTTGTGCGTCAGCAGGCGGGCGATCTGGCGCATGTGGACGATGCCCTCGACCTGGTTGATGTCGTTGCGGAACACCGGCAGGCGCGTGTGGGTGGTGTTGCGCAACTGGCCGATGATGCTCTCCACGTCATCGTCCAGGTCGATGCCCTGCACCTCGTTGCGCGGCACCATGAGGTCGTTCACGGTGATCTTTTCCAGGTCGAGGATGCTCAGCAGCATGTCCTGGCGGTTGGCGCTGAGCTTCTCGCTGGATTCGCTGACCACGCTGCGCAGCTCGTCGTTGTTCAGCGGCCGGCTGCGGCGCTGCGCCGGGTCCAGGCCGCACAGCCGCAGGATGCCGTTGCTCACCCCGTTCATCAGCCACAGCAGCGGGCTGAACAGGCGCTGCAGCCACAGCAGCGGCAGGCTGGCGGGGAAGGCCACGCGCTCCGGGCGCAGGGTGGCGTAGGTCTTGGGGGTGATCTCGCCGAAGATCAGCAGCACCAGGGTCAGCGCCAGGGCGGTGGGCGCCACCGCGAAGTCGCCCCACAGGCGCAGGGCCAGCACGGTGGCCAGGGACGAGGCGATGACGTTGACCAGGTTGTTGCCGATGAGGATGGTGCCCAGCAGGCGGTCGGTGCGCAGCAGCAGCCAGCTGGTGCGCCGCGCCGCGCGGTTGCCCTGCTTGGCCTGGTGGCGCAGGCGGTAGCGGTCGAGGCTGAGCACCCCGGTCTCGACGCTGGAGAAGAATGCCGAGCACAGCAGCAGGACGACCAGCAGGCCGATCAGGTAGCCGGGATGGATGTCGCCCATGCGTCGGGTTCCCTCAGCGTTCCGGGGCGCCCAGGCGCCGCCGGGCTCAGATGTGCAGGATGAATTCCTTGACCAGCTTGCTGCCGAAGTACGCCAGCATCAACAGGCAGAAGCCGGCCAGGGTCCAGCGGATCGCCTTGTGCCCGCGCCAGCCGAGCTGGTGGCGGCCCCACAGCAGCACGGCGAAGACCACCCAGGCGAAGCAGGAGAGGATGGTCTTGTGCGCCAGGTGCTGGGTGAACAGGTTGTCGAGGAACAGCCAGCCGGAGACCAGCGACAGCGAGAGCAGCACCCAGCCGCCCCAGAGGAAGCCGAACAGCAGGCTTTCCATGGTCTGCAGCGGCGGGAAGTTGCGGATCAGCCCGGCCGGGTGCTTGTGCTTGAGGCGGTGGTCCTGCACCAGCAGCAGCAGGGCCTGGAACACCGCGATGGTGAGCAGGCCGTAGGCCAGCACCGAGAGCAGGATGTGCGCGAGGATGCCCGGCTGCTCGTTGATCGGCTCCAGGGTGCCGTGGGGCACCAGCACCGACAGCGCGGCGGTCAGCATGCCCAGGGGGAAGAGGAACAGCAGCAGGTTCTCCACCGGGATGCGCAGGCAGGCCAGCAGGGTCAGGGCGATCACCGCCGCGGCGATCAGGTTGGCGGCGTTGAAGAAGTCCAGCACCAGCCCGGCGTCGGTCAGCAGTTGCGGCGCCAGGCCCAGGCACTGGGCGATCAGCGCGGCCAGGCCGAGCGCCAGCAGCAGGGGTTTGTTCGGCGCGGCGCGGCGCGCCAGGCAGACACCGTGGTAGGCCGTGGCGCCCAGGTAGAGGAGGGCGGCGAGCAGGCTGGGCAGCAGAGGGTGCATAGCTTCTTGGGCGAATCCTTCGAAAGGTGCCGAGTTTGGCACAGAACGGCCGTGCCTAGAAAGCAGCCGGGAACGCTTCGCTTTCTCGCTGCAGCGGGATCATCGGCGGTGTCTGTGGCCTTCGCAGTTGGTTATAATCCCGCGCTTGCTGCCACGCCCACCCCGGCCGGCCACGGCCCGATAGGAACGCGCATGTTCGAAAACCTTACAGACCGCCTCTCGCAAACGCTGCGCCAGGTCACCGGCAAAGCCAAGCTGACCGAGGACAACATCAAGGATACGCTCCGCGAAGTGCGGATGGCCCTGCTCGAGGCCGACGTGGCCCTGCCGGTGGTCAAGGACTTCGTCAACCGCATCAGGGAGCGCGCGGTCGGCACCGAGGTGTCCAAGAGCCTGACCCCGGGCCAGGCCTTCGTGAAGATCGTCCAGGCCGAGCTGGTCGAGCTGATGGGCGCGGCCAACGAGGACCTGGCGCTCAACGCCGCGCCGCCGGCGGTCATCCTGATGGCCGGCCTGCAGGGCGCGGGCAAGACCACCACCGCCGGCAAGCTGGCGCGCTTCCTCAAGGAGCGCAAGAAGAAGTCCGTGCTGGTGGTCTCGGCGGACGTCTACCGCCCGGCGGCGATCAAGCAGCTGGAAACCCTGGCCAGCGACATCGGCGTGACCTTCTTCCCCTCGGACACCAGCCAGAAGCCGGTGGCCATCGCCGAGGCGGCGATCCGCGAGGCGAAGCTGAAGTTCATCGATGTGGTCATCGTCGATACCGCCGGTCGACTGCATATCGACGCCGATATGATGGACGAGATCAAGCAGGTCCACGCGGCGATCCAGCCGGTGGAAACCCTGTTCGTGGTCGACGCCATGACCGGCCAGGACGCCGCCAACACCGCCAAGGCGTTCAACGACGCCCTGCCGCTGACCGGCGTGGTGCTGACCAAGGTCGACGGCGATGCCCGTGGCGGTGCCGCGCTGTCGGTGCGCGCCATCACCGGCAAGCCGATCAAGTTCCTCGGCATGGGCGAGAAGAGCGAAGCCCTCGACCCCTTCCACCCGGACCGCGTGGCCTCGCGCATCCTCGGCATGGGCGACGTGCTCAGCCTGATCGAGCAGGCCGAGCAGACCCTCGACCGCGAGAAGGCCGAGAAGCTCGCGAAGAAGATCAAGAAGGGCAAGGGCTTCGACCTCGAAGACTTCCGCGACCAGTTGCAGCAGATGAAGAACATGGGCGGCCTGGGCAGCCTGATGGACAAGCTGCCGATGCTCGGCGGCGTCAACCTGGCGCAGATGGGCAACGCCCAGGGCGCGGCCGAGAAGCAGTTCAAGCAGATGGAAGCCATCATCAATTCCATGACCCCGGCCGAGCGCCGCGACCCGGAAGTGATCAGCGGCTCGCGCAAGCGCCGCATCGCCCTGGGTTCGGGCACCCAGGTGCAGGACGTGGGCCGTCTGATCAAGCAGCACAAGCAGATGCAGAAGATGATGAAGAAGGTCACCGCCAAGGGCGGCATGGCCAAGATGATGCGCGGCATGGGGAGCATGTTCCCCGGCGGCATGCCGAAGATGTGAGCCGCAGGCCCGCCTGCCTGGCGGGCCGACGTGCTGCGGCTTGCGGCGCGGGGCTTTAGCTCATAGAATATGCGGCCTTTCGGGCTCCGTGCCCGGGGGCTGCATTTCTTTTTTGCAAGCAAACCATAGGAACAATGTACGCATGGTAACCATTCGTCTGGCTCGTGGCGGCTCCAAGAAGCGCCCGTTCTATCACCTGACCGTGACCAACAGCCGCAACGCTCGCGACGGCCGTTTCGTCGAGCGCGTCGGCTTCTTCAACCCGATCGCTACTGGCGCCGAAGTCAAGCTCTCGGTCAACCAGGAACGTCTGAACTACTGGCTGAGCCAGGGCGCCCAACCGTCCGAGCGCGTAGCCCAGCTGATCAAGGAAGCCGCCAAGGCTGCCTGAAGTCGATGAACACGATGCCTGCGGCCGAGGAAATGATCGTACTCGGCAAGATAGTTTCCGTGCATGGCATTCGTGGCGAGGTGAAGGTGTATTCCTTTACCGACCCGTTGGACAACCTGCTGGACTACCGGCGCTGGACGCTACGGCGTGGCACCGAGGTTCGACAGGCTGAACTGGTCAGTGGCCGCGTGCAGGGCAATGTCCTGGTGGCGAAGCTGAAGGGCCTGGATGATCGCGAAGTCGCCCGCACCTATGCGGATTTCGAGATCCTGGTACCGCGCAGCGAGCTCCCGGAGCTGGACGACGGCGAGTTCTACTGGAGCCAGTTGGAAGGTCTCAAGGTGATCGATACGAACGGGCAACTGTTCGGGATACTCGACCACATGCTGGAGACCGGCGCCAACGACGTGATGGTGGTCAAGCCCTGTGCGGGCAGCCTGGACGACCGCGAGCGCCTGTTGCCCTATACGGAGCAATGCGTGCAATCGGTGGACCTGGCAGCTGGCGAGATCAGGGTGGACTGGGACGCGGATTTCTGACCCGCAGGGTAGGAGTTTCAACCCATGTGGATCGGGGTCATCAGCATCTTTCCGGAGATGTTCCGCGCCATCAGTGACTACGGCATCACCAGCCGTGCGGTGAAACAGGAGCTGATCCGGCTCGAGTGTTTCAACCCACGCAACAACACTGATGACCGTCACCAGACGGTGGACGACCGGCCCTTCGGCGGTGGTCCGGGCATGGTGATGAAGATCAGGCCGCTGGAAGGCGCACTGGGCGATGCCCGGCAAGCCGCAGGCGGACCGGCGAAGGTGATCTACCTGTCGCCGCAAGGTCGCAAGCTGACGCAGGCGGCCGTGAAGGAACTGGCGAACGAGGAACGACTGATCCTGATCGCCGGGCGTTACGAAGGCATCGACGAGCGCTTCATTGAAGAGCATGTCGATGAGGAATGGTCGATTGGCGATTATGTCCTGTCCGGGGGTGAGCTTCCGGCCATGGTGCTGATCGACGCGGTCACGCGGTTGTTGCCCGGTGCATTGGGCCACGTGGACTCCGCCGAGGAGGACTCCTTCACGGATGGCCTGCTCGATTGTCCGCACTACACCCGACCCGAGGTGTACGCAGACAAACGTGTTCCCGAGGTGCTGCTCAGCGGCAACCACGAACACATCCGGCGCTGGCGTTTGCAGCAGTCCCTAGGCAGGACCTGGGAACGACGTGCCGATCTTCTGGATTGCCGCTCGCTTTCTGGAGAAGAGAAGAAGCTGCTGGAGGAATACATCCGCCAGCGGGACGATAGTTAACGTATCGATGGCGAGCGCCGAGCGCTTGTCTTAGGAGCACTGAGATGACCAACAAGATCATTCAGCAGATCGAAGCTGAACAGATGAACAAAGAGATTCCGGCGTTCGCCCCCGGCGACACCGTAATCGTCCAGGTGAAAGTGAAGGAAGGCGACCGTCAGCGTCTGCAGGCCTTCGAAGGCGTCGTGATCGGCAAGCGCAACCGCGGCCTGAACAGCGCGTTCACCGTTCGCAAGATCTCCAACGGCGTAGGCGTAGAGCGTACCTTCCAGACCTACAGCCCGCTGGTCGACAGCGTCAGCGTCAAGCGTCGCGGCGACGTGCGCAAGGCCAAGCTGTACTACCTCCGCGAACTGTCCGGCAAGGCAGCGCGCATCAAGGAAAAACTGGTCTGAGTCCACGACTCCCAGTCGATCCGGAAAAAAGCAGCCCTCGGGCTGCTTTTTTCATGCCCGGGATTTGGTGGGAAGGTGATGACAACCTGTAGGAGCGGGCCCTGCCCGCGATTTCGCGCGCAGGGCGCGCTCCTACAACTGTGCCTCCGGAACCGTGGGGCGCGTGCGTAGGACTCCGTCCGCGATCAGGCCAACAGACGACTCCCGGTTTCCCGGCTTCCCGGCCGCCTCACGGCCGCATGCTGACGCGCAGCGAAGCCTGGGACAGGTCGATGTCCTGCAGGCTCAGGCTGCCCATGCTCTGGCTCTGCGGGGCGCCGGCGACGCGGATGTTGTCGAAGCGCATCTCGCCGATGGAACTGGGCAGGCGCAGGCTGATGGAGCCGTCGGGGTTGACGTTGGAGGCCAGGTGCTCGGTGTCGTAGACCACGTCCTTCATCGAGGTCTCGGCCTGCAGGCTGTCCACCACCGGCAGCACCAGGCGCGCCAGCTGCTTCATGGTGCCCACGCCGTCGCCGGCCTCGGCGCTGACGAACAGGCTCTGCAGCGTCTCGTCGAAGCCCTGGGCGTTGATGCCGCTCATCTCGCTGTCGCTCAGCGGCTTCAGCCCGCGCGGCTGGTGGCTCTGGCCGATCGCCGGGGCCTGGCGCTGGATGTCCGCGCTGGCCAGCTGGAAGGGCCCGAGCAGGGCCGCCACCAGGGTGGCGGCCAGGCGCAGGTTGTTCTGTTTCTTCAGCGCCCGCTTGACCTGGCGCTCGCTGATCCAGCCCTGGGCGATCAGGGTTTCCCCCAGGCGCAGGCCGTTGCGCAACTGCAACTGGATCGCCTGGTCCAGCTGGGCGGCGCTGATCAGGCCCTTGTTGACGAGAATCTGGCCGAGGCGGGAATTCTGGGTATTGGACATGGTGGTGGACCACGTAGGCAAAGAATGATGGCGTTGTGCAATCATTGCTTCCGGCACGCCGCCTGTCACCCATCTTAGGATAGGCTGACGAAGGATTCGCCAGCCGATCCCGGGGCATTCCGACTATCGGTCGCCCTCCTTGCCGGCGGCGTCGGCGCCTTCCTCGATCAGCGCTATCACCAGCCAGCCCTCCCCGGGGGTCAGGGGCCGGGTGCTGCTGGCCACGTGCATCCAGCCCGACGGGTCGCGGGCGAACAGCAGGGTGGCGGCGTTGCCGTACAGCGCCTGGTACCGCTCCCAGCCGAAGCTCTCGCTGAGCAGGGTGCTGCGCACCTCGGCGCCGCGGGACAGCAGGCCGGCGAACTGCGGGTAGCTCAGCTCGCGCGGGCTCAGGTTCTGCCCGCGGTGCTGGTCGCTGGCGCGGTGCTTGTCGCTGCGCCGGCTCTCCTGGCCGCTGGTCAGGCTGTAGAGGCGGGCGCCGAACTCGTGGCGGAAGCGCATGCAGGCCAGGGTGTTCAGCTCGCCCGAGGGCGACAGGGCCAGCAGGTGGCCGAGGCCGACCAGGTCCAGGTGCGCCTCGGCATGCTGCGAGGTGGGATTGCCGAAGTAGGTGGGCAGGTTGTCCATGCGCGCGGCGCGGATGTTCTCCCAGCTGGAGTCGGTGAGCAGCACGCGGCTGCCGGCGTTCTTCAGCGCCGTGCCGATGGCCCGCGCCACCGGGTTGGCGCCGACGATGAGGAAGCCGCTGGGCGCCGGCTCCGCCACCTTCAGCAGGCGCGCCAGGGGCCGCGCGGTGGCGCTCTGCAGGACCACGGTGCCGATGATCACCAGGAAGGTCAGCGGCACCAGCAGCTGGGCCTGTTCATGGCCGGCCTCCTGCAGGCGGATGGCGAAGATCGCCGAGACCGCCGCCGCGACTATCCCGCGCGGGGCTATCCAGGCCAGCAGCGCGCGTTCGCGCCAGTCCAGCGACGAGCCGGCGCTGCTCACCAGCACGTTCAGCGGCCGCGCCACGAACTGGATCAGCGCCAGCACCAGCAGCGCCGCCGGGCCCAGGCCGAGCAGGGCGGACAGGTCCAGGCGCGCGGCGAGGACGATGAACAGGCCGGAGATCAGCAGCACGCTGAGGTTCTCCTTGAAGTGCAGGATCTGCCGCACGTCCACGCCCTTCATGTTGGCCAGGCACATGCCCATCAGCGTCACCGCCAGCAGGCCGGACTCGTGCACCGTCAGGTTGGCGCCGATGAAGATGCCCAGCACCGCCGACAGCGCGGCCAGGTTGTGCAGGTAGTCCGGCAGCCACTGGCGGCGTAGCACCTGGCCGAGGGCCAGGCCGCCGAGGATGCCGAAGGCGCTGCCGCAGGCGATCACCGCGGCGAAGGTCAGCAGGCTGTCGCGCCAGCCGCTGCCGGCGTCGCTGGCGGCGATGAAGCTGTACACCACCACCGCCAGCAGCGCGCCCAGCGGGTCGATGACGATGCCTTCCCAGCGCAGGATGTTGGCGATGGTCGCCTTCGGCCGCACCACGCGCAGCATCGGCACTATCACCGTGGGGCCGGTGACCAGGGTGAGGGTGCCGAACAGCAGCGCCATCTCCCAGCTGAAGTCCAGCAGCCAGTGCGTCGCCAGGGCGATCACGCCCCAGGTCAGCAGCGCGCCCCGGGTGACCATGCGCTGCACCACCTTGCCGATCTCGCGCCATTCGCTGAAGTGCAGGGTGAGGCTGCCCTCGAAGAGGATCAGCGCCACCGACAGCGAGACCAGGGGGAACAGCAGCGGGCCGAACAGCGCCTGCGGGTCGAGCAGGCCGAGCAGGGGGCCGGCGAGGATGCCGGACAGCAGCAGGAAGAGGATCGCCGGCAGGCGCAGGCGCCAGGCCAGCCACTGGCAGAGCAGGGCGCCGGCGCCGATGCCGCCGAGGGAAAGCAGAACGCGGGTTTCATCCATGCATGAGGTTCCTTGACGAGGGTTTGGCTGGCCGCGGACGGCCCGCCTGTGGAAGACTAGCCGCGCCCCGACCGCTTTAGAAACCGCCAGCGCATGACACCCGTTCCCCATCCCCTGATCGACCGTTTTCTCGACGCCCTGTGGCTGGAGAAAGGCCTCTCCGACAACACCCGCCTGGCCTACGGCAGCGACCTGGCGCTGTTCAACGGCTGGCTGGGCGAGCAGGGCGTGGGCCTGGAGCGCGCCGGCCGCGAGCTGATCCTCGACCACCTGGCCTGGCGCCTGGCCCAGGGCTACAAGGCCCGCTCCACCGCGCGCTTCCTTTCCGGGGTGCGCGGCTTCTACCGCTACTGCCTGCGCGAGAACCTCATCGCCGAGGACCCGACCCTGCAGGTGGAACTGCCGCAACTGGGCAAGCCGCTGCCCAAGTCGCTGTCCGAGGCCGACGTCGAGGCGCTGCTGGCAGCGCCCGAGACCGAGGACCCGCTGGGCCTGCGTGACCGCGCCATGCTGGAGGTGCTCTACGCCTGCGGCCTGCGCGTCAGCGAGCTGGTCGGCCTGACCCTGGAACAGCTCAACCTGCGCCAGGGCGTGGTGCGGGTGTTCGGCAAGGGCAGCAAGGAACGCCTGGTGCCGCTGGGCGAGGAGGCCATCCTGTGGATCGAGCGCTATATGCGCAATGCCCGCGGCGACCTGCTCGGCGGCCGCCCCAGCGACGTGCTCTTCCCCAGCCTGCGCGGCGAGCAGATGACGCGCCAGACCTTCTGGCACCGCATCAAGCACCACGCCAGGGTGGCCGGCATCGGCAAGTCGCTGTCGCCGCACACCCTGCGCCACGCCTTCGCCACCCACCTGCTCAACCACGGCGCCGACCTGCGCGTGGTGCAGATGCTGCTGGGCCACAGCGACCTGTCGACCACCCAGATCTATACCCACATCGCCCGCGCGCGCCTGCAGGAGCTGCACGCCCAGCACCACCCGAGGGGCTAGAGGCGGCTGCAGGCTACAGGCGGCAGGCTGCAGGAAAGAGCCGGGCAAGGTGCAGCGGGACGCCCGCTCTTCGCCTGTAGCCTGCCGCCTGCGGCCTGTAGCCTCGTGCTACAAGCGTGCGGTTCGGTGGAGGGCCGCCCTGTGATAGTCTTCGGGGTTCATCCACAGGAGTTTTCCATGCGTCTGTCCCGATTCCTGGTTGCCGCGGCCCTGGGCCTGGCCAGCACCTTCGTCCTGGCCGCCGAGCCCGACCAGACCATCCGCAAGACCCTGCAGTCGCTGCAGCCCGACCTGCCCATCGAAGCCATCAGCGCCAGCCCGGTGCAGGGCCTGTACCAGGTCCAGCTCAAGGGCGGCCGCGTGCTCTACGCCAGCACCGACGGCAACTTCGTCGTGCAGGGCAACATCTACCAGGTGAAGGATGGCGCGGCCACCAACATCACCGAGGTCGCCGAGGCGGCCGGCGTGGCCAAGACCATCAATGCCCTGCCCGCCAGCGACATGGTGGTGTTCCCCGCCCAGGGCAAGGCCAAGGCCCACATCACCGTGTTCACCGATACCACCTGCCCCTACTGCCAGAAGCTGCACGCCGAGGTGCCGGAGCTGAACAAGCGCGGCATCGAGGTGCGCTACCTGGCCTTCCCGCGCCAGGGGCCGAAGTCCCCGGGCGACCAGCAGCTGCAGGCGGTGTGGTGCTCCAAGGACCGCGCCGCGGCCATGACCGACATGTTCCACGGCAAGGAAATCAAGGCCGCGCAGTGCCCCAACCCGGTGGACAAGCAGTTCGAGCTGGGGCAGATGGTCGGCGTGCAGGGCACCCCCGCGATCATCCTCGAAAGCGGCCAGATGCTGCCGGGCTACCAGAGCGCCGGCGAAATCGCCAAGCTGGTGCTGGACACCAAGTGAATCGGGCCCTGCGCCTGATTTGACTAATGGGGAGCCGCTTCGTAATGTGCGGTTCCTTTAACCATGAGGCCGGGCGCTCGCCCGGCCTTCGTACGGTACGTCCCCGTCCCCGCCGCCTGCGCGCCGCGTGCCGGGGCGTACCCCGTTTGCCGCGATGATGGGGAGTTTCAGCGTGAAACCGGTGAAAGTGGGAATCTGTGGGTTGGGGACCGTCGGTGGCGGTACCTTCAATGTACTCAAACGCAACGCCGAGGAGATTGCCCGCCGTGCCGGGCGTGGTATCGAGGTTGCGCAGATTGCCGCCCGTCGCCCCAACCCGAAATGCGAAACCGGCAGCACCCCCATCACTGCCGACATCTTCGACGTGGCGAACAACCCGGAAATCGACGTGGTCATCGAACTGATCGGTGGCTACACCCTGGCCCATGAGCTGGTGCTCAAGGCCATCGAGAACGGCAAGCACGTGGTCACCGCGAACAAGGCGCTGATCGCCGTGCACGGCAACGAAATCTTCGCCAAGGCCCGCGAGAAGGGCGTGATCGTCGCCTTCGAGGCCGCGGTGGCCGGCGGCATCCCGGTGATCAAGGCGATCCGCGAAGGCCTGGCGGCCAACCGCATCAACTGGCTGGCCGGCATCATCAACGGTACCGGCAACTTCATCCTCACCGAGATGCGCGAGAAGGGCCGCGCCTTCGCCGACGTGCTCAAGGAAGCCCAGGCGCTGGGCTACGCCGAGGCCGACCCGACCTTCGACGTCGAGGGCATCGACGCCGCGCACAAGCTGACCATCCTGGCGTCCATCGCCTTCGGCATCCCGCTGCAGTTCGACAAGGCCTACACCGAGGGCATCACCAAGCTGACCACCGCCGACGTGAACTACGCCGAGGCCCTGGGCTACCGCATCAAGCACCTGGGCGTGGCGCGCCGCACCGACAAGGGCATCGAACTGCGCGTGCACCCGACGCTGATCCCGGCCGACCGCCTGATCGCCAATGTGAACGGCGTGATGAACGCCGTCATGGTCAACGGCGACGCCGCCGGCTCCACGCTGTTCTACGGTGCCGGCGCCGGCATGGAGCCCACCGCTTCCTCGGTGGTCGCCGACCTGGTCGACGTGGTCCGCGTGCTCACCACCGACCCGGAGAACCGCGTGCCGCACCTGGCGTTCCAGCCGGACGCGCTCTCCGACCACCCGATCCTGCCGATCGACGCCTGCGAAAGCGCCTACTACCTGCGCATCCAGGCCAAGGACCACCCGGGCGTACTGGCCCAGGTGGCGACCATCCTCTCCGAGCGCGGCATCAACATCGAATCGATCATGCAGATGGAAGTCGAAGAGCATGACGGTCTGGTGCCGATGATCCTGGTTACCCACCGCGTGCTCGAGTCCCGCATCATCGAAGCCATCGCCGCGCTGGAAGCGCTGGATGACGTGGTCGGCAATGTCGTACGCATTCGCGTCGAACAGCTCAACTAATCGGGCTGCAGGCTACAGGCGGCAGGCGCCAGGCGGAAAAGCCTGCCGCCTGCCGCCTGAGGCCTGAAGCCAAAACCGAAGGTTTTGAACAAATGCGCTACATCAGTACCCGCGGCCAGGCGCCCGCGCTGAACTTCGAAGACGTGCTGCTGGCGGGCCTGGCCAGCGACGGCGGCCTCTACGTGCCGGAAAACCTGCCGCGCTTCACCGTCGAGGAGATCGCCTCCTGGGCCGGCCTGCCGTACCACGAGCTGGCCTTCCGGGTGATGCGCCCGTTCGTCGCCGGCAGCATCAGCGATGCCGATTTCAAGAAAATCCTCGAAGAGACCTACGGCGTCTTCGCCCACAACGCCGTGGCGCCGCTGCGCCAGCTGAACGGCAACGAATGGGTGCTGGAGCTGTTCCACGGCCCGACCCTGGCCTTCAAGGACTTCGCCCTGCAACTGCTCGGCCGCCTGCTCGACCACGTGCTGACCAAGCGCGGCGAGCGCGTGGTGATCATGGGCGCCACCTCCGGTGATACCGGCTCGGCGGCCATCGAGGGCTGCAAGGCCTGCGAAAACGTCGACATCTTCATCATGCACCCGCACAACCGCGTGTCCGAGGTGCAGCGCCGGCAGATGACCACCATCCTCGGCGAGAACATCCACAACATCGCCATCGAAGGCAACTTCGACGACTGCCAGGAGATGGTCAAGGCCAGCTTCGCCGACCAGGGCTTCCTCAAGGGCACCCGCCTGGTGGCGGTCAACTCGATCAACTGGGCGCGGATCATGGCCCAGATCGTCTACTACTTCCACGCCGCCCTGCAGCTCGGCGCACCGGCCCGCTCGGTGGCTTTCTCGGTGCCCACCGGCAACTTCGGCGACATCTTCGCCGGCTACCTGGCGCGCAACATGGGCCTGCCGGTCAGCCAGCTGATCGTGGCGACCAACCGCAACGACATCCTGCACCGCTTCATGTCCGGCAACCGCTACGACAAGGACACCCTGCACGCGTCGCTGTCGCCGTCCATGGACATCATGGTCTCGTCCAACTTCGAGCGCCTGCTGTTCGACCTGCACGGCCGCAACGGCAAGGCCATCGCCGAGCTGATGGACGCCTTCAAGGCCACCGGCAAGCTGTCCGTCGAGGACGACCGCTGGACCGAGGCGCGCCGCCTGTTCGATTCCCTGGCGGTGGACGACGAGCAGACCTGCCAGACCATCGCCGAGGTCTACGCCGAGTGCGGCGAACTGCTGGACCCGCACACCGCCATCGGCGTGCGCGCCGCCCGTGAATGCCGCCGCAGCCTGGCCATCCCCATGGTCACCCTGGGCACCGCGCACCCGGTGAAATTCCCCGAAGCGGTGGAAAAGGCCGGCATCGAGGCCGTCCCGGCGCTGCCGGCGCACCTGGCCGACCTGTTCCAGCGCGAAGAGCGCTGCACCGTGCTGCCCAACGAACTGGCCAAGGTCCAGGCCTTCGTCAGCGCCCACGGCAACCGCGGCAAACCGCTCTAAGCCGGTCGAAAGAAAAGCCCGCCAGCTTGGCGGGCTTTTTCGTTTCCGGGGCAAATATCTGAGGTTATTGAACTTTTTCCTGCAGAAAGAGGTCTTTTCCTGACGTATCCGTTGTATCCCAGGAGAACCCCATGGACCGACTCGAGCCCCTGCTCGCAGCCATCTTCAGCCAATACGCCCACGATCTCGGACCCGCGCGTCCGGACGGTGGCCGGGTGCTGAGCCTGAGCACCTCCGAAGGCGAGGTCGTCCTGCGTCGCGTCCTCAGTGGCGACCAACTGGCCGACGAGCGCAATTGCCAGGAAGCGCTGGAGGCCATCAGCCGCGACCTGGCGGTCCAGGAGGGGCGGATCTGCAACGACGTCATCCACGCCCTGCGCCAGCGCGCCGCCCAGGTGCTCAGCTACGACGCCTGAGCCCGCCAGCTCCATCGAGGATGCCGCCGCCCCGGCCCGGGGCGGCGGCATTCGCGTTTCTACAGCCGCCCGCATTGCACCAGACGGGCGCGGATGGCCCCGGTGGTGCGGCCATGGGCGCGGGCGATGGCGGTGACAGCTTCGCCCTCGTCGAAGCGCTGCAACAGGGCCTGTTCCTCTTCCTCGTTCCAGGGCTTGCCGGCCTGCTCCGGGCTCGGGCGCACCTTGCCCTGGGCTTCGAGGGCCTGGATGGCCTGGAACAGCGCGCGGATCACCTCCGGCGCCTGGCAGGCATCGCCGCCGGGAAGGGCTTGCCCGGTGCGCGGATCGAGGCCGTGGGCCAGCTTGCGCAGCGTGTCCAGGCAATGCGGGTTCGTTTCCATGAAGCCGTCTCCTCTGCGGAGCGTCCGGAATGGACGCCGAAAGGATCAGGTAGTGGATTTCCTGGTGCGGATCAGTCGGCCCGGTCGCTTTTCCCTGTAGGAGCGAGCTTGCTCGCGAACCCAAGCCCGGCCCGCCCGCCAGCCTAACCGGCGAGCGACGTGCTGTTCGGCCACTGCGGACAGCCCCTCTCCCGCTTGCGGGAGAGGGGGCCGTTGGGCAGAACGAATGGCCATGGAGTCAGCCGGGTGCCGTTCGCGAGCAAGCTCGCTCCTACGAGAGCGGGTGTGCAGGATGACTGCTTGGTTTCGCTTGACGCCGAACGGCTCCCTCTCCCTTCAGGGAGAGGGCTGGGGAGAGGGTTGCGGACGTCGACGACACACCGATGCTGGGCTTGACTCCGCACCCCCTCCCTAACCCTCCCCCGCAAGCGGGAGAGGGGACCGTTGGGCAGAACGACAGGCCATGGAGTCAGCCGGTATAGCCCCGTTCGCAAGCTCGCTCCTGCAGGGGCGCGGTTCAGACCGCCCCATCACGCCGCAGCGCGGCGATCTGTTCGGGGTCGTAGCCCAGTTCCGCCAGGATCGCGTCGTTGTGCTCGCCCAGCTTCGGGCCTATCCACTCGGCCGAGCCGGGGGTTTCCGAGAGCTTGGGCACTATGCCGGGCATCTTGAAGGGCTTGCCGTCCGGCAGCTTCGCCGAGAGGAACATCTCGCGGGCGAGGAATTGCGGATCGCTGAACATGTCCTCGGCGGAGTAGATGCGGCTGGCCGGCACCTCGGCCGCGTTCAGCACCTTCAGCACCTCTTCCTGAGGCAGTGAGCGGGCCCAGCGGTCGATCACCCCGTACAGCTCGTCGCGCCGGGCGTCGCGGCCGTCGTTGCCGGCCAGCTGCGGGTCGTCGGCCAGGTCCTGGCGGCCGATGGCGAGCATGAAGCGGCGGAAGATGGCGTCGCCGTTGGCGGCGATCTGCACGTGCCTGCCGTCGGCGGTGGTGTGCACCGAGGAGGGGGTGATGCCGGGCATGATGTTGCCGCTGCGCTCGCGGATGAAGCCGAACACGTCGAACTCCGGGACCATGGACTCCATCATGGCGAACACCGCCTCGTACAGCGCCACGTCCACCACCTGGCCCTGGCCGCCGTTGACCTCGCGGTGGCGCAGGGCCATGAGCGCGCCTATGACGCCCCACAGGGCGGCGATGGAGTCGCCGATGGAAATGCCGGTGCGCACCGGCGGGCGGTCCTCGAAGCCGGTGATGTAGCGCAGCCCGCCCATGGATTCGCCCACCGCGCCGAAGCCCGGCTGGTCCTTGCAGGGGCCGCTCTGGCCGAAGCCGGAAAGGCGCACCATCACCAGCCTGGGGTTCAGCGCGTGGAGCACGTCCCAGCCCAGGCCGAGCTTCTCCAGCACGCCGGGGCGGAAGTTCTCGATCAGGATGTCGGCCTCGGCCAGGAGCTTCTTCAGTACCTCGCGGCCGGCTTCCTGCTTGAGATTGAGGGTCAGCGAGCGCTTGTTGCGCGCCTGCACGAACCACCACAGCGAGGTGCCTTCGTAGAGCTTGCGCCACTTGCGCAGCGGGTCGCCGCCGTCGGGCGATTCGATCTTGGTGACTTGCGCGCCGAACTCGGCGCACAGGCGCGCGGCGAAGGGGCCGGCGATCAGGGTGCCGAGCTCCACGACCTTGAGGCCGGCGAGGGGTTTGGCGGTGGCGTTCATCGGGTGTTCCGTCGGTCGGGCAGTGTGGGGCGACTCTAGCGTGGCTCGCGGCCGACGGGTAGCCCGGTGGCGCGGGCAAAGCTGACCGATCGGTTGTGAAGGCGTTCCGCGATCGGCTCCGGGCGCGTAGAGTAGGGAGCATTCCCACACTTTTTTCAGGCCGGCCCGGGTATCCGCTCATGCGTGCCGTTGATCTTCCTCCTTCTGCCGACCCCACGTCGCCTGCGCCCCGGATGCCGAAGGAGGGCGCATGTCGCTGAGCCTGCCCACCCTGCTGCTGGTGGACCTCTACATCCTCGCCCTGGTCGGGGTGCTGATGTTCTTCGCCTGGTACGGCGGGCGCCGCGAGCCGACCCTCGGCTACATGGCCGGCATGCTCCTGCTCGGGGCACTGTCCACCTTCCTCATCGCCCTGCGCAGCTTCGGCCTGGAGATGCTGGCCATCGTCGCCGGCAACGTGGTGGTGATGCTTTCCTGCGCGCTGCTGTGGACCAGCATGCGCGTGTTCGCCGGGCGCGCGCCCTACTGGCCCGGCGTGGCCGCGGGGGCCGTGCTCTGGCTGCTGCTGTGCCTGTGGCCGGCCTTCCTGCACTCGATGGTCGCGCGCATCCAGGTCCACTCGGCGCTGACCGTGGTCTACTGCCTGCTCGCCGCCGCCGAGCTGTGGCGCAGCCGCCGGCGCCTGGAAGTGCCGCTGCGGCCGACCCTGGCCCTGCTGCTGTTCCACGCGGGCTTCTATACCCTGCGCATCTTCGTCGACCGCGGCGCGGTGCCGGGCGAGCCCTCGGGCACCTACACCACCCTGTTCACCCTGCTGGTGTTCGAGACCATGCTGGTCGCCGTTGGCCTGGCCTTCACCACCCTGACAATGGTCAAGGACCGTGCCGAGCTGAAGTTCCGCTCGGCGGCCCTGAGCGACCCCCTGACCGGCATCGGCAACCGCCGCGCCTTCATGGATTCCGGCGAGCGCCTGCTGCGCCTGTGCGCCGAACGCGGCGAGCCGGTGGCGCTGCTGGTCTGCGACCTGGACAACTTCAAGCGCCTCAACGATGCCTACGGCCACCCGGTGGGCGACCGCGCCCTGCAGGAGTTCAGCCGCATCACCGCCTCGCGCATGCGCCGCCAGGACGTGTTCGGGCGCATCGGCGGCGAGGAGTTCGCCTGCCTGCTGACCGGGGCCGGCACCGAGGCCGCCTGCCAGGTGGCCGAACGCATCCGCCGGGAGTTCGCCGAGGTTCCGTTCGTCGGTGAGGGCCTGCTCAGCGTCAGTATCGGCGTGGCCACCAGCGAGGAGGGCGGCTACGAGCTGGCGCGGCTGCTGTCGCTGGCCGACCAGGCGCTGTACCTGGCCAAGGCCAAGGGCCGCAACCGCATCGAGCTGTCGGCCTCCCGCCCGGGGCACGAAGGCCGCGGCCACCGCTGAGCGCGACGGGGGCGGCAGGGCGGGCGCAATCGGGGTAGACTTGCCGCCTTCGCATCGCTGGGATAGACCATGGCCCTCTCCGCCACCCCCTACAAGGCCGACATCAGCCTCACCGACCTGGACCGCGGCGTCTACGAGACCCTGCGCTTCACCGTCGCCCGCCACCCCTCGGAAACCGAGGAGCGCCTGGCGGTCCGCCTGCTTGCCTTCGTGCTCTGGTACAACGAGCAGTTGGCCTTCGGCCGGGGCCTGTCGGACGTCGAGGAGCCGTCGCTGTGGGAGAAGAGCCTGGACGACCGCATCCTGCACTGGATCGAGGTCGGCCAGCCGGACAGCGAGCGCCTGGTGTGGTGCTCGCGGCGTTGCGAAAGACTCTCGCTGCTGGCCTACGGCAACCTGCGCGTATGGACCACCAAGGTCCTCGACGGCGTGCGCCACCTGAAGAATCTCAATGTCGCCGCCGTCCCCCAGGAGCCCCTGGAGGAACTGGCCCGCGACCTGCCGCGTTCGATCAACTGGACCGTGATGATCAGCGAGGGGACGATCTTCGTCACCGACGAGAACGGCCAGCACGAACTGCAATTGGAATGGCTGATGGGCGAGCGATAAAAGCCGCCGGAAAGGACACTGTACGACCGATGCGCATCGACCCCCGCCCGCTGCCGGAAACCCTGCCCGACCTCGGCGACCTGCCGCCGCTGCTCACCCGCCTGTACGCCGCCCGTGGCGTGAAGTCCGCCGAGGAGCTGGACAAGGGCCTGGCGCGGCTGATCCCGTACCGCCAGCTCAAGGGCATCGACGCCGCCGTCGAGCTGCTGGTCGACGCCTTGCAGAAGCGCCAGCGCATCCTCTACGTCGGCGACTTCGACGCCGACGGCGCCACCGCCAGCAGTGTCGGCGTGCTGGCCCTGCGCCTGCTCGGCGCGGCCTGGGTCGACTACCTGGTGCCGAACCGTTTCGAATACGGCTACGGCCTGACCCCGGAAATCGTCGCGGTCGCCCTGGAGAAACGCCCGGAGCTGTTGGTCACCGTGGACAACGGTATCTCCAGCATCGACGGCGTGGCCGCGGCCAAGGCCGCCGGGCTGCGTGTGCTGGTCACCGACCACCACCTGCCGGGCCCGGAGCTGCCGGTTGCGGACGCCATCGTCAACCCCAACCAGCCGGGCTGCGAATTCCCCAGCAAGGCGATGGCCGGGGTCGGGGTGATCTTCTACGTGATGCTCGCCCTGCGCGCGCGCCTGCGCGAGCTGGACTGGTTCGCCCGCAGCGGCACGCCGGAGCCGAACCTGGCCGAGCTGCTCGACCTGGTGGCCCTGGGCAGCGTCGCCGACGTGGTGCCGCTGGACGCCAACAACCGCATCCTGGTGCACCAGGGCCTGGCGCGCATCCGCGCCGGCCGCGCCCGCCCGGGCCTGCGTGCGCTGCTGGAAGTGGCCGGGCGCGATGCCCGGCGCATCACCTCCACCGACCTGGGCTTCATCCTCGGCCCGCGGCTCAACGCGGCCGGGCGCCTGGACGACATGTCCCTGGGCATCGAGTGCCTGCTCTGCGAGGACGAGGCCCTGGCCCGCGACATGGCGGTGCAGCTCGACCAGCTCAACCAGGACCGCAAGGCCATCGAGCAGGGCATGCAGCGCGAGGCGCTGGCCCAGCTCAAGGAACTGCCGGTGGAGGAAATGCCCTTCGGCCTGTGCCTGTTCGACCCGGACTGGCACCAGGGGGTGATCGGCATCCTCGCCTCGCGCCTGAAGGAGCGCTACCACCGCCCGACCATCGCCTTCGCCGACGCCGGCGACGGCAGCCTCAAGGGCTCGGCCCGCTCGGTGCCCGGCCTGCATATCCGCGACGCCCTGGACGCAGTGGCCGCGCGCCACCCGGGGCTGATCAGCAAGTTCGGCGGCCATGCCATGGCAGCCGGCCTGTCGCTGCCCCAGGGGCATTTCGGCGCCTTCGCCGCGGCCTTCGACGCCGAGGTGCGCCGCCAGCTCAGCGAGGACGACCTCACCGGGCGCATCCTCTCCGACGGCCAGCTGAGCCTGACCGAGTTCCACCTGGAACTGGCCCGCGCCCTGCGCCAGGCCGGCCCCTGGGGCCAGCACTTCCCCGAGCCGTTGTTCCATGGGGTGTTCCAGATCGTCCAGCAGCGCATCGTCGGCGAACGCCACCTGAAGCTGGTGCTCAAGACCGAGTGCGGCTCGCTGCAACTGGACGGCATCGCCTTCAACGTCGACCGCGAGGTCTGGCCGAACCCGACGGTGCGCTGGGCGGAGATGGCCTACAAGCTGGACGTCAACGAATTCCGCGGCAACGAGAGCGTGCAGCTGATGGTGGTGCACCTGGCGCCGCGCTGACCCGCCAGCGCCTCCCATCGCAGGGTTTACGAGCGCCAGCTGCAGACAAAAAGAGACCCGCGCAAGGCGGGTCTGAAATCGCCGCAGGAGAGAACGCGGCGAGCGTGGTTCTTCTTCCGGGCTCAGGCGCTGGCCGGCTGCGCGCCGCGGCGGGCCAGGCGGCGGCGCCAGGCGCGGTACAGCGGCAGGCAGAGCATCGCCGCCACCAGGGCCCAGGTGCCGATGGCGATGGGGCTGGACCAGAGGATGCCCAGCTCGCCGTTGGAGATCGACAGCGCGCGGCGCAGGTTCTGCTCCATCAGCCCGCCGAGGATGAAGCCCAGCAGCAGCGGCGAGAGCGGGAAGTCGAGCTTGCGCAGGATGTAGCCGAGGATGCCGATGGCGACCATCAGGAACAGGTCGAAGGTGGTGGCGTGCACGGCGTACACGCCGATCGCGGTGATGATCGCGATGCCCGGCACCAGCGCCCAGTTCGGCACCGCGAGGATGCGGGTGAACACCCGGACCATGGGCACGTTGAGGATGATCAGCATCAGGTTGGCGATGAACAGCGAGGCGATCAGGCCCCAGACGATGGTCGGCTGCTCCTGGAACAGCAGTGGGCCGGGGGTGATGTTGTACAGGCTGAGCGCGCCGATCATCACCGCCGTGGTGCCCGAGCCGGGCACGCCGAGGGTCAGCATGGGCACCAGGGCGCCGCAGGCGGAGGCGCCGATGGCGGTTTCCGGGGCGGCCAGGCCGCGCATGTCGCCCTGGCCGAACTTGCCCTTCTCGCCGGCGTAGCGTTTCTCGGTCATGTAGGCCACCGCGCTGGCCAGGGTGGCGCCGGCGCCGGGCAGCACGCCCATGACGAAGCCGAGCAGGCCGCAGCGCAGGTTGACCACGAATACCGAGGCGGCTTCCTTGAGGTTGAACAGCATGCGCCCGCTGGCTTCCACGGCCTTGTGCCCGTGGTGGGTCTTCTCCAGCAGCAGGAGGATCTCGCTGACCGAGAACAGGCCCAGCACCAGGACCACGAACTGGATGCCGTCGGCCACGTGGATGCTGTCGAAGGTGAAGCGATACACGCCGCTGTTGGCGTCGATGCCGACGCTGGACAGGAACAGCCCGAGCAGCGCCGCCAGCAGCGTCTTCAGCGGGCGGTCGCCGGCCAGGCCGCCGAGCGCGACTATGGCGAAGACCATCAGCACGAAGTATTCCGCCGGGCCGAAGGCGATCGCCCAGTTCGCCAGCAGCGGGGCGAACAGCACCATGCCGCAGGTGGCGATGAAGGCGCCGATGAACGAGCTCCAGGCCGACAGCGACAGGGCCACGCCGGCCAGGCCCTGGCGCGCCATGGGGTAGCCGTCGAGGGTGGTCATCACGGTGGAGGCCTCGCCGGGGATGTTCAGCAGGATCGAGGAGATCCGCCCGCCGTATTCGCAGCCCAGGTAGACCGCGGCCAGCAGGATCAGCGCCGACTCCGGCGGCAGGCCGAGGGCGAAGGCCACCGGGATCAGCAGGGCCACGCCGTTGATCGGGCCAAGGCCCGGGAGCAGGCCGACCACGGTGCCGATCAGCGTGCCGATCAGCGCGGTGATCAGGTTGTAGGGGCTCAGGGCGACGCCGAAGCCCTGCCCGAGATAGCTCAGGGTATCCATGACGGTGTCCTCAGAAGGGCAGGAAGTCGAGCACGCCCCGCGGCAGCGGGACGTCCAGGGTGCGGTCGAAGAGCAGGTACAGGCCGATGCTCAGCAGCGTGCAGGTGGCCACGCTGACGGCCGGCCTGCCGCCGTAGAGCAGGGCGATGAAGCTGCCCACCAGGGCGCTGGCGAGGATGAAGCCCAGCGGCTCGAAGAGCCCGGCGTAGACCAGCAGCAGGCCGACGCACGCCACCACCTTGCGCAGCAGCGCGCCTTCCAGCGGCTGCTCGTCGTCGTGGCGCACCGGCGTGGGCCGCAGGATCAGCCAGGCCAGGCCGATCGCCATCAGCGCCAGGCACAGCAGCGGGTAGGCGCGCGGGCCCACCGGTTCGTAGGAGAAGGGCGCCTGGTAGTCCCAGGCGATGGCCGCAAGGCCGAGGCAGGCCAGCAGCCAGGCACCGGCGAACAGCCGCTGCGGCAGCGAGTGGGGGGCGTGCATGTCGGGAACCTCGCAGCTTACTGGATCAGGCCGAAGTCATGGGCCATCTGGCGGTAGCGGGCGACCTGCTGCTTGACGTAGCTGTCCAGCTCCGGCCCGGTCATGGCGAAGGGGAACAGCTCGCGCTGGTCGCGCAGCCTGGCGAAGTCCTCCGAGGCCAGCAGCTTGTCGAAGGACGCCTTCCAGAACTGGTAGTCCTCGTCGCTGACCTTGGGCCCGACGTAGAAGCCGCGCACCACCGGCCAGACGATGTCGAAGCCCTGCTCCTTGGCGGTGGGGATGCCGGCCATGCCCTCGTCCTGCAGGCGCTCCTCGGAGAACACCGCGAGCAGGCGCATCTTGCCGGCGCGGATGTGCGGCATGGAGTCGGAGATGTCGGTGCTGCCCACCTGGATGTGCCCGCCGAGCAGCGCCGTGGCGATCTCGCCGCCGCCTTCCAGGGCGACGTAGCGCAGCCGCTTCGGGTCGATGCCGGCGGCCTTGGCGATCAGCGCGGTCTGCATCCAGTCCTGGCTGCCGACGGTGCCGCCGGAGCCGATCACCACCTTGCCCGGGTCGGCCTTGAGCGCGGCCACCAGGTCGGCGAGGTTCTTGTAGGGCGAATCGTTGCGCACGGCGATGGCGCCGTAGCTGGTGCCGATGGCCGCCAGCCACTTCACCGCGTTCTCGTCGTAGCGGCCGAACTTGCCCTGGGCCAGGTTCAGCAGCGAGCCGCTGGAGAAGGCGGTGATGCTGTTGCCGTCGGCCGGGCGCTGGGCCACCACGGCGTTGTAGGCCACCGCGCCGACGCCGCCGGGCATGTAGGTGACGCGCATCGGGCTGGACAGCAGCTTCTCGTCCAGCAGGGCGCTCTGCGCCAGCTTGCAGGTCAGGTCGAAGCCGCCGCCGGGGGCGGCCGGGGCGATGCATTCCGGGCGCTTGGGCTCGGCCTGGGCGGCGCCGGCGAGCAGCGCGGCGGCGGCGAGGAGCAGGGGAAGGGTATGGAGCTTGGTCATCTTCGGGGCCTCTTCTTGTTGTTGTTTACCAGATCGCCAGGGAATAGGTGAGATAGACGCGGGTTTCGTCGGCGTTGCGCGCGAAGTTGGAACGGTAGGTGGCGTTGCGCAGGCGCACACCGAAGTCCTTCAGCGGGCCGCTCTGCACCACGTACTTGAGGTCGGTGTTGCGTTCCCACTCGCGGCCTTCGCCGGCGCGGCCGTTGATCTCGGCGTTGTCGCCCTTGAGGTAGCGGTTCATCAGGGTCAGGCCGGGCAGGCCGAACACGGCGAAGTCGAAATCGTGGCGCAGCTGCCAGGAGCGTTCCTTGGCTTCGGCGAAGTCGCCGACCTGGACAAAGTTCACCAGGTAGGGGTTGCTGCCGTCGATGTAGGGGAAGGCGCTGTCGCCATCCATCTGCTGCCAGCCGACGCTGAACTTGTTGGCGCCGATGGCGTAGCCGAGCATGGCGTTGAAGGCGCGGTTGTCGATGCTGCCGCCGCGGGCGGCGCCGTCGTCGTCGCTGATCGCCAGGCGCCAGTCGCTGGTCAGCTTGCCGTCGCCCAGCTTGTGGCTGGTGAGCAGGCCGACGAAGTGCTGGCGGTACACCTCGTCCAGCTCGGCGTAGTGGTAGCGGCCGGTGAAGTGGTCGTCGAACTTGTAGTCGCCGCCGGCCAGGTCGTAGTGCTCGCCGGCCACGGTGCCGGTGAAGCGCTTGTTCTTGTTGTTCAGCGCCAGGTCCTGGGCGTCGGTGGAGTCGCGGTCGATGGCCTTCTCCAGGCGCCCGCCGGTGAAGGCCAGGCCGGGCAGGTCGCGGGACTCCAGCAGGCCGCCCTCGAAGATCTGCGGGAACAGGCGGCTGTCGTTGGGCTGCAGGGTGGGCAGGTCGGGGACCAGGCTGCCGAGCCTGAGTTCGGTCTGCGAGACCTTGAACTTGGCGGTCAGCCCGAGCTTGCCGTACTCGTCGGCGGCGCGGCCGTCGTCGTGGGTGGGCAGCAGGCCGCTGCCGGTGCGGTCGGGGCTGGAGTCGAGCTTCAGGCCGAGCATGCCCAGGGCGTCCAGGCCGAGGCCGAGGGTGCCGTCGGTATAGCCGGACTGGAAGTCGAGGATGAAACCCTGCGCCCACTCCTCGCGCTTGGACTGGCCGGCGCCGTCGCGGAAGTCGCGGTTGAAGTAGATGTTCTGCGTCTGCAGCTTCAGGCTGCTGTCTTCGATGAAGCCGGCAGCGTCGGCTTCCCCGGCCAGGCCGCCGAGGGCCAGGGCCGCGCCGAAACCGGCGGGGAAGACACGGGAAAAGACGGGATTGGCCCCACGGGCCGGGTGCTGGACAGTCAGCATCGGTGGACTCCATTTCTTGTTCTTGTCTGGATGGCGCCACGCCGCCAACCGATTTGGGGACGATCTTCGTCGTCTGGGGGCCGATCCTAGCGCCGCTGCCTTTCACCAGGCTTTCAGCCGTTCACAGGTGATCACATGCGGTTACACTGCGCGTTCCAACCCCTGCCGAACGAGGAAGACCGCCGTGCGCATCCTTCTGGTCGAAGACCATCCGCAACTGGGCGACAGCGTGCAGCAGGCGCTCAAGGGCGCGGGCTGGACGGTCGACCTGCTGCGCGACGGGGTGGCTGCCGACCTGGCCCTGGCCAGCGAGGAGTACGCCTTGGCCATTCTCGACGTCGGCCTGCCGCGGCTGGACGGCTTCGAGGTGCTGGCGCGCCTGCGCGGCCGCGGCAAGACCCTTCCGGTGCTGATGCTGACCGCCCGCGGCGAGGTCAAGGACCGCGTCCATGGCCTGAACCTCGGCGCCGACGACTACCTGGCCAAGCCCTTCGAGCTGAGCGAGCTGGAGGCGCGGGTGAAGGCCCTGCTGCGGCGCAGCGTGCTCGGCGGCGAACAGCAGCAGCGCTGCGGCGAGCTGGTCTATGACCTGGGCGCGCGGCGTTTCAGCCTGGCCGGCGAGCCCTTGACCCTGACGTCCCGCGAGCAGGCCGTGCTGGAAGCGCTGATCGCCCGCCCAGGGCGGGTGCTGAGCAAGGAACAGCTGGCCGCCCAGGTGTTCGGCCTGGACCAGGACGCCAGCGCCGACGCCATCGAGATCTACGTGCACCGCCTGCGCAAGAAGCTGGAAGGCGGAGCGGTGCGCATCGTCACCTTCCGTGGCCTGGGCTACCTGCTCGAGGCGGTCGATGCCTGAGGCGCCGCGGCGCCTGGCCCTGCCCGGCTCCGGCAGCCTGCGCTGGCGCCTGCTCTGGCGCCTGGGCGGGTTGCTGCTGGTGCTGTTGCTGCTGGGCAGCCTGACCACCTACCAGCGCGCCCGCCACGCCTCGGACATCGCCTACGACCGCACCCTGCTGGCCTCGGCGCGGGACATCGCCGACGGCCTCTACGACAGCGACGGCATGCTGCGCGCCAACGTGCCCTACGTGGCCCTGGACAGCTTCGCCTACGACAGCGCCGGGCGCATCTTCTACCAGGTGATCGACACCCGCGGGCAGTCCATCTCCGGCTACGAGAACCTGCCGGCGCCGCCCTCCGGCACCCCGCGCACCGACGACTACCCGGCGCTGGCGCGCTTCTACGACAGCGAATACCAGGGCCAGGGCGTGCGCGTGGTCAGCCTGCTGCAGCCGGTCAGCCAGCCGACGGTCAACGGCATGGCCGAGATCCGCGTGGCCGAGACCCTCGGCGCGCGCGAGCGCCTGGCCCGCGAGCTGCTCGCCGACACCCTGCTGAACCTGGCGTTGTCGGCGCTGGCCGCGCTGGTCATGGTCTGGTACGCGGTGAGTGCCGGCCTGCGCCCCCTCGACCGCCTGCGCGCGGCCGTGGAGGAGCGCCAGGCGGACGACCTGCGGCCCTTGCCGCAGGTGGCGGTGCAGCGCGAACTGCGCCCGCTGGTGGCGGCGCTGAACCATTTCACCGTGCGCCTGCGTAGCCTGTTCGAGCGCCAGTCGCAGTTCATCGCCGAAGCCTCCCACGAATTGCGCACGCCGCTGGCGGCGCTCAAGGCGCGGCTGGAGCTGGGCCTGCGCGAGCAGGAGCCACGGCGCTGGCGCGAGACACTGGAAGAGGCGGTGCAGTACACCGACCGCGTCACCGGGCTGGCCAACCAGTTGCTGTCGCTGGCGCGGGTGGAAAGCGGCGCGCGGGCCATCGCCGAGGGCGGTGGCGAGGCCATCGAACTGGGGGGCCTGGCGCGGGAGCAGGGCATGGTGCTGGCGCCGCTGGCCCACGCGCGCGGCGTGGCCCTGGCCCTGGAGGCCGAGCGGCCGGTGTGGATCAAGGGCGACCCGACGCTGCTCCACGAACTGCTCGACAACCTGGTGGGCAACGCCCTGGCCCATGCCGCCGGCAACGTGGTGATCCGCGTCGGCCCGCCGGGCGTGCTGGAGGTCGAGGACGACGGCCCGGGCATCCCGGCGGAGGAGCGCGACAAGGTCTTCGGCCGCTTCTACCGCAAGCGCCAGGAGGGCACCGGGCTGGGCCTGGCGATCGTCGGCGAGATCTGCGCCGCGCACCGGGCGCGCATCGAACTGGCCCATGGCGAGTTGGGCGGGTTGCTGGTGCGGGTGAGTTTTCCCGCCGAAGAGCAGCAGGCCGTCTAGGCCCCATCGTTGGCTGGAACACCGGAATGGCGGATAACGCTGTAGGCGTTATGCGCCCTACGGGGAGGAATGCCATGCCTCACAGCAATCTGCAGGAGCGGGCCCTGCCCGCGATTTCGCGCGCAGGGCCCGCTCCTACAGGGGGATGGTGCGGTGGGGTGGCGTAGGAGCGGATCTTATCCGCGAATCGCGCCGGAACGTCCGGCTATCGCGGACAAAGTCCGCTCCTACAGGTCCAGGGAAGCACGGTCGTAGGAGCGGACTCCGTCCGCGATTTCGCGCATAGGGCGCGCTCCTACAAGGGAAACGCCGTGCCGCGTGGGAAGGCCTCTGCCGGCCCGTTACTGCAACATCCCCATCGCCGCTTCCATGGCCGCCGACAGGTCCTCGTCCTCGTTGAGGTTGGCCTGGGGGTCGATGCCCAGCTTGGCGAAGGACGGGATGCTGCTCCAGTCCAGCTCGGTGAAGGGGTGCTGGCTGCCCAGGTAGCTCTGCAGGGTGGCGACCTGGACGATGTCCACGTAGTCGGCCTTGGCGGAGTCGCGGGTGAAGTCCAGGTAGTGGCCGGGCACTTCGGCGATGGGCGCGGGGAATTCCCAGGCCTTGAGGATACGGTCGCCGATGACCGGGTGAATGCGCTCGATCACATGGTTGAGGCTGATGGAGTCGGCCAGCAGCTCGCCGTTCTCCTCGGCGTAGGTGAGGATCGGCAGCACGCCGATCTGGTGCACCAGGCCGGCGAGGGTCGCCTGGTCGGGCATCAGCCGGGTGTAGTGGCGGCACAGCGCGTGGCAGATGCCGGCGACCTCGACGCTCTTGTTCCACACCTCGCGCATCTTGCGGTCGACCACGTCGGAGGTGGCCTGGAACATCTGCTCCATGGCCAGGCCCGTGGCCAGGTTGCTGGTGTAGTTGATGCCCAGGCGGCCGATGGCCATCTGCAGGTCGGTGATTTCCTTGTTGGTGCGCAGCAGCGGGCTGTTCACCACCTTGATGATGCGCGCGGTGAGCGCGGCGTCGTTGCCGATCACCCGGGCCAGGTCATGGATGCTGACGTCCGGGTCCTCCGCCGCCTCGCGTACCCGCAGCGCCACCTCGGGCAGGGTGGGCAGCACCAGTTCGTCGTTGTCGATGGCCCGCAGCAGTTCCTGTTGTACTTTTTCGGCAAGCTTGCTCATGGCGTTTCCTTGAGGGACGCCGGGCTCCCCACCCGGCAGGCGATTCGGTCAGCGCTGGATCTCGCGGTCGCTGTCCAGTACGTAGGGCAGCGTCAGCAGGCGCAGGGCCGGGCCGTCCTCGGCCTGGCCGAGGCGCACGCGGCCGTCGGCCACGGCGTCGTCCTGCAGCACCGCCAGCAGCTCGATGCCTTCGGCGGCACGGGCGGCCAGTACCACTTCGCCGACGCTGCTGCCGTGCACCGGCGAGAACAGCTCGGCGCCCGGCTCGGGCAGCTCGGCGGCGTCCAGCGCCAGGCGGTGCAGGCGGCGCTTGAGGCGGCCGAGGTACTGCATGCGCGCGACGATTTCCTGGCCGGTGTAGCAGCCTTTCCTGAAGCTCACGCCGCCGACCGCCTGCAGGTTGATCATCTGCGGGATGAACAGCTCGCGGGTGGCACCGAAGACCTGGCCGACGCCGGCGCGCACCTGGCCCAGCAGCCAGTCGTTGAGGCTGCCTTCGCCCAGGCTGGCGTCCAGTGCCTCGCGCACTTCGCCGGTGCGCGGGGCCGGTACCCAGAGTTCGGCGCGGCCATGGCCAAGGCTGATCGCCAGCAGGCCGCCGTTGCGCGCAACGCGGTCGGCCTCGGCGGGCAGGTCCAGGCCGAGGCCGGCGAGCACGGCTTCGCCGCCGCTCAGGCCGAAGCGGACCCAGTCGGCGCTGGCGTCGCCCAGGCTGGCCTTGGAGAACACGGCGTATTTCTTAAGCTCCGCCAGTTGCCCTTCCAGCAGCTCGGCGGCCAGCGCCAGCAGGTAGCCGTCGCCCTCGGCGACGATGCGGAAGCTGGAAGTCATGCGCCCCTTGGGCGTGCAGCGGCCGCCCAGGCTCGAGGTGCTGGCGTCGAGGTAGTTGAGGTTGCAGGTCAGCTGGCCCTGCAGGAACTTGGCGGCGTCCACGCCACGGACGGCGAGGACTCCTTCGTGGGTCAGGGCGGTGTAGAACGCGGAATCGGCCATTGCGGGTCGCTGGAAGAAAGTCAGGCTTGCCATGATAGAGCCGGGGCCCGCGCTTGTCAGCGGGTGCCGCCGGGCGAGGGCATGCGTATAATGCCGCTCGCTTCACGGAATCCGGCAGGCGCCGCACCGTGGGGTTTCCGATGTAGCGCCGAGGACCCGCAGAATGACCGACGAAATCGAACTGAAACGACTCTTCTGGCACAGCCGCCGCGGCATGCTGGAGCTGGACGTGCTGCTGGTGCCTTTCGTGCAGGAGGTCTACCCGGGCCTGGACGCCGAGAACCAGGCGCGCTTCCGCAAGCTGCTCGAGTGCGAGGACCAGGACATGTTCGGCTGGTTCATGCAGCGCGGCGAGCCGGAAGACGCCGATCTGCGCCACATCGTGCGCATGATCCTGGCCCGTGTCCAACCGGATTGAGGCCTTCGAATGCCGCTGGCGGCCGTCCCGACGGCTGCTGGTGGCCTACCTGGCGAGCCTGGCGCTCGCCGTGGCGGCGCTGAGCCTGGCCGCCCTTTCCGCCTTCTGGCAGGCCCTGGGCCTGCTGCTCTGCCTGGGCCACGCCCTGTGGGTGCTGCCGCGGCAGGTCCTGCTGCGTAGCCGCCATGCCTACCGCGCCCTGCGCCACGACGCCGACGGCTGGCAGTTGTGGAGCCCGGCCGGCGGCTGGCAGGCGGTGCAACTGCGCGCCGACAGCCTCGCGCTGCCGGCGTTGATCGTGCTGCGTTTCCACCTGCCGGGTAGCCGCCTGGGCCGCGGCCTGTGCCTGCCGCCCGACAGCCTGGCGGCGGAGGCCCACCGCCGCCTGCGCGTGCGGCTGCGCTTCAGCCGCGGCCGCTGGGCGCCGCCGCGCTAGCCTCAGCGCGGTCTGTTCGCCAGTTCCGCGCCCTGGCGCAGCGCCTCCAGCAGGCTGCGTTCGTCGGCGAGCCCCTTGCCGGCGATGTCGAAGGCGGTCCCGTGGTCCACCGAGGTGCGCACCACGTCCAGGCCGACCGTGACGTTCACCCCGGCTTCCAGCCCGAGCACCTTCACCGGGCCGTGCCCCTGGTCGTGGTACATGGCCACCACCAGGTCGAAGTCGCCGCGGCCGGCGCGGTAGAACAGGGTGTCGGCCGGCAACGGGCCGGTGACGTCCAGCCCCCGCGCCTGCAGCAGGCTGACGGCGGGGATGATCTTCTCTTCCTCCTCGCCGTAGCCGAACAGGCCGTTTTCCCCGGCGTGGGGGTTGATGCCGCAGACGCCGATGCGCGGCCGGGGGATGCCGGAGCGTACCAGCGTCGCGTGGCCGCGCTCGATGGTGCGCTGCACCAGGCCGGGCTCGATGCGGCGTATGGCGTCGATGATGCCGATGTGGGTGGTGACGTGGATGACCCGCAGCTTGGGAGCCACCAGCATCATCGAGACCTCGTCGACATTGGTCAGGTGGGCGAGCAGCTCGGTGTGGCCAGGGAACTTGTGGCCGCCGGCATGCAGGGCTTCCTTGTTCAGCGGGGCGGTGCAGATGGCGTCGATCTTCCCGGCCTTGGCCAGCTCCACCGCGCGGGCGATGAACTGGTAGGCCGCATCCCCCGCTACGGGGGACAGCACGCCGAACGGCAGGTCGTCGGGAATGAGGCCGAGGTCGATGCAGTCGATCACGCCCGGCTCGAAGCGGGCGTCGTCGGCATCCTCGATGCGCCGTACCCGGGCCAGCCCGCCGAGCAGCCGGTCGGCCTTCTCCAGACGCTGCGCATCGCCGATAACCAGGGGGCGGCAGAATCGGTGCAGCCCGGCGCTGGCCAGGCTCTTGACGATGATCTCCGGTCCGACGCCGGCCGCGTCGCCCATGGTGATGCCGATTACGGGAAGATAGTTGTTCATGGGTGGGACACTCTGAATTCAGGAGGGGGACTGTTGCGCGTCGTGCAGGTGGCGCCACGCGCGATAGAGGGCTTCGGGGCTGCCGAAGGCGCCGGCCTTGGTGACGATGCCGGGGCGGTGGCCGCCCGCCGGGGCCAGGGGGTGGCTGAGGACGCTGCCGGCCTCGATCTCGCCGACCAGCTGCAGGCCGTCGATGCCGACCGCGCCCAGCATCGCCCGCGCCGTTTCGCCACCGGTGGCGACCAGGCCGCCGACGCGGTGGAAGTGCGGCTTCAGCAGGGCGGCGAGGTTGGCCGAGAGCAGGGCGCCTTCGGCGGGGTCGGGTTGTTCGTCGCGGCCGATGCGCAGCAGCAGGTCCAGGCCTTGTTCGAGCAGCGCGCCCACCTGCGCCTGCCACTCCGGCCAGGCGGGGTGGTCGCTGCCCTGGCGCAGCACCGCCGGTGGCAGGCTGAACGGGAGGATGTCGCTGCGCCGTTGCAGCTCCTCGCATTGGCGGTCGGCGACGGTGGAAAGGCTGCCGGCCAGTACCACGGTCGCCAATTGCGAGGGGGCAGGCTCGGTCTTGCTCGGGACCACCGGAGTAGAGGAGGGCGGCGGCACTTCCCTTATCTGCCTTGCCAGGCCCCCGGAGCCGACCCAGAACGCCCGCAGCTCCGGCTGCGCGGTTTCCCGGGCCAGCAGGCGCAGGTCCTCGGGTGTCTCGGCGTCGAAGATCAGGGCCTGGACACCGCGTTCCTGGGCCGACTGGATGAGCCGGGGCAGTTGCCCGGCCGACTGGCGCAACTGCTCCAGGGCGCAGTGTTCCACGCGCAGCCCGGCGTCGCCGAGCATCCTGGCCATGTCGGCCGGCGCATCGGCATGCTCCAGGCGCCAGGTGTCGGTGCTTTCCAGCGGCGCGCCGTGCACCCGCACCTGGCCGTCGCGCACCGTGCGGCCCATTTCCGGAAAGGCCGGGGCGACCAGCGCCAGGCCCGCCAGGGGATGCAGCGCGGCGACTTCCGCGGCCCAGTTGCCGCGCAGGGTCGAGTCGATCTTCTTGTAGAGCCGCTGGCATGGCCTTGCCAGGGCATGGAAGGCCGCGACGCTGCGCTGCGCGGCCTGTGCCGCGTCCAGGCGGCGGCTGTCGGTATCCACGGCGATGACCTGGACCTGCGCCTGCGTCGGCCGGGCATCGAGCATCACCAGGGTCGGCCAGCCCAGGCTGGCGAACCCTACGGCGCAGTCCGCCGCGCCGGACAGGTCGTCGGCGATGATCAGCATGTTCATCGGGGCGACTCCGGCGCCATCGAGGCGCGCTGCCCGGCGCTTTCGGCCCGCTGCCTGACGCGCTTGGCGAGGGTCGAGACGAGAATGGGCGTGAGGATGGCGGTGACCACCACGCAGGAGGCGACGAGCATGGTGGCGCTGGCGGCGGCCGGGGCGTAGACCGGGTTGGCGGCGGCGACCAGGGCCGGCACCGCCGCGGCATTGCCCGCCGTGGTGGCCGCCGCGGCGCCGGCGACGCCGGTGCCACCGGTCAGGCGGTCGGCGAAGTACAGCGGGATGCCGGTCAGCACCACCACCGCCACGCCCATCAGAAGGCCGAGCACGCCAGCCTGCCAGACCTTGTGCAGGTCCAGGCTGGCGCCCAGGGCGAGGGCGAAGAAGGGGATCAGCACCGGTACCGCCTTGCCGAGGAATTCGCGCATCTCGCGGTCCAGGTTGCCAATGAGAATGCCCAGCAGCAGCGGCAGTATCGCCCCCAGCAAGGTCGGCCAGGGGAACGCCGACAGCCCGGCGACGCCCAGGGTGAGCATGGTCAGGAAGGGGCCGGACTCCAGCGACATCACCGAGTAGGCGCCGACGTCCTCGGGGCGGCCGTACTGCCCATCAGCGCCATGTACAGGCCGCCGTTGGTGTCGTTCATCGCCGCCACCACGGCCAATGTGGACAGGCCGGCGAAGAACCCGGCCGAGATGGGCTGTTCCCCCAGGAACTGGCCGAGCAGGATGCCCAGGAGCATCGCCGTGCCGACCTTGGTGGCGAAGAGCGCGCCGCCCTTCTTCAGCAGGTAGGGCGTGGTGCGCACGTTGATGCTCGCGCCCATGCAGACGTAGAACACCGCGAGTATGGGCAGCGCGCCAGTGAACAGGGCGTTGGTGAAGGAACCGAAGAATTTCGGCGTGTCCGGCGCGAAGGTGGCCACCAGCGAACCGAGCAGCAGCGGGACGATCATCATGCCGCCGGGGATGCGCTCGATCGTGCGCTTGATCGGGATCTGGATCATGGGCAGGTACCTGTTCGTTCTTGTTCGACTTGTTATGGGGAGTGTTTGATCGAAACGCTCATGCATTTGATCGAATCGATCATAAAGATGCGATTTAAAGGACAAGAGCTGCGCAAGTCAATCATGAGTTTGCGCATTTCGATCAAGGGAAGAGGGCTGGTGGACTGCGGGGGCGAAGAGGGAGGGGCCCGCCTCGGCGGGCGGGCTGGCTCAGGCGCCGGCGACGGGGGCCAGTTCGACGGTGGCCGTGGCGAGCAGGCGGAAGGGTTCGAGCGTCCTGTCGTCCGGCGCCGAGGTGATCAGGCGCCATTCCCGCTCCAGCGGCGTCCAGTGCTGCTGGCGCGCGCGCCCCAGCTTCTCGGCGTCGGCCAGTATGTACACTTCGGCGGCCCGCTTGATCACGCATTCCTTGAGGTAAGCCTGCTGGGCGCTGGCTTCGCAGAGGCCCAGCTCGGCGACGACGCCGTCGGCGCCGAGGAAGGCGCGGTCGAAGCTCAGCCGGCTCAGCGATAGTTCCGCCAGCGGGCCGAAGGTGCTCATGCCGGTGCTGCGCAGGTCGCCGCCGATCAGGGTGATCCGCACGCCCGGCGCATTGGCCAGCGCGCTGACCGCCAGCAGGTTGTTGGTGATCACGTGCACGTCCTGCAGCGCGCGCAGGTGCGCCGCCAGCGCCGCGCAGGTGGTGCCGCTGTCGAGGAAGATGCTGTCGCCCTCGCGGATGTGCGCGGCCGCGGCCCGGGCGATTGCCATCTTTTCCTCGCGGTGGCTGGCGTTGCGCTGCTCCAGGGTCGCTTCCGGCTCGTGGGTGCCGATCAGCGCGGTGGCCCCGCCGTGGGTCCGCACCAGCCGTCGCTGCCGGGCCAGCAGGCTGAGGTCGCGGCGCACGGTGGCTTCCGAAACGCCCAGGGCGGCGCCCAGTTCTTCCACGCTGGTGTCGCGGTGGCGAACGAGGTCGAGGATGGCGCGCTGGCGGTCGGTAGGTTTCATGGCGGTCTCGCGGGGTTGTCGGGGCTGCCGGCTGGCCGCTGCGAAGGCCGCCCGCGGTGGCGGGCGGGGCGCTCTAGCGGGGGCTGAGGAGGGTGTCGCGCGCCTCGGGAAGCAGCCCCGGGTAGTCCAGGGTGTAGTGCAGGCCGCGGCTTTCGTGGCGCTGCATGGCCGAGCGGATGATCAGGTCGGCGACCACGGCCAGGTTGCGCAGCTCGATCAGGTCGCGGCTGACCTTGTAGTTGCTGTAGAACTCGTCGATCTCGCTGAGCAGCATCTGCACCCGGTGCTGGGCGCGCTGCAGGCGCTTGTTGGTGCGCACGATGCCGACGTAGTCCCACATGAAGCGCCGCAGTTCGTCCCAGTTGTGCGCGATGATCACGTCCTCGTCCGAGTCGGTGACCTGGCTTGCGTCCCAGCTCGGCAGCGCCGGGGTGGCCGGCGTGCTTTCCAGGCGCGCCTGGATGTCGGCGGCGGCGGAGCGGGCGTAGACGAAGCATTCCAGCAGCGAGTTGCTGGCCATGCGGTTGGCGCCGTGCAGGCCGGTGAAGCTGGTCTCGCCGATGGCGTAGAGGTGCGGCACGTCGGTGTGGCCGTGCTCGTCCACCAGCACGCCGCCGCAGGTGTAGTGGGCGGCCGGCACCACCGGGATGGGCTCGCGGGTGATGTCGATGCCGAAGGTCAGGCAGCGCTCGTACACCGTGGGGAAGTGTTCCTTGATGAACTCGGCCGGCTTGTGGCTGATGTCCAGGTACACGCAGTCCACGCCCAGGCGCTTCATCTCGTGGTCGATGGCGCGCGCCACTATGTCCCGCGGGGCCAGTTCGGCGCGCGGGTCGAAGCGCTTCATGAAGCGCTCGCCGCTGGGCAGGCGCAGGTAGGCGCCTTCGCCGCGCAGCGCCTCGGTGATGAGGAAGCTCTTGGCCTGCGGGTGGTACAGGCAGGTGGGGTGGAACTGGTTGAACTCCAGGTTGCCGACGCGGCAGCCGGCGCGCCAGGCCATGGCGATGCCGTCGCCGGAGTTGCCGTCCGGGTTGCTGGTATAAAGGTAGACCTTGCTGGCGCCGCCGCAGGCGAGCACGGTGAAGCGCGCCGAGAAGGTGTCCACCTCGCCGCTGTCGCGGTTCAGCACGTAGGCGCCGAGGCAGCGCTGGCCGGGCAGGCCGAGCTTGCGTTCGGTGATCAGGTCGACCGCCACCCGCTGCGCCAGCAGCTCGATGTTCGGGCGCTGCCGGGCCTGTTCCAGCAGGGTGTTGAAGATGGCGGCGCCGGTGGCGTCGGCGGCGTGGATGATGCGCCGGTGGCTGTGGCCGCCCTCGCGGGTGAGGTGGAATTCGAAGCCGCTGTCCTCGCGGCCGGCCTCGTTGTCGCGGGTGAAGGGCACGCCCTGGTCGATCAGCCACTGGATGGCCTCGCGGCTGTGCTCGACGGTGAAGCGCACGGCGTCTTCGCGGCACAGGCCGGCGCCGGCGTCCAGGGTGTCCTGCACGTGGGACTCGACGGTGTCGGTATCGTCGAGCACCGCGGCGACGCCGCCCTGGGCCCAGAAGGTCGAGCCCTGGGACAGCTCCCCCTTGCTCAGCACGGCGATGCGCAGGTGCTGCGGCAGCGTCAGGGCCAGGCTGAGGCCTGCGGCCCCGCTGCCGATCACTAGGACGTCGTGATGAAAGTGCTCGCTCATGCCCGGATTCCGATTGGTGGCGGCCTAGTATATAGAAGGGGGATCGGCACAATAGCGGCCCTGTGCCTGCCGCCGTATTTCTGGCGCAAGCCCCGGCGTTCATGCGCCAGGGGCGGCAGGCGGAACTATTTCAGTCTTTCCGGTTCTAACGGTGAATGTCCGAAGCCTTCTTCCAACGGAGTTCCCGAAGGGCGAGAAGGCAGTGGTTGTTCGCCGATTGCAGTGGATTTTCAAGGGCTTGGACAATGGGTCCGGCCGGGTCGCGGCAAAGCGACAAAAAAACTGTGCGGCGTACGCTTGGAGGGGAGAACTTTTGCAAGACATCCGAGTCTATCTTGGCAGAGCGATTCTGCAGGGTGCTCGCAGCTCCTCCGGGCTTGTTGAGGAGTATGCATGCTAACCCAGGAACAGGATCAGCAACTGGTTGAACGGGTACAGCGCGGAGACAAACGGGCTTTCGATCTGCTGGTGCTGAAGTACCAGCACAAGATCCTCGGGCTGATCGTGCGGTTCGTGCACGACGCCCAGGAAGCCCAGGACGTTGCGCAGGAAGCTTTCATCAAGGCCTATCGCGCCTTGGGCAACTTCCGCGGTGACAGTGCCTTCTATACCTGGCTGTACCGGATCGCCATCAATACCGCGAAGAACCACCTGGTGGCGCGCGGTCGGCGGCCTCCGGACAGCGATGTGACAGCCGAGGATGCGGAGTTCTTCGATGGCGACCACGCCCTGAAGGACATCGAATCGCCGGAACGGGCAATGTTGCGGGACGAGATCGAGGAAACGGTCCATCGCACCATCCAGCAACTGCCAGAGGACCTGCGCACGGCATTGACCCTGCGTGAATTCGAGGGATTGAGCTACGAGGATATCGCCACCGTGATGCAATGCCCGGTGGGTACGGTCCGCTCACGGATCTTCCGTGCGCGGGAAGCGATAGACAAAGCCTTGCAGCCGTTGCTGCATGATGAACAGCCCTGAATACGGCGGAACAGCCAAGAGAGGTACGCCATGAGTCGTGAAGCCCTGCAGGAGTCGCTGTCCGCACTGATGGATAACGAAGCGGACGAACTCGAACTGCGCCGGGTACTCGCAGCCTGCGGTGAAGATGCGGAAATGCGTGCCACCTGGTCGCGCTATCAACTGGCCCGGTCGGTGATGCACCGCGAGCCGGTACTGCCCAAGCTGGATATCGCCGCGGCGGTATCGGCGGCGCTGGCCGAAGAGGCCGCCCCGGCCCAGCCGCGGCGCAATCCGTGGCGCAACGTCGGGCGCGTGGCGGTCGCCGCTTCGGTGACACTGGCCGTCCTGGCGGGTGTTCGTCTATACCATCAAAATGATAGCGTTGCTCCGAGCCTGGCCCAGCAAGGCGCCACGCCGCAGATCACCCTGCCGCAGGTGCAGGGCCCGGCGGTACTGGCCGGCTACAACCAGGACGAGGATGCACCGCAGGTCATCACTGGTGGTTCGGGCAGCCCCACCACCTGGCATGAACAGCGTCTTCCGGGGTATCTCCGCCAGCATGCCCAGCAGTCGGCGGTGAACGGTGCCGACAGCGCCCTGCCTTACGCGCGAGCCGCCAGCCTGGAAAGTCGCTGAAACCCGTTAAGGAGCGTCATGCGCGCCACTTTCCTGTTGTTTTTCCTGGGCGGTCTGCTGGCAATGCCGGTACAGGCCGCCGACGTCCAGGCGTGGGTCAAGCGGCTGACCGAGGGCCAGCAGCGACAAAGCTTCCAGGGCACCTTCGTCTACGAGCGCAACGGCATCTTCTCCACCCATGAAGTCTGGCGTCTGGTCGAGCCCGACGGCTCGGTGCGCGAGCATTGGCTGCAACTGGATGGCCCGCGCCAGGAAGTGGTCAAGCTCGATGGCGTGACCCAGTGCATCGCCGGCGGCATGGCCGGGCAACTGGGCGCCGGGCAATTGTGGCCGGTGCGCAAGCTGGCCTCGGGCGACCTCGGTTCCTGGTACGACATCCGCGTGGTCGGCCAGTCCCGCATCGCCGGGCGCGAGGCCACGGTGATCGGGCTGATCCCCCGCGACCAGTACCGCTACGGCTTCGAGCTGCACCTGGACCAGGAAACCGGCTTGCCGCTGAAGTCGCTGCTGCTCAACGAGAAGGGCCAGGCGCTGGAGCGCCTGCAGTTCACCCAGTTCAGCACCGCGGCGCCGGACGACGGCGGCCTGCAGCCCTCCGACGCCTGCCAGGCGGTCCCCGCCGGCAAGCCGGACGCCCCGGTGGCCAGCAGCTGGCGCTCGGAATGGGTGCCGCCGGGCTTCACCCTCAACAACACCTACGAGCGCCGCAGCCCGGTATCGGACGATCGGGTCGTCAGCATGGACTACGGCGACGGCCTGGCGCGTTTCTCGATCTTCATCGAGCCGCTGCACGGCGCCAGGATCGACGACGCGCGCACCCAGCTGGGCCCGACCTCGGTGGTGTCCAAGCGCCTCAGTACCGAGGATGGCGGCATGATGGTCACCGTTGTCGGCGAGATCCCCACGGGGACCGCCGAACGCATCGCCATGTCGGTGCGGCCGCAGGCGCCCGCCCAGGGAGCCGCCGCGCAGTGATCGAAGAGCGGGGGCGGGTGATCGGCGTCGAAACCGCAGCGGTGCGGGTCCAGACGCTGCGCCAGAGCACCTGCTCGGCCTGTAGCGCCAAAGCCGGATGCGGCCAGGGGTTGCTGCAGCAATTGGGCTCCACCACGGGGCGCGGCGAAGTCCGCGCCCTTTCTGATTTCCCGCTCGGGGTAGGTGACGAGGTGGTGCTCGGCGTGCGCGAGGACCTCTTGTTGAAATGCGCCCTGATGTTCTATCTATTCCCCTGCTCGGCCTGTTCGCCGCTACGCTGCTGGCGTGGTGCGCCGGCCTCGCCGAGCCCTGGTTGATCCTGGCCGGCCTCGCGGGTTTCCTGGCGACCTGGCTGTGGGTACGGCGCCACGCCCGGCGCCGTTCGGATGACCCGGCGTTGCAGCCGGTTGTGTTGCGTACGCTGGTCACAGGGGCCGAAGGTCCCGCCTAAGTCCACTTCCCTTTGAATACGGGAGCAGTAGTCCATGCAAACCCTGAAACGCAGTATGGCCGCGATGGTCGCCCTGCTGGCCTTGAGCCTGTCGGTGGTCGCCCGCGCCGAATTGCCGGATTTCACCCCGCTGGTGGAGAAGGCTTCGCCGGCCGTAGTGAACATCAGTACCACCCAGAAAGTGCCGGACCAGGTCGCCAGCGGGCAGATGCCCGACCTGGAAGGCCTGCCGCCGATGTTCCGCGACTTCATCGAGCGCAGCATGCCGCGTGGCCAGCGCCCGCCGCGTGGGGCGCAGCGCGAGGCACAGTCCCTGGGTTCGGGGTTCATCATTTCCGATGATGGCTACGTGCTCACCAACAACCACGTGGTCGCCGACGCCGACGAGATCGTCGTGCGCCTGTCCGACCGCAGCGAGCACAAGGCCAAGCTGATCGGCGCCGACCCGCGCAGCGACGTGGCCCTGCTGAAGATCGACGCCAAGGGCCTGCCGACCCTCAAGCTGGGCGATTCGGACAAGCTGAAGGTGGGCGAGTGGGTGCTGGCCATCGGCTCGCCCTTCGGCTTCGACCATTCGGTGACCGCCGGTATCGTCAGCGCCAAGGGCCGCAGCCTGCCCAACGAGAACTACGTGCCCTTCATCCAGACCGACGTGGCCATCAACCCGGGCAACTCCGGCGGCCCGCTGCTGAACCTGCAGGGCGAGGTGGTCGGCATCAACTCGCAGATCTTCACCCGCTCCGGCGGCTTCATGGGCCTGTCCTTCGCCATCCCGATCGACGTCGCCATGAACGTGGCCGACCAACTGAAGAAAGGCGGCAAGGTCAGCCGCGGCTGGCTGGGCGTGGTGATCCAGGAAGTCAGCAAGGACCTCGCCGAATCCCTCGGCCTGGACAAGCCGGCCGGCGCCCTGGTGGCCCAGCTGGTACAGGACGGCCCGGCGGCCAAGGGCGGCCTGCAGGTCGGCGACGTGATCCTCAGCCTGAACGGCCAGACCATCAACGAGTCGGCCGACCTGCCGCACCTGGTCGGTGGCATGAAGCCGGGCGACAAGGCAGCCCTGGACGTGTTCCGCGATGGCTCGCGCAAGACCCTGAACATGACCATCGGCAACCTGCCGGACGAGGACGAGGAAGTCGCCGCCGTCGAAGGGCAGGGCGCCGAGCGCAGCAGCAACCGCATGGGCGTGACCGTCGCCGACCTCACTGCCGAGCAGCGCAAGTCGCTGGACATCAAGGGCGGCGTGGTGATCAAGGACGTCCAGGACGGCCCGGCGGCGATGATCGGCCTGCGTCCGGGCGACGTCATCACCCACTTGAACAACCGCACGGTGGAATCCGCCAAGGCCTTCTCCGAGATCGCCAAGGCGCTGCCCAAGGGCAAGTCGGTGTCGATGCGCGTTCTGCGCCAGGGCCGTGCCAGCTTCATCACCTTCAAGCTGGACGAATGACCGGCGGGTAGGGGTAGGCAGGGCGGATAACCGTTCGCGGTTATCCGCCGTCGGCAGTGCCGCGGGAGTGTCCGGCGTGGCCGGTGAATCCAATCGCGGACAAGGTCCTCCTACCCCAACCACCGCTGCCCACCTGTAGGAGCGCGCCCTGCGCGCGATTCGCGGGCAGGGCCCGCTCCTACACCCGTGCTTGCCTGGAACCGTATGTCATTCCCGCGTAGGGCGAATAACCGTTCGCGGTTATCCGCCGTCGGCCGTGCCGCGGGAGTGTCCGGCGTGGCCGGTGAATCCAATCGCGGACAAGGTCCTCCTACCCCAACCACCGCTGCCCCACCTGTAGGAGCGCGCCCTGCGCGCGATTCGCGGGCAGGGCCCGCTCCTACACCCGTGCTTGCCTGGAACCGTATGTCATTCCCGCGTAGGGCGAATAACCGTTCGCGGTTATCCGCCGTCGGCCGTGCCGCGGGAGTGTCCGGCGTGGTCGGTGAGTCCAATCGCGGACAAAGTCCGCTCCTACGCCCGTGCCTCCCTGTAAGCGTAGGAGCGGACTCTGTCCGCGATTCGGCGGATAGCGCCACAGAAACATCCGAGCACCCGGAGCGCTACGCCGAGCCAACCTCCCACGAAAACGCCGTTTCCCCATCAGGAAACGGCGTTTTTTCTTGGGTGCATTCAGCGCGGCTCAGAGGAACGCCCAGCGCACGCCCAGCCAGGCGGTGCGCGGCGCCCCCGGGGCGACGAAGGTTTCACCCACGGAGTTGCTGCGCCTGCCGTTGACCGTGCCGTTGCCGGCGGCGCCGTCAGTGCGCATCACGCCATTGGCGTCGAACGGGTTGGCGCCGAGCATGCCGGCGGTGGCGTACTCGCGGTCGAACAGGTTGTCGACCTGGGCGAAGATGCGCCAGGCCGGGGTGAGCTGGTAGGCGCCGTTGAGGTTGAACACGGTGTAGCCGCCGATCTCGCCACCGCCCTGGTACAGGCCGCCGCTCTGATGGTCGTTGTTCTCGTTGCCGCGCACGTAGGAGCCGGAGACGCTGATGGCGTCGGCGCCGATGCTCAGGCGCTCGGTCACCGCGTAGTCGGCCGACAGCTTGAGGATGTTGCGCGGCACCAGCGGAATGCGGTCGCCGGACTTCACGCTGATGTTGCCGTCGTCCGCGCTGCTGTTGGCCTCGCCCAGGAAGGTCTCGCCCGAGCGGTAGGTGGCGTCGACGAAGGTGTAGTTGGCGGCCAGCGCCCAGTCGCCCCAGCTCCCGGAGATGCCGGTTTCGATGCCGCGGCGGCGGGTTTCGCCGAAGTTCGCGAAGTAGCCGCTGCCGCTGGTGCTGGAGGACACGAACATGATGTCGTTGCTGTTGCGCGCGCTGAACAGCCCGGCGTTCCATTGCACGTTGTCGCCGATCAGGCCGCGCAGGCCGGCTTCCCAGGTCCGCGTCACCACCTGGTCGAGCGGGGGGTCGCCGGCCATGGAGTTGGGCAGGCGGCAGGGCGATTCCGGGTTGGCACAGCCCAGCTCGATGGTGGTCGGGGCCCGGCTGCCTTCGCTGTAGCCGGCATAGGCGGTCAGGCTGCGGGTCGGGTGGAAGGTCAGGCCGACGGCCGGGTTGAAGCGGTTGAAGCTGTGCTTGCCGCTGAGCGAGGCGTTCTCGTCGACGCTGTCGCCCAGGGCGTCGCCGTCGAGTTCGTAGTGGGAAAGCTGGTCGTGGTTGCGCACCGAGATGGCGTTGTAGCGCCCGGACAGCGTGAGGTCGAGCGTCGGGGCCAGGCTCAGGGTGTCGCTGCCGTAGAGGCTCCAGGTGCGGGTGTTGCCCTTCAGGCGCGCGGCCCGGTCGTCCAGCTCGCCGTCCAGGTTGAAGGCGTTGCCGGCCTCGGCGTACACGCCCGTGCCGACGATGCCGCGGTCGGCGGTGAGCGCGCCGTATTCGGCCGACTGCCGGAAGCGTACCTGGCTGTAGTCGAAGCCGCCGCCCAGGGACAGCAGGTTGTCCTTGCCGAACAGTCGGTTGCGCAGCGAGAACTGCTCGAACAGGCCGATGTTGCTCTGCGTGGTGCGGGTGCGGTTGATCATCCCGGTGCATTTCTCGCCGGGTTCGCCGCCCGGCTCGAACTGCGCGACGCAGGCCGCCAGGTTCGCCGCGGTGGTGTAGCCGCCGGCCGCCGGCAGGATGTTCTGGCCGGGCTCGCCGATGCCCTCGGGCAGGGACTCGTCGTTGATGTCGCCGTTGAAGGTGTCGGTATCGATATGGCGGTAGTAGAGGTTGCCGGAGGCGCTCAGGTCGTCGCTGTAGTCGTGGTTCCACTGCAGGTTGAGGAAGCTGGCGGTGTTCTGCGTGTTGTCCGGGTAGGTGTACACGCTGTCGCGGTCGCGGCGCAGGAAGCTCTCGGGCACCATGCCGTTACCGTTGAGGTCGGTGTCGGCGAAGCTGTAGGTCAGCTTCAGGTCGGTGGCCTCGCCCTGCCAGCCGAGCTTGCCGAAGAGGTTCTGCGCGTCGGAGTCGGAATGCTCGCGCCAGCCATCCTCCTCGAAGTGGGTGGCGGCGAAGAACCAGTCCCATTGCCCTTCGCTGCCGCCGTACTCGGCTTCGCCGATCTTGCGCCCGTAGGAACCCAGGGTGGCCTGGACGGCGCCGCCGGGGTTGTCGCGGCCGTTCTTGGTCTGCACCGCGAGCGCGCCGCCCAGGGTGTTCAGACCGAACAGCGGGTTGCTGCCGGGCATCAGCTGGGCGCTGGCGATGGCGTTGTCGGGGATCAGGTCCCAGCTGACGACGTCGCCGAAGGGCTGGTTCATGCGCACGCCATCGAGGTACAGCGACAGCCCCTGGGGCGTGCCGAGCAGCGGCGAGGCGGTGAAGCCGCGGTAGTTGATGTCCGGCTGCAGCGGGTTGTTCTGGATCTCGTTGACGTAGACCCCGGCGCTCCGCCGCTTGAGGTAGTCGGCCAGGTCCAGCGCCTGGCTCTTCTGCAGGTCCGCGCCGGTGAAGGTCTGTACCGGCGCGGCGATCTGGTCGCGGGAAACGCCCTGGGAGGGCAGCGGCAGGCTGCTGATCACCTCGGTCTGCCCCAGCGACAGGGGCTCGGTGCCGTCTGCGGCCCGGGCGGGCAGGGCGAGGCCGGCGGCATGGGCCACGAGCAGGGCGAGGGCGCTCGGGCCGAAGGGGTGGCGTCTGGGCATGGCGGTGCTTCCTGGTTCTTGTTGGCGTTGTGGGGCGGCGCGGCCGAATCGCTCCGCCGCGCCTGGGCCAGGTGCGGAATCGCTCGGTGGGGAGGGTGGCCTTGGTCGGCGTGCGGCTGCACGAAGGACACTAGGGCCGTGGGCGGGGTGGGAAAATCCTACGTTGGAGGCGGACGGCTCGTACCAACGTACTGGATGGCGGCCACTGGGCGTCGGCTGCGCTGCGTCGCAGGGTGACGCGTGGCGGCGGATTCAGGTAAACTCCCCGGCTATTTTTCGGCGGATCGCCGCCTTCAGCCTTCCGAGTGTGTCAAGCCGTGAGTGACCTGAGTCATATCCGCAATTTCTCCATCATCGCCCACATCGACCATGGCAAGTCGACCCTGGCCGACCGCTTCATCCAGATGTGCGGTGGTCTTTCCGACCGCGAGATGGAGGCTCAGGTCCTGGATTCCATGGACCTGGAGCGCGAGCGCGGCATCACCATCAAGGCCCACAGCGTCACCCTGCACTACAAGGCGCAGGACGGTAAGACCTACCAGCTGAACTTCATCGACACCCCCGGCCACGTCGACTTCACCTACGAGGTCAGCCGTTCCCTGGCCGCCTGCGAGGGCGCGCTGCTGGTGGTGGACGCCGGCCAGGGCGTCGAGGCGCAGTCGGTGGCCAACTGCTATACCGCCATCGAGCAGGGCCTGGAAGTCATGCCCGTGCTGAACAAGATGGACCTGCCGCAGGCCGACCCGGACCGCGTGAAGGACGAGATCGAGAGCATCATCGGCATCGATGCCACCGACGCCGTGGCCTGCTCGGCGAAGAGCGGCATGGGCGTGGACGAGGTGCTCGAGCGCCTGGTGACGACCATCCCGGCCCCCGAGGGCGAGATCGACGCGCCGCTGCAGGCGCTGATCATCGACTCCTGGTTCGACAACTACCTGGGCGTGGTCTCGCTGGTGCGGGTCAAGCACGGCCGGGTGAAGAAGGGCGACAAGATCCTGGTGAAGTCCACCGGCAAGCTGCACCAGGTGGACAGCGTCGGTGTATTCACCCCGAAACACACCGAGATGCCCGACCTCAAGGCCGGCGAGGTGGGCTTCATCATCGCCGGCATCAAGGACATCCACGGCGCCCCCGTGGGTGACACCCTGACCCTCAGCAACACCCCCGACGTGGACGTGCTGCCGGGCTTCAAGCGCATCAAGCCGCAGGTCTACGCCGGCCTGTTCCCGGTCAGTTCCGACGACTTCGAGGACTTCCGCGAAGCGCTGCAGAAGCTGACCCTGAACGACGCCGCCCTGCAGTACGAGCCGGAAAGCTCCGAGGCCCTGGGCTTCGGCTTCCGCATCGGCTTCCTCGGCATGCTGCACATGGAGATCATCCAGGAGCGCCTGGAGCGCGAATACGACCTGGACCTGATCACCACGGCGCCGACGGTGATCTTCGAGATCGTGCAGAAGAACGGCGAGATCCTCTACGTCGACAACCCGTCCAAGCTTCCCGACCTTTCGTCCATCGACGAGATGCGCGAGCCGATCTGCCGGGCGACCATCCTTGTGCCCCAGGAGCACCTGGGCAACGTCATCACCCTGTGCATCGAGAAACGCGGTGTGCAGCGTGACATGCACTTCCTCAGCGGCCAGGTCCAAGTGATCTACGACATGCCGATGAACGAAGTGGTGCTGGACTTCTTCGACCGTCTGAAGTCCACCAGCCGCGGCTACGCCTCGCTGGACTATAGCTTCGACCGCTTCGAGCCGGCCAACCTGGTCCGTCTCGACGTGCTGATCAACGGCGAGAAGGTAGACGCCCTCGCCCTGATCGTCCACCGCGACAACGCCCCCTACAAGGGGCGCCAGCTGGTGGAGAAGATGAAGGAACTGATCCCGCGTCAGATGTTCGACGTCGCGATTCAGGCGGCCATCGGCGGGCAGATCATCGCCCGCTCGACGGTCAAGGCGCTCAGGAAGAACGTGCTGGCCAAGTGCTACGGTGGTGACGTGAGCCGTAAGCGCAAGCTGCTGGAGAAGCAGAAGGCCGGTAAGAAAAGGATGAAGCAGGTCGGTAGCGTGGAGATTCCCCAGGAAGCCTTCCTCGCCGTGCTCAAAGTGGACAGTTAGATTCTATGACGCTGAATTTCCCGCTGTTGCTGGTGATAGCCGTCGCCCTGTGCGGCGCCCTGGCCCTGGTCGACCTGGTGCTCTTCGCGCCGCGCCGCCGGGCCGCCATCTCCGCCTACCAGGGCTCGGTCACCGAGCCCGATCCGGAGGTGCTGGACAAGCTGAACAAGGAACCCGTGCTGATCGAGTACGGCAAGTCCTTCTTCCCGGTACTGTTCATCGTGCTGGTGCTGCGTTCCTTCCTGGTCGAGCCGTTCCAGATCCCCTCCGGCTCGATGAAGCCCACCCTCGAGGTCGGCGACTTCATCCTGGTCAACAAGTTCGCCTACGGCATCCGCCTGCCGGTGCTGGACGCCAAGGTGATCCCGGTCGGCGACCCGCAGCGCGGCGACGTGATGGTGTTCCGCTACCCCAGCGACCCGAACATCAACTACATCAAGCGCGTGGTCGGCGTGCCGGGTGACCGCGTGCGCTACACCAGCGACAAGCGCCTGTACGTCAACGACCAGCTGGTGGCCGAGCAACTGGTCGGCGAGGAGCCGGGCAGCCTGGGCAGCGTGACCCTGTACAAGGAGAAGCTGGGCGAGGCCGAGCACCTGATCCGCAAGGAAATGACGCGCTACCGCGTCGAGCCCGGCAAGGAGTGGACGGTCCCGGCCGAGCACTACTTCATGATGGGCGACAACCGCGACAACTCCAACGACAGCCGCTACTGGAACGATCCGAAGATCCCGAAGGAGCTGCTGGGCATGGTTCCGGACCGCAACATCGTCGGCAAGGCCTTCGCCGTGTGGATGAGCTGGCCGGACCCGAAACTGCGCAACCTGCCGAACTTCTCGCGGGTCGGCGTGATTCACTGAATGTGAGCTGCGTCGAGCGCCGGCCGCCGGTCGGTGCTAGAACGAAGGGCGGGGCGGCGCGCGGGGAGCGGGTCCGCCCCGCTTGCACTTGGAACCGCCGGTGGCGGGGGATGAGAACCATACCGACATGAGGTCAGCATGAAGTACGCAGGTTCGCAGAAGGGGATGTCGTTGCTGGGTTGGCTGGTAGTGCTGGCCATTGTGGCCTTCCTGGCCAGTACCGCGTTCAAGATCATTCCGCACTACCTCGACTACTACGCCATCGAGAAGGCCATCAAGGCGGTGGAAACCGACAAGGCGGCGGATGTGCGCAGCGTCCCGGAGTTCTACTCTTACGTGGACAAGGCGCTGACCATCAACAACATCCGCGACCTGAAGCTGCAGGATGCGCTGACCGTGGAACAGGACAACAACGAGTTCCGCGCGCACCTGAAGTATGAAAAACGCGAGCCGCTGATCGAGAACCTCGACCTGGTGGTCCACTTCGACAAAGAATTCCGTGTAAGAACGCCGTGAGCAATACCCTGGATCGACTCGAGCGCAAGCTCGGCTACACCTTCAAGGACCAGGACCTGATGGTCCTGGCCCTGACCCATCGCAGCTTCGCCGGGCGCAACAACGAGCGCCTGGAGTTCCTCGGTGACGCCATCCTCAACTTCGTCATCGGCGAAGCCCTGTTCAGCCACTTCCCGCAGGCCCGCGAAGGCCAGCTGTCGCGCCTGCGCGCACGGCTGGTCAAGGGCGAGACCCTGGCCCTGCTGGCCCGTGGCTTCGAACTGGGCGACTACCTGCGCCTGGGCTCGGGTGAGCTCAAGAGCGGCGGTTTCCGCCGCGAGTCGATCCTCGCCGACGCCATGGAAGCGCTGATCGGCGCCATCTACCTGGACACCGGCATGGACTCGGCGCGCGAGCGCATCCTCGCCTGGCTCGGCCCGCAACTGCGCGAGCTGACCCCGGTGGACACCAACAAGGACCCCAAGACGCGCCTGCAGGAATTCCTGCAGTCGCGCGCCTGCGAGCTGCCGCGCTACGACGTGGTGGACATCCAGGGCGAACCGCATTGCCGGACCTTCTTCGTCGAGTGCGAAGTGGCCCTGCTGAACGACAAGACCCATGGGCACGGCGGCAGCCGCCGCATCGCCGAGCAGGTGGCCGCCGCCGCCGCGCTGGTGGCCCTGGGCGTGGAGAATGGCCATGACTGAACAACTCGACGACATCAGCCGCTGCGGCTACGTCGCCATCGTCGGCCGCCCCAACGTGGGCAAGTCGACGCTGCTCAACCACATCCTCGGGCAGAAGCTGGCCATCACCTCGCGCAAGCCGCAGACCACCCGCCACACCCTGCTCGGCATCAAGACCGAAGGCGCGGTGCAGGCGGTGTACGTCGACACCCCCGGCCTGCACAAGGACAACGACAAGGCGCTGAACCGCTACATGAACCGCTCCGCCAGCGCCGCGCTGAAGGACGTGGACGTGGTGATCTTCGTGGTCGACCGCCTGCGCTGGACCGACGAGGACCAGATGGTCCTGGACCGCGTGCAGCACGTCAGCTGCCCGGTGTTGATCGCGGTGAACAAGGTCGACCGCCTGGAAGACAAGGCCGAGCTGCTGCCGCACCTGCAATGGCTCACCGGATTGCTGCCCAAGGCCGAAGTGGTGCCGATCTCCGCCCAGCATGGGCAGAACCTCGACGTGCTGGAGCAACTGGTGGCCGAGCGCCTGCCGGAAAGCGAGCACTTCTTCCCGGAAGACCAGATCACCGACCGCAGCAGCCGCTTCCTCGCCGCCGAACTGGTGCGCGAGAAGATCATGCGCCAGCTCGGCGCCGAGCTGCCCTACCAGATCACCGTGGAGATCGAGGAGTTCAAGCAGGAAGGCCGCGTGCTGCACATCCACGCGCTGATCCTGGTGGAACGCGAAGGGCAGAAGAAGATCATCATCGGCGACAAGGGCGAGCGCATCAAAAGCATCGGCCAGAGCGCGCGCAAGGACATGGAGGTGCTGTTCGACTCCAAGGTCATGCTCAACCTCTGGGTCAAGGTGAAGGGCGGCTGGTCCGACGACGAACGCGCCCTGCGCTCGCTCGGCTACGGCGACCTCTGACACCCACCCACGCGGCCCGCTGAGGCGGGCCGCCTGAAGGCCGCACCCGCGCATGAGCCTCGTCAGCGTCCCCCTGCCGACCTTCATCCTGCACAGCCGCCCGTACAAGGAAACCAGCGCGCTGGTGGACTTCTTCACCCCCGAAGGCCGCCTGCGCGCCGTGCTGCGCGGCGCGCGCGGCAAGTCCGGGGCCCTGGCGCGGCCCTTCGTGCCGCTGGAGGCGGAGTTCCGCGGCCGCGGCGAGCTGAAGAACGTCAGCCGCCTGGAAGCCGCCGGCATCCCCAACCTGCTGGCCAGCGACGCGCTGTTCAGCGGCCTCTACCTCAACGAATTGCTGATCCGCCTGCTGCCAGCGGAGGTGCCGCATCCGCCGCTGTTCGAGCACTACCGCGCGACCCTGCCGCTGCTTGCCGCCGGGCGCCCGCTGGAGCCCTTGCTACGCGCCTTCGAATGGCGGCTGCTGGACGAGCTGGGCTATGGTTTCGCCCTCGATCGCGATATTGTCGGACAAGATATCGTCCCCGGCGGCCTGTACCGCCTGCTGCCCGATGCCGGCCTGGAACCGGTGGGCGGCTTCCAGCCGGGCCTGTTCCATGGCGCCGACCTGCTGGCCATGGCCGAGGCCGACTGGAGCGCCCCCGGCGCCCTGGCCGCGGCCAAGCGCCTGATGCGCCAGGCCCTGGCGCCGCATCTCGGCGGCCGACCGCTGGTCAGCCGCGAACTCTTCATGAATCGCAAGGAACCTCCCCGTGACTGAAGCCAACCGCATCCTCCTCGGCGTCAACATCGACCACGTCGCCACCCTGCGCCAGGCCCGCGGCACCCGCTACCCGGACCCGGTCAAGGCTGCGCTGGACGCCGAGGAAGCCGGCGCCGACGGCATCACCGTGCACCTGCGCGAGGACCGCCGGCACATCCAGGACCGCGACGTGCGCGTGCTCGCCGAGGTGCTGCAGACGCGCATGAACTTCGAGATGGGCGTGACCGAGGAAATGCTGGCCTTCGCCGAGGCGATCCGCCCGGCCCACGTCTGCCTGGTCCCGGAAACCCGCCAGGAACTGACCACCGAGGGCGGCCTGGACGTGGCCGGCCAGGAAGCGCGCATCCACGCCGCGGTGCAGCGCCTGGCCGCCGCCGGCTGCGAGGTGTCGCTGTTCATCGACGCCGACCCGCGGCAGATCGAGGCCTCCGCCCGCGTCGGCGCCCCGGCCATCGAACTGCACACCGGGCGCTACGCCGACGCCTACGGCGTGGCGGAAACCGCGCTGGAGCTGGCGCGCATCCGCGACGGCGTGGAGGCCGGCCTGTCCCACGGCCTGATCGTCAACGCCGGCCATGGCCTGCACTACCACAACGTCGAGCCCGTGGCGGCGATCCGCGGGATCAACGAACTGAACATCGGCCACGCCCTGGTGGCCCACGCGCTGTTCGTCGGCTTCAAGCAGGCGGTGGCGGAGATGAAGGCGCTGATCGTGGCGGCTGCCAAGCGCTGAGCATAAGGTGGTTCCGGGCGTGGCCTCGGCGTTGGTGGAGGCCGCGGTGTATCGGCGTATAACCGCGAACGGTTATACGCCCTACGTTTCCTGGGACGACCCCAGTCGTGGGAGCAATTGTCTTGCCGGCTGCGCCGGGGCGCTCCTACGAGAAGCCGTGCTTGCCTGTAACGTAGGAGCGGACCTTGTCCGCGATAGCCGGACGTCCCGGCGCGGTTCGCGGATGAGATCCGCTCCTACACAACCCCACCCACGGCATTCCCCCTGGCCGCGAATCGCGCGCAGGGCGCGTGCGCAGGTCTAGGGCTTGCGCGCCACCAGGGTGGCGCGCAGCGGCGCCGGCAGGCCTTCGATGGTGCGGGTGGGATCGTGCGGGTCGAGGAATTCCGGCAGCGACTGGTAGCGCATCCACTGGGTGGAGCGCTGCTCCTCCACCGTGGTGCGGCTCTGGTCGACGCAGCGCACGTCGGTGAAGCCGGCGCGGCGCAGCCACAGCTCCAGGGCCGCCACCGAGGGCAGGAACCAGACGTTGCGCATCTGCGCGTAGCGGTCCTCCGGCACCAGCACGGTGGTGACGTCGCCTTCCACCACCAGGGTTTCCAGCACCAGCTCGCCGCCGCGGCGCAGGCAGTCCTTGAGCGCGAAGAGGTGGTCGATGGGCGAGCGGCGGTGGTAGAGCACGCCCATGGAGAACACCGTGTCGAAGCCTTCCAGCTTCTCCGGCAGCTCCTCCAGGGTGAGCGGCAGGTGCCAGGCCGGCAGGTCCGGCAGGTAGCGCTTCATGGCCAGGAACTGGCAGAAGAACAGCCAGTTCGGGTCCACCCCCACCACGCTGCGGGCGCCGGCGCCGAGCATGCGCCACTGGTAGTAGCCGTTGCCGCAGCCAACGTCGAGGATGCGCTTGCCGGCCAGGTCCAGGTGCGGCGAGACGCGCTCCCATTTCCAGTCCGAACGCCACTCGGTATCGATGTGCACGCCGAACACGTCGAAGGGGCCCTTGCGCCAGGGGATCAGCCCTTGCAGGGCGGTCTTCAGCGCGGCGCGGGTGGCGTCGTCGCAGGGGCCTTCCAGGGCGAAGCGGCTGGCCAGCTCGACGCTTTCGGCGCGCACCCCGGGCAACTGGTCGACGGCGGCCAGCCAGCGCTCCAGGTCGCCGTGGCCATCCTCCACCTTGGCCGCGAGCTGCGCGGCGAGGGACTCGCTCCAGGCTTGCAGGGGCGTGCCGGCCAGTTCCCGGCGCAGGTCGTCGAGGGCGAAGCGTTCGATCATGGCAGGGCGACCAGCGAGGCGAAGTTCAGGCACTGGAACCACGGCACCACCCTGGAGAAGCCGGCCCGGGCCAGGCGCTCGCGGTGCTCGTCCAGGGTGTCCGGGCGCATCACGTTCTCGATGGCGGTGCGTTTCTGGGCGATTTCCAGTTCGCTGTAGCCATTGGCGCGCTTGAAGTCCAGGTGCAGTTCGTTCAGCAGTTCCTGCTCGGCGGCATCGCTGAAGCGCAGCTTCTCCGAGAGGATCAGCGCGCCGCCGGGCAGCAGGGCCTGGCGGATGCGCTGCAGCAGCTCCAGGCGCCTGCCGGGCTCGATGAACTGCAGGGTGAAGTTCATGGCCACCAGCGAGCAGGGCTGGAAGTCCAGGCGCAGGATGTCCGCTTCCAGCAGGTCCGCCGGTAGCAGTTCCTGGTACATGGCGTCCTGGGCGCTGAGGTATTCGCGGCAGCGCGCCAGCATGGCGGCGGAATTGTCCACCCCCAGCACCCGGCAGCCGTCGGCCCTGACGTGGCGGCGCAGCGCCTGGGTCGCCGCGCCCAGCGAGCAGCCCAGGTCGTAGATCAGGCTGTGCGGCAGGGCGAAGCGGGCGCCGAGCACGCCGATGTTCTCGACGATGGTCGGGTAGCCCGGCACCGAGCGCTTGATCATGTCCGGGAAGACGCGCGCCACGTCCTCGTTGAAGGTGAAGTCGGCGACGTGTTCCAGGGGTTGGGCGAAGATGCGGTCAGACTCGCTCACGCGGTGGGGCCTCGGTACGGGTGGTGCGGACGGCCGGCGCCTGCCTGAGGCGCCGGGGTGCGCATTGTAGCCGAGCGGGGCGCGGCGCCCCAACCTCCGGGCGACGAGCCCGGCGCCTCACTTGAGCTTGTCGGAGAAGTATTCGCCGGCGCCCTGCAGCGGGCCCAGGGGGTTCTTCTTGTCTTCCACGCGGCGGATGTTCGGTTCGCCGTTGCTGACCTTGTGCACCACCACGTCGTCGATCAGCACGAACACCGGGCGGAACGACCAGCCCTGGACCTGGCGGCGCTTGCGGAAGTTGAACATGTCGGCCCAGAAGCTGCCGATGCGCTGGCTGTCGGTCTTGTTGAAGTCGAAGGAGTAGCCGATGCAGCGGTCCTTGGCCTGCAGGCAGGTCACCAGGCCGTCGGGCAGGTAGTCGATGGGGATGTTCGGCTGCACGAAGAGCAGGCGCACGTCGATGAACGAGAGCATCTTGGCGTTGCCCTGGGTCAGCGGGTCGAAGCCCAGGCTGAGCAGTTGCGAGCGCGTGGTCCTGCCTGGCACCACCTGTTCGTAGCGGTGCTCGGCGTCCTGGTAGTCGATGAAGGGAGACTGCACCTCGGCGCGTTCGCTGGGCAGCAGGCTGCCGCAGGCGGAAAGCATCGCACAGGTTCCAAGCATCCCCAGCAAACGGACTTCAGCACGCATGAAACCTCTCCATTCGATACTCCCTGGTACTTGATCTATAGACGATGGCGGCTGTGCCTGCCGGACTTTTCTACAGGGCGAATATGTCAGTCGACAGTGACCAGGTATTCGCGCATCAGCGGTGCCCAGGCGTCGTCTTCGCGAAGCTGGCGCAGGCCCTCGTCGAGCTGCGCCAGGCGTGCGTCGGCGTCCTTCAGGTGCGGGCTCAGGGCGACGTACATCGGCCGCGGGCTGGGCAGTTCCCCTGCGCTGCGGACCTGCCCGTCGAGGCCCTGGCGCCTGAGGTAGCGGTCGACGATGCGGCGGTCCTCGACCACCACGTCGACGCGGCCCAGCAGCAGCTTCTGCAGGTTGCGTTCGAGCACGCGCTCGCCACTGAGGACCTGCACCCGCTCATGGTCGTGCAGGTTGCGGTCGCGCCAGGCGTCCAGTTGCTCGCCATAGGAATAGCCCTGCACCAGGCCGACGGCGAGCCCGTCCAGGGAGGCCGGGCCGCGGTAGCGCCAGTCGCTGTCGGCGCGGGTGTAGAGGTGCATGTCCGCCCAGGCGATGGGCTCGCGGCCGATCAGCAGGCCCTGGCTTTCCTCGGCGTAGGCGCCGATCACTCCGTCGATCAGGCCTTCGCGGGCCATCTGCAGGGCCCGCGACCAGGGCAGGTTCTCGAATTGCGGCGGCTCGGGCAGGGCCTGGCCCAGGCCTTCGAGCAGGTAGCCGGGTTGCTCCGGCGTCTGCGGGCACAGGTAGGGGCACCAGTCGTCGCCGCCCAGGCGCAGCGGCTCGGCGGTGGCGCCCAGGGCGGCCGCGCAGCACAGGGCGGTGAGGGTGGAGCGCAGCATGTCGTTCTCAGGCGGCGGGGTTCGCCTGGGAGTATGGCAGAGGCGTACGGCGCGCACTAACCGAGGCGGCGATGCCCCACTGGCCGAGCCAGTAGCAGAGCATGATGGCGTAGCCGGCGCCGGCGAAGGGCGAGACGAAGCGGTTGATGCCGATCATGCCGTCGGAGACCATGAACAGCAGGGCGCCGACGGCGGCCAGGCGTGCGCTGGGCGAGGCCTGCGGCAGGCGGGCCAGGGCACGCCAGAGCATGCTGGCGATCACCAGGCTGTACAGCGCGATGGGCAGGCGCAGCGGTCCCAGGCCCTGCCGGTCGAGCAGCAGGAACAGCCCGCCGCCGAGCACCGTGGCGCAGGCCAGGGCCAGCGGTGCCGGGCGCCGCGTCTCGCCCAGGTAGGCGGCGAGGTAGGCCAGGTGGCCGAGGAGGAAGGCGCACAGGCCGGGAAGGAAGGCATCGAGCGGCCATTCCAGCAGCACGTCGCCGAGCAGCGACAGCGCCAGGCCAAGGGCGATCCAGCGGCGGTAGGGCGTTGCCGGCGAGGCGCCGACCCAGCCCAGCAGGGCGATGATCGGCAGCGGCTTGCACAGCATGCGCAGCCAGGGCAGGTCGAGGGCAATGCCCAGCAGGCAGGCGAGGCCGCCGAGGACGGCCAGGGGCAAGAGCCAGCGCATCTGTCGATTCTCCGCGGGAAGATGCGCCGACTGTGCCGCAGCCGTCGCCGCGGCCCCAGGCCACGGACGTCAGTTCGGGTGGTATTTGGCGCCGCGCTCAGAGGACCTTGAGCGCGCAGTCGAAGGTGCGCTCGGGGGCGACGTCGGCCTCCCAGGGGCGGCGGTAGGCCAGTTGCAGGTGGTCCTCGCCGCTGGCGGTGACGCGGAAGCGCCAGGTGGACTCGCCGGCGCTGCCGACCAGGCCGCTGTCCTCGGGGTTGTTGTAGACCTCCGGGCCCAGGCTGGCCAGCACCCGGCCGGCGGGGTTGCGCACTTCCCAGCGGAAGCCGGTGGTGGGGTTGCTCGGCAGCATCAGCACCAGTTCCTGGCCCTGGTGCAGTTCCAGGGGCTTGCAGGCCTTGTCGTTTTCCAGGCTGACCACCGGGTTCGGTTGGCTGGCGCAGGCGGCGAGCAACAGCAGGGGCAGGGCGAGCAGGGGGCGGGGCGACGGCATGACGACTCCTCGGACGGTCCGGACAGCCGGGAGGATATCGCAAAGGTCCGCTGCGGTGGGGCCATGCATCCCCAAGGAACGGCCGCTCTTCGTAGGAGCGAGCCGTGCCGGCCTGCGGCGTAGGAGCGGATCTCATCCGCGAATCGCGCCGGGACGTCCGGCCATCGCGGACAAGGTCCTACGGGTAGGAATGCCATGTCTCCGGGCAACCTGTAGGAGCGGGCCCTGCCCGCGAAATCGCGCGCAGGGCGCGCTCCTACAGTGGGAATGGCGTGGGTGGTAGAGGGGAATCGCCGAGATGCTCTTTGTAGGAGCGAGCTTGCTCGCGAACCTGATGCCCCGCAGCGGAGTCTGTTCGCGAGCAAGCTCGCTCCTACGAGAAGCCGTGCCCGGCCTGCGGCGTAGGAGCGGATCTCATCCGCGAATCGCGCCGGATCGTCCAGCCATCGCGGACAAGGTCCGCTCCTACAGTTCCAGGGAAGCACGGTCGTAGGAGCGGACTCCGTCCGCGATTGGATTCACCGGCCACGCCGGACACCCCGGTGGCACGGCCAACGGCGGATAACGCCGTAGGCGTTATGCGCCCTACGGGGGCAGCGGCCTCAGGCCGGGAACAGCACCTTGGCCACGTCGCTGTAGCGCCTGGCGAAGTGCACCGTCAGGCCTTCCTTGAGGTAGTCCGGCAGTTCCTCGAAGTCGCCGCGGTTGGCTTCCGGCAGGATCAGCTCGTGGATCTTCTGCCGGCGCGCCGCGATCACCTTCTCGCGCACGCCGCCGATGGGCAGCACCTGGCCGGTGAGGGTCAGCTCGCCGGTCATGGCCACGCCCTTCTTCGGCGCCTGGTTGCGCGCCAGGGACAGCAGGGCGCTGGCCATGGTGACGCCGGCGCTGGGGCCGTCCTTGGGCGTGGCGCCCTCGGGCACGTGCAGGTGGACGAAGGCCTGGTCGAAGAAATTGGCGTCGCCGCCGTACTTCTTCAGGTTGGCGGTGATGTAGCTGTAGGCGATTTCCGCCGATTCCTTCATCACGTCACCCAGTTGCCCGGTGAGTTTGAAGCCGCGGTTCAGCGTGTGGATGCGCGTCGCCTCGATGGGCAGGGTGGCGCCGCCCATGCTGGTCCAGGCCAGGCCGGTGATGACGCCGACGCCGGAAAGCAGCAGTTCGGTGCGGAACACCGGCATGCCGAGGTATTCCTCCAGGTCCTTGGCGCCGATCCTCAGCCTGGCCTCGGGGTCTTCCAGCAGCTTGACCACGGCCTTGCGCACCAGCTTGCCGAGCTGTTTCTCCAGCTGCCGCACCCCGGCCTCGCGGGCGTAGCCCTCGATCACCGCGCGCAGGGCGGCGTCGTTGATCGACAGGCGTTCCTTCGGCACCCCGGCCTTCTCCAGCTGCTTGGGCCACAGGTGGCGCTTGGCGATGGCCAGCTTCTCCTCGGCGATGTAGCCGGACAGGCGGATGACCTCCATGCGGTCGAGCAGCGGCCCGGGGATGGAGTCCAGGGTGTTGGCCGTGCAGACGAACAGCACCTTGGACAGGTCCAGGCGCAGGTCCAGGTAGTGGTCGAGGAACTCGACGTTCTGCTCCGGATCGAGGGTTTCCAGCAGCGCCGAGGCCGGGTCGCCCTGGTAGCTGGCACCGAGCTTGTCGATCTCGTCGAGCATGATCACCGGGTTCATCACCTCGACGTCCTTCAGCGCCTGCACCAGCTTGCCCGGCAGGGCGCCGATGTAGGTGCGGCGGTGGCCCTTGATCTCCGCCTCGTCGCGCATGCCGCCGACGCTGAAGCGGTAGAAGGGCCGGCCGAGGCTTTCGGCGATGGACTTGCCGATGCTGGTCTTGCCCACCCCGGGCGGGCCCACCAGCAGCACGATGGAGCCGGCGATCTCGCCCTTGAAGGCGCCCACGGCGAGGAACTCGAGGATGCGGTCCTTGACGTCCTCCAGGCCCGCGTGGTGCTTGTCCAGCACCTTGCGCGCATGGGGCAGGCTGAGCTTGTCCTTGCCCAGCACGCCCCAGGGCACCGAGGTGGCCCAGTCCAGGTAGTTGCGGGTGACCGCGTATTCCGGCGAGCCGGTCTCCAGGATCGACAGCTTGTTCAGCTCCTCGTCGATGCGCTTGCGCGCCTGCTCGGGGAGTATCTTGCCTTCCAGGCGGGCGCGGAACTCGTCGGCGTCCGCGCTCTTGTCGTCCTTGGTGATGCCCAGCTCCTGCTGGATGGTCTTGAGCTGCTCCTTGAGGAAGAACTCGCGCTGGCGCTCGCCGATCTTGCGGTTGACCTCGGCCGACAGCTCCTTCTGCAGGCGCGCGACCTCGACCTCCTTGCGCAGCAGCGGCAGGACTTTCTCCATGCGCTTGAGCATCGGCACCGTGTCCAGCACCTCCTGCAGCTCGTTGCCGGGCGCGGTGGTCAGGGCCGCGGCGAAGTCGGTGAGCGGCGACGGATCGTTGGGGTTGAAGCGGTTCAGGTAGTTCTTCAGCTCCTCGCTGTACAGCGGGTTGAGCGGCAGCAGCTCCTTGATCGCGTTGATCAGCGCCATGCCGTAGGCCTTCACCTCGTCGCTGGCGTCGCTGGGCGTGTGCGGGTAGTCGACCTCGACCAGGAAGGGTGGGCGGTGGCGCTTGATCCAGCCGCGGATGCGCACCCGCGACAGGCCCTGGGCGACGAACTGCAGCTTGCCGCCCTCGCGGCTGGCGTGGTGCACGCGCACCAGGGTGCCGTGCTCGGGCAGGCTGTCCGGGTCGAAGTGGCGCGGGTCGTCCGGCGGGTTGTCCATGAAGAACAGCGCCAGGCAGTGGTGGTCGGTCTTGGCCACCAGCTCCAGGGTTTCCGCCCAGGGTTCCTCGTTGACGATCACCGGCAGCACCTGCGCGGGGAAGAACGGGCGGTTGTGGATCGGGATGACGTAGACGGTGGTCGGCAGCTTCTGGCCGGGCAGCACCAGGCCGGTCCCGGTGACCTCCTCGGCGCTGTGGATATCGTGAATCTCGTCTTGGTCGCTCATGAGGCACCTGACTGATTGAACATGACAGTCTAGATGGGGAATCGGCCGGCGACTTTCAATTCCCCGACGAGCGCGGCCTGTTGCCGGAGGTTTCCCGCGGCGGGCGCAGGAAGTCGATCGGCGGGCGGCCGAACTGGCGGCTGAACATGGCGCTGAAGGCGCTGGGCGTGGAATAGCCGACCTCCAGGGCCGCCTCCAGCACGCTGGCGCCGCTGCCCAGCAGCTCCAGGGCGCGCAGCAGGCGGGCCTGCTGGCGCCACTGGCCGAAGGTCAGCCCGGTGTCGCGCAGGAACCAGCGGCGCACCGTCTTGGTGTCGACCCCGGCCCGCGCGGCCCAGGCTTCCAGCCCGGCATCCAGGCCCATGTCCCGGCACAGCCGGCGCAGGCGCGGCTCGTTGGGCAGCGGCAGGTGCAGCGGCAGCGCCGGCTCGCTGGTCAGCTCGTCGAGCAGCAGGCGCAGCACGCGGCCATCGCGGCTGTCCGCCGGGGCCTCGCCGGCGATGCCCACGGCGGCCAGGATCAGTTCGCGCAGCAGCGGCGAGACGGCCAGCACCGTGCACTCGGCGGGCAGGTGCGGCGCGCTGCCCGGCTCGATGTAGAGGGTGCGCACGTGCACCTCGCCGACCATCCGCGTCCAGTGCTCGATGCCGGCGGGTATCCACAGGCCGCGGTTGTCCGGCACCACCCAGAGGCCGCTGGCGCTGCCCACCACCAGCACCCCGCGCACGGCGTAGAGCAACTGCGCGCGCTGGTGGCTGTGGCTGGCCACCTGGTGGCCGTCGGCGTAGTCCAGGGCGACGGCGGTCACCGGATTGGCGGCGTGCTCGTCGCCGTGGATGGAGGGAATGTCCGCTTCTCGCATGTCACCGCCCATTTTGCGTTAGACGGCCAGTCTCGCCGCTCACTAGCATCTTCGCCAATCCCCCTGCGTCCGGTTTTTCCCATGTCCGACTTCGCCAGTGCCCTGCAACCGCTCACCGAACAGCTCACCCGCATCGCCGACCTGCTGCAGCGCAGCCTGCCGCCGGAGCCGGCCCAGGCGCTGCGGCCGGAGGTGATCGCCTACCTCTGGGAATACCGCCCTCACGCCGGGGTGGCACAGGCGCAGCTGACCCCGGTACAGGAGCCGGCGCTGATCGCCTTCGACGACCTGCGCAACGTCGACCGGCAGAAGTCCCTGGTCGAGCGCAACACCCGCCAGTTCGTCCAGGGCCGCCCGGCCAACAACGTGCTGCTCACCGGCGCCCGCGGCACCGGCAAGAGTTCGCTGGTGAAGGCCTGCCTGCACGCCTTCCACGCCGAGGGCCTGCGCCTGATCGAGGTGGACAAGGAGCACCTGGGCGACCTGCCGCGGATCATCGAGCTGGTGCGCCTGCGCCCGGAGCGCTTCGTCCTGTTCTGCGACGACCTCTCCTTCGAGGACGGCGAGACCGGCTACAAGGGCCTGAAGACGGTGCTCGACGGCTCGGTGGCGGGGCAGGCCGGCAACGTGCTGATCTACGCCACCTCCAACCGCCGCCACCTGCTGGCTGAGCGCGCCGCGGACAACCTGGCCTTCTCCCGCGGCGACAACGGCGAACTGCACCCGGGCGAGGCGGTGGAGGAGAAAATCTCGCTGTCCGAGCGTTTCGGCCTGTGGATTTCCTTCTACGCCTTCAGCCAGGACGAGTACCTGGGGGCGGTGGCGCGCTGGCTGCAGTCCCACGGCCTGGGCCAGGAGGCCATCGAGGCCAGCCGCGCCGAGGCGATCCGCTGGGCCACCCACCGCGGCTCGCGCTCCGGGCGCATCGCCGCGCAGTTCGCCCGCGACTACGCCGGGCGCCAGGCGCCCTGACCGGCGCGGCTGGGCAGGGGCGCGCAACTTCGCTAGAGTGCGGGAAATCCTCGTACGCCCCTGCCGATGCTGCACGCCCGTCTCGCCCACCTGCCCGAGCAGTCCCACGCCCATGACCACGAGCATCACCAACTGGTGCTGGCCCTGGCCGGCCGCGCCGAGTTCGAGGTGGACGGGCGTGGCGGCGAGGTCTGCCGCATGCGCGCCTGCCTGGTGCCGGGCGACGCCCGGCATGCCTTCGCCGGCACCGGCGACAACCGCATGCTGATCCTCGACCTGCAGCCGCAGGGCGTGTCGGACGAGGACCGCGAGTTGCTGGCCCGGCTGTTCGAGGCGCCGCGCTACCCGACGCTGGATGCCGACTTCCAGAACCTGCTCGGCTACGCCGGCGCGGAACTGGCGCGCTACGGCAGCGACCCGCTGCTGGCCAGGGCGCTGGGCGGCGTGCTGCTGCGCGCCCTGCACCTGCGCCTGTTCGGCGAGACGCCGCGGCCTGCCACTGGCCCGCTGGACATGCAGCGCCTGGACGGGCACATCCGCAGCCACCTGGCGCGGCGCATCACGGTGGCCGAACTGGCCCAGGTGGCCTGCCTGAGCCCCAGCCATTTCCACGCCCAGTTCAAGGACAGCGTCGGCCTGACGCCGCACCAGTACCTGCTCAAGCAGCGCCTGGACGCCGCCGCGCGCCTGCTGCGCGAGACCGACCTGGCGCTGGTGCGGGTGGCGGAGGAGTGCGGCTTCTCCAGCCAGAGCGCCCTGACCACGGCGATGCGCCGCTACCTGGGGCTCACCCCCGGGGCGCTGCGCCGCGGCTGAATGCCCGCCTCAGGGGCCGGCGATGTCGCGGGAGTCGACCTCGGCGCGGTAGCCGGGGCCGACGTCGAAGAGCACGAAGTAGGGCACCGCCGGACGCTGGAAGGTCAGGCTGGAGTCGGCGCCCAGGCGTTCTTCCAGCAGCGTCTGGCCGTCGTGGCCGAGGACGCGCAGCTTCACCCCCGCCGCCTGGCTGCCGTCGCTGAAGCCGCCCAGGCAGCGGATGCGCTCGGCGTCCAGGGCCTTGCATTCGAGGAAGGGCGCGTGGGCCAGGGCCAGGGGACTCAGGCCCAGCAGCAGGAGGGGCAACAGGGCTTTCATCGGGACGCTCCTTGGCGGTCGAGCCAGGCCACCAGCGACGGGGAGGCCTCGGCGAGGGGCAGGCTGGCCTGGTGCACGCTGCCGTCCCAGGCTTCGACGGTCAGCCACAGCTGGTCGTCGGCGCGGGCGCGCGGCGGTACCGCCACTTCGGTGAACTGCTGGTACGGGCTGCCGCTGAGCAGCGCGCCTGGGGCGCTCAGGCTGTAGGGCCGGCCGATGCGCAGGTAGGCCGCGCGGATGCGCTGCTCGCAGCCCTGGCACCAGGCCAGGGTGAAGGCCTTGAGGTGGCCGGCGCGGCCTTCGTCCTCGGGGTCGCCGACTTCCCACTCGGCCAGGCGCGCACGCCAGGGGCCGACCTGCAGCTCGCCGACCTCGCGCTCGCCCAGGCCGGTGAGGCCGCGGTCGACGCGGGCCTCGTGGAGGAACGCCGGCAGGTAGCCGAGGGGGATCAGCACCAGCAGGGCGCTGAGGTGGAAGCGCCAGCGCAGCCAGTGGCGGCGCAGGCGCGAAGGTTTACGTCCGGGCATGGCGTTCACTCCGTGAGGGCCGCGGTGCGCTGCGGGGCGCGTTTCTTCTTCAGCTGCTTGGCGGTGGCCAGCAGGGTGCGCTTGCTCCAGATCTGCAGGCCGCTGAGCACCATCAGGCTGAGCAGCAGGCCGAAGGCGAACCAGATCAACTTCACCCACAGCCCGCCGAAGTCGCCCACGTGCAGCGGGCGCATGGATTCGCTGAAGAACTCCAGGCCGCTGCGGTCGCCCAGGCGCCGGACGGCGGCCAGGCTGCCGTCGTAGGGGTTGACCTTGGCGCGCTCGAACAGCAGCGGGAACCAGCCGTGGCCGAGCAGGCCGATGGGCGCGAAGGCGTCGCCCGGCAGCGCCAGGTAGCGCGGTTCGAAGCCGGGGATTTCGCCTTGCGCGGCGGCCACCGCCTGGTCCAGGCCGATGCGCGGCGGCGGCCCGCCGTCGACGCCGGGCGGCACCTGCTCGGGCTGGATGATGGCCGGCACGCCCTCGCTGGAGATGGAAATGGCGTTGTCGTAGAGCACCGCCTGGACCAGGAACCAGGTGCCGCTGACGGCGATCACCGCGATGAACCAGATCGACCAGATGCCGGCCAGGCGGTGGAAGTCGCCCCAGAAGATGCGCGCGCCCTGGTTCAGGCGCAGGCGCGGCTTGAGGAACCCGCGCCAGAAGCGCTTGTACACCACCAGCCCGGTGACCAGCGAGGCCAGCATCGGCAGGCCCAGCAGCGTCACCAGGTACCAGCCCCAGCTGTAGCCGTGGCTGAAGGGCACCAGCCACCAGCCGTGCAGGGCGCGGGTGAAGTTGCGGAAGTCGAACAGCGGCGCCTCGCCCTGGATGGCGCCGCTGTACGGGTTGACGTAGAGGGTGGCGTTGCGCGCGTCCGGGTAGCTGACCTGGGCTTCCACGGCGAAGTGCTGTTCGCCCGGCACCCGCAGGCCCTGCACGTGGGCCTGCGGCTGCTGGCGCTGGACGGCGGCCAGCAGGGCGTCGTAGCCCAGGCGCGGGGCGTCGCCCGGCGGCGCGTTGGCGCGGATGGCCGGGTTGGCCAGCCAGACGATCTCCTGGCTGACGGTGGCCAGGGTGCCGGTGATGCACACCAGGAAGACGAAGAACCAGATGGGCAAGGCCAGCCAGCTGTGGACCAGGAACCAGCTCCTGGCGCGGGATTTCTTGGACATGGGGGGCTTCAGGCTTTACACGCGGGGAAGGGCCTCGTGCTCGACGAGGGATTCTATGGAGTAGGACGGGCGAGAAGGAAAAACCGGCAATGGGGCTTTGCAAGAAATTGTTTCGTCGCCTCGGTTGCCGGTTTTGCCCCGCTCGTTCGTCTTCTATAGGAGAAAGCCGCAATGGCGGCCCGGAAAAGGACCCTTTCGTGACCCTCCATCATCGCTTCCCCGACGCGGCCGCCGGCGGCCGGCCCGAAGTCCCGCCGCTGGCGCTGCGCCGCGAGCTGCGCCCGGCGCGCAAGCTGCTCGAACTGGCCGGCCTGCGTTGCAGCCTGCCGCGCCTGAAGGTATTGGACGTGCTCTGCACCGGCGGTTTCTACAGCGTTTCGGCGCTGCACCAGCGCCTGCTGGACGAAGCCGCGCCCATCTCGCCCAACTGCGTGCGCCAGACCCTGCGGCGCCTGCATGCCAGCGGCGTGCTGCGCCGCGACGCGCAACGCCGCTACGGCCTGGAGCTAGAGCTGCCGGCGCCGGGCTGAAGGGTTCGCGGACGAACGATTGGCGTGTTGGCCGGCCAACCCGGTCTACAGTTGAAGTGTCGATCATTCGTTGAAAGAACCTGAGGGAGTGTAGCCATGAGCCAGCTGTTCGAGCCCCTGACCCTGCGCCAACTGACCTTGCCCAACCGCATCGGCGTTTCCCCCATGTGCCAGTACTCGGCCGAGGACGGCCTGGCCAACGACTGGCACCTGGTGCACCTGGGCAGCCGCGCCGTGGGCGGCGCCGGCCTGGTCATAGTGGAGGCCACCGCGGTGGTCCCGGAAGGGCGCATCACCGACCGCGACCTGGGCCTGTGGAAGGACGAGCAGGTCGAGCCCCTGCGGCGCATCACCCGCTTCATCGAGTCCCAGGGGCGGTGGCCGGCATCCAGCTGGCCCATGCCGGCCGCAAGGCCAGCACCTATGCGCCCTGGCTGGGCAAGCCGGGCAGCATGCCGGTGGCCGAGGGCGGCTGGGTGCCGGTGGCGCCGTCGGCCATCCCCTTCGATCCCAAGCACACCACCCCCGCGGCGCTGAGCGAAGAGCAGATGGCCGAAGTCACCCAGGCCTTCGTCCGCGCCGCCGAGCGCGCCCTGGTGGCCGGCTTCAAGGTGGTGGAGGTGCACGCGGCCCACGGCTACCTGCTGCACCAGTTCCTCTCGCCGCTGTCCAACCAGCGCCGCGACCAGTACGGCGGCTGCTTCGAGAACCGCATCCGCTACCTGCTGGAAGTGACCCAGGCGGTGCGCGAGGTATGGCCCGAGGAACTGCCGCTGCTGGTGCGCCTGTCGGCCACCGACTGGGTGGAGGACGGCTGGAACCCCGACGAGACGGTGGAACTGGCCCGGCGCCTGAAGGGCCTGGGCGTGGACCTGATCGACGTGTCCTCCGGCGGCACCGCGGTGAACGCCGAGATCCCGGTGGGGCCGGGCTACCAGACGCAGTTCGCCGAGCGCGTGCGCAAGGAGGCCGAGATCGCCAGCAGCACCGTGGGCATGATCACCGAGCCGGTGCAGGCCGAGCACATCCTGCGCACCGGCCAGGCCGACCTGATCCTGCTGGCCCGCGAGCTGTTGCGCGAGCCCTACTGGCCGCTCAACGCCGCCGACGAGCTGGGCGGCCAGCAGGTGCCCTGGCCGCCGCAGTACCTGCGCGCGGCGCAGCGCGGCACGCCGGCGCGCAAGCCCCTGGGCGAAGCCTGAGGCCGTGGCGCGCCGCCCGTCGGGCGGCGCGCCGGGGCTTGCCGCAACGAAATGTGAAATGGGTCGCATGCAGGCCTTTTGCTGCTATGCTCCGCTGCGACGCGTCAGGACGACGCATTCCCCACGGGTAGACGCATGGACGCACACACCTCACCCTCTGCCGTGCCAGAGTCGGAAATCGCCCTGCTGGCGAACATCCTGGCCCTGGCGACGCGCAACATGTCCGCCCTCAGCACCCTGATCGGCCAGCTGTCCCTGGAGCTGGGCCGCAGCACCGACCCGCACCTGCAGCAGGTCGGCCAGCGCGCGCTGAACGACATCACCCGGCTGGCCGGCGACCTGGAGACCCAGTGGGAGCTGATCGGCAGCCTGGCGCGCTTCTGCCCGCTGCTCAAGCGCAGCCAGCTCAAGCCCGAGCCGCTGCTGACGGAAATCCACATCACCGAGCTGCCCACCGCCGAATGAGCCTTTGATCGGGATCAGGCCCCGGCCGCCGGGGCGGGACTAGCCTGTCCGGACCATTCCCCGAAAGGAGCCCGGCCATGAAAGCCCTGGTCTACCGCGGTGTCGGCGACATCGCCCTGGAAGAGCGCCCCGACCCTACCCTGCAGGCCCCCGGCGATGCGGTGGTGCGCCTGGTCCGCACCACCCTGTGCGGCACCGACCTGCACATCATCAAGGGCGACGTGCCGGCCTGCAAACCCGGGCGCATCCTCGGCCACGAGGGCGTCGGGGTAGTCGAGCAGGTCGGCTCGGCGGTCAGCCAGTTCAAGCCCGGCGACCGCGTGCTCATCTCCTGCATCAGCGCCTGCGGCAAGTGCGACTTCTGCCGCAGGGGCATGACCTCGCACTGCCGCACCGGCGGCTGGATCCTCGGCCACCTGATCGACGGCACCCAGGCCGAGAAGGTGCGCATCCCCCACGCCGACACCAGCCTCTACCACCTGCCCGCCGGGGTGGACGAGGAGGCCATGGTGATGCTCAGCGACATCCTCCCCACCGGCTTCGAGTGCGGCGTGCTCAACGGCCGCGTACAGCCCGGCGGCAACGTCGCCATCGTCGGCGCCGGCCCGGTGGGCCTGGCCGCGCTGCTCACCGCGCAGTTCTACTCGCCGGCGCGGATCATCATGATCGACCTGGACGACAACCGCCTGGAAGTGGCCAGGGGCTTCGGCGCCACCGACTGCTTCAACGCCGGCGACCCGCAGTTGCTGGAGAAAGTCCGCGCGCTGACCGACGGCCTGGGCGTGGACAGCGCGGTGGAGGCGGTGGGCGTGCCCAGCACCTTCAGCCTGTGCGAGGAACTGATCGCCCCCGGCGGCGACATCGCCGTGCTCGGCGTGCACGGGGTGCCGGTGCAACTGCACCTGGAGCGCCTGTGGTCGCACAACATCACCCTGCGCACCCGCCTGGTGGACGCGGTGACCACGCCGATGCTGCTCAAGAGCGTGCAGGCCGGCAAGCTGCAGCCCGAGCAACTGATCACCCACCGCTTCGCCCTGGGCGACATCCTCCAGGCCTACGAGACCTTCGGCAAGGCGGCGCAGAACAAGGCGTTGAAGGTGATCATCGAGGTTTGATGGCGGGGGGCTTTTCGTATTTTCGTAGGAGCGAGCTTGCTCGCGAACCGTGTATTCCTGCGATGTTGGCGTGATGGTTTGACTCCGCTCCCTCTCCCCAACCCTCTCCCTGAAGGGAGAGGGGGCTGTCCGTGCCAGTGGGAATGGGCGGTGCTCGCCGGCGAGCATCGATGTTGCGCTTCAAACCGTAAGGCTCCCTCTCCCTTCAGGGAGAGGGCGGGGGAGAGGGTTGGTGGGGCCAGCGCAAACCTTCCAGCCCCAGGCCAACCTCACCACCCCAACTGCTTATGCAACCCCAGGGCGTCGTAGTAATCCCCCTGGTACACGATCTTGCCATCCTTGACCTTCACATAGCTCACGCCGTCGAACGACAGCGGCTTGTTGGTCGCCGGGGTCTGGGCGTCCCAGGCGCCGGTGTTGGTGCCGCTGAAGGTCCACTGGAAGGCGATGCCGTCCTTGCTGACGATGGGCGTGCCGTTCATCTTCCACTTCAGGTCCGGCACGGCGCCGACGAAGACCTTGATGACGTTGTCGCGCGCGGCCTCGCGGCCCTTCTGCGGGGTGCCGACGGTGACGTCGAAGTACTCCGCGTCCTTGGCCAGGTAGCCGGCGGCCTTCTCGGCGTCGTGGGCGTTCCACGCGGCCATGTAGGCGTCGACTATCTGTTTCGGCGTCTCGCCAGCCTGGGCCAGGCCGGCGAGGGTGAACAGCGACAGCAGGTAGAACGCTCTGACGAGGTGACGCATGCTTGCCTCCGTTGCGGGCGCGCCCGCGGGGTTGTGGGCCGGGTGGCCCGAGGCGCTGGGCCCCCGCGAACGCGAGGGCCCAGCGACTTGCCTCAGTGCTTGAACATCACATGGCGGACGGCGGTGTAGTCCTCCAGCCCGTACATGGACATGTCCTTGCCGTAGCCGGAATGCTTCACGCCGCCGTGGGGCATTTCGCTGACCAGCATGAAGTGAGTGTTGACCCAGGTGCAGCCGTACTGCAGGCGGGCCGCCAGGCGGTGGGCGCGGCCGACGTCGCGGGTCCACACCGAGGAGGCCAGGCCGTAGTCGGAATCGTTGGCCCAGGCCAGGGCCTGCGCCTCGTCGTCGAACTCGGTGACCGAGACCACCGGGCCGAAGATCTCGCGGCGCACCACTTCGTCGTCCTGGCGGGCGCCGGCCAGCACGGTCGGCTCGAAGAAGAAGCCGGGGCGGTCGGCGCGCTTGCCGCCGGTGACCACCTGGATGTGCGGCACCTGGCGGGCGCGCTCGACGAAGCCTTCGACGCGCTGCAGGTGTTGCTCGGTGATCAGCGGGCCGAGCTCGGTGTCCGGGTCGTCCTGCTCGCCGTAGCGGATGCTGCCGACGGCTTCGCCCAGCTTCTGCACGAACCTGGCGTACACGCCCTTCTGCGCGTAGATGCGGCAGGCGGCGGTGCAGTCCTGCCCGGCGTTGTAGAAGCCGAAGGTGCGGATGCCTTCCACGGCGGCGTCGATGTCGGCGTCGTCGAAGATGATCACCGGGGCCTTTCCGCCCAGTTCCATGTGCATGCGCTTAACGGTATCGGCGGTGCCGGCGATGATGCGGCTGCCGGTGGCCACCGAGCCGGTCAGCGAGACCATGCGCACCTTCGGGTGGGTGGTCAGCGGCTCGCCGACGCTCGGGCCGCGGCCGAAGACCATGTTGACCACGCCAGCGGGGAAGATTTCGGCGATCAGCTCGGCCAGGCGCAGGGCGGTCAGCGGCGTCTGCTCGGAGGGCTTGAGCACCACGGTGTTGCCGGCGGCCAGGGCCGGGCCCAGCTTCCAGGCGGCCATCATCAGCGGGTAGTTCCAGGGCGCGATGGAGGCCACCACGCCCACCGGGTCGCGGCGGATCATCGAGGTGTGGCCGGGCAGGTACTCGCCCGCAGCGGAGCCTTGCAGCACGCGGCTGGCGCCGGCGAAGAAGCGGAACACGTCGGCGATGGCCGGCAGTTCGTCGTTCAGCGCCGCGCTGTAGGGCTTGCCGCAGTTGCTGGATTCCAGGCGGGCCAGCTCCTCGGCGTTGGCGTCGATGGCGTCGGCCAGTTTCAGCAGCAGCAGCGAGCGGTCCTTCGGTGCGGTCTGCGACCAGCTGTCGAAGGCGGCGTCGGCGGCTTCCACCGCGGCGTTGACCTGGGCCGGCGAGGCCTCGGCGATCTCCACCAGGGGGTGCCCAGGGACGGGTTGAGTACGGCGAGCTTCTCGCCTTCGCCAGCGACCAGTTGGCCGTTGATCAGCAGTTTGGTTTGCATTCTTTAAGTCCTCTTGGTCAGGAGCTTGCAGGTATTCGTTGGGGTTTCTTTTATGGGGCCGCCGTTTACGGCAGTCCTGAGGGGGTCTGTTGTTTCGGAGCGGGGGCTTTTCCCTCTCCCCCCGCCCTGGCTACGCGCCCCGCTCCGAAGGGAGAGGGTTAGGGAGAGGGCCGCACGGCACGGTGTCACTTGCCACTCCCCGCCACACCCTCGCCACCCTTGGTCAGGTAGTAGGCGCCAAGGATCGGCAGCATGGTCACCAGCATCACCAGCATGGCCACCACGTTGGTCACCGGGACGTCGCGCGGGCGCGTCAGCTGGTTGAGCAGCCAGATCGGCAGGGTGCGCTCGTGGCCGGCGGTGAAGGTGGTGACGATGATCTCGTCGAAGGACAGCGCGAAGGCCAGCATGCCGCCGGCCAGCAGGGCCGAGCCGAGGTTCGGCAGGATCACGTGGCGGAAGGTCTGCCAGCCGTCGGCGCCCAGGTCCATCGAGGCTTCGATGAGGCTGTGGGAGGTGCGGCGGAAGCGCGCGATCACGTTGTTGTAGACGATCACCACGCAGAAGGTCGCGTGGCCGATGACGATGGTCAGGAAGCCCGGCTCGATGCCGAGGGTCTTGAACGCCGACAGCAGCGCGATGCCGGTGATGATGCCGGGCAGGGCGATGGGCAGGATCAGCATCAGCGAGATGCCTTCCTTGCCGAAGAAGTCGCGGCGGTACAGCGCGGCCGCGGCCAGGGTGCCCAGGAGCATGGCGATCAGGGTGGCGACGCAGGCGATCTTCAGCGACAGGGTGATCGACTCCAGCACGTCCTGGCGGGCGAAGGCGACGCTGAACCAGTGCAGGGTGAAGCCCTGCGGCGGGAAGCTGAACGCGGCGTCCTCGGTGTTGAAGGCGTACAGGAAGATGATCAGGATCGGGAAGTGCAGGAACACCAGCCCGCCCCAGGCGGCCGCTTTCAGGCCCCAGGAAGCTTTGTCAGAGTGCATCGAAGGCCCCCAGGCGTTTGACGATGGACAGGTACAGGGCGATCAGCACGATGGGCACCAGGGTGAAGGCGGCGGCCATCGGCATGTTGCCGATCGCGCCCTGCTGGGCGTAGACCATGCTGCCGATGAAGTAGCCCGGCGGACCCACCAGCTGCGGCACGATGAAGTCGCCGAGGGTCAGGCTGAAGGTGAAGATCGAGCCGGCGGCAATGCCCGGGATCGACAGCGGCAGGATCACCTGGAAGAAGGTCTGCCGCGGGTGCGCGCCGAGGTCCGCCGAGGCCTGCAGCAGCGACGGCGGCAGGCGCTCCAGGGAGGCCTGGATCGGCAGGATCATGAACGGCAGCCAGATGTACACGAACACCAGGAAGCGCCCCAGGTGCGAGGTGGACAGGGTGTTGCCGCCCACGCCGGGAACGTCCATCAGCAGGTCCAGCAGCCATTGCAGGCCGAGGTGGTGCACGAACCACATCGCCACCCGCCCTTGGCCAGCAGCAGGGTCCAGGCGTAGGCCTTGACGATGTAGCTGGCCCACATCGGCATCATCACCGCGATGTAGAAGAAGGCCTTGGTCTTGCCGCTGGTATAGCGCGCCATGTAGTAGGCGATGGGGAAGGCCACCACGCCGCTGGCGATGGACACGGCCACCGCCATCAGCACCGTGCGCTGGATGATGTCGAAGTTGGCCGGGGTGAACAGGGCGGCGAAGTTGGCCCAGGTCAGGTCCGGCGTCACCGTCATGGTGAAGTCGTCGAAGGTGTAGAAGCCCTGCCACATCAGGGTCAGCAGCGAACCCAGGTAGATCGCGCCGAACCACAGCAGCGGCGGCACCAGCAGCAGCGAGAGGTACAGCGTCGGCTTGCGGTACAGCAGGTTGGACAGGCGCCGCAGTGGGCCGTTGCCGGCCGTAGGCGCCGGCGCGTTCATCGTCAGTTCCATCTCAGGCGCCCTCGTTCAGCGCCACCATGGCCTCGCGCGCCCAGCGCGCGGTCACGCGCTGCCCCGGCTGGTGGGCGACGGCGGCGGCGTCCCACTGGCTGTTGGCCTGGCTCAGGCAGAGGTTCTGGCCGTTGTCCAGGCGGATCTCGTAGCGGGTGGCGGCGCCCTGGTACTGGATGTCGTGCAGCAGGCCGCTGATCTCCAGGTCGCAGGCCGCGCGCTCGCCGCTGGCGAAGCGGATGTGCTCGGGGCGGATGGAGAACGGCTGGGCGTTGCCGGTGAGCTGCCGGGCGAGGTCGCCGCGCAGCACGTTGGAGGTGCCGACGAACTCGGCGACGAAGGGCGTGGCCGGCTTCATGTAGAGGTTGCGCGGGGTGTCCACCTGCTCGATGCGGCCCTTGTTGAACACCGCCACGCGGTCGGACATGGACAGCGCTTCGCCCTGGTCGTGGGTGACGAAGATGAAGGTGATGCCCAGCTGGCGCTGCAGCTTCTTCAGCTCGCTCTGCATCTGCTCGCGCAGCTTCAGGTCCAGCGCGCCCAGGGGCTCGTCCAGCAGCAGCACGCGCGGGCGGTTGACCAGGGCCCGGGCCAGGGCCACGCGCTGGCGCTGGCCGCCGGACAGCTGCACCGGCTTGCGGCCGCCGTAGCCGCCCAGGGCGACCATGCCCAGGGCCTCTTCGGCGCGCTTGAGGCGCTCGGCCTTGGCCACGCCCTTCACCTTCAGGCCGTAGGCGACGTTCTCCAGCACGTTCATGTGCGGGAACAGCGCGTAGTCCTGGAACACCGTGTTCACGTCGCGCTGGTAGGGCGGCAGCCCGGCGGCCTCCTCGCCGTGGATGCGGATGGAGCCTGCGCTGGGCTGCTCGAAGCCGGCGATCAGGCGCAGGCAGGTGGTCTTGCCCGAACCCGAGGGGCCGAGCATGGAGAAGAACTCGCCGTCCTTGATGTCGATGGACACCCGGTCGACGGCTTTCACCTCGCCGAACTGGCGGGAGACCTGGGTGAATTGAACAGCGGGGGTGGTCATGGGGCACGCTCCAGGGGCAGGAAATCGGCGTACGAAGGCCCTGCCCGGAAAAATCGGGTGGATCAGAAACGGATGTCGGGAAAGCGGGACGTAGGATGGGTTGAGCGAAGCGATACCCATCGATCGGGCATCGCTCCGCGGTGATGGGTTTCGCGGAGCTCAACCCATCCTACGGATGTCCCTACGGCGCTGGCTTAGCGGCCGCCCATGATCGCGATGTAGTCCTGGGTCCAGCGGCTGTACGGCACGAACTTGCCGCCCTCGGCCTGCGGGGTCTTCCAGAAGGCGATCTTCTCGAACTGGTCGAAGCCATTGGTGGCGCAGCCTTCGCCGCCGAGCAGCTCGCTGGCCTTGCAGCCTTCCGGCGCGGCTGGCACCGAGCCGAACCAGGCGGCCACGTCGCCCTGCACCTTGGGCTCCAGCGACCAGTTCATCCACTTGTAGGCGCAGTTCGGGTGCGCGGCCTCGGCGTGCAGCATGGTGGTGTCGGCCCAGCCGGTGACGCCCTCTTTCGGGAACACGGTGGCGATCGGCTGCTTCTCGCCCTTCAGCGCGTTGGCCTGGTACGGCCAGGAGCTGGAGGCGGCGACGCCCTCGTTCTTGAAGTCGCTCATCTGCACGGTCGCGTCGTGCCAGTAGCGGTGGATCAGCGAATGCTGCTTGCGCAGCAGGTCGAGCACGGCGGCGTACTGCGCCTCGGTCAGCTGGTACGGGTCCTGGATGCCCAGTTCCGGCTTGGTGCTCTTCAGGTACAGCGCGGCGTCGGCGATGTAGATGGGGCCGTCGTAGGCCTGCACGCGGCCCTTGTTCGGCTTGCCGTCGGGCAGGTTCTGCGCCTCGAACACCACGCTCCAGCTGTCCGGCGCCTTGGGGAAGACCTTGGTGTTGTACATCAGCAGGTTCGGGCCCCACTGGTAGGGGGTGCCGTAGGTCTTGCCGGCGACGGTGTACCAGGGCGCATCCTTCAGGCGCGCGTCGATGTTCTTCCAGTTGGGGATCAGCTCGGGGTTGATCGGTTGCACGCGCTTGCCGTAGATCAGGCGCAGCGAGGCGTCGCCGGAGGCGGTGACCAGGTCGTAGCCGCCCTTGGCCATCAGGCTGACCATCTCGTCGGAGGTGGCAGCGGTCTTCACGTTGACCTGGCAGCCGGTGTCCTTCTCGAACTGGGTGACCCAGTCGTAGGCCTTGTCGGACTGGCCGCGTTCGATGTAGCCGGGCCAGGCGATGATGTCCAGGCGGCCCTCACCGGCGCCGACCGCCTTGATGGCATCGGCGGCCTGTACGCCGGCGCTGGCCAGCAGGGCGGTGGTGATGGCGCTGAGCAGTGCGGTCTTGCGCATGCGATGTCTCCCTCGTTTGTTGTCTCTATTGGTGGGGCAGTGTCAATCGAGCAACGGCCCTCGCGCGGCGTACCGCCGGGGCGCTTCTTATGTACCGGCGGGCGGGCCCGCCGGGTGGTTCAGTCCAGCCGGTCGCCGTGGCGGGCCATGATGTGGCGCACCACGCTGTAGTCCTGCAGCGAGTCGCTGGACAGGTCCTTGCCGTAGCCCGAGCGCTTGAGGCCGCCGTGGGGCATCTCGCTGGCGAGCATGAAATGGGTGTTGATCCAGGTGCAGCCGTACTGCAGGCGGTTGGCGATCTGGAAGGCCTTGTCCAGGTTCTGCGTCCACACCGAGGAGGCCAGGCCGTACTCGGAGTCGTTGGCCCAGTCCACCGCCTGCTCCAGTTGCTCGAAGCGGGTCACGGTGACCACCGGGCCGAACACCTCGCGCTGGACGATCTCGTCCTGCTGCCGGCAGCCGGCCAGCAGCGTGGGCTGGTAGTAGAAACCGGGGCCGGAATGCACGGCGGCGCCGGTCACCCGCTCGATGTGCGGCTGGCCCAGGGCACGTTCGACGAAGCTGGCCACGCGGTCGCGCTGGCGGGCGCTGATCAGCGGGCCGATCTCGTTGTCCGCATCGCGCTTGCGGGCGAAACGGATGCTGGCCACGGCCTCGCCCAGCTCGGCCACCAGGCGGTCGTGGATGCCGGCCTGGGCGTAGATGCGGCAGGCGGCGGTGCAGTCCTGCCCGGCGTTGTAGTAGCCGTGGGTGCGCACGCCCTGGACGACCGCCTCGATGTCGGCGTCGTTGCAGACTATGACCGGCGCCTTGCCGCCCAGCTCCAGGTGGGTGCGCTTCAAGGTGCGCGCGGCGGCCTGGAGGATCTTCTGCCCGGTGACGATGTCGCCGGTCAGCGACACCATGCGCACCCGCGGGTGGCCGACCAGGTGGCTGCCGACGTTCTCGCCGCCGCCGCAGACTATGTTGAGAACGCCCGGCGGGAGGATGTCGGCCAATGCCGGGGCCAGCGCCAGGATCGACAGCGGGGTGTGCTCGGAAGGCTTGAACACCAGGGTGTTGCCGGCGGCCAGGGCCGGGGCGATCTTCCACGCCGCCATCATCAGCGGGTAGTTCCAGGGCGCGATGGAGGCCACCACGCCCACCGGGTCGCGGCGCACCATGCTGGTGTGCCCGGGCACGTACTCGCCGGCCAGCTGGCCCTGCTGGCAGCGCACGGCGCCAGCGAAGAAGCGGAACACGTCGGCGGTGGCCGGGATGTCGTCCTGCCGCGCCAGGTGCAGCGGCTTGCCGCAGTTCAGGGCCTCCAGGCGGGCGAGGGCGTCGGCGCGCTTGTCGATGGCGTCGGCGATCGCCAGCAGGGCGGCGGAGCGTTGCGCGGGGGTGGTCCGCGACCAGGCCGGGAAGGCGCGCTGGGCGGCGTCGATGGCCCGCTCGATCTGCTCGGGGGAGGCATCGGCGACGCTGACCAGGGTTTCGCCGCTGGCGGGGTTGAGGATGGCCTCGGCGAGGCCCTGGCCGGCTGCCAGCTGACCGTCGATCAGCAGCTCGGTGTACAGGGGCGGGGTGCTCGCAAGGGCGTTCATCTTCGCGGCTCTTTTCTTCTCGGTCTTGTTTTCGGGGGCCATTGGCGTGCTCCGGAGGGGCTGCCCGGAACCGGCCCTTTTGTATGAAGCGAGAGACTAGATTCCGGGCTTGAGGTCGACAAATTCTAAATACTGAAAGCGGCATTCGATTAAATCGAAAGCTGCTAGATCGATGGCCGCTTGGCGTTGGGTTGTTCGCGGGCCACGGTGAGGAACGGGTCCACCAGCGCCGGCCGCGCCGTGCCGCGGCGCCAGGCCAGGCCGACGTCCAGCGGCTCGCCCAGGTCCACCAGCGGGCGCGCCTCGATGATGTCGCCCTCCAGGGACCAGGGGCGGTAGGTCATGTCCGGCTGGATCGACAGGCCCAGGCCCGCCGCCACCAGGCTACGCACGGCTTCCACCGAGGCGGTGCGCAGTGTCACCTGCGGCGCCAGCCCGGCGCGCGACCAGATGCGCTGGGTGTGCAGGCCCATCTCGTCGGCGTTGAGCTGGATCAGCGGCTCGCCGGCGACGTCCGCCAGGCCGATGCTGTCGCGCTCCAGCAGCGGGTGCTGGGCCGGCAGCCAGAGGCGGTGCGGCGAGTGGGTGAGCACCTCGGTCTGCAGGGCGTGGCGGTCCTCCAGGTTGGAGAGGATGAGCACGCCCACGTCGATCTCGCCGCTCACCAGCAGGTGCTCTATATAAGGCCGCTCGTCCTCCACTACGCGGGTCTGCACGTTGGGGTAGGCGCGCTGGAAGCGGGTGATCAGGTCGGCCAGGTAGTAGCCGGCCACCAGGCTGGTCACGCCTATGGTCAGGCTGCCGGCCACCTTGTCGGTGCTCTGCTGCAGGCTGCGCTTGGCGTTCTCCACCGTGGCCAGGATCAGGTGCGCCTGGCGCAGGAACTGGTGGCCCTGGTGGGTGAGCGTCATGCCCTTGGCGTGGCGCTCGAACAGGCGCACGCCGATCTCCTCCTCCAGTTGCTGGATGGCCAGCGTCAGGGTGGACTGGGAAATGAACACCGCCTGGGCGGCGGCGGAGATCGAGCCGGTCTCGGCGACGGCGATGAAATGGCGGATCTGGCGCAGGGTCATCATGGTGGTGGGCCATGGCTTTGTGCTTTATCGAAAATCCATGGGAACATTCTTTTAAATCGAATGGAAGGCGCAAGCACAGGGTGCTCTTCGTAGGATGGGGTGAGCCTCGGCGAAACCCATGCGGCCATGGCGATGGGGTTCTCCTGCACTTGTAGGAGCAACTGTCTCGCGGCCTGCGCCTAGTTGCTCTTCGTAGGAGCGAGCTTGCTCGCGAACCGCATGGCACCGCGTTTGTTCGCGAGCAAGCTCGCTCCTACGAGAAGCCACGCTCGCCTGGAACGTAGGAGCGGGCCCTGCCCGCGAATCGCGCGCAGGGCGCGCTCCTATAGATGGGGCGCCGATTCAGCAATATCCCGAAGCACTCTGCGCCTGCGCGCCCCCGTGGGCGGGCGCTAGAGTCGAAGTTTCCCCCCAACCGACCCAGGAGACCGCCATGAACACCCGTGGCCTGCTCGACCAACTGCTCAAATCCGGCCAGGAACTCCTGCAGAACAAGGGGCTCGCCCAGGCCGGCGGCCAGCCACAGGCCGGGCAGGGCGCCGGCAAGGTCGGCCTGGACATCGGCAGCCTGCTCTCCGGCGCCGGTGGCGGCGCCCTGGCCGCCGGCGCGCTGGGCCTGCTGCTGGGCAGCAAGAAGGCGCGCAAGATGGGCGGCAAGGTAGTCGCCTACGGCGGCCTGGCCGCCCTCGGGGTGATCGCCTACAAGGCCTACGGCAACTGGCAGCGCCAGCAGGCCAGCGCGCCGCGCGGCGAACCGCAGACCGTCGACCGCCTGCCGCCGGTGGAAGCCGAAGCCCACAGCCACGCGATCCTCCGCGCCCTGGTGGCGGCGGCCAAGGCCGACGGCCACATCGACGCCCGCGAACGCCAGTTGATCGACGGCGAGATCGCCAAGCTCACCGGCGACCTGGAGCTGCAGGGCTGGCTCGACCGCGAACTGGCCAAGCCGCTGGACCCGCGGGAAGTGGCGGGGGCCGCGCAGAGCGAGGAAATGGCCGCCGAGATGTACCTGGCCAGCCTGCTGATGGTGGACGAGGAAAACTACATGGAGCGCGCCTACCTCGACGAACTGGCCCGCCAGCTGAGCCTCGACCCCGGCCTCAAGGCTGAACTGGAAGCCCAGGCGCAGAAGGCCCTGCAGGCACTGCCGGCCTGATTCTCAGCGCGCCCCTGAATAGTCCCGGACGGCATTGGCGGAATTCGCCACCGGGACTATCGTTGCCTGACCGCAACCACGCCGAGGGCGCTGCCATGAACACCACGGATCTGCTGGAACAACTGCTGCGGGCCGGCCAGGGCGCGCAGGCGCAACAAGGCGGCGCAGGCGGCCTGGGTGGCCTCGGAGGGCTGCTCGGCGGCCTGCTCGGCGGCGCCACCGGCGGGGGTGCATCGGCCGGTGGCCTGGGCGGCCTGGGCGGTGTGCTGGGCAGCATGCTCGGCGGCGGCGCCCCGGTCAGCCAGGGGCGCTCCAGCGGCGGCGGGGTCAACTACGCCATGCTCGCCTCCCTTGGCATGATGGCCTTCCAGGCCTACCAGAACTGGCAGCAGCAACAGGCGGCCGCCGCGCCGCAACAGGCGCCGACCACCGTCGACCAGCTCTCCGGCGACGAAGCCGAAGCCCACAGCCACGCCATCCTCATCGCCCTGATCGCCGCGGCCAAGGCCGACGGCCGCATCGACGACAAGGAAAAGCAGGCGATCTACGCGGAAATCTCCCTCCACGCCGGCGAGCCGGAACTGCAGGCCTGGCTCGACAACGAGGTGCGCAAACCCCTCGAAGCCGCCGACGTGGCCCAGGCCGCCCAGGGCGACCCCGGCAAGGCCGCGGAAATGTACCTGGCCAGCGTGATGCTGGTGGACGACCAGCAGGAAAGCGAACGCAACTACCTGGACGAACTGGCCTACCAGCTCCAGCTCGACCCGCAACTGCAGGCCCACCTGGAGCAGCAGGCCAAGAGCGGCGGTGAAGTAGCCTGAAACAACTTGGCAAGGCTTGAGGGCGCGCATGTAGGAGCATTCGCACATTCAGGCTGTCGAAGGGACGCAAGCAATCCGGACGAACGCATCCGCGCGTTGCGTTCGTCCTTCAACCGGCAAGGAGGCGTCATGCCCTGCACCCGTTTCACCCTCTCCACCGCGCTGCTGCTCAGCGCCACCGCTACCCTGGCCAACGCCGCCAAGCTCGAAGACGTGGCGCCTTATCCCAAGGCCGAGGACGGTTTCGTGCGGCAGGTCATCCACCTGCCCAAGCAGGCGCAGGAAGAGAACTTCAAGGTCGAGGTCCTGGCCGGCAAGACCCTGGCCGTCGACTGCAACCGCCAGCGCCTGGGCGGCAGCCTGGAGGAAAAGACCCTGGAAGGCTGGGGCTACCCCTACTACCGCCTGGACAAGGTCAGCGGCCCGGCCAGCACCCTGATGGCCTGCCCGCAAGGCAAGAGCAGGAAGGACTTCGTACCTGTGGTCGGCGACGGCTTCCTGCTGCGCTACAACAGCAAGCTGCCGATCGTGATCTACGCGCCCAAGGACGTCGAAGTCCGTTACCGCATCTGGTCCGCCTCGGACAAGGTCGAACACGCCCGCGCGGAATAACCCCCTCGACCAAGCCCATGCATCCTGTAGGAGCGGGCCCTGCCCGCGATTCGCGCGCAGGGCGCGCTCCTACATGGGAATGGCGTGGGTGAGGCAGCGGAGCGGATCTTATCCACGATCCGCGCCGAAACCTCCGGCGATCGCGGACAAGGTCCGCTCCTACGGGGAGGGAATAGCGTGTTTCCCGGCGACCTGTAGGAGCGGACTCCGTCCGCGATCCCGCCGGCAAGGCCGATGCTTGGCCGAGCACGGCGATGGGTATCGCTTCGCTCCACCCATCCTACGAAGAGCGCCGCGGTTCGGCCTGCAAGATAGTTCGCCTGGACTCACTTAACGCCAACAGCAGGGTTGCCGCACAATACGCGGCCCACAGCAGGCCAACAGGGAGCGTTCTGTGCAAAAAATCCTGATCATCGGCTCCGGTGGCAGCGGCAAGAGCACCTTGTCCGCAGCTCTCGGCCAACGCCTGGCGCTACCGGTCATCCACATGGACGCGCTGTACTGGCAGCCCGGCTGGCAAGAGCCGGAAAAACCGGACTGGCAGGCCCGCGTACAGGCGCTCTGCCTGGGCGAGCGCTGGGTGATGGACGGCAACTACTCCGGCACCCTGGCGCAGCGCCTGGCCGCCTGCGACACCGTGATCTTCCTCGACCTGCCACCGCTGCTCTGCCTGTGGCGCGCCCTGCGTCGCGGCTTCCGCTATCGCGGCCAGGTCCGCCCCGACATGGCCGAAGGCTGCCCCGAGCAACTGCCCGACCCGGCGTTCCTGAGCTGGATATGGAACTACCCGAAGCGCAGCCGCCCCAAGGTGATGGCGTTGCTGGACGCGCACCGGCAGGAGCGGCGGATCGTCCATCTGCGCTCGCGGCGCGAGGTAGGCGAGTTTCTCCAGACGCTGGACCAGGTTTCCGGCCTGGCCGCGGAACGCGCGTGTTGATAGCGGGCGTCGCGTCTACAGAGGCGCAGTGGCCTTGCCCTCCACCAGAACCCCTGCTCCCTCTCGCACAGCCCCAGCAGAAAATCCCAAACCAACCTCAGTCGTACCGACCGGTGCAGTTCCCGCCGCGTACACATCCAGTACTCCCGCTCGATGAACTCCCCCGGCAGCACCGGCACCAGCAGCGGGTCGTGCAGGCCCATGAACTGGGGCAGGATGGCCAGGCCGACGCCGGCCTGGGCGGCCTGTTGCTGGGCCACCACGCTGGTGCTGCGGAACACCACCTGGGGGTGGCGGCAGAAGCTGTGGTGGAACATCAGTTCCTGGCTGAACAGCAGGTCGTCCACGTAGCCGATCCACTGGTGCTTGCACAGGTCGTCGCGGTCGCGCAGCGGTGGGGCCTTTTCCAGGTAGGCGGGGCTGGCGAACAGGCTCAGGCGGTAGCGCGTCAGGCGGCGGCTGATCACCAGGTCGGCGTTGGGCCTTTCCAGGGTGATGGCGATGTCGGCCTCGCGGTTGGTGATGCTGACGAAGCGCGGCACCGACACCAGTTCCAGCTCAAGGCCCGGGTACTGGCGCATCAGCTCGCCCAGGCGCGGGGCGAGGAACATGGTGCCCAGGCCCTCGGTCACGCCCAGGCGCACCTGGCCCAGGGGGCTGATGCTCTGGCTCATTTCCTCCTGGGCGAGGAGGGCGGTGTTCTCCATGGCCTCGGCGTGCCTGAGCAGCGCCAGGCCGGCCGGCGTCAGCTGGTAGCCGCCGGTGTGCTGGGCGAACAGCTGGGTGCCCAGGTCGCGCTCGATGTTCTCGATGTGCCGCGCCACGGTGGCATGGGTAGTGTTCAGCTTGCGCGCCGTGGCCAGCAGGCGGCCGCTGCGGTGCAGTTCGAGGAAGTAGCGCAGGTCGTTCCAGTCGAACATGGCGGGCTCCGTTGTTAGAAAACGATCAGCAGCTGACTCGAAATGTTCGTTTTTTTATCGCGAATGAGCGGCTAGCCTCAAGCGACGCATCGATAAGAACAACAAGAGGTCAGCCCATGCCCCAGGCACTGGACTCGTTCGACTACCTGATCGTCGGTGCCGGCCCCGCCGGCTGCCTGCTGGCCAACCGGCTGTCCGCCGACCCGGCCAACCGCGTGCTGCTGATCGAGGCCGGCGGCCCGGACAACTACCCCTGGATCCACATCCCCGTCGGCTACCTCTACTGCATCGGCAACCCGCGCACCGACTGGTGCTTCGACACCGAAGCGGTCCCCGGCCTCAACGGCCGCGCCATCAAGTACCCCCGTGGCCGCGTGCTCGGCGGCTGCTCCTCGATCAACGGCATGATCTACATGCGCGGCCAGGCCCGCGACTACGACGGCTGGGCCGCCGAGGGCAACCCCGGCTGGGGCTGGGACGACCTGCTGCCGCTGTTCCTCGGCATGGAGGACCACTTCGCCGGCGACAGCGCCATCCACCATGGCGGCGGCGAATGGCGGGTGGAGCAGCAGCGGCTGTCCTGGGAAATCCTCGATGCCTTCCGCGAGGCCGCCGCGCAGACCGGCATCGCTTCGGTGGACGACTTCAACGGCGGCGACAACGAAGGCTGCGGCTACTTCCAGGTGAACCAGCGTGGCGGCGTGCGCTGGAATGCCTCCAAGGCCTTCCTGCGCCCGGTCGAACAGCGCCCGAACCTGATGGTGCTGACCCACGTCGAGGCGCAGCAGCTGATCCTCGAAGACGGCCGCGCCCGCGGCCTGGTGGTGGACTGGCAGGGCGCCCGCCGCGAACTGCGGGCGCGCCGCGAGGTGATCCTGTGCGCCGGCGCCATCGGCTCGCCGGCCCTGCTGCAGCGCTCGGGCATCGGCCCGCGGCCCCTGTTGGAGCAACTGGGCATCGGCGTGCGCCACGAGCTGCCCGCCGTCGGCGAGAACCTCCAGGACCACCTGCAGCTGCGGCTGATCTACCGCATCCAGGGCACCCGCACGCTGAACCGCATCGCCGCCACGCCCTGGGGCAAGGTCGGCATGGGCCTGGAATACCTGTTCAAGCGCAGCGGCCCGCTGTCCATGGCGCCGAGCCAGCTGGGCGCCTTCGCCAAATCCGATCCCGGCCAGGCCTCGGCCAACCTCGAATACCATGTGCAGCCGCTGTCCCTGGAGCGTTTCGGCGAGCCGTTGCACGCCTTCCCGGCCTTCACCGCCTCGGTGTGCGACCTGCGCCCGCAGAGCCGCGGCAGCGTGCGCATCCGCAGCAGCGATGCGCGCGCCAAGCCGCTGATCCAGCCCAACTACCTGAGCCACCCGGAAGACCTGCGGGTGGCCGCCGACGCCATCCGCCTGACCCGCCGCATCGCCGCCGCGCCGGCCCTGGCGCGCTTCCGCCCGGAGGAATACAAGCCCGGCCCGGACTTCCAGACCGAGGAAGACCTGCAGCGCGCCGCGGCGGACATCGGCACCACCATCTTCCACCCGGCCGGCACCTGCCGCATGGGCTCGGGGCCGAACGCGGTGGTCGACAGCCAGCTGCGCGTGCACGGCATCCCCGGCCTGCGCATCGCCGACGCCTCGATCATGCCTGCGCTCACCTCCGGCAACAGCTGCTCGCCGGTGCTGGTGATCGCCGAGAAGGCGGCGCGGATGATTCTTGCCGAACCCTCGCGCAGCGCCGAGGTCATCCCTATCAGCGGGCGCGAGGAGAAGGCCCTGTCCTGACGGCCACCCCGGCGGGACGAACAGGTTCGACAGAAGACAGCGTCGCGCGGCCCCCGGGCCGTGGCGGTCGAGGCTGAAACAACAATAAGAGCCCCCACGAGGGGCAGGAGAGCCGTAATGACCGATCTAGCACAGCCCCAGTCGTTCGAGCGGGGGCGCTCCAGCGGCCGCGAAGAGCGCAAGGTGATCTTCGCCTCCTCGCTCGGTACCGTGTTCGAGTGGTACGACTTCTTCCTCTACGGATCGCTGGCGGCGGTCATCAGCAAGCAGTTCTTCGCCGGCGTCAACGACACCACCGCCTTCATCTTCGCCCTGCTGGCCTTCGCCGCCGGCTTCCTGGTGCGGCCCTTCGGCGCCCTGGTGTTCGGCCGCCTGGGCGACATGATCGGGCGCAAGTACACCTTCCTCGTCACCATCCTGCTGATGGGCCTGTCGACCTTCTGCGTCGGCCTGCTGCCGTCCTACGCCAGCATCGGCGTGGCCGCGCCCATCATCCTCATCGCCCTGCGCCTGCTGCAGGGCCTGGCCCTGGGCGGCGAGTACGGCGGCGCGGCCATCTACGTCGCCGAGCACGCCCCGGCCAACAAGCGCGGCGCCTACACCAGCTGGATCCAGTGCACCGCCACCGCCGGCCTGCTGCTGTCGCTGCTGGTGATCTGGGGCTGCCGCCAGTTCACCGGCGAGGCTTTCGAAAGCTGGGGCTGGCGCCTGCCGTTCCTGCTGTCCATCGTGCTGCTGGGCATCTCCACCTGGATCCGCCTGTCGATGCAGGAGTCGCCGGCGTTCCTGAAGATGAAGGCCGAAGGCAAGGTCAGCAAGGCGCCGCTGAAGGAGTCCTTCACCAACTGGAGCAACCTGAAGATCGTGCTGATCGCCCTGTTCAGCATCAACGCCGGCCAGGCGGTGACCTTCTATGCCGCGCAGTTCTACGTGATGTTCTTCCTCACCCAGGTGCTCAAGGTCGACCCGGCCCTGTCCAACGTGCTGCTGATCATCTCCCTGGTGATAGGCGCGCCGCTGTTCGTGCTGGCCGGCTGGGTGTCCGACAAGGTCGGGCGCAAGCCGGTGCTGGTGGTCGGCCTGCTGCTGGCCACGCTGTGCTACTTCCCGCTGTTCAAGGCCCTGACCCACTACGCCAACCCGCAGATCGACCAGGCCACGCGCCAGGCCCCGGTGGTGGTGATGGCCGACCCGGCCACCTGCACCTTCCAGTTCGACCCGGTGGGCAAGGCCAAATTCGACAGCCCCTGCGACAAGGCCAAGACCCTGCTGGTGAAGGGCGGCGTGCCCTACAGCACCCAGGCCGCGCCGGCTGGCAGCGAGCTGGTGGTGAGCGTGGGCGAGAAGCGCATCGAGGGCTTCGACGCCGCCGCCCTGGGCGCCGCGGTGAAGGAGGCCGGCTACCCGACCCAGGCCGACGCCTCGCTGGTGAACCGGCCGATGGTGATCGCCATCATCGTCGCGCTGATCTTCATCGCCACCTGCTGCTACGGCCCGCTGGCGGCGCTGATGGTCGAGCTGTTCCCGACGCGCATCCGCTACACCTCGCTGTCGCTGCCGTACCACATCGGCAACGGCTGGTTCGGCGGCCTGCTGCCGACCATCTCCTTTGCCCTGGTGGTGTACACCGGCAACATCTTCTACGGCCTCTGGTACCCGGTGCTGGTCACCGGCGTGAGCCTGGTGTGCTCGCTGCTGTTCCTGCGCGAGACGCGGCATAACGACATTCATGCCGATTGAGCGTGGCGCCGCCGGGGGCTTTTCGTAGGAGCGAGCTTGCTCGCGAACGGGGTTTGCCGGCGACTGCAGGGTTTGGGACTGACCCGGCCCCCTCTCCCCGAAGGGAGAGGGGGCTGTCCGGCGTGCTCGGGAAGTCAGGAGTCAACCTGTAGGAGCAACTGTCTTGCAGGCCGTGCCGGGGTGCTCTTCGTAGGAGCGAGCTTGCTCGCGAACACACTCCGCTGCGGGGCCCATTCGCGAGCAAGCTCGCTCCTACGAGAAGCCATGCTCGCCTGCAACGCAAGGAGCGGACTCCGTCCGCGATTCGGCGGATGACGCCGTAGGCGTTATGCGCCCTACGTTCGGCCGGGGTCCTCGCCGGCGGGCGTGTTCAGAACAACTCCATCTGCCGATCGATCAGCCGCCCGAAGTCATCCCCGACGAAGGGCAGGATGGCATCGGCCACCGGTTGCAGCTGGCGTGTCAGGTAGTGCTCGTAGTCGATGGGGGCGCTGCGGTTTTCCAGGGGCTCGGGGCCGGCCACGGTGATCAGGTAGCTGATCCAGCCGCCGTGCTGGTACTGCCGCGGGCGGCCCTGGCTCTGGTTGTAGTCGTCGGCGGCGCGGGCCGCGCGGACGTGGGGCGGGACGTTGCGTTCGTAGTCGTCCAGGCGCCGGCGCAGGCGCTTGCGGTAGACCAGCAGGTCGTCCAGCTCGCCGGCCAGGGTGCGGCGCACGTAGTCGCGCACGTAGTCCTGGTAGGGCTGGCGGCGGAAGATGCGTTCGTACAGCTCCTGCTGGAAGCGCTGGGCCAGCGGCGACCAGTCGGTGCGCACCGTCTCCAGGCCCTTGAAGACCATCTCCTCGCTGCCGTCGGCGCGCCGCACAAGGCCCGCGTAGCGTTTCTTGCTGCCTTCCTCGGCGCCGCGCACGGTGGGCATCAGGAAGCGCTGGTAGTGGGTTTCGTACTGCAGCTCCAGGGCGCTTTCCAGGCCGAATTCCTCGCGCAGGTGTTGCTTCCACCACTGGTTGACGTGCTGTACCAGGGCGCGGCCGATGCGCTCGGCGTCCGCTTCGGCGTGGGCGCCGCCGAGCCAGACGAAGGTGGAGTCGGTGTCGCCGTAGATCACCTGCTGGCCCTCGGCCTCGATCAGCTCGCGGGTGCGGCGCATGATCTGGTGCCCGCGCAGGGTGATGGAGGAGGCCAGGCGCGGATCGAAGAAGCGGCAGCCGCTGGAGCCGAGCACGCCGTAGAAGGCGTTCATGATGATCTTCAGCGCCTGGGACAGGGGCTTGTTGCCCTCGCGCTTGGCCGCCTCGCGGCCCTGCCACACGCGCTCGACGATGGCCGGCAGGCAGTGCCGGGTGCGCGAGAAGCGGGCGCCGCGGAAGCCTTCCACCGAGTGCTCGTCGTCCGGCTGGCCCAGGCCTTCCACCAGGCCCACCGGGTCGATCAGGAAGCTGCGGATGATCGACGGGTACAGGCTCTTGTAGTCCAGCACCAGCACCGATTCATACAGACCCGGCCGCGAGTCCATGACGAAGCCGCCGGGGCTGGCTTCCGGCGGCTTGCCGCCCAGGTTGGGGGCGACGAAGCCCAGGCGGTGCATGGGCGGCAGGTACAGGTGGGTGAAGGCCGCCACCGAGCCGCCGCTGCGGTCGGCGGGCAGGCCGGTGACGCTGGCGCGTTCGAGCAGGAAGTGCAGCAGTTCGGTCCTGGCGAAGATGCGCGTGACCAGCTCGCAGTCCTTGAGGTTGTAGTGGGCCAGGGCCGGTTTGTCCTCGGCGAACTTGCGGTCGATCTCGGCCATGCGGTCGTAGGGGTTGTCGATCGCCTTGCCTTCGCCGAGCAGCGTCTGAGCCACGCTTTCCAGGCTGAAGGAGGGGAAGCTCCAGGTCGCCGAGCGCAGCGCCTCGATGCCGTCGATGATCAGCCGCCCGGCCGCCGCGGCGAAGTAGTGGTTGCTGCCGCTGCCGTGCTGGCGCCAGCCCATCTCGTCACCGCCGCGGCCCAGGCGCAGGGGGATCTTCAGGCGCTGGGCGTGGTCGCGCAGCACGCGCAGGTCGAACTGCACCAGGTTCCAGCCGATGATGGCGTCGGGGTCGTGCTCGGCCAGCCACTGGTTGAGGCTTTCCAGCAGTTCGCCGCGGCTGTCGCGGTAGGCCAGGTCGAAGTCCAGCCAGCTGGCGTCGCCGTTGGCCGGGCCGAGCATGTACACCTGGCGCTGGCCGCAGCCCTCCAGGGCGATGGAGTAGAGGTTGCCGTGGATGTCGGTCTCGATGTCCAGGGACACCAGCTTCAGCTGCGGCCGGTAGTCCGGCGCCGGCTTGAGCATGGCCTCGCACAGCACGCCGTCGGCGTCGGGCTCGCCGTCGAAGGTCACCGGCGCGGTGATGAAGCGCTCCATCAGGTAGCGCTCCGGCGGGCGGATGTCGGCTTCCAGCAGCTCGATGCCGGCGCCGCGCAGGCGCTTGTCCAGGTCCATCAGTTGGCGGTGCTGGCGGCTGTACAGGCCAAGCACCGGGCGCTGCTCGAAATCGCGCAGCTGCAGCGGGCGCAGCTCCACGCCGGCCTCGCCCTGCAACAGGCGCTGCGCCGCCTCGTGCTGGGCGGCGGGCAGGAAGGCCACCGAGGTCTGCAGCGGCAGGCGCACCCGGCGCGGGCCGGCGTCGGTGGCCAGCCAGAACTCCACCTCGGTGCCGGCGGGCGTGTCGCGCCAATGCCGGGTGAGGACGAAGCCGTGTTGTGCTGCCACCGGGAACCCCTGGGAAGAATCTTTCAGGCGTTCATTCTACAGGTCCGGACCAAGCACCGTCGTAGGATGGGTTGAGCGAAGCGATACCCATCGCCATGGCCACATGGGTTTCGCCGAGGCTCAACCCATCCTGCGAAGAGCCGCCCGGCGATTCTCTTTTGCGCCGATCCTGTCCAGAATGGCGCCCCCTTTCGCCGCTTCCGCCCCGTCGCCATGAACGCCCAAGCCCTCGATGTCCTCCTGCAACACCTGCTGGCCGCGCTGGAAGCGCCGCCCGCCGAGGTCCGCCGCCTGTTCCACGGCCGCGGCCGGCGCTGGCCGGGGCTGGAACACCTGACCGCCGACTGGCTGCAGGGCGTGCTGCTGGTGTCGCTGTTCCGCGAGCCGGAAGCCGCCGAACTGGCGGCGCTGGAGCGCCTGCTGCTGAGCCTCGGCGAATCGCCGCAATGGCGCGCCAGCGGCGCCGAGGCATTGCTGCTGCAGCACCGCTACCGTCCGGACAGCGCCATGCAGGCCCTGCTCGGCGAGGTGCCGGAGGAGCGCGTGGTCAGCGAGAACGGCCTGCGCTACCTGCTGGACCTGGGGCGCAAGCAGAACAACGGGCTGTTCCTCGACATGCGCCTGGGTCGCCAGTGGGTGCAGGCCCGGGCCGCCGGGCAGCGGGTGCTCAACCTGTTCGCCTACACCTGCGGCTTCTCGGTGGCGGCCATCGCCGGCGGCGCCGAGCACGTGGTCAACCTGGACATGGCACGCGCCGCGCTCAGCCGCGGGCGCGACAACCACCGGCTGAACGGCCACGACCTGTCGCGGGTGGAGTTCCTCGGCCACGAGCTGTTCAAGTCCTGGGGCAAGGTGAAGAAGAGCGGCCCCTACGACCTGGTGATCATCGACCCGCCGTCGTTCCAGAAGGGCAGCTTCGCCCTCGGCAAGGACTACCCGCGCATCCTGCGTCGCCTGCCCGAGCTGCTGGCCCCCGGCGGCCGGGTGCTGGCCTGCGTCAACGATCCGTCCGTGACCCCGGCCTTCCTCATCGAGGGCATGGCGGCCGAGGCGCCGGAACTGGTCTTCGTCGAGCGGCTGGACAACCCGCCGGAGTTCGCCGACGTCGATGCGGACGCGGCGCTCAAGGCGCTGGTGTTCGCCCGTGCGGGCTGAGCCCCGCCCCCGGGCAACACCTGGCACACAATCTGCTCCGCATCGGCCATGGCACGGAAAACGCCGGTTTTCCGTCACCCCCTGGCCACGGAGCGAATCCCATGCGCTTTTCCTGCAACGGTTGCGGCAAATGCTGCCATGACCACCACGTACCCCTGACCCTCGACGAATCCCGCGACTGGGTGGCCGACGGCGGCAGCCTGATCGTCCTGCTGGAGGCGGTGCTGGACGATGGCGCCAGCCTGCCGGATGAGCAGCGCGAGCACGTGCTGCGGCGTTCGCTGCCGGTGCGCTGCGGCAGCACCCGGGCGCACCTGGCGATCACCTTCGCCGCCTTCAACCAGGGCGCCTGCCGCCACCTGGGCAGCGACATGCGCTGCGGCATCTACGAGCGGCGGCCGCTGGTGTGCCGCATCTACCCCATGGAGATCAACCCGCACATCCCCCTGCGCGCGGAGGCCAAGGACTGTCCGCCGCAGGTCTGGGAAGAGGGCCCCGAGCTGATCGTCGGCGGCCGCCTGGTGGACACCGAGCTGGCGGCGCTGATCGAGCGTTCGCGCCAGGCCGACCGCGAGGAGATCGCCGCCAAGGCGGCCATCTGCGAACGCCTGGGCATCAGCGTCTCGGCGCTCAAGGGCGACGGCTTCACCGCCTACCTGCCGCAGCGCAAGGCCTTCCTTGCGGCCCTGGACGCGGTGCGCGCGCAGGCGCCGGCCAGTTCCGCGGCGGACTGGCAGCTGCACGTCTCCACCGACGACCTGGCCCGCCAACTGGCGGAAACCGGGGCGATGATCGCCGCGCTGCTGGCCGACGACTGCGCCTTCATTCCCCTGCGCGCGGCCTGATGGGGGAGGGGCTGGCCGGGTATTAGTCGCTTCGGAATAATGACGCCGAAAATTAGCCGTTACGGATAATATATGCGGCGTTTTTCCGCTAGAACTGAAGAGAAGGCTGACTCCGATCAGCCTTCATCTGAAGGTTTGCCTGTCAGATAGCCGGCCACCACCAGGGGATTGCTGTGAAGAATTGGACGCTCCGCCGACGTATCCTGGCCAGCTTCGCGGTCGTGATCGCGATCATGTTGCTGATGGTGGTGGTTTCCTACATCACCCTGCTCACCGTCGAGCGCGATTCGCGTCGCGTCAGCTCCGACGCCATGCCGGGCACCTATGCCCTGACCACGGTGCGTTCGTCCTGGACCGACACCATGCTGCGCACCCAGGCGCTGGTCGGCCTGGGCGACGGCAAGCCGCTGGACGCCGCCGGCCGCCAGGGCTTCCGCGAGCTGCACGAGACCCTGCAGCAGCGCATCGCCGCCTATGAGTCCACCGTGCACGAGTCGTCCGACCGTGAGCTGCTGAACCGCTACAAGCAGCAGGCGGTGGACTTCCACGGGCAGCTGGAGCAACTGCTGGACCTCTACGACAAGGATCACGAGGCCGCCCGCCGCGCCCTGCTGAATGAACTGCTGCCGGCCTGGGAGAAGGGCCGGCAGACGCTCAACGAGCTGATCTCGCTGAACAAGCAGATCGCCGATTCCGCCGCCATCGGCATCGTCCACCAGGTCGAGGTGGCCGAGGTCACCATGCTGGTCTCGCTGCTGCTGGCGATCTTCGCCGCCGGCGTCCTCGGCCTGCTGCTGATGCGCGCCATCACCGGCCCGGTGGAGCAGGTGGTGAAGACCCTCCAGACCATGAGCGGCGGTGACCTCACCGCGCGCCTGGCGCTGGCGCGCAATGACGAGTTCGGGGTGATCGAGAGCGGCTTCAACGGCATGGCCGAGGAACTCAAGGCCCTGGTGGCGCAGGCGCAGCGCTCGGCCATCCAGGTCACCACCTCGGTCACCGAGATCGCCGCCACCTCCAAGCAGCAGCAGGCCACCGCCACCGAGACCGCGGCCACCACCACCGAGATCGGCGCTACCTCGCGGGAGATCGCCGCCACCTCGCGGGACCTGGTGCGCACCATGACCGAGGTGTCCAGCGCCGCCGAGCAGACCTCCACCCTGGCCGGCTCCGGCCAGCTGGGCCTGGCCCGCATGGAAGAGACCATGCACCAGGTGATGGGCGCCGCCGAGCTGGTCAACGCCAAGCTTGCGATCCTCAACGAGCGCGCCGGCAACATCAACCAGGTGGTCACCACCATCGTCAAGGTCGCCGACCAGACCAACCTGCTGTCGCTCAACGCCGCCATCGAGGCGGAGAAGGCCGGCGAGTACGGCCGCGGTTTCGCCGTGGTGGCCACCGAGGTGCGCCGCCTGGCCGACCAGACCGCGGTGGCCACCTACGACATCGAGCAGATGGTCCGCGAGATCCAGTCGGCGGTGTCCGCCGGGGTGATGGGCATGGACAAGTTCTCCGAGGAAGTGCGCCGCGGCATCGCCGAGGTCGGCCAGGTCGGCGAGCAGCTGTCGCAGATCATCCAGCAGGTACAGGCCCTGGCGCCGCGGGTGCAGATGGTCAACGAAGGCATGCAGGCGCAGGCCACCGGCGCCGAGCAGATCAACCAGGCCCTGGTGCAACTGGGCGAGGCCACCGGGCAGACCGTGGAGTCGCTGCGCCAGGCCGGTTTCGCCATCGACGAGCTGAACCTTGTGGCCAATGGACTGCGCAATGGCGTCTCCCGCTTCAAGGTCTGAGGCCGGCGGGCGGCTCTACCTGCAGTTCCGCCTGGGCGCCGACCGCTATGCGCTGGACGTGCGCGAGATCGTCGAGATCCTGCCGCTGCAGCGCTTCAAGCAGGTGCCCGAGGCGCCGGCCTGGGTGGCCGGGCTGTTCGTCCACCGCGGCGAACTGCTGCCGGTGCTCGACCTCAGCCAGATCGCCTGCGGCCGCCCGGCGCCGCGGCACACCAGCACGCGCCTGGTGCTGGTCGACTACCGCTTCGCCGGCAGCGGCCCGCAGCGGCGCCTGGGGCTGATCCTGGAACAGGCCAGCCAGACCTTGCGCCGCGACCCGGCGGCCTTCCGCGACTACGGCCTGGAGCGCGGCGAGGCCCGCTACCTGGGGCCGGTGCTGGAAGACGCCGAGGGCCTGCTGCAACGCGTGCAGGTGGGCGAACTGCTGCCCGAGCACGTGCGCGAGCGGCTCCTGGCCGAAGGTGAACGGCCATGAGCGACGCCCGTTTCAGCCAGTTGCTCAAGGCACGCATCGGCCTGGACGCGGAGTCGGTGGGCGATGCGGTCATCGCCCGCGCCGTGCGCCAGTGCGCCAACCGCACCAGCGGCGGCGACCTGGAGGCCTACTGGCAGCGCCTGCAGGGCTCCGCCGAGGAACAGCAGGCGCTGATCGAGGCGGTGATAGTCCCGGAGACCTGGTTCTTCCGCTACCCCGAATCCTTCGCCGCCCTCGGCCGCCTGGCCCTGCGCCGGCAACTGGAACTGGCCGGCGCGCGGCCGCTGCGCCTGCTCAGCCTGCCCTGTTCCACCGGCGAGGAGCCGTACTCCATCGCCATGGCCCTGCTCGACGCCGGGCTGCCGGAGGCGGCCTTCCAGATCGACGCCCTGGACGTCAGCCCGGCCTCGCTGGAGCGCGCGGCCCATGGCATGTACGGGCGCAATTCGTTCCGTGGCAGCGAACTGGGCTTCCGCGACCGCTACTTCCATGCCGAGGGCCCCGACTACCGGCTCGACGAACGGGTACGCCGCCGCGTGCGCCTGCGCCGCGGCAACCTGCTGGCGCCCGGCCTGCTGGCCGAGGAGTCGCCCTACGACTTCCTGTTCTGCCGCAACCTGCTGATCTATTTCGACCGCGACACCCAGGAACGCGCCGTGCAGGTGCTGCTGCGCCTGGTGCGCGAGGACGGCGCGCTGTTCATCGGCCCGGCCGAGGCCAGCCTGATGTCGCGCACGGGGCTGCGCGCGCTGGGCGTGCCGCAGTCCTTCGCCTTCCTGCGCATGGCTGCGGAGCCTGAGGTGCCGGCGGCCAGGCCGCGCAGCGCCCCGCGCCCGTCACCGGTGGCCGTGTCGCCACGCCCATCGCCACGGCGAGCGCCGCCACCCGCAGCGGCCAGGCCGGTGCCGGCCGCGGTGCCGAGCGGCGCCGAACAGGGCCTGGCGGAAATCGCCCAACTGGCCAACCAGGGCCAGGCGGCCCAGGCCCGCGCCGCCTGCGAGGCCTACCTCGCCCAGCACGGCCCGGCGGCCCAGGCCTATTACTGGCTGGGCCTGCTGGCCGACGCCGAAGGGCAGGGCGAACAGGCCCAGGGCTACTACCGCAAGGCGTTGTACCTGCAGCCCGACCACCAGGAGAGCCTGCTGCAACTGGCCGCCCTGCTGGCCGCACGTGGCGACCTGGAAGGTGCGCGGCGCCTGCAGGAGCGTGCCGCGCGAGGAGTGAAGCGCGATGCCTGAGCAGCGCTACCACCTGCACCCCGAGGCGGCCGGCCAGGCCGTGGACGACTGCTGGAACCGCATCGGCATCCGCGGCGACAAGTCCTGCCCGCGGCTGGCCGAGCACATCCACTGCCGCAACTGCCCGGTCCATGCCAGCGCCGCCGTGCGCCTGCTGGACCGCTACGCCCTGGGCTCGGAGAGCGAGCATGTCGCCAGCGTCGGCGAGGAGGCGCCGCAGGGCGATGCCTACCTGCTGTTCCGCATCGGCGAGGAGTGGCTGGCCCTGCGCACCCTGGCGCTGACGGAGGTGGCGCCGAACTGCCCGGTGCATTCGCTGCCGCACCAGCGCTCGCCGGTCTTGCTGGGCGTGGCCAACGTCCATGGCACCCTCGTCGCCTGCCTGTCGCTGGCCGAACTGCTCGGCCTGGCCCCCTCAGCCCCGCGCGAGGACGAGGGGCGCCGCCGGCCGCGCATGCTGGTGCTGGCCACCGACAGCGGGCCGGTGCTGACGCCGGTGGACGAGGTGGACGGCATCCACCCGCTGGCGCCGGGCCAGGCGCGCGCCGCCGCGGCGGCCGGCAGCCGTTTCACCCACGACGTGCTGAAGTGGCGCGAGCGCAGCGTGCGCCTGCTCGACCACCAGGCCCTGCTGGCCGCCGCCGCCCGGAGCTTGGCATGACCCCGAGCAGATGAAGGACGCCTCGCTGCTGGAACTCTTCCGCCTGGAGGCCGAAGCCCAGGCCCAGGCCCTCGGCCAGGGCCTGCTGGCGCTGGAGCGCGAGCCGCGCCAGGCCACCCGGCTGGAAGCCTGCATGCGCGCCGCGCATTCGCTCAAGGGCGCCGCGCGCATCGTCGGCCTGGACGAAGGCGTGCAGGTGGCCCACGTCATGGAGGAATGCCTGGTGGCCGCCCAGGACGGCCGCCTGCTGCTGGGGGCGGAGCATATAGATGCCTTGCTGGCCGGCACCGACATCCTGCTGCACATCGCCGACGTCCAGCCCGAGCAGGCCGCCGCGGCGCGCGCGGCGGTGCCGGACCTGGTGCTGCGCCTGCAGGGCCTGCTGGGCGGGGAGCCGGCGCAAGCCAAGGCGCCGCCTGCCGCGCCTGCGCCCGCTCCCGCCGAAGCCGCGCCGCCGATGCCGCAGCCGGCCGAAGTCGCCGAGCCGCCGCCCGAACCTGCCGCAGTCGCGAACCCACGCGGCCCGGGCGAGGAGGGCACGGGGCGGGTGCTGCGCGTCACCGCCGAGCGCCTGAACCAGTTGCTCGACCTGTCCAGCAAGGCCCTGGTCGATTCCCAGCGCCTGCAACCGCAGCTGGCCTCGATGCAGCGCCTGAAGCGCCTGCAGGCCACCGCCAGCCGCCTGCTCGACGGCGCCCGCGACGCCGCCGGCGCCAGCCTCGACCCGCAGGCCCAGGCCTTCCTCGCCGATGCGCGGCGCCTGGTGGGCGAATGCCAGCAACTGCTGGGCGAACAGATGGCCGAGCTGGACGAATTCGCCTGGACCACCTCGCAGCGCGCCCAGACCCTCTACGACAGCGCCCTGGCCTGCCGCATGCGGCCCTTCGCCGACGTGCTCGGCGGCCAGGCGCGGATGGTCCGCGACCTCGGCCGCGAACTGGGCAAGCCGGTACGCCTGGAGGTGGACGGGGTGTCCACCCAGGTGGACCGCGAGGTCCTGGAAAAACTCGAGGCGCCGCTGACGCACCTGTTGCGCAACGCCGTCGACCACGGCATCGAGATGCCGGACGCGCGGCGCCGGGCCGGCAAGCCGGAGCAGGGGCTGATCCGCCTGCTGGCGCGGCACCATGCCGGCATGCTGGTGCTGGACCTGCGCGACGACGGCGCCGGCGTCGACCTGCAGCGCCTGCGCGAAGGCATCGTGCGCCGCGGCCTGTCCACCGCGGACACCGCCGCGCGGATGTCCGAGGAAGAGCTGCTGGCCTTCCTCTTCCTGCCCGGCTTCAGCCTGCGCGAGCAGGTCACCGAGGTCTCCGGCCGCGGCGTCGGCCTGGACGCGGTGCAGCACATGGTGCGCCAGCTGCGTGGCGGCATCCGCATGGAGCAGGTGCAGGGCCAGGGCAGCCATTTCCACATCGAGGTGCCGCTGACCCTCTCGGTGGTGCGCAGCCTGGTGGTGGAGATCGGCGGCGAGGCCTACGCCTTCCCCCTGGCGCACATCGAGCGCATGCGCAGCCTGGCGGCGGAGGAGATCGTGCAGATCGAGGGCCGCCAGCAGTTCTGGCACGAGGGCCGGCACGTCGGCCTGGTGGCCGCGCACCAGTTGCTGCAGCGCCCGGAAGGCCGCGCGGCGGAAGGCGACATCCCGCTGGTGCTGATCCGCGAGCGCGACACCCTGTACGGCGTGGCGGTGGAGCGCTTCATCGGCGAGCGCACCCTGGTGGTGATGCCGCTGGACGCGCGCCTGGGCAAGGTCCGGGACGTGTCCGCCGGCGCCGTGCTGGACGATGGCACCCCGGTGCTGATCCTCGACGTCGAGGACATGCTGCGTTCGGTGGACAAGCTGCTGGCCAGCGGCCGCCTGGAACGCATCGACGCCGGCAACCGCCAGGGCGCGATGCTGCGCAAGCGCGTGCTGGTGGTGGACGACTCGCTGACGGTGCGCGAGCTGGAGCGCAAGCTGCTGGTCGGCCGCGGCTACGACGTGGCGGTGGCGGTGGACGGCATGGACGGCTGGAACGCCCTGCGCTCGGAGCGTTTCGACCTGGTCATCACGGATATCGACATGCCCCGCATGGACGGTATAGAACTGGTCGGGCTGATCCGCCGCGACGCCCGCCTGCAGGCCCTGCCGGTCATGGTCGTGTCCTACAAGGACCGCGAGGAGGACCGCCGCCGCGGGCTCGATGCCGGCGCCGACTACTACCTGGCCAAGGCCAGTTTCCATGACGAGGCCCTGCTGGACGCGGTGGTCGATCTGATCGGAGGGGCGCAGGGATGAGGATAGGCATCGTCAACGACATGCCGCTGGCCGTGGAAGCATTGCGCCGCGCATTGGCCTTCGAACCCTCGCACCGCGTGCTCTGGGTGGCCGGCAACGGCGCCGAGGCGGTGGAGATGTGCGCCGCGCAGACCCCCGACGTGGTGCTGATGGACCTGCTGATGCCGGTGATGGACGGCGTCGAGGCCACGCGGCGGATCATGGCCGCCTCGCCCTGCGCCATCATCGTGGTCACCGTGGACCTGGAGCAGAACCTCTCGCGGGTGTTCGAGGCCATGGGCTGCGGCGCGGTGGACGCGGTGAACACCCCGGCGCTGGGCGTCGGCGACTCCCTGGAGGCGGCCCGCCCGCTGCTGCGCAAGCTGCAGAACCTGGCCTGGCTGTCGGCCCCGGGCAATGCCCGGCCGCGCAGCGAGGTCGCCGTGCGCGACAACCCCGCCAAGGCCCGCCGCCTGGTGGCCGTGGGCGCCTCGGCCGGCGGCCCGGCGGCCCTGGCCGAACTGCTGGGCAAACTGCCGGCGAGCTTTTCCGCGGCCATGGTGGTGGTGCAGCACGTGGACGAAGTGTTCGCCGCCGGCATGGCCGAATGGCTGGCCAGCCAGGCCAGCATCCCGGTGCGCCTGGCGCGCAACGGCGAGGTGCCGCAGCCCGGCTGTGTGCTGCTGGCCGGCACCAACGACCACATCCGCCTGCAACGCAACGGCGAGTTGGCCTACACCGCCGAACCCTGCGGGCACATCTACCGGCCCTCGATCGACGTGTTCTTCGACAGCGTGGCCGACAACTGGGTGGGCCAGGCCACCGGCGTGCTGCTCACCGGCATGGGCCGCGACGGCGCCCAGTGCCTGAAGCACATGCGTGAGCGCGGCTTCCTGACGCTGGCCCAGGACCAGGCCAGCAGCGCAGTCTATGGCATGCCCAAGGCCGCCGCGGCGATCGGCGCCGCCACCGAGATCCGCGCCCTGGGCGACATCGCCCGGCGCCTGGGCGAACTGTACGGCTGACATTCCGGAGGGAGCGCCAGCGGCGCCAGAACGACGATGAATCCCAACCATAGCGAGAAGCCCTTGATCACCCCGGACGACACCGCGGTCATGGTCCTGCTGGTCGACGACCAGGCCATGATCGGCGAGGCCGTGCGCCGCGCCCTGGCCGACGACGGCAGCATCGACTTCCACTTCTGCTCCGACGCCACCCAGGCCATCGAGCAGGCCCTGCAGATCCGCCCGACGGTGATCCTCCAGGACCTGGTGATGCCCGACACCGACGGCCTCGACCTGGTGCGCCAGTACCGCCGCCACCCGCAGACGCGGGACATCCCGATCATCGTCCTGTCGACCAAGGAGGAGCCGCAGGTCAAGAGCGCCGCCTTCGCCGCCGGGGCCAACGACTACCTGGTCAAGCTGCCCGACGCCATCGAGCTGGTGGCGCGGGTGCGCTACCACTCGCGCTCCTACCTGGCCCTGCAGCAGCGCGACGAGGCCTACCGCGCCCTGCGCGAGAGCCAGCAGAAGCTGCTGGAGACCAACCTGGTGCTGCAGCGCCTGATGAACTCCGACGGCCTCACCGGGCTGTCCAACCGCCGGCACTTCGACGAGTACCTGGAAATGGAATGGCGCCGCGCCCTGCGCGAGCAGAGCCAGCTGTCGCTGCTGCTGATCGACGTCGACCACTTCAAGGCCTACAACGACACCTTCGGCCACGTCGCCGGCGACGAGGCGCTGCGCCGCGTCGCCGGCACCATCCGCGAGAGCTGCGCGCGTTCCTCCGACCTTCCGGCGCGCTACGGCGGCGAGGAGTTCGCCATCATCCTCCCGGGCACCTCGCCGGGCGGCGCGCGGCTGCTGGCGGAAAAGCTGCGGCTGACCGTGCAGGCCCTGGGCATCGCCCACGAGGAGCCGGACTCCGGCGCGGTGCTGACGGTCAGCATCGGCGTGGCGACCCTCACCCCGGGGCAGGGCGAAAGCTGCCTGCGGCTGATCGAGCACGCCGACCGCGCGCTCTACAATGCCAAGCACGGCGGGCGCAACCAGGTCGGGGTGGACGGCGGCCCGACCGGCTGACGCATAGCCGCCCACGGGCGGCTTTCTCGGGTATACTTCCGAGTTTTTCCACGCCATTACCCGTGAGTGCTGACCGTCATGGAAATCAACCCGATCCTCAACAGCATCAAGGACCTCTCCGACCGCACCCAGTCCATTCGGGGGTATCTTTGACTACGATCTGAAGCATGATCGTCTGGTCGAAGTGAACCGCGAGCTGGAAGACCCGGCCGTCTGGAACAACCCCGAATACGCCCAGAACCTGGGCCGCGAGCGCGCCACCCTGGCGCAGATCGTCGAGACCCTCGACGAGCTGACCGGTGGCCTGGCCGACTCCAGCGACCTGCTGGACATGGCGGTCGAGGAAAACGACGAAGGCGCCGTCAACGACGTCGCGACCGAAGTCGAGCGCCTGCGCGAGATCCTCGAGAAGCTGGAATTCCGCCGCATGTTCAGCGGCGAGATGGACCCGAACAACGCCTACCTGGACATCCAGGCCGGCTCCGGCGGCACCGAGGCCCAGGACTGGGCCAACATGCTGCTGCGCATGTACCTGCGCTGGGCCGACAAGCACGGCTTCGATGCCGAGATCGTCGAACTGTCCGAGGGCGAGGTCGCCGGCATCAAGGGCGCCACCGTGCACATCAAGGGCGAGTACGCCTTCGGCTGGCTGCGCACCGAGATCGGCGTGCACCGCCTGGTGCGCAAGAGTCCGTTCGACTCCGGCAACCGCCGCCACACCTCGTTCACCGCGGTGTTCGTCTCGCCCGAGATCGACGACAACATCGAGATCGAGATCAACCCGGCGGACCTGCGCATCGACACCTATCGCTCCTCCGGCGCCGGCGGCCAGCACGTGAACACCACCGATTCGGCGGTGCGCATCACCCACGTGCCGACCAACACCGTGGTGGCGTGCCAGAACGAACGCTCCCAGCACGCCAACAGGGACACCGCCATGAAGATGCTGCGGGCCCGGTTGTACGAGCAGGAGATGCAGAAGCGCAACGCGGCGTCCCAGGCCCTGGAAGACAGCAAGTCGGACATCGGCTGGGGCCACCAGATCCGCTCCTACGTGCTCGACCAGTCGCGGATCAAGGACCTGCGCACCGGCGTCGAGCGTAGCGACTGCGACAAGGTGCTCGACGGCGACCTGGACGAGTACCTGGAAGCCAGCCTGAAACAGGGCCTCTGACCCGTCCCGCCTCGCGGGAACGGGACCGCCCGTTCCCGCCATAAACCCAAATTGAAGATACGCCAGGCAGATAGAACGACCATGAGCGACCAACAACTCGACCAGCACGAACTGCAGCAGGAAGAAAACAAGCTGATCGCCCAGCGCAAGGAAAAGCTTGCCGCCGTGCGCGAGGCCAAGGCCATCGCCTTCCCCAACGACTTCCGCCGCGACAGCTACTTCGCGGACCTGCAGAAGCAGTACGCCGACAAGACCAAGGAAGAGCTGGAAGCCGCAGCCATCCCGGTCAAGGTCGCCGGTCGCATCATGCTCAACCGCGGTTCCTTCATCGTCCTGCAGGACAGCAGCGACCGCCTGCAGGTGTACGTCAACCGCAAGACCCTGCCCGAAGAGACCCTGGCCGAGATCAAGACCTGGGACCTGGGCGACATCATCGGCGCCGAAGGCGTGCTGGCCCGCTCCGGCAAGGGCGACCTGTACGTCGACATGCACGACGTGCGCCTGCTGACCAAGTCGCTGCGCCCGCTGCCGGACAAGCACCACGGCCTGACCGACACCGAGCAGCGCTACCGCCAGCGCTACGTCGACCTGATCGTCAACGAGGAAACCCGCCACACCTTCCGCGTGCGTTCCCAGGTGATCGCCCACATCCGCCGCTTCCTCAGCGACCGCGGTTTCCTCGAAGTGGAAACCCCGATGCTGCAGACCATCCCCGGCGGCGCCGCGGCCAAGCCCTTCGCCACCCACCACAACGCGCTGGACATGGCCATGTTCCTGCGCATCGCCCCGGAGCTGTACCTCAAGCGCCTGGTGGTCGGCGGCTTCGAGAAGGTCTTCGAGATCAACCGCAACTTCCGCAACGAAGGCGTCTCGACCCGGCACAACCCCGAGTTCACCATGCTCGAGTTCTACCAGGCCTACGCCGACTACGAAGACAACATGGACCTGACCGAGGAGCTGTTCCGCGAGCTGGCCCAGGCGGTGCTCGGCACCACCGACGTGCCCTACGGCGACAAGGTCTTCCACTTCGGCGAGCCGTTCGCCCGCCTGTCGGTGTTCGACGCCATCCTCAAGTACAACCCGGACATCACCGCGGCCGACCTGCAGGACGTCGACAAGGCCCGCGCGATCGCCAAGCAGGCCGGCGCCAAGGTCCTCGGCCACGAAGGCCTGGGCAAGCTGCAGGTGATGATTTTCGAGGAGCTGGTGGAGCACAAGCTGGAACAGCCGCACTTCATCACCCAGTACCCCTTCGAGGTCTCCCCGCTGGCCCGCCGCAACGACCAGGACCCGAGCGTCACCGACCGCTTCGAGCTGTTCATCGGCGGCCGCGAGATCGCCAACGCCTACTCCGAGCTGAACGACGCCGAGGACCAGGCCGAGCGCTTCATGCTGCAAGTCAAGGAGAAGGACGCCGGCGACGACGAGGCGATGCACTACGACGCCGACTTCATCAACGCCCTGGAATACGGCATGCCGCCCACCGCCGGCGAAGGCATCGGCATCGACCGCCTGGTGATGCTGCTGACCAACTCGCCGTCGATCCGCGACGTGATCCTGTTCCCGCACATGCGCCCGCAGGCGTAAGCGCTGGAGCAATAGAAGAAGCCGCCTTACAGGCTGTGTGAAAAACCGAGCGGCTCTTCGAAGAGCGCGTTCCTACGTGAAATCTGAAGAGGCTTGGCTATTCAGCCAATCCAGAATCCACGTAGAAACGCGAAATCCAGGTTGTTTTTTAACCAGCGGGACCGATCCTGAGGTTTTCACACAGCCTGCTTAGGGCGGCTTTTTCGTGCCCGAGGGCAAGGCTCTTCGTAGGAGCGAACTTGCTCGCGAACGGTGCTTGCCGGGGATTTGGGCGCTGGGTTTGAGAGCGCCCTCTCCCCAGCCCTCTCCCTGAAGGGAGAGGGGGCTTGTCCGTGCCGAGAGAGGGAATGGTTTCAGCCGGAAACCCTCCGTGTTGCCGGCTGACTCCAAAACATCCAAGCACACCGAACGGTCCCCTCTCCCTTCAGGGAGAGGGTTAGGGAGAGGGAACGGAGGTCGGCGCAATAACAGAGTTACCGGGTGACTCGTTCGCGAGCGCTCCTACAAAACCCGCCTCTCCATCCGCCAGCGGGCCACCAATTGATTCCCCGCGCAAAAGCCCGAACAATGCGCCATCGCCCGCGAGCGGAGGAAACACCGTGCCCCGAGCAGTTCCCAGAGACAGCGCCGCCCAGGCCGCCAGCGCGGTGGCCGAGAGTGTCCGGTACCAGGGCCGCAAGGCCGCCCGCCAGGGCAGCGAGCAGCGCCGCCAGGCGATCCTCGACGCGGCCATGCGCATCATCGTCCGCGAGGGCGTGCGGGCCGTGCGCCACCGGGCGGTGGCGGCCGAGGCGGACGTGCCGCTGTCGGCCACCACCTACTACTTCAAGGACATCGACGACCTCATCACCGACACCTTCGCGCTCTTCGTCGAACGCAGCGCCGAGGCCCTGTCGGCCTTCTGGGCCAGCGTCGAGGGCGACCTGCAGGCCCTGGCCGCCGGCCTCACCGGCAGCCCCGAGGCGCGCCGCGAGCTGGCCGACCGCATCGCCGAGCTGGCCATCCAGTACGTGCGCGTGCAGCTCACCGAGCGCCGCGAGCACCTGCTGGCCGAGCAGGCGTTCCGCCAGGAGGCGCTGCTCAACCCGCGCCTGGAACAGCTGGCGCAGAGCCACAGGCGCATCCTCTCCCTGGGCGTGGTGCACTTCTTCGAGGTGCTCGGCTCGCAGCAGCCGGAACAGGATGCCAAGGTGTTGACGGCCATCATCCTGCAGATGGAGTATCAGGGCCTGCTGGATGGCGTGGAGCACCTGGACACCGTGGAGATGCGCGCCATCCTGACCCGCTACCTGTACCTGGTGCTGGGCCTCTGAGCCCGCCGACGACCCCATATGGCGTGCCGCCCGCGGCCCCTGAGGAGACTTCGATGAAAGCCTGGCGCGCCTTGCTGCTGTTGAGCATCCTCCTGCTCGGCGGCTGCCTGGTGACCTTCAAGGAGCCGATCCCGGCGAAGGAGGCCGCGCCCACGCAGTTGCTCGGCCAGTGGTCGCGGATCGACGAGTACGGCGAGGAACAGTTCCTCGAGATCAGCCGCACCGGCGAGGGCCTGTACCGCGCCTTCAGCTACTACGACGACAGCGGCAACACCGACAGCGCCGAAGACCTGCCCTTCACCGTGGCCCACCACGGCCAGCGCTGGTACCTGTCCGCCGGGCTGCCCAAGAGCCAGGGCGGCAACTACGTGCTGGCCGGCTTCGAGATCACCGACAAGGACGAGCTGGTGGTCTACTCGCTGGACGTCGAGCAAATCCTCCAGGCCATGGCCAAGGGCACCCTGCAGGGCCAGAAGGTGGACAGCGAGCAGGGCGCCGGCGCCCTGGTGGCCAGCCCCCTGGGCGACGTCCTGGCCTACCTGGACGACCCCGCCAACGCCGAAGTCTTCAGCGAAGCGCTACGCTTCCAGCGAGTGACTCCGGGAGAACGCCCATGAACCCGCGGCGCAAGAAGGCCACGCCCAGCGAGTACCAGCAGATCATCCGCGGCCTGTCCGACCGCCTGGTGGAGGCGCAGACGCCGATCCGCGTGCTCGACGCCATCAAGTGGGACGACAGCGTGCGCGCGGACTTCCTCAAGGGCCGCGGCAAGCATGCGCCCAAGGTCGACCGCGGCTACTACGACGGCCGCCCGCTGGCCTTCGACGGCGATGCCAAGAAGCAGGAATTCCAGAACCTGGAGCGCGACATCACCCGCCAGCTCGGCCAGTTCAACCCGGTGGGGCAGATCATGCGGCGCATGTGCCGCGAGTACCGCATGGTCATCCGCATGCTCGAGGCGCGCGGCACCCAGGACTTCGGGCTGATCTCCCAGGAGCTCTACGGCTCGGCCTCCGACGCCTTCCACGCCGGTGACCCGACCCTGGCCGACCTCGGCCTGATGCTCTCGGACTACCTGAACAACATCGCCGACCGCGGCGACCTCAAGGACGAGCCCAAGACCCTCACCGCCAAGGAAGCGGTGGCCATGCTGCAGGAGCGCCTGAACAAGACCTTCGGCGAGGCCGAGGACACCATCCGCGTGTTCGAGTCCGACGGCATAGTCGCCGATGCCGCGGCCGGCGCCGACTACATCAAGGTGCGGGCGGACGCCATGTTCAACGAGCGCGACGTGCGCGCCCTGGAGGTCCACGAGGGCCTGGTGCACGTGGGCACCACCCTGAACGGGCAGAACCAGCCGATCTGCACCTTCCTGGCCAAGGGCCCGCCGTCCTCCACCGTGACCCAGGAAGGCCTGGCCATCCTGATGGAGGTGATCGCCTTCGCCTCCTACCCCACGCGCCTGCGCAAGCTCACCAACCGCACCCGCGCCATCCACATGGCCGAGGAGGGCGCGGACTTCCTCGAGGTGTTCCACTTCTACCGCGAGCAGGGCTACAGCCAGGAAAGCAGCTACCAGAACGCCAGCCGGGTGTTCCGCGGCTCGACCCCGGCCGGGCTGCCGTTCACCAAGGACCTGTCGTACCTGAAGGGCTTCATCCTCATCTACAACTACATCCAGCTGGCCGTGCGCAAAGGCAAGCTGGAGCAGATCCCGCTGCTGTTCTGCGGCAAGGCCACCCTGGAAGACATGCGCACCCTGCGCCAACTGGTGGACGAGGGCCTGGTGGTGCCGCCGAAGTACCTGCCGCCGCAGTTCCGCGACCTCAACGCGCTGTCGGCCTGGATGTGCTTCTCCAACTTCCTCAACCACCTGAGCCTGGACCGCATCGAGGCGGACTACGCGAATATCCTCTAGGGACCGCGCCGAAATGCCCTTCGTAGGAGCGAGCTTGCTCGCGAACCGACTCCGCAGCGGGGCCCATTCGCGAGCAAGCTCGCTCCTACGAAAAGCCGTGCGTTCCCGGCCCCAAGGATGACCCGACCATGACCCACCGCTTCAAGGCCGCCGCGCTGTCCCTGCTGCTTCTGCTCGGCGGCTGCAGCTCGCTGCTGTTCTACCCCAGCCCCGACGTGGCCATCACCCCGCAGCGGGCCAAGCTGGACTACCGCGACGTCAGCATCACCACCGCCGACGGCGTGAAGCTCGCCGGCTGGTGGCTGCCGGCCAAGCCGGGCGTGCCGGTGAAGGGCACGGTGCTGCACCTGCATGGCAACGGCGGCAACATGGCCTGGCACCTGGGCGGCACCTTCTGGCTGCCGGAACAGGGCTACCAGGTGCTGATGATCGACTACCGCGGCTATGGCCATTCCCAGGGCGAGCCGCGCCTGCCGGATGTCTACCGCGACATAGACGCGGCCTTCGCCTGGCTGGACAAGGCCCCGGAAGCCCAGGGCAAGCCGCTGGTCCTGCTCGGCCAGAGCCTGGGCGGCGCCATGGGCGTGCACTACCTGGCGCAGCATCCCGAACGGGTGAAGCAGCTCAAGGCGGTGGTGCTCGACGGCGTGCCGGCCAGCTACCGCGAGGTGGCCCGCTACACCCTGGGCAACGCCTGGCTGACCTGGCCGCTGCAGGTGCCGCTGTCCTGGCTGGTGCCCGACGGCGACAGCGCCATCCGCGCCATGCCGCGACTTTCTGGCGCACCCGTGCTGTTCTTTCACAGCATCGACGATACCATCGTGCCCCTGGACAACGGCCTGAGCCTGTACAAGGCGGCGCGGCCGCCGAAAGTCTTCCAGCTGACCCGTGGCGGGCACGTGGAAACCTTCGGCGAACCGACCTGGCGCGAAGTGATGCTGCGCTTCCTCGACGACCCGCAGCATTTCAGCGGCCTGCGCCGCCTGGCCGAAGTCCCCAACACCGATCCGCCGGCCGAGCCGGCCAGCCAGTCCCAGGGCAAGCCATGACCACCAGCACCGACCGCAACATGATCCCGTACATCCTCACCGCCATCGGCAGCATCATCGTCAGTGTCGGCACCCTCTGGTACTACGGTTACCTGCACTTCGCCAAGGAGCAGGACGCCCTGCTGCTGGCCGAGTTCACCATGCTCAAGAGCATCCCCGGGGAGGACGTGAAGCTGTCCCTGGAGCCGGCCACCCAGGTCGCGCAATGCATCGACGGCGTGCTGGTACTGTTCGACACCGCCCAGAAGGGCCTCTCCGGCGTGCTGGTGGACAACAAGAAGCACGCCGTGCGCTGCGCCGGCCAGGAAACCCCGCAGCAGGTGCACTGACGGCAGCGTTCGGGGCTAGGCTGGGAGCAACCCGGAGGGCGCGACCATGAGCAACCCCGAAATCCACGTCTGGCAGGGCGACATCACCACCCTGCGCATCGACGCCATCGTCAACGCCGCCAACGCCTCGCTGCTCGGCGGCGGGGGCGTGGACGGCGCCATCCACCGCGCCGCCGGCCCGGAGCTGGTGGCTTATTGCCGCACCCTGGGCGGCTGCGAGACCGGCGAGGCGAAGATCACCCCCGGTTTCCGCCTGCCGGCCGCCCACGTCATCCACACCGTCGGCCCGGTCTGGCGCGGCGGCGGGCACGGCGAGCCGGAGCTGCTCGCCGCCTGCTACCGCAACAGCCTGGCGCTGGCGGAAGCGCATGGGCTGGAAGGCATCGCCTTCCCGGCCATCAGCTGCGGCATCTATGGCTATCCCCTGGAAGCGGCGGCCGGCATCGCCATCGGCGAACTGCGCCGCCTGCGCCCCGCCGGCAGCAGCCTGCAACGCCTGCTGCTGGTGCCCTTCGCCGAAGACATGGCCGAACTCTACCGGCGCCTGCTGCGGGGTGGTGCGTAGGCGCCGACTGCGCCGAGGTGCTCTTCGTAGGAGCGAGGGGGACGCCTAGTTCTTGCTCGCGAACCGCATGGCACCGCGTTTATTCGCGAGCGAGCTCGCTCCTACGAAAAGCCATGCTCGCCGGCAGGCAATGTAGGAGCGGGCCCTGCCCGCGAATCGCGCGCAGGGCGCGCTCCTACATGGGAATGGTGCGGGTGGGGCAGTGTAGGAGCAGATCTCATCCGCGAAGCGCGCCGGTGGTTCCGGCTATCGCGGACAAGGTCCGCTCCTACGGTGGGATATGTGCTGCACGGTAACCTGTAGGAGCGGGCCCTGCCCGCGAATCGCGCGCAGGGCGCGCTCCTACATGGGAATGGTGTGGGTGGGGCGGTGTAGGAGCGGATCTTATCCGCGAAGCGCGCCGGTGGTTCCGGCTATCGCGGACAAGGTCCGCTCCTACGGTGGGATATGTGCTGCACGGTAACCTGTAGGAGCGGGCCCTGCCCGCGAATCGCGCTCAGGGCGCGCTCCTACATGGGAATGGTGCGGGTGGGGCGGCGTAGGAGCGGATCTCATCCGCGAAGCGCGCCGGTGGTTCCGGCTATCGCGGACAAGGTCCGCTCCTACGGTGGGATATGTGCTGCACGGTAACCTGTAGGAGCGGGCCCTGCCCGCGAATCGCGCGCAGGGCGCGCTCCTACATGGAGAGCCGCGTCAGTAATCGCTATCCACCGACGAGCGCGGCACCACCGGCTTGGCGTCGTTGGAGATGGTCACTTCCACCCGGCGGTTCTGTGCGCGGCCGGAGGAGCTGGCGTTGCTCGCCACCGGGTAGTCCTTGCCGTAGCCGCGGGTGGTCACCCGGGCCGGGTCCACGCCCTGGGCCAGCAGGGCCATGCGCACCGAGTCGGCGCGGCGCTCGGACAGGCTCTGGTTGTAGCCGGCCGAGCCGCTGCTGTCGGTGTAGCCCTCGACCAGTACCTTGCGCTCGGGGTTCTGCTGCAGGTAGCTGGCCAGTTGCTGGATGTTGTGGCTGGCCTCGGGCTTGAGGTCGGCGCGGTCGAGGTCGAAGAGCACGTCGCCGAAGGTCACCAGGGTGCCGCGCTGGGTCTGCCTGGCCTGCAGGTCCTTGAGCTGCTGGGTGCGCACGTCCAGGCGGGCCTGGGTGCGTTGCGCCGCGGTGTTCTGCAACTGCCCTTCGGCGGTCTTCAGGGCGATGGTCTGGTTGGCCAGGTTGATGCGCTGCTGCGTCAGGTAGGCCAGCTGGTCCACGTCCTGCTGCTTCTCGCCGTCGCGGTAGGCCTTGTCGGCCTTGCTCAGCCAGTCGCCGGCGTCCTTGGTTTCCAGGGCCGCGAGCTGGGTGGCCTGGGGTTGCGCCTGCAGGGCGGAATAGTCGCTGCGGGCCTTCTCCAGGTTGGCGTTGGGCTCGTGGGCGCAGGCGGCCAGCAGCAGCGCCAGGCTGGAGAGGGCGGGGAGGGCGATGAGTTTACGCATGGCTGTCGTCCTTAATGATCCGGAGGGGGGAATGGGGAAGGGCGCCTACTGCTGTGGCTGCTGGAGCTTCTGCAGCCCTTCCTCGCGGATTTCCATCACGCCCTGCTGGGCGTCCTTGACGGCGTTCTGCGCCTTGACTGCCTGCGACTTGCGCTCGGCCACGCGGGCGTCCCACTCGGCCTGCTGGGCCAGGCGCCTGGCCTGCTCGTACTCCTTGTCGTTGAGGGCGATGCGCGCCTGGGCGAGCTTGTCCTGGGCGGATTTCGTCTCCACCGGCGCGTACTGCGGGCCGCCGGCGCTGACCGCGGCGTTGACCGCCGACTCGGTGACCGCCATCTGCTCGCTCGGCGGGTTGCCGGCGCAGCCGGCCAGGACCAGGGCGCTGGCGCCGATCAGCAGGCCCGTGCGCAGGAAGGCGAGGCGGGGTTGGTATGCTTTCAGTTCCATTGGTCGAGTCCTCTCGTCTGGGGAACACGGATTCTCAGCGGGCGATGCCCGGCCTGGCCGTTCGCAGCCCTGCGCTGCGGCGTTATCCCGTGGTTGCCAGGTACTACTGGGGACTTGAGGACTTGTCCGAGGGTTCAAAAAAAATGGCTGCCCGGAAGGACGGCCCTATCTGCGGCGCGGCTTTCAGAAGCGCAGGCGGAGCAGGCGCAGGCCGTTGAAGACCACCAGCAGGCTGGCGCCCATGTCGGCGAACACCGCCATCCACAGGGTGCCCAGGCCGGCCAGGGTGAGGGCCAGGAACACAGCCTTGATGCCCAGCGCCAGGCTGATGTTCTGCACCAGCACGGCGTGGGTGCGGCGCGACAGGCGGATGAACTGCGGCAGCTTGCGCAAGTCGTCGTCCATCAGCGCCACGCCGGCGGTCTCGATGGCCGTGTCGGTGCCCGCCGCGCCCATGGCGAAGCCGATGTCGGCGCGGGCCAGGGCCGGGGCGTCGTTGATGCCGTCGCCGACCATGCCCACCCGCGCGCCGCCGGCCTGGTGCTGCTCGACCTCGCGCAGCTTGTCCTCGGGCAGCAGGTTGCCGCGGGCCTGGTCGATGCCCACCTGGGCGGCGATGGCGGCCGCGGTGTGCGGGTTGTCGCCGGTCAGCATCAGCGTCTTCACGCCCAGGCCGTGCAGTTCGGCCAGCGCCTCGCGGCTGGTCTGCCTGACCGCGTCGGCCACGGCGAACAGCGCCAGCGGGCCTTCGTCGTCGAGCAGGACGATGACGGTCTTGCCCTGTTGCTCCAGGGCGTCCAGGCGGGCTTCCAGGGCCGCCGAGCACAGCCCCAGTTCCTCCACCAGGCGGTGGTTGCCCAAGTGGTGCAGGCGGCCGTCCACTTCGCCCTTCACGCCGCGGCCGGGGATGGCCTCCAGCGCGTCGACGCCGTACAGCGCCAGGCCGTCGGCCTCGGCGGCGCGGGCCACGGCCTGGGACACCGGGTGGTCGGAGCGGGCGGCCAGGCTGGCGGCCAGCGAACGGGCGCGCGCCGCGTCGCCGCGCAGGCCGTGGAAGTCGGTCTGCGTCGGCCGGCCTTCGGTGAGGGTGCCGGTCTTGTCCAGGGCCAGCCATTGCAGTTGCCGGCCCAGTTCGAGGAACACCCCGCCCTTGATCAGGATGCCGGCGCGCGCCGCCGCCGACAGGCCGCTGACGATGGTCACCGGGGTGGAGATCACCAGGGCGCAGGGGCAGGCAATGACCAGCAGCACCAGGGCGCGGTACACCCAGTCGAGCCAGGCGCCGCCGAAGGCCAGCGGCGGGATGAGCGCGGTGGCGATGGCGATGAGGATCACGACTGGCGTGTAGATGCGTGCGAACTGGTCGACGAAGCGCTGCGTCGGCGCCCGCGAGCCCTGGGCTTCTTCCACGGCATGGATGATCCGCGCCAGGGTGCTGTCGTCGGCGCCGCGGCTCACCGCGTACTCCAGCGCGCCCTCGCCGTTGATGCTGCCGGCGAACAGGGGTTCACCGGCCTGCTTTTCCACCGGCAGGCTCTCGCCGGTGATGGGCGCCTGGTTGACGCTGGAGCGGCCGTCGAGCACCTCGCCGTCGAGGGCGATGCGCTCGCCGGGGCGCACGCGCACGCGCTCGCCCACGGCCACCGACTTGGCCGGCACGTCCTGCCACTGCCCGTCGCGCAGCACCGTGGCCTGTTCCGGGGCCAGTTGCAGCAGGCCGCGGATGGCGCTGCGCGCGCGTTCCAGGGAGCGCGCCTCGATCAGCTCGGCGATGGCGAACAGCACCGCGACCATGGCTGCTTCCGGCCACTGGCCGATGAGCATGGCGCCGGTCACGGCGATGCTCATCAGCGCGTTGATGTTCAGGTCGCGGTTCTTCAGGGCGATCCAGCCCTTGCGGTAGGTCGGCAGGCCGGCGCCGAGGATGGCCGCCACGGCCAGGCCGGCCACCAGCCACTGCGGGCCGAGGGCGAACCATTCGCAAACCTCCGCGGCCAGCGCCAGCACCCCGGTCAGGGCCAGCGGCCACCAGGGCTTGTGCTTCGCCGGCGCGCTGGCCAGCGGCTGGCCGTCTTCCACGGCCTCGGCCTCCATGCCCAGGGAGTCCACCAGCTTCTGCAGCGGCTCCAGGCTGTCGAAGCGGTGCTGCACCTTGAGCAGGCGCTGCATCAGGTTGAATTCCAGTTGCTCCACCGCCGGCAGCTTGCCCAGGGCGTCGCGCAACAGGCGCTCCTCGGTGGGGCAGTCCATGGCCTCGATGCGCAGGCTGCTCCAGCGCAGCTCGCCGGTGGCGGCGGCCGCGGCGGCGCCCAGCGCGGCTTCGGCGTGGCGCGGGCGCTCGTGGTGGTGATCATGCCCGTGGTCGTGCTCGTGGCGGTGCGCGGCGGCGGGGGCGTGGTCGTGGCAGCAGGGCCCGCATCCAGGCTGGCGGCTGTTGGCGTCGGTCATCAGGTCGTTTCCCATTTGACGGTATGCTTGCGATTGCACACCCTGTAGCAACTACAGAGTCAAGCGGTTCCGGGAGGAAAGGCTGATGAAGATCGGTGAACTGGCGAAACTGACCGGCTGCCCGGTGGAGACCATCCGCTACTACGAGCGCGAGGGCCTGCTGCCGGAACCGGCGCGCACGGGCGGCAACTACCGGCAGTACGACAACGCCCACGTCGAGCGGCTGTCGTTCATCCGCCACTGCCGCTCGCTGGACATGACCCAGGAGGAGATCCGCATCCTCCTCGGCCTGCGCGACCGCCCCGAGTCCGATTGCGGCACCGCCAACCGGCTGATCGACGAGCACCTGCACCACGTCGAGGTGCGCATCGCCGAGCTGCAGTCGCTGCGCCAGCAACTGCAGGACCTGCGCGCCCGCTGCAGCGGCAGCGGCAACAGCGAGGACTGCGGCATCCTCCGCGAGCTGCAGCTGCCCGCCGAGCCCTCGGCGGTGCCGGAAGCCTGCGCCGAGGCCGGGCACCTGCACGTGCCCGGGGTGCATGGCAGGCATTGAAGCCCGTTCCAGCCGTAGGGCGCATAACCGTTCGCGGTTATCCGCCGATACACCGAGGCCAAAGTCAACGCCAAGGTTGGTCCCGGAGCCGCCGGGGACCAAGGCCAAACGCCGGAGGCGTTATGCGCCCTACGGGATGGGCTCAGCTGTGGCTCGGTTCTTCCTGGTGCCCCGTCAGCTCGTGCAGGTACTTGCGCGACAGCTGCAGGAAGCGCGGGGTAGGGCCGACGTCCTCGTAGAGCGGGTCGCCCTGCTCGTCGTGCGCCACCACCTTCTGCCCCTTCACGTAGGGGAAGCTCGCCTCCAGCTCTTCCAGGGCCGAGCCGACCAGCTCGCCCAGCAGTTCCTCGACGCTGCGCTTGGGGTACATGTCGTGCAGCGCGGCCAGGCGCGCCGCGGTTTCCACGTCCAGCGGGATGCTGTAGCTGTGGCTGGTCATGCGCCCCCTGGCGTTCTGTTCCCAATGGCGTACCAGATCGCGGATCTTCATGTTCACCTCGTGGGCCGGCTCGTGGCCGGCGTGGAAGACGGCCCTTCTGGGGCCGCCGGGAAGAATTTCCCGATTCCTTCGGGATCACATTCAGCCTAGACGCTGTCGGAGCAGGATCGCGGGCGTTCGTCGCACGCTTGTCAGCCGGTGTCGCCAGGCGGCACTGTAAGTAGAACCAGACACGGAGAACCCGTCATGGCGGATATCGACGCGCGCCTGCGCGAGGACGTGCACCTGCTCGGCGAACTGCTCGGGCAGACCATCCGCAACCAGTACGGCCAGGCCTTCCTCGACAAGGTCGAGCTGATCCGCCAGGGCGCCAAGGCGGCGCGGCGCGGTTCGGCGGAAGGCGCGCGGCAGCTGGCGGCGGCCCTCGACGGCCTCGGCGAGGACGAGCTCTTGCCGGTGGCGCGGGCCTTCAACCAGTTCCTCAACCTGGCCAACATCGCCGAGCAGTACCACCGCATCCGCCGCCGCGGGCCGAAGGAGCCGCAGCCCTTCGAGCAGCGCGTGCTGGGCGAGCTGCTGGGGCGCCTGCGCAAGACCGGCGTGGAGCCGGCGGAACTGGCGCGCCAGGTGGCGCAGCTGGACATCGAGCTGGTGCTCACCGCACATCCCACCGAAGTGGCGCGGCGCACGCTGATCCAGAAGTACGACGCCATCGCCGCGCAACTGGCGGCCAAGGACCATGCCGACCTGCTCCCCGAGGAGCGCGAGCAGGTGGACGGGCGCCTGCGCCGGCTGGTGGCCGAGGCCTGGCACACCGAGGAGATCCGCCGCACCCGGCCGACACCGGTGGACGAGGCCAAGTGGGGCTTCGCGGTGATCGAGCATTCGCTGTGGCAGGCCGTGCCCGACTTCCTCCGCCACGTCGACGAGACCCTGCAAGGCGGCACCGGCCAGCGCCTGCCGCTGGAAGCCGCGCCCATTCGCTTCGCCTCCTGGATGGGCGGCGACCGCGACGGCAACCCCAACGTCACCGCCGCCATCACCCGCGAGGTGCTGCTGCTGGCGCGCTGGATGGCCGCCGACCTGTACCTGCGCGACGTCGACGGCCTGGCCGCCGACCTCTCCATGCAGCAGGCCAGCAAGGAACTGCTGGCGGAAACCGGCGCTGTGGCCGAACCCTACCGCGCCCTGCTCAAGCAGCTGCGCGAGCGCCTGCGGGCCACCCGGGCCTGGGCCGAACGCGCGCTGGCCGAGGACGAGGTTGCACCCGAGGCGGTGCTGCAGGACAACCGCGAGCTGCTGGAACCGCTGGAGCTGTGCCACCGTTCGCTGCACGCCTGCGGCATGGGCGTGATCGCCGACGGCGCGCTGCTCGACACGTTGCGCCGCGCCGCCACCTTCGGCCTGTTCCTGACGCGCCTGGACATCCGCCAGGACGCCGGCCGCCACGCCGCCGCGCTGAGCGAGATCACCGAGTACCTGGGCCTGGGCCGCTACCAGGACTGGGACGAGGCGGTGCGCCAGGAATTCCTCCTGGAAGAGCTGGGCAACCATCGCCCGCTGCTGCCGGCGGACTACCAGGCCAGCGCCGACACCGCCGAAGTCCTGGCCACCTGCCGCGTGGCGGCCGCCGCGCCGCAGGCGTCGCTGGGCTCCTACGTCATCTCCATGGCCGGCCAGCCGTCCGACGTGCTGGCGGTGCAACTGCTGCTCAAGGAGTGCGGGTTGCGCCGGCCGATGCGCGTGGTGCCACTCTTCGAAACCCTCGACGACCTCGACAACGCCGGCCCCTGCATCGACCGCCTGCTCGGCCTGGACGCCTACCGCGAAGCCCTGGCCGGGCCGCAGGAGGTGATGATCGGCTACTCCGACTCGGCCAAGGACGCCGGCACCCTGGCCGCGGCCTGGGCGCAGTACCGCGCCCAGGAAGCGCTGGTGGACATCTGCCGCGCCCATGGCGTCGAGCTGCTGCTGTTCCATGGCCGCGGCGGCACCGTCGGGCGCGGCGGCGGCCCGGCTCACGCGGCCATCCTCTCGCAGCCGCCGGGCTCGGTGGCCGGGCGCTTCCGCACCACCGAACAGGGCGAGATGATCCGCTTCAAGTTCGGCCTGCCCGGCATCGCCCGGCAGAACCTCGACCTCTACCTGGCCGCGGTGCTGGAGGCCACCCTGCTGCCGCCGCCGGCGCCGGAACCGGCCTGGCGCGAGGAGATGCAGCGCCTGGCCGCCGACTCCCTGGCCGCCTACCGCCAGGTGGTGCGCGAGACGCCGCAGTTCGTCGACTACTTCCGCGAGGCCACCCCGGAGCAGGAACTCGGCCGCCTGCCCCTGGGCAGCCGCCCGGCCAAGCGCCGCCAGGGCGGCATCGAGAGCCTGCGGGCGATCCCGTGGATCTTCGCCTGGACGCAGACGCGGCTGATGCTGCCGGCCTGGCTGGGCTGGGAGACCGCGCTGTTCAACGCCATCGACCGCGGCGAAGGCAGCCTGCTGGAGCGCATGCGCAGCCAGTGGCCGTTCTTCCGCGCGCGCATCGACATGCTGGAGATGGTCCTGGCCAAGGCCGACGGCGAAATCGCCCAACTCTACGACGAACGTCTGGTGCAATCGGAACTGCGACCATTAGGTGCGCATTTACGCGACCTATTGTCGCAGGCGCTGCGCGTGGTGCTCGGCCTGACGGGCCAGCAGCGCCTGCTGGCGCAGGCCACCGAGACGCGCGAATCCATAGCCGTGCGCAACATCTACCTGGACCCGCTGCACCTGCTCCAGGCGGAGCTACTGGCCCGTTCCAGACGCTGCGAGGGCGACGCCTGCGGCGCTCTGGAACAGGCCCTGCTGGTGACGGTGGCGGGCATCGCCGCGGGGCTGCGCAACACCGGCTGAGGGGCCCCGACCACGACTTTCCGGTGGCTTGTGCGCTCAGGGTGCGCTGTGTATCTTGATCAGCCTTTCGGCGTATTCCTGCGCCATTTCAAGCATGTTCAGATTGGCCCCATAAGGCAGATCCGGGATTTCGCTTTCAACAAGACTAAGGAGCATATCGATGCGTGTGATTCTGCTCGGGGCGCCCGGTGCCGGCAAAGGTACTCAGGCCCGCTTCATCACCGAGAAGTTCAGCATTCCGCAGATCTCCACCGGGGACATGCTGCGCGCGGCGGTCAAGGCCGGCACCGAGCTGGGCCTGCAGGCCAAGAGCGTGATGGATGCCGGCGGCCTGGTTTCGGATGACCTGATCATCAACCTGGTCAAGGAGCGCATCGCCCAGCCCGACTGCGCCAACGGCTTCCTGTTCGACGGTTTCCCGCGCACCATTCCCCAGGCCGAGGCCATGAAGGAAGCCGGCGTGACCATCGACCACGTGGTCGAGATCGCCGTCGACGACGAAGAGATCGTCAGCCGCATGGCTGGCCGCCGCGTGCACCCGGCCTCCGGCCGCGTCTACCACGTCGAGCACAACCCGCCGAAGGTCGCCGGCAAGGACGACGTCACCGGCGAGGAGCTGATCCAGCGCGACGACGACCGCGAAGAGACCGTGCGCCACCGCCTGTCGGTCTACCACACCCAGACCAAGCCGCTGGTCGACTTCTACCAGAAGCTGGCCGCCGTCGAAGGCACCCCGAAGTACAGCCGCGTCGAAGGCGTCGGCTCGGTCGACCAGATCACCGCCAAGGTCCTGGCCGCGCTCAGCTGAGCCGCCGCCCGACCTGCACCAGAGGCCCGCTTGCGGGCCTTTGGCGTTTATAATGCCCGCCCTTTTTCAGCTTGCCGGAAGACCCCGATGCCCACCCTGCTGGCCCTGGACACCTCCACCGAAGCCTGCTCCGTCGCCCTGCTGCACGACGGCCGGCGTTTCAGCCGCCACGAGGTGATCCCGCGGCTGCACGCCAAGCGCCTGCTGCCGATGGTGCAGGAGCTGCTCGACGAAGCCGGCATCGCCCTGGGCGCGGTGGACGCCATCGCCTTCGGCCGCGGCCCCGGCGCCTTCACCGGCGTGCGCATCGCCATCGGCGTGGTGCAGGGCCTGGCCTTCGCCCTGGACAAGCCGGTGCTGCCGATCTCCGACCTCGCCGTGCTGGCCCAGCGCGCCCACCGCGAGCATGGCGCCAGCCAGGTGGCGGCCGCCATCGACGCGCGCATGGACGAGGTCTACTGGGGCAGCTACCGCCTGGAGCAGGGCGAGATGCGCCTGGCCGGCGCCGAGGCGGTGCTGCCGCCGGAGCACGTGGCGCTGCCGCGCGATGCCCGGGGCGACTGGTTCGGCGCCGGCACCGGCTGGGGCTACCGCGAGCGCCTGGCGGTGAAGGTGCAGGCCGAGGACGCCAGCCTGCTGCCCAACGCCCAGGACCTGCTGGACCTGGCGCTGTTCGCCTGGCAGCGCGGCGATGCCGTGCCGGCGGACCAGGCGCAGCCGGTGTACCTGCGCGACAACGTGGCCACGCCCAAGGCCGGCTGACCGGCGATTGCCAAGCCCGGGGGCGCTCGCTAGAGTGAAATCCTTACCCGCTGAGCCCTGAAAGATGCGCATCGACGGCCTGTCCAGCTACTCCATCACGCCCGACTCCGGCAGCCGCTCCGGCACCGCGGTCACGCCTTATCGCGAGGTCATGCGCGAGGCCGAGGCGCGTCGCGAGCAGCCGGCGTCCATCGCCGCCAGCCAGGGCTTCGAGCAGCAGGCGCAGGCGCGCTACGTGGAGCCGGGCAACGCCGGCACCGGCAGCCTGCCCATCGTCCTCAGCGACGTCCTGGCCTACCAGCGCCCGGTCAGCAACCGCGCCGCCCAGGCCCTGGCCAGCTACAGCAGCACCGCCAACCTGCCGCTGGGCAGCTACGACGCCCCGGAAGTGCTGGGCATCGACCTCTACGCCTGATGGCCCTGCCGTACTACCTGGGCTGCCCATCCTGGAACGAGCCCGCCTGGCGCGGCAGCTTCTACCCCGCCGACCTGCGCCCGGCCGACACCCTGGGTTTCTACAGCCAGGTGTTCAACGCGGTGGAGGGCAACACCACCTTCTACGCCCGGCCCAGCGCCGAAACGCTGGAGCGCTGGGCGCAGACCATGCCGGCGGACTTCCACTTCTGCGCCAAGCTGCCTCGCGACATCAGCCACGAAGGCGACCTGCGCGAGCAGTTCGGCGCCACCGGCGATTTCCTCGACCTGCTGGCACCGCTGGGGCAACGGGTGAGCCCGCTGTGGCTGCAGCTTTCCGCCGGCTTCGGCCCGCAGCGCCTGGGCGAGCTGGCCGCCTGGCTGGATGAGTTCGGCGCCCGGCGCATCGCCGTGGAAGTACGCCACCCGGCGTTCTTCGACAAGGGCGAGGAAGAGCGGGTGCTCAACCGCCTGCTCCACGAGCGCGGCGTGGAGCGCATCTGCCTGGATTCGCGGGCGCTGTTCGCCTGCCGCTCCGACGACCCGGCGGTGCGCCACGCGCAATCGAAGAAGCCGAGGATTCCGGTGCGCCCGGCGGCCTTCAGCGACAGCCCGCAGGTGCGTTTCATCGGCGGGCCGGACCTGGACGCCAACCAGGCCTACCTGACGCCCTGGGTGGACAAGGTGGCCGGCTGGATCGAGGACGGCCTGACGCCCCACGTGTTCCTCCACACCCCGGACAACCACCGCGCCGCCGAACAGGCGCAGCGCTTCCACGCCCTGCTGGGCGAGCGCCTGCCGGGGCTGCCAGCGCTGCAGCTGCCGCAGCCGGAAGTGGAGCAACTGGGCCTGCTCTGAGGCCCCGGTTGCGCTAACCTGCAAGCTCCCCTCAGGCACGGAGAGCGCCCATGACCACCCAACGCGAACGCGGCCTGGCCTTCCAGGCCCTGCACCGGCGCGACGGCCTGTTCGTCCTGCCCAACCCCTGGGATGCCGGCTCGGCGAAGATGCTCGCCGGCCTGGGCTTCGAGGCCCTGGCCACCACCAGCGCCGGCCTGGCCTTCGCCCTTGGCCGCTGCGACGCCGAGGGCGAGGTGAGCCGCGAGGAAGCCCTGGCCAACGCCCGCGCCATCGTCGAGGCGACGCCGCTGCCGGTGGCCGCGGACCTGGAGAACGGCTACGGTGATGCGCCCGAGGACTGCGTGGCGACCATTCGCCTGGCCGCCAGCATCGGCCTGGTGGGCGGCTCCATCGAGGACGCGACCGGCCGCCCGGACGATCCCATCTATCCCTTCGAACTGGCGGTGGAACGCGTGCGCGCGGCGGTCCAGGCCGCACATTCCCTGGAATTCCCCTTCACCCTGGCGGCCCGTGCGGAGAACCTGCTGCACGGCCGCGACGACCTGGACGACACCATCCGCCGCCTGGTGGCCTTCGCCGAGGCCGGCGCCGACGTGCTCTATGCCCCCGGGCTGACCACCCGCGAACAGATCGACGCGGTGGTGCGCGCGGTGGCGCCGCGGCCGGTGAACGTACTGGTCGGCTCGCCGGCCCTGCAGCTGTCGCTGAGCGAACTGGCGGAGCTGGGCGTGAAGCGCGTCAGCCTGGGCTCGTCCCTGGCGCGGGTGGCCTACGGCGCCTTCTTCCACGCCGCCACCGAGCTGGCCAGCGGGCACCTGGAGGCGACCCAGGAGGGCATGCCCTTCGCCCGCCTCAACGCGCTGTTCCGGCGCTGAGCCCGGGGCTGCGGTAGAATCGGCGCTTTTGCACCGGATCGACCCGCATGAGCGCCAGCGCAGCCACCCCCCGCATCATCGTCCAGGCCCTGGCGCCGCATTGCCGCGAGGCCGCCGGGCAATGGGCGCAGCGCCTGGGCCTGGAACTGGCGGAGGAGGGCGTGGCGGACTTCGCCCTGCAGGTCGGTGAGCAGGGCCTGCAACTGCTGCAACTGGGCCCGGACTCGCCGGGGCCTGTGCGCGTGGACTTCGTCGAGGGCGCCGCCGCCCACCGCCGCCAGTTCGGCGGCGGCAGCGGGCAGATGATCGCCAAGGCGGTGGGCGTGCAGCCGGGCGTACGCCCGCACGTGCTCGACGCCACCGCCGGCCTGGGCCGCGACGCCTTCGTCCTCGCCACCCTGGGCTGCGAGATGCAGCTGATCGAACGCCAACCGCTGATCGCCGCCCTGCTGGAGGACGGCCTGGCCCGCGCCGCGCGCGACCTGGAAGTGGCGCCGATAGCGGCGCGCATGCAACTGCTGCAAGGCAACGCCATCGAGCTGATGGGCGCCTGGCAGGGCGAGGCGCCCCAGGTGGTCTACCTGGACCCGATGTTCCCGCACCGCGACAAGAGCGCCCTGGTGAAGAAGGAAATGCGCCTGTTCCGCCCCCTGGTGGGCGACGACCAGGACGCCCCGGCGCTGCTCCAGGCGGCGCTGGCCCTGGCCAGCCACCGCGTGGTGGTCAAGCGCCCGCGCAAGGCGCCGATCATCGAGGGCGCCAAGCCCAGCTACAGCCTGGAAGGCAAGTCGAGCCGGTATGACATCTACCCGTTGAAGTCGCTGAAAGCCTGACCTGCGGGTTTTTCGTAGGAGCGAGGGGGCGCCTAGCTCTTGCTCGCGAACAATGGCGTCAGGCCCTGCTCCGGAGCGATGTCGAAGTCCGTCCCCTCTCCCCAGCCCTCTCCCTGAAGGGAGAGGGGGCTTGTCAGTGCCGAGACAAGGAATGGTTTCAGCCGGAGGCCGCTGGAGTTGCCGGCTAACTCCAGAACATCCAAACACTCCGAACGGCCCCCTTTCCCTGAAGGGAGAGGGGGCTTGTCCGTGCCGAGACAAGGAATGGTTTCAGCCGGAAACCGCTGGAGTTGCCGACTAACTCCAGAACATCCAAGCACACCGAACGGTCCCCTCTCCCTTCAGGGAGAGGGTTAGGGAGAGGGAGCGGAGTCAAGCCACAACACCGAAGTCCCGGGTGAGTACTATTCGCGAGCAAGCTCGCTCCTACAGGAGAAGCGCCTACGGCATAGGCCTCAAGGCCGATAAGCCCGCAAAAACAACTCCACCACCTCCTGCACATGCCTTTCGCTTTCCTCCACCGGCGGCAGCTCGACGCAGCCGATCAGCAGGCGGAAGTGCAGGCAGCCCTGCACCAGCATCAGGAAGTGCTCGGCGGCGTTGCGTGCGTCGCTCTCGCGCAGTTCGCCCTTGCGCTGGGCCTGGGCGATCAGCCTTTCCATCTGGTCCAGCACGCGCTGCGGGCCGGCGTCGAAGAACATCTGCGACAGCGCCGGGTTTTGCCCGCCCTGGGCGATCATCAGGCGGCTCAGGGCGATGGCCTCGGGGCTGTTGATCAGGCGGTTGAAGCCCCGCGCGATGTTCAGCAGCAGCTCGCGGGTGGGCGCGTCGGCCGGCGGTTCGTGGAACAGCTCCGGCACCTGTTCGGCGCACTTGGCCTGCACCGCCTCGCAGAACAGCGTCTCCTTGTCGGTGAAGTGGCTGTACACGGTGAGCTTGGAAACCCCGGCCTCGGCGGCGATGGCTTCCATGCTGCTGCCGTCGTAGCCGTTGCACAGGAACAGTTCCTTGGCGGCGTCGAGGATCGCCTGGCGCTTGGCCAGGTCCTTGGGGCGGCCGGGGCCGTTGGAAAGGGGAGGCTGGGACATTTTTTTTACAATTCAAATACTGGACTGGTTGGTTTTGTATTCTTACTATACCGACAAGTATAAAAATTCAACTGCGTTTCGCGAAAGGTCATCCATCATGTTCCGCCATGTCTTGTCCGTCGCTGCTCCCCTGGTCCTCTCCCTGTCCCTCGCTGCCTGTGGTAACGGCGAGCCGGCCAAGCCGGCGCTGCGCCCGGCCATGGTCGTGCAGCCGCAACTGGCGCGCTCGGTCACCGAGGCATACCCGGGCGAGGTGCATGCCCGCCACGAGCCGGAGCTGGCCTTCCGCATCGGCGGCAAGGTGGCCAAGCGCCTGGTGGAGACCGGCGAGCGGGTGCGCCGCGACCAGCCGCTGGCCGAGCTCGACCCCGAGGACGTGCGCCTGCAGCTGGAGGCCAACCGCGCCCAGGTCGCCGCCGCCGAGGCCAACCTGCAGACCGTGCGTTCGGAATACCTGCGCTACAAGACGCTGCTGGAACGCAAGCTGGTCAGCCAGTCGCAGTTCGACAACATCGAGAACACCTACCGCGCCGGCGAGGCGCGCATGAAGCAGGTGCGCGCCGAGTACGACGTGGCGCGCAACCAGGCCGACTACGCCGTGCTGCGCGCGTCGCAGGACGGGGTGATCTCGGCGCGGCGCGTCGAGGTGGGCCAGGTGGTGGCCGCCGGGCAGACGGTCTTCACCCTTGCCGCCGACGGCGACCGCGAGGTGCTGATCAGCTTCCCCGAGCACGCCATCGAGCGCTTCCGCATCGGCGAGGGCGTCAGCGTCGAGCTCTGGTCGCAGCCGGACAAGCGCTTCAGCGGGCACATCCGCGAGCTGTCGCCGGCCGCCGACCCGCAGTCGCGCACCTTCGCCGCGCGGGTGGCCTTCGACGACGCCAAGGTGCCGGCCGAGCTGGGCCAGAGCGCCCGCGTCTACATCCACAACGAGGGCGCCGTGCCCCTGGCCGTGCCGCTGGCGGCGGTGAGCGCCGAGGGCGGCCAGCCGTTCGTCTGGGTGGTCGACCCGAAGGATTCCAGCCTGCATCGCCGGCCGGTGCGCATCGGGCCCTACACCGAGGACCGGGTGCCGGTGCTGGAGGGGCTGCAGCCCGACGACTGGGTGGTCGCCGCGGGCGTCCAGGTATTGCGCGAAGGCCAGCAGGTACGCCCGGTCGACCGCGAGAACCGTTCGGTCAAGCTGCTGGCGAAGGAGTGACGCAGGATGCGCTTCAACCTCTCCGCCTGGGCCCTGCAGAACCGACCGATCGTACTCTTCCTGATGCTGCTGCTAGGCATCGCCGGGGTGCTGTCCTACACCCAGCTCGGCCAGAGCGAGGACCCGCCCTTCACCTTTAAGGCCATGGTGGTCAAGACCAACTGGCCCGGCGCCACCGCCGAGGAGGTCTCGCGCCAGGTCACCGAGCGCATCGAGAAGAAGCTGATGGAGACCGGCGACTACGACCGCATCGTCTCCTTCTCGCGCCCGGGCGAGTCCCAGGTGACCTTCGTCGCCCGCGAGGACTTCAAGTCCAGGGACATCCCCGAGCTGTGGTACCAGATCCGCAAGAAGGTCGGCGACATCCGCTACACCCTGCCGCAGGGCATCCAGGGGCCGTTCTTCAACGATGAGTTCGGCACCACCTTCGGCAACATCTACGCGCTGTCCGGCAAGGGCTTCGACTACGCGGTGCTGAAGGACTATGCCGACCGCATCCAGCTGCAACTGCAGCGCATCAAGGACGTCGGCAAGGTCGAGCTGGTCGGCCTGCAGGACGAGAAGATCTGGATCGACCTGTCGAACACCAAGCTGGCCACCCTCGGCCTGCCCCTGGCCGCGGTGCAGAAGGCCCTGGAGGAGCAGAACGCGGTGAGCGCCACCGGCTTCTTCGAGACCGCCAGCGACCGCGTGCAACTGCGCGTGACCGGCCGTTTCGACTCGGTGGAGGACATCCGCCAGTTCCCCATCCGCGTGGGCGACCGCACCTTCCGCATCGGCGACGTGGCCGAGGTGCACCGCGGCTTCAATGACCCGCCGGCGCCGCGCATGCGCTTCATGGGCGAGGACGCCATCGGCATCGCCGTGTCGATGAAGAGCGGCGGCGACATCCTGGTCCTGGGCAAGGCCCTGGAGAACGAGTTCCAGCGCCTGCAGCAGAACCTGCCGGCGGGCATGGAGCTGCGCAAGGTGTCGGACCAGCCGGCGGCGGTGCGCGAGGGCGTGGGCGAGTTCGTCCGGGTGCTGGCCGAGGCGCTGATCATCGTGCTGCTGGTGAGCTTCTTCTCCCTGGGCCTGCGCACCGGCCTGGTGGTGGCGCTGTCGATCCCGCTGGTGCTGGCGATGACCTTCGTCTGCATGCGCTACTTCGACATCGGCCTGCACAAGATTTCCCTGGGCGCCCTGGTGCTGGCGCTGGGCCTGCTGGTGGACGACGCCATCATCGCCGTGGAGATGATGGCGGTGAAGATGGAGCAGGGCTACGACCGCCTCAAGGCGGCCAGCTTCGCCTGGACCAGCACGGCCTTCCCGATGCTCACCGGCACCCTGGTGACCGCCGCCGGCTTCCTGCCCATCGCCACCGCGCAGTCGGGCACCGGCGAGTACACCCGCTCGCTGTTCCAGGTGGTGACCATCGCGCTGCTGGTGTCCTGGATCGCCGCGGTGGTCTTCGTGCCCTACCTGGGCGCCAAGCTGCTGCCGGACCTGGCCAAGCGCTATGCCGAGAAGCACGGCGGCAGCGACCAGGGCCACGACCCCTACTCGACGGCCTTCTACCAGCGCTTCCGGCGCCTGGTGGAGTGGTGCGTGCGCTACCGCAAGACGGTGATAGTGCTGACGCTGCTGGCCTTCGTCGGCTCCATCGCCGCCTTCCGCCTGGTGCCGCAGCAGTTCTTCCCGCCGTCGGCGCGGCTGGAACTGCTGGTGGACCTGAAGCTGGCCGAGGGCGACTCCCTGTCCGCCACCGCCGAGCAGGCCCAGCGCCTGGAGAAACTGCTGGCCGGGCACCCGGGCATCGAGAACTACGTGGCCTACGTCGGCACCGGCTCGCCGCGCTTCTACCTGCCGCTGGACCAGCAGTTGCCGGCGGCGAGCTTCGCCCAGTTCGTGGTCCTGGCCAAGGACCTGCAGAGCCGCGAGGAAGTGCGCCAATGGCTGATCCAGCGCATGGCCGAGGATTTCCCCACGGTGCGCAGCCGCATCAGCCGCCTGGAGAACGGCCCGCCGGTGGGCTACCCGGTGCAGTTCCGCGTGTCCGGCGAGCACATCGCCGAAGTGCGCGCCCTGGCGCGCAAGGTGGCGGACAAGATGCGCGAGAACCCCCACGTGGTGAACGTGCACCTGGACTGGGAGGAGCCGAGCAAGGCGATCTTCCTCAACGTCGACCAGGACCGCGCCCGCGCCCTGGGCGTGAGCACCCGGGACATCTCGCAGTTCCTGCAGAGCTCGCTGACCGGCTCCACCGTCAGCTACTACCGCGAGGACAACGAGCTGATCGAGATCCTCCTGCGCGGCGACGCCCGCGAGCGCCAGGACCTGTCGCAGCTGCCGAGCCTGGCCATCCCCACCAACAACGGCCGCAGCGTGGCGCTGTCGCAGGTGGCGACCCTGGAATATGGCTTCGAGGAAGGCATCATCTGGCGGCGCAACCGCCTGCCCACGGTGACGGTGCGCGCGGACATCTACGACGACTCGCTGCCGGCGACGCTGGTGAAGCAGATCTCGCCGACCCTCGATCCGGTCCGCGCCCAGCTGCCCGACGGCTACCTGCTGGAGGTGGGCGGCACCGTGGAGGACTCGGCCAAGGGGCAGAATTCGGTGAACGCCGGCATCCCGCTGTTCCTGGTGGTGGTGATGACCCTGCTGATGGTCCAGCTGCGCAGTTTCTCGCGCATGGCCATGGTGTTCCTCACCGCGCCCCTGGGGCTGATCGGCGTGACCCTGTTCCTGCTGGTGTTCCAGAAGCCCTTCGGCTTCGTCGCCATGCTCGGCACCATCGCCCTGGCCGGGATGATCATGCGCAACTCGGTGATCCTGGTGGACCAGATCGAGCAGGACATCGCCCATGGCCTGGACCGCTGGCACGCCATCATCGAGGCCACGGTGCGGCGCTTCCGCCCCATCGTGCTGACCGCCCTGGCGGCGGTGCTGGCGATGATCCCGCTGTCGCGCAGCGTGTTCTTCGGGCCCATGGCGGTGGCCATCATGGGCGGCCTGATCGTCGCCACGGCGCTGACCTTGCTGTTCCTGCCGGCGCTCTACGCCGCCTGGTTCAGGGTCAAGAAGGAACCTGCGTAGGGCGTATGACCGTTCGCGGTCATACGCCGATTGACCTTGGCTCCAGGCCGCTTCGGTATCGACCTCGGAGCGCCATCGCGAGGCGCTTCGGGCTCGGCCGTGGAGTTGGCCGTCGATCGCGGTGTAGCGGCGAATAACCGCGAACGGTTATTCGCCCTACGCACTGTCTATTGCGAAGGTGTGAGGTTGACGCCGGCCTTTCCTCCAGCAGAGGACAGCCCCCTCTCCCGCTTGCGGGAGAGGGCTGGGGAGAGGGCGCTCTTGACCCCAATGCCTACGTCACCGGGAAACGTTATCCGCCGTTTTCAACGACGGATGATACGGTCCTGGGAAGCACGGTCGTAGGAGCGACTGTCTTGCGGCCCGCGCCGAAATGCTCTTCGTAGGAGCGAGCTTGCTCGCGAATAAACCCCGCTGCGGAGTCCGTTCGCGAGCAAGCTCGCTCCTACAGGTTGCCGGAAGGCGTGGCATTTCCCTGTAGGACTCCGTCCGCGATCGGCATCGGCCACGCCGGGCGCCCCGGTAGCACGGCCGACGGCGGATGACCGCGAACGGTTATTCGCCCTACGAGCGGGATGTCGCGGCTCAGGGAATCGGCGCCCCCGAATCCCGCTCGCGCACCGCCTGGGCGAAGCCCACTTCCTCGCAACGCGCCTTGAAGCGCACGCCTTCGGGGCTGTGGCGGGTGATGCCGTCGAACAGGGTGGCGAACATCTGCGTGGTCTCCAGGCCCATGTTGTGGAAGGCCTGGTTGATCATCAGCTTCTGCATCATCAACTGGTTCTTCGGGATGCCCTGCATGCGCGCGGCCAGGGCGTCCACCGTGGCGTCCAGTTCGGCCAGCGGCACGCTCTGGTAGACCAGCCCCAGGCGCTGGGCCTCGCGGCCATCGACCAGGTCGCCGGTGAGCAGCATGCGCTTGGCCTTCTCCGGGCCCAGGCGGTAGACCCACATGGCGGTGGTGGGGCAGCCCCAGACGCGCGCCGGTGGGTAGCCGATCTGCGCTTCCTCGGCCATCACGATCAGGTCGCAGCACAGGGCGATGTCGCTGCCGCCGGCCACCGCCGGGCCGTTGACCTTGGCGATCACCGGCTTGTAGCTGCGGAACAGGCTCATGAACTGCTCGGTGTTCCGCTTCATCAGCGCGTAGTCGAGCATCGGGTCCCAGGGCATTTCCTGGCTGCCGTAGACGCCGCGCGGGTTCTCGGCGAAGAACTTGAGGTCATAGCCGCTGCAGAAGCCGCGCCCGGCGCCGGTGAGGACGATGACGTGCACGGCGTCGTCGGCGTTGGCGCGGGCCACGGCCGCTTCCAGCTCTGCAGGCATGCGGTCGTCGATGGCGTTGAGCCGCTCGGGGCGGTTGAGGGTGAGGGTGGCGACGCGTCCGTCGACGCGGTACAGCACGCAGGGTTCGCTCATGGCCGGGGCTCTCGTGGTGGCTTCCTGGGATGGGGGCTTGGCTTGCTCGCAGAAATAAGTAAACTGAATTCACTTTTTCTGTCCAGCCCCATGAGCCCCGCCATGCCCGACCTGTCCGCCAAGGCCCTGAAAACCCGCGCCAGCCTGCTGGAGGCCGCGCGCGCCGAACTGCTGGAGTTCGGCGGCGGCCTGGAGGTGGGGCGGGTAGCCGAGCGCGCCGGCGTCTCGGTGGGGCTGATCTACCGCTACTTCGCCTCCCGCGCCGGGCTGCTGGCGGCGGTGGCGGAGGACTTCTACGACCGCTACCAGGCCCAGGTGATGGCCGCCGACCCGCTACCCCAGGCCCAGGACTGGAGCGAGCGCGAGGCGCAGCGGGTGCGCCGCGCGGTGGAGTTCGTCTATGCCGAGCCGCTGGCGCCGCTGGTGCTGGTCAGCCTGGCGCGCGAACCCGAGGTGGCCGCGCTGGAGGCCCAGCGCATCGCCGAGAACATCCGCCAGGGCGCCGACAACATCCGCCGCGGCCAGGCCGCCGGGCAGCTCAACGCACAACTGGATGCGCAACTGGTCTCGGCGATGATCCTCGGCGGCCTGCACCAGGCCCTGCTGGAAGCCCTGGCGCGCCAGCCCCGGCCGCCGGCCGCGCAACTGGCGCGGCAGCTGTGGCATTTCATCCGCGGCGCGCTGGCGCCCCTGTCGAACTGAACAGAAGGAGTCGCCCCATGCAGCATGCAACCCAGGTGGAGCTGTTGAGCAAGGTCCTGGCCCTGGCCGAGCGGAGCGTTTCCGATGGCGCGGCGGAGCCGTCGTCGTTGCCGGTGTCCGCCTACCTGGACGAGGAACGCTACCGCCGCGAACGCGACGAGGTGCTGCTGCGCGAGCCGGTACTGGTGGCGCGTTCCAGCGAGATCGCCAAGGGCGCCTTCCTCACCCGCGAGCTGATGGTGCCGCTGCTGCTGACCCGCGACGAGCAGGGGCGGCTGCGGGCCTTCCTGAACGTGTGCAAGCACCGTGGCACGCAACTGGTAGGCGAGGCGGCGGGGCGCAACCGGGTGTTCGTCTGCCCCTACCACGCCTGGGCCTACAATCCGGACGGGCAACTGCGCGGTATTCCCCACGGCTACGGCTTCGAAGGCGTCGACAGGGCCTGCCTGAACCTCACCGAACTGCCGGTGGCCGAGCGTTTCGGCGCGGTCTGGGCGCGCCTTTCACCCGGGCCGGCGCTGGACCTGGACAGCTTCTTCGGCGAAGCGCTGTGCGCCGACTTCGACAGCTTCGCCATCGACGACCACGTGCTCTTCGACCCGCGCGACATCCGCCGCCCGGTGAACTGGAAGCTGACGGTGGACACCTTCCTGGAGAACTACCACGTGGCCAAGGCCCACCAGGCCACCATCGACCACCTGTTCTGGCCCAACCTGGGCAGCTTCGAGCGCTTCGGCCGGCATATCCGCAACTACTACGTGAAACGCAACCTGCGCGAGCTGCAGGGGCAGCCGGAAGAGCAATGGGACCTGCGCCGCCACGGCAACCTGCTGTACCTGCTGTGGCCGAACACCCTGGTGCTGGTGGAGCCGGACCATATCGACTTCTCCAGCGTATTCCCCGACGGCCCGCTGGCCACGCGGGTGCTCAGCCACACACTGCTGCCGGAGGAGCCGCAGACGGAGAAGGCGCGGCGCTATTTCGAGAAGAACAACGAAATCCTCTACGCCGCCCTGGAAGAAGACTTCGCTATGGCGACGCGGGTGCAGAACGGCATCCGCGCCGGCGCCAGCGAACGCCTGTGGCACGGGACCTACGAGGTGGCGCTGCGGTGGTTCCACCAGAGCCTGGAGCAGGGCTTGTAGGAGCAACTGTCCGCGATTCGCGCGCAGGGCGCGCTCCTACATTTGAATGGCGCGGGTGGGGCAGCGTAGGAGCGGATCTCATCCGCGATCCGCGCCGATACGTCTGGCTATCGCGGACAAGGTCCGCTCCTACGGGGAGGAATACCACGCCTCCCGGCAACCTGTAGGAGCGGACTCCGTCCGCGATGGGCTGAGCCCATGCATGGCTATCGCGGATAAATCCGCTCCTACGGTTCCAGGGACGCACAGTCGTCGCCGGATGACGCCTGTCTACCAGGCAGCTCAGGACAGCTCCCTCTCCCGCTTGCGGGAGAGGGCTGGGGAGAGGGCGCGAAGCCACCCGATACGACGATGCAACCGGGAAACGCCCTTCGCGAGTTCTGCAGGCCTCAGAGCGCCCCGAAAACCTTCTTCGCCAGACTGGTAGCCGCCCCCGCCGGATTCTCGCGAATCCCCTTCTCCTGCTGGGCGATCACCTTGAACAGCCCATCCAGCGCCTGCTCGGTAACGTAGCCCTCGACGTTCGCATCCTTGGCATCGACCACGCCGAAGGCCGCGGCCTGGCTGGCGAAGGCGTTGTACTGCTTGGCCAGGCCGACCTTGTCGGTGGCCTGCTTGACGATCGGCAGGAAGCGCTGGCGCAGCTGTTCGCGGCTGCTGCGCTCCAGGTACTGGGTGGCGGAATCGTCGGCGCCGGCGAGAATGCCCTTGGCGTCCTGCACGGTCATCTTCTTCACCGCATCCACCAGCAGCGCCTGGGCCTGCGGCACGGCGGCCTCGGCGGCCTGGTTCATGCTGGCTTCCAACTGGTCGACCTGGGCGCCCATGCCGAACTGCTTCATCACCTTGGCGGCCTTGCCCAGCTTGCCCGGCAGCTCGATGCGCACGGCCGGATCGTTAGTGAAGCCGCCGGGCTTGCCCAACTGCTTGACGGCGATCTGCGCGCCCTGGCTCAGGGCATCCTTGAGGCCGCCGCTGGCGTCGGCCTGGCTGAGGTTGGCGAGGGACAGGGCGAAGGCATTGGCGGACAGCAGGGCGCCGGCCAGCAGGGCGGTGAAACGCAGCATCGGGATTCCTTGTGGGGCGGGACGGAACCTTCGCCGAGGGCCTCGGCGAAGGACGAAGGGACAAGCTTAGCGAGCCCGCGCCGGCAACGGAACCCGGCCGTGGGACGACGGATCAGCGCACCGCGTCGACGCGGATGCGCAGCGGCTGCGGATCGCTGCCGTCGAGCTTGACGCCGTGGCGCTCGGTGCTGATGAACAGCAGCCTGCCGGCATTCTCGATGCGCGCGCTGACCGCATAGCTGTGGCCAGGCTTGACCTGCTGCGGGTCGTAATCGAGCTTGAAGGCAACCGGCACCTGCTGGCCGCCGGGCAGCGTCTGCGAAGCCAGCTCCACGGCCGGCGCATCGGCCAGGGAAACATCCTGCAGGCTCACCGAAACCTGCGCACCCGGCGGCAGCGCGATGCGCTGCAGGTAGAACACCTCGCCACTGAGCGAAGCATGCTGCGAAGGCGAGTTGGAAGCGCAGGCGGCGAGCAGGCCGGTCATGAGCAGGAGGGGGAGGGCGGTGAGCTTCATCGGCGGATTCCTTCCGGATAGAACGGGCGTCATCCGACACAGCTTAGGCGCAAAGGTTGCGAGGGGGTTTGTAAACACAGGTTTCGCTGATCTGCAGCAAACAGCCCCGCCGTTGCGGCGGGGCTTGGGCGGCTTACTCGGCGATCTTGCTGAAGCTGCCGTCGAACATGTCGACGTTGCGCCCGTCGGTGAGGGTATACAGCGAGTAGCTGCGGCCCAGGCGCGCACCACCGTCACGGGTCAGCGGGGCCCAGGCCAGGTTGGCACGGCGCATGGTCGAGCTGCTCATGATCTCGTCGAACGGAATCGACACGTAGATGCCCTTGTCGAAGCTACCTTCGCCGTACTCTTCCTTGGAGGCTGTGGTGAGGGTCACCCAGCCGCCGAAGCGCACGCCGTTGCTGAACTCGCGGGACAGGTCGATGGTGGTGCCCCAGTCGCGGGCCAGGTAGCGGCCCACGCTGACGGCGGCCAGCACGTCCTGGAAGTCGGTCTTCAGGTAGCCGGTGACGTGGCCGGTGAGCACCTTGTAGTCGCGCAGGCCGAAGTCCTGCTCGAAGTCACGCTGGCGCACGTAGTTGAGGTCGCCACCGATGGCCCAGCGCTCGTTGAGCGGGCGATACAGCAGCTCGCCACCGACGCCGGCGAACATCGACTCCAGGTAGCCGCCGTAGACCATGCCGTACATGTCCTCGTCCAGGCGCTTGACCTTGTTCAGCTGGAAGGTCGGCATGGTCACGTCCGAGGTGGTCCAGTACTCGCGCAGGTAGGTGCGCACGCGCGGCAGGTTGCTGGGCGCGTCGTACTTGAACTTGTCGAAGTTGTTCAGCAGGTTGGCGCTGAGCGAGCCGCTCCACCAGGTATCCGGGGTGAAGCGGTATTCGCCGTTCAGGTCGGCGGTGAACTGGTAGAGCAGGAAGCCGTCAGGGCCGCCGACGTTCTGCTTGTAGCCCAGGCCGAGGCCGTAGCTGAACGGATCCGGTTTCTGCGTGTAGAGCACCTTTTCCTGGTGCGGCAGCGGCCAGTTGCTCTCGGTGCCGCGGCGCAGGTCGTCCAGCGGACGGTCGTTGTTCACCACCTCGCGGAAGGTCTCGCGCGGCACGCTGGTCTCGATGACCGGCAGGTCGTAGCGCTTGTCCACCACGGTGAAGTACTTGATGTCGTCATCCACGCTGTTGTCGAGGATGCGCGCTGCGCGGCCCACCGCCTTGGGCGGGTAGAGGTAGCGGGTCTGCTCGCCGTAGACGACGATTTCCTTGTCGCGCTGGGCGATGCGCTCGACCTTGTAGCCGGCGTTGTTCTGCAGGCGCCTGGACACGTTCGCCCAGTCCACCTGGTCCGGATGCAGGTCCGGCGCCTTGGCTGGCAGTGGCTCGGCCGGCGGGTCGAAAGTCTTGGCTGGTGCCGAGCGGGAAGCGAAATTGGTGTGCAGGGTGATGCCGAACATGGCGGTGTTGCCACGTTCCCAGCCGGCGGTCAGGTCTACCGAGTCGCTGGCCTTGAAGACGAGGCCCAGGTTGATGGGGGAGCTTTGGTCCTGGTTGTTGTCCTGGGGTTCGCTCTTGTAGTCGTTGCCGTCGTATTCCAGTTTTACCGACAGACGATCCCAGGGCGTTTGCCAGAGTACGCCACCGAACAATGACGGCGAGCCGCGGAAGTAGGAACTGGTACTGAAGTCACCGGTACCGGTGGCTTCCGGCCGGGTGTCGTACTTGTCGTCGATCCAGCCCAGCGGGTTGTCGAAGTCACCGCGGTTGCCCAGATAGCCCCAGGCTACGCCCAGGCTGAGGTCGAAGTTGCCGAAGCGTTTGTTGCCGACGAAGTATTCGCTGGAGAACAGGCCGGTACCACCGATGTCCTGCGCGCCCAGAGCCACTTCCGGCAACCAGCGGCTTTCCTGGAGCAGGCGGAGCTTGGCGTCGACCGCCTTGTCCTTGTAGCTCTGATCGCCGCTGAGGCTTTCCGGACCGTAGTCGCGGTTGCTGATCGAGGTGTAGCGGAACGAGGTTTCCAGCCAGTCGAAGGGCTGCAGCGAGAAGCTGTAGCGCGAATAAGGGTCGACGCGGTTGGCGGTAATAGCGACCTCGCCAGCTTTGGCCATGCGTGCACTAGGCGTTTGCAGCAAGCCCATCACGCCGAAGTCGTTGCGGCTGTGGTAAGGCTCCGCGTGGGCCATGGTCCATGGCAGCAGCAGGCAGAGGGAATAGCGGAGCTTCATTGCGCCACCTCGGACAACGGTTGGGTGGCGATGAATTCGGCCATTTCTTCATTCAGATCCGGGACGGCACTATCCGGTCCGGCCGCCTTGATCGGTACCAGGATGGTTGCCCCCGGTGCTGCGGGCAGGCTGTCCTGGAGGTTCCACAGGGCGATGCCGAGGCGGCTGACCTGACCGTCCGGCTGGATCAGATAGACATAGTCGGGATCGGCTTCCGGCAGCGACGGGCACGCAGCGGAATAGTTGCGTGCCTGCTGCATCGGTACATAGGCCAGGTAGCAGTCAGTCGCCACGGCTCCCAGCACACGGACCGCACTTGGCCGGGTGGGGAAAATGAAAATGTCGCCGGGCTCCACCAGGCTGTTCTGCGCCGGGGTGACTTCCACCTCGACCGGGTCCATCAGGTGCAGGCGCCGACCACTGACCGGCTGGCTGGCGACCTGGTCGTAGAGGCGCTTGGCCAGGCTGGAAAGCGCGGGTTGATCGTCCAGCAGGGCTTTCTGTTGCAGCATGGACAGGTCGAACAGGATGCCGGCCTTCAGGCGCTTCTGCTCCGGCAGCAGCTTCGACTGCAGCCACGCGGCACCCAGCCAATAGCCCTCGGCGTTGACCTGGGTGGCACGGAAGACGTCGGAGAGTCGGGTCGTCGGGGTGATAGCCACGAGGCCGGGCTTGGCCGCATCGCCACGAACTTCGACGGAGTCGCCGGCCATGGCGGGGCCGACCAGCAACAGGCTAATCAGGGCGAGAAGGCGAATGCTCATTTGCCTGCCCCCCGATATGGGCGCAGCTGGGTGATCGCAACCTGCAGGTTGGGCGTGACCTGTTGCAGGCTCTGCATCACGAAGCCGTCCCTGGGGTCGACCCAGTATTTGTTGGTGGCGCTGAAGCCCAGCAGCGGCGCGCGGATGTCTTCATCGACGCGCAGCAGGTCGTAGTCGCGCCCGAGAATGTTCACGCGTTCCAGGCCAACCTTGTGGAAGCTGCTCTGCACGGGAATACCCAGGCGATAACCGCTCGCCAGGTCGATCCAGCGCTCGCTGCGCTGTCCATCCGCCAGCTTGTGCAGGCCGGTATGGAAGGGCGAGTCGACACCCAGGCGCGTGCCGGCGAGGTTGTCGCCGAAGCCGGTGGTGCGTACCACCAGGCCATCTCGCATCATCAGCACCTGGCGGGTAGAGGCGAGCCAGTACTGCAGGTCGCCCTGCTGGCGCACCAGCGCCATCACGGCTTCGCCGCCCTGAGTCTGCAGCTTGATCTGGTAGTAGGGCACCGCATCCACCTGGGCCTGGGTCAGCTCAAGCGGCTTCGGGCCCTGAGTGGCTGCGCGCAGGGTGTCCCACGACGCCTGCATCAGAGGGTTGCAGGCGGATAGCGACAAGGCCGCCCCGGCCAGGGCGGCGAATTGGAGGAGTTTCACGTCGGTCGACCTGAGTTCGGTGGTTTATTCGTCGTTCAGGTCGTTCTTGATGTTGGCACCAGTACCAAGAATGGTGGTAGACGGCACCAACTGGCTGATGAAACGGTTCCAGCGGGTAACGCCTGCCGGGCCGACATAGACCACATCCTGCGGCTCCAGGTTGAAGCGCTGGGCGAGGATGAAAGCGGTAGGCGATTGAGCATCCAGTTGGAAGACCTTGGCGGGTTCGCGCTCCAGGTCTTCGACGCCGCGAATCACATAGACGGCCTTGCCGTTGGAACTGGCCTGGTTCAGGCCGCCGACACTGCCCAGGGCATCGGCCAGGTTCAGGTACTTGGTCTTGTAGGTGATGGCGCGCGGGCTGTTCACCTCGCCCATCAGGTAGACCTTCTTGCGGTCGTTGTAGGGCAGGTAGATCTGGTCGCCATCCTTCAGGTAGACGCTGTACAGCTGGCTTTGCTGTTGGTCATTGAGCGCGTCGAGGTTGAGCTTGTACTCGCGGCCATCGCGCTTGAGGACCATGTTGGAGAGGTCGGCGGAACCAGTGTTCACGCTTGCGGTGCTGACCGCTTCCATCAGGCTGAGCGGGGTAGCGGTAATGGCCTGCGGGCCGGCTTTGCCGAAGGCGCCGCTGAGGATCACCTTCTGGCTGGAGAAACGCATGATCGCCAGGTCGACTTGCGGGCTTTCCACATACTGGGACAGGCGGCTGGAAATTTCCGAGCGCACTTCCTCGATGGTTCGACCTGCGACTTTGACGGTGCCGATATAGGGATAGAACAAGGTGCCGTCAGGGCGAACCAGACGACCGTTGGCGTCGATCTGCTGTTGTTGGCCGGAAGGCGCAGTCAGTTCTGGGTGGTCCCAGACGGTGATGTAGAGAACATCAGTTGGCCCGATCTGGTAGTCCTGCGGATGGTAGGCCAGCAACTCGGCCGGCACCTGGCTCCCAGTCTCCGTCGCGGCGTTCACCGCCAGCAGCTTGGGGGTGATCTGCACCAGCTCGACGCGGCTGCTCTCGGCGGAGTCATCGCGAATGATGCGGCTGGTGTCCATATTCTGGCCAGGGGCGAACATGCAGCCCTGGAGCGAAAGAGCGGCGACAACGGCAACGGATAAAGAGCGGATCATGGGAAAGAACTACGCAGCAAGCCGAGACGGCAACACCCTGAAGACCGGGAGCCGTGAACGGAATTGATAGGAAACGGAATGAGGTGAACCCTGCCGCCACTATGACGTGGCGGCAGGGTTCAGCGGCTACAGACTGATATCAGTGAGTGCCGGTGGTACCAGTGGTACCGGTAGTGCCAGTAGTGCCCGGGGTACCGTCATGGCCACCACCGCCACCGCTATTGGAAGCGGCAACGCCCGCTGCCACTACGGCAGCACCGATACCAATGGCGCCACCTACGGTGACACCACCGGCAACCGGGGTGGACAGGGTCAGCGGCTCGGAAGAAGCCGGCGCGTCGGCCGGTGCTTCCGCTGCCAGCAGCGACGTGCTCAGGGTCGCCAGAGCGGCGAACGTCAGCAGTTTTTTCACGTTGAGACTCCTTGTGGGGTCGTTCCTTCAGAAAGAAGGAAGGTTAAGGCTGGCACGAAGCCAGTGCAAGCAGAAAAGCCCGGCACCATTGCAGACATTGAATCCTGCCAAGCCTTCGGCTTTCCAGGATCCACGGTTTGGTTAATGGGGAGTTCCGGAACTCTTCAGCCTTCTGTTCTCTCAATAGGCGTTCTTGTGAATAAATCCCTTAAACACTGTGAGAAAAACGATTTTCAGGTCCCACCACAGGGACCAATTGTGGATATAGGCAAGGTCGTGTTCGACGCGCTTCTGCATCTTGTCCAGCGTGTCAGTTTCACCGCGCCAGCCATTAATCTGCGCCCAGCCGGTGATCCCCGGCTTGACCTTGTGACGTAGCATGTAGCTGCTAATCTGGCCGCGGTATTGTTCGTTGTGCGCTACGGCGTGCGGACGCGGACCGACGATGGACATGTCGCCCAAGAGCACATTGATGAATTGCGGCAGTTCGTCGAGTGAGGTTCGGCGAAGGAAGGCGCCAACAGAGGTGATGCGGTTGTCCCCTCGGGTGGCTTGCACTATGTCGGAGCCGTTCTCCATGACCCGCATGCTGCGGAACTTCCATACCTCGATGGGGCGGCCGTCGATGCCGTAGCGCTTTTGGCGGAAGAACACCGGGCCGGGGGAATTGAGCTTCACGGCGGCGGAGATCAGCAGCATCGGTACGGCAATCAGGCAGAGGATTAGCATCGACAGGATGATGTCTTCCAAGCGCTTGACCACGGTATTTGCTCCAGTCATTGGGCTATCGAAGATGCTGATTGTGGGTACGCCGTTGATGTTTTGGCTGCGTGCATGCAGCAATTCAAAGACAAATATGTCGGGAACAATGTAGACCGAGGCGGTGGTATCGCTGAGCTGGTTCACCAGCCACTTGATACGTGCCTCGCTGCGCATCGGTAGTGTGATGTAGACGCGATCAATGTCACCCGCACGGGCTTGCTCGACCAGCGCCTCCAGTCCGCCCGAAATGGGCAGTTTGATTTGGCTCTTGCCTAAACGAACCGGCTCGCGGTGCTTGTCATCGAAGAAACCGAGCAGATCTAGACCCATCCAGGGAGCGCCAGCGATGTTAGCGGCCAAGCGCTGGCCTAAGGGGCCGGCACCAGCGATGGCCACCGAGCGGGTGTTGAAGCCGCGACGGCGCAGAGCATGCAGGCCAATGCGTAGGAGAACGCGATAGCCGCATAGTCCAGCCAAGACTAGCGAGAACCACTGGAGCAGAGCCGAATCGCTCAGAAGAGGGGGGCGGCCATGAAGTAGTCCGCCATGAATACACCAACAAAGCTAACTGCCCACACTCCTCCTACCTTGCGGAGTTCTTCGCGGATTCGTTCGCCCCGCCATGACGCATACAACTGCCCGAAGTCACCAAGCAGATAAAAAATCACTAGTGCCAGCAACGAGGCGATAATTGGGGCACTTTCCGTTGGGTTGTCATTTGCAATGATCACGACACCCATTCCAGCGCAGATCACGAACAGGTCGAGCAATTTTTGCAATACGGAAATAGTGGCTTGATGGGGGCGAAGAATTCCACGGTCCATGCCATTCATCTTTGATTTCCTCTGGAACTCGATTCTGCTATCAGAAATTAGTACCACTCCTCGGGAGCAGAGGATTTCCAATCAGTAAATGCTGACTTCAGATCATACTGATAGGGATAACCCTGTTCGACTAGGCGGCCGGGATGAATATTGTTGGAGCGCACCAGCTTGCGGATGCGAACCGGGCTGAAGGGGTGCTGAATACCGAGAGGACGAGCAACCAGGTCGATACCATATGCAGCAGCTAGGAGTAGTGGATACGGAATCGCTGGTATCTTGCGTTTTATGTTTGCAACCTGGCAAACAGTATCGACATAGTCTTGGATCGAAGGGCCAGGATTCATCGACATGTTGAACAGGGAGAAGTGTTCTCCTTGGGCCTTTTGCCTTTCCAGCATCCACCACATGGCCGAGCATAGTTCTTTCACATAGGTACCCGCCTTTCGGGTATCACGATTTCCCATGTAGAAGAAATAACGATGGATCACCGCTTTGATCAGACGAGATACATTCCCTCCTTCGCCTGGTCCGAACACCACGCCGGGCCGTACGATGACGAGATGACGCCTTTCCATGTCAGCTGCTAACCAGGTCTGATGCATCTTTTCTGCGACCAACTTCGAACCACCATAGGCAGTTACTGGAGCAGGAAGAGAGCACTCATCTTTCTGCTCTTCACTTGGGCCATAAGGCGAGATTGAACTGGTGAAGATGATTTCATTGCAACGTACTTGTTCAGCCCAATCACAGACGTGTTGCGCACCAAGCAGGTTGGTTTCGTAGTATTCGATATCCTCATGCCCTGGTTCGCGATGCACGGCCGCGAAGTTTGCGATGAGTGTTACTGGTTCAGTCGGTACCCAGTTGATGGGATGACGAACGTCGCCATGAATTTCGACGATTCCATCAGACTCTCGCACCAGCCGGGTGCGATAGGCAAAAGGTTTTTCCGCGACCTGTTCCTTGTCGAACAAATACACCTTTTCAACGGATCCTGTGGAGAGCAATTGCTTGGCGAAAAAAACGCCAATAAAGCCGGAGCCTCCGAAGATGACAGCGCTACGCATTGGGAACCTGCGGGAGTGATGGGAGCTATGCGGCTCGCATTAAGTAATGACTGGGAGCTTTGGATCAGGCTCGCCCGTATTTATCTTCGAAGCGGACGATATCGTCTTCACCTAGGTAGGAACCGGATTGCACTTCGATAAGTTCCAAGGGGATCACTCCGGGGTTTTCAAGAGCATGAACCTGGCCAATCGGGATATAAGTAGACTGGTTTTCAGTCACTAGATAGGTTTCATTACCGTTGGTAACTTTCGCCGTGCCGCTGACTACTATCCAGTGTTCAGCGCGATGATGATGCATTTGTACGGAGAGCTTGGCGCCCGGCTGTACGGTTATACGCTTGACTTGGTAGCGATGGCCGCTATCGATCGAGTCATATACGCCCCAGGGGCGATACACCTCGCGATGGTTGATGTGCTCGCTGCGGCCGTCACGCTTTATCCGCTCGACGATGTTTTTTACTTCCTGAACTTTGTCCTTGTGTGCGACGAGCACCGCATCCTTGGTCTCAACGATCACCAAGTCTTCGACACCCACGGTTGCCACGAGACGACTGTCGGCGTAAACGTATGTGCCGCGCGTATTCTGTCCGAGAACATCACCTTTGAAAACGTTGTTATCACTATCTTTTGCGCTGACATCCCATAATGCAGACCAAGAACCAATGTCACTCCAACCCGCATCTAATGGCACCATGACCGCATCGGAAGTCTTTTCCATAACCGCATAATCAATCGAGTCTTCTGGACAGGCGAGGAATGCATCGCAGTCGATACGAGTGAAGTGCAAGTCTTGCTGACCGCCCTCGATAGCTTTGCGACAGGCCTCTAGAATATCCGGTTGAAAACGCTGGAGCTCTTCCAAATAGCGGCCCGCTCGAAACATGAACATACCGCTGTTCCAACAGTAGTTGCCACTCGCAACGTAATCGCATGCGACCGAGAGATCTGGTTTTTCAACAAAGCGGCTGACCGTATAAACATCTGGAGCCAACCTGTCACCTTTCTCGATATATCCGTAACCTGACTCCGGATGTCTTGGGACGATACCAAACGTGACCAGCTTACCTGCGATGGCAAGAGGGAGAGCAGTGAGGATTCCTGTTTGGAAAGCGTCGATATCATGAATTAGGTGATCTGCGGCCAATACAAGCATAATTGGATCAATGGCTTCACTTACGATCTGCAGAGCAGCCAGGGCTATCGCGGGGGCTGTATTGCGGCCTGCGGGCTCAAGCAAGATACGAGTGTTTTCCATTCCTATTTGCCGCATCTGCTCTGCAGCGAGGAAACGATGTTGCTCATTACAGATCAGGAGAGGCTGGCTGGTATCCAGCCCTTTCAGGCGTTGGATAGTGGCTTGCAGCATGGTGAGCTGGGCATCGGCCAAGGGAAGGAACTGCTTAGGGTTTAATTGCCGAGAAAGCGGCCAGAGCCGGGAACCAGCTCCACCGGCCATGATGACGGGGAGTATCATCTGTATAGTCCTTTAGTCCCATAACTCATTGTTAGTATGGGCGAGTATTTTTATATTGTCTTGACAGGAAGGGTTCAGGTTGTGGCCAAGGCCTTGTCAATAAAGTCTTTGACGCGCTGTTGGAATTTTCTTTTCTCGAAGGTTTTTGCATGCTGATGCAGTTCGGCCGAGGCGAATTCAAAATTTCCTGCTTCAAATTGACGCACTGCCTGGACTAATGCATCAATGCTCTGCTCATGGAAAAGAACACCCGTTTTTCCATGGACTACCGTATCCAAGGCACCACCTTTACCGTAAGCAATAACTGGTGCGCCGGCAGCCATTGCTTCGACGGGGACGATGCCAAAGTCTTCCAAGCCTGGAAATACTAAACCACGACAACGCTGAAGTAGATCTTTGATAATTGGGAACGACTGACGTCCCATCAACGTGATATTAGAATTAGCTATCTCTTTCAACGTGTTGAATAATTCGCCTTCTCCCACCACTATCAAAGGTAAGCCCAACTTATTGAAGGCCTCTACGGCCAAGTCGGCGCGTTTATATGCCACAAGTTGACCCAGGCAGAGATAAAAGTCGCCTCGTTCCTCGGAATAGCTGAACTCAGATACGTTTACTGGTGGGTAGATAACTTCAGCCTGCCTACGATAGAACTTCTGGATGCGTGATGCGACGAATCTTGAATTCGCAATGAAGTGATCCACCCTGTCTGCTGAAAGTTTATCCCACATTCGTAACCAATGAGCTATAGCTGGGAACAGCATGCGTATGAGTCGCCCTGTCCCCGAGAGATATTCATGGTACATGTCCCAGACATAGCGCATGGGAGAGTGGCAGTAACAAACATGCAACGCGTCGGGACGAGTAATGACACCTTTTGCCGGTCCAGACTCGCTGCTGATGATTAGGTCATACTCGGTGAGATTTAATTGCTCCAAGGCAAGTGGCATGAGCGGTAAGTACTTCTGATAATGTTTACGGGCACCAGGGAGTCGCGAAATAAATGTCGTCTTGATCTGCCCTTTGAAGTTGCTCGGTAACGTTTTGCGCACCAGATCTTCATCGCAGACATGAATGAATATATCTGCTTCTGGGTAAATTTCGGCAATGGCGGAGCAAACTGCCTCGCCGCCTCGGTTACTGAGCCACCAATAGTGAACTATTGCGACTTTCATTTATATCCTTGATGAGTGTGAGGCGCGAATTGAAGTGTGATGGCTTGGTGGTTTTCTATGGGACTTTATCTAAATATTTTGAACTTGGAAAATTACGCCTTTGATGAAGTGGTTTGCTCTATATAGTGTGAAATTCTTTGGGCTGCATAGTGCTCTTTAATAAAATTCTGTGCTGCCTGTAGATGCTGATAGGCCTCTTGCTTTTGAGTCAATAGCCGAATTGTTGTATTTATAAAATTTTCTGGTGTATCCGAAATAAAAATATGATGTTTAGGGGAAAGTCCGGTACCTTCATTTCCAACGGTTGTCGTGATAACGGGGATTCCTGAAGCTAGAGCGTTAATATTTTTTATTTTTACTCCTGCTCCGTGGAATATTGGGGACACAAAAAGTGAACATTTATTATATAGAGACTCTAGCATCTCGTCTGAAGCGTTAGGGTAGATTTCTATATTTTTGTAATTTTTAAGCCAAGTGATCTCATGGTCACGAGTATTTCCTGCTATGTGAAGTCTGTAGTTAGGTAAACTACTTTCTATGGTTGGATGTACCTTTTCCAGATACCAGCGAAGGCCAAATATATTGTTTGGCATAAAAAGAGAGCCAATGTAAAGAACATCTTCCCCTTGTGGGAAGGTAGTACGCTCTAAAATACCATCTACATCGACTGGTGTTGGAAGCCAATACTCTTTATTTCCGTGGATTTGATTCTCTTTTTTCGATATGTAGAGTTTTTTTATGTTTTTGTAAGTTTCTCTCTTCTCTTGGATGTAAAATTTTATTGATTCTGAAAGGTAAAATATTTTTCTCCAAGTGGTGTCCGCTTTGAATAAGTTATAAAAATATTTGCTTTCAATGTTATGACTTCTAAGCAGGGGGGTTTTGCAGTTAATTCTAGGGTTGTCTAGAATGGGAAAAACATAGTCTCCCTCAAGAATCATTATGTCATACTGGTCTCGTAAGGGGGTTAGATCTTTTAGAGATGCTCTAGATTTTCCTTGAAATGGAGTTAGGGAAAGTGTAGCGCTAATGCCAGTGTTTCTAGGTGAGACCAGTATTCCATGACAATATTTTTTTAGCTCTTTGTTTGTCTCCGTGGTAAGTTCATTGCCTGTTATAATTATGTCTATATTTTCTCTTCCGTATGTTTTTGAAATCACTTTTAACCGTTCAAATATGTCTACGCGACCTCCATGATTTGCTGGGTACGGAGAATCGCCAGCAACAATAAGTATTTTCATGATTTATTATTGTCCTGAGAGAGATTAATTGTGATGGAAATCAATATAAATGCTGGATAAAAGCCTATACCGGTACTCCAGAATGAGAGCGAAGAAATAATAAAGAAAAATCCAGGTATAAGGTGTGACTTTCTGTTTCTGAGTATATTCGAAATTATTTTTCGGGTTTTTAGTAAAAGGAAGAAAACGAAAGGGATTCCGAAGTATATTATAGAGTCTGATAGGAATGATTTTGTGCTAATGGATTTTGTTGTTTGCTGTGTGGTATATCCAATAACCTCTGAGTAATCTAGATATGGAAGATATGGTCTGGCTAGGCGGATCACATAAGGGATAGATGATAGGTATTCATTCAAATAGGCACCAAAACCTACGCCGAATGGATTGTGTAATGCTATATATATCCCACTCATGAATCCAATGGTTCGTGTTGCTGTAGATGTATAATTATCCATATCGATTGATATTCTTCCCAAGATGTAGGGGAGAATGTAGGATATGGCAATATAACTAGTGATGAGAATCAGTGCTGATGTAATTACTATGTATTTTTTGCTCTTTGCTTGTATGGTAAGTAGTATATAAAAACCAGCGACATACAATACAATTCCAGCTTTCGATTGGCTGTAAATCAGCAGTAGTGCGCCAATTAAAGAGGCAATGACTTTGTTGATAGTTCTTGGATCAAGGGAAAAGATTATTAGGGCTAGAGATCCAGAAATAAAAGCAAAATGACTTGCTTCCATTGTAAGCCCCCTTGGGCGGCCTTCACTGCTCCCTTCGTAATTAAGAAAACTAATATCCGAAAGAGTTGGTAGCGTTGACGCCACGCATAAAAGTAACCCGCCCCATGCTCCAAGCTTTAAAATAGAGTAATTTCGATTTTTTGTTAACACTAGAGATGTACTAAGAGTGTAAAAAATGAGTATTTTTATTGCCTTCAGTAATGTTGTTTCATCTTTTGTTTGTTGTGGAGTGAATAGCAGGTATAAAGTTGATATCACAATGACGTAGGTTATAATTATTGCTGTTTCGCGTCTTATTATTCCCTTGCTTAGGCTTCTATACGAAATAAATAAAAATAATAGACCTACAAAGGGGGCTGAGGCTGACGCGCCAAATATTCCTAGTGAAGTTGCTTGTAAAGAAAGGTTGGCAATTGGTGATAATAATAATATAAGGGCCGAAAGAATGTCTTCTGGATATACTTTTGTTTTGGGTTTTTTATTGTATGCGTGCTGAGGGTATAATTTCTCTGCCGACTGTAAGAATTGCATCAGATACTTTCTCGATGTTGTGGCTTGTTATACATTTCGGATTTGATATCGGATCGGATATTATGCCCTCGAAGCTATTTCTTAGTATCCAGTTCTTGAATTCATGGGATTTACTCTCTGATTCCTTTATATGTTCAATTAGCTCTGGGATATCACTATTTCTAAGATCTTCTAGTGTCAGTTTCTTACAAAGACCTAGTTTGTTGAAAAATGTATCAGCGAATGTGGCGCTAGGAATCCCCTTCATAGCTGCTTCGTAAGCTACAGTACCAGATACAGTTATGACTAACTGAGCGTTCTCAATAATGTTTAGTGAGCTCTCGTTCTCATCAATCAAGACTATCGCGGGGTCTCTAAGTAAACGAGTGAAGAAGAAGATACTTCTATCCCCGATTGCATTCGTATGCTCTTTTATTAAAAGTTTCCAGTTATCTGGTAGCGATCTTGATATATTGGTTATGTTGGCCTCTTGATCTTCATAGTACCGACCTATAACATCGATAGATGCTTCGGGTTGTTTGTGAAGGGTTAATAGAACATATTTTTCGTTTCTTATGCTTTCATCGAATTTCTTTCTAGGTATAAATCTATATAATTCCTTGTTTAATTCTTCCTTTATTCTTTTTGTTAGTGTTCTTAAGTGTGAGGTCGTAAGGGTTGGATCATTAAAGTCTTTCTTCCAGCGTGTTATAAAATTATATAGCTTCTTGGCTCGATGATTAAAGGTTCTGGATTTTTTAAGGAGAGTATTGTTTAATTGTAGATAGTCTGGTGCTGAGACTTTGATTTCAGTTGGTGTTGTATGAATTGAGGTTTCTTTTTCTATTTCAAATATTTTTGACTGGAATTCATCTGTAAAGAAGGCAAATCTGTCAGACGGTATTCGAATGGTGTGAGGGTTCAAAAACTTTGCGTTTAATTCTTCTCTGCTTTTTATAATTCTAAGTATAAGTATTTCATGAGCCCAAGTGATTTCTCCGATGACAAGATTTATTTCTTTTTGTTTTATAAAATTATATATAGGGGACTGAATTTTTTTAGATAGTTAATTCCCCAGTTTTCATATTTTAAGCAGCGATCTCCATGTACTAGCTCTTTTATTTTAAAGTCATCTATAGGAAGATTCTCTGTGTCGAGTAAGGACTTGTCTATGAGGAGTATATTTTCTTTGGGAGAGTTTTTCTCTAGCTCAACAGCTTGTTGTTTATTTGCCGATATCCAGAATATTTCTATTCCATTTTTTTTAGTTGCTCTGATATTTTGTAAAAGAATAGTGTCTTTTGATAGTTTGCAATAAAGCAGACTTTCATTTGGCTAAAACTCTGTCCGTGTCGGTTGGGTTATTCGTAATCGCCAGGTAATACTGGTGTATTGGGTAGAGTTTTCTTTTTCACAGATTTCCCAACTACCTCTTTCATATACTTGGGCGCAAGTCCATAACCAGGTCGAACACTTCTGACTGAGTCGGCTGTTATCATATCACCTGCTTCTAAATTTTTTACAAAATATAGAGATCTCCGGAATTTGACATTATCAATCTCGCTTGATTTTCGGCCATAATCAATCCTTCCCAAAGAAGACCAAGAAATTTTGGTATTCTTGCAAAGTTCTTTAAGTTCGCTAGGCTCCAGAGAAAAGCTATCATCTGGTCCACCATTGTTTCGGTCGAGGGTAAAGTGCTTTTCAATAATGGATCCGCCTAGGGCAACACTTGTAATGGCGGTGATATTGTCTAGAGTGTGATCTGAAAGGCCTGTGACTAATCCAAAGCGATTTTTCATGTCAACTAAGGTCTGAAGATTGTAGTCTTCTGGGGGGCTGGATATCCACTTACGCAATGCAGTATTGCTAGCTCCTTGCAGCCACCATCTCTTGCTGCCTGAATAGCTTCTTCAATTTCCTCAGCATCAGCCATGCCGGTAGAAATGATCATTGGCTTGCCTGTGCCCGCCACATACTTTATTAGTGGCAAGTCTACTGCTTCGAAGGAGGCTATTTTGTATGCGGGCGCATTAAGGCTTTCCAGTAAATCAACTGCTGTATTATCAAAGGGCGAGCTAAAGATGGTGATTCCTAGTTTTTGTGCATATTCAAATAGCGGTTGATGCCATTCCCATGGCATATGAGCCTCTTGATAGAGCTGATAGAGCGTTTTTCCACCCCATAACCCTCCATGGATTTTAAATTCGTCTGCGTCACTATCCAAAGTAATTGTGTCGGCCGTATAGGTCTGAAGCTTTATTGCGTCTGCTCCAGCCTTGTGTGCTTCTTCTATGATTTTTAATGCAGTTTCCAGCTTTCCATTGTGATTCGCGGATAGTTCTGCAATAACGTAAGGAGGGCAGTCCTCAGCAATACGACGCCCGGCAATACTGATATTGGGAATAGCTTTCATTTAATGGCTTCCTTGTGTTTGCCGCCACTCGTCTGCAAACAATCCAAAACAGTAGATGTCGTGATAGTTCACGCCATCGAAGTGCTGCTTTCGAAGGATTCCTTCATTTTGAAATCCGAGATTGTTATGAAGTTTTATTGACGCATAATTGTAAGCAAGTACTTGGGCGTAAACTTTTTGAAGTTTAATTTCTTCAAATGCATATTGTAGTGCGCATAGGGCCATCTTTGTCCCTGTGCCTTTAGTCGCGTCAGGCGCTACATAGAATCCCCATTCTACGATAGCTCCCTTTGATCGTTGGGTATAGTTCATATACCCAACGGGCTTTGCTCGCTGCTCAAATATAAGCAAAGTTTGTGCTGGGTCTTCGATAGCACGACGGAACCACTGGGTATGCTCTGACATCTCGATAATGTTCTGATTGAACATGTATCGATTGATTGAGGGGTATTCCGCCAATTTAAAATTAAAGGTAAATCAGCCTCGGTTAGTTTTCGAAGACGCTCCATGGAGAACTCCGTTTATTTCATCATTGCTTCTATTGCGCGTTGTGTGCCAATGCCGTCGACAAAGACAGTTGCGTTCTTCGAGGCTCGTGTAAGCTCTTCAGGGGAGTGAAGATTTTCCACATATATCGGTAGAAGGGCAGGAATCTGTTCAATGGAGGGAATCAGAAATGCTGCACCCGCTTCGTGCAAGCGCTGGCCAATCAAGCGTTGATTTTCAGCTAGTATCAACATGATAGTGGGTAGCCCTAGGCAGCAGCGTTCCCAGCTTGTGGACCCTGCAGCGCCAATTGCAATATCCGCATCGCTCATTAGGCTGGCCATATCTGGAGTATTGACCAGCAGTTGAGTGAAGCATTGCATCAGTTCTACTTGGTGGCAGACATCTGATAGCCATGGAGCGTTAGCTCCCATGACGACCTGTATTTGCCAATTAGGATCGACAATAGAACCCAGCACCTGCAAAACCATCCCAGTTGCATTGGAGGCGTCGACGCCCCCCATGCTGATAAGAATCTTACTCAAAGAGCGATTCTTTCTGCTTGCTAGGCTTCGGGCACGTAATTCACTGAACTTCGGCCGCAAAAGGGCATAACTTGGTCCCAGAAGTAAACGGCAGGCATCAGGGATAAGTCCGTGATAATCCTCAGAGGTTCGTCCCAGGCTTTGGTCAAGAAGTAGATCGCAATAATGGCTTCTGTCGGCGAGATCATCCAGTGCCATCAGGCGGTTGCAGTGCCTTGAGACCTCCTGTTCCCAGCGTTTTTCCAAGGCATAGTGATCGACCACAAGCCAGTCTGGCTGTACAGTTTCGAGCACAGCGGCAGTCTGTTCAGCGTCTTCGTACCAAGGCGCTCCTAGCCATCCAGCGTGTACTGGAACAAATGGATCATCCAGCATATTCCGGGCAATGAACGGAAGCACATGAAGACTATGCCCTCGCTCTAAGACGAAATTGTTCAAATGACCTGGATGTTCGCGGCAGATAAAATGACAGTGAGCTCCTTGGGCTTTTAATGCATCCGCCAATGTAAGACAGCGCATCAAGTGTCCAGAGCCCATTTTTAGCGAGGCATCGGTACGAAAGACAATATTCATCAGGGGGAGCTCGTCTCGGCCTGCAAGGATTTAAACATCCACTCGGCTCGATACCAGTCCTCCTGTGTATCGATATCCTGTACCCGATGGCTAGGAAGTAATATGACTTTGGAGGTGTTGCTGAAGATTATTCGTTCGTTTAGCCAGGCATTCGCTCGACCCCAGTAGAACTGGCCTGCGTCATGATAGGCCTCTTCTAAGTCCTGGGAGCGAGTTTTGAAATGATCAGGGTTGAGCATTTCTACTCGGCCGTTAGAGTCCAAACGAATCGCTCGCTGGATTGGGAAGGGATAGGTTGTGGCAGAAAATACATATTCGACTTTCTGTCGCTCCAATATCTCCAATCCCTTGTTCAGGTCTATTGGGCTTATAAACGGCGCTGTTGCATAGATACAGCAAACTTTATCCGGAAACAGTCCGTGTTGTTGATGCCATTTAATGGCGTGCTGGATCACTGGAGTCGTGCCGGTATAGTCATCAGATAATTCATTAGGACGCATGAAAGGAGTTTCTGCGCCATACTGAACTGATATCCGAGCAATTTGGGGATCATCGGTCGAAACTACTATCTTATCGAAGCATTTACTTCGAATGGCCGCTTCGATCGACCAGGCAATCATTGGCTTTCCGCAGAATTGTTTAATATTCTTGCCTGGAATCCGCTTGCTGCCTCCGCGGGCAGGGATCACCGCTAGCTTCATGCTCCGACTGCCTGACGTAGAGCCGCAACGACTTGATCCTGCTGCTCTTCGCTCAAAGTCTGGTACATCGGCAGGCTGATCGCTTCCCGATAGTACTGCTCGGCTTCCGGATAGTCGCCAAACTTGAAACCCAGTTCGCGATAGTAAGGTTGGGTGTGGACCGGGATGTAATGCAGGTTCACGCCGATTCCGGCGTCCCTGAGCTTCTCGAAGGTCTTCCGATGGCTTTGGGAGCACTCTTCGAGCTTCAGCCGAATGACATAGAGGTGCAGTCCGGAGTAGCTATCCGAATGCTGCCATGGTGTGACTACCGGCAGATCCGCCAGCAATTCGTCATAGCGGCGAGCCAGGTCATGTCGACGAGCGACGTAGCCGTCGAGACGTTGCATCTGGGATACCCCCAGGGCTGCTTGTAATTCGGTCATCCGATAGTTGAAGCCCAGATCGATCTGCTGGTAGTACCAGGGGCCATCGGCTTCGTGTGTCATCTGCGAGGGATCGCGAGTGATACCGTGGCTACGCAGCAAGGCCATGCGTTGCGCAAGCTGCGCATCGTTCGTGAGCGCCATTCCACCTTCGGCTGTGGTGATGATTTTCACCGGATGGAAGCTGAATACGGTGATATCGCTGTAGCGACCATTGCCGATGAACTCGCCGCGGTACTTGCCGCCGATAGCGTGGGACGCGTCTTCGATCACTTTGAAACCGTAGCGCTGCGCCAACTTGTGGATTGCCGCCATGTCGCAAGGCTGGCCGCATAAATGCACAGCAACCACAATCTTCGGCAATTTACCCGCGGCTTCGGCTTGATCGAGTTTCCTGGCGAGCGCCTTGGGGCAAAGGTTGTAAGTTCTGGGGTCGATATCTACAAAATCGACCTGAGCCCCGCAATACAGGGCGCAGTTTGCCGAGGCAACGAAGGTTATAGGAGACGTCCAGAGAACATCGCCATCACCCAGCCCCAGAGCCAGGCACGCAATATGGAGCGCGGAGGTCGCGCTGTTGACTGCCAACGCGTGCTGGGCGCCTACATGCTGGGCCACGCTTTGTTCAAAGCGCGGCACCATCGGGCCTTGGGTCAGAAAGTCAGAGCGCAGGACTTCGATTACCGAATCAATGTCTGCCTGGGTTATCTCCTGACGGCCATAGGGAATCATTAGATACTCCCGATCTTATCGAAGTTGCGGTCGATCCAAGCGCTGAGAGCTTCGTCGCTCATCCATTCGGAGTTGTTGTCACTGGCATAGACGAAACCTTCGGGCACCTTCTTGCCGTTCTTGATACGCTTCTCGCAAGTCGCCCAGTTATTGATCGTTGGTAGGATCTTGAAGTGCTCGGGATATTCGTAGGTGTAATAGGCGTCTTCAGCGCTGATCATCTGCTCATGCAGCTTTTCGCCGGGACGGATGCCGATGACTTCCTGGGTCGCCTCCGGAGCGACCACTCGGGCCAGGTCGGTGACTTTCATTGACGGAATCTTCTTCACGTAGATTTCGCCGCCTTCCATATCTTCGAAGGCATGCCAGACTAGCTCGACACCTTCCTCCAGCGAAATCATGAAGCGAGTCATGCGCTCGTCGGTGATAGGCAGGACACCTTTGTCCTTGATGGACATGAAGAACGGGATTACCGAGCCGCGTGATCCCATTACGTTGCCATAGCGGACGACAGAGAACCGGCTGTCATGAGCTCCAGAATAGGAGTTGCCAGCAACGAATAGCTTGTCCGAAGCCAGTTTGGTTGCGCCATACAGATTGATGGGGCTGCTGGCCTTGTCGGTCGAAAGTGCCACCACGCGCTTCACTCCTTTATCGATGCAGGCATCGATCAGGTTCATGGCACCCATGACATTGGTCTTTACGCATTCGAAAGGGTTGTATTCCGCTGTGGGAACGATTTTCGTGGCCGCGGCATGGACAACGTAATCGACACCATCCAGAGCACGGTAGAGGCGCTCTTTGTCACGGACGTCCCCAATGAAGAAGCGAACGCGGTTGTCACCTTGGAATTTCTTGGCCATTTCCCATTGTTTCATCTCATCGCGGGAGAAGACGATGATTTTCTTGGGATTGTACTTGGCTAGAGTCATCGGTACGAAGGTATTGCCGAAAGAACCGGTACCGCCAGTGACGAGAATGGTTTTGTTTTGGAGCATTTATGTATCCTTGGCTTATGCCTTAGCTGTGTTCGAAGCGTTTTGGGAGGAAATTTCGTATCTGAGGAGGAATAATGAAGCCGACTTCCAGAGCAGTATGAAAAGGAAAGTTCCGCATACTGATATGGGAACGGCTAATGTTGCTGAGTAGTTTGAACTCAACCAGGCGCTCGCCGTGAACAGAGGTAGGGAAAGTAGATGGCTATAAATTATCGATCTGTCATACCCCATTGCATATAGTGCATAGTGAGGAATCATCCCGACGCCATAGAGTGTCGTGGCTAGCAAAGTCCAGGGGAAAATGGATTGATAGGTGATGTAGAGATCTTTTCCCAGCCAATGGAGCAATGGTTCGATAGCCAGTAATGCTATGCCGAAGAATAGGGCGCTTACGATTGTGGTCTGCCCTGCCAGCTTTGCCAGCTCTGCTCGGAACTTCGGGATGTCACGGGAATGCCAAGCCTTGATCAGTTCAGGGTAAACAAACGAGAAAACACCTGCATCGAGGAACGACATCAGGGCATTGCCTATGCTGATGAAAAGCACATAAGCGCCAAGCACTTCAAACCCGGACAGAGACTGGACCCAGTAACGGTCCAGAGTCAGTACCCCCCGAATGGCCAGGGTCGCAACCAGCAGAGCGCTGGATACTTTCAGACCTCGCAAGATCCATTGCCAATCGACTTTTGCCGACCAACCACTCAACCCGGCCCTGAACAGTATGAAAACACCTAGCAGGAGTGCGAATGTGGCACCGATGCACCAAGCTGCGAGAATGAAATCCAGCGTGCGTAGATCTTTTGAAAAAGACATGGCCGCAACGGCCAAAATTGGCCAAATACCTTGCCGAAGGAATAGGATAATGCTCGCCGCAAGTTGCTCGGAGACTGCGATGAGCAGGCGGCCAAGCTCCTGAGTTAAGTGCTCAAGGACGACTAGAGTAAAGAACCAGGCGGCATACTTCCAAGGAAGAAGTCCTTTGATAAAAACAATGCTCAGGAGAGGCAGGGCGATGATGTAGAGGACCAGGAAGATACTGGCTTGGTTCTTGAGTATGGAGCCTCTTTGACTTTTGGGAACCTTCAATATTTCTCGAGTGGAGAAGGTGTAGAAGTCGAACCCCAGTATATAAAGTGAATAACCTATGGTTGCACTGAGCAAACCAAACAGCCCTAGCTCTGCGGGCGATAATAGGCGCGCGAGGAAAAAAACCAGTAAAAATTTGCTGGCAAGTGTCGAGCCGCGAAGCCCCACGTTGCACAAACGCTTGAGTTTTTCGTTCAGCATTGACATCTCAGCGGATTTTGCGCATAGGTCCGATTGTGAATCAGAGGGATTTGGCACGCTACCGCCCCAGGATTTTTGGTCAATTTCCTGAGGACTCTGTATATCGGTATGTAACGGCAATCGGGCCGGGCTTGCGCCTGAATACCAGTGAGATAGAGAGCTATCTCTTTAGGATTTGAAAATACGACTAATTTCTGATCTGGTTTTCTGTTCAGAGGTTCCCGGTGAATAAATAAAAATGTTGATGGTTTGCATTAGATAAACTTGCTGCTCGAACATCTAACCGCTCAGATGATAGACTTTTCGATTCGAGAAAGTGGCACAGTGATTGTCACTTCGCGCTGAAGCAGCTTGAGTAGAAGAAGGACCCTTCCTTCCCCGTCGTTTTCTAGAAATATGGCGTCCAGGTGCGACAAGCTAGGATCGTTGATCGATACTCGCTCACCTGGAGTGAGAGCGGGCGTGATGATCGTTCTGGGCTGACGCAACGAGTCGATGATGTCTTCCGGAACAGGCGTCGGGCGACCACCAAAGCTGACTATTTGGTTCACTCCGCGAGTAGAGCGAATAGGCAGCCAGTTATCTTCTACCCTATCTAGATGAATGAAGAGATAACCTGGGAAGAGTGGCTCGGAGTGCTGCTGCAAACATCCCTGATGCAGTCGCTCCAGTTGGAGTAATGGAAGAAGGCACTGATATCCTTGGCGCTCCAGATTTTCTTGGGCGCGCAAGGCCTGGCGCGGCTTGCATTGGACCAGGTACCAGCGTTTTCCGGTTGCGTCCGGCATGATTCCCTCGTTGCAGGACTGACTGCTCCTGCGGCTTTCCGATGCCCGCTATGCGGACGGGTATATGGATAAGGCCTTCCCTGGCCTTTCCTCAATCAGGCTTTGTCTGATTTGTATTCGTAGTGGTAATAGCCGTAGCCGCCATAGCCGTAGGAGGCCGAGGCACGTTTCTCTACGCCGTTGAAGATGGCGCCCTTGAGTTCGATGCCGTTCTGTGCGAAGCGGCGGATGGTCAATTCGATTTCCCGTGCCGGGTTCAGGCCGAAGCGGGTGACGATCAGGCTGGTGCCGGACTGACGGCCGACGATGGCTGCGTCGGTGACCGCCAGCAGCGGCGGAGTATCCAGGATCACCAGATCGAAATGCTGGCTGGCCTCTTCGAGGAAGGCCGTGAAATTGGGGTGCATCAGCAGTTCGGACGGGTTCGGCGGGATCTGGCCGCGCGGGATGAAGTGGAATCCCTCGATCTCGGTGGTGCGTACAGCGGTATTGAGGTCGCAGCGCTTGACCAGGATGTCGGACAGACCATTTTCTTCCCCGCTATTGAGCACCTTGTGCAGGTAACCCTTGCGCATGTCCACGTCCACCAGCAGCACGCGTTGGCCGGTCTGGGCGATGACGGCTGCCAGGTTGGAGGAAACGAAGGTCTTGCCCACCGCGGGGCTGGGGCCGGAAATCATCAGGCGGTTGTTGCCGGCTTCCAGCATGGCGAAGTGCAGGCTGGTGCGCAGGCTGCGCAGGGACTCGATGGCCAGGTCGGTGGGGTGGCTGATGGCGAGCAGAGGAGCTGCCTTGGCTGCGCGGCCACGGCCCTTGTCGCGTCTGTCTTCCTCGGCCTTCTGCAGAACGCTGTAGGGGATCGAGGCATAGACGGGCAGGCCCAGTTGCTCGATGGCGTCTGGCGTTTCGATACCGCGATTCAATGCCTTGCGCAGCAGGACCAGGCCGACGGCGAAGAACAGGCCCAGTAGCGTGGCTACTAGGACAATCATGGCTTTCTTGGGTTTGACCGGCTTAGTGATATCGACATCCGCGGAGTCAATGATGCGGACGTTACCTACCGCGCCCGCGCGCATGACGTCCAACTCCTGGGCCTTGTTCAGCAGTTGGGTGTAGATGGCGGTGCTGACTTCAACGTCGCGAGTCAGGCGCAACAGTTCCTGCTGGGTTTCCGGTAGACCTTCGACTTTGTGGGTGAGACCGTTCTGTTTCGAAGTCAATTCGCCGATCTGGGTCTGCAGGGCTTGGTAAGCCGGGTGCTGGCGAGTGAACTTGCGGTCCATTTCCGCTTGTTGCAGTTTCAGTTCGGAGATGTTGGTGTCCAGCGCCACAATCTGGTCGAGCAGGGCCTTGGTTTCCAGGCTGATGTCCGCGGATTTGGACTTGGTTTGATAGGCGCTCAGGGCATCCTCAGCCTTTTCCAACTCGCGGCGTACATCGGGCAGTTGGCCGCGCAGGAATTCCAGGCTGGAAGCTGCCTCCGCGGAAGCACGCTCCACGTTCTGCCGGACGTAGAGCTTGCTGATCTCATCCAGTACCTGCAGGGCGCGGGCCGGTTCGTCGTTTTCCAGCGACAGGCTGATGATGCCGGACTCCTTGCCGGTCTCGGCGACGTTCAGGTTGTCCTGGTAGCGCAGGATGGTGGTCAGGCGGCGTTCGCGCGTCACATTGAAGTGCGTGCCGGGGTTGGCATGCAGCGCCTCGACCTGGATTTTTACGCCATGCTGGTCATAGGCTTCGCCTACCTTGCCCTCGACAAGCACATTGTCGTCATCGTCCAGCAGGGTATAGGTGCCATGCTCGCCAGCGATCAGCGTGAGAGTTTTTTCCAGCAGAGCAGTCGGCACATCGAGCTGGAAGACCTTCAGTTCCTCCCCACCCCAGCCAAAACGGCTCAGGCCGAACAGCGGTGTCGCGATTTCATCCGGAGTCTCCGGACTGAAGTGTCGAGCCAGGAAGCCCCCGACCACCGGAAACCGCGACGGCTCCACCACGATATTCAGCTTGAGGTTATCTACCGCCTTGCCAATAACCGCGCGCGAAGTCAGCAGTTGAATCTCTGTAATGGCCTCCGACTGTGCCCCCAGCAGGTCGCCCATATCCGACAATCCGGGAATGCTGGGCTTTTTCTGCTCCACCTGCACGATCGCATCCGATCGGTAGATCGGCGTAGCCAGCAGCGCATAGGCAACGCCCACGGCCATGAAGCCCGCGGTGATGCCGGCGATCAGCCATTTGTGGTCGATCAGGGTGCCGAGCAGACCTAGCAGGTCGATCTCGTCATCGTCTTTGTCGTGAATGGCTACCGGGGCTTGCTGTTGCATGGGCGTGCTTCTTTTGCTTCTTCGTCAGTGAGGCTTAGCGGTTCGGGCGAATGCGTTTGGCCCAGGCGTCGACGCCCTGTTCGATCAGCGCGTAGGCGTGCTCGAACACGGCTGTGCTCTGGCGGTAGGGGTCGGGGACTTCCAGGTCTTCCTGCCACTTGCCGAGCAGGAAGGTCTTGCCGCGGGCTTCCGGGGCGATCTGGGTGACGCCTTGCAGGTGGCGCTTTTCCATGACCAGGACCAGGTCGGATTCGCGCAGCAGGCTGGAAGTCAGTTGGCGGGCACGGTGTTCGTGCGGCTCCTCGCCGTGTTGCTGGAGAACGGCCAGGGCATGTTTTTCGATGGGTTTGTCGACCAAGGCGCCGAGGCCAGCGGAGCTGACCTGGATGTCGCTGCCGGCCAGGCGCTGGCGCAGCAGATGTTCTGCGGTAGGGCTGCGGCATATGTTGCCGACGCAGACGACCAGAATCCGTTTGAACACAGGGACTTCCTTGATCCTACAGACGTGTATGTATGAAGGCGGGGAATGTAAGAGTCGGGGCTTTCTGAGTCAAGGCTGGCAATCGGAATGTGACGAGTTTCAGATTCTTCCAGGCGTGGCCATGTGCCATGCCGTTGCTGCCTTACAGCGCGGACAGCCGTTTGTCGGCTGGCTGTCCGCGGGGGAGGGGGGATGCCTATTCGGCGTTTGCCTGAGGGGCCTCCTGGGGCGGCCGTTCCAACGCTACCTGCCGGATCGATAGCCGAATCTCCGCCGGCAACACCCGCTTGGCGGCGCCTTCGACGACTTCGCCGAGCTTCTCGTGGTAGCTCAGCTTGCCTGCCTCGTCCTTGCGCAGCACGCGCTGCTCGAGCAGGGCCTGGATGAAGTTGCGGAACAGCGTCTTGTCGAAGAACTCCGGGGCGTTCAGGCCGTGGAGGATGGACAGGCGCTGGGCCATGACGGTGCACAGGTTCTCCAGCTCCTCGGCGCTGAGCTGGCGCTGGCCGGCGTTGAGCAGCAGGGCGATGGCCATGTAGAAGCGTTGCAGCGTCTGGGTGATGGCGCGGGCCAGCAGCGTCAGCAGCACGTATTCGCGCGAGCTGGGGGCCGGGCGCACGTAGGCGTCGCCGTCCTGCTTCAGCAGGTTCTGCTCCACCAGCGCAGCCAGCCACTGGTCGATCACGGTGTCGAGCTGGTCCAGGTCCCAGCGGATGAACAGTTCCTGCTGCAGGAAGGGGTAGAGCGCGCGGGTGTAGTTCAGCAACTGCTCGCGGCTGATCCGCGCGTTGCTCTGGAAGAAGCTGGCGATCAGCGCCGGCAGGGCGAATACGTGCAGGACGTTGTTGCGGTAGTAGGTCATGAGGACGGCGTTCTGCTCGTCCAGGTAGAGGATGCGGCCCAGGGCGTCCTTCTGTTCGGACAGCAGGTTCATGCTCTTCACGTATTCGATCAGCGCCTTGCCGTCGCCGTCGGGCAGGGTGGCGCTGGGCGAGTAGGGCACCTTGCGCAGCAGCGCCAGGTAGAGGTCGAGCACGCGCTCCAGGGCGCGTTCGTCCAGGGCCAGGCGGCTGGTGGAGAGCAGCGCCAGGGCCACCAGGTTGACCGGGTTGATGGCCGCCGCGTCGTTGAGGTGGCGGGCCACTTCGCGGGCCAGCTGGTTGGTGGCATCCGGCAGCCAGGTGGGGCGGTACTCCGGCCCCAGTTCCTGCTTGCGCCAGCCGGGTTCGTGCTGGTCGAGGAAGCTGTCCAGGTGGATCGGCTCGCCGAAGTTCACCCACACCTGGCCGAAGCGCTGGCGCAGCGCGCCCACCACCTTGAACAGGTCGAAGATGGACTCCTTCTTCTTCGCCGCGCCGCGCAGCTCGCCCAGGTAGGTGCGGCCTTCGAGCACGCGCTCGTAGCCGATGTACACCGGGACGAAGACGATCGGCCGGCGCGAGTCGCGCAGGAAGCTGCGCAGGGTGATGGCGAGCATGCCGGTGCGCGGATGCAGCATGCGCCCGGTGCGCGAGCGGCCGCCTTCGACGAAGTATTCGGTGGAGAAACCGCGGCTGAACAGGGTGTGCAGGTACTCGTTGAACACCGCGGTGTACAGCTGGTTGCCCTTGAAGCTGCGGCGCATGAAGAAGGCCCCGCCGCGGCGCAGGATGGAGCCCACCACCGGCATGTTGAGGTTGATGCCGGCGGCGATGTGCGGCGGCGTCAGGCCGTTGCGGAACAGCAGGTAGGACAGCAGCAGGTAGTCGATGTGGCTGCGGTGGCAGGGCACGTAGACGATCTCGTTGCCCTGGGCCACGTCCTGCACGCGCTCGATGTGGTTGACCCGCACGCCCTCGTAGAGCTTGTTCCAGAACCAGGTGAGGGTGACTTCGAGGAAGCGGATCACCGGGTAGGACACGTCCGCGGCGATCTCGTTGGCGTAGCGCAGGGCCAGGGCCTCGGCCTTTTCCTGGGTGATGTGCTGGGTGTCGACCTCTTCCTGGATCGCCTGGCGCACCAGGGGCGCGCGCAGCAGGCCCTTGACCAGGGTGCGGCGGTGCGAGAGGTCCGGGCCGATGACCGCGGTCTTCTGGTTGCGGAAGTGCACCCGCAGGATGCGCTGGACCATGCGCAGGGTGCGCTCCTGGCCCTTGCCCTGGTCGACCAGCTCGCGCAGGTGGATGGGGGCGGAGAACTGCACCCGCGTCTTGCGCCCGAGGATGAGGATGCGCGCCAGCTTGCGCAGGCGCCCAGTCACCGCCCAGTTGTCGGCGAACAGCAGCTTCCAGGCGCTCTTCTCGCTGTCTGGGGACTGCCCCCAGAACACGCTGACCGGGACGATCTGCGCATCGTCCACGCCGTTCTGGCCGATGGCCGCGAGCATCCGCACCAGCGCCGGCGGCGCCCCGCGCTTGTCCTGGCGGCCGAGCCAGTCGGGCTCCGGCGTCAGGTAGAAGAAGGCCGCCGGCTCGATGCTGCTGCCCACCGCCACCGGCATCACCGGGCGCGGCAGGCCGGCCTTGCGGCATTCCGTGTCGACTACCGCCAGGTCGCTCACCGAAGGCTGCTGCAGCACGTAGAGCACCGGCTTGCTGCGGTCGATCTTCAGGCTCAGGGACGACTGGTTGATGGTTTCCGAGCGCACCCAGAGGTAGAGCAGGCGGCGCAGGACGCCAAAACCGAAGCGGCGGAACGGGTAACGGGGCATACGGGCTCGCAGGCAGTTTGACGGGGCTCGGTGGCGACCGAGCGGACGCTAGTGTGCCGCAACGGCACCGCCGGCAAAAGGGCGGGAAGGCTGGCCCCGGGGCTGGTCGCGGCGCCTTCTCCCTGAAAGGATGGCAGCATTCCTGAAAAAAAATTTCATGCACGACGACGTACTTTTTCGTCACAGTCTCCATCTTGCACTGCCACCCGTCGGTTCCTATAGTCCCGGCGGCATTTGTAGGAGCCTGTCTCCACTGCGTGTTGCGAGTGTCGAGGCGGCTCTTGGCGCAACGGTGAGAGAAATGATCGAAATAAGCAGACTCACGAAGCGATTCGCGCAGCACACCGCGGTGGACGACCTGTCCTTCAGTGTGCAACCGGGGGAAGTCCTGGGCTTTCTCGGCCCCAACGGCGCCGGCAAGTCCACCACCATGAAGATGCTCACCGGGTTCCTCGCCCCCACCTCGGGCACCGCGAGCATCCATGGCTTCGACATCCAGACGCAGACCCTGCAGGCCCAGCGCCTGATCGGCTACCTGCCCGAGGGCGCGCCCTGCTATGGCGACATGCGCGTGCGCGGCTTCCTCGAGTTCATCGCCGAGGTGCGCGGCTACCGCGGCGCGCAGAAGCGCGAGCGGGTGGCGCGGGTGGTCGGGCAACTGGAGCTGGAGCGCGTCCGCGAGCAGTCCATCGAGACCCTCTCCAAGGGCTTCAAGCGCCGCGTCGGCGTGGCCCAGGCGATTCTCCACGACCCGCGGGTGCTGATCCTCGACGAGCCCACCGACGGCCTCGACCCGAACCAGAAGCACCAGGTCCGCGAGCTGATCCGTGGCCTGGCGCGGGACCGCATCGTCATCATCTCCACCCACATCCTCGAGGAGGTCACCGCGGTCTGCACCCGCGCCGTGGTGATCGCCAACGGCCGCCTGCTGGCAGACGGCACGCCCTTCGAGCTGGAAAGCCGCTCGCGCTACCACCAGGCGGTGACCCTGGTCGCCGACGACGAGCTGGACCGCGCGGCCCTGGCCGCCCTGCCGGGCGTGGCGGCGCTGGAGGAGAACCCGCTGGAGCGCAGCCTGACGCTGCTGGCCAGGCCGGGCGAGGTGATCTTCCCGCAGGTGAACGCGCTGATCGCCGAGCGTGGCTGGCGCATCCGCGAACTGGACGTGGAGCGTGGCCGCCTCGACGAGGTGTTCCGCAGCCTGACCAAGGGGGAAGCGGCATGAAGCAGTTGCCGGTGATCTTCAAGCGCGAGCTGGCGAGCTACTTCGCCACCCCGCTGGCCTACGTCTTCATCGTCATCTTCCTGGTCCTGTCAGGGGTTTTCACCTTCTACCTGGGCAATTTCTACGAGCGTAACCAGGCGGATCTGACAGCCTTTTTCAACTTCCATCCCTGGCTCTATCTGTTCCTCATCCCGGCGCTGGCCATGCGCCTGTGGGCCGAGGAGCGCAAGTCCGGTTCCATCGAGCTGCTGATGACCCTGCCGATCACCCGCTTCGAGGCGGTCACCGGCAAGTTCCTCGCCGCCTGGGTGTTCGCCGGCATCGCCCTGCTGCTGACCTTCCCCATGGTGCTCACGGTCAACTACCTGGGCGAGCCGGACAACGGCGCCATCCTCGCCGGCTACCTCGGCAGCTGGCTGCTGGCCGGCGGCTACCTGGCCATCGGCTCGTGCATGTCGGCGCTGGCCAAGAACCAGGTGATCGCCTTCATCCTCGCCGTGGTGATGTGCTTCGTGTTCATCGTCAGCGGCTTCCCCCTGGTGCTCGACGCCTTCAACGCCTGGGCCCCGCAATGGCTGCTGGACGCGGTGGCCTCGATGAGCTTCCTGACGCGCTTCGACGCGATCAGCAAGGGCGTCATCGACCTGCGCGACCTGCTGTTCTTCGCCAGCCTGATCGTCGCCTGGCTCGCCGCCACCGCGGTGGTGGTCGACCTGAAGAAAGCCGACTGAGGAAGCCCGCATGAAGAAACTGATGTATTCCGCCGCCGGGCTGCTGGTCATCGCCCTGCTGTTCCTGGCCTTCAACCTGGTCTCCGGGCTGGCCTTCACCGGTGCGCGCCTGGACCTGACGCAGCAGAAGCTCTACACCATCTCCGACGGCACGAAGAAGGTCCTGGGCTCCATCGGCGAGCCGATCAACCTGTACTTCTTCTTCTCCGACAAGGGCAGCAAGGACCTGGTCCCGCTGCGCAACTACGCCAAGCGCGTGGAGGAGCTGCTCAAGGCCTACGAGCGCGAGGCCGACGGCAAGATCCGCCTGCACGTCATCGACCCGCAGCCGTTCTCCGAGGAAGAGGACAAGGCCGCCGAGTTCGGCCTGCAGGCGGTGCCGCTGAACCAGGGCGGCGACACCCTGTACTTCGGCCTGGCCGGCACCGATGCCCTGGACAACACCCAGGTGATCCCGTTCTTCCAGCCGGACCACGAGGAATTCCTGGAGTACGACGTCAGCCGCCTGGTCAACGCCCTGGCGCACCCCAAGCGGCCGGTGGTGGGCGTGCTCAGCACCCTGCAGATGACCGGCGGCTTCGACATGCAGACGCAGCAGCCCAGCTCGCCCTGGATGCTGCTCGACGAGGTGCGCCAGCAGTTCGACCTGAAGAGCCTCAAGCCCGACGTCGACGCCATCCCGGACGACGTCAGCGTGCTGTTGCTGGTGCACCCCAAGCACCTGCCGCAGCAGACGCTCTACGCCATCGACCAGTTCGTGCTGCGTGGCGGCAAGCTGCTGGTCTTCGTCGACCCCTTCAGCGAAGCCGACAAGTCCTCGCCCATGGCCGCGCTGGACGGCCCCGGCGACCAGGCTTCGGACCTCGAACCGCTGTTCAGGGCGTGGGGCGTGCAGCTGCTGCCGGGCAAGGTGCTCGGCGACGGCAGCTACGCCATGTCGGTAAGCATGGGCCAGGGCCAGGGCCAGCGCGCCGCGCACCACCCGGCCTGGCTGAACCTCGACGCCAGGGCCCTGGACGCCGACGACGTGAGCACCGCCGGGCTGGAGAACCTGACCCTGGCCACCGCCGGCATCCTGGAGCCGCTCAAGGACGCGAAGACCCGCTTCACTCCGTTGGTCCGCAGCTCGACCCTTGCCATGCCCTTCGACGCCCAGCGCTTCGCCGGCCTGCGCGATCCCGGCGAGCTGATGGCCCAGCTCAAGCCCACCGGCCAGCGCTACGCCATGGCCGCACGGATCCAGGGGCCGGCGCAGAGCGCCTTCCCCAATGGCATCGAAGGCCGCAAGGATGGCCTGAAGAGCGCCGACAACATCAACGTCATCGCCGTGGCCGATACCGACCTGCTCACCGACCGCATGTGGGTGCAGGTGCAGGACTTCTTCGGCCAGCGCGTGCCGCAGCCCTGGGCCGACAACGCCAGCTTCGTGATCAACGCGCTGGACAACCTGGCCGGCTCCGACGCGCTGATCAGCGTGCGCTCGCGCGGGCGCTTCAGCCGCCCGTTCACGGTGGTGGACGAACTGCAGCGCCAGGCCGAGACGCGCTTCCGCGAGAAGGCCGACGCGCTCAAGGCGCGCCTGGCGGACACCGAGCAGAAACTCGCCGCGCTGCAGAACCAGGACCCGGCCAAGGTCCTGGAGCTGACCCCCGAGCAGCAGGGCGCGGTGCAGCAGTTCATCCAGGAGCGGGTGCGCATCCGCAAGGAGCTGCGCGACGTGCAGTTCCAGCTCAACGCGGACATCGAGTCCCTGGGCCGCACCCTGAAAATCGTCAACATCGCCGCCGTGCCGCTGCTGCTGACCCTGGGCGTGCTCGCCCTGTGGTGGTGGCGCCGCCGGCGCCAGGCCTGAGGAGGCGACCATGCAGCGCAAGAGTCTGATCCTGCTGGTGGCCCTGGTGCTGGCGCTCGGCGGCCTCTACGCCTGGCTGCAGCGCGAGCCGGAGCGCGTGGCGCCGAAGGAGGCGCGCTATTTCCCGGGCCTGGATGCGCAGCAGGTGAGCGCGGTGACGGTGCGCCGCCCCGGCCAACCGGACATCCGCGTGGCGCGCCAGGACGGGCGCTGGGTGATGCCGGCCAAGGCCGGCTACCCGGCGGCCGGGCGCCTGGTCGGCGACCTGCTGCACGACCTGGCGCAGGCGCGCAAGGTCGAGGCGAAGACCCGCGAGCCGGCCAACTTCGCCCAGCTCGGCGTCGCCGACCAGGGCGAGGGCGCCGCCGTGCGCCTGAGCCTGGAACGCAGCGGCGGCGCGCCCCTGGACCTGTTGGTGGGCAAGGCCGCGCAGCAGGGCGGGCGCCTGGTGCGCCAACCCGGCGACGACCAAGTATGGCTGATCGACAAGGACCTGCGCCTGCCGCCCGACGAGCTGGACTGGCTGGACCGGCGCATCACCAGCATCCCCTTCGAGAAGATCGCCGAGGTGTCGGTGAGCTACCCCGGCGGGGAAACCCTGACGGTGTTCCGCGACCAGGCCGGGGAGCCCAACCTGCGGGTGCGCCAGTTGCCCAGGGATGCCAAGCTCGCCTACGAGTCCATCGCCAACGGCATGGCCACGCCCTTCGGCGGGCTGACCTTCAGCGAAACGGCGCCGCTGGACCAGGTGCAGTTCAAGGGGCCGACGCGGCTGAACCTGGCGCTCAGGACCCTCGACGGCGGCAGCCTGGGTGGGCGCGTGCTGGAGCAGGGCGGGCAGAACTGGCTGTTGCTGGAGCGCATCGAGGGCTTCGCCGACGGGCAGATCCAGGCGCGCAAGGGCTGGGCCTATCGCATCGAGCCCAATCAATACGAGGCGCTGGCCCGGCACCTGGCCGATTTCACCACGAAGAAACCTTGAGTGTCCGGCATTGCCGGCCGGAGGAAATTCCGGCCGGCAGCCGTTGCCTGCCAGTGCGTAAATGTGCACTACAGCACACTCGGAATGACAAAACTTACATCTCCCTTATATCGCCAGAACGCACCAAAATGGCCTTGGAAGCCCCGTAGAATGGCACTTTGGCCAGATTGGCGAGGGTGCCGGCACGAAGACGAAAAAGTGCTTTCCAGCTGTAACTTTTGATTTATATACTCGGGATCGCGGTCGTCATTGGGGTGTTATTCGAATTGCCCATCCAGCGGCTAAGGCCCTGGACGGTCAACGCGGACAACCTTCCGCCTGTCGAGCCGTTGCAGTCCTCATTCCCGGGGGCCACCCAAAAAATAATAGCAAGTTGGAGAGTGTGGTAATGGCTGATCGTGAGGTCGGAACCGTCAAGTGGTTCAATGACGCCAAGGGTTATGGATTCATTCAACGCGACAGCGGTCCGGACGTTTTCGTCCACTACCGCGCCATTCGTGGCGAAGGTCACCGCTCCCTGGTCGAAGGCCAGAAAGTGGAGTTCTCGGTGATCCAGGGTCAGAAAGGCCTCCAGGCGGAAGACGTCGCCAAGGTCTGAGCCCCCGAAATCAAAGGCCCGTCGCGAGACGGGCCTTTGTTTTCCAGCCGGCGCCTGGCGCACGGCTGTTCAATGACGGCGCCGCGTACCGCGGAAGCGCCGCTTTCGTGCTTCAGCCGGTACGCCAGGTGATCTCGGCCACGCCCTCGGCGGTCACCTTCAGCCAGCGGTCGGCGTCTTCCTCGCCCTGTTCCTCGCTCCAGCCGCCCGGCGCGCAGCGCACCTCCACGCCCAGCGCGGCGTTGGCCGCCTTCGCGCAGGCCAGGTCGTCGTCCCAGGGCGTGGCGTCGCTTTCGATGAACAGGCTGTGCCACTTGCCCACCGCCTGTGGCAGCCAGGTCAGCGGGATCATCCCGCGCGGGCTGTCGGCCAGGCACTTGAAGGTCTCGCCCTGGCGCCGCCAGTCGCTGCAGGGGCCCAGCGCCTCGGCCAGCCAGGCGCCGACGGCGGCCTGGTCGGCGTCCTTCAGGTAGATCTCGATATCCGGTTGGCGCATGGGCGTCCTCGTCAGGGGGTTTGGCGTTCCAGCCAATCGTAGCGTACCGCCACCGTGACCTCGAAGGGCTCGGCGAGGATGCGCTCGCGGCGCTGCGGGTTGACCCGCCAGCCGTGCGGCGTCATCGCCAGCAGTGTCTCTCGGGCTTCGCGGCTGTCCAGGGCCAGGCGGAAATTCAGGCTTTCCGTATGGGCCAGGGCCAGGCTCGGCGGCAGGTCGGCCAGGTGCTTGTCGTCGACGTACTCGCGCACCTCGTCGTACAGGCGCTGGCGCAGTTCCAGCAGGTGGTCGCGGGCCGGGCCCAGGCGCAGCACGCCGCCACCGGCCGGCAGCAGGCGGGCCGCCTCGTTCCAGTCGATGGGGCTGAACACGCTGGCCAGCAACTGGCAGCTGGCGTCGGCCAGGGGCACCCGGGCCATGCTGGCGACCATCCAGGTCAGTTGCGGGGCGCGGCGGCAGGCGGCCTTCACCGCCTCGCGGGAGATGTCCAGGGCGTAGCCGTCGCTGTCGGGCAGGGCCTGGGCCAGTTGCGCGGTGTAGTAGCCCTCGCCGCAGCCGATGTCGAGCCAGCGTGCCGGTGCGCGTTCGGCGGCGAGCTCGGCCAGGCGCCGGGCCAGCGGGGCGTAGTGGCCGGCGCCGAGGAACTGGCGGCGGGCCTCGACCATGGCGGCGTTGTCGCCCGGGTCGCGGCTCTTCTTGTGCTGCACCGGCAGCAGGTTCAGGTAGCCCTGGCGGGCGCGGTCGAAGCTGTGCCCGGCGGGGCACTTCACGCCGTTGTCGAGGCGCTCCAGGGGCGCCTGGCAGATCGGGCAGGTGAGCATTTCAGTCCTTGCGCTGCGTGCGCAGCGGGCTCAGCACCGTGAGCAGCGGCAGGCTGCGCTGGCGCAGGTTGAGCTGGTAGCTGCGCAGGGCGTAGCGGCGCTCGGGGCCGGCGTCGGCGGTGGGATGTCGGGTTGGGTGGCGGCCAGGCAGAAGCCTTTCTTCACGTCGCTCATGCCAGCAGCCGCACCAGGGTCTGGTAGTAGATTTCGCTGAGCAGGTCGAGGTCGCTGGCCAGCACCCGCTCGTTGACCTGGTGGATGGTGGCGTTGACCGGGCCCAGCTCGACCACCTGGGTACCCAGGGTGGCGATGAAGCGGCCGTCGGAGGTGCCGCCGGAGGTGGAGGGCTGGGTCTTGCGCCCGGTCACCGCCTGGATGCTGGCGGCCACGGCGTCGAGCAGCTCGCCCGGTTCGGTGAGGAACGGCAGGCCGGACAGCGCCCAGTCGATATGCCAGTCCAGGCCGTGCTTGTCGAGGATGGCGGCGACGCGCTGCTGCAGCCCCTCCGGGGTGGATTCGGTGGAGAAGCGGAAGTTGAACACCACCACCAGCTCGCCGGGGATGACGTTGGTGGCGCCGGTGCCGCCGTTGATGTTGGAAATCTGGAAGCTGGTCGGCGGGAAGAAGGCGTTGCCGTCGTCCCAGTGCTCGGCGGCCAGTTCGGCCAGGGCCGGGGCGGCCAGGTGGATGGGGTTCTTCGCCAGGTGCGGGTAGGCCACGTGGCCCTGTACGCCGCGTACCCTGAGGACGGCGCCGAGGGAGCCGCGGCGGCCGTTCTTCACCACGTCGCCCACCAGGGTGGTGCTCGACGGCTCGCCGACGATGCACCAGTCCAGGCGCTCGTTGCGCGCGCGCAGGCGCTCGACCACGGCCTTGGTGCCGTGCTGGGCCGGGCCTTCCTCGTCGCTGGTGATCAGGTAGGCGATGCTGCCGCGGTGGTCCGGGTGCTCGGCGACGAAGCGCTCGGTGGCGATGATCATGGCCGCCAGGCTGCCCTTCATGTCCGCCGCGCCGCGTCCGCAGAGCATGCCGTCGGCGTCGATCCGGGCGTCGAACGGCAGGTGCTGCCAGGCCTGCTCGGGGCCGGTGGGGACCACGTCGGTGTGCCCGGCGAAGCACAGCACCGGGCCTGCGCCACCGTCGCGGCCGGCGCGGCGGGCCCAGAAGTTGTCCACTTCTTCGATGCGCATCGGCTCCAGGTCGAAGCCGCAGGCGGCCAGGCGCTGCATCATCAGCTGCTGGCAGTCGGCATCGACGGGGGTGACGGAGGGCCGGCGGATCAGCTCGCAGGCGAGGGCCAGGGTCGGCGACAGGGACATGGGCAAGGCATCCAGGGTGAAACGGAAAAGGCGCACATCTTAAAGCAAAAGCGCGGGGCCGGCGCGTCGTCCGGTCGCACCGGGGGCCTACAAGGTGTGCGGTGTGTTGGATGGCGCGGGCCCTGCCCGCGATTTCGCGCGCAGGGCGCGCTCCTACAGGGGAATGGTGCGGTGGGGCGGCGTAGGAGCGGATCTTATCCGCGAAACGCGCCGGAACCACCGGGTATCGCGGACAAGGTCCGCTCCTACAGGGGGATACCGTGCCTCACGGCGAACTGTAGGAGCGGGCCCTGCCCGCGATTTCGCGCGCAGGGCGCGCTCCTACAGGAGAATGGTGCGGTGGGGTGGCGTAGGAGCGGATCTTATCCGCGAAACGCGCCGGAACCGCCGGCTATCGCGGACAAGGTCCGCTCCTACAGGGGAATGGTGCGGTGGGGCGGCGTAGGAGCGGATCTTATCCGCGAAACGCGCCGGAACCACCGGGTATCGCGGACAAGGTCCGCTCCTACAGGGGGATACCGTGCCTCACGGCGGATTGTAGGAGCGGGCCCTGCCCGCGATTTCGCGCGCAGGGCGCGCTCCTACAGAGGCACGGTGCTCAACCCACCTGCTCGGACCCGCTCAGCACCTCTTCCTCGCGTGGGCGCGGCAGCGAGGAGAGCAGGGCCATGATCAGCGCCGCCAGGTAGGGCAGCGACTGCACCAGCAGCATCACCACCCAGAACATCAGGTCCGGGCTGGGCACGCCCTGCACCAGCACGATGCCCAGGGCCGCGCCCCACAGCAGGAGCATGATGAACACTTCCTCGCGGGCCTCCGCCAGGGCCACCAGCAGGCCGTGGCTGGAGCGCATCTTCGGCGTGCGGAAGAAGGGGATGGAACGGGTGACGAAGCCGTACAGCACCGCCTTGGCGATGGTGTGCGACAGCGACAGCCCGGCCAGCGCGGCGAACAGTGCGTCGCGCAGGTTCACGCCCACGGTGCGGCGGTAGAGGAAGAGGATCTTGCCGACCTTGAAGGCGAACAGCGTCAGCGGCAGGATCGCGAAGATCAGCAGCGGCGGGTCGACGCGCTTGGGCACGATGATCATCGCCGCCGACCAGAGCAGCGCGCCGAGGGTGAAGAAGATGTTCATGCCGTCGGCGATCCACGGCAGCCAGCCGGCCACGAAGTGGTAGCGCTGGCCGCCGGTCAGCTTGCTGCCGTCCGGGCCGCGGCCGCGCAGCAGGGCGTCGGTGTGGCGCTTCATGATCTGGATGGCGCCGTAGGCCCAGCGGAAGCGCTGTTTCTTGAAGTCGATGAAGGTGTCGGGCATCAGGCCCTTGCCGTAGCTGCGCTCGAAGTAGGCCGCCGAGAGGCCGCGCTCGAACACCCGCAGGCCCAGCTCGGCGTCCTCGGTGATGCACCATTCGGCCCACTTCAGCTCGTCCAGCACCTGGCGCCGGACCATGGTCATGGTGCCGTGCTCGATGATCGCGTCGCGGTCGTTGCGGGTGACCATGCCGATGTGGAAGAAGCCCTTGTACTCGGCGTAGCAGAGGCGCTTGAAGGTGTTCTCGTGCTGGTCGCGGTAGTCCTGGGGCGACTGCACCACGGCGATCTGCGGGTCGGCGAAGTGCGGCACCATGTGCTTGAGCCAGTCCGGCTCGACGCAGTAGTCGGAGTCGATCACCGCGATCACCTCGGCGTCGGGCGCGACGAACTGCAGCGCGTAGTTCAGCGCGCCACCCTTGAAGCCGGCCAGGGGCGCCACGTGGAAGAAGCGGAAGCGCGGGCCGAGCAGTTCGCAGTGGGCCTGCACCGGCTCCCACACCGCCGGGTCCTTGGTGTTGTTGTCGATCACCAGGACCTCGAAGTCCGGGTAGTCGAGCTTCGCCAGGGCGTTCAGCGTCTCCTTGAGCATTTCCGGCGGCTCGTTGTAGCAGGGCACGTGGATGGAGACCTTGGGCCGGTAGGCGTCGGCCGCGGTGACCGGCAGGAACAGGCGGCGGCGCTTGCGCGTCCATACCGCCTCGGCCAGCTCGTGGGCCTCGGTGAACAGCACTATCACCACGCCCAGCGCACCGATGCCCAGCAGCACGCCGACGGTGATGCTGAACCAGGTGCTGTACTGCTGGCTGTAGTCGTAGCCGATCCACACCAGGATGGACGCGCAGACGAACGAGACCACGGCGAGGAAGGTCCGCCCGCGCTGGCGCAGGGCGCTGCTGTCGATCAGCAGCAGGGTGAAGGTGAGCAGCGCCAGCACCACCGAGGCGATGGCCAGCACGCGCCACTTGGGAATGGCCACCACCGGGCCCTGGAAGTTGAACTTGGGCTGGCGCGCGGCGTTGAACACGCCCCAGTAGGCGCCCACCGAGCCTTCGTCGGTGTACTTCCACGGCTGGTCGAAGGCTTCGACCACGAAGTAGTTGTAGCCCTTCTTGTTCAGCGCGTTGGTCAGCTCGCGCAGGAAGATGGCCTGGTCCGCCTGGGTGGCGGTGGCGCCGCCGCGCATGCGGCCGTTGCTGGGCCAGCCGACCTCGGCCAGCAGCAGCGGTTTTTTCGGGAACTTCAGGCGCAGGTCGCGGGCGCGCTCCAGGACGAACTGCACCGAGTCCTGCATGGGCACGAATTCCCAGTAGGGCAGTACGTGGGCGGCGATCAGGTCGACGTGCCGGGCCAGTTCCGGGTACTTCTCGTAGATGTGCCACTGCTCGGCGGTGGTCACCGGCACCTTCACCGCGGCGCGGACGCGGTCGAGGTAGCCGATCAGCTGGTCCTTGGTGACTTCGCGGCGGAACAGCGCCTCGTTGCCGACTATCACCCGCACCACGCTGCGCGAGCGGTTGGCGATCTCGATGCCGCGGGCGATCTCCGCCTCGTTCTCGGCCTCGTCGGCGCTGATCCAGATGCCCAGGCTGACGCGCATCCCGTACTCCTCGGCGAGGAAGGGGATGTCGGCCAGGCTGCCCTTGGTCGAGTAGGTACGGATGTTCTCGGTCATCCGCGAGACCAGCTCCAGGTCCGAGCGGATTTCCTCGTCGCTGGGGAAGCGGCCGCTCTGCGGGCTCTGGTCCAGGCGGAAGGGCGAGAAGGAGAAGCCGGAGATGCTTTCCGGCCAGTCCGGCGCGCTCACCGGGCGGTTGTACAGGGCCCAGACGCCGGTGAGCAGGGCGGCCAGGGCGACCAGGACGACCAGGTTGAGGCCGAATTTGCGTGATGGCATGGAGCGATCGGGTTCCTGTCGGTGTTTCGGGGCCGGGAACGGGTCGGCGCGCATCCTACCCCGCACCCCCCTGGGTGTATAGCTCCCGTCCGGCGCCCCGGGGCCGGCGTAGAATGTCAGCAGCGCCCGGCAGCGGTCTTGCCGGGGGTCAATTCGGCCGGCCCTGGCGCCCGCCTTCCTATAGAATGCCGGGCGTTTTTTGCGGAGACACTGTGATGGTAGTGGACGATCAGCGTTTCGGGGGCATCGCCCGCCTCTACGGCACCCAGGGGCTGGAGCGCCTGGCCGCGGCCCACGTGGCGGTGGTCGGCATCGGCGGTGTCGGCTCCTGGGCGGCCGAGGCCCTGGCGCGCACCGGCGTCGGCGAGATTTCCCTGTTCGACCTGGACGACGTCTGCGTGACCAACACCAACCGCCAGGTCCACGCCCTGGACGGCGCCGTGGGCAAGCCCAAGGTGGAGGTGATGGCCGAACGCATCCGCGCCATCAACCCGGCGTGCAAGGTCCACGCGGTGGCCGACTTCGTCACCCGCGAGACCATGGCCGAGTGCATCACCCCCGACATGGACTTCGTCATCGACTGCATCGACAGCGTGCCGGCCAAGGCGGCGCTGATCGCCTGGTGCAAGCGGCGCAAGATCCAGATCGTCACCACCGGCGGCGCCGGCGGCCAGGTCGATCCGACCCAGGTCCAGGTGGCCGACCTGAACAAGACCTTCAACGACCCGCTGGCGGCCAAGGTGCGCTCGCTGCTGCGCCGCGACTACAACTTCTCGCGCACGCCGGGCCGCCACTACAGCGTGCCCTGCGTGTTCTCCACCGAGCAGTTGCGCTACCCCAAGCCGGACGGCAGCGTCTGCCAGGCCAAGGGCTTCGTCGGCGAAGGGGTGAAGCTGGACTGTGCGGGTGGTTTCGGGGCGGTGATGATGGTTACGGCCACCTTTGGCATGGCTGCGGCGGCGAGGGCTGTGGATAAGTTGGTGGCGGGGGCGCGGCGGCCTTCGGAGCGTAGCGCGGCTGGAAATCCCTTGTAGAAGCGAGCCTGCTCGCGAATGGCGACGTCAAGCTCGGCTCCGGAGCGATGTCGAAGTCTGCACCCTCTCCCCAGCCCTCTCCCTGAAGGGAGAGGGGGCATGTCCGTGCCGACGGACAGGCATGGTTTCAACCTGCAGTTTCGTGTCCGGCTAATACCGAGATATCCGACTCTGCCCAACGGTCCCCTCTCCCTTCAGGGAGAGGGTTAGGGAGAGGGGCGGTGTACCAGCCAGCACTTTGATAGCCGGCGAATACCGTTCGCGAGCAAGCTCGCTCCTACGAACGGCGGTGTGTACCGATCAGCTCCTGCATCCGTTTCAGCACCGCATTCAAGCCATTGCTGCGTGACGGGGAGAGTTGGCGGCCCAGGCCGAGGTCGCTGAACCACTGCCCCAGGTCCAGTTGCGCCAGTTCCTCCCCCGGCAACCCCTGCACCCGCACCAGCAGCAGCGCGATCAGCCCGCGCAACAGCCGCGCATCGCTGCTCGCGCGGAAATGCCAGGCGCCATCTCGCTGTTCCGCCACCAGCCACACCAGGCTTTCGCAGCCGTGGACGCGGTTGGCTTCGTTGCGCTCTTCCTCGCCCAGGGGTTCCAGCTTGTCGCCCCACTGCATCAGCAGGCGCGCGCGCTGTTCCCAGGAAGGCTGGCCGGTGAAGGCCCCCAGCGCCTGGAGGGCAGCTTCGGGCAGGCTCATCGCAGCAGCTCCAGGGCGCCGTCCAGGGCATGGAAGAAGCGTTCCAGGTCGGCGCCGTCGTTGTACAGGCCCAGGGAGACGCGGATGGCGCCGGGCAGGCCCAGGCGCTTGAGCAGCGGCATGGCGCAGTGGTGCCCGGCGCGCACCGCCACGCCCTGTTCGGTGAGCAGGTGGGCGAGGTCGGCGCTGTGCACGTCCCGCACCACGAAGCTGGCCAGCGCCGCCTGAGGCTCGCCCAGCAGGCGCACGCCGTCGCGGGCGCGCAGGCCAGCCAGCAGTTGCGCATGCAGCACGGCCTCGTGGGCGGCCAGCTCCGCGGCGTCCTGGCGGGCCAGCCAGTCCAGGCTGGCACCCAGGCCGATCACCGCGCCAATGGCCGGGGTACCGGCCTCGAAGCCCAGCGGTGCCGGGCGGAAGTGCGCGCTCTGGTAGTCGGCGTTCTGCACCATCTCGCCACCGAACTGCCAGTGGCGCAGGCGCGCCAGCGCCTCCGTGCGGCCCCAGAGCAGGCCCAGGCCCTCGGGGCCGTAGAGCTTGTGGCTGGAGAACACGTAGAAGTCGCAACCCAGGGCGGACAGGCTGTGGCGGCCATGGACCACGCCCTGGGCGCCGTCCACCACGCTCAGCGCACCCTGGGCGCGGGCCAGGGCCAGCAGTTCCGGCAGGGGCTGCCAGGTGCCGAGTACGTTGGATAACTGGCTGACGGCCAGCAGCCGGGTGCGCGGGCCGATCAGTTGCCGGGCGACCTCGAGGTCGATCACCCCGCGGTCGTCCAGCGGCAGCACCACCAGCTTCGCCCCGCGGCGCAGCGCCAGTTGCTGCCAGGGCAGCAGGTTGGCGTGGTGCTCCAGGGCGCTGACGGCGATCTCGTCGCCTTCGCCGAACAGCGGCTCCAGGCCGTAGGCCAGCAGGTTCAGTGCCTCGGTGGCGCCATGGGTGAACACCAGCTGTTCCGGGCTGCCCGCATCCAGCCAGTGCGCCAGGCGCGTACGCGTCGCCTCGAAGGCGCGGGTGGCGCGCTCGCCGGGCAGGTGCTGGGCGCGGTGCACGTTGGCGGCGCCGCTGGCGTAGTAGCCGGCCAGGGCGTCGAGCATGGCCTGGGGCTTCTGCGCGGTGGCGGCGCTGTCCAGGTAGGTCTGCTCCTCGGCCGCCAGCGCGGCGAGGGCAGGGAAGGCGGAGCGCCAGGGGAATGAATGGACATGCTGGCCTCAGGCTGCAGGCCCCAGGCTGCAGGCAAGAGCGCTCTTGCCTGGCGCTTGCAGCCTGCAGCCTGTCGCCGCTCGTCAGTTATGCGCGTGCAGCGCTTCGTTCAGCTCGATGGCGGTCTTGTTGGTCTTGCACTCCACCGCGCCGGTCTGGGAGTTGCGGCGGAACAGCAGGTCCGGCTGGCCGGCCAGCTCGCGGCCCTTGACCACCTTGACCAGGTTGTTCTGGTCGTCCAGCAGGGCGATCTTGGTGCCGGCGGTGACGTACAGGCCGGCCTCGACGATGTTGCGGTCGCCCAGCGGGATGCCGATGCCGGCGTTGGCGCCGATCAGGCAGCCTTCGCCGACGCTGATGACGATGTTGCCGCCGCCGGACAGGGTGCCCATGGTCGAGCAGCCGCCGCCCAGGTCCGAGCCCTTGCCGACGAACACGCCGGCGGAGACGCGGCCTTCGATCATGCCCGGGCCTTGGGTACCGGCGTTGAAGTTGACGAAGCCTTCGTGCATCACGGTGGTGCCTTCACCGATGTAGGCACCCAGGCGCACGCGGGCGGTGTCGGCGATGCGCACGCCGGCCGGGACCACGTAGTCGGTCATTTTCGGGAACTTGTCCACCGAGAAGACTTCCAGCAGCTTGCCCTTCAGGCGCGCTTCCAGTTGCAGCTCGGCCAACTCGGCCAGGTCGACCGCGCCGATGTTGGTCCAGGCCACGTTCGGCAGCAGCGGGAAGATGCCCGACAGGTTGACGCCGTGCGGCTTGACCAGGCGGTGCGAGAGCAGGTGCAGCTTCAGGTAGGCCTCGGGGTGGAGGCGGGGGCCGCGTCTTCGGCCAGCAGGGTGGCGACCAGCGGCTTCTGGCTCTCGGCCAGGCGGTTGAGCAGCGCGGCCTGGGCCGGGGCCAGGGTCTTCAGGGCGTCGGCCAGCTGGTAGGCCTGCTGGTTGCTGAAGGCGATGGCCTGGTTGCCGGCTTCGTAGCCGAGGATCGGCGCGACGGCGGCGACCAGCTCGGCGGCCGGGTTCAGCAGCGGTTGCGCGTAGAAGACTTCCAGCCAGGCGTCCTGGCGGTTCTGGGTGCCGACGCCGAAGGCCAGGCTGAACAGGGATTGGGACATGTGCGGTTCCTCGAAAAACGGTGGAAGGTGTCAGGCCAGCGCAGCGGCGTAGGCGTCGGGCTTGAAGCCGACCAGGGTGCGGTCGCCGAGGTCGAGCACCGGGCGCTTGATCATCGACGGCTGGGCGAGCATCAGCTCGATGGCGCGGGCTTCGTCGAGGTCGGCCTTCTGCGCCTCGTCGAGCTTGCGGAAGGTGGTGCCGGCGCGGTTGAGGACCGTCTGCCAGCCGTGCTCGGCGCACCATTGCTGCAGGTGCGCGCGGTCTATTCCGCTAGTCTTGTAGTCGTGGAAGGCATACTCGACGCCATGTTCCTCCAGCCAGGTGCGGGCTTTCTTCATGGTGTCGCAGGCCTTGATTCCGTAGATGGTCCGCTGGGTCACGGGCGGCGCTCCTCGTCGTTCCTTTGGCAAGCGCGGGATTATGCCATTTTCCCGCGAAGTTGCGGGTGGCGGGGAAGGCGCGGCGGACCTTTCGTCATTGCAATAGTCTATTGCTCGACCGGGAGCTGATGGAAAGCATCTCTGGATGTTTCAATGTGGCGCCGCGAACTGACGACCGGGAGATCGTCGATGCAAACCGTGTATACCGTGCTCATCCTCTTGCTGGTGGTCGGGGGCACCCGCCTGGTGGCGCAGTTGCTGCCCTTGCCGCTGCCGCTGATCCAGATCGCCTCGGGGGCGATCCTGGCCTGGCCCAGCCTGGGGTTGCACGTGGCGCTGGACCCGGAACTGTTCATGTTCCTGTTCATCCCGCCGCTGCTGTTCGCCGACGGCTGGCGCATGCCCAAGGGCGAGTTCTGGCAGATGCGCTGGCCGATCCTGACGCTGGCCTTCGCCCTGGTGCTGTTCACCGTGGCCGGCGGCGGGGCCTTCATCCACCTGCTGATTCCCGAGATTCCCTGGGCCGCCGCCTTCGCCCTGGCCGCGGTGCTGTCGCCCACCGACGCCCTGGCGGTGTCGGCCATCGCCCAGAACCGCCTGCCGCGGCGGCTGATGCACGTGCTGCAGGGCGAGGCGCTGATGAACGACGCCTCGGGCCTTGTGGCCTTCAAGTTCGCCATCGCGGCGGCCATGACCGGGGCCTTCTCGCTGCTCGACGCCAGCCTCAGCTTCCTCCTCGTGGCCATCGGCGGCCTGGCCTGCGGCGTGGTGCTGAGCTGGCTGCTGGGGCGCATCCGCGGCTGGATGATCCGCCGCGGCTGGGACGACCCGGCCACCCACGTGGTGCTGATGCTGCTGCTGCCGTTCGCCGTGTACATGGTCGCCGAGGAGTTCGGCGTGTCCGGCATTCTCGCGGCGGTGGCGGCGGGCATGATGCAGAGCTGGACCGACTTGCTGCCGCGGCAGACCAACACCCGCGTGCTCAACCGCAGCGTCTGGTCGATGCTGGAGTTCGCCTTCAACGGCGTGGTGTTCCTGCTGCTGGGCCTGCAGCTGCCGGACATCCTCAAGTCGGTGACGCACCACGCCGGCGACAGCCTGTGGCGTTCCTCGCTGCTGCTGTTCTACGTGCTGGCGGTGTACGCGGTGCTGATCCTGCTGCGCTTCGCCTGGGTCTGGTGCTACTGGAAGCTGTCGCTGCGCTTCGAGCGCTGGTGGGGCATCGAGCTGGGCGGCAAGCCCGGCGAGCCGGTGCTGCGGCTGTCGGCGATCTCGGCGCTGGGCGGGGTGCGCGGGGCGGTGACCCTCGCCGGCGTGCTCTCGGTGCCGCTGCTGCTGGGCAGTGGCGAGCCCTTCCCGCAGCGCGACCTGATCATCTTCATCGCCGCCGGGGTGATCCTGGTCTCGCTGCTGGCGGCCACCCTGGGCCTGCCGGTCCTGCTCAAGGGCCTGCCGGTGGCCAGCAACGACCAGTCGGAGCTGGAGTTCCGCTCGGTATGGCGGCACACGGCGGTGGCGGCCATCCACATGCTGGAGAAGGAGGAAATGCCGGCCGGCGAGAAGGTGGATGCCGAGGAGGCGACGCGTCTGGCGGAGGTGAAGGCGCGGCTGATGGCCGAGTACCGCCAGCAGCTGGACCCGGCGCCGGACAGCGCCGAGGCCCGGCAGCGCGCGCGCAGCCTGGAGGTGGCCGACCAGGCCCTGCGCATCAAGGCGCTGCGTACCCAGCGCCTGGAGTTGTACCGCCTGCGCCGGGAGAACCTGGTGGACGACGAGACCATGCGCAAGGTGCTGGCCGACCTGGACTCCCAGGAGGCCTGGCTGACCAGCAAGGCTGCGCGCTGGGTGTAGGGCGGCTACAGGCGGCAGGCGGCAGGCGGCAGGCGGCTTCGAGCTTGACCACGGCGCAGGCTGAAGCCCAGGTGAAACGGCGTATAACCGCGAACGGTTATACGCCCTACGTCAAGGGTGGGCTCGGCGTAGGGCGAATAACGCTCCGCGTTATCCGCCGTTTGGCCTTGGCTACAGGCGGCTCCGAGGTTGACCTGGGCGTAGGAGGCTCTTCGTAGGAGCGAGCTTGCTCGCGAACAGACTCCGCTGCGGGTCCGTTCGCGAGCAAGCTCGCTCCTACAGGGGCGGGGAGGGCGTTACCTGGCCTGGACGAACCGCTTGATCCGCTCGGCCGCTTCCACGCACTCGGCCAGCGGGGCCACCAGGGCCATGCGCACGCGGTTGGCGCCGGGGTTCTCGCCGTCCACTTCGCGCGACAGGTAGGAGCCCGGCACCACGGTGACGTGCTGTTGGTCGAACAGGCCGCGGCAGAACTCGGTGTCGGCGATGGGCGTCTTCGCCCACAGGTAGAAGCTGCCGTCCGGGCGCTGCACGTCGAGCACGCCCTGGAGGATGTCCAGCACCGCGTCGAACTTCTCGCGGTACAGGTCGCGGTTGGCGCGCACGTGGTCCTCGTCCTGCCAGGCGGCGATGCTGGCCAGTTGCGTCTGCACCGGCATGGCGCAGCCGTGGTAGGTGCGGTAGAGGAGGAATTTCTTCAGCACCTCGGCGTCGCCGGCGACGAAGCCCGAGCGCAGGCCCGGCAGGTTGGAGCGCTTGGACAGGCTGTGGAACACCACGCAGCGCCTGAAGTCCGAGCGGCCCAGCTCGGCGCAGGCGCTGAGCAGGCCGGGCGGCGGGTTGCCTTCGTCGAAGTACAGCTCGCTGTAGCACTCGTCGGCGGCGATCAGGAAGTCGTACCGGTCGGCCAGGGCGATCAGCTTCTTCAGGGTGTCCATGGGCACCAGCGCGCCGGTGGGGTTGCCCGGGGAGCAGAGGAAGAGGATCTGGCAGCGCTGCCAGACCTCCGCCGGCACCGCGTCGAAGTCCGGGTTGAAGCCGTTCCCGGCGCGGCAGGCCAGGTAGTGCGGCTGGGCGCCGGCCAGCAGGGCCGCGCCTTCGTAGATCTGGTAGAAGGGGTTGGGGCTGACCACCAGGCCCTGTTGGCCGCGGTCGACCACGGCCTGGGTGAAGGCGAACAGCGCCTCGCGGGTGCCGTTCACCGGCAGCACGTGGCGCGCCGCGTCCAGCCAGCCGGCGGGGACGCCGAAGCGGCGCCCGCACCAGGCGGCGATGGCTTCGCGCAGGGCCGGCAGGCCCAGGGTGGTCGGGTATACCGCCAACTGGTCGAGGTTGTCGGCCAGGGCCTTGGCCACGAACGCGGGCGAGCGGTGCTTGGGCTCGCCGATGGACAGCGCGATGTGCGGCAGCCCGGCCGGCGGCTGGGCGCCGGCGAGCAGGGCGCGGAGCTTCTCGAAGGGGTAGGGCTGGAGCAGGTCGAGGTCTGGGTTCATGTAAGTCGCTCGTCAGATGCTGATGCGGACCGGAACGGTTTCCTGGCCGTTGGCCTGTGACAGTTGCTCGACCAGGGCTGCCTGCAGTCGCTTGCACAGGTCCGGGTCGGAGAGTGGCTGGTTGTGCGCGTCGGTGACGTAGAACACGTCCTCCACGCGCTCGCCGAGGGTGGCGATCTTGGCGTTCTGCACCGACAGGTCGAAGTCCAGGAACAGCCCGCCGATGCGCGCCAGCAGGCCCGGGCGGTCGGGGGCGATGACCTCGAGCACGCTGACCTGGCGCGAGGCGTCGGTGGAGATGGTCACCAGCGGCGCGAAGGCGAAGTGCTTGAGCTGCCGGGGCACGCGGCGCTGGATGATGGTCGGGTAGTCGTCGGGGTTCTTCAGCGCGTCCACCAGGCCCTGGCGGATTTCGGCGATCCGCTGGGGATTGTCGCCGATCGAGCCGCCATCGGCGTCCAGCACTATGTAGGTGTCGAGGGTGAACAGGCTGGTGGAGGTGATGATCCGCGCGTCCTGGATGTTCAGGTTGAGCTGGTCCATCGCCGCCACGGTCACGGCGAAGAAGTCGTGCTGGTCGGCGGCGTAGATGAAGATCTGGGTGCCGCCCTCGAACTCGCGCTGGGTGGTTTCCTTGATCAGCACCAGCGGCGTGCCGTCGTGCGGGTGCTGGAGGATGGCCTCGGTGTGCCAGGCCACGTCGGCGGCGCTGTGGCGCAGGAAGTAGTCGTCGCCCAGCTGGCTCCAGAGCTGCTCGGCGTCGTCCTGGTCGATGCCGTCGCGGACCAGGATGTCGATGGCCGCGCTCTGCGTCTGGCGGATCTGCTCCTCGCGGTCCAGCGGGTTCTCCAGGCCGCGGCGCAGGGCGCGCTTGGTCTCGGTGTAGAGCTGGCGCAGCAGGCTGGCGCGCCAGGAGTTCCACAGGCTCGGGTTGGTGGCGTTGATGTCGGCCACGGTGAGCACGTAGAGGTAGTCCAGGCGCGTCTGGTCGCCCACCAGCTGGGCGAAGTCGAAGATCACCTGCGGGTCGGAGAGGTCCTTGCGCTGCGCGGTGGTGGACATCACCAGGTGGTTCTGCACCAGCCAGCTGACCAGTTGGGTGTCCCACTGCGGCAGTTGGTGGCGCTGGCAGAACAGCTCGGCGTCCACCGCGCCCAGTTCGGAGTGGTCGCCGCCGCGGCCCTTGGCGATGTCGTGGTAGAGGCCGGCGAGGTAGATCAGCTCCGGCTTGGGCAGGCGCTCCATGATCTTGCTGGCCAGTGGGTACTTCTCGGCCATGTCCGGGCGCTGCAGCTTGCGCAGGTGCTTGATCAGGTTGAGGGTGTGCGCGTCCACCGTATAGATGTGGAACAGGTCGTGCTGCATCTGCCCGATGATCAGGCCGAACTCCGGCAGGTAGCGGCCGAGGATGCCGTAGCGGTTCATCCGCCGCAGGTTGCGGTGGATGCCTTCCTTGCACTTGAACAGCTCGATGAACAGGCTGGTGTTGCGGATGTCGTGGCGGAAGTCGTCGTCGATCAGGTGCCGGCTGTCGCGCAGCAGGCGGATGGTGTCGGCGCGCACGCCCTTGATCTCCGGGTGCTGGGCCATCAGCACGAAGATTTCCAGCAGGGCGAAGGGGGTGCGCTTGAAGACGTTGGCGTTGGTCACCTCCAGGTAGCCGTCGCGGACCTGGAAGCGGCTGTTCAGCGGCGTCACATTGCCGCCTTCGCCGGCGCGCAGGATGACCTCCTCGAAGTGTTGCATGATCAGGTCGTTCAGCTCGGAGACCGCCATCACCACCCGGTAGTACTTCTGCATGAAGCGCTCGACGGCCAGCTTGGCGTCGCTGTCCTGGTAGCCGAGCATGCCGGCGATGCGCCGCTGGTGGTCGAACAGCAGGCGGTCCTCGGCGCGCCCGGCGAGCATGTGCAGGGCATAGCGGACCTTCCAGAGGAACTCCTGGCAGGAGGCCAGCACGCTGGACTCGCTTTCCACCAGGAAGCCTTCCTTGACCAGCGCGTGCAGGTTGAGGCTGCCGAAATGGCGGCGGGCCACCCAGAGGATGGTCTGGATGTCGCGCAGCCCGCCGGGGGAGCCCTTCACGTTGGGCTCCAGGTTGTATTCGGTGTCGTTGTACTTGGTGTGGCGGTGGATCTGTTCCTTGCGCTTGGCCATGAAGAACTGCCCGCTCGGCCACATCTGGCTGGGCGCGGTGGCCTCGAGCATGCGCAGGCGCAGGTGGTCGGGGCCGGAGATGGTCCGGCACTCCATCAGGTTGGTCACCACCGTCAGGTCGGCGCGCGCCTCCTCGGCGCATTCGGCCACCGATCGCACGCTCTGGCCGACTTCCAGGCCGATGTCCCAGAGCAGGGTGAGGAAGCCCTCGATGGGCTCGCGGAAGACTTCCTGGTCCTCGCTGTCGAGCAGGATCAGGATGTCGATGTCCGAGTGCGGGTGCAGTTCGCCACGGCCGTAGCCACCCACCGCCACCAGGGCGATGTCGGCGTCCTCGCTCCAGTCCAGGCGCTGCCAGGCCTGCTGCAGGATCTGGTCGACGAACCAGGCGCGGTCCTCGATCAGCCGGCGGATGTCGCGGCCGCCGTTGAAGCGCGCGTCCAGCACCTCGTTGGCCTGGCGGATGGCCTTCTTGAAGGCGGGGATGGGGCTGGATTTCAGGGCCAGTTCCGCCTGGAACTGCCCGCGGTCGAACAACTCGGGATCCACCTGCGGCATGGCGGCCTTCCTAATGCTGGGATGGGGGAGGGCAGGGGCAAGAGACCGGCCGGGCCTGGGCGCGTGGCGCCAGGCCCGGCGCTGGTGCCGGGCCGGGTTTTCTATGTTCTACCCAGCCGTCGGCGAGATTGCAAACGCCGCTCACGCGTTGGTGCGCGGGAAGCTCTCGTCGTTGCGCAGGGTGAGGATCTCGTAGCCGTCGGCGGTCACCAGCACGGTGTGCTCCCACTGGGCGGAAAGCTTGCGGTCCTTGGTGATGGCGGTCCAGCCGTCGCCCAGCAGGCGGGTTTCCGGGCGGCCCTGGTTGATCATCGGCTCGATGGTGAAGATCATCCCTTCCTTGAGCTCCAGGCCGGTGCCGGCGCGGCCGTAGTGCAGCACCTGGGGCTCCTCGTGGAACACCTTGCCGATGCCGTGGCCGCAGTACTCGCGCACCACCGAGAAGCCGTTCTTCTCGGCGTACTTCTGGATCACCTCGCCGATGTCGCCCAGGCGCGCGCCGGGCTTGACCACGGCGATGCCCTTGTACATGCATTCCTGGGTGATCTGGCACAGGCGGTCGGCCCATTCCGGGGTCTTGCCGACCAGGAACATCTTGCTGGTGTCGCCGTGGTAGCCGTCCTTGATGACGGTGATGTCGATGTTGACGATGTCGCCTTCCTTGAGCGGCTTCTCGTTGGGGATGCCGTGGCAGACCACGTGGTTGATCGAGGTGCAGATGGACTTGGGGAAGCCCTTGTAGTTCAGGGGCGCGGGGATGGCCTGCTGGACGTTGACTATATAGTCGTGGCAGATGCGGTCCAGTTCGTCGGTGGTGACCCCGGGCTTGACGTGCTCGCCGATCATTTCCAGCACCTCGGCGGCCAGGCGGCCGGCGATGCGCATTTTCTCGATGTCTTCGGGCGTCTTGATGGTGACGGTCATAGAATTCTCGGACGCGGGCGGAAAAGGGCAATGGTAACAGTTTCGAGGGCGGCAGGCTGCAGGCGGCAGGCTACAGGCAGGAGCGGGGGTGTAGCGGGGCGCTTTGCGCTTGGCCTGCAGCCTACCGCCTGTAGCCTGCAGCAGCTTTCTGTGATATAAAGCGCCCCGCTTTTGCAGGCTATGGCCTGTTCAAGCCTAACCCACACATGCATCGACACGATGACCTGGGTGCCTTCTCGCCACGTGCGGAGGGTTGGTCATTGGGATGCATGGAGGCCCAACCCGACTTATCGAGGAACTATCATGTCCCAAGTCAACATGCGCGATATGCTGAAGGCCGGTGTGCACTTCGGCCACCAGACCCGCTACTGGAACCCGAAAATGGGCAAGTTCATTTTCGGCGCGCGCAACAAGATCCACATCATCAACCTGGAAAAGACCCTGCCGATGTTCAACGAGGCCCTGACCTTCGTTGAGCGCCTGGCCTCGGGCAAGAACAAGATCCTGTTCGTCGGCACCAAGCGTTCCGCCGGCAAGATCGTTCGCGAAGAAGCCGCCCGTTGCGGCATGCCGTACGTCGACCACCGTTGGCTGGGCGGCATGCTCACCAACTACAAGACCATCCGTCAGTCGATCAAGCGCCTGCGCGAGCTGGAAACCCAGCAGCAGGACGGCACCTTCGACAAGCTGACCAAGAAAGAAGCCCTGATGCGCACCCGTGATCTGGAAAAACTGGATCGCAGCCTGGGCGGCATCAAGGACATGGGCGGCCTGCCGGACGCCCTGTTCGTGATCGACGTCGACCACGAGCGCATCGCCATCACCGAAGCCAACAAGCTGGGTATCCCGGTCATCGGCATCGTCGATACCAACAGCAGCCCGGAAGGCGTCGACTACGTCATCCCCGGTAACGATGACGCCATCCGTGCCGTGCAACTCTACCTGAGCTCGATGGCTGAAGCCGTACTGCGCGGCAAGCAGAACGCCGTGGGCGGCGCCGACGAGTTCGTCGAGGAAGCGCCGGCCGAATCCGCCGAAGGCTGATTCCGGGGCGTCCAGACGTCCAGCGGTGCGCAAAAAGGGGCCTGGCCCCCTTTTTGCCACTCCCGAATTCCGCCCGGCCCGCCGGGCGATCTGGTTTTGAGAGCAACTCAAGAGGATTTGCAAATGGCAGAGATCACTGCAGCACTGGTTAAAGAACTGCGCGAGCGCACCGGCCAGGGCATGATGGAGTGCAAGAAGGCCCTGGTTGCCGCTGAAGGCGACATCGAGAAGGCCATCGACGACATGCGCGCTTCGGGCGCCATCAAGGCTGCCAAGAAGGCCGGCAACATCGCCGCCGAAGGTTCCATCGCGGTGAAAGTGGCCGACGACGCCAAGGCCGCCACCATCATCGAAGTCAACTCGCAGACCGACTTCCTGGCCCTGCAGGACGACTTCAAGAACTTCGTCGCCGCCAGCCTGGACAAGGCTTTCGCGCAGAAGCTGACCGACGCCGCTCCGCTGATCGCCGAGCAGGAGTCCGCCCGTGAGGCCCTGGTCGCCAAGTGCGGCGAGAACGTCAACATCCGTCGTCTGGCCCGCGCCGAAGGCGACGTGGTTGGCGCCTACCTGCACGGCCACCGCATCGGCGTACTGGTCACCCTGAAAGGCGGCAACGCCGAACTGGCCCGTGACATCGCCATGCACGTGGCTGCCAGCAACCCGCAGTTCCTGGACCCGTCGCAGGTTTCCGAGGACGCCGTGGCCAAGGAAAAGGAAATCTTCCTGGCGCTGAACGCCGACAAGATCGCCGGCAAGCCGGAGAACATCGTCGAGAACATGGTCAAGGGCCGTATCGCCAAGTTCCTCGCCGAAGCCAGCCTGGTCGAGCAGGCGTTCGTCAAGGACCCGGAAGTCAAGGTCGGCGACCTGGCCAAGAAAGCCGGTGCTGAAATCGTCTCCTTCATTCGTTTCGAAGTAGGCGAAGGCATCGAGAAGGTCGAGGCCGACTTCGCTGCCGAGGTTGCTGCTCAAGTAGCTGCATCCAAGCAATAAGACGGTTTCCACCGTCGCCCCGGAAGAGGCTGCCCGCTCGCGCGTGCGGCCTCTTCGTCAAAGTGGGGAGGCCATTCGGGGCGGTCTCCGCGGCTTCGCACCGTTCGTCGGCTCGCGGCGCTGCTAGCCTGGTAGGGCCAGGCTTCCCCGACAGGCGCCCGGTCAGGCGCCCCGCATTCCACATCGCCGCAGGAGAAAAAGGTCATGGCTCAGCAGCTGAGCGCACGTCAACCTCGCTATAAACGCATTCTTCTAAAACTGAGCGGCGAAGCCCTGATGGGCAGCGAAGAGTTCGGTATCGACCCGAAAGTCCTGGACCGCATGGCCCTGGAGATCGGCCAGCTGGTCGGCATCGGCGTCCAGGTCGGCCTGGTCATCGGCGGCGGCAACCTGTTCCGCGGCGCGGCCCTGTCGGCGGCCGGCATGGACCGCGTCACCGGCGACCACATGGGCATGCTGGCCACCGTGATGAACGGCCTGGCCATGCGCGACGCCCTGGAGCGCTCGAACATCACCGCCATCGTCATGTCGGCCATCAGCATGGTCGGCGTCACCGACCATTACGACCGCCGCAAGGCCATGCGCCACCTCGCCAGCGGCGAAGTGGTGATCTTCTCCGCCGGTACCGGCAACCCCTTCTTCACCACCGATTCCGCCGCCTGCCTGCGCGCCATCGAAATAGATGCTGACGTGGTGCTGAAGGCGACCAAGGTCGATGGTGTGTACACTGCCGATCCGTTCAAGGACCCGAACGCCGAGAAGTTCGAGCGCCTGACCTACGATGAAGTGCTCGACCGCAAGCTGGGCGTGATGGACCTGACCGCCATCTGCCTGTGCCGCGACCAGAAAATGCCGCTGCGGGTGTTCAACATGAACAAGCCGGGCGCGCTGCTGAATATTGTTGTTGGTGGTGCCGAGGGCACCCTGATCGAGGAGGATTGACATGATCAACGAGATCAAGAAAGAAGCGCAGGAGCGCATGGGCAAGACCCTGGAGGCCCTGGGCCACGCCTTCGCCAAGATCCGCACCGGCCGTGCGCACCCGAGCATCCTGGACAGCGTCATGGTGTCCTACTACGGCTCCGACACCCCGCTGCGCCAGGTCGCCAACGTCACCGTCGAGGATTCCCGCACCCTGGCCCTGAACGTGTTCGACAAGAGCATGATCCAGGCGGTCGAGAAGGCCATCATGACTTCCGACCTGGGCCTGAACCCGGCCACCGCCGGCACCACCATCCGCGTGCCGATGCCGGCCCTGACCGAGGAAACCCGCAAGGGCTTCACCAAGCAGGCCCGCGCCGAGGCCGAGCAGGCCCGCGTCTCCGTGCGCAACATCCGCCGCGACGCCCTGGCCCAGCTCAAGGACCTGCAGAAGGAAAAGGAAATCAGCGAGGACGAAGAGCGTCGCGCCGGGGACGAGGTGCAGAAGCTCACCGACAAGTTCGTCGCCGAGATCGACAAGGCCCTCGAGGCCAAGGAAGCGGATCTGATGGCCGTCTGACGGCCAGGTTGCAGTCATGGACAAGACCAAGCTGGTGGCCGCGGTGCCACGTCACGTGGCCATCATCATGGACGGCAACAACCGCTGGGCGAAGAAGCGTCTGCTGCCCGGCGTCGCCGGGCACAAGGCCGGCGTCAGCGCGGTTCGTGCGGTGGTCAAGACCTGCGCCGAGGCCGGTGTCGAGGTTCTGACGCTGTTCGCCTTCTCCAGCGAGAACTGGCAGCGCCCGGTCGACGAGGTCGGCGCGCTCATGGAACTGTTCCTCATGGCCCTGCGCCGCGAGGTGCGCAAGCTCGACGAGAACGGCATCCGCCTGCGCATCATCGGCGACCGCAGCCGCTTCCATCCGGAGCTGCAGGCCGCCATGCGCGAGGCGGAGAACCTCACGGCCGGCAACAAGGGGCTGCTGCTGCAGGTGGCGGCCAACTACGGCGGCCAGTGGGACATCACCCAGGCCGCCCAGCGCCTGGCCCGCGAAGTGCAGGCCGGGCACCTGGCGCCGGACGACATCAGCCCCGAGCTGATCCAGGGGTGCCTGACCACCGGCGACCAGCCGCTGCCGGACCTGTGCATCCGCACCGGCGGCGAGCACCGCATCAGCAACTTCCTGCTGTGGCAGCTGGCCTACGCCGAGCTGTACTTCTCCGATCTCTACTGGCCGGACTTCAAGAGCGCGGCGATGCGCGAAGCGCTGGCCGACTACGCCACCCGCCAGCGTCGCTTCGGCAAGACCAGCGAGCAGGTGCAGGCCGAGGTCCCCCCGTCATGCTGAAACAACGGATCCTCACGGCGCTGGTGCTGCTGCCCGTCGCGCTGGGTGGTTTCTTCCTCCTCGATGGCGCCGCCTTCGCGCTGTTCATCGGCCTGGTGGTGACCCTCGGCGCCTGGGAATGGGCACGCCTGGCCGGCTACAACGAACAGCCGGCCCGCGTCGGCTATGCCGGCGTGGTCGCGTTGCTCATGCTGCTGTTGTACTGGCTGCCGCAGCTGGCCGGCGCCGTGCTGCTGCTGGCGGTGCTCTGGTGGCTGCTGGCGACCGTGATGGTGCTGACCTACCCGGACAGCGCCTCCAGCTGGGGCGGCCGCTGGCGCCGCCTGCTGATCGGCCTGCTGATCCTGCTGCCGGCGTGGCAGGGCCTGGTAGTGCTCAAGCAGTGGCCGCTGGCCAACTGGCTGATCGTCGCGGTCATGGTCCTGGTCTGGGCCGCCGACATCGGCGCCTACTTCTCCGGCAAGGCCTTCGGCAAGCGCAAGCTGGCGCCGCGGGTCAGCCCCGGCAAGAGCTGGGAAGGCTTCTACGGCGGCCTGGCGCTGAGCCTGGCGATCACCTTCGCGGTGGCCATCTACCGCGACTGGTCGGTGCGCGAACTGCTGCTGGCGCTGCCCTGCGCGGCCGTGGTGGTGGCGCTTTCGGTGGTCGGCGACCTGACCGAGAGCATGTTCAAGCGCGAAGCGGGCCTGAAGGACAGCAGCAACCTGCTGCCGGGCCACGGCGGCGTCCTCGACCGCATCGACAGCCTCACCGCGGCCATCCCGGTCTTCACCGTGCTGCTCTGGGCCACCGGTTGGGGTACGCCATGAGCGCGCCGCAGCAGGTCTGCGTGCTGGGTGCCACCGGCTCCATCGGCCTGAGTACCCTGGACGTCCTCGCGCGGCATCCGCAGCGTTACAGCGTCTTCGCCATCACCGGGCACTCCCGCCTCGCCGAGCTGGAAGCCCTGTGCCTGGCCCATCGGCCGCGCTTCGCGGTGGTCGCCAGCGACGAGCAGGCTCGCCACCTGCAGGGTGCCCTGCGGGCGGCCGGCCTGGAGACCCGCGTGCTGGTGGGCGAGCCGGGGTTGTGCGAGGTCGCTGGCCATCCCGAGGTGGACGTGGTCATGGCCGCCATCGTCGGCGCGGCCGGCCTCAAGCCGACACTGGCGGCGGTGCAGGCCGGCAAGCGCGTGCTGCTGGCCAACAAGGAGGCGCTGGTGATGTCCGGCGCCCTGTTCATGCACGAGGTGCAGGCCCATGGCGCGGTGCTGCTGCCGATCGACAGCGAGCACAATGCCATCTTCCAGTGCATGCCCGGCGACTACGCCCGCGGCCTGGGTGCGGTCGGCGTGCGGCGCATCCTGCTGACCGCCTCCGGCGGCCCGTTCCGCGAGACGCCGCTGGAGCGGCTGGCGGAGGTCTCCCCGGAGCAGGCCTGCGCCCACCCCAACTGGTCCATGGGGCGGAAGATCTCCGTCGACTCGGCCAGCATGATGAACAAGGGGCTGGAGCTGATCGAGGCCTGCTGGCTGTTCGATGCCTCGCCGTCGAAGGTCGAGGTGGTGATCCACCCGCAGAGCGTGATCCATTCCCTGGTCGACTACGTGGATGGCTCGGTGCTCGCCCAGCTGGGCAACCCCGACATGCGCACGCCCATCGCCCACGCCCTGGCCTGGCCCGAGCGCATCGACTCCGGGGTATCCCCGCTGGATTTGTTCAGCATCGCCCGCCTGGACTTCCAGGCGCCCGACGAGCAGCGCTTCCCCTGCCTGCGCCTGGCGCGCCAGGCGGCCGAGGCGGGCGGCAGCGCGCCGGCGATGCTCAATGCCGCCAACGAGGTGGCGGTGGCCGCATTCCTCGAACGGCGCATCCGTTTCACCGAGATCGCGGTTATCATCGACGAGGTGCTGAACCGCGAGGCGGCCACGCCGGTCGAAAGCCTCGACGTGGTGCTGGAGGCCGACCGCCGCGCGCGCGAAGCCGCGCAGGCCTGGTTGCACGGGCGGGCTCGCTAGGCCCTGAGCCTTGGAGGTAGAGATGAGCGCACTTTACATGGTCGTCGGGTTGATCATCGCCCTCGGCGTCCTGGTGACATTCCACGAGTTCGGCCACTTCTGGGTGGCGCGCCGCTGTGGGGTCAGGGTGCTGCGCTTCTCGGTGGGCTTCGGCACGCCCCTGGTGCGCTGGCACGACCGCCACGGCACCGAGTTCGTGGTGGCCGCCATCCCGCTGGGTGGCTACGTGAAGATGCTCGACGAGCGCGAGGGCGAAGTGCCCCTCGACCAGCTCGACCAGGCCTTCAACCGCAAGACGGTGTTCCAGCGCATCGCCATAGTCGCGGCGGGCCCGGTGGCCAACTTCCTGCTGGCCATCCTGTTCTTCTGGATCCTCGCCATGCTGGGCACCCAGCAGGTGCGCCCGGTCATCGGCGCCATCGTGCCCGACAGCCCGGCGGCGCTGGGCGGCCTGGCCGCCGGCCAGGAAGTGCTGGCGGTGGACGGCGAGCCGGTGGACGGCTGGGCGGCGGTCAACCTGCGCCTGGTGCGGCGCCTGGGCGAGACCGGCGAGCTGGCCGTCAGCGTGCGCGAGCCGGGCTCCTCGGCCCAGAGCCTGCACCAGTTGCCGATCAAGGCCTGGCTGAAGAGCGCCGACAACCCCGACCCCATCGGCGGCCTGGGCATCCAGCCGTGGCGCCCGGCGATGCCGCCGGTGATCGCCGAGCTGGACCCGCAGGGCCCGGGCAAGGCCGCGGGCCTGGCCATCGGCGACCGTCTGCTGCGGGTGGACGGCCAGGCGGTGGACGACTGGCAGCAGGTGGTCGACAAGGTGCGTGCCCGTCCGGAGCAGTCGGTGAGCATCGCCCTGCTGCGCGACGGCCAGGAGCGTGAGCTGACGCTGAAATTGGCGGCCAAGGGCGAGGGCAAGGCCCGTGCCGGTTACCTGGGGGCCGGTGTCGCCGGCGGCCAGTGGCCGGCGGAAATGCTCCGCGAAGTCCGCTTCGGCCCGGGCGCCGCGGTGGGGGAGGCGCTCTCCCGGACCTGGTCGATGAGTCTGCTAACCCTGGATTCTCTAAAGAAAATGGTGCTGGGCCAGCTCTCGGTAAAAAACTTGAGCGGGCCGATAACCATTGCTAAAGTGGCGGGCGCTTCAGCCCAGTCCGGCGTAGGGGATTTTCTGCATTTCCTCGCCTATCTGAGCATAAGTTTGGGGGTTCTCAACCTGTTGCCGATTCCCGTCCTCGATGGCGGGCATCTGTTGTTCTACCTGGTCGAGTGGGTGCGTGGCCGCCCATTGTCAGAGCGGGTCCAGGCTTGGGGGATGCAGATCGGCATCAGCCTGGTCGTTGGGGTCATGTTGCTGGCCCTGGTCAACGATCTGAGTCGACTGTAGCTGCCATTGGGTTTCGGATCTGCCGCCTCACGCGGCAGATTCTTTATTTGTCAGTTGGAAAAAAAAGGACTCCATGAAACGCTTTCTGTTACCCGCGGCTCTTTCCGCGTTGATGATCGCCCAGGTTCACGCAGAGTCCTTCACAGTTTCCGACATCCGCGTCAACGGCCTGCAGCGCGTATCCGCGGGTAGTGTATTCGCCGCCCTGCCGCTGAACGTCGGCGACCAGATCGACGACCGCCGTCTGGTCGAGGCGACCCGCTCGCTGTTCAAGACCGGCTTCTTCCAGGATATCCACCTCGGCCGCGATGGCAACGTGCTGGTCATCGACGTGGTCGAGCGCCCGTCGATCTCCAGCATCGAGATCGAAGGCAACAAGGCCATCAGCACCGAAGACCTGATGAAGGGCCTCAAGCAGTCGGGTCTGGCCGAAGGCGAGATCTTCCAGCGCGCCACCCTCGAAGGCGTGCGCAACGAGCTGCAGCGCCAGTACGTGGCCCAGGGCCGCTACTCGGCCAACATCGAGACCCAGGTCACCCCGCAGCCGCGCAACCGCGTGGCGCTGAAGATCACCGTCAACGAAGGCACGGTCGCGGCCATCGCCCACGTCAACGTGGTCGGCAACACCGTGTTCTCCGACGAGGACCTGACCGGCCTGTTCGAGCTGAAGACCACCAACTGGCTGTCCTTCTTCAAGAACGACGACAAGTACTCCCGCGAGAAGCTCTCCGGCGACCTGGAGCGCCTGCGCTCCTACTACCTGGACCGCGGCTACATCCACATGGACATCGCCTCCACCCAGGTGTCCATCACCCCGGACAAGAAACACGTCTACATCACCGTCAACATCAACGAGGGCGAGAAGTACAAGGTCCGCGAGGTGAAACTGACCGGCGACCTCAAGGTGCCGGAAGAAGAGATCAAGAAGCTGATGCTGGTCGAGCCGGGCCAGGTGTTCTCGCGCAAGGTGATGACCTCCACCTCCGACCTGATCACCCGCCGCCTGGGCAACGAGGGCTACACCTTCGCCAACGTCAACGGCGTGCCCGAAGCGCACGACGACGACAAGACCGTGTCCATCACCTACGTGGTCGACCCGGGCAAGCGCGCCTACGTCAACCGCATCAACTACCGCGGCAACACCAAGACCGAAGACCAGGTGCTGCGCCGCGAGATGCGCCAGATGGAAGGCGGCTGGGCCTCCACCTACCTGATCGACCAGTCCAAGCAGCGCCTGGAGCGCCTGGGCTACTTCAAGACGGTCAACGTCGAGACCCCGGCGGTGCCCGGCACCGACGACCAGGTGGACGTCAACTACAGCGTGGAAGAGCAGCCCTCCGGCTCCATCACCGCCAGCATCGGCTTCGCCCAGGACGCGGGCCTGATCCTCGGCGGCTCGATCAGCCAGAACAACTTCCTGGGTACCGGCAACAAGGTCAGCATCGGCCTGACCAAGTCCGACTACCAGACCCGCTACAACTTCGGCTTCGTCGACCCCTACTGGACCGTCGACGGCGTGAGCCTGGGCTACAACGCCTTCTACCGCAAGACCGACTACGACAAGCTCGACGTCGACGTCTCCGACTACTCGGTGAACAGCCTCGGCGCCGGCGTCAGCATCGGCTACCCGATCAGCGAGACCTCGCGCCTGACCTACGGCCTGACCGTGCAGCGCGACACCATCGACACCGGTGCCTACACCGTCGACGAGATCTTCGACTTCCTCGAGAAGGAAGGCGACAACTTCACCAACTTCAAGGCCTCCATCGGCTGGTCCGAATCCACCCTGAACAAGGGCGTGCTGGCGACCCGCGGCCATTCCCAGAGCCTGGTGCTGGAGTCGACCATCCCCGGCAGCGACCTGTCGTTCTACAAGCTGGACTACCGCGGCCAGATCTTCGCGCCGCTGTCCGACACCTACACCATGCGCTTCCACACCGAGCTGGGCTACGGCGATGGCTACGGCTCCACCGACCGCCTGCCGTTCTACGAGAACTACTACGCCGGCGGCTTCAACTCGGTGCGCGGCTTCAAGGACAGCTCCCTCGGCCCGCGCAGTACGCCGAGTGTCGCCGACCCCGCGACCAGCATCGCAGCGGGTGGACCTGACGCCCGTGGCCGCTACACCGACCCGGACCAGGACCCGCAGGCCTTCGGTGGTAACGTGATGATCACCGGCGGCGCCGAATTGCTGTTCCCGCTGCCCTTCGTCAAGGACCAGAGCCAGCTGCGTACCGTCCTGTTCTGGGACGTGGGCAACGTGTTCGACTCCGACTGCCCGCTGTCCAGCACCCAGGGCTGCGACGGCATCAAGCTCAACGACATGGCCATGTCCGTGGGCGTGGGCCTGACCTGGATCACCGCGCTGGGCCCGCTGAGCTTCAGCCTCGGTACCCCGATCAAGAAGCCGGACAACGCGGAAACCCAGATCTTCCAGTTCTCCCTGGGGCAGACCTTCTAATTCGCCGTATTGTTGTATAGACAACCTAGCTTTGTGCAGGAGTGCAATGTGCGTAAGTTGACCCAGTTCGTCCTGATCACCGCCGCCCTGATGGCGAGCCCCGCGTTCGCCGACATGAAGATCGCGGTGCTCAACTACCAGATGGCACTCCTCGAGTCCGATGCGGCCAAGCAGTATGCCGTCGACGCCGAGAAGAAGTTCGGCCCGCAGCTGACCAAGCTGCGCGCCCTGGAAAGCGACGCCAAGGCCCTGCAGGACAAGCTGGTCAACGGCGGCAGCAAGCTGTCCCAGTCCGAGCGCGACAAGGCCGAGAACGACTTCAAGCAGAAGGCCCGTGACTTCCAGTTCCAGTCCAAGGAGCTGAACGAAGCCAAGGCCTCCGCCGACCGCGAGATGCTCAAGAAGCTCAAGCCGAAGCTGGACCAGGCCGTCGAGGAAACCATCAAGAAGGGCGGCTACGACCTGGTGGTCGAGCGCGGCGCGGTGGTCGACGTCAAGCCCCAGTACGACATCACCCGCCAGGTCATCGAGCGGATGAACCAGCTGCGCTGATGATGAGCCCGCGGTCCCATACCCTCGCCGAACTGGCAGCGCAGCTCCAGGCGGAGCTGCGCGGCGACCCGGCCGTGGTCATCCACGGCCTGGCCACCCTGCAGGACGCAGGCCCCGAGCAACTGAGCTTCCTGGCCAACCCACAGTACCGCAAGTTCCTGGTCGACAGCCGGGCCGGCGCGGTGCTGCTCACCGCCGCCGATGCCGAAGGCTTCGCCGGCAACGCGCTGGTGGTGCCCGACCCCTACCTGGCCTACGCCGGGCTGTCGCACCAGTTCGATCCCAAGCCCAGGGCGCCCGCCGGCATCCACCCCACCGCGGTGGTCGATGCCAGCGCCAGCGTCGATCCCACGGCCAGCATCGGCCCCTACGTGGTGATCGAGGCCGGCGCGCAGATCGGCGCCGGCGTCACTCTCGGCGCCCACTGCTTCGTCGGCGCGCGCAGCGTGATCGGCGACGGCGGCTGGCTGGCCCCGCGCGTGACCCTCTACCACGACGTGCGCATCGGCAAGCGCGTGGTCATCCAGTCCGGCGCCGTGCTCGGCGGCGAAGGCTTCGGCTTCGCCAAGCAGCAGGGCGTCTGGCAGAAGATCGCGCAGATCGGCGGGGTGACCGTCGGCGACGACGTCGAGATCGGCGCCAACACCACCATCGACCGTGGTGCGCTGTCCGATACCCTGGTTGGCAACGGCGTCAAGCTGGACAACCAGATCATGATCGCGCACAACGTGCAGATCGGCGATCACACCGCCATGGCCGGCTGCTGCGGGATTTCCGGCAGCGCCAAGATCGGCAGGCATTGCATGCTCGCCGGCGGCGTCGGCCTGGTCGGGCACATCGAGATCTGCGACAACGTCTTCGTCACCGGCATGACCATGGTCACCCGCTCGATCACCGAGCCGGGCGCCTACTCATCCGGCACGGCCATGCAGCCCGCCGCTGAATGGAAGAAGAGCGCCGCCCGTATTCGCCAGCTCGACGACATGGCCCGTCGTCTGCAACAGCTGGAAAAGCGCCTGGCCGCCGTGACCCCGAGCGGAGACACTCCATCTGATGCGTGAGTCACGCATTTTTTGGCGTTTCCCTTTTCTGAACAGGCTCCCCTGAACATGATGGACATCAACGAGATTCGCGAATACCTGCCTCATCGCTACCCTTTCCTGCTGGTGGACCGGGTGGTGGAGCTGGACATCGAGGGCAAGCGCATTCGCGCCTACAAGAATGTCAGCATCAATGAGCCCTTCTTCAACGGCCACTTCCCGCAGCACCCGATCATGCCCGGCGTGCTGATCATCGAGGCCATGGCCCAGGCGGCCGGCATCCTCGGCTTCAAGATGCTCGACGTGAAGCCGGCCGACGGCACCCTGTACTACTTCGTCGGCTCCGACAAGCTGCGCTTCCGCCAGCCGGTGCTGCCGGGCGACCAACTGAACCTGCATGCCCAGTTCATCAGCGTGAAGCGCGGCATCTGGAAGTTCGACTGCCACGCCACCGTCGATGACAAGCCGGTGTGCTCGGCCGAAATCATCTGTGCGGAACGCAAACTATGAGTTTGATCGATCCTCGCGCCATCATCGATCCGCGGGCAAGGCTGGCCGACGACGTAGAGGTGGGCCCCTGGTCCATCGTCGGGCCGGATGTGGAAATCGGCGAAGGTACGGTGATCGGTCCGCACGTGGTGCTCAAGGGCCCCACGAAGATCGGCAGACACAACCGGATTTTCCAGTTCTCCAGCGTCGGCGAGGACACTCCCGACCTGAAGTACAAGGGTGAGGCGACGCGCCTGGTGATCGGCGACCACAACGTGATCCGCGAGGGTGTGACCATCCACCGCGGCACCGTCCAGGACCGCTCGGAAACCACCATCGGCGACCACAACCTGTTCATGGCCTACGTCCACGTCGGCCATGACAGCGTGATCGGCAACCACTGCATCCTGGTCAACAACACCGCGCTGGCCGGGCACGTGCACGTGGACGACTGGGCGATCCTCTCCGGCTACACCCTGGTCCACCAGTTCTGCCGCATCGGCGCCCACAGCTTCTCCGGCATGGGCACCGCCATCGGCAAGGACGTACCGGCCTACGTGACCGTCTTCGGCAACCCCGCCGAGGCGCGCAGCATGAACTTCGAGGGCATGCGCCGCCGCGGCTTCAGCGCCGAGGCCATCCATGCCCTGCGCCGGGCCTACAAGGTGGTGTACCGCCAGGGCCTGACCGTGGAGGAGGCGCTCGCCGAGCTGGCCGAATCCGCCGCGCAGTTCCCGGAAGTCGCGGTGTTCTGCGCTTCCATCCAGAGCGCCACCCGCGGCATCACCCGCTGACCATGGCTGCGGGCACCGGCAAGCTGCGCGTCGCCCTGGTGGCGGGCGAGGCCTCGGGGGACATCCTCGGCGCCGGCCTGATGCAGGCCCTGCGCGAGCGCCATCCCGAGGTCGAGTTCATCGGCGTGGGCGGTGCGCGCATGCAGGCCCAGGGCCTGGTCTCGGAATTCCCCATGGAGCGCCTGGCGGTCATGGGCCTGGTCGAGGTTCTCGGCCGCCTGCGCGAGTTGCTGAAGCGCCGCAAGGACCTGATCCGTACCCTGATACTCGCGCGCCCCGACGTCTTCATCGGCATCGACGCGCCGGACTTCAACCTCGGCCTGGAACTGCAACTGCGCCGCGCCGGCATCCGCACCGTGCACTACGTCAGCCCCTCGGTCTGGGCCTGGCGGCAGAAGCGCGTGCTGAAGATCAAGCAGGCCTGCGACCTGATGCTGGCGCTGTTCCCCTTCGAGGCGAGGTTCTACGAGGAGCACGGCGTGCCGGTGCGCTTCGTCGGCCACCCGCTGGCCAACACCATCCCCCTGGAAGCCGACCGCGCCGCCGCGCGCGCGCAGCTCGGGCTGCCGGCCGACGCCCAGGTGGTGGCGCTGCTGCCGGGTAGCCGGGGCGGCGAGGTGGGCAAGCTCGGTGCGCTCTTCCTCGACACCGCCGAACGCCTGCTGCAACAGCGGCCGGGCCTGCGCTTCGTGCTGCCCTGCGCCAGCCCCGAGCGGCGCGTGCAACTGGAGCAGATGCTGCAGGGCCGCCAGTTGCCGCTGCAACTGCTCGACGGCCAGTCCCACGAGGCCCTGGCCGCCTGCGACGCGGTACTGATCGCCTCCGGCACCGCCACCCTCGAGGCGCTGCTGTACAAGCGGCCGATGGTGGTCGCCTACAAAGTCGCGCCGCTGACCTACAAGATCCTCAAGCGCCTGGTGAAGAGCCCCTACGTCTCGCTGCCCAACCTGCTCGCCGGGCGCCTGCTGGCCCCCGAGCTGATCCAGGACGCGGCGACCCCCGAGGCCCTGGCGCAACACCTGCTGCCGCTGCTGGACGACGGCAGCGCGCAGACCGAATCCTTCGACGCCATCCACCGCGCCCTGCGCCAGGATGCGTCCGCGCAGGCCGCCGAAGCGGTGCTCGCCCTGGTGGAGAAACGCTGATGCAGATGGGCCTGGATTTTGACCTGGTCGAGGAACTGGTGGCCGGTGTCGACGAGGTGGGCCGCGGCCCGCTCTGCGGCCCGGTGGTCACCGCCGCGGTGATCCTCGACCCGGCGCGGCCGATCATCGGTCTGAACGACTCGAAGAAGCTCAGCGAGGTGCGCCGCGAGGCGCTGTTCGACGAAATCCGCGAGAAGGCCCTGGCCTGGTGCATCGCCCGCGCCGAGGTCGAGGAAATCGACCAGTTGAACATCCTCCACGCCACCATGCTCGCCATGCAGCGCGCGGTGGAAGGCCTGAGCGTCATTCCGAAACTGGCGCTGATCGACGGCAACCGCTGCCCGAAACTCAGGGTGCCGGCGGCCCCGGTGGTGCAGGGCGATGCCAAGGTGCCGGCCATCGCCGCCGCCTCCATCCTGGCCAAGGTCTCCCGCGACCGCGAGATGCAGGAAATGGAAGCCCTCTATCCCGGCTACGGCATCGGCGGGCACAAGGGCTACCCGACCCCGGTGCACCTGGAGGCGCTCAAGCGCCTGGGCCCGACGCCCATCCACCGGCGCTCCTTCGCCCCGGTGCGCGTGCTGCTGGAAAGCCCGACCGGCATCTTCTGAGCGCCACACGGCGGCAGTGGCGATCTGAAGCCTGTAGCTTTGCGGAGCGGGCCGGTACAATCGGCCGCTTATCGTTTCCGTGTTGCATAGGACCGTCATGACCGCCTCTTTCGTCCACCTGCGTCTGCACTCCGAGTACTCCCTGGTCGACGGCCTGGTCAGGGTCAAACCGTTGTGCAAGGCGGTGGCCGGCGCCGGCATGCCGGCAGTGGCGATCACCGACCAGAGCAACATGTGCTCGCTGGTGAAGTTCTACAAGACCGCCATGGGCGCCGGCATCAAGCCGATCTGCGGCGCCGACATCTGGCTGGCCAGCCGTGACGAGGACGGTCCGCTCAGCCGCCTGTCGCTGCTGGCGATGAACGCCAAGGGCTACCGCAACCTCACCGAACTCATCTCCCGCGGCTGGCAGGACGGCCAGCGCAACGGCGAGATCATCATCGAGCGCGACTGGCTGAAGCAGGCCGCCGAGGGCCTGATCGCACTGTCCGCGGCCAAGGAAGGGGAGATCGGCCAGGCCCTGCTCAGCGGCGACGACGCCCTGGCCGACTCGCTGCTGGCCGAATGGATGGAAGTCTTCCCGGACCGCTTCTACCTGGAAGTGCAGCGCACCGCGCGGGTCAACGACGAGGAGCACCTGCACGCCGCCGTGGCCCTGGCCGAGCGCAGCGGCGCGCCGCTGGTGGCCACCAACGACGTGCGCTTCATCAAGCAGGACGACTTCGAGGCCCACGAGACCCGCGTGTGCATCGGTGAAGGCCGCGCCCTGGACGACCCGCGCCGTTCGCGCAACTACTCCGACCAGCAGTACCTGAAGACCCCGGCGGAAATGGCCGAGCTGTTCAGCGACCTGCCCGAGGCCCTGGAGAACACCGTCGAGATCGCCAGGCGCTGCAACATCGAGGTGCAGCTGGGCAAGTACTTCCTGCCCAACTTCCCGATTCCCATCGAAGGCATGGACATCAACGACTACCTGCGCCATGTCTCCTACGAAGGGCTGGAGGAGCGCCTGGAGGTGCTGCTGCCCAAGGACACGCCGAACTACGAGGAAAAGCGCCAGGTCTACGTCGACCGCCTGGAGTTCGAGCTGGGCACCATCATCCAGATGGGCTTCCCCGGCTACTTCCTGATCGTGATGGACTTCATCAAGTGGGCCAAGAACAACGGCGTGCCGGTGGGCCCCGGCCGGGGTTCGGGCGCAGGTTCCCTGGTGGCCTACGTGCTGAAGATCACCGACCTCGACCCGCTGGCCTACGACCTGCTGTTCGAACGCTTCCTCAACCCCGAACGTATCTCCATGCCCGACTTCGACGTGGACTTCTGCATGGAAGGCCGCGACCGGGTGATCGACTACGTGGCCGACGCCTACGGGCGCAACGCGGTGAGCCAGATCATCACCTTCGGCTCCATGGCCGCGAAGGCGGTGGTGCGCGACGTGGCGCGGGTGCAGGGCAAGTCCTATGGCCTGGCCGACAAGCTGTCGAAGATGATCCCCTTCGAAGTCGGCATGACCCTGGACAAGGCCTTCGAGCAGGAAGAGATGCTTCGCGACTTCCTCAAGTCCGACGAGGAAGCCCAGGAAATCTGGGACATGGCCCTGAAGCTGGAAGGCGTCACCCGTGGTACCGGCAAGCACGCCGGCGGCGTGGTGATCGCGCCGACCAAGCTCACCGACTTCTCGCCGATCGCCTGCGACGAGGAAGGCGGCGGCCTGGTGACCCAGTTCGACAAGGACGACGTGGAAGCCGCCGGCCTGGTGAAGTTCGACTTCCTCGGCCTGCGCACCCTGACCATCATCAAGTGGGCGATGGAGATCATCCATCGCATCCAGCGCAAGGCCGGCGTCGCCGAGGCGGAGCTGGTCGACATCGACCGCATCGCGCTGGACGACAAGAAGACCTACGACCTGCTGCAGAAGGCCGAGACCACCGCGGTGTTCCAGCTGGAATCGCGCGGCATGAAGGAGCTGATCAAGAAGCTCAAGCCGGACTGCCTGGAAGACCTGATCGCACTGGTGGCGCTGTTCCGTCCCGGCCCGCTGCAGTCGGGCATGGTGGACGACTTCATCAACCGTAAGCACGGTCGCGAGGAAATCTCCTACCCGCACCCGGACTACCAGTACGCCGGCCTCGAACCGGTACTCAAGCCCACCTACGGCATCATCCTGTACCAGGAACAGGTGATGCAGATCGCCCAGGTGATGGCCGGCTACACCCTCGGCGGCGCCGACATGCTGCGACGCGCCATGGGCAAGAAGAAGCCCGAGGAGATGGCAAAGCAGCGCGGCGGCTTCATCGAGGGCTGCGCCAACAACGGCATCGACGGCAACCTCGCGGGCAACATCTTCGACCTGGTGGAAAAGTTCGCCGGCTACGGCTTCAACAAGTCGCACTCGGCCGCCTACGGCCTGGTTTCCTACCAGACCGCCTGGCTGAAGACCCACTGGGCGGCGCCCTTCATGGCCGCGGTACTCACCGCGGATATGCAGAACACCGACAAGGTGGTGACGCTGATCGAAGAATGCCGGCACATGAAGCTGCGCATCGTCGCCCCGGACGTGAACAACTCCGAGTTCCGCTTCACCGTCGACGACGACAACCAGATCGTCTACGGCCTGGGCGCGATCAAGGGCGTCGGCGAAGGCCCGGTGGAAGCCATCACCGAATGCCGCAACGAGGGTGGGCCGTTCAAGGACCTGTTCGACTTCTGCGACCGCATCGACCTCAAGCGCATCAACAAGCGTACCCTCGATGCGCTGATCCGCGCCGGCGCCCTGGACCGCCTGGGCCCGTACTTCCATGACGAGCCCAAGGCCTACCTGGCCGACATCGACCGCAACCGCGCGGTGCTGCTGGCGTCCATGGAGGAAGCCATCCAGGCCGCCGAGCAGACCGCGCGCAGCCACGACAGCGGCCACATGGACCTGTTCGGCGGGCTGTTCGCCGAGCCCGAGGCGGACGTCTACGCCAACCACCGCAAGGCCAAGGAACTCACCCTCAAGGAACGCCTGAAAGGCGAGAAGGACACCCTCGGCCTGTACCTCACCGGCCACCCGATCGACGAGTACGAGGGCGAGGTGCGCCGCTTCGCCCGCCAGCGCATCGTCGAACTGAAGCCGGCGCGCGACACCCAGACCGTGGCCGGGCTGATCGTCAACCTGCGGGTGATGAAGAACAAGCGCGGCGACAAGATGGGCTTCGTCACCCTCGACGACCGTTCCGGGCGCATCGAGGCCTCGCTGTTCGCCGAGGCCTTCGCCGCCAACCAGGGCCTGCTGCAGACCGACGCCATGGTGGTGATCGAGGGCGAGGTCAGCCAGGACGACTTCTCCGGCGGCCTGCGCCTGCGCGCCAAGCGCATCATGGGCCTGGAGGAGGCGCGCACCGCGCTGGCCGAGAGCCTGCGGCTGAAGGTCGCGGCGGACGCGCTCAAGGGCGACCGCCTGCGCTGGCTGGCCGACCTCTGCACCCGCCACCGCGGCAACTGCCCGGTGACCGTCGACTACAGTTCCAGCGACGCCCGTGCCCTGCTGCAGTTCGGTGACGACTGGCGCATCGACCCGGCCGATGCGCTGATTCAAGCCCTGCGTGACCAGTTCGGGCGCGACAACGTCTTCCTCAACTACCGCTAGCGTGAGCCGGTGGCCCCGTGCCGCCGCCCGCCAGTCTCGACCCTGGGCGCCCGATACCGTAAGGTAGGGCGCCATACGGACCAGGCCCTGCCGCCATTCAGCACGACGGATAGCCCATGAACCCGAACTTCCTCGATTTCGAACAGCCGATCGCCGACATGCAAGCCAAGATCGAAGAGCTGCGTCTGGTCGGCAACGACAACTCCATCAACATCAGCGATGAAATCGCCCGCCTGGAAGACAAGAGTCGCGCGCTGACCGAGAACATCTTCGGCAACCTGAGCAGCTGGCAGATCGCCCAGCTCGCGCGCCACCCGCGCCGGCCCTACACCCTGGACTACATCGAGCACATCTTCAGCGAGTTCGAAGAGCTGCACGGCGACCGCCACTTCGCCGACGACGCCGCCATCGTCGGTGGCGTCGCTCGCCTGGACGACCAGCCGGTGATGATCATCGGCCACCAGAAGGGCCGCGAAGTGCGCGAGAAGGTGCGCCGCAACTTCGGCATGCCGCGCCCCGAAGGCTACCGCAAGGCCTGCCGCCTGATGGAAATGGCCGAACGCTTCAAGATGCCGATCCTGACCTTCATCGACACCCCCGGGGCCTACCCGGGCATCGACGCCGAAGAGCGCGGCCAGAGCGAGGCCATCGCCTGGAACCTGCGCGTGATGGCGCGCCTGAAGACGCCGATCATCGCCACCGTCATCGGCGAGGGCGGCTCCGGCGGCGCCCTGGCCATCGGCGTCTGCGACAACCTGAACATGCTGCAGTACTCCACCTACGCGGTGATCTCCCCGGAAGGCTGCGCCTCGATCCTCTGGCGCACCGCCGAAAAGGCCCCGGAAGCCGCCGAGGCCATGGGCATCACCGCGGCCCGCCTGAAGGACCTGGGCATCGTCGACACCGTGATCCCCGAGCCCCTGGGCAGCGCCCACCGCGACCCGGCCGCCGCTGCGCAGAACATCCGCAACGCCATCAAGGCGCAACTGGGCGCCCTCAAGGGCCTGAGCGTCGACGAACTGCTGGCGCGCCGCTACGAGCGGCTGATGAGCTACGGGATTGCCTGACGGCGGCGGCAGGCTTCAGGCGGTAGGCTGCAGGCAAGAGCGAAGAGCACGCCCCCGGCAGGATGACGCCTCACTCCCAAACCGCTCCGAACAGCCCCCTCTCCCTTCAGGGAGAGGGTTGGGGAGAGGGAACAGCGTCAATCCCCCACGCCGCAGCTACCGGAAAACTCCATTCGCGAGCAAGCTCGCTCCTACGAAGAGCCTGCGGAGCCGCCGGTTATGCCATACGCTCTTCGCCTGTAGCCTGTAGCCTGTAGCCTGTAGCCTGTAGCCTGTAGCCTGTAGCCTGTAGCCGCCCTCATGCCCCTACGATCCCGCCTGCTCACCGCCCTGGCCCCTGGCGCCAGGTCCCTGCATGGCGGGTGGGCTTCTCCGGCGGGCTGGATTCCACGGTGCTGCTGCACCTGCTGGCCGAGCTGGCCAGGATCGAGTCCCTGCCGCCGCTCTCCGCCATTCACGTCCACCACGGCCTGCAGGCCGCGGCCGATGCCTGGCCGGCGCACTGCGAGGCGTTCTGCCTTGAGCTGGGCGTGCCGCTGGCGGTCGAGCGGGTGACGGTACCGGCGGGCGCCAGCCTGGAGCAGGCCGCGCGCCGCGCACGCTACGAGGCTTTTGCGAAACACCTGAAAACGGGCGACTGCCTGCTGGCCGCCCAGCACCGCGACGACCAGGCCGAGACCCTGCTGTTCCGCCTATTGCGTGGCGCCGGTGTGCGCGGGCTGGCCGGCATGCCGACGGCCCGGCCGCTGGGCGCCGGCATGTTGCTGCGGCCGCTGCTGGATGTCTCCCGCGCCGAACTCGAAGCCTACGCCCTCGAACATGGCCTGCGCTGGATCGAGGACCCGTCCAACGCCGACACCGGTTTCGCCCGCAACTACCTGCGCGAGCGCGTGCTGCCGCTGCTCGCTGAGCGCTGGCCGCAGGCGCCGGGCAACATCGCCCGCAGCGCCGCGCACCTGGCCGAGGCCGAGGCGCTGCTGGCCGAACTGGCGCAGCAGGACCTGGCCGCGGCGCGGCCCGGCAACCCATTCGGCTGGCTGGACGTGCCCTCGCTGGCCCTGGCGCCGCTGCTGGCGCTCGGCGAAAGCCGCCAGCGCAATGCCTTGCGCCACTGGCTGGCGCCCTTCGCGCCGATGCCGGACAGCGCCCACTGGGCCGGCTGGCAGGCCCTGCGCGATGCCGCCGGGGATGCCGAACCGGTCTGGCGCCTGGCCACAGGCGAGTTGCAGCGCAGCAGCGGGCGGCTCTGGTGGCTGTCCGGTGCCTGGTTGCAGGAGGCAGCGTGCGAGCTGAACTGGGACGACCCGACGCAGCCCCTGGCGCTGCCCGGCAATGGCCTTCTGCACCTGGAAGGTGCACCGCCCGTCGGGCCGCTGCGGGTGAGCCTGCGCCGCGGCGGCGAGCGGCTGGAACTGGCCCGGCGCGGCCATCGCGACCTCAAGCGGCTGCTCAACGAAAGCGCCGTGCCGGCCTTCGTCCGGCCGCGGCTGCCGCTGCTCTGGCGTGGTGGGCAACTGCTCGGCGCGGCCAACCTGCCGGCGCTGCGCCGGGCCGGCGAGACGGGCTGGCGCCTGTGCTGGACGCCCCCGACGAGTGACCCGGGTTTGAGATGAAAGGGCCTTTCCGGTAGACTACGCTCCCGTCTTGTACCGCTCCCGCCGATTCCCACGGAATCAGCGGGAGTACGCTATTTTGAGCGGCATGCGCCGCGGTTTGGGCCGCGGCCCATTCATCGCTTCCCCGGCGGCACAGCCGCCTAAACGCTGACATTCAGGGCTTTTCATGACGCGCTACATCTTCGTCACGGGTGGTGTTGTTTCTTCATTGGGGAAAGGCATCGCCTCGGCTTCCTTGGCTGCCATTCTGGAAGCGCGTGGCTTGAAGATCACGATGCTCAAGCTGGACCCCTACATCAACGTCGATCCGGGCACCATGAGCCCGTTCCAGCACGGCGAGGTGTTCGTCACCCACGACGGCGCGGAAACCGACCTCGACCTGGGCCACTACGAGCGCTTCGTGCGCACCACCATGACCCAGAACAACAACTTCACCACCGGCCGCGTCTACATGGACGTGCTGCGCAAGGAGCGCCGCGGCGACTACCTCGGCGCCACCGTGCAGGTGATCCCGCACATCACCGACGAGATCAAGCGTCGCATCATCAAGGGCGCCGGCGATGCCGACGTGGCCCTGGTGGAAGTCGGCGGCACCGTCGGCGACATCGAGTCGCAGCCGTTCCTCGAGGCGATCCGCCAGCTGCGCGTGGAAATCGGCTCGCGCCGCGCCATGCTCATGCACCTGACCCTGGTCCCGTACATCGCCACCGCCGGCGAGACCAAGACCAAGCCGACCCAGCACTCGGTCAAGGAACTGCGCTCCATCGGCCTGCAGCCGGACGTGCTGGTCTGCCGCTCCGACCACCCGGTGGACGTCTCCTCGCGCCGCAAGATCGCCCTCTTCACCAACGTCGAAGAGCGCGCGGTCATCTCCCTGGAAGACGTCGACACCATCTACCGCATCCCCTCGGTGCTGCACGCCCAGGGCCTGGACGACATCGTCGTCGAGCGCTTCGGCCTGGAGTGCGGCCCGGCCGACCTGTCCGAGTGGGACCGCGTGGTCGACGCCAAGCTCAACCCCGAGCGCGAAGTCACCATCGCCATGGTCGGCAAGTACATGGAACTGCTCGACGCCTACAAGTCGCTGATCGAGGCCATGACCCACGCCGGCATCCAGAGCCGCACCAAGGTCAACCTGCGCTACATCGACTCCGAGGACATCGAGCAGCAGGGCACCGGCCTGCTCGACGGCGCCGACGCCATCCTGGTCCCGGGCGGCTTTGGCCTGCGCGGCGTGGAAGGCAAGATCACCGCCGTGCAGTACGCCCGCGAGAACAAGGTCCCCTACCTGGGCATCTGCCTGGGCATGCAGGTGGCGGTCATCGAATACGCCCGTAACGTACTGGGCTGGAAAGACGCCAACTCCACCGAGTTCGACAAGGCCAGCGGCCACCCGGTGGTCGGCCTGATCACCGAATGGCAGGACTCCACCGGCGCCACCGAAGTGCGCACCGAGGCCTCCGACCTGGGCGGCACCATGCGCCTGGGCGCCCAGGAATGCCAGCTCGAAGCCGGCACCCTGGTCCACGACTGCTACGGCAAGGACGTGATCGTCGAGCGCCACCGCCACCGCTACGAAGTGAACAACAACCTGCTGCCGCAACTGCGGGAAGCCGGCCTGAAGATTTCCGGCCGCTCCGGCGACGGCGCCCTGGTCGAAGTGGTCGAGGCCCCGGACCATCCGTGGTTCGTCGCCTGCCAGTTCCACCCGGAGTTCACCTCCACCCCGCGTGATGGCCACCCGCTGTTCAGCGGCTTCGTCAACGCCGCCCTGAAGCAAGCCGGGAAGGCCTGAGCATGACCCAGAAGATCATCCGCGTCGGCGACATCCAGATCGGCAACGAACTGCCCTTCGTGCTGTTCGGCGGCATGAACGTGCTGGAGTCGCGCGACCTGGCCATGCAGGTCTGCGAGGAATACGTGCGGGTGACCGAGAAGCTCGGCATCCCCTACGTGTTCAAGGCCAGCTTCGACAAGGCCAACCGCTCGTCCATGCACTCCTTCCGCGGCCCGGGCATGGAAGAGGGGCTGAAGATCTTCGAAGAGATCAAGCGGACCTTCAAGGTGCCGGTGATCACCGACGTCCACGAGCCCTTCCAGGCCGCCCCGGTGGCCGAAGTGTGCGACATCATCCAGCTGCCGGCCTTCCTCTCGCGGCAGACCGACCTGGTGGTGGCCATGGCCCGCACCGGCGCGGTGATCAACATCAAGAAGGCCCAGTTCCTCGCGCCCCAGGAGATGAAACACATCCTGGCCAAGTGCGAGGAGGCCGGCAACGACCAACTGATCCTCTGCGAGCGTGGCTCCTCCTTCGGTTACAACAACCTGGTGGTGGACATGCTCGGCTTCGGCATCATGAAGCAGTTCCAGTACCCGGTGTTCTTCGACGTCACCCACGCCCTGCAGATGCCGGGCGGGCGCGCCGATTCCGCCGGCGGCCGCCGCGCCCAGGTCACCGACCTGGCCAAGGCCGGCATGAGCCAGGGCCTGGCCGGCCTGTTCCTGGAGGCCCATCCGGACCCCGAGCACGCCAAGTGCGACGGTCCGTGCGCCCTGCGCTTGAACAAGCTCGAGCCTTTCCTGTCCCAGCTCAAGCAGCTGGACGACCTAGTGAAGCATTTCCCCACCATCGAGACCGCCTGAGAACCTGACAATGTCTGCCTGCGCTTGCCCATGCTGCGTTGGAAACAATCGAAAAGATGCTCATTTACTCTATGTAAACTGCGCTTTTTCGCTTGCTTCCGCCTTGCCTGGGCTGCGCTCGGCGAGACCTTGAACAGGTTCTAAAGTCTCACCAGCCGCCCCGTTTATCTATCTTCGGAGTGTTATCAATAATGGCAAAGATCGTCGACATCAAGGGCCGTGAGGTCCTGGACTCCCGCGGCAACCCGACCGTTGAAGCGGACGTGATCCTGGACAACGGCATCGTCGGCAGCGCCTGCGCCCCGTCCGGTGCTTCCACCGGTTCCCGCGAGGCACTCGAACTGCGCGATGGCGACAAGAGCCGTTACCTGGGTAAAGGCGTGCTGAAGGCCGTGGCCAACATCAACGGCCCGATCCGCGACCTGCTGCTGGGCAAGGACCCGGTCGAGCAGAAGGCGCTGGACCAGGCGATGATCGAACTCGACGGCACCGACAACAAGGCCAAGCTGGGCGCCAACGCCATCCTGGCCGTGTCCCTGGCTGCCGCCAAGGCTGCCGCACAGGCCAAGGGCGTACCGCTGTATGCGCACATCGCCGACCTGAACGGCACCCCGGGCGTGTACTCCATGCCGGTGCCGATGATGAACATCATCAACGGCGGCGAGCATGCCGACAACAACGTCGACATCCAGGAGTTCATGGTCCAGCCGGTCGGCGCCAAGACCTTCGCCGACGCCCTGCGCATGGGCGCCGAGATCTTCCACCACCTCAAGGCCGTGCTGAAGGCCCGTGGCCTGAGCACCTCGGTGGGCGACGAAGGCGGTTTCGCCCCGAACCTGGCGTCCAACGAAGAAGCCCTGGCCGCCATCTCCGAAGCCGTGGCCAACGCCGGCTACAAGCTGGGTGACGACGTGACCCTGGCCCTGGACTGCGCCTCCAGCGAGTTCTTCAAGGACGGCAAGTACGACCTCGAAGGCGAAGGCAAGGTGTTCGACGCCGCCGGTTTCGCCGACTACCTGGCCGGCCTGGCCGAGCGCTTCCCGATCATCTCCATCGAAGACGGCATGGACGAGTCCGACTGGGCGGGCTGGAAGGTCCTCACCGACAAGATCGGCGGCAAGGTCCAGCTGGTCGGCGACGACCTGTTCGTGACCAACACCAGGATCCTCAAGGAAGGCATCGAGAAGGGCATCGGCAACTCCATCCTGATCAAGTTCAACCAGATCGGCTCGCTGACCGAGACCCTCGAAGCCATCCAGATGGCCAAGGCCGCCGGCTACACCGCGGTGATCTCGCACCGCAGCGGTGAAACCGAGGACAGCACCATCGCCGACCTGGCCGTAGGCACCGCCGCCGGCCAGATCAAGACCGGCTCGCTGTGCCGTTCCGACCGCGTGTCCAAGTACAACCAGCTGCTGCGCATCGAAGAGCAGCTGGGCGCCAAGGCGCCGTACCGTGGTCGCGCGGAATTCCGCGGCTGACGCTAGTCTGGTACGGTGAAGGGGTGGCAGGAGCCACCCCTTCGCACATGGAGCCCACAATTGCGTCTCAGTAAGCTGCGCAGCCCCTACTGGCTGTTCCTCGTCCTGCTCCTGGGCCTCGCCGGCCTGCAGTATCGCCTGTGGGTGGGGGACGGCAGCCTGGCGCAGGTGCGCGAGCTGGAGAAGCAGATCGCCGACCAGCAGGGCGAGAACCAGCGCCTGCTCGAGCGCAACCGCATCCTCGAGGCCGAGGTGGCGGAACTGAAGAAAGGCACCGAGACGGTCGAGGAGCGTGCCCGCCACGAGCTCGGCATGGTCAAGGACAAGGAAACCCTCTACCAGCTGGCGCAATGAAATTCCGCGACATCTCCCTGCCGGCCTTCTGGGCCGTGATCCCCGCCGCGGGCATTGGCTCGCGCATGCGCGCCGATCGCCCCAAGCAATACCTCGACCTCGCCGGTCGCAGCATCCTCGAACACACCCTCGACTGCTTCCTCGGCCATCCCATGCTCAAGGGCCTGGTGGTTTGCCTGGCGCCTGACGACCCCTGGTGGCCGGAGCTGCCCTGCGCCGCCGACCCGCGCATCCTGCGCGCCGAAGGCGGCTGCGAGCGCGCCGACTCGGTGCTCAACGGCCTGCTGCTGCTCAACGAACAGGGCGCCGCCAGCGACGACTGGGTGCTGGTGCACGACGCGGCGCGGCCGAACCTCAGCCGTGGCGACCTCGATCGCCTGCTGGGCGAGCTGGAGAACGACGCCGTCGGCGGCCTGCTCGGCGTGCCGGCGCGGGATACGCTCAAGCGCGTCGGCGCCGATGGCCGGGTGCTGGAAACCGTCGACCGCAGCGTGGTCTGGCAGGCCTACACGCCGCAGATGTTCCACCTCGGCGCCTTGCACCGCGCCCTGGCCGACGCCCTGGTGGCGGGCGCCGCCATCACCGACGAAGCCTCGGCGATGGAGTGGGCCGGCAGCGCGCCGAAGATGGTCGAGGGCCGCGCCGACAACATCAAGGTCACCACCCCGGAAGACCTGCAGCGGCTGCAACGGACTTTCGGAAAACGCTGAAACCATGAAGCGCCTTGCGAGGTTCCTGCCCAGGCTCGAAGGCGACTTGCACCGCATCCTGCGCTGGGCCGGCGACGGCTGGCGCATGCCCTGGCTGTGCCTGGGCCTGGCGCTGCTGGGTACCTGCAGCGCCGCCTACCCGATCACCTCAGTGGTGGTGCCGGCGGTCCTCGTGGCGCCACGGCGCTGGGCCGGCATAGCGCTGAGCGCCGCCCTGGGCAGCGCACTGGGGGCCCTGCTGCTGACGATCGTCCTGCACCACATGGGCTGGGCCAGCCTGTACGCCCACTTCCCGCAATTGCTGCAGGACCCGAGCTGGGCGCGGGTGATGGACTGGACCCACCGCTACGGCCTGCTGGCGCTGTTCCTGGTGTCCATCTCGCCATTGCCGCAGACGCCGGCGCTGGTGGTGCTGTCCAACGTGCCGCTGCACTATCCCGGCGTGCTGCTGGCGATCTTCACCGGCAAGCTGCTCAAGTACCTGGCGTTCGCCTGGGTCGGTTCGCGCTTCCCCGGGCGCATCCACGCCTTCCTGCACCGCCACGGCCGCCATGCCGGCCGTGGCGATTCGGCCTAGAGACGGCGCGCCGGGATATCCGGCCATCGCGAACGAGAAACGCCATGCCGCACGGCAACCTGTAGGAGCGGACTCCGTCCGCGATTTCGCGCGCAGGGCGCGCTCCTACAAGGGGATGGTGCGGCGGGGCAGCGTAGGAGCGGATCTCATCTGCGAACCGCGCCGATACGTCCGGCTATCGCGGAAAAGTTCCGCTCCTACGGGGGGAGGGATATACCGTGCCTCATGGCAATTGTAGGAGCGGGCCCTGCCCGCGAATCGCGCGCAGGGCGCGCTCCTACAGGGGATGGTGCGGAGGGGCAGCGTAGGAGCGGATCTCATCCGCGAACCGCGCCGATACGTCCGACTATCGCGGACAAGGTCCGCTTCCGCAGGGGCAGGCTTTTCGCTCTTGCCTGCCGCTTGCAGCCTGCCGCCTGCCGCCGCTTTCACCCCAACAACGGCACCTCGATGAGGAAGCGGAACAGCGCGCCATGCTGCTCCACCGCCAGGCAGTTGTAGCCGTGGCGCTTGGTGTCCTCGGGGATGCCGTGCACCGACTGCGAGCAGTCGGTGACTACCTCCAGCAGGTCGCCCGGCTTCAGCGTCTCCAGGGTTTCCAGGGTGGCGATGGCGTTGTACGGGCAATGCTCGCCGCGCAGGTCAAGCGACAGCGTCGGCGTCTTGTTCGCGCTCATTGGCGGTTTTCCTCGAACGGGTGAAACGGTTGGCGTTCAGCTGCACCAGCAGCATGCACAGCGCAAGGCCGGCGAAGGTCAGCAGCAGGCCGCCGCCGGGGCCGAAGATCTGCAGCAGGTTGAGCTTGGGATAGGGCAGGGCGAGTGCGCTGCCCAGCGAATCCCAGTACACCGCCACTAGGGTGCCGCCGATCACGTTGCCGACGCCGACCACCCAGAAATGCACCTGGCCTTCCATCGAGCGGTACATCCAGCCGGTCTCGCAGCCGCCGGCGAGGACGATGCCGATGCCGAACAGCACACCGCCGATCACCGCGTTGGGGCCCATCCAGAAGGTCTTCGGCGCCACGCCCAGGTGGATCGCCGCGAAGGTGCCGACGCAGGCCGCGGCCATGCCCAGCAGGATGCCGAAGGCTGCCTTGGTTCTGCCGGTGGTCCAGAGGTCGCGGGCGGCGCTGGTGAAGCAGATCTGCGCGCGCTCGATCAGGCCGCCGAACAGCAGGCCGAACAGGGTGGCCAGGCCTAGCACCAGGGACACCTCGAAGCGCCAGGCGGCGAACAGCGCGGCCACGGCCAGCACCGCCAGGCCCAGGCGCCATTGCACCTTGGCGCGGCGGGCCAGGCTCGCCGCGTCGGGCAGGCTGGCGGCCTTGCCGGTGACCTTCAGCGGCGTGCGCAGGAACGGCAGCAGGCTCAGCTTCACGCCGAACCAGGCGCCGATCACGGTGGACAGCATGAAGGCCCAGGCATGCACCGAGAACATCGGGATGCCGGTGAAGAAGGCCGCCAGGTTGCAGCCCATGGCCAGGCGCGCGCCGAAGCCGGCGACGATGCCACCCACCAGGCCCTGCAGCAGGCGCCGCCGGCTGGTCGGCCAGCGCAGGCTGACGTTGCCGGCCCAGAGCGCGCAGCACAGCGCGCCGAGGAACATGCCGATGATCATCACGCCGTCGATGCGGTCCAGCGGCGTGCCCTGCAGGCCGATGATCTTGAAGTAGCTCCAGTCCTGCACCGGCACGCCGAACCAGGACAGCACGTGGCCGCCCCAGCGGGTGAATTCCCCGGTGACGGCCCAGAAGGTCCCGGTCAGGGCGAAGTAGTAGGCGGAGGCGACGCCGAGCGCGACCAGCGTCGGCAGTGGCGACCAGAAGCGCAGCAGGTAGCGTTCGCGGAAGGCGGCAAGAGTGGGCATGACGGCATCCTTGGCAGGGTAGCGGGTAAAACGACAAGTTTAACCGAATCGCCGGAACCAGCCTTGCCTCAGGGCATGCCGGGGTGGATGCGCTGCAGGCCATCCTTGAGGAAGTCCACCAGCTGGCGCACCTTCGGCGACAGGTGCCGCTGCTGCGGGTAGAGCGCCCAGACCGCGGTGTTCGGCGGCTGATGGTCCGCCAGCAGGGAGACCAGGCGGCCGCTGCGCAGGTGTTCCAGCACGTAGTAGTCCGGCAGCTGGCACAGGCCGAAGCCGCGCAGCGCGGCGTCGAGCACCGCCTGGCCGCTGTTGCAGCGCCAGTTGCCCTGGACCCGGTGCTGCGTCTCGCGGCCGTCCTCCAGGAAGCTCCACAGGTCGCTGCTGCCCACCAGGCAGTTGTGCTGCGCCAGTTCCGCCGGCGACTGCGGCGCGCCGTGGTGTTCCAGGTAGCCGGGCGTGGCGCACAGGTACATCACCCGCGGCGCCAGGCGCGTGGCCACCAGGCGCGAGTCGCTCAGGCGGCCGAGGCGGATGGCCAGGTCGAACCCCTCGTGGAGCAGGTCGAGCTGGCGGTTGGACAGCTCGATGTCCACCCGCAACTGCGGGTAGTCGGCCATGAAGGCATTCACCAGCGGCACCACGAAGCGCTCTCCGTAGGCCACCGCGCAGGTCATGCGCAGCAGGCCCTTGGGTTCGGCGGAGAGGTCGCTGACCGCCCGCAGCGCCTCGTCGCGGGCATCCTGCAGGCGCTGGCAGTGCTGCAGGAAGGTCTGCCCTGCCTCGCTCAGCGAAACGCGCCGGGTGCTGCGGTAGAGCAGGCGGGCCTGCAGGCGCTCCTCCAGCCGGGCGATCTGCCGGCTGACATGGGAGGAGGAGACGCCCAGGCGTTCGGCGGCGGCGGTGAACTGCCCGGTTTCCGCCACCGCGACGAATTCGTCGAGGCCTTCCCAGCGATTCATCTGGATTATCCCTGCATGGCAATAATGTTTTGATTATTGCCTGATTATTTCTTTCCAGGCACTTTTCTACACTTTCAAGGCTGTGCCCCGCGCTTTTCGCCGGGGCCGCCCGGTTTCCGCCGGCGTCCTTCGCCGGCCGCTTCCGCCCCGCAGGCGGAAGCCCATGCATCAACCCGCCAGGAGTTCCGAGATGATCAAGTCCCGTGCCGCCGTCGCCTTCGCCCCCAACCAGCCGCTGCAGGTGGTCGAGGTGGACGTGGCGCCGCCGAAGAAGGGCGAGGTGCTGGTACGCATCGTCGCCACCGGGGTCTGCCACACCGACGCCTACACCCTGTCCGGCCAGGATTCCGAAGGCGTGTTCCCGTGCATCCTCGGCCACGAGGGTGGCGGCATCGTCGAAGCGGTGGGCGAGGGCGTGACCTCGCTGCAGGTCGGCGACCACGTGATCCCGCTGTATACCGCCGAATGCCGCGAGTGCAAGTTCTGCAAGTCCGGCAAGACCAACCTCTGCCAGGCCGTGCGCGCCACCCAGGGCAAGGGCCTGATGCCCGACGGCACCTCGCGCTTCTCCTACAACGGCCAGCCGGTCTACCACTACATGGGCTGCTCGACCTTCTCCGAGTACACCGTGCTGCCGGAAATCTCCCTGGCGAAGATTCCCAAGGACGCGCCGCTGGAGAAGGTCTGCCTGCTCGGCTGCGGCGTCACCACCGGCATCGGCGCCGTGCTCAACACCGCCAAGGTGGAAGAGGGCGCCACCGTGGCCATCTTCGGTCTGGGCGGCATTGGCCTGGCGGCAATCATCGGCGCCAGGATGGCCAAGGCCTCGCGGATCATCGCCGTCGACATCAACCCGGCCAAGTTCGACATCGCCAGGGAACTGGGCGCCACCGACTTCGTCAACCCGAAGGACCACCAGAAGCCGATCCAGGACGTCATCGTCGAGATGACCGACGGCGGCGTGGACTACTCCTTCGAGTGCGTCGGCAACGTGCAGCTGATGCGCGCGGCGCTGGAGTGCTGCCACAAGGGCTGGGGCGAGTCGACCATCATCGGCGTCGCCGGCGCCGGCCAGGAGATCAGCACCCGGCCGTTCCAGCTGGTCACCGGCCGCGTCTGGCGCGGTTCGGCGTTCGGCGGCGTGCGCGGCCGTACCGAGCTGCCCAGCTACGTGGAGAAGGCGCAGAAGGGCGAAATCCCGCTGGACACCTTCATCACCCACACCATGGGCCTGGACAAGATCAACGAGGCCTTCGAGCTGATGCACGAAGGCAAGAGCATCCGCTCCGTCATCCACTATTGATCGAGCCGCCGGGGCCACGGCCCCGGCTTCACGACACAAGGAGACTGCCATGACGGAATCCATCGAACTGCTCAGCAGCCAGAAGAGCTTCGGCGGCTGGCACCAGCGCTACCGCCACCATTCCCCGACGCTCGGCTGCGACATGGTGTTCGCCATCTACCTGCCGCCCCAGGCCGAGCCCGAGGCCGGCCTGCCGGTGCTCTACTGGCTGTCGGGGCTGACCTGCACCGACGAGAACTTCATGCAGAAGGCCGGCGCCCAGCGCCTGGCCGCCGAGCTGGGCCTGGTGATAGTGGCGCCGGACACCAGCCCGCGCGGCCCCGAGGTGCCCGGTGACGCGGAAGGCGCCTGGGACTTCGGCCTGGGCGCGGGCTTCTACCTCAACGCCACCCAGCAGCCCTGGGCGCGCAACTACCGCATGCACGACTACGTGGTGCACGAGCTGCCGGCGCTGATCGAGGACAACTTCCCGGTCTCCGCCCGCCGCGGCATCGCCGGCCACTCCATGGGCGGCCATGGCGCGCTGGTCTGCGCGCTGCGCAACCCGGGGCGCTACCAGTCGCTGTCGGCCTTCGCGCCGATCAGCCATCCCAGCGACTGCCCTTGGGGCCAGAAGGCCTTCGGCCGCTACCTGGGCGAGGACCGCAAGGCCTGGGCCGAATGGGACGCCTGCGAGCTGCTGGCCGGCGCCGGCGAGCGCCTGCCGATCCTGGTGGACCAGGGCGAGCGCGACGACTTCCTCGCCACCCAGCTCAAGCCCGAGGCCCTGCGCCAGGCGGCGGAAGCGGCGGGGCACCCGCTGGAGCTGCGCCTGCACCCGGGCTACGACCACAGCTACTACTTCATCGCCAGCTTCATCGACGACCACCTGCGCCACCATGCGCGGGCGCTGTCCTGAAGGCGCCGCGGCTTTCCGGTAGAATCGACGCCCTGACTGACTCAGGGCGTTTTTCTATGCGTATCGGCCATGGCTACGACGTGCACCGCTTCGGCGAGGGCGACTTCATCACCCTCGGCGGCGTGCGCATTCCCCACAAGTTCGGGCTCATCGCCCACTCCGACGGCGACGTGCTGCTGCACGCGCTGAGCGATGCGCTGCTCGGCGCCTGCGCCCTGGGCGACATCGGCAGGCACTTCCCGGACACCGACCCGCGCTTCAAGGGCGCCGACAGCCGCGCGCTGCTGCGCCACGTGGTGACCCTGGTGCACGAGAAGGGCCATGTGATCGGCAACGTCGACGCCACCATCATCGCCCAGGCGCCGAAGATGGCGCCGCACATCGAGGCCATGCGCGCCGCCATCGCCGAGGACCTGCAGGTCGATATCGAACAGGTCAACGTCAAGGCCACCACCACCGAGAAGCTCGGCTTCACCGGGCGCGAGGAAGGCATCGCGGTGCACGCCGTCGCCCTGCTGGTCCGTCCATGACCGAACTGGAGCTGCTGGGCCCGCGCGCCCATGGCGAGCCCTGCGGCCGCGCGGTGCTCAAGGCGGTGGCCGAGGACTTCCAGGTCGACGAGGTGCTGGACATCCCGCTGTCCGGCGAGGGCGAGCACCTCTGGCTGTGGGTGGAAAAGCGCGGGCTGAACACCGAGGAGGCCGCGCGCCGCCTGGCCCGTGCGGCCGGGGTGTCGCAGCGGCTGATCAGCTACGCCGGGCTCAAGGACCGCCAGGCCCTGACGCGCCAGTGGTTCAGCCTGCACCTGCCGGGCAAGGCCGACCCCGACCTGGCCGCGGCCGAGGACGACAGCCTGCGCATCCTCAAGCGCACCCGCCACCAGCGCAAGCTGCAGCGCGGCGCCCATGCGGCCAACGGCTTCACCCTGCGCCTGACGCAGTTGCAGGGTGAGCATGAGGCACTCGACGAGCGGCTGCGGTGTATCGCTGCCGAGGGCGTGCCCAACTATTTCGGCAGCCAGCGCTTCGGCTTCGACGGCGGCAACGTCGTGGATGCCCGCAGCTGTGCCGAGCGCGGCATCCTGCCCGGGCAGCGCAACCTGCGTTCGCGCCTGCTCTCGGCCGGGCGCAGCTACCTGTTCAACCGGGTGCTGGCGCGACGGGTGGCCGACGGCAGCTGGAACCGCGCCCAGGTCGGCGACCTGCTGGCCTTCACCGACAGCCGCAGTTTCTTCCCGGCGGGCCAGGCGGAATGCGACGACCCGCGCCTGGCCGCCCTCGACCTGCACCCCACCGGGCCGCTCTGGGGCCAGGGCGCCTCGCCGGCCGGCGACGCCAGCGGCGAGCTGGAAAATATCGTGGCGGCCGCGGAGGTGGCGCTTTGCCAGTGGCTGGGCAATGCTGACCTGGCGCACGAACGGCGCATCCTGCGCCTCCCCATCCAGGCCCTGGCATGGCATTATCCGGCCCCTGACATTCTGCAACTGGAATTCGTCCTGCCGGCAGGCTGCTTCGCCACCGTCGTCGTGCGCGAGCTGGTCGAGCTGGTACCGGCAGGGCAAACGGAAAACCCATGCGCATACTGATTGCCAACGACGACGGGGTGAACGCACCCGGTATCGCCGCGCTTTACGACGCGCTGAGCGAAGATGCCGAATGCGTGGTGGTCGCTCCCGAACAGGATCGCAGCGGCGCCAGCAGCTCGCTGACCCTGGACCGGCCGCTGCACGCGCAGCGGCTGAGCAATGGATTCATCGGCATCGACGGCACGCCGACCGACTGCGTGCACCTGGGCCTCAACGGCCTGCTGGAGACGCTGCCGGACATGGTCGTCTCGGGCATCAACCTGGGCGCCAACCTGGGCGACGACGTGCTCTATTCCGGCACCGTGGCCGCCGCCATCGAGGGCCGCTTCCTGGCGCGCCCGGCGTTCGCCTTCTCGCTGCTCTCGCGCCAGCCGGACAACCTCTACAGCGCCATGCACTTCGCCCGCCTGCTGGTGCAGAACCACGAGCGGCTCGAGCTGCCGCCGCGCACCGTGCTCAACGTCAACATCCCGAACCTGCCGCTGGAGCGCATCCGCGGCATCCAGCTGACCCGCCTGGGCCATCGCAAGCGCGCCGCGGCGCCGGTCCGGGTGGTCAACCCGCGGGGCGCGAAGGCTACTGGATCGCGGCGGCCGGCGACGCCGAGGACGGCGGCGAGGGCACCGACTTCCATGCGGTGATGCAGGGCTACGTCTCGGTCACGCCGCTGCAACTGGACCGAACCTTCCGCGAGGCGTTCAATGGACTGCAGGACTGGATCGGAGGGCTGGACCATGGCCGATGAACTGAGTCGCCGCGGTATCGGCATGACTTCCCAGCGTACCCGCGAACGGCTGATCCAGCGCCTGTACGAGGAAGGCCTGTCCAACGCCCGGGTGCTCGAGGTGATCCGCCGCACGCCACGCCACCTGTTCGTCGACGAGGCGCTGTCGCACCGCGCCTACGAGGATACGGCGCTGCCCATCGGCCACAATCAGACCATCTCGCAACCCTTCATGGTGGCGCGGATGACCGAACTGCTGCTGGCCGCCGGCCCCTGGACAAGGTACTGGAGATCGGCACCGGCTCCGGCTACCAGACCGCGGTGCTGGCGCAACTGGTCGAGCGGGTCTTCTCCGTCGAGCGGATTCAGGCGCTGCAGGACCGCGCCAAGGAGCGACTTGCGGAGCTAAACCTGAGAAATGTTGTCTTTCGCTGGGGGGATGGCTGGGAAGGCTGGTCGGCGCTGGCACCGTACAACGGTATCATCGTCACCGCGGCAGCCGCCGAGGTCCCGCAGGCGCTGCTCGACCAGCTGGCGCCGGGCGGGCGCCTGGTGATCCCGGTGGGCAGCGGCGAAGTGCAGCAACTGATGCTGATCGAGCGCACCGGCGACGGATTCGACCGGCGCGTGCTGGACTCGGTGCGCTTCGTTCCCCTGCTCAACGGCCCCCTGGGCTGAGCGGCGGCGGGAGCGCCGTCGCACGGCCAGGGGGAGCATAACGGCGAGATGCCGGCACATATTCGATGGATAAGGGGGAAGGGGTGAGCCCTATCGCGGCCCAGAAACAATGGATCTGGATTCGGAGCGGCGTCCGCTTGCTGCTGGCGGCAGCATTCTGTTCCCTGCTCGCGGCCTGCGCATCCTCCTCCGGGGGCAAGGTCAAGGTGGTCGACCGCAACCAGGCCGACCGCACGCCGGCGACCACCAGCGGCCAGTACGTGGTGCGCCGCGGCGACACCCTGTACTCCATCGCCTTCCGCTACGGCTGGGACTGGAAGGCCCTGGCCGCGCACAACAACATCCCGCCGCCCTACACCATCCGCCCGGGGCAGGCCATTCGCTTCGGCGGTGCCGGCTCCAGTACGGCGGCACAGCCGGTGGTCGCCAAAACCGCGCCGTCCGTCGTGCCAGTGGTGGCCGGCAAGCCCACCGCCGGTTCTCCGGCACCGGCCAAGCCCGCGCCCGCGGCCACCGTCAGCAATACGACACCCCCGCCAGCAGTGCTCCTTCCCAGGCTTCGGGCAAGGGCGCGGAGGGCTGGATGTGGCCGACCAATGGCACTTTGATAGGCCGCTTTGCATCAAACGGCAGTTTGAATAAAGGGATTGATATAGCCGGGCAATTGGGCCAGCCTGTCCTGGCTGCGTCGAATGGCACGGTTGTGTACGCCGGTAGTGGTTTGCGGGGCTACGGCGAACTCGTGATCATCAAGCACAGCGATACCTACGTGAGTGCCTACGGCCACAACCGCAGGCTGCTCGTTCGGGAAGGGCAACAGGTCAAAGTCGGGCAGAGCATTGCCGAGATGGGCTCCACAGGCACGGACCGGGTGAAGCTGCACTTCGAGATTCGCCGTCAGGGCAAACCCGTGGACCCCTTGCAATACCTGCCACCTCGTTGATCGACCGCCGCATCCCGCGTGGGTGAGCGGGCTTGGACGTCCCAAGGATATGGATTCGTCCGGGCTTGTTGTCGAACTCAGCAAGGGATAACGACATGGCACTCAAAAAAGAAGGGCCGGAGTTTGACGTGGATGACGAGCTGCTGCTTCTGGAGCCCGCCATCACATTCGACGAGTCACTTGCCGAAGAGCAGGTCTCACTTCAGGTCACCGGCAAGGCAAGCTCGCTGTCATCGAAGCAGCACAAGCACATCGATTACAGCCGCGCGCTGGATGCCACCCAGCTCTACCTCAACGAAATCGGTTTTTCCCCCCTGCTGACTCCCGAGGAGGAGGTCCACTTCGCGCGGCTCGCGCAAAGGGGCGATCCCGCCGGGCGTCGGCGCATGATCGAAAGCAACCTGCGCCTGGTGGTGAAGATCGCCCGGCGCTACGTCAACCGCGGCCTGTCCCTGCTCGACCTGATCGAGGAAGGCAACCTGGGGTTGATCCGGGCGGTGGAGAAGTTCGATCCGGAACGGGGTTTCCGCTTCTCCACCTACGCGACGTGGTGGATTCGCCAGACCATCGAACGGGCCATCATGAACCAGACCCGCACCATCCGCCTGCCGATCCACGTGGTCAAGGAACTCAACGTCTACCTGCGCGCGGCCCGCGAGCTGACGCACAAGCTGGACCACGAGCCGTCCCCCGAGGAAATCGCCAACCTGCTGGAGAAGCCGGTCGACGAGGTCAAGCGCATGCTCGGCCTCAACGAGCGGGTGACTTCGGTGGACGTGTCCCTCGGCCCGGATTCGGACAAGACGCTGCTGGACACCCTGACCGACGACCGTCCCACCGACCCCTGCGAACTGCTGCAGGATGACGACCTGAGCCAGAGCATCGACCAGTGGCTGTCCGAGCTGACCGACAAGCAGCGCGAGGTGGTGATACGCCGCTTCGGCCTGCGCGGCCACGAAAGCAGCACCCTGGAAGAAGTCGGCCAGGAAATCGGCCTGACCCGCGAGCGGGTGCGGCAGATCCAGGTCGAGGCGCTCAAGCGCCTGCGGGAAATCCTGGAGAAGAACGGTCTGTCGAGCGACGCGCTATTCCAGTAAGGCACCACCCGTAGCGAAAAAAGCCCGGAGCATCCCTCCGGGCTTTTTCGTCTGTGGCGTACCTGCCGCGGTTCGCGCGCAGGGCGCCGCTCGTGAATGCAGCGTAGGAGCGGACTCCGTCCGCGATTCCGTCGGCAAGGCCGGCGCCTGATCCGGCACGGCGATGGGTATCGCTTCGCTCGACCCATCCTACGAGGAGCGCTCCATACCTCCTCGCTGAAGCCGCATTGTAGGGCGCATAACGCCTACGGCGTTATCCGCCATTGTCCGCCGGTGTTGCGGCTAACGGCGGATAACCGCGAACGGTTATACGCCCAACGGAATTCCCGTTTCCCTGCCCGTTGGAGCAGGCGAGACAGCACTTTTTAAGTTTGGTTTTGTAAGCCATCGCTTACATATGCTGTGAGCCTTTGACGATTCGGCCTGCCGGTCAGGGGCTCTTTTTCCTGGCTTTTATAATTAACTTATTGAATAAAAAGGATTTTATTTTTGCCTGCGCTCGACCTGCACATCGCCGGGTGCGACCCGCAGCCGCTTGCGGCGTTCGTACGGATGGCTAATATCACTCCTGCGTACAGGGAATGACGCAGGCCGACAGGGATGCCGGTCGGGACGTCGCGGGATGCGACTCATCAGGATGATGGGGTAGGGAAAAAAGGGCGGGCCATCCCGCCCCTTTTTTTGCCTGCGAAAAAGTGCCGTCACAGATGGTACAAGGCCCGCGCTAGGCGGGCCTTGGAGGAAGCGGTCAACGCTCCAGGTGCTTGAGCTTGTCGGCGACGCCGTCCCACTCTTCCGCGTCCGGCAACGAGTCCTTCTTCTCGGTGATGTTCGGCCAGACCTCGGCCAGATCCTTGTTCAGCTCGATGAATTCCTGCATGTTCTCCGGCACTTCGTCTTCGGAGAAGATCGCCTGGGCCGGGCATTCCGGTTCGCAGAGCGCGCAGTCGATGCACTCATCCGGGTGAATGACCAGGAAGTTCGGGCCTTCGTAGAAGCAGTCCACCGGGCAGACTTCCACGCAGTCGGTGTATTTGCACTTGATGCAGTTGTCGGTGACGACGAAGGTCATTTTCTAGTTCTCTCCTCAGGCGGGCGGCTAAGCGCGCGCGATTCTAGCAGCTTGTTCCGCTATCCGTCAGATTCGCGTCTTCCATGCATATAACAAATCGAGCGCCTGGCGTGGGCTCAGGTCATCGGGTTTGAGGCGTGCGAGCTCGTCGATCAGCGGGTGCGGCAGGCTGGCGAACAGGTCGCTCTGCATCGGCGCGGTGGGCTTGCCGGCCTCCTGGCGGGGGGCCTCATGGGGCAGGCTGGTGGTCTCCAGGCGTGCCAGGTGCTCGCGGGCGCGCAGGATCACCGGGCCGGGCACGCCGGCCAGCTGCGCCACCGCCAGGCCGTAGCTCTGGCTCGCCGGGCCGGGCAGCACGTGGTGCAGGAAGACGATGCGCTCGTTGTGCTCGGTGGCGTTCAGGTGCACGTTGGCCACCACCGGCTCGCTCTCCGGCAGCACTGTCAGCTCGAAGTAGTGGGTGGCGAACAGGGTGAAGGCGCGCAGGTGCGCCAGGTGCTCGGCGGCCGACCAGGCCAGCGACAGGCCGTCGAAGGTGCTGGTGCCGCGGCCCACTTCGTCCATCAGCACCAGGCTGCGGTCGGTGGCGTTGTGCAGGATGTTGGCGGTTTCGCTCATTTCCACCATGAAGGTGGAACGGCCGCCGGCGAGGTCGTCGGAGGAGCCGATACGGGTGAAGATGCGATCCACCAGCGACAGCTCGCAGCGCGCCGCCGGGACGAAGCTGCCGATATGCGCTAGCAGCACAATCAGTGCCGTTTGCCGCATATAGGTGGATTTACCGCCCATGTTCGGACCGGTGATCACCAGCATGCGGGTGTCTTCGTCGAGCTTCAGGTCGTTGGCCACGAAGGGCGTTTCCAGCACCTGCTCCACCACCGGGTGGCGGCCCTGCTCGATGAGGATGCCCGACTCCTCGACGAAGCGCGGGCGGTTCAGGTCGAGGTTCAGCGCGCGCTCGGCCAGGTTGGCCAGCACGTCCAGTTCGGCCAGGGCGGCGGCGGTGTCCTGCAGCGGCGCCAACTGGGCGATCAGCAGTTCCACCAGTTCCTCGTAGAGCTGCTTCTCCCGCGCCAGGGCGCGGCTCTGGGCGGACAGCGCCTTGTCCTCGAAGGCCTTCAGCTCCGGGGTGATGAAGCGTTCGGCGCCTTTCAGCGTCTGCCGCCGCTGGTAGTCGGCCGGCGCCTGCTCGGCCTGCATGCGCGGCAGCTCGATGTAGTAGCCGTGGATGCGGTTGTAGCCGACCTTCAGGCCCGACAGCCCGGTACGTTCCTTCTCGCGGATCTCCAGGTCCATCAGGTACTGGCCGGCGTTCTCGCTGAGGGTCTGCAGCTCGTCCAGCTCGGCATCGTAGCCGCGCTTGATGACGCCGCCGTCGCGGATCACCGCCGGCGGGTTGTCGATGATCGCCCGGGCCAGCAGCTCGGCCAGTTCCGGGTAGGTGCGGATGCTCGCGGCCAGCTCGCCCAGGTGCGGGGCCTCCAGCTCGGTCATGCCGCGCTGCAGCTCCGGCAGGGCGGCCAGGGCGTCGCGCAGGCGCGCCAGGTCGCGCGGGCGGGCGTTGCGCAGACCGATACGGGCGAGGATGCGCTCGACGTCACCGATTTCCTTCAGCTGTGGCTGCAGGGTCTCGAAGCGGTAGCGTTCCAGCAGGCAGGCGATCGACTCCTGGCGCGCCTCCAGCACGGCGCGGTCGCGCAGCGGGCGGTTCAGCCAGCGGGTCAGCAGGCGGCTGCCCATGGCGGTCTGGCAACGGTCCACCACCGATTGCAGGGTGTTGTCGCGGCCGCCGGAGAGGTTGGTGTCCAGCTCCAGGTTGCGGCGGCTGGCGCCGTCGAGGATGACGGTGTCGTCCAGGCGCTCGTGGCGCAGGCTGCGCAGGTGCGGCAGGGCGGTGCGCTGGGTTTCCTTGGCGTAGGCCAGCAGGCAGCCGGCGGCGCCGATGGCCAGGGTCAGGTCCTGGCAGCCGAAGCCCTTCAGGTCCTGGGTGGCGAACTGCTGGCAGAGGCTCTTGAACGCCGAGTCGCGGTCGAAGTCCCAGGGCGCGCGGCGCCGCACGCCACGGCGCTTCTCCGCCGGCAGGCCGGCGGGCCAGTCGTCGGGGATCAGCAGTTCCGCGGGGTTCAGGCGCTCCAGCTCGGCCAGCAGGGTTTCCCAGCCGCGGATTTCCTGGACGCTGAAGCGGCCGCTGGTGATGTCCAGCACCGCCAGGCCGAACAACCGCTCGTCGCCGAGCAGGGCGGCCAGCAGGTTGTCGCGGCGCTCGTCGAGCAGCGCCTCGTCGCTGACCGTACCGGGGGTGATGATGCGCACCACCTGGCGTTCCACCGGGCCCTTGCTGGTGGCCGGGTCGCCGATCTGTTCGCAGATGGCCACCGACTCGCCCAGCTTGACCAGCTTGGCCAGGTAGCCCTCCACGGCGTGGAAGGGGATGCCGGCCATGGGAATCGGCGTGCCGGCGGACTGGCCGCGGGTGGTGAGGGTGATGTCGAGCAGCTTGGCGGCCTTCTTCGCGTCCTCGTAGAACAGCTCGTAGAAGTCGCCCATGCGGTAGAACAGCAGTTGTTCCGGGTGCTGTCTCTTCAGCTTCCAGTACTGTTGCATCATCGGGGTGTGAGCCGCAAGCCCATCGCCATTGGGCTCCGGGAAGGTCTGTCTTTTTGACATAGGGGTATTTGTCTAATACTCAGCGCACTTTGATGGGCATTGTCGGGGCCTGAGCGATCTTCGGCAACCGCCCGCGGAGGTATCGCGCAGTCATCTTAGGATCGGAATGGCCGCCAAGGGTTTGGGCGTTCTTGCCTTCCTTGTCGGCATCCGTCAAGGACTTCGCCCTGATGTCGTGGATGGTAACGTCGGTGATACCCGTCCTCTCGCGCAGCACTCTGAAGGCCATCTTCACCGTGGCGTAGCTGACGGGCTTGCCGGCGCGCGAGCAGAACAGCGTGAGGGTGCGGACCTTTCGTGGCAGCGCCTTTGCCCGAGCAATCACCTCTTCGAGGTCTGGCGTCATGGCCACTATGAGCTTGGCGCCAGTCTTCTGCTGGGTGAACGCCACGCCATCCGGGGAGATGTCACTCAGGTGGATGGACAGCACGTCGCTGATGCGCTGGCCGGTCAGGTAAGCCATTTCGAGGATGCACCTGATGTAAGGGCTGGCCGCATTGAGCAAAGCCGCGAACTCCCCGTCCGTGATGTAGCGATCGCGCCTTCCCTCCTCGTGGCGGCTAACCCCAACGCAGGGGTTCGAGTCCACCTCCTGCCACTCCAGCCCATAGCCGAAGATGATCCGGGCAACGGACAGAATCCGGTTACACATGTTTGGCGTGTCTACCAGGTCCGCCTTCACCGCCGCGATGTGCTTCGGCATGACCTGCTTCGGGTTGAACTCGGCGAAGATATCCTTCAGGCGCTCCGCCGCCGCTTCATACTGCAGCACGGTGTTGGCCGCCAGCTTCTTCTTTTTGAAGTGGTACTTCATGGCTCGGTCGATCAGGTCCGGCATGCCTCCCTGAGTTGCCTGCGACATTTTGCGGGCATACTCCAGAAGCGATTCCTGGTAGTCCTCGCCTAGGCGCAACCACTTTCCTTTTCGCACCAGGTAGTAGGCCCCGTGCTTGTGGTACATGCATTGCGGCAAGTGCCGGTCCTTCTTTCTCGGGCGCATGCCTCCCTCCTCACGAGCCCGTCAAGCGCAGGCGCGGCTCTTTCTTCTGCTGCTGATTTGATCCTAGTCGGGAAAGCACAACCTCCCGCAGAACCTTGGGGCGACCATCGGCGCCGACCACGTAGCCGAAACGATGCTCGTCGAGCCAGCGAATTTGCGCGCTGGCACGGGTGCGTCCTGTCAGGTCGGCCACCTCTTCAGGTGTCATGAACATGGCAATACCTCATCGCGCCGCTGGTGCGGCGATGGTGGAATGGTGATCAGAACTTCGGCTGCAGGTAGAACCAGCGACCGCGGATGAACTCGGCGCGCTCAGCCCGGGAAGGCCAGCGCTGGCCGATGGCGCCGCACTTGCTGCAGCGGATGTGCAGGGGTGTCGTGAAGGTCCAGACGTGGCGGTCTGGAGGGCACGGTGGGTCGCTCATTTCCCGCCTCCTTCCAGGGCTGCGTCGATAATCCTGTCGATCTCGTCGCAGTGGTCGTAGATGTCGTTCGGGTGGCTGCCATTCTTCACGCCGCTGACCATGTTCACGAGGTCGCGGGTGAGAGGGCGGATGTTTCCGTCCACTTCTGCATGCACGGCCTGGAGCGCAACCTGCATCTGCTCAATCCGCTCCTTCATGAGCCATATCTTGTTCTCGTGCAGGTACTGCCATGCCTGAAGCGCAGCGTCTTGCTCGCCGATCCAGTGAGTGGCATCGTCCTTCAGCCATTCATCGAACGACTCGTAAACGATCTCCTTGAACCACTTCTTGTAGTGCTCGGCTATTTCTTGCTGTCGCACTTCAAGCCTTCGCAGCCGCTCTACCTCGGAAATCAGCCCGAGGATGGCCTGGAGGTTGGCGGCGCTGCGGAACTCAGTGATGGCCGCAGAGTGTTCGAGACTGGGGGTTCCATGCAGTGCAGAAGCCCGTTCCGCCAGTTCCTTCAGCTTGGTGATGTCGGTCATGGCCGAATCTCCAGGGCACCCTTGAGCAGCCAGCGGGCCAGACGCTCACGCCATGTCATATACCGAGACTCGCCGCGAGCATTGGTTATCAGAAGACCAGGGAAGTCCTCGGACACGCGCACAGCATGTTTGTCGAGCGCGTGCGATGCTTCATGCAGGACGTGCTTCGCCTCGGCCTCATGCTTCGGGCCGTTGTAGCTAAGGCACTGGGCGGCACCCTGGCACTTGCTGGCCAGTTCGGATTCATAGGAAATTTCGTCAGGCACGGTCGTTCTCCTCAAGGCGCTTCCAGCCTTCCTGATCATCCTCGCGGCCGCCCCATTCGATCTCGGGCTTGCTCCAACTCTTGATCAGGCCATCGACGCCCACCTTGAAGATGATGTAGTCGCCATAGCCGTTCTCGGTCGGGCAGAGGAAGTCGTCCGGTACGTAGTAGCCGGCCCACTGGGCGACACGTTGCCGGTTGTCATCGAGCAGCCAATACTGACCGGCATCGCAGACCTTGTAGTGGATGTCGGCGATCATGCCGGCCGGCCAGTCCATCACCATGCCATCTTCCAGGCGGATCACTGGACACCAGAGGTCGTCACGACGGAACGGCACCAGAGAGCCGTCACTGTCCTCCTGCCCGTTGATCTTGGCGTCTTCCCAATAGCGCACTTCGGCGCTCACTTCGATGTAGGTTGCTTGAATGTCAGGCACGGTAATGCCTCCCATATGGGTGTGCGGTTAAGGGGAAGGGTTACGGCTGGAGAAGGGCGCGGAGTTCGTCGGCAAGATCGGATGCAATGGATGCACTTGGTGATCCAATCGCGTCGTACTCGATGTGATCCTGCAAGCGCTTCAATAGCTCGATTGGCACCAGCACCTGGTCGGCGGGGATTTTGTAGAGCGGCACATCGTAGCTATGCGCAACCCTGGCCGGAGATCCGCCGAACTCGATGTTGTGCTCCCTGATTCGATTCAGGATCGTTGATGTCGGGTTTCCACTCTGCGCCCAGGAATGAGGCTTAAGTTCAGGCATGGCCGTCTCCCTGCTTCCCCTCGCTGAGCAGAGTACGCAGTTCTTCCATCACTTGCCCGGCGTAGTATTCACCAGCATCAACAGGCGCATGACCGTCGCCGATGCCGTGGGAATCGACCGCCGATCCGCACATGCAATGGCCTTCACTGAAATCCCCGTGCTCCATCAGTTCGAGCCACTTGCGCAACAGCCTCTCGCTCACCACCTTGCCGTTGAGGCGCGCTAGTTCGTCGAGGCAGTCGTTCCAGCCTTCGGCTTGATCCTTAAGTGAGTGATGCGCATAGGTCGGAGGCGCGAATCGATCCGGCACAACAACCACCCTTGCGCGCAGGTCTTCAACCTTGCGCGTCAGCTGCTCGACCTCGCTCTGCCGGTGCTTGGCGCCCATACGGCGCCCTTCGTCGTAGCCGGACTGGTAGCTGTTGGCGTCGGACTGCAAGGCTTTGACCTGATCCCTGAGCGCCTGGGCCTCGGCCTTGGCCAGCACCAGGTCGGTGATGGCTCGAAGCATCGGATCGACGCCGGGGTAGCTGGTGAAGCCGAGCAGAGACATGATCGCGCTCAGGTCGAGCGATGCAGACTCGAATGCGGCTTTGTAGTTGGGCATTAAGCACCTCCCTGATCTGGCTCTTCCAGCCGCAGCGTGGCGACAACTGCGCCATCGCAGGTGATATCGAAGCTGCCGCCGTGGTGCTTGAGCTTGTCGATCACAGCCTTCAGTACGTCGCTGGTGACGTCCTTCGGTGTGCCAGTGAACGAGTCGCCGGCCCTGTTCACGCGACCGGCCATGATGCGGCCAGCGATGGCGGTGCAGGCTATGCGGATCATTCAGCACCTCCCTGCGCCGGCCGGCGCGCTGCGTACTTATCGGAAACCCAGTACCTATCCGGCCTGCCAAGGCGGCGCAGATACCCCGGCTCAGTGCGGCCAATTACCTCCCGCGTGCTCACGTCCTCCCATATCGAGCAATCACGCTCAGGACTGGGATGTACATTGCGCGGGCCGATGATGCCGAAGAACTCGGCTTTGCTGACTTCGACGAAGGCCATCACACCCCCTCCTTGCCGGGCGCGGCGGCTATGTACGCATCCAGCAACTTCTGCGTATCGGTGCGGGCGACGCCCTTGTACAGCAGCGCCATCACGGCATCATGCATTGCCTCCGTCTCGCGAACCGGGATCAGGGCATAACCCTCCGGCACGCTGTGCTGAGCCTGGGCGGGCGTGGCGGCGTAGAGCTGATTTTTACCTTTCGGAAGAAGTCTTTTCCCATGGAAATTGTAGGGGCCATAGTCCCTGTCAATGACTTCTACCCAAGCCACCGGCTCCTGCCCCTCCAACTCGGCGAGCCTGGCCTGGGCGGCGTCATGCGCTTCGCACTTCTCCAGCATGTAGCGCAGTGATGCGAGCAGTTCGCCTTTGTCCGGGTTCATACCGATGTCGTGGCCGATGGCTTCCCACGCTTCCAGCACGGTGATCACCTCAGAGCGGAAACCGGCGTACCAGAGCTTGACCGCCTCTTCCTTGGCGAGCGGGTAGCCAAGTCCGGCTGCTTCAAGTTCGTCCTCAGTCGGAAGTTCCGGCGCCGGGGAGGGTTGCGCCTCGGCTAAAACATTCAGCACGCGCCCTTCTGCATCCTGGCGAGTGACGGCAAGGATGGCGCCGGAGTCGTTCAGGGTTACGACAACTTCGTCCCATGCCAGGGAGGGTTGCGCCAGGGCGGCGCGGGCTTGTGCGCAGCTGCACCTCCGATCACGGAACCCATTAAGTTCTGGATCGCAGGCAGGATTGCAGGGCGGCCAGTGCGGAAGCGCCTCCCGCTCCTGCGCGCCCTCAGCCTGCTCCGCAAGAACCTGCTGTGCCATCCAGATTTCGTTCCCAGTGATGTAGACCTGGGTGAAGTCACCCTTGATCGCCTTGCCGCTGTAGAGGCCGGCGATGTGTCGGATCAGTTCCATTGCCATGGTCATGGTTTCGTCCTCGTATGCTTGGCGATGAACTCAGCAGCCTCTGTGCTCAGCTGCTGGCCGCCGATTCCGTTGGTGAGGTGGGATTTCAGGCGTCGGATCAGGTCGAGGGCCTGCTGATGGAACAGGGCTTCCTCCAACTGGGCCTGGTAATGCGCGTGCGGGTTAGCGCAAAGCTCAGCGATTCGGTGCTGAGCCGCGGATTCGTCGAGGGGCATGGGGTAACCTCGTGCCGTAGTGGCGCAATGGCAGGGAGTGGGGTAGGTCAGGCGGCCTCAGAGCCAGCCTTCAGAAAGCATCGAGAATGCTGCAGCAGCCACGCGCGGGTCTTGGCCGTCTCCAATGGCGCGGTTCCGGTCCATCCGATCGGCCATCCCATCAGGCTTTCCCAGAAATCCGGGTTCACATACAGCTTGCCGATGGGCGTTCCACGCAATTTGTTCTTGCTGCCGCCCACCTCCTGGAAGGTTCCGCCCCAGTGGCTGGAGCCATGGCATGGAGTCGGCCAGGATCCACGTCCGCTTGCGGAAGTGGTCGGCGCCGATGTCGTCAGATCCGAGCACACACCATCGCGCATCGAACCCCAGTTCGGCCAGGTCCCCGAGAACTCTGCCAAGCCCTCGATGAGGCAGCTCTGCCGCGTTTTCCAGGAACGCGAATCGGGGCTGTACCTCGCGAAGGATGCGGGGTACTTCCACCCATAGCCCGCTGGCCTCTCCCTCGATCCCTTCCTTTGTCCCGGCGCGGCTGATGTCCGTGCAGGGAAACCCTGCCGATACCAGGTCAACAAGGCCGTGCCATGGGCGTCCGTCGAAGGAACGAACATCGTCCCAGATGGGGAATGGTGGAAGGTGTCCTTCATTTTGGCGCTGCATGAGTCGGCGCGCGCGGTAGGGATTGATTTCCACGGCACACATGGTTCGCCAGCCAAGCAACTTGCCGGCGAGAATTCCCCCACCAGCGCCCGCGAAAAGTGCCAGCTCATTCATGGTTTCTCCAGGTAGAGCGCCGCCGCGCCGCGAGTGCAGCGGATGGCGAAATTGGTGTGTGACATGGCGGCGTGACTAGTAGCTGGTCAACTCGGCCAGGGACTCGTCGTCGAGGCGATCTGCGCCATGGATGAGGCGTTGGATCACGTCCTGCGGCTCGTCGATACCAAGCCGTGCCATGGTGCGAATCAGCGCCATGTCCGTGGACTTGTAGAGGTCCAGGCTGATGCGGCGGGAGAGGAGGCGAGCAAGACGCTCCTCCTCCTTCATCCTGTCCCGCTCCCTCTTTTCGGCTTGGCGCTGGGCGGCGGTCTTGGCGGTCATTGCGACACCCCAAGCGTGATGCCGAACTCGCGGGCGATCTTGCGCACCGTGGTCTCGCTGACGCCGCAGCGGATAGCACAGGTCGCAACCCCGAGATGGGCGTAGGCTTCGATCTTGGGCGCCAGTGCTCGACGCGCCTCGGCCATCTTGTCCGACTTCGACTTGGCCAGTTCGGCGACATCCGGGAAGACGATGTTGTTCTCGAAGCACAGGGCCATGAACAGCATCTTGCCGATGCCGGCGGTTTCTCTGGCCTGGGTTCTGGACTGGCCGAGTTCGGCGGCCACCTTGATCAGTTCGATCAGCCTCGCCTCTTCCTCGATGGTGATGCGGTGCTTCTTGGGCGCTTCCCGGCGGCGCGGAGGTTTCGGAGTAGCCGTGACAACCTGCCGTGACGGGAAGGGGATGCGCTCGACGAAGCCTGGGAGTTCGGTGATGTGTCCACCTCCGGCCAGGTACTGCTCAACCTGGCCGGCCAGTTGCTCCCGCCGATCTTCCAGAGGATGGCGGGTGCGGTAGTCGATGGGGATCATGCTCATGCTGCGACCTGCTGCCCGGCCTGTGCCTGCTGGATGTGGGCGATCAGCGCTGCACAAATACGCTGGAAGTCGGCGGCGCGGTACAGCACCGCTGCACGCTCGCGGCCGGCTGGCTCAAAGCCGATGGAGCGAAGGAAGTCGGCAGTCAGCGCGAAGCCTAGGCGGTTGTTGATGTCGCCCAGCTTGATGCGCTGGCCGTCGTCCTCCGTCGGCGTAACTACGGCCACCGGCACCGTCTGGCGCTGCGGCACTGGCTCGGCAGCAGGCTGCGTTACTGTCGCAGCGCGCTTCTCTTCCAGGCGCTTCTGCTCGGCTTCGTGCTCAGTGATCCTAGACTTTACTGTCGCCACCAGGTCATCACTGGGCTTCAGTACCAGTTGCTGCAGGTCGGCGAACAGGGATGCATGATCCCCGGCCAGTTCGTCGAAGCTGCGCAGATTGGCGCGGATGCCGTCGGCCACCTGGCTGGCTTCGATCTTCGCCCTGGCCAGCTCGGTGTTTGCAGCGTCCTGCAGGCTGGCGACGGTCTTCTTGCCCTTGATGGCGCCGGCGAAGTCAGCAGTGATTGCCGGCATCACGACTCGGCTGCCCAGCGTCTCGTTGATCTGCGCGATGTGCTCACGCAATGCGGTGCCGGCCTTGGTGACGATGTCGGTGCGGATTTTCTCCTTCCGAGTTTTCACCAGCTTGTCGAGTTCCAGGCGCTTGGCGCGGGCCTCGGCGGAAATCTCGTCGATGGCGCGGAAGAGGGCGTCGATGCTCTCGGTCTGGCTCAGCGCATGCTGCTTGGCGGCTGCCAGGCGTTCCTCGACGTCGCCGCACCATTTCACCGTCTGCTCGGCGTTGGCAAAGTCCTGGTCGGTCTGCAGCTCGGTGTTGATGCCCTTGAAGATCGCCAGGGCGTGTTCCTTGAAGGCATCGAGGTTGCTGGCGGTGACCATACCGGTGACTTCGATGCGCAGCGCTGGCAGAGCGCCGGGGGCACGGCCAACGGCTTCTACCTTGGCTTCCTGCGGGGAGAACTCGGCCAGGTCCTGCTCGAACTGTGCCCAGCCAGCCAGCAGTTGCTCACGGCGCCCGGCCACCGGGCGGTATTCCATCTGAACCATGTTGTCCTCGGAGCCGTCGGAGCAGACGAAGATCGCACGCTCAGCTCCGGTGACCAGCAACTGCTGTTCCAGCTGCCAGTAGTAGTGCGGCTCCAGGTCTCCGGCGCGCACTTTCTCGGCCAAGCCTTCGTTCCACAGCTTGTGCTCGAACACCACGGTGCCGAGCGAGTCCATGCCGTCCACGCTGGCGAGCAGGTTGCCCTCAGTGGCCACAACCGGGAACAGGTCTTCGCCGATCTGGGCCTCAATGATCGCGCGGGCCAGAGCCTCGGTCTCGTGGCCGCGGTCGAACAGTCGCTGCTGGGACTCGCTGACTTCCGGTACGATGCCGGTCCTCTTCTGCTTCAGCAGGTCGCTGCGCGACTGGTACTTCGAGGCGCCCATCATCGCCGGCGCCTCGGAGGCAGTGAAGTAGTTGGCTCGCAGGGCGTGCCACTCCGGCGCGCCCTGGGTGACGTTGTGGATCTGCATGATCATTCTCCTTCGATGGGATCGAGCGCCTTGATCTGGGCGACCTGCTCATCGCTCAGGACGTATTTGCTGCTGATGGTGTTGATCAGGTGGTCGGGCGACGTCTTGCTCTGCTCGATGGCTTGGCGCCATTTCGGCAGGTTCTCGGCCAGCTGTTCGTCGGTGTAGGCCGGTTTGTCCTGCTCCAACTTCGGCGACAGAGGCGTGATGTCCTTCTCGCCAACGATACGTTCGGCTTCATCCTGGTCGAAGATGCCGGTGTAACCGAAAGCCAGGCGAGCCGCCTGGATCATTGTCTTGTGGCGCATGAAGCGTTTGGTATGTGTCTGCCAGGGGCCGTCTACCTGGTAGCCGTTGTCTTTCTTGAATGGCGCGCGGTACACCTCGTCCAGGTACTCGCGGATGGTGATCGGGCGGCTTCGATCCTTGCGATAGATAACGCACTCCATCCACTCGGGCGCCGGGTTCTTAGCGCCTTCCATTGTTACCATGCTGTCTGACTGCCGAAATTCCATGCCATCGAACTGTGGGTGCTCGTTGATGATGCGCGACCAGCCATCCACGCCAACCACCGGAACGATGCCGTTCTGCTTGTCAGGGAAGGCATAGATCTCCTTCGTCCATGGGTTCAGGCCATATTGGTTGGCTACCACCATCAGGGCAGTCATCTGCGCGTCGGTGACCTGCCCTTTGAAGGCTGTGGCCTTTAGGGTTTCGATTAGCTGTGATCCGTCGCCCATATCGAGGCGGTCGGCCAGCTTCTGCGTGAGGGTAGTAAGTGCAGTGGTCATGCTTTGGCCTCGTGGTTCAAATGCTCCCAGCGTTTCCCGTTTAGGATCATGCTGATGAGTGATTGGGTGACACCGTGCTGCCTTGCCAGGGCGTACTGATTGGCATCCTTGGATCGCGGGCGGTAGGCGTCGCGAATCGCATTGATCTGTTCTTCGGTTAGCTTGGAGTTGCCGACAAGTTCGCCACGCACTCGGCGACCTCTATCGGTCATATCGTTCATGTTTTCCTGAGTCGTCCCCGGCTCGAGGTGATCCGGATTGACACAGGAAGGGTTGTCGCACTTGTGCCGAATCACGACTCCCTTGATTTGTTCCGGCTCGATTCCGGATGCCATGCAATAGGCGAGTCGATGCGCAAGGATTTGGCGCCCCTTGTACTGGGTGCGACCGTAGCCCGTTCGCATCTTCCCGCCGGCGTGTTCGATGCACTCAGCGCGGATTGTGATTGCGTTCACGATGAGTCCTTGCCGCGCGGCGCGCAGCTGGTAGAGGGAAGGGGGAGGCGCTTACGGCGCCACTCGGCCAGGTCGCTCGGGCGTATAGCAGGGCGCTCCGAGCCTTGGCTGCCGGGGTTTTTCACACCTGGCACTATCCGGCTGATCCAGTCGCAGATATCCGGTTTACCGGCCCGCTGCGCTCGGGTGCGTGATTGGGTACTGAGGCGACTCGATGCTGTACCGCCCCGTGATGGAGTCAGCGAACTCGATGGCCTTGAAGAACAGCAACATGGAAACGATGGCGAGGATCAGGCCGTTGCGGAGGGCTTTCTTCATCATGGCGTCACCATCCCCACAAAAGCCCAGGCGAAGGCCAGAACGCTGCCAAGAAAAAGGCCGCCGAAGATGATGGTCTTGGCGGCCTTGGTAAGGTCGATAGTGATGGTCATTCGCTTGCCTCCTCGAACAGACGGTTGGCGTCCCAGAAGACTTCGGATGCTTCGCTTGGCGTGGCGTATTCCGAGAATCGGTAGTCGCCGTCATGGCTATAGTCCCAGCCAAGCTGAAAGCTGCCGATGCTGCCGTCGTCTCGCCTATGGACGCGGAACAGGCTCACGTAGCTGTGGCATACGAAGCTGGGCTGCTCAAACATATCGCTCTCCGGCTTGAAGTGCTGGAAGCTCGGGTGATCCTGGTAGATGTACAGGTAGACGCACCAACGGTTTTCGTTGGTGATGCCAGAAAGATGCCTACTCACAACAACGCAAAACCCTTTGCCTTCGCGCTTCCATTCATCCTTGTGACGCCAGTTTTCCATGTTCATGACGCCTCCTGCACCTGACGCGCGGTTACCTTCTTCGGCGAACCACGGTAACCATCGCGGGCCGCTTCAATGGTCGCCTCGGTGATCGCCTGGGACTTGCTGACAGCTTCCAGGGTTATTCCGTACACCGGCAGTCGTAGCGTTTTCGGGTAGGTCAGTTCGACGTAGTACCTCATGCTGCACGCTCCATGATGATCTGCTCGGCCAGGGCGACGATGTGTTCGCGAAGCCTGGCGTGGTAGATGGCCGATGCAAGCTCTTGGTTTTCCTGTTCCAGGGCGATGAGGATTTGCACCACTGGACATTCTCGACCGCCGAGTTCTCCCAGCAGTTCCATGACCGCATCAGCGAAGCCCTGGACGACATTCGGTCGCGTCTTGGTGAAGAACAGGACGTTGTCGGCGTCGTTGCCCTTGAGCAGTTGTGCCACCTGTTCGGTGAGGTATTCGCGGCGGAGCGAGTCTTCTTCCTCCGCCTTGAAGTGCTGGACTGCGTTCATGGCTTCCTCCTGGGAGAAATTAGGGCGAACGCCGGGCACTTCCCCGGATGTGTCAGGTCTGGCTGCGCTAGCCCCTCGACTCGTTCGCTGTTCTGGTCATTCGTCGACTTCGACGAACTCGCCTTCGGAATTCAGCTGGTACCAGGTGTCCGGCTTGATGCCGTCCTGTCCGGCGATGGCTGCCTTGATGTGTACGATTCGGGCGTAGTCATCGTCCCACGCATCGGTGTCGCGGTAACAGAGAACGATGGCGCTGCCGGCGGATGCCCTGGCTTTGCCTTCGATGCCGGTGGCCAGAGCCACCGAGTGCCGGCCGGTGCTCGACGCCGCGCCCTGGTAGCCGGTGCTCGACGCCGCGCCCTGGTCGCCGGTGCTCGACGCCGCGCCCTGGTAGCCGGTGCTCGACGCCGCGCCCTGGTAGCCGGTGCTCGACGCCGCGCCCTGGTAGCCGGTGCTCGACGCCGCGCCGTAGTCGCCGGTGCTCGACGCCGCGCCCTGGTCGCCGGTGCTCGACGCCGCGCCCTGGTCGCCGGTGCTCGACGCCGCGCCCTGGTAGCCGGTGCTCGACGCCGCGCCCTGGTCGCCGGTGCTCGACGCCGCGCCCTGGTAGCCGGTGCTCGACGCCGCGCCCTGGTAGCCGGTGCTCGACGCCGCGCCGTAGTCGCCGGTGCTCGACGCCGCGCCCTGGTCGCCGGTGCTCGACGCCGCGCCGTAGTCGCCGGTGCTCGACGCTGGCGACTCAGGATCAACTGGCGTACAGCGGCTGGTAGTGTACTCGATGGCCGCCTTCACCAGGCCCGCGATGGTCAACTCGGCCTTGATGGATATCTTGCGGCTGGCGACCTTCGAATCGCCGTCGTGGCGACTCAGGTCGCCGGACTGCTCGACCAGCGCGAAGCGGCTACCTACAGGGTGGTAGTAGCCCAGCACATCCAGCGGATACTCGCAGGCGTGGAAGCCGGAGGCACATGCCTCGACATCCCCTTCGTGCTTGTAGGTGCCGCCGATCTCGAACTGGTAGCCCCGGCAGGTCAGGTCTTGTTTGAAGCCCTTGTAGGCGGTGACGATCTCTTCAGCAGCCTCGGTCTTTTTCTTGCGGGTCATGGTGCGTTCCTTTTGAGTGCGGATGCCCTTGGCCGAGGGCTGGTGCGCGCTTTCGGCTGCCGGCGATGCGTCGGCATGCGAAAGAGGGCGAAAAGAAGCCCGCATGAAGCGGGCTAAGAGGTGGCGTCCTTGCCGGGGAAGTCAGTCGGCTGGATCATCCGGCAGATGCATCCACTTGGTTGGAACTTCACTGCCTTCCAAGCGATTTGCGTCAGGCCATTGAGTGAACCAGGACTCGGAGAAGAGTGTCTCTTCGTCCATGGAATCAATCTCTGCCTGAGTCAGGTGAAATGCGTCTGCCGACGTGTAACTGGCAATGAACTGACCGCGGTGTTGGTGCCAAACTAGAATCTCTGTCCCATCCTTCGGCGCCGTTTCAATCGGTTGCCAATCGCTCATCTCGTCTCCAGTGTGTGTATGCGCAAGGGCGCGGTTAGGTGGTGGCCTTGTCGATTGCAGCGCGAGCAATACACCACGCGCATTCCTGCTCGCCGTTATCGATACAGTCGTGATAAGCCGGAGCTTCTTCGCTAATGACCAGTTCGAGAGCCGAGAGAAGATCGGGAGCCGCAGCAATTAGGCGAGCATCAGCCATGTCTTGCTCAGCATCGTCCGCGTGGTAGCAGTAGTCGGGAATCTCCGCGATCAGCTTGTTGTTCTGGTTGCAGAAGATCTCGCAGATCTGGGTTTCTTTGGTGTCGCCGTAGCGCAGAACACTGGCCTCGGAAAGAATCCAAGGACCGGGACGGTGCTTGCTCATCTCTTTCTCCTGACTGTGCGGAGCCATGGGGGAGCGGACCGAGAGGCTTATGCGCCTCTAACCGCCGTATCTGTTGCGGCGCGATCCGCTGGCAGCTAACCGGTGTTCGCGTTCCGGCCGATCAGCTCGCCCGCTGGCTTGGTCATGTGCTGCTCACTGGCGAAGATGCGGCAGCCCCGCATAGGCTTGAAGAACTGGTACATCACGCATGCATCCGCACGGTGATGTAGCCGTTGCTGGCGACTACGTGGTCCCAGCGTTTGAACCAGATGAGGTCGCCGAACTTCTTCATGGCGGCCTGACGTACTTTGATCAGTACGTCTTCCGGTGTTTCGCCGTCTTCCGGCAGTGCGAGCCAGTCAAGGCGCTCGCCGTTGCTCAGGTGTCCATCGACGTTGAACTTGGCCATCTAACGTTACTCCTGGTTGGTTTCCCAGATGCCACCCTCTGGATGGCATCGAGGAAATCGGTGTTCTCCGCGTTCGCCTAACTGGGCTTCTACAACCCGCGGGTGGTGCTTCTGGTGTCGTGTTAACCGTGGCGCCGGCATGCCGCACGCTGCAGTCGTCTTTCCTGGGCACCGTTACCCGCCACCTGTGCCTGGGCGATGATTTCTGTTCTCACTGCAAGCGCTTTCGGCGCCTGTCCGCTGTGCCGGTACTGATCCCCGTTCTCAAGGGCTCCGGCAGGGAGCGTTAGCAGTGCAGACCCTCGGCGCGCGATTCCAGATGCAGCGCGTCAGCTTTGAGCCTGGCCGGCTACCAGAGGCCGGCATGGGTTCCCGAATTGTGAAAAGAGCGTTCCGGCTTCGCCGAGGCATCTCTGCCTTGCCAGCGCGGTGGATTGCGTTGGTGTGAGGTGAATATAGGAGTTCCTATTTTACGAGTCAATAGGAACTCCTATAAATTTCTCGCAAGAAGTCGAAAGCTCCTGCAAGTCGATGCAGGTCTGTGTCATGAGCGGCGTTGGCGGTTAGAATCCGCCGCTAAAGATGGAGGCGAATTGCCATGGAAAACGACGAGAAGAAGTGCCCGTTCTGCGCTGAGGCGATCAAGGCCGAAGCTATCAAGTGCAAACACTGCGGCTCGATGCTGAGCGCCAGTCCTTCAGTCAGGGTTCCAGCTAAAGGGGGAATTGGGCCTTTGGGATGGACAGTGGCTATCGTGCTGGTCGGGGGAGCGGTGTTCCTCGGCTACGGTGCATATATCAACTCAACGCCAGAGGGGGCTGCTCGTAGCCGGGCGCGAGCAGCGATTGAGCTTTGCCATAAGGACCTGGATCGATGGCCTAAAGGAAGCCAAGAGTGGCAGATCGTCTACGGTGCCTGCGAAAAACTAGAGAACGATCTCAGAACAGGTAACCTGGCTAGGTACGGAAATAGCCAATCCAGCGAGCCGAAGCTGAAGGAGTATCCAGCGGCGAAAGGAAACAGGATGGATCTACAGGTTGGACAGCAATCTGCCCCGCTTAAGTCCGCTGTTCCACTACGCGATTCTCCGGACCTGACCGCAGCGGTAGTCCGAGAGACTAAGCGTGGGGAGCGACTTACCGTGCACGAGATCAAGGATGGCTGGATTCAGGTATCCGCAGATCCTGCTCGAAAGGAATGGGCGATGCCGGAGCTGTTGGACTGGTGACCGAGCACCTGCATGAGGAGGCGCCGTTCTAGATCGGGCAGCGGGGCGGGCTCAGGATTCGGCATCAGGCGGGGAGGGGTGGATCAGTATTTATCGCGGAATCGGCTTGCGACACGAGCAAGGCAGGTCATCATCTCGCGCTGGCGAGCCTTGCCATGGGCGTCAGGGTGAAGGAGGGCAAGCAGGGAGTAGCGGTTTTCCTCGAATAGCCCCTGGACGTAAACCAGGGCGGCGTCCTGTTGCGGAGCACCGTTCGGGCAGGTTCTGTCACGCTGAGGTCGGTTGACCGGGAATACCGTGGGCGGAATAGCGATGTGGATGTGCATCAGGCCGGCGCGATAAGCCTCCTGCGGCACGACATATGGCACATCGCGCCCGAAATAGGGTGGCAGCCAGAGACGATCAGATTCGATGTAGCGGGCAAAGTCGCGGCAGAGGCCATCAAGGAGAGAAGGAAAATCCTTCAGGACGTCCTGGAAGAGCTCGGCGTAGGTTTCTGGATTGAACTCGACAATCACCGCCATCCTGGTGATCAGCTCACCAGGCGATGCAGGCGTTCGGTACCGAGGTCGGCCAGAGATTTGAGTCCTTCACCGCTTACGTCACTCTGGAAGACTTCAGGAATGGTGATTTGCTGCTTGAAGAGAATCTCGTTCTGCACGGCCATTGCGCGAACCTTAGCCAGATTGCGGCGCAGGGCGTCGTACTCTTCGCCGATTACTGGCAGGCTGGACAGTGCGCTGTCCGCAGGTACGGCTTCTTCGAGCTGGCGCAAGGTCTGCACGATCTCGGTGAAGGGCTGTTCATTGATCAACGAGTCAGGCACCTTCTGCTCCAGCATGATCTTGCAGGAAGCCTCAAGGGTGTCGCGAAGTTGGCCGAGAGCGGCCATGGCGCGCTTAATGCGTTCGCGAATCTTGGCCTTCTGGGCAAGTTCCTGCTGCTGGTGTTGCCTGCCGGCCTTCTGGCTGTCCAATTGGGGGGTTGCAGCTGCCAATTGGGCGCACGAGGTCGAAACGCTCAGCGCCAGGCTGAGCATCGCCACCTTGGAGAAAGGAACCTTCGTGCGGGCCATGCGGCTCTCCCGAGCAAACTACGAGCCAAAGCATATATCTAGTGGCACTACAACTCAATGCGAGGCCTGGGCTACCTGGCCCGAACTGCAGATTAAATTCAGCTATAACCCGCATGGTTACTGGATCGGAACCTGGCCCAACACCTTGGCCTAGAAACGAGAAGCCCGCCCGGGGTGGCCGGATTCGTCGTCAGGCATCCTCACCCCATCAGGTACAATCCCTCCCTCAAACCGGAGGGCTTATGAGCTACAACCTTGCAAACCTACCGATGGACGAACGCCGGGCGATGGAAGACGAGAAGTCGGAGTTGTTCGCCTACTGGCAGCAGAACCTGGACAGAGCGAAGGGAGAGGCCGCGCGCATCCTGGGCGAGAAGGATCGGCGGAAGGGGAAGTGGCGGGAGTGGGCCGCAGAGCAGATCGAGGCCCTACAGCCCGAGCAGTATCGGGAGATGGTCAAGAGGGAAGTGGGGCGCTGAGGCGAGAAACAGCCATGTCATCTACTGAAGACCTCGAACTACAGATGCGCGAAGCCCTGGGCATAGTCCCGGCGAGAAAGAAGACGACAAAGGACGCCAGCAGGCCGGTTGGCGGCTACTTGGTGGTCTTGAGCGTGAGGGAAGCCAGCGGCCCGGCGTTCCGCTTCGAGCACCGCTCGCGGAGCATCAGCCGGACCGAGGCAATATTGGCGGCCGAGAAGCAGGCCAAGGCGCAGGGGCTGCGGCCCTGGGCGCTGCTGGACGTCGAGCAGTTCTGACTCATACTGCCCTTGCAAACAATGCCAATTGCGCCCAAATTGACTATTATGGCGGTGCAAGCATAATGTCGCCGCCAAAAGCTTGTCATCATCCATAGAGAGAGGAGGGACGCATGAGATACAGCACCGCGCTTGACGTCCTGAAGGCTCATTGGGACTTCAAGCTTCCAGTCGACCCCATCGCCATTGCCGAGAGGATGGGCATTGAGGTTCAGGCAGGTTCGCCGCTTGACCGCGAAAGCGGCCATTACAGCTATCGCGATGGTGATCCGCTGATTACCTACAATCCTGCTGATTCCACAGTACGCCGTCGCTTCACGGTAGCTCATGAGATCGGGCATCACATAAATGGCGATGTTGACGCCCCACGTGATACCGACAAGCAGATGAGCGCTAGCGTGCGCGACCCTAGAGAGGTTGCGGCAAACCGCTTTGCTGCATCGCTTCTGATGCCTGCCGCCTTGGTGAAGCACATGATTTTCGAAGAGAAAGTTGCCGATCTTAAAAAGCTGGCCGCTACCTTCGGTGTTTCGACCGCCGCAATGGAATATCGCCTGAGAAACCTCGGCATCCTATGAGCAACGACGACCAGGGATTGGCCGAAGGCGAAAGCTCCGTAGATCCAAGAATCCTTCAGAACTATCTGAGAAAGGAGATTTGGCGCTTCGAATGGGAGCAGAAGCTGGCCCGGCGAGCCATGCAATTGGTTGGGTTTTTCTACCTTATGCTGGTTGGGTTCATCTTTCTCGGTAATGGTCGCTTCGTCTTTGGGAAGTGGTATGTCGTGCTCAGTTTTAAGTCCCATGCAGCCACTGACATTCCTATCATTCTGGCTTTGGCATCTATACCAACGGTCCTGCTCATAGCTTTGATGCGTTACTTCCACCATCGGGAGAAAGCATCAGAGGGGCAGGACTCGCCGCTGCCATTGAGCATGCAAACGGCAAAGGACCTTCTCGACATCATGAAGGACCAAAAGCAGTAGCCCGCAGCGGGGCTTTGCTATCTCTCTTCTTCGCGCGCGATCAGCTCCACCAGCGCCTCCGAAATGAAGTCCGCGTTCTCGATCAGCGTCTCCAGGTGGAGCTTCACGGCATCGAAGGTCTCGGTCGAGCCTCGTTGCTCAACCCAGATCGCCAGCTCTTCGACAGCCGAGCCAATGGCGTTGATGTTCAGGTTGAGGCGGTAGAGCAGGGCAGGGAGAGGGGAGGGGAGGGGAGGGGAGGGGAGGGGAGGGGAGTCGGCCATGGTAACCTCCAGAGCGGAGGACTCAGCTTAGGCCGGAAACGAAAAGGCCGCACTCAATGGCGCGGCCTTGTCCTGATAGCTGCTGTCTTCCCAGCTCCAGGGCAGGGAAAATTTACCAAAACGAGTAGGACGGTCAAGGGGCAGAAACGAAAAGCCCCGCGGGTGCGGGGCTCAGATCTTACTGAAGCTGAGGCGGCTCTTTGTATGAAGAGATGGCAATCTGCGCGAAGGATACAGGCAGCGCCTTGTCCTTCACCTTTCCTTTCAGGTAGGTCTCAAACTTCCCGGCCCCCACATAGACTTCCCGGAACCATCTTCTGAATTCGCCCAGGGCAGACTCCGGATAGCAATTGGATTCCTGTGGATTCGAGAGCGCCTGAGGGAAGTATTCCGGATAGTTGTGGGCGTACTTGATGCGTGGGCCGAAGGTCTGCTCAAGGCCTGAGTCGTTCCAGTGCCTGGCCCAGTGCTGGCCGACGCTGATGTCCGGAACGAAGCTGCTGTCGATATGGAGCCCGCTCTGCCCGAGATGCACCACCATGTCGGCGATCTCTTTGAAGACGCCGAAGTACCCGGCCGGAGCTGCGTTGTACACCAGGGACATCCGGTCATGGAATTGCTTCCACTGGGATGGTACGTGGTTGTCAGGATCGTATCCGACCTGAGCGTAAATGAAGTCTCGGAGCGCCTTCCCGGCCAGAAGGCGGAAATTCATCAGCGCTTCTTCTTTCCGATTCTGCCCCGCATCGAATGCGTAGTACTCCAGAATCGCCAAGCAAACGCCGTCCGGATAGGCATTGAAGGCGCCAGAGCTATCAGTCACAGCGGTATATGGGCGCTCGTAGTAGAGACCATGCGTGCCAAGGATCTCCTGAATCCTAGCGATGGCAGGCTTGTTGGTATCCCAGTTCGCTGCGACGTCCTGAATCACCTTGTGGTGAACGCCGCAAAGACGAGCTAAGCCCCTCCCATTGAGGAATGGCGTGCCATCCGAAAGGACGCCCATCCCAATCCCATTCACTTCGGCCTGTTTGTCGATGGCCAGCGGCATTTGGCTGGCGGGCATTGGCACACCTTTCATGCTTAACTCCTTGTTTTACATGCAATTATCCTGGCGGTCTGCATCCATCACTCCCCCACGATCTGCCTTAGCTATCGTCCTTCGCTTTTGCCGGCGCAGAGAACCACTTGCGGAACCACCAACCAACCAGCCCCATGATGGCTCCGCTGATGAGCTTCATGATGAGTGCGTCGTCACTGGGGTTGCGAAGCAGGAAAAGAGACACGCCGAAAATCGCCACCGCTGAAATCAGGGCAGCAAGCCATGCTTTCCTGAAAATCACGCCGATCACGATACCGATCACCCAGGCAACCGGATCAAGGAATGATGCGACGATCAGCGCAAAGGTCGACATAGACAAGGCCTCCAGTGTGACTAATCAGTTCCCCATGATCTGCCTATAGCTCACGAGAAGAGTGGCCGGAGGACAGCCCAGTAGAGCGGCCAGATGCCAGATAGAAATTCATTCACAGGCAGAGCAATCATCCAATTCCACCAGTTGTAGTGGTAGTCGTCGAAGAACGTCAGCTTGATGAAGGTGCCGACGTTGCCGATCCAGTAGATTGCCCAGAGAACGACTTTCAGCCAGTCCATTGCCACTCCTTGTCTGTCTACAAATCCCCGCCGCGCCAGATGACCTGGCTCAGAACTTCTGCCCATTCCAGCCGTAGATCACCTGGGCGAAGATCGTCAGTTCTTCCTCGCGCTCGGCGGCAATTTCAACCGGCTTGTACCGATCGTTGTCCGAAAGGATTGTGAGCCCATCCAGGTGCCGCTGAATCCTCTTGATTTGCAACTGCCTCCCCATCAGGAAGAAGTAGATGGCATCGCATTCGACCGAGGTGATGCCCACGTCTACCAGCAGGGGATCGCCATTCTTGATGGTCGGCGACATGCTGTCGCCCCGGCCGGAAATCAGCTTGATGTTCTCGACCGCCGTGTAGACCAGGTTCTGGCGCACCCAGGCCGCGTCTAGCGTCATTGAATCGACGATGTTGTGCAGGTCTGGCGGCTCGGTCCCAGGCCCCATCGAGCCGGCTACATCGAAGCGATCGATGCTTACCTTGGATCGATAGCTGCTGATTTTCTGGGCGAGAGGAGCGGGAAGCGAGGAAACATCAATCCCGTCCTGATCCAAGTGCCTTACATCCAGATTCTCAGAGCCGGATGGCGGATTCTGAGAATCTACGACCATTGCACCCTCTTCTCGCTCCAACCAAAGCGCGCTTATTCCACAAGCTTTCGCAATGCTGGCGTTGTATGAGGAGGAGACGGATTTGCCTCTCTCAAGGTCTGAGATCGAGGTTTGAGTGATGCCAACGGCCTTGGCCAATCCAGCCTGGGTGAGCTTGGCATACCGGCGCGCGGCCTTTAAACGGTCTTTGTATTCCATCACAGCCTTATATAGGTGCGCCTATATCCTTGCAAACAGGATTGCCTATGTGTAGATTTATAGGAAATCCTATAAGGAGGATTGGCGATGAATGTTTTCGAGCGCCTTGTTGAGCACTTCCATGGTCAGGTGAAGACCGCCGAAGCGCTCGGAGTGAAGCAAGGCACCGTATCTGGCTGGGTGTCCGGCCGACACGGCATGAGCGCTGTAACTGCGCTTCGTGCAGAGGCTGAAACCCTTGGCGCGTTCAAGGCTATTGAGCTGTGCCCGGCGCTTAGCCGCGCCTCTATGGCCGCCTAACCATGACCGCCAACCAATTAAGCCCTGACCTGGACACAAGGGCACGGGACTTCGAAGCGCTGCTCTTGAGCAGGCTTTTGTCCGTTGGGCAGAGGACCGTGGCCGACGCAATCGGCGTGAGCGAGTCCACGGTCAGCCGCTGGAAGGAAGGCGAGATCGAGCGCTGGTGCAAGGTGCTTGCGCATCTCGGCCTGCAGCTGGTGCCTGAGCAGGCGGTGGTGGTGAACGCGGACTATCTGCGCTCGCTGGAGACGCTGGCAGAGCTTGGGCTGCGCGCCGAGAAGAAGCGGCCGGGCCCGCTGGGGTGGGACTGAAATGGTCCGCCAACGCCTCACCGCTGAAGACTATGCCGCCATGGCAGTCGCTGCTGAAGAGCTGGTGGAACGGAGCGTTGGCGTTCGGAAGGAAATGAACAAGGCCCTGAGCGAGCGCTACAGGGCCTTGTCGGTGCGTGGCTCGGTGGCAGCCGAGAAACGCGTGGAAATGCAACTGACACAGGAAGCATAACCCATGAATTACGGGTTCATCTACTGCCTGTCCAATCCCTCGATGCCTGGCATCTACAAGGTTGGAAAGACTGATCGTGCACCATCACAGCGGTGCTTCGAGCTCTCCAATTCAACATCGGTCCCCGAGCCTTTCGACATTCTGTTCTACGTCGAAGTGGATAGCGCCCTCCAGACGGAACGCGCTCTGCATCGTGAGCTTGATGCAGTTCGGGTATCTCCGAATCGTGAGTTTTTCCACTGCAACCCGCTGGTTATCTACAACTGGCTGCTCAGCAACTGCGATATCGAAACTGAATGGCTGGACGGCGATATGCAATACGAGCTGATCAAGGAGCGGGAGGCTAAGGCTGCCACCGCGACTTCCCAGTTGGCTCCAACTGAAACTGGGGAGGACTGGTAATGGCACGAGCTCGCAATATCAAGCCGGGAATCATGGCCAACGAAGACCTAGCAGAGCTAGATCCTCTCACTCGCCTGCTGTTCATCTACCTCTGGATGCTGGCCGACCGGGAGGGGCGTCTTGAGGATCGCCCGAAGCGGATCAAGGCCGAGGCTCTTCCCTACGACAACGTAGATGCTGACCTGATGCTGGATAACCTCGCCAAGGCCGGGTTCATTCATCGTTATGAGATTGCCGAGGCCAAGCTCATTCAGGTGCTGAACTTTGCCAAGCATCAGACACCTCATGTCCGCGAGCAGGCAAGCTCTCTTCCTGGCAATGCCCCTGAGCAGCCAAAGAAAGAACAAGGCACAACCAAGGCAGTGCCTGAGCACAACCAAGGCAGTGCCGAGCAATCGCCAGGATCGCCTGATTCTCTGATTTCGGATTCTCTGATTCCAGAGAAAGAGCATGTCGACGCTGACGCCTCGACCCATGCCGATCCGCAGCAAGCAGCAGAGCAAGAGCCGGACTCCGGCCAGACCGCCCAGCTGTTCCAGCTTGATCGCATCCCCTACGAGAAAATTCGCGACCTGTACAACCAGATCCTTGGTGGGAAGCTCAAGCGCTGCATGGGCGTCACCGAGGCACACCGCAAGCACATCCGCGCTGCGTACAACCTGAAGCTCGACGGAGGATTCCCAGTCCGCGATGGCGGCCTGTCGTTTTGGGAAGGGCTGTTCAACGACGTCCTGGATTGCCCATTCATGCTGGGCAACAACAACCGCGGGTGGCGCGCTGACTTCGAGTTCCTGACCACTGCCAGCAAGATTCAGCGCTTCATGGAGGGCAAGTACGATGCTGCATGAGCGCCCCCTGATCGCCATGGAAGCCGAGCACGGCGTTCTCGGCGCCCTGATGAAGCGCCCCGATCTCTGCGAAATCGTCGGTGCCTTCCTGTCGCCGGCCGACTTCAGCGAAGCTGACAACGCCCTGCTGTACACGATGATCCTCGGCTGCCACTCCAAGAAGGTTGTCCCTGATCCGCTGTCCCTGGCTGAAGTCCGTGCAGAGCTGCCCAGTGGCGAATACACGATGGTCTACGCCACCGAGATATGGCAGAACGTCGCCAGCGCCGCCAACGCCGAGAGTTATGCACGCGTCGTGGTCGAGCGCTCCAGGGCGCGTAACCTCTATGCCGCTGGAGAGCGCCTGATGGAAATCGCCATGCAGCGCGGCAAGATTCCGGAGCAGATCGCCGAGGCACAGAGCATCGTTCTTGATCTCAACGCCCAGGACGAAACGCCTGACGTTGTGACGCTGCGCGAGGCCATGCTGCCCGTCTTCGACGAGATGGAAACCCGCTGGAGAGGAACTCAGTCGGTTGGTCTGAAGTTCAACCTGCCCGACCTGGATGCGGTTGTTCAAGGCCTACGCCCGGGGAACCTGGCGATCATCGCCGGTCGTCCTGGAACCGGTAAGACCGTTCTCGGAGTTGGGCTGGCCGATGAGATTGCCGTTCGGAACCAGGGAGCAGCACTGATCTTCTCGCTGGAGATGTCGCAGGCCGAACTTGCGAAACGTTCGCTTGCTGCTCTGTCCGGCGTCTCCCAGGCAGCCATTGATTCCGGCAAGGCCCTGGAATGCGAAGACTCCATCACCCGCATGACGGCTGCCGTGAACCAGGTTGCCAATGGGGACGTCCGCATTTGCGACAAGGGTGCCCTGACGTTCAGCCGCATCTGCTCCATTGCACGTTTCCAGCACCGCGCCAAGCCGCTCAGCCTGATTGTGATCGATTACTTGGGCCTGATCGCTCCGGAGCCGAATAGTCGGCACCAGAACCGCAACCAAGAGCTTGGCGCGATCAGCCGCGGACTGAAGGCGCTGGCCAAGGAACTTGGAATCCCTGTCGTGGCGCTGGCGCAGCTCAACCGGAGCATCGAAACCCGCGCCGACGCCAAACCGAAGATGAGCGACCTGCGCGACTCCGGCGAGATCGAGCAGGACGCCGACGTAATCATCATGGCGCACCGCGACATGAACTCTCCGCAGGGCCAGAACGGAATCACCGAACTCGACGTCGTGAAGTGCCGGCACGCGAAGCCAGGTTTCTGCCTGCTGCAGTTCCAGGGTGAATTCGCCCGGTTCGTTAGCTGCGCCCAGGCGCGAGAAGAACAGCAGGAGCAGCAGGTGCGTCCGCAACGGAAGTCCGCCCGCTCCATGGTCGCCGACTTCAAACCGCGAGGTGCCCAACAATGAAACGCTCCTGGAACGTCATCATCCCCGGCCGCGCGCCCTTCGTGATGATCCTGATGGAAGACTGCGACCCGCTCGCAGTGGTTCGTTCGATTTGGCCGACTGCGGAGGTGGAGTGATGGCTGTTCTCATTCCTGCAGCGAAGCATCCCGCCGACCTGGTTGCCCTGCGCGACGAGATCGCCATGCGCACTCTGCAGACGCTCATCATGAAAGGCACTTGGGGCGTCACTGGCGACGATGGCACCCATATGCCCTACAAGAACATGCGCGAGTACAGCAGGGCTGCCTACGAATTCGCGGACCAGATGCTGGAGGCGCGCAATGTCTGACTTCATTGATCGCCTCAACAGCCCGACAACTCAGGTATCTGACGGCCCCCTTCCCGGCAAGAAAGGCTGGGGCAAGGCTCCGTTCTGCGGGAACAAGGCCCACTACTTCGAGCTCATCTACGCCGACAGTATCGGCCCGCATGGGCGCGAGAAGTACTGGGTAGCTCTCTGCGGTGTGGATGCCGTCACCGCGGACAGGGTGCCGATGTTCTCGGCCGGCAGTTGGAAGCGCTGCAAGAACTGCGAGCGGAGGGCGAATAATGGCTAACCCCCGATTCCCCATCCGCAACGAGACCGACCGCCAGCGCGCCATAGCGATCCTGCAGCGCATCGACCTGGCCGAAGGAAAGACCTGGAGCCTGCATGACGAAGCCCGCAGTGACGCGCAGAACAGGCGCATGTGGGCCATGTTGCGCGACATCTCCAACCAAGTGGAGTGGTACGGCCGGAAGCTGGACGACGAGAGCTGGAAGCACATCTTCAGCGCCGCGGTTCAGCAGCAGGATGCCGTTCCGGGCATCAACGGTGGGTTCGTGGTCCTGGGCGTCTCCACCCGCAAGCAATCCAAGAAGTGGTTCAACGAGATGTTCCTGGTGATGGAAGCTTTCTCGGCCGAGCACGGCGTGAAGTTCACCACGCGGGATTACTGGGAGGGTGCGGCATGAGCAAGTTCACCATCTTCCTTCTCGGTATGACCTTTTTGTCGCTCATCACTGGTCAGATTTCATCGGCTCTTTGGTTCGCCTCGGCTGCGCTGATTTGGGAGTTCGTATGAACCTATCTACCCGCCAGCCCCGCCCGAAAAAGTGCCAGAACACCGAATGCGGCACCAAGTTCATCCCGCAGCGCCTGGGGCAGCGCGTGTGCTCCCCAGCCTGCGCCCTGGCCACCAAGGACAAGCACCAGGCTCCGGCCAGGAAGGCCATCGCCGACCGCAACCGCCGGGAGATCAAGGCGCGGAAGGAGAAGCTGAAGAGTCACAGCGACTTCGTGAAGGACGCCGAGAAAGCGGTTCGCGACTACCGCCGCACCTACGAGCTGTCCATCGGTAGTGGCTGCATCAGCTGCGGGAAGTCTCAGGCAGAGATCCAGGCGGCCCAGGGGTGGAAGACCGGTGGCGCCTTCGATGCCGGTCACTTCCTCGGTAAGGGAGCCCGTCCTGAGCATCGCCTGGAGCCGTCCAACATATGGCTGCAATGTAAAGCCTGTAACGCCGGCTCCAGCAAGTACGCCAGGAAGGGGCTGACCGTTTCCCAAGGGTTCCGTGAGGGCCTGATCGAACGCATCGGCCTGGAGGCGGTAGAGGCCCTGGAAGCCGATCACCAGCCTCGCAAATACACCAACGATGAGCTGAAGGCCATCACGGCCGAGTACCGCGCCAAGCTGCGCGAACTGAAGAAGAGGACTGCCTGATGTGCCTTTGGCTTGCCGTGACTGTGAACGGTGAATGCATCGATTGCGCGACCGATACCGACGAGCTCGCCGCAGCAATTGGCTGCCAGATTGCGGATCTGGTTTCCATGTCTGGCGATGCCATGGAGGGCCAGCAGTGTCTTTGCGACCTGGATACTGAAAAGACCGCCTTGAAGTTCGGGTTCTCGGTCAATTGGGCTCCAGAGTTCGGTGAGGTCGAAATCTTCAAGGTGACGGGATGAATTTCGAAGACTGGATCGCCCAGCAATGGGCAATCCTTCGAGAGTACGGGCTGATCAAGGGGGAAGGGGAATGATCTACACCAGCGTTCTTGCCGCGGTCGTATCGGCTCTCGCCGCCGAGACCATCGACAACACCAGCAAGCAGGCCTGGCAGAAGCTCTACCGGCCTGGGTATCAGGATGGGCTTGATCTAGCCACGCTCGCCGGCCGAGGAATAGAACTGGCGCGCAATGACGTGGATTGCTGGGTATTCGCCCGCCTGCACAGCCAGCTCAAGCCAAGGCATTGGGATGCCCTGGTGGCGCGCTACAGCACGCACAAAGCAAGGAAGATTCAGTCCATTGGCCGACTCTGCCCTCTGATCGCCAGCCATGCACCGCAGCTGTTTATTCAGAAAGCAGTGACGGCTTGGGCGATTCCTCCACTCCGGGGCGCTGAGGGAAAGCGCTCGACCGACATGATTGTTCTCAAGGACATTTTCTACGACATGAACACCTGGGATCTGGATGGTCGGCCGGAATCAACTCGTCGTCGCTGGAGGGGTGACATCCGCAAGAAGCTGGATGAGATGGAGGAAGAAGCTGTGATCGCCGCCGGAGAGATTCTGACAGCCGAGGGGCTGCTATTCGAAGCGGTGGCATAGGGCTATTGCAATTAGCGATCATATGAGCGATATTTTATTCATCCTGCCGATCTTGCGTATGAAGGATTGGCAATAAATAAACCCGGCCCAAGAGCCGGGTTTTCCATTTCTGGAGTAGCCAATGTCCGATACCGGAGCCGCAGCAGTCGTCGGCCTGATCGGCATCAGCGGCGCATCCATGTTCCCCGGCATTGACCTGAACGCGGTGATCGGCGCTTTCGCCGGCGCCATGTTCTTCGTCGTCTATGCCAAGGATCTCTCCCATTGGGGGCGTCTGGGGTACTTCATCGCCTCATGGATCGTGGGGTACTACGTTGCCAGCGAAGCGGTAGGGCGCGACTGGGCCAAGACATCCGGCCTCGTCGCCTTCGGTGGCGCGCTTTTCTGCGTCGTGGTGGGCACCAGCTTGCTGGAGTGGGTGCAGGGGGTAAGACGCCAGGTTGGCTCCGCTTCATCGCGGACCGCTTTGGAGGTCGCAATGGTTGATCCCTGGGCGTTGGGCGCTGCGTTCATCTGCAGTGCCATTTGCGTTCGCATCGCCGCTTACCGCAGGGAAGGTGCACGCTACCGGGCTGGCGTTTCGCTACTAGCCTACCTGCTGTGTGTAGGGACCGGCTGCTACTCGCTCTCGGTCTACCTCGACATGCTGCATGGCCACCCCCAACCGAGCCTTTCCCCCTGGCTGCTGATCATCCTGCTGGTTCTCGCTGTGCTGGTATACCGGGCCCGCGGAAACGTAGCCAGGATCATCCGCATCGACTGGGACCAGCGCTGGAATGGCGCTGAGCGCCGGAGGGCGAAATGAGCGCAGACCTCAAGGTCGTTCAGTTCCAGCGCGAAGGCTGGAGAGACGCAGTTCAGGCCCTTGAGAGCGTCATCGAACAGCTGAAGAGCGGCGATCTTTCTCCCTGCGAGATTGGCGCACTGGCGATGATGGGCGAGAACGGTCAGGTCGAGATATTCGGATTCGGTCCCAAGGCAGACGACCTCCAAGTTCTGGCCATGTTCAGGCTGGGCGAGGCTTCTTGGATGGATTACGTGCTCTCACGGGAAGACTGATGCCGAGGCCCATGACTGATCGAGCACAATTTCAGGAGCGCCGAGTCGGAGGGCGCGTGATGGCAATCCATTCCGTCATTATGACTGTTCGGTTATCGTGAAGGCTCAATTGTTCCTGCAGAGGATCGAGAATGGCGAGCCGACACGAAGAAACCAGGGAAGAGGTGTTCAGGGCGAAGGATGATTCCGGAAGGGAGTACACCATCGTCCGATACCAAGAATGGATCATTGATTTTGATGGTGACCGTATTCCATCGCTTGCTAGATACGCTCTGGCAACTGGCGGAGCCGTAAACCGAATCGATAACGATACCTTCGAAATAGTCAGCCTTGGTATCGAGGTAAAGCGCGCCTGAGCCGCTGTATTCACTCCAAGGCTATGCCCCGCTCAGGCGGGGTTTTTTATTTACAAGCAGCGATAGGGATCAATATGGACGCCAAGCAACCTGACTGGGAGGCAATCGAACGCGCCTACCGGGCGGGCGCTTTGTCCATTCGCGCTATCGCTGAGCGACAGGGTGTCAGTGACACTGCCATCCGCAAGCGTGCCAAAGCCGGTGGATGGGAGAGAGACCTATCCGAGCAGGTCCGCAAGGAAGTTCGCAACAAGTTGGTTCGCGGCGAGGTTCGCGATGACCAACCTGCGAACCCTGAGAACGATGCCGAGATCATCGAGGAGGCAGCCCAGGAGGGCGCCACCGTAGTTCGCTCGCATCGGCGCGACATTCGCAAGGCCGCGAACCTTGCTGATCTGCTGATGGACGACCTGCTGCTGACCATCCGCAAGCGGGAAGAGATCGAGGACGCGATCGAGGACGAGACGCGCGAGGACAAGAACGGAATGCGCCGGGCCAGCATGCTCGCCGCGGTGGCGCTCCCCAGCAATGCCAAGACCTTGTTCCAGCTGTCCTCTGCCATGAAGAACCTGCAAATCCTGGAGCGCCAGGCATTCGGCCTGGACGACAAGGACACCCCGACCGATTCGGACGAGCTGTCCAAACTGATGGATGAGCTATCGAAGGAAGCCTAAGCATGAAACCCGAGCACTTGAAGCTGCTCAGGGACAAGCAATGGCGCCTGAACAACCTCTACTTCATCACGGACCGGCACGGTAAGAAGGTCCGGTTCCGGATGACGCCGGAGCAACTCGATTACTTCGAGGGGTTGCATACCCGGAACATTATCTTGAAGGCCCGGCAATTGGGCTTCACGACTGAGCAATGCATCATCCAACTGGATGCGGCGCTGTTCGAGTCGGCCAAGTGCGCACTGATCGCTCACACGCTGAACGACGCCAAGCGCCTGTTCCGCGAGAAGGTGAAGTACGCCTACGACCATCTGCCTGAGCAGATCAGGAAGGCGAACCCTGCGAGGAATGATGCGGCCGGTGAGCTGGTATTCGCCAAGGGCGGCTCGCTGTACGTCAGCACCTCGTTCCGCGGCGGCACCTTGCGTTACCTGCACGTCTCTGAGTTCGGGAAGATCTGCGCCAAATACCCGGACAAGGCCCGGGAGATTGTCACTGGCGCCTTCGAGGCGGTGGCCGCTGATTGCGTCGTCACCATTGAGTCGACGGCAGAAGGTCGGGCCGGCTACTTCTTCGACTTCAGCCAGGCGGCGGAGAAACAGAAGATCACCGGCGCGCCGCTGGGCAAGCTGGACTGGAAGTTCTTCTTCTTCCCGTGGTGGCGGAGCCCTGAGTACCAGGTTGAGCCGCTTGCACCTGCACCGCAGCGCCTGCAGGACTACTTCAGGGAGCTTGAGGCCAAGCACGGCATAAAGCTGAGCGAAGGCCAGAAGGCCTGGTACGTCGCCAAGGAGCGCACCCTCGGCGACGACATGAAGCGGGAATACCCGTCGACGCCGGCGGAGGCCTTCCAGCAGTCGGTCGAGGGCGCCTACTACGCCAAGCAATTCGCCAAACTCTACGCCGCCAAGCGCATTGGCCAACTGCCCGACAACAGCCATCAGCCGGTTCACACCTTCTGGGACATCGGCGTTGGCGATTCCACCGCGATCTGGTTCGTTCGGGAAGTTGGCGAAGAGTTCCACGTCGTCGACTACTACGAGAACAGCGGCGAAGGCCTGCGGCACTACATGAAGGTGCTGAAGGACAAGGCCTACCAGTACGGCGAACACTGGGGGCCGCACGACATCGATAACCGCGAGTTCGGCAGCGACGGCAAGACACGCCGTGAATTGGCGAAGGAAGGCTACGAGATCGACGGCCAGCGATACGCTATCAAGTTCAACGTGGTCCCGAAGCTGGGTGTCGACGAAGGCATCGAGCAGGTCCGCGAGATTCTGCCGCGCTGCGCCTTCGACGAGGCGATGTGCGAAGAGGGCCTGAACGCCCTGGAGAACTACCGCAAGGAGTGGGACGAGAAGCACGGGTGCTGGAAGGACAAGCCCCTGCATGACTGGTCTTCCCACGGATCAGATGCATTCCGTTATTTCGCTGTGGCGAAGACCAAGCGGTCCACGGTCAAGCACGTACCTGTGACATTCACTTTCTGAGGCCACCCATGCCGAACTTCACTCCCCGGGCAGAGTATTCGGAGGCCTTGCCCGGCTGGCTGCTGGTCAAGCGCTGTGTGGCCGGCGCACGCGAAGTGCGCAAGCACGACGAATACCTGCCGATGCCTGATCCGGAGAACAAGTCTCCCGAGAACCTGGCACGCTACAAGCAGTACAAAAAGCGGGCGATGTTCCTGAACATCACTGGCCGCACGCGCACCGGCCTGCTGGGCGCGGTATTCCGCAAGACTGCCGAGCTGACTCTGCCAGCCGGAGTTGAATATCTGAAGGAGAACGCCAGCGGCGACGGCACGAGCCTGGAGCAACTGTCGAAGGACTCCGTAGGTGAGTGCCTGGATACTGGGCGCGGTGGATTCTTGGTGGATTTTCCGGCCGTCGAAGGCGTTTCCTCGATGGCGGACATGCAGGGGCGCCGCGCCCTGATTCACCACTACGGTGCCGAATCGATCATCGACTGGGATGAACAGGTCATCGACGGCGTGAAGCGCCTGGTCTATGTGTGTCTGCTTGAGTGCGTATCGGAGTTCAGCGTCGAGAATCTGGAACGGACCACCGGTACTCAATATCGCGTTCTATTGCTGGTCGGCGGCCGATACGTTCAGCGCGTCTATGCAGAGGATGGGAAGAGCTACACAGAGACGCAGCCGCTCGATAAGAACGGCAAACCCTTCGATCACATCCTGTTCAGCTTCTACGGCTCCCAGAACAATGACGCCAGCATCGACAAGTCGCCGCTTGAAGACTTGGCCGACGTGAACATCCTCCACTATGGCAACAGCGCCACGGTGGAAGAGAGCGGCTTCATCAGCAGCCAGCCCACGCTGTTCATCACCACTGACATCGATGCGGACTCGTTCGCCAAGCTGAACCCGAACGGCATCCACATTGGCTCTACCAGAGGATTCAATCTCGGCAAGACCGGATCGGCCGACCTTGTTCAGGCGGAAGAGAGCCAGCTTGCCCGCACGCTGATGAAGGACAAGGAAGAGCAGATGCTGATGATCGGCGCCCGCATCGTCCAGAAGGCAGGCGGCGCTGAGACAGCCGAGGCCGTGCGCATCCGCTACAGCTCTGACAACAGCGTGTTGGGAACCATTGCCGGAAACGTGTCTGAGGCCTTGAAGCGAGCAATTCTCGACGCCGAGCGCTTCATGATTGGCGAGCCAGACGATGCCGGGACGGTGTTCTGGCTCAATCAGTCGTTCTTCGACGAGACGATGACCGCCCAGGACATCCTGGCCCAGGTCCAACTGTGGCAGCAGGGCATCATCGCCAAGTCGGATGTGCGCACCAACCTGCGCCAGGGCGGCGTCCTGGAGGCGGATCGCAGCGACGAACTGATCGACGAGGAACTGGAACAGCAGCCGCCGGTAACGGGTGACGGCCTTGAAGGTGGCGGAGATGAGCAGTGACGGCTATCTGTCCGATGCTGCTACCCGCCACCAGGTCCATGTCCAGCACTATGCCGGGGGTAGCCTAAAGCGCCTGGCCAAGTTCATAACGAAGGCCATCAGCACCGCCAAATCGCGCGTATCAGAGGGCTTGAGCCGTTATGGTACCCAGCGGTACGAGAAGCAGATTTCGACGCTCCAGGGCGATTTGGCGCAGATCTACGGTGAGATGAAGCGGCAGGCCGTGCTCGACCTGACTGATTTCGCCGGCTACGAAGCCGAGTTCAACATGACTCTGCTGGGCAAGGTCGTGAAGACGGTTGTCCAGTTGAACAAGCCGAGCATCGAGCAGGTGACCGCGGCGGCACTGGCTGACCCGCTAGACCTGGAGGTCGGCAAGGGCCGGCAGCGCATCAGCATCGCCGGCGCGCTCGACCAGTACGGCACGAAGAAGAGCGCCGAGATCATCAGCGAGATCCGCATGGGCTCGGCGCTTGGCGAGACGACTGGGCAGATTACCCGCCGGCTCACCTCCCTGGGCGTGCAGCAGCGCGACCAGGCCGGGGCACTGGTGCGGACCATGACCAACCATATCGCCACCTCGGCGCGGGCGCAGGTCATGGCCGACAACGACGACATTCTCAAGGGAAAACGTCGTGTCGCCACGCTCGATAGCAGGACAACGCCTCTCTGCCGAGCACTGGACGGCACTGTGGTGCCCATGACCGCGCCGTCGCCGCCGTTCCACTGGAGCTGCCGGACCACTGAGATACCGGTGCTCAAGGATGAGTTTGCTCGGGATATCCCTGGCTCGACTCGCCCAGCTGTTGGCCCGGACGGCGCCGAGCAGGTGAGCAGCAAGACAACCTATGGCGAATGGCTCTCCAGGCAGCCGGCAGCGTTCCAGGAGGACGTGCTTGGCCCTGCCCGCTACAAGCTGTTCAGCAAGGGCGAGCTGACCATAGACCGGTTTGTCGACGACGACGGCCGGACCTTGACGCTCAAAGAGTTACGCGAGCGTGAGCCCATGGCCTTTGAACGTGCTGGCATGAATTGATCTATCCGCAGCACCAACAGACATATCCAAGCCCTGGCCGAGCCGGGGCTTTTTTGTATCCGCAGGCAGGGCCTGCTCAACGTCTCTGGGAGACAGCAATGACCTTGAAATACCAGATTGACAGCCTCGAAGGCCTCGATGAATCCATCCAGGCCATGTACGCAGAGAAGGATGGAAAGTTTGTCCTGGCCATCGAGGGCCTGCCGCAGCAGGAGGACGTGTCCGGCCTGAAGGCCAAAGTCCAAGAGCTGCTGGATGAGAAGAAGGTCGAAGCCGACAAGCGCAAGGCAGCAGAAGAGCAGGCTCGCCTGGAGCGCGAGGAGGCCCTGCGCAAGTCGGGCAACGTCGAGGAGCTCGAAAAGTCCTGGTCGGAGAAGTACAGCCGCCGAGAGGCCGAACTGACCTCCGCCCTGGAAACTGAGCGCACCACCCTGCAAGGCCAGATCCGGGATCTGACCGTGGGGCGCACAGCAACCGAGATCGCCACCACCCTGGCTGTCCCTGGAAGCGCCAAGGCATTGCTTCCCCATATCGAACGCCGGCTGAGCGTCGAGCAGCGCGACGGCAAACCCACCGTTGTCGTACTGGACGCCGCCGGCAAGCTCTCCGCGGCAACTCTGGATGAGCTGAAAGCAGAATTCACCAACGATCCGGCCTTCGCGCCGCTGATCGCTGGCAGCAAGGCATCTGGCGGCGGGGCCGGCGGTGCTGGAAAAGGCGGCGGGGCCGCGAAAGGCAACATCGGCGGTACCAAAGAGGAGCGCCTGGCAGCGATTTCTAGCCGGTTCCCCGACCTTCCAGTCAAGTAAAAGGAGCTACACCCATGTCCCTGTCGCAAATGCAGGTTTTCAACGAGTACATCATGCCGGCGACCATCGAGACGCTGGATCAGATGCTCGTTGCGTTCAACGCCGCCAGCCGCGGCGCCATCGTGCTGTCCCCGGACGGCTTCACCGGCGACTTCCTCCAGGAGTCGTTCTTCCAGACCCTGGCCGCTGCCCAACGCCGCGTGGATCGCTACGCCGCTAACGGTGCCGCACCGATCACCGACCTGACCGAGCTGAAAAACACCTCGGTGAAGGTGGCTGGCGGCTTCGGCCCGGTTCGCTACGAGCCGTCGCAGATGACCTGGCTGGAGCGCCCGACCGCCCAAGGCATCGAAGTGGCATCCCGCGCGTTCGCCGAGATCCTGCTGAAGGACCAGCTGAACACCGCCATCGCCGCCCTGGTGGCCGCGATCACCGCCCAGGCTGCAGCCGTCAATGACGTATCGGCGACTGCCGGCATCAGCCAGGCCGGCCTGAACAACGCTCACGCGAAGTTCGGCGATGCCAGCCAGAACCTGATCACCCAGGTGATGCAGGGCACCACCTACCACAAGCTGATCGGCCAGGCCCTGGCTAACAGCGAACAGCTGTTCCAGGCCGGTAACGTTCGCGTGGTGGACATCCTGGGCAAGGTGTCTGTGGTCACCGACGCCCCGGCGCTTATGCAGGCCGGCGCGGGTGAGGATCCTGACCTGGAGATCATCCTCTCGCTCGTGCAGGGTGCGGCACTGGTCCACGATGGTCGCGACCTGATCAGCAACGTCTCGACCACCAACGGCAAGGAACGCATCGAGACCACCCTGCAGGTCGACTACACCTTCGGCCTGGGCCTCAAAGGCTATACCTGGGACCAAACCAACGGCGGCAAGTCCCCGACCGATGCCGAGATCGCTACTGGCTCGAACTGGGACAAGACGGCCACCAGCATCAAGCACACCGCCGGCGTCGCTCTGATCGGTGACGCTTCCAAGTAACGCTGATGGCGGGCCAGGTGTAATGCCTGGCCCGCCGAGGGCTATTGCATGAGCAAGAACAATATCTGGTACCTGCCAGGGCCATTTCATCGGTACCAGGAAGACGTGAAGGCGCTGGCCAAGGAACATGGACTGGTCATCGTAGATGCGAACGTGGCGCCCAACCGCAATGGAGAGGCCGACGACGTGCCCAAGGTCACCATTCGCGAAGGCCTGCGCCAGGCGATCGTGGTTGTCGAGGCTGATGACCCGAGTCGGGACGCTATCGATCGTCTGACTGCCGAATTGGCGTCTGTCGGCGTGATCGTTGAGTCGTTCGCAGCGCAGCGACTGGAGCGCCCTGAAGGCGAGCTGGGTGAAACCGCCGAGCGACTGTTCCAGGTTCTGGAAGCCGTCAATGCAGGCATCTCTAGGCTGCAGCGCGAACGCGACGGCGAATTCGAGAAGGCCGATCTGCTGCAAAAGCAGGTGGATGATCTGCTGGCTCAGGCGGTTAAGCGCGAGAATGAGGCCGAAGAGGATCGTGAAGCCATGGATGTGGCTGAACTGAAGGCGCGCCTCGACGAGGCCGGCGTCACCTACCGCGCCAACGCCTCGAAGGAATCGCTGCAAAAACTGGTCGCCGAACTCGGGCAGCAGTAACCCCTGGACTCTAGTCCAATTCATTCAAGCGGAGGCCTGATGGCTATCTACATCACCGTGGCCGACGTGGATGAAATCCTCGGGGCTGACTGGGCGCCTGACGCCGACAAGGACGAAGCGGTCTTCGAGGCAAACGCCTATCTGACCGCCCTGAACCTGGTCGGCATCGACATGGACAGCATCCCTGATGATGTGAAGCAGGCCGGTGCCCGGCTGGCCAAGTGTGCCTCCCAAGGCAAGCTATACCAGCAGCAGACCGAGGGATCGCTTGAGGCGAAGATGGTCAAGGCCGGCTCGGTTACGACCAGCAAGACGTTCGGATCGATTGACCTGACCAGTACCGCCGCGCAGCCTGCATGCGTGCAGTTGGCCCTGGCCTTGCTCACGCCCTGGCGCAGCAATCCCTTCGCATTCCGTGTGGACAGGGGATAGGACATGGGCCTTCGAGACGATATCCAGGCCGACCTGGCCGAGGCCTTTGACGAAGACCTAGCAGACGCTGTTTCCACATTCACAGGGAGCTACATGGGGCCTGGCGTCTGGGATCCGGTCAGCGAAACGACCACTGCCCAGCCTGTCACCTACACAGGCCGCGGCGTGCTCGACAGCTACGACAGCCGGCGCATCGACGGCCTCAACATCCTGGTGGGCGACGTGCTGCTGATCTGCCTGACAAACGAGGTCACCGACAAGCCGGCAGTGGGGCACCAGATCACTGTCGGCGACCTGATCACGGGCGATCCGGTCACGTACCGAGTCGTCAATCCCGGTATCGACCCGGCCAAGGCGCATTACGAAATCCAACTGAGGAAGTGACCATGGCCAAGGGGAGAACATGGAGCACGCCTCCCTCGATGTTTCGCGAGAAGATCGATTCAGCAGTAGCTGAGCGAACTCGCGTTATCGCTATGGCCATGCTTCAAGAGGTAGTTCTGAGGTCTCCGGTTGGAAACCCTGACCTGTGGAAGGTCAATCAGGAGCGCAAGGCTAACAACATAGCGATGGCCGACGCATACGACACCATGGCTGCGCAACTGGGCAACAAGAAGCTGACCAAGAAGGAGCGCGAGCAGAACTTCTTCGTGAAAGACCTGGCCGCCGGCAAGGGGTATGTCGGCGGCCGCTTCAGGGCCAACAACATCGTGACAGTTGGCGACCCGAGCTATGCGCAGACCGATTCCGTTGATCCATCAGGCGCTACCACGATCAGCAATGGCGCAACTGTGATTCAGTCGGTAGGGCCTTATTCGGTCGTCTACATCCAGAACAACCTCCCATACAGCGAGGCCCTTGAGGACGGTCATTCGACTCAAGCGCCTGGTGGCATCTATGCCGTGTCGTTCCATGGCGTTTCCCAGGCCTATAGCTCATGACCTTCGAACAGATCCGTGCAGTCATCATCGGGCGCATGCAGGACTGGGCAGGAATCCCTTCTGCGAACATCGATTACCCGAATAATTCCCAGCCGTTTGACACTGCGGGGAAAAGCATCTGGGCACGCCTGACGGATATCCCTGGCCTGTCCAGTGCGCCGGAGATTGGCATCGGCCCATGTGTGCGTCGAACTGGGATAGTCATCATTCAACTGTTCGTGCCCAGCTATAGCGGCACACTAGCTATCACCAAGGCAGCCGACACCCTGGTGGAGCACTTCCAGTTCTACACGGCGCCAGAAGGACCGCTCGACTTCTTCGCAGCCTCTGCCAGCGTCATCGGTGATGACGGAAACAACTGGTACCAAGTGAATATCCAGATTCCATACCGGGCCTACTGAGGCCTCCCTTCCACCGCCAGCCCGGCGGTTTTTTTCGCCTACACAGGAGAATCGCCCCATGAGTTCTGGCGCGAAGGTCCAGCTCGCCTGGATCAAAGAGGTAACCCCCGGCGTCACCCCGGCCGGCAACTGGAACACGCTGACCCGCATCAGCAACGGCGTGACTCCGACCTACAACACCGAGGAAAACAACGAAATCGGCGCCGACCGGATGGCCCAGGGCACCGCCCAGACCACCGTGGACGTGGGCGGTGACATCGAGACGAAATGGCGCTATGGCGCGCTCGACGAGTTCATGGCCTCGTGCTTCGGCAAGGCCTGGGCCGCCAACGTGCTGACCATGGGGAATGACCGAATCACCTTCTCCCTGGCCACCTACGCGGCGGACATCGGCGTGGCTGGCATCGCCCGCGGCGCCCAGGTCGCCACCATAGCCTTTGACTTCCCCGGAGACAACGAGGTTACCGTCACCACGACCTTCGCTGCCCGCGACTGGGCGGACAAGGCCGACGACACCTCCTACATCGTCAGCGCCCAGCCTGAGGCCTCGCAACGCCGCTTCGGCTTCAAGGACATCAGCGGCCTGAAGATCGACGGCATCCAAGTGGGTGAGGACAACGCCTGCGTCGATTCCTTCACCCTGCAGTTCGACAACGCCGTTCAGACTCAGCGCTGCATCGGCAACGGCAACCCGTTCCCGGGCAATATCATCCCTACGACCTTCACTCCGTCTGGATCGATCACTATCGCCTGGTCGAAGCTGGCCTACCAGAACTGGAAGAAGCAGCAGACCGGCGATGCGATCAGCCTGGAGTTCACCATCAGCAACGCCGATGGCGGCTATTCCATCCTGCTGCCGGAGCTCGAGGTCAGCGGTGGCTGGCCCGACGCCGGTGCTCAGGAGATCGTGCAGGTCGAACTGAACTACACCGGCCGCCGTGTGCCGCCCACCATCACGCGCCTGCCGGCGCCGGTGACCATCGCGAGCGTCACCGTCACCCCGGACACCGTTTCGGTAGCCGTCGGCGACGAGGTGGACCTGGAAGCCGCCGTGCTGCCGGTCGGCGCGAGCCAGACCGTCACCTGGTCTTCCTCGGACACCACCAAGGCGACCGTCAGCGAGACTGGCCTGGTCACCGGTGTTGCCGTCGGCAGCGCCACTATCACCGCCACCAGCGTGGCCGATCCTACCAAAACCGACACCTGCGCGATCACCGTAACCGCGTAATTCACCTTGCCTGGCGCGCCCTGCGGTGCGCGTCGGGCCTTTTTACCGCAGAGGAACACCATGGCCATCACCCTGAAGAAGAAACCCGAGCTCGACCTCAATGGCACCCGCTGGGTGCACTTCAAGCTGGACGAGGAGGGCGAGCACCTGCTGCTGGTTGACATGGAGGATGGCGCCGACCTTTCGCTACTGGTCTGTTCCACCGCCAACCCGCTGTTCCGCTCGCACCATGCCCTAATCCAGCGCCATATGGCCTCGATCGATGCGCAGGCCCGCGTCGGCACTCGCGACTTCAACCCCGTCATCTTGGAGCCGGTCAAATTCGACTCCATGGACGACATGCTGATCGGCTTGGTCGCCAAGCACCTGATCCGGGATTGGAAAGGTGTGCAGGAGGAGGAAGAGAAGGGCGTTCCTGCCGAGTACACCCCGGAGCGTGGGCGCGTGCTGCTCGGCCAGTATCCGGAGTTGTACTGGTCCGCCCTGAAGGTCGGCACCGATATCGCCACCAGGGCCGCAGAACGCACCCAGGAGACTGTGGGAAAGTCCTGAGCGCATATCGCTGGGCCAGGGAGTGGGCTGGGCCAGACAATGAGAAGAAGCGCTGGCAGCACGAGCGATTCAAGCTGCCGGTTCCACCCGAGCCAAAGATAGATGAGGTCTGTGCGGAGGTGCTGGAAGCGTACAACCGAATCAGCCGGGGGCGGCAGTACATCGGCATGATCGGCGCCCCCGCAGCGCTCTCTCATCGCGATATCGACGCCTATCTCCAGAGGTTTCCCACTGCAATCCCCCGCGAGGAAGTAGAGGAAGCCGTCCTCGCCCTCGATGATGAGTTCCGTGCTCAATGGGCAGCGGAGAACGAGAAGAAGGAGCAGAAGGACTGACCTGGCTCCAGATGAAAAGCAAAAGCCCCGAGCGTTCGCAGCGCCCGGGGCTTTTTGTTTCCACCCCTTGGAAGGACAAGGAGCAGAACATACGTGGATTTTAACGTTAACCGAGAGGTGCGCAAAGTGTTTGAGCTTCTCGCTTCTAACCAGAGCCTGCGCAGGCTGGCCTGGGGCTTTTGGTTCGTCGCGATGGTGTGGGCGCTCCCGCCACTGGTCGCGGCCATCCGCTGGTGGTGAAGGCGCCATGACGAAGGAGAAGACAATGCACGCCGAGCTAGAGGAAAGCGTCATTCGAATGGCAGCGATGCTGAAGAGTGGCGCCTGGGGTCCCATGAACCTCACCGGCCCCGCGGCTGATCTGCACGAGGAAATCACCCGGCTGCACATGGACCTGGAAGAGGTTGCGGCCGAGCGGGATGGGCTGACAAAGCCAGATTAAATCTGGCCAGTGATTTCGAAGATTCGCTGACGCCCCTTTGGCGTCAGATGCTCAGAGCCGGTGAATCGCAATCTATACCTGCCGCTCGTCATCTTGGTGACGATGCAGTTGATGAGTCCGTCGGCGGCTAGTTGGTGGGCCGCTTCGTAGTCGAGCGATTGCATGAATTCGACATGCTGATCCGGTGAGTAGCTGTCGAACTGCAGGAGCGTTTCATCGAGCCGGTCTTGGCGTGGATTGTGAATCGTAACGGACATGGCCTCATCCTTGGTTGCGGCTAGTTGTTTGGCGAGCTGAGCATCTTCAGCAAGATTTCCAACAGCTTCTCCAGTTCCGCCCGGCTTTCCGGCCTAGACATGCGATTGGCCCAGGCCTTGGCGGCCTCATCTGTCGTTGAGAATCCCATTTCCCGCAGATCGCCGCCGAAGCCTGAGTCGTTCGGTATCTGGGTTTTCCTGAAGCTCTCTTCCAGGCGAGCGACTAGCTCGGCGTTGACCGAGCGGCGATTGGCATCTGCGGAGGCCTTGAGCTGCTCATACAGCGGGTATGGCAGCCTGAATTGTGAGCGGTAGATTTCATCCATGTCACTAGGTTGACACTACGGAAAGTGGTTCGTATAGTGACTGAGTGTCACTAGTCGGAGGCTGAAATGAAGCAGATGACCAGAACCCAGGTCAGGATTCCGAGCGACCTGATGGACTGGGTAAAGCAGCAGGCGAAAGAGCAGAACCGCTCCATGAACAGCCAGTTGGTGGAGCTCCTGTCGCAACTGAAGCGGCAGGCGGCCTGATGGCCAGAAACGAAGAAGCCCCAGGTGCTGGAACACCTAGGGCTTCGGGTGTGAAAACTTTGGAAGGAGTTCACGAGATGAATGCTACCGCAATTTCAGTAGAAAACAACGTCCAGAGCGAGACGGAGCAGGCCGTGCCTGTCTTTGTTGGCACTCTCAGGGACGAAAAGGCGCAGTTGGTGGATGCGCGCTCGCTGCATCGCTTTCTTTCAGTGGATGCGCGCTTCAACGACTGGGCTACTCGGCGCATTGCCGAATACGGCTTCCAGGATGGGGAGGACTTTTACTCATTTCTGAGTAAAAGCTCCGGTGGACGTCCGAGCCGCGAATACCACATCACCCTGGACATGGCCAAGGAACTGTCGATGGTGGAGCGCAACGACAAGGGACGCCAGGCGCGCCGTTACTTCATCGCTTGCGAGAAGCGCCTGCAGCAGATCGCCCCGCAAGATGTCGCCACCATCCGCGGCCAGACCATCGGCACCGACGGCTTCCATTGCCTCGCTGCCGTCCTGGATGGAAAGCTTCGCCTGCTGAAGGGCGGCGCCAAGCGTGCGGCGAAGAACCACATCTGGCAACAGGTGCATCGGGCGTTCAGCGTGGTGCGCGCCGAGGACATCCCGGCAGAGCAGTTGGACAGCGCTCGGAACTTCATCGCCTCGTACAGCGTGAAGGAAGGGGAGTGGTTGCCGAGGCAGGAAAAGCCCGGCGCCTTCGTGCTGGATCAATACGCAGCGCGGTACGTTGACAACCTCATCCACTACACCTATTGGGTGTGCTACCGCTGGGATCAGGGTATTGGCAGCGCGGTGAAGGCTTTGAACCCGAAGTTCCACGCCCAAACCTGGGAGTTCTTCCGGGAGATGCAGAATAGTGCGGAGATGTTCGAGAGAGCGGCGCCAGAGCTGGTTGCATATTTTCGCAACCGCGAAGGGAGTGCATTACGTCCGCAGGACTGCATCGCCAAGGGCTGCCCGGTAGGTCATCCGGCCGACTGATCGACATCGTAAAGTCCAAAACCCAGCCCAGGCTGGGTTTTGGTGCTGGTGGCATGGTAGATTCTGCGCCTCAATGGAATGGAGGCGCTATGCGAATTCTAATCACTCTTATCATCGCATCAATATTAACCGCATGTGCCTCACAAGGCGGCGTAGCAGGAAAAAATCAAATATATGCGCCATTTGCTGAAGTTAAGAGTCCTTCCTCGCTAAGAGCTATAAGCCCTGCCGAACTGATATCCATTGCTAAATCGCTCGGAGGGGCGCAAGGTAAATTTGAAACCAATGAGGCATATTTCAAAAGGGTTGGAAAAGTCGGCGATTTTGAAGTGTGCAAAAAGATATCTGATGCAAATCTGAAGTTTGATCAGGCAACCGGGATGACCAGTTATAATGAGTATCTATATGATGCTCAGATAGCGGGATATCGTGACTCCCCTTCCGATATTGTCTCTAATGTTGATGTTTTAATTCCCGCGGTTGACGTCGCTTTTAACTCGGAAAAGGTAGGGCAATATGAAGGTCAGAATGCATTTGGAGCTACCGCCTCGGTAGAGGTTTTTAGCGCGGATAGCGTTCATCTGGTTTTTGATCCTATACCAAAAAAACCTCTTCTGTTTTTGAATCCATTCCTGTTTTCTGATCCCTGGAGTGGAGCAAAAGATGGAAATTATTCAATATGTATAACGTCAGTTCCTGTTGCTCCGTACTACATGGAATCTGTCAGGGGTGGGAGCCCTACGCTATCCAATCCGAATGATGGTGTCGTTTACCACCGCTTTTTTAGGGTGAAAATCGCCGGGATGAGTATCGTTGACTCTCAAGGGAAAGTGGTTCCTGTCCGCGTTGGAATAAGCCCTGGCGCAATGTAGCCAAGAGAATTTTTATAAACCCGCTTCGGCGGGTTTTTTATTGGCCGGAGAAAAATATGGCGGATGAAAGTCGCCTCAGCATAACCATTGACTCGCGTGGTGCTGAGAAGAATGCCGACAACCTCAGCGATGCCCTGGATCGCGTAGAGGAGAGCGGGAACGAGGCCTCTGCCAGCACCTCTCGGCTGAGCGAAGTAACGCTGAAGCTCGGCTCGAACATGAGCAAGGCCGCAGCCGCCACGGTGGCTTCGCTTTCTCGCATCGAGAGTGCAACCGTATCCACCAGTGCTCAGCTGACGGCTCTTGTCTCGCGCTCTGTCGCGCTTGAGAGCGCCATGACGGCCGTAGGCCAGGGCGTCGGTCGGCTCGACTCCGGGATCACCCAATCGAACGCCCAACTCGGCCAGTTGAACACCCAGATGGCGCATCTGGTCACGACTTTCGGCTCCTTCTCGCAAGGGCAAAGCGCAATCAACGCGCAGCTGACCCGCATCGCCGCGAACATGTCGCAGGCGGCCGATGAGGCACAGAACCTTGACCAGGCGACCAGTCGGGTTGGGCGCAGTTCTCGCTCGACGGAACAGAGCATCGACGAAGAGCGGGCCGGCTTGGTGAAGCTGCTCGGGCAGATCAACCCGACGGTTGCCGCACTTGATCGCCTGGACGCGATGCAGGAGAAGCTCGCCCGATACAAGAAGCTCGGCCTGGTCGATGCGGAAACCGTGGCAGAGGCGAACGCCCGGCTTAAGGCCATGCGTGACGCCTTGAGCGATACGTCCGATGGACTGAATAAAACCGGCCTGTCGGCCAAGCAGATGGCCAACAACCTGCGCATGCTGCCGGCGCAGATCACCGACATCACTGTTGGTCTAGCAAGCGGACAGGCGCCGTTCACGGTCCTGCTGCAGCAGGGCGGCCAGCTCAAGGATATGTTCGGCGGCATAGGTCCTGCTGCGAAGGCGGTGGGCGGCTATGTTGCTGGGTTGGTCAATCCGTTCACCCTGGCGGCCGCGGCTGTCGGCGCCCTTGGCGTGGCCTATTACCAGGGTTCCGAGGAAACGGAGCGCCTCACGACTGCCATCATTGCGAACGGGAATGCAATTGGATCTAGCGCTGACCAATTGGCAAACTTTGCGCGCCAGGTTGGCGCTGGCGATGCCACGATTGCTGCCGCTTCCGACGCAATCGCGCAGTTGGCTGAGGGCGGTAATCGGCTTACTGGCCTATATCCAAAAATCGCATCTGCTGCTCTTAGTTGGTCCAAGCAGACCGGCCAATCCGTTCAGGACGTAATCGGTAACTTCAATGACTTGGCAAAGAATCCAGCCCAAGCAGTCAAGAAGCTGGACGATCAGTTCAACTTCCTGACCGCTAGTCAGTACGCGAATATTCAGACTCTCCTTGAGCAAAAACGCACCACGGAAGCGGCTACGGTAGCTACGGAGACATTTGCTGATGTCATGGATAGGCGTGCTGGGAATATCAAGGAAAACCTCGGCGACGTTGAGCGAGCATGGCAGGCTATTACCAGGGAAGCCGCCAAGGCCTGGAATGCAATGCTCGATGTTGGGCGCGCCAAGACTCTTGAGCAGCAGCTCGATGATGTGGAGACGAAACTAGCCAATGCACAGAAAGGAATATCCACTAGCGGGAGAGCGAAAAACCAGCTTGGACTTCCAGTCGATAGTGTTTCTACGTTAGAGGCGGAACGTGATCGTCTAAAGATTGCAATTCAGGAACGTAATCTTGGAGTTGAGACGGAGAGACTTAGGGCCGAGGGCGAGGCGCGGTCGAAGAAGTTTATCGATGCTACTAATAGCGCGTACAACTCGACACTTCCGCAAGTTAAAAAGCTTCAGGACCTGCTCGATGACCTCAAAAAACAGCATGATGAGAATGCAAAGAATGGGGCGGTTGATGCGGTAACGGAGACCAAGTACGCGACTGCACGGAAGAACATCGAGCAGCAGATCGCCGACATCAAGGAGCGTGAGGCCAAGAAGAACGCGCCGAAGGGGCAGAACAAGGGCGTTGCCGAGGCGGAAAACACCTTTGCTCGCCTGTATGGCCAGTACGACCCAGCGGCCCAGGCCGCCCGGGCGCTGACCAAAGAGCAGACACAACTCGATCTGGCGCTGAGCAAGGGCAAGATCACCCAGGAAGAGTACGGCAAGGCGCTGGCGCAGGCTTCGATGAACTACTCCGCGGCGATCAAGGGGGCTCAGGGGCTCACCCAGGCCGAACAGTATCGGGCTCAGCTTCAGAAGCAGTTGGACAGCGAGAAATCCCAGTACAGCCTTGAAGCGGCCGGCGTCGGCATGGGCGACCTGCAGTTCGAAAGGATGCAGAAGCGTATCCAGCTCGAGCAGCAAACCAACGACCGCATCAAGCAGCTTAGAACCGAGCTCGCGAATGCGACGACCGCCAAACAGCGGGAGGAACTGCAGAAAGAGATCGATCAGGAAAACGAGTTCTTGCCGAAGAGATTGGCAGCTCTGCAAAACGGATTTGCCCAGTACGACGAGGCAATCAGGAATCCCATCAATGGCTGGACCGCTGCCATCCAGAACTTCGGCGACCAGGCGGCAAACATCGCCGGGCAGGTGCAGAGCACTTTCGAGTCCGCCTTCAATACCATCACCGGAGACATCACCAGCAGCATCATGGAAGGCGGTCTTTCCATGAAAACGTTGGGCAGCATTGGGCAATCGGTGGCGAAGGATGTCATCGAAGGCTTCGTCAAGATTGGAGTTCAGATGCTGGCGAACGCCGCGCTTAGCTCCACGCTGCAGGCTGCCGAGGTGGCCAAGGCCGCCACCACGGGTGGAGCAATTGCAACTGCCATGACGCCCGCCGCCGGTATGGCGTCTATCGCCTCATTTGGCGGTGCGGCAGCGGCCGGCCTTGCTGCCATGACTGCGGCGCTGCCAAAGATGTTCTCGCTGATCGGCTTCGCGGATGGCGGTTTCGTGAGCGGCCCTGGCACATCTCGCTCCGACAGCATCCCGGCTATGCTGAGCAACGGAGAGTTCGTGGTGAATGCTGCCGCCACGCGCCGTAACCGCGCGCTGCTGGAAGCGATCAACTCCAACGACAGGACGATAACGTCGAGCGGATCGTCCGCCGGATCGGCTCCTGTAGGGGGTTACAACGTCGACATTTACAACTACGGCCCGACTCCAGTTGAAACAAACATGGGAGATGACGGGCGCCTGAAGGTGATCATCAGGGCGGTTGAGGATCACCTGACCAACAGCATCTACTCCGGCACTGGCAAAATGAACGGGGCTGTGGAATCGGCCTATGGACTGAAGAGGAGGGGCGGCTGATGGCTGAGAACATCCAGTACCCATCCCAGCTGCCGCCGCCGCTACAGGACAGCTACGGCCTGACCACGGCGGACCCGAAGCTGAGCACCACGCTGGTAACTGGTCGCGTGAGAGAGCGCCGCCGGTTCACCACGGTGCCGACGACGGTTAGCGTCCGCTGGAACATGGACCAGACGCAAGCCTCCTACTTCGAGACCTGGTTCCGGGAAATCCTGGTGGACGGTTCGCTGTGGTTCGATGCTCCGCTGAAGACGCCATTGGGGTTCGAACTGTACAGCTGCCGAATCCGCGGCATGTACTCCGGGCCGACGCTGGTGCAGGTCAACCGCTGGGAGTTCACGGCCACGCTGGAACTGAAGAAGCGTCCGATGATGCCGGACGGGTGGGTTAACTTCCCGGACCTCTGGTTCAACATGAACCTGGTAGACCTTGCCGTGAACAGGGAATGGCCTGAAGCATGACGATCCTTGAGCGTGTGTATGCCTCTGGTGGTCCGGAGGTGGCGATTGCCACCCTGGAACTGTCCTGTGACGCCTGGGCGGATTCGCTGTTCCTGTGCCAGGGGTTTGAGGATCAGGTGTTCACCACCGAGGACGCCAGGACGGTGACCTTCCAGGCTGCCGGCATCGACGTGGCGATTCCGAAGCGGGACAACTCCGGCGCGCAGGAAGTTGGCTTCGCCATCGACAACGTGACCGGGGAAGCTCAGCAGCGAATCGATGCCGCACTGGATGCTGGCGCGAAGATTTTCTTGACGCTGCGCATCTTCCTCGACACCGACCGCAGTGGACCTGCAGAGCCGCCCTACCGGATGGTCGTGAAGAGCGGAAAGTGCTCGGCGGCCACTCTTGAGGTGACGGCCGGGTACTACGACCTGATCAATACCGCATGGCCGCGGGACGTGTACACCACGACCTTCGCGCCTGGCCTCAAGTACATCGGCTGATCCATGTTCGACAGATACCTGACGGCCACCTACGTCGAAGGTGGTCGCGCCTGGCCGCACGTGGATTGCTGGGGGCTGGTGATTCTCGCGCGCTGCGAACTGTTCGGGCTGCCGCGTTTGAGCGACTTCGGCGCAGTCACCCGGCACACGCCGGTCGACATGCAGCGCGCCTACCGTGCCGAGGTGGAACGCGCCCTGGTCGAGTGTCGTCCTGGGCCTGGAGTAATCGCTGCCGCCATGCGCGGGGTGATGTGCATCCACGTCGGCCTGGTGGTGGAGAAGGAAGGCCGCCTGCGCGTGCTGGAGATCAACCCTCGCTCCACCCCGTCCCTCCCGCTCCTCGAAGATTTCGAGGCGCGCTACCTGCGAGTGATCTACTACCGTGATCGAGATCTATCCGTCGCGCCTTGAGGGCGAGCCGCTGGAGCGGCACCCGATCATCCGGCCGGTGACCATCCGTGACTGGCTGGTGGCCAACGTGCCGAGCTTCGGCGACCGTGAGGTGCATCCGATCAGCATCGGCCTGATCCCTGCGGAATTCGCCTGCCGGTCCGACCTGACCGAACGCCAGATCAACGCGGAAGAGCGCGTGGTCCCAGCGGAGGACTGGGCGGACACGCTGCTACAGCCGCAGGACACGCTCCGCATCTACATCGAGCCTAGGGGCACCGATCCGTTCACCATCACCGTCGCGCTGTTCAAGGGCGCGCAGTCGGTGTTCAGGTCGTTCATGCCGAAGATACCGGGTGTTTCTTCGGTTCCTGGTTCTGGCGAGTCGCTGACCGATTCCAATGCAGATGCGAACAAGGTCAAGCTGGGCGATGTGATCCCCGAGTTGGCTGGGAATCCGAAGCGTTACCCGGACTATCTCGTGCCGCCAAGGAAGTATTTCGCCGGCCCCCGTGAACAGTGGATGGAAGTGCTGCTGTGTGTCGGGAAAGGTGAGTACCAAATTCCAGCCAGTTCGGTGCTGATCGGCGATACCGCGCTGCTCGCCCTGGGCGCCGATGCGCGTTACACCATCTACGGTCCAGGTGAGGACCTGTCTGCCGAGACCGGAGCCGAGTGGTGGCACACCGCGACGGAAGTGGGAGCTACTTCCACCGGTACGGCCGGCCTGGAGCTGACGGTGGCCACCGACGTAACGCAATCGCCCACCGCGAGCGCGTACCAGTTCAGCGGATTCACGATCACCATCCCGACCGGCCAGGGCTCCTTCCCCGAGGACTGGGAGGAAGGTCAGGTAATCCGGGTGATCGCACCCTACAGCTACACGGTCACCGATGGGACGCCGCGCGACGTGATCACCGGCCCGCTCGGTATGCTCAATGCCGAACCGGGTGATGAGATCGAGGTAGTGGGCGTCAACGGCGGTTTCTACACGGTCGAAGACTTCGATGTCTCCACAGGGATGACGCTGGACTACGAGTGGGGCGATCCGGCTGACCAACTGGCGCTGGGTACTGGCCTGGCTACCATCGGGCCGAAGGGACTGCTCTACCGCATCGTGACGATCAGCGAAGACCTGCAGGTCATCACCGTCGAGCGCCTGGACTCCAGTGGTTCCACCGATACTGGCTGGCCTGGGTTCGATGCCATGACCAGTTCGTCGGCGGTCATCAGCCTGGACCTGAGCGGTTCCGAGGGCGGTTACCGCGGGCCGTTCCCAGCCTGCCCGGAGTACGAGAAGACCTCTCTCATTGAGGTTGACGTGTTCATGCCGGAAGGCCTCTGTGGTGTGGGCCGGGAAGGGCAGTTCTACCAAATCAGTGTCTTCTACGACGTGGAGTGGAGGGATATGGCTGTCGGCGGCGCCTGGACCGTGGTCAGCTTCAGCCATGCGGGGAACTCACTCGACCAGCAGGGGTTCACCGACCAGATCGCGCTGCCCTATGCCATGCGTCCCGAGGTTCGCATCCGCAAGGTATTCGTCAACCAAGGTGGTAATTCGACGAGCGAGTACCGCGATACCGCGCAATGGTATGGGCTGCGCGCCAAGATGCAGGGGAAAACCAGCTACGCCGGAGTCACCACTATCGCGGTCAAGGTAAGGTCCTCTGACCGCATCTCCTCGATGACGGACAACAAGATATCGATGAGGCCGGTGCGCATCTTGCCAACGCGCAGTGGTGGGGCGTGGACAAGCCCGCAACCAACTCGCGACATCGTGCCCTGGGTGGCCTATGTCGCGAAGTCCATCGGGTACACCGATGCGGACCTGGACTTGGCCCAGCTCGATGCCCTGGATGCCATCTGGAAGTCCAGGGGAGACACCTACGACATCGCGATCACCGATGCCGGGACGGTAAAGAGCAACATCGAGGATGCATTGGACGCTGGATTCGCCGAGCTGACGATTAAGCGCGGCAAGATCTCACCCGTGCGCGACCAGCCGCGGTCGTCGTTCGATCACATGTACACGCCGCAGAACATGACCGAGGCGCTGGTACGGAGCTTCACCGCTCCAGGGCCTGACGATTATGACGGCGTGGATGTTGAGTACACCGACCGCGACACCTGGGAAACGGCAACAGTCGAATGCCGCATCGCCGGCGATGTTGGAAGGAAAGTCGAGAAGATCAAGGCGCCGGGCGTCATCGACCGAGACCGCGCGTATCGAATTGGCATGCGGCGCCGGATGGTGCAGCTATACCGCCGCTGGGATTACACCTGGTCGACGGAACTGGATGCGCTCAACAGCGATTATCTCAGCTACTGCGTAGTGGCAGACGACGTGCCTGGGTACGCGCAGAGCGCGCTACTGCTGTCGTATCAGATTTTGTCCGGCGGGGTGGTTCAGTTGGAATCCAGCGAGCCGCTGGACTGGTCATCCACTGCCCCGCACGTCGTGGCGGTGCGCCGGCCTGATGGAACTGTTTCTGGTCCTTACGTTGCGACACGGCTGGATGACTACACGCTCACCATCCCATCCCTGGACTTCACCCCGGATGTCTCGTGGGATATCGAGCCACCGCACCTGCTGTTCGGCTCCTTCTTCCGTTGGGCTTATCCGGTTCTGATCACCTCAATCGAGCCCGACAGCAATGTTGGCGCCTCGGTATCCGCTGTGAACTACGACTCGCGCATCTATCAATACGACGACGCGACCGCCCCATAACAACCGAACAACCTCCCTGAACCCGCCACCTGGCGGGTTTTTGCATTCTGGAGCACACGCATGGCTTACACGCCTTTCAATACCGGTAACCCGATTGGCACCTGGGGCTCAGTCGATCCACGCGATCTGGTGGACAACGCGGCCATTCTTGACCGGTGGGTGAATGACCAGACGATCACCCAATGGCGCGATAGATTTGGCGTGCAGCGTCTGACCTGGAACGGCATGGAGATCGCCTTCCAGCAGGCTCAGGATGATCGGCAGGATGCTTTCGACGCCGAGCAAGCCGAGCATCAGGCCGATTTCGATGCCGCCCAAGTGCAGCGCGAGTCGGAATTCAATGCGTTCCTGCTGGCATCCGGATATCAATTCATCGGCGATTACGACACCGATGGCCCGCTGACCATCACCCAGGTCAATCAGATTTTCAGTAAGGACGGCGAGTTCTGGCGCGCCGGCGCCGCACTGACGCTGCCTTACACCACGGTGAATGATTGGGAGATCGACGAAGCAAACTTTGTGTCGGTCGGCGATGCGGCATTGCGCCAAGAGTTGGCCGAGGATGATGGCGCAAACAAGGTTGGTTGGTCTCGCCATTCGCTTTCCAGCGCGATCTCCAATGTCCATCAGGCCCTGGATGGTCTGGAACTCAACCTGTGGGAATTTGCCGGGTTCATCACCAGCAAACCCACTGCAGACCCGGCGACCTGGGACTGGAGTCCGGCCATCAACGCGGCGAATGCGGTGATTACCTCACTCTCACCAAACGGTGGTGCCATCTTTGCGCCGCGTGGCAGCTATGGTCTTGGTTCGACGGCTGTCATCAACGGGCTCGGCCGCGTGCTAAAAGGCGAAGGCGTACACGCTACAACCTTCGTCGCCTTGCATACCGGCGATGTGATCAACTTCACGGAATCCAGCTATTGCACCATCAAGGAGCTGAAGGTCATCGGTACCGCTGGCGCCACGCAGAAAGGCGTGTTCTTTCCATATCGCACCGATATCGGCGTCACCCTGCAAAACCGCATTCTCGATGTGCAGGTTGAGAAATGCGCGCACGGTATCTATCTGGAAAACCCGGTGCACTGCTCGGTTGAGCGGGCGCGCACGCTGGATGACAACGTGCTGTCGGGCCTCACCTCGCAGTTCGTGGCTGGAGTCGGCGCTGGCCAGGGTGGCACCAACCTCAACCTGCGCTCCTGCTGGTTCCAATGCGCTGTCACGGGGGAGGCCTGCGCGATCTTCTCCAACTGGCAACCGGTAATCGATGGCTGTCAATTCGAACGCGGACGGACAGGCCTGCATTTGCGTTCCGTTCCGGGTGCCACCATCCTCTCGCCGCAGTTCGAAGACAACGGCCAGCACATGCTACTGGAAGGCTGCACCAATCCGATTGTCCTCACGCCGACGCTAGACAGCGCCTCGACTCCGGATATTGGTATTACGATTCAGTCCATCATTAATATCGACGGCGGATCTGGCGCCAAGATATATGGTATCCGCTCGATCAACGACAGCGCCGCGCACATCGATTTCCTAGTAAGGTTCCTGAATGCCTCGTTCGGTACCTTCCCGACCGACGTATTGATCGATGGGTACGCGTCGGATTCTGGTAAGGGCTTCTCCGGCTCGGCCAGTGTGACCCGGCTGCAGCTGAAGCGGGCTGGAGCGAACTCCATGTTGGGACAAACCCTAACAAGCATGCGGATACAGCTCGATGTACTTTCTACGGCACCTTCTGACCCAAGAGTAGGGGAAGAATTTCTGGCGGACGGCGTCGGTTGGAATCCAGTAACGGGGGTAGGGCAAAGGTCATCTACTCCGGCTCTGGCATATACACGAAAGTCGTCAACTTTTAATTTGAAAAGGGGTATATGGCATTCAAAGTAGACACCACGTACAAAGGAATTCCCCTGCAGGGAACTTACGCAAAAGTTGTTTATCTCGCCATATCGGACGATAAGCCCAGCCAGTCCTTTGCTGTTATGTTCCAGGTAACACAAGGAGATGAGGCATTCACAATTATTCCTTATTTTGGCCAATACATATTGGACGGGCCAAACGCATTCATTCAGGCATACGAATACCTGCGAACTCTTCCAGAGTTTTCGGAAGGATCGACTGCTAACTAGTTTCTGATAAAGGCCCGCCCAGTGCGTAATGCTGTTCACTTAAGCGGAACAGCATTACGCACTGGGCGGGCTTTTTCATTTCTGGAGAGTCCATGGAACTGATCAATATCCGCCACTCGATCATCGAGCCGGCGCTGTCGCTGCTGCCTGCGCGGATGAACAGTCCCCATGCCCTGGCGATGCTGCTGGGCATTGGCCTGCAGGAGTCGCATTTCGAATACCGCCGCCAGCTCGGCAACGGGCCCGCACGGGGCCTGTGGCAGATGGAACGCGGCGGCGGCGTGCATGGCGTGCTCCGGCATGAGGCCTCGGCGAAGCTCGCCGCCGGCATCTGTGCCCAGCGCGGCGTTGAGCCGACCGACCAAGCTGTATGGGCCGCGCTCGAGCGCGACGACATCCTGGCCGCGGCGCTGGCACGCTTGCTGCTCTGGACCGATCCGCAGCCGCTCCCCGCGCTGGGTGACACCGCCGGCAGTTGGGCCCTCTACGCCCGCGTCTGGCGCCCTGGCCGGCCCCGCCCCGCGGAGTGGCCGGCGAACTACCTGCGAGCTGTGGGAGCTGCAGCATGAGCGAGCTTCTCGCGAAACCGCTGGCCCTGGTGCTGGCCGCGCTGCTGCTGGTCACCGTCGGCGCCGGTCTGGGCGTGTGGCTAGCCGCCGGGCACTACCGACCTCAGCTCGATCAGGCCGCCAAGGACCTGGCCGCCTGCCGCGCCGCTCGGGGCAACCTCGAGGCACTGGTGGGCGACCAGAACGCCGCCATCGCTGGCCTGGCCAACCAGGCCGAGCAGCGGCAGGCGAAGGCGGCCCAGGCCGTGGCCGATGCCCAGCAGCAGGCCGGCCAGCACTTCGCCGCCGCGCAGCGCCTGCAGCAGGAGCGCACCGAGGGTGATCAGTGCGGCGCCACCGAAGTAGTTATTGATCACGAACTGGGGCTTGGCAACTGAGTCTTCAGCAGGAATAGTTCCCACAGGCCGGGGTGCATACGCCTGTCTCCGGCCTCCCACTGCTGCCAGGTTCGCAGGCTGCTGTGCACCAACGCAGCGGCTGCCGTCTGAGATAGGCCGACCGCCTTGCGGGCGGTGAGGATTTCTGCGGGATCAGGAGTAGCGCTGCTCATGCTCGTCCCGGTGCGTGGCTCACGTGCTGGCCAACTGCTTCCTCTGCGCGCACTTCGCTGAGCAGGTCTTCGGCGACCGGATCGGTAGCGCCGCCGCGCTGGCGGTGCGCCTGATACCAACTGATCACAAGACCGGCGACATTGTCCTCGGGGCCGTCGCGCAGCAACTCGACGGGCAGCCCGCTGGCGGCACAGATGCGCTCAATCACAGTCCAGTCAAAACTCACGCTGCCGTCGGTCTCGCGCGCCAGGCGTAGGTCGGAGAAGTCAAGCCCTTCGGGGATCGCCACGCGGGCGATTTGCTGCTGCATGTAGGCCTCCACGGCGCTAGCGATGTAGTCGGTGAGCCGCATGCCTGCGGCCCGTGAGGCGCGAACCCAACGCCCTTTCGTGGCCGCCTGGACTCGCAGGTGAATCAGGGATTCGGTCATGGTTCGGCCCAACGAAAAGCCAGGCAGGAGCCGGGCTTGATGATCAGATGACCCAGTTCCAGGGGCAGCGGTCCCAGGCGTCCATGCAGAAGACGTTGACGTCGTCCTTCAGGCTGCGCGCCGCGTCGTAGTCGGACTCATCATCGATCTCGACGACAACCGAGTAGGTGCTGTCGGCCTCGTTGATCTCGATCTCGGCACCAGGGAAGTTCTCGGCCAGTTCTTCGGCGATCCACTCGCGGTAGCCTTCGGCGTCAGCTTCCGAGCACTCGGCGCCGAAGTTGTAGTGGCTCTGGCCGTTCAGAGTGATCTTGGTGATTGCGGTCATGATGTTGCTCCTATCAGGAAGCCCGGTTCCGCCGGGGCGGTGGTCGGCGTTTACGCCTGCCATGGGTGTAGAATACGCTCAATGAGCGTATTTGCAAATCTTTTTGCGAGGACCACATGCGTTCGATGATTTTGATTTTCGCGGTCGCGCTGGCGGGATGCGCCGGCCAGGTCGAGCCTGAACCGCGCACGGTGCGCGTAGAGGTGCCGGTGGCGGTGCCCTGCCGGGCGCCGGCGGTGCAGGAGCCGAGCTGGGCTACAGCGTCGCTGCAGAAGGGGACAGCCTGCAGACCAAGGTCCGGGCATTGCTGGCAGAGCGGCAGCAGCACCTGGGCTACGAGGCGCTGCTGCGCGCCGCGGTGCAGGCCTGCCAGTAGGGCTGCGATCTGTCTAAAATTAACTCATCACTCGCCGAACTATGCGGCTTTCAGAGGGCCTATCTCGCGATTTTGTTTTGGACAGAGCCTGACTATTAGTCAGGCCCTGAGCGGCCTGGAGCTTGCTTCTTCCGCTACTGTTGCATCATCGGGGTATGCGCGGATAGATCGATTTTTTCGTGCTGCATCAAGTAGTTACGCTTACGGTCTCTAGTTTGTGGGGCAGCATTGGGGCAATTTTGTGGATGTTCTGCATGCCCTTCCAGATGCGGTTTAGCTCGCTGGGCGACTCGTCATCCATCCAGGCCGCATAGACTTTCACCAGCATCGTGAAATCCTTATGCCCCATCTGTTTGGCGATAAACGCAAGGTTACCATGCGCGGTTAGGCACCAGCAGGCATAGGTGTGGCGCGTCTGGTAGGGGCGGCGAGGGCGAATACCGGCGCGCCGCTGGATGTTGTGCCACTTCGAGTTCCAGGATGTGGGCCTGAACCAGGGATTCACTTTCTTCCTCGTTGCCTGCAGCAGCGGCGAAATCAGCGGGGTGACGTTGTCCACCCGCGACTCGTGCCGGTTGATCTGAACCGTGACTGCGTGCTGTGGAGCCGGGCTGGGAATGTCGAGCAGGATCCGGCAGGCTTCCAGCGCGGGCGGGAGCAGGAGTATCGTTCGCGCCTTCCCAGTCTTGGGGACCTTGAAGGTTCCGCTGTTCGTGATCGAGCGCCGCACTTCGAGTTTTCCGCTTTCCATGTCGATGTCTTCCCTTGCAACCCCGCAAAGCTCCCCAGGCCGCAGACCGGAATAGACGGCGAGTGTGATCGATGCCCCGTCCGCAGGATGCAGGCAGCCCTTCGTCCTCACCAGCTCGTATTCCGAGTAGTTCAGCGGATCGGGCGTTCTGTCGCTGACCTCGAAGCGGCTGCATTCCTCTGCCAGCCCCGGCCGGCAGTACTCATTTTTTTCGCACCAGGCCAGGAAGCCGGCCAGCGCCGCCAGGTAATGGTTGACCGTCGTCAGCTGTCGGCCGGCCAGCAGGTCGACGCGCAGGCGCTGGATGTCTTCCGAGAGAAGGATGCTGGCATACCGTTCCGGCCCAAGCAGGTCAATGCAGATATCCAGGGCCAGGCCGTAGCGGCGCTCGGTCTCATGGGTAATGTCGACCGCCTTGAGTGGTTTGTAGCGGGCGACCAGCACCTTGAGGCGTTCATCGCGAGTCCGGCTGACGTTCTTGGCATGCTTCGAGTCAGGGAAGTGCTTGGCATAATCGAAGGTTCCCTGGCCAATATCGTGGAGGACGGCCTCCCGTTTCCTGACGGCGAACTTGATGTTGGCCTTGGTCACCGGCAGGGACAGGGTTTCGCGGTAGCGATTAAGACGCCAGGTGAACGAGATACGCAGGGACTTCCCGTGAATCTCGACGCCCTCCGGCATCTCCACCTTCTCTTTCACGCCGCGTCCTGTGGGGCGCTCTCCACCCATCTGTCGACCTCCTCGATATTGATGAATACCCGGCCATCGTGACCTTTCCGCCAAATGCGGCCCTGAGCCCAGGTGCCGTTCTTGACCTTGTGGCGAATCGCGTCCTCGGAGTAGCCGGTCAGCTCCGCAGCGCGCTTGATCAATACCCATCGTGGAAGGCTCATTTGCGTCGACCTCCTCGCCGTGGCTTCCGGCCGCCGTGGGCGCAGGCGGTCCAGCCGAACTGAATGCAGGTGTTGCCGTTCTCCGCTGCCAGGGCGTCGATGCGCTCGCCAATGGCGGGCACCAGGTCGACGACCGTGCAGCCGGGAACGGTGATGCTGTGTGTGGTCTTCTCGCCATTCGGGGCGATCATCCAGACGCTTGCGGACCAGGTGACCGGCCGCCGGGGCTGGGTGCCGCGCACGGTAGCGCGGCGGTCCTCCCCGGGGCTTGGTTGGTCATGAAGCTGATGGTGCAGCTCATGGCGGCGGCCTACGGCAGTGCCGCCAGAGCGGCCTTGAACTTGCGCACGGCCTCGACGTCTGCCGCCAGGCGTTCGCGGTGCTGCTCTGCCGCTAGGGCTGCCTCCTCCAGGCGGCCGGCCAGGGCCTTGAGGCTGGCGGCCACCTGGTCGGCCAGGCTGGTGAGTTCGCTCGCCAGGGTGGCGAACAGTTCGATGGGATCGTGGTCAGCCGGTGCCGGCTGGCCGGTGACTGGGCGCTGTTCTTTGGCCATGGGCGGCTCCTTGTCCTTCTGGTTCGCGGCTGATGTGCGGGTGTCGACGCGGCGGAAGCGGCCATGGCTGGTCTCTTTGATGAGGCCGGCTTCCTTGAGGGTGCGCAGGCAGCCACGCAGGACGTGCATGTCGATGTTGCTCCGCGCCTGGGCGCGGAGCGTGGTCTGGATCTGGATCGGTTCCCAGGCATCCTGGATCGGGACCTGCTCGAACACCTTGCGGGCGACGTTGGGCAGGCCCTGGAGCAGGGCGGCCTGTTTGCTGGGCGTCATGGGTGGCACCCCCACAGCATGGCGACGAAGGCGGGGACCAGTGGGACTGCGATGATTGCGCCCGCTGCGGCCAGTCCGAGCAGGACGATGCCGGCGGCGATGAGCAGGCCGCTACGCATGGTGGTCTCCTTCGGTAGTAGCCGGTTGCGTTGCGGCGTTTAGCATGCGAATCGCCTTGGCCAGGGAGGATTGGGCAGCGTGGATATCCTTGCGTGTAGCCGTGAGCGACAGGTGGCATTCAGCGCTCAGGAGAGCGCCTTCGACCAGGTTGAGCAGATCGACCAGTTGTTTGATGTCGAGGGTGGTCATGCCGATGCCTCCCATAGTTGTTTCTGTCCTTGGTGCTTCCGCTCTACGCGTGGCCGGCTCGGGCAGTTCCAACTGCCGCCGCCAGCAGCGCCGAGTAGCCGCCAGCCGCTGGCGCGCAGACTGGCCCCTCGCTCACTGGCGAGGGTGTGGGTAATGAGGCGTAGGTAGCCGAGGGCTCGGGTGGCGCGCCAGGCCGCACCGTAGAGTTTCGAGCAGCCGTTGCGGGTGCCGTCAGTGCAGCAGCGCGTCACCTCCAGCGTGAGGCCGTCGTCGAGGTGGCGCGCAACAGGGCGGCCGACGATGGCTACCCCGACGATGTGGTTGCCGGCGGTCAGGCCCAGGCTGAACTTGTGACCCTGGACCGGGCCGTGGTGCCGGTGGTGTGTTGCAACGAAGGTGTTCGCCTCGACCAAGGTCAGAGGGCAGATGGATAGGCTCATGCGGCCTCCCTCCTGTACAGGTCAATCAGGTCCGCAGCGTTGGCGGCGATCAGGTCTTCCGATTCGCAGGGGCTGACGCTGTTGCCAATAAGGCGGATCTGGTCCGTGGTGTTGACGGGTTTGCGCACCAACTCGCCGGTGGCCTTGTCCTCGAACCATCCCCAGTCGGTGATGTAGTCCGGGTCGAAGCCCTGGGCGATCTTCAGCTCCATCGGTTTGAGCATGCGGAGGGTGAAGTCCACCAGGACGTAGTCGCCAAGCAGCACCATGTCGACCAACTGGGGGAAGTGCTCCGGCAGGTGCTTGTGCAGGAATGCCGCGCATCTCCGGGCCTTCTCCAGCAGCTCAGGCGGCAGGATCGATGCCGGCACCTTGACCACGGTGACTAGCGCCATGCGGTCCTTGGTCGGCACGGTGTGCATGGGCTCTGTCAGGCTCTGCCACTGGCCGCCGGTACTGTAGAACTTCACCAGGTAGGCGGTGGCCAGGCGCTGGTTGGAACCGGCCTGGGTGATGGTGCTGAGAGGGGTATCGGCAGCCCGGCCGGAGCCGGTGTAGAAGCCACCGTTGGCCTGCTCGAAGTGGCAGGCGGCGACAGCGCGGTGATTGGCCGGCAGCAAGGTACCCATCGGCTGAGTGACTGCTTGGGGTTTGCCGCTGAAGCTCGGGCCGCCCGCGCCAACCATCATCGCCGTGACCAATGCCTGTTCGCCGCGATTGGCTCCGGTGATGGTCCGCGTGGCCTCGGTCACCGGGTACCCAGCGCGGTCGCCATGGTGAGTGAGGTGCGTCAGGTGCGCAGCCGACAGGGCGAAGTGCCCACCTTTCACCTGGGCGACCTGGGTGCGCAGCGGTTCGTCGACGCTGAAGGTCCGCTGGTTGCTCGCGTTGGCGAACTCGGTGAGGTTGGCTGCCGCGAGGTGGTTGTTGTCCATCGGGACTAGGAAGGGCTTGTCCGCCATCACGGTGTGGCGCCAGAAGCCTTTGGCAACGCGGCGACAGGTATTGTCGGCGTGCGGGCGCTTCCGGTCGATCATGCTCTTGCCCAGGTTGCTCCAGTCGATGCACTCGGCTGCAGTACGCCAGGGGAGCTGGCCAGACTTTGGCTTCTCGTGGCGTTTCGGGGTGGTCCAGACGATGGGGCGGCCATCGGTGCGACCGATCATGAACAGGCGTTTGCGGATGGTCGGGGCGGCAGCATTCGAGGCTCGGCGCTCGCGCCACTCCACGTTGCAGCCCAGGCCGCGCACCAGAGCGCTTTGCGGTACCCACAAGCCGATGGCGTCCATGATCTCGGGCATGTCCGGGTGATCGGCCGGCAAGCCGGTGGTGAGGCAGGCGATGAAGGCCTGGAAGGTGCGTCCCTCCTCGTCCTTGATCGGCTGTCCATGCTCGTCGAGCGGTCCCCATTTCTGGAACTCCTCGACGTTTTCGAGGAAGAACAGGCGCGGCCTGGTGGCGTGCACCCAGCGGACAACCACCCAGGCCAGCGAGCGGACCTGCGGGCTGCGCGGTGCGGCGCCCTTGGCCTTGCTGAAGTGGCGGCAGTCCGGTGAGGCCCAGAGGATGGCGACGGGCTGCCCGCCGGTGGCCTCCAGCGGATCGACATCGAAGACGTCGGTGATGAAGGTCTTGGTGCTGGGGTGGTTCGCCTTGTAGACCGCAATGGCGACGGGGTTGTGGTTGATGGCGATGTCCGGTTCGCGGTAGACCTTGCGGCCGCCACTACTCGCGCCGCCCAGACCGGCGAACAGGTCGACGTACAGTTCCCGGGTAAAGGGTAGCGGCTGCTGTTGGGAGTTGGTGGTGTTGATTTTGCGGAGGGACGTCATGCGGCCCCCTTGAACGTCTTGCGCAGGGTAGCGGCCACAGCCCGGCCGCGGCGCTGCACGATCCTGGCGAGTTGCCGGCGGTCGTTGTGGCTGTGGCTGGCCTGGCCCAGCAGGCCGAAGTAGCTATTGGCGGTTTCGCGCAGTTGCTCGGCTGGTGCGGAGGCTGTCCGCTGCAGGGCGGTGTCAACTGTGCGGGGGCGAGTGACGCGGCGGTGCGGCAGGATCACCTGGCCGACGAAGTCGATGCCCCGGGCAACGGGTTGGCGCACGGTCTTCGAGGGGTTGAGTCGAGCGTGCAGCTTGTCGGTCAGGAAGGTCTCGATCTGGTCGTGCCAGATGTTCAACTGCTTGGCCGACTCGTGCAGCAGGACGAAATCGTCGACGTAGCGGATGTAGTGCTTCACCCGCAGTTGGTGCTTCACGAACTGGTCCAGCGCATCGAGGTAGATGTTGGCGAAAAATTGCGAGGACAGGTTGCCGATGGGCAGGCCCAGGTGGGCCGGCTGGGCCGTCAGGCGCTTGTGCTGCGGTACGCGGTTCAGCAGGCGGGCCGGGCTGCGGGTTTCGTAGTTGGTCCGGGGATCGTGCCAGAGGATCTGCAGCGCGAGCGCGCACCAGCTGGGCTCGGTGATCCGTGCCACCAGCTGCTGCTCCAGCACCCGCTTGTCGAGGCTGACGAAGAAGTTCGCCAGGTCGCACTTCAGGTAGGCCGCGGGGCGGCTCCAGTTGTGGGTGATGCTGCGTACCTTTTTCTCCAGGCGTTGCGCGCCGTAGAGGGTGCCGCGGCCCTTGATGCAGGCGCAGCTGTCAGCGATGAAGGTCCGCTCGATGCCTGGGCCGATGTGGTTGTATAGGAGGTGATGGACAATCCGGTCAGGGAAGGTGGCGGCCCATACCTCGCGGGGCTTCGGGTGGGTGACGACGAAGCAAATTGAGGCGCCGGGTTGGTAGGCGCCGGTGTTCAGCTCGTGGTGGAGTTGCATGATGTTGCGCTCCAGGTTGAACTCGAATGCAAGCGCCGACTTGCTGTTGCGCTTGCTGCGTCGGCAGTCGTAATAGGCCTGCATGAGTGCCTCGATAGAAAATCCAGCATGGCCGCCGGTGACACCGTTCGATGCTGCGGACGGCGAAAGCGGGCCGGGCGTTGTCCTTGTGGTCGTTGTTCTGGTTGCCATCGTCGAAGTTCTGGATCCACGCGTTGTTCGGGCCGTTCTGCGCCAGGTCGTGCTATCTACGTCGCGCTGCCGAAGGCTGGGGCCGATCAGCGGCGAGACTGCGCGGGGCCTGCCGGGACGATGCCCGGCGGTTCCCCTGGTGCGCATGGCGGTGGCCTTGTGGGCCAGCGGCACGACCAGAATCAAAATCGCTCTGGTGTGAGGGCCGTAGCGCTCACACGGCTGGCGATGCGGCGGCATTTCGTTTCCACCCCGTGGCCTGCCGGCCTATGTCGTCGGTGATCTGAATGGCTCGGCCGTGCTGGGCTCCGGTGAGCAGACCGAGGTCGACCGAGAGGCGCAGCATCAGCTCGACGACCTGGATGCGCTCCAGGATCTGCTGGATGTGGGCTGCTCGTTCCTGGCCGCCGGCCGTGTTGGCGCGGAAGACCAGGATCGACACGTCGATGCACTCGTTGAGCACCTTTTCTCCGAGGGTGCGCTTGAAGTCGCGGCGCCAGTTCTTGGAGAAGTCGGCCACAAGTCGTGCCAGTTCTCCGGCGCGCTTGTAGATCGGCAGGTGTTGGGCGATGGCCATGCTGGAAAACTCGCTTACCGCGCGCTGCGCGCGCGGTCGGTCAGAGCGTTAAGGGGTGAAGGGATGAGGATTCTGCGGACGGCGAAAGCGGGCCGGGCGAAGTCCTTGTGGCCGTCGGTCTGGTTGCCAACGACGAAGTCCTGGATCCACGCGTAGCTCGGGCCGTACTGCGTGCTGGTCAGCCACCAGCCCTTGTCCTCGAACTGTTCGGGGATGTTCGCCCAGCACAGGTAGGCCTCTGCTCGCGCCGGCAGGTAGAGGTCGGCATGCCCTTCGGCCTGCTGCTCGGTAGCCCAGCGGGCGGCGGGGTGGTCGATGTTGTGGGCCATCAGCGCCCGGGTGTTGGCCAGGCCGTCGCGGATGTGGTCGGCGCCGGAGATGCGATAGCCGCTGCCGCCGAAGGTGATCGAGGCGATCTGTGCGTGCTTCGGTGCGATCAGGTGGTAGTCCGGCTCGCCGTTCTCGCCGCGCATCACGCCGACGTAGGTGCCGCCCTGGCCGTGCCAATGCTGGCCAATGGCGGGCGGTATCAGGTACTGGTCCAGGCTGATCAGCTCACCGGCAATGCCGGCGAACGGTACCAGGCCGGTTTCTTGCTCCAGCACCTGGCGAGCGAGCTGCGCGTTGGTGGTGCTGAGCGTGGTGTTGCCGACCGCGAGATTGATTTCGTGCTGCATGGTTCAGGCCTCAAAAATTGGAGCCGACCGCGCGCTGCGCGCGCGGCAGGGAAGCGAAGTGGTCAAGGGGTGACTTTGATTCTGCGGACGGCGAAAGCGGGCCGGGCGTTGCCCTTGAGGTCGATGCCCTGGCCGCCATCGTCGAAGTACTGGATCCACGCGAAGTCCGGGCCGTACTGCGTGCTGGACCAGTAGTCTCTGCCCTCCAGGGCTTCCTCTCCGCCTTCCTGGAAGAGCGCGATGGGGCTCTGCGCCGGCGATTCCTCGGTGTACGGGTAGCCCGGCGGGAGGCTGCTGGGGTTGTCCCCGTCGCGGAAGCTGCACCAGTTCTCCTGCGCGGTGGGCTTGCAGACGCGATAGACGAGTTCGTTCTCGTCACGGGCGCCCAGGTACCAGTCTTCGTGGCCGTCAATCGTCAGGCTGAGCGCCCAGGCACCCAGTTCGCAGCCGGCCTCGGCCATGGCGCGGGTGTTCGCCAGGCCGTTGCTGAAGCTGTTGGCGCCGGGGATCAGGATGCCGGCCTCGCCCCAGCGGGTGGGGGCATGGAAGCCCAGGGCCTTCGGGGCGCGGATCAGGGCGAAGCGCTCGCCCTCGTCCTGGAACTGGCCCATGTAGAAGCCGCCGCCGAACGGGGTGCCGTGGACGGTGGGGATGGCGTTGATGCTCAGTGCGCTCTTCATGCTGCAGCCTCCATTGCTTCCTGCTGCCGGGCGTAATCAATGGCGGCGCGGAAGGTCTCGGTGCCCGGGAAGGTCTGGCCAACCGTGAAGTGCAAGGTGAAGGTGCCGAAGTCGGCGCCGCCGCTGGCGGTCTCTTCCAGCCAATCGAGGCGGGCGGTATCAGGCAGGGGCGGCGCCGGCTCGGCGGCGGCTTCCAGCACCTGGCGGATGCGCTCGGCCAGGGCCTTGGCGTTGTCCGCCGCCTTGAGCGCCCAGGCGCTGTGCTCCGCGGCGCCGACGCGCTGTGCCATGACGGCGGTCACCTTCAGTTGGCCGCTGATCTTCATCAGCTCGATGGCGTCCTCGGCGGTGAAGGGGTTGGCGCGGCGGGCGTAGGCGGCGACCAACTCGTCGGTGGCTCGGGCCAGCTCTTCCGCCTTCACCTGGTGCTCGGCATCGGCCAGGCGCAGCTGCGAACGGAGCAGGCTCAGGTCCTCGTGGAGAGCGTTGATGTGCTTCTGGTGGTGGCGGTCGGCATCGGCGTGGCCGAGGTCGTAGCCCTTGGCGTACTCGCTGCGGGCGGTGCGCCAGGCCACCAACAGGGTGGTGGCGAGTGCCAGGGCCAGGGCGCCGACGATGAGGTAGAGAATGGTCTGTTGCATGTGCTGTGTCCTCGTAGGGCCCGCCGCCGGTGTAGAGCCCGGCGGCGGGGTGCTGCGTGGTAGGGGTTACTCGCCGACCTTGAAGGTGCCGATGGTCAGGTCGGTGGAGGTGATGTCGGCGGACAGCAGGTCCTTGAACTCCTGCGCGATCTCCTCGCGCACCTGCTGCTCGGCCACCCAGCGCGGCTTGAGCACCGGCTTGGCTTCGCCGGTCAGCACCGACAGACGCAGGACGAAGTTGCGCAGCGGCAGGCCGTCGTACGGCTGGCAGGTGAAGATGAGCGAGCCGGGCAAGGTGTCCTGGCTGTCGGCCTCGATCTGGTCCATGGCGCTGCGCGAGGCGTTGAAGTTGCCCTCGACGGTGGTGCGCTCGCTGGAGGCCTTGATGGTGATGTTGCGAACGGCAGCGATGGCCTGGACCAGGTTCATTTCCTGATCGTCCGGGGTGACCGCTTTCAGGAAATCGCGCCAGTCTTCCATCCACTCGGCCAGGTCCTTCTGCGACAGGCGCTGCCCGGCGATGGCCTGCAGGGCGGCGTAGGCGGCAGTCGGCTGCAGAGCCAGGGTGGCGATGTCGTCGCCGTGCCCGGCCTGGTCGGTGTCGCCCAGGTTGAAGATCACGCGGCAGGACATGCTGTCCTTGTCGACGAAGCCGCGAGTCTCCTCGTTGGCGCGCTCATTCACGTAGGTGACGAAGTCCGCCAGCGAGGAGGTGGTCAGGGCGCCGCGGAAGCGGTTGCGGCGCATGTTCAGGCGCTCCAGGCTCTGGAGCTTGAAGCCCTCCGGGACGACCGCCATTTCCCCGGCCGAGCCGGTGATGCGGGTGCCGGCGGCAGCGATGGCGTTGGCGAGGACCAGTTGCAGTGCTTCTTTCATGTGCTGTGTTCCTTGATGCAGTAGAGGTTGCGGTTGATGGACGGGTTAAACGTCCTGGGGTACGACCGGCGCCTGCTGGCGGTTGAACAACTGCTCGGTCGGGTTGGTCTGGAACAGCTCCAGGCCGTTCGGGGTGACGTACATCGGGGTATCCAGCGAGGTGTCCTCGCTGCGGCTGCCGCGTTTGGTGGGCACCTTGTAGTCGAGCTTGTGGTTCACCTTGACCTGGTTCGATTCGCCGATCTGGCTGAACTCCAGGGTGATGACCACCTTGCCTTTCTTGCCGAAATCGACCACGCCGGCGCCGACGTCGGAGAGGGCGGTGCCGATCTGGTTGGCGAAGACGCCCGCATTCAGCGAGCTGAAGAAGTCGTTCACGTCGGTCTTTTTCATGTGCTGTGCCTCGTTGGTGGTGGTTGGTGTTTCCCCAGGGCGCTCTCGTTGAAAGCGCCCTGGGGAAGGCCCGTCGCCAGGCCCTCCTGACTCACGTACGCCGCCGTATGTGAGCGAATCGAAGCTCGGCCGGGGTGTGTCCGGCCTGCTCGTTGCGTTGTCGGTTACATGGCTGCCACCCCTCCCTGTCGTTCCACCCGGTTGCGCCGGGGCGCTGTCGTTCAAGCTGCCTTGATGCCCTTGGCGTCGAGGAACTCGGCCAGGTCCGTCAGGTACACCAGCGGTTCCTCCAGCCGGGACGTCGTGAGCTTGCGGGTGACCAGGGCCACCTCGCCGCTCTTGATCAGCGCCCGCAGGCGCTTGTCGGTCTTCAGGTGCGGGAAGTACGCGGCACGGACCTGGGTGAGGGTGAGCGTGGCTGTACCCCACTGCTGGTAGAGCTGCTCCAGTGTCGTCATCGAGCCTCCCCGCACCCCGCCGGCAGGCGGGCCGACACCAGGGCGACGAGGCCCTCCACGGTCTTGCCGGCGCCGCGGGCGGCGATGTTGCCGGCCTCGTCGGTTACCACGGCGCCGAAGGGGCGCACCGCGTCGGTGGTCAGCGTCACGTGTGGCAGCCAGCCGCGCGGGGTGATCGCGACCAGCGCCGCGTAGAGCAGGCCCAACTGGGCGGCTTCCTGGGGCAGGGCGCCCAGGCGGTCGATGCACTCGTCCGCGGCGGCCTGCAGGACGTCGGCCGGGTAGGCGGTCGGCGCAGCGAAGTGCATGCCGACCAGCTTGAGCGTGCCGACGGCATCGGCGATGGGGTTCGGAGTCGGAGTCATGCCACGTCGTCCTTGTGCTGGGTGACGGTGATGGACACGCCCAGGCGCTTGGCCAGGTAGGCAATGCCGGCTTCGGTGACCATCACCACGCTGTAGTGGGTGTACTGGCCCAGGCGCGGGTTCCAGCGCGAGCGGGGATCCATGAACAGGTGGCCCTGGCCGACGTGCTTGGCCGCCAGGGTGCCGTCCTGGTTAAGGTCCTTGTGCTGCCGCAGGTGGTCGCGCAGGGCTCGCTCGCTGACGCCCAGAGCGGCAGCTGCATGGCGGATATCCCGGTTCATGGCGGGCCCTCTCAGGCTGCGTTCGGTGCTCGGAGCTGGAGCGCGAGCGTCACGTCGTCCAGGGCCCTGTAGAGGTCTGCCAGGTCGCCGTCGTTGACCACGAACAGGTCGCCCTCGCGCAGCGTGACGCCCGACTCGCTGCTGTGCGCGGCGACCGCGGTGGCGTCCGGGCGCCGCAGGTGGACGACGACGCCGCCCTTGGCGCGGATCCAGTCCGCCTCGTTGTCGAAGCGCACGTCGCTGATGACGAAGCCCCGGGCCTGCGGGCTGGCCTCCAGGTGGTTGGCCAGGTTCATCTCGGCGAGCATTAGCCAGAGTTGCGGGTGCACCAGGTTGCGGCCCCACTCGGTGCCCAGCAGTTGCATCAGCTCGCGGGGCGACTTGCCCAGCCAGGGCAGGGGCTGTTCCTTGGCGGCGCCCTCCAGGGCAGCGGCCGGCAGGTTCAGCATGTCGAGCAGGGCGAGCTTCAGCGGCGAGGCCAGGGCATAGATCAGCAGGCCGAACTGGGCGGCGAGGTAGCTCGCGGCGGTGTCCTTGCCGGAACGGGCGCGGCCAGTCAGGCCGATGAGGATGGTCTTCATGCCGCGGCCTCCATGCTGAGGTAGCGCTGGGTGAAGGTCAGGAGCATCGACAGGTTCTGCCGGGCCTCGTCCTCAGTGAGGTTCCTGCGCCGGCCCCGGGTGTCGGAGCCGATGAAGGCGTACTCGTAGGCGTGGGCAACGCGGTCGCCCAGCGCGGTGGTGTCGTCGGCCCGGTAGATCGAAACGGAGACGTCCGCGTCGAGGCTGGACGTGTAGAAGGTGGCCTTCCATTTGCCCTGGCTGCCGATCAGCAGGCAGGTGGACAGGATCTGCAGCAGCAGTTCCTCGATGGTGGGCTTGTTCATGCAGCACCTCCCCACGGGCCGCTGGCGGCCTCCGCGCTGGGGGCGACAGGGCGCGGCTGGTAGAGGCAGGCGCGCTGGGAGGTGCCGACGATCACCAGCAGGCCGGTTTGGGCCTGGATGGCCTCAATTGCGGCGGGGCTGGTGGCCGCGGCCGGGGGCAGGTACACCGGGCAGCGGGCTTTGTGCATGTGCTGTGTCGGTTGCATCTCGTACTCCGGGGTAGAGGTGGGTACGAGCAGACAATAGCAAGAGCTAACACATCATGCAATAGCATGAGCTATTACGTGTTTAGTAGGGGAGATCTAGATACTTGGACGACTTGATGATGCCGGCCACGTAGTGAATTTTCTCCACCTCGCTTTCATCAAGGAAGACTGGTGGGTACTCGCTGTTGACGCTGTCGAATCGATACTGGCCGTCACGTAAGTATATGAATTCTTTGATCATGCATTTGCCATCGCGTGTCTTTACCAGTACCTCGTCCCCGTTCAGGAAGGGGTGATTCGGCTCGATGAGCACAAGCTCACCGCTCTTGATTCGAGGGTGCATGCTATTCCCGACGACGCGCAGTGCATAAGCGTTTTCATCGTCACTGCGGACGTCCAGGTAGCCATCTCCATGTCCTGTTGGGAATTCCATTGCGTCGAAATAGCCGTTGGTTCCGAGCATTGCTTTGCCTACGACAGGGATCATCCGTTGCCGAAGTTCATGCCGGTGCTGTTGAGCTGCTTGGTCATCCGCCACGCGCTGCGCGGTCTCGGTGATGTTCATATTGAAGAAGGCAGGGTGCGGTAGCACCGGCCGATCAAGCCCCACGGAATCCCATTTCTGCTTGATCGTGGGCAGGTCCTCAACCGTATAGCGTCCTGTCACAAGCAGGCCGCTCGGTAGTCCCAGCTTTTGTTCAAGGTTCCCGGCAGCGCGGTCCCCGAGACGTCGATGGCCATTCAGTAGCTGCGACAGGTATGACGCATCCACATCGTGCGCGTTGGCGAAGTCCTTGAGCGTGTTCGTTGCAATCAAGGCTCTGAGAAGGGTGACGCGGAGTTCGTATATGTCCATGCCTCTATCGTCGAGACCTGTTAGCAGATTGTAAATTCCTTTGGGCTATCACGCTATTGCGCTATCTAATAGCGGTTGCTATCTTGGCTGCCTGCGGAGGTGCTTATGACTCTTCTCGAATACATGAAACAGCTCGAAACGAAGACGGATGTGAGCGACCTGGCATCCAAGTGCGGGACTTCCGTAGGACAGTTGAAACAGGTTGCTTATGGTCACCGCAGGGCCAGCGCCTCCCTGGCGATCGATCTAGATAGAGAGACCGGCGGTGTCGTGGCATGCGAAGAGACAAGGCCGGACATCGACTGGGCTTATCTCCGCGGGAGGCAGCGAGCGGCATGAAGTACGAACCAATGCGGTTCACCCTGGGCCTGGAGGTCGCTGGGATCACCCTCGACCTGACGGTTCGTATTTCTTCTGAAGGTTTTCAATCCTTTGTTGCAGCTCCAGCACCTGCTGAGTCGCTCGAAGATACGACAGCCGGAACTTTGGTGTTTGATCCTCAACCCTTGATGCATTCAGTGCAGCAAACGCTCGTTCAAGGCCTTGAATCGCTTCGTGGAAGTCTGGCTGAGCAGGCATTGGCAATCCTTGGCAAGCAAATCGACGAACAGCGGAGGGCGCGCGAGCAATCCACATCCTGAAAGAAGGTGGCCGGCGCGGGCCTCTACACCCGCGCCGGCCGGGTGCCGGTCAGGGCCTCTACACCCTGGTCCGGCGTACGACGACACAGCACATTGCATCGGTCGTGGTCATAGAGTAGGGCCTGCCCTGCTCGATGGCTACACCGTAAAAGGAGTATTTACGGTTATGAGCCGGAAAGACCTGTTGCCGGGCGCAGGCCCGGTGTTGAGCCTGCGCGAGGCGCTGTACCGCAGCGGGCGCGACTACCTGGGCGGGCTGACCAAGCTGGCCCTGGACATGATGGTCCCCTACGAGGACCTGCAGAAGAAGTTGAAGCTCGACGAGGAGCGGCGCTGGCCCACCCCGGACGAGTGGGAAGACATCATCGGGCGCACCCGTGATCCACGCTTGCTGGATGCCCTGCTGCGCCCCGCCGGTGTCGTCTGGTACCAGCCCGAGCCAGTGGATGCGACCACCGCGGCGCTGAAGGCCGTGGGCGAACTGCTGCAGCGCGAGGGCGAGTTCGTCGCCAGCCTGCACAAGGGCGCCGAGGACAACCGCTGGCAGCCCCACGAAGTCGCTGACCTGGAATACCACGGCGCCAACGTGATCCGGGCCGTGCTGGGCATCATGGCCGGCGCCCGCGCCTCCATGCAGCAACTGCTGGAGGGCCAGGCCAATGGCTGACCTCCTCGACATGGCGGCAGAGCAGGAAGAGAACCGCCTGCAGGGCCTGCTGGCCACCCGGCAGCGCCCGGCGCCGGACTACACCATCAGCGAAACCCATTGCGTGGAATGCGGCGCCGAGATTCCGGCTGCGCGGCGTATCGCCGTCCCCGGCTGCGAGTGCTGCGTGTTCTGCCAAGAATTGCGGGAGGTGCGCCGTGGCTGAAGTGATGGCGGGCGACCTGCAGGTCATCGATGGGCGAGTGATGGTCACTTCGTTGCAGGTGGCGGAGCGCTTCGGCAAACGCCACTGCGATGTCCTGAAACGCATGCGGACCTTGGACTGCTCCCCGGAATTCACACTACGCAATTTTGCGGAGTGTTCCCGGCCCGGGGCGAACAACAAGCCGGAGCCCTACTGGCGCATGACTCGCGACGGTTTCACCTTCCTCTGCTGGGGCTTCACCGGCAAGCGGGCTGCGGAGTGGAAAGAGGCCTACATCGATGCGTTCAACCGCATGGAGCGGATGCTGCAACAGGGCCAGGCGCCCACTGCGCTGCAATCCTCGCGCGGTCTGCGCGTCCTGCTGACCGTGGACGATGCGCTCGGCCGCAAGGCCGAGGTGCTGCCCGATGATGCCTGGATCGTCCGCGGCGCCGATATGCCGGCCTGGGTATCCGAGTCGCCGGACATGTCGTTCGCACAGCTGAAAATGCTCGGCGAGGCGGCGCTGCGGCGCCTCGTGGCAGTCGGTGGCGAGCGCGCCGTGCGGGAGGTGCTGGTCCAGATCAACCCGCGCTGGATGCTGGTGGACGGCGCGCAGATCGGCCACCTGCAGAACGCGCTGACCTTCATGCTCATGGAGCAGCCGGCAGCCAAGAACCTGGAGGGCGTCGATGTCGACATGGACGCCTGATCCTGATGGCCCACGCAGTGAGTGGGCCCGGCGGTATGTAGAGCGGGGCCTGGCTGTGGTGGGTATCCCGCCCGGCGAGAAGGGGCCGCGCGACAAGGGTTGGCAACGCCCGGGCGGCCAGATCACCGACGCGGCGAAGGCCGAGGCCTTCTGGACCAAGAACCCGGAGCACAACATGGGGGTGGTGCTCGGGGCGAGTGGCATCTGCTCGCTGGACGTCGACGACGTGCCGGCGGCTCGCCAGGTGTTGTGGGACCTGCTGGGGCTCGATCTCGACGCGCTGCCGGTGGCCTACCCGACCGTGGTGGGCAACCCGGCGCGCTTCCGCGTGATGTTCCGCGTGCCCGAGGGTGTCGAGCTGAGCCGCCACTCGTTGAACTGGCCCAACGAGAACGACCCGGACGGCAGCAAGCTGAAGCTGACGCAGGCGGCGATCCTGGCGGCCAAGGAACGGGGCGACAAGGAGCAGTTGGAGAAGATGCAGGCCCAGGCTGACAGCCTGAAGCGCTTCACCGTGTTCGAGCTGCGCGCTGGCCAGGTCCAGGACGTGCTGCCGCCCTCCATCCACCCGGGGACGGGCAAGCCCTACACCTGGCGCAAGCCACCCAGCGGTGATGGGCTGCCGGTGCTGCCGAACGAACTGCTGAGCATCTGGCAGAACTGGGACATCTTCAAGCGGGACGCCGAGGCGGACTGCCCGTGGGCGCCCCAGGCGCCGGCGCCGAAGAAGGCCGCGAAGCCGAAGCCCAAGGCGCCCGGGCGGGCCGGCAGCTCGCGCTCGGTGATCGATGCCTTCAACCAGGCCCACGACGTGGAGTCGCTGCTGGCCGCGCACGGCTACACCCAGCGCGGGAAGAAGTGGTTATGCCCGCACAGCAGCACCGGGTTGCCGGGGGTGACCATCAGCGAGGGCCGGGTGTACTCGCACCACGGCTCCGATCCGCTGGCCAACGACCACCAGAACGATGCCTTCGACGTGTTCTGCATCCTCGACCACAACGGCAACCAGTCCGAGGCGGTCAAGGCCGCGGCGCGCCTGTTGGGCATCGAGCGCGAGCCGAGGCGCGAGGAACCCCCGCCCGAGGGTGTTCCTCGCGAGGCTGGCCAGCAGCCCCCCGTGCCCCAGGCGCCGCCGGAAGAACCGGAGGACTCTCTTCCCTGCGCCCCTTCTCTTGAGTGCGGCCCGGAAGCGGCCGATCTGCCGGGCGCTCCCACTCCGGGGGGCGCGGGGGGCTTCCGCATCAGCGAGCAGGAGCTGCTGCAGGACTTCGTCGTCATCTACGGGACGGACACCGCCTGGGACCGCAAGCGAGCGCGGCTGATCAAGCTCTCCGCGATTCGGGAGGCCGTAGGGCGCACCCGCTACAAGTGGTGGCAGGAAAGCGAGCATCGGCAGATGGCCCAGGACGTGGTCTTCGATCCGACCGAGCGATGCGATCCCGTGATGCTCAACCTGTACGACGGGTTCAAGGTTACCCCCGATCCTCGAGGGGCGGACGGCTGCGTGCTGATCCGCAAGCACCTGGGCCTGCTGTGCAACAACCGCGCGGACGAGTACCTGTTCCTGCTGAAGTGGATCGCCTACCCGCTCCAGTACCCCGGCGCGAAGATGGCCACGGCCGTGGTGATGTTCGGGGCCGAGGGCCCGGGCAAGAGCTTGCTGTGGGAGCAGGTCGTCCGGCGGATCTACGGCGAATACGGCACGACCATCGGTCAGGCCCAGTTGGAAAGCCAGTTCACCGGCTGGCAGAGCCGAAAGCTGTTCGCCCTTGCCGAGGAGGTGGTCAGCCGCGAAGAGATGCGGCACTACAAGGGCGTGCTGAAGCACCTGGTGACCGGCGAGACCTTGCAGATCAACGAGAAGAACATGCCGGTGCGGGAGGAAGCCAACCACCTCAACTTCGTCTTCCTCTCCAACTCCACGGTGCCGATGGCCCTGGACGATGGGGACCGGCGCTACCTGGTCCTGTACGTCGACCGGGTGCCGCCGGCGGGCTACTTCCAGGCGCTGGTGGGCGAAATCGAGAGCGGCGGCATCGAGGCCTTCTACCACTACCTCATGAACCTGGACCTCACGGGCTTCGGGCCGCACAGCAAGCCGCCGCTGAACGACGAGAAGCAGGCGCTGATCGATGGCAGCCTGGCGGCGCCGCGGTACTTCGTGCGGCGCTGGATGGCCGGCGAGACCGAGTTCCCTGTCACGGGGGCAGTGACGCAGGCTGACCTGTGGCAGGCGTTCTGCCGATGGTGCGAGGGGGCCAACGAGTTCAAGCGTCGGGAGCGGGACTTCCTGCAGGAGGCGGCGAGGGACTTGCTCCGCGAGCGGCCCGACATCCGCTATCCGACCGACCGAGATGACTTCAGGACGGCGCGGATCTTCGTGACGCCGGAGTTCGCGGCGAGCAAGGCCGAACTGGGGCGCAATTGGGCGGCCGAGGCGGGGAAGGAATGCCGGAAGTTCGGCACCCACTTCAATCGACGGTCGATCCCTGTCCCGGGAGAGCTGGACTGATGATTCCGACATTCCGACAGTATTCCGACAGCATTCCGACGGGCGCTACGCCTAGTGCCACTAGGTTTCCGACATTCCGACGGACTTTTTGAGGTTTTCTCACGTGCGCGTGTACGCGCGCATACACACGTGAGGCTTTTTCAAATTACCTGTCGGATTGTCGGAATCAGGCTTAAGTAACTGTTTTTATTGGAAAAATAATTCCGACAGTATTCCGACAGTTATTCCGACATTCCGACAGAAGAGAAGGGGAGAAGAGAGATGGCGGTATACGGGTTCAAGAACGGTCAGTTCCAACGCGTCGCGGAGTCGATGGAAGCTTTCGATAGCGGCTTCAAGGATTGGGAAGGGGCGACCAGCGAGTTCGCGGCCAAGCGCGGCATGCTGTACCACGACGACGTGGATGGGGTTTACGACCTGTACCTGCGCGATCCCAGTGGCAAGACGTTCAGCCGACTCCGCGACTACCGCTGGTGGTTCCGTGTCTACGATGGCGTCTTCATGTTCGACGACGTGCTGGTACCGGATAGCCTGCCGGATTACCTGGCCTTCATGGCGCTGCTCCAGCCGGTAGTTGCCCGGGCAGAGGCGGTGGCCAGGGAAGTTCGGGAGGCCGCCCGATGATCGAGGAAGTCGAAGTGCTGATGCGGCACTGGGGCGAGCAGATCGGCCGGTGTGGAACCGGCGCCGGCGGCTCGCTCTCCAGCACCCTGGCCGGCTTCATCGAGTGGCAGGGGGCGCCGCCGCGCGGCGAGCCGGGGACGCGTGATCCAGCCGGCGGCGGCAGCATGGATCACCGGGCCCGCGAGGTGCAGGCCTGCGTCGACGCCGTGGAGCGGCAAGGCGAGCGGGGTAAGCACCTGGTGCGCCTCGCGCGGCTGCGCTACCTCGGCGACCGTCCGGTGGCCGTGCAGATGGCGGCGCTCGAAATGCCTGTCGGCGCCGACCGGACCTACCGCAATCACGTCCACCGGCTGCACGAACTGGTGCTGGCTGAGCTGCAGCGGCGCCACGCGGGCACCCTGGAGGCGCTGCGGCGGCTGCCGAGCCAACTGGAGAAGCAACGGCGCCAGGCAGCGCGGCGGGCGAAACTGGCCGCCAAGGGCGTTGCTGGGCGCTACCGTTCGTCGGACGCATCTCCCCCGCCAGCCCCCGTGCGCCCCCGCCAGCCCCCGTCGGAATAACCGATAAATCCCCCCTTTCGGTTTTTCCGGTCGGGGGTACAAAGTCGCCACGCTGTTCGAGGTCCGCACAGAAGGCCCGAACCAACCGATGCACGTGCTGTGCAGACCACCCGGGCGATGCCCTCCCCGGGAAACCTGAAAGCCCCTCCCCGGAGGGGCTTTCCCTTTTCAGCCCTCGGCATGGAGTTGAGCGATGGGAGAGCCTGCGAGCACGACCGCTGCTGTTGTCGCCGGCGCCGCGGGCGTCGGCTTTGCTGGATACCTGGCCGGCTTCGATGCGTGGGCCGCTGTGGGGGCGCTGTTCGGTGCGTTGATCTACTCGACCACCACCCAGGAATTCCCGACCTGGCAGCGCCTACTGTTCCTGGTCGCGTCGTTCGTGATGGGCTACGTGATCGCCCCCGGTATCCGTGAGGTCGAGGTCTACGGTTACCGCCCCTTCCAGTACACCGGGATTGCCGCCTTCGTCGCCGCCCTGTTGGTGGTGACGCTCTCGCTCTGGTTGATCCAGCGCGGGAAGTCTGGCCCCGGCGCGGTCTCGCGAGGAGGTCAGGATGGGTAACCACCTGGTGCAACTGATGCTGACGCAGGCCACGTTCTGGCTCTGCGTCGTGTTGTTCCTGCGGCTGTTCACCTTCCAGCGCGGCGACGCCCGTTTCCGCCGCAGCATCTCGTGGATGGCCTGGGCGGTGATGGGCTGCGCCGGCTCGGTGGTGCTGTTCATCATCAAGGGGCTGCTGATCATGCCCGCGAACAGTTGGCCACTGGTGATCCTCCTCGGCGTGTTCACCTTCGCCGTGCTCAAGGCCCGGGGCAACATGGCCCAGGTCTGGCGGGTGCAGTAGCCATGCGCGGCAGCATCAGCGCGGCGGACCTCGATGACGCCGTGGCCTCCCTGGCGGCGCTGGGCGGCGATCTGCCCAGCAAGGCGCTGGCCCATGCCCTGAACCACACGGCCAACCAGGCCAACCAGGCGCTGGTCGCGGAGATAGACGACGTCTTCGACCGGCCCACCTCGTTCACCCGCAATGCCATTCGCATCCTGCACGCGACGGCGAAGCGCCTGGAGGCGTCGCTGTGGGTGAAGGATGAGAAGGACAACAACTCCAAGGCCCAGGCACCTGAGGACTGGGTGGCGCCGCAGGTGTTCGGTGGGCCCAGGGTGGACAAGGCCTCGGAGCGCAACCTGCGGTCCAAGGGCATCCTGCCCAAGGGCATGTTCATCGTCCCGGCCGAAGGAGCCCGTCTGGACCAGTACGGCAACATGAGCCGCGGCCAGATGATCCAGATCCTCTCCGGCCTGGGAGCGCTGGAGTATGTGGCGGGCGCCACCCAGAACGCCACGCAGAGCGCCAGGTCTCTGGCCAAGGGGCACGCCCAGGCCTTCTTCGTCATGAAGCGCGGCAAGCGGCCCATCGGCATCGGCGAGCGCCGGGGCGAGAACTTGGTCATGGTGCTCGCCTTCGTGCGGCAGCCCCAATACCGCGAGCGATTCCGCTTCTTCGATGTCGTCCGGCGCATTGCCGAGGACGATGCACTGCTAGAGGCGAACATCGAGAAGGCCCTGGCTCTGGCGATGCAGTCGAAGGCGTGACCGGCGCTGCTTGCCCGCACCGTTCTGGTGCGTCTCTAGAGTGATTAAGGACAAAACCTCAAAACAGCTGGAAACCTCGTGATCAAAAAATCGCGATATGGGGAAGGCTGTAGACGAAAAAGTCGCGATAGGGCGGGTCCTCCCCGCCGGCCGGCCCCCTACACGGGTAATTCGAACCGCGTTTCGTCTCTAGCTGAGATTTGCCCAGGGATGTCCGTCTTTTCAAGGAGTTAGCAATGGGGCGCAAGGTCTCGAAGGCCGAGTTGAGTGAAATCCTCGGCCGCGATGAACGCACCCTGACGCGCTGGCAGGACGATGGTCTGCCAGTCCTGGAATACGGCGTCGGGCGCGGCAACGAAAACCAGTACGACACCGAGGACGTGATCCAGTGGCTGATGCAGCGCGCCGCGCTGAACGGCAGGAAGGAGAGCGCCCGGGACCGCCTCGACCGTGTGAAGGCTGACCGCGAGGAACTGGCCTTGGCCAAGGACCTGGAGGAAGTGGTCGTGGCCGCCGAGCTGATCGAGCGCTTCGAGGCCATGGTCACCGCGGCCAAGGTCGAGCTGATCAACACCTTGCCGGATCAGCTGGCCGCCGATCTCTCCGCGCGCTACGGCGTGGAGATCGATGACGAACTGATCCGCGAGCCCATCGCGGGGATCCTGGGGAACATGGCCAAGTATGACCTTGACGATGACGAAGACCCTCTCGACGGGGATTCTGAGCAACCGGACGATCCGCCGTTTGCTGAGGAAGACGACGACTAAAGCCCTGTCGCGTATCGCGCGGAAGTGGGCCCCGCCCCCTCGCATGACCACCATCGAGTGGGCAACCAAGTACCGCTGGCTGTCCCCTGAGGAAACCGCCCGGCCTGGCAAGTACCGCTTCGACGTGACGCCCCACCTGGTGTGGCCTGGGGGCCCACTGGAAGCCCTCGACGATCCGAACGTGCATGAGATCGTCTGCCGCAAGTCAGCCCAGGTTGCCTGGACCTCCGGCGTTCTCGGCAACGCCCTGGGGAAGTGGATCGACATCGATCCGTCGCCGATCCTGGTGCTGTTCCCGAAGGCGGACGCCGCCAAGCAGTATGTGGCCGAGAAGCTGGAGCCGATGATCGAGGCCACGCCGCGGCTGAAAAAGAAGGTTGACCTGCGCAGTCGCAAGCTGCAGCAGCGGCAGGACTTCAAGAAATTCCCGGGCGGGTTCCTCAAGCTGGTGGGCTCCAACAGCCCGGCCAGTGTGAAGTCCACGCCGGTACCGCGGGTTGCGGTGGAGGAACCGGACGACTGCAACCTGAACCTGCGGGGGCAGGGGGACAGCATCAAGCTGGCGAAGGAGCGCCTGAAGACCTTCCGGCGCTCCAAGATCATCATCGGTGGAACCCCGACCATCAAGAGCTTGTCGGCCATCGACGCTGAACTGGAACTGTCCGACAAGCGTCTCGGCCTGGTGACCTGCCACGACTGCGGCCTGGAACACGCCCTCAGCTTCGAGAATCTGCACTGCCCAGAGGACCCGGACTACCACCACGAGGTCTACGGGAACAAGCGGCCGGAGGCGACCTACTACGCCTGCCCGCACTGCGGTTCGGTATGGGACGACAACCAGAAGAACGCGAACCTGAAGCACGGGCGCTGGGTTGGCACTGCCGAGTTCCGCGGTATCGCCGGCTATATCCTGAACGAGCTGTATGCCACGTTCTACGGCTCGCGCTTCGCCGTGTTGATGGAGAAGAAGCTGCAGGCCGAGCACGCGGCGGCGCAAGGCAACATCGGGCCGATGATCGCCTACGTGAACAGTTCGGAAGGGGAGAGCTACGAGTACAAGAGCGACGCACCGAAGACCGACGAACTGGAGAAGCGCGCCGAGGCTTATGCCGAGCTGACCGCGCCGAATGGCGTGTTGCTGGTGACGGCCGGCGTCGACATCCAGGGCGACCGCATCGCCGCGTGCATCGTGGGGTGGGGCCGCGGTGAAGAGTCCTGGCGGCTGTACTGGGGCGAACTCCAGGGTGATCCGAAGGATACCTCCGACGGGGTGTGGCGGGAGCTGGACAAGTTGCTGGCCACGGCGATCCCCACCGAGAACGGCCACCGGCTGGCAATCTCGGCGGTCAGCATCGACAGCTCGGACGGCAACAGCAGCCACGCCGTATACACCTATGTCCGTGACCGCCAGCGCTTCAACATCATGGCGATCAAGGGCGCCTCGGTGGACAACAAGGATAAGGAGATCTTCACCAAGCCCCCGGCTTCGGTGGATACCACCCAGGACAACACCAAGGCCGCGAAGTACGGGCTGCGCGTGTTCATCATCGGTACGCACAAGGCCAAGACGCTGATCGACTCGCGGCTGCGCCTGAAGGGCTCGGGCCCCGGGCGCATGCACTGGTACAGCGAGATCCGCTCGGACTACTACGAGCAGCTGACCAACGAGGTGCTGGCCCCGCACCCGCGGCAGCCCACCAAGATGATCTGGCAGAAGAAGGCCGGCCGTCGCAACGAGGCGCTGGACTGCGAGGTGTACGCCTTGCACGCCGCACGAAGCCTGAAGACCCACCTGCTGCGAGATGCAGAGTGGGACCAGTTGGAGCAGCAGTTGCTCCAGCCCACCCTGTTCACCAGCGACGAACCCACCGCTCCAGTGCCACGCCGTGCTGTGGCGCGCCGGGGTACGCGTAGCCGCGCTGGCCGTTAGAGGTAAACCATGAGTGAAGCCACCGAACGCCTGGCGCGCATCCGCGCGTCCATTGAGCAGGTCCTGACCAAGGGGCAGCGCTTCCGCAAGGGCGACCGCCAGTTGGACCGTGCAGAACTGGCAAGCCTGCGCATGCTGGAGGCGCAGACCGCTGAAGAAGTGGCGCGCGAGCAGGCCGCCCAGGCCGGCAAGAGCCGCAACCGCATCAGTTACGTCAGGATTTGACCATGGGCTGGTTTCGAAAATCACCCGCCGAACTGCTGATGCGCGAGGCGCTGAAGCTGGCCCAGGCGACGGCCCAGCCCGGCCAGGTCAGCGCCCAGGGCGGTGGCGGCGGGGTGGAAACCCGTTGGCGTGGCGCCTCGCGCATGCTGCGCAGCATGGCCAGTTGGATCCCCGGCCTTGCCAGCCCGCGACGCGACCTGCCGGTCGGCGAGCGTCGCATGCTGGTGGCGCGTTCCCGCGATGCCATGCGCAACCACCTGCTGGCTCTGGCTGTGCTGCGCCGGATGCGTACCAACGTGGTCGGCACCGGTCTGGTGTGTCGCGCCCAGGTGGACGCCGGCGCCTTGGGGATCACCCCGGAGGAGGCCGACCGCCTGAATGAAGTGTTGGATCGTACCTGGAGCCTGTACGCCGACAACCCGCAGGAATGCGATGCCGAGGCGATGCTGAACCACTATCAGCAGCAGGCCCTGGTGCTGATCTCGGCGCTGGTCAGCGGCGACCTGCTGGTGGCAACGCCGGACAGGGAGCGCCCCGGTTGCCTATTCAGCACCCGTCTCCAACTGATCGAGGGCGACCGGGTATGCAACCCCAACCTGTCTCTCGACACCGACAACCTGGTCGATGGTGTGGAGTTCGACGACCTCGGTGCGCCTGTGGCCTACCACGTCTGCCGGGGTTACCCCGGCGAGTACAACTCGTCCAGCAGCCTGACCTGGGATCGGCTGGAGGTGTTTGGCGCGGAAACCGGCCGGCGGCGCGTGTTGCATGTGATGGCCGACAAGGACCGGCCCGGGCAGAAGCGTGGTGCACCTTTCCTGGCGCCGATCCTGGAGCCGCTCCAGAAGCTGGAGCGCTACAGCAGTGCCGAGCTGATGGCCGCCGTGGTCTCCGCGATGTTCACGGTGTTCATCAAGAAAGGCTCGGACTTCGAGACCGGCAACCTGCCGCTCAGCGCCTTGGTGAACGAGGGCGGCGGGGCCACCACGGAAGACGATGGTGGCGGTGATATCGAACTGGGCGAGGGTGCCATCGTTGACCTAGGCCGCGGCGAAGAGCCAGTGACCGCCAACCCAGCACGGCCGAATGCGCAGTTCGACCCCTTCTTCGTGTCGGTGGTCAAGCAGATCGGCGCCGCCCTGGAGCTGCCCTTGGACGAACTGCTGCTGCACTACAGCAGCAGCTACAGCGCGGCGAGGGCGGCGATGCTCCAGGCCTGGCGCTTCTACAGCCTGCGGCGCTGGTGGCTGACGTGTGACTTTTGCCAGCCCTCGCGTGAGCTGGTGATCGACGAGGCAGTGGCCCGGGGAATGATCTCGCTCCCTGGCTATGGCGATCCGGCGAAGCGGCGAGCCTACCTGCAGGCCCTCTGGATCGGCCCGGCGCGCGGCGCCATCGACGAGTTGAAAGAGGCCAACGCTGCCGGCAAGCGAATCGAGATCGGCGTGAGCAACGAGACGTTGGAGACCGCGGCGATGACCGGCGAGCCCTGGCAGCAGGTGTACAGCCAGCGGCGCCGGGAAATCACCCAGCGCCGGCAGGACGGCACCTACACACCGCCCAAGGGCGCCGAGGTCATGGCGCCCGAGCCGGCCCCCACGAACGAGGAATAACCATGCTCCGAGCATTCGAGCTGGCTGCATCGCAGCCCTGGCTGATGTTGCCCTGCGCGCTCGACAACCTGTTGGCGATTGCCAACCGCCTGGGTGATCCCTCGGCGCTGGTGACCAAAGAGGGGGAGCGGCTGGACAACACCCGGCGCGTCAGCATGCGCAATGGCGTTGCCGTCGTGCCGGTCACCGGGCCGATCTTCCGCTACGCCAACCTGTTCAGCGAGATCTCCGGCGCGACCAGCACCCAGGTGCTGGCCACCGACATCCAGGCGGCCCTGGACGACCCGAAGGTCAAGGCCATCGTGCTCAACATCGACAGCCCTGGTGGTGTCGTTGCAGGCATCAACGAGCTGGCCGAGCTGGTGTACGCGGGCCGCGAGCGCAAACGCATCGTTGCCTACGGCAGCGGCACGGTGGCCAGCGCGGCCTACTGGATCGCCTCGGCGGCGAGCGAAATCGTCCTGGATGACACCGCCATGGCCGGCAGCATCGGCACCGTGGTGGAAGCCGTGGTCCAGGGCGAAGGCGCCAACGGCGCCAAGCGCTACGAGATCGTCAGTCGCAACGCCCCGAACAAACGCCCCGACCTTTCGACGGAGGAGGGGCGGGCAAAGATCGGCGAGACCATCAACGCCCTGGCCGACGTGTTCGAAGCCAAGGTCGCGCGGAACCTTGGTGTCCCCATCGAGAAGGTCCCCGAAATGGGCGACCAGGGTGGCCTCCGCGTTGGCGCCTCTGCCGTCGAGCATGGCCTGGCCCATCGGCTGGGCTCGCTCGAATCCCTGATCAATGAACTGGCCAGCCCGGCCGCCAACACCCCGAGGAAACCCAGCATGACCATCGTCAAAAGCACGGCGGAACTGCAGGCGGCCATCGCCGCCGGCACCGACCCGAAGGATATCCAAATCGCAGCCAGCCCCGACGTCGACGCACTGCAGGCTGCAGCCCGCACCGAAGGCGCCGCGGCCGAGCGTAACCGTCTGAAGGGCATCAGCGCACTGGCCTCGAAGGGCTTCGAGAAGGAAATCGAGGCCGCCATCGAAGACGGCAGCAGCGTCGAAGCAACTGCCCTGCAGCTGTTCAAGGCCGCTCAGGATCGCGGCATTACCCTGGCCGGCATCAAGTCGGACAGCACTTCCACCTCCACTGCTACCCCGCCTGCCGGCGCCAAGGAAGCCGAGGAACGCAAGACCGCCGCTTCCTGGATCGCCGCTGGCGCTGCCCGCTGAGGACAACCGAAATGCCGAACCCCGAACGCAATACCTACGAGCCGGAGCAACTGCTGGCCGGCGACTTCCCGATCATCAAGCGCCCCGGAGTGATTGCTGCCGGGCAGGTGCTCGCCCGTGGCGCCGTCCTCGGTGAGGTCACCGCCACCGGCGAGTACAAGCTGTCGGCCAGCGCGGCCAGCGACGGCTCGCAGTCGCCGGTGGTGATTCTGGATGCCGCCGTCGACACCACTGAGGGTGCGCTGCCCGGCGTGCTGATGCTGACCGGCGAGGTACGCGGCGCCGAGCTGCAGCTGGGCGCTGGTCACACCATTGCCAGCGTCACCGAGGCGCTGCGCCCCCTTTCCCTGTTCGTTCGCTGATAGGAGCGACTATCCATGGATTTGTTCGATACCCGAACCATGCTCGATGCCATCGAGGAGATGAAGCTGCCGCGTACTTTCCTGATGCGCACCTTCTTCAACGGTGGCTCCCCGAAGACCTTCGCCACCAAGACCGTCGAAATCGACGTCGTGAAGGGCAAGCGCAAGATGGCGCCCTTCGTACACCCGCGTCTGCCGGGCAGCCTGGTGTCGCGCGAGGGTTTCCGTCAGGACACCTATACCCCGCCCTACATCCAGCCGAAGATCCCGACCGAGGCCGAGTTGATCCTGAAGCGCTCCCCCGGCGAGAACCCGTATGCGAGCAAGCCGCCGGAGCGGCGAGCCGCCGAACAGTTGGGCAAGGACATCGCCGAACTCGACAGCCAGATCATTCGCCGTGAAGAGTGGATGTGTGCCCAGACCTTGACCACGGGCCGCCTGCGTGTTCTGGGCGAGGGGCTGGACGACACCATCGATTTCCTGATGTCGCCCTCGCACAAGATCACCCTGAGCACCGAAAAGTGGGACGCATCGGGTTCCGACCCCATCGGCCACCTGCGCCAGTGGAAGCGCGGCCTCATCGCCAAGGATTCCGGGCGTACCGCGAACGTCGCGGTGCTCAGCGGCGAGGCTGTCGATGCGTTCCAGAAAAACGAGCTGGTGATGAAGCAACTGAGCACTCGCCGAGCTGAGTTGGGCATCATCAAGCCCGAGACGCTGCCGGATGGTGTGACCTACCTCGGTTACCTCAACGATCCGGGCGTCGACCTGTACAGCTACGACGAATGGTTCCTCGACGACGACGGCAACGAGCAGCCGATGATCCCGGCCGGCGGAATGATCCTCGGGGCCACCAACACCCGCAACGCCATGCTCTATGCCGCCATTCAGGACCTGGAGGCCATCGAGAGCGGCCTGGTGGAGGCGGCGCGCTTCCCGAAGAGCTGGGTTACCAAAGAGCCCAGCGTTCGCTGGCTGAAGCTGCAGGCCGCGCCGCTGGCTGGCTTCCTGGAACCCGACGCGTTCGTCTACGCGAAGGTGGTGTGACATGGCGAAGAAAGCCGAATACATCGTCATCGACGGTTGCATCCAGGAAGGCAAGAAGGTCTTCCTGCCGGGGCAGCCCTACAGCCCACCGACCACCGAGATTCGCGACGACCTGGTCACCCGCAAGGTCATCGCGGTGATCACCGATCCGGCCGCTCAAGCTGCTGCGCGAGCCGCCAGCGCCTCGGCGCCGACCGACGATGCCGCGGGCGGTGCCAGCAATGATCTCCTGCAGCAGGGTGGCGGTTCCTGACCATGGCCTTCTTCGACGACCTGGTCGAGGAGATGGATGCGGATCTTCTGGAAGTGCTCGGTGATGGCCAGGTCGCCTATCTGGACCGGCAGGGGGCGGTCATCGCCGAGGCCCTGCCGGTCGAGATCAACGACGGTGTGATCCCGAACGATTTGGTAGAGCGAGCCGTCGACCGGCTGCGCACGATGGGCGTCCAGAAACATCGGCTCCAGCCCTACGACCAGGAAGGAGCTTTCCGGGATGAGGGCGGCCGGCTCTGGTACATCGACGGCATCCATGAGGATGACGGCCACCTGATCACCTTCTACGTGGTGCCCGAATGAGCGAAGACATCATCGACGTGCAGGCCGCAATCATCGACCAGTTGCAGCAGCGACTCGCCGTTGTGCCAGGGTTTGGCAGTGTGGTCCGGGAGGGCCACGTCCAGGCTGTGATGGACGCCGACGGCGAGGCCGAACCTGAGCAGCAGATCCTGCTGCAGGACGGTGACACCGTCGAAGAGGAGCGGACGCCCAGCGGTGTCAGGGAGTCCTGGACCATCAACATCGTGGCGATGAGCCGCAAACGCGGTGCGGCGCCGGCGCTCCGCGTGGCGCGGCTGGCCATCAAGCAGGCCCTCAAGGGGCTCAAGGCCGGTGTGGAAGTGCCCGGGCTTGTGAAGGTCAGCTTCCCTGTCTCGGCCGGGCAGCTTCCCGCACCTGGCCGCCGCTGGGGGCTCCGCGTGATCCCCATCACCTTCACCTACCACCAGAAACTCTGACCTCTCAAGGCCGCCTCCGGGCGGCCTTCTCATTTCAGGAGGGCGCCATGCCCAAGATCAAGATCGACAAGGCCTTCATCTATCGCGAAGCGGGCCAGCCGACGCACTACGCCAAGAGCACCGAGCCCGTCGAGGTTTCCGAGGCTGTGGCTCAACACGCCTGGGCCCATGGCTTCGCGCCCAAGCCCAAGGCCGAGAAGGCCGCCGCCCAGCCCGTTGCGCCCGCCCCGGCGCCGACCACTGAAACCAGCGGCGCCAAGTAAGCGCCGGCCAATCCCTCGAGGAGACCTACATGCTCCAGCCCATTGATCGTTCCTTCATCGGCGAGGGCCAGCCCTTCGCCCGCCTGTACGGCTCGCAGGATGGCCTGCTGCCGTTCGGCAACTGCGACGCCTTCAACGTCAGCTATGCCACCGACCGCAAGGCCCTGCCGAACTACATGGGCGGCGGCGGCAACCGCAACGTGCGCACCCGGCCCACCGACGTGACCGGCTCCATCGGCCTCTACGACATCACCCCGGAGAACGTGGCGGCGATCACTCGCGGCACCATCACCGTGGCACCCACCGCGGCGATCACCGGCGAGGCTCACACCTCCGCCGGCGTGGCCTTCGAGCTGATCCCGTTCAAGTACATGCCGGACATGACCAAGACCATCACCGTCAAGACCGCCGGCGGCGATCCCCTGGCGGCTGGCACCGACTACCTGCTGACGCCCCACGGCATCCAGGTGCTGTCCGGCACCACCATCGACGAGACCGGCGTGCTGGTTGACTACACCCCGCGCAAGAGCACTGCCGTGCAGATGCTCAACAGCTCGGAGAAGGAGTTCGAGATCTTCATCGCCGGCCTGAACGACGCTCAGTCGGGCGAGCCCTACGCGTTGCGCATCCGCCGCGCCAAGTTCGGCCTGCTGCAGGAGATGCCGATCCTGGGCCAGGACTACCTGAAGCTGACCGGCCCCATCGAGCTGCTCGCCGATCCGACCGTTGTCGCCGACGACATCTCGAAGTTCCTGCAGATGGACCTGGCGGCCTAAGGCGGCCTGGCCATGGATGGCCTCATCCGCCGAAGAGCATTGCTTTGCCGTAATCGAGGATCGACTCGGTGCAGTACCCCAGCAGCCAAAGCCCGATGCCGCCGCTGGCCACAAGAGTGCGGTGCCACCAAGTGCTACGCCTGATTTCATCCTCCAGCTCATCCGCAAAGAGACGACCTTTAGTGGTTATTCCTTGCCACACAAGGTTGGCGATGTCGTTCGGTTGTGCCCGGTTGCGGAGATATTTCCCTTTGGCTAGCTGCTCATCTAGCAGTTCAGAGGCCAGAGCATAGTCATTCGTAGATGCGGGGCCATTGAGCAAAATGCGCAGATATTCTTTTCTCCACGTCTTCTTCTTCCTCTTGTTCACCATTAGCTCCTGCTTGCGAGTAGGCCCTTACATTGCGTCGGTATCCGCCTGGACTGCCGAGTGGGCCTTCTATATCGGCTTTCTTGTGGTTTGGCTATTGCTCGGCCGGTTCGTGTTTATCCCGTTGTTCCTCTGGCTCAGCCGGCGCCTGGGTTTCCACGATTTTGAATGACATCAGCCCGCCATCTGGCGGGCTTTTTCTTACCCGAGGATATCCATGGCCAATCCAGTTCAACGCCTGATTCAATTCGTTCTGCGCGGCAAGGACGAGATGTCTCCCGCCGCCAAGCAGTCCGCCGAGGCGCTGGAGGCGCTGCGCGCCAAGGCCAGCCAGCTCGGCGAGGCCCTCGACAATGCCAAGAGCGCCCGCGGCCTGATTAACGCTCTGTCGAGCACCCAGCGCGCGGTAGGTGTCACCGAGACCTCGGTGAATCGTGCCGAGAAGTATGTCAACGACCTGCGAGAGGCACTGAACAAGGAGCCCGGCAACAAGGGGCTGGAAGTTGCGCTGAAGGCTGCCGAGAAGGACGCAGCCACCCTGCGGCGCACCCTGGACGCCCTCAACGCCAAACTGGCCGACCAGCAACAGGCCGCCCGGGCTGCCGGCATCGACACCGACAAGCTGGCCGACGAGGAGCGGCGCCTGGCGGCCGAGGTCACGCGTACCAAGGAGGCAATCAGCCAGAACGCCAAGGAGCTGCGTGACCTGGAGCGAGACCAGGCCCGAGCGGCTCGCGAGGCCGCCAACCATGTTTCGCGCGTGGATGCGCTCCGCTCTGCGATGTCCGCTGGCGTGCGCCAGGCCGTTGGGTATGCGGCCGCCTTCGTGGGGATCAATGCTGCCTTCGGCCTGATCGGGCGCGGCGTCGGCGCGGTACGTGATGGCATCGTCTCGATGCTGAAGACAGGCGATGAGTTTGAAGGCCTGCAAACTCGCCTGACGTCGCTGATGGGCTCGGTGGAGAAAGGGCAGGAGGCTGCCGCCTGGATCACCAAGTTCGCCAAGGACACCCCCTTGCAACTGCAGGAGGTCACCGATGCCTTCGCGCTGCTGAAGGCCTACGGCATCGATCCGATGGATGGGACCTTCAAGGCCCTGGAGGACCAGTCGGAGAAGTTGGGCGGCGGCATGGAGCGCCTGGAGGGGATCGCTACGGCGGTTGGCCAGGCCTGGGCCAAGCAGAAGCTGCAGACCGAGGAAATCCTGCAGCTCGTCGAGCGCGGCGTGCCGGTGTGGGACATGCTGTCCAACGTCACCGGGAAGAACGTCGAGCAATTGCAGGAGCTGGCGAGCAAGGGCAAGCTCGGCCGCGACGTGATCAAGGCCCTGATCGACGAAATGGGCCGCACCTCGGGCGGTGCTGCCGCGGCGAACATGAGCCGCCTGAGCGGGTTGATCAGCAACCTGCAGGACACCGCCACCAACTTCCTCAACCGCATCGCCAACGCGGGGGCGCTGGACTACGTCAAGGGCAAGCTGCAGGCCCTGGCCGACACCATCGCGCAGATGGATGCTGACGGGCGCCTGGACAAACTGGCCAAGGGCCTGTCGGACGCCTTCGTGCAGGGCGCCGAGTGGGTTGGCGACTTCATCAAGCGCCTGGGGGAGGTGGACTTCAAGGCGCTGGTCGACAACACCTCAACCTGGCTCAGCGGGTTCCGGTCGGAAATCGACGAGATGGCCACCCGGGTGCAGTTGTTTATCGCGCCCTTCCGCACGTTGTTCAACGGCATCACCTCGGGCCTGAGTACGCTGGGGCTTACCTGGGCCAGCACGATGGGCCTGATGGTCTCCGGTATTGAGAAGATCGCGGCGAAGATTCCTGATGCCCTGGGAGGCGAGAAAATCCGTGCCTCGGTGGCCGGCGTGCAAAACATACTTACCGGCCTGAGTGCGACCTTCAAAGCGCAGATCGAGCAAGATGCCAAGGACATTGCGGCAGCCTGGGACACCAGCACCAAGGACACGGCGAGCGCGGCCGGCGAGCAGAGCCAGGTCATTACCGAGCACTTCGAGAACCTGAAGACCGGCGCGCAGGACGCCAGCGCTCAGGCGGTTCAGGCCGTCACCGGCCTGCAGAACGCGCTGGACCAGATCAGCACGGCCACTTCGGTGGGCCAACTGACCAAGCTGCAGGAGGAAATGCGCAAGGCCTACCAGGCCGGCAATCTCAGCCAGCAGGAATATGCCAACGGTGCCGGCGTACTGAACGCCAAGCTGAAGGAACTGCAGAAGGCAGCAGGCGGTGCGGCCCTGGGTGTCTCTGACCTGAGCACAGGCCTGGAGTCGCTAAAGGATGTACAGAACGCCATCGCCAATGCCAGGACCTCGGCGGATATCTCGAACATCCGCACCGCGCTGAATAAGCTGTACAACGACGGCAAGATCAAGGCGGACGAGTTCAACCGCTCGCAGAAGGAGCTCAGCGAGAAGATCGCCGAGATGAAGGCTGCCGGCACCACTGGCGCCCAGGGCATGGATGCCTTCGCTGAGTCGACGGACAAGGCCACCGACTCCCTGGAGGCGCAGCGCAAGGCCATCGGCGACGCCATGGAGGAGGAACGCAAGTCGGTGGGGTTTGTGAAGGAGGACATGTCCGACTTCGCGAATTTCTTCTCCGGCGTGATCAGCTCCACCCGCGCGCCGCTGGCCCAGCTCAGCGCCGAGGCGCTGGCGGCCTTCGACCAACTGCGCGGCCTCTCCAGCGCGGCCCCACAGATCGACACCAGTTCGCTGGAGAGCACCACCGAGTCGCTACAGCGCGTGCGCGAGGAGATGGGCAAGGTCGAGGCCGCTGCCTCGATGCCTGGCGTTTCCAGCCTCGGGAAGTGGGCCCTGTCGATGAAGGCCGACAGCGACAGCGTGGCGGTGTCGTACCTGGAGCAGAAGCGGCAACTGCTAAGCCTGCTCGATGGCTACGAGACGGGCGAGATCACCTTGCGTCAGTTCCTGGAGCAGGCCAAGGCCGCGCGCAATGGCATGAACCTGTTGGGCGACTCCGACTTGCGGCAGTTGGAGAGCAGCATTGACTCGGCCAAACAGCGGATGCAGCAGCTGTCCGAGGGCTCGCGCGACACCCTGGCGAGCCTGCGGGAAGAGCTGGCGGGCCTGCGCGGCGAGCAGGATGCGGTGGACCGTAGCAGGTTCAACAGCCGCAAGCAGGACCTGACGACGCAGTTGGCCGACGCACAGAAGGCCGGCGACCTCAACGCCGTGCAGAACCTGATGCAGGCCTTGGCCACGCTCCAGCAGATCCAGGCCGAGACCGACGCCAAGCGCCAACTGGCGGACCAGCAGGCGCGCGTCGACGCCCAGAACGCTGCGCAGGCACAGGCTCCCGCGCCGGCCGCGGCGGCTCCTGCAACTGCAGCACCTTCCCAGCCGATGAAGACCATCCGCCTCGAGGTCCAGGGGCGGAGCGTAGATGTCGGCGTCACCGATGACGGTAGCCAACTGCTCGACGTGCTCGGCAAGGCTGCCTTGAGGACTAGCTGATGATGCTCGACAGCATCGAACTGGATGACCAGCTCGAATGGACCGATGAGTTCACCTGGGACTCGGTGGCGCAGGAGCAGGAGCGCTCCATCACCGGCGCCCTCCTGGTGCAGGAGGGCATCAAGCTGCACGGTCGGCCCATCACCCTGCAGGCCAACGGCGGCGCCTGGACGCCGTTGTCGGTCGTGCGGCAGCTGGAGGCCCTGCGCGACCAGCGGCTGAAGGTCATGGACCTGGTGCTGCCGGACGGCCGGGAGTTCTCGGTGACGTGGAACCGGGCCAACGGCCAGGCGCCCCTGGAAGCCTCCCAGGTGCACCGCACGGTGAACCCGGGGCCAGCCGAGGACTACGAAATCACCCTGCGCTTGATCACAGTGGCCCCCCGCCCCCGAAACACCCTGACCCGGAGAACACCATGCAACTGATTGCCTACTGGATGGGCGGCAGCATCGTGGCCGCTCGTTCGCCGCTGGGCGCTGTCGCCATCATGGAGCAGCACGAGCCCGCCGGCCGCTGGTTGGTCGACGATGCCGTGCCGCTGACCGAGGCCGAACTGGCCCTCCAGGTCAGCCCGGACTCCCCCGAAACCATCGCCCAGGCCCTGGCGCGCTGTCAGGGCGAGCCCGCCCGCGGAGGCAGCCGTGCCGATTCCCGGCTTGCCCAGGCCAGCGAGGGCGGCGGTCGGCCGCAGCTGATCCGCTGGGACTTCCCCGTCGCCTGATCCCTCTCTCTTCCCCCCTTTCCCAAACCCGCTTCGGCGGGTTTTTCGTTTCTGGCTGGAGCACACATGGCCATCAGCAAAAGCGACATCAAGCTGCTCAAGTCCCAGCGCCTGACCGACGAGTCGGACGGCGGCGGCCGAGCCACCGGGCAGGCCGTGGTGGATGCCGAAGTGAACAACTTGTTCCCGGACATCTCGCGCCTGGACCGCACCATCGGCCGCATCAACCTGCGCAAGGCCTTCGCGGGCGTCCAGTCGACCAACAGCGACAGCTACCTGGGCGCCCACGCCATCCTCACCCAGGCCCCGGCCGATCCGCGCGTGTCGGTGCTGCTGTTCGGCGGCACCCAGACCGACGAGCGCGCCGACGCCCGCAACGCCATCGAGTCCTACGTCGTGCCGGCGGTGATCGCGCCGTTCGATCTGTTGGGCAACCAGTTGCAGGGCCAGCGCGCTATCGCCTGCATCCAGCGAGAAGAGCAGCGCCTGCCGGAGATCGGCGAGGTTTACCAACTGGTGAACGGCGCCCTGTCGCAGTACGTGCGGATCACCAGCGTGGACGCCCGTCTGGAGAGCTTCACGTACGACTATGGCAACGGCAACTTCGTCAACTTCACCCGGCGCCGCCTCGACCTGTCGATCAGCTCGCCGCTGCTGAGCACGTTCCCGGGCGGCCAGCCGACGCCGGCCGGCACCGCGATGCCTTCCGGCTCCAGTGGCACCAAGAGCCAGATCCTGACCACCCAGGTCGCCGACGCCGCGCACTACTACGGCATCAGCCCGCTGGCCCAGGGCATCGCCCAGGGCGCCCTGAGCGTGCGGGTGAAATCCGTCTACGCCCAGCTGGTGCCGTCGAGCACCCGCGAGAACGCGCTGATCGACCAACTGGCCGGCTACCAGCGTCGCATCGTGCTTGCCACCGGTCCGGCGCGCTCGGTCAACCTGACGTTCGCCCTGGTCAGCGGCGGCCAGTCGCGGACCTTCCTCGGCACCGGCTGCGCCCCGAGCACCCTGAGCTTGTCCGTCAACGGCGGCACCTTCGCCGACGACAGCAAAGGTGGCATCCGCTTCGTGTCGGGCAGCAACTGGATTACAAGCGGCACCATCGACTACGAGACCGGCGAAATCAACCTGGTGCGCACCGGGGCCGGCTATACCGGCGCGGCCACCGCCAGCCACCAGCCCGGCGCCGCGGCGACCGGCGAGACCGTCACCGGCGAGATCCCGGTCGACCTGTCGAACCGTGGCTACGTGTACACGCTGAGCCTGTCCGACGCGCCACCCATGCCGGGCACGCTCGAGATCTCCTACATGGCCTTGGGCAAGTGGCAGACCTTGCGCGACCAGGGCAACGGCGAGCTGGCCGGGGAGGGCACCGGGACCATCCAGTTCGGCACGGGCTCGGTTTCGCTGACACTGAACGCCCTGCCGGATGTCGGTAGTTCGGTGATCTGGGCATACGTGGGGCAGAACAGCGCCGCGTTCACCCAGCGCACCGGCGTGAGCATCCAGGCCAAGGCGAAGGTCAACCGCACGCTGCCCCACCAGGGGCTGCTGCCGGGCTCCTACGTTGCCACCTTCAAGGTCGGCGGGGTGAACAAGACCATCACCGACGCCGGCAACGGCACCCTATCCGGCACCGGCGGTAGCGGCGTCATCAACTACGCCGCCGGCACCGTGTCGATGGAGTTGACCGCCACCCCGGACGCCGGGACGGCGATCACCCACACCTACCAGCAAGGTGCCTTCACCGACACCCCGCTGGCGGTGACCTCGGACGGCACCGGCATGACCACGTTCACCATCCCGGGCGCGCCGCTGAAGCCGGGTTCGGTGCAGATCAGTTGGATCACCAAGCAGCGGCAGGCCGTGCCGGCTATCGACCACGGCGTGCTGGAGAGCGGCAACAGCCTGCCGGTGTACGAGTCCGAAGTGCTGGTCAACAACGCCGTCAGCGACAACACCGCCGGCGGCTGGAGCGGTGGCCGGGCCGGGAGCATCAACTACTCGACCGGCGCCTGCTCGCTGCAGGTGGCGCGGACCTACACCTACAAGGAATTCACCTACGCGACGGAGAAGCACGGGTTCAACCCGGACACCATCGAACTGGTCAGCACCGACCGCAGCGAGATGGAGGCCTTCGGCGGCACGCTGACCATCCGCGCGCAGTCGAACGGCCAGAGCTACGGCGACCAGACCGACACCCAGGCCGTGGTCCCGGTCACCCTGGACCTGCTGCCGGGCGTTGCCGAGACGATCCTGCCGGGCTCGCTGGTGTTCACGTATGCCGGTGAGACCTATGTGGACCGCTCCGGCGTGCTCTACAAGAACGTCAGCAGCACCACGAACGCCGGGGTGGCGGTCGGCTCGGTGGACTATGCCGGCCGCGCGGCCACGCTCAGCACCTACCCGGCCGGCGCTGCGGCGGCCGTCACGCTGCTGGCGTGCCTGACCACGAACTCCGGGTTCGCGGTCAACGCCATGACGTTCCGCACGCCAGGGGCGCCGCTGCGGCCGGCGAGCCTGCAGGTCACTGCGGTGCGCGTCGACACCGCCCAGGTGGTGACGGCCACGGCCGACGCCAACGGCGTGCTGAGCGGGGCGGTGATCAAGGGCACGGTGGACATCGCGACGGGCATCGTCAGGCTGCGGTTCACCAGCAACCTGGACGACCAGACCGGGGCCAGCGACATCCCGGTGATCCCGATCCTGCTGCGCTACAACGCGGTGGTGTATTCCACCCTGCCGCTGGACGCCAACCTGATCGGCCTCGATCCGGTGCGTCTGCCGGCAGATGGCCGGGTGCCGCAGTTCCGCGAGGCCGACGTGCTGGTGATCCGCCACGTCGCGGAGACCGTAGTCGCCTCGCCTGTGGCCGGTGGCACCCTGGCACTCACGCGGCAGCAGCAGGCCGAGATCGAGGTGTTCGACGCCAACGGCACCGCCCTGCGCGCCGCCAGCTTCACGGCGAACCGCGCGGCGGGAACGGTGACGTGGGCCAACCCGCTGGTCCTGCAGGACGAGGCCGGCAACCCGCTGACGCTGCCGCTGGTGGTGCACGACCGCGTCGAGCACATGACGCTGTGCACCGAGGTGCAGATCAGCGGCGAGATCGGCCTGGCCTCGCCGGTGCCCTGGGACATGCCGGCGAACGAGGCGACGGTGAGCAGCGCGCTCAGCTGGGGCGACCTGCAGGCGCGCTATCACCACTGGTTCACCCAGAAGGCCTGGAACACCGGGGCGCCGAACTGGACGGACGCGCCCGTCGGCGAGACCACCACGGCGAACTACAACCTGCTGAGCTACCCGCCGGTGATCACCAACATGGGCGCCATCGACGGGAAGTGGGCGCTGGTGTTCACCTCGGCAACCACCTTCAACGTGGTGGAAGAGAAACTGGGTGTCATCAGCTCCGGGAGCGTGGCATCTGACTGCTCACCGATCAATGCGGAGACGGGAACCCCGTATTTCACAATCCGCAAGGATGGCTGGGGGCGGGCTGGGCGGCTTCCAACGCGGTGCGCTTCAACACCGATTCGGCATTGGGCCCTGTCTGGCTGGCGCGCACGGTGCTGAGCGGGCAGGGCACGGTTGAGGACGATGAGTTCCGTCTGCAGATTCGAGGGGATGCTGACTAATGGCACGAATCTACCACTGGCAAGACACAGGCAGCCCGAGCCGAACCCTGACCGGTACTGTTGCCAACAAGCTCAGGACGATCTTGTTGGCCTGCCTGGTCAATGGTTATCAGGACAAGCCGGGGGCGGGGTGGACGTTGGTGCATGATGCCACCGGCGGATTCAGCCTGCGCAACGGGCCGGGCACCGGGATCATCAACATTTCGGACTACGACAGTTCTACGTACATGGTCATTAAGGTCACGCTGCTGGAGACGATTACTGGCGACCTGACCAAGTCGATTCCGAGTGGGGACAACCTCCGCTCCGGCCAGGGGGCACCGTCGGCAACGCCGCATTTACTCCCGCTCTATGGTTTCCAGCAGAACCTTTCCACGGCGGTTTGGACGGTTGTCGCTGATGAGCGCTCCTTCTGCATGTACATGGGGGGTGGGGCGCAGGACGCAACGTCTACGGGGTATGCCACCCTCCGGGCGGCCTGGTTGTATGCGGGCGAGACCAGCAACGGAACCTTTGTTGCCTTTGGCGGGACACTGACTGGCTCGCCTTCGTCGCCCTCATACGACGGTGACGGCTACACCGTACTACGTGATCCAGTCACCGGATTGGTAATTTCTGGAGCGGGCCTGGAGCTGACTTCGGGCGGTGTCTCGACTGTACAGGCAACGCTGGCGATGACTGACCCTGTTGGTGGGTTGGACTTGCTTCCGTATCCGCTGCTCTATGGCGACCGGGTTTCCGGCTCAGCGGTCTCAGTCGGCAGCTTGCGGGGCGTGGTGGTCAGCCCCAGGCATTTGCGGATGAACGATAGTTCGGCGGAGGCGTTGCTTGGTTTGCCCGTCAGTGGTGACAGTCGCGGCAAGCCGATGACCATCGACGGCATAACCTTGTGCCCGGTAGCCGGTGGCCTTCCTGCGCGTTGCCGCTGCTTCCTTACAGACCATGCGGACTATTGGTGATGGCTACGATTCAACAGGCTCGCCAGGTACAAGGGGCGGCTGCCAGCATGCCGCCGAGGATCGTCAGCATGCGCTTTCTGCGGGATGGCGAGGGAACCCTGAGCTACAAGAAGGCCAAGCTGTTCAGCAACGCTGATGACATGACACTGCTCGCGATTTTCCAGGCATCGGATACTGAGTCGACTTTGCCCCAGCGGTTCCTGGCTTCGGCGATAGATGGCCAATGTCTGATGTTGGCCGTAGACAGTGCAGCGCCTCGCCTGGCCAGGGCCGCCTACCTGGAGATCGGTGCCGACGTGGAGCTGCTGGTGGACATCACCAGTGGTGATTCGTCGGGTGGGATTCCTGCGCAGTTGGAGGCTAGGGTTCGAGTAGATGGCGCGCCGGCCGACCGGGAGGTCGTAGCATTGGAGCGCCCGCTAAACGGCGAGTGGCGGGTGGCCGGTTATGGCAAGACCGAGGCCGGTGAAGCCATATTGTCGCTTCGGGTTACTGGTAGCGGGCGAATCTACACGCTGAGCCCGGACAGTTGGGGGGAGGCGTTCCAGCCGTCCCTCAACGTGGCCGAGGGCGACCTGATCCGGCCCACGGTGTTCATGGGCTGGATCTACCAGGTCACCCAGGCCGGGCAACTGCCCGCCGTAGAGCCGGCCTGGTGGGATGACAGTCTGCAGGGGCCGCAACCGCTGGGCACGGCCCGCGCCGAAGTGCACCGCTACTACCCACCGCAAGGGCGCGGTCCCATTCCTGTGGAGTTGACCTGATGCTGACGCATGACGCGGTGGCGGGCTGGAGCAAGGCCCGCCGCCAGCTCGATCCTGCGCGCCATTCGGCGTGGGGGACGGTCGCCGCCAGGGAGGTGGCCACCTCGGCGCCCTGGGGGGAAGGCGAGACGCGGAACGCCGACCTGGCGGGGCGATGGAACACGGTGGCGCAGGCCGACCAGGGCCACGGCGGGCGCTGGGGGAGGGTGGGGCGCTGGAGGCGGATGCCGCCAGCCGCTGGGACACCGTGGCGCAGAAGGACCTGGCGCAGCGCCTGGGCTGGGATCGTTCGATCAAGCCCCAGGACACCCGCCTGCGCCTGCTCTACAACCCCAGGCCTGCGCGCAAGGACATATCCAGCGGGCAGGCGTGGTTCCGCTGTGATGAGTTCGGCCAGCGCTTCGACGCCGCGGCCGAGCGCGCCGCCAGCCTCTACGTGCCCACGCCGGGCCTGGTGGACTTCAGCTTCGGTGGGGAACGCTACGTGCCCAGCACGTCGGCAATCGTGTTCTTCGACTTCCGCTACAGCCCGCAGCCGCATGCCATCCAGCCGGTGGACAGCGGCGCGGTGGTGCGCTTCACCCCGGCGCGCATCATCGACCAGATGCGGACCATGCCCTGGGGCTGGGGCACGCCGACCGATCCGCGCCCGACGGGCATCGTATACCCGGACTACCCCGGACCCGTGGTCGTCATCGACCCGCCCGAGGAGCCGACCATCCTGGAGACCTACATGATCGCCAACACGGTCACCCTGGTGGAACTGGCCGGCGGCACGCCGCTGGACGCCAGCAACATCCGCATCGGCCTGGACATCGACTCGTTCGCCTGGACGTTCAGCGCCGACCTGTTCGGCCGCACCTCGCTCAACCTGGTGCTGCAGGATGCCGACGGGCCGAAGACCGTCGAGCTGGTGGTCAACGGCTGGACCTGGCACTTCCTGGTCGAGCGCTACAGCGGCACCGGCAAGTTCCCGGAGGAGCGCTACACGATCAGTGGCAGCAGCCGCACCCAACTGCTGGCGGCGCCCTATGCGCCGAAGCGCAGCGGGCTGAACACCGCAGCGATCAACGCCCGCAACATCGTCGACGACCAGCTGGAGTACACCGGCTTCACCGCCAGCTGGGACACGGTGAACATGGGCCCGCCGGACTGGACGCTGCCGGCGGGCGCGTTCAGCCACAGCGAGATGACCGCCATGGAGGTCATCCACCGGCTGGCCGAAGTCGCCGGCGGCATCGTGCGCCCGGCCCTGGCCGGTGACGCCTTCACCGTGCTGCCGCGCTACCGCGAGGCGACCTGGTACTGGGACAGTGCCATCCCCGACTGCATCGTGCCCGCGGAGATCGTGGCGGAGTGGGGCAGCGAGTGGTCGCCGCAGCCGGAGTGGAATTTCGTCTACGTCAGCGGCACCAACTACGGGGTGAGCGTGCAGGTGCGGCGCGCCGGCACGGCCGGCGACGAGCCAGCGGCGGACGTCATGGAGGACTGGATGACCGGCACCGACGTGGCCCGCGCCCGTGGCATCTGCGAGCTGTCGAAGGGCGGCAGCCAGGCCATCGAGACGCGGCGCATCCCGCTGTTCGCGGACGGCGACAACACCCCGGGCCTGGTGCAGCCGGGCATGATCGTGGAGTTCCGCGACCCGGACGCCACCTGGCGCGGCCTCTGCCTGGGCGTCGACATCACCGCCGACGGCGTGGGCGCCTCGCGCGTCTGGCAGACGCTGCGGATCGAACGGCACTACGGGAGCAGCAGCTGATGGCCACGGTGAATCCCTGGAAGAAATTCATCGGTCTGCTGCCGGGCGGCTCCCGCACGGTGGGCGAGGTGGTCAGCGTCGACGCCGTCGCCGGCACCAGCGTGGTGGAGCTGCGCACCGGCACCCGGGTGCTGGTGCGCGGTGCCTCGGTGGCCATCGGTCAGAACGCGTTCATCAGCGACGGCCAGGTGATGGGGCAGGCGCCGAGCCTGCCGCAGTACGACTTCGAGGTGTAGTCAGCGCTCGCTGACCAGCATTCCGTGCCGGTAATACAGCCGGTGCGGGCCGCGCTTCAGCGCGAGCGGTTCGAGAGAGGTGATTCGCCAGCCCTGGTTCAGGAGCTGGTGTATGTGGGCGAGCAGCCCACGCAACTGCCGCTGATCCTTCATCGGGAGGCCTCCTGTAGGCGATCCCAGGATACCAAAGCATTTCCCATCCAAGCCCGCCGATAAGCGGGCTTTTTCGTTTCTGGAGGTAGCTGTGACGCAAGAGCGCGACGTAGACGTGTTGGCCCGAACCCTGTGGGGTGAGGCCCGTGGCGAAGGCACAACCGGCATGGTGGCGGTCGGCTGGACCATCAAGAACCGCGCCGCCCAGCCGGGCTGGTGGGGCAGGGATATCCAGACCGTTTGCCAGAAGCCCTACCAGTTCAGTTGCTGGAACAAGGACGACCCGAATTTCCCCTACCTGAGCGGTGCCAAGCAAATTCCGGCCGCCCAATACCTGCAGGCCCGCGAGGCGGCGCTGGTCGTGCTGGCGGGCAAGCTGCCAGATCCCACCTGCGGCGCAACCCACTATTACTCCACCAGCATGCCCAAGCCGCCTGCCTGGGCGGCATTGGCCAAGCGCACGGTGAAGATCGGCCGACACATCTTCTTCCGCGACGTGCCGTAGGGGGAGCCATGGGATCGCTTCTATCCCGGGCCTGGGTTCAGGTCCTCGTGGCTGTACTGCTCGTCGCGCTCGGCGCCGGGCTCGTCTGGTGGGGGCTGGGCCCGCGCATCGATCTCCAGGCCCAGCGGGCTGATGCCGCGGAGCAGGCCGCCGGCAAGGCGCAGAAGATGGTTGACCTGCAGGCTGGCGTACTGGCCGAGCAGCAACGCCAGATCGGCCTCATCACCGAAGTGGACCAGCGCATGCGCACGTTGGCTCAGACCGTTTCCAGCAACGCCAGGGCCCAGGGTGCGGCCCTTGAGGAGTTACGCCGCAATGACCAGGCTGTCGATGAGTATCTGCGCGGGCTTGTGCCTGCTGGCCTTGGCCGGCTGTACGCTCGCCCCGAAACAACCGATCCCGCCGCCTACCGTAGCCCGGCAGTTCTGCCCGCTAGTGGCGTGCGTCCTGCCGGCGCGCCCGGCGGTGCTGGTGAACGACCAGTGGCGGCAGGCCCTGGATGACACCGAGGCCGCGCTGCTGAACTGCGCCAACCAGGTGCTGGAGTGCATCCAGCGCCAGGACGCCCAGCGTCCGAAATGAAGGTGCGGCTCAGGGGAGCAGTTTGAAGAGTCGGAGCATTCTTACCGACTCTTCAGGCTGGCTGGTAATTTGTTAGCCTTTTTCGGCGAAGCGTTTTGACATATATCCGAGAAGATCCTCGCAGTCGCTACTTGGGGCTCCTTGCAATCGCGAAATCTTCGAGCACAGCTTGAGGATGGTCTCTCTCCCTTGGGTGGGGTGCTGCTTGTTCAATCGTCCAGTAATTAGTTTAAATGTCTGGTTTAATCCGGGCTCAATACTGTTCGAGAGATCAGAAGTAAACGGCGCCACTAGTTCCTCAGATATTCGCGAGTCACCGGATGTTTTCTGGCAAATGAGCCGGATTATCTTGGCTTGCTCGCGCAGGTTCAGGCCTGCGCTTACTGCTACATGCAATGCAGCGCGTATTGTGTCGATGTGTTTGTTGGCAACTGTATTGAACGAGAAGTCAGGCGATTTTTCGTACAGGGCGTTGAGATGGTCATAAACGTTTGCAATGGGGTTTCCTGTACTTGAGTCAATGCATTGCCTGATCTTATCGATTTTGAAGGAGCGATCCGCGGCACGTAGTCGGCAGTATCCATACAGCATGGGGCCGTAAGGAGTATCCGCGAACAGCCGAACATCTACGGTGCGCTGACTTTCATCACCGTTTCTATCGACGTATCTGAAGTTCAATACTGCCGAAGCCGGAAGTCCATAGTCGTTCCAATACTCGGCAAATTCATCGGATTGCTCAGAATTGTTTTGGTCTTCTAGTTCTAACTGGTCAAAGTCTTGAGTCATAGCTGGCTGTTCCCTTTGCCGATATTGCGTGGCTATTGTTCTGAGCGCTTACCTTTCTGAGTCAGTTTGAACTGCTCAATCATGTACTCGATGCGGGATTCGATCTTGTCCAGGCGCTCGTCGGTGTAAGAGAGTTGGTTGCGCAGATCTTTGGCATGGACCTCTAGGTTCATCTGCTGCAGATCGTCTATTGCCTCCGAGCGCTCTTGGGCAAGATCAATCAGCATCTGCCCAACCTCGTGTAATGGGCACCCGGAAGCCATGAGACTCAGCGCCTCTTCAATGGAGATGGTTGCCTCAAGTCTGGCGACGATTTCAGCGTTGAGGGACCGTCTATTTTCTTTGGCCGACTGATCTACCTTGTTGCGTATCTCTGGCGGCATGCGCAATGCAAAAGGGGTTATCTCTCGGCTCATAGCTGTCACTCTGAAATGGTGAGTCACGATAGCTTCACCGTCTGTTGACAGCAATGAGTCACCGTGAATATAGTTTCACCGTGACTCACATGGAGGCATCATGAAACGACGCGATATCACCCCTTCGGATTGCGCCTGCAGCCAGCCCTTAGAAAAAGGGCGAAGTGCGAGGCCGAACAAAACCGACACAGCATGAATACTGAGATCGAGATGCTGATCGAGGATGGATTCAGGTGGCGAGAGATGCAAAGCAAGCAGGCAGTAGCCTGAAAAGACGAAGCCCCGGCGGGCAGGCCAGGGCTTCGAGGGTGAACGTCGAAACTTACGAGGTAAACAACGTCATGGGTAATGCTACCGCAATTCCAGTAGAAAACAATGTCCAGGCTGCGATAGCGCAGATCATCCCGTTCCGGTTTGAGTCTCGCGATGTGCGTACCCTGGTGATCGATGGTGAGCCGTGGTTCGTTGCGGGCGACATCTGCAAGGCTCTCGGCCTGACCAATGCCAGTATGGCGATGCAGGCTCTGGATGATGATGAACGGTCTAAGTTGAACTTAGGTCGTCAGGGAAATTCCCATATCGTCAACGAGTCTGGGTTGTTCACCTTGATCCTTCGCAGCCGCGAAGCGACCACTGCCGGGACACCTCAGCACCGCTTCCGCAAGTGGGTGACCGCCGAGGTGCTGCCGTCGATCCGCAAGCATGGGCGGTACGAAGGCGCTGACAACCGCATGGCCACGCTCGTAGGCCAGACCATCGGCACCGATGGCTTCCACATGCTCGGTTCGCTAATCAAGGGCAAGGTGTCCTCGCTGCCGGCGCCAGTGCAGCGCCGGGCCACCGCGAAAATCTGGTCACAGACACATGCCGCCTTCGGCGTTCGTACCGCTACCGACATTCCCGCCGAGCAGCTCGATGCCGCCCGGAACTTCATTGCGGCGTACGCCCTGCCGGGTGAGTGGATTCCAAAGGAGTTGTGGAGGCCGAAGGGAGAATGCGAAAGCCCTGGCCATCTTTTGCCCCCGGCGCAGGCTAAGGAAATCTTGGATCGTCTAACCCGGCTCGGCCAACTGTTCCATCCGTTCAGCAATCAGTTCGGGGACGTTATTGGTATCGGCCGCGCTCTGCGCGGTCTGCATCCTCGAATCGGTGTGCATGAGCCGGGCTACCGGCAGGTCATTCCGCGTATCGGCTGATCCGCCGCTGCGCAACCGTTAGGGCTGGTGCTCCTCGCCGGCCCTGGCCACCGCATGATTCGCACCAGTTCGGACCAACTCTCGTACTGCGCAACTCGCCCGCACATAGGTCACCTCCTTCTTGGGAGGGTAGCCGGTCATCGCGGCGCGGGGAGGATCCGGTATCGGTCAGGGAGAATGCCGGGCGGTGGTGCGTGGTAGACCGGCAGTCCGGCCTGTCTCGCGGCCGCCAGGACGGCCGCTGTCTTGGTCTTCCCTGGCCACGCCACAACGCCATCGGGTTGCAGCGCGAACATATCCAGCACGTTCCTGCAGGTGATCACCTGGCAGTGCCTGGATCGAGCCCAATACCTCGCCCAGTGCTCCGTTCCCCAGCCCCCGGTTTGGATGATCGCGTCGATGCCGCGCATGTCGTGTACGTGCTCGAGCACGATTCGGACATGGTTGTGGTCACTGTAGTCGCGAGCGCCGCAGACGATGATTCGAACAGGCATGGTGATTTCCTCCCGAGCGATGGGGAGGTGAAGGATACTGTTCGCATATACAGTTTCAAGGCGAGGCGACAGGAGGGCGGGAGCGTATTGCGGGCGAGCGGGCCGGGCGGGTAGGGGCCAGCGTTTGGGGCAATGTTGGGGCAAATCACGCGCCAAACTATGCCAATCCATGCCATTTATCGGTGTTGTTTGCTCCGTTTGAAATGGCACCCGCGCCAGTAATGGCGCGGGGTGTAGCCATTTTTAGCTATCCTCTTCGCCCACAATCGGGGTGTGAGCAGAAAGGTCGCTTTGGCTCATGACTTTGGGCGGTCCGTCTTCTATATGCAAAAGCGCCTAGTGTACGGTATCCGGCCTGACGGCTTAAGTACCGGAGTACGCAATGAGCATCAGCGACGAAGGCATCACCGACCTGGCCGCGCGCCTGGGCGCGCAGTTGCAGCGGCTGGGCGCGCGGGTCTGCACCGCGGAATCCTGCACCGGCGGCGGCATCGCCGAGGCGATCACGCGGATCGCCGGCAGCTCGGCCTGGTTCGATGCCGGCTACGTCACCTATTCCAACGCGCAGAAGACCGCCCAACTGGGCGTGCCCGACGAACTTTTCCCACAGGTCGGCGCGGTCAGCCGCGAGGTGGTCGAGGCCATGGCCCGTGGCGCACAGGCGCGCAGTGGCGCGCGTTTCGCCGTGGCGGTCAGCGGTATCGCCGGGCCGGACGGTGGTTCACCAGAGAAGCCTGTAGGAACCGTCTGGTTGTGCTGGGCCGACGGCGAAAGGCTGCTCCCGGCGTGCCTGCATTTCGCCGGCGACCGCCTCGCGGTGCGCCGGCAGGCGGTGGCGGCCGCTCTGGACGGGGTGTTGCGACTGGCCGTCGGGGAAAATCCCGTCCGGGGGTAGGCGAGCGCCTTGCCCTGTGAAATAATACTGTCTACTTATACAGTTGTTCGTGGCCCATCCCGGCCGCCTGACTTCGCGAGGACTTCAATGGACGACAACAAGAAGCGCGCCCTGGCCGCGGCCCTGGGACAGATCGAACGCCAATTCGGCAAGGGCGCGGTGATGCGCATGGGCGACCACGAGCGCCAGGCCATCCCGGCCATCTCCACCGGCTCCCTGGGCCTGGACATCGCCCTGGGCATCGGCGGCCTGCCGAAAGGCCGGATCGTCGAGATCTACGGCCCGGAATCCTCGGGCAAGACCACCCTGACCCTCTCGGTCATCGCCGAAGCCCAGCGCCAGGGCGCCACCTGCGCCTTCGTCGACGCCGAGCACGCGCTGGACCCGGACTACGCCGGCAAGCTGGGCGTCAACGTCGACGACCTGCTGGTCTCGCAGCCGGACACCGGCGAGCAGGCCCTGGAAATCACCGACATGCTGGTGCGCTCCAACGCGGTGGACGTGATCATCGTCGACTCCGTGGCGGCCCTGGTGCCCAAGGCCGAAATCGAAGGCGAGATGGGCGATGCCCACGTCGGCCTGCAGGCCCGCCTGATGTCCCAGGCGCTGCGCAAGATCACCGGCAACATCAAGAACGCCAACTGCCTGGTCATCTTCATCAACCAGATCCGCATGAAGATCGGCGTGATGTTCGGCAACCCGGAAACCACCACCGGTGGTAACGCCCTGAAGTTCTACGCCTCCGTGCGCCTGGACATCCGCCGTACCGGCGCGGTGAAGGAAGGCGACGAGGTGGTCGGCAGCGAAACCCGCGTCAAGGTCGTGAAGAACAAGGTCGCTCCGCCGTTCCGCCAGGCCGAGTTCCAGATTCTCTACGGCAAGGGCATCTACCGCACCGGCGAGATCATCGACCTGGGCGTGCAGCTGGGCCTGGTGGAGAAATCCGGCGCCTGGTACAGCTACCAGGGCAGCAAGATTGGCCAGGGCAAGGCCAACGCCGCCAAGTTCCTGGAAGAAAACTCGGAAATCTGCGCGGTGCTGGACAAGGCCATCCGCGAGCAACTGCTGAACAACCAGCCGGCGCCGACCAAGGCCGAGCTGGCTGCAGCCGAAGCCGCCGAGGCCGCTGAAGCCGACCTCGACTACTGATCCCGCCGATGCCGACCGTGCTCGATACGCCCGTCGCCGTGCGACGGGCCGCCATGGACCTCCTGGCGCGGCGCGAGCACGGTCGCGCCGAACTCGTCCGCAAGCTGCGCCAGCGCGGCGCACCTGCGGAACTCATCGAGCCCGCCCTCGACCGCCTGGCCGAGGAGGGGTTGCTCAACGAATCCCGTTACCTGGAAGCCTTCATCGCCAGCAAGGCGCGCAACGGCTATGGCCCCTTGCGCATCCGCGACGAACTGAGCCAGCGCGGCCTGCCCCGCGGCGAGATCGAGAAGGCCCTGGGCGAGGCCGACGTCGACTGGCAGGCGCAACTTCGGGACGCCTGGCGCCGCAAGTTCCCCCGTCTACCCCAGGATGCCCGCGAGCGTGCCCAGCAAGGGCGTTTCCTCGCCTATCGGGGGTTTTCCATGGAAGCCATCAACCGCCTGTTCAGCGGGCGCGGCGGGGACGACTGAGCCCTGCGCGCGCTGGCCGGCCTGTCGGTCGGATCGCGGACGGAGTCCGCTCCTACGCCATTCACAACCACGTTCCCCTGGCTTGTCCGCGATAGCTGGCGGTATCGGCGTGGTTCGCGGATAAGATCCGCTTGCACACACGCGGGCACGGCTTCTCGTAGGAGCGAGCTTGCTCGCGAATAAACCCCGCAGCGGAGTCTGTTCGCGAGCAAGCTCGCTCCTACAGAGAACATCTCGGCGTAGTCGGCAAGACAGTTGCCCCTACGCCATTTCACACACCGTTCCCCCGGAATCACGCGCCAGCGCGGTGTCACGTCGGGCCAACGGCGTATAACCGCGAACGGTTATACGCCCTACGGTTGGGCGTGGGCGTAGGAGCGGACTACGTCCGCGATCGCCGGAACCACCGGTGCGATTCGCGGATGAGATCCGCTCCTACACCACCCACCCGCGCCATCCCATGTAGGAGCGGTGGCCTATGCAGGAACGGGACAAGCCTCGGTCCAGTTCTGCTTGTCATTGATGAAATTCACCAACTCGCGCAGGCGGCCGTGGTCGCGGCCGTTGAAGGCGAAGGCCAGGCGCGTGAGCTTGGTGAATTCCGGTTCGTCCTTCTCCAGTTCGCCGCAGGCCTGCTGGTGGAAGCCGTCGTGCAGGCAGAGGTTGCCGAACTCCTCGTGCAGGCGCTGCATGGCGCTGTCGCTGAGGCGGTGGTTGAGGCGGATGACGAAGTTGTCCTTGAGCCAGCGGCTGGAGTGGAAATTGCTGTAGAAGTGGGCGATCTCCCCGACTGCGTCCTCCACCGAGCGGGCCAGCTTCATCAGGTGCATGTCGCTGGGCAGGATGTAGCGGTTGTCCAGCAACTGCTCCTGCATGAACTGCAGCGCCTGCTCCCAGTAATGCCCGCCGGGCTGGTCGAGCAGCACCACCGGCACCAGCGGGCTCTTGCCGGTCTGGATCAGCGTCAGCACTTCCAGCGCCTCGTCCAGGGTGCCGAAGCCGCCGGGGCAGAGCACCAGGGCGTCGGCTTCCTTGACGAAGAACAGCTTGCGCAGGAAGAAGAAGTGGAACGACAGCAGGTTGTTGGTGCCGGCCACCGTGTGGTTGGCCTGCTGCTCGAAGGGCAGGGTGATGTTGAAGCCCAGGCTGTTCTCCAGCCCGGCGCCTTCGTGGGCGGCGGCCATGATGCCGCCGCCGGCGCCGGTGACGACCATCAGGTCGTAGCGCGCCAGGGTGCGCCCCAGGTCCCTGGCCAGGGCGTACAGCGGGTGGTCCGGGGGCGTGCGTGCCGAGCCGAACACCGTGACCTTGCGCCGGCGCTTGAACTGCTCGAGGGTGGCGAAGGCGTGCTCCATCTCGCGCAGCGTCTGCAGCATGATCTTGGCGTCCCAGCGGTTGCGGTCGGCCTGGGCCATGCGCGCCACGGTGAAGAGCATCTCGCGGTACAGCGGCAGGTTCGGGCTGTCGCCCGGCGCGGCGAGGGCGGCCAGCTCCTCGACCTTCTGCGTCAGGTCGGTGCCGCTGGTCTGGAAGTGCCTGGAGAGGTAGTCCTCGGGTTCATAGGGCATGGGGATACTCCTTGTTCTTCAACCCCTTGTCGTAGGCTTGCGCCAGTCTGACATGCCGCCGACGGCAGTCGGCGATGACCCTGTTTCAGATTGCGATGCGGTCCCCCTGTTCGGGAATGTTGGCTTTCCAGTCGAGGCGTTCGAGCAGTGCGGCCTGCAGGGCATCCATCTTTTCCCGCTCGCCATGTATCAGGTATAGCTCGGGTTTGTTCTCGAAGTGGCCAACCCACTGAATCAATTGCGATTGTCCGGCATGGGCGGAGAAGCCGCCGAGGGTGTGGACCTTCGCCCGCACGGCGATGCGCTGGCGCAGCACGCGCACGCTCTCGGCGCCGTCGACGATGGCGCGGCCCAGGGTGCCCTTGGCCTGGAAGCCGGGGAAGACGATGTGGCATTCCTCGCGCCAGAGGTTGTGCTTGAAGTGGTGGACGATGCGCCCGCCGGTGCACATGCCGCTGCCGGCGATGATAATGGCGCCGCTCTTGATGCGGTTGATCGCCATGGAGTCTTCCGGCGTCTGCGTGGTGCGCAGCAGCGGCAGCCATTCGGACAGCTTCACGGTGCCGGTGCCGCGGATGTATTCGCGGTCGCTATCGGAGAATTCGCCGGAGTGGCGCAGGTAGATGTCGTTGGCCCGCGCGGCCATGGGGCTGTCGAGGAAGACCATCTGCTGCGGCAGGCGGCCTTCCTGGTAGAAGCGCCCGAGGTAGAACAGCAGGTCCTGGGTGCGGCCGACGGCGAAGGCGGGGATCAGCACGTTGCCGCCGTCCTTCTGCGCCTGTTCGAGGATGTCCGCCAGTTCCAGCAGCGTCTCGTTGTTGTCGCGGTGGTCGCGGTCGCCGTAGGTGGACTCCAGCAGCACCACGTCGGCGCGGCTCAGCGGCGTCGGCGTGCGCATCAGCGGCGAGCAGGTGTTGCCCAGGTCGCCGGAGAACACCAGGCGGCGCGTCAGGCCCTGCTCGTGGATCTCGATCTCGACGATGGCCGAGCCGAGGATGTGCCCGGCGTTGTGGAAGGTCACGCGGATGCCTGGCGCCACTTCCACGGTGCTGCCGTAGCTGACGCCGCGGCGCAGGGCCAGGGCCTTCTCGGTGTCTTCGACGGTGTAGATCGGGGTGGTCGCCGGCTTGTTCAGGCGGGCGCGCCACTTGTTCTCCCACTCGGCGTCCTTTTCCTGGATGTTGGCCGAATCCATCAGCATCAGTTCCAGCAGCTCGCAGCAGGACTCGGTGGCGTAGATCGGCCCCTTGTAGCCTTCCTTCGCCAGGCGCGGCAGTAGCCCGCTGTGGTCGATGTGGGCGTGGGAGATGACCACCGCGTTCAGGCTCTTCGGATCGAAGGGGAAGGGCGTGCGGTTGCTAGCTTCATTGTCGCGGGTGCCCTTGCCGTTGCTGCGGCCCTGGCGCATGCCGCACTCGAGCAGCACGCGCGCGCCATCCCGGGTTTCCAGCAGGTAGCAGGAGCCGGTGACTTCCTGGGCTGCGCCGATGAAAGTGAGTAGGGCCATGGGGCCTCCTTAGCAGGATTCGGTATTTCAGACTCGCGTAGCTGGAACGAAATGGCGTTGATACAGGTCAGCGCCGCTCCCATCCGGCGACCTAGACTTCCCCCATAGTCCAAGGGAGAACGTCGAGCATGTCGCAGATACTGCCCAGTCCGGAGGAGCTGGCCGCGCACGCGGCGGAGCAGCCGGCATTCGCCGAATGGCTGAGCGGATACGGTCCGCTTGAGCATAGCGCGCAGACCCAGGCTGCGGTCTTCCGCATGGCTCATCAATTGGTCCAAGCCGGCCTGCAGCCGGACTTGCCCAGCGTCTATCGGATGTTCCGCGCGCTGGACCGGCTGACCTGCGCCGGGCTCTGGCTGGTGGTGCACATGACCTACGCGCGGCGCGTGCACCTGGACGGCGCGCCGCTGCAGGCCGAGGACTTCAAGGCCAGCCCCGAGGGCCACACCGGCGGCGCCCTGAACATGGTACCGGCCTACGCCGGCTACCTCGCGCTCAATGCCCTGACCGCCACCACCCGCGGCTGGCTGATGGGGCAGGGGCACTGCGTGGCGGCCATCGAGGCGCTCAACGTGCTGACCAGCAACCTGCACCCCGAGCAGGCACGGCGCTACGGCATCGACGCCGCCGGCCTGGAGCGCCTGGTGCAGGACTTCTACAGCTACGCCCAGGCGCCGGACGGCAGCGTCGCCGCGCCCCTGGGCAGCCACGTCAACCCGCATACCGCCGGCGGCATCGCCGAAGGCGGCTACCTGGGCTTCGCCGAACTGCAGTACGCGCACCTGCCGCTGCCCGGCGAGACCCTGGTGGCCTTCCTCTCCGATGGCGCCGCCGAGGAACAGCGCGGCAGCGACTGGATGCCGCGCTGGTGGCGCGCCGAGGACTGCGGCGTGGCCCTGCCGGTGATGATCGCCAATGGCCGGCGCATCGAGCAGCGCACCCAGCTGGGCACCCGCGAGGGCCTGGAAGGCTTCAAGCACCACCTCGGCGGCTGCGGCTTCGACCCCCTGAGTTTCGATGGCCGCGACCCGGCCGCCTTCGCCTGCGCCCTCTGGGAAATGGAGCAGCGCCTGGCCCATCGCGTCCACGAGAAGAACAGCGGCATCCTGCATTACCCGCTGCCGATCCCCTACGGCATCGCCGAGACGGTCAAGGGCTTCGGCTTCTACGGCGCCGGCAGCAACGCCGCGCACAACCTGCCGCTGCCGGGCAACCCCAGCGAGGACGAGAACGCCCGGGAGCTGTTCAACCACCACGCGGCGCAGTTGTGGGTGCCGGAGGTCGAGCTGGACGCCGCCTGCGCGCTGTTCGCCGCGAGCCGCCAGGGGCGCCTGCTGGAGCGCGACAACCCGCTGGCGGTGCGCCGGCCCATCGAGCCCAGCCTGCCGCAACTGCACTACCGCAACGACCAGTGCTCGCCGATGCTGGCGCTGGACCGCTTCTTCACCGAGCTGTGCGCGGCGAACCCGGACCTGCGGGCCCGCGTCGGCAACCCCGACGAACTGGCCAGCAACCGCCTGGGCGGCGTGCTCAAGGCGCTGAAGCACCGCGTCTGCCAGCCGGAGAGCGTGCTGGAGGCCATCGACGGGCGGGTCATCACCGCGCTCAACGAGGAGGCCGTGGTCTCCGCCTGCCTGGCCAACCAGGGCGGGCTCAACCTGGTGGCCAGCTACGAGGCCTTCTGCGTGAAGATGCTCGGCGCGGTGCGCCAGGCGCTGATCTTCGCCCGCCTGCAGAAGGAGGCCGGGCGCCCGGCCGGCTGGCTCGGCTGGCCGTTGGTGGCCACCTCGCACACCTGGGAGAACGGCAAGAACCAGCAGTCGCACCAGGACACCACTTTCTGCGAGAGCCTGCTCGGCGAGATGAGCGACATGGTGCGGGTGCTGTTCCCCGCCGACCACAACAGCCTGCTGGCGCTGTTGCCGCAGATCTACCGCAGCCGCGGGCAGCTGGCCTGCCTGGTGGCGCCCAAGCGCGAGCGGCCGAACCTGTTCGACCGGGCCCAGGCCGAGCAACTGGCGCGCGACGGCGCCATCGTGGTGGAGGAACACCCGGGCAGCGACCCACTGCTGCTGATCGCCAATGGCAGCTACCAGCTCGGCGAGATGCGCCGCGCTGCGGAGCGCCTGGCCGAGGCCGGCTACCCGTACCGCCTGGTCTACCTGCAGGAGCCCGGGCGCTTCCGCGCGCCCAGGGACAACTGGGAGCTGGCGGCGGTGGCCGACGAGGCGCTGATCGAGCAGTTGTTCCCGGATGCCTATGGGCGCCGCGTGCTGCTCACCCACATGCGCCCGGAGGTGGCGCGCGGGCATCTCTGGCCGATCCTGCCGGATGCGCTGCGCAGTTCGGTGCTGGGGTATCGCAACCGCGGCGGGACCCTCGACGAGCCCGGCATGCTGTTCGCCAACCGGGCCAGCTGGGGCGATGTACTGGCAGCCTGCGCGCGCCTGCTGGAAGTGCCGCGCAGCGCGCTGCTGACCGCCGAGGAGGTCGCGGCGCTGGCCGGCAAGGGGGACCCGCGGGCCCTGCGCTGAAACGCTGGGGCGTCTTAGCGCTTCAGCGGTTTGACGAGGGCGTCGAGGCCCTCGACCTTCAGCTCCAGCACTATCTGCATCAGGCGGCCCAGCTCGCCCTTGGGAAAGCTGTCATTGCGCTGGAACCACAGCAGGTATTCCTCCGGCAGGTCCACCAGCATGCGCCCCTGGTACTTGCCGAAGGGCATCGGCGTGCGGGCGATCTTCAGCAGGTTGAGCTTTTCCGACTCCAGCATGGCGCCGGCTTCACTTCTGCAGCTTGATGCGGCAGCTGCCGGCGTCGAAGCGCTCGACGGCCACCGGGGCGTTGGTGTGGTACTCGGTGAAGTCGTAGGTGAGGACCGCGCCCTGGGCCAGCAACTGGCGGTAGCCGGTATTGCTGCACACGCTGTCACCCAGCTGGCTGCGCACCTTCTCGGGGTTGGCGCGCATTTTCGCGGCGTGGCTGGCACGCACGCTGAGGTGGTTGATCAACTGGTTGCCCTGGACGGTGTAGCCCTGGTCGAGGATATCCTCGTTGATCGCGCGCGGAGTGCCTTCGCTGCTTTCCTTGGCGACTTTCTCCAGTGTCTTGGCCAGTTCGAAATTCTTGAGCGACGCGGCGTGGGCCGCGGGCAGGACGAGGCAGAGGGCGAGGGCGGTTAGGCGCAGCATGGGTATCTCCTGGCATGGGTGCCTGTTCGACCGCGCGGACCCTTCTGGGTTCGGCGGATGGATGCGGGCGCCATTGTCCCCGAAAACCGCCTGGCTGCCGAGCGGCCTGGGCGCGCAGGGGCTCTGCTACAATCGCCGCCCGCCGTGATCGCCCGCCCGAGTCGCCGATGTCGCCCGCCCATCCCGCCGCCAAGAACCATGCCGTCGCCCGCCTGCGCGCCGAGCGCCTGGCCCGTTGCGTGAAGCCCTTCGTGGCCCGCGGCTCGCGTTCGCCGCGCTGCGCCGGCTGCCGCCTGCGCCCGGACTACTGCATGTGCGCCTGGCAGCCGCGGGTGCAGGCCAATGCCGGGATGTGCCTGGTGATGTTCGACACCGAGCCGTTGAAGCCGAGCAACACCGGCTGGCTGATCGCCGAGACGGTGCCGGACACCTGGGCCTTCGGCTGGTCGCGGATTGAGGTCGACCCGGCCCTGCTGGCGCTGCTGGACGACCCGCAGTGGCAGCCCTACGTGGTGTTCCCCGGCGAGTTCGTCGCCGCCGAGCGGGTGGTGGAGCGGGTGGAACCGGCGCCCGGCAAGCGCCCGCTGTTCATCCTGCTGGACGCCACCTGGAACGAGGCGCGCAAGATGTTCCGCAAGAGCCCCTACCTGGACCGTTTCCCGGTGCTGAGCATCACCCCCGAGGCGCTGTCGCGCTACCGCCTGCGCCGCTCCAAGTTCGACGAGCACCTGTGCACCGCGGAAGTGGCGGCGCTGTGCCTGGGCCTGGCCGGCGACCGGCGCGCGGGGGATGCGCTGGACGCCTACCTGGATGTGTTCAGCGAGCGCTACCTGGGCGCCAAGCACCAGCGCGGCCTGGACGAGCAGAGCCCGGCGCACCAAGCCCTGCGGCCCTATACCGCACTCTAGGGCTCAGGCCGCCGCGGCCTTCTTCTGCGGCCACAACTGGGCCACCAGCATGCCGGCGAGCATCAGCGCGCAGCCGATGTAGCCGCGCGTGTGCAGGCTCTCGTCGAGGAAGATCGCCCCGGCGATGGCGGCGAACACCGCCTCCAGGGACAGGATGATCGCGGCGTGGGAGGCGATGGCGTGCTTCTGCGCGATCACCTGCAGGGTGAAGCCGGTGCCGACGCCCAGCAGGCCGCCGTAGAGCAGGGCCGGGCCGGCCTGGACGATGGCGTCCCAGTGGATTTCCTCGAAGATCACCGCCAGCACCATGCTCACCACCGAGCAGGTGGCGAACTGCAGGAAGGCCAGGCGGATCGGGTCGTAGCGGCTGGCGAACAGGCCCACCAGCAGCACGTGGCAGCCCCACACCAGCGCGCCGGTCAGCTGCAGCCAGTCGCCGGAGGCCACCTGGAAGCCCGGGCCGATGCTCAGCATGGCCATGCCGATCACCGCCAGCGCGGCGCCGAGCCAGGTGCCCATGCCGGTGCGGTGGCCCAGCAGCAGGCCGAGCAGCGGCACTATGATCACGTACAGCCCGGTGATGAAGCCGGAGTTGGTCACGCTGGTGAACAGCAGGCCGACCTGCTGCAGATTGATGCCGAGGGTCAGCGCGGTGCCGATGGCCAGGCCCGCCAGCAGCAGGCCGCGGTTGAACGGCTGGGCGCCGCGCCTGGCCGACCAGGCCAGCAGCGGCAGCAGCATCAGGGCGCCGAGGGCGAAGCGCAGGCCGGTGTAGAGGAAGGGCCCGATGGCATCCATCCCCAACCGCTGCGCGACGAAGGACACCCCCCAGATCATGGCGGTGACCAGCATCAGGATATCGGCGCGCAGGGCGTGGCTCTTCATGGTGTTCTCGGCAGGCAAAAAAAGAGCGCAACTCTGCCGCAAGCCGGGGACTTTGAAAAGCTGTCCAACCTGTCAGCGGGAGCGCCGGGAATGGGGGCGGGGCGCATTCTGCACGGGCATCGGCCGATGCATTTGCGTACAATGCGGCAATCAGGTTACGACCTTTCCCACGCTGGCCCCGCCGATACCCTTGGCCGGGATCGAGCCTGGCCACCAAGGAACTTACATGGCTTCCTACGAAATCCTGATCGCTGACGATCACCCGCTGTTCCGTAGTGCCCTGCACCAGGCCCTGACCCTCGGGTTGGGTCCCGACGCGAAGCTGGTGGAGGCGGCGAGCATCGCCGAGCTGGAAGCCAGGCTCAACGACAAGGCCGACTGGGACCTGGTCCTGCTCGACCTGAACATGCCCGGCGCCTACGGTTTCTCCGGCCTGGTGCTGCTGCGCGGGCAGTACCCGCAGATTCCGGTGGTGATGATCTCGGCTCAGGAGGACGCCGCCGTGGTGCAGCGCTCCCGGGAGTTCGGCGCCAGCGGCTTCATTCCCAAGTCCAGCGACATGGCCACCCTGCAGCAGGCGGTGCGCGCGGTGCTCGACGGCGATGTCTGGTGGCCGCCGCAGGCCGACGCGGTGACCGAGCTCAGCGAGGAAGTGCGCGCCGCCAGCGCCGGCCTGGCCAGCCTCACGCCGCAGCAGTTCCGCGTGCTGACCATGGTCTGCGAGGGCCTGCTGAACAAGCAGATCGCCTTCGAGCTGAGCGTCTCCGAGGCCACCGTGAAGGCCCACGTCACGGCCATCTTCCGCAAGCTCAACGTGCGCACCCGTACCCAGGCGGCGCTGTTGCTGCAACAGATGGAAACGGTTCCGGGCGCCTGAGCGGCTGCCCGTGACCTTCGTTTCACACTTTCCTACGGCGCCTGGTTTAGAGTGCCGCGTCTTTTTCGCAGAGAGCCCTTCGTGACTTCCTCCCCCTTCAAGGGCCAGACCGGCCTGAAGCGCATCCTCAATGCCGCCGGCTACTCCATGGCCGGCTTCGTCGCCGCCTTCCGTGGCGAGGCGGCCTTCCGCCAACTGGTGCTGATCAACGTCATCCTCGTCCCGCTGGCGTTCTTCTGCGACGTCACCCGCGGCGAGCGCGCGCTGATGATCGCCGTGTGCCTGCTGGCGCTGATCGTCGAGCTGCTCAACTCGGCGGTGGAGGCGGTGGTCGACCGCGTCTCCCTGGAGCGCCACCCGCTGTCGAAGAACGCCAAGGACATGGGCAGCGCCGCGCAGTTCGTCGCGCTGACCATCATCACCGTGACCTGGGCGGTGATCCTGCTGGGTTGAGCCGGCGTCGCTCCCTGTAGGAGCGGGCCCTGCCCGCGATTCGCGCGCAGGGCGCGCTCCTACAGGTCGATGCCGAATTTTCCCGTGTATGCCGGGCTGCCGCCTCAGGGAATCACCGGCAGCACGATCTCGTCGCTGCGGCTGATGCCCGCCGTCTCGCTGCGGCACAGGTCGAGGAATTCGCGCATGGTCGCGGTCTGGTACTTCTGCCGGTGCCAGATGAAGTAGAACTGCCGGCGCAGGTCCAGCTGCGGGGTATCCACCGGCACCAGGCTGCCGCGGCGGAAGGCGTCGCGCAGGGCCAGGCGCGAGATGCAGCCGATGCCCAGGCCGGATTCCACGGCGCGCTTGATCGCCTCGGTGTGCTCCAGCTCCAGGCGGATGTTCAGCGGCTCGAGGTGGTGGCGCATGGCCTGGTCGAAGGTCAGGCGGGTGCCCGAGCCCTGCTCGCGGAGGATCCAGGCCTCGCTGCTCAGGCGCTGCAGGTCCGCCGGCCCGGCGCCGGCCAAGGGGTGCTGCGGCGCGCAGAACACCACCAGCTCGTCCTCCATCCATGGCTGCACCTCGATGTCCGGGTGCTGGCAGTCGCCCTCGATCAGGCCCAGGTCCAGCTCGTAGTGGGCGATGCGCTGCACCACGTGGGCGGTGTTGTGCACGTGCAGGCGTACCCGGCAGTCCGGCTGGCGCTGCATGAAGGTGCCGATCAGCAGGGTGGCCAGGTAGTTGCCGATGGTCAGGGTGGCGCCCAGGTCCAGGGAGCCGAAGGCGCTCTTGCCGTTGAGCAGCGTCTCGATCTCGCTGCCGCGGTCCAGCAGCGCCACCGCCTGGGGCAGCAACTGGCGGCCCAGGGCGTTCAAGGTCAGGCGCTTGCCGGCGCGGTCGAACAGCTTGCAGTCGAACTGCCGCTCCAGCTCGCCCAGCGCGGTGCTGGTGGCCGACTGCGACAGCGACAGCGCTTCGGCGGCGCGCGAGACGCTTTCCTGCTGGGCCACGGCGACGAAGACTTCCATCTGGCGCAGGGTGAATTTCATCGGTTCGGGGGGCTCCGTGGCGGGCGAGAGGCGCGACATTCGGTCGCCCCTGGCGGGGCGGTGCGCGGGAGTAATCTGGCGCGCGCTGGCCGCCAGGCGTCCCTTATCTGCGTTTTGGATTAGCAATATCCAGATAATTTATTTTGCGGATATTCTCGCCCCCTATAAAATGTCGCGCAATCGCGCTACGTCCGGGATCTGCTGGGGTGCGCCACGAATCTCTAGGAGTCCTTGATGAGCAACCTGTACACCGAGCGCGTTCTCAGCGTCCACCACTGGAACGACACCCTCTTCAGCTTCAAGACCACCCGTAACCCGGGCCTGCGCTTCAAGACCGGCCAGTTCGTGATGATCGGCCTGGAGGTCAACGGTCGCCCGCTGATGCGCGCCTACTCCATCGCCAGCCCGAACTACGAGGAGCACCTGGAGTTCTTCAGCATCAAGGTCCCGGACGGCCCGCTGACCTCGCGCCTGCAGCACCTGAAGGAAGGCGACGAGCTGATGGTCAGCCGCAAGCCCACCGGCACCCTGGTGCTGGACGACCTCAAGCCCGGCAAGCACCTGTACCTGCTGAGCACCGGCACCGGCATGGCGCCGTTCCTGAGCGTGATCCAGGACCCGGAAGTCTACGAGAAGTTCGAGAAGGTCATCCTGGTCCACGGCGTGCGCTGGGTCAGCGAGCTGGCCTACGCCGACTTCATCACCAAGGTCCTGCCGGAGCACGAGTACTTCGGCGACATGGTGAAAGAGAAACTGATCTACTACCCCCTGGTCACCCGTGAAGAGTTCCGCAACATGGGCCGCCAGACCGACCTGATGCGCAGCGGCAAGCTGTTCGCCGACATCGGCCTGCCGCCGATGAACCCGCAGGACGACCGCGCCATGATCTGCGGCAGCCCGAGCATGCTGGACGAGACCAGCGAAGTGCTCAACGGCTTCGGCCTGCAGATCTCCCCGCGCATGGGCGAGCCGGGCGACTACCTGATCGAGCGCGCCTTCGTCGAGAAGTAAGCACGATCCGCTGAAAAAGCCCGCCACCCGGCGTAATGCTGTTCACTTAAGCATTTGAGCCTCAGCGGGGCCTTCCCTGAAAATCCGATGCCAGACTTCTGGCATCGGATTTTTTATGTCTTTCCAACAGCATCTGCTCGACTTGGGCGACCTGTTCAACTTCTCCGATCTGAGTACCTTCACCCAGAACATTCCGGTCGAGTGGGTGGAATCCGCGCTGCACCTTTCCTCGCAGGCCACCATCCGGCGGCGGCGCCTGCCTGCCGATCAGGTGCTCTGGTTGGTACTGGGCATGGCGCTATTCCGCGATGAGCCCGTCCATGAAGTGGCCAGGCGCCTGAATATCTGCGCCCAGGGCCTGGCTTCCGACCACCTGCTGGCGAGAAGTGGTGTCAGCGAGGCCCGCAAGCGGCTCGGCGCCGATCCGGTCGAATGGTTGTTCCGCAAGACCGGCAACCAGTGGGGATGCGAACGCCATGACGGTGATACCTGGCAGGATCTGCGTGTCCTGGCGGTGGATGGCGCGCTCCTGCGCACCCCGGATACCCCCGAGCTGCGCGAGCATTTCGGCTCCGGCAACACCGCCACTGACCGCCAGACGCCGTTTCCCATGATGCGCCTGGTCGCGTTGATGAACGTGCGCTCGCACGTGATTCTGGATGCCCAGTTGGGCCCCTACCGACGCAGCGAAATGCGCCTGGCTGACGAGTTTCTTCAACAGATCCCCGATCACTCGGTGACACTCTTCGACAAGGCCTTCTGGAGTGCCGATTTACTGCTGAGCGTCGCCACTGCAGGCGAGAACCGCCACTGGTTGATTCCTGCTCGCAAGGGTCTGGTCAGCGAAGAACTGGTCCGTTACGGCAAGCAGGACCGCCTGCTGCGCATGAAGGTGTCGGCGCAGGCGCGAAAACGTAACCCGGAACTGCCGACCCACTGGGAGGTGCGCGAAGTTAGCTACGAACGCCAGGGCAAGCTGAAAACCGTGCTGACCTCGTTGCCGGCCGATCGCTACAGCGCCAAGGCCCTTGCCGACCTGTACCAGGAGCGCTGGGAGATTGAACTGGGCTTCCGGGATATCAAGAGCTCCCTGCAGCAGAACGCGGTCACCCTGCGCAGCAAGAAGGTCGAGCTTATCTATCAGGAAGTCTGGGGGTTGCTGCTGAGCTACAACGTCATTCGCCGTGAGGCGAGTCAGGCAGCGGTGGCCTTCGGCCGCTCAGCATCCGAGATACGCTTCAAGCCGGTAGCCCACTACATCGCCGTTCAACTGATCGTGATGGCAGCGGCCAATCCGATTTCTGCTACCGGAAGGCGATTGACGGAGTTGCGGGCCGGGATCGGCGGGCTGTTTCTGGATCGCCGTCCAAGGCCTACCAGGCCAAGGACGGTGAAGATCTCAAAGACTCGCTACCCGGTGAACCGCAAGGCCGCTCCGCTTAAGTGAACAGCATTACGCCACCCGGCGGGCTTTTTCGTTCATGGCGGATACGGGAAATGCCATGCCCCGGGTGTGCTGTAGGAGCGGGCCCTGCCCGCGAATCGCGCGCAGGGCGCGCTCCTACAAGGTGCACCCTATATCCGCAGCGCGTAAGGCGCATAACCGTTCATGCCGCCGTGGCGTCCGGCGTGGCCGGTAAGTCCAATCGCGGACGGAGTCCGCTCCTACGACCGTGCTTCCCGGAACCGTAGGAGCGGACTCTGTCCGCGATTCGGCGGATAACGCCGTAGGCGTTATCCGCCCTACGGGCAGGCTTGCACGTCCAGCACCCGGATCATCCCCGCTTCGGGGTAGTGCCAGTGCACGTCCAGGTCCCACAGGCGTGCGCCGTAGCGGCGTTCGGGCGTGGGCTGCTGGTAGGCCGGGCGCGGGTCCTGGGCCAGGCACTGCTCGATCAGCTCGACCACCGGCTCGCCCAGGCGCAGGGCCTGCTCGCGGGCCTGGGCCAGGGCGGCGTCGCTCCACTGCACCGGGATCGGCGCCGGCGGCGCCTCGGCGATGGCGTTGCGCGCGTCGGCCACGGCGTCGGCGTAGGGCACGTAGGGCTTGATGTCGAGCACCGGGGTGCCGTCCAGCAGGTCGATGCCGGACAGCCAGAGGCGCCCGGGCTCGACCTTCTCCAGGCGCACCACCGACTGGCCGATGCCGTTGGGGCGGTGCGTGGCGCGGGTGGCGAACACGCCCAGGGAGCGGTTGCCGCCCAGGCGCGGCGGGCGCACCTTGAGCCGCGGCTTGTCTTCCAGGGCCTGGTGGAAGAGGAACAGCAGCCACACGTGGCTGACCTGCTCCAGGCCTTCCACCGCCTCGCCGCCGTCGAACGGCGGCAGCAGCTCCAGCACGCCGCGCGCCGCCGGGGCCAGCTGCGGCTGGCGCGGGATGGCGAACTTCTCCTTGAAGCAGGAGCGGATGTGGCCGATGGGGGCGACGGAGTAGGACATGGCGGCACGCGCGTGGAGCAGGGGCCGCCATGTTACCCGATCAGAGGTGGAAGCCGCCGTCGATGGGGATGATGTTGCCGGTCATGTAGGCGCCGGCGCTGCTCGCCAGGGCGATGGCCAGGGCGGACATCTCTTCCTCGCGGCCCCAGCGCTTCATGGGAATGTGCGCGGTGTCGCCGGCGAGCGCCTCGGGATCATTGGCGATGTGCCGGGTCATCCTGCTGGGGAAGCGCCCCGGCGCGATCACGTTGACGTTGATGTGCTGGCCCACCAGCTCGCGGGCCAGCATGCGCGACAACTGGTGCAGAGCGGCCTTGCTCGGGCCGTAGGCGTAGGCCTGCTCGCCGAAGGCGCTGAGCCCGGCCACCGAGCCGATGTTGATGACGCGCGCCGGGTTGTCCGCGCTGCCGGCCTTGCGCAGCAGCGGCAGCAACTGCTGGATGCAGCTGAACACGGCGGTGACGTTGAGCTGCATGACCTTCTCCCAGCCCGCGGCAGGGTAGCTTTCCAGCGGCGCGCCCCAGGTGGTGCCGGCATTGTTGACCAGGATGTCCAGGCGCTCGATGCGGGCCTGCAGGGCTTCGGCCAGGGCGCGGGCGCCTTCCTCGCTGGCCAGGTTGGCGGCCAGGGCGTGGCACTCGCCGTAGCTCGACAGCTCGGCGGCGGTGGTGGCACAGGCCTCGCCATCGCGGGCGCAGATGAACACGCTGGCGCCGGCTTCGAGCAGGCCCCGGGCGATCATCCGGCCGATGCCGCGGGTGCCGCCGGTGACCAGCGCGGTACGCCCGGCCAGGCTGAAGTAGGGATGCATGGGAAATCCTCGCTGCTGGATGGTTCTGGCACCCTAATGCGCCGGCGGCGCCGGGCGCAGCACTATCGAGCGGGAGAATGCCGGGTCATCGGCGCAGCCTGCGCAGCAGCAGCCAGCCGTAGCAGGCCAGGGTGAGCGCGGCGACCAGCGTGCCCAGCAGCAACTGCACGGCGGGCGTCAGGCCGGGCGGGTAGATCAGCGGGATCAGGTAGTGTTCGACGAAGCCGCCGCCGTAGCCCTGTTCGCCGGCGGCGCGGCGCAGGCGGTTTTCCAGCGGCGTCAGCGGGCAGACCAGTTGCAGCCACTCCACGGTCACGCCCCAGGCCGCGGCCGGCAGGTGCAGCCAGGCCAGGCGTGGCCAGCGCAGCACCAGCGGGCCGCCGAGCACGACGAAGAGGATGAAGGCCAGGTGCAGCAGCACCACGGCGTCGGCGGCCAGGCGCATCAGCACGGGCGCGTTCCCGGTTCAGCGCTTCCCGCGCCGGGCCAGGCCCTTGAGGAAGTTGCGCAGCAACTGGTCGCCGCAGGGGCGGTAGTTGCTGTGGCCGGGGGCACGGAACAGCGCATTGAGTTCGGCCTTGGTCATCACCAGCCCGGCGTCGTCGAGGATCGCCAGCAGGTCGTGGTCGCGCAGCTCGAAGGCCACCCGCAGCTTCTTCAGCACCAGGTTGTTGGTCAGCGGCAGTTCCAGCGGCGGCAGCGGACGACTGTCGTCGCGGCCGCGGCGGTGGATGATCAGGCCGTCGAGGAAGCGCGCCAGCACTTCGTCCGGGCAGTCGCGGTAGCCGGGTTCGTCCTCGCGGGCCAGCAGCGCGGCGACTTCGGCCTCGTCCAGCACAAGGCCGGCCAGGCCGGCGATGGTGGCGACCTCGCGGTCGGCGATGTCGAGGCTGTAGCGCAGGCTGCGCAGGATGTCGTTGTTCAGCATGCGCTGGTTTTCCTCGGTTGGAAAAGTGAAAGCCCCGCCGGGCAGGCTGTGTGAAAAACCGAGTGGCTCTTCGAAGAGCGCGTTCCTACGTGAAATCTGAAGAGGCTTGGCTATTCAGCCAATCCAGAATCCACGTAGAAACGCGAAATCCAGGTTGTTTTTTAACCAGTGGGACCGATCCTGAGGTTTTCACACAGCCTGCGGGGCGGGGCTTTCGGTGCCTCAGGCCAGCTCGGCCCAGAGATCGTACTCGTCGGCGTCGGTGATGCGCACGCGCACCTTGTCGCCCGGCTTCACGTCGAAGCTGTCGATGTAGACGGCGCCGTCGATCTCCGGGGCGTCGGCCCAGGAACGGCCCACCGCGCCTTCGGCGTCCACCTCGTCGATCAGCACGTCGATTTCCTTGCCGATCTTCAGCTGCAGGCGCGCGGCGGAAATCGCCTGCTGGTGCGCCATGAAGCGCTCCCAGCGCTCCTGCTTGACGTCATCGGGCACCGGCTCCAGGCCCAGGTCGTTGGCCGGGGCGCCTTCCACCGGGGAGTACTGGAAGCAGCCGACGCGGTCGAGCTGGGCTTCGGTCAGCCAGTCGAGCAGGTACTGGAAGTCTTCCTCGGTCTCGCCGGGGAAGCCGACGATGAAGGTGGAGCGGATGGTCAGCTCGGGGCAGGTCTCGCGCCATTTCTTGATGCGCGCCAGGGTCTTGTCCTCGAACGCCGGGCGCTTCATGGACTTGAGCACCTTCGGGCTGGCGTGCTGGAAGGGGATGTCCAGGTAGGGCAGCAGCTTGCCCTGCGCCATCAGCGGGATGACGTCGTCGACGTTGGGGTAGGGGTAGACGTAGTGCAGGCGCACCCACACACCCATGCCCGACAGCGCCTCGCACAGCTCCAGCATGCGCGTCTTCACCGGCTGGCCGTCCCAGAAGTCCAGCTTGTACTTCAGGTCCACGCCGTAGGCGCTGGTGTCCTGGGAGATCACCAGCAGTTCCTTGACGCCGGCCTTGACCAGGCGCTGGGCCTCGCTGAGCACGTCGCCCACCGGGCGGCTGACCAGCTTGCCGCGCATCGACGGGATGATGCAGAAGCTGCAGCTGTGGTTGCAGCCCTCGGAAATCTTCAGGTAGGCGTAGTGGCGCGGGGTGAGCTTGATGCCCTGTGGCGGCACCAGGTCGATCAGCGGGTTGTGCTCGGCCTTCGGCGGGATCACCTCGTGCACGGCGCTGACCACCTGCTCGTACTGCTGCGGGCCGGTGACCGCCAGTACGCTGGGGTGCACGTCACGGATGCTGTCCTCGGAAACGCCCATGCAGCCGGTGACGATGACCTTGCCGTTCTCGGCGATGGCTTCGCCGATGGCGTCCAGGGATTCGGCCTTGGCGCTGTCGATGAAGCCGCAGGTGTTCACCACAACGACGTCGGCGTCCTCGTAGGTGGGCACGATCTCGTAGCCCTCCATGCGCAGCTGGGTGAGGATGCGTTCGGAGTCGACCGTTGCCTTGGGGCATCCGAGGCTGACAAATCCGACTTTGGGCGTTGCGGTGGACATGGGCGGCTAACCTCTAAGGGCGCGCTGGCGGCGCCTCTGATCAAAAAGTGCGCAATTCTAGCGACAGCCCGCGCGCTTGACCAGCCTCCGTGAGACAAGCTGCCGCAGCGCCCCGCGAAAGCGCCGCCGGGCACAGGGTAAGGCCGCCGAACACCCTCTATAGTCATTCAGATCGAGCTTTCGCGGCGCTTGCATCGCCGAGTCCGTCGGCGCAGGATGCGCCGAATTTTTCCTAGAGGAATTTTGTTACATGTCCAACGCCAGCGCTGGAACCGCGGAGCAGCAGGAAAACCATTCAAGCTCCGCCCTGGGCATGATGGTGGCCGCGGTGGGCGTCTGCTACGGCGACATCGGTACCAGCCCGCTGTACACGCTCAAGGAAGTCTTCGTCGGCGGCTATGGCGTGCAGGTGGGGCACGACGCCATCCTCGGCATCCTTTCGCTGATTTTCTGGTCGCTGGTGTGGGTGGTCTCGATCAAGTACGTGATCTTCGTCCTGCGCGCCGACAACCAGGGCGAGGGCGGGGTGATGGCGCTGACCGCGCTGGCGCGCCGCGCCGCCCACGACTACCCCAGGTTGAGCGCGGTGCTGGTGGTGCTGGGCCTGTTCGGCGCCTCGCTGTTCTACGGCGACAGCATGATTACCCCGGCGATCTCGGTGCTCTCGGCGATCGAGGGCCTGGAGATCGCCTTCGACGGCCTGGAGCACTGGGTGGTGCCGCTGGCGCTGGTGGTGCTGGTCGGCCTGTTCCTCATCCAGCGCCACGGCACGGCGCGCATCGGCATCCTGTTCGGCCCGGTGATGGTGATCTGGTTCGTGGTGCTCGGCGCGCTGGGCCTGTACGGCATCTACCAGCACCCGGTGGTGCTCAACGCCATGAACCCGTACTGGGCGGTGAATTTCTTCGTGGTCCATCCGGGCATCGGCGTGGCCATCCTCGGCGCCACCGTGCTGGCGCTGACCGGCGCCGAGGCGCTGTACGCGGACATGGGCCACTTCGGCCGCAAGCCGATTTCCCGCGCCTGGTTCGCCCTGGTGCTGCCGGGCCTGGTGCTGAACTACTTCGGCCAGGGCGCGATGATCCTCTACAACCCGGAAGCCGCGCGCAACCCCTTCTACCTGCTGGCGCCGTCCTGGGCGCTGCTGCCGATGGTGGCGTTGTCCACCGTGGCCACGGTGATCGCCTCCCAGGCGGTGATTTCCGGGGCCTTCTCGCTGACCCGCCAGGCCATCCAGCTGGGCTTCGTGCCGCGCATGTTCGTGCAGCACACCTCCAGCCAGGAGCAGGGGCAGGTCTACATCGCCGGGGTGAACTGGGCGCTGATGGTCGGCGTGGTGCTGCTGGTGCTGGGCTTCGAGTCCTCCGCGGCGCTGGCCTCGGCCTATGGCGTGGCGGTGACCGGGACCATGCTGGTGACCACCCTGCTGATGGGCGTGGTGCTCTGGCTGCACTGGAAGTGGCCGCTGTGGCTGGCCATTCCGTTCTTCTGCATGATGCTGCTGGTGGACGTGCTGTTCTTCTCGGCCAACCTGCCGAAGGTGGTGCAGGGTGGCGCCTTCCCGGTGATCGCCGGTATCGCCCTGTTCATCCTGATGACCACCTGGAAGCGTGGCCGCCAGTTGCTGGTGGAGCGCCTCGACGAAGGCTCGCTGCCGCTGCCGCTGTTCATCGCCAGCATCCGCTCGCAGCCGCCGCACCGGGTACAGGGCACCGCGGTGTTCCTCACCGCGCGTTCCGACGCCGTGCCGCACGCGCTGTTGCACAACCTGCTGCACAACCAGGTGCTGCACGAGCAGGTGGTGCTGCTCACGGTGGTCAACGAAGACAGCCCGCGGGTCGCCACCGACCGCCGCTTCGAGGTGGATGCCTATGGCGAGGGCTTCTTCCGCGTGCTGCTGCACTTCGGCTTCATGGAGGACCCGGACATCCCGGCGGCGCTGAAGTACTGCCACCTCAACGAGCTGGACTTCAGCCCGATGCGCACCACCTATTTCCTCAGCCGCGAGACGGTGATCCCGTCCAGGCGCATCGGCATGGCGCGCTGGCGCGAAGGCTTGTTCGCCTTCCTGCTGAAGAACGCCAACGGCAACCTGCGCTACTTCAACCTGCCGCTGAACCGGGTGATCGAGCTGGGGACGCAGGTGGAGATCTGAGGGGCGCGCTGTGAGGGAGAACCCGTAGGGCGCATAACCGTTCGCGGTTATGCGCCGTCGGCCAGGGCAGCGGTGCCGGGGCGATGGCGGATAACGCCGTAGGCGTTATGCGCCCTACGGGTGCGCGGTGCGACAACCTGAGCGGATCTCATCCGCGAACCGCGCCGGGACATCCGGCTATCGCGGACAAAGTCCGCTCCTACAGGCGAAATTCCATGCCCCACGGCAACCTGTAGGAGCGGGCCCTGCCCGCGATTCGCGCGCAGGGCGCGCTCCTGCATGGGAATGGCGTGGGTGGGGTTGCGTAGGGGCGGATCTCATCCGCGAACCGCGCCGGGGTATCCGGCTATCGCGGAAAAGTTCCGCTCCTACGGGGAAATGCTGTGCCTCGGCAACCTGTAGGAGCGGGCCCTGCCCGCGATTCGCGCGCAGGGCGCGCTCCTACATGGGAATGGCGTGGGTGGGGTTGCGTAGGAGCGGATCTCATCCGCGAACCGCGCCGGGGTATCCGGCTATCGCGGAAAAGTTCCGCTCCTACGGGGAAATGCTGTGCCTCGGCAACCTGTAGGAGCGGACTCTGTCCGCGATTCGCGCGCAGGGCGCGCTCCTGCATGGGAATGGCGCGATGGGGCGGCGTAGGCCCGCCTACTCCGGCCGCGCCTCGCCGGCGCCGGGCAGCATGCGCACCAGGGTGTTGTCGCGGCTGATGAAGTGGTGGAACAGCGCGGCGATGGCGTGCAGGCCGATGAGGAAGTAGCCGATGTTGCCGACGGTCTCGTGGACGGCCTTGACCTGCTTGGCCAGGTCCGGGTTCTCCGCCACCAGCGGCGGCAGTTCCAGGCCCCAGAAGGGGATCGGCTTGCCGGCGGCGCTGAGGATGGTCCAGCCGGCCAGGGGCAGGCCGATCATCATCGCGTAGAGCGCCAGGTGCACGGCCTTGGCCAGCAGCATCTGCCAGGCCGGCGGGGCGGGCACGATCGGCGGGGTGGGGTAGATGAAGCGGCCGATCAGGCGCAGCCAGACCAGGCAGAACACGCTCAGGCCGAGCATGAAGTGCCATTGGCTGAGCAGTGCGCGGGTGTCGCTGCCCTTGGGGTAGTTGCCCTTCAGCTCGATGCAGGCGTAGACGCCGGCGATCAGCACCAGCATCAGCCAGTGCAGGGCGATGGACAGGCTGCCGTAGCGGCGCGGGTAGGGGGGCTGGCTCATGGAAACTCCTTCTCTTCAGGCTGTCCCGCTCGTGGCGGCGGGTCCGGGCACCTTGCCTCTTCAGCCTGAAGCCAGGCTGAAGAGGCGGCCAATGCCTGAAGTGTAAGCCAGCCTTCGGCTCAGGACTCGTTCGGCGGCACCTGGCGCGCGCGGATGGCGTTCACCAGGCGCTTGGCCAGGGCCGGGTAGTTCTCGTCGAAGTGGTGGCCGCCGGGCAGCTCGAGGTTCTCGCCGATGGCCTGGGGCTGGGTGCAGCCGCTCTCGTCCTTCTCGTCGATGCCGTACACGCAGAGCACCTTGGGCCCGGGCATGCGCGCCAGTTCCGGGCCGGTGGCGGCTTCCTGGCCGGCCTTGCCCAGCCAGCCCTGCACCTCGATCTCGAAGCTGCCGCTGCGCGCCAGGGCCAGCAGCAGCACGGCGCTGACCTGTTGCTTGTCGGCCTCGGGCAGGCGGTTGTAGATGGCCGGCAGCACGTCGGCGCCGAAGGAGTAGCCGGCCAGCACGAAGTGGGTGGCGCCCCACTTCTCGCGGTAGTGCTGCATCAGCAGGGCGAGGTCGGCGGCGCTCTGCTCGGGGCTCTTGTGCTCCCAGAAGTAGCGCAGCGCGTCGATGCCCACCACCGGGTAGCCCAGCTCGGCCATCTGCCCGGCGACGTCGCGGTCCAGGTCGCGCCAGCCGCCGTCGCCGGAGTAGAACAGGGTGACGGTGGGCGACGGCTTGGCGGCCGGCACCTCGACCACCGGGAAGTCGTCGCCGCTGCCCTGGATCAGGCGCTTGAGCTGGTCGTCGAGAACCACCGGCAGGCTGTCGTAGTAGTTGGCGATGACGGTCTCGGCGTTCTGCTGGGTGCGGGCGAAGCGCGCGGTCTCGTCGTCCGGGTTGTCGTTCCAGGCCGCGGTCCAGTGGCCGTGGGGCGCGCTCTGCGGCAGCCTGGGCGTGGCGCAGTCGGGCTTGTCGAGGGCGAAGCCGACCGACAGGGCCTTGGCCTTGTCGCTGTTCTGCCCGGCCAGCCAGCGCCAGGCCCAGGCGCCGCCCTGGTGCACGCCGGCGACCAGGGTGGGCTGGGCGTCGAGCAGGTTCAGCGCGGCCTGCACGCGGTGCTGCTGGGCCACGCAATCGTTGTCCGGGAACAGGAACTGCACCACCCGCGCGCCATTGTCGTGGGCCAGGGCCAGCAGCTGGGCGTCGTCCAGCTTGTTGTCCTGGGGCACCGCCAGCAGCACGGTGGCGGTCGGATGCCTGGCGGGGATGGCCAGGCTCACGGGGCTGCCGTCGGGCAGCTTGCCGTGCTCCAGGCGCGCCTGGGACAGCGGGTGGAGCCACAGCAGCACGGCAGCGGCAGCAGCGGCGATTACCAGTAGCAGGACGATGGCCAACAGGCGCCAGCGACGTTTCGACATATCAGCGTTTCACCAGTCCGGACAGGCCGCCCGCGATCAGGGCGGCGGTATCGGCCAGCGCCACCAGCGGATCCAGTCCGGCGGGCACGGCCAGGTAGCGGGGTTCCCAGTCGGGCTGGAACTTGTCCTTGAAGCGACGCAGCCCCTGGAAGTTGTAGAACTGTTCGCCGCGGTGGAACACCAGCGCGCCCAGGCGCTGCGTCAGCGGCGCGCCACGGCGCGGCTGCAGGCCCGAGAGCGGCACCATGCCGAGGCTGAAGCGGGCGTAGCCGCGTTCCTTGTAGTGCAGGATCAGGCCGAGCATGAGGAATTCCATGGTCATCTTCGGCGCGTCCGGCACCACCCGCATCAGGTCCAGGCTGGCCAGTTCGTGGCTGGCGGTCTCCAGCAGGTTGACGAAGGCCACCGCGCGGCCCTGGTGGCGCACCACGGCGACGCGGAAGTAGCGCAGGTACTCGGGGGTGAAGCGGCCCAGGGAGAAGCCCTTCTCGCGGGTGGCCTTGCCGCCCAGCCAGGCGTCGGAGATCGCCTTGAGCTCCTCCATCGGCGCCTGCCCGGCGTCGTGGAACTCGATGGCCAGGCCGTCGCGCTGGCCGCGGTTCCAGGTGTAGCGCAGGTCCTTCATGTCCTTGCCCTTGGCTTCCAGGTCGAAGCGGCGCAGGTCCACGCGCGCCTCCTCGCCGAGCTTGAGGGCGGTCAGGCCGATGTCCATGTAGAACGGCAGGTTCTCCGCGCGCACCTGGTAGAACACCGGGCGCGCGTGGTGCAGGTCGCAGAGGTCGCGGAACTGCCAGATCAGCTCGGCGCGGGCCTGGGTCGGGCCGATCGGGTCGTACAGCGCCACCAGGCTGCGGCCGCGGCGGGCGTACATGAGGAAGGCGTCCTGGCTGGGGTGGAACAGCAGGGCCTTGTCGCCGGACAGCGCCAGGCCGCCGTCGGGCTGCTCGGAACGGGCGAGGATGGCGGCGGCGCGGTCCAGTTCCTCGGCGCTCGGCTCGTGGATCGCCGGCGGCGAGGTGCGCAGCAGCCAGGTCAGGCCCACCGCGGCCAGCAGCAGGCAGCTGCCCAGGGCCGCGCGCAGGCCACGGGGGGCGTCGGCGTCGAGGGCGAACTGCCACCACAGCTCGTGGCTGTAGGGCACGTCCTGGTAGGCGAACAGGAACAGCCAGATGGACGCCGCCACCACGCAGGCGGCCGCCGCCAGGTACAGCGGCGAGAAGGGCACTTCCATCAGCCGGCTGCGGCGGTAGAAGGAGCGGCGGAAGATCGCCAGCAGCAGGGCGGTGACGCCGAGGATCAGCGCTTCCTCCCAGTCCACGCCCTTGAGCAGCGACAGCACCGCGCCGCTGAGCAGCAGCACCAGGGTGATCGCCCAGGCCGCCGACAGCCGCCGGCGCAGGCCCTGGGCCAGCAGCAGGCAGAGCACGCCGATCAGGCTGGCGGCGAAGTGCGAGGCATCCACCAGGCGGTGCGGGACCAGGAAGTCCAGCTCGTCCAGGCGGGTATCGATGGACGGGGTGGCGCCGGAGAACAGCAGGACGATGCCGGAAATGAACACCAGCACCGCCAGCACCGGCGCGGCCAGGCCGGACGCCACGCGCATCGCCTGGCGCGCCAGGAGCATGCGCCGCGCCTCGACCACCAGCAGCAGCAGGCAGGCCAGCAGCAGCGGCAGCACCACATAGATGAGGCGATACATCAGCAGGGCGGCGGCCAGGGGCGCGGCGCCCAGTTGGCCGGCGAAGGCAGCCAGCAGGATCGCCTCGAACACCCCGACGCCGCCGGGCACGTGGCTGAGCACGCCGGCGGCCAGGGCGATCATGTAGACCAGCAGGAAGGCGCCGAACGGCGGCGCCTCGGGCAGCAGCAGGTAGAGCACGGTGGCGGCGGCGGCCACGTCCAGCGCGGTGATCACCAACTGCAGCAGCGACAGGCGCAGGCCCGGCAGGCGCACCGTGCGGCGGCCGATGCGGATCAGTTGGCTGTCCGGCGACGGTTGCTCCGGCTCGCGGCGTCGCTCCATGCCGACTACCAGCAGCACGCAGAAGGCCAGGATGGCCACCGCCAGGGTCGCCACCAGCCACTGCGGCAGGTTCAGCGCCAGGGCGGCGTCGGGCAGGTCGCTGAGCGCCGCCATGGCCGCCAGCACCGGCAGCGCGCAGCCCAGGGACAGGCTGGCGAACAGCGTCATGCGCGCCACTTCCATGGCGTTCAGCCCGGCGCGGGCGTACAGGCGGTAGCGCACCGAACCGCCGGAAAGCATCGACAGGCCCACCGCGTTGCCGATGGCGAAGGCGCTGAAGCCGCCGGTCAGCAGCGTCGGCAGCGGCAGCTTCACCCCGGCGAAGCGGGTGGCCGACCACTCGTAGCCGAGCAGGCAGATGAACCCCGCGACCGTCGCGGCCAGGGCGCCGAACAGCGCGTCGCCGGGGATGTCGAGGATGGCGTCGTGCAGGGAATAGGGATCGATGTCGCGCAGCAGGTGGTAGCAGGCCACCAGCGCCAGGGCGAACAGCAACAGGGTGACGCCGACGCCGATGGCCTGGCGGTGGGCGCCGAGCCGTTCGATCAGGCGGGGGCGGGAAGGGGCGCTGGCAGTTTCCGGAGTCTCAGGCGCGGTGGAGTCGACGCGCATCGGGCACCTCATGGCTGTTGCGCGACAGGTGGGGGCACCCTCGCGAATTCCCAAGTCCGTGGGAACAAATGACTGCAATTATGGGGGGCGCAGCCTGGATCAGGCTCGGTCTTTTTCCGCTGTAACGAAAAAAGCCACTCCGCAGAGTGGCTTTTTTCTATGTTGGTTGCGGGAGCTGGATTTGAACCAACGACCTTCGGGTTATGAGCCCGACGAGCTACCAGACTGCTCCATCCCGCGCCGGCCATTCTACTCGGGCTGAACACCCTGTCAATCGATTTTTGCTTTCCGATCAATTATTTAAATTGAGCGCAAACGAAAAAGGCCACTCCGAAGAGTGGCCTTTTCCTTGTGTCTGGTTGCGGGAGCTGGATTTGAACCAACGACCTTCGGGTTATGAGCCCGACGAGCTACCAGACTGCTCCATCCCGCGGCGGCCATTCTACTCAGGACAGCCACCCTGTCAACCGTTTTCTCGGAAAAACTGGTTTTTCTTCAGATGCTTAGCGAAGCAGGGCGGCCCAGGGCGGGCGGCGCGGGCGTTCGCACCGTTTTGCATTACCATGGTGCCTTCACCGAGCACTCAGGAACGGCAGGGGCATTTCCCCGGTGTTCCGGTGCAATTCCGTCCGAGCAGGTTCCGCGTTGAGTTCCCGGCAGCGAAAGATCATCCACATCGATTGCGATTGCTTCTACGCCGCCATCGAGATGCGCGACGACCCCAGCCTTGCGGGCAAGCCGCTGGCCGTGGGCGGTTCGCCGGACAAGCGCGGGGTGGTCGCCACCTGCAACTACGAGGCGCGCGTCTACGGCCTGCACTCGGCCATGGCCATGCGCACCGCGGTCAAGCTGTGCCCGGACCTGACCATCGTGCGCCCGCGCATGGACGTCTATAAAGGCGTGTCGCGGGAAATCCACGGGATCTTCCGCGACTACACCGACCTCATCGAGCCGCTGTCCCTGGACGAGGCCTACCTGGACGTCAGCGACTGCCAGCAGTTTTCCGGCAGCGCCACGCGCATCGCCCAGGACATCCGCCGGCGCGTCTGGTCGTCGCTGGGCATCACGGTCTCGGCCGGGGTGGCGCCGAACAAGTTCCTGGCCAAGATCGCCAGCGACTGGCGCAAGCCCAACGGCCTGTTCGTCATCACCCCCGAGCAGGTCGAGGAATTCGTCGCCGAACTGCCGGTGAAGAAGCTCCACGGCGTGGGCAAGGTCACCGCCGAGAAGCTGGCGCGCCTGGGCGTGCAGGACTGCCAGCAGCTGCGCGACTGGTCGCGCCTGGCGCTGGTGCGCGAGTTCGGCGGCTTCGGCGAGCGCCTGTGGAACCTGGCCCGCGGCATCGACGAGCGCCCGGTGCAGGTGGACAGCCGGCGCCAGTCGATCAGCGTGGAGAACACCTTCGACCGCGACCTGCCCGACGTCGACGCCTGCCTGGCCGAGCTGCCCGGGCTGCTCGACGAGCTGCAGCGGCGCATGCAGCGCCTGGACGCCAGCTACCGGCCGGGCAAGCCCTTCGTCAAGCTGAAGTTCCACGACTTCACCCAGACCACCCTGGAGCAGGCCAACGCTAGCCGCGACCTGGACAGCTACCGGCAACTGCTGAACCAGGCCTTCCAGCGCGGCGCGCGGCCGGTGCGGCTGATCGGCGTGGGCGTGCGCCTGGTCGACCTGCGCGGCAGGGCCGAGCAGCTCAGCCTGTTCTGAGAACCTGCCTGCGATCTGCTGCGCGTCGGCATAACTGCGTCAACGGGTTCTGAGCGTTGTCTGCGCCGGGCAAAAGTCCGATCATGCGCAGCGCGTAGCCAGGGCCCCGAGCATGCGAATCCACGTCACCTTCACCGACCGCGTCGGCATCACCCAGGAAGTCCTGGCGCTGCTGGGCGCGCGCAACCTGAACCTGGACGCGGTGGAGATGGTGCCGCCGAACGTCTATATAGATGCCCCCGAGCTGCGCCAGGAAGTGCTCCACGAGTTGCATGGCGCGCTGCTGCGGGTGCGCGGCGTGCTCTCGGTGCAGATCGTCGACATGCTCCCCGGCCAGCGCCGCAGCCTGCACCTGGACGCGCTGCTGGCGGCCATGGGCGACCCGGTGCTGGCGGTGGACGCCCAGGCCCGGGTGCTCTTCGCCAACCCCCGGCTCATCGACCTGTGCGGCCGCCAGCCGGCCGGCGAGTCGCTGTCCACCCTGTTCGACGAACCGGGCCTGGCCGAGCACCTGGTGGAGAAGGGCTTCCGCCTGCCGATGCACGAGGTCAGCCTCGGCGGCCAGCCGCTGCTGCTGGACGCCACGCCGATCCGCGGCGCCGGCGATGCCCTGGATGGCGGCCTGCTGACGCTCTACCCGCCGAGCCGCATCGGCGAGCGCCTGTCGCTGCTGCACCACGACCACGCCGAGGGCCTGCAGGGCCTGATCGGTCGCTCGCCGCCGCTGATGCAGTTGAAGGCGCGGGTGCGCAAGGTCGCCGGGCTGGACGCGCCGCTGCTGATCCAGGGCGAGACCGGCACCGGCAAGGAACTGGTGGCGCGCGCCTGCCATGCCTTGAGCGCACGCCGCGAAGAACCCTTCCTGGCGCTGAACTGCGCGGCGCTGCCGGAGAGCCTGGCCGAGAGCGAGCTGTTCGGCTACGCCTCGGGTGCCTTCACCGGCGCCCAGCGCGGCGGCAAGCCGGGCCTGCTGGAGCTGGCCGACCGCGGCACGGTGTTCCTCGACGAAGTGGGCGAGATGTCGCCCTACCTGCAGGCCAAGCTGCTGCGTTTCCTCAGCGACGGCTGCTTCCGCCGCATCGGCGGCGAGCGCGAGGTGCGGGTGAACGTGCGGGTGCTCTGCGCCACCCACCGCAACCTGGCGAAGATGGTCGGCGAGGGCAGCTTCCGCGAAGACCTCTACTACCGCCTCAACGTCCTCAACCTGCAGGTGCCGCCGCTGCGCGAGCGCGGCCAGGACATCCTGCTGCTGGCCGAGCACTTCCTGCGCCTGGCCTGCACGCAGATCCAGCGCCCGCCGTGCCGCCTGGCGCCGGAAACCCACCCGCTGCTGCTGGGCAACCGCTGGGCCGGCAACGTGCGCCAGCTGCAGAACAAGATCTTCCGCGCCGCGGCCATCGGTGAGGGCGAGGTGATCGGCGTCGAGGACCTGGAAGTGGCCGGCACCGAGCTGGACACCCGCCAGGCCGCCGACGAGGAGGTCACCAGCCTGGAGGAGGCCGTGCAGCAGTTCGAGAAGTCGCTGCTGCAGCGCCTCTACGCGGCCTACCCTTCGACGCGGCAATTGGCCGCGCGCCTGCGCACCTCGCACACCGCCATCGGCCAGCGCCTGCGCAAGTACGGGATCGGCGAACGCTGAGGGTGGAACGGTTTCGCTCCGGTGGAGCGGTTTCGTTCCATTTGGTGGCGGCCGCGCCAGCCGGGGCCCTGATGCGCTAAAAGCCAGGAGACTCGCTGGTTTTCGTGGAATGATTTCGTTCCAATGGTTGGTTCGCGTCTGATGGCGTTGTTTTTCAACAAATTGATTTATAAGGATTTTATTTGTCTTGGCATCACCCTTGCTCTCGTGCCGGGAAAAATCGCGAGCCACCCGACGGCTCCAGACGAGACCAAGAGGACGATCCATGACCACCCTGCGCTTCACACCCGACCATGAATGGCTGCGCCTCGAAGCTTCCGGCGAAGTGACCGTCGGCGTCACCGACTATGCCCAGGAAGCCCTCGGCGACGTGGTCTACGTCCAGCTGCCGGAGCTCGGCCGCCATGAGCAGGGCGCAGAAGTGGCGGTGCTGGAGTCGGTGAAGGCCGCCAGCAATATCGTCATGCCGCTGGCCGGCGAGGTCACCGAGGTCAACCCCGCTCTGATCGACGGCCCGGAGCTGGTCAACCAGGCGCCGCTGGCCGACGGCTGGTTCTTCCGCATCCGCCTGGATGACGCCGCCGCCCTCGACACCCTGATGGACCAGGCCGGCTACGAAGCCTACCTGTCCGCCCGCGCCTGAACCGGGGAGCCCGCATGAGCAAGGTCCAACTGAGCACCAGCAACGAATTCATCGCCCGCCACATCGGCCCGCGCGAGGCCGACACCCAGGCCATGCTCGAGCTGGTCGGCTACGCCAGCCTCGACGCCCTGACCGACAGCGTCATCCCCAACAGCATCAAGGGCACCAGCGTGCTCGATGGCAGCGCGGGGCAGGGCGAGGCCCAGGCCCTGGCCGACCTGCGCGCCATCGCCGCGAAGAACCAGCTCTTGCGCAACCACATCGGCCAGGGCTACTACCCCTGCCACACCCCGGCGCCGATCCTGCGAAACCTGCTGGAAAACCCGGCCTGGTACACCGCCTACACCCCCTACCAGCCGGAAATCTCCCAGGGCCGCCTGGAAGCCCTGCTGAACTTCCAGACGCTGATCGGCGACCTGACCGGCATGCAGATCGCCAACGCCTCGTTGCTGGACGAAGCCACCGCCGCCGCCGAGGCCATGACCTTCTGCAAGCGCCTGTCGAAGAACAAGGCCGCCCAGGCCTTCTTCGCCTCCGCGCACTGCCACCCACAGACCCTCGACGTGCTGCGCACCCGCGCCGAGCCGCTGGGCATCGAAGTGGTGGTCGGTGACGAGGCCGCGCTGCAGGACTTCTCCGCCTACTTCGGCGTGCTGCTGCAATACCCGGCCAGCACCGGAGCGGTCATCGACTACCGCGAGCTGATCGAGCGCGCCCACGCCGCCGGCACCCTGGTGGCGGTGGCCGCCGACCTGCTGGCCCTGACCCTGCTGACGCCGCCGGGCGAGTTCGGCGCCGACGTGGTGCTCGGCAGCGCCCAGCGCTTCGGCGTGCCGCTGGGCTTCGGCGGCCCGCACGCGGCCTACTTCGCCACCCGCGATGCCTTCAAGCGCGACATGCCGGGCCGCCTGGTGGGCATCTCCATCGACCGCTTCGGTAACCCGGCGCTGCGCCTGGCCATGCAGACCCGCGAGCAGCACATCCGCCGCGAGAAGGCCACCAGCAACATCTGCACCGCCCAGGTGCTGCTGGCCAACATCGCCAGCATGTACGCCGTCTACCACGGCCCCCGGGGCCTGAGCGACATCGCCCGGCGCGTGCACCGGCTGACCGCCATCCTGGCCGCTGGCCTGGCGCAGCTGGGCCACAAGGTCGAGCAGGCATACTTCTTCGACACCCTGAGCGTCGCCACCGCGCGCCCGGCCGCCGAAGTCCACGCCGCCGCCCAGGCTGCCGGCCTCAACCTGCGGGTGATCGACGACGGCCGCGTCGGCGTCTCCCTCGACGAGACCTGCGAGCAGGCCGCCGTCGAAGCCCTGTGGGTGGTGTTCGCCGCCGGCCAGGCGCTGCCGGACTTCGCCGCCCTGGCCGCCAGCGTCGGCGACCAGCTGCCGCAAGCCCTGCTGCGCACCTCGGCCTTCCTGCGCCACGAGGTGTTCAACCGCTACCATTCGGAAACCGAGCTGATGCGCTACCTGCGCAAGCTGGCCGACAAGGACCTGGCGCTGGACCGCAGCATGATCCCGCTGGGCTCCTGCACCATGAAGCTGAACGCCGCCAGCGAGATGATCCCGATCACCTGGGCCGAGTTCGGCAACCTGCACCCCTTCGCCCCGGCCGAGCAGGCCGAAGGCTACCGCGCCATGACCCAGGAGCTGGAGGCCATGCTCTGCGCCGCCACCGGCTACGACGCCGTGTCGCTGCAGCCCAACGCCGGCTCCCAGGGCGAGTACGCCGGCCTGCTGGCCATCCGCGCCTACCACGCCAGCCGTGGCGAGGGCCACCGCGACATCTGCCTGATCCCGTCCTCGGCCCACGGCACCAACCCGGCCACCGCCCAGATGGCCGGCCTGCGCGTGGTGGTCACCGCCTGCGACGCACGCGGCAACGTCGACCTGGCCGACCTCAAGGCCAAGGCCGAGGAGCACCGCGAACGCCTGGCGGCGATCATGATCACCTACCCGTCGACCCACGGCGTGTTCGAGGAAGGCATCCGCGACATCTGCGCCATCGTCCACGACAACGGCGGCCAGGTGTACATCGACGGCGCCAACATGAACGCCATGGTCGGCCTGTGCGCGCCGGGCAGGTTCGGCGGCGACGTCTCGCACCTGAACCTGCACAAGACCTTCTGCATCCCCCACGGCGGCGGCGGCCCGGGCGTCGGCCCGATCGGCGTGAAGGCGCACCTGGCGCCCTTCCTGCCCGGCCACGGCGAGCAGCTCGAACGCAAGGCCGGCGCGGTGAGCGCGGCGCCCTTCGGCAGCGCCAGCATCCTGCCGATCACCTGGATGTACATCCGCATGATGGGCGGCCAGGGCCTCAAGCGCGCGTCCCAGGCGGCCATCCTCGGCGCCAACTACATCGCCCGCCGCCTGGAAGAGCACTACCCGGTGCTCTATACCGGTGAGAACGGCCTGGTGGCCCACGAGTGCATCCTCGACCTGCGCCCGCTCAAGGAAACCAGCGGGATCAACGTCGACGACGTGGCCAAGCGCCTGATCGACTTCGGCTTCCACGCCCCGACCATGTCCTTCCCGGTGGCCGGCACGCTGATGGTGGAACCCACCGAGAGCGAGTCGAAGCAGGAGCTGGACCGCTTCTGCGACGCCATGATCCGCATCCGCGAGGAAATCCGCGCGGTGGAGCGCGGCGAGCTGGACAAGGACGACAACCCGCTGAAGAACGCCCCGCACACCGCGGCGGAGCTGGTCGGCGAGTGGTCGCACCCTTACAGCCGCGAGCAGGCGGTGTACCCGCTGGCCAGCCTGGTGGACGCCAAGTACTGGCCGCCGGTGGGCCGCGTGGACAATGTCTACGGCGACCGCAACCTGGCCTGTTCCTGCCCGTCGATCGCCGACTACCAGGACGCGTGAACCCTTAAGTCCCTGCGCCCGCTCCGGTGGGCGCCGTGGCCGCGGTTGGCGCCGGACGCGCCGGCGCGGCCTTTTTTTCGCCAAGGAGTTGCCATGAGCCTCGCCAAGACGCCGCTGTACGACCTGCACCTGGAACTGGGTGCGAAGATGGTTCCCTTCGCCGGCTACGAGATGCCGGTGCAATACCCCCTGGGCGTGCTCAAGGAGCACCTGCATACCCGCGCCCGGGCCGGCCTGTTCGACGTCTCGCACATGGGCCAGCTGCGCCTGCGCGGCGCGGATGCCGCCGCGGCGCTGGAAAGCCTGGTGCCGGTGGACATCCTTGACCTGCCGGTCGGCCAGCAGCGCTATGCGCTGTTCACCAACGCCGAGGGCGGCATCCTCGACGACCTGATGGTGGCCAATGCCGGCGACCACCTGTTCCTGGTGGTCAACGCCGCCTGCAAGGACCAGGACCTGGCGCACCTGCGCCAGCACATCGGCGACCGCTGCGAGATCGAGTCGCTGTTCGACAGCCACGCCCTGCTGGCCCTGCAGGGCCCGGCGGCGGCCGAGGTGCTGGGGCGCTTCGCCCCGGCGGTGAAGGCGCTGACCTTCATGCAGGTGGCCACGGTCGAGCTGCTCGGCGTGCAATGCAACGTCAGCCGTTCCGGCTACACCGGCGAGGACGGCTACGAGATTTCCGTGCCCGTGGCCCAGGCCGAAGCCCTGGCCCGCGCCTTGCTGGCCGAGGAAGAGGTGCAGCCGATCGGCCTGGGCGCGCGCGACTCGCTGCGCCTGGAAGCCGGCCTGTGCCTGTACGGCCATGACATGGACAGCGCCACCACCCCGGTGGAAGCGAGCCTGGGCTGGGCCATCTCCAAGGTGCGCCGCGCCGATGGCGCGCGCGCCGGCGGCTTCCCCGGCGCCGAGCGGATCTTCGCCCAGCAGCGCGAAGGCGTGGCCAGCAAGCGCGTCGGCCTGCTGCCGCAGGAGCGCGTGCCGGTGCGCGAAGGGGCGGAGATCGTCGACGCCGATGGCGCGGTGATCGGCAAGGTCAGCAGCGGCGGCTTCGGCCCGAGCCTGGGCGCGCCGGTGGCCGTGGGCTACGTGGCCGGCGCCCATGCCGCGCTGGACAGCGAAGTCTTCGCCATGGTCCGCGGCAAGCGCGTGCCGATGAAGGTGGCGCGCACGCCCTTCGTGCCGCAGCGGTATTACCGCGGCTGAAGCGCATCGCGGACGGAGTCCGCTCCTACGACCGTGCTTCCTGGAACCGTAGGAGCGGACTCTGTCCGCGATTTGGCGGATAACGCCGTAGGCGTTATGCGCCCTACGCCAAGCCTTCCCATGACGTAGGGCGAATAACCGTTCGCGGTTATCCGCCGTTGGCCGTGTCACCGGGATGTCCGGCGTGGCCGGTGAATCCAATCGCGGACGGAGTCCGCTCCTACGACCGTGCTTCCTGGAACCGTAGGAGCGGACTCTGTCCGCGATCATGGCGAATAACGCCGTAGGCGCGCCTCAATCCTCCGGCCACATCCGCAGCGCGCGGCTGTCGGCCGAGAGCAGGCGCAGTTCGCCCTTGTCTGTTATTTCCCAGCGCTGCACTTCGCCCAGGGCCTGGAAGAAGCGCTGTTCCTGCTCCATCAGCGCCGGCGCGCACATCCGCCGGGTGCTGCCGGGCTGGCCGAAGCTGAGCTGCTCGCCATCGATCTGGTAGCTGGCGAACCAGTGGTTGCAGCCGGCGTTGCCGAACGCCCGGCCCTGGCCGTCGAAGGTCAGGCTGACGTGGCTGCGGCCCACCAGCGGGCGCTTGCCGATCCATTCCACGCGGTAGGCCTGGTCGCTTTCCGGCTCCGTCGGGTGCTGGGCGCAGCCGGCCAGCAGCAGGGCGCCGAGCAGGGCTGTCAGCGTCTTCTTCATGCTTGCTCCCGGGCCTGGCAGGCGGGGCAGAGGTGGCGGTCGCCGTCCACGCTCCAGCCCAGCTCGGCGATCCGCGCGGTGGCGGCGGGGGCGTGGGCGGCCTTGCCGAGGCTGGCGTCGACGGCGAACTCGAAGTCCAGCATGGTCCCGCAGCCGTCGCACTTGACCTGCCAGTTGAGGATCGACAGCTCCTTGAACACCGGCCCCCTGGCCACCGCGGTCCATTGCCCCGGCGGGTTGATCAGGTGGCGCACCTTGTCCACCGTCAGCGTCATGCTCAGGTCGCGGCTGCCCTTGAGGCTGACCAGCAGGGTGTCGCCGTTCTGGATCGAGCCACCGTTGCCGGTGACCTGGTAGAGGCCCGGGCCGAGCGCGCGGCACTCGTTCAGCGTGTGTTGCGGGTTGAGCAGGTTGTAGCGGAAATCGTGTTGAGCCATGGGTCCTCCGAAAGTCCGCCCATAGTAGGGGAAGTGGCCCGGACTCGCGACCGTGGCGGCGTGGCCACGGCCCTCAGGGTTCGACGAGGTTGACAGGAGCACCTTGGCGCCAGGCGGCGATGTTGTCCAGCGTGGTCCCGGCGATGGCCGCCAGCGCCTCGCGGGTGAGGAAGGCCTGGTGCGCGGTGATGATCACGTTGGGGAAGGTCAGCAGGCGCGCCAGCACGTCGTCCTGCAGCGGCAGGTCGGAGCGGTCGGCGAAGAAGATCTCCGCTTCCTCCTCGTAGACGTCCAGCCCCAGGTAGCCCAGCTGGCCGCTCTTGAGCGCCTCGATCAGCGCCGGGGTGTCCACCAGCGCGCCGCGGCCGGTGTTGATCAGCATGGCGCCGCGCTTCATGCGCTGCAGGCTGTCGGCGTTGACCAGGTGGCGGGTGGCGTCGTTGAGCGGGCAGTGCAGGCTGATCACGTCGGACTCGGCGAGCAGTTGGTCGAGGCCGACGAAGCGCCCGCCGAGGGCCTCGATGGCCGGGTTGGGGTAGGGATCGTAGGCCAGTATCCGGCAGCCGAAGCCGTGCATGATCTGCGCGAACACCTGGCCGATCTGGCCACTGCCGACCACCCCGACCGTCTTGCCGTGGAGGTCGAAGCCGGTCAGCCCGTGCAGCGAGAAGTCGCCTTCGCGGGTGCGGTTATAGGCGCGGTGCAGGTGCCGGCACAGCGCCAGGACCAGCCCCACGGCATGCTCGGCCACCGCGTGGGGCGAGTAGGCCGGCACCCGCACCACGGTCAGCCCCAGGGCGTGGGCGGCGGCCAGGTCGACGTGGTTGTAGCCGGCCGAGCGCAGGGCGATCAGCCGCGTGCCGCCGGCGGCCAGGTGTTCCAGCACCGGCCGCGAGAGGTCGTCGTTGACGAACGGGCAGACCACCTCGAAGCCCATGGCCAGGGCGACGGTGTCCGGGCGCAGCGGGCTCTGCTGGAAATGCAGCTCGAAGCCGTGCCCGGGGTTGGCGGCGAGGAAGCTGTCGCGGTCGTGGTTCTGGCTGCTGAACAGGATGATGCGCATGGCCGGCCTCAGTGGGTGTCGTGGGGCGCGCGCTGCCCGGTGTGGCTTTCGGTGGCGCGGGTCAGCTCGCCGATGGCGTGGTCCAGGTCCTCCAGCGCGCCGCCGGCCTGCGGGTCGTTCTGCTTGAGCAGGGTTTCCGCGCGCTGGCAGGCGGCGCGCAACTGCGGCACGCCGCAGTAGCGGGTGGCGCCGTGCAGGCGGTGCACGCGCTCGATCAGGGTGGCGCGGTCGTTGCGCTCGCGGGCCAGGTGGATGGCCTGGCGGTCGGCGGCCAGGGAGGCGAGCAGCATGGCCAGCATGTCGGCGGCCAGGTCGGCCTTGCCGGCGGCCAGGCGCAGGCCTTCCTCGGCGTCGAGCACGGCCAGGCCGTCGGCGGCGCAGCGCCCGCCCTGGGCCGCCATGCCGCGGCCGGCCAGGGCCAGGCCGGTCCACTTGAGCACCACCTGGGCCAGCTGGCGCTCGTCGATCGGCTTGGTCAGGTAGTCGTCCATGCCGCCCTGCAGCAGGGCGCGCTTCTCGTTGGCCAGGGCGTGGGCGGTGAGGGCGACGATGGGCACCGGGCTGACCTCGCGCTGGGCCTCCCAGTGGCGGATCGCCTCGGTGGCCTGGCGGCCGTCCATGCCGGGCATCTGCACGTCCATGAAGACCAGGTCGAAGCGCTCGCGCTGCACCGCTTCCACCGCGGCCAGGCCGTTGTCCACCGCGGTGACTTCCGCGCCCAGGTCGCCGAGCAGGGTCTGCACCAGCAGCAGGTTGGCCGGGTTGTCGTCGACGCACAGCAGGTGCGGCACCTGGCGCTCGGCCCGCGGCGAGGGCTTGTCCTTGCGCGCCGGGCGCAGGTGCAGGAGCTGGTCGAGGGCGTGCTGCAGCTTGCGCGTGCAGGCCGGCTTGCTCTGCACCTGGCCCTCGGGCAGCACGGCGTTGTACTGCGACTGGTCGACGGTGGGGCACAGCACCAGGGTCTTGCAGCCCTTGAGCTCGAAGTCGCGGATGGTCTGGCGCAGCACGTCCGGCTGGCTGTCGGCGAGGTTGACGCCGAGCACCGCCAGCTCGATCGGCGCGCTGCCCGCGGCGGGCTTGTCCAGGGCTTCGCGCAGGGCGTCGAGGCCGTCGAACTCGTGCACCTCCAGGCCGCAGTCCTCCAGTTGGTGGTGCAGCGCGGCGCGTGTCAGCTCATGGGGTTCGCAGAGTGCCACATGGTGGCCGCTGGGCGGCGCCGGCAGGCCATCGTCGCTGTCCTCGCGGGCCTTGGGCAGGCTCAGGCTGATCCAGAATTCCGAGCCTTCGCCGGAGCTGCTGTCGACGCCGATCTCGCCGCCCATCTGCTCGATCAGGCGCTTGGAGATCACCAGCCCCAGGCCGGTGCCGCCGGCCTGCCGCGACAGCGAGTTGTCGGCCTGGCTGAAGGCCTGGAACAGCGCGCGCAGGTCGGCGTTGGTCAGGCCGATGCCGGTGTCGCGCACGCTGATGCGCAGCTGCGCGCGCTCGTCGTTCTCGTCCTCGAGCATGGCGCGCACGGCGATGGTGCCTTCGTGGGTGAACTTGATGGCGTTGCTCACCAGGTTGGTCAGCACCTGCTTCAGGCGCAGCGGGTCGCCCACCAGGTTCAGCGGGGTGTCGCGGTAGATCAGGCTGACCAGCTCCAGGCGCTTCTCGTGGGCGGCCGGGGCGAGGATGGTGAGGGTGTCCTGGACCAGCTCGCGCAGGTTGAACGGGATGTTCTCGAGGATCAGCTTGCCGGCCTCGATCTTGGAGAAGTCGAGGATCTCGCTGATGATCCCCAGCAGGCTCTCGGCGGACTTCTGGATGGTGCCCAGGTAGTCCTGCTGGCGCACGGTGAGGTCGCTCTTCTGCAGCAGGTTGGTGAAGCCGATGATGCCGTTGAGCGGGGTGCGGATCTCGTGGCTCATGTTGGCCAGGAACTCGGACTTGATGCGGCTGGCCTCCAGGGCCTCCTTGCGCGCCAGGTCCAGTTCGATGTTCTGGATCTCGATGGTCTCCAGGTTCTGCCGCACGTCCTCGGTGGCCTGGTCGATGTTGTGCTGCATCTCTTCCTGGGCGCTCTGCAGCGCCTCGGCCATGCGGTTGATGCCGCCCGCCAGCTCGTCCAGCTCGTGGCTGCCCAGGGCCGGCAGGCGGGTCTCCAGGCGGCCTTCCTTGAGCTGCGCGACGCCCTGGGCGATCTGCCCCAGGGGCGCGCTGATGGCGCGGCTCATGCGCAGGGAGAGCAAGGCGGTGACCACCAGGCCGCTGACGATCAGCAGCAGGCTGGTGAACAGGCTGCGGTAGCCGCGCAGCAGGGTGCCGTGGTGCGAGAGCTCCAGCTCGACCCAGCCGAGCAGGCGGTTGGCGTCCTCCTCCGAGGTGCTGGACAGGCTGCGGTGGCGGCCCAGCACCGGCAGCAGGAAATGCGTGGTGTCCAGGCTGCTGACAAGGCTCAGGTGGGTGGCGTCGCCGCCGGGCATGGGGGTGAGGATGCTCGGTCCGGCATGGACCAGGCGCGTGCGCTCGGGCCCCAGGAAGGTCACCGCGCGCACGTCGGGCTGGTCCAGGGCCTCGTTGGCGATGCGTTCCAGCAGCGGCAGGTCGCCGTGGTCCAGGGCGGAGGCCGACAGCGGGGCGAGCTGTTCGGCGATCAACTGGCCGCGCTCGATCACTCGATCAGTTGCACGCGCATGTCCGACAGCTGCACCCAGGTGAAGTAGCCGCCCAGCACCAGCGTCAGCAGGCTGGTGGGCAGCAGGGTGAGCAGCAGCACCCGCCCCTTGATGCCGAGATCCTTGAACACGCGCGTCCTCCTAAGCGGTTTCGGGGCAGTTTAGCGGGTCGCCGGGCGGGAATCCCGCACATTGACCGCCGGACGGCTGCGCTTGCCCTGGGTAGGTGCTGTCATGAATACTTGTCGTTCGCGAATAAGTCTTGTTTGCCATGATCCAGACCACCACCAGCCAACCCCGCCTGCTGACCATCGAGGACGACCCCACCCTGGGCGCGCACCTGCACAGCCACCTGAGCCAGCGCGGCTTCGCCGTGACCTGGTGCCGCGATGGCCGCGAGGGGCTGGACCAGGCGTTGAGCGAGGCCTTCGACCTGGTCCTGCTGGACGTCATGCTGCCCGGCTGCAGCGGCCTGGAAGCCCTGCGCCAGCTGCGCCGCGAGCAGCGCGTGCCGGTGATCCTGATGTCCGCCCTGGGCGCCGAGCAGGACCGCATCGCCGGTTTCTCCCAGGGCGCCGACGACTACCTGCCCAAGCCCTTCAGCCTGGCCGAGCTGAACGTGCGCATCGACGCCATCCTGCGCCGCGTCGCCCTGGAACGCGGCAGCCTGCTGCCGGCGGGCCCGGAGGACGCGGGGCTGCGCCTGAGCGAGGAGCCCTGCGAGGTGGCCTGGGAAGGCCAGAGCGCCGGCCTCACCGCCACCGAGCACCGCCTGCTGGAGACCTTCCTCGGCAACGTCGACGAGACCCTGAGCAAGCCGTTCCTCTACCAGCACGTGCTGCACCGTGGCTTCACCGCCCACGACCGCGGCCTGGACATGCACGTCAGCCACCTGCGCCGCAAGCTGCAGTCCATCGGTTACCTGCGCCATCAACTGCGCGCGGTCTGGGGCAAGGGTTATGTTTTCGCTAGCGCCGAGTGAGCGGCGCCCGCGCCAGCTGCTGCCCGGCCGCCATTCGCTGTTCTGGCGCCTGGCGGTGCCGGTGGTGCTGCTCTGCCTGCTGCTGATCTGGCTGTCCTGGACCTGGGGCCGCCAGGTCGAGCGTCGCGGCTACTTCCTCGATACCCAGGCCCAGGTCGTGCTGCGGGGCTACGCGGCCGACCTGGAGCGGGCCTGGAACACTGGCGGCGAGGCCGCGGTGGATGACTGGCTGGCCCGCATGCGGGCCAGCGAGCAGACCTGGATGGTGGCGCTGGACGGCCGCCTGCAGCCCCTGGGCAGCCAGCCGCTGAGCATCGAGGAGGCCACCCGCCTGACCTTCCAGCGCGGCCTTGACTGGCCGGTGAGCAACCGCAGCCGGAGCCTGCCCTACATCGGCATTCCCTTCCCCGGGCACCCCGCCGACGGCCGCCTGGTGCTGCAGCTGCCGCAACGCTTCAAGCCCGGCGGCTACTCCGTGCTGCTGCGTTTCTTCACCCATGGGCTGGTGCCCGCCGGGCTGGCGCTGCTGCTGTGTATGCTGCTCTACCGCCAATTGATCCACCCGCTGGCGCGCCTGCGCGAGCACGCCAACGCGTTGCGTGCCGACGACCTGGGTTCGGGCGCCGCCCGCGAGGTCAGCGTCCGCCGCGACGAGCTGGGCGAACTGGGCCGCGCCTTCGACCACATGGCCCAGCGCCTGAGCGGCCACGTGGAGTTCCAGCGCCAGTTGCTGCGCGACCTGTCCCACGAGCTGCGCACCCCGCTCAGCCGCCTGCGCGTCGCCGCCGAGAGTGCGCCGGCCGAGGACCCGTTGCGCCTGCGCCTGGAGCGCGAGGTGGAGGTCATGCAGCGCCTGGTGGCCAACACCCTGGACCTGGCCTGGATGGACACCGAGCGGCCGCGCCTGCCCCTGGAGGACGTCGCCATCCTGCCATTGTGGGAGCTGCTGGTGGAGGACGCCGGCTTCGAGTCCGGCTGGGCGCCTTCGCGCTTCCACTGCGAGGTGCCGGCGGACTGCGTCGTCCGCGGCCATCTCAACGGCCTGGCGCAGGCCCTGGAGAACCTGCTGCGCAACGCCATCCGGCATTCCCCGGAAGGCGGTTGCATCCGCCTGCTCGGCCAGCGCGAAGGGGACTTCTGGCACCTCTGCCTGGCCGACCAGGGGCCGGGGGTGGCGGCCGCCGACCTGGAGCGCATCTTCCTGCCCTTCACCCGCCTTTCCGCGGCGCGGTCCGGCGAGGGCTTCGGCCTGGGGCTGAGCATCGCCCGCAGCGCCATCCGCCTGCAGGGCGGCGAGCTCTGGGCCGAGCGCGGCGACCCCGGCCTGCGCATGCACCTGCGCCTGCCCGCCGCCTGAGGCGGGCAGGCGCGGGCCGGCCTCAGAACTCGAGCACCGCCGACAGCCACAGCCGCCGGCCCTGTTCCAGGGTGCCGGTGGTGGCCTGGGCCGTCTGGATGTAGTGGGAGGCCCAGGCGGTGCCGCCGTTGGCGGTCGTGTAGTGCTCGCCGCCCAGGAAGTCCTTGTCCAGCAGGTTGTACACGGCGGCATTGAGGGTCAGGTTCTGGCTGGCCTTGAACGAGCCGCCGAGGTGGAACACCTGGTAGGCGTCCAGGTCGCCGACCTGGCGGGCGATGGCCTGGTTGGCCGCGCTGAGGTTGGCGTAGCGCGAGGTGAAGCGCGCCCGCTCGCCGTGGTGCTCGCCCTTGAGCCAGAGCTTCAGGCGTTCGTGCGCCTGCCAGTCGAGCCGGGCATTGGCCAGGTGCCTGGGGGTGTTGGTCAGCGGGGCGCCCTTGTCGTCGCCGCTGAGCTGCTCGCTGTCGGTGTAGGTGTAGTTCAGCGCCAGCGCCCAGGCCGGGGCGAAGGCCCAGCGCCCGGCCAGCTCCACGCCCTGGGTGCGGGCCTTGCCGATGTTCACCTGCTGGGCGAAGTTCTCCTGCAGGAAGCCGCTGCCCAGGTCGACGCAGCCGGGCTGGTTCGGCGCGTCCGGCCAGTTGCAGTTGGCCACTGGGGTGCCGGTGTCGATCTTGTCCTCGAAGCGGGTGTGGAACAGCGTGAGGTTGGCGTTGAAGTCGGCGAGGTTGTCGTAGTAGATGCCGAACTCGGTGCTGGTGGAGGTTTCCGGGTCCAGGTCGGGGCTGCCGATGGTGATGATCTGGCCCTGGCCGCTGACGCCGTTGATGCCGTCGTGCAGCTGGTTCAGCGTGGGCGTCTTGTAGCCCTGGCTGACGCCGCCCTTGAGCGTCCAGCTGGGCGTGGTGTTCCACACCAGGTAGGCGCGCGGGCTGAAGTGCCCGCCGAAGGCCTCGTGGTCCTCGTAGCGGCCGCCGAGGGTCAGCGCCAGGTCCTCGCGCAGGTGCCACTCGTCCTCGGCGAACAGCGCCCAGGAACTCTGCCGGAAGTCTTCGTTGACGATGCCGTCCTCGACCTTGGCGTCCCAGTACTGGCCGCCGAGAGTGAAGACGTGCGCCTCGCCCAGGGGCATCACCAGCTTGCTGTCCAGCACCAGGTCGGTGGATTTCAGCTTGCGCGCGTCGCCGCCGACGATCGACGGGTAGCCGCTGTAGGGCACGCCCATGGTGCCGGGGATGGTGCGCCCGAGTGTCTCGGTGGCGATGTGCGTCAGGCTGCTGTCCAGGGTGCCGAAGCCCAGGCGGCCGGTGTGGGAGAGGGCGAACTGGTCGCGCTCGAAGCGCAGCTCGTCGGCGTAGCCGTTGGCCCGCGTCGGCGCGTCGCGGCTGCAGCCGTCGGTGGCGCTGCCGCCGGCCTTGCCATCGAGGTTGCCCAGTTGGCAGTCGTCGTTGTTGTACGCCTGGCGGCCGCGCTCGAAGTCCAGGGAGATGTCGTGCTCGGCGTTGGGGGTGAAGGTCAGGCGGCTGCCGATGTTGTAGTTCTGCCCCTCCACCGGGGCGGCGCCGCGGCGGCTGACGGTGGCGCCGTCGTCGAAGCTCAGGTCCGAGGCGCTGCGGTCGAGGAAGCTGCCGCGCAGGTTCAGGCCGAGCCTGTCCGCCACCAGCGGGCCGCTGGCGTACAGGCTGGTGCCGCTGCTGTCGCCGTAGTCGCGGTGTTCCTGGACGGTGTGGTCGAGGCTGAGGGTGGCGCCCCACTCGGGGGCCACCTTGCGGGTGATGATGTTGACCACCCCGCCCATGGCGTCGGAGCCGTAGAGCGTGGACATCGGGCCGCGGATCACCTCGATGCGCTCGATGGCCGAGAGCGGCGGCATGAAGCTGGTGGATGTCTCGTTGAAGCCGTTGGGGGTGATGTTGCCGGCGCTGTTCTGCCGGCGGCCGTCGATGAGGACCAGGGTGTAGTCGCTGGGCATGCCGCGGATGCTGATGTTCAGCCCGCCGGTCTTGCCGGTGCCCTGGCCGATGTCGACGCCCTCGACGTCTTCCAGGGCCTCGGCCAGGTTGCTGTAGCGCTTCTGCTCCAGTTCCTCGCGGCTCAGCACGCTGATGCTGGCCGGCGCCTCGGTGACCTTCTGCTCGTAGCCGGCGGCGGTGACGACGGTGTCGCCCAGGCTCAGGGTGTCGTTGCCCTGGGCCTGGCTGGCGATGGCCAGGGCGACGGCGCCAGCCAGTGCATTGCGGGAAAGGGGGAGGGACATCTGTTGGCTCCTGACTGCTCGTGATGGCGGCGGAGCCTGTGGGTAACGCAAATCATTTTCATCTTCACGAAAGTTACCGCATATGTCGACGGAAGCCTCCGGTTGTGCTGCAGCCCACGGCTCATGGGCACTTAAGCACTTTGTGGCAACATGTGAATTGCGGAGCTTTCCTACGCGAATGTTCAGGTGTTCATATAAGGATTCCGCAGCCTAGACGCCGGGGCCGACAGGGCCGCCGATGCCACTCGCTGCGCTTGCCGATATGGCCGGCGGCGGTTTACCGGTATCATAGGCCGTTATCCAGATCCGCCTTGCTGACGACGAGCGACTCCATGACCGTGCAGTACCCCACCATCGCCGAGTGCATCGGCAATACTCCGCTGGTGCGCCTGCAGCGCCTGCCCGGGGAAACCTCCAACACCCTGCTGGTGAAACTCGAAGGCAACAACCCGGCCGGCTCGGTGAAGGACCGCCCGGCGCTGTCGATGATCACCCGCGCGGAGTTGCGTGGCGACATCCGTCCCGGCGACACTCTGATCGAGGCCACCTCCGGCAACACCGGCATCGCCCTGGCCATGGCCGCGGCGATCAAGGGCTACCGCATGATCCTGATCATGCCGGACAACTCCACCGCCGAGCGCAAGGCGGCCATGACCGCCTACGGCGCCGAGCTGATCCTGGTGAGCAAGGAGCAGGGCATGGAAGGCGCCCGCGACCTGGCCGACCAGATGCAGCGCGAAGGCAAGGGCAAGGTGCTGGACCAGTTCGCCAACGGCGACAACCCGGTGGCCCACTACCAGGGCACCGGCCCGGAGATCTGGCGCCAGACCGGCGGCGAGATCACCCACTTCGTCAGCTCCATGGGCACCACCGGCACCATCATGGGCGTGTCGCGCTACCTCAAGGAGCAGAACCCGGCGGTGCAGATCGTCGGCCTGCAGCCGATGGAAGGCTCGTCGATCCCCGGCATCCGCCGCTGGCCGCAGGAATACCTGCCGAAGATCTTCGACGCCAGCCGCGTCGACCGCGTGGTGGACATGCACCAGAGCGAGGCCGAGGACGTCATGCGCCGCCTGGCCCGCGAGGAAGGCATTTTCTGCGGCGTGTCCTCGGGCGGCGCGGTGGCGGCCATGCTGCGCCTGTCCCGCGAGCTGGAGAACGCCGTGATGGTGGCGATCATCTGCGACCGCGGCGACCGCTACCTGTCCTCCGGAATCTACGACTCCAACTGACATGGCCAAGCAGAGAAGCGGGCTGCGCTTCCAGCCCAGCGGCGGCGCCCGCAACACGGGCGTGCCGGTGGGCAAGAAGCAGCGCCTGCGCATCGAGCGCCTGGCCCATGACGGCCGCGGCATCGCGCACCTGGAAGGGCGCACCTGGTTCGTCGCCGGCGCTTTGCCCGGCGAGGAGGTCGAGGCCCGCGTGCTGGCCGCGCGCAGCCAGGTGGTGGACGCCCGCGGCGAACGCATCCTGGCCGCCGCGCCGGAGCGCCGCGCCGAACCCTGCCCGGTGGCCGGCAAGTGCGGCGGCTGCACCCTGCAGCACCTGCCCCACGCCGGACAATTGGCGCTCAAGCAGCGCACTCTAGCCGAGCAGTTGCAGCGCTTCGGCGAGATCGTCCCCGAACACTGGGCAGAGCCCCTGGCCGGCCCCGAATTCGGCTATCGCCGCCGGGCCCGCATCGCCGTGCGCTGGGATGCCAAGGCCCAGCGCCTGGAGGTCGGCTTCCGCGCCGCCGCCAGCCAGGCCATCGTCGCCTTCGACGACTGCCTGGTGCTGGTGCCCGAGCTGCAGGCGCTGGCCCGCGAGCTGCCGGCGCTGCTGCAGGGGTTCCAGCGGCCGCGGGCCATCGGCCACGTCGAGCTGTTCCACGGCACCGCCTGCGCCTTGCTGCTGCGCCACACCGAACCTTTGCCCGGCGCCGACCTCGAACGCCTCCAGGCCTTCTGTTCGGCACGGGATGTGCAACTGTGGCTGCAGGGCGACGGCGAACCGACGCCGGCCGACGGCGAGGGGCGACTGGGCTACCGCCTGGACGCCTGGGACCTGGCCCTGGCCTACCGGCCGGGGGACTTCGTCCAGGTCAATGAACCGGTCAACGCGGCCATGGTCGCGCAGGCCCTCGACTGGTTGGCTCCCGCGGCGACGGAACGGGTGCTAGACCTGTTCTGTGGGCTGGGCAATTTCGCCCTGCCGCTGGCCCGAAGTGCCGCCTGCGTGGTGGGCGTGGAGGGCGTGCACAGCATGGTCGCGCGCGCCGCGGCCAACGCCCGGGCCAATGGCCTGGACAACGCCGTGTTCCACCAGGCCGACCTGGCGCAGCCGCTTTCCGCGGCGCGCTGGTTCGCCGGGGACGCGGCCAAGGGATTTTCCGCCGTGCTGCTCGACCCGCCGCGTGACGGCGCGCTCGAGATGGCACGGGGCATGCGCGCCCTGGGCGCCGAGCGGGTACTCTATGTGTCCTGCAACCCGGCGACCCTGGCGCGCGACGCCGGCGAACTGGCCCGTCAGGGCTATCGCCTGAAGCGTGCCGGAATCCTCGACATGTTCCCGCAGACGGCGCATGTGGAGGCGATGGCTCTGTTCGAGGCAGGTTAGGACGACCTGCGCAATCCGACCGGCCCACGCCAGAAAGGCCGGCGCAGTCGAGCGGTGTGCCGTGGCACACCGTGGGGAAGGGTAGACAAGATGGTACAGGTGAGAGCGCACCAGCCGGTCAACACCGACGGCAGCATCAACCTCGAGGCCTGGCTGGACCACGTCCAGACCCTGGTCCCGGTGCTGGATCGCAAGGTCCTGCTTCAGGCCTGCGAGTTCGCCCGCGAGGCCGAGAACAAGGCCGTCAGCCAGGTGGAAGCCGCCTGGGCCGATGGCACCTCGAGCTTCCAGACCGGCCTCGAGATCGCCGAGATCCTCGCCGACCTCAAGCTCGACCAGGAATCCCTGGTGGCCGCGGTGATCTACCGCGGCGTGCGCGAGGGCAAGGTCAAGCTGGAGGAAGTGCAGCAGCGCTTCGGCCCGGTGGTGGCCAAGCTGATCGAGGGCGTGCTGCGCATGGCGGCGATCAGCGCCAGCCTCAACCCGCGGCAGTCCATGGTGCTCGGCACCCAGGCGCAGATCGAGAACCTGCGCAAGATGCTGGTGGCCATGGTCGACGACGTGCGCGTCGCGCTGATCAAGCTGGCCGAGCGCACCTGCGCCATCCGCGCGGTGAAGAACGCCGACGAGGAGAAGCGCATGCGCGTCGCCCGCGAGGTGTTCGACATCTACGCGCCGCTGGCGCACCGCCTGGGCATCGGCCACATCAAGTGGGAGCTGGAGGACCTGTCCTTCCGCTACCTGGAGCCCGACCAGTACAAGCAGATCGCCAAGCTGCTGCACGAGCGCCGCCTGGACCGCGAGCAGTACATCGCCACCGTGATGCAGCAGCTCAAGGACGCCCTGGCCGCCACCGGCATCAAGGCCGACCTGTCCGGCCGCGCCAAGCACATCTACTCCATCTGGCGGAAGATGCAGCGCAAGGGCCTGGACTTCAGCCAGATCTATGACGTGCGCGCGGTGCGCGTGCTGGTCCCGGAGATGCGCGACTGCTACACCGCGCTGGGCATCGTGCACACCCTGTGGCGGCACATTCCCAAGGAATTCGACGACTACATCGCCAACCCCAAGGAAAACGGCTACCGCTCGCTGCACACCGCGGTGATCGGCCCCGAGGGCAAGGTGCTGGAAGTGCAGATCCGCACCCACGCCATGCACGAGGAAGCCGAGCTGGGCGTGTGCGCGCACTGGCGCTACAAGGGCACCGACGTCAAGTCCGGCTCCAACCACTACGAGGAGAAGATCTCCTGGCTGCGCCAGGTCCTGGAGTGGCACGAGGAACTGGGCGACATCGGCGGCCTGGCCGAACAGCTGCGGGTCGACATCGAGCCCGACCGGGTCTACGTGTTCACCCCCGACGGCCACGCCATCGACCTGCCCAAGGGCTCCACGCCGCTGGACTTCGCCTACCGCGTGCACACCGAGGTGGGCCACAACTGCCGCGGCGCCAAGATCAACGGCCGCATCGTGCCGCTGAACTACAGCCTGCAGACCGGCGAGCAGGTGGAAATCATCACCGGCAAGCACAGCGGCCCGAGCCGCGACTGGCTGAACCAGAACCTCGGCTACGTCACCACCTCGCGGGCGCGGGCGAAGATCGTCCACTGGTTCAAGCTGCAGGCCCGCGATCAGAACGTCGCCGCCGGCAAGGCCATGCTCGAACGCGAGCTGGGGCGCCTGGCGCTGCCGCCGGTGGACTTCGAGAAGCTGGCCGAGAAGGCCAACTACAAGACCGGCGAGGACCTCTTCGCCGCCCTCGGCGCCGGCGACCTGCGCCTGGCCCACGTGGTCAGCTACGCGCAGCAACTGGTGGAGCCGGAGCGCGGCAACGAGCAGCTCGAACTCATCCCGCGCAAGCCCAGCCGCATCGGTCACGGCAAGCGCGGAGACATCCAGATCCAGGGCGTGGGCAACCTGCTGACGCAGATGGCCGGCTGCTGCCAGCCGCTGCCGGGCGACCCCATCGTCGGCTACATCACCCTCGGCCGCGGCGTCACCATCCACCGCCAGGACTGCGCCACCGTGCTGCAGCTGGCCGGCCGCGAGCCGGAGCGGATGATCCAGGTGAGCTGGGGCCCGGTGCCGGTGCAGACCTACCCGGTGGACATCGTCATCCGCGCCTACGACCGTTCCGGCCTGCTGCGCGACGTGTCCCAGGTGCTGCTCAACGAGCGCATCAACGTGCTGGCGGTCAACACCCGCTCGGACAAGGACGACAACACCGCGATCATGCGCCTGACCATCGAGATTCCCGGCCTGGAGTCCCTCGGCCGCCTGCTGGCGCGCATCTCGCAACTGCCCAACATCATCGAGGCGCGGCGAGACCGCGCGGGTGGCAAGGATGTATAAGCTCGACGACCTGCTGCACCTCATGGCCCGCCTGCGCGACCCGCAGCACGGCTGCCCCTGGGACCTCAAGCAGGACTACGCGAGCATCGTCCCCTACACCATCGAGGAGGCCTACGAGGTCGCCGACGCCATCGAGCGCGGCGACTTCGGCCACCTGCGCGAGGAGGTCGGCGACCTGCTGTTCCAGGTGGTCTACTACGCCCAGCTGGCCCGCGAGGAAAACCGCTTCGACTTCGACGAGGTGGTCCACGGCATCACCGCCAAGCTGGTGCGCCGTCATCCCCATGTGTTCCCCGACGGCGACCTGTACGGCGAGCCCGACCCGGCGAAGCTGGAAGAGGCGGCGGTGAAGCAGCGCTGGGAAGAGCTCAAGGCCGAGGAACGCGCCGCCAAGGCCGCCGAGCCGGTGCAGCTGTCGCTGCTGGACGACGTGCCCGCGGCGCTGCCGGCCCTCAGCCGCGCGGCCAAGCTGCAGAAGCGCGCGGCCCAGGTCGGCTTCGACTGGCCGGAGGCGCTGCCGGTGGTGGACAAGCTGCGCGAGGAGCTGGACGAGGTGCTGGAAGCCATGGTCGACGGCGACGCCGAAGCCCAGGCGGAGGAGGTCGGCGACTTGCTGTTCGTGGTGGTCAACCTGGCCAGGCACCTGAAGGTCGACCCGGAAACCGCCCTGCGCGCGGCCAACGGCAAGTTCGAAAGGCGCTTCCGCTACATCGAGAGCGCCCTGCGCGACCAGGGCCGCAAGGCCGAGGAATGCAGCCTGGAAGAGCTGGATGCACTCTGGGGCGAGGCCAAGCGCGAGGAGAAGAACCCGCTGGGGTGTGGCTAGGTTCGCCGGCGTTACGAAAAAGCCCCGCGGTGCGGTAATGCTGTTCACTTAAGCGTTTAACGTTTGGCGGGCTACTCCAGAAACCCGCTGCCAGTCATCTGGCAGCGGGTTGTTTGTATGTTTTTCAGCCACTCCGAGGGGGCTCGACACCAGAATCGACCCACAGAGGCTAGAAAACAGACCAAGAAAAACGCCGCGACTCCCATGGGAGTCGCGGCGTTTTTCTTAAGTGAACAGCATTACCGCGGTGCGGGGCTTTTGCTTTTCGTAGGAGCGAGCTGGGCTGTTCGTGCCACCGGGGCGTCCAATCGCGGACAAAGTCCGCTCCTACCCCGCCACCGCTGTCCCACCTGTAGGAGCGCGCCCTGCGCGCGATTCGCGGGCAGAGCCCGCTCCTACGCCCGTGCTTCCTGTAGGACTCTGTCCGCGATTCGGCGGATAACGCCGTAGGCGTTATGCGCCCTACGCGGACTGTCCTGGAACGTAGGGCGAATAACCGTTCGCGGTTATCCGCCGTTGGCCGGAACGCCGGGCTCGGGACGGTTCAGCCGAACATCCAGCGCAACAGCAGCACCAGCAGCACCACCGCCAGGATCGGCCGGCCGATGCGGTAGGCCTTGGGATAGCGGCGCTTGAACTTCTTCACCTGGGCGCCCACGGCGTTGCCCAGGCGGATCAGCACCGAGTAGGCCTGGTTGATCCCGCCGACGCGCTCGCCGTCGACGTTCTGCGGCGCGGTGGCGCGGCCGAGGAAGGCGCTGACGCGGCGGTTGATGCGCGTCAGCAGTGGCGACCTGAGCGGGCGCTCGACGTCGCAGAAGAGGATCAGGCGTGATTCGTCGGTCTCGTTCTTCACCCAGTGCACGAAGGTTTCGTCGAACATCACGTCCTCGCCGTCGCGCCAGGCGTAGGGCTGGCCGTCGACGAAGATGCGGCAGGCGTCCGAGTTCGGCGTGGCCAGGCCCAGGTGGTAGCGCAGGGAGCCGGCGTAGGGGTCGCGGTGCTTGTTCAGGTGGCTGTTCGGCGGCAGGCGGGTGAACATCGCGCCCTTGACGTTGGGGATGCTGCTGACCAGCTCCACGGTCTTCGGGCACAGGCGCTGCGCGGAGGGCAGGGGGCCGTCGTACCAGGTCAGGTAGAAACGCGTCCAGCCCTTCTTGAAGAAGGAACCGAAGCCCGCCTCGTTGTTGTTCAGGGCATCGCGGATGTAGCCCTCGTCGAACAACTGCTCGGCTTCCTCGCGGATCATCTGCCAGTTGTCGCGCAGCTTGTCGAGTTCCGGGAAGCGCTCGCGGTCCAGGTACGGCTTGGAGGGTACGCTGGAATTCAGGTACATCAGCGAGTTGTACGGGGCGAACCAGGCCGAGTGGTTGACCACCTGGCGCAGGAACGGCAGGCGTACCTTGCCGCGCAGGTGCACGTAGAGGATGGCGACGAGGAAGATGGCGAGGATCGCGAGGACGAGGAGCTTGATCATGGGGTGGCGAGTCCGCCCTGTTTGACTGAAATACGGCCGGCCACTTGCGCAATGCCGGCACAGGCCCGAGGATTATACCCTCAGCGCGCGTCGCCGCTGAATTTTCCGCCACGTTAGAATTGTCCTGCGTCAAAGTTCGCGGGCTGTCGGAGAGTCGTTAGCCAATGAGCATGTCATTGCGTGACCAGCTGCTGAAAGCCGGGCTGGTCAACGAAAAGCAGGCCAAGCAGGCCAGCAAGCAGAAGCAGAAACAGCAGCGCCTGGAGCACAAGGGCCAGGCCGAGAAGGACGATAGCCAGCGCCAGGTCGCGCTGCAGGCCCAGGCCGAGAAGCTGGCCCGTGACCAGGAGCTGAACCGCCAGCAGCAGGAGAAGGCCGAGAAGAAGGCCCGCGTCGCGCAGATCAAGCAACTGATCGAAGGCACCCGCCTGCCCAAGATGGAGGGCGACGACTACTACAACTTCGTCGACGCCAAGAAGGTCAAGCGCATCGCGGTGAACGCCCTGATCCGCGACAAGCTCAGCCGCGGCAGCCTGGCCATCGTCAGCTACGACGGGCGCTACGAGATAGTCCCGCGCGACGCCGCACTGCGCATCCAGGAGCGCGACGAGCGCCGCGTGGTGCTGCTCAACGAGCCCAGCGGCGAGCCGGACGAGGACGATCCGTACAAGGACTACGTGGTGCCCGACGACCTCATGTGGTGACACGGGCAGAAACGAAAAAGCCGGGCGGATGCCCGGCTTTTTTCGTTGCGGTGGCGCTTACGAGCCCTTGACCTGCTTGCCGTCGACGGTGCCGTCCTTGAGCATGATCTGGTACTCCTTGCCGTCGGTCTCCTGCTGGTACAGGCGCACGAGCAGGTAGTCCCAGTCCTTGGCGAACCAGAGGACGGTCTTGCGGTTGCTCTTGGTCGGGTCGCGCACGCGCTCGACCTTGATGGCGTCGATCTGGCCGGCCTGGGTGGCGACCTTCTCCTCGCCGAGCACGCGGAAGTCGTAGGTATCGGTGTCGGTACCCTCGATCACCTGGTAGCTCATGCTCTTCTTGCCGACGGCGACGTCATGCTGCAGCACCAGCTGGTAGGTGGACTTGTCGAGCTGGCCGCGGTTCAGCGGCAGGCGCACGGTGTCGCCGCGGTCGCTGCCGGTGACCTGTTTCTGCGCCCAGTTGAACTGCAGGTCGGTGGACTTGTTCTTGCCCAGGCCCTCGCGGGCCCAGTGGTAGGTCTGCGGCAGGTAGGTGTCGCCCTCGATCTTGAAGGAACTGTTCTCCTTCAGGCTGGCGAGCAGCATGGAGGCCTGGAAGTCGAGTTCCCAGCTGCCCCCGTCGCCTTGTTTGAGGCTGCGGGAAGCGGTCCCGCTCAGCGGCATCTGTTTCCAGTCCGCGGTGTAGCTGGCCTCGAACGGCTTGATCTGGAACGAGGCGGCATGGGCCGGCAACGTCAGCAGGGCCATCAGGAACAGCAGGACTCTACGCATCGCGAATCTCCTAGGTTCGGAACGGGTAGCCGGTGGCCGGCAGCGCCTGGCCATCCAGCATGGCGCCTCGCTCGCCCAGGCGCAAACGGCCTTCGGCGAACCAGCGCATGGCCAGCGGGTAGATCAGGTGCTCCTGCACGTGCACCCGCGCGGCGAGCGTCTCCGGCGTGTCTTGCGACTCTACCGGGATTGCCGCCTGTACGACCAGAGGGCCGCCGTCGAGTTCCTCGGTGACGAAGTGCACCGAGCAGCCGTGCTCGGCGTCACCGGCCTGCAGCGCGCGCTGGTGGGTGTGCAGGCCCTTGTACTTGGGCAGCAGCGAGGGATGGATGTTCAGCAGGCGGCCGTGGTAATGGCGCACGAAGGCCGGGCTGAGGATGCGCATGAAGCCGGCCAGGACCAGCAGGTCCGGGGCGTGGGCGTCGATGCGGCGGATCAGCTCGGCGTCGAAGGCTTCGCGGTCGGCGAAGCCCTTGTGGTCCAGGACCTCGGTGGCGATGCCGGCGGCGGCGGCGCGCTGCAGGCCGTAGGCATCCGCGCGGTTGGAAATCACCGCGCGGATGGTTGCCGGCGTGGCGCCGTCGGCCAGGCTGTCGATCAGTGCTTGCAGATTGCTGCCGGAGCCGGAAATCAGCACCACGACCTTGCAAGGATGGGACATCAGTGGCCTTTCAGGTTGTTCAGCACCACGCGCTCGGCGTCGGCGGCGCAGGCGTCGATACGGCCGATGACCCAGGGTTGCTCGCCGGAGGCGCGCAGCGAGGCGAGGGTGGCGTCGACCTGGTCCTGGGCGACGCAGATGACCATGCCCACGCCGCAGTTCAGCACGCGGTGCATCTCGTGCTCGTCGACGTTGCCTTTCTCCTGCAGCCAGTCGAACACCGCCGGGCGCTGCCAGCTGGCCACGTCGATGACCGCCTGGGCGTTGTCCGGCAGTACCCGCGGGATGTTGTCCAGCAGGCCGCCGCCGGTGATGTGGGCCATGGCCTTGACCGCGCCGGTCTGCTTGATCAGTTGCAGCAGCGGCTTGACGTAGATGCGCGTCGGCGCCATCAGCAGGTCGGCCAGGGGCTTGCCGCCCAGCTGGGTGGCCTCGATGTCGGCGCCGGCGACCTCGATGATCTTGCGGATCAGCGAGTAGCCGTTGGAGTGCGGGCCGGAGGAGGGCAGGGCGATCAGGGCGTCGCCGGCGACCACTTTCGAGCCGTCGATGATCTCGGCCTTCTCCACCACGCCGACGCAGAAGCCGGCCAGGTCGTAGTCCTCGCCCTCGTACATGCCGGGCATCTCGGCGGTTTCGCCGCCCACCAGGGAGCAGCCGGCCAGCTCGCAACCGGCGCCGATGCCGGTCACCACGGTGGCGGCGACGTCGACGTTGAGCTTGCCGGTGGCGTAGTAGTCGAGGAAGAACAGCGGTTCGGCGCCGCAGACCACCAGGTCGTTGACGCACATGGCGACCAGGTCCTGGCCGATGCTGTCGTGCTTGTTCAGGTTCAGCGCCAGGCGCAGCTTGGTGCCGACGCCGTCGGTGCCGGACACCAGCACCGGCTGCTTGTAGCCGGCCGGGATTTCGCAGAGCGCGCCGAAGCCGCCCAGGCCGCCCATGACTTCAGGACGCGCGGTGCGCTTGGCGACGCCTTTGATGCGTTCGACGAGGGCTTCGCCGGCGTCGATGTCCACACCGGCGTCCTTGTAGCTCAACGAGGGTTGCTTGCTGCTCATGTATCCAGGCCTGTAGATAGGAGTGATTCGTCTGCCGGCCGCGGCGCGAAGGATTCGCGGCGACCTCGCGGGAGGCGCGGGATTTTATCAGGCTTGCCCGGCAGCGGCCATCTCGCGCTGTTGCCGCTGACCGGAGGGCTGTTTAAGGTATAGGCCTTCCGGAGGGGCTTGCCAGGTGCCGTTCCCTTCCTTTTCCGTTCGTCGAGAGCCTGTCATGCGACTTACCGCCCGCCTGTTGATCCTCTGCCTGTCGTTGCTCGCCCTGCCGTCCTTCGCCGCCGCGCCGGGCGACCTCTACCAGGTGCACGAGCCGGTGGCCTCGCAGCAGCCGGACGAGCGCAGCGCCGGCCTGTCCCGCGCGCTGCAGACCCTGGTGCTGCGCCTGACCGGCGACCCCCGCGCCATCCAGAGCGGTGCGCTGGCCGGCTACTTCAAGGACCCGCAGCAGCTGATCAGCCAGTACGGCTACGAGAACGGCCCGCCGCTGGCCCTGGTGGTGGACTTCGACCCCACCTCGGTGAACAACGCCCTGCGCCAGGCCGGCCTGCCGGTCTGGGGCGCCAACCGCCCGAGCCTGCTGGCCTGGTGGCTGAACGAAAGCGCCGCCGGCAGCAGCCTGGTGGGCGACAGCCAGGAGGGCGCCGCGCCGCTCAACCGCGCCGCCCAGCGCCGTGGCCTGCCGCTGCTGCTGCCGATGGCCGACCTCTCCGAGCAGGGCGTGGGCACCGCGCAGAACATCACCGCGGCGCAGCCCGATGCGCTGCGTGCCGCCTCCGAGCGCTATTCCGCCGACGGCCTGCTGGCGGTCGACGCCAAGGAAGACGGCGGCAAGTGGCAGGCCCAATGGCGCCTGTGGCTGGGCGACTCCCGCGAGCAGGGCCAGGCCCAGGGCGACAGCCCGGACGCCCTGGCCGATGCCGTGATGCTGGCGGTCAGCCAGCGCCTGGCGCCGCGTTTCGTCGGCGCGCCGGGCGCGGCAAGCGCCCTGACCCTGCAGGTGCAGGGTGCCAACCTCGAACGCTACGCCCAACTGCAGAAGCTGCTCGACCCCATGGGCGCGAAGCTGCTGCTGGCCCAGGGCGACAACCTGCAATACCGCCTCAACGCCAGCCCCGACCAGCTGCGCGCCCAACTGGGCCTGGCGCACCTGCAGGAGGCCCCGGCCGAGCCGGCCCAGCCCGCGCTCGACGCCAACGGCCAGCCGCTGCCGGCGCAGCCCGCGGCGCCGAGCAACGTCATGCGTTTCCGCTGGTAGCGACGCCGCGGGTGGGCCTGGCGCCGGATTCGCAGTATGCTGCGCCTCCGGCGCCTTTTCGGATGCGCCAAAATGATGATTTGGTTACACTTTTGATCCGTACGGCTTCACTGTAAGCGTTTTCGAAGAAAAGCCCCGCCCGGCACATGAAACAACCTATGCAGCTCCCCCTGGGCATCCGCCTACGCGACGATGCCACCTTCGCCAACTTCTACCCCGGCACCAATGCCGCGGCGCTGGGGTATGTCGAGCGGCTGTGCGACTGCGACGCCGGCTGGGCGGAAAGCCTCATCTACCTGTGGGGCGTCGAGGGCGTGGGGCGCAGCCACCTGCTGCAGGCGGCCTGCCTGCGCTTCGAGCAGTACGGCGAGACCTCGGTGTACCTGCCCATGGCCGAACTGGTGCAGTATGGCCCGGCGATCTTCGACGACCTCGAACAGCTGGAGCTGGTCTGCCTCGACGACATCGAGGCCCTGGCCGGCCTGCCGGAGTGGGAGGAGGCGCTGTTCCACCTGTTCAACCGCCTGCGCGACGCTGGCCGCCGCCTGCTGCTGGCGGCCTCGATGCCGCCGCGCGAGCTGCCGGTCAAGCTGCCGGACCTGAAGTCGCGGCTGACCCTCTCGCTGATCTTCCAGCTGCACCCGCTGACCGACGAGGAAAAACTCCGCGCCCTGCAACTGCGCGCCTCGCGCCGCGGCCTGCACCTGACCGACGAAGTCGGGCGCTTCATCCTCACCCGCGGCGCACGCAGCATGGAATTCCTCTTCGACCTGCTGGACGAGCTGGACAAGGCCTCGCTGCAGGCGCAGCGCAAGCTGACCATTCCCTTCCTCAAGGAAACGCTGGGTTGGTAGGCCCCTTCGGGGAGCGGAAAGCCTCAAGCCAAAAGCTGCAAGTAGGGTGGGGCGTATAACCGTTCGCGGTTATACGCCGTCGTCTCGAGCGCCATGGCCACCCGGGTGGCGGATGAACCATCTGGTCGGCGGATAACGCTTCGCGTTATTCGCCCTACGGAGCCGTGGGCCACGGTATTTCTCCGGAGGAGCGGGTTCATCCGCGATTTCGCAGCGGGGCTCGGCCTATCGCGGACGGAGTCCGCTCCTACGACCGTGCTTCCCTGGAGCCGTAGGAGCGGACTCTGTCCGCGATGCCAGCCTCAATCCTCTCCAGTAGGGTAGGGCGTATAACCGTTCGCGGTTATACGCCGTCGTCTCGAGCGCCATGGCCACCCGGGTGCCGGATGAACCGTCCGGTCGGCGGATAACGCTTCGCGTTATTCGCCCTACGGAGCCGGGGGCCACGGTATTTCTCCGGAGGAGCGGGTTCATCCGCGATTTCGCAGCGGGGCTCGGCCTATCGCGGACGGAGTCCGCTCCTACGACCGTGCTTCCTGGAACCGTAGGAGCGGACTCTGTCCGCGATGCCAGCCTCAATCCTCTCCAGCAAGCTTGCGCTCGTACTGGAAGCGCCAGCGGGTGTAGAGCAGCGCAGCGCAGAACAGGCTGACGCTGAGCAGCACCTCGGCCCAGCCGTAGATGCGCTGGCCCGGTTCGAAGGTGTTGAGCACCCCGGTGATGAAGTACAGGTTCACCACGTAGCAGGCCCAGGCGTGGCCGCGGGCGCTACCGAGCAGCATGCCCGGGGCGATGATCAGCAGCGGCAGCAGCTTCAGCGCGGTCCACACCTTCGGCACCCAGTCCGGGGCGCCGTGGGCGTCGGTGAACAGCAGGCCCCAGATGAGGATCAGCAGGACCAGCGCCAGCAGGCTGCCCAGGCTCACCGCGCGGCTCGCGGCCAGGCGCGGGCGCAGGTGCTCGAGGGAGGGCAGGGGTTTCTTCTTGCGGGCCATTCAGCGCTCCAGTTTGCCGGCGACCTCGGCCAGGCGCTTGCCCAGCGCGCGGCACAGGGTGATCTCGTGTTCGTCCAGGGCGCGCTTGCCGTCGGCGCCGGCGAAGTGGCTGGCGCCATAGGGCGTGCCGCCGCCGCGGGTCTCCAGCAGGGCCGGTTCGCTGTAGGGGATGCCGGTGACCAGCATGCCGTGGTGCAGCAGCGGCAGCAGCATGGACAACTGGGTGGTCTCCTGGCCGCCGTGCAGGCTGGCGGTGGAGGTGAACACCGCCGCCGGCTTGCCCACCAGGGCGCCGGTCAGCCACAGGCTGCTGGTGCCGTCGAGGAAGTACTTCAGCGGCGCGGCCATGTTGCCGAAGCGCGTCGGGCTGCCCATGGCCAGGCCGGCGCAGTCCTTGAGGTCGTCCAGGGTGGCGTAGAGCGCGCCTTCCTCGGGCAGGTCCGGGGCCACCGCCTCGCACTCGGTGGACACCGCCGGCACCGTGCGCAGGCGCGCCTCCAGGCCACCCTGCTCGATGCCCCGGGCGATCTGCCGGGCCATCTCGGCGGTGGCGCCGTGGCGGCTGTAGTAGAGCACCAGGATGTAGGGCGCGCTCAAGGCAGGATCTCCAGCACCTTCTCCGGCGGCCGGCCGATCACCGCCTTGTCGCCGGCCACCAGGATGGGCCGTTCGATCAGCTTCGGATGGGCGGCCATGGCCTCGATCAGCTGGGCGTCGCTGAGCTGCGGGTCGTCCAGGCCCAGTGTCTTGTATTCCTCTTCGCCGGTACGCAGCAGCTGGCGCGCGCCTATGCCCAGCTTGCCGAGCAGCGCCTGGAGTTCGGCAGCGCTGGGCGGCGTCTCCAGGTAGCGCACGATGGTCGGGGCCAGGCCGCGCGCCTCGAGCAGTTCGAGGGCGCCACGGGACTTGGAGCAGCGCGGGTTGTGGAAAAGTGTCAGTTGGCTCATATCCATGGGCTCGCTGGGCCGTTAAAGTGGCGGCTATTCTAACCGCCTCCCGAGGGTTGGCTGAACCATCGGCGTTCGGCCGGGCCGGCGGCCCCGCGACTTAAGGACACAGCATGCACCCGCGCCTGCAGAACCTGATCGAGTTCTGGCGTTATCTCCTCCAGCGTTTCCGCGCCGACCGCGTCAGCAGCCACGCCGCCGCGCTGACCTACACCACGCTGTTCGCCGTGGTGCCGATGATGACCGTGACCTTCGCCATCGTCTCGGCAATTCCCGCCTTCGAAGGCATGGGCGAGCGCATCCAGCTGTTCATCTTCCACAACTTCGTGCCGTCCACCGGCGAGGCGGTGGAGACCTACCTGCGCGCCTTCATCGTCCAGGCGCGCCACCTGACCTGGCTGGGGGTGGCTTTCCTGGCGGTCACCGCGTTCAGCATGCTGGTGACCATCGAGCGCGTGTTCAATGAAATCTGGCGGGTACGCAAGCCGCGCCGCGGGGTGACGCGCTTCCTGCTGTACTGGGCGATCCTCAGCCTGGGGCCGCTGCTGCTGGGCGCCGGCTTCGCGGTTTCCACCTACGTCACTTCGCTGTCGCTGCTGTCCGGGCCCCATGCGCTGCCCGGCGCCGGCATGCTGCTGAAGTTCATGCCGCTGCTGTTCAGCGTGGCGGCCTTCACCCTGATCTACGCCGCGGTGCCCAACGCCCGCGTGCCGCCACGCCATGCCCTGGCCGGCGGCGCCCTGACGGCTTTCCTGTTCGAGGCGGCCAAGTCGCTGTTCGGCCTCTACGTCGGCCTGTTCCCCGGCTACAAGCTGATCTATGGCGCTTTCGCCACGGTGCCGCTGTTCCTGCTGTGGATCTACCTGTCCTGGCTGATAGTGCTGTTCGGCGCCGAGCTGGTCTGCAACCTGTCCTCGACGCGCCTGTGGCGGCGCAGGGCGTTGCCGCGGCTGCTGGTGCTGCTGGGCGTGCTGCGGGTGTTCTACGAGCGCCAGCGGCAGGGCGAGGCGACGCGCCTGGCCCACCTGCACCGGGCTGGCTGGATGCTGCCGGAGGACGAATGGGAGGAGATGCTGGCCTTCCTCGAACGCGAGCAGATGGTCTGCCGCTCGGGCGGCAGCGACGATACCTGGGTGCTCTGCCGCGACCTGGGCAGCTACAGCCTGCATCGCCTGCTCAACCGCTGCCCCTGGCCGCTGCCCTGCCTGGAAACGCTGCCGGACAGCCTGCCGGACGACTGGTACCCGCCGCTCCGCGAGGCCTTGCAGCGCTATCAGGCGGAGCGCGAGGCGCTGTTCGGCGGCAGCCTCGCAGAATGGTTGAGTCCGTCACATTCCAGGTGACGTAAAAGGTCAGTTTGCGGCGAAACGGAATGCCGGTAGCGGCGGGACGGGGATGGAAATGCGTGGAATCGCGGGCCTCGAAAGTTTGGCACGCTTCTGGCTATAGCCGGTTCAGGACAGTGGTGTTCCCCAGAAGTTCCGAGAAGGCCCGCATCTTCATGAACAAAGACCTGAACAAAGTCGTACACCTGCACCAGCGCGACCCGCAGAGCGCCCTGGAGCGGCTGAATAGAATCACCGGTCTGCAGTTCAGCAGCTGGCCGGAGTCCCTGCTGCCCAGCGTCCATGCCGCGCTCGAGGAGCAGGCTGCCGGCAGTGCCGAGCCCGTTGGCGAACCCGCCCGTCAGCTGGGCTGAAAGCTACGACAGCTGGCCGGCGTTGATCCGCTGGTCGCTGGCGATCTGTTCCACCGCCTGGACGAAGAGTTCTTCCACCGTCAGGCGCGAGAGTCCCACCGCCGAACGCAGCCTGATCTGCAGGTTGTCGATCCTGTACCGGTACGGTAGCCGCGCGATGCCCGACAGCAGTATGCGTCCGCTGGCATTGAGGGTGCCGTGGTCGATCACCACCTCGTGCTGCCGCTCGCCGTCGCCGTAGCAGGCCAGCAGCGTCACCGGCAGCTGGGCCATGCCCGGCACCTGCAGCCAGGCGGCGACGTTGTAGTCGCAAGCCCGGCCGCCGTTCCCCATGCCGAGGGGCCTGGCATTGGCCACGATGTGTTCGGGCACCCGGCTGACGATCTGATCCGTGGGCTGCATCGGTCTATTCCATGAATGGGCATCGGCCGGCGTACATTGCGCCAGCATGTTCTTCGACAGGGCGTGTAGGACATGCGGAAAGTAGATTTCCGCAAGCCTCGGCATTATAGGAAGCGTCAAGCCGGCAAAACGTGCATGTTGCCGATCCCGGCTGTGATCTGGTTCCCAATTGGCGACATCAGCCCAGCCGCAGCGGATGCCGGCTGACCAGTGGCGTGGTCAGGTTGGCCGTGGGCAGCGGGAGGATGGTCTGGTTGTCGAAACTGGCCAACTGCAGCCAGAGGTTCTCGCCCTCGACGAATTGCCCCTGGGGCAGCCAGATGCCGTGGTACCAGCCGTTGCCCGGTTCGGGGGTGCTCTGCAGGACCGCCGGGTGACGTTGTGCGTCAGGCGTGCGGCGCAGCCACGCCGGCCGTGGCAGGCCCTTGAGGAAGCGCAGGCCCAGGTGCAGGCCGTCGCCGTTGAGGTGGCGCCAGCGCACCATCGCCAGGATCGGCGAACCCGGCTGGTCGAGGATCAGCAGCAGTTGCCCGACCGGCAGGCGCTGCGCCTGGCTGCCCTGGCAGACGATGCGGGCCCCGCCGGGGCTGCAGTCGGCCATCTGCGCCTCGCAGCTGCTGGCGGCGCCAGCTAGCAGGTGGGCCTGGATGGCCGTCAGGCCGATCACCACCTGGCAGCTCGCCTGCTTCTCGGCGCGGGTATGGCGGCGCGGCTGGTGGCCCAGCCAGTGGGGCCGGACCCGCTCCAGCAACTGGTTCTCTGCCGCCGGGCGCAGGGGTGCCGGGTCGTGCAGGGCGATCAGCAGCGCGCCCAGTTCCAGGCGGCGCAGTTGTTCGGCCGGTGCCGCGGGCTTCTGGTCGAAGCCCAGGCAGGGGCGATCGTCGCCCAGGTCCACCAGGTAGCCGTCCTGTTCCTCTTCCTCGTCGTCCCAGTCCTGCAGCCGGGCCAGGCCGGCCAGCGGGGCGAGGGCGCTGAACAGGTGTGGCGCCTCGCCCTCGGTGAGGTGGAAGGGGTTGCTCAGCGCCAGCAGCAGGGACTGCTGGTACAGGCCCCGCAGGGTGCCGGCCGGGGTGGGTTCGAAGGCGGCGGCGATGGGTTCGTCGAGGCACTGCTGGTACTCGCCTATCCAGTACAGCAGGTGGCTGTCGCGCCACAGCGAGCCCGGCGGCTGCTGGTACTGCTGGTAGTGGCGCAGCAGGGCCTGGGCGAGGAAGTGCTCGGCCATGTACAGGCACCAGGCCAGGTGCGGGCGCGAGGGCTTGTGGCCGTTGAGTATCTGCAGCAGCAGGCGCTTGAAGCCGGCGGCCAGTTCGCCGCACAGGTGCACGAAGAGCGCCGGGGGCGCCTTCTCGGCGCGGATCAGCCGGGTGTAGTGGCGATATTCTTCGGCGAGGCTTTGCAGCGCGCGCTGCCTTTCCAGTAAGGTCAGGGCGCAACGGTTGAGCCGGAAGAGGACGCCCAGGCAGTGCTGCAGACCTTCGTGCAAGGGCAGCCGCCGGGCTTGCGCCAGTCCTGCCGCCAGGTTGCTCGCTGCGTCGCCGTTGTCTTCCAGGATGTCCGGCACTTCCAGGCGCAGGGCTGAGAGCATCATGACCACCCCGCATACACGAGGACTGAAGGCATGGGAGTACGGCTCCGTTTTGTCAGTGGACTGTTGGCCGGCCTGATCCTGGCCGGCTGCTCGGCGGATTACGGCGTCGATCAGTATGGAAAGAAGGTACCCACAGCAAGCCTAGATGGCCAGTGGCTAGTCATCAATTACTGGGCCGACTGGTGCGTGCCCTGCCGCAAGGAAGTGCCCGAGCTCAATCGCCTGGCGGAGGACAATCGGGACAAGGGCGTGCGGGTGCTGGGCGTCAACTACGATGGCCTGCGTGACGCCGAGCTGAGCAAGGCCGCGCAGGACCTGGGCATCCGCTACACGGTGCTGGCCGACGACCCGGCGCCGCGCTTCAAGTTGCCGCACAGCGAGGCGCTGCCGGTGACCTACATAGTCGACGCCAAGGGCCAGGTGCGCGAGCGCATGCTGGGCGAACAGACGGCCAGCGGCGTACAGGCGCGCCTGCTGGCCCTGCAGGAGGAGAAACGCTGATGGCGAGAATCTGCATGCATGGCTTTGTCAGTGGGTACGTGCAGGGTGTCTATTACCGCCAGGGCACCCAGGAGCAGGCCGACCGGCTGGGCATCGACGGCTGGGTGCGCAACCTGCCCGATGGGCGGGTCGAGGTGCTGATCGAGGGGGAGGAGAGTGCCGTCCACGCGCTGCGCGAGTGGCTGCACCAGGGGCCGGAGAAGGCCCAGGTGACGGACGTGGCGTTGCAGGACATGCCGGCCCAGGGCATCACCGGCTTCATCGTCCGGCGTTGAACCCGGCGCCGGCGCCCGATGCGCCGGCGCGGGCTCAGTTGTTGGCGCCGGGGTCCGCAGCCAGGCGGCCGGCGTCGCTCAGCAGGTGCTGGAGGAATTCCTTCTGCAGCTCCGGATCGTTGCGCGTCAGCTCGATCAGGCTCTGTTCCAGCTCGCTGGCTTCCTCTTCCAGGCCGAGGTCGGACAGGCGCTTGACGCGGTGCACCCAGTGCTGCACGTCTTCGCCTTCCAGGTCGTCGTAGATCAGCGCGTGGGCTTCGTGCAGCTTGCCCCGCAGCGTCGGGCTGACCAGCAGGCCGGCTTCGGCATGGGCACTGTCCTGGGCATCGCGTACGCTCAGTTGCAGGCGCCCGGCGCGGTACACGGCGTCGTCGCTGAAGGGGCTGTCCAGCAGGTTCAGGCGCAGGATGCCGTGGCGGTCGGTCAGCAGTTCCTGGGTTTCCTTGCCCACGCTCACCTGCACCGGACGCTCGGCCCAGGGCAGGCTGGAGTACTCGGTGTGCCTGTTGCGCCGCTGCTCGTCGATGCTGGCCAGGTTCTGCTCGGCGCGGCCGTTGGACTGCACGTTCATGAACGGGTTCATGCCGTCGATGCCGTAGCTGATCCAGCCGCGGGTGACGCTTTCCGGCAGGTTGCCCAGGGCGAACACGTTGACCACGTTGGCGCCGATGCCGGCGACGAAGGTCACCGCGCCCAGCGGCACTTCGTAGAATTCGCGCCAGCCCTGGTAGGGCGTGTAGCGGTCGTAGCGGCGGGTGACCTCGAAGGTGGTGACCTCGAAGGTCTTCTGCTCCTGCACGCGCACGCGGCGCTGCGGCAGCTGCAGGACGCCGGGCTCGCCGACGTCGATCTGCAGGCTGTGGTCGAGCAGCTTGCGCTCGACGCGTTCCTCGTGCTCGCTGCGCTGCGACATCTGGTTGGCGCAGCCGCTCAATGCAAGGCTGCCGCACAGGGCGGCAACCTTGAGGGTGGTGCTTCGGGACATCGCGCTGCTCAGTTGCCGATCTTCGCCTTGAGGAAGTCCATGACATCGGCCACGGCGACGTTCTGCGACTCGCTGTCGCGACGGCCCTTGTACTCCAGGGTGCCTTCGCCCAGGCCGCGGTCGCTGACCACGATGCGGTGCGGGATGCCGATCAGCTCCATGTCGGCGAACTTCACGCCGGGGCTGGTCTTCTTGTCGCGGTCGTCCAGCAGCACCTCGTAGCCGGCGGCGGTCAGCTCGGCATAGAGCTTGTCGGTGGCCGCGCGCACGCTTTCGGTCTCGTACTTCAGCGGCACGATGGCGACCTGGAAGGGCGCCAGGGCGGCCGGCCAGAGGATGCCGCGCTCGTCGTTGTTCTGCTCGATGGCCGCGGCGACCACGCGGGATACGCCGATGCCGTAGCAGCCCATGATCAGGGTGACCGGCTTGCCCTGCTCGCTGAGCACGGACAGGCCCATCGCCTCGCTGTACTTGGTGCCGAGCTGGAAGATGTGGCCGACCTCGATGCCGCGGCGGATCACCAGGGTGCCCTTGCCGTCGGGGCTGGGGTCGCCGGCGACGACGTTGCGCAGGTCGGCGACTTCCGGCAGCGGCAGGTCGCGTTCCCAGTTCACGCCGAAGTAGTGCTTGTCGTCGAGGTTGGCGCCGATGGCGAAGTCGCTCATCAGGGCCACCGAGCGGTCGACGATGCAGGGCAGCGGCAGGTTCAGCGGGCCGAGGGAGCCGGGGGCGGCGCCGATGGCGGCCTTGATCTCGGCTTCGCTGGCCATCTGCAGGGGGCTGGCGACCAGGGGCTGGTTGGCGGCCTTGATCTCGTTCAGCTCGTGGTCGCCACGGACCACCAGGGCGACCAGCTTGCCTTCCTCGGCGCCACGCACCACCAGGGTCTTGATGGTCTTCTCGATGGCCAGGCCGAACTTCTCCACCAGGTCGGCGATGGTCTTGGTGTCCGGGGTGTCGACCAGGCGCAGTTCCTCGGTGGCGGCGCCGCGCACGGTTTCACGCGGGATGGCCTCGGCCTTCTCGATGTTGGCGGCGTAGTCGGAGCTGTCGCTGAAGACGATGTCGTCCTCGCCGGAGTTGGCCAGCACGTGGAATTCGTGGGAGCCGCTGCCGCCGATGGAGCCGTTGTCGGCCTGCACGGGGCGGAAATCCAGGCCCAGGCGGGTGAATATCTTGCAGTATGCCGCGTACATGCCGTCGTAGGTCTGCTGCAGCGATTCCTGGTTCATGTGGAAGGAGTAGGCGTCCTTCATGATGAACTCGCGGCCGCGCATCAGGCCGAAGCGCGGACGGATCTCGTCACGGAACTTGGTCTGGATCTGGTAGAAGTTGATCGGCAGCTGCTTGTAGCTGGACAGTTCGTTGCGCGCCAGGTCGGTGATCACTTCTTCGTGGGTCGGGCCGACGCAGAACTCGCGGTCATGGCGGTCCTTCAGGCGCAGCAGCTCGGGGCCGTACTGCTGCCAGCGGCCGGACTCCTGCCACAGCTCGGCGGGCTGCACGGCCGGCATCAGCACTTCCAGGGCGCCGGCGGCGTTCATTTCCTCGCGGACGATGGTCTCGGCCTTGCGCAGCACCCGCAGGCCCATCGGCAGCCAGGTGTACAGACCCGAGGCCAGCTTGCGGATCATGCCGGCGCGCAGCAGCAGCTGGTGGCTGATCACCACGGCATCGGCAGGGGTTTCTTTCAGGGTGGACAGCAGGTACTGACTGGTACGCATGGTTGGCCGTTATTCGATAGCGAGGAAAAGAAAGGGACGGGGCATTGTACGGTGCGTGCCCAGCGCCGTACAGGGCGCGGCCGGGGGAGCCGGATATCGCGGCGGGACGAGGCGCGGAAAAGGAAAAGCCCGGCGCGGGGCCGGGCTTTTCTTGACCTGCGGTCGTTCCGGTTACAGAACGGACAGCGGGTAGTCGACGATCAGGCGGAACTCGTTGTTGTCGCCTTCGGCCTGGTCGGTGTTGGCGCGGTGCCAGGCTTGGCGGATGCGGAAGGACAGGTCCTTCGCCGGGCCGCTCTGAACCACGTACTTGGCTTCCAGGTCGGTTTCGTGGTGCTTGCCGTCTTCGCCGTAACCGTAGGCTGCATACACGCTGGTCGGGTCGATGTGGGTGCCATCGATATCCTTACCAGTGATGTAGCGGGTCATGAAGGTCAGGCCGGGTACACCGTATTCAGCCATGTTCAGGTCGTAGCGAGCCTGCCAGGATTTTTCGCCCGGGCCGTTGAAGTCGGAGTACTGGACGGAGTTGGCGAGGAAGATCGAGTCGCCGCCGGCGTTGTTGTCGCCTACGCCGAGGTAGTCGAACGGGGTATCGCCGTTGACCTTCTGGAAGGCCAGGGTGAAGGTGTGTGCGCTGAGGGTGTAAGCGGCCGCCAGCGAGAAGGTGTTGTTGTCGATGTCGCCTGCTTTCGCGCTGCCGGAATCGGTGGTGCGATAGTAGTTGAAATCGAAGCCCAGGGACTGATCGTCAGCGATCGGCAGGGTGTAGTTCAGGTTGGTGTAGTACTGGTTCCACACGTCCTTGAACTTGGAGCCGTACAGCGAGGCGCTGAAGTTGTCGGTGAAGGCGTACTTGCCGCCAACGAAATCGACAGTGCGGGCGTCCAGGTTTTCGTCACCGTACCAGGCGTAGGTAGCGGTCAGCTTGCCGTCGCGGTTGGTGGTGTCCTGGCCGGTACCGGAATAGTAGTGACCGGCTTCCAGGTCGAGGCCCTGGATTTCGCTGCTCATCAGGCTGATGCCGCTGGCGGTTTGCGGCAGCAGACGGGTACCGCCGACGGCGAATACCGGAGCGGTCGGCTGCATGTCACCCAGTTTCAGCTCGGTTTTGGATACGCGAATCTTCAGCGCAGCGCCGGCCTTGCCGAAGGAGTCTGCTTTTTCGCCGTCATCATGGACCGGCAGGTTGCCGGTGCCGCCATAACCGCTGCCGCCATCGAGTTTCAGACCCAGATAGCCGAAGGCGTCAACACCGAAACCTACGGTACCTTGGGTGAAACCGGAACTGAAGTTACCCCAGAAGCCCTGGGTCCAGTCGCGCTGGTCAGTGCTACCGTTCTTGTTGTCACGGTTGAAGTAGTAGTTGCGGACCAGGAAGTTCAGGCTGCTGTCTTCGACAAAGCCTTTGGACTCCGCTTGATCGCTGACGAAGGCTTCGGCCATGGCCAGTTGCGAGGTGGCTGCAGAAATCGCCAGGGCAATGGCGCTCCACTTCATCACTTTCATCGTGATTGCTCCTTTGGTTTTGAAATTATCTGCCATCACTTATGTGCCGCGGTGACGGCTCGTTCTTCTTGTCGGCGCTAACTTATAGCACGCGTGTTGTCTTGGCGATAGTTGCCGGAAACTTCAAACGGTTTCTTTATGGCACTGTCGCAAACATGTATGACAAGTGTCGCTTCCAAGTAGGTCTCATCTTGAGAATCTGGTTATGCGACGACTTGACGCTCGCTTGTTTTATTTCCCCTTGGTGGTGTCGCGTATCTTCTGGTTGTTTTTTGTTCAATTGCGATCCGCGCTTTTGTTGTTCTTCCCGGTGGCGAGCATCTAGCAACATCCGTGCTCAAAAGCCGTTTCGGCTCCGCGAAGGTTTCGCCATCGCTCCGGATGCTGCACGGTGTATGCCGTTGGCGCGCGGATTTCAAGATGTTGCGGAAATATTTGCGACTTCTCCTACACGCCCGGCGCTTGTCCGGGGTTGCAGGTTCGTTCGAGAAGCCGGGGTTTTCCTGCCAGGTTCCTTTCAGTAGACAGCAGATGCCTCTGCTTCCCTGTTGTCGGAAAGTGCCCCGATTTGGCGCAGTGCACGAATAGGGTGCCGCGCAACTGCGCCGTGGCTGCCGTTCCGCGCCTGCCTCTAGTATCCTGCGCGCCCAGCGCCCCGAGGGGGCTAAGCTTCCCTTCAAAGACTGGTCGAACAGGAGAAGTCAGATGTTCGTCTTGGATTCCCGCCTGCAGCAGGACACCATCGCGCTGGGCGACTTTCCCCTGAGCCGCCTGCTGCTGATGAACGATGCGCAGTACCCCTGGTTCATCCTCGTGCCGCGCCGCGCCGATGTCAGCGAGATCTTCCAGCTGGCGCCGGACGAGCAGCAGGAGCTGTGGCGCGAGGCCACCCACCTGGCGGAAGTGCTCAAGGACACCTTCAAGGCCGACAAGATGAACGTCGCCAACCTCGGCAACGTGGTCAGCCAGCTGCACATGCACGTGATCGTGCGGCGCCGGGACGACGCGGCCTGGCCGGGCCCCGTCTGGGGCCGGCACCCGGCGCGCCCCTACACCGCCGAGGAACTGCTGGCGGTGCGCGGCAAGCTGCGCATGGCGCTGGGCGACGGCTTTCGTTTCGAGGAGTGAATGCCATGAACCTTGAAGAGCGGGTGACCGACCTGGAGAGTCGCCTGGCGTTCCAGGACGATGCCCTGCAGACGCTGAGCGACGTGGTCTACGAGCAGGAGCGCCTGATCGAGCGCCTGCGTCTGCAGATGCAGGCGCTGCTCAAGCGCCTGGACGACCTGCAGGGGCAGGTCGGTATCGCCGAGGACGAGGCGCCGCCGCCGCACTATTGATGGTGGTCGTGGGTGGCGTAATGCCGTTTATGTGGGGTGTTGTGTCTGGTGTCTGCCGGTGGGAGTGGGTTTTGGGGTTGAGCCCGCTCCCTCTCCCCAACCCTCTCCCGCAAGCGGGAGAGGGGGCTGTCCCGAGCAAGCGGATAACGCAGCGTCAGCCGGCAAGTCCGTAGGGCGAATAACCGTTCGCGGTTATCCGCCGCCGTCCGTGCCACCGGGGTGTCCGGCGTGGCCGGGGAGTCCAATCGCGGACAAAGTCCTACCCCGCCACCGCTGTCCCACCTGTAGGAGCGCGCCCTGCGCGCGATTCGCGGGCAGGGCCCGCTCCTACAATTGGGCGACATGTGAGACGCGAATTTCGATCCAGTCACTCCCGCGAACGACGGAGCCCAGAAGACGGTTGCCCCTACGATCGTGCTTCCTGGAACCGTAGGAGCGGACTCCGTCCGCGATTTGGCGGATAACGCCGTAGGCGTTATGCGCCCTACGGGTTTCCAGCGAAACCTCCGCGCGCACCGGAACGCCCCTTCAGAAGGCCGAGCGAAACCGGCGCTCAGGAGGTCATGCGACATGGATGTCGCGAGAGCCCCGATGGGCTACAGGGACGTACCCTCGGGGCGGGCCTCCGTGGCGGGGGAGTTCGCGAGGGTAGCCCGGCTCCATCGGGCCCGTATGCGGGGCAAGCCTTCTTGGTTACTTCTTTGGCGTTTGAAAGAAGTGACTCGCCCGAGGGGGCGAAACGAGAGACATCCGAGCACTCGGAGCGGCGCGTTACACCCAAGCCCGACATCCTTGGGTTTCCGCATTCGCGGGAATGACGAGGGGCGGAGCATGAGGTCGGGACAAGGGACGAAGGCCCTGCGAGCAGAACCATGACCCCACCCCACATGAAAATGCCGTTTCCCCATAAGAAGAAACGGCATCCTGTTTTAAGCAAACAGCATTACACCCATCAACGGGCTTCCGCGTTTCTGCTTGCCCGTCAGCGGCGGCCGGGCAGGGCGGCGATCACGTCCTCCGCCTGCAGGCCCTTGTCGCGTTGCACCACGGAGAACTCCACGCGCTGGCCCTCGATGAGGATGCGGTGGCCTTCGCCGCGGATGGCGCGGAAGTGCACGAAGATGTCCTCGCCGGTGTCGCGGGAGATGAAGCCGAAGCCCTTGGAGGTGTTGAACCACTTCACGGTGCCGGTCTCGCGGTTCTCGTCGCTGATCGGGGCTTCGGGCTCTGCGCTCGCGCTGGGGCGCTTCTGCAGCCGGCCGGCGAGTTGCAGGACCACGGCGATGGCGAGGATCAGCAGGGGCAGGACGATGGCGGGCTGGTCGCCGATGGAGGGCAGCGGGGCCAGCAGGATGAGGATCTGCAGGACCACGGCCAGGGCGATCAGCGCCGATACCAGGCTCTGCAGCTGTTGTACCCGCTGGCTGGCGGGGGTGAGCAGCAGGGCGGTCAGGCCGAGCAGGGCCAGGTAGACGGCATCGGCATTTTGCAGGTAGGGGATGGCATCGGCGCGCAGCGAAGGCGCGAAGGACAACACGAGGGCGGCAACGCCCGTCAGCAGGTGGACGATTTTCAGCATGTTATGGATTCACCTTGAGCGGTAAGCGTAAAGAGAAGCAGCCGGTCGGGCGGTCTGGTTCGCAGCGATGAAGATGACCTGAAAGAGGCCGGCAGCCTATGCGCGGTACGCACGGGCGGTATTTAACAGCAAACCGGTAACCTTCTCAAATCAACCGCTTAGCGCCTTGGGCGGGGGAGGTGAGCCCGGCGTGATGCCGGGCTCGGTGGGGTGGTTTCAGTGGGCAAGCAGGCTGCGCAGCATCCAGGCGGTCTTCTCGTGGACCTGCATGCGTTGCGTCAGCAGGTCGGCGGTGGGTTCGTCGGATGCCTGGTCGGCCAGCGGGAAGATGCTGCGCGCGGTGCGCACCACGGCTTCCTGGCCCTGGACCAGCAGGCGGATCATTTCCTGGGCGTCCGGCACGTCCTGCTCTTCCTTTATAGAGGAAAGGCGGGCGTAGGCGGCGTAGGTGCCCGGCGCCGGGAAGCCGAGGGCGCGGATGCGCTCGGCGATGCCGTCCACCGCCAGGGCCAGTTCGGTGTACTGCCCCTCGAACATCAGGTGCAGGGTGTTGAACATCGGCCCGGTGACGTTCCAGTGGAAGTTGTGGGTCTTCAGGTAGAGGGTGTAGGTATCGGCCAGCAGGCGCGAGAGCCCTTCGGCGATGGCGGCGCGGTCCTGTTCGGCGATGCCGATGTCGATTTCCATGGCGTCTTCCTCTTGGTGAAAATTCCTGGTCAGGCTATCACGCACGCGGGTGCGCCCATCCTGGTTTGAATCAAAGCATCCGATAGTCGATTTCTATCAGGGGCTGCGACGCGGCCGCCGCCGGAGGGCGGCTGCAAGTCATGGTTTTTTCAGGCTATAATCCGCGCCTTTGCCGCGGGATGCGGGCCCGCGGCCAGATAGCAGCCAAGGTGTCCCGATGCCGATTTACGAATACCAGTGCCGTTCCTGCGGCCATCAGCTGGAAGCCATGCGGAAGCTCAGCGATGCGCCGCTGGTCGATTGCCCGGCCTGCCAGGCCCCGGAATTGAAGAAGATGGTCTCCGTCCCCGGTTTCCGCCTGAGCGGCGGCGGCTGGTACGAAACCGACTTCAAGACCGGCGCGAAGAAGAACCTGGCGTCCGCCGAGTCCGCCTGCCCCGCCACGGGCTGCGGCTCGGGCGCCTGTGCCGCCGGCGAATGAGCGGTTCCCTCGAATCCAAGACTTGCGAGAAGCGAAACACACCATGATGCGCAGCCACTATTGCGGCCAATTGAACGAGAGCCTGGACGGCCAGGAAGTCACGCTTTGCGGTTGGGTGCACCGCCGCCGCGACCACGGCGGGGTGATCTTCCTCGACATCCGTGACCGCGAAGGCCTGGCCCAGGTGGTGTTCGACCCCGATCGCGCGGAAACCTTCGCCAAGGCCGACCGCGTGCGCAGCGAGTACGTGGTGAAGATCACCGGCAAGGTGCGTCCGCGTCCGTCCGGCGCGGTCAACGCGAACATGGCCTCCGGCGCCATCGAGGTGCTGGGCTACGAGCTGGAAGTGCTGAACCAGGCTGAGACGCCGCCGTTCCCGCTGGACGAATATTCCGATGTTGGCGAGGAAACCCGCCTGCGCTACCGCTTCATCGACCTGCGCCGCCCGGAAATGGCCGCCAAGCTGAAGCTGCGTGCGCGCATCACCAGCAGCATCCGCCGCTACCTGGACGACAACGGCTTCCTCGACGTCGAGACGCCGATCCTCGGCCGCCCGACCCCCGAGGGCGCGCGCGACTACCTGGTGCCCAGCCGCACCTACCCGGGCCACTTCTTCGCCCTGCCGCAGTCGCCCCAGCTGTTCAAGCAACTGCTGATGGTGGCCGGCTTCGACCGCTACTACCAGATCGCCAAGTGCTTCCGCGACGAGGACCTGCGCGCCGACCGCCAGCCGGAATTCACCCAGATCGACATCGAGACCAGCTTCCTCGACGAGAGCGACATCATCGCCATCACCGAGAAGATGGTGCGCCAGCTGTTCAAGGAAGTGCTGGACGTCGAGTTCGACGAATTCCCGCACATGCCCTTCGAAGAGGCCATGCGCCGCTACGGTTCGGACAAGCCGGACCTGCGCATCCCGCTGGAGCTGGTGGACGTCGCCGACCAGCTGAAGGACGTGGAGTTCAAGGTCTTCTCCGGCCCGGCCAACGATCCCAAGGGCCGCGTCGCCGCCCTGCGCGTGCCGGGCGCCGCCGCCATGCCGCGCAGCCAGATCGACGACTACACCAAGTTCGTCGGCATCTACGGCGCCAAGGGCCTGGCCTACATCAAGGTCAACGAGCGCGCCAAGGGCGTCGAGGGCCTGCAGTCGCCGATCGTCAAGTTCATCCCCGAGGCCAACCTGAACGTGATCCTCGATCGCGTCGGCGCCGTGGATGGCGACATCGTGTTCTTCGGCGCCGACAAGGCGAAAGTCGTCTGCGACGCCCTGGGCGCCCTGCGCATCAAGGTCGGCCATGACCTCAAGCTGCTCACCAAGGAGTGGGCGCCGATGTGGGTCGTGGACTTCCCGATGTTCGAAGAGAACGACGACGGCAGCCTGACCTCGCTGCACCACCCGTTCACCTCGCCCAAGTGCAGCCCGCAAGAGCTGGAGGCCAACCCGGCCAGCGCGCTGTCCCGCGCCTACGACATGGTGCTCAACGGCACCGAGTTGGGCGGCGGCTCCATCCGTATCCACGACAAGGGCATGCAGCAGGCGGTGTTCCGCGTGCTGGGCATCGACGATGCCGAGCAGGAAGAGAAGTTCGGCTTCCTCCTGGACGCCCTCAAGTACGGCGCGCCGCCCCACGGTGGCCTGGCCTTCGGCCTGGACCGCCTGGTGATGCTGATGACCGGCGCCGCGTCGATCCGCGAAGTGATCGCCTTCCCGAAGACCCAGAGCGCCGGCGACGTCATGACCCAGGCGCCGGGCACCGTGGACGGCAAGGCCCTGCGCGAGCTGCACATCCGCCTGCGCGAGCAGCAGAAGGCCGCCGAGTAATTCCAGATGAACCGCGGCGGCGCAACCCCTGCGCCGCCGCCGCAACAAGCTAGACGGAGTGAGTTATGGCTGGTCATTCCAAATGGGCCAACATCAAGCACCGCAAGGAGCGTCAGGACGCCAAGCGCGGGAAGATCTTCACCAAGCTGATCCGCGAACTGACGGTCGCCGCCAAGCAGGGCGGCGGCAACCCGGCTGACAACCCGCGTCTGCGCCTGGCCGTGGACAAGGCGCTGACCGCCAACATGACCCGCGACACCATCGACCGCGCGATCGCCCGTGGCGCGGGCTCCAACGACGCGGACAACATGGAGGAGCTGACCTACGAAGGTTACGCGCCCAGCGGCGTGGCGATCATCGTCGAGGCCATGACCGACAACCGCAACCGCACCGCGGCGGAAGTGCGCCATGCCTTCAGCAAGTGCGGCGGCAACCTCGGCACCGATGGCTCGGTGGCCTACATGTTCGACCGCAAGGGGCAGATCAGCTTCGCCCCCGGCGTCGACGAGGATGCCCTGATGGAGGCGGCCCTGGAGGCCGGCGCCGACGACGTGGTGACCAACGACGACGGCTCCATCGACGTCTTCACCAGCTTCGCCGACTTCATCGCGGTGAACGAGGCGCTGACCGCCGCCGGCTTCAAGGGCGAGGAAGCGGAGATCTCGATGATCCCCTCGACCACCGCTACCCTGGACCTGGAGACCGCGCAGAAGGTGCTCAAGCTGATCGACATGCTCGAGGACCTGGACGACGTGCAGAACGTCTACTCCAACGCGGACATCCCCGAAGAGGTGATGGCGCAGCTTGGCTGACGCCATCCCCGACAGGGGCCTCGGGCCGGAAGCCGGAGCCGTCGGATTCGACCGCTCCGGCTTCCTGCTTCTGGTTTCCGGCATATGACCCTGATCCTAGGCATCGACCCCGGCTCGCGCATCACTGGCTTCGGCGTGGTGAGGGACACCGGCCGCGGCTGCGAATACGTCGCCTCCGGCTGCATCCGCACCGGCAGCGGCGCCCTGCATGAGCGCCTGCAGATCGTCTTCCGCGGCGTGCGCGAGGTCATCCAGACCTACCACCCGACCATGATGGGCATCGAGCAGGTGTTCATGGCGCGCAACGCCGACTCCGCGCTCAAGCTCGGCCAGGCCCGCGGCGCGGCCATAGTGGCGGCGGCGGAGGAGGGGCTGGAGATCGCCGAATACACCGCCAGCCAGGTCAAGCAGGCCATCGCCGGTACCGGCGGGGCCGACAAGCTGCAGGTCCAGATGATGGTCATGCACCTGCTGAAGCTGACGCAGAAGCCGCAGATCGACGCCTCCGACGCCCTGGCCATCGCCCTGTGCCACGCCCACACCCGGCAGAGCCTGGTGCCCCATGGCCTGACGACGGCGCGCCGTCGCGGCGGGCGCCTGCGTCTGTAACCGACAACCTGCAAGGACCCTGAGCCGTGATTGGACGCCTGCGTGGCACCCTGGCGGAAAAGCAGCCGCCGCACCTGATCCTCGACGTCAACGGCATCGGCTACGAGCTGGAAGTGCCGATGACCACCCTTTATCGCCTGCCCGCCCTCGGCGAGCCGGTGACCCTGCACACGCACCTGGTGGTGCGCGAGGACGCCCACCTGCTCTACGGCTTCGCCGAGAAGCGCGAGCGCGAGCTGTTCCGCGAGCTGATCCGGCTCAACGGCGTCGGCCCCAAGCTGGCGCTGGCCCTGATGTCGGGCCTGGAAGTGGATGAGCTGGTGCGTTGCGTGCAGGCGCAGGATACTTCCACCCTGGTGAAGATCCCCGGGGTCGGCAAGAAGACCGCCGAGCGCCTGCTGGTGGAGCTCAAGGACCGCTTCAAGGCCTGGGAGAACATGCCGACCATCGCCCCCCTGGTGACGGAACCGAAACTGGCCGCAACAGTCTCAAGCGCCGAGGCGGATGCCGTCAGCGCGCTGATCGCGCTAGGCTTCAAGCCCCAGGAGGCGAGCCGCGCCGTGGCCGCCGTGGAGGAAAAAGATTTGTCCAGCGAAGAACTCATCCGCCGCTCGCTCAAGGGCATGGTCTGATCCATGATCGAGACCGATCGCCTGATTTCGGCCGCCACCGCCGGCCCTCGCGAGCGCGAGGAACAGCTGGACCGCGCCATCCGTCCGCTGAGCCTGTCCGACTACATCGGCCAGCCCAGCGTGCGCGAGCAGATGGAGCTGTTCATCAGCGCCGCCCGCGGCCGCAAGGAGGCCCTGGACCACACGCTGATCTTCGGCCCGCCGGGCCTGGGCAAGACCACCCTGGCGAACATCATCGCCCAGGAGATGGGCGTGGCCATCAAGAGCACCTCCGGCCCGGTGCTGGAGCGCCCCGGCGACCTGGCAGCGCTGCTGACCAACCTCGAGCCGGGCGACGTGCTCTTCGTCGACGAGATCCACCGCCTCTCGCCCATCGTCGAAGAAGTGCTGTACCCGGCGATGGAAGACTTCCAGCTCGACATCATGATTGGCGAAGGGCCGGCGGCGCGCTCCATCAAGCTCGACCTGCCGCCCTTCACCCTGGTCGGCGCCACCACCCGCGCCGGCATGCTGACCAACCCGCTGCGCGACCGCTTCGGCATCGTCCAGCGCCTGGAGTTCTACAGCGTCGACGACCTGGCGACCATCGTCGCCCGTTCGGCCGGCATCCTCGGCCTGGACATGGACCCGGCCGGGGCCTTCGAGATCGCCCGCCGCGCCCGTGGCACGCCGCGCATCGCCAACCGCCTGCTGCGCCGCGTGCGCGATTTCGCCGAGGTGCGCGCCAGCGGCGCGATCAGCAGCGAGGTGGCGGACAAGGCGCTGAACCTGCTGGACGTCGACGAGCGTGGCTTCGACCACCAGGACCGGCGTCTACTGCTGACCATGATCGACAAGTTCGACGGCGGGCCGGTGGGGCTGGACAACATCGCCGCGGCCATCGGCGAAGAAAAACATACGATCGAGGACGTGCTGGAGCCCTATTTGATCCAGCAAGGCTATATCATGCGCACGCCGCGGGGACGGGTCGTCACCCGGCATGCCTACCTGCATTTCGGTCTGAAACTGCCGAAGCGGATGGGGGAGGATGCGATGCCGGATCTTTTCTCGTCTGAAGATGGTAATTAATTGCATTTGTGGCTGATTGCCGATTGGCAAAGCCCCAACTTGGTTCTAGAGTATGCGCGCGCAACACGGGGGTCAGCCGTTCGAGCATCGATTCCGGGTCTATTACGAGGACACCGATGCGGGCGGCATCGTCTACTACGTCAACTACCTCAAGTTCATGGAGCGGGCTCGCACCGAGCGGCTGCGGGCTCTGGGCTTCGCCCAATCCCAGCTGGCAGGTGAGAACCTGCTTTTCGTCGTTCATTCGGCCGAAGCGCGCTACCACGCGCCGGCCCGTCTGGACGACGAGCTGGTCGTCAGCGCCGAGGTCGAGGAGTTGAACCGCGCGAGCCTGCGTTTCCGTCAACAGGTTCGTCGAGCGTCGGATTCGGCCTTGCTATGCGAAGGCCGCTTCCTGGTGGCGTGCGTACGGGCTGACAACCTCAGGCCCCGCGCCATCCCCGAAGTGTTGCGTGCGGCATTTGCCGGCACTCCGGACACCCTTTCAGCAGGAGAATAACGTGGAACCGAACGTCGTCGACCATACCTCCATGTGGAGCCTGATCAGCAACGCCAGTATCGTGGTGCAGCTGGTCATGCTCACCCTGGTGGCCGCCTCGGTCACTTCTTGGATCATGATCTTCCAGCGCAGCAACATGATGCGCTCGGCCAAGAAAGCCCTGGATGGCTTCGAAGAACGCTTCTGGTCGGGCATCGACCTGTCCAAGCTGTACCGCCAGGCCGGCAGCAACCCCGACCCGGACTCGGGCGTGGAGCAGATCTTCCGTGCCGGCTTCAAGGAGTTCTCGCGCCTGCGCCAGCAGTCCGGCGTCGACCCGGACGCGGTGATGGAAGGCGTGGCCCGTTCCATGCGCGTGGCCATCTCCCGTGAGGAAGAGAAGCTGGAAACCAGCCTGCCGTTCCTCGCCACCGTCGGCTCCACCAGTCCGTACATCGGCCTGTTCGGCACCGTCTGGGGCATCATGAACTCCTTCCGCGGCCTGGCCGCCGTGCAGCAGGCCACCCTGGCCACCGTCGCCCCCGGCATCGCCGAGGCCCTGGTCGCCACCGCCATCGGCCTGTTCGCCGCGATCCCCGCAGTCATCGCCTACAACCGCTTCGCCGCGCGCTCGGAAATGCTGATCGGCCGCTACTACACCTTCGCCGACGAGTTCCAGGCCATCCTGCACCGCAAAGTCCACGCCAGCGACGATTGACCAGAGAGGTGAGCCGACATGGCAAGGGTCCGTCATAAACGCAAGCCGGTCGCTGAAATGAACGTGGTGCCATACATCGACGTGATGCTGGTACTGCTGGTCATTTTCATGGTGACCGCACCGATGCTGAACCAGGGCGTCAAGGTCGACCTGCCCAAGGTCTCCAGCGAAGTGCTCCCGCAGGACAACGACTCGCGGGTGCTGACCATTTCGATCAAGGCCGACAAGACCTATTACTGGAACATGGGTTCGGAAGTCGACCCCGACCAGGGCAAGGGCAGTCAGACCGCGGTGGCGCTGGACCAACTGGTCAGCGCGGCAACCGCCATCCTGGCCCAGAACAGCAGTCAGGGTAAGAAAGTGCAGGTCTTCGTGCGTGGCGACAAGGCTGTCGACTACGGCTCCGTCATGGCTGTCATGGGCGGATTGCAGAAGGCCGGCGTAGGTAACGTCGGGCTGATTACCGAGGCGCCCGGAACTTGATGCAACGCGAACACTCCCCATCGGAAAGCTACTTCTGGCCGGTCGTACTGGCGGTAGCGCTGCACGTCCTGATTTTCGCGATGCTCTTCGTCAGTTGGGCCATGACGCCCGAGCTGCCGCCTGCGCGTCCGATCGTCCAGGCTACGCTCTACCAGCTCAAATCCAAGAGCCAGGCCACGCAGCAGACCAACCAGAAGATCGCCGGGGAGGCGAAGAAGACCTCTGCCAAGCAGTACGAACAGGAACAGCTGGAGCAAAAGAAGGTCGAGCAGGAAGCCGTAGCCGCGGCGAAAGCTGCGGAACAAAAGAAAGCCGATGAGGCTCGAAAGGCTGCGGATGCCGAGAAAGCTGCGGAAGCAGCCAAGGCAGCCGAGGCGAAGAAGGCCGCAGACGCCGCCAAGAAGGCGGCCGAGGCCAAGGCCGCTGCGCAGAAGCAGCAGGCCGACATCGCCAAGAAGAAGGCCGAGGAAGAGGCCAAGAAGCAAGCCGAGGAAGAAGCCAAGAAACAAGCCGCGGAGGAGGCCAAGAAGAAGGCCGCCGAAGAGGCCAGGAAGAAAGCCGAGGAGCAGGCCAAGAAACTCGCCGCCGCGGAGGACGCCAAGAAGAAGGCTGCCGCCGACGCCGCGAAGAAGAAGGCCGCTGCCCAGGCTGCGGCGAAGAAGGCTCAGGAAGACAAGAAGGCCCAGGCCCTGGCCGAACTGCTGTCCGACGACACGCAGCGCCAGCAGGCCCTGGCCGACGAACAGGGCAACGAGGTGGCAGGCAACTTCGACGACCTGATCCGCTCCCGGGTATCCGAGGGCTGGTCGCGTCCGCCATCGGCCCGCAACGGCATGAGTGTTACCGTGCAGATCAGCATGCTGCCCGATGGCACCATCACCAATGCGACCGTCGTCCGCTCCAGCGGCGACAAGGCGTTCGACAATTCCGCGGTGAACGCCGTGAGGAACGTCGGTCGCATTACTGAAATGCAGGGCCTGAGTCCCAAGGACTTCAATCCCTACCGTTCCTTCAAGATGACCTTCACGCCTGAGGACCTCACGCTGTGATCAAGATTTTCAGAGGATTGCTCGTCGCCCTGCTCTGCGTGGCAGGCGTAGCGATGGCAGATGAGAAGAACATTCTGGTGACCAGCGGGGCCGACCGGGCCGTGCCGATCGCCGTGGTGCCCTTCGGCTGGCAGGGTGGCAACGTCCTGCCCGACGACATGGCCAACATCATCGGCAACGACCTGCGCAACTCCGGCTACTTCGAGCCGATCCCGCGGCAGAACATGATCAGCCTGCCGGCCCAGGCCAGCGAGGTGATCTACCGCGACTGGCAGGCCCTCGGCGCGCAATACGTGCTGATCGGCAACATCACCCCGGCCGGCGGCCGCCTGCAGGTGCAGTACGGCCTGTTCAACGTCGCCACCCAGCAGCAGATCGTCACCGGCAGCGTCGGCGGCAGCGTCGAGCAGCTGCGCGACATGTCGCACTTCATCGCCGACCAGTCGTTCGAGAAGCTCACCGGCATCAAGGGCGCCTTCTCCACCAAGCTGCTCTACGTGACCGCCGAGCGCTTCTCCGCCGACAACACCCGCTTCACCCTGCAGCGCTCCGACTACGACGGCGCGCGCCCGGTGACCCTGCTGCAGTCGCGCGAGCCGATCCTCTCGCCGCGCTTCTCGCCGGACGGCCGCCGCATCGCCTACGTGTCCTTCGAGCAGAAGCGCCCGCGCATCTTCATGCAGTACGTCGACACCGGCCGCCGCGAGCAACTGACCAACTTCGAGGGCCTCAACGGCGCCCCGGCGTTCTCCCCGGACGGCAACCGCCTGGCCCTGGTGCTGTCGCGCGACGGCAACCCGGAGATCTACCTGATGGACCTGGGCTCGCGCCAGCTGCGCCGCCTGACCAACAACGCGGCCATCGACACCGAACCCTTCTGGGGCAAGGACGGCTCGACCCTGTACTTCACCTCGGACCGTGGCGGCAAGCCGCAGATCTACAAGATGAACGTCAACAGCGGCGCTACCGACCGCGTGACCTTCACCGGCAACTACAACGCCAACCCGAAACTCTCGGCCGACGAGAAGACCCTGGTGATGGTCCACCGCCAGGAAGGTTTCACCAACTTCCAGATCGCCGCCCAGGACCTGCAACGCGGCAATCTGCGGGTACTTTCGAACACAACCCTTAACGACTCGCCCACTGTCGCGCCAAATGGCACGATGATAATATACGCGTCCCGCCAGCAGGACCGGGGCGTGTTGATGCTGACCAGCATCAACGGACGTGTTCGGTTACCGCTACCCACCGCTCAGGGCGACGTGCGCGAGCCTTCCTGGTCCCCTTACCTGAACTGACGGTTGCCAACTGTTTCAAACTTATACACTGGGGTTCATTAGGAGTTACATGATGGAAATGCTGAAATTCGGCAAATTTGCCGTTATCGCCCTCGCCATGGCCGTAGCCGTAGGTTGCTCGTCCAAGAAAGGCGATGCTACTGGTGAAGGCGCCAATGGCGGCGTTGACCCGAACGCTGGCTACGGCGCCAACAGCGGTGCCGTTGACGGCAGCCTGAGCGACGAAGCCGCCCTGCGTGCGATCACCACCTTCTACTTCGAGTACGACAGCTCCGACCTGAAGCCGGAAGCCATGCGCGCTCTGGACGTACACGCCAAAGACCTCAAAGGCAGCGGCCAGCACGTTGTCCTGGAAGGCCACACCGACGAGCGCGGCACCCGCGAGTACAACATGGCTCTGGGCGAGCGTCGCGCCAAGGCCGTTCAGCGCTACCTGGTGCTGCAGGGTGTTTCCCCGGCTCAGCTGGAGCTGGTTTCCTACGGTAAGGAGCGTCCGGTTGCCACCGGCCACGACGAACAGTCCTGGGCTCAGAACCGTCGCGTCGAGCTGAAGAAGTAAGACCCTATGCGCCTGCGATTTCTGACCTTGATGGTCTGCGGCCTGCCGCTGATGGCGGCGGCCGCGGTTCCGGTGGTGGATGGTAACGATGGCGGCTACGCCAGCGCGCCGCCCGCGGGGTACGGCACCGCAGGCACTGATGGTGCTTATGCCGGTGGCGGGGCGGCTGCGGCCGCTCCCGTCTCCGGGCAAGCCCAGCTGTTCCTGCAACTGCAGCAGATGCAGGACGAGATCGCCCGCCTGCGCGGCACCCTCGAAGAGCAGCAGAACCAGATCCAGCAGCTGAAGCAGGAAAGCCTCGAGCGTTACCAGGACCTCGACCGTCGCCTTTCCTCCGCTCCGGCGGCACAGAACTCCTCCACCGACGGCAGCGCCGCCGGTGCGGGCGCAGCGGCCGGCGCCGCAGCCGCCCAGCAGCAACAGGCCCAGCCCGCGAGCAGCGAGCCGGGCGATCCGGCGAAAGAGAAGCTCTACTACGACGCGGCTTTCGACCTGATCAAGGCCAAGGACTTCGACAAGGCCAGCCAGGCCTTCGGCGCCTTCCTGCGCAAGTACCCCGGCAGCCAGTACGCCGGCAACGCCCAGTACTGGCTCGGCGAGGTGAACCTGGCCAAGGGCGACCTGCAGGGCGCCGGCCAGGCCTTCGCCAAGGTCAGCCAGGCCTACCCGAGCAGCCCCAAGGTGCCGGACTCGCTGTACAAGCTGGCCGACGTGGAACGCCGCCTGGGCAACAACGACAAGGCCCGCGGCATCCTCCAGCAGGTGGTCGCCCAGTACCCGGGCAGCTCCGCCGCGCAACTGGCCCAGCGTGACCTGAAGAGCCTCAAGTAAGCCTCTTGTCGCTCATCTGAAAACGCCGTTTCTTCCAGCAGGGGGAAACGGCGTTTTTCATTGCTACCGGGATGTCCGGCGTGGCCGGTAAATCCGATCGCGGACCCTACGCCGCCCCACCCACGTCATCCCCTTGTAGGAGCGCGCCCTGCTCGCGAATCGCGGGCAGGGCCCGCTCCTACGTCACCGGCCAGGAGCGAGCCTCCCTGGAACTGTAGGAGCGGACTCCGTCCGCGATTGCGTTGAACCCCACCATCGCCCGAATGAACAACATTCCGCGCCGGGCGCCGGTTTTTTCGCTAGAATCGCCGCCACCCGGAGCCGCGGAGCGGTTTCAGCTCGGCTGATGTCTGCCCGCCCGGGGTTCCCGGACGCCTGTCGCGTTCGCTCATTACACCGCAACGGAGGCGGATGGCCTGTACAGCCGTCACGCCCGTGGCTGATATGCAACAGACCCTGCGAATCACCGAGATCTTCTACTCGTTGCAGGGGGAAGCGCGCACCGTCGGACTGCCGACCGTGTTCGTGCGCCTGACCGGCTGCCCCCTGCGCTGCCAGTACTGCGACTCCGCCTACGCCTTCAGTGGCGGCGAGATCCGCAGCCTGGACAGCATCCTCGAAACCGTCGCCGGCTACCGGCCGCGCCACGTCTGCGTCACCGGCGGCGAACCGCTGGCGCAGCCCAACTGCCTGCCGCTGCTGCAGCGCCTGTGCGATGCCGGCTATGCGGTATCGCTGGAAACCAGCGGCGCGCTGGACATCTCCGCCACCGACCGCCGCGTCAGCCGGGTGCTCGACCTGAAGACCCCGGGCTCCGGCGAGGTGCGCCGCAACCGCTACGAGAACATCGCCCAGCTCACCGGCAACGACCAGGTCAAGTTCGTCCTCTGCTCCCGCGAGGATTACGACTGGGCGGTCTCCAAGCTGATCGAGTACCGCCTCGACGAGCGTGCTGGCGAAGTGCTGTTCTCGCCGAGCCACCACCAGCTGGCGCCGCGCGAGCTGGCCGACTGGATAGTCGCCGACAACCTGCCGGTGCGCTTCCAGATGCAACTGCACAAGCTCCTCTGGAACGACGAACCGGGTCGCTGAGACGCGGACGGGAAGGGTAATCACATGACTCAGAAGAAAGCCATCATCCTGCTCTCCGGCGGGCTCGACTCCGCCACCGTGGTGGCCATGGCCAAGGCCGAGGGCTACGCCTGCTACAGCATGAGCTTCGACTACGGCCAGCGTCACCGCGCCGAACTCCAGGCCGCCGAGCGCGTCGCCCGCCAGCTGGGCGTGGTGGAACACAAGGTCATCGGCCTCAACCTCAACGGCATCGGCGGCTCGGCGCTGACCGACAGCAGCATCGCCGTGCCCGAGGCGCCCAGCGAGGGCATCCCGGTCACCTACGTGCCGGCGCGCAACACCGTGTTCCTTTCCCTGGCCCTGGGCTGGGCCGAGGTGCTCGGTGCGCGGGACATCTTCATCGGCGTCAACGCCGTGGACTATTCCGGCTACCCGGACTGCCGCCCCGAGTTCGTCGAGGCCTTCGAGCGCATGGCCAACCTGGCCACCAAGGCCGGTGTCGAGGGCGACGGCTTCCGCATCCAGGCGCCGCTGCAGTTCCTCTCCAAGGCACAGATCATCCAGGCCGGCGTGGCCCGCGGCGTGGACTACGCGCTGACCGTGAGCTGCTACCAGGCGGACGACGAAGGCCGCGCCTGCGGCAAGTGCGACAGCTGCCGCCTGCGTTCGGAAGGCTTCGCCGCGGCGGGGATTTCAGACCCTACGAGATATTTCTGAAAAATTTTTCGTAAGGGTGTTGTTTTTGCGTTAGAAATCAGTATTATACGCCTCGCGTTGGGTCGTTAGCTCAGTCGGTAGAGCAGTTGGCTTTTAACCAATTGGTCGTAGGTTCGAATCCTACACGACCCACCACTTCGCAAAGCCCCTGGCCATAGGCCAGGGGCTTTTTCTTTGCCCGCGAAAAACTCAGAACGGCCGGCTGCCGCCCAGGCTGATGCGCTTGAGGCGCCGCCGCTCGCTGGCCGGGAAGGCGTTGCGGCCGTGCAGGGTGGCCTGGTTGTCCCACCAGACGATGTCGCCCACTTTCCATTTGTGCGTGTAGCTCAGCTCCGGGCGCTGCAGGTGCGCGCGCAGCCGCTCGATCAGCGCCTTGCCCTGCTGCGGCTCGTGACCGGGGATTTCCACCTCGGTGTGCACGCTGAGGTAGAGCACGCGCTTGCCGCTTTCCGGGTGGGTGCGCACCAGCGGGTGCTCGGTGCCCTGGATCGGCTCGATGTCCGGGGTGCGGTAGGTGACGAAGCCGCCGGCGTAGCCGTTCTTCAGGCGCACGAAGGGGTTGTAGTTGATCAGCCGCAGGCCGTCGATCTCCTGGCGGGTGGCCTCGTCCAGGCTTTCATACGCCAGCGCCAGGTTGGTGAAGTGCGTCTCGCCACCGCTGTTCGGCACTTCCAGGGCGTAGAGGAAGGAGCCGGAGGAGGGCAGCGGCGTCCACTGGTGGTCGACGTGGGCGGGCAGGGCGAAGTTGCCCAGCTCGCCATCGCCGGTGTTGGCCACCTTGACGATGTCCGGGGCCTTGCCGTCGGCGCCGGAGGACAGCACCGGCACGTCCGCCGGCGGCTGGAACACCGCGCCGAACAGGGTGGCGAAGCGCAGGTACTGCTCGTCGTCCAGCTGCTGGTCGCGGAAGATCAGGATGTGGTGCTCGCGGTGGGCCTGCCTGATCGCCAGGATTTGCTCCGGCGTCAGTGGCTGGCGCGCGTCCAGGCCGCGGACCTCGGCGCCCAGCGGGGCGTCGAGGGGGATGATGGCGAAGGGTTCGATCAGGGTTTCTTGCGGTGCCTTGAGGGCGGCGGATTGGCTCATGGTTTGGTTCTCCGTGTCAGGCTTGGGTCACCCTCTCCCCGGCCCTCTCCCTGAAGGGAGAGGGGGTATCCGTGCGAAGCGCGTCTTCTGTGCTGTCCTGCTACCGCGTCTGCAGGATCCAACCATGGTTTCGCTTCACGCCGATCCAGTCCCCTCTCCCTTCAGGGAGAGGTTAGGGAGAGGGTGTGCTTTCAGGCTTTCTTGACGGTCCGGCTACGCTGCCCGTCCACCCCCACCGGCACCTCGCCGGCCAGGGTCACGCGGCGCACGATGCGCGGCTGGGTGCCGTAGTCGTCCACCGCGTAGTGCTGGGTGGCGCGGTTGTCCCAGATGGCCACGTCGCCGGCCTGCCAGCGCCAGCGCACGGTGTTCTCCAGGCGGGTGACGTGGCTTTGCAGCACCGCGAAGAGGTGCTGGGAGTCGTGCTGCGACAGGCCCTTCAGGCGCTTCACGAAGTGCCCCAGCAGCAGGTTGCGTTCGCCGCTGATGGGGTGCACGCGCACCACCGGGTGCTCGGTCTCGTAGACGGTGGAGGTGAACACCTTGCGGTAGTGCTCCAGGCGCGCCGGGTCGGCGTTGGGCTTGGCCGCGGCGTAGTCGTATTCGTTGCTGTGCACGGCCCAGAGCTTGTCGGCCAGCGCCTTGAGCTCGTCGGTGAGGTCGTCGTAGGCGCTGGCGGTGTTGGCCCATACGGTGTCGCCGCCGGCTTCCGGGGCCACTACGTTGCGCAGGATGGAGGCCTTGGGGTAGGCCTCGACGAAGGTCACGTCGGTGTGCCAGGAGTTGGCCCGGCGGCCTTCGGCGCCATCCAGTTCGAGCAGGTACTCGGTGCCGTCGCGCACCGGCACCGTCGGGTGCGCCACCGGCTCGCCGAGCAGCTTGGCGAAGGCCTCCTGGCCCTGGTCGTCGAGCTGGCCCTGGCCGCGGAAGAAGATCACCTTGTGCTCGACCAGGGCGGCCTGGATGGCCTCGACCGTGGCGGCGTCCAGGCTGCCGGACAGAGTCACCCCGCGGATCTCGGCGCCGATGCGCCCGGCCACCGGGTGGATGTCGAGTCGTACGGCGGGTTGTACGGCGTGTGCTGCGTTGCTCATCTGGTTTTCCTCATTGCTGTAGGTGGTACTGCAAGGGGCCGCGCGGGACTGCGCCGCGCGGTGAGTGGGATCAGAAGTCGTAGCGGACCGAGGCGCCCAGGGTGCGCGGCTGGCCCACCGAGGCGGTGTAGGAGCCGTTGATGCTGGCGAAGGCGGCCAGGTAGTAGTCCTTGTCGAAGGCGTTCTTCAGCCAGACCGAGGCGTCCAGCTGGCCGTCGCCGAGGTCGTGGCGCACGCCGACGGAGAAGTTCGCCAGGCCGTAGCCGGGGATCTTCGAGAGGTCGGAGTCGTCCAGGGTGCCCTCGGCCTCGGAGCGGTACGAGTAGCTGGCGTTGACGTAGGGTTCGAAGCGGTTGGCCAGCTGCCACTTGTATTCGCCGTTGAGGTTGGCGATCCATTTCGAGGCGCCGACCACGCGCTTGCCGGTGAGGTCGCAGCTGGCCGGGGCTCCGGGCTGGGTGCTGATCTCCGCCGGGCACGGGGCGTCCTTGAACGACAGGTAGGTGACGTCGTTGTAGGAGCCGTTGAAGTTCAGCGTCAGGCCGCGGATCGGCAGGGCGGTGGCCTCCAGTTCAAGGCCGCGGGAGCGCACGCTGCCGGCATTGGAGAGCACCTGCACCAGCTGGGAGGAGCCGGCCGGCTGGTACAGGGTGGTGGCCTGGTAGCCGTGGATGCCGGTCCAGAAGAGGTTGGCGTTGAGCTGCAGGCGGCGCTCGAACAGCGTCGATTTCAGGCCCAGCTCGGCGTCGTTGGCCCGCTCCGGGCCGACCAGCAGGGAGTCGGCGCCGGCGCTCGGCGCACTGGCCACCGCCAGGTTCACCCCGCCGGACTTCTCGCCATGGGACAGCGAGGCGTAGCCCAGCAGGTCGTCGCTGAACTGGTAGCTCAGGCTGAGCAGCGCCGAGGGGGCGAAGCTGTACACGCTGAGGTCGCCGGAGTCGTAGGCGCCCAGCTGGCCGTTGCGCACCACCGCGCCGGCGCCGGTCACGGGGGCGCCGCCCACCGGGGCGTAGCGCTTCACCTTGGCGTCCTTCTCCTCGTAGGTGCCGCGCAGGCCGGCGGTGAAGTCGAGCTTGTCGGTGAGGTGCCAGGTGCCCTGGGAGAAGAGCGCGAAGCTGTCGGTCTCGATCTTGCCGTTGGCCTTGCTGGAAGCGTTGTTCAGCGCGTTGAGGTTGGTGCCCAGCAGGTAGCTGTCGGCCAGCGGGCCGTAGTCGGTGAAGGTCTTGTTGCCCAGGTTCTGGTTGAACGCGTAGGCGCCGACCACGTAGTCGAAGGCGCCGCCGGTGGGCGAGGCCAGGCGGATCTCCTGGGAGAACTGGCGGTCGCGCACCGCCACCCCGGTGTTGCGGATCGCCGAGACGTTCAGCTGCTCGTCGTTGGCCGGGGTGAAGTTCCAGAAGCGGTAGGCGCTGATGGAGGTCAGGGTGAAGTCGTTGGCCAGCTTCCAGTTGGCCTCCACCGAGCTGCCGCCCTGGTGCACGCTGACGTGCTGGCGGCTGTCGATGTTGACCTTGTGCCGGTCCGGGTCGGCGATCGGCGAGGCGCCGACCAGCGCGGCGCGCTGCCAGAAGCGCGGTGCGGCGCCGTAGACGACCATGCTGCCGTTGCTGGAGTCCTCCTCGTTGTACTCGCTGATCCAGCGCAGGCTGAAGTCCTCGCCGGGCTTGTACAGCAGTTGCCCGCGGATGCCCTGGCGCTCGCCGCCGTTGAGCTTGTTGTCGTCGTGGATGTTGGTGATGTAGCCGTCGCTGCGGGTGCGGTAGGCCGAGACGCGCCCGGCCAGCTCGTCGGTGAGCGGCCCGGAGACGGTGCCGCGGCCCTGGAAGTAGCCTTCCTGGCCGCCGGAGACCTCCACCGTGCGCTCGGGGGTGAAGGTCGGCGCGCGGGTGCTGATGTTGAGCACGCCGGCGGTGGTGTTCTTGCCGAACAGGGTGCCTTGCGGGCCGCGCAGCAGTTCCAGCTGCTCGATGTCCAGCAGGTCGAACACCGCCATGCCCGGGCGGCCCAGGTAGACGTTGTCCAGGTAGACCCCGGCGGAGCCTTCCAGGCCGTCGCTGGCCGGGTTGTTGCCGATGCCGCGCACGGCGATGCTCGACTGGCGGGCGTGGATGTAGGCGACGTTCACGCTGGGCAGCACCTGCTGCAGGTCCTGCACCTTGGTGATGCGCTGGTTCTCCAGGGTGGCGCCGTCGAGCACGGTGATGGGCGTGGGCACCTTCTGCGAGTCTTCCTCGCGGCGCCGGGCGGTGACCGTGACCTTGCCCAGGGCGGCGGCCTGGGTAGTGGTGTCCTTGTCGGCGGCGCTGGCGGCCTCGGGCGTGGCGCCGGTGGTGTCATCCTGCTCGGCGGCCTGCAGCGGCAGCGCGCCGCCCAGTGCGAGCAGCAGGACCAGGGCGTAGTCGGGGGCGCCGGGCCGGGTTCGGCCGGGGCGGGGCGTGAACGGGGATTGCAGCGAGGCACTCAGGCTCATGGTTTTTTCCTTGCATCAGGCACTGCCCGGCTGGGTGCGGGCAACAGGGGGCCGTGCCATGCAAGGCATGGCGTGAACGGCTCTCTTCGATTCGGTGGGCGTCTGGGCGACGCCGGGCATTCAGCGGCTACAGCCGCGAGGCGGAAGCATTCGTGCCGGCAGCAGGCGCGGGGCGAAAGGGTGCAAGGCCATCGGGGGCTCCTGGTCGAGGGGCATATTCTTATTTCTTAAAAGAATAAATTTAAGTTTTATTCTTCGTTGACGGAATAAGAGCTTGCATTTAAAACCAGCGCATCCCCCACGGCAAATGCCTTTGTCCAATATTTTCAATGCCGGTAAAGCATCATGGATCTGCGCCAACTGCGTTACTTCATCGCCCTCACCGAACACCGCAGTTTCGTCCGCGCGGCCGATGCCATGGGCATCACCCAGCCGGCCTTCAGCCGCAGCATCCAGGGCCTGGAGCAGGAGCTGGGCTGCCAGCTGGTGGACCGCGGCAGCAAGGAGCTGCGCCCCACGCCCGAAGGCCAGGTGGTGCTGCAGCACGCGCTGCGCTTGGTGCAGGGCGCAGCCAACCTGACCCAGGAAATCACCCAGCTGAACAAGCTGGACGCCGGCGAACTGCATTTCGGCTGCGGGCCGGCGCCGGCGCAGAAACTGGTGCCCGACGCCGTGGCGCGGCTGATCCGGCGGCACCCGCGGCTGCAGATCGACTTCCAGGTGGACAACTGGGAGCGCCTGTCGCGCAGCCTGCTGCGCGACGAGATCGAGTTCTTCATCGCCGACATCCGCCACTTCGAGGCCGACCCCGGCTTCCAGACGCGGCCGCTTAGCCCGCGCCGGGGTTTCTTCTTCTGCCGCACCGGGCACCCGCTGCTGGCCAAGGAGAGCCTGTCCACCAACGACCTGTTCGCCTATCCCCTGGCTTCCGCGCGGATGCCGCCGGGCATCCGCAAGCTGCTGGCCAACCTCAGTGGCAAGAGCGACCTGCAGGCGAACATCCAGTGCGAGCACCTGGGCTCGCTGGTGCGCATCGTCAGCCAGACCGACGCCATCGGCGTGGGCAGCGAGGACGGCCTGCGCCAGGCGCTGGCCAACGGCGAGGTGGCGCGCCTGCACCTGCGCAACCTGCCGCACAACATCGACAGCCTGCAGGCGCGCTGCGGCATCGTCAGCCGTACCGGCTACCGCCTTTCGGCGGCGGCGCGGGCGCTGATCGAGACGTTGGTGGAGCTGGACGAGGAAGAGCGGAGCGCGGTGGCGTGAAGCGACCGGCGGGGCGGGGGTGATTCTGTAGGAGCGAGCTTGCTCGCGAACCTTGGGCCTGTGCTCCGATCTCCCCTTCGCTATTCCCGCGAACGCGGGAACCCAATTGGCTTGGGGGCTTGGTGTAGCGCGCCGCTCCGAGTACTCGGATGTTTTTTGTTTCGCCCCTCGGGCGAGTCACTTTTGTCAAACGCCACAAAAGTAACCAAAAAGGCTTGCCCCGACATACGGGCCCGATGAAGCCGGGCTACCCTTGCGAATTCCCCCGCCACGGAGGCCCGCCCCGACAGCACGTCCCTGTACTGATCGGGGCTCTAGCGACATCCATGTCGCATGACCTCCTGAGCGCCGGTTTCGCTCGGCCTTCTGAAGGGGCGTTCCGGTGCGCTCGGTTGTTTCTCTGGAAATCCAAAAACCAGAGCAAGAGCCGGCGTGCTCTTCGTAGGAGCGAGCTTGCTCGCGAACCCTGGCTCCGCTCCCCCTCCCTAACCCTCCCCCGCAAGCGGGAGAGGGGACCGTTCGGCGTGAAGTGGAATCACGAAGCTCCCGGGCTCCCCGTAGGGCGCATAACGCCTATGGCGTTATCCGCCAAATCGCGGACAGAGTCCGCTCCTACGGTTCCAGGAAGCACTGTCGTAGGAGCGGACTCCGTCCGCGATTGGATTCACCGGCCACGCCGGACGCCTCGGCGGCACGGCCAACGGTGGATAACCGCGAACGGTTATACGCCCTACGGTCGGGCATGGTTGCAGGCTGCCCAGGGCTACCCGGCGGCACCTGGATCACTGCACCTGCGCCACCGGCTGTGCCGCAGCCAGCTTGGCGGCGGCTGCCAGGTAGTCCGGCTTGGCCCAGTCGGCGGCTTTGAAGTCGCGGCGGATCAGGCCGTACTGCTTGGCGGCCTGGATCGAGGCGTCGAGCTGGCCGAGGAAGCCGGCGTCCAGCTGCGGCGACAGGGCGTCGGCCAGCGGGCGGTCCTTGTATTCGGTCTGCAGGATGATCGGCGGGTAGCCGGCCTGGTTCGACACCAGGTCGATGAAGGCCGCGTGGTTGGCTTCGGCACCGGCCCAGGCCAGGGCCTGCAGTTCCACCTTGAGCAGGCGCTGGGTGATCTCCGGGTGGGCGTCGACGAAGGCGCCATTGCCTACCAGCACCGCCTGCAGGGTGCCGGCGCCGCCGAGGTCGCGGGTGCTCAGGGGGATTTCCGCCAGGCCTTTCTCGCGCAGGGCGAAGAGGCCGGCCAGGCCCCAGGTGGCGTCGATCTGCTTGGCCGCCAGGGCGGCCAGCGATGCGTTGAAGTCCAGGCTGATGACCTTCAGGTCCTTCTCGCCCAACCCGACGCTGGCCAGGGCGTTGTCGAACGACAGCTGGCTGGCGGTGCCGCGGAAGAGACCGACGCGCTTGCCCTTGAGGTCGGCCAGGGTCTTGATCCCCGAGCCCGGCTGCACGCCCAGGTAGTGGTTGACGCCGCGCCCGGTGGCGGCCAGCAGGCGGGTGTCCAGGCCGCTGGCCTTGCCGATGATGGCGGCCAGGTCGCCGAGGTAGGCGAAGTCCACCTGGCCGTTGGCGAAGGCCTCGTTGATCACCGGGCCTGCGCCCTTGAAGTAGGTCCACTTGATCTCGATGCCGTCGTTGGCGAACTCCTTCTCCAGCAGCTTGCGGGTATAGAGCACGTCGACGATGCCGCCACCGGAATGGTTCTGCCCGGCGCCCACGTCGGGCACGGCGATGCGGATTTCCTTCGGCGCCTCGGCGGCGCTGGTGAACGGGGCGTAGGCGCCGAGCAGCCCGGCGAGCACCGGGGCGGCGAAGAGCGACAGCAACTGGTGGGTGAGGGCCTTCATGGCGCCTGCCTCCTGCGGGGGAATGGGAGGGGCACTAAGGCAGGTCGCGGCCGATTAATAAAATAATAAAAATTCATTTTTTAATAATTTAAAGAGATAAGTCAGCCGCCATCCGCGCTGCCGGGCGAATGCGCGCAAGGCATAAAAAATATTCGTCGAATGCATTGGCCGCACCGGGGAGGCTTCCCTTAAATGGGACTTCTTAGCTCATAAATGCATTGATAGATTTTTTCATATTCCAATGAAGAATATTTCTAAGGCGCTCGCCTTGCCTGTGCCCAGCCCCTCAAGCGCCGTCGCCTCGCAGCGTCTGGCGCGCCTCGCCCCGCGCCTGCTGCCCTGGCTGTTGCCGCTGGCGCTGTTCGTCCTCTGGTGGCTGGCCGCCGCCCAGCACTGGATGTCCGCGCAGATACTGCCGGCGCCGACGCTGGTCTGGCAGAGCGCCCGCGAGCTGTTCGCCGGCGAGCTCTGGCAGCAACTGTGGATCAGCCTGCAGCGGCTGTTCTGGGGCCTGCTCGCCGGCATCGCCAGCGGCGCGGCGCTGGGTGCCTGGCTGGGTTTCAGCCGCAGCGCCGAGCGCTTCGTGCTGCCGACCTTCCTGGCCCTGGCGCAGGTTCCCACGCTCGCCTGGATTCCGCTGTTCATGCTGTTCTTCGGCATCGGCGAACTGCTCAAGCTGGTGGTGCTGGTCAAGGCGGTGATAGTCCCGGTGGCGCTGCACACCCTGGTCGGCGTGCGCGATGCCCAGCCCAAGCTGCGCGAGGCCGCCGCCGTGCTGCGCCTGCCGACGCCGCTGCTGGTGCGCCGGCTGCTGCTGCCGGCGGCGCTGCCGGCCTTCCTCACCGGCGTGCGCCTGGCCCTGGCCCAGGGCTGGACCTCGCTGCTGGCGGTGGAGCTGCTGGCCTCCAGCGAGGGCATCGGCTACCTGATGGTGCAGAGCCGCCAACTGTTCATGCTCGACGTGGTATTTGTCTGCATCCTCGTCGTCGGCCTGGTGGGCGCGGCCATGGACCAGGGCATCCAGGCCCTGGAGCGGCGCCTGGTGCACTGGCCGCAACAGGCTGCCGGCGAGTTCCGCCGCGGCGCCCGCGGCCAGGGCTGGCAGCGTCTGCAGCCCTGGCTGCTGCCGCTGGCGCTGCTCGGCCTGTGGCAGGCGGCGAGCATCGCCCGGTGGGTCGACCCGGCGATCCTCGCCAGCCCCGCCGCGGTGGTCGAGGCCACCTGGCAGGGCCTGCTCGACGGTAGCCTGCCCACGGCCCTGCTGGCCAGCCTGAAGCGTTCGCTGCTGGGCCTGCTGCTGGGCGGCGGCGCCGGCTTCCTGCTGGGCCTGGCGCTGGGCCTGTGGCGCCCGGCGGAGCGCCTGCTCGGCCCGTCGTTCTCGGCCCTGCGCCAGGTGGCGATCTTCGCCTGGGTGCCGCTACTCACCGCCTGGTTCGGCCTGGGCGAGGCGGCCAAGGTGGTGTTCGTCGCCCTGGCCAGCTTCTTCCCGCTGCTGCTGGCCACCCAGCGCGGCATCGCCAGCCTGCCGGCGCAACTGGGCGAGGCGGCCCGGGTGCTGCGCCTGTCGAGCTGGCAGCGCCTGCGCCGGCTGGTGCTGCCGGGGGCGGCGCCGTCGATCTTCGCGGGCCTGCGCCTGGGCCTGATCTACGCCTGGCTGGGCACCATCGGCGCCGAGTACTTCATGCCCTCGGACGGCGGTATCGGCAGCCTGATGATCGGCGCCCAGCAGCTGTTCCGCATGGACCTGGTCAGCGCCGGGATGCTCCTGGTCGGCCTCACCGGCGCCCTGCTCGGCGCCCTCGGACAACGCATCGAAGCGCGCGCCACGCGCTGGAGACACGCATGAACGCTTTCACTTCCGCGCCGCTGGTGAGCTTCCGCCAGGTCGGCAAGAGCTTCCCGGTGGACGGCCGGCAACTGGAGGCCATCCAGCGCTTCGACCTGGACATCGCCGAGGGCGAGTTCATCGCCATCGTCGGCGCCAGCGGCTGCGGCAAGTCCACCCTGCTGCGCCTGCTGGTGGGCCTGGACCGCGAGTATCGCGGCGAGATCCGCATCGGCGACAAGGCCATCGACGGCATCGGTGGCGAGCGCGGCATCGTGTTCCAGGAGCACCGCCTGTTCCCCTGGCTGACGGTGGAGCAGAACGTCGCCCTGGGCCTGGTCAACGAGCCGCTGAGCGAGACCGGCAAGGCGCGCAAGGTCGCTGACTACCTGGAGCTGGTGGGCCTGTCGGCCTTCCACCGCGCCTACCCGCACCAGCTTTCCGGCGGCATGGCCCAGCGCGTGGCCATCGCCCGCGGGCTGGTGGCCAGCCCGCGCATCCTGCTGCTGGACGAACCCTTCGGCGCCCTCGACGCGCTGACCCGCCAGCAGTTGCAGGAGGAACTGCTGCGCATCCGCGAGCGCGAGCGCATCACCACCCTGCTGGTGACCCACGACGTGGAGGAGGCGCTGTTCCTGGCCGACCGCGTGGTGGTCATGGCGCCGCGCCCGGGGCGCATCAAGCGCATCGTCGAGGTGCCCCTGGCACACCCGCGCGAGCGCGGCGGCTTCGACTTCCTGCGCCTGCGCGAGGAGCTGCTGCACGAGCTGACCGGCGATGGCGACTACGTCGCGCCGCAGCCTAGGCGGGTGGAGAACCTGCCGTTCGAGTTCATCGCCTGCTGAGGCGTCTCTTCTTTTCGTAGGAGCGAGGGGGACGCCTAGTTCTTGCTCGCGAACAAACGCAGTGCCATGCGGTTCGCGAGCAAGCTCGCTCCTACAAGGCCTACCCCAAACACCGACCGAGTCCCGACATGAGCAAACGCCCCAACTTCCTGGTGATAGTCGCCGACGACCTCGGCTTCTCCGACATCGGCGCCTTCGGCGGCGAGATCGCCACGCCCAACCTCGACGCCCTGGCCCATGCCGGCCTGCGCCTGACCGACTTCCACACCGCGCCGACCTGCTCGCCGACGCGCTCGATGCTGCTCACCGGCACCGACCACCACATCGCCGGCATCGGCACCATGGCCGAGGTGCTGACCCCGGAGCTGGAGGGCAAGCCCGGCTACGAGGGCTACCTCAACGACCGCGTGGTGGCGCTGCCCGAACTGCTGCGCGAGGCCGGCTACCAGACGCTGATGGCCGGCAAGTGGCACCTGGGCCTGAAGGCCGAGCAGGCGCCCCACGCGCGCGGCTTCGAGCGTTCCTTCTCGCTGCTGCCCGGCGCCGCCAACCACTACGGCTACGAGCCGCCCTACGACGAAAGCACGCCGCGCATCCTCAAGGGCACGCCGGCGCTCTACATCGAGGACGACCAGTTCATCGACCAGTTGCCCGAGGGCTTCTATTCCTCCGATGCCTTCGGCGACAAGCTGCTGCAGTACCTCAAGCAACGCGACCAGGCGCGGCCGTTCTTCGCCTACCTGCCGTTCTCCGCGCCGCACTGGCCGCTGCAGGCGCCCAAGGAGGTGGTGGACAAGTACCGCGGGCGCTACGACGCCGGCCCCGAGGCGCTGCGCCAGGAGCGCCTGGCCCGGCTCAAGGAACTGGGCCTGGTGGCGCACGACGTCGAGGCGCACCCGGTGGTCGCCATCAGCCGCGAGTGGGAGGCGCTGAGCGACGAGGAGCGGGCGAAGTCGGCGCGGGCCATGGAGGTCTACGCGGCCATGGTCGAGCGCATGGACTGGAACATCGGTCGGGTGGTCGACTACCTGCGCCAGCAGGGCGAGCTGGACAACACCTTCGTCCTGTTCATGTCCGACAACGGCGCCGAGGGTGCGCTGCTGGAGGCCTTCCCGAAATTCGGTCCGGACCTGCTGGGCTTCCTCGACCAGCACTACGACAACAGCCTGGACAACATCGGCCGCGCCAACTCCTACGTCTGGTACGGCCCGCGCTGGGCCCAGGCGGCCACCGCGCCGTCGCGGCTGTTCAAGGCCTTCACCACCGAGGGCGGCATCCGCGTGCCGGCCTTCGTGCGCTACCCGCAGCTGTCTCGCCAGGGCGTGATCAGCGAGCAGTTCGCCACCGTCATGGACATCACCCCGACCCTCCTCGACCTGGCCGGCGTGCGCCACCCCGGCAAGCGCTGGCGTGGCCGCGAGGTCGCCGAGCCGCGCGGCAAGTCCTGGCTGGGCTGGCTGTCCGGCGAGACCGAGCGCGCCCACGACGAGAAGACCGTGACCGGCTGGGAGCTGTTCGGCATGCGCGCCATCCGCCAGGGCGACTGGAAGGCGGTGTACATCCCCGCGCCGGTGGGCCCGGCCAGTTGGCAGCTGTACGACCTGGCCAAGGACCCGGGCGAGGTCCACGACCTGGCCGAGGCCCAGCCGGGCAAGCTGGCCGAGCTGATCGAACACTGGAAGCAGTACGTCAACGAGACCGGCGTGGTGGAGGGGGCGTCGCCGTTCCTGGTGCGCTGAGCCGCGGTCGACGAAAAGCGAAGCCCCGGGCAGCGATGCCCGGGGCTTTTTTGTTTTCGCTGCGGGGAGGCCGGCGCAGCCGGTGAGATCAATCGCGGACGGAGTCCGCTCCTACAGGTTGACACCGAACCTTCCGCCCACGCCGGACAGCCCCTCTCCCTTCAGGGAGAGGGTTGGGGAGAGGGGCGGAGCCAACCCCAGGCACCGTGGCCGCCGGGAAACGCCATTCGCGAGCAAGCTCGCTCCTACGAAGAGCACCTCGGCGCGGCCTGCAAGACAAGGACGGCAAGCCTCGTAGGAGCGGACTCCGTCCGCGATGATAGGCCGTTGAAAACGGCGGATAACGGTGGCTCCGTGGCTTTTCGTGCGGATAAAAAAAGGCCGCTTTCCCCTGCCTGAGTTGAAGAAAGCGACCTGGAAGAACGGATGTTTCGATGGGGTATTGCAACGAAGAACAGCGATGAAACGCCTTAGCGCGCCGTGATCACCGACAGCTTGGTGATCCCGGCCTTCTCGATCGAGGCCATGGCCTTGGCCACCTGGCCGTAGTTCACGCCCTCGTCGGCCTGCAGCTGCACGCGCAGCTCCGGTTCCTTGGCCTTGGCCGCCTCCAGGCTGCCCTGCAGCAGCTCGGGTTGGATTTCATCCTTGTTGATGAACCACTTGCCGGCGCCGTCGATGCTCACCACCAGCGGGTCCTTCTGTTCCGGCGGGGCCACCGATTCGGTCTTGGGCAGGTTGATCGGGATGGCGTTGGTCAGCAGCGGCGCGGTGACGATGAACACCACCAGCAGCACCAGCATCACGTCCACCAGCGGAGTGACGTTGATCTCGGAGAGAACCTCGTCGCTGTCCTGGGTCGAGAAGGCCATGTCAGCTCGCCTCCTTCACGTTCTTGCCGACGCTGGGCTTCTTGGCCGCGGCAGGGTGGACGATGACGCGGAAGGCGCTCTTCTGGGCGAGGCTGTAGAAGTCGTGGGCGAAGTCGTCGAGGTCGGCCGCGGTGAGCTTCAGGCGGCGCAGGAAGTAGTTGTAGACCAGCACCGCGGGCACGGCGACGGCGATGCCCACGCCGGTGGCGATCAGCGCCGAGCCGATGGGGCCGGCCACGGTCTCCAGGCTCGCCGAGCCTGCGGCGCTGATGCCCTTGAGCGCCTCCATGATGCCCCACACGGTGCCGAACAGGCCGATGAAGGGCGAGGTGGAGCCGATCGAGGCGAGCACCGCCAGGCCCGATTCCAGGGAGCGGCGCTCGCGCTGGATCTGCTGGCGCAGGGCGCGTTCCAGGCGGTCCTGGTGGTTGATCGACTGGGCCAGGTCGTGCTGGTTGCCGTCGGGCACCTGGATGGCGGCGAAGCCGGCCTGGGCCACCCGGGCGCCGGCACCGGGCTGGCCGGCGGACTGCTCGCCGGCCGATTCGAGGCTGGTGGCGCCCCAGAACTGCTTCTGGAAGCGACGGTCCTGGGATTTCTGGCGGCCGAACTGGATGCCCTTGACCAGGGCCAGGCTCCAGGTGAGGACGGAGAAGCCGGCCAGTAGCCAGATCACCGCGCCTTCGACGGATTCCACGGGGTTGAGGGGCAGACTCATGGGGTTCTCTCCTGTGCGAACTCGTCGCAGATCAATTCAGTTTGAAGTCGATGGGCACGCTGACCCAGCCGTCCTGGGCCACGTCGCCGCGTTTGGCGGGTACGAACTTCCAGCGCTGCACGGCCTTGATCGCCGCCTGGTCGAGGGCCTCGCGGCCGCTGGAGGTCTGCACCTGGATTTCGCTCGGGCCGCCGCTGGCCAGCACGTGGACGCGCAGCAGCACCGTGCCTTCCCAGCCGCGGCGCTGCGCCAGGGCCGGGTATTCCGGCGCCGGGTTGTGCAGGTAGCCGGCGTGGGCCGAGGGCGGGGTGACCGGGGCCGGCGCCGGTGGAGCCGGGGGCGCGGGCGGTGCCGGCGGGGTCTCCGCCTTGGGCGGCGCGGGCGGCTGTTCCACCGGCTTGGGTTTGGGCTTGGCCACCGGTTTCGGCTTGGGCTTGGGCACCGGCTTGGGCGGCGGCGGTTTCACCGCGTTCTCGTCCACCACGGGCGGCGGCGGTTCTTCCACCACCGGCGGCGTTGGCTCGGGCGGCGGCGGCTCCACCACCGGCGGGGTGGGGGCGCTGAATTCGATGGTCATGGGCGGTACCTGCGGCGGCACCTCGGGCAGCCTGGGCGTGGGTTGCTGGCCCAGCCAGTAGGCCACGGAGCCATGCAGGGTCAGGACCAGCAGGCCGAGCAGCAGCGCTTCGCGGCGGCCCAGCACGCTGTGCTTCGCCGGCACGTGGCGCACCAGCTGCAGGGGGGGCGCGGCGGCCGGCCCAGCTCGACCCTATCGCCACCGGGCGCAGGGCGCAGGCGCGGGTCTTGCGCGACGGCTGGCTGGGGGTTGGCCATGGACGATCTCCTCGGGTTTCTAGCGACGACCTGGAAAAGCGCGGCGCCGTGGGGGCGCCGGGTTCGGACTGGATGATTGAGGGAGAGCCTTAGCTGTTAAAGTAATTGTTTGCCTTATTTAAATTTCCTTAGGGAATAAGCGATTCGCGCGGACCGCTGCAGGCGGCGTGGCACTAAGGCTTGGCGGATTCGCCGGATGCCCTCATGCCTTTGCGGCATGAAAAATATGCCCGCAGGGCAGGGCGCCGAGGCCCGTTCCAGAGCCTTCGCGACAGGGGCCGTCGCATCGCGTCAAGCCGACGCCGGCCCGCTCCCTAGACTCGGGGCCAACGGATGCGCGCCCGCCGGGTGCGCCCGTTTCGAGGAGCCGCCGCCATGCACAACGAAGCCATCGCCTTTCCCGAGGCCCATGCCCCGGCCCGCGCCGAGCTGGCCTGCGCCTTCCGCTGGGCCGCGCGCCTGGGCCTGCACGAGGCCATCGCCAACCACTTCAGCCTGGCCGTGTCCGAGGACGGCCGGCGCTTCCTGATCAACCCCTACGGCCGGCACTTCTCGCGCATCCGCGCCCGCGACCTGCTGGTGCTGGACGCCGACGACCCATCGGCGCTGGAGCGCCCCGACGCCCCGGACATCACCGCCTGGGCGCTGCACGGCGCGCTGCACTGGCGCCACCCCCATGCCCGCTGCATCCTCCACGTGCATTCGAAGTACGCCACCGCGCTGGCCTGCCTGGCGGACTCGCGGCTGCCGCCCATCGAGCAGAATGCCATGCGCTTCTTCGAGCGCGTGGCCATCGACGAGGGCTTCGACGGCATGGGCCTGGGCGACGAGGCCGAGCGGGTGAGCCGCCAACTGGGCGACAAGCCGATCCTGCTGATGGGCAACCACGGCGTGCTGGTGGCGGCGCCCAGCGTGGCCCAGGCCTTCGACGACCTGTACTACTTCGAGCGCGCCTGCGAGCTCTACCTCACCGCGTTGGCCACCGGCCGCCCGCTGCGCATCGCCAGCGACGAAGTGGCGCGCAAGACCGCGCGGCAGTGGCAGGACTACCCGGACTTCGCCCTGCGCCACTTCGCCGCGCTGCAGGGCATCCTCGACGAGGAGGAGCCGGACTACCGCAACTGAGCGGGCAGCCGGTCGTGCGCCAGGGGCTGGCGCATGACCGGCGCCTCCAGGCTCTGCGAGCGGTCGTTGCTCGGCGCGCAGCCGAAGCGCGCGCGGTAGGCGCGGGAGAAGTGCTCCAGCGAGCCGAAGCCGGCGCTGGCGGCGACCTGGGCGACGCTCATGCGCGTCTGCTGCAGCAGGTTGTGGGCCCGCGCCAGGCGCAGGGCCAGGTAGTACTTCAGCGGCGTCAGCCCGGTGTGCTGCATGAACTGCCGCTCCAGCTGGCGGCGCGACAGGCCGACGCGCTTGGCCAGCGCCTCGCAGCTCAGCGGCTCCTCCAGGTGCTGCTCCATCAGCGCGATGGCCCGCCCCAGGCGCCCGGCCTGGGCGTGCAGGCGGTGCTGGAAGCCGCTGACCTGGCCGACCTGGGGCTCGCGCACGCGCTCCACCAGCATGTGCATCGCCACCTCGCGGGCCAGGCCGGCGCCGGCCGCGCCCTCCAGCCAGCCCAGCATCATGTCCAGCACCGCGGTGGCGCCGGCGCAGGTCAGGCGCTTGCGGCCGACGCTGTATAGCTGGGCGCGGGCCTGCACGCGCGGGTAGCTTTCCTGGAAGCCCTGCAGGTTGTCCCAGTGCACCGCGGCGGGGTGGCCGTCGAGCACGCCGGCGGCGGCCAGCAGCTCGCTGCCGGTCTCGACGCCCATCAGCACCGCGCCGAACGCCGCCTGGCGCTTGAGCCAGGCCTTGAGCGCGGCGTCGCGGGCGTGGCGGTGCACGTCGAAGCTGGCGATCACCGCGCAGACGTCGAACTCGCCCGGCTCGCCGATGCCCTGCTGGGCGGCGGCGAGCAGGCCGTTGCTGGCCGGCACCGGCTTGCCGTCGAGCGACAGCAGCGTCCAGTCGAACAGCTTGCGCTGGGCCAGCCAGTTGGCGATGGACAGCGGTTCGATCAGCGCCGCCAGGCCGAAGCTGGAGAAGCACGGCATCAGCAGGATGCCGATGCGCTGGGGCTGGTTGGCGCGGTCTGTGGTGATCATGGCTGCATCCGGCACTGTGCTGGGCGGCGGCTGCTTCGGCCGGCGCCTCGTGGAGGGGAAAGGCCCGCGGCCTCTATGCAAAGGCAGCGGGCCGGGTTTGGCAAGGGCCGCGTCAGCGCTGGCAGTCGCGCCAGCGCGGGTGCAGCCATACCGGCGCGTCGCTGGGCGGCAGCGGTGTGCGGCCGAGGATCAGGTCGCTGGCCTTCTCGGCGATCATCACCGTCGGCGCGTTGGTGTTGCCGCTGACGATCTCCGGCATGATCGACGCGTCCACCACCCGCAAGCCGCGCAGGCCGTGCACCCGCAGCTGTGGGTCGACCACCGCCTCGGCGTCGCCGGCCGGGCCCATCTTGCAGGTGCCGCTGGCGTGGTAGCCGGTTTCCGTGACGCGGCGGGCCCAGGCGTCGAGTTGGGCATCGCTGAGCTGGTCGGCGCCGGGCACCAGTTCCTCGCCGGCGAAGGCGCGCATCGCCGGCTGCGCCAGCACCTCGCGCACCAGGCGGGCGCCGGCGCGCATGTCCTCGCGGTCGCGCGCGGTCTTCAGGTAGTTGAAGAGGATGCGCGGCGCCTGGCGCGGGTCGGCGCTGGCGAGCGCGACGCTGCCCAGGCTGGTGGGGCGCATCAGGTCGATGTGCACCTGGAAGGCGTGGCCGGGCACCAGGTCGACGCTGCCCGGCTGCACCGCCAGGGGCATGAAGGTCAGCTGCAGGTCGGGGTGCTCGACGCCGGCCCGCGAGCGGATGAACGCGCCCACCTCGAAGTGGTTGCTCGCCGCCAGGCCGTCGTGGCGGGCGAACCAGCGCGCGCCCACCAGCCATTTGCCCGGCGCGCGGGTCCAGGGGTAGATGCTCACCGGGCGCTTGCAGCGGTACTGCACCACGGTGTCCGGGTGGTCGTTGAGGCGCTGGCCGACGCCGGGCAGATCGTGCAGCGGCCGGATGCCCAGGCGCTGCAGGTCCTCGGCCGGACCGACGCCGGAGAGCATCAGCAACTGCGGCGAGTTGATCGCCCCGGCGCTCAGCAGCACCTCGCGGCGCGCGCGGACCTGCCGCAGCTGGCCGTCCATCTCGAACTCCACGCCGCAGGCCGTGTCGCCGTCGAAGAGGATGCGCCGGCTCAGCGCCGAGGTCGCCACCGTCACGTTGCCGCCGGCCAGGGCTTCGGCCAGGTAGCCGCGCGCGGTGCTCCAGCGCCTGCCGTCGCGGGTGGTGCGGTCCACCGGGCCGAAGGCTTCCTGGCGCTCGCCGTTGAGGTCGGCGCTGTAGCCGTAGCCGGCTTCCTGGCCGGCTTCGAGGAAGGCCCGGCACAGCGCTGGCGAGACGTCGCCGGGGGTGACGTGCAGCGGCCCGTCGCCGCCACGGTAGGCGTCGGCGCCGTCGCGGTGGCTCTGCGCGCGGCGGAAGTAGGGCAGCACCTCTCGGTAGCTCCAGCCTTCGCAGCCGCGCGCGGCCCAGCCGTCGTAGTCGCGGGCATGGCCACGGATGTAGACCATGCCGTTGATCGACGAGGAGCCGCCCAGGGTGCGCCCGCGCGGGGTGCCGATGCGCCGGCCGTCGAGCCAGGGCTCCGGCTCGCTGGCGTAGCTCCAGTTGTAGCGGGTGCCGCCGACCACTATGCCCACCGCCGAGGGCATGTCGATGGTCCAGCTGCGGTCCGCCGGGCCGGCCTCCAGGACCAGGATGCGCAGCGTCGGGTCCGTGCCCAGGCGCCGCGCCAGCACGCAGCCGGCCGAGCCGGCGCCGACGATGACGTAGTCGTACTCCTTGGCGAGCATGGCCTGTCTCCTCAGCGGATGCCGTCGAACACCAGCTTGTGGAAGTGGTGCACCAGGTGCTCGCTCTCGTTGCTGCGCTCGGCGTCGATCATGTAGCGGCCCTGGTCGTAGCCCAGCGAATGCAGGCCCTTCTGCACGCTGACGTTGAGCTCGATGTCCTCCGGGCCCAGTTCCTCGTTCATCCATGTCATGCAGGCGCGGGACACCGCCGGCGCTTCCTCGTGGGGGCTGTAGTAGCCGAAGCGCAGCAGCGAGCGCTCGGCGTCCAGCGGGATCATGATGAAGGTGCCGAGGAACTCGGAGAACGGGAAGGTGTAGAAGGTGTTGTTCGGCCACAGGCCGATGTTGAAGAAGCGCTCGTCGGGGTTGCGCGCACCCGTCAGCTTCACCCCGTAGGCCTCCTCGGCGGCGAGGTTGGCCGGGGCGATGTAGGTCCACCAGTTGTCGCGTTTGGTCAAGCGGTAGCCCTTGAAGTCGATGAGTTTGGCCAGATCTATGTGGCAGGGCCCGGAGAGCTTGAAGTGGTAGCCCTCGATGGAGTTGTCCATGATGACTTTCCAGTTGGCCGGGACTATCACGTCCTGCTCCTCGATCAGGCGCATCCTGCCAAGGTCCGGGAAGACCTCGCGCATTTCCTGGTCGGCGCCGGGGAACAGCTCGGCCATCGACGGCGCCTGCGCGTCGAAGTTGAAGTAGACGAAGCCACCGAGTTCCTCGACGCGCAGTTTCGGGATGTTGAACCGCTGCTTGTCGAAGGCGATCAGCCGCTCGCTACGCGGCGCGCTGCGCAGGCTGCCGTCCATCTCGTAGCACCAGGAGTGGTAGGCGCAGCGCAGCACCCGGGTGTCGGCGCCGCGGCGCACGTCCAGCAGGCGGTTGCCGCGGTGCTGGCAGACGTTGTGGAAGGCGTTGACCTTGCCGTCGTTGCCGCAGGCCACCACCACGCTCTGGTCGAAGATGTCGCAGACCACGAACTGCCCGGGCTCGGCGAATTCGTTGCGGTGCCCGGCCAGGTGCCAGGCGCTCATGAAGATGCGGTCGCGCTCGGCGGCGAAGATGGCTGGGTCGAAGAAATAGCGCGAGGGGAGGGTGAAGGCTTCCTCCGGGCGCTGCTCGGCCCAGCCTTCGACGCGGGTGCTGTGCTTGATCTGCTCGACGGATTGCATGTCTGGTTTCCTCCAGGCACCGCCCCTCGGGATGGGGGCTCGTTGAGGAGCAATCTAGGGGAGCCCAACCGCGGGCTCTTGATGGAATGCGACAAGTTCCCGCAGCCGGCCGGCGCTTGCCTCCCGGCGGCTTTCCCCGCAAGATCGCGCGCTCGCTTTCGCGGCGATGTAAAATCGCCCCCATAGCTGGTCGTACCCCCGCAGGTGCAGTGAAGACATGACGCAGATATCCGAACGCCTCCTGGTCCAGGCCCACCTCGCCGCCAAGCAGCCCCGTGTGCTGAGCGCGCAGGAAGAGGCCGAGTACCGCGCGGCCATCGCCGCCGAGCTGAAGGCGCAGAACGCCGTGCTGGTGGCGCACTACTATTGCGACCCGGTGATCCAGGCCCTGGCCGAGGAGACCGGCGGTTGCGTCTCCGACTCCCTGGAGATGGCCCGCTTCGGCAACCAGCACCCGGCGCAGACCGTGGTGGTGGCCGGGGTGCGCTTCATGGGCGAGACGGCGAAGATCCTCAACCCCGAGAAGCGCGTGCTGATGCCGACCCTGGACGCCACCTGCTCGCTGGACCTGGGCTGCCCGGTGGAGGAGTTCTCGGCCTTCTGCGACCAGCACCCGGAACGCACCGTGGTGGTCTACGCCAACACCTCGGCGGCGGTGAAGGCGCGCGCCGACTGGGTGGTGACCTCCAGCTGCGCGGTGGAGATCGTCGAGCACCTGATGGACAACGGCGAGCCCATCCTCTGGGCCCCCGACCAGCACCTGGGGCGCTACATCCAGCGCGAGACCGGCGCCGACATGCTGCTCTGGGACGGCGCCTGCATCGTCCACGAGGAGTTCAAGGCCAAGCAACTGGAAGACCTCAAGGCGCTGTACCCGGACGCGGCCATCCTGGTCCACCCCGAATCGCCCGAGGCGGTGGTCGAGCTGGCCGACGCGGTGGGCTCCACCAGCCAGCTGATCAAGGCCGCGCAGACCCTGCCGAACAAGCGCTTCATCGTCGCCACCGACCGCGGCATCTTCTACAAGATGCAGCAGCTGTGCCCGGACAAGGAATTCATCGAGGCCCCCACCGCCGGCAACGGCGCGGCCTGCCGCAGCTGCGCGCACTGCCCGTGGATGGCCATGAACACCCTGGAACGCACCCTGGCCTGCCTGAAGGAAGGCAGCGGCGAGATCTTCGTCGACCCGGCGCTGATCCCGCGGGCCATCCGCCCGCTCAAGCGCATGCTGGAGTTCACCCAGGCCGCCAGGCTGAAGGTGGCGGGCAACGCCTGAGCCTTCCAGCGGACATGAAAAAGCCCGGCGATGCCGGGCTTTTCTTTTACTGTAGGAGCGCGCCCTGCGCGCGAATCGCGGGCAGGGCCCGCTCCTACAGGGGAATGGCGCGGGTGGGGTTGCGTAGGAGCGGATCTCATCCGCGAATCGCGCCGGGACGTCCGGCTATCGCGGACAAGGTCCGCTCCTACAAAGAGCCCGCAATCGCTCCTACGACCGCGATCCGGCCGCCAGGCCGGTTAACCGCGCATCATTTCCTTGAGGATCTTCTCCTGCTCGCGGAACGCCTGCTGGCGCGCGTCCAGCTTGGCCGCCAGGGTGAAGTTGCCGCCGGCGCGGCGCTTGGCGAAGTCCAGCTGCTCGATGGCCGAGGGGTAGTCGCCGGTCAGCGCCAGGTACTCGGCGCGGGCCTGGTGCACGCCGATGGCGTTGCCGTCGATGGTGCGGGCGTCGGCCAGACGGCTCCAGACGTCCGGGTCCAGCGGGCGGTCCTGGCTCAGCTTGAGCAGGATCTTCTCGGCGTCGGCGGCCTTGTTCTGCTTGATCAGGATGTCGGCCTGGGCCTGGATCAGCGGGTAGTTGCCGGGGTACTGGCCGAGCAGGCGCTGCACCCGGGCGAGGGCGTCGCCGAGCTTGTTCGAGGTGATGTCCAGGTCGACCTGGGCCAGGTTGTAGGGCACGTCGTTGGGTGCCTTGGCCAGCAGTTGCTGGAGGGTGGCGCGGGCATCGTTGAGCTGGCCGACGCGGATCTGCGACAGCGCCAGGCCGTAGCGCGCGGCGTCGAGCTTGGGGTTGTCGTCGAGCATGGCGCGGAAGCGCTTGCCGGCGATGCCCGGGGTTTCCTCGAAGAGCAGCTGCACGCGGGCGCGCATCTGCTGGTAGCGCAGCGAGTCTTCCTTGCCGCCTTGCGGGTACTGCTCGGCGCGGTTGCGGGTGTCGGCGATACGCGAGTCGGTCACCGGGTGGGTGAGGAGGAATTCCGGCGGCCGGGCGTCGTAGCGGTACTGCCGCGCCAGGCGCTCGAACATGGTCGGCATGGAGCGCGGGTCGTAGCCGGCGCGGACCATGTTGGTCACCCCGACGCGGTCGGCTTCCTGTTCGTTCTGCCGGGAGAAGCGCAGCTGGTTCTGGATCGCCGCCGCCTGGGTCGAGGCGATGGCGGCGATGCCGGCGTCCCCGGCGCCCGCCGCGGCGGCCACGATGCCGGCGAGCATCGCCGCCATCACCGGCAGTTGCATCTGCTTCTGCGCTTCCAGGCCACGGGCGAAGTGGCGCTGGATCAGGTGGCCGAGTTCGTGGGCCAGCACCGCGGCGTACTCGCCTTCGGTCTGGGCGTAGAGGAACAGGCCACCGTTGACGCCGATGACGCCGCCGGGGGCGGCGAAGGCGTTGATCTGCGGGTCCTTGATCAGGATGAAGGCCAGGCGGTGGTCCTGCAGGTCGCTGGTTTCCGCCAGGCGGTAGACGCTGCTTTCGACGAAGTCCTTGAGCTGGGTGTCGTTGATCGAGTCGACCTGGTTGCGCAGCATGCTCAGCCAGGCGCGGCCGAGCTGGAACTCCTGCTCCGGCGAGACGATGGACGAGCTGGCGTCGCCCAGGGCGGGCAGGTCGTCGGCCAGGGTGGGCATGGCCAGCAGGCAGGCAAGCGACAGCAGGGCGGGGCGCAGTACTTTCATGTACAAGGGCTCGATCCGGGAAAGCCTCTACTTTAGCCGCAGGCCGTCGCCACTGCCTAGGTTGGCGGACGCTGGCCGCGCGGCCGGGCACGGGCCCGATGGTTCGTTGTAGCCCGCGCGCATGAAGGTTTGCTTAAAGCCGCGGGCCGGGCAGTTTTCCAACGGATTCGGTATTCTTGAGCGCCCACTGCGGAGTGTTCGCCATGCCTTCTGTCTCGTCCGCTGAAATCTCTTGTGACGCGGAACTGGACGCCAGCGGTCTCAATTGTCCCTTGCCCCTGCTCAAGGCCAAGCTGGAACTCAACCGCCTGGCCAGTGGCCAGGTGCTCAAGGTGACGGCCACCGACGCCGGCTCGCAGCGCGATTTCCGCGCCTTCGCCCAGTTGGCCGGGCACCAGTTGCTGCGCGAAGAGGTCGAAGACGGCCTGTACCGCTACTGGTTGCGCAAGAAATAGCCCGCCCCGGGGCGCCCGGGACGGCGCCCTCATCGATCGCAGGAACCCCGATGCTCAAAGTTCTGCAAGGCTGGATGCAGCGCTACTTTTCCGACGAGGAAGCAGTGGTGCTGGCGGTCATCCTGGCCCTTGGCTTCACCGTCATCCTGGCCTTCGGCAGCATGCTCGCGCCGGTGCTCGCGGCCATGGTCATCGCCTTCCTGATCAAGGGCCTGCAGGGCCACCTGGAACGCCTGCGGGTGCCGCGGCTGTTCGCCCTGTGGCTGGTCTACGCGCTGTTCCTGGGCATGCTCGCGCTGTTCCTGCTGGTGCTGGTGCCGCTGGTCTGGAAGCAGCTGTTCACCCTGTTCAACGAGCTGCCGCGGATGTTCGGCGAATGGCAGTCGGTGCTGCTGATGCTGCCCGAGCGCTACCCGGCGATGGTCACCGAGGAGCAGGTGCTGCGCCTGATCGAGACCGCGCGCAGCGAACTGGGCCAGCTCGGCCAGTGGGCGCTGACCTTCTCCCTGTCGGGCCTGCCGGTGGTGGTCAACGTGATGATCTACCTGGTGCTGGTGCCGATCCTGGTGTTCTTCTTCCTCAAGGACCGCCGGCGCTTCTACAACTGGTTCCGCAGCTACCTGCCGCGCGAGCGCGGGCTGATGAAGCAGGTGTGGGCGGAGATGGACAAGCAGATCGCCAACTACATCCGCGGCAAGGTGATCGAGATCATCATCACCGGCGGCGTCACCTACGTGGCCTTCGTCGCCCTGGGCCTGAACTACGCGGCGCTGCTGGCCCTGCTGGTCGGCCTGTCGGTGGTGGTGCCCTACATAGGCGCGGTGGTGGTGACCGTGCCGGTGGCGCTGATCGCCCTGTTCCAGTGGGGCTGGAGCGACCAGTTCATCTACCTGATGGCCGCCCACGCGGTGATCCAGGCGCTGGACGGCAACGTACTGGTGCCGCTGCTGTTCTCCGAGGCGGTGAACCTGCACCCGGTGGCGATCATCTGCGCGGTGCTGCTGTTCGGCGGCCTGTGGGGCTTCTGGGGGTGTTCTTCGCCATCCCCCTGGCCACCCTGGTCAAGGCGGTGCTCGACGCCTGGCCGCGACAGGCGGAGCCGCAGCCCCAGGTCAGCCCGATGATGTGAACGAAAAAGGCCGCTCGAAAGCGTAATGCTGTTCACTTAAGCGGAGCGGCCTTGCGGTTCACCGGGTAGCGAGTCTTTGAGATCTTCACCGTCCTTGGCCTGGTAGGCCTTGGACGGCGATCCAGAAACAGCCCGCCGATCCCGGCCCGCAACTCCGTCAATCGCCTTCCGGTAGCAGAAATCGGATTGGCCGCTGCCATCACGATCAGTTGAACGGCGATGTAGTGGGCTACCGGCTTGAAGCGTATCTCGGATGCTGAGCGGCCGAAGGCCACCGCTGCCTGACTCGCCTCACGGCGAATGACGTTGTAGCTCAGCAGCAACCCCCAGACTTCCTGATAGATAAGCTCGACCTTCTTGCTGCGCAGGGTGACCGCGTTCTGCTGCAGGGAGCTCTTGATATCCCGGAAGCCCAGTTCAATCTCCCAGCGCTCCTGGTACAGGTCGGCAAGGGCCTTGGCGCTGTAGCGATCGGCCGGCAACGAGGTCAGCACGGTTTTCAGCTTGCCCTGGCGTTCGTAGCTAACTTCGCGCACCTCCCAGTGGGTCGGCAGTTCCGGGTTACGTTTTCGCGCCTGCGCCGACACCTTCATGCGCAGCAGGCGGTCCTGCTTGCCGTAACGGACCAGTTCTTCGCTGACCAGACCCTTGCGAGCAGGAATCAACCAGTGGCGGTTCTCGCCTGCAGTGGCGACGCTCAGCAGTAAATCGGCACTCCAGAAGGCCTTGTCGAAGAGTGTCACCGAGTGATCGGGGATCTGTTGAAGAAACTCGTCAGCCAGGCGCATTTCGCTGCGTCGGTAGGGGCCCAACTGGGCATCCAGAATCACGTGCGAGCGCACGTTCATCAACGCGACCAGGCGCATCATGGGAAACGGCGTCTGGCGGTCAGTGGCGGTGTTGCCGGAGCCGAAATGCTCGCGCAGCTCGGGGGTATCCGGGGTGCGCAGGAGCGCGCCATCCACCGCCAGGACACGCAGATCCTGCCAGGTATCACCGTCATGGCGTTCGCATCCCCACTGGTTGCCGGTCTTGCGGAACAACCATTCGACCGGATCGGCGCCGAGCCGCTTGCGGGCCTCGCTGACACCACTTCTCGCCAGCAGGTGGTCGGAAGCCAGGCCCTGGGCGCAGATATTCAGGCGCCTGGCCACTTCATGGACGGGCTCATCGCGGAATAGCGCCATGCCCAGTACCAACCAGAGCACCTGATCGGCAGGCAGGCGCCGCCGCCGGATGGTGGCCTGCGAGGAAAGGTGCAGCGCGGATTCCACCCACTCGACCGGAATGTTCTGGGTGAAGGTACTCAGATCGGAGAAGTTGAACAGGTCGCCCAAGTCGAGCAGATGCTGTTGGAAAGACATAAAAAATCCGATGCCAGAAGTCTGGCATCGGATTTTCAGGGAAGGCCCCGCTGAGGCTCAAATGCTTAAGTGAACAGCATTACGCTCGAAAGCGGCCTTTTTCATGGGCGTCGGGATCAGGCCTTGGCCAGTTCCTGCGCGGCGCCGAGCACCTCGTCGACGTGGCCGGGCACCTTGACCCCGCGCCACTCGCGGCGCAGCACGCCCTCGGCGTCGATCAGGAAGGTGCTGCGGTCCACGCCCAGGTATTCCTTGCCGTAGAGCTTCTTCAGCTTGATCACATCGAACAGCTGGCACAGCGCCTCGTCCTTGTCGCTGATCAGCTCGAAGGGGAAGCACTGCTTGGCCTTGAAGTTCTCGTGGGACTTCAGGCCGTCGCGGGACACGCCGAAGATCACCGTGTTGGCCTTGGCGAAGGCCTCGATCTTGTCGCGGAAGCCCTGGCCTTCGGTGGTGCAGCCCGGGGTGCTGTCCTTGGGGTAGAAGTACAGCACCACCTGCCGGCCCTTCAGGGCCGAGAGCTGCACCTGCTGGCCGCTGGTGGCCGGGGCCTGGAAATCGGCGACGGGTTTGTCGAGTTCGACAGCCATGGGGCTCTCCTTGGAAACAATGGGGCCTTACGGGTGCTGCGGGCGCCAGGGCTCGATCAGCGCGTCCAGGTTCAGGGCGTCGGCGAAATCGAGGAACTGGTCGCGCAGCCAGCTGATCTGGGTGCCGGCCGGCAGCGTCACGGTGATGGTGGCGTTGAGCATGCTGGTGTTGGTGTGCGGCGCCTGGTAGGTGTCGCAGGTGAGGTTCTCCAGCTCGATGTTGTGGTCGATGAAGAACTGGCACAGCTCGTTGAGGATGTCCGGGCGGTACACCGCGCTGACGTACGCCACGTAGGGCAGGGCCTGGGCGCGGGTGACGTGGGCGTTGCTGCGGGTGACGCTGAGGGTGAAGGCGTGGCGCTTGGCCAGCGCCGGCAGGCCGCCCTCGAGGCGGGCCAGGGCGTCCCAGCTGCCGGATACCTGGAGCACCAGCGCGCTGAACTCGCCATGGCGGGTCAGGCGGCTGCTGACGACCGAGCAGCGGTTGTCCACGCAGGTGCGGCAGAGCACGCTGGTCAGCTCCATGGGGTTGGGCCCCAGGGCACTGATCAGCAGGAATTGTTCACGGGGGTGTGAGGCGGACATGCAGCTTTCCTGGGATGGGCGGCCAAGAGGGCCGCGTCGACAAAGGGGAAAGGGTAGCGAAAAGCGGCCGCCAGGGGAATGTCCGGCGTGCGCCGCACGCCGTGCTCAGCTTGTGCAAGGCAGGTGGCACCAGTACCATTACGGCTTTCTTTTTCCGGCAGGAGCGGTTGCATGATTGCGGGCAGTATGGTGGCGCTGGTCACCCCCTTCGATGCTCAGGGTCGACTGGACTGGGACAGCCTTGCCAAGCTGGTGGACTTCCACCTGCAGGAAGGTACCAACGCCATAGTCGCCGTCGGCACCACCGGTGAGTCGGCGACCCTCGACGTGGCCGAGCACCTCGAGGTCATCCGCCGCGTGGTCGACCAGGTCAAGGGCCGCATCCCGGTGATCGCCGGTACCGGCGCCAACTCCACCCGCGAGGCGGTCGAGCTGACCGAGGCGGCCAAGAGCGGCGGCGCCGATGCCTGCCTGCTGGTCACCCCGTACTACAACAAGCCGACCCAGGAAGGCCTGTACCAGCACTTCCGCCACATCGCCGAAGCCGTCGCCATCCCGCAGATCCTCTACAACGTGCCCGGCCGCACCGCCTGCGACATGCTGCCGGAGACCGTCGAGCGCCTGTCCAAGGTGCCGAACATCATCGGCATCAAGGAAGCCACCGGCGACCTGCAGCGCGGCAAGGAAGTGCTGGACCGCGTCGGCAAGGACTTCCTGGTCTACTCCGGCGACGACGCCACCGCCGTCGAGCTGATGCTGATGGGCGGCAAGGGCAACATCTCGGTGACCGCCAACGTCGCCCCGCGCGCCATGAGCGAGCTGTGCGCCGCCGCCATGCGCGGTGACGCCGCCGCCGCGCGCGCCATCAACGACCGCCTGATGCCGCTGCACAAAGCGCTGTTCATCGAATCCAACCCCATTCCGGTGAAATGGGCCCTGCACGAGATGGGCCTGATCCCCGAGGGCATCCGCCTGCCCCTGACCTGGCTCAGCCCCCGTTGCCACGAGCCGCTGCGTCAGGCCATGCGCCAGACCGGCGTGCTGGCCTGAGGAGCATCGCGCATGAAGCGACTGGCAGGACTGACCGCGCTCGCCCTGGTCATCGGCAACACTTCCGGCTGCGGCTGGCTGTGGGGCAAGGATGGCTATTTCCGTGACCGTGGCACCGACTACCTGGATTCCCGGCAGACCGGGCCGATGAAGGTGCCCGAAGGGCTGCAGAGCAAGCAGCTCGACCCGCTGCTGCCGATCCCGATGAACATCGCCGACAGCCACGAGAAGGCCGGCGAGTTCGAGGTGCCGCGCCCGGTACCCCTGGCCAACGCCGCCAGCTCCAGCGACTACAGCCTGCAGAAGAGCGGCGACTCGCGCTGGCTGATCGCCCAGCGCCCGCCGGCGGAAGTCTGGCCGGTGGCCCACCAGTTCTTCCAGGACAACGGCTTCTCCTTCGCCGACGAGCGCCCGCAGACCGGCGAGTTCTCCACCAACTGGCAGCCGCTGACGCAGCTCTCCGCGCCTCTGGCCCGCCGCCTGGGCAGCCGCGTCGCCGGCGTCGACCCGAGCAGCGAGGCACGCGTGCGCGTGCGCATCGAGCCGGGCGTGCAGACCAACACCAGCGAAGTCTACGTCCTCAGCGAAACCCGTCCGGCCGGCAGCAGCGCCAGCGCCGACTGGCCGAGCAAGCCGGCGGTGCCGGCGCTGGACGCCGCGCTGCTCGACGAAATGCTCGCCAACATGTCCACCAGCGCCGAGAAGGGCGGTTCGGTGTCGCTGCTGGCCGCGCATTCCACCTACGATACCCCCGGCAGCGTGAACCTGGAGAAGGACGGCAACGGCAACCCGATGCTGACCCTCGACTCCGACTTCGACCGCGCCTGGGTCAGCGTCGGCCGCGCCCTGGAACGCGCCGACATCCGCGTCGACGACCTCAACCGCAGCCTGGGCGTTTACTACGTGAACGTCGCCGAGGGCGCGAAGAAGCTCGAGGAAGCGAAGAAGCCCGGCTTCTTCAGCCGCCTGTTCGGCGCCAGCGAAGAGAAGGCCAAGGCCGAGGAAGATGCCAAGGCGCAGCGCTACCAGGTACGCCTGACCACCGTGAGCAACACGGTGCAGGTCACCCTCGACAAGGACATCAACACCTCCGCGCCGGCCGACGTCGCGCAGAGCGTCCTGGAAAAACTTCAAGAGAGCATGCGCAATGCGTTTCGCGGTCCTGGGGAGCGGAAGCCGGGGCAATTCGGCCTTGGTGACCAGTTCTGACACCCGGGTACTGATCGATTGCGGCTTTCCGCTGCGTGAAACCCTGAAACGACTGGCTCGCCTGGGTGTACAACCCGGCGAGCTGGACGCCATCCTGGTGACCCACGAGCATTCCGATCATGTCCACGGCGTCGAACTGCTGGCTCGGCATTACGGTACGCCGGTGTACCTCAGCGACGGCACCCTGCGCGGGCTGCGCAAGCCGCTGCAGCCGGCGGGCCTGCTCAAGGCCGGCCAGCGCCTGCAGCTCAAGGGCCTGGAAGTGACCGCGGTGGGTGTGGCCCACGATGCCCGCGAGCCGTTGCAATACGTGATTTCCGATGGCCGGCGGCGTTTCGGCCAGCTCACCGACCTGGGCAGCGTCACCGCCGAGGTACTGGAGTGCTATCGTGGCCTGGATGCCCTGGTGGTGGAGGCCAACCACGACAGCGACATGCTGGCGCGCGGCCCCTATCCCTACCCGCTGAAGGTCCGCGTGGGCGGCCAGTGGGGACACCTGAACAACCAGCAATCCGCGCAGTTCGTCGCGGAATTGGGCTGGGAAGGGCTGCAGCACCTGGTGCTGGCCCACCTCAGCGAAAAGAACAACACGCCGCAACTGGCCCGGCAATGTTTCGTCGACACCCTCGGGTGCGACCCGGACTGGCTGCAGGTAGCCGATCAGCATTCGGGGCTGGACTGGCGCGAGATCGCCTGACCCCCTTCCAACCTAGCAAGCGGAGCCCATCATGGAAAAACGCGAAGAACTCTATCGCGGCAAGGCCAAATCGGTTTACACCACCGACGACCCCGACCGCCTCGTCCTGCTGTTCCGCAACGACACCTCGGCGTTCGACGGCAAGCGCATCGAGCAGCTGGACCGCAAGGGCATGGTGAACAACAAGTTCAACGCCTTCATCATGCAGAAGCTGGAAGCAGCGGGCATCCCGACCCAGTTCGACAAGCTGCTGGCCGACAACGAAGTGCTGGTGAAGAAGCTGGCGATGATCCCGGTCGAGTGCGTGGTGCGCAACTACGCCGCCGGCAGCCTGGTGCGCCGCCTGGGCGTGGAAGAGGGCCTGCAGCTCAACCCGCCGACCTTCGAACTGTTCCTGAAGAACGACGCCCTGGGCGACCCGTTCATCAACGAATCCCACGTCCAGGCCTTCGGCTGGGCGACCCTGGAACAGCTGGCACAGATGAAGGCCTACTCCTTCAAGGTCAACGAAGTGCTGAGCAAGCTGTTCGACGACGCCGGCCTGCTGCTGGTGGACTTCAAGCTGGAATTCGGCGTGTTCCACGGCCAGATCGTCCTGGGCGACGAATTCAGCCCCGACGGTTGCCGCCTGTGGGACAAGGAAACCCGCAAGAAGATGGACAAGGACCGCTTCCGCCAGGGCCTGGGCGGCGTGATCGAGGCCTACGAGGAAGTGGCGCAGCGCCTGGGCGTACCGCTCTGACCCGTTCCAGGCGCGCAAGCATCTGATAGCACGCGAAAATTTCTCGAAAGAAGGCTTCGCGTTCGCCAATCAAGCTGGTATGATGCGCGCCGCACGGAGAGATGCCGGAGTGGTCGAACGGGACGGATTCGAAATCCGTTGAGTCAGCAATGGCTCCTAGGGTTCAAATCCCTATCTCTCCGCCATTACATATGGCCGAAGCCCCTGAAATGCTTAGCGTTTCAGGGGCTTTGTCTTTTCCGGGATCCGTTTAGGACAGTTTTAGGACGGGCTCGTGTCCCAAATCCCTCCTGATCCCTCCATGCCGAGTTTCGGAATCCCATTGCCAGAGAAACCAGGCGGCCTATGACATGATCGCCAGGCCTGGCTGTGGTTGCTATTCGGTCTGAATTCAGACTACGCTGCCACTTCATCCCGGCCAGCTTCATTGGGAAGATCGTTTTCCCATGCTCGCCAGGCATCATTTGCGCTGCACAGTCCGAATATCTCGGCGCTCTCTGTGAGGAGGCCTGCCCATGCGGGTCGAGACAATCAGCTATTTGAAGCGACACGCTGCGGACCTGGAGCTTGACGAGCCCATGGTCGTTACACAGAACGGCGTGCCCACCCTGGTGGTGGAGTCCTACGCGGAGCACAAGCGTCGCGACCAGGCGATTGCCTTGGTCAAGCTGCTTGCCATGGGCTCGCGTGAGTACACCGAAGGCAAGCATTGCTCCGTTGATGAGCTGAAGGCCCGCCTGGCCAAAAGGCGCGCACAGCAGTAAGCGCCAATGACGGGACTCGATGTTCGCTTCACCGAGACCGCAGCCTTCAGTCTCCAAGACCAGGAAGACCACCTGGCGGAGCACCATGCCGCCGAAACCGCTGCGGCCAAGATCGATGCATTGATCGACACCATCCTGACGAAGCTGCAGGCCGCTCCCGTGGGTTATCCGGTCAGCCGCCAGGCGAGCGACTTCGGGATTACTCGTTACCGAGAGCTCAACCACGACGGATACCGCGTGTTCTACGAGGTGTTCGAACGCGACAAGGCTATTGCCGTCGAGCTGGTTCTACGGCAGAAGCAGGATGTCGAAGCCGCGCTTATCCGCTACTGCCTGATCGGGATCTGACCTTCGACCCCTGTCGAAAGCAAATCGTGTTTGAGGCTATCTGTATTCATGTGCCGCCCTGGCTGAAACATCGCCAGTCAATCGGGTAGCTGAATCTTCAAGCCGCGGGCCGACTGTATGGCCACGTAATAAGCGTCCTTCAGGGCCCTGGCTAGTTCTGGATCGTTTTCTTCGAATTCCTTCGATGCAATGGCACCGATGCTGAGTTGGGGAAGTTTGGATTTGTCCTGTTCCCGCCCTTCGAATACGGCTTTTACATAATCGAGTTGGTCAAGCAACGTTCCATGCATTGGGTTGCGCGGGCAGGCCTTGTTCCGCTCCGCTGTGAGATCGATCGCCCTCTGCACATAGGCGAGGGGGGTTGTGGGTTTCATGGGGTTCCCGGTGCTATCAGTGGATGGAAGGGGCAATTGATTCAGATGTCACGCGATTGCGAATCCGCATCGGACCTCAGTGCCTTGAGCTTTCGCTGCAACCGGATGTTCTGGCAGCCCAGGGCTATGATGAGTGCAGCCGAAAAGAGAGACCAGGCGTTCTGCCCAAGGTAATGGAAGAATGCCCAGGCGAGCCCGGCCGCCAGCAGGCTCGCAAGAATCAGCAGGATACGGTCCTTCACACGTAGGCCCTCCATGTCATGGCTCGTCATGCGCCTGGCGGCATGGTTCGATCATACAGGCCGGGGTTGTTCCTGATACCGGGTGCACTTCGAAACTGTACAACCCCTCGACTCATGGGCATTTTTCTCTTCAGCGTAATGGACCGGTATGCAGGCGCCTTCCTGTTGATTTGTAGGAAAGGCATGGCTTCGATCCGTATGCAGAACAGCTGAGCCCTGAGGCGCGTTCCGCACATTCAGGACTCCTGCTCTTGCTGGACTGCTTCCCGCGCAACCCTCAGTCCTGCACCTTCCACGCCCCCGAAGCCGCCGCGGCGCGGAACTTGGCGCGGTTGGCCGGGGTGTCGGCCGGTTCCGACTCGCCGAAGATCGCTTTCATCCAGTGGCCGTCGGTGGGGTTGGGGAAGAGGATGAACCTGTCGCCGAACTGGGCGCGGTCCTCGTCCAGCAGGGCGGCGCGCTGGCTGGCGTCGTCGACGTAGTAGCGGCGTTTGAAGTCGTTGAGGTTGTCGCCCAGCATCAGCAGCACGTCGTAGCGTTCGGCGATGGCTTTCTGCGCGGGTTCCTTGTTGGAGCTTTCGCGCAGGATGGTGACATGTTCCTTGTCGGCGAAGGGCACCTGCAGGTTGCGCAGGTTGTTCAGGGCGTATTCGTCGGTCCTGTCGCCCTGGTCGCGGCTGGAGACGTAGAAGATTTCCACGCCCCGGGATTTCGCATAATCGAGGAAGTCCAGCGCGCCGGGCGTCAGGGGGGGCCGTTGGCGGCTACCCAGCGGTCCCAGAGGGCGTCGTCGAAGAAGTCCTTGCCCTGGCTGATCAGGGCGCCCCAGTAGCTGTTGCTGCTGAGGATGGTGTCGTCGAGGTCGCTGATGATCGCCGGCGGCCTGGCGCCGGGCTTGCGTTCGGCCAGCGCCTGGTCCAGGCGCAGCTTGGCCAGGTTGAAGCCCTGGTAGTACAGGGCGCGGTACTCGGCGGCCGTCTGCCGCCAGGCGACGGCGGCGGTCAGCAGGTTGGGCGAGGCGGTGTCGGTGTTCGCCGTGTCGGCCAGCGCCAGTTGGAAGGGCGCGGCGAGCAAGAGCATGGCTGCGGCGATTGTCGTTCTTGGATTGGGCATGGTGACGTTCCTTGTGGCTCCGCGCCGTGGCGGCGGGACTGGGGTTCTCATACCCCAGGTGGGGGCGGGCCTCAATCGGGGCGACGCATATCCGTAAGGAGTTGGCGTGGTTGCGGAAGGAATTCGGGCGATAACCCGGATCCCCGATGCGCCATGGGATTGGCGCTGCCGCCGGGGGATGGCGCTGGCCAGAAATAATGTCAAATTGCCGCCAATGCACGTAGGCGCTTTCCCGCCGATCTGCTAGCGTGCTCTACCAGATGCCTGGATCAGGATGATTTATGGGTGCTGTGGTCGGTAAGGGGTTGTCTTTCGCCAGGCGCATCTATCTGCCGCGCATGGTCGGCTTGGTCATCGGCTTCTTCTGCGTGGCGGCGGCGCTGGCGCCGTTGCAGCGGCCGGGCTGGGCCTGGGGGCTGCTGGTGGCCAACGGTTTCCTCTGGCCGCACCTGGCCTACCAGCTGGCGCGCCTGTCGCGGGCGCCGTACCAGGCGGAGCGGCGCAACCTCCTGCTGGATTCGCTGTTCGGCGGCTTCTGGGCCGGGGCCATGCAGCTCAACCCGCTGCCGAGCGTGACCATCCTGTCGATGATGGCGATGGACAACATCGCCGCCGGCGGCCTGCGTTTCTTCCTGATGGGCAGCGTGGCGCAGCTGCTGGGCGTGTTGCTGGCCTGGCTGTGCTTCGGCATCGCCTTCAGCGCCGTGGCCACGCCGCTGCAGGTGTACGCCTGCCTGCCGATGCTGGTGGTCTACCCGCTGGCGGTGGGTGGGGTGAGCTACAGCCTGGCCAGGCGCCTGTCCGAGCACAAGCAGGCGCTGCGTGCGGTCAGCCGCACCGACAGCCTCACCGGGCTGCTCAACCACGGTTCCTGGATGGACCAGCTGGAGAACGAATTCCAGAAGTGCCGCCAGCAGCACACCCGGGCCAGCGTGGCGCTGATCGACATCGACCACTTCAAGGGCATCAACGACCGCTTCGGCCATGTGCTGGGCGACATGGTCATCACCGAGCTCAGCCACCTGCTCACCCATTCGCTGCGCGACACCGACACCCCGGGGCGCTATGGCGGCGACGAATTCTGCGTGATCCTGCCCGGCACCACCCAGGTGCTGGCGGTGGAGATCATGGAGCGCCTGCGCCAGGGCTTCGCCGAGAAGCACTACCAACTGGCGGCGGACCTGTCCGTCGGCCTGAGCATCGGCGTGGCGTCCTACAGCCCTTACCAGGTGGATGCCAGCGCCTGGCTGGGCGAGGCGGACAAGGCGCTGTACCGGGCCAAGCACCAGGGCCGCAACCAGGTGGTGGGCGCCGAGCCTCAGCCGCAGTAGCCGTCCATCTTCAGCCGGTTCTTCTCGCTGGGGTCGGCCTGGTACTGCTGGCGCCAGAACTGGCAGGGCGCGCTGTTGAAGCGCCGCTCACGCTCGCTCTGCTCGACCTGCCGGCCTTGCTCGGCCTGGGCCTTGCGCTGGTTCTCCAGGTACTGCTGGAACATCGCCGCATTGGCATCCTGGCCGGGCGCCGGGGTGGTGGCCGGCGCCGGCGACAGGCGCGCCGGCAACGGCAGGGGCGCGCCGGGCCACAAGCGCAGGAGCAGCACGCAGCTCAGGGCCACGGCGACGAAGCCCAGCCAGATGCCGGCGGCGATGCCGAGGGCGAGTTTCCAGAAGCTGAGGCTGGGCGAGGACATGGCGGCTCCATTGCGCGGGAATGCAATGGATAACCCAATTCCCGCGCCGGAGAAAGCCTTGGCCGCACCAGCACCTCAGCCCTGCGGCTGTTCGAAGGCTTCCAGGGCGCGCAGCGAGTAGACGTAGGCGGCGCCGGCGTTCATGGCGATCGCCGTGGCCAGCGCCTGGGCCACTTCGGCCTCGCTGGCGCCGGCCTTGCGCGCGGCCTCGGCATGCACGCCGATGCAGCCGTCGCAGCGGGTGGTGATGGCCACCGCCAGGGAGATCAGTTCGCGGGTCTTGGCGTCCAGTGCGTCGCCGTCCGCCGCGGCGGCATCCAGCGCCTGGTAGGCGGCGATCATCTTCGGATGCTTCTTGCCCAATGCACCGAAGGCCTTCTTCACCGCGGGAACGTATTCGGACCAGTTGAACAGCATGGCGGCATCTCCTTTTCGGGTTGACGGCCATGCAGCTTAGTCCGGGTTGCGCCGGTCTGCGGGCGGGCCCGCTCAGAACGCCTCGACGATCTCGTAGGCCTGGCGCGCCGAGCCCTGGCCGACCTCGACCTCGTCGCCGGGGTGGCGGCCGAGCAGGGCGCCACCCAGCGGCGAGCGCGGGGTGATGACCAGGACCTCGTGGCCGTCCAGAGCGATCTTCAGGCCGGCGGCGTCCGGGCCGAGGAACAGCCAGCGGCGGCGGTCGTCGCGGTCGGCTAGCTCGACCAGGGCGCTGGTCTGGATGCCCAGCTCGGCGTCGAAGTCGCGCAGCACCAGGCCCTGGAACGAGGCGAGCGCCTGGCGGATCTCCTCTACCCGGCGTGATTGCCCGGCGGCCAGGTAGGCCGCCTCGAGGCCAAGGGTGTCGTACTTGTTCTCGGCGACGTTTTCCTCGTGGGTGGCGGCCTCGTGGGCGGTGCGCGCGGCGCGGACGGCGACTTCGAGGTCGGCGTCGAGGCGTTGGAGGATCAACTGGTGGGCGCGTTGCTTGTCCATGGTGACGGCTGTCTGGGCATGAAGGGGCCTATCCTAGGGCCTTTGCCTGGTGTCGGCGAATGGTCTTTCAAGTTTTTCCTACGGCAGTCGATAGCGGGGCAGAACACCCGGAACAAGGAACCTCGGGCATGAACCTTTCCCTGACGCCCTCCAGCCAGACCTTCGCCGGCTCGTTGCGGATAGCGGCCAGCAGCGACGATGGCAGCACGGCGACCGGCGTCGCCCAGGATGACAGTGCCACGACCACCCGCAACGTCGCCTCCGCAAGCCCGGGTGGCAAGCAGGGCGCGGGCGCGGCCGCCGGCGGCGGCGAAAGTGGCGGCAGCTCCAGCGTTGCCGTCGAGCAGTTGCAGAAGCGCCTGCAACAGCTGCAGAAGCAGTTGCAGCAGGAGCAGCAGGAATTGGCGGCGGCGCAGGCGCGGGAATATTCCTCGGAAAACGAGCGCACCGCGATCGTGATGGCCCTGCAGAGCCGCATCGCCAGTACCAGCGCCGCCATGCAGGCCACGGCGGCGGCGCTGGCCGAAGCGATCCGCAATGGCGGCGGTGGCGCCGGTGCCTTGCTCAGCACCAGCGCCTGAGGCGCCTCAATAGCCGGCCAGGATGTTGACGATCACCCCGGTGGCGATGGCCACCAGCACGTAGTCGCCGTTGACGTACAGCCAGCGATGGTCGCGCGGCGGCGCGTAGAGGTGACGGGCGCGCCAGTCGGTGACCCAGTAGCGGTCGCTGCGGTAGACCGGCTGCACCACCACGCCACGGCGCCATTCGCGATGCGGCACCGGCATGCCGGCCTGCGGGCGGAAGTGCGGGTCGCGGTAGTAGCGCGGGTCGGCGTGACCCTGGCGGCCCTGCTGGTAGTGACCGCCCTGGGGGCCTTTCTGCGGCTGATGTTGCGGCTGGTGCTGCTGCGGACGGTTGTCCGGGCGGTTCGGGCCGTGGTCCTGGCTGGGGCCCTGCTGGGCGAAACTCGCCAGCGGGCTGCCAAGCATCAGGGCGGCACAGAGCAGGGCGACGGTCTTCTTCATGCTGTTCTCCTGGTGCGGCCGCCGGATGCGGCGCGCACTGCGTATCGGTCGATCCCGGCACCGGGCGCAGCCGGTTCGGGTACTTCATGAGACCGCACGGCCAGGTCAAGAAACGCCAATGCCGGGTAAAGGTCCGGTAAAGAATGCGTCGGTTTTGTCATGACGTTGATACATGGCCGCCCGAATATCGCCCCGCAGCCTCCACCGGGACGGGCCGCGGCGAAGGGTGCTTTGTGTGGTTTACACATTTGATGGTATGTTTGCATCAAGTGCACGAAAGAGGTACGGCATGAGCGCACTCATCCGGGAAACCCCGTCGGCCGACCTGGTACTGGCCAAGGCGGTACTGGCGGCCCGTGAGCAACTGGGCATGACGCAGCAGGAGCTGGCCGCCATCGTCGGCGTCGATCGCAGCGCGGTGAGCCGCTGGAAGAGCGGCGGCCTGCGGGTGGGCAGCAAGACCGGCGAACTGGCGCTGCTGCTGGTGCGCGTGTACCGCGCACTCTTCGCCCTGTTCGGCGGCAACCTGGAAGACATGCGCCACTTCCTGCGCACCCCCAACCGCCACCTGAGCGGCGTGCCCCTGCAGAGGATGGAGCAGGTGCAGGGCCTGGTGCAGGTGGTCGAGTACCTCGACGCCATCCGGGGCAAGATCTGAATGGCGCCCGACGTCGGCGCCGAGCTGTGGCGCGAATGCCGGGGCGAGCAGGCCATCGCCCCGCTGCGGGGCAAGCTGGTGCGCCTGGTGGAAAGCCAGGAGCAGGTCGCCACCCTGCAGCTGGTGGATACCCTGGAGGAACAGGCCCTGCTGGAAGAGCTGATCGAGACCAGCAAGCCGCACCTGCCGCCCTCCAGCGAAACCCTGCACTACCTGCTGAAGACACCGTTCCGCTACCCGCCGCTGCGCTGGGGCTCGCGCTTCGGCCGGCGCCACGAGCCCAGCCTGTTCTACGCCGCGCTGCGCCTGGAGACGGCCATGGCCGAGGGGGCCTATTACCGCTTCGTGCTCTGGGAGGGCATGGCCAGCCCGCCGCCCAGCGGGCGCATCCTGTCCGAGCACGCTTCCTTCGAGGCGCGTTTCCAGGTGCAGCGGGGCATCCGCCTGCAGGCGCCGCCCTTCGACCGCTACGCCGAGCGCCTGCAGGACCCGCGGGACTACCACCTGAGCCAGGCGCTGGGCAGCGCCATGCGCGCCGCTGCGGTGGAAGCCTTCGAATACCGCTCGGCGCGCTGCCCGGAAGGGGGGCTGAATGCCGCGCTCTTCGTGCCTTCGGCCTTCGTCGACAAGCGCCCGCGCAACCTCATGCCCTGGCTCTGCGAGACCACCGCCGACTACGTGGCCTTCAAGCACGCCCAGGTGCCGGGTGCGCCGCGGCTGTTCCCGCGCGCGGGGTTCCTGGTCGAGGGCGACCTGCCGCACCCGGCCTGACCGTCCGTCGTCCTGCCCGCCCGGGGCGGGACGAACGCGCTAGCTTATGGCGCTGGCCAAGCAACGGAGTGCGCCATGGACATTCGCCTGGAAGCCCATCCCCATGACCGCCGACAGTGGCGCGTCTACCTCAACCAGTATTTCTTCCAGTACCCCGACAGGCCCACCGCGCTGCGCATGTACGAGCACGTGCTGGAGTCCTTGGGCCGGGCCGCGCCTGCCGCCCAGGCGGCCAGCATCCCGCGCCAGGAACGTCGGCGCAGAGCCCGCGAATGCGTCTGATTCGCCCCTGAGCCTTGCCTGAAAACACCTTCAGAATGCCCCGAAATGAGGCGGTTTGCCCTTGTCCGGCGCGGACTTGTGCACAATGTTGGGGGCTGTTGTCAAGCACCGGAAACATTCCTCCGTAAGCGCTTGATTTTTCGTCGAGCATTTGTAAATTATTGTTTTTAAATGACTTTATGGATTGGTGAAAAAACCACCAATCTAAGCTGCAGCCACAGCGGGCAAGGCGTATAAGACGTTTTCATCACCTTATCCACGAGGTTATCCACAGCTTCTGTGGATTGTCCCAAGCGCTTGCTTTCCTCTGGCGTTGTCAAGAGCCATTGCGGCAAAAGCTGCACTGAATTCTCACTCGCGGCTGCTACCATGGCGCGAATTTTCCTGCGACTGCCAGCCCTGGAGCGCCTCAATGCCCGTCGACCTGCCCAACCTGCTGATCGGACTGCTGGCCGCAGCGCTGCCGCTGGGCTGGTTGGCCTGGCACCTGCGCGAGCGCGCGGTGGAGCAGGAGAGCGAACTGGTGCTGCTGCGCGAGCGCCTGGCCACCGCGCAACTGGCCCAGGACGGCCTGGGTGCGCAACTGGAGGCCGAGCGCGAAGCCTTCCAGCGCCTGAGCGGCCGCCATGGCGAACTGGCCGGCGAGAGCGCGGCCCTGCGCCGCGAGGTGGACCTGGGCCGCGCCGAGCGCGAACGCCAGCAGCAGGCCGAGCGCAACTGGCAGGCCGAGCGCGAGGGCCGCGAAGAAGAGCTGCGCCGGCTGTCCGCCGAGCGCGCCGCGCTGGCCGCCGAACTGCGCGAGCAGCAGGAGGGCCACCAGCAGCGCCTGGGCGACCTGCAGGCGGCCCGCGACGAGCTGCGCGCGCAGTTCGCCGAGCTGGCCGGGAAGATCTTCGAGGAACGCGAGCAGCGCTTCGCCGAGGCCAGCCAGCAGCGCCTGGGGCAGTTGCTCGACCCATTGAAGGAGCGCATCCAGTCCTTCGAGAAGCGTGTGGAAGAGAGTTATCAACAAGAGGCCCGCGAGCGCTTCTCCCTGGGCAAGGAACTGGAGCGCCTGCAGCAGCTCAACCTGCGCCTGGGCGAGGAGGCGACCAACCTGACCCGCGCCCTCAAGGGCCAGAAGACCCAGGGCAACTGGGGCGAGCTGGTGCTGGAGCGCGTGCTGGAGCATGCCGGCCTGGAGAAGGGCCGCGAGTACGAGACCCAGGTGAGCCTGCGCGCCGCCGATGGCGAGCGCTTCCAGCCCGACGTGCTGATCCGCCTGCCCGGCGACAAGCAGGTGGTGGTGGACGCCAAGGTCAGCCTCACCGCCTACCAGCAGTTCGTCGCCAGCGAGGACGAGGTGATCCGCCAGCAGGCGCTGAAGCAGCACGTGCTGTCCCTGCGCAGCCACGTGAAGGGGCTCTCCGGCAAGGACTACCGGCGCCTGGAAGGCCTGCACAGCCTGGACTTCGTGCTGCTCTTCATGCCGGTGGAGGCAGCCTTCTCGGTGGCCCTGCAGGCCGAGCCGAACCTGTTCCAGGAGGCTTTCGAGCGCAACATCGTGATCGTCAGCCCGACCACCCTGCTGGCCACCCTGCGGGTGATCGACAGCCTCTGGCGCCAGGAGCGGCAGACGCAGAACGCCCGCGAGATCGCCGAGCGCGCCGGCGCGCTGTACGACAAGTTCGTGCTCTTCGTCCAGGACCTGGACGAGATGGGCTCGCGCCTGCAGCAGCTGGACAAGGCCTACGCGGCGGCGCGCAACAAGCTCTGCGAGGGCCGTGGCAACCTGATCAGCCGCGCCGAGCAGGTCAAGCTGCTCGGCGCCCGGGCCAGCAAGAGCCTGCCGGGCGACTGGCTGGAGCGGGCGCTGGGCGACGAGCCGCAGGTGGTGGAAGAGGGCAAGTAGTCCCAGCGTTTCTCCGTGCGAACCGTAGGGCGAATAACCGTTCGCGGTTATCCGCCGTACGATGCTGCGCTTTTCGTAGGAGCGAGCTTGCTCGCGAACCCTAGGCTGTGGCACGAGGATTGAGTCCGCTCCCTCTCCCCAGCCCTCGGCTGCGCGCCCCGCCCTGAAGGGAGAGGGGGCTTGTCCGTGCCGGCGGATGGGCATGGTTTCAACCTGCAACTTCGCTTCCGGCTAACGCCGAAACACCCGAAACGGTCCCCTCTCCCTTCAGGGAGAGGGTTAGGGAGAGGGTGCTCTTCCTCTTACCCGGAATTACCCGAAATTCCCCTCAACCCCGAGCCGCCCGACTCGCCGCCGGGGAGCTCGCCAGGTAGTCCAGGGCCTCCTGGGTGTTGGCCTCGTGGTCCGGGTGGTACCAGGGCTTGAAGTAGCGCAGGAAGCTGGCGCCCACCGCGGACATCCTGGGCAGCAACCCGCGCTTCTCGCTGTCGCGCCAGATGCGCCAGAAGCTGCGTGGCTTGCCCAGGCTCGGGTCCTGGCGGGCGAGGGTGCGGGTGCCGAAGGCGAACAGCCAGATGATCAGCGGCCAGACCACGAGCATCCACAGCTGGCGGCTGACGAAGCTGCCGCCCAGGTGCACGTGCAGGTCGTGGGCGACGTTGCGGTGCTCCACTTCCTCGGCGCCGTGCCAGCGGAACAGGTCCAGCAGCACCGGGTCGGAGCCGGCGCGGTCCAGCGCCTCGGCCTCCAGCACCCACTTGCCGAGCACGCAGGTGAAGTGCTCGACCGCGGCGACTATGGCGCAGCGCTGGCCGATCCACCAGCGGCGCAGCCAGGGCCTTTCGTTGAACAGCTGCAGCCCCAGCGGGGTGTCGCTGAGCAACTGCTCGAACAGGTAGTCCATGGCCTTCAGGTAGCGGCTGGAGTCGATGCCGTGCACCGTCAGGTAGCGCTCCACGGCGCCGGAGTGGGCGCGGGCATGCATCGCTTCCTGGCGGATGAAGCCCTGCACGTCGTCGCGCATGCGCGCGTCCTTCACGAAGGGCAGGGCCTTGTTGTACAGGCGGCAGAACCACAGCTCGCCGGCCGGCAGCATCATGTGGATGACGTTGATGACGTGGGAGGCCTCGGCCTCGCCGGGGATCCAGTGCAGCGGCGAGCCGCTGTAGTCGAACTGCACCTTGCGCTGCACCAGGCGGTGATGATGGTCGGTCATGGACGGGGCCTCAGGAAGTCAGGTCGAAGCGGGCGAACAGGCGCGACAGGCCGGGCAGCAGGCGCCACTGCCAGCGCGCCAGGTGCACCTCGGCGCCGGCGGCGACCACCGGCTGGTTGCGCTGCACGGCCTGGACGATCTTCTCGCCCACCCTGTCCGGGCCGAGCCGGCGGCGGCGGTAGAAGCGCTGTACCTTGGCCCGGCGGCGGGCCTGCTGTTCCTCGCTCAGGCCGGCGAAGCGGGTGGCCTGGACGATGCCGGTGTCGACGAAGCCGGGGCAGGCGGCGCTGACGCCGATGCCGTGCCCGGCCAGTTCGGCGCGCAGGCATTCGCTGAGCATCAGCACCGCCGCCTTGCTGGTGGCGTAGGCCGGGTAGTTGCGCGAGGGCGCGAAGGCCACGCCGGAGGCGACGTTGACCAGGTGCCCGGGCTTGCCGGCCTCGACCATCTGCCGGCCGAACAGGCGGCAGCCGTCGATGACGCTCCACAGGTTGACGCGCAGCAGGCGCTCCCAGTCCTGCGCGCTGGTGTCGAGCATGGCGCCGGCCAGGCCGGTGCCGGCGTTGCTGACCACCACGTCGGGCACGCCCAGGCTGCTTTCCACCCAGGCGGCGAAGCGCTCCATGGCGGCGCTGTCGCCGACGTCCACGCAATAGCTGAAGGCCGTGGCGCCGAGGTGGCGGGCCTGGGCGGCGCTGGCTTCGGCGGCGGCCGGGTCGATGTCCGCGGCGAGCACGCTGGCGCCCTGTCCGGCGAAGCGCAGCAGGGTGGCGCGGCCGATGCCGCCGCCGGCGCCGGTGACCACCACCAGCTTGCCGGCGAAGGGCCCGGCGCCGGGCTTCTGCAGGGCGCGCTGCAGCGGCTGGCTGGCCTCGCCGCCGTCGATGTGGCGGGCGAATTCGTCGATCCAGCCGGCCAGCTGCCGCGGCTCGGCGAGCAGTTGCCAGTGCCCGGCGGTCACCTCGCGGCGCCACAGCCGCGGCGCCCACAGCGAGAGCTGCTGGAACAGCTGCTGGCCGACGTAGCGGTCGCGGGTCGGCACCACCAGTTGCACCGGCACCTCGGTGTGGCGCTTGCGCGGCCGGAAGATCGAGCCGATGAAGTTGGCTCGGTACAGTTTCACGCCGTGCTCGCCGTCGCTGGCCTGGTGCGGGTTGCGCCCGGGGTTGCGGATGCCCTCGACCTTGCGCAGGTACCGCGGCCACAGGCGCGCGGCGCCCAGGCGCCAGGACAGCGCCGGCAGCAGTGGCAGGTGGAAGTAGTAGATGTACCAGGAATGCAGCAGCTGGCTGAGCATCTGCAGCAGCGCGGCCGGGCGCCTGCGCCGCAGGCGGTCGCGCATCCAGTGGCCGACGTGGTCCAGGCAGGGCCCGGAGATGCTGGTGTAGGAGGCGATGCGTTCGCGCAGCGCCGGGTCGGTGACGCTCTCCCAGGTCTGGATCGAGCCCCAGTCGTGGGCCACCAGGTGCACCGGGCGCCTAGGGCTGACGGCATCGAGCACGGCCTTGAGGTCCTGGCTGAGCAGCTCCAGGCGGTAGTCGCGGGTGCGCCGCGGCTTGTCCGACTCGCCGGCGCCGCGCACGTCGTAGGCCACCACCTGGTAGCGGCCGAGCAGGCGGGCGATCAGCGGCAGCCAGACCTCGTGGTTGTCCGGGTAGCCGTGGACGAACAGCAGCATCGGCTTGTTCGCCTCGCCCCAGCGGTACACCGCCAGGCGCACCGCGCCGGACTGCACGTCGAGGCGTTCGGCCGGCGGCAGGCCGGGGTTCTCGAGCATGGCGTTCATGCGGCCTCCCGTGCTTGCGGCGGGAGCGGATGGGCGGACGGGGTGCCTCGGGGCATGACGTTCTCCAGGCCATTGTTGTTGTGTGGAGCGACCGTGACATCGTTCGATGTCATGATCGATGCTGACCGATTCGCATCACCCGCGCCATGCCCGGCGGCGGTGTTACCGATACGGGCAGTGGCCTGTGGCCCAGGCGCCATGCGGGTTCGGCGCTGCGGGTGGGTGGGGCGGGAAACTGAAGTCCCGCCTTTGGTTGGGCGCACCGGCCCGCCGCGCCTGTGCTTTCGTATCGATGCTTTCCGGTTGTGGCCGGCGCCGGGCGCTGGCTATGATTGCCGCCATGAGCACGCCCCTGAGCCTCCTGCAGCGCCTGCTCCAGCGCCCCGAGCAAAGCCCGCGGGCGCTGGAGGACGAGCGCGAATTCAGCGTCGACGAGCTGGCCCGCGAGGCCGGCAGCACCGTGCGCAACGTGCGCGCCTACCAGGACCGCGGCCTGCTGCCGCCGCCCGAGCGGCGCGGCCGCAGCGGCGTCTACTTCGCCAGCCACCTGCGCCGCCTGCGCCTGATCGGCGGCCTGCTGGAGCGCGGCTACGGCCTGTCGAACATCAAGGAGCTGCTGGAAAGCTGGGAACGCGGCCACGACCTGGACCACGTGCTGGGCCTGGACCAGGCCATCCTCGGCGCCTGGAACCTGGAGACGCCGGGGCAGATCGGCTTCGACGAACTGCAGGCGATCTTCGGCGACGAACTGGACGACGAGGTCATCGACCGCGCCCTGCAACAGGGCCTGCTGCAGTTCGACGGCGAGCGCATCGGCATTCCCAGCCCGCGGCTGTTCAACGCCGGCGTCGAGCTGTACCGCTCGGGCATTCCCCTGGCCGCGCTGCTGGAACACCTGGCGGTGCTGCGCAGCGACACCGAGCACCTGGCCGCGGGCATCGTGCGCCTGATGGTCACCCACCTGGTGGACAGGCGCGGCGCCGAGCTGCTGCCCGGCGCGGCCGACCTGGAGCAGCTGGCCGAGGTGTTCATGCGCCTGCGCCCGCTGGCCGAGCAGGTGGTGCTGGTGGAGCTGGCGCGGGGCCTGAAGCTGTCGGCCAACGAGATGCTCGGCGAGCGGGTGGGGGAGATCCTGCGGCAGTTCGAGCAGCCGCGTACCTGATGCAGGGCGTACAACCTTTCGCGGTTGTACGCCGTTATGCTGCATCTTGAACAGGCGCTTCGTGGTCGAATCCGCAGCGCGCCCGGGGCCGAGGCCAGGCGGCGGATGACCGCGAACGGTCATTCGCCCTACGAAGAACCTTGTGCCGCGTGCTGCAGGCGGTCGTGCAGCCAGGCGCGGGCCGGGTCGCGTTCGGCGTCCTCGCGCCAGATCTGCACGAAGTCGAAGCGCGGCAGCGCCAGCGGCGGTTCGAACACCGCCAGGGAGGCGGGCAGCTCCAGGCGTTCCAGGCAGCGCGCGGCTATGGTCAGGACCAGGTCGGTGCCTTCCAGCAGCGCCGGGGCCACGGTGAAGTGCGGCAGGGCCAGCGCCACCTGGCGGCGCAGGCCGAGCTTGCCGAGGGCGCCGTCGATTTCCTCCAGCGAGTCCTGCAGCGCCACCCGCACGTGGGCCGCCGCCAGGTAGGCCAGCAGCGACAGGCCGTCGGCGCGGTCCAGCAGGTCGCGCCGGCATACGCAGACGAAGCGTTCCTCGAACAGGCGCCAGGCGCGCACTCCGGCCGGCAGCACCGGGAACACGCCGAGGGCGCCGTCCAGCTCGCCTTCGGCGACCTGCCGGGCCATCTCCAGGCGCGATTCCTGGCTGACGCCGAGGCTGACCTGCGGCGCGCATTGGCGCAGGTCGCGCAACAGGCGCGGCAGCAGCACCCAGGCGCCGTAGTCGGACATGCCCAGGCGGAAATGGCGGTGGCTGGAGGCCGCCTCGAACGCCGGCCCGCCCAGCAGGCCGCGCACGCCGTCGAGCACCTGGACCAGGCGCGGCGCCAGCTCCAGGGCGCGGGCGGTGAGCCGCATCTCGTTCTTCACCCGCACCAGCAGCGGGTCGCCGAGCTGCTCGCGCAGGCGCGCCAGGGCATGGCTCACCGCCGGCTGCGACATGGCCAGGCGCTCGGCGGCGCGGGACACGTGGCGTTCGGCGAGGAGGGCGTCGAGGATCACCAGCAGGTTGAGGTCCAGGCGGCGCAGGTCATGAATGTCATGCATATGGGCTGTATCGAATGTGCATTTCCATTCGTGAAGTGGATAGCAAAGGATGGGCCCGTCCACAAGCAACGGAGTCCATCCATGTCGAAGATCCTGCTCATCAGCCTGGCCATCTCGGTCGGCGGCCTGGTCGCCCTGCAGGCCGGCAGCAACGCCTTCCTCGGTCGCCAGCTGGGCCACCCGCTGAGCGCCAGCCTGGCCTCGCTCGGCGTCAGCCTGGGCGTGGTGGTGCTGGCCCTGGTGATCATGCGCGTGCCCCTGCCGGCCGGCGCCGGGGTGGCGGCTACGCCCTGGTGGAGCTGGCTCGGCGGGCTGTTCGGCGCGGCCTACCTGACGGTGGCGGTGATGCTGGCGCCGCGCCTGGGCGGGGCGACCTTCCTGGCCTGCGTGGTGGCCGGGCAGATGCTGGTATCGGCGCTGTGCGACCAGTTCGGCTGGGTCGGCTTCCCGGTGCGCCGGCTGAGCGCCGAGGGCGTGCTGGCGCTGCTGCTGATCGTGGCCGGGGTGCTCCTGCTGCAATGGCGCGGGCGGCTCGCCTGAGTCACATGAGGAACAGCGTCAGCGCCCCCGCGGCCAGGCCCGCGACCATCACCGGTACGCTGCGCAGGGCCAGCTGGCCGCCGCCGACCAGGGCGATCAGGACGGCCTTGACCAGGCTGTTGCTGGCCACCGCGAGGACGATGCCGCGCCCGGCCACCTCGGCGTCCAGCCCGCCCATGGCATTGCTGGCCAGGGACAGGGTGATGGCGTCGACGTCGGCCAGGCCCGAGAGCAGCGCCACCAGGTACACGCCGATGTCGCCCAGGTAGCGGTGCCCGGCCTCGACCAGGAACAGGATCAGCGCCAGCAGGGCGGCGAAGCGCAGGGCCGGGCCCAGCTCGAAGGGGTTCTTCAGCGGCGGTTCGCTGGCGGCGGGCGCCTCGTCCCGGCTGGCGCGGCGCCAATACAGCAGCGCGCCGCCGGCGTAGACCAGGGTGGCGACGATCAGCGGCGGCAGCAGGTTCGGCAGCAGCTCGGCGTTGACCAGGCCCACCTCCAGCGCCACCCGCGGGAACATCAGCGCCGAGGTGGCCAGCAGGCCGGCGGCCAGCAAGGGTTGCAGGCGGCGCTGCTCGTGCATGCCGGCAAGGGTGAGGGTCATCGCCGTGGACGACACCAGGCCGCCGAGCAGCGCGGTGATCAGCAGGCCGTGGCGGGTCCCGGTGAGGCGCACGGCGACGTAGGCGGCGAAGCCCAGGCCGGCGATCAGCACCACCATCCACCAGCTGGCGTAGGGGTTGAACACCTGCCAGGGGCCGTAGCCCTGGTTGGGCAGCACCGGCAGCATCACCACCGAGATGAACAGCAGCTTGAAGGCCGCCGACAGTTCGCGGGCATCCAGGTGCTTCAGTGCCGCGTGCAGGGACTCCTTCAGGCTCAGCAGCAGCGCCACCACCACACCGCCGCCGGCGGCCAGCAGGCGGCTGTCGGCCACCGCCAGGCTGCCCAGCAGGAAGGTGGCGAGCAGGGCCACCTCGCTGGTCATGCCCTGGTCGCCGCTGCGGCCTACGTCGGCCAGGTAGCCGGCCACCGCCAGCAGGCCCACCAGCAGCGCCATCACCACCCAGGCCCAGACGCCGAAGTGCCCGGCCAGCAAGGCACTCAGGCCGCCCAGCAGGCCGGCCAGGGTGAAGGTGCGGATGCCGGCGACCTGGCGGATGTCCTCGAAGTCGCGCTCGCGCCAGCCGCGCTCGGTGCCGACCAGCAGGCCGATGGCCAGGGCGGTGGTGAGGTCGAGGACGAGTTCCATGTGGTCCAGCATCGTGGGCGGGCTCCGTGCGGGGATGCTGGGAGTCTAGAAGCTGGTGGTGTGGAGGAGGTGTTCCAGGTCAAGCCGGGGATGCCATTCCCCTGTAGGAGCGCGCCCTGCGCGCGAAATCGCGGGCAGGGCCCGCTCCTACAAAGAGCACCCCGGCGCGGACTGCAAGACAGTTGCTCCTACGGGGGAGGAATACCGTGCCTCCCGGAACCGTAGGGCGGATAACCGTTCGCGGTTATCCGCCGATACACCGGGGGCACAGCCAACGCCAAGGTCAACCCCGGAGCCGCCGGCAAGCAAGGCCAAGCGGCGGATAACGCCGTAGGCGTTATGCGCCCTACGACGTCCGGTCAGCGCAGGCTCAGGTGCCGGCTCAGCAGCGCCCGCAGCGCCGCTGGCTTCACCGGCTTGGCGAGGAATTCCAGGCCGGCGGCGTGGATCTGCGCCACCAGCTCGGGGCGGGCGTCGGCGCTGATCACCACGCCGGGCACCGGCTCGCCCAGGCGGGCGCGCAGCCAGGCCATCAGCTCGGCGCCGGTCTCGCCGTTGTCCAGGTGGTAGTCGATCAGCGCCAGCTCCGGGCGCGCGTCGCTGTCCAGCAACTGCTCGCACTCGGCCTTGCTGCGCGCGGTGAGCACGCGGCAGCCCCAGCGGCTGAGCAGGCTGTTCATGCCGACCAGGATGCTGTCCTCGTTGTCCACGCACAGCACCTGGGCGCCGTTCAGCTCGGTGGGCACCTCGGCCTTGTGGCCGTTGAGCTCGGCCGGCGCCGGCTGCCGCGCCAGCGGCACGCTGACGCTGAACACGCTGCCCTTGCCCGGCCAGGAGCGCACCTGCAGGCGGTGGCCGAGCACCTTGCACAGCCGGTCGGCGATCGCCAGGCCTAGGCCCAGGCCTTTCTCGGCGCGGGTCTGGTGGCTGTCCAGGCGCTTGAATTCCTCGAAGATCACGCTGAGCTTGTCCTCCGGGATGCCCGGGCCGCGGTCCCAGACCTCCAGGCGCAGGTGCCCGTCCTCGCGGCGCACGCCCAGCAGCACGCGGCCCTTGGCGTAGCGGAAGGCATTGGTCAGGAAGTTCTGCAGCACCCGGCGCAGCAGCTTGATGTCGCTGTCCACCCGCAGCTTGCTGCCGCGCAGGTGGAAGTCGATGCCCTGTTCCTGGGCCAGGGCGCGGAACTCGGCGCCCAGCGGGTCGAGCAGGGCGCTGAGCGGGAAGGCCGCGCGCTCGGCGCTGACGCGGCCGCTTTCCAGGCGCGAGATGTCCAGCAAGTCGGTGATCAGGTCCTCGGCCGAACGCAGCGAGGAATCCAGGTGGCGCACCAGGTCGCTGGCCTCGCCGGACATCCCGCCTTGGTGCGCCAGCGCCGCGGAGAACAGCCGCGCGGCATTCAGCGGCTGCATCAGGTCGTGGCTGACCGCGGCGAGGAAGCGCGTCTTCGACTGGTTGGCGGCCTCGGCGGTGCCCTTGGCCTCGGTCAGCGCCTGGTTCAGCTGCGAGAGCTCCTGGGTGCGTTCCTCGACGCGCTGCTCCAGGCTCTCGTTGGCTTCCTTGAGGCCGTGCTCGGCGTCGCGGAACGCGGTGATGTCGGTGAAGCTCATGACGAAGCCGCCGCCGGGCATGGGGTTGCCGATCAGCTCGATGACGCGGCCGTTGGGGAACAGCCGCTCGGAAGTGTGCGGGGTGCCCTGGCGCATCCAGTACAGGCGCTTGGCCACGTGCAGGTCGGGGTCGCCGGGCCCGCACAGGCCGCGCTCGGCGTTGTAGCGGATGATGTCGGCGATCGGCCGGCCGACGTGGATCAGCCCGTCGGGGTACTCGAACAGCTCGATGTAGCGGTGGTTCCAGGCCACCAGGCGCAGCGACTGGTCGACCACGCTGATGCCCTGGGTGATGTTCTCGATGGCGCCCTGCAGCAGGGCGCGGTTGAACTGCAGCACCTCGGAGGCTTCGTCGGCGATCTTCACCACGTCCTCCACCTGCATCTCGCGGCCCTCGATGGCGGCCTTGACCACCGCGCGCGCCGAGGAGGCGCCGAGCACGCCGGCGAGCAGGCGCTCGGTGTGGGCGATCCACTCGTCGTTGGCGTTCTGGCTGGGCACGAAGCCCTTGCCCTGGCGGTAGGCGAAGCGGATGAAGCTCTGCCGCGCGCGCTCCTCGCCGACGAAGCGCGCGGCGAGCATCAGCAGGTCTTCCAGCTGGACCGCCAGCATCGAGCGCGAGCTGAGCCGCTGGGAGATTTCCTGGCCGATGAAGCGGCTGGCCTGCCAGTGCTCGGAGACGCGGGTGCGAGAGAACACCGAGACCAGGCCGAACAGGGCGAAGTTGCCGATCAGCGAGAGCAGCACGCCGAGGGTCAGCGGCTCGATGTTGACGCCGAAGGGGTGGCCGGCCAGCCAGGTCAGCCCGGGGAAGTGCTCCAGCGGCCAGCCCAGGCTGCGGGCGATCACCGGCAGCACCAGGGTGTAGGCCCAGAGCGCGGAGCCGGCGGCCAGGCCCGCGAACACGCCGCGGCGGTTGGCCTGCTTCCAGTACAGCGCGCCTATCATCGCCGGGCCCAGCTGGGCGATGGCGGCGAAGGCGATCTGGCCGATGGTCGCCAGGCTGGCGGTGGAGCCCAGCAGGCGGTAGCTGACGTAGGCCAGCAGGAGGATCAGGGCGATGCTGACCCGGCGCACGGTGAGCAGCCAGTGGCGGAACACCTCGAAGGGCTGCTCGTCGTTGCCGCCGCGGCGGCGCAGCAGCCAGGGCAGCAGCATGTCGTTGGAGACCATGGTGGACAGCGCCACGCTGGCCACGATGACCATGCCGGTGGCCGCCGAGGCGCCGCCGATGAAGGCCAGCAGCGCCAGCGCCGGGTGCGCCTCGGCCAGCGGCAGGCTGATCACGAAGGAGTCGGGGATGACCCCCGGCGGCAGCTGCATCTGCCCGGCCAGGGCGATGGGCACCACGAACAGCGCGGCCAGCACCAGGTAGGCGGGGAACACCCAGCGCGCCAGGTTGAGGTCGCGCGGCTCGATGTTCTCCACCACCAGCACGTGGAACTGCCGCGGCAGGCACATGATGGCGGTCATGGCCACGCCGGTCTGCAGCAGCATGGCCGGCCAGTGCACGGTTTCCTGCCAGTACTCGGCCAGCTGCGGGGCGTCGCGGGCCTTGTCCAGCAGGTCGCCGAAGCCGTCGTAGAGGCCGAAGGTGACGAAGATGCCCACGGCGAGGAAGGCGGCCAGCTTGACCAGCGACTCGAAGGCGATGGCCAGCACCATGCCGCGGTGGTGCTCGGTGACGTCCAGGCTGCGGGTGCCGAAGACGATGGTGAACAGCGCCAGCACCAGCGAGACGATCAGCGCCGTGTCCTGGGCGCGGCTGCCGCCGGAGTCGGCGCCGGCGCCGATCAAGAGGTTCACGCCCAGGACGATGCCCTTGAGCTGCAGGGCGATGTAGGGCAGCACGCAGACCACGCAGATCAGCGCCACCACCACCGCCAGGGCCTGGGACTTGCCGTAGCGCGCGGCGATGAAGTCGGCGATGGAGGTGATGTTCTCCTGCTTGCTGATCATGATCATCTTCTGCAGCACCCAGGGCGCGAAGAGCATCAGCAGCACGGGGCCGATGTAGATCGGCAGGAACGACCAGAGCTGGCCGGCGGCCTGGCCGACGGCGCCGAAGAAGGTCCAGCTGGTGCAGTACACCGCCAGGGACAGGCTGTAGACCCAGGCGCGCAGGCGCGGCGACAGGGGCGCGCGGCGGCGGTCGCCATAGAAGGCGATGGCGAACAGGATGGCCATGTAGAGAAAGGCGACCGTGGCGATCAGCCCGCTGGACAACGACATGCGAACTCCGAGAAATCGACGCGCTCCCCCGCAGGAGCTGCTGGGATGCAGTTTCGCACCAAAGTCCGATGCTGTCAGAACCCCTGCGACCAAGGTCTCAGAGGCCGCTTGCCGCAGTGGGAAAGCGCTGGTAGCTTTGCCGGCCGTTTCGCCCAGGGCCCGTCCGCCGCGCCCTGGCGCCGCTGTGGCACTATTGCCGGGCGCCGGGTTCCGATAGGGGCTGGCGGAACGCCGAGGTACGAGGAGGGGCCATGTTCAGACCGTCACCCATCACCCTGCAGCGCGGTGCGCTGCGCCTGGAACCCATGGTCGAGGCCGACGTGCCCGAGCTGGTGGCCCTGGCCGAGGCCAACCGCGAGGCGCTGAGGTTCATGAGCGCGCCGCAGCGCCCGGACTGGTACCGCAACAGCCTCGCCGAGCAGCGCGAGGGCCGCGCCCTGCCGCTGGTGGTGCGCCTGGGCAACCAACTGGTGGGCACCACCCGCTTCATGGACTTCCTCCCGGCGCTGCCGGCCTGCGAGATCGGCGGCACCTGGCTGGACGCGGCGCAGCACGGCACCGGGCTGAACGCCAGCATCAAGTACCTGATGCTGCGCCAGGCCTTCGACAACTGGAAGATGGTCCGCGTGCAGCTCAAGACCGCCGCCAGCAACCTGCGCTCGCAGCGCGCCATCGAGAAGCTCGGCGCGCTGCGCGAGGGCGTGCTGCGCAACCACCGGCGCCTGGCCGGCGGGCGCCTGGACGACACCGTCCTCTACAGCATCACCGACCTGGAGTGGCCGCAGGTTAAGGCCGCCCTGGAAGCCGGCTTCATCGGCTGAGCACCCGGCATGCCCCTCGACAGCGCCCACGGCGAGCAGACGCGCTTCTGGCGGGCCCAGGAACTGGGCGGCCTGGAGCTGCTGCACGCACGCTTCATCGAGCAGCGCTTCGCCCCCCACGTCCACGAAGGCTTCGCCCTGGTGCTGATCGAGCAGGGCGCCCAGCGCTTCCGCCACCGCGGCGCCGAGCACCTGGCGCCGACCGGCAGCCTGGTGCTGATCAACCCCGACGAGGTCCATACCGGCTCCAAGGCCCACGAGGCGGGCTGGCTGTACCGGGGGTTCTATCCGGAGATCGAGCAGGTCGGCAGCGTGCTCGACGAGCTGGAGCTGGGCGGCCGAGGCCTGCCGACCTTCGATGCCAGCGTGCTGCACGACGCGGAGCTGAGCCGCGCCTTCCTGCATGTGCATCGTCTGCTGGAATCCAATGCCAGCAGCCTGGAGCGCCAGACCTGCTGGCGCGAGGCGCTGCTGTTGTTGTTCCAGCGCTACGCGCGGGTGCCCGAGGCACGCCCGGCCGGGCAGGAACCGCTGGCGGTGGCCCGCGCCCGCGAACTGCTGGCCGCCCGGCTGGTCGAGCCGCCATCGCTGGAAGAACTGGCGGCGGCGGTGAACCTGTCGCCCTTCCACTTCGCCCGGGTGTTCCGCAAGGCCACCGGCCTGCCGCCCCATGCCTGGATCAAGCAACGCCGCCTGGAACAGGCCCGCGCCCTGCTCAAGGGCGGCTGCGCGCCGGCCTCGGTGGCGGCGCAGCTAGGTTATGCCGACCAGAGCCACCTCAGCCGCCAGTTCAAGCAGGCCTACGGCGTGGCGCCGGGGGAATACCGCCTGGCGTGCGGGCGCTCAGACATGCCAGCCGGTAACCCGTAGGAGCGGGCCCTGCCCGCGATTTCGCGCGCAGGGCGCGCTCCTACAGGGAATGGCGTGGGTGGGGTGGCGTAGGAGCGGATCTTATCCGCGAATCGCGCCGGGGGTTCCGGCTATCGCGGACAAGGTCCTCCTACCATTCCGGTGGGCACGGCTTCTCGTAGGAGCGAGCTTGCTCGCGAATGAGCCCCGCAGCGGAGTCTGTTCGCGAGCAAGCTCGCTCCTACGAAGGGCACATCGGCGCGGTCTGTAAGGCAGTTGCTCCTTCGGGGGAGAAATGCGCTGCTTTCCGGCAACGCACTCCGTCCGCGATTTCGCCCCGGCCTGTCCGGTCATGCGAGAGGCAATTCGGAATTTTTGCCCGCGGATGTGGCCAGAGGCACCGCAGTTGCAGTCAAATCTGCGACGGACGCCGCGGCGTCCTCCCGGCCCGCTTTCGGGGTCGCCTGACCAGGTACACACGGACGATGAGCCAACACTCGCAATTCGCCCTGCTGGGCACCCGGCGCTTTTTGCCGTTCTTCATCACCCAGCTGTTCGGCGCCTTCAACGACAACATCTTCAAGCAGTCGCTGATCCTGGCGATCCTCTACCACCTGAGCATCGGCGGTGACCGCAACCTGCTGGTCAACCTCTGCGCGCTGCTGTTCATCCTGCCGTTCTTCCTGTTCTCCGCCCTGGGCGGGCAGTTCGGCGAGAAGTTCAACAAGGACGCGCTGATGCGCGCGCTGAAGCTGGCCGAGGTGGTCATCATGCTGGTGGGCGCCGCGGGCTTCCTGCTCGGCAGCCTGCCGCTGCTGTTCCTCGCGCTGTTCGCCATGGGCACCCACTCGGCGCTGTTCGGCCCGGTGAAGTACTCGATCCTGCCGCAGCACCTGCGCGACGACGAGCTGGTCGGCGGCAACGCCCTGGTGGAGATGGGCACCTTCCTGGCCATCCTCGCCGGCACCATCGGCGCCGGTGTGCTCATGTCGCGCCAGGCCTACGCCCCGGCGGTGGGCATCGCCGTGGTGCTGGTGGCCGCTTGCGGCTACCTGGCCAGCCGCGGCATTCCCCGCGCCGCCGCCGCGCTGCCGCAGCTGCAACTGGACTGGAACATCTTCCGGCAGTCCTGGAGCATCCTGCGCCTGGGTCTCGGCCAGCGCCCGGCGGTGTCGCGCTCGCTGGTGGGCAACTCCTGGTTCTGGTTCCTCGGCGCGGTCTACCTGACGCAGATCCCCACCTACGCCAAGGAGCTGCTGCACGGCGACGAGAGCGTGGTGACGCTGATCCTCACGGTGTTCTCGGTGGGCATCGCGCTGGGCTCGATGCTCTGCGAGAAGCTCTCGGGCAAGAAGGTGGAGATCGGCCTGGTGCCCTTCGGCTCCATTGGCCTGAGCCTGTTCGGCATCCTGCTGTGGTGGCACAGCGGCGGCTTCCCCGTCGGCGCCGCGCCATTCACCTGGCTGGAGGTGCTGGAGCACCCGCAGAGCTGGGCGGTGCTCGGCGACATCCTCGGCATCGGCGTCTTCGGCGGCTTCTACATAGTGCCGCTGTACGCGCTGATCCAGGCGCGCACCGAGGAGGACAAGCGGGCCCGGGTGATAGCCGCGAACAACATCCTCAACGCGCTGTTCATGGTGGTGGCCGCCATCGTGTCCATCCTGCTGCTGTCGGTGGCCAGGCTGAGCATCCCGCAGCTGTTCCTGGTGCTGTCGCTGATGAACGTCGCGGTGAACGTGTACATCTTCAGGATCGTGCCCGAGTTCACCATGCGCTTCCTGGTCTGGCTGCTCAGCCACTCCATGTACCGCGTCGACCACCAGAACCTCGAGGCCATCCCCGACGAGGGCCCGGTGGTGCTGGTGTGCAACCACGTGTCCTTCGTCGACGCGCTGCTCATCGCCGGCTCCATCCGCCGCCCGGTGCGCTTCGTGATGTACTACAAGATCTTCCGCCTGCCGGTGCTCAACTTCATCTTCCGCACCGCCGGCGCCGTGCCCATCGCCGCGCGCCACGAGGACGAGCGCATCTACGAGGAGGCCTTCCGCCGCGTGGCGCAGTACCTGGAGGACGGCGAGGTGGTGTGCATCTTCCCCGAGGGCAAGCTGACCGCCGACGGCGAGATGAACGAGTTCCGCGGCGGGGTGGAGCGGATCATCGAACAGACCCCGGTGCCGGTGATCCCCATGGCGCTGCAGGGCCTGTGGGGCAGCTTCTTCAGCCGCGACCCGGGCAAGGGCTTCTTCAGGCGCATCTGGTCGCGCGTGCGCCTGGTGGCGGGGCAGCCGCTGCCGCCGCAGCAGGCCCGGCGCGAGCACCTGCAGGCGCTGGTGACGGACCTGCGCGGCAACGCCCGCTGAAACGAAAAAGCCCCGGCAGAGCCGGGGCTTTTTCACAGGGGCGCGAGGTTCAGATGACCTGAACTTCGTCCGCCTGCAGGCCTTTCTGGCCTTCTACAACGATGAAGGAGACCTTCTGGCCTTCCTGCAGCGACTTGAAGCCATTGCCCTGGATGGAACGGAAGTGAACGAACAGGTCGCCACCGTTTTCCTGGGTGATGAAGCCAAAGCCCTTGGCATCGTTGAACCATTTGACGGTGCCGGTCTGACGATTCGACATGGAATTACACCTTGAACGTTGTGGATTGCTGCTGCACGGCGTTACCGCCGCCTGTTCTGAGTTGCAAGGTGTGGGCCGGGCCGGACGAAGAGCGTCGCCGCCTTCAGGTCATCAGCCGTGACGATCCTGGCAAGCACAGTCGCCGCAGCATACCGGGACTTTTCCGGGAAAGCGACAGGGCGGACATGCCGATTTCAATGGCTTAACTTCAACCCGACCAGGCCGCAGAGGATCAGCGCGATGCTGAGCAGGCGTAGCGGGGCGACGGATTCGCCGAACAGCAGGATGCCGAGGGTCACGGTGCCCAGCGCGCCGATGCCGGTCCAGATGGCGTAGGCGGTGCCCAGCGGCAGCTGTTTCATGGCAAGGCCCAGCAGGCCGATGCTGGCGGCCATGGCCAGTGCGGTCAGCACGCTGGGCCACGGGCGGGTGAAACCTTCGGTGTATTTCAGACCGACGGCCCAGGCCACTTCGAACAGGCCGGCGGCGAACAGGATGAACCAGGACATGGGGACCTCCGGGACGACTGATGGGCAGGGCCGTCCCCGTCGGTGCACCTGGCGGTGGTGAGGTCGTCCTCACGATGCGCAGTATTTTGCACATTCTGGCCCGGGCGGCAACCTGTGGTCGCGCCCGGGCCGGCGGCCCTCAGGAAGCCTGGTCGGGCTTGTCCGTCAGGCGGCGGAACCAGCTCGACAGGGTAGCCCCGGAGATGTTGTGCCAGACGCTGAACAGCGCGCTGGGCACCGCCGCCAGCGGCGAGAAGTGGGCGCTGGCCAGGGCCGCGCCGAGCCCGGAGTTCTGCATGCCGACCTCCAGCGCCAGCGACTTGCGCTGCGCCAGGGGCAGGCCGAAGGCGCGCCCGGCGAGGTAGCCGAGGAGGAAGCCGAAGCCGTTGTGGAGGATCACCACGGCCATGATCAGCAGGCCGGACTCGGCGATCTTCGCCTGGCTGGCCGCCACCACCGCCGCGACTATCACCACGATGCAGACCACCGAGACCAGCGGCAGCGCTTCCACCACCTTGCCCACCCGCGCGCCGAACAGGCGCTGGGCAACCACGCCCAGGGCGATGGGCAGCAGCACCACCTGGAGGATCGACCAGAACAGCTCGGCGAAGGACACCGGCAGCCAGGCCGAGGCCAGCAGCCAGATCAGCGCCGGGGTCAGCAGCGGGGCGAGCAGGGTGGTCACCGCGGCGATGGCCACCGACAGCGCCAGGTCGCCGCGGGCCAGCCAGGTCATGACGTTGGAGGCGGTGCCGCTGGGGCAGCAGCCGACCAGGATCACGCCCACGGCGATTTCCGCCGGCAGTTGCAGCAACCGGCACAGCAGCCAGGCCACGCCGGGCATGATGACGAAGTGGGCGACCACGCCCAGGCACACGCGCCAGGGGTGGCGGGCCACCTCGGCGAAGTCTTCCAGCTTCAGCGTCAGGCCCATGCCGAACATGACGATGCCGAGCATCGGCACTATCGCCGGTGCCAGCGGGCGGAACCACTGCGGGGCGAGGAAGGCCAGCACGGCGAACAGCAGTACCCAGAGGGCGAAGGTGTTGCCGACGAAGCGGCTCAGCAAGGCGATGGCGCGCATGGGTGGCGCTCCTTGTGGTTACTGTCGGGGCCGGCGCCCGGGGGCGCCGGCCGGGACGGGGGTTAGATGCCCTGGGGGATTTCCTCGCCACCCAGCGCCTCGAACAGCGCCGGCAGGAACTGGCCGAAGGTCAGCATCATCAGGATGAAGCTGGCGTCGAGCTGGCCGAGGGCGTCGTCGCCGCCGTCCTTCTCGGCCTGTTCCTGCAGCAGTTCCTCGAAACGCAGGCGCTTGATCGCCAGCTTGTCGTCGAGCACGAAGCTGAGCTTGTCCGACCAGGCCAGGGCCAGCTGGGTGACCAGCTTGCCGGAGGACAGGTGCAGCTGGATCTCGTCGCTGGTCAGGTCCTGGCGCTTGCAGCGCACCACGCCGCCGTCCTCGTGGGTGTCGCGCAGCTCGCACTCGTCGAGCACGAAGAAGTCGCCGGCGGCTTCCTGGGTCTTGACCCAGTCGGTGAGGGTGGCGCTGGGCGCGACCTTGACGCTGAGCGGGCGCACCGGCAGCGAGCCGAGGGCCTCGCGCAGGGTGGAGAGCAGGTCCTCGGCCTTCTTCGCGCTGGCGCTGTCGACCAGGATCAGGCCCAGCTCCGGGGCGATCGCGGCGAAGGTCGAGGATCGGCGGATGAAGGCGCGCGGCAGCAGGCTCTGGACGATCTCGTCCTTGAGCTGGTCGCGCTCCTTCTTGTAGACCTTGCGCATCTGCGCGGTCTCGATCTCGTCCACCTTGTCCTTCAGCGCGTCACGCACCACGCTGCCGGGGAGGATGCGTTCCTCCTTGCGCGCGCTGATCAGGTAGAAGCCCTGGCTGGCGTGGGCCAGGGGCGCGTCGGGGCCCTTGCCGAAGGGGGCGGTGAAGCCGTAGGTGGTCAGTTCCTGGCTGGCGCAGGGGCGCGCCGGCTTGCTGGCCAGGGCTTTCTCGAGGGCATCGGCATCGATCTGCAGATCCTGGGTGAGGCGGTAGACGAGCAGGTTACGGAACCACATGAGGATCAAACTCCCGGGACACGAAAGGTCCGCATTATTCCGCTAGCGGCTCTCCAGGCCAACCCCGTTACCGACTTCGTCGACATTTCCTAAGCCTTTGGAACATCTGAAAATTTTTTTCACTCAGGGGCTTGCCAGGGTGAAAATGCGCCCGTAGAATGCGCCCCACTTCGAGAGTGAAGGGTGATTAGCTCAGCTGGGAGAGCATCTGCCTTACAAGCAGAGGGTCGGCGGTTCGATCCCGTCATCACCCACCAATCTCGTGGTCCGACGCAGCGGTAGTTCAGTCGGTTAGAATACCGGCCTGTCACGCCGGGGGTCGCGGGTTCGAGTCCCGTCCGCTGCGCCATATTCCAAGCCCTCAGGCAGAAATGCCTGGGGGCTTTGTCTTTCCCGGCCCCGGGAAAGTCGCCCCGCGCGACGCCGTTCGCAGCGCCTATCCTCTTAATTTTTCTATAAGTTTGCCGTGGGAACTTATCCCCCGGCGGCGGTTCCTATTGCCCATAGCCATTGGCCGCGGCGCCCTGATAAGCTCGCGGTTTCATCGAAATGCCAGCATGGCAATCAGACAAGGAATCAGCATGAAACAACATCGGTTGGCGGCAGCGATCGCACTGGTCGGCCTGGTTCTCGCGGGCTGCGATCAGCAGGCTGCCAATGTGGAGCTCAAGACGTCGGCGCAGAAGGCTTCCTACGGCATCGGCCTGAACATGGGCAAGAGCCTGGCCCAGGAAGGCATGAACGATCTGGACTCCAAGGCCGTGGCCCAGGGCATCGAGGATGCCATTGGCAAGAAGCCGCAGCGCGTCACCGATGAAGAGCTGACCCAGGCGTTCACCGACCTGCAGAAGCGTTCCGAGGAACGCATGGCCAAGCTGAGCGAGGAAACCCTCAAGGCCGGCAAGAAGTTCCTCGAGGACAACGGCAAGCGCGAAGGCGTGGTCACCACCAAGTCCGGCCTGCAGTACGAAGTGGTGAAGAAGGCCGACGGCCCGCAGCCCAAGGCCACCGACGTGGTCACCGTGCACTACGAGGGCAAGCTGACCGACGGCACCGTGTTCGACAGCTCCATCCAGCGCGGCAGCCCCATCGACCTGCCGGTCAACGGCGTGATCCCGGGTTGGGTCGAGGCCCTGCAGCTGATGCACGTGGGCGAGAAGATCAAGCTCTTCATCCCCAGCGAACTGGCCTACGGCTCGCAGAGCCCGAGCCCGACCATCCCGGCCAACTCGGTGCTGGTGTTCGACCTGGAACTGCTGGGCATCAAGGATGCCAACCAGGCCGGCGGCGAGCAGCCGCAAGCCCCGGCGCAGAACTGAGTACATTAGTACCAAGAGGACGCCCCGCCCCTGCGGGGCGTTCCTGTTTCTGCAGGATGATAGCGCTGCTCTGCGGCTGACCAGGCGGTCGGAAAGGGCGAAGTCCGGTGCGGGATGTTACCCTTATGCACATATATGTCGCAGCCGTGGTTACGGCCGGTGCTTGACAGCGAAGGGTGATATCGAATAGCCGCAACTGTATGATTTTTATAAGGTTTCCTAAGCTGAACAAAAAATCGCCGATCTGTCTGTAGGCCGCTGGCGACGGGCTTTCCGGCGTGGAGACCGGATACTTTCAACAGAGTTATCCACAGGAAAGGTGGATAACCCCCAAGCCCCCGGCGACACCGCCGGGACGAGGTGCCCGATGAAGAAACCCGCCGGTTTCGACCGTTATCTGGCCCTGGCCGAACGCTTTCTCGCCCGGGGTCGGGTACCGGCCCTGCTGTTCGCCGTGGCGCGCAAGAGCGCGCGGCTGAAACTGGTCAAGGCCGACCTGCGCCTGCTGCAGGAACTGGCCCTGGCCACCGTGCGCGGGCAGTATCGCCAGCTCAACCCCAGGGCGCTGCTGGCGGTGGTGGCGGCGCTGCTGTATTTCCTCTCGCCGCTGGACATGATCCCCGACTGGCTGCCCGGCGTGGGCCTGCTGGACGACCTGGCGGTGCTGGCCTGGGTGGTGCGCCACTGGCAGGCCGAGCTGGATGCCTTCAAGGTCTGGCGCGATGCGCAGAGCCGCGAGATACGCCAGTCCCTGGCGCTGTTGCCGGGGCCGGAGCGGCCGGCCCGCGGCTGAGTCGCCGGCCAGCGAAGCGTGCGCGGCTTCGCGATGCCGCGCGTGGTGATGCGCCCGATGAGGCCGAGCGGCGTTTCATGGGCGATACTGTGAAAGGTCGGAATGCCGGGCAGGCGCCAGGGTTTGCCGTCTTTGCCCGTTGAAATGCCGGCATGCAAGGAGTGTTGTCGATGAATGTGCAAGTGATCACGCGAGACGGCGAAGCGGAGTACGCCGTGCTTCCCTGGGCCGACTACCAGGCGCTGCTGGCCGCTGCCGGCGCCCGCGCCGCCCAGCCCCCCGCAGTTGCCGCCCCGGTTGCCGCACCGAGCGCCTCCTGGCGCGAGCTGCGCGAGGCGCGCGGCCTGTCCCTGGAGAGCGTGGCCCGCGAGGTGGGCATCAGCCCGTCCTACCTGGGGATGATCGAAAGCGGCGAGCGCGAGGTCAGCGAAGCCATCGAGCATGGCCTGCGTCGCGCGCTGGGCGCAGCGAAGTCGGAGTCGGCATCTTGAGCGTGCATATCAGCCGCAAGCATTGGCAGGGCTTGCTGGACGAGCTGGAAGACGCGCGCCGCCAACGCCACCTGTTGACCTACCGGGCGCTGATCGAGCGCCTGCAACTGCCCACGCCGGCCATGACCACCCTGACCGCGGCCCTGGAGCACCTGGCGCAGCTCGATGCCCGCGCCGGCCGGCCGCTGCGCAGCTCGCTGGTGATCAGCCAGGGCGCCAGCCGCCTGCCGCGCACCGGGTTCTTCGAATGCGTGGAGCGCCTGGGGCGTTTCTCCGGCGCCTCGGACGGCCCCGCGGCGGCGGGCTGGCACGCCGCCGAGGTGGTGCGGGTGTTCGAGTTCGACTACCCGGAAGAGCCGTGAGCCGCGAGTTCGTCTGGCGCCTGCGCGCCCGCCTGGCCTACGCCGTGGCGCGACGCCTGATGGGCTGGCCCTGGCTGGTCCGCCAGCCGCGCGCCTGGCAGTGGATGCAGGGGCAGTTCTCGCGCATGGCCAACCTGGGCGACGTGCCCGCCCAGAGCTTCTATGGCCACCTGCTGCTGTTCCGCGGCCAGGGCTTCGGCGCCCGCGAGGAGGGCCTGCGCCTGCTCGCCCTGGCGGCCGCCGGCGGCGATGCCAAGGCCGCCTACCAACTGGGTGTGCAGGCCCTGCAGGGCAGCGCGCAGCGGCAGCCGGACGGCGCCGCCGCGGCGCGCCACTGGGCCCGCGCCGCGGAGGCCGGGCACCCGCTGGCCGCGCGGCGCCTGGCCGAGCTCTACCGCGACGGGGCCGAGGGCCTCGCCGCGGATTCCGAGCAGGCCGCGCGCTACCAGGCCCTGGCTGCGCGCCTGGGCCTCTGAGCGGCTTCTATTCCAGCGTGATGACGTGCCGGCTGTAGCCGGGGACTTCCTTGGCGTGGCGCTTGGCCTCCGAGGCGATGCCCGCCAGCTGCGCCGCGTCCAGGCGCTCGCTGGCGCCGGGCTTCAGGTGCACCACGCCGATCGATAGCGACAGCAACGGGAATTCCTGGCGCTGGCCGCGGCGGTTGTAGGCGACGAAGCAGCCGGCCTGCAGGTGCTCTTGGTTGTAGAAGCGCCGGCACTGGCCCTGGAAGTCCTCCAGCAGGTGGTTGAGGCGGTTGCGCCAGTCCTCGGAGGTGAACACCAGCATGAAGTCGTCGCCGCCGATATGGCCGACGAAGTCGCAGCTGGGGTCCACCCGGTCGCTCAGGCACTGCGCCAGGCACAGCAGCACTTCGTCGCCGCGGGCATAGCCGTAGAGGTCGTTGAAGGGCTTGAAGCTGTCGATGTCGACGTAGCACACCGCCGCCTCGCGGTCCTGCTGCAGCAGGCGCGCCAGGCACTGCTGGATGGGCACGTTGCCCGGCAGCAGGGTCAGCGGGTTGGCGTAGCGCGCCTGGCGGATCTTCAGTTCGGTGATCAGCTTGAGCACGTCGATCACCCGGCCCAGGCCGAGGTAGCGGCCGCCCTGGGTGATGATGAAGTCTTCCTCGATGCGCTGCCGCGCGCGGCTGGTGAGCAGGCGGCTGACCTGCTGCAGCGACTGGCTGCGCTCCACCGCGAGGAAGTCGTCGCTCATCAGCCGGCTGATCGGCTTGCGCGCATACAGTTCGGTGCCGAAGGGCTTGAGCAGGGCATCGGAGAGCGCGTGGCGGTGGACGATGCCCACCGGCTGCTGGTGCTCGTCGAGCACCGCCAGGGCGTTCAGGTTGGCCTGGGCGCGGAAGGCTTCGAGCACCTCGGCGATCGGCGTGTCGCGGCCCACCGCCGGCTGCTCCAGCAACAGCGGGCGCAGGTCGGCCTGTTCCTCGCCGTGCAGGGTCTCCACACGGTCGAGGTCCGGCAGCAGGCTGCGCACCTCGCGCGCCGGTTGTTCCTGCGGGCGGCCGATGAGGTAGCCCTGGACCAGGTCGACGCCCATTTCCGAGAGCACCGCCAGCTCCTCCGGCAGTTCGATGCCCTCGGCTATCACCTGGGCGCGGGAGGCGTGGGCCATCTTCAGGATGGAGCCGACGAACTCGCGCTTGACGCCGTCCTGGTGGATGCCGTCGATGAAGTGGCGGTCGATCTTCACGTAGTCCGGGCGCAGTTCCGACCACAGGCGCAGGCTGGAATAGCCGGCGCCGAGGTCGTCCAGGGCGATGCAGAAGCCCATGGCGCGGTAGTGGTGCAGGGCGGTGTCGAGCAGGCCGAAGTCCTCGATGGGCGCCTGTTCGGTGAGCTCGATGACCACGTCGCCCGGCGCTATGCCCAGTGTCTGCAGCAACTGCAGGGTGCGGCCGGGCTGGTGGTTGGGGTCCAGCAGCGACTCGGGGGCGACGTTGAGGAACAGCTTGCCGGCCAGCCCCAGCTCGTGGAAGCGCTGGCAGGCGCGGCGCCGGCAGAGCACGTCGAGCTCGCTCAGGCGGCCGGCGTGGCGCGCGGTGCTGAACAGGGTGAGAGGCGAGTGCAGCGGGCTGTTGGAGGGGCCGCGGGTGAGGGCCTCGTAGCCCACCAGGCGTCGCTCGGAGAGCGACACTATGGGTTGGAACAGACAATGCAGGTCGCCGTGAGCGAGGATCTGGGCCAGCGCGCTCAACTGCTCGGTGACGGTCATGACGGTTCTCTGTGGGTGAAAAGACGAAGGGCCGGTCTCCCGGCCCTTGCGCATTTCACTACTGAGTCATGACTGTTTCGTGACGACTCCGCTCTTTCAGTGCTTGGCCACCGCCGAGCTGAGCGTCAGGTAGTCCAGCAGGATGTGCCCGGACTCGGTGAGGTAGGCGTCGTCCTGGGGCTTGGTCTTGTCGTCGTCCGGCAGGGCGTTGTCGTCTTCCTGCTTGAGCTCCTTCAGCGGCTCCTGGCCCTTGGATTTGCGCAGCGCGTTCTCCATGGCCAACTGGCGGCCCTCGATGCTGCTCTGCTGGGCGCGGCGCTTGGCCTCGTTCAGGCTGACGGTCTTCTCCTTCATCAGCTCCTGGGCCAGGGCCAGGCGCTGGCGGGCGTAGACGAAGTCGGCGTTGTGCTCGGTGCGCGCATCGTGCTGGATCTTCAGCTGGTCGAGGAACGGCTTGAACGGGTCGCTCTGCGCCGACAGCACCGGGCGGATGGTGTCCCAGGGCATGGAGTCGGGCAGGGCGCTCTCGCCGATTTCCTTGTCGTCGACGATGGACGGATAGCTGATGTCCGGGATCACGCCCTGGTGCTGGGTGCTCTGCCCGGAGACGCGGTAGAACTTGGCCAGGGTCAGCTTCAGCTCGCCGTGGTTGAGCGGCTGGATGGTCTGCACGGTGCCCTTGCCGAAGGTTTGGCCGCCGACGATGAGCGCGCGGTGGTAGTCCTGCATGGCGCCGGCGAAGATCTCCGAGGCCGAGGCCGACAGGCGGTTGACCAGCACGGTCATCGGCCCGGTGTAGAAGGCCTGGCCCTCGTCATCGTTGAGCACGTCGACGCGGCCGTCGCTGTTGCGCACCAGCACGGTCGGGCCCTGGTCGATGAACAGGCCGGTCAGCTCGGTGGCTTCCTGCAGGGAGCCGCCGCCGTTGTTGCGCAGGTCGATGACGATGCCGTCGACCTTGTCCTTCTGCAGCTCGCCGATGAGCTTCTTCACGTCGCGCGTGGTGCTCTTGTAGTTCGGGTCGCCCGCCCGGTAGGCCTTGAAGTCCAGGTAGAAGGCCGGCACGTCGATCACGCCGAGCTTGTAGCTGCGGCCGTCGTGGTCGAGGGTGATCTCCGACTTCTTCGCCGCCTGGTCTTCGAGCTTCACCGCCTCGCGGGTGATGGTGACGATCTTGCTGGTCTGGTCGTTCGGCGCGTTGCTCGAGGGGATGACCTCCAGGCGCACCTGCGAGCCTTTCGGGCCGCGGATCAGCTTGACCACTTCGTCGAGTCGCCAGCCGACCACGTCGACCATCTCGCCCTTGCCCTGGGCGACGCCGATGATCTTGTCCGAGGTGGCGATCTGCTTGCTCTTCTCGGCCGGGCCCGCCGGCACCAGGCGCACGACCTTGACGTAGTCGTTGTCGCTCTGCAGCACGGCGCCGATGCCCTCGAGGGACAGGCTCATGTTGATGTCGAAGTTTTCCGCGCTGTCCGGCGACAGGTACTGGGTGTGCGGGTCGTAGGTCTGCGCGAAGGCGTTGATGTAGGCCTGGAAGATGTCCTCGCTGCGCGTCTGTTCCAGGCGCATCAGCTGGTTCTTGTAGCGCTTGGTCAGCTGTTCCTGGATGGCCTTGTCGTCCTTGCCGGCGATCTTCAGGCGCAGCACCTCGTCCTTGACCTTCTTGCGCCAGAGGTCGTCGAGTTCGGCGCTGTTCTTCGCCCACGCGGCGTTCTCGCGGTCGATGGTCAGGCTCTCGTCGACCTTGAAGTCGATCTTGTCGACGCCCTTGCCGAGCGTCGCCAGGGCGAAGTCCAGGCGCTCCTTGAGGCGGTCCAGGTGACGCTTGTAGATGGTGAAGCCGGGGTCCAGCTCGCCGCTCTTGAGGAAGTCGTCGAACTGGGTGCGCCAGGGCGTGAACTGGGCGATGTCGCTGGCGGTGAAGTACATCCGCGACGGGTCCAGGGCCTTGATGTAGGCGTCGTAGATCTTCGCCGAACGGTCGTCGTTGAGCGGCGGCTTGCTGTAGTGATGGCGCTTGAGCAGCTCGACGATGTTCAGGCTGGCGATCACCTGGTCACGGTCCGGCTGCAGGCCGTCCCAGGAGTTCTGGCCGGCGGAGGGCGCGGCGAACGCGGACAGGGCGCTGGCGCCAAGGACCAGCAGCAGGGCGGTGCGGGGCAGAAATCGCTTCATGCTTAATCGACTGGGTGCGGAGTTATGACGCATATTAGGCCGTATCTGGCGTCGCCGGGTTCCAAGCTGCTCGAGATTGGGCTCTGGCGCGACGAGCGAAGAGAAAGGCCCGACCGACGTGGTGCGGGCCGTGCAAGCACTATGGAGGTAGCGTGAACGCATTGCAAGGTATCGAAGGGCGGGTGGAGTGGGCCGAGCGCCCGGCGCCGACCTGCGGGGCGGGGCAGGTGCGCATCCGCGTGGCTGCAGCCGGGCTCAACCGTGCCGACCTGCTGCAGCGCGCCGGGCTCTACCCGCCGCCGCCGGGGGCCAGCGACATCCTCGGCCTGGAATGCGCCGGGGTGGTCAGCGAAGTGGGCGCCGGCGCCACCTGGCAGGTGGGCGACCGCGTCTGCGCGCTGCTTGCCGGCGGCGGCATGGCCGAGGAAGTGGTGGTCGATGCCCGCCACGTGCTGCCGGTGCCCAACGGCCTGTCGCTGGCCGAGGCGGCGGGGCTGCCGGAGGTCTATGCCACGGCCTGGCTCAACCTGTTCCAGCTGGCGGGCCTGCAGCCGGGCGAGAAGGTCCTGCTGCACGCCGGTGCCAGCGGCGTGGGCTCGGCGGCCATCCAGCTGTGCAAGGCCTTCGGCAGCCCCTGCTGGGTCAGCGTCGGCTCCGCCGAGCGCCTGGCCTACTGCGAGGCCCTCGGCGCCGAGGGCGGCGTGCTGCGCGGCGAGGCGCTGGAGTCGCTGCGCGACTTCGCGCCCTTCGACGTGATCCTCGACCCGGTGGGCGCCAACTACGCGGCGCTCAACCTGCAGGTGCTGCGCCAGGACGGTCGCTGGGTGGTCATCGGCCTGATGGGCGGGCGCAAGGCCGAGCTGGACCTGGCGCTGCTGCTGGGCAAGCGCATCCAGCTGACCGGTTCGACGCTGCGCAGCCGCGACGCCGACTTCAAGGCGCAACTGATCGCCGAGCTGGGCACCCGCGTCTGGCCGCTGTTCGCCAGCGGCCAGCTGCAGCCCCAGCTGGAGCGCCAGTTCGTGGCCAAGGACGCCGAGCAGGCCTTCGAGGCCCTGGCCAGTAACCAGGTGCAGGGCAAGGTGGTGGTGCTGGTCGACCAGAGCCTGGCCTGACGCACGCTCCCGCATGCGACGTAGGGCGAATGACCGTTCGCGGTCATCCGCCGTTGGCCCGGGCGCCGATGCCCGGGAATGGCGGCGGATAACGCCGTAGGCGTTATGCGCCCTACGGCCCTGCCGGGTAATTCCATGGCACCGTAGGGCGAATAACCGTTCGCGGTTATCCGCCGTTGGCCTGGGCGCCGGTGCCCGGGGATGGCGGCGGATAACGCCGTTGGCGTTATGCGCCCTACGGATTCGACCGCACACGATGTTTCCCCGCACCTGTAGGAGCGGACTCCGTCCGCGATTCGCGCCTCAGCGCCAGGCGAGGATTTCCCAGCCGTGTTTTTCCGCCTCGCCGCGCAACACCGGGTCGGGGTTGACCGTGTGCGGGTTGCCGACGCGGCGCAGCAGCGGCAGGTCGTTGCGCGAGTCGGAATAGAAGTGCGTGCTGGCCAGCGCGCTTTCGTCGCCGCCGAGCCAGTCGAGCAGGCGGATGATCTTGCCGTCGCGGTAGGTCAGCACGCCCTGGGTGCGGCCGCTGTAGTGGCCGTCCACCACCTCCAGGTCGATGGCCAGCACGTCCTGGATGCCGATGCGCTCGGCGATCGGCTGCACCAGGTGCACGCCGGAGGCGGAGATCACCAGTGGCCGGTCGCCGGCGGCGCGGTGCCGGGCCAGGGTGCGGCAGGCGTCGTTGTAGATCAGCGGTTCGATGACGTCCTCGACGTAGGCTTCCACCTCCCGTTCCACTTCCTCGACGCTGCGCCCGGCCATGGGCTCCAGGCTGAAGGCCATGTAGGCCTCCATGGACAGCTCGCCCAGGGCGTAGCGCGCCATCAGCTCGGTGTCGCGGCGGATGAAGGACTCGCCGTCGACCCAGCCCAGCTCGGCCATGCGCCGGCTCCACAGGCTGGCGCAGTCGCCGTCGATGAGGGTTTCGTCAAGGTCGAAGATCACCAGGGCCATCAGGCCACCTCCCGGATGCTTTCATGATCGATCGCCAGCGCCAGGTGGGCGCCGGCCGGATACAGGCGTTCCGCGCTGCGGTTGAGCACGTCCACCGTGAGTTCGACGCCGTTGGCCCGCACCCGGTAACGGATGACGTTGCCCAGCAGGCTGTGGGACAGCACCTGGGCGGCAATGCCGTCGCCGGCATCCAGGCTCAGGCGCAGGGATTCCGGGCGGATCGCCACCTGCCCGGCGAAGGGCCGGCCGAGCAGGCGGCCGGCCTGCTCGGCGTCGAGCAGGTTGTAGTTGCCGATGAAGCCGGCGGCGAAGGCGTCGGCCGGCGCGGTGTAGAGGGTTTCCGCGTCGCCGCTCTGGACGATGCGCCCGGCGTTCATCAGCACGATGCGGTCGGACAGCGTCAGCGCCTCCTCCTGGTCGTGGGTGACGAACACCGTGGTCAGCTGCAACTCCTGCTGGATGCGGCGGATCTGCTCGCGCAGGTGCTTGCGGATGCGCGCATCCAGGGCCGACAGCGGCTCGTCGAGCAGCAGCAGGCGCGGGCGGGTGACCAGCGAGCGGGCCAGGGCCACGCGCTGGCACTGGCCGCCGGAGAGCTGGTGCGGGTAGCGCGCGGCGTACTGGCCCAGCTCGACCATCTCCAGCACCTCGGCCACCCGGGTGGCGGCTTCGGCAGAGGGCACCTTCTGCATGCGCAGGCCGAAGGCGACGTTCTGCTGCACGGTCATGTTGGGGAACAGCGCGTAGCTCTGGAACACCATGGCGATGCCGCGCTTCTGCGGCGGCAGCGGCACCAGGTCCTGGCCGTCGATCAGGATGCGCCCGCTGTCCACCGCGGTGAGCCCGGCGATGCAGCGCAGCAGGGTGGACTTGCCGCAGCCGCTGGGGCCGAGCAGGGTGACGAACTCGCCGCGCCGGGCGGCGAAGTCGATGTCCTGGAAGACCCGGGTGTCCCCGAAGCTCTTGTTCAGGCGTTCGACGCTGAGGAAGCTCATGTGCGGTCCTTGTTCAGGCGGTTGGCGGCCCAGGTCAGCAGCAGGATGAAGAGGAAGTAGGAGACCACCACCGCGCTGGTGTAGTGGCCGCTGCTGTTGCGCATGTTGTTGAGGAAGACCTGCAACGTCTCGTAGCGGGTGCCGACCAGCAGGTTGGCGAACACGAACTCGCCGATGAGGAAGCTGAAGGACAGGAACAGCGCCACCATCAGGCCCTTGCGCAGGTTCGGCAGCACCACCAGCAGGGCCGCCTGCCAGGTGCTGGCGCCGAGCAGTTGGGCGGCGTCCATCAGGTCGTGCAGGTTGATCGCCTGCAGGTTGTTGCCGATGGCCCGGTACATGAACGGCAGGGCGATGCTGAAGTAGCAGCCGACGAGGATCCAGGGCGTGCCGGTCAGCGGCAGGGGGCCCGAGGCATAGAGCTGCAGCAGGCCCACCGAGGAGACCACCGGCGGCACCGCGAAGGGCAGCAGGATGAGCACGTTCATCAGCGCGTCCAGGCGCGGGTAGTGGTAGTGCACCACGAACATCAGCGGCAGGATCAGCAGCACGCTCAGCAGCAGCGCGCCGAAGCACACCAGCAGCGACTGGCCGAAGGCGGTGAGGAAGCGCGGGTCGGTCCACAGCGCCAGGTACCACTTCAGCGTCAGGCCGTCGGGCAGCACGCTCGCCGACCACTGGGTGGCCAGGGAGTAGAGCAGGGTGGCGGCCAGGGGCAGCAGCAGGATCAGGAACAGCGCGTAGACCACCAGCCGGTGGTACAGCGGGCTAGCGTTTCTCGACATGGTAGCTCCGGCGCAGCAGCCACTGGTGGGCCAGGGTGATGACGGTCATCAGCCCGACCAGGATCATCGCCAGGGCGCTGGCCATGTTCGGGTCGAGGAAGACGTCGCCGGAGACCAGGCCGGCGATGCGGATCGGCACCACGTTGAAGTTGCCGGTGGTCAGCGAGTAGACGGTGGCGTAGGCGCCCAGGGCGTTGGCCAGGAGGATCACGAAGGTGCCCAGCAGCGCCGGCGTCAGCACCGGGATGCCGATGTGCCGCCAGAACTGCCAGTGGTTGGCGCCCAGCAGCGCCGCCGACTCGCGCCAGTCCTCGCGCAGGGCGTCGAAGGCCGGGTAGAGCAGCATCACCCCCAGGGGAATCTGGAAGTAGGTGTAGAGGATGATCAGGCCGGTCTTGGAGTAGAGGTTGAAGTCCTCGATCAGCCCGGCCTGCTTGAGCAGCAGGGTGATGGCGCCGTTGAAGCCGAGGATGATGATGAAGGCGAAGGCCAGCGGCACCCCGGCGAAGTTGCTGGTCATGTTGGCGAAGGCCATGACGAAGTCGCGCAGGCGGCTGTCCACCTGGCGCAGCGAATAGCTGCCGAGCACGGCGATGGCCAGGCCGATCAGGCTCGACCACAGGGAAATCTCCAGGCTGTAGCGGATCGCCTGCAGGTAGAAGGGCGAGGCGAATATCTCGGCGAAGTTGCCCAGGCCCCAGGCCTCTTCGCGGCGCAGGCTGTTGACCGCCACCCACAGCAGCGGCGCGATCTGGAAGGCGAAGAAGAACAGCGCGAAGGGCAGCAGGCAGAGCAGGGCGAGGCGCTTTCCGCGGTTCGCGCTCATGGCCGCAGCAGCCCGTCGCAGACCGGCTTGTCGTGGGCCGCGCCGAGTATTTCGCAGAGGCTGCCGCACAACTCCACCTGGCGCGGGCGCACCTGGTCGTCGAGACTGAAGGCCTCGCCGAAGACGAACAGCGGCACCTCGCGCTCCTCGGGGAGGATGCCGCCGTGGCTGCGGTCGTCGTTCATGCCGTGGTCGGCGGTGACCATCACCTGGTAGCCGGCGGCCAGCCACTGGTGCAGGTATTCCGAGAGCAGCACGTCGGCCTGGCGCGCGGCGTTGCGGTACTGGGCGCTGTTCAGGCCGTGGCGGTGGCCGGCGTCGTCGATGTTCATCGGGTGCGCCAGCAGCATGTCGGGGGCGTGGCGGCGGCGCAGGTGCTCGGCGTCGGCCAGCAGGTGCGAGTCGGGGTAGTGGTCGGTCCAGTAGAAGTGGCCGTACTGGATCGGCAGCGCCGCGTCCTCGGTGTGGCGGTCGCGGGCCGCGTCGAAGGGCGAGCGGTTGTACAGCTCGCTGACCCAGTGGTAGGCCGCCGCCGCGGTGGTCAGGCCGGCGTCGCGGGCATAGTGGAACAGGCTGCGCTCCTTCGACAGGCGCGAAACCTGGTTGTGCAGGATGCCGCTGTCGATCGGCGCAACGCCGGTGAGCAGGCATTCGTAGAGCGGCCGCGACAGCGACGGCAGCTCGCACTGCAGGCGGTAGAGGCGGCCGCGGCCGGCGTTGCAGAGCGCCTGCAGGTGGCCCATGCAGTCATGGGCGACGCCGTAGTTGAGGCCGTCGAGTATGACCAGGATGACGGGACGGGACATCGTAGCTGCCTGTGCTGGGGGAAACCGGAACGGGCGCCCCCGGCCATGGCCGGGGGCGGCGCTGCGTCACTGCATGTTGATGATCACGCTCTCCTGCCACATGCGCGGCAGGCGCTTGGAGGTCGCTTCCCAGGCCTGGCCGTCCCTGATCGGCTGGGCCCTGGCGTACTGCTCGTTGGGCAGCAGCTTGGCCTTGACCTCGGCCGGCAGGTCCAGGTGCTCGGCGCGGATCGGCCGGGCGTTGCCCTTGGCCAGGTTGATCTGCCCGGCGTCGCTGAAGATGTACTCGCGGGCCAGCTTGGCGGCGTTGGGGTGCTTGGCGTACTTGTTGATGATGGTGGTGTAGCCGGAGATCACCGAGCCGTCGGAGGGGATCAGCACCTCGAAGCGGCTGGAGTCGATCTGGTCGCGGTAGCTCAGGCCGTTGAAGTCCCAGACGATGCCGACTTCCACCTCGCCCTTCTCCAGGGTGTTGATCACCGGGTTGGTCAGCGACAGGCGGCCCTGCTTGGCCAGCTGGGCGAAGAACTCCAGGCCCGGCTTGACGTTCTTCTCGTCGCCGCCGTTGGCGATGGCCGCGGCGAGCACGCCGTTGACCGCCTGGGCCGCGCTGCTGACGTCGCCGATGGTGACCTTGTACTTGCCCTTGAGCAGGTCGGCCCAGCTGTGCGGCACGTCCTTGACCAGCTGCTTGTTGACGATGAAGGCGATGGTCCCGGTGTAGGCCAGGGCCCAGTGGCCATCCTTGTCCCTGGCCCATTCCGGGACCTGGTCCCAGGTGCTGGGCTTGTAGGGCAGGCTGACGTCCTGCTGCACGGCGATGGGGCCGAAGGCGGCGCCGACGTCGCCGATGTCGGCGCTGGCGTTCTCGCCCTCGGCCTTGAACTTGGCCAGCTCCTGGGCCGAGCTCATGTCGGTGTCCATGTGCTTGAGCCCGTACTTGCTCTCCAGGTCCTTCCAGGTGTCCTTCCAGTTCGCCCAGCTGTCGGGCATGCCCACGCTGTTCACCTGGCCTTCCTTGCGCGCGGCCTGTTCCAGCGCCTGCAGGTCGGCCTCGGCGGCCATGGTGGTCGCGCTGCCCAGGGCAATCGCGGTTCCCAGCAGTGAAGCAAGCAAGCGTTTCATTCGGTGCTCCTTCGGTCATCGGGTTCTGGCATTGGGGGCCGCGCCCCGGTCGGGCGTGGCGCGTCGCTGGTCTAGATCAGCAAGACCCAGGCCAATCTACGAAGCGGGCATGACAATTTCGTGTCCGGGCGCCGGCATGCGGGTCGGCAGGCAGCACCCGGATACAGCCTAGACCATGCACAAGACCTTGATGCGGCTGGGCTATGCTGTGGCGCGGAGCTGGCATGGGGCCTGCTTGCCATGGCACTGTCACCGGACGGTCACCGTGGATTCCTACAGTGGAAAGGGTTACCGGTTGCGGTGAAGTGCCCCAGGTTGGGGCTGGTCTAGTCCAAAAGAGGGAAACAGCATGCGCGACGAGGCGCTACCGACGGTGACGGCGATCTGCCGGGCGCTGCTGGAACAGATCGACAGCGGCCTGCTGCCGGCCGGCGGCAAGCTGCCGGCGGAGCGGCGCCTGAGCGAGCTGTTCGACACCACGCGCATCACCCTGCGCGAGGCGCTGACGCAGCTGGAGGCCCAGGGCCTGATCTACCGCGAGGAGCGCCGCGGCTGGTTCGTCTCGCCGCCGCGGCTGCTGTACAACCCGCTGGTGCGCAGCCACTTCCACGCCATGGTCGCCGGCCAGGACCGGGTGCCGGCCACCGAGGTGCTGTCGGCGCGCCAACTGCCGGCCAGCCCGGCGATCTGCGCGCACCTGGAGCTGCCGGCGCTGTCCAGCGTCTACCAGATCCGCCGCGCCCGGCGGGTGGACGGGCGCCTGGTGCTGTACGTGGAGCACTACCTGAACCCGGCCTATTTCCCCGGCATCCTCGACTGCGACCTGCGCCAGTCGCTGACCGACCTCTACGCCAGCCGCTATGACATCCGCTACGGCCGCGTGCGCTTCGACATGGTGCCCACCGCCCTGCACGGCGAAGCGGCCAGCGCCCTGCGAGTGGCCGAGGGCAGCCCGGCACTGCGCATCACCCGCATCAACCGCGACCAGCACGGCCGGGTGATCGACTGCGACCTGGAGTTCTGGCGGCACGATGCGATTCACGTGAGCGTGGAGGTGCCGGATTGAGGGAAGGGCTCTTCGTAGGAGCGAGCTTGCTCGCGAACCCTTGACCTAGGCACCCGGGAGCCAGTCCGCCCCTCTCCCCAGCCCTCTCCCTGAAGGGAGAGGGAGCTTGCCCGTGCCGGCGGCCAGGACAGTGCTAACCGGCCGCACCGCAATGGCCGACGAGTGCTGAAGTAACGCTTGATGCCGAACGGTCCCTCTCCCTTCAGGGAGAGGGTTAGGGAGAGGGAGCCAGGGCCGGCCCCACACACGAAGGCCCAGGTTCGCGAGCAAGCTCGCTCCTACGAAAACCCAAGCCTCAAGGCAGCTCGGCACTGCCATAGAAAGCCCCCAGCACCTTGGCCAGGTAGCGCAGGTCATGGCTGCCGGCCAGCTCGCGGATGCTGTGCATGGCGAAGGTCGGCAGGCCGATGTCGACGGTGCGCACGCCCAGCTGGCTGGCGGTGATCGGGCCGATGGTGGAGCCGCAGCCCATGTCGCTGCGGGTCACGAAGCTCTGCACCGGCACCTCGTTCTCCAGGCACAGGTGGCGGAAGTAGCCGGCGGTCTCGCTGCTGGTGGCGTAGCGCTGGTTGCTGTTGACCTTGATCACCGGGCCGCCGTTGAGCAGCGGGCCGTGGTTGCCGTCGTGCTTGTCGGCGTAGTTGGGGTGCACGCCGTGGGCGTTGTCGGCGGAGACCAGCAGCGAGCGCTGGATCACCCGCACGAAGGCGTCGCCGTCGGGCAGCAGGCGGCGCAGCACCTGTTCGAGGAAGGGGCCGTCGGCGCCGCAGGCCGAGCAGGAGCCGACCTCCTCGTGGTCGGTGCAGACCAGCACCGCGCTCTGCTCGTCGCCGCTGGCCAGCAGGGCCTCCAGGCCGGCATAGCAGGACAGCAGGTTGTCCAGGCGGGCGCCGGCGATGAACTCGCCGCCCAGGCCCACCACCGCGGCGCGCTGGGTGTCGTAGAAGCTCAGTTCGTAGTCGAGGATGGCGTCGGCGATGATGCCGTGCTCGTTCTGCAGCTGCTCGCCGAGCAGGTCGCGGAAGTCGCGGGTTTCGCCGGCGGCCAGCTGGGCGAGGATCGGCGGCAGCTCGGTCTGGGCGTTGATCGCCCAGCCCATGTTGGCCTCGCGGTTGAGGTGGATGGCCAGGTTGGGGATCACCGCGATGGGCGCGCGGAAGTCGATCAGGCGGCTTTCCACCTTGCCGGCCAGGCGGAAGGTGACGCGGCCGGCCAGGGACAGGTCGCGGTCGAACCAGGGCGCGAACAGGGCGCCACCGTAGACCTCGACGCCCAGCTGCCAGTAGCCCTTGCGGGCCAGTTCCGGGTTCGGCTTGACGCGCAGGCAGGGGCTGTCGGTGTGCGCGCCGACCAGGCGCAGGCCATGCTCCAGCGGCGCGTTGCGGCCGAGCTTGAAGGCGATCAGCGAGGAGTCGTTGCGCGTCACGTAGTAGCGCCCACCGGCCTCGGTGCGCCAGGCGTCACGCTCGTCGAGGCGCTGGTAGCCGCCCTCCTCGAGGCGCCGGGCAAGGCTGGCGGTGGCGTGGAACGGCGTCGGCGAGGCCGCGAGGAAATCGATCAGGCCCTGGTTGAGATCTGCACGCATGGGAAACTCCGGACAACGATGGCGGAAGTTTATCGCAAATGGCAGGGACGGCGGGCCCCCGCGGAATCGCGCAGGCCGTGTTCCCGCACGGGAATGGCGCAGGTGGGGCAGCGTAGGCGCGGAATACCGTGCCCAACTGCAACCTGTAGGAGCGGGCCCTGCCCGCGATTTCGCGCAGGGCGCGCTCCTACATGGGGAATGGTGTGGGTGGGCAGCGTAGGCGCGGATCTTATCCGCGAATTGTGCCGATACGTCCGGCTACCGCAGGCAAGCCCATCCAAGGACAGGGTAAGGCGACTCCCACTCAGAAAGGCGCCGGCGACTCGAAGCGCAGGCGCTCGCCGGTCTGTGGGTGGGTCAGGCACAGCAGGCTGGCGTGCAGGCACAGGCGGTCGCGCAGGGTGAGGGCTTCGCCTTCGGCGTAGAGGCGGTCGCCGAGCAGGGGGTGGCCGATGGACAGCATGTGCACGCGCAGTTGGTGCGAGCGGCCGGTGATCGGCGTCAGCTCCACCCGGGCGTACTGGCCGCAGCGTTCCACCACGCGCCAGAAGGTCAGTGCGTGGCGGCCGTGCTCGTGGTCGACGATGTGCCGCGGCTTGTTCTCCGGGTCGTAGCGCAGCGGCAGTTCGATGCGCCCGCTGTCCAGCTCCGGCTCGCCCCAGCACAGCGCGGTGTAGGCCTTTTCGGTCTCGCGGTCGTGGAACTGCCGGGACAGCTCGCGGTGGCTGTCGGCGTCGCGGGCCAGGACCATCAGGCCGGAGGTTTCCCAGTCCAGGCGGTGGACGATGCGCGCTTCCGGGTAGCCGTTGTCCTGCAGGCGGGTGACCAGGCAGTCCTTGTTGTCCTCGGCGCGGCCGGGCACCGAGAGCAGCAGGGTGGGCTTGTTCACCACCAGCAGGGCGGCGTCCTGGTGGACGATCTGGATGTTCGACAGCGGCATGGGGCCTCGCCAGCGGCTAGAAATGACTGCGGCGGCCGAGGCCGCCGCAGTTCACCCAGCGGACGATCAACGTTCCGGCAGGGTGATGTTGAGTTCCAGGATCGAGCAGCTGCCCTGGTTGGCCAGTTCCACCTGGACCTGTTCCTGGTCGATCGGCACGTACTTGCGGATGACTTCCAGCAGGTCTTTCTGCAACTGCGGGAGGTAATCCGGTTGCGAGCGGTTGCCGCGCTCGTGGGCGACTATGATCTGGAGTCTTTCCTTCGCGATGGAGGCGCTGTTCGGCGCTTTCCGGCTGCGAAAGAAGTCTAAAAGGCTCATTCACGTCCTCCGAACAGTCGTTGCAGGAATCCTTTCTTCTGCACATCGAGGAACCGATGTGGCATCTCTTTGCCCAGCAGGCGGTCGACCGCGTCGCTGTAGGCCTGGCCGGCGTCGCTCTGGTCGTCGAGGATGACCGGTACGCCCTGGTTCGAGGCCTTGAGCACGGCTTGCGACTCCGGGATCACGCCGAGCAGGCGGATCGCCAGGATTTCCTCGACGTCTTCCACGCCGAGCATCTCGCCCTTGGTGACGCGCTCGGGGTTGTAGCGGGTCAGCAGCAGGTGTTCCTTGATCGGCTCCTCGCCCTTCTCGGAGCGCGCCGACTTGCTGGCCAGCAGGCCGAGCATGCGGTCGGAGTCGCGGACCGAGGAGACTTCCGGGTTGGTCACGACGATTGCCTCGTCGGCGAAGTACATGGCCAGGTGGGCACCCTTCTCGATGCCGGCCGGGGAGTCGCAGATGATGTATTCGAAGTTCTGCTTGAGTTCTTCCATGACCTTGCCGACGCCTTCCTGGGTCAGGGCGTCCTTGTCACGGGTCTGGCTGGCGGCCAGGACGAACAGGTTCTCGAGGCGCTTGTCCTTGATCAGGGCCTGGGTCAGGGAGGCTTCGCCGTTGATGACGTTGACGAAGTCGTAAACCACGCGGCGTTCGCAGCCCATGATCAGGTCGAGGTTACGCAGGCCCACGTCGAAGTCGACGATGACGGTCTTGTGGCCGCGCAGGGCCAGGCCGGTGCCGATGGCGGCGCTGGTGGTGGTTTTACCGACGCCACCCTTACCGGAAGTGACTACGAGGATCTTGGCCAAGGTGATTCACCCCAATGAAAAACGAAGAATTCAGGTCCCTGAAATTCGCGGCAGTATCCGTTAAAGGCGGGTGATGTTCAACACGTCTCCCGACAGGCTGACGTGTACCGCCTGCCCCCATTGCGGACTGCGCCTAAGGTCTTCTGCAACCTTGTAATTCCCGGCGATGGAGACCAGTTCGGCACCCAGCTGCTGACAGAAGATTCGCGCGCTGGTGTCGCCTTTGACGCCCGCCAGGGCCCTGCCGCGCATCGGACCGTATACGTGGATGTTGCCGTCGGCCAGAAGTTCCGCACCGGGGCTCACGGGGGCCAGGACGATGAGGTCGCCGCCGGCGGCGTAGATCTGCACGCCGCCGCGCACCGGGGTGGTCACCAGCTTAGTCGGACGGACGGCCGGGGCGGAGGGCTCGGCAGGCTTTTCAGGGGCTTTTTCAGGCGCCTTGTCCGCCGTCTTTTCGCTGGCCTTGTCGATGGCTTTCTCGACCACCGGTTCGGCCAGCTTCTCGCTGCGCGGGCGGCGCACTATGCCCTCGGCCGGGGCGGCAGCGGCGGCGTCCTTCGGCTCCAGCGGGCGGTCGCGGGAGCCGGACGGCGGCAGCACCGGGATGTCCAGCATGGTCGCCAGGCGCAGGTCTTCCTCGCGGTTGGCGCGGATGGCCAGGGTACGCAGGCCGTGGCGCCGGCAGATGTCCAGCACGCCCTGCAGGTCGAGCTGGCCTTCGCCGCCGGGCAGCTTGTCCAGGGCCAGGACCAGGGGGGTGTCGCGGAAGAAGTTGGGAGCCTGGGCGACCTTGTCGGCGAGCTGACGGTCCAGGCGCGACAGGTCGTTGTGCGCCAGTTCCAGCACGGTGACGGCGAGCATGCTGCCCTTGAGCTGGAAAACGGGATCTTGGTCGAGGAGGTCGGCTTGGCTCATGGTCGCACTGCATCGCTAAATGGCCTCGACTTATAGCGAACCCTCCCGGCAGCCGCAAGCCTGGCGCGGGGCCAGGTGCGATAGTGGCACCGGGGCGGCGGCGCAAAGGCGGCGCTCGCGGTAGAATGCCGCCTTTGCCCGTCATTTCCGGAATCGTTCATGGACCGTCCCCGCTTTCGCACCGCCTTCCTCCATCCGCGCTACTGGCCGCTGTGGCTGGGCCTGGGCGCGCTGTGGCTGGTGGTGCAACTGCCCTATCCGGCGCTGCTGGCGCTGGGGCGCGGCCTGGGCGCGGTGATGTACCGCGTGGTCGGCAGCCGCCGGGCGATCGCCGCGCGCAACCTGGAGCTGTGCTTCCCCGAGCTGTCCGCCGCCGAGCGCACCCGGCTGCTCAAGGCCAACTTCGCCTCCACCGGCATCGCCTTCTTCGAGATGGCCATGAGCTGGTGGTGGCCGCGGGCGCGCCTGGCCAGGCTCGCCCATATGGAAGGCCTGGAGCACCTGCGCCAGGCCCAGGCCGAAGGCAAGGGCGTGATCCTCATGGCCATGCACTTCACCACCCTGGAGATAGGCGCGGCGCTGCTGGGCCAGGTGCAGACCATCGACGGCATGTACCGCGAGCACGACAACCCGGTGTTCGACTACGTGCAGCGCCGCGGCCGCGAGCGGCACAACCTGGACGCCACCGCCATCGAGCGCGAGGACGTACGGGCCATGCTCAAGGTGCTGCGCGCCGGGCGCGCCATCTGGTACGCCCCGGACCAGGACTACGGCGCCAAGCAGAGCCTGTTCGTGCCGCTGTTCGGCATCCAGGCCGCCACCGTCACCGCCACCACCAAGTTCGCCCGCCTGGGCCGCGCGCAGGTCATGCCCTTCACCCAGACGCGCCTGGCCGACGGCTCCGGCTACCGCCTGGTGGTCCACCCGCCGCTGCGGGACTTCCCCGGCGAGAGCGAGGAGGCCGACTGCCTGCGCATCAACCAGTGGGTGGAGGCGGAGATCCGCCAGCAGCCCGAGCAGTACCTGTGGGCCCATCGCCGCTTCAAGAGCCGCCCGGAAGGCGCGCCGAAGCTCTACGACAAGCGCTGAGTGCGGCGGCGGGCTTTACCGCGGCGGCCGGCGCTGCATACTGAAAAGTGCAGGACGCATCCAGGACTCCCGTCGTGACTGAATCCGCCGAGCCGCAACCAAACCCCCGCACCGACCGCGCCATCACCGGCCTCATCCTCTCCGGCGGCGGTGCCCGCGCCGCCTACCAGGTGGGTGTGCTGGCGGCCATCGCCGAGCTGCTGCCGGAGGGGGCGGCCAATCCCTTCCCGGTCATCGTCGGCACCTCGGCCGGCGCCATCAACGCCGTGGGCCTGGCCTGCGGCGCGCTGTCCTTCCGCGAGGCCATCCACAGCCTGACGCGGGTGTGGAAGGGCTTCCACACCGGCCAGGTGTACCGCGCCGACTTCACCGGGGTGCTGGGCCAGGCCCTGCGCTTCCTCGGCCACAGCCTGCTGGGCCTGGGCCGGCGGCGGCCGGTGGCGCTGCTCGACAGCACCCCGTTGCGCCACCTGCTGGCCCGCGAGATGGACTTCTCCGGCATCAGCGCCGCCCTGCAGCAGCGCAAGCTGCGAGCCGTGGCGGTGACCGCCTTCGGCTACGACTCCGGACAGGCGGTGACCTTCTACCAGGGCCGCGCCACCATCGAGCCCTGGCTGCGCCACCGGCGCATCGGGGTGCCGACGCGGCTGCACCTGGAGCACCTGCTGGCCAGCTCGGCGATCCCGCTGCTGTTCGCCCCGGTGCGCATCAAGCGCGAGTACTACGGCGATGGCGCGGTGCGCCAGCAGGCGCCGATCAGCCCGGCGCTGCACCTGGGCGCCAACCGCGTGCTGGTGATCGGTGTCAGCGGCAACCCGGCGCGCAACGGGCCCGACGAAAGCGCCGTCGGCGAGGGCAGCGAGCGCCCGCCGAGCCTGGCGCAGATGGGCATCCACCTGCTCAACAGCACCTTCATCGACAGTCTGGAAGGGGATATCGAGGTGCTGCAGCGCGTCAATTACCTGGGCTCGCTGGTGCCGCAGGAGCGCCGCTGCCACGAGTCTGGGCTGCGCGAGGTGGAGGTGCTGCTGGTATCGCCGTCGCGGCCGCTGGACGAGATCGCCGCCCGCCACCGCAAGGAGCTGCCCTGGGCGGTGCGCCTGTTCCTGCGCGGCCCGGGCGCGACGCGGGCGAGTGGGGCGGGGGTGCTGAGCTACCTGCTGTTCGAGCGCGGTTATTGCCACGAGCTGATCCGCCTGGGCTACAAGGACGCCATGGACAAGCGGGCGGAGCTGGTGCGCTTCCTCGGGCTGGAGGAGCATTGCCTGTAGGGGAGGATCGCGGACGGAGTCCGCTCCTGCGAGCGTGCCCGACCGTAGGGCGAATAACCGTTCGCGGTTATCCGCCGTTGGCCGTGCTACCGGGGCGTCCGGCGTGGCCGGTGAATCCAATCGCGGACGGAGTCCGCTCCTACGCTGCCCCACCCACGCCGTAACCATGTAGGAGCGCGCCCTGCGCGCGATTTCGCGGGCAGGGCCCGCCCCTACAATCCGTGACTCCGGCGGCTCAGATCGCCAGCACCCCGTCGCGGTAATCGCGCAGGGCCTGTTCGATTTCCTCGCGGCTGTTCATCACGAAGGGCCCGTACTGCACGATGGGTTCGCGCAGCGGCTTGCCGGCCAGCACCAGCACGCGCGCGCCCTGGTCGCTGTGCAGCTTCACCGCGTCGCCCTCGCCCAGGCGCGCCAGGCGGTTGGTACCGACCTCGCCGCCGCGCTCGGCCTGCACCTGCAGGCTGCCTTCGTAGACGTACAGCAGCACCTGGTGGCCGCTCGGCAGGTTCAGGTCGATGTCGGCGCCGGCCGGCAGCTTCAGGTCGTAGTAGTGCGGCTCGGTGTCCGGGCGCTGCACGGCGCCGTCGAGTCGCACCTGGCCATCGTCGAAGCGCCCGGCGATCACCGTCGCTTCCACGCCGCCGGCGGTGGTGGTGCGCGGGACGTCTTCCGGCTCGATGTCGCGGTAGCCGGCCGAGCCGAGCTTGCTCTTGCCGGGCAGGTTCAGCCACAGCTGGAAGCCGCGCATGGCGCCTTGCTCCTGCTCGGGCATCTCGCTGTGGATGATGCCGTGGGCGGCGGTCATCCACTGCACGCCGCCGGGCTTGAGCAGGCCCTCGTTGCCCAGGTGGTCGCGGTGGCGCATGCGCCCTTCGAGCATGTAGGTCACCGTCTCGAAGCCGCGGTGCGGGTGGTCGGGGAAGCCGGCGATGTAGTCGTCGGGGTTCTGGGTGTCGAACTGGTCGAGCATCAGGAAGGGATCGAAGCGTTCGATGCCCGGGCCGCCGATCACGCGGGTCAGGCGCACGCCGGCGCCGTCGGAAGCGGGGCGGCCGATGTGCAGGTCGATCAGGTTGCGCAGCTGGGTCATGGTGGACCTCCTCGTTCAGGCATGGAGGCCATGATAGTCCCAGGAACTGGATGGATGGTTGCGAGTTTTGCGGGTTGAATATCGAATTGTTCGATATTCAACCCGCGTGCTCATTCGCCGATCTGCAGCTTGCGCGACTCGGTATAGAAGTAGCGCAGCTTCTCGTACTCGAAGGGGGTGTTCATCTGCCCGTAGCGGAAGCTATTGCTGTAGCGCCGGTCAATGACCTGCAGGGTGGGGATTTCCCAGTGGTCGCCGCTGGCGCTGGCCACGCCCAGGTAGTCCACCTGCTGGCCGGCGACGAAGTCGGTGACCAGCCCGCCGGTGTCGCGCAGGTTGGACGGGCCGAGGATCGGCAGCATCAGGTAGGGGCCGGCGGGCACGCCGTAGAAGCCGAGGGTCTGGCCGAAGTCCTCGGTCTGCCTGGGCAGGCCCATGCGGGTGGCCGGGTCCCACAGGCCGAGCACGCCGAAGGTGGTGTTGAACAGCAGCCGCGCGGTGGTGTTCATCGCCCGCTTGCCCTTGAACTGCAGCAGGCTGTTGAGCAGGCTCGGCACCTCGGCGACGTTGCTGAAGAAGTTGCTCACGCCGCTGCGCACGAAGCGCGGGGTGACGTATTCGTAGCCGTGCACCACGGGCAGGAACACCCACTCGTCGAAGCGGTAGTTGAAGTGGTAGACGCGGCGGTTCCACGACTCCCAGGGGTCGTAGACGTTGAGCGCGCTGAGGGTGGCGCGCTCGAACTCGCGCTGGTCCAGGCCGGGGTTGAACTTGAGGGCGTCCAGCGGGTGCTTGAAGCCGTCGTCGTCGGGCGCCAGCTGCACCTGCTTGGCGGCCGAGGGCGGCACGGCGGGCGCCGGGCCGAGGTCGGAGGCGTTGTCGGCGTGGGCCAGGCCGCAGCCCAGCAGCAGGGCGAGCAGCCAGGGGGATCGGCGGGTCATCTAGCGCTTTCCTGTGTCGGCGGCGGCCTGCAGCGTGGCGTCCTGGCCGCGGAAGAAGTTCAGCATGTCCTGGGCGTTGACCCGGTAGTTGAGGTTGCCGCAGTGGCCGCCCAGCGGGTACAGCGTCAGCCGGTCGCCGAAGGTGCGGCGCAGGAAGCCGATGTCGCCGGGGCCGAGGATGACGTCGTCGGCGTTGTGCATCACGGCGATCTTCGGGCTGTCGTGCAGGTACTGCTGCAGGGCGTACAGGCTGGTCTGCTGGATCAGCTGCGGCAGGCTGCCGCCGCCATGGCGCTTGCGCCACATGGGGATCAGTTGCTCGACCATGTAGCAGTCGAAGTCGCATTGCAGGGCGCGCTTGAAGAAGGGTTCCAGGCTGGTGCCCTCGTTGATCGGGTAGTGCGGCGGGGTGACCAGCCCGCGCTGGTTGATCAGGTCCGAGGTGAAGGCGATGTCGGCCGAGGAGAAGCGGAACACCGTGCCGATCAGCATGGCCATCTCTTCGTTGGTCAGGTGCTGCCTGGAGTGCTGGAAGTCGTAGAGGAAGGCATCGTTGAGGTCGATGTAGCCCTTCTGCTGGAAATAGCGCGTCAGCTTGCCGAGCACCAGCTGGTAGTAGGTCCGGGAGTCGGTGATGCCCTTGACCTGGGTCTGCACCAGGCGGTCCAGGTTGCTCACCGAGGTGTAGAGGTTCACCGGCGGGTTGAGCAGCAGCACGCGCTTGAAGTTGAAGCTGCGGCGGGTTTCGTCGAGGTGGCTGACGAAGGCCGCGTGCAGGGCGCCGAGGCTGTAGCCGGTGAGGTAGTAGTCGGTCACCGGCAGGCTCGGGTGCTGGGCGCGCACCGCCTGCATCACCCGGTACAGGTCGTCGGCGTCGTCGGGGCTGTAGCCGGGGGTGGCGCGCATCGAGGCGCCGGCCATGAAGTCCCAGCTGGTCGGCGAGGAAATCTGCACCACGTGGTAGCCGGCGCCGTAGAACAGGCCCTTGAGGTACTCGGGCGTGTTGCTGAGGTAGCTGGCGCCGGTGCCGGCGATGATGAACACCAGCGGCGCCGGGTGGTCCTGGCGGGCCAGTCGGTAGTGCAGCTTCTTCACCGGCCAGAAGTTGTCCGGCAGCTCGAACTCGCGCTCCGGGCGCAGCTTGAGGGCGTAGTCCTGCTGGTCGATGTCGGCGGGGTCCGGCAGCTGCGGGCGCAGCTCCACCGGGGTGGTGGCGATGGTCGCTTCGAAGGGGTTGCCCAGGGGGTAGCCGTAGCTGGCCGGGTCGACATCCCTGGCGAGCGCCGGGCCTGCGAAGCCCATGACGAGGCTGCCGAGCAGGGCAGCCACGCGCGTAAGCAGAGGCATGGGGTGGATTCCTTTCAGGGGGACGCGAAATGCAGTGAAACCGAGCACTCTGACAAGCGCAAGTGCTTCAAGTGCTGTAGGACGCGTCAGAAATCCACTCCAGCGGTCGTTCAGTCGCGCTGGCCGAGGCGGGCGAGGGCATCGCCGGCCAGGCGGTAGACGGTCCATTCGTCCAGGGGCACGGCGCCCAGGCTGCGGTAGAAGCCGATGGCCGGTTCGTTCCAGTCCAGCACCGACCACTCCAGGCGCCCGCACTTGCGTTCCACCGCCAGGCGCGCCAGTTCGCTCAGCAGCGCCTTGCCCAGGCCCAGGCCACGGGCGCTGGGGCGCACGTAGAGGTCTTCGAGGTAGATGCCGGGCTGGCTCAGCCAGGTGGAGTAGTTGTGGAAGAACAGCGCGAAGCCGGCGCCGACGCTGTCCACTTCGCCGATCAGCACCTCGGCGTAGGGGCGCGGGCCGAACAGGTGCTCGTGCATGCGCCCGGCGTCGGCCTTGTTCTCGTGGGACAGGCGTTCGTACTCGGCCAGCTCGGCGATCAGTTCGAGGATCAGCGGGACGTCGTCGGGGCGGGCGGGGCGCAGCTGGATGCGGGACATGGCGATCTCCTTGAAGCGGACCGCCGAGCATGCCGTGCCGGCCCGGCGCTGGCAACCTCGGCGGTGGGGGATGCACAGCTGCTGCAGCCGCCCACGCCAGGGGGCTGCGCCTCTTGCATCGGCCCCCGCGCTGGTTATGCTGGGCGCCCTTCGCCTGCGGAAGTGGCGCCATGCCCCATCGTTCGTCGCTGATCCTGCTCTGCCTCGCCGCCCTCTGGCTGGCCGCCTGCTATGGCGTGCGCTTCGGCCTGCTGGAGAACGCCAGCTGGGTGGACGTGTGCGCCGAGGACGCGTCGCTGTGGGCCTGCCAGGCGCGCTCCGGGCTGGGCCTGCTGATCCATTTCGGGGTGTTCGGCCAGGCGGCGCTGGCGGCGTCGGTGCCGGCCTTCCTGGTTCCCGGGCGCATCGGTTGGTGGCTGGCGGCGCTGGCGCTGTTCGTCGGCCTGCTGGCGCTGGTGTTCTACAGCGTGAGCATGGCGGTGTTCGCCGTGGTGCTCGCCGGGCTGCGCCTGGTGCGCCAGCCGCGCCCGGCGCGGGCCTGAATCAGGCGGCTGGAGCCGGGGCCGCGGCGGCCAGGGTGTTTTCCTGGCGCAGGCCGCGCCACAGGGCCGCGCCGAGCAGCAGCGCGACCCCCGCCCAGGTCAGCGCCTGGCGGTTGTCCAGCCCTTCCAGCAGCAGCTGCGGGACGATGCCGGCGACTATCAGCAGCGCCAGCAGGCCGGCCTCGCGGCGCGGCGCCGCCACGGGGCGGCAGAGGTAGACCAGCGCCGGGAACAGCAGGGCCGCGTTGGGGAAGTTGCGGTAGCGCGCGTCGAACACCAGGGCCAGCATCCACACCGCGCCGGCGAAGCCGCTGGCCAGCAGCCACCAGCTGCCACGAGCCTCCAGCCAGGCCAGCAGGCGCGCGCGCCAGCCGGCGCCGGTACCCAGGGCCAGGGAGAGGTGCAGCAGCACCAGCAGGTTGAGCAGCACCAGGTAGGCCGCCCACAGCCACTCGTCGAGGAAGGTGCAGATCACCTGGGCCTGGGCGCCCCACAGGCCGACGCAGGCGGCGCCGAGGGCGGCGGCCAGGGGCTGCAGCAGGGCGTCGCGGGCGTGGGCCGGGCGGCCGCCGAGCAGCAGGGCGGCGCCCCACAGCGCCAGCGACAGAGTCAGCCAGAGCGGCCAGTCCGGCTGGTTGGAAACCGGCCCGGCGAGCACGTTCTTGTCCTGCCGGTCGGCGTCGAACAGGCCCCAGTAGCCGCCCACCGCGCCCTCGATGCGGCGCTTCCACGGCTGGTCGAAGGCCTCGATCAGGTTGTAGCGCCAGCCGTGCTCCTCGGCCAGGCGCACGAAGCCGCGGATGTAGCGCGCCTCGTTGACGCGGCTGGGCAGGGCGGTCTGGCGCTGGCGGCCCTCGCTGGGCCAGCCGGTCTCGCCGATCAGGATGGCCTTGCCGGGGAAGGCGTGGTCGAAGCGCCGGCGGATGTCCGCGACGTGCTCCAGGGCGCCGTCGATGCCGCTGGGCTGGTTGTCCCAGTAGGGCAGCAGGTGCAGGGTGATGAAGTCGACGCCGGCGGCCAGCTGCGGGTGCTTCAGCCAGTACTCCCAGACCTCGGCATAGGACACCGGCTGGCGCACCTGGCTCTTCACCCGTGCCAGCAAGCCCTCGAGGTACTTGCTGGTGACCTCCTGGCGCAGCAGCGTCTCGTTGCCGACGATCACCGCCTGGACCACGTCGGGGTAGGCGTTGGCCGCCGCCACCAGCTTCTGTACCTCGCGCTCGCTGTCGGCGGGGATGGCGTTGATCCAGGCGCCGAGGATCAGCTTCAGGCCGTGCTTGCGCGCCAGTTCGGGAATGCCTTCCAGGCCGCTCATGGAATAGGTGCGCACGCAACCGAAACGCGTCGCCAGCAGCGCCAGGTCGGCGTCCATCTGCGCCGGGCGCAGGGTGAAGGGCTGGTCGAAGGGCGACTGGTCCTTGCCGAAGGGGCTGTAGGAGGCGCACTGCAGCTTGTGCGTGGGGCCGGCCGCGTCGGGCAGGACGATGGCGCGGCCCTGCAGGTACCAGGTGGCGCAGAGGGCCAGGGTGGCCAGGAGCAGGCCGAGGCAGTAGGCTGAAAAAGGATGGCGCTGGAATCTGGGCATGGGCGCGGTGCTTTCGAGCAGGTCGCGCATCTTAGCAATGCCCCGGCTCCGGCGTCTGCGCAGACGAGCGTGGGATGGCTCTCTGGCATCAAGGGTGGACACGAGCATGTCGCAAATGCTCCGTGGTTGTCGTAATCAGGCAGTCGTTGTCGCGTACCGGCAGGTTGCGCGTCGTTCTCGGAGCAGCCCGCCGGCCCCTCGCGCAGATGATGGAGGGGCGGCCAAGACCGTCCCGGAGCGCTCGTTCCGGTGAACCTAGAACAAGGGGAGACTCTTATGCGAATGATGCGACGACTAATGGGCCTGGGTGCGGGGCTCGTGCTGTCGGCGGCAGCGGGCCTGGCCGGTGCGGCGGCCAAGCCGGAGATCACCATCGGCTACGTCGATGGCTGGTCGGACAGCGTGGCCACCACCCACGTGGCGGCCGAGGTGATCCGCGAGAAGCTCGGCTACCCGGTCAAGCTGATGCCGGTGGCGGCCGGGATCATGTGGCAGGGCGTGGCCCGCGGCAAGCTCGACGCCATGCTCTCGGCCTGGCTGCCGGTGACCCACGGCGCCTACTACGCGAAGATGAAGGACCAGGTGGTCGACCTGGGCGTGAACTACCCGGGGGCGAAGATCGGCCTGATCGTGCCGGAGTACGTCAAGGCCAACAGCATCGAAGACCTCAAGGCGATGAAGGACGACTTCGGCGGCCGCATCGTCGGCATCGACGCCGGCGCCGGGGTGATGCTCAAGACCGACCAGGCGATCAAGGACTACGGCCTGGACTACAAGCTGGTGGCCAGCTCCGGCAGCGGCATGATCGCCGAGCTGACCCGCGCCGAGAACGACAAGAAGGCGGTGGCGGTGACCGGCTGGATCCCGCACTGGATGTTCGCCAAGTGGAAGCTGAAGTTCCTCGACGATCCGAAGAAGGTCTACGGCGACGAGGAGCATGTCGACAGCGTGGCCAACCCGGCACTGGAGAAGAAGGCCCCGGAAGTCTGGGCGCTGCTGAAGAAACTGCAGTGGAAGGACGGCGCCGAGATCGGCCAGGTGATGCTCGCCATCCAGGACGGCGCCAAGCCCGAGGAGGCCGCCAAGCAGTGGGTGGCCAGCAACCCGGAGCGGGTCAAGGAGTGGACGCAGTAAGCTGGCGCGGGTCGTTCCGGGGCTGTTGCCCGGTTCGATCCGGGGTATGACGAAAGCCGCTTTCCTCCAGGGGGAAGCGGCTTTTCTGTCTGGGCGTTCGGCGCGGCCGGTGAGCCCAATCGCGGACGGAGTCCTACCCTGCAGGGGGGCACGGCTTCTCGTAGCGAACAGGCTCCGCTGCGGGGCTTATTCGCGAGCAAGCTCGCTCCTACGAAGAGCACATCGGCGCAGCCGGCAAGACAGTTGCTCCTACGCCTGCACCCGACCGTAGGGCGAATAACCGTTCGCGGTTATCCGCCGCAGGCTCCAGCGCCGGAGTCGAGGGCAATGGCGGATAACGCCGTAGGCGTTATGCGCCCTACCTGTCCGACATTGCCTTCGCACCGTGGCCGAAGGCTCTATCCCGCACCTTCCAGCCCGCTACGACTAAAGTCGTCTGGAGGCCTTGCACCAGAGTCCTAAAGTGGGGATCGACGACATCCGCGTCATCCCCCGCTGTGAGGACAAGAACAAAATGAACGACAGCATCTACCAGCGGATTGATACCAATCCGCGCTTCAAGGAACTGGTGGCCAAACGCGAGCGATTCGCCTGGCTGCTCTCACTGATCATGCTGGGCCTGTACGTGGCCTTCATCCTGCTGATCGCATTCGAACCGCAAGTGCTGGGTGCCAAGGTGAGCCCCGATTCCTCGGTGACCTGGGGCATTCCCATCGGCGTCGGGCTGATCGTGTCCGCCTTCGTCCTCACCGGCATCTACGTGCGCCGCGCCAATGGCGAGTTCGACCGCCTGAACCAGGAAGTCCTGAAGGAGATCCAGCAATGATCGCCCGCCTGTTCGCGGCCCTCGGCCTGGCCGCCTTCGCCCCCGCCCTCTGGGCCGACGCCCTGACCGGCGACGTGCAACGCCAGCCGATCAACATCCCGGCGATCGTCATGTTCGTCGCCTTCGTCGGCTTCACCCTGTGCATCACCTACTGGGCCTCCAAGCGCAGCAAGTCGGCCGCCGACTTCTATACCGCCGGCGGCAGCATCACCGGCTTCCAGAACGGCCTGGCGATCGCCGGCGACTACATGTCCGCCGCGTCCTTCCTGGGTATTTCCGCGCTGGTGTTCGCCTCGGGCTACGACGGCCTGATCTACTCCATCGGCTTCCTCGTGGGCTGGCCGATCATCCTCTTCCTGATCGCCGAGCGCCTGCGCAACCTCGGCAAATACACTTTCGCCGACGTGGCCTCCTACCGCCTCAAGCAGAAGAACATCCGCACCCTGTCCGCCTGCGGCTCGCTGGTGGTGGTGGCCTTCTACCTGATCGCGCAGATGGTCGGCGCCGGCAAGCTGATCGAGCTGCTGTTCGGCCTGAACTACCACGTCGCGGTGGTCATGGTCGGCATCCTGATGGTGCTCTACGTGCTGTTCGGCGGCATGCTCGCCACCACCTGGGTACAGATCATCAAGGCCGTGCTGCTGCTGTGCGGCGCCTCCTTCATGGCGATCATGGTGCTCAAGCACGTCAACTTCGACATCAGCGCGCTGTTCTCCGAAGCCATCAAGGTACACCCCAAGGGCGAGGCCATCATGAGCCCCGGCGGCCTGGTGAAGGACCCGATCTCGGCCTTCTCCTTGGGCTTCGCGCTGATGTTCGGCACCGCCGGCCTGCCGCACATCCTGATGCGCTTCTTCACCGTCAGTGACGCCAAGGAAGCCCGCAAGTCGGTGTTCTTCGCCACTGGTTTCATCGGCTACTTCTACATCCTGACCTTCATCATCGGCTTCGGCGCCATCGTGCTGGTGAGCACCAACCCGGCCTTCAAGGACGCCGCCGGCGCCCTGATCGGCGGCAACAACATGGCCGCCGTGCACCTGGCCGACGCCGTGGGCGGCAGCCTGTTCCTGGGCTTCATCTCCGCGGTGGCCTTCGCCACCATCCTCGCGGTGGTCGCCGGCCTGACCCTGGCCGGTGCCTCGGCGGTGTCCCACGACCTGTACGCCAGCGTGATCAAGGGCGGCAAGGCCAACGAGAAGGACGAGCTGCGCGTGTCGAAGATCACCACCGTCGCCCTGGGCGTGGTCGCGATCATCCTCGGCATCCTGTTCGAGAAGCAGAACATCGCCTTCATGGTCGGCCTGGCCTTCTCCATCGCCGCCAGCTGCAACTTCCCGGTGCTGCTGCTCTCGATGTACTGGAAGAAGCTGACCACCCGCGGCGCCATGATCGGCGGCTGGCTGGGCCTGATCACCGCGGTGGTGCTGATGATCCTCGGCCCGACCATCTGGGTGCAGATCCTCGGCCACGAGAAGCCCATCTACCCGTTCGAATACCCGGCGCTGTTCTCCATGGCCGTGGCCTTCGTCGGCATCTGGTTCTTCTCCATCACCGACAAGTCGGCGGCGGCGGACGAGGAGCGCGCACGCTTCTTCCCGCAGTTCATCCGCTCGCAGACCGGCCTGGGCGCCAGTGGCGCGGTAGCCCACTGATGCCTCGCGGCTGACCCCGACGAAGCCGGAGGCCCGCCTCCGGCTTCGCCTTTTACGCACTGCCACAAGGGGCTCGCGATGCCCGAGAGCTTCAACTTCTCCGCGCCGCCGTTCGACCAGCTGCGCGCGAGCGAGCGCCAGGCCTTCGCCGAGGCCCTGAGCGTCGCCTACTACACCAGTGGCGAGACCGTGCTCGAAGCCGGCGCCGCGGTGCCCTGCCTGTTCATCGTGCTCAAGGGCGTGGTCGAGGAGCGCGGCGAGGACGGCAAGCTGTTCGCCCAGTACGCCGGCGACGACCTCTTCGACATCCGCGGGCTGTTCTCCGGCAGCAGCAAGCACGACTACCGTGCGGTGGAGGAGAGCATCCTCTACGAACTGCCGGCCAGCACCTTCCACCAGCTGTGCGGCGACAACCCCGGTTTCGCCCGCTTCTTCCAGGCCGACCTCGCGGCCAAGCGCCAGCTGGCGCGGCGCGACGGGCAGAACCTGGCCGAATTCATCCTTACCCGCATCGCCCGCGAGCACCTGCTGCCGGCCCTCGAGGTGGACGCCGGGCTGCCCCTGGGCGACGCCGCGCGCCTGCAGCTCAGCCACGGCGCCGACGCCCTGCTGGTGCGCAGCGCCGGCGAGCTGGGCATCGTCACCCGCACCGACCTGATGCGCGCGCACTTCCGCGACGGCCGCGCCGAGGACGAGGCCATAGGCCCGCTCGCCCACGGCCCGCTGGCCAGCGTCGAGCTGGGCGACTTCCTGTTCGATGCCATGATCCTCATGACGCGCCTGCGCATCGAGCGCGTCGCGGTGCGCGAGGACGGCGAAATGGTCGGCCTGCTGCACCTGACCCAGGTGCTCAGCCTGTTCTCCACCCACTCCCACGTGCTGGCGCTGCGCATCGCCCGCGCCGAGACCGAGGAGGAGCTGCGCGCCGCCGCCGAGACCCTGCACACCCTGATCGCCACCCTGGCCGGCAACGGCATCCGCCTGCGCTTCATCATGCAACTGGTCGGTGCGCTCAACGAACAGCTGCTCGAACGTCTCTTCGAACTATTGATACCGCCGCCGTTGCGCAGCCGCTGCTGCCTGGTGGTGATGGGCAGCGAAGGCCGCGGCGAGCAGTTGCTCAAGACCGACCAGGACAACGCCCTGATCCTCGCCGACGACTTCCCCCGGGAGCAGGCCCTGGCGCTGATGCAGCGCTTCAGCGATGCCCTGCTGGCCTGCGGCTACCCGCCGTGCCCCGGCGGCGTCATGGCCAGCCATGCGGACTGGTGCAAGCCGCTGGCGGCCTGGCAGCGCGAGCTGAACACCACGGCCCTGGAAGGGCGCCCGGAGCAATTGCTGCGCCTGTCGATCCTCGCCGACGCCTGGCCGGTGGCCGGCAACCGCCAGCTGTTCGAGAGCCTGCGCCAGGGCCTGCTGGGCTTTGCCGCGGACGGCGAGCGCTGGCTGGCGGACATCGCCGTGGCGGCCCTGCAGTTCGACACGCCGCTGACCTTCCTCGGCCAGCTGAAGACCCGCGAGGAACACCTGGACATCAAGCGCGGCGGCATCTTCCCCATCGTCCATGGCTGCCGCGTGCTGGCCCTGCGCGAGGGCCTGGAGGTCCGCGGCAGCCTGGCCCGGCTGGAGGCGCTGCAGGCGCGCGGGGTGCTCGACGAGGGCCTGGCGGAAAACCTCGCCGAGGCCTTCGAACTGTTCCTGCAACTGCGCCTGACCCAGCAACTGGCCGGCGAGCGCGACGGCCGCCAGCAGGGCCTGGACGTGGCCCGCCTGAGCCGCCACGAGCGCGACATGCTGCGCTTCGGCCTGCACGCGGTGAAGAAATTCAAGCAGAGCCTGGAAAGGCAGTTCCACCTGGAGAGCCGATGAACGCCCTGGTGAAGATTCCCGACCAGCACTGGTCCGGCTGGCGCCGCCGGCTGTACTGGTACCTGCACGCCCCGGAGGAGGCCGAGGAAATCGTCTCCCTGGACCTGGAGACCACCAGCCTCGACCCGCGCAAGGCGGACATCCTGAGCATAGGCGCGGTGCTCATCCGCCGCGGCAAGCTGGTGCTCGGCGAGCGCCTGGAACTGCTGGTGGAGCCGCCGGCCAGCCTCGACGGCGAATCGATCCGCATCCACAAGCTGCGCCGCGCCGACCTCGAAGGCCAGCTGCCGCTGGACGAGGCGCTGCGCCGGACGCTGGCCTTCATCGGCGACCGCCCGCTGCTGGGCTACTACCTGTCGTTCGACGTCGCCGTGCTGCGCCGCCACCTGCGCGAGCGCCTGGGCGAGGCCCTGGTCAACCCGCGCATCGAGGTCTCCGCGCTGTACCAGCGCAAGATGGCGCGGCGCTACCCGGACCTGCACCTGGACCTGCGCTTCGACACCCTGGCGCGCACCCTGGGCATCCCCGTGGAAGGCCGCCATACGGCGCTGGGCGATGCGCGCAGCGTGGCGCTGATGTTCCTGCGCCTGCGCAAGGGCTCGCTGCCCGACCTGCAGCACTGAGCGCCGGGCCCGCGGCGCAGAAAAACTGAATCCCGGCGCAGCGGCGCCAGTCCCAATAGCAGGTGGGCAGCCCCGTGCGCTGCCCGTTCCGCGGACGCGGGCCCGCAGCGCAGGCCCGCCGCCCGACTGCCTACGGGAGACGCACCATGGGAACCATTCTGCTGGTCATCCTCATCCTTCTGCTCATCGGCGGCCTGCCGGTGTATCCCTATTCACGCAGCTGGGGCTACGGGCCCTCGGGGATCCTCGGCGTGGTCCTGGTGGTGTTGCTGGTCATGCTGTTGCTGGGCTACGTGTAGCGTGAACCCTTCGCGGTTCGCCGCAGGCTGGAGGGGCGCAAAGTGATCCAGGACACAGCCGGGCATCCCTCCACGTCCTACCATGATGGCCTTTTGGGGGACGGGGGAAAGGGAATGCTCGGAGTCGTACTGGTCGCCCTGGGCAGCCTGTGGCTGCTCGGCCAGTTGTTCAGCGGCCTGGTGGCGCTGCCGGCGGCGGACTGGCTGGCGCGGGAGAGCGATCCGCAACGCTACTGGCAGTTCGTCTACTTCGCCCCCGCCCTGTTGCTGGCGCTGGGGGCCTTTCTGTTGCGCTACCGCGTGCACTCGTTCGCCGGCCTGCGCCGCGAGAAGGTCAATTGCGCGACCTTCCTGCTGATCTTCGCGGGCGTCGCCCTGGTCCTCGGGAAGCTTTCCTGCCTGCTTCTTCCATTGTTCTGAAGGCCGCGTCCGCCCTGGCTGTGGCGCCGGTTTGCCGGCGCCATTCAGCAGCCTGATTAAAGCGCAGCGCGGGTGGAGCCTTGGCTACACTGCCGGACAATTCCCCGGACAAGACAAGGCAACCCCCTATGCAAAACCGCATGATGATCACCGGCGCCGGTTCCGGCCTGGGCCGCGAAATCGCCCTGCGCTGGGCCCGCGAAGGCTGGCGCCTGGCCCTGGCCGACATCAACGACGAAGGCCTGGCCGAAACCCTGCGCCTGGTGCGCGAGGCCGGCGGCGACGGCTTCACCCAGCGCTGCGACGTGCGCGACTACAGCCAGCTCACCGCCCTGGCCCAGGCCTGCGACGAGAAGCTCGGCGGCATCGACATCATCGTCAACAACGCCGGCGTGGCCTCCGGCGGCTTCTTCGAGGAGCTGTCGCTGGAAGACTGGGACTGGCAGATCTCCATCAACCTGATGGGCGTGGTCAAGGGCTGCAAGGCCTTCCTGCCGCTGCTGGAGCGCAGCCACGGGCGGATCATCAACATCGCCTCCATGGCGGCGCTGATGCAGGGCCCGGCGATGAGCAACTACAACGTGGCCAAGGCCGGCGTGGTGGCGCTCTCGGAGAGCCTGCTGGCCGAGCTGAGCCTGGTGGACGTGAAGGTCCACGTGGTCTGCCCGTCGTTCTTCCAGACCAACCTGCTGGACTCCTTCCGCGGCCCCAGCCCGGAAATGAAGAGCCAGGTGGGCAAGCTGCTGGAAGGCTCGCCGATCAGCGCCGCCGACATCGCCGACTACATCCACCAGGAAGTCGGGCGCGGCAGCTTCATGATCCTGCCCCACGAGCAGGGCCGCCTCGCCTGGCAGGTCAAGCAGCAGAACCCGCAGGCGATCTACGACGAGATGACGCGCATGGCGCAGAAGATGAAGGCCAAGCAGCGCAGTCCGGCCTGAGTTTCTGCACCGCTTCGGTGCAAGCGAAAACAGGGCTTGCCCAGGGCGGTGCAAAAGCGTAGTTTGGCTTCACCGGCCTGCCTGCCGATGTATGTTGGACCCCAGTGAAAGCCCCGCCTCCATCGCGGGGCTTTCGCTTTTCCGGGCCGGCCACGCAACATTGCCGCCTGCTGCTTTCCCGGCGCCGGCGCCTGTGCTAGAAGGCAGCGTCGTCCACAGGGAGTCTCAGCGTCTTGCAGTCCGAATCCATCGTCTATGGTTGCATCCGCGACTGGCCCGGCGACTCCATGGAGCGGCGCCTGCGCCGCGCGGCCAACCGCAAGGTGCTGGACAGCCTGCCGGTGGGCGAGGCCTGGCCGTTCCTCGGCCGCGAGATGTTCAGCCGCTGCGAGCAGGAAGGCGCCGGCCTGTACCAGTCGCAGGTGATCCACTTCGGCGCCAGCTACCCGGCCATCGAATACGAGTGGAACCTGTGGGTGGAACAGTTCGAGGCACTGCTCAAGCGCCTGTACTGGGCCAGCGCGGTGGTCCACCTGGAAACCGAACTCAACGGCTGCCACACCTTCCGCTGGGAATCCGAACGCGGCTTCCACAGCCCCCGGGAAGGCGACCTGCGGGTACGCTGCGCCTGGGAACGCGAGGGCGGCCTGCGCGGCTGAGCCCCAAGGAAAGCGAGATGCTCAACTACCTCTGGTTCCTCCTCGCCGCCTTCTGCGAGATCGCCGGCTGCTACGCCTTCTACCTCTGGCTGCGCCTGGACCGTACGCCCCTGTGGATAATTCCCGGATTGTTCAGCCTGCTGTGCTTCGCCCTGCTGCTGACCCGCGTCGAGGCGGCCTATGCCGGACGCTCCTATGCGGCCTATGGCGGCATCTACGTGGCCGCGTCGCTGTTCTGGCTGGCCTACGTGGAGAAAAGCCGGCCGTTGTGGAGCGATTGGCTGGGCGTGGCGCTGTGCATCGTCGGCGCGAGCGTGGTGCTGCTGGGGCCGAAGCTGGCGCCTTGATGGAGGCTGGCTTTTCGTAGGAGCGAGCTTGCTCGCGAATGGTGTTTGCCGGGGATTTCAGGTGCTGGGCTTTAGAGCACCCTCTCCCCAGCCCTCTCCCTGAAGGGAGAGGGGGCCGTTCGGTGTCTGGGGTGGTTTCTATGCCCGCCGGCAATGCTGGAGTTGCCGGCAAGCACTGTCGTTTCGGTATGCACGGATAGCTCCCTCTCCCTTCAGGGAGAGGGCGGGGGAGAGGGTTGCAAGGGTCAGCTGAGCACCAGGAGCCAGGTTCGCGAGCAAGCTCGCTCCTACGAAAAGCAGCCCCCTCAATCCTCCAGCCACTCCTTGGGCACTTCCACCTTGAGCATCAGCTGGCACTGCTGGCTCTCCGGGTCGAACACGATCACCGCCTCGCCGCGCTTGAGCGCGTGGCGGGCGCGTTCGACGCGGGTGGCCAGGGGCGTGTCGTCGCCGTTGTCGGTGCCTTCGCGGGTGACGAAGTCTTCCAGCAGGTTGTTGAGGGTCTCGGCTTCGAGCAGGTCGTGGGGGATCAGCATGGCGGACATTCATCGGCATGGGGCGGAACAGGCGGCGATTCTAGTCGCGCGCGGGCTTGCCGGCGAGCCCGGGGCGCCTCAGTGGCGCCCCTTCTCGTCGTCCTTGCCGTTGTCCAGCAGCTCGCCCACCGGTTGCACGTGGGTGGTGCTCTCCATGTGCACCGGGTGTTCCAGCTGCTTGCTGAAGCGCTCGATGGCGCCTTCCTGGGGCTCGGCGTCGCTGTCGAACACCGGCGGGCTGAGCAGGTAGGCGCAGAGCAGCCGGGCCAGGTTGGACAGGCTGTCGATGTGGGTGCGCTCGTAGCCGTGGGTGGCGTCGCAGCCGAAGGCCAGCAGGGCAGTGCGGATGTCGTGGCCGGCCTCGATCGCCGACTGGGCGTCGCTGTGGTAGTAGCGGAACAGGTCGCGGCGCACCGCCACCTCGTGGCGCTCGGCCAGGCGCAGCAGGTGCCGGGAGAGGTGGTAGTCGTAGGGGCCGCCGGAGTCCTGCAGGGCCACGCTCACCGCGTGCTCGCTGGAGTTCTGCCCCTCGGCCACCGGGGCGATGTCGATGCCGACGAATTCGCTGACGTCCCAGGGCAGGGCGCCGGCCGCGCCGGAGCCGATCTCCTCGGTGATGGTGAACAGCGGGTGGCAGTCGATGGGCGGTTCCTGGCCGCTTTCCACCACCGCCTTGAGCGCCGCCAGCAGCGCCGCCACGCCGGCCTTGTCGTCCAGGTGGCGGGCGCTGATGTGGCCGCTGTCGGTGAACTCCGGCAGCGGGTCGAAGGCCACGAAGTCGCCGATGGACACGCCCAGCGCGGCGCTGTCGGCCGGGCTCACGGTGTAGGCGTCCAGCCGCAGCTCGACGTGGTCCCAACTGATCGGCAGGCTGTCCACCGCGGTGTTGAAGGCGTGCCCGGAGGCCATCAGCGGCAGCACGCTGCCGCGCAGCACGCCGTTGTCGCAGAACACGGTGACGCGGCTGCCCTCGGCGAAGCGGCTCGACCAGCAGCCCACCGGGGCCAGGGCCAGGCGGCCGTTGGGCTTGATCTCGCGGACGATGGCGCCGATGGTGTCCAGGTGCGCCGAGACCGCGCGGTCCGGGCTGTTGCGCCGGCCGGCGAGGGTCGCGCGGATGGTTCCGCGGCGGGTCATCTCGAAGGGGATGCCGATCTCCTCCAGGCGCTCGGCCACGTAGCGCACGATGGTGTCGGTGAAGCCGGTGGGGCTGGGGATGGCGAGCATCTCCAGCAGCACCCGCTGCAGGTAGTTGAGGTCCGGTTGCGGCAGTCGGCTCATGCGGGCACCTCGCGTTCCAGGGGTTCGCGGCTGAGCGGGAAGAGCAGGTCGAGGAAGCGCTCGGCGGTGGGTTGCGGCTCGTGGTTGGCCAGGCCCGGGCGCTCGTTGGCCTCGATGATCACGTAGGCCTCGCCTTCCACGTCGGGCACCAGCAGGTCCAGCCCGGTGACCGGGATCTCCAGCGCCCGCGCGGCGCGGATGGCGGCCTCGCGCAGGGCCGGGTGGAGCTTGTCGGTGACGTCTTCCAGGGTGCCGCCGGTGTGCAGGTTGGCGGTGCCGCGCACGGCGAGGCTGCGGCCCTCGGGCAGCACGTCGTCGTAGCCGAAGCCGGCGGCGTGCAGGGTGCGCTCGGTCTCGCCGTCCAGCGGGATGCGGCTTTCGCCGCCGGTGGCGGCCTGGCGCCGGCGGCTCTGCGCCTCGATCAGCTGGCGGATGCTGTGGCGGCCGTCGCCGATCACCGTGGCCGGGTGGCGCACCGCCGCGGCCACCACTTCGTAGCCGATCACCAGCACGCGCAGGTCCTGGCCGGGGTGGTAGCTCTCCAGCAGCACGCGGCCGTCGAACTGGTGGGCATGCTCGATGGCCGCCTCGACCTCCTCGATCTTCGTCAGGTTCACCGCCACGCCCTGGCCCTGCTCGCCGTCCACCGGCTTGACCACCAGCGCGCCGTGCTCGGCGAGGAACGCGGCGTTGTCCCTGGCGCTGCCGGCCAGGCGCTGCTGCGGCTGCTTCAGCCCGGCGCGGGCGAGGGCGCGGTGGGTCAGGCGCTTGTCCTGGCAGAGGGTCATGCTCACCGCGCTGGTCAGGTCGCACAGCGACTCGCGGCAACGGATGCGCCGCCCGCCCTGGGTCAGGCTGAACAGCCCGGCGGCGGCGTCCTGCACCTGCACCTCGATGCCGCGGCGATGGGCCTCGTCGACGATGATCCGGGCATAGGGGTTCAGGCCCTGCTCGGGGCCCGGGCCGAGGAACAGCGGCTGGTTGATGCCGTTCTTGCGCTTGATGGCGAAGGTCGCCAGTTCGCGGAAGCCGAGCTTGCGGTACAGCGCCTTCGCCTGCTGGTTGCTGTGCAGCACCGACAGGTCGAGGTAGGCCAGTTCGCGGCTCATGAAGTGCTCGATCAGGTGGCGCACCAGCGCCTCGCCGACGCCCGGGCGGCTGCACTGCGGGTCCACCGCCAGGCACCAGAGGCTGGAGCCGCGCTCGGGGTCGTGGAAGGCCTTGGTGTGGTTCAGGCCCATGACCGCGCCCACGGCGTTGCCGGTGGCGCTGTCCTCGGCCAGCCAGTAGGTGGGGCCGCCCTGGTAGTGCGGGGTGAGCCGCTCGGCGTCCACCGGCAGCATGCCGCGCGCCAGGTACAGGCGGTTGACCGCCGCCCAGTCGTCCTCGCCGTGCACCCGGCGGATGCGGAAGCCGCGGAAGGAGCGGTGCGCCGGCCGGTAGTCGGTGAACCACAGGCGCAGGGTGTCGGAGGGGTCGAGGAACAGCTGCTGCGGGGCATGGGCCAGCACCTGCTGCGGCGCCGCCACGTAGAGCGCGATGTCGCGCTCGCCGGGGCGCTCGTTGAGCAGCTCGGCGGCCAGCGCGTCGGGTTCGGCGAAGGTGTGCCCGATCAGCAGCCGGCCCCAGCCGCAGTGCAGGCTGTGGGGCTCGCAGCCGGGCTGCTCGTGGTCCTCGGCGAAGCGCGCCTGCAGGCGCTGGTAGGTCGGCACCTGGCCACGCAGCAGGCGCTGGTTGTGCGGATGGGGCAGGTTGAAATGGCTTTTCATGGTTCGCTCCCTGGTGGGCGGGCCGCCGGTACGGTGCCGGCGGCCCGCGCGCTGCTGGCTGGGTCAGATTCCCTGTTCGGTCAGCCAGAGGTTGAGGGCGGCCAGCTGCCAGAGCTTGGAGCCGCGCAACGGGGTGAGGTCGTCCTGCGGGCTGCCGAGCAGGCGGTCGATCTGCGCCGGCTCGAACAGGCCGCGGTCCTGGCTGGGGTCCAGCAGCAGCTCGCTGACCCAGGCACGGGTGTTGCCCTGCAGGTGCTTGAGCCCCGGCACCGGGAAATAGCCCTTGGGCCGGTCGATCACCTCGGCCGGGATCACCCGCCGCGCCGCGGCCTTGAGCACCTGCTTGCCGCCGTCGCCGAGCTTGAAGCGCGCCGGGATGCGCGCCGAGAGCTCGGCCAGGCGGTAGTCGAGGAACGGCACGCGGGCTTCCAGGCCCCAGGCCATGGTCATGTTGTCGACGCGCTTGACCGGGTCGTCCACCAGCATGATGGTGCTGTCCAGGCGCAGCGCCTTGTCCACTGCATCGCTGGCGCCGGGCATGGCGAAGTGCTCGGCGACGAAGGCCTGGGCCACGTCCTCCACGCGCATGGCCGGGCGCACGGTGCTCTGGTATTCGCCATGGCTGCGGTCGAAGAAGGCCGCGCGGTAGGCATGCAGCGGCGAGGCGGCGTCGACCATGGGCGGGTACCAGTGGTAGCCGGCGAAGAGTTCGTCGGCGCCCTGGCCGCTCTGCACAACCTTGCAGTGCTTCGATACCTCTCGGGCGAGCAGGTAGAAGGCGATGCAGTCGTGGCTGACCATGGGCTCGCTCATGGCGCGGAAGGCCGCCGGCAACTGCTCGATCACCTCCTTCTCGGCGATGCGCAACTGGTGGTGGCGTGTGCCGTAGCGGCGGGCGATGAGGTCGGAGTAGTGGAACTCGTCGCCGCGCTCGCCGCCGGCATCCTCGAAGCCGATGGAGAACGTCAGCAGGTCTTCCACCCCGGCCTCGTGCAGCAGGCCGACCAGCAGGCTGGAGTCCACCCCGCCGGAGAGCAGCACGCCCACCTCGCGGGCCGCGCGCTGGCGGATGCCGACGGCTTCGCGCAGGCTGTCCAGCACGCGGTCTTCCCAGTCTTCCAGGCGCAGTTCGCGCTCGTCCTCGCGGCAGCCGTATTCCAGGCGCCACCAGCAGTGCTGCTCGCTGCGGCCGTCGGCGTCGATGCTCATCCAGGTCGCCGGCGGCAGCTTGCGCACGCCGTTGAGGAGGGTACGCGGGGCGGGCACCACGGCGTGGAAGTTCAGGTAGAGGTTGAGCGCCTCGGCATCCAGGCTGGTGTCGACGCCGCCACCCTGCAGCAGCGCCGGCAGGCTTGAGGCGAAGCGCAGGCGCTGGCCGTCGCGGGCGAGATACAGCGGCTTGATGCCCAGGCGGTCGCGGGCGATGAACAGCCGGCGGGCGTCACGCTCCCAGATGGCGAAGGCGAACATGCCATTGAGCCTGGGCAACAGGTCCTTGCCCCAGGCGTGGTACCCCTTGAGCAGCACCTCGGTGTCGCCGCCGGAGAAGAAGCGGTAGCCCAGCGCTTCCAGCTCCTTGCGCAGCTCGGGGTAGTTGTAGATGGCGCCGTTGAACACCAGGGACAGGCCCAGGGTGGTGTCGATCATCGGCTGGCCGGAGGCTTCGGCCAGGTCCATGATCTTCAGACGGCGGTGGCCGAGGGCCACCGGCCCTTCGCTGTGGAACCCCCAGGCGTCCGGGCCGCGGGGGGCGAGATGGTGAGTGATGCGTTCGACCGCCGCGAGGTCGGCCGGTTGCTCGTCGAAACGTAGTTCTCCTGCTATGCCGCACATTTTCCTTACCGGTTCTCCGTTGGGGATGAATGGGGGTCAGGCCGGGGCCCTTTTTTCGTGTTAACAGAAAGACTGTTTCATGTGAAAGTAGTTCTATGATTTTTTTATGAAAAAATGCCTGATGAGTTCGGATAATTGATTATGGCTGAAAGGAATATGTCCACGGAGGGCGCCTACGCGCTGTCCATGTTCCAGGCCCTGCGGCGGCTGCAGCAGGGTAGCGAGGTGCATGCCAAGCGCCTGGGCCGCTACGGCGGGCTGACGCCGCTGCAGCTGCTGATCCTGCAGGTGCTGCTGGTGGAGCGGGAGATCACCGCCAGCCGCCTGGCCAAGCGCGTGAGCCTGTCCCAGGCCTCGCTTTCCGGCGTCCTCGACCGCCTGGAGAGCCGTGGCCTGCTGGCCCGCCGGCGTGACGAGCAGGACAGGCGCAAGCAATGGCTGCTGCTGGAAGACGCCGGCCGCGACGCGCTGCAGTCGGCGCCGCCGCTGCTGCCGGAATACGTGCTGGCGCGCTTCGCCGAGCTGCCCGAGTGGGAGCGCCATGCGGTATTGGCGGGGTTGCTGCGGGCGGCGGAACTGTTCGAGTTGCCGGAGGAGGAAGAAGAGGAGTGAGGGGCCACGTCATGGCCTGGCTGGGGGGCTGATCGCGGACGGAGTCCGCTCCTACAGGTTGCCGAGGCACAGCATTTCCCCGTAGGAGCGGACTCTGTCCGCGATTCGCGCGCAGGGCGCGCTCCTACAGGAGAATGGCGTGGGTGGGGCACTGTAGGGCGAATAACCGTTCGCGGTTATCCGCCGTTGGCTGGAACACCGGGGCCGGCGCCCATGGCGGATAACGCCGTAGGCGTCATGCGCCCTACGATGTCGCCATTACCCTTGGCCTTCATGCCAACAGCTTCTGCGCCGCCAGCGACAGGCTCACCGCCAGCAGCATCACCGCGAAGATCCGTTGCAGGGTCGCCCCGCCCAGGCGCAGGGCCAGGCGGTTGCCGGCCAGCACGCCGAGGGCGCCGCCGGCGGCCAGGGCCGCCAGCAGCGGCATGGGCGGCTGGGCGTGGCTGAGGTAGAGCAGGAAGCCACCGCCGGAGACCAGGGCGATCACCGCCATGGAGGTGGCCGTGGCCGCCAGCATCGACAGCGGGGTGAACCACAGCAGCCCCGGCACTATCAGGAAGCCGCCGCCGACCCCCATCAGCCCCGAGAGCAGCCCCACCGCCAGGCCCAGGCCGAGCAGCGGCGCGTTGCCCGTGGCCTGGCCGGCGGTTTTCGGCATGGCCGCGCCGCGCCACATGCGCCAGGCCGACCACAGCACCAGGGCGCAGAAGCCGAGGATCAGCACCGCGTCGGGGATGAAGCGGCCGAGCCACTGGCCCAGGGCGTTGCCCGGCCAGCCGGTGAGGGTCAGCCAGAGCAGCGGGCGCCAGGCCACCTGGCCCTGGCGTGCGCGGGGATGGCGCCGATCAGGGCGGACAGCGCCACCGCGCCCAGGCTCACGCCGATGGCGTCGTGCAGCGGCAGGTGCAGGCTCAGCAGCAGCGGCAGCGCCACCAGCGAGCCGCCGGCGCCGGTGAGGCCCAGCAGCAGGCCGAGGATCAGGCCGATGGCGGTGGATTCGAAGAGCAGGGCATCCATCTGGCTCGGGGCTCCGGTGGTCCGGTGGCGCGGGGTGATCAGGACTTCTGGCCGCGCACCAGCTCGCGCAGGAAGAAGCGGTTGGGATGGCAGGCCTCGGCCACGGCACGGGGCAGGGGCAGCGGCTCGTCGTCCAGCCAGGCCGCCAGCAGTTCGCCGGCCAGCGGCGCGCTGATCAGCCCGCGGGAGCCGTGGGCGCTGTTCAGGTACAGGCCGTCGAGCCAGGGACAGGGGGTATCCGGCACCTGGCGGGCATCCTTGGCCAGCACGGCGTAGGCTTCGGCGAAGGCTTCGCGCGCGGCCAGCGGGCCGATCAGCGGCAGGTAGTCCGGGGTGGTGCAGCGGAACGCGGCGCGGCCTTCGAGGGCCGCCGGGTCCTGCGGGCCCAGGCGCTGCAGCAGGTCCGGGGAGATTTCCCGCAGCAGGTCGAGGTTGCCCTGGTGCTCGGCGACGGTGGGCTGCAGGTCGTCGCTGTGGAAGTCGAAGCTGGCGCCCAGGGTGTGTTCGCCCAGGCGCGGTGGGGCGACGTAGCCCTCGGCGCAGACCACGGTGCGCAGCGCCGCGCTGTCGGTGGTGGCCGGCAGGCGGCTGATCTGCCCGCGGATGCGCTTGAGCGGCAGGCTGGCCGCGCCGGGGAAGGCGCGCACCTCGGCGGCGGTGGCGAGGATGGCGACCGGCGCGCTGGCCAGGCGCCGCTCGCCACTGCAGGCATGCCACTGCCCGTCTTCGCGCTCCAGGCGCACTTCATGGCCGCTCAGCAGCTCGATGTCCGGGTGTTCGGCCAGGGCCCGGCACAGCGCCGGTGGATGCGCCCAGCCGGCTTCGGGGAAGAACAGCCCGCCAGCCGGCAGGGCGATGCCCGCGCGGACCTCGGCTTCTTCCTTCGACAGGGCTTGCAGCAGGTCTTCGGGGAAGGCTTCGGCCAGCGTCGCCTGGCGCTTGCCCTCGGCCTCGTCGAAGGCCAGCTGCAGCACGCCGCAGGCGTCCCAGTCGGTGCCGCGCCGCAGGCGTTCCAGCAGCCGGCGGGTATGGCCGAAACCGGCCAGCACCAGGCGCGACAGCGCCGTGCCGTGGGCCGAGAGCTTGAGGTAGAGCACGCCCTGGGGGTTGCCCGAGGCTTCCGCGGCCAGCTCGCCATGGCGTTCCACCAGGCTCACCCGCCAGCCGCGCGCGGCCAGGCTGGCGGCCGTGGCGCAGCCGGCCAGGCCGCCGCCGACCACCAATGCACGGCGCTCGCCCGCGGGCGCCGGCGGGCGCGCGTACCAGGGCCTGGCGGCGTCCTGCGGTTGGCCCTGGAACTGGCCTACCAGCATCTCGCGCTTCTGCCCGAAGCCCTTGACCCGCTGCATGGCGAAGCCGGCGGCGATCAGCCCGCGACGGACGAAGCCGGCGCTGGTGAAGGTGGCGAGCGTCGCGCCGGGGGCGGCCAGCCGCGCCAGTTCGGCGAACAGCGGCTCGGTCCACATCTCCGGGTTCTTCGCCGGGGAGAAACCGTCGAGGAACCAGGCGTCGATGCGCGCGTCCAGCTCCGGCAGGGTTTCCAGCACGTCGCCTACCAGCAGGGTGAGCACCACCCGGCCACCGGCGAAGACCAGGCGCTGGAAGCCGGGGTGGATGGCGTGGTACTGCGCCAGCAACTGCTCGCTCCAGGGCCGCAGTTCGGGCCACAGGGCCAGGGCGCGGACCAGGTCGTCGCGGCGCAGCGGGTACTTTTCCACGCTGACGAAATGCAGACGCGCGTCCGCCGGGGCCAGGGCCTCGAACTGGCGCCAGGCGCAGAGGAAGTTCAGGCCGGTGCCGAAGCCGGTCTCGCCGATGCACAGGCGCCCGCCCGCCGGCAGTGCGGCGAAGCGCCGCGGCAGCTGGTTGCCGTCGAGGAACACGTGGTGGGTTTCCGCCAGGCCCGAGGCACGGGAGAAGTACACGTCGCCGTAGGCGCGCGACAGGGGCTGGCCGTTGTCGTCCCAGTCGAGCTGGGCGCTGTGGATATCGGGCATGGGCGTACCGGCAGTAAAGCGAAGCGCGCATTTTAGCCGATCCCCCGCGCAGACAGTCTGCGTCACATCCGCTACCTTCAATGCAACCCGCAGTCAGGAGGCAGTGCATGTTCGAATCCGCCGAGATCGGCCATTCCATCGACAAGGAAACCTACGAGAGGGAAGTCACGGAGCTGCGCGAAGCCTTGCTGGAGGCCCAGTACGAGCTCAAGCGGCAGGCGCGGTTCCCGGTGATCATCCTGATCAACGGCATCGAGGGGGCCGGCAAGGGCGAGACGGTCAAGCTGCTCAACGAGTGGATGGACCCGCGGCTGATCCAGGTGGACAGTTTCCTCTGGCCCACCGACGAGGAACTCGCGCGCCCGCCACAATGGCGCTTCTGGCGGCGCCTGCCGCCCAAGGGGCGCACCGCGATCTTCTTCGGCAACTGGTACAGCCAGATGCTCCACGCGCGGGTCAACGGCGACATCAAGGACAGCCGCCTGGACGTGGCCATCGACGCCGCCGAGCGTTTCGAGCGCATGCTCTGCGACGAGGGCGCGCTGATCTTCAAGTTCTGGTTCCACCTGTCGAAGAAGCAGCTCAAGGAGCGCCTGAAGACCCTGGAGAAGGACCCGCAGCGTTCCTGGCAGCTGAGCGAGATCGACTGGCAGCAGAGCGAGGTCTACGACAAGTTCGTGCGCTACGGCGAGCGCGTGCTGCGCCGCACCAGCCGCGACTACGCGCCCTGGTACGTAGTCGAGGGCGTGGACGAGCGCTACCGCAGCCTGACCATCGGCCGCACCATCCTCGAAGGCCTGCAGGCGGCGCTCGACGTCAAGGACCGGCCCCGCCGCCAGCCCCACGCCGCGCCGCTGGTGGCCAGCCTGGACAACCGCGGCCTGCTCGACAGCCTCGACCTGAGCCTGGCGTTGAGCAAGGACCAGTACAAGACCCAGCTGGCCCAGGAGCAGGCGCGCCTGGCCACGCTGATCCGCGACAAGCGCTTCCGCCAGCATTCGCTGATCGCCGTGTTCGAGGGCAACGACGCCGCCGGCAAGGGCGGCGCCATCCGCCGCGTAACCGACGCCCTGGACCCGCGCCAGTACCACATCGTGCCCATCGCCGCGCCCACCGAGGAAGAACGCGCCCAGCCGTACCTGTGGCGCTTCTGGCGGCACATGCCGGCGCGCCGGCAGTTCACCATCTTCGACCGTTCCTGGTACGGCCGGGTGCTGGTGGAGCGCGTCGAGGGCTTCTGCCCGCCGGCTGATTGGCTGCGTGCCTACTCGGAGATCAACGACTTCGAGGAGCAACTGGTGGAGTTCGGCATAGTGGTGGTGAAGTTCTGGCTGGCCATCGACAAGGACACCCAGTACCAGCGTTTCAAGGAACGCGAGAGCATTCCCTTCAAGCGCTACAAGATCACCGATGAAGACTGGCGCAACCGCGACAAGTGGGACCAGTACGTCGACGCGGTGGGCGACATGGTGGACCGCACCAGCACCGAGATCGCGCCCTGGACCCTGATCGAGGCCAACGACAAGCGCTTCGCCCGGGTCAAGGTGCTGCGCACTCTCAACGATGCGCTGGAGGCGGCGTACAGGAAGGACAAGTGAAGGAGGCGAGGCGGCGATGGTCTACGTGCAACGCGATGAGAACGGCCGCCTGGTGCGGGTCGAACGCGAACCCTTCGCCGGCGGCCAGGGCGTGCCGGCCGACGACCCCGAAGTGCTGGGCTGGCTGAGCGGGGCGCTGGACGCGCGCCTGCAGTCCCTGCAGCGCTCGGACCTGGAACTGGTGCGGGTGATCGAGGACCTGGTGGGCGTGCTGGTGAGCCGCGGGCTGATCCGCTACACCGACCTGCCCGAGGCGGCCCGGCGCAAGCTGGAGGACCGCGCCACCACCCGCGCCGGGCTGGATGGGCTGGGCGCCCTGGTGGAAGAGGAAGACGAGCGGTTGTTCTGAGGGCCCTGCGCGGCCGGCGGAGCCGATCGCGGACGGAGTTCTCCTACAGGTGGAATGCGAACCTGTAGGAGCAGGCCCTGCCTGCGATTTCGCGCGCAGGGCGCGCTCCTACAAAGGCACGGTGTATGGGCAACCCGTAGGAGACTCTGTCCGCGATAGGCCGGGCCCCATTGCGAAATCGCAGATGAATCCGCTCCTACGGGGCGGGTGGCACGGTTTCCGACTGCACCGAAGCGCTCTTCGTAGGATGGGTTGAGCCTTGGCGAAACCCATGCGGTCGTGGCGATGGGTATCGCTTCGCTCAACACCATCCTACGGAACCACAACTCTCCCCGGCGCGGACGCCGTCCGCGATTTCGCCCTAGCCCTCTTCCCCCCACGGCGCCGGCGCGCCGATCAGGCGGCCCATGGCCCCTTGATCCCCATCTCGCGCAGTACCCGCAGTTCCCCCTCGCTTTCCACCATCTCCGCGATCAGCGGCAGGTCGATGCTGTTGGTGGCGCGGAACACCGCCTCGATGAACAGGCGCTTGGCCTGGTCCTGGTCGATGGCGCGGATGTAGCTGCCGTCGAGCTTGAGGTAGGCCAGGCCCAGGTGGGTGAGGTTGCCGATCAGGCTGAAGCGCCCGCCGAAGTGCTGCAGGCCGAGGCTCGCGCCGGTTTCGCGCACGGCCTGGCCGAGCTGCTCCAGCTCGGCCGGCGGCGGCAGGTAGCGTTCGTCCAGCTCCAGGGTCAGCAGGGCGGCCTGTTGCGGGTTGGCCTTGATGGCATCGAGCAGTTGCCGCAGCGCCCGGGGCTCGCGCACGCTGGCGGCCGACAGGCTCAGGGCCAGGGGCTCGGGGTGCCTCGCCAGGTGGGCCAGGGCGTGTTCGAGCATGGCCTGGTCCAGGCGCGCCGCCCAGCCGAAGCGCTCCACCCAGGGCAGGAACTGCCCGGCGGCCACCGCCTGGCCCTGCGGGTCGAGCAGCCGCGCCAGCAGCTTGCGCTGCAGCAGGGCGCCGTCGGCGCAGCCGCGCACCGGCTGGAACCACAGTTGCAGCTGGCTCTTCTGCAGCGCGCTGTCGATCCAGGCGTGCCAGGCGTGGCTGTCCTGGGCCGGCTGGCCGCTGGATTCGTCGAGGCGCTGCCACGGCCGTTCGGCGCTGGCCTGGGCGCTGGCCAGGGCCTGGTCGGCGCGGGCCAGGACGCCGGCCGCCGCCTCGCCCGGGCGGAAGGCCGCCAGGCCCAGGTGCGCCACTGGCTGGACGTCGCTGGCGCCGGTGCGCTGGAGGCTTTCCAGCTGGTCGCTGAGGGCTTCGGCCAGGCGCTCGGCGCCGTTGCCGTCCAGCCCCGGGGCGAGCAGGGTGAACTCGCCGCCGCGGCTGCGCGCGGCCAGCCAGTCGGGCTTGCCGTGCTGGGCCTGGGTGCCCTGCAGCAGGCCGGCCACCTCGCGGATCAGCGCATCGGTGCGCTGGCCGCCCAGGCGCTGGTTGAGCCCGGCCAGGTCGTTCAGGCGCAGCAGCAGCAGGTAGCCGGCGGCGCTCTGCTCGCCGGGCGTCAGCTGGGCTTCCAGGCGGGCGTCGAACAGCCGGCGGTTGGCCAGGCCTGAGAGGCTGTCCTGGTAGGCCTCCTCGCGCAGTTTCTCGCTGCGCGAGGCTTCCTCGGCGAACAGCGCCTTGAGCTTCTCGACCATCTGGTTCATCGCCTGCACCACCCGGCGCAGCTCCGGGGTGCGCGGCTCGCGGGGCAGGGTGAGGAATTCGCGGCGGGTGATGGCCCGGGCCTGCTGCACCATCTGGTCCAGCGGGCGCAGCTGGGCGCGCAGCAGCCAGCCGCCGAGCAGGGCGCTGACCACCCCGCAGCCGAGCAGCCAGGCCAGGCTGCCCAGGGCGCCGTCCCACAGCCGCGCCAGGGCGAATTGCGGGTGGCTGACCACCTCGACCCGCGCCGCCTGTTCCCAGCCGCGCATGATCAGGGCGTCGCCACCCTCGGCCTTGAGGTCCACCAGGCGGGCGAACCAGCCAGGCACCTCGCCGTTGCCGGGGGCGGCCTTGCGTTCCACCAGCACCTGGCCGTCGGCGATGCGCACCACGCGGATGCTGGCGAAGTAGCCGCTGTCGAAGATGGAGCTGACCATCAGCTCGATCATCGCCGGGTCGTCGACGTGGGGCGTCAGCGACAGCCCCAGGGCGGTGGCGGCGTCCTGGGCGTGGGAGCGCAACTGGCTGATCAGCTGCTCGCGGGAACTCTCCAGGCTGGTGGCGAAGCTGCCGGCGAAGGCCACCACCAGGAACAGGCAGATGGCCAGGAAGAGTTGCTTGAGTAGCGACATGCATGCCTCCTAGCGCGTCTCGTCGAGGACCAGCCCCTCGCCGCGCATCTTGGTCAACAGGTCCTGCCAGCGCGACAGCTGCTTGCTGCTGCCGCTGCGCTTGCCGCCGCCGGGGCCGGGCAACCACAGCCCCTCGGCGTTGAAGGCGTAGACCGGGAGCAGGTCCTGGCGCTGCGAGGCGGGGCGGATCTGCGGGATGAGGTTGTCGAGCACCAGCGGCTCGGCGTCGGCTCTGGCGTACCAGGTCAGCACCATGTGCGCCTGGTTCAGGCGCAGCGCCTTGACGTAGGTGATGCGCAGCCGCTCGCCGGGGATGCCGAGCTGGCGCAGGGTGACGTACTTGGCGATGGCGTAGTCCTCGCAGTCGCCGGCGCCCTTGTACAGCGCCTCGACGGGCGTCGCCCAGTAGTCTTCCTGGCCCCACACGCTGCGGTCGTCGCGGAAGGCCAGGCTGGCGTTGAAGAAGTCGTTGGCGGCCTTGAGCTTGCCGGCCTCGTCCAGGCCCTGGCTGCGCTGCAGCAGCTCGCCCCAGTCGCGGATGCGCTGGCGCGCCGGGCCCAGGTCGCCCCAGCGCTGCTCGGCCTTGCGCAGGATGGCGTCGAAGTCCCACTGCGCCTGGAGGCCCAGGGCCAGGACGAGGAGCAGCGCCAGGCCGGCCCCGGACGGGCGGACGAACAGCCGGAGGGCTCCTTGCAGTGGCCGCATCGCCGGGGCTCCAGGGGGAATGAGTGAAGTCTAGGCGCTGGGTGGCGGCTGTCGATGGCGGCGAAACTGTCAGCATTGTCATCTTCGGGTCAGGGTGGGGTCCCGCGGCCTGGCCTATAAACGCAGGATGCGGTCCGCCGGGCCGCGGCGACGAGGAGGGCGGCATGCAGGCGCAAGGCAGGCGGATAGGGATGGCGGCTGGGCTGCTCGGGGTGGTGCTGGCGGGCGCCCTGGCCTGGGGGCTCGGCGCGCGCCAGGACGAGCCGCGGGCGGCCGCCGCGGCGCCCGGGGTGCCGGTGACCCTGGTGCGGGTGGTGCGCGAGGACCTGGCGCAGAACCTCGCCGGCATCGGCACCGTCACCTCGCTGCACAGCGTGCTGCTGCGGCCCCAGGTCGAGGGCCAGCTGACCGCACTGCTGGTGGAGGAGGGGCAACTGGTCGAGCGTGGCCAGTTGCTGGCGACCATCGACGACCGCGCCATCGCCGCCGCCCTGGAGCAGGCCGAGGCCACCCGGCAGAGCAACCAGGCGCAGCTGCGCATCATCGAGCAGGACCTGCAGCGCTACCGCACCCTGATCGAGCGCGGCTCCATCTCCCGGCAGATACTCGAGCAGCAGGAGGCCCAGGCCGCGCAGCTGCGCGCCACCCTGCGGGCCAACCAGGCGACCATCGACGCCGAGCGCGTGCGCCTGTCCTACACCCGCATCACCTCGCCGGTGGCCGGCCGCGTGGGCATCCGCAACGTCGACGTCGGCAACCTGCTGCGCACCAACGACGACAGCAGCCTGTTCAGCGTGACGCAGATCGCGCCCATCTCGGTGGTCTTCGCGCTGCCCCAGGAAAGCCTGCCGCGGCTGCAGCCGCTGCTCGGCGGCGACACCCCGGTCAGCGCCTACAGCCGCGATGGCGGCCAGCTGCTCGGCGAGGGCCGCCTGCGCAGCATCGACAACCAGGTGGCCAGCAGCACCGGCACCATCCGTGTGCGCGCGGTGTTCGACAACCCCGAGGGCAGGCTCTGGCCCGGCCAGTTCGTCGCCATGGAGCTGCGCACCGGCGTGCTGCGCGACGGCCTGCTGCTGGACAGCCGAGCCGTGCGCCGCGGCCTGGAAGGCGCCTTCGTCTACCGGGTGGTGGACGGCAAGGCCGAGGTAGCGCCGGTGCGGGTGCTGCAGGAAGTGGACGGGCGCAGCCTGGTGGAAGGCCTGGAGGCCGGCGAGGCGGTGGTGCTCGACGGCCACTCGCGGCTGGCGCCCGGCGCCCGCGTCGAGGTGCTGGGCGAGGCGCCGGCCCTGGCCCTGCGCCGGAGCCGGCCATGAACGTGCGCGCCGGCATGTCCGGCTGGTGCGTGCGCCACCCCATCGCCACCTGCCTGCTGACCATCGCCTCGCTGCTGCTCGGCCTGCTGGCCTTCCTGCGCCTGGGCGTGGCGCCGCTGCCGCAGGTGGACTTCCCGACCATCCAGGTCAGCGCCCAGCTGCCCGGCGGCAGCCCGCAGACCATGGCCTCGGCCGTGGCCACGCCGCTGGAGGTGCAGTTCAGCGCCATCCCCGGCATCGCCGAGATGACCTCCAGCAGCGCCCTGGGCTCCACCACCCTGACCCTGCAGTTCGAGCTGGAGAAGGACATCGACGTCGCCGCCCAGGAGGTCCAGGCCGCCATCAACGCCGCCTCCGGGCGCCTGCCGGCGGACCTGCCGAACCTGCCCACCTGGCGCAAGGTCAACCCGGCGGACAGCCCGATCATGATCCTGCGGGTGAATGCCGAGCTGCTGCCGCTGATCGAGCTGAGCGACTACGCCGAGGTGCTGCTGGCGCGCCAGCTCAGCCAGGTCGCCGGGGTCGGGCAGATCTTCGTGGTCGGCCAGCAGCGCCCGGCCATCCGCATCCAGGCGCAGCCGGAGAAGCTCGCCGCCTACCGCCTGACCCTCGCCGACCTGCGCCAGGCGCTGCAGTCGGCGAGCGTCAACCAGGCCAAGGGCGCGCTCTTCGGCGACGGCCGGGTGTCCACCCTGGCGGCCAACGACCAGTTGTTCAGCCCCGCCGAGTACGACGACCTGGTGGTGGCCTACCGCGCCGGCGCGCCGGTGTTCCTGCGCGACCTGGCGCAGGTGGTCAGGGCGCCGGAGGACGACTACGTGCAGGCCTGGCCCGAAGGCCGCCCCGGCGTGGCCCTGGTGATCCTGCGCCAGCCGGGGGCGAACATCGTCGAGACCGCGGACGCCATCCAGGCGGCCCTGCCGCGCCTGCGCGAGATGCTCCCGGCAGGCGTCGAGGTGGAGGTGCTCAACGACCGCACCCGCACCATCCGCGCCTCGCTGCACGAGGTGGAGCTGACCCTGCTGCTGACCATGGGCCTGGTGGTGCTGGTGATGGGCCTGTTCCTGCGCCAGCTGTCGGCGACGCTGATCGTCGCCACGGTGCTGGCGGTGTCGCTGAGCGCCAGCTTCGCCGCCATTTACCTGCTGGGCTTCACCCTGAACAACCTGACCCTGGTGGCGCTGATCATCGCCGTGGGCTTCATCGTCGACGACGCCATCGTGGTGGTGGAGAACATCCATCGCCACCTGGAACAGGGCAAGGACCGCGTGCAGGCGGCCCTGGACGGCGCCGCGGAGATCGGCTTCACGGTCATCTCCATCAGCTTCTCGCTGATCGCCGCGTTCATCCCGCTGCTGTTCATGGGCGGCATCGTCGGCCGGCTGTTCCGCGAGTTCGCCGTCAGCGTCACCGCGGCCATCCTGCTGTCGGTGCTGGCCTCGCTGACGGTGGCGCCGATGCTCGCCTCGCGCTTCATGGGCGCGCCGAAGCACGACGGCCACGGCGGCCTTTCCGAGTGGCTGCTGGCCCGCTACGCCCGCGGCCTGGACTGGTCGCTGCGGCGCCAGCGCACGGTGCTGGCGAGCTTCGGCCTGTGCATCGCGGTGGCGGTGGCCGGTTACATGGGCATCCCCAAGGGCTTCTTCCCGCTGCAGGACACCGCCTTCGTGTTCGGCACCACCCAGGCCGCCGAGGACATTTCCTATGCCGACATGGCCGAGAAGCATCGCCAACTGGCCGAGATCGTCGCCGCCGACCCGGCGGTGCAGAGCTACAACCACGCCATCGGCATCACCGGCGGCAGCCAGAGCCTGGCCAACGGGCGCTTCTGGATCGTGCTCAAGGACCGCGGCGAGCGCGACGTCTCGGTGGAGGAATTCATCAACCGCCTGCGCCCGCAGCTGGCCCGGGTGCCCGGCATCGTCCTGTACCTGCGCTCGGCCCAGGACATCAACCTGGCCACCGGCCCGGTGCGCACCCAGTACCAGTACGCCCTGCGCAGCAACGACAGCGCCGAGCTTGCGCTGTGGGCGCAGCGCCTGACCGAGCGGCTGAAGCAGGAGCCGGGGCTGGCCGACGTGTCCAACGACCTGCAGGTGGGCGCCAGCGTCACCGCCCTGGAGATCGACCGGGTGGCCGCGGCGCGCTTCGGCCTGAGCGCCGAGGACATCAGCCAGACGCTGTACGACGCTTTCGGCCAGCGCCAGGTCGGCGAAATCCAGACCGAGGTCAACCAGTACAAGGTGATCCTCGAGCTGGACGCCCGCCAGCGCGGCCGCGCCGAGAGCCTGGCCTGGTTCCACCTGCGCTCGCCGCTGACCGGCGAGATGGTCCCGCTGGCGGAGGTGGCCAGGGTCGCGCCGGCGCGTTCCGGGCCGCTGCAGATCAACCACAACGGCATGTTCCCGGCGGCCACCCTGTCCTTCAACCTGGCCCCGGGCACGGCCCTGGGCGAAGCGGTGCGCCTGGTGCAGCGCGCGCAGCAGGAGATCGGCATGCCGGCCAGCATCGGCGGCGACTTCCAGGGCGCGGCGCGGGCCTTCCAGAGCTCCCTGGCGAGCCAGCCGCTGCTGATCCTGGCCGCGCTCTTCGCCGTGTACGTGATCCTCGGCGTGCTCTACGAGAGCTTCGTGCACCCCCTGACCATCCTTTCCACGCTGCCCTCGGCGGGCATAGGCGCGGTGTTCCTGCTCTGGGGCTGGGGCCTGGAGTTCTCGGTGATGGCGCTGATCGGCCTGGTGCTGCTGATCGGCATCGTCAAGAAGAATGGCATCCTGATGGTCGACTTCGCCCTGGCCGCCCAGCGCCAGCGCGGCCTGTCGCCTGCCGAGGCGATCCGCGAGGCGTGCCTGGCGCGCTTCCGCCCGATCATGATGACCACCCTGGCCGCGCTGCTGGGCGCCATCCCGCTGATGATCGGCTTCGGCACCGGCTCGGAGCTGCGCCAGCCGCTGGGCGTGGCGGTGGTCGGCGGGCTGCTGGTGAGCCAGGCGCTGACGCTGTTCAGCACCCCGGTGGTGTACCTGGCGCTGGACCGCCTGTTCCACCGCAAGCCGGCCGCCGTGGCCCTGGGAGGTGCGGCATGAGGCGGGGCTGGTTAGCATGGCCGCACGCAGCGAACGGAGGCCGGGCATGCGCGTACTGATAGTCGAAGACGAGAGCAAGACCGCGGACTACCTGCAGCGCGGCCTCAGCGAGCAGGGCTTCACCGTGGACGTGGCGGCCGACGGCATCGACGGCAGGCACCTGGCGCTCAACGGCGAGTACGACGTGATAGTGCTGGACGTGATGCTCCCCGGCATCGACGGCTACGGCGTGCTGCGCGCCCTGCGCGAGCGGCGGCAGACGCCGGTGATCATGCTCACCGCCCGCGAGCGCGTGGAGGACCGCGTGCGCGGCCTGCGCGAGGGCGCCGACGACTACCTGATCAAGCCGTTCTCCTTCCTCGAACTGGTGGCCCGCCTGCAGGCCCTGACGCGCCGCGGCGCGCACCTGGAGAGCGCCACCCAGATGCGCATCGCCGACCTGTCCATCGACCTGGTCAGCCGCCGCGTGTTCCGCGGCGCCACGCGCCTGGAGCTGACCGCCAAGGAATACGCGCTGCTCTGCGTGCTGGCCCAGCGCAGCGGCGAAATCCTTTCCAAGACCGCCATCGCCGAGCTGGTCTGGGACATCAACTTCGACACCGACACCAACGTCGTCGAGGTCGCCATCAAGCGCCTGCGCGCCAAGCTCGACGGGCCCTTCGAGACCAAGCTGCTGCACACCATCCGCGGCATGGGCTACGTGCTGGAGAGCCGCGCCGGCCAGGAGGGTGGCGGATGAAGGGCCTGTCGCTGTCCGCCCGCCTGGCCGGCATGTTCGCCATCGCCGCGCTGGGCGCCTTCCTGCTCATCGGCTCGGCGCTGTACTGCGTGCTCGACCGGCAGATCGAGCGCCTGCAGCGCTCTGAGCTGGACACCCGCTTCAACATGGTCGCGCGCATGCTCGACAAGCCCGACCTGGTGCAGCGCTGGCCGCACCTGCAGGGCAAGCTGAACACCCTGAGCCAGGAGTACGAGCTGATCCGTTTCTGGATCGACAGCGACGATGCGAACCTGCGCTACGGCCAGGCCAGCGAGCCGGTGCGCCGCCTGCTGGCCGCCGGCAGCGGCTACGGCGAGCTGGAGTTGCCGGAGCACGGCTCGCCGCTGTCCACCCGCGTCGGCCGCCTGCCGGCCAGCGGCGAGCGCCCGGCGCTGGTGCTGCTCACCGCCATCGACAGCGTGGCCTTCCAGCACGCCCGCCAGGCCACCCTGGTGGCGCTGTTCGGCCTGTCGACGCTGGGCATCGCCCTGGCCTCGCTGTGCGGCCACTGGATCGCCCGCGTCGGCCTGCGGCCGCTGCACCGGCTGAGCGACGAGGCGCGGCAGATCAGCCCGAAGCAGCTGTCCCAGCGCTTGCGCCCGGAGCACCTGCCGGCCGAGCTGTCGGCCCTGGCCCAGGCCTTCAACGAAGCGCTGGACCGCCTGGAGCAAGCCTACCTGCGCCTGGAATCGTTCAACGCCGATGTGGCCCACGAACTGCGCACGCCCCTGGCCAACCTGATCGGCCAGAGCCAGGTGGCGCTGTCCCGCGAGCGCAGCGCCGGGGACTACGAAGAGGTGCTGCAGTCCAACCTGGAAGAGCTGGAGCGCCTGAGCGCCATCGTCAACGACATGCTGTTCCTCGCCCGCGTCGACCAGGGCAGCCTGGCCGCCGAGCGGGTGGAGACCTCGCTGCGCGCCGAAGTGGGCAACACCCTGGACTTCCTCGAGGTGATCTTCGACGAGCAGGGCGTCAGCGTGGCGCTGCACGGCGAGGCCCGCGCCAGCGTCGAGCGCGCCCTGTTCCAGCGCGCGGTGACCAACCTGCTGTACAACGCTGCCCAGCACACCGCGCCGGGCGGGCGCATCGAGGTGCGCCTGAGCGGCGAGGGCGGTACGGCGCGGGTGGAGGTGAGCAATCCCGGCGCGGCCATCGGCGAGGAGGAGCGCGCCCGGCTGTTCGAGCGCTTCTACCGCGTCGACGCGGCGCGGGCCAACAGCCGGAGCAGCCACGGCCTGGGCCTGTCCATCGTCAAGGCGGTGGCGAGCATGCACGGCGGCAACGTCTTCGTGCGCAGCGAGGCGGGGGTGAACACCTTCGGCTTCAGCGTGGTCGCCGTGCCGGCGCCACCGGGGCCGGACGGGGAGGGCGGCGGGGAGCCGCTGCCGGCCTGAGCCTCAGATGCGGCGGGTCTTCACCTTCAGCAGGATGTACAGGCTGACCAGCACCGCGCTGCTCAGCATGAACACGCGGGCCCAGAGGTGCGGGACCAGGTAGCAGGAGAAGCCGATGCTGATCCACATCAGTCCCACCGTGTAGAGCTTGCCCTTGAGCGGGATGCCGTTGCCTTCGAGGTAGTCGCTGATCCAGGGGCCCAGCCTGGGGTGGCTCACCAGCCAGTCGTAGAAGCGCTGCGAGCTGCGCATGAAGCAGGCCGCGGCGAGCAGCAGGAAGGGCGTAGTGGGCAGCAGCGGCAGGAAGATCCCGGCCACGCCGAGCGCCACGCTGAGCCAGCCGACGGCCAGCAGCAGGTAGCGCACCCAGGCGTGGCGGCTATGGCGGATTTCCCGCGCTGCCATAGCGCCGGATCAGTGTTGGCGGGGCTTGAGCAGCGCCGGTTTTTCTTCCGGGGCCTGGCAGAGCAGGAACAGGTTGGTCAGCAGTTCCGGGATCTGCGCGACCATGTCGTCCACCAGGTGGCGGTCGCGGGCGATCTCGTCGAACTCCGGCTGCTCGTCGAACAGCCCGGAACCGACCATGATCGGCAGCAGCAGCTCGCTGACCTCTTCCTCGGCCTGCTCGAACCACACGGCCTCGCGCAGGAACACGCCTTCCATGAAGCCGATGCACCAGCCGCGGATATCGGAATCGTCCGGCTCGTCGCCCAGATAGGGCTCACAGGGCAGCTCCAGCTCTTCGTCGCTGGCCAGCTGGCGGGTGATGTGCGCCTTGAGCAGCAGCAGGGAGCCCTCGATTTCCTCGCGCTCGGCGTCGCTGCGGTAGTGCGGCGGCTCGGCGAAGAGCGCGTCGATCCACTCGCGGTCGGGCACCTGGTCGGGGCAGATCGCCAAGGCGGTCAGGTAGCCGTGGGCCGCGACATAGTCCAAGGCTTCCTCGTGCAGGTCATCGGCATCGAGAAAGGCTTGCAGGCGGGCCAGTTGGTCGGCGAAGGACATCGGTTACTACCTCGGCGGGGATGCGGGCCTGAATTGTAGTCTTTCCGCGGCCCGCGGGCCAGCCACGGGGCTTGGCGGGCGGTGGCCGTCGGGCTTTTCCCTGGCTTTTCGTAGGAGCGAGGGGACGCCTGGTTCTTGTAACCTGGTTATTCCCGCGAACGCGGGAAGCCAATAGCTTTGGGGTCTGGTGTAACGCGCCGCTCCGAGTGCGTTGATGTCTCTCGTTTCGCCCCCTCGGGCGAGTCACTTTTGTCAATCGCCACAAAAGTAACCAAAAAGGCTTGCCCCGCATACGGGCCCGATGGAGCCGGGCTACCCTCACGAATTCCCCCGCCACGGAGGCCCGCCCCGACAGCACGTCCCTGTGCTGATCGGGGCTCTAGCGACATCCATGTCGCATGACCTCCTGAGCGCCGGTTTCGCTCGGCCTTCTGAAGGGGCGTTCCGGTGCGCTCGGTTGTTTCTCTGGAAGTCCAAACGCCAGAGCAAAAGCGCTTTTGCTTTTCGTAGGAGCGAGCTTGCTCGCGAACGGACTCCGCAGCGGGGTTTATTCGCGAGCAAGCTCGCTCCTACGAAGAGCATTTCGGCGCGGGCTGCAAGACAGTTGCTCCTGCGCCGCCCCACCCGCGCCATTCCCATTGTAGGAGCGCGCCCTGCGCGCGAAATCGCGGGCAGGGCCCGCTCCTACAGGTTGCTGGCAGGCACGGCATACCGTCTTCCCGCAGGAGCAGACTCCGTCCGCGATCATGCCCCTTCGCATCCGTCATCCTCGTCCGTTGCGACGGCTGACCCACCCCCATCGCCCCGCTTGCGTATAATGCCCGGCTCGAAACGGAGTCCCCCATGCTCGACCAGGCCCAGCGCATCCTCAAAGACGTATTCGGCTACGACGCCTTCCGCGGCAACCAGGCGCGCATCATCGAACGCGTGGCCAGTGGCGGCGACGCGCTGGTGCTGATGCCCACCGGCGGCGGCAAGTCGCTGTGTTTCCAGGTGCCCGCGCTGCTGCGCGAGGGCCTGACCGTGGTGGTCTCGCCGCTGATCGCCCTGATGGAAGACCAGGTCGCCACCCTCGACGAGCTGGGCGTGCCGGTCGCCGCGCTGAATTCCTCGCTCAGCCCCGAGGCGCAGCGGGACATCGCCGCGCGCCTGCAGCGTGGCGAGATCAAGCTGCTCTACCTGGCCCCGGAACGCCTGGTGCAGCCGCGCATGCTGGACTTCCTGCAGCGCCTGAACGTCGGCCTGTTCGCCATCGACGAGGCGCACTGCGTATCGCAGTGGGGCCACGACTTCCGCCCCGAATACCTGCAGCTGGGCCAGCTCGCCGAGCTGTTCCCGCACGTGCCGCGCATCGCCCTGACCGCCACCGCGGACATGCGCACCCGCGAGGAGATGATCCAGCGCCTGCACCTGCAGAACGCCGAGCAGTTCCTCTCCAGCTTCGACCGGCCGAACATCTTCTACCGCATCGTGCCCAAGGAGCAGCCGCGCAAGCAGCTGCTCGGCTTCCTCACCGAGCGCCGTGGCGATGCCGGCATCGTCTACTGCCTGTCGCGCAAGAAAGTCGAGGAAGTCGCCGAGTTCCTTTCCAACCAGGGCTTCCCGGCGCTGCCTTACCACGCCGGGCTGTCCAACGAGTTGCGCGCCTTCAACCAGAAGCGCTTCCTCAACGAGGAAGGCCTGATCATGGTCGCGACCATCGCCTTCGGCATGGGCATCGACAAGCCCAACGTGCGTTTCGTCGCCCACCTCGACCTGCCCAAGAGCCTCGAGGCCTACTACCAGGAAACCGGCCGCGCCGGCCGTGACGGCCTGCCGGCGGACGCCTGGATGGCCTACGGCCTGCAGGACGTGCTGCTGCTGCGGCAGATGATGCAGAACTCCGAGGGCGACGAGCGCCACAAGCGAGTGGAGCGGCACAAGCTCGAAGCCATGCTGGCGCTGTGCGAGGAGACCCGCTGCCGGCGCCAGGCGCTGCTGGCCTACTTCGACGAGGTGATGCCCAACCCTTGTGGGCATTGCGACATCTGCGTCGATGGGGTGGAAACCTGGGACGCCACCGAACCCGCGCGCCAAGCCCTGTCGGCGATCTACCGCAGCGGCCAGCGCTACGGCGTAGGCCATCTGGTGGACATCCTCCTCGGCAAGGAGACCGAGAAGGTACGCAGCGTCGGGCACCAGCACCTTGCGGTGTTCGGCATCGGCAAGGCGCGCGGTGAGGAGGAGTGGCGCACGCTGTTCCGCCAGTTGGTCGCCCGTGGCTTCGCCGATGTGGACGTCGACGGCTTCAACGGCTTGCGCCTGACCGAAGCCTGCCGCCCGCTGCTGCGTGGCGAGGAGACGCTGGCCCTGCGCCGCGATCCCAAGCCGCAGCGCAGCAAGTCCTCGTCCTCCGGCGGCGCCAGCCCGGCCAGCCAGTTGGTGCGCCAGGAAGAGCGCGAGATGTGGGAGGCCCTGCGCACCCTGCGGCGCAAGCTGGCGCAGGAGCATTCGGTGCCGCCCTACGTCATCTTCCCCGACGCCACCCTGCTGGAAATGCTGCGCAGCCAGCCGACCACGCTCACCGCCATGGCCCAGGTCAGCGGCGTCGGCGCGCGCAAGCTGGAGCGCTACGGCCAGGCCTTCCTCGACGTGCTCACCGAATCCGAGGCGGCGCCCGCCACGCCGGCGCCGGTGGTCGACCTCAGCCACGAACTGGTCAGCCTGGCCCGCGCCGGCATGACCCCGGCGCAGATCGCCCGCCAGCTCGACTGCACCGAGAAGAACGTCTACAACCTGCTGGCCGAGGCCATCGCCGCGCAGCAGCTGAGCCTGGAACAGGCCCTGGACCTGCCCGAGGAGCTGCTTGCCGAAGTGCAGGACGCCTTCCTCGACGAGGAGGGCGAGTTGCCGCCGGTGGCGGCTCTGGCCGAGCGCTTCGAGGGCCGCGTGCCGCAGGGCGTGCTGCATTGCGTGCGCGCCGCGCTGCAGACCGAACTGGAAGTCTGAGAGAAGGGCTTTCGGATTCGTCCCATTTCCCCGTACGGCGGCGGCTTGCAAGCTGGACGTACTAAGGAAGGGAGGAATCGTTGCCATGTGGCGTCTGGTTGCCGTACCCGTGGTGCTCGCCGGCTTGTGCGGGTTGCTCGCCCTGGAGCTTCCGGAAGGGCGCGCAGGGCCGGCTGCGCTGCTGCGCGGGCTGGGCTTCGTCGCCCTGTGCGAAATCCTGCTGTTGCTGCTGACGGCGGAAAGAACGCCGCAGGCGAGCGCGCCGCCCCTCCGGCTCGCCGCTCGTGGAAGCGGTGATGGCCCTGTGATAGCTGACAAGGAAATGGCGCAGGAAAGCGACAAACTTGTGACGCGCGTCGCTAACGGCTAAGGTGTGGCCAAGACCTCCACCAGAAGAGGCGAACGTGCCCCACCATGCCTGGCTCGACGACGTGCGCGCCAACCCCTATGCCGAACAGCTCGCCCGCGGCTTCCGCCGCCTGCGCTTCGACGCGCCGCTGGAGGGCGAGTACCGCGCCTACCTGCTGGAAGACAACTTCGCCCTCAAGTGCAGCGCCCTGGGCTTCGCGGTGCTGGCCTGGCTGGCGCTGGCGGCCATCGACCTGCTGCTGATCCCCGCCCCGCAGCACTGGGACCTGCTCGCCGTGCGCGGCGCGGTGCTGGTGCTGCTGGTGATCTGCGGCGGGCTGATCCTGCAGCGCCGCTTCGTGCGGCTGATGGTGCCGTTGAGCATCGCCTGCATACTCGCCGTGGGCATCGGCGCCGCCGTGGTGGTGGGCATCGCCCACCGCGTCGACCCGGGCTACCCCTACGAGGGCCTGCTGCTGGTGAGCATGGCCGCCTACTTCCTGGTCGGCCTGCGTTTTTCCGAGGCGCTGGGCTCGGCCTCGCTGATCCTCCTGGCCTACCTGGGCTGCGAGCTGTACGCCGGCCTGGCGCCGGCCAAGCTGCTGAACAACCTGGTGTTCCTGCTGCTGGGCAACCTGGTCGGCGCGGTGGGCTGCTACCTGCTGGAGTACAAGTCCCGCGAGCACTTCCTGATCAGCCGGCTGATGCGCCAGATGGCCGACCACGACGCCCTGACCGGCCTGCACAACAGGCGCAGCTTCGACCGCCAGCTGGAGCGCCTGTGGCGCCAGGCCCAGCGCGATGGCACGCCGCTGTCGCTGCTGCTCTGCGACGTCGACCACTTCAAGGCCTACAACGACCGCTACGGCCACCAGGCCGGCGACGAGGTGCTGCGCAGCATAGGCGCGGCGCTGGCGGCCAGCGCGCGGCGGCCGCTGGACATGGCCGTGCGCCTGGGCGGCGAGGAGTTCGCCGTGCTGCTCTACGGCACCGACCTGGACGAGGCCCGGCAGCGCGCCGAGGTGCTGCGCCAGGCGGTGCAGGACCTGGGCATCAGCCACGAGGATTCGAGCACGGCGGCGGAGGTGACGCTGTCCATCGGCGTCTCCTGCCTGCAGCCCGGCGCGCCCTCGGCCCTGCAGGCGATCTACGCCCATGCCGACCGCGCCCTCTACGAAGCCAAGGCGTTCGGCCGCAACCAGGTGGTGGCCTGACCCATTCGGTCCCTCGCCCTGGCGCCGCCGGTGACTGCGTGCCCTGGCACGCCGGTGCTAGGATGCCGCCGACCCCGCAGCCGAGCGTTTCCCCATGGAGCGACTGATCCAGGCCAACGGCCAGCCCCACTACGGGGTGTTCGCCGAAACCCCGCAGGCCATCAACCACCGCGACTTCGACTACCGCTCGCCCATGGGGCGCAAGCTGGGGGCGCTGAGCAAGTGGCGCAACTTCCACCAGTTCCAGTACTTCGGCCTGATCAGCCCGCAGCTGATCGGCGGCTGCGCCCTGGCCGAGCTGAGCCTGGTGGCCGTCGGCTTCGTCTACCTCTACGAGCCGCGCAGCGGGCGCATGCTCGAACGCCGCTTCAAGTGCCCGCTGGGCATCGGCACGCACTTCTCGCAACGCCCGGACGACGGCGCCTGCGAGCTGCGCCAGGGGCGCAACCAGCTGCGCCTGGAGAACGCCGCCGGGCCGCTGCGCAAGCGCCTGCTGGTGGAGCTGGACGACGGCACGCGCATCGATGCGAGCTTCGATGAACAGCAGCCGGCCTTCCAGCCCATGAGCCTGTGCACGCCCACGGCGGTGAACGGCTGGGTGTACGCGCGCAAGGTCGCCGGGGTGCGCTGCGAGGGCCAGGTGCGCAGCGCGCTGGGCGACTTCGACCTGGGCGCCATCGACGCCTTCGCCCACCACGACTGGTCGGCCGGCTACATGCGCCGCGAGACCTTCTGGAACTGGGCCTGCCTGTCCGGCGAGGCGCAGGGCCGGCGGGTGGGGCTGAACCTGTCGTGCGGGGTCAACGAGACCAGCTTCACCGAGAACTGCTTCTGGCTCGACGGCGAACTGTGCAAGGTCGACAGCGTGCGCTTCGCGTTCGACCGCGACCAGGAACTGGGGCTCTGGCGCATCAGCTCCTTCGACGGCCAGGTGGACCTGGCCTTCGAGGCCCGCGGCCTGCACCGCGAGCGCCTGAACCTGGGCCTGCTGGCGAGCAACTTCAAGCAGATCTTCGGGCGCTTCCGCGGCGAGCTGCGCCCCCATGGGTGTGCGCCGGTGGTCATCGACGATCTCTGGGGGTTCGTCGAGGACCAGTACGCCAAATGGTGAACTGGCAAAGCCCTGCGACAAAATGTCATTGTACGGCCTTGATTAGCCGACTAATAATTAGCCAAATCAATTAGCCTGAAACTGCTACAGCACAATGACAGATAAAGACAAGCACTACTTCGGCACCCAGCTGGCCCAGGCCTCGCGTGCATGGCGCGCCGAACTCGACCGCCGCCTCAGCCACCTGGGGCTTTCCCAGGCCCGCTGGCTGGTGCTCCTGCACCTGGCGCGCAATTCCGGCATCCCCACCCAGCGCGAACTCGCGCAATCGGTCGGCGTCGAGGGCCCGACCCTGGCGCGCCTGCTCGACGGCCTCGAAGCCCAGGGCCTGGTGCGCCGCCAGGCGGTGGCCGAGGACCGCCGCGCCAAGCGCATCTGCCTGACGCCCAAGGCCGACGTGCTGATCGCCGACATCGAGAGCATCGCCGCCAGCGTGCGCAACGACGTCCTGGCCGGCATCGACGAGGCGGACATTGCAACTTGTCAGAAACTCCTCTCCCGCATCCTCTCCAACCTGGAAAAGAACTGAGCGATTCTTCACACTTTTTCGAGTAGAATTGCCAAACTTCTGACGGCTCCTGCGGGGGCCGTCATTCATTCAGGGGTGCATTCAGGCATTTCGCCAGCTTTCCGACGAATTGTCTTGACCTAGAACGGGCCTGTATCTAATCGTGATGGCAACGGGCCGCCATGGCATCGCCCGGCAACCCCACGCTCCGGATGGGCGTCTATATTGCATGGACAGCATGACCGACTGCACCGCTGGGTCACGGATGGCCTGCAGACCTGGACACAACTGGGATGGGACCTATGGCTCGACTCACTCGCTTGCCGCTGGCAATGGCCGTTCTCTCGGCTCTCATGACTTCCCAGGCCCACGCGTTGGGGCTCGGGGACATCACCCTGCACTCGGCGCTGAACCAGCCGCTGGATGCGGAGATCGAGCTGCTGCAGCCCGGTGACCTGGGCAGCGACGAACTCATCGCCCGCCTGGCCGACGTGGCGACCTTCGAGCGCATGGGCGTGGACCGCACCACCTTCCTGCAGAACCTGCGCTTCACCCCGGTGATCCGCAACGGCCGCGGCTACATCCACGTGGTGTCCACCCAGCCGATCCACGAGCCCTACCTGAACTTCCTCCTCGAGCTGGAGCGCCCCAACGGTCGCCTGCTGCGCGAGTACACGCTGCTGATCGACCCGCCGGGCTACACCGGCGGCACCTATGCCCAGGGCACCCCCGCACGCGGCGCCGACAGCGGGCCGGCGGCCAGCCGCCCGGCCAAGCGCAGCGCGGCGCCGCGCCCGGCACCTGCGCCGAGCGCGCCCATCGCCGCGGGCGAGGGGCGCTACACCACCGCCGCGGGCGACACCCTGTGGAGCATCTCCGGGCGCCTGGGCGCCAAGGGCGCCGCCCGCCAGGAACTGATGGCCCAACTGCAGCAACTGAACCCGCAGGCGTTCATCGGCGGCAACCCGCACCGCCTGCGCCTCGGTTACCCACTGGTGCTGCCCGCCGGCCAGGCCGCGCCGGCGGTTGCCACGAATACCGCTGCCGCCAGTGCACCGACCGGCGCCACGCCTGCCGCGCCGGCGCCGAGCGAAGCGGCCGTGGGCCAGGCGCAGGACGAGCTGGCGGGCCTGACCGCCGAGCGCGAGCGCCTGAACCAGCGCATGGACACCCTGCAGCAGCAGCTCGACACCCTGCAGAAAGCCCTGGAAAGCCGCGACCAGCAGGTGCAGGCGCTGCAGGCCGAACTGGCGCAGCGCCAGGCCGAACAAGCGGCTGCCCCCGCCAGTGCCCCGGCCGCGGAGGCCACCCCCGCCGCCCCGGCGGCAGCGCCTGCCCCAGCCCCCACTGCCGCCGCACCGGCAGCCGAAGCCGCCAAGCCGGCGCCCCAGGCGCCCGCCGCGGTGGATGAGGAAGGCACCGTCCTGACCCGCTACTGGCCCTGGGCCGCCCTGGCAGCCCTGGTGTTGGCGCTGGGCCTGGTCTACAGCCGGCGGCGCAAGCCCGACGACGAGCCGCCGCAGCTGCAAGCCGAGGCCGCCAGCCTGCCGCCGCTGGCGCCGGCCCGCCCGGTAGAGCCGGCCAAACCGGTGGTGGCTTCTGCCGTCGCGCCGCTGGCCGGCGCCAACGAAGCCTCCCTGGCCCGCTTGCCGGCCGCCAGCAGCGACAGCCTGGAAGGGGCGAACATCTACATCGCCTACGGCCGCTTCGGCCAGGCCCGCGACATGCTGAGCAAATCCGTCGCCGCCGAGCCACAGCGCCGCGACCTGCGCCTGAAGCTGCTGCTGGTGCTCGCCGAACTCGGCGACCTGGCCGGTTTCCGCGAGCAGGAGAGGGCGCTGCAGGCGATGGGCGGCGACCAGAAGCAGATCGACCAGCTCAAGGCCCGCTACCCCGCCATGCTCGAGCGTGACGACGAGCAGGCCATCAGCGACGGCCTCGGCGAGTGGGAAGGCCTGGAGCTGGGCGACGTCGGCGAGCACCCCGCGCCGGCACAGCCACCGCTGGGCGACACCGCCGATCTGAACCTCGGCGAACTGTCCCTGGACCTGGACTGGAACAGCCTGGACGCCTTCGATTCGCCCAAGGGCTCTTCTGCCAAGGGCGGCAAGGACGACACCGAAGACCTCCTGAAGGACTTCCGCAGCAACCTGCGCGAGCTGCCAGAGGTCACCGAGTTCGACCTGGACGACGAGCAGGCCGGCGCCTTCGGCCTGCCGAGCCGGGCCGGCGGCGAGCAGGACAAGCTGCTGGCCAGCCTCGACCGAGCCCGCGCCTGCATCGACCGCGGCGACCTCGACGAGGCCTACCGGATCCTCGAACAGGTGCTGCAGGAAGGCGACAAGCAGGAACAGGAAGAAGCCCGCGAGCTGCTGGCGCGGATTGCCTGAGGCATCCTGAGTCACCTGGAGCCCGGCCCTGTGCCGGGCTTTTTCATGCCGGCAATCCGCAGCGTGCCCTGCCGGTGATCGCGGACAAAGTCCGCTCCTACAGGGAAATGCCACGCCTTCCGGCAACCTGTAGGAGCGAGCTTGCTCGCGAACGGACTCCGCAGCGGGGTTTATTCGCGAGCAAGCTCGCTCCTACGAAGAGCATTTCGGCACGGGCCGCAAGACAGTTGCTCCTACGACCGTGCTTCCCTGGAACTGTAGGAGCGGACTCTGTCCGCGATTATGGCGGATAACGCCGTAGGCGTTATGCGCCCTACGGGTTTCCAGCGAAACAACCGAGCGCACCGGAACGCCCCTTCAGAAGGCCGAGCGAAACCGGCGCTCAGGAGGTCATGCGACATGGATGTCGCGAGAGCCCCGATGGGCTACAGGGACGTACCCTCGGGGCGGGCCTCCGTGGCGGGGGAATTCGCGAGGGTAGCCCGGCTTTATCGGGCCCGTATGTCGGGGCAAGCCTTCTTGGTTACTTCTTTGGCGTTTGAAAGAAGTGACTCGCCCGAGGGGGCGAAACGAGAGACATCCGAGCACTCGGAGCGGCGCGTTACACCAAGCCCCCAAGCCAATTGGGTTCTCGCGAACACGGGGAGCCAGGGTTCGCGAGCAAGCTCGCTCCTACAAGAGCGTTTTCCAGAGAAACATCGGTGCGTAGGGCGAATAACCGTTCGCGGTTATCCGCCGCCGGCCCGGACACCGGTACCCGAGGATAACGGCGGATGCCGTCAGAAGTTGCGCCCCAGGTTCAGGTACACCGCATGCTCGTCGGCGTCGTTCAGGCCGTAGCTGAACGACAGCGGCCCCAGCGGCGTCTCGAAGCCCAGCATGATGCTCATGGCGTTGATGTAGCCGGTGTCGTAGCTGTTGTCGTTGTTCCACACCCGGCCGCGCTCCAGGCTGCCGCCGAGGTAGAAGGGGAAGTCCAGGGGCAGGAAGGAGCGCTCGGTCATGCGCCGGTAGTAGATCACCCGGCCGAGGCTGTAGTTCTGCCCGGCCAGGGCGTCCTGGCGGAAGCCGGAGAGCTCGCGCGCGCCGCCGAGCAGGAAGCTCGACACCACCACGTCGGCGTCGTCCAGGGTGCGCCCGTAGCCGCCGCCCAGCACCCAGGTGTTCGGCCCGCTGCTCAGCGCCTTGTCCAGGCGCAGTTCCCACTGGCGGTAGCGGTCGTCGTCGCCCAGCGACGGCGTGTGCTCGCGGTAGCCGGCCTGGATGTCCTCGCCCTCGCGGGGGAAGTCGACGTTGTCCATGGTGTCGAAGGAGTACTTCAGCTCGGCGTAGCCTTCGTTGAAGTGGAAGTCCGGCAGGTCCCGCTGGCCCACGCGCACGTCGGCCTTGCCGAAGGCCTGGGCCACGCCCAGGCGGATCTCGCCGTTGTTGGCGATCTGCCGGCCGAGGTTGAGGCCGTAGCCGTAGCGTTCCAGGCGGTACTCGGCGATGGGGTCGTCGTTGTCGGTGGCCTCGACGTTGCGCGCCTCGTTGAACACGTAGGGCGCCACGAAGTAGCGCGAGCCGGCGTCCAGCGGCTGGTAGAACTCGCTGTAGAGCTCCTGCTGGTCGCCGATCTGCAGGCGCGTCAGCCATTCCGCGCCGAGGCGGTTGATGCCGTTGACGCGGTAGCTGGCGCCGACGTTGAAGGTGCTGTCGCCGCGCAGGTCGTCCGACAGGTTCAGGCCCAGGCGCAGGTAGTCGGTGCCGCTGCGCTTGCCCAGGGCGTGGATGACCAGGGCGTTGCCGTCCTTCTCGCGGACCACCCGGTACTGCACCTGGTCGAAGTAGTCCAGGCCGTAGAGGGTGCTCATGTCGCTCTGCAGACGTTCCAGGTCCAGCGGCTGGCCCAGCGGCTGGCGGATGTAGTGGCGGATCACCTCGTCGCCGACCTTGGAGTCGTTCTCCACGCGGATGCTGCCGATCACCGGCGTGCGCTCGTCGGGCGTGCGCGCCTCGGCCAGGGCCACGGCTTCCTGGTCGCGGGGCTTGCGCAGGGCCGCCAGGCGCGTGGCGAGGATGCTGGTGGCGCGGTAGCCGGCGTCGATCAGCTGCGGCACGCGGCCGAAGTCGGTGGAGCTGTAGCCGCTGAGCGGCGGCTGGATGAGCACGTCGTCGGGCTTCAGGGTGGCCAGCTGTGCCTCGGAGTTCTTGCGTGTCATCAGGGTGACCGACTGGTTGAGCATGTCGACCACCGTGGTCAGCTGCTTGCGTTCGAGCAGCGGGTTGCCGATGTCGACCACGATGACCAGGTCGACGCCCATCCTGCGCGCCACGTCCACCGGGATGTTGTCGACCATGCCGCCGTCCACCAGCAGCTTGCCGTCGTACTCCACCGGGGCGAACACCGCCGGGATCGACATGCTGGCGCGGATCGCCTGGGGCAGGTGGCCGTGGTCGAACACCACCTTCTCGCCGGTGGAGATGTCGGTGGCCACGGCGCGGAAGGGGATGGCCAGCCTGTCGAAGTCGCGGGTGCCGCTGGTGTGCACCAGCAGGCTCTCCAGGAGCATGGTCAGGTTCTGCCCCTGGATGGCGCCCAGGGGCAGGCCGAGGGAGCCGTCGTCGCGGAAGCTGAGCTTCTGCTTGACCAGGAAGTCGCGGTCGTCCTGCTTGCGCCGGAAGGGTACGTCCACCCGCGGCGGCGAATCGGACAGCGCTTGCTGCCAGTCCAGGCCGAGGGCGATGCGCTCCAGTTCCCTGGGCGTGTAGCCGGCGGCGTAGAGCCCGCCGACCACCGCGCCCATGCTGGTCCCGGCGATGGCGTCGATGTGGATGCCCTGTTCGTCCAGGGCCTTGAGCACGCCGATGTGGGCCAGGCCGCGGGCGGCGCCGCCGGACAGCACCAGGCCGATCTTCGGCGGGTGCCCGGCGGCGAGGGTGGACAGCGGAAGGAGCAGCAGGAGGGCGAACAGCAGGCGGCGCATTGGGCGGGTCCGATGGGGCTTCCAGGCGGCTATTATAGGCATCCCAGAGCAGGAGCCCGGACGCCATGAGCCAGCCCAGAGCGGAAATCGTCATCACCTATTGCACCCAGTGCCAGTGGCTGCTGCGCGCCGCCTGGCTGGCCCAGGAACTGCTCAGCACCTTCGCCGACGACCTCGCCCGGGTGAGCCTGGAGCCCGGCACCGGCGGGGTGTTCCGCATCACCTGCGACGGCGAGCAGATCTGGGAGCGCAAGGCCGATGGCGGCTTCCCCGAGGCCAAGGTGCTCAAGCAGCGGGTGCGCGACCGCATCGACCCGCAGCGTGACCTGGGGCACAACGACCGGCCCTGATGGCACTTCGTTAGCAAGCTAACATTCCTTGCCTTGTATCAACGGCCGCCGGCCCTGCCGGGAATAGCCTGTGGGCACTTCATTCTCCGCTGGGGAGTGTTCCCACATGAGCATCATCGTCACCGGCGCCGCCGGCTTCATCGGCAGCAACCTCGTCAAGGCGCTGAACCTGCGGGGTGAGTCCGACATCATCGCGGTCGACGACCTGACCGAAGGCGACAAATTCCACAACCTCGCCGACTGCGACATCGCCGACTACCTGGACAAGCGCGACTTCGTCGAACGCTACGCCCGCGGCGGCTTCGGCGTGGTCCGCGCGCTGCTCCACCAGGGCGCCTGCTCCAGCACCCTGGAGGGCGACGGGCGCTACCTGATGGATAACAACTACCGCTACAGCTGCGACCTGCTGGAGGCCAGCCTGAAGCTGGGCGTGCCCTTCCTCTACGCCTCCTCGGCGGCGGTCTACGGCGGCGGGCGCGACTTCCGCGAGCTGCGCGAATACGAGCGGCCGCTGAACGCCTACGGCTATTCCAAGTTCCTCTTCGACCAGCGCGTGCGCCGCGCCCTGCCGCAGGCGCGCAGCCAGGTCGTCGGGCTGCGCTACTTCAACGTCTATGGCCCGCGCGAGCAGCACAAGGGGCGCATGGCCTCGGTGGCCTTCCACTGCTTCGAGCAGTTTCGCGCCAGCGGCAAGGTGCAACTGTTCGGCGAATACGGCGACTACCCGGCCGGCGGCCACCTGCGCGACTTCGTCTCGGTGGAGGACGTGGCCCGGGTCAACCTGCACTTCCTCGACAACCCCGGCCGCAGCGGCATCTTCAACCTCGGCAGCGGCCGCGCGCAGCCGTTCAACGACGTGGCCCTGGCGGTGATCAACAGCCTGCGCGCGCAGCAGGACCTGCCGCCGCTCAGCCTGCAGCAGGCCATCGCCCAGGGGCTATTGGAATACATCGACTTCCCCGACGGCCTGCGCGGCAAGTACCAGTGCTACACCTGCGCCGACATCGCCTTCCTGCGCGAGGCCGGCTACCGGGCGCCGATGCTGGGCGTGGCGGAGGGCGTCGAGCGCTACTGCCGCTGGTTGCTGGAGCAGGAAACGGCCTGAGCAGCCGAGCTCTTCGCATGAGAGCCTTCCATTCGTGCGGATGTATCGGTTGTTTTACCCAGTCTTTACCAAGCGCTGACAACCGACAGGCCCCGGACGAGCGATGATAGGCACCATGAAAGGCGGGTGCTCGGGCGCCCGTGTCCGGAGGTGCAATCAATATGTCGTCACAAGCCGTGCTCAAGTCGATCGCCGCTGCCCTGGCGCTGAGCCTGTCGGCCGCCGCCGTGGCCGGGCCGCCCGGTTATGGTCCCGGCCCGGGGCATGGTTGGGGTCCGGGCCCCGGGCATGGCCATGGCCTGCCGGATTACGCGCGGTCGCTGTGGATCGGCAGTGCGCTCTACTTCGTGGCCGCGGGTACCTACTACCTGTGGAATGCCGATCGCCGTCAGTACGTGGTGGTGGAGCCGCCACCGGCGGTGCAGCAGGCCCCGGCTGGTGTGAGCTATGACGTGATCGCCTACCCGGCGCGCGGGCAGACCCCCGACCAGCAGAGCCGCGACCGCTACGAGTGCCACACCTGGGCCGTGGGCCAGAGCGGCTTCGACCCGGCCGCGGCCAGCCAGGCGCCGGCACCGGGCGTGGCGGACACCTACCGGCGGGCGCTGGGCGCCTGCCTGAACGGGCGCGGCTACAGCATCAACTGAAACAACCGGCCCCTAGGCCGGACCGAACAGGCCGCTTCGCAGGCAATCGTGCGGTGAGTCCTTGGCAATCCCTCCCCGGGGCAAGGAGTCGGGTTACGCATGCTGCGAGGCGGCCTTCTTATTTGCGCTGGGAATGATGGTTCGCGAGCAAGCTTGCTCCTACGAAGAGCAGGTCCAAGGCCGTGCCACTGGGGCGGTCTGGCGTGGCCGGTGAGTCCAATCGCGGACGGAGTCCTACACCCGTGCTTCCCTGGAATGTAGGAGCAACTGTCTTTTGGGCTCTGTCGTTCGCGGGAGTGACTGGATCGAAATTCGCGTCTCCCATCTCGCCCCATTGTAGGAGCGGGCCCTGCCCGCGAATCGCGCGCAGGGCGCGCTCCTACAGGTGGGACAGCGGTGGCGGGGTAGGACTCTGTCCGCGATCCGGCGCATAACGCCGTGGGCGTCATGTGCTCTAGGTTGCGCTGCGCGCGCTGAGGAAGGTGGCGAAGATGATCAGCGCGCCGCCGGCCAGCATGCGCAGGCTCGGCTGTTCGCCGAACAGCACGGCGGCGAAGGCGATGCCGTAGACCGGCTCCAGGGCGAAGATCACCGCCGCGGTGCGTGCCTTGATCAACTGCAGGCTGGCGACGAACAGGCTGTGCGCCACCCCCGTGCACAGCCCCCCAGCAGCACCAGCCACAGCCAGTCCAGCGCGCGCACCGCGGGCAGCTCGAACACGGCCAGCGGCGCCAGGCACAGGACGATGGTGAGGTTCTGGGCGAAGGCCGAGAGGATCGGGTCCAGCCCGCGCACGCTGGCGCGGTTGGCCAGCGACAGCAGGGCGAACAGCAGGCCCGAGGCGATGCCCCAGAACAGCCCGGCGGTGGCGCCCTGGCTGAAGTCCAGGTTCGGCGTCACCAGCACCAGGCCCAGGCACACCAGGCCCACCACCAGGTACTCGGCGCGGCGGATGCGCTCGCGGAACAGCAGCCCTTCCAGCAGCACGGTGAAGGCCGGGAAACTGGCGAAGCCGAGGGTGGCCACGGCGACGTTGCCCACCTTCACCGCCAGGAAGAAGGTCAGCCAGTGGGCGCACAGCAGCAGCCCGCTGCCGGCCAGCGCGGCGGCCTGGCGCAGGCCCGGCCGCGGTTGCGCGGCCAGGTGCCCGGCGAAGGCGCCGCCCAGGGCCAACAGGCCGAACAGCGCGCGGCCGAAGACGATCACCAGCGGGGCGGCGAGGATGAGTTTGCCGAAGATGCCGCTCAGGCCGAACATCAGGGCGCCTACGTGCAGGCCCACCAGGGCCGAGCGGGGTGTCAGTCGGGGAACGCGCATTGCTTCTCTATCGTGGATGCCGGGGAGCCAGTCGCCTGGCGATGGAAGGCCTCAGGCCAGGCGCGCGCCGTTGGGCAGCGGCTTGTCGAAGCCGGCCAGCACCACCTTGTCGTCGCTGTCGTAGGCGCCGGTCACCAGCACCTCGGAGCGCACCCCGGCGATGGACTTGGGGGCGAAGTTGCAGACGCACAGGACCTGGCGCCCGAGCAGTTCCTCGATGGCGTAGTGCGCGGTGACCTGCGCGCTGGAGGTCTTCAGCCCCAGCGGGCCGAGGTCGACCTGGAGAATGTACGCCGGCTTGCGCGCCTTCACGTTGGGTTCGGCGTGGACGATGGTGCCCACGCGCAGTTCGACGCGCTCGAAGTCCTGCCACTCGATGGTGTCTGCCGACATCGCTGATCTCCTTGATGATGGCGGCAGTCTAGGGCGTGGCGGGGCTTTTGTCTGTCGGCGGACTAGCGGGAATTGTCGCGCGCCTCGCGGCGGATCTGCCGCGGGGTGCTGCCGAACTGGCGGGCCAGCGCGGCGGTGAAGGCGCTCTGCGAGGCATAGCCGACCCGCGCGGCGATCTCGCCCACCGCCAGGTGCGTGCTGCCGAGCAGCTCGCGACCCAGTTGCAGGCGACGCTGGCGCACATAGTCCATGGGCGTCTGCCCGGTCTCGGCGAGGAAGCGGGCGTGGAAGCGCGCCGCCGACAGCCCGGCGATGCGCGCCAGGTCGGCGACCTGCAGCGGGTGCCCGGCGTGGCGGTCGATGTAGGCGTCCAGGCTGGCCAGCGGCAGCTGCGCCGGCGCCTCGGCGGCGTGCATGCCGGCCAGGCTGGCGAGCAGCAGCAGGGCGCCCTGGCGGGCGATCACCGGGTCCTGCAGGGGGCTGGCGGCCAGCCAGTGCACCAGTTGCCCCTGGGCCGGGTTGAGGGCGAGGGCGGCGGGGCGTTCCAGCAGGCGGCGGATGCTCTCGGCGTGGTCGCCCAGGCCGCGCAGCAGCAGGTCTTCGTCTTCCAGGTCGAACACCAGGCACTGGCTGCCGCCGGGGGCGGCGCAGGCATGGTGCGTGCCGCGCGGGACCACGGCGAAGCGCTGGCGGGTGACGCGGCTGCCCAGGCCGGCGACCTCGAACTCCAGGTCGCCGGACAGGCCCAGGACCAGCTGCGCGTGGTCGTGGCTGTGGGCGAGGTGTTCGTGGCTGTAGCGGCGCAGGGAGAGGATCTGGCTCATGGCGGGCTCCGGGGGCAGGCCCACAGTCTAGCGCGGCGCAGGCTGTCACGGGACTGTCGCGCGGCCGTCATTGTCGGGTCACCCCCTGGCCGGAGAATCGGCTAAACCCCGCCGGAGGCCGCCCATGACCAGCGCCCAACGCCTGATGCCGACCAAGAAACAACGGGTGCGCACCCTGTGGATATCCGACGTCCACCTGGGCACGCGCGACTGCCAGGCCGAGCACCTGGCGGGCTTCCTCAAGCGCTACCACGCCGAGCGCATCTACCTGGTGGGCGACATCATCGACGGCTGGAAGCTGCGCGGCGGCATCTACTGGCCGCAGGCGCACACCAACGTGATCCGCCGCCTGCTGACCATGAGCAAGCGCGGCACCGAGGTGATCTACGTCACCGGCAACCACGACGAGTTCCTGCGCCGCTATTCCACGCTGCTGCTGGGCAACATCCGCCTGGTCGACGAGATCGAGCACACCACCGCCGACGGCCGCCGCCTGTTGGTGATCCACGGCGACCAGTTCGACGTCATCACCCGCTACCACCGCTGGCTGGCGTTCCTCGGCGACTCGGCCTACGAGTTCACCCTGACTCTCAACCGCTGGCTGAACCACTGGCGCAGCCGCTACGGTTATGGCTACTGGTCGCTGTCGGCGTACCTGAAGCACAAGGTGAAGACCGCGGTGAACTTCATCAGCGACTTCGAGGAGGCGATCGCCCACGAAGTCCACAAGCGCGGGCTGAACGGCGTGGTCTGCGGGCACATTCACCATGCCGAGATCCGCCGCATCGGCGAGGTGGAGTACCTCAACTGCGGCGACTGGGTGGAATCCTGCACGGCGCTGATCGAGCACTGGGACGGCAGCATCCAGCTCTACCGCCTGGCCGATGAGCAGGCCCAGCGCGCCACCGAGACGGTCGTCGCCGAGCCGGTGGCATGAGGCTGCTGATCGTCAGCGACGCCTGGGCGCCGCAGGTGAACGGCGTGGTGACCAGCCTGCGCGCGCTGGTGGCCGAGCTGCAAGCCATGGGGCACCAGGTGCGCCTGCTGTCGCCCGTGGAATTCCGCAGCCGGCCCTGCCCGAGCTACCCGGAAATCCCCCTGGCCTGGGACCTGTGGAAGGTCGGCCCGGCCATCGAGGCCTTCGCCCCGGACTGCGTGCACCTGGCCACCGAGGGCCCGCTGGGCTGGGCCGCGCGGCGCTGGCTGCTGCGCCGCGGGCTGGCCTTCACCACGGCGATCCACACGCGCTTCCCGGAATACCTGAACAACCGCTGGCCCTGGCTGCCGCTGTCCTTCGGCTATGCAATGCTGCGCCGCTTCCATGGGCCCAGCGCGGCGGTGCTGGTAAGCAGCGAGCGCATGCGCGGCGCCTTCGCCGACTGGGGCGTGCAGGGCCTGGCGTTGTGGCGCAAGGGCGTCGACACCACGCAGTTCCTGGCGGGCGCAGCGCCGGCCGTGGGGCCGGTGTTCCTCTATGTGGGGCGCCTGGCGCCGGAGAAGAACCTGGAGGCCTTCCTCGGCCTGGACCTGCCCGGCCTCAAGCGCGTGGTAGGTGACGGCCCGCTGCGCAGCGAACTGCAGGCACGTTATCCCCAGGTGGAGTTCCTCGGCTACCGCCATGGCCAGGCGCTGGCCGAGGCCTATCGCGCGGCCAGCGTGCTGGTGTTCCCCTCGCGCACCGACACCCTCGGCCTGGTGATGTACGAGGCCCTGGCGTGCGGTACGCCGGTGGCCGCCTTCCCGGTGCCGGGCCCGCTGGACGTGCTGGAGGACGGCGTCACCGGCGCCATCGATATCGACCTGGGCAAGGCCTGCCGGCGCGCCCTGCTGCTGGACCGCCAGGCCTGCGCCGAGTGGGCCGCCGGGCAGTCCTGGCGGCTCTCGGCGCAACAGTTCCTGGCCCTGCAGCGGCCGCTCGGCGAGCCGGGCGGGGTGGTCGAGGCCCTGGCCGACTGAGGCCTAGTGGAACAGGTCGCGGTCGCTGTCCAGGCTCTGGTCCACCAGCCACTTGCCGTGGGCGATGGAGGCGTGCTGCGCGGCGTCCAGGTCGGCGAGGAAGGCCATCTTCGTCGGCAGCGGCTGGCGCCGTGTGCTGCGTCCGTCCGGGGCGATGATCTGGCAGCCGCCGGCATAGGGCGTGGGCAGCCCCGGGTGCTCGAAGACGCGGGCGATGATGGTGTAGTCGCGATGGGTGCATTGCAGGGTTTGCATGGAATGGACCTCGCTGTCGGGCCAGGGGCGCCGCCCGCGCCATTGCCGGCGCCAGGCGCCGCGCCGCTCTGGCGTGGCTGTCCCGCCGGGGGCGGGGCCTGTGCTTTCGCGTAACCCCACCTTAGAACAGCGGGCCGGGCGCGCAAGGACGGGGCGACGAAGGGCGTCGCGGCACTTTTCTTCCGTCGCGCCCGGCGCCAGACTGTCGGCATGCCTATCCACAGACTTTCCCGCCTCGGCGACCTCGCGCCCGGCCAGTGGGATGCCCTGCTGCCGGATGCCCAGCCATTCCTGCGCCACGCCTTCCTCGCCAGCCTGGAGGACAGCGGCAGCGTCACCGCGCGCACTGGCTGGCGCCCGGCGCACCACGTGTTGCTGGACGACGCGGGCCGGCTGCGCGCGGCCCTGCCGGCCTACGTGAAGGCGCATTCCTACGGCGAATACGTGTTCGACTGGGGCTGGGCGGACGCCTGCCAGCGCGCCGGCATCCGCTACTACCCCAAGCTGCTGGTGGGCGTGCCCTTCTCGCCGGTGAGCGGCGCGCGCCTGCTCGGCACGGACGACGGCATCGCCGAACTGCTGGGCGTGCTGGCCGAGGGCACCGCGGAAGGCGTCTGGTCCGGCGTGCACGTGAACTTCACCGACCCGCGCGCTGACGGCCTGATCGCCGCGCAGGACGGCTGGCTGGAGCGCCTGGGCTGCCAGTACCACTGGTTCAACCGCGGCTACCGGGACTTCCAGGATTTCCTCGACGCCCTGGCCTCGCGCAAGCGCAAGCAACTGCGCAAGGAGCGCGAGCAGGTGGCCGGGCAGGGCATGGAGTTCCGCTGGATGGAAGGCCCAGAGCTGGCCGAGGCCGACTGGGACTTCGTCTACGCCTGCTACGCCAGCACCTACGAGGTGCGCGGCCAGGCGCCATACCTGACGCGGGAGTTCTTCAGCCTGCTGGCCGAGCGCATGGGCGCGATGATCCGCGTAGTCTTCGCCCGCCGGAACGGCCGGCCGGTGGCCATGGCTTTCAGCCTGGTGGACGGCGACACCCTCTACGGGCGCTACTGGGGTTGCCTGGCGGAGTACGACCGCCTGCACTTCGAGACCTGCTTCTACCAGGGCCTGGACTACGCGCTGGCCAACGGCCTGCGCCGCTTCGACGCCGGCGCCCAGGGCGAGCACAAGCTGGTCCGCGGCTTCGAGCCGGTGCTCACGCGCTCCTGGCACCAGCTCGGGCACCCGGGCCTGCGCGCCGCGGTGGCCGACTTCCTCGAACAGGAACGCGCCGGCATCCGCGCCTACGCCGAGGAGGCGAGGGCGGCGCTGCCCTATCGGCAGGCGTAGCTGGGGAAGTCGGGAAGAAGGTCGGCCCCCGGCCGCTACGACAGGCTCGCGGGGTGGCCAAGTCGGCCAGGGACCGAGACCGGGTGGGGGCTCAGACGTGGCTCGCCTGGCCGCCCCATTCGAGGAAGCGCACGCGGTGCGTCTCGCCGTCGTGGTCCTGGTACACCAGGTAGGCGGGGACCACGCCCACCCTGTGCGAGTTGTCGGTACGGTGCAGCACCTTGTCGATGTCCAGCGGCATGCCGTAGTGGTATTCGACCGTCGGAAGGTCGGCGCCCGGCTCCTTGATCGCGTCCTGGGCGAAGGCCATGGGAGCGAGGCTGGAAATCACCGCCGATACGACAGAAGCAATCTTCATTCTGGTGGTCCTCATAGCGAAGGGGATGAAGCCCCGCCCTGGAGCACTGGCATCCGATGTCTGGCCGCGGGTCCGGGGGCGGGCAGGGGGCGATGCGTCAGGCGTCCACCGCATGGCGGGGCGTGGAACAGATATGACCACCGAACCACCCCAGGCGAGAAATTGATGTGCTTGCTAATGATCATCGACCGGGGTGATGCGGCGACTTGTCGCAGGGTTCCGGGTCGAGGCTTAAGGCTTCATTAACGGACTGGGCGATACGCCGCAGGATTCCTGTAGGAGCGGGCTCTGCCCGCGATTTCGCGCGCAGGGCGCGCTCCTACAAGGTACGGTGCCTCACGGGCTGTTCGATGTGGGCGGGAGATTCGGCGTCAACCTGTAGGAGCGGGCCCTGCCCGCGATTTCGCGCGCAGGGCGCGCTCCTACAAGGTACGGTGCCTCACGGGCTGTTCGGTGTGGGCGGGAGATTCGGCGTCAACCTGTAGGAGCGGGCCCTGCCCGCGATTCGCGCAGAGGGCGCGCTGCTACAGCCAGACCGCGTTCCAGAAGGGGTAATCGCCAACCTTGGTCGCCAGGCCGGCACGTAGGGGATTGGCGATGACATAGCGTGCGGCGGCACGTAGGTCCTCATCTCGGCGTAGTGCGCGATCATGATACGCCCGTGCCCATAGTGTTCCGGACCTGCCCAGGCACTGGTTCACGTGCCGGGCACTGCATGATTTCAGACGGTTCACAAGACTGTTCAAGCTCGCCCCAGAACCGATCTGGAGCAGCCAGTGGGCATGGTCGGGCATCAGTACCCAAGCCAGCATATGGCAGTCGTCAAGAAGCCTCGGGTCGCCAAAGCAGCGTGCAGCCGCACAGGCGGCAGGAAAACAACGAAAAATGGGTGTGCGGTCGCGAGTGGTTGTTGTAACCAGGTAGATCGTATGAGGCTGGGAAAACCGACCTTTGCGCAGCGCCGAATGGCCTGGGGATTGTTCGTCCATATTCCGTCCTCAGGGGAAAGGACTGAATATCGCTTCCAATCCCTGAGGAAAGAGCGCTGGCCGCTACCGAATGCGCTGCCTGCCCTGTAGGAGCGGGCCCTGCCCGCGAAATCGCGCGCAGGGCGCGCTCCTACAGGGTTAATCCACGCCCACGAACCCCCCGGTCTGGTGCCGCCACAGGCGGGCGTAGAGGCCGCCGTGTTCGATCAGCTCGGCGTGGCTGCCGCTTTCGACGATGCGGCCGTGTTCCAGCACCACCAGGCGGTCCATGCGGGCGATGGTGGAGAGGCGGTGGGCGATGGCGATCACCGTCTTGCCCTGCATCAGTGTCTCCAGGCTTTCCTGGATGGCCGATTCCACTTCCGAGTCCAGCGCCGAGGTGGCTTCGTCGAGGATCAGGATGGGCGCGTCCTTGAGCAGCACGCGGGCGATGGCGATGCGCTGGCGCTGGCCGCCGGAGAGCTTCACGCCGCGCTCGCCGACGTGGGCGTCCAGGCCGGTGCGGCCCTGGGCGTCGTACAGTTGTGGGATGAACTCGCTGGCGCGGGCCTTGTGGATCGCTTCCTGCACTTCCGCCTCGCTGGCGCCGGGGCGGCCGTAGAGCAGGTTGTCGCGGATCGAGCGGTGCAGCAGCGAGGTGTCCTGGGTGACCATGCCGATCTGCGCGCGCAGGCTCTCCTGGGTCACGTGGGCGATGTCCTGGCCGTCGATGAGGATGCGCCCGCCCTCGATGTCATACAGGCGCAGCAGCAGGTTGACCAGGGTCGACTTGCCGGCGCCGGAGGGGCCCACCAGGCCGATCTTCTCGCCCGGGCGCACCACCAGGTCGAGGCCCTGGATCAGGCCGCTGCCCTTGCCGTAGCTGAAGTCGACGTGGTCGAAGTTGACCTCGCCATGGTCCACCACCAGCGGCTTGGCGCCGGGCGCATCGACTACCTGGCGGGGGATGGCGATGGTCTGCATGCCGTCCTGCACCTGGCCGATGTTCTCGAAGATGCCGCCGACCACCCACATGATCCAGCCGGACATGTTGTTGATGCGGATCACCAGGCTGGTGGACAGGGCGATGGCGCCCACCGAGATCAGCTCCTGGCTCCACAGCCACAGCGCCAGGCCCGTGGTGCCGGCGATGAGGATGCCGTTCATGATGGTGATGCTGACGTCCATGGAGGTCACCACGCGCCCGGCGCGCTGGGCCTTGTGCGTCTGCTCGGCGATGGCCTCGCGGGCGTAGTCCTCTTCCTGGCGGGTGTGGGCGAACAGCTTGAGGGTGGTGATGTTGGTGTAGCCGTCGACGATGCGCCCCATCAGCTTGGAGCGCGAGTCCGAGGCGGCCACCGAGCGGCGCTTCACCTGCGGTACGAAGTAGGCGAGGGCGCCGACGTAGGTGAACACCCAGAGCACCAGGGGGATCATCAGCAGCCAGTCGGCCTCGGCGAACAGCACCAGGGCGCTGATGGTGTAGATCGCCACGTGCCAGAGCGCGTCCACCACCTGCACCGCCGAGTCGCGCAGCGAGTTGCCGGTCTGCATGATGCGCTGGGCGATGCGCCCGGCGAAGTCGTTCTGGAAGAAGCCCAGGCTCTGCTTGAGCACGTAGCGGTGGTTCTGCCAGCGGATCAGGTTGGTCATGCTGGGGTTGATGCTCTGGTGCACCAGCATGTCGTGCAGGGCGTTGAACAGCGGGCGCAGCACCAGCGCCACCACGGCCATCCAGGCCAGTTCGTTGCCGTGCAGGCGGAAGAAGTCGGCCGGCGCGGTGTTCTGCGCCAGGTCGACGATGCGCCCCAGGTAGCTGAACAGCGCCACCTCGATCAGGGCGACGACCAGGCCGACCACCAGCAGGACCGAGAACACCGGCCAGACCTGGCGCAGGTAGTAGGTGTAGAAGCGCCAGACGTCGGCCGGCGGCATGCGCTCGGGGGCATCGCGGAAGGGGTCGATGAGCTTTTCGAAGCGGCGGTACATGATGTCTCTCGGTTGTCGCGGGCCCTTCCTGGGCCCGCCGTTTCAGGCCTCCGTCAGCGCGGGAATCGGGGATTCTCAGAGACGCTTGGCGGAGAGTATGACCACCGGCTCGGCGGGCACGTTCTGGTTCATGCCGCGGTTGGTGGTGGGCACCTTGGCGATCATGTCGACCACGCCCATGCCGCGCACGACCTTGCCGAACACGGCATAGCCGAAGTCGCGCTGGCCGTGGTCGAGGAAATCGTTGTCGGTCAGGTTGATGAAGAACTGGCTGGTGGCCGAGTCCACTTCGCTGGTACGCGCCATGGCCAGGGTGCCGCGGGCGTTGAGCAGGCCGTTGTCGGCCTCGTTCTTGATCGGCTCGCCGGTGTCCTTCTCCTGCATCTTCTCGGTGAAGCCGCCGGTCTGGACCATGAAGCCGGGGATCACGCGGTGGAAGATGGTGCCGTTGTAGAAGCCGCTGTCGACGTAGCCGAGGAAGTTCTTCACGCTGATCGGCGCCTTGGCGCTGTCGAGTTCGACCTCGATCTCGCCCAGGGTGGTGGACAGCAGCACGTGAGGTTTGGCCGGGTCGGCGGCGAGCGCCGAGGTGGCCAGGACGAGGGTACAGGCGGCGAGCAGGAAGCGTTTGAACAGGGTCATTTGGCGGATGTTTCCTGAGGTGTTTTAGGAATGGTCTACGTGCTCGAGGAAGTCGAGCAGGGTGCTGTTGAAGGCTTGCGGCTGGTCCAGCGGGGTGGCGTGGCGCGAGTCCTCGATCACCACCAGGCGCGCGTTGGGCAGGCGCTCCACGTAGGCCTGCTTGAGCGTCACCGGGGTGTAGTCGCGGTCGGCACTGACCACTAGCGTCGGACAGGTTATGCGCCCGAGGCGCTCCTGCACACCCCAGCCGATGATGGCGTGCAGGCTGGAAAGGTAAGCGCGTTTGTCGTTCTGCGGCCAGCGCTCCCGGATCTTGCGCCGCAGGTCGGCCTGCTCCGGCTTGGGGAACAGCAGCTTGCCCAGGGCCTTGCCCACGGTGTCCAGCCCCAGCACGTGGGCGAGGAACAGCCGGCGCGCCACTTCCAGGTACTCGCGCGGGGTGCGCGGTTTCACTTCCGGGGCGCTGTTGACGATGGTCAGGCTCTTGAGCAGTTCCGGCCGGCGGGTGGCCAGCTCGAAGCCGATCATCCCGCCCATGCTGATGCCCACCAGGTGCACCGGGGCCAGGCGCAGCTGCTCGATCAGCGCCGCCACGTCCGCGGCGAAGCCGGCGATGCTGTAGCGCTCCCGCGGCTTGTCGGACTGGCCGTGGCCGCGCACGTCGAGGGTGATCACCCGGTGCCGCTTGAGCAGCTCCGGCACCTGGTACTCCCAGTCGCGGCTGCTCGAGCCCAGGCCGTGGACCAGCAGCACGGGCGTGCCCTGGCCGCTGTCCTCGAAGTACAGGCGCTGGCCGTCGTGGTGCAGGTAGGGCATCGGCGGTTCTCCCGGTCAGGCGCTCGGCGGCGCGGCGAAGGGGGCGTCCAGGGGCACGTTGGCGAAGGTCTTGAGCAGCTCGACGAGAATCTGCGTGGCCGGGCCCAGGGGCTTTTCCTTGTTCGGGTAAAGATAGAAGCGGCTCTCGCGGGTGACGCCCTGGATCAGCGGCAGCGGCTTGAGCGAGCCGTCGCGCAGCTCGCGCTCGATCATGTGCCGCGGCAGCCAGGCGAAGCCCAGGCCGTTGCCGACGAAGGTGGCGGCGGTGGCCAGGCTGCCCACCGTCCAGCGCTGCTCGGCGCCCAGCCAGCCGACGTCGCGCGGCTGCAGGCGGCCGGAATCGCGGATCACCACCTGCATCTGGGTTTCCAGGTCCTGGTGCGTCAGCTCGCGTTGCAGGCGGTGCAACGGGTGGTCCGGATTGGCTACTGCGATGAATTCCACGGTGCACAGGTCGGCGCCCAGGTAGCCGGCGATGTTCAGGCCGCTGATGGCCAGGTCCGCGTGGCCCTGCTGCAGCGCCTCCTCGACGCCGGAAAGCACCTCCTCGCGCAGCAGCACGCGGCAGCCGCGGCTCTGCGGCACGAAGGCGGACAGCGCGCGGACCAGGCGCAGGGTGGGGTAGGCGGCATCCACCACCAGGCGCACTTCCGGTTCCCAGCCCTGCTCCATGTGGTGGGCCAGTTCCTCCAGCTGCCCGGCGCTCTTCACCAGTTGCCGCGAGCGCCGCAGCAGCACCTCGCCGGCCTCGGTGAGCACCGCCTTGCGGCCGTCGATGCGCAGCAGCGGCACGCCGAGCTGCTCCTGCATGCGCGCCACCGTATAGCTGATGGAGGACTGCGAGCGGTGCAGGGCCTCGGCGGCCTGGGCGAAGCCGCCGTGGTCGACCACCGCCTGCAGCGTTCGCCATTGATCCAGGGTAACGCGGGGCGCTTTCATCCTCGCCTCCTCTTGTCTAATCTGGCGCTCTGCCTGAACCGAGCGAGACCGCCACATGAAAAGAATCTGCTGTGCGTTGCTGCTGTCGCTGCCGTTGACCGCCCTGGCCTATCCGATCGAGGTGGAAAAGTCCCTCAACGGAACGGAGATCGACGTCCAGACCCAGGACATCGGCGACAGCATGGGCGCCGTGCTGCTGCAGAACTACGGCAAGCAGGACGTCGCCTGCACCGCGGTGTTCCAGAACGGCCCGGAGACGCCCAAGGTGCGCAAGACGGTGCTCGCCGCCGGCAAGAGCAGCAACCTCACCGCCAGCTTCGGCCGCGCCATCATCAAGCTGCGCATCAAGCTGACCTGCAAGCCGGCCTGAGGCCCCGGCACATGTCCTCCAGACTAGGAGCAGACAAGATACAAATCAACTAAATCGATATTTTGAAGCAATTATTTCTGCTTTTTTATCGATCTGCTCCGCCCTAAGCTGACCTCCATCGACGCAATCGACCGCTGGAGGTCAAGCCCATGTCCCGTGTCCTGGTCATCGAAAGCAGTGCCCGCCAACAAGGTTCGGTCTCCCGCCAGTTGACCGCCGAATTCATCGCCAACTGGCGCGCTGCCCACCCGGCCGACGAGATCCAGGTCCGCGACCTGGCCGTGGAACAGGTGCCGCACCTGGACGCCGACCTGCTGGGCGGCTGGATGAAACCGGCCGAGCAGCACAGCGCCGCCGAGCAGGCCGCGCTGCAGCGCTCCAACCTGCTCACCGAGGAGCTGCTGGCCGCCGACGTGCTGGTGCTGGCCGCGCCCATGTACAACTTCGCCATCCCCAGCACCCTGAAGTCCTGGCTGGACCACGTGCTGCGCGCCGGCGTCACCTTCAAGTACACCGAGACCGGCCCCCAGGGCCTGCTCGGCGGCAAGCGCGCCTACATCCTGACCAGCCGCGGCGGCGTCTACGCCGGCGGCCCGCTGGACCACCAGGAACCCTACCTGCGCCAGGCCCTGGCCTTCATCGGCATCCACGACGTCACCTTCGTCCACGCCGAGGGCCTGAACATGGGCGCCGAGTTCGCCGAGAAAGGCCTGGCCAAGGCCCGCGAGCAACTGGCCGCGGTGGCCTGACCGCCGCGCGGATTCCCGCTTTCCGCTTGCGCGCCCGTCGCTCCTGGGCGCGACGCCCGGTCGACGCACTTCCCCCGCGAATGTCGACCGGGCTTTTTCTTTGCCGGGGTTCGCGAGCAAGCTCGCTCCTACGAAAAGCGCTGGGCTCCTGTAGGAGCGAGCTTGCTCGCGAATGAGGTTTTCCGTGATGACATGGGGCGCCGGCCCTGCCGGCGGGATCGCGGATGAATCCTAGCCACGTCGTTCCCATGTAGGAGCGCGCCCTGCGCGCGAATCGCGGGCAGGGCCCGCTCCTACAGGTTGACGCTGAACCTCCCGTTCATGCCGGACAGCACCCTGGCCCTTTCTTCGCCCCGGCAAAACCGCTATTTTCCACGCCCCTTTTCGGTGCGCCTGTCCGGTCATGCCTTACCTGCTTTTCGTAACCGTCCTCTGGGCGTTTTCCTTCAGCCTGATCGGCGAGTACCTCGCCGGCCAGGTCGACAGCTATTTCGCCGTGCTCACCCGGGTGCTGCTGGCCGGCGCGGTGTTCCTGCCGCTGACCCGCTGGCGCGGGGTGGCGCCGCGCTTCATCGCCGGGGTGATGCTGGTCGGCGCGCTGCAGTTCGGCATCACCTACGTCTGCCTGTACCAGAGCTTCCGGGTGCTGACGGTGCCCGAGGTGCTGCTGTTCACCGTGCTCACGCCGCTGCACGTGGCGCTGATCGACGACGCCCTGAACCGCCGCTTCAATCCCTGGGCGCTGCTGGCCGCGGCGGTGGCCGTGCTGGGCGCGGCGATCATCCGCTACGACGGCGTCAGCGGCGACTTCATCGAGGGCTTCCTGCTGCTGCAGCTGGCCAACGCCACCTTCGCCGCCGGCCAGGTGCTGTACAAGCACCTGGTGGCGCGCTACCCGTCGGACATCCCGCAGTACCGGCGCTTCGGCTACTTCTTCGTCGGCGCGCTGCTGGTCGCGCTGCCCGGCTGGCTGCTGCTGGGCAACCCGGCCAAGCTGCCGACCACCGAGGTGCAGTGGCTGGTGCTGCTGTTCATGGGCCTGCTGGCCACCGCCCTGGGGCAGTTCTGGTGGAACAAGGGCGCTACCCTGGTGGACGGCGGCACCCTGGCGGTGATGAACAACCTGCACGTGCCGGTGGGGCTGCTGATCAACCTGCTGATCTGGAACGAGCACGCCGACCTGGCCCGCCTGGCCCTGGGCGGCGCGGTGATAGTGGCCTCGCTCGGGGTGAACCGCCTGGGGCTGGCGCGGAGGGCCGTGGCATGAACATCTCCGGTCGCGGCGTGGCCCTGTCCCTGGCCGCCTCGGTACTCTTCGTCACCCTGCCGGGCTACCTGCGCTGGCTGGCGCCGCTGGACAGCATCCAGATCGTGGCGCACCGGGTGGTCTGGTCGATCCCCATGGTCCTGCTGCTGGTGGCCTTCACCGGCCAGGGCGAGGTGCTGCGCGCGGCCGGCCGGCGCCTGCTGCGCGAGCGCTGGCTGCTGCTGTGCTTCCCGCTGAGCGCGGCGATGATGCTGGTGCAGTGGGGCGTGTTCATCTACGCGCCCATGGTCGGCCAGACCCTGCAGCTGTCCCTGGGCTACTTCCTGCTGCCGTTGACCATGGTGCTCTGCGGCCGGCTGTTCTATGGCGAGCGCCTGACGCCGCTGCAGGGCATCGCCGTGGCCTGCGCGCTGGTCGGCGTGCTCCACGAGCTGTGGCTGACCCGCGCTTTCTCCTGGTTCAGCCTGATCACCGCCCTGGGTTATCCACCGTATTTCATGCTGCGCCGGCGCATGGGCGTGGACGCGCTGTCCGGCTTCGTCTTCGAGATGCTGGTGCTGCTGCCCTTCGCCCTGTGGACCATCTGGCACTTCGGCGACCGCCAGGTGTTCGCCGAAACGCCGCGCCTGTGGGCGCTGCTGCCGATGCTCGGGCTGATCAGCGCCCTGGCCTTCGCCGCCATGATGGCGTCCAGCCGGCTGCTGCCCATGGGGCTGTTCGGCATCCTCAGCTACGTCGAGCCGATGCTGTTGTTCCTGCTGGCGGTGCTGTTCCTCGGCGAGGCGTTCCAGCCGCAGCAGTTGTGGACCTACGGGCCGATCTGGCTGGCCATCCTGCTCACCGGCTGGGACAGCGCGCGGCTGCTGCGCAAGCAGGCGCGGCGTGAGCGGCGGGGTGAGTAGGGTGGATAATCGTTCGCGGTTATCCGCTCTACATATCGTCATTCCCGTGAACGCGGGAACCAAAAAAAGATGTCGGGTTTGGGTGTAACGCGCCGCTCCGAGTGTTCGGATGTTTCTCGTTTCGCCCCCTCGGGCGAGTCACTTTTGTCAGTCGCCACAAAAGTAACCAAAAAGGCTTGCCCCGGCATACGGGCCCGATGAAGCCGGGCTACCCTCACGAACTCCCCCGCCACGGAGGCCCGCCCCGACAGCACGTCCCTGTGCTGATCGGGGCTCTCGCGACATCCATGTCGCATGACCTCCTGAGCGCCGGTTTCGCTCGGCCTTCTGAAGGGGCGTTCCGGTGCGCTCGGATATTTCTCTGGAAATCCTGCTCTTCGTAGGAGCGAGCTTGCTCGCGAAGGGAGTTTCCCGGCAGCTGCGGTGTTTTGGATCGACTCCGCTCCCTCTCCCTAACCCTCTCCCTGAAGGGAGAGGGGACCGTTCGGAGCGCTTGGGTATTCGTGAGTCAGCCGGCAACGCCGAAAGCTTCCGGCTGAAACCATGCTTTCTCTCGGCACGGACAAGCCCCCTCTCCCTTCAGGGAGAGGGCTGGGGAGAGGGCTCTCTTTGCAGAGCCCAACCTCCGCCTCAACCCCATCGGAAGTCCGTAGGGCGGACTCCGTCCGCGATTGGATTCACCGGCCGCGCTGGACGCCCCGGTGGCACGGCCTGGGTTTTCGCGTCAGGGGGAGGTTGGCGTGTGCGGAGCAATATCCGCGAGCAAGGAGCGGGCGTCCTTCTCTCGCCCACAAAAAACGCCGTTTCCCCTCACCGGGAAAACGGCGTCCTGTCTTGCGGCGCAGGCCCTTACTCGAAGCGGTTGCCCGGCAGGTCGGCCTTGGCCAGGGTCTCCGGCAGCACGCGCTTGGCCGCCAGGTAATGGCGTTGCCAGTACTTGTCGTTGAGGTTGGCCACCTTCACCTTCTGCCCGCGGCGCGGGGCGTGGACGAAGCGGTCGTTGCCGACGTAGATGCCCACGTGGTCGACGTTGCGGCTGCGGATGCGGAAGAACACCAGGTCGCCGGGCTGCAGGTCGCGGCGCGCCACCTTGGGGTTGCTGCTCTGGTAGATGGCCCGGGCGGTGCGCGGCAGCTCGACGTCGTCGACGTCGCGGAACACGTACTTGACCAGGCCGCTGCAGTCGAAACCCTTGGGCGAGGTGCCGCCCCAGCGGTAGGGCGTGCCGATCATGCTGAAGGCACGCTGGGTGACCTGGTGGGCGTCACTGGGCTGCGGCTTCGCCGGCTGGGCGATGCTCAGCAGCTCCTTGCCCTGCACCGGGACACGGAGTTCGAGAGGGGCGGGCGCGTAGGAGCGCGTGGCCCGTGGGGAAGCTTCCACCCCGGTTACAACGGCGGCCAAACTGGCTGCCAAGCCTATGGAAAGGCATGTCAAAAGGGTACTGCGCATTCGGCATGTCTTCTTTCTGGTTGTGGATGTAACCCAGACTCCGCTGGATCGCCGTTGCTCTTCGGCGGGCGATGGTTTCCTTTGGTCCGCGAAAAATTCCGCGCATTCTGACCGACTTTTCGTGACTGTGTTTTGACCGTCCGTCGCTTGTGGGGAGCGCCGTGTGACTCGGCGGGCATTCGATGACATGTGTCCGGAGCGCCCGGTGGGGTGCCGGCCTTATAGCTGAAAGCCCTATGCCAGGCAGCTTGCCGGGAGATGGCCAAAGGCCGCGCGAGGGCGGGAAGAAGGGGGCGGGGGAGGCGTGGAGTGGGACCTCATGTCGCAGGGAAAAACCCGACGAAATGCAGGTCATCTGACGATTTTCGTCAGTCGGCGAGGTGTTCGCGCAGCGCCGGCAGGACTTTTTCGCGCAGCAGCGGAGCCAGCGGCTCGGGGTGGCGGCCATCTTCCAGCCAGGCCAGTTCCTCCAGTTCGGCGGCGGCGCTCACCGGGTGCGGCAGGCTGGCGACGAAGACGTGGGCGTCGACGCGGGTATCGGCTTCGTTGGCCGCGGCGGCCTGGAAGTTGCCCAGTGGCTGCAGGGCGCTGGCCGGCAGGACGAGGCCGAGTTCTTCCTGCAGTTCGCGCAGCAGCGCCTGCTGCGGGCTTTCGCCGGGTTCGCGCTTGCCGCCGGGGAGCATGAAGGCGCGGGTGCCGCGCTTGCGCACCAGCAGCAGGCGGCCGCTGGCGTCGAGCAGGCAGGCGGCGGCGATGTCGAGGGTGGTCTGGGGCATGCGCGGGCTCACTTGAGGACCTGGTAGCGCACCTGCACGATGCCGCTGGGGAAGCTGCGCTGTTCCAGCAGTTGCAGGCGCCGTTCGAGCCCGATGCCGAACAGCGGGATGCCGGCGCCGAGCAGGTGCGGAATGATGCTGACGATCACCTCGTCGAGCAAGTCCGCCGCCAGGCAGTTGCCGGCCAGGCTGCCGCCGCCCACCAGCCAGATGCGCTGGCAGCCGCGGGCCTCCAGGTTGGCCAGGGCCTCGCTGGGCGAGCAGTGCAGCAGTTCCACCTGGGGGGCTGCCAGCGGCAGATGGTTGGCGCGGGTGAGGACGATGGCCGGCTTGTCCGGGTAGGGCCATTCGCCGAAGTCGAGGCATTGCAGGTAGGTGCCGCGGCCCATCAGCAGGCCATCGATGCCGGCGTAGAAGGCGGCGTAGCCATGGTCGTCGTCCTGGCTCTGGAAATACTTCAGCCAGTCGACGCTGCCGTCGGGACGGGCGATATAGCCGTCCAGGCTGCTGGCCACGTAATAGATGAGGGTGGCGGGCACGGCGTGTCTCCGGGAAAGGCGCGCGGAAGCGCGCGCCTGCATTGAGCATGGCATCGCCCTGGCCAGGCGGCCAGGGCGGCTGCTGTCGCCCGTCCGATCAGGCCTGCTCCACTTCCAGCGCCGGATGGCGTTCGCCGCGCGTTGCTGCCGGCTGCAAGCCCTGCAGGCCGCCGCGCAGGTCCTGGCCGCTGGGCTGCTGGTAGACGCCCAGGCCGAACTCCGGCAGCACCGCCAGCAGGTAGTCGAAGAGGTCGCCCTGGATGCGCTCGTACTCCAGCCAGGCGGTGGTGCGGGTGAAGCAGTAGATCTCCAGGGGCACGCCCTCGGCGGTGGGCTGCAGTTGGCGGACCATGCAGGTCATGTGCGGGTGGATCTCCGGGTGGGCCTTGAGGTAGGCCTCGGCGTAGGCGCGGAAGGTGCCGATGTTGGTCAGCCGCCGGCGGTTGGCCGACAGCGGCACGTTGCCGGCGTTGGCCTGGTTCCACTCGCTCAGCTCGTCCTGCTTGCGCTGCAGGTAGTCGGTCAGCAGGCGCACGCCGGACAGTCGCTGCGCCTCGGCTTCGTCGAGGAAGCGCACCTGGCTGGCGTCGAGGTACAGGCTGCGCTTGATGCGCCGCCCGCCGGACTGCTGCATGCCGCGCCAGTTCTTGAACGACTCGGACATCAGGCGCCAGGTGGGCACGGAGACGATGGTCTTGTCCCAGTTCTGCACCTTCACCGTGTGCAGGGTGATGTCCACCACGTCGCCGTCGGCGCCGACCTGGGGCATCTCGATCCAGTCGCCCACGCGCAGCATGTCGTTGCTGGTCAGTTGCACGCTGGCGACGAAGCTCAGCAGGGTGTCCTTGTAGACCAGCAGCAGGACCGCGGACATGGCGCCCAGGCCCGAGAGCAGCAGCATCGGCGAGCGGTCGATGAGGATGGAGACGATGACGATGCCGCCGAACACGAACAGGAACAGCTTGGCCAGCTGCACGTAGCCCTTGATCGAGCGGGTGCGGGCGTGTTCGGTGCGCGCGTAGATGTCCAGCAGGGCGTCGAGCAGGGCGCTCAGGGCCAGCAGCAGGAACAGCGCGGTGACCGCCATGGCCAGGTTGCGCAGGAAGGCCTCGGGCCGGCCGGTCAGGTTGGGGATCAGCGCCAGGCCGAACTGCACCACCAGCGACGGTACCGTCTGGGCCAGGCGCATGAACACGCGGTTGTCGCGCAGGTCGCTGAGCCAGCCCAGCGCCGGCTGGCGGGCCAGCAGGTCGGCTATGCGGCGCACCAGGTAGCGCGCCAGGCGGCCGAGCAGCCAGGCCACGCCCAGCAGCAGGGCCAGGCCGAGGCCGGCGCTGGCCAGCGGTTGTTGGTCGAGTAGGGCCCAGTAGCCCTGGAGGGTAGCGAGGGGGAGGAAAGGTCCATAGGCCGGAAACATCCTTTGGATCGGGGCGCCAGTGCGGGGTGGCGCGTATTGCGGAGGCTACGGGGTAGCCGCGAAGGCCCGGCCGCGTTGGCCGGGGTGAGTGCGGCATTGTAGCGGCTGGGGCGGGGAGGAAATTTCCGAAATGTAACTTCAGCCTGCCAGCTCCTCCAGGGTGCGCCCGCGGGTCTCGATGCCGAAGCCCCAGACCACCGCGGCGGCCACCAGGAAACACAGCGCGCCGAGGGTGAACACGCCGCCCTGGCCGGCCACCGGCAGCACCAGGCCGCTGATGGTGGGCCCCAGCAGCGAGCCGACCCGGCCCACCGCCGAGGCGAAGCCCGAGCCGGTGGCGCGCGCCGAGGTGGGATACAGCTCCGGGGTGTAGGTGTAGAGCACCGCCCACATGCCGAAGAGGAAGAACTGCATGGCCAGGCCGAAGCCGATCAGCAGCGCCAGGCTGCCGCCGAACACCGCGGTCTGGCCGTAGGCGTAGGCCATGGCGCCGCCGCCCAGGAGCATCAGCACGCAGCTCGGCTTGCGCCCCCAGCGCTCCACCAGCCAGGCGGCGCAGAGGAAGCCGGGGATGCCGGCCAGGGAGATCAGCACCGTGTAGTACACCGACTGGGTCACGGCGAAGCCGGATTGCTGCAGCAGGGCGCTGAGCCAGGAGGTCAGGCCGTAGAAGCCGAGCAGGGCGAAGAACCACAAGCTCCAGACTGTCAGGGTGCGACTGCGGTAGGCCGGCGACCAGAGTTCGGCGAAGGCGCTGAAGAAGCCCGGGCGGCTCGGTTCGGGACGCGCCAGCGGCTGCGGTTCGGGCAGGCTGGATAGCTTCAGCGAGGCCATCACCCGCGCCTCGATGCGTTGCAGCGAGCGTTCGGCCTTGTCCGCCAGCCCGGCCTGTTCCAGCCAGCGCGGCGACTCCGGCACCATGAAGCGGATGGCCAGCACGAACAGGGCGGGGAAGGCCAGCAGCAGGAACAGGCTGCGCCAGCCGGCGACCGGCAGCACGAAGTAGGACAGGCAGCCGGCGGCGATGAAGCCCAGCGGCCAGAAGCCGTCCATCAGCGCGATGTAACGGCCGCGGGCCCTGGCCGGGATCATCTCCGAGAGCAGCGACTGGGCGATGGGGAACTCCATGCCCATGCCGATGCCCAGCAGCACGCGGTACAGCGTCAGGCTCTGCACGTCGCCGGCGGTGGAGCACAGGTAGCTGGCCAGGCCCCAGAGCACGATGCTCCACTGGAACACCGGCTTGCGCCCGAAGCGGTCGGCGAGCATGCCCGACAGCGCCGCGCCCAGCACCATGCCGAAGAAGCTGGAGCTGGCCAGCAGCCCGGCCTGGGCGCTGGACAGGCCGAACTCGGCTTTGATCGAGCCGAGCAGGAAGGTCATCATCGCCAGGTCCATGGAGTCGAAGAAGAACGCCAGGGCGATGATCACGAAGATCAGGCGGTGGTAGGGGCTCAGCGGCAGGCGCTCGAGGCGCTCGGCGGCGGTGGGGCGATGCGGCATCTCGACACTCCTCGGGCTGTCCTGCGGCCAGTCTGGGATGGGCCCCGGCGGCGGACTTGCCCGAGGGCGACACGGGGCGTGCGGATCGCGACCGGCGAATAAAACCTGCGCGCGCGCGCGGCAACCGTTACGCTATGCAGCTATTTGTTCCTTTCGTCTTCCCGAGGTCTGCCTTGTTCGCCCAATTCGCCCTCCACGAACGCCTGCTCAAGGCGCTGGAAACCCTGTCCTTCACCGAGCCGACCGCCGTCCAGGCCGCGGCCATCCCGAAGGCGCTGGAGGGCCGCGACCTGCGCGTGACCGCGCAGACCGGCAGCGGCAAGACCGCCGCCTTCGTGCTGCCGCTGCTGCACCGCCTGCTCAGCGAGGAGAAGCCCAGAAGCGGCGCCCGCGCGCTGATCCTGCTGCCGACCCGCGAGCTGGCCCAGCAGACCCTCAAGGAAGTCGAGCGCTTCGCCCAGTTCACCTTCATCAAGGCCTGCCTGATCACCGGCGGCGAGGATTTCAAGGTGCAGGGCGCGCGCCTGCGCAAGAACCCGGAGATCATCATCGGCACCCCCGGCCGCCTGAACGAGCAGTTCAACGCCGGCAACCTGCCGCTGGGCGACGTCGAGGTGCTGGTGCTGGACGAGGCCGACCGCATGCTCGACATGGGCTTCGCCGAGGACGTGCTCAAGCTCGCCGGCCAGTGCCCGGCGCAGCGCCAGACCCTGCTGTTCTCCGCCACCGCCGGCAGCGGCCTGCGCGAGATGATCGAGCAGGTGCTGCGCGAGCCGGAGCACCTGCTGCTCAACCGCGTCGGCGAGATCAACGAGGAAGTCAGCCAGCAGGTCATCCTGGTGGACGAGGGCGAGCACAAGGAAGCCGTGCTGTTCTGGCTGCTGCAGAACGAGCCCTATGAGAAGGCCATCGTCTTCACCAACACCCGCGTGCAGGCCGACCGCCTGACCGGCCGGCTGATCGCCGCCGGGCACAAGGTCTTCGTGCTGCACGGCGAGAAGGACCAGAAGGACCGCAAGCTGGCCATCGAGCGCCTGAAGCAGGGCGCGGTGAAGATCCTCATCGCCACCGACGTGGCCGCCCGCGGCCTGGACGTGGACAACCTGGACCTGGTGGTGAACTACGACGTGCCGCGCAAGGGCGACGAGTACGTGCACCGCATCGGCCGCACCGGCCGCGCGGGCGCCGCCGGCACCGCGATCTCGCTGGTGGCGCACACCGACTGGAACCTGATGTCGAGCATCGAGCGCTACCTCAAGCTGCGCTTCGAGGCCCGCAGCATTCCGGGCCTGAAGGCCGGCTACAAGGGGCCGAAGAAGCTCAAGGCCTCGGGCAAGGCCGCCGGCACCAAGAAGAAAAAGACCGACGCCGGCAAGAAGGCCGGGGCCAAGCCCGCCGCCAGGCGCAAGCCGGCGAACAAGCCGAAGGCGGCGCCGTCCGCGGTGGTCAGCAACGACGGCATGGCGCCGCTCAAGCGCAGGAAGCCGGCTGCCGAGTAAGTTCTCGGCACCGAGGCTCTTCGTAGGAGCGCGCCCTGCGCGCGAAATCGCGGGCAGGGCCCGCTCCTACAGGTTGACGCCGAATTTCTCGCCCACGCCGAACGGCCCCCTCTCCCTTCAGGGAGAGGGTTGGGGAGAGGGCGCCCTCAGGCCAACGGCGTATAACCGCGAACGGTTATACGCCCTACGGTGCTCCGGCCCGCGCGCGAAATCGCGGACGGAGTCCGCTCCTACGCCCCCGTAGGTACGGCATTCCCCTGTAGGAGCGGACTTTGTCCGCGATAGGCGGGCGTCCCGACTCACTCGAAGGCGAAATGCTCCGCCTTCAGCCCCATCACCGACCGCACCGGCTTGCCCATGGCCGCCGCGTGGCCCTTGGCGCGGGGCAGCAGGCGGGCGAAGTAGAAGTCGCTGGTGGCGATCTTGGCCTTGTAGAAGTCGCCGGACTCGCTGCCGCCCTGGCGCAGGCGCCTGCGCGCCGTGGCTTCCTGCAGCGCCCAGGCGTAGGCCAGGGCCACGTAGCCGGAGAACATCAGGTAGTCGTGGCTGGCCGTGCCCACCAGGTCGCGCTCCTTGCGGGCGCTCAGGGCGATGCGCAGGGTCAGCAGGTTCCACTGCGCGCACAGCTTGAGCAGCGTCAGCGCGCGGCCGCGCATGGCCGGTTCCTCCCGGAGCAGCCCGGTGGCGAACTTCGCCACCACCCTGGTGAAGTCGCGCACCGCCTTGCCCTGGGTCATCAGCAGCACCTTGCGCCCCAGCAGGTCCAGGGCCTGGATGCCGGTGGTGCCCTCGTAGAGGGTGGCGATGCGCGCGTCGCGGACGATCTGCTCCATGCCGTGCTCGCGGATGTAGCCGTGGCCGCCGAACACCTGCATGCCCAGGTTGGCGCTTTCCAGGCCCAGCTCGGTGAGGCAGCCCTTGAGGATCGGGGTGAGGAAGCCGAGCTTGTCGTCCCAGCGCTCGTACTCGGCGTCGTCGTTGCTCAGCAGGCCCTGGATCATCTTGTCGGCATACTGCGTGGCCAGGTAGACCAGCGCGCGGCCGCCCTCGGCCACGGCCTTCTGCGTCAGCAGCATGCGCCGCACGTCGCCGTGGTGCATCAGGCTGTCGGCCACCTGTTCCGGTTCCTTGGTGCCGGACAGCGCGCGCATCGAGCGGCGCTCGCGGGCATAGGCCAGGGCGCCCTGGTAGGCCAGCTCGGCGGTGGCCACGCCCTGGATGGCAGTGCCGATGCGCGCGCTGTTCATGAAGGTGAACATGCATTCCAGGCCCTTGTTCGCCGGGCCGATGAGGAAGCCGCGGGCCTCGTCGAAGTTCATCACGCAGGTGGCCGAGGCCTTGATGCCCATCTTCTTCTCCAGCGCGCCGCAGCTCACGCCGTTGCGCGGGCCGAGGCCGCCGTCTTCGCCGGGCAGGAACTTGGGCACGATGAACAGCGAGATGCCGCGGGTGCCCCTGGGCGCGTCGGGCAGGCGGGCCAGGACGATGTGCACGATGTTCTCGGTGAGGTCGTGCTCGCCGGAGGAAATGAAGATCTTGGTGCCGGTGATGGCGTAGCTGCCGTCGGCCTGGGGTTCGGCGCGGGTCTTCACCTGGCCCAGGTCGGTGCCGCACTGCGGTTCGGTGAGGCACATGGTGCCGCCCCAGCGGCCTTCGGTGAGGGGCGTGAGGTAGGTGCGCTTCTGCTCCTCGGTGCCGTGCTGCATCAGGGTGTTCATGGCGCCCAGGGACAGCCCCGGGTACATGGAGAAGGGCCAGTTGGCGGTGCCGAGCATCTCCTGCTTGAGCGCGCCCAGGCTCATCGGCAGGCCCTGGCCGCCGTATTCCACCGGGTGCGACAGGCCCTGCCAGCCGCCGGCCACGTAGGCGTCGTAGGCCTCCTTGAAGCCCTTGGGCGTGCGCACCTCGCCGTTCTCCAGGTGGCAGCCTTCCTCGTCGCCGGAGTGGTAGAGCGGGGCGATCACCTCCTCGCAGAGCTTCGCGCATTCGCCGAGGATGGCGTCGACCATGTCCGGGGTGGCTTCGGCGCCGTTGATCAGGTTGCGGTAGTGCTCGGGAAAGTCGAAGACCTCGTTGAGCAGGAAGCGGGTGTCGCGCAGCGGGGCTTTGTAGACGGGCATCGGGGTGATCTCGGGGGGACTGTGGGCGCAGTTATACGGCCGCGCACCCCGCCTGGCCTTGGCAGCGGCAACAGCCGGCGCCTGGCAGATCGGACAATCGACCGTCATCGCGATTGACCGCCGCGGGTATCGCGGGTATATACACGTATCATGCTGATCACCCAATGCCTCTGCACCCAGTTGCGCCGTGCCGCCCGTGGTGTCACCCGCGTCTATGACGATGCCCTGCAGGGCATCGGGCTGACGGTCGCGCAGTTTTCCCTGCTGCGCCACCTGGCGCGCCTGGAGCAACCGAGCATTTCCGAGCTGGCCGAGGCCATGGGCCTGGACCGCAGCACCCTGGGCCGCAACCTGCGGCCGCTGCAGGCCGAGGGCCTGGTTGTGCTGCAGGGCGATGCCGGTGACCAGCGCAACCGCCTGGTGCTGCTCACCGCCGCCGGGCGCGAGCGCCTGGAGCAGGGCGCGCAGCCGTGGGAGGCGGCGCAGCGGCGGATGTACGAACGCCTGGGCGCGGAACGCCGCGAGCAGCTGATGGCCTTGCTGGGGGAGCTGGAAGCCCTCGATTGAGCCCCTTTGCCAAGGGCCTTTGTCTGGATGAATGCGGGTATATACCCCTGTTGGAGCGAGAAGAACAATGTCCAAGCTGTCGCGTGCGGGTTTCTGGATACTGCTGTCCGGCGCCCTGATCCTGGCCCTGTCCCTGGGCGTCCGCCACGGCTTCGGCCTGTTCCTCGCGCCCATGAGCGCGCAGTTCGGCTGGGGCCGCGAGGTGTTCGCCTTCGCCATCGCCCTGCAGAACCTCATCTGGGGCATCGCCCAGCCGTTCACCGGGGCCCTGGCCGACCGCTTCGGCGCGGCCCGCGCGGTGCTGGTGGGCGGCCTGCTGTACGCCCTGGGCCTGGTGCTGATGGGCTATGCGGACTCCGCCGCCAGCCTGTCGCTGTCCGCCGGGTTGCTGATCGGCATCGGCCTGTCCGGCACCTCCTTCTCGGTGATCCTCGGCGCCGTCGGCCGCGCCGTGCCGCTGGAGCGGCGCAGCATGGCCATGGGCATCTCCGCCGCCGCCGGCTCCTTCGGCCAGTTCGCCATGCTGCCCGGCACCCTCGGCCTGATCGGCTGGCTCGGCTGGTCGGCGGCGCTGCTCGCCCTGGGCCTGCTGGTGGCGCTGATCGTGCCGCTGGCCGGGCTGATGCGCGACAAGCCGCTGCCGGCGCAGTCCCACGAGCAGTCCCTGGGCGATGCGCTGCGCGAGGCCTGCGGGCATTCCGGCTTCTGGCTGCTGTCGCTGGGCTTCTTCGTCTGCGGCTTCCAGGTAGTGTTCATCGGCGTGCACCTGCCGGCCTACCTGGTGGACCGCCACCTGCCGGCCACCGTCGGCACCACGGTGCTGGCGCTGGTAGGGCTGTTCAACGTGTTCGGCACCTACATCGCCGGCTGGCTCGGCGGGCGCTTCAGCAAGCCGAAGCTGCTGACCGGCCTGTACCTGGTGCGCGGCCTGGTGATCCTGGCCTTCCTCTGGGCGCCGCTGACGGTGTGGACGGCCTACGCCTTCGGCATCGCCATGGGCCTGCTGTGGCTGTCCACGGTGCCGCTGACCAACGGCACCGTGGCCACGCTGTTCGGCGTGCGCAACCTGTCCATGCTCGGCGGCATCACCTTCCTCTTCCACCAGATCGGCGCCTTCCTCGGCGGCTGGCTGGGCGGCTACGTCTACGACCACACCGGCAACTACGACCTGGTCTGGCGGATCGCGATCCTCCTCTCGCTGCTCGCCGGCCTGCTCAACTGGCCGGTGCGCGAACGCCCGGTGGCGCGCCTGGGCGCCGCGGAGGCGGCATGAGCCCGGCCCTGCGCCTGGGCGCGGCGCTGCTGGCCGTGGCGCTGCTGGGCTTGGCCTGGTGGGGCTGGCGCCATGGCGGCCTGGCGCTGCTGCAGGCGGGCCTGGGCCACTGCTTCTGAGGATTGCCGAGCGCGGGGCAGGGGAGTAGCGTCCTGCGATCGAAGAAGGAGAATCGCCATGTCCCGCCATCTGTTCCTCGGCCTGCTGTGCTGCCTGCCGCTGGCCGCCCAGGCCGCCGACTGCCCGCCGCTGCTGGCGCAGCAGGGGCACCTGCAGAAGCTGCGCTCGAAGGTCGACCTCGACCTGTGCGGGCTCTACGCCGGCAAGCCGTTGCTGGTGGTCAACACAGCCAGCCACTGCGGCTTTACCCCGCAGTTCAAGGGCCTGGAGGCGATCTACCAGCGCTACAAGGGCCAGGGCCTGGAAGTGCTGGGCGTGCCCTCGGACGATTTCAAGCAGGAAGCCGACGACGCCGCCGAGACCGCCCAGGTCTGCTACGGCAACTACGGCGTGACCTTCAACATGACCCAGGTGCAGCCGGTGCGCGGCGACGACGCCATCCCGCTGTTCCGCGAGCTGGCGCGCCAGGCCGACCAGGCGCCGCGCTGGAACTTCTACAAATACGTGGTGGACCGCCAGGGCAAGGTGGTGGCGCAGTTCCCCAGCCTGACCAAGCCGGATGATCCGGCCTTGCAGGCGGCCATCGAGAAGGCCATCGCCAGCCAGCCGTGAAGATGGAAGAGCTGGGGGATGTTTGGTTCAGCTTGTGGGTGGCAAGCTTGGCTCCGCGCCCTCACCCCAGCCCCTCTCCCGGAGGGAGAGGGGGTCGTTCAGAGTTAGCCGGTGAATCCAATCGCGGACGGAGTACGCCCAACGGATTTCCGATGGGGTTGAGGCGGAGGTTGGGGCTCTGCAAAGAGAGCCCTCTCCCCAGCCCTCTCCCTGAAGGGAGAGGGGGCTTGTCCGTGCCGAGAGAAAGCATGGTTTCAGCCGGAAGCTTTCGGCGTTGCCGGCTGACTCACGAATACCCAAGCACTCCGAACGGTCCCCTCTCCCTTCAGGGAGAGGGTTAGGGAGAGGGAGCGGAGTCGATTCAAAACACCGCAGCTGCCGGGAAACGCCATTCGCGAGCAAGCTCGCTCCTACGAAGAGCACGCCCGCTCTTGCTCTGGTTTTTTGGACTTCCAGAGAAACGTCCAAGCGCACCGGAACGCCCCTTCAGGAGGCCGAGCGAAACCGGCGCTCAGGAGGTCATGCGACATGGATGTCGCTAGAGCCCCGATCAGCACAGGGACGTGCTGTCGGGGCGGGCCTCCGTGGCGGGGGAGTTCGTGAGGGTAGCCCGGCTTCATCGGGCCCGTATGTCGGGGCAAGCCTTCTTGGTTACTTCTTTGGCGTTTGAAAGAAGTGACTCGCCCGAGGGGGCGAAACAAGAGACATCCGAACACTCGGAGCGGCGCGCTACACCAAGCCCTAAAGCCATTGGGTCACGCGTTGGGGATCGGAGTGCAGGGCCAGAACAGCAAACGAAGCCCCCTATGAAAAATGCCGTTTCTCCCATGGGAAGAAACGGCATTCTTCAAGGGAACAGCATCAGGGCATCTGCCCGGCTTCTCCCCGTGCGCTCGCGCCTATCAGAAGCGATAGGTGACTTGCGCGGTCAGGCCGTGGGCGCTGTTGTCGTACTTGGCGCTATAGGCCGGTTGTACGTTCAGGCCGAGGACGCTCGGGCCGTCGGGCTGGTTCACGCCTGCGGTGTTTTCCCACAGGTAGGCGTAGGCCATGTCGACGGTCAGGTCGGCGTTCGGCGACCAGCCGGCGCCCAGGGTGAAGATCTTGCGATCGCCCACCGGGATGCGCACGTTGCGGTCGGCGTTGCTGGTCGGCGACGGATCGTAGGCGAAGCCGGTGCGCAGCACCCATTCCGGGGTCAGCTGGTAGGAGGTGCCGACGGCCACGGACCAGGTGTCCTGCCAGTTCAGCTCTTCGCCGATGGTGTTGAACTGGGCGACCGGGGCGCCCTGGTTGCGCACGCTGATTTCCTTCAGGCGGCTCCAGCGGGTCCAGGTGGTGCCGCCGTAGACGGTCCACTTGTCGTCCAGCTTCTGGGTGATGGACATGTCCACCGACTCGGGCAGGGTGATGTCCAGCTTGGCGTCCATGCGCGAGTCGAACAGGCCCAGCGGCGAGCCGGACACGGTGGTGTGGCCGCCCAGGTGGTAGTCGACCTTGGAGTGGTAGGTCAGGCCCAGGCTGGTGCTGTCGGTCGGGGTGACCAGCACGCCGACGTTGTAGCCGATGGCGGTGTCGTCGCCCTTGATGCTGATCTTGGTGTCGTTGGCGGCGCCGGCCAGGCCGGCAGTGGCCAGGTAGTTCTCCAGCTTGCCGTCGATGCGGTTGAAGGTGGGGCCGAAGCCGACCGACACGACATCGTTGAACTTGTAGGCGATGGTCGGCTGGACGGTGATCACCTGGACCTTGCTGTAGGAGCCGTGGGCACGGCCCTGGAAGCCGCTTTCGTAGTCGTTGATGATGCCGTAGGGCACGTAGATGCCCAGGCCGAAGGTGAAGTCTTCATTGATCGGCGTGGAGAAGTAGCCGAACGGAACGGCGGCCAGGGGAACCGAGTCGCCCTTGTTGGTACCGGTGCCGCCACCGTGGGCCTGGCTGATGTCGTCCTTGGCGTCGACGATGGCCAGGCCGCCGCTGACTTCGGTGCGCTTGAGCTTGGACAGGCCGGCCGGGTTACCGTAGATGGTGCTGGCGTCGAGTGCCGAGGAAGCGCGGCCCGCGTAGGCGGTGCCGGCGCCGCTGGCGCTCTGTTCGTTGATCGCGATGCCGTTGGCCAGGGCCTGGGCAGAGGCAGCGCTGATGGTCAGAGCGAGGGGTGGTTTTGAGCCATGTTGTTTTCATTGTAAGAGCAACTCCTGTGGTCAACGGCGCGCAAGCTACCAAGATTCCCAGGCCTTTGGTAGTACCCCAAAGGGGCTCTACGTCGGGCTTTTGCGCGCAAAGGGCCGCCGTTGGGCGAGCCTTTAGCTTCGTTAATGTATGTAAATGAAAGCTGACTGATCGGTCATTGATCGAGGTCAGGCCGCGAGCAGCGGATCGCCGATGTATGCCTGCCAGGCGTCGAGGAAATCACGCAGGTGGCCATGGGGCCGGAACACCCGGCGCCAGACCCTGGCCTGGCCGAGGTGGTCGGTGGGGGCGGGCAGTGGCAGGCGCTGGGCCTCCACCAGCATCCAGGCGATGGCGGTGCTGTAGCGCAGGTTCACGGTCAGTTCCAGGTGCGGGGCGTCGAGGAAGGCGTGCTGGCTGGCCAGGCCGCGCACGCGGCTGGCGAGGTTCGGGTCCAGGGCCAGGTAGCGATCCCAGAGCTGTTGGTGGCGGTATTCGTCGATGCGGAACAGGCCGTGTCCGTGGCCGTTGTCCAGGCTGCTGCCAAGCGCCGATTGACAGGCCGCCGCTCCCAGCAACAGCGCCTCGGCCTCCCCGCTGTGACGTTCCAGGTACAGCAGGGTGGGCCGGATGACGTGCTGTCGCAGGTCGCAGGCGGCGATTCCCATGGTCTTGTCCCTCAATGAACGGCGGGGCTGGGCGTCTTGGCAGCTTCTGATGTTCTCCTGGGCCCCGCCGTAAGCGGACTTAGCCGCTCGATTTGAAGTGTAGTGCGACAAATCCGCTGTAAAGGACTGTTTTTAAATTGTTTTGACTTTCTGCAGCGCAGGCATATTCCTCGATGTGATTAACCGGGAATGGGTTACCGCGTCGGGAAAGGAGCCCCGGGCCGCGCCAGATGCGGCCTGGGGCGGGGCGTCAGGCGCCGGTGGCCACCGGGTGCCGCGGGTCGGTGATCCATTCGCTCCAGGAGCCGGCGTAGAGGCGGCCCAGGGGGTAGCCGGCCAGGCTCAGGGCGAACAGGTTGTGGCAGGCGGTGACGCCGGAGCCGCAGTAGGCCACCAGCTCCTGGGCCGGGCGGCCGCGCAGCAGGTGGGCGAAGCGCTGGTGCAGCTGCGCCGGCGGCAGGAAGCGGCCGTCGCTGCCGAGGTTGTCGGTGAAGGCCGCGCACTGGGCGCCGGGGATGTGGCCTGCGACCGGGTCGATGGGCTCCACCTCGCCGCGGAAGCGCGGCTCGGCGCGGGCGTCGATCAGCGGTAGCTGCGGGTCGGCGAGCAGCGCCGAGAGTTCGCCGGCGTCGATCAGCAGGCCGTTGTCCGGCTCGCCGTGGAACGCGCCCCGGGGCACCGCCGGCTCGGCGGTGGTCAGCGGCAGGCCGGCGGCGCGCCAGGCGTTCATGCCGCCGTCGAGCAGGTACACGCCGTCGCGCTTGCCCAGCCACAGCAGCAGCCACCAGGCGCGGGCGGCGAAGGCGCCGGGGCCGTCGTCGTAGAGCACCACCTCGTCGCTGTTGTCCAGGCCCCAGGCGCGCAGGCGCTGGATCAGCGCATCGGCGTCGGGCAGCGGGTGGCGGCCGGTCACGCCCTTGACCACCGGCGCGGAGAGGTCGCGCTCGAGGTCGGCGTACTGGGCGCCGGGGATGTGGTTCTCGGCGAACACGCGGGCGCCGTAGCCCGGGTCGTCCAGGGCGAAGCGGCAGTCGAGGATCAGCAGGCCGGGTTCGTCCAGGCGGGCTGCCAGTTGTTGCGGGCTGAGCAGGCGGGCGAGTGACATCGTGCGGGTTCCTGTGTCGTGACGGTTTCCTCGCGCATCATAAGGCTTGTGCAATGGAAAACGCCGGTCTGCGGCGGCTTTCTTCGATCCGATGGAGTTTTCGCCCATGTCCAGTCTGCAACCGGCGACCCAGGCGGCCTCGCGGGCGCGCGTCTGCGCCATCGCCCTGGCGACCGGCCTGATCACCCTCTACTACAGCCTGCTGGTGCTGTCCCTGGCCGCCATCGGCCGCCTGCGCCGCGAGCGCGTGGACCGCTACACCCGCCAGTGGTCCGGCCTGCTGCTGCGCCTGGTGCGCATGCGCCTGAGCGTGCACGGGGCCATGCCGGACTTCGGCGACGGGCGGCGCTACATGATCCTCTGCAACCATTCCAGCCACTACGACATCCCGGCCAGCTTCGCCGCGCTGCCCGGTTCGATCCGCATGCTGGCCAAGCGCGAGCTGTACCGCATCCCGGTGCTCGGCCGGGCCATGCGCGCCGCCGAGTTCCCTTCCATCGACCGGCACAACGGCCAGCGCGCCCGCGACGACCTGCAGCGTGCGCGGCAAATGATGGAGAGCGGCATCGTGCTGTGGGCGGCGCCGGAGGGCACCCGCTCGGACGACGGGCGCCTGCTGCCGTTCAAGAAGGGCTGCTTCCGCCTGGCGCTGGACACCGACGCGGTGATCGTCCCGGTGGCCATCCGCGGCATCCACCGGGTGCTGCCGGCGCGCACCTTCGACCTCAACCTGGGTCAGCCGGTGGACCTGCTGGTGGGCCGCCCGGTGGATGCCGCGGCCTTCCGCGGGCAGGGCCTGGAAGCCCTGATGGGCGAAGTCCGCGGGCGCATGCAGGAACTGCTGGAGCCGGGCGCCGCGAAGTGCGCCGAAGCGGCCCGCGAGGAGCCGCTGGCGCTGGGCTGAGGCGCCTCAGCGGAGCTTCAGGCGGCCGATGCGGTCGTTTTCCAGACTGCCGAAGTACAGGTAGTCGCCCACCGGCTTGGCCGAGGTGATCATGCGCAGGTGCTGGCCGCTGGTGTCGTGCAGGCTGCGCACTATCTGGCCGTTCCCGTCCAGGGCGATGACCAGCCCGTAGGGCACCGGCTTGGGCAGCAGCGCCCGCGGCAGCTTGGTCAGCTGGCGCTTGAGCCAGGGCTGGCCGAGGATGAAGTCGGCGTCGGCCTTGCGCGGCGTCGGCAGGGCCACCCAGAAGGTGCCCTTGCGGTCGCCCTGGAGGTTGTCCGGCAGCCCCGGCAGGTTGTCGATGAAGATGTCCTGCTGCCCGGCCTTCGGGCCCTTCAGCCAGTAGCGGGCGATGCGGTAGCGGTAGGTCTCGTTGACCAGCACGAAGTCCTCGTTGGCCGACAGCGCCACGCCGTTGGCGAAGTACAGGTCCTTGAGCAGCACCTCAGCCTTGCCGGTCGCCGGGTCGTAGCGCAGCAGGCGGCCGTGGGGGCGGGTCTCCAGGTAGTCGAGGATGTAGTCGGGCTGGCGGAAGCGGTTGGAGGCGTCGCTGAAGTAGATGCGCCCGTCGCTGGCGATGTCCAGGTCGTCGGTGAAGGCGAAGGGCACGCCGTCGGCCTCGGTGGCCAGCACGCTGACCTGGCCCCGGGGGTCGATCTTCAGCAGGCCCTTCCAGGCGTCGGCGACGATCAGGTTGCCCTGGGCGTCGAAATCCATGCCCAGCGGGCGGCCGCCGGTCTCGGCGAAGGTGCTGACCTGGCCGTTGTCCAGGCGCACCACGCGGCCGTCGTCCAGGCCGGCGTAGAGGCGGCCCTGGGCGTCCACCGCGGTGTCTTCCGGGCCCTTCACCTGGCCCAGGCCGAGCAGCTCGGCCTTCATCAGGGTGTCGTTGGGCTCCAGCACGCCGGTCATCGGCGGCGCCGGCGGCGGGTTCCAGGCCACGGGGTCGATGGGGCTGGGGGTGATGGCGAGGTAGACCGCGGCGGCAGCGATCAGCAATACCAGCAGGGTTGCGAGTTTCTTCATCATGAAGGCTTCTTGTCGGGGATCCTGGGGCGGGAAAGATAAGCCTTCGTCCGCATCTGTACAGCCTTGTAGGCAAAAGCGGAATGCTCGTACATCATCCGGCCCGATATAATGCGCCCTACGTGAAGCAAGGAGATGTTCGTGAGCGCCCTCGATATCCGGTGGATCCGCGACGATGCCAGCCTGGCGCAGCAATGCCGGGACTGGAAACAACGGCCGTACCTGGCACTCGATACCGAGTTCATGCGCGTCGATACCTTTTACCCCGGAGCCGGCCTGGTGCAGGTCGGCGACGGCGAGCGGGCGTGGCTGATCGACCCGCTGCTGATCCGCGACTGGACGCCCTTCGCCGAGGTGCTGGAGGCGCCCTCGGTGGTCAAGGTGTTCCATGCCTGCGGCGAGGACCTGGAAGTCTTCCAGCGCCTGACCGGCAGCCTGCCGCAGCCGCTGTTCGACACCCAACTGGCCGCCGCCTACCTGGGCATGGCGCATTCCATGGGCTACTCCAAACTGGTGCTGGAGATGCTCGGCCTGGACCTGCCCAAGGACGAGACGCGCTCGGACTGGCTGCAGCGCCCGCTGACCGAGATGCAGGTGCGCTATGCCGCCGAGGACGTGCAGCACCTGGCCGAGGTCTACGTGAAGCTGGCGCCGCGCCTGCCCGAGCACAAGCTGGCCTGGCTGCTGGCCGATGGCGCCGACCTGGTCGCCAACCAGACCCGCGTCAGCGACCCGCGCGAGGCCTGGCGCGACGTCAAGCTGGCCTGGAAGCTGGCCCCGCAGCAGCTCGCGGTGCTGCGCGAGGTCTGCGCCTGGCGCGAGGAGCAGGCGCGCCTGCGCAACCAGCCGCGCAACCGCATCCTGCGCGAGCAGACGCTGTGGCCGCTGGCGCGCCTGCAGCCGAAGGACAAGCAGGCACTGGCGCGCATCGACGAGATGCACCCGCGCACCGTGCGCCAGGATGGCGACACCCTGCTGGCGCTGCTCGCCCATGCCGCCGCGCTGCCCGCCGAGCAATGGCCCGAGCCGCTGCCCGAGCCGCTGCCGCGCGAGGTGACGCCGCTGCTCAAGCGGCTGCGCGAGGTCGGCCAGCGCGAGGCCGAGCGCCAGGGCATGGCCCCGGAGCTGATGCTGCGCAAGAAGATTCTCGAGGCGCTGCTCAAGAGCGGCTACCCCGACGGCCCCTACCGCCTGCCCGATTCCCTGCAGGGCTGGCGCCGTGAACTGATGGGCCAGGCCCTGCTGGATTGCCTGGCCACCCCGGAGAGCCCATGAAACGCATCTGCTCCATCTACAAGAGCCCGCGCAAGAACGAGATGTACCTGTACGTCGACAAGCGCGAGGCCCTGAGCCGCGTGCCCGAGGCCCTGCTGGCGGCGTTCGGCGCGCCGCAGCACGCCTTCGACCTGGTGCTCAGCCCCGAGCGCAAGCTGGCCCGCGAAGATATCCACAAGGTGCTGGAGAACATCGAGAAGCAGGGCTTCCACCTGCAGATGCCGCCGGCGGAGGAGGAGTACATCGAGCACCTGCCCGAAGAGCTGCTGCGGATGAATGATCCTCTTTGAGGCGTCGAAAAGCCGACGCCTACGCGAATTGGTGCGAAATTGCTGTGCAAGTTGTGGGTGCAAGAGCATTATTGCGTCAGAAAATGCCTGGTTAAGCGGAACGCCTAGGCTTCCAGCCGGTCTACAGGCCCTCCGTTCAACTCGCACAGAATCGCCGCTGCACGCAGGGACGATAACGACAATGCCAACCAACGTGCCTCCGCCTTGCCCCACGGGTGCGATTTAAACCATGCGCCTGCTCATCCTCGATCGCGAACATACCCTCTACGCCGCGCTGACCATGGCTGCCGAGCCCAGCCTCAGCGTGGTATCCGGCGACAAACCCGACAACCTCGTCGAGGCCGCCGCCGAATGCCCGGTGTGGCTGGGCGAGCCCGACCTGGTGGCGCAACTGCTGCGCAAGGGCGTGCACCCCGTCTGGGTGCAGTCCACCTGGGCCGGCATCACCCCGCTGCTGGCCGACGACCTGCCCAAGGACTACGCCCTGAGCCGCGCGGTGGGCATCTTCGGCCAGGTGATGAGCGAATACCTGCTGACCTACATGCTGGCCCACGAGCGCCAGTTCCTCGGGCGCCTGGCCAGCCAGGTGGGCAGCCAGTGGGACGACCGCGCGCCCGGCAGCCTGCGTGGCCGCCACGTGCTGCTGGTGGGCACCGGCGAGATCGGCCTGGCCGTGGCGCACATGCTGGCCGCCTTCGGCGTCGAGCTGACCGGCGTGGCGCGCACCCCGCGGCCGCTGCAGCCGTTCCAGCGGGTGGGCTCGCTGGCCGAGCTGCCGCGCCTGGTGGAGACCGCCGACTACGTGGTCAACCTGCTGCCCGACACCCCGGACACCCAGGACATCTTCGACCTGGCGCTGTTCCAGCGGATGAAGCCCTCGACGCTGTTCATCAACGCCGGGCGCGGTGTCGCGGTGGTCGATGCCGACCTGATCAGCGCCCTGGAAAGCAACCGCCTGGCCGGCGCCGTCATCGACGTCTGCCGCCAGGAGCCGCTGCCGCCGCAGCACCCGTTCTGGAGTGCGCCGCGGCTGCTGCTCACCGGCCACACGGCCGCGCCGACGCTGCCGGGGCCGATGGTGGAGCTGTTCCGCGAGAACCTGTCGCGCTTCTGGGCCGGGCAGCCCATGCGCGGCGAAGTGGACTTCACCCGCGGCTACTGACGTCGGGCGCCCCGCGCGGGGCGCCCTGTCCCTCACAGGCTGAAATCGCCCTCGGCGGCCAACTGCTCCAGCGGCCGGCGCGGGCTGGGCGTTTCGCGCGCCTGCAGGCTTTCCGGGAGGATCGCCTTGTCGCCGAGCTTGCCGATGGCGATGGCAGCGTGGATCTCGTGGTCGTCCGGCACCTTCAGCTCGACGCGGGTGGCCTCGCGGTCGAAGCCGGCCATGCCGTGGCTGTGCCAGCCGGCCAGGCTCGTCTGCAGGGCCAGGAAGCCCCAGGCAGCGCCGGTGTCGAAGGTGTGCCAGAGCGCCGGTTTCTCTTCGCTGGAGCCGGGCGGGGCGAAGGTGGTCTTGGACAGCACTATCACCAGCGCCGCGGCGTTCTGCGCCCAGCCGCGGTTGAATTCGCCCAGCAGGTCCAGGTAGCGCTGCCAGTTCGGCGTGTCGCGGCGCGCGTAGAGGAAGCGCCAGGGCTGCGAGTTGAACGAGGAGGGCGCCCAGCGCGCGGCTTCGAGGAAGCCCAGCAGGGTTTCCTCGGGGATGCTCTCGCCGCTGAAGGCGCGGGGCGACCAGCGATTGATGAACTGCGGGTCGATGGGGTAGTCGGCAACGCGGGGATTGGCGCTCATGGCGGCTCCTGCTGGAAAAGGGGATGGTGCCGTGGACGGCTGGGCATCGCGGATCGTGAGTGAAGCGAACGGCCCGTTCGGGCCTGACGGTGGAGGAAAGCTACCCAGCCGCGCGGCCCCTGGCAAGCGCTCCGGTGGTCACCTGCGCTTGGCCGGCGCGGCGCCTGGGCATAGACTTGGCGCCCCGTGAAAAGCCCCACCTAGAAAAACGATGGCCGCCAAAGTCGAACCCTTCTGGAAACGCAAGACCCTCGAGCAACTCGATCAGCAGGAGTGGGAGTCGCTGTGCGACGGCTGCGGCCTGTGCTGCCTGCAGAAACTCGAGGACGAGGACGACGGCACCGTCTACTACACGCGCATCGCCTGCAAGCTGCTGGACCTGAAGACCTGTCGCTGCACCGACTACGCCAACCGCCGCGCCAGCGTGCCCGACTGCATCCAGCTCACCCCGGCCCAGGCCGACGAGTTCCGCTGGCTGCCGCCGACCTGCGGCTACCGCCTGGTGGCCGAGGGCAAGGACCTGCCGCTGTGGCACCACCTGGTCTGCGGCGACCCCGACGCGGTGCACCACGAGCGCATCTCGCAGTCCGGGCGGATGCTCAGCGAGACCGCGGTGGCCGAGGACGACTGGGAAGAGCACCTGATCTTCCGGGCGGGGTGATATCGCCTGGGAGAATCGCGGACGGAGTCCGCTCCTACGCCGCCCCACCCACGTCATTCCCCTGTGGGAGCGGACTCCGTCCGCGATCGACCCGGCGCAGGCCGTAGGGCGCATAACCGTTCGCGGTTATCCGCCGCTGGCCGCAACGCCGGTGCCCGCGAGTGGTGGCGGATAACGCCGTAGGCGTTATGCGCCCTACGGTTATGGCTCGGTCGTAGCGCCGTAGGGCGAATAACCGTTCGCGGTTATCCGCCGCTGGCCGCAACGCCGGTGCCCGCGAATGACGGCGGATAACGCCGTAGGCGTTATGCGCCCTACGGTTATGGCTCGGTCGTAGCGCCGTAGGGCGGATAACCGTTCGCGGTTATCCGCCGATGGCTGGAACACCGATGCCCGCGGATGACGGCGGATAACGCCCTAGGCGTTATGCGCCCTACGGTTATGACAGGCCCAGCACCTTGAACACGAAGGCGTATTCCAGGGCCACGTCCTTGAGTCCCTGGTAGCGCCCGCTCATGCCGCCGTGGCCGGCGCCCAGGTCGGTCTTGAGCAGCAGCAGGTTGTCGTCGGTCTTGCTGGCGCGCAGCTTGGCCACCCACTTGGCCGCTTCCCAGTACTGCACGCGGCTGTCGTTGTAGCCGGCCACCACCAGCAGCGCCGGGTAGTCCTGGGCGCAGACGTTCTCGTAGGGCGCGTAGGCACGGATGCGCTCGTAGACCTCGTGCTCCTGCGGGTTGCCCCACTCGTCGTACTCGGTGACGGTCAGCGGCAGGTCCGGGTCGAGCATGGTGTTGAGCACGTCGACGAAGGGCACCTCGGCGATGCAGGCGGCGAACTGCTGCGGGCGCTGGTTGAGCACCGCGCCCATCAGCAGGCCGCCGGCGCTGCCGCCGCTGATCACGGTCTGCGCCGGAGTGCTGTAGCCCTCGGCGCAGAGGTGCTCGGCGCAGGCGATGAAGTCGCTGAAGCTGTTCTGCTTGTGCGCCAGCTTGCCGGCGCGGTACCAGGCCTCGCCCAGCTCGCCGCCGCCGCGCACGTGGGCGATGGCGAAGACGAAGCCGCGCTCCAGCAGGCTCAGGCGGGCGTGGGAGAACCAGGGATCGAGGCTCGCCCCATAGGCGCCGTAGCCGTACAGGTACAGCGGCGCCGGGCGGCCGGCGGCGATGCCTTGCAGTACCTCGCGGCGCGCCACCAGGCTGATCGGCACCTGCACGCCATCCACGCTGCTGGCCCAGAGCCTGCGGCTCTCGTAGGCGTCGGCGTCGAAGGGGCCTTCCACCGGGGTTTCCTTGAGCACCTGCTGGGCGCCGTCGAGCAGGCCCAGCTGGCGGATCTGCGCCGGGCGGTTGAGCGCCTCGTAGCGCAGGCGGATGACCTGGCTGTGGAATTCCAGGCTGTCCTGCACATACAGGTTGTAGGCCGCGTCGGGCAGCTCCACGCGGCGCGGGGCCTGGCCCTGGGCGTGCACTTCGATGATCGGCAGGCCGCCCTCGCGCAGGCTGAGGGTGAAGGCGTCCTGGTTGAGGGTGACGTCTTCGAGCATCACGCTGTCGCGGTGGGCGATCAGTTCGCGCCAGTGCTCGCGGTCGGGCTGCGCTTCGCTGGCGCTGTAGAGGGCGAAGTTGATGCCGCTCTGGTTGCTGCGGATGAACCAGGTCCATTGCTGGCCGAGCAGGCCATGGTCGACGTGGTATTCGTGCTCTTCCTGGCGCGGCGCCAGGCAGCGGAAGTCGCCGCGCGGCTGTTCGGCGTCGAGCACCCAGGCCTCGCTGGTGGTCTTGCTGCCCAGCAGCAGCACCAGCTGGCGCTCGGAGCTGGCGCGGTAGCAGTGCAGGAAGAAGCGCCCGTCGGGCTCCTCGAACACCAGTTCGGCGCCGGGCTCGCCCAGGGTGTGGCGGTACAGCTTGTGCGGGCGGTGGGTTTCGTCCAGCTCGCCGAAGAACAGGGTGCGGCTGTCATTGGCCCAGGTCATGCTGCCGTCGCAGTCGTCGAAGGGCAGTTCTTCCACGGCGCCGCTGGCCAGGTCCTTGACGTACAGGCGGTAGATCTCGTCGCCGCTGGTGTCCAGGCTGTAGGCCAGGCGCGAATGGTCGGGGCTGATGCTGAAGGCGCCGAGGGAGAGGAAGCCGCCGGCGGCCAGTTCGTTGGGGTCGAGCAGCAACTGCTCGGCGCTTTCGTCCACGACCAGAGAGTCGCCGGACGGGCGCGGGCAGCGGTAGTGGCGCGGGTACTCGTCGCCGGCGGTGGTGCGCTGGTAATACAGCCACGGGCCCCAGGGCGAGGGCAGCGACAGGTCGGTCTCGCGGATGCGGCCCTTGATCTCCTGGAACAGCTGCTCGCGCAGTTCGGCCTGCCCGGCCAGCTCGGTTTCGAGGTAGGCGTTCTCCGCCTTGAGGTAGTCGAGCACTTCGGCGCTGTCGCGCTGCTGCAGCCAGGCGTAGGGATCGGCGGCGGCTTCGCGGCGGGCGATGGGGGGCTGGCGGTGGGTCATGGCGGCTCCTTGGCGGGGCAGGGGTGACGCCCGGCTGCGCACCCGTGGGGAAAAGCGGCTATCATAAGCCCCCCTCTGCCGCCATCGCACGCACGCGCATGAACGAACACGATTATCAACTCGCCTGGGGCGTCTACCTGTTCGCCGCTTTCGGACTCTTGGTCGTCTGGTTCCTGATGACCGGCTGGATGTGGCGCTGGCTGCGCGAACCGCTGCGGGTGATCGTCCTCGTGCTGCTGTTCACGCCGACGCCGGTGGACCCGGCCAACAACGAATACGCCCCGGCCATCGCCATCACCGCCCTGGACGTGCTGTTCAAGGTGGGCAACAACGCCTGGCGCGCGGTTTCCGACCTGGCCCTGGTGCTGCTGGCGGCCTTCGTCGTGTACCTGATCTTCGTCGCCGTGCGCTGGCCCATCGAGCGCGCCGCGCGCAACCGCCGCCAGCGCGCCGAGGCGGAGAACGAGCCGACCATGCGCCAGCTCATGCAGCCGCAGCTGATGCCCGACGTGGACGACAGCCGCGCCGACGAGCGCGCCGGCAACCGCGGCATGCGCATCGAGCCGCGCCTCTGAGCGAAACCGGCGCCGCCCTTGCGCGGCGCCGGATGGGCGTTCAGCATGACGGCATTGCCGTAGCGGAACGAGCCCGAATGCAGCCCCAGACCTTCGCGCCAGGCCGGCGCCTGATTTCCCTTGCCACCTTCCAGTCCGTGCCGGGCCTGTGCCTGCCACAGGAGCGCTGACCATGTGCGAACTGCTCGGCATGAGCGCCAACGTCCCTACCGACATCGTCTTCAGCTTCACCGGCCTGATGCAGCGCGGCGGCCGCACCGGCCCGCACCGCGACGGCTGGGGCATCGCCTTCTACGAGGGGCGCGGCGTGCGCCTGTTCCAGGACCCGACCGCCAGTGTCGACTCGGAGGTGGCGCGCCTGGTGCAGCGCTACCCGATCAAGAGCGAGACGGTGATCGGCCACATCCGCCAGGCCAACGTCGGCAAGGTCTGCCTGTCCAACACCCACCCCTTCGTGCGCGAGCTGGGCGGGCGCTACTGGACCTTCGCGCACAACGGCCAGCTGGCCGACTTCGCACCGCCGCCGGGGTTGTACCGGCCGGTGGGCGACACCGACAGCGAGGCGGCCTTCTGCGACCTGCTCAACCGCGTGCGCCGGGCCTTCCCCGAGCCGGTGCCGGTGGAGGTGCTGCTGCCGACCCTGGTGTCCGCCTGCGCCGAGTACCGGCAGAAGGGCGTGTTCAACTGCCTGCTGAGCGACGGTGACTGGTTGTTCACCTTCTGCTCCAGCAAGCTCGCGTACATTACCCGCCGCGCGCCCTTCGGCCCGGCGCGGCTGAAGGACGCCGACCTGACCGTGGACTTCCAGTCCGAGACCACGCCCAACGACGTGGTCACGGTGATCGCCACCGAGCCGCTGACCGACAACGAGCACTGGTCGGTGCAGCAGAGCGGCGAATGGATGCTCTGGTGGCGCGGCGAGATTCTCGACCAGGGCCGCGTCTGAGAGGGGGACCCCCATGTTGCGCAGCTACATCCGCCTGGTGCTTTTCGCCCTCGGCCTGCTGGTCGGGGTGCAGGTGCCGGGCTTCATCAAGGACTATTCGATCCGCGTCGACGCCCACCGCCAGGAGGCGCTGCAGGCCCTGGAGGGCTACCGCAACACCGCCGGCCAGTACTTCCAGGGCGACCTCGACGCCCTGGTGGCGCACTACCGCGGCAGCCCGGACCCGGTGTTCCAGCGCGACGGCGACAACGTCGAGCGCCTGCTGCGCCGCGCCAAGCTGTTCGACAACGAATGGCAGGCCCTGCAGGGCCCCTGGTACGCCCGCGCCTGGCACCTGCTGAGCGCGCCCAACCGCGAGCTGCTGCAGGAAACCCTGGACGGCTACAGCTACCAGGTGGTGCTGGCGCCGGAAGCCATCGGCTGGGCCCTGGGCGGCGGCTTGCTGCTGGCCTGGATCGTCGAGCTGCTGATCGTTTCGGTCGGGGCCCTGGCGGGGTTGGGTGACAACCGCAATGTGGCGCGCCGGCATTGGAGTTGAACGCCGCGCGGGACGGGGAGTGCGGTCAGGCGGCGGATAACCGCGAACGGTTATTCGCCCTACGTCCATGATGGTCCTCGGGTAGGGCGAATAACGCCACGGCGTTATCCGCCGTTTCCTCAGCCCCGCGCCGCGAGGGCCCGTTGGTTGGAGGCGTAGATGTTGTCGCGCTCCAGGGCCTTGCCGCTTTCCACGGCCGCCAGCCATTGCGCCGTGCTGCCCACGGCGGCGAAGGACGACTGCAGCACCACGCTGAACACCCGGTGGATTTCCTCGGCGCTGGCCGCGCCCGCGCTGTTGGCGTAGGGCAGCGAGCCGCTGGCGTCGTCGAGGAACTCCACCTGCCAGCCCTCGTGGGCGGCCTGGCGGGCGGTGGAGTCGTCGCAGTTGTGCGTCATGTAGCCGACGATCGTCAGGGTGTCGACGCCGCGCTCGTGCAGCCAGTCGCCCAGCCCGGTGCCGCTGAGGGCGCTGGCCTTGCTCTTGTCCAGCAGCAGGTCGTGGGGGCGCCCGGCCACCTGCGGGTGCAGTTCCACGCCGTGGCTGCCGGGGGCGAAGATGGGCGCGCCGGCCGGGGCCTGGTGGCGCACCACCACCACCGGGATGCCGGCGGCGTGGGCGGCGTCCATGGCGCGCAGGACGTTCGGCAGCGAGTCGCCGACCGGCGGGTATTCGATGCGCAGGTTGCCGCTGAAGTACTCGTTCTGCACGTCGACGACGATCAGGGCGCGTTTCGGGGCGTTGCTCATGCTGGGTGTCTCCGCTGGAGTGGGGATGGGGCCATTCTGCGCAGGGGCCGGCGGTCGGCGTGAGTGGCCCGCAAGACAGCTTTCGCTAGAATCGGGCCAAACCCTTGCCCGGAGGATGCCCATGGAAACCCACCGCGTGGCCGTGGTGGCCTTCGACCAGATCAGCCCCTTCCACCTCTCGGTGCCCTGCCTGGTGTTCGGCGAGGGCGACCCGGGCGGGGCGCGCACGCGCTTCGAACTGCAGGTCTGCGCCGCCGAGCCGGGGCCGCTGAACACCACGGCCGGCTTCGCCATCGATACGCGCCACGGCCTGGAGGCGCTGGAGAGCGCCGATACCCTGATAGTGCCGAGCTGGCGCGACCCCGCGGAGCCGGCGCCGCCGGCCCTGCTCGATGCCCTGGTGGCCGCCGAGGCCCGTGGCGCGCAACTGGTGGGCCTGTGCCTGGGCGCCTTCGTCCTGGCCGAGGCCGGCCTGCTCGATGGGCGCCGCGCCACCACCCACTGGCTGTGGGCGGAATTCTTCGCCCGGCACTATCCGCGGGTGCAGGTGGAGCCGGACGTGCTCTACGTCGACGATGGCCCGATCCTCACCTCCGCCGGCACCGTGGCCGGCATCGACTGCTGCCTGCACCTGCTGCGCCAGCGCTGCGGCGCCGGCCTGAGCAACCAGCAGGCCCGCCGCCTGGTGGTGGCGCCACACCGCCAGGGCGGCCAGGCGCAGTTCATCGAGCAGCCGCTGCCGGCCACCGCGCGGGACAACCGCCTGTCCGGCCTGCTCGACTGGGTGCGCGAGCGCCTGGACCGGCCCCACGACCTGGACAGCCTGGCCGAACGCGCGCTGATGAGCCGGCGCAGCTTCAGCCGGCACTTCCGCCAGCTTACCGGCAGCACCCTGGGCGACTGGCTGCGCGGCGAACGCCTGGCCCTGGCGCAGCGGCTGCTGGAGTCCACCGAGCAGCCGATCCCGGAGGTGGCGAGCCTGGCGGGCTTCGGTTCGGTGGCTTCGCTGCGGCAGCATTTCAGCGCGGCGCTGGGGGTGTCGCCGAGCGCCTATCGGCAGGCGTTTCGGGGGTGAGGCGGGTTTCGTGGGGGGCGAGATTGCTCGCGAATGGGGTTTGCCGGTTGCGTCGGTTCGGGGCTGGGCCACGCTCCCTCTCCCCAGCCCTCTCCCGCAAGCGGGAGAGGGGGCTTGTCCGTGCCGGTGGATAGCAATGGTTTCAACCTGAAACGTCATTTCCGGCTGACGCCGAAATATCCACATTCACCTAACGGTCCCCTCTCCCTTCAGGGAGAGGGTTAGGGAGAGGGAACGGAGTTCACCCGAAACACCATAGTCACCGGGAAACCCCATTCGCAAAAACAAGCGCCTACTCCGCCAGCGCCTTCTCCGGCAGCTCATTGCGCCGGTAGGGGAACACGTCTATCACCTTGCCCGCCCGTATCTGCGCCTGCAGGCTCTTCCAGTAGTCGGCGTCGTAGAGGTCGCCGTGCAGCTTGGCGAACAGCCGGCGCAGCTTCAGGTCGACGAACAGGAAGCGCGGGAATTCCTCGGGGAACACGTCCATCGGCCCCACCGAGTACCAGGGCTCGGACGACATCTCGTCCTCCTCGTAGCGCGGCGGCGGGATGTGGCGGAAGTTCACCTCGGTGAGGTAGCTGATCTCGTCGTAGTCGTAGAACACCACGCGGCCGTGGCGGGTGACGCCGAAGTTCTTCAGCAGCATGTCGCCGGGGAAGATGTTCGCCGCCGCCAGCTGCTTGATGGCCAGGCCGTAGTCGTACAGCGCCTCGTGCACCTGGGCCTCGGTGGCGTGCTCCAGGTAGAGGTTGAGCGGGGTCATGCGGCGTTCGGTCCAGCAGTGGCGGATCAGCACCACGTCGCCCTCCAGCACCACGGTGGAGGGCGCCACCTCCAGCAGCTCGGCCAGGCAGTCGGGGTCGAACTTGCCCACCGGGAAGCGGAAGTCGGCGAACTGCTGGGTGTCGGCCAGGCGGCCGACGCGGTCGTGGTTCTTCACCAGCTGGTATTTCTGCACCACGGTGGCGTGGTCGACGGTCTTGGCCGGGTTGAAGTTGTCCTTGATGATCTTGAACACGGTGTTGAAGCCGGGCAGGGTGAACACGCTCATCACCATGCCGCGCACCCCGGGGGCCATGACGAAGCGGTCGTCGGTGGTCGCCAGGTGGTTGATCAGGGCGCGGTAGAACTCGCTCTTGCCCTGCTTGTAGAAGCCGATGGAGGTGTACAGCTCGGCGATGTGCTTGCCCGGCAGCAGGCGCTTGAGGAAGGCCACCAGCTCCGCCGGCACCGGCACGTCGACCATGAAGTAGGAGCGGGTGAAGGAGAAGATGATCGACACCTCCGCCTCGTCGGTGATCACGGTGTCGAAGCGGATGCCCTGGCCTTCGCGGTGGATCAGCGGGAACACCAGCGGCCACTGCTCGTCCGGGGTGTACAGGCGGCCCACCAGGTAGGCGCCCTTGTTGCGGTAGAACACCGAGCCGATCAGCTCCAGGGCCAGGTCCGGGTCCTTGCACACCCAGTCGGGCAGGTTGCTGTGCAGCAGGGCGTCCAGGCGCGCCAGGTCGCCTTCGGCGTCCTCGTAGGGCACCTGGAAGCGGTAGTCGGCGAAAACCTGCTGCAGCGCCCGCCGCAGGTTGCCCTGGGGCCGGTAGAGGCGGGTGTGCGGGTCGCGGGTGTGGGCGCGCAGCGACGGCCGCGTGGTGTGCACGAACATGGTGCCGTCGCTGATGTTGTCGTGGCTGAACAGCCCGCAGAAGATCGAGTTGAACCAGGTTTCCGCCAGCTCGTCGTCGTTGCGCGGGTCGATCAGGCCGATGTAGGCGCTCTTGATCAGCGGCCAGCGCTCCACGTCCAGCAATGCCCCCGGGTCGAAGTCGGCGGTGACGCGGGCCACGGTCTCGCCGACCTTTTCCTCGTAGAGGTTGATGCGCTCGGCGGAGGTGCGCTGGATTTCCTGCCACTGCGCCCGCTCGAAGCGTTCCTGGGCGTCGTCGGTGATCTGCTTGAAGCGCTCGCGGTAGATGTCGAAGCCGTCGAGGATGGTCTGGGCGATCTGGGCGTGGAGCATGGCGCGCCTCTCGTGCGTGTCCTGTGCAGCGAGCTTAGCCAGACTCCGTGGGCGGCGAAAGCGCCGCGGGTGAGCGGGCGGTCGGGGAAGCGGGGGCGCTGCCGCCCCCGTCCGTTCAGCGTCGCTCGGCCAGTGCCTCGGCGCGCTCCGGCCGCGGGCGGAACACCAGCAGCAGGCCGAGCACGATCAGCCCCATGCCCAGCAGGCTGAGGGCGCCCAGGCGGTTGCCGAAGGCCAGGTAGTCCAGCAGCGCGGTCACCGCCGGCACCAGGTAGAACAGGCTGGTGACCTGCACCAGGTTGCCGCGCGCGATCAGCCGGTAGAGCAGCAGGGTGGCGCCCACCGAGATCAGCAGGCCCATCCACAGCAGGCTGGCGATCAGCTCCAGGCTCCAGTCGAAGTGCAGCGGCTGCGTCGGCAGCAGCACCAGGCACAGCGCGAGGCCGGCCACGTACTGCAGCGGCAGGCTGCCCAGCGGGCTTTCGCTCAGGCCCTTCTGCAGGAGGGTGCCGAGGGTGATGCCCAGCAGCGCCAGCAGCGCGCAGCCCAGGCCGGCGAAGGACAGCCCGGCCAGGCCCATGCCTTGCCAGACCACCAGTACCAGCCCGCCCAGGCCGAGCAGCAGCCCGGCCAGGCGGGTGGCGCCGAAGCGCCGTTCGGTGAGCAGGCCGGTGAGGATCGGCTGCACGCCGAGCAGGGTGGCGATCATCCCCGGGGTGACCTGCAGCTGCAGGGCCCAGACGTAGAAGATCGGGTAGAAGCCCAGCAGCACCAGGCCGGTGAGCAGGGCGCGGCGGCGCTCGCGCGGCTGCCGCGGCAGGCGCAGGCCGAGCAGCGGGCCGAGGGCCAGCAGGGCGGCCAGGGCGATGGCGAAGCGGCCGATGAGGAAGGCCAGCGGCGAGGCATGGGCCAGGCCCCACTTGGAGGCGATGGCGGCGCTGCTCCAGAGCAGCACGAAGAGGCTGGAGCTGGTCACGCCGACCAGGGTGGAAGCGTTGATTCGGGACATGTCGTCACCTGTCTTGCAAGCGGTGGCCGGCTGGCGGGCAGGCGGCCGGGTGCAGTCCGCGGCGCGCGGGCGCGGCGGCGATGCGTTCAGGAAAGGCGCTGGGGCGCTGTCAGAAGGCGCTGGCGCCCGGCGGCGGGCAGGCCGCTACGCACGGGGGCGGAGGCGCTGCGACAGCAGCGACGACGGGAGGCGACAGGAGGGCGACGGCACCACGCGGGCGCGCACCGGCCTCGCCGCGGGCGGCGATGGAGAGGGCGAGGTTCGCGTGGGAGAGGGGCATGGCCGGGCTCTGGCTGGTGGTGGCGTCGAGGCAGACTATAGCGGCGCCTGTGGGCGAAGGCGAGGGGGAACGAGAGTTTCGCGCCAGGCGCGCGAGCCCGGCGACGATTCGCCAGGCAACGGGCCCCCGCCGCGGCGGGAGCCCGTGGGGCCTTACTTGCCGGTCTTGACGTTGGTCCAGATGCGGGTGCGCAGGCGGTCGATCTTCATCGGCATGGACTGCAGGGCGAACAGCTTGGCCATCTTGTCCTGCGGCGGGTAGATCGCCGGGTCGGCCTTGATCGCCGCGTCCACCAGCGGCTCGGCGGCCAGGTTGCCGTTGGCGTAGTGCACGTAGTTGCTGATGCCGGCCATGACGTCGGGGCGCAGCAGGTAGTTCATGAAGGCGTAGGCGGCCTTCTCGTCGGGCGCGTCGGCCGGCATGGCGACCATGTCGAACCACAGCGGCGAGCCTTCCTTGGGCGTGGAGTAGTGGATCTCGATGCCGTTGTTGGCTTCCTTGGCGCGGGTGGCGGCCTGCAGGATGTCGCCGGAGAAGCCGACGGCCACGCAGATGTTGCCGTTGGCCAGGTCGCTGACGTACTTCGAGGAGTGGAAGTAGGCGATGTAGGGGCGCACCTTCAGCAGCGCCGCCTCGGCCTTCTTGTAGTCCTCGGGTTCTGGCTGTGGTGCGGCAGGCCCAGGTAGTTCAGGGCGATGGGCAGCAGCTCGGGGCCGTTGTCCAGCACGGCGACGCCGCACTTGGCCAGCTTCTGCATGTACTCGGGCTTGAAGAACAGGTCCCAGGAGTCGACCGGTGCATCTGCGCCCAGCACTTCCCTGACCTTGGCCGGGTTGTAGCCGATGCCGGTGGTGCCCCACAGGTAGGGGAAGCCGTACTGGTTGCCCGGATCGTTGACCTCCAGGGCCTTCATCAGCACCGGGTTGAGGTTCTTCCAGTTGGGCAACTGGCTCTTGTCCAGCTTCTTCAGCGCGCCGGCCTGGATCTGCTTGGCCATGAAGTGGTTGGACGGCACCACGATGTCGTAGCCGGACTTGCCGGTCATCAGCTTGCCATCCAGCGTCTCGTTGCTGTCGTAGACGTCGTAGGTGGTCTGGATGCCGGTTTCCTTGCCGAAGGTGGCGACGGTGTCCGGGGCGATGTAGTCGGACCAGTTGTAGATCTTCAGTGTCTCGGCCTGTGCGCCGGCGGCGCCCAGGGTGAAGGAAAGCGCGAGGGCACTGGACAGCGGTGCGGTCGTTTTCATTGTTGTTTCCTGACGGCAAGCGGTAGTGGCGCGGCTGGGGTTGGGCCACGGCTGCTCAAGGAATAACCGGATTGCCGGAGGATGTGGAGGGGGCGCGGTTGCCCGCGGGTCCGCAGACAGTGGCAAAGGGCCGCCGGGCGGGGCGCCGCCCCGGAGCGGGGCGGCGCGCAGGGCCTACTGGACCATTTCCTGTTCTTCGAACACGCCCTCGAAGAGCATGCTCGACAGGTAGCGCTCGGCCGAGTCGGGCAGGATGACCACGATGGTCTTGCCCTGCATCGTCGGCTCCTCGGCCAGGCGCACGGCGGCGGCCATGGCGGCGCCGCAGGAGATGCCGCAGAGGATGCCTTCCTCGTGCATCAGGCGCTGGGCCATGCTGCGGGCCTCGTCGTCGCCGACCAGCTCGACGCGGTCGACCATGGCCAGGTCGAGGTTCTTCGGCACGAAGCCGGCGCCGATGCCCTGGATCTTGTGCGGTGAGGGCTTGACCTCCTCGCCGGCGAGGGTCTGGCTGATCACCGGCGAGCTGGTCGGCTCCACCGCCACCGAGAGGATCGGCTTGCCCCTGGTGTTCTTGATGAAGCGCGACACGCCGGTGATGGTGCCGCCGGTGCCGACGCCGGCCACCAGCACGTCCACCGCGCCGTCGGTGTCGTTCCAGATCTCCGGGCCGGTGGTCTTCTCGTGGATCGCCGGGTTGGCCGGGTTGTCGAACTGCGCCGGCATGAAGTACTGCCCGGGGTTCTCGGCCACCAGTTCCTCGGCCTTGGCGATGGCGCCCTTCATGCCCTTGGCCGGCTCGGTGAGGACCAGTTCGGCGCCCAGGGCCTTGAGCACCTTGCGCCGCTCCAGGCTCATGGAGGCGGGCATGGTCAGCACCAGCCTGTAGCCGCGCGCGGCGGCGACGAAGGCCAGGCCGATGCCGGTGTTGCCGGAGGTCGGTTCGACGATGGTCATGCCCGGTTTCAGCCGGCCGCTGGACTCGGCATCCCAGATCATGCTGGCGCCGATGCGGCACTTCACCGAGTAGCCGGGGTTGCGGCCCTCGATCTTGGCCAGGATGGTGACGCCGCGCGGGGCCAGGCGGTTGATCTGGACCAGCGGCGTGTTGCCGATGGACTGCGCGTTGTCTGCGAAGATGCGGCTCATGATGGGTGTCCTTGTGGATCGATGCTGACCCACCAGCCTATTCCCCGGCGCCCTGGCCGTAAAGCCGTGAAACCGGCGGAAAGATCGGTCCCGCGACGGCGGCGGGATGCGAGGGTGGAGCGGCGCCGACGGCGTTCGACGAATGGATTGGCGGCCGTGCATTCAGTGACTGAATGCCATGCCTGCGTTCACAGTCGCCCGAACTGCGCGGTATAGTCGCAGTCTGTCCCCCCTGTTCCCGCAGCCCGGGCCGCGGCCCGGCCGATACCGTTCGAGGATTCCCCGATGAAGTTCGAAGGCACCCAGTCCTACGTCGCCACCGACGACCTCAAGCTGGCGGTCAACGCCTCCATCACCCTGCAGCGCCCGCTGCTGGTGAAGGGCGAGCCGGGCACCGGCAAGACCATGCTCGCCGAGCAGCTGGCCGAAGCCTTCGGCGCCAAGCTGATCACCTGGCACATCAAGTCCACCACCAAGGCCCACCAGGGCCTCTACGAGTACGACGCGGTGAGCCGCCTGCGCGACTCGCAGCTGGGCGTGGACAAGGTCCACGACGTGCGCAACTACATCAAGAAGGGCAAGCTCTGGGAGGCCTTCGAGGCCGACGAGCGCGTCATCCTGCTGATCGACGAGATCGACAAGGCCGACATCGAGTTCCCCAACGACCTGCTGCAGGAACTCGACAAGATGGAGTTCTACGTCTACGAGACCAACGAGACCATCAAGGCCAGGCAGCGCCCGATCATCATCATCACCTCGAACAACGAGAAGGAGCTGCCCGACGCCTTCCTGCGCCGCTGCTTCTTCCACTACATCGCCTTCCCCGACCGCGAGACGCTGCAGAAGATCGTCGACGTGCACTACCCGGGCATCAAGGCCTCGCTGGTCAGCGAGGCGCTGGACATCTTCTTCGACGTGCGCAAGGTGCCGGGCCTGAAGAAGAAGCCCTCCACCAGCGAACTGGTGGACTGGCTGAAGCTGCTGATGGCCGACGACATCGGCGAGGCGGTGCTGCGCGAGCGCGACCCGACCAAGGCCATCCCGCCGCTGGCCGGGGCCCTGGTGAAGAACGAGCAGGACGTGCAGCTGCTGGAACGTCTCGCCTTCATGAGCCGCCGCGCTTCGCGCTGAATTTGACCGGCTCTTCGTAGGAGCGAGCTTGCTCGCGAAGCTCTTTGCGGGTTCGCAGGGTTCGCGAGCAAGCTCGCTCCTACAAGAGCAATGCTTCATGAGAGGGTGCAGCCATGCTGCTCAACCTGTTCAACGAAATGCGCGCGGCCAAGGTGCCGGTGTCGGTGCGCGAGCTGCTGGACCTGATCAATGCGCTCCAGCAGCGCGTGGTGTTCGCCGACATGGACGAGTTCTACTACCTCGCCCGCACCATCATGGTGAAGGACGAGCGCCATTTCGATAAGTTCGACCGGGCCTTCGGCGCCTACTTCAAGGGCCTGGAGAAGCTCGACGACCACCTCAAGGCGCTGATCCCCGAGGAATGGCTGCGCAAGGAGTTCGAGCGCCTGCTGACCGACGAGGAGCGCGCGCAGATCCAGTCCCTGGGCGGCCTGGACAAGCTCATCGAGGAGTTCAGGAAGCGTCTCGAGGAGCAGAAGGAACGCCACGCCGGCGGCAACAAGTGGATCGGCACCGGCGGCACCAGCCCGTTCGGCTCCGGCGGTTTCAACCCCGAGGGCATCCGCGTGGGCGATGCCGGCAAGCGCCAGGGCAAGGCGGCCAAGGTGTGGGACCAGCGCGAGTACAAGAACCTCGACGACCAGGTCGAACTGGGCACCCGCAACATCAAGATCGCCCTGCGCCGCCTGCGCAAGTTCGCCCGCGAGGGCGCGGCGGAAGAGCTGGACATCGACGGCACCATCGACCATACGGCGAAGGACGCCGGGCTGCTGAACATCCAGATGCGCCCGGAACGGCGCAACACCGTGAAGCTCCTGCTGCTGCTGGACATCGGCGGCTCGATGGACGCCCACGTGAAGGTCTGCGAGGAGCTGTTCTCGGCCTGCAAGACCGAGTTCAAGCACTTGGAGTACTTCTACTTCCACAACTTCATCTACGAATCGGTGTGGAAGAACAACCTGCGCCGCGGCAACGAGCGCACCGCCACCTTCGACCTGCTGCACAAGTACGGGCCGGACTACAAGGTGGTGTTCGTCGGCGACGCGGCCATGGCGCCCTACGAGATCACCCAGGCCGGCGGCAGCGTCGAGCACTGGAACGAGGAAGCCGGCTACGTGTGGATGCAGCGCTTCATGGAGAAGTACAAGAAGCTCATCTGGATCAACCCCTACCCGAAGGACACCTGGAGCTACACCGCCTCCACCAACCTGGTGCGCGAGCTGGTGAAGGACCAGATGTACCCGCTGACCCTGCGCGGGCTGGAAGAGGGGATGCGCTTCCTTTCGCGTGGGTGAGCCCACTGCACTGCGCCAACCATCGCGCTCCCCTGTAGGAGCGCGCCCTGCGCGCGAATCGCGGGCAGGGCCCGCTCCTACAATTGCCGCCTTTGCCTTGCCAAATCCCATGCCCGCGACGGTAACATCGCGGGCACGGCGCAGCGCACCGATGGGCAAGACATGACCGGAACCAGCTTCTCCCGCAACACCTGGCTCAACTCCCTGCACATGACCACGCTGACGGTTTCCCTGCTGGAAGCCGAAGGCCATGAACGCGACAGCATCCTCGAAGGCAGCGGCATCACCGCCGCCGACCTGGTGGACCTGCGCCGGCTGGTCAGCCCCTGGCAGGAGCAGCAGGTGTTCGCCAACGCCGAGCGCCTGGCCGCCGAGCCCGCCCTGGGCCTGCGCCTGGGCCTGCGCACACGGATTTCCGCCTACGGCCTGCTGGGCTACGCGCTGCTCTCGGCGCCGACCCTGGGCGAGGCCCTGCGCATCGGCCTGAGCTACCCGGTGCTGCTGGGCACCTACTTCCACCTGTCGCTGCAGGTGGAGGGCGAGGTGGCCTGGCTGGTGGCCACCGGCTACAGCGAGGACGAGGCCCTGCGGCCGTTCAACACCGAGCTGTGCCTGGGTTCGATGAAGGTCACCTGCGGCGACCTGCTGGGCCAGCCGCTGGAACTGCTGTGCGCGGAGTTCGACTATGCCGGCCCGCCCGAGCGCGAGGCCGCCTACGCCGAAGGGTTCGGTTGCGAGCTGCGCTTCGGCGCCTCGCGCAGTGCCTTCGGCTTCCCCGCTACCTGGTTGGAACGTCGCCTGCCGCTGGCCGACCCGGTGACGCACCGCGAGATGCTCGAACAGTGCCGCCGCCAGAACGTCGACCTGGCCGCCCGCCGCGCCTGGCTGGACAAGGTCCGCGGCATCCTCGGCGAGCGCCTGCAGTCGCCGCCGGGCCTGGAGGAGCTGGCGCGGCGCCTGAACTGCTCCTCGCGCAGCCTGCGCCGCCACCTGCAGCAACAGCAGACCAGCTACCAGCAGCTGCTCGACGAACTGCGCTTCGCCCGCGCCAAGGAACTGCTGCAGGATGGCGACATGCCCATCTACCGCATCGCCGAGGAACTCGGCTTCAGCGAAACCGCCAGCCTGCGCCACGCCTTCCAGCGCTGGAGCGGCCAGCCGCCGAGCCATTTCCGGGCCTGAGTGGCACCCACCCACGCCATTCCAACCCGTAGGGCGCATAACGCCTATGGCGTTATCCGCCGTTGTCGTCGGGCAGCGGTGTTTCGGCCAACGGCGGATAACCGCGAACGGTTATTCGCCCTACGCAATTCCACCTGCGCCATTCCCATGTAGGAGCGCGCCCTGCGCGCGAATCGCGGGCAGGGCCCGCTCCTACAGGAGGCACGGTGCCGGGAATGGCGTAGGAGCGGATCTTATCCGCGATAGCCGAACGTACCGGCGGGCACGGCTTCTCGTAGGAGCGAGCTTGCTCGCGAACGGAACCCCGCAGCGGAATCTGTTCGCGAGCAAGCTCGCTCCTACGAAGAGCAGCCCGGCGCGGCCTGCAAGGCAGTTGTTCCTACGACCGACCCCTCATGGCCGCGCTTCGAGGATCAGGTTGAACGGCGTTTCCGCCGCCCGGCGGAAGCGGCTGAAGCCGGCTTCTTCGAACACCGCGCGCAGCCTTGCCTCGCCGGCCTGGGCGCCCAGGCCCAGGCCCACTTCCTGGGACAGCGAGTTGGGTGTGCAGATGAAGGTCGAGGCGGCGTAGAACAGCTTGCCGATGGGCGTCAGGTTGTCCTCCAGGCGGTCGCCGGCGTAGGGCTCCACCAGCAGCACCGTGCCGTCCGGCGCCAGGTGGCGCAGGGCGTGGCGGGCGGCGCCCACCGGGTCGCCCATGTCGTGCAGGCAGTCGAAGTAGCAGATCAGGTCGTACTCGCCCAGGTAGTCCTTGGCGCTGGCCCTGGCGAAGCTCACCCGGTCCTCGACGCCGGCCTCGCGGGCGCGCTGGCTGGCGGTTTCCACCGAGGGGGCGTGGTAGTCGAAGCCGGCGAAGCGCGAGGCCGGGAAGGCCTGGGCCATGATCACCGTGGAGGCGCCGTGGCCGCAGCCGATGTCGGCCACCTGGGCGCCGCGCTGCAGCTTGGCCACCACGTCGTCCAGCGCCGGCAGCCACTCCTCTACAAGATGCGCGCGGTAGCCGGGGCGGAAGAAGCGTTCGGTGCCGCGGAACAGGCAGGGGTGGTGGTCACCCCAGGGCAGGGCGCCGTTGCCGCGCATGGCGGCCACCAGCTTGTCCTTGTCCTGGTACAGCGAGGCCAGCACGCTGGCGCCGCCGGCCACGTACACCGGCGAGTCCTCGACGGCCAGGGCCATGGCCTGTTCCTCGGGCAGGCGGAAGTTGCCGCCTTCGTGTTCCAGGTAGCCGGCGGCGGCCTGGGCGCTGAGCCATTCGCGCAGCAGCCGCGGGTTGCAGCCGGTGCGTTCGGCCAGGGCCTGCGGGCTTACCGGCTGGTTGTCGGCCATGGCCCGGTACAGGCCCAGTTCGTCGCCGAGGATGACGTTCGCCAGCATGGCCGCGCCGCCCATGTCGGCGACCAGGCGGCCCATGAAGTCGTTGAGTTTGGCTTCGTCCATGGTAGCTCCTCCGCTGTCGGGCGCCCGCGCGGCGGCGGGGCTCCGGGTGGATGGCGGGAGGTGCCGGTTCTCCGTACGCGAGGCGAACGACGGGGCAAGGCAGGCGCTGGCCCGGGACGGGCGCGTGCCGGCAGCCGCGGTTCGCGCGTCATTGCCGGCCCGGGGCGGGCGGCCCCTCGGCGGGGCGTCGTTTCAGTCTAGCGCGGCGGCCGCGGCGGGTGGCGCCGGCCGACGCCCGGCGTCAGCGGGCGGCTTCGCCCAGGCCGCCGTTGCGCATGATCTGCGCGATGATCGGCACCGGCGTCATCAGGTGGTTGCGCATCATCTCGCTGGCGCGCGCGGCGTCGCGGGCGAGGATCGCCTCGACCAGCGCGGCGTGTTCCTGGCGCTTGAGCTCCAGGGCTTCCTCCGAGAACACCGTGTGCGTCAGCCACAGGTGGCGGTAGCGCTCGGCCTGGTCGAACAGGTAGGTGCGCGCCTGCAGCAGGTGCTTGGAGCCGCAGCCCTGGGCGATGGCCGTGTGGAAGGCCTTGTGCCGCTCGTCCCAGACGTCCAGGCGCTGCTCGCGGGTCTTCACCTCCACCACCTTGGCCAGGGTGTGCGAATGCGCCAGCACCTGCGCTTCCCAGGCGTCGTCGCCGCGCTGGATGGCCAGGCCGACGATCATCGCCTCCAGGTTGGCGCGGGCGTCGTAAATGTCCTTCATCTCCTCCAGCGACATGGGCGCGACGCGGTAGCCCTTCTGGCTGATGGCGACCACCAGGTGCTCGGCCACCAGTTGCGACAGGGCCTCGCGCAGCGGGCCCACGCCCAGGTCGTAGCGCTCCTTCAGGGTGCTCATCAGCAGCTTCTCGCCCGGTTTGAAGACGCCGCGGATGATGTCCTTCTTGAGCCACTCGTAACCGCTGACGGCGGAGTTCTGTCGGGGGGCGATCGCTTCCAAATCCAGCTCCTGTGGGGATTTGCGCTGGATCATACCCAAATGTCGTATGGACGAAAAACAATAGACAAGGCGAGTGTTTGTCGCTGAAAAATAAAAATGTAGACATTTTTAGTTTGTGACGATATTTTTCTCCTGCCCGCCTGATCCAGGTCATTGCCGGACGGCGCCAACCCATCATTGCCAGGACACCGCCATGAACGCCTTCACCTCCATCCAGGACCTCGCCATGCCCCTGCCGCTGGAGACCCGCGGCTACTCGGTAGCGCCTTCGGCGCAGTCGCCGCGCCTGCTCGAGCTGACCTTCGCCCGCGAGACCGTGCAGGCCTTCGTCGAGGCGGTGGCGCAGTGGCCGGTGCAGGCCCTGGAGTACAAGTCGTTCCTGCGCTTCCGCGTCGCCCAGATCCTCGACGAGCTGTGCGAAGGCACCCTGCGCCCGGTGCTGCTGAACAGCATCCTCGACCGCGCCACCGGTGGCATGCTGGTCAAGCCCCTGGGCCTGGACGACGTGGCCCAGGCCGAGGACATGGTGAAGTTCTCCACCGCCGTGGCGCACCTGGTCGGCCGCTCCAACTACGACGCCATGAGCGGCCAGTTCTACGCCCGCTTCGTGGTGGTCAACAGCGACAACTCCGACAGCTATCTGCGCCAGCCGCACCGCGTGATGGAGCTGCACAACGACGGCACCTTCGTGAATCAGATCACCGACTACGTGCTGATGATGAAGATCGAAGAAAAGAACATGGAAGGCGGCAACTCCCTGCTGCTGCACCTGGACGACTGGAGCGAGCTGGACGAGTTCTACCGCCACCCGCTGGCGCGCCGCGAGATGCGCTGGACCGCGCCGCCGAGCAAGAAGGTCAGCGAGGACGTGTTCCACGCGGTGTTCGACTGCGACGCCGAAGGCCGCCCGACCATGCGCTACATCGACCAGTTCGTGCAGCCGAAGGACTTCGAGGAAGGCATCTGGCTGAACGCCCTGTCCGACTCCCTGGAAACCAGTCCGGCCAAGCTGTCGGTGCCGGTCCCGCAGGGCTGCTTCCTGCTGATCAACAACCTGTTCTGGCTGCACGGCCGCGACCGCTTCACCCCTCACGAGGGCCTGCGCCGCGAGCTGATGCGCCAACGCGGCTACATCGCCTACCAGAAACCGCTGTACCAGCGCGGCCAGTAATCCCCAACGCGTCACCCTTTCCACAGGGGAGGGCCGGCTGGCGAAGCGTCCGCGCACGACCTCCGCCGCCGGCCCCTCCTGTGGAGTTTTTTCAGCTGAGCCAGTGCGCGAGGTAATGGCTGTGTACGATTTCATCATCATCGGCGGCGGCATCGTCGGCATGTCCACCGCGATGCAACTCACCCAGGTCTACCCGGACGCGAAGATCCTCCTGCTGGAGAAGGAATCCGGCCCGGCGCGCCACCAGACCGGGCACAACAGCGGCGTGATCCACGCCGGTGTCTACTACACCCCCGGCAGCCTCAAGGCGAAGTTCTGCCTGGCCGGCAACAAGGCCACCAAGGCCTTCTGCGACAAGCACGGCATCCGCTACGACGAATGCGGCAAGCTGCTGGTGGCCACCAACGAGCTGGAGATGGAGCGCATGAAGGCGCTCTGGGAGCGCACCGCCGCCAACGGCCTGGAGCGCCACTGGCTGAGCGCCGGCGAGCTGCGCGAACGCGAGCCGAACATCGTCGGCCTGGGCGGCATCTTCGTGCCCTCCAGCGGCATCGTCAGCTACGCCGAAGTCACCGCCGCCATGGGCCGCGAGTTCCAGGCCGCCGGTGGCGAGATCCGCTACAACGCCGAGGTGACGGCGCTGGACGAGCGCGCCGACGAGGTGGTGGTGCGCACCACCGACAACGAGTTCCGTGGCCGCTACCTGGTCACCTGCTCGGGCCTGATGGCCGACCGCATCGTGCGCATGCTCGGCCTGCAGCCGCAGTTCATCATCTGCCCGTTCCGTGGCGAGTACTACCTGCTGCCCAGGCAGCACAACCAGATCGTCAACCACCTGATCTACCCGATCCCCGACCCGTCCATGCCGTTCCTCGGCGTGCACCTGACGCGGATGATCGACGGCACCGTCACCGTCGGCCCCAACGCCGTGCTGGCGATGAAGCGCGAGGGCTACCGCAAGCGCGACATCAGCCTCTCCGACATGTTCGAGACCCTGACCACGCCGGGCATCCTCAAGGTGCTGGCGAAGAACCTGCGCCCGGGCCTGATCGAGATGAAGAACTCGCTGTTCAAGGGCGGCTACCTGAAGGAAGTGCAGAAGTACTGCCCGAGCATCGTCAAGGCCGACCTCACCGACTACCCGGCGGGCGTGCGCGCCCAGGCGGTGTCGCGCGACGGCAAGCTGATCGACGACTTCCTCTTCGTGAATACCAAGCGCAGCGTCAACGTCTGTAACGCGCCGTCGCCGGCGGCCACCTCGGCCATCCCGATCGGCGCCTACATCGTCGAGAAGGTCCGCGAGCAGGTCGCCGCGCAGGGCGGCAACTTCGCCAAGGCCGCCACCCCGGACATCACCCTGGACAGCAACCTGCGGGCCGCCGGCTGAGCCGCCCGCCACCGATAACGAGGAAGACAGCGTGCAACTCAAAGACTCCAGCCTGTTCCGCCAACAGGCCTATATCGACGGTTCCTGGGTGGACGCCGACAGCGGTCAGACCATCAAGGTCAACAACCCGGCCACCAACGAGATCATCGGCACTGTGCCGAAGATGGGCGCCGCCGAAACCCGCCGCGCCATCGAAGCCGCCGACCGCGCCCTGCCGGCCTGGCGCGCGCTGACCGCCAAGGACCGCGCCAACCGCCTGCGCCGCTGGTTCGAGCTGATGATCGAGAACCAGGATGACCTGGCCCGCCTGATGACCATCGAGCAGGGCAAGCCGCTGGCCGAAGCCAAGGGCGAGATCGCCTACGCCGCGTCGTTCCTGGAGTGGTTCGCCGAGGAAGCCAAGCGCGTCTACGGCGACATGATCCCCGGCCACCAGCCGGACAAGCGCCTGATGGTGATCAAGCAGCCGATCGGCGTCACCGCGGCCATCACCCCGTGGAACTTCCCTTCCGCGATGATCACCCGTAAAGCCGGCCCGGCCCTGGCCGCCGGTTGCACCATGGTGCTCAAGCCCGCTTCGCAGACCCCGTATTCCGCCCTGGCCCTGGCCGAGCTGGCCGAGCGCGCCGGCATCCCCAAAGGTGTGTTCAGCGTGGTCACTGGCAGCGCCGGCGAAGTCGGCGGCGAGCTGACCGGCAACCCGATCGTGCGCAAGCTGACCTTCACCGGCTCCACCGAAATCGGTCGCCAACTGATGGCCGAGTGCGCCAAGGACATCAAGAAGGTCTCGCTGGAGCTGGGCGGCAACGCGCCCTTCATCGTTTTCGACGATGCCGACCTGGATGCCGCCGTCGAAGGCGCGCTGGTTTCCAAGTACCGCAACAACGGCCAGACCTGCGTCTGCGCCAACCGCCTGTACATCCAGGACGGCGTGTACGACGCCTTCGTCGACAAGCTGAAGGCCGCCGTGGCCAGGCTGAACATCGGCAATGGCCTGGAGCAGGGCGTGACCACCGGCCCGCTGATCGACGCCAAGGCCGTGGCCAAGGTCGAGGAGCACATCGCCGACGCCGTGAGCAAAGGCGCCAAGGTGGTTGCCGGCGGCAAGCCGCACGCCCTGGGCGGCACCTTCTTCGAGCCGACCATCCTGGTCGACGTGCCGAAGAACGCCCTGGTGTCCAAGGACGAGACCTTCGGCCCGCTGGCGCCGCTGTTCCGCTTCAAGGACGAGGCCGAGGTGATCGCGCTTTCCAACGACACCGAGTACGGCCTGGCCGCCTACTTCTACGCCCGCGACCTGGGCCGCGTGTTCCGCGTCGGCGAGGCGCTGGAGTACGGCATCGTTGGCATCAACACCGGGATCATCTCCAACGAAGTCGCCCCCTTCGGCGGCATCAAGGCCTCGGGCCTGGGGCGCGAAGGCTCCAAGTACGGCATCGAGGACTACCTGGAAATCAAATACCTGTGCCTCGGCGTGTAACGCGCGTCCATCCACCCCATTCCTGACCTGGAGACAGCATGAACAGCAACCAGAGCCTGCAACAACGGCGCATGGCCGCCATCCCGCGCGGCGTCGGCCAGATCCACCAGATCTACGCCGAGCGCGCCGAGAACGCCACCATCTGGGACGTGGAAGGCCGCGAGTACCTGGACTTCGCCGGCGGCATCGCCGTGCTCAACACCGGCCACCTGCACCCGAAGGTGATGGCCGCCGTGCAGGCGCAGATGGCCAGGCTGACCCACACCTGCTTCCACGTGTTCGGCTACGAGGGCTACGTGGCCCTGGCCGAGAAGATCAACGGCATGCTGCCGGGCGACTTCGAGAAGAAGACCCTGCTGGTGACCACCGGCGCCGAAGCCGTGGAGAACGCCATCAAGATCGCCCGCGCCGCCACCGGCCGCAGCGGCGTGATCGCCTTCACCGGCGCCTACCACGGCCGCACCCACTACACCCTGGCGCTGACCGGCAAGGTGGTGCCGTACTCCGCTGGCCTGGGCCTGATGCCCGGTGGCGTATTCCGCGCGCAGTACCCGAACGCGCTGCATGGCGTGTCGGTGGACGAGTCCATCGCCAGCATCGAGCGCATCTTCAAGAACGACGCGCAGCCGCGCGACATCGCCGCGATCATCCTCGAGCCGGTGCAGGGCGAGGGTGGCTTCAACCCGGCGCCGAAGGACTTCATGCAGCGCCTGCGCGCCCTCTGCGACGAGCACGGCATCGTGCTGATCGCCGACGAAGTGCAGACCGGCGCCGGCCGCACCGGCACCTTCTTCGCCATGGAGCAGATGGGCGTCGCCGCCGACCTGACCACCTTCGCCAAGTCCATCGCCGGCGGCTTCCCGCTGGCCGGCGTGGCTGGCAAGGCTGAACTGATGGACGCCGTGGCCCCGGCGGCCTGGGCGGCACCTACGCCGGCAACCCGATCTCCTGCGCCGCCGCCCTGGCGGTGATCGAGGCCTTCGAGGAAGAGAACCTGCTGGACCGCGCCAAGGCCGTGGGCGAAATCCTCGGCGCCGGCCTGCGCCAGATCGGCGAGCGCCACGCCAGCATCGGCGAAGTGCGCATCCTCGGCGCCATGGTCGCGGTGGAGCTGTTCGAAGCCGACGGCCAGAGCCCGGCCGCCGAGCTGACCGCCAAGATCGTCGCCAAGGCCCGCGACAAGGGCCTGGTGCTGCTGTCCTGCGGCACCTACTACAACGTCCTGCGCATCCTCGTGCCGCTGACCGTCAGCGACGCCGACCTGCAGCGCGGCCTGGGCATCATCGGCGAGTGCTTCGACGAACTGGCCTGATTCCGCTTGCGCGTGCGCCGCGGCCCCTTTCCCTGAAGGGGCCGCGCCGAAGAGAACAAAGACGGACCCCGTACCCGCCCGTGCCCACGCACGGGCGGGCCGGGCCATTTCCGCCGCAGGGACGCAGCTCTACAAGGTGAGACCATGCAACAGCTCAACAAGAACAACCTGAGCCATGGGTTGAAATCGCGGCATGTGACCATGCTGTCCATCGCCGGCGTGATCGGCGCCGGCCTGTTCGTCGGCTCCGGCCGCGCCATCGCCGAGGCGGGGCCGGCGGCCATCCTCGCGTACATCCTGGCCGGCGCCCTGGTGGTGATCGTCATGCGCATGCTGGCCGAGATGGCCGTGGCGTCGCCCGACACCGGCTCCTTCTCCACCTACGCCGACCGCGCCATCGGCAAATGGGCCGGCTACACCATCGGCTGGCTGTACTGGTGGTTCTGGGTCCTGGTGATCCCGATCGAGGCGAACATCGCCGCCACCATCATCAACAGCTGGGTGCCGCAGCTGGACATCTGGGTGCTGTCCCTGGCCATCACCCTGCTGCTCACCGTGACCAACCTGTTCAGCGTGAAGAACTACGGCGAGTTCGAGTTCTGGCTGGCGCTGGTCAAGGTGATCGCCATCGTCGGCTTCATCATCCTCGGCGCCTGCGCCATCCTCGGCCTGCTGCCCAATACCGGGGTGAGCGGCGTCTCGCGGCTGTGGGACAACGGCGGCTTCATGCCCAACGGCTTCGGCGCGGTGCTCAGCGCCATGCTGATCACCATGTTCTCGTTCCTCGGGGCGGAGGTGGTGACCATCGCCGCGGCCGAGTCCGACGCGGCCGAGAAGCAGATCTCCAGGGCCACCAACTCGGTGATCTGGCGGATCACCCTGTTCTACATCCTGTCGATCTTCATCGTCGTCGCCCTGGTGCCCTGGACCGACCCGCGCCTGGCCGCCGACGGCTCCTACGTCACCGTGCTGGAAGTGCTGGGCGTGCCCAACGCCAAGGCGCTGATCGACGTGGTGGTGCTGACTTCGGTGACCAGTTGCCTGAACTCCTCGCTCTACACCGCCTCGCGCATGCTGTTCTCGCTGAGCAGCCGTGGTGACGCGCCGGCAGTCGCGCGGGTGACCAGCCGTGCCGGTACCCCGGTGGTGGCGGTGCTGCTGTCGACCGCCGCGGCCTTCGCCACGGTGATCGCCAACTACCTGGTTCCGGCCCAGGTGTTCGGCTTCCTCATGGCCAGCTCCGGCGCCATCGCCCTGCTGGTGTACCTGGTGATCGCCATCTCGCAACTGCGCATGCGCAAGCGCATGGATGCCGAGGGCAAGGCGCCGCAGTACCGCATGTGGCTGTTCCCGTGGCTGACCTGGGGCGTGATCCTGTTCATCGTCGGCGTACTGGTGCTGATGCTGCTGCGCCCGGACCACCGCGTCGAAGTGACCGCCACCGCGCTGCTCAGCGTACTGATCGTCTGCTCCGGCCTGCTGGTCACCCGCCGCCGTGCGCGTAGCGAGCAGGGCTCCACACGCCTGAGCGTGGCTGAGCGCTGATGGCTCTTCGTAGGAGCGAGCTTGCTCGCGAACGGCTCCTCGCTCCTACAGGTTTCCGTGAGGCACGTAGCTCAACCGTAGGAGCAACTGTCTTGCAGCCTGCGCCGAGATGCTCTTCGTAGGAGCGAGCTTGCTCGCGAACAAACGCGGTGCCATGCGGTTCGCGAGCAAGCTCGCTCCTACGAAAAGCGCTGCCAACCGGTGATGTTGTAGGGCCCTGCCCGCGATTTCGCGCGCAGGGCGCGCTCCTACATGGGCACGGAGTGGTGGGGCAGCGTAGGAGCGGACCTTGTCCGCGATAGCCAGCCATCCCGGCGCGATTCGCGGATGAGATCCGCTCCTACAGGTTGCCCGTATGCCGTGCCCTTGTAGGAGCGCGCCCTGCGCGCGAAATCGCGGGCAGGGCCCGCTCCTACAGGTATCTGTTAGTCCCAAATGAAAACGGGGCGCCCAAGGGCGCCCCGTTTTTCGTTTCGTCAGGCCAGCTTCAGCAGCACCATGCCCGCCACCAGCAGGCCCAGCCCGAGCCAGCCGCGCCATACCAGGCGCTGGCCGAACAGGGCCCAGCCCATGGCCACGGTGGCGAGAATGCCGAAGCCGCCCCACACCGCGTAGGCCACCGACAGCTCGATGTCCTTCACCGCCTGGGCCAGGGCCGAGAAGGCGCCCAGCACGCAGAGGATGGAGGTGACGCCGAGGGCGCGCCTGCGGAAGCCGTCGGAATACTTCAGCAGCAGGTTGGCGATCACCTCCAGCACTATCGCCAGGCCCAGCCAGGCGAACGGAATCCAGTTCAGGCTCAGCATGCGACGGCCTCCTCTGCGGACGGCTCGCGCTTGCTGCGGGTGCCGGACTTGACCAGCAGGATGCCGGCGATCATCACGGCCAGGCCCAGGACCTTCTCCGGGGCCAGTTGCTCGCCCAGCCAGGCGACGCTGACCAGGGTGATGAGGACGATGCCGATGCCCTCCCAGAGGGCGTAGGCCACGCCCACCGGCACGCGCTTGATGGCCAGCGACAGGAAGTAGTACGACAGGCCGACCATGGCGTACATCAGCAGGTGGCCGTACAGCGGGGCCAGGGTGGTGGTGAGTTTCATCGAGGTGGTGCCGACCACTTCGAAACCGATGGCGGCGAACAGATAGATCCAGGAACGCATGATCGAGCCCTCCCTTGGGCAAGCCGCCGCCCTCGCGAATGGACGCGGGGCCAGGCGGAAAAGTCGGAACGGGGAGGTGACGCTGGGCGAGCGGCGAGACGCGCGTGCGCATCGTCACCAAAGACGTGACTTCGGGGAGGGCGCTAGAGGTCGCCGGTCCAGTGGCGCTCGCGGGAGACCAGGCGGGAAGTGAAGCGGGTTTGGATCGTTGTGTTCAACATAATGAACACTATATTGCCTGAGTTTAGGATGATTGGCAAATCAATAGGCTCAGACAATGGGTTGATGGTGATCGATTCCCTTGTTTCTTGACGTGGGCCGTATGTGGGATAGCGGGTGTTCAAAGTGGCTGTGCAATATTTTGTTCATTCGCCCGGCGCCCTCGTTCCCGCCATCCCGCTGGGCAAAACCGCCAGAAAGGAGTAGCCTTCATTTGACGGTTAATTTTTCATCATTTGAGGAGGTCGCATGTTGGCCATCAAGACGGAAGATCGTCGTCGCAGCGACTCGCCGTCCCCGGTGTTCTGGCACCTGGTGCACGGCCATGCCAGCCTCACCGAGAGCCAGCGGCTGCAGCACATCCGCCACGGCTTGAGCTGGCGCTGGGTCGAATCGGTGCGGGACACCTTCCGCATCAGCGGCCCGGGCTTCGTCGAGCTGTTCAACATTTCCCTGTCCACCTACGAGCGCAAGAAGAAGGCGGACCAGGACCTGGACGCGGTGACCTCGGAACGCCTCGACCGCCTGGCCTCGGTGGCCGTGCTGGCCGAGCAGGTGTTCGAGGACAAGGACGCCGCGACCCAGTGGCTGGGGCGCCCCAACGACGCCCTCGGCGGCCAGACGCCGCTGAGCCTCTGCGATACCGAGATAGGCGCCAACCAGGTACGCCGCGTGCTGCACGCGCTGGAGTGGGGCGGGGTCGCCTGATGCGGGCCTGGCGAGTCGCGAAAGCGACGCGGGCCACCGACCTCTCCGGCCAGGGCGCGGCCATCCTCGGCGGGCGCTGGAACGATCGCGACCTGCCCGTGGTGTACCTGGGCCTGACGCCGGCCATCTGCTGCCTGGAAACCTTCGTGCACGCCAGCGGCCGGCCGACCTTCGCGCTGAAGATCACCGCCTTCCGGCTCCCGGAAGGCGACGACCTCTACCTCAGGCCCGACCCCCGCGAACTGCCCGATGGCTGGAACAGCCTGCCGGCGGACCGCCCGAGCATGGACTACGGAACCCGCTGGCTGCGGGCCGGCGAGCAACTCGGGCTGATAGTGCCCTCGGCCGTGCTGCCGCTGGAGTGGAACATCCTGCTCAACCCGCGGCACCCGGCGATCGCCCAGGTGAAGGTCGAGGACAGCTACGACTTCCTCTATGACGAGCGGATGTTCCAGGGGCGTGCCTGAGCCGATGGGGAAGGTGAGTCAGCCGTCGTAGTGGTAGCGGCATTGCACGATGAAGAGTTGGCCGTCTTCGAACAGATAGACCAGCCGGTGTTCGTGGGTTATGCGGCGGGACCAGAACCCGGTGAGGTTACCCTTCAGCGCTTCGGGCTTGCCGGTGCCGCTGAAGGGGGTACGCAGGCATTCGCCGATGAGCCGGTCCAGGGCTGCGGATATCTTCGGATCCTGGCCCTTCCAGTACTGGTAGTCGTCCCAGCCGTGATCGGTGAAAGCCACCGAAACCGTCTTGCGGGCGCCGGCCTTGTTACGTTTCTTCTGCGTTGTCACTGATGCTCAATTCCCTTGGCGCGCTCTTGCCGGCTCGCAACTGCTCGATGGATTCATGCAGCCGTTGTGCGTTGGCCGAGGACTGCAGCAGGTACATGGTCTCGCGCATGCCGTTGTAGTCCTCCAGCGAAAGCAGGACGACAGGTTCGCCTCTTTGCCGGGTGATGACAGTCGGCTCATGGTCGCGGCATACGTCATCCATGGCCTGTTTCAGGCTGGCTCGCGCTTGGCTGAATGTCAGAATTTGCATGGCGGGTACCTCCTGGCGAAGCCAGGGCTGATTGAATCTTCCGACGGGAAAAGAGTGCGGAGGGCGGGTCCGGTGCTGGACGAGATGATTGTACAGAACGTTGTACTTTGATCAAGCGCAGCCATTGGTGCCCGCCAGTCCCGCTGCGTGCTATGGCTGATCCACCAGCCCCGCCGCCAGCCGTCCAACCTCCGCCAGCACCGCATCGCGCTTTTCCGCCGAGGCTGGGCTGCCGGTGAGGTAGGCCGCCACCAGGATCGGCGCGCGGCCCGGCGGCCGGAGGATGGCCACGTCGTTGCTGGTGCCGCTCTCGCCGGTGCCGGTCTTGTCGCCGACCTTCCAGAGCGGCGGCAGGCCTGCGCGGATACGCTTGTCGCCGGTCTTGTTGGCCGCCAGCCAGGCATCCAGCTGGGCGCGCGAGGCGCTCTGCAGGACGTCGCCCAGCAGCAGGCGCTGCAGGGTGGCGACCATCGCCCGCGGGGTGCTGGTATCGCGTGGGTCGCCGGGGAGGGCTTCGTTGAGCGTGGGCTCGTTGCGGTCCAGGCGGCTGACCTCGTCGCCCGTGCTGCGCAGCCAGGCGGTCAGCCCGGCGGGGCCGCCCAGGCTGGCCAGCAGCAGGTTGGCGGCGCCGTTGTCGCTGAGGGTGATCGCCGCCTCGCAGAGTTCGGCGACGCTCAGGCCCGGCTTGCCGACGTGGCGTTCGCTGACCGGCGAGTAGGGCACCAGGTCGCCGCGGCCGTAGATGATGCGCCGCGCCAGCTGCTCCTCGCCACGGTCGACGCGGGCCAGCACGGCGGCGGCGAGCAGCAGCTTGAAGGTGCTGCACAGCGGGAAGCGCTCGTCCTCGCGCAGGCCGAAGCGGCGGCCGTCGCCGCTGTCGAGCACGGCCGCGCCCAGGCGCCCGCCGCTGTCACGTTCCAGTTGCTTCAGGCGCTCCACGGCCGGTACGGCGCCGGCCCGCGCGCCGCCGGGGAGCAGCCCGGCCAGTGGCGCCAGCAGCAGCGCACGGTTGATCTGTCTTCTGTTGAACATGCTGCCTCCTGGTCGAAGGGCGACTATCGGCCAGCCGGGCAGGGCGCGGCAAGCGGCCACGCCCATCGGTTTTTCCCGGCCGCCGCCGTAGCGCTTCTACCCTCAAGGGAGGCAGGCGCCGAAGGCAGATTCTTGCAACCTTTGCTCCGGGCCGTGGCTCGAACCCGATGACTGCCGTCGCAGCGGCGCCTTCTCCCCGGCGAAGGTCGACCGCCCGCGTGCCGAACCCGCCCACGGAAAAGGGGACCACCCCATGTCCAGCAAGGCCCCGTCGTTGCTCGACGCCTACCGCCAGGTGCGGCGGCGCAGCGAAGAACTGATCGCCCCCCTCAGCGCCGAGGACGCGGTCACCCAGTCGATGCCCGACGCCAGCCCGGCCAAGTGGCACATCGCGCATACCACCTGGTTCTTCGAGACTTTCCTGCTGCAGCCGCACCTGCCCGGCTACCAGTTGTTCGACGCCCACTTCGGCTACCTGTTCAACTCCTACTACGAGGCCCTGGGCGCGCGCCAGCCCCGGCCGCAGCGGGGGATGCTGACGCGCCCGCCGCTGCACCGGGTGCTCGACTACCGGCTGCACGTCGACGAGCACATGCACAAGCTGCTGGCCCGGGCGCCGGATGCCGGGCTGGAGGCCCTGGTGCGCCTGGGCCTGGCCCATGAGGAGCAGCACCAGGAACTGCTGCTGATGGACATTCTCCACCTGTTCAGCCTGTCGCCGCTGGCGCCGGCCTATGGCGGGGGGCATGCGCCCTCGGCCTGCGGGCCGCAGCGCTTCCTGGCGATCCAGGGCGGGCTGCTGGGCATCGGCCATGACGGCGAGGGCTTCGCCTTCGACAACGAGGCGCCGGCGCACCGCTGTTTCCTGGCGCCGTTCGAGATCGCCGAGTCCCTGGTGAGCAACGGCCAGTGGCTGGCATTCATCGAGGATGACGGCTATCGCCGCCCCGAGCTGTGGTTGTCCGACGGCTGGGCGAAAGTCCAGGAAGCGGGCTGGCAGGCCCCGCTGTACTGGCGCAGGCAGGGCGACGGCTGGCACGAATTCGGCCTGGCCGGCCTGCGCCCGCTGGACCTGCAGGCGCCAGTGCTGCACGTCAGCTACTACGAGGCCTGCGCCTACGCCAGCTGGGCCGGCGCGCGCCTGCCCACGGAAATGGAATGGGAGGTGGCCGCCCGCGACGGCCGCCTGCGCCAGCTCTACGACGCCGCCTGGCAGTGGACGCAGAGCGCCTATGCGCCTTACCCCGGCTTCCGCCCCGGCGCCGGCGCGGTGGGCGAGTACAACGGCAAGTTCATGGTCAGCCAGATGGTCCTGCGCGGCGGCGCCTGCATCACCCCGGCCGGGCACTCGCGGCCCAGCTACCGCAACTTCTTCCACCCGGAAAAGCGCTGGATGTTCGCCGGCCTGCGCCTGGCCCGCGACCTGCCGGAGCAGGCCGCGCTGGACCCGCGCGCCCGCGAGCTGGCCGAGGACCTGGAGGCGGGCTTCTCGCTGACGCCGCGGCAACTGTCGCCCAAGTACTTCTACGATGCCGCCGGCTCCGAGCTGTTCGAGGCCATCTGCCGCACCCGCGAGTACTACCCCACGCGCAGCGAGACCGCCCTGCTCAAGCGCATCGCCCCGGCCCTCGCCGAGCGCGTCCCGGCCGACTGCACCCTGGTGGAGTTCGGCAGCGGCGCCAGCGAGAAGACCTGCCTGCTGCTGGACGCGGCGCCGCGGATCGGCCGCTACGTGCCCATCGACATCAGCCCGGCGGCCCTGGACAAGGCCGCCGCCCGCCTGCAGCGCGACTACCCGGCGCTGCGCGTGGAGCCGCTGTGCGCCGACTTCACCCGCCTGGAAGCGCTGCCCCCGGCGCTGGCCGATGGCCCGCGGCTGGGTTTCTTCCCCGGCTCCACCATCGGCAACTTCGACCCGCAGCAGGCCCTGGCCTTCCTCCAGGGCGCCCACGAACTGCTGGGGCCGGGCGCCGGCTTCATCGTCGGGGTGGACCTGCGCAAGGACGTGGCCGTGCTGGAGGCCGCCTACAACGATGCCGAAGGCGTCACCGCGCGCTTCAACCTCAACCTGCTGAGGCGCATCAACCGCGAACTGGGCGCCGACTTCCAGCCCGACCGCTTCGACCACCTGGCCTTCTGGAACGCCGAGCACGGCCGCATCGAGATGCACCTGGTCAGCCGCGTCGAGCAGCGCGTGCGCATCGCCGGCATGGAGTACCTGTTCCGCGCCGGCGAACGCCTGCACACGGAGAACTCCTACAAATACGCCATCGACGACTTCCGCGAGCTGGCCGAGCGCGGCGGCTGGCTGGTGCGCGAGCAGTGGACCAGCCCCGAGCCGGCCTTCGCGGTGTTCCGCCTGCAGGCCTAGCGCTCCAGCCCCAGGCGCTGGTGCCAGTCGGCGATGGACTCCTCGGGGTAGCCGTCGAAGTACCGGTCGCGCGGGTGCTTCTCCACCTCCACCCAGGGGGCCCTGGAGTCCAGCAGCAGGTGGGTGTGTTCCGGCGGCACCGGCAAGGGGGTGTCGATGGCCGAGGCGAAGGGGTGGATCAGTTCCGGCCACTCCGGGCTGAACAGCCACAGGGCGCTGCCGCACTCGCCGCAGAAGTTGCGCTCGGCGGTACTGGTGCGGGTGCGTTGGCCCGGCTCGCGCAGCTTGGCGTGGTACACGCGCAGGTGCTTGCGCCCGCGCACCTTGAGGCTGGCGGCGGCGCCGCCCAGGTTGATGGCGTAGCCTCCGCCGCCCTGGGTCTTGCGGCAGATCGAGCAGTAGCAGCGCTGGTAGGGGTAGGGATGGGCGCTCTCCAGGCTGAAGGTCACGGCGCCGCAATGGCAGGAACCTTCCAGTCGCATGGCGAATCTCCTCTATACGGATCGGGACCCGGGCAAGGGTGGTCGATCGCCTCCCGCCGCGCCGGGCGCGACGACGGATGGTCAGGTTGCCCGGGATGTTATATGTTGATCGTAATTCAATGATGGCGAAGCCATCCTCATGCAGGTGAAGTCATGGCCGTACAACGCATAGTGGTAACCGGGACCGGGGTGGTCAGCCCCCTGGGGTGTGGCACCGAGACGGTCTGGCAGCGCCTGCTGCAGGGGCGCTCCGGCATCGTCCGGCTGGCCGACGAATTCGTCCGCGACCTGCCCTGCGCGGTGGGTGGCCGGGTACCGGGCATCGGCGAGGACGCCGAGGCCGGCTTCGACGCCGAGCGCGCCGCGCCAGCCAAGGAACAGAAGAAGATGCACCGCTTCATCCTCTTCGCCCTGGCCGCCGCCGAGCAGGCCCTGGCCCAGGCCGGCTGGGCGCCCCAGGATGAACGCGGGCAGACGCGCACCGCCACGCTGATCGGCTCCGGCATCGGCGGCTTCAGCGCCATCGCCGATGCCGTGCGCACCACCGACGAGCGCGGGCCGCGGCGCCTGTCGCCGTTCACCATCCCGTCGTTCCTGGTCAACCTGGCGGCCGGCCACGTGTCCATCCGCTACGGCTTCAAGGGGCCGATAGGCGCGCCGGTGACCGCCTGCGCCGCCAGCGTCCAGGCCATCGGCGACGCCGCGCGGCTGATCCGCGCCGGCGAGGCGGACATCGCCCTGTGCGGTGGCGCCGAGGCCTCCATCGACCGCGTCGCCCTGGGCGGCTTCGCCGCGGCGCGGGCGCTGTCCAGCGGCTTCAACGACCATCCGCAGCAGGCCTCGCGGCCCTTCGACCGCCAGCGCGACGGCTTCGTCATGGGCGAGGGCGCCGGGGTGCTGGTGATCGAATCGCTGGAACACGCCCTGGCCCGCGGCGCGCAGCCGCTGGCCGAGCTGGTCGGCTACGGCACCAGCGCCGACGCCTACCACCTGACCGCCGGCCCCGAGGACGGCAGCGGCGCGCGCCGGGCCATGCAACTGGCCATCGCCCAGGCCGGCATCGACCCGGCGTCGATCGGCCACCTCAATGCCCACGCCACCTCCACGCCGGTGGGCGACAAGGGCGAGCTGGCGGCCATCCGCGCGGTGTTCGGCGACACCGGCTCGGTGGCGGTGAGCGCCACCAAGTCCGCCACCGGCCACCTGCTGGGCGCGGCCGGCGGGCTGGAGGCGGTCTTCACCCTGCTGGCCCTGCGCGACCAGTTGGCCCCGGCGACCCTCAACCTGGAGGAACCGGACGAAGCCGCCGCCGGCATCGACCTGGTGCGGGGTGCGCCACGCGCGCTGCAGACGGACTATGCGCTGTCCAACGGTTTCGGCTTCGGCGGCGTCAACGCCAGCGTGCTGTTCAGGCGCTGGACCGGCGCCTGAGGCGAACGCGAGGCGCCCGGCGCTGTCGGATCGTCACTGAAACCCCTTATCATTCAGCGACATCCTCCAGGGCCGGAGCCTTCCGATGCTGTCTGCCGTAAGGCGCTACAAACTGCTGCTGTCCGAATCCCTGGCGCGGTACTTCCCGCGCACCACCGCCTACCTGCGCGAGCAGAACGAGGTCGCCCAGGCGCCGGCGTCGAAGAAGCCGCGCGCCACGGCGAGGAAGCAGGGCGGCGCCGAGGCCAAGCCCCGCGCGCCGCGCAAGCCCAAGGCCGCCGAGGGCGAGAAGGCCCCGGCGAAGCCTGCGGCGCAGGGCCCCGCCGGCATCTACCCGGCGCGCGCCCTGGCGGTGCGCCCGGAGCAGGTCGAGGCGATGCGCGAGCGGGTGCGCCAGGCGGTCAGCGCCGGCGTGATCAGCCCGCCGTCGGACGAGCAGTGGGCGATGATCCTCTGCCGCCAGCCGCTGGCGCGCATCTTCGCCGGCGCCGGCTCCGGCAAGTCCACCACCCTGGTGCTGCGCCTGGTGTTCATGCTCTGCCACCTTGGCATCGAGGCGGACAAGGTCACGGTGATCTCCTTCACCAACGCTTCCTGCGCGCAGCTGCGCGAACAGCTGGTGCGCGTCCTGGCCTTCTGGCAGTACCCCTTCGACATGGCCCGCGCCCGCGAATGCGTGCGCACCTTCCATTCGGCCATGGGCGTGCAGGCCCGCGAACTGCTGGGCAAGCAGCGCTGGTTCGAGCAACTGGAGGAGAAGAACCCCGACGAGCCGGACAACCCCCTCACCGGCGGCCGCCTGCGCCCGGCGCAGCAGCGCCTGCTGCTGGAGGCCTACGAGGAATGCTATGCGGTGAACGGCGCCTTCCGCGCCAAGGTGCACCGCCTGCTGGGGCTGGAGAAGCCCGAGGAAGTGCCGGGCCCGGCGCCGGTGCAGCCGTTCCGCCTGCCCGGCGAATTCGTCGAGGCGCCGCTGGTGGAGGTCTTCCACACCCAGGCCGGCTTCATGGAAAGCCTCGGCCTGCGCCCGCAGGACCTGAAGGTGGCCGAGCTGGACTGCTCGACCCGCGAGAAAATCTTCCTCGAGGCCCTGGCGATCTACTGGAGCTTCTTCCTGGCCCTGCTCAAGCGCCAGCGCCTGACCACCTTCAACGCCGCCTTCCAGCAGCTCACCCAGCGCTTTGCCGAAGGCGAGGCGAAGCTGGAAGCGGCCGAGCCGATGACGCACCTGCTGATCGACGAATTCCAGGACATCTCGCCGCAGATCGTCCTCTGGCTGCAGGCCCTGCACCGCTTCCTGGCGCGCAGCGGCAAGGCGCCGAGCCTGATGGCCATCGGCGACGACTGGCAGTCGATCTACGGCTGGCGCGGCAGCTCGCCGGAGCTGTTCATGGACTTCGACAGGCACTTCCCCAGCAAGGGCCGCAACCGCCAGAGCACGGTGCTGCTGCTGGAAACCAACTACCGCAGCATCGAGCCGGTGATCCGCGACGCCGAGGCGGTGCTGGCCGAGGTGAACTTCAAGCAGGCCAAGACCTGCCGCGCCTTCAAGCCGATGCAGCCGGGCGACCACGGCGTGCGCGTGGAAACCCGCTTCGACCTGGCCCGCGACCTGCCCAGGCTGGTGGCGGACATCCGCGCCCAGTGCGAGCACGTGGCCCAGCGCGGCAGCCGCGAAAGCACCGCGGTGATGCTGCTGAGCCGGCGCAACGAGCCGCTGCAGCAGATCCAGGCGCAGCTCGACGCCAAGCTGCCGGTGAAGGCCATGAGCATCCACCGCGCCAAGGGCCTGCAGGCGGAGGTGGCGATCATCGTCGACGACTGCGCGCCACCCGAGCGCCATCCGCTGCGCAACGTGCTGTATGCCCACAGCGGGTTCTTCCGCAACAGCTACGACCAGGCGATGCAGGACGAGAGCCTGCGCCTGGCCTACGTGGCAGTTACCCGCGGGGTAAGCCGGGTGTTCTGGTATTCGCGCAAGGCGCAGGGGGCGGCGGCGCTGTTGGCGAGGAGGGGTTGAAAGGCGCTTCGGCGCGAGTCTGGCCCATCGTGGGGAGGCCGCATGACCGTAGGGCGAATAACCGTTCGCGGTTATCCGCCGGTGCCTGGGCACGATGGCGGATAACGCCGTAGGCGTTATGCGCCCTACAAGGCTCGAGGGGGCGCCTGGCTCTTGTTGGCGAATGGCGTTACCCGGGGTAACAGTGCTTCGGGTTTACTCTGCTCCCTCTCCCTAACCCTCGGCTACGCGCCCCGCCCTGAAGGGAGAGGGGACCGTTGGGCAGGGTTGGATGCTCTGGAGTTAGCCGGCAACTCCAATGGTTTCCAGCTGAAACCATTCCCACTCTCGGTACGGACAAGCCCCCTCTCCCTTCAGGGAGAGGGGCTCTTGGGCTCTTCGCCCGACCCACCCGCAGCGGGCTCCTCCACCAACCCCTTCCCATCCCCCACCAGGCGCAGGCTCCGCGGCGCCACCAGGTTGATGCCTTCTTCGCGCAGCTTGCCGAAGATGCTGAACAACAGGTCGCTGCGGGCGGCCGATACGCCGCGGGGGCTGCTGACGCTGCCGCTGGCGGCCAGTGTCAGGCCCTGGTCGGTGAGCTGGGTGAAGCTCACCGAGGGCTTGGGCGTCTCGAGGATCGCCGGGTGCTCGGCGTAGGCCGCCAGCATCAGTTCACGGACCTTGTGCACGTCGGTGTCCAGCGGCAGCGTCAGGCTGATGCCGACGCTGCCCAGGGCGCCGCCCATGGTCACGTTGCGCACGTTCTGGGTGATCATCTGGGAGTTGGGCACTATCACCGTGGAATTGTCCGCCTGCTGGATTTCCGTGGCGCGCACGTTGATCCGGCGGATGTCGCCCTCCACGCCGCTCAGGCTGACCCAGTCGCCGACCTTCACCGGGCGCTCGGTGAGCAGGATCAGGCCGCTGATGAAGTTCTGCACGATGGCCTGCAGGCCGAAGCCGATGCCCACCGACAGGGCGCTGACCACCCAGGTCAGGCTGGTCAGGTTGATGCGCAGCGCCGACAGCGTCAGCAGCCCGAGCAGGACGAAGCCGAGGTAGCCCACCAGTGTCACCAGGGAGGCGCGCATGCCGGCGTCCATGCTGGTTTCCGGCAGCAGTTCCTCGGCCAGCCAGCGCTTGAGCAGGCGCAGGGCGAACAGCCCGCCGAGCAGGGTGAGCAGGGCCAGCAGGATGTCCTGCGGGACGATGTTGAGGTTGCCCAGGGCCTGGCCGCCCTGGGCCAGGCGCTCGACGCCGGCGAGCAGTTCGTCGGGGCTGCTGGCGGTGGGCGAGAGCACCACCATCAGCGTCATCAGCACCAGCAGGGTGCGGCCCACCCCGGCCAGCAGGGTGGCGGCCTGGGCCTGGTGTTGCGGCGCAAGGCCCAGGGCGCGGGCGAGGGTCTTGCCGGCGGCCTGGCGGGGCGACAGCAGGGTGTCGCAGAGGTCGCCGAAGAAGGCCGTGAGCAGGTAGCCGATCACCGCCACGGCGCTGACCCACAGCAGCTTGGTGGCGAGGAAGAAGGCCAGCGACAGGTAGCCGCTGAGCAGCGCCAGGACGATCAGCGCCACCACCAGCAGGGCGGCGAAGTGGATCACCCCGGCCAGTGCCGGGCGCGGGTGTTCCTCGTCCTCCTCGCCGCTGCGGCGCAGGCGCAGCAGGGCGATGCCGAAGAGCACGGCGATCAGCAGCGCGGTGAGCCCATTGACCGCCACGGTCAGCGCCAGGCTGGCGCCGATGTTGCTGTTGATGCGGTCCTGGGCGCCGAGCAGCATGACCACGATGGCCAGCAGGCCGGGGAAGTGCGCCACCGCCTGGGCGGCGTGGTCGGGGATCGGCAGCAGGCGCCAGGACGGCCGATCGACCATCAGCAGGGCACGGCCGAGGCCGGTGATGAAGGCGCTGAACACCGCCAGGGTGACCATCTGGTCGGCCAGCGCGGCCAGGCCGTTGTCGAGGCTGCCGTTCCAGCCCAGGCCCTGGCGGGCCAGCGCGGCGCCGCCGCCGAGGGCGACCACGCTGGCCAGGGTCGTGGCCAGGGCCAGGCTGCTGCGGCGCAGGCGGCCCTCGGGGATGAAGCGGCTGACCAGGTAGCCGGCGAACCTTTCCAGCAGCCGCCGGCCCGGCGTCCACAGCAGCACGGCGGCGACCAGGCAGACCAGCAGCGCCAGGCGCGCGTCGTGCCAGGTGGCGGCCAGGCTGGCGCTGAGCCGGTCGCCCAGGTTGCGCAGGCGCGCCAGGTCGTCGTCGGTGGGGCGCGTCAGGGTGGACCAGAAGGTCGGGCTGAAGGGCGGCGGCGAGCGCATGGCGATCTGCGAGTTGAACAGGCTGCGGCGCAGGTTGACGATCTGCGCCGCCAGGTCCTGGGCCGAGCGCAGGATGTCCGCCGCCTGGGTGGCCTGGGCCTGCAACTCGGCCTTCTGCCGGCTCAGCTCGACGCGCTGCACCGCCAGCGCGGCGGCCTCGCCCTCGGCCGGCGGGCCGAGCACGTTGAGCTGGTCGGAGAGGCGGTCCAGGCGCGCCTGCAGTTCTTCGCCGTGCTGGCCGGCCAGCTTCTGCACGTCCAGGGTGGCCAGGCGCAGGCGTGCCAGGTCGTCGTCGCCGACCTGGTCGGAGACGCCCTGGCGGATGCTTTCCAGGCGTTCGGCCAGGGCCGGCAGGCCGGCGTCCTCGGCCAGCACCGGCAGTTCGGCCGGCACCTGCGGGGCGGGCGCGGCCAGGGCCCAGCCGGCGCAGAACAGGCTGAGGATCAACAGGCAACGGAGTAGGATCTTGCGGTCCCCCGACATCTTTCCTTCCTTACGTTCAACAGGTGCACGCCGGCCGGCCGACAAGGCCGGCAGCCATTCTCCAGAGCATAGCGAGCCGATGGGAAATGGTAAGGGGCGCTATGGTAAAGGGCCATAAATGTTGGCCATATCTATCCCCTTTTGGCCGCTGCCACCGTTCAGCCGAGGCCGCCCGAATGGGCAGAATCCCCCCACCAAGAACAACAAAGCCGAGAGGTTTTATTCATGTTGACCGTCTACAGCGACGATCATCGCCTGCATTTCGGCCAGTCCGAACTGGTCGATGGCAAGCTCCAGCCCTGCTTCGAAATGCCCAGCCGCGCCGACACCGTGCTGGCCCGGGTGCAGTCGCAGAACCTCGGCGAGATCATCGCGCCGAAGGATTTCGGCCTGGATGCGATCCACCGCGTGCACGATCCGAAGTACGTCGCCTTCCTCAAGGGCGCCTGGGCCCGCTGGGCCGCCGAGGGCCACACCGGCGACCTGGTCTCCACCACCTTCCCGGGCCGCCGCCTGCGCCGCGACGGGCCCATCCCCACCGCGCTGATGGGCGAGCTGGGCCACTACAGCTTCGACACCGAGGCGCCGATCACCGCCGGCACCTGGCAGGCCATCTACAGTTCGGCGCAGGTCGCGCTGACCGCCCAGGACCACATGCGCCAGGGCGCGCGTACCGCCTTCGGCCTGTGCCGCCCGCCGGGCCACCACGCCGGCAGCGATTTCATGGGCGGCTACTGCTTCATCAACAACGCCTCCGTCGTCGCCCAGGCCTTCCTCGACCAGGGCGCCAGGCGCGTGGCCATCCTCGACGTCGACTACCACCACGGCAACGGCACCCAGGAGCTGTTCTACGATCGCGGCGACGTGCTCTTCGCCTCCATCCACGGCGACCCGCTGGTGGAGTACCCGTACTTCCTCGGCCACGCCGACGAGCGCGGCGAAGGGGCGGGCGAGGGCTTCAACCACAACTACCCGCTGGCCCACGGCACCGGCTGGGACGGCTGGTCCGCCGCCCTGGAGGATGCCTGCCGCAAGATCGCCGCCTACGCGCCGGACGCGGTGGTGGTATCCCTCGGCGTGGACACCTACAAGGACGACCCGATCTCCCAGTTCAAGCTGGACTCCCCGGACTACCTGCGCATGGGCGAACGCATCGCCGCCCTGGGCCTGCCGACGCTGTTCATCATGGAAGGCGGCTACGCGGTGGAAGCCATCGGGGTGAACGCGGTCAACGTCCTGCAGGGTTATGAGGGCGCCGCCCGCTAAGAACCTGTCTACGATCTGCTGCGCGTCGGCATAACTGCGTTAAAAACAGGCGAGTGATGCTCATTTAGCGGCCTAAACTCGAACGCGAGCCCGGTCCGTCCCTCGCCTGTTTTTGCCTTGTTCTGCTCTAGCTCGCGAGATCGTAAACAGGCTCTAAGGGCGCGCCATTTCGAGGAGCGAGTCATGCGCCAGAACAAGAAGATCATCCGCGGCCTGCTCGGCGTGGCATTGCTGGCTGCCGCCGGCGTGGCCAGCGCCGAGCCGGCGGTGCGCATCTACAACTGGTTCGACTACATCGGCCCGGACACCCTCAAGGGCTTCCAGAAGGACACGGGCATCGCGCCCAAGTACGACGTCTACGACAGCAACGAGGTGCTGGAGGCCAAGCTGCTCTCCGGGCATTCGGGCTACGACCTGGTGGTGCCCAGCGACAGCTTCCTGCCCAACTACCTCAAGGCCGGCGTGTTCCAGCCGCTGGACAAGAGCAAGCTGCCGAACTGGAAGAACCTCAACCCGGCACTGCTCAAGGTGCTGGAGAGCAAGGACCCGGGCAACCAGTACGCCATGCCCTACATGTGGGGCACCAACGGCATTGCCTACAACGTCGACAAGGTGAAGGCGGTGCTCGGCGACAACGCGCCGGTGGATTCCTGGGACCTGATCTTCAAGCCGGAGAACCTCGCCAAGCTCAAGCAGTGCGGCGTGGCCTTCCTCGACTCGCCCACCGAGGTGATCCCCGAGGCCCTGCACTACCTGGGGCTGTCGCCGAACAGCCACGACCCGGCGGACTACGCCAAGGCCGAGGCGTTGCTGAGCAGCCTGCGCCCGTACATCACCTACTTCAGCTCCTCGAAGTTCGTCACTGACCTGGCCAACGGCGACGTCTGCGTGGCCATGGCCTGGTCCGGCGGCGCCATGCAGGCGGCCAACCGCGCCAGGGAGGCGAAGAACGGCATCCACATCGAATACCGCATTCCCAGGGAGGGCACCGCGGCCTGGTTCGACGTGCTGGCCATTCCGAAGGACGCGCAGAACGTCGAGCAGGCCCACGCCTTCCTCAACTACCTGCTGCGCCCGGAGGTGGTGGCGCCGATCTCCGACTACGTGGCCTACGCCAACCCCAACCAGGCGGCGGACAAGCTGATCTCCGCCGACCTGCGCGACAACCCCAACGTCTACCCGCCGGCCGAGGTGCAGGCCAGGTTGTACTCGGTGGAGATGCTGCCGCCCAAGCTGGAGCGCATCCGCACCCGTACCTGGAGCAAGGTCAAGACCGGGCAGTGAGTTGACGCTGTGACGGCCGGCGGTGTCGGATTTGTGCTGGTACCGTTCGTCGCTTGGCTGGAATAATCGGCGGTACTACTTTCGAGTACCGCCGTTTTCCTTGCGAGTCGGTACCCGTTTCGCCATTGCCGAGCCTGCCATGAAACTGCCTGATCGCCGTTGCACCCTTCCTTCGTCCCGACAGCGGGGGTGCGCATGACGCCGCCGACGCGCAAGGGCGCCGACGCCTTCGCCCTGCAGGTGATGCTGGGGCTGTGCCTGATCTGGGGCATGCAGCAGGTGGCGGTGAAGTTCGCCGCCGGCGACATCGCCCCCATCATGCAGGCCTTCGGCCGCAACCTGGTGGCCGCGCTGCTGGTGGGTGCGCTGGTGCTCTGGCGCGGCGACTGGAGGGCCATGGGCCAGGGCACCCTGGCCGGCGGCGCGCTGGCCGGGCTGCTGTTCGCCGTGGAGTTCCTGTTCATCGCCCAGGGGCTGGTGTACACCAGCGCCTCGCACATGGCGGTGTTCATCTACACGGCGCCGATCTTCTCCGCCCTGGGCCTGCACTTCCTGCTGCCCAGCGAGCGCCTGCGGCCGCTGCAGTGGCTGGGCATCGCGGTGTGCTTCGGCGGCATCGCCCTGTGCTTCGGCGGCGGCTTCGACCTGCAGCACATGGACGCGCGCATGCTGCTGGGCGACTTCTTCGGCGTGCTGGCCGGGGCGGCGTGGGGCGCCACCACGGTGGTGGTGCGCACCACCCGCCTGTCGGAGGCGCCGGCCAGCCTCACGCTGTTCTACCAGCTGTTCGCCGCCGCGCTGCTGCTGCCCTTCCTCGCCCTGGCCCTGGGCGAGTTCGGCAACGTGCGCTTCACCGCGGTGGGCGTGGGCAGCGTGCTGTTCCAGGGCGTGGTGGTGTCCTTCTTCAGCTATTTCACCTGGTTCTGGCTGCTGCGCCGCTACCTGGCCTCGAACCTGGCGGTGTTCTCCTTCATGACGCCGGTGTTCGGCATCGCCTTCGGCGTGCTGCTGCTGCACGAGCCGCTGGCCTGGAACTTCGTCGCCGGCGCGGTGCTGGTGCTGGCGGGGATTTCCCTGGTCAGCGGCGAGGCGTGGATCCGCCGGACATTGCGCGGCAAGCGTGCCTGATCTTGATCCAGGTCAGCGGCCGGAGGCCGGCCGACGCGTAGTCTTTGTTGCAAGGAGTGAGTGGCACGGGCGGAGAGTGGGACGCCGGGCTACTCTACTCTGAGGGCGGCCCGGGTCAGTGGGCCGCCCGACCTCTTCCACCGCAAAGGAGGCATCCCATGAAATTCTGGCTGCAAACCCTGGCATGGAAACTGGGTGTAACGCTCGGCCTCATCGAGCCTCCGCGCCTGCAACCCATTCCCATTCCCAGCGACGAGCAAAGGCGTTACACGGAGCAACGCCGGCGCTGAGTGCTCCTGAAAGCTCCTGTTGCGACACAGCCTCTGCCCGCCTCGTGCGGGCAGATTGCATTCCGCACCCGGCGTTTCAGCCGTGGGCCGCGAACCATTCGTCGATGATCACGCGTAGGCGTTCCCCGGAGAAGCTCGGGAAATGCCCGCCGTGCACGGTGCGCACCGGCAACTGGCGCAGGCGCTCCAGGCTGCGGGCGTAGTCGTCCAGGTTGGAGTGGTAGGCATCCTCGATCAGCGGGCCGTCGTAGACGATGTCGCCGGAGAACAGCGTCTGCGTGCCGGCTTCCCACAGGCTGATGCCGCCCGGCGAATGGCCGGGGGTGTGCAGCACTTCCAGCACGCGGTCGCCCAGGTCCAGCACGTCGCCCTCGTCGATGGTGCGCGTGGCCGGCGCCGCCTTCACCCGGTACTCGGCGTAGCACAGCGGGCAGTCCGGGTGGGCCTCGAACATCTCGTCGCCGACGAAGGCCGTGGCCAGGGTGCGCTCGCCGTCGGGGCTGGCGAGGATGTCGGCCTCGGCCGGGTGGCACAGGCGCTCGGCGAACTCGTGGTGGCCGGCGATGTGGTCGAAATGGGTGTGGCTGGCCACCGCCAGCAGCGGCCGCTCGGTGAGCCAGGGCAACTGCTCGCGCAGGCTGACCAGGCCGGAACCGCTGTCCACCAGCAGGTCGCGCTCGCGGCCCTGGATGTGCCACATGTTGCAGCGGTAGAAGGGGCGCACCCAGGGTTCGTGGATGAGGCTGACGCCGTCGTAGCAGTGGCGGACTTCGAACCAGCGGTCGCGGGTGACGATTTTCATGGGCGGGGCCTGTTCCGGGGCGTTGATCTTGGCGTAGGAGCGGACCTTGTCCGCGACAGCCGGGTGTCACGGCGCGATTCGCGGACAAGGTCCTCCTACAGGGTGGCATAGCTGCGGCGCTGATGTAGGGCGAATAACCGTTCGCGGTTATCCGCCGCTGGCCGTGCTACCGGGATGTCCGGCGTGCCCGGTGCATCCAGTCGCGGACTCTGTCCGCGATCATGGCGGATAACGCCGTAGGCGTTATGCGCCCTACGGGTCAGGGCGCGAACGGCGCCGCCTCCATCACTTCCACGATCAGCGGGCGGTCGCTCGGGGCATTGCGCAGCAGTTCCTGCAGGTGCGCGTAATCCCGCGCCCGCTCGGCCTCGCAGCCAAAGCCGCGGGCGATGGCGAGGAAGTCCGGGGTGTAGATGTCCACACCCAGCGGGGTGATGTCGCGGCGTTCCATGTAGCGCTTGATCTCGCCGTAGCCGTGGTTGTTCCACAGCAGCACCACCATGCCCACCTTGGCTTCCACGGCGCTGGCCAGTTCGGTCAGGGTGAACTGCAGGCCGCCGTCGCCCATCAGGCTGATCACCGGGCGGCTCGGGTCGCCCAGTTTGGCGCCGATGGCCGCCGGCAGGCCGTAGCCTAGGGTGCCGTAGCCGGTGGAGGCGTTGAACCAGCGGCGGCCGCCGTCCAGTTCCACCAGGTGGTTGCCGCTGTACACGGTCTGGGTGGAGTCGCCGACGAAGCGGGCGTCCGGCAGCGCTTCGAGGATCTTGCCGAACAGCGTGCGGTAGTGCGCCCAGCCGCCGAAGTCCTCGGCCAGTTGCGCACGTACCTTGGCCGCGCGCAGGGCGCCGGGGCTGTCCGGGCTGGCCTCGCGGGCCGGCAGCAGCTCCAGCAGGGCGCGCATGGCGGTGCGGGCGTCGGCGTGGATGGCGATGCTCGGCGTGTAGTTGCGCATCAGCTGCTGCGGGTCGATGTCGATGCGGATCAGCTCGCCGCCGATGCGGAAGTTGCCGTCGAACACCACGTCGTAGTCGGTCTCGCCCAGTTCGGTACCGATGGCCAGGACCACGTCGGCCTCTTGCGCGAGTTCACGCACCGGCACCAGCGACTGGTTGCTGCCGATCAGCAGCGGGTGTTCCGGCTGCAGCAGGCCCTTGGCGTTGATGGTCAGCGCGGTGGGGGCGTCCAGCGCGGTGGCCAGGGCGCGGGCCTCGGCCTGGGCCTCGACGCAGCCGCCGCCGAGCAGCAGCAGCGGCTTCTGCGCCTTGGCCAGCTTGGCCGCCGCCTCGTGCAGCGGCGAGCGCGCCGGGGCCGGGCGGGCCAGTTGCACCCGCGGGCACACCTGCATGTGCTCGGCCGGGGCGGTGATGATGTCCAGCGGCAGCTCGATGTGCACCGGGCGCGGGCGTTCGCTGTCGAACACGGCGAAGGCGCGGGCCAGCACCGCCGGCAGTTCCTCGACGCTCATCAGGGTGTGGCTGAAGGCGCTCACCCCGGCGGTCATGGCGCGCTGGTTGGGCAGCTCGTGCAGGTAGCCGTTGCCGTGGGCCAGGCGCGAGCGCTCGTTGACGCTGGAAATCACCAGCATGGGGATGGAGTCGGCGTAGGCCTGGCCCATAGCGGTGAGGATGTTGGTCATGCCCGGGCCGGTGATGATGAAGCACACGCCCGGCTTGCCGGTGACGCGGGCGTAGCCGTCGGCCATGAAGCCGGCGCCCTGCTCGTGGCGCGGGGTGACGTGGCGGATGGCGCTGCCCGGCAGGCCGCGGTACAGCTCGACGGTGTGCACGCCGGGGATGCCGAAGACGGTATCCACGCCCCAGGCTTCGAGTTGCTTGACGAGGAATTCGCCGCAGGTGGTCATGGCAGTTCCTTTTGTTCGTGGGTGAGGAAGTGGGGAAAACGAAGAGGGCGCGGAGATCGACTCGCCGCGCCCTTGTTCATCGCACCGTGCGCGTCAGGCGACGCTGGCGGCCGCCGCCGGGCGGCGCGACAGCAGGCTGACCACGACGAAGCTCACCAGGCCGACGGCCAGGCTGTAGTAGATCGGGGTGTTGGCGTCGAAGCCGTCCTTGAGCATGAACACCAGGGCGGTGATGAAGCCCAGGCTCATGCTGCTGATGGCGCCGGCGGTAGTGGCGCGCTTCCAGTAGATGGCGCCGATCAGCGGGATCAGCATGCCGCCCACCAGCAGGTTGTAGGCCAGGGTCAGGGCGCTGATCACGTCGTTCACCACCAGGGCGATGGCCAGCACCACCAGGCCGGTGAGGGCGGTGAACAGGCGGTTGATGCCAAGGCTGGAGGTCTTGCCGCCACGCAGTTTCGGCAGCAGGTCCTCGGTCAGGGTGGTGGAGGCGGCCAGCAGGCCGGCGCTGGCGGTGGACATCATCGCGGCCAGGGCTGCGGCGATCACCAGGCCGCGGATGCCGTCCGGCAGCGAGGCCTGGACGATGGCGGCGAAGGCGTTGTTGACGTTGTCCAGGTTGGGCAGCAGGACCTTGGCGCACATGCCGATCAGCGCGCCGACCAGGCCGTAGATCACGCAGTACACGCCGGCGGCGGTGCCGGCGTACTTGGCCACGCCCTCGCTGCGCGCGGTGAACACGCGCTGCCAGATGTCCTGGCCGATGAGGATGCCGAAGAAGTAGATCAGGAAGTAGGTGATGATGGTGTCGTAGCCGATGGTGTGGAAGCTGAAGGCGCTGGCCGGCAGCTTGGCCACCAGCTCGTCCCAGCCGCCCACGCGGTACAGGCAGATCGGCAGCAGCAGGAACATCAGGCCGACGGTCTTGATGATGAACTGGACGATGTCGGTGAGGGTCAGCGACCACATGCCGCCGATGGTCGAGTAGACCACCACCACGCCGCCGCCGAGCAGGATCGAGACCCAGAACGGCAGGCCGAACAGCACCTGCATCACGGTGCCGATGGCCAGGGTGGAGACGGTGCCGATCATCAGCGCGTAGGCGAACATGATCACCGCGCTGGCCTGGCGCGCCATGGGGTTGTAGCGGCGCTCCAGGACCTGGGTGACGGTGAAGATGCGCAGCTTCAGCAGCGGCTTGGCCAGGAACAGGTTCAGCGCGATGATGCCGGCGCCCAGCGCGGCGCACAGCCAGAAGCCGGAGATGCCGTGGACGTAGCCCAGGCGCACGGTGCCGACGGTGGAGGCGCCGCCGAGCACGGTGGCGGCCATGGTGCCCATGTAGAACGACGGGCCAAGGTTGCGTCCTGCTACCAGAAAGTCCTCGTGGGTCTTCGCCCGGCGCATGCCGTACCAGCCCAGTACCAGCATGCCGGCGGCATATATCAGAACGACGATTATATCCAAGGCCATGATCGGCTCCTCACACTCGAATTGTCATTGTTGCCGGCCGCGGGTGGCGGACGGTAGGCCAGCGGACCGGTGGCAACCGGCCCGTCGGCGTCTCACAGGTACTTGCTTGGTGCTGCGCCCCAGGCAGGGGGGCGCGGGTTCAGGCCGCCGGCTCGTTGATGCCGAGCACCGGGCGGTCGTGGCTGCCGACCCAGCGCGGGCCTTGCGGGCCGTACACCCCGGCGGATTCCGGGAAGGTGCGCAACAGGGTCAGGTAGAGCAGGGCGGCCAGGCCCAGGGTCACCGGCAGGCTGATGTCGATGCCGCCGGCCAGGTCGCCCAGCGGGCCGACGAACTGGCCCGGCAGGTTGACGAAGCACAGGCCGAGGATCGCGCTGGGGATCCAGGCGCCCATGCCGCGCCAGTTCCAGCCGTGGTGGAACCAGTAGGCGCCGCCTTGCTGGCCGCGGGTGAACACCTGCAGGTCGTCGGCGTGGTAGAAGCCGCGGCGGGTGATCAGGCCGAGGATCATGATCACCATCCAGGGGCTGGTGCAGGTGATGATCAGCACGGCGAAGGTGGACACGCTCTGCACCAGGTTGGCGGCGAAGCGGCCGATGAAGATGAAGGCGATGGACAGCAGGCCGATGAACAGGGTGGCCTGCACGCGGTTGAGCAGCCGCGGGAACACGCTGGACATGTCCAGGCCGGTGCCGTACAGCGAGGTGGTGCCGGTGGACATGCCGCCGATGGTGGCGATCAGGCACACCGGCAGGAAGAACCAGCTCGGCGAGATGGCCAGCAGGCCGCCGACGTAGTTGTTCGCGGCGATGTAGTCCGGCGCCTTGACGGCCACGATGGTGGCGGTGACCAGGCCGAAGAAGAACGGGATCAGCGTGGCCAGCTGCGACAGCAGCACCGCCAGCATGATGCGCTGCTTGGAGGCCTGGCGCGGGATGTAGCGGGCCCAGTCGCCGAGGAAGGCGCCGAAGGACACCGGGTTGCTCATGGCCAGCAGGGTGGCGCCGATGAAGGCGGCCCAGAAGCCCTCGCTACCCAGCTGCACGCTGCCGGCGTAGCCGGCGTCGAAGGGGCCGGCGAAGGCGAACACGCCCAGCAGGAACAGCAGGCTGGCGGCCCACACGGCGATCTTGTTGACCAGCAGCATGAAGCGGAAGCCATAGATGCACACGGTCAGCACCAGCACCGCGAACAGGCCGTAGGCCAGGCCCAGGGTCAGGTCGGTTTCCGGCAGGCCGAACAGGCGCTTGGCGCCGCCGACCAGGGCATCGCCCGAGCTCCATACGGACAGCGAGAAGAAGGCGATGGCGGTGAGCAGCGACAGGAACGAACCGACGATCCGCCCGTGCACGCCGAAGTGCGCACCCGAGGAGACCGCGTTGTTGGTGCCGTTGATCGGGCCGAACAGGCCCATGGGCGCCAGGATCAGCGCGCCGACCAGCACGCCCAGGACGATGGCCCAGGCGCCGGCCTGGAACGACAGCCCGAAGAGCACCGGGAAGCTGCCGAGCACGGCGGTGGCGAAGGTGTTGGCGCCACCGAAGATCATGCGGAACAGGTCGGTGGGCGTGGCGTTGCGCTCGGCGTCGGGAATCTGTTCGACGCCGAAGGTCTCGATGGTCGTGATTGCGTGTGCGTTGTTCTTGTTATCCATGACTTCCTCCCGGGAAAGTCCTGCCTCATGGCGTCGGCGACAGGTGCTCGTGGACGGCCAGCCAGCGGCCTTGTTGTTGTTCACGGCGGAAGACGATGGTCTCCCGCTCGTGGTTCAGGCTCTCCGTTCCCTGGATGCGCAGCCGCGTGGCGACGTCGTGGCTGAAGATCGCCACGTCCTCGCCCTGCAGGCTGACAAAGGTGTTGCTGGACTGGCAGTCGAGGACCTCGAAGCCGTCGTCACGCAACCAGCCCTCCCACACCTCGCGGTAGGCCGCGCGGGTGCGCAGCGGCTGCGGCCAGTTGTGGAAGATGAAGCTGGCGTCTTCGCTGAAGGCCGCGAAGTAGGCCTCGGTGTCGGTGCGCGCGAAGGCTGCCACGAGCGCGCGGGCAGCCTCCAGCACCTGTGCTACGCAGGCGTCTTTGTGCATTTGTGGTCACTCAGCGGCGCTGTACGCCCGGGAGGATGCAGAGCATTTCGTACAGCAGGTTGGCGCCGAGCAACGAGGTGTTGCCGGTGGTGTCGTAGGGCGGGGAGACCTCGACCAGGTCGCAGCCGATGATGTCCAGGCCCTGGCAGCCACGCACGATCTCCATCGCCTGGATGGTGGTCAGGCCGCCGATTTCCGGGGTGCCGGTACCGGGCGCCCAGGCCGGGTCGATGCCGTCGATGTCGAAGGACAGGTACACCGGGCCGCCGCCGACCTTCTCGCGCACCTCGGCCATCAGCGGGGCCAGCGACTGGTGCCAGCACTCCTCGGCCTGCACCACGCGGAAGCCCTGCTTGCGGCTCCAGTTGAAGTCCTCGGCGGTGTAGCCCTGGGCGCGCAGGCCGATCTGCACCACGCGGTCGCAGTCCAGCAGGCCCTCTTCCACGGCGCGGCGGAAGGTGGTGCCGTGGGCGATCTTCTCGCCGAACATGTGGTCGTTGACGTCGGCGTGGGCGTCGATGTGGACCAGGCCGACCTTGCCATGCTTCTTGTGGATGGCGCGCAGGATCGGCAGGGTGATGGTGTGGTCGCCGCCAAGGGTCAGCGGGACGATGCCGTGGTCGAGGATCTTGTCGTAGGCCTCCTCGATGATGCGCACCGCCTCCAGCAGGTTGAAGGTGTTGATCGCCACGTCACCGATGTCGGCGATGTTCAGCGAGTCGAAGGGCGCAGCGCCAGTGGCCATGTTGTACGGGCGGATCATCACCGATTCGGCGCGGATCTCGCGGGGCCCGAAACGGGTGCCGGAGCGCAGGGAGGTGCCGATGTCCAGGGGCACGCCGACGAAGGCGGCGTCGAGCTCGTTGAGCTCCTCGGGGGCCTGGATATGCGGCAGGCGCATCATGGTGGCGATGCCGCCGAAGCGCGGCATTTCGTTTCCGCCCAGGGGCTGGTGGAGTTTCTTGTCCATGGGTAGGCCTCACGGGATTCGCTGTTTTCGTGGAAACAGGCTTGTTGATACTGAGGCCGGATTCTGGTCATGCCCGGTAGTGGGAAAAATCGCTGGCTACAAATAATCAGTTCAGAGTTTTCTAAACTTATTTCCGCGGCTAGACTGCGTTGCCCTGTCGCAGCCCCCTCGGCGCCGGGCCCGCCGCATGTGACTTGCAGGTCGGGCGACGACGAACGGTCTGGCCCGGTGCCAGTCCACGGACGGCTGAACTGGAGCCTCTTCACCCCGAATTCCGGAGCCCTTCATGAGCGCCAGCGCCCTGCCCGACGTCAAGCTTCTGCGGATTTTCGCCTGCGTGGTGCGCAACCAGGGCTTCGCCTCGGCGCAGCAGGAGCTGAACCTGTCCACCTCGGCGATCAGCACCTACATGAGCCAGTTGGAGAACCAGCTGGGCATCGTGCTCTGCCACCGTGGCCGCGGCGGCTTCGGCCTGACCAGCAAGGGCGAGCTGTTCCACCAGGAAACCCTGCGCATCCTCGGCGAACTGGAAGGCTTCGAGCGCTATGCGGCCACCCTCAAGGGCGAGTTGCGCGGCACCCTCAACCTCGGCGTGCTGGACTCCACCGTGAGCGACCCGGCGCTGCCGCTGGCCGACGTCATCGGCTCCTTCAGCGGCCTGCACCCGGCTGTGCACCTGCACCTGCAGGTGCAGAGCCCCTACGAACTGCAACTGGCGGTGCTGGACAACCGCCTGGACCTCGCCATCGGCTCCTTCTTCAGCCGCATGAACGGCCTGGTCTACCAGCCGCTGTACCGCGAGCAGCACTGGCTGTACTGCAGCGACCGCCACCCGCTGTTCGACGGCCGGCGCATCCCCGCCGAGCTGATTACCCAGCAACGCATGGTCGGCCGCGGCTACTGGAGCCAGGCGGAACTGGCGCGCCACGGCTTCAAGCACAGTGCGGCGACGGTGGAGAGCATGGAGGCGCAACTGATCCTGATCCTCTCCGGCGGCTACATCGGCTACCTGCCCGAACACTACGCGCACCCCTGGGTGGAGCAGGGCAGGCTGCGCGCGCTGCTGCCGGCCACCTTCGGCTACCAGGCGCCGTTCTCGCTGATCCTGCGCCGCGGCCGCTCCCGCGAGCCGCTGATCCAGAACTTCCGCGACCTGCTGCGCACGCAGCCGGGCAAGCCATGAGCCGCGCCCGCTGCGAACGCTGCCTGCGGCCGCAGGGCCATTGCCTGTGCGCGCTGATCCCGCATCTGGACAACCGCACCCGCATACTCCTGCTGCAGCACCCCAGCGAAGTCGGCCACGCCCTGAACACCGCGCGCCTGGCGGCCCTCGGCCTGGCCAACGCCGAACTGCGGGTGGGCGAGGATTTCAGTGACCTCGACCTCTCCGCCGAGGACGCCTGGCTGCTGTTCCCCGGCGAAAGCGCCATCCCCCTCGCCGAACTGGCCACCCGCCCGGCCACCCGGCCGCGCCTGCTGGTGGTGCCCGACGGCACCTGGCGCAAGGCGCGCAAGCTGCTGCACCTCAACCCGCACCTGGCGGCCCTGCCGCGGCTGGTCCTGCCCGAGGGCCTGAGCTCGCGCTACCGCCTGCGCAAGGCGCCGGCCGAAGGCGCGCTGTCGACCATCGAGGCGGTGGCGCATGTGTTGAACGCCCTGGATGCGCCGCAATCCTTCGACGCGCTGCTGCGCCCGTTCGAGGCGCTGATCGACGGGCAGATCGCGGCGATGGGGGAGGAGACTTTCCAGCGCAACCACCAGCGCGAGTTGAAACCCCGGCATGAATCGTAGGGCGCATAACCGTTCGCGGTTATCCGCCGACACACCGCGGCCACAGCCAACGCCAAGGTCGGCCCCGGAGCCGCCGGGAACCGAGGCCAAACGGCGGATAACGCCTCAGGCGTTATGCGCCCTACAAGACAGGATGCAACCATGCTCATTCGCCAGCGCTTCGCCGCGGACAACCCGACCCTGCTGGATATCTGGTTGCGCGCGGTGCGCGCCACCCACGACTTCATCGGTGAGGCCGACATCGCCGAACTGCTGCCCCAGGTGCGCGACCTCTACCTGCCGGCGGTGGAGGTGTGGGTTGCCGTGGACGGCGACGATCAGCCCCTGGGCTTCATCGGCCTCGATGAAAACCATGTGGAAATGCTCTTCATCGACCCCGAGCGCCGCGGGCAGGGCATAGGTACCGCGCTGCTCGACTTCCTGCGCGAGACGCGCGGCGTGCTGACTGTCGACGTCAACGAGCAGAACCCGCAGGCGGTGGGGTTCTACCGGCACTACGGCTTCCACGACACCGGCCGCTCCGAGACCGACGGGCAGGGCCGGCCGTTTCCGCTGCTGCACATGAGCCTGTAGGGAAGAACCGGCCTGGCGGCCGGATCGCGGACGGAGTCCGCTCCTACGCCCGTGCCTCTTGGAACCGTAGGAGCAACTGTCTTGCAGTCCGCGCCGGGGTGCTCTTTGTAGGAGCGGGCAGGGCCCGCCCTCAGGCCAACTGCTCCGCCACCAGGAAGCTGTCGAAGTGGATGCTCCTGGCGCCCAGCCGCAGCAGGCTGTCGCTGAACAGTTCGCTGCGGGTGGCGCCGCAGTCCCAGGCGGCTTCCCAGTCCTCGCGGCTGCGCCAGTGCACGCAGCCGAGCAGGTGGCGGCCATCGTCGCTGGCGCGCAGTTCCGCGCCCAGGTAGCCCGGGGCCTGGTGGAACAGCTCGCGCAGCTGTTCCAGGTAGCGGCCCAGGCGCTCGGCGATGTCGGCCTGCTGCGCCGTCGCCACCTCGATGTCGATCAACAGGGCGAAATGCGCCGGGCTCTCGGCGTGTTGGGCGTCGGTGCTGCAGTAGGCGCTGGGAATGATCATGGATGGCTCCTGGGCTTGAAGGCAGACGCAGGCGAGGGTAAAACCTCAACTTAACTTGAGGTCAAGCCCGCCATGCCGAGAAAACCTTCGAACCCGCACGTACCCCATGAGCTGAGCGTCGGCGAGCTGGCCAGGCGCGCCGGCGTGGCCGTGTCCGCGCTGCATTTCTACGAGGCCAGGGGGCTGATCCACAGCACCCGCAACGCCGGCAACCAGCGCCGCTACCCGCGCGACGTGCTGCGCCGGGTGGCGGTGATCAAGGTGGCGCAGCGCGTCGGAATTCCGCTGAACGAGATCGCCGAGGCCCTGGCCAGCCTGCCCAGCGCTCGCGCGCCCATGGCCGCCGACTGGGCGCGGCTGTCGGCGCGCTGGCGCGACGACCTGGACGAACGCATCGCCAAGCTGGTGCTGCTGCGCGACCAGCTCAACGGCTGCATCGGTTGCGGTTGCCTGTCGCTGGAGAGCTGCCCGTTGCGCAACCCCGGCGACAGGCTGGCGCAGGAAGGGCCGGGGGCGCACTGGCAGGGGCCGGCTCAGCCGCCGGACAGTTCCCGGGCGTAGACTTCGCGGTCGACGTTGCCGCCGCTGAGCACCAGGCCCACCTTCAGCCCGCGCAGCGCCTCGCGCTCCTGCAGGGCCGCGGCCAGCGCAGCGGCGCCCGCGCCCTCGGCGACGTTGTGGGTGGCGGTGAACAGCAGGCGCATGGCCGCGCCGACTTCCGCGTCGCTGACCTGGACGAAATGGTCGGCGCCGCCGCGGATCATCGCCACCGCATTCGGCTCCGGCGTGGTGCAGGCCATGCCGTCGGCCAACTGCGTGCTGGTGGCGTGGAACACCGGCTCGCCGGCGGCGAAGGACAGCGCGTAGGCCGGCGCATGGCTGGAGACCACGCCGACGATGCGCGTCTTCAGGCCCAGGGCGTCGCGCGCGGCGATCATCCCGCAGATGCCCGAGCCCATGCCCACCGGCACGTAGCACACGTCCAGGCCGGGCAGGGCGCGCAGCAGTTCCAGGCTGTAGCTGGCCACCCCGGCCACCAGCCAGGGGTGGAACGAGGGGATCAGGTGCAGGCCGTCGCGCTCGGCCAGTTCGCCGGCGTATTCGCGGGAGGCCTGGAAGTCCTCGCCGTGCTCGATCAGGTTGGCGCCCAGGGCGCGCATGGCGGCGTTCTTCTCGCGGCTGTTGCCGTGGGGCACGACTATGGTCGCCGGCATGCCCAGGCGCGCCGCGGCGAAGGCGATGGACTGGCCGTGGTTGCCGCGGGTGGCGCTGATCACCCCGGCCGGGCAGGGGGCCTGGGCCGCCAGGTGGTGGAAGTAGACCAGCCCGCCGCGCAGTTTGAAGGCGCCCACCGGCGAATGGTTCTCGTGCTTCACCCAGGCTTCGCAGCCCAGGGCTTCCACCAGCAGGGGCCAGCGGATCTGCGGGGTGGGCGGCAGGCTGCGGTGGACGATGGCGGCGGCGGCTTCGAGGGCGGGCAGGCTGAGCGGCATGGGGGTTCTCCTATGGGAAGAAGCCAGTCTAGGGCGGCGTGCCGAAGATGCGACAGGTACAGCTGGGGAGAGGATTTTTCGCCGGCCCGTAGCGGGGCTTCCGACCATGAGCGTCCGAGTGTGCCGCCGGACCGGAACAGTTGTGCCGCCGAACTGTTCCTGTCGAGCGCCCCCGGCGCTGGCATAGCATGGCTGACCGCACACGCGAAGGGCTGTCCTCCATGCACGTTTCCTCCGGCCGCTGGCAATTCGGCCTGTTCCTCTCCCTGGTCACCGCCGTGCTCTGGGGCATCCTGCCGATCAAGCTGAAGGAAGTCCTGAAGGTGATGGACCCGGTGACCGTCACCTGGTTCCGCCTGGTGGCCGCCGGCGGCGTGCTGTTCGTCTGGCTGGCCGTGCGCGGGCAGCTGCCGCGCTTCCGCCCGCTGGGCCGGCGCGGCGGCGGCCTGGTGCTGCTGGCGGTGCTGGGGCTGACCGGCAACTACGTGTTCTACCTGGTCGGCCTGCGCCTGCTCACCCCGGGGACTACCCAGCTGGTGATCCAGATCGCGCCCATCCTGCTGCTGCTCGGCAGCCTGTTCGTCTTCAAGGAAAGCTTCAGCCTCGGCCAGGGGCTGGGCCTGCTGGTGCTGCTGGGCGGCTTCGCGCTGTTCTTCAACCAGCGCCTCGGGGAGCTGTTCGGCTCGCTGGGCGACTACACCCTGGGCGTACTGGTGGTGGTGTTCGCGGCTTTCGTCTGGACCTTCTACGGCCTGGCGCAGAAGCAGCTGCTGACGCAGTGGAACTCGCTGCAGGTGATGATGGTGATCTACCTCGGCTGCGCGCTGCTGCTCAGCCCCTGGGCGCAGCCGCAGCAGGTGCTGCTGCTGAACGGCGTGCAGGCCTGGCTGCTGCTGGCCTGCTGCCTGAACACCCTGGTGGCCTATGGCGCCTTCGCCGAGGCCCTGGCCCACTGGGAAGCCTCGCGGGTCAGCGCGACCCTGGCGCTGACGCCCCTGGTGACCATCGCCGCGGTGGCCGTGGCGGCCAGCCTGTGGCCCGGGCACCTGCAGCCGGAAAGCCTCAACGGCCTGGCCTACCTGGGGGCGCTGCTGGTGGTCTCGGGCTCGGCGCTGACCGCGCTGGCGCCGTCGCTGCTGCGCAGCTACCGGGCGCGGCGGGCGAGGGCGGCGCTGTCGTCCCTTTAATTTTGCGAGTGATATGCATTATCATTTGTGAAATTGCAGCAGTGGTCCGGCGCGGATGAAGCCGGTGCGGGGACGTTATCGTGAATGCGGGAAGGGTGGCCGACAGGGCCGCGAGGCAGCGGGGGCGGGGCCGTGGATGAAGGCTTCCGCCACTCGGTGGCGCAGGCCTACCAGGCCTTCCATGGCGAGCTGCTGCGCTTTCTGCGCCGCAACCTGGGCAGTTCGGCCGATGCCGCGGACCTGGCCCAGGACACTTTCGCCCAGTGGCTGAAGTCCGCCTCGCGCCAGCAGGTGCGGCAACCGCGCGCCTTCCTCTTCCAGATCGCCCGTAACCTGCTGCGCGACCACTGGCGCCGCCAGGACGGCCGGCGCCCGTCCGCCGCCGACGGCCAGGCGCAGGAAACCGCCGAGCCGGCCAGCGAGGGCCGCGAACCCATGCTGCAACTGGAGCGCCAGCGCTACCTGCGCCACCTGGCCACGGCCCTGGACAGCCTGCCGCCGCGCCGCCGCGAGGCCTTCGTGCTGCACAAGTTCGACGGCCTGTCCCAGGCCGAGGTGGCGCAGCGCATGGGGATATCCCTGAGCATGGTGGAGAAGCACGTGGCCGCCGCCCTGCTGCATTGCAAGCGGCAGATGCAAGGAGAGGACGAGGCATGAGCCCGCAGCAGGAGCGACAGAGGATCATCGACGAACTGGCCGCCAAGTGGTTCAGCCGCCTGCGCGCCGGCGCCGACGAGCGCGAGCGCCAGGCCTGGCGCCAGTGGCTGGCCGAGGACGCGGCGCACGAGCGCGCCTACCGCGCCATCGAAAGCCTGTGGGACGACTTCGACCTGCTGCCGCGCCCGGCCCTGGCGCCGGCTCGCCGTATGCCGCACTGGCGCGGCCTGGCGACTGCCGCGGCGGTGCTGGCTGCCGTGCTGCTCGGCGCCATGCCCTGGGGCCGGCCGCTGGTGGACCCGCAACTGAGCCAGGCCAGCGCCCCTGGTGAGCAGCGCGAGCTGCGCCTGGCCGACGGCTCGCGGCTGTTCCTGGCCGGCGACTCCGCGGTGCGGGTGGACTTCAGCGGCGCCTACCGTGAGGTGCGGCTGCTGCGCGGCGAAGCCTATTTCGAGGTAGCCCATGACAGCGCCCGGCCGTTCCGCGTGCGCGCCGGCGACAGCCGCGTGCGCGTGGTGGGCACGCGCTTCGACCTGCGCCTGGCGGAGGACGGCCTGCAGGTGGCGGTCAACGACGGCAAGGTGGCCCTGCAGCCGCGGTTGGACCAGGCGCGGGAACAGCCCCTGGTGCGCGGCGACCTGGCTCAGGTGGCCGCCGACGGCGCGCTGCGGCTCGAACGCACCGACCCGAACCGGGTGGCTGACTGGCGCGACGGCCTGCTGCGCTTCCGCGAGCGGCCGCTGGGCGAGCTGGTGGAGGAACTCTCGCGCTACCGCGGCGCGCCCATCCGCCTGGGCGACCCGCGCCTGGCGCAGCGGCGGTTGTCCGGCAGCGTGCGCATCGCCCGCCTGGACGACTTCCTCGCCGCCTTGCCGGCGCTGGCGGACGTGCGCGTGCGCCGGCAGGCCGATGGCAGCGCCCTGGTCCTGCCGCGCTGACGGCAAAGAAGAAATATTTTCATTCTCAGGTGTGGGTTCTTCGCATTTTCGCGTCTTCCCCGTCGTTCGCCGCGATCGTGCGGCCCTATCGTCCCCGGGGAGGACTCGCCATGTTGTCTCGCTTCACCCTTCCGCTTTCCCGCCCGCTGGCCTGCGCGGCGCTGCTCGGCGGCCTGCTGCTGGCCGAATACAGCCGCGGCGCCGACCTGCAGCTGGCGCTGCCGGCGCAGCCGCTGAGCGCGGCGCTGGGCCAGTTGGCCGAGCAGGCGCAGGTCCAGGTGCTGTTCGACGAGGCCCAGCTGCAGGGCCTGCAGGCGCCGGCGGTGCAGGGCCGCTACGGCGTGCGCGAAGCCCTGGAGCGCCTGCTGCAGGGTACCTCGCTGGAGCTGGTGGAGGCCGGCCAGGGCTTCGTGGTGCGCCGCCGCGGCAAGGTCGACGCCTTCCAGGACAACGCCCTGCAACTGGACGCGCAGACCATCGTCGGCACCGGCCAGTCGGTGGATGCCAGCAGCGTCGGGCGCTCGACCCTGACGCGCAAGGACATCGAGCGCATCCAGGCCGACAACATCCCCAGCCTGCTCGACACCCTGCCCGGGGTGAGCATGGGCGGCTCGCCCAAGCCCGGCGGGCAGACCGTCAACATCTGGGGCCTGGGCGACGCCGAGGACGTGCCCTTCACCCTCGACGGCGCGCCCAAGAGCGGCTTCGAGCGCTACCAGCAGGGCACCGTGTTCATCGAGCCGGAGCTGATCAAGCGCATCGAGGTGGAGAAGGGCCCGCACTCGGTGTTCAACGGCAACGGCGGCTTCGGCGGCACCGTGCACATGGAGACCAAGGACGCCGGCGACCTGCTGCGCGACGGCAAGGACGTCGGCGCCATGCTCAAGTACGGCTACCACTCCAACGACCAGCAGAAGATCTACAGTGGCGCCGTCTACGGCCGCACAGAGGACCGCAAGGTCGACGCCCTGGCCTACTACACCGTGCGCGACGGCCGCGACATCAAGCTGGCCGGGCACATTCCCGACCCGGAGGGGCGCTACCCGATCAACCCGCAGCGCTTGCCCAACAGCGCCCAGGACCTGGACGCCGGGCTGTTCAAGCTGAACCTGCACCCCAACCCGGACAACGACCTGGGCTTCTCCTACAGCCGCTCGCAAAGCACGCGCTGGACGCCGTTCTCCTCGGCCAGCTACCCGACCCCGCCGACCCAGTCGAGCATCGACAAGTACGGCTACGAGGCCGCGCTCAAGCGCTTGCTGGCGCACCGCGACACCACCGACACCACCTGGTCCGGCAAGTACCAGTACCACCCCATCGACAACCCGCTGGTGGACCTGCTGCTGCAGTATTCCGAGTCCCACGTCGAGCAGACCGACGAGCGCAACCCGGATGCCTTCTTCCAGGTCGCCACCGGCGGGCAGAAGATGGACACCGACTACCGCGACAAGGTGCTGGAGCTGCGCAACACCAGCCTGTTCGACACCGGGCCGCTGCAACACGCCTTCACCGTCGGCGCGCAACTGCACAAGCACACCCGCGACACGCAGATGTACATCCCCGGCTCCACCTACGACACCGCGCGCTACAACTACGGCCGCTTCCAGCCGGCCTTCATGCCCAGCGGCAAGCAGCTCACCCGCAGCGCCTACGTGCAGGACGCGCTGACCTGGGGCAGCGTGACCGTCACCCCGTCGCTGCGCTTCGACCAGGTGCGCAACGCCGGCAAGGCCAATGACGCGCCGCTCTACGACAACCCGGCCCAGGGCCACGACTACAGCGCGCAGACCTACAGCGGTTGGTCGCCGCGCCTGTCGCTGTTCTGGACCGCCACCGAGCGCGTGGCCTTCTTCGCCGACTACTCGCGCACCTGGCGCGCGCCGGTGATCGACGAGCAGTACGAGGTGCAGAACAGCAGCACCATCAGCGCCACCAGCCGCGACCTGGACGCCGAGCGCATCCACGCCCTGCGCCTGGGCAACATCGTCAACCTGCCGGACCTGTTCGTCGCCGGCGACAACCTGCAGGTGCGCACCACGCTGTTCCAGAACAAGATCAAGGACGAGATCTTCCGCACCCGCAGCGTGGCCTGCGAGCAGCAGTCCATCGACGACGGCAGCATCGGCGGCAGCTGCGCCGGCATGCTGCCGCTGAGCAACTACCGCAACCTGCCGGGGGCGACCTACAAGGGCTTCGAGATCGAGAGCTTCTACGACAGCGAGCGGCTGTTCGCCGGGCTGTCGTACAGCTGGGTGGAAGGCAAGCACGACGGCGCCTACAGCAACCCCTGGGGCCCCAACGTCTGGGCCCGCGACGTGCCGCCGGCCAAATGGGTGGCGACCCTCGGCGTGAAGTTCCCCGACTGGGACGCGCAGATGGGCTGGCAGGGCGAGTTCGTCCGCCAGACCGACCGCCTGCCCAGCGACAAGTATTCCGGCGGCATGGGCACCGTGGCGGGCGACAGCTACTGGGACCAGACGGTCAACGACAGCTACGACACCCAGCGCGTCTTCGCCAGCTGGAAGCCGCGGCGCCTGGGCCTGGAGAACACCGAGCTGAACCTCACGGTGGATAACCTGTTCAACCGCGACTACCACCCGGCGCTGTCGGGGGACAACGTCTACAGCCAGGGGCGTAATGCGAAGTTCAGTGTGACTCAGTACTTCTGAGGTTGTGGTGGCGATGGGGATCGCTTTGCTCGGCCCGTCCTATGGGGCGTTGTGTTTGCCGGGGGAGGTGAGTTCCGAAGAGCACCCTCTCCCTAACCCTCTCCCTGAAGGGAGAGGGGACCGTTTGGCGTGCGCGGGTGTTTCGGCGTTAGCCGGCAACTGCGGGATTCCCAACTGACTCCATTTCCCTTCTCGGCACGGACTAGCCCCCTCTCCCTTCAGGGAGAGGGCTGGGGAGAGGGGAAAGCCCGAGCGCCGATGTCATTCCCTGTAGGAGCGCGCCCTGCGCGCGAATCGCGGGCAGGGCCCGCTCCTACAAGTGCATGGCCTCACGGAGCGTGTGGGGGAGCGGAATCGAGCGAGCAGGCCTACGGCCCCTCACCCTAACCCTCTCCCGGAGGGAGAGGGGACCGTTCGGAGTACGTTGGTGTTTCGGCGTTAGCCGGCTAGCACAGGGATTACCGGCTGAAACCAGGCCGTCTCTCGGCACGGACTAGCCCCCTCTCCCTCCGGGAGAGGGCTGGGGTGAGGGGAAAGCCCGAGCGCCGATGTCATTCCCTGTAGGAGCGCGCCCTGCGCGCGAATCGCGGGCAGGGCGCGCTCCTACATTCGCTGGGAATGCCGTATTTCTCCTATAGGAGCGGACTCCGTCCAGGGGCGCTCAACGCCCGCGGATCAGCCGCCAGGCCAGCGCGCCCAGCACCCCGCCGGCCAGCGGCGCGACCCAGAACGCCCACAGTTGCTGCAGCGCCCAGGGATCGGTGAAGGGGGCCACGCCCAGGCTGCGCGCCGGGTTCACCGAGGTGTTGCTGACCGGGATGCTGACCAGGTGGATCAGCGCCAGGGCCAGGCCGATGGCCAGCGGCGCGAAGCCGGCCGGGACGTCGCGGTCGGTGGCGCCCATGATGATGAACAGGAAGACCGCGCTCATCAGCACCTCGCACAGCAGCACCGCCTGCAGGCTGTAGCCGCCCGGCGAATGCTCGGCGTAGCCGTTGGCGGCGAAGCCCTTGAGCGGGTCGAAGCCGGCGGCGCCGCTGGCGATGCAGTAGAGCGCAGCGCCCGCCAGCAGGCCGCCGGCCACCTGGGCCAGCACGTAGGGCAGCAGTTGATGGGCGGGGAAGCGGCCGCCGACGCACAGCCCCAGGCTCACCGCCGGGTTGAAGTGGCCGCCGGAGATCGGCCCCACGGCGTAGGCCATGGTCACCACGGTCAGGCCGAAGGCCAGCGACACCCCCAGCAGGCCGATGCCGACGCTGCCGAATTGCGCGGCCAGCACGGCGCTGCCGCAGCCGCCGAAGACCAGCCAGAAGGTTCCGAGCAGTTCGGCACCGAGTTTGCGAAACATGTTTCCTCCCTAGACAGGCAATGCGCCGCTGGAATGGCGGCGAGGGCCGGGATGCTAGGCGAGGAGGGTGGGAGGGGGCTTTAGGGAACGTCTGGAAAAGCCCCGGCACCCGGGGCGGGCCGACGGAACGGCCGCCGGCCTGCCCGGGGGTTCACACTTGCGCGCCCAACTGCTCGGCGCGCTTGAGCCACGCCTGGCGCTGCTCTTCGCTGGCGCCGCGCATGGGGCTGAACTCCTCCAGGTGGCGGGTGGCGATGCCGCACGGGCCGAGGATGCAGCGCACCATCTGGCGGTGCGCCGGGGCGCCCTGGCGCAGGCGGTAGCGCCAGTGCGTCTGGTCGTGGGTCACCAGCAGGTCGGCGCTGCGCCCGCCCAGCAGCGGTTCCCACTCGCGGTCCTGCGGGGTGCGGTAGCGGAAGGCGAAGCCGGGCAGGAACACCCGGTCGAAGAAGCCCTGCAGCAGCGCCGGCAGGCCGCCCCACCAGATCGGGTAGACGAACGCCAGGTGCTGGGCCCAGTGCACCTGGCGCTGGGCCTCGAGCAGGTCCGGCTCCAGGTCCTGGCTGCGCTCGTAGCCGCCGCGCAGCACCGGGTCGAAGCGCAGCTCGCCGAGCTTGAGGGTGCGCACCACGTGGTCGCGGCTGCGCGCGCCGTGCTGGTAGGCGTCGGCCAGGGCGTGGCAGAAGCCGTCGGCCTTGGGCGTGCCGAGGATCACCAGGATGCGCTTGCCGTCGCCCTCCAGGGGCGTGGCGCCGGATTTGCCGGATTCAACCATGCTGCCCGGCCTCCAGCATGTCCTGCGGGCGGACCCATTCGTCGAACTGCTGGTCGGTCAGGTAGCCCAGCGCCAGCGCCGCCTCGCGCAGCGAGGTGCCCTCCTTGTAGGCCTTCTTGGCGATCTCCGCGGCCTTGTCGTAGCCGATGTGGGTGTTCAGCGCGGTGACCAGCATCAGGCCGCGCTCCAGGTGCTCGGCCATGCGTTCGGCGTCCGGCTGCAGGCCGGCGATGCAGTGGCTGTTGAAGTTGCGGCAGCCGTCGGCCAGCAGGCGGATGGACTCCAGCAGGTTGTGGATGATCACCGGCTTGAACACGTTCAGCTGCAGATGGCCCTGGCTGGCGGCGAAGCTGAGGGCGGCGTCGTTGCCCATGACCTGGCAGGCCAGCATCGACAGCGCCTCGCACTGCGTCGGGTTGACCTTGCCGGGCATGATCGAGCTGCCCGGCTCGTTGGCCGGCAGGCGCACCTCGGCGATGCCCGCGCGGGGGCCGGAACCCAGCAGGCGCAGGTCGTTGGCGATCTTCATCAGCGCCACGGCGAGGGTCTTCAGGGCGCCGGCGAGGGTCACCAGCGGCTCGTGGCCGGCGAGGGCGGCGAACTTGTTCGGCGCCGAGACGAAGGGCAGGCCGGTGAGGCCGGCCAGCTCCGCGGCGATGTCCTCGGCGAAGCCCGCCGGGGCGTTCAGCCCGGTGCCCACCGCGGTGCCGCCCTGGGCCAGTTCGTAGACCGCCGGCAGCGCGGCGCGGATGGCGCGCTCGGCATAGTCGAGCTGGGCGACGAAGGCCGACAGTTCCTGGCCGAAGGTGATGGGCGTGGCGTCCATCAGGTGGGTGCGCCCGGTCTTCACCAGGTCGGCGTGGCGCGCCGACTGCGCGGCGATGCCGCCGCTGAGTTCGGCGATGGCCGGCAGCAGGTCCTCGTGCACGGCGCGGGCGGCGGCCAGGTGCATGGCGGTGGGGAAGCTGTCGTTGGAGCTCTGCGCGCGGTTGACGTGGTCGTTGGGGTGCACCGGGGCCTTGCCGCCACGGGCGTTGCCGGCCAGTTCGTTGGCGCGGCCGGCGATCACCTCGTTGACGTTCATGTTGCTCTGGGTGCCGCTGCCGGTCTGCCAGACCACCAGGGGGAACTGGTCGTCGTGCTGGCCGGCGAGAATCTCGTCGGCGGCCTGTTCGATCAGTTGGCCGATCTCCGCCGGCAGCTCGCCCAGGCGCACGTTGATGCGCGCAGCGGCCTTCTTGACCAGCGTCAGGCCATACACCACGGCCAGCGGCATGCGCTGCCCGCCGATGGCGAAGTTCTCCAGCGAGCGCTGCGTCTGCGCGCCCCAGTAGGCCTGCTCGTCGACCTCGATGGGCCCCAGGCTGTCGGTTTCGGTCCGTTTCATGAAGGCGTCCTCCCACAATGGTCTGAGGGAGTTTAGGCCTTGTACCGGGGTTCGGGTTCCGCGCTGCGTCAATGGCGCCGATAGCTTGCCGGCGGGCCTACCAGCGGGCGTGGGTGGCGCCTATCCAGCCCAGGGCGCGCTTGACCGGCACCTGCTCGCCGGCGGCGCTGCGCAGGAAGCCGTCGTAGTGGCCGAACCACTGGCTGGTGTGGGCGTAGAGCAGGCCCAGGCGCGGCGAGGCCTCGTGCAGCTTGAGCGGGGTGAAGGCGAGGTCCACCCGCTGGTCTTGCGTGGTCAGGCGCCAGGGGGCGAGCGGGTCGTTGGGCTCCTGGCGGATGTCCACCTCGCCGCGCAGGCGCTGCAGCTCGCCGCCGAACCACAGGGCGTTCTCCTTGTGCTCGCTGTGGTCGGTCCAGCCCGAGCCGAAGTTGCCGGCGATGCCGCCGGGGGCGGCGAAGGCGGCGCGCGTCCAGAAGCTGCGGAAGGGCCAGACGCCGCGGCCGAAGTCCAGCGCGGCGAAGCTCTGCCCGGCCTGGGCCTGGTAGGTCTCGTCGCCCAGCTGCAGGGTGCCGGTGAAGGGCAGGCCCATCTGCCGGCTGCAGGCGTGGAAATGGTTGCCGCCCATGGGCACCACCAGGTTGACCGAGTCCAGGTGCGCCGGGCGCTGCACGTCCAGCGCCAGGGACAGCGGCAGGCCGCCCAGGTCGCTGGCGTCGGCGTGGATGCGCAGGCGCGCGCCCTGGTCGTCGAAGCCCAGGTTGAGGCGCTCGTGGTGGAAGGCATGGCTCTGGTTGGGGTGGTCGGGCAGCTCGCAGCGCAGGCCCAGCGGGCAGATTTGCGTGCGGGCGTAGGCCTTGCCGGTGTCCAGGTCGAGGAAGTAGAGGGCGCCGTAGCCGAGGTAGTCGAGGTCGGCGATGGTCAGCGAGAGCATCCAGCCGGGGCTGATCAGGCACCAGTGGTTCCAGCGCTTGCGCCGGCCGCGCTGGCCGGGCAGGGCGCAATCCAGCAGCGGCCGCGACGACCAGCCGATGGCGCCCGGGTCCAGGTGGCCCCGTGCATCGCACAGCATCGGTAGGGCGGGAGGCAGCGTGAGGCGGGCCTGGGAGGTCATCGAACACGTCCATGTGACAATCTGACCCAGCATGCCGATTCGCCGCTGGCAGGACAAGAGCGGGCCGCAACTTTCAGCCATTTCTGCCATTGGGCTGGCATAAACGCCGTTGCTCGACTCCCGCTTGAGGGCATTCCGAACTTAGGCGCAGAATGGCGGGTCCCAAGGGACACACCAGACAGACTCAAGGACTGCCCATGACCGCCCTTCGCAAGCTTTGCACCGCCGCACTCCTCGTTGGTTTCAGCTCCATGGCCCTGGCCGATTCGGCCGCCGAGGCCGAGAAGTTCCTCAAGCAGGTCCACGCCGACAAGCTCACGGTGCCGGTCTACGCCCAGGTGCAGCAGATGTTCGCCCAGCACTTCGCCCAGTCGAAGGCGCCGGACAGCAAGAAGGCGGTGCTCGACCGCTACCAGGCCAAGGCCAACGCCGAGCTGGACCGCGCGGTGGGCTGGGACAAGATCAAGCCGGACCTGGTCAAGCTCTACTCCGACAACTTCACCGAGTCCGAGCTCAAGCAGCTGAACGACTTCTATGCCTCGCCGCTGGGCCAGAAGGTCCTGCAGAAGATGCCGCGCCTGACCGCGCAGTCCGCCCAGCTGACCCAGGCCAAGCTGCAGACCGCCGTCGACCCGGTGAACAAGCTGCTGGCCGACATGGACAAGGAACTGGGCGTGAAGGCCCCGGCCAAGAAGTGACGGAAACCGTGACATGAGCATGCAGGAACGTATCCAGTCCGCCCTGGCCGGCGGCCTCGAACCGCAGCACCTGCAGGTGCTGGACGAGAGCCACATGCACAGCCGCGGCCAGGAAACGCACTACAAGGCGGTGATCGTCAGCCCGGTGTTCGCCGGGCTGAATTCGGTCAAGCGGCACCAGAAGGTCTACGCCACCCTCGGCGAGCTGATGGGCCGGTTCCACGCCCTCGCGCTGCACACCTACACCCCCGAGGAATGGGCCGAGCAGGGCGCCGCGCCCGACTCGCCGACCTGCCGCGGCGGCAGCAAGCACGACCACTGACGCTGCCCGCGGCTTGCGGTAGAATGCGCCAACGCCGGCAACCGATGCCGGCGTTGTCTTTTCTGACCCGGTCCGCCCTTTACGCGGGCGACCACTGGAGGATGTACCCCATGACCCGCTCCATCGTCGTGGCGGCGCTGTACAAGTTCGTTTCCCTGCCGGACTACGTCGCGCTGCGCGAACCCCTGCTGCAGACCCTGCTGGACAACGGCATCAAGGGCACCCTGCTGCTCGCCGAGGAAGGCATCAATGGCACCGTGTCCGGCACCCGCGAGGGCATCGATGGCCTGCTCGCCTGGCTGCGCAACGACCCGCGCCTGGCCGATGTCGACCACAAGGAGTCCTACTGCGACGAGCAGCCGTTCTACCGCACCAAGGTCAAGCTGAAGAAAGAGATCGTCACCCTGGGCGTGCCCGGCGTCGACCCCAACCGCCGCGTCGGCACCTACGTCGAGCCGCAGGACTGGAACGCCCTGATCAGCGACCCCGAAGTGCTGCTGATCGACACCCGCAACGACTACGAGGTGGCCATCGGCACCTTCGAGGGCGCCGTCGACCCGCGCACCAAGTCGTTCCGCGACTTCCCCGAGTACGTGAAGGCCCACTACGACCCGGCGAAGCACAAGAAGGTCGCCATGTTCTGCACCGGCGGCATCCGCTGCGAGAAGGCCTCCAGCTACATGCTCGGCGAGGGCTTCGAGGAGGTCTTCCACCTCAAGGGCGGCATCCTCAAGTACCTGGAGGAAGTGCCCGAGGCGCAGAGCCTGTGGCGCGGCGACTGCTTCGTGTTCGACAACCGGGTGACCGTGCGCCACGACCTCTCCGAGGGCGACTACGACCAGTGCCACGCCTGCCGTAATCCCATTTCCAGCGAGGACCGCGCCAGCGAGCACTACGCGCCGGGCATCAGCTGCCCGCACTGCTGGGACTCGCTGCCGGAGAAGACCCGCGCCAGCGCCCGCGAGCGGCAGAAGCAGATCGAGCTGGCGAAGCTGCGCAACCAGCCCCACCCCATCGGCCGCGACCCGCGGCAGGTCGCCCTGGAGGATTGATCCGTGGCCAACGCCCGCCTGCTCTACGTGATGGACCCCATGTGCTCCTGGTGCTGGGGCTTCGCCCCGGTGGCCCAGGCGCTGATCGAGCAGGCGCGCGCCGCCGGCGTGCCCCTGGCCCTGGTCATGGGCGGGCTGCGCACCGGCCATGGCGCGGCGCTGGAGCCGGCCACCCGGCGCTACATCCTCGAGCACTGGCAGGCGGTGCACCTGGCCACCGGCCAGCCGTTCCGCTTCGAGGGCGCGCTGCCCGAGGGCTTCGTCTACGACACCGAGCCGGCCTGCCGCGCGGTGGTCGCCGCCCGGCGCCTGGACGAGGAGGCCGCCTGGGCGCTGGTCAAGGCCATCCAGCAGGCCTTCTACGTCGACGGCCGTGACGTCACCGAGGCCGCCGCCCTGGCGCAACTGGCCGAAGGCGTCGGCCTGCCGCGCATCGAGTTCGCCGAGCTGTTCGACAGCCAGGAGAACCACCTGGCGACCCAGGCCGACTTCTCCTGGGCCCGCGACCTGGGCATCGCCGGCTTCCCCACGCTGCTGGCCGAGCGCAACGGCCAGCTGGCCCTGCTGACCAACGGCTACCAGCCGCTGGAGGAGCTGGCGCCGATGCTGGAGCGCTGGCTGGAGCGCGGGCGCCAGGGCTGACGCCGGCCGCGTCGAGATGCTTTCGTAGGAAAGGTTGAGCGATACCCTCCGCGCCATGCTGATGGGTATCGCTTCGCTCCACCCATCCTACGGGTGTTGTGCCTGCCGGAGGATGCAGGCGCGAGCCCGCTTGCGAATCGAACTCAGCATGAACCGATGGCCGACGAGGGGCGTCACTGTCGCCCGTCGGCTGACCGACGGCTCTGGCGCAGGGGTTGGCGGCCGCGGAGGCGGCGGCGGCCGGCATCTTGTCGGACAATTTTGCGATTTTCCTCGGTGCGAGCCCTGTACCCCCGCCTTGTGGAATGGCTACCATGCACTAAGAGTAAGGAGGGGCCGTTGCGCTCCAGTCCGGCTACGGCGGGCTGCCGCAGCGGTAGGGACACGAAAGGAATCCGACAATATCCATGGGTGCTACTGGGCTGAGCCGCATTCGCCATGATTCCCGGCTGTGGAAGCTGGTATGGCCGTTCATCGCCGTGGTCCTGCTGCAGGGATTGCTTGGCGTAGGCAGCCTTTACCTGATTTCCGGGGTGCGCGCCTACGTCGGCGGCGAGAGCCTCTGGTCCAAGGGCCAGAAGGACGCCATCCATTACCTGCAGCGCTACGGCGAGACGCGCGACGCCGACGACTACCGGCGCTACCGGGATGCCATCGCCATCCCCCTCGGCGACCGCCTGTTGCGCACCGCCCTGGACAGCCCGCAGCCGGACTACGAACTGGCGCGCAAGGGCATCCTGGCCGGCGGCAACCATCCCGACGACGTCGACGCCATCATCTGGCTCTACCGCTACTTCCACGGTTTCAGCTACTTCAACGAGGCGGTGCGCTACTGGAAGGAGGGCGACCGCTACCTCGACCAACTCGAAGCCATCGCCCAGGAGATGCACCAGCGCATCCAGGCCGGCCAGGTCGGCCCCGGCGACATCAGCTACTGGGACCAGCGCATCGAGGCCATCAACGAAGGCGTGAGCCCCGCCTCCAGCGCCTTCAGCGCCGCCCTCGCGCAGGGCTCGCGGGCGGTGATGCGCCTGCTGCTGGCGGCCAACATCGCCAGCGGCCTGGCCCTGATCGTCCTGGCGGCCTGGCGCACGCGCAAGCTGCTGCTGGCCCAGCGCGCCTTCCAGAGCGCCCTGGACAGCGAGCGCGAGAGGGCCCAGACGACCCTGGCGGCGATCGGCGACGCGGTCATCACCATCGACGAGAACGCCAACATCGCCTACCTCAACCCGGCCGCCGAACGCATGATCGGCTGGGACAGCGACATGGCCATGGGCCTGCCGCTGAAGTCGCTGCTGCGCATGCTCGACGAGGCTTCCGAGGAAGAGGACCTGGCCCTGGTCGGGCAGGTCCTGCGCGGCGAGGTGGAGGCCGGCAGCGAGGTCAGCAAGCTGCTGCAGCGCCTGGACGGCAGCGGCGTGGTAGTGACCCTGGTGGGCACGCCGATCCGCGTCGGCGGCCGCATCGTCGGCGCGGCGCTGGTGCTGCACGACATGACGCGCGAGCGGCAGTACATGGAAAGCCTGTCCTGGCAGGCCACCCACGACTCCCTGACCGGCCTGAGCAACCGCCGCGAGTTCGAGTACCGCCTGGAGCAGGCGCTGGAGCGCTCGTCGCAGCGCAATGGCCGCCACAGCCTGATGTACCTCGACCTGGACCAGTTCAAGCTGGTCAACGACACCTGCGGGCACGCCGCCGGCGACGAACTGCTGCGCCAGACCTGCAGCATCCTCGAGCGCTGCCTGCGCGAAGGCGACACCCTGGCGCGCCTGGGCGGCGACGAGTTCGGCGTGCTGCTGGAGAACTGCCCGCCGGAGGTCGCCGAGCAGGTCGCCGAGAACCTCCGCCAGGGCGTCGAGGGCCTGCATTTCATCTGGGACCGGCGGCCCTTCAACATCACCGTCAGCATCGGCGTGGTGCACGTCTCGGCCATGCTGGTGTCGGTGGAGGAGGCGCTGCGCTGCGCCGACATGGCCTGCTACCTGGCCAAGGAGAAGGGCCGCAACCGCGCCCAGGTGTTCAGCCCGGACGACAGCGAGCTGTCCATGCGCTTCGGCGAGATGGCCTGGGTCCAGCGCATCCGCCAGGCCCTCGACGAGGACCGTTTCCGCCTGTTCGCGCAGCCCATCCGGGCGGTCGACCCGCAGGCCGAGGAGGGCCTGCACGTCGAGCTGCTGCTGCGCGTGCTGGACGAGAACGGCCGCCTGGTGCCGCCGAACGACTTCATCCCGGCCGCCGAACGCTACGGCCTGATGCCACTGATCGACCGCTGGGTGGCCAACCGCGCCTTCGAGATCCTCGCCGAACGCCGCGAGGCCGGCTGCGAGCCGATCACCACCTGCGCCATCAACCTGTCCGGGGCCACCATCGGCGACGCCAGCTTCATCCAGATGCTCCGCGAGCTGCAGCCGACCTATGGCCTGGCGCCGGAGAACATCTGCTTCGAGGTCACCGAGACCAGCGCCATCGCCAACCTGGTCAGCGCCACCCAGTTCATCCACGAACTCAAGGCCATGGGCTACCGCTTCTCCCTCGACGACTTCTGCGCCGGCATGTCCTCCTTCGTCTACCTCAAGCACCTGCCGGTGGACTACCTGAAGATCGACGGCAGCTTCATCAAGGACATGCTCGAGGACCCCATCGACCGCGCCATGGTCCAGGTGATCAACCAGATCGGCCACGTCATGGGCAAGCGCACGGTGGCGGAGTTCGTCGAGTCGAAGGAGATCCTCGACGTGCTGCGGGAAATCGGTATCGATTATGCCCAGGGCTACGCCGTGGGCCGCCCGCAGCCGTTCAGCCGCCACTATTCCGGGCGCACGGAGCCGGCCCTGGCGGAGCCGGACACCACCTCCGGACGGTGACAGTCCGCAGGTTGTCATCTAGGCTGGCGGTCGATTTCATCGATGCACAGGGATGGGCAAGCATGAACGAAGCGTTTCTCCGCGTCGGGCCCCTGAAGGACCTGACCAGCTACCCGCAGTGGGCACAGGACCTGGTGGCCGCCTGCGACGGCGCCCGCCGCGCGGTGTCCGGGCACGAGTTCTACCGGCGCCTGCGCGACGGCCAGGTGTCCGCCGCGAGCATGCGCACCTACCTCATCGGCGGTTGGCCGGTGGTCGAGCAGTTCCCCCTGTACATGTCGCAGAACCTGCTGAAGACGCGTTTCGGCCGCTCCCCCGGCGAGGACATGGCGCGGCGCTGGCTGATGCGCAACATCCGCGTCGAGCTGAACCATGCCGACCACTGGCTGCGCTGGGCCGAAGCCTACGGCGTGGGCCTGGCGGCGCTGCGCGCGCAGGACGTGCCCGAGGCGCTGCATGCCCTCGGCCACTGGTGCTGGCACAGCAGCGCCTCGGACGACCTGGCGGTGGCCATGGCGGCCACCAACTACGCGGTGGAAGGCGTGACCGGCGACTGGTCGGCGCTGGTCTGTTCCAGCGATGCCTACGAGCAGACGCTGCCGGCGGAACTGCGCAAGAGCGCGATGAAGTGGCTGCGCCTGCACGCCCACTATGACGACGACCACCCCTGGGAGGCCCTGGAGATCATCTGCACCCTGTGCGGCCAGGAAGTCTCCGCCGAGCGCTGGGATGTGCTGCGTGCGGCCGTCTGCAAGAGCTTCCGCTACATGGAGCTGTTCCTGGACCATTGCCTGGCCCGGGAACTGGCCGGCAGCACGCGCCGCCCGCAGGTGCGCGTGGCCGGCTGAAGCCCGCCTCAGGGCAGCAGGATGTGCTTGTCGCTGCTGCCTTCGTTCACCTCGCGGTAGCGCTGCAGGCCCTCGGCCAGCGGCGATTCGCGCAGTTCCCCGGGCAGCGGCAGGCTGCCCTCGTCGAACCCGCGGCCGAACTGCTCGAGCATGCGGGCGCAGGCCACGCTGTCGTACAGCAGCGAATTGACCCCCACCAGCGTTCCCCCGCGGCGGTACAGCGCCAGCGCCGGCAACTGCACGTGGCCGTCCACCGGCGCGGCGATGATGGCGATGCGGCCGAAGGGGGCCAGGGCGGTGACCGATGCCGGCAGCCAGAAGCCGGTGGTGTCGAAGATCACCTCGGCGCCGCCGGGGAACACCGCGTCGACCTGCCCGGCCAGGCGTTCCGGCTGCTCCAGCACCAGGCTGGCGATGCCGCGGGCCTGCAGCGCGGCGGCCTGCCCGGTGCGGCGCACCCCGGCCAGCACCTCGGCGCCGCGGGCGCGGGCCAGGTCCAGCGCGGCCGAGCCGACCGCGCCGGCGCCGATCACCAGCAACCGGGTGCCGGCCTTCACGCCGCTGCGCTCCAGGGCGTCCCAGGCCGTGGTGTAGGGCACCCCGCAACTGGCGGCCTGGGCGAAGCCCAGGCGCTTGGGCATCAACGCCACGCCGCGCGCCGGCAGGGCCAGCAGGCCGGCATGGCTGCCGTCGCGGAGGAAACCGAGCTCCTTGCCGGTGCCCCACACGGCCTGGCCGAGCAGCGCCTGCGGGCCCTTGACCACGACGCCGGCGAAGTCGCGGCCGGGCACGCGGGGCAGGGTGGTGTAGGGGAAACGCCCGAGCACGTTCTTCACGTCGCTGGGGTTGAGGCCGGCGGCGCGCACCTCCACCAGCACCTCGTCGGCGGCGGGAACGGGGTCGGCCAGTTCGACCCGCTGGAGGGCATCGAGATCGCCGGTACGGGCGAATTGCAGGGCTTGCATGGGAGTCTCCGTCGGAAGGGGATCAGTGGAACCAGCGCAGCACCAGCTCGCGGCCGACCGGCAGCAGGCTCTCGCCCAGCTGCATGCCGAGCAGGCCGACCAGCGCCACCAGCGGCGGCGCCGGCGAGCGGAAGTCGAGCAGGTTGTAGAGCACGCCGACGGCGACGCCGATGGCCAGCGAGATCAGGTAGTTCATGGGGCCTCCGGGACGTTCGGCTGGGTGGAGGCAGTCTAGGGCGGGTGGCGGAGGGGGATCGGTCAAGGACTTCGGAATTTCGGACAGGTTGCGCCACCCATGCATCCGTGGCGATGGGGTTGCCGGTGCCTGTAGGAGCGGGCCCTGCCCGCGATGGCCGGAGGTATCGGCGCGATTCGCGGACAAGATCCGCTCCTACATTGCAGGCGAGCATGGCTTCTCGTAGGAGCGAGCTTGCTCGCGAACACACTCCGCTGCGGGCCCATTCGCGAGCAAGCTCGCTCCTACGAAGAGCACCCCGGCACGGCCTGCAAGACAGTTGCTCCTTGCCCCATCCGCGCCATTCTCCTGTAGGAGCGCGCCCTGCGCGCGAATCGCGGGCAGGGCCCGCTCCTACGGGAAGTGCCGGGGCGCGTAGGGCGAATAACGCGAAGCGTTATCCGCCGATCGGACCAGGCCCCGTCGCCACCCACGCCGAAGGCACCACCCCCAGCTCGCGGCGGAACATCTCGCTGAACGCCCCCGGGGTGTAGCCCAGCTCGTGGGCGATGCGGTTCACCGGGGTGCCGGCGGCCAGGGCGGCCACCGCGGTGGCCAACTGCACCTGGCGGCGCCAGGCGGCGAAGCCCATGCCCAGGCTGCGCTGGAACAGGCGGGCGAGGGTGCGCACGCTGGCGCCGACGTCGGCGGCGTGCTGCTCCATGGGGATTTCCGCGCTGGGGTTGGCCATCACCGCCCGGCACAGGGCGAGCAGGCGGCGGTCGTCGTCTTCCGGCAGGGGGATGCGCGGCAGGCTGCTGCGGGCGCGGCGCAGCTCCAGCACGCAGAGGTCGGAGAGGGCGCGGTAGTACTCGGCGTCGGGCTGTTGTTCCTGTTCCACCAGGCGCAGGATCAGCTCGCGCAGCAGGGTGTCCACCTCGAACACCTGCACGCGCTCCTCCAGCACCCCGGCCAGGCTCGGGCGCAGGTAGATGTTGCGCATCTGCAGTTCGCTGACCACGCGGATGCCATGGGGCACCCCGGGCGGCAGCCAGACCGCCCGTTGCGGCGGAAGCAGCAGGGCTTCCTGCGGGGTTTCCAGCCACATCAGCCCGGACATGGCGTAGAGCACCTGGCCCCACTCGTGCTCGTGGGGCTCGATGTACAGCCCGCGCGGGTAGCTGCGCGCCAGGCCGCGCAGGGGCACCTGGGTATCGCTGAGGTCGGGCGGGGCGGCGCGGGCCATGGCTCACCGGAAACGAAGGTCGATGCCGCGCATGGTAGCGGCGCCGCCGGCGCCTTGCATCTGCCCTGGAAAGCTGGCGAACCGCTGTGTAACGAAGGTTTTACGCTGGCGCCGACGCGATGCGCGGTCCGCCATGGCTGTAACGAAAAGCTGCCGGCCGAGGTGGTCGCGGGGCGCTTTCCCACAAGGGCTTCGGACTTGTTCCCATTGGCCGCAGCGGCTGATATGGCGCCAGCCCAGCGCCCGGCGGCAATTCGTCGCGGCGCGATGAGCCTTGCATGCCGCGCGGCCACGAACCGCGGGGTCCCCTCCGTCACAGATAACAACAAAAGGTGACGCAATGACGCGTGATACCCAGCACGCAGGCCAGTTGCAGCGCGGCCTGAAGAATCGCCACATCCAGCTGATCGCCCTCGGCGGCGCCATTGGCACCGGCCTGTTCCTCGGCTCGGCCGGGGTGCTCAAGTCGGCCGGGCCGTCGATGCTGCTCGGCTACGCCATCGCCGGGCTGATCGCCTTCCTGATCATGCGCCAGCTCGGCGAGATGATCGTCGAGGAACCGGTGGCCGGCTCCTTCAGCCACTTCGCCCACAAGTACTGGGGCGGTTTCGCCGGCTTCCTCTCCGGCTGGAACTGCTGGGTGCTGTACATCCTGGTCGGCATGTCCGAGCTCACCGCGGTGGGCAAGTACGTGCACTACTGGTGGCCGGACGTGCCCACCTGGGCCAGCGCCGCGGTGTTCTTCGTGCTGGTGAACCTCATCAACCTGGCCAACGTCAAGCTGTTCGGCGAGGCCGAGTTCTGGTTCGCGATGATCAAGGTCAGCGCCGTGGTCGGCATGATCCTGCTCGGCTGCTGGCTGCTGTTCTCCGGCCACGGCGGCGAGCAGGCGAGCGTGAGCAACCTGTGGAGCCACGGCGGCTTCTTCCCCAACGGCGCCAGCGGGCTGGTGATGGCCATGGCCTTCATCATGTTCTCCTTCGGCGGCCTGGAAATGCTCGGCTTCACCGCCGCCGAGGCCGACCAGCCGAAGACGGTGATCCCCAGGGCGATCAACCAGGTGCTCTGGCGCATCCTGATCTTCTACGTCGGCGCGCTGGCCGTGCTGCTCGCGCTCACCCCCTGGGACAGCCTGCTGCAGAGCATCAGCGCGGCCGGCGACGACTACAGCGGCAGCCCCTTCGTGAAGGTCTTCGCGCTGCTGGGCAGCGACACCGCGGCGCACGTCCTCAACTTCGTGGTGCTCACCGCGGCGCTGTCGGTCTACAACAGCGGCACCTACTGCAACGGCCGCATGCTGGTCGGCCTGGCCGAGCAGGGCGATGCGCCCCGCGCCCTGGCGCAGGTGGACAAGCGCGGCGTGCCTGTACGCGCGCTGCTGGTGTCGGCGCTGGTGACCTTCCTCGCGGTGGTGGTCAACTACGTGATCCCGCACCAGGCGCTGGAGCTGCTGATGTCCCTGGTGGTGGCGGCGCTGGTGATCAACTGGGCGATGATCAGCTACGCGCACCTGAAGTTCCGCCAGCGCATGGACCGCGACGGCGTGCGCACCGCCTTCCGCGCCATCTTCCATCCCTACGGCAACTGGCTGTGCCTGGCCTTCGTGCTGTTCATCCTCGGGGTGATGGCGCTGATCCCGGGCATCCAGGTCTCGGTGTACGTGATCCCGTTGTGGCTGCTGGTGATGTTCGCCTGCTACCGCCTCAAGCGTTCGCGCGCCGCGCAGCCGGCGCTGGCGCTGGCCGAGTGAAGGCCCGCCGCGCGCCCGACTTTTCGCCGGGGCGCGCGGCGTTGCCGCTGGCGGCGAACCTTGGCTAGAGTGTCCGGGCCATTTTTCGTCAGAGGGACACCCATGAAAAAAGCATTCTGGCTGCTGGCCGCCGCCGTTCCCGTGCTGCTGGTCGCCTGTGGTGGCGGCGAGGAGAAGAAGGCGCCGCCGGTGGACGCGCTGGTCCTGCCCGGCGACGCCAAGCTGGATTCGCGCAGCGTCGACTACAAGTGCGACGACGGCCGCAAGTTCAGCGTCCAGTACCTGAACAAGGGCGACAACCACCTGGCGGTGGTGCCGGTCAGCGACAGCTCCAGCCTGGTGTTCGCCAACGTCATCTCCGCCTCCGGCGCCAAATACGCCGCCGGCCAGTACGTGTGGTGGACCAAGGGCGAGGAAGCCACCCTGTACAAGGACTGGAAGGGCGGCGAGCCCGCCGATGGCGTTTCCTGCAAGGAGCGCTGAGTTCGCTGCAACGAGAAAGCCCGGCCAGTCAGGCTGTGTGAAAAACCGAGCGGCTCTTCGAAGAGCGCGTTCCTACGTGAAATCTGAAGAGGCTTGGCTATTCAGCCAATCCAGAATCCACGTAGAAACGCGAAATCCAGGTTGTTTTTTAACCAGTGGGACCGATCCTGAGGTTTTCACACAGCCTGCAGTACCGGGCTTTTTCGTCGGTGGCATGAATGGGCCCTGCGCGAATCGCGGACAGAGTCCGCTCCTACGCAGCCCGAGTCGTGCCATTCCCCTGTAGGAGCGCGCCCTGCGCGCGAAATCGCGGGCAGGGCCCGCTCCTACAGTTCCAGGGAGGTACGGTTTGTAGGAGCGGACTCCGTCCGCGATCTTCCCGCCAACCGCTCAGGGCCAACCGGCGGCACGAACCTCAGAAACTGAACTCGAGGTTCACCGTCGGCGTCGAGGTGCGGCTGCCGGTGCCGCCGTCCACGCCGAACTTGTTGTGCCAGTACTCGTAGCCCACGCCGAGCCAGAGGTTCGGCTGGCGCCTGGCGCCGGGCAGGGCCGCCACCATCAGCGAGGTGCGTACCAGCGTCTCGGGGGCGGTGTCCTTGTCGTTGTAGTCCTCGCCCTTCTCGCCGACGTGGTTGAGGAAGCCCTGGAACTTGGCCATGCGCTCGCCGAGCTGGAAGGGTTTCAGCCAGGTCAGGTTGACCATGTAGGTGCCGTCGAAGGTGTGCTCCGGGTGGCGCGCGCCGGGCACGCCGAAGTGGTTCTTCTCACGGTAGTACATCAGGCTCAGGTCGAGCACCCCGGCGCCGTTGAACTTCACCGTGGGGCCGATCACCAGGGCGCGCTTCTTCGCCGAGGCCAGGTTGTTGTTGCGGCTGGCGTCGAAGCCGAGGGTGAGCGCGTGGTCCTTCACCAGGCCCTTGCCCAGCGGCAGGTCGAACACCCGCGAGGCGTACAGCTGGTGGCGGTACACCGCGTAGACCTCGCTGCCGCCGTGGTCGGTGCCCTTGCGCGGGTCGCGGCTGTCGGAGAGGAACACGTCCAGGTGGAAGAAGTTGCTGCCGTAGCGGTAGCCGTCGGCGTGGCTGAAGCTGTAGATGCGCTTGGCGAACTTGTCCGGGTTGTTCGGGTTGGTGAACTGCTGGCCGTAGCGGAAGCCCAGCGTGTTGCTGGTCCACTCGAAGAAGCGGTCGTCGTCGGCGACGGCCGCGTCCAGGGGGAGGCCGGCCAGCAGCGCGGCGCTCAGGGCGATACGGCTGCCGCTGCTCAGGCGGCGGGACGTACGCGGATGGTGGCGGACGGCGCTGGGCGCCGGCACGGATGGAACCGGGCGGAACATGCTGCACCTCGATCTTGTTGTTGTTATGGGGCCGGTTGCCGCGTGACTGCCCGCGGTCGGACAGGGACGGTTCTAAAGGTCTGTTGGATTCATTGCAAGAGATTTTTGTATACACAAGTGTATTCAAAAATTGATCCGCGAGTCAGGAATCGGCCTTGCGCCGCGCTGGTCCGCGTTCTGTGCCGGCTCGGGATTGCGCGTTATGCTGTGCTTTCCTTTCGCCCGAATCCCCCGCCATGCTCATCATCTCCAACACCGTGCAGCTGCCCGACGCCGAAATCGAGCTGAGCGCCATCCGCGCCCAGGGCGCCGGCGGGCAGAACGTCAACAAGGTGTCCAGCGCGGTGCACCTGCGCTTCGACATCCGCGCCTCGTCGCTGCCGGATTTCTACAAGGAACGCCTGCTGGCGCTGAGCGACCAGCGCATCAGCGGCGACGGCGTGGTGGTGATCAAGGCCCAGCAGTACCGCACCCAGGAACAGAACCGAGAGGACGCGCTGGAGCGCCTGGCCGAGCTGATCCGCTCGGTGGCCAAGGTGCAGAAGAAGCGCAAGCCGACGCGCCCGACCCTCGGCTCCAAGACCCGCCGCCTGGAAGGCAAGAGCAAGCGCGGGGCGATCAAGGCCGGGCGGGGCAAGGTGGATTACTGAAGGGGCCTGCCGGCTCTTCGGAGGATGGGACGAGCGAGGCGACCCCCCTAGATGGGTATCGCTGCGCTCGACGCCATCCTACGCAGCCTGGGGATCGTGCTCGCGGGGTTAGCCGGCCGTCGGCGCCGCGGCCCTGGCGTTGCGCCAGCTGAACAGCAGCACCAGGCTGGCCAGCAGGATGAGCACGCCGGCATAGCCGTTGGTGGTGGGGACCAGGCCGTAGCGCTGGGTGGCGCTGCCGGCGAGCACCGCCGGGAGGCTGAAGGCCAGGTAGCTGAGCACGTAGAAGCTGGCCATCAGCCCGCCGCGCTCGTGGGCATGGGCCAGCGGCACCACTGCGCGCAAGGCGCCGAGGAAGCCGCCGCCGAAGCCCAGCCCGGCCACCGCGGTGCCGGAGAAGAACAGCCAGGCGTTGCCGCTGTCGATGCCCAGCAGCGTCAGCAGCAGGCCGCCGACCAGGGCCAGGCCGCCACGCCGGAGGATGACCGCTGCCGTGCCGTGGCGCAGGGTGAAGATCGCCAGGGCGCCGCAGGCGGTCAGCAGGAACACCAGCATGCCGCCGGTGAGTGGCGCCTGCAGGCCGCTGACCTGGCGCGCCAGGCTCGGCCCCAGCGACAGGTAGAAGCCACCCAGGGCCCAGAGGCTGGCGTTGAGCGGTGCGACGCTCCAGAAAGCCCGGCGCGCCTGGGGCGGGATACGGATGCGCGGGCGCAGCGAGGCCAGGGCGCCCGGCTGCGGGCTGACGCTCTCCGGCAGGCGCCACAGCAATACGAGGCAGAGCGCGAACAGGCCGAACAGCACCCGGTACACGAGGTGCAGCGGCTCGCCGGCGAACTGCACCAGGGCGCTGCTGCCCAGCGCGCCCAGGGCCAGGCCGAGCATGGGGGCGATGCTGTTGACCAGCGGGCCGCGCTCGCGGTCGAAGTCCAGCAGGGCGGCCCCCAGCACGCTGGTCGCAAGGCCGGTGGCGAAGCCCTGCAGCAGGCGCGCCAGGATCAGCGCCTGGACCGAGCCGGCGAACAGGAACACCGCCATCGCCAGCAGCTCGATGAGCAGCGCGGCGCGGATCAGCGGGCGGCGGCCGAGGTGGTCGGACAGCGAGCCGAACACCAGCAGCGCCAGCAACAGGCCGCCGGCGTAGATGCTGAACACCAGCGTCAGCAACGTGGGCGAGAAGCCCCAGGTTTCGCGGTACAGCGCATACAGCGGGGTGGGCGCGCTGGCGGCGGCGAGAAACCCCATGAGGATGGCGCCGAGCAGCCCGGTGGCGGCCCTTGGGGGCAGGCCGGGGCGGCGTTCGCCCGAGCTTTTGGGTAAGGTGGGTGTCATGTTCGGCCTCGCAAAGGCTAATATTTAGCTTTTGCGAGATGCTGGACCTCTTTCGGCACAAAAGCAAATTCTTTGCGTTAAGGTGACTATGGCGATCAATCAGGGCGTGCGGCCGGGGGCCGCAGCGCGAGGGTGCAGGCCTCGGTGCACAAGGCGGTGGCGGAACTGCTGGAGGAGCGCGAACGTGGCGAACTGACGGTGCCGCTGATAGCCGCGCGCGCCGGGGTGACGCCCTCGACCATCTACCGGCGCTGGGGCGACCTCAACGAACTGCTGGGCGACGTCGCCCTGCAGCGCATCCGCCCGGATGCCGAGCCGGCGGACACCGGCAGCCTGCGCGGCGACCTGCGCGCCTGGGGCGAGCAGTACATGGAGGAGACCGCCTCGGTGCCCGGCCGCGCCGTGGTGCTCGACCTGCTGGCGGCCGGCGGCGGCTGCTCCGGGCGCTGCCTGGAGATCGCCCGCGGCCAGTTCGACTGCATCCTCGCGCGCGCCGCCGGGCGCGGCGAGGCCCTGCCGGCGGTGGACCGGATCGTCGACCGGCTGATGGCCCCGCTGGTCTACCGCATCCTGTTCTCCAACGAGGAACTGGGCAGCGCCTACCTCGAACGCCTGCTGGACGCTACCCTCGAAGGGTTCTAGCGCGAGCCTTGCAGCGCGGCGGCCCAGGCCTGCAGGGCGTCGCGGGCGGCGAGGGCGATCTGTTCGTCGCTGCGCCCGGCGAACTGGCGTTCCACCGCGTCGGCGGCGATCAGCCCGGCTACCGTCGGCGTGCCCACGGCATCGGTGAGGTCCAGCCATTCGCCCCAGCTCGCCGGGCTGTCGTACCAGCGCAGGTAGCCCGAGGGCGAACGCGGCCACCAGCGCCGTTCGAACTGCAGCACCACCTTCTCCAGGCGGCCCATGCCCAGGTGGGCCAGGGCGTCCTGCTGCGCCGCCGGCAGCGCCGGGGCGAAACGCAGCGTCTTGAGCACGCCCAGCGGCACGCTGCAGATGCAGAAGTCGCCCCGCTCGTCGTTCACCCGGACCTGCTCGCCCGACCAGTCGATGTGCGTCACCGGCTGGCCCAGGCGGATGTCCAGGCCCCGGGCCAGGTGCTCGATGAGCTGGCCGTAGCCGCCGGGCAGGAAGCGGTCGCCATTGCCCACGCCATCCTCGTCCAGGGCGTCTGCCGACAGTTGCGCCAGCGGCAGGCAGGCTTCGAGGATCAGGTTGGCGTCGATGGCGAAGCGCGTGGCGCGGGCCTGCGCGCTGTCCAGGCCGGCCAGGTAGCGCTCGATGCCCTCGGCCAGCGGCAGTTGCCGGTCCAGCCCGCTGCGCAGGGCCTGCCAGGCCGCGTCTATGTCCGGCAGCGGGCCATCGCTGGCGGCGGCCAGCGGCTTGGCGAAGTCGGTTTCCACCAGCCTCAGCCCCAGGCGCAGGGCTTCGCCGGCCAGGGCATTGTCGGCGAACTGCTGCAGCCAGGCGGCGCCGACGTCCAGGCTCACCGCGCCCAGGCGGATGCTGTGGGTGCGCCCGCCGATGCGCTCGCGGGCTTCCAGCACCACGCAGTCGACGCCTTGCCCGCGCAGGCGCCGCGCGGCGGCCAGGCCGGCGCATCCGGCGCCGATGACGATCACCCGGCGGGCACCCGCGCCCAGGGCCAGTTCGGCGGCGCGCAGGCCATCGTCCCAGGCGCCGTGGGTCATGGCTGGCGCCCGCGGGTTGCAGGCTTCGCCGGCGAGCACCAGGCGCCCGGCCAGGCAATCGCCGAGGGTGGCGCGGTGCGCCGGCGTGCCGCCGGGCAGCAGGGCGCTGTAGGCGCCGAGGCTGAAGGGGTCGTCGCTCCAGTGGGTGACGTGCCAGGCGGTGGGCTGGTGCATGGGGCTGTCCTTGGCCGATGGAAAGCCTCCGATCCTGAACCCCCTTCGCCATGCGCACAAGGCGCCGGGCCTCAGGCGTGGCTCAGGCGGATCACCAGGCGGGCGATGGAGACGCCGCTGAACAGCACCACGAACAGCCGCAGGGTCTGCATGGCCAGCACCAGGCCGACGTCGGAGTGGGTGTCCACCGCGATGATCGCCATGGCGTCCAGGCCGCCGGGGCTGGTGGCCAGGTAGAGGGACAGGAAGTCCATGCCGGTGATGGCCGCCAGGGCCCAGGCGAAGAGCGCGCAGCTGAGGATCAGGGCGATGGCGCTGACCAGCATGGCCGGCAGGTGGCGGCCGACGTAGGCCAGGCTGGCGCGGTCGAAGCGCAGGCCGATGTAGCAGCCGATCACCCCGTAGGCCAGCACCAGCAGCCAGTGCGGCAGGGTGATCTGCAGCAGCCCGCCCAGCTGCAGCGCCGCGCCGGCCACCAGCGGCACCAGCAGCGGGCCGGCCGGCAGGCGCGCGCCCAGGCTGACGCCGACGAAGATCAGCAGCAGGCAGTTGACCAGGCCGGGCAGGTGGCCGGCGTCGTCCAGCGGCGTGCTGTGGGCCGCCGAGGCGCCGCCCTCGATGCCCAGCAGGCGGCCGACCAGGGCGCCGGCCATGACCACGCAGACCACCCGCACGTACTGCATGGTGGCCACCACCCGCGGGTCGGCTCCGTGGGACTCGGCCATCGCCACCATGGCCGCCGCGCCGCCCGGCGCGGTGCCCCAGGCGGCGGTGCTGCCGGGGATGCCGCCGAAACGCACCATGGCGTAGCTGACCACGGCGCTGAGCAGCAGGGTGAGCAGGGTGGCGCAGAGCATCAGCGGCCAGGACGCGGCCATGGCCTGCAGCACCGACCAGTTGATGGCGTGGGCCACCAGCAGGCCGATGCAGCCCTGGCTGAGGCGGAAGGCCTGGCGCGGCAGGCGGATGCCGGCGCCGCCGACGCCGAAGGCGATGGCCACCAGCATGGGGCCGAGGAAGAGCGCGGCGGGGATGCCCAGCCAGGCGAGCAGTTGCCCGGCGCCGCCGGCCGCCAGGATCAGGGCCGGCCATTGCAGGCTGGCGGGGATACGGCTGAGGCGCTGGGCTGGACGGCTGGACACGCGAGGACTCCGGACTGCGGACAACGCGGAAAATTATCGATAGCGCGATCCATCAAGTCCATTTTCTAATAGTCATGAATTCATTCCTGAAATTTATCGGATGACCGCCATGGACCTGCGCGATCTCGCCTACTTCGAAACCATCGCCGAGCTCGGCCACCTGGGCCGCGCGGCGGAGCGCCTGGGGCGCAGCCAGCCGGCGCTGACCAAGAGCATCCAGCGCCTGGAGCAGTCCCTGGGCACCAGCCTGTTCCAGCGCGAGGGCCGGCGCATCCGCCTGACCCCCGCCGGCGAGCTGATGCTGCGGCGCGCCCGCCAGCTGCGCCAGGACATCGAGGAGACGCGCCGCGAGGTGCGCGACTTCGCCAGCGGCCTGGTGGGCAACATCCGCCTGGGCTGTGCCGCGACCATGGCCGAGTACCTGCTGCCGCCGCTGGTGGAGGAACTGCTGCAGCGCGCCCCGGAGGTGACCATCAGCCTGTCCCTGGGCCAGGACGACGTGTTGCGCGAGGCCCTGCGCAGCGGGCGCCTGGACATGGCGATCTGCTCGCGCATCCTCGACGACCCGCACCTGGCCAGCGAGCCGCTGCTGCAGGACCAGGTGGTGGTGGTGGCCAGCCGCGAGCACCCGCTGTTCGACGGCCCGGTGGCCATCGCCGACCTGTGCCGCTACCGCTGGGTGCTGCCGGCGCCCGGGGTGTCGTCGCGGCGCTGGATGGACGCCACCTTCCAGGCCCACGGCCTGCCGCCGCCGCAGGTGCAGATCGAGACCAACGCCATCCCCATGCTGCCCAACCTGATCGCCCGCACCCGCCTGCTCAGCTTCGTCGCCCGCGAAACGCTGGACGGCGGGCTGCATGGGATGGGCCAGTTGCGTGAGGTGAGGCTGGCGGAAACCACCCTGACGCGCACCATGGGCCTGGCGGTGCGCCAGGGCGCCTACCTGTCGCCGGCGGCGCAGTTGTTGCGGGGGATGCTGCAGGAGCATGCGGGGCGGTTCGGCGGGTAGGGGGCTGGGCTTTTCGTAGGAGCGAGGGGGCGTCTAGCCCTTGCTCGCGAACGGAGTTTGCCGGGGCCATTGGTGCTTCGAATTGACTCCGCCCCCTCTCCCCATCCCTCGGCTGCGCGCCCCGCCCTGAAGGGAGAGGGGGCTTGTCCGTGCCGAGAGAAGGAGTGGTTTCAGCCGGCAACCTTCGGAGTTGCCGGCTAACTCCAAAATACCCGAGCACGCCGAACGGTCCCCTCTCCCTTCAGGGAGAGGGTTAGGGAGAGGGAACAGAGGTGGGGTTGGCAGAGGAGTTATCGGGGAGATTGTTCGCGAGCAAGCTCGCTCCTACGAAGAGCAAAGCAGCAAAGCAGCGTCTCTTACCGGCTAGGCACCTCACCCACCACCGTAGTCCGATACATCTCACGCCGCATCCCATGGTAGTCCGACACCGGATAGTGCCAGGTACTGCGGTTGTCCCAGATCGCCAGGGTGCCCTGGCTCCAGCGCATGCGGCAGGTGAAGGCCGGCTGGGTGGCGATGCCGTAGAGGTAGTCCAGCAGCGGCTGCGCCTCGGCCGGGCGCATGCCCTTGATGCCGCTGGTATAGGCCGGGTTGACGAAGAGTATTTTCTTGCCGGTCTCCGGGTGGCGCGTCACCAGTGGGTGCGAGCGGGTCTCGCCGTCGGCGTTGCCGTAGCGCACCGCCATGTTCTCCATCAGGTCGTTGTGCTTGGCCTCGGCGCCGTAGGCGCGTTCCGGGCTGTGGATGGCGTCCAGGCTCTCCAGTTGCGCGCGCAGCTTGGGCGACAGCCACTCGTAGGCCAGCGCCATGTTGGCGTACAGGGTGTCGCCGCCGAACGGCGGGATGTCGTGGCCGTAGAGCAGGGTGAAGGCCGGCGGGCGTTCCTGGAACGACCAGTCGCTGTGCCAGGCGCCGCCGAACACCACCGGGGTCTTCTCGTCGGCCTCCTTGACCACCCGCACCACGTGGGGATGGTCGGGCAGGCCCTGGACGTAGGGCTCGCGGCCGAACTCGCCGAAGCGCAGGGTGACCGCCTCCAGGTCCTCGACGGCCAGCGACTGCCCGCGGATGAACAGCACCTTGTGCGCCAGCAGGGCCTGGCGCAGTTCGGCGAAGCCTTCCTCGCCCAGGGTGCGCAGGTCGACGCCGCTGACGTCCGCGCCTATGGCGCCGGTGGCGGGGACGATCTGGAAGTGGCGGTAGCTGGCGGCGCGGTTCTGGCTCGGCAAGGCGTAGAAGAACTCGAACATGGGGTGCCCTCTTGTTGGTGTTGTCGGCCTGTTGAGGATGGTCGCCGCGGCGTACTTGCGCCATGATGATCGGCGCCAGAAATTGATGATTCCCGCCACCTGCAGGAGCCCCCATGGACTGGCGACAGACCCGCGACATCACCGGCGTGCGCCACCTGCTGGACTGCGCCCGCAGCGAGGGCCTGGCCGCGGAGGCCTGCCTGGTGGGCAGCGCCATCGAGCCGCGCGAACTGGCCGGGCGCCATGCGCAGATCCAGGCCTGGCAGGAGCTGGCGGTGATCCGCAACCTGCTGCAGCAGGGCGCCCGCCCCGGCCTGGGCTTCGCCGCCGGGCGCCACTACCACCTCACCTCGCTGGGGTTGCTGGGCTTCACCATGCTCGCCTGCCGCAGCCTGCGGGAGGCCTTCGAGACCTTCGGCCGCTACCAGGGCCTGGCCCTGACGCTTTGCCCGGTGAGCAGCGAGGCCGAGCCGCGCGGGCACTGGATGATCTTCGACGACCAGGTGCTGCCGCCGGACGCCCGCGCCTTCGTGGTCGAGCGCGGCATCGCCGGCTGCCTGCAGCTGGCCGGCGAGCTGCTGCAGCGCCCGGTGCAGCCGCTGGCCCTGGAGCTGCGCGCCGAGGCGCCGGCCGACCCCGACGCCTATGCCTGCGCCTGGCCCTACCCGGTGCGCTTCGGCGCCACGCGCAACGCCCTGCTGTTCGCCCGCGCCGACCTGGAGGCCAGCCTGCCGCAGGCCAACCCGGACAGCCGCAGCAGTGGCGAGCAGTTGTGCGAGAAGCTCTGCGAGGAACTGGCGCTGCCCCTGGCCGCCACACCCACCGCACGGGCGGTGCAGCGCCTGCTGGTGCGCGATGCCGCGAGCCTGCCCGGCTGCCGCGAGGTGGCGCAGCGCCTGGGGCTTTCCGAGCGCACCCTGCAGCGCCGCCTGGCCGCCGAAGGCCAGCGCTTCCAGCCGCTGAGCGACGCCATCCGCCTGCGCCTGGCCGAGCGCCTGCTGCTGGAGTCGCGCATGGACCTGAACGGCGTCGCCCAGTGCCTGGGCTACGCCGAGGCGGCCAGCTTCTGCCGGGCCTTCCAGCGCTGGACCGGGACCACCCCGGGGCGCTGGAAGCGCCAGGCCGGGCCGTTGCCGGCGGGCTGAGCGCGGGCAAAAAAAGACCGGCCAGCGGCCGGTCGAGCGAGGGTGGAAAAAACTTTCAGGCGCAGACCGCGGCGATGGCCCGGGCCAGGTCGTCCAGGCGGTTGGCGTCCAGCCCGGCGACGTTGGCGCGGCCGCTGCCGACCAGGTACACGCTGTGTTCCTCGCGCAGGCGGCGCACCTGCTCCGGGCTCAGCCCGGTGTAGGAGAACATGCCGCGCTGGATGGCGATGTGCGCGAAGCGCTCGGCCAGGCCGTGGGGCTGCAGGGCCTCGACCAGGCCCAGGCGCAGCGCCGCGATGCGGGTGCGCATGGCGGTCACTTCCTCCAGCCAGACCTGCTTCAGCTCGGGATCGCCGAGGATGGTCGCCACCACCTCGGCGCCGTGGGCCGGCGGCGTGGACCAGAGGTTGCGCGCCAGGCTGGCCAGCTGGCTGCGCACGTTGCCCAGTTGTTCGGCGTTGGCGGCGCAGACGAGCAGGGCGCCGACGCGGTCGCGGTAGAGGCCGAAGTTCTTCGAGCAGGAGCTGGTCACCAGCAGCTCCGGCAGGCTCTCGGCGAACAGCCGCACGGCGCGGGCGTCCTCCTCCAGGCCGTCGCCGAAGCCCTGGTAGGCGAAGTCGATCAGCGGCAGCAGCTCGCGGCGGCGCACCACTTCCAGCACCTTCTGCCAGTCGTTGTAGGCCAGGTCGAAGCCGCTGGGGTTGTGGCAGCAGGCGTGCAGCAGCACCACGTCGCCGTGGGGCACCTTTTCCAGGGTGGCGAGCATGCCCTCCACGTCCAGGTGGTTGTCGGCGCCGACGTAGGGGTAGTGGTGTACCTTCAGGCCGGCGGCGGCGAACAGCGTCTCGTGGATCGGCCAGGTCGGGTCGCTGACCCAGATGCCGCGGCCGGGCAGGCAACGGGCGATGAAGTCCGCGGCCAGGCGCAGGGCGCCGGTGCCGCCGGGCGTCTGGCTGGCGTCGGCGCGCTGGCTGGCCAGCAGCGGCGAGTCGCTGCCCAGCACCAGTTCGCACAGGCGCGCGGCGAACAGCGCGTCGCCGTGGCCGCCGACGTAGCTCTTGGTGGTCTCGCGCTCCACCAGCAACTGCTCGGCGAGCTTCACCGCGCGGGGGATCGGCGTCAGGCCCTGGGCGTCCTTGTAGACGCCCACGCCCAGGTCCAGCTTGGCCGGGTTGGGGTCGGCGCGGTAGGCATCGAGCAGGCCGAGGATGGGGTCCCCGGGCACCCGGGGCACCTGGGCGAAATGGCTCATTTGCGGCCCTCGGCGACCTTGGCCAGCGCGTCGGTGCGCGCGGCCATGATGAAGTCGTTGCGGTGCAGGCCCTTGAGTTCGTGGCTCCACCAGGTGACGGTGACCTTGCCCCACTGGGTCAGCAGGTCCGGGTGGTGGCCTTCCTCCTCGGCGATGGCGCCGACGGCATTGGTGAAGGCCAGGGCGTGGCGGAAGTTCTTGAACAGGTACACGCGCTCCAGCTCCATGTGGCCGTCGCGCACCTCGATGTTCCAGTCCGGGATCTGCTTGATCAGTTCCGCCAGTTCCTCGTCGGAAACGTGGGGAGCGTCGGCGCGGCAGGCTTCGCAATGGGCTTGGTTGAGGGCGGTCATGGGGTTCTCCTTGTAAGGTTCGCAGGCAAGGCGTTGAGCTTAGGATTGTAGGAGCGAGGGGGGACGCCTGGTTCTTGCTCGCGAAGGGTTCGCGAGCAAGCTCGCTCCTACATTAGGTCAGGTAGCAGCGTTCGGGGTTCAGGCCGCCTGCTTCGGCGGGAACTTGGGCGCATGCAGGCCCAGCTGCATGGCCTGGCGGACCAGCGTCATGATGTCCTGGTGGGCCAGCTCGAACAGGCGCTTGAGCTCCGGCAGCACGAAATACAGCGGCTGCAGGATGTCGATGCGGTAGGGCGTACGCATGGCTTCCACGGGGTCGAATGCCTGGTGCTCGGGCTCGCCGGAGAGGCTGTAGACCGTCTCCTTCGGCGAGGAGAGGATGCCGCCGCCGTAGATGCGCCGGCCCTGCGGGGTGTCGAGCAGGCCGAACTCGATGGTCATCCAGTACAGCCGCGCCAGGTACACGCGTTCTTCCTTGCTGGCGGCCAGGCCGAGCTTGCCGTAGGTGTGGGTGAACTCGGCGAACCAGGGGTTGGTCAGCAGCGGGCAGTGGCCGAAGATCTCGTGGAAGATGTCCGGCTCCTGCAGGTAGTCCAGCTCCTCCGGGGTGCGGATGAAGGTGGCCACCGGGAACTGCTGGCTGGCCAGCAGCTCGAAGAAGGTCTGGAAGGGGATCAGCGCCGGGACGCGGGCGACGCGCCAGCCGGTGGCGCCTTGCAGTACGCGGTTGATCTCGCCCAGTTGCGGGATGCGGTCGTGGGGCAGGGCGAGTTGCTCGATGCCGTCCAGGTATTCCTGGCAGGCGCGGCCTTCGATCACCTTCAACTGGCGGGTGATCAGGGTGTTCCACACCTGGTGCTCGGCTTCGGGGTAGTGGATGAAACCGTCTTCGTCAGGTTGGCGGGCCACGTACTGCGTTGTCTTCATGGGTCCTCCGGCTTCGAGGCCTTTGTTGTTTTGATGCCTCAATCAATAGCCGCGTCGGCGTGCCCATGCAGCCCCTGCCTGCCGTGGGCGAGGGCTGCAAATCCCCTTTGCCTGTAAAGAAAAGGTTACGAATCGCGGTGAATCGCCAGGCATCGACTTGCTGATGACGCCGGCTGTCACATATTCTTGACGGAAATTTCCGCCCCGCCGGCGAAATCCGGCCGGGCGTCGCCCCGCACAACGACAATCACCGGGCTCGCCATGCGTATCAAAGTCCACTGCCAGAACCGCGTCGGCATCCTGCGCGACATCCTCAACCTGCTGGTCGACTACGGCATCAACGTCAACCGCGGCGAGGTCGGCGGCGAGCAGGGCAACGCCATCTACCTGCTCTGCCCGAACCTGATCAACCTGCAGTTCCAGTCGCTCAAGCCCAAGCTGGAGGTCATCCCCGGGGTGTTCGGCGTCAAGCGCGTCGGCCTGATGCCCAGCGAGCGCCGCCACCTGGAGCTGAACGCACTGCTGGCGGCGCTGGACTTCCCGGTGCTGTCCATCGACATGGCCGGGCAGATAGTCGCCGGCAACCGCGCCGCCGCGCAGTTGCTCGGGGTGCGCGTCGACGAGGTGCCGGGCATCCCCTGGCGCGCTACGCCGAGGACCTCGACCTGCCGGAGCTGGTGCGGGCGAACAAGGCGCGGATCAACGGCCTGCGGGTGAAGATCAAGGGCGACGTGTTCCTCGCCGACATCGCCCCGCTGCAGACCGAGCACGACGAAAGCGAGGCCCTGGCCGGCGCCGTGCTCACCCTGCACCGCGCCGACCGCGTCGGCGAGCGCATCTACAACGTGCGCAAGCACGAGCTGCGCGGCTTCGACAGCATTTTCCAGAGTTCGCGGGTGATGGCCGCGGTGGTGCGCGAGGCCCGGCGCATGGCGCCGCTGGACGCGCCGCTGCTGATCGAGGGCGAGACCGGCACCGGCAAGGAACTGCTGGCCCGCGCCTGCCACCTGGCCAGCCCGCGCGGGCAGTCGCCGTTCATGGCGCTGAACTGCGCCGGCCTGCCCGAATCCATGGCCGAGACCGAGCTGTTCGGCTACGGCCCCGGCGCCTTCGAGGGCGCGCGCCCGGAAGGCAAGCTCGGCCTGCTCGAACTCACCGCCGGCGGCACCCTGTTCCTCGACGGCGTCGGCGAGATGAGCCCGCGCCTGCAGGCCAAGCTGCTGCGCTTCCTGCAGGACGGCTGCTTCCGCCGGGTGGGCAGCGACGAGGAGGTGTACCTGGACGTGCGGGTGATCTGCGCCACCCAGGTGGACCTGTCCGAGCTGTGCGCCAAGGGCGAGTTCCGCCAGGACCTCTACCACCGCCTCAACGTGCTTTCGCTGCACATCCCGCCGCTGCGCGAATGCCTCGATGGCCTGGCGCCGCTGGTGGAGCACTTCCTCGACCAGGCCAGCCGGCAGATCGGCTGCCCGCTGCCGCAGCTGGCGGCCCAGGCCATGGACCGCCTGGGCCGCTACCACTGGCCGGGCAACGTGCGCCAGCTGGAGAACGTGCTGTTCCAGGCCGTCTCGCTGTGCGAGGGCGGCACCATCAAGGCCGAGCACATCCGCCTGCCGGACTACGGCGCGCCGCACCCCTTGGGTGACTTCTCCCTGGAAGGCGGCCTGGACGCCATCGTCGGCCGCTTCGAGCGCGCGGTGCTGGAGCGCCTGTACCGCGAGCACCCCAGCAGCCGCCTGCTGGGCAAGCGCCTGGGCGTCTCGCACACCACCATCGCCAACAAGCTGCGCCAGCACGGGTTGGGGCAGGGTGGGGAGTCGTAGGGGCCAGCTTGAAGCCCGGAGCCGCCTGTGGCCAAGGCCAAACGGCGGATAACGCGGAGCGTTATTCGCCCTACGCCAGACTCGACCGTGACGTAGGGCGTATAACCGTTCGCGGTTATACGCCGCCACACCAGGCGGCAACTGTGCTTCGGATTGACTCCGCCCCTCTCCCCAGCCCTCTCCCGCAAGCGGGAGAGGGAGCCGTCCGGCAGGGGCGGGAGGTTCGGCGTCAACCTGTAGGAGCGATTGTTCGCCCCACGCCAGGCTTGACCGTGACGTAGGGCGTATAACCGTTCGCGGTTATACGCCGCCACACCCAGGCGGCAATCCGCGCCAGGGTTGAACCTGGCCACCGCCTAGCCCCTAGCCGCGATCGGCGGCCCTTGAGGGCTTCGCGCGCTGCCACCATATTGGTGCCCATGAACCGACTCGCCAGCAGCGCGCCCCCCAGCGACGTCCTCCAGGGTTTCCACCCCGCCGTCGCCGCCTGGTTCGCCCGCCATTTCGCCGCGCCCACCCCGGCCCAGGTGCAGGCCTGGCCGTCGATCCGCGCCGGGCGCTCGACCCTGGTCGCCGCGCCCACCGGCTCTGGCAAGACCCTCACCGCCTTCCTCTCGGCCATCGACCAGTTGGTGCGCGAGGGCCTGGCCAACGGCGACGAGCTGCCGGACCGCACCTGCGTGGTCTACGTCTCGCCGCTCAAGGCGCTGTCCAACGACATCCGCATCAACCTGGAGGAGCCGCTGGCCGGCATCCGCGCCGAGCTGGAGCGCCTGGGCCTGCCGGCCGTGGACATCCGCAGCGCGGTGCGCACCGGCGACACCAGCCAGGGCGAGCGCGAGGCCATGCGCCGGCGGCCGCCGCACATCCTGGTGACCACCCCCGAATCCCTCTACGTGCTGCTCGGCTCCGACTCCGGGCGGCAGATGCTGGCCGGCGCGCGCAGCGTCATCGTCGACGAGATCCACGCCCTGGCCGGCAGCAAGCGCGGCAGCCACCTGGCGCTGTCCCTGGAACGCCTGCAGGCGCTATGCGCCGAACCGCTGGTGCGCATCGGCCTGTCGGCCACGCAGAAGCCCATCGAGGCAGTGGCGGAATTCCTCTGCGGCCACGCGGACTGCCGCATCGTCGACATCGGCTACAGCCGCGCCCGCGACCTGGGCATCGAGGTGCCGCCGGCGCCGCTGGAGGCGGTGATGTCCCACGAGGTCTGGGACAGCGTCTACGACCGACTCGCCGCGCTGGCCGAGGAGCACCGCACCACCCTGGTCTTCGTGAATACCCGGCGCCTGGCCGAGCGCATTACCCGCCACCTGGGCGAGCGCCTGGGGATCGACAAGGTCGCCGCGCACCACGGCAGCCTGTCCAAGGAACAGCGCCTGGGCGCCGAGCAACGGCTCAAGGCCGGGCGCCTGACGGTGCTGGTGGCCACCGCCTCGCTGGAACTGGGCATCGACATCGGCGACGTCGAACTGGTCTGCCAGGTCGCCTCGCCGCGTTCCATCGCCTCCTTCCTGCAGCGTGTCGGGCGTTCCGGGCACAGCGTCGGCGGCACGCCCAAGGGCCGGCTGTTCCCGACCTCCCGCGACGAACTGATCGAATGCGTGGCGCTGCTCGACAGCGTGCGCCGCGACGAACTGGACGCCCTGGCGATCCCCCGCGCGCCGCTGGACGTGCTGGCCCAGCAGATAGTCGCCGAAGTGGCCTGCCGCGAATGGCGCGAGGACGAACTCTACCAACTGCTGACCCATGCCCAGCCCTACGCCGGCCTGCCGCGCGAGCGCTTCGACGCCGTGCTGCGCATGCTCGTCGAGGGCTACACCAGCCGCAACGGCCAGCGCGGCGCCTACCTGCACCGCGACGGCGTCCACGGCCTGCTGCGCGGCCGGCGCGGCGCGCGGCTGACCGCGGTGACCTCCGGCGGCACCATCCCCGACGCCGGCGACTACCAGGTGCTGCTGGAGCCCCAGGGCCTGGCCGTGGGCACGGTGAACGAGGACTTCGCCGTGGAGAGCCTGGCCGGCGACGTGTTCCAGCTGGGCAACGTGTCCTACCGCATCCTCCGCGTGGAACCGGGCAAGGTGCGCGTCGAGGACGCCCAGGGCCTGCCGCCGAACATCCCGTTCTGGCTGGGCGAGGCGCCGGGGCGCAGCGACGAGCTTTCGGTCAGCGTGTCGCGCCTGCGCGAGCGCCTGGATGACCTGCTGGCCGAAGGGCAGGGCAGTGCCGAACCCCTGGCCCCGGCGCTGCGCTGGCTGGAGGACGACCTCGGCCTGCAGAAAGCCGCGGCGCGCCAACTGGTGGAGTACCTGGCCCGCGCCCGCGCCGCCCTCGGCGTGCTGCCGAGCCAGTCGGCGCTGGTGCTGGAGCGCTTCTTCGACGAATCCGGCGGCATGCAGCTGGTGCTGCACTCGCCCTACGGCAGCCGCATCAACCGCGCCTGGGGCCTGGCCCTGCGCAAGCGTTTCTGCCGCACCTTCAACTTCGAGCTGCAGGCGGCGGCCACCGAGGATGCCATCATCCTCTCGCTGTCCACCAGCCACAGCTTCCCGCTGGACGAGGTGTGGCGCTACCTGAACGCGAAGAACGCCGAGCACGTGCTCGTCCAGGCCCTGCTCGACGCTCCGTTGTTCGGCGTGCGCTGGCGCTGGAACGCCACCACCTCGCTGGCCCTGCCGCGCTTCCGCGGCGGCCGCAAGGTGGCGCCGCAACTGCAACGCATGCGCAGCGAGGATCTGCTGGCCTCGGTATTCCCCGATCAGGTGGCATGCCTGGAGAACATTGTTGGCGAGCGGCAGATTCCTGATCACCCGCTGGTGGCCCAGACCCTCGACGACTGCCTGCACGAAGCCATGGACTGCGAGGGCTGGCTGGCCCTGCTGCGGCGCATGGAGGCCGGCGAGGTGGCGCTGCATGCCCGCGACCTGCCGGCCCCTTCGCCGCTGGCGGCGGAAGTGCTCAGCGCCAGCCCCTACGCCTACCTCGACGACGCCCCGCTGGAAGAGCGCCGCACCCAGGCCGTGCTGAGCCGGCGCTGGAGCGACCCGGAATCGGCCGACGACCTGGGCGCACTGGACCCCGAGGCCATCGCCGCGGTGCGCGCCGAAGCCTGGCCGCAGGCCCGCGACCCCGACGAGATGCACGAGGCGCTGACCGGCCTGGGCTGCATCCTCGCCGAGGAAGCCCGCGCCAACCTGGGCTGGGAGCTGCTGCTGGGGCGCCTGGCCAAGGCCGGACGGGCAACGCGCCTGCGCAGTGGCGAGGCTGACCTCTGGGTGGCCGCCGAACGCCTCAGCCAGTTGCTGGCGGTCTATCCACAGGCGCGCTTGTCACCGGCGCTGCAACTGCCGGCGGCGCTGCAGGAAGGCTGGTCCGCCGAGGACGCGCGCCTGGAATTGCTGCGCGCGCGCCTGACCGGCTTCGGCCCGCGCACCCAGGCGCAACTGGCCACCGACCTCGACCTGCCGGCTGCCGACGTAGCCTTCGCCCTGGCCGGCCTGGAGCGGGAGGGCTATGTGCTGCGCGGCCGCTTCAGCCCCGACGCCGACGGCGAGCAATGGTGCGAGCGCCACCTGCTGGCGCGCATCCACCGCTACACGGTGCGCCGCCTGCGCCGCGAGATCGAGCCGGTGGAGCGCGCCGACTTCATGCGCTTCCTGTTCGACTGGCAGCGGGTGTCCCGGGCCACGCGGGTGCGCGGCGCCGAGGCCCTGGCCGGCGTGCTGAGCCAGCTGGAAGGCTTCCAGGCCGCCGCCGGGGCCTGGGAAAGCGACCTGCTGCCGGCGCGGGTGGCCGACTACGGCATCAACTGGCTGGACGACCTGTGCCGCGCCGGCCGCCTGGTCTGGGCGCGCCTGCCGAGCCGGAGCACGGCGCGCGGGCGCAGCGGCGCCGGGCCGCTGCGCAGCACCCCCATCGTCCTGCTGCCGCGCCGTCAGCTGCCGCTGTGGGGCGCGCTGTGCGCCGACGCGCCGGAGCCCGAGCTGTCCTCCAGGGCGCAGAAGGTGCTGCAGGCCTTGCAGGAGCAAGGCGCGCTCTTTTTCGACGAACTTTCCAGCGAGGCGCACCTGCTGCGCAGCGAACTGGAAATGGCCCTCGGCGAACTGGTGGCGGTGGGCCGGGTGAACGCCGACAGCTTCGCCGGCCTGCGCGCGCTGCTGCTGCCGGCGGCCAAGCGCAGCCGCCAGGAGCGCCGGGCCCGCACGCCGCTGTTCGGCATGGCCGACGCCGGCCGCTGGGCGCTGCTGCGCCGCCCGCGCAACGAACTGCTGGAGGGCCAGCCGCCACGCCTGCAGGCCGAAGTGCTGGAGCACGTCGCCATGACCCTGCTGCGCCGCTACGGCGTGGTCTGCTGGCGCGTGCTGGAACGCGAGGCCGACTGGCTGCCGCCCTGGCGCGACCTGCTGCGCGTCTACCATCGCCTGGAAGCCCGCGGGGAAATCCGCGGCGGGCGCTTCGTCGCCGGCCTCACCGGCGAACAGTTCGCCCTGCCCGAGGCCGTGGGCCTGCTGCGCGAAGTGCGCCGGCGCGAGAAGGACGGCGAATACCTGGTGCTCTCGGCGGTGGACCCGCTCAACCTCGCCGGCACCCTGCTGCCGGGCAGCAAGGTCCCGGCGGTGGCCGGCAACCGCGTGCTCTACCGCGACGGCGTCGCCCTGGGCGCGCTCATCGCCGGCAAGCCGGTGCTCTGGGCGGAGCTGCCGGCGGAGGAAATGGCGAAGGCGCGGGAGTCGCTGATCCGACGCCTTTAGGCGCATTCGTCAGCGAGGGCGTTCTGCCGGTAGGTGGAATCCTCGATTGGCGTGGGATGCTTTGCTGATGCCCGGAGTGGCTAGGCGTTAACGTTTTTCGCCTGCCGCCATCGCTTGACTGGAGCCTCCACTGTTCATGGAGGACCCAGCATGCACCCTCGTCCATATCTGCATTGCCTGCTCCCAGGAGTGGGAGCCTTGTTGATCAGCCAGGCCTGCCTGGCGGAATACCAGTGGCGCGACGCGACCCGTACCCCCTGGCCCTCGGCCGAAGCCGCCTGCGAGCAGGGCGAGAGCCTTCGCAAACTGCTCCAGAAGCGCGAGCAGAGCCCCGGCCAGCAGTGGCGCATCAACAGCTACTCGCTCACCGACCTCGACGGCACGGAGTCCATTTGCCGCTTCGTGATCGAGCGCCGCTTGTTCGGTCGCTGGCTACCCGACACCTACCACCTTTCCTCTGTCTACCGTTCCGGCGAGGCGGACCTTTGCCCCAGCGGCGTGCTGGATGGCAGCGGCCAGTGTTGCGCGCAATGCCAGAGCAACGAATGCAACGACAGCAACCCCATCCTCGGCGCCACCGGGCAGAAGGTGCAGGTCGAGGTCGATCTGAGCGTGCCCGGCTCCAGGCTGGGCTTCAGCCGCAACTACTGGAGCAGCCGCAACCAGGCCGGCGACCTCGGAGTCGGCTGGAGCCATGGCTGGAACCAGCGCATCGCCAAGCTCACGGCAGACACGCTGAAGGCCTATCGCGACGACGGCCGGGCAGTCGCTTTCACCCGCGTGGCGGGCAAGTGGACGGCCAGTGCCGACGAGCGCCTCACGCTGGTCGAACTGCCCGAACAGGGCGGCTGGAGCCTCACCGGCGCCGACGCCAGCGTCGAAACCTACGATGCGCTCGGGCAACTGCGGCGCCTCGACCCGGTGATCGGCAGCAGCCTGCAGTTCACCCGGGATACCGGCGGCCGCCTGGTGCGGATCAGCGATGCCGGCGGCCGCCAGATCAGCCTCGGCTACGACGGCGAACGGCTGGCGAGCCTGCAGTTCGGCGACTGGAGCGTCAGCTACCGCTACGACGACCGCGGCCGCCTCGCCAGCGTCATGCGGGGTGACGAAGAGCAGCACTACCACTACGAAGTCGCCGAGCGCCCGCAGCTGCTCACGGGGATCACCGATGCCCGCGGCCTGCGCTTCGCCACCTGGACCTACGACGCCCAGGGGCGCGCCACCTCCAGCAGCCATGCCGGCGAGGCCGGCAGCGTGCAGTTCGCCTACCTCGATGCCAACCGCGTGCGGATCACCAACCCCCTGGGCAAGTCGATGCTCTACCACTACCAGACCTTCGACCAGCGCCGCCTGGTCACCCGCCGCGACGGCGAAGCCAGCGCCCACTGCCCGGCCGCCAGCCAGCAGGTCACCTACCTGGCCAGCGGGCTGCCGGCCAGCCGAACCGACTGGAACGGCAACCTGACCACCTACCAGTACGACGCGCGCGGCCTGGAAATCTCCCGTACCGAGGCCGCCGGCACCGCGCAGGCCCGCACCATCGCCACCACCTGGCATCCCACCCTGGCCCTGCCGCTGAGCATCACCGAGGCGGGGCGGGTCACCCGCTACCAGTACGACGGGCGTGGTCGCGTCATCGCGCAAACCACCGAAGCGCTTTGAGCAAGGAGGCAGTCATGAAGACGAAACTATTCGGCGCCCTGTCCCTGGCGGTGCTGCTGGCCCAGCCCGGCCAGGCCGCCGAGCGCAGCTGGTCCTACAGCTACAACGCCCTGGGCCTGGTCGAGAGCGCCGACGGCCCGCGCACCGACGTGCGGGACGTCATCCGCTACAGCTACGACGCCAAGGGCAACCTCACCGCGGTGACCAACGCCCTGGGCCACGTCACCCGCCTGGGCGGGCACGACGAGCGCGGCAACCCCGGCACCCTCACCGATGCCAACGGCGTGGTCAGTACCCTGACCTACAGCGGTATCGACGCGCGCCTGGCCTCCATCAGCAGTGCCGGCAGCACCACCCGCTTCGACCACGACGCGGTCGGGCAGATCACCCGCCTGACCCGCGGCGACGGTAGCTGGCTGGCCTACACCTACGACGATGCGCGGCGCCTGGTAGCCATCGTCAACAACCTCGGCGAGCGTCTGGAATACGACGTGGACGCCCAGGGCAACCGCACGGCGCAACGGCTGAAGGACGCCAGCGGCAGCCTGGTGCGCCAGCAGCAGTGGGTGTACGACGAACTCGGCCGGCTGCTGCGTGCGGTCGGCGCCGGCCAGACCCACAGCTACCGCTACGACCTCAACGACAACCCCACCGGCCAGACCAACCCGCGCCAGTACGGCAGCGCCCAGGCGTTCGACGCCCTCGATCGCCTGGTCAGCCATACCGACGCCCTCGACGGCGTCACCGCCCTGGCCTACGACGCCCAGGACAACCTCACCCAGGTCCGCGATCCGCGGGGCGTGACCACCCGCTACCGGTATGACGGCCTGGGCAATCTCACCCAGCGCATCAGCCCCGACAGCGGCACCACCCACTTCGAGTACGACGCCGCCGGCAACATCGTCCGCCAGACCGATGCCCGCGGCGTGGTGGTGGAGTTCAGCTACGACGCCCTGAATCGCCTGACCGAGCGCCGCTACCCGGCCACCCCGGCCTTCGACGTGCGCTACCGGTACGACGACAGCGCCGACGGCAACCACGGCATCGGCCGCCTCACGGCCATCGAGGATGGCAGCGGCCGCCTCGCCTATGGCTACGACGCGCGCGGCAACCTGGTGCGGCAGGCGCGCAGCCTGAGCGTCAACGGCAAGGTGCTGGAAGAAGCCCTGAGCTTCCAGTACGACGCCGCCGATCGCCTGGTCGCCATCGGCTACCCGTCCGGCTACACCCTCGGCTATCAGCGCAATGCTGGTGGCCAGGCGAGCAGCGCCAGCCTGGCGGTGGGCAGCCACGAGCCCACCGCCCTGGCCAGCGGCATCGGCTACCTGCCCTTCGGCCCGCTGCAGCGCCTGACCTGGGCCAACGGCATCAGCCTGGTCCGCGAGTACGACCGGGACTACCGGCTCGTCCGCCAGAACATCGGCCCCTGGCAGAGCGACTACCGGCACGACGCCAACGGCAACATCACCCAACTGGCCCACAGCCTCTGGGGAACGCTGGACTACCAGTACGACCCCCTGGACCGGCTGACCACCGAGCGCAGTGGCGAGGCCGAGCGCCGCTACGGCTACGACGCCGTGGGCAACCGCACCGGGAAAAGCGTCACGCGCCTGGCCGACGGCCAGGCCCTCGAGGACAGCTACCGCTACGCCGGCGACAGCAACCGCCTCACCGCCCTCAACGGCCACGCGGTGACCAGCGATGCCACCGGCAACCTGCTCCAGGACCGCGCCAGCCGCCTGCTCGGCTACGACGCCCAGGGCCGCCTGGCGAACGTACGGATCGACGGCCAGGAAGTCGCCCAGTACCGCTACAACGCCCACGGCCAACGTGTCGCCAAACTGACCGCCCAGGGCTTCACCACCTACCTCTACGGCCCCGACGGCCAACTGCTCGGCGAAGCCGCCTACGAGGACGGCCAGCTACGCCGCGAACAGCACTACCTGTGGCTCGACAGCCTGCCCCTGGCCACGCTGAGCACGCCCTACGACGCCCAGGGCCACCCGGGCGACACCCGCGTGCTCTACCTGCACAGCGACCACCTGGACACTCCGCGGCTGGCCAGCGACGACGACCAGCGCCTGGTCTGGCAATGGCAATCCGACGCCTTCGGCAACGGCCTGCCCAGCAGCCCGGACAACACCGTGGTCAACCTGCGCTTCCCCGGGCAGTACTACGACGCCGAAAGCGGCCTGCACTACAACTACTTCCGCGATTACGACCCGCAGACCGGGCGGTATGTGGAGAGTGATCCGATTGGGCTGGATGGGGGCTGAATACCTATGCTTATGTAGGCTCCAATCCAGTAAGGTTGATCGATCCTAACGGATTGAGTCCTACCATTGGGGCTGGTGCAGCAGGCGGTTTTGTTGTCGCGGGGCCACCTGGAGCAGTGGTTGGTGGACTCATCGGTCTTGGGTTAGGTGCCTGGGGCGCAAATGCTGCCTGGGATGCCTATCACGAAAGCGCTAATGAAGATGGCGGTGCATCTGTTGTTGGCACAAGCCCGGGAACTGCGGCGGACAAGGCCAGGGAGCGTAAGGAGTACAGCCGTATCTGCAAGTCGCCAATACCGCCGACTGGAGACCAATGTAAAGATGCTAGGGCTAATTTAGAGAGGCTTGAGCAATGCTTGGCGTTGCGTGAGAGTTTCAGCAAGAAATGGTTCAATGATAACGATGCTGGTCATATTACTGAGATCAATAATACTAGGCGGGCAGTTGAGAACCTGAAAGAGTTTCTGCGGAGGGTGTGCGATGAGCAATGTGATTGATCAACAGAAAATTTCGTTGCTGCTCGCAGAATACTCTAGTCTTCCCGAGTTTAGTGGGGTGGAGTGTGTTGATGTTAATAGTGTTAGCCTATTCGGGGATAGGCCGATCCACGTTGCTGCAACACGGGGAAGTATTGATGAGATTCACTTGGTATTGAGCCAGGGAGCAGATATAAATTGCAAGGGAGAACATGGGTATACAGCCTTGCACGATGCAGTCGAGCAGGGTCATATAGATGCAGTCGATTATCTTTTAAAGCATGGTGCAAATGCTGGAATCCTAAATGATGATGGGGTTTCACCTGTAGGTCTTGCCAAGCTTTTAGATGAAGGTGAGATTCTTCATCTGCTTGAGAAGGATAGTTTTTAGGATCGGTTCATGATCCATACGGAGCGCTACTCCCTGCAACAGGTTGTAGTGCTCCGGGCTACTTTTCCTTCACTGACGCTTCTCGAAAGAGCGCCTCAGAACCGAATCCGCCCCGTAAAGGCATCCTTGAGCATCACCCAGTCGCCCATGAACGACCACAGCGGGTACTTGAAGGTGGCCGGGCGGTTCTTTTCGAAGACGAAGTGGCCGACCCAGGCGAAGCCGTAGCCGGCGAAGGGGAGGGCGATGAGCCACAGCAGGTTGCCGCTTGCGATGGCGTAGGCGAGGATCGCCAGCACCAGCAGGCTGCCCACGTAGTGCAGGCGGCGGCAGGTTGGGTTGCTGTGTTCCTGCAGGTAATAGGGGTAGAACTCGGCGAAGCTGTGGAAACGCTCGGCGGTGTCGGTGGCCATGGCGCACCTCCTGTTGTTGTGATGGCCGCAGTCTACGAAGGCGGCCGGTGACTTGCAGATGACCCCTGCAGCCAGTTTAGTATCCATCCCCGCCATTCCTTGCGCGCCCTGACAACAAGAAGAACCGAGATGCCTGAGCGTACCACCCTGTCCAGTTGGGTTCGTGGAATCCTCCTCGCCATCGAGCTGGAGGGGCTGGACAGCCGCGAGCTGTTCGCCGAGCTGGGCCTGGACCTGGCGGCCCTGGCCGACCCGGACGCGCGTTTCCCCCAGGACGACATGACGCGCCTGTGGCACCTGGCCGTGCAGCGCAGCGGCAACCCGGCCATCGCCCTGAACTTCGCCCGCGTGCATACCCCGGCGTTCCCGGTGCTGGGCTATTCGATGATGTCCAGCCGCACCCTGGCCGAGGCTTTCGAGCGCCTGGAGCGTTACCAGCGGATCATCGCCGAGGGGGCGGACGTGAGCTTCCGGCGCCTGCCAGAGGGTTGCCTGTACAGCGTGCAGGTGCATGGCGACCGCCTGTTGCCGCCGCGGCAGAGTGCGGAGAGCGCCCTGGCGAGCATGATCGCCCTGGTGCGCTGGATCACCGGGCGCGACATCCGCCCGCTGGAGGTGCGCCTGGCCGGCGAGCCGTCGCTGGACCCGGCGCCCTATCAGGCGCTGTTCCAGGCGCCGATGAGTTTTGGCCACGAGCAGTGCGCCCTGCTGTTTTCCCATGAGGACATGAACGCCCCGCTGCCGACGGCCAATGCCGAGCTGGCGCACCTGCACGACCGCTTCGCCGGCGAGTACCTGGCGCGCTTCGCCAGCAGCCGCTTCAGCCACCAGACGCGCCAGGTGCTGTGCCGCCTGCTGCCCCAGGGCGAGCCGCGGCGCGAGGTGGTGGCGGAGATTCTCCACCTGTCCGAGCGCACCCTGCAGCGGCGCCTGCAGGAGGAGGGCAGCAGCTACCAGCAACTGCTCGACGATACCCGTCGCGAGCTGGCCCAGCAGTACCTGGCGACGCCGCACATGACGCTGTTGGAGATCGCCTACCTGCTGGGGTTTTCCGAGCCGAGCAACTTTTTCCGCGCGTTCCGCCGCTGGTTCGGGGTGACGCCGGGGGAGTATCGGGAGCGGTTGTAGGGGGCTCGCGGGGGTGGGGATAATCGCGGACGGAGTCCGCTCCTACGGCTGTGCTCGACCGTAGGGCGAATAACCGTTCGCGGTTATCCGCCGTTGTTCGATGCGCCCTACTTCTCGTCATTCCCGCGAACGCGGAAACCCAGAAGCGTGGGGGCTTGGTGTAGCGCGCCGCTCCGAGTGCGTTGATGTTTCTTGTTTCGCCCCCTCGGGCGAGTCACTTTTGTCAGTCGCCACAAAAGTAACCAAAAAGGCTTGCCCCGCATACGGGCCCGATGGAGCCGGGCTACCCTCACGAATTCCCCCGCCACGGAGGCCCGCCCCGAGGGTACGTCCCTGTAGCCCATCGGGGCTCTAGCGACATCCATGTCGCATGACCTCCTGAGCGCCGGTTTCGCTCGGCCTTCTGAAGGGGCGTTCCGGTGCGCTCGGTGGTTTCTCTGGAAGTCCAAAATCAAGAGCGGCACTGCTCTTCGTAGGAGCGAGCTTGCTCGCGAACCCTGACTCCGTCCCCCTCCCTAACCCTCCCCCGCAAGCGGGAGAGGGGACCGTTCGGCGTGATGCGAAATCACGAAGCTCCCGGCCTCCCCGTAGGGCGGATAACGCCTACGGCGTTATCCGCCGAATCGCGGACAGAGTCCGCTCCTACGGTTCCAGGTAGCACGGGCGTAGGAGCGGACTCCGTCCGCGATTGGATTCACCGGCCACGCCGGACGCCCCGGTGGCACGGCCTGGGTTATTCCCCTTCGGGCCAGCGCAAGTGCTGTTCGCGATGGAGCCACGTCCCGCGTTCGCGGGAATGACGAGGATCGTTCATCCACCGTGCTTCAAAAGAACGACCGCGACGCCTTGAAGGTGACCGCGCTGTCGCAGTAGGCGTTGTGCCCCGAGTAGGCGCTGCAGTCCGTGCCGCTCAGGCTGCTGCCGCTGTAGGAGAAGTTCAGGTCCAGGCCCAGCCAGGGGCGGCTGAGGTTCACCGACCAGTCGTTGAAGCCGCTGACGTAGCCATTAGCCACGTTCACCGGGTTCTCCAGGCTGTAGCTGGCGTACTTCAGCGTCAGGTCGAAGCCCAGCGGCGGCGTCAGGCCCAGGTTGGCGAACAGGGTGGCGCTGCTGCGCCCGGCGCTGTTGCTGTAGGCGGCGCCCAGGCGGCTGCCGAAGATCGACAGGCCACCGTAGACGTCCTGGGTGTCCAGGTCCGGCCGCTGCGGGTGCACGTAGCGGATGCTGCCCAGCTCGTAGCCGAGGCGGCCATTGCCCAGCGGGCGCTTGAAGCCGGCGTAGGAGTCGACTTCGGTGGGCTTGTCCGGTTCCAGGTTGGCGGCCCAGCCGCCGAAGTACCAGCCCGAGTCGTGGCTGGCGTCCAGCCCGCCGTGCAGGCTGTCCAGGCCGCCGGGCTGGACCAGGCCCTGGGCCATGCTGCGGGTCGGCGAGTTGGCGAGCTTGAGGTCGAAGTCGCCCAGCTGGCGCTGCATGACCTGGGCGTTGGCGGCCAGGCTGGCGCACAGCGAGGCGCCCAGCAGCAGACGTTGGATGATCATGGCTCCCCCCTTGGTCTTCGAAATGCTCCTTGGCAGGTGCGGTCCCCTCCGCACCTTTACAGGGTAAATCCATTCATCGACCAGGCAATGACCGGCGGTCCATTTGTCGGCCGGATCGAACCTTTTCGTGCCGGCGCTCGTGGAGGTTGCCGGGCCGCGGTCTAGCTGCTAAATCTTCCCCAGCATGCGCACTCCATTCAGCAGGGAGGCCTCCATGGCCATCACATCCGTACCCTCGGCCGACGGCCAGGAACTGACCATCGTGGTCCAGGGCCGCTTCGACTTCGGTGCGCACCAGGAATTCCGCGACGCCTACGAGCGCGTCGAGACCACCCCGCAACGCTACGTCGTCGACCTCAAGGGCGCCACCTACCTGGACAGCTCGGCGCTGGGCATGCTCCTGCTGCTGCGCGACCACGCCGGCGGCGAACATGCGCAAATCAGCCTGGTGCACTGCAGCCCGGACGTGCGCAAGATCCTCTCCATCTCCAACTTCGAACAACTGTTCCGCATTTCCTGAGCCGTGGCGGTCATGGCCAACTTCCTCACGGTCCTGATCGCCGACGACAACGCCGCCGACCGCCTGCTGCTGTCCACCATCGTCAGCCGCCAGGGGCACCGCGTGCTGACCGCCGCCAACGGCCTGGAGGCCCTGGCGCTGTTCGAGCAGGAGCGTCCGCAGCTGGTGCTGATGGACGCCCTGATGCCGGTGATGGACGGCTTCGAGGCGGCGCGGCGGATCCGCCGCCAGGCCGGCGAGGAGCTGGTGCCGATCATCTTCCTCACCTCGCTGACCGAGACCGAGGCGCTGGTGCAGAGCCTGGAGGCCGGCGGCGACGACTTCCTCTCCAAGCCCTACAACCGGGTGATCCTCGAAGCCAAGATCCGCGCCATGGGCCGCCTGCACCACCTGCAGCGCGAGGTGCTGGCGCAGCGCGACCTGATCGCCCGGCACAACGAGCACCTGCTCAACGAGCAGCGGGTGGCCAAGGCGGTGTTCGACAAGGTGGCGCACTCCGGCTGCCTGAACGCGCCGAACATCCGCTACCTGCAGTCGCCCTTCGCGCTGTTCAACGGCGACCTGCTGCTGGCCGCCTACAAGCCCTCCGGCGGCATGCACGTGCTGCTCGGCGACTTCACCGGCCACGGCCTGCCGGCGGCCATCGGCGCCATGCCGCTGGCCGAGGTGTTCTACGGCATGACCGCCAAGGGCTACCCGATCGCCGACATCCTCCGCGAGATGAACGCCAAGCTGAAGCGCATCCTGCCGGTGGGGGTGTTCTGCTGCGCCAGCATGCTCAACCTGAGCTTCCAGCGCGGCCTGCTGGAGGTGTGGAACGGCGGCCTGCCCGACGGCTACCTGTTCCGCCAGGGCCGCGAGCTGCAGCCCCTGGTGTCGCGCCACCTGCCGCTGGGCATCCTCGAGCCGGCGGCCTTCGACGAGGGCTGCGAGGTCTTCCCCATGGAGGACGGCGACCGCGTGCTGCTGTTCTCCGACGGGGTGCTGGAGGCCCGCAACCCGCAGGGCGAGATGTTCGGCGAGCAGCGCCTGCGCCAGGTGTTCGAGGAGCAGCGCGACGGTTCGCGGCTGTTCGAGGGGGTGAAGGCGGCGCTGGTGCGCTTCCGCGGCGAGGCCCAGGACGACCTGAGCATGCTGGAAGTGGCCCTGGTGCCCGACGCCAGCCTGCAGCGGCCGCCCCTGGCGTTTTCCGAAAGCGGGCTGGGCGGCACCCAGGACTGGTCCTGCAGCTTCGAGTTCCGCGCCCCGACGCTGCGCCACTTCAACCCCTTGCCGTTCCTGCTGCAGCTGCTGATGGAGGTGCATGACCTGCGCCCCCGCGGCAGTGCCCTCTACACGGTGCTCGCCGAGCTGTACTCCAACGCCCTGGAGCACGGCGTGATGGGCCTGGAGTCGCGCCTGAAGTGCGACGCCCAGGGCTTCGCCCGCTACTACGAGGAGCGCCGCAAGCGCCTGGAAAGCCTCGACCACGGCTTCGTGCGCTTCCACATCGACCTCGCCCCCCATGGCGATGGCGGCCGCCTGCTGGTGCGGGTGGACGACAGCGGCAACGGCTTCGACGTCAATGCCGTGCTGCAGGCCCAGGCGCACTGCGTGCCGGGCGCCTTCAGCGGCCGCGGCCTGACCTTGATACGCAGCCTGGCCGACCGCTGCCAGTGGTCGGGGGACGGCAAGTCGGTGTCCGTGGAGTTTTTCTGGTCCGCTCAGGCATAATCCGGCACTTCCCGTGCGCCGGCCCTGGCCATGGGTGGCCAGGGAGCGAGCGAATGTCCGATGTGCATCTCGACGATGCGGTACTGAAGGCTTTGCGGGAGGTGATGGCGGAAGAGTTTCCGCTGTTGCTCGACACCTTCATCGGCGACTCCGAGGAGCGCCTGCGCAACCTCCACGAGGCCCTGGCCGAACTCGACGGCCAGGCCCTGCGCCACGCCGCGCACAGCTTCAAGGGCAGCTGCGGCAACATGGGCGCGCCGGCCCTGGCCGCCCTGTGCAAGCGCCTGGAAGACGCCGCCCGGCAGGGCGACATGGCCAAGGCCGCCGGGCTGATCGAGCAGGTCGAGCGCGAGTTCGCCATCGTCCGCATCCTGCTGCGCCAGCAGCGCCTGCAACGTTCCTGACGGGCGACCCGGGAAACTGGCCCGGCCCTTGCTATCTCCGTGTCATCGACGCAAACGAAACGGAGATCGCCGATGGCTGTCGCCCCGGACATCCTACTTTCGCCGACCCCGCCGCCAAGCCCCCGGACATCCCCGTCCAGGGCCGCGCAGGATTCGGCCAACACCAGCAACGACAAGGGTTCCAGCTTCGCCGACGTGTACGCCCAGGAAAGCCGGCCGGCCGCCAAGGAGCGCCCGCAGGCCCAGGCCAAGGCCAAGGGCGACAAGCCGCGCGCTCAGGATGACGCGCCCGCCAAGGACAGCGCCAAGGCGCCGGAAGCCGGCAGCGAGCAGCCAAAGGTTGCCGAAGGCGGCAAGCCCTTGCCGGCCCAGGAGCAGGCGTCGACGGACGACGGCCAGCAGCCGCCCGACCCCAGCCTCGACCCGCTGCTGGCGCTGGCCATGGGCGTGCAGCCGACGGTGCAGGACGGCGCCACGCAACTCGGCCAGGGCCAGCTCGATGCTGCCAACAGCGACGGCGACCTGCAGAAGCTCAACCAGGCCCAGGGCGTGGCCCTGTTGCCGGAAGCGGGCGCCGAGGAGGTGACCCAGGCCCTGCAGCTGCCCACTGCCGGCAAGGGCGAGCTCAACCTCAAGCTGGCCGACGGCCAGGGCAAGGGCGACGCCAAGCTGGACATGACCAGCCTGCTGGCCGGCCTCAAGGACGCCCAGGGTTCGACGGAAACCAAGACCGCCGACGCAGCCGGCGAGCTGGCCGGGCAATTGGCCGACAGCGTCGGCCAGCCCAAGACCGAGCCGCGCAACGAGGCCTTCGCCCATCGCCTGGAGGCCATGACCCAGGCGCTCAACGGCACCCAGCAGGCGCTCACCAGCCGCCCGGTCAACCCGCAGGTGCCCGGCCAGCCGGTGGCCATGCAGCAGAACGGCTGGACCGACCAGGTGGTGGACCGGGTGATGTGGATGTCCAGCCAGAACCTGAAGTCCGCCGACATCCAGATGGAGCCGGCCGACCTCGGGCGCCTGGAAGTGCGCATCCACATGACCAGCGACCAGACCCAGGTGACCTTCGCCAGCGCCAGCGCCGGCGTGCGCGAGGCCCTGGACAGCCAGCAGCACCGCCTGCGCGAGATGCTCGGCCAGCAGGGCATGAACCAGGTCAACGTCAACGTCTCCGACCAGTCCCTGGCCCGCGGCTGGCAAGGGCAGGGCCAGCAGCAGGGCAATGGCCGCGGCGGTTCGGCCACGGCGGCGGAGGGTGACGACGAGCCCATGCTCAGCGGCGTCAGCGAGATCCGCGCGCGGCCGCAGCTGGGCGGGCTGGGGATGGTGGATTATTACGCCTGACGCCGGCCCCGCCGTTCCCTTGTAGGAGCGCGCCCTGCGCGCGAATCGCGGGCAGGGCCCGCTCCTACAGGGGCGCCTTGCAGGCCAAACGGCGGATAACGCCGTAGGCGTTATGCGCCCTACGCCAGGCCCGCTCCTGACGTAGGGCGAATAACCGTTCGCGGTTATCCGCCGCTTCACCTGTCCCCCCTCGCTCCGCCCATCGGCAGCCTGTAATATCCGCCGCGGCGGCCGGGCATGACCTGGCACAGCCCTTGCTCCTGTCTTTCCAGACAGGCAACGGACCGCGCAAGTGACGGATTTCTGGCATGGCTAAGAACGATCAGCAGACCACTCCACCCGCCGAGGGCGGCGCCGGCAAGGGCCGGCTCAAGCTCATCATCATCCTGGGCCTGGCCTTCCTGCTGGCGGTCGGGGCGTCGGTGGGGGCACCTGGTTCTTCCTCAGCCGTGGCGCCAAGCCCGCCGAGGCACCGGTGGCCGAGGCCGGCAGCGGCAAGAAACCGGCGCTCTACGAGGTGCTGGCGCCATCTTTCGTGGTCAACTTCAACCAGGGCGGGCGGCAGCGCTACCTGCAGGTCGCCGTGGCCCTGATGGGCCGCGACCAGGCCCAGCTGGACGCCCTGCGCGAACAGATGCCGCTGGTGCGCAACCAGCTGGTGATGCTGTTCTCCAGCCAGAATTTCGACACCTTGACCACCCCGGTGGGCAAGGAGATGCTGCGACAGCAGGCGACCGCCAGCATCCAGGAACTGGCCAAGAAGGCCACCGGTCAGTTGACCGTGGAACAGGTGCTTTTCACCAATTTCGTACTCCAGTAGGTAAGCCGCCATGGCCGTGCAAGATCTGCTCTCCCAGGACGAAATCGACGCGCTGCTGCACGGCGTCGACGACGGCCTGGTGGAAACCGAAGCCGATTCCGACCCCACGGCGGTCAAGTCCTACGACCTGACCAGCCAGGACCGCATCGTCCGCGGTCGCATGCCGACCCTGGAGATGATCAACGAGCGCTTCGCCCGCTACACCCGCATCAGCATGTTCAACCTGCTGCGGCGCTCGGCCGACGTTGCCGTGGGCGGCGTGCAGGTGATGAAGTTCGGCGAGTACGTGCACTCGCTGTACGTGCCCACCAGCCTCAACCTGGTGAAGATGAAGCCGCTGCGCGGCACCGCGCTGTTCATCCTCGACGCCAAGCTGGTGTTCAAGCTGGTGGACAACTTCTTCGGCGGCGACGGCCGCCACGCCAAGATCGAGGGCCGCGAGTTCACCCCCACCGAGCTGCGGGTGGTGCGCATGGTCATCGAGCAGGCCTTTGTCGACCTCGCCGAGGCCTGGAGCGCGGTGCTGCCGATCACCTTCGAGTACGTCAACTCGGAAGTGAACCCGGCCATGGCCAACATCGTCAGCCCCAGCGAGGTGGTGGTGGTCTCCACCTTCCACATCGAGCTGGACGGCGGCGGCGGCGACCTGCACATCACCGTGCCCTACGCGATGATCGAGCCAATCCGCGAGATGCTCGACGCCGGCTTCCAGTCCGACGTCGACGACCAGGACGAGCGCTGGCTCAACGCCCTGCGCGAGGACATCCTCGACGTCAACGTGCCGGTGGACGCCACCGTGGTGCGCCGCCAGCTGCGCCTGCGCGACATCCTGCACATGCAGCCGGGCGACGTGATCCCGGTGGAGATGCCCGAATTCATGGTGATGCGCGCCAACGGCGTGCCTTCCTTCAAGGTCAAGCTGGGTTCGCACAAGGGCAACCTGGCCTTCCAGATTCTCGATCCGCTCGAGCGCCCGCGCTGAGCGCATCCCCCCAGAGGACCCGACAATGGCAGATGAAGACAAAGTGACCCCCGAGGAGCAGGCCCTGGCGGACGAATGGGCCGCGGCCCTGTCCGAGGCGGGCGACGCCAGCCAGGACGACATCGACGCGATGATGGCCGGCAACGCCGCGCCGGCCGCCCCGGTGGCGCCGCGCGCGCCCATGGAGGAGTTCGGCATGGCGCCGCGGGCGCCGACCATCGCCGGCCTGGAAGGGCCGAACCTGGACGTCATCCTCGACATCCCGGTGACCATCTCCATGGAGGTCGGCCACACCGACATCACCATCCGCAACCTGCTGCAGCTCAACCAGGGCTCGGTGATCGAGCTCGACCGCCTGGCCGGCGAGCCGCTGGACGTGCTGGTCAACGGCACCCTGATCGCCCACGGCGAGGTGGTGGTGGTGAACGAGAAGTTCGGCATCCGCCTGACCGACGTGATCAGCCCCAGCGAACGCATCAAGAAGCTGCGCTGATGATGGCCCGCCTGCTCGCACTGTTCTGCGCCCTGCCGCTGGCGGGGTTGTTGCCGCTGGCCCGGGCCGCGGACGAGCCGGCCGCCGCGCCGGCGCCGGCCATCGTCCACGCCAGCGCCTCGCCGAGCCTGATCACCGGCAGCGCCGGGGCCCAGCTGCTGCAGCTGCTGTTCGGCCTGGTGCTGGTGGTGGCGCTGATCTTCCTGCTCGCCTGGCTGGTGCGCCGCGTGCAGCAGATCGGCCCGCGCGGCAACCAGGCGATCAAGCTGGTGGCCAGCCAGGCCCTGAGCCCGCGCGACCGCCTGCTGCTGGTGCAGGTGGGCGAGGAGCAGATCCTCCTCGGCCTGACGCCGGGGCGCATCACCCCGCTGCACGTGCTCAAGGAGCCGGTGCGCGGCGTCGAGGCCGGCGAGCAGCCGGCGCCGCCGGAGTTCGCCCAGCGCCTGCTGGAGCTGCTGAACAAGGACAAGGGCCGCCCGCAATGAGCTTCCCCGCCTTCCCGCAGGCGCTGCGCCGCTGCCTGCCGCTGCTGGCCGTGCTGCTGGCGCTGCTCGCGCCCCAGGCCTTCGCCGCCGACCCGCTGCAGGTGTCGGCGATCACCGTGACCACCAACCCGCAGGGCCAGCAGGAATACTCGGTCAGCCTGCAGATCCTGCTGATCATGACGGCGCTGAGCTTCATCCCGGCGTTCGTCATGCTGATGACCAGCTTCACCCGGATCATCATCGTCTTCGCCATCCTGCGCCAGGCGCTGGGCCTGCAGACCACGCCGTCGAACCAGATTCTCGTGGGCCTTGCGCTGTTCCTCACCCTGTTCGTCATGGCGCCGGTGTTCGACAAGGTCAACAGCACCGCGCTGCAGCCCTACCTGAACGAGCAGATCCAGGCCCCGGAGGCGCTGAGCCGCGCCGAGGTGCCGCTGAAGTCGTTCATGCTGGCGCAGACCCGGCAGTCGGACCTGGACCTGTTCGTGCGCCTGTCCAAGCGCACCGACATCGCCAACGCCGACGCCACGCCGCTGACCATCCTGGTCCCGGCCTTCGTCACCTCGGAGCTGAAGACCGCGTTCCAGATCGGCTTCATGATCTTCATCCCGTTCCTGATCATCGACCTGGTGGTGGCCAGCGTGCTCATGGCCATGGGCATGATGATGCTGTCGCCGCTGATCATCTCGCTGCCGTTCAAGATCATGCTGTTCGTCCTGGTGGACGGCTGGGCGCTGATCATCGGCACCCTGGCCGGCAGCTTCGGCACCGTTTGACTAGAGAGGAGGGCGCGCCATGACCCCGGAAGTCGCCGTCGACCTGTTCCGCCAGGCACTCTGGCTGACCGCCATGATGGTCGCCATCCTGGTGCTGCCGAGCCTGCTGGTGGGCCTGGTGGTGGCCATGTTCCAGGCCGCCACGCAGATCAACGAGCAGACCCTGAGCTTCCTGCCGCGCCTGCTGGTGACCCTCGGCACGCTGATCGTCCTGGGCCCCTGGCTGGTGCGCGAGCTGATGGAGTACACCCAGGGCCTGATCACCAGCATCCCCACGCTGATCGGCTGATGCTGGAGCTGAGCAACGCGCAGATCGGCGCCTGGGTCGGCAGCTTCGTGCTGCCGCTGTTCCGCATCGCCGCGCTGCTGATGACCATGCCGATCTTCAGCAACCAGATGGTCCCGGCGCGGGTGCGCCTGTACCTGTCCCTGGCCATCGCCGTGGTGCTGGTGCCGACCCTGCCGCCGATGCCCCAGGTCGACGCCCTGAACCTGCGGGCTATGCTGCTGGTGGGCGAGCAGGTGCTGATCGGCGCCATGCTCGGCTTCACCCTGCAGCTGTTCTTCCATGTGTTCGTGGTCGCCGGGCAGCTGCTGTCGATGCAGATGGGCCTGGGCTTCGCCTCCACCGTGGATCCGGCCAACGGCATCTCGGTGCCGGTGATGGGGCAGTTCTTCAGCCTGCTGGTGACCCTGCTGTTCCTGGCCATGAACGGCCACCTGGTGGTGCTGGAGGTGATCGCCGAGAGCTTCGTCACCCTGCCGGTGGGCCAGGGCCTCTCCGGCGAGCACCTGTACACCGTGGCCGGCAAGCTCGGCTGGGTGCTCGGCGGTGGCCTGCTGATCGCCCTGCCGGCGGTCACCGCGCTGCTGGTGGTGAACCTCGCCTTCGGCGCCATGACCCGCGCCGCGCCGCAACTGAACATCTTCTCCATCGGCTTCCCGCTGACCCTGGTGATGGGCTTCGTCATCGTCTGGATCGGCACCGCCGAAATCCTCTCGCAGTACCAGGACCTCGTCCGCGAGGCCCTGGCGCTGCTCCGTGAACTGGTGGGAGCGCGCTGATGGCGGAAAGCGAGAGCGGCCAGGACAAGACGGAGGAACCCACAGAGAAACGCCGCCGCGAGGCCCGCGAGAAAGGCCAGCTGCCGCGTTCCCGGGAGCTCAACACCCTGGCCGTGCTGATGGCCGGGGCCGGCGCGCTGCTGGCCTACGGCGCGCACCTGGCCGAGGTGCTGATGGGGGTGATGCGCGGCAGCTTCGAGCTGTCCCGCGAGACGGCGATGAACAGCGAAAGCATGCTGCGCCTGCTGGGCACCGCCGCGCGCGGGGCCGCCGAGGGGCTCTGGCCGATCTTGCTGGTGCTGCTCTTCGCCGCCATCGTCGGCCCCATCGCCCTGGGCGGCTGGCTGTTCTCCGGCCAGGCCCTGGCGCCCAAGTTCAGCCGCATGAACCCGCTGGAGGGGATCAAGCGGATGTTCTCCAGCAAGTCGGTGCTGGAGCTGTTCAAGGCGCTGATCAAGTTCGTGGTGGTGCTGGCGGTGGCGGTGCTGGTGCTGCGCTCGGACAAGGAGGCCCTGCTGGCGCTGCTGCACCAGCCGTTGCACACGGCCATCGTGGAAAGCGTCAAGGTGGTGGGCTGGAGCGCCTTCTGGATGGCCTGCAGCCTGCTGCTGATCGCCGCCGTGGACGTGCCCTACCAGCTCTGGGACAACCGCCAGAAGCTGCTGATGACCAAGCAGGAAGTGCGCGACGAGTACAAGGACTCCGAGGGCAAGCCCGAGGTCAAGGCCAAGGTCCGCCGCCTGCAGCGCGAGATGGCGCAGCGGCGCATGATGCAAGCGGTGCCCGAGGCCGACGTGGTGATCACCAACCCGACGCACTTCGCCGTGGCCCTGAAGTACGATGCCAAGGCCGGCGGCGCGCCGCGCCTGCTGGCCAAGGGCAACGACTTCCTGGCCCTGAAGATCCGCGAGGTGGCCCAGGAGCACAAGGTCACGGTGCTGGAGTCGCCAGCCCTGGCCCGTGCGGTCTACTACTCCACCGAACTGGACCAGGAGATTCCCGCCGGCCTCTACCTGGCGGTGGCCCAAGTGCTGGCCTACGTCTACCAGCTCAAGCAGTTCCGCGCCGGCAAGGGCAAGCGCCCGGGGCCGATGCCCGAAGTACCCATCCCGCCGGACCTGCGCCGCGACGAATGACGCACCGCGTTCGTCGCCCGCCATTGACGGCTGCCGCTGGCGGCCTTCACTTTCCCTTGAGGGCCGGTGGCGCTTGCCGTGGTACGACCTGAACGGAGTCGGATCACAACCACGGGATTGCTGCCATGGCCAAGGTATTGCTGACCGCCGCGCTGCGCGGCGAATACGAACAACTTTTCAATAGTTGCCAGATCCGCCCGGCGCGCGCCGCCGAGGTGGAGGCGCTGGTCGAGCGCATCGAGGACAACCAGCCGCGCTACGCCGAGGTCGGCAAGGCCCTGGGCATCCCCTGGGGCTTCATCGGCGTGGTGCACTGCATGGAAAGCGGCCTGCGCTTCGACCGCCACCTGCACAACGGCGACCCGCTGACGGCGCGCACCGTGCAGGTGCCGGCGGGGCGGCCGAAGGAGGGCAAGCCGCCCTTCACCTGGGAGGAAAGCGCCGAGGACGCCCTGCGCCTGAAGCGCCTGGGCGCGGCCACCGACTGGAGCCTGGCCGGCACCCTCTACCAACTGGAGGCCTACAACGGCTTCGGCTACCGGCTGTACCACCCCCATGTGCTCTCGCCCTACCTGTGGAGCTATTGCAACCACTACCAGAGCGGCAAGTACGTGCAGGACGGCACCTGGTCCGACAGCGCCCAGTCCAAGCAGTGCGGCGCCGCGGTGCTGCTGCGGCGCATGGCCGAGCGCGGCCTGCTGGAGTTCGTCGACCAGCCGAAGCCGAGCGCGGCCCGGCCGCTGCTGGTGAACTACTCCATGAGCCTGTCGGAAGACGCGGCCGAGGTGCGCCGGGTGGAGGAACTGCAGACCTGGTTGAACAGCTTCCCGGGCGTCTTCGTCAAGATCGACGGGGTGCCCGGCAAGCGCACCTCGGAGGCCTGGCGGCTGATCACCGGCGGCTACCTGCCCGGTGACCCGCGCGCCCGGCGGCGGGCGGCCGCCTGAGGCTCACCAGATGGGGATGCTGTAGTTGGCGATCAGGCGGTTCTCGTCCATGTCCGCGCCGTGGCTGCTGCGCGCGGTGACGTTGCGCCAGCGCAGCGACAGCCCCTTGAGCGGCCCATCCTGCAGGGTGTAGGCCAGGTCGGTGTCGCGCTCGTACTCGTGGCCGTCCTCCAGCCCCGCGCCGCGGCGGATGTCGTCGCCGCGGGTGTAACGGGTCATGAAGCTCAGGCCGGGGATGCCGAGGGAGGCGAAGTCGTAGTCGTAGCGCAGCTGCCAGGACTTCTCCCCGGGCTGGGTGAAGGTCTGGATGGTCATCAGGTTGTGCGAGTAGGGCGGGGTGTAGCCGTTGAGGGTGGGGAAGCCGTCGTCGCCCATCATGTCCTGGTAGGCCACGCCGATGGCATGGGCGCCGGCGCGCAGGGTGAACATCACGCTGAGGTTGCGGTTGTCCACCGGGCCCGAGATCGCCTGGCCGTCGTCGTCGCTGTCGAAGTAGCGCAGGTCGCTGCGCAGCGACACGCCCTCGGCCAGCGGCAGGGTGTGCACCAGGCCGTAGAAGTGCTGCTGGTAGATGTCCTTGAGCTGGCCGTAGAAGTAGCTGGCGGTCAGGTTCGGGGTGAAGGCGTAGCTGGCGCCGGCGAGGTTGAACTCGTCGCTGGCGAAGGCCTTGCTGCGGCCCATGATGTACATGTCGTCGTTGCCCGCCGACTCGCGGGTGCGCGACTTCCACAGCTGGCCGGCGGTGAGCGTCAGCCTGTCGACCTCGTTGGAGGTCAGCAGGGCGCCGTCGAAGGTCTGCGGCATCAGCCGCACGTCGTCGCGGAACACCACCGGCAGCTGCGGCTCCAGCAGGCCGATGTTCAGCTGCGTCTTCGAGTAGCGCAGCTTGGCGGTCAGCCCGGCATGGCTGTAGTCGTCCACCGGCTCGCGCGAGTTCGGCCCGAAGGGCAGGGTGCCGTCGCCGCTGCGCCCGCGGCCGGAATCGAGCTTGACGCCGAGCAGCCCGGTGGCGTCCAGGCCGAAGCCGATGGGGCCCTCGGTGAAGCCCGACTGCAGGCGCAGGACGAAGGCCTGGGACCAGTTGCCGGCCTGGGATTGCGCGGCGTTGTCCTGGCGGTAGTCGCGCAGCTGGTAGAAGTTGCGCAGGTCCAGGCGGCCGCTGCTGTCGTCGATGAAGTCAGCCTGGGCGGCCAGCGGCAGCAGGCTCGCGGCCAGCAGGCCGTAATGGAATGGAATGCGCTTCTGAGTGTGTGTGGCGGACATGGTTCTTCCCTTGTTGTTCTTGTTCTGCACCCCCGGCGGGGGCCTGCGGGAAGGGGTTTTATCACATAATTAATTTGTTAACGATATGCGTGAGCGAGCGGGAGCTTTCGCCCCGCAGATCGGGCATTTTCCTATGGGGGCCCGGAAGCGCCTGTTCTATAAAGTCGAAACCCGCGGAATAACTGGCATTCCGCAGTGGCCGACTGACATCTTGTTACATTTGTCACGACGGCATTGCGCCACCTCGCACAATGAGCATATTGTTAAAGTGTTAACGATGTGCCTGAATCTAGCCCTTCCCGGACGCCGCCAGGTGTCCGCCCGACGATAAGAACAACACCGAGGTAACGGCATGAAGAAATCCTCCTTCCTGGCCCTGCTGCTCGCCTGTGGCAGCCTGGCCCCGGCCCTGGCGGCCGAGCGCGTGACGCTGAAGATCGCGCACTTCCTCCCGGCCAGCTCCAACGCCCAGCAGCACGTCATCCAGCCCTGGTGCGACACCCTGGCCCGCGAGTCGGAGCAGCGCATCCAGTGCCAGATCTACCCCTCCATGCAGCTCGGCGGCACCCCGGGGCAACTGCCGGACCAGGTGCGCAACGGCGTGGTGGACATCGTCTGGACCGCCCCCGGCTACTCGCCCGGGCGCTTCCCGCGCAGCGAGGCGGTGGAGCTGCCGTTCATGCTGCCGGCCAACGGCGTGCAGGCCTCGAAGATCATCTGGCAGTTCTACCAGCAGGCCCTGCAGGACGATTACAAGGGCTACCGCGTGCTGGCCCTGCACAGCGACGGTGGCATGCAGCTGCACACCACCGGCAAGGCGGTGCGCCAGCTGGAAGACCTCAAGGGCCTGAAGCTGCGCGCCTCCTCGCGCATGAGCGCCCGCCTGGTCACGGGCCTGGGCGCGGCGCCGGTGAGCATGCCGGCGGCGCAGCTCACCGAGTCGCTGTCCAAGGGCGTGATCGACGGCGCCCTGGCCAGCTGGGAGCTGATCCCGGCGCTGAAGCTCGACGAGGTGACGCAGCATCACACCGACGTGCCGGAGGGCCGCCCGACCTTCTCCATCACCCTGCTGGGCATGCTGATGAACCCGCGCAGCTACGAGCGCATGCCCGACGACCTCAAGGCGATCCTCGACCGCAACAGCGGCGAGGCCCTGGTGCAGCGCTTCGGCGAAGCCTGGGACGGCGAGCTGGCGAGGGCCCGCGAGATGGTCGCCAAGGACAGCGTGGCCAGCTTCGAGCCGGCGGCCTACCAGCGCCTGCGCGAGGCAGGCGACAAGGTCACCGCCGAGTGGGTGGCCGATGCCGAGGGCAAGGGGCTGGCGGGCAGGCAACTGGCCGAGCAGCTGCGCGAGCTGTCCCGGACCGCCGGCGTCGAGCTGTAAGGGGTGGCCGCGATGAGCGAGATGCTGTCCCTGGAAGGCGCCGTGCCGGTACGCAGCAAGGGCCTGCCGGTGCGCCTGCTGGAGGCCGTGGCGCAGGGCTTCGCCTACGCCGGCGGCGCCGTGCTGCTGGCCCTGGTGGGCATGTCCCTGGTGTCCATCATCGGCCGCAAGCTGTGGTCGACGCCGGTTACCGGCGACATGGAGCTGCTGGAGATGGGGGCGGCGGTGGCCATCGCCGCCTTCCTGCCGCTGTGCGAGATCCGCAACGGCCACATCCGCGTGGAGATGTTCTCCAACTGGATGCCCCTGGCCGTGCGCCGCGGGCTCGACGCCCTGGCGCACCTGCTGTTCGCCGCGGTCGCCGCGGTGCTGGCCTGGCGCACCGGGCTGCAGGTGCTGGAGGCCCACGCCAACCAGGACAGCAGCACCCTGCTGGCGGTGCCGCACTGGATCCCCCTGGCGCTGGTGGTGCCGAGCCTGGCGCTGCTGTGCCTGTGCGCCCTGTGCCGCAGCCTGCTGGCCTTGCTGGATGAAGGAGCCGTGCGATGAGCGGAATGGCCCTTGGCCTGTGGATGTTCGCCGGGCTGCTGGCGATGCTGGTGCTGCGCGTGCAGGTCGGGGTGGCGATGTTCCTGGCCGGCGCGCTGTGCTTCCTGGTGATCAACCAGGGCGACCTCGGCGCCTTGCTCTACACCCTCAACAACCTGGCCTACGCGCGCCTGTCCAACTACGACCTGGCGGTGATCCCGCTGTTCGTGCTGATGGGCCAGTTCGCCACCCACGGCGGCCTGTCGAAGGCGCTGTTCCGCTGCGCCTCGGCCTTCATCGGCCACTGGCGCGGGGGCCTTGCGCTGTCGGCGGTGGGCGCCTGCGCCGGCTTCGGGGCGATCTGCGGCTCGTCCCTGGCCACCGCGGCGACCATGGGCCAGGTGGCCCTGCCGGAGCTTGCGCGGCACAAGTACTCCGGGCGCCTGGCCACCGCTTCGGTGGCGGCTGGCGGCACCCTGGGCATCCTCATCCCGCCGTCGGTGCCGCTGATCATCTACGCGGTGCTGACCCAGGAATCCATCGCCAAGCTGTTCGTCGCCGCCATGCTGCCGGCGCTGGTCGCGGTGATCGGCTACATGCTGGTGATCCGCATCCAGGTCGCCCGCGACCCCAACGCCTGCCAGCCGGCGCCCAAGGCCAGCGGCCGCGAGCGGCTGGCGGCCTTCGTGCAGATCCTGCCGATCCTGGCGATCTTCCTGGTGGTGATCGTCGGCATCTACGGCGGCTGGGCCAACCCCACCGAGGCGGCCTCCATCGGCGCCGCGGCCTGCGGCCTGCTGGCGGTGCTGCGCGGCGGCATGCGCTGGGACGGGCTGGGCAAGAGCCTGACCGGCACCGCCGAGGCCAGCGCCATGATCTTCCTGGTGCTGCTGGGCGCCGACCTGCTCAACTCCGGCCTGGCCCTGACGCAGATGCCGGTGGAACTGGCCACCTGGGTCCGCGACAGCGGCCTGGCGCCGCTGCTGGTGCTGGCGGTGATCCTGCTGATCTACCTGATGCTGGGCTGCGTGATGGACTCGCTGGCGATGATCCTGCTGACCATCCCGATCTTCTACCCGATGATCATGGGCCTGGAGTTCTTCGACCTGACGGCCGGGGAGAAGTCCATCTGGTTCGGCATCCTGGCGCTGATGGTGGTGGAGATCGGCCTGATCCACCCGCCGCTGGGGATGAACCTGTTCATCGTCAACAGGCTGGCGAAGGACGTGCCCTACATGGAAACGGCCAAGGGCGTGCTGCCGTTCCTGGCCTCGGACCTGCTGCGCATCGTGCTGCTGGTGCTGGTGCCGGGGTTGTCGCTCTGGTTGTTGAGCTTCTGAACCGGAGAGCCCACTCGACCGTAAGGCGGATAACCGTTCGCGGTTATCCGCCGATACGCGGGGGGCACAGTCAATGCCCAGTCCAACCCCGGAGCCGTTGGGGATCACGGTCAAACGGCGGATAACGCCGTAGGCGTTATTCGCCCTACGCCAGGCCCGACCATGACGTAGGGCGAATAACCGTTCGCGGTTATCCGCCGATACGCCGGGGCCACAGCCAATGCCCAGTCCAACCCCGGAGCCGTTGGGGATCACGGTCAAACGGCGGATAACGCCGTAGGCGTTATTCGCCCTACGCCAGGTCCGACCATGACGTAGGGCGGATAACCGTTCGCGGTTATCCGCCGATACGCGGGGGCACAGTCAATGCCCAGTCCAACCCCGGAGCCGTCGGGGATCACGGTCAAACGGCGGATAACGCCGTAGGCGTTATGCGCCCTACGCCAGGCCCGACCATGACGTAGGGCGAATAACCGTTCGCGGTTATCCGCCGATACGCCGGGGCCACAGCCAATGCCCAGCCCAACCCCGGAGCCGCCGAAGATCACGGTCAAACGGCGGATAACGCCGTAGGCGTTATGCGCCCTACATGGGATGGTGTGGGCGGGGCGGCGTAGGAGCGGACTCCGTCCGCGATCGGGCTCACCAGTTCAATAGGTGATGCACACCGACTTTTCCTCCGTGAACCCCTCGATCGCCGCCCGGCCGAACTCCCGGCCCAGGCCCGACTGCTTGTAGCCGCCGAACGGCAGGTTGGGGTCCACCGGCACGTGGTTGTTGACCCACACCGTGCCCGCCTCGATCCGCGGGATCAGGTCCATCACCCGGCCCAGGTCGTTGCTCCAGATGCTCGCCGCCAGGCCGTAGGGGTTGTCGTTGATCTGCGCCACGGCAGTGTCGAGGTCATCGTAGCTCAGCACCGAGAGCACCGGGCCGAAGATTTCCTCGCGGGCGCAGGCCATGCCGGCGTCCACCCCGTCCAGCACCGTAGGTTCGACGTAGTAGCCGGGCAGGTCCGGGCGGCCGCCGCCGCAGACGAAGCGGGCGCCCTGTTCGCGGGCCAGGGCCAGGTGGCGCAGCACGCTGTCCTGCTGGCGGCGCGAGACCAGCGGGTTGACCTGGGCCTGCGGGTCCAGGCCCGGGCCGATGCCCAGCCCGCCCACCTGGTCGGCCAGGCGCTCGACGAACTCCGCGTGGCGGCTGCTGTGGACGAACAGCCGCGAGGCCGCCGCGCAGACCTGGCCCTGGTTCAGCAGGCCGCCGCCGATGGCGCCGGCCACGGCCTTGTCCAGGTCGGCGTCGGGCAGCACCAGCATGGGGTTCTTGCCGCCCAGTTCGAGGGTGAAGCGCGTCATGTTCTGCAGGGCCGCGCCGCCTACCAGCTTGCCCACCGCGGTGGAGCCGGTGAAGGACATCTTGTTTAGCAGCGGGTGCGCCACCAGCGCCGCGCCGGCCTCGGCGCCGCCCAGCAGGACGTTGAAGACGCCGGCGGGGATGCCCGCCTCGATGGCCAGCTCGGCCGCGCGCAGGGCGGTCAGCGGCGTCTCGTCGGCCGGCTTGATGATCACCGTGCAGCCGCAGGCCAGGGCCGGCATCACCTTCCACAGGGCGATCATCAGCGGGAAGTTCCACGGCACTATGCCGGCCACCACGCCCACCGGCTCGCGGCGGGTGTAGGCGTTGAAGCGCGCGCCGGCCGGCATGGGGATGGAGACGTCCAGCGTCTGCCCCTCGATCTTGGTGGCCCAGCCGGCCATGTAGCGCATGTAGCCGAGGGAGGCGCCGACCTCGATGGCGCGGGCGATGTGGATCGACTTGCCCTGTTCCAGGGTTTCCAGCTGCGCCAGCTCTTCGGCGTGGCGCTCCACCAGGTCGGCGAAGCGCAGCAGCACGCGTTCCCGCTCGCTGGGCGCCAGGCCGCTCCAGGCGCCGGAACGGAAGGCGCGGTGGGCCGACTGCACGCAGGCATCCACCTGCTCCAGGTCGGCCAGGCGCACCTCGGCCAGGGGGCTGTCGTCGGCGGGGTTGCGCAGGGTGCGGCGGGCGTCGCCGCCCGGTGTGCGCTGTTCGCCGTCGATGAAAGAGGCGTGGGGGCGGGCGAGGCGGGCCTGCACCTCCGGGAGGATCGGGATCAGCGGGCTGGACATGGGCGGCTCCTGGGCTGCGATGGTCGATGGCCCAGGCTAGCGGCGGCCTGCGCCGGCGGCTTGTCCGAGGCTGCCAGGCGGGCATGACCCCGGCTGCCGGCGTGGCAGCCGTGGACAAGTCCGCCGGCAAGCCTGGGCAAGACGCCAGCAGGCCGCGGGCGCACAGTGGGCGCCAGGCTCCACCGCGCCGCTTGCCGGCGCCCCGGCGCAGGGGAGGGTGGGGCGCGGCCAATCCAACAATAAGCGGCCGCGACGGGGCATCGCCCCTTGCATGCCTAAGCCACAACAAACCAGAACATCTGCTTAGAGGCCCACCACCATGTCCATCCAGCAGCAGCTCGACGCCCACCTGAGGCGCGGCTCGGTCGGTTTTCCCACCGCCCTGGCCAGCACCATCGGCCTGATCATGGCCAGCCCCGTCATCCTCACCGCCACCATGGGCTTCGGCATCGGCGGCAGCGCCTTCGCCGCGGCCATGGTGATCGCCATGCTGATGATGCTGGCGCAGTCCACCACCTTCGCCGAGGCGGCCTCGATGCTGCCCACCAGCGGCTCGGTGTACGACTACATCTCCTGCGGCATGGGGCGCTTCTTCGCCATCACCGGGACCATCGCCGCCTACCTGATCGTCCACGTCTTCGCCGGCACCGCCGAGACCATCCTCGCCGGGGTCATGGCGCTGGTGAACTTCGAGCACCTCAACACCCTGGCCGAGTCCGCCGGCGGCTCCTGGCTGCTGGGCGTGGGCTTCGTGGTGGTGTTCGGCATCCTCAACGTGTTCGGCGTCAACGCCTTCGGCAAGGCCGAGGTGGTGCTGACCTTCGGCATGTGGACCACCCTGATGGTGTTCGGCGTGCTCGGCCTGCTGGCCGCACCGGCGGTGCAGCTGGACGGCTGGTTCGGCGCCTCCCTGGTCGGCACCGACCTGCAGACCATCCTCTCGCTGGTGGGCATGGCCATGTTCATGTTCGTCGGCTGCGAGTTCGTCACCCCGCTGGCGCCGGACCTGCGCAACTCGGCCCGGGTGATGCCGCGGGCCATGGCCCTGGGTCTGTTCGGCGTGGCCTCGTGCATGTTCATCTACGGCGCGGCGATGAAGCGCCAGGTGGAGAACGTGCTGCTCGACCCGGCTGCCGGCGTGCACCTGCTGGATACCCCCATGGCCATCCCGCGTTTCGCCGAGCAGGTGATGGGCCAGGTCGGCCCGCTATGGCTGGGCGTGGGCTTCCTGTTCGCCGGCGCCGCCACCATCAACACGCTGATGGCCGGCGTGCCGCGGATCATGTACGGCATGGCCGTGGATGGCGCGCTGCCCAAATGCTTCGCCTACCTGCAGCCGCGCTTCAAGACCCCGGTGCTGTGCATCCTGGCGGCGGTGCTGATCCCCTGCCTGCACGCCCTGTGGCTGCGCGGCAACACCGACCACATCATGAACCTGGTGCTGGCCGCGGTCTGCGCCTGGAGCACCGCCTACCTGCTGGTGACAATTTCCGTGGTGCTGCTGCGCATCCGCCGCCCGGACCTGCCGCGGGCCTACCGCTCGCCGCTGTTCCCGCTGCCGCAGATCGTCTCCAGCGTCGGCATCCTCATCGGCATGTGGTACATCACCCCGCCGGGGATGAACCCCGCCGACATCTACCTGCCCTTCGCCGTGATGCTCGGCCTGACCGCCGCCTACGCGCTGGTCTGGACGCTGCTGGTGCAGAAGGTCAACCCGTTCCGCCCGGTGCCGGTGGAAGAGGTGCTGGAGAAGGAATTCCGCCACGAGCCGGGTATCCACTCCGCCGAGTTCTACGGTCATGTTTCCAAGGCTGTCTGACTGGCTGCGCCGGCCGCCCTCGGGCTACCGCCCGGGGGTGACCCTGGAGCAGGCCCGGCGCAACCTCGGCGGCCTGGCCTTCGAGGCCCTGGCGCCCGGCGCCGGGCGCTTCAGCACGGTGGACGGCGGGCTGGTCTTCGAATTGCGCGAGCGGCCCCAGGCGCAGTTCCTCATGCACCTGGTGCTCACCGAGTTCGTCGTCGAGGGACCGGCCCTGGCGCCTGGCGAGGCGCGCTTCGAGTTGCGCCACCGGGGCGTGCTGCGGCGCCGGGGCGTGGAATGCCGGCAGCGCAGCGGCGATGCGGCCCTGGGCGCGCGCCTGGCCGAGCGCCTGGCGGCCGACGAGCACCTGCAACGGGCGCTGCCGCCGCTGGACTTCAAGCGCCTGGAACTGGAGTTCGGCGCCGGGCGCTGGCGCATCCGCCTGGAGCACATGGCCGCCAGCGAGGTGGTCAACCGCCTGCCCAGCTTCCGCCGCTACCTGCGCCTGGACCGCGAACAGCGCGACCACCTGCTGCGCACGCTGTTCCACCTGGGGCGCCTGCTCGGCGACCTCTGAGCGCGGCTTGCCGCGCTTCTTTCATTCACTGTTTATCCAAGGCCACTGGCATGCGGGCTGCATGGGAAACGGCTGTCAGAAATTCGTTGCGAGCAATTAGATAACATGTTAACTGTTTCGCGACAACAACAAGGCCACCCTACGGAGGTGCGTATGCAAGCCCATCACGCGGCCCAGGTCGGGCTGGAAGGCTGGAGCGCGGCGTTGCGCGCCATCTGCGGCCAGTTCGAGACCCAGCTGGCTTTCAGCCGTTCGCTGTTCATCGGCGAGATCCACGCGCAATCGCACTCCGGCCTGACCATGGCGCACCTGCGCACCAATGCCGGGCTGATCGCCCGCAAGCGCCTCAATGCCGACCAGGACGACGACCGCCACTGCTTCCTGATCAGCCAGCGCAGCGGCTTCTCCCAGGTCAGCCAGAACGGCGTGGACATCCAGCTGGCCCCCGGCGAGCTGCTGCTGATGGATTCGGTGGGCAGCTGCGAGATCACCCCCTTCGGCCTCATCGAGCACGCCTCCCTGCACCTGCCGCGCACGGCGCTGGACAAGGTGCTGCCCGGGCGCAGCAAGTTCGGCAAGGTCTCCGCCGCCTGCGCCAGCGGGCGCATGCTGCACCTGCTGGTGGACCAGCTGTGCCGCGAGTCCGGCTCGAGCCCCGCCGGCGCCGAAAGCGAGGCCCTGGTGAACGCCTTCATCGCCCTGCTGCCCACGGCCCTGGGCGCCAGCGACGAAGCGCCGGCCGGCGGCGAGGCGCTGCAGGGCGGCAACCTGCGCAGCTACGTGCAGAAGGTCATCGACGAATCCCTCGCCCAGCCGGGCCTGAACCCCCAGGGCCTGGCGCAGCGCCTGAACATCTCGGTACGCCACCTGTACCGACTGTTCGAGGAGCAGGGCGACAGCGTCTGCCGCTACATCCAGCGGGCGCGCCTGCAGCGCAGCGCCGACGACCTGGCCAACCCCATCCTCAGGGGCGAGTCGATCACCACCATCGCCTACAAGTGGGGCTTCACCGACTCGGCGCACTTCAGCCGCGCCTTCAAGAAGCACTTCGAGCGCTCGCCGAAGGACTACCGCGCCTGCGCCCTGGGCGCGGCCTGAATCACAGCAGCTGGTCGATGAGCACGGCGTTGCTGTAGATCAGGCTGCCGTCGCTGGCGCGGTGGCCCACCAGGTGGAAGTGGCCGCGCTCGTCGCGGTCCAGGTAGACGCGCATCCGGCAGTCGGACAGCGGGCTGTATTCCTCGGGCAGGTTCAGCTCCAGGGTGCTCATGTCGACGTCCACCCAGCGCTCGGGCTCATGGGTGCGCTGCAGTTCCTCCTCGGCGTCTTCCAGGTGCCGGCGGTCGGTGCCGCTGAGGTAGAAGTGGATGTCCTCGATGGGCATGGGCTGGGCGTCGGGGTTGGTCTTGCACCAGCCTTCGATGGTCAGGGTGCTCATGGCGTGGCCTCCGTTTCGCTGGCCGGCAGGAATCGCCCGGCCTGTCCCGATTGGACCACGCGTGCGCGGTGCCTGCTGCGGCGCCTGGACAAACGGAGCGATGGCCGGTGCGGGGCACCGGCCATCGGGGCTCAGTCGGCGAGCTGGCGCGCCAGGTCCTGCACGCGCTGGCGGAGGAAGGCCGCCGCCTCGGCGCCCGGCTGCTGCAGCTGGATGAAGTCCAGCAGCGGGTCGTCCACCGCGGTGCGGATGCCACTCATCTCCTCCAGCACCGCCAGGCCGCAGAAGGGCACGTAGGCCTCGGCGTAGCCGCCCTCGTGGACCAGCACCAGGCGCCCGTCGCAGAGCTGTTCGGCGGCCTCGCGCAGGCGCGCGGTCATGGCGCGGAAGGAGCCGCTGTGCAGCAGCATGCGCGCCAGCGGGTCCACCGCGTTGGCGTCGTAGCCGCAGGCGACGACGATCAGCTGCGGGCGGAAGCGCCGCAGGGCCGGCAGGACGATTTCGTCCAGCGCCTGCAGGTAGGCGTCGTGGCCGCTACCGGCGGGCAGCGGGATGTTCAGGTTGGTGCCCAGGCCGGCGCCGCGGCCGCGGTCGGCGACGCCGCCGTAGCCCGGCGGGAAGCAGTTCTCCTGGTGCAGCGAGAGGCTCAGCACGTCGCCGCGTTCCTCGTAGATGGCCTGTGTGCCGTTGCCGTGGTGCACGTCCCAGTCCACCACCGCCACCCGCTCGATGCCGTGGTTCGCCCTGGCCGCCTCGATGGCGATGGGGATGTTGGCCAGCATGCAGAAGCCCATGGCCTGGTCGGCCAGGCAGTGGTGGCCCGGCGGGCGCGACAGCGAGTAGGCGTTGTCCGCCTCGCCGCGCAGCACGCAGTCCACCGCGGCCATGGCCAGGCCGGCGGAGAGCCTGGCGATCTCGTAGCTGCCCGGGCCGATGGGCGCGTGGTCGCCCAGTTCGCCGCCGCCGGCGTCGCTCAGGGCCTTGAAGCGTTGCAGGTAGTGCTCCGGGTGCACGCGCAGCAGGTCCCGCTCGCTGGCCGGCTCGGCGCTGCGCAGGTCCAGCTGGCGGGTGAGGCCGGAAACGTCCATCAGGTTCTTCAGGCGGCGCTTGCTTTCCGGCGATTCGGCGTGGCCGCCGCCGGCCGGCGGCTGCACCCAGCCGCCCACGGGCAGGAACAGGGCGTGCTGGCTGGCGCTGTGCCAGAGGCTCAGTTCGTCGAAGAAGAACGCGGTGCGTCGGGTCATGGAAGGCTCCATTCATAGGTGTTCATAGGTGTTCACAGGGATTCACAGGGGTTGCGCAGTGGCGGCCGCCGCGCGCGGGCGGCTGCCGAGGATCAGCGGCAGGGACAGGGCGGTGAGCGCGGCGGCGCCCAGCAGCAGGCCGTGGAAGCCGCCGTCGGCGCCGATCAGCCGCCCGCCGAGGGCCGGGCCGAGTGCCAGGCCGGCGCCTATCACCAGGTTGCTCAGGCTCATCAGCCGGCCGCTGGCGTCCAGCTCGGCGAGGCAGGCGAGGATGAACGGCAGGGCGTAGGTCCAGGTGAACTTGAACAGCAGCGCGGCCAGGGCGAAGCGTGCCAGGCCCGGGGCGCCGAGCAGCAGCAGGATGGCCACGGCCATCAGGGCGAAGCCACCGGCCAGCTGGCGTTCGCGGCGCCAGCGCTCGCCCGCCAGGCTGGCGCAGGCGGCCCCGGCGATGCCGGCCAGGGTGGCCACGGCCAGCACCTCGCCGCCCAGGGTGGCGGCCAGCCCGGCGCGTTCGCCGATGGCGCCGACGAAGGTCCAGACCGCGCTGAGGGCGACGTAGAAGCCGAGCAGGCCGAGGATGGCGACGGCGATCTTCCAGCGCGGCGCCTCGACGCCGCCGCGGCTGCCGGCGCTGGCCACGGCGCCGCGGGGGAAGGCGCGCACCAGCGGCAGCGCCAGCAGCATCAGTCCGGCCAGCGCCAGGTAGCCGGCGCCCAGGCCGTAGGCCTGGTACAGCCGCGGCAGCACGGCCAGGCCGACGGCGCCGAGCACCAGTTGGCCGAGCACCCAGATGCCATAGGCGCGGCTGGGGTTGGGCATGCCGGCGGCGCAGGACAGGCAGAGGATCATCAGCGAGCCGCCGCAGAAGGCGCTGAGGGCGCGCAGGGCGAGCAGCGCCTGGTAGCCGCTGGCGCTGGCCGAGGCCAGGTTGGCCAGGATGAAGCCCAGCGCCGCCAGCAGCCCGGCCAGGCGCCAGTCCACGCGCCTGAGCCAGAACAGCGAGGGCAGGGTGGCCAGGCTCATGGCGCCCAGCTCGACGGCGAACAGGTCGCCGATGCGCGCCGGCGCCAGCTGCAGCTCGGTGGCCAGCTGGCTGGCGATGGCCGGGGCGGTGAGCAGCACCGCCGGGGTGATGGCGGCGAACAGCACCACGGCCGCCAGCAGGGCCGGGGAGGGATTGCGCGGAAGGGGCATGGCGGCGACCTCAGAAGGCGTGGACGAAGCGCAGCAGCAGGTTGTCCTGGGCATACGCGTTGGCGGTGGAGACATTGCGGGTGAGGCCGAGCAGTACCTGGTTGCGCTTGTCCAGCCAGTGGCCGACCTCGAAGCCGGCCTGGGTGTAGCGCTGGTGGCTGTCGTCGATGTCGTGGCCACCCAGGCGCAGGGCGCCGCCGTCGGCGGCGATCAGCCGCAGCGCGGCGTAGGTGGCGGGGGTGAAGTCGTAGGAGGCGAACGCCTGCAGGCGGTACAGCGGCTTCTGTTCGAGGGTGGCGCCGAGGTAGTCGTCGTTGTCGCCGTAGAGCTGGGCTTCGAGGTTGGCTTCCAGCACCCAGTTCTCGCCGACGCCCCGGGTGTAGTTGTAGTTCAGGTGCAGGGCCCAGCGGTTGGCCCCCGGCGACACGCCCGGGTCCTTGGCGTGGTACTCGCCCAGGGGCAGGCTGACCAGGGCCAGCAGGCCGCTGTAGGTGCGCGTCTGCGGCTCGTCGATGAAGAACAGCGTGCCGCCCACCTGCGGGTCGCCCAGCCCGCGCTCGCGGCTGTGCTCGACGGCGCCGGGGCCGCGCGCCTCGATGTCGGCGTAGGGCACGATGAACTGCGGCGTGCACAGGCGCCCGCAGATGTCGCTGAACCACAGCTGGCGGTAGGCCAGGGCATTGACCTTCAGGTCGGCCTTGCCGGTGCTGTCCGCCGCGCCGTGGTAGTCGTCGGAGCGCGTCAGCGGCAGGTAGGTCACCCCCAGGCTGGTGCCCACGGGGCGGAAAAGAAGTCGCGGGCGTTGAGGTCGGCGGCCTGGGCCTGGCCGAGGTACAGCGCGCCAAGGGCGCAGAGCGAAAGGCTTGGGTGCAGCTTCATGGTGGTTTTCTTCTTCTGTGAGGCGGGCGAAAGCCTCCCCTGGCGCCGCGCGCGGGCGCGGCGTCGGGATGTGGAGGCGGTGGAGGGAAGCGGCCGGCGTCAGCCGGGCGGGTGGTGCAGCAGCTGGGCGATGCCGGCCTTGCCGTTGACGCCGAGCTTGCTGTAGATGCTGCGGATGTGGTGGCGCACGGTGTTCGGCGCCAGGCCCAGCTCGCGGGCGATTTCCTTGTAGGTGCTGCCCAGGCCGAAGCGCTGCGCCACCTCGGCCTCGCGGGTGCTCAGGCGGGCCATGGCCGGGCACAGGCGGGCGCTGAGCAGCAGCAGGTCGTGCACGGCGGTGGCCTGCAGCTGCAGGCGCTGGCCGCTGTAGCCGGCGGCCGGGTCGACCGCCTCGGGCAGGCACGGGCCGGTCCAGCGCGGCCACTCGTGCAGCAGCAGCTCGACGAAGCCGCGCTCGGCGTAGTGCAGCATGCCGCGCCGGTCGCACACCGCCAGGGCCAGCGGGTTGGGGGCGTCCAGGCGTTCGCGCAGGGCCACCAGCGCGCGGATCTGGTTGGCCCCTTCGGCGGCCACCAGGTGCGGCATCATCTGGTCCACCAGGAAGCGTTCCGCGGCGTCGAAGGGGCGCGCGCCGGCGCGGCGGTACAGGCTCAGGTGCAGGCTGAGCTGGGTGCGCGGGTCGATGTGGATGATGCAGAGGAACTCGCCGAAGCCGTGGCGCTCGGCCAGCCAGCGCAGGCCCGGGGTGCAGTCGGCGGCGCGGGTGTCGATGCGCACCGAGCGGCCCGGGGTGGCATAGACGCGCTTGACGGTGATGTCCTGGTGGCGGATCGCCTGCCAGTCGGCCAGGTAGCTGTCCGGCAGCCGGAACAGGTGGCTGCTGTGCTCCAGCGGCAGGCCGTCGACCAGCGCCGCGCGGCCCCACCAGGCCATGTCGAAGTCCAGCAGCTGCCGCAGGCGGTGCATGGCGGCGGCATGGAAGCCGGCTAGCGCGCATTCCTGGGCCAGGCGCTGGAGGTCCAGGACCAGGGCGTTGAATTCGCTGAAGCGCTGGGCGCCGAAGGTCAGGTCGAGGGTGCTGCTCATGGGGTCCCCCTGCTGCGACTTTAGTTGTTGTTGTCAGTCATCAGTGAGCGGCCGGGTGTCGGAACGACAGGGCAGGGCCTGGGTTCGAGTATCTTCGCTGCGCTGCGCGCGCACCATCCTGCAGATGCAGGATGGTGGGCCCTTCAGGCCAGCGCGGCGGTGCTTTCCGGCAGGGTGGCGCCGCCATCCACCACCAGGGTCTGGCCGGTGATGTAGGCGGCGGCGTCGGAGGCGAGGAAGAGCATGGCGTTGGCGATGTCCGCCGGCTGGCCGAGGTGGCCCAGGGGGATGCCGGCGGCGATGCGCGCCTCCAGGGCCTGATCGCCGAGGTTGGCCATGGCCGGGGTGCGGATCATGCCCGGCTCCACGCCGTTGACGCGCACCTTGCGTGGCGCCAGCTCCAGCGCGGCATTGCGGATGAAGCCGTTGACCCCGGCCTTGGACGCCGCATAGTGGCTCAGCCCCGGGTAGGCCACCCGGGGGCCCGTGACCGACGAGGTGGCCAGCACGCAGCCGCCGCCGCGCGCGGCGAACAGCGGCAGGGCGGCCTGGGTCAGCCAGAACAGCGCGCCCAGGTTCACCGCCAGGGTGCGTTGCAGCAGCTCCGGGGTGATGGCGGCGAAGTCGGTCAGCGGGAAGTGGGCGGCGTTGTGCACCAGCACGTCCAGGCTGTCCAGCCCGGCGAGGGCGGCGGCGATGGCCGGGGGATCGGCCAGGTCCACGGCCAGCGCCCGCGCCTCGCGGCCCTGGCTGCGCAGTTCGCCGGCGAGGGCTTCGACGGCGCCTGCCTGGCGGTCGAGCAGCAGCAGGCTGGCACCGGCTTCGGCGAAGCCCTCGGCGATGCGGCGACCGATGCCCTGGGCCGCGCCGGTGACCAGCACCCGCTTGCCGCCGAAGTCGAAGCGCGTCATGGCCCATCCTCCAGGCGTTCGAAGGCCAGCGTCGGCAGGTCCACCACGCTGGCACCGCCATCGGCCACCAGGCAGGCGCCGGTGACGATGGCCGCGGCATCGCTGGCGAGGAACCGGCACAGCCCGGCGATCTCGTCCGCCGTGGCCGGGCGGCGCAGCGGCACCTCGGCGGTGACCCGCGCGTAGGCGGCGTCCAGGCTTTCGCCATGGTGCCGCATCAGCGGCTGCATCTCGGCGTCGGCCATGGGCGTGCGCACCCAGCCCGGGCACAGGGCGTTGACGCGCACGCCGCGCGGGCCGTAGTCCCGCGCCAGGGAGCGCATCAGGCCGATGAGGGCGTGCTTGGCGACGGTGTAGCCGCACACGCCGGGCCCGGCCACCAGAGAAGCGATGGAGCCCACCAGCACCATGTTGCCGCGCCGCGCCAGCAGCGACGGCAGGCAGGCGCGGGCGCTGGCGAAGGCGCTGTCGAGGTTGCCGCGCAGGGCCTCGCGCCAGGCCGCATCGCTGGTCTCGCCGGCCGTGCCCAGGCCGTGGCCGCCGGCGCAGGCGACGAGTACGTCGATACCGCCGAACGCCACCTCGATGCGCTGCACGAAGCCCCGCCAGGTTTCGCCGTCGGCGGCGTCGCCGGCCAGCACCAGGCCGCCGGTGCTGGCCGCCACCTGTTCCAGCGCCTCGCGGCGGCGGCCGATCAGCACCAGCTGGTCGCCCGCTTCGGCGAAGCGCCGCGCGCAGGCAGCGCCTATGCCGGTGCCGGCGCCGGTGATGACGACGACCCGGCCGCTCATGCGTACACCGTGCGGTTGAGCTCGTCGCAGTAGGAGGCGACCGGGAAGTTGGACAGCTCGTCGAAGGCGGCGCCGGCATAGCCGAAGATCTTGCCGTCGCTGCGGTGCTGCTGCAGGTCGATCATCACCAGGCCGAGGGTGGGGACGATCTTCTCGCGCCAGACGAACAGGTACAGCTGGTCGGCGACCTTGTAGTAGTGGCAGCGGTCGGTGTCGCACAGCCCGGCCTCGACGCCGCCCAGGCACTGCCAGGTGTAGAAGTCGTCGTTCAGGTAGATGTGCTCGTAGACCTCGCTGGGGCTGTAGCGGTAGCGGTTGCGCAGGCCCACCAGCTCGCGGGTCGGGGCGTGGGGGCAGGCGCCGTCCTGCCAGGGGCGGTCGAGGCTGCCGTGGAGGATCTGCACCTGCACGCCGGTCAGCTCCTTGCCGGCCAGGGCGCGGGCGTAGAGGCCCTCGGCGGTGTCCGCGGCGTCGGGCAGGCGGCCGAGCACGGCGGTGAAGGACTGGCTGTGGCGGTCCAGCACCAGGCTGACCGACCAGGCCTGGCCATCCTCGCGCTTGATGAAGTCGACCAGGACGATGCCGGGGCGCACCGAGGTGGCGCGGTAGGGCGCCTCGCCCACGGAATGGCCGTCGGCGGCGCGCCAGCGGGTGGTCTCGGCGTCGAACTGGTGCTCGATGCGCCAGCCGTTGGCGAAGTGCAGTTCCAGGCGCTGCCCGGCGAGGTCGGCCAGGCGCGGCAGGATGAAGGCTTCGGGGGCGAAACCCTCGGCGAGGGCGCCGACGGTGATCCAGTCGGAAGAGGTGCTCATGGGTGGGACTCCTGTGTCTGTGGAGCCTCCATGCTGCGTGGTGTGGCGCGGGCGGAACATCAACCGGATGGTTGATCCAGGAACAGCCGCGCCAGCAGTTCGGTGCGGCTGGCCACGCCGGCCTTGCGGAACAGGTGGATGAGGTGCGTCTTCACCGTGGCCAGGCCCAGGCCGAGCTGGCGCGCCAGGTCCTTGTTGCTGGCACCGTCGCGCAGCAGCAGGGCGATCTCGCGCTCGCGCGGAGTGAGCCGGGCGAGGGCGCCGGGGCTGCGCGGCAGGGCCTGGGCGGCCAGCTCCAGCAGCCCCTGCAGGGCCCGCAGGCGGTCGAATTCGTCGCTGGAGAAGGGCGCCTCGCCGACGCGCCGCAGCAGGGAAAGCCCGGCCAGCGGGCGGCCCTTGTCGGCGGCGATGACCTCCACCACGTCGATCACCCCGTGCCGGCGCAGGAAACCGTGGTAGCGCTCGCGCTGCGCGTCGGGCTGCTGCGCCATGCCCACGGCCAGGGGCACTACCGGCAGCCCGGTGGCCAGGCAGGCGCGGGGCTGCAGCGGGTCGAGGCGGTGATAGTGGTCGAGGTAGTCGGCATGCATCTGCCGGCCCATGCCGAGCAACTGGAAGTCGCAGGCCTGCAGGTCGGCGTCGATGCGGTAGAAGGCGGCGCGGGTGCTGGGGACCAGTTGCTGGAAGCTGTGCAGGCAGCGTTGGCCTATGTGTTCGGGGGTGGGCATGGGCTGGGTCCTGCGTGGGGGTGGGGCCAGGTGCCTGAGGAGAGCTTGTTTCCCTCTCCCTAACCCTCTCCCTGAAGGGAGAGGGGACCGTTCGGAGTGGCTGGGTTTTCCAGCGTCAGCCGGCAGCTCCAGAGCTGCCGGCTAAAACCATTGTCGACGCCGGCACGGACAAGCCCCCTCTCCCTTCAGGGAGAGGGCTGGGGAGAGGGGCTCTTCAAGTTCCCGAACCAGGCCTCAAACCACCGCGTAGTAGTGCTTCACGAACCCCTCGCCCGGCACCTCCCACAGCACCGCCGTGCCCTTGGTCACGAACCAGCTGTCGCCGGCCTTGTACAGCTGGCTCTGGCCGGTGGATTCGTCGGTCAGCCGCACCTCGCCGCTGACCACCGTGGCCTGCTCGTTGAACGGGTAGGTCATGCGGAACTTGCCGCCGGTGGTGCCGAAGTAGGCCGCGCTGACCGGGTCGGTGGGGGCGCCGGCGGTCATCTTGCCGAAGGCGCGGACCTCGCCCTCGAGGATTTCCGAGCCGAGGTCGGCCACCGTGCCCCAGGCGTCCAGTTGGTCGAGGGTGATGCCTTGCTTGATGGGGTGAGTGCCATGTGCTTGCTCCTGTGCAAGTGAAGGGAAAAGAGGCTTCAGCGCCGCCCGGTCCAGTAGCCGGACACCTGGTGCCAGGTCTTGCCGGCGCTGAGCAGCAGCGGGCGGACCTGGTCCTTGCCGTGGACGCGGATGCGCTTCACCGAGCTGATCAGGTCGTAGCGCGCCGAGCCTTCGCTCATGCCCTCGGCCAGCACCTTGCAGATGATGTGGCTGGGGGTGACGCCAAAGCCGGAGTAGCCCTGCACGAAGAAGGCGTTGGGGCGGCCGGGCAGGGCGCCGATCTGCGGGAACAGGTTGGGGCTGCAGGCCATGGGGCCGCCCCAGGCGAGGTCGATCTTCACGTTCTCGAGGTAGGGGAAGATCTTCAGCATCAGCTTGCGGTTCCAGGCCTTGAGGTCGCGCGGGATGTGCTCGATGAAGGGCGTGGCGGCGCCGAACAGCAGGCGGTTCTCGTTGGTCACGCGGTAGTAGTCGATGACCGGGCGGATGTCGCTGTAGGCGCCGCGGATCGGGCTGATGCGCTGGATGAGTTCGTCCGGCAGCGGCTCGGTCATCATCTGGAAGGCGTAGGTGTTGATGGTGCTCTTGTGCAGTTCCGGCTCCAGCTTGTTGAGGAAGCTGTCGCAGGCCCAGAGCAGCTTGCTGGCCTTCACCGAGCCCTTGGCGGTGCGCACGGTGATGCGCTCGCCGTAGGTCACGTCCAGCGCCGGGCTGTACTCGAAGATCTTCACCCCGTGGCCGGCCAGGGCCTTGGCCTCGCCGAGCAGCAGGTTGAGCGAGTGCACGTGGCCGCCGCCCATGTGCAGCAGGGCGCTGGAGTAGGCGTCGGAGCCGATGATCTGGCGCACCTCGGAGCCGTCCAGGTAGCGGATCTCGTGGCGCGAGTCGAGCGACTTGAACTCGCGCTCCCAGGCCCGCAGGGTCTTCGCCTGGCGGGCGTTGAAGCCCATGTAGCCGTAGCCGTGGCAGAAATCGGCGTCGATGTCGTACTTGCGGATGCGCTCCTTGATGATGTCGGCGCCCATGTCGCTGATCTCGAAGATCTGCCGCAGGCCGTCCTCGCCGACGTCCTTGCGGATCTTCTCCAGGTCGTGGCCGATGCCGGCCATGATCTGCCCGCCGTTGCGCCCGGTGCCGCCGAAGCCGAGGTAGCGCGCCTCCAGCACGACGATGTCGGTTATGCCCTTCTCGGCCAGCTCCAGCGCGGTGTTGATGCCGGAGAAGCCGCCGCCGATCACGACCACGTCGGCCTCCAGGTCCGCCTCCAGGGAGGGGAAGGCGAGGTCGTACTTCTTGGTCGCGGTGTAGTAGGTGGGGGTCTCGATGTTGATCATGACTGCAGCCTGGAACCGGAGGGAAAGGGGTGCGACTGGCGTCGCGCGGATGGCCTATTAGGGCCCGCGCGACGCTGTTTGTCTTGATCCAGGCTGCCCGGCTTCTTGTCCGGGGCTGACAGGCCGGCGTCAGCCCTGCAGCAGGCTGCGCACGTGCTCGACGGCGGCGCGGGCGCAGCTGCAGTCCAGTTCCTCGGCGGCGCCGGACACGCCGATGGCGCCAATCACCTCGCCGGACAGGCGCAAGGGCTCGCCGCCGCCGTACAGGGCCAGCCCCGGTTGCAGCGGCAGGCCCTGGCGCACCGCGTCCGAGCAACGCTCCAGGCGCGCCTGCCAGTCGCGGGTGGGCAGGTTGAAGGCGGCGGCGGTGCGCGCCTTGCTCAGGGCGATGTCGCGGGACGGCGCGGGCGCCGCGTCCATGTGCGCGCTGTGCACCGGCAGGCCGCTGGCGTCGACCACGACGATGCTGACCCGCGCCTGCAGCTCTTCGGCGCGGTTCAGCGCGGCCTGCAGGGCCTGCATGGCGAGGGTCAGGGTAAGGCTGGTCTGCTGGCGAAGGAAGTGGGACATCGGCGGTTCTCCAGGGAGGGGCGGTCGTGCGAATGATAGTTAATATATTAACTTATGCCCGCGCCAGGAATCGGGCCGTCGCCGGCGGCCCGCGTCGCTTCCCATGGCCGATAACGAAAGGCCCCACGGCGGACTGCCCGTCCGCCGTGGAGCCTGGTAGGACTTTCCGTACGGCCGCTCAGGCGACCTCTCGGTGGGGCGGGGCTCAATACACCGAAGGGGCGGAGGGGGCCGGTGCCTGGGCGCCGCCCTTGAACCGGCCGGCCAGCTCGCGCAGCGAGCGCATCAGCAGGCTGGTGTCCACGCCCACGGCAACGAACTTCGCGCCCAGCTCCAGGTAGCGCCGGGCCAGCTTCTCGTCGGCGCTGAGGATGCCGGCGGCCTTGCCGGCGCGCTGAATGCGGACGATGGCGTCCTCGATGGCGGCCTGCACGTCCGGGTGCCCCGGGTTGCCGCGGTGGCCCATGGCCGCGCTGAGGTCGGCCGGGCCGATGAACACGCCGTCGACGCCGTCCACCGCGGCGATGGCGTCGAGGTTGGCCAGGCCTTCGAGGTTCTCCACCTGCACCAGCAGGCACATCTGCGCGTCCGCCTCGTCGAGGTAGCCGGGGATGCTGTTCCAGCGCGAGGCGCGGGCCAGGGCGCTGCCCACGCCGCGCACGCCGAACGGCGGGTAGCGCATGGCGCGGACCAGCTCGGCGGCCTGTCCGGCGGTGTCCACCATGGGCACTAGCAGGGTCTGTGCGCCTATGTCGAGCAACTGCTTGATCAGCGCCGTGTCGCCGACCACCGGGCGGATGATCGGCTGCGCCGGGTAGGGCGCCACCGCCTGCAGCTGGCCGAGCAGGCTGCGCAGGTCGTTGGGCGCGTGCTCGCCGTCGAGCAGCAGCCAGTCGAAGCCGGCATTGGCCGCCAGCTCCGCGCAATACGGGTCGGCCAGGCCGAGCCAGAGGCCGATCTGCGCGTCGCCGGATTGCAGGCGTTGTTTGAACGTATTGAGGGGGATGTGCATGGAAAGCTCCTGGAAGGGCTGCAGGCCGCAGGCTCCAGGCTTCAGGCCAGAGCGCTCTTCGCCTGCAGCCTATGGCCTGCCGCCTGCAGCCATCACCTCATACAAACCGGCAAGAGATGCTACCGAGCTGGTCGTAGTCGACGTGGAAGGTGTCGCCGGGGGCTGCGGCCACCGGGCGGGTGAAGGAGCCGCCGAGGATCACCTGGCCGGGCTCCAGGGTGACGTCGTAGGGGGCCAGCTTGTTGGCCAGCCAGGCCACGCCCTTGGCCGGGTGGTTGAGCACCGCGGCGGAGACCCCGGATTCCTCGATCACGCCGTTGCGGTAGAGGATCGCCGGCACGCGGCGCAGGTCGATGTCGCCGGGCCGCACGGCGCGGCCGCCCATGACCACGCCGGCGTTGGCGGCGTTGTCGGAGATGGTGTCGAAGACCTTGCGGGTGGCCTTGGTCTGCGGGTCCACCTGCTGGATGCGCGCGTCGATGATCTCCAGCGCCGGGATCACCCACTCGGTGGCCTCCAGCACGTCGAACAGGGTGACGTTCGGGCCTTTCAGCGGCTTGCCGAGGATGAACGCCAGCTCCACTTCCACCCGCGGCACGATGAAGCGTTCGAAGGGGATGTCGCTGCCCTCGTCGAAGAACATGTCGTCCAGTAGCGCGCCGTAGTCCGGCTCGGTGATGTTCGACGAGACCTGCATGGCGCGCGAGGTCAGGCCGATCTTGTGGCCCTTGAGCACGCGGCCGTTGGCTATCTTCCGAGCCACCCAGGCGCGCTGGATGGCGTAGGCGTCCTCGATGGCGATGTCCGGGTAGTCGAGGGAGAACTGCCGCACCTGCTGGCGCGAACGCTCGGCGGCGTCGAGGCGGGCGGCGGCTTCCTGGATGAGGGTGGAGTCGAGCATGGCAATGTCTCTCTAGCGGGGGTTGACCACGGCGGCCGGGGTGCGCAGGACCAGGGCGGCGCCGAGGGCGATGAGGATGGCCAGCAGGTACAGGGCCAGGCTGGAGCTGTGGGTGGTGTCGCGCATCCAGCCGATGAAGTAGGGCGCGGCGAAGGCGGCGATGCTGCCGAAGGAGCTGATCAGGGCGATGCCGGCGGCCTGGGCGCGGTTGCCGAGGAAGGCCGGCGGCAACTGCCAGAACATCGGCAGGGCGGCGCTGGCGCCCATGCCGGCGAGCACCAGCCCGGCCAGCACCAGCGGCGCGCTGGTGGGCGCCAGGCCCGTCAGGGCCAGGCCGGCGGCGGCCAGCAGCAGCGGCACGGCGAGGTGCCAGCGGCGCTCGCGGCGGCGGTCGGAGGAGCGCCCCAGGGCGATCATGAACACGCAGCCGGCCAGGTACGGCAGGGCGCTGAGCAGGCCGACGCGGCCGTCGGAGCCGATGCCGGCGCCGTGGATCAGGCTGGGCATCCAGAACGCCAGGGTGTTCACCGCCAGCATCACCGCGAAGTAGATGGCCACCAGCAGCCAGACGTGGCTGTCGCGCAGGATGCCGGCGAAGGAGGTGATCTGCTTGCGCTGCTCCTCGCCCTGCATCTCCTCGCGCAGGCCGGCCTTCTGCGCCTCGCTCAGCCAGGCCACGCGCTCGAAGCTCTCCGGCAGGCAGCGCCAGACCAGCAGGCCCAGCAGCACCACCGGCAGGCCCTCGATGAGGAACATCCACTGCCAGCCGCGCAGCCCGAGGAAGTCGTGGAAGCCCTCGAGGATGCCGCCGGACAGCGGCCCGCCGACCACCCCGGCCATGGGCACGGCGATGGCGAACAGCGCGGTGACGCCGGCGCGGCGGCGCGCCGGGAACCAGCGGTTGAGGTACACCAGGATGCCGGGGAAGAAGCCGGCTTCGGCCACCCCCAGCAGCAGGCGCAGGGTGTAGAAGCCGGCGGCGTTCTGCACCAGCAGCATGGCGGTGGACAGCAGGCCCCAGGTGACCATCAGGAAGGCGATCCAGCGGCGCGGGCCGACGCGTTCCAGCATCAGGTTGCTGGGCACGCCGAACAGCGCGTAGGCGACGAAGAACAACCCGGCGCCCAGGCCGTAGACGGTGTCGCTGAAGTGCAGGTCGGCGCTCATCTGCAGCTTGGCGAAGCCGATGTTGATGCGGTCCAGGTGGGCGAATACGTAGCACACCAGCAGCAGCGGCATCAGGCGCCAGACCACGCGGGCGTGGGTGGCGTCGCTGGCGGCGGGCAGGGCGGCGGGGATAGGGTGGCGGTGCTCATGGTCTTGTCTTTGTTCTGCGAGTGGCCGGGAGGGTGGCGGACTTCAGAGCGCCTGGCCCTTGAGGAAGGCGTGGACGTTGTTCTGCTTGTAGTTGAGCTCGGCGTTCAGCTCGCTCATCTCGAAGGACAGCGCCAGCAGGCGGCGCGCCTGGAGTTCGGCGAAGTGCGCCTTGATCACCTCGAAGAGCGCGTCGGCCACCTGCCGGCGGGTTTCCAGGTCGCGCCCGGCGCCCACCTTCAGGCTCATGTGGACGAAGGCGTAGTCGTGCTGGCCGTCGGCCATGCGCCAGGTATCCAGGCGCACGGCGCGGCTGCGGATGCCGCCCAGCGGGAACACCCCGCTGTCGCCGAGGCAGGCGTGGACCTTCTCGAACAGGCCGGGCAGGTCGGCCTCGGCCTCGATGTTGTGGGTGTACTCGGCGATGAAGTGCGGCATGGCTGTGTCCTCAGAGGCGGCTGCCGGACGGGTTGCCGGCGGGGTTGGAGGCCTGGGCGGCGGGGATCGCCGAGCCGTCCTGCGGGGTCACCGGGAACACCACGTTGATCTGCCCGGTGCCGGAGGAGCCGAAGTAGGGCGTGACTACCTCGCCCCGGCCGTCGTAGTCCGACCAGCCGAGCGCGCCCAGGAGCATGGCGGTGTCGTGCATGAAGCCTTCGCCGTGGCCCTTGGCCGCGTATTCCGGGAGCATGCCGCAGAAGGTCTGCCAGTCGCCGCGCTGCCACATCCGCACCACCTCGTGGTCGAGGGTTTCCAGGAAGGGGCTCCAGACCTTGTCCGCGAATTCCGGGGCCTGGCCGTTCTGGGCGAAGCGGTGGGTCAGCGAGCCGCTGGCGAGGAAGGCCACGGTGCCGTCGTAGTGCTCTTCCACCGCCTTGCGCATGGCCCAGCCCAGGCGCGCGCTGTCGTTGAGGTAGTGCACGGTGCACAGCGCCGAGACCGAGATGACCTTGAAGTGCTGGTCCTGGTTCATGTAGCGCATCGGCACCAGGGTGCCGTACTCCGGGCCGAGGGTGGTGGCGTCGTGGGCCAGCACGTCCACGCCCATGGCGTTGCAGCCTTCGGCGAGGATGCGCCCCAGTTCCGGGTTGCCGGGGAACTCGTACTCCATGTTGGCGATGAAGTGCGGCAGCTCGTTGCTGGTGTACAGGCCCTGGAAGTGCGGCGCGCAGTTGACGTGGTAGCCGGCGTTGACCAGCCAGTGGGTGTCGAACACCACTATGGTGTCCACCCCCAGCTCGCGGCAGCGCCGGCCGATCTCGCGGTGCCCGTCGATGGCGGCCTGGCGGCTGCCCTGGCGCGGGCCGGGCAGTTCGGAGAGGTACAGCGAGGGAACGTGGGTGATCTTGGCAGCCAGAGCGAGTTTGCCCATGGTGGTTCTCCTGGTGCGGGGCGCCGCCGCTGGGGCGCCCGGATTCTTGTGATTGTTGGCTGCACGCCGGCGATGCAGGCGGCCTTGGCGGCCGCTCTCATCGGGCCGCCTTTCTACACGCCCCAGCGGGGAATGTGGTGGCTGCCCATGGAAATGCACACGTTCTTGATCTCGGCGAAGACCTCGAAGCTGTACTCGCCGCCCTCGCGGCCGGTGCCCGAGCCCTTCACGCCGCCGAACGGCTGGCGCAGGTCGCGGACGTTCTGGCTGTTGATGAATACCATGCCGGCCTCGATGCCGCGCGCCAGGCGATGGGCCTTGCCGATGTCCTGGGTCCAGATGTAGGAGGCCAGGCCGTATTCGGTGTCGTTGGCCAGGCGCAGGGCCTCGGCCTCGTCCTTGAACTTGAGCAGGCAGACCACCGGGCCGAAGATCTCTTCCTGGGCGATGCGCATGCGGTTGTCCACGTCGGCGAACACCGTGGGCTGCACGAACTGCCCGCGGGCCAGGTGCGCCGGCAGGTTGGCCGGGCGCTCCAGGCCGCCGGCGACCAGGCGCGCGCCTTCTTCCATGCCGATGCGGATGTAGCCGGTGACCTTGTCGTAGTGGGCCTGGGTGATCATCGAGCCGACCTGGGTCTTCGGGTCCTGCGGGTCGCCGACGATCAGGCGTTTGGCGCGGGCGGCGAACTCCTCGACGAAGCGGTCGTAGACCGTTTCCTGGATGAAGATACGGCTACCGGCGGTGCAGCGCTCGCCGTTCAGCGAGAAGATGGTGAACAGCGCGGCGTCCAGGGCTCGGTCCAGGTCGGCGTCGTCGAAGATCAGCACCGGCGACTTGCCGCCCAGCTCCATGGAGTATTTCTTCAGGCCGGCGGTCTGCATGATCTTGCGCCCGGTGGCGGTGCCGCCGGTGAAGGAGATGGCGCGCACGTCCGGGTGGCGCACCAGGGCGTCGCCGGCGGTGGCGCCGTAGCCCTGCACCACGTTGAGCACGCCCGGCGGGATGCCGGCCTCCAGGGCCAGGCGGCCCAGCTCGTTGGCGGTCAGCGGCGAGAGTTCGCTCATCTTCAGCACCGCGGTGTTGCCCAGGGCCAGGCAGGGAGCGGTCTTCCAGGTTGCGGTCATGAACGGCACGTTCCACGGCGAGACCAGCCCGCATACCCCCACCGGCTGGTACAGGGTGTAGTTGAGCATCTGGTCGTCCACCGGGTAGCTGTGGCCGTCCATGCGCGTGCAGACCTCGGCGAAGAACTCGAAGTTGTGCGAGGCGCGCGGGATCAGCACGTTGCGCGTCTGGTGGATCGGCAGGCCGGTGTCGAGGGTTTCCAGCTCGGCCAGGTTGGGCACGTTGGCGTCGATCAGCTCGCCCAGCTTGCGCATCAGCTTCGCGCGCTCCTTGGCCGGGGTGTTGGCCCATTTCGGGAAGGCTTCCTTGGCCGCGGCCACGGCCAGGGCGATTTCCTCGGCGCCGCCGCTGGCGACCTCGGCGATCACCTCGGTGGTGGCCGGGTTGATGGTCTGGAAGACTTCTTTGCTCTCGACCTCGCGGCCGTTGATCCAGTGCTTGATCATGCTTGTATCTCTGTCTCGATTAGGTACGGGCGCGGTTCGCGAAGAACTCGGCCTCGCTGACGATGCGGTTGACCAGGCGGCCGACGCCTTCCACTTCCACCACCACTTCATCGCCCGGCACCACGTCGGCCAGGCCTTCCGGCGTGCCGGTGGCGATCATGTCGCCCGGCTGCAGGGTCATGAAGCTGGAGAAGTATTCGATCAGGTAGGGGATGTCGAAGATCATGTCCGCGGTGGTGCCTTCCTGCTTCAGCTCGCCGTTGACCCAGGTGCGCAGCTTCAGCCGCGACGGGTCGGGCACGTCGGCGGCGTCGACTATCCAGGGGCCGACCGGGGTGGTGGCGTCGCGGTTCTTCACCCGCAGGTTGGGCCGGTAGTAGTTCTCCAGGTAGTCGCGGATGGCGTAGTCGTTGCAGACGGTGTAGCCGTCCAGGTAGGCGAGGGCGTCCTCGCGCCTGACGTTGCGCGCCGGCTTGCCGATCACCGCCACCAGCTCGCACTCGTAGTGCATGTAGGCGACGCCGTCGGGGCGCCAGGTCACCTGGTTGTGGCCGGTGTAGGTGCCCTTGGACTTGATGAACGCCAGCGGCTCGGTGGGCGCCTTGAAGGCCAGTTCGGCGGCGTGGTCGGCGTAGTTCAGGCCGAGGGCGAACATGGTCCCGCTGGCCGGCGGCAGCCATTGCACCTCGTGCTCGCCGAGCAGCCGGCCATCGGCCAGGCGCACGGCGTTGTCGGCTTCCACCGTGACCGCGTGGACTTCGCCCTGGTAGCGGATGCGTGCGTGTTTCATCTCAGGCTTCCTCCGCCACCACGTGATTGACCAGGCGGCCGAGACCTTCGATCTCCACCACCACCTCGTCGCCCGGCCGCACATCGACGCGGCCCTCGGGGGTGCCGGTGATGAGCACGTCGCCGGCGTGCAGGGTCATGAATTCGCTGATCTCGGCGATCAGCTGCGGGATGCTGCGCACCAGGTTGGCGGTACTGTTCTGCTGGCGCACTTCGCCGTTGACCAGCAGGCGGACCGGCAGGGCGTGCGGGTCGGCGATCTCGTCGCGGCCGACGACTTCGCTGCCCAGGGGGCAGAAGCCGTCGCGGCACTTGGCCTTGACCGCGGGGCGGTAGTAGCTGTCTTCCGGCAGGCTGAACTCGTTGACGATGACGTAGCCGGCGACGTAGGCCATGGCTTCGTCCACGCCCACGCGGCTGGCGTCGCGGCCGAGCACCACGCCCAGGGCCGGGCCCGGCTGCAGGCGCTCGACGCCGGCCGGGAAGACCACGGGCGCACCGTCGCCATTGCGGGTGTTCGGCGTCTTGATGAACAGCACCGGCTTGACCGGCGGCTTCTGATAAGGCGGTTGCTGGAATTCCTCCAGCCGGCTCTGCAACAGGCCCCGGTAGTTCAGCGCGACGCCGAACAGGGTGCCCGTTGCGGCTTCGCTGACAGCGCGACGCATGGCTTGGTTCTCCTGTTTCGCCCGGCCGCCTGCAGGCGGCCGGTTATCGTTAACATGTTAGCGTTATAGTTAATATGTTAACTATGGTCAAGCCTCTTCCATCGGGGCCTGATCCCGCTGCGAACATTGGAGCAGGCACGCACATGTTGGGATTGTCCGGCGCTGCCATGGCCTTGACCGACGCTGCCAGGAAGCCGGGCGGGCTTTCGCCGGGTTTGCCTGGGGAGGGGCTATGCTGGTTAAAATCTTTCCTACTTTCAGTCGAGTAGCCTCTTTCCATGTCCACGCCGCGTCCGTCCCTGACCCTCACCCTGCTACAGGCCCGCGAGGCCGCCATGGCCTTCTTCCGCCCCTCGCTCAACCAGCACGACCTGACCGAGCAGCAGTGGCGCATCGTGCGCATCCTCCGCCAGCAGGGCGAGATGGAGATCTACCAACTGGCGCAGCAGGCCTGCATCCTCAAGCCGAGCATGACCGGCGTGCTGGCGCGCATGGAGCGCGACGGCCTGGTGCGCCGCTGGAAGTCCGAGCACGACCAGCGCCGCGTGCTGGTGTGCCTGAGCGAGCAGGGCCAGCAGTGCTTCGTGGCCATGAGCGGCGATATGGAGAACAACTACCGGCGCATCCTCGAGCAGTTCGGCGAGGACAAGCTGCAGCAGCTGCTGGGGTTGCTCGACGAGCTGAAGAAGATCAAGCCCTGAGGCGCTTCGCAGGAGCGAGCAAGAACCAGGCGTCCCCCTCGCTCCTGCAGGTAGGTAACACCATGGCCCGCGCACCCATCCCCAACATCGACATCGGCCAGGTCTACGACCTGCGCTACAGCGATTCCGAGGTGCACTACGAGGAACTGGGCAAGCTGGCCGACTTCTTCGGCCGCAACATGCCGGTGCACCGCCACGACCGCTTCTTCCAGGTGCACTACGTGAAGAGCGGCTCGGTGCGCGTCTACCTCGACGAGCAGCTCTACCACCGGCAGGGCCCGCTGTTCTTCCTCACCCCGCCGACCATCCCCCACGCCTTCGTCACCGAGAACGACGCCGACGGCCACGTGCTGACGGTGCGCCAGCAACTGCTCTGGCCGCTGCTGGCGCCGGAGCAGGGCCTGGCCGCCGGACCGGACATAGGCCCGGTGTGCGTGGCCTTCGACCAGCTGGACGAGACCTCCGCCGGCGAGGTGGCGCGCCTGGACGACCTGTTCGACCTGCTGCGCGAGGAGTTCCGCGGCGAGCGCCCGGGCCGCGAACTCGCCCTGGCCGACCTGGTGCGGCTGATCTTCGTCAGCCTGCTGCGCCTCTCGGCCCGCTCGCTCAAGGCGCAGCCCATGCGCCGCGAGGACCTGCGCCTGTTCCAGCGCTTCAACCAGCTGATCGAGCAGCACTACCCCGAGCACTGGCCGCTGGCGGCCTACGCCGAGCGCATCGGCGTCACCGAGGCGCGCCTCAACGACATCTGCCGGCGCGTCGCCGGGTTGCCCTCCAAGCGCCTGGTCCACGAGCGGCTGATGCAGGAGGCGCGGCGCCTGCTGCTGTTCAGCGGCAGCTCGGTGAACGAAATCTGCTACCAGCTCGGCTTCAAGGACCCGGCCTACTTCAGCCGCTTCTTCGCCCGCAACGCCGGGATGGCGCCGGGGGAGTACCGGCAGCGTAGGGCGGGTGACAAGGAAGAGGCCTGGCGTTAGGGCTTTGGCTTTTCGTAGGATCGAGGGGGACGCCTAGTTCTTGCTCGCGAATGGGGTTTCCCGGTGGCCGTGGTGCTTTCGGTGGGCTCCGTACCCTCTCCCCAGCCCTCTCCCTGAAGGGAGAGGGGGCTTGTCCGTGCCCGCGGATAAACATGGTTTCAACCTGATATCGCCGAGGTTGCCGGCTAACACCATGACATCCAACTCTGCCCAACGGTCCCCTCTCCCTTCAGGGAGAGGGTTAGGGAGAGGGAGCGGAGTCAATCCGAAACACCACGGCCACCGGGAAACTCCATTCGCTTGGGTTTCGGATTATTGGTTAACTTGTTAACGTTATCCACACCCCATGCCCGGAGTCCCCCATGCCCATCCCCGACCGCCCCCAGCGCCTGATCCTGCCCCTGGCCGCGCTGGTCGCCTTCGCGCCCCTGTCCATCGACACCTACCTGCCCAGCCTGCCGTTGATCGCCGGCGACCTGGGGGCCGGCGCCGGCGAGGTGCAGCTGACCATCAGCCTGTTCCTCGCCGGATTGTGCCTGGGCATGCTGTTCTACGGGCCGCTGTCGGACCGTTTCGGCCGTCGCCGCCTGCTGCTGGGCGGCATCTGCCTGTACCTGCTGGCCACCCTCGGCTGCCTGTTCGCCGGCAGCGCCTCGGCGCTGATCGCCTGGCGCTTCTTCCAGGCCCTGGGCGGGGCGGCGGCCTCGGTGCTGGCGCGGGCCATAGTGCGCGACCTGTTCCCCCTGCAGCAGTCGGCGCGGGTGCTTTCGCTGATGCACCTGGTGACCATGCTCGCCACCCTGGTGGCGCCGCTGCTGGGCAGCCTGCTGGCCCAGGCCGCCGGCTGGCGTTCGGTGTTCGCCGTGCTCTTCGCCTTCGCCGCGGCGTGCCTGCTGACCGTGCTCCGGCGGATACCCGAGAGCCTGCCGGCGGAGCACCGCGGGCAGTCGGTGGCGCAGGTGTTCCGCGCCTATGGGCGCATCCTGCTGCAGCCCAGGGCGCTGGGCTACATGCTGTGCATGGGCCTGTCGTTCGGCGGCATGTTCGCCTTCATCACCGCCTCGCCCTTCGTCTACATCGAGTATTTCGGCGTTTCGCCTCAGGCCTATGCCTGGCTGTTCAGCCTGAACATCGCCGGCATCATCCTGGCCACCAGCCTCAATGCGCGGCTGGTGGGGCGGCTCGGGCCGCAGCGGATGCTCGCCTTCGGCGCTGCCCTGGCCGCGCTGTCGGGGGCGCTCCTGCTGGGCTGCGGCTTCGCTGGCTGGGGCGGGCTGCCGGCGCTGGTGCCGGGCGTGCTGCTCTACGTCAGCGTCACCGGCCTGCTCGGCGCCAACTGCGTGGCCAGCCTGCTGGCGCTGTTCCCCCGCGAGGCCGGTGCCGCCGCCGGGCTTGCGGTCACCGGGCAGTTCGCCCTGGGGGCGGCCTGCAGCGCCCTGGTCGGCGCGCTTTCCGACGGCAGCCCCTGGCCGATGTGCCTGGTGGTCGGTTGTGCCGGCCTCGGCTGCCTGCTGGCCTTCCTCCTGGCCCGCCGGCACGCCCCGCAGCCGTCGCCGGAAGCCGCCTGACCTAGGCCGGCTGTTCCTCCGCCCGCGCCGCCCGGCGCAGGCCCTGCCAGGCGCAGTAGGCCAGCAGCAGGGCGCCGGCCACCGCCATCGCCCAGGGGCCGCCGTAGCGCGCGGCCAGCAGCCCGGCGAGCAGGCCGCCGATGGCGTCGAAGCCGAAGCGCGTGGCGGTGTAGATCGACACCACGCGGCCGCGCAGTGCCTCCGGCGCGCTGCTCTGGATGACGATGTTGGTGCCGACGTTGTTCACCGTGACGCCGAAGCCCAGCACCGCCATGGCCGCCAGCGACAGCGGCAGGTTGCGGCTGAGGGCGAACGCCAGCAGGGCGCCGGCGCTGGCCAGGGCGGAAAGCAGGATGATCCGCGGCAGCCGCGCCGGGTCCTGGTGCTGCGCCAGGAACAGGCTCGACAGCAGCGAGCCGAAGCCGGCCGCGCCCCACAGCCAGCCGAGGGTGCGCGCGTCGCCGGCGAAGACGTCGCGGGCGAACACCGGCAGCAGCGCGGCGTAGCTGGAAGCGGTGAGGTTGACCAGCAGCACGCCGAGCATCAGCTGGCGCACGCTCGGCGTGCGCAGGGCGTAGTCCAGGCCCTCGCGGAACACGCTGCCCATGCTGCCGCTGGCGCGCACCCCGGGCGCCAGGCGCACCCGCAACAGGCCGCCCACCAGCGCCAGGTAGGACAGGGCGTTGAGGGCGAAGCACAGGCTCTCGCTGGTCAGCCCCAGCAGCAGCCCGGCCAGCGGCGGGCCGACGAAGCGCGAGCAGGTGAACAGCGAGGCGTTCAGCGCCAGGGCGTTGGGCAGGTCGGCGCGGTCGTCGACGAAGCGGCTGAGCAGCGACTGCCGCAGCGGCGTGTCGAAGGCGCTGAGCACCCCGAGCAGCGCCGACATGCCGACGATCAGCGCCGGGGTGATCAGCCCGCTGGCGGTCAGCCCGGCCAGCGCCGCGGCCTGCAGCGCCATCAGGCTCTGGCTGGCGAGCAGCAGGCGGCGCTTGTCGTGGCGGTCGATCCAGGCGCCGGCCAGGGGGCCGATGAACAGCTGCGGCAGCAGCGCCACGCAACTGGTGATGCCCAGCAGCGCCGCCGAGCCGGTCAGCCGGTAGACCAGCCAGGCCAGCGCCACCTGCTGGACCCAGGTGCCCAGGGTGGAGATCGCGTGGCCGGCGAAGTACAGGCGGAAGTTGCGGTGGCGCAGCGCGCGCAGGCTGTTCGGCCAGGAACGGGAAGCGGACATCGGCGGCTCGCTCGGGCGAAGGATGAAGGAGGGGAGGCGGCCATCATAGCGGAAATTTTCCGTCAGAACGTTTAGATGTTAACGAAAGCCGCGCGGCGCCTGGCCTGGCGCCGATTTCAGCGCTTCCGGGCGCCGGGAAATCCCATGAAAAGTGCAATCGAGTCCGCGGAAGTTGCATTCAAGGCGCCGCCGCACGGCTCCCATAATCGGTCCTGCCACTCTCGCCACGAGAGCCCTGCCGCCCATCGCCAGGCACCATCGCGACGGCGGTGCGCCTCCAATAACAATCAAGGGCCGCCAAGATGAAAAAGCCAAACCCCCTGCTCGAAGACCTGAAATCCGTCCTGCCCGCCATCGCCGCCAATGCCGCCAAGGCCGAACAGGCGCGCACCGCACCCGCCGAGAACATCGCCCTGCTCAAGGGCATCGGTATGCACCGTGCCTTCCAGCCGAAGTGCTACGGCGGCATGGAAATCTCCCTGCCCGAGTTCGCCGACTGCGTGGTCGCCCTGGCCGGCGCCTGCGCCAGCACCGCCTGGGCCTTCAGCCTGCTGTGCACCCACAGCCACCAGCTGGCGATGTTCTCCAAGCAGCTGCAGGACGAGGTCTGGGCCGAGAACCCCGACGCCACCGCCAGCAGCAGCATCGCCCCGTTCGGGCGCATCCAGGAGGTCGAGGGCGGCATCCTGTTCAACGGCGAGATGGGCTGGAGCAGCGGCAGCGACCACGCCGAATGGGCCATCCTCGGCTGCCGCCGGCAGAACGCCGAGGGCGAGCAGGTGTACTGCTTCGCCGTGCTGCCGCGCAGCGACTACGAGATCCGCGACGACTGGTACGCCGCCGGCATGAAGGGCAGCGGCACCAAGACCCTGGTGGTGAAGGACGCCTTCGTGCCCAACCACCGCATCCAGGCGGCCAAGGACATGATGGAGGGCCGCTCCGCCGGTTTCGGCCTGTACCCCTACAGCAAGATCTTCTACACCCCGTACCGCCCGTACTTCGCCAGCGGCTTCGCCTCCATCGGCCTGGGCATCGCCGAGCGCATGCTGGAAGCCTTCAAGGAAAAGACGCGCAACCGCGTGCGCGCCTACACCGGCGCCAGCGTCGGCACCGCCACCCCGGCGCTGATGCGCCTGGCCGAGTCCACCCACCAGGTGGCCGCCGCCCGCGCCTTCCTCGAGAAGACCTGGCAGGACCACGCCGAGCATGGCGAGCGCCATGAATACCCCAGCCGCGAGACCCTGGCCTTCTGGCGCACCAACCAGGCCTACGCGGTGAAGATGTGCATCCAGGCGGTGGACCGCCTGTTCGAGGCCGCCGGCGGCACCGCCTGGTTCGAGAGCAACGAGATGCAGCGGCTGTTCCGCGACTCGCACATGACCGGCGCCCACGCCTACACCGACTACGACGTCTGCGCGCAGATCCTCGGCCGCGAGCTGATGGGCCTGGAGCCTGATCCGAGCATGGTCTGAGCCACCACGCCCAGCCTGTTCTTCGTAGGAGCGAGGGGGACGCCTAGTTCTTGCTCGCGAACCGACCCCGCTGCGGAATCCGTTCGCGAGCAAGCTCGCTCCTACAAAAGCGCTGCCCGCAGCTGAATCTTCTCAATCCCGCCGGCCCCTGCGCCGGCGCGGAGGAACCGCCATGAACCAGAACAACGAAGCGGGCCTGGACCCGCGTGCCTTCCGCCGTGCCCTGGGCAACTTCGCCACCGGCGTCACCGTGATGACCGCCGCCGCCGACGGCGAGCGCGTCGGCATGACCGCCAACAGCTTCAACTCGGTGTCCCTCGACCCGCCCCTGGTGCTCTGGAGCATCGACAAGCGCGCCACCAGCCTGGCAGTGTTCGACAAGGCCAGCCACTACGCGGTGAACGTGCTGGCCGCCGACCAGATCGACCTGTCCAACCAGTTCGCCCGGCCCAGCGCCGACAAGTTCGCCGGCGTGGCCTGCGAGGAGGGCGCCGGCGGCGCGCCGCTGCTGCCGGACTGTGCCGCGCGTTTCCAGTGCGAGATGCAGCAGAAGCTGGACGGCGGCGACCACTGGATCCTCATCGGCCGCGTGCTGGCCTTCGACGACCTCGGCCGCGCGCCGCTGCTCTACCACCAGGGCGTGTACTCCAGCGTGTTGCCGCACCCGCGCCTGCGCGAGGCCCAGGCCGGGGTGCCGCGCACCGCCTTCCAGGGCCGCCTGAACCACAACCTCTACTACCTGATGACCCAGGCGGTGCGCTGCTACCAGGCCGACTACCAGCCGCGGCAGGTGGCCAGCGGCCTGCGCACCAGCGAGGCGCGCATGCTGATGGTGATGGAGAAGGACGCCAGCCTGGACACCACGGCGCTGCAGCAACTGGTGGCCATGCCGCTGCGGGAGATCGAGGAGGCGCGCGCCAACCTCGAACGCAAGGGCCTGCTGCAGGTGGGCGAGGGCGGTTGCGCGCTGACCGCCGCCGGCATCGACCAGGCCGAGACGCTGTGGGGCATCGCCGAGGAGCAGCAGGCCAAGGTCTTCGCGCGCTTCAGCGCCGAGCAGATCGAGGCCTTCAAGACGGTGCTGCGCGGCCTGGCCCAGCCGCTCTGAGGCTCAGAAGCGCTCGCTGGGCAGCAGGTAGCGCCACTGCCCCGGTTCCATCTTGCCCATGGACACGCCGCCCAGGCGCAGGCGGCGGATGGCCATGACGGCCAGGCCGACCTGGCGGCACATGTCGGCGATCTGCCCGGGGCGGAAGCCCTTGCCGGCGAAGCGCAGGCGCGTCTCGTTCTGCCAGCTGACCTTCAGCGCCGGCAGCGGCCGGCCCTGGTACAGCAGGCCGTGGCGCAGGCGCGCCAGGCCGGCGTCGTCGAGGCTGCCGCTGACTTCCACCAGGTATTCGTGCTCGATGGTCGCCGCATCGTCCTGCAGGCGGTGCAGCACGCCGTAGTTCTGGGTGAACACCAGCAACCCGCTGGCCGCGTCGTCCAGCGGGGTGACGCTCTGCTGGCGGGCGAAGTGCTTGCGCAGCGGTTGCTGGTCGGAACTGTCGGCCTCCCAGCGGTGGGCGCTGTCGAGCAGCGCCAGGGCCTGCTCGGCGGTGCAGCCGGCCGGCTTGTACAGCAGCAGGGTGGCCGGCGGGATGGGCGCCGGGATGGCACCGGGCAGCAGCTCGATGCGCTGCTCGGCCACGCGGAAATGCGGTTCCTCGACGCGCTCGCCATCCACCGTCACCCAGCCCCCCTCGATGTACAGCTCGGCCTCGCGGCGGGAGCAGGGCAGCAGTTCGGCGAGGCGCTTGGACAGGCGGATGGTTTCGGTCATGACGGGGAATCGGCGGCGGGAAGGGCCGCCATTGTACTCCTTGCTCAGCCCGGCAGGCGGATGACGTGGCCCTCGTCGGCAGACACCCTGCCGTGCAGCAGGTCGGCGACCACCCGCTGCGCCGCCTCCAGCCCCTCGGACTCCACCACCCGCAACAGCGGCTGCGGGCCGCGGCTGACGCGCCGGTAGAAGTCCAGCAGGCCCTCGCCGATGTACTGGCTGACCTTTTCCGGGCCCCAGTCGGCGTTGCGCTTGCGAATCTGGACGGGCGCGAAGAACAGCTGTGGCCCGGGCCCCTGCAGGGCGCTCAGGTCGGCCGGCGCGGCCACCTGGGCGGAGCCGGCCATGCAGCTGTAGCGCAGGCTGTCGGCGAAGTGCCGGTGTACGCGCTCGCGCAGCGGCAGGTCGCCGGCGAAGTCGACGTAGAGCGTCGGCCGGCTGGCGTCCAGCTGCTCCAGGTCGGCATAGGATCGCACCTGCTGGTAGCAGCCCAGCCCGGCGACGAAGTCGAGGTTGCGCGGCGAGGTCAGGCCGATGCGCTCCACCGGCGCGCCTTCCAGGCACACGGCGGTGCCGTAGGCGGTCTTGCTGGAGGCACTGGAGAACACCAGGCGCTCGGCGCCGAAGTAGTCGTTGTCGGCGAGGAAGTCGGCGAGCATGGCCGAGGTCAGGAACAGCGGCTTGAGGAGGATCTGCAGGTTCTCCTGGTCCTCGCGGTAGTAGGCGTCCCAACTGCAGCGGGTGTACTGGTTGTAGGCCGAGACCAGCGCCTGGCGATGCTCGGCGCCGTCGTAGAAGCCGCGTTCGCTGACGCGCTGCGGGCGCACCAGCAGGTGGCTGGCCAGGGGGAAGTAGCCGTAGAAGCGCTCGCCGACCGCCACGTCGGGCACCGTCGAGGCCAGCACCCGGGCGAAGCCCCAGGCCGGGATCTGCCCCCAGGCCTCCTCGCCGCTGGGGAAGAACTGCCAGTACTGCATGGAATCGCCGAAGGCAGCGTAGGTGATGTTGTTGGTGGTCAGTGCGCAGCGCTCGATCACCAGCAGCGCCTCGCCATCCTGCAGCGGCAGGGGCTGCTCGTGGTGCTCCAGGCGGCCCTGGTCCAGGGCGTTCTTGTGGTTCAGCAGGCGTGTTACCGTGACGCTTCCTTCCATTTTCCGGCTCCTTCTCGACAGGGGATTGGGCTGCCTACAGGCTAGCGAAGCGCGATGCACGACGGGTTCGGAAAACGCCACAAGCCGGCCAGCACGGCGCCGGGGCCGCGGGCCAAGCCGCTGAAGCGGCCGACCCAGGCCCGCGCGCGCTTCACCGTGGAAGCCATCTACGAGGCCTTCGTTCGGATTTGCCGGCGCGACGGCTGGGCCGGCGTCAGCACCCGCGCCGTGGCCCTGGAGGCCGGGGTGGCGGTGGGCACCCTGTACGACTACTTCCCGAGCAAGGAGGCACTGCTCTCCGGCTACGTGCGGCATTGTCTGGAGGCCCTGGCGGCGCGCATCGACAGTGAGGTGATAGCGCCGCCGCTGGACTGGCGCGAGCGCGTGCGCCGCCTGCTGGCCCTGGGCGCAGGCCTGGGCATGCCGCTGGCCGACGGCGAGCTGCTGCAGCTGGAACAGCGGATCGCCGAAGCCAAGCACCACCAGCGCGTCTTCGAGGAACTCGCCGGCAAGTGGCGCGAAGCGCTGCAGGCCTGCACCGACCTACCGCGGCCGGTCGACGCGGCCACCGCCCAGGCGTTGTTCATCGCCACCTGGGGCGGCTGGCGCTACGCCCTGCTGCTGGGCCTGGACGAGGCGCAGCGGCAGCACTGGCAGGCCGGGCTGGAACAGTTGTACCTGGCGCGCCTCGGGCCCTGAGCGTTCAGGGCGAAACGTCCCCCGGCTCCGGCGGCCGGGCGCCCTCGCGGACCCAGGTCATGAACAGCTGGAAGCCCAGGGCCAGCACCACCGGGCCGATGAACAGGCCGATGATGCCGCCGGTGAGCATGCCGCCCAGGGCGCCGAGGAGGATCACCGGCATCGGCACGGCCACGCCGCGGCCGAGCATCAGCGGCTTGAGCACGTTGTCGGAGAGCCCGGCCAGCACCGTCCAGATGGTGAAGACCACCGCGCTGACGGTGCCGTAGTCGCCGCTCCAGAACACGTAGACGATGGCCGGCAGCGAGATCACCGCGGTGGGCAGCTGGACGATGCCCAGCAGCAGCACGCCGAGGGACAGCAGCCCGGCGGCGGGGATGCCCATGACGATGAAGCCCAGGCCCAGCAGCAAGGTCTGGATGAAGGCCACGCCGACCACGCCCTGGGCCACCGCGCGGATGGTCGAGGTGCTCAGCCGCGCCAGCTCCGGGCCGCGCTCGGGGCCGGAGATGCGCACCGCGATGTCCTCGGCGGTGCGCGCGCCCAGCGGGCCGTAGGCCATGATCACGCAGGCCACCAGGAAGGCGCCGAGGAACTGCAGCAGCTCCATGCCCACGCCGGCTGCCTTGGCCAGCACCGTGCGGGCCACGCCCTGCAGGTGCGGCGCGGCCTGCTGGGCGGCGCCGAGGAAGTCCTCGGCCAGGCGCAGCCAGGCGTTGTAGATGTAGGGGCCCACCAGCGGCCAGCTCGCCACCGCCTCGGGCGGCGCCGGCACGCGCAGGCCGCCGGCCTGGAAGCGGTGCACCAGGTCGGCCACCGAGTCGGCGATGGAGAAGCCGATCAGCACCACCGGCACCAGCAGCAGGGCCAGGCCGAACAGCGCCAGCAGCGTCGCCGCCAGGGCCGGCCGCTCGCCCAGGCCGCGTTGCAGCATGCCCTGCAGCGGGTAGAGGGTGACAGCGAGGATCAGCGCCCAGAGCATCAGGTCGAGGAAGGGGTGGAAGATGCGGAAGCAGAACACCGCCAGGAACAGGATGAGCCCGGCGCGTATCAGCACGTCCAGCAGGTTGCGCGACAGTATCCGGTCCGCCGATGGCAGCATGGCATCTCTCCTTGGAAAGCCTCGTGGGGTTCCTCAGAGCATTGGCCGTGCGCGCTGGAATGCAAGTCGGGCGGGGGAAATCGATGGGGGCGAGCGGAGGGGCGGAACGCGGCGGCAGGGCTCTTGCCCGCGAACGCCGGGCCGGGAAAACGGCGGGGTTCGCGAGCAAGCTCGCTCCTGCAGGGGAGCGGGGGGATTACTTCTTGCCGAGGCTGATGTGGCGGCTGGCGGCGCCGTTGGGCTGGCCGGTGACGCCCTTGGCGACTTGCTGGATCTCGCCGCCGGACTTGAGGAAGGCGGCCACCTGGGCTTCCAGGGCCTCGCGGCTGGTCACGGCCGCAGCGGGTTTCGGGGCGGACTTCTGGCGGGAGATGGTTTTGCTGGACATGCTTGCCATTACCTGTTCATTCGCGAAATGGCCGCCCATTGTACAGGAAATGACCGTCCTTCGGGGTGAAAATCGACCGAAGGGCCATTGCAGCGCCATCGCGGGGCCCGCGGCGGGGTGTTAACCTCGGCCGATTCCCGGTCGCCGCGAGCCGCCCATGCCCCTGCTGTCATCCCGCCAGCGCAATGCCCTGCGCCTGGCCCGAGCCTTCCTCGGCCCTTACCGCTGGCGCGCCCTCGGCGCCCTGCTGGCGTTGCTGTTCACCGCGGCCATCACCCTGTCCCTGGGGCAGGGCATCCGCCTGCTGGTGGACCAGGGCTTCGTCACCCAGTCCGAGCACCTGCTCAACCGTTCCATCGGCATCTTCTTCCTGCTGGTGCTGGGCCTGGCCTTCGGCACCTTCGTGCGCTTCTACCTGGTGTCGTGGATCGGCGAGCGCTTCGTCGCCGACATCCGCCAGCGCGTGTTCGACCACCTGATCGAGCTGCACCCGGGCTTCTACGAGAGCAACCGCGCGCTGGAGATCCAGTCGCGGCTGACCGCCGACACCACGCTGCTGCAGACGGTGATCGGCTCCTCGCTGTCCATGGCCCTGCGCAACGCCCTGACCCTGGCCGGCGGGGTGATCCTGATGTTCGTCACCAACGCCAAGCTGACCAGCATAGTGGTGGCCGCGCTGCCCCTGGTGATCGTCCCCATCCTCCTGTTCGGCCGCCGCGTGCGCGAGCTGTCGCGGCAGAGCCAGGACCGCGTGGCCGACGTCGGCAGCTACGTCGGCGAGACCCTCGGGCAGATCAAGACGGTGCAGGCCTACAACCACCAGGCCCAGGACCGCGAGCGCTTCGGCCGCACCGTGGAGGCCGCCTTCGGCACCGCGCGCAAGCGCATCCTGCAGCGCTCCTGGCTGGTCAGCGTGGTCATCCTGCTGGTGCTGGGCGCGGTGGGGGTGATGCTGTGGGTCGGCGGCATGGACGTGATCGCCGGGCGCATCAGCCCCGGCGAGCTGGCGGCCTTCGTGTTCTACAGCCTGATCGTCGGCATGGCCTTCGGCACCCTCAGCGAGGTGCTGGGCGAGCTGCAGCGCGCCGCCGGGGCGGCCGAGCGCATCGCCGAGCTGCTGCGCGCGCGCAACCAGATAGTCGCGCCGCAGGAAGGGCTGCTGCGCCTGCCCGGGCGCGTCGAGGGGCGCATCGAGCTGCGCGGCCTGCGCTTCGCCTACCCGTCGCGCCCGGAGCACTGGGCCATCGACGGCATCGACCTGGACGTGCGTCCCGGCGAGACCCTGGCCCTGGTCGGCCCCTCCGGCGCCGGCAAGTCCACCCTGTTCGACCTGCTGCTGCGCTTCTTCGACCCGCAGCAGGGCGAGATCCGCATCGACGGCACGCCCATCACCCGCCTCGACCCCGCCGACCTGCGCCGTTGCTTCGCCCTGGTGTCGCAGAGCCCGGCGCTGTTCTACGGCACGGTGGAGGACAACCTGCGCTACGGCCGCCCCGACGCCAGCGACGAGGCGGTGCGCGCGGCGGCCCGCGCGGCCCATGCCGACGGCTTCATCCAGCGCCTGCCCGAGGGCTACCGCACCCACCTGGGCGAGAGCGGCGTGGGCCTTTCCGGCGGCCAGCGCCAGCGCCTGGCCATCGCCCGCGCGCTGCTGGTGGACGCGCCCATCCTGCTGCTCGACGAAGCCACCAGCGCGCTGGACGCCGAGAGCGAGCACCTGATCCAGCAGGCCCTGCCGCAACTGATGAGCGGGCGCACCACCCTGGTCATCGCCCACCGCCTGGCCACGGTGCTGGGCGCCGACCGCATCGCCGTGATCGACCAGGGCCGCCTGCTGGCCCTGGGCACCCACGCCGAGCTGGTGGCCGGCAACCCGCTTTACGCACGCCTGGCGGAATTGCAGTTCGGCCAGGTGCAGAGCGTGTAGAATGCCGGCCTTTTCCCCGGAGTCACGCACATGGCAGCCATCGGCCGCTTCAATTCCCTGCAGGTGGTCAAGCACACCGAGATCGGCCTGTTCCTCGATGGCGGCCCCCATGGCGAAATCCTCCTGCCCAAGCGCTACGTGCCCAAGGACGAGCCCACCGAGCCGGGCGAGTGGCTCAACGTCTTCATCTACCTCGACAGCGAAGACCGCATCATCGCCACCACCCTGAAGCCCAAGGTGCAGGTCGGCGGCTTCGCCAGCCTGAAGGTGGTGGAGGTCAGCCGCGTCGGCCTGTTCCTCGACTGGGGCCTGCCCAAGGACCTGCTGCTGCCGCACTCGGAAGAGAAGCGCCCGCTGCAGGTCGGCGACTACTGCGTGGTGCACTGCTACATCGACGAGCGCACCCGCCGCATCACCGCCACCGCGCGCCTGGACCGCTACCTGGACAACACCCCGGCGCACTACCAGGCGGGCCAGGAAGTGGACCTGCTGGTGGTGGAGCGCACCGACCTGGGCTTCAAGGCCATCATCGACGGCAGGCACTGGGGGCTCATCCACAAGAACGAGCTGTTCAAGTTCGTCCGCAGCGGCATGCGCGAAAAGGGCTACATCAAGGAAGTGCGCGCCGACGGCAAGATCAGCCTGAGCCTGCAGCCGGTCGGCCAGGCCGCCCGCGACGACCTCGGCGAACGCATCCTCGCCGCCCTGCGCGAGGCCGGCGGCAGCCTGGCGCTGTCGGACAAGAGCCCGCCGGACGTGATCAGCCGCGAGTTCGGCGTGAGCAAGGGCAATTTCAAGAAGGCCATCGGCGGGCTGTTCAAGCAGGGCCTGATCACCATCCTCGACGAGCGCATCGAGCTGCGCTGATTCCACCGGGCCGCAGCTCCCCCGGCAGCCTCGCGGCCGCCCGCAGCGCGATCATGCGGCGGCAGGTCCGGCCGCCGCGGTCGCTACATCATGCGTCTGAAGCGGTGCCAGGCCTGTTCCCAGGCCAGCACCCAGCGCGGCATGGGCGCGCCGAACCCGGCCACTTCCAGGCGCGGGTGGTGCCCGACGACCATGTCCAGCAGCGGCTCCTGGTCCGTTCGCACGTCGACGAAGAACACGTGCCGCCCGGCCTGCAGCGAGGGCGCGAAGCGCCGCACGTCGCCACTGGGCCGTTGCAGGCCGAAGAAGCTGCCTTCCCACAGGCTGAAGCCCAGCAGCACGGCCGCCAGGAACAGCACCGGGATCCAGCCGGCGGCGCTTTCGCTCCAGCCGCCGAAGTAGCCCAGCGCCAGCACCAGCAGCGCCAGGGCGACGCCGATGCCCAGCCCGTACTTGCCACCGCGCACCAGGTCCTTGCGCATCACGTCCGGCACTTCGTGCAGGTGGCGCTGGTCGAGTTGCGCGTCCTGCTCGCTGAGCACGTGCATCTGCTCCTCGGCGATGCCGTTGGCCTTCAGCTCGCTCTCGACGTTCTCCAGCTCGTCCAGGTCGTTGCTGATGTAGTAGTGCCTGTTCATGGAGCACCTCCAGGTCAGTCCCCCGGGTCCCCCCACGAAACGCTCCAGCGTTCGCTGCAGTTCCATGCGGAACGCAGCCCCACGGCCACGCCCCGTACCTTTGATTCTACGCCCGCGGTGAAGGGGCGGCGCCGCCGGCGACGGGCGTAGCGGGCCTTGCCAGGCGCCCGGCGAGGGGCGAGGATGCCAGTTCACGCACAACCGCCAGCCAGGGGCCCAGGGGCATGATCCGCGAGATTCTCAAGATGGGCGACGAACGCTTGCTGCGCGTCGCCCCGCCGGTGCCGCCGCAGATGATCGGCAGCGCCGAACTGCAGCGGCTGATCGACGACATGTTCGACACCATGCACCACGCCGGCGGCGTCGGCCTGGCCGCACCGCAGATAGGCGTGGACCTGCAGCTGGTGATCTTCGGCTTCGAACGCAGCGAACGCTACCCGGACGCCCCGGCGGTGCCGCCGACCATCCTGCTCAACCCGGTGATCACGCCCTTGGGCGAGGAAATGGAGGAGGGCTGGGAAGGCTGCCTGTCGGTCCCCGGCCTGCGCGGCGCGGTGAACCGCTACAAGCGCATCCGCTACCAGGGCCTTGACCCCCAGGGCCAGCCCATCGACCGCACGGTGGAAGGCTTCCATGCAAGGGTGGTGCAGCACGAATGCGACCACCTGATCGGCCGGCTGTATCCGTCGCGGATCACGGACTTCGGCAAGTTCGGCTTCACCGAGGTGCTGTTCCCGGGGTTGGACCCGAAGGCGGATGATTGAGAGGGCGCCCGGCGTGGCCGGTGAACCCCTACGGGGAGCCCGGGAGCTTCGTGGTTTCGCCTCGCGCCGAACGGTCCCCTCTCCCGCTTGCGGGGGAGGGTTAGGGAGGGGGCGGCGTAAGGGTTGGCAGAGGTGCGTGAGCGAAGTCCGTCCCCTCTCCCCAACCCTCTCCCTGAAGGGAGAGGGGGCTGTCCCGAGCAAGCGGATAACGCAGCGTCAGCCGGCAAACTCGTAGGGCGCATAACCGTTCGCGGTTATCCGCCGTTAGCCGTGCCACCGGGGTGTCCGGCCCTACGGGGAGCCCGGGAGCTTCGTAGTTTCGCCTCGCGCCGAACGGTCCCCTCTCCCGCTTGCGGGGGAGGGTTAGGGAGGGGGTGCGGCGTCAGGGTTGGCAGAGGTGCCAGGGTGTGGTGGTTCAATTTCCTCGGACACCTCGATAGGTGGAAAATCCACTGAATAGAGGAGTCATTCATGAGCCGTAAACGCAGAACATTCGATGCCAGTTTCAAGCTGCAAGTCGTCCAGATGATCAAGGACCAGGGCCTGAGCATTACGCAGGTCTGCCGAGATATGGACCTGGGAGAGACGGCAGTTCGCCGCTGGATTCAGCAATACGAAGCCGAACTGTCGGGACAGGCGGGAGTGGGTAAGCCGCTGACACCCGAGCAGCAGCGGATTCGTCAGTTGGAGGCCGAGAATCGCCAATTGAAGCAGGACAACGACCTGCTAAAAAAGGCTTCGGCCTTCTTTGCCCGCGAACTGAAGTGATTTACCGATTAATCGCTCAGCAGCAGAAGAAGGTCGGGATTACGCGGCTGTGCCGGCTGCTGGGTGTCAGTCGGTCAGGCTACTACACCGCGCAGCGCCGCCCCTTGCGCCCATCCCTGCACTGCCCGGTAGCCGCCTCCCTGAAAGCCCTGTTCATGAGCTGCGGGCGTACCTATGGGAGTCGTCGCCTCCACGCCGCCCTCAACTCCGAAGGCGTGCGCGTAGGACGCTACCGAGTCCGCCGGCTGATGCGCGAGCACCGGCTTCGGCCTGTCTGGAAGCGCAAGTTCGTGCACACGACCAACAGCAAGCATGACCTGCCGATAGCCTCCAATCTGCTGGCCCGCCAGTTCGATCCTCCGGCCGTAAACCAGGCCTGGGTGGCGGATATCACCTACATCCGTACCCGTCGAGGTTGGCTGTACCTGGCCGCGGTGATGGACCTGTATTCGCGCAAGATCGTCGGCTGGGCGATGGCACCGAACATGCCGGCGGAACTGGTCTGTTCGGCGCTACAGATGGCGATTGCTCAGCGGCAGCCAGCACCAGGCCTGGTCGTGCACTCGGATCGTGGTAGCCAGTACGCCAGCGAGGTTTATCGTGCGCTGCTCAGGCGGCATGGCCTAGTTTTGAGCATGAGCCGCAAGGGGAACTGCTGGGACAACGCCGTCATGGAACGTTTCTTCCTGAACCTGAAAATGGAGCGGGTCTGGCAACGTGACTACGCCAATCATGCCGAGGCTATGACCGACATCGCCGACTACATCGTCGGCTTCTACAACAACGTACGTCTGCACTCCAGCTTGGGCTATCTGCCACCCACCAGCTACGAGCGCAGGCCACCCAGACAACCTATCGAAGTGTCCGAAATTATTTGACCACCACAGGGCGAAGTCCGTCCCCTCTCCCCAACCCTCTCCCTGAAGGGAGAGGGGGCTGTCCCGAGCAAGCGGATAACGCAGCGTCAGCCGGCAAGTTCGTAGGGCGAATAACCGTTCGCGGTTATCCGCCGTTGGCTGTGCCACCGGGGCGTCCGGCGTGGCCGGTGAATCCAATCGCGGACGGAGTCCGCTCCTACGACCGTGCTTCCTGGAACCGTAGGAGCGGACTCTGTCCGCGATCATGGCGGATAACGCCGTAGGCGTTATGTGCCCTACGGGGAGCCCGGGAGCTTCGTGGTTTCGCCTCGCGCCGAACGGTCCCCTCTCCCGCTTGCGGGGGAGGGTTAGGGAGGGGTGCGGCGTCAGGGTTGGCAGAGGTGCCAGGGCGAAGTCCGTCCCCTCTCCCCAACCCTCTCCCTGAAGGGAGAGGGGGCTGTCCCGAGCAAGCGGATAACGCAGCGTCAGCCGGTAAACTCGTAGGGCGCATAACCGTTCGCGGTTATCCGCCGTCGGCCGTGCCACCGGGGTGTCCGGCGTGGCCGGTGAACCCTACGAACTATCGCGAACGTGGGAATGACGATTGGTGGAGAGGTGCGCAGGCCGAAGGTTCACGAGCAAAAACCAGGCATCCCCCTCGCTCCTACCAAGCGTGGGATGCAGGGAACCACGCACGAAATAAATCGCGGACAACCGCCCCCGGCGGCCGTCCGCCGCTGGACTCAGGAGGTTTGCCCGTGGCTGCCGAGCAGCGCATTGCCGGCTTTCTTCTGTTTCTTCGCCATGCGTTTCTCGTGGGCCGTCTTCAGGGGCTTTTTCTTGCCTTCCTTGTGGGCGTTCAGACCTTTGCTCATGACCGTCACCTCGTGGACTGGGAAGCTTTGGCATCCCTGCGGTCGTCGTTCCGCCGGCCCGTGGAGGAGGCCGGTGCTCCTACAGCATAGACCTGCCGGGCGTTTCAGGCGTCGCCGCTCAGGCGCTCCAGTTCGCGGCGGACCATGGCCGCGTACTGTGGCGGGCCCAGGCGGTAGAGCTCGCCGGCCACCCAGGCCAGCCAGCGCCCGCCCAGGGCCTGGCGCTCGGCCAGCAGCCGGCGGGCCTCGGCTTCGGCCCGGGTTGCGTTTTCGCGGTGGTAGTCGGCGCGGCTCATCCCTGGCACTGGAGTGTCTGCGGGTCGATCTCGATGCTCGCCAGCGGCTTGCCATCGCTGCCGTCGTAGTCGTGGGCGACGCGGATGCCGTGCTCGCGGATGCGCTGCAGCAGCGCCGGCTGCTGGCAGGTGGCGCGCTCCAGGCGGGCGCGTTGCTCGCTCTTGAACTTGTCCAGGGCGCTGGCCTGCATGCCCTCGGCCTTCATGCTGGAGAGGCCGTAGCGGTAGTGCAGCACCTTGCTGTCGGTGTCCAGGCGCACGTTCTCCAGGCGCGTCACCTGGTCCACCTGCACCGGCAGCTGCTTGCTCTGCTGCTCGAAGAAGGCGGCCGACTCCTTGAGGAAGGTGGCTTCGTCCTCGGCCCGGGCCTGGGGTTGCAGGCTGGCGAAGGCCGCGGCGGCGAGCAGCAGGGTGGCGCCGAGGCGGCGGGCGGGGCGGAGCATCGGGATGGGCATGCGGGGTTCCTCCGGCTGTGGTTGCGCTGAAGTGTATAGGCCATTTCCTACACCTGCCCGCCCGGGGGAAACTTCCCCTGGCCGCGCCGAGTGGCTAGGCTTGGCCGAAACGACCGAACTTGAGCCGTGCCGGCGGGTCAACCGTCGATACGGGGCCGCGCCGCGGCCGGATGTGGAGGAAGGAAACCTGGCATGCAATTCATGGATCTTCGGGGCCTGAGCCTGGGCCCCTGGCAACTGCTGAAACTGACCGTCAAGGAATTCCTCGACGACGAGATGCCCACCTACGCGGCGGCGCTGGCCTACCAGGGGCTGTTCTCGCTGTTCCCGTTCCTGCTGTTCCTCATCGCCCTGCTGGGCTTCCTGCACCTGCCGGAATTCTTCGACTGGCTGCGCGAGCAGGCCGCCTACGTGCTGCCGGGCCAGGCCCTGGAGCAGGTCAACCCGATCATCGACCAGCTGCAGCAGCGCCAGGGCGGGCTGCTCTCGGTGGGGATCGTGGTCGCGCTCTGGTCGTCCTCGGCGGCGGTGCGCTCGTTGATGAATGCGCTCAACGCCGCCTACGACGTGCGCGAGATGCGCCCGGTGTGGAAGCGCGTGCCGCTGTCGCTGTTCTACACCCTGGGCCTGGCGGTGATGCTGATGCTGGTGGCCGCGCTGATGATCCTCGGGCCGCAGGTGATGGGCTGGATCGCCGAGCGGATCGGCCTGCAGGAATACGTGGTGGTGCTCTGGTCGCTGCTGCGCTGGCCGGTGGTGATCCTGCTGATGATGATGGCGGTGGCGGTGATCTACTACGCCACCCCCAACGTGAAGCAGAAGTTCCGCTTCATCACCCCCGGCTCGGTGCTGGCGGTGGTGGCCTGGGTGGCGGCGTCCCTGGCCTTCGGCTTCTACGTGAAGAACTTCGCCGACTACAACGCCATGTACGGCAGCGTCGGCGCCATCATCGTGCTGCTGCTGTACTTCTACATCTCCGCCGCGGTGCTGCTGCTGGGCGCCGAGCTCAACGCGGTGATCGAACACCACCTGCCCCACGGCAAGAACCCCGGCGAGCGCACCTTCGAACAGGCCGAGGCGCGCAGCCCCGAGGAGGGCTGAGGCTCACTGCGCCGGCTGCTGGCTCAGCAACTGCTCGACGATCTGCCCGGCGCGCTCGAAGTTCGGGTAGCCGCTCTTGGCCACGTCCAGCTCGGCGTAGGCCTTGCGGTATTCCTCGGCCTTCAGCGCGTCGGCATCCTGGCCGAGCATGGGCTGGCTGTAGACGCGGTAGAGCAGGGCGATGGCATAGGGCTGGCCGGCCTTGGCGGCGCGCTCCAGCAGGGGCAGGGCCTGGTCCGCCGGGGCCTGCTGGCGGATCTTCAGCAGCGCCTCGTAGAAGGCCACCTCGCCGCGCTGGTCGGCAGCGCGGGCATGCGCCAGCAGGTCGTTGGCGCGGGCGTAGTTGCCCGGGTCGGCCGAGGCGATCAGCAGCTTCGCCTCGAGCATGTCGTTGCGGTACAGCTGGTGCTGCTCCTCGGCGTCATGGCTGGCGCAGCCGGCCAGGTACAGCGGCAGGCCGATGACGGCCAGGCAGGAGAATGGGTGGCGCATGCCCATGAAGGTCCCTCGATGGCGAACGGGCGCGGAGTCGACGATTTTGCCGTTTCCGTGTGGGCAAGCATAGACGGGCGATGCGGCGTTCTGTAGCCGGGGGATCGGCGCCGGGTGCCAGCGAAGCTGCAACTGCCCGGGCATGGCGCCGAAGTGTTCCTCGTAGGATGGGTTGAGCCTGGGCGAAACCCATGCGGCCATGGCGATGGGTATCGCTTCGCTCCACCCATCCTACGATGGTGTTTCGCGAGCAACTGTCCCCTCCGCACCATTCCCATGTAGGAGCGCGCCCTGCGCGCGAAATCGCGGGCAGGGCCCGCTCCTACAGGTTGCCGTGAGGCATGGCATTTCTCCCGTAGGAGCGAGCTTGCTCGCGAACCTTGGGCCTGTGCTCCGATCTCCACCCCTCGTCATTGAAAAGACGTCGGGTTTGGGTGTAGCGCGCCGCTCCGAGTGCGTTGATGTTTCTTGTTTCGCCCCCTCGGGCGAGTCACTTTTGTCAAACGGTGGAAGGCCACCCCCGCAAAAAGGAACCAAAAAGGCTTGCCCCGCATACGGGCCCGATGGAGCCGGGCTACCCTCGCGAACTCCCCCGCCACGGAGGCCCGCCCCGACAGCACGTCCCTGTGCTGATCGGGGCTCTAGCGACATCCATGTCGCATGACCTCCTGAGCGCCGGTTTCGCTCGGCCTTCTGAAGGGGCGTTCCGGTGCGCTCGGTTGTTTCTCTGGAAACCCAAAATCAAGAGCGGCACTGCTCTTCGTAGGATCGAGGGGACGCCTAGTTCTTGCTCGCGAACCCTGGGTTTCCGCGTTCGCGATAGTTCGTAGGGCGCATAACGCCTACAGCGTTATCCGCCATGATCGCGGACAAAGTCCGCTCCTACGGTTCCAGGAAGCACGGACGTAGGACTCCGTCCGCGATGGGCCGGCCGCGCCTGAGCACGATCGCGGATGGAATCCGCTCCTACAGGTTTTGCGCTCGCGTTTGGGCCCAGTCCTTGGTGAGCAGCCCATACAGTGCCGAGTCAGACACTTCCCCGGCGACTATCCAGCGTTGCCGCAGCAACCCCTCGCGCTGGAAGCCCAGGCGTTCCAGGGTGGCGGCGGAGGCCTGGTTGCGCGGGTCGATGTCCGCCTCCAGGCGATTCAGGCGCATGTCGCCGAAGGCATGGTCGAGCAGGGTGCGCAGGGCTTCGTTCATGTAGCCCTGTCCCTGGGCGTGGCGGGCCAGGCAATAGCCCAGCTCGGCGCGGCGCGAGTCGCCGGAGAAGGTATGTAGCGTACAGGTGCCGAGGAATGCGGCGTTTTCGCGGCGGGTCAGGGCCAGTGTCAGGCAACTGCCGTCGGCATAGCCCGCCAGGTCGCGCTGCAGGCTGTCCACGGCCTGTTGCGGCGAGGTCCAGGGTGGGGTGTTCCAGTACCTCATCACCTGCGGGTCGGACATCATCGAGAACAGCGCGTCGGCGTCATCCAGATGCATGGGGCGCAGGATCAGGCGTTGGCTCTGCAACTCTCGCGGGAAATTCATCGGCTCCCTCCGGGGACGTAGGTGAGCCGGGAAGCCTAGCAATCGCAGGGTGCTCCGCCGTGTTGGATATACGTACGGATGTTTCGGGGTAGTTGGGCAAGGGAAACACCATGCGGTCATGTAGGACCTTATCCGCGATAACCGGGCATATCGGCGTGATTCGCGGATGAGATCTGCTCCTACAGGTTTCCGTGACGCATGGCATTTCCCCCGCAGGAGGGACTCCGTCCGCGATCCGCGCTCAGATGCCGAAGGCGCTTCCGCCCTCGTCGCCGTCGAAGCCCCGTTCCAGCTTGATCTTCAGGCTCAGGTCGGTGCGCGAGTCGGCGAATTTCAGGGCGTCGGCGATGCTGATGCGGCCGGCTTCGAGCAGTTGGTACAGGCTCTGGTCGAAGCTCTGCATGCCTTGCTCCAGGGCGCGTTCGATGGCGCCGCGCAGTTCCGGCAGCTCGTCGCGCTGGATCAGCCCGCGGATGTGCGGGGTGCCCAGCACCAGTTCCACCGCCACCACGCGGCGCTGGGTGGTGCCCGGCACCAGGCGCTGGCCGACCAGCGCCAGGAGGTTCTGCGACAGGTCGGCCAGCACCTGCGGGCGGGCCTCGTCGGGGAAGAAGCGGGCGATGCGCTCGATGGCGTGGCGGGCGCTGGTGCCGTGCAGGGTGGCCACGCACAGGTGGCCGGTCTCGGCGTAGTGCAGGGCGTGCTGCATGGTGGCGGCGTCGCGGATCTCGCCGAGCATGATCACGTCCGGCGCCTCGCGCAGCACGTTGCGCAGGGCATCCTCGAAGCTGTGGGTGTCCAGGCCGACCTCGCGCTGGTCGATGATCGAGCGCTGGTGGCTGTGCAGAAACTCGATGGGGTCCTCGATGCAGACGATGTGCCCCGAGCGGTGGCGGTTGCGGAAGTCGAGCATCGAGGCCAGGGTGGTGGACTTGCCGGAACCGGCCGCGCCCACCACCAGGATCAGCCCGCGGTCCTGTACCGCCAGCTTCTCCAGGATCGTCGGCAGGCCGAGGCTGGCGGCGTCGGGGATGACCTGCCTGATCAGCCGCACCACCATGGCCACCTCGCCGCGCTGCAAGTAGACGTTGACGCGGAAGCGCCCGCTGCCGGGCACGGCCACCGCCAGGTTCATCTCCAGGTCGCGCTCGAACTCGGCGATCTGCTGCGGCGACATCAACTGGTAGGCCAGCAGCTTGACCTCGCCGGCGCGCAGGCGGCGCTCGCCGATCGGGCGGCTGACGCCCTCGACCTTGATGTGCGGCGCCGCGCCGACGCTGAAGAACATGTCGGAACCGGCGTGCTGCGCCAGCAGGTGCAACTGGCTGAAGACGTCGGGCAGGGCGCTGTCGCTGGCATCGCTCATGGGGAATCCTCGCAAGGGCGGGCGCCCGGGGTGGCCCGGGCGCATGTTCTCAGCCTAGCCGGCCTGGCGGACGGTGGCCTGTGGTGGCGCGCAGCCTAGCCGGAGGGCGGCGGGCGCATGTTGATCTGCGTCGTTGCGCCGCCCGAAGCATGCCAGAGGGAAGGCTGGCGAGGGCAGGGGAAGGCGGTATGCGATGTTGGGCATTTGCCCACAACCAAAACGGCGTTTTCCCCGCGTCTATCAGAGCCGGCCGGCTGATCTTGGTGGCAATCCCTTAATGCTTTCCCTTGAGTGCCCGATGGCGGCCGGATACGACGCCGAACTCCCCCATCCAGGTGGCCGGTATCCCCCGTTTTTGAGCGGCGCCCGCTTCCGGGTGCTTCACATACTTTCAAGGCTGGGCGCCCGCGGCACGGGCCGCCCGGCCCCTGCAGGCGCATGACAGGACTCGCCCCGGCCGGCTGGCCGGGCCCACGGCAGGATACGGCCCCCCTGTAGACCTCCCCGGGCCCGCGAGCGCAGCCCTTCCCGCCGACCACCAGCCTCTGCCCACTACCAGCCCGCGCCGGCTGCCGGGCGCCCCTGGAGAACGTATGGGAGCAGCAACCATGAATACGTTGGCCGATGGCCGCTTCGCCCCGATCGTCGACATCAGCGATTCGCTCACCCGCCAACGCCTGCTCGACGCCCTGCTCGGCGCCGCGCCCAGCGATGCACGCCTGGTGCTGGTCTGCGCACCGGCGGGCTTCGGCAAGACCACCCTGCTGGCCCAGGCCGAGCGCCTGCTGGCCGGGCGCGGCGAGCGCACCTTCTGGGTGAACTGCAGCGACAGCGACTACCAGCCGGAGCTCTTTCTCGACAGCCTGCTGCAGGGCCTGCGCGAGGGCATCGCGGAGCCGGCGGGGGACAACGGCCTGGGCGCGCTGCTCGGGCTGCTGGAGGCCTGCCCGCTGAACTGCAACCTGTTCCTCGACCAGGTCGAGCTGGCCCTGAGCCCCGAGGTCGAGCGCCTGCTGGAGCAACTGGCCCGGCGCCTGCCGTCCGGCTGCCGGCTGTTGCTGGGCAGCCGCCGGCAACCGCTGCTGCCGATCACGCAGCTGCAGCTGGCCGGCCTGCTGCGGGTGGTGGAGGCCGACAGCCTGCGCTTCACCGGGGAAGAGTCGCAGCAACTGCTCGGCGCCCTGCTGGGCGAGGCGCGCGCCCGCTACTGGGCGGACTACACCGAGGGCTGGCCCTTCGCCCTGCAGCTGCTGCGCCTGCGCTGCCAGGGCAGCCCGGCCGGCGAAGGGCCGCCGGAAACCGACCAGTACGCCTCGCTGGGCGGCATCTTCGACTACCTGGCCGAGGAGGTGCTCGCCAGCTGGCCGAGCGAGCTGGGCGAGTTCCTCCTGGACTGCAGCGTGCTCGACAGCGTGGACGTGCCGAGCGCCAACTTCCTGCGCGGGCGCGACGACGCCGAGCGCTGGCTGCGCGAGGCGGCGCGCCTGGTGCCCATCGTGGTGCCCGAGCAGCCGCTGCGGGTGCGCCTGCACCCGCTGCTGCGCGAATTCCTCCTCGGCCGCCTGGAAAGCCGCGAGCCGGAGCGCTTCGCCTGGCTGCAGGGGCGCGCCGCGGAATTCCACGCCCGGCGCCAGCAGGTGTTCCGCGCCGTCGAGCACGCCGCCCAGGGCGGCCTCTACTTCCAGGCGGTGTCCATCATCCTCGGCGCCGGCGCGGTGCGCCTGCTGGTCTGCGAGGGGGCGGTGCGCACCCGGGCGCTGCTCGAACTGCTGCCCCTGACCCTGGTGCGCCGGGAGCCGCGCCTGCGCCTGATGCTCATCTGCCTGCACATGCTCAGCGGCGAGACGCTGCAGGACAGCCTCGACCTGTCGCGGCTGGAGGCGGCGTTCGGCGGCGAGGTGGCCTCGCCGGAAGACGCCGAGACGCGCACCGACCTGCTCTACGTGCGGGCGATGATGGTCATCGGCAACGTGCAGCGGGCCGGCGACGGCGCCGTCCGCGAAGTGGTGCGGCGGGCCATGGTCGACGCCCGCGCGCGCTTCTTCGAGGACCCGCGCTACCTGTGCCTGGTGCTGCCGAGCGAGATCATGCTGCTGCTGCGCTACGGGAACGTCGACGAGGCGCGCCTGCGCCTGGAGGAGTTCATCGCCATCAACCGCAGCGAGGGCTTTCGCGAGAACCAGCCCTGGTCGCTGGTCTACCGCGCCCTGAGCGACAGCGCCCAGGCGCGCTACGACGACGTGCTGCAGACGGTGACCGGCCTGCTGGCCAAGGACGGGCCGCTGGCCGCGCCCCAGGCGAGCCTGCTGTTCCACATGGTCCACGCGCTGCTCGGCCACGTCCACTACGTGCGCGGCGACCTGGAGCAGGCGCGGCAGGCGTTCTCCCATTGCGCCTCGCGCCTGGGCGCCTCCCTGGCCGAGGTCTGGGAGCGGGGCCTGATAGGCGCGGCGCGGGCGGCCTTCTTCCTCGGCGACAGCGCCCAGGCCCTGGCCAGCCTGGAGGCGGCGCGTTCCGGGCACACCCTCGAATACCCGCTGCGCCGCGCGGTGGGCGCGACCCTGGTGGAGCTACGCCTGCGCCAGCGCGAGGTGGAGGCGGGCCTGGCGCTGGCGATGGAGATCAACCTGGCGCGGCTCTGGCAGGAGGTACTGGACGGGCGGCCGCTGTTCTGGGCTGAACTGGTCGCCATCGCCCAGGCCCACTACTGGCTGCTGGCCGCCCAGGGCCAGATGGCCGGCGCGCTGGAGGCGGCGGAAGCCTTCGAGCGCCTGGCCCGCGAGCGGCAGAACCGCTTCGGCGTCGGCCAGGCGCTGGTGCTCAAGGCCCACGCGCTGCTGGCCGGCGAGCTGCCCGGCACGCCCATGGCGGTGCTCGACGAAGCGCTGGAGCTGTTCGGCGAGGGGCTGGCGGTGCAGAGCTTCATCGAGGCCGGCGCCGAGGTGGTCACCCACCTGCGCGAGATGTCGCGGCGCCAGGGGCGTGCCGAGGTACCGCTGATCACGCGCTGCATCGAGCTGTGGGAAAGGCACTTCCGCGCGCGCCTGGATGCCCAGGCCCTGTTCACCCGGCGCGAGCTGGATGCGCTGATGGGCCTGGCCGGCGGCCGCACCACCAAGGTCATCGCCCGCGAACTGGGGATTTCCCCGGAGACGGTCAAGCAGCACCTGAAGTCGGTCTACGCCAAGCTGGGCGTGCACCGGCGCCGGGAAGCGCTGGCCGTGGCGCGGCGCCGGGCCATCCTGCCCTGAGCCGGGGCGCCGCCCCGGCCAACCGGAGCGGCAAGTGGCACGCCGCCTCGACGCCCTTGCGGCGCAGCGGCCGCCTGCCTGCGGGTTCCGCCCGCCCATTCCCGCCCGCGCCCCGCTGACGGCCGTCGCCGGCCTCCCCGATTTATCCACCCCTTCCCTCATCCCGGGCCGGCCCGCGCCGGCGCGCCTTCGCATACTGCGAGCGGCAGGCAGCGGCGCCACCGCGCCGCGAAGCCTGCCCATGACAACGACAATACGCGGCCCGCGAGGCCGCCAGCTCCGCCATGCCGCGGGCCGCCACGGTTCCGCCGGCAGGGCGCAGGAGGCGTGCAATGAACCTTCGAAGAACGACCGCAGTACTCCTCGGCCAGGCGGCGCTGCCGCTGGCCTGCGCATACGCCGCCGAAGGGGCCAGCTACGGCGGGCCGGTGGGTGGTACCGACCTGGGGGCGGCGCTGCTGCCGGCCACTTCCGGGCTGTATGGCGGCCTGGTGCTCGGCTACGCCAGCGGCGACCGCTTCCATGGCGACGACGGCGGCCGCGACCCGGCGCTGGAGGGCAGCATGACGGCCCAGGTGGCCGCGCTGGGCCTGCTCTACGTCTACCCCGGGCAGTTCCTCGGCGGCACCCTGGCCTCCAGCCTGCAGGGCAGCGTCAACGGCGGGCGCATGGAGATCAACGGCGAGGCCGAGCACTACCAGGGCTTCGGCGACCTCTACGCGGACCTGCTGATGTGGAGCCGCTACCTGGGCGACGCCGCCCCGGGCCAGCGGCCCACCGGGGCGACGCTCAAGCTGGCGTACTCGATGGTGTTCCCCAGCGGCCGCTACAACACCTCGGACCTCTACACCTCCGGGCGCAACGTCTACTTCTTCGTGCCCAACGCCGCGCTCACCTACCTGGGCGGGCCGAACGCCCTGGGCGAGGGCCTGGAGCTGAGCCTGCACGCCTTCGTCAACGTCGCTTCCCGGAACCGGGCCACCGACTACAGCAGCGGCACCGTGGCCAACCTCAACTTCGCCGTCGGCCAGCGCATCGGCCGCTGGCAACTGGGCCTGGCCGGCTACCACGCGCGCCAGCTCGACGACGACCGCCAGCACGGCGCCCGCGTCGAGCCGGACGGCCGGCGCTACCGCGCCACCGCGCTGGGGCCGGTATTGGCCTACGACCTGCCGCGCGGCGCCGGCTCGCTGAAGTTCAAGGCGCTGGCGCCGGTGAGCACACGCAATTCGCTGGCGGCCAATACCGCCTATGTCGTCTGGTCTCGTTCGCTCTGAGGAGAGAGCCCATGGTCCGCAAGAATACCCCCTGCTGCGCATCGGCATCGACGTCGGCGGCACCAACACCGACGCCGTGCTGATGTGCGGCCGCGAAGTGCTCTGCGCCTTGAAGCGCCCCACCACCGAGGCGGTCGGCGACGGCGTGGCGGCGGCGGTCGCCGAACTGCTGCGCGAGGCGGCGGTGGAGCCGGCGGCGGTGGCCGCGGTGATGCTGGGGACCACCCAACTGCTCAATGCCTTCCTCGAACGCCGGCAGCTGGCGCGGGTCGCGGTGGTGCGCCTGGCCCTGCCCCGTGGCGACGGCGTGCCGCCGCTGCTGGGCTGGCCGCCGGAGCTGTGCGAGGCCATCGACGGGCAGGCCCACCTGGCCGACGGCGGCGCGCTGTTCAACGGCCAAACCTACAGCGAGCTGGACGTTCGCCAGCTCGGGCGCATCGCCGCAATGATCCGCCAGCGCGGCGCCGAGGCGCTGGTGCTGTCCTCGACCTTCGCCCCGCTGCGCCCGGACATCGAGCAGGACGCGGCGGCGGTGCTGCGCAAGGCCCTGGGCGACGACCTGCACCTGACGCTGTCCGCGGACGTCGGCGGCATCGGCCTGCTGGAGCGGGAGAACGCGGCCATCGTCAACGCCAGCCTGCAGCCGCTGGCGCGGCGGGTGGTCGGCGACCTGCAGCGGGCCTTCCGCCGCCTGCAGCTGGATGCGCCGCTGTTCATCAGCCAGAACGACGGCACACTGATCACCCCGCAAGCGGCCACGCGCTTCCCCATCCTCACCTGCGCCGCGGGGCCGACCAACAGCCTGCGCGGCGCGGCTTTCCTCAGCGGCCTCGAGAACGCCCTGGTGCTGGACATCGGCGGCACCACCAGCGACATCGGCGCCCTGGTCGACGGCTTCCCGCGGCAGACTGCCGGCCCCCTGGAGCTGGGCGGGGTGCGCTGCAACCTGCGCATGCCCGACACCCTGTCCGTCGCCCTCGGCGGCGGCACCCGGGTGCACCTGACCGATGGCCGGCCGACGCTCGGCCCCGAATCCCTGGGCTTGCACCTGCCCCAGCGGGCCCTGGTGTTCGGTGGCGACACGCTGTGCGCGACCGATATCGCCGTGGCTGCCCACGGCCTGCAGGGCATCGGCGACCCGCGGCGCCTCGCCGGCCTCGCACCGGCCCTGGTGGAGCAGGCCATGGCCGCCATCCGCGGGACACTGGAGCAGGCCCTGGAACGCATGCGCACCAGCAGCGTGCCGCTGCCGGTGGTGCTGGTGGGCGGCGGCAGCATCCTCCTGCCGATGCAGCTGCAGGGCGCTCCCCAGGTGCTGCGCCCGGCCCGGGCGGACGTGGCCAACGCCATAGGCGCGGCCATCGCCCAGGTCAGCGGGCGCGTCGACCGCCTGTTCCAGATGCACCCGGGCAACCGCGAAAGCGTGCTGCGGCAGGCCCGCCAGGAGGCCATCGACGCCGCCGTGCAGGCCGGCGCCGAGCCCACCAGCGTCGACGTGGTGGAACTGAACGAACTGCCCATGACCCACCTGCGCGCCGGCGCTACCCGCGTGCAGGTCCGCGCCGTCGGCGACCTGGCCCTGGCCGCCGCCCACTGAAACCCCGAAGAGGTCCAGACCATGCCTTGCTTCGATATCCTTTCCAGCCAGGACCTGGCGCGCGGCGCCGTGCTGCTGGGCACCGGCGGCGGGGGCGACCCCCATGTCGGCGAGCTGTTCCTGCGCCGCCAGCTGCAACGGGGCCTGCAGCCGCGCCTGCTGCCGCTGGCCGAACTCGCCGACGAGGCCTTCGTGGTCAGCGTCGCCGGGATAGGCGCGCCCACCGTGCTGGTCGAGCACCTGCTCAGCGAGACCGCGCTGAAACACCTGCTGCGCCAGGCCGAGGCGCTCTACGGGCGGCCCATAGACGCGCTGGTCTGCGCCGAGGTCGGTGGCGCCAACGCCATGCTGCCGCTGGCCGCCGCGGCCCTGAGCGGCCTGCCGCTGGTGGACGCCGACGGCATCGGCCGGGCCTTCCCGCACATCGACATGACCACCTTCGGCATCCACGGCTGCAGCGCCTCGCCGGCGCTGTTCAGCGACGACCTGGGCAACCTGGCGCACCTGAGCGCCGCCGACAACCCGAGCCTGGAACGCATGGCCCGGGCCCTGGCCGGGAGCCTGGGCGGCAGCCTGTACGGCGTGCTCTACCCGCTGGACGGGGCCCGGGTGAAGCGCTTCGCGGTGCCGGGCAGCGTGACCCAGGCCCTGCGCATCGGCCGCCATATCCGCGAGGCGCGCGCCGGCAGCGCCGACCCGGTGGCCGAGCTGGTGCGCTTCCTCGACGGCCTGGAGCCGGGGCGCCGCGCCCGCGAGCTGTTCGACGGCAAGGTCGCCGACGTGCGCCACGAGACCCGCGACGGCTTCCACTGGGGCCAGGCGCTGCTGGAACCGGCCAGCGGCAGCGGCGAACCGGTGGCCATCGACATCCAGAACGAGTTCCTCCGCGCCCGCCAGGGCGAGCGTATGCTGGCGGTGGTGCCCGACCTGCTGTGCCTGCTGGACAGCGAGAGCGCCGAGCCGCTGACCGCCGAGAACCTGCGCTACGGCATGCGCGTGCGCCTGCTGGCCTACGCCGCGCCGCCGTGCCTGCTCAGCGAGGCGGCGCTGGCGGTGGTGGGCCCGGAACGCTTCGGCCTGGAGGCGCCGTGGCGCTCCTTCCTGGCCGACACGCAGGGGAGGGCGCAAGCATGAACGAGCTATCCCCCGCGCGGCCCGATGGCGACCACGCCACCCGCGCCCTGCCGCCCGGCGAAGGCCTGGGTGCCTGGCGCATCGGGCTGATCCTGATGGGCGCGCTGATCGCCCTGCCGTGCTTCGTCACCGGCGCCGAACTGGCCCACGCCCTGGGCCGCCAGCAGGCGCTGCTGGCCTGCCTGGGCGGCGGCGCGGTGCTCCTGCTGCTGGCGCTGCCCGCGGCCTATGCCGGGGCGCGCTCGCGGTTGAGCACCTACATGCTGATCCTCGATGCCTTTGGTTCCGTTGGCGGGCGTTGCGTCAACCTGGTGCTGTCGCTGGCGCTGCTGGGTTGGTTCGGGGTGGTCGCCGGCCTGTTCGGCCAGGCCATGGCGGCGGTCGCGCCGGCCTTCCTGGCAGGCGTGCCGGCGCTGGGCTGGAGCCTGGCCGGCTGCCTGCTGATGCTGGTCACCAACCTGGTCGGCTTCCGCGCCCTGGACGGGCTGTCGCAGCTGGCCACGCCGCTGAAGCTGGGCTTGCTGCTGTGGGCCTGCTGGGTGGCGCTAGAGGGCCACGGCGTGCCGCCCGCGGGTGGCGGCGCCGGGGACTATTCGGTGCTGCAGGGCATGTCGCTGGTGGTGGGCGGCGTGGTCATCGGCTGCATCCTGCTGCCGGACATCTGCCGCCACGCGCTATCGCCCGGCCGCGCGCTGCTGGCCGTGTTCTGCGCCTTCGGCCTGGGCTTCCCGCTGGTGCTGGCGCTGGCCGGGCTGCCCAGCCTGGCCACCGGGGAACGGCAACTGGTGGCGATCATGCTCGCCCTCGGCCTGGGCCTGCCGGCGATGCTGATCATCCTGCTCTCGGCCTGGTCGACCAACGCCTACAACCTCTACGCGGCGACCCTGGTGTGCGCCAGCGTGGCACCCCATGTGCAGCGCCGGCGCCTGGCGCTGTTCACCGGGGTACTCGGCGCGGTGCTGGGGCTGGCCGGCCTGGGCGATGCCCTGCAGCACTACCTGGCGCTGCTGGCCGTGGCCCTGCCGCCGGTGGGCGGGGTCTACCTGTGCAACTACTACCTGAACCTGCGGGGCGCCGTGCGCAAGCCGCGCCGCTGGCGGCTGGAAGCCTTCGGCGCCTGGGCCTGCGGGGTGCTGGCGGCGGCATTGCAGGCGGTCTGGCCGTTCACCCTGACCTGGGTGCCGGCGCTGGATTCGCTGCTGGTGGCGGCTGCCTGCTATCTGCTGCTGCGGGGTGTCGCTGCGCGTCGCGAGGGGCAGGAAGGGCGGGGGACGCTGCGCCCCGACGGGGCGGGGTAGGCGAGGCGCCGGGCGCGGCTGTAAGGGCGCGCGCCCGGCGTGGGGGATCAGTCTTCGCGGCTGGTGACTTCCACCAGGTGGTAGCCGAACTGGGTCTTCACCGGGCCCTGCACCTGGTTCAGCGGCGCGCTGAACACCACCTGGTCGAATTCGCGGACCATCTGGCCCGGGCGGAACGAGCCCAGGTCGCCGCCGCTGCGGCCGGACGGGCAGGTGGAGTGCTCGCGGGCCAGGGCGGCGAAGTCGGCGCCACCCTCGATGGCGGCCTTGAGTTCATTGCACTTGTCTTCGCTGGAAACCAGGATGTGACGGGCGGAAGCGCGGGCCATGATGTTGCTCCTCAAAGGCAGGGAAAGGGACGCAGAGACTAGCGCATTTGCCGGCGGGGGGCGGAGGGTTTCCGTCGGAGCGCCCTCACCCCAACCCTCTCCCGCAAGCGGGAGAGGGGGCCGTTCGTGCCACCGGGGCGTCCGGCGTGGCCGGTGAATCCAATCGCGGACGAAGTCCGCTCCTACGCCCGTGCTTCCCTGGAGCTGTAGGAGCGGACTCTGTCCGCGATTTGGCGGATAACGCCGTAGGCGTTATGCGCCCTACGCCAGACGTAGGGCGAATAACCGTTCGCGGTTATCCGCCGTTTGCCGTGCGACCGGGGCGTCCGGCGTGGCGGGGACCAATCGCGGACGGAGTCCGCTCCTACAACGGTGCTTCCTGGAACCGTAGGAGCGGACTCTGTCCGCGATCATGGCGGATAACGCCGTACGGGGAGCCCGGGAGCTTCGCGGTTTCGCATCACGCCGAACGGTCCCCTCTCCCGCTTGCGGGGGAGGGTTAGGGAGGGGGCCGAGTCAGGGTTCGCGAGCAAGCTCGCTCCTACGAAGAGCAGTGCCGCTCTTGATTTTGGATTTCCAGAGAAACAACCGAGCGCACCGGAACGCCCCTTCAGAAGGCCGAGCGAAACCGGCGCTCAGGAGGTCATGCGACATGGATGTCGCGAGAGCCCCGATGGGCTACAGGGACGTACCCTCGGGGCGGGCCTCCGTGGCGGGGGAGTTCGTGAGGGTAGCCCGGCTTTATCGGGCCCGTATGCGGGGCAAGCCTTTTTGGTTACTTTTGTGGCGATTGACAAAAGTGACTCGCCCGAGGGGGCGAAACAAGAAACATCAACGCACTCGGAGCGGCGCGCTACACCCAAGCCCGACGTCTTTTCAATGACGAGGGATGGAGATCGGAGCACAGGCCCAAGGTTCGCGAGCAAGAACTAGGCGTCCCCCTCGCTCCTACGAAAAGCGGGGCCCCATCATGTAGGAGCGGGCCCTGCCCGCGATTTCGCGCGCAGGGTGCGCTCCTACAGGGGAACGGCGCGGATGGGGCAGACCCTGCCTCAACGCCGGCCGAACACCTCGTCCAGGTGCCTGTGGTAGCGCGCCACGTCCGCCTCGATGTTCGGCTCCTTCATCACGTTCACGCAGAGGAAGGTCGGCAGCGGGCTCATGCCGAGGAACTGGTTGGCCTTGTGGAAGGGGAAGTAGACCGCATCCACGCCCTTGCCCTCGAAGAAGTCGCCGGGGTCGTCGAAGGCCTGCTGCGGGGCGTTCCAGGTCAGCGAGAGCATGTAGCGCTTGCCGTGGATCAGGCCGCCGCTGCCGTACTTCTGCGAGGCGTCGGAGCGGGTGCGGCCGTCGTTGGCGTAGAGGCTGCCGTGGCCGGCGGTGAAGACTTCGTCGAGGTACTTCTTCAGGGTCCAGGGCGCGCCCATCCACCAGCCGGGCATCTGGTAGATGACCGCGTCGGCCCAGAGGAACTTCTGCACCTCTTCCTGAATGTCGTAGCCGCCGTCGATGAAGGTTTCCTTCACGTCGAAGCCGGCGTGGTCGAGGTGGGCCAGGGCCGCCTCGTGCAGGGTGGCGTTGTACTGGCCGTTGGAGTGGGCGAACTGCTTGCCGCCGTTGAGCAGGAGGATGTTTTTCATGGCAGGGGCTCCGAAAGCTGTGGATGGCCGGCAGGATAGCCGGGGCCCGGGGCCGGAAAAACCGGCCCCGCGGCAATTGATTTGTGCTTTCAGCTCACGAATCGGGGCCCGGCGTTGCTCCAGGTCATGCAATCGCCGGCGGCCCGGCCACCGGCGATGCCGGGGGCGTCAGACGGAGCGGGGCACCAGCTTGCGGCAGCTTTCCTTGCGGCTGGGGTACTGCTCGCACTTGCGCAACACGAACTGCACCTGGTCGTCGGCCTTGAGCTGACGGTTGGCCAGCAGCTTCTCGGTGATGAACAGTTCTTCCGAGCCCAGGTTGCGCTCGGCCTTGTCGATCATCGTCAGCGCCGCCTGCGGGTCGTTGCGCTTGAGGTGGTAGCTGATCATCAGGTCGTAGATCGACGGCCCGGCCAGCGACCAGTCCTGGATCGACTCCAGGTCGGCCAGCGCCGCGCGGCCGTCGCCGCGGTCCAGGTGGACGTTGAAGGCGGCGCGGCGCACCCCGGGCTGGTTGCCCACCGGCGAGGCCAGGGCGCGGGCGATGAAGGCCTGGGCCTGGGCCGGCTGCTTCTGCTCCAGCGCCGCGGTGGCGGCGTAGGCGTCCTTGTAGCCCTGCAGCGAGGCGCGCACCGTCGCCGAGTCGCGCACCTGCGGCCAGCTGCGCCGGTCGACCCGCGCGCGGGCCTGCTGGCGGTACTCGCGGTGCAGGTACTTGCGCAGTTCCTCGTCGCGGTCGGTGGGCGACATGTGCGAGCGGGTGAAGTATTGCCCGGTGGCCGAGATGGCCGTGCCCAGGCCCTGGTCGAGCAGGGTGTCGAGCTCGCGGCTGAAGCGGTTCAGGTCGAACTGCTGCAACGATTCCTGCATGGCGCCCTGGCGCGCCTTGAGGAAGCCGCCGAGCAGCGGTTCCTGCTTGCCCTGGAAATCGCCCAGGCGCTGCAGGCTGACGCTGGCGGCGCGCGGCGCGTAGCCGGCGCGGATCATCAGGTCGGTGCCCAGCAGGTCGGCCTGGTCTTCCTGGGTGCGGCCCCAGGCGGTGCTCCAGACGTTGTCCGAGAAGCTGTTGGCCAGGGCGGTGTAGAGCAGCGTATTGCCGATGGTCTTCCGGGTGCCCAGCGGGTCCTTGCTGACCAGCCTGAGCCGGCCGGTGCTGCGGTCCACGCCGGTGTCCGCGGCCACCGCGGCGACCACCACGGTGGTGGCGACGTTGAGCATCAGCTCCTTCTGCTGCTGGAACGCGGCCAGGCGGTCGTGGTGGCGCAGCAGCACGTGGCTCATCTCGTGGCCGAGCATGGCGGCGATCTCGTCCTCGCTCTCGACGTTGTCGAGCATGCCCAGGGGCACGAAGAGGGTGCCGAAGGGGTCGGCCGAGGGGCCGAAGGCATAGCTGTCGGTGATGCGCACCTGCAGTTTCGGCGCCTCGCCCGGCCAGCCCTTGGCCAGGCGCTCGACGATGCCCTGCAGGTAGGCCTGCAGCTCGGGGATCTGCACCAGGTTCTGCTGGCGGATCTCGCTGGCCGGCAGGGTGCGGCCGTCGAAGCTCAGGCGCTGCTGGCTGGAGCGTTGCGGGTCGAGCCGGTAGTACTCGCGGACCTCGGCCTGGTCCAGGTAGTGGCCCTGCACCCGCGACTGGGTGGAGGGGCCGATCAGGTTCAGCGCCGCCTTGTGGGCGCCGTCGAGGGTCTGGCAGCCGGCCAGCAGGGCGAGCAGCGGCAGGGCCAGCAGCGGGGTCTTCATGCGCGCCGCCCTCACTTCTTGCACCCGGCGCCGAAGCCGATGGTGGAATTGTTCTGCTGGTCCTCGGCCTGGCTGCGGGTGAGTTTCCCGCAGGGCAGGTCGACCACGTGCAGCGGCGGGTCGACGCGCACCGCCATGCTGTCCAGCCAGACCTTCTGCCCGCTCACCTCGACCTCCACCAGGTCCAGTTCCCTGTCGTACTGCAGCACCGGCAGCGCCTGCTGCGGCAGGCTGGCGCTGGGCACCGCGCGCTGCAGCTTGCCCTGGTCGTCGAGCAGTTCCACCGTGTCGTCGAGGTAGCCCACCACCTGGCTGGCGGCGAACAGGCTCTGGCTGAACAGGGCGCAAAGCAGGAATAGGGAGGTCTTGCTCATCTCTGGACTCCTTGAGTCGGGCGGTTTCCGAAGCCTCATCAGGCGTTGCGCCCGAGGCGTTCCTGGATCTTCTCGGCGAACAACGAAAGCGACAGCAGGAGGATGCCGAGCACGTTCACCGGGGTCATGTTCAGCCGGTACAGCGCATAGCTCAGCGCCGCCAGCAGCAGGGTCATGAGCGCAAGGCCGGCCAGCGGCGAGCGCAACCAGGGGTTGTGCGGCCAGCGCCCGGCGGGCCGCGCCTGGAGGAACTTGAGCAGGGCGATCAGGCCGAGCAGGGCGAGCTGCGCCAGGTCCAGCGGGTTCACCGAGCCCAGGCTGAAGTCGGCCAGCGCCGGTGGGTCGCGGTAGTAATGCGGGCCCCAGGCGATCAGGTTGTCCAGGGCCATGGCGTGCAGGTATACGCCGGGGATCTTGCCGTGCAGCGGCGACAGGGTGAGGTCGCCGGTGCCGGCGATGCTGGCGCCGACCAGCACCAGCTTGCCGCGCAGCAACTCGCGCAGCAGGGCGCGGTCCTCGTCGGCGGTGGCTTCCAGGTCGCTGGCGGTCAGCGTCAGGCTGTACGGGCAGGTGGCCTGGGCCGAGTTGCCGAGCTTCCAGAACATCGCCTGGAGCATCTGCCGGAACACCCCGGGGGCGCTGCAGTGGCCGATGGCCGAGATGTGTTCCTGCAGCGGCGAGAGCTTCAGGCCCCACTGCAGGGCCATGGCCGGCAGTTGCGCGGCAGCCTCGGCGTCGGCCGGCAGCGCCGGGCAGGCGTGGCGCCGGCAGTATTCGCGGTACAGGCCCAGGGCCGGGCTTTCCAGGGGCCCCAGCGGGGTCTGCAGGGCCAGCGGGTACTGGTCGCCGAAGCCGCTCCAGGACACCAGCGCCGGGCGGCTGACCGCGGCGAAGCGCGGCAGCGCGTTGACCGCGCCGTCCACGCCGCCCGGCAACCCGGTGTTGGCCAGCAGCAGGGCGATGTCCTGGCGCTGGTAGCGCTCGAACACGTTGGCCAGCAACCGGCTCTCCATCAGCGGCTGCTGGCCGGGCACCGCGCGGGAGTGGTCATGGCTGTACAGCAGGTCGACGAACACCGCGCCGGGCTGGTAGGCGAGCAGGCGCTTGAACAGCTTGCTCTGCTCGCTGTAGGGCAGCGGCCAGTAGGCCTGGTGGCGTTGCAGGTAGGCGTCGTCGACCAGCAGCACCACCACCTGGCGCTGCCCGCTGTCCGGGTAGCGCTCGGCGAACAGGCGGTTCAGCCAGCGCGCCGAGGCGGCGTTGGAGGAGCTGGCCAGGCCGAAGGGGTCGCACAGGGCGATGAAGGCGACCGCCAGGCCGAAGAGGATCGGGCGGGCATAACGCGAGACGAAGGACGTGACCGACTGCAACCTGGCTTCCCTGCACATGGCGATTCATTGGCGTCATTTTGCCATCATTGTTTCGTGATGTGAAAGTGCCATCTATTCGCCGGGCGCCCGGGGTGCGCCAGGGGGCAGCGAAAACCCGCGGGATCGCGCATCATGTCCGCCAGTCCACCAAGGGGAGCCTTACATGCGCGTGTTGCCGTCCGTTCTGCGATGCCTCCTGCCGTCCCTGGCGCTGCTGGCCGGCGCCGGCCATGCCGTGGCGGCCGAGCCGCTGCTCGAAGCCATCAACGTCTACCGCAGCCAGCCGCAGGCCTGCGCCGGCCGGGCCAGCGAGGCGCTGCCGCCGCTGGGGCAGGACTCGCGCCTGGTCCTGGCGCCGGGCATTTCCGACTGGCAGTCGGCGCTGAAAGCCACCGGCTACCCGATGAGCAGCGCGCGCATGCTCAGCCTCAGCGGGCCGAAGGACGCCCAGGCGGCCATGGCGGCGTTGCAGGAGAGTTTCTGCCAGGTGCTGCTGGACCCGCAGTTCATCGAGGTCGGCGTCAGCCGCCAGGGCAACGACTGGCGCGTGGTGCTGGCGCGGCCGCTGCTGCAGGGCAAGCTGGGCGACTGGCAGGCCGAGGGGCAGAAGCTGCTGCAGGCGGTCAATGCCGCGCGCGGGCAGGCGCGCCAGTGTGGCGGGCAGGGCTTCGCCAAGGCCGCGCCGCTGAGCTGGAACGCGGTGCTGGGCAGCGTGGCCGAGGAGCACAGCCGCGCCATGGCCAATGGCAACTACTTCTCCCACCTGGACCGCGACGGCCGCACCCCGGGCGACCGCGCCGAGCTGGGCGGCTACAGCGCCGGTTCCGTGGGCGAGAACATCGCCGCCGGGCAGGGCACCGCGAATGCCGTGGTGCAGGCCTGGCTGGCCAGCCCCGGCCACTGCGCCAACCTGATGAGCCCGCAGTACCGCGAGCTGGGCGCCGCCTACGCGGTGGACCCGAAGAGCGACGCCGGCATCTACTGGACGGCGATGTTCGGCGCGCCCTGAGCGCGCCTCAGGCGAGGCTGCGCTGCAACTGCTCGATGGTGTCGCCGAGGCTGCCCAGGTACTGGCGGCGCACCTGCTCGACGCTGCCCTGGTCCTGTGGCCAGTGCAGCGCGACGCTGCCTAGCAGGCGTTCGCCGGCGCGCACCGGCAGGGCGATGGCGCGGATCAGGAAGGGCAGGCGCACCGAGTATTCCCAGTGGCCTTCGGTGCGTTCGCCGAAGCCGCGGTGGTGCGCGCGCTCGTGCAACTGCAGTAGTTCCTCGCCTTGCAGCGCGTGGCGTTCGGCCAGGTTGCGCACGTACTGCTCGTCCAGCGCCGCGAGGCAGGCCTGGCCCATGGCCGAGTGGAACAGGCTGGCCTTGAGCCCGACGATCATGCGGTTGCTCGGGTAGCGCTTGCGCAGGCGCTCGGGCACCGAGCTTTCCATCACCCGCAGGTCGGCGCCGTCGAAGAACGACAGGTCGGCCACCAGCCCGGTGCGTTCGCTCAGCGCCTTGAGCAGCGGCGCGGCTTCCTCCACCAGGCGCCGGCTGCGGCGCTCGTCGGCGTCGCCGAACAACCGCCGCGAGCTCAGCCGGTAGCGCCGGTCGCACAGGCCGCGGTAGAGCCAGCCCTGCTCCTGCAGGGTGTGCAGCAGGCGCGAGACGGTGGCCTTGGGCAGGGTAGTGAGGTAGTGCAGTTCCTCCAGCCCCAGGGAGCCGTGTTCGCCGAGCAGCTCGACGATCGCCAGGGCGCGCTCCACCGAGCGCACCGTGCTGCCTTCCTCTTTCCCTTGCATCGCCGTTCCCCATGTACCCAGTGCCGTCGGCAATGGGGAGGCAGGATGCGTGCCATGCCCGAGCGGGCCGCGCGCCTCAGCGTTCATCGAGCAGCGCCGGCGGCCGCCGGGCGACCCAGCGCGTCTGCCGTTCGTGGGCGTGGGCCAGTTGCAGCACGGCCAGGTCCGCCTGCGCCGGGCCGAGGATCTGCACGCCCATGGGCAGCCCGGCGGGGTTGAAGCCCACCGGCACGTTCATCGCCGGCAGCCCGGCGAGGGTGGCGCCGATCACCACTTCCATCCAGCGGTGGTAGGTGTCCATCGGGCGGCCGGCGATGGCATCCGGCCATGCCAGTTGTGCATCGAAAGGGAACACCTGGGCACTGGGCAGGAGCAGGTAGTCGTAACGCTCGAACAGCTTCTGCAGGGCGCGGTACCAGTCGCTGCGGTCCAGCGAGGCCTGGTAGACGTCGGCGGCGCCCAGGCCCAGGCCCGACTCCACTTCCCAGATCGCCTCCGGCTTGAGCTGGCGGCGCAGCGCCGGGTCGGCGTAGGCCGGGGCCAGGCTGCCGGCCACCAGCCACTGGCGGTGCACCAGCCAGCAGTGCCACAGGCGCGCCATGTCGTAGTCCGGGCGGCAGGGCTCGACCTCGGCGCCCAGGGCGCGGAAGTCCGCCAGGCCCGCCTCGCACAGTTGCAGCAGCCCCGGCTCGGTGGCCAGGTAGCCGTCGAAGTCGCCCAGCCAGCCGATGCGCGCGCCGCGGAAGTCGCGCTCCAGCGGGCCGTCGAGGTCGTCGCCGCCGCGCAGCGACAGGGGCGCGCCCGGGGCATGGCCGGCCTGGGTGCGCAGCAGCGCCGCCACGTCGGCCACGCTGCGGCCCATGGGGCCTTCCGTGGCCAGCTGCTGGACGAACAGGTCGTTGGACGGGCCGAAGGGCACGCGGCCCTGGGACGGGCGCAGGCCGTAGACGTTGTTGAAGGCGGCCGGGTTGCGCAGCGAGCCCATCATGTCGCTGCCGTCGGCCACCGGCAGCATGCGCAGGGCCAGCGCCACCGCGGCACCGCCGCTGCTGCCGCCGGCGCTCAGGCGTGGCTCGTAGGCATTGCCGGTGATGCCGTGCACGGCATTGTAGGTGTGCGAGCCCAGGCCGAACTCGGGCACGTTGCTCCGCCCGACGAAGATGGCCCCGGCCCGGCGCGCGCGTTCCACCACGTAGGCGTCGTGGGCGGTGACCTGGCGGGCGAACAGCGGCGAGCCCATGCTGGTGACCAGCCCGGCGCAGGCCGCCAGGTCCTTCGGCGCCTGGGGCATGCCGTGCAGCCAGCCGCGCCAGTGGCCGCGGGCGAGCAGGCGGTCGTGCTCGTCGGCCTCGCGCAGCAGTTCCTCCGCGGGGCGCAGGGACACCAGCGCGTTGACCCGCGGGTTGTAGCGGTCGATCTGCGCCAGGTAGGCCTGCATCACCTCGCGGCAGCTGACCTGGCGGCTGCGGATGGCTTCCGACAGCGGCAGCGCGTCGAGGGCGACGATGTCCTCGTCGAGCGGGGTGGCGTGGGGCGCGGTCATCACGGTCATTCAGAGGCTCCGGGCAGTGGGGGAAAGGGTAGCGCGGGCGCGGCGGCGGGCCAGCGCCTCGGGGGCGCCCTCGCGCAGGAAGGCCAGGGCGAACAGGCCGATCAGCGAGGCCGCCAGCACGTACCAGGCCGGCGCCACCGGGGTGCCGCCGACCTGGGTCAGCCAGGCGACGATGAACGGGGCGAAGCCGCCGAACAGCATCACCGCCACGTTGTAGGCCAGGGCCAGGCCGGTGGAGCGCACGCGGGTGGGGAACTGCTCGGCCACCGCGGTGGGCGCCGGGCCGTAGCTGATGCCGATCAGGCTGCACAGCACCAGCTGCATCACCAGCAGGTTGCCGATGCTCGGCGCGCCGGCCACCCAGGCGAACAGCGGGTAGACCAGCAGGGTGAAGCCGAGCACCCCGGCGAACAGCACCGGGCGCCGGCCGTAGCGGTCGGAGAGGGCGCCGGCGACGGGGATGATCAGGGTCATCAGCGCCACCGCCAGCATCTGCACCATGAACACCTGGTCCAGCGGCAGGCCGAGCTGGGTGTGGGCGAAGGTCGGCATGTTCACCAGCACCACGTAGAAGGCCACGGTGCCGTTGATGGTCGAACCCATGGTCACCAGCACCGCGCGGCGGTGCTCGCGCAGCACCTGGCGCAGGCCCACGGGTTTTTCCTGGCTGCTGGCGCGCACGAAGTCCTCGGTCTCCTCCATGTGCCGGCGCATCCACAGGCCCACCGGGCCGATCAGCAGGCCGAGCAGGAAGGGCACGCGCCAGCCCCAGGCGTCCAGCGCCTCGGGCGACAGGTTGTGGGTGACCAGGGCGCCCATGCCGGCGCCGGCGAACACCGCCAGGCACTGGCCGAACAGCTGCCAGGCGCCGTACAGGCCGCGGCGGTTGGCCGGCGCGGATTCCACCAGGAAGGCCGTGGCGCTGGCGTACTCGCCGCCGGTGGCGAAGCCCTGCAGCATGCGCGCGATGACGATCAGCGCCGGCGCGCCCACGCCGATGGCGGCGTAGTCGGGGGCGAAGGCGATCAGGGCGATGGCCACCGTCATCAGCGCGATGATCAGCTGCATGGCCGCCTTGCGCCCCTTGCGGTCGGCGTACATGCCCAGCAGCACGCCGCCCACCGGGCGCATGAAGAAGCCCACGCCGAAGGTGGCCAGGGCCATCAGCAGCGAGGCGTAGGCGCTCTCGGCGGGGAAGAACAGCCGGGCGATCAGGCTGGAGAGGAAGCCATAGACGATGAAGTCGTACCACTCGAGGGCGTTGCCGATCACGGCGGCCGCCACCTGGTGGTTGCGCGACACGGCGCGGGAAGAGGTCTGCATCACGGGTGCTCCTGGCGCGCCCGGGGCGGGCGCGCGGCTGGGTGAGGGAGGTGGCAGGGGGAAGGGCGCTCAGGGGCGCAGCCAGCGCTCGGCCAGCGCCGCCCAGTAGGCGGCGCCGCGCACCAGGATGGCGTCGTTGAAGTCGTAGGCCGGGTTGTGCACCATCGCCCCGGCGCCGTTGCCGATGAACAGGTAGCTGCCGGGGCAGCGCTGGAGCATCCAGCCGAAATCCTCGCTGCCCATCACCGTGGGCGCCTCGCGCACCTCGTCGGCGCCCACCAGCTCGAGGCCGACCTCGCGGGCGAAGGCGGTTTCCGCTGCCGTGTTGACCAGCACCGGGTAGGCCGGGCGGTGCTCGACCTGCACCGTGCAGCCATAGCTCTGCGCCTGGCTGTGGATGATCGCCTTGACCCGCTCCAGCACCTGTTCGCGCACCTTGGCGTCGAGGGCGCGCAGGCTCAGGCGCAGCAGCGCCTGCTGGGGGATGACGTTGGCCGCCTCGCCGGCCTGCAGCGCGCCGACGGTGACCACCGCCGCCTGTTGCGGGTCGACGTTGCGCCCCACCACCGTCTGCAGCGCCATCACCACGCTGGACGCCGCCACCAGCGGGTCGACGCTCAGGTGCGGCATCGAGCCGTGGCCGCCGACGCCGTCGATGCGAACTTCCAGCAGGTCCTGCGAGGCCATCATCGGCCCGCTGCGGAAGCACAGGTGGCCGGCTTCCAGCCCCGGCATGTTGTGCATGCCGAACAGCGCGTCGCAGGGGAAGCGCTGCAGCAGGTCGTCCTCCAGCATCGCCAGGGCGCCGCCCTGGCCTTCCTCGGCGGGCTGGAAGATCAGTGTCAGGCTGCCCTGGAAGTTGCGCGTGGCGGCCAGGTAGCGCGCCGCGCCTAGCAGCATCACGGTGTGCCCGTCGTGGCCGCAGGCGTGCATGCGCCCGTGGTGGCAACTGCTGTAGGGCAGGCCGGTGGCTTCCTCGATGGGCAGCGCGTCCATGTCCGCGCGCAGGCCCAGGCGCCGCGGCGAGTCGCCGTTGCGCAGCACGCCGACCACGCCGGTGCGGCCGACGCCGCGGTGCACCTCGTAGCCCCACTGGCCGAGCAGGTCGGCCACCAGGTCGGCGGTGCGGCGTTCTTCGAAGCCCAGTTCGGGGTGGGCGTGGATGTCCTGGCGCAGGGCCTTGAGTTCGTCGGCGCTGTCGTTCAGCCAGGCGAGGATGTGAGCGTGGAGGGACATGTGGGGCTCTCCCGGGGTAGCCGGACTGGAGTCCGGTCTTGTTGGCGGTTACCGGCGGCGGGGCCGCCGGCTCGGATGGCTACCAGCAAAGCGCGGGCGCCGTGACGGGGCAATGCGCGGTGGTTCCACCCTGTGGAACCGCGCGCGCTCAGAAGTGGTAGTAGATGCCGATGGCCAGGCTGGACGGGTCGTCGCCGGCCTGCTCGACGGGGATGCCGGCGTAGCTCACGGCGGCCTGGCGCTGGTTGTCGATCAGCGCCACACGGCCGTACAGCGCCAGGTTCGGGCGCAGGAAGTGGTCGTAGCCGAGCATCACCCCGGTGGCGTCCTGCTCGCCGCTGTCGACGTTGCGCCGGGTGGCCACCAGCCGCGCCAGGTCGCGCTCGCCCACCGGCAGCATGAAGCCGAGGGTCCAGGCGGTCATGCTCGGCGTGCCGGGGTAGTCCACGTCCTGGCGCTGCCAGGTGAGGTTGGAGGAGAAGGGGCCGAAGTCGTAGAACGCCGAGGCGCTCTTGAAGGCGTTGTGCGTCTGCCGGCTGCGCCCGCCGTCGTCCCACGGGTCGCTCAGGTAGTCATTGTAGGAGCCGAGCAGGATCAGCCGGCTGTCGCGGTACTGCAGGCTCACGCCCTTGCCGCGCACGGTCTTCCCGGCGCTGGCGGCGTCGTCGAAGCCGAAGGTCATGGCCGTGCCGACGCTGAAGCCGTGGTAGCTCGGGGTGGTGTAGGCGAGGGTGTGCTTGGGCCGCACGTCCAGGTAGTACGCGCCCTTGCCGCGCGGCGGCAGGGTGAGGAAGGTGTAGGGCGAGCCGTACACGGCGAGGAAGGGGTCGGCGTAGGTCGGGGTGCTCATGTTGTAGGTCTTGCCGAATTCCAGCTTGCCGTAGTGGCGGGTGCGCAGCGCCACCAGCGCCAGGCGCAGCGCGCCGACCTGCTTCCAGTGCTGGTCCAGGGCCTGGCCGTTGAGGTTGAAGCCTTCCTCGACGTCGGCCTCCAGCACCGTGTCCTCGTCCAGCGCCTTGCGCAGGTACAGGCCCAGCTTGTTGGTCCAGGCCCCGCCGCCCTCCAGGCGCCAGCCGGAGTGGTGGCCGGAGTCGTGGTAGTCGGCGAAGGCGTCGAGGGTCCCGTAGACCCTGGCCTTGTCGTCGAAGCCCTTGTCCACGTTGTAGTAACCGAAGCCCGAGGCGATGCGGGCGATGCCGGGGAAGCCGTCGGCCTGGGCGGCCAGGGGCGCGGCCAGCAGGGCGACGAGGGGGAACAGCGACTGCTTGCTGAGTGGGGTGTGCACGGCGCGGATTCCTGATTCTGGTTGTTGTTCGCGGGGTCCGCCTGTCCCCTTGGCGGGACTGTCGGCGCGTTTTCAGCAGAATCCGGAGAGGGCCCGGCGGGCAATGCACAGCGGTTCCATGGCGCGGAACCATTGGCAGGCTGGGTCAAACGTTACGCTCAGGTTAACGATCATGCGCCGGGCTTGATTGATGCCCCCGCCGCCGGGTCCCTAAGGTGCGTCCACGACAGCAGCGTTCGTGGAGGTACCGATGATCCAGACATCCCCCCGCCCCAGTGGTCGCGGCGCCGCGCCGAGAAGGCGCGCCGCCTCGAACGGGTGCGCCACCTGGCCGACGGCGCGGTGCTGCCGCGCGAGCACCTGGTGCGGGCCCTGGAGGCGCTGATCGCCCCGGGCGACCGCGTGGTGCTGGAGGGCAACAACCAGAAGCAGGCCGACTTCCTCTCGCGCAGCCTGGCCCGGGTGGACCCGGGCAAGGTCCACGACCTGCACATGATCATGCCCAGCGTCGGCCGCCCCGAGCACCTGGACCTGTTCGAGCTGGGCATCGCGCGCAAGCTCGACTTCTCCTTCTCCGGCCCGCAGAGCCTGCGCATCGGCCAGCTGCTGGAGGACGGGCTGCTGGAGATCGGCGCCATCCACACCTACATCGAGCTGTACTCGCGCCTGGTGGTGGACCTGATCCCCAACGTCGCCCTGGTCGCCGGCTTCGTCGCCGACCGCGAGGGCAACCTCTACACCGGCCCCAGCACCGAGGACACCCCGGCGCTGGTGGAGCCCACCGCCTTCAGCGACGGCATCGTCATCGCCCAGGTCAACCGCATCGTCGACGACCCCCGCGACCTGCCGCGGGTGGACATCCCGGCGAGCTGGATCGACTTCGTGGTCGAGGCCGACCGGCCGTTCTACATCGAGCCGCTGTTCACCCGCGACCCGCGCCACATCAAGCCGGTGCACGTGCTGATGGCGATGATGGCGATCCGCGGCATCTACGAGCGGCACAACGTGCAGTCGCTGAACCACGGCATCGGCTTCAACACCGCGGCCATCGAGCTGATCCTGCCCACCTACGGCGAGTCCCTGGGGCTGAAGGGCAGGATCTGCCGGCACTGGACGCTCAACCCGCACCCGACGCTGATCCCGGCCATCGAGAGCGGCTGGGTGGAAAGCGTGCACTGCTTCGGCACCGAGCTGGGCATGGAGCGCTACATCGCCCAGCGCCCGGACGTGTTCTTCACCGGCCGCGACGGCTCGCTGCGCTCCAACCGCATGTTCTGCCAGCTGGCCGGGCAGTACGCGGTGGACCTGTTCATCGGCGCCACCCTGCAGGTGGACGGCGACGGCCATTCCTCCACCGTCACCCGCGGCCGCCTGGCCGGCTTCGGCGGCGCCCCGAACATGGGCCACGACCCGCGCGGCCGGCGGCATTCCACCCCGGCCTGGCTGGACATGCGGCCGGAGCCCGAGGCCCTGCTGGCGCGCGGCAAGAAGCTGGTGGTGCAGATGGTCGAGACCTTCCAGGACGGCGGCAAACCCACCTTCGTCGAGCAGCTCGACGCGGTGGAGGTGGCGCGCAAGGCCAACATGCCGCTGGCGCCGGTGATGATCTACGGCGACGACGTCACCCACGTGCTCACCGAGGAAGGCATCGCCTACCTGTACAAGGCGCGCTCGCTGGAGGAACGCCGGGCGATGATCGCCGCGGTGGCCGGCATCAGCCCCATCGGCCTGCGCCATGACCCGAAGGAGACCCAGCGCATGCGCCGCGAAGGGCTGATCGCGCTGCCCGAGGACCTGGGCATCCGCCGCGCCGACGCCAGCCGCGAACTGCTCGCGGCCAAGAGCATCGGCGAACTGGTCGACTGGTCCGGTGGCCTGTACGAGCCGCCGGCGCGCTTCAGGAGCTGGTGATGGCCCAAGCCTACGAACTCGAACCCCGCGTCGGCCTGGGCGAATGCCTGGCCGACCTGGCGGTGGACGCGCTGATCGACGAGGCCGAGCTGTCGCCCAAGCCGGCGCTGGTGGACCGCCGCGGCAGTGGTGCGCATAGCGATCTGCACCTGGGCCTGATGCAGGCCTCGGCGCTGAGCCTGTGGCCGTGCTTCCAGGCCATGGCCGAAGCGGCGCGGGCCCATGGCGAAGTCGGCCTGCCGCTGCGCGAAAGCCTGGGCCGCCTGGGCCGCGAAGGCGAGGCGGAGATGCTGCGCACCACGGCCGGGGTGAACACCCACCGCGGCGCCATCTGGGCCCTGGGCCTGCTGAGCGCCGCCGCCGCCCTCGACACCTCGCAGCCGCAGGCCGAGGCGGTGGCTGCCCGCGCCGGGCGCATCGCCCTGCTGGCCGACCGCGCGCAGCCGCAGTTGAACAGCCACGGCGACAAGGTGCGCCAGCGCTATGGCGTTGGCGGCGCCCGCGAGGAAGCGCAACTGGGCTTCCCCCGCGTGGTGCTGCACGGCCTGCCGCAACTGCGGCGCAGCCGCGCGGCCGGCGCCGGCGAGCAGAACGCCCGGCTCGACGCGCTGCTGGCGATCATGGCGGTGCTGGACGACACCTGCGTGCTGCACCGCGCCGGCCAGCCCGGCCTGCGCGCCATGCAGGGCGGCGCGCGGGTGGTGCTCGACGCCGGCGGCAGCGCCACCCTGGCCGGGCGCCGCGCGCTGCGCGAGCTGGACCGCGCGCTGCTGGCGCTCAACGCATCCCCTGGCGGCGCCGCCGACCTGCTGGCCGCCTGTCTCTTTCTGGATCGCCTGCCCGCCGCGCTCGGCGGGTGGGCCGGGAGCCTCTGACCATGGAAACCCTGTCCTTCGAATACCCCGCCACTTCGTCGGTGCGCGGCCGCGCCCTGGTGGGCTGCGTCGGTTCCGGCGACCTGGAGGTGCTGCTGCAACCGGCGCCGAACGCCACCCTGAGCATCGAGGTGGTGACCTCGGTGAACGGCAGCGCGCCACGCTGGCAGCAGCTCTTCGAACGGCTGTTCGCCGCCGTGCCGGCGCCGGCCGCGCAACTCTGCATCCACGACTTCGGCGCCACCCCCGGGGTGGTGCGCCTGCGCCTGGAACAGGCGCTGGAGGAAGCTGGCCATGAATAACGTCGCCCAGCTGCTGGCCCTGCGCAGCTTCACCGAACTTTCCGCCCGCCAGCGCGCCCGCGAGCTGCTGGATGCCGGCAGCTTCCGCGAACTCATCGACCCCTTCGCCCGGGTGCAGTCACCCTGGCTGGAAGGGCAGGGCATAGTGCCCCAGGCCGACGACGGCGTGGTCATCGCCCGCGGCACCCTGGACGGCCAGCCGGCCGTGGTCGCCGCCATCGAAGGCGCCTTCCAGGGTGGCAGCATGGGCGAGGTCGGCGGGGCGAAGATCGCCGGCGCCCTGGAACTGGCCGCCGAGGACAACCGCAACGGCATCCTCACCCGCGCCCTGCTGTTGCTGGAAACCGGCGGCGTGCGCCTGCAGGAGGCCAACCTGGGGCTGGCGGCCATCGCCGAGATCCAGGCGGCCATCGTCGACCTGCAGCAGTACCAGCCGGTGGTGGCGCTGGTCGCCGGGCCCGTCGGCTGCTTCGGCGGCATGTCCATCGCCGCCGGGCTGTGCAGCTACGTGCTGGTCACCCGCGAAGCGCGCCTGGGGCTGAACGGCCCGCAGGTGATCGAGCAGGAAGCCGGCATCGAGGAATACGACTCCCGCGACCGGCCGTTCATCTGGAGCCTCACCGGCGGCGAGCAACGCACCGCCTCCGGGCTGGCCGATGCCTGCCTGGCCGATGACGTGGGCACTCTCTACCAGGCGGTGCGCGACTACTTCGCCAAGGGCCTGCCGGCGCACCCGCGCAGCCGCCGCACGGCGGACTTCCTGACGCGCCTGGAAAGCCTCGATACGAGCGAGCAGATCGACGCCGCCGGCGTGCGCCGCCTCTACGCCGGCCTGAACCAAGGAGACGCGCAATGAGCCAAGCACCTTCTTCCCGTGGCCTGGCCTGGTTCCAGGCCCTGGCCGGCGAACAGCCCGCGCGCCCGCAGGACGGCGCCTCGCTGCGGGTGGCCGATGCCGAGCTGGACGGCCAGCCGCTGCGCTACCTGGCGGTGGTGCCGGATGCGAACGATGCCTTCCCCCGCGCCCGCAACGGCGAGGTCGGCCTGCTGGAAGGCTGGCGCCTGGCGGCGGCGGTGGAGGAGGCCATCGAGGCCGACCGCGATGCGCCGCTCAAGCGCGCGCTGGTGGCGATAGTCGACGTGCCCAGCCAGGCCTATGGCCGCCGCGAGGAGGCCCTGGGCATCCACCAGGCCCTGGCGGCGGCGGTGGACGCCTATGCCCGCGCGCGCCTCGCCGGCCACCCGGTGCTCGGCCTGCTGGTGGGCAAGGCCATGTCCGGCGCCTTCCTCGCCCACGGCTACCAGGCCAACCGCCTGATCGCCCTGCGCGACGCCGGGGTGATGGTCCACGCCATGGGCAAGGCCGCCGCCGCGCGCATCACCCTGCGCAGCGTCGAGGAGCTGGAGCGCCTGGCCGCCACGGTGCCGCCGATGGCCTACGACATCGACAGCTACGCCTCCCTGGGCCTGCTGTGGGACAGCCTCGAAGTGCCGTCCATTGACGCGCCCGGTGAAGCGGACGTGGTCCAGGTGCAAGCCAGCCTGCGCCGCGCCCTGGACGACATAGCCGGCGCCCCGAGGGACCTTCGCGGCCGCCTCGGCGCGGCCAACCGCGCGGCCTCCAGCCGCGTGCGCGAACTGCTGCGCGAGCAGTGGTGAGAACTCGGGAGCGGGCCATGGCCATCGTCGAAAGCTCACAGCGGGGCCCACGCCGGGACGGGCCCGCTCCCGACCTTTTTCGTGCCCACGACCTGCTCTGGGGCATGGGTGCAGAGCACTTGCCGGAAGATGCGCCGGCCTGGGTGGGCGAAGTGCTGGCAGCCGGCTGGCCTGTTGTCGTGCGCCGCGCGCCGGCGCGCCCGGGCTGGCTGGCGGTGGGCCTGCGCGGCCACAGCCGCGAGCAGCGCTGGGCCGGCTGGCTGCCGCTGGAAGCGGTGATGCGTTGCACCACGCCCGAGGCGCTGCGCCAGGCCGAGCCGCAACGCGAACTGCCCGCCTGGCAGGCCCTGTGCCAGGTGCGCGCAGGGCTGGACGCCACCGGCCTGGCCTGGGGTATCACCGGCGGCGCCGGCTTCGAACTGGCCACCGGCGTGCCGGTGCTGCACGGCGCCAGCGACCTCGACCTGCTGCTGCGCACCCCGCAGCCGTTTTCCCGCGACGCGGCCCGCGCGCTGCTCGCCGAACTGAACCAAGCTGCCTGCCGCATCGACCTGCAACTGCAGACCCCCACCGGTGGCCTGGCCCTGGCCGAATGGGCCGGGGAGGGCTCCCGGGTGATGATCAAGGGCGACCACGCGCCGGTCCTGCTGGCCGATCCCTGGGCGCGCGCCGAGGTGGCCGCATGAGCAGCCTCTTCGCCTTCCCCGGCCAGGGCGCGCAGTACCCCGGCATGCTCTCGGCGCTGCCCGGCGGGCCGGAAGTCCGCGCCTGCCTGGAGGAGGCGGCGGACGTGCTCGGCCAGCCCATGGCCAGCCTGGAAAACGCCGAGGCCCTGGCCTCGACCCGCGCCGTGCAGTTGTGCCTGCTGATCGCCGGCGTCGCCGCGGCACGCCTGCTCGCCGCGCGTGGGCACCGGCCAGCGCTGGTGGCGGGACTGTCCATCGGCGCCTATCCGGCCGCCGTGGTCGCCGGTGCCCTGGACTACGCCGACGCCCTGCGCCTGGTCGCCCTGCGCGGTGAACTGATGCAGCAGGCCTGGCCCAGCGGCTACGGCATGAGCGCCATCCTCGGCCTGGAGCAGCCACAACTGGAGCCGTTGCTGGCCCAGGTGCACAGCGCCGAACGCCCGGTCTACCTGGCCAATATCAACGCCGAACGGCAACTGGTGGTGGCTGGCAGCGACGAGGCCCTGCAAGCCATCGCCGAACTGGCCCGGGCCCATGGCGCCAGCGCGGCGAAGCGCCTGGCGGTCAGCGTGCCCTCGCACAGCGAACTGCTGGCCGAACCCGCCGCGCGTCTGGCCGAGGCCTTCGCCGGCGTGCGCCTGGACCGCCCGCGGCTGCGCTACCTGAGCAGCAGCACGGCGCGCCTGGTCATGGACCCGGCGGCGCTTGCCGCGGACCTGGCCGGCAACATGGCGCGCCGCGTGGAGTGGCGCGCCACCTTGCGCAGCGCCTACGAGCGCGGCGCCCGCCTGCACCTGGAGCTGCCGCCCGGGCGCATACTCACCGGCCTGGCCAGGCCCTGCTTCGGCGCCGCCGCCATCGCCTTCGACGGCGCCCGCGCGGACACCCTGGACGCGCTGCTGCGCGAGGAGGAACGCCGCGACCCCTGAACCGGTCCCATTACCCCCAACCCCAACGACCAACCGAGGACAACAACAATGATCATCTACGGTGTCGCTCTACTGTCTGCATGCACGCTCGCGGGCGTGATCCTGGGAGACCTGCTGGGCGTGCTGCTCGGCGTGCAATCCAACGTCGGCGGCGTCGGCATCGCCATGCTGCTGCTGATCTTCGCCCGCCTGGCGATGCACAAGCGCGGCGGGTTGAGCAAGGAATGCGAGTTCGGCGTGGGCTTCTGGGGCGCCATGTACATTCCCGTGGTGGTGGCCATGGCGGCCCAGCAGAACGTGGTCACCGCCCTGCACGGCGGCCCGGTGGCGCTGCTGGCGGCGATCGGCTCGGTGCTGGTGTGCGGCGCGACCATCGCGCTGATCAGCCGCACCCACCGCGGCGAGCCGCTACCGCGCGAGGACCGCGCCGAAGACCTGGGCGCCGCCCCGGTGGGAGGGCGCTGAGATGTGGCAGATCGTCGAGAACGCGCTCATCCATAACGGCCTGGTCACCGCCTTCGCGGTGGTGGGCGTGATCATGTGGGTGTCGGTGCTGATTTCCCGCCACCTGACCTTCGGCCGCGTCCACGGCTCGGCCATCGCCATCCTCATCGGCCTGGTGCTGGCCTGGGTCGGCGGCACCCTCAGCGGTGGGCAGAAGGGCCTGGCCGACCTCTCGCTGTTCTCCGGCATCGGCCTGATGGGCGGGGCCATGCTGCGCGACTTCGCCATCGTCGCCACGGCCTTCGAGGTGCAGGCCACCGAGGCGCGCAAGGCCGGGCTGATCGGCGCGGTGTCGCTGCTGCTGGGGACCATCCTGCCGTTCATCGTCGGGGTGATCGTGGCCTGGTCGTTCGGCTATCGCGACGCGGTGAGCATGACCACCATAGGTGCGGGGGCTGTCACCTACATCGTCGGCCCGGTCACCGGCGCGGCGCTGGGCGCCAGCTCCGACGTGATGGCGCTGTCCATCGCCACCGGGCTGATCAAGGCGATCCTGGTGATGGTCTTCACCCCGGTCTCGGCGCGCCTGCTGGGCCTGGACAACCCGCGCTCGGCGATGGTCTTCGGCGGCCTGGCCGGCACTGTCAGCGGCGTCACCGCCGGGCTCGCCGCCACCGACCGGCGCCTGGTGCCCTACGGCGCGCTGACCGCCACCTTCCACACCGGCCTGGGCTGCCTGCTCGGCCCGTCGCTGCTGTACTTCTGCGTGCGCGGCCTGGTGGGCTGAGGCAGGGGCCGGCTGCAAGCGGGCGGGGCGCCTCAGGCCCCCGCCCGCGCCGCTTCCTGCTCGTGGCGCATGCCGTACATGCGGCATTCGGCGAGCAGCGCCAGCAGGTTCGGGTCGCGCTCCTTGGCGCGCAGGAAGACCACGCCGATGCGCTGCTGCAGGCGGTAGCGCGCCTGCAGCGGAATGAGCTTCACGCGGTTCTCGTACACCGCCTCGATGCGCTTGGGCAGCAGCGCGTAGCCGACCCCGGAACTGACCATGCTGAGCAGGGTGAAGATGTCGTTCACCTGCATGGCGATGTGCGGCTCGAAGCCGGCCTGGCGGAACACCCGCACGCCGTCCTGGTGGGTGGCGAAGCCCTGGGCCAGGGTGACGAAGGGCGCCTCCTTCAGGCTCGCCAGGTCGATCTCGGCCAGCTCGGCGTAGGGCGAATCCACCGGCACGGCGAGGAAGATGTCGTCGGAGAACAGCGGCAGCTGCTCGCAGTCCGGGTCGGCCACGCTTTCGTTGAGCGACACCAGGATGGCGTCCAGCTCCATGTTCTTCAGCTGGTAGAAGAGGTCGACGTTGGAGCCGAGGATGAGGTCGATGTTCAGCTCGCTGCGCCGCAGCTTCAGGCCCATGATCAGCTGCGGCACGGTCTTCACCGTCAGCGAGTAGAGCGCGCCGAGCTTGAAGCGCTCGGCGGAGAAGCCGGCGGCCTCGCGGGTCAGGCGCACCGTCTCGTTCACATCCTGCACCAGCTTCTGCGCGCGCTCCTCCAGCACGAAGGCGCTCTCCAGCGGCGTGAGGGTGCGCCCCTCGTGCTTGAACAGCGGGCAGCGCAGGGCGCTTTCCAGGGAATGGATGGCGCGGTGCACGCTGACGTTGCTGGTGCCCAGCTCGGCGGCGGCGCGGGCCAGGTTGCCGGTGCGCATGAAGGCCAGGAACACCTCCAGCTTCTTCAGCGTCAGCTCTTCGTCGATGCGCGGTATGGGCGCGCTGGCCGTGTCAGCGCGGGCCATGGGCGCCTCGGGCGGGGTGAGGAAGGGGCATGCGGGTTCTCGCTCGGTCGGTGGCCCGGCCAAGGTAGCGGAGCCGGGCGCGGGCTTCCAGCCGCTATCGGGGCAATGTAGCGGACAGCGCTGTCTCGCTGGGCGGGACGCCGTTGCCGGGCTGCAGGCCGCCAATCGGCTGGCCTGCAGGAGGGTACCGAGCATGGCCAGGTCGGCTTTCAGGCTCCTGTATTGCCCTGATAAGAGTGAGGATATTGAGGAAAATATTTCGCTTATGGGCTGGATTATTACGGGATATGAAAAATAATATTGCCAGCCCCGTGGCTGGCCACAGGCCTTCGCGGGCAGTAACGTGCGCGTCGCCTTTACCGGGGCGTTTTTTTCGTCCGTCAAAGATAGCGCTGTCTCAAGGCTGCGCGACAATGGGGAACGGCCGTGCCAGAGCGGTGCGCCGGCCCCTGTTCTACAGTTTTCGTTTGGCCATGCGGCTCGCACCCTGGGGAGGCGGGCCGGGTGGCGCTTTTCCGCTTCAAGGCTGCCAGGAGGAATAGCCACCATGATCACCGCTCGCAATCTTGCCCCGGGGCTGGGGCTGCTCGCCCTGCTGGCCAGTGGCGCGCAGGGCGACGAGGCCTTTTCCGCCGATTCGAAATGGGGCCTGGGGGACTGGGGCGGTACCCGCAGCGAGCTGCTGGAGAAGGGCTACGACTTCAAGCTGGACTACGTCGGCGAGGCCGCGGGCAACCTGCACGGCGGCTACAACGACGACAAGACCGCGCGCTACACCGACCAGTGGGCGCTGGGCAGCCACCTGGACCTGCAGAAGATCCTCGGCTGGCACGGCGCCGAGTTCCAGCTGACCATCACCGAGCGCAGCGGCAACAACCTGTCCAACGACCGCATCAGTGACCCGCGCGCCGGCCAGCTCAGCTCGGTGCAGGAAGTCTGGGGCCGCGGCCAGACCTGGCGGCTGACGCAGATGTGGTACAAGCAGACCTTCCTCGACGACGCCCTGGACATCAAGTTCGGCCGCTTCGGCGAGGGCGAGGACTTCAACAGCTTCCCCTGCGACTTCCAGAACCTGGCGTTCTGCGGCTCGCAGGTGGGCAACTGGGTGGGCGGCATCTGGTACAACTGGCCGGTGAGCCAGTGGGCGCTGCGGGTGAAGTACAACCTCAGCCCCGAGTTCTTCGTGCAGGTCGGCGCCTACGAGCAGAACCCCTCGAACCTGGAGACCGGCAACGGCTTCAAGCTCAGCGGCAGCGGCACCCAGGGCGCCATCCTGCCGGTGGAGCTGGTGTGGTCGCCGAAGGTGGGCGGGCTGCCGGGCGAATACCGCCTGGGCTACTACTACAGCACCGCCAAGGCCGACGACGTCTACGAGGACGTCAATGGCCAGCCCCAGGCGCTGACCGGAGATGCCTTCAAATCCCACGGCAGCAAGCACGGCTGGTGGGTGGTGGCGCAGCAGCAGGTGACCGCCCACGACGGCGACGCCGCGCGCGGCCTGAGCCTGTTCGCCAACTTCACCGTGCATGACCAGGCGACCAACAGCATCGACAACTACCAGCAGGCCGGCATGGTCTACAAAGGCCTGTTCGACGCGCGGCCCAAGGACGACATCGGCCTGGCGGTGGCGCGTATCCACATCAATGACGATGTGACCAGACACCAGAAGCAGATCAACGCGGTGTCCGGTATCGACGACTATGACAACCCGCTGTTCCAGCCGGTGCAGCACAGCGAGTACGACGCCGAGCTGTACTACGGCGTGCACGTCACCAACTGGCTGACCGTGCGGCCGAACCTGCAGTACATCAAGCATCCCGGCGGCGTCTACGAGGTGGACAATGCCCTGGTCGCCGGGCTGAAGATCCAGTCCAGCTTCTGAACCGCCACGCCATCAGCACAAGGCCCCGGCCCGTTCCCGGGGCAAGGAGCAGGAACCCCAGCATGCCCCCGCGTTTTCTCCCGCTCGCCCTGCTGCAGCCGTCGCTGCTGCTCTGGGGGCTGAGCGCCAGCCACGCCGCCGGCGCCGAGGACAGCGCCGTCCCCGCCGACGAGGTGTTCGCCCCCATGGTCGTCACCGGCACCTACGCGCCGGTGTCCAGCTTCGACCTGCCGTTCTCCATCGACACCGTGCAGCAGCCGCGGATCGGCGACGGCCAGCTCGGCGTGAACCTCTCCGAGGTGCTGCCGCGGGTACCCGGCCTGGTGGTGCAGAACCGCCAGAACTATGCCCAGGACCTGCAGATTTCCTCGCGCGGCTACGGCGCCCGCTCGGCCTTCGGCATCCGCGGGTTGAAGCTGCTCAGCGACGGCATCCCGGCCAGCACCCCCGACGGCCAGGGCCAGGCGGCGACGCTGAACCTCGACGTGGCCGAGCGCATCGAGGTGCTGCGCGGCCCGGCCTCGACCATTTACGGCAGCAACGCCGGCGGGGTGATCCAGATGTTCAGCCGCGACGGCTCCGGCCCGCCGCGGGTGGGCGCCGAAACCACCTTCGGCAGCGACGGCTTCAACAAGAACCACCTCTACGCCGAGGGCGGCAACGACAAGGCCGGCTTCCTCCTCGACGCCTCGCGCATGGACACCGACGGCTACCGCGACCACAGCGCCGCGCGCCGCGACCAGACCTTCGCCAAGCTCAACTTCAGGCCCGACGACGACAGCCGCCTGGCGCTGATCTACAGCAGCCTGGAGCAGAACGGCACCCAGGACCCGCTGGGCCAGACCTGGGATGCCTACAAGCATGACCCGCGCTCGGTGGCCGCGGCCGCCGAGACCTACGACACGCGCAAGAGCATCGACCACCAGCAGCTGGGCATGAACTACGAGCGCTACTTCGGCGACGCCACCCTGCAGTTCAACCTCTACGCCGGCCAGCGCAGCGTCGTCCAGTACCTGTCGATCCCCAGGGGCGTGGTCTCCAACACCCAGCGCGGCGGCGGCGTGGTGGACTTCGACCGCGAATTCCATGGCGGCACCCTGCGCTGGATCCAGCCGGTGGCCGGCGTGCCCGGCGAGCTGACCGTCACCACCGGGGTGGACTACGACCGCAGCCGCGACGACCGCCGCGGCTACCAGAACTACAGCGGCGACCAGTTGGGCGTGAAGGGCGAGCTGCGCCGCGACGAGGACGACACCGCCACCAGCCTCGACCCCTACGTGCAGGCGCGCTGGGAGCTGGGCGACTGGACCTTCGACGCCGGCCTGCGCCACAGCACCATGAAGATGGACGTGGACGACCGCTACCTGGCCAACGGCGATTCCAGCGGCTCGAAGAAGTACCAGAAGAACACCCCGTCGCTGTCGGTGATGTACGCCTTCACCCCCCAGCTGCACGGCTACGTCAGCGCCGGCAAGGGCTTCGAGACCCCGACCCAGGCCGAGATGGCCTATGCCCCGGGCCTGGTGGAAAGCTTCAACTTCGGCCTCGACCCGGCCACCAGCACCCAGTACGAGCTGGGCCTGAAGGCCAAGGTCGGCGGCAACACTCGGATCAACGCAGCGGTCTTCGAAATCCGCACCGACGACGAAATCGTCGTCGCCAGCTCCACCGGCGGCCGCACCAGCTACCAGAACGCCGGCAAGACCCTGCGCCGCGGTTTCGAACTGGGCGTGCAGAGCCAGCTCAACGAACGGTGGGACGCGACCCTCGCCTACACCCGCCTGGAGGCCACCTACGACCAGGACTTCGTCGAGGGCGGCAGCACCATCGAGAAGGGCAACCACCTGCCCGGCGTGCCCGGCAGCAGCCTCTACGGCGAGCTGGTGTGGAAGCCGCGCCAGGACATCAGCATGGGCTTCGAAGGGCAGTACCGCAGCAAGGTCTATGTTGAAGACAGCAACGAGGACAAGCCGGCGCCCAGCTACGCGGTGTTCAACTGGCGCACCCGCTTCGAACAGCGCTACGGCCCCTGGACGTTCCACCAGCTGCTGCGCCTGGACAACCTGCTGGACCGCCAGTACGTCGGCTCGGTCATCGTCGGCGACAGCAACGGCCGCTACTACGAGGCCGCCCCGGGGCGCTCCTGGTACGCCGGCGCCGGCCTCGAATACCAGTTCTGAACCCAAGCAGTACCCGCTCACTGAAAGACCGAAGGAGAACACGCATGAGCACTGACGGTGCGTTTGGCAGGCCACGCCTGCTGCCGAGCCTGCTCGGACTATTGCTGCTGCTGATGGGCCTGGCCCTGCTGGCCGGCGGCGTCAAGCTGGTGAGCCTGGGCGGCTCGCTCTACTACCTGGTGGCCGGCGTGGTGCTGGTCGTGACCGGCGTGTTGCTGCTGCTCGGCCGCGCCGCCGCCATCGGCCTGTACGCGCTGTTCCTGCTGGGCAGCACCCTGTGGTCCTGGTACGAAGTGGGCCTGGACTGGTGGCAACTGGTGCCGCGCCTGGCGCTGTGGTTCGTGCTCGGCATCGTCCTGCTGCTGCCCTGGCTGCGCCGCCCGCTGCTGGCCGCAGGCCCCGCGCCCAAGGCCACCGCGCTGCTGGGCCTGGCCGTGGTGCTGGCCGGCGCCAGCGCCATCGCCTCGCAGTTCACCAACCCGGGCCGCATCGAAGGGCGCATCGACCGCGCCAGCGCCGGCGTGCCCAACGCCGCCCCGGCCCAGCCCGAGGGCGACTGGCAGGCCTACGGGCGCACCGCCTTCGGCGACCGTTACTCGCCGCTCACGCAGGTCAACCCGGACAACGTCCACCAACTGAAGCTGGCCTGGACCTTCCGCACCGGCGACCTGCCCGGCCCGAACGACCCGGGCGAGACCACCGCGGAAAACACCCCGCTGAAGGTCAACGGCAAGCTCTACGTGTGCACCCCGCACAGCCAGGTGATCGCCCTGGACCCGGACACCGGCAAGGAACTCTGGCGCTTCGATCCCAAGCTGAGCACGCAGAACGCGGCCAACTTCAAGGGTTGGGCGCACATGACCTGCCGCGGCGTGGCCTACCACGATGAAGCCGCCTACGCCGCCAAGGCCGCCGACGGCACTACCGTCGCCAGCCCGGCGCCGGCCGCCGGCAGTTGCCCGAAACGCCTGTTCGTGCCCACCGCCGACACCCGCCTGATCGCCCTCGACGCCGACACCGGCAAGGTCTGCGAAGGCTTCGGCAACAAGGGCGAGATCGACCTGCGCGCCAACATCGGCAGCTTCACCGCCGGCGGCTACTACTCCACCTCGCCGCCGGCGGTGACCCGCGACCTGGTGATCATCGGCGGCCACGTCACCGACAACGTCTCCACCGACGAGCCCTCCGGGGTGATCCGCGCCTACGATGTGCGCGACGGCCACCTGGTGTGGAACTGGGACAGCGGCAACCCCGAGGCCACCGCGCCCATCGCCGCCGACAAGACCTACACCCGCAACTCGCCGAACATGTGGTCGGTGGCCAGCGTCGACGAGAAGCTCGGCCTGGTCTACCTGCCCATGGGCAACCAGATGCCCGACCAGTGGGGCGGCAACCGCACCCCCGAGGCCGAGAAGTTCAGCGCCGGCGTCACCGCCCTGGACATCGACACCGGCAAGGTCCGCTGGACCCACCAGTTCACCCACCACGACCTGTGGGACATGGACGTGGGCGGCCAGCCGACCCTGGTCGACCTGAAGACCGCCGACGGCATCAGGCCGGCGCTGCTGGCCTCGACCAAGCAGGGCAGTATCTACGTGCTCGACCGCCGCACCGGCGAGGCCATAGTGCCGATCAACGAAACCCCGGTGCCCCAGGGCGCGGTGGAAGGCGACCACACCGCGCCAACGCAGCCGATGTCCGAACTGAACTTCATGCCCACCACCCTGCAGGAGAAGGACATGTGGGGCGTGACGCCGTTCGACCAGATGCTCTGCCGCCTGGACTTCAAGTCGCTGCGCTACGAGGGCATCTACACCCCGCCGTCGCTGCAGGGCTCGCTGGTGTTCCCGGGCAACTTCGGGGTGTTCGACTGGGGCGGCGTATCGGTCGACCCGGTGCGCCAGATCATGTTCGTCAACCCCGACTACATGGCCTTCAAGTCCACGCTGGTGCCGAGCGAGGAAGTCGCCGGGGGCCCTGCGCGCAAGAGCGAGACCGAGGGCGTGCAGCCCAACGCCGGCGCGCCCTACGGCGTGATCATGGCGCCCTTCCTGTCGCCCGTCGGCCTACCGTGCCAGGCCCCGGCCTGGGGCTACGTGGCGGCGGTCGACCTGACCACCCACAAGGTGATCTGGAAACACAAGAACGGCACCGTGCGCGACAGCTCGCCGGTCCCGCTGCCGCTGACCATGGGCGTGCCCAGCCTCGGCGGCCCGATCACCACCGCCAGCGGCCTGGGCTTCCTCAGCGGCACCCTGGACCAGTACCTGCGCGCCTACGACCTGCGCGACGGCAAGGTCCTCTGGGAAGGCCGCCTGCCAGCCGGCGCCCAGACCACCCCGATGACCTACACCGGCAAGGACGGCAAGCAGTACGTGCTGGTCATGGCGGGTGGGCATGGTTCCCTCGGCACCCGCCAGGGCGACTACGTGATGGCCTTCGCGCTGCCGGATTGAGGGTGGCGACGCTGGAATGAAAGAACGCCCGCGGAGTGATCCGCGGGCGTTTTCGTTTGGCTGGCGCGGCTTTGCAGGCGGCTTCGTGCGCGGCACCGAGCGGCATGGGGCCAAGGTCAAACGGCGGATAACGCAGAGCGTTATTCGCCCTACGACAAGCCCGCCATGGGTGTAGGGCGGATAACCGTTCGCGGTTATCCGCCGCTTCACCTTTCTTGTCGGCAACTTCGTGGTTGGGCTTGGGGGGCTTCGTGCTTGGCACCGAGCGGCATGGGGCCGAGGTCAAACGGCGGATAACGCGGAGCGTTATTCGCCCTACGCCAGGCCCGCCATGGGTGTAGGGCGGATAACCGTTCGCGGTTATCCGCCGTCGGCCTCAATGCCGTTCCGCTGCCTGCACTTCCAGTGAAAGGTCCCCGGCCCAGTCCGTGGGGTAGATGCCTTCGGCAACGGCTCGGTGGAAGGTCGAGAATGGCCAGTCCTTCACCGCCGTGACCAGCCCGTGTTTCAACAGATTGACATGGATGTAGTCGAAGTGCCGCCGGTAGTCGGCATGGTCGCGGATCAGGTGTTCCCAATAGCGTGCCTGCCAGATTCCCCGCTGGCCGCGCAGGCGCTGCGCGGCGGAAAGCCATTCTCCCGGGGTGATGTGACGGGCGAAGCCGGATTTGATGACCTTCCAGCGGGTGGCGTAGTCGGTGTCGCCCGGCGGAAGTGTCCACAGGCAATGCATGTGTTCGGGGAGTACGACCCATGCGTCGATACGGAACGGATGCCGGCGCCGGGCCTTGGCGACGACCTGGCGGAGCAGGGTTATCTCCCGCACCAGCAGGTCCGAATGGCGGTCGCGCAGTGTAACGGTGAAGAAGTAGGTGCCGCCGGGAATCCAGGCGCGTCGGTAGTTCGGCATCGGCGGTCCTCCCTGTGCTCTGCCATGGGGCAGGGTAACTGGGCGGACGGCGGATAACGCGGAGCGTTATTCGCCCTACAAGAAACTCGGACCTGGCGTAGGGCGAATAACCGTTCGCGGTTATCCGCCGCTTCACCTTTCTTGTCGGCAACTTCGTGGTTGAGCCTGGCGCGGCTCCGTGCCCGGCAGCGAGCGGCATGGGACCGAGGTCAAACGGCGGATAACGCGGAGCGTTATTCGCCCTACGCCAAGCCCACCGTGGGCGTAGGGCGAATAACCGTTCGCGGTTATCCGCCGTTTCACCTTTCTTGTCGGCAACTTCGTGGTTGAGCCTGGCGCGGCTCCGTGCCCGGCAGCGAGCGGCATGGGACCGAGGTCAAACGGCGGATAACGCGGAGCGTTATTCGCCCTACGCCAAGCCCACCGTGGGCGTAGGGCGAATAACCGTTCGCGGTTATCCGCCGCTTCACCTTTCTTGTCGGCAACTTCGTGGTTGGGCTTGGGGCGGCTTCGTGCTTGGCACCGAGCGGCATGGGGCCGAGGTTAAACGGCGGATAACGCGGAGCGTTATTCGCCCTACGGCAAGCCCATCGTGGGGGTGTTACCACTGCGCCTGCGTCGCCAGGGCGATCAGTTCGCGCAGCCCGCCGATGCCCAGCTTGCGGTACAGGCGCTTGACGTAGGTGGCGGCGCTGGAGGGGCGTACGCCCAGTTGCGTGGCGATGGCGTCGGTGTCGGCGCCGGTCAGCATCAGGCGCAGCAGTGTCTGTTCGCGCAGGGTCAGGCCTGGCTGGCGGGCGGCTACGCGTTCGGTCAGCAGCAGCGGCAGTTCGTTGGCCTGCAGCCAGGCCTGGTAGTGCAGGCGTACGGCCTGGATCAGCAGCGGCGCCAGGGTTTGCAGGTAGTCCATCTCGCGGGCGGAGAAGTGCCCGTGCTCGCGGCCGCGGTAGAAGTTCAGCGACAGCCAGCGTTCGTTCTCGCAGTGCGTCAGCAGGGCCACGCGCTCGCTGATGCGCGGCTGCTCGTAGCACACGCGGCGGTATTCGGGGTGGGCGATGTCGTCGATGCCCTGGCGCTGCACCAGGATGCGCTCGGCCGGGCCGCCGTGGGCCATGGCCTGCTGGTTGCCGTCCTGGCTGTAGAAGCGTTCGGCGTAGTTGTGGGAGATGCGCGGCAGCGCCACGTCGCGGGCGCGGTCGGCGAAGGAGAACACCTGCGGGTTGCGCCGCGGCGCGTAGGCGAAGATGGTGCACTGCGCCAGGGGCACGCCGGGGCCGATCAGCTGCAGCAGGTCGGCGGCCAGGGTGCGGCTGCGGTTGCCGCCGACGCGGGCGAACAGGCTGGCGGCGTGGCCGAGGTTCAGGCTGTGCTCGACGCTGCCGGCGCGCAGGGGCCAGTACTGCATCGCGACGTCCCTCCGGGATTCTGGTGGTTGCGGGCGCCGGCCACTGTAGCACCCCGGCCGCCGTCGTGGCGGACCGGGGATCGGCCGGGCTCAGAGGTCCAGCAGGGCGGCCTCGGTCAGTTCGGCGAAGCGCGCGGGGTCGGCCAGGGCCTCGGCGGCGAGCAGCGCCAGCTTGACCAGGAACAGCTCGCGCTGCCCCTCGGGCGCGCGGTCCAGGGTGTCGGCCAGTTGCTCGTAGACGGTTTCCAGCCCGGCGATGGTCAGTGTCTTCATGGCGGCTTCCTCAGGCGTTGCCCAGTGCGGTGTGGATGGCCCGGCCCAGCGCGGCGCCGCTCAATTGCCGCCAGCGCGCGCAGACGTGCTGGTCGGGGCGCGCCAGGTAGGCGCAGCCCGGTTGCGCGCCGTATTTGTCGCGCAGGTGGCCATCGGCGTCGGCGAGGCTGAGATCGGCGCCGTCCACCGCGTCGGCCGTGCCTATGGCCAGGATGCGCAGCGGGATGCCGCGCTCGCGCAGGGCCGCGGCCTGGGCCCGGAGGTCCCAGGGCAGTTCGCCGGCCTCGGTGAAGTACAGCAGGTGGAAGGCGGCGCCCAGGTGGTCGAACAGGTAGTCGTCCTCGCCCAGGCGGATGTTCGGCAGCGGCGCGCCCTGGCGCGGGCCGGCGGGGAACTGCGCATCGTCGTCGTCGCGGCAGTTCAGCGGCGAGTCGGCGTAGTCGTGGGGCCGCGAGGTGCGCCAGTGGTACAGCGGGCGGACGAAGGCCTGGCTCAGCGACAGCGACAGCACGGCGTCGCGCACCAGGCGCTGGCCGGGCGTGGGCGGGGTCATGAAGCGGGTGCTCTTGCCGGCCTCGGCGATGATCTCCCGCGCCGCGCCGACGCGTTCGTGGCTGTAGGAGGGCAGCAGCGCCGGGCCGGCCAGGCCCTTGAGCGCCAGGGCCAGTTTCCAGGCCAGGTCGTTGCAGTCCTGGAAACCGGTGTTGGCCCCGCGCACGCCGAAGATCGGCAGCAGGTGCGCGGCGTCGCCGGTGAAGATCACCCGCTGCTGGATGTAGTCCGGCAGGGTCAGCGCGCGGGCGGAGTACACCGAGCACCAGTCCAGCTCCCACTGCGGCTCCCGCACGCCCACCAGGGCCAGTTGCGCGTCGATGCGTGCGCGCAGCGACTCGGGCGCCAGGGCCTGCTCCGGCGTCTCGCCGGCCGGCAGCTGGTAGTCGATGCGCCAGATGTCGCCGGGCTCGCGGTGCATCAGCACGGTGTTGCCGGGGTTCCACGGCGGGTCGAAGAAGGCCAGGCGCTCGGTGGGCAGGTCGAGGCGGATGCGGATGTCGGCGATCACGAAGCGGCCCTCGTAGGCCGCGCCTTCGAGCTTCAGCCCGAGCAGCGCGCGCAGGGCCGAGCGCGCCCCGTCGGCGGCGATCACCCACTGGCCTTCCAGGGCGTAGGGGCCGGCGGGCGTGTCCACTTCCAGGCGCGCATGGTCCGCGGCCTGGGCGAGAGCGGTCACCTTGTTGCCCCAGCGCAGCTCGATCAGCGGGTTGGCCTGGGCGGCCTCCAGCAGGTACTGCTCCAGGCAGGGCTGCTGCAGGTTGGTCATGGGGGCGAAGCGGTCGTCCGCGTCCTGCGGCGCTTCCATGCGGAACACCAGCTGGTTGCGGTAGAAGGAGTTGCCGAAGCGCCAGCCCAGCCCGGCCGCGGTCACCCGGTCGGCCACGCCCACCTGCTGGAGGATTTCCATCGAGCGGCGGGTGAAGACGATGGCGCGGCTGCCCTCGCTGACCTGCTGCTCGGCCTCGAGCAGCACCGAGGGGATGCCGTAGCGGGCCAGGTCCAGCGCGGTGGCCAGGCCGATGGGCCCGGCGCCGACGATGACCACGGCATGCCGCTCGGCCTGCGCGGCGCCCACTGCGGCGGTGAAGGCGGGGTGGACCTGGTAGTCGAAATACAGCGAGCGCCGGGGCTCGGCGGAAGGGCAGTGCATCGCGGTGCGTCTCCGGGATTATTGTGCTTGTGGGCGGATTCGCCGACGACTCTAATCCCCGCGCGCGGCCGGGATGTCCCCGCAAGGGGACAACTTGCGCCGCGCCCCGCGGGCCTCTTCCTGAACGGGCGTTGTGGAATTCTCGCGGAACCTGTCTACGCTCAGTTCTTGCACCGAAACGGTGCCACGATAACGAAAGCAGCAACATCAACCGTGATTGGCCTGGGTGCAATGTCGTGGGTTGTGGACCGGTAGCCGCCGGTTATCGGGAATTGCGGCAGGCCTGCAGAGCAAGCGCCATTCGAGGTGCTCGCCAGGGACTGCGTGCGCATGGTTACGACCGCTCCCGCCCGGGACCAGTACCGGGCACTCGGCTTGTCGACGCTGGCGTTCACCCTTTGCTTCGCCGTGTGGACGCTGTTCTCCATCCTCGGTCTGCAGATCAAGGACGAGTACGGGTTGTCCGACACCCAGCTCGGCCTGCTGATGGCCACGCCGGTGCTGACCGGCTCGGTCTCGCGGATCTTCCTCGGCCTGTGGACCGACCGCTACGGCGGGCGCTGGGTGTTCGGCCTGCTGATGCTGACCTCGGCGCTGTGCGTCTACCTGCTGACCTTCGCCGGCAACTTCTACACGCTGCTGCTGGCGGCGCTGGGCGTGGGCCTGGCCGGCGGCGGCTTCATCGTCGGCACGGCCTACACCTCCGCCTGGTTCGAGCCGGGGCGCCAGGGCACCGCGCTGGGCATCTTCGGCGCCGGCAACGTCGGCGCCGGCATCACCAACTTCGCCGCGCCCTTCCTGCTGCTGGCCCTGGGCTGGCGCGGCGCCGCCCTGGTGTACGCCGCGGTGCTGGCGGCCATGGGCGTGGCCTTCCTGCTGCTGGCCAAGTCCGACCCGCAGAGCGAGTCGCGCAGGAACCAGCCGGTCCCGCTGGCCGAGCAATTGGCGCCGCTGGCGGAACTGCGCGTATGGCGCTTCTCGCTGTACTACTTCTTCGTCTTCGGCGCCTTCGTCGCCCTGGCCCTGTGGCTGCCGCACTACCTGATGCAGGTGTTCGGCCTGGGCCTGGCCAGCGCCGGGGTGATAGCCGCGCTGTACACGGTGCCGGCGTCGCTGTTCCGCATCCTTGGCGGCTGGCTGTCCGACCGCTACGGCGCGCGCCGGGTGATGTACTGGACCCTCGGCATGTCGGCGCTGTGCACCTTCCTGCTCAGCTACCCGCCGACCCGCTACACGGTCACCGGGGTGCGCGGCGACATCGAGTTCGCCCTGCACATGAGTCTGGCCGGCTTCATCCTGCTGATCGTGGTGCTGGGCTTCTTCATGTCCCTGGGCAAGGCCGCGGTGTTCAAGCACATCCCCAGCTACTACCCGCAGCACGTGGGCGTGGTGGGTGGCCTGGTGGGCATGATCGGCGGCCTCGGCGGCTTCTTCCTGCCGCTGACCTTCGGCATGCTCAACGACGTGCTGGGCGTGTGGCAGAGCTGCTTCATGCTGCTGTTCCTGATCGCCGCCGGCGCCCTGGCGTGGATGCACTACGCCATCCGCATGGCCGAGCGCGTGGAGTGGGCAGAGCGGCGCGAGACCCGCGACCTGCCGGAACTGTCCACCCCCAGCAGCTTCGTGCTGCTGGACTGGCACCCGGAGGACGCCGCGTTCTGGGAGGCCAGGGGCAAGCGCATCGCCACGCGCAACCTGTGGATCTCCATCCCCAACCTGCTGCTGGCCTTCGCCATCTGGATGGTCTGGTCGGTGGTGGTGGCCAAGCTGCCGCTGGCCGGCTTCGGCTACACGGCCAACCAGCTGTTCTGGCTGGCGGCGCTGCCCGGGCTGTCGGGCGCCACCCTGCGCATCTTCTACAGCTTCATGGTGCCGATCTTCGGCGGCCGGCGCTGGACCGCGCTGTCCACCGCCTCGCTGCTGGTGCCGGCGCTGTGGATCGGCTTCGCCGTGCAGAACCCGAACACGCCCTACCTGATCATGCTGATCCTCGCCCTGCTGTGCGGCTTGGGCGGCGGCAACTTCTCCTCGAGCATGGCCAACATCTCGTTCTTCTTCCCCAAACAGGCCAAGGGCGCGGCCATGGGCCTGAACGCCGGGCTGGGCAACCTGGGCGTGAGCGTCATGCAGTTCCTGGTGCCGCTGGCGATCACCCTGGCGGTGTTCGGCGGCCTGGGCGGCGAGCCGCAGGTGACCGCCGCCGGCACCCCGCTGTGGCTGCAGAACGCCGGCTTCATCTGGGTGCCGTTCATCATCGCCGCGACCCTCGCCGCCTGGTTCGGGATGAACGACATCGCCAGCGCCAAGTCCTCGTTCAGCGACCAGCTGGCGATCTTCAAGCGCAAGCACACCTGGCTGATGAGCGTGCTCTACACCGGTACCTTCGGCAGCTTCATCGGCTTCTCGGCCGGCTTCCCGTTGTTGGCCGGGCACCTGTTCCCGCAGGTCGACGTGCTGCGCTTCGCCTTCCTCGGCCCGCTGATCGGCGCCTTGAGCCGCGCCTTCTCCGGCGGCCTGGCCGACCGCTTCGGCGGCGGGCGCATCAGCCTCTGGGTGTTCGTCGCCATGGCCGCGTGCGTCGGCGGCGTGCTGTTCTTCATCGGCATCAAGGACCAGCCGGGGGCCTTCTGGGGCTTCCTGGCCATGTTCCTGCTGCTGTTCTTCTTCTCCGGGGTCGGCAACGCCAGCACCACGCAAATGATCCCGGCGATCTTCCGCATCCAGACGCCGCGCCTGTTCCCCGGGCTGCCCGCCGAGCAGCAGGCGCTGCAGAGCGAGAAGGAGTCCGCCGCCGCGGTGGGCTTCATCTCGGCGGTGGCGGCCTACGGCGGCTTCTTCATCCCGAAGTCGTTCGGCAGTTCGTTCGACCTGACCGGTGGGCCGGAGTGGGCGCTCTACGGCTTCATCGTCTTCTACGCCCTGTGCATCGTGGTGACCTGGTTCTACTACACCCGCCGTAACGCCGAGGTGAGCTGCTAGCCGCCCGGCCCGCGCCGAGGAGGAGAGAAATGAGTTACTTCATCGACCGCCTGCGCTACCTGGTCAAACGCCCGCCGGCATTCGCCGGCGGCCACGGCGAGACCCGCGACGAGAGCCGCGCCTGGGAGGACGGCTACCGGCAGCGCTGGCAGTTCGACAAGATCGCCCGCTCCACCCACGGGGTGAACTGCACCGGCTCGTGCAGCTGGAAGATCTACGTGAAGAACGGCCTGGTCACCTGGGAAACCCAGCAGACCGACTACCCGCGCACCCGCCCGGACCTGCCCAACCACGAGCCGCGCGGCTGCCCGCGCGGGGCCAGCTACTCCTGGTACCTGTACAGCGCCAACCGGCTGAAGTACCCGCTGGTGCGCAAGGCGCTGATCCAGCTGTGGCGCGAGGCGCTGGCCAGCCACGCCGACCCGGTGCTGGCCTGGGCGAGCATCGTCGAGGACCCGCAGAAGGCCAGGCAGTACAAGTCCATCCGCGGCCGCGGCGGCTTCGTGCGCAGCGACTGGGACGAGTTGCAGACGCTGGTCGCCGCGGCCAACGTCTACACGGTGAAGACCTATGGCCCGGACCGCGTCGCCGGCTTCTCGCCGATCCCGGCCATGTCCATGGTCAGCTACGCCTCGGGCACCCGCTACCTGTCGCTGATCGGCGGGGTATGCCTGAGCTTCTATGACTGGTACTGCGACCTGCCTCCCGCCTCGCCGCAGGTGTGGGGCGAGCAGACCGACGTGCCCGAGTCCGCCGACTGGTACAACTCCGGCTACCTCATCGCCTGGGGCAGCAACGTGCCGCAGACGCGCACCCCCGACGCGCACTTCTTCACCGAGGTGCGCTACAAGGGCACCAAGACCGTGGCCATCACCCCGGACTACGCGGAAATCTCCAAGCTCTGCGACGAGTGGATGAGCGCCAAGCAGGGCACCGACGCGGCCCTGGCCATCGCCATGGGCCAGGTGATCTTCAGGGAATTCCACCTGGAGAACCCGCGGAGCTATTTCACCGACTACGCGCGCCGCTACACCGACCTGCCGATCCTGGTGGAGCTGGAGCCGCGCGCCGAAGGCGGCCTGGTCCCCGGCAAGCAGCTGCGCGCCAGCGACTTCGCCGACAACCTGGCCCAGGCCAACAACCCCGAGTGGAAGACCCTGGCCTGGGACGAGGCCGGCGAGCGCCTGGTGGTGCCGCGCGGCTCCATCGGCTTCCGCTGGGGCGAGTCCGGCCACTGGAATCTGGAGCCGGTGGACGCCGAGGGCCGCGAGGTACGCCTGGCGCTGTCGCTGCTGGGCCGCCACGATGAAGTGGCGCGGGTGGCCTTCCCGTACTTCGGCGGCATCGAGCGCAAGCACTTCCCCAACGTGCCCGTGCGCGAGGTGCTCTACCACCACGTGCCAGCCAAGCGCCTGCAGCTGGCCGACGGCCGCGAGGTGCTGGCGGCCAGCGTGTTCGACCTGATGGCCGCCAACTACGGCATCGACCGCGGCCTGCAGCCCACCGTGGGCGGCGCCGGCGAGGACGACGGCGCCAGCGACTACGGCCAGCTCAAGCCCTACACCCCGGCCTGGCAGGAGGCGATCACCGGGGTGCCGGCGGCGCAGATGATCCGCATCGCCCGCGAGTTCGCCGAGAACGCCGACAAGACCCACGGCCGCTCCATGATCATCGTCGGCGCCGGGATGAACCACTGGTACCACATGGACATGAACTACCGCGGGCTGATCAACATGCTGATCCTCTGCGGCTGCATCGGCCAGAGCGGCGGCGGCTGGTCGCACTACGTCGGCCAGGAGAAGCTGCGCCCGCAGACCGGCTGGACGCCCCTGGCCTTCGCCCTGGACTGGCACCGCCCGCCGCGGCACATGAACGGCACCTCGTTCTTCTACAACCACTCCAGCCAGTGGCGCTACGAGAAGCTGGAGGTGAAGGAACTGCTCTCGCCCCTGGCCCGGCCGCAGGACTTCAGCGGCAGCCTGGTGGACTTCAACGTGCGCGCCGAGCGCATGGGCTGGCTGCCCTCGGCGCCGCAGCTGGGCACCAACCCGCTGCGCCTGGCCGCCGCGGCCCAGGCCGCCGGCAAGAGCACCGCCGACTACGTGGTGGAACAGCTCAGGAGCGGCCAGCTGCGCTTCGCCAGCGAGGACCCGGACAACCCGCAGAACCACCCGCGCAACCTGTTCGTCTGGCGCTCCAACCTGCTGGGCAGCTCGGGCAAGGGCCACGAGTACATGCTCAAGTACCTGCTGGGCACCAGGAACGGCGTGCTCGGCAAGGACCTGGGCGAGGCTGGAAAGCAGAAGCCCGAGGAAGTGCTGTGGAAGGACGAGCCCATCGAGGGCAAGCTCGACCTGCTGGTGACCCTGGACTTCCGCATGTCCACCACCTGCCTGTACTCCGACGTGGTGCTGCCGACGGCGACCTGGTACGAGAAGGACGACCTCAACACCTCGGACATGCACCCCTTCATCCACCCGCTCACCGCCGCCACCGACCCGGCCTGGGAAGCGCGCAGCGACTGGCAGATCTACGACGGCATCGCCCGCGCCTTCTCGCGCCTGTGCGTCGGCCATCTGGGCGAGGAAACCGACCTGGTGACCCTGCCGCTGCAGCACGACAGCCCCGGCGAACTGGCCCAGGCGCAGGTGCGCGACTGGAAGAAGGGCGAGTGCGAGCCCATCCCCGGCAAGACCATGCCCTCGCTGATCGAGGTCAAGCGCAACTACCCGGAAACTTACGAGCGCTTCAGCTCCGTCGGCCCGCTGCTGGACACCCTGGGCAACGGCGGCAAGGGCATCGCCTGGCAGACCCAGGAAGAGGTCGAGCTGCTCGGCAAGCTCAACTACCGCAAGCTCGACGGCTCCGCCCAGGGCCGGCCGTGCCTGGCCTCGGCGGTGGATGCGGCGGAGATGATCCTCACCCTGGCCCCGGAAACCAACGGCCAGGTGGCGGTCAAGGCCTGGGCCGCGCTGTCGAAGATCACCGGGCGCGACCACACCCACCTGGCGCGGCCCAAGCAGGAAGAGAAGATCCGCTTCCGCGACCTGGTGGCGCAGCCGCGCAAGATCATCTCCAGCCCCACCTGGTCGGGCCTGGAGGACGAGCACGTGAGCTACAACGCCTGCTACACCAACGTCCACGAGCTGATCCCCTGGCGCACCCTGACCGGCCGCCAGCAGTTCTACCAGGACCACCCCTGGATGCGCGCCTTCGGCGAGAGCCTGATGGTCTACCGCCCGCCCATCGACACCAAGGCCGCGGCCAGCGTCGCCGAGCCGCGCAGCAACGGCAACCCGGAAATCGCCCTGAACTGGCTGACGCCGCACCAGAAGTGGGGCATCCACTCCACCTACAGCGACAACCTGCTGATGCAGACGCTGTCGCGCGGCGGGCCCATCGTCTGGATCAGCGAGGACGACGCGCGCGCCATCGGCGTGGTCGACAACGACTGGATCGAGCTCTACAACGCCAACGGCGCCATCGCCGCGCGGGCGGTGGTCAGCCAGCGGGTGCGCCCGGGCATGGCGATGATGTACCACGCCCAGGAGCGCATCCTCAACGTGCCCGGCTCCGAGCTCACCGGCACCCGCGGCGGCATCCACAACTCGGTGACGCGGGTGTGCCCCAAGCCGACCCACATGATCGGCGGCTACGCCCAGCTGTCCTACGGCTTCAACTACTACGGCACCGTTGGCTCCAACCGCGACGAGTTCGTCATCGTGCGCAAGATGAAACGCATCGACTGGCTCGACGGCGAAGGCAACGACTACCAGCAGGAGGCGGTGAAATGAAGATCCGTTCCCAGGTCGGCATGGTCCTGAACCTCGACAAGTGCATCGGCTGCCACACCTGCTCGGTCACCTGCAAGAACGTCTGGACCAGCCGCGAAGGCATCGAGTACGCCTGGTACAACAACGTCGAGACCAAGCCCGGCATCGGCTACCCCAAGGAATGGGAGAACCAGAAGAAGTGGAACGGCGGCTGGGTGCGCAACGCCGACGGCTCCATCAACCCGCGCATCGGCGGCAAGTGGCGGGTGCTGGCGAACATCTTCGCCAACCCCGACCTGCCGCAGATCGACGACTACTACGAACCCTTCACCTTCGACTACCAGCACCTGCACAGCGCCGCCCAGGGCGAGCACCAGCCGGTGGCGCGGCCGCGCTCGCTGATCAGCGGGCTGCGCATGGACAAGGTGGAGTGGGGGCCGAACTGGGAAGAACTGCTGGGCACCGAGTTCGCCAAGCGGCGCAAGGACATCAACTTCGAGCAGGTCCAGGCCGACATCTACGGGCAGTTCGAAAACACCTTCATGATGTACCTGCCGCGCCTGTGCGAGCACTGCCTGAACCCGGCGTGCGTGGCCTCGTGCCCCAGCGGGGCGATCTACAAGCGCGAGGAGGACGGCATCGTCCTGATCGACCAGGACAAGTGCCGCGGCTGGCGCATGTGCATCAGTGGCTGCCCGTACAAGAAGATCTACTACAACTGGAAGAGCGGCAAATCCGAGAAGTGCATCTTCTGCTACCCGCGCATCGAGACCGGCCAGCCGACCGTCTGCTCGGAGACCTGCGTGGGGCGCATCCGCTACCTCGGCGTGCTGCTCTACGACGCCGATCGCATCGAGGAAGTGGCCGCCTCGGCCGATGACCGCGACCTCTACCACCGCCAGTGCGAGATCTTCCTCGACCCCCACGACCCGCAGGTGATCGAGCAGGCGCGCAAGGACGGCGTGCCCGACAGCGTCATCGCCGCCGCCCAGGCCTCGCCGGTGTACAAGCTGGCCATCGACTGGCAGCTGGCCCTGCCGCTGCACCCGGAGTACCGCACCCTGCCCATGGTCTGGTACGTGCCGCCGCTGTCGCCCATCCAGTCCGCCGCCGAGGCCGGCCACGTGGAATTCGACGGCGTGCTGCCGAAGATCGAATCGCTGCGCATCCCCGTGCGCTACCTGGCCAACATGCTCACCGCGGGGGAGGAGGCGCCGGTGGTGCTGGCCCTCAAGCGGCTGATGGCCATGCGCGTGTACATGCGCGCCAAGCACGTGGACGGTACCCTCAACAGCGAAGTGTTGCAGCAGGTCGGCCTGAGCCAGCGCCAGGTGGAGGAGATGTACCGCTACCTGGCCATCGCCAACTACGAGGACCGCTTCGTCATCCCCACCGGGCACCGCGAGGCCCTGCCCGACGCCTATGCCGAGCGCAGCGGCTGCGGCTTCACCTTCGGCAACGGCTGCCACGGCGGCAACAGCGAGGTCAGCCTGTTCGGCGGCAGCAAGCAGACCACCACCCTGGTCAAGCCGGTGCAGACCTTCGACCCGGTGGAGGACAGCCGCCATGGATGAGCGCCAGCCCGAGGGCCTGCTGAGCCTGCGCGTGCTGGCCCGGCTGCTCGACTACCCCTGCGCCGAACTGCAGGCGGCGGCTGGCGAACTGGCCGCCATCCTCGGCGCCGAGACGCGCCTGCCCACCGCGCTGCGCGAGCGCCTGCGGAAGTGGTGCCGGCGCCTGGCGCAAAGCGAACTGCTCGACTTGCAGGAGGCCTACGTCGAACTCTTCGACCGCAGCCGCTCGGTCTCGCTGCTGCTGTTCGAGCACGTCCACGGCGAATCCCGCGGCCGCGGCCAGGCCATGGTCGACCTGCTGGCCGAGTACCAGGCCGCCGGCTTCCAGCTCGACGCCCGCGAGCTGCCCGACCACCTGCCGCTGTTCCTCGAATACCTCTCCACCCGCAGCCACGCGGAGATCGGCCAGTGGCTGGGCGACATCCAGCACATACTCGCGCTGCTCGCCGCGCGCCTGGAAGAGCGCGGCGCCGACCACGCCCTGGTGCCCCACGCGCTGCTGGCGCTGATCGGCCGCAGCGAACTGATCCAGCAGCAGCGCCCGGCGGTGGAAGGGGAGGCGCCGGACGACACCCCGCAAGCCCTGGACGCGGTCTGGGAAGAGGAAATCGTCCGCTTCAACGCCGACTCCGACCAGGACTGCAGCCTGCAGTCCGCCGAGGGCCGGCGCCTGGCCGAGCGCAAGTACGAAGCGGTCCCGCAGGTCATCCAGGTCCTGCCGACCACCCCGCCGCCCCTGGCGGACGGCCAATGAACGGAGGCTCACCATGTTCGAAGACTACGTTCTGCACCTGCTCTACGGTTACTACCCCTACCTGGCCGGCACCGTGTTCCTGCTCGGCAGCCTGCTGCGCTATGACTACGGCCAGTACACCTGGAAGACCGGCTCCAGCCAGCTGCTCTCCAGCCGCCACATGCGCCTGGCCAGCAACCTGTTCCACATCGGCATCCTGGCGATCTTCTTCGGCCACCTGGTCGGCCTGCTGACCCCGCACTGGGTCTACGAGCCGTTTCTTTCCGCCGGCCACAAGCAGCTCATGGCCATCGTCTTCGGCGGCATTGCCGGGGTGCTCTGCGTGATCGGCGGCGCCATGCTGCTGTGGCGGCGGCTGTTCAACCCGCGGGTACGGGCCTCGTCCAGCTTCATGGACAACCTGATCATCGCGCTGTTGCTGCTGCAGGCCTGCCTGGGGCTGATCACCATCTTCTTCTCGCTGCACCACCTGGACGGCGAGATGATGCTGGCCCTGGCCGGCTGGGCGCAGTCCATCGTGTTCTTCCGCGGCGACGCGGCCAGCTTCCTGATCGGCACGCCGCTGATCTTCAAGATCCACATCTTCCTCGGCCTGACCATCATCCTGCTGTTCCCCTTCACCCGCCTGGTGCACGTCTGGAGCATCCCCCTGGGCTACTTCGGGCGTAACTACCAGATCGTCCGCCGGCGCGGCTGAGGAGCGAAGCCATGGCCCAAATGATCGCCGTCGAGAACCTGCCGGACGAACCCGTCGCGGTGATCCGCGTCGGCAGCGCCCGGCTCAGCGAAGCCGACATCGCCCGGGAAACCCCCTTCCACCCGGCCGCCTCCCTGGCCGAGGCGCAACTGCAGGCGGCCCGCGCCCTGGTGGTGCGCGAACTGCTCGGGCAAAGGGCCGCCAGCCTCGGCCTGCTGCCTGCGGGCGAACTGGCGGAGGAGGGCGCCGACCAGGCCGTGGCGGCGCTGCTGGAGCGCGAACTGCAAGTCCCCGAGCCCGACGAGGAGGCCTGCCGGCGCTACTTCGAAGCCCACCGCGAACGCTTCGCCGAGCCGGCCCGGGTCAAGGTCCGCCACATCCTCCTGCCCGCTGCCCCGGACGACGCCAGCGCCCGCGACGCCCACTACCACCTGGGCGAAAAACTCCTGCGCGAACTGCACCGCGACCCGCAACGCTTCACCGAACTGGCCCAGCGCCACTCGGCCTGCCCGTCGAAGGAAGAAGGCGGCGACCTCGGCTGGCTAAGCGCCGGGCAAACCGTGGCCGAACTCGACCAGGCCCTGCAGCGCCTGCCCCCGGGCCTGCACGACCGCCCCCTGGCCTCGCGCTACGGCTGGCACCTGGTGAGCATCGACGACCGCCGTGAAAGCAAGCCGCTGCCCTACGCCCAGGTCAGCGCCCACGTGCGCCACAGCCTGCGCGAGGAAGCCACCCGCCAGGCCCTGCGCCAGTACCTGCTGGCCCTGGAAAAGGAAATAGGCGTCAAGGGCATCACCCTCGACGACAGCCCCGAGCACGGGGCCCGGTCGTGACGTAGGGCGTATAACCGTTCGCGGTTATACGCCGCTACACCTTCCTTGCCGGCGACTCCGTGGTCGAGCCTGGCGCGGCTCCGACGGCGGCTCCGTGCCCGGCACCGAGCGGAATGCGACCGAGGTCAAACGGCGGATAACGCCGGAGGCGTTATTCGCCCTACGCCAGGCCACCCGTAGGGCGTACAACCGTTCGCGGTTGTACGCCGTTGGCCATGCTACCGGGGCACCTGGCTCCACCCTGTAGGAGCGCGCCCTGCGCGCGAATCGCGGGCAGGGCCCGCTCCTACAGTCTGCAATGAGGCACGGAGCTTCCCCGTAGGAGCGGACTCCGTCCGCGATCGGCGGATAACGCCAGGCCTGCCGGTGACGTAGGGCGAATAACCGTTCGCGGTTATCCGCCGCTACACCTTCCTTGTCGGCAACTCCGTGGTTGAGTCTGGCGTGGTTCCGACAGCGGCTCCGTGCCCGGTACCGAGCGGAATGCGGCCAAGGTCGAACGGCGGATAACGCGGAGCGTTATTCGCCCTACGCCAGGTCTACCCGTTGGCCATGCTACTGGGGCGCCTGGCTCCACCCTGTAGGAGCGCGCCCTGCGCGCGAGTCGCGGGCAGGGCCCGCTCCTACAGTCTGCAACGAGGCACGGCGTTTCCCGTAGGAGCGAACTCCTGGGAACCCAACACCCGCCGCACCCCGGCCGGTCGGCTCACCAGAGCCTGATGGTGTAGTCGATGTTTATCCGTGTCTCGTTGTCGCTTCGGAACGTGGCGTTCGCATTCTGCTGGTTCCGGTAGAAGGTCTCTCGCAACCGGAACGCCAGGCCTTTCGCGGGGCCGGACTGGATGACGTAGGCCAGTTCGAAGTCCTTCGAGGACTCGGTGAGGCTGCCGCCGCCCAGCGCGGGCAGGTCGATGCTGTCGCCGTGCAGGTAGCGCGCCATGCCGGTCAGGCCCGGTATGCCCGAGGCGGCGAAGTCGTAGTCGTACCTCAGGGTCCAGGTGCGCTCCCTGGGGTTCACGAAGTCCGCGCTCAGGGTGCCGTCGCTCAGCACGATGGGCTCGCCGCCGGCGAGATAGGGAAAGGCGGTATCGCCGAACTGGCGCATGTAGCCGACGCCCAGGCTGTGGCCGCCCCACAGGTAGCTGAACATGCCGCCCACGTTCAGGTTGTCGACCTTCCCGGCCTTCGCCTGGCCATCATCGCGGCTGTCGAATACGCGGATATCCGACTTGAGCCTGCCTTCGCCCAACGGCAGCCAATGGAGCGCGCCCAGGAAGTCCTGGGTATAGATGTCCCGCAGTTCCGCATGGAACAGGCGCAAGGTCAGGTTGTCCGTCCAGCGATAGTCGCCGCCATAGAAGTCGAAACGCTCGGAGGTCGCCCCGGGCTGGAAACGGCCATTGGGCGAGGCCAGTGCGAGCGGCTGATAATCGGTGGAGTCCCGCTGGTTGACCCGGTCCATTCGCCCCGCATGAAGCGTCAGCCCGTCCAGCTCGTCGGAGATCATGTAGACCCCGCGGAACGACTGCGGCAGAAGCCGGGCAGGGCTTGCGTAGATCACCGGCAGCGAGGGGAACTGCGTTCCTGCCGACACTTTGGTTTTGGAGACCTTGCCTTTCAGGGCCAGGCCGAGTTCGGAGTATTCATCCCGGACTTCTCGGCTCAGCGGGTCGTAGGAAAGCAACTGGGTGCCCGTGCGGTCCGGCGACGAGTCGAGCTTGAGCCCCAGCATCCCTGTCGCATCGAGGCCGAAGCCGACAGTCCCCTCGGTGAAGCCTGAATGGGCCCTGACGATGAACCCCTGGGCCCATTCCCGGGCGGCGGGGTACGGGGTTTCGTCCTTGTAGTCCCGGTCCAGGTAGAAGTTGCGGGCAGTGAGGGTGACGCTGCTGTCCTCGATGAGGTCCGCGAACGCGCTTTGCGAGAGCAAGGCCGCGAACCCCGCCAGGCCGGACAGCCTGAAGTCGAAAGATTGAGTGCTCATGGGGTACTACCTTCTTGTTCTTGTTATGGGTGTAACCAGGGGCCTGGCCCGGGTGGCCAGGCGATGACGGGCCCCCGGCTGTTGCGGCCGCCTCTGCGGCCATCAGGAAGCCTGGCGAAGCCGCTCGATGATCCTGCGCGCGCGGTTGGCGCCCACGTCCACGTGGATGTCCACCAGCGGCCGGGGGCCGAACGCGAGCATGTTCCTGTACTGGGCCTCGATCACGACCTTGTCCTCGTCGAAGGTCATGACGGTCTGTTCGACGACCTTCGCCTTGGTCTCTTCGGGATTGCTCCGTGGGTTGGTGGCGATGGTCCAGAAGTAGTGGCTGGTGCTTTCCGTCTCGGGCGTTACGCCGTGGAAACCGCGCATGTGGAAGCCGCCGCGGCGAGGTTCGTCGAGCGATTCGCTGCCGGCGTCGACCGCGCCGGTCCAGATGCGCAGGTGGGTGACGCGGAACTCGATTTCCTGCCAGCGATCGACCTTGCCCCGGAACGGGTAGGCGGCGGTGTAGGTCGGCGGCGGCACCGAGTCCTGCATGTGGCGAACCACCCGCACGCTGTTGTCGTCGCTCTCGACGCGCATCCGGGCGTTCATGTGGATGCTGGCGTTGCCGCCGATGGTCCGCAGGTGCACATAGCCCAGGTGGCTCAGGTCGAGAAGGTTGTCGTGGATGAGCTGATAGGGGGCCTGGTAGTGGTAGACGCCCCCGTCGTAGAGGTACTCGCCGCTGCTATGGACCTCGTAGGCCGGGGGCTCGCAGGTCGGCTCCCGGTGCTCCGCGCTGCCGAACCAGATCCAGATGATCCGGTCGCGCTCACGGACGTGGTAGGCCGGCACCTTGGCCTTGGTGGGAATCCTTTCCTGCCCGGGCACCTCCAGGCACTGCCCCGCGCCGTTGAACAGCAGGCCATGGTAGCCACAGCGCACCCCTTGCGCTTCGAGCGTGCCGTGGGACAGCGGGAGCGCCCGGTGACAGCAGCGATCCTCCAGGGCCGCCGGCCGGCCGTCCGCGGTGCGGAAGAGTACGACGGGCTGGCCGAGCAGGGTCCTGCCTATCGGCTTGTCTTTCAGCTCCCAGGCGAAGCCTGCGACGTACCACTGGTCCAGCGGGAACTTCGGCGGCGCGGCGGGCGCCGCAACCTCGTAGGCGAGTGACTGGGCTTGCGATGTGCTCATGGCGGTCTCCAGCTATCGGGGGTGGGCTTGTTGAAGGTCACAGGTCCAGCACGAGGCGTGGGCTGCGGGAACGGGAACAGCAAGGGGTGAAGCTGTCGTTTCGGGCGTGCTCCGCGGCGTCCAGGTACTGGTCGCGGTGGTCCGGCTCACCGGCCAGCACGCGGGTGATGCAGGTGCCGCAGATGCCCTGTTCGCAGGCGCTTTCGATTGCGACGTCATGCGCCAGCAGCACCTCCAGGGCGGTCTTCTGCGCGGGCACCTGGAGCACGCGGCCGGAGCGGGACAGCTCGATCTCGAAGGCCTGATCGCCTTCGAGAACCTGCGGCGGAGCCGCGAAGTCCTCGCGGTGGAGTTGCCGATCGCTCCAGCCGGAGGCCTTGGCGGTGGCTTGGATGTGCGACATGAAGCCTGCCGGCCCGCACACATAGAGCTGGTCGCCCGGCGCGGGGGATGCGAGGACCCACGCTGCATCCAGCCGCTGCTCGACCGGGCCGCTGTCGACATGAACCCGCAGGTGCTTCGCGAAGGGGGCTTCGTTCAGAAGCCCAAGGAATGCCAGGCGCTCGATGGAGCGGCCGCAATAGTGGAGCTCGAAGCGCTTGCCCGCCGCGAGAAGGCTGTGGGCCATGGCGAGCATCGGCGTGATGCCGATGCCGCCGGCGAACAGCAGGTAGCGATCGCCGCCGAGGTCCAGGTCGAACAGATTGCGCGGTACGCCGATGGTCAGGCGCGAGCCTTCCTGCACGTCCGCATGCATGCCTCGGGAGCCGCCCGCGAGGCCGGTTCGTCGAGCACCGCGATGAGGTATCGGCCGCGTTCATGGGGCGAATTGCACAGCGAATACTGGCGGACGATCCCCGGCGCGACATGCACGTCGATGTGCGACCCGGCGGTGAATGGCGGCAGTTCCGCGCCGTTGGCGGCGGCCAGTTCGAAGCTGCAGACACCTTCGGCTTCGGCGATTTTTCGAGCGACACGAACTTCGAGCATGAGCGTACCCCCACCGCGGCTGTGCAGTGTTCGAAAGCGAATGGACGTGGGGCCGGCGTTACCGGCAGGGCGCGTCAGGCGTGAGCGTCGGGAGGGAAGTACGGGCGCGGGTAAGACATGGCACGGCACCTCTGGATTATTATTGTCGTGCCGCGTGCGCTTGGATGCGGACGCGGAATCTATGGGTGATTCCCATCCTAAGTATTTTAGTTGCGATGTCAACCAATTCAATCAACGCGCAGGAACCGCTCGACATGCCCCGCTCGCCCCTCAACCTGGACCGCTACGTTCCCGCACTGCTGACCTCGCTGACCAACAAGATGGCCAGCGGGGCCTCGGCCTGCTACCGCAAGCATTTCGGGATAGGGATAGTGGAGTGGCGGGTGCTGGCCATGCTCGCGGTGGAAGACCACATCAGCGCCAACCGCGTGGTGCAGGTGATAGGCCTCGACAAGAGCGCCGTCAGCCGAGCGCTGCAGGTGCTCGAGCGCGATGGCTACGTGGCGACGAAAGTCGATGCGAAGGACGCGCGCCGGTACACGGTCTCGCTGACCCCATCGGGGCGTGAACTCCACGACCGGGTGCTGGTGACCGCGCTGGAGAGGGAGAGACTGCTGCTGGCGGCCCTGGGCGAGGAGGAGGTGGAGATGCTCATCGACTTCCTGCACCGGATGAGCGCCCAGCTGGACGCGGTGAACGCCGTGGAGCCGGAGTCCTGATGTAGGGCGGATAACCGTTCGCGGTTATCCGCCGTTACACCTTCCTTGTCGGCAACGCCGTGGTTTAGCCTGGCGCGCCTCCGACGGTGGCTCCGTGCCCGGCACCGAGCGGACCGCGGCCAAGGTCAAACGGCGGATAACGCCGTAGGCGTTATTCGCCCTACGCCGGGCCCACCCGTAGGGCGTACAACCGTTCGCGGTTGTACGCCGCTGGCCACGCTACCGAGGTATGCGGCATGGCCGGTGAATCCAATCGCGGACAAAGTCCGCTCCGACCGTGCTTCCCTGCGCCCTACGGTGCTGGGCCGCATCCTTAGCGCCAAACTCCGCTTTTGGTCGACAGGAAAATTGTGCCGCGTTATCGGTTCCGATAACTTTGCTTGCCTGGCTTTATCGGCGGGCAGATATCGACCTGGCCAGGAGCTGCCTGCGCGATTGACCGAGGGAAAGAAAATGATCGAGGTCCAAGCGTTCAACAGCGTCTTCGACGCCATCGCAGACACCACCGCCGAGGCGGAAAAGCTGCGCCTGCGCGCGACCCTCCTGCAGGCGATCCAGAAGGAGGCAGCCAGTTGGGATGGCACCGACCGCAGCCGCGCCCAGCGTCTGGGTATCACTGCGCCGCGCTATACCCTGCTCAAGCGCGGCCAGTTGGGTGAGTTCAGCCTGGATGCTCTGGTTGTGCTCGCCGTTCACGCCGGACTGTCCATCGGCCTGACCATAGAACATCAGGCGGCGTGATCGCTCCCGGAGGGCAGGTTGCGTAGGGCGAATAACCGTTCGCGGTTATCCGCCGCTTCACCTTCCTCGTCGGCAACGCCGTGGTTGAGCTTGGCGTGGCTTCGAGGGCGGCTCCGTGCTCGGCAGCGAGCGGGGTTGGGCCGAGGTCAAACGGCGGATAACGCGTAGCGTTATTCGCCCTACGCCAGGCCCACCCGTAGGGCGTACAACCGTTCGCGGTTGTACGCCGTTGCCGCTCTTGCCGCCAGCGCCGTGGCCGAACTCGAAGCGCCGGCCCCATAGCCAACCACACACGATGCCTTGAGGCTGGACTTTTTCAGAGTTTGGCGCGCTAGTCTTCTACTCCAATCAACTGCGCAATACTGTCAGGAAGATCGATTTTCATTCCTGTCCATTCTTCCAGGATCTTTACCTGCTGAAAGGAGAGGTCATATCCATAAATCTCATCTTCAGGTGTTTGCCAACCCATCAATTGCGCCAAATCTTTTTCCCGGTGAGATGGAATATCGACGCTCTTCAAAAGGCTATCTGTATTGATGTCGAATATGTCAATGATGTGCCTCACTTTTCCACCTTCCTGCCTGGGTTTGCTGGTTTGGTTCTCTCGCCGCTGATGGGGTTGAACTCTCCTAGATGATTTCCTTGCTTGGAGTACACTTCAACTGTTCCATGCTGATAGTCCCATTCATAAATGGTGCCTGAGAGATCTTTCCAGCGTTGTCTCTTCTTTCCGCCACCTTTTACATAGGTCTTCATTGGTGCTCGTTTTGCCTCGGGAAACGCTGGCAATGATATTGGCGCGGGGTAGTAACCAGGTTGGGTGAAAACCAAGTACAGCGGCGGAACTTCCGAGTCCGCTGGGAAAACGATGATGGTGTCCTGCCAGGTAATGTCTTCCAGGCCCTGGCCGGGGTAGGTGGTGATCTGCGAATCGCGGCCCTCCGGAATCGGGTGGACCAGCAGGTTGTCGAGGTTGACCGGGATTCCCGGTGTGGCGGTCGGGGCGGTGGCCAGTGGGCCGTCGTTCGGTGTCCAGGTAATGCTGATACCGCCCAGGTCGGCGACCATGGCGGACTTACCGGCGTCCCAGCGTGCATGGGTGATGGGGACGCTGTCCGCGCTGCCTCCGGGGCGAGTGTGCAGGCCATAGACCTGTACCGCGCCGCTGCTGTCGCTACGAAACTGGAAACGCACCCGGGTGGCCGCCTGGTCCTGTGCGGCCAATTGCTCGGGGTATAGAGCGTTCCGTCACCCAGGTCCCGTGGCCAGAGTGCCAGCAATACCGTTCCTGCCAGGCTGGCGGCGACCGTTGCACTGCCGGTGGCGGCTGCTCCGCTGGCACCTGCGGCGCCCGTCCCGGCGGCCGAGCCGCCGCTGATGGCCCAACCGCCCAGGCCCTGGGCCAGCGTCCCGCCCGCACGGGCCAGCAGGGTGGCGCCGGTATCCAGGGTTTGCGTCGCGACCAGGACTGCCGGGCTGCCGAAATTGTTTGCGGGTTCTACTCGTACACCGACATCGGTAGAGCCGCGAGGGACGCTCACGCAGGATTTGGCGAAGACGCAGGTCTCGCTGGCGCGGCGGTTCTGGTCGAGCTTTGCCGGAGCGGTGGATCTGGCGGGTGAGGCGGTGGGTGCGGGGGATGCCATCTGTTGAGGGGGCGTGCCTACCTGCATCAGCCCCAGTGGAGCGATGATGCGGTTGCTGCCTGGTGGGCAGCCACAGAGCACGCGGCAACCATCGACTGCTGTCGCCCTGCCGTGCCAGCTCAGGCGCGGGTCACCTTCGATGACGGTGCCGATTTTCCGCAGCGGGGGCAGGGTGTGGTGCTATCCCCGGACCGGATGACGCCCAGGCCATAGACGGTCGCTTCCGGGCAACTGGTGATGCAGGTTGCGCCGGTGGTCGTCTTGTCGCCGTGTATGGCCTGGCCCTTTCCATGAACCTCCGGACGATAGCTCATGCCTCCCGTTCCGTCAGGAAGTCGGTGGGCAGAGAGACGCCCTGGCGACGGATCATCAACAGGCTCTCCTGTCGCGTGGAAATGATTTCGTCGCCGTTGCTCAGATGGCTGCCGACCAATGCGACGTCTCTGTTTTCCTTGCCCGAACCGGTCAGAATTTCCGCGTGGCTGCCATCCGGATAGACAACTTTGTCGCCGACCCTGGCGACGCGCAGTGGGTGCTCTTCTCCGACATCGACTGTCCATTCGTTGTGGGATGCCTGAACCATGCCGCCCTGGCGGGTCAGACTGCCTTCGGTCGCTGCACGGTAAATACCGATAACGGGGTGTTGCTGCTCCCATGCTTGGCGCTGGCGAACCCATTCCGCGGTTTGTGCATCGAAGGTGGCCAGGTCGGCTTCCGAAAAGTAGGGGGTATTTATCTTCTGGAGCAGTTCGGCGGTGGCTTCGTTGGTGTACTGCGTCGTGACTTCGGTCGCTTGGGGCATGGATGCGCTCTCCAATGATGAATGAAGGCGCATACGTTTCTTTTAACCCTAATATATAGGGTTTCTGCGCCGGCCCCGAAACTATCAGGGGTCGGATATTGCCGTATTGGGCTCAGAGCGAGTTCGGAAATGTCCGATGACGAACTTGGCAGAAGCCTGAAAAAGCTCGCCGGTAACTCCGTGGTTGAGTCTGGCGTGGTTCCGGCGACAGCTCCGTGCCCGGCACCGCGCGGAATGCGACCAAGGTCAAACGGCGGATAACGCCGTAGGCGTTATTTGCCCTACGCCAGGCCCACCCGTAGGGCGTACAACCGTTCGCGGTTGGACGCCGTTGCCGCTCTTGCCGCCAACGCCGTGGCTGAACCCGAAGCGCCGATTCCGTAGGATGGGTGGAGCGCAGCGATACCCATGCCGCCGCGCCTCCGTGCTTGAGCCTGGCGCGGCTCTGACGGCAGCTCCGTGCTCGGCATCGAGCGGAATGCGGCCAAGGTCAAACGGCGGATAACGCGGAGCGTTATTCGCCCTATGTGAGGGCCGGGGTTATCCAGGGTTGCGAACGATGGCTTTGACGAAGCGGGAGGGGATCTGGACCTGGCGGGCACTTTCTTCGTTGCCCACGGACAGCGTCAGCACTTCTCCTAATGACCAGATGATCTTGGTGTTTCTGAAAGTGCAGTTTTCGTCGAGCGGCAGTGCTGCAGGGGCTTTCTTGCCGCAGTAATCTGCATCCAGCACGATTTCGCTGGCGGTGTATTGGCCCAGTCCCAATCCGGACATGACTCGCTCGGGCATCGAACTGAGTGCGCCATTGTAGAGGGCGAATCCCAACGCCAGGGGGACCGAGAAGCACAGGCTGGTTCGAACGCCCCCGATAGCCGCGGGCGAGACAAATCCCACCATGGTGTTCACCAACAGGCAGATCAGGGCAACGACCGGCAACTGGAGAGCTTTAGGAACCCACCCCAACGTCGACGCCGAGGACATGACGCCCATTGCCAGTACATTCGAGATCGACAGGGCCAAGTAGCTGACCCAGAAGTATTGCAGGAACGCCCACTTCGGCAGCTCGAATCTGATCTGCAAGGCAATGCCGAACCCCAGAGCTACGAGGGCAGGGGCAATCAAATGCCAGGCCATCAGTGACGAGCCTACGCTGAGCAGTAATGCGGAAGAGAGCAGCGAATGGATAGCAAAGGGCAATACGAAACACAGCAGCCACATCACCCAGGCGTTTCGATCCCGTTGCTTGTCGCTGAGCTCCTTGTTTCTCAGATGGGCCTTGTACCGCTTGTCATTGATGTACAGATACACCAGCGCGAGGCCGGGTAGCGCGACACCCGCGGTCATCAGGATAACGAATCCAAAACCTATCACTGCCGCCGAAAGCAACAATGAAGAAAACTGGAACAGGTCGAAGCTGGGGTAGAAATGATTTCGGAAGAAATAACCGAGGAAGATGGCGAATCCCACAAAGGGTGGTAACCACTTGATCAGGTGCTCGGCGTAGCGCCTGACGTACTGTTCAGTGGCATGGATGTAACGATCGAAAGCATCGACATCCTCTGTCACTTTTACTTGCGTATCCATGCTAGGCATCCGCTGCATTGAGAATGCCGCTCATGGTAAGTGGCCACTATTCATCCCGCCACCTCATCCGCACATCCGTTGCACCCGCCTTTGTAGGAGCGAGCTTGCTCGCGAATAACCTCAGGCACACGGCCCGTTCGCGAGCAAGCTCGCTCCTACGAAAAGATGCCGCCCCGTAGGATGGGTGGAGCGAAGCGATACCCATACTGCCTCGCCATCGATGGGTATCGCTGCGCTCAACGCCATCCTACGAACAGGCCCGGCGTTTATCGGGTGGACGGGGTATCCACCTGCGGCCATTGCCGGTAGGGCACCCACAGCATGCCTTGCCAGTGCAGCACCGTCAGGGCCTGGGTGGGGCCGTGGAGGGTTTCGCGGCGGGGTTGGCGGGTGTCGTGGCGGTAGCTGTCGCGCAGGGTGGGCACCACTTCCTGGGTGATCCATTGGCGGATGCAGCGGTTTTCCGGGTGGAAGTAGTGGATCAGCGTGGCATACACGGCGGATTCGCTGAGCAGCAGTTCGTCCTCGTAGTCGCCGTTGCCGCCGCGCAGCCAGGCGCGGCGGTGCTGGTCGTCGTCCAGGTTGCGCAGTACGCGCTCTTCCAGCGACGGCATGCCCATCAGCCGGCCGAGGTCGCGGGCGCAGAACCAGCATTGGTCTTCCAGCAGCAGGGCGCGCAGCTGGCGCTTGTGGCGGGTGAACAGGGTGGGGATCAGGACCTCTTCAGACATGGCGCACCTCCGGGGTGGAGGGGGAAGAGGGCAGGTACGGTGGAGCGCCTTCGTGAAGGCAAAGAGGGATAGGCATATCCATTTCCTCAATGGAATACACCGCTACTTTCGGGAGCAGTTTTGCCGCTATGTGAAGCGTTTCTTAGGCGCTGGGGGCATTTATATTATTTTTATTGAAAGTCAATATTTTGGTGTGATGTTATTGTTTTTTAATCTAAGTTTTTAATTATAATTTCCGCTATTTCATTGAAGTGCTCGGGTTTTTCTTTTGAAATTGTCATGCAGAAAATCGAGAGCGCCTCTGTTGTTGAAAGACTTAGGTCCTTGCCAATGCTGTAGAATTCATTGTGTTTTCCTGATTCTATTCCACTTTCAATGACGTCTAAAATGTTGTCCTCAGGAGTTTTTGTTAATAGGGAAAGCTCCGTTAGTAATGTCTTGGATGTTTCTAGTATCCATGCTTCTGGCCAAGTGGTACCTGGCAAATATGAGACTCGCGCTTTTAGCCAGGTAATGAAGTCATTGTCTTCTTTTTCAAGAATGGATTTTGCTTTTTTAAAGTTGTCTCCCTCTTTGTTTCTTTGGTCTCCGTCAAATATTGCAATTGTGTTTTTCTTGTTTTTCCGTTTATATGTGGCTGCAAGTTGTATGCTTAGGGCGGATGCCGATCCAATGGATTCTATATTCACCCGAGATCTAAGGTTTGTTGGAATGGCAAGCGCAATTAGAGTCTTCGCCACATCGTCTTCGACGAGGATGTCAAGTTCTCGGGAATTTTCGGCGCTAAGCTTTGAAAAAGCATGCTCAGCAGATACCCCAGTAGTTGCAATGGTCTTGTTGTTTACTTTTTCGAGGAAAATTCTTGCTTCATCTGGTAGGCATTCGAATATTTCACTGGAGTGTGTTGTACATATTATTTGCGCTTTGCGCTCTAAACAGACCTCTTTCAATTTCTTAATGAGGCGTTTCTGTGCCTCAATGTGAAGACCTAATTCGATTTCATCAATGACGAATAGTGATCCTTCTGGGCATGAAAAAATCGTTGTAAATATCTCAAATAGCGCGCTTTCACCGGCCCCCATATTGAATCCAGATATGGTTATTCCGGCGAATTTTGCTATTGGCAGTCTATATTTTGAGTGGCTGCTGACTTTGAATTCATCATATTTCTTGCCAAGAATAAAGCCAACAATAGATGCGACCTTCTCCTCCCAGCCCGCAGGAGCTCCTTCTTTGAATTGTCTGCAGTAACTTCTGGATTGGCTTTTTTCGCTATGAGGAATAATTCGCTCTATACCAACGAAAATTGTATTCCTGATTACGCGGCCAGCATATTCATTCCATTTTCCGTTTTGAGCTTTGTGTCGTATTTGATAGGCAACTCCCTTTCCGTCGGGATAGTCTGGTGAGATTCTTAGTTTGTTGTATGCGAAATGGTATCGAATACTAATTCCCTGTGGCGGAACTTCTTCTTTGTGTTGAATAAAGAAATCTGCAAAAGTGTAATAGGTTTGTTTTCGGTTGGGGGCTTTGTATCCCTCTGACAGGTTGTGGTATGCGCAGCAGGCTAGAGCTAGAATTGTTGATTTTCCCGTTCCATTTTTCCCAGCAATTGCTGTAATAGGAAAGTCGAAAGATAAATCAACTTCGGTGAGGCCCCTGAATCTTCCCTTTTCAAGAAAAATCCGCCGAAGGTGATTTCTGTCAAAGTCGTTAGTGAACCAGTTTTTTAATTTTTTATCGATGGTGCTAAGACTATATTTCATAGCTGTCCTTAAAGAAAAACCCCGCGCAAGGCGGGGTTTCTCGTCTTTCTAGTCGCTGCCCCAAAAATCCTTCTCGGGAGTATAGCGTTTCTAATGGTCTTGACTTGCTGCTTTGCTACTACCGTACCTTTTCAGATGGATTTATCCCAGGTGCCGAATATTATCAATAGGTTACCAACCGGCTGGATTTGCTCCGTTTCACCAATTCCTGGAATATGTGCTTTCTTTTGCACTAAGTACTGGACTGATAGGGAGTCGGAATTGGCCACGAGGGTGAATGACGGTTGTGGCGGATCATTGGGGCACGCTGCGTGCTGGTAGGGGAAGAGCGTGTGACGGAGAGGAGAAACTAAGAGGGAAGTGGATTAATACTCAGGGGATGCTCTATAGATAGCGTCAAGCTCTGCTCTTAAAATTGTATTTTGACCTTTGAGAAAGTCCTTGTGGGAGGGAGGAAGAGGATGAATTCTATTTTTCGCTATTTGCTGCTGAATTCTTTTTGGACTTAGTCGGTACTCAGTTCTCGCCGTCTTTTCAGTAGTGTAGGTTTTGAAGTGATTTTTCACCTTCTCGGCGTCTAGAGAACTCATCAGTGATGTAGTTGTTAGCTTGATTTCTTTAATGAAGCTTGCAGAAACAAATCGGGCATGGATCATGATTGTTGAGCAGCCTGAGAGCTTCTCAACCTCCAAAAACGTGAGAAGCCGACTTCTCCAGCGTAGGGCCTGATACAGGCTTTTGCGGGTACATAGATCCCTGCCAGGAAGTCCTGTGCTCCGAATGGCCGGAGCAGTCTCCAAAATGCCCATCTTGATGAGGGTCGGGATATCCTTGACGCCCAATCGTAGTTTGCTGGCTGCTTCGCTAAATAATATTCCTGAGCAGGAGGAGGTCTGGAGTCTGGGGGCTGTAGGAGGCCTAGGAGTGGTAAGAAATGAGAGAAGCTCTGCGGAGATTTTGTCCTTTCGATAGGCGACGAGTGATGAGCCGAAAGCCCTGTTACGTACCTCCTGGATACCCGCCGAAGTCAATAGTTTCTGTACAGTCTTGGGTTTGATTCCTAGATTCTTGGAGATTTCACGGTTGAGTACATAGGTCTGGTGGAACCTTTCGACCTCACTGCAAGGGAATAGCACCCCAACTTTCCTCTGAAACCGCTCTCCCTTAAGTAAGCCAAAGTAGTGAAGACGCTTTATCGTCTGCTTACTCGTGGTCAATGCGTATGCTGCTTCCGTTGCATTCATAAGCCTATTGGCGTTGCACGGATAGGGCTGATGATCGAAGTCATCCCAACTGATTTTGGGACACTCCATCAGTAAGCGGCAGAGATCCTGTACTTGGAATAGTTTGATAGTGGTTCCGGTAGGCCTGCTCTGATTTGGGATCTTGCTCTTCTGGGATCTTTCAATCTTGAAGGTAAATCTGAGCTCTGCTGGATTGAATAATAGTTGGCTACACTCACAGGCGTGAGCTCGGGATGAGGGTTTCTGCTGCGATGCGGCAAAAAAGTACTCGATGGCATAAGTGCGCAATTGGGTGTTGTCTGTCAGTAGCCATGGTGCCAGAATTGCCCGCCGATGTAGGCAAGGGTAAAGAGATTGTTGCTTTCTGATATGGCTGAAGAAGTAGTCTTTATCACCGGTGGCGACGTTTTGGCAATCGGCTAGCAAGTCATGGCTGCGTATTGGGCTTTCTAGATAGCGTGTGCATTTTATCGCTGTGCAGAGGTTTTTCATATAAATATGGTCAGCCTCTTGGAGTGCCTGCGCAACTAGCATCGTGGAGTAACTATTGGCGGGTTGAGTCGTGAGTTGGCGTAAGTCTTGGCCGCAGGCGCAAATCCAGCCTTTTAGGTTGCGCCAGCTAATAGGGACGTTACAGCTAGGGCACGTCAGATAGTAATATTGGCTGTGTTTGGGGCAGATATCACAGAACTCATAAGCATGCATGTGGTGTAAGTAGCCCTCTCTCAGGCAGTCTGGACATATGGCCAGATCTTGGCGCAGCATGTGAGTCGGTAACCGTATCCCGTTAATCGTGAATACGTCGGTGCGATAGCGCATGGACTTGGTGTTAAATATAGATTTAAGTAGTTCTCGATCTTCGTTTCTCAGTGTGGGTTGCCCCAATATCAATCTATATAGATTCGATCCTACCCATTGATTAGCGGGGATCCCACTATTCCCCAGGCCAAAAGACTTAAGGAATTGGTCCACGCAGAGATAACCATTTCTTTGAGCCATTCTCAGGATGGTGCTTGCAAAGCTTTCCTCATCCAGTGGAAGGGCGACATAAGGGATTCTCATCATTATAGCTTACCAAAAAGAATTCCCTGCAGCTCTGCTAGCGAAAGTTCAAAGGGGTTCTTCTTCGTCAGGCGTCGCGCATAATGAATTCGTGTCGCGGCATAAGCCAGGTCTTCACGGATAAACTTTCGGTCGTTTCTTTCCAGTGCCTGTTTCAAGGCGGAGTGTAGCAATAGCCTGAGGATGCGCAGGTTTCCAGCAGTGAAAATAAAAAGTGCCAACAGAAGTTTTTCGTCGCAAAGAACCAACACTTCATCAAACGGCATGGCATTGCTGATTTCTCGGGCAAAGGCCGCCACGAGTGTGGCGTAAACGTCCTGTTCCTCTGGTGTGCCCAGCGAGAAGTTGTACAGGTAAGCCCTGAACGGAAATCTGCCCGCCAGTTGCTCATCTTCATCCACGATCTCCTCACTTTTTCGAGTGCCGGAGAGAATGACAGTGCCTTTGAACGTATTGATCAATACCTTAACCCAGTCGCATACTCCGTTGCGTGTGGGCTCGGCTCCTCGTGATATTAGATGTTGCCACTCATCCAAAATGATGATTTTCGTGCAGCAAGTAGCTAGCAAGGTAAACAATCGACTCTCCAGGTTACTGAGAGATTGATTGTTCTTGTGTGAGCCCAGCTCCTTAAGAATACGATCGACGAGGCCTTTGATCGTTGCATGAGGTGGGACTACACAGCTGATAACCGGCCGCAGGATCGTGACGCCGTCCTTGCTGCGGGTAACTCGGGAGTCACCGACCCGGGCGGTGAGGATTTGACAAATTCGCGTTTTGCCGGTGCCGGCATCGCCGAGCAATAGCACCGAACTTGGCTCGTGGCGGTCACGGGTCATTTCGATTGCCTCATTGATGGTGTCCATCGCATTCTTGAAATACGGGTGGACCACGGTAAATGAGGAAAATCTGGTAAGAATGTCTGTTGTGTCAGGACTCTTCATGCTGAATATCCTCGACGTTAAATGTTTCGAACTTCTCGGTCTCGATGATGCTCAAGGAAACTGAAATTGGGCGGAAATTGGCCTCCTCAGAGTGTACGTAAGGGCGTTCCAGCGATTTGTTTTTCCCGGAGGGACAACTCTTTTTGCCTCGTTGCTTGGCAGAGCGTTGAGCAGCCTTCCTTTTGATCTCTTGGATGTCCTCGAAGAGTTCCTTGCGCACTTTCAATGCCAAGCTCTCATTGAAGTTTGTCCGGCTCTCATTGATCTCTCGCATGACGTTGAGGTGTTCGCTTAAGGTCAATTCATGCTGATATGCTGGTCGGGTTGCAAATGCCGGAATCATCTCTTTAGGCGAATTGCGATGAGCAACCCAGACCTCAGAGAGGTCACATGGGTCGTAATAGACGATAGCGGTTTGTTTTTTTCCCAAGCGTGCGGCAGTTTCTGCAATTCCAGGCCCGGTCCATAAGAGATTGAACATTCTCACACGGCCATTGGACAGTCTGCGATAACAGATGCTACGTGTCAGTTGCTTGAGGTCGGATGAACTGTAGCGTTCTGGCGGTGGTGATTTCTGAAGGAGTTCCAGGCGCTTTTGGTGAGGCGACATGTACAGTTCATCGTGGTAACTGTTATGGTAAATCTTCAGCCACTTGATAAATGCGGTGCGAAGTTCCTGGAGTGTGAGGCAGGCATGCTCTTTTGACTTGTAATCACCCAGCTTGGCGGGCGACTCCTTGGTCGTACCGGGCAGCATATGCACCAACCCCTGATCAACGGTTCGGAAGAAGCGCTCAATAAAGGCTTTCGCGTCCGGTTGTCCTGGAGGGACGTAGCGCAGCGAGATGCCCAGGGTATTGGCAATGTTCTGAAGCCAGTCGTTGGCGTTTTCTGAACCATTATCCAGATCAGCGTTACGCATCTTTCCCCCGCTGTCAGGATCATCCTCGTCTCCTTGAATGGCATTAATGAGAGCTAAAACCACGTGTTCTGCGCAGACGGCGCCAAGCGACATGTGCCAGCCCGTGCATTCTCGCGTGCTAGGGTTGAGTCCTGCGACCAGGACTGGCCGTCCCAAGGGTTGGCCGGTTTCGTCGACAACCACCACATCCATGGTTTTTGTATCAAATTGCACTGTGGCGTACAGGTCGTCCTCCACATAGAGAGCTCGGCCGTGTTTAAAGGTCCTTTGTGCCGCCTTGTTTCCTTCGCGCATACGTACGGCGAGGTAGCGGTCGGTGCTCACCACTTGCCGCCAGAACGTGGCATAGGAGGGCGGTTTTAGTAGCGGCATGTCCGCCTTCGCACGCTTAACGTTTTCCGCCTGAATATGTCCTTTCAGCAAACGGTAGGTGTATTGAATGGTCGGGCGTTCGCGAGTCAAATAGACCGTGTTGATGTAATGTTTCATCATTTCGATTACGGCTAGTTTGATCGCGCGTGACCGATGTGTGGGATAGTTGGGTAGCAATGCCAACGGATTACGATTGTTGCGCAGATAGCGCATGGTCCAGCAGTACACTGTGACGGGGGAGGGTTTGCGCTGATCGCCGAGAGAGGCGGCGGTCACGTCAATCAGTTTGCGCAGACGGCTTCTCGTGCAGCCCGTAAGTTCTTTCTGTTCCAGATAGGCTTCTACATAGGCACGGCGATAGTCATATTTCTGCCGGTCGGCTGCCGAGCGGAGCAACCGAGAAGCGTCGCTGAGCTCGCCAGGGGCGGCCACCTTTTTAGTGATGCTGCCCTGATGTTCCAACACGGCAAACTCCGCGCGTGAGAGGTAGCGTCGCTGGAATCCAGTAAGTGAGCACAGAGAGATCTGGTCATCCAAGACGCAGGTGACGACATAGGTGTCGTGTTCCAGATCGTACTGGGCACCGACCATTGGGGGGCTTGAATGGCTCATGATAATACCTCCAGCGTCGTGCTTGTTGTTAATAAACGGTCCAGATCAACGCCGAAGACCTCGTTGAAAATGGCCAAGTATTTGGCCGAACAGCTGATGGCTGGTAGTTCTCGTAGCAAGGCGTCGAGTGTCAGATGTCTCGGCAAAAGAGGTATTTGGCTAATGAGGTAGGCGTATTCTTCGGGGCGGGTATTGAACGAGCGTGAGTACAGCAGTTTTAGATTTCTCAATAGATGGTGTGGGCGGATATCACTGGTGTCTAAAAGTTGAAGTTCGCTACCGCGCTCGTTGAGTAATTTTTTTGCAGCCGTTAATTTTCGAAGATATTTTGAGGGTAATCGATTTCGATCTGGTTTTACCTCTACATAAAATAGCTCTTCACTACTGTTTACGCAGAAGTCCGGTGTGTAGATAAAAGTTTCGCCGTCATCGAGAAGCGTCAAGGTTTCAGGTTGGCTCCGATAGTCCAAGACTTGCTTATCGAACTCAAGTAGGAGGCAGTAATCTGCTTCCAGCACGCTTTCGCAGATTACTTGACAGTTATTCTTACGGGACGGGAAAAAAACAACATTTTTTCCATAGTGACAGCGAGTCACGTTTCGTGCTGTTTCATTAGCTGCAGCCATGATGAGTCCCCTGGGCTGGATGGGCCTAACCAGGTGCCGTACTCAGTACGCGACGAGAGCAATTCGCATCCTCGCCATGTGTCGACACTCAAGGTCGAGAGTCCTCCTCTTTACGGCCCGGTGTAATACGGAATTTCGAATTTTTTCTTGAGGCTAAATGCGTCTAAACCGGGGCTTAGATAGGGGTGTTGCTTTAGCATTTGCTAGGCGTATGGTGAGGGGGTGTTCTGCTTGGTACGGTATGGGTCGATGGAGCTAGGCAGGCAGCCAACGCGGCATGTCACGCGTTTGCGTTCGCTCTTCATGGGGCACTCGTTGCCTCAGGTGTTTGGTTGTGCGCATAAACCCTATGCCCTAATGACCGCAGGGAATATGTGGGCTGATCGTCAAGTACTGAACGGACTGATGGACAATCCTTATCAAGACTGGCGGGTCTGTTTTCGGGGCGGAAAAATCCGAGATGAAGTGCGTATTCGCTTGTGCGCGGAGTTTCCGATGTTGTCCGAGGTCTATAATAATCCACTCTGGGATGTTCTAAGGGTGCTGGCCACTCAACAACCTACCGATAGCCTTGTGGAACACTTTAAACTGAACGGTCATGATATTGCCGGCTTCTCCAATCCAGACATGGAACGCCTTTGCGGCGTGCCGAGCTGGCAGCGCTTTGGATTGCTATTGGCGATGCTTTTCTCATTCTCTTTGAAGTGGCAGCTGCACAGTCTATGGTTGCAGAAGAATTTTTCGAATTACTTTGAGATAGCTTGTTTGCGCGAACCACTTTGCTTCGTTTCGACGGAACTGTATGAAGTGCTGAGTTCTCTGCTCGCTAAGCGTCAGGATATCGTCATAAATAATTGGCCAGAAACCGCCGAAGCACTTCATCAATCCATCAAATTCAGGAATTATTTGTTTTGCCTGATGCGTGAAATGCAGTGGGCAAAAGACGCGGATGATCGAGGCTATGAACTACTCTGGAAGCTAATGGATCGTCATTGGGCTTGCGAACTCAAGGTGCTGCTGATTGACAGTACGCAGGGGAGTAGAAGGCCCTGTTCCACTGCGTTGCTGCAAAGTGCGAGACGGGCACTAGACTACCAGCGGCGAACTCAACTGCAGTTTGTCGCGTAGGGTGCACACCAAGGCGTCACTCTTACCGGGTCTCTTGTCTGGCGAGGGTACTGGCCTGAGCAATTCGTTCAGGAAGCGTGTGTTGCAGTACCGTCTGCAACTGTTCGATTTGACGGCGCTGGTCACGCAACTGGTGTTGTTGCACGCGTAGCGCTGTTAGGTGCGGACGGAGGCGCTTTTTCAGCGATGATGCTTCTTCCTCTGCATCCAACCGCGCGCGTTGCAGATGTGCCTGTTCGGTGTTCCATGCCGCTTGGCTCTGTTCGATTTGCGCGTGCAGTTCGCGCAGTTCCCGCTCCTTCTCAAACTCCCGCTGAGTCAGCATTTGAGCTTCGGCGATGAGTCGTTCATTGGCGCGATTGAGGGCGACGACATCGTTTTGCTGGCTCATCAACTGGTCTCGCACGATGCGAAGCTCCTTCTTTAACTGTTGGAGTTGCGCTTCATGGCGGCTCAGTTCTTGGGTTCTTAGCTCCTGTTGGTGTTGCCGATAATGTTCGAGGGAGTCGCGCGCATGTCGAAGCTTCTCTTCTAGCGATCGCAGCTGTGCCGCACGCTCCTCCAGCAACAGTTGAGCATTGGTGTCGGCTTGCAGTAGGCGGCGAATCTCGACTTCCCCGTGTTGCTGTTGATTCAGCAACAGGTGTTCACGCTCACGTTGCTCTTGCGCCAGTTGCTTCAGCTGGCTGACTTGCTCCTGCAACTGCTGGATCCGCTCGACCTGAAGTTGTCGTTGATGGCGAAACTCCTCCTTCTCTCTCGCCAGGGCTTCGCGTTGCGTGATGATCGCGTCCTCGGCCGCGGCCTGCAGACGTTCCGCCACGGGTAGCAAGAGATGCTCGAGCTCCCGAATCAACGAGGGCGTTGGATCAGGTCTAGGCTGATTAATGAGTTCCTTCAGATAGCGTTGAATGGTGCTTTTGGATCCGGTGTTACCTAGCTCGATACGGACGTTGTCGATGGTAGGGCGCAAGCCTCGCGCAAGCAGCGCATCGCGAGCCTGTTTGACCAAGGCTTTGTTGACTCCGGCATTGGCCATGGCGACCTCCGACAATTTCGTAGCGTGTCATGGAGTATGGAATTACAGGTGTACTGCCGCCGAATTTTGGCATCAACAGCTGACGAACTGACGTTAGAGAATTGGGATTTCTCTAACGTGAGGCGTGAAAAGCACCGTTATAGGCGGTTATTCGGTACGCGGGAGGTGGCTCATGGCGACTGACCGGGTGACGCACTATATCCAGGCCGGCACGCGTGACAGTACGCTGCGCCGCTATCGCCAGGCCCTGGAGCATTTCGAGGTGGTCTGGGGTGGTTTCCTGCCGGCGACTGCCGAGTCTGTTGCGGCCTACCTGGCGGACTACGCCGGTGAGTTGTCGAGCAGCACGCTGCGCGGGCGTTTGGCGGCGTTGGCGAAATGGCATACGCGCAATGGCTTTGTCGATCCCACCAAATCGTTGCGGGTGCGCGAGGTGTTTCGTGGTATCCGAGCCGAACATCCGCAGGTGGAGCGGCAGGCAGAACCGTTGCAACTGCAGGCGTTGAACCAATGTGTGGAATGGTTGGAGCAGTGCGAGCAGTCGGAGGATGCCGCTGAACGACTGCGCGCTCACCGTGATCGCGCGCTGATCCTATTGGGCTTCTGGCGGGCCTTTCGCAGCGACGAGCTGTGCCGACTGCAGGTGGAACACATCCACGTGCAGCCGTCGCGAAAGCTCGTGGTCTTCGTCCCGCGCAGCAAGGGGGATCGCGAGAACCGCGGGCAACACTTCAGCGTACCGGCCTTGCAGCGTTTGTGCCCGGTGCAGGCCTATGAGACCTGGCTGGCCGTTTCTGGCCTGCAGCAGGGGCCGGTGTTTCGGGCGCTGGATCGCTGGGGGCATCTGGCCGAGGAGGCGCTGCACCCGAACAGCGTGTCACGCATCTTGCGCCAGGCGCTGCTGCACAGTGGTTTGGCGGCTGAGCGTTATAGCAGCCACTCGCTGCGTCGTGGTTTTGCGACCTGGGCCAGCGACAATCGCTGGAGTCAGAAGGCCCTGATGGAGTATGTCGGCTGGCGTGATGGGCGTTCGGCCTTGCGCTATATCGAGCCGGAGATGCCCTTCGGCGAATTGCTGCGCCAGCCCTCCCGGTCGTGACGCGCCAGGGGGAAGGTGGCTGAAGAAAAAATCGACCAGAACCCCCGAAGTGAAGATTTTCTGCGGGGAGTGAGGAAAACTTTCAGGCGGGCGGCGGCCGTGAAGATTTCCTTGCGGCAAGAGGACTGCCGACAAGCATTGCGCGAGGAGTCGTACTACTCAGGTTGGCCATTTGCGCGCATGCTGCATTCAAAGGGGCGGACAACGAGGGGTGTTATGGACGCCGTGGATTTACCGAGGATGTCGGTACCAGCGCTGATGGAGTACCTGCGCGCTGCGGATGGAGTAAGCGTTTCGCTGGAGCGCTACCTTCAGGTGTTCGCCATGCACCCGGAAACCTTGGCGGCTCGGGCGGGCGTGACGTGCAGGGAGCTCTCGCATACGCCGGAGTCGGCGCCAGTGCAGGCGTTTATCCGGGATGCGCTGCGGGTGGTACTGATGTTAGCGGAGAGTGGTTCCTCGCTCGACCGCGTGATTTTCTGTTTCCGTAACGAGCCGCTGCCGGCCTTCGATTATCGAACGGCAGAAGAGTTGGTCAGTGCGGGCAAGACCGACCACGTACTCCAGTTCATCGAGTCTTGGCTAGCAGGGGCTCAAGGATGAGTCGCAAGGCTTCCCTTGGCCCCTCTGCCTATGTCTATGTGGCGTGTTATCGAACACTCCTCAGGGCAGTGGATCGCCGTTATGACGTTCGTGGCTATCTACTGCATGACATGGTGCTGCTATGCCTCGCGAATCATGGCCGGCTGCCACCGGCAAGACGATGCTGTTACCGGGAGTTTGTCCAAGATGAGGCCCTTGATTATCTGGAGCGCATGGCAACTTGGCTACTCTATGGGGCCATGGGACTGCTGGGGCCGAACCGAATAGTGAGCGTTAGTTCTACAGGCGCTGATTAACGTCTACCAGTCTTGGGGGGCGTGGTCTGTTGAATCTCCTGGAGGAAGCGGTTGCGCCGTCTTGAAGGCTGCAACCGTCTCGTTGTTCGATGACTCGGGCATGGGAGCGCGCCATACTTGCATGTGGCGAGGAGAGTGCGCTTAGTCTTTCCCGAGGTGAGGTTATGACCGCTGTTGGGCGAAGACGACCAACTGCCATTGAATCTTACCGGCCCCTGGTGCGTGTTGGTGATGGTTTTGTGGCGGCAGTGTGTGCCCCTTGGCAATTGCGATTTCATCTCCGCAGGCGGTGCATCGGTAAATTCCCGGATTGGTTGCCGTTGCGCCGGGCGCGTGTGTTTCATCAAAGGCGGGATGATTGTTCTGCTGCAAGATTTGCGAATATTTATATTGGGCCATAGTTGTCTGTTCTCGCTGTTTTTAGTTCTCTTCGCAGCGTATAAAGTGCTCGCTGTTCTTGATGTACATTTCTATTCGTTGGTTTTCCCAATGATATTTTTCTGTTTTCTTGTATGAAATGGATGGTTTCCAGATACCGAAAAAGATGTACTCCTCCCCTGGGTTGAAATGTGTGGCGAGATCGGGAGTGGTGACAACGATCTGGGGTTGAGGTTTCTTGATGACGTTCTGGGCGTTTGGGCTGACAAATGGGGGGACGAGCTTGAGTGTATGATATTTCCGTTGGGTCGAAGGCTGCTCGATTCTGTCAATGTGGCCGTTAATAGCTAGGGGAATGGTGTATTGGTCTTTGGGGTAGTACTTGAGAAAAGTATGGAGATTCTCATGGTCAAAGAAAAATCTTGACCACGGGACTTTCATTCCTTTGTGATCTAGGGTGATGAGTTCCTTTAGTTCTTCATTGTTTGCGCAAAGATTGCGAAGCTCAAGTATCTGTTTGAGTGTTTTTAAATAGGTGCTGAGCTTCCCATGGCTGGAGTAGCTCTTCTCTGGGGTGTCTGGGCGCGGTGGTCTAGCTTTTCGTTCGAAAGCCGCCTTTGTAGACTCCCAATATGCATTTTGCAGAATGTGGAGACGCAATTCGTAGCGTGCGTTTTCGATCGCGCCAAATAAGTCGGAATCAGATTCTCTTGCAACAACCGAAAGCGCACCTTTCAAGTTGTATTTACAGTTCTGGTGATGCTCTGAGCTCTTCTTCAGGCGATAGCAAGGGAGAACCTCTATCGTCTGGTCAGCGCATTTTCGAAGGTGTCGTTTGACAAAGCTTATTTCTGCATTGCACACATGGGAGTCGCAGTAGGGTTGGGGGCTTGTGCTGAGCGCTTCATACTGTAGCGCAGTGATGCCGCCCAACCCTTGGATGAGTGCTCGAGGTATCTTGCTCCCCACAGGATCTCCTTGCTATGACTGTATCTCTACTGAATACACTCCTGTGTTTTGCGGAGGAATGCAAGCCTCCGCTACCCTGCTAGGGATTAGACATTCGTTGTGTTTGTTTCCGAAGAGAGCTAACTGTGAGGGTAACTTTTGCATCACTGCTACGAATCGTAGCAGCAATACTCGATTCGACTACCGTAGAGGTCATCCCATATGCTGGTGTGGCTGTGCGGTCGTACTGCTTGTGAAGTTGGCGCTTGTTGTGGCGTGTCTTTTTGTAGAGACGTTGGTTGGCAGCGCACTGGACAGAGAAGAGAAATACTTGGCGATGATCTCCCTTTGGTGCGTAGATTACTTCTACGGTATAGTCTGAACGCTGAGTTAATCCCTTGGGTAGGGATAGTTAAATGTCAAAGCTTGTCGAGTTCCGAGCCGCAGAGAAGGCGCTGGCTGAACAGCTGGCACACTTGGAGTCACTGAAAAACGATGCCGCGCTCAAGGCAGAAATCGAGTTCGAAACGAAAATCAAGGAACTGATGGCGGCCTATGGAAAATCGCTACGAGATATAGTTTCGATTCTCGATCCGGAGACGGTACGTGAAGCCGGTGTGCGTGGCGCTCGCATATCTCAATCGACGCGACGTGCGCGTGCTGTCAAGGTGTATAGGAATCCGCATACTAGTGAGATGGTAGAAACCAAAGGTGGTAACCACAAGGTATTGAAAGCCTGGAAAGCGGAGTATGGCAACGATGTCGTTGAGTCCTGGTTACAAAGCTGATCCGCTGGCTCGCTACGCTTTTGCAGCGTGAGGGGCTGCGACAGGAAGTTGAGGAGGCAGTATAGAAACGACCACTCCTGTCGCAGTATTGACTCCGGAGCTGTACTTCATCTTCCGCTGCATCCTAATGACTTGCTTGTTACTCTTTTGTATTGGCATGGCAATCTGGTTTTCGCTGATCCCCTTGAGTCGCGCCACCAAACACAGTCAAACCGCGAAGCCAGCCTCAATGGTTTCAAGCATATGTATGGTGGTGGTCAGAGTAGGCTGATCGTTATGCCAGTATGCCAGCTAAGAAGAGGTGAGCAGCTCCGCTGAAAAAAGATGTGAACACTTGCTCCTATGTCGGGGGCAGTCCATTGCTGGCACCCTGTTAGGAGTCGTCAAATCGCCTGAGGTGGCAACTGCTGCAGACAGTTGCTTCGAGCTTAGCCCTCGCCGTGCATTTAGCCCCACCAAAGTCACCGCCAACCATCACTCCCGCAGCTGTCATCCGTGCTTTTCGGGAGCATCGCTCTGTGGCTCGAGTGAAGCTGTTCGGGGTGCAGTAGTATCTGTGCGTGCCCGTTGGCCATGGTGTTTCCTACCACCTGCCATGCGCTGATCGGGGGGAGGAGCCTTGGCTGGCACATCGCTACCAGCGAGCAGAAGGTTTCGAAGCGGCCGGCGAGAGTCCAGAAGATACCTATATGGGCAGCGTTACGCATGATGTCATCGATTGTTTATTACGATACACTTGAACAGTATTTTGTATTTCGTTCATGATTTGGGGCTCCTAATGCTGTCTGCCAGCAATGACCCATAGCGAGAAATGACAGCTTCCAGTCTTTTCGATCAGATGGATTTGTTAGATAGGGTGGCAAACTGATGGTGCATTATTCAAATAAAAACTTCGTGCCTGGCCAGAATATAGGTTTCATGTTGGTCAAGGCGCGGAACATTGTCTCGTGTGAGGCGGATGCTGCCCTGAAGGAACTGGGGGTTACTGGGCAGCAAATGGGCGTGCTGTTAACTCTACGCCGAGGTGAGGCGATTACCTCGGTGGCGCTATCCAAACTCTTCTGTATCGACACTGGTTCGGTCTCACGCATGCTTGACCGGCTTGAGAGCAAAGGACTCGTTCGTCGCATCCGGAGTACCGAGGACCGTCGAGTGATCGTCCTGCGCCTGACTCCGGAGGGGGAGCGAATAGCTGACAGGGGACTGAGTTCATAGTCCCTTTGCTGAATTCTCGGCTATCGAGGTTCAGTGAGGAAGAGTTCTCCGAATTTTTCCGCTTTCTTCAGATGTTTCTATCTGACTGATCATTAGAGAAATAGGCTGTGTGCTTACGATGCAGATGTGAATGCGAATTCGTGGGCTTCTTTCAAGCGAGGTGGTTTGCCAGGATGAAGCTGAATCGGCCAATTTTCTTTGCTTAGCCCCTATGTAGACTGCACGTGGTACATCCGTCTTGGGGGCTAGGTTCACCATGCGCCGGCAGTACTCATTTTTGAAATTTCTGATATGTAATACCCACTACTGCAAGTTGTGTCAGAAATTCGACCAACGCGTCGAGCCGGCGGCTTGGTAGGCGCCATTCCGGATAATCGTCAAGGATAGTCATTACACTACGAACGACCAACGTCAGTTTTCCCTCATCCCTAACATACTTGCTCGATATTTGCTTGATGATTCCCCGCATATGCTCAATCTGAGCCAGTCGAATTACCATTATCGCGTTCTTTTGCTCGTTGGTGAGCTGGCGGAGTTCTAGGCGAGATAATACCTGCCTGCCGTGATTAGCAAGACTGAAGTGCACATGTGAATGGATATATTGCCGTAGGCGCTGCAAGCCGCTGGCATTACTCGGATCTTCTGCCCGGAGTGTGTCCAGCAGATCTGACTCATGCTCTTCGATTAGCTCGAACAGCAATGCCTGCTTGCTGTCCATGTGGTTGTATAGCGATCCGGCCTGCATGCCGAGAGCATTGGCGAGCTGGCGCAGGCTGACGCTCTGGAAGCCTTGCTCGACGAACAGCTGGAGTGCCACCCGACGAAGTCTTTCGTGAGCGCAAGGCTGTTTGACCAATTGCGGCTTTGTGTATTCCTCGTGCCGATATAGCATCGATTCGGCGGCTGGGCAGTCGGACTCGGCAGTCGATATGGTTTGTTTCACGATTAATCTCGATGCAGCGTCAAGGCAAGCCCCTGGCCTCCGCCGATGCACAGCGTGACAAGGCCCTTCCTGGCATCGCGGCGGATCATTTCGTACAGGAGGGGAACCAGTACCTGGCAGCCGGAAGGGTCGATCGGGTGGTCAAGAGCGATGGCACCACCATTGACTTTGTCGATGTCCCAACCCTGCTCCCCGCCAACTGACAGAGCCTGCGCGGCGAAGGTTTCGTTGGCTTCTATCAGGTCGAGATCGGCCAGTGCCCAGCCGGCCTTTTCCAGGTATTTGCGGCTGGCTGGGACCGGCCAACACCCATGATTCCCATCGCGGCAGCGGATCGTCTGGGCCGCCATGGCGACTGTCTCAGACCCGACCCGCACAGCTTGCTCATGGGCGGGCACGACATAAGGCAGCCCGGCAGTGATTGCCGCCCGGCGTGCCGGATTCTGTCCGCAGCCCTCGATAAGCACCTGGCAGAGAATCACTTCATCTACGTAGGTTGTAGCCAAGCCTGTTTTGTCTAGCAGGGTGCGGATTACGGCGCTGCCTAATTCGACGGCACTGAAGTCGGCCAGGCTGTCCTGGAAGACACCGATGGCGGTACGGTCGGCGGCGACGACGTCTTGCATGCTACCTCTCCGAATAAAACTGTCTTCGGCCCGAGCTCTCGTCGTGGTCACAACTGGGTGACCTGGATGTGTGCACTCATGCCAGTTGTCTGAGTGGCGTCGTGGAACTGTGCTTCACCACGCAACCGGGCTAGCAATCGTGTCTTGCGCTCTTCGGCGTGGGCTAGATAGCGCTCCTTGACCTGGCCATAGCCGCGTACGGCATCCGGCAATCGAGCTAGCTCCACCGCAGCGGCAAAGTTGTCGGTAGTGAAGCGGGCCAGCACTTCGTCGAGGATCGCCTCGTAGCTTTCCAGCCATGCGCGCTCGACCTTGCGCTCATGGGTGCGAGCGAAGGGGTCGAGCCAGGTGTTACGCAGGCGCCGGAAACGGGCGAGCAGGCGGAAGCCCTTGAGCATCCATGGACCGAAGCTGCGCTTGGCCGGTTCTACACCCGGTGCAGTCTTGTTGAGCAGTGGTGGGGCCAGATGGAAGTTCAGGTGGTAATTGCCCTCGAAGGTTGCCTCGATCTTACGAATGAACTCGTCGTTGGCGAAAAGACGGGCTACTTCATACTCGTCCTTGATCGCCAGTGCCTTGAAGTAATAGCGCGCCACTGCCTCGGTGAGGGCGCCGGGCTGGCCATTGAGGGTGCTTTCCGCGACGCTGAAGCGTTCGACGCGCTTACGATAGCGCTCGGCGTAGGCAGCGTCCTGATAGTCGGTCAGGAACTTGGTGCGCCGGGCAACGATCTCGTCCAGGTTCTGCGACAACTGCCGGTCGCGGCTCTCGACCCTGCCCGCTGCGAGCAACTGGCGTACTCGTTGCGAGTCAACTGCGTAGCGGCGGCCCCAGACGAAGGCAGTGCGATTGAACTCAACCGCCGTGCCGTTAAGTTCGATGGCCTCCAGCAGGGCCGTCTCGCCTATCGGCAACCAACCTTTCTGGTAGGCATAGCCGAGCATGAGGGTATTAGTGGCGATGGAGTCGCCCATCAGAGCGGTAGCGATCGCGCTGGCATCGACAAATTCCGCCCGCTCCGCGCCGACTGCTTCGTTGATTTGTGCGGCCATTTCGTGACTGCGGAAGCGAGGGTCGGGGTTTTCCAGCAGGTCACCGGTTTCCGCCTGGCGGGCGAAGGTGCGGACGAAGGCGCTGGTGATGCTTTCTTCGCTGTTGATCAGGGCTTGACTGACGCCCTGGCGCAGCTTGGCCAGGGTCTCTGTGTTGGCACTCACCACCAGGTCGCAGCCCAGCAACAGGCTGGCCTCGCCCTCTGCGATGCGGGGGCGAACAGTTGTTCCTGGCGAGCGGCGATGCGGATGTGTGACCAAACCGCGCCACCTTTCTGCGCCATCCCGGCCATGTCCAGGTTCAGCACGCCCTTGCCCTCAAGGAAAGCTGCCATACCCAGGAGGGCGCCGATGGTGACCACTCCGGTGCCACCGACGCCGGTGACTAGGATGCTGTAGGGCTGCCCGAGGTCGGGCAGCAACGGCTCGGGAAGCTCCCAGACATCCCCGGCGCTCTGCACCAGCGCTTTGGGCTTGCGCAGCCGGCCGCCTTCGACGGTGACAAAGCTTGGGCAGAATCCAGAGAGGCAGGTGAAGTCCTTGTTGCAGGACGACTGGTCAATCTCTCGCTTGCTACCGAACTCGGTCTCCACTGCGACTACCGACATGCAGTTGGACTTATTACTGCAATCGCCGCAGCCTTCGCAAACCGCCTCGTTGATCACTACCCGTCGCGCTGGATCGGGAAATTTGCCGCGCTTGCGACGGCGGCGTTTCTCGGCAGCACAGGTTTGGTCATAGATGATCGCGGATACACCGGGAAATTCACGCAGCTGCTTCTGCACTTCTTCCATCAGGTCGCGATGCCGGACCGGTACCCCGGCTGCCAGGTCGTGTACCTCCTGGTATCTGTCCGGATCGTCGCTGACTACCACGATACGCTGAACGCCTTCGGCGGCGAGTTGTCGGGAGATCTGCGCCACGCTCAGGCTGCCGTCCACCGGTTGCCCTCCGGTCATCGCCACAGCATCGTTGTAGAGGATCTTGTAGGTGATCGGCACCTTGGCCGCCACGGCCGCGCGGATGGCTAGCAGGCCAGAGTGGAAATAGGTGCCATCGCCGAGATTGGCGAACACGTGGCGGGTTTCTGTGAATGGCGCCTGGCCGACCCAGGCCACGCCTTCGCCGCCCATCTGGCTGAAGGTCTCGGTGCGCGGATAGATCCAGGCCGCCATGTAGTGGCAGCCGATGCCTGCCAGAGCTCGGCTGCCCTCCGGTACTTTGGTTGAGGAGTTGTGAGGACATCCGGAGCAGTAGTGCGGTACCCGCTCCATCAGGTTGCTGAATTGCTGCTTGCAACCGAACTGGGCGTCTAGCACCGCCAGGTGCATCTGTAACGGACCGTGCGGGTGCATGCGCAAGATGCGCTTGGCCAGGGCTCGGGCGATCTGCGCCGGCGTCAAGTCGTTGATTGCCGGCAGCAGCCAATCGGTGTGCGGCAGGCTCCACTCGCCCTTGTCGTCGAACTTGCCGACGATGCGCGGGCGCACATCCTCGCGCCAGTTGTACAGCTCCTCCTTGAGCTGGTACTCGATCATGTGGCGCTTTTCCTCGACCACCACGATCTCTTCCAGCCCTTCGGCGAACTGGCGCACTCCCTCGGCCTCTAGCGGCCAGACCATGCCGACCTTGTAGACTCGCAGGCCTATCCGCTCGGCCTGCTCCTGGTCGATTCCGAGAATCTCCAGCGCCTGGCACACATCCAGATAGGACTTGCCGGAGGTGATGATGCCGATGCGTGCCCGACTCGAGTCCAGAGTCACTCGGTTGAGGCCGTTGGCCCGGGCATAGGCGGCGGCTGCGTAGAGTTTGTGCTCCAGCAATCGCTGTTCCTGGGCCAGCGGTGGGTCCGGCCAGCGGATGTTGAGTCCGCCTTCGGGCAGAGCGAAATCGGGAGTGACCGGCTGCACGCGATTGATGTCAAGGTCGACGATGGCCGCGCTTTCTACGGTATCGGCTACCGCCTTGAGCGCTACCCAGCACCCGGAGTAACGCGACATGGCGAATCCGTGCAGACCATAGTCAAGGTACTCCTGCACGCCGGATGGTGCCAGCACCGGCATCATCACGGCCTTGAATATGTGTTCGGTCTGGTGCGGAAGCGAGGAGGAGCGAGCACCGTGGTCATCGCCGGCAATGGCCAGCACGCCGCCGAAGCGTGAGGTACCGGCGGCATTGGCGTGACGGAATACATCGCCGCAGCGGTCCACGCCGGGGCCCTTGCCGTACCAGATACCAAACACGCCGTCGTGCTTGGCGCCGGGGAACAGGTTGACCTGCTGGGTACCCCACAACGAGGTGGCCGCGAGGTCTTCATTGACCCCCGGCTGGAACAACACCTGGTGCTGCTTGAGGTGGTCGCGGGCTTTCCACAGCGCCTGGTCGAAGCCGCCGAGGGGGGAGCCGCGATAGCCGGAGATAAAGCCTGCGGTGTCGAGGCCGCTGTCGAGGTCGCGCTGGCGTTGCATCAATGGTAGCCGGACCAGTGCCTGGATCCCTGTCATCAGGGCCTTTCCGGTCTGCTGGACGTACTTGTCTTCCAAGGAGAGTGGTGTGCTCACGGCTAACCTCCAATTGTTCTTGTCGTTGCGACCGCGCCAGGACGTCTCGCATTTTGTTGAACGAATTATTGGTTAGTGTTCATTTTTTGTTGAGTGATAAAAATTACTTATAGGTATCTGAAAATCTAATGCCTTGGTTTTCGCCTGTGCTTTTCGGCAATAGATTTCTGTGTTTCGGCGATACCCCGATTCGTTGTTTCCGGCCCCGCCCTTCCCGTCTACTAGTACTGCGGTCGTGCCGAGAGACCGTCAGCACCGGCTGAAAATAACAACGAGCAAGACGGAGACTGCTGATGTCGAGTGCCAACCTGATCTGGGGCCATTTGCTGCTGGGTATGCTGGCGGCTCTGGCGTGTGGGGGCATGGTCCAGGCGCAGGAGTTCGAAACTGCCAACCCGGACCTGAAGCTGCGCAGGGACAATACTCTGCGCTACAACCTTGGGGTCCGGACTGAAGGGCGTGATAGTGCCCTGGCCAATAACGCCACCTACGATGAGTCCGATTCGAAGTTTGATCGTGGGGGCGTGGTGACCAACCGCGTTGACCTGATGAGCGAATTCGAACTGACCTGCCGGGAGTACCATGGCTTCCGCGTCAGCGGTGCAGCCTGGTATGACCAGGCCTATGCCGATACGGATGTCGAGACGGCCTCCGGTAACGTCTACTACGCCGGCGCGGGGGCTGGCTCGAGTACCTCCAGTTACAGCGGCAGGCACTGCTCCGGATTCACAAAGCGCTATCACCGAGGCTTGAGCGGCGAGCTGCTTGATGCTTTTGCCTTCACCCGCTTCAACCTCGGCGACGTACCGATCAGCGTACGTGCAGGTCGTCATACGGTGTATTGGGGCAATGGGGTGCTGATCGCCGGCCATGCAGTGTCCTATTCGCAGGCCCCGTTGGATGGACGCAAGGCGGTTAGCAGCCCGGGGACCGAGACACGCGAGATATTTCTGCCCCTGGGCAGTTATCCGCCCAGGCCCAGTTCACCGAGAACCTGTCCGTCGCCGCCCAGTATTTCCTCGAGTGGGAGTCGACCCGCGCGCCGGAGAGTGGCACCTATCTCGCTTCTGCCGGCGTCGCTCTTGAGGGCCCTGACCGGATGCCGTTGTTCACCGGCGTCGCCCGACCGATCAACGATCCGGTGACGCCGCGAAACCGCAGCAACTGGGGGGGATGGGCACCTATAGCCTGGATTTCCTGCACTCGGACCTCAGTCTGTTCTACCGCCGGTTCGACGACTACAACCCGTGGGGGCTGCAGGTCGGCAGTGACTTCGCACGCTACGTCTACGCCAGGGACGTTCGACTTTACGGCCTGGGGTGGTCGGTGGGACCGGTATAAGGTGGCGGGTCGGTTGGTGTCGACCTTTCCTATCGGCAAAACGCCCCGCTGGTATCGAGCAACTTCAGTATGGCCGACAACGCGGGAGGCCGTGGTGACACCTGAACATCCCCAATGCACTGGACATGCCCTTGCCCCAGGCCGAAGACATTGTCGCCTTGGCTCTGCAGGAGCTGCCTAACGGTCCGACCCTGGTCCATCCCCAATACGTCGACATTACTGGCTCCGGGCAGGCGCCGGGCCGGGTGCGACGCGAGCACGTGATCGCCAAGAGTGCCGAGGCCGCGGTTTTCATCGGCAACGACTGACACACTTACCACGAGAGTGAACGAGGCCTGCTCATGAAAGGTTTCAACAACGCGGAATTAAAGCGGGGCTGGCACGTGATAATTCTGGTAGTCGTCGGAGTGGCGACAAGCTCTAGTTCGCTGCTGCTGTACAGCTTTGGCGCCATGGTTATACCGCTGGAACGGGCCATGGGGTGGGCGCGCACTGACCTGCAGGCGGCGATCACTGCCCTGTCACTGGGCACCATCGTCGGCGTGCAACTGGCCGGCTGGCTCAACCTGCGCTATGACCTGCGCGCCGTCACGCTGGTTTCGCTGGTCGCGCTAGCCCTGAGTGTCTGCACGCTAGCGCGCATCGGTGGTTTTATCTGGACGCTCTACTTGGGGTTCTTCCTAGTGCCGCTAGCCGGGCTGGGTACCTTGCAGATCACTTGGTCGCATCTGGTCAATCTATGGTTCGAAGAAAATCGCGGGCTTGCCCTGGCAATCATCCTCAGCGGCTCCGGTCTTGCCGCAATCGGTTTGGCTTCTGCTTCGTCTGCTTTCTGGTCGGCCCGTTATTGCTGCTGACGCTGGGGGTGTATCCGCGCTTCAGGCAGGAGTCGGCGGTAGTGCATGGATAATTTTCTGGACAAATTATTAAAATGTGCTCAATTAATTGGCTTCTGAAATCGTGTAGAAAAAATAAGAAGGAGGCTGTATGCGCGCTGCTGTGATTTCCGAACGCAATGTTCCGCCGCTGGTGGGCGATTTCTGTGAACCCGAGCTGCAGGACGGTGCGGTCCTGATCGACGTCGACACTGCCGGTCTCGGCGGCTGGGATGTGCTCGGTGCCTATCGCCTAGGGGTGGAGTACCCCTGCGTGATCCGTGGAGAGGGTGTGGGGCACACCACCGATGGCCGCCGCGTGTATTTTGGTGAGCGCTCGGTAGCGCCGTTTGGTGCCTGGGCCGAGCGTACCCTGGTACCTGCTCCCGAGGTGTGGGAGGTACCGGATGACGTCGACGACAAGACCGCCATCAGTATGGGCATCGCCGCTACCGGGGCCATAGTGCCGTTGGAGAAAGCCGAGATCCAGAAGGGCGAGAAGGTGCTCATCCTTGGTGCCACTGGTACCCTCGGCCAAATAGCTCTACAACTGGCTCGTGGTATGGGGGCGGGTAAGGTGGTGGGTGCCGCACGCGCGGAGCAAGCCCTGTTGGGCCTGAAAACGCGTGGTATCGCTGATGAGGTGGTGACTTTGGGGGAGCGGACGACGTGGCCGCCCTAAAGGACGCCGCCGACGGTGGGTTCGACGTGGTCCTCGATCTGGTCTGTGGCCAACCGATGCTCACCGCCCTGAAGGCCACCAACTGGGGAGCGCGGATCATGACTATCGGTACCGGGGCGGGGCGGCAAGTCAACCTGGACATTGCCGACCTGCTGTTCCGCTCGTTGTCTTGTATCGGCACCGGTCAGCGTCCACCGGCTGAGCGCGAGCAGATCTGGCGGCGTCTTCTGAAGATTGCCAAGGAACAGAATATTTGGATCGACTATATGGACTACACCCTGGACCAGGCCACCGAGGCCTGGGCTGCACAAGTGGCCGGCCCGCACGCGAAGATCACTGCAAGCATCAAACGCTGAGTCGCTTGGGAGCCCGCGGCCTGCATCCCGGCGGTTAAGAAGTCTAATGCTTGCCGGGGTGCGGAGCGGAATGTACTGCTGGTCCGCTAAGAGGGACTGTAATTGCTGCGCTGATGACGGAATTCCTCTGGTGTCATTCCAACCTCCTTGCGAAAGGCTGCGGTGAAAGCAGCAGCATTCTGGAAACCGGCACCATGGGCGACCTGCTTGATCAGCAGATGCCTGTCGGCTAGCAGCACCATGGCTTTGCGGATACGGATTTCCGCCGCGTAACAGCGTAGAGTCTTGCCGGTGGTGTGCTTGAAATACGCCGATAGCTTTCTCACTGGCAGTGAGCAGGCATCTGCTAGGCGATGCAAGGAAGCGTCCTCGGCAGATCCATACTCTAGCATTTCACGTAGTAGTTTCAGCTGACGGGGCGTTAGTTTGCCGCATGCCTCATCGTCGCGATGGCTGCCTAGGAACTCCCGGCGCAGATCCAAGGCGATGCTGGTTAGCAAGCATTCGGTATGCAGCTCACTGGCGAAGCCCGGTGCGACAACTTCTTCGGCCAGGCGTTGCAGTGTGCTTTGCAGGTAGTGACTCTGTAGGTCGAGCATGTTCTCGTCGGTGCGGCCTGCCCAATCCCAACGGTAGGCTGCCAGGTCACCGAGGTCTGCCGGATCGAATAGGCAGATCACGGCTTTTTGCTGGCAGGCGTCATGTTTGAGATGGAACTCGGTACCATGGGGAATGAATAGAAGTTGGCCGAGTGGTTTGAATTCGTGCTGAATGTGGCCGCGGAAGCTACCGAGGTTGTGCGCTTTTTCGTTGCACCCGAAGCCCGAAGGGGTGAGTAGCATGCGTATCAGACAGCCCTTGCGGGTCTCGATCAGTGCAGTTCCGGCGCTAGGCCAGAAGGCATGTTCCTGGCGCACGTCAAAGCCTTTCTTGCAAAGCGATGCTTCTGTCACGAAAGCCCCCGATTGCTCGGATTCGTACTCGCAGTAATTGATCGCGTTCATCTTCAACCTTCAGCAATTCTTGTTATTGGCGCTGAAATGCGAACGGTCGCAGGAGCACCGAGCGCAGGCTCGCTCGGTGGTGCTTTCGTCTAAGCCCGAGTCTACCCAGGGAGATCACGAAGGCGATTCATAAAAATAAGAGGCAGGTATCGGAAAAGCAGATGGCGAGAGGTAAGGACATTTCCATGCGGCAACTCCGTTACTTTGTAGCGGCAGCTGACGCCGGCCAGTTCTCCCAGGCCGCACTCAAGGTGCATGTGTCGCAATCGGCAATCACTGCGGCCGTCCTGCAGCTTGAGGAAACGTTGGGGGCTAGTCTGTTCGAGCGCTTACCTTATGGAGTGGCACTGACTGCCGAGGGGCACAAGTTTGCCCTGCATGCCCGACATATTCTGGATACCCTGCAGGATGCCCTTAGTGAGCCGCTGTTACTCGGTCATTCGATGCAGGGAGTCGTGAGGGTCGGTGCGTCTTACACGGTGCTCGGCTACTTCCTACCGGCACTTCTGGCGCGTTTCAAACGCAGTTACCCTCAGGTGGAAATCGACCTCATTGACATGGACCGTTCGAGCATCGAGGCTGCAGTGGCCGACGGTTGCCTTGACCTGGGTTTGGTGATCACCTCCAATAGTCAGGACCTGTCTCGCTTCGAGCATCATGTACTGATCCGTTCTCGGCGCCAGCTCTGGCTTGCTAGTCAGCATCCTCTAATGACGGCGAGCTCGGTCACTCTCGAGGATGTCGCCGGGCACGCCTATATTCTGGCAACAGTGGACGAGGGTGACGTCTCCACTAACCGTTACTGGGAGGCGCAGGGGCTAGCGCCACAGGTGGCGTTCCGTACCTCTTCGATGGAAGCTCTGCGTGGTCTGGTGGCGCACGGTTTTGGCGTCGCCATCCTGTCCGACATGCTTTATCGCGCCTGGTCCCTGGAGGGCAAGAAAATCGAGGCACGTCCATTGGCCGATGCCATTCCGCCCATGGAACTCGGATTGGTTTGGCGTCCCGACGCCGACCTACCGGAGCCCGCCCAGGCATTCCGGCAGTTCCTGATCATGGCATGTGCTTCCTAAACGCGCTGATAGGCATCGGCCGAGAGGGAATGCACAGCCCACCCCGGCTCGATGAGATCAGGGGCGGTTTCTAGTGCTTGTCCAGTTCGATTTCGATGGCCTGAAGTAGACGCGAATCGTCCGTCGCCACATCCGGGGCGAAGCGGCCAACCACCTGTCCGTCACGGCTGACCAGGAACTTCTCGAAGTTCCACAGTACCGCGGGAATCGGTCCCGCTTCTATGCCATAGCCTTTGAGGCGTTCGCGCATCGGACCTTCGCCTACGGTGTGTGGTTGCGCCTCCGTCAGCAGTCGGTACAGGGGATGGCGGTATTCGCCGGTCACCGCGATCTTGGAGAACAGGGGGAACCGGACGGCGTAGTTCAGTTCGCAGAATGCCTTGATTTCCTCGTCGCTGCCGGGCTCTTGTTCCCTGAAGTCATTGGCTGGGAAGCCCAGGATCTCGAGCCCGGCCGGCCCCTTGTCCTCGTAGAGCTTTTCCAGACCGGCATACTGGGGGGTGAGCCCGCACTTCGAAGCAACGTTCACCACCAGAAGTACCTTGCCCTTGAAGCGCTCGAGCGTCAGGGCATCGCCTTCGATGCTCTTGAGTGGGATGTCGTAGATCGTCTGGGTCATGTTGTTCTGCTCCTTTCGTTTGGGACGGGGAGTCGACTCTTTCAGGCTTGTTCGTTGCGCTTCCGGGCTGTTTCGACGAAATCGCGTTTGAGGGTAGGGAAATAGGCTATCTGCCCACCCATGCCACCGCTGATGTCAATGGACGCGGCGCTGATGAACGAAGCGTACTCGCTGGCCAGGAACAGAGCCATGCCGGCGACGTCCTCGGGCTTGCCGAAGCGACCGAGTGGAACCACCTTGAGCACCATCTCGTTGAACTCCTCGCGGCTTACGCCGGGCGGCATCTCTTTGTAATGGCGCTCCCACTGCCCGGTGTCGATCCAGCCCATGTTCAGACTGTTGACGAGGATGTTGTCTTGCGCCAGGGACATGCCTAATGAGCGCGAGAGGGCGATGCAGGAGGCTCGGTTGATCACCGAGGGGATGCCGTCCGGGGTGGGCACGCTCCCGCGAGAGCGTTGATTTCTATGATCCGTCCCCAGCGTTGAGCACGCATGTATGGAACCACTGCCTGGACGAAACGATAGTGACCCAGCTGCAGGATATTGGCGTGTTCGAGAATGGCCTCTGGTGTCAGGGTGTCCAGGTTGCCGCCCTTGCCCTGACCTGCATTGTTGACCAGGACGTCCACGCCACCCCAGGTCTCGGCGACCTCGGTGACAAATGCTTTGACCCCTGTTGTATTGGTGACATCGACGGCACGAGCAATGACTGCCTGCGCGGTGCTTTCCAGTTCCTGGCCAGCGGTCGTCACAGCTTCCAGGGTACGGGCGCAAATAGCCACTTTCGCGCCTTCGTTGGCAAATGCCTGGGCGATTGCCTTGCCAATGCCTCGTGACGCGCCGGTTATGATGACTCGTTTACCTCTGAGATCGATGTGCATGGAGCCTCCTGCTGTGGCCGATGGCCGGGGGTATCCGATGGATGCCGGCCTGTTGCGCCGCATTAAATCCCAGAGAGCGGGTTTTTTAAAGAAAATATTGAACAAAAAATATGTTTGTGTTTATTTTTGATTCGCCTCTCGCATTCTGCCTGACCCGGTGTCTGTGAAGGTCCCGTATGGGGCCAAACTGCGCGCATTCCGGGAGCGTGGGGCGCCTCTAAGCAGGGACCTCAGTCTGTGCACGTGATTCTGAATATAGAATTGAAATCTGCATATGGAATTATTTGCGCTGATCGGCTAGGGTGCTGATAGGTTTGATGGAACGTTTCTGCGATTGGTGTGCATAAATTGCCAAGGGGCCCCAGGCGAGGCCGATGGGAGTATTAGTACGATTCTGCTCCTAAGTGTTTGAAAATAAAAATAAAAGGATCTGAGATGAACGCGATGGCAATGAAGAGGTCTGGGCGCAAGTCCCTCGTTCTCAGTGGTCTGGCCCTGGCTGTCATGGGGCAGGTCGGTGGTGTGATGGCGATGGACATCGATGTCGGCAATCCCGACCTACGGCTGCGATGGGACAACACTGTGCGGTACAACCTCGGGGTTCGGACCGAGGGTCAGGACCACAAGATCATGAACAACCCGAACTACGACGAGTCCGACGGCAAATTCGACAAGGGCGATGTCGTCACCAATCGCCTGGATTTGCTCAGTGAACTTGACCTCTCCTTCCGCGATCAGTACGGCGCACGCCTGAGCGCCGCGGCCTGGTACGACGATGCCTACCACGATACTGATGTGAAGAGTAACGTCCCGGGCTATTCGACCAGTTACAACCGGGATCGCTACAGTTCCGAAACCAAGCGCTATGCGCTCGGACCCTCCGGTGAAATCCTCGATGCCTTTGTGTGGAGCAACTTCCAGCTGGGGCAGACGCCCATCAACGTAAAGGTCGGCCGGCACACCAATTACTGGGGGAGGGGCTGCTGTTCGGTGCCCATGCTGTGTCCTACTCCCAGGCACCAACCGATGGTATGAAGGCAGTAGTTAGCCCCGGTATCGAGACCAAGGAAGTCTTCCTGCCGATCGGGCAGATTTCCGCGAAAGCCCAGGTCACCGACAACCTTTCCATTGCCGGTCAGTACTTCTACGAGTGGGACAATACCCGCTTCCCTTATGGTGGAACTTACTTCGGCGCAGCAGATCCCTTCTTCGAAGGCCCTGATAGGTTGCCTGCGGCTCCAGGCTTCAACCTCAATCATGCGTCTTCTAAGCGTGGGCGCGATGGTGAGAACTGGGGAGTGATGGCCAAGCTAAATGTCGAGGCTATCGAAACTACCTTTGGTGCTTATTATCGCCAATTCGACGACTACCAACCCTGGCTATCGCCACAGGTTGATGCTGCCCATCGCCAATACCGACTGGTTTATCCGCGTGACGTCAAGCTGGTGGGCGTCAGCGCTTCCCGGGCCATTGGCAGCGCCGCAGTAGGTGCAGAACTGTCCTATCGCAAGGATGGGGCGCTCAATGCTACTGGCGTCAGCTTGCTGGACGATGAGGGGCCACGTGGTGACACCATCCACTTCGTGGCCAACGCCGTGTACGGCGTACCGCGCAACTTCATCGCCGATAACGCAACGCTGGTCACTGAGTTCGCCTACAGCCATCTGGACAAGGTGACGGAGCACAAGGAGCTTTACAAAGGCGAAGGCTACAACTGCGTGGATGTCCAAACCGGCGGCAAGGGTGACAAATCCGATGGCTGCTCTACCCGTGACTACTACGCCGTGGCGGTGAACTACACCCCGCAATATGTCGAGATCCTGCCGTCATGGACTCTTGATGTGCCGCTGACCATTAACTATGGCCTGCACGGTAATGCTGCCAGCGCCGGTGGTGGTAGCGAGGGCGCGCTTTCCTGGTCGGTCGGTGCGAAGATGACCTACCGTCAGGAACACGAATTCAGCCTGCGCTACGCCGACGTATCCGCGCAGGAGAAGAATTCCCTGAATGCCAATGGAGAGCGGATGGTCAATGGCAACGGTAACGTTGGCGGTACCGACCGTGGTTGGTTGGTCTTCACCTACAAAACCTCCTTTTAATAATTCCAAGAACGGAGACTGGTCATGAAACTTCGACTCGCCTTAGCCCTTGCCTTGGGTGGACTCTCTTTGCCGGTACTGGCTGCCGTGAGCCAGCAGGAGGCCGCCGAACTCGGCAAGGACCTGACGCCCTGGGGGCGATCAAAGCTGGTAATGCCGATGGTACCATCCCTGCCTATGAGGGTGGCCTGAAGAAGGCCCCGCCAGGGTTCCAGCCGGACAGCGGATTCTGGGTCGATCCCTTCAAGGATGAGAAGCCCCTGTTCCGCATCACCGCTGCGAATGCCGACAAATACGCAGACAAGCTCAGCGAGGGGCAAAAGGCCCTCCTCAAGCGCAATCCCGAGACCTGGTACATGGACGTCTACCCGAGTCATCGGACAACCGCCTATCCCGACGCCGTGGTCAACGCGACGCTACGCAATGCCACTGGTTGCCAGGTGCAAAAGGATGGCCTAGCGGTCGACCCCGCCTGTCGTGGCGGCCTGCCGTTCCCTATCCCGAAAAACGGCAACGAGGTGATGTGGAACCAGCAGCTGCGCTACAAGATCGGTCCGGGCTATTCCACTACCAGTTCTTCCAACAGTTGGGTGATCGATACCAATGGCCAGGTGACCAAGACTGCCGAGCAGGCGACCTTCGAGGAAACGCCGTTCTACCAGACCAGCCAGACCGATCGTGATCCGATGATGTACGCCAGGGTGTTCTCGCTGAACAACTTCCCGGCGCGGCGGGCGGGGGAGGTGATCGTCCTCAACGATTACCTCGACCCGGAAGCCAAGCCACGTCGTTCCTTCAGCTACACCCCAGGGCAGCGCCGGGTCAAGCTGGCTCCTGAGTTCAACTTCGACACCCCCGTTGCCAGCCAGGGCGGGGTAACTCTGTTCGACGAACTGCAGATGTTTTCCGGCAGCCAGGACCGCTTCGACTACAAGCTGGTAGGCCGCAAGGAAATGTACATTCCCTATAACGCGTACAAGTTCTACTTCGATTGCAAGCAGGACGAGCAATTCCTCAAGAACCACGCCAATCCTGCCTGCGAGCGTTGGGAACTGCACCGTGTCTGGGTGGTCGAGGCAACTCTCAAGCCTGGCATGCGCCACGTCTACAGCAAACGGACCTACTACCTCGATGAAGACACCTTCGGCATCGGCCTGTACGACGCCTGGGACAAGAGCGGTGCGCTGTACCGGGCGATCTTCCTCAGCGGCGTGCAGATTTACGACAAGAACATCCCTTACAACGTGAAGAACGTCGTGTACGACTTCAACAAGGGGATGTGGGCACTGTTGAACGATGCGCTGAAAGGTGGTTATCGCTTCACTGACGAGCCCTATTCGGAGCGTCAGATGAACCCGGAGGCGATCGTCTCCCGCGTCACCCAGCGTTGACTGTGAGCCCGCGCGACATTGCTTGCGTGGGCAGATGACAAGAAATGGGCGCGTCGGTGTGCTTGCTTTGGCCGGACGCGCCCGGTGGTTGAGGAAAATAACAATGACAAGCCCTTGCCGTGACCTGATCCATTCGATGCACTGCCTGCTGACTGGCAGATGGCAAGTTCGCCGGCAGGTGTTGTTGGCTGTGGCTTCGACTCCTCTGTTGCTGTTCGCCCCGTTGTTCGCTGGCGCGGCGACGATTGTCGGGAATGACGTCCTGAGCAAGCCTGCTCCGAAGGTAAGTCCTCATATACGCCCTCCAATTGTTGCTGTGACCCACTCTGGCGAGGCACTGCTCGGTGTCGGTCCACATGGTGTGATCCTACGCTCGGAAGACAATGGCCAGAATTGGAGCCAGGTTCCCAGTCCGGTTTCCAGCGATCTGGTGCAAGTACGCTTCACCGATACGAAGAATGGCTGGATCGTCGGCCACGACGCTTTGCTATTGCACAGTGGCGATGGCGGCCGGAGTTGGCAGATACGCCTGGATGGAAGGCAGGTACTGGTGCTCCTGCGCGAGCACTACTCGCGAGCAGAGAAAGCTGGAGATCAGCAGGCTGGCGACCTGTTGCGTGAAATCGACCTGGCAATGAAAACCTCGGCAACGTCGGATGTCTTGCCCACGCCGTTGCTCGATGTTGCCTTCGATGACAAGGGTAATGGCTTTGTAGTGGGCGCTTTCGGCCTGATGCTGCACAGCACGGATGCCGGCGCCACTTGGGAGCCCTGGATTGAGCGCTCGGATAACGAGCGGCGTATGCACCTCTATGGACTCGCCCAGGACCATGGTCAGTTCTACGCCTGTGGCGAGCAGGGACTGCTGCTGCGCCTGAACCCCGAGTCGCAGCATTTCGTCAAGGTTGAGACGCCCTATGGCGGTACCTTCTTTGGTATCGCCGCTCGTGACGGTCTTCTGCTTGCCTATGGCCTGCGCGGCAACTTGTATGCGAGCCAGGATGATGGCCGGGACTGGCGCAAGGTCGAAACCGGGTTGGACAGTAGTGTGGTGGGGTTGGTTGATGAGGCTGGTTCGCTGGTGCTGGTCAGCCAGAGCGGGCAACTGGCGGTACTGGCCCGAGTTCATTGCTGGTACGGGCCCTTGAGCCGGTACGCTCCAGCGAAGTTTATGCGGCGAGCCGAACTGGCCGAGATGGCCGCTTGCTTGTGGCTACCTACGCCGGCGCACGGGTCGTGCAGATCGCCACAGCGGAATGAGCCTGCGGCTCCCCTCCAGAGAGAACGTAGAAATGGTCGAGCAGAAATACAACAGTGGAATGCCGGTGATCCCTGACCTTCGGGACTTCGACATGACCTCCGGCGGGTTTCTCGAGCGAGTGATCTTCAACAATCGCATCTTGGTGTTGCTGGCATGCCTTGTTGCCACCCTGGTACTGGGCTTCCATGCGACTCGATTGCAGGTTAACGCCAGCTTCGAAAAGATGATTCCTAGCGCCAGCCCGTATATCAAGAATTATCTTGCCTACAAGAGCGAGTTGCCTGGGCTCGGTAACAGCGTGCGGATCGTGGTGGAGAACAAGAAGGGAGACATCTATGACCATGACTACTTGACCGCGCTGCAGAAGGTGAATGACACCCTGTACCTGATTCCCGGGGTCGATCGTTCTTGGATGAAGTCTCTGTGGATGCCGATCGTGCGCTGGAAGGAGGTTACCGAGGAAGGCATCGACGGTGGTGCGGTGATGCCCGCCGATTACAACGGTAGCCAGGCGTCCATTAACAAGCTTCGGCGCAATATCGCGCGCGCAGGCATTCTGGGAAGTTTGGTGGCCAACGACAGTCGCTCCAGCATGATCGTCGCCCCCCTCTTGGAGACCAATCCCCAGACTGGCCAGCCGCTGAACTACCGCGAGTTCTCCCGCCAGTTGGAGACCCAACTACGGTCGATGGAGAACGACTCGGTTGGTATCCATATCGTTGGTTTCAGCAAGCTGGTCGGTGATCTGATCGATGGTCTCTACGCGGTAATGCTGTTCTTCGGCGCGTCGGTGATCATCGCCGCAGTCTTCGTCTACTTCTATACCCGCTGCCTGCGCAGCACTTTGCTGTTGGTTGGCATCGCCGTGGCTGGCGTAATCTGGCTGCTCGGCCTGATGGAGCTACTCGGCTACGAACTGGATCCCTACTCGATCCTGGTGCCGTTTCTGATCTTCGCCATCGGGATTTCCCATGGCACGCAGAAGATGAACGGCATTCTCCAGGACATCGGGCGTGGTACACACAAGTACATTGCTGCCCGCTACACCTTCCGCCGTTTGTTCCTGACCGGGTTGACAGCGTTGCTGTGTAATATCGTCGGCTTCGCCGTCCTGGTGATCATCGATATCCCGGTGATCCGCGACTTGGCCTTGACCACCAGTATCGGTGTGGCTGTGCTGATCTTCACCAAACTGCTGCTGATCCCCGTAGCGCTGTCCTATCTCGGGGTCAGTCAGAAGGCCGCGCGGATCGCCATCGAGAAGGATCGCGCCGGGGAAGCCAACCGCGGTTTCCTCGGCCATATCTGGCACGGTCTTGACCGCTTCACCGAACGTCCCTGGTCGATAGGGGTGATCGCCCTGTCCGTTATCGTTACCGCTGCATGCAGTGTGGTAATGCTTCATCTCAAGGTCGGTGACCTTGACCCTGGGGCGCCGGAGTTGCGCGCTGACTCGCGCTACAATCAGGACAACGCGTTCATCACCGCCAACTATGGCCTGTCCAGCGACCAGTTCGTGGTGATCATGAAGACCAACGAGGACAACTGCCGCCTCTATCAGCCGTTGCAGACTATGGACCGGCTGGCCTGGCAATTGCGTCAGACCGAGGGCGTGCAGACCACCAGTTCGCTGGCCGAGACTGTGCGTTTCTTCACTGCGGGCATGGCCGAAGGCAGCGGCAAGTGGCTGACCATCAGTCGTGACCAGGCGATCACTAATTCCTCGGTAGACTCGGCGATGATCTCCTCGCCGGGGATCACCAACCAGAAGTGCTCGATCACACCGCTGATTGCCTATCTGGCCGATCACAAGGCCGACACGCTCAACCGCGTGCTGCGGGTTGCTGAGGAGTTCGCCAGGCAGAACAACATCAGTACCGGAGAGCAACCGGTCGAGTTCCTCCTTGCCGCCGGTAACGCCGGTATCGAGGCTGCTACAAACATCGAGGTGGAGCGGGGTATCGTCACCATGTACCTGGCGGTGTATGGCGCCACAGCATTACTTTGCCTGCTCACTTTCCGTAGCTGGCGTGCCACGCTGGTAGCGCTGATTCCGTTGCTGATGACAACCATCATCTGCAAGGCCCTGATGGTGTGGCTGGGTATTGGCTTGAAGGTGGCGACCTTGCCGGTCATCGCCGTCGGCGTCGGCGTCGGCGTCGACTATGCCCTGTACCTGCTCAGCGTGCAGTTGGCGGTGCAGGAGCGTGGTGGCAGCCTGACTGTGGCTTATCGGCGCTCCCTAGACTTCACTGGCAGAGTGGTAGCCCTGATCGGTTTGACTATGGCGGCGGGCGTCGTTACCTGGGCCTGGTCACCCATCAAGTTCCAGGCCGACATGGGCATCCTGCTGACCTTCATGTTCCTCTGGAACATGCTCGGCGCTCTTGTGCTCATACCGGCCCTGTCCCATTTCCTGCTCAACCCGAAAGCTCGTCCCGCAGAACCCTTGATGGCTGGCAACACTGTGCCCGGCCCTCTCGGGAAAGGCACGGACGTAAACGTCCACGTTGCTACCGCCCATTGATCAACCCGGCCTACAGGGGCGGATGCTCGGTGGTATGTCTCCGCGCCTGGCCGACGACTAGAGGAAAGTTGCATGTTCGAATTGTTGATGAGCGCCGACATGATGGTGCCGGACCCCGACGGGATGACCGAGAAGCTAGTGGACAAGCTCGGTGTCTATAAGCATGAGCGCTGGCGGCAGGCGTTCGATAACCACCCCTACATCGCGCATTTCCTGCGGGTGCACAAATCCTTGGCGGTGGCGCCTACGCGCATCGAGCCGCAGTGGCACCTCGACAAGCCGAACCCCGGAGACCCGTTGTTCCACGATTTCCTAGAAAGCCTCAAGGACTATCAGGGGCATCATCGGCCGATGATGACCCACTCCATTGTCCTGGCCCTGCACCGCGAGAAGTTCTCTGTGCTGGTAGATAAGTTGATGCGCCGCCGCCTGCCGTTCCGCATGGCGCAGCGCACGCCGGAGATGCCGTTTGATCGCCTATGGCTCGGTGCCACGCCGGAGCAGCCGTATTACCAGCCTTCGGTCGACGGAGGCCTATGCATCGAGATCATGGAGACCGAGCCGCTGCAGATGCCGGCGGAAACCTACGCGCTGCCGCCGGTGCAGCCCCGTGACCTGGCGCCCGGCGGTATGGTGCGGGTGACTGCCCGCGGCTTCCTGGTGCGTGATCTGGACGAGACCTTGCGCAAGGTGTCCGCCAATCTTGACTGGGAGCCCAGCGGTCCGGTGGAGCAACTGCGTGAGGAAGGTTATCGCCGAGCGCGCATGGGCTTTACTGTGGCCAACAGCGCGACTCTCGATGTGCTCGAAGCGACCCACTGGAACACCGATGCCGGTCACTATTTGAACAACTGGGGCCCGGGCCCGTACTACATCCGCATTGGTGTCAACGACTTGGCTGCGAAGGCTGAGGAGTTGCGCGCGCGGGGGACTGCCTTCCAGTGGATCGAGTCGAGCGAAGCTGTTGGTGGTCGGCCACTGATCAAGGTCGACCCGAAGGAACTGGACGGCCAGGTGTTCGAGTTCGAGGAGGTGCTTGTATGACTTCCAGTTCGGAGGTATTGGATCCGCTGGTGATCAATGGAGCTGTTCGCATCGAGCGCGATTCCACCCTGGGTTGGATCGTGCTGACCCGGCCCGGACAGATCAACGCTATTAATGACGATATCCGCATCGGCGTGCCGAAGGCTTTGGCGCAGCTGGAGACCGACCCGCAGGTGCGGGTCATCCTAATTCGCGGCGAGGGTGACCGAGGTTTTTGCGCCGGTGCGGACATCAAGGAAAAACGTGGTGATGAGTCGGCCATACAGGTTCGTCAGCGTATGGAGCATTCCCGCTGGATAGAGTCCCTGGACCGCATCTCCAAGCCAGTGATAGCCGCCATCCATGGCTACTGCATGGGGGGAGGTCTGGAGCTGGCTCTGGCTTGCGATATCCGCTTCGCCGCGCCAAGTGCGGTATTTGCCCTACCGGAAACCGGGCTCGGCCTCATTCCCGGTGGCGGCGGAACCCAGCGCTTGGCGCGAGTCGTTGCTCCGGGGCTAGCCATGGACCTCCTGTTGACTGGTGAGCGGATTAGAGCGGATGAAGCCCGCCGGGTTGGTCTGATCACCCGCCTGGCGAGCGACGAGACCAACTGGCTTGATGAGGTTGCGGCACTCGCCCGGTTGATAGCCACCAAGCCGCCTGCCGCTTCTGCTTACGTCAAACAGGCCGCGCGGGCTGCGTTGGAGCTGGACATCAAGCGCGGACTGGATCTTGAATTAGATCTGTTTGCGCTCCTGGCACCAACCAAGGACCGCCGAGAGGCCGCGCTAGCGTTTGCCGAGCGGCGTGTACCGCGCTTCACCGGTGAATGACGGGAATGAGTTGAAAGTAGTGTGGAGAACAAGGTTATGACCAGTATGGGAAAACTATCTGGACGCGTTGCGATCGTCACTGGCTCCGGTGGCGGACTGGGGGCCGAATGCGCGCGGGTTTTGGCCTCCCATGGGGCCTCCATTGCCGTAGTCGACATCAATGGAGAGGCTGCCGCGGAAGTGGCGGCCTCCTTGATATCTTCTGGTCACGAGGCGCTGGGCATCCGCACCGATGTCTCGTCGGAAGAGGACGTCCACGCCATGGTTGGCCAGGTCAAGGAGCATTTCGGTCGCATTGACGTGCTGCATAACAATGCTGCAGTGCTCAATGCCGGGCAGCGACAGCGCGATCGCGACCTGGCTAATCTCGACATGGACGCTTTCGACCGGGCCATCGCTGTCAACCTACGTGGAGCGGTGCTATGCACCAAACACGTCGTTCCGGTGATGCTGGAGCAAGGTGGCGGCTCGATTATTTTCGCCACCTCCGGTCTGGGTGTGCAGGGGGATATGTCGCTGACAGGCTACGCCACCTCCAAGGCGGCGCTGCTGATGCTGCCTAAGCTGGTTGCTGCGCAGTACGGCAAGCAGGGGGTTCGCGGCAACGCTGTACAGATCGGTCTTGCGCCGCAGCACCCATTGCCTGACGCCCTGCTGGACATCATGCGTGACAACCACTGCACGCCGGAGCTGGGCACCCCTCGGCAGATCGCCGACGTGGTGGCTTTCCTGGCCTCCGACGAGTCCTCGTTCATCACCGGCAGTACCGTGGTGGCCGATGGCGGCTTCAGTAGCCACACTCCGTCACTGGTAGCGGTGCGCAAGCTGTTCGACCAGATGGGGCGCAATAGCATGTGAGCGAAGCGGGCCGGTAGGGGCGGTCAGGCCTCACGCCTGCGTGCTGAAGCTCAATCCGCACCAATCCGAATGGACCCGGGCGAGAAGTGTGGTCGTCAGTGCCCGGAGACGCCAAGCATTCCCCCGACTGGCCACTACCTGCTGTAGCTTGGCAATTTGCTGGCCACCTGGATGAGCAGCCCTTGTAGCTGCCGATAGTCATGCCCTTGCGCCCGCATCGACCGTTCCCTTTAGAAAACTTTTATTCGTGGTCACCGATGTCGATATCGGCGAGGGCTGTGCCTTGCGCCGCAAGAGTCGCTGGAGAATTGTTTGACCGCCGGTAAAACGATGCCCAACCACTGCCGGTTGGTTGTTGCTAGCGTTGCCTTCCCGGTGAAAGGCAGGACCCTAGCCTTCTGCCAAGCAGGTAGTAGTGGTCTGGTGAGAGATTGCCAGAGCCACCAGGCACTTACTCAAAACAGCGATGAACAAGAACAATCAAGCCATGAAAAATGACAACACGGATTTCGATGTAATTATCGTGGGTGGTGGTACCAACGGCCTGTCGGCGGGTTGCTACCTAGGGATGGATGGCAAGAAGGTGTTGGTGCTTGAGGCGCTGGACAAGGTTGGCGGAATGGCCTCATCGGGCTACCTGATTCCCGAGGCGCCGCAACACCTCGTACACCCTTGCGCGATGGATATGATGTCCATGCGCGTTCATGCCCACGTACCCCACGAGCTGCAGCTCGAACGGCATGGGTTCAAGTCGATCGAGCTGTCGCCGGGCTACGTGTACTTGCACCCGGATGGCACCTCGCTGGTGTTCTGGCGTGATCGTCAAAAGACGGCCGCGGAAATCCGCCGTTACAGCACCAGGGACGCTGAGGCATTCCTTGAGTTCATGGCGGTCATCGACCTGTTCCTCGACATCGCTTTGCCGATGATGCGGATCGACCCGGCTCGGACCAACATCATGACCAAGCTGAAGGTCGTAGGTACTGCACTCAAACACCGCAAGCTCAAGCCCGAGCTGATGGCGCTGATGACCGGTTCGGCACACCAGGCCGCGCGGGAGCGCTTCGAGCACCCGGTGACCATCTCTGCCATGTGTGCGCTCACTGGCCTGGCCGGCGACATCAGTGCCGATGGTGGTGGCATCTATTACGCCCTGCTGGGTTTCCTCCATCGCTTCGGTGTTGGTCGGGTGATCGGTGGCATGCAGCAGCTCAGTAACGCCATGCGCGCGCGCCTGGAGGAGCTTGGTGGCCAGGTCCTGACCCTGGCCCGTGTCGAGGAAATCCTCGCCAGCCGGGGCAAGGTTCGGGGTGTACGGTTAGCTGATGGACGTGAGTTCACGGCCCGTGCGGTTGTTGCCGGCTGCCATCCCAAGGTCGCGCTGGAAATGGTCAGCGCCGGAGAAATGCCACGCAACCTGCTGACCCGTATCGCCATGGCACCGGCCAACGCCAGGGGCTCTGGGCCGCTTAAGGTGGACCTGGCACTTGATGGACAGATCGCAGTACCTCGTTTCGAGGCTGCCAGAGGCGATGGTGTCGACCTGCGCAAGGCCTGCCTGATGATAGGTACCGAAGAGGCGGTACTGGAGAACTTCGCCTCTAGCGCCCGGGGAGAAGTGCCGCGCCTGCCCTACATCACCATGGTAGCTCCCAACTCGGTGGATCCTTCGCAGTCGCCGGAGGGACAGGACGTGCTCTATATCTACCCGCCGGTAATGCCGGTCGCTCCTCTTGAAGGGTGGGATGCGCTCAGGGAGCGAGTGGCTGACCAAGTGGTCGAACAACTGTCCGAATACGTCGAGGGTATTCAGGGGCATGTAATTGGGCGCTGGATCGAGGCGGCGCCGGATTTCACTGCACGCTTGAATACAGTGAACGGTTGCGTGGTGCATATCGACACCACGTCCATGCGCTCCAGTGCCATGCGGCCAGCCTATGGCCTCGGTGGAGAGACTCTCCCGGTCGAAGGGTTGTACTTGGGGAGCGCCGGTATCCACCCAGGCGGTGGCGTCAACGGCATGGCCGGGCGGCTGGCGGCCGGCCGGGTGAAGCGCTACTTGGCGCAAGTCGGAAGAAAGTAGCCGATGGCCGTGTAGGTGTCCTCTGGCACGGTCGTTCTAGTGCAGGGCGATGCTGGCGAGGATGAAGTCCGCAGAATGTTGGCGCCAGGTGGTCATGCCTTCCTCTGAGGTGGTGTCCAGGCCGGCCAGCGCCGACATCGAATAGCGGTTGGTGAACCAGCCGGTAGTAACCAGCGCGGCGGTGGCGAGAAACAGCCGGGGGTTGATCCCGGCCTTGAAGTCCCCAGCCTCGGCGCCGCGTCGCAGGATGCCGTCGAGCTTGTCTATCAGCCTTGGCGTCAGCTCCAGGAAGCGGTTGCGCGGTGTCTCGTGGGTGTTGTGGTAGTGGATGCCCTCCAGGGCTAGTGCGCCGAGCAGCGGATCGTGACGATACTGGTCGAAAAAGTGGTTGAGCATTCCCTGCATGGCTTGCATCGGTGGTAGTAAGTCGACATCCAACTCCACCAGCTCGGACATGACGCGCTCGGAGCATTCGTCCAGCACGGCGATGAACAGACCTTCCTTGGAGCCGTAGTAGTGGTAGACCAACTGTTTGGTGATCCCCGCTTCGCGGGCGAGCTCCTCCATGCGCACGCCGGTGAGACCCTTCTTCGCGAATTCCAAGCGGGCTACCTCGATCAGGCGGCGGATCGTGTTGCGTTTTCCGGGTTCATTCTGCACCGCGGTTTTCACCCTGGGCTCCTTATGGCAGCGATGGGCTGACGTACTTCGTTTGACCTTGGGTAAAACGAATCGAGTCGCAGAAAAGAGGCAGCTCGTTAGTATCCCAAGTCGGTGATTCCGAAAGGATACCGCTACTTGCGGCCTGGCGAGCAAGCCGGGGTGTTTCCAAATGAAATATCGCAGCGGGACCCTTACCCCGTGATGCTGATGGCCTGCCACCGTGCCGGCGTCGGTCGACTTCGACAACAACAATTTAGAGTGTTTAATCTCATGAGCACTAATAGCGCTTCTGCCCTTGATCTCAAGGAAAACTACTCCGCAGTCTCCGAAACCTATCGTGGTACCGACCTGGACATCCATGCCGTTTGCCGAGAGCAGCGGTTGAAGTCACCGATCTACGAAGGTGACTTCATCACTCAGTTCGGGGTGCCGACCAATGCGGGTATCCAGCAAGGTACCCGGCCAACTTTCGCGCTGTTTAAGTATCAGGACGTGCTGGCGGTGCTGCGCGACGGGAGCACCTTCACCAACGGCTTCATCGCCGAAGGCCTGGGCGCCTTCTTCGACGGCCTGGTGATCCTGGCCATGGACGGCGAGCCGCACCGAAAGGTGCGTGCCCTGCTGCAACCGGCATTCATGCCGGAGAATGTGAACAAGTGGCGTGGACAGATCGACGAGGTGATTCGCAGGGAGTTTCTTGAGCCGCTGGTATCGAAGAAGAGCGCCGACCTGATGGAGTTCGGCCTGGAGCTGCCGATTCGCATCATGTACGCGCTGATGGGGTTCCCCACAGACGATCCGTCGAAATACAAGCAATACGCTGCCTGGGCACTGGCCATGGTTGGTGGCAATCAGATCGACCCAGCGAAGATGGACGAAGCGCGTAAGCGTGCCGGCATCGCAGTAAAGGGACTTTACGACGCTATCCACGCCGTCGTGGTGCAGCGGCGTGCCGAGGGCAGCCACGGCGACGATGTGGTCGGCCGCCTGCTGCGTGCCGAATTCGAAGGACGCACTCTGGACGATCATGAGGTAGTCACCTTCACCCGTTCGCTATTGCCCGCTGCTGGTGAAACCACCACGCGCATGTTCAGCTCGGTGATGGCCCTGTTGCTCACCACTCCGGGCTTGCTGGAGCGGGTGAAGGCAGATCGCTCACTCGTTCCCAAGTTGATGGACGAAACCGCGCGCTTTGAGCCGGTGGCGACCTTCAAGGTTCGTGAGACAGCAAAGGACGTGGAGTTCCATGGGGTGAAAATTCCCAAGGGCTCCTTCGTTCAATGCATGGTGGTTTCCGCCAACCGCGACGAGGACGCTTTCGAGAACCCTGACGTGTTTGACATCGACCGCAAGCTCAAGCCTTCCTTCGGCTTCGGTTTTGGCCCGCATATGTGCATTGGTCAGTTCATTGCCAAGGTCGAGATCAACTGCTCGATCAACGCCATCCTCGACCTGTTCCCCAATATCCGTCTGGATCCGTCGAAGTCGGTGCCGGTCATCGAGGGTGCACAGTTACGCGGTGCCTCGTCGCTCCCGGTGATCTGGGACTGAGCCTCGCTGCCCCTTTGCCTTGCGTGCCCTCGACAATTACGACAAGAGAGAATCCCCATGAGAACTTTCAAGACGATTCCCGTGCGTGGTGACTTTGGTTTCCAGCAACTGGTCGGCCCGCATCAAGTCAGCGGTGCCTCGATGGGTGGTATCCGGGGTTATTTCGGCTTGCAGTTGAGCAAATCCTCGCCGTTCGGCTCGGTGCGTGACGAGGAGGGCAACATCTATTCATTCGTGCGTTCGCTGATGGCGCCGGGCGGTACGCCGAACCCGACCAAGTTCTTCTACCTGAACAACCATGTCGACGGTATCAACCTGCGCATGGATCACGAGAAGATGGCTCGCCAGGCGTCGACGCCGATGCCGGTGCAGACCCTGGAGGGCGACACCGTGCGCTGGACCAGCCAACCCGGCGAGGCCGGTAATGGTTGGGAAATCACGGCCAACAGTGAACGCCTGAGCTGGCGCGAGGACGGCCTGTTCCAACTGGAAGGACGGCTGCTCGGCCCGGGCCTGCAGTGGTATCTGCCGGGAGTGGAATGGGGCACCTTCTATGTGTCCCAACTCTGGGAACTGGCCGGCATCTGCGAAGGACGGCCGGTGAAGGGGGCGATGGCGCTGGACCAGTTCTACATGGCAGAGGGCGGTGCAATCCACTTCAAGAAGGACCTTGTAGTCAATAACAACAAGCACGTGCTCTGGTGGTCGTTTGTCACTGTCTACAAGGACGGCAGTTGGGACGCCGGTTCCTTCATGGTTGGCCACGATCACCTGGGCTATGCGATCTTCACCAACGATAAAGGTGAGGTGCGTGTGACCACCGATATCGAAGGACAAACCCGGCACAAGGAAGGTAGCTACTTCCTTGAGTCGGCTCGAATTGTGCTCGAAGGTGAGGAGGAGTGGGAGTTTCTTCCCGACACCAGGGGTGAAATGATCGACTTTGTCGGTGGCTTCCCGATCACCGCACAGCAGGAGGGGCGCTGGCGCCGTGTCGGAGACACCCGAGAGCCTTCGCACTGGCTAGGCTGGGGAGAGTCCGACCGGCGCAACGGTTCGGCGCGCAACATGCCGGGCCGGGATATCTGATCTGGCCGCTCGAGCTCCGTGCGGCCCAAGCTCCGCGGGAGTGTTCCGTACAAGAACAGGGGAAACAGCCGATGAGGTTCAAGAACAAGGTGGTGCTGGTCACCGGTGCCGGGCGAGGCATGGGGCGAGCCATCGCGCTGGCGTACGCGAGCGAAGGGGCAAAGGTGATAGTGTCTGCTCGTACGCCACGCCATGGCGAGGAAACCGTCGCGCAGATCGCGGCACTGGGCAGCGAGGCTCACCTGGTCGGTGGTGACATTGCCGACCGCTCGTCGGTCAAGACCATGATTGAGGGTGGTGTGGAGCATTTTGGCGCACTGGACATCCTTGTCCATTGTGCCGCGGATACATCATCCGGGTTGGTCGTCGAGATGACGGACGAGACGTTCGATCATTTGGTGCGCAGCAATATCCAGTCGCTGTTCTGGCTGGCCAAGGATGCGGCACCCCATCTTTCTAAGGCGCAGGACAAGGGCCGGATCGTATTCATCTCCTCTGGCGAGGCCAATCGCAAGTACACGCCAACGCTGATCCCGTACAGTTCCAGCAAGGCGTTCATGAACGCCTTTGCCCGTGGGCTGGCGGTGGAGTTCGGCGCACTGAACATTCTGGTCAACGTGATCGAGCCGGGGCTGATAGGCACCGATCACATGTTCGAGTCCCTGGGGGAAGAGCTACCGCACCGCCTGGCCGAGCGCTTCCCTGTGCCCCGTTTGGGGCAGTCGGCGGATATCGCCGCCGCTGCGTTGTTCCTGACCTCCGACGACGCTTCCTATATCACTGGTACCTCCCTGCTGGTCGACGGCGGCGCCACTATGGTGGCCATGCCCAAGGTCGAAGAAATCCTCAAGGGGCATTGAGCCCGGATTGCGCAGGCTGCCAACGGGCGATTGCGTCAGGAGTCCCTGTATGTCCGATACCTCCAATTCATACTGGCGCTCAGCTTTCGACATTGCTGAGTTCAGGCGTGGCTGGCGCATCCTGCTACTCGGTCTCGTGGGGATCTGCACCAGTATCAGCGCCGGTTTGCTTTATGGCTTCGGCACCCTGGTCATTCCCCTTGAGCAGGCCTTTGGTTGGAGCCGGGGCGAGCTACAAGCGTCTATCACCTTCCTGTTTGCCGGTGTGGCCGTTTCCACCCAACTGGTCGGCCCGCTGTATCACCGTTTCGGCCTGCGGCGGGTGGCGATCGTATCGATCCTGCTGCAGGTGGTCGGCTATGTGGCAATCACGCGGATCGAGCATTCCATCGGTTGGCTGTACCTGGCGTTCTTCTCCATGCCGTTGGTCTGTGCAGGCACTATTGCCATTACCTGGACGCAACTGGTCAACCTGTGGTTCGAGCGCAACCGTGGTTTGGCCTTGGCGGCTATCCTCTGCGGCACTGGGATGATGGCGCTGCTGCTGCCGCCATTACTGGCCGGCCTGATCGCCCGGTTCGGCTGGCAGGCTGGCTTTTTCGCCCTAGCGGCGCTGCCCTTGCTGTTTACCTTGCCTATGGCCTTGGCATGGATGCGTTTGCCAACGGAGGTCGAGTCCATGTCCTCGACGGAGCGTGCGTTGGCTACACAACTGAACGGTTTCAGCTTCCGCCAGGCACTGCGCTCGCCGGTATATTGGAGTTTCAATGTCGCGCTGATCCTATCGGTGTGCCTTACCGTCGGTATGGTCACCAATATAGTGCCCATGTTGCAGAGCAAGGGGCTTTCCGCCCAAGTAGCGAGCCAGATCTTCAGCAGCTTCGGCATTTCCATCATCGCCGGGCGTCTATTGGTAGGCTATCTGCTGGACCGCTACCCTCCGGTCCTGGTCGCAGTGACGAGCCTGGCGCTACCGGCCATCGGTTGCGCGGTCTTTCTGTTCGCTGGTGTGCAGAGTACCGCGCTGCTGGTGTTCGCCACCCTGTGCGTCGGTGTCAGCGCCGGTGCTGAATTCGACCTGGCGGCATTCCTCATAGCGCGTTATTTCGGGCTGCGCGACTACGCGCGTATCTTCGGCCTGCACCTGGCCTTGGTCACAGTCATGTCCGGCTTGATGCCGGTGTTCTTCGGTTATCTCTACGAGGCGTACCAGGGCTATTCGGCGGTGCTGCTGTGCTGCCTGGCCTGTTCCCTCATCGGGCCGTCGATCCTGCTCTGGCTGCGGCCGGCAGCGGTGGTCGCGGTCCAAGCAACGGCATGCCTGAAGCGGTGTGCGAACGTCCGGCGGGCCTGCCCGTCTGCGGATACTAGGAGTAAGCAATGAGTGCGCAAGAAACCATCGAGCATTTCCTGCATGGCCAGATCGATTGCTGGAACAACGGCGACAAGGAGGGGTTCTTCGAGCATTACCGGCGGATGTCGCCCGCTGGCCTGAACATCGAGTACGTTGGCCGTGCTCTGCCGACCGACCCATGGCAGATCCTCGAAGGCATGTGGGAAAACCAGCAGCCGCGTTTTCGCGTGGAGGTCAAGGAAACCATCATCAACGGCGAGGAAGCCGCCTGCCATCATCGCAATGCGTTGCGTGACGGCAATGGCGGTATCGAGACCATCGAGCTGTACCGTTTCCAGGACGGCAGGTTGTGGGTGCGATATTTCATCAAGGCGTGAAGGAAGCCACGGGGCACGCAGGCGCGCGCCCCTGACGCTCAGCCGCGAGCGGCCCGCTCCTGCCTGCGCGCTGCCCGCCAGCCCTGGAACAGGAGCAGCGGCAGGCGTAGGATCACGCCGATGCCGAGCAGCTGGGCGGCCTGCCAGCAGTCTTGCGGGTGGACCAGGATGGTGGTGCTCATGGCACCCATGACCTTGCCCTTGATCACCAGTCGTTGACCCTCGCGAGTGATGGATTTGACGTCCACCATCTCCACGCCTTCCTTGCTGAACATCTTCATGCTGCGCTTGCTCCTGCCTGGGGCTCAGGCCCCGACCAGTTCGTCGAAGTCCAGGCCGGATTCCTCCAGCAGCACCCGCGCCACGTTGCGCCCGGAGGCGGCGGTGACACCGCCGCCGGGGTGGGTGCTGGCGCCGGCCAGGTACAGGCCCGCCACCGGCGACTTGTACTGGGCGTAGCCGGGAGCAGGGCGGTTGCCGGCGATCTGCCAGGAGTAGGAGCCGAAATGCAGGATGTCGGCGCCGATCATGGCGTTGTTGTGGCGTTCGATGTCCAGCGGGGTCATCCACGAGAAGCCGAGGATGTTGTCGTCGTCCATGTTGGTGGTGAGCTTGCGCAGATCATCGAGAAAAGCGTGGGCCACCTCTTTGCCGATCTCGTCCCAGCGCTGGGCGCCGCCCTTGAGGTGGTAGGGGCAGAAGGCGTACATGTTGAGCACGCGACTGCCTTCAGGGGCGCGGGTCTTATCGTAGGTGTCCTGGGTCACGTAGGCGATGAAGTCGCGGCGCGGGATGCCGTACTCCAGGTCGCGGAAGGCGCGGGCGAATTCCTCGGGGTCGGAATGCGAGCGTTCCACCCAGAAGAAGTCGTCCACCGCCGGGCCGACCTTATAGCGCGGTGCCTCGCGCAGGGCGACGTGCATGTTGAACGGCTGGAAGCTGCTGTGCTTGAGGGTGCGGATGCGCTGCTCGAAGCCTTCGGGCAACTCGCAGCCGGGGACCATGGCGGGGAATACCTGCTTGGCATGCAGGGTGGAGATCACGCCCTGGCGAGCGAGGATTTCCTCGCCGCTGTCGAGGATCACGCCGGTCGTCTTGCCGCCGTCAATCTTGAACTGTTTGATCGGCGCCTCAGTGCGCACCTCGCCGCCATGGTGTTCCAGGCAGGCGCGCAGGGCGTCGGCGAAGGCTCCGGAACCGCCGACCGGGATGCCCACGCCGTAGCGGTGCATCAGCGGCAGGATGATGTAGAAGCCGAAGCCGGTGCCGTTGTCGAACGGGTTCATCATCGCCTCGGAAGCGTAGCGGGCCAGGGCGATCTTGACCTTGTCGTTCTCGAACCATTCGCTGATGTAGTCCCAGGCGCTCATCGCCTGGGTGCGCATCAGTTCCTGGCCGACCTGGCTCTGTTCCATCATCAGCGCTTGGTGCGAAGCGCTAGGCGGCGTGTTGAACATGCCCATGACCAGCATGTCGAGGTTCTGGAACACCTGGTAGTTGAAGCGGCGGTAGGCGTCGGCGTCACGCTCGGAAAACTTGGCGATGGCCTGGCAGGTGCGCTCTAGGTCGGTGTAGAACTCCAGGGTGCTGCCGTCGTCGTAGAAGATCGCGGTCATCTTGTCGGGGTTGATGTATTTCAGGCCGAACTTCGCTTTCAGCTCCAGCTCGTCGTTGCGTAGCAGCGGGTTGGCCTGCAGCAGGGTGTGCGCCACCGAGCAGACGTCGTGCTTGAAGCCGGGAATGGTCAGCTCGCGGGTCATGACCCCGCCGCCGACCTTGTCGTTCTTCTCCACCACGCACACGCTGCGCCCGGCCTTGGCCAGGTAGCAGGCGGCGACCAGACCGTTGTGGCCGCCGCCGGCGATGACGATGTCGTAGGTCTTGCTCATCTTCTTGTCCTTTTTCTGTCGATGTTGGTGTTGGATTCACGCGCTCAGTCGTCGGGGTAGCGCTCCACGGGCATGACGCTGGGGCCAAGGATCGGTCCGGCCCGCTCATGGCCCCAAACGCTCAGATGCTCGGGGTTCAGCTCGAAGCCGTCGTGGTGCCAGGGCTCCAATTCATGGATGCACTCAACCGCGAACCCGGACGGGCTGAAGTGGTAGAAGGAAACGTGCGGGTCCTGACAGTGCTGGCCGAGGGTCATCTGCATCGGCAGCTCGCGCTGGCGCACGATGTCGTAGGTCTTGCCGAGATCGCTCAGGCTCTTGACGAACAGGCCGATGTGCTGCACCCCCTTCATGCCGGGGGCATGGCCGAAGGCGATGTCGTGGCTGGTCTTGTCGTTCAGCTTGGCCCGGAAGAAGCCGGTACGGCCCTTGCCGGCGCCCGCGCCGTACCAGTGGAAGCCCATCAGCTCGATGAAGAAGGCTTCCAGTTCGGGACCGTAGTCCGGCGTCATCAGGACGATATGGCCGACGCCGCGCTCGTCGGCGACGAAACCGCCGTGGGGGCGACCGGGAACGAACGAGCGCGGCGTCCACTTCTGTCCGTAGAAGAGTTCGTGCTGGTAGCCCGCCGGGCAGCGGAAGCGCACCAGTTCGCGCACTCCGCGTATCTCGCGCAAGGCGTCATCGCCGATTTCCAGGGCCACCCCGGTTGCGCGAAAGCGCGCCACTGCGGCGTCGAAGGCCTGCCGTCCGCGGGCTTCCCAGCCGATATAGGCGATGTGGTCGATGGGGCCGGGGTGAAAGGCGATGCGGTGACGGCGGTCGTCGCTGCGCAGGTACAGTGAGTCGGGGTCGCCCGCCGGGGCGTTGCCCAGCCCCAGGCCGAGCACCTGCGGTGCGTACTCGCGCCAGGCGTCCAGGTTCGGGCTTTCGAAGCCCAGGTAGCCAATGCCGATGATGTCCATGCTGGCCTCGTGTCGTGGTCTTGAACCGTCCCCTCCCGGCCTTTGCCCGGGAGGGGCGCCATGGCCTTTCCTACAACGCGGTCTGGGCGTCCGCCTGGGCGAACATCGCGTTGATGTCGCCGGAGGTCACCGGCTGGCCTTTCTCGCGCTTGGGCGCGGCTCCGCCCATGCCCAGTGCCGGCTCGATATTGACGTGCGTGGCCTGGGCGCGCAGCGCGCCGACGGTGCAATTCTCCCGACCGAGCAGGGGGAACGGGTCGTAGGAGAACTCACGCATGGCGTTGAGGTGGGTGACCTTGTGGATGGTCGCCTCGGGCAGCTTGCGCAGGCTTTCCCAGGCCACTTCCGGCGAATTCGGCCAGGTGCAGTCGGAGTGCGGGTAGTCGCATTCCCAGGTGACCATGTTCTCACCCACGTCCGGCAGGTTGCGCAGGCCGAAATCGTCCTCGATGAAGCAGGTGATTATGTGCTTGCGGAAGATGTCGCTGGGCTTCTTGCCGCCGAAGTCGGCGTTGGTCCAGGCGTGGTGGTGGCGATGGGTGAAGTCGGCGCGTTCCAGCAGGTAGGGGATCCAGCCGATGCCGCCTTCGGACAGGGCCATGCGCAGGTTGGGGAACTTCTTCCACATCGGCGCCCAGATCCAGTCGGCGGCCGAGTTGGCGATGGAGATCGGCATGGAGGTGATCCAGGCATCGATCGGCGACAGCTCGGATGCGTGCTCGGCCTTGATGCCGGTGCCGATGTGGCAGCAGATCACCACGTTGTTGTCGGAGCAGGCTTTCCACAGTGGGTCCCAGTAGTCGCTGTGGATCGACGGGAAGCCGTGCAGCGCTGGGTTGTCGGACAGCGACAGGGCATGCACGCCGAGTTTGGCCAGACGCTCGACTTCGGCGGCGGCGGCCTGCATGTCCCACCAGGGCACCAGCATCAGCGGGATGAAACGTCCCGGCGCGACGTTGCACCAGTCGTGCAGGTGCCAGTCGTTGTAGGCCTGGATGGCCGCCAGGGACACGGCGCGGTCCGGGTGGTTCTGGAAGCGCTGGCCGGCGAAGCCGGGGAAGGTGGGGAAGCAGATCGAGCCGAGGATGCCGTTGGCGCTCATGTCATCGACGCGGGCCTTGATGTCCCAGGTGCCGCGGCGCATGTGCTCGTAGCCCAGCGGCTCCATACCGTATTCCTCCTTGGGCCGGCCGACCACCGAGTTGAGGCCCATGTAGCCCGTGGCCTGGCCTTCGAATACCCAGACATCACGGCCGCCGTGCTGCTCGACGCGCGGCTGGCGGCCCTTGAAGCGTGCCGGCATGTGGCGGTCGAAGGCGCCGGCCGGTTCGATGGCGTGGTCGTCCACGCTGACGAGGATCATGTCTTCGAGTTGCATTGTCGTTCTCCGTGGTTGGCCGCAGCGGCTGCGGCCTATACTTCTGTCGGGTCGATCAAAGGAAAATGCCGAGGTTCGGGGTGCCGATCACCGCCTGGTCCAGCAGGATTTCGCGCCGCGCCAGTTTCAGTTGGCCGTTCTCGCGGCGCAGGATGTCGTGGCGTTCGCAGGGGATCAGGTCGAAGTCGTCGAAGTCGAAGCGGCTGCGGGTCACCAGCAGGTAGCTCAGTACCTTGTATTCGTCGGCCTTGTCGGTGCCGAACACGCGGACGTTGCTGACCAGGCGCCGGGTGCGCGAGGGCGGGTCCTCGCCCCAGGCGCTGCGGGTGTCGGTGATGCGCATGATGCGCACCATCAGCGAGCCATGGCTCTCATGCAGGTGCTGGACGTTGCGCACCACGGTCTGCTGTTGCTGGCGGTTGGGACGGGTGAGGCGCGCCGGGGCGTTGTACTCGATATCCAGGGTCAGGGTTTCGCTCCACTGTTTGAGTTGCAGGGTGTCCAGCAACTCCGCTTCGTCGTAGAGGAAGTCGACGATTTCGCTATGCAGCGGGCTGCCGCTGGAGATGCGCTTGCTGCGATCGGTCGGCGGCAGGGGCGTGGGGGCGAGCAGGGTCTGTAGGTCGTTCATGGCGATCTCCGTGAGGCTGTGCGTGCCATCGGCTGCGCTGCGCAGCCGGGCAGGGTGTACGAGGATTGGGGGTCAGGCCGTCATCAGCGCGTGCCAGTATTTCCACCACTGCCACTGGGTATCGTCCTTGGTGAAGCCCTCGCCGACATAACCGGGGCCGGGCCAGTCGGCAGGCTTGGTGTCGTCTTCGTACAAGGCCTGATACTTGAGGGTGATGTCCTCGCTCATCGCTCCCTTGGCCGCCAGGGTCATGTGTGGCCAGGTGTCGGAGTCGTCCTGTTCGACCATGCCGGAGGTGCCGAGCAGTTGGATCGACTGGCGCAGCATGCGCGCCTTGATTTCCGGCGGGGTGTCCTTCTCGGCGAGGATCCAGTTGACGAATTCCAGCTTGTCCGGCCCCTTGGGGATATAGGCGTGCAGGGCCATGGCGCCGAGCACGGTGCCGTCCGGCTGAGGCAGGTAGATGAACTCGAACAGGCCATTGGGGAAGAAGTTGCCCACCTGCGGCGGGCGCCAGCTCATGACGTGCAACTGCTCGGGGCTGAAGCGCTTGAGCAGCTCCGGGACCATTTCCCGGGTGATGCCCGGTGGTGGCAGTAGGGTGAGTTTTTCCTCGGCGCTCATGGTGGACGGGTCGCGTCCGGTGAGGCGCTGGATCTTGCGGTCCAGTTCGATGCAGCGCATGGTATGGCCGTGTTCGGTCCAGACTTCGACGCCGTACATTTCCGGGCTGAGGTCGCCGCCCTTGCCTTCGGCATCCGGCTTCTTCGCATAGGGGCCGACCTCGCCCAGCCAGCGGTGCAGGGTCAGGGTGTGGAAACCGTCCGAGGCGGATTGCTCGCAGGCGGTCTTCCAGTTGGCGCGGATGATGAAGCGCTGTGGTGGGCCGAGCACTTCCATGCCGGCGGTGGTGCGGCACCAGAGCGTGTCGAAATACCATTTGGCATCGCCGAGGAAGTCCTCGAAGGACTGGCCGTCGATGTTCCAGGTGGCGAAGATTAGGCCGCCATAGACGGACACGCGGGCCTTGTGCAGGCCGAGTTCGGCCTTCGTGCGCATCTTGCCGTGCATGCACTCCTTTTCCACCGGCGCGGCGATGAAGTCGCCGTTGGGGCGGAAGGTCCAGCCATGGTAGATGCACACATGGGCGGCGGCGTTGCCGCCATCGACGGTGGAGATCTTCATGCCTCGGTGCGGGCAGACGTTCAGCGAGACATGGATCTGCTCGTCGCTGGAGCGGGCGACGATCACCGAGTCAGAGCCCATGTCGCGGACGACGAAGTCGCCCTTGTTCGGAATCTCGGTTTCGTGGCCAAGGAAGACCCAGGTCCTGGCGAAGATTTTCTTCATTTCAAGGGTATAAAGCTCGGGGTCGGACAGCGTCCGCATCTTCACTTCATGTTTTTCCAGGTCGATCAGGTCCGAAATCCTCGTGCCGTCGCTCAGCGCCGGGTTGGTAGTGCTGGTCATAGTCGGTCTTCGCTCTTGTTGTTTAATATGAACAAAAAATAGTTTTTTGTTCATTTGCGAGCCGATTATCTGCCCCGTGGAGGGCTTTTTAATTGATCTGAGTCAACGGCTGCTCAGGGCCGGAAACCACCGGTCAGGCACGTTGCTGCTCCCGTTGGGCAGCCTTTCAGATCTATGGAATGGGGCTTGTGGAGTAGGGTGTGGCGGGTTTGCCGGCGGCCGGGGCGCTGGTTGCAGAATGCAGGTATCGATTTGTATGGGCAATATTATTGAAATTGTTCAGTTATGCTTCGACCGCCAGCGCCCCACTCTTCACTGGCCGGGGCGCTGGCGCAGGTACAGCACCAGGGTAAGGCCGAGGGTCGAGAGCAGGGCTGAGCAGAAGAAAATCCATGGCAGACCGAAATGCGCGGCCACCAGGCCCATCAGTGGGCCGGCCAGCCCTACGGCCAGGTCGAAGAACAGCGACAGTGTGCTCAGGGCCGAATTACGGTTGCTCTCCGGCGTGCGCGCCAGGGTTTCCACCCCCAGCCCCGGATAGACCCAGGACACCCCCAGGCCGGTCAGCGCCGAGCCGAGGATCGCCACCAGGGGCGTAGGTGCCAGCCAAACGAGCAGCAGCCCAAGGGTTTGTACCGTCAGGCAGAGCGCGACCACCCGGTAGCCGCCGAAGCGTGGCAGCGCGTTGGGCGATGCCAGCCGGGCGCAGATGAAGGCGATGCCGAAGGCGCTCAGGCAATAGGCCGCGTTGTTCCAGCCCCGGCTGTCGAAGTACAGGGCGACGAAGGCGGTCAGGCTGCCGAAGCCCACCGAGCTGCAGGCGATGGCCAGGCCGTTGGGCAGCACGGCGAGGAACACGCAGTGGAATGGCAGGCGTATGCCCGGCAGCAACGGGGCCGGCGGTCGGCTCCGGGCGAACAGCAGGGGCAGCAAGCCGAGCAGGGTGATGCCGATACCGATGCCGGCAAGCCCCAGCTGGTCCCGTACTAGAACGCCGAGCGGCGCGCCGAGGGCGGTTCCGCCATAGGCGGCGATGCCATTCCAGGACATCACCTGTGCGGTACGTGTCGTGCCATGCAGGCCAATGGCCCAGGTGCAGCAGGGTGTCGAGATCAGAGCCGAAGAGATGCCCTGGAGGATGCGCCCGGTGAGCAGCAGCGCCAGGCCGGCCCCCGGGGGCAGCGGCAGGATGATCGCCAGAGCCGTCAGCAGGCCGCTGCCGGTCAGCACGGCTAGTCCGGTCATCACCGTGCGTTTGGCGCCATGGGTGTCGGCAAGCAGGCCAGCCAGTGGGCGCGACAGCAGGGTCGTCAGGTACTGCATGCCGATCACCAGGCCAACCATGGCGCTGCTGAATCCGAGGGTATTCAGGACATGGCCGGGCAACACGGCAAGGGGGAGTCCGTTGGCGATGTAGGAGGCGAAGTTGAAGCAGACGATCGAGACGATCGACAGGCCGGTGGAAAGCGATTGGCTACGGGCGTTCATCAGGTGTCGCCTTGAGCGGACGGCAGTCGGTGCAGGCTCGTTCGGCAGGGAGCGGGATTGGCCGTGGCGCTGGCCGAAGCCGCGCCCTGCGGTGGGCGCGGCGGCGGTCGTTCAGTCGCGGTTGGCGGCTTCCCAGGCCTTGAGCTCGAAGCCTTCGGCGGCGGCCTCGGCGGCGCTCAGCTGCGGCGGGCGGGAGAGAATCTTGCGCGCGGCCATGTGGTCGCCCGGTCGGTTGCAGGATTCCACCGCGATCAATTGGTCGTCGCGGAAACACAGCACAGAGAGCTGCTGGGTTTCCGTCGAGCCGAGGGTCACTGTGCTGTCGTAGCCGGTGGAAAGCCCGGCGATCTGCAGCTTGAGGTTGCCCTGATCGGTCCAGAACCAGGGCAGTGCGGCGTAGGGTGCCGATTTGCCAAGCAGTCGCGTTGCCACGTTGCGCGCCTGGTCGACGGCGTTCTGTACGGATTCCAGGCGGGTCGGTTGTTCGCCGTTCTGCAGGCAAGGGAAGCAGGCGACGTCACCGATGGCGGAGATGTGCGGATCGGAGGTCAGCAGGTTGGCGTCAACGCGGATGCCGTTTTCGATGGTTAGGCCAGCCTCGCTGGCCAGTTGGGTGTTGGGGATCACGCCAATACCGAAGACCACCAGGTCGGCCGGCAGCAGGCGTCCATCCGAAGTCTGCACACCACTGACTCGGCCGGCATTGCCTTCGATCCGGGTCAGGCCCTGGCGGAAATCGAACTTTACCCCCCAGGCCTCATGTGCTTGGCGGAACAACTGGGACATCTCCGCTGAGACGGCGCGTGCCATCGGGCGGTCGCCGAGCTCCAAGACGTGCACGCTGGCACCCTGTTCGGCGGCCACTGCGGCGAACTCCAGGCCGATGAAGCCGGCACCGACTACCACAACGTTGCGGATTTCCTTCACCAGCGGGGCTAGGGCGTCGGCATCCTGTTTGGTCTTGACGCCGAATACGCCCTGCAGTTCGGCACCGGGGACCGGCAGTGGGCGGTTATGGGCTCCGGTGGCGAGGACCAGATGATCGTAGGAGACCGCCTCGCCGGAGGCTAGCAGAACCCGACGGTTCTGCCTGTCGATGGCGGTAGCTTGGTCGTGGCGAAGGTCGATGCGCTGGGTGGTGAAAAACTCGGCTGGACGGAATAGAAGAGCGTTCTCGTTGATCTTGCCAAGCAGGTAGGCCTTAGACAGCGGTGGCCGCTGGTACGGGAGGCCCGGCTCGTCACCGATCAGAGTGATAGTGCCGTCATATCCTTCTTGGCGCAGCGAGGCCGCGATCTGAAAACCGGCCTGTCCGGCGCCGACGATGACTACTGAGGCAAGTGACATAAGGACCTCTTCTTCAGAATTGCGATGCAGGCAGGTGCAGCACTAGGCCGTCGAGTTCTTCGCTGATGAATACCTGGCAGGTCAGGCGGCTGTTGTCGCGGCGCTCGAAGGCGCAGTCGAGCATGTCGTTTTCGGTGCTCTCCGGCGCAGGCAAACGTGCCAGCCAGGCTTCGTCGACATAGGCATGGCAGGTGGCGCAGGCACAGGCACCACCGCAATCTGCCGGGATGCCGGGTATCGAAGCGAAGGTGGCGGCCTGCATTACCGATTGGCCGATATCCCCGATCACCTTGTGCTCGGTGCCGTTGTGCTCAATGAAGGTCAGTGTGGGCATGGTCTTCTCCTTGGGTGTCGGGTCAGGGGTGGGACGCGATCGGCGTCGAGACGAAGCGGGGAGCGCTGCCCAGAGTCAGTAGCAACAGGGGGCCGATCAAGCTGCAGGCAAGGGAATAGACCAGCATTGCCGAATAGCCTCCGGTGCGGCTGAGAAGGAAGGCGAACAACAGTGGCGCGAGGGCTGATGCCACGGTATTCAGACCCTGGTGTACACCGAACAGGCGGCCGTACTCGCGCAGGCCGAAGTAGCGTGCGACCAGGAAGGCGGCGATGTCGAACTCGGCACCGGCGCCGAAACCCACCAGCACGGCGGCCAGCAGTAGCGGAGCGAACTCTGTGGTGCCGCCGAGGTAGACCAGGCAGCCGATGGCCGGCAACGCCAGGCTGATGGCGGCCACCATTGGTGGCCAGAGGCGGTCGAGCAGGTAGCCGATGAGCATGCGGCCAAAGATCAGGGCAATGCCGAAGCCACTGAAGATCAGGTTTGCCTCTGCGGCTGGCAGGCCTTTGGTCTGCAACATGGGGACGGTGCTGGTGACCATGCCGACGATAGAGGAAATCACAAGCGCCAGGGCCAGGTTGCAGGTCCAGAACTTGGTCGAGTACATGCCTTCACGGAAGCTCAGGCCGGGCAGTTCTAGCAGGGTACTGGTGTCGCCCTGCGCGCGTTGGCCGGCTCTGTCGGAAAGCTTGAACCAAAGCAGGGTCAGCGGTAATAGCAGCAGCAAGTTGAGCAGGGCGAGAAGAACGAAGGCTGCGCGCCAGTCCCATTGCTCGATGCTCCAGGACATCAGGCGCGGGACGACCGCCGCGGTCAAGCCGGTACCGGACAGGCCGATAGCCAGGGCCAGCCCGCGATTGCGGTCGTACCAGAGGCTGAGTAACTGGGTCCAGGTTACCGCCAGCGCTCCCATGCCGATCAAAGGCAGGACAGCGAAAGCTAGGTATAGCGACCAGATCGACCCGTTCAGCTGAGTGGTGCCTAGGTAGCCCAGAGACAGCAGGATCAGCGAGATGACTGTCACCTGCTTCATGCCGTAGCGCAAGTTGAACCAGCCAACCAGCTGCAGCGAGATTACTGCGCCACCGAAGAGGAAAGTGATCGCCGCCTGAAGTTCGCTCTTGTTCCACCCGAATGCCGCTTCCAGCGGCACTACCAGGGTACCGAACCCGTAGAGCAGGGCAGCATTGATGCTGACAGCAACCCCAACCACGGACAGTAGCAGGATGCGCCATCCCCGTTTGAACTCGGTGAAGTCAATAGCCGCTTCGTTTCGGGCGGTAGGCATGGTTTGGCGTCCTTTATTGGTTTTGTAGGGCCGGGGTCTCGAGCAGGCAAGGCGTCTTATTTGATGTTATGTACATAAACGTGAATACTGTGCAAATAGTATGGCGGGGCAGCGTGCCTGTCCAGCTATCTTCCATAACAACAAGAACGGTGAGTGCCATGATGTTTCTGAGAGGGCTTTCGATCGGCGCCAAGCTTCTCGTGCTGCCAGGGTTGTTCGTGCTGTCACTACTGATCGTGTCGGGGATGGCCTATAGGGGGCTGCTCAAGCAGCAGGCAGTGATTGAGGAAATCGACCACCTGCGTTTCCATCAGTATCGCCAGGTGCTCGAAACCTCCTCGGCTTCGCAAGCGGCGATGGTGGGCGCCTATGCTGTGGTAGTGCGAATCCTCGAGTCGAATGGCTCGGCCTCCAGGGAGGAGCTCGAGTCCTATCTCGAGGATATGCAGGACAGTATCGATGACATGCATACAGGGATGGGCAAGCTGGCTCAGGAGACCCGCCTGGGCGGCGAGGAGAAAACCCTCTATCGAGCCGTGGAAGAGCAGGCTGGGGTGGTCGGTGAAGGCTTGTCTGACTTCAAACGCACGGCCGTTGACGATCAGTTGCAGGCGGCGGCGTTGCTGGGGCGAATGCGTGCCGAATACAACGGTTTGCAGGGGCAGTTCAACCGGTTGCTGGGGTTGCAGGCGGAGTTGACCTCCAATGCCTTCATCGAGGCTGGCGATCTGCAGCGGCAGTTGTCCAGGATGCTGATTGTTGTCCTCGTTGCGGCTAGCGCTCTAGCTCTGTTTGTCAGTCTGCTGCTGCGTCGACAGATTGTTCGAGCCATTCGGGAAATTGAGCAAGCTTCCGTTAGGTTGCGCGATGGCGACCTGACCCTCCGTGTGCGGGTAATGGGGCGTGACGAGATAGCCCATACTGCGCAGGCTTTCAACGAGCTGATTGACAGTTTCCAGCAGGCAATGTGGCAGGTCACCAATGTGGCAATTTCGGTTGGCACTTCAGCGGAACAGTTGGTGGAGGCCTCCGCACAGGTGGCTGAGAGCTCCACTGCGCAGGTCGATGCTGTGGCCTCGGTATCGCTCATTATCGGGCAGATGAGCGACGGTATAGCGACTATTTCCAGTCATGCGGAAAGCTTGCGCAGTTCGGCGGAGGCGAGCCTGCACGGGGCGGAGAATGGTCATCTGGCGCTGTCACGCTTGCTCGAGAATATCGACAGCGTGCGTCACGCGTTCTCAGAAATACGGGGATCGGTAAGCGACTTCGTGGAAAGCACCACGGCCATCACTGCGAGCATTACTCAGGTCAAGGACCTGTCGGCCCAAACAAACCTGCTGGCCCTCAATGCGGCTATCGAAGCCGCGCGCGCCGGCGAAAGTGGGCGTGGATTCAGCGTGGTGGCGGACGAGGTGCGCAGTCTGGCGCAGCGTTCCGCCCTAGCGGCCAACTCGATCAACGAGCTGACCTCGAAGTTGGAAGGGCAGTCTGAGGTGGTGGACGAAGCCTTGCGTGCTGGCACTGTGGCGCTGGAGGACAGCAGCAGGCTGCTGGCTGACCTGGAGTCCACGTTACAGCAGGCGGCGGAATTGGTGGGGGATTCCACTCGTGGCGTGGAACAGATTGCCGATGCGGTCCGCGTGCAGAATGTCGGTGGACGGGACGTGGCTCTGAATGTCGAGCGCATTGCGCGCATGGCTGGAGAGGGGGATGCGATTGCTCATAGTGTCTCCAGTGCCGTTATTTCGTTGCGAGGGCTCTCCGAGGAGTTGACCCTGGCGGTAGGTCGCTTCCGCTTTCAGGGAGAGTCGGAGGCGGCCGACTGCACCTTGGTCTGATCCTGTGCGGGAGCATCGATTGCGTTTGCCTTTCTGTTACCGGCGGATCGGCGGTAGTTAGCCGGTTTTGAGCGGTCTGGGGGGATAGGTCGCAGCTATTCGAGGCGAGATGACTTTGGTTTTTGGAAGCGTACTGGGCTTTTATTTACAAATTTAAGAAAAGTGTTCATTATTTTTGCGCCTGCTTGGATAAGGAGAATAAGATGAGTTCCGACAAGGCCCGATTCGAGGTTGTGGTCGAGCGCAGCCGCTGCTGTGGCTACGGTCTTTGTGCTGCGATCTGTCCCAGCATCTACAAGCTGGATGCCGATGGTTTGGTTTACGTCGATAACAAGGCTGTTCCCGTCGAACTGGAAGACGAGGCACGAGAGGGCGCCGAAGCTTGCCCGGCCGAAGCCATCTGGCTCGAAGAGATCAAGCCTGAGGGGCAATAGCGGTATCCGATCTGAGAAAATCAGAACAAGAAATGGAGAATGCAATGACTGGGCGTCTTGAAGGTAAGGTCGCGCTGATCACCGGAACTGGCGGTGGCCAGGGTAGGGCGGCGGCGCTGCGCTTCGCCCGTGAGGGCGCTATCGTCGTGGGCTGCGACCTCAATGGTGCAGCACACGAGGAAACCGCCGCTCTGCTGAGCGCCCAGGGACTTCGTCTGCATGGTCGAGCGCCCGTCGACCTCGGTGACTATGAGCAGGCCAGGGCCTGGGTCGAGGCGGCTGTGGTTGAGCATGGTGGCATTGATATCCTGTACAACAACGCATCGGCGGCACGCTTCGGCAAGGTCAATGAACTGTCTGTCGAGGATTGGCATTACACCATTCGCAACGAGATCGACCTGCTGTTTTATACCACTAAGTACGCCTGGGGCCATCTGGCTGCGCGGCGTGGAGTCATTATCAATGTTTCTTCCACGGCAGCCTGGGGTGGCTCCAAGGTCGCGGGAATTTCCGCACATGCCGCAGCGAAGGGGGCGGTTGTGTCCTTTACTCGGCAACTGGCTGTCGAAGGGGCTCCCCTGGGGATTCGCGCCGTTAGTCTCAGCCCTGGCTTCGTCGCTACCCCAGGGACCTTGGAGTTTCTGGAAAATCCGGTGGCGCGAGCGGCGCTTCTCGATGGTGTCCTGATGGACCGCCCTGGCGAACCCGAGGAAGTGGTCGCCCTGGCCCTATTCCTGGCATCCGGCGAGGCCTCCTTCGTGACCGGATCTGATTTCGTCATCGATGGCGGTCTGCTGGCTATCTAGCTAGGCATAGCCGTTCCTCCCAAGACATTCGAACAAGAAGGTGAAGGCATGGATATCATCGGCATCGGCTACATGGGGTTCGAGACCGCGAGCCTTGACGCCTGGCGCGAATATGGCCCGCAGGTCATGGGTTTCGGCATTGGCAAGTCGCCGGACAGCGATCTGGCGTCGTTGTATTTCAGGATCGACGACCGGCGGCACCGCTTTGCCTTTCACCCTGGCAAGGTGGATCGCCTTGCCTATATCGGTTGGGAGGCGGTCGGACGTATGGCTTTCGAGGCTGGTCTGAGGAAGCTCGAGGCTGCGGGAGTGGAGTTCGTGAGAGGCGATACGGCGTTCTGCGAGCTACGTGGAGTGCGTGAAGTAGTACGTTTCCGCGACCCGGTGGGCTACCAGTACGAACTGTTCTACGGACAGAAGTGGACGCCACGCTCTTTCATTCCCGGTCGTCCGCATACCGGCTTCCTGGCCGATGAACGTGGTGCTGGGCACGTAGTGGTGATCACTCCGGAATACACTCCGGAGTTGGAGCATTTCCTGCTCGATGTGATGGGTTTCCACTGGTACGGAGCCGGCGCCGGCAAGGGCCGAACCGGCTTCTTCCGCGCCAAGCTGAACAACCATACCAGCCACGACATCGCCTACGGCCACGGTCCAGGGCGCATGGGGGTGCAGCATGTCGGCCTGTTCGTGCGCAATGTGCGTGATGTGGGTGAAACCTACGATATCGTGCGCAAGCGCGAACTGCCGATGATGATGACCCTTGGCCAGCACAGCCAGGATCCGCATCTGTCCTTCTACCACTTCACACCGTCCGGCTTTGCCTTCGAGACCATAGCTGAGATTGAGCCGTGGCAGGGCGATCCCTATGAGCTCAACCCCGAGACCCTGAGTTTATGGGGCCATGAGATGGTTGGTCCGATCCTTGGACCGAGCGTGCGTACCCCCGAGGAAGTGCTGGACGCCGAGTACCTAGCCGGCAAGAAGCGCTGAGCATGCGCCTGGCGAGGGTTGAGGTAGCCGGTGAGGTATTCTGGGCATTGCTCGATTCGGATCTGCAGCGCCTTCGCCGCATTCGCGAGCCATTCGCTGCCTGGGCGCAGGTGATCGGGCAGGGGGGATGATCAACCTGGGACTCGATGATGACTGCCTTGCGCTGTCGGCGTGCCGCTTGCTGCCGCCCTTGGAGCCGGGGGCGCGTGTTTTTGGCGTGGGCTTGAACTATCGCAGCCATCTTGAGCGTCTTGGCAGTTCGCCTCCGGCTCATCCGCTGGCCTACTTGAAGCCGGATTCCGCGCTGGTTGGCGCGTACGACGAAATAGCCTATCCGGCCCTGACCGGACAGCTCGACTATGAGGTCGAGTTGGTCGCTGTGGTTGCCCGGCCGCTAGGCGAGGAAGCGCTGGCCAGTGCTTGTCTACTCGGCTACACGGTCGGCAATGACGTCAGTGCGCGGGACGCGGGGAGGCGTATCGGTCGCCTCGACCTGCTAACTCAGAAAGCCATGGATCGCACTACACCGATCGGTCCCTGGATCGTCACTCTCGACGAATTGGGCGGCACCGGACAGCCTGAGTTGGAGATGGGCCTAGAGGTCAACGGTGAACCGCGTCAGCGGGACAATACTCGGCAGATGATCTTCCCGGTGGACGAATTGCTCGATTATCTTGATGCGCGTATTAGCTTGCGGCCGGGCGACCTGGTGTTCACCGGCTCGACTCACGGTGTGGGCATGGAGGATGGTCGCTTCCTTGCGCCGGGTGATTTGGTCGAGGCGCGCATCGACGGGATCGGCGAGCTGCGCAACCGTGTTGGTCCCCGGCGTATACTGTCTGCTGCGCGAAGTGCCGGGCGGCTGGGCAGGCCTGACGGCGAATGAGTATGGACAGGCAGGCCAACTCTGCTTTGGCAGTGGCGGAACACTCCTCGTTTTGGGCGCCGTTGCGTCATGGCCTGTTCGTCGGCCTTTGGCTGGCCTGTGCGGTCGCCAACCTGGCGATCTGGATGCAGACCGTGGGGGCAGCCTGGATCATGACCCAGCTATCAGCATCACCCCTGATGGTTTCCCTGGTACAGACGGCCATTACCCTGCCTGTCTTCCTGTTCGCTTTGCCGGGCGGGGTGCTCGCTGACCGCATGGATCCACGCCGTTTGTTGCTTCTCACCCAGGCGGTCATCTTGGTGGCGGCCGCAGCGCTCTGCCTGCTGGATTGGGGGGAACTGCTGGAGGCCTGGTCGCTGCTGCTGTTCACGTTCCTGCTGGGGGTCGGTAGCGCCTTGGGTATGGCGGCCTGGATGGTGACGGTGGTCGGAGTCATTCCACGTGAGCAGGTGCCGGCGGCGGTCTCTCTCAATGGTATTTCCGTTAATGCCACTCGGGCCCTGGGGCCGGCTCTGGCCGGCGCACTGATCGTCTGGTGGACCAGCGCCGCAGTATTCCTGGTCATCGCACTATGCATGGCTGCAGTGCTCGTATTCATCTTCCGTCTGCCGGCTCGCGTCCATGCCGACGGCTTGCCACCTGAAACCTTAGTCGGCGGCATGCGCAGCGGCCTGCGCTACATCCGCCACTCGACGGTTCTGTCTAGCGCGCTCAAGCGGGTATTCGTGTTCACCAGTTGCGCCAGCGCGTTATGGGCACTGATGCCGCTGGTAGCCAAGGAGGAGCTGCGCATGGACGCCGGTGGCTATGGGCTGCTGATGGCGTTTATGGGGGCTGGGGCGGTCCTCGCTGCGCTCGGTCTGACCAGCATCTATCGCCGTTTTGCCCTGCGGCGGTTGATCGACGCCGGGGCGCTCGCCTTTGCTGTGGCGACCCTGGCGGCGGCGCTGTCGCGCAGCCAGGTGGTGATCTGTGCCACGCTCCTGCTGGCCGGCATGGGCTGGATGGCGGTGAACGCGACCATTTCCACCGTGGTACAGACTTATGCTGCGAACTGGGTGCGAGCCCGTGTCGCCTCGGTTTACCTCCTGGTGCTGATGGGCTCAATGGCCCTTGGTGGCGCCCTGTGGGGGCTCTCGCGCAATATCTGGGGTTGCAGCAAAGTCTGCTGCTATCGGCATCGAGCATCTTCCTGGGCTTGTTCCTGACTCGTGGTGGGGCGATCGAGATGGGCCGCGAAGCTGACTTCGCCGATGCCCAGCAAACGGACAAGCCGATGCTGGTCACTGAGGGCGTCGCCCACGGCGACGGGCCGGTGTGCATCGAAGTCGGCTACCGGGTGGATGCTGCCGGGCGTGAGGCGTTTCTGCGTGTGGTCTATGCCGTCGGCCAGACGCGACGGCGTAATGGTGCGCGGAATTGGTGCCTGTACCGTGATCTGGAGGAGTCCAACCGCTACGTCGAGCGCTTCATCGTCGAGTCGTGGCTGGATTACCTGCGCCAGTGCGGACGCATGACCCAGGGGGACGAAGCGCAGGCAGTACCACTTTCGCCTTTTCGCGAGGGCCGATCGACCCGACGCTATGTCAATCAAGCACCGGTAGAGGGCTTCTAGAAATCTCTATATTAAATTTGCTAGTCAATAGTGTTCTCGTTATAGAATTGATCGATAGAAAATAATAGAGAGCACGCCTATGGAAAGCCCAGAGCTCACGGAGGTTGGCAATAGTCGCAAGGGCTCCAGCGTCACGGTGAAACCGGTCGCCAACGCGATTCGCATACTCCGTCATTTGAGCCAGAGCGGGGCGCCGGAGCGTTCGGTGGACATTGCTCGGCGCCTGTCGATCAACCCCAGCACCTGCTTCAACATCCTGCGTACCTTGGCCATGGAGGATGTGATCGATTTCAACCCGATGTCCAAGCGCTATTCGGCCGGCCTGGGATTGGCCCGCCTAGTTGGGCAACTGGTTACCCAAGGGCAGCGTGTGCAATTGGTTAAGCCGCTGCTGCAGGAGTTCGCCGCGCGCATGCAGGTAACTATCACCCTTTGGCGGCGCATGGGGGAGGATCGCATCGTCATCGTTAGCTCGGCGGCCAGTCCTGCCGATGTGCGCATTGACATGGCCGAGGGGCAGCGCTTTCCGATGCTGATGGGGGCCAGCGGTCGGCTGTTCTCGACCCAGCTGGACCTGGACACGCCGGCATTCGAGGATATCTACCATCGGATACGCTGGGCGCGCCACTTGCCAATCGAGACCTATCGCGAGGAAGTTCACCTAGCCGCGGAACGGGGTTGGGCGGTGGACGATGGGTATTTCTCGGTTGGCATCCAGGCGGTCGCTGCGCCGGTGTATTCCCCTGAGGGCGCAATCGATTTCACTGTCTCCGCCGTGATGTTCCGCGGCCAGCGAGACGACGAGGGGGTTGGTGAACTGGCCGCCGAGCTCATCGAGTTCTGTACCTCACTGGCGGGTATTCTGTTCTGATCTCTTGGCTGGTGACCGCGTCAGTCGCAGGCCAGCAGCAGGCTGCCGCCCAATGGGCCGCCGCCGGCGGCCACCACAGAGAGGGAATGTGGTGCAGTCTGGCGTCCTTCCGCGCGTCCCCATAACTGCAGACAGGCTTCGTGGACATAGCCCAGGCCGTGGGTGCGTCCACCGGACAGTTGGCCACCGTTGGTATTGAGTGGCAGCCCGCCGTCCAGGGCGATCCTCGCACCGCCTTCAACAAAGGCGCCGCTTTGTCCCACCGGGCACAGACCCAGGGCTTCCAGCCAGATCATGGTGAGGATCGAAAAGCCGTCGTAGAGTTGAGCCGAGCCGACATCAGCTGGCGTGTAGTCGGTGCGCGCCCACATCATCCGGGCAACGTCGAAGGCTGCCATCTCAGTCAGCGAGATCTGATCCCAGGACCACGGTTGGTTCAGCGCGGCCCCGATGGCCTCTATACGAATAGGAGCATTGCGCGTGTCCCGCGCAGCATCGCGGCGCGATAGGACGATGGCGGTGGATGCATCGCAGTGCACATCACAGTCGTACATGCGCAGGGGGGTGGAAATCATCCGCGAGTGCAGGTAATCGTCCATCGTCATCGGCGTGCGGTAGATGGCCTTGGGATTACGTGCAGCATTGCGTCGGCAGGTCAATGCGATCTGCGCGAGTTGTTCGGGGCGGGTGCCGTATTCGTGGAAATGGCGCTGCGCATAAAGTGCCATCAGGTTGATGCCGGACATGACATTGAAGGGCGTCAGCCATTGCCAAGCGTAGCTACTATCGCGCCCTTGGGTCTTGTTGGTCAGCGCTCCTGCCTGCCTGTTGTGCAGGCGCGCCGTGGCCTCGGTGATGGTTCGGAATACCAGGACGTGGCGGCAAAGACCGGCGGCGATGGCCATTGCCCCGTTGATCACCCCGGCCAGAGGGCCAGGCCCCTCGTAGCCGGCGCCAAACCAGTTGACGTTCAACCCTAGGGCGCTTTTCAGGGCGCTGGGGCCGACTGGCGAGAAGGGATCGCCATTGTTGTTGTCGCCCGGCCAGCAGGCGACGCCATCGATGTCATGGCGCTCAAGGCCTGCATCGGCAATTGCTTCCAGGCAGGCATCGAGGGTCAGGTGCATAGCTGACTTGCTAGACGGCCGGGCCACCTCGGACTGGCCGATGCCGGTGATAGCGACCTCTTTTTCGTAGCGATGAGGGGGCATCATTGATCCTTCTCAAACAGAGGGAGCCAGACATCCTCGATGTGGAGGAAGCTGACCCGTACCAGCATGTCGATCCGCACTTGGAGCGGGTCCATCCCAATTACATTGCTGACGAAACGCAGGCCCTGCTGCTCGACCAGCTCGATAATGGCGACGACGTAGGGTACTTCCAGGTCGGCGACCCAAGGCTGGTAGTTGAGGGTGTAGCTCAGCACCTTGCCTCTTCCTGACACCGCGCGAGGTGCGACCTCCCGGCTCGCGCAGCGGGGGCAGATTGGCCCGGGCGGGTGGAAATAGTGTGCGCAGCCCTGACAATGGTGGATCAACAGCTGGTCGTGCTCGCCACCCTGCCAGAAGGCGCGGTTGTCGGCGTTGAGGGCGGGCAGTTTTCTGGTCATTCGCGGAACCTGCGAGCACTGGCTTGGATGTATGTGCTCTAATAATTGCACATATTTTCTAGAAGTGTCATATATTTATGCCGGGTTATACGCTAACCACATAGCTCGCTATCTAACAACAAGAGGATCCTTTTGCCATGTCCCGGCCTTTGCAAGACAAGACAATCATCGTCACCGGCGGGTTCGGTGCTCTCGGCGGGGCCGTTGGTCGCCTGCTGCTGGAGCGCGGTGCGCAGGTTGCTCTGCTCGATCGCGCCGAAATTCCAGCTAGTCTGGGCGATGTTTCTGGGGTTCTGCCCTTGGGCGGCGTCGACCTGACCTCTACCGAGTCGGCGCGGCTTGCCGTGGCCCGGGTGGTGGAGCGCTTCGGACACCTCGACGGCCTAATCAACGTCGCTGGTGGGTTCGCCTGGGAATCCTTCGAGGATGGCGCTCTGGATACGTGGGATCGCCTGTATCAGATCAACCTTCGTACGGCTCTGGTGAGCAGCCAGGCTGCGCTGCCCTATTTGCTTGCTGCCGAGTCCGGACGCATCGTGAACATTGGCGCTCTGGCGTCCCTGAAGGCGGGCCTGGGCATGGGCGCGTATGCCGCCTCCAAATCCGGGGTGGCACGCCTCACTGAAACACTGGCTGAAGAGCTCAAAGATCGTGGGGTCACCGTCAATGCGGTACTGCCAAGCATCATCGACACTCCAGCGAATCGCGCAGACATGCCGGACTCCGATGCCAGTCGCTGGGTAACGCCGGAGGCTTTGGCCAGAGTAATTGCATTCCTGCTCTCGGACGATGCCACACCCATTACGGGAGCCTGCCTGCCTGTGGCTGGTCGGGTATGACGCCCGTGGCCTTCTGCTGCTCTTCGACTGGAGTACAAAAGTCATGAGATTGGTAACCTTTACCGACGGCAACGGGTTTGCGCGTGCCGGGGCCTTGCTGGAGAACGACCAGATCGTCCTGGACCTACAGGCCGCCTGCCAGGCCCGATACGGAAGCGAGCGTCCCGAGTTGGTCAGCGTGCTGGCGCTGGTCGAGGCCGGGGAGGAGGGCTTGGCTCTTGCCCGTTCGATGGTGGAGCAGGTTCCTGCAAGAGCCGTGCGTGCCCGGGCGGCGGTGAAGCTGCACGCACCGATTCAGCCACCGCCGCAGATGCGCGATTGCTCCTGTTTCGAGCTACACCTGCGGCAGAGCTTTGCCGCAGCACGCCGGGCCCGTGCACTGCGAACGCCAGACCCGGAGGCTACGCTCAAGGCGATGAATACGCGTGCCGACGAGCGCGTCATCGAAACCTTCAACCGCCAACCCATCTACTACAAATGCAACCGCTTCGCGGTCATCGGTATTGACGACGAATTCCAGTGGCCGAGCTTCAGCAAGGCGCTGGACTTCGAGCTGGAGTTCGGTTGCTACATCGGCAAGCGTGGTAAGGACATCAGTCGCGATGCGGCCCGCTCGCACATCGTCGGTTACACCATCTTCAACGACATGAGCGCCCGCGACGCCCAGGCTGCGGAGATGCCCGGCATGCTCGGCCCTGCCAAGAGCAAGGACTTCGACACGGCGAACATCATGGGGCCATGCCTGGTGACGGCTGATGAGTTGGGCGACCCCTACGATCTGGAGATGGTCGCGAAGGTGAACGGCGAGGAGTGGGGGCGTGGCAACACTCGTGAGATGCGCTGGTCCTTCGAGGACGTCATCGCCCATGTGTCGCGTTCGGAAACGCTCTATCCCGGGGAGTTCCTCGGCTCCGGCACGGTCGGCAACGGCTGTGGCCTGGAGCAGTTGCGCTATCTGAAGTCTGGCGATTTGGTCGAACTGGCGGTGGAGGGTATTGGTGTGCTGCGCACCCGGGTGGGGCGCGCGGAGCAAGGGGGGGCTGATATGTCTCAAGCCGCAGCTCTGTTGGCACGTGATATCCCAGAGCGTTGCTTTGCGCTTTATGTGTACATTTTGGTTAAAAGTGTCTTATATTCTGCCGAGGCTTTCATTCGCCGTAGTGCCCTGATCAGGAGGCAATCATGCTAACAAGAACAAGCCCTGTATTGTCCGACGGAACCAAGGTTTCCGACCTTATCTTCCCCGATACCCGCGAAGTACAGATGCGCGTGCTGTCGGACCGCGAGATCTACGAGCTGGAGATGGAGAAGATCTTCGGCAAGATCTGGGTGTTCCTCGGCCATGAGTCCGAGATTCCCAACTCCGGCGACTTCGTTGTGCGCGACATGGGCTCCGACTCAGTGATCGTCGCCCGTGGAAAGGATGGCGAGGTTTATGTAAACCTCAACGTCTGCCCCCACCGCGGCATGCGCATCAGCACCGCCGACTGCGGCAATACGCAAATCCACAAGTGCATCTACCACGGCTGGGCGTTCCGTCCCAACGGTGACTTCATCGGCTCGCCGGTGGAGCGCGAATGTATGCATGGCAAGATGTTACCCAAGGAGGCGCTTGGCCTGAAGAAGGCTCGGGTCACGCTCTATGGCGGGTTGATCTTCGCCACCTGGAACGTCGATGGTCCCTCCTTCGATGAGTTCCTCGGCGATGCCAAGTGGTACTATGACATGCTGTTCTGCCGTTCTGACAAGGGCATGGAAGTGCTCGGTCCGCCGCAGCGTTTCATTGTCAATGCCAACTGGAAGACTGCTGGTGAGCAGTCCGCCGCCGATGGCTTCCATACCTTGACACTGCACCGCTGGCTGGGCGAGGTCGGTAACTATGCGAAGAAAGGCGACGGTGAAGGTGAAGGCGCCGACCTCAGTCCGGAGATGATCGGTGTGGAGGTCAGTTCGCCGCACGGCCATGCTCTTCGCTGCATTGACCTAGCCCGCAAAATCAAACGCCTTACCGGTCTCGACCCTGCGGAACTGTCGGTGCAGGAGAAGCTGAACGCCTTGCCGCCGGCCGGGATGACGCGTGAAATGGTTGAGCAGTTGGCGCGCAATCTCAGTGAGGAGCAGCTTGAGGTACTGACTAGCATGCCACCGCAGGTTGGTGGGATGTTCCCGAACATACTGTTCGGGTTCGTCTATATCCCGCAGCCGGATGGATCGGTGGTTGGCTCCATGACCATGCACGCATACGTGCCTCAGGGGCCCGACAAGCTCGAGTTCGTCAACTGGATCTTCGCCGAGAAGGACGCACCAGCAGAACTGCGCGAGAAGATGCTCAGGCAGACTATCCAGCTATTCGGTACCTCCGGGATGGTCGAGCAGGATGACTCCGATACCTGGCCGCACATGACCCTGGCTGCCAAGGGGGCGATGGGCCGCCAGATGACCCTCAAGTACCAAGCCTGCTATGAGACCGGCGCGCCTGCGGGCTGGCCAGGGCCGGGCATCGTCAACGAGGGCTTCACCAAGGACGACACCCAGTGGCATTGGTGGTTGTACTGGCATGAACTGATGACGGCGGAGAGCTGATCGTCGCGTCGTTCCAGGCAAAACCACACATTTCAGGAGTTACACATGGCCCAAGTACAAGAGCGCGGCGTCGATCAGATCCAGCCGGGGTCGCCCGTCGGTATCAAGCGCGTCCCGGTAGGTTCGGATATCTACAACCAGGTGGTGACCTTCCTCTATGAGGAGGCGACCCTGTTGGATCAGATCCGTCTGCAGGAATGGGGTGCACGCTTGGCTCCAGACCTCGTCTATACCGTACCGCTTCGCCACACCCGCCTGCAGTCGGAATTGTCCACCACCATCGTGCGTACCGTGCAGCATTACCATGACGACTACCGTTCGATCATGGGGCGAATTCTGCGGCTGTCCGGCAAGAGCGCGTGGGCGGAGGATCCGCCCTCGCGCACCCGGCGCCTGGTGACCAACGTCTTCGTCGAGGAGACCGAAAAGTCCAACGAGTTCGTGGTGACCAGTTACTTGCTGTTGACCCGCAATCGCTTCAAGGACCACCATGTCGACATCATAAGTGGTGAGCGCCGGGATGTGTTGCGTTTGACTGATGAGGGCTTCAAGCTGGCGTGCCGCGAGGTCATTCTTGATCAGGCCGTGTTGGGCACGCCGAACCTCGCCGTGTTCCTCTGACGACCCTACCATGGCGCTCCCTTCTTTGAAGGGAGGCCTAATTCCGTTGTGGGCCTCGGTGCCGGGGCGAGTTATACCGGTACAGGTTTTTTTCATGTTGGCCCTCTCTTGGTGGGCGTGCTGACGTTTTCGGAGCGCACGTTATCTGCCGAAGCCAGCGTCATGTTGTGTCGGAGTTTTGTTTCATCCGGTTTGGCTCACCCCCTTCCCCTAAGGGGAAGGGGGCTGGTGAGTTGGCATCAGTGGCTGGCTGGTTATTCTCCGGCCAGCCAGTCTTGGTCGCCCGAGCATAGATGTGCTGCCGTGTCGCTGAAATCCCAAGTTGAACCCTTGATCCGTAGGGCTTGCGCAGCCCGTGCCGGTTGCTGGCTATAGCAGAGACTGGTGCTGGATGCATGGACCTGGGAGTCCAGTGGATGCTGGCGGCCCAGTGAAATCTGGGTGCACCTGCGTAGCAATAGCGCAGCTTCCGCATCTTCTTCGGGAAGATGGCTAAGGGCCCAGCGAGCCATTCCTTCGCGCAGATTTACCCCGCAGTAGGGCGCTGGCCCTTCGATGATCGAGCCTCGTACCTCCCAGCTCAGCAGGAGCCTCCCATCACGAAGCAGTACCGGTGTCGTGCGTTCGTTGACGCGGTCCGGTACTTGGACATCGTAGCATCGGCGGAGCGTTCCGCGGGCCGCATTGGCGATGGCCAGGCCGGCAAGGTCTAGCAGGTGTGTGCATTGATGCTGGGCATCGGTCTGCCGGGTCACTGTATGGGCGATATGGCTGAGTGGCATGCCGATCAGTTGCTCCAACTGATCGGTTGCTTGTGGGCAGGCGGAGTAGGGGTAGCGCAAGGCCTCCCCGCCAATCTCCCGTACGATGCCGTCACTATGGTGTAGCCAGACGCGGAAGTGATGGAAGTCGTCCTCAAGAGTAGCCCGTATCTCTCGCATGGCATCCTGTGGCGTAGAGACGATTTCCACTCGGCGGCGGAACATGCTGGTCATCGTTTTTTCCTTGCGCTGGTTTCCGCAGGTGCCTGATCTTGCGGATTGAAGTATATTTGAACAGTATACGCAAAAGTGTTCATCTAAAAACAAGAAGGAATTCGTTATGAAGCTATTGCAAGAGCAGATAGCGCTGGTAACTGGCGCTGGTGGCGGTATTGGTCGCGGCGTGGCGTTGAGCTTTGCCAAGGCCGGCGCCGCGGTAGTGATAGCCGAGCTGGACGAGGCCTCTGGCAAGGCTGTGGAGGGCGAGTTGCTGGCGCTTGGCGCGCGCGCGGTTTTCATCAGAACCGACGTGACCAGCAAGGTGGATATTGAGGCGGCTATCCAGGTGGCAGTGGAGCGTTTCGGAGGGCTGGATATTCTGGTCAACAATGCGTTCGCCCCCACGCCCAATGTGCTACTGGAGGAGAAGACCGACGAGATGCTGGCTCGGACCCTCGACTCCACCTTGTGGGCCGCTTGGTGGTCGATGAAGGCTGCACTGCCGCACATGCGCGTGCGCGGCGGCGGCAAGATCATCAACTTCTACTCCATCGACACCGAGGTCGGTGCTTGGCTGCATGGCGACTACAACGCAGCGAAGGCTGGTGTCGTCGGTTTGACCCGCAGTGCGGCCTCGGAGTGGGGGCGTTTCAACATCCGCGTGAACGCCATTGCGCCTACCGCCATGGGGGCAACCTTCCATAAGCTGGCGGCGGAGAGCCCGGGGTTTGCCGAGCGTTCCGCCGCTCTACGCCCGTTGGGGCGTTGCGGGGAGCCGGAGGAAGATATTGGGCCAGTAGTGGTATTTCTGGCTTCTGAGATGTCGCGCTTCGTCACCGGCGAGACTCTCCATGTCGATGGCGGGCTGCACCTCCCTGGCTACAATTCCCGACCGGCCACCGTACCTGTGCGCGAATACTGACGGGAGGCATCGAGCGCGGCTATTGCCACCGCGCTTTCTTCTGTAACACGGGGCGAGGTCGCAAGATCAGGGTGAGGTGCACACTAGTTCCATCGCGAGGAAGGATAGCGAGCCCCGGCCAGTCAGAAAGTGAGGCCGGGGCTGCATGGCGGGTCAGCGCTTGGCGATCTTGATATCAGTGTCTTCCAGGTCCCAGGTGTCGGCTGTCTTGCCTTCGTCGCGCAGCTCATACTTCAGCACGCGGCCCTGGGGGTTCTTCGGCAGGTTGGTGCGGAACTCGATGTAGCGGGGCAGGGCGTAATAAGGGACTGACTCGACAGCCCAGTGGAACAGCTCTTCCGGAGTCAGGCAGGCCCCTTCATGTAGCACTGCGGTCACCTTGACGTCGTCCTCGCCCTTGTCGGACGGCACGGCATGCACGGCAACCTCGGCCAGGGCCGGGTGCACAGCGAAGGCGGCTTCCATCTCGAAGCTGGAGATATTTTCGCCACGGCGGCGCAGGTAATCCTTCTTGCGATCGACGAAATAGAAGAAGCCTTCGTCGTCGAACTTGCCGACGTCGCCGGTGTGGAACCACATGTTGCGCATCAGCTTCAGGGTATCTGCGGGGCGATTCCAGTAGCCCTGGAACATGATGTCCGGACGTAATGGGCGGACGACGATTTCGCCGGGAGTGTTGGCGGGCAGTTCTTGGTCGTTGTCATCGACGATCCGCACGTCGAAGTCTGGGATGCGTTTGCCGGACGAGCCAGGCGCTGCGTATTCGCCGGCGGCCAGAGAAGTGACTACGCAAGCCTCGGTGAGGCCATAGCCATTTCCGCCGACCAGTTTGCTGCCGAAGCGTTCGCGCCAGATTTTCTTGGTTTCCTCGGTATAGGGGTTGCCGCGAGCAGTATGGATCTGACCATAGCAGCGTTTCATCGCCTCGTTGTCAGGGGCCTGAGCTAGCAGGCCACCCATTCCGCCGAGGATGGAGGCAATAGTAGCGCCGGAACGCTCGACTTCCTGCCAAAAGTTGGAGACCGAGAAGCGCGGTAGGATCGCTGCCCGTGCACCAACGAGGATGCTGGCGATGATGCTGACGCACAGGGCGTTCATGTGGAACAGCGGCAGGGGCGTGATGGTTACGTCGTTTTCGTTGGCCGGACCGGCTCGCAGCTGTAGGCGCGCCAGATTGCACATGAAGTTGTAACTGATCATGCAGCCCTTTGAGGGGCCGGTGGTGCCAGAGGTATAGATCAGACAAGCCAGGTCGGAAGCTTCCGGTTTGACGCTCAGAGGGGTGTCGTCGTTGCCACGGTGTTCGTCCAAGGCGGCGATAGGAATGCGGCAGTTCTTGGGAGCAATGAAGTCACCGCGACAGAGAATCCGGGTGACGTTAGTGAGCTGCTCGGCCAGCGGAGTGATGCGTGTCAGGTAGTCCGCTTCGCAGATGACCAGATGGGTTCCGGTGTCAGCGATCTGGTGACGGAGGAACTCGCCTTTGAGCGCGGTGTTGATCGGAACGCTAACTGCACGCAGCTTGTTGATCGCCAGCCAGCACACGACAGCGTCGATGTTGTTGTCCAGCATTGTCAGCACGGTCTCGCCTGGTAGCACGCCGAGGTTCGAGAGCGCATGGGCCATGCGGGTGGAAATCGAGTCGACTTCAGAATATGTGTATAACTTTCCGCTGAAATCCAATAGGACTCGGTCTGGATGCTTTGCTACCGCTCGTTCAAGCGCTGCGATAACAGTGTCTCGTTCCCCCATGGACCAGGTGTCCGGATGGCCAGTGCCGCTCATGTCTCGATCTCCTTAGGGCCTGCCCTGGTGCGGGCAAGCGATTTTATTTTGAAGAGAGAATGCCATTCTAGATTCAAATTTTACAGATGTCTTCAGTTAAAATTTGAACAGGTTTTGCTGATACTGCCTATATCTTGTGGTAGTGTTGCTCTTATTTAGCCGCTGAGAATCCTTGTCAATGACTTCGAAAGCCACCAGATCGAGCAAGGGCGCGAGTGACAAGCTCGCCAGAAAGAATGCCAGTCCTGCGGAGAAGCCTGCTACCGTCACGAAAAGGCCTGTTCAGAAAAATGGTGTTGCCTCGTCGGTGAATGGCAAGGTAAGGCCCAATAAGCGCTCCGAGGAGACCGTTACGAATATCCTGTCTGCCACCGAGGAGGTGGTGCTGCGCTCCGGCGCAGATCGGATATCGATCCTGGATGTTTGCCAGGTGGCTGGGGTGTCCCGGGGGACGTTCTATCGCTACTTCTCCTCCCAGGAGGACTTGCTGGATACCTTCTCCCGCCACAAACGGGACAGCTTCCATGAGTCGCTGGCCTTGGCGCTGGGGGATATTGCCGACCCCGACGCGCGTTTGAATGCGCTGATTACCTACCTCGATAATTACCTTGAGCAGAGCCGCGCCCGACGCTTGCTCGTGGTGGCGCCTGACTATGCCCTGGGTTTCTTCCGACGGATATTCCATGATTCCATCGTGCGCTTTCAGGATCTGCTGGGGATCGTGTTCGATGAGTGGGATGCCCGGCTAGGCATCAAGATCGACCGGGAGCTGGTCTGCGAAATGATCATTCGCTATGTCCTGAGCGAAGTGCTCGTGCCCGAGGGGGTTAGTCGTCGTCTCTTGCCGGTACGTGTACGGAAACTCGTCGTTGCCTTGACTGTCGGCTCCACCTCGCGCTCTCGCCGCTGATCGACCTTGCCGCCACCCTCTGCTAGGGGGTGGCTGGCTCCTTCCTCTCTCCCGTCCTCTCTGCTTTAGCCCCGCCCTCACTCAGTCGCACCCTTCCCATCCGATCTCGTCTCCCCCCTTTTTTTTTCCTTACCCATTCCTCCTGGGGCTGTTCTGCTACCGCTCGTCTCGAGAGGTTGGAGTCGGGGTTGTGTCTTGTGATCTTAAAAATAAATTGAACAGTTTTTTGATTTATGATCAATTTAAAATTATGCTTCACCATGAAAGCGGGCCTGACGCGCATGTTGAGTGATGTGTACCCGGCTAGGCCGGGTACGCCACGAGCGTTGCGCTACATAAACACAAAAAATGCCACTCTGAGGTATCCAGACTATGCTCATCGATCTTCACGCCCACGCGCCCCATCCCGACTACTACGACCAGCATCCCTACTGGGGACCGGCCTTCGAGCTGCAACCCGATGGCGACATCAAGCTGCGAGTGGGAGACTGGATACTGACCCTGGGTGCTCCGGAGCGTAAGAAGGCGCTGCGCGAGGCGCATGCTCGTGGCGAAACGCTGAACGTGGCGGAATACATGGCGAAATGGCGTGACCCGAGCCATCGCCTCGCTGCGATGGATGCGGCGGGTCAGGCTGCCCAGGTGCTCTCGGTGCCGAGCCATTGCTACATGTACTGGACGGAAGCCGAGTTCGCCGTGCCCTTTGCTCGCCGGGTCAATGATGCGCTGGCGAGCTACTGCTCTGCAGCGCCCAATCGCTTGATGTTCTGGGCACACGCGCCACTGAATGTACCGCACGAGGCGGCCAAGGAAATCCGTCGTGCCTGCACCGTACTGGGCGCCAAGGGCCTGGTTGCCGGTGGTTCCAACTTTGGCGGGCTGGAATACGACTCACCCGAGCTGGATCCCGTGTGGGAGACACTGTGCGACCTCGACCTGCCGATTTTCGTGCATGGCTACAACCAGTCCGTAACCTGGGGTAAGGACGCCAATACCGATCGCTATGAGACGACCGCGATCGTGGGTATGAACTATGACGAAACCAAGTGCTTCTGGTACCTGATCAATGGCGGTGTGCTGGATCGCTTCCCGAACCTGAAGGTCTACATCACTCATGGTGGTGGCTTCGTGCCCTATCAGTTGGGGCGCATGGCGCAGACCAACCCCAATCTCGACGTCTATCACAACAAGAAGCCATTCCTGGATTATCTGTCCAACTTCTATTTCGACGTGGAGTTGCACGAGCTCCCCATGCGTCAGGCCATGCTGGACGTCATTGGTGCTGATCGAGTGGTGTACGGCTCCAACTTCGGCGGCAGTGATGCGGTGCGCCATGACCTGACGGAAGGGCTGCGCCTATCCGACGAGGATCTGCAGAAGATCCGCTGGAAAAACGCCTGTGATCTCCTGCACCTGGATCCGACCAAATTGGGCAAGGTGGGTGCCTGATGAAGCTGGCGCGCTGTTCCTATTTCCAAACGGGGCCCTTCTGGGCTGTCGTTGACCCTGAGCGCGACGAGGTCCATGCCATCGATGGGGAATTTTCCCAGTGGGCCCCCGCATTGGCCAGGGGGGCAGGTATCAGTGCCCTGCGCCTTTCTGGACCGTCGCTACCGCTGTCTAAGATGTGCCTCCTACCTCCGATCGAACCGGTCAACCGGGTGGTGGTGGCGGGTGCAAACTATGCCAAGCACCTGGCTGATGACTTCGGCCTCGCCAGCCCTCCACAGCCGGTGGCCTTCCTCAAAGCCTACGGTGCGCTGATCGGCGCGAAAGACCCGATTCGCTATCCACCCCTGACCGAGGAGCTAGACCACGAGGTCGAATTGGTGGCGGTGATCGGTAATTCCGAGATAGACCTGGATGACCCGCTGGCCAGCGTTCTGGGCTACACCGTTGGCAACGACGTCAGCGCACGGGACCTGCAGCGCAGTGGTCCGGCGGGTATCGGCATGGACCTGTTTGCGGCCAAGAGTCAGGACTGTACCACCGGGCTTGGGCCCTGGATCGTCACCAAGGACGAGTTTCCAGTCGGCTCACCTGAGCTGCGCCTAATCCTTAAGGTCAACGGCGAGATTCGACAAGACGGCTCGACCGCGGAGATGACCTGGGATGTCGGCCAGCTGATTCGTTTCGTCCAGCAGCGATCCAGCTTTGCCTGTGGTGACGTGCTGTTCACCGGTTCGCCGGCCGGTGTCGGCATGGGAACTGGCCGATTCCTCAATCCCGGGGATGTCGTCGAGGCAACCATCGAGGGCATAGGCACATTGTGCAACGTAGTGGGCAAGAAGTCCCGCGACTGAATCGAGAGCGAAGCATGAGCACTGATAAACAAGAAAAGATCGTGGTAGTGGGGGCTGGTCTGATGGGGACCGGTATTGCGCACGGGTTCGCCAGTTCCGGCTATCCCACCGTGCTGGTGGATACCAACCCTGAGTCGTTGTCCCGCGCCAGGGGCAATATCGGCAAGATCCTCGAGGATGGTGTATCGCTTGGCAAAGTCTCCGCTGAGTCGGCGCAGGCATCCTTGGCGCGCCTGTCCACCAGCGGCGACCTGGCCGAGGCCGCGCAGGGGGCCGATTGGCTGGTGGAAACGGTTTCCGAGCGACTGGATGTGAAGAGGGCGGTGGTTGCCCAGGCCGAGCCGCTGCTCGCCCCCGGCGCAATCATCGCCACCAATACCTCGGCGCTGAGTGTGACCGAGATCGCCGCCGCCCTAGCCAGCCCCGAGCGGGTCATCGGCATGCATTTCTTCAATCCGGTGCACAAGATGAAGCTGGTGGAGCTGGTTCGCGGTCTGGCGACCAGTGACGAGGCGCTGGTGCGTACTCGTGAGCTGTGCGGTGCAATGGGTAAGACCTCGATCGTTGTCAACGAGTCGCCTGGCCTGACCACCAGCCGGATGTCCGCATTGCTCGGCAACGAGGCGATGTACATGCTCCAGGAGGGTACGGCCAGTGCTGAGGATATCGACACGGCTCTGCGTCTGGGTTTCAACCACCCCATGGGGCCTTTGGAGCTGGGTGACCTGACCGGCTGGGATACCCGATTGTCTGTCTTGCGCTACCTGCATCAGACCTTGGGCGAGAAGTTCCGGCCGTGCCCTCTGATTATCAAGATGGTCGCCGCCGGGCGCTTCGGCCGCAAGACCGGGCATGGCGTCTATCGCTATGAAGAGGGCACGCGGGTGCCGGGCTCCGGCCTCAAGGCGAGTGCACTATGAAAGACATAGTGATCGTCGATGCAGTACGTACGCCGATTGGCCGTTTCCGCGGTGGTTTGGCCGGTGTGCGTGCCGATCACCTGGGAGCACTGGTGATTGGCAAGCTGCTGGAGCGCGTAGGCCTGTCGCCAGCGCAGGTTGATGACGTGATACTCGGCTGCGTCACCCAGATCGGCGAACAGTCGGCCAACATTGCCCGAACCGCGTTACTTGGTGCCGGCTGGCCGGTGGATATCCCTGGGCTGACCATCGACCGCAAGTGCGGGTCGGGAGAGGTGGCGGTGCATGTCGCCGCTGGCGCCATTGCCGCCGGGGGCGTTGACATCGTGGTTGCCGGCGGGGCGGAGAACATGAGCCGTGTACCGATGGGGAGCAACCGCGAGATCCACGGCGAAGCTTTTGGTTGGATGGCTGCCGAGCGTTATGAGCTGACCAGTCAGGGTGAGGCCGCCGAGCGTATTGCCGACAAGTGGTCGCTCAGCCGTGACGAACTGGACGACTACGCCTTCGTCAGCCATAGCCGGGCGGCCGCTGCGGCTGATTCCGGGTATTTCGCTAATGAAATCGTCGAAGTACCGGTCGAGGGTTTGCGCGAGCATGGGTTTAGCGAACCTGTAGCACCGCTGCGGGCGGACGAGACCATTCGTCGTGACACGTCCCGGGGTAAGTTGTCGACCTTGAAGACCAGTTTCCGCCCTGAGGGCGGCCGCATCACCGCCGGAAACTCTTCACAGATTTCCGATGGTGCGGCAGCACTGCTGTTGATGTCGGTGGAAACTGCTCAGCGTCTGGGATTGAAGCCTCGGGCTCGGATTCGTGCGTTCACCACGGTGGGGGCTGACCCGACGCTGATGCTTACTGGCCCGATCGCTGCCACCTACAAGGTGCTGCAGAAAGCTGGCCTGGGCATCAGTGATATCGATTTGTTCGAGGTCAACGAGGCCTTCGCTTCGGTACCGCTAGCCTGGATGCATGAAACCGGTGTCTCGCACGAGCGACTCAATGTCAACGGTGGTGCCATCGCCCTGGGCCACCCGCTTGGCGCTAGTGGCGCACGGCTGATGACCACGCTGCTGAACGAGTTGGAGCGGCGCGGTGCCCGTTATGGGCTGCAGGCGATTTGCTGTGCCGGAGGCATGGGGACCGCAACCATCATCGAGCGCCTTGGTTGAACAGATGGAGAGGGCTGCAGGCATAGCGCGAATTTCCATGGTACCGCTGGAGGATATGCCGGCCGAGCTGCGCGAGGCCATCGTGTGGGGGCAGGAAACCCGCATGCTCAGTTCGACAAGGCCGATCCAGGTCTGGGCGCATCGCCCTGGCCTGGCCCTGGCCTGGCTGGAGCTGATGGCCGGCTTCTATCGGGACAGCTTGCTGGACGAGCGCTTGCGCGAGCTGTTGCGGCTGAAGATCGCCAGTATCACCACCTGCCAGGCATGCCAGTTGGCGCGCAAGTCCGATGAGGTCAGCGAGGACGATATTGCCTGCTTGGCGACCGACAGTGAGCGCTTCACTCCTGCCGAGCGGGCTGCTCTGCGTTTTGCCGAACTGTTCGCGGGTGACTACATGGCCATCGACGACGAGCACTACGCACGAATGGCCGAATTCTTCAGTCCGGCTCAGGTGACGGAAATCAACCTCTATTGTGCCCTGATGCTAGCCGGTGGTCGTATGACTTACGTCCAGCAAGCTTATTGAACGCATTGTTCATACGCCTTGGCTGGGCATTTCTTTTCTTGATTTTGGGCAAAATGTAAAAAATCGTTCAGATTTATGCATAGCGTGCCTAATATGCCCGATAGGGCGTGTCCCTCACGGGGCCACGCATACCGGCTACGTACAACAAGAAAGGAGATGTCCATGTCCGCCCCGGCCCAAAGCAACTTGGAGCAAGTCTTCGCCAATGTCGCGAGCAACTACCGAGGTGCCGATATCGATCTGCACGCGGTATATCGTGAGATGCGCGAGAAATCCCCGGTTCTCCCGGAGAACTTCATGGCGCGCCTGGGTGTGCCGTCGATTGCCGGACTTGATCCTGACCGTCCGGTTTTCACGCTGTTCAAGTACGACGATGTCATGGCGGTGATGCGCGATGCCACGAATTTCACCAGTGGCTTCATCGCCGAGGGGCTGGGGTCGTTCTTCGATGGCCTGATCCTCACCGCCATGGATGGACTCGCGCACAAGAACATCCGCAGCCTGCTGCAGCCGGTGTTCATGCCCGAGACAGTCAATCGCTGGAAGGAATCCAAGATCGATCGGGTTATCCGCGATGAGTATCTGAAGCCCATGGTTGCTAGCAAGCGTGCGGATCTCATGGAATTCGCCCTGTACTTCCCCATTCGCGTGATCTACTCGCTGATCGGCTTCCCCGAGGACCGTCCCGAGGAGATAGAGCAGTATGCCGCCTGGGCGCTGGCTATCCTGGCTGGTCCGCAGGTTGATCCCGAGAGGGCTGCCGCCGCACGTGGCGCGGCGATGGAGGCCGCCCAGGCTCTCTATGACGTGGTCAAGGTGGTAGTAGCGCAACGTCGTGCCGAAGGCGCTGCGGGCGATGACCTGATCAGCCGTCTGATTCGGGCCGAGTACGAGGGGCGCTCACTTGATGATCATGAGATCACCACCTTTGTCCGTTCGCTGCTCCCGGCGGCGAGCGAGACTACCACTCGTACCTTTGGCACCTTGATGGCACTGCTGCTGGAGCGGCCGGAGCTACTGGCGCGTATCCGTGAGGACCGCAGCCTAGTGCCCAGAGTCATCGACGAAACGGTGCGCTACGAGCCGGTGGCCACTTTCAAGGTGCGCCAGGCGGCCAAGGACGTCGAGATTCGTGGCGTGGCCATTCCCAAGGGGGCCATGGTCTCGTGCATTGTCAGCTCGGCCAACCGTGACGAGGACGCGTTCGAGCAGGCCGACAGCTTCAACATCGACCGCAAGTCCAGGCCGTCGTTCGGTTTCGGTTTCGGTCCGCATATGTGCATTGGTCAGTTCGTCGCCAAAACAGAAATCAACTGCGCGCTTAATGCCGTCCTCGACCTGATGCCCAATATTCGCCTCGATGTCGGCAAACCGGCCCCACAAATTATCGGAGCGCAACTGCGTGGCCCCCATCACCTACATGTGATCTGGGATTGAGCCACGTGGCCCTGGTCTTTGCGGGGCGTGCTCGATGTGTTCCTGATAGAATATGTAGTTGAACATATTTAAAAAAAGTGTTTAATTTATCTCGGTCGTGCTCTATGATCGGAAACACATCAGGAACCCGTAAGCCAAGGGGAAAACAACAATGAAGATTGAAGATCTGATTCTTGTCAGCGTTGATGACCACGCGATCGAGCCGCCGAATGCCTTTGCACGTCACATGCCGGCCCGCTTCAAGGGGCGCGAGCCCCACGTTGTCAAGCGCGGAGAGCGCGATGTGTGGGTCTTCGAGGAGCAGGCCACCGGTTATATGGGCCTCAACTCGGTGGTCGGGCGGCCCAAGGAGGAGTACGGCATGGAGCCGCTGGGCTATGAGCAGATGCGCCGCGGCACCTGGAACATCAGTGATCGTGTGGACGACATGAACGCCAATGGCGTACTCGGCTCACTCTGCTTCCCGACCTTTCCTGGCTTCGCCGGCCAGCGCTTCCAGAACCACTCGGACCGCGCCGTGTCCCTGGCGGCCATCCAGGCCTACAACGACTGGCACCTGCACGATTGGTGCAATGCCGCGCCGGGACGTTTCATCCCGCTGATGCTGGTGCCCTGGTGGGACATGCAGGCCGCAGCCGCGGAGGTTGCGCGCTTGGCCAAGCAAGGCGTGCATGCCCTCTCGCTATCCGACAACCCGGCGATTCACGGCTTCCCGTCGATCCACAGTGACTACTGGGACCCGCTATGGAAAGCCTGCGCCGACCACAACGTGGTGATCTGCTGCCACATCGGTACCGGCGTCAAGGCCGAGCACGCCTCCGACCTGTCTCCGATCGACGCCTGGATCACCTCTATGCCGATCTCCATCGCCAACTCGGCGGCCGACTGGATTTGGGCGCCGATGTGGAAGAAATTCCCGAGCCTACGTATGGCCCTGTCCGAAGGCAGCATCGGCTGGATTCCCTACTTGCTGGAACGCGCCGACTTCACCCATCGCCATCACAACGCTTGGACCAATTCCAACTTCGGTGGACAGATGCCTAGCGACATCTTCAAGAAGCATTTCATCACCTGCTTCATCGAGGATAACTTCGGGCTGCAGAACCTGAAGTTCATGAACGAAGAGATGGTGACCTGGGAAAGCGACTACCCGCACTCCGACTGCACCTGGCCGAACTCGCCGGAAACGGCCTGGGAAGGCCTGAGGCACTTGCCCAAGGAGACCATCGACAAGGTCACCCACCTCAACGCCATGCGCGAGTTCTCCTACGACCCGTTCGCGATTCTCGGTCGCGAGAACTGCACGGTCGGCGCCTTGCGCGCCCAAGCTGCGCACGTGAAAACCGAGCCGGCGCTGGGCCTTGGTGGCGCCGACCACGGGCGTGCCGATGGCAAGCCGGTCACTTCTGGCGACATCAATGCGATGTTTGCGAAGGCAGACGCCGGCACTGCTCTCTGATAAGGCGCCTACCAGCCCTCTCCCTTAATGTCGGGGAGGGCTGGCGGGTTTCGGCTCACCTGTCAGTGATTGGCCTTGTGCCCCATTTCGAGAGTTCGCATGTCTATCGCTCAATTCACTTACAGCAGGATTCCCCACGAAGCGGAGTTGCTCCGCCACGAGGTGCGGACATTTCTCCAGGACTATCTTGCCGAGTATCCGGCGACCGCCCGGGCGCAATCCTGGATGGGGTTCGATGCGGGGTTCAGTCGCCAGCTCGGCGCCCGGGGCTGGGTCGGCATGGCGTTGCCGAAGCGCTATGGCGGCATTGAAGCCGGTCCTTTCTCTCGCTACGTAATCATTGAGGAGTTGCTGGCCTCCGGTGCACCGGTGTCGGCGCACTGGATTGCTGACCGGCAGAGCGGCCCGCTGATAAACCGTTTCGGCAGCGAGGCGCAGAAAGACCGTTACCTTCCGTCGATCTGCCGCGGCGAAAGCTATTTCTGCATTGGTATGAGCGAGCCGAACTCAGGTTCCGACCTAGCTTCGATCAAGACCTCCGCTCGTCGCAATGACGGTGGTTGGTTGCTCAACGGACAGAAGGTGTGGACCACAAACGCCCAGCACTCGCATTTCATGATCGCCCTGGTGCGTACCGGCGAGAAGCAGGCGGCGCGCCATGAGGGTATGTCGCAGTTCATCGTCGACCTCAGCCTGCCGGGGATCATCATCCGTCCCATCCGAGACCTGGCCGGTGGCGAGCATTTCAACGAGGTGTTCTTCGACAACGTTCAGCTCGATGCGGATGCGCTGATCGGTACCGAAGGCAAGGGCTGGGAGCAGGTCACCGCCGAGCTGGCTTTCGAGCGTAGCGGTCCGGAACGCTTCCTCAGCTGCATGGCCTTGTTCAGGACACTGATCGATGCACTCGGCCACAGTCCGGATGCCCTACAGTGCCGCGAGGTTGGCCGCCTCACGGCGAAGCTGCTGACCTTGCGCAATATGTCATTGGCAGTCACCGCGCAACTGGCTGCCGGCGAGCATCCGACCTGGGCTGCTTCCTGCGTCAAGGATCTGGGCAATCTGTTCGAGCAGGAACTGCCCGAGGTCGCCCAACTGCTGGTCGAGGCCGAGCCTCGCCTAGTTGGTGGCAGCGAACACGCCCGGGTCCTGGCCTATCTGATGCAGATGGCACCTTCCTTCTCTCTGCGCGGTGGTACTCGCGAAATCCTGCGCGGCATCATCGCGCGTGGCCTGGGGTTGCGATAATCATGCGAGAACTATTTGAATCGACCATTGAGCGCCTGCTCGGCAATCTGGCCACGTCGGAATACGTGCTCGGCTGCGAAGGTGGTGCGTGGCCAGCAGAACTCTGGAGCGTCCTGGAGGACTCTGGTTTCACACTGGCTGCCGTACCTGAAGCCCTGGGTGGGGGCGAGGCGGGGTGGGCTGATCTCTATGTGCTGGCTCGCGCCGCCGGCCGTTTTGCTGCGCCAGTGCCCCTGGGTGAAGCGCTGCTGGCCAACTGGTTGCTTGGCAAGGCCGGGCTCGAAGGACATAGTGGCGTCCTCAGCTTTGGCGCCAGCGTTCAACTCAGCCTGCGGCGCGACAAGGTGGATGGCTCCGTGCATGACGTGCCTTGGGGGCGGTATGTCGATGCGGTGGTGGCCGTTGCCGATACCGCTGATGGTCCACGTGTAGTCCTGTTGGACCGTGCCGCGGCGGCTGAACAGATCCTGGCCCTGAACGTGGCTGGAGAGCCACGCGATGGCCTGCGCTTCAGCTCGGCTCCGGTGCTCGCCAGTGCACCCCTGCCGGCGGGGATGCCGGGTGATGTTCTTTTGTTGGGGGGGGCGTTGCTGCGTTCCGCACAGATCGCCGGGGCCTTGCGAGCGCTGCTGGACATGACCTCTGACTACGCCTGCGAGCGCAACCAGTTTGGCCGCCCGATCGGCGCCTTCCAGGCTATCCAGCAACAGCTCGCGGTATTCGCCGAGCAGGCGGCGGCCGCTGGTGTCGCTGCGGAGGCTGCCTTCGTCGAATCGGACACTGACCTGGCCGCCCTCAGTATTGCTGTTGCAAAGGTCAGTACCGCCGAGGCAGCCAGCGTCGGCGCCAGTATCGCCCATTCTGTGCACGGCGCCATCGGCTTTACCCAGGAGTATTCGCTGCACCTGCTGTCGCGTCGCCTGTGGGCCTGGCGTAGCGAGTTTGGTTCGGCCAGCCTGTGGAGCCAGCGTATCGGCCAACTGGCCTGCGCCGCTGGTGGCCAAGGCTACTGGCCGTTGCTTACAGGGCACGCAACCCAATCTCTACCTGGACTCGGGGACATACAGCATGAATCCCTTTCTGCAGATCGAGCGGGACGGCGCCATCGTCACCGTGCGCATGAACCACCCGGAAACCCGCAACGCGCTGACCTCGCCGGAGCAAATCCAGGAGTTCGTCGACCTTTGCGCCGAACTGCGTCGGGATCACTCGGCGCGGGTTATGGTACTGACCGGCAACGGCAGCGCCTTCTGCGCCGGCGGCAACGTCAAGGACATGCGCAGTCGCGAGGGGATATTCGCCGGGTCCCCTTACGAACTGCGTAATACCTATCGTGATGGTATCCAGCGCATCCCGCTGGCGTTGTACGAGCTGGATATTCCGGTGATTGCCGCTATCAACGGCCCGGCGATTGGCGCCGGACTGGACCTGGCTTGCATGTGTGATATTCGCCTGGCGTCGACTTCGGCACTGTTCGCGGAAAGTTTTGTCCGACTGGGGATTGTACCGGGCGATGGGGGGGCTTGGTTGCTGCCACGCATCATCGGCATCCCCAAGGCAAGTCTGATGGCTTTCACCGGTGACACCGTCAATGCCGCCAAGGCTCTGGAGTGGGGGTTGGTGGAGCAAGTCTGCACCCACGAGACGCTCCAGGCCGAGGCCCGGTCGCTGGCACAGCGCATCTCTGTGAATCCGGGGCATGCCCTGCGCCTGTGCAAGCGATTGCTGCGAGAGGGCCAGCACATGCGCCTCGATTCGCTGCTGGAGTTGTCCGCCGCTTACCAGTCGCTGGCCCACCACACGGAAGACCATCAGGAAGCGGTCTCCGCCTTCTTGGACAAGCGCAAGCCGGATTATCTGGACCGTTGAGAAGACCGACTGAACTGGAGTGATAGTTATGCGTGGTGTTTTCCGTGAAGACCACAACTTGTTCCGCGAGCAGGCGCGACGTTTCGTCGATCGCGAGATCGTGCCTCACCTGCATGAGTGGGAAAAGAACGGCATCGTGCCCAAGGAGATCTGGCTGAAGGCGGGCGAGACCGGGCTGCTGTGCTCCACCGTGCCGGAAGAATATGGCGGCTCCGGTGGCGATTTCGGCCACTCCGCTGTGATGATCGAAGAGTTGGCCAGGGCCAATGCGACTGCCGTGGGCTTCACCACTCACTCGGAGATAGTCGCACCCTACATCGTCGCCTATGGCAGCGAAGAGCAGAAGCAGAAGTGGCTGCCACGGATGGTCAGTGGCGAGCTGATTGGCGTGATAGCCATGAGCGAACCTGGCATCGGCAGCGACCTGCGCTCGATGCGCACTCTGGCACGCCGCGACGGTGGCGACTACATCGTTTCCGGACAGAAGACCTTCATCACCAATGGCGGTAATGCCGGACTGGTAGTCACCGCCACCAAGCTCGACCCGGCGGCCAAGGAACTGACGCTGATCTGTATCGAGGAAGAGCGCAAGGGCTTCTCCAAGGGGCGCTTGCTGGAGAAGATAGGCCTCAAGGGCCAGGATACCGCCGAGCTGTTCTTCGACGAGGTGCGGGTACCGGCTAGCAACCGCCTGGGTGAGGAGGGGCAGGGCTTCAAGTATCTGACCCACCAGTTGGCCTGGGAGCGTCTGATCATCGCCATCCGTGCGGCGCAGTCAATCCATACCCTACTGGAAGAAACCATCGAATACACCCGCGATCGTAAGGTATTTGGTAAGCCGGTACTGGATTTCCAGAACACCCGTTTCAAGCTAGCCGAGGCCAAGGCGCAGGCGACCATGTTGCGGGTTTTCGTCGACGACTGCCTAGCCAAGGTTATGCGTGGTGAACTACCGGCGGATGTCGCCGCCATGGCCAAGTTGCTCGGTTCGGAGATGCAGGGCAAGTTGCTCGACGAATTCCTTCAACTGCACGGTGGCTACGGCTTCATGAGCGAATACAAGGTCAGTCGCGCCTGGGTGGATGCACGAGTTGCACGCATCTATGGCGGCACCTCTGAAATCATGAAAGAAATCATTGGACGTACCCTGTAATCGGAGGGCTTCGAGCCAATGACTATTGCTGACACCGAGGCCTCCAAGTTGTCTATTTTTCGCCATGTATTGCTACTGCTGCTCGGTGTGCTTTGCCTGTCCAGCGCCCTGGCCCAAGACGAAGGAAATTATGCGGCGGAGGCTATGCAGGCTAATCGTCTGTTGGACCGAGCTGTTGCCTACTACCGGGAAAAGGGGGAGGCTGCTTTTGCTGCCTTCAGTCGTCAGGGAGAGTTCGTCGATGGCGAATTCTATGTTTATGTCGTCGACACTAGCGGCGTGATGTTGGCCAGCGGAGGGCCGTCGGCGAACTTGGTGGGGCGCAATATCGGTGGCGTGCTTGACGCTGAATTGAACAAGTCCTTCAAGGCGGCGTTGGCGTTGCCAGAGGATGGTGAAACCCATAGCGCCGATTACCACTGGGTGAACTGGGTTGATGGCAAGACCGAGCGCAAGCGAGTGTTTTTCAGGCGTGTTGGTGAGCGGATCTTCGCGGTCGGCTATTACATGCCTCGCTCCAGCAAGCAGGAGGCTATCCAACTGTTGGAGCGCGCGAGTGCCGCGATAGCAGTCAACCCCGCGAAGGTGATCGAGCAGGTCAACAGCCTGGACATGGAGTTTATCCGTGATGATCTGTATGTCTTCATCGTCGACCTGGATACTCTGAAGTTCAGCGCCCACGGTTACAACCTGCGCTTGGTTGGTACTGAATTCCGTGCTTTGCAGTCCGCCGACCAAAAGCGGATCGGTATACAGATGCTCGATGCGCTGAAGAAGGGTGGTGGATATGCAGAGGTGAGCTATCTGTGGCGCAACCCTGCGAGCAATCGCCTTGAGCAGAAGAGCACCCTGCTTCGCCAAGTAGGGCGATACGCCGTGGCGGTCGGTTACTACATACGCCCTGGGACCTGAAGGGCGTTGTGGTACGCGAAGCGGGGAGCCTGTGGAGCTTGTCTGGATGTGCGCTGGTTTCCAGTGACTCCTGGGTTCGTTAGGACGGATGACTCATGATCTATCTGTTCCCCATTCTAGCTTCGCTGATCTGGGCCGGTAGCACGGTAGTCAATCGACTGGCCGTCGGTGCTATCGAGCCGGCGGCCATTTCCTTCTATCGCTGGCTCCTGGCGTTCATCTTGCTCAGCCCCTGGTTGCTGCCCAGGGCCTGGAAGCAACGGCGGTTGATCCGCCGGCACTTCTGGCAGCTGTTTGCCCTCGGAGTGTTGGGCATGGCCCTGTATCAGTCGCTAGCCTACTTCGCCGCGCATACGGTTTCTGCCACCTCGATGGGCCTGATTCTCGGTACCATGCCGCTGCTGACCACGCTGCTGGCATTACCGTTGATGGGGGTGCGGCCGACGCCTTCTGTCTGGCTCGGTTGTCTGGTCTCATTCTGCGGGCTCGCCCTGCTTATCAGTGCCGGACAGCCGAGTCGGCTGTGGCGGGAAGGAATGGGCTTGGGCGAGTTCCTCATGCTCATGGCGTCGCTGTCCTATGCGGTCTACTGCCTGCTGCTCAAGCGCTGGCAATTACCGATAGCGACCTGGGAGTCACTCTATGTGCAGGTGTTCTGTGGCTTGATCGTGTTGCTACCAGCGTTCCTGCTGGCCCCTTCGGTGCAACTGACAGCGCACAACTTGCCGCTGGTGGTCTATGCCGGTCTGTTCGCGTCGGCGCTGGCGCCCGGGCTCTGGAACCATGCGCTTGGGGAGATCGGAGCGGAGAGGATTGCGGTGTTTATGAACCTTACGCCATTGTTCACCGGCTTGCTGGCAGTGGTGCTACTGGGTGAGGAACTGCATGGCTATCACGCTATTGGTGGTGGCCTGATTCTGTTTGGCATCGCTGTGGTACAGGGACTCGTACCGATGCCGCGCAGGGGACCAGGACCGGTACGGGAGGGACGGGACCCAGGTGCTCCGACACCTGAGCCCGCTTGGGGATGATCAGCGGCTGACCTGGGGCTCCAGTTTGAGCAGGCGGATCGCGTTGCCACTGCGAATCTTCTCCCGGTCATCTCCGCTCAGGCCCAGGTTCTCGGTGAGGTCGCCATGGGCATAGGCTCCCCCGAAGTTAGTGCCGTAGACCAGCCGATCCACGCCGACGACCTCCACCACGCCACGGCGCAGGCCTAGCGCATGTACGTCGAGGTCGAAGTAGAAGTTGTCCAGGTAGTCCATCAACGGCCTGCGGTTGCGGGCATCCGGTGCCATGGCCTGGTTCAGTTCGCTGAGGCGGCCGAGCTGAAACACCGCCATACCGCCAGCATGGGTGATGTAGGCCTTGAGTTTAGGATACGCATCCAGCGCACCACCGCAGATCAGGTACCAGAAGAACAGCGTTTCATCGACGCAGTCACCAACGATCGAGGTGGTCTCGAACTTGTCGTCGGTGTGCTTCTCGCCCCAGTAGATGGACTGGTTGAAGCCGTGCACCATGATAGGCACATCCAACTGCTCGATTTTCTCCCAGACCGGAAACAGGCGTTCGTCATGGGTTTCGATACCATTGAAATTGGTACCGCCGACACAGACTCCCTTGGCGCCCAACTGCTGGACAGCGCGCTCGATCTCCCTTGTTGCTGCTTCCGGCTCGGCCAGGTTTGCATGGCACCAGAAGTCGAAATGCTGCGGATCCTGACGGCAATAGGCGGCCATTTCGTCATTGCATATGCGTGCGTATTCGGTCCCGAACTCACCTGCCCAGTACATGAATGCATGAGAGGGTACTGAAACTACCAGTTTGTCTACGCCGCGCTCGGCCATCAGGCGTCGGCGGCTTTCATGGGTCATGCGACCCAGTAGGTTGGCTTCGGCTTCCTCGTCGCTTCGCGCCTTGGACGGCTGCTTGGTGCCCAAGGAAAAGTGACCGACTGTAAAGCCTGTGGTCTTCATGAAGGGGCCCCAGAACTCATGGCGGTTCAGCATTCCCTTTGTCACGAGGTGGGCATGGATATCGATCAGCACGGTGTAGTCCTCAGGGTGGGTTGCAAGGCAGTGGCACGGATTTATAAAATCTTATTTGAACATAAATTAAAAATTTGTTCATATGCTTTCCAGGCAACCATCAAGCCGGCCTTCGACATTGGCTGGCCCAGGAATCCACCGAGCCCGGAGATCAACAATGAATAAGACTTGGTTCGTCACGGGGGCCACCCGTGGTCTCGGCGAGGCCATTGCCAGAGCAGCGCTGGAAGCAGGTGACAATGTTGTTGCGACAGGTCGCCATCTGACTCGTCTCGAACGGGTGTTCGAGCCCTTTGCTGAGCGTGTACTGGCTCTGCAATTGGATGTCACCGAGGCTGGCCAGGCGGCCGCCGTGGTTGAGGCAGCAGTACAACGTTTCGGGCGTATTGACGTTGTCGTGAATAATGCGGGATATGGCCAACTGGGTCCCTTCGAGGAGAACGACGCCGGAGCAGCAGAGCGGCAGTTTGCAACCAATGTCTTCGGCCTGTTCCATGTCTGCCGTGCAGTGCTGCCAACGTTGCGCCGACAGCGCAGTGGACACATCTTCAATGTTTCCTCCATTGCTGGTCTGACCGGTATGGCTGGTGCGGCGCTGTATTGTTCGGCGAAGTTCGCTGTGGAGGGGTTTTCCGAATCCCTTGCCCAAGAGGTCGCGCAATTCGGCATACGCGTAACTCTGATCGAGCCTGGCGCCTTTCGTACCGACTTTCTCGATGGCAGTTCGGCCGCTTTGGGTAGCAACAGCCTGGAGGACTATGCCGAGCTCAGTCGTCGTATCAAGGCGTCGTCGGCGGCTAACAATCACCAACAGAAGGGCGATCCCGCCAAGCTGGGTGTGATGCTTGTGAGGCTGGCCGGTGAAGAGCATCCGCCGCTGCGCTACCTGGCCGGTTCCGATGCCCTGCAAGTAATGACAGGAAAACTGGTGGCGTTGACTCGCGAAGTGGAGCAGTGGCGCGATTGGTCGGCACTCACCGACGGGAATTTCAGCTGAGGCCAGGGAGATCGTTGAGGGTGGGTTCGGCTCTGCCTGGAGCCGGACATTGCCATTGGGTCGAAGGCATCACAGGATTTGTGAAGGAACTTCTACTTGAATCGCGATAACAAGAAAGACAATCGGTTTCGGAGTTACCTGCTGATATTGATGCTGCTGGCTTGTGCCAGGGGAGAGGCTTTGGGGGCACAGGACCGACAGGCGTTGCACGGGATGCGCACTCTGGCGACCCGGGCGGCCGTCAATGCGCTGCTCTACTACAACCTCAACGGCACCCCCTATGAGGCAGAGAACATCGAAGTCTCCACCCGTGAACTGGAGCGCTTGCACGAAATGGCCACGCAAGTGGGGGATGCGTCTCTGATTGAGCAGGTCCGCCGGTTCGACAATGCGGTTGTCGAACTCAAGCACCTGCCACAAAGCATCGCTGACGCTCGCCAGGTTCAGGCAGCTTATACACGTTGGTTGCCCGCTGTCGTTGAGGGGTATTCCAACCTAGAAAGGTTACTGACCGAGCACTACGACGCTGCTCCTGATCCGGGGAAGATGCAAGACGAACTGCACGAGCTAAGTCAGAATATCGGGCAGATGTTGATCTCGTACCAACTGGCGTCCTTTCCGAACTTCGGCGGCGACCTCTGGATTCTCGACGATCAAGCACTCGCCTCGCTGGATAGCAGTATCGAACGGCACTTTGCTGAGCTATCCGCGCGCGGCCACGATCTGTCCACGACTCTGAACGCTCCACAGCGTGACTACCATTTCGTGCGTCCGCGCCTTCTGGAGCCGTCAAGGCACTGGGCGCCGAATGCGGTAGCGCTGTACCTGATGAAAGCGATGACCGCCCTTGATGATGAAGTACGGCGCTTGGGGACTAGGTCCAGATAATTCGCGCGTGTAGTTGCTTGGTCTCTTAGAAACCAGAAATTACCCTACCGGAGGACTGTAATGATGTTTACGCATTTGACTGTGGGCACCAATGACCTGGTAAAGGCGCACGCCTTCTACAATCTTGTTCTTCCCACACTGGGCTACGTCTGTTTGGCATCCATGGAAAATTCCGCAGTCTGGGGAGGAGCAGATTCTCGCTTCGTGGTCCTGAAGCCAACTGATGGCAATGTCGCAACAGTAGGTAACGGCGTAACGATAGGTTTCACCGCCCCACCCGGGCTGCGGTGGATGAATTTCACAAGGTGGCTCTGCAGGCTGGAGGCGTCGATGCGGGGGCCCCCGGTCCGCGGAACTACGGCCCTCACGTATATTCCGCGTATGTACGTGATCTGGATGGCCACAAGATCGTTGCCACTTGTCTGAACCTCGAATGAGTCGGGCAGACGTAGAGTGCATCCATGTGCCGACGTCAGTCGAGGTGTCGCAAATTCTGGCGGATGCCCGGTTGAGCGCTTCTGCCTGGCTAGTCCGGCAAATAGCCTGGTGTTGGGGCGGCTGCTCTGTGTCGATGGCGTCACCGAAGTTCTGGAGCGGGGGGGGGGCACTGGTAAGCCCGAAGTGCTAGGTTGTCAGGTTCAATGGAGTCGCTGTTGAAGATGCTGCGACTTTATTTAATGCAGCGGTTCGACAAACTGGTAATGGTTCAGGCATAGGCTGACGAGCCGGTTTTTTCCACGAGCTTTTGCTGTGACTTTGGAATGGCCTGTTTTCAGCGGTTGAAAAGAATGGTCATGACACTTGGTTTTGCCTCTAGGTGCGAGTACTTGGGGTGATTGTGGCTATGTCAAGTTGTTGAGTGTCGCTAGAGTAATTCTGGCCTGCCGCCAATAGACCTGCCAGGAAGAAACTATGGAAGAAGTCTAAGAGCGCGGCGGCTGTAGTTTTCTTCATGTCGATGGTGGGATTTTTGTAAGTGTTTTCCATGAGTAGAGCAATACAAGGTCCGACAATGCAGAGTACGAAGTACGGCAGGTCGGGAGCGGTTCTAGGAATGCCGCTAATCTGGCTAGAAATCTCCAGTAGTCTCGATATTTGAGCATCACCCTCTTTTTCAAAGAGCTTCTGAAGTCTCGAAGATGGCTGGAATAGTTCTCTTATAAGTATCTGGACATACCATATGTCTTTTGTTGTAATTATGTCGATCAGACGCTCTAAGGTGCGACGCAATTGTATCGATGCCGGGAGCCCTAGGTCAGAGGTAGGGCTCAGTTCTGGAAGGCGATCTATTCGCCTTTTAGCTTCGGAAATAACCTCCTCGTAAAGCTTTGCGCGACTGCCAAAATGGTAATTTATTGAGGCAGAGCTGGTGCCAGATTTCTCTGCAATTAATGCGCTTTTCACTCCTGCCAGACCGTACTTAGCAATAAGCCGACCGGCCTCCTCAATAATGTGCTCGCGAGTGGCAGCGCCGTCTGATCTTGATGAGGAATGACTGTTGGTCACGTGAGTCTCCGCTTTGATCTGCTTTGTGGCCTGATCCGCAACTGATGTGCAGTTAGTTAAGGCTATTACTTGCATTTCGCCGCTCAAACTCCATCGGACGGAGATTGCCCAATATCGAGTGGCGACGGAGGTGATTGTAAAGGTAGATGCAGTCGAGCAAGTCACTTTTCGCATTCTGGTTGCTGGTGTAGTGCGTCAGGTACAGCCGTTCTGCTTTCGGCGAGCGGAAGAAACGCTCCACCTCCGTATTGTCCCGGCAAGCCTCTGGTTGCGAGGGGCTGTGCAGGATGCGAATTTGCCGGGACCAAGGCTAAGTAGTCGTAGGTACAGCCGTACCAACCGTTCCTTCGCCGACTTCAACAACACCATGTGCCTGAGCCCGGCGCTGACCATCGACCGCGAACAGGCCGACCAGATCCTTTCGATCCTCGATGAGGCTCTGGCAGAGGAGGGGAAAGTTTTCTAATGAAGTCCCATGGGCAACGACGGGAAGCGGTGTCGATGGGCTTTGTCAGAGCGATTCCGGTGCTGTCCCTAACATGCCCCCTTGAAGTGAAAAATTCCAGCTCATAGTGACAAATGACGCAAATAGAGCAACGTGGTTACATCTTCACTTTCGCGGTTTCGACATAAAGAAAGTCGATCTCGAAGTAGTCAGATATACATATTTTTCACTCTAGATCACCAAAGTATCTGTGATTTTGCACATACTAACGATCAGGGTGTCTTGGAAGGCGTGGATGTTCCGCTGGGCGGCGGCGTTGGTTCTCCGGCAAGGGTTTTGGCGCTTCTTGATTTGTCAATCCCCCAAACGGCCTTCGCTACCTCTTCAATTTTTGCAACGAACTTGTCGACGTTGAAACCGGCGATGAATGCAAGGGCGAAGAAACCAATCTCGCTTGCGTCGGCCTTTGAGCTCGACTCCAGCACAAGGAGGCCAGCTTTGAGGAATAGAAAACTGACTGCCCCGGCAATAGTGCTGGTGATGGGGCGAATGAAATACCAGATGTGCCAGTCTGGGTCCCAACGCTTATGAACGCATTTGTTTAGGTATATCGCCCGGAAGCAATACAGCGCCCCGCCCACATAAGCGATAGCGCCACACATGAGCGGCACGCGCAATGGCGCGTAGGGGACTGGTAACCAACCTAATGCCATGGCACCTATCGAGTAGGTTGCGAAGATGAGCCAGCCCAATAGATAGAACAGGATCCCTAGGATCATCCATATGTGCTTGGCTGGAGCGTCCCCTGTTACGCCGTTATCACTCATTTTGCTGTGCCTCCCCTATAGGAATATGTTCCTCGATGCGAAGCATGACGATTTGCTGGGAGTCATTCACGGGGTCGCCCGCCTTGAGATTCAAGTTCAGGCGGCGATTGAGGTAGTAGAGCTGGGCTTTGCGGGCACGAAGCTTGGTTTCTCCATTTACCATTTGGTAGTCGTGCTCAATCGCTCGGCGCTTATTAGGGGGGTAAGTCGGATTGGGTCCGATGACTACGTCGATCAATGTTTCCCACTCTGCATCTCGTGGGATAGGTGAGGGGGGGGGGAGGAGTTGATGACCTCTGTAATTCGCCCCAGTACAAAGTCCTTGAAAATGAGCGACCTGAAACAGAATGCTCGGACGTGCCACCGGAAGCCGTCGCTTGCAAACGACGTCGGGTAAATGGTTCGTAGTGTCGGCTCATCGAAGTGAGTCATTGAGCGATAGTCAACGGTGAGCGCCTCACTTCTTTGGATCGCTCTGATCAGATGTATGAGTATTTGCGCGTCGACCTGTCGGGTAGGTGAGGGCAGGCTTGCCACTGGTGGTGCCCACCCAACGAAGCTGTCACTGGCAGCGACCGTACCAGTCTCTCGCAACAGCAGTTCATTGAGGTAATGGCTGCTGCTTGGATTAGTCAGGACGGGCCGAAATGCTGAAGTGGCCACGTAGGTCTTCAGCGTGCGGTCATAGACCATATTGCCTGGCGCCAGCTCTTGATAAGCCGCAAGGTCAAGTGATGCCTGGGGTACCGATATCCGGAAGAAGGTCGTCAGATCAGAGCGGTTAAGCCGCCCCTCCCAAAGCAATCGAAAATCGATGAACTCCAGGCGACGATCTTGTCCCCAGCGTCCGGTGCGAGCTGTTGGACTGGTCATAGGCGTTCCGCTAAAGTAATTGTGGGCATAAAAAATAGTCGCATAAAGTCTAGACGGGTAGTTTTTCTATGCGTATCTTAGCGTGCCTGTTGGCTTTCTCAAGCTCGCGTAGCGACCCGGGGAGGGTTTTATGGCGGCGAAGATCACATTTTTCCAAGTCGGCAATGGTGACATGACGCTTGTTCGTCTCGCGGACACGCGTGTTACAACTATTCTCATTGACAGCAATATTCGTGCAGCAGCTGATGATCCTGATGATGAGACGCCAGACGTCGCAAAGGCGCTTCGCAAGCGGCTGATGATCGACAAGGACGGACGTCCGTTTGTTGATGTGTTTCTGCTGAGTCACCCCGACCAGGACCACTGTCGAGGTCTGATTAAGCATTTCTGGCTGGGTGATCCCGCCGATTATCCCGACGACGATCTGGATCAGGCTGACAGGCGCATCCTGATCGGTGAGATCTGGTCTTCGCCCCTGATTTTCCGTCGTCGCTCAGCAAACCATACGCTGTGTAACGATGCCGGGGCATTCGACAAGGAAGCCCGGCGCAGGGTCAAATACTGGCGTACCTATAGGAGTGCCAGCACCGGCAACCGTATCCTCATCATGGGAGAGGACATCAAGGGTAAGACTGACGACCTTGGATCGATTGTCATCAAGTCGGGCGACAAGTTCAGCCGAATTGACGGAGAGGATTGCTCTGCATTTTTTAGAGCTCACCTGCTGGCCCCGACGCCGCATGACGATGATGAGGCGCTCGAGGAGCAGCTCAGCAAGAATGAGTCCAGCGTTGTCATGAATATGGAGATCTCTCAATCGGCGTATTCGCCTTCTAAGGCTCGTTTCCTGATTGGCGGTGACGCAGCGGTGCTTATCTGGGAGCGCCTGTGGGATCGTTTTGAGCGGTCCCCTGAGACCCTTGAGTACGATCTACTTCTTGCTCCCCACCATTGCTCTTGGCGCACCCTGTCTTACGACAGTTGGTCGGAGAATGGGGAGGACGCCAGGCTCAACGAAGGTGCGCGTAATGCCCTTGGCCAAGCCCGTAGTGGCGCAACCATTGTCTCCAGTAGCAAAGAGATTCTCGACGACGACATCGACCCGCCGAACATTCGTGCAAAGCGTGAGTACAAGGATATCCTGGACGGGGTGGATGGCTGGTTTGGCTGCACGGGAGATCTGAAGGATGAAGCAGTTCTGGAGTTCACGGTGGAGTCGGGCGGTACAGTCAGGCGGGCCACTGTGGCGGCGGTCCTGGCTGGGGCTGCAACGACTTCGGTAGCGGCTGCAGTCGCGCCGCGGGCTGGAAGCGGAAAATGATCGAGTACTTCGAGCTCGGCGACGCTGTGGCGTGCTTCCAGGAGGATGCACTCTATCCCGAGACGATCACGCTTCTGAACGCTTGTCGTGCGAGCCCGCACATCGATGTACGCGAATTGCGGTGTGAGACGATTGATGGGGCTCGCACGGATTACATTATCATTGATGCTGGCGACGGCACCGTAGACTCTGGAAACCCCGCTGGCATTCGTCGACGAGAGCGCTTGGCAATAGGGATCAATCCGCAGTATCGGGTACCTATTTTGGTACACACGCTGCGTAAGGATTTTCCTGCGCTCTCACATCAGCACCCGACCGTGCTTGGGCGTCCTAGGATGCTCTGCTTGTATGATTCTGCATGGGCAGCAGTGCAGCGCGGTTGGACGCCACAGCGCTTCATTGCACGGATGTTCTGGTGGCTAAGAGAGTCGGCACAACTCAAACTACATCGGGAGGATCAGCCTCTCGAGCCGCTTTTCTATATGAGCCCCTGCCAGCTGATTCTTCCTGCCAATTATGCGGATTACATCGCCTCAGATGATCAGGCACTTAACTTTTTGAGGGTGCCGTCAGAAGAATCGATCATCCTTCGGGCTGTACCAGCTGATCCGTCAAATCAATCCAAAGCCGTTAGGGTAATCTCCATCAACGTGCCACCCGTGGATTCAACCGCAGTGGTTGCTCTGCCTGGCACGCTTGGTTCATTGCAGGAGCAGTTGGAGGCCTGGGGGAGCGATCTAGCAGAACAGTTGTACACCAGTGTCTTTGACGCCATCCCAGATGGTGTTGTGCTCGCTGACGGGGCTGGTGAGGGGATGTTGATCCTCCTGTGGGTTCCTCGCACTCGCGCTGGGGCTCTCGAGCGGGCAGATGTGATCGGTTACTTGATGACTTCGTCCCTGCTTGAGCTTGCTGATGCGTTTGAGATGCTTGGTATGCCCGATCAGAATGGTCGTCGCTTGCGGATCGCTCTGCTTGATGGGTACCGGGGCTCTGGATGGCGCTCCCTGCCGCTATTGCCGGTAGAGGTGCGTTCGGCTCTCACTGCACAATTCGCTCGAGAGCTGTCTGCGGTGGAGCCAGAGAGCGCACAGTTCGACGGAGTCTTAGCCGGTGTAGGTGCGCTAGGTAGTGCTTTGGCTGACCTCTGGGTTCGTCAGGGCTGGGGGCGGTGGACGTATGTCGATCCGGATCGGCTCATGCCACACAACCTCAGTCGTCACCTAGCATCCGATGACTGCATCGGCTTTCTTAAAGCTGACGTCATGCGCGCATTTGCACGGGACATTTACCCCAATGAACTGGCGCCAGTTGCCATTGCAAAAAGCATTGTCGCCGATGACGAACAGGTCCATGCCGCATTGGATAAAGCTCAACTCGTCGTCGACGTTACGACTACCTTCGAAGTTCCTCGCGAGCTGGCTCATATGCAGGATGCACCTCGTACGGTGAGCCTTTTCCTGGCGCCGTCGGGGCTTTCGAGCGTGATGATTCTTGAAGACCAGGATCGAAAGCAACGCATCGATGGACTCGAGGGACAGTACTACCGGGCGATTTTGACCAGCGAATGGGGTAGCACACATTTAGCCAATCACTTGGGCGATCGCTGGGTCGGTGGTGGATGCCGAGATATTTCGGTACGGATGTCCAATGAGAGTGTTCATACCCACGCAGGTATTCTGTCGCGTCAGCTGCGGCAGTCGGTGCTTAGGCCGGACGCGCGCCTCTGCATCTGGACCTATGAGGAGCATTCCGGAGCAGTGTCTGCTCATGAAGTGCCGGTATGGGACGTAGTTTCCCGGGAGTCGAACGGCTGGACAATTAAATACGATACTTTCTTGGTCGAGAAGCTCAGGCACGCTCGGGTTGCGGCTCTTCCTAATGAAACTGGTGGAAGCGTCCTAGGTGTCACGGATTTTAAGTCCAAGACTATTGTTGTTGTCGACGTGCTTCCCACTCCGAGTGATAGTCGGGCTAGCTCCAGTCATTTCATTAGAGGGGAAGAGGGCCAGCAAGAGATGCTTGAGGAGGTGCACCGCCGAACTGCGCGAGTGGTGGACTATATTGGCGAATGGCATTCCCACCCAGATGGTTGTTCTTCTCGCCCAAGCCAAGATGATGAGAAATTGCTCGATACGTTGCACCGCAAGATGAGTGCGGAGGGCCTCCCTGCCTTGATGGTCATTGTCGCCAGGGATGAGGAGTCATTCCTTGTGCGTTAGCGCACTCCGCAGGCAAGCAGCGCGCATAGATTATGCTGTAGGGGGGGGATTTAGTCCTGCGCTAGGTGATTGATTGCTTGGAGTTTGGAGGTGTTCTTGAAAGTCTTTTGGTATTTGTTGAACTCAATATCTGGTATGTTTTTCATGGGGACATGCTACTTCAAACCGAAAAGGCTAGGCAGTTTATGCAAGAGGTTGATCGTGGTTATTTTTCGATGATCTCTATAGCTAGGCGTTCGCAAGTCTCGGTGGTATTGGTTTGGGTCGCCAAGGTCTTTGGTGGATTGGCTTTCTTTTCTTTTTTAATGATTCTAATCGCAGGCTGGTTTCGTTGGAGGCTGGATGGTATCGGCTTCGCTTTAGTTACCACGTTTCTTGGGGCTGTGCTACTTACAGGGTCTTTATTTTGGGTTCTCCGACATAGAATAATTATTCGGGAGTTTCTGGGGATTGCCGGATTTTTTGGGGGTTCCTGCCTGATGCTGCCAATGGGAGATATGCTATTGAATATAAATGTCACCCAAGGTATCGCATCTCTGATTGCTCGTGATTATGGCTACTTGTGGGGTGGTGCTATTCCTGTTGGTTTACTTCAAAGTGCTCTTGTTCTGGGGAGTATCTTTATTATATCGCTTGCGTGCCTATACCTGTTTGCCTGGGTGTACGCAGCACCAGTAGCTCTGTTTGCGATTTCTATTGTCGCCATGCCGATACTTTGGGCTCGGCTTAATTTGAGGTTGTTCCCGAAGCGACCAATAGTCCTTTTGTTTTTGGTTGTCTTTTTAATTAGTACTGCTGCTCTTGTTTTCTTCAATTGGGATTGACGTCTAGGTGATGGTTTGCCAGGTTTCTCGTTGAGCCTCGTCCGTGCTGTGCAGATACTTGCTTCTCATTTGTGTTTTCGAACTATCAATCTGTTCACCATCGGCAAAGAGTCACCTAGCTATGATAATGATGAGCTGTTCGTCAATCACGTGCTCAGGGACGATCGTGATGTCTTTCATACGCAGGCTACGGACACCGTAGTCGAGTTCGGCGTGACAATTTTGGCACAGGCAGATACTGATGGATGAATGCCAGCAAAGCTATGCGGAGACGTCGCATCCTGGGCCGAGTTTTAGCAAGAGGCATTGGAAGCGACGACATCTGTACCACAAATACAACAGAACCCACCGAACGGTCGTATGATGGCTTCTGGTTTTAGTTTTAATCTCGTGCTGACTCTTACGCTCACGCGTTAAAGCGAAATACAATCATCTCTCCCGTGGCACACACTTGGCCATTGGCACTCAGAGAAAGTTCTATAATCGCCTTTCTACCCTCCAGAGACTTAAGCTTCCCCTCGAGACTCAACTCGACACAGAGCGGGGTTGGCTTGCGATAAACAACCGTGAGTGTTCCGGTGACAAATCGAATCGCCTCAACCTCGTCGCCCATCTGGCGATTCTCAGCTAGATAGCAGAAGGCGGCTGCGCTTGCGGCACCGTGGCAATCGAGGAGCGATGCAATCAGTCCGCCGTAGGCATTGCCTGGATAACCACCGCTGTACATCGGGTCGGGAAGAAATCGTGCTTGCACCACGTCCCCGATTAGGTAGCTCTTCAGCTTGTGGCCATTTTCATTCTCCGTGCCGCAGTCATAGCAGTGTGCGAACTCCTCCGGATAGTGATCCTGAGTTGCCAACATACCGTTCCTTCTTTTGATTGGTCGTAAACGCACATTGATATTGCCTTCCTGTCGCAACGTATCAGAGCAATCTGCTGGTGGTCATCTATTAAATTGTGAGAATGCGCATGTGGGGACACTTGGATTGCAGCGAGGCTCAGGGCTGTGTGAAAGGTTGTTCGAAGAGCTCATCGGAGGCGAGACAGGCTTTGTGCCTGTTCACTTTCACTCATTCGATGACGGAAGGCAGTATGCCGTCTGTGTTTGAAATGGCTCAATACCGGCCTCGGACCGGTGAATGCCTGAATGCGGCCCAAGCTGTGTGAAAATCTCTGCTGAGTTCTGCCGCTGGTCCGGAGCACCGAAGGGCCGTTTTCGGGGAGCACATAACCCCACCGTGCAAGGCACCTGAAGGAGTATCGTGTGTCGGATAAACGATGTCGTACATGTACCCGAGCAGGAGGTTCTCAATGAAGATCACAGCTATGGAACAGACCGAATCGGTCAGAGATGTCCTATGCGACGTTTGTGGCGATAGCACGCGTGTTGAAGGGTATGGATTGCAATTTGGTACTCTTCGCGCCAGTTGGGGTTATGGCTCGTCCCATGATGGTGAGCGCTATGAGGTCCATCTGTGCGAGCCCTGCTTTTTTAGGGTGCTTTCCGGGCTCAGGCGAGAGCGCATGGTGAGCTTCATGTTCGGCGATGAGGACCAAGAGCTCGTAAGCGAACGGGCATCACACCTTGCCGGCGGGTACCCAGTTATGCGGCAGCAGCTCGGTCAGGGCGCTGGCCTTCTGCGTCGGCAGGCGCATGAGCACGTCCTTCAGGTAGGCGTACGGATCGTGCCCGTTCAGGCGGGCTGACTGGATCAGCGTCATCAAAGCTGCGCCACGCTGGCCACTGCGCAGCGAGCCGGCAAACAGCCAGTTGGAGCGCCCCAGGGCCCAGGGGCGGATCTGGTTCTCGATCCAGTTGTTGTCGATGGGCAGGTTGCCGTCATCCAGGTAACGCACCAACGCTGCCCAGCGCTTGAGGCTGTAGTCGAGTGCCTTGGCGATCGCGCTGCCTTCCGGCACCTTCTGCCGCTGCCCAAGCATCCAGCTATGCAGGCCCTCGATGATCGGCCTGGCCTTGTCCTGGCGCAGTTGCCGTCGCTCTTCGGCGAGCAGCTCTCGCCCTTCACGCTCCACCTCGTACAACTGTCCGATGTACTGGAGGGCCTGCTCGGCCAGTTGGCTCTGGTTGGCGGCATGCAGGTCGAAGAACTTGCGCCGTGCATGGGCCATGCAGCCGATCTCGGTCACGCCTTGCTCGAAGCTGGCCTTGTAGCCGGCGAAGTCGTCGCAGACCAGTTTGCCTTGCCAATCGCCCAGGAAGCTGCGCGCGTGCTCACCGGCCCGGCTCGGCCTGAAGTCGTAGACCACTGCCTTGAGATCGGCGAAGGGACTGGGTGCATAGGCCCAGACGTAAGCCCGCTGGGTTTTCTTCGTGCCCGGGGCGAGCATCTGCACTGGGGTTTCGTCGGCGAGGATAATGTCCTGCTGGAGCAGGCAGTCGCGCAGGGCATCGACCAGGGGTTGCAGTTGGGCACCGCAAGCGCCGACCCATTGCGCCAGCGTGGAGCGCGCGATGGCCAGCCCGGCGCGGGCGAAGATCTTTTCCTGACGGTACAGCGGCAGGTGATCGGCGAACTTGGCCACCATGACCTGAGCCAGTAGCCCGGCAGTCGGGATGCCCTTGTCGATCACCTGCGCAGGCACCGGGGCCTGGATCAATGTTTCACACTTGGCGCAGACCCACTTGCCACGGATATGCCGCTCGACGGTGAAGGTGCCCGGGGTGTAGTCGAGCTTCTCGCTGACGTCTTCGCCGATGCGCTTGAGTTGGCAGCCGCAGGCACACTGGGTGCTGTCCGGCTCATGGAGTATCAGCGTGCGCGGCAGTTCGGCTGGCAGAGGCGCCCGCTTGGGCTGCTGCCGTAGCTCACGCTTGGCTGCGGCCGGGCGCGCCGCTTCAAGCTCTGCCTCGATGGCGGCGATGTCAGCCTCGATCATCTCATCCAGCAAGTTGAGCTGGTCGGCATTGAGCTGCTCGCTACGGCGGGCGAAGCGGTGGCGCCGCAGCACGGCGAGTTCGTGGTTCAACCGCTGGTTGAGCGTTTCCAGATGATCGATGCGCTGACTCAACTGCGCGGCCAGTTGGCGCAGTTGCTCAGGCGTCAGATGATCGAAAGCGGCAGAATTCATGGCGCCGAGTGTGCGAATTTCTGGCCCCCTCGACGATAGGCCATTGGCCTAATTGCACCCCAGTTACAGGAGCCTGATCTCGGCATCAGGCCCAAGACGCTGCCAAGGCAGGCCGACCACCAGGGCCTGCAACTGCTCGGGGCTGAGTTCCAACTGCTGTCCCTGCCAATTGCCCGACCAGACGAAGCGACCCTTATTCAGCCTCCGAGCGGCCAGCCAGATGCCGAAGCCATCGTGCACCAGCACCTTCATCCGGTTGGCGCGCTTGTTGGTGAACAGGTAGGCACAGTGCGGCTGCGCCGCACCGAACACCTGAACCACCCGGGCCAACGCTGTTTCAGTGCCGGCGCGCATGTCCAGCGGCTCGGTGGCGAGCCAGATGCGCTCGATGCGGATCACTTCAGCAACTCGCGCAGGAAGCGGGCGCAGCCTTCAGGGTCGTTGCCCGGCCACTGCACTGACAGCTTGCCGGCCCGATGGGGAATGGCGATCTGGATGGCCATGTCGGCCGCACTCGGGGTAGCCGGCAGGCTCGGGACGAGAGGAATCGGAATAAAACTTGAGGGTACAGCGGGCAGCTGTGCCTGCTGGCGGCGAATCCACTTGTGCACGAGATTGGCGTTGAGGCCGTGGCTCAAGGCTACACCGGCAACCGAGGCGCCGGGCTGGGTACACTCATCGACGACCTGGGCCTTGAAGGATTTGGGATAGGAGCGGCGTTGGCCTGGCACAGGAGATCCTCCACAAGGGGCTTGAAATGGTGTCCACCAAAAACAGGTGGACACCATGCCGCTAGCTGGAAGAACCGGGGAGGTGTGTTGGCCGGACGCTTACAAGAGCTCAGCCATTTTGGACGCCTTGCTCGCGATGATTTCTTCAATGACTGCGGTAGCACGACCTCCTGATTTCCTGCTACGAGGGCTTTGCCCAGCGCTGGCATGCGGATATGCGGTGAGCGAAAGGCGGCAGGAGGAATAAGCCATGAAGGGAGTACTCCAGCCAGCGGCGCTATCGGTCGCCGAGCTGATCGACTGCCTGCGTCCCACGAACGAGGCGCCCTATTCGGTTGAGCACTATGCCGAGATCTTTGGCCTCAGCCCTGCCGTGTTTGCCGACCAGATCATTGCCTATCGTCGCAGCCACCTATCGCACTGTCTTGCGCTCCGTGGATGAGCGTTATGACGTTCGCGGCTATGACGGTGGCGGCCTACCTGGCGCACCGCGCCACCCTGCCTGAGGCGCAGCGGGCATACTTCGAGCAGCATGCACCAGCGGAGGTGGATGGCCTGCCTGGAAAAGTTCACGGCCAAGTTGCTGTTTGGCTGCAAGGGGCGCTTTTCGCCGCAAGAGTACCGTTACTAATGAGCGACTGATCTCGAGTTCGGAGTCGCATGCGAGAACCGCACGTCAAAATACCTACGATGACATCACGTGACGAGGACATGGGCCATAGTTGACCTCAGTACCTGGCGAGCGGTTGGCGTCGCCGCGCCGCTGGCGAATCAGCGACAGATCGGAGTCGTTGAAGGTGTAGTAACGGACCAGGTCATCCTGGCTTTCCGGCAGCGCGAGCAGGCTATCCCGCCCCGTGGCTGAGAGGATCAAGCGACGCGGCATGTATCAATCGTCCGTGCGGAGGTACTGATAGAGGGTTTCCCGGCTGATGTTGAATTCACGGGCGAGTTGCGCCTTGGACTGGCCGGCCCTCACCCGCTGCCGCAGGGTAACAGCTTGCTCGTCGGACAGGGCTTTCTTGCGGCCCCGATACGCGCCGCGTTGCTTCGTCAGGACAATACCTTCGCGCTGCCGATCACGGATCAGGGTGCGCTCGAATTCAGCAAAGGCCCCCATCATCGACAGCATTAGGTTGGTCATCGGCGAGTCCTCACCAGCGAATACTAGGCCCTCCTTCAGGAGTTCATGAGGAGATCGGCAGCTTCGTGAATATTTTTCGATCTCAGTTTTATATTTTCAGGCCGCCCAAGCTGAGTATATTTCAAGGTATCTACCATGCTTCCCCAAAACTTGCACCGCTCTACAGTCTCCTTTTCCTCAGCGACTGATCTTTTACAAATCTCCGCAACAACCTGTTCATACCAGTCAGCAGACATAGAGTTAATAGCATTATTTGCAATCAGTTGAATGCCGGGGCGATCTATTATATTAATTATTTTTGCCTCATTAATTAAATTTTCGATTAGCTCTGTGCAAAAAGTCATTCGCAGCATTCCGCTCATGAGCCCTCGCCAAGGCATGTAGCTTACATTTTTTACCACCATTGGAAGCAGCATTGACATGCGGAATAGAAGTCGAGCAATGAAGGAGGCGGATTGAACAGCGTTCACAGGTAGAAGCGTTCCAAGCACTGTCATAGCTCCTAGTGCAAGCATACCGCTAGCGGTTGCTCCGTGTCCGCCATCTACTGGAATAGTATCGCAAGCACTGAGCAATACAATAGGAGGCATATTGATCTGGCTCTGTAACTCCCAAACATTTAATTCCTCGCCCCCAACTATAATTGAGCCCATAGCAGAATCTGTTTTTAGTGAGCCGTGACCATCAAAAATCATCAGCGCCCCTTTGAAGCTATTAATTATAGCAACAAATTCTTCAGATGACTCAATATCAACAATCCTGTATTTTGGATATTCCTCATGCATGTTGGTCCAATGCTGAAGAGTGGTTTCAAGAGTGTATTTGATTTTGTCGCTTTCCGAGAAAGATCGAACAATCAATATCTCATCAAAGTCAGAGAGAGCTATTGTCTTATGTCGACTTCTAAGGGTTTGGAGTAAGTTTATATTGCCTGGAGTTGCTGGTATCCGGCTGACGTCACATCTTAACATCAATGGCAACCCCCTCAGCGGAAGCCATTCAAGTGGTAAATCAGTTACTATAGACACCCCGGAAAACTCGGGAAGCTTTTCTTTAAAAAAAGACAAAAATCGCTTGTCAACCAACAAGAGCATTCGCTCCTTAAGTGTCATTCCGAGCTTGTTTAATTTAAAATTGGCATGACAGCCATTCCCTCTGGCGCAATTGGCTAGATTGATTAAATCGCCTTTGATCTTATTTATTTTAGGCTCAATTCGGATGATCGGAAATAAATCAGACAAGCCCAATATGCCCAAGGAGATATTGAACAACTCAAGCTCTTGCCGATGTAGCGAAATAAAAGTTTTCCCCACAGAATCTGAGGTTATGGCAGCTATCGCTTCTGATTGATAGCCAACCAATCTTCTAATGTAATTCTCAGACTTTACAGCTGAGTTAACATAGATTCTGAGGGCGGCGACAAGTTCTTTTTTTAGAGAGCCATCAGGGAATAGCTTATCTAAATCTACCTTGTAGATTCTCCATAGAATCGGCTCTACACTGATACATAAACGGTTTTCAGTAGAAGCGTTATCTGTCAGGCTCGATCTGCTCCCCCATAGCGCTCGACTACTACGTAGTATCGCCGGGATGTAGTTTTCATTGCCGCTGGGCATGAGTCTCCCCTCGCGGACAATGTCCAAGCATAAACTTTCGGCTATCAATTCATTTGCATATGTCAGCCCATGACGATAGCCAGGGAAAGCTAATCGCTTCCAAGACTTTTTCTTGGGCCCTAGCACTTCACTTACTGCCTCAAAAAACTCTTGCGGCACTCTACCGTCTTCTAGAAGAGCAAGAGCTCTTGCTATGGCATAGTTACCTATTTTTCTTGGACTAAAATCCCTTTCTTCCTTGCTCGCTGATTTTGCGGTAGATATGTGCAAGAACCCATTCCCGTACTCGCTCGAGAGGAAGTCTTTGACGGGGAGATACATTCGCTCGTCGGATAGCACTATTTTTAATACTGGAGTTGACTTTGCGTGCGTGTACATTGACTCGATATTAACTGGTATGCACACAAAGCTAGTTATGCCAGAAGCTCTAGCAGTTGCCACGCTTTTCCTACTGGCCTTGATCTCTCTTACATCAAATGGAAGTTTTGCTGCAAAATCTAACAGCCATCTGGATTTTACAACTTCAGGCCAATACGCTAGAAAGAAAGTTTCCGTATTGTACTCACGAAAGTGCGGGATAAAATAACTGATAGCGAATCTTATATCTCGAAAATGTTCTTCTTCAAAAATCCGCTCCGCTAAATCAGATTCACTTACATATGATTTTCTTGTCATTTGAAAATCCTTTTCAATTACTCACTAGCCACCGAAAAGCTTCTTGCGTTGTGCGGTTCGTTCCCTGCGTAGGTTTTCGTAGGCGGTTCGCCGCTTGGCCGCTTCGTTGATTAGCTCCAAGATCAGAGTGATGTCGCTGTGCAATTCCTCGCGCGTGGGCAGTGGCAGTTGGCGTTCACCCGGGGTGTCATGGGCCTCAGTGGCTTCACAAGCCCGAGCATAAACCGCCAGCATCTTCTCCCACTCATCTGCAGGGTGGCCGATGACGGCGCCAAAGGCCTCGACGCTCACCACGTCGCTGAACGGTTGAACCGTATTGTTCAGGAAAACTTCCCGGATGGCGCGCTCGACGGTACCTCTGAGGCTTGAGTAGCCCGCAGCGATTTGCCGCTCAAGTTCATCATCCGGGTAGCTGTCTTCCGGAGCGCTCAACGCTTTCGCACGATCACGCAGATCAGCCAGGCGGGCTTTGGTGTCCATCGTGGCCCATGTTAGCCCTTCGCTTACCAGTCCTGGCGACTCATCCCAACCAATGGTCTTGTAACTGGCCGGGCGATCAGCGCGCTGAAGTGCCATGGCCAGTTCGGTCAGGAATACCGCGTCATGTGTGAACACCAACACCTGGCGGGTCTCGGCTAGCGCAACCAAACGCCGAGCGATGGCCCGACGATAAACATGGTCTAGAGAGGTTGAGGGGTCGTCAAAAATGACCGTCGAGGTATGTGGCAGAGATTCGAGTTCGGCGATGAACATGGCCATCCCCAAAGCACGCTGTTCCCCCTCGGAAAGCACTTTAGAAGCCTTCGCCGTGATTTCCTGCAGGCGTAGGGTAACCTTGGTCACCCCCAGCTCCGTGCGTCCGGTCAGGTCGGGTTGCACTCGGCGTTTATAGCCCAAGGCTTTCAATTCGGCATTCATGGCGGCGGCCAATGCCTCGGTTACATACGTCGCGGCCAGAGCCGTCAGCTTGCGTGATACCGTTCCAGGATTTAGGGCTGCATGACAGCGGCTTAACACAGCATGAGTCTGCTTGTCCTGAATGAAGCGCTCCACCGCGCCGAGCTGGCCGGAAAGGCGCTGACGCGCATCCAGGTCTGCCAGTTCTTGGCTCAGCGCTAAACGCACAGCAGGATCGGTGGAGGTCCGGAGGGTACTGGCGTCAGCGCGCAGCGAAGCAGCCTTGCTGGCGAACTCACTGTCTAGGTTCGCTTCCGGTGAAAGTGGCTCTGATTCAGGAGACCAGTCTCCCGCTTCCAATGTTTGACTGACCCAAGTGTGCCGGACGGCCCAAACCGAGGCCGCTGTAGTAATGGTGGCGTGTAGATCGGGGAGCCGCTCCGCCACTTCAGCCAGCGTGGGCGCATCCAGGATGCTGAGGTCAACGGCCTTCACTTTCCCCAGAGCGGTCATACGGGCATCGTTGGCTGTTTGTGCATCTGCTGTCGCAGTATCCGAGATAAAAGCTGCAAAACGCCGCATGCGTTCCGCTGCATCGACTGAGTAGGGTTGCTGGCAGAGCACGCAGCGTGCGTCGAGTTCCAGGTGCGGGAATAAATGTCCGGAATATGCTGCCCGCTGAGAGAAGGCTTCAGCGGCCCGGTACATCGTTTGCCAAAGCACATCGCCGGTGCCCTCTAACAGAGTGGCGGTGTGTGAAGCCAATGTTGGTGGTTCCGTGGTGTCCTGTGTCCCCCGCCCCTGGAGGCGCGCTTGTGCTAGTTGCATGGCGAGGTGTGCAGCTTTTTCCGCGGTGATGAGTTCCTTTGCCCTCGCAATGGCCCGGTCACCCACCCATCGTTGTGCCGCCTCGGCACGGCGTTGCGCTTGGTCCAGGCGGGTCGCCAGGCGCTCCAAGGCCAGCGCTTGGGGAGTAGGATCGGTTTCCAGCAGTGTCCGCTTCAGAAACTCAAGCCTTCGGAGTTCCTCGTCAGTGAGCGTTCCCAATCGAACCAGTACTGCGCGATCCGAGTCTGCCCCCAGGCTGGCGATGTAACGGCCGACTTCGGTATTACCCTTCAGCGGCTCGAACTGCTGGGAATCCAGAACCAACGCATTGCGCTCAGCTCCAATCCGGGTCTGCAAGTCGCGCTGCAGCAGGACCAGGCGCGTCAGGTGGATCAGTCCGTATGGCTGAAATGCCGGGGTGCCTTCCGCATCGATATAGTCGTTGGCACAGGCTACGTCGTATACCGATACCGCGCTCAAATGTGGATGGGCTGGCCCGCTCTGAACCCAACGCGCAGTTTCCGGCGTGCCATCCACCAGGATGGAGAATTCAGCAGATGGAGGCCGAGGTGGAGTTGCGGCCCCAAAGGCGTTGGGCAGCACCTCCACTCGATGTCGGGCTTTGCAGGCGTTCTTGAAGACGCGGGCATAGCCGGATTTGCCGGCCCCGTTGTGACCAAAAAAGATGGTCATGCCCTCCGGCACGAGGTCAAATGCTCGACCAGAAGGGAAACCGTTGACCTGATCCAGCCCGGAGACACCGGTCAGTCGCACGGTGGCGCCACTGCAGGCCCCCGGAACGTCATCCAATGTGAATGGTTTGGTGGCCCCTGTGGTCGCATTTTCCCGTTCTTGCTCGCGAACCATTTGCAGGATGGTTTCGATGTCATCTTGGGCGAGTTCGGGCCGCGTAAAAATCCGGCGCAGTGCCTCTTGTTGCCAGGGCCTAAGTCCACCAGTCCACGCGATGATCTCGTCCAGCAATGACATAGCAGTCTCCTTTGCCTGGGCACCCGATTAAAGGACGAGGCTGCACAAATGGCAAGTAGCCATCTGGGGTAGATCGAGGCCATCAGCTGACCGCTACGCACAAGAAATACCGCATGCTTCTGCCTCGGTATCCGTCCCGAACTGGTTGTTGCCAGGCGCCATAGCATCGCCCCCCGGAATCAGATCGATCAGTTATCCCTGTGCCTTCACTCCTGTCACCTGTCGATGTGAGCGAGCAAATGCGTCGAAGTGCCCACAGAGGATTCCAATGCTGGCCTCGCCGCGAGGCTACCGAAGGAGATCGCCGGGTCGGTGTAGCGCATCGCTGATTTAATGTCCTTCCAGCCCACGTAGGTCATCAGCGCTTTGAGATCCCAGCCATTGGCCGTGGCCCAGGTGGCGAAGCCGCGGCTCAGCGAATGACTGGTGTACAGCTCAGCCGGGACACCGGCGCGCAACAATATCTGGCGTAGCAGGCTGATCAGGCTGCCGGGGTGCAGCGCCTTGTTGTTCAGGTGCCCCCAGCGATCCAGGCGGCGAAACACGGCCCCGCGCGCCATGCCGGCGAACTTCGAGGTTCTTGGCATCCATCTGGTGACTCCTTTCCTGCGGCAGTCTGAGTCTAGCGTTCAGTCTCGTACGCAGCCTGTCTGCGATGTGCCGGGAGTGGCTTTATACACATAGGCCACGCCCGCTTAGATTTTTCGGTGTGTGGCGGACGCTTGCGTTTGGCGGGCATCATCAAAAAAAGGCCGGTGTGCATAGCAGCACTCCGGCCCTTTCGACTGCTCCTCTTCACCGCCATCCTTAACGGCTCCAAGGTTCTTGCTTGTTACACTCCGCACTCATTTGGTGCGTTTATTCCACTTTGAAGTGAATAAATTCCAATTCTTAGTGAAAAATGACGACTACTTCCGTCAGTCCCAGCTCAGCGCGCCGCCGGTCTGGTACTCGATCACGCGGGTCTCGAAGAAGTTCTTTTCCTTCTTCAGGTCCATGATTTCGCTCATCCACGGGAAGGGGTTGCTGGTGCCCGGGTATTCTTCCTTCAGGCCGATCTGGGTCAGGCGGCGGTTGGCGATGAACTTGAGGTAGTCCTCCATCATTGCTGCGTTCATGCCCAGGACGCCGCGCGGCATGGTGTCGCGTGCGTATTCGATTTCCAGCTGGGTGCCCTGCAGGATCATCTGCGTGGCTTCGTCCTTCATCTGGGCATCCCACAGGTGCGGGTTTTCGATCTTGATCTGGTTGATCACGTCGATGCCGAAGTTCAGGTGCATGGATTCGTCGCGCAGGATGTACTGGAACTGCTCGGCGGTGCCGGTCATCTTGTTGCGGCGGCCCATGGAGAGGATCTGGGTGAAGCCGCAGTAGAAGAAGATGCCTTCCAGCACGCAGTAGTAGGCGATCAGGTTGCGCAGGAACTGGCGGTCGGTTTCCGGGGTGCCGGTCTGGAACTGCGGGTCGGAGATCGAGCGGGTGTACTTCAGGCCCCAGGACGCTTTCTTCGCGACGCTCGGGATCTCGTGGTACATGTTGAAGATCTCGCCCTCGTCCATGCCCAGCGACTCGATGCAGTACTGGTAGGCGTGGGTGTGGATCGCCTCTTCGAAGGCCTGGCGCAGGATGTACTGGCGGCATTCGGGGTTGGTGATCAGGCGGTACACCGCCAGCACCAGGTTGTTCGCCACCAGGGAGTCGGCGGTGGAGAAGAAGCCGAGGTTGCGCATGACGATGCGGCGCTCGTCTTCGCTCAGGCCGTCCTTGCTCTTCCACAGGGCAATGTCGGCGTTCATGTTCACTTCCTGCGGCATCCAGTGGTTGGCGCAACCATCCAGGTACTTCTGCCAGGCCCAGTCGTACTTGAAGGGTACGAGCTGGTTGAGGTCGGCGCGGGCGTTGATCATCTGCTTGTCGCCGACCTGTACGCGGGCGGCGGAGCCTTCGAGGTCGTCCAGGCCTTCCTGGATGTCCAGGGCGTCCAGGGCCTGCTTGGCGCGGGCGACCGCGTCGGAGTCGCTGGCGGAGACGGCGCGGGCTTCTTCCACGGAGCCGGCGGCTTCGTCGTCCAGCTTGTCGGCGGCCTGGGCGGCGGCCTTGGCCACGGCCGGGCGGCCTTGGCTTCGGTGGGGTCTTCTTTGTCGAATTCGTCCCAGCTCAGCATTGGGGGCTCCTTTCAGTCGCAGCTACAAGCCACAAGCTTGAAGCTACAAGAGGTTTGGTGTTGCCGGTGAAGCCAGGGCGCACCTGGCTTCACCGTCGTCGAGCACGTTAAGGCAACTGCGGACGGCTTGCGGCCTGTCGCTTGCAGCTTGCCGCTGCTCTTATTGGCAGGCTTCGCAGTCCGGGTTGTCGATGCTGCAGGCCTTGGGCACCGGGGCCGGCTGCGGGGCAGCGGCCGGGGCGGCTTGCAGGCCTTCGTCAATCACCGAGCTCACGGCGTTCAGCTTGCCGGTGTTGATGGTGGACTTCTCGGTGCTGGTGGCGGCCAGGGCACGGAGGTAGTAGGTGGTCTTCAGGCCGCGGTACCAGGCCATGCGGTAGGTCACGTCGAGCTTCTTGCCCGAGGCGCCGGCGATGTACAGGTTCAGCGACTGGGCCTGGTCGATCCACTTCTGGCGGCGGCTGGCGGCGTCGACGATCCACTTGGTCTCGACCTCGAACGCGGTGGCGTACAGGTCCTTGAGGTCCTGCGGGATGCGCTCGATCTGCTGCACGGAGCCGTCGTAGTACTTCAGGTCGTTGACCATGACCGGGTCCCACAGGCCGCGGGCTTTCAGGTCGCGTACCAGGTAGGGGTTGATCACGGTGAACTCGCCGGAGAGGTTCGACTTCACGTACAGGTTCTGGTAGGTCGGCTCGATGGACTGCGACACGCCGGTGATGTTGGCGATGGTCGCGGTCGGCGCGATGGCCATGATGTTCGAGTTGCGGATGCCTTTGCGCACGCGCTCGCGCACCGGGGCCCAGTCCAGGCTCTCGCTCTGGTCGACTTCGATGTACTTGGCGCCGCGGGCCTCGATCAGCAGCTTCTGCGAGTCGATCGGCAGGATGCCTTGCGACCACAGCGAGCCGTCGAAGGACTCGTAGGCGCCGCGCTCCTCGGCCAGGTCGCAGGAGGCCTGGATGGCGAAGTAGCTGATGGCTTCCATGGACTTGTCGGCGAAGTCGATGGCGGCGTCGGAGCCGTAGGCGATGTGCTGCAGGTACAGGGCGTCCTGGAAGCCCATGATGCCCAGGCCCACCGGACGGTGCTTGAGGTTGGAGTTCTCCGCCTGGGGCACCGAGTAGTAGTTGATGTCGATGACGTTGTCGAGCATGCGGACCGCGGTCTTGACGGTGCGGCCGAGCTTCTCGACGTCGAGCTTGCCGTCGACGATGTGGTTGACCAGGTTCACCGAGCCCAGGTTGCAGACTGCGATCTCGTCCTTGTTGGTGTTCAGGGTGATCTCGGTGCACAGGTTCGAGCTGTGCACCACGCCCACGTGCTGCTGCGGGCTGCGCAGGTTGCACGGGTCCTTGAAGGTCAGCCACGGGTGGCCGGTCTCGAACAGCATGGAGAGCATCTTGCGCCACAGGTCCTTGGCCTGGACGACCTTGTGCAGCTTCAGCTTGCCGTACTGGGTCAGGGCTTCGTAGTACTCGTAGCGCTCTTCGAAGGCCTTGCCGTAGAGGTCGTGCAGGTCGGGGACGTCGGCCGGGGAGAAGAGGGTCCAGGTGCCGTCTTCGAACACGCGCTTCATGAACAGGTCGGGAATCCAGTTCGCGGTGTTCATGTCGTGGGTGCGGCGGCGGTCGTCACCGGTGTTCTTGCGCAGCTCGAGGAATTCCTCGATGTCCAGGTGCCAGGTTTCCAGGTAGGCGCACACGGCGCCCTTGCGCTTGCCGCCCTGGTTCACGGCCACGGCGGTGTCGTTGACCACTTTCAGGAACGGAACCACGCCCTGGGACTTGCCGTTGGTGCCCTTGATGTAGGAGCCCAGCGCGCGCACCGGGGTCCAGTCGTTGCCCAGGCCGCCGGCGAATTTCGACAGCATGGCGTTGTCGTGGATGGCGCTGTAGATGCCCGACAGGTCGTCCGGCACGGTGGTCAGGTAGCAGGACGACAGCTGCGGGCGCAGGGTGCCGGCGTTGAACAGGGTGGGGGTGGACGACATGTAGTCGAAGGACGACAGCAGGTTGTAGAACTCGATGGCGCGTTCTTCCTTCTGCGGCTCTTCGATGGCCAGGCCCATGGCCACGCGCATGAAGAACACCTGCGGCAGTTCGAAGCGGATGCCGTCCTTGTGGATGAAGTAGCGGTCGTAGAGGGTCTGCAGGCCCAGGTAGGTGAACTGCTGGTCGCGCTCGTGGTTCAGCGCGGCGCCCAGCTTGGCCAGGTCGAAGGTCTTCAGCTTGGGATCGAGCAGCTCGAACTCCACGCCCTTCTCGACGTATGCCGGCAGGGCCTTGGCGTAGAGGTCGGCCATCTCGTGGTGGGTGGCGCTCTCGACCACGCCGAGGAAGCCCAGGGCTTCGGCGCGCAGGGTGTCCATCAGCAGGCGGGCGGTGACGTAGGAGTAGTTCGGCTCGCGCTCCACCAGGGTGCGGGCGGTCATCACCAGGGCGGTGTTGACGTCCTTCTCGGCCACGCCGTCGTACAGGTTCTTCAGGGTCTCGCGCTCGATCAGGCCGCCGTCGACCTCGGCCAGGCCTTCGCAGGCTTCGCGGATGATGGTCTGCAGGCGGCCCATGTCCAGCGGCTGGGTGCTGCCGTCGGCCTTGGTGATGCGGATGCTCGGGTGCGGCTGGGCGACTTCGCCGGCGGCGCTGGCGGTCTTGCGCTCGGCGGCGCGGGCTTCGCGGTAGATCACGTAGTCGCGGGCGACCTTCTGTTCGCCGGCGCGCATCAGGGCCAGTTCGACCTGGTCCTGGATTTCTTCGATGTGGATGGTGCCACCGGACGGCATGCGGCGCTTGAAGGTCGCGGTGACCTGCTCGGTCAGGCGCGCGACGGTTTCATGGATGCGCGACGAGGCGGCAGCGGTGCCGCCTTCCACGGCGAGGAACGCCTTGGTGATGGCTACGGTGATCTTGTCATCGGTGTAGGGGACTACGGTGCCGTTGCGCTTGATCACGCGCAGCTGGCCGGGCGCGGTGGCGGCCAGATCCTGGGCGGATTCGGCGGCCTGCGGCGCTGCGGCCTGCGGGTTCTCGCGAGTGGTGTCGATTTGCATGGGTGGGTGTCTCCACGTTCTCGTAATGGGTTCTGTTACCGGCGCCGGGCGCCGTCCCGAAAAAAGAGCAAAAAGAGCGTGTGCGTCCGGCGTGGCCGGCCGCGCAAAAAACGTCTGGAGCAGGGGATGGGGACTCAAGCGCCTCCCTGGCCCAAGTCGGGTGTCCGGCTTTACGGGCCGGAACCACAATACCTAGTGGTGTTGACCGATCGGTTGCAACACCCGTACCGCATGGCCATCGACATCGATCACTCCTTTGCGGCCTGCGCCGCGTCGGACTTCCGTACGCCTGGATGCAGCTGCTGGGGGAACCGGAGGAGCCGTGGAAAAGGCTCGCGACTGCGTCTTTCTTCTTGTGTCCGGTTCCAGGTTGCGGACCCAACATGTAGGGGTTATCCGCAACGGGGATACAAGATAATGCGCTGCCGGGGGCTTTGCAAGATGACAGGCTGGGGGAAACCTGTGGATAAATTGTGGGTGGCGTGTGGGTGAGCGCGTATGGATCGCGCCAGGCCGCACCACCGCTGAATTTCGCCGTTCGTCACGGACGCGCAGGCTTTTTCGTACGCCGGCGCTGTGGGGCAGGGGGCGAACCCTACCACAATATCTTGTGGTCATGCCCGCGCGCGTTCCGCCCGTGCCATGGCGCGGCTTCCTGGCTACAATGCGGCACGTCCGCACGCGCCGCGCGGCGCCCCGGCGCCTGCCTCGCGGCGGTGCGCGGCGGACCCGTTCAGGTGCATTGGGAGGCGGTGTGGAGCAAGAGGCGCGAATCCTCATTGTCGAGGACGACCAGCGGTTGGCCGAGCTGACTCAGGATTATCTGGAAAGCAACGGCCTGAAGGTGAGCGTCGAGGCCGACGGCGCCCGCGCGGTGGACCGCGTGCTGGCGGAACGGCCGGACCTGGTGGTGCTGGACCTGATGCTGCCCGGCGAGGACGGCCTGTCGATCTGCCGGCGCCTGCGCCCGGACTACGACGGCCCGATCCTGATGCTCACCGCGCGCACCGACGACATGGACCAGATCCAGGGCCTGGAGATGGGCGCCGACGACTACGTGTGCAAGCCGGTGCGCCCGCGCCTGCTGCTGGCGCGCATCCGCGCCCTGCTGCGGCGCAGCGAGGGGCCGGAGGAGGCGCCGGCGGCGGGCAGCAAGCGCCTGACCTTCGGCAAGCTGGTGATCGACAACGCCATGCGCGAGGCCTGGCTGGACGGCCAGACCATCGAGCTGACCAGCGCCGAGTTCGACCTGCTCTGGCTGCTGGCCGCCAACACCGGGCGCATCCTCTCCCGCGAGGAGATCTTCAATTCCCTGCGCGGCATCGAGTACGACGGCCAGGACCGTTCCATCGACGTGCGCATCTCGCGCATCCGCCCGAAGATCGGCGACGACCCCATGCACCCGCGGCTGATCAAGACGGTGCGCAGCAAGGGCTACCTGTTCGTTGGCGAGCAGTAGGGGCAACGCTCTCGCCAGCGTCCGTGTTCACGTAGGATGGCGTGGAGCGCAGCGATACCCATCGATGGGAATCGCTTCGCTCATCCCATCCTGCGTGTTGCATCCATACTTCCCGGCGCCACCCCCGCGCCTCCACGCCGGCCGCTGAACCCGGCACAGGGCTTCGCCGATGAAATCCATCTTCCTGCGCATCTACGGCGGCATGCTGCTGACCCTGGTGCTGGTCGCCGCCCTCGGCGTGCTGACCCTGCACCTGGTCAACGAGGTGCGCGGCGACCGCTACCGCGAGGAACTGGCCCGCGGCACCTTCCGCCTGATGGCCGACGAGATGGCGCCCATGGAGGAGGTGGACCGCAAGCGCGCGCTGCTGCAGTGGAGCCGCCTGATGGGCATCCCGCTGAGCCTGCAGAAGCTCGACGCGCTGGGCATGGACGGCCGCGACCGCGCGCGGCTGATGAACGACCAGGTGCTGGTGGAGGCCTTCGGCCCGCACCAGGTGAATATCTACACCCAGGTCAGCCTGCAGGAAGGGCTGGTGCTCACCGGCGAGGTGGAGCAGGTCAGCGAGCAGCTGGCGCGGGCCACCATCTATATGCTGATGGACGAGCTGCGCCGCTTCCCTGCCAGCGAGCAGCCTTACCACCTGGCGCGCATCGTGCGCGACAAGCGCTTCGGCTTCGACGTGCACCTGCTGCGCCTGAAGGAGATCGACCTGGACGACGACCAGAGCCGCCGGGTGGAGGAGGGCGACACGGTGCTGGCGCTGGGCAAGAACGGCGACTCCATCCGCGTGGTGGCCGGCATCGTCGACACGCCCTGGGTGCTGGAGCTGGGGCCGATCTACCAGATGAACCCCTACCCGCCGCAACTGCTGCTGCTGATCGCCGCCGTCGGCCTGTCGCTGATCGGCCTCACCCTGTACCTGCTGGTCAGCCGCCTGGAGCAGCGCCTGCGCGGCCTGGAGTCGGCCGCCTCGCGCATCGCCCGCGGCAGCCTGGAGACCCGCGTGGAGGAGCGCGGCAGCGACTCGGTGGGGCGCCTGGCCGGCACCTTCAACCACATGGCCGAGCAGATCCAGCGCCTGGTCAGCGTGCAGCGCGAACTGGTCCGCGCGGTGTCCCACGAGCTGCGCACGCCGGTGGCGCGGCTGCGCTTCGGCCTGGAGATGATCGAGTCCGCCGAGGACGACAAGGCCCGGCGCAAGTACATCGAGGGCATGGACGGCGACATCCAGGACCTCGACCAGATGGTGGACGAGATGCTCACCTACGCGCGCCTGGAGCAGGGCTCGCCGGCGCTGAGCTACCAGGCGGTGGAGCTGGGCGCGCTGGTGCGCCAGGTGGTGGCGGAGATCGCCCCGCTGCGCCGCGAGGTGCAGGTGAGCTGCGAGGCGGGCGCGCTGGTGCCCTTCGACCAGGGCAGCTGGATCGAGGCCGAGCCGCGCTACCTGCACCGCGCCCTGCAGAACCTGCTGAGCAACGCCATCCGCTACGCCGAGACGCGGGTGCGGGTGAGCTACCGTGTCAGCCTGGACCGCTGCCAGGTGGACGTCGAGGACGACGGCCCGGGCGTGCCCGAGGACCGCTGGGAGCGCCTGTTCACGCCGTTCTTCCGCGTCGACGACAGCCGCACGCGGGTCACCGGCGGGCATGGCCTGGGGCTGTCCATCGTGCGGCGGATCATCCGCTGGCACGGCGGCCGGGTGTCCATCGCCCACAGCCAGGGCCTGGGCGGCGCCTGCTTCACCCTGACCTGGCCGCGGCGCCAGGCGCCCAGGGAATAGGCCGGCCGGCGGCCCTGGTTGATACTTTGCGAAAATACATTATATATTTTTGTATATTGTTTTCCTGGAAGCCCTGCCCATGAGCATCGACTGGAATGCCTTCACCCCCTGGAGCGCCCTGGCCGGCGGCGCGGTGATCGGCCTGGCCGCCGGCCTGTTCGCCCTGCTCAACGGCCGCGTGGCCGGCATCAGCGGGCTGCTCGGCGGCCTGCTGGCCAGGGGCGGCGCCGGCGGCGAGCGCCTGGCCTTCCTCCTCGGGCTGTTGCTGGCGCCGCTGTTGTGGCTGGCCTTCGGGCCGCTGCCGACGCTGCACTTCGACAGCGCCTGGCCGGCGCTGCTGCTGGCCGGGCTGCTGGTGGGGCTGGGCAGCCGCTACGGCGCCGGCTGCACCAGCGGCCATGGCGTGTGCGGCCTGGCGCGGTTATCGCCGCGGTCGCTGGTGGCCACGCTGTGCTTCATGGCCAGCGGTTTCGCCAGCGTCTTCTGCATCCGCCACCTGCTGGGAGCCTGAACATGGCCCGACTGAGCGCCTTCCTCTGCGGCCTGCTGTTCGGCCTGGGCCTGCTGCTGGCGGGCATGGCCGACCCGGCTAAGGTGCTGGCCTTCCTCGACCTGGCCGGGGCCTGGGACCCGTCCCTGGCCCTGGTGATGGTCGGCGCCATCGCCACCGCCCTGCCGTTCTTCGGCCTGGCCCGGGGCAAGGCCCATGGCCTGCTCGGCGGCGCCATGCAACTGCCGGCGCGGCGCGACCTGGACCGCCGCCTGGTGCTGGGCAGCCTGCTGTTCGGCGTCGGCTGGGGCATTGCCGGCATCTGCCCGGGGCCGGCGCTGGTCGGCCTGGGCGCCGGCCACTGGCAGGCGGCGCTGTTCGTGGTGGGGATGCTGGCCGGCATGGGGCTGTTCGAATGGCGCCAGCGGCGCGAGGGTGACGGGGCATGAGGCCGCGGCTGCTTGGACGCGCGGCGGCCCGCCGCCTACGCTACCGGGGAATTCCCCGGCAAACCGAGGCCCCATGTCCGACCTGAACGACCCCCGCGTCTTCTTCGCCGCCGAGCGCACCCTGCTGGCCTGGAACCGTACCGCCCTGGCGCTGATCGCCTTCGGCTTCGTGGTGGAGCGCACCGGCCTGCTGCTGCGCCTGATGCACGCCGGCCTCGAGACCGCGGCGGCGCAGCGCATGGCGTTCTGGGTGGGGCTGGGGTTCATCGCGCTCGGCTGCGTGGCCGCCTGCAGCTCGGCGCTGCAGTACCGCCAGGTGGTGCGCGGGCTCAAGCCGGTGGAGATTCCCGAGGGCTACCGGGTCAACGCCGGGCCCTGGCTCAACCTGGCGGTGGCCGGCCTGGGCCTGCTGCTGACGCTGTACCTGGCGTTGTAGCACCAGGTAAAGTTGACCTTTAAGTCAATAAATGCAGAATGCTGGCGTGCTCCCCGGCACGGACGCCCACGGCCAGGCTGATGGCGTTGCCCTTAATGGGTATTGCAGTGCCGCGGGTATCGTTATGTAATTTTTGATATAACGAATCTCCAGCGGCGGGCCCCGCTCTCGACCGGGGCCCGCCAGCGAGGTGCCGTGGCATCCATCAGGAAGGAACACCGAGAATCACATGGGAAGCCTTGATCACCGCCGTGGCCTTGACGCCGGCCGCCAGCCCCAGCTCGGCGACGGCGTCGCGGGTGACCATCGCCACCACTTCGCTGCCGCCGCCCAGGTCCAGCACCACCTCGGCGTTCACCGCGCCATCGGCCACCGACTTCACCGTGCCGGCCAGGCAGTTGCGCGCCGACAGGCGGATGCCCTCGGCGTCGGTCATCAGCATCACCCAGGGCGCCTTGACCAGTGCCACCACGTCCTTGCCCTGGGCCAGGCCGAGGCTCTTCACGCTTTCCTCGGTGACGATGGCCACCAGGTCGTTGCCGCCGGGCAGTTGCACCACCACCTCGGCATTCACCGCGCCGTTGCGCAGTTGCCTGACCTTGCCGCGGAACACATTGCGCGCGCTGACTTTCATGTCTTTCACTCCCTGGCTCCAGTGAGGTCAGGAAGGTATAGCAGAGCCGGCGCGCCCTTCGAAGCAGAACAACAGCCAACCACTGGAGCATATCGATGAAACACGCATTCGCCCGCCTTTCCCTGGCCCTGGCCGCCTGCCTGGCCGCCCACGCGGCGCTGGCCGACGAGGTGCAGGTCGCCGTCGCGGCCAACTTCACCGCGCCCATCCAGGCCATCGCCAAGGACTTCGAGAAGGACACCGGGCACAAGCTGGTGGCCTCCTTCGGCGCCACCGGGCAGTTCTACGCGCAGATCAAGAACGGCGCGCCCTTCGAGGTGTTCCTCGCCGCCGACGACACCACCCCGGCCAAGCTGGAGCAGGAGAAGGCCACCGTGCCCGGCTCGCGCTTCACCTACGCCATCGGCAAGCTGGCGCTGTGGTCGGCGAAGGACGGCTACGTCGACGCCAAGGGCGCGGTGCTGAAGCAGGGCGGTTTCCAGCACCTGTCCATCGCCAACCCGAAGACCGCGCCCTACGGCCTGGCCGCCACCCAGGTGCTGGACAAGCTCGGGCTGAAGGACAAGCTGGCCGGCAAGCTCGTCGAGGGCCAGAACATCGGCCAGGCCTACCAGTTCGTGTCCAGCGGCAATGCCGAGCTGGGCTTCGTGGCGTTGTCGCAGATCTACAAGGATGGCAAGGTGACCGGCGGTTCGGCCTGGATAGTCCCGGCAGACCTCTACGAACCGATCCGCCAGGACGCGGTGATCCTCGAGAAGGGCAAGGACAACGCCGCGGCCAAGGCCCTGGTGGACTACCTGAAGGGGCCGAAGGCGGCCGCTGTGATCAAGGCCTACGGCTACGAGCTGTAAACAGGGAAAACGATGCATCTGACCGCGGCGGACTTCACGGCGATCCGGCTCACCCTCGAGCTGGCCACCGTCAGCACCCTGATCCTGTTGCTGCTGGGCACCCCCATCGCCTGGTGGCTGGCGCGCACCCGCTCGTGGCTCAAGGGCCCGCTGGGCGCGCTGGTGGCCCTGCCACTGGTGCTGCCGCCGACGGTCATCGGCTTCTACCTGCTGGTCACCCTGGGCCCCCACGGCCCGGTGGGCCAGCTCACCGACGCGTTGGGCTGGCAGCGCCTGCCGTTCAGCTTCGCCGGGCTGGTGGTGGGCTCGGTGATCTACTCGCTGCCCTTCGTGGTGCAGCCGCTGCAGAACGCCTTCGAGGCCATCGGCACGCGCCCGTTGGAGGCCGCCGCGACCCTGCGCGCCGGGCCCTTGGACAGCTTCTTCAGCGTGGTCCTGCCGCTGGCGCGGCCGGGCTTCGTCACCGCCGCCATCCTCGGCTTCGCCCATACCGTGGGCGAGTTCGGCGTGGTGCTGATGATCGGCGGCAACATCCCCGGCCAGACCCGCGTGGTCTCGGTACAGATCTTCGACCACGTCGAGGCCATGGAGTACGCCCAGGCGCACTGGCTGGCCGGCGGCATGGTGGTGTTCTCCTTCTTCGTGCTGCTGGCGCTGTACTCCACGCGCCGCAGCCATTCGGCCTGGAACTGAGATGCCGGCAGACATCCAAGCGCGCTTCCTGCTCGAGTACCGCAGCTTCACCCTGGACGTCGACCTGCACCTGCCGGGCCGCGGGGTGACCGCGCTGTTCGGCCATTCCGGCTCGGGCAAGACCACAGTGCTGCGCTGCGTGGCCGGCCTGGAAAGGCCGCGCGAGGCGCGCCTGGTGGTCAACGGCGAGACCTGGCAGGACAGCGCCAGCGGCCTGTTCCTGGCGCCGCACAAGCGCGCCATCGGCTACGTGTTCCAGGACGCCAACCTGTTCGAGCACCTGTCGGTGCGGCGCAATCTGCGCTACGGCATGAAGCGCGTGCCGGCGCGCGAGCACCGCGTGGCCATGGACCAGGCCTGCGAGCTATTGGGCATCGGCCACCTGCTCGAACGCATGCCGCGCCATCTGTCCGGCGGCGAGCGCCAGCGGGTGGGCATGGCCCGCGCCCTGCTGACCAGCCCGCGGCTATTGCTGATGGACGAGCCACTGGCGGCCCTGGACCTCAAGCGCAAGGCAGAAATCCTGCCCTACCTGGAACGCCTGCACGACGAGCTGGACATCCCCATCCTCTACGTCAGCCACTCGCCGGACGAAGTGGCGCGCCTGGCCGACCACCTGGTGCTGCTGGAGGCCGGCCGCGCCCTGGCCAGCGGCGCGGTGGTCGAGACCCTGGCGCGCACCGACCTGCCCACCTCGCTGCTGGAGGACGCCGGCGTGGTGATCGACGGCCAGGTGCTCGGCCACGACGCCGGCTACGGCCTGCTCGAACTCGGCCTGCCCGGCTGTGCCGAACGCATCCGCCTGGCCCATGAGCCCCTGCCGCCGGGCAAGGCGCTGCGCATCAAGGTCCAGGCCCGCGACGTCAGCCTGGCCCTGCAGCGCCCGGCGCAGAGCAGCATCCTCAACCTGCTGCCGGCCACCGTGACCGAACTGGCCCCCACCGACACCCCGGCGCACCTGCTGGTGCGCCTGGACGTGGGCGGCAACCCGCTGCTGGCGCGGATCACCCGCTATTCCTGCGACCAGCTGGGGCTGCGGGTGGGGCAGGGGGTGTGGGCGCAGGTGAAGTCGGTGGCGCTGCTGGCTTGAGGGCGGATGGCTTTATGGCTTTTCGTAGGAGCGAGCTTGCTCGCGAACAAATGCGGTGCCATGCGGTTCGCGAGCAAGCTCGCTCCTACGAAGAACACCTCCGGCGCGGCCCGGTGGCTTTTGGGCTTTGGGGTGGCTCCGTTCCCTCTCCCCAGCCCTCTCCCTGAAGGGAGAGGGGGCTTGTCCGTGCCGGCGGAAAGCATGGCTTCAGCCGGACGCCATAATGTCCGGCTAACTCCGAAATACCCGAGCACTCCGAACGGTCCCCTCTCCCTTCAGGGAGAGGGTTAGGGAGAGGGGCTCTTGGCTTTTGGCTCTGTTGCTCTTAACAACCCCCTCCAGACCCAAGACCTAGAACAACGGCAACGTATAACTCACGATCAACCGGTTCTCGTCCTGGTCCCGCTGCGTCGCCGTGCCCGAGCCGCTGACCGGCAGGCCGCTGCGCATGGTGGCGTTCTTCCAGGCCAGGCCCAGGCCCTTGAAGGTGCCTTCGGGACCACGTAGCCCACGGCGATGTCGCGCTCCCACTCGCCCTGGTCGCCGCGGCCGGTCTTGATGTCGTCGGCGTTGAGGTAGAGCACGCTGAAGGTCAGGCCCGGCACGCCGAGCTTGGCGAAGTCGTAGGCGTAGCGGCCAATCCAGGTGCGCTCGCCAGCGTGGTTGAACTTCAGCAGCTGGGCGTCGGTGTGCAGGTAGGTGCTGGTGCCTTCGCCATCGCCGCGGTTCAGGTAGGGGAAGTCGCTGTCGCCGGTGAGCACCTGGTAGCCGGCGCCGAGGCTGTGGCCGCCGAGGCTGTAGGTGAGCAGGCCGCTGTAGACGTTGTTGTCCACCTCGCCCTTGGTCACGCCGCTGCCGTAGTAGCCGCTGCTGACGTAGCCGTCCTTGCGCCCGGCGGTGCTGCCGTTCTTGCCGTCGGAATCGCTGATGAACACCCGCAGGTCGGTCTTCAGGGTGCCCGGGCCGATCGCCCAGTTGTGCGTCAGGCCGAGGAAGTGCTGCTGGTAGAAGTCGGTCAGCTGGCCGTAGTAGTACTGCAGCGTCAGGTCCTTGGTGGCCTTGTAGTCGCCGCCGGCGAAGTAGAACTTGTTGCTGTCGCGGGAACTGGCGGTGCTGCCGTTGGCGCCGGCGATGGACATGCTGCGCCAGTCGGTGGAGTTGCGGCCCTTGGTGTGGCTGAGCTGGCCGCCGATCAGGGTCAGGTCCTTGAACTCGTTGGAGGTGACCTGGCCGCCCTCGTAGGTCATCGGCAGCAGGCGCGCGTCGTTGTAGACCACCACCGGCAGCTTGGGCTGCAGGGTGCCGTAGCGGAATTCGGTCCTGGAGACCTTGGCCTTGGCGGTCAGGCCCAGGCTGCTGAACTCGTCCACCGCGCTGCCGTCGCTCTCCAGCGGGAAGATGGTGCCCGGCTGGCGGTCGATGCCGCTCTTGCCGGACTTGCCGCCGCCGTCCAGGCGCACGCCGAGCAGGCCCAGGGCGTCGACGCCGAAGCCGACGGTGCCCTCGGTGAAGCCGGAGGCGTAGTTGAGCATGAAGCCCTGGCCCCATTCTTCCTGCTTGCTCGGCGAGGCGGGGCCGTTGCGGTTGTCGGTGTTGATGTAGAAGTTGCGCAGGCCGAGGCTGGCCTTGCTGTCCTCGATGAATCCGCCGGCACTGGCCTGCTGGGCGAGGGCCGCCGTGGCGATGGCCAGGGCGAGGGTGGATCGCTTCATTGTCATGCTCCTTGGTCCGTTCTTGTTCTGTCCTGCTGGGCGGGGCTTGCCGACGCCGGATTGGGCAGGGTAGCCGGGCTTTTCCGCTATCGCTATGTGTTTTTCTATATAGCGAATGGCGTGACGCTGGTCGTCATGGGGGTGGCGTCTTCAGGCTAGCGGAGGGCTACCGCCGGGTGGCGGGACGGCGTGCATGACGCCAGATTCTGACTTTAAAGTCAATAAATCCCGCGGCGGCCGTTCAGGCCGGCACCGCCACCAGGCTCAGCAGGCGCCCGTCGAACAGGACGTACTGCGCATCCAGTTCGCGGCCGCGGTGCCATTCCCCGGACAGGTCGCAGAGCAGGCGCAGGCGCGCGCGGCCCTCGGCGTCCCAGGCCAGCAGCTCGGCGTCCTCGAAGTAGAAGCGCCGGCCCACCAGGGGGTAGAGGGCCTTGAACAGGCTCTCCTTGAGCGAGAAAGTCAGGGTTACGCCCAGGCCCAGCTGCTCCGGCGCCAGGCGCTCGCGCTCGGCGGGGGTGAGGATTTCCTCCAGCAGGCGGCTGGCGCGGGCCGCGTCGAGCAGCGTCTCGACGTCCAGGCCCAGGCTGCGCCAGGCGTCGCGGCGGGCCACCACGGCGGCGGCCCAGTCGTCGCCATGGGTGATGGAGCCGGCCAGGCCGCCCGGCCAGATCGGCGAGCGGTCGGCCGCCAGGCCCGGCGTCTGTGGCAGCCCGGTCAGGCGCTGGATGCCGGCGCGGGCGCACAGGCGCCCGGCGAGGAATTCGGCGCGGCGCTTGGCCACCGCGCGGCCGATATTCGGCGGCAGGTCCACGCCATGGCGGCCGAAGGCCTGGGCGTCGAGCTTCTGCGGCTGGAAGCGGCAACTGTGGAGGAGGGCGCCGGGCAGTGCCTGGGGCAGCGGCCAGTGCGCCTGGGGCGGGGTGAGGAAGTCGTCGGTGTCGAGCATGGCGGGGATTCTGCCCGGCCGCCGGACGCGGTGCCAGTGGATTCGTGTGGCGAGTGACCGTCCAGTCGCGTCCGGGCGGTCACGAAGCCTTTACATTCGCTTGCAAAGGTTTACCGAAGCGCTACGGATCGGCGCCCGGGGAATTTGCCACACTGCGCCTCGCGTTCCTTTGCCGGAACGCAGGTGAGGTTGTTGTCGGAGCCGCGTGCTCCGGCTTTTTCACAGATCGTGGCGGGAGCCCCTTTTCGGGCTCTCGTTTTTTTTGCCCGGCCAAACGCCAACACCCTCGTAGGATGGGTTGAGCGAAGCGATACCCATCGCCACGACCGCATGGGTTTCGCAGGCTCAACCCATCCTACGAAGAGCATCCCGCTTCAGTCAGCCTTCTGCTGGAAGATGTCCTTGAGGAAGGCCTGCAGGTCGGCCCAGGACTTCTGGTCGGCGGTCTTGTCGTAGCCCACGTCCAGGCCGTGGCCCTTGTGCTTGTCGGCGTCGGGGTTGGTGAAGCTGTGCTTGGCGTTGGGCTGGACGACGAACCTGTAATCCACCTTGGCGGCGTCCATCTCCTGCTTGAAGGCGGCCACGCTGTCGGCCGGCACCAGGGTGTCGGCGCCGCCGTGCTCCACCAGCACCTTGGCGGTGACCGCGCCCGGCTGCGCCGGGGTGGCGGTGGCCAGCACCCCGTGGAAGCTGGCCACGCCCAGCAGCGGCAGGCCCTGGCGGGCCATGTCCAGCACCACCTTGCCGCCGAAGCAGTAGCCGATGGCGGCGATCTTCGCCGGGTCGGTCTGCGGCTGTTTCTTCAGCAGGTCCAGGCCGGCCTGGAAGCGCGCCTTGGCGGCGTCGGCGTTCTTCAGCGCCTCCTGCATGAAGGCCTGGGCCTGCTCGGGGTGCTCGGCCACCTTGCCCTCGCCGTACATGTCGATGGACAGCGCCGCGTAGCCCAGCGCGGCGAGGTCGCGGGCGCGGCGCTTGGCGTAGTCGTTCAGGCCCCACCATTCGTGGACCACGATGATCCCCGGGCGGATGCCGGATTGCGCGTCGTCGTAGGCGAAGTAGCCGACCAGCTTGGTGCCGTCGGTGGCCTGGTAGGGGATTTCCTGGGTCTTGACCTCCGCCTGGGCGGCGAAGCCCAGGCCGAGCAGCAGCAGGGTGGCGAGCAGGCGCATGGGCGTTTTCTCCAGAGGGTGGACTGAAAAAGATAGCCGGTTGTGCGGCGGCGGTCGGATTTTCCCGGCGCAACCGCTCAAGCCCGCGGCATCGCGTGAAAGCCGCGGCGCCATCGGCTACCCTTGCCGGGCCAGTCAGCCGTGCGGGACCCACAACGGATGTTCGACCTCAGTACCTGGAACCTCACCCTCCCCGAAGGCCGCCCGGCCAGGACCATCTCCACCCCGGCGCTGCAGCGCGACTACCAGAGCCCGTACTTCCACCGCAGCATCGACGGCGTGGAGTTCTGGGTGCCGGTCAACGGCAGCCACACGCCCAACAGCGAGTTCCCGCGCACCGAACTGCGCGAGACGCGCAGCGACGGCACGCCCTACACCTGGCGCTACCCGAACGTCGACAGCCTGCTGCGCGCCACCCTGAAGGTGGACGCGGTGCCCTCCATGCGCCGCATGGTGATCGGCCAGGTCCACAGCGACGGCGCCGGCAGCGGGGATGCCGCGCCACTGCTGAAGCTGGTCTACCAGCTGCGCCTGGACCAGGGCCGGGTGCTGGCGCAGATCCGCGAGCGCCCGGGCGACGCCACCGCCATCACCTACACGGTGCTCGACGGCATTCCTCTGGGGCGCAGCTTCGACTACCGCATCGGCGTCTCGCGCACCGGCGTGCTGAGCATCGAGGTCAACGACCAGCGCCTGGTCCGCCAGCTCGACCCGCGGTGGGCGCGCCAGGGCCTGTACTTCAAGGCGGGGCTGTACCTGCAGGATAATCGCGGCCCCGCCAGCGAAGGCGGGCGGGCGACCTTCAACGCCCTGTCGATCATGCACCGTTGAGGAACCGTCCCATGCTGCCTTCCCGAATCCTCCCGGCCCTGCTGCTCGCCGCCGGCCTGTCCCAGGCCCCGGGCGCCATGGCCGACGACTTCTCCGCCTGCCTCGCGCGCCTGCAGCCGCAGGCCGCCGCCAAGGGCGTGAGCGCTGCCGCCTACCAGCGCTACACCGGCGGCCTGGCGGCCGACCTCAGCGTGCTCGACCTGCTCAACGCCCAGCCGGAATTCGTCACCCCGCTGTGGGACTACCTGGCCGGCCTGGTGGACGATCAGCGCGTCGCCGATGGCAAGGCCATGCTGGCGCAGCACGCCGAGCTGTTCGAGCGCGTCGCCCGCCAGTACCGGGTGGACAAGTACACGGTGGCGGCGGTGTGGGGCGTGGAGAGCGACTTCGGCCGCATCACCGGCAAGCGCCCGCTGCTGGTCTCCCTCGGCACGCTGTCGTGCTACGGGCGGCGCCAGGCGTTCTTCCAGGGCGAGTTCTTCGCCACCCTCAAGCTGCTGCAGCAGGGCGACCTGCGCGATGCCGGCATCACCGGCTCCTGGGCCGGCGCCTTCGGCCAGACGCAGTTCATGCCCAGCACCTACGCGCGCATCGCCGAGGACTTCGACGGCGACGGCCACCGCGACCTGGTCAGCAGCGTGCCCGACGCCCTGGCCTCCACCGCCAACTACCTGCGCAAGGCCGGCTGGGTGCCGGGCGCGGCCTGGGGCTACGAGGTGAAGCTGCCGGCGAACTTCGCCGAATCCCAGGCCGGGCGCACCAAGCGGCGCACGGTGGCGGACTGGCAGGCCCTGGGCGTGAAGCGCATCGACGGCAGGCCGCTACCGGCCGGCGACGCCCGCGCCGCCATCCTGCTGCCCACCGGCAAGGCCGGCCCGGCCTTCCTGGTGCTGCGCAACTACGACGCCATCTATTCCTACAACGCCGCCGAGAGCTACGCCCTGGCCATCGCCCTGCTGTCCGACCGCCTGCGCGGCGAACCCGGCCTGCGCACTCCCTGGCCGACCGACGACCCGGGCCTGAGCCGCGCCCAGCGCAAGGAGCTGCAGCAACTGCTGCTGGCCCGCGGCCACGCCATCGGCGAGCCGGACGGGCTGATCGGCGACAACACCCGCCGCGCCATCCAGGCCGAGCAGCAACGCCTGGGCCTGCAGCCGGCCGACGGCCGCGCCGGACAGAAGATCCTCAAGGCCCTGCAAGCCGCGCACTGAACCGCCGCTTTTCGTAGGGCGAATAACCGTTCGCGGTTATCCGCCGGTACACCGAGGCCGCAGCCAACGCCCAGGTCAACCCCGGAGCCGCCGGGCACCGAGGCCAAACGGCGGATAACGTCGAACGTTATCCGCCCTACACCAGGCCCGACCTTGACGTAGGGCGAATAACCGTTCGCGGTTATCCGCCGATACGCCGAGGCCACAGCCAACGCCCAGGTCAACCCCGGAGCCGCCGGGCACCGAGGCCAAACGGCGGATAACGCCGTAGGCGTTATGCGCCCTACAACCGTTTTCCGTTCAGGCAAGGTTCAGCGGCCGGACAGGCTGCGTTCAGTGGCCGCCCCTTAACCTGCACTCCGTCAACCAGTTACAGACATCCCTGACGGAGAAACGCCATGAACATGCTGAAGCAGCTCACCCTCGCCACCGCCATCCTCGGCGCCACCGCGGGCCTCGCCCAGGCCTCGGAAAACTTCGCCGGCCTGACCTGGGGCGAAACCAGCAACAACATCCAGAAATCCGGCGCGCTGAACCGCAACCTCAACGATCCGAAGCTGGACAGCGTGATCAACAACAGCAGCACCTGGGGCGTGCGCGCCGGCCAGCAGAACGAGAACGGCCGCTACTACGCCACCTACGAGAACACCTCCGACACCTATCGCGGCCTGAAGCTGCGCCAGCAGAACCTGCTCGGCAGCTACGACGCCTTCCTGCCGCTGAACGACCAGGGCACCAAGGTCTTCGGCGGCGGCACCCTCGGCCTGACCAAGCTGGAGCAGGACTCCCGCGGCTACAGCCGCGACAGCGACATCGGCTACGCCATCGGCGCCCAGGCCGGTATCCTCCAGGACATCGGCAGGAACGCCTCGCTGGAAGGCGGCTATCGTTACCTGCGTACCAATGCCAGCACGGAGATGAGCCCCCACGGCGGCGACAAGGTCGGATCGCTGGACCTGCACAGCAGCTCGCAGCTCTACCTGGGCGCCAACTACCGGTTCTGACTGGCAGGGGGCCGGGCCCGCAGCCCGGCCCCGCATAAGGAGGAAGTTCCATGAAACTACTGGTGGTGGAAGATGAGGCGCTGTTGCGCCATCACCTGTACACCCGCCTCGGCGAACAGGGCCATGTGGTCGACGCCGTGGGCAATGCCGAAGAGGCCCTGTACCGGGCCGGCGAATACCATCACGACCTGGCGGTCATCGACCTGGGCCTGCCGGGCATGAGCGGGCTGGACCTGATCCGCGAGTTCCGCAGCCAGGGCAAGACCTTCCCGATCCTCATCCTCACCGCCCGCGGCAACTGGCAGGACAAGGTCGAGGGCCTGGCCGCCGGCGCCGACGACTACGTGGTCAAGCCGTTCCAGTTCGAGGAACTGGAGGCACGCCTGAACGCCCTGCTGCGGCGCTCCAGCGGCTTCGTCCAGGCCACCATCGAGGCCGGCCCGCTGCTGCTGGACCTCAACCGCAAGCAGGCCACGGTGGACGGCCAGGCGCTGGGCCTGACCGCCTTCGAGTACCGCATCCTCGAATACCTCATGCGCCATCACCAGCAGGTGGTGAGCAAGGAGCGGCTGATCGAGCAGCTCTACCCGGACGACGACGAGCGCGACCCCAACGTCATCGAGGTGCTGGTCGGCCGGCTGCGGCGCAAGCTGGAGAGCCACGAGGGCTTCCGCCCGATCGACACCGTGCGCGGCCAGGGCTACCTGTTCACCGAGCGCTGCCGCTGATGCGCTCGCTGCGCCTGCGCCTGATGCTCGGGGCCGCGGCCCTGGCGATCCTGTTCATGCTGGCGCTGCTGCCGGCCCTGCAGCGGGCCTTCAGCATCGCCCTGGTGAACGCCATCCAGCAGCGCCTGGCCTCGGACGTCGCCACCCTGGTGTCTTCCGCGCGCATCGACGGCGACCGCCTGAGCATGCCCAAGCACCTGGCGGTGGAGGACTTCAACCTGCCGGAGTCCAAGCTGCTGGGCTACATCTACGACCGCGACGGGCAGATGGTCTGGCGCTCCACCTCGACCCAGGACGAGAGCGTGCAGTACGTGCCGCTGTACGACGGCGAGCCCGACGTCTTCACCCGCGCCCGCGACGACCATGGCAACGAGTTCTTCGTCTACGACGTGGAGATCGACCTGGTGGGCGGCAAGCAGGCCGCCTACAGCATCGTCACCATGCAGCCGGTGAGCGCCTTCCGCGAGCTGGTGCACGGCTTCCGCGAGCAGCTGTACATCTGGCTCGGCGGCGCGCTGTTGCTGCTGCTCGGGCTGCTCTGGCTCGGCCTGGGCTGGGGCTTCCGCTCCATGCGCGGGTTGCGCGAGGAACTGGACCAGATCGAGGCCGGCGAGCGCGAAAGCCTGAGCGACGAGCACCCCAGCGAGATGCTGCGCCTGACCGACTCCCTCAACCGCCTGCTGGCCAGCGAGCGCAGCCAGCGCGAGCGCTACCGCAACTCCCTGGCGGACCTGGCGCACAGCCTGAAGACGCCGCTGGCGGTGCTGCAGGGGGTGAGCGAGAACCTGGCCAACGCGCCGGGCAACCGCGAGCAGGTGCAGGTGCTGCAGAGCCAGATCGAGCGCATGAGCCAGCAGATCGGCTACCAGCTGCAGCGCGCCAGCCTGCGCAAGAGCGGCCTGGTGCGCCACCGCGTGCAGCTGGCGCCGCTGCTCGACACCCTGGCCGGCGCGCTGGAGAAGGTCTACCGCGACAAGCGGGTGATCCTCGAACGCGACTTCCCCGAGGGCCTGAGCCTGCCGCTGGAGCAGGGCGCCTTGCTGGAGCTGCTCGGCAACCTGCTGGAGAACGCCTACCGCCTGTGCCTGGCCCGCGTGCGCGTCAGCGCCCGCCAGCGGGACGGCGGCTACGAACTGCGGGTGGAGGACGACGGCCCGGGCATCCCGCCGGACCAGCGCCAGCGCATCCTCCAGCGCGGCGAGAGGCTGGACACCCAGCACCCGGGACAGGGCATAGGCACGGCGGTGGTGAAGGACATCATCGACAGCTATGGCGGCAACCTGGCGCTGGACGACGCCGAGCTGGGCGGGGCCTGTTTCCGCATCTGGTTGCCGGGGTAGGTGTGTCGGAGCGCTCTTCGTAGGAGCGAGGGGGACGCCTGGTTCTTGCTCGCGAACCGCATGGCACCGCGTTTGTTCGCGAGCAAGCTCGCTCCTACGGGGGAGGAATACCGTGTTTCCCGGCAACCTGTAGGAGCGGGCCCTGCCCGCGAAATCGCGCGCAGGGCGCGCTCCTACAGGGAAATGGCGTGGGTGGGGCGGCGTAGGAACGGATCTCATCCGCGAATCGCGCCGGTGGTTCCGGCTATCGCGGACAAGGTCCGCTCCTACGGGGGAGAAATACCGTGTTTCCCGGCAACCTGTAGGAGCGGGCCCTGCCCGCGAAATCGCGCGCAGGGCGCGCTCCTACATGGGAATGGCGTGGGTGGGGCAGCGTAGGAGCGGATCTCATCCGCGAACCGCGCCGGAACCTCCGGCTATCGCGGACAAGGTCCGCTCCTACGGGGGAGGAATACCGTGTTTCCCGGCAACCTGTAGGAGCGGGCCCTGCCCGCGAAATCGCGCGCAGGGCGCGCTCCTACAGGGAAATGGCGTGGGTGGGGCGGCGTAGGAACGGATCTCATCCGCGAATCGCGCCGGTGGTTCCGGCGCGGTTCGCGGACAAGGTCCGCTCCTACGGGGGAGAAATACCGTGTTTCCCGGCAACCTGTAGGAGCGGGCCCTGCCCGCGAAATCGCGCGCAGGGCGCGCTCCTACATGGGAATGGCGTGGGCGGGGCAGCGTAGGAGCGGATCTCATCCGCGAATCGCGCCGGAACCTCCGGCTATCGCGGACAAGGTCCGCTCCTACAGGAGCAGGAAAAACACCGTCGTAGGATGGCGTTGAGCGCAGCGATACCCATCGCCCGCAAGGCCCTTCACTCCCCCTGCTGCGCCCGGTACGCCCCCGGCGTCAGCCCGGTCCATTTCTTGAACGCCCGGTGGAACGCCGAGGGCTCGGAGAAGCCGAGCTGGTCGGCGATGTCCTGGATCGACAGCTCGTCGCGGCCCAGGTGGTAGATGGCCAGGTCGCGGCGCAGCTGGTCCTTGAGTTCCTGGAAGTTCGGGCCTTCCTCGCGCAGGTGGCGGCGCAGCGTCTGCGGGCTCATGTGCAGTTGCTGCGCCACGCTTTCCAGGTCCGGCCAGCGCCGGCAGTCGCGGCCGAGCAGGCGGCGGATCTGGCTGGTCAGGCTGTCGCCGCCATCCGGGCGGGCCAGCAGGTCGGCCGGGGAGTCCTTGAGGAAGTGCTTGAGGCTGCGCTCGTCCTGCAGCAGCGGCATGTCCAGGTAGCGCGCCTGGAAGCTCAGCCCGGTGCTGTCGGCGTCGAAGCGCCGCGGGCAGGGGAACAGCAGGTCGTACTCGGCGGCGTGGGCCGGCTGCGGGTAGGCGAAGCGGGCTTCTTCCAGGCGGATGCGCTGGCCGATCAGCCAGCTGCCCAGGCGGTGCCAGATCACCAGCAGGCTCTCGGTGAGGAAGTGCTCCGGGTCCTGCAGCAGGCTGTGGTCGAGCACCAGCTCGGCGCGCTCACCGTCGCGGCGCAGTTCGATGCGCGGGGCGGCGGGGAACAGGTCGTAGAAGAGCGCGCCGCGGCCCAGGGCCTTCTCCAGGGTGCGGCACTGGATGATGGCGTGGCACATCATGGCGAAGGTGCCGCGCTTGCTGCGCACCTCGCCGAAGCCCATGTACTCGTCGTCGAGGTCCTCCCAGACCACCTGGATCAGCCGGCCGAACTGCTCCGGCGAGACCCGCGCCCGCGGCTCCTCGAGCAGCGCCGGCTGGATGCCGGCGGCGCGCAGCAGGGGCAGGATGTCGCGGCCCTGGCGCTGGGCGCCGCGCAGGGCGGCGCGGACGAAATGGCTGGCGATGGTGCGTTCACGCATGGGTTTTCCTTGTTCTGCTGCGTGTGTGCCGGGCGCCGCTTCGCGGCGGCCGTGGGGCAAATCTAAGGCACCCGGGGCCCTGGCGGATACCCGCCAAGTGGCGGGAAACCCGCCGCGGGCCTGGCGGGTTTCCGCCATCGGCCACTCTGCCCGGTCGTTACGTGTTTTTATAACTCATTGAAAATAAAGTAAAAATCAAGAAATGGCGATTTGGCACAGGGCTTGCCAATAGGGTTCCAAGGCCTGCCGACGGGCAGGACGAAAACAAATTCTCCCACAGAAGGGAGATAACGCTTCGGGCAACGCGCCGCCGCCAGGAAGGCGGGCCGCCAGCTCAAGAGGACCCTGCCGCAATGACCAAGCAACCCTTCTACAAGAGCCTGTACGTGCAGGTGCTGATCGCCATCGCTATCGGCATCGCCCTGGGCCACTACTACCCGCAGACCGCCGTGCTGATGAAGCCCCTGGGCGATGGCTTCGTCAAACTGATCAAGATGGCCATCGCGCCCATCATCTTCTGCACCGTGGTCACCGGCATCGCCGGCATGCAGAGCATGAAGGCGGTAGGCAAGACCGGCGGCATGGCCCTGCTGTACTTCGAGATCGTCTCCACCGTCGCGCTGATCATCGGCCTCGTGGTGGTCAACGTGGTCCAGCCCGGCGCCGGCATGCACGTCGACCCGGCCAGCCTGGACACCAGCAAGATCGCCGCCTACGCCGCCGCCGGCGCGAAGCAGAGCACCGTCGACTTCCTGATGAACATCATCCCCAACACCGTGGTCGGCGCCTTCGCCAACGGTGACATCCTGCAGGTGCTGTTCTTCTCCGTACTGTTCGGCTACGCCCTGCATCGCCTGGGCAGCTATGGCCAGCCGATCTTCCAGTTCATCGAACGCTTCACCCAGGTGATGTTCAACATCATCAACGTGATCATGAAGGTCGCCCCATCGGCGCCTTCGGCGCCATGGCCTTCACCATCGGCGCCTACGGCGTGGGTTCGCTGGTGCAACTGGGCCAGTTGATGGCGTGCTTCTACATCACCTGCCTGCTGTTCGTGCTCGTCGTCCTGGGCGGCATCGCCCGCGCCCACGGCTTCAACATCCTGAAGTTCATCAAGTACATCCGCGAGGAACTGCTGATCGTCCTCGGCACCTCCTCCTCGGAATCGGCGCTGCCGCGCATGATCGCCAAGATGGAGAAGCTGGGTTGCGACAAGAGCGTGGTCGGCCTGGTGATCCCCACCGGCTACTCCTTCAACCTCGACGGCACCTCCATCTACCTGACCATGGCCGCGGTATTCATCGCCCAGGCCACCGACACCCCGATGGACATCACCCACCAGCTGACCCTGCTGCTGGTGCTGCTGATCGCTTCCAAGGGCGCCGCCGGCGTCACCGGCTCGGGCTTCATCGTCCTGGCCGCCACCCTGTCCGCCGTGGGCCACCTGCCGGTCGCCGGCCTGGCGCTGATCCTCGGCATCGACCGCTTCATGTCCGAGGCCCGCGCCCTGACCAACCTGGTGGGCAACGGCGTGGCCACCGTGGTGGTCGCCAAGTGGTGCAAGCAGCTGGACTCCGCGCAACTGGACCGCGAACTGGCCGCCGGCCCGTCGGCCCTGGAGGCCAAGGAAGCCCAGGCCGCCTGATACCCGGTTCTCCGGTTGGGCGCGGCGACGTGAAGCGTCGCGCCTCCTTCAAGCCCGCCCCGCAGCGGGCTTTTTTATGGGCGGGGGAAAGGGGGCGCCGGAGGGTTCGGTGGGGTTCCAGGTCGTAGGGCGCATAACCGTTCGCGGTTATCCGCCGCTGGTCGTGCCGCCGGGGTGTCCGGTGTGGCTGGTGAAGCCCATCGTCATTCCCGCGAATGCAGAAACCCCAAAAAATACATCGGGTTTGGGTGTAACGCGCCGCTCCGAGTGTTCGGATGTTTCTCGTTTCGCCCCTCGGGCGAGTCACTTTTGTCAGTCGCCACAAAAGTAACCAAAAAGGCTTGCCCCGGCATACGGGCCCGATGAAGCCGGGCTACCCTCACGAACTCCCCCGCCACGGAGGCCCGCCCCGACAGCACGTCCCTGTGCTGATCGGGGCTCTCGCGACATCCATGTCGCATGACCTCCTGAGCGCCGGTTTCGCTCGGCCTTCTGAAGGGGCGTTCCGGTGCGCTCGGTTGTTTCTCTGGAAGTCCCAAACACAAATGCCAGAGCAAAAGCCGCTTTTGCTTTTCGTAGGATCGAGGGGGACGCCTAGTTCTTGCTCGCGAACCCTGGGTTCCCGCGTTCGCGGGAATGAAGACGCATGAGGATAATGCCTGACCCCAACGCCACTCAGGACAGCCCCCTCTCCCTTTTCAGGGAGAGGGTTGGGGAGAGGGTGTTCTTAAACGCAGCACCGTAGCCACCGGCAAACCCCGTTCGCGAGCAAGCTCGCTCCTACGAAGGCAGCCAGCCGCACAAACTCAGAGAATGATCTTGTCCTTGAGCTTCTCCACCGCCAGCTGCAGCGCCTGGATCACCCGGTCCTTGTCGAAGTTCTGCACGTTGTTGGTGTCCAGGTACATGGAGAAGCCCGGCAGCTCGTGCTCGATGAAGCTGGGGTTGGCGCCCAGGTCGCGGCGGAAGTCGACCGCCTGGTAGATCTGCACCGGCTTGCTGAAGCCCTTGACGCTGATCTGGCCCTTGTCGCGGCACATGATCACGTCCTTCACCAGCGAGTAGGACTCGTGGCTGAGGAGGATCTCGCCGGCCTCGGCGGCGCTTTCCAGGCGGCTGGCGAGGTTCACCTCGCGCCCGATGATGGTGTAGTCCATGCGCGTGTCGGCGCCGAAGTTGCCCACGGTGCAGTAGCCGGTGTTGATGCCCATGCGCACTTCCAGTGGCTTGGTGATGCCCTGGGCGCGCCACTGCTGGCGCATCACCTTCATGTGCTTGCGCATGGCCACGGCCATGGACACCGCCGCCACGGCGTCCTTCTTCGCGCCCTGGGTGCTGGGGTCGCCGAAGAACACCATCACGCAGTCGCCGACGAACTTGTCGATGGTGCCGCCGTACTTGAGGGCGATCTTCGACATTTCGTTGAGGTAGTTGTTGAGCATGTCGGTCAGGGTCTCGGCTTCCAGCTCCTCGGACAGCTCGGTGAAGCCCTTGATGTCGGAGAAGAACACCGTGAGCTTCTTGCGCTGGGTTTCCAGGCGCACGCTGCGCTTGCCGCTGAAGATGGATTCCCAGACCTGCGGCGACAGGTACTTGGCCAGGTTGTGCGCCAGCCGCGCGGCCTTTTCCTGCTCGAGGGTGATCTCGCCGCGGGCCTGGGCCAGGCGCAGGCCCTGCTGGTGCATGAAGTAGGCGGTGACGCAGATGTAGAAGGCGCAGAACAGCACGCTGACCAGGTTCACCAACAGCGGTGCGTTGCCCTTGAAGCCCGCGCTGGCCAGCGCGCCGGTGAGCACCGCGGCGCTCAGCGCCACCAGCAGGGCCAGGCCGAGGGTGCGCAGGCCGCCGATCACCAGCGAGGAGAAGGCCAGGATCAGCACCAGCATCAGCGCCGGCACCACCGAGAAGCCCAGCAGCGCGGCGCCGGCGCCGGTGTGCAGGGCGTCCATGGCCAGCAGCACCTGGCGCGTCTGCTGCGGGTGGGTGTGCTTGTAGCGCTGGCTCAGGTTCTGCGCCAGGTGCGGGTAGAGCAGGGCGTAGGGCACCATCCAGAGCGCGTCGTAGCCGAAGTACTGGCCGAAGGTGCCGGCGCTGACGGTGGCAGCCACGGCGATATAGGCCAGGACGCGCGAATGGTATTCACGCAGGGGGGCGGAGCCGAGTCGAGGCGGCCTTTCGGTACGGTTGGGCTTCATGCGCTGGGGTTATCCCTGATCGGTGATGGCGCATTCTGACGTGCGCCTTCCACAAGTACGACCCGGCGATCTTAACCAAGCGCCCATCCGCCGGCCAGTGACGATTCATCGCCCCCGGCCGGCGGATGGTTTCAGCCTGCTTCCTTGGCCATGTAGATGGAACGCTTGGGCTGGGCGAACACCCGGCGCAGCATGGGCTCGAAGAACTCCAGCGGCAGCGTCTCGCCCTCGGTGTCGAAGGCCGCGGCGTCGTAGCGGGCGCAGAACTCGATGGTGCGCTCGTATTCCGGGTGGTTCTTGAACTGCTCGCGCAGGTGCCGGTCCAGGCCCAGGTGGTGGAAGAAGTAGTAGCCCTGGAAGATCCCGTGCTTCTCGATCATCCAGAGGTTCTCGGGGCTGACGAAGGGCTTGAGGATGGCCGCGGCGATGTCCGGGTGGTTGTAGGAGCCCAGGGTGTCGCCGATGTCGTGGAGCAGGGCGCAGACCACGTATTCCTCGTCGCGGCCGTCGCGGTAGGCCAGGGTGGCGGTCTGCAGCGAGTGGGTCAGGCGGTCCACCGGGAAGCCGCCGAAGTCGCCGTCGAGCAGGCGCAGGTGCGCGAGGATGCGCTCGGGCAGCTGGGCGGCGTACTCGGTGAAGTGCTGGGAGATGGCCGACCAGTCCTCGGCGGTACCGTCTTCCATGTGGGTGAATCTGGCGCGGGCGTTCATCGGGCAGTCCTCTTGTGCTTGTGATGTGGACGGCTGTCAGTCTAGGTCCGCGCGCGGGCCCCGCCAGTGGCCTGGCGGGACAGGCCGCTGTCCCGGCGGACAGTCCCATTGCGGCGCTGGATGGGGCGCCCGCGAAGCATTCGCCGGCCTGATCCGGCGGGCTTTCAGGGGTTCTCCGGGTCGTGCCCGAGGGACTGCAGGAACAGCGAGAACAGTTCCGGCTGCGAGGAGATGTCCAGCTTGGCGTAGAGGTGCCGGCGGTGCACCTTGATGGTTTCCGGGGAGATCGCCAGGCGCTCGGCCATGGCCTTGGAGGAGTAGCCGCGCAGGATCAGCCGGGCGATCTCCAGCTCGCGCTCGGAGAGCACCCCGGCGCCGAAGTGGCTGAGGGCGTCGCGCACCTGGCTGGCCACCGGCTCGCTGGCCGGCAGCAGGCGCTGGCTGCGTTGCTGCCAGTGCTGCTGCAGCAGCGCCAGCACCCAGGGGCAGAGCATCGCCAGCAGGCCGCACTGTTCGGCGTCGAACGGCTTGCGCACGCCCAGGGAGAGCGACAGCGCGCCCTGGCCGGGGAGCTGGAGGATGAACTGCACCTCGTCCTCCAGCACGTTGTCGTGGAAGTAGCTGAGGAAGTACTCGCTCTGGCGGAACTGGTCCGGGGCCACTTCCTCCAGGCGGTACAGGCCGCTGGGCAGTCCTTCGCGGCAGGCCTGGTAGAAGGGGTCGAGCTGGTACAGGCCGCTGAGGTAGGCGGGCATCGCCGCCGGGCCTTCCTGCGGCACGGCGTCGTATTCCTCCAGCGCCACCGGGGTGCCGCTGGCGGGGTAGAAGGCCGCCAGGGCGTTGTCGAACGGCAGCCACTGGTGCAGCAGCAGGATCAGCTGCTTCCAGAAGCGCGGCTGGCCGATCTGCTCGATGGCGCGGCCGAGGTTGGCGTGCATGCCGACTTCGCGAAACAGGTTGTGCATCCCGGGGCTCTCCGCAAGAGGTGAACCGGTTTCCTCCTTTTCAGGCCCCGCCGTCAAGGGGCGTAACCCCAAATGGTGATTGGCCGCCAGGGCCGGCCCGCCCAGACTGCGGGCCATGCAGCGCCCCGTGCAGAGGGCGCCACATGGGTCTTCGTTGCTGCCTCAACCATCAATAACAATTCGAGGAAAACGACATGAGCTCTCCCGCAGCGCCGGACGGCGTGCTCAAGCCCAGCCTGGGCGTGTTCGACGTGGTCGCCATCACCGTCTCGGCGGTCACCCCAGCCAGCAGCGTGTTCGTCATCGCTCCCTTCGCCATCCAGCAGGCCGGCAGCGGCGCCTTCCTGGCCTTCGTGATGGCCGCGGTGCTGGCGCTGATGTTCGCCTGGTGCTACGCCGAACTGGGCCGGGCGCACAGCTCGGCCGGCGGCGAGTACGTCTACGCCAAGCGCGTGTTCGGCGGCATGGCCGGCTACGCCACCTTCCTCACCGTGCTGGTCTCGCTGCTGTTCATCCCGCCGGTGCTGGGCACGGGGGCGGCCACCTACCTCAACGGCGCGCTGGGCACGCAGTTCGACACCCAGACCGTGGCCCTGGCCATCGTCGCCGCCAGCTACGTGCTGGGCATCCTCAACATCCGCGTCAACGCCTGGGTCACCGGCGTCTTCCTGCTCTGCGAAGTGGCCGCGCTGCTGGTGATAGTGGTGCTCGGCTTCGGCCACGCCAGCCAGCCGCTGAGCGTGCTGCTGCAGCCGCAGGTGCTGGACGGCGGCGTGCTGGCGGCGGCGCCCTGGGCGCTGGTGATAGGCGCCGTGGGCACCGCGGTGTTCTCCTACAACGGCTTCGGCGGCGCCGTGCTGCTGGCCGAGGACATGAAGGACGGCGGCCGCACCGTGCACCGCGCGGTGCTCTGGTCGCTGGTGCTGGTGGTGGTGATCGAGCTGGTGCCGCTGACCGCGCTGCTGATCGGCGCGCCCTCGCTCAAGGACATGCTCGCCAGCCCCGACCCCATCGGCTACCTGCTCACCGCCCACGGCAACGGGACGCTGTCGCGGCTGGTCAGCGCCGGCATCTTCCTCTCGGTGTTCAACGCCATCGTCGCCATCGTCATCCAGGTCGGCCGGGTGATCTTCAGCAGCGGCCGCGACGCCCTCTGGACGCCGGCGCTGAACCGCGCCTTCACCCGCATCCACCCGCGCTGGGAGTCGCCCTGGCTGGCTACCCTGTTCCTCGGCGTGCCCTCGGCGGCGCTGAGCTTCAGCTCCAACCTGGAGGAACTGACCTCCTTCACCGTGCTGCTGCTGGTGCTGATCTACCTGGTGGTGGCCCTGTGCGCGCTGTTCAGCCGCGTGCTGCGCCGCGACCGCGAGCACCCCTACCGCATGCCGCTGTGGCCGCTGCCGGCGCTGCTGGCGGTGGTCGGCGCCGGCTACCTGCTGCTCGAGCTGCTGATGGAAGCCTCGGCGCGGGACGTGATGACCATTATCGGGATACTGGCCGTATCGGTGATTCTCTACAGCACCTACGGCAAGTTGAGCCCGGCTTTCCAGAAACTCTGAAGACCACAGGAGTCCCCATGCGCGCTCGTCAACTCGGCATCACCCTGGGCCTGGGCACACCCGGCGCATTCAATGCCATCACCGACGTCCCCGGCGTCCGCGTCGGCCACAGCACCCTGGTCGCCGAGCACGGCGGCAGGCAGGTGCGCACCGGCGTCACGGTGCTCCAGCCCCGCGCCGGCGAGGCCCGCCTGCAACCCTGCTTCGCCGGCGCCCACGTGCTCAACGGCAACGGCGACGCCACGGGCCTGGAGTGGATCCGCGAGGCCGGCCTGCTGGCCACGCCCATCGCCATCACCAACACCCACAGCGTCGGCGTGGTGCGCGACGCCCTGGTGGCCGCCGAGCGCGATGCCCTGGCCGACCCGGCGGTGTACTGGTGCATGCCGGTGGTGATGGAGACCTACGACGGCCTGCTCAACGACATCTGGGGCCAGCACGTCGGCCCCGGGCACGTGCGCGACGCCCTGGCCGCCGCCGAGTCCGGGCCGGTGGCCGAAGGCCCGGTGGGCGGCGGCACCGGGATGATCTGCCACGAGTTCAAGGGTGGCATCGGCAGCGCCTCGCGCAAGCTGCCGGCGGAGCAGGGCGGCTGGACTGTCGGTGTGCTGGTGCAGGCCAACCACGGCCAGCGCCGCGAACTGCGCGTCGACGGCTACCCGGTGGGCCGGGTGCTGGGCGACATCCCCTCGCCGTTCGCGGAAAAGGGCGAACCGGGCATGGGCTCGATAGTGGTGATCATCGCCACCGACGCGCCGCTGCTGCCGCACCAGTGCCAGCGCCTGGCGCAGCGCGCCTCCATCGGCATAGCCCGCACCGGCGGCGGCACCGAGGACAGCAGCGGCGACATCTTCCTGGCCTTCGCCACCGGCAACCGCGACCTGCCGCCGGCCGACTACGGGCGCAAGGGCCTGCCGCAGAGCACGCCGCTGCAGATGCTCAACAACGAGCACATCTCGCCGCTGTTCGCCGCGGCGGCGGAAGCGGTGGAGGAGGCCATCGTCAACGCCCTGCTGGCCGGCCGCGAGATGCGCACGGCGGACGGCACGCGGGTGCCGGCGCTGGAGGGGGAGACGCTGCTGGAGGCGCTGCGCGAGGTGGGGTGGCGGCCGCGCTGAGGCGGCGGGAGACAACTGTAGGAGCGGGCCCTGCCCGCGATTTCGCGCGCAGGGCGCGCTCCTACAGGGGAATGGCGTGGGTGGGGCGGCGTAGGAGCGGATCTCATCCGCGAATCGCGCCGGAACGTCCGGCTATCGCGGACAAAGTCCGCTCCCGTGCTTCCCTGGAGCTGTAGGAGCGGGCCCTGCCCGCGATTTCGCGCGCAGGGCGCGCTCCTACAGGGGGAAGGGCGTGGGTGGGGCGGCGTAGGAGCGGATCTCATCCGCGAATTGCGCCGGAACGTCCGGCTATCGCGGAAAAGTTCCGCTCCTACGATCGTGCTTCCCTGGAACCGTAGGAGCGGATTCCATCCGCGATTCGCGCCCGTGGGGCGCTACATCAGTTCGGGGTGTAGATCTGGTCGAAGATCCCGCCATCGGCAAAGTGGGTCTTCTGCACGGTCCGCCAGTCACCGAAGGTCTTCTCCACCGAGAAGAAGTCCACCTTCGGGAAGCGGTCGGCGTACTTGGCCAGGATCGCCGGGTTGCGCGGGCGCAGGTAGTTGTCGGCGGCGATGGTCTGGCCCTCGTCGGACCACAGGTACTTCAGGTAGGCCTCGGCCTGGGCGCGGGTGCCTTTCTTCTCGACCACCTTGTCGACCACCGCCACCGGCGGTTCAGCCTCGGCGGATACGCTGGGGTAGACCACCTCGAAGCCGCCGCGGCCGAATTCGCGGGCGATCATCTCGGCTTCGTTCTCGAAGGTCACCAGCACGTCGCCGATCTGGTTCTGCATGAAGGTGGTGGTGGCCGCGCGGCCGCCGGTGTCCAGCACCGGGACGTGCTTGAACAGCTGGCCGACGAATTCCCTGGCCTTGGCTTCATCGCCGCCGTGCTTGAGCGAGTAGCCCCAGGCTGAGAGGTAGGTGTAGCGGCCGTTGCCCGAGGTCTTCGGGTTCGGCACCACCACCTGCACGCCGTCCTTGAGCAGGTCCGGCCAGTCGTGCAGGCCCTTGGGGTTGCCCTTGCGCACGATGAACACGGTGGCCGAGGTGAAGGGCGCGCTGTTGTTCGGCAGGCGGGTGGCCCAGTCCTTGGGCACCAGCCCGCCGTTGTCGGCCAGGGCGTCGATGTCGGTGGCCTGGTTCATGGTGATGACGTCGGCCGGCAGGCCGTCGATCACCGAACGGGCCTGCTTGCTGGAGCCGCCGTGGGACATCTGGATGGTGATCTTCTCGCCTTTCTCCGCTTCCCAGTGCTTCTGGAAGGCGGGGTTGTACTCCTTGTAGAAGTCGCGCATCACGTCGTAGGAGACGTTGAGCAGCGGCTGCGCGGCCTGGGCGGCGCTGCCCAGGGCCATTCCGGCGGCCAGCAGGGAGGCGGCGAAGAGTCGTTTCACGGGCGGTTCCTTCTCGGCAGTGTTGAATTGCCGATTATGCCCGTGGGTTATATGCCGCTTAAATACCCAAAGGCTATTTGCTTATGCAAGGACGCGCCCGTGGGGCGCGTCCAAGACTTCAGCGTTTCTCGCCCAGGCCGGCCTCACTCGCAACGGGCTCCTCGGCCAGGCAGGCAGCGGCGGTGAAGAGCACGTCGGTGGAGGAGTTCAGCGCGGTTTCCGCCGAGTCTTGCAGGATGCTGATGACGAAGCCCACCGCCACCACCTGCATGGCCACCTCGCCGGAGATGCCGAACAGCCCGCAGGCCAGCGGGATCAGCAGCAGCGAGCCGCCGGCCACGCCCGAGGCGCCGCAGGCGCACAGCGCCGAGACCACGCACAGCAGCAGGGCGCTGGGCAGGTCCACGGCGATGCCCAGGGTATTGGCCGCGGCCAGGGCCAGCACGCTGATGGTGATGGCCGCGCCGGCCATGTTGATGGTGGCGCCCAGGGGGATGGACACCGAGTAGGTGTCCTCGTGCAGGCCCAGGCGTTCGCACAGCTGCAGGTTGACCGGGATGTTGGCCGCCGAGCTGCGGGTGAAGAAGGCGGTCACGCCGCTTTCGCGCAGGCAGGTGAAGACCAGCGGGTAGGGGTTGCGGCGCACTTTCCAGAACACGATGGCCGGGTTCACCACCAGCGCCACGAAGAGCATGCAGCCCAGCAGCACGGCCAGCAGGTGCAGGTAGCCGAGCAGGGCGTCGAGGCCGGCCTCGGCGAAGGTGCTGGCCACCAGGCCGAAGATGCCCAGCGGGGCGAAGGCGATCACCACGCGGACGATCAGGGTGACGCCACCGGCCAGGTCGTCGAGCAGGTCGCGGGTGCTCTGGCGGGCATGGCGCAGGGCCAGGCCGAGGCCCACGGCCCAGCCGAGGATGCCGATGAAGTTGGCCTCCAGCAGCGCCTGCAGCGGGTTGCTGGCGACGCTGAACAGCAGGGTGCGCAGCACCTCGCCGATGCCGCCGGGCGGCGCCGCCTCGGCGGCGGCCGCGGTGTTCAGCACCAGGGACGAGGGGAAGGCGAAGCTGGCGGCCACCGCCACCACGGCCGCGGCGAAGGTGCCGACCAGGTAGAGCAGCAGGATCGGGCGGATGTGCGTGCGCTGGCCGACCTGGTGGTTGGCGATGGAGGCGCACACCAGCACCAGGACCAGCACCGGGGCCACGGCCTTGAGCGCCGCGATGAACAGCTTGCCGAGCAGGCCGACGGCCTGCGCCGCGTCGGGCGAGACCAGGGCCAGGGCGATGCCGGCGAGCATGCCGACGAAGATGCGCATCACCAGGCTGCTGCGCTGGATGCGTTGGAAGAGGGTGGGAGAGGGAAGCGTCATGACCTTACCGCTGCTTGCAAATGGAAACGCGAACCCGGCGGGCCGCGGAAGGGCGCGGATTATGCCGTCACGGGCGGGAAAATGCGCGGCGGCCGTCGGAAACCCGGCCCACGCCCCGCCAGCATGGCGGCGCGAAGCCGGGCCGGCCTTGACCTATGCCGGCCCGGAGGGGATTGCCCTGTGGCATGGCGTCACGGCCGCGGGGCTTCGCCAGCCCGCGCGCCAGGCCAATCCGCCTCATCTGCCGGCCAGCGGGGCGCGCCGTGAGGTTGGGCGCAGCAGGCGTTCGCCCAGTAGCACCAGCAGGCAGGCGAAGATGAAGGGCGCGGTCATGAAGGGGATGCCCAGGGCGACCATGGCCTGTTGCAGGATGAGCGCCAGCACGGCGCCGGCCAGCGGGGCGAGGGGGCAGGGCCGCGCAGGGCCAGGGCGAGGGCGGCCAGGGCGCTGTTCATGCCGAGCAGGCCGCTCTGCACGGCGTCCTGGGGGAGGCCGGCGAACACCGCCACCGGCAGCACCAGCACCGCGCCGAACAGCGCCCAGGTGGCGGCGCGCGGCGCGCCCAGCAGCAGGCCGAGGAAGATCAGCGCGCCGGCCAGCGGGGCGTCGAGGAAGATCACCTGGCCGAAGGCCCGCGCGGTGGCTTCGAGGAAGACCGGCAACGGCAGGTCTGCCAGCCCGGCCAGGGGCGCGGCGGGCTGCAGCGGGAGCGCCGGCAGGGCCCAGCCGAGCAGGACGAAGGCCAGGGTGTAGGGCGGCAGGCCGTGGCGCCGGCGCGAGGCGCGCAGCAGCAGGCGCTGCAGCGCCACGCTGGCGAGGCTGGCGAACAGCACCAGGGCCACCAGCAGCGGCGACCAGGCGAACTTCAGCGGCAGCAGCAGGCCGATCAGCACGGCGTTGTAGCCGTACAGGCCGTCTTCGATATCCGCCTGGCGGCAGCGCAGCAGGCGGGCGAACGCCGGGCCGGCGGTGGCGCCGAGCAGGGCGCCGGGCAGCAGGGTGGGGGCGCAGGCGCCGATCAGTGCCAGGCAGAGCAGGCCGAACAGCGGCGCGGGTTGCAGGAACACCTGGCTGAAGCCGCGCAGCCAGAGGGTCAGTAGCGGTAGTGGGCGCATCGGGGGCCTGGGCAGTTGAAGGGGGAGTCCGGGGCTTCTCCGGTTCCGCGTCGGCGGCCGTGCCTTCCATCGGGGAGGGCATCGCGGGAAGCTCCGTGGGTATCAGCGGGCGCATTCTGCCATGGCACCATTTTGGGGCGTGAATAAAAAAGAGGCCGGTCCCCGGGATCGCCGGAGGGTGGCCTCGAATCTCCATAGCCTGCGTGGGGGTTGCGAGGGTGGCTATGGCCGACAGAACTGCTGGCCGTTCAAGGCCAATCCCGGACGGACGGGGTCGCGGCCCCGTTTTCCCGGCCCCGTCCGTCCGGGAGTGACGCGGTGTGGAACCAGGCCTGGGCATGGTTCCGGAACTCTTTTTGCCCCTGGGGCAGTCCGGCGTGGCCGGTGACGCCGGCGCTGCGCCTTCTGCCGTTCAGCTCCCTCTCCCGCTTGCGGGAGAGGGTTGGGGAGAGGGGCTCTTTGATCTTCAGACCGACAACGCCGGCGCCACCGTCTCGATCCTCAGCATATTGGTGCTCCCCGGCTGCCCGAACGGCAGGCCGGCGGTGACCACCACTGTGTCGCCGCGCTGGGCCATGCGTTGGGCCAGGGCGATCTCCAGGGCGGTGGCGCAGATCTCGTCGACGTGGGCCAGTTGCTCGTTGACCACCGAGTACACGCCCCAGGCCACGCTCAGCCGCCGCGCCGCCTTGAGCTTGGGCGTCAGGCTGAGGATCGGCGCCTTGGGCCGCTCGCGCGAGGCGCGCAGGGTGGAGGCGCCAGACTCGGTGTAGTTGACCAGCACCGCCACCGGCAGGATGCGGCTGATGCGGCGGATGGCGCAGCTGATGGCGTCGGACACGGTGGCGTCCGGCTCCGGGCGGTTGAGTTCCAGCTGGCCCTGGTAGTCCGGCTCGGCTTCCACCTGGCGGATGATCTTGGCCATCATCTCCACCGCTTCCAGCGGGTACTGGCCGGAAGCGGTCTCGGCGCTGAGCATCACGCAGTCGGCGCCTTCGCTGACCGCGGTGGCCACGTCGGTGACCTCGGCGCGCGTCGGCGCCGGGGCGAAGCGCATGGATTCGAGCATCTGCGTGGCCACCACCACCGGCCGGCCGAGCTGGCGGCAGACCTGGATGATGCGCTTCTGGATGCCCGGCACGTTCTGCGCCGGCACTTCCACGCCGAGGTCGCCGCGGGCCACCATGATGGCGTCGGCCAGGCGGGCGATCTCCTCGATGCTCTGCACCGCCGAGGGCTTCTCGATCTTGGCCATGATGAAGGCCTTGTCGCCGATCAGCGCGCGGGCTTCCTCTATATCCTCGGGGCGTTGCACGAAGGACAGCGCCACCCAGTCCGCGCCCAGTTCCAGGCCGAACGCCAGGTCGCGGCGGTCCTTGGCGGTCAGCGGGCTGAGCTTGAGCACCGCCTCGGGCACGTTGACGCCCTTGCGGTCGGACAGCTCGCCGCTGTTGAGCACGCGGGTCTCGATGGCGTCGCCGTGGTTGTTCAGCACCTGCAGGCGGATGCGGCCGTCGTCCAGCAACAGGCTCATGCCCGGCTCCAGGGCCTGGATGATCTCCGGGTGCGGCAGCATCACGCGGCGCTCGTCGCCCGGGGCGTCATTCAGGTCGAGGGTGAAGCTCTGGCCCTTCTGCAGGGCCACCGCGCCGCCTTCGAAACGGCCGACGCGCAGCTTCGGCCCCTGCAGGTCCATGAGGATGCCGATGGGCATGCCCAGTTCGGCCTCCACCTCGCGCACCCACTGGTAGCGCTGGGCGTGGTCGGCGTGCTCGCCGTGGCTGAAGTTCAGGCGGAACAGGTTGGCGCCGGCCTCCACCAGGGCACGCACGTCCTCGCGGCCCTTGATGGCCGGGCCGAGGGTGGCGAGGATCTTGACCTTCTTGTCGTTGTTCATTGCTCGGCACTCTCGAGGACCAGGATGGCGCGGAAGTCGTTGACGTTGGTGCGGGTCGGCCCGGTGACCACCAGGTCGCCCAGCTCGGCGAAGAAGCCGTAGCCGTTGTTGTCGTCCAGCTCGTGCAGCGGGTTCAGCCCGGCGGCCAGGGCGCGCTTGTAGCTGCAGGGGCTCATCAGGGCGCCGGCGTTGTTCTCCATGCCGTCGATGCCGTCGGTGTCGCCGGCCAGCGCCCAGATGCCCGGCTCGCCCTTGAGCGCGGCGGTGAGGCTGAGCAGGAACTCGGCGTTGCGCCCGCCGCGGCCCTTGCCGCGCACGGTCACGGTGGTCTCGCCGCCGGAGAGGACCAGGCAGGGCGCGGCCAGCGGCTGGCCGTGCTTGCGCACCTGGCGGGCAATGCCGGCGTGGACCTTGGCGACGTCGCGCGACTCGCCCTCCAGGTCGCCGAGGATCAGTACCTCCAGACCGGCGGCGCGGGCCTTGGCGGCGGCTGCGTCGAGGGCCTGCTGCGGCGTGGCGATGAGGGTGAAGTAGCTGCGCGACAGGCAGTCATCGCCGGGCTTGACCGTCTCCGAGCGCGGGTCTTCCAGCCAGGCGCGGATGTGCGCCGGAGTGTCGATGCCGTAGCGCTTGAGGATGGCCAGGGCGTCGGCGGAAGTGGTCGGGTCGCCCACGGTGGGGCCGGAGGCGATCACCGTGGCCTCGTCGCCGGGCACGTCGGAGATCGCGTAGGTGTACACGCTGGCCGGCCAGCAGGCGCGGGCCAGGCGGCCGCCCTTGATCGCCGAGAGGTGCTTGCGCACGCAGTTCATCTCGTCGATGGCGGCGCCGGACTTGAGCAGGGCCTTGTTCAGGGCGCGCTTGTCGTCCAGGGAGATGCCCTCGGCGGGCAGGGCGAGCAGCGCCGAGCCGCCGCCGGAGAGCAGGAAGATCACCCGGTCGTCCTCGGTCAGGTCGCCGACCAGTTCCAGCACGCGGCGGGCCACGCGCTCGCCGGCGTCGTCCGGCACCGGGTGCGCGGCCTCCACCACTTCGATGCGCTGGCAGTTGGCGCCGTAGCCGTAGGGGGCGACCACCAGGCCGGCCACTTCCTCGTCCTGCCAGTGCGCCTCGACCACCTCGGCCATGGCCCCGGCGGCCTTGCCGGCGCCGATGACGATGGTGCGCCCGCCATGCACCCGCGGCAGGTGGCGGGCCAGCGTCTGCGCCGGGTGGGCGGCGGCGATGGCGGTGTCGAACAGCTCGCGCAGCAGGGCGCGTGGGTCGAGGCTCATCTGGGGCTCCTCAGGTTTCTTGTCGTTGTTCTTTCATTGCGGCATTGCGCAGGCGCCTGGGGGCAAGCGCCTGGGCAATGCCTTCGAAGCGCCCGGCCGGCGAAGCCGTGTTCACGCCGGCCGGGGTTCGAAAGCGAGTCGCTGGGCCCCCGCGTTCGCGGGGGTGACGTTGATTCGTATGCCTGTCCGTCACTCCCATAACGATCAGGCGTACAGCGTTCCCGTCATTCCCGCGAACGCGGGAACCCAGTGACTCTCCTCAGTCCTTGCGGATCGAGAAGTTGGCCATGTGCTCCAGGCCCTTGATCAACCCGGAGTGGTCCCAGTTGCTGCCGCCCAGGGCCGCGCAGGTGCTGAACACCTGCTGGGCGTTGGCGGTGTTGGGCAGGTTCAGGCCCAGTTCGCGGGCGCCGGCCAGGGCCAGGTTGAGGTCCTTCTGGTGCAGGCTGATGCGGAAGCCCGGGTCGAAGGTGCCCTTGACCATGCGCTCGCCGTGCACCTCGAGGATGCGCGAGGAGGCGAAGCCGCCCATCAGCGCCTCGCGCACCTTGGCCGGGTCGGCGCCGTTGCGCGCGGCGAACAGCAGGGCCTCGGCCACCGCCTGGATGTTCAGCGCGACGATGATCTGGTTGGCCACCTTGGCGGTCTGGCCGTCGCCGTTGCCACCGACGCGGGTGATGTTCTTGCCCATGGCCTGGAGCAGCGGCAGGGCGCGTTCGAAGGTGTTCGGGCAGCCGCCGACCATGATGCTGAGGGTCGCCGCCTTGGCGCCGACCTCGCCGCCGGACACCGGGGCGTCCAGGTACTGCGCGCCGGTGGCCTTGATCTTCTCGGCGAAGGCCTTGGTGGCGGTGGGCGAGATGGAGCTCATGTCGATCACCACCTTGTTCGGGCCGACGCCTTCGGCGATGCCGTCCTGGCGGAACAGCACGTCCTCGACCTGCGGGGTGTCGGGCACCATGACGATGATGAACTCGGCTTCCTGGGCCACTTCCTTCGGGTTGGCCAGGGCCACGGCGCCGGCTTCGACCAGCGCGGCCGGGGCCTTGTCGTGGTGGCTGGAGAGGAACAGCTGGTGGCCGGCTTTCTGCAGGTTCTGCGCCATGGGCAGGCCCATGATGCCGGTGCCGATGAATCCGATCTTGGCCATGAGGGTGTCTCCTGGTGTTCTGTATTGGGTTGAGGAGTCGCTGGGTTATTCCCCTTCGGGCCAGCGCAAGCGCTGTTCGCGATGGGGCCGCGTCCCGCGTTCGCGGGAATGACGTTGGAAAGCTTCTATCTCCCCGTCACCCCGCGAACGCGGGGGCCCAGCGCCTTCGGACTCGTGTCCGGTTCAGATCGCGTTGTGGCTCTTCAGCCAGCCCAGCCCCGCCTCGGTGGTGGTGGCCGGCTTGTACTCGCAGCCGATCCAGCCCTGGTAGCCGATGCGGTCGAGGTGGCCGAACAGGAAGCGGTAGTTGATCTCGCCGGTGCCCGGTTCGTGGCGGCCGGGGTTGTCGGCCAGCTGGATGTGGTTGATGGCCGCCAGGTTCTTCTCCATGGTCCGGGCCAGGTCACCTTCCATGATCTGCATGTGGTAGATGTCGTACTGCAGGAACAGGTTGGGGCTGCCCACCTTCTCGCGGACGTCCAGCGCCTGCTTGGTGGTCTGCAGGTAGAAGCCGGGGATGTCGAGGGTGTTGATCATCTCCATGACCAGCTTGATGCCCGCGGCCTCGAGCTTCTCGGCGGCGTACTCCAGGTTGTTCAGGAAGGTGTTCTCGAGGGTGGCGCAGTCGTACCCCTGCGGGCGGATGCCGGCCAGGCAGTTGACCTGCTTGTTGCCCAGCACCTTGGCGTAGGCGATGGCCTTGTCGACGCCGGCGCGGAATTCCTCGACGCGGTCGGGGTGGCAGGCGATGCCGCGTTCGCCCTTGCCCCAGTCGCCGGCGGGCAGGTTGAACAGCACCTGCTCCAGGCCGTTCTCCTGCAGCTTGGCCTTGATGACCTCGGCCTCGAAGTCATAGGGGAAGAGGTATTCGACGCCGCTGAAACCGGCCTTGGCGGCGGCTTCGAAGCGGTCGAGGAAGTCCACCTCGGTGAAGAGCATGGACAGGTTGGCGCAGAAACGGGGCATGTCGGGGCCTCCTGGTGGTGAAACACGTATTTCCGTAAGGGTGGGCCCCGCCGTGCACAGGTTGTGGTTATCCCTGCCACGGCTCCCCTGCACGCGGGGCCCGGTACTTCGTCAGTCGAGCAGCGGCTCAATCCAATAGAGAGACGGCGGTGGGCGCGTCGGCGCGGGACTGGGCCAGTTCCTCGAACTCGTTGATGGCGTCGATCTCGGTGCCCATGGCGATGTTGGTCACGCGCTCCAGGATCACTTCCACCACCACCGGCACGCGGTGCTGCTGCATCAGTTCGCGGGCCTGGGCGAAGGCGGCGCCGATCTGGTTCGGGTCGAACACGCGGATCGCCTTGCAGCCCAAGCCTTCCACCACGGCGACGTGGTCCACGCCGTAGCCGTTGAGTTCCGGCGCGTTGACGTTGTCGAACGCCAGCTGCACGCAGTAGTCGATCTCGAAGCCGCGCTGGGCCTGGCGGATCAGCCCCAGGTAGGAGTTGTTCACCAGCACGTGGATGTACGGCAGGTTGAACTGCGCGCCGGCGGCCAGCTCCTCGATCATGAACTGGAAGTCGTAGTCGCCGGACAGCGCCACCACCTGGCGGCTGGGGTCGGCCTTGACCACGCCCAGGGCCGCGGGGATGGTCCAGCCCAGCGGGCCGGCCTGGCCGCAGTTGATCCAGTGGCGCGGCTTGTAGACGTGGAGGAACTGCGCGCCGGCGATCTGCGACAGACCGATGGTGCTGACGTAGCAGGTGTCCTTGCCGAAGAACTCGTTCATTTCCTCGTACACGCGCTGCGGCTTGACCGGCACGTTGTCGAAGTGGGTCTTGCGCTGCAGGGTGCGCTTGCGCTCGCGGCAGGCCTCGACCCAGGCCATGCGCTCCTTCAGCCTGCCCGCGGCCTTCCACTCGCGGGCCACTTCGAGGAACACGTCCAGGGCGGCGCCGGCGTCGGAGACGATGCCCAGGTCCGGGGTGAACACACGGCCGATCTGGGTCGGTTCGATGTCCACGTGGATGAACTTGCGCCCGGCGGTGTAGACGTCGACGGAACCGGTGTGGCGGTTGGCCCAGCGGTTGCCGATGCCGAACACCAGGTCGGACTCCAGCAGGGTGGCGTTGCCGTAGCGGTGCGAAGTCTGCAGGCCGCACATGCCGGCCATCAGCGGGTGGTCGTCGGGAATCGTGCCCCAGCCCATCAGGGTCGGGATCACCGGCACGCCGATCAGCTCGGCGAACTCCACCAGCCTGGCCGAGGCGTCGGCGTTGATGATGCCGCCGCCGGCGACCAGCAGCGGGCGCTCGGCGTCGTTGAGCAGGGCCAGGGCCTTCTCGGCCTGGGCGCGGGTGGCGCTCGGGCGGTGCACCGGCAGCGGCTCGTAGGCGTCGATGTCGAACTCGATCTCGGCCATCTGCACGTCGAACGGCAGGTCGATCAGCACCGGGCCGGGGCGGCCGCTGCGCATTTCGTAGAAGGCCTTCTGGAAGGCGTAGGGCACCTGGCCCGGCTCCAGCACGGTGGTGGCCCACTTGGTCACCGGCTTGACGATGCTGGTGATGTCCACCGCCTGGAAGTCTTCCTTGTGCAGGCGGGCACGCGGCGCCTGGCCGGTGATGCAGAGGATCGGGATGGAATCGGCGGAGGCCGAGTACAGGCCGGTGACCATGTCGGTGCCGGCCGGGCCCGAGGTGCCGATGCACACGCCGATGTTGCCGGCGCTGGTGCGGGTGTAGCCTTCGGCCATGTGCGAGGCGCCCTCGACGTGGCGGGCCAGCACGTGGTCGATGCCGCCGAGCTTCTTCATCGCCGCGTACATGGGGTTGATGGCAGCGCCCGGTACGCCGAAGGCGGTATCCACGCCTTCGCGGCGCATGACCAGGACGGCCGCCTCGATCGCTCTCATTTTGGCCATGACCTTTCCTCTTGAGTCGGTGGTTTTCTTGTTGGGGGCAAGGATGCCGGCTGTGCCAAGGCGACGGAATTGATGGATACTTCAGTTCTGTCGATATCTGGAGTATCGAATGGACCGCTATACCCTCATCCGCAGTTTCGTCCTGGTGGCGGACAACGGCAGCTTCGCCTCGGCGGCGCTCAGCGAAGGCGTGACCCCGGTGGTCATGGGCCGGCGCCTGGACGCCCTGGAGCGGCACCTGGGCGTGAAGCTGATGCACCGCTCGACCCGCGGCCTGCAGCTGACCGACCTGGGCGAGCAGTACCTGGAGCGCGCGCGCAGCCTGCTCAAGGACTTCGACGAGGCCGACGCCAGCGTCACCCGCGGCGGCAACTCGGTGCGCGGGCACCTGGTGGTGTCGGCCCCGGCGGCGTTCGGCCGGCGCCACATCGCGCCCCACGCGCCGGCGTTCCTGGCGCGCTACCCGGACCTGAAGCTGTCGTTCAACTTCACCGACAGCCTGGTGGACCTGGTGCGCCAGGGCTACGACATGGGCATCCGCATCGGCGAGGTCACCGACCCCAACTACGTGGCGGTCAAGCTGTTCCCCAACCGCCGGGTGGTCTGCGGCGCGCCTTCGTACTTCGAGCTGCACGGCGTGCCGCGGGTGCTGGAGGACCTGGCGCGGCACAACTGCCTGGCCTTCAACCTGCAAGGCGGCCAGCAGCGCGGCTGGACCTTCCTGCGCGACGGCCGGCAGGTGGCGGTGCGGGTCTCCGGCAACCTCGACTGCAACGACGGCGAGCTGCTCTACGACTGGGTCAAGCAGGGCCTGGGCATCGGCTGGCGCTCCACCTGGGAGATCCAGGCCGAACTCAAGGCCGGCGAACTGGTGACGGTGCTCGACGAGTACGAGATCCCGGCCTACGACATCCAGGCGGTGTACCCGCAACAGCGCTATCTGCCGGCCAAGGTGCGCTTCTTCATCGACTACCTGAAGGACATCTACAACACCCCGGGGTACTGGGAAACCCGGCATCCTTGAGCGGTTTATTCGATACTGGCGTTGTATTTTTCTTGGTTTGTTGTTGTGTACAAAATGTCGCAGGATTGTATTTATTCGTTGCGTCCGGGGCTTCCTTCGGCTATTCCATCAAGGGCTTTGCCATGCCGCGTCCTTCCACGGGAGGGCGTGGGTGAACGTCTTATCCCTTTCCGCGAGGAACCCCTCATGAGCGAAATCAACCTCGACACCGCCCTGGCCATCACCCGCAGCGCCCTGGCCGCTGGCCGCGAACTCTCCACCGCGCCGCTGACCGTGGCGGTGCTCGACGCCGGCGGCCACCTGGTGGCCCTGCAGCGCGAGGACGGCGCCAGCCTGCTGCGCCCGCAGGTGGCCATCGGCAAGGCCTGGGGCGCGGTGGCCCTGGGCAAGTCGTCGCGCGCCCTGGCCGCCGACGCCCAGCAGCGCCCGTCGTTCATCGCCGCGGTGAACACCCTGGCCCAGGGCAACGTGGTGCCGGCGCCGGGCGGCGTGCTGATCCGCGACCGGGACAACCGCGTGCTCGGCGCCATCGGCATCAGCGGCGATGCCTCGGACATCGACGAGCAATGCGCCATCCGCGGCATCCAGGCCGCCGGCCTGGTGGCCGACGCGGGATAGGGCGAATAACCGTTCGCGGTTATCCGCCGATACACCCAGGCCATTAATGGCGCCGAGGTTGAACCCGGAGCGGCCCGGGGCCAAGGTCAGGCGGCGGATAACGCCGTAGGCGTTATGCGCCCTACGCAAAGGTCGGGCCTGGCGTAGGGCGAATAACCGTTCGCGGTTATCCGCCGATACACCCAGGCCATGAATAGCGCCGAGGTTGAACCCGGAGTGGCCTGGGGCCAAGGTCAAACGGCGGATAACGCCGTAGGCGTTATGCGCCCTACAGCGGCAACGGCCGCAGGCGCGCCTCGGCCTTGGTTGGCTCGCTGCCATCCGGCGCGGTGCCGCGCAGCACCAGGCGGGTGATGGTCTCGGCGGCAGCCTCGAAATCGGCGTCGCTGAGGCTGTCCTTGCCGGTGACCATGGAGATCTGCCAGTCGAAGTCGGCGTAGGTCTGGGTCGCCGCCCAGATGGTGAACAGCAGGTGGTGCGGGTCCACCGGGGCCAGCAGGCCGCGGTCGATCCAGCTCTGCAGGCAGGCGATGTTGCGCTGGGCCTGGGCGTTCAGCTCGTCCAGGTACTCCCTGGGCAGGTGCGGCGCGCCGTGCATCAGCTCGCTGGCGAATACCTTGGAGGCGTGCGGCAGCTCCTGGGAGATGCGCACCTTGGAGCGGATGTAGGCCTTGAGCGCCTCGGCCGGCTCGTCGTCCTCGCGGAACGGCGCGGAGGCCTGCAGCAGCGGCTCCACCACGCTTTCCAGCACGCTGCGGTAGAGGTTTTCCTTGGACTGGAAGTAGTAGTAGACGTTGGGCTTGGGCAGCCCGGCGCGCGCCGCTATGTCGCTGGTCTTGGTGGCGGCGAAGCCCTTTTCGGCGAACTCTTCGCTGGCGGCGCGGAGGATCAGGCGTCGGTTGCGTTCGCGAATGCTGGTCATGGTCTGCTGGGTCTTCTTGTGCGCGGTTGCCCATGGCTGGGCCGGCGATGGTAGCACCGGCCTCGCGGGCCCCTCAAGCAAGGGCCCTGTGCTGAAAGTTGACCCGTGGTTCAGCTTTTCTGTAGAGTCTGCGGACCCCGGCGTCGCCACGGCGCCCGGCCTTCCACGAGAGCGTCGCCATGTCCGACAGCCAACTGGTCGACCCCTTCGGCCGCCGCATCACCTACCTGCGCCTGTCGGTGACCGACCGTTGCGACTTCCGCTGCACCTACTGCATGGGCGAAGACATGCAGTTCCTGCCGCGCGACCAGGTGCTGAGCCTGGAAGAGCTCTATACGGTAGCCGACGCCTTCATCGCCCTGGGCGTGCGGCGCATCCGCATCACCGGCGGCGAGCCGCTGGTACGCAAGGGCCTGACCTCGCTGCTGGCGCGCCTGGGCGCGCGCCCCGAGCTGGAGGACCTGGCGATCACCAGCAACGGTTCGCAACTGGCCGGCCGCGCGGCCGAGCTGCGCGCCGCCGGCGTACGCCGGCTGAACATCAGCCTGGATTCGCTGCGCCGCGAGCGCTTCGCCGCCTTCACCCGCAGCGACCGCCTGCCCCAGGTGCTGGCGGGGATAGACGCGGCGCGGGCGGCGGGCTTCGAGCGCATCAAGCTCAACTGCGTGGTGCAGAAGGGGCGCAACGACGACGAGGTCTGCGAGCTGGTGGAATATGCGCTCGCCCGCGCCCTGGACATCAGTTTCATCGAGGAGATGCCGCTGGGCAGCATCAGCAGCCACGACCGCACGCGGACCCTCTGCAGCAGCGACGAGGTGCGCGCCCGCCTGGCCGAACGCTGGCAACTGACGCCCAGCCTGGAGCGCAGCGGCGGCCCCTCGCGCTACTACCGCGTCGACGGCCTGCCCAGCCGCATCGGCTTCATCTCGCCGCACAGCCACAACTTCTGCGGCGACTGCAACCGCGTGCGCGTCACCGCCGAGGGCAAGCTGGTGCTCTGTCTCGGCCATGAAGGCGCGCTGGACCTGCGCCAGCTGCTGCGCAGCCACCCCGGCGACGGCGCCCGGCTGCGCGCGGCGCTGGTCGAGGCGCTGCAGCTCAAGCCGCAGCGGCATCACTTCGACGCCGCCGAGCAGGTCCAGGTGTTGCGCTTCATGAGCATGACCGGCGGCTGAGGAGCAGGGACGATGCCCCGACAGGGCTTTCCGTCGGCCAGGGGCTTTCCCTAGAATCACGCGGCCGATGTGCTGCGAGGCCGATGTGAGCGAGAGTCAACTGCGAATTCCACTGGGCGACTGCTGCCTGGTCTGCGACGGTTTCCGCCAGCGGGTGGCGGGGCGGCCGTCGCTGGAAGTCGACGGCGACCTGCTCTGGGCGCTGGAGCACAGCAGCTGGCAGCCGCTGGCGGTGACGCTGGAGCCCCTGGCCGGCGGCGCCAGGGTCCGCCCGTTGCCGCTGGCGCGCCAGGCCGCCTTCGACGCGCAGCAGGCGCTGGACTGGCGCGACGACGAGGTCAGGATCGCCTGCCTGCCCGCCGTGCGCGACGCCCGGGTGCTGCGCGATTGGTGCCGGGCGTGCTGGCCGGAAGCCACCTTCGGCCCGCAGGCCTTCGATGCCCAGGCATACGCCTGGGGCCACCTGTTGCGCCTGGACTGCCGGCGAGCCGGGCTGGCCGTGGCCGGCCACGAGCACTTTCTGCTGCCCCATGCCTACCCTTGCGTGTACCTCGGCCACCTGGCCCTGGACTGGCGACGCTTGCGCTTCGAACCAAACGCCTGACGCCGTGATCTGAACAGAAGGCGCCTCGTTCGGCGGCAGCTTTTGCCCGCCTGCGGTGCCCGGGCTTTGCTTGTGCAACCGTGCTTGGCCGCGCGGAACCTCCGGTTGTCGCCGGCGGTCTGCTAGCGCGTCAAAGTGGAGGAGACCCAGAATGACAATCACAAAGCGGGTGAAGCGGCTGGCGGCCGTGCTGGTGCTGGCGCAGTTGGGCGTGGTCGCCGAGATGCCCCTGGCGCAGGCGGCGATGGTGGGCACCGGTGAGGTGTTGCAGGCGCAACAGCAGCACGTCGACCGCGAGCAGTTGCTGCGCATGCTCGATGACCAGGGCGTGCAGAAGAAGCTGCAGTCCATGGGCGTGGAGCGCAGCCAGGTCGAGCAGCGCATCAAGAGCCTGTCCAACGAGGAGCTGGCGCAGTTCAACCAGCAACTGGACCAGGCGCCGGCCGGTGGCATCATCGGCATCATCATCCTGTTCCTGCTGATCTTCATCATCACCGACATGCTCTGCATCACGCATATCTTCACCTTCGTGCGGTGCCAGCGTTGAGGCGTGCCGCCGCTGCCGTGGCCCTGGCCGCGCTGCTGCTCGGCGGCTGCGCCACGGCGCCGCGGCTGCCGGCGGACGTCGACGCGCTGCCGCGGCGCGTCGAGCAGGCCGAGGTGCAGTTCTTCCCCCAGCAGCAATACCAGTGCGGGCCGGCGGCGCTCGCCACCGTGCTCAACCAGCGCGGTGTGCGGGTGACGCCGAACCAGCTGAAGGAGCGGGTGTTCCTGCCGCAGCGCCAGGGCAGCCTGCAGGTCGAACTGGTGGCCGCGGCGCGCGAGCGGGGCCTGCTGGTCTACCCGCTGCGCCCGCGCCTGGAGGACGTGCTCCGGGAAGTGGCCGCCGGCAACCCGGTGCTGGTGCTGCAGAACAACGGCCTGGACTGGTTGCCGATGTGGCACTACGCCGTGGTGGTCGGCTACGACCGCGACCGCCACGAACTGGTGCTGCGCTCCGGCATCACCAGGCGCCTGGTGATCGACTTCACCGCCTTCGACGTGACCTGGCGGCGCAGCGGCCGCTGGGCTGTGCTGACGCTGCCGGCCGACCACCTGCCGGCCAGCGCCGAACCGACGCCCTGGCTGCGCGCCGCCCACGACCTGGAGGAGACCGGCCAGCGGGCCCTGGCCGACCAGGCCTACCGCACCGCCACCCGGGCCTGGCCGCAGGAGCCGCTGGGCTGGTTCGCCCTGGCCAACGCCCGCTATGCCGCCGGCGACCTGGGCGGGGCCGAAACGGCGCTGCGCCACAGCGTGGCCGCCCGGCCGGACTTCGCCGCCGCCTGGTACAACCTGGCCAACGTCATGGCCGAGCGCGGCTGCGCCGAGCGGGCCCGCGCCCCGGCGAGCTGCGCGCACCAGTTGGCGCCGACGGATTCGCGCTTCCTCCAGGTGCCCCGGGCGGCGCCGGTGGCTTCCGGGCAATGCAGCGCCGCGCCGGCCTGCCCCGCACCTTGAGGCGCCGCGTGCATTTTCTTTGAACCGCTGCGCTTGGCCGCCGGCCTAAATGGCATTCCTCCAGGAGGTGCAGGCCATGGCCAGCGACAAGCAGCACCCGGCGGGCGATGGCGCCGGGAAGGTCCGCCCCGGTTCGGCCAGGGCTGGCGAGAAGGGCGATACCGCGGACGATCTTTCCGCCGAGGAGCGCCGCAAGGTCGAGAAGGCCCAGCCGCCCCGGGCGCTGGTGCTCCACGAGGTGATCCGCCTGCAGGGCAACCACGAGTTGGAGCGCACCCTGGCGGCGCTCTGGTGGTCGGCCCTGGCCGCCGGGCTGACCATCGGCCTGTCGCTGATGGCCATGGGGCTGTTCCGCGCCAGGCTGCCGGAGCACGACAGCGCGGCCATTGTCACCAGCCTCGGCTACCCGGTGGGGTTCCTCGCCATCATCCTCGCCCGCCAGCAGCTGTTCACCGAGAACACCCTGACCGCGGTGCTGCCGCTGATGAGCGAGCCGACCCTGCGCAAGGCCGGGCAGTTGCTGCGCCTGTGGGGCGTGGTGCTGCTGGGCAACGTCGTCGGCGCGCTGCTGTTCGCTTACGCCATGCTGCACCTGCCGATCTTCGATGCGAAGACCGACCAGGCCTTCCTCGAGATCGGCCGCGAGGTCATGGAGAACGACGGCTGGCAGATGTTCTCCCGCGGCATCGTCTCCGGCTGGATGATCGCCACCATGGTCTGGCTGGTGCCGGCGGCGGAGAGCGCCAAGGTGTGGATCATCATCCTGGTCACCTACCTGATGTCGCTGGGCAGCTTCAGCCACATCGTGGTCGGCACCTGCGAGGTCGGCTACCTGATGTGGGCCGGAGAGCTGGGCTGGAAGGCCTTCCTGCTGGACTTCGCGCTGCCCACCCTGGCCGGCAACATCGTCGGCGGCAGCCTGATCTTCGCCCTGATCAGCCATGCGCAGATCCGCAGCGACAGCGGCGCGCCAACGAAAACGGCGCCCTAGGGCGCCGTCGTCGTTCGCGGGGTAGGTTACACGCCCAGCTTGTCGCGCAGGTTGTAGTACCAGGCGCCGATCGCGGAGAAGGGCACCTGGAACATGCGGCCGCCCGGGAAGGGGTAGTGCGGCAGGTCGGCGAAGGCGTCGAAACGCTCGGCCTGGCCGCGCAGGGCCTCGGCCAGCACCTTGCCGGCCAGGTGGGTGTAGGTGACGCCGTGGCCGCTGCAGCCCTGGGAATAGTAGATGTTGTCGCCGATCCGGCCGACTTGCGGCAGGCGCGAGAGGGTCAGCAGGAAGTTGCCGGTCCAGGCGAAGTCGATCTTCACGTTCTTCAGCTGCGGGAACACCTTGAGCATCTTCGGACGGATGATGGCTTCGATGTTCGACGGATCGCGGGCGCCGTAGACCACGCCGCCGCCGAAGATCAGGCGCTTGTCGCTGGTCAGGCGGTAGTAGTCGAGCAGGTAGTTGCAGTCCTCGACGCAGTAGTCCTGGGGCAGCAGGCTTCTGGCCAGCTCGTCGCCCAGCGGCTCGGTGGTGATCACCTGGGTGCCGCACGGCATGGACTTGGAGGCCAGCTCCGGAACCAGGCCGCCGAGGTAGGCGTTGCCGGCGACCACCACGAACTTGGCCTTCACCCGGCCTTGCGGGGTGTGCACCACCGGGTTGGCGCCACGGTCGATCTTCACCGCCGGGGACTGCTCGTGGATCACGCCGCCGAGGGATTCCACGGCCGCGGCTTCGCCCAGGGCGAGGTTCAGCGGGTGGATGTGGCCGCCGCTCATGTCGAGCATGCCGCCGATATAGCTGTCGGTCTTCACCACTTCGCGGATGCGCTTGGCGTCCATCAGTTCCAGCTGGGTGTGGCCGAAACGCTCCCAGAGCTTCTTCTGCGACTCCAGGTGGCCCATCTGCTTGGCGCTGAGGGCGGCGAACACGCCACCGTCCTTCAGGTCGCACTGGATGTCGTACTTGGCGATGCGCTCGCGGATGATGCGGCCACCCTCGAAGGCCATCTGGCCGAGCAGTTGCGCCTGCTTCGGGCCGACGGTGCGTTCGATTACGTCGATGTCGCGGCTGTAGCTGTTGACGATCTGGCCACCGTTGCGGCCGGACGCGCCGAAGCCGACCTTGGCGGCCTCCAGCACGGTCACCTTGAAGCCGTTCTCCAGCAGGAAGAGGGCAGTGGACAGACCGGTGTAGCCCGCGCCGATGATGCAGACGTCGGTTTCGGTCTCGCCCTTGAGCTCGGGGCGCGGCGGGACCGGGTTGGCCGAGGCTGCATAGTAGGAAGTGGGATAAGAAGTGTGCGGCATATTGCACCTGTGTTTGTTATTTTTTACGAGATGGGCTGATGCTACCCGAGTCGAAATCACTCGGCTAGTGGCCGTGCAAAATTTTTTACGCGAGAACGAACATAAAAAAATTCCCTTTTTCAGGGGGTTAGCGAAAAAATGCTTGACGGCTCAACGCCTTCGCGTAGAATGCGCCCCCATCGCTAGGCACATAGCTCAGTTGGTTAGAGCACCACCTTGACATGGTGGGGGTCGTTGGTTCGAGTCCAATTGTGCCTACCAAATTCCCGCTTCGGCGGTAGCGAAAGGGCGATCGATACAGGGTCGCCTTTTTCTTTAGGCACATAGCTCAGCTGGTTAGAGCACCACCTTGACATGGTGGGGGTCGTTGGTTCGAGTCCAATTGTGCCTACCAATTCACCGCTTCGGCGGTAGCAGAAAGGGCGATCCGCGAGGGTCGCCCTTTTTGTTTGGGTGCGTTTTGGGGCTGGTCGCGGACGGAGCCCTACGTTGCCACCGCTGTCCCGCCTGTAGGAGCGCGCCCTGCGCGCGATTCGCGGGCAGGGCCCGCTCCTACGTTGTTGCGCCCCGCGCCGATATGCTCTTCGTAGGATGGGTTGAGCCTTGGCGAAACCCATGCGGCCATGGCGATGGGTATCGCTTCGCTCAATCCCTCCTACGCCGCCCCCTTGCAGCCCGTAGGGCGCATAACGCCTACGGCGTTATCCGCCAATGGTCCCGGACGCCGCTGTTGCGGCCGGCGGCGGATAACCGCGAACGGTTATTCGCCCTGCGGTCGAGTATGGGCGAGGACTCCGTCCGCGATTGGATTCACCGGCCGCGCCGGGCGTCCCTGCGGTGCTGCCTCAGCGGCGCTCGAAGCCGGGCCCGCCGCCATGGCCGCCACCACCGTGTCCGCCGCCTCCTGGGCCACCGAAGGGCGGGAAGAACGGCCAGCAGCCGGACAGCGAGACAAGGGCGAGCAGCAGGGTGACTTTGGTCAGTCTGGAAAGCATGGCGACACCTGGGTTGGAAAAACGGGCGCAAAGTAGACACGCCCGTGCCGCGGGTGTCCCGCGAAACTTGGTATCGGCAGGGTAAGGTTTGTATCGGTGTCGATGCGTTCAGCCTGTTTGGCTGATTGCCGTTCGTGCCGGGCGCCAATTGGCGGTGATCGGTATAGTTTGCCTGGCAAAAGTGCGGTGTTTCTCGGTTGTGGGAGGTGGCATGGGCGGTAGGTGGGCCGGTGTTCTCGGTGGTTTGCTGTTGGCGTGTATGGCCAGTGGACTGGCAGCGGCTTCCGGGCTGGCGGAATGGCCGGAGGGCTGGCAGGTGACGCGTTCGCCCGAGGCGCCGGACGAGGCCGCGGCGCTGCGCCGCGAGCGTGGCGTCAGGCTGGCGGCGGACGGCTCCCAGGCGCTGGTGGTGGAAATCACCCGTAGCCGCCTGGCCGAGGCGAAGGATGTGGATCTGCAGCGGGTGATCCTGCAGATGCGCAAGTCGCTGCAGGTCGACTTCCTGCGCCAGGGTTTCCAGGCGGCCTGCAGCAAGCCGCGGCAGGCCGTGCTGGGTGGGCTGGATGGGCTGGAGCTGGTCTGCTCGGTCAGCCAGAACGGCAACGAGGTCCTGAAGCAGGTGGTGCAGGTGGCGCTGGGGCGGGAGGCGGCCTATTCGCTGACCTACGCTGCCCCGGCGGCGGAATACCCGCAGCGGCTCGCCGAGATGGCGGCGTTCAAGGCCGGCCTGCGCCTGGAGTGAAATCGCCGGGCATGAAAAAACCCCGCATCGCAGGCTGTGTGAAAACCTCAGGATCGGTCCCACTGGTTAAAAAACAACCTGGATTTCGCGTTTCTACGTGGATTCTGGATTGGCTGAATAGCCAAGCCTCTTCAGATTTCACGTAGGAACGCGCTCTTCGAAGAGCCGCTCGGTTTTTCACACAGCCTGATCGGCGGGGCTTTTCGTCGGGTGCCGGTCAGGCGGCCAGGGTGCTCTGCACGCGGGCGATGACGGCCTGCAGCGGCTCTGCGGCCTGATACTGCTGCGGGTAGAGCCGCTCGCTGTGGCAGGCGATGCCGTGCTCGTCCACCAGGGCGAAGCTGAAGCTGTCCTTGCGCGGTGCCAGGATGATGCAGTTGAGCGGGGCGAAAGCTGCCTTGAGGGTGCGGATCGCCTCCTGGATCTGAGTGCTTTTTTTCATATTGTCTTTCTTCCAAATAGTCACGGTCCTATGACCGCGTGAAACGTAAAAAACTCCGGTCGAACGCAGAATGCGTGATATCCATGACCGGAATGTGGCAGCGAATGAAAACTCGAAGGGTCTTTCGAGGGCGCCATGGCGGGAGAATACGCCAGCCCCCGAAGTTCGGGCTTGCCAAATATGTAAGGACGATTTGCTGCGCTCTCAAGAGGGAACGCTGGATACGCCTGCCAGTGACTGGCTGCTGGCCGTGGCCCTGTGTATCCCGACTGCGGCGCCCTGGTTGGGGTGGGTGGCGTCGGGAGGGGCGACCTGAAGTTCATGACTCGCGGCGGCATTATCCGGGTGTTGGCCGGGCCTTTCAAGTGCGAGTCGTCAGCGGATGTTTCCGCGAAAGTTCCCGCGGCGGCTTCGGTCGTCGCGGGACGGGGCATCACTTCTGCAGCCAGGACTCCACGGTCTCGGCGCCGTACTGCTGTTTCCAGGCCTTCAGGGTCTTGTGGTTGCCACCCTTGGTCTCGACCACTTCGCCGTTGTTCGGGTTCTTGTACACCTTCAGCTGGCGGCTGCGGCGCGGGGCGCTGGCGGCCGGCGCGGCGGCGGCGGTGTTGGCGGTGCCCTGCGGATCGAGGATGTCGATGACGTTGCGCAGGTTCATGCCGTATTCGTCCATCAGGGCCTGCAGCTGATCCTTGAATTCCAGTTCCTTCTTCAGGGAACTGTCGTTCTTCAGCTTTTCCAGCAGGGCCAGTTGTTCTTTGAGCAGGCGTTCGGCTTCACGGAATTCCGCGAGTTTGGACATGTTTGCACTCCAGGGCAGGTCATTCCGAAACGGATATCGGTGCGCAGCTGTTCGGCGACCATTGTGTTCGGAAAGTTATGTGGGCGGCGAATTATTAATTTAAATAAGCGGGCGACGCAATAATTAATCTTCGACCGGGTACTTTTCGCCGCAATGCAAAGGTCCTTCCCAATGTATGGGTTTATCGCCATGGCGCGAATCGCGGATAATCGCGCCCATCAACTAGATGGCGGTTCGCCATGGGTTCCGCCGATATCTTGCGTGCGCCATGCAACAGGGGATGTAGATGCTTTCGAATGTCCAGTCGTATTCGCTCAATGGACATGAACTGGCCTGCCTGGTGCAGGGGAGGGCGTGCCGCTGGTGCTGGTGCACGGCTCGCTCTGCGATTACCGCTACTGGCAATGGCAATTGCGCGGCCTGGGCGAGCGTTATCGCCTGCTGGCGCCCAGCCTTCGACATTATTACCCGCAGCGCTGGAATGGCGAGGGTGCGGATTTCACTACCGGCCAGCATGTGGAGGACCTGCTCGCGCTGATCGAAATGCAGGGCGAGCCGGTACACCTGCTGGGGCATTCGCGCGGCGGCAATATCTGCCTGCGCCTGGCGCTGGCGGCGCCCGAGCGCCTGCGCTCGCTGGTGCTGTGCGACCCGGGCGGGGACTTCGCCGCCGACCTGTTCCAGGCCGCCGGCGTGCCCGTGCCGGCGGCGCCGGCCGAGCGCAACCGTTTCCGCGAGCAGGCGCTGCAGCTGATCCGCCAGGGCGAGGTCGAGGCGGGCCTGGAACTGTTCGTCGACACCGTCAGCGGGCCCGGCATCTGGCGGCGTTCCTCGCGGCACTTCCGCGACATGGCCAGCGACAACGCCATGACCCTGATCGGCCAGGTCGCCGACCGCCCGGAGCCGCTCGGGCGCTCGCGCCTCGCCACCCTGGCGGTGCCGACCCTGCTGCTGCGCGGCGAACTCAGCCCCGAGCCCTTCCCGCAGGTGGTCGAGGCCCTGGCGCAGACGCTGCCAGACGTGCGCAGCGACGTCATCGCCGGCGCTTCCCACGGCATGAACGCCACGCGCCCGGCCGCCTTCAACCGCGCCGTGCTCGCTTTCATCGACTCGCATTGATGCCGCTCGTCAGTTGCCCCGACATGCAGTACCATGGCGACCTGCCCCGTTCGTCGGGGCTTCGTTCGTTTTTCTTCCAGTGATCTCCGTCCGCGCGCGCAAGCGCAGGGTGCCGAAAAGGCGCCTGCCACTGTGAGGCAGGCCTGCCCGGCGGGCGACGCTTACTGGCACATCCCAACCCATGTGGCCTTTCGTAGGGGTCACCACTAGGAGAGGAGGCGCCATGCCCATCATTACTCTTCCCGACGGTAGTCAGCGGTCCTTCGATCACCCGGTCAGCGTGGCCGAGGTGGCGCAATCCATTGGCGCGGGCCTGGCCAAGGCCACCGTGGCCGGCAAGGTCAACGGCAAGCTGGTCGATGCCTGCGACAAGATCGAGCACGACGCGACCCTGCAGATCATCACCCCGAAGGACGAGGAAGGGCTGGAGATCATCCGCCACTCCTGCGCGCACTTGGTCGGCCACGCGGTCAAGCAGCTGTACCCGAGCGCGAAGATGGTCATCGGCCCGGTGATCGACGAAGGTTTCTATTACGACATCTCCTTCGAGCGCCCCTTCACCCCCGAGGACATGGCGGCCATCGAGAAGCGCATGGCCGAGCTGATCGACAAGGACTACGACGTCATCAAGAAGATGACGCCGCGCGCCGAGGTCATCGAGGTGTTCAAGTCCCGTGGCGAGGACTACAAGCTGCGCCTGGTCGAGGACATGCCCGACGAGAAGGCCATGGGCCTGTACTACCACGAAGAGTACGTGGACATGTGCCGCGGCCCGCACGTGCCCAACACCCGCTTCCTCAAGGCCTTCAAGCTGACCAAGATCTCCGGTGCCTACTGGCGCGGCGACTCGAAGAACGAGCAGCTGCAGCGCATCTACGGCACCGCCTGGGCCGACAAGAAGCAGCTGGCCGCCTACGTCCAGCGCATCGAAGAGGCTGAAAAGCGCGACCACCGCCGCATCGGCAAGCAGCTGGACCTGTTCCACCTGCAGGAAGAAGCCCCGGGCATGGTGTTCTGGCACCCCAACGGCTGGACCGTCTACCAGGTGCTCGAGCAGTACATGCGCAAGGTGCAGCGCGAACATGGCTACGTCGAGGTTCGCACCCCGCAGGTCGTCGACCGCATCCTCTGGGAGCGTTCGGGCCACTGGTCGAACTATGCCGAGAACATGTTCACCACTTCATCGGAAAGCCGCGACTTCGCGGTCAAGCCGATGAACTGCCCGTGCCACGTGCAGATCTTCAACCAGGGCCTGAAGTCCTACCGCGACCTGCCGCTGCGCCTGGCCGAGTTCGGCGCCTGCCACCGCAACGAGCCCTCGGGCGCGCTGCACGGCATCATGCGCGTGCGCGGCTTCACCCAGGACGATGCGCACATCTTCTGCACCGAGGACCAGGTGAAGAAGGAAGCGGCCGACTTCATCAAGCTGACCTTACAGGTCTACTCCGACTTCGGTTTCTCCGACATCTCCATGAAGCTGTCCACTCGTCCGGCCAAGCGCGTGGGTTCCGAAGAGTTGTGGGACCGCGCCGAAGGCGCGCTGGCCGACGCCCTGAACGAATCCGGCCTGGAGTGGGAATACCAGCCGGGCGAGGGCGCCTTCTACGGCCCGAAGATCGAGTTCACCCTGAAGGACTGCCTGGGCCGCAACTGGCAGTGCGGCACCCTGCAGTACGACCCGAACCTGCCGGAGCGCCTGGACGCCAGCTACATCGCCGAAGACAACAACCGCAAGCGCCCGGTCATGCTGCACCGCGCGATCCTCGGTTCCTTCGAGCGCTTCATCGGCATGCTGATCGAGCACTACGCCGGCCTGTTCCCGGCCTGGCTGGCGCCGACCCAGGCGGTGGTCATGAACATCACCGACAAGCAGGCCGATTTCGCCGAGGAAGTGGTCCGTACGCTCGAGGAAAGCGGATTCCGTGCCAAGTCCGACTTGAGAAACGAGAAAATCGGCTTTAAAATCCGCGAGCATACCTTGCTCAAGGTTCCCTATCTCCTGGTTATTGGGGACAGGGAGGTTGAATCGAAGGCCGTCGCCGTACGTACGCGCGAAGGGGAAGACCTCGGCTCGATGCCGCTTTCCCAGTTCGTCGAGCTGTTGACTCGGGCGGTTTCCCGGCGTGGTCGCCAAGACTCGGAGTAATCATTATTAAGCGTGAAATGAGACAGGATAAGCGGGCTCTCCCGAAACCGCCGATCAACGAGAACATCACCGCACGCGAAGTGCGACTGATCGGTGCCGACGGTCAGCAGATCGGCGTAGTGTCCCTTGATGAGGCGCTGCGCCACGCCGACGAGGCCAAGCTGGACCTGGTTGAAATCTCTGCCGATGCGGTGCCTCCTGTCTGCCGCATCATGGATTACGGCAAGCACCTGTTCGAGAAGAAGAAGCAGGCGGCTGCGGCGAAGAAGAACCAGCACCAGCAACAGATCAAAGAAATCAAGTTTCGTCCAGGGACGGAAGAAGGGGATTACCAGGTAAAACTACGCAACCTGGTACGTTTCCTTAGTGAAGGGGACAAGGCCAAGGTATCCCTGCGATTCCGTGGTCGTGAGATGGCCCACCAGGAGCTGGGCATGGAGCTGTTGAAGCGGGTCGAGACCGACCTCGCCGAATACGGCACCGTGGAACAGCATCCCAAGCTGGAAGGACGCCAGCTGATGATGGTCATCGCTCCCAAGAAGCGTAAATAACCTCCCGGGCACTGGCAGGCCTGATGGTTATCAGTTGTTAACGAATGCGGAGTACCAAACATGCCAAAGATGAAAACCAAGAGTGGCGCCAAGAAGCGCTTCAAAGTGACTGCTGGTGGCATCAAGCACAAGCACGCTTTCAAGAGCCACATCCTGACCAAAATGACCACCAAGCGTAAGCGTCAGCTGCGCGGCACCTCGATGCTCGCTGCTTCCGATGTACGCCGTGTAGAACGCTCCCTGCGTCTGCGTTGATTTCTGGTAGAGGATAGTTAAATGGCTCGTGTTAAGCGTGGCGTGATTGCCCGTCGTCGTCACAAGAAGATTCTGAAACTCGCCAAAGGCTACTACGGCGCGCGTTCCCGCGTGTTCCGCGTTGCCAAGCAGGCGGTGATCAAGGCCGGCCAATACGCCTACCGTGACCGTCGTCAGCGCAAGCGTCAGTTCCGCGCCCTGTGGATCGCCCGTATCAACGCTGGTGCTCGTCAGAACGGTCTGTCCTACAGCCGTCTGATCGCCGGCCTGAAAAAGGCGGCCATCGAGATCGACCGCAAGGTCCTGGCCGATCTGGCTGTGAACGAAAAAGCGGCGTTTACCGCGATTGTCGAGAAAGCGAAGGCCAGCCTGGCTTAAGCCCCACGACAGTTACCGGATTTCGGTCCGGACGTAACGTCACCGATAGGGGAAGAGCCTTACCGCTCTTCCCCTATTTTGTATCTGGAGTTGGTACATGGAAAACCTGGACGCGCTGGTTTCGCAGGCCCTGGACGCTGTGCGAAACACCGAAGACGTCAACGCCCTGGAGCAGATCCGGGTTCACTACCTCGGCAAGAAAGGCGAACTGACCCAGGTGATGAAGACCCTGGGCGACCTGCCGGCCGAGGAGCGCCCCAAGGTCGGTGCGCTGATCAACGTTGCCAAGGAAAAGGTCCAGGAGGCGCTCAACGCCCGCAAGACCGACCTGGAAGGCGCCGCGTTGGCGGCCAGGCTTGCGGCCGAACGCGTCGACGTGACCCTGCCGGGCCGCGGCCAGACCTCCGGCGGCCTGCATCCGGTGACCCGTACCAAGGAACGCATCGAGCAATGCTTCACCCGCATCGGCTATGAAGTGGCCGAGGGCCCGGAAGTCGAAGACGACTACCACAACTTCGAAGCGCTCAACATCCCCGGCCACCACCCGGCGCGGGCGATGCACGACACCTTCTACTTCAACGCGAACATGCTGCTGCGCACCCACACCTCGCCGGTCCAGGTGCGCACCATGGAGAACCAGCGCCCGCCGATCCGCATCGTCTGCCCCGGCCGCGTGTACCGCTGCGACTCCGACCTGACCCACTCGCCGATGTTCCACCAGGTCGAAGGCCTGCTGGTCGATGAAGACGTCAGCTTCGCCGACCTCAAGGGCACCATCGAGGAATTCCTGCGCGCCTTCTTCGAGAAGGAATTCTCGGTGCGCTTCCGCCCCTCGTTCTTCCCCTTCACCGAGCCCTCGGCGGAAGTCGACATCCAGTGCGTGCTGTGCAGCGGCAAGGGCTGCCGCGTGTGCAAGCAGACCGGCTGGCTGGAAGTCATGGGCTGCGGCATGGTGCACCCCAACGTGCTGCGCATGTCCGGCATCGACCCGGAGAAATACCAGGGCTTCGCCTTCGGCATGGGCATCGAACGCCTGGCCATGCTGCGCTACGGCGTGAACGACTTGCGCCTGTTCTTCGACAACGACCTGCGCTTCCTCGGGCAATTCCGCTAGGCCGCGCACGACGTCAACGACTTCTTAGGAGAACAGGATGAAATTCAGTGAACAATGGCTGCGGAGCTGGGTGAATCCGCAGGTTTCCCGCGACGAGCTGGTGGCTCGTCTGTCCATGGCCGGCCTCGAGGTCGACGCCGTGATCCCCGTCGCCGGCGCCTTCAGCGGCGTGGTGGTGGGCGAGGTGCTGAGCACCGAACAACACCCGGACGCCGACAAGCTGCGCGTCTGCCAGGTCAGCAACGGCAGCGAGACCTTCCAGGTCGTCTGCGGCGCGCCCAACGTGCGCCCGGGCCTGAAGATCCCCTTCGCCATGATCGGTGCCGAGCTGCCGGGCGACTTCAAGATCAAGAAGGCCAAGCTGCGCGGCGTCGAGTCCAACGGCATGCTGTGCTCGGCGAAAGAGCTGGAAATCAGCGACGACAACGCCGGGCTGATGGAGTTGGCCGCCGACGCCCCAGTGGGCGCGAGCATTCGCGACTACCTGGCGCTGGACGATGCCTCCATCGAGATCGGCCTGACCCCCAACCGCGGCGACTGCCTGTCCCTGACCGGCCTGGCCCGCGAAGTCGGGGCGCTGTACTCGGCGCCGGTCACCTTCGTCGATGTGAAGCCGGTTGCCCCCGGCATCGATGAAGTCCGCTCCATCGAGTTGCTGGCGCCCAACGCCTGCCCGCGCTACCTGGGCCGCGTGATCCGCAACGTCGACCTGAGCAAGCCGACGCCGCTGTGGATGGTCGAGCGCCTGCGCCGTTCCGACATCCGCAGCATCGACGCCGCGGTGGACATCACCAACTACGTGATGCTCGAGCTGGGCCAGCCGATGCACGCCTTCGACCTCGACGAGATCAAGGGCGGCATCCGCGTGCGCATGGCCGAGGAGGGCGAGAAGCTGGTGCTGCTGGATGGCCAGGAAGTCACCCTGCGTGCCGACACCCTGGTGATCGCCGACCACGAACGCGCCCTGGCCATCGCCGGCGTCATGGGTGGCGAGCACAGCGGCGTCAGCGCCAAGACCCGCGACCTGTTCCTGGAAAGCGCCTTCTTCGACAACATCGCCGTCGCCGGCAAGGCCCGTTCCTATGGCCTGCACACCGACGCCTCGCACCGCTACGAGCGTGGCGTGGACTTCCAGCTGGCCCGTCGCGCCATTGAGCGCGCCACCGAGCTGCTGCTGCAGATCGTCGGCGGCGAGGCCGGCCCGGTGGTCGAGCAGGTCAGCGAAGCCAACCTGCCCAAGGTCGAGCCGGTCGTGCTGCGCGCCGAGCGCGTCGAGCAGATGCTCGGCATGAAGATGGAAGCCGCGGAAATCGAGCGCCTGCTCACCGCCCTGGAGTTCCAGGTGCAGGCCGAAGGGGAAGGGCGCTGGAAGGTCGGCGTGCCCAGCCACCGCTTCGACGTTTCCCTGGAAGTGGACCTGATCGAGGAGCTGGGCCGCCTGTACGGCTACAACCGCCTGCCGGTCCGCTACCCGCAGGCGCGCCTGGCGCCCAACACCAAGTCGGAAACCCAGGCCGAGCTGCCGGCGCTGCGCCGCCTGCTGGTCGCCCGCGACTACCAGGAAGCCATCACCTACAGCTTCATCGATCCCAAGCTGTTCGAGCTGTTCAGCCCGGGCGTGAAGCCGCTGATGCTGGCCAACCCGATCTCCGCCGACATGGCCGCCATGCGCGCCTCGCTGTGGCCGGGCCTGGTCAAGGCGCTGCAGCACAACCTCAACCGCCAGCAGACCCGCGTGCGCCTGTTCGAGAGCGGCCTGCGCTTCGTCGGCCAACTCGAAGGCCTGCAGCAGGAAAACATGCTGGCCGGTGTGATCTGCGGTAGTCGCGAGCCGGAAGGCTGGAGCAACGTCCGTGAAGGCGTGGACTTCTTCGACATCAAGGCCGACGTCGAAGCCCTGCTGGCCAGCGCCAGTGCCGCCGATGCCTTCGCCTTCGTCCCCGGCGAGCACCCGGCGCTGCACCCGGGCCAGACCGCCCGCGTCGAGCGCGATGGCGAACTGGTCGGCTACGTCGGTGCCCTGCACCCCGAGCTGGCCAAGGCCCTGGACCTGGATCGCCCGGTCTACCTGTTCGAACTGGTGCTGGGCGAACTGGTCCGCGGCCGCCTGCCGAAGTTCAGCGAACTGTCGCGTTTCCCCGAGGTGCGCCGCGACCTGGCGCTGGTGGTCAACCGCGATATCCCGGCGGAATCCATCCTGTCGACCATCCGCGAAGAGGCCGGCGAATTCCTGACCGACCTCAGGCTGTTTGATGTCTATCAGGGTAAAGGTATTGATCCGCTTGGAAAAAGCTTGGCCGTCGGCTTGACCTGGCAGCATCCATCACGCACTCTTAACGATGACGAGGTGAACGCGACTACGCAGAAAATCGTCGCCTCGCTGGAGCAAAGGTTCAACGCCACGTTAAGGAAGTAGCGTATGGGGGCTCTGACGAAAGCTGAGATTGCCGAACGTCTGTATGAAGAGCTGGGCCTGAACAAACGGGAAGCCAAGGAACTGGTGGAGCTCTTCTTCGAAGAGATCCGCCAGGCGCTGGAGCATAACGAACAGGTGAAACTGTCCGGTTTCGGCAATTTCGACCTGCGCGACAAACGCCAGCGCCCGGGGCGCAACCCGAAGACGGGAGAGGAAATCCCGATCACGGCCCGCCGCGTCGTCACCTTTCGTCCAGGCCAGAAACTGAAAGCCAGGGTTGAGGCTTATGCTGGAACCAAGTCATAACGACGAACTGCCCCCCATTCCGGGCAAGCGCTACTTCACCATCGGTGAAGTGAGCGATTTGTGCGCAGTGAAACCGCACGTGCTGCGGTATTGGGAACAGGAGTTCCCGCAGCTCAACCCGGTCAAGCGCCGCGGCAACCGCCGGTACTATCAGCGCCAGGACGTGCTGATGATCCGCCAGATCCGCGCGCTCCTGTACGATCAAGGCTTCACCATCGGCGGGGCGCGCCAGCGCCTCTCCGGCGACGAAGCCCGCGAAGACATCACCCAGTACAAGCAACTCATCCGCCAGATGATCGCGGAACTGGAAGACGTTCTTCACGTGCTGCGCAAGTAGCTGAAAAAAATGAAAAAAGTGCTTTGCCGAAAGAAAACCTTACGGTATAGTGCGATCCGCCAACCGGGCAACCGGAAAGCAACGTCGGGGCGTAGCGCAGCCTGGTAGCGCACTTGCATGGGGTGCAAGGGGTCGAGTGTTCGAATCACTCCGTCCCGACCAAAAATCCCTAGAAAATCCAGTCACTTAGCGGTGACTGGATTTTTTTATGCCTGATGCTTTTGTAGCCTTCCCGAATTTTGCCCCACTTTTTACCCCACCCGGAGGATTCGGGGTTTTTATGAGGCGTTGGCGCGTCCAAACGCGCTTTCCCTGCACGGAGTCCAGCGGGGTTGTGTTGGAGAGCCTCTGCGTTAGGCTCTGTTTGCATTCGGGCTGAGCCTGATCATTGCACGGCTTAGTCTCCGCCTCACCTCCGAGCAGACGTTTGCTGGAGGATCTGCGGCACCTGCAGTGTGCTCGCGATCTCCGGCACGCTAGCCGGCGTGCCGCCGAAATGCGTTCGTACCGACCTGAACCAGTAGCCGGCCTCGGGTTGGACGCGTCGCATGCGGCAGTAACAGTTTGCGTCGGCCAGGGTAGGGGGCTGTGGATTGAGTCATTTCTATGGTTGCTCTCGCCCCTGGGGTTCTGATCAACGGGGTGCCTACTGTCTTGCGAATCAAAAGCGCCTCACTGGGTGAGATCGTTGGGCAGTGTACATCCCTGTTACGGCCGCCGAATTCAGCATTCTGATTGCTCAAGTTCTGCATGCGCCAGTAGTTTCGGGATCTGGCACACTGATTTTACACTTTATTGTATCTTGCATAATTGTGTATCTTATGATTTTGTGTAAGATGATGCGTGTTAAGTGGGCTTCAGCTTATGCTGGAGCCAGATGCAAGGAGATCTAGTGTCAAACGGCCAACCGCAACAAAGCGAATCGCTCAGAGCTTTGCTTCTATGGGAGGGGCGGCTGAACAACGCCCGCCTGAGAGAATTGCTAGGAGTCGGAGTGACGCGCACTAGCCAGTTGATCCGCGCTTTTCGTGAAAGTCATCCGACTTGGTTAGAGTGGGACTCGGTCACGCGCAGCTTTATTGCCACCCCTGTGGCCTACCGCAGTAACTTCGATGCAGCGGCAAGCCTGGCACAGTACCTTTCGATTGTGGGCATCCCGCATACCGCCACAGTCTCGCCAGATGGACAGACGCTTTGGAGCGCATTCCCAGATTGGTCGGTTCCCTCCCCGCGAGTTTTTGCTCAGCTTTCGCAGGCGATAGATAGCTCGACTCAGGTAGAGATTACCTATCGCTCCATGAGCAATCCCGAGCTCCACTCCAGAGAGATTTCGCCTCACAGCTTGGTTCGAGCTGGGCGTCGCTGGCATGTCCGAGGCTTTTGTTCATCACGAGGGGATTTCCGTGATTTCGCACTGGGGCGCATAGATCGGATCAAGATCCTGGCCAAGCCGTGCGAGAAAGGCGCGGGGGAGGATCTGGCGTGGAACAACACGGTGGATGTGCGCCTTGTGGCACATCCGGCCTTGAGCAGTGAACAGCAGGATGTCGTCCGAGCAGAGTATTTCGCCAACACGGCCGCCCGGGTGGAGCGCTGTCGTGCTGCGTTGGTGATGTACTTCATCCAGGACCTCCGAGCGGCCACCGATGTAGTTCGGCAAGCTCCGCCGGAGTATCAGCTGGCGGTGGAGAACATAGAGGAACTGCGACAATGGACGTTCGCACATTAGCTTCAGGAAATGGAAACCTGTTCGAGCTGATTCCCGATAGGCTTTTTGGTCCTCTTGCTTCGGCCAACCGCCTTGGGTATTGGTCGCTTCTGTGTTACTTGCACCGTAAGCGATTTGGTCCTGACGCACCCCTGCCGCCGAGCTACGGCTATACGCAGCGCGATATCGCCCAGGACATCCAGAGTCATCTTGAGTTTTCGCCGATCTGGCAGCCCGAAGAGGGAGAGACTCCAGATACGCCGTTAAGCATGAGGGCTTCGAACTGCTTCCATCGACTGGTCAATGCTGGCTGGTTCAGAAGCGAGAAGTTCGGCCTCACGCCAACCGTATCGATGCAGCCGGCAGTCAACCAGCTGCTGACGCAACTGATCAGTTTTGCAGATACGGGACCGGTCTTCGTCTCCGGGAAGATCCGTTCGATAGATGCAGCTATTTCGCAAGTACTGGGCGGTGAGGCCGGCGGAGACTCATTGCAGGAGGCGGCCGAGCAATGCCGGAACTTGCTGGTGCATATCCGCAACACGGGGATCAGTGTTCGCGATTTCATGACCACCATCAGCGCTGAAGACACGACCGCTGAATACGTCCGCAAGTTCTTCCTCCACTATGTCGAACAGGTCTTCATTGGTGACTATAAGGAGCTGCGCACGCAAGAGCACCCGCTATCTAGGCGTCCGCAGATCCTGGCGGCAGTGGAAAAGCTCAGCGAGCAAAGGGAACACCGTCAGCGCTTGCTGGAGTGGTACATTGGCCGACTGGCAAATGGCGACAAAGCCAAGGGGGAGGCGGCATTCGAGCGCGACCTTTCCCGTCTCAACGAGCTCAGTCGCATTGAGGAATATCTCGAGCGCCTGGACGATGAAATTCGTAGCGCAAACAAGCGCGCCCTGGTGGTCATTCAGTATCGCCTGAGGTCAACGCGACCAATCGATGACCTCCTGCGCCAAGCTATCGACGGCTTGATTGTGACTGGGCTAGAAGGCGACTTCGACGGTGAAAGTGACGAGCGTCCGAGACTCTTTGCACCTGACGCGCTTATCGCAGGAAATCGCCTTGCTCAGCCACGCAAGGAAACTCACCGACAGCCTCCGTCTCCCTTGCGCCAGACCGTGCTTTCCGAGCATACCCGAGCGGTAGGCAATCTGGTGAAGCGAGCTCAGGAGCGTCGTCGCATCACGCCTGCAAAGCTTCGTGCCTATGCCGAGCTTGCCTTGGGCGACAAGACGCAGGTCGACGGCATCGAATTACCCGTTGAGAGCATTGAGCAGATTCGTGCGTATCAGGCTTTTGCTAGCCTCGCTGCCTCGTTGAACTCCGGTATCCCGAGCCTGGCCTTGCGCGCACGCACGCAAATTCCTGGTCTGGATGTTTCCTACGGCGATGATGACGAAGCTGGAGAGCATCCTTACCTGATCAGCAAACCTTTCAAATTGAGTCTGCGTAGGCGAGTGAGCCGAGCGAGCGATGAGGAGAAGTCATGAACAGTCTCTGGCTAGAACTGGCAGGCAACTCCGACGGGTACTACCAGCCGGAAGACTTCGAGTCGGCCGCGTACAGGCTGATGGCAGAGCAGGTCATTTATCACGCTGATCGGGGTAGCCGAAAAGTGTACAACCTGATTGAGCGGTACGAGCGCCAGTTCGCCAAAGTGCTAGATCCCTTCGGAATTTCACTAGGTGTCGACCGTCAGCTGCTTTTCGCTTACGCCATTCCACGTCACGGATCGCCAACCACCGCGACAGTCACTCAGACGCTGTTCGCTCTTGTTCTTCGCGGGATCTACGAGGACGGCATGCGTGCTGGGCAACTGTCGGACGAAGGGGCAGAAATTTTCTGCGATTTTGTTGAGCTGCGTGAAAAATACCAGCTGATGACTCATCGAGAGCTTCCTGGCAAAGGGGACCTCGAGGTACTCATCCGGACGATGAGGCGTTGGGGCATTGCTCGTCGCCTGGAAGATGAGGACGACATAGGCTCGCTCAGTGAAGCGGAAGCTGGTGGTGGAGGCGTCGCGATCCGGCCTGCGATAAGGGAAGTCCTGGGGGAGTCTGCCTTACAACAGCTTGCTCTGTGGTCGGCAGAGCGCAACGCAGACTCACCGCGCAATGACGATGTGGCTACCCCGGCCGATGAGATGGAGGGGGGAGACCAATGAAGCGTCTTGAGAGCGTCAAGCTTGTCCAGTTTCTGCTGTATGAAGCCGAGGTGTTCCCGCTGGGAGAGGTTACTGGAATTTTCGGGCTGAACGGCAGCGGTAAGAGTTCTGCGCTTGATGCCGTACAAGTCGCGATGTTCGGGGCTAACGCAAGCTCCATGGCTTTCAATGCCCAAGCCAACTCCGGCGGGGCCCGCCAGACTCGAACGCTACGCTCATACTGCCTTGGACAGTATGGTGACGATGCTTCCCAGTGCGTGCGGCCTAATGCAACAACCTACATCACCCTGACCTGGCGCAACCTCGAGACAAACGAGCCGATCACCGCGGGAATTTGCATTGAGGCGTCCCTTGAAACTGAGGATGCCAAAGTGCTGGGGCGGTACGTGATCTCTGGGGGCGAAATCCCCTTGGGTGACCATCTGCAGACTGTTGATGGGGTGACTGCTCCCCTGCCCTGGAACAGCTTCCGGCACCGCCTCCTTGAGCGGGCCAAAGCGGTCAATGAGAACCCCTTTTTTGATGATGCAACGAGTTTCACGAAGCAAATTCTCTTTGCTCTTCGGGGAAACGCAGGGCAGCCCACCTACGATGCTTTTGTGCGCTCTTTCCGCTTTGCTTTGCGTATGCGATTCGACAAGTCAGTGGATCAAATCGTCAGGCAAGACGTGCTGGAGAGCCGCCCAACCAACATCAAAAAGTTCAAGGCCATCGTCGAGTCGTTCAAGCGATTGACTACCTTGGTGGATGACGTCGAGAAGAAAATCGAGCACGGCCAGAAGGTTGTCGGTGCTTATCGCAACGCTCAGTCTCGCTTGGCCCAGGCCGCATCATGGAGGTTTCTTGGGGCCTTGGCCGAAGAAGAAGAAGCCCAGCTTAGAAGTGAACAGGCGCAGGAGCAGTTCGAACAAGGAACTCGGACTGCAAGCAAGCTGCGTGCGGAGAGCGAAAAGCTTAATCGACGCGTATCGGACATGGAGATAGAGCTGGGGCATCTCTCTAATCGTCAGCAGACTCACAAAGCTCACCAGGAGAACGTGAGCGCGCAGATTGATCAGACAGAGGCGGTTCGGCTCGCCGTGCAGGGCCAAGCGAAGTTACGCCAAGAGTTGACTCAACTAGCGGGGACTCTTCGTCAGTTAGCGCAGTCGACCTATCTGGGGGAGTGGCTGGATACACTTAGTGATCTGGAACAGTTGGTCCGTGACTACATCTCGGACATGAGCGGGCAGCTTCCTGAGGAGCTCCAGGCGCAACTGGGGGATCTGCACGTACTCGGCGCGCGCATCGAAAAAGCGCTCGATGCTATTCACCTTCATCGTTCAAATCGCGCTGACGTCATCAATGACGAGTTGAGAGTGATCGACTCGTCGCTCAAGCGTGTGAGCGAGGGCAAGGCCCCGCTCAGCCCCCAAGCTGAGAAGTTGATCAACGAGCTCAAGGATCATGGACTGAACCCGATTCCGGTCTGTGATCTGATCAAGGTTACCGATGCTCAGTGGCAGCCGGCGATTGAGGCTTACCTGGCCAGCAATGTTGAGGCTCTTCTGCTACCGGCCGACCAGGAAGGAGAAGCGTTTGACATCTACAGGGGACTCAAGGAGCAACGAGCGATCTATGGTGTGAAGATCGTCCGTAGCGGTCGCGTAAACCGTTCGGTCTCGAATCAGCAGGGACGAGTTTCTGAATTGATCACAGGTACGGACCCGGTCGCCGTCGCCTACGTTCGAAATCAGCTAGGCAGTCTGACACGGGCCAATCAGCGCGAGGAAGCGTTGGCCGAAGAGCGGACGCTGACGATGGATGGGATGCTCGTCACTCCTGAAGGCTATGAACGCCTGAGGCTCAACAGCAGCAAATTGAAGATCGGCGAGGCAGCCATGCATGCTGGTCGCCTGAATGCGGAACGGCGCCAATTGGCGATGGAGATGGCGGGCATTCAAGTTGAACTCGGTGCACTCGTTCCATTGCGTCAGTTCGCAAGTGCCTTCTCCAGTCAGACTGCATCGAAACTCTTGCTGAATCTGGCTAGCGGATATCGTGAAGCCCTGCATCAGCGTGAATTGGCCAATCAGCGTGTTGAACGTATCGCTGATGCCGAGTACCTCGATATCTGCCGTAAGCTCGAAGGGCTGCAGGGTGAGATTGCAGGCGCGCGAGAAACTGCTCAAGCTGCCAATAATTCAGCAATCAGAGCTGAACTCGGTCTGGAGACACTGAAGTCGGCAGTTGTGAGCTCTGCCCTGCGTTATCAGTCGTGCATCGACTCAAAGCAAGACTGCAAAACGCATGTGGACTTCAACGAAAGCCATGCGATGGGCATGTGGGACAAAGTGACTGAAAAGCATGAGGACGCACAGGCACTGATAGAGCACTGCCGGTCTCAAGCCAAGACCGCTGAACAGAACGGCCAGAGTCTTGCTAACGCTGCACAAAACGAGCTGTGGGGTTATCAGCGCGAATATCAGGAGTTCCTTGATGAGCAGGATCTCCAGGACTGGCGTAGAGGCAAGGTGTGGATCGAGGGGCAGGTTGCCCGTCTCGTCGAAACGGAACTCCCCGCACACAAGGAGCGAGCGCAGGATGCTTACCAGGCATCGCAGGATACCTTCCGTAAGGATGTCGCCCTAGCGCTCAATAATAATCTGCAGTTCCTGCGGCAGACGTTTAAGCGTCTCAACTCAGCGCTCGAAAAAACACCCCTGTTCAGCAACGGCGAGCGTTATCAGTTCATCTACAGCGTACGCAAGGAGCTGAAGCCTCTACTGGATTTTGTTAAGTCCGTGGCAGACATGGGAGTGGACGGCGGTCTCTTTGGCGATCCTGGCAGTGTTCCTCCACAGTTTGAGGAGCTGCTGCGTGAGAAAACCGTGGCCGGCAACGCCGCGGTTAAGAGCCCCCTTGACGACTACCGGGAATTCTTCGAATTTGACGTCCGTATTGACCGGGTGGACAGCGACGACAGCGTGAAACCTATCGGTCACTTGAGCAGACGAATTGGCCAAGGGTCGGGAGGCGAGCATCGCGCGCCGCTGTACGTGATTGCCGGCGCTGGGCTCTGGTCGGCATATCGCATGGACCAGGGGGATCGCGATGGTTTGCGTCTCATTCTTCTGGATGAGGCGTTTGACAAGATGGACCCATCAAACGTGATTGCCACGATGAGATACCTTCAGGAGCTGGGACTGCAGGTTCTGATGGCAAGCCCAGGAGAAAACCTCGGTACGCTGAACGCCTTCCTAAATTGCTATTTTGAGATCCAGAAGGATCCCGTGCGCCATACGATTCAGGTGGATCGGGTCGAGGTTTCCGAGGCTATGCGCGAGCAATTCCGTGTGGACCTGTGGGAGTTCAATCCAGACCTGATCGAGCAGGAGATCGAGGCGATGAGGTCGAAGGCTATCGTTCCAGGGCTGCTGCCTGATCAAGGGGCGAGCTGATCATGGAGTCGATCGCCAAAGAGCTCCTGGCCAAACTGCTGGAGCAAGGGAACAAAAGCGCAGCTGGAGTTCGTCAAACGGCCCCTGTCCTGACACGTACGAAATTGAAGCCCTACCAGGGCCTCCGAAACTGGCATCAGAGACAAGCTTGTGAGGAAGTATTCTTGGCTGCCAGAGATGCGGGGGCAATCAGATTTTTCCGCGACAAGTTGGATCCTTCTGAAGGCACCATCGAACGAATCGAGCTGCTGGACACCCAGATCTTGGCTAGCTTCTTGGGGCGCGCTACCTATGCCTCTGCGCTCGAAAAAGCGAAACATCATTTGGAACCCCTGCTTCAGCCCTATGACGTCATTGCAGAGGTTATTTCGAGATGGTCTCGCATGCTAAAAGTGCGAGGTATAGGACCGTTGGACACTGCCGTTTGGCTTGATGCAGCTAGAGCTATCGAAGCGGCCGCGCGAACGATTGGACAGGATCCTGTTCCTGTTCGCGAATTCAGTGCACGGGTTTTCCAAGACAGCAAACGGCTTGAGAAACTGACAGGACCACTGGACATCCTATTGATGGGGTCGCTCGAATCAGCGCCACGCCTTGCTGCTGAGGTGTGGCAAGAAATGGGGCTTTTCAAGGAGGAGCAGCCCGTGCTTCTTGCAGGCTACGTGCATGTGGACAGAGGTCGAGTTTCCGCGCTTCTGGATGCTCCCTTCATCGGCCTGCCTGCAAGTGCAATCCTCGGAGTGTCGGGGGCGGTCGAGTCGGTCATCACTATTGAGAACCTGACCACTTTCCACAGTGAAGCAAAGCGCTCGACGGAAAAGCCCGTACTAGTGATCTACACTGCCGGGATGCCCTCCCCAGCTTGGCGAGCCGCCTATGAGCGTTTGCTTTCCAGCATTCCTACGTCGGTTCCGGTTTACCACTGGGGAGACGTCGACGAAGGGGGATATCGCATTGCTTCGGTCCTTGCTGAATCTGCATCACGAGTCGGTCATCGCTTGCAGCCGCATTGTATGAGCCCGGAGGATGTCCCTGCGAAAATGCGAAAGCCAGCCTCTGAGCGGACTTTACTACGCATGAAACACTTCGCGGAGGCGGCGGGATGGCACAGCCTTGTAACTTCCATTGCAGAGGCGGGGTTCACTGTTGAGCAGGAGGCGCTGGCAAGTTAACGCACTATCTATAGGCGAGCTGGATATCTCGCTTGAATAAGAGGATGCCTGAGTCGCCAAGCAGATGTAGTGCGTGCTAAAGGATGTTCGCTTTCAGCCGAGGCTGTGGAAAAACACCCGCTCAACTTCATTGCCCATACTGCTGCGTGAAGTCTGCGGAAGCTTTCTCAACTGACTCTGTTGGAAATCACTAGAAAACGAAAAATTTTCTTATTTTTGTGCACTGATTATTATGGAGAAGTTTACATGGTCTGGGCCAATAGTAGCCATTCACACTTGGGTCCTATAGTTATGCCTCGAGGAAGGCCGCGAGCCACCCCCCTATCCATTAATAGGTGAACAGTAGGTCTGCGGCAGATAAAAACGAAGGAGAGCCGGCCATTTTCGCTCGCCTGTTTTTGGGTCTGGACTTATTGAGTGTGGTAGAGGCTTGCGGTGGTTCTTGTTCCTGATCTATTCGGAGGTAATTAATGGTTGTTGAAGAAACTCTATGGAGATGATGCTTCCTATACTCGTGGTGCAGGGTTTTTGAAGAGGGGGTGTTTTATATTATTTCTGGTTGGGTTAATTTATATCGACGCTTTTCTGTACGTATCGGCAAAGCCAAGGTAGTGACCGCCACAAGACGCAAGATCGTCATCTTATTCTACAACGCCATGCGTTCGGCATGGCCTACCAGGATCCAGGCGCCGACCACTACGAGCAAAGTATCGCAAATGCGTGGTCAAAGGCTTGCATCGGCGGGTGGCTGAATTTGGCTTCACCCTGTAGGCGGTCGAAGGTGTTTCTTAGGAATGGGCAAACGCTTATGCGCAACTTTGGCTGGTTTGAGCTGCCTTGCCTGATTGCTTCTAACCTAAGCTACCGGTCTCTACCGGTCTCTACCGGTCTCTACCGGTCTCTACCGGTAGCAACCGGGCAGAAGCAGCCATCTGGTCTGCAAAATTTTCAGCCGTTATCAGCCTGGGATGTCTGCCAGAGCGGACCAGACATCCCGGCGTCCGTACGACACTTACCCGTACCTAAAAAATCACTCGGTAGTAATCGGGGTGGTCGTCAACCGTCTTGTAGCAAACCACGGCAGATAATGTTTCGAGCATGGTCTTCCCAGCAGTTGTATTCTCCAGCAGCTGCCCGACGGGCACGCTGATCAGTTTGCGAACATCTTCCAGACTGTTCACCTCGGTCAGTCGCAAGGTGTAGGTCCACCAACCATCATGGTCATCGGCATCCCAGCGCAAGAGTCGAGCTGTGCCGTCCCGGAGCCTAGGCTGCAATTCGCAGCTGAGGGTGGTCATCGGGAACCCCATGAATTCATCATTACGAAAACTGACGGAAGGCTCCCAGAAATTGATGTGCAAAAGGGGTTCAGGAGAACTCCCGGCCTCTGGATCACTGCATAGAAGGCTGATCTGGAAGCTCAAGTGAGCAGCAATCTTAGGTTTACCTCTGCGTTTGGGAACGAGGGGTAGCGACCAGGCCATGTCGGAATAGATCCACCCCTTGGTGTTGTAGCTGCTTGACCAGCTCTCGGGCTATACATGTCCTTCAATGGCCCGTGCACAAAGAGATCCCCCAGCTCTTGCTTGAGTACGTTCGCCAATGCCTCGCACTCTTCTCCAACTTGGTATACGAATTTGAAGCCACTCGAAATGGCTTGGCCTACATCATTCATGGCATGACCTCTATCAATCATCGCAGCTGCGAAAGAAAACGGGGCTGTAAGTTGGGATGTCGGGCGTGGTCATGCGGCCGAAACCATCGAAGCGATGAACGCCGAGTAATTTCAGGAATTGCTCAACTTGTGCACACCACAAGTGCAGCGCTGGGAGCTGACCGGTTTGCAGGCCTTTGATGGTGGTAAGTACATCACACCACGTACGCAAGAGGAGCTTCCCCTCCCAGACGTCCCCACGGCTAAGCGCATGTAGCCCTTCGCTGGTATCCAGACCGATGAACAGATGCAAAGCTCGGATTCGTTCATCCGGAAGTAGGTAGTGATCCCATTGATCATGCAGTTGGTCTGCGCCACTCAACGGCGCACGCCATTTGAACTCCACCAGGAAAATCCGCCTCTCGCTTCCCCAGCTCAGGTCGACTCGCAAGTCAGGCTCAATGCCCTTGTTCCGATCCCAAAACTGCATGCTCACCTCGGTAGGTGCCCCCGGGGGAGAACAAGCTTGGGGTTTCTCAGGTTGGCCAAGGCCACCCAGAATGCGCCACTGGCGGCGGGAGGCATATACGCGAGCGGCCCCGTGATGATTGACGTTATTTCATCTTCCGCCGCTATCCGTCGCTCGCCGGGCTCTTCTCGTTGGCCAAGATAACGTCGGTAAAGTCGGGACTTGCTTTGGACAAAAGCATGCAGCACTTATTGCTCCTTTCGTAATCAGTCGGACTCGAACGTCTTGGCAACCAACCGGGGCAACCACTCCCCTGCCAGCCCCTGCAGGCAAATGTCATGCGGTGCCTGCACCAGCTCCGGATTGATATGAATGATCTGGGCGCCACTGTTTCTCGCGATTACGGGAAGTCCCGCCGCGGGATATACAACGCAGGATGTGCCGATCTGCGCGTTCGTGCAGGTTGTCTACGTTTTGCGTGAGCACAGTTAGCCGAGGTACTCGCTCGGCCAAGACCACCAACGCGCGGTGCGCCGCATTGGGTTGGGCCTGCGCCACCAGTGCTCTTCGCCACTGGTACCAGCCCCATACCAGGCCGGGATCTTGGCGAAACGCTGCGACGGTCGCCAACTGCTCGGGCTCATAGTTTGCCCAGAAGCCCGTGAGCCGGTCTCGAAACGTGGGGATGCCACTTTCGGCGGAGATCCCGGCTCCACTCAAGACCACCAGACGGGTAACGTTTCTCAGCTGCTCGGCGGCCCTCGAAAGTTCAGTATCGCTACTCATCGTAAAGCTCCAAGCCATTGCGCAACCGCTGGATCAACCGCTGCCTCAAGGTCTCGGGCGCTGTCACGGCAATTGATCCGGTATGGGACAACAACCACCACTCCAACTCCCAACTGTCCGGCACACTCGCGCGAATCCAGCCTCCGTCATCGGCGGTCATCGACTCCATATCCTCGGAGAGAGGGGTTTCGCGCAGTAGTCCCAAGAGGCCTGCGCTCACCCATGCCTCAAGGGTGATGGTCTGGACGGCGTTGTCTCCAAACTGCATAGCCCCGGACGCCACGTACGCGTGCAGATCAAAGCCCTCGGGGTGTTCGCCCGGTATGTCCAGCAACTCGGCTTGGCTGATCCGATGCAGGGCAAATTGCCGGACATCCGAATGTGGAGGAGTTGTTGCAATGACATACGTAATTCCCCCACGCTGAACCAATCCCAAGGGCGTAAGGGCCAGATCGGCAGATTGGTTCCGGTGAGCGGAGTAATAACGGCATTTGAGCGTCCGCTCGGTGAGCACGGCCTGTTGAACGCACGAAAGCGTGGCCGGGTCGATTGCGGGTGCCTGCAAAGGTAGATAAGCCGAAACGCTTGCCACCTTGGCTGGCCAATCTGCGGCCGGGGATATTCCTGCCAGTGCCTTTAGTTTGCTATGCGCTTGTTCGAAGCGTGGTTTCAGCGCTGCAAGCATGGCTGAGGGCATCAATGGCCGAAGCGCTTCCTGTACCAACTGCAAGGTAAGCGCCTCATAAACGCTGACGGCCGAAAGTTGCAGGCTGGTGGGAGGCGTCCAGCTGAAACCATAGGGTCTGCTTTTGTCGTTGGTACGAATGGCAAATACGCTCGACAAGTCCTCCAGGTCGCGTTCAACCGTGCGCTTAGTTGTAGGAAAGCCCGCCTCGGCCAAGCGGTTCTGTAGCGAGCGTGCAGTTTCTCCGCTGCCTGACGTGGGCAACAGCTTCAGCAGCTCCCACTGACGGCTAAGGGTATTTCTGCTCTTGTTCGATGGCACGGTGTCGGTCCTTGGAGACGCGCATGAGGTAGCTGACATTGTGCATGAAGTCGCGACGAAATGAGTCGCGTCTGGTTGCGGCATAAACCGTCGCGGCGCTGGCGATAATGGCAGGGATAGTCGAAGGAAGGCCAAACATGCGCCGCAACATCCCTATATTCACGCCTGAGCAAACCGACCGTCTTATTGTCTTAAATCGGCATCTCACCGAATTGGAATACTGGTGTCTTGTGCGCACGAAAAGCCTTGTCGAAGACTACAGAGACGTAGCCGATACGCCTATTGGCTGGGGTAAGGGTGAGGACTTCGAGCTTGAAAGCCGGATCGAATATTACCGAGCCGAGCCTCTGGATGAGGAGCAGGAGGAATTGATTCTTCAGACGAGCTTTCTCCCTATGCCGCCATTCAAGTGGTACCACCTCAAACCCACGCCGGAGCAGGAAGCCGACCTATTCGAGCTCCTCCACAACAACTGGTCCGATGGGGTAGAAGACATTCCGCGCCTCAATGAAGAACGCATCTGCTGGTCGTTTCATGACCTACACGACCATCATCGCCTGGATTGGCAACAGGTCCTTGAAATCGAGAGAGTCTGGTTAGATGTGCATGCCATCCATCAAGTCGAAACGAGGATAGGGAAGCCGATCGGAGTGTTACACAATGACCGGTTTTGACTTGCACGAGGATGCCCTTTCGCCTTCCATGGAGGCGCTTTTTGACTTCGTTCCCCTGGACATTTTCGGTAGTACGTACAGTTACACGGATGAGGATGGTCTCACCGCCGGAATGAACGATACAGGGAGCTTCGTCCGGTTGGTTTTTATGCTGAATTCGGCCCCTAGCCAAGTAACGGAGTTACCCCACCCCTGGGCAAGCTACGCCTTCTACCTAGACGAACACCCTGTCGAGCGCCCGCACACTGCCCTTCACTTCCAACTGGTCTTCTCGCCAGCAGCAGGTGAGCCATCGTTTGAGGTATGGGCAGCAACGGTGATGCGCTACCTCTGTGCGTGTTTCCATTCGCCGTCGATTCCTGCTTTCGACTGCCACGACATCGCCTCTGTGCTGCTCGGAACATCGAACTCGCAGTTAAGCTTCAATCTAGTGCGCGGTATGGATGATGGCCAGCTGGAAACCTCGCTGGCCGGTGTACCCAAGAGCACTTTCCTACTGGCGGTACTGTTCGCCCCACCACTTTGGCCTCCCTCCAATGAAGATATGACCCGGCTCGATGCCGCGGTGGCTGTAAACAAAGGAGGAGTACTGACAAGCGCAGGAGCAAATCATCCCTACGAGGAGCGAGTATTGATGTTACTAGGAGACTAAAGGTTTGCTTAAAGTCTTCGCCACAATCCAAAGAGATGACCATGCCGGGAGCACAGCTGCAAATGATCCACTCAGCTGCCGGCGCATTCTTCATAGGCAATGGCGTCACGGAGTTGGGCATGCATGCCATAGCGCACCAGGGTGCAGAAGTTATTCCCGCGAGCGCCACATATCTCACAAATTCGAGAGCTCATCGTAATGGCCATTTCGCGGAGGGCTGCATCGGAAACGGTTTGCGCGATTCTACCAAACCGGAGGGTACAGAGTTTCTCCTTGAATATTCGGGTATCCGTGGTGAAGCGGTGTTCCAGCTCGGCTTGGCGAGTCAATTGTTCACCCAGCGTATCCAAGATACCGAACCAGCCGTCACCGCACTCTGCACGCAAAGTATTTCCATGAACGGCGGGATAATGCAGGCGTAGGAGCTTTAGTTCATCCCGGGGGCATTACTTAAACCTTAGGGAACGGTCCTGTAAATGGCTGAGAGAGCTTACAAAAAACTGTACAGGGCACCGCGATCCAGCGACTGAAGCCCGATGAGGAGATGCCAATAGATGTTACCAGAAGAGCTTAGGTCGGTAGCAGCTATCAACTGGATCTTACCTCTCTCCAGAACCAAATACATCAGATCTGATTTTCGTCTGCAAATTATTCCTGGTAGGCAGGCGCATTTTCATCCACCTGGACTGTAATTTTCACGTGTGCTGGCCATGAGTTGTTTCGAGTTTATCTTAAGCTGTATCGGTGAAGCCGGTAGAAATCGGCCAGATGCAGCCTTCTAGTGCAGAAAAAATAAATCTTTCCCTTTTCTAAGGGTATATCGCTAATCAACGTCGTATCAGAATAGGCGGACACCATCGCCCTTAGTTTTTGGGGATTCTGAAGGTGCGATTGCTGGCCGCTTACACAAGAGCTAGTTATCACATGGTCCTTCGGCTCCATCCGTGTGTGGCGTAATCAAGGGTCACAATGGCTGCAGCCTCGGACGCTACTTTATGGAAGGTATTGTCTTTAGTCGTGTCTCCATAATCGCTGATTCCTCGGACGACCAAGACGGGCACGTCCTGCTTATCGCATGCATCGAATACCCCGTAAGCTTCCATCTCGGCTACCAGTGCCTTTTCGTGAATGCCTTGGAAGCCTTCAAAGACCTCGGGATCTCGAATAAGCAACTCACCAGAAGCGATGGTTGCTGGCGAAACCATCAGCCTGGCTGCCACCTCGCCCGCCTTGGACTCGGTCGGCATTACGAAACCAAGCTTATCCGCACGTTCCTGCAGGCGAGCCGGTAGAGACTCAGTCGCAAAATAGGTATTGAGATCTTGCTGTGTGGAGAGTCCAGGGCGTTGCATCTCCGGCCGTTGGGCAATCTTGCCGCCTGAGTGCGCGGCTCCACCTTCATAATAAATGACTCGCTCGGACAGAATGACTTCGCCGAGGCTCAGCTTTTTACGCCGCCCGCCCGCGATCCCCATCATCAAGACTTTTTTGGGCTTGAGTTCTGACAGCAAAAGGCTGGTGATGGAACTCGCATTGACGTTGCCAGGGTTACCGAGAGAGGCAACGACACAAGAAAGAGGGCCATCTGCTCGCTGAATCGTCACAGGCCAATACTGCACACCGTTGACGGTATAGCGAGTCGGAACATCCTCACCGATGCCGAATACCTTCCTGGCAGCCGCGAGCTCAACGGCGATAGCCGTGATCACCAATAGGTCGGGAGAGCGTGCCACTTCTCTGGCATCAATTTCAGCTTGGAAGAGGCCTGTGGAGAGATCTGCGATTTTGTCCAAGCCATAGATGGGCTCCTGAAGAGACATACTATCTAGGCACCCTTTCACCTGCTCGCCGGTGAAGGGGAACATCGAGAGGGGATCCTTGAAGAAGTTGGCCCGAAGGCCGAGTGCCCCTCTCCATCCTCACTGAAGCCACCAAGCAGCAGATCAAACGGAAGCACAGGAAGCTTACGTTTGCGAAGCTTGCGGGCCCGGTCGGAGACGCCCTTACCACCGCCCAGGGCAATCATCGCAGTCGCGACTTCCACTTGCTCATCGCCGATATTTCCGCCGGTGACCAAGTCATCCTCGATGTAGATGATCTCCGCAAAATTCTCCGCCGATAGACGGCGTATGAGCGTTCGCTGCTCGAGCGTCATTTTGTCCCGCATGGCCAACTGCGAGGTAACGATCTTCAACTGGCGGGCAGGGGCGTACTCAGCCAACAGCTTCTCCGCCTGGTAAGCCACCGTCCAATCGAAGGTCAGCGCATCTCCGGTCTCATTGGTGGGTAGACCCGCTAGGTAGACGACCAGGCCACCCTTTGCGGCCAAGACGCTTTTGGTCACCGCGCGAGTGAAATCGTGCGCGAGGTCGATCGAGGCCTTCTCTGTTTTCTTGGAGATGCTGCCCGCAATCAGAATGAATTCATTTTCAAGGTTTGCCATCGCGACAATTCCGGTAGCTAGGTGTTGAGTGTTAGTACTTGAGCAACGCTTGGATCTCATCCCTATTTTTGAGGGCAAGCTGGATGACCTCGGGCCTCTGGCCAGCCTGATCTTCATTCAGGTTGAGCTGGAACATGAGGTACATGAGGAGTGCTCGGCGGCATTCGATGTGCATCTCACCGTCCTCCATTAGGAAGTCGCTCTCGATCAGCTGGCGCTGTGCAGGGCTGAGGTCAGGGTGTGGGGTGAGAACCACATCCACTATGGTGTTCCAAGCGTAATCTTCTAAAGCCCGCTCCCTGTCTTGCCCACCATATTTGCAGTGCTTGATGCGCGTCAGAGAAAAGTCTCGGAAACCTTTACGCTTGTGGCAGTAAGCCCGGACGTGCCAGCGGTTACCGTCATGCACCAAGGCATGAGGAGACAGCCGCCGCTCCCCACCTTCAGGGTCTGTCAGGGACTGATAGAAGACCTCGATGTAACCCATCTCGCGGATAGCACGCAGGACTTCCCCAACGACGTCTGCGTTGAGGCGACGGCCCAGTTTGGGAACGCCGGCAACGGGGGATTGCCACCCAAGGAAGCTTCCGTATGGGATCTCTGGCTGCACGGCGACCCGAAGAAGATCTTCCAGATAGCGCTCCACTGCGCTGGAAGGGAATACCGCCTTGAATGACTCAGTCGCCCGATAAACCCGGGCCCGGGTGTCGTACTCCAGGTTGCTCTCGGCAAGCTTCGCGTACTCGGTAATGTCCAGCGAAGCTTGGGGCACCGAGATGCCGAAGAAGTCAGTGAGGCTGCTGCGGTTGATCTGGCCATCCCACCGCAGTCGATAGTCGATGAATTCCAACCGACGTTCCTGGCCCCAACGTGCTCCTTGCCGTCCCTTGCTGGTGGGGTGGTCGTCCGTGGGTTTGGACTCGTTTGTCATGGTTGAACCTCTATAGCGTATAAAAACTAGACTGCATCTAAAAATTATGCGTATAGTAATCATACGCTAGCGAGGCGCGGTTCGCAATTTTCCTGGACGGATCTTCGGATGGTGCGGGGAGGTTGAACTGCAGTGAGCCGTAAGGGCGATTCGGGCCTGGTGCTCGAGTGGTCAAGCCATCTCATCCGTCGGCATGTGGTGTAGCTGCTGGTAGGGAGGCTTTGCGACGAACACAACATTTCTAGGAGGGGATGGCAGATGCCACTCACCAACACACAGATCAAGTATTACGACAGTAACGTGCTGCGCTTGCCGAAGGACAAGCGGGAGACCTACAACGCCCAGGTCGACCGCCTGATCGCAGCGCTGAAGGACAGCCTGAAGAAGCAGGACGAGATCACCATCAAGAAGGTGGTGAAGGCCGGCTCTTTCGCCAAGCACACCATCCTGCGGCCCAACGCTCAGAACCCTGCCGACGTCGACGTGGTTTTCTACATCAGCGGCCAGCAGGTTGATGAAGAGACCTTCGCGACTCTCAGCCAGAAAATCTACGACGCCCTGATCAAGCTGTACCCGAACAAGTCTGTTGAAGACTTTGAAATCCAGCGCAAGGCAGCAAAGGTCACTTTCGTGGGTACTGGGCTTGAGGTCGATATCGTTCCGGTCATCGAAAATCCGAACAAGGAGAACTACGGCTGGCAGTTCGACCGGATTGACGGCTCGAAAACTGAAACCTGCGCACCGTGCCAGGTGAGCTTCGTGAAGGTTCGGAAGGACGAAGATCCGGACTTCCGCACCCTAGTGCGCCTGGCAAAGCGCTGGCGCACCTGGAAGGAGGTGCCGCTCAAATCCTTCCACATCGAGCTGATCATGGCTCACGTCCTTGAGCTTAAAGGGAAGACCGGCTCGCTGGAAAAGCGCTTCCGTGACTTCCTCCTCTACATTGCGGACTCGGGGCTCAAGGACGTCATCAAGTTTCCCGAGAACAAGCGGGTTCCCGACTTCTCCGATACGGTCGTAATCATCGATCCGGTATGTGACACGAACAACGTTGCGAGCCGGATCACTGAAGAAGAGCGCAAGGAGATCGTTCAGCTTGCCGAGGAGTCGTGGGAGACCGCGCATTTCGCATCGGTGGAGGACGACTTCGAAATCTGGAAAGAGCTGTTCGGTAAGGGCTTCAAAGTCGAGGACGCAGCATGAGCTACAGCGCCACTCAAACCACTACCTACACCACCACTGACATCGAAGCGGTCGTGCGGCGGATCACCGCCGACCTCCTGATGATCGCGTCGAGCAGCGAAGCTGTGACTGAGGCGAAAGCAAAAGAGTGGGCCAATGACATTGAGCTGCTGGCCAAGAATGGCTACCTCCAGTTTGCGGATCTCACTTTGCTTAGTCATGGAGTAGAGCAGAAGGCCACCCGGTTCTATGTCAACGAGTCTGGCACCCTGGCCAATCAGCGCCCAGGTGATGCGCGCTGGCCCAAAGTTCAGGGTGCGCACCTGCGGATCGTTCTGTCCTACAACGACAGTTACACCCAGCAAGCGCGGGAGAAAATGTCTGGCAAGTTGAAAATCAACTGGACGACCTCTTACGACGACATTAGCCATTCTCAGCTCACCCAGAGCGGTGGTCGCGAATACTCTAGCAACGGCTACGGCATGGAACGGAAGGACTACACCCGATGAGCAACAACACCGTATTTGACTCAGCGATTGAACTGCCGGAAGCCCAACTGAGTGAGCGTGAAAAAGTGTTGCTCGGGTTTGCGGGTCGCTACGAGCGTGTGCAAAACCAGCTCCAGCTGTTGCTGAATCAGAGCCAGTTGTCCGAGTGGAGCAAGGTTCACCACGAAAGTGTGCTGCCAATTTGCAACCTGGTTGCCGATCAGTACCCCCTCGTGATCTTCCATGGCGACGTCGGCACCGGGAAGACCGCGACAGCGGAGTGTATTGCTAACCGTATCGTCCGTGACTCACGCAGTGAGGACTCGGTGCTGTTCAAGCTGAGCAACCGAGTCCGCGGCTCCGGTAAGGTCGGCGAGATGGGCACGCTTTTGACACAAGCTTTTGCGGAGGTTGTCGAAGCAGCAGGTAAAAAGCGCAGGGCGATTCTCATCATCGACGAAGGCGATTCGATCGCAGCTTCCCGCTCGCAAAGTCAGAGCCACCACGAAGATAAGGTGGCTGTGAACACCTTGATCCAAGGCGTGGATGAATTGCGCAAATATGGCGGTCGGATTGTGGTGATCCTGTGCACTAACCGACTTTCAGTTTTGGACGCAGCACTTCGTCGTCGTGCAGCCATCGTTGAAGAGTTCACTCGCCCAGACGCTGCTGAGCGGAAAGAGCTGTTCAGCATGGATCTGGCGGGCATGGGGCTCACGGATAAGCAGCTGACCGATTTGGCCACTCTCACTGGCGAGCGCAACGGTCAGCCAGCATGGACCTACTCCGATATTCGGACTCGCTTGTACCCTACGGCGATGGCGAAAGCCTTCCCTAATCGTCCGCTGAGCTTCAACGATCTGACCGACTCGATTCTGGCGATGCGACCATCTCCGGTCATGGAGGATAAGTAAGCGGCAGATCGTTTGATTGGCTCGGAGGAGGGGGCTCTGCTTGAACTCTTCACCGACTGGCACAGTGACCTTTCCAGGATTTTGGTGTCTGGTAGTGGTAACCGCGGTTGTCATCCAGACACCAGCTCAAACGGAGTAGTTATGAAAGCCGAAAAAGAAATTTTCGTCTCGGTCGACATTGAGGCATCGGGGCCGATCCCTGGAAAATACAGCATGCTCTCTATAGGCGCATGCGTTACTTCTGATGCCACACGGCAGTTTACTTGTTATCTGAAGCCTATATCTGATGAGTTTGTACCTGCCGCGATGGAGGTCACAGGGTTGTCCCTTGACCAGCTCCGGAAAGAGGGCCTGGATCCCCTCAAGGCGATGGAGCAATTCAAGGCCTGGGTAGATTCGCTTGCGGGTAAAGACGAAACCGTCGTGTTTGTAGGGTTCAATGCGTCGTTTGATTGGGCTTTCGTGAATCACTACTTTCACTGGTTCATCGGGGAAAACCCATTTGGTATCGCCGCTCTGGACATAAAATCTATGTACTTCGGGGCTGCTGCTTCAACTTGGAAGTCAACTCGATCAAGCGAAATTGATAAAGTAGTCAATCCGGACGGCGAAGGAAGTCATGATGCTTTAAATGATGCCGTCTATCAAGCTGAGTTATTTAATTTGATTCGCAAAAAAATAATGAATTAATGCGCTGGGGGCGCCGGACTCGCTATGCTTCATGTTGCGTAAAATATTGATATTGATTGGTTTGATATTGGTTTTGCTTGTGTTTGTCCTGGGTTTTAGAGCGCACTGCTGACGTTTTTTTGCGATGGGTGGTTTCAATGAGTAATTTTGATAAATTTGATCGTTCTATGGATCATGCTTGGAAGTACTTTGAACTCCATGCTCAGCAACGCATGACGGTTTTTAATTTTTTTTAGCTATTGCGGGACTGATTGCTGCCGGAATTGGTGTGGGATTACAAGCTAGCGGGAAATTATCTGGGCTCGTTTCGCTTCTCGGTTGTTTTTTGTCTTTAGTGTCATTGGTTTTTTGGAAGCTAGATCAGCGGGTTTCAGCAATGATAAAGCTGGCGGAGGGAGCAATTGTTTACTTGGAGGGGCTGGGTGTAGCACCGGAGGCAGCAATTTTCACAAGGGAGCTAAATTGTAAAAAAGCAAATGGCGTATTTAAAGTTTGGACCTATGGCCGGTGCTTTAGGGTTTCTTTTTTGGCTGTAGGGGTTGCAGGTTTTGCTTTTTCAGTTCTACCTTTTTTCTTTGAGTTCTCTTGAAGTGGTGGTTTGCTAGCTGAAGCCGTGGATGGGCGTTAGATAAGCACTGGAGTGCTAGATTTAATTTCGCAAGCATATCCTGGATATATTGATAATTGATCTTGCTCAGAAACTAAAAGCTGCTTTGGGTCCAGGCTGTGTAAAAATATTTTTGAAAACGATGACTGCTCAGGAAACGAAAAAGTTTCGCGTTCGTTTGCGAGTTTTGAGCGAGCCCAATGGGGAAATTTCTTCAGGTTTCACGTAGCAACGTGAGCCTAAAAATTGACTTGGTGTCTCTACACAGCCTCGGGTGGAGGCTGACGATGATGAAGGAGGACTTGATGATCGTCTCACCAAATGTGCATCAATCCGTATGCTGCCCGCGTGATTTTTAGGAGTGCCCAGGCCGCTATAAGCACTATGAGGTAGCGAGCAATGGTCGAAGTAGTTTTGGTACTAGCATTTGGCGCGCATCTCCATACCCCAATCGACCCTGCAGTCAACGCTAGTGTGAGAGGCAAAAGCGAGGAAATCGCTACAACAGGCGGCCCAATGGATACAGTCATAGTGACGAGCCACACTAGGGCCTGTATTCCTTGCTCAGTGGCTCCCCAGAAAGCGAGTACCAGGGCTGTAGTCCCCACTCCTAATGCCATGCATGGCAAGTAGAAGAGCCAGAGCGACCTCCATAAAGGTTGGGTACCCGCCAAGAATTCCTTGAAGGGCCATCCGGGTTGGCCATCCATAGCTACGCCTCCGCGCAATCCCTTAACGATGATGTTTCTCAGGAGATTAGATGGCTCAGGCCTTGCTGCCCAAACCAAGATTGCCATATGTCTAGATGATGCTCGTCCATCGCGTCGAAATGACACCAGCTTTCGCTTTCATCGCTTGAATTCACCGCCGATGGCCGTTATTTGTCAGCGATAGCTACCGAGCCAGAGCTACTGGTCGTGACAGGTAACAAACAGCCGTTAGCTGCCCAAGGCGTCTGCTCAGGTCGCTATCCAAGACATCTTGATATGCGTCCTGGTTTCACCCGTTCGGCGAAAGCCCTGACGTTCATAGAGCTTCTGCGCCAATGGATTCGTTCGGAAAACGCTCAATTGCAAGGGCACCTTTCGGGCCGCGGCGGCCAACTGGAGCTCCTTTAGAATTTGGGTGCCGATACCATTACCTTGGGACTCTCGTAAAATAGCAATGTTCTGAACGTAGATTCGATCGTCCTCGTCCAGGATCTGGACATATCCAATAATCTGGCCATTGGTTTCAATAACCGAAGTGGCTGCGCGTGCGAACTCTGCTGCAAAATTTGAGAGCTGCCAACTTTCATCCCAGCCCCATATTTTCTCGATGTGGCTCTGGAAGGCAGCCCGATGCACGTCAAAGAGAGCAGCTTGGTCACTATCGGTCGCCGGACGTACATTCATACTCGTTTTCTCGGTCTGTACTAATGCCTTTCATCAAGCGCTGCTATATGTCGGCATGCCCTTGATTCGTGCTATTGAATTTTTTGTGAGGCTAGCGGCAGCAAAAATAAACAGCAATCCCGACCACTGCGCCCCTCGCTATCTGACTGCTTCTGCCCGGTTGCAACCGGCCGCGCAGTACCGGTTTCATCTACCTTCCAGACAGGCCGCCACCGCAGCCGGCTCGGCCGCCTGCTGTGCCTGGTCGAGCACGCGGAGCAGGTTGCCGCTCCAGATGTTGGCCAGGTCCTGTTCGCTATAGCCGGCGTCGAGCAGGCGCTGGGTAATCTTCGGCAACTGGCTGACGTCCTCCAGGCCTGTCACGCCGCCACCGCCATCCCAATCCGCGCCTATGCCGACATGTTCCGGGCCGACCACCTGAAGGATGTGCAGCAGGTGCTGCATGAACACCTCGAAATCGGCGCGCGGGTGCTGGTACTTGCGATCGACCTTGCGGATGTCGGCATAGAGCTGCTGGACCTGTTCCGGGCTCAGCGCGGCCATGTTCCGGTAGCGCGCGTAGAACTGCAGGCGCGCGCGTTCGCGCTCGGGCTCTGCCTTCAGCGGGATGAGGTAGTCGCTGTAGGTGTTCACCTGGATCACCCCGCCCTTGGCTGCCAGCCGGCGCAGGCGTGCATCGTCGAGGTTGCGCGGGTGGCGGTTGACCGCCCGGCTGCTGGAGTGCGATGCGATCAGTGGCGCCGACGAGCTGGCCAGCAACTGGTCGAAGACCGCGTCCGAGGCGTGCGAGACGTCCAGCAGCAGGCCCAGGCGTGCAGCACGCTGCGCCAGGTCGCGGCCCTTGGCGCTGAGGCCGTGCCACTCGGGCAGGGCGGTGGCCGAGTCGGCCAGGTCGTTGTTGGCGAAGTGCACCAGGCCGAGCATGCGCAGCCCCTGCCGGTAGTAGGTGCAGAGCAGGCCGGGGTCAGAGCTGAGCGGGTCGGCATTCTCCATGCTGATGAACACCACGCGCTTGCCCTGGGCGGCAATGGCGCGAGCGTCCGCGGCCGTCGTGGCGAGCGCGAACTGTGCCGGATGGCGGGCGACCAGGTCGCGGATGCGCGTCAGCGTGGCCAGGCCATAGGCGCTGGCCTGGGCGCGGCCTTCGTCGGTACGCGGGCCCTGGGGCGTATAGATGGCCCAGAAGCCGCCATCCAGGCCGCCTTGCTGCATGCGCGGCAGGTCGACCTGGCTGCCGTCGGTGAGCGTGTCGTGGCGTTGCAGGATGTCCCAGCCAGGGCGGGACAGCTGGATGGGCGTGTCCAGGTGGCTGTCCAGCACCAGCAGGCGCTGGTGCAGGGCCAGGGCCGTGGCGGAAACCCCCTCCGCGGCCTGGGTGCTCGTTGCTGCGCAGCAGGCCATCAGAGTGCCGGCGAGCAGCCGGTACAGGGTCGGCGGAGGCATGTCAGAACTCCGCGCTGAGGGTGGTCTGGAAGCTGCGGGGCGGGCCGGGGCGGAATAGCGCCGGGCCGTCGGGGCTGGCGAGGATGAAGCCGAGGTAGTTCTTGTCGAACAGGTTGTCGACGTTGAAGCGCAGCTTGACGCTCTTCAGCGGCCCGCCGCCCCACTGCCGTCCGCCCAGGTCGAGGTAGGCGCTGTACAGCGTGTAGCCGCCGATGGACTCGGTATTGGTGAAGTTGCTGTAGCGCGAGTCGATGTAGCGCGCGGTGAAGTTGGCCACCGCCCAGGGCGTGATTTCATATGTGGCGCCGGCCTGCGCCAGCCAGCGCGGGCTGTCCGGCAGGGTGTTGCCGCTCAGTTGCAGGCCGCCGGCATCGTCCTTGAAGTGGGCGACGTTGTAGGTCAGGTTGCCGTTGATCACCAGTCCGCCGCCGGGCAGCGGCGGCTTCCATTGGCCGCTGAGCTCGCTGCCGTAGGCGACAACGCGGCCGACGTTCTGGTAGTAGGTTTCCGCCTGGCTGCTGCCGGGCACCGGCGCGGCGAACGCCTGCAGGCGGTTGTCGAAGACGGTCCGGTAGAAGGCCAGGGAGGCGTTGAATGTCGGCCGGTTGAAGCGGTAGCCGACCTCGTAGTTCTTCGCCCGTTCGGCCTCCGGCGCGGGGACGTTGGGGCTGGCGGCGCGGTAGACGTCGTCGGCGCCGCGCGGCAGGGCCATGTTCTCGGAGTAGGAGGCGAACAGCTGCGAGCGGCCGTCCAGGTCGTAGACCAGGCCGGCCTGAGGCAGGAAGTCATCCTTCCAGGAGGTCGACAGGCGCGGCTGGCGCCCGGCGATGTAGTCGCCGGCGTTGCGCTGGCCCTCGATGCGGTAGTCCAGGTCGAGGCGCTTGAAACCGTATTGCAGGCGCAGGCGGTCGTCGAGCAGCGACCAGGTGTCCTTGAGGTCGAGTTGCAGCGAGTCGCGGGTGGAGGTGAAGTCGCCCTGCAGGTGTACGGGCTGGTCCAGCAGTGGCTGGCCGGCCGGGCTGCCGTCGGTGAGGTTGTAGCGGGCCTGCAGGCGGTTGAACACGTCTTTCTCGATCCAGGCGCCGGCCTCGAGGAAATGCTCGCCAAGCTGCCATTGCAGGGCCTGGCTGAGGCCATAGCGGTGCCCGCTGATCTTCGACAGCCCGTATTGCACGCCAAGCGGATCGAACAGGCCGGCCACGCTGCCGGCCTCGGCGTTGTGCAGCGTCGTGGAGGTGGCGTAGGCCTCGGGAGATACTCCGTAGCCGCGCTTGCCCTCGTAGTAGAGGCTGCTAACGCTGCGCAGGTCCGGCGTCAGGGCGAAGCTGCCGCGCAGGGTGGTCAGGTTGTCGCGGCGCTGGTTGATCGCCTGCTTGTAGTACTGGTTGTAGGCGGTGTTGCTGAAGGGGACGCCGGGGGCTGTCTGCGGCAGCTGCGGCAGGTAGTCGATGTACGGGAAATCGCGCCCGGAACGGCCGAATGGATCGGCCGCCGAACCCTGGTACTGGGCCAGGGTGACATAGGGCGAGTCGTAGTCGTAGAAGTCGTTGTAGATGCTGCGCAGGCTCAGCTCATGGCCTTCGCCGAAGCGGTAGCGGACCTTGGCCTCGACGTGTTCGCGGTCGATGGTGCCGGGACCGCGCCAGAGGTCGCCATCGATCTTCGAGCGGCTGAGGTAGGCCGAAAGGCCATCGTGCTCGCCGCTCTCCAGCTTGACGAAGCTGCGCCGCAGGGCGTCGCTGCCGAGGCTGTAGGAGGTGCTGATGCCGGCCTCGCTGGCGGGCATCAGCGTCTGGTAGTCGACGTAGGGCCGAGCGAGGCGTAGCCCGGCTGGGATACGTCGCCGGCGCCGGTGGAGGCGGTCACCCGCGCGGTATTCTCGTTGTCCACGTAGCGGTAGATCGGGCTGCCGCCGAACTGGTCGCTGCGCCCCAGCGGCACGCCGTCGATGGAGAAGCCGATCTGCTGGAAGTTGAAGGCGCGGACGAACACCGAGTTGCCGAACTCGTAGAGCCCGAGGGGATCGTTGACCTGCACGTTGAACCCGGCCAGCGACTCCAGCATCTTCAGCCCGGAGGTGCCGGCCGGCGCCGAGAGCAGCGCCTGGTGGGAGATGGACTGGGTATTGCTGATGTGATCGACACCGGTGGCCAGGCTCGCCTCGGTGACACGTGCGCCGACCACCTGGACCTGTTCCAGGCGGGTGTCGTCTTCCTCGGCCTGTGCCGTGGCGCAGGTGAGCGCGCCGAGCAGCAGGCTGCCTAGCAGAGGGTAGCGGGTAGGGAACTTCCGTTGTGGTGCCAGAGCTTTCATCGATCGGCCTTGTCTTTCCTTGGGCTGAGAGAAGCCGTCCGGCCCAGCGGGGCTGGCCGGAGGCGGTGGGTTCCTTGGGGTGTCAGTGCCGCGTGATGGCGTGCTCGTCCAGCTCGCCCAGGGCCTGGGCGAGGAAGCGCCCGTCGGCCCAGTCGCTGACGCGGAAGTCGTGGCGCAGGTAGCCGCGCTGGTGCAGGAAGTCTTTCTTCAGTTCCAGGGCGGCGAGGTTGCGCTCACCCAGTTGCGGGACCAGGTCCAGGCCGGCCAGCCACTGCCGGGCCTGGGCTGCGCTGCGCAGGACGCTGAAGCGCGGCAGGAGTTCGGCGGCCGCCTGCGGGTTGGCGTTGATCCAGCGCCCGGCGCGGATCGCCGCGCGGAGGAAGGCCACCACCACTTCGGGATGTTCTTCGGCGAGACGGCGGCTGACCACGGTGGCATGGGGCCATTGACGTTCTTCAGCGTCCAGTCCGGGTAGCGGTCGAGGTCCTCGATGACGGTGAAGCGACCGTCCTGGAGTAGGCCGGGAGCCTGCCAGGCCTGCACCACCAGGGCGTCGATAGCGCCGTCGGCCAGCGCCTGCACCGCTACAGCGGCCTGGTGATGTTCACGCAGTTGCGCCCAGAGCGCGGCGGGGCGCTGCGCCGGCTGCAGCTCGCGCGGGTCGCCGTGGTCTTCGAACTCCACCACCTGTACTTGCTCACGGTCGAGGCCGGCCAGTTCCAGGCTGTAGTGCAGTGTCTGCTCGGCCAGCGCATTGAGCACGTCGATACGCTCGCGGTTGGCGCTGCGCGGTACGCCGACCTTGCATCCGGCCAGCTGTGCCACCCGGCGGATGCCGGCGCCGGCGCGGACCAGAATCTGCCCCGGCCGCTGGCTGGCGGTGCTGGCCACCAGGAGGGTGTCGCTGAGGTCGGCGCGGGCCCAGAGCGCGGGCACCGCGCCGCCGTCGCGGATCAGGTCGTCGCGGGAGTGGCGGAAATGCGGCAGCCAGCCCTGGTTGTCGGGCAGCGAGCGCAGGTAGCGGGCCCGGGCGCCGACGCGCTGGAATTCTTCGTCCAGCCAGCCCAGTTCGACCGCGATGTTCGAGGCGATCGGCAAGGGGCAGAGGGTGTACAGGGCTTCGGTGGGGTGGGTCGTGCTCATGGACAACTCCTGATTCATCGGGGGATATGAACGGCAGGCCGGTTGTCCGCCTGTTGTCGTTTGTGTCGGTTTCGCGGTGGCTAGGATGTGAGCGCTTCGAAGGCCTGCGCCAGGTCGGCCAACAGGTCCTCCACGGCCTCCAGGCCGACGTGCAGGCGCAGCAGGCGTTCGGCCGGTCCCGGTTCGCGTGGCGACTGCTGGCGGACCAGGCTTTCGTAGCCACCCCAGCTGGCGCCCTGGGCGAACAGCGTGAGACGGGCCAGGAAGGCATCCACCGCGGCCTGGGACTGGGCCTTGAGGACCACGCCAAAAAGCCCGGAGGTGCCGCGGAAGTCGCGCTTCCAGAAGGCGTGGCCGGGGTGTTCGGGCAGCGCCGGATGCAGCACCCGCTCGACTTCCGGGCGCCCTTGGAGCCAGTGCGCCACGGCCAGGGCCGAGCGCTCGTGCTGGCGCAGGCGCACGCCCAGGGTGCGCAGGCCGCGCAGGCCGAGGTAGGCGTCGTCGGCGCTGGCGATATAGCCCATCTCGCGCACCAGGTTGCGCACCGGCACGAACCAGTCGCGGGTAGTCACCAGCATCCCGAGCATGGCGTCGGAATGGCCGACCAGGTACTTGGTCGCGGCGTGGATGGAGATGTCCACGCCATGTTCGAAGGCCTTGAAGAACAACGGCGTGGCCCAGGTGTTGTCGAGCAGTACGGCGAGGCCGTGGGCGTGGGCGATGCGCGCCAGGCCCGGCACGTCCTGTACTTCGAAGGTGTTCGAACCGGGCGCTTCGAGGTAGAGCGCGCGGGTCTGCGGGTGGATCAACTCGGCGATCGCTTCGCCCGCCATGGGCTCGAAGTAGCTCACCTCGATGCCGTAGCGCGGCAGCAGGCCGTCGAACACCTGGCGCGCGTGCCAGTAGCAGTTGGCGGTCACCAGGATGTGGTCGCCGCTGCGCGCCACTGCCAGTACCGCACCGACGATGGCGGCCAGCCCCGAAGGCATGACCAGTCCGCGGAAGCCGCCCTCCAGTTCGGCCACGGCATCTTCGAAGGCGGCGGTGGTGGGGTTGCCGTTGCGCCCGTAGAGGTGCCCGCGGTAGTCCGGCTCCTGGCCGTGGTGGCGGTAGTCCTCGAGCACTTCCGGGGAGTCCCAGATGAAGGTCGAGGCACGGTACACCGGGATGTTCACCGTGCCTTGGTGGCTGGCCGGGTCGCGCCCCAGGTGGGTCAGCTGGGTGTCCGGCCGCCAGGTGTTGCGGCGTTTATCGTTCATGTCACAGGACTCGGTCGAGGAAGCGCTGGGTGCGCGGATCACGGGGGTTGCCGAACAGCTCGGCGGGTGCGCCTTGTTCGACGATGCGCCCGCCGTCGGTGAAGTAGAGGGTGTCGGCGATCTCGCGGGCGAAGCGCATTTCGTGGGTGACGATCAGGCAGGTCATGCCACTGGAGGCCACCGCGCGGATGGTTGCCAGGACCTCCTTGACCGTCTCCGGGTCGAGCGCCGCGGTCACCTCGTCGAACAGCATCACGTCCGGGCGCATCGCCAGGCTGCGGGCAATGGCCACGCGCTGCTGCTGGCCGCCGGAGAGCTGCGCCGGGTAGGCGTTCTCCTTGCCGTGGAGGTTGACCTTCGCCAGCAGCTCGCGGGCCCGTGCCTCGACCTCGGCGCGCGGCTCGCCGAGCACCCGCAGCGGCGCCAGGGTGATGTTCTGCAGCACGCTCAGGTGGGGGAACAGGTTGTAGCTCTGGAACACCATGCCGATGTGCCGGCGCAGGGCGCGCGGGTCGGTGCCGGCGTTCACCGCCAGGCCGCAGACCTCGATGCTGCCCGCGTCGATCGGCGTCAGGCCGTTGAGGGTGCGCAGCAGGGTGGACTTGCCCGAGCCCGAGGGGCCGATCAGGCAGGCGATTTCGCCGCGTTGCACGTCCAGGGACACGCCTTGCAGCACGGGCTGCCCGGCGTAGGCCTTGTACAGGTCGCGCACGCGGATTTGCGGGTGGCTCATCGGGGTGGGCTCCAGCGCTGTTCCAGCCGGCGTGACCAGCGGGAAAGGGGGTAGACGCAGAGGAAGAACACCAGGAAGGCGTAGAGGTAGGCCGGCAGCAGCAGGTCCGGCCGGGTCTCGCTGCTCAGGTGCATCTGCAGGCGGGTCATCAGCTCCTCCACGCCCAGCAGGTTGGCCAGCGAGGTGGACATCAGCAGGCTGCAGAACAGGTTCATGGCCGGCGGCAGCAGGGCGCGCAGCGCCTGTGGCAGGATCACCCAGCGCAGGCGCTGGAAACGGCCCAGGGCCAGGGCGGCGGCGGCTTCCCACTGGCTGGCAGGAATCGCCAGCAGGGCGCCGCGGACGAACTCCGAGACGTAGCCCGAGGCGGGCAGGGCCAGGCCAACGGCGGCCTTCAGCCAGTCGGGCAACTGCACCCAGCGGCCACCCAGACGCACCTCGAAGGGCAGCAGGTAGGCGACGTAGAACATCACCACCAGCCAGGGCAGGGCGCGCAGGCTGCGGGTCAGCAGCGCGGCCAGGCGCGCGCCGGAGCCACGGCCGAGCTGGAGCAGGCCCAGGGCGGCGCCGATGACGCCGGCCAGGGCCATGGCCACCAGGCCCATCAGCAGGTTCAGGGCCGCGCCGCCGAGCAGCGACGGCGTCCACGCCAGCAGCAGGCGTGCCGCGTCGAAATAGGGCCAGGCCAGCCACAGCAGCGCGGCCAGGACCACGGCCAGTGCTGCCGGACGCCAGCCGAGGTACTGGGAAGGGCAGGGGCGGGCCACGCTCAGGGCGCTCATGCGCGCACCTCGCCGGGGATGCGGAAATGCCGTTCCAGCCGGCGCTGCAACCAGGTCACCGCGAGCACCAGCAGCAGGTAGCTGAGCAGCAGCACCGGCATCATCTGCGCGACGTTGCCGTTGTCGGCCCACAGGCGGTTGGCCGCGTAGAGCAGCTCCGGCACGGCGATGGCATAGGCCACCGCGGTGGCCTTGACGATCTGTACGCTGGTGTTGCCCAACTCCGGCAGCGCCTGGCGCAGGGCCAGCGGCAGGATGATCCGGCGGTGCAGTTCGCGACCTTGCAGGCCGAGGGCGCGGGCAGCTTCCAGGGTGGCGACGGGAACGCTGTCGAGCGCCGCGCGCAGAGCCTCGACCTGGAAGGCGCCGTAGTGCAGGCCGATGGCGATGATCGCCCAGGCGGTATGTCCGAGCAGGTGCTCGCCGGCACTGTCGAGCGGTAGCAGTGCGCCAACGCCGAAGTAGAGGAGGAACAGTTGCACCAGCAGCGGGGTGTTGCGCATGGCCTCGACATACACCCGCACCGCCAGTCGCGCACCGCGCCATGGAGTGGCGGCGAGCAGCGCGCCGGCCACCCCGAGCAGCAGCGCGAGCAGGCTGCTGCCGGCGGCCAGCAGCAGGGTGTAGCCGAAGCCGGCGAGGTAGCGTTGGCGATCGAGCGGGTCGGCGAAGGCGGCCAGCAGGTCCCGCTGGCCGAACCAGTGAAGCAGGCTGTCGATCATGGCTGGCTCGCCGGTTGCGGTTGGGCGTAGCGCGCGCGCTGTTCGGCGACCCAGGGGTTGGGCGGCAGGTGGTAGTGCTGCTCCAGGGCGACGATGCGCCCGGAGGCGTGCCAGTCGCGGACTATCGCGGCGACGGCGTCGCGCAGCGCCGGCTGCTCCTTGCGCAGGGCTATGCCCCAGGGCGCCGGGTCCTGGCCCGGCAGCTTGACCTCGAAGTCCTGCCAGCCCGGCTCCTGCGCCAGCGAGCGGTACAGCACATCGTCGCCCAGGGCGCCCAGGCAGCGGCCATCGAGCAGCGCCTTGCGCATCTCCGGCAGGCCGCCGAAGGAGACGAACTCGATGCCGTAGCGCGCTTCGTAGGGGCGAACCCAGACGCTGGTCAGGGGCGCGCAGAGGGTCTTGCCGCGCAGTGCTTCCCAACTGTCGATGCGCGTACTGCGCGGGGCGAACACAGTGGCGGCGGAGCTGTAGTAGCCGGGGCTGACGAAGTCCACCTCACGGCGCCGCGCCGGGGTGTCGAGCAGCGAGGTCACCAGCAGTTCGCAGCGACCCTGGTTGAGGAACAGCAGGCGATTCAGCGGCGTGACCTGGACCAGCTGCAGCTTCAGCGGCTGGCCGACCTGAGCCGCCAGGCGCTGGTGCAGGTCGAGGATCAGGTCCTGGATCAGCCCGCTGGCCTGGCCGTCTTTGTCGTAGCGCTTGAACGGCGGGAATTCGTCGGCGGTGCAGATGTTCAGGCTGCCGCGCTCCACTGCGTGCTGCAGCAGCGGCTCGGCGTGCGACGTGGCGCCGGCCGCGAGCAGGGCCAGCGCCACGGGGAGCCCGGCGAGGCGGCGGGGGAGTGCCTTCATGCCGCGCTCCAGCCCTGGCGCACCCGCTGCGCGGCGCCGGCCGGGAAGCGTTGCGCACCGCCGAGTTGCTCGGCGAGGAAGCTCAGGTAGGCGGTTTCCTCCAGGTTGACCAGCAGCCGGGTGGCTGCCAGTACGCCGCCTTCGGCCCAGGCGAAGGGGCCATGGTTGGCCAGCAGCACCGCCGGGGTCCAGGGCTGTTCGCGCAGCGCCGCGACCACCGGTTCGGTGGAGTAGCGCGGGCCCCAGTCGGCGACCGGGATGGCCTGGTCCTCGGCGATGGCGAAGAGCAGCGCGTTGCTGTGGGCCGGCAGCGGCCGGCGGGCGATGGCAAAGGCCGAGAGGTACGGCGAGTGGGTGTGGATGATGGCGTTGGCCCGGGGACGCTCGCGGTAGATGGCCGCGTGCAGCGCAGCGACTTCGCGCAGGTTGTCGCTGAGGGTGCCCTGGGGGTTGCCCAGGTCGAAGTCCAGCAGCAGGGCGGCGCCCATCTGCGGGCCATTGAAGGCGGCGATGGCCAGGCGCTGCTCGCCGGGCAGGCGCAGGCTGATGTTGCCCGCGGCGCCGGGGCGTAGCGACTGGCTGTCCAGCAGCAGTTGGCGGGCTTCGGCGACCTCGCGCTCGAATTGCTGGACGAAGTGCACCGCGTCGAAAGGGGAAGGCTGGCTCATGGGGATTCTCCGGTTGGGAGCGGGCGCCGTGGCGGCGCCCGCCGGGGGCGGTCAGAAGCTGTAGTCGGCCTGCACGTAGTAGAAGGCGCCTTCGGCACCGGCCGGGGCGATGTTCGGGTATTCGACGATGCCGCCGGCGGAGCGGTTGGCGAGCAGCAGCTTGTCCGGGTAGCTGTCGAACAGGTTGTTGCCGCCGACGGTGAGCTTGAAGGCCTGTGTCAGGTGGTAGGACAGGCTGGCGTTGGCGACCCACTGTGCGGAGAAGGTCTGGTCGTATTGCGGACCGTTGTTGGAATCCAGGCTGTACTTGCCGTAGCGGATGGCGCTGGCGGCGGCCTGCCAGTCGCCCTTGCGGTAGTCCAGGCCGAGGATCAGCTTGCTTTGCGGACTGGCGCTCTCGACGTAGCTGAGCGCCTCGCGGTTGATCAGCACGATGCCGGTGCCGGCCAGCGCGCCGGGGTTGGCCTTGACGTGGGTGACCTCGGTCTTGCTCCAGTTGAAGCCGCCGTTGAAGGTCAGGGTCGAGGCGTCCGCCAGGTCGAGGCGGTAGCTGCCGTTGAGGTCGACGCCATGGGTGTTGGTGTCCAGGGCGTTGGTGAAGAAGCTGACACCGGTGTAGGAACCGTAGCCGGCGGCGTTGAGGATGCTGCTGACCTGCGGCCCGGTGAGGGTTTCGGAGAGGGCGATGCGGTCCTTGATGCGGATGTCGTAAGCATCGATGCTCAGCGAGGCGTTGTCCAGCGGGCGCAGCACCAGGCCGAGGGACAGGTTGGTGGACTTCTCCGGCTTCAGGTCGCTGGCGCCGAGGGCGCGCGCCACCGGGCGGTCGACGCTGAGGGTGCCGACCTGGTAGGCGGTGGGGTCGCCCGGGTGGAAGTCGGTGGTGGTGGCGGAGGTGCCGATCTGCCCGAGAGTCGGTGCGCGGTAGCCGCTGCTGAGGGTGCCGCGCAGGCCGATCCGGGGCGTGAAGTCGAAGCGTGCCGAGAGTTTGCCGGTGGTGGTGGTGCCGAAGTCGTCGTAGTGCTCGCTGCGTCCGGCCACGCCCAGCTGCAGCTGTTCGGTGAGCTGCTGCTCCAGGCCCAGGTAGCCGCCGAACACGTGGCGTGAGTAGCGCCCCTCGTCGCTGTCCTGGATGCCGGGGAAACCCTGGGAGCCGGCGGCTTTGCTGTTGGCGCTGCCGTGGATCCAGGACGCGGTGTCGCCGGAAATCACCTGGTAGTCCTCCTTGCGCCAGGCCAGGCCGCTGGAGAACACCAGCGGGCTGTCGGCATAGCCGACGCTGAAGTTCTTCACGTGGTCGAGGGACAGGCTGGTCTGCTCGTTGACCAGGGTGCCGGCATCGAAGTCGTGCGGGCTTGCGCTGCCGAGGCTGGCGTTGAGGCTGTCGCCAACCTGGTATTCGATGCGGTTCTGCCCGTAGGTGGCGCTGAGGTCGAAGCTGCCCAGGCGTTCGTCGTCGAACTTCAGCCCGGCGGTCGCGGCGCCGTCGCGCGAACGCACGTCGAGCAACGGCAGGAAACCGTTGGGGTAGACCTCGGGCAGGTTGTTCGGGTCCACCGGCCGGCGGAACAGCGCCTGGGAATGCGTGGTGCGGTCCTGGTAGGTGGCGAAGCCGTAGGCTTCGAGCTGGTCGTTGAGGGAGAAGCCGGTGTTGGCGCCCACCTTGAAGTCGCCCAGGCCCGGCGAGCCATAGCGCCAGTCGCGGTCGGCGCTGGCCTCGCGCGGGTCGCCGGCGGGGTAGAACTGGCGGCTGTCGCTGCCGCCAACCGAGGTGCGTTCCTGGCGGGTGCCTTCGGCGTTGAGGGTGAGGAAGCCATCGGCGGGCAGGGTGAACCCCTTGAGGCCGCTGACGGTGCGGGTGAAGCCGTCGCCCTTGGTGTACTGGCCCAGGCTGCCCTGCAGGTCGCCGCCATGGTCGTCCTGGCGCAGCACGATGTTGATGACCCCGGCGATGGCGTCCGAGCCATACTGCGCCGAGGCGCCATCACGCAGGACCTCGATGTGGTCGATGGCGCTGACTTGGATGGTCGACAGGTCCACCGCCTGGGAACCGCGCCCGAGCGTTGCCTTGGTGTTGACGAAGGCCGAGGCGTGCCGGCGCTTGCCGTTGACCAGTACCAGCACCTGGTCGGCGGCCAGGCCGCGGAGGGTCGCTGGACGCTGCGAGGAGACCCCGTCGGTGCCGTTGATCTGCGGGAAGTTCACCGAGGGCACCAGGGTTTCCAGCACCTTCGCCAGGTTGCTGCTGCCCACCGCCTGGATCTGCTGGGCGCTGAGAATGTCCACTGGCGCCGGCGCATCGAGCGCTGCCAGGTCGCTGCGCCGGCTGCCGATCACGGTGACTGTCTTCAATTGTGGCGCGACGGCCGCTGGGGCGTCCGCTTGCGGCGCCTCGCTGCGGTGGATCAGCACCGCGCCACCGGCGATGCGCGAGTAGCTCAGCCCACTGTCGCGCAGCGCTGCCGCGAGTGCCTGGTCACGGCTGAGCGCGCCGTGGATGGCCGGGCTGCGATAACCCTGGACCAGTGCCTGGTCGAAGGAAATCGGTTGCCCGGTCAGGCGCGAAATGTTCAGCAGCGTATCGGCCAGTGGCCCGGCTTCCAGATCGAACTGCGTGATGCGTTCCTGTGCCGCCGGCGAGCCTTCCTGCGCCAATACGGCACCGGTGGCCAGTGCGCCGGCCAGTGCCAGCGTGCAGGCGCCGATTCCCCTGATGATCCCCTTGTCCAGCATTCGAAGTGCTCCAGTGCGTGCAAGTGATTCGGCCGGGCGGTCTGTGCGGCGCCGCGCCGTACCGTGTTTCGGTTTCTGCACTGGTTGAGCAACTTCGGTGGGGAATTTTCAGCAGGCATTTAGATCGTTTTCGCTGCACTACCAAACTTTTCGTAAAGCCAGGATTTTGCCTTCCTTATTACACGGGGCACTTTTTGCGGAGTCGTCTGGATAGGGCGTTCGGGAGATTTCATAGGCCATAAGCTGAAAATAAAAAGTTCTAAGGAAAAACTGAAAATACCCTTCGGGAGTTGCTCAGGGGATGAGAACGGCAAGAAGCCGCGATGTTGAAGTGCAACTTTTGAAAGTGCCTGCAACCGTCCATGAAGGAGATCTCGACATGTCCGATGTTTCTCATTACGAAAACACCGTTCCGCGCAGCCTGGTGCATCGCGCCGCCGTCAGCGAAGTATTCCTGACCGGCGCCATACGTTTTGACGACGTGAGCTTCCAATGTGCCGCGCAACTTCCGCGCACCCACAGCTACTTCAGCGAGCATGCCCACGGTGGTGAGTATTACGACATGCTGTTGCTGCTCGAAGTGTTCCGCCAGGCATCGATCTATATTTCCCACGCCTTTCTTGGCGTCAGCCCCAAGGACAAGTTCCTCTATGTCGACAGCGATACTCGCCTGGTGCGCCGTGACTTGCTGCGTGTCGGCAGTCGACCGGCGTCGGCGCTGATCGATGTGCAGGTGGTGGACCACTACTGGCGTGACAGCGTGCTGTCCGGTGTGACCCTGGACATGCAGTTGCTGATCGACGGCCAGGTGGCCGCTCGCCATGAGCGCATGAGCATCCGCTGGATGCCCTCGGCCAGCTGGGACAAGCTGCGTGCCCGCGGCCTGGCCAGCGTGCCGGCGGATGCCGACCCGCGGGTGCAGCGCCCCGAGCCATTGGCGCCGCGCCGGGTCGGGCGGCACTGGTTGAACAACGTGGTGCTCGGCCGCGACCTGGCGGAAAGCGAGGAGGGCTTCTCTGCGAGCCTGGTCGTCGACCGCGACAACCCGGCGATCTTCGACCATCCGCTGGACCACATCCCCGGCATGCTGCTGCTCGAAGGCTTCCGCCAGGTCGCGCTGGTCGCCGCGCGGCGCTATCGCTCCATCGAGTCCGACGCGTTGCTGCTGTCGCAATGCAAGGTGGCCTTCACCCGTTTTGGCGAGTTCGGCCTTGAGACCCGCTACCGTGTCCGGGAGGCCGAACTGCAGTTGCTGGGCGATGGGCAGACGCTGACGCTGCCGGTGGACGTCGTGCAGGCCGGGCAGGTCATCGCTCGCGCGCAGGTCTGGCTGGTGCCGGTCGCCTCGGCTTTGCCGCTGGAAGTCAGCGGCGTGCCGCTGCACGAAGAGGTGGCTTGAGATGGCCGCGCTGAAGATCGTCTGGTTCGACTTCGGTGGCGTGCTGTCGCCACCGATTCCGGAACTGTTCGCCCAATACGAGCGCAAGACCGGTATCGCTCCGGCTGCCTTGCAGCAGGCGATGCAGGACGTCGCCGATGACCTGGGCGTGCCGATGCTCGCACCGATCGAGAATGCCCTGATCAGCGAAGAGCAGTGGGGCATTCGCCTGGCCGAGGCGTTGCGCCGCAACGACCCGCAGCTGGACCTGTCGCGGGCCCGGCTCACCCGCTTCGGCCAGCAATGGTTCAGCGGCGTGCAGCCCAACCCGGCGATGCGCGAAGCGGCGCGACGGCTCAAGGGTGCCGGCTACCAGGTGGGCATCCTCACCAACAACGTGGTCGAGTGGGAGCCGTACTGGCGTGAGCTGGTCGACCTCGATGCGGTGGTCGACCTGATCGTCGACTCCTCGCGCGAGCGCTGCCGTAAGCCGGACGCACGTTTCTTCGAGATCGCCACGCAGCGTTCCGGCCGCCTGCCGGCGCAAAGCCTGCTGATCGACGATGTCGCGGAGAACATCGCCGCGGCAGCCGCGCAGGGCTGGCAGACCCTGCATTTCATCGACAACCCTGGCGCGCTCGATGCTCTCGAGGCATTGACCGGTGTTGCCTTGCGCGCGTCCGAGGAGGCCCTCGCATCATGACCATTGCCCTGCATACCCGCCCACCGGTGCTGGTCACGCAGATTCCCCAGCTCGACGCGGCGCCGCAGTACCGGCCCGCCGAGCCGAGCGGGGGCATCGCCCGCATCGTCCTGCCCAGCGGCCACCTGGCCTATCACCTGACGCGCTACGAGCACGTGCAGCAGATCCTCACCGACGCACGGGCAATCCGCAGCCCGTGCAACGCCGAGGATGGCGCCAGCTTCCTGCCGACCATCACTCCAGCGGAAATGCTGCTGAACAACGACGCGCCGTTCCACGGACGGCTGCGCAAGGTGATCGCCAAGGACTTCAGCCCGGCCGGCGTGGCCGAACTGCGCGAGCGCGTGGTGGCGGTCACCCAGCAGCGCCTGGAGCTGTTGCCGCAGGCAGGCGAGGGCGCCGACCTGTTCGGCCTGGTGCTGGATGAGGTGCCCGCGACGGTGGATTGCCACCTGTTGGGCATCGACCTGGCTGACCGTGCCTACTACCGGCCGCTCAGCCACACCATGCAGATCGCCTCGGACGAAGACGTGCCGGAGTTGCTGCGGCAGTTCTGGGCGGTCTACGGCTACCTCACGGACCTGGTGACCGGCGCGCGACCGACGCTGCCCGGCGGCCTGATCCAGCGCCTGGTCGCCGGACGCGAGGAAAGCGAGCCGCCACTGAACGACAAGGAACTGGTCGGCATCCTCATCGGCGTGCTGGTCGGGGGCGACCAGAACATCCTCACGGTACTGACCAAGGCGCTCTATACGCTGCTCGCCGCGCCGGGGCTGTGGCAAACCCTGGTGGACAATCCGGCGCTGATCCCGACGGCCGTGGAGGAGCTGCTGCGGCTGATTCCACTGGGCACCATCTCGACCTTCCCGCGCCTGGCCAGCGAAGACATCGACGGTCCCTGGGGGCTCATTCCGGCCGGCAGCGCCATCTACGCCGACGCCTTCGCCGCCAACCGCGACCCCGACGCCTTCGCCGACCCGCTGGTGATCCGCCTGGATCGCCAGGGCCCGCGTCACCTGCAGTTCGGCTATGGCATGCACAACTGCATGGGCGCGGCCCTGGCCCGCCTGGAAATCACCACTGTGCTGCAGGTGCTGGTCGAGCGCCTGCCACGCCTGCACCTGGCGGTGCCCGCCGCAGAGCTGCCGTGGGTACACGGCATCATCCTGCGGCGACCGGCGCGGCTGCCGGTGCGCTGGACCGTCACCCACTGACCGCAACGGGAAACGAACATGAGCAAAGCACTGATCGACAAGGCCCTGCTGGGCATCATCCTGCTGGCGATCTTCGTCGTGCCCAGTTCCATCTCGGGCACGGCGTTGGCGCTTCCGGCCATCGGCAGCGACCTGCGGGCTCCGCTGACCAGCCTGCAATGGGTGGTCAACGCCTTCAACCTGGCCTTCGCCTGCTTCACCCTGACCTGGGGGGCGCTCGCCGATCGCCTGGGCCGGCGCCGCTGCTTCGTCAGCGGCGTCGGCCTGTACGTCCTGGCCTCGCTGCTCTCGGCGCTGGCGCCGGCAGCCTGGATTCTCGATCTGGCGCGGGCGCTGGCCGGGGTCGGCGCGGCGGCGATCTTCTCCTGCGGCATCGCCATTCTGTCCACCTACTTCGAGGGGGCGGCGCGGCTGCGTGCCTTCGCGCTGTTCGGCACTGTCGCCGGGCTGGGTGTCAGCCTCGGCCCGACCCTTTCCGGCGTGTTGCTGGACAGCATCGGCTGGCGTGCGATCTTCGCCGCGCACACCGTGACGCTGGTACTGGTGCTGCTGGGCAGCGCACTGATCCCGCGCGACGTCGCACGACCAGGGGCGCAGCGCTTCGACGTGCCCGGTGCGGCACTGTTCATCCTCGCCCTGTTGGCGCTGATGACGGCCATCGTGCAGGGTTCGCAATGGGGCTGGCAGAGCCAGGGGCTCGGCCTGTTGGTGCTGGCCTCGGCGGTATTGCTGGGCGTGTTCGCCTGGCAGGAGCGGCGCCATGCGCAGCCGATGCTCGACCTCTCGCTGCTCGCCAATGCGCCCTTCGTGGGGCTGGCGTTGGTGACTGTGGCCGCGTCGTTCGGCTTCGTCACCCTGCTGACGTACCTGCCCAGCTACCTCTCCGGAGTGTTGCGCCTGGCGCCGACCCATGCGGGCCTGGCCATGTTGCTGCTCACCGCGCCCATGCTGGTGTGCCCGATCCTGGCCGGCAAATGGGTCGGTCGTGGCGTTTCGGCGGTGGGCATTCTCAAGGCCAGCCTGCTGGCATTGCTGGCGGGGCTGGTCAGCCTGGCGTTGCTCAGCCAGCCAGGGGCGCTGCTCTGGCAACTGGCAGCGCCGCTGTTGCTGGTGGGCATCGGCATGGGCCTGTCGGCAGGCCTGGTGGATGGCCTGGCGCTGAAGACCGTGCCCGAGCCGCAGGCCGGCATGGCGGCGGGGCTGCTCAACACCTTCCGGCTTGGCAGCGAGGCTGTCGCCGTGGCGCTCTACGGCTCGCTGCTGGCGACTTTCCTCGGCCAGCAACTGGGGCCGCGCATCGCTCCGGCTCTTGATGGCCCGGGCAGCCTCAGGCAATGGCTCGACGCAACCGCCGCGGGCAATCTGGACGGTCCGGCGCAAGCTTCCGCCGACCTGCTCCAGGCCTTGCAGCCGCTGCTGCTGGCGGGGTACGACCAGGCCTTCCACGGTGTGCTTTGGGTGCTGGCCGGGATCGTGCTCGTCCTGAGCTTGGTGATCGCCTGGCTGGTGCGTCCGCTGCGCGCGCAGGAGCGCCAGGCGGCCCCGGCACGCGCCGCGAGCCAGGCGGCCTGATACCCGCGTCGGCAAGCGGCGTCAGCGTCCGACGGGCTCTTGCCAGAGCCCGTTGGCGCCTGTCCGCGTGTTTTATTTCTTATAGCTTGCAGTGTGGTAGTAGAAATTTTTTATTCCTTCTGAGAGGGCCCTGATCATGCAGATTGATAGCCAACCGGTTCCTCGCAGGTCCCGGATGCGCCGGCTTGGCGCTCGTTCCCTTCACCGACAGGCCCACTACCGCACCACCCGTTGGCGTGAGCAGTCCCCAAAGGCCTCGATTCATATGGACCATGAAGCCCTCAAGCACAAAGTGTTCGGCCAGTTGTTCCAGCAGAACTACGCCTGGCTCTGCGCCCGGCTGTCCTACCGTACCGGTTGCGCGCACAGCGCCCAGGACATCGCCTCGGAAACCTTCCTGCGGGTCTGGTCGCACACTGATCCCAGCGCCATCCGCGAGCCACGCGCGCTGCTCACCACCATCGCGCAACGCCTGATGTACGAAGGCTGGCGCCGGCGCGAACTGGAGAATGCCTATCTGCAGGTGCTGGCCGAAACGCCCGAGCAGACCCACCCTTCGCCGCAGGAGCAGTGGATCCTGGTGGAGAGCCTGTTGGCCATCGACCGTCTGCTCGATGGCCTGTCGACCCAGGCCAAGGCGGTGTTCGTGTACAGCCAGATCGATGGCCTGACCTACACCCAGATCGGCCAGCGCCTGAACCTGTCGCTGGGGCGCGTGCACCAACTGATGACCGACGCCTTGCGCTGCTGCTATCAGGAGCTCGCCGGATGAGTCGCAAAGCGATAGCCGATCCGTTGGTGGAGGAGGCCATCCAATGGATGGTTAGACTGCAGTCGGGGGAAATCTCACAGGAGGAACGCCAGGCGCTGGAGCATTGGCGAAGCGCCTCGTCGCAGCACGAGGCGGTCTTCCTGAAGCTCTCCCAAGGGCTGTCTCCGCTGCGCGACTCGCCATGGCGAGCACAGTCTGGCGACCAACTGCTGCGAGCCATGCAGGCCCCTTCCGGGCGGCGCCAGTTCCTGCGCGTGAGCCTGGCGCTTGGCGGCCTCGCATTGGCCGCCGGAGCCATACTGCGCGTGGAGCGGGCGGGCCTGGCGCTGCCTGGCGACCTCTACACCGGCACTGCCGAACGGCGCTTCTGGATCCTGGAGGACGGCAGCCGGCTCGACCTGAACGCCCGCAGCGTGGTGGCTACCGGCTTCGACACCCATCGGCGGGGGCTACGCATGCGCCAGGGAGAGCTCCTGCTGCAGATCGCAGCGGATCGCCGAGGGCCTTTCCTGCTCGAAACTGACGCGGGCCAGGTAAGTGCCTCGCAAGGGCGCCTGCTGCTGCGCGAGGAAACCCAAGGCATGCGCCTGGTGACGCTGGACACGCCCGCGCAACTGACTCTCCCCAACGCCAGGACGCATGCGCTCGACGTTCGGCGCAGCGTGCTGTTCAACGAGCACGGTCTGTTGGCGGATGAGGCGATGCAGCCCTCGGAAAGCGCCTGGGTGGATGGCTGGCTGGCGGCGCACGATCGTTCGCTGGCCTGGGTGATCGAGGCGATCAGGCCCTACCGCCGCGGGATACTACGCCTGGACGCGGCCATTTCCGGCTTGCGCGTAAGCGGCCTGTATCCGCTGGACGATAGCGACCTGACGCTGGAGATGCTCGAACGAAGCCTGCCGATCCGGGTGGTTCGGCGTAGCGATTATTGGGTGAGCATCGAGGCGCAGGGCTAGTAGATAAGTCCAAATGCCTGCTCAGCTAATTGAATTGACGATAGGTTTTCTATTCATGCCAGTCCCCCTGAACTTGCCGATCCAAGCTGCAGCGAAACTTGTCCTGACGCAGCTCGTTAATCACATAACTCCAAGCTCCAGTGAGGCCTCCATTGTACGAATAGCTGCCGAGATGCTCGCTCATTTAGGCTATCCGGATACATGGTATTACGATTGCCCGGCATTCGTTTTGCTGGGATCCCGCAGCTTGGCCTCAATCTCGGGCCGGGACTACCGACCGAGCGAAGAAACAGTCGGCTTTCAGAACCTCGTGACAGTTGACTTGAGCCCTCGGTCAGGAACTGTATGGGGTGATTGCGCACGTTCATTTTATGTAGAGCAAGGTATCTGCCGTACATCGCCACTTGGCAAGGAATTCGCAAGAGGATTCGACGTTGAGCAACATCTACATCGGGCCATGCTCCGATTTGTTCATCCTTCAACGACCTTCAACGAGCTATATGAGTGGGCTAATGAATTGATAATTGATGTTGGTTTCGAGAATCTTGATTTTCTTGGCAATGTTGGTCACAGCATCTGTGAGCGGCGAGAGGAGAGGCTCTACATTGAGTCGGGTAACGATCGATGCTTGGGCGAGGTTACTTGCTTTACGTTTGAACCGCACATTCGAGTGAGGGGTGGTAAATGGGGTTATAAACATGAAAATATATATTATTTTGATGGCGCAGGCGTAGCATGTGAACTTTAGTGTCTATCACCTGATTTTATATTGAGGTTGGTTGCAGTCTGTTTGGCCCAGAGCTAACCGATGAAACGTATCGCTCAAGTTATATGCTGTTGTTCGGTAGTTTTTTGATGTATTTTTGCAGTGCTTTCTCAAATCCTTTTGGATCTAGTTTACCTTGCTCTTTGTAAATAATGAAAAGCTCTTTTATTAAAATTCTTGAAAGAATTTCGAACTCTCCTCTGGAATGTAGTGATAATGCCTTGAATAGAAATGCTACTGGGCTTTTTTTAGCAGGGACGGATAAAACCCTAATGCTTTCCTTGGTTTTTCCTACTACTCTAAGTGATGATCCGAGACAAATTTTGGCGATCAATTCCTTCTGCGGTGGAAGACCGAGTTTAATTGCATCTTTATAGTGTTTAATGGCTTTGCTTTCTTGCGAAGCTCTGTCTAGATTTAGTGCTTTATCTAAAAGCTCTTCTGCAATTTTTGTCTTCTCTTCTTCCAAGGTTTTCTCCTTTTATTTGGGGTAGACCGTTTTGATTTTTCCGTCCCTTAATATGTTGAAGGGATACTCTGATTTCTTCTTTGCATTGATTCTCTGAAGTCTTAATGACATTTTTACAATCCAAGCAGGTGCCTTGAAACGATTTATGTTGAGAGTAGGGAACTCGGATATTGGCGTTCCTCTCGGGACGTTGATGACATCGGAGGATCTATTAAAATCTTTGTTGTAAATGTCAATGAAATGGCGAGCTTGGTTTAAGCTCGTCATATCTGCTAGGTTGTCAAATATGTGTGCTACGCCACGAGGTATGATTAGGGATTTATCTGGGCTCCCCTTGTATTCTAGGCTGGCCTCTTGATGTAGTGTCTTGGAGTTATTTCGGCAATCAACGAAATGCCCTTTGATCAGTCGATCATCGTAGGTCAAAAAACTAAGAACATCATCTTGACCTAGGTGGATTCCATAAAACTCATATCCGCCATGGTTCGCACCAGAAAAATCTTTTCCGTGGTATATGATGCTGTATGCGTTTTGGTTGGGATTGGGAATTATAATTCTTGAGTTTGGTGCGCTTTTGAAAAATCTGTTCTTTATCCAGAATAGACCATCTATTGGCGTGGTTTCAATTACCTCATCGTCATCGGAGCAAAAGTCCTTATATGCTTGAGTAATTCTATTGAGCATGAAGTTCCCTCTTGGGTTATGCAAATTAGCTCCATTCTTTAATAGGAATTGCTGTGACCTCCCCCGATAGTCGTCGAGGAAGGTCGTTCGGTTATTGCCCAGAGTCGTCTATTGGTACCTCGTCAGAGAATAACCCCATGCCGATCCCACCAATACCTGCAAGTGCTGCATTGGTGATGCTTAGCAACATCAGTCCTATGGAGAAGCAAACAAAGCGAATAACCTTCATGGCAACTTCCCTGCTGATTAATGGAGATTAATTTATAGCTCCCCAGTCTTATGTTTGGTAAGAATATTTTTTTCTGTTGTTATGTCATTCTGTTATTCGGTCCGCTGATGTGGTGAGTAAATTCTCCCTGCTTAGAAGGCAATCAATACGCTCATCAAGTAATTGAAGCTTCCCCCTGCTTAAGCTCAAGTCCATCCAATGTTGTTACCAATATTCAATGGATTGCCACTGCCCAAAGAAGCCGAAACGCTGCCGATGACCTGCACGTTGTAGGCAACGGAATGCATGATGACCAGTCCATGAAGCTGATCAGGCGCGTCGGGTCGTAGTGGATGCACGGCGGGCAGGGGAACCAGCCGATACGGTTCTTGTGGTAGATCAGGCCCTCGGTCTCCAAATGTTGCAGGGCCTGATGCAGTTTCCCCTGGGAGGCCGCCAAAGTGCGTGGTGAGGTCGCGCTCAACGTCGCCCGGGCCGCTGCAGCCCCAGGTGTTCGCGCAGGGTTTTGCCCTGGTATTCGCGGCGGAACAGTCCGCGCTTCTGCAGCTCCGGCACCACCAGGTCGACGAAGCTGTCCAGGCCGTCGGGCAGCAGCGGCGGCATGATGTTGAAGCCGTCGGCGGCGCCGCTGGTGAACCATTGCTCCAGGTGGTCGGCGATCTGCCTGGGGCCGCCGACCAGGGTGCAGTGGCCGCGGGCGCCGGCGACCTTCAGATAGAGCTGGCGGATGCTCAGATTCTCGCGCCGGGCCAGTTCGATGAACAGCGCCTGACGGCTCTTCATGGCGTTGCTCGGCGGCAGTTCCGGCAGCGGGCCGTCCAGCGGGTAGGCGGAAAGGTCCAGGCCGCCGGCCATGCCGGAGAGCAGGGCGAGACCCAACTGGGGTTCGATCAGGTCCTGCAGTTCGGCGTAGAGGTCCTCGGCCTCGGCCTGGGTGCGGCCGAGGACCGGCGACAGGCCGGGCATCACCTTCAGTTCGTCCGGCTCGCGGCCATAGCGGGCCAGGCGGCCCTTGAGGTCGGCGTAGAAGGCTTGGGCGTCCTGCAGCGTCTGCTGTGCGGTGAACACTACCTGGGCGGTGCGCGCGGCCAGTTCCTTGCCGGGCTCGGAGGAGCCGGCCTGCACCAGTACCGGATAGCCCTGGGGAGGGCGCGGCTGGTTCAGCGGGCCGCGTACGCGGTAGTGCTCGCCTTGGTGGTCGGAGATATGCAGCTTCGCTGGGTCGAAGTAGCGGCCGCTGGCTTTGTCGCGCAGGAAGGCGTCGTCGGCGAAGCTGTCCCACAGGCCCAGGGCCACGTCGATGTATTCCTCGGCCTGGGCGTAGCGCTCGGCGTGGTCGAAGTGGCGTTCGCGGCCGAAGTTGTGGGCCTCCTGGTCGGTGGCCGAGGTCACCAGGTTCCAGCCGGCGCGGCCGCCGGACAGGTGGTCCAGGGAGGCGAAGCGGCGGGCCAGCAGGTAGGGCGCGTTGTAGGCGGTGGAGACGGTGGAGATCAGGCCGATGCGCTCGGTGGCCGAGGCCAGGGCAGCGAGCAGCATCAGCGGGTCGAGCACTTCGGCGTGGGTGGTGTGGCTGGCCAGTTCGGGCGAGCCCAGCAGGGCCAGGTTGTCGGCGAAGAAGATGGCGTCGAACAGGCCGCGCTCGGCGGTCTGCGCCAGGCGCCGGAAATGCGCGAAGTCCAGGGCTCCGGCCGGGGCCTTGGGGTGGCGCCAGGCGGCCAGGTGGTGGCCGCTGCCCATGAGGAAGGCGCCGAGGCGCATCTGTGTTTGGCTCATGTTCACCTCAGAAGTCGTAGCGCAAGGTCACGCCGGCCATCCGGCGCTGTCCGGGATAGCCCACGTAGAGGCCGTTGGAGGAGGCGATGACCGCCTGGTAGAACTCCTTGTCGAAGGCGTTCTTCACCCACAGCGAGCCATCCAGCAGGCCGTCGCCGACCTCGTGGCGCAGGCCCACGGAGAAGTTGGCGATGCCGTAGCCGGGGATCTTCGACAGGTCGGAGTTGTCCAGGGTGCCTTCGGCCTCGGAGCGGTATGCGTAGCTGGCGGTGACGTAGGGCTCGAAGCTGTCGGCCAGTTGCCACTTGTATTCGCCGTTGAGGTTGGCGATCCACTTCGAGGCGCCCATCACCCGCTCGCCGCTGAGGTCGCAGGTGGTCGGCGCGCCGGGCTGGCCGCTGACTTCGGCGGGGCAGGGGGCATCCTTGAACGACAGGTAGGTGACATCGTTGTAGGAGCCGTTGAAGTTCAGCGTCAGGCCGCGTAGCGGCAGGGCGGTGGCCTCGAACTCCAGGCCGCGGGAGCGCAGTTTGCCGGCGTTGGCTAGCACCTGGTAGCCGGTCACCGAGCCCGCCGGCTGGTAGTAGGTGGTGGCCTGGTAGCCGTGGATGCCGGTCCAGAACAGGTTGGCGTTGAGCAGCAGGCGACGGTCGAACAGCGTCGACTTGATGCCCAGCTCGGCGTCGTTGGCGCGCTCCGGGCCGACGAGGAGGGAATCTGCTCCGGCGCTGGGCGCGCTGCCGACCGAAAGGTTCACCCCACCGGACTTCTCGCCATGGGACAACGAGGCGTAGCCCAGCAGGTTGTCGTCGAACTTGTAGCTCAGGCTGAGCAGCGCCGAGGGCGCGGCGTTGTGCAGGCCGAGGTCGCCGGAATCGTAGGCCCCCGCCTGGCTGGCGCGTACCGCCGCCGGCAAGCCGCTGACCGCGGCGCCGCCTTCGGGGGCGTAGCGCCTGACCCGCGCCTGTTTTTCCTCGTAGGTGCCGCGCAGGCCGGCGGTGAAGTCGAGCCTGTCGGTGAGGTGCCAGGTGCCCTGGGCGAACAGCGCGTAGCTTTCGGTGTCGATCCTGCCCTTGCTGGTGCTGCTGACGTTGTTCAGCGCATTGAGGTTGGCGCCGATCAGGTTGAGGTCGGCCAGCGGCCCCAGGTCGACGAAGTAGCGGTTGTTCAGCTCCTGCTTGAAAGCATAGGCGCCCAGCACGTAGTCGAAGGCGCCGCCGGTGGGAGAGGCCAGGCGGATTTCCTGGGAGAACTGGCGGTCATGGATCTCGTAGCCGAGGTCGCGGATCACCGGCACGTCCAGTTCGTCGGAGTCGTTGGCCGGGTTGAAGTGCCAGTAGCGGTAGGCGCTGATGGAGGTCAGGGTGTAGCCGCCGCCCAGCTGCCAGTTGGCCTCCAGCGAGGAGGCGTTCTGGTGCACGCTGACGTTCTGCCGGCCGTCGATGTTGGACTTGCCCAGCACCGGGTGCGCGCCGACCAGGCTGGCGCGGCGCCAGAACAGGTCGGAGGCGCCGTAGACCACGCCGCTGCCCTGGCTGGAGTTCTCGCTGTTGTATTCGTTGATCCAGCGCAGGCTGAAATCGTCGTTGGGCTGGAACAGCAACTGGCCGCGCGCGCCTTCGCGTTCGCCGCCGAGCAGGGTGCGGTTGTCGGCGAGGTTGTTCAGGTAGCCGTCGTCGCGGCTGCGGTACACCGACAGGCGCCCGGCCAGGGTGTCGGTCAGCGGCCCGGAGAAGGTGCCCTTGCCCTGGAAGTAACCGTTCTCGCCACCGGAGGCCTCGACGCTGCTTTCAGGGGTGAAGGTCGGCTTGCGGGTGGTGATGTTGAGCACACCGGCGGTGGTGTTCTTGCCGAACAGGGTGCCCTGGGGGCCGCGCAACAGGTCGAGCTGCTCGATGTCCATCAGGTCGAACACCGCCATGCCCGGACGGCCCAGGTAGACATTGTCCAGGTAGATGCCGGCGGAACCTTCCAGGCCGTCGCTGGCCGGGTTGTTGCCGATGCCGCGCACGGCCAGGCTCGACTGGCGGGCATGGATGTAGGCGACGTTGACGCTGGGCAGCGCCTGCTGCAGATCCTGGATCTTGTAGATGCGCTGCTTCTCCAGGGTTTCGCCGGCGAGGGTGGTGATCGGCGTGGGTACGTCCTGGGCGTTCTCCTCGCGGCGCCGGGCGGTGACCGTGACTTTCTGCAGGGTGTCCGCCTGCACTTGCGGTTCGGTTTCGGCGGCACTGTCCTCGTCGGCCGCCTGGGCGGCGCCAATGGCCAGCAGCAGCGCCAGGGCCAACGGATGCAACGCCAGGCCCGCCCGGGCGGCGTGGGAAAAGGTCTTGCTCATGGCTTGTCCTTGCAGGGGCCGTGGCACGCACGGCGGGTTCGGCTTGATGGGGGCTCATGCCCCTCTGGCTGCCGATGCTAGGACTGCCCGGCGCGCAAGGACGGGCTTTTGCGGACAATCCATGGTCCGTTGCGGACAGCGCTCCCTCACACCGCCAGCGCCAGGACCGATGCCCTCGGCGCCGGAGATGAGGTGGCGCCCTGGCCGAGTTCGCGCTGGCGCCACTGCCCCGGGGTCTGCCCGGTCCAGCGGCGGAAGGCGCGGTTAAAGCTGCTGGGCTCGTTGAAGCCCAGGCGGTAGCAGACTTCGCTGACCGAGCAACGGGACTGCCGCAGGTAGTCGAAGGCCAACTGCCGCCGGGTGTCCTCCAGCAGTTCGGTAAAGCTGGTGGCGTGGCGCTGGAGGTGGCGATGCAGGTTGCGCACGCTCATGCCCAGTTCTTCGGCCACCAGTGCCTGCTGCACCTCGCCGCGCGGCATCTGGCGGATGATCGACTGCCGGACCTGCTCCGGCAGGTCGTGCCGCGCCAGGCGTTCGAGGTAGTCGCTGAGGCTGCCGTCGAGGGTGCGCGCCAGTTCGCTGTTGCCGCCGCGCAGGGGCACTTCGAGCAGGCGCGGGTCATAGTCCACGGCGTTGTGTTCGGCGCCGAAGCTCAACGGGAAGCCGAACAGGCGCTCCCAGCGCGGGGCATCGGCCGGGCTGGGGCGCATGAGATGCACGCGGCACACCACCCCCAGGCCCCAGATCGGCGTGGCATGGCGCAGCCCGGACGCCAGCAGGGCTTCGGTAGCCATCTGCTCGACCTGCACACCAGCGATGCGCCTATAGACCAGGCGGCTCGCCTGTGGAGTACGTTCCAGGCTGACCTGGCCGGAAGTACTGACCACCGAGGAGAAACGTACCACCCGCTCCAAGGCTTCGCCGACGGTGGCGCTGCTCTGCAGGGCGAACAGCAGGCCGTGGAAGTCGGTGGGTAGACTGTGCGCTGCCACTTCGAGACCGAAACTCGCATCGCCGGTAGTGCGCTCCACCGCCCGCCACAGGGCGCTCATGCGCGCCAGGGGAATGCGTAGGTTGGCGTCCTGCAACTGTGCCGGGTCTATTCCAGCGCTGCGCAACAGCGGCCGGGGATCGTACCCGTTGGCTTGCAGCGCGCGGGCGATGACCTGGGCCCAGGTGGCGATGGTATCTGCATGCATGTCATGCCCCTCCGCAGTGGCTCAATGGACGTGGGCCTGATGGGGAACTGCCTCCCGATGGCCCGTGGTCGAGGCGGGCGGCGCCGGAGCGCGGACTAGGCGTCGCGGGTCGGGCCGAAAGCGGCATGATCGGAGGTTTCGATTAGCTCACAAAGGAATTATTTTTATTTTATAAATAACTTTTAGATCTAATAACGGTGCACATTCAATGGCCTGGCCCCCAGGGCTACCCGGCTACCGACAGCTTCGTGCAAAAGAGGATTTCCTTTGACCAGGCGATTGCCTGCTTCGACCGCCACTGCGAGAAAGCCCGAGCGATCTGGTGCTGATCCGAAGTGAGCCTCGCGCCCGTTTCGTGGCCTACGGTCCGTCGTTGCGCGGGTAGGGAAATGATTTTCCTTGGGTTTCGTCGATACCTCCAGGCTCATGGCGAGTCCCATCAGGAAGCGTCATGTGCTGCCGGCATTACCCCGAAGAGCTCAAGATCGAAGCGGCCAAGCACAAGTGGCAAAGCTCCGTCTAGGCGCAGCCGTATGTGCGTGCCGGTGCTAGTCGAAGCGGAGCCAACGGACTTGGGGTTGGCCTGTAACTACGATTTCCGGTAGGTCGGCCTGATGGCGAAGCAGGCTGAATCCGCCTGGACTTGATTGTTCCCGAGGGCTGGAGGCGCGCGTCCGGCAACAGAGGCGTGGGGGAGCAAAGCCGCGTTCGGCAAGCCTCCGTAAACGGACATCCCTTGGCCAGGAATCTGGTTGTTTATATATTCCTAAATGATATTGAAAGCTTGTTGATACCTGCTCGTATCTTATAAAAGAATGCTCGGTAATTTCCCGGCAAAGGCTCTGTCACGGTGCTTTTGCCACTTCCGCCGCATACCTGAGTTTCCCATGCCTTCCTGTTCCGCTCCCGCCACCTCCTTCATTCGCCTGCGAGGCCTGGGCAAGTCGTTTGCCGGGACCAGGGTGCTCGAGGGTATCGATCTGGAGATTCGCCCGGGCGAGGTCCTGGCGCTGCTTGGCGCCAACGGGGCGGGCAAGTCGACGTTGGTCAAGGTGCTCGCCGGCAGCCATCGCCACGATGCCGGAGAACTGTCGATCGATGGGCGTTCGCTGCATCTGAAGTCACCGCAGCAGGCTCGGCGCATGGGCCTGGTCGCGGTGCATCAGCAGGTGGAGCAGGGTGTGGTCCGTGGGTTGAGCGTGGCCGAGAACCTGCTGCTGGATGAGCTGTGCGCGCCGCGCGGCGCGACCTTCTTCAGCCCGCGCGCGGCGCTGCGCCGGGCCGCCGAAATCGCTGCCGGACTGGACCTGCGTCTGCCGCTGCAGGCGTCCATCGAGTCCCTCGGCGCGGCTGAGCAGCAATTGGTCATCCTGGCCCGCGCCCTGGCCCTGAAGCCCAGGCTGCTGATCCTGGACGAACCGACCGCGGCCTTGTCCACCCTCGAAGCCGAGCGCCTCTTCGGCCTCATCGAGAGGCTACGCGAAGCTGGTGTGGCCATTCTGTACATCTCCCATCGGCTGTCCGATCTGCAACGCCTGGCCGATCGCGCTCTGGTATTGCGCGACGGGCGCCTGGTGACCGCGTTCGAGGCGCCCCTCGACCTGTCGGCCGCCGTGGACGCCATGCTCGGCTCGCGCCTCGAAGAGGTGGCGCTGCAAGCCCCGGAGTCCGGCGAGGTGGTCCTGGCTCTGCGCGCCTGGCGCCTGCATTCGCGCAGTGTCGCCTTCGACCTGGACCTGCGCGCTGGCGAGGTCGTCGCGCTCACCGGCTTGCTCGGCGCCGGCAAGAGTGCGATCGGCGAAACGCTGTTCGGCCTGCGCCGGCAGCATGCCGGCGACATGTTTCTCGACGGCAGGCCTTGGGCGCCGCGTTCGCCGAAGCAGGCCATCGACGCCGGGGTGTTCCTGGCCGGTGAGGATCGCGCGCGCTGCTCGCGAGTGCCGGGATTCTCGCTGCGCGCCAGCATGACTCTGCCGTTCCTGCAGCGCTTCAGCCGCTGGGGGCTGCTTGACCTTGCCGCCGAGCGTGAGGTGGTACAGGCGCAGGTCCAGGCGCTGGGAATCAAGGCTCCGGGCATCGAGCAGCCGCTGGAACTGCTTTCCGGCGGCAACCAGCAGAAGGTGATCCTCGGCCGCTGGCTGCTCGGTACCGGCCGTTTGCTGATTCTCGATGAGCCCTTCCAGGGCGTGGATGTGCGGGCCCGCCGCGACATCGGTCGGCGCATTCGCGAGAGCGCGGCTGGTCGCGCCACCCTGGTGATCTGCAGCGACCCGGACGAGGCCCTGGAGATCGCCGACCGCTTGCTGGTGGTGCGCGACGGCGCGGTGGTGGCGGAACTTCCGCGCCCCGGCCTGTTACGCGCCGACATCATCGCCCACCTGGCCGGCACGCCGCCGCCGGCCTCTCTTCATAGCCCGCGCCAAGGAGCCGTGCGTGTCTAGACCTGCCGCCGCGAGCGCAACGGCGAACCCCGCCGCGCGCCTGCTCGATTTCCTCATTCACTACGCGCTGCTTCTGCTTCTGGCGCTGCTGGTATTCGTCTTTGCCTTGCTGGAGCCTGCGTTCCTGCGCCTGGGCAATCTGTTCCTGATCCTGCAATCGGTTTCGATAGTGGCGCTGCTGGCTCTGGGCGTGACGCTGAGCATGGCCGTGGGCGGGTTGGACCTGTCCATCGGCGCGATCGCCGCCCTGAGCCTGATGAGCGCCAGCTACGTGATGGTGGTGCTGGACTGGGGCGGCCTGGCCGCCATCGCCGTGAGCCTGGCGCTGGGCACTCTGGTCGGGCTGTTCAATGGCTGGCTGATCGTGCGCCTGCGGGTGCCGGACATCCTCGCCACCCTCGGCAGCATGTTCCTGGTACTGGGCCTGCAATTGATTCCCAGCGGCGGGCGCTCGATCGCCGTGGGCATGACCCTGGCCAACGGCGACGAGGCTCCCGGCGCCTTCGCCGGCTGGTTCCTGGCCCTGGGCCGCGCACAGCTTTGGGGCAGGGTGCCGCTGGCGGTGCTGGTGATGCTCGGCTGCGCGCTGCTGGTGTGGTTGTTCCTCGAGCGCACCCGGCCTGGACGGCTGTTCTACGCCATTGGCGGCAACGAGCAGGCCGCGCGCCTGGCCGGCGCCGCGGTGGAGCGCCACAAGCTGCTGGCCTACGTGCTTTCGGCGCTGCTGGCCTCGCTCGGTGGGTTACTGCTGGCGGCGCGCCTGGGACGCGGCGACGTCAGTTCCGGCAATGGCCTGGTGCTCGACGCCCTGGGCGCCGCGCTGATCGGCTTCGCCGTGCTCGGCGCACGCAAGCCCAACGCCTTTGGCACCCTGGTCGGTGCGGTACTGGTGGCGACCCTCCTCAACGGCCTGACCATGCTCAACGCACCGTACTACGCCCAGGACTTCGTCAAGGGCGCGGTGCTGGTGGCAGCGCTGATGTTCACTTTCGGCCTGGCGCAACGCATGCCCTGAGCCCCTGAAAAAGGATCTTCCGATGAACCTGCCAATTCCCCGTGGCCTGCGCGCGCTATGCGCCGCCGGTCTGCTGCTCTCCGCCATCAGCGCCGATGCCGCCGGCTTGCCCGGTGCGCCAGCGCCCTTCGACAAGGGGGGCGTGCAGATCGCTCTGGTTGGCTTCCTGTTCTCCGGCGACTTTCCCGAAGCCTACCTGCGAGGCGTGGAGAGGCAGGCCAAGGCACTGGATGTGAAGCTGCGGGTGTTCGACGCTCGGCAGCAGGCCGCTACCCAGCGTGAGATGCTCGAACAGGCCATCGACCTGGGGGTGGACGGCATCATCGTCCAGCTCGGCCTGGCCGAGACACTCAAGGATTCCATCGACAAGGCGCTGGCCAAGGGCATCAAGGTGGTCACCTTCGACGTTGAGGCCAACGACCCGCGCGTCACCCAGGTCGAGCAGGACCACCGCGAACTGGCACGCCTGGCGTTGCAGCAGGCGCTGCACGACAACGGCGCGGCGTTCCCGGCCGGCTACGTGTACATCGACGGCTTCACCCCCATGGAGCGCCGCGACGAGATCTGGCGCCAGGTCAAGGCCGCCAACCCGGGCATCGTCGAGAGAGCTCGCTTCGGCACCCTCAACCCGCCTATCGCTAACTCGGTGGCCGACCAGGCTAGCGCGGTGTTGCGCGCCAACCCGGACATCAAGGTGTTCTTCGCGCCCTTCGACGAGTTCGCCAAGGGCGTGAAGATCGCCGTGGACGAAGCAGGACTGAGCGACAAGGTGAAGATCTACAGCGCCGACATCTCCACCGCCGACATCCAGATCATGAAGGAGCCGAACAGCGCCTGGGCCGCCACCGCCGCGGTCAATCCGGAAGTGGCCGGGGCCATCAGCGTACGCAGTCTGGCGTTGCGCATCGCCGGACAGAACCCCGGCGAGCACGTTCTGGTGCCGCCGACGCTGATCACCCGCCAGCAACTGCTGGACTTGGACGTACGCAACATCCGCGACCTGGCGAAGAAGGTGCCGGCCTTCGGCGAGGCAGCCCAGGTCGCCCGCGCGCCCTGGATTCCCCTGGCCGACTGAGGTGCGGACGATGCACGACAAGGCCCGGCGCCTGCGCAACAGCCGCAACCCGCCGGCGAACCCCGAGCTCGGTGAGCGCCTGCCGCCCGGCCAGGTGCTCACCGAGCGCTTCCCGATCCTCCACGAGGGCGAGATTCCCCACTACGACCCGGCCACCTGGCGCCTGCGCTTGGGGGGCGCTCTGTCCGGCCAACTCGAACTGGGCCTGGCCGACTTGGCTGTGCTGCCGCAGCGTGAGCTGGTCTGCGACATCCACTGCGTCACGCGCTGGTCGAAGTTCGATACCGCTTGGCGGGGCGTGCACCTGGGCGACCTGCTGCGGCATTACGGCCTGCGGCCGCGTGGCGCGTTCGTCATGGCCCACGCCGACCCGGACTACCAGACCAACCTGCGGCTCGACGACCTGCTACGCGAGGACAGCCTGCTGGCTACCGGCTATGCCGGCCGACCACTGACCCCGGCTCACGGCTGGCCGCTGCGCCTGGTGGTGGCCGGGCGCTATTTCTGGAAGAGCGCCAAGTGGCTGCGTGAGCTGGAGTTCCTTGACAACGACGAGGCCGGCTTCTGGGAGCGTAACGGCTTCCACAACGATGCCGATCCATTCCGCGAAGAACGCTTTTCCGGCGAGGCGCTGGATATTCCCGAGGATGAGTGGGTGCGCAAGGCGTTCGACTGAAAGTTGCTTGGCGACAACTTCCGAAGTTTGCGCAAAAGGCCGCTAGCCGTAACGGGAAGTGGTCTTTTTGCGTTTGGGGTAGCCCGGCCGAGGGCCGGGCTGTTGCCACTCCAACACTGTTGGTGTTGTTTTTTGAACAGGCAAGGTCGTTATAAGTAAAGCGTTTTTTATTATTTTTAGGTCGTTGTTACATTCATTAGCATCGCTCCCGTAATTCCCCATCTGGCCAGGGACGGCCAGCACCACGAGAAGTCGGACCGGAACGCCTCACGCGCATGGTTCCGACCACAACAACGACGATTTCCCGAGCACTGTCTTTGCCCGCAAAGCGGTCGCTCGCGGTTTCTCTTGCACTCGACACATAACCACTACAAACCGCCAGCATTGCAAAGCGGAGTGCCGGACAGGCCGCCAACGGCGTGTGGCGCTCTATGAGCGACTACAGGAGTAATTCGCGTGTTTTCCCGTTCCCTCCTCACTCTCGCGGTGACCGCCGTCATCGCGCAGGCGCCAGTGCGCGCCGATGAAGCCGCCGACAGCAGCCAGACCGCCACCAAGCTCGACACCGTGCTGGTCACTGGAGCCCGCGGCAACCACCGCACCCTGCTCGATTCACCGGTACCGGTCGACGTGCTCACCGCGGAGGACCTCAGGTCCACCGGCACCGTGGGCGGCGAGTTGGGCCAGGCGCTGGCGACGCTGTTGCCGTCCTTCAACTTCCCGCGCCAGTCCAACTCCGGCGGCGCCGACCACGTGCGTGCCGCACAACTGCGCGGCATGAGCCCGGACCAGGTGCTGGTGCTGATCAACGGCAAGCGCCAGCACACTTCGGCGCTGGTCAACGACTCGTCGAAGATCGGCCGCGGCACCGCCCCGGTGGACTTCAACTCAATCCCCATCAGCGCCATCAAGCGCATCGAGGTACTGCGCGATGGCGCCGGCGCCCAGTACGGTTCCGACGCCATAGCCGGGGTGATCAACATCATCCTCGACGACGCCCCCGAAGGCGGCGAGGTCTCCACCAGCTACGGCGCCTATCACACCCACCAGGACGCCATTCATCGCACCACCACCGACGGGCAGAACGCCTACAGCAGCGCCAAGATAGGCACGCGGCTGGGCGAGGAGGGCGGCTTCATCCGTGGCGGCACCGAGTACATCGACCGCAACCCGACCAACCGCGCCGGCTTCGACGGCTTTGCCGACACTCCCGGCCAGCGCAACTACGTGATGGGCGACGGCGTGGCCCGCGATACCAATGCCTGGTTCAATGGCGAGTTGCCGCTGGGCGACGGCAAGGCCTATGCCTTCGGCCTGTACAACCAGCGCCACACCACTGGCGCGGAGTTCTACCGCTACCCCTATGAGCAGCCGGACATCTACCCCAACGGCTATCTGCCGCAGTCCCTGGGCGACAACACAGATCTTTCCGCCAGCGCCGGCTACAAGGGGCAGATCGCCGACGCCTGGGATTACGACGCCAGCCTCACCCACGGTCGCAACCGTTTCGAGTCGGCGACCCGCAATACGCTCAACGCCTCCCTTGGCGAAGACACGCCGACGCGCTTCGACACTGGTGACTACGAGTTGCGCCAGAGTGTCGCCAACCTCGACCTGAGCCGCGAGCTGAGCCTGGCCGGGAGGCCCTTCGTGCTGGCCCTGGGCGGCGAGTACCGCTACGAGAACTACCGCACCAGCGCCGGTGACGAGGCTTCCTATGTCGGTACCGGCGCCGATGGCGCCAACGGCCTGCGGCCTAGCGAGACGGTCAACATCGACCGCAATGTGTTCGGCACCTACGTCGACCTTTCCGGCGACCTCACCGAGCGCCTCTTCGTCGATGCCGCGGCGCGCTGGGAGCGCTATGACGACGCTGGCAGCAAGCTCACCGGCAAGCTCAGCGGGCGCTACCAGTTGACCCCGGTGCTGGCCCTGCGCGGCGCCGCCTCCACCAACTTCCGCGCCCCGTCACTGGCCCAGGTCGGCTTCCAGAACACCACCAGCAACTTCGGCGACGGCGGGACGCTGACCGACATCCGCGTGCTCTCGGTGAACGACCCCATCGCCCGTGCGCTGGGCGCCGAAAGCCTGGACCCGGAGATCTCGAAGAACTTCAGCCTGGGCCTAACCGCGCAGCTGAACGAGCGCTTCGATCTGTCCTTCGACGTATTCCGCATCGACGTCGACGACCGCATCACCCTGTCCCAGCGCATCGGTGGCGATGCCCTGGAGCAGTTCGTGCAAGACAACTTCGGTGTGGCCGGCGTGCACGACGTGAACTTCTTCACCAACGCCGCCGACACCCGCACCGATGGCGCCGAATTGGTGCTCAACTACCACCAGCCACTGGTAGGCGGACAGTTTGGCCTGACCACCGCCTACACCTACAACCACACCAAGGTGCGCAGTACCAAGGGCACGCCCTCGCAGCTCAGTGCCCTGGGCGTCGGGGAGGATGCGTTGGTCGGGGTGGAGGAGCGCAATACCCTCACCGACGCCGCGCCACGTGACCGCTTCGTGCTCACCGGCACCTGGGCCAACCAGCAGTGGAACCTGCTCGGCCGCCTGACCCGCCAGGGCAAGACCACCCGGGTCTTCGACTTCGGCGACGGCGACCACCCGGAGCAGACCTACGGCGCGGTGTGGCAGCTGGATGCCGAGGTGGCCTACAAGTTCACCCCGCAGTTCAGCCTGGCGGTGGGCGGCAACAACCTCACCGACAACTACCCGGAACGCTCCAGCTCGGCAATCAACTACGGCGGCAACCTACCGTATGACGTGCTCTCGCCGATCGGCTCCAACGGCGCCTACTACTACGCCCGCGCGACCTACGCGTTCTGACCGCAGGGGCCGTTCTCGGCCCTTCATCTTGCGGAGCTGACACATGAGCGAAGCCGTCACCGGCCCACGTCGACATCTGGGTTCCATCCACGCGCTGTTGCTGACCCTGGGCATGGTCATCACCAGCGATATCCTCAAGACCGCGCCCACGGTCGCGCTCAACGTCGGCGCCGAGCACTTCTATCTTGTCTGGGTGCTGGGCGGCGCGCTATCGATGCTCGGCGCACTGTGCTACGTGGAGATGGCCAGCGCCTTTGCCCATCCCGGCGGCGACTACCACTTCCTCGAACGCGCCTATGGCCAGCGGGTGGGCTTCCTGTTTGCCTGGTCGCGCTTCGCCATCCTGCATACCGGATGGATCGCGCTGATGGCGTTCCTCTTCGCCGATCACTTCAGCGCCCTGCTGGGCCTCGGGCAACTGGGTAACGTGCTGCTGGCGGCCGGGTTGGTTACCGCGCTGGTGGCGCTCAACCTCATCGGATGGCGTGTCAGCCTCGGCTCCCAGGCCGGATTGGTCGCTCTGGTAGCAGCGGGTTTCCTTGGTATCGTCGGAGCCGGTCTGTGGCTGGAGTGGCGTGGTTTCGCACCGCCCGCCTTGGGGCCGGTCGAGTCGGAGCAGGCGGGCGTCGCCGGCTTCTCCGCCGCGCTGATCTACGTCTTCCTCGCCTTTGGCGGCTGGAGCGATGCGGCCACATTGTCGTCGGAGTTGCGCGACAACCGCCGGGGCATCTTCACCGCCATGCTCGGCGCGCTGACAACCTTGCTGTTGATCTACCTGGCGCTGAACTGGGCATTCATTCGCGGCCTGGGTTTCGATGGTCTCGCGGCCAGTGGCGCACCGGCGCTGGAACTGCTGGGGCTGGCCTTCGGTGCTCCGGGCGTCGGCCTGATCATGGCGGTGGTGGTGGTTTCCGCCGTCGCCAGCATCAACTCGACGCTCATCGTCGGCAGCCGCACTACTTACGCGGCCGCACGAGATGTGCCGGCACTGGGCGTACTCGGCCGCTGGGACATACGCCATGGCGTACCGCGTGCCGCGTTGCTGGCCGAAGGCGTGGTGGCGCTCCTGCTGATCGTGGTGGGCGGCTGGAGCGGCCACGGCTTCAACACCCTGGTGGAGTACATGACCCCGGTGTACTGGCTGTTCCTTGGCCTGAGCAGCGTGGCGTTGATCGTTCTGCGCCGCCGCCACCCGGACGTACCCCGACCGATCCGCGTGCCGCTCTACCCTTGGCTGCCGCTGGGCTTCCTCATGGTGTGCCTGTACATGCTGTATTCCAGCGTGGCCTACGTGGGCTGGGGCGCTTTGTTGGGTGTGGCGGTGCTGGCGCTCGGCGCAGTGCTGCAGCTGATCCTGCGTCCACGCATGGCGCGAGCGAAAAGCTGGCAGGAGGAGGGCGCTTGATGCGCCTCATGAAAGTACTCTGGCGCAATAGCGCTCTGGTCATCCTGCTGGTGGCGGTATTCGGTCTCTGGCTGAACGAGCCGACCGCCAGTACCAACGGTGAAGCCGGCGGTCGGCGTATGCTGCGCACCGAGCTGTACCTGGAGGCGGTGGAGTTGTCGCAGTGGGAGGACTTTCTCGCCCGCGAAGTGACCCCGCGTTTCCCCGACGGCCTCAGCTGGCTCGACCTGCATGGCCAGTGGCGCGGGCCCAGCGGCAAACCGGAGAAGCTGCCGTCGCGCCTGCTGATCGTGATCCACGCCGACAATCTTTATAGCCGCCAGGCCCTGGCGCAGATAGGCGAGGACTTCCGAGCGCGTTTCGGTACCGCGGTACTGCAGGTGAGTGCGCCGGTGCGGGCCAGCGATAATGACTGGACCGCGCAGCGGTTGGACAATCCCCAACTGGTACGTTGAGAGAGAACGCGGAGATGATCGAACTGCATGTGATACGGCACGGCGAAACCCAGGCGAATGCCGAGGGGCGCTACCAGGGGGCGCTGGATCTACCCTTGGGCGCCGAGGGCCTGCGCCAGGCCGGCGAACTGGCCGCGCGCTTGCCGGCGGAAGTGGATGCGATAGTGGTCTCGCCGTTACTGCGTGCCTGTCAGACGGCCGAGGCGATTCTCGCGAACCGGGCACTGCCGCTATTCACCTTGGCGGCGTTCCGCGAGCGCGATGTCGGTGTTTTCGAGGGGCTGACCCGGGACGAGGCCCGTGCGCGCCATGCGTCGCTCTGGGAGCGCAACGTCACCCGGCGCTGGGCCGAGGCGCCGCCCGGCGGCGAGACCATCGCCCAGGTGGTCGAGCGCGTGCAGGGCGGCTTGGAAGAACTGTCGTCGCGCTTCGCCGGACGCTCGGTTGTGCTTGTGGCCCATGGCTTCGTCGGCAAGTGCATTCGCGCCCTGGTCCGGGAGGATTTCTCGGACTTCTTCGAGTGGCAGTTGCCGAACGCGGGCATCCTGCAACTGACGCTCGAGCGGGTTCCCGCCTGCCCCGAGCGCGACCCGTTGACTGTCTAGGAGCCTGCGCCGGACATTCCGGCGTCGACCAGCGCTCGCATGTACTGCGGCAGGGCGAACGCTGCCTGGTGCACTTCGGCGTTGTAGTAGCGCGTTGCCAGGCCGCTGTCGTGCAGGCGCTGGCGCAGTGTGGCGAGATCGGTGGCCCGCGCCCTCGGGCTGTTCGAGCCCCAGCCGAAGCACATGCTGCCGCCCACGTAGGTGGGGACCGCGGCGTGGAAGAACCCCCAGTCGGCGAAGTTCTCCATCAAGCGCCGGGCGGTGCCGGAAAGTTCCTCGGGTTGGCGAACTTGTACAGCTTGAGCAGAGCGATCTCGTGGGTCAGCTGTTCATTGACCGCTTCGATGCGCTGGATCTTCGTAACCGTGCGGTGAACTCACATTCCATTCCAGTCGCGGCATGGACTCGGATACAGCCCCCCGTCTAGATCCAGAGGTGTTAGGCTTTCATGAGTCATACACGGCGGTTGTCTCAGGAGTGTCGATTGAAGGACAAAGAGACGGATTATGCTCTTCTCAAAGTATCGCTCGAAGCCGACTGGCAGGCGTACCACGATATTCGCCGCCGAGTGCTCTGGGAGGAAAGGGGCAAGTATAACTACAACTCCAATCTGCCGGACGAATACGCTATTTCTAACCACCCATTGCTTCTTAAGCTTGCAGGCCGCCCTATAGGCACCACCAGGTTAGATGATTATGGTCGAGGAAGGGGTATTGTGCGGTTAGTAGCTATTTCGCTTTCTGATCAGCGCCAAGGACACGGCCGCATCCTGTCCGAACTAGTCGAGGACTACGCGCATCGCCTTTTCCTAGAGGTCTTGCTCGTCAACGCAGCTCCTGATGCTGTTGGGTTCTACAAGAAAATGAGTTGGCAAACTCAGGTGTGGGATAACGCCGAGTATATGAGCGGTAAATCGGATTGCGTGCAGATGGTTAAATCACTCGTAGACTAGCCGAAGCGCCAAGGTGTCGAGCGACTCCATTAGGGATGGTCTGAAATAGCCTGGTATTTTCGGCTGACTTCAGTGCCCGCCAATTTTTGAAGGCGGCCAAACGATCCAAAACCGCCAGATCGTCCGAGCGCTACCGATTTCTTGGCCGTCGAGCGACCCTCGGTGGCCATCTTTTGCACTACAGACGCACCTCTCCTGCGCCGGCCAGCAAATGTCGGCGAGCCATCCACAGATTCGACAGGGCGAACAGCGTCACCATTTGCGCGGCATTCTTGGCCAATCTTCGGAAACGCACCTTGGTGTAACTAAACTGCCGCTTGATCGTGAGTGCCTGCCCAACTCACCTTGCGTGATTCAGGCAGGCGTCCATTGATGCGGCAGTAACTGGTCTATCTCACTCGCCCGCTCACGTCTTTCGCGGTATTCGTCCATCAGAAGGAAATCCGTGCCGGCTGTGACAGGCGTAGCACCGAAAGGTCGCCGGTGATGCGTTTCCAGGCCAGGCGGATCGCCTCGATGTTCTCGTGGTTGCCGGCGTTGTCGGGATGGAGGATCACGATCACCTTGGTGGCCAGTCGCTCCGGCTCGGCGGCGCCGTGGTCGCGCCACTGGCCGTAGGCGTCGTATACCGTGAAACCGTCGGGAAAGCGCGAGGTGACTTCCTCGTCGAGGAAGCGCCGCCAGCGCTGCTCGTCGATCCGTCCCTTGTCCGCGGTAAGCGGACCCAGCGAAAAGTAGAGCTCGGTCCGCAACCATTGCGCCTGGTCCGGACGACTGCTGTCACCTTGCAGGCTGGAGCTGCTGGGGTTGGTGGTGTGCACGGCGGGAGCAGGTGTGCCGGCGCAGCCGAACAGCGCCAGGGTGAGGCCGACGGCGAGCAGGGGGCGGTACATGAGGGGCATCCTTGTGGTGGCTGTTCTTGGGACCGGCGAAACGGGAACACGCCACTATAGAGGGTGTCGTTTTATCTCTATAAATACTTAAAAAGTATTTTTATATTCGTTTTTTGAGTTATCCAGAGAGAAAAGCCGCCGGGGCTTTTGCTTTTGAGGGGAGTCTTGGTCCAGGTGTTCGGCATAGGTGGCCGCCAGGTAGGCCATGGGACGTGCCTGGTCGCGGGCGTGGTCGATGATGTTGTCGGCGCTCTCCACAGCAACGTCTCAGGGAAACTGCGGTGAAGGATGAAGCCTGTACGCGCCATCAGCTCGGGTACTGCGCTTCGACCGCCACCGTCACCGCGTCGGGCCGCCAGAACTCCTGGTCGAGTTCCACCAGCAGGTCGTCCTCCGCGTAGTTCAGGCGTTCCAGCACTAGGTTGCTGGCACCGGCGCCCAGTTGCAGCAACTCGGCCTGTTCCTCGTTCACCGTGCCCAGGCGCAGGCTCAGGCTGCAACGCGTCTGCACCTTGCCGAAGCGCTCACGCAGCAGGGTGGTCAGCGAGCAGTCCAGGCGCGCGTCGAGCAGATCCGGGCACCAGCGGGCGAGCAGGGTATTGATCTCCACCAGCACCGGGCGGCCGTCGATGAGCCGCCGGCGGTGCAGCTGGAACACCGGCTCGTCGGCCGAGGCCAGGTTCATCCGCGCCGCCAGCCAGGAGCCGGCGCGCCGGCGTTCGGCACTGAGGCACTCGGTGAGCGGCTCGCGGCCTTGCAGGCGCACGTAGTCCATGAAGCTGACCAGGCGCGTCGGGTCGTAGTGGATGCGCGGCGGGCAGAGGAACCAGCCGATACGGTTCTCGCGGTAGATCAGGCCCTCGGTCTCCAACTGCTGCAGGGCCTGGCGCAGCGTCACCCGGGTGCAGCCGAAGCGTGCGGCGAGGTCGCGTTCCGGCGGCAGCTTCTCGCCGGCGAGGAAGCGGCCGCAGGCGATGTCCGCGGCCAATTGGTCGCGGATGCGCGCGTAGTGTGGAGCGATGGCTTGGTAGAGCACTCTGGCGCCGATGTTCATGGCTGGCTGGCGACCAGCGCCGGGGCGCCGTCCTCGGTGCGTAGCTCGCGTTGCCACGCCAGCAGGCCGTAGATCGCCAGGACCACGAAGCCGGCATAGAGCCCGGCGGTGAGGTACAGGGCCTTGTACAGGAACACCCCGGTGTAGATCACGTCGAGGACGATCCACAGCCACCAGCTGCCGACATACTTGCGCGCAGCCCAGAAGCTCGCCACCAGGCTGAAGGCGGTCAGCGCCGAGTCCAGCCAGGGCACGCTGGCATCGGTGTAGCTGTGCATCGCCCAGCCCAGGGCCAGGGCGCCGACGGCACCGGCCAGGCTACTGCGCGCGGCCACGGCGAAGGGCAGGCGTTCCACCCGCACCTTGCCCTGGGGCGTGGCGCCGCGACTCCACTGCCACCAACCGTAGCCCTGCAACAGTACGAAGACCAGTTGCAGCAGCATGTCCGAATACAGCTTCACGCTGTAGAAGATCCAGGCGTACAGCAGGACTGCCACCACGTTCACCGGCCAGCACCAGCGGATGCGCCGGGCGGTCAGCCAGACGCCGAGGACGTTGACGATCACTGCGAAGATTTCCAGGGGTGACATGCTCGCTTTCCTTAGAAGTTGACGGTGGCCGACAGCCGCGCGGTGCGCGGGGCGCCCTGGAACAGGTAGCCGTCGCCGAAATATTCGCCGACGTCGCGCCAGTAGCGCTTGTCGAACAGGTTGTCCACGACCAGCCGCAGCACTGCGGGGTAGTCGCCGACCCGTGTGCTGTAGCGCGCGCCGAGGTCATACACGGTGTAGCCGCCGACTTCTACCGCGCCGTCGCGATCGGCGTACTTGGCGCCGCTGTAGCGCGCGCCGCCGAGCAGGGCCAGGCCGGGCGCGCCGGGTACCGAGTAGTCGGCACTGAGGCTGGCGCGCAGGCGTGGCACGTTGATCGCCTGGTGGCCTTCGTAGTCGGTGGTACCGGTGTTCTCGACGCGCGAACGGATGGCCGCGGCACTGGCGCTCAACTGCAGGTCGGGGCTCACCCGGCCGCTGGCCGAGAGCTCCAGCCCGGTGTTCTTCTGCTGACCCTGCTGCACGTAGGTGAAGGTGCCGTCGCCGTTGGGCCGGGCGAACTGGTAGGCCTGGTGGATCTGGAACAGGGCGGCGTTCCAGTTGATGCGCCCGAGGTCCTGCTTGATGCCCAACTCCCACTGGCGCGAGGTGGTCGGCGCCAGCGTCTCGTCGGCGTTGCTGGCGAACCAGGGTGCCGTGCCGCCCAGGGACAGGCCTTTGCTGTAGCTGCCGTACAGTGACAGGTCGGCGCGCGGTTTGAATACCAACGCAGCGTTGGGCAGGAACAGCGAGCGGCGGGTATGCCGGGCGGTGTCGCCGTCGGCGTCGAAGCTGCGTTCGTCCAGGCGCACCTGGCGGCCGCCGAGGATCAGTTGCCAGCGCTCGTCGAAGCTGATGCGGTCGCTGGCGAACAGGCCGTACTGGCGGCTGTCCAGGTGTCGGTAGGTGTGTCCCGCCTCGCCGTCGAATGGCGCCACCGCGTCGATGCCGGTGTAGATGTTGCCGCTGCCGACCCACTCGTTGAGTTCCGGGCGGCTGTCGAGGATGCGGCGGAACGCCGAGGTGCCAATGGTCAGTTGGTGGCGCAGCGGGCCGCTGGCAAGCTCGCCGTGCAGGGCAGCCTCGGCCTCGTCGTTGCGGCGGGTGTCGTCGGGGCTGCGGAAGTCGTAGAGATCGTAGTCGCCCTCGGGGCTGAAGTAGTTGGGCACCGCCGAGTCGGCGCAGCTGGCTGCGCCGTAGCAACCCCAGGGGAAGGCGCTGTAGTCGTCGATCACCACGCGGCTGCGCGAAGCGCTCAGGCTGGCGTTCCAGTTGTCGTCGAAACGGTACTCGAAGCGGGTCTGCAGGTTCAGCGACTCGATACCCACGTCCTTCGCCCAGCGCTGGTAGCCGATGCGGTCATGCGGGTCGATGCCATGGGGCAGCTCCGTGCCGCCCAGCAACTGGTAGCCGGGCGCCGAAGGCTGCTGGCGGTTCTGGTACTCGACGTCGAACTGCCACAGTGCCTGCGGCGAGAGGTTCCAGTCCAGCGCCAGGGAGGCGAAATCGCGTTTGCCATCGGTATGGTCGATGTACGAGCGGATGTCCTCGTGGGCCAGGTTCACCCGCACGCCGACGGTCTGCTCGGCGTCGAGCCAGGCACCGAGGTCGGTGGCCAGGTAGCGCTCGCCCTGTTCGTTGGTTTCCAACGTCACCGAGCGTACGTCCGTGGGGCGCTTGGTCACGTAGTTGACCAGCCCGCCGGGTTCGGAAACGCCGCTCTGCAGACCGGAAAGGCCCTTGAGCACTTCCACCTGCTGCTTGTTCTCCAACGCCACGTTCTGCTCGCCGGCGATGGTACGGCCGTTGATCTTGTAACTGCTGGCGGCGTTCAACGAATAGCCGCGGATCTGGAAGTTCTCGTAGTAGCCGACCGGGGCGTAGGCCTCGCCGCTGGAAGCGTCATTCTTCAGCACGTCGCTGAGCAGGCGCGCCTGCTGATCCTTGAGCAGGGCTTCGTTGTACACCGAAATATTCGCCGGGGTGTCGAGCAGTGACGCGTCGCCGAAACCGCCGACCGAGGCGCGGTCGCTGGCATAGCTGTCCTGGTCCTGGCCGAGCACGGTCACCGCCTCCAGGGTGGTGGTTTCCTCGGCTCGGCCGGGCTCGCTGCTCAGCAGCAAGGCCAGGGCCAGCAGGCTGAGGGGGAATCGCGGGTGCGCGCTGGGCGTTGTGCGCGTGGGGTGCTGCATTGGAGCGCTCCTGAGAGTCGCCATGGCGTGCGGCGGAAATGCGTGGGGCGTGCCCCTTCCGCGGAAACGGATGGCCATGGATGAATGGACGTGATCGCCCGGGGGGCTTCAGGCCGGAGCTGCTCCGGTGGTCATTGGCAGACGCGCTTCGGCGGCCCATTCCTGTAGCGAGCCGTCATAGATCGCTACCCGCTCGCGGCCCAGCAGAGTCAGGGCGAGGGCGTTGGCGGCGGCGGAAATGCCGCCGCCGCAATAGAGGACGATCGGTTCCGGCGCCGTGTCGAGCACGCTGCAGGCCGCGGCCAGGGCCGCGCCTTGGCGGTAACGGCCGTCGTCCTCGAACAAAGTGCGCGCCGGCAGGTTGCGGCTACCAGGGATGTGTCCGCGACGGGCGTAGCGGGTCACCGCGCTGCCGTCGAACAAGCCGGCTGACAGGGCACAGACCAGGGTGCCAGGGGCGCGCCCTGCAACCACGGCCTCGACGCCGTCGCGTTCGATCCAGAAACCGGGGCGGTACTGCACCTGCACGCTCAGTTGCCCAGCCGGGTAATCCGTTTCCTCGCCACTGGCCAGCGGCAGGCCTGCTACTCGCCAGGCGCGCAGGCCGCCGTCGAGCACCGCGGCGCTAATGCCGAGGCTGCGCAGGGTCCACCACAGGCGTGCGGCCCAGAAGCCGTCGCTGCGGTCGTAGATCACGATCAGCGAGTCGTCGCCCAGGCCCAGCGTCTGCAAACCTTGCAGCAGGACCGGTACTGGCGGCAGGGCGAAGCTGAAGCCCGCCGTGGTGTCGGCCAGCTTATGCAGCAGATCGGCATGGCGGGCGCCGGGCAGGTGTTCGGCGAGCCAGCCCGCGCGGCCACTGGCCACCCGATAGTCGCCGTCGAATCCGGGGGCGGGCAACTCGACACTGGCGTCCAGCAGGCGCAGACGGGGTTCGGCCAGGCGCTGGGCCAGCCAGGCGGCGTCCACCAACGGGCCGGGGAGAGCGTGGCTCATTTCAGGCCCTCCGGGCGGCAAGGCCGCGCAAGTGGTCGAGCAGGCGCTGGCCTTCGTGGTCGAGGAACCAGCGGGTGTGACCGAACAGGTAGTTGTCGTAGGCCAGCGAAGCGCTGGGAGCCGAGCCGAGCACTCCATGGAAGTAGATCACCTCGGACAGAGCGAAGTCGGCATGCACCAGCGGCAACAGCTCGACCAGCGCGAGCAGGTCGTCGCGGCTCAGCGGGCGCACGCTGGCGTAGCCATTGAGCAGCGCATCGAGGGCGCCGAGGTCGGCCACCGTGGCGCGGCCCTGGTCCAGCTCCAGCCAGGGCACCAGGTTGCGCTCGACGGCGGTGGCCAGGTCGAACAGCGCGAAGGTACGGTCGCTCAGGCCGAAGTCCAGCACCGAGACGACCCGGGCGTCGGCGCCGGCGTCGCTCCACAGCAGGTTGGAGGCGTGCCAGTCGTTGTGGGTCCACAGCGGCGCCTGGCGTTGCAGGTACGGCAGCAGCCTACGTTGCAGCGGCAAGTGCAGCTCGCCGATGGTCTCGCGCCAGTGGCGTGGCTCCAGGTATTCGGCCAATGCCGGCTGTGCGCGACAGGCGGCCTCGATGGCCCGCAACGGCTCGGCCGCGCCAAACAGCCGGAAGTTGCTCACCAGTACCTCGGCGCCGCGGTTCGGCGCCGCGTAGCCCTCAGCGGCCCGGTGCAGGTGCGCCAGGGCCTGGCCGGCGGCACGGGCGTGGTCGAGGTGCTGGAAGGGCGTCCATGACAGCGCGTCGCGGTATAGGTCCAGGCCCTGGGCCTGACAGTGCACTTCGTAGGTCCAGTCGCCCGCGGCGATGGCGCTGCGGCCCTCGCTGTCGCGCAGGACCCGGGCCACTGGCGCGCCACGTGCGGCCAGGTGGTCGATGAAGGCGTGTTCCTCGGCCAGCCAGGGCGCGGTACGCACCTGGCGGTGGTGGCGCTTGACGAACAGTGGGCCGCCAGTGGTTTCCACCAGGGCGGCGGCGGAGAACGGTCGTGGGCTGTGCCAGCTCAATCCGCACAGGTCACCCGCCTGGGGGAATCCAGCGAGCAAGCGCGAGACTTCCTCGGCGTTCAGCGCCGGCCAGTCGGCCGCCACCGGGTCCAGGCCCATGCCGTGGGCCTGGGGCGTGGACTGCTGGCTCATGCGCGGGCCTCCGACAGCCAGGTGTTGCGGGTGGCGCCACGCCATACCTCGGGATCGTGCAGCACACCGTATTCATGCAACCACCGTGCATAGGGTTGCAGCAGCGCCTCGCGTTGCTCGCCCCACTGGCCCTGGTGCAACCAACTGGGGGCGATGCGCCGCAGCGACTCGGCGAGCATTTCGCGGGGGAAATAGGGAATGGTGCGCTCGTAGACGGGCAGCGCAGCCGCAGGCTCTTCGGCGACGGCGAGGAAACCGCGCGCACTGACCGCGAGAAAAGTTCGAGCGACTTCTGAATGGTCCTCCAGCCAGTCCTCGCGCGCGCCCAGCAGGTAGCTGTGGTAGGGCGGGGCGCCTATCTCGTCAACCGGCAGCACCACTCGCCGTTCGCTGGCGATGCTGCTCGGCAGCAACGCTTCCCAGGCCCAGTAGCCCCCGAAGCTGGCGTCGGCGACGCCGGCAGCCAGGTCCTCCGGGCGTAGCTCGCGGAAGCCGCTGTCCACCAGTTCCACGGCGTCCGGATCGCCGCCGTCGACGGCCACCAGGTGGCGGACCATGGCCAGCCCGCGCGGCGTCGGGTTCAGCGCCAGGCGCTTGCCCTGCAGGTCGCGGGGGCGGCGGATGCCACTATCCGTGAGAGCCTGGATCGACTCCAGGCCGCGGTGGTTGATCGCCGCCACACCGAGCAGCGCCTGGCCCAGTTCGCGGCGCACCAGCAGGCGGTTGCTGGGGAACACGCCGAAGTCCACGTCACCACGGGCCAGGTGTTCCAGGGTATCGCCACGGTAGGGGTCGTGCACCACCAGTTCCACCTCCAGGCCGGCCTCGGCGTACCAGCCGCGCTCCCGCGCCAGGTAGAAGCCGGCCGAGTTCGGCCAGGGGTGGAAGTATTCGAGCATGACCCTCAGTGCAGACATCCGTCTCTCTCCGCTACAGCCGCCGCGCGGCACCTTCGATGGGGCGTATTCAAGGGGAAGGGGCTTGGTATATACCAATACGTTTTGCGCCTGTGATTATTCTTATTAGAAATAAAAAATCAAAATTGAATTACGAAAAGTCTGGGAGGTAATCCTGCCCACCTGCCTGCGAACCGTTTGGTCAGGCCGCGGTGGGGCAAACCTGGACCCGCAGTCTGGGCAGCGAAGCGCCGTGATCGTTGCTGCAGCCGCCCGGGCAGCCACCAACCGCTCTGGCGCGGCCCTCCCCGAGGTTATGTGCTAATGCGATTTGGATATTTATGGTTATAAACAAGCAGGGGTAAAGTAACCGTCTCTTCTAAGCTGAGCCATCGGAGCAGGCAAGCATGAGCCAGACGCCGTGGAGCCCGACGCCGATCCTGACCTTGCCGCAGGGCGACAAGCAGCCGCTCTCGATCCGCGCCAAGGCCCTGGTCTTCGCCGATCCGCGCTCGCGCCAGCTGCTGGAGTTCCTCGATCGTGTCGGCCCCGGCGAGGTGCCGGTGCTGATCAACGGCGAGACCGGAACCGGCAAGGAACTGGTGGCGCGCTACCTGCATACCGCCAGCGGGCGCAAGGGCGCCTTCGTCGCGGTGAATTGCGGGGCGATCAACGAGAACCTGGCCGAGAGCGAGCTGTTCGGTCATGAGGCCGGGGCCTTCTCCGGCGCAACCGGGCGCCGCGCCGGCTGGTTCGAGGAGGCCGATGGCGGCACCCTGTTCCTCGACGAGATCGGTGACCTGCCGATGCCGCTGCAGGTCAAGCTGCTGCGCGCACTGCAGGAGCAGGAGGTCGTCCGCGTCGGTTCGCGCAAGCCGATCAAGGTGGACATCCGCCTGGTCACCGCGACCAACGTCGACCTGGAGCAGGCGGTGGACGCCGGCAATTTCCGCCTCGACCTGTTCTACCGCATCAATGTCGCCCAGGTGCAGGTGCTACCGCTGCGCGATCGGCCCCTGGACATCATGCCCCTGGTGGAGCATTTCCGCCGGCTTTACGCGCAGCGCCTGAAAATCGCCGAGCCGATGTTTTCCGAGGCCGCGGTCAGCGCACTGCTGGACTACGCCTGGCCGGGCAACATCCGCGAACTGGAGAACGTGGTGCACCTGGCGCTGCTGGTGGCTGGCGACAAGGTGGTGCGTCCCGAACACCTGAAGTTCTCCGCTGGCCTGGGTAGCTTGCGCAACGCGTCCAATCATTCGGCGGGGCTGCCCCAGGACATCATCCGCGAGCAACTGCAGCGCCTGTTCGAGGTGCCCGGCGAGTCGCTGCTGCATGACCTGGAGGACCTGATCGTCCGCGAGTCCTTCGCCCACTGCGGCTTCAACCAGTTGCGAACCGCGGCGCTGCTGGGTATCAGCCGCAACGCCATGCGTACGCTGCTGGTCAACCACGGCCTGCTCAAGGGCCGCGCCAAGGCCTGATCAATCGCTCCGGCGCTTGCGCCTACCGACGCTGGCCTGGCGGCGTAGCAGCGGTAGCAGCTCATCGCCCAGGTGGATGGCTTCTTCCAGGTGTGGGTAGCCGGAGAGAATGAAGGTGTCCACGCCCAGTTGGTGGTATTCCTCGATGCGTTCGGCGACCTCGGCGTAGCTGCCCACCAGGGCGGTGCCCGCGCCGCCGCGCACCAGGCCGACCCCGGCCCACAGGTTGGGCGAGACCTCCAAGTCACGGACGTTATGCGCGCGGCCCTGGTAAAGGCTGATCTGCCGCGACTGGCCGACCGATTCATAGGCAGCCAACTGGCGCTGGGCGCGCTCGATGGCATCGCGTGGGATCTCCTGGAGCAGGCGTCCGACGTGGTTCCAGGCCTGGCGCGCATCCGCCGCGGCGAACACGTGCAGGCGCAGGCCGAAGCGCAGTTCGCGACCATGGCTGGCCGCCAGCTCGCGCATGCGCTGAATGCGCTCGCGGATCATTGCCGGCGGCTCGCCCCACATCAGGTAGCTTTGGGCATGGCTGGCGGCCACCTGCTCGGCCACGGCGGAGGCGCCGCCAAAGCAGATCGGCGGCAGCCGCGCCTCCGTGGCGATGGAGAGGGGAGCGCCGGTGCGGTAGTGGCGGCCATGGTACGGCTTGCCGGCCCAGGTGGCGCGGAACACGTCGAGGAACTCGGCGCTGCGCGCGTAGCGCTCATCATGCTCGAGGAAGTCGCCCAGGGCGCGCTGTTCGAAGCGGCTGGAGCCACTTACCAGGTGCAGCAGCAGGCGGTTGTCGCTGAGCTGCTGCAAGGTCGCGGCCTTGTGCGCGGTGTAGGCAGGCAGTTCGACGCCGGGGCGCAGGGTGAGCAGGAACTTCAGCCGGCGCACTTCCTGGACCATCAGCGCGACTATCAGCCAGGGGTCCTCGAAACCGCTGGCGGTGGGCACCATGATGGCGTCGAAGCCCGACTGCTCGGCGGCGCGTACCACCTGGCGCAGGTAATCCAGGGTCGGGGCGCGCTCGCCCTGCTGGAACAGGCCGACCTTGGGCAAGCCGCTGCTGGTGAGGTGGTGGCCGTCGCCATTGGTGGGCAGGAACCAGTCGATTTCCATGGGGTGTTCAACACTCAACGTGGCTTTCCTCCTGCGCCGGTGCGCGCAGCAGTGGCAGTACCCGCTCGCCGAAGCGCAGCACTTCGCGCACCGCGTCAGCGGCGTGCAGGATGACCTGGTCAAGGCCCTGACCGTGCAACTCGCGCAGGCGCCCGGCGACCTGGGTGTGACTCCCTACCAGCACGGCGGGTTCGCCGGTGCGCGGCAGCCAGAGGTTGGGGTGGATTTCCTGGCGCCGTGCCGGATGGCTGCCACGTTCGGCGACCAGCTCCACTACCGTGCGGCTTCCACGCCGGGGCGCCTTGCCGGCAACGTAGGCCAGGGCCTGGCGCGCAGCCTCGTCCCAGGCTTCATCCTCACTGTCGCGGGCAATGACGCCAAAGCGGCAGGCGAAACGCAGCTCGCGGCCAGCAGCCGTTGTCGCCTTGCGCAGGTGCTGGACCTGGCTGCCCAGCTCGGCAGGGGTGGCGCCTTGCAGCAGGCAGACATCGGCGCGCGCGGCGATACGTTCGCTACCGAGTGAATCGTCCAGCAGCAGGGGTGGGGCGGGCAGGTCACGCAGGCCCAGGCCGGCGTTCTCCAGTTGGAAGTAGCGGCCGTTGTGGTTCAACGGGGTGGCCGGGGCGTGCAGCAGGCGTTGCAGGATATCGAGGAACTCGTCGATGCGCTCGTTGCGCTGGTCTCGGTTGAGCACTTCGCCGAAGGCACGTTTGAGGCTGCCGCGGTCGCTGTCCGGCAAGTGCAGGCGCACGCGCCCGGCGGACAGTGACTGCAGGCTCTGCAGGGTGGCTGCCAGGGCCGCCGGAAGCATCGCTTCGGCGGGCAAGGTGAGGGTCAGGCCCAGGCGCCGGGTGTGCGCGCAGAGCGCCGCGGCTACCGTCAGGCTATCGGCCTGGCCCGGGCCGCCGGGCAGGTAGAGATCGTCCAGGCCGGCGTACTCCACCGCCTGGGCCAATTGCACCCATTGCGCCGGTTGCGCGGCCCACTCCAGGCCGCGGCGGGCGACACCCTGGTCCAGGCACCAGCTGAATTGCAGGCTCATCGCACCCTCTCCGCGCTGTCGATGCTGCGCATCATCCCACCGCTGCCCGGGGCTGGGTAGGGGCCGCCGGGCGCCAGCCCAGCGCCGGGGCGACATCGCGTGCCAGCTGCTCGAGGCGGCGCAGTACCTGGGCCTGGGTCGAGCTTTCGGATTGCACCACGGCGATGAAGTAGTCGGCATAGGGCAGCAGCGCCGGGTCCTGGCGCACGCTGGCGATCACTTCCTCCGGATGCCCATGGTGGACGTTGAGCAGTTTCAGGTGACGCTCGAGGTCGGCGGCTTCGTCGATGAGCCCCTCGCGGATCAGCCGCGGCACGTGCAGCTCTATGTCCGGCGCGAGTTCGGCCCGGGCCTGGGCCTTGTCTGCGGCGGGGAAGACTGCGCGCACTACGCCGATCCGCGGCCGTCGCCCGGTGCCTGGCCAGGCCTGCAGGTAGGCCTCGGCCAGCGGCTTCTGCACAATCAGCGGATCGTGGGTGGCGGTGCCCAGCAGCAGACCGTTGCCCTGGCTGGCGGCGTAGGCGGCGCCCTCGGGGCTGCCATGGGAGTGCCAGAGGCGCTCGCCCAGGCCCGCCGCCGGCGGATGCAGGCGCAACCGCGCCTCGCCCGGCAGCGGAGCACCGGACAGCGCTGCCTGCAGCACGCTCTGGGCGCTCTGGAAGTCCTGTTGGCGGCGCTGGGCGTCACGGCCGAAGGCATTGAACATCTCCAGGTTGGCGCCGCCGCTGCCTATGCCCAATTGCAGGCGCCCGCCGCTGAGGGCATCGAGCACCGCGGCGTCCTCGGCCAGCCGCAACGCATCCTCCAGCGGCAGCACCACCACGGCGGTGCCCAGCTCTATGCGCCGGGTGCGCGCGGCAATGCTGGCGAACAGCAGCAGTGGCGAAGGCAGCTGGCCGAAGCCGCCGCTCAGGTGGTGCTGGGCGATCCAGCCGCCGTCGAAGCCCAGGGCCTCGGCGAACTCGAACTGTTCCTGCAGGTCGCGGTAGACCTGGCGCGGGTCGTCGCCGAAGGCGTGGGTGAGGAAGCCGAGCTTGAAGGGTTTCTGGCTCATGCCGGGGTCTCCTGGGCGGTGGCCTGGCGCTGGGCGGGTTGCCAGCCCAGCGCCGGGGCGATGTCGCGGGCGATGGTTTCGAGGTGGCGCAGGGCTTCGGCGAAACCGGTGGAGGTGGTCTGCACCTGGACGATCAACTGGTCGTCGGCGCCCAGTTCCGGCTCCTGGCGCAGCTGCTCGACGATCCGCGCCGGGTCGCCGTGGAGCACGCCGAGGCCATCGAGCACGGCTTCGAAGCCGTGCTCCGGGTCGGCGTGGCCGATGCCGATGCGCCGCTGGCGCTCGACGTAGGCGAGGATGTCGCGGTGCAGCGTCGAGCCGGCGAGGGCGGCGTCGCTGCCGGGGAACACCGCGCGCACCAGGGCCACGCGGGGCTTGCCCGGCGTGTCGGGATTCCAGGCCTGGCGGTAGCGTTCGATCACCTGCGCGCGGGATTGCGCGCCGGCCTGCGGGTTGGGCGCCAACACCAGGCCGTTGCCGCGCGCGGCCACCTGCTCGACCCGCGAGGTGGCTTCCCACAGGCGTCGTTCCAGACCCCGGGCGGCGGGGCGCAGCACCCGGCCCTCGGCGTTCAGCGGCTCACCGGCCAGGGCCTGGCGCAGACGCTCCAGGCGCTCGTCGTAGTGGGCGTGGCGGTCGTCCAGGGTCTGCCCGAAGGCGGCGAAGGTGTCGGGGTCGAAGCCGGCGCCCAGGCCCAGCTGCAGGCGGCCGTCGGCGAGCAGGTCGAGGACGGCGGCGTCCTCGGCCAGGCGCAGGGCCCGCTCCTGGTTGAGCACCACCACCCCGGTGCCCAGCTGGATGCGCCGGGTGCGCTCGGCGGCGGCGGCCAGCAGCAGCAACGGCGAGGGCAGGCGCCCGGATTCGCTGGCGAAGTGGTGCTGGGCCAGCCAGGCGCTTTCGAAGCCCAGTGCCTCGGCGGCCTCGAACAGTTCCAGGGTCTGCTGGTACAGGCGCGGCTCGAAGCTCGGCGCGTAGACGCGGTTGAGCAAGCCCAGGCGGAAAGTCCGTCGGCTCATGGTCGTATCTCCTGGCTGGCCAGCGCCGGCAACGCCGCCAGGGCGCCGGCCAGGGCCGGGCTCGCGGACGGCGCGCCGGGCAGGGCGCTGAACGGACTGAGGGTGAGGTAGCCCTTGGCGACCCACACCGCTTCGTCCTCGGCATTCTCCGGGCCGGGCGCCGGCGAGTAGGCGAAGCCGATGCCGGGCTTGCCGGCGAGCTTGGCGTCGAGCTTGCCGAGGTCTTCGGTGTAGAGGGTGTGGAAGGGCACGTAGCTGCCGACGCGGGTCAGCCTGGCGCCCTGCAGCCGGGCCAGCGGTGGCAGATTGAAGTTGAGCCCGACGCCCTTGGGCAGCAGCGCGCCGTCGGCCTGGCGGTGCTTGTCCAGGGCGTCGACGAAGCGCGTGACGAGCGCCGCCACGCGGGCGCTGTCCTGCTCCTTGAGGTCGGTGCTGACCGCCAGCGCCGGCACCCCGGCGAGCAGCGCGGCGCCGGCGGCGTTGAAGGTGCCCGAGGCGCTGTTGATGGCGCCCAGGTTGTTGCCGGGGTTGGGCCCGACTATCACCAGGTCCGGGTGCGGCAGGACCTTCTCCAGGCCCAGCAGCACGGCCATCACCGGGGTGCCGCTGATGCGGATGTCCACCTTCTGCCCGGCGCAGGCCGGGCTCTCGCAGCTGCCGCTTTCGGTGGTGGTGAGGTAGTAGCTGTCCGGGTAGGCGGGGTCGTCGTCATGGCCAACGCGGGTCTCACGGCCGAAGAAGAAGGCGCCGCCGCGGGCGCTCTGGTCGCTGTAGGGGGCGGCGATGCGCACGTTGTGGCCGGCAGCCTTCAGCGCCGTGTACAGCGCGCGGATGTTCGGATGGCGATAGCCGTCGTCGTTGCTCAGCAGGATGTTCAGGGCGAAGGCGGGTTGCGCCAGGGCACAGCTGACGGCCAGCAGCAAGGGCGCGAGTTTCATGCTGCACTCCCGGCGAAGCGGTTGGCCGGACGGGACAGGCCAAGGTTCTCGCGCAGGGTCGCGCCCTCGTATTCGCGGCGCAGCAGGCCGCGCTCCTGCAGCAGCGGCACCACCTGTTCGACGAATACCTCGATGCCGCCGGGCAGGTAGGGGAAGAACACGTTGAAGCCGTCGCAGGCACGGGCCTGGAACCAGGCGTCGAAGGTGTCGGCGATGTCCTCGGGCGTTCCTATCACCGGGTTGCCGCCCGCCAGGCGCAGGTAGAGCTGGCGGATGCTCAGGCCTTCCCTGCGGGCCAGTTCCAGTACCTTGTCGCGACGGCTGCCACGTTGGCCCTCCGGCGTGTCGGGCAACGGGCCGTCGAGGTCGTGGGCGGAGAGATCGATATCCTCGCCCAGGGTGTCGGCCAGCAGGCGCAGGCCCAGCACCGGATCGACCAGGCTCTGGAACTCGTCGAACAGCGCCTGGGCTTCCTCGCGGGTGCGACCGATGAAGGGCGTGATGCCCGGCAGGATCTTGATGCCGTCGGGATCCCGCCCCAGCGCAGTGGCGCGTTGCTTGACGTCGCTGTAGAAGGCCTGGGCAGCGGGAATGGTTTCGGCCATGGCGAAGATCACCTCGGCCACCCGCGCCGCCAGGGCCTTGCCGGCCTCCGAGGCGCCGGCCTGGACCAGCACCGGATGGCCCTGCAGTGGACGCGCCACATTGAGGGGACCACGCACCGAAAAATACTCGCCCTTGTGATCGAGTACATGCAGCTTGGCCGGGTCGAAGTACTGGCCGCTGGCTTTGTCGCGAATGAAGGCATCGTCCTCCCAGCTGTCCCACAGACCTTTCACCACGTCGTGGAATTCCTCGGCGCGGCGATAGCGCTCGGCGTGGTCGATGTGGGCCTCCCGGCCGAAGTTCCAGGCTTCGTCGGAGACCACCGACGTCACCAGGTTCCAGGCGGCGCGCCCCTTGGACAGGTAGTCCAGCGAGGCGAACTTGCGGGCGATGTGGTAGGGCTCGTTGTAGCTGGTGGTGGCGGTGGCTATCAGCCCGATGCGGCTGGTCACCGCGGCCAGAGCGGACATCAGCGTCAGGGGCTCGAAGTGCTCGCCGCGGGCCGTGCGGCTGAGGGCGTCCAGGTGGTGGCCCCAGAGGGCGACCACGTCGGCCACGAAGAGCGCGTCGAAGCGTCCGCGCTCGGCGGTCTGGGCAACGTGCTTGAAGTGTTCGAAGTCCAGGCTGGCGTCGGCCTGGGCCTGGGGGTGACGCCAGGCGGCGACGTGGTGGCCGCTGTTGGCGAGGAAGGCGCCCAGCTTGAGCTGGTCGGTGCGGCGGGTCATGGCGGTTCTCCCGTTGCGGGCCGCCGCGCCCCTGTGGCCAGGGGCGCGGGGCGGGTCAGAAGTCGTAGGTCAGGCCGGTGTACCAGTAGCCCCCGGTGCTGCCGTAGGGCGAGAACAGGCCATAGGGGAAGGCCCCGGAGCTGCTCGGCAGGTGGGTACGCTCGGGGTAGACGTTGAACAGGTTGTTGGCACCTGCCGTGAGCTTGAGGTTGCGGGTGAGGTGGTAGTCGACGTTGAGGTCGGTGATCCATTTGGGATCGAAGGTGCGGTCGAATTCCTCGGCGGTGCCGTACTCGGTGTATTCGCCGTAGCGTGTCAGCGCCAGGTTCACGTCGAAGTCGCCGATGTTCCAGTCGGCGCCCAGCACCAGCTTGGATTCGGGCGTGCCGTGCTTGAGGTTGCCCTGGCGCTGGCGGTCATAACCGCCATCCGGACCCAGGGTGGACCTGGCCAGGGCAGAGGCGTGGATCTTGTCGATTTCGGTCTGGTTCCAGTTGAAGCCGAGGCTGTAGCGGACGCGGCCGAAATTGCCGTAGTCCTGGCGGAAATCGCCGACCACATCGATGCCGTGGGTGGTGGTATCCAGGGCGTTGGTGAAGTAGGTGACGAACTGGTTGGGATTGAGACCGGCGCCACTGAGGATCGCGCGGATCTGGTCGGTGCCGCCCAGGTAGCCGGTCTGGGCGATGCGATCGCGGATCTTGATCTGGTAAGCGTCGAGGGTGACGCTGCTGGCCTCGGTTGGCTGCAGGGTCAGGCCGAGGCTGTAGTTGGTGGACTTCTCCGGCTTCAGGTTGGAGGCGCCCAGGGCCTTGGCCACCGCGGAGTCCACGGCGACGTTGCGGTAGTCGATCAGGTTGCCGTTGACGCTGCTCTGCGAGGTGGAACTGTAGATCTGCTGGGCCAGCGAGGGCGCGCGGAAGCCGGTGCTGATGGTGCCGCGCAGGGCCAGGATGGGCGTCAGCTGGTAGCGCGTGGAGAACTTGCCATTGGTGGTCACGCCGGAGCCGTCGTTGAAGTGCTCGTAGCGGCCGGCCAGGTCCACATGCCATTGGTCGCTGAGGTCCTGGCCGATCTCGCCATAGCCGGCATAGCTGGTGCGCCCCTTTCTGTCGGCGTCCTCGGGCCGGGTGCCGGCGCCGGAGATGGTACCCGGCGGAATGGGCGCGCCGTTGGCGCCGAGCGGAAAATCGCCGGTGCCGTAGGAGGCCAGTTCGCCCTTGCCGATCTTGTAGTTCTCATACCGCTGCTCAAGGCCCCAGGATATCTGCGTGGGCTTGGCCAGGCCGAGGTCGAAGGAGCGGCTCAGGTCGAGGTTGTTGGTCCATTGGCTGAAGGTCTTGACCCCGGTATCCACCGAGGTCGGCGAGTCCGGCCCGTAGCTGAGGTTGTAGGTGTGCCGCAGGGTCGCTTCGGCGTGGTCCTGGCCATAGGTGGTGGACAGGTCGTAGTCCCAGCCGCCGACCTCGCCCTTGCCGCCGAAAGCGAACTGGAAGTCTTCCTCGACGAACCTCAGGGTGTCCTCGACGCCTTCGGGGAAGGGCGTCTGGATGCCGTTGAAGCTGGCCGGCTGATGGAATGCCAGGGGCTTTTCGGAGTTGCGCCGGGTGAGGGTGGAGAACGAGTACAGGGTCAGGGCGTCGTTGACCGGCAGCTCGCCGTTGTAGCCCAGGCTGAAGTTGCGCGCCTTGGGCAGGCCGGTGCCGTAATACAGGTGCTGCAGGCTGCTGTCGCCGGCCGAGTCGGTGTACAGGGCGTTGTCCGAGCGGTCGGAGATGCGCTGTTTCTTGGCGTCCAGGGCGAAGTTGAGGAAACCCTGATTGGGTAGTTCGATGCCGAAGTCGCCGGTCTGGCGCACGGTTTCGCCGTCGCCGTTCTCGTAGTTCTGCCCATAGGTGGTGGACAGGCTGCCACCGTGGTCGGTCTGCTTGAGGACGATGTTGATCACCCCGCCGATGGCATCGGAGCCGTACTGCGCGGAGGCCCCGTCGCGGAGGATCTCGACATGGTCCACCAGGGCGATGGGGATCATGTCCAGGTCCACCGGTTGCGAACCGGAGTTGAGGTAGGTGCCGTTGTTCAGCAGCGCGCTGTTGTGCCGGCGCTTGCCGTTGACCAGCACCAGGATCTGGTCGCCATTGAGGCCGCGCAGGCTGATCGGACGTACCACCGAGGTGGAGCCGAAGCCAGACGAGGCGGGCAGGTTCAGCGACGGCAGGACGTGGCTCAGGGCGCGGGTCAGGTCGCCCTGGCCGGTGGCCTGTAACTGGCTGCCGGCGATCACGTCGACCGGCGCCGGGCTTTCCGCCAGGGTGCGCGCCTGGCCGCGGTTGCCGACCACCACGACGGTGTTCAGGCGGTTGTCGCTGCTGGCGCCGCTGTCCGCCTCGGCGCCCAGGGCCGGCAGGGCCTGGGCGATGGCGAGGAACAACAGGCTGTGGGTGAACAGCTTGCGGGTGGGCAAGGCGCGGTGGGCGCGGATTGCGTGGTTCATGGGTACGCTCCAATGGTGGCTCCCGGCGGCGCCCGTCTGGGTGGCCGTTGCGGGTTATCGTGTCGACGGCGTCGAGGCCGTGTTGGCGAACGGCTTGTTGCTGGGAGGGACTGGTCGCGTTCAGTCGGAAGGCAGGCTCAAGCTCATGGCGGCTGCCCAGGCAAGCGCTGTGCCAGAAGAAAAATCCCTTGTATTTCAGCGGGTTGTGATTTTCCGTCGGCGCATCCTGCTGGCTTTGCAGCAGTGCCGTTCCAGGCTGCTGGATTCCCCGCAGCGGATGCCGCCGCAGCGCTACGCAGGAGGGCGTTGCTGGATTTGCAACAGGCCCGGCCGCCCGTATACCGGGACCTGCTGGCATGAGCCTTGCTCCAATGCGACCTGCTTCGAATTCCTTTTCCCTGCCTGGAGTGACGCATGCCCAGACCCGGCCCGCGCAACCTGATTACCGATATCCCCGGCCTGCTGGTCGGCCATGCCACCGATGAACAGGCGCACAGCGGTGTCACTGTGCTGCGCCCGGACGGATTCTGGAGCGCCAGTGTCGATATCCGCGGCGGTGGCCCCGGCGGCCGTGAGTCCGCCGCGCTGGAGCCGGAGAACATGGTCGGCCAGTTGCACGCCCTGGTCTTCTCCGGTGGCTCCGTATTCGGCCTGGGAGCCGCCGACGGTGTCAGCGCGCAGCTTTCGGCGCAGGACGTGGGCCTGCACCTGAAGCCTGGCGCGCCGGCCATCCCCATAGTGCCGGCTGCGGTGCTGCACGACCTGGCCAACGGCGGCGACAAGGCCTGGGGCCTGGAGCCGCCCTATCGGCAACTGGGCATGCGGGCCTTGGCGGCGGCGGGAGCGGATTTCGAGTTGGGTGCGGTGGGTGCCGGCCGTGGCGCCATGGCCGGGGTGCTCACCGGCGGCCTCGGTTCGGCCTCGCTGGACCTGGGCGACGGCCTGCTGGTGGGCGCGCTGGTGGTGGCCAACCCCATCGGTTCGGTGTACATGCCCGACGGCGAGACCTTCTGGGCATGGCCCTGGGAGCAGGGCACCGAGTTCGGCGGGCACCGCCCGGCGGGGAAGATGGATTGCAGCGAGCCGATGCCCGAGTTGTCGCGGCTGGACTCCATGGGTCGCCTGCAGGCCGGCGCCAACACCACCCTGGCGGTGGTGGCCTGCAACGCCCGGCTGAGCACGGCTGAGTGCAAGCGCCTGGCGATCATGGCCCAGGATGGCATCGCCCGCGCGGTGCGTCCGGCACACCTGCCGTTCGATGGCGACAGCCTGTTCGCCCTGGCCTCCGGCGAACGCGAACTGGTGGATGGGCAACGCCGCCAGGTGGAGCTGTCGCGCATCGGCTCGGCGGCCGCCGATTGTGTGGCGCGGGCCATCGCCCGCGGCGTGTACCTGGCCCGCATGCAGCGGGGGTGAGGCTCAACTCCCGGTCAGGGCCTTCTCCGGCCGCCGCCCTGCGCGTGCGGCTTCCCGGGGCAGGCCCAGGGCCCGGTAGACACGCTGTAGATGGCAGTTGGTGGGGACGTCCTGCGGGTCGTAGCGGCGGCGCAGCTCCAGGGCCTGCTGCGCGGCCACCCAGTCACCGGCCTTGAGCTGGGCGTCCAGCTCGATGAGGGCGAAGAGATCGCGCTGGGCGTGGCTGCCGCCGATTTCGGTGAGACGGGGCAGGGCCTGGCCCAGGCGCTTCACAGCCTGCGCGTGATCGCCGCGGGCATGGGCCAGCAGGCCTTCTGCTGCAGGCAGGGTGACTTCGGCCCACACTGCGCGGCTGAACGCCGGCGCACGTTCGGCTTGCTCGCGCAGGGCGCCCAGCAATTCTTCGGCCTCGGCCTGCCCGGCGCGTGCCAGGCCGTAGAGATACTGCAGGCTGAGGAAGGGCTGCACCGCGTCGCTGCGGCGTTCGCGCAAGTAAGGCAGCAGCGCCTGCCAGCGCTCACCGACGTCGATGCCGGCGAACTCCAGGCGCGCCAGCAACGATACCGCGCCGATCTGGTCCTGGGAGTATTCGGGAAAGATGCCCCACACATGCTGGTCGTAGATCTCCAGCACCCGCTGATCTCGGCCGCGCGCGAGGTGGAACAGCGCGAGATGCCACCAGTTGTGGGTGTACATGAAGGAATTCAGGCCCTGCCAGCCGGCGCTGGCCGCCTCCAGGAAATGCGTGCCTTCCTCGATGCGTCCCCGGGTCAGCAGCACGTGGGCCAGGGCGTGTTGCGCCCAGGGTTCTTCCGGTAGCAGCTGCAGGGCGTAGCGTGCCGAGGCCTCGGCCTCGTCCAGCAGGTGGCACTGCTCGTAGGCGAAGGCCAGCATGCCGTAGGCCTGGGGCACTTCCTCGGTGCCTGCCACCGCCTTGAGGGCGATGCGCAGCATGGCTGGGGCGTTGCCGCGGTTGAACTCGAAATACTGGTTGAGCTTGGCCGCCAGCAGGTCCCTGGGGTTCTCGTCGAGCAACCGCTCGCTCAGGCGCAGCGCGGCCTGCAGGTCGTCATCGCTCCAGGCGCGCAGTAGGCTGGTGTACAGCCGCGCACGGGGCGTACCGGGGCCGGCTTCTTCTGCTCGTCGCAGGTAGCGCGCCGCCAGTCGGGGGGCTTGCGGCGACTCGGCAAACATCATCAGGAGCCCGGCGAAGGCATTGGCCAGCACCGAGCCGGGGTCGGATTCGGCGCCGGCGAGGATGTTTTCCGCACGCACCTGGTAGGCGAGCACGCCGCCGACGAAGTCGTCGATGGCCTGCACGGTCGCCGGAATCTGGCTGTCGATGGGATTGCCGAGATAGTCCTGTGTCATTGCCCTGGGGCTCCACTGTGAAAGTTCGCCGGAGATTCGCAATCCTTGTGCCAGGCTTCCAGGCGCGTGATTGGCGGCCCCTGCCAGCCGGCGTTGCTGCTTTTCCCGCAGGACTGTGCCGCGACTGTCGGATTTGCACCAGCGGCCAGGCCAGCAGCCCCCAGGGAAGCCACGCCGGCTGGGGTGCAGTGGGATGGCACAGGGCTTGCTCCGGCCCTGGCGAAGACTTGTCGATCCATAGGAGCCTGCATGCCGACCCCCAATTTACCCGCCGCGCCCCGGCGCGCCCGCCTGATTGCCGGGCTGTTGGCCCTGGGCCTGGCCTTCGCCGGCAGTGTGCACGCGGAGCCGACGCGCGGCGGCATTCTCGACCTGGTGGCCCAGCCGGAGCCACCGTCGCTGTCCCATGCAGTAGTCAGCCACGTTGCCACCCAGTACGTCGGCGGCAAGATCCTCGAAGGCCTGCTGACCTTCGACACCGACTTGAAGCCGCAGCCGGTGCTGGCTCGCAGCTGGGCGATAGCGCCCGATGGCCTGACCTATACCTTCGACCTGCAGCCGAACGTGAAATGGCACGACGGCCAGCCGTTCGGCTCGGCCGACGTGCTGTTCAGCTTCCGCGACTTCTACCCGCAGGTGGACAAGCGCATGGCGAGCATTTTCGGCGAGTACGTCGACAGCATCGAGGCCAGGGGCGAGCAGCAGGTGGTATTCCACCTGAAGAAACCCTTTTCGCCCTTGCTCTCCGCGCTGGGCAGCGGGCTGCGGCCAATCGTCCCCAAACATCTGTATGCAGGCACCGACTACCGTGCCAACCCGTACAACAACAAGCCCGTGGGCACGGGGCCCTTCGTCTTCCAGGAATGGAAACGCGGCGCCTACATCCGCCTGGCGCGCAACCCCGATTACTGGCGCCAGGGGCTGCCGTACCTGGATGGCATCGTCTACCACGTGATTCCCGACGCCGCCTCCCGCGCCGCCGCGTTCGAACGTGGCGAAGTGCAGGTCTTGCGCAGCGGCGACGCCGACTACGCGGATCTCAAGCGCCTCTCCCAACTGCCAGGCGTGGCTGCCTCGGAGAAGGGCTACGAGCTGTACCCGGGCCTGGCCTTCCTGCAGATAAACACGCGCAAGCCCGGCCTGGACAACCCCAAGGTGCGCCAGGCGATCCTCTATGCGCTGAACCGCCAGTTCATCGTCGACAACATCTTCTTCGGTACCGGCAAGGTCGCCAGCGGCCCGTTCCTCGGCGCCTTCCACGATCCCGCATTGCCGCAGTACGGCTATGACCCGGCCAAGGCCAAGGCGCTGATCGCCGAGTCCGGTGTGGACGCGAGCAAGCTGCGCGTGCGTTTGCTCAACGGTGAGAAGGGCGGCGCCTGGGAGCGCCTGGCCGAATACACCAAGCAGGCCCTGCTGCCGTTGGGCATCAAGGTGCAGGTGGCCACCTCCGATGCGGCCACCTGGTACCAGCGCGCAAGCGACTGGGATTTCGACCTGACCTACAACTTCATCTTCCAGATCGGCGACCCCTATCTGACCAGCGCCTACCTGTACCGCTCCGACTACATCCTCAAGACCTCGCCCTTCGCCAATATCGTCGGCTACCGCAGCGCCGAGGCCGACGCGCTCTGGCAGAAGATCGCCGATACAGCCGAAGGCCCGCAGCGCCAGGCGCTCTATGGCCAGTTGGAGCGCAAGCTCAACGACGACCTGCCGATCGCGCCCATCTTCGAGATGCGCTTCCCCACGCTTTACCACCAGAACGTGCACAACCTGCTGCGCAGCGCCACCAGCCTCAATGACAGCTACGCCGAGGTCTACCTGGAGCCGGCCAAGCCATGAGTGTCCTGCTGTATGCCTGCAGCCGCCTGGGTCGTGCGCTGGCATTGATTCTCGCGGTACTGGTGGGGGCCTTCCTGCTACTGCGCCTGGCCCCTGGGGACCCGGCGCTGCTGATGGCCGGCGAGGCCGGTAGCGACGATGCCGACTATATCGCCAGGCTGCGTGGCGAGATGGGCCTGGACCTGTCGCTGCCAGTGCAGTTGTGGCGCTACCTGGTGCAGATAGCCCACCTCGACCTGGGGTATTCCTATCGCAACCAGGAGGGTGTCTGGTCACTGATCGCCGAACGCCTGCCGGCGACCCTGCTGCTGATGGGCTCGGCCTTCGTCGTTTCATTGTCGCTGGGCGTGCTGCTCGGCGTACTGGCGGCGCGCAGTCAGCAGCGCGGTGGGTCTCTGGACCGGTTGATCGGCCGCCTGGTGTGGGTGCTGTTCGCTACGCCACCGTTCTGGCTGGCATTGCTGTTGGTACTGCTGTTCTCGGTGCGGCTTGGCTGGCTGCCGGCCTTCGGTATGCAGAGCGTGGGCACCGGGCTGCAGGGCTGGACGTGGCTGGGCGACCGTCTTGGCCACCTGCTGCTGCCATGCCTGTCGCTGAGTTTCCTGTCGCTGGCGATGTACGTGCACCTCACGCGCAACGCCATGCTCGACATCCTGCCCCTGGAGCATGTGCGCCTGGCTCGGGCCAAGGGCTTGGGCGAGGGGCGCATCTTCTTCGCCCACGTGCTGCGCAACGCGCTGATTCCGGTGGTGACCTTCGCCGGCCTGCAACTGGGTCAACTGGCCAGCGGCGCATTGCTGATCGAGGTGGTCTACGCCTGGCCAGGCATCGGCCGGCTGCTCTACGACGCCTTGAGCCAGCGTGACTATGCGCTATTGCTGGGGATATTCCTGGTGATCTCTTGCCTGGTGGTGTCGTTCAACTTCCTCGCCGACCTGGCCTGCCGCCTGCTGGATCCGCGCATAGGTGCGGCGGGGGAAAGCCGATGAGCCTGCTGCGAGCCTATTTCTCCCGCCCCGGCGCGGCCCTGGCGGCGCTCTTCCTGTTCGCCCTGGGCCTGGCCGCCGTGCTGGCGCCCTGGCTGTGCGCCGACGGCCCCTGGGACATGCTGGCCAAGCCGCTGATACCGCCACTGGGCGACCCGGCCCACTGGCTGGGCACCGACATGCTCGGCCGGGACATCGCCGCCGGGCTGCTCTACGGAGCGCGGACCTCACTCGGCGTGGGCCTGCTGGCGACCCTGGCGACATTGCTGCCGGCACTGCTGGTAGGCGCCGTGGCCGGCTACTTCGGCGGCTGGGTCGACGAGCTGCTGATGCGCATCGCCGAATGCTTCCAGATCATCCCGCAACTGGTCCTGGCCGTGGTGCTGGTGGCACTGATGGAGCCCTCGCTGGGCTCGGTGGTCCTGGCCTTGGCACTGGTGGCCTGGCCGCCCGTGGCGCGCCTGGTGCGCGGCGAGTTCCTCAGCCTGCGTCAGCGCGAGTTCGTCCAGGCCGCGGTGGTACTGGGCCAGGGGCCGGCACGCATCGCCTTCACGCAGATACTGCCCAATGCGCTGTCCCCGCTGCTGGTAAGCCTGACCTTCATTCTCGCCGCGGCCATTCTCACCGAAGCGGCATTGGCCTTCCTCGGGCTCGGCGACCCCGAGGCGATGAGCTGGGGCTACATGATCAATGCCTCGCGCAACCTGTTGCGCGAGGCCCCATGGATGAGTGTCCTGCCGGGCATCGCCATCCTGCTGACGGTACTGGCCGTGCAACAGGTCGGGGAAGGCCTGCGCGAGGCCATGCAGCAAGGAGGCCGTCGATGAGTGGAAAACTGCTGGAAGTGCGTGACTTGCGCATCGACCTGCCGGCTGGCGGCGACCGCGCCCACGCCGTGCAGGACCTTTCCATGGCGCTGGACGCCGGCGAGGTGCTCTGTGTGGTCGGCGAGTCCGGCTCGGGCAAGTCGATGCTGGCCAATGCCATCCTGCGGCTGTTGCCGACGCACCTGCAGCCTGTGGCCGGGAGCATCCGCTGGCACGGCGAAGACCTGGCCGGGCGCAGCGAGGAGGGCATGCGCCAACTGCGCGGCAAGGACATCGCCATGGTCTTCCAGGAGCCGATGAGTGCGCTCAACCCGCTGCTGAGCATCGGCCGCCAGCTCGACGAGACGTTGCGCGCCCACGGCGTGGCCTCCCGCTCGCAAAGGCGTGCGCGGATTCTCGAACTGCTCGGTTACGTCGGCCTGCCGGACCCGCCCACGCTTTACCACGCCTATCCCTTCCAGCTTTCCGGCGGCCAGCGCCAGCGCGTGGTGATCGCCATCGCCCTGGCCCTGGAACCGGCGCTGCTGATCGCCGACGAGCCGACCTCGGCGCTGGACGTCAGCAGCCAGGCCCGAATCCTGGAACTGCTGCGGCGCATCCAGCGAGAGAAGGGCATGGCGGTGCTGCTGATTACCCATGACTTCGCCGTGGTCGAAGCTATCGCCGACCGAGTGCTGGTGATGGAAAAGGGCCAGGCGGTGGAGCAGGGCCCCCTGCGCCGGGTGCTCGACGCGCCGGCCCATCCCTACACCCGGCGCCTGCTAGCCGCGTTGCACATGCCAGCGCGCGTAGCCCGGCGCGTCGATGGCGAAGCCTTGCCGCAACTGGAGGCCCGTGGCTTGTACAAGACCTACGCCAGCCGCCAGGGGCTTTGGCGTCGCCGGCAGGTGGCGGCGCTGGAGGATGCCAGCTTCGCCCTGCGTCCCGGCGAGAGCCTGGGCATCGTAGGCGAGTCCGGCTCCGGCAAGACCACCCTGGGGCGCGCCCTGGTGCGCCTGTTGCGCCCGGACGCCGGCGAGCTGCTGCTGCGCGGCGAGGATCTGGCGCAGCTGTCGCAGCGCCGCCTGCGGCCACTGCGCAAACACATCCAGATGGTCTTCCAGGACCCCTACGCTTCGCTCAATCCACGCCAATGCATAGGCGCCCAGGTGATGGCCGGAGCCCTGGCCCAGGGCGTGCCGGCGACTGAAGCCGAACGCCGCGCGCGTGGCCTGCTCCAGCAGGTGGGCCTGCCCGAGAGCGCCTTCGAGCGCTATCCGAAGGACTTCTCCGGCGGCCAGCGCCAGCGCATCGGCATCGCTCGTGCCCTGGCGGTGCAGCCGCAGATACTGGTAGCCGACGAGTGCGTGTCGGCGCTGGATGCCCTGGTTCAGCAACAGGTACTGGAACTGCTGGAACAGTTGCAGCGCGAGCTGGGCTTGACACTGGTGTTCATTACCCATGACCTGCGGGTGGCGGCGCGCCTGTGCGACCGTATTGCGGTCATGCAGGGCGGGCGCATCGTCGAACTGGGCGAGACCGGCCAGGTGCTGCGCGTGCCCAGCCACCCCTATACGCGCAGCCTGCTGGCGGCCCAGCCAGGCGAGGCGCTGGCGGGGGCGATGGCATGAGCGCGGTGAAACAGATGGCCCTGGGGGCCTTTCTCATGGCCACCGGGCACCACTTGGCCGGCTGGCGCCACCCGCGGGCTCTGGCGGAGGGCGGCTTGGACGCCGGGCACTACCGCGCGCTGGCTCGCACCGCGGAGCGTGGCTGCTTCGATGCCATTTTCCTCTCCGATACCCTGGCCATGTTGCCGGGCCGCCTCGACGCCCTGAGCCGGATGGCTCGCACGGAGCACTTCGAACCGCTGACGCTGCTCGCGCACCTGGCGGTGGAAACCCGGCACATCGGCCTGGTGGCCACCGTGACCTCGTCCTATAACGACGCGGGCACGGTCGCGGACGCCTTCGCCACACTGGAGGCCCTGAGCGGTGGACGCAGCGGCTGGAACCTGGTGACCTCGAGCAATGCCGAGGAGGCCGGTAACTTCGGTCGCGCCAGCCACTACGAACACGCCTGCCGCTACCGCATGGCCGAGGATTTCCTGGGGCGTGTGCGCTTGCGCTGGCGACACCGGGGCGTGGCGCCGGTACAGGTGCTGGCCGGTGCTTCCGAGGCCGGCCGCAACCTCGCCGCGCGCCATGCCGAAGTACTGTTCACCGCACAGCCGGAGCTGGCCAGTGCCCAGGCCTTCTATGCCGACATCAAGGCCCGCGCCGTCCGCCACGGCCGCGACCCGGACGGCATCAAGGTATTGCCGGGGGTATTGCCGATCCTCGGCGCCAGCCGCACCGAAGCGCATGAACGCCACGCCGAACTGCAGGCGCTGGTGCAGCCCGTGGTCGGGCTGTCGCTGCTGGGGGACGTCGCGGGTGGCTTCGACCTTTCCAGCCTGCCGCTGGACGGGCCGCTGCCGGAACTGCCGCCAACCGAGTCCGGCGTCAGCCGCCAGCACCTGCTGCTGGACCTGGCCCGGCGCGAGGGCCTGAGCATCCGCCAGCTCTACCAGCGCATCGCCGACGCCCGCGGCCACCGCGTGCTGGTGGGTACCGCCGAGGATGTCGCGGACCAATTGCAGCACTGGTTCGAGGCCGGTGCCGCCGACGGCTTCAACATCATGCCACCGTACCTGCCCGGCGGCCTCGACGACTTCGTCGACCAAGTGGTGCCGCTGCTGCAACGGCGCGGCCTGTTCCGCCGTCGCTACCAGGGCCGCACATTGCGCGAGCACCTGGGCCTGATCCGTAATTCCCTTGTCGAGGAGAGCCTCACCGATGCCTGAACACGGACTGCCGCGAGTACGCGGCGAAAGCGTGGAGATCCGCCCCGGCCGGCGCATCAGCCTGGCCCATCACCGGGGACACGAGTACCCGGATACCGTGGTGTTCTTCGCCCACGGCGGTGGCGGCAACAAGGACCAATGGCGCGAACAGTGGGTGGCACTGAAGGATGCCGGCTACAGCCTGGTGGCCTGGGACCTGCTCGGCCATGGCGCCAGCGACAAGCCGCGTCGCGCCGAAGCCTACGCCTGGGACGAACTGGTAGCCGACCAGCTCGCGGTGCTGCATCGCTACGCCGGCGTGCGCAATCTGCTGGCCGCGCATTCCTTCGGCACCGGGTTGAGCCTGAGCAGCCTGCTGGCCCTGCAGGCGCAAGGGCAGGGTGAGCTGATCGACGCAGCGCTGCTGTTGGGCACCCAACTGGAGCGGCCGCAGGCCACCGGCGGCCTGTTGTCGCTGCCGGCGTGGCTGCTGGAGTGGTTCCGCCCGGTCCTGGCGAAAGGGTTCCGCGAGCGCGCCTGGCATCCGGACGCCGATCCGGCGCTGGTGGACTACGAGGAGCGGCTCACTGAGAACAACCGCCTCCATGTGTTCAAGGCCCTGGTGGGCCAGGCCGCCTGGCCGGCAGTCGAGGACCTGCGGACGCTGCGTCTTCCCTTGCGCATCCTTGCCGGTGACAGCGACGGTCTGACGCCCGCCGAACGCGCCCGGCCCCTGCACGAATTGCTGCCCGGCTCGCTGTTCGAAGTGCTGGCCGGCTGCGGCCATCAACTGATGCTGGAAAAGCCGTGGATCGTCACCCGCCACCTGCGCGAACTGCTCGCCACCCCCTCTGCCACCGGTGCAACCCCACCCCCGGACGGCGACTACGCCCTGCGCTGAGATTCAGTGCGGCAGGATCTTCGCCAGGAAGGCCCGCGAACGCTCGTGGCGGCCGTGCGGGTCACCGAAGAAGGCTTCGGTGGGCACGTCCTCGAGAATCCTTCCCTGGTCCATGAACAGCACGCGGTCGGCGACCTTGCGGGCGAAGCCCATCTCGTGGGTGACGCAGAGCATGGTCATGCCGCCGCGGGCCAGTTCGACCATGACGTCGAGCACTTCGTTGACCATCTCCGGGTCCAGCGCCGAGGTGGGTTCGTCGAACAGCATGCACAGTGGGTCGAGGGTCAGCGCGCGGGCGATGGCCACGCGCTGCTGCTGACCGCCGGAGAGCTGCGTCGGGTACTTGTCGACCTGTTCGCGCAGGCCCACGCGCTCCAGCAGCTCCAGGGCGCGCGCATTGGCCTCGTCCTCGGAGCGGCGCAGCACGTGGCGCTGGGCCAGCAGCAGGTTGCCGCGCACCGACAGGTGTGGGAACAGCTCGAAGTGCTGGAACAGCATGCCCACCCGCGCACGCAGCGCCGGCAGGTCGGTGCCGGGGGCGCCGACCTCGACGCCGTCGACTCGCACGCTGCCGCTATCGAAGGGTTCCAGGCCGTTGACCAGCTTGATCAGCGTCGACTTGCCCGAGCCCGAGGGGCCGCAGACCACCACCACCTCGCCCTTGGCAACGCGGGTGCTGCAGTTGCGCAGCACGGGGAAGTCGCCGTAGTGCTTGCTGACATTGTCGAATTCGATCATGACGGGGTCCGCTGGTTGGGGGCGTGGCGCGCGAACAGCGCGGCGAGCAGGTCGAGGGTGGAGCAGAGCAGGAAGTAGAGCAGGGCGACGAACAGGAAGATCTCCGTGGGATGGACCATCACCCGGTTGCTCACCTGGGTGGCCACGAAGGACAGCTCGCCCACGCCGATGACGTAGGCCAGGGAGGTGTCCTTGATCAGCGACACCCACTGGTTGAGGAAGGACGGCAGCATGATCGGCAGGGCCTGCGGCAGTATCACCAGGCGCAGCACCTGCCAGGGCCGCAGGCCGAGTGCGCGGGCGGCCGCCCACTGGCCGGCGGGCAGGCTGCCGATGCCGGCATGGACCGAGTGCGCAAGGTAGGCGCCGCCGATCAGCGAGAGGGCGCAGACCACCGTGGCCAGCGCCGGTACGTCGAGGTGGAAGACGATGGGCAGCAGGAAGTAGGCCCAGAAGATTAGCATCAGCACCGGGATGGCGCGGAAGAAGCCGAGCACCGTCACCAGTAGCATCTTCGGCCAGCCGCGCAGCACCGCCAGGGCGATGCCCAGGGCCAGGCCGAGCACCGCCGAGGCCAGGCCTGAGAGCAGCGCCAGCAGCAGCGTCAGCGCGGCGCCGCCGAGTGGGCCATCGGGCCAGGCGCCGAGCAGCAGATAGGGCAGGTTGTCGAGGATCACCGAGAAGTCCATGGCTCAGGCTGCCCCCCGGCGGTAGCGGCGGCTGTGCTGGATGGCCTCGATCAGGGCAATGGCGCCGATATAGAGCAGGGTGGCGATGCCGAAGGCCTGGAAGGTCTTGAAGGTCTCGGTTTCCACCTGGCGCGAGGCGTAGGACAGCTCGGCCAGGCCGATGGCCATGGCCAGCGAGGAGTTTTTCAGCGCGTTCATGTACTGCCCCAGCAGCGGCGGCAGGGCAGTGCGCAGGGCCTGGGGCAGTACCACCAGGCGCCACACCTGCATCGGCCGCAGGCCCAGGGCCAGGCCGGCGGCGTGCTGCTGGGGGCGTACCGAGGCGATGCCGGCGCGCAGTTCCTCGGCGACGAAGGCGGTGGTGTAGAGCGTCAGCCCCCAGGCGGCGGCGAGGAACTCGAAGGAGGGCCAGGCCAGAGGGAAGCCGCCCGGCGTCAGCTCATGGGGCGTGTTGAGCCAGGCCACCAGGTCCTCCGGCAGCAGCGCCGGCACGCCGAAGTACCAGAAGAACAGCTGCACCAGCAGCGGGGTGTTGCGAAACAGCGCCAGGTAGGCCCGCGCCGGCCAGGACCAGTAGCGGCTGCGCGCCAGACGGGCGATGGCCAGGGGCGCGCCGAGCGCGGTGGCGAGCAGGCAGGCGAGGGCGGACAGACCCAGGCTCATGAGGAAGCCGTCGAGCAGCCAGCGCAGGTAATGCGGGGCGAGGAGTTCGCCGAACATGTGCGGGTTTCCATCGGGAAGAACGAAAAGCGCGCCTCACTGCCGTGGGCGCGCGGGTGTTGCGGGTAGCGGGGCTCAGCTCTTGTCGCCGATCTTGTACAGGCGCGCCAGCGGGGTCTTGGTGTCGGGACCGAACCAGGTGTCGTAGATCTTCTGCGCCTGGCCGTCGGCCTCCAGTTCGTGCAGGCTCTGGTTGACGAATTCGACCAGGGCGGTCTCGCCCTTGGGAATGCCGACGCCGATCAGGTCGTTGGAAATGGTGAAGGGCGGCACTTCGTACTTGTCCTTGTCCGGCACGTTGGCCAGCAGGCCGATCAGCTTGGGACCGTCCTGGGTGATGGCCTGCACCTGGCCGTTGCGCAGGGCGGTGAAGGCGAAGGGGGTGTCGTCGTAGGCGATGACCTTGGCGCCGGGGAACTTCTCGCGCAGCACACCTTCGTTGACCGTGCCCTTGTCCACGCCGACGCGCCACTTGTTCAGCTCGTCCGGGCTCTTCAGCGTGCCTTTCTTGACGATGAACTGCTGCCCCGAGGAGAAGTAGGGAATGCTGAAATCCACCTGCTGGGCGCGTTCCGGGGTGATGGTGAAGTTGGCCAGGACCAGGTCGACCTTGTGGGCGGTGAGCAGCGGGATGCGGTTGGCGGGGTTGGTCGGCAGCACCTGCAGCTTCACCCCGAGCTTGTCGGCCAGGGCCTTGGCGTAGTCGACGTCGAGGCCTTCGATCTGCTTGCTCCTGGCGTCGACGAAGCCGAATGGCGGGTTGCTGTCGAAGGCGGCGACGCGCAGCACGCCGGCCTGCTTGATGTCCGCCAGACGATCGGCATGGGCCAGGCCGGAAAGCACGGCCAGGGCGAGGGCGGTAACGGCAGTGAGTTTCTTCATGAACATCCAGCTCCTTGGCGGTCCCTGCCTGTCCGGCAGGGTACCTTGTATTGTCGAGGACGGGCGTTTCCGGATGGGAAAGGCCCGCCGTAGAGCCGCGGGGGTAGACCGCTGGCGAGGCGGATTCTGGCAGGGGCGAGGTGCGGGACGAAAAGAATGATTCGATCTACCTGATAACCAGAAGGAATTAGAAATTGTCCATGCTTTTAATGAAGGAATAAGTCGATGCGCGCCGCGCTTATGTCTTCCGGTGCTGTTTCGATAATTTTTAATTGCTTTGCATAGCCTGTCTGGGTTGCAAGACTGGCCGGCATCCTTCGCCTGCCAGGAGTTCCGCCATGGCCGCTCAGCGCCAGCTCAAGCTCGGGGCCTTCATGCGTCCGGTCAGCATCCACACCGGCGCCTGGCGCTACCCGGGCGCCTACCGCGACGCCAACTTCAACTTCGAACACCTCAAGCGCTTCGCCCAGACGCTGGAGCGTGGTCGCTTCGACGCCTTCTTCATGGCCGACCACCTGGCCCTGCTGAACATGCCGCTGGAAGCGCTCAAGCGCAGCCATACCGCCACCTCCTTCGAACCCTTCACGCTGCTTTCGGCGCTGAGCCAGGTCACCGAGCGCATTGGCCTGGTGGCCACCGCCTCGACCAGTTTCGAGGAGCCGTTCCACGTGGCCCGGCGCTTCGCCTCCCTCGACCACCTGAGCGGCGGTCGTGCCGGCTGGAACATCGTCACCACGTCCAATCCGGACGCCGCGCTGAACTTCGGCCTCGATGAACACCTGGAGCATGATCGCCGCTACCAGCGCGCACGGGAGTTCTACGACGTGGTCACCGGACTCTGGGACAGCTGGGCCGACGACGCTTTCGTCCGCGACGCGCAGAGCGGGGAATACTTCGACCCGCAACGCCTGCGCCGCCTCGATCACCAGGGTGAATTCTTCAGGGTGCGTGGGCCGCTGCACATCGCCCGCCCGCCACAGGGTTGGCCGGTGATCGTCCAGGCCGGCGCCTCGGAGGCGGGGCGCCAGTTGGCCGCGGAAACCGCCGAAGTGATCTTCGCCGCCCACGGCAGCCTGGCCGACGGCCAGGCATTCTACGCCGACGTGAAGCAGCGCATGGACCGCCTCGGCCGCCCGCGCGAACACCTGAATATCCTGCCCGGCGTGCTGGTGGTGGTCGGCGATACCCTGGAGGAGGCCCGTGCCATACGCGCGAAGCTGGACAGCCTGGTGCACTACGAGAGCGCCATCGCCTCGCTGTCCATCGCCCTGGGCCATGACGTATCGGGCCTCGATCCGGAACGCCCACTTCCGCCCATCCCGCAGACCAACGCCAGCCATACCAGCCGCGAGCGCGTGCTCCAGTTGGCCGAGCGAGAGGGCTTGAACGTACGCCAGCTGGCCCAGCGGGTGGGTGGCTATGCCGGGCTGGCTTTCGTCGGCACGGCGCAGTCGATCGCCGACGAGATGCAGGAGTGGCTGGAAAGCCAGGGCTCGGACGGCTTCAACGTGATGTTCCCCTGGCTGCCGGGCGGCCTGGATGCCTTTGTCGAGAAGGTCGTGCCGGAATTGCAGCGGCGCGGCATCTTCCGACACGAATACGAAGGCACCACGCTTCGCGAGCACCTGGGGCTGCCGCGACCGGAGAACCGGTTCTTTCGAGGGCGTGCGTGATGAGCCTGACCAGACACCAAGAGCGCGGATGCCTTTGGCAACAGTCAGTGAGCTCGCGCGATAGGAGCCTTGTTGGGGGGCTGATCAGCTAGCTTCGGGTGGAGCCATGCGAGGTGCTCCTGGGATCGCGCCGTCATCTTCCGGTGCCGTCGACGGCGGTCTCAGCCTTGCCGCGTGCGGCTCTGGCATCGCGTCGGTCATAAGCTTATTGCAGAACGTTCTGCAAGATTTCCATGCCTCGCTCCACAGGTTTCTCAGCAGGTCCTCTATGTAATCTGGCTGGAGCCCAACCGATGATCGACCGACCTATTGCTTTGCCGATTGTGGACTTCCATGGGGACCGGCCATGACCGGCCACATCGAGAGTTCCTTGAACGAGATGCGCCTGAGGCTGGAGCAGGACCGCTTCGGCCTTTCGGAGTGGCCCACCTGGACATTGCTGATCGGTGTACAGGTCGCATGGTTCGTCGTGCTGTGGGCCAGCCAATGGCTGGGGCAGTGGACGAGCACGGTGCTGTTGGTGCCGCTGGTGACGTTGTGGATGTCGGTGCAACACGAGCTGCTGCACGGCCATCCGACCCGCCTGGTATGGCTGAACAAGCTGCTGGGTTACGCGCCTTACGCGCTCTGGTATCCTTACACCCTGTACCGCGATAGCCATCTGGCCCACCATAACGACGAAGCGCTGACTTTGCCTGGAGTCGATCCGGAAAGCCGATACGTCAGCACATCGGGTTGGGCACGCTTGCCGACCCTGTCGCGATTTTTGCGCTGGGTCGACAAGACGGTACCTGGCCGCCTTCTGATCGGTGCGCCTCTGGCGCTATTAGGGCTGGCAAAGGAGGAGGGTAGCCGTCTATTGCGTGGCGAGCGGCAGGCCTGGCTGATGTGGGGTACCCATGGATTGCTGTGCGTCATCCTACTGATGCTGGTCCAGCGATTCAGTGCTTTATCGGCTGCTCACTATGTGGTTTGGGTCAGCGTTCCAGCGTTGGCGCTGGCGATGCTGCGCTCGTTCTACGAACACCGCCCGTCCCTGTCTCCTGAACAGCGAAGCGTGATCAACGAGGCGGGCTGGCCGTGGCGCTGGCTGTTCCTCAATCTCAACCTGCACCTGGTTCACCATGATCTACCCTGGCTGCCCTGGTACCGCATGCCGGCCGAGTACCGCGCACATCGCGACTTCTGGCTGGAGCGCAGCGGGGGCTTTCTCGTGCGCGGCTACGGTGAGCTGGTCCGTCGCCACTTCCTGCGCCCGATAGACTGCCCTCGGCATCCCTTCGCCGGGAGGGAGCCCTCGCCATGATTGCGGGTTTTGCCGAGTTGCCGATGTACCCCGCGCCGGAACCGATTCACACCGCCGCAGAAGCCTGGATCGCACATACGCTGCAATTGCTCGGAGCACAGCGGCGACCTTGGCGGGGGGAGAACCTCCACCGGCTGTTCCGGGAGCCTGACCTGCTCTTCGCCCAGACCTGCGGCTATCCCTTGATGACCGGCTTGCAGGACCGGGTTCGGTTGGTTGGCCGGCCGGATTTCGATCTTCCCTATTGCGCTGGCGGTGAGCATCACAGCCTTCTGCTGGTGCGTGAGCGTGAATCGCGCTGTGATCTGGCGGCCCTGCGCGGTTGCCGGGGAGCTGCCAACAGTGCGGACTCGAACACCGGGATGAACCTGTTGCGTCACGCCTTGGCGCCTTGGCATCGCGACGGTCGTTTTTTCACTGACTTCGCCTGGAGCGGTAGTCATCGCCAGAGCCTGCGCTGGTTGCGCGAGGGGCGCGCAGACCTGATCGCCGTGGACAGCGTGACCTTCGCCTATCTGCAGTTCCATGCCGCAGAGGAAACCCAGGGAGTGCGGGTGCTGCAACTGAGCGCGCCCAGTCCTACGCTGCCCTACATCACGACAGGTGATGAGAGTCAGGCAAGGCAAATCCGCGAAGCGCTGAACAGGGCGCTGGAGGAGTTGCCGCAGGTTGCCGGGATCCTGCACATCCGTCAGGTGCTCCCTGCAAGCCCGGCTGACTACGAGATGCTACTGCGTTACGAGAAGGCCGCTGTCGAAAGGGGCTTGGCGACCCTGCATCCAGGAGCCTGATGGGTATCGCACCTTTCTTGTCGCGGCTGATTTATTGGATATAAGAAGCTGATACAAAGCTATTTTTAAAGAATAAGCCAACTTGCTAGGATGCCTCCACCGGATGACCGGACTCCCTTGCAGCATTCCCGTTTATGGAGCCGTCATGCCCGGTGCCGACAATTCCCATGGCCAAGTGGTAGGCCTGCTATTTCGCGACCACTACGACTGGCTGCAAGGCCGCTTGCGGCGCCACCTGGAGTCCGGCGCCAGCGCCGAGGACCTTGCCGCCGAAACCTTCGTCCAGCTCCTGGCCAGCCCTGTGCTGGCGCCGATCCGCGAGCCACGCGCCCTGCTCACCACCATTGCTCGCCGCCTGCTGTTCCAGTTGTGGCGCCGCCGCGACCTGGAGCGCGCCTACTTGCAGAACCTCGACCCCGAGGCCGCCGACGAGCGCTCGCCCGAGCAGATCGCCGAACTGCTGGAGGCACTTCAACGCATCGACCAGTTGCTCGATGGACTGCCGGCGAAGGTCAAGGCGACCTTCCTGCTGTCGCAGATCGACGGCCTGACCTACCCGGAAATTGCCCGCACTCTGGGTATTTCCCAGCGCTCGGTGAGCGACTACATGGCCAGGGCCCTGCAGCGCTGCCTCAAGGCAAGCTTGTCATGACTCGCGAACAGGAACAGACCCTGCTGATCGAGCAGGCCACCCGTTGGCTGGTCCTGCTGCGTTCCGGTCAGGCCAGTCGCGAGGATTGGCAGGCCTTCGTGGCCTGGCGCGAACGCGACCAACGCCACCAGCAACTCTGCGATCAGTTGGAGCAAACGCTCGGTGCATTCCGCGTGGCCAAGGCCCAGGGGGTGCGCGGCGAGCAGTTGCAGCGCACCCTGAGCGCCGCCGGAGCAAGCCGCCGACGCCTGCTGCACGGGGCGTTGGTGGGCGCGGGAGTGATGCTCTGTGCCGGGCTCCTAGCGGATCGGCAGGTGCCGCTGGAGGAACTGGGCGCGGACCTGCACACCGCCACTGGCAGGCGCCAGCGCGTCACCCTCGACGACGGCAGCGAACTGGTGCTCAACGCCCGCAGTGCAGTGGACGTCGACTTCACCCCGCAACGTCGCCTGGTACGCCTGCGCCGCGGGGAAATCCAGTTGCACGTTGCCGGTGACACACGTCCGATGCTGATCGCCAGCCCTTTCGGCCAGGTGTTCAGCCGGGGTGGCCGCCTGCAATTGCGTCAGGGCGAGGAACGATGCACGGCCTCTGCGCTGGAGGGAGCGCTGGAGCTAGCCACGCTGGCCGGCGAACGCCTGCAGCTGCCACGCCGCCAGCAGGTGAGTTTCGACCGCTATGCCTTCGCCTTGCCAGCGCCCCTGCTGGGGGGCGAGGGTGCCTGGGTGGACGGCTTGCTGGAAGTGCGCAACCAGTGTCTGGCGGACGTACTCGACGCCCTGCGGCCGTATCGCAGTGGCGTGCTGCGGGTCGATCCGGCGGTAGCCGGGCTGCGGGTCAGCGGGCTGTTCCGCCTAGACGACAGCGACCAGGCCCTGGACGTCCTTGCCCGTACCCTGCCGATCCGCGTCGCACGCCGCACGGACCTCTGGGTCAGCGTTGGGCCTGCCTGAGACCGCGACGCCTTGCACGACGGTTCTAAGGTCATAACCAATCGATCTGCAAGGTTCCCGGGCACCATTGCACAGAGATGACGTAAGCGCCGTCCTTTGCGGCGCATCTTCTGGGGGAGTCATGTCGCGTCATTTCGTTTTCACCCGCAAGGCCGGGGCGTTCGCCCTGGGATCGCTCGCTGCCTTGTTCCTCGGTTCGGCGCTGGCTGCCGGGCCGTCGCAGGCTTACCACATCGCATCGGGGCCGCTGGACGAGGTGCTGCTGTCGATCAGCCGGCAGAGCGGCCAGGTGATTTCCTTCACTCCGGAAGTGGGCCGCTACTCGTCGTCGGCGGTCGACGGCACCTACTCCGCACAACAAGCGGTGGATGCCGCGCTGCGCGGCACCGGCCTGCAACTGCAGGTCAGCGAGGACTGCGCCTTCGTCGTCCGCAAGGCCGGCAACGGCGGCCAGGGGGCCACCGGAGCGGCGGCGGATTCGAGCATCCCGGCCTTGGACCGCGTGGTCGCCATCGGCACCCGCCGCCAGGACGCCACTGCGCTGACCAGCAGTGCGCCGGTAGACGTGATCGACGCCAAGGAGCTGGTGCAGACCGGCGCCACCAGCCTGAACCAGGCGCTGTTCCAGTTGCTGCCTTCGTTCAACTTCCCGCAGAACCAGAGCGCCACCCGCGGGCAGGACCCGAAAGGCGCTTCGCTGCGCGGGCTGTCGCCGGACCAGACCCTGGTGCTGGTCAACGGCAAGCGACGGCACGCTTCGGCGGTGGTGAACATCTCCGGGGGCGTGCCCTTCATCGGCGCGCAATCGGTGGACCTGGACATGATCCCGATCAGCGCCATCGACCACGTCGAAGTACTACGGGACGGCGCCTCGGCGCAGTACGGCTCCGATGCCATCGCCGGGGTCATCAATATCGTTCTCAAGGAGCGAGACAGCGGCGGCCAGGCCAATGCGCAGCTGGGCAAGTACAGCCAGGGCGACGGCTTCAGCAAGTCCACCGATGGTTGGTACGGCCTGGCGCTGCCGGGGGACGGCTTCCTCACCCTGAGCTTCAATGGGCTGAACAACAAACCCGACGACATCGGCGAGAAATACTATGCCGACGGCGAGCTGCAGGATCCGCGCTGGGGCGGCGCGAGCCGGGAGAAATTCAACCTGGCGGCCAACGGCGAGATCGGCCTGAGCGACGCCTGGCGCCTATACAGCTTCGGCACTTTCGGCCGAGACACCTCGTACAACAACACCCCGCCGCTACTCGCTAGCAACCCGAACAACGTGCCGGAAATCTACCCCAACGGCACCATCCCGCAATACCGCTACCACTACGAGGACGCGTCTCTGACACTGGGCTCGCGCTATGAGGACGAATCCCTCGGGCGCTTCGACCTGTCCGCCACCTATGGCCGCGACAAGCACACCGAGCGTGCCTCGGACACCGTCAACCCGAGCTACGGAGTAGCCAGCCCGACCAGCTTCGATGTCGCCACGCTGATCAACGAGCAGACCAACCTCAACCTCGATTACAGTCGCGACGTGGCGGTGGACTGGGCCTTCAAGCCGGTGACGCTGTCCGCTGGCCTTGCCTGGCGCGATGAGCGCTACCGCCTGGAGGAGGGCGACTTTGCCTCCTATTCCTATGGCGGCATCGATGGCGTGCAGGTGGGCGCAGTGCAGGCCTCGGGCCTTATGCCCGATGACGCCGATACCTACACCCGCCAGGTGAGCGGCCTCTACCTGGGCCTGGAGAACCAACTGACCGAGCGCTTCCAGTTCGGCCTTGCCGCGCGCACCGAGCATTACTCGGACTTTGGCGACACTACCACCGGCAAGCTCTCCGCACGCTACGAGCTGACGCCGCAACTGGGCTTGCGCGCAACCATCAACAATGCCTATCGCGCGCCCACCCTCGGGCAGATCGGCACATCCTGGACCACCACCACCAACGTCGGTGCCGATGGCAACCCGGTGCTGACCCGCATGCTGCCGGTGGACAATCCGGCGGCGCGGGCCCTGGGGGCGCAGAAGCTGAAACCGGAGAAGTCCGACAACTACTCCCTTGGTCTGGTCTGGCGCCCCAGCGAGCAAGCCTCGCTGACCATCGACGCCTACCAGATCGACATCCGCGACCGAATCCTCTACAGCGGCGGCATCTTCGGCCCGGAGGCCGAGCGCATCCTCACCGAGGCGGGTTACGGCCAGTACAGCTGGGCGCAGTTCATGACCAACGCCGCCGATACTCGAACCCGGGGCGTGGACGTGGTGGGCAAGTACAACCTGGAGTTGGGCGCCTACGGCAACCTGGCTCTGTCCGCCGGCTACACCAAGACCCGCACACGGGTGCAGCAGATCCACGGGAACCCCAACGGCTTTGCCACTGTGACCCGCGAGTCCGAGGGCTATCTGGAGCACGGCTACCCGCAAGACAAGCTGGTGTTCGGCGCGGTGCACAGCTTCGGCCCCTGGACCATCAGCCTCTACGAGACGCGCTTCGGCCGCTACCGCAAGTACGCCGCCGACGAGAGCGCCGCGCAGTATGACCAGACCTTCTCCGCGCAATGGATCACCGATCTCGACCTGAACTACGCGTTCAATCGCAGCCTCAAGGTCTCGGTAGGCGCCAACAACCTCTTCGACAGTCACCCGGACAAGTACAACGACCAGCTGCGCCAGACCTCGGCCCAGCAGTACAGCTACCTGTCTCCGGCTGCACCGGAGGGCGCCTTCTACTACACCAAGCTCACCTATGACTTCTGACCGGAACGGGAGCGCCTTGGCGCGCCCATGACCTCACCTTCCACGAGGAAACCTTGCATGCAATCGTTCAAACGCTGGTTCGGCGGTGCCGCGCTTATCCTCGGTCTGCTGGCCTCCGGGGCGCAGGCCGCCGACGAGAAGACGCCAATTCATTTCGGCGAGCTCACCTGGGAGAGCGGCAGCCTGATCACCGAGGTGCTGCGCCTGCTGGTGGAGCAGGGCTACGGCTACCCCACCGACACGCTGCCCGGCAGCACCGTCAGCCTCGAAGCGGCGCTGGCGCGCAACGACGTCCAGGTCATCGGCGAAGAATGGGCCGGGCGCAGTCCCGCCTGGGTCAAGGCGCAGGCCGAGGGCAAAGTGTTCGGCCTGGGCGACACGGTTAAGAACGCGGACGAAGGCTGGTGGGTACCCGAGTACGTCATCAAGGGCGACCCGGCGCGCGGCATCACCCCCCTGGCGCCCGATCTGCACTCGGTGACCGACCTGCCGCGCTACCGCGAAGTGTTCCGTGACCCGGAATCGCCGGACAAGGGACGCTTCCTCAACAGCCCCACCGGCTGGACCTCGGAAATCGTCAACTCGCAGAAGCTCAAGGCCTACGGGCTGACCGACAGCTTCACCAATTTCCGCACCGGATCCGGCGCGGCACTGGATGCCGAGATTGCCTCGTCGATCCGTCGCGGCAAGCCGGTGCTGTTCTACTACTGGTCGCCCACCCCGCTGATGGGCCGCTACAAGCTGATACGCCTGGAAGAGCCGCCGTTCGATGCCGAGGCCTGGAAAACGCTGAGCGACGCGAAGAACCCCAACCCACGCGGCACTCGCTCGATGCCGGCGCGGCTGTCGGTGGGCGTCTCCGCGGCCTTCCACCGGGACTACCCGGAACTGGTCGAAGTCTTCGAGAAGGTCGACTTCCCCATCGGCCTGCTCAACGCCTCCCTGGCGAAGATGAGCGAGACACGCCAGGCTCCGCGCGAAGCCGCCCGTGACTTCCTCAGGGCCAACCCGCAGGTCTGGCACCCGTGGGTCAGCGAACCGGTCCGCGCCAAAGTCGAGGCGGCGCTGTGAGTTCGAGCTTTCCGCAAGGCCTGCATCACTCCATCGCCGAGCCGGTGAACCAGTTGGTGGACAGCCTGGTGTTGAACTACGGCGACCAACTGCGGCAGCTGTCCGAAAGCCTACTGCAACTGGTGACCCTGCTGGAAAACCTCCTGCGCCTGCCGCCCTGGTGGCTACTCCTGACACTGCTGGGCCTGCTCGCCTGGCACGCCGGGCGCAGCTGGAAGCGCGCGCTGGTGCTGGTGGCGCTGCTGTTCCTGATCGGCGTTGTCGGGCTCTGGGATAAACTGCTGCAGACCTGCGCGCTGGTGTTGGTCGCCACCGGGCTCTGCGTGCTCATCGGTGTTCCGCTGGGCGTGCTGCTGGCTTACCGTCCCCTGGCCCGCCGCGTGCTGATGCCGCTGATGGACGTCATGCAGACACTACCCAGCTTCGTCTACCTGATTCCGGTGCTGATGCTCTTCGGCTTGGGCAAAGTACCGGCGATCTTTGCCACGCTGATCTACGCGCTGCCGCCGCTGGTGCGGCTCACTGAACTGGGCCTGCGCCAGGTAGACCCTTCGGTTCTCGAAGCCGCACGCTGCCTGGGCGCCAATCGCTGGCAACGCCTGCGCCACGTCGAATTGCCGCAGGCTCTGCCGAGCCTGATGACCGGGCTCAACCAGACGGTGATGATGGCGTTGTCCATGGTGGTTGTCGCCTCGATGATCGGGGCTCGCGGCCTCGGCGAAGATGTGCTGGTGGGCATCCAAACCCTCGACGTCGGCCGTGGCGTCGAGGCAGGGCTGGCAATCGTCGCACTTGCGGTGGTGATCGATCGCGTCACCCAGGGGTATGGGCGGCGAGCTCGCTGAAAGGGCCCATGCACGCTATCTCGAGTCCCCCGGGGGACCGCTCGCGGATATGGACGCTGCAGTTGGAAGGGCAGGCACCGATGCAGGGGCAGACGGGCTTTCGGTACGACGAAGCGGTACTGATTGGATTGTCGCGCATCGCAACCTGATGCCTTCCTCGCGATCCGGTGCTGTTCTGTCGTGTATCGCCGGGGGATTCATATCGATATGAAGAAACGGCCTTTTACCTCGGCTTATGGATTCTGCATTAGTGCGCTAACACCGCCGTGAGTGCAGGCATCCGACGCCGTACCACGGTACTGACGCCCAATTCGCGGTATCGAGTCCAATCCCCTAGAGGAGGACCCGTGGAGAGTCCGGGCATCGAACTCACCGATCGGCAGCGCTGGAGTGTGCTGGCGAGGATTAACGCCTCCTCGGTGCTTTCCCAGATTGTGCAGATAGGCACCATCACGCCACTGCTGTCTTTGTCTATGGAGCGGCAGGGAGCCGAGCCAGCACGGATCGGGTTGGTGGTCAGCGCCTCATGGCTCGCCATCCTGCTCCTCTACCGAGTGGTTCCGCGTCTGCTAGTGTTGCTCGGACTGACCAGGGCCGTGATGATCAGCGCGGTCCTGACGGTGGCGTCGGTGCTTGGCATGTCCCTGACCCATAATCCGCTGATGCTCTTCGCGTTGAACTTTGTACTGGGAGTGGGGCTGATCCTGCGCTGGATCGCCAGCGACACCTGGATAGTGCTGGTCGCGCAGAGAAATGAGCGCGGGCGCGCCATCGGCGTTCATGAAACCCTGATGGGACTTGGAATTGCCGTAGGGCCACTGCTGCTGTCGCTGCTGGGTGTCGACAACGCCCTACCTTACTATGCCAGCGCGGCGCTTGCCGGTGCCTCCGGGGCCCTGGCCTGGACCTTGAAAGACGTCGCGGTGGCGCCCGGCATCCCGGTGGAAAAACGGCCTCTGGGCGTGCTCGGAATGATTCCCTTGGCCCTGTGTGGAGCGTTCATCGCCGGGTTCAGCGAAACCTCCTCGGTCACCTTCCTCGCCAGCTACGGCTTGGCGGCGGGGTACCTCCTGGCAACCGCCACGCTGTTGGTTGCCGCATTCGGAGCAGGTGGCACGGTGCTCCAGTTGCCCATCGGCTGGGTGGCCGACCGCAGCTCCTACAAGGTTGCGCAACTGCTGTGTGGGTTGGTGCTGGTTGGCGGGGCGCTGCTCATTGCGCTGTGTCAGCCTTATCCCTGGCTCGCCGCATTGGCCGCGTTCGTCTGGGGTGGTGCCATTGGCGGAATGAATACGCTGGCCGTGATTGAGGCCGGTGAGCGGGTCAGCGAAAAACAGCTATCGACTGCTATGACCACCATTGCGCTGTTCTACACCCTGGGCAGCATCACCGGCCCGATCGTCACTGGTGCAGCCATTGGTATGCTGGGCGACCAGGGCTTGATCGTGTCTGCCGGGGCGGCCGGGACGCTGTTCGTGATCGCCTTGGCGCTGCATCCCGGCTCTCCGACCCGACAGTGACCGGCCCTCAGAGCGTAACGAACAGCGCCGAGGTCCACACGCGCGACTGGTCGCGCTGGCGGGCGCTGATGAACAGCGGGTGCTCGCGACCTGGTTCCAGGCCCAGCGAACATAGGTCGATGCGCCCCGACACGTCGCGGGGCAGAACGGCGTCACTGACCTGCTCCAGTGCAACCTGCAATTCTGCGCCCGGCAGGTGCTTGACGATTGCGCCGACGGTGAGCAATTCGTCACCCGATAGCTCCAGCGCCACCGTGGGTGCGTGGGGGTGCGGATGCGGCTCCAACGAGTCACCGACCTTCACGTAGCCATCGATCCGGCAGTGCACGCGAATGGTCGCTGCCGCCAGGTGGGAGACATCGATTTCCAGGCTGTCGGTGTCGCCATTGGTGTCGGTTCTGAATGCCAGGGTAGTGACGTCCTTGCGCCAGGTCACCTGCTCGGGATGGTCGTCGCCGAGGAAGCGGAAGGCGTTGATGGTCGCGCCGGTGATGCTGATCTCACCGTTCCAGTAGGCGCCGCGGTAGCGATCCTTTATACGTGCGCCGCCCAAACGCAGGCGGATGCGACGGGGCGACAGGCCAGCCTCTGCATGCAGGTTGTGCGACCACAGGCTTTGTTCGCCGCGGAACAGCTCGATATGCTCCCAGCCTGCATCACCTAGCAGGCGATAATCCAGCGCCGCCTCGCGGGTGGTCTTCACCACGTCGCCCATCAGGTGCTCGCCCAGGCGCAGCAGCGCGAAGCTTCGCTCACCGGTGGTGGCGAAGGTGTGCCGGGCGCGCAGTGCGCGGCCCACGCCGGCGCGGTCGAAACTGTCGGCGATTACCCCGGTGAGCCCGCCACGTGAGCCGAACACGGCGGTCGCCGGCACGCCGCCACCGCAGCGTCCCTGGTGCTCGTCACTATTGGCGGCGGCGCCGACGCGGTAGCCGCGCTGCAGGGCCTCGGCGTAGACCCAGTGGAACTGGCCCCAGGCCGAACTGACTTCCACCAGGCGCTCCAACTGAGGATGGTGCCAGTCGAGGTTGCAGCGACGACCGCCCACGTGAGGCATCATCAGGTGACCTTCGGGATCGTGTGCATAGGCGGCGTACAACTCGTCCACCGGCCAGGCGCCAGGCTTGATGGTGCCAGCGGTGAACTCGTTCCATTCGAAGGAGCGCACCAGGCGGCCCTGGGCGTCGAAGGGAAACTCCGGCTTGCGGTCGTGTAGGAAGACGACGTTGCGGTCGCCGCCCGCGCAGGAGTTGCCGCACCACTCGGTGCCTGGATAGCAGACGAAGCGCCCTGGCTCGTTGAGCTGGTGGATCAGGGCAACCGCCGCATCCCAGCGCTGTTCGGTGATGTTGAAGTCGTTGGCGGTGTAGCCGAGTACGTCGAGACCGGCAACGTCGCGACCGTAGCTCAGGTTGTACAGCGTGTCGTTGGTGCCCACGGTATCGTCGGAATGTACATGCAGGTCGGCATACAGCGGTCGCAGACCGGACGTCTCCGCATCGACATTGACGAAGGCCGTGCCGGGCAGTACGCCGGCTTGCGCGGTAGTGGCCTGGATCGACCATTCGCCTTGAGCCGGCAGATCGATCGCCGGTACACGCAGGATGGCCCATCCTTCGCTGGCGAGGGTGAAGGGCAGGTTGCGGATATGCCCGGCCGGGCCGGCCAGGGTGATTTCGCCGCTCAGCGGCGTGAACCGGCAAGTATTGCCCCAGGCATCGTCTGCCCGCACCAGCAGGTCGAACGGTTGGCCTTCGCCCACCAGGCGTGGCGCGATGACCTGCAAGCGCTCTGGCGAGCCGGGCACGATGTCCAGCAGCAGATCACCGGGCACCTCGGCAAACTTCGAGCTGCCCAGCGGGTCGATGAACAGGCGCAGGCGGAAGTCCTTCTCGACAAAGCTCTGCACGCGTGTGCCAGCGCCGCCCTGGCGACGATCGCCAAGGCGGATGACGATGTGGTCACCGGGGTTGAGGTAGCCGTCTACGATGTCGATCAGGATGGCTTTCTGGAAGGGGCGTTCGTGGCCCTTCTGGTCGAAGCGTACCTTCAGGTGCTGCACAGTGGCCGGGCTCTGGCCCGGCACCAGATCGCCGGCCTGGTATTCGACGCTGACATAGTTGGCGGCGGTCGGGTCGGAGGTCTGGAACAGCGCCCAGTCCGAATAGAACTTGAACGCAAGCTTGAGCCAGGCGCCGTCGGCTAGGCCGCTAGCACCCACCTCGTAGATGAATGTGATCTCGTCCCACTGGCCGGCGACTAGCGTCTGGCGATCACAGCGGATGCTGCCCAGGAACGGTCGCGCCTTGTTGCGCTCGTAGAGTCCGGTCGGGGCGATGTACTCGCCAGCGTCGCGGGGATCGAAGGTCTGGCTCACGCGGATACCTCGTTGCGAAAGAGGACAGGACGGCGGGACGCCTCAGGCGGCCCGCCAGGATTGGTAGTGTCGTTCCAGGCGACGGAACACCAGGCTCTCCATCATCCAGGCGAGCAGGCCGATGATGGCGATGCCCAGCAGCACCTGGCTGCTGTTGCCGATCTGCCCGCCCATGGAAACCATCCAGCCGATGCCCTGCGAAGCGCCGATCATTTCGGCGGCTACCAGAGCTCGCCAACCCTGGCTGAAGCCGATGCGCAGGGCGGCGGTGAGGAAGGGCAGGGAGGCTGGTAGGTAGATGTGCACGAGCAGTTGTGTGGGTGTGGCTCCGAGCGTCCGCGCCGCGCGGACTTCTCCGTCGCGTATGCCGAGTACGCCCTCCTGCAGGGTGACGATCATCGGAAACACCGCCGCGATGAAGATCACCAGCATGATCGAGAAGAACCCGAGGCCGAAGATGATCAGGATCAGTGGCGCCCAAGCGATCGGAGGGATCGCCATGAACAAGCTGTTGAGCGGCGCGACGAACTCGCGAAAGCGCCGCGCCAGGCCGGCGGCAGTGCCAACGATGACGGCGATGACCAATGCGCTGCCAAAGCCGGTCAGTTCCTCCAAGGCACTGGCGCGGAACTGCTTCCAGAGCGAACCGTCCTCGATCCAGCGCAACGCTTCGGCACCGACCACCCAGGGTTGCGGCAGCACGTAGCTCGGGAAACAGCTGGCCAGGACGATCCATACCAGCAGCAGAAAGGGCAGGGAGGCCCAGCCCCAGTTGGGCCTTGGCAATGTCATGGTTGGCTCAGCGGGAAGCTTTCTGCAGGAAGGAGGTATCCACCAGATCTTTGATCGGCACGGTGGTGTTCATGAACTTCAGCGCGTTGGAATAGGCCATCAGGCGCTCGATGAACGCTAGGTCGGTAGCGTTCAGGTCGGCCGACCAGCCCAGGCGTCTGCGCGCTTCGGCGACGATAGCGCGGCCATCGGCCTGGCTGCCGTCGGGGCGCTGCACTGATTCCAGGCGGAACGCGTCAGCGATGATCGCGTCGGACTCCTGCGGGTGTTCATTCAAATAGGCAATGGCGCGGCGGTGGGCCCGGAGCAACTTCACCACATCGTCAGGACGATCGCGTAGGGTTTCCGGCAGGCCGATGACGACGTACCAGGGGTACTGCGGCAGAGCCTGGTTAACGTCCAGCAGCAGCCGCGCGGAACCGCGCAGCAGCGCCTGGCTGACGAAGGGCTCCCAGGAGAACGCCGCATCGACGATGCCGCGATCCAGCGCTGCGTTCATGTTGCCCGGCGGCATGTCGACGATATCTAAGTCGGTGTCCGGGTTCAGACCCGCGCGTTCGCCCAGCACGTAGCCACGCAGCAGCACGTCCATCCCGCTGCCTTTCTTCACACCGGCTAGCTTGTGCCCCTTTAGTTCGCCTAGACCGTGGATCGGACTGTTCGTGCCGGCGAGCACGGCTGCCTGGCCGTAGTTCACTTTGGCCAGGATTACACTCTTGAGCCCGCGCGCATACCACTGGTACACCGGCGGGGCGCCGACATAGGCGACGTCGAGCTCGTGAGCCGCCAGGGTCTGCTGGATCACCGGGCCATCGCCCAGCGGCTTGATGTCGACGGCCAGTCCTTCGTCGCGGTAATAGCCGAGCTTGTCGGCGATCAGCACCGGTGCGTTGGCCATGGCGAAGACATAGCCAATTCGCAGCGGTTCGGCGGCCTGAGCACAGGTCAGCCAGGAGGTCGCCGCCAGGGCGATGGGCAGGAGCAGTTTCTTGATCATGCGGGACTCGTTGTCAGAGGGGGGTGTCGATGCGCAAAGGGGAGGCAGCCATGACTCCGCTAATGCGTGCCATCAGGTCGTTGCGGTACTCGAGAAACGCCGGCAGGCGTCGGGTTTCCAGGTTGTTGCGCGGACGCGGGAGGTTGATGGCCAGTTCGCTATGGATGCCTCCCGGTGCGATGTTCATCACTACCACACGGTCGGCCAGGAACACTGCCTCATCGATATCGTGGGTGATGAACAGCACCGTCTGTCCCAGCGTGGCCCTGAGTCGCAAGGTCTCTTCGTTCATGGCTGCGCGACTGATAGCGTCGAGGGCGGCGAACGGTTCGTCCATCAGTAGCACCTCGGGTTCCAGCACCAGGGCGCGGGCGAGTGAAACGCGTTGCTGCATGCCCCCGGAAAGCTGACGGGGCAATTGCTGTGCTGCATGCTCCAGGCCTACCAGGCGCAGGTACTTCAGCGCGCGGAGACGCTGCGCCTTGGCATCGCCGCGGCCGGTGAGTTTGAGGCCGAAACGTACATTCTCCAGTGCGCTCAACCAGGGGAAGAGTTGCGGACTCTGGAATACATAGCCCAGTCGCGGCAGCTCCGGCCTGGTTGCCTCGCCATGCACCAGCACCTGGCCGGCGCCCGGTTTCTGGAAGCCGGAGAGCAGGTTGAGCAGGGTGGTCTTGCCGCATCCCGAGGGACCGAGGATCGCGACGAACTCGCCGGGCCGGGCGCACAGGTTCAGTCCCTTGAAGACGGCGTGCCCATTCGGGTAGGCGAATTCGACGTTCCGCACGCTGAGGGCATCGGGCGGCAGGTAAAGTTCGGCGTGGGACATGGCAAGCGGCATCGAGTCATCTAGAATGGAAGATATTTGTAATAATACGTATTAATATAAGTTGTCCCAAGACCGAATGGTCATAACCTTAGAAGCGAAGCGCCATCGCTCGGCTTCATTCCAGCGGATCGGTAAACACGTGATTCTCCAGCGAGCAAGTTCCACCTCTCTCTACGAACAGATCGTCCAGCAATTGCTGCAGGAAATTCAGCGAGGCGACTACGGCGCCGACGGCAAGTTGCCGTCCGAGGTGGAGTTGATGGCGCGCTTTGAGGTGAGCCGCGTAACTATCCGTCTGGCGCTCGGCAAGCTGGAGGAGGATGGAGTTGTCGAGCGCAAGCAGGGCAAGGGCACCTTCGTAGCGGCGCAGCAGGTGAGGCACAACCTCGATGCGTTGCGCAGCTTCCACGAATCGCTGCTGCTCCAGGGGCTGCGCCCGACGATGCGCATGCTGGGGCACAAGCGCGTCGAGGTTCCCACGGATGTCGAGGCGTTGTTCAATGGCTATTGTGTGAAGGTCGAGCGCCTGCATCAGGTTGATCAGGAGCCCATCGCCTATGCCTGCAGCTACCTGATAGATGAGCTGAACGAGGTGGACTGGGACGAGATGGCCGAGGTACCGCTGTATTCGGTGCTCGAGCGTGTGACAGGGCGCGCGGTGATACGTGCTGACATGGCCATCCGTGCTCGCGAGGCGGACAAGGTGCTGGCCGCCCACCTAGGGGTGAAGCGTGGCACGGCGCTGCTGGTGATGGAGCGGACGTCTTGGTTTGACGACGAGCGCTGCTGCGACCGCTCAACGTTCTTCATCCGACCTGAGCGCTATGCGTTTGTGCTGAGCGGCGTGTTCAAAACACGGTGAATCAACCGTTATCGGTGTACCTGAACCTCCGCCTCCGGCCCTGGCTGTGTGAGTGAAAACGTCATCCTCGCCTCTAGAGTTGCTGGAGCATCGTCAGTGTCGCGGCATCTTCCGACATGAATACGAAGGCACCACGCTCCGCGAGCACCTGGGGCTGCCGCGACCGGAGAACCGGTTCTTCCGGGGGAGTGCGTGATGAGCCTGGCCAGTTGTGCTTGGCACGCCAGAAGGGAGCGATGCGAGGTGTTCCTGGGATCGCGCCGTGACGCCCGGCGCAATCCCTGTTCCACCAGCGTCTGGGGCCGGGCTCCAGCTGCACTGTAGGCCGGCTGTCCCGCTGCAACCGCCTTCAGAATTTCCAGGCGTAGCCCAGGCCGAAGATGTCCTGGCTCATCTTCAGGTTCACCTCGCCGCCGCCGAAGGCCTGGGGAATGGAACCGTCGCCCTTGACCTTCTCCTCGAAGCCATGGGTGTAGGCCAGGCTCAGCTCGCTGTCCGGGGCGGGGTTCCAGGTCAGGCCAAAGCTGAGGTGGTCCTGGATCACCCCGGGGGCGAGGATGTTGAGGAAGGTCTGGCTGCCGGGAATCGGCTGCTCGGCATGGCTATAACCGCCGCGCAGGGTCAACGCGGGCGTCAGTGCGTAGCTGGCGGCGAACTTGTACACGGTGATGTCGCGCCAACCGAAGCCGGGGCCGCTCCCGGAGCCGAAACGGTTGCCGGCGAAGAGCTGTTGCGAGTCGAAGTCGTTGGCCACCGAGCGCACGTGGCCGTACTTGATCTCCTGCACGTCGGCGCCGAGGGTCAGGCGCGGCGTCAGCCGGTAGGACAGGCCGGCGCCATAGTTCTCCGGCACGTCGAAGCTGCCACCGTCGGCGAACAGGCCGGCGTAGCGGTCGAACTTGTCGGCCTTGATCTTCGAAGCCCAGGTCAGGCCCAGGGTGAGGTCGTCGCCGATCTGGCCCTGCCAGCCCAGGCGCACGCCCACGCCATTGGAGCTGTCGTGGTCGCGGTCATTCAGGTTGTCCGGATCGCTGGAGAACATCGGGTTGGCGAAGGCGCTCAGGCCTTTGCTGGCGAAGCGCTGGTGGACGACATTGAGGGCGATGCCGACGGATTGCCGCTCGCTGAACCGGTAGGCCAGCGAGGGGGTGATGAACAACTGGCTGAAGTCCACCCCGGCGCTGCCGCGGCTGCCGAAGGCGGCATAGGGGTTGCGCCGGTAGTCGGTGTTCATGCCGCCGTTGCCGTAGACCGCCAGGCCGATGCCGAAGCGCTCGTCGAGCTGCTTGCTGACGCCGAACTCTGGGATCAGGAAGAGGTTGCGCGCGTTGCCGTTGTAGTGGCCGTCGGCGCCGGCGCCATTGCCTTGGATGCTGGCGTGGCGATCCGGGGCGAAGAGGGTGGCGCCCAGGTCCAGGCGGTCGCCGATCCACGCCGTACCGGCCGGGTTGTTGGCGGCGGCGAGGGCATCCTGTGGTTGGGCGATGCTGACACCCGCCTGGCCTTGGGCCTTGATGCCGTAGCCGTGGAAGAAATAGCCGTTGGTGGCCTGGGCCGCCGGGCTGGCGAGCCCGCCCAGGGCCACCAGGCTGATAAGTAGACGCAGTTGGACTTGCATGAATCGACACTCCCCATGGCATGGGTGGCACGCTGCCACCCGAGGGATGTCAATTTAATAGAATGCATAATGTCTAACTATAATATTAATTCATTTTAATATTCTTTTAAGATATATAAATCCGCCTGTGAAGTGGATGTTCAGGGCTGCGGGCAATAGAGCAGGTAGAGGGTGCTGAGCAGGTGCAGCACCTTGGGGTCCTTCACCGAATAGAAAATACGCTTGCCGTCACGGCGGGTATCCACCAGGCCCTCGCTGCGCAACACGCCGAGCTGCTGCGAGAGGTTCGGCTGCTGGATGCCCAGGAGTTCCTCCAGCTCTCCAACCGAACGCTCGCCCTGGCTGAGCTGGCAGAGCAGCATCAGGCGGTCAGGGTGGCTCAGGGAGCGCAAGGTGCTGGCGGCCTCGGTGGCGGCCTGGCGCATCTGCTGGATATCCATGGGGGCCTCGGTGGATGGAAGAGGCGGGCAGTATAGGGAAAGCGTTGGCTTACTCAAAACCGGAGCCCATTACGCCGGGAGGGATGGGGCTGCGCACTCGACAGTATAGGAAAGTTTAAAGTATTGCGGTGCCGTCGACGGTGGTCCCAGCCTTGTCACGAGCCCGTTCGCACCGCTTCGACCAGGGCGGCCAATTGGACCGAACGCTGCCGCAGCCAGGCCAGCGCGCCTTGGAACAGCGGGTGCCAATCGGGGCCTGGAATGTCTGCCAGGGACTGCCAGAAGAAGATGAAGTCATGGCCACCATCGTCTTCGGCGTGGTACGTCCAGCGCTCCGGTAGAGCCCGGGCCGCCTGGCACAGCTGGAACGACCAGACCTGGCCAGTGAAGCCACTGTCCCAGCTGCCAAGTTCAGCCTGTACCTGCGCGTTGCCGATCCCGCTTTCCTCGCGCAATTCGCGCAGCGCCCCCGAGGCCGTGCTTTCGCCGGATTCCAGGGTGCCCTTGACCAGTTGCAGGCCGGCCCGCGGATGGCGGAAGGCAAGCACTTGCAGTTCGTTGCGCCGGCGCACGAGCACCGGACAGACCTTGTTCGGAGCCTCGCGCAGAACTTCGATGCGCAGGAAACCCTCGCGGGCCTGCGGCGCTTCGAAGTGGGCGTGCACGCTACGGATGGCTGCCTCCGGCACTCGGTGGTCCTCGCGGCGCGCGCGGTTGCGGTCCAGTGCCAGTGCTGTGTCTAGCCATACGGCCACTACCGGCACGCCGTGGCGCCTGGCGATTTCCAGGGCTTGGCGGCGATGCTCGGTGCCGGGCAGGGCGGCGTCGAAGAAGTACGCACTGTCGCCTAGCGCGGCGATGTGGCGCTGCACCCAGGCAGTCTTGCCGCTACCCTGCACGCCGATCACCAGGAACAGCGTGCTGCCGGTCGGGGCGCGACTCAGCGCGTGGTCCAGCGCGGCGTAGGCCTGGCGCCAAGCCAGGACGCTGCGCTCGGGGATGTAGAGGCGGCCGCCAGGTGTTTCCAGGAAGTGATCGGGGTTAATGTGGCGACTGTCCATGGCGGGGCTCTCCATACCCATGTGGGACTGCTGGCTGGCCGAACACTATAAGAAGTGGTCGCGTCGTGGCGATAAATATCGTGAAGGCATAACCCTACCTGATTTCAACGGCTTGTCCCTGGTCGTGTCCGCCAAGGGCAACAGGTCCTGGCATTTCCGCTACTACTGAGCTGCCAAGCAGCAGCGCATGTCCTTCCGAACCTATCCGGAGGTCAGTCTTCTTAAGGCACGTGCGTTACGCGACGAGGTGCGCACTATGCTGGCGAAAGGCATCAATCCCAAGATGAATCGCAAGCAGAAGTCTTGGGCTGTCTGCCTGGCTGCGGAAAACAGCTTCGAATCAGTGTATCGGCAGTGGCTTGGCCATCGCGAGCTCAAGATCAGGGAAGGACGGCAGAGTACGCTTTCGCAGATTCGGCGCATCTTCGGCAAGACGTGCTCCCCATCCTGGGCTCGGTGTCCATCTACAACGTCCGTCGTCCCGACTTGCTGGATGTGCTGGATCGGATCGAGCAGCGTAGGGCATTCACGGTTGCGGAAAAGGTGCGTACTTGGTTTCGGCAACTGTTCCGCTATGCCTTGGTGAAAGTCGAAGGGCTAGAAGGTAATCCGGCGTCTGACCTGGACGTGGTTGCAGTCCCCAAGCTCCTGGTCGCCAATAATCCCTTTTTGCGCATAGCCGAATTGCCGGCGCTGTTGTGCAAGCTGCGCGACTATTGGGGAAGTCTCACGACTCGGCTGGGTATTCGCCTGTTGCTGCTGACTGGCGTGCGTACGGGTGAACTGCGGTTGGCCACGCCTGATCAATTTGATCTGGAGCGCGGTCTCTGGATCATCCCGCCCGAGGTGGTCAATCGACTGCAGGAGGGCATGCGCAGGCGCCGCAAGCGCATCCAGGATATTCCGCCCTACATCGTGCTCTCGCCTACCCAGGCCATTGAGATCGTTCGTTACCTGTTGGACCAGGTCAAGCCAGCCCGGTGCTATCCGTTGGGCCACCAGTATCGAGCGCAGGATCGTACGCAGGAGACGCGGGCGTAGGTCGTTTCCCCTGAAAGCTGTGAGCAGGCGTCGAAGCCGAGGAAGACCCAGCCGATGACGCCGAGGACCGTGAGGGGGCCGCTCCAGTAGGTACTCTCAAGATAGTGATTTCTACTCCGTCCTAGTGGAAACCTACCAGGGAGTCGGTTCGGTTCCGCAGTTGGGCAAACTACACGGCGCTGTTCTGCAGGGCTCTGTAGAAGTGCAGCAGTACTGTATTGGTTAGTACAGGCATCGTCAGGACATACTCCATGAAAGAGCCATCAGGACTGTAAGACAAAGCTATGACTCCTGGCCTTGAGGTAGTTCCACCGACCGGTTGCCCGGTCGATGGAGAAGGGGATCAGTACGCGACAGACAGGCGATCTGCCGGCAACTCTCCTTCAGTTGCCATTTTTTTCCAAAGACGATTGCGTGCACCTTCCGGCATCATTGTGTAAGCGAACATACGCAGCAGGGTCCAATTGGCTGTGCGCTCGTCATCTTTGGCGCCGAATAGGTGGTGCAGAAGCTTCATGTAGAAGATGCTCTCGATCATCATGATTGCGGCAGCAGCCCAGCGTGCCCATTCTGGTAGGCCGGAATTGTGCGCAAGAATATGAATCCAGCCCACAGTGAAATAGGTCATGGCCATGCCATACGGTGCTGCCAGGAGGATGAGCAATTGCTTCCAACCCTTCAGGCGTGGCACGGCATAGGTCAGGATGCAGCCGACAGTGACGAACGAAGCGCTGTTGATGAAAGCCCACCAATACGGGAAGTTGAACAGCGTAAAGGGCTGAATACCATAGTACTCATAGACATTCAGATTGATGCCGATGGTTTCCATTACGGCATCAAGGATTCCACCCATTGCTAGCAGCATCAGGAAGTGTTTGTAGGTCGCACCGTTGCGGATGACGAAATAGCAGAAGTAGGACTGTAGACCGAGGAATGCTACGTAGCACAATGGAATCAGCAGCGGTACGGTGATGCCGAAGTTGGTATAGACCGGGATCAGATCATCTGCCCAGTGGAGGTGACCAAGCATGTCCAGCATGGCTTCTTCGAGGGAACAGATCAGGCCGCTGAACATTACGAGGAGCGGGATCCAGTTTTTCTTGGCGGCTGCGCGTAGGGCCCACGGCAGAGCGAACAGCACGACGGCTGCCCCGGCCACGAAAAAGAAAATCCATTCGTTGGTTGTGCCTGCCTCGAAACCCGCCGGAAGTGGTTTGACGTTGGGTGGGAGGCCGGGAAGGTTTCCGTAGAGTGAACTAGCCATGTGACATTCTCTTTTTGTTGTTGAACAGGGAGTGAGACTGATTAGCGGCCGTCTTTCAGTAGGATGAGGGCCGCGTTACGGCCGGGTTGGCCGCAGATTCCTGCGTTCGGGGGGGGGGGGCCGAGCCGCTGAGATAGAGTCCCTTGACCGGGATTTCGTAGCCGGCCAGCGGCTGGGCCGATGCGCAGGGCGCATCGGCGGATTCGGACATCTGCAGCCAGGCTTGGGCGTCTTTCTTGGAGAAGTGCGAGATTTCCGATGCCGTGCGGCGTGCGTCACGCCACATGCCGAAGGAGGCCTCACTGTTGGAGCACTGCGGGTAGTGGCACGGGTCGATCAGACGTTGACTCAGGCCGGACTTCTTCGCGAGCTCCAGTTCATCGAACACCGAAGCGTGGATCGAGGCCTCGTTGATGAGGTGTTCCGGCCTCTCGGGAGCCATGGGGTTGGGAAAGGTCATGCCACCGGGTGTCTGGTGGGCTTCCAAGACAAGCACCTTCAGTCCGGCCTTAGTCGGGTAACAGGCCGACGCATGGCTGTTATGGCCGGCAACCGCCACGATTACGTCGATTTGTTGCATGAACTGTCCTCGTTTTTTGGATTTGTTCTGGATGCCGCTCATGTTCAGGAAACGGGGCTAGCCCGCTCCGGTCGTAGCCTCCATCTCCCCATTGAAGCGCCACCTTGGCTTGGTACGAATATCTTATATAACGTTCGTTATATTGATGAGTCTATGATTTCGAATTTGCGGTTGTCAATCGCCCAATTGCCATTCGCCTCGAATTGGTTAACGCTTGTGCTTGACCTCGCCCTGGTTGCAGCCGGCAGTATTGAAGGTACGGCTGAAAACCCAAGCGAAGGTGGGGATTAGCTGGACTTCAGGTCATACACTGCCGGATTGATCGCCTTCAGGACGTGGTGTCACGGTGGAATGGCGATCAGGACCAGTGGCTCGTTGAGTTGACACGCTGGCATAGCACGGACAGCTGTGGAAACAGTTCAGGGGTATGGTGGCTTCTGACACTTACCGTTTAGTCGAGCCTGGGGGGAGGGGATGTAGGACAGGGCGATGAGCCCTATCTGTTCTCCGGCGGCGTTCAGGTTTCCAGAGGGACCACCACGGCGCAGCTTATCGCTGTCGGCGGTGTCGATGCGGCTCTCGCTCAGAGCTGAGCGGGATCAGTTGCCCCGGCAGCATCTCATCCAGAACGGCATGCTTGGATGGATACTTAGGGAGGATGCTGCTCCGGCCACTCCAGACGCGATATGCCTCGATGCGGCAATCGGGTTGGCCTGAGGAGCCGCAGAAGCGCCCATCGTGGAGAGGCAGGCGCACTACAAACAAGAGCTTGGCAGGTTGGAGATTCAGGAGCTGAGATTGCCTTGAAAAGGCTATTCAAAAGCCGCTGGTACGTCGAGTTGGACTTGCGTAATCTCAAGATCACGATGGAGCCCAGAAGTGCTGAGCTGTAAAGCTCCCACGATGGCAATCAAGGAGCTCTGGATTTCAGCTGTTAATCCATAACCTGACTCGCCTGGTCACGGCGCAATCGACCACCTTGCTAGGAATCACGGGAACAATGCTTGGCGAATGAAGTAATTGGTCTCTAATAAGCTGGAGCCAATACGATCAAAATCTTCTTGTTTGTATTGAGCACTAATACCAATGGCGGATATGACGAAGCGTGGCAGTCCCTCGCGATCGACAATAGCACTGGCTATAGTACTGATACCGCAATAAAGCTCATTCTGGTCGAGCCCCCAACCCTTTCTAGACGCTTCGGTTACTTCTGCTCGATATTTCTCGAAGCTGGGAGGCCTTTCCCAGCGTATCAGAGTCAAGCGACGCCTCAACTCTGTATCTGACAGGTTACGTATGGCCGCAATACAGCGGCCAGCAGCCCCGACGAGTTCTGGCATGCGGGCATCCAGGGCAATAGCGATGTGGGCATCACCTGGCGTCGACCGAGCTATCAGGCGGAGGTGGGCATCTTCCGTGACCTGCCATAGGGAAATGAATGTTCGATGATTAAGGCTCAATCGCTCCAATTCCGGTTGGATCAGCTCGATGTAACTGTGACCGATGAAGCCCAGCGCCAACTCTGACAAGCCAAGGCCCAATTGATAGGTCTTTCTCTTTTCGTTGATTGAAACCAACTTCTCATTATTCAGAGTACGCAGGATGTTGAAAACAGTGCTCGGACTGATTCCTGTGGCACGAGCAATGCTCGTTGCACCCTCGGCTGTCTCGGTACTCGCCAGATAACGCAGAATTTGAATGGCATGTACCACTGCGCCGACATCCTTGGATCCGGTGTTTCGTAGCCGTTTTTCCGAATCATTCGTATCTCTGGCCATGCTCAATGGTTGCGCATGTTCAGCGCTTTCCTATAGGTAACTATGATATGGGATATAGCGGAGCGAGAGAGCTGGGTTGCTTTATGGGATCGACTCATAGGAAAATCCGGACGATGTTCTATGTGCTGATCTGGATTTTCCTGTTGTCGTCGCTACTCAGACCTTTATACTGCACGGCTGGCCGCTGCACGGATCGGTAGGTTCTTGCTCGTGTCAGGCAATAGGAGACATACAATAATATTCATTTATCCACGGTGAAGCTGCAGGTTTATCGTTGCCTTTTGCGAAGTTACTCCAAGAGTAAGTCTCTCAAATGAAGCAGCTCTGTCTGCTGCACTCCAGCCAGTGCAAGATAGTTTTCAATGCTTCCGTACTGTTCTATCAATGCATCGAAAGCAGCATCCAGATATGCCGGTTTTACCCCGCATAAGATCCGTACTACGGATTGATCCGGTTCCGTACTGCTCAGCCCGGCCAGATAGCCCCGGATTGTCGCTTCGCTACGGGGGCCTTGCCAACGATCTGCACTGGCGAGATAGTCGAGATAAATGCTTTCCCAGGGAACATCCAAAATATGCAGCAGCAGGGCGGCAATAAATCCTGTCCGATCCTTGCCGGCCGCGCAGTGGAACAGCAGTGGAAGGTTCTGGTTAAGCAGATAGTCGAGCAATAGCGGGAGCTGTTTGGCGAAAGCACCAGGAAACAACCGATAGGTCGCCAGCATCGCTCGTTCAGCGCTTTCGGCCGTGGGTGAACTGGAGAGCAACTCATGGATCACGCTGTTGCCGGCACGTAGGTCGGCCAGGATATCGAGGCTGACGATGTCGATTCGATGGTCTCGTGGCAAGCGGTTGGGGGTGCGCTGCTGTTCGCTCGCACTGCGTACATCGCACAACATCTTGATGTTTAGCTCGCGAAATCGATCGAGGTCCTCGGGGCTCAGATTAGAGAGATCCTCCGAGCGATAGAGGAGACCGGGGCGAACGCATCGGCCACAGCGTGTACGGTAGCCACCGAGGTCACGGAAGTTCGGCACACTTTCCAGCAGTAGGCGAGCAGCAGCGCTTTCGCTCATGTCTTCACTCGCTGCTTTGGGGCTTGTGGAACAGTACGGTTTCGGTGAATTCCACCACGACTTCTCCCCGCTGATTCTTCGTGACATGGCGCAAGTCCAGGATGGTAAATCCACTGCTGCTCTTGGCCTTGATGCGTGCCTCACCTTCGACGTGCAAGGTGTCGCCCGGGAACACCGCAGCATGGATGCGCGCCTGTAGTCCAGTCATGCCAGCGAAGGGACCGACGGCATGTCCTTCCAGTACCTGATCCACGATCTTCATCAGAATCGGCGACACGAGTCCCATCGAGTAGGAAATGATCATCGGGCCTGGGGCGAAGCGATTCTGGTGCGCTCCCGACATATTTTCCTTGAGGAATTCCATGTCGATGAAATAAGGCTCATGGAACGCTGTGAGATTGACGAAATTGACGATGTCGGTTTCGGTAATCGTCCGACGGTGGGTACGGAAGGGGTGGATGGGATATTCCGTAGTGGTTGCTTCACTCATGCGCGCTTTCTCGGCTGGGGTTGTAGGACGCTCGTCTCTGTGTAATCAGGTCGGCGGCTTCAGAAGCATTCTCAAGCTCACTACCGAGAGAGGTATCGTCGTATCCGACGATTCTTGAGCGGCGCAGTCGACGGGCAGCCGGCGAGTCAGATGCGCTCCACCTTGTGTACCGTCCACCAGAGGGTTTCCGGCAACCAGCGCCGTAGGCGCCAGGAGAGAGCTGTCATTGGACCGGGGAATACCCAAAGACGCTTACCCTTGAGGTCGTGTTCGATTTTCTCAAGTACGGTCTCGGGGGTGATCGGCGGGAAGATATTGAAGATTTTTGGCCATACGGTAGAGCGCGCCTGGTCGAGCAACGGCGTCGCCACTATGGGAGGGCAGACGCAGACGATCCGGACGCCACTGCCACGGGTTTCGTGGAAGAGTACTTCCGTATAGGCGGCTACGGCGTGCTTGGCGGCGTTGTAGGCTCCCATGTAGAGAATTGGCCAGTGTCCGGCCATGGAGGCATAGCTGACGAACTCGCCTTTCCCTCGGGCAATCAGACGAGGCAAGACGATTTTCGACAGGTTGACTAGACCGCCGAAATTGATCGCCATGATCTTGAGAATGACCTCACGTGGCTGCTCCAGCAGTAAGCCAAGAGGCATGATGGCTGCTGCGTTGGTTAGCCGAGTGATTGGACCCAGCTCGTTCTCGCACCGCTCCACTGCTTCCTCGATGGCAAGCGGGTCGGTGATGTCGACCACCAGTTTGAGCAGCCTGGGATTGTCTCCCAGCTTGTTGAGCCCTTCTTGGTTGACGTCCAGGGCCGCGACGGCCCATCCATCGGCCAGGGCTCGTTGGGCGCTGAGCAGGCCAAGCCCGCTCCCTGCGCCAGTGATGAACAGAACGTTCTGAGACATTTCTAGGCTCCTTGTATGTGTTTGCCGACCGGTTGCGCCGGTATGCCTCTTATTGTCAGCAGGTCCGGTCTCGTTTCCCGTCGTCGATTCAGACGAGATGGCGAGCGGCGGTATTCAGCGGGACAGCCTGCTGGCCAGATCGTCCAGATCGTTGCTGGTGCTCAACAGGTATCGCTCGACTGCACTTGGCGCCACGTTTTTGTCCGGTACGGCCAGGTGGCCATGGACGAAGTGATAGCGGCGTTGCAGTTTTTCCAGCGTGCCGGCGGCCTCGGGATACTGCCGTGGCAGAGTTTCGAAGCGCTGGCGGATCGAGGCATCCAGAGCGGAGGCGCCGGCTTCGTCGAGTGTCCATATCTGGGCCATCAGTTGCGGAAACACTGCAAGCTGGTAGGAGAGCGAGAGCCTTGCGACATCCTGGCTCAGGTCATTTAGAGCCTGTTGGACGGGGCTACTTGACGGGGTTTCTGCATAGAGCGTACCGAGTTTGTCGACCAGTTTTTGCTGTTGCTCCACGATGGGAAGCAACCAGAGCGAGTAGGGTGGAATGCTGGTGCGTATGCCTGTGCTGGATTGCGGGAGGTTGCGCAGCCCTGCCACGGCGATGGCCAGCCGTGTCGTCTGCTCGAGGATATCGGTTCGCCCGAGTTTCGCCGCGTGATCGTGCAAGCGTTGCAGACTCACCTGGTAGCGAGTGGCGTTTTCGCTGTCGAATGGGCTTCCTTGGGGATTGTGATAGACCAGTACGTTTTCCAGAACCGAATAGCTGAGGGTTCGCAGTTCCTGGATATCCTGGCGGTTACTGGCGTGTCCACAAACACTGCACAGCAGGCAAAGCATCGCGAGCCAGTGGGAATGGCGTCTGGGGTGTTGGTCGGGATGGCTCATCGCGGTCTCGTTGGCAGAGGATGGCTCGGGCTCAGGGACGATTGGCAGCGACGAAGTTCATCACCGACTCTACGAGCAATGTGCGCGTTTGTGTGCCAGGCCCGGACATGAATGGTTGTTCTCGGAGATGGCGGACGACCGGCAGGAGAGTAATGAAGCCTAGGATGAGCGAGAAGATGGCCACCGGGGCGACACCATCGCCGGTACCGGGAGCGTATTGGTTGAGCAGTGTCTTCAACTCGTCCATCACCGGCTGTAGCGAAAGGTCGACCAGAAATGCCTGGTTTTCTTCCCAGCCATCAACGAGGTTACGCTGCAGCAGCTTTAGGTAGTCCGGGTTGGACTGCAGGTGATCGAACATCACGAAGACGAATCCGCGCAGGCGTTCCTCGGCACTGAGATCTGCCTGCAATTGATTTATCAGCGACCGGGCGTGGGAGGTATACATTTCGGTTTCCACCGCCTTGAACAACTCTTCCTTGTTGCCGAAGTGGTGGTAGATGGCAGGCAGGGTTATCTCTGCGGCTGTGGCGATGTTGCGCATGGTGACGCCGTCGAAACCATGCTTGGCGAAGAGCTGGGTCGACACCTCGAGGATTCGCTGGCGCGAGTTGGTAGGTTGAGGGGCGCTTTTCTTCAAGAGAACTCCCGTGAGACGGCTGTCAAGGGGCTGACTGGCATAGCGGCCTGCCCCGCTTGCCACTGGGGCGCGGGGAGACCGTTGATCATACGGTGCCGTTGATCGCTATCCCAGGTGATTCATGCCGTTATCGACTACTGCATTGAGCGCCAGTTTCGGTCGGTGCGAACCACGCAGGGCGTTGTTGGTAGTCTCGAAGTCGCAGATGCCTTCCACGCCGGCATGCTCAATGCGGCAGATGGTATCGACACAGGCGATTCCATGGATCCAGGAGACGACGCCTTTCTGCAATGGCGTGCATTCGACCTGAATCAGTTCGCCGGTGCTGAGCGTCATCTCGACCCGGCCGCCACGATGGGTGAGTCCATCGGGTTCCAGGTACATGAGGATATCGACGTGCTTGGCGTAGGTCAGTACGTCGTCCTTGATCATGCAGCCGAAGCGTACCAGTTGGTCGTCCGAGCTATGGAAGGTCTGGGCGAAGAGCATGGTGCCATCAGCCAGAACTCCGGCCATCCAGCGATGGCCGACGAACACATCCCATTTCCGTGTGCCCCAACCATGATCCCGGAAGGAGAACCCATTGATCTGGTAATGCTGCCCCATGATGGTCAGTTCCCCGGATATCCGGCCAGCCACCTCCATGTGATTAGGGGCGACGTCGTCAGCCATGGCACCCTTCTTCGGGTAGATGTCCACGGGAGCGTGATGGTCCTTCACGTGCAACTCGGCGCTGACATCCTGGTCGTTGATGCGCCAGATGGGGTGGTCGGTGTACTCGAATATGCAGGTGTCGTCACCGCTGTTGAATCGGCGACCGTCGCGGTCACCTTCGCGCAGTGGCAGACGATCGTCACGCTTGAAGATGTAGTCGGGGGAAAACACGTAGTTCCATAGGGAGACCTGCGGACCGCCCGCTACGTTCATTTCATGGCCAATGCGGTGCATGCCTCCGACGCGGTTCTCCAGGTCCCACCAGACCAGTACGACGCTGTCCTGCCAGAATGGGTCCTGGCCAGGTGTTTGCGGGCCCTCCTGTTGCGGGCCGTATTCCAGTACGTCACTACCGCCGGTTACTTTCATCGTCGTTGTCCTCGAGGTTGTACTTGTTTTATTTGGAAGTGGCGTAGGCGCTGGTCAGGGCCATGTCCATGAACGAACGAGTGAAGCCAAGCTCGACCATGGTGTAGCGCAGGTCTTGGTTACGTCCGCTCTGCATGTTGCTGGTGCCGCGGTTGCCAGCTAGGTTGGTGCGCAGTGCCGAGTAGACGAAGCCGAAGGCCATTGCCGCGGGGTTCACTTCCAGCCCCCATGAGCCAGGTAATGGTTGACGAAGCGGTCCCATTCGATGTGTTGGGAAATATGTGGCTTGATGTAGGCCAGGTCCTGCTCCGGTGCGCCAAAGCCCGAGCACTCCCAATCGAGTACAGCGGTAAGCTTGCCCTGGTCGAACAGAATGTTGTGGATGTTGAAGTCGCCATGGACCAGGATCGGCTTGCGTGCGTCCTTGGGAATGTTGTGACTCAGCCAGTGCAGCAGCCAACGCATGTAGGGCGATGGCAGGTGATCCTCACGGGCCATGTAGCGATACCAGCCCTCGAGGTTGTAGCGATAGCAGTCTTCGACGCTGCCGCTGAGGATGCGCGGGTCCTCGTACTGCTCGATGTAGTCGGCGAACATCTCCAGCGGCAGGGCGTGCAATTGTCCGAGGCGCTCGGCGAGCTGCATGAACAGATCCTCCTCCACCTCGCCGCTGAGCCCGCCAAGGAAAGTTCCCGGTGTACTGCCGGCGATCCTGTCCATGGTGTAGAAATCGGCGTCCAGGTTCTTGAAACCCTTGGCGAAGTCTTGGGGTTTGGGGGCCGGATAATCGGTCCGAGCCAGTGTTTTGAGCAGCGCGTATTCGCTTTCCAGGTCACAGGCGCCATGGCTCATGATTGGCGCTGGGTCGGTCTTGCGTACTACCAATTCGCTCGGTTCCGCGCCAGGCTGGCGCAGGTAGGAGGCAAAGTAGGTCTGCTTGCCGAAGCCACCAGGAAGTGGCTCCAGGCGCGAAACCTCCACACTACCGCTGCTACCCGGCAGGCTGTTGAGGAAGTCTTGCAGTAATCGCTTGTCCAGTGGTTGCTTGGGATTGTCGATGTGGGGGAGTGCTGGTACGGTCAACTGAGCCTCGCGCTCGTAATAGGACAGCTCCCATTCGGCCAGGCGCTTGAGTAGGGCCGCAGTCTGCTCCTGAGGTAGATCACTCTGGTCGAGCCTGCTGCTCAGCTCGTCCAGGTTGCTGCAGAGGATTTCGTATTGGCGCAGCAAGGCTTCCAGGGAGGTATCGTCGTTCCGGATTGCCGTTTCGATTGCGTTGCGCGAGACGTCGCCGGTGGGCGCGGGAATGTGCAAGGCATCGGTCAGGGTGTCCTGCAGATCGAGCCCTTCACGAATCACCTCGCGCAGCAGTCCGCCAGTCACATGTTCGCGCTTGAGCAGCTCGCCGAGAACTCCCTTAATCATGCCAAGTGACGCTTTGGCATTGCTGGATTGCAACTCTGGCTCGATGGTTTCGCTCAGTGATTTCAGCAGCAAGTCGAGGTAACGGTCGGTGGAGGTGATTTTCATCGGCATTGTCCTTGTTCTTGTGGGATCTGGAGTCAGGCAGAGAGCAGTCCGCTTTCCAATAGGATGAGGGCGCCAGCGCTTAGCAGCACCCAGGCTTCGCAGGGAATGCGTAGTTGAAGCGGTGCATGGCCCGCTTCCATGAAATGCATCAGTACCAGGCGGGCCTTGATGAAGGCCAGCGAAAGGATCAGTACGGCTTCGTAGCGTGCGCTGGGCAAGAGCATGCCGTGGGTATAGGCCAGCACCCAGGAGGTGATGGTCATGGCCATCAGAACCAGCCAAACCAGTGTTTCCCGAGAGAGAATGAGTGCTTTCATGGCGTCACTTCATCAGATAGATCAGCGGGAAGATCACAATCCAGAGCAGATCGATCATGTGCCAGAAGATGGCGCTGCTCTCCAGATTGTTCATGGTGCGCTCGTCGAGCCGTGGTGGCCGAAGGATGAGGGCGAAATACAGGAGCAAGGGCAGGCCGAGCAGGACATGGACGAAATGCATGCCGGTGATCAGGTAATAAAATAGGTAGAAGTCGTTGGTCAGAAAGTCGATTCCGGCGGCGGCTTTTTCCTTGTACTCGTAGGCCTTGATCAGGGCGAAGCCGCTGCCGCAGAGGAAGGCCGGTAACAGCAGCCAGCGACAGGCGACGATCATCTGCCGGCGAGCTGCCTTGACCGCGAGGACTACGAACCAGGAACTGGCCAGCAGCAACAGAGTGTTGAGCGAGCCCGTGTGCAGGTTGAGAGCCTGCTGCGAGGCAACGAAAAGTTCGTGCTTGCCGAGTTTGGTATAGGAGTAGAGAGCAAAGAATAGGGCGAAGCAGATCATGTCGCCCAGCAGGAACATCCAGATCAGTTCGTCACCTGGAATGCGCTTGGTTTTCTTCGCAACTGTCGGGCAATCACCGATATCGACTGCGTTCACGTCCGTTTCCATTTCTTGTTCATCGGGATGACGGTGGCCATAGGGCTGTTGCCGTCTCCGCGTTGTTGGCTGGAGGTGGTTGAGCCCGCACCCATCGGGCTTATCAGGTCAGGGTGCGGGCGGAGCATTACGAGTTGTAGGCCGCGCGGAGGTTGGGCAGCGGGTCAGTGCTGGAGCGGGTACGGGCGACCAGGGCTGCTACGAAGCCGACCACCACTATGGAGATCAGCAGCGAAGCCAGCGTCAGCAGGCGCGTAGCGATCCACGGCATGTCCCAGTTCAGCGACATGAAGTACGGCCAGGAAACCATCCCATAGGCGGCACCCATGGCAGTGACCGGAACCAGGATGACGTACAGGCGCTTGAGGCCGGAAAGGTAAGGATTGACCAGCCACAGCAGGAAGCCGACCAGCAGCATCGAGGTGCCGTTCATCCAGCCCCAGGCTAGCGGGAAGCCGAAGATCTTGAACGAGGCGTCGCCGTAATAGGTGTAGGCGCCAGTGGATGTGCCCGGGATTTCCATGATCACATCGGACATGGAGATGATCAGCCAGACCACGAATACCCCCTTCATGTCGAGACCGGATTTCATGCGCAGGTAGGCCCAGTAGCCGGTCATGGCGATGAAGAACACATAGCAGGGCGGGATCAGATACGGGATGTGCAGGTCGAAGCCGATGAATGCCGGACCGGGCAGGTTGGTCGGCCACCACAGGTGACCGAGGTGGTCGAGCATCGGCTCTAGCACCGAGCAGATGAAACCGCCGACGCACATCAGGCCGGGGATGTCGTCCTTGTGCTTGAAGTAGCGGTACAACGCCCATGGCAGCACAGCGATGCCGAAGCCGCCGGCCCAGATAGTGAAGATCATGCCGATCAGTTGGTTGGACATATAGTCGGCTGGAACGGGGAGGATTACCCCTTGGACGATTTGCATCCAGTTGTCGAGTGACATTGTGATTTACCTGTCTTGTTGTTGGTTATGGATGTCGGGGGTGCACGTCTAGCGGCAGTCCTTCAACACAGTGAGGGCAGCGTTACGGCCGGGTAGGCCGCAGATCCCTGCGCTCGGGTGGGTACCCGAACCGCTGAGATAAAGTCCCTTGACCGGGATCTTGTAGCCGGCCAGCCCCTTGGCCGGGCGACCTGCGCCGAAGCGGGTGATGAAGGGATCGCAGTGGTAGACGCTGCCGTCGATGGCATGGAAGCGCTTCTCGATGTCTGGCGGGCACAACGGGCGGCGAGCGATCTCCAGTTCCTCGATGCCGTCGTAGATCCGCGCCGAATCCTTGATGACCATGTTGGTGATCTGTTCGCGCGCCTTGTCCCAGCCGATATGGGGATCGAAGGGGATCAGGCCGGACCAGAACCAGAAGGTGTCATGGCCGGGGGGCGCCATGGCCGGATCGAATTCGGTGGTGATCTGTGACAGACCTCCGATGACTTCCGGAACCAGGCCGCGGATACAGTCGGTATAGGCTTTGCGACCCTGTTCGTAGGTCGACCACTGCAGGGTGCCCAGGCGCATGTTGCCTCCCCAGCCCCTGCTCTGGCGCCACGCGGTGCTGCGGGTCGGCATGATCTTGCCCTTGAGAGCGATGTTGAGCTTGTAGTCGGCGATACCGCGGTTGGCGGTGGGAATGAACTTGGCCTTGACCTGGGTGGCATGGTCGAGCAGGCCCTCTGGCAGCATGTGGTTGAGCACGGCTTTGGGACTGAAGGCGGTGACCACGCCGCGCTTGGCGCGAATCTCTTCGCCATTTTCCAGTACCACGCCGACCACTCGCTCGTTCTCTACCAGCATCTGCTTGACCTTGGCGTTACAGCGCACGCCGCCGCCATGGGCCTCCAGGCAGCGGATCAGTGCTGCGGGGAAGCCACCGGTGCCACCCTCGAACATGGTCACGCCGTACTTCTGCAGCACGCTCAGGTAGACCATGGCGAACGAGCTCAGATCAGCGCGGAAATCCATGAACGGCAGGCCCGTGAGCAGACCGGCTCGTACGATATCGGTCTCGAACAGTTCTTCGAGGGTGCCGGCATGGGTGCCGGTCATCAGTTTGACGATGGGGCCCAGGTGTTTGAAGTTACCGACTGCCTTGCTCATGACCTTGAAAACAGCGTTGAAGCCTGGCTTGGTCGGGTTTTCCATGGCCAGCGGCAGGCCGATGCGCAGGGCTGCGTCGGCAGTTTCGGACATCTGCAGCCAGGCCTGAGCGTCTTTCTTGGAGAAGTGCGAGATTTCCGATGCTGTGCGGCGTGCGTCACGCCACATGCCGAAGGAAGCCTCTCCGTGGGAGCACAGCTGGTAGTGGCATGGGTCGATCAGACGCTGGCGCAGGCCGAACTTCTTCTCAAGCTCCAATTCGTCGTTGATTGGCGACATGCGGAACATCGAGGCATGGATCGAGGCCTCGTTGATGAGGTGTTCCGGCGCCTCGGGGGCCATGGGGTTGGTACAGGTCATGCCACCGGGTGTCTGGTGGGCTTCCAGGACAAGCACCTTCAGCCCGGCCTTGGCCAGGTAGCAGGCCGATACCAGGCCGTTATGGCCGGCCCCCGCCACGATTACATCGATTTGTTGCATGAACTGTCCTCGTTTTTGGATTTGTTCTGGTTCATGGCTTGGGAGCGCCTTGCTGTCGCTCCGGCCGTGTTTTCGGCTTGGCTCTGAGGTGCCGACTCGGCCTGCTTCGAGTTGTTTATGTAACGTTCGTTATAGTGGCGAGTCTATGATCTCGAATTTGCGGCTGTCAATCGTCTGGACGGCGCTTTCGAGAGCTCATTGTGTGGTTCATACGCGGAACTGACCGATGGCCAGGCGAAGATCGCTGGAGGCTCCATCCAGTCCGCGCGAGACTTCAGCAGCGTGTTCCCCGGCAATACAGTTTTCCTGGCTCATTTGCGCCACTGCATCGACCCGGCGGGCTATCAGCCGGGCAGTGCGGTCCTGCTCGATCAGGGCTTCCGATACCTCGCTGATGGCACTCAAGGCTCGGCTAGCACTGTCCAGGATGTCCTGCATGCTGGCTGCGGCGTTTTCCGCAAGGCTGCGACTCTCGCGAGAGCGGTTGACCACGCCGGTCATTTCCGCCACGGCCTGCCGTGCGGAGGTTTGCATGCCGGTAACCATGTCGCGGATTTCTTCGGCCGAGGTTCTGGTTCTTTCAGCCAGATGGCGGACTTCGTCAGCCACCACTGCGAAGCCTCGACCCTGCTCTCCGGCTCTCGCGGCCTCTATCGCAGCGTTGAGTGCGAGCAGGTTGGTTTGCTCGGAGACTGCCTTGATGACTGCCACGATGCCGGATATTCGTTCCGATTCGTTACCGAGGGCGCTGATCGTTTCGCTGGCTTCGCCAACTTGGCGCATCACCTGGTCGGTCTCCTCGGTGCTCCGGCTGATTGCCTGTGCGCCTGAGGCGGCGGCCTCCGCGGCGCTCTGAGAGCGGGAGTGTGCATCCTGGGTGCTAGCGGTAATCTGGCCGATAGCATTACTCATCTGCTCGATGGCGCTGGCGATATCCGTTGCCGCATCGTTCTGCTGTAGTGCGCTGTCGGCCATCTGCCGGGCCATTGCACTGGTCTGGCTGGCAGCCTGGTCGATCTTCCCGGCTCCTCCCTTCACTTCGAGCAGAGCGCTTTGCACGCGCTCCAACAGTGCGTTAAAGGCATTGCTGGCCTGGCCTACCTCGTTGCTACCCAGGCTCTGGGCGCGAACCGAAAAGTCGTTACTGGTACGTACTTGCTCCATGGTCGCGCGCAATTGCTGCAGGGGAAGGACGACGCTGCGTACGATGAGGATGGCGAGGCTGGTTAGGGCCACTACGGCGCAGCCGAAGACGCTGGCAATCATCACCCGTGAGGTGGCGATAGCGGACTCGCCGTTGCTCTGTGCGCGGTTGGCGGCATCTACGCTAAGCGCGACCAGTTTTTCCAATGGCTCGCCGGTGGCGTGAATCGACGCGGCCCAAGGCAAGGTATTGGTCACTAGCTCCAGCGAGTGGGTGTGGACTTCATCCCAGGTCTTGGCCTGCATCAACTGCTCGCAGATCTGGGTCTGGGTCCCGTTGGCGTCTTGGAATTCGCTCCATAGGGCACTGAACTTTTTCCAAAGCGCCTGCTCATCAGCCCCCTTGGGCTGTCCGTCGTAGGTGCGGAAGGCTCGCTCGGCCTGGGCGAGTGCGGCACGGTGACGTTCGAGTATGTCGCTGAACATGGTGTGGGCTTCAGAGAGTGCCTCACCTTTGTCGGACAGCGAGTCGAAGGCTTCCGGGCGCCAACTGGCGCCCTCCTGCATGGCTGCTATCGAGGTCAGGCGGGCGTTGTGCAGGGACGCCAGTGCGTCGACCGAGCGCAGCGCCATGCTGATGTCTTCCATGTTGCTACCGGCATTGCGAATGCCGATCCAACCGGATGCTCCGACACAGGCGAGACTGGCAATGAAGCAGAGCATCAGAAAGTACAGCTTGGTTCGCACAGAAAGAGAGTGCATGGGACGTCCCTTGGCCTTAATGGGCTGTCTAAAGCGACGTGATGAAGTCGCGTCTAGGCGCAAGGCTAAGGAGGAACACTGTGGTGGGACTCGTCTCAATCGACGAATTTAATGAGCAACGCCCCCTTTGGGAGGGGGCGTCGGGGTGAATTAGATAACCTCGAAGTAGTCAGCTTTGCTGGCTCCACAATCGGGGCAGGTCCAGTCATCGGGGAGGTCCTCCAGGCGGGTGCCGGGGGGAATGTCATGGTCGGGATCGCCAAGGCGTTCGTCATAGATGTGCGAGCAGAAACTGCATTGCCAGCGCTTCATGAGGTCAGGCTCCCTGATGGACGATGGGTTGGATGGCGAAGCCGTACTGGATCTGTAGATTGCGCTTCATGAGTTCGGGCTCCAGGATCCGCCAGGCCTTGAGGTGCTGGTAGGACGGCATGGTCGGGAAGAGGTGGTGGATCAGGTGATAGTTGTGGTACTGGCAGAGCGGGGTCAGCAGCCATTCATGGCCAAGGCGTACCGAGGTTGCCAGGGTGATGTCCTGTTCGGAGGGCACGTCGTCCTTCACGTGTGGCAGCCAGAAGAACATGAAACCGACTGACATGAAGGTGAGGCGCGACGGGATGAACCACAGCAGCAGGACTTCCAGGCCATAGCCGAAGTAGATCAGGGCGGCGATGATCACAGCGGAGACAGCAGCGTTACGCAGCGCGTCGCGCAGGTGGCGCATGCCGGTCTTGTCACGGGTGCGCAGAATGAAACGCAGGTAGCCGTAGTCGAGGAATGCCCAGCGCAGCGGTAGGCTCCAGGTGGCGCCGTGCATCCAGCAATCCGGATCCTCCGGGCCGTTGGTGAAGCGGTGATGCTGGATGTGTGCCCAGCGGAATATGCCGAGGTTGATATGCGGCGCGAAGGTAGCTACGCCGATGCGGCCAATCAAGTCGTTGAGTGTCTGGTTTTTCGCGGCAGAGCGGTGCACTGAGTCGTGGACAACGGTGAACTGCCAATACATCAGGAAGGTGTTGATCAGACAGGCCCAGCCCAGGCCTAGGTGACCTAGAACAGCCAGTATGTCAGTGGCGATTACGCCGCCGGTGGAGGCTATCAACAGGAGCAATACAGTCGGGGAAATGGCTGGGACCCGGGTTAGCGCCGCAATGGCTGCCTGTTTTTCCGAGGGAACACTGAATCGAGCCAATGGATTGTTATTGTTGGGCATGGTTCTTCTCCTCATGGGGCGTTGCCCCGCGCGTGCGCTGCCTAGCCTATAGGGGCCAGCTTGTGGGGTTCCTGCGGGATGCAGCCTGCCCGCAAGAAGGTATCGATCAGGGGTTCCGCCATTTCTCTCAGCGACAGGCCATGCACCAGCTGGTTGGCGGCGTGCAGAGACAGCATTCCGTGCAACAGGCTCCACAGACCGTGGGAGAACAGCAGGGCATCGCCGTACAGGCGCCGCTGATCGATGGCGTCTTGTACTAGCTCGACGCAGGTGGCGAAGACTTCCCATCGCTGCGTCAACAGCGAGGGGTAATCGGCCAGGTCGGGCTGGCTATCGGAAAAGATCAGGCGGTACTTGGCTGGTTGGGTTCGACCGAACTCGAGCAGGCTCAGCAAGGTTGCGCGCAGGTGCCGGAGCGGATCAGGGTTATGCCCGTCCGCCGGTGGAATGGCAGCCTTGAACTCCAGAATGCAGGCGCGCCGCATCTCCGCGACCAACGCTTCCTTGTTGGAAAAGTAGCGGTAGCCGACGGTATGGCTGAGGCCTACGCGCTTGGCGATCTGGCGGAGGGTAACGCTGTCCATGCCCTCTTCCAGATAGAGGGCCAGCGCACCCTGGACCAGGGTCTGACGGATGCTTTCTGTCTCCTCGGGAGAGTAGAGAGGGCGGGCCATGGATTTCACCGTTTTGCTGGGTTGGCACTGCCACCTTAGCAACGATCGATTGTTTTGTTAACAGTGGAAATTTTAATGGGTGCAATAGCTGCAGGACCGCTCCGATGGCTATTTCCCTGAGTTTCAAGGCATTTCCGGTTGGTTGGGGCTTGCTCGCAAGACCAAAAATCGTCGGAACCGACGAGCAGGGCAGCGCGATGCTGCCAGACCCTTGGTCGCGAAATTTCCGGGGGCGGGTGATGGCCAGGGTTGAAGCAATCAAGCACGAGGCGGCTCGACTGATGGCTGAGCGGGGGTACGCCGGGGTTTCTCTGCGCCAACTGGCTGAGGCGGTTGGTATCCAGCCGGGCTCTGTCTATGCGCACTTCACGAGTAAAGAAGAGTTGCTGCAGGCGCTCTGCTGCGATTTTCAGGCGGATCTGATGTCCGCCTGGGTCCGACGTCGTCGTTGCTCCGATCCGAAGCGGGCGTTGCTGGCCTTCGTCGCTGTCTACGTGCGCTTTCATTTGGTGCGCGGCGCCGAGGGGCGGGTCTTGCTATTGGACTTCCGCAGCCTGGACCTTCAAGGCAAGCAGGTTGTGGGCGAGTTGCGGGCGCGCTATGAGGCGGAGCTCGATGAGATTCTACAGCGTGGCGTGGTCTGCGGCGCTTTTGTGGTGGGGGAGGTTGTCTTGGCTAGGAAATGCATTCTGTCGCTGCTGCAGGGGCTCTGTGTGGCACGGGATGCATGTTCTGTCTGGGCAGTGCGTGCTGTGTATCGCGATTGCGCGGAGGCTGTCTTGCGTCAGGTCGGGGCTTGTGGCTAGCCACCGTGATACCTCTATGGTGCGCATTGGGACAATTCGTCCGAAACGACGATCCGGGGGCTAATCGCGCATCGCTAGAGTGCTGATCATCGAATCTTTACTCTGCAGAGGTGCGTGATGACGACAGCTAACCCTGTCCGCGACTGGGGCGATCTGATTCAGCGTGATCGGGTGCATGGCTCGGTGTACACCAGTGAGGAGATCTTCCAGGAAGAACTGGAGAAGATCTGGTATCGCACCTGGGTCTATGTCGGTCATGTCAGCGAGGTTCCGAAACCGAACGATTTCGTGATGAAGTCGATCGGACCGCAGCCGGTGATCATGACCCGCGATGTCGAAGGGCAAATCCATCTGCTGCTCAATCGCTGTCCGCATCGGGGTAACCAAGTCTGTCTGGAGCATGCGGGCAACCGCAAGTCCTTTACCTGTCCATACCATGGTTGGACCTTCTCCAATTCCGGCGCCCTGCGCGGCTATCCGTTCGCCTCTGGCTATGATGGCGCCGATCGTGAGGCGCTCGGGCTGGGTAAGGTCTCGCGGATCGGTATCTATCAGGGCTTTGTATTTGGCAGCTTTGCCGAAGAGGGTCCGAGCCTTGAAGAGCATCTGGGCGGAGCCCGGTCGGCGCTCGACGCTTTGGTTCTGACTTCTCCTGAAGGTGAAGTAGAGATCACCGCCGGCTTCCTCCAGCACAAGGCCAAGTCCAATTGGAAATTCCTGGTGGAGAACGAGACCGACGGCTACCACCCGCAGTTTGTGCATGCCTCGATCTTCGATGTGGCCTCTAGCAGCATAGGCGATCTCTATAGCTCCGACTCGACCGCTGTTGCCCGCGATCTGGGAGACGGTCACACCGAGATCGACCTGCGCCCCGAGTTCCGCAAGCGAGACGAGCCCATGAGCTGGTTCGGTACCAGCGCCGACCGGCTGCCGGATTACGTGGCGAAGATGCGCGAGGCCTACGGCGAGGAGCTCTCCAATAAGATCATGATCGACGGCACGCCGCACATCATGATCTTCCCCAACCTGTTCATCGCCGAAATCCAGATATTCGTCATCCAGCCGCTGTCGGTCGATGAGACCGTGCAGCACGTCACCGCCCTGCAGTTCAAGGGCGCGCCCGACCTGAATCGGCGGCTGCGTCAGCAGACCATGGGCTCGGTGGGACCGGCCGGCTTCCTGCTTGCCGACGACTCGGAAATGTACGAGCGCACCCAGCGTGGGGTGCAGATTCGCAATCCGGAATGGAACTACCTCGGCCGTGGCCTGATGCGCGAGCGCCGCGATGCTGATGGCTACCTGATCGGCGACGCCACCGATGAAGTAACCACTCGCGGCATTTGGCGCCACTACCGCAAGCTGATGGAGGCTGTATGAGCAACGAGGCGAAGAGCGAACTGCTGAACGAAGTCAGTCAGTTTCTCTACCGTGAGGCCCGCCTGCAGGACACCCATGAGTACGATCAGTGGGAGGCATTGTGGACCGACGACGGCATCTACTGGGTACCGGCCAACGGTGACGATATCGACCCGGAAACCCAGATGTCGATCATCTATGACAACCGCTCGCGTATCGCCTTGCGCATCCGTCAGTTCCATACCGGCAAAAGACACACCCAGGCGCCGCCCTCTCGTCTGGGGCGAGTACTGTCGAATGTGGAGCTGATCGCTGTGGAGGGTGATGAGTTGCGCGTCGCCGCCAACGCCATGGTGTTCGAGTCCAACCTGCGCGCTGACACCGTCTGGTGCACCCGCAACGAATACCTGCTGCGGCGGGAGGAGGGCGGCTTGCGAATGGCGCGCAAGAAAGTAGTTCTGGTGAACAACGACAAGGCGTTGTTCACCCTGTCTTTCCTGATCTGAGGGGCGAGCCATGAGCCAAGTGGACGTACTGATTGGTGAGGGCGCCGTTCTGCTCGAACTGCGTGATGGCGTAGGGCTGCTGCAGCTGAACCGCCCCGAGGCTTCCAATGGTCTGGATATTCCAACCCTGCAGGCTCTGCACGAAGCATTGGTGCGCTGCCATGGCGAACCGCGACTGCGAGTGCTGTTGCTGACTGGCGCTGGGGCTAACTTCTGCGCGGGTGGCGATGTATGGACCTTCCTGACCAAAGGCGAGAGTCTGCCCGAGTACATCCGCCAGGCGACGCTGCTACTGCAGCATGTCATCTCCGCATTGATCCACCTGGACGCGCCGGTGGTCGCAGCAGTGCAGGGTTACGCCGCTGGCGGCGGTGGCATGGGGCTGGTATGCGCCGCCGATGTGGTGTTTGCAGCCGAATCGGCCAGTTTCCTGGCAGGGGCCACGCGCGTGGCGATGGCGCCGGATGCGGGCCTGTCAGTGACCCTTCCTCGCCTGGTCGGGCCACGCAAGGCCGCGGACATGCTGTTCATGAACCCGGTGATGACGGCGGCCGATGCACTGGCCTGTGGCTTGGTCAATCGAGTCGTCGCCGACTCCGAATTGCAGAGCGATGCGCTTGAGTATGCGCAGCGCATGGCCCAGGGGGCACCTCGGGCCCTGGCCGCGACCAAGCGCCTGCTGTGGGCCGGGATTGCGCTCGGGGTCGATGCCGCGATGCCTGAGGAAAGTCGTACGGTGGCTGCGCTGTGCCGCACTGCGGATGTACGCGAAGGCCTCATGGCCGTGGTCGAGAAGCGTCGTGCGCGCTTCGAGGGGCGCTGATATGCGTTCGTTGGTAGGACAGAGGGCGTTCGTCACTGGAGGTTCCAAGGGTATAGGTGCGGCCATAGCACGGCGGCTTGCCGCCGATGGCGCCAAGGTGGTGATCGCTGCCCAGGACATGCTCAGCGCTGAGCGGCTGGCGGATGAGATCGCTGGCAGCGCAGTGCGCCTGGATGTCACCGATCTCGGCCGTGCTAGACAGGTAGTCGAGGCGTGCGGACCTTTCGAGATACTGGTCAACAACGCAGGAATCGACCAGCACGGATTCTTTACCAACAGTACTCCCGAAGAGTGGCGCCACCTGTTGGCGGTCAATCTGGAGGCTGTATTCGCAACCATCCATGCCGCCCTGCCGAGCATGCAGGCAGCGGGCTATGGTCGCATTATCAACGTCGGTTCCGAGGCTGGACGTCAAGGCTCACGTGGCGGCTCGGTGTACGCCGCGGCCAAGGGTGGGGTCATCGCCTTCACCAAATCGATCGCCCGGGAGAACGGTCGCTATGGCATCACTGCCAACGTAGTGGCGCCCGGTCCGGTGGATACCCCCTTGCTGCGCAAGGCACTTGAGGCCGGAGGCTCGCGCATGCTCGAGGCAATGAAGGCCTCGACGCTGATGGGGCGCCTGGGAACACCCGAAGAGGTGGCGTCGGCGGTGGCCTTCCTGGCTTCACCTGAGTCCTCGTTCATTACGGGTGAAACGCTCGGCGTATCCGGCGGGATGGGCTGCTGATGAGTACTGCTCAGCATTCGGCACTGTCGAAGGTCATCGCTCGCGTCCAGGCTACCTATGGCCGCTGGCGGCGACACACACCGATCGAGACGATGCGCCACGACTGGGACCAATTGTTCTGGTCCGACCGCCTCGAGTGCGAAACCCAGGACCGTAGCGCCAACGGCGTGCCGGTCCGCTGGGTTCGCTCCCCCTCCGCCGATGAGAGCCGCACGCTGATCTACCTGCATGGTGGCGGTTTCAAGATGGGGTCATTGATTTCGCACCATGACTTGATGGTGCGGCTATCGCGGGCCGGGGACTGTCGAGTGCTTGGAGTGGATTACCGGTTGTTACCCGAATATCGCTTTCCGGAACCGTTAGTGGATGTCCTGGCGGTATACGACTGGTTGCTTGCCCAGGGCCATGATCCGCGGCAGATGGCGATGGCTGGGGATTCCGCAGGCGGCGGCTTGGCGGCTGCCAGCCTCCTGGCGCTACGCGACAAAGGGCGTCCGCTACCAGCCAGTGCTGTGCTGCTTTCTGCCTGGACTGACCTGACCGTCAGTACCGACAGCTACCGCAACCGGGCGGAGCTAGATCCCATCCATCAGCAGTCAATGCTGCTCGACCTGGCCCGCCAGTACCTGGGCGAGGGCGTAGATAGCCGCGAGCCGCTGGCTTCGCCGCTGCATGGCGATTTGGCTGGTCTACCACCGCTGTTGCTTCAGGTCGGCGAGCGCGAGGTCGGCTTCGACGACAGTGCGCTGTTCGCCGCCAAGGTCCGCCAGGCCGGTGGTGAGGCGGTGCTGGAGGTGTGGCCGGAAATGATCCATGTGTTCCAGCAGTTCGCCGAGGATCTGCCGGAAGCACGCCTAGCCATCGAACACATTGGTGCCTTTCTGCAAAGGCACTGGGTTTGACATGAGGAGTACAACGTGAGCATCGGTATCACCGGATTCGGCGCCTACATTCCGCGCCTACGCCTGAGTCGCCAGGCGGTCGTGGCGGCCAATGCCTGGTTCGCACCTGAGCTCAAGCCCAAGGGGCGGGGACAGCGCTCCATGGCCAACTGGGACGAGGACAGCATCACCATGGCGGTTGCTGCCGCGCGCGATGCACTGGGCAGCCAAGGTACGGCAGAGCGTATTGGCGAGGTGCTGCTGGCCTCTTGTAGCCTGCCATTCGCCGAGCGCTTGAATGCCGTGGTGCTGACCGAAGCACTGAACCTCGACGAGCGCACCTCCGCTTCTGACGTCACGGGTTCGCAATGTGTGGCGCTGGCCGGTCTCTCCCAGGCCTTGGCGCTGGCTGCCAGTTCCTCCCAAGAGGTTCTGCTTTGCGCAGCTGACAACCGACGTACCCGCGCCGCCAGTGTTCAGGAGCTTGATTATGGCGATGGTGCGGCTGCGTTGCTGCTCGGTCGCGAGGGGGTGATAGCCGAGGTACTCGGCCAGGCCGCCTCGAGCGTCGATTTCATCGACCATTTCCGCCTGTCCGGTCGAGAGATCGACTACTACGGTGAAGAGCGTTGGGTACGTGATGAAGGCATCGGGCGGATCATGCCTGAGGTTATCCAGCGGGTGCTCCGAGACAGTGGCGTGGAAGCCGGGGCGATCGACCATTTCATTTTCCCCACCTCGCTGAGCCGGATGGACGCACAACTCGCTCAAGTCTGTGGGTTGCGTGCAGACAGCCTGGTGGATGGCCTCACCGAGCAAGTTGGCCATACCGGCGTTGGCCATGGGTTGCTATTGCTGGCGAAGGTGCTGGAACAAGCCGAGCCAGGCCAACTGGTGCTACTGGCGCAATTCGGCAGCGGTGCACGTGCCTTCGTGCTGCGCGTGACCGAGGCTATCCATCGCTTCCGTCCTCGCCGCGGTGTTGGCGGCTGGTTGGCGCGAGGCAGGGAGGAGACCAACTACACCCGCTATCTGGCCTACAAAGGCCAACTGCAATTGGAGCGTGGCGTGCGCGGTGAGCAGGACAAGAAGACTGCGCTGAGTACTGCCTACCGGCATCGCCGGGCGATCCTGGGGCTGGTGGCAGGTCGTTGCCGGGTGAGCGGTGATGTGCATTTCCCGCCGTCGCGTTTTTCCTATACCCCGGACGCTCCGCAGTTGGACACCCAGGAGCCTTATCCGCTCGCCGACCGTCTGGGCCGGGTACTGAGCTGGTCTGCTGAGTCGCTGTCTCCGTACTTGGCTCCTCCTCACCACTACGGACAGATCGATTTTGACGGCGGCGGCCGAATCCTCATGGAGTTCACCGACGTGGCGCGCGGCGAGGTGGCCACCGGCATGCCGGTGGAAATGGTTTTCCGCATCAAAGACATCGACGAGTTGCGCGGCTTCAAGCGTTATTTCTGGAAGGCGACACCGGTGTCCAATCCTTCTGACACAGCAGTGGAGTAAATCATGCCCGCAGGTATCAAAGACAAGGTGGCGATCCTCGGCATGGGCTGCTGCCGCTTCGGCGAGCGCTGGGATGCCAGCCCCGAAGACCTCATGGTCGAGGCCTACAACGAGGCGATGGCCGATGCTGGCATCGGTCCGGAGCAGTTGGACGCGGCTTGGTTCTCCACCCACATGGAGGACGTCGGTACTGGGCGCGGGGGCACGCCGATGAGCATCGCCCTGCGCCTGCCCAATATTGGCGTCACTCGGGTGGAGAATTTTTGCGCCGGTGGTTCAGAGGCTATTCGCGCAGCGGTCCATGCAGTTGCCGCCGGCGCCTGTGATATCGCTCTGGCGCTGGGAGTGGAGAAGCTCAAGGATACCGGCTACGGCGGCCTGCCAGTCGCCACCGTCGGTACCTTCATCCCGCAGTGGTATCCGGCAGCGGTGGCTCCTGCCAACTTTGCCCAACTGGCCACGGCGTACAGCGCCCGTCATGGCATTGATGCGCAACTGCTGAAGCGCGCCATCGCCCACGTCTCGGTGAAGAGCCATGCCAACGGTGCCAAGAATCCCAAGGCGCACCTGCGCAAGCCGATCACCGAGGAGCAGTGCCTGAAGGCGCCGATCATCGCCGAGCCGCTGGGCCTGTTCGACTGTTGCGGTGTTTCCGATGGCGCGGCGGCGGTCATCGTGACTCGTCCGGATATCGCCCGAGCACTGGGCAAGCGCGACCTGGTGACCTTCAAGGCCCTGCAGGTCTCGGTGTCGAATGGCTGGGAGATGAGTGGCAACGGTTGGGATGGCAGTTATGTGCACACCGCTCGCATCGCTGCCCGCAAGGCATACGCCGAGGCAGGTATCGAACGTCCGCGTGAGCAGATCAGCCTGACCGAGGTGCATGACTGCTTCTCCATTACCGAGTTAGTCACGATGGAGGATCTGTACCTGTCCGAGCCAGGCATGGCTGTACGTGATGTCCTCGACGGTCGCTTCGATGCTGAGGGGCGAGTGCCTTGCCAGATAGATGGTGGCCTCAAGTGCTTTGGCCACCCCGTGGGGGCCAGTGGTATCCGCATGCTTTACGAGATCTACCTGCAATTGCAGGGCCGCGCCGGCGAGCGGCAGCTACCTGACCCTCACACCGGGCTGATACACAACCTCGGTGGGCAGCCATCGCAGAATGTCTGCTCGATTTCTATCGTCGGTCGGGAGCAACGCTGATGAGTGTGCGGCTGGATCATCCCGTCGAGGGCCTCTGGCGCCTATTGATCGACCGTCCGGAAAAGCGCAATGCAATTGATTTTTCCGTTCGCCAGGCACTGATCGAGGCACTGGATGCTGCTGTTGCCGACCGTGACTGCCGTGCTGTGGTCATCGGCGGAGTCGGTGGCACCTTCTCTGCCGGCGGCGATATTGCCAGCATGGATGGGCTCGATGAGATTGGCGCTCGTGATCGGATGCGTCACATCCATGCCCTGTGCCAGCGCTTGCAGAACCTGCCGATGCCATTGGTGGCCGCCGTGCAGGGCTACTGTGCCGGTGCTGGCGCCGGCATGGCCATGTTCGCCGACCTAATCGTTTGCGAGCCGCAGAGCAAATTTCTGTTTCCGTTCCTCCGTCTCGGCCTGGCGCCGGATTGGGGGCTGCTGCGCACCTTACCGGCACGTCTCGGGCCGGCGCGTGCTCGTCGCTTGCTGTTAGGCGGCGAAACAGTCGGTGGGGAAGAAGCGGTACGTCTGGGGCTGGCCGACGAACTGGCCGTGGACGACGCGATGGTAGCGGCGCTGCGTATTGCCGCTCGCTTGGCTGAGCTACCACATGAGGCCTTCCGGCAGATGAAGTCTCGCCTGGCTGAGCCAGCGCCGAGCTTCGCCGAGGAGTTGCAGCGCGAAGAGGACGACCAGGTGCGGTTGCTGCTTGGTGACGATTTCCGGGAGGGGTTCGCCGCGTTCAACGAAAAACGTGAGCCGCGTTTCCGCCAGCGAGAGGGCGGTTCCCATGAGTGAACCGATACGGCTGTGGCGCGAGGGAGCGGTGGCGATTCTGCAACTGGCGCGTGAAGACAAGCGTAATGCCTTGGACCTCATCACGCGGGCTGCGATCGCCGGAGCACTATTGGAACTGGCGAGCGATGACCGTGTGGCAGTGATCGTCATCAGCGGTGGAGACAAGGTCTTCGCTGCCGGGGCTGACCTCAACCTGTTGGTCGACAAGGGGGCGCAGGACGTCGCCGATCTGGACTTGGGCCAGTACTGGGCGACGCTGGTGCGCTGCCCGAAGCCAGTCATCGCCGCGGTAAGTGGCGTCGCACTGGGGGCTGGCTGCGAGTTGGCCATGATGTGTGACTTGATCGTTGCTGATCGTAGTGCGCGTTTCGGCCAGCCTGAGGTCCGTGTTGGCATCATGCCTGGCGCCGGCGGCACTCAGCGGCTGCTGCGAGCCGTCGGGAAGCCCGTGGCCAGTCTGATGTTGATGACGGGCGAGACACTCGCTGCCGAGCGTGCGGCCCAGCTTGGCCTGGTCAGCGAGTTGGTCGAGGACGGTCCTGCATTGCCCAGAGCGCTGGCGCTGGCTCAGGTCATTGCTGGCATGCCAGCGAAGGCCCTACGCGCCATCAAACGCAGCCTGGCGCTAGGTGCCGATCACTCGCTGGAGGTAGCGCTGGCCCTGGAGAACCGCGAATTCCTGCTGTTGTTCGACACCCACGACAAGCACGAAGGCATGCGCGCTTTTCTCGACAAGCGTACGCCACGATATGAGGGGAAATGAAGATGGGCGGCATTCAGAGGATCGGCGTGATCGGTGCCGGCACCATGGGACGAGGCATAGTTCAGTTGTTCGCCCAGGCTGGACATGAGGTGCTTTGCTATGACGCCGCTGCCGGTGCTGCAGGTCAGGCGGTGGAATTCGTCGCAGGGATGATTGCTCGAGCGGTGGCCAAGGGACGCTATAGCGAGGAGGAAGGGGCGGCCATGGTTGCCCGGGTGGGCGTTTGCGAGCGTCTGCAGGACCTGGCTGGCTGCGAACTGGTCATCGAGGCGGTGGTCGAGGATCTGACGGTCAAGCGCGAACTGTTCCTGGCCCTGGAGGCGATCGTCGGAGATGACACGATCCTGGCCAGCAATACCTCATCGCTGATGATCGCTGAGATCGCTGCAGTCTGTCGTCGCCCGGAGCGGGTGGCGGGTCTGCATTTCTTCAACCCGGTGCCGCTGATGAAAGTCGTCGAGGTCATCGCCGCCGTTCGCACTGCTGTGTCCGTGATCGTTGGTCTGGAGGCGCTGGTGCGTGCCACTGGCCATCGTCCTGTGGTGGCGGCGGACCAGCCGGGCTTCCTGGTAAACCACGCTGGCCGTGGTCTTTACACCGAAGGTTTGCGGTTGCTTGAGGAGCGTGTTGCCGAGGCGGCAGATATCGATTGGCTGGTTCGCGAAGCAGCGGGCTTTCGCATGGGGCCATTCGAACTGCTCGATCTCACTGGTCTGGATGTATCCGGCAAGGTAATGGAGTCGATCTACGGACAATTTCATCAAGAGCCGCGCTTTCGCCCTTCCAGTCTGGTCGCTCCGCGAATTGCCGCTGGCCTGCTGGGGAGAAAGTCAGGGGCAGGTTGGTATGCCTATGACGGCAACGAAAGATTAGAACCGGTATGGGGCAAGGTGCCCCAGGCGAGTACCCAGATACAAGTCTGGGTCGACCCGGCCGCCGATGAGTACCACAAGCTGATCGATCTGGTGCGGCAGGCTGGGGGCCAGGTAGTTGAGTTTTCATTCGATGCCGAACTGCTGCTGCTGCAATTCTGGGGCTGGGACGTCAGCCGCTATTGCTCGGAGCATGGATTGGATGCTGCCCGCGCGGTAGCCGTGGACCCACTGGCCGGACTGGAGAACCCCCGAACCTTGATGCTGTCCAGCATTACTCGACCTGAACTGCGCGATGCCGCTCACGCGATATTGGCCAGTGACGGTACTCCGGTCACGGTGATCAACGACAGTTGTGGTTTTGTCCTCCAGCGAATACTGGCGACCATTGTCAATATCGCCGCCGAGATCGCTCAGCGTGGTATCGCGACGGTTGCCGATCTCGAAGACGCTGTGCGCCTGGGCCTGGGTTACCCACTCGGTCCTTTGGGATTGGGCGACGCTATTGGTTCCCGGCGAGTACTGGAGATCCTCACACGCATACAGGCCTTGAGCGGCGATCCGCGCTATCGCCCGAGTCCCTGGTTGGCACGTCGTGCTGCACTTGGCTTGCCGTTGGCCACTGCGGAGGCGAGCCGGCTATGAGCGCTATCGATATCGAATACCTGCGCGGTTGGGTCGGTCGCGAACAGAGCGTCCAGGATCAGTTGGCATTATTCCCGGCCCGAGCCCTGGCTGCCGCGCTTGATCGAGAAAGCTTGCCGGAGGTCGGCGATGAACTGCCCCCAGCCTGGCAATGGCTCTATTTCCATGACACCCCATTGCAACGTGACCTGGGGCCGGATGGCCATCCTCGCACTGGTGGCTTTCTACCGCCGGTACCGCTGCCCCGTCGCATGTGGGCTGCCGGTGAGTTCGCCAGTAGGCGGCCACTACTCCTGGGGAGGGACGCTGAGCGGCGTTCCGTGGTGACCTCGGTAGAGCTCAAGCGTGGATCCAGTGGCACTTTGGTTTTTGTGAGCCTGGAACACAATATCCAGCAAGATGGCCGGCCTTGTCTGTTCGAGCGCCAGCACCTGGTCTACCGGGAGATGCCGACTGGGCCCGGCGTGTTGCCCGGTGGCCAGGTTGCTCCGGTGGACGCGGACTTTCGTGTGCCCTTCGTGCCCGATCCAGTGTTGCTATTCCGCTACAGCGCCTTGACCTACAACGCGCACCGCATCCATTACGACCACGCCTACGCCACTGGCTACGAGCATTATCCCGCACTTGTGGTGCATGGGCCGTTACTGGCCACCTTGCTCCGCGAGCAGGCTTCGCGGCAGTTGCCGGAACAGAGGCTGACTGGCCTCGAATTCCGTGCCTTGCGGCCAAGCTTCGTTGGCGACCGCTTGCAGCTGTGTGGGCGGCGCGAGGGCGATACCCTGGAGCTGTGGGCAGAGAATCAGGATGGTTATCTGACGATGACTGCCACCTTGGGGGTGATGGCATGAGTGGCGTCAGCTGTTTCTGGCGGTCACTGTTGTTCGTTCCCGCACATGTAGAAAAATTCATTGATCGAGCCCATGAGCGTGGTGCCGACGCCTGCATCCTGGACCTGGAAGACAGCGTACCCTTGGCGCAGAAGTCTATGGCCCGTCAGGCGCTGCCTGCGGCTGCAGCCAAGCTGCAAGCGCGTGGCCTGGACGTGTTGGCGCGTATCAATAGCCTACAGGGCGGAGGCCTGGACGATCTGGAGGTGATTAGTTCTCCGAGTTTGCGTGCCGTCGTCCTGCCCAAGGTGGGGTCGGCCGAGGACGTGCGGGTGGTCGCTGCAGTTCTCGAGCGTCTGGAGTTGGAGCGTGGCTTGGCCAAGGGAGGGATTGGGCTGCTAGCGCAGATCGAGGATGTGGCGGCGTTACCACGCCTGGATGAGATCGCTAGCGCCTCGCCACGTTTGTTGGGTATGAGCTTGGGGCCGGAGGATTTCTGTGTTTCCGCCAGCATGGAAGCGCTGCCCGAGACGCTGTTCGGTCCTTCCCAGCAGGTGGCTTTCGCTTGTCGTCGAGCAGGCATCCTTCCGTTTGGCTATCCCGACTCGATTGCACTGTTCACCGATCTGCCGCGGCTGCGCCATAGCGTCCTGCTCGCTCGTCAACTGGGTATGGTTGGTGCCTTCTGCATTCATCCGGCGCAGGTGGCTGTGCTGAACGAGCTGTTTTCCCCTGCCTCCGAAGACGTGGAGTACGCCGAAGGCTTGCTTGCCGAACTGGCGAACGCCAGGGCCGAGGGACGCGGGGCCTTCGCTTACCGTGGACGGATGGTCGACCCCCCGGTTGTCGCTCGCGCCCTTGAGCTTCTAGAGCGCCACCGTGCCAGCCTACGCCGTTTGGCGGCCCTCGATCATCATTGATGTTTGGAGTTCGACCTATGTTACCGATTGACCGCGGAGCTGACCTGCTGGGGCTCGTTTCGCAACTGCACGCTATTCAAGAGAGAGCCTGTACCGCCCTGGCCCAGCACTGCGCCAGCGACGGCATGCTGGACGCCGGGTTGCTCGATCGGCATCAGGTGGCCACGTACGAGCTGGCTTGGGCCCGTGCAGAACTGCTCGCTGCAGAACGCTCGCTTCAAGCCTTGGATGATGCCTGCAGCGAGGTGGACCATTATCTGGTGGCGGTGTTCGCCCTGGAGGCGATTGGCTTGGTACGCGGCCGTCTCGAAGGCGTACTGGCCAACCTGGACCTGGATGACCAGGCACTCGCCAGTCTGGCTGGGGATGGGCGTTTGCGTTCTTTGCGCCGGCAACTGCTCGATGAGTCGGTATTGCGCCGAGCCACCGAGCGGTTGGCCGAGCGTCCGGAGGAGATTGGCCGCATGCGCCTGAGCGAGGACCTGGTGCTGATTCAGGACCAGTTTTGTCGATTTGCTGCCGAGACGGTGGCGCCGTTGGCAGAGCGTATCCACAGGGAAGACCTGACGGTGCCCGACAGCCTGCTCGATGCTATGCGTGAAATGGGCGTATTCGGCTTGTCGATCCCCGAGCAATACGGCGGCAGTGCACTGCTCGGCCAGGACGAGGCGCTGAGTATGATAGTGGTCACCGAGGCGCTGTCCGAGGCTTCTCTGGCTGCGGCAGGCAGTCTCATTACCCGGCCGGAGATCCTGTCGCGGGCGTTGCTTGCCGGTGGTAGCGAGGTACAGAAGCAGTACTGGCTTCCGCGTCTGGCCTTGGGCGAACCGTTATGCGCCATAGCCATTACCGAGCCGGACTATGGTTCGGACGTCGCCGGTCTAACCTTGCGCGGTAGCCGTTGCGAGGGCGGTTGGATACTGAATGGGGCGAAGACGTGGTGTACGTTCGCCGGCAAGGCTGGGGTGCTGATGGTGGTGACGCGCACCGACCCGGACCGCAGGCTCGGTCATCGGGGACTCAGCCTGTTGCTAGCGGAAAAACCTTCTTATGACGGCCATGACTTCGATTATCGCCAGCCCGATGGCGGCCGTTTGAGCGGGCGGGCTATTCCCACCATTGGCTATCGCGGCATGCATTCCTTCGATCTTGCCTTCGAGGATTTTTTTGTCCCTGACGCCAATGTCATCGGCGAGGAGGGGGGGCTCGGCAAGGGCTTTTACTACACCATGGCAGGTATGACCGGCGGCCGTATGCAGACTGCCGGCCGTGCTAGCGGTGTGATGCGCGCTGCGTTGCTCGCCGCGATACGTTATACCAGCGAGCGCAAGGTATTCGGTGCACCGTTGGCCAGCTATCCGCTCAGTGCCGCCCGGTTGGTGCATATGGCTGCGCGCTATGTGGCAAGCCGTCATCTGGCTTATTCGGTCGGCCGTCTTCTGGGGCAGGGAGGAGCAGAGATGGAGGCTAGCCTGGCCAAGCTGTTCGCCTGTCGTAGTGCCGAGCTGGTCACCCGTGATGCGTTGCAGTTGCATGGCGGCATGGGCTACGCGGAGGAGGTGGCTGTCAGCCGCTATTTCGTCGATGCGCGGGTTCTGTCGATCTTCGAGGGAGCCGAGGAGACGCTGGCGCTCAAAGTCATCGGACGCAACCTGCTGGAGGCGGCGCTCAGCGCCGAGGCAGTCTGATGGACGGGGCAACTCTCGCGGGACTGCGCGCGGTGGAGGTTTCAGCCTTCGTGGCTGCCCCTCTGGGAGGTATGACCCTGGCACAGCTGGGGGCGGAAGTGATCCGTATCGATGGTCTGAATGGCGGTCTCGATTATCGCCGTTGGCCTGTCACCGACAGCGGCGCCAGCCTGTTCTGGGCTGGCCTGAACAAAGGCAAGCGTTCGGTGGTGATCGATATCGATCGACCAGAGGGCCGTGAATTGGCCGAGGAGCTGATCACCGCGCCAGGCAAGGATGCCGGTATCCTGCTGACCAATTTTCCTGCACGCGGCTGGCTGGATTTCGAGCGCTTGCGTATCCGCCGCTCGGACCTTATCCAATTGACCATCCAGGGGGACCGCAACGGTGGTTCTGCCGTTGACTACACCGTTAATCCTCGCCTCGGACTACCCTGGTTGACCGGGCCGCAGGATTACCAGGCACCAGTCAACCATGTTCTGCCGGCTTGGGATCTGATCACGGGGCAGATGGCTGCCGTCGGCCTGTTGGCTGCCGAGCGACGGCGCCACCGGGAGGGGGTAGGGCAGCACGTCAAATTGGCGCTGGAGGATGTCGCCCTGGCCGTGATGGGGCATCTGGGTTTTCTTGCCGAGGTACAGGGTGGCCGTTCCCGAGGGCGCTATGGTAATGACCTATTCGGCGCTTTTGGACGGGACTTCATCTGTGCGGATGGCGAGCGGGTGATGGTCGTCGGCCTCACCCTCAAGCAGTGGCGCAGCCTGTGTGCGGCAACCGACATCGGCGACGGCATACGTGGCTTGGAGACGCGCCTGGGCGTGAGCCTGGACCTGGAGGGAGAGCGTTTCCGCGCGCGCGAAGAAATTGCCGCGCTGCTCACGCCCTGGATGGCGGAGCGCAGGTTGGAACAGGTGCGTGAGGTGTTCGAGAGTCACGGCGTATGCTGGAGCCGCTATCAGAGCGTGGAGCAGCTGCTTCGAGAGGACCCGTCCTGTTCGCTGGCCAACCCTATGTTCAGCTTTGTGGAACAGATCGGGGTAGGCCAGGTGCTGAGCCCGGCCATTCCGCTTCGCTTTGATGAAACCCGCTTGCCGGCGAAACCGGCGCCGGCATTGGGGGCGGATACCGAGGCGGTGCTGCTGGACGTGCTCGGGTTGAGTTCGGTGGAGTTCGGCAGGTTGTACGACAAGGGGCTGCTGCGCTGCGCCTGATGCAGCGGGCAAGTTCGTCGCAATCGACGATGCGACGCCCGCCGCGGGCCGCGAGTATGGCTGTAACGCTGAAACACAGTCATTACAGGTAGCGACCATGTCCTCACAGGAAACGACCCTCGTGGTCGGCGCCGGCCATGCCGGCGCCGAACTGGTGGCGGCTCTGCGCCAACAGCAATATAGCGGACGCATCATCCTTGTCGGCGATGAGCCGCAACTACCTTATCGGCGGCCGCCGCTGTCGAAGGCTTATCTGTCTGGCGAAGTCGATCGCGATTCACTGTTGATTCGTAGTGCCGCAGCCTACGATGCACTCCAGGTCGAGTGCCTGACCGGGGTTGCCGTTCGCGCTATCGACCGTCTTGGGCACCGTGTCCTGCTCGATGATGGACGCTATTTGGAATATTCCAAATTGGTACTGGCTACCGGGGGGCGCCCTCGGCGGCTGGCCGATCCTGCGGCGGACAAACCTAATGTCCATTACATTCGTACGCTGGCCGACATCGATCGACTCAGGCACGACCTTGCTTTTGCCCAGCGTCTGTTGGTGATCGGTGGTGGCTACATCGGTCTGGAGGCTGCTGCCGTTGGGGTCAAGCATGGGTTGCAGGTGACTGTGCTGGAGGCCGCTCCGAGGCTGCTGGCACGTGTCGCTGCGCCAGAGATATCGGCCTTCTTTGAGCGGGCCCATCGCGCGCGTGGCGTGGATGTCCGGACCGGCGTGAGCGTTGAATCGTTCTCCGGTACCGAGCGCGTGGAGTCGGTTCGGCTCAGCGATGGCGATCAATTGCCTGTCGATATGATCGTCGTTGGTATTGGTATTCTGCCGAATGTCGAATTGGCTCTGGAAGCGGGCCTGGAAGTGGATAACGGCATAGTTGTCGACTCTCATGCGCAGACGTCAGTCGATCCCGACATTCTCGCCATCGGCGACTGCGCCAAACACCTCAATGGTTTCCTCTGCAAGTTCGTGCGTATCGAGTCGGTTCCCAGTGCCCAGGAACAGGCGAAAACGGCTGCAGCGACACTCTGTGGCCGGTTTGTTCCACACACCGCGGTACCCTGGTTCTGGTCCGACCAGTTCAATCTCAAGCTGCAGATGGTGGGGATGTCGGAGGGCTACGATCAGTTGGTACTGCGTGGCGATCCGGCTAACGAAAGCTTCAGTGCCTTCTACCTGCGCGATGGCGTGGTGTTGTCGGTCGATGCGATCAACCGCCCTCAGGACTTCATGGTCGCCAAGCGCCTGGTGGCAGAGCGGATCAAAGTGGAGCCTCATCAACTGGCCGATGAGAGTGTCCCGCTCAAGTCGCTGCTTTCCTCCGTCTGATACCAGGAAGTCGTGTTATGCCCAAAGTCATTTTTATCGATAGCGCGGATGTTCGGCACACTATCGAAGCCGCGCCCGGACGGTCACTGATGCAGGTAGCGGTGGACAACATGGTGCCTGGCATCGATGGCGAATGTGGTGGAGCCTGCAGTTGCGCCACTTGCCATGTTTATGTGGAGCCGGATTGGCAGGAACGCCTACCTCCGCGCAGCAGCGATGAGAGTTTCATGCTGGAGGGAGCGGTGGCAGTGGATGAGCGTAGTCGGCTGAGCTGCCAGCTGAAAATGCGCGATGAGTGGGACGGGCTTGTCCTACGGATCCCTGAAACCCAGGGCTGAGCGCGAACGCATACAACTGACAAAAACAACAAAGACAAGGCTCCCCAATGCTCGAACTTTACACCCAGCCTCCCGTAGGACTGGTCATGCCTGCTGCCGCTCAATTGTGGACAACGCTGATCTATGCCGTGGGGGCTGCGGTATTTGTACTGCTGGCCTGCTATTTGGCTTGGCGTGAGCGGTCAGCGTTGCCACTTCTGATGCTCCTCGGCGCAGCCTTGACCGTTTATTTGGAGCCTGTCGTCGATCTGCTGGGCAACGCTCTGCATCCACAGATCGGCCAGTTCAACCTCCTGACTACCAATGGGCACCCGGTGCCTTGGGCTGTGTTGATTGGTTATCTCTGGTATTTCGCTGGTACGCCGTTGCTGTGTTATTCGATGCTCAAGCGGCAATCGCTGAATCGCCGTTTCGTCTGGGGAGTATTCGCCAGCGTAGTCCTTGGCGCGGCATTGGTAGAGCAGATTCCGCTGTATTTCGGAGTGTGGATCTACTATGGCCAACAACTTCCGAAGATCGGTCTGATGCCGATCTGGTGGATATTCGCCAATACCGCTGCGGTTCTGGTGCCCTTCATCCTGGTTTATCGGCTGTTTCCGTTGTTCACCGGCGCGCGTCAATGGTTGCTGGTGGCTCTGATGCCCTCGGGCGCGTTCATGGGACACTCTGGAGCGGCTTGGCCGATGTACAACCTACTGGGGACCGACACCGCCAACCTTCCCGCAGCCCTGTTGTACCTGGGCACCCTGGCGACTGTCGCGCTATCCGTGCTGGTGGTCTGGGCTCTGTTGCGACTGGCCGATATACCCGCCCGCTAAATGAGTGGCCGGGTTGCTGACGACCTGCAGAAGCTCTGCATGGCCAGTAGCGACCCGCCAGCCTTTTCTTCCGCCGTCCTCTATCTCTTTGTGCTCAGGAGCCACGATCATGCGTGTTCCTCTGTTTCTCTGTGGCGCGATGATGCTGGCCCTGGAGGGCTGTGGGAACTCCCAGGCACCCGCTTCGGCCAGCGTCGTGCCGTTCGTCAAGACGGAACAGGTGCTTCCTGATTCCGATGCCGTGCTCGGGTTATCAGGCGTGGTGCGTGCCCGCGTCGAGTCTCCGCTGGCATTTCAGGTATCTGGACGGATACTGGCACGCAAGGTCGATGCCGGGGCGCGAGTCGCTGCCGGGGAGGTGTTGTTCGAGCTTGATCGGCGCGATTTGCAGCAAGCATTGCGAGCAGCCGAAGCGACCTTGTCGGCGGCCGAATCGGGGCTGGACGCGAGCGAAGCCGAACTGGTCCGCAGTCGTCGGTTGCAGGCTCGGCAATTCATCAGTCTTCAGGCCCTGCAGGCGGTCGAGGACGCTGCACACCAGGCCCGCGGGCGTCGGGATGCGGCACGCGCCCTGCTCAATCAAGCGCGCAATGCCTTCGACTATGGCCAACTGCGTGCTCCCGCGGCGGGTGTTCTGCTGGAGGTCAGTGGCGAGGTAGGCCAGGTGGTGAGGGCTGGCCAAGCCATCGCAGTCCTGGCACAGGCGGGGCAGCCCGAGGTGGAGGTGCACTTTCCCGAGAACCTGGTACCACCCGATAGTGGCGAGATTCTCCTGGCCGAAGGTCCGCAACCCTTGACGCTGCGAGAGCGGGCCGGCGCCGTCGATGCTGCCAGTGGCACGCTGCGGGTACGTTATGCTTTCGTTGGGCCGGCTACGCAGTTGGCGCTGGGCAGCGTCGTGCGTACCCGCTTCCACAGAGCTTCGGCGAGCACGGAAAGCTTCAGCATTCCCTTGTCAGCTTTGAGTGAGCGCGGTCAGGGGGCAAGAGTCTGGTTGTACGGCGGAGGCCAGGTTCATTCCGTACCGGTCAGCGTCCTGCAGATCGACGACGAGCGGGCAAGAGTCAGTGGGGCTCTGCGTGTGGGCGATCGCCTTGTTGCCTTGGGAATTCACTTGCTGAGCGAGAATATGCAGGTGCGGGAACTGCCGCGATGAATTTTCCGAACCTGTCGGCCTTGGCCGTTCGCGAGCGCGCAGTAACCTTGTTCCTGTTGATACTGGCCTTGGGAGCCGGGTCATATGCTTTTCTCGAGTTGGGGCGTGCCGAGGATCCGGCGTTCACGGTGCGGGCGATAATCGTCACGGTGCGCTGGCCAGGGGCAACCCCCGAGGAATTGCAGAATCAGGTGGTTGATCGCCTGGAGAAACGCATCCAGGAGGTCAGCGATCTCTATCGCATTGAAACCACTATCCTGCAGGGACAGGCGTACATCCAGGTCGAGTTCGAGGACTATACCACTCGCGAGCAGATCCAGGCCCTGCAGTACCAGGTACGAAAGCGCATGGAGGAGGAGGCTGCTACCCTGCCGGCTGGAGTGGTCGGGCCACTCGTCAATGACGATTTTGGCGATGTGTATTTCAGCCTGATCGCCCTGAGCGCACCAGGCATGCCGCTGCACGAGCTGAGTCGCAACGCTGAAACGCTACGCGACGCGCTGCAGCGTCTACCCGGAGTGCGTAAGGCGCAGATCCTCGGCGAGCGGCAGGAACGGGTATTCATCGAGTTCGACAACGCTCGCCTGAGTAATCTTGGACTATCGCCGGAAGCGGTGTTTGCCGCCATCGACGCCAACAACCGGTTGTTGCCGGCTGGCCGTCTGGAAACACGCGGACCGAGCCTGTACTTGCGTTTGGATGCCGATCTTGCCGATCTCGAGAGCCTGGCTGCGGTTCCCTTGAGCGTTGGCGGGCGCCTAGTACGGCTGGCAGATATCGCCAGCATCCGCCGTGGCTATGAGGATCCACCAAGTTACCTTGTCCGCTCCAAGGGGCAGGACGCACTGTTGCTCGGCTTGGTCATGACCGACGGCGCCAATGGCCTGGAATTGGGTCGCCAGCTCGGCGCTTTCATTACAGCGCAGCGCCAGGCCCTGCCCCTGGGAATGGAGCTGCGCATCCTGAGCAACCAGGCTGAGCAAGTAGCGGGGGCGGTCAATCTATTCCAGATCAAGTTCGTGATTGCGTTGTTAGTGGTGGTCGCGGTCAGCATTCTGGCCATCGGTTGGCGGGCAGGGCTGATAGTGGGGATCGCGGTTCCGCTGACACTGTGTATCGCTTTCGTGGCGATGCTGGCCAAGGGCATCAACTTGGACCGTATCACCCTGGGAGCGCTGATCATCGCTCTGGGTTTGCTGGTCGACGATGCCATCATCGCTGTGGAGATGATGCTGGTAAAAATGGAGGCCGGCTATCCACGGCTTCAGGCTGCGGCTCAGGCGTGGAGTTTGACCGCCGCACCCATGTTGGTCGGTACTTTGGTCACGGTTGCAGGATTCCTGCCCATCGGTTTCGCCCACTCTTCGGTTGGCGAATATGCCGGTAACCTGTTCTGGGTTCTTCTCATCGCACTGGTTGCCTCCTGGCTGGTGGCGGTGATCTTCGTACCTTATCTAGGTGTCGCGTTGTTGCCTGATGCTTCACCGGCAACCGGCGGACATGGTCAAACCTACCACACCCCTGGGTATCGTCTCTTGCGTGGTACGGTGGCCTGGTGCGTACATCGGCGCAGGCTGGTGATCGTTGTTACCGCCGGGCTTCTGGTCCTGTCGGCTGTGGCGATGGTGCTGTGGGTGCAAAAGCAGTTCTTCCCCGTGTCGGACCGACCGGAAGTGATGATCAGTGTCTACCTGCCTCGGGGCAGTGGTATCGAGGCTACTGATCAGGTGGTGCGGCGATTGGAGACATTGCTGGCTCCGATGGCGGATGTACGGACCTTTTCCTCCTATATCGGGGCCGGGGCGCCGCGCTTTTACATTGCCGCCAATCCGGAAATGCCCGATCCGGCATTCGCTCGGGTAATTGCCGTCGCCCAGGATGCCGAAGCCCGTGACCGTGTCATTGCTCGAATTAATCAGGCCGCGGCTGAAGGTCGTTTTCCCGAAGCGCGCGTCCGGGTCATTGGCTTGCAATATGGTCCGCCGGTGACATGGCCGGTGGAGTTCCGTCTACTGGGAACAGACCCGCAGGTGCTGCGCGACTTCGGTCGTCGTATCCAGACGCTCATGGCCAGCCAACCGAATCTGGTCGACCCACATTTGGAATGGGAGGAGCGGGTGCCTGTGTTGCATCTGGCGATGGACAGCGAGCGTCTGCGCCGCCTCGGGCTGACACCTCAGGCAGTGGCACAGGCACTGCAGTTTCAGCTGGACGGAGTGAACGTAACCCGGCTGCGTGAGGATGTCCGTACGGTCGATGTAGTGGCGCGCATGAAGCGGCCGCCTGGTCGCTTAGAAGTCGATCGTTTGGCACAGGTCGAGATAACCACTGCGGACAACCGAAAGCTGCCCCTGGGGCAACTCGGTCACTTCGAGGTGCGCTTCGAAGAACCAGTAATCCGACGCTTCATGCGCCAGCGAGCTTTGGCTATTCAGGCCGACGTGGCGGGAGCGCAGGCCAATGACGTGAGCGATGCGCTGTGGAAACGCCTAGCCCCACTTCGCGCTGAGCTGCCGCCAGGCTACGAGTTGCAGGTATCTGGTACTGTCGAGGCCTCGCAACGGGCCAACCGGTCTATCCAGAAGCTGCAGCCACTGATGCTCCTCAGCATGCTGGTACTCATCATGCTGCAAATGCGTTCGTTCTCCGGCACCTTCATGGTCGTAATTACCGCACCGCTGGGACTTGTCGGCGCGGTTCTGGCGTTGCTGGTGTTCCACCAGCCGTTCGGTTTCGTCGCATTGCTCGGGCTGACGGGACTGGCGGGCATCGTCATGCGCAATACGCTGATCCTCACCCAGCAGGTGAATGACAATCTGCGGGTCGGCATGGTGGCGCGTGAGGCAGTTGTGGAGGCGGCGGTGCAACGAGCTAGACCAGTGGTGCTGACCGCTATCGCGGCGGTACTGGCGTTCATTCCACTCACCCACGACGCCTATTGGGGGCCGCTCGCCTTCGTTCTGATCGGTGGTGTTGCACTGGGCACCTTGATTACCCTGCTGTTGGTACCGTCGCTCTATGCGATGTGGTTCCGAATCGAAGCGAAGTGAAACGGACAGCCCTGGGCCGTCCGTTCCTGCAGGTCAGATGAGGAAGGCCATGGTCAACAAGGCACTTTCGTTGTTGACCAGGGCGACCTTCTTGTAGGCCATGCGCCATTGCCCCTGCTCCTGGCGCAGCAAGTACTCGTTACGGGCGGCCCACATCGAGTCGCCCCGGCGTCCCGATTCGAACAGCAGCATGTTGGCACCAACGCGGATACCTTCGGCGTTCTCTCCGAGCAACTCGATGTTGGCGATCACACGACGCAGGCGTGAGCGGGGGATCTGACTGAAGCGCTTGCCAGTGAAGAACTGGCGGATGCGCAAGGCGATGCGTGAGCGATTGTCGTAGATGATCGACATCTCCCGTTCCGGATCGGGAGCCTCGCCATTGGCTGGCACCCAGTAGATGGCATCATCGGTCCATAGGGCTTCCCATTCGGCGAAGCGGTGCTCGTCCTGCAGGCGCGCTTCTTGATAGAGGAACTGGCTGATGTCGTGCAATTGGGCGAGTCGTTGGATAGTGTCCTGCATCACACGGCCTCCATCAGTGCGCGGTAGTACTGCCACATACCCCGGGAGGGCACCTCGTCAGTGACTTCGCCGATCTTGTAGCCATTCTCATCAGTCCGTTCGCGGTGCGTGCCGCGGCCCAGGTACACCCATTCCGGGCTCTTGTCCTGTACCCCGGCGTGAGAGCGCTCGTACATCTCTGCATCGTCGGCGAGCAGGAAGCCGGCCGGCCCCACCGAGCCCATGGTCTGCTGGCGCAGCCGCCGGTTCAGGTCGGGCGCGCCCTTGAACTGCAAGGCGGTGACGTGCTGCACGGTCTCGTTCACCGAAAGCGGTTGGATGACGAACATCTGGATTTCGGCGATGAACAGGTTGGGGAAAATCATGATGTGCGGCGTGCCGTCGATCATGATCTGCCGTGCTCTCTCCACACCATAGGCGGCCTGCATCCTGGCTGTGTAATCGGGCAGCCGCTCGGCGCTGGTACCGAACCAGCTCATGGGCTCGTCTCGCTTGCGGAACTCGGGGCGCAGGTCGACCTCGGCGTGGCCGTTGCCGAAATAACGGGTCACGGCGGTGGAGCCGTCCACGTACAGCGAGCCGATCTGGCTGTCTGCCACTTCGAAGATCGAGGCGTGGGTGAAGGCTGGGTGGTAGCCATCGGTCTCGTTCTCCAGCACGAACTTCCAGTTGGCCATTACCTTGTGCTGGAGGAAGCCGGCGGTGATTTCCACCTCGCCTTCGGGGGAGGTGTCGCAGAGATTGTCGAGTGCCGCCCTGGCGCCGCCCAGGTGTTCCTCTAGCGAGGGGCCATCCTCAGCCAGGGAGCCGAAGACGAAGCCTCGGTAGCTGGCTACCCGAGGCACTTTGCCCAGGCCCAGTTCCTTGCGCTTGTCGTCCGGGTAGCCGGAGGGGAAGGGGTAACCGCGCAGGTTGCCGTCGTTACCAAAGCTCCAACCATGGTAGTTGCAGGTGAAGGTGCGAGCGTTTCCCCGGTGCTCGTCACAGACTCTGTTGCCACGATGCGGGCAGCGATTATGTAGCAGGTGAATCTGCCCGTCGCGATCGCGTGTCATCAGGATCGGCTCGGGGCCGATGGATTTCATGATGAAGTCGTTCGGCTCGGGAATCTCGCTTTCGTGGCCGACATAGACCCATGTGCGTTGCCAAATCTGGCGTAGCTCCTGGGCATAGATCTGCGGGGCGGTGTAAATCGAGCCGTGCACCTTGTCGATCTGTATCAGCGATTGGAGATCCGGGCATTGCGGCACGGGCGAGGTCTGGTGATCTTGCATCTCTTTTCTACCTCGGAATTGACTCTTGTTAGTTCGCTCTCATCAGGAGCGGCAGCCTGGCCGGAGCCAAGTGCTCTAAAAATAAACCGTCTGGACGGTCTATTAAATGGCTGTTCACCATCCTATTGATTTGGGTCAATTTTTTACACGGTAGAGAACAGTGAGATGCATGCCGGACGGGCTGATGCCCTGGCAAAAGCCGAACAGGATCAATAGGATGCGGACTGAGTGCAGGATCGCCAGGTGCGATCAGTCCAGTGACAGGAGCTTGCCAGTGCCATGAGCCGAGTACGTGCTGATGATTACGATGAGAAGAAACGCCTGATTCTCGAGCGCGCGGCCGATCTGTTCGCCCGAAAAGGCTTCGGCAGCGCCACCATGATCGATATCGCGCAGGCTTGTGGTGCTTCGAAATCCCGGCTGTATCACTATTTCACCAGCAAGGAAGAAGTACTGTTCGCGATCGCTATGAGATACGTCGAGTCAATGTATGAGACGCTCGCCGAGGCGATCGCCGAGCCATTGCCCGCCAGTGCCCGTTTTGCCCGGTTCGTCGCAGCTTTCGTCGAGCAAGGAGTCTCTTCGCGAAGCGAGCAGTTGGTACTGCTCAACGACGTTAACTTCCTGCCTGAGGACAAGCGCCGAGAGGTTCGGGCAATGGAGAATCGTCTGGTGGGGCTGTTGGTTGGCTTGTTGGAGGAAGTCAACCCCGGTCTGATGAAGCCGGCGCAGGTACGAGTTCCCTATGCCATGCTGCTGTTCGGCATGGTGATCTGGACATTCACTTGGTATGAAAGGGACGGTACGGTGTCACCGGAGGAGCTGGCGGCGCGGATTTCGCAGCTGTTTCTGCGGGGGTTCGAGGGCGCCGAATGGCACTGAGTTGGGGCCACGGACACAGGGCCGCTTGCCACGGCCCTGTGCTTTGGGAGTCAGAGTGCTCGGCCGATCAGTTCCTTGAGAATTTCATTGGCGCCGGCGTAGATCGGCTCGATACGGGCATCGACGTACATGCGGGCGATGGGGTACTCCAGCATGTAGCCATGGCCGCCGAACAGCTGCAGACAACGGTTAACCACTTCGCACTGCTGTTCGCTGATCCACCATTTGCTCATCGAGGCGATATCGGTAGTGATGGAGCCGTCCAGATAGCGCTCGATGGCGAAGTCGGCGAAGATTCGCGCGACCGTGGCGGCGGTCTTCACTTCGGCCAGTTCGAAACGCACGTGTTGCAAGTCGATCAGGCGTTTGTCGAACATGTGGCGATCATTGGCATAATCGCGGGTAACTTCGTAGGCGTGCTGCATGACAGCGGCACAGTTCACCCCAGTGAGAGTCCGCTCGTAAGTCAGGTCCTGCATCATCTGATAGAAGCCCCGTCCTTCGGCGCCACCGAGGAGGGCGCTTTCCGGAACGAGGCAGTCCTCGAAGAACAGTTCGCAAGTATCGGAACCATGCAGGCCGATCTTTTTCAGCCGTTGGCCGACACGGAAGCCGGGGGTGCGGGTTTCGAAGATGAACAGCGAGACGCCCTTGGCTTTCTGCTTCGGATCGGTTTTGGCTGCCAGCACCAGGATGTCGGCGGTGGAGCCGTTGGTGATGAAAGTCTTGGCACCGTTGATCAAGTAGTGGTCGCCCTGCTTGATGGCACGGGTGCGCATGTTCTGTAGGTCGGTGCCGCCACCTGGTTCGGTCATGCCCATGCCGGCGATGTACTCGCCGCTGGCGAGTTTCGGCAGATACTGAAGCTTCTGCTCTTCGGTTCCGTAGCGCTCGATATAGTGCGCGGCGATCACATGGATCTGTTTTCCGCAGCGCCAACTGGTGTCGCCACTCAGGCACAACTGGTGAGCGAGAACGGCTTCATGGGCGAATGTTCCGTCCGAGCCGCCGTAGTCTGAACTAATGTCTGGCAGCAGGATGCCCGCCGCTCCGGCCTTCAGCCACACTTCCCGGTCAGTCGCGCCCTGAGTGTGCCAGCGTTCCTGGTGGGGGGTGACCTCCTCAGCGGTGAAGCGCTGTGCCATGTCTTGCAATGCCAGAAGCTCTTCATTCATCCAGCGTGGTTGGTAGCCGTCGATCATTGGGATATCCGTGCATGTATGGGCCGATGGCCGAATGCTAGGCGGGGAGTCATTGAGGCAGTGTCGTCGTTTACGACGATTTCCATTGGCGTCGTGCAAGCGATGATGGAAGAACTCAAATGGCCAGAGAGGCGTGCCATGTCTGTTGTCGAGACTTCTTTCACTATCCCGGGGGCTTTGACGCCACAGTTGGCGGAGGACATCCAGCGGGTATTCGAGGCGCAGCGCGAAGCAGCGCTGCGCCTGCGGGGCTCGACCGTCGGTGAGCGTATCGCCAAGCTCAGGCGTCTGCGCGAGGTTATCCTCGCGCACCGCGACATGGTCATCGAAGCCGCTGCCCAGGATTTCCAGCGTCCGCCAGTGGAGGTCGACTTCACCGAGCTGATGCCGGTGCTCATGGATATATCCGATTGCTGTCGCCGTCTGCGCAAGTGGTTGAAGCCACGCAAGGTCAGACCGTCGATGATGATGCTGGGGACCTCGGCCTGGGTTCGCTACGAGCCGCGGGGGCGCTGCCTCATCATCGCTCCATGGAACTATCCGCTGACTCTCACATTGGGACCACTGGTACCGGCCATCGCTTGTGGCAACACGGTGATGATCAAGACCTCGGAGATCGCGCCGAAGCTGTCGGCGGTATTGGTGAAGATCGTCCGGGCGGTATTCGACGAGTCTGAGGTGGCCATCTTCGAGGGGGACGCCAGTGTCGCCGAAGCTCTGCTGGCGCTGCCGTTCGACCATAGCTTCTTCACCGGCTCACCGGAGATCGGCAAGCTGGTCATGGGTGCGGCGGCTAAGCATCTGACCAGCGTCACGCTCGAGCTGGGGGTAAGTCACCGGTGGTGGTCGATCGTAGCGCGGACGTCGAACTGGCGGCCAAGACCATCGCTTGGGGCAAGTTCATCAACAGCGGTCAGACATGCATCGCGCCGGACCACATTTATGTGCATGAGGCCGTACGTGAGCGCTTCGTGGAGTGCCTGCGGGCCAATCTCGATGCCTGGTACGGGGAGGGCGCTGCGGCCAAGGCGGCACCTCTGTCGCGGGTCATCAACGCTCGTCATACCCAGCGGGTTGCCGCCCTCATGGATGATGCACGCAGTCGAGGTGCACGCGTCCTTTATGGCGGTGTAGTGGATGTTGAGGCGCACTTCGTCTCGCCGACTCTGTTGGACAATCTGCCCGACGATGCACGCATCATGCGGGAGGAGATCTTTGGCCCGCTACTACCGATCCTGCCCTTCCAACACTTGGATGAGGTGATCGCACGGATCAACGCTGCGCCCAAGCCCCTGGCACTGTATATCTGGTCCCGGGAGGAGAACGCTATCGATGCGCTGATTGCCCGAACCAGCGCTGGTGGTACTTGCGTGAACCATGTGGCGGCGCATTTCCTGCACCACAATTTGCCCTTCGGTGGCGTCAATAATTCCGGGATCGGCAGTTACCACGGCGAATGGGGCATTCGTGCCTTCTCTCACGAACGTGCCATCGTCAGAACGCGAGTCATGCTCGCTCGTCTGTTTTTCCCGCCCTATACCCCCCGGCTAGCCAGGATTCTCGGCTGGATGCTAAAGCGTCTTTGAGCACCTCATGAGCTAGCGCAATTACCTGTGCCGTCACAAAAAACAGAGCTAACGTCCAAGAGGCCACCCCTATGAGTGAAAAGCCCCTTCTGTACCCCGGTGCGCATGCCGCACACTCGCCCGAAAAGCCTGCCGTCATCATGGCCGAGACGGGAGATGTGCTGAGCTACGGCGCGCTGGATACCTTCGCCAATCGCCTTGGCCGTCTCTATCAATGGCTCGGCCTCAAGCCAGGGGACCATGTCGCCTACTGCCTGGAGAACCGGCTGGAATGCCCTGCCGTGCAATGGGGGGCGCACTACGCGGGACTCTACTACACCTTCATTAGCACGCGCCTTACCGGTGCCGAGGCGGCCTACATAGTGGAGGACTGCGAGGCCCAAGTCCTGGTAGTCAGTGCCAAGACCGCCCCAGCAGTCATCGAGGCGGTCCGTGCACTTCCCAGTCCGCCTCAGATCTATAGCCTCGATCCGGTCGCTGGGATCAAGCTGTTCGACGATGCGCTCTCGGCGTTCGACGGTAGTCCGATCCGTGATGCGGTAGAGGGCAGCGAGATGCTCTATTCGTCAGGAACCACTGGCCGGCCGAAGGGGGTCAAACCGGTGCTCAGCGGGCTCCCGCTGGGCAGTACCGGGGTGATTGCCGGTCTGATGCAGCGCGGCTTCGGCGTAGGGCTCGAGTCGGTATACTTCTCGCCGTCCCCGTACTACCACGCCGCGCCGATGAAGTGGGGGCAGGGCATGACCAGCCTGGGCGGTACTCTCGTACTGGCCGAGCGCTTCGATGCGGAAGGTGCGCTCAAAGCTGTGGAGCGCTATCGTGTCTCGCATTCGCAATGGGTGCCGACCATGTTCCATCGCATGCTCGCGCTTCCCCGGGAGGTACGCGAGCGCTATGACCTGTCCAGTCAGAAAGTCGCCGTGCATGCGGGCGCGCCCTGTGCGGTACCGACCAAGCTGGAAATGATCCGCTGGTGGGGCCCTATCCTTATCGAGTTCTATTCCTGTACCGAGACCATCGGCTCCACCATGGTAGACAGCAAGACCTGGCTGGAGCGCCCGGGTACGGTAGGCCATGCGGTGCTCGGCGAGCTGCATATTCTCGATGAGGATGGTCGGGAGCTGCCCCCCGGTCAGGACGGGCTGGTGTATTTTGCCAATGGCCCACGCTTCAGTTATCACAAAGCTCCGGAAAAAACTCGTGAAGCGTACAACGACAAGGGCTGGGCCACTGTCGGTGATATCGGGCACGTGGATGAGGATGGCTTCCTGTTCCTCACTGACCGCAAGAACAACATGATCATTTCCGGCGGCGTCAATGTTTACCCGCAGGAAACCGAGAATGTCCTGGCCACTCATCCCAAGGTGTTCGACGTAGCGGTAATCGGTACGCCGCACAGCGACCTGGGAGAGGAAGTCCGTGCTGTCGTTCAGCTTGAGCCCGGTGTAGAGGCTTCCGACGCTCTGCGGGAGGAATTGGTTGCGTTCTGTCGTGAACAGTTGTCCCCGATCAAGTGCCCGCGCGCCATTGACTTTGTCGATAGCCTGCCGCGGGAGCCCAACGGAAAATTGCTCAAACGGTTGTTACGCGACGAATATCGGGCTCGCCTGGCTTAGGATGATGCTCGCCAGGCCGTGAAATATCACGGCCTGGCTGCGGAGCGAGATGCTCCTTCCTAAGGGCACAGGCCCAGCTTCCGGGCGATGGCCACGGCCTGGGTTCTGCTGTTTGCGTGCAGTTTCAGGTTGATGTTGCGCAGATGGGTGCGCACGGTGGAGTCCGATACGAACAGCTTTTCGGCCATTGCCGCATTTGAGAGCCCCTGGCCGAGGAGTTGTAGCACCTTCAGCTCCTTGTGCGTCAGGGGATCGACCAGCGCCGCTGTCGTCGTCTCGGGCTGAGTTGGAGCGCTATGGCGCAACCAGCGTTCCAGACTTTCTCTTTGTCCTGTTTCGCCTTGCTCGTCACGCAACTCCTGCAGCATGACTTGAATAGCTGGGCCTTCTTCAAGGAAGGTCCGCACGTATCCTTCGGCTTGGGCGAACTTGAGGGCGCGCTCCAGCGTTCGCAGAGCCATCTTGGTCTGGTTGTCCACGTAGAGCGCTTCTGCCAGCAGGATGCGTAGCTTCAGTGCTCTGCGGCCGCGCAGCTGCCGTTCGGCTTCGGCCAACTCGCTACGAAGAGGGGCTATCGCCTTGGTGGCAGAGCCGGTTCGGATCAGGCAACGTAGCCGGGCGATGAACGGGGTTAGCGTGTCATTGCCGATGAACCAATGCCCTCGGGTTTCTTGCCAGGGGAATGTCTGCTCCGCGAGCGTCAACTGCTCCATGGCACCAATGTGGTCGCCACGGGAGAGTGTCACCATTGACCGCTCCAGTCGGGCACTGGCGGTGACTCTAGGTAGCCCAGAACGATGGCCGATAGTCTCCAGCTCGGTAAGCAATTGCAGAGCGCGATCGTGATCCCCCTGATCCTCTGCCATACGGGCCATCAGCGTATGAGCCGTTATCAGGGCATCCGACAGGCCAAGGTCCTGTACTAGCGGTGTAAATATTCTCAGCAGTTTCTGCGCTTCGGCACATTCGTCGCTTTCATAAAGTGCTTCGGCGAGTTGCACCGCTGCCAGTGCATTGCCATTGCGGTCGCGGCGGCGAGACGCCTCGAGCATTGTACTGGCCAGACGCAGACGTGCCGTCGCCTGTTTCAGGCGACCGGCCATCATGTCCAGGAGGGCTTCCGCCGATTCCGCCAGGACGAAGCCGAAGGCGCCGGTCGACTCGCTCTGGGCGCGGCGGGCCTCATCGACAAAGCGATGCGCCTGGTCATGGAGACCAAGGATGATACTGGTCTGTGTCAGGGCTTGGTTGAGCATGGCCCAGGCGAATGGATACTCGGTAGACACTTCGGCCAGCGCCTTGAGCCCCAGGTCGTGGGCCTCCTGGTTGCGATCCATCATGACCAGCAGCATTGGCCGTAGTGCGGACAGGTACATGGCGGGCTCGCCTTCAAGCTCCGAACCATCGATCTCGTTGACCAAGGCCAGGGCTTCCCGTGGGCCCCAGGTAAAGGCCGTGCACCAGGCGTGAATCAGGCGAAGCCGTGGATGTCGCTGCAATTCCGCCTTGGGTAGTTGGCCTATGCATTCGGCGAGAAGACGTAGCCGTCCCTGGCTGAGTAGATTGTTTACATGCTGGTAGATGAGATCGATGGCGGTCTGTGTTTCTCCAGATAGCAAAGCATGGCGGATAGCAGGAATCGCGCGGCCCTCCGCGAGGTAGGCCGTGCAGGCCGCGCGGTGCAGCGACGGTAGTTCGCTGGCATGGCGGCGCTGCAATTGGTGCCGGAGAAAGTCGAGGAACAGACTGTGGTAGCGGTAAAGATTGCGCTGCTCGTCGACGGGAACCAGGAACAGCTGCAGGCGTTCCAGTTCGTGCAACCTTTCCAGGCTGTCATTCAACGAGCACACCGCGTTGCAGAGTGCGGGGCTCAGTTCGTCCAATACGCTGCTGCGGAGCAGAAAGTCTCGCAGATGTGCGGGCAGGGCCGCCAGGACATCCTCGGCTAGATAGGCGGCAATGGCCGCGTTGGAGCCAGAGAAGGAGTCGAGGAACTTGTCTGTGTCGCCATGGTTTTCCATCGCGAGTGAGGCCAGCCAGAGCGCTGTCGCCCAGCCTTCGGTACTGTTCTGCAGCTTTTTCAGTTGTGTCGCGTTGAGGTTCATGCCGCGCCGCAATGTCAGGAAGTCCTGGGTCTCCTCGCTGCTGAAGCGCAGCCCGGCGGCATCGATCTCGATCAGGTTGCCGCGCGCGCGCATCCGCCCTAGGCCGATTTCCGGCAGCGTGCGGCTGCCGATGATCAGGTGCGCCTTGTTGGGAATGGCCTCTATGCCGCGTGCGACCAGGCCCAATACCACAGGATTGCGGATGGCTTCGAAGTCATCGAAGAAGATTGCGAGGGGCCTTGGATATTCGCTGATGCGTTCCAGTATCCAGGACACCAGATCGGCATTGCGCATTTGCGAGAAGTCTGGAGTGGCATCTGGCTGGAGGCTGGCGATCGCCGAAGAGAAGCCGCTGAGGAAGCGTGAGACATCATTGTCTCCGGTGTCGAGAGTAAGCCAGACCGTAGCTGCGCCCTGGCGTTGATATTGGGCGAGCAGTTGGGTCATCAGGGTAGTCTTGCCGAAGCCTGCCGGCGCGTGGACCAGTATGGCTCGGGAGGAATCGGTCTGCGTCACGCGATCGAGGATGGCCTGGCGCAGTACTTGGAAACGTGAGGGGGGCGGCGGCGTGATCTTGGTCCGTGAGATGTAGGGCGCAGAGCGTTGAGTCGAAGACATTACGAGTCCTTCTGCAGGGTTTTGCTGTGCTACTCCCCGCCTATTATTTTCGAAGCCTTAAGTTATGAGGCAACCTTCTCTGTCATCAAGTGCCTTTTAACATGCCATTAAAATGCCATCCATTGGGGCCGTTTTCGAAGGCTATATATTGGGCGCCATGAATGGCCATCATGCGCTCATAGGCATGGTCCATCTACGGGGGCGGCCGGTGATCGTCGCTTTCGACGATGTGCGATGGCATCGAGATTTCTAGGCTGCGGGTATTCCGACGAAATCCTTGAGAGGAATCCCCGATGTCCCAGTCAGTCTTCGTGTACGACGCCATTCGTACACCGCGTGGAAAAGGCAAGAAGGATGGTTCGCTGTACACCGTCAAACCGGTGCATCTGGCAGCGGGCCTGTTGAGAGAGCTGCAGAAACGTCATGATCTGGACACCGCCCGGATCGAGGATGTGGTGCTTGGCTGTGGTCAGCCGGTAGGGGAGCAGGGCGGTGATATCGCCAAGTGCGCGGTACAGTACGCCGGTTGGGACCAGAGCGTGCCCGGCGTGCAGATTGACCGTTTCTGCGCCTCCGGCCTGGAGGCAGTCAACCAGGCAGCCAGCCGAATCGCCAGTGGCTGGGAGGATCTCATCGTGGCCGGCGGCGTCGAGTCGATGTCGCGCCTGCCGATGGGGAGCGCTGGCGGTGCCTGGATCCAGGACCCGGAAGTCGCCTTCAAGCTGCAGTCGGTGCCGCAGGGGATCGGGGCCGATCTGCTGGCGATGCTCGACGGCTATAGCCGCGAGGATATCGATCGTTTCGCCCTGCAGTCCCAGCGGCGCGCTGCGCAGGCTCGTGACAACGGTTACTTCGATCGTTCCGTGGTACCGGTGCGCGACCTCAATGGCCTGCTGGTGTTGGAGCGCGACGAGTTCATCAAGCCTGCCACCACGCTGGAGGGACTGGCCCAGCTCAAACCCTCCTTCGCTGCGATGGGTAAGGCCGGCTACGACGATGTTGCTCTGCGCAAATACCCCCAAGTAGCGCGCATCGAGCACATCCACACTGCGGGTAACTCCTCCGGTATCGTCGACGGTGCCAGCGCTACCCTGCTCGGAAGCGAGCGGGCTGGTCGCGACCTGGGCCTGACGCCGCGTGGGCGCATCGTTGCCACGGCGGTGCTGTCCACCGAGCCGACGCTGATGCTCGCTGGCCCCGGGCCTGCGGCGAAGAAGGCGTTGGCCAAGGCTGGCTTGACTGTCGCCGACATCGATCTGTTCGAGATTAACGAGGCATTCGCCTCGGTAGCCTTGCGCTTCATGCGTGACCTCGGCATCTCGGCGGAAATCACCAACGTCAATGGCGGTGCCATCGCTCTCGGGCATCCGATCGGAGCAACTGGCGCGATGCTGGTCGGGACGGTGCTCGATGAACTGGAGCGCCGCAACCTTAAGCGCGGGTTGGTAGCTCTATGCGTCGGCGGCGGCATGGGTATAGCCACCATCATCGAACGTGTCTGAGTCGGCGCATCATCCTCACTTCGAGATCCAAATCATGAACGCATTCAAGTATGAGAAGGATGCCGATGGCATCGTCACCGTGACCATGGACATGCCCGGTCCAGTCAATGCCATGAACCAACTGTACCGTGAAGGCATGGCCGAGACTGTACGACGTTTGGAATTGGAGCCGGATTTGGCCGGTGTGATCATTACCTCGGCGAAGAATACATTCTTCGCCGGTGGCGACCTCAACGAACTGCTCGACTTCAAGCCTGGTGACGAAGCGGATTTCCAGGCCAAGATCGAACGGACCAAGAACGATCTGCGGCGTCTGGAGCTCTTGCCTGTTCCGGTGGTCGCCGCCATCAACGGCGCCGCTCTGGGCGGTGGTTTCGAAATCGCACTGGCCTGCAATCGCCGCATTCTCCTCAACGTGCCGACGGCACTGGTCGGGCTGCCGGAGGTGTCCCTGGGGCTGCTGCCAGGTGCTGGAGGCATTGTTCGCCTGGTGCGTCGCCTCGGTCTGGAGAAGGCGCTGCCGTTGCTTCTCGAAGGACGAAAATTAAAGCCGCTCGATGCGCTGGAGGCGGGGCTGGTGGAGGAACTGGTCGGAACGGCAGAGGCACTGCTGTCGGCGGCCAAGACCTGGATCAAGGCCCAGGGGGGCAATGAAGAGGCCCGGGCCCAGCCATGGGATCGCAAGGGCTACCGTATTCCCGGCGGTAGTGCGCAACAGCCACAGGTAGCGCAAATGATCGCCGGCGCAATGGCTATGACGGCGAAGAGTACCCGGGGTCTGCTGCCGGCGCCCGAGCGTATTCTCGCAGTGGCGGTGGAAAGTACGCTGCTGGAATTCGATGCTGCGCTGCAGGTGGAAACCCGCGGGCTGACCAGTCTGGCGGCCAGCGTGCAGGCGAAGAACATCATCAACACGCTGTTTTTCCAGATGAACGAGGTCAATGGCGGCTCTAGCCGGCCGAAGGGCTTTGAGCGTTCCAAGGTTGGTAAGCTCGGCATTCTCGGAGCAGGCATGATGGGCAATGGCATCGCTCATGTCGCGGCCAAGGCCGGGATTGAGGTGGTGTTGCTCGATGTCAGTCTGGAGAACGCTGAGCGTGGCAAGGCAAATATCGGCAAACTGCTGGAAAAGCTGGTCAGTCAAGGTCGTTTGAGCGAAGAGAAGAAGGCTGAAACACTGGCTCGAATCACCCCCACCGCCGATTACGTCGACTTGCAAGGTTCCGACTTTATCGTCGAGGCGGTATTCGAAAGCGTTGAGCTTAAGGCCAAGGTTACCCTTTTGGCTGAGGAGCAGCTTCGCGACAGCGCCGTCTTCGGTAGTAATACGTCGACCCTGCCGATCTCCTTGTTGGCCAAGGCGTCGAAACGCCCAAGGAATTTCATCGGCATTCATTTCTTCTCGCCAGTGGAAAAAATGCCGCTGGTTGAAATCATCTGCGGTGAGCAGACCAGCGACGAAACCTTGGCCAAGACCTTCGACTTTGCCCGGCAGATCGGCAAGACCGCCATTGTGGTCAATGATTCGCTGGGCTTCTTCACCTCGCGCACCTTCGGCAGTTTCTTCGACGAAGGTTGCAAGCTGCTCCTCGAAGGCGTCGATCCGGTGCTGATCGACAACCTCGGCAAGCAGATAGGCATGCCGGTCGGGCCGCTGACCGTGCTCGACGAGGTCAGCTTGGAGCTGATGCGCAAGGTCAACGAAACCCAGAAGGAAATGGGTGTGTTCGCCACCGTCTTCGACAATAGCCACAGCGATGAGGTCGGCAACATTCTGATCAAAGAGTTCGGTCGCGCCGGTCGTCACTACGGCGGTGGTTTCTATGACTATCCCGAAGGAAAGGAAAAAACCATCTGGCCGGGACTCTATGGGCGGTTCCATAACCCCCAAGTCGATCTGCCGATCGAAGACATTAAAGATCGCCTGCTGTTCCGTCAGGTCATCGAGGCGGTCAAGTGCCTGGAGGAGGGCGTGCTGCGTTCGGTGGCCGATGGCAATGTCGGCTCGATCCTGGGGATTGGTGCGCCTATGTGGACCGGTGGTTTCCTGCAGTTCGTCAATGGTTATGGGGTTTCGCGCTTCGTGGAGCGTACCCGTGCACTGCACGAGCGCTACGGTGAACGTTTCGCTCCGCCGACGCTGCTGCTGGAGAAGATCGCCGGCGGTGAGGAACTGCGCTAGGCCGGGTGCCTGCAGGATTCGTCGTTTCCGACGACCGCGAGTAGCCAGCCTGGGACGTAAGGTACTCTCGGCGACCCCAGGTCGCCCTGGTGAGAAGCTCAGCGCCAGCGGATTGCTGCACGTCTGAAGTGTTTTTGGAAGCCGGGTGCCGATTCCCGTGTCCGGTGGTTCATAGTCAGGCGCCGCCTCGGCGGCGCCGCCCATGATTACAACAAGAGAGGGAAATATGAAGCGAAGCAACTTGGCCAGCGTGCTGACGCTTGCCGTTCTAGGTGGTGCAGTCCAGTTCGTACCTGTCTGCCAGGCCACTCAACTGGATGGTCCTGAGCTGACGGCCTTTGGCGCACAACGCGGTGCAAGCGCCAATGGCACTATCCCGGCCTACACCAGCGAGCCGATCGGCCTGCCGGCATGTTATGACAAGAGCGAGCCTGGTAACTTCTGTGATCCTTGGAACGACAAGCCGCTATACACGATCACCGCGCAGAATCTCGGGCAGTACGCCGATAGCTTGACAGAGGGGCAGAAAGCGCTGTTCGCTCGCTACCCCGAGTACAAGATGAATGTCTATCCGACTCGTCGTACCATGCGCTTTCCGGATTATTACCTGGCCAATACCCACAAGAACGTGGATGCCTGTAAGACCGCAAAGGACGGTACCGCCATTGAGGGCTGCTATGGTGGCCTACCGTTCCCTCTGCCCAAGACCGGAAACGAAGTGTTATGGAACCATCAACTTCCATACACGCCTCAATTGGCCGCTAATCTCCGCTCGTATTTGGTCGATGGGAGCGGTCGGCGCATCATGGTCAATGCACAGAACAATCTGACCTCCAATCCTTTCACGGAGCCCACTAATACGGGGCAGAGTTCGCAAACTATCGACTATTTTCGAGTCCGTAACGCTGTTTATGAACCGGCTCGCCGAAACGGCGAATTGGTCATGATTCGCACGAACCTCGCAGGGGAGCAACGCGCTTGGCAGTACCTGCCCGGCCAGCGCCGGGTGAAGCTCGCGCCAGATTTGTCGTACGACACACCTTCGCCAGTGGCAGGAGGTATCACGACAATGGACGAGCAGCGGCTGCTCTTAGGGAGGCAGGACCGCTATGACTTCAAGTATGTCGGTGTGCAGGAAAAACTCATCAACTATAACAATTTCGCCGTCTACGACTACAAGAGTTGTTCAGAAGACAAGCTGTTTACCAAGAACTTCCCGAATCCGGAGTGCATACGTTGGGAGTTGCACCGGGTGCGGGTAGTCGACGCCACATTGAAACCGGGCTTCCGCCATTTGCTGCCTAAACGCCGTTTCTATCTGGATGAAGATGCAAGTGGTCTGGGCATCGCCGACAGTTATGATACCGCTGGCAAGCTGATCCGTGTCGACTCGATGTTGAGCATTCCAAATTACGTGTTCGGCTATGGCGTTATCGAGGACAACACTCTGACGCTCGATCTGGAGCGTGGTGCGTACACGGTCCCTGCGTTCAGCGGGTTCAAGGGGGTGGCTATAAAGTAGTGGAAATCCCCGAAACCGTCTGGTCGCCCGAAAACATGGCCCAGACCGGCATTCGCTGATCTAAGTAAGTCCATGTGGCTGCAACCCCAGCTTGGGTTGCAGCCATGTTTCACCAGAAGCCGGGGATTTCATGTCGCTATAGAGAGAGCAAACATGAGAAAGGTGATGCGGTACATGGGGGCGCGTCGAGAGCTTCTTGTGGCAGCCAGCGGAATGTTGCCTCGTTTGATCCATTCTATCGGAGCATACATGTCATGAGCTTCGATCCGTCTTTGGAAGTTCCCTTGGAGAAAGGTCCTGGCACTTCTCTGTGGAGCGAAAATTTTGCGCTACTGATGAATGACCAAGAACACCGATTGGGCCTGCTCTATAGCATTGGTACGTGGTATCACGATCCTTCGATCTGGCGGGAGCAACTGTACCTCTGCTTGCCTGGTGGTCGCGTGCTCACCGCCCGAAACTTCGGACAGCGCCCTCAGGATGTGACGGTTGGTAGTGCCTTCTCTCGTTACCAGATCGTCGAGGCAGGGCAGCGCGTACACCTCGCCTATTCTGGGCCGGTATGGAGCCAAAACTTTGCTGCGCTTCTGCAGCCAGGTGCGCTGGGCGGCAGCACCGAGCGGTTGCAGCTCGATATCGAGTTCGTTGCAGCGGCGCCGGTCTGGGACATGCACGCTGGCCATGGCAGCGACAGTACTAGCATCGCTGGTGCGATGCATATCGAACAAATTGGCCATTGCAGTGGGCGTATCGAATACGCCGGCGGTGGGTTCGACATACGCGCCGCTTATGCCTGCCGCGACCACAGTCGCGGCCAGCGTGATGTCTCACGTTATCGCAATCATTGCTGGATCAATGGCCGTTTCGACAACGGTCTCAGTTTCCAACTCTACGTTTTTCGCTTGCACGGTGTGGAGGGGCATGCGCTTTCCACTGCGGTGGTGATGCAGGACGGTCGCCAATATCCGGCAACCATCGAGCATATCGAGTTCGTCGAGGGGGCCACCGATCACGGCAAACTGCACCGCGTGATACTGCGCAGTGAACTGGGGGAAATGGTTTGTCAGGTAGATGATGTTTTGGGCTCGATTCCTGTCAGCATGACTGCACCCTTCAATCCTGGGCCAGGTGCCGTACAGGAACGTCATGCCTTAATTTTCGATGAGCCCATTCGCTTGAACTGGGATGGCCATGTTGGCTATGGCTGGTGTGAGCGCGGCGCGTCGCTGCAGCCGCTCTGACTTTTGAGGATTTTCGATGATACGTGAAGCCGAAATGTTACCGGTGCTCAATACCATCTGCGAAGCATTGCAGAACGAGTTGGTGCCGGATCTGCAGTCCAGTCATGTCAAGAAAACCGCCGGGTCGATGCTGGAAGTGCTGAATCGCCTCATTGGACAGCTTCGCGATGGTCAGCGTATTGCCGACGAGCAGTTGGCGCAATGGACGAAACTGACAAGCGATGCCGCCGATTTTCTCGTTGATGAGCTAGACGTTCATTCGCAGTATTCCAGGGGCGATCATGCCTTGGACTCTCTGCAACAGATGTTGGCGCGTGAGTCTGCGAATTTATCGCTAGGCATGGCGCTGCGCGAGGCGGGATCGTGCCAACAAGCCTGGTTCCGGGAGGCTATCGAGCTAAGCCATGCATTCTGGGAGGCAACCGAACTCGCGGTGCAACCACCGCAGGTAACTGCATCCGGTTCGATGCCGGATTTGGATCCGGAAGTTCTGCGTGACAAGCTCAACGGTTATCTATTGCATCGCTTTAGTGAGCTGACTGGCAATGTGGTGACTGAGATTCAGGTTGCCTCCGGCGGCAGTGCAAAGCTGACAGCGTTTGTTACTCTGCAACCGAATCCAGTACTTCCCGACCGCTTGGTGTTGCGCCTTGATCTACCCGGCAATCTGACCGCTACCCAGGTCAAGAATGAATATCCTATCGTCGAACGATTGTACGGGCTCGGGTTGCGCGTGCCCCGTCCTTATCTGCTTGAATGCGATGTGGCCATCCTGGGTGGTGCCTTCATGCTGATGGAGGCGATCACGGATGCCGTTCCGGCGGGCACCTATTTTGCTAGGGATCGGGCACGTAGTGCACGAGTGATTAATGCGCAGTTCGGTCGCGATGCGGCTGCTGAACTGGCGCGTCTGCATCGTTTTACTGCCAGCACGACAATAGGTGAAAACGATCCTGCCGCTGTGCGTATCGGCGAGGTGGATGAGGCATATTGCCAATGGCAGGCCATGGACAAAGCGCCAAACTCTCTGGTGATCGATCTGGGCTTCGCGTGGTTGCGGGCGCATCCGCTGCCGACCGGAAGGCCGCGCTGCCTGACGCATGGTGACTATGGCGTACACAATATGATGGCCCGCAATGGTCGCCTGGCTGCTGTCCTCGATTGGGAACTTGCATGCGAGGATGATCCGGCCATTGATTTGGCAGAGTGCAAGATGTTGATGACGGAGGATACGCTGCCATGGGATGAGTTCGTCGAGGCCTATCTAGAGGCCGGTGGCGATCCGCTCGCCTGTGATCCAGAGGCAGTGAACTATTATTGTGTGTGGATGTTCGTCGTGAAGTTCGGCGTGATGATCGCCGGGGCGCGGCAATATTTCATGCAGGGGCTGCGTACCGACTGCCTGACCGCATCCATTGCCGTGCATTCGATGGGGCGCATTCTGCAGCATGCTGCACGGGCTCTCAGGATGGCCATCGATGATGCTCGCGATAAGTAGCTTCTCGCAGGGCGCAATATGCCCAAAGAGCAATACCGATAAGCTGGATACCAAGACTGACGGTTCCCTTAGGCATGCAGTCGCGCGCAGTAAGGCAAATTTCCTGGCGTGCCATTGAGCTATATATCCCACAGCGTACTTCTACGGCTTTCCACACCCTTCCTCAGGGCCCCGATACCAAGTGGGGCTGCTGGTTCATCAGCTAGGTAGGCTGACGCTATCGGCTTATCGATTGGTCTGTTTGAGAAATAACACATTCGAGCGTAGCGACTCGAGCATCTCCCGCGGCGGTCTTGGTTCCCATGCGATGTATCGAGCCGGGGAAGACTCGCTCTGCGGTAGTAGCACGCTTACATATGGCCGTGGATTCGTCCATTCCGACGATGGGGGGGCACTCCCTGGCGCGTAACGTTGAATGGCAAATGATGAGTGTCCGGGGCATCCCCTTGGGCACTTCGATTGGCAAGGGTGCGTCGCGATGTCGGTATGTATGAGCGAACAAAAAAATAAGAAGGACTCCAACATATGAAAATGGTAAGTCGATACCAGGGGGTGAGCGGCAAACTCTTGCTGACACCCGTCATGATGTTCTGCATGGCTGGGCCTGCGAGTGCTTTCAACATTGACCTGGGCAACCCGGACTATTCGCTGCGCTGGGACAACACCGTGCGTTACAACCTGGGTTTCCGGGTTCATGACTGTGACAAAAATATCTGTGGTAACAATGCTGGCGCCGGTGACGTCTCGGCGTATCAGTCGGATCGCAAGTTCGCGAATGCTGGCGACGTCGTCACGAATCGGGTCGATATCCTTTCCGAGGTCGACTTCATTTACAAGCAGCGGCATGGGGCTCGTCTCAGTGCCAGTGGCTGGTACGATCAGGCCTACGATGGTGACATCAAGGGTGACCGGGTGCTGGACGCCTCCGGGGTTGGTGAGGGCGCTGGTCGTTCTGGTTCCGGCTATAGCAGTTATACCAATCGTTGGAACAACGGACCTTCCGGAGAAATCCTCGATGCGTTCGCCTTCACTGGCTTCGACCTGGGGAATGTGCCGGTCGACATGAAGGTTGGTCAGCACAACATCTACTGGGGCGAGTCGCTGTTTTCCATTTCCAACGGCGTTTCCTACCAGCAGGGGCCGGTGGACATCCGCAAGTCGATCACCACGCCTGGCACCGAGGCTAAGGAGCTATTCAAGCCGATCAGCCAGGTTTCCATGAGCGCACAGCTGAACCAAGAACTGACTGTGGCGGCCCAGTATTACTTGGACTGGAAGCCCATGACGCTACCGGACGGTGGCACTTACTTCGGAGCGGCCGACGGTGTCAGCCTCGGCGGCGGCAGCGTTTTCGGCATGCCTTTCAAGGTGTCCGACGAGCCGGACAAGCAGTACGGCGACTGGGGGATTGCGGCGCGTTGGAGGCCTGAGTGGTTGGATGGTGCTCTGGGACTCTACTATCGTGAGTACACCAACAGGTTCCCGCAACTGGTGATCACCCGGGTTGGGGTGGTACCTGGTGTAGGTGTCGTGCCAAGTGGCGCAGGCATCGATTACTCTTCGAACAAGCGCGAGAAATTGCTCGGCGTCAGCCTCTCCAAGGAAGCCTGGGGTATTTCGTGGGGCGCCGACCTGACCTACCGCCAGGATGCTGTCCTGTCTACGACGCCATTCTCCCTGTATGTCCCCAAGGGCACCGATCCGGATGATTGGGTTCCACGCGGCAAGCTGTGGTCAGGCGTCTTTAATGGAATAGCATCCTTCGCTGCAAGCCCGCTTTACGACGCGGCTTCACTTACTGCCGAGATCAACTATTCGTACCTCGACAAGGTCACCGAGAACGCGCAGAACTATAACGGCAAAGGTTATAACTGCGCCAACGATCACGACGCCACCAAGATCGCCTGCCAAACTCGTGGTGCAGTGGGTGCGTCAGTAATGTTCCGGCCCACCTGGTACCAAGTGTTCCCCGGTATTGACGTATCCATGCCACTGTTCGCCGACATGGGCCTGCACGGTAACTCGCCGGTGATGTTCGGCAGCAATGAAGGGCAGGGTACCTGGAGTGCGGGCCTGAGCGCCGACATCTATGCCCGGTACACGGTCGATCTGAAGTACAACGGTTTCATCGCCAGACATTCCGAGGACGAGCTGGGTGTCAACAGCCTGAGCAATGCCTCGCTGGGCAAGTATTGGGATCGGGACTGGGTATCTCTGACCTTCAAGACTTCGTTCTGATAGTCCCTTCGGCCTGCCGCCAGGTTGTTGCTGGCGGTAGGCTGGAGGGGAGCGAGTGGATCCAAGAACATTCACCTGAGGTTTGTCATGCCTGCAGTTGCCACGCTTCATCACTTTTCTCTGTCTCGCGTATTTTGGCGTGGCTTGTTTCTGGCTGCATTGTATCTAGCCACGCCTCTGGTACAGGCCTTCGAACCGCCGTTGGAGGTGCCAGCGATGAAGAGCAATCGATATAGCGTCAGCCCCATGCAGGCGGTGGCTCGCGCCGGGAGTCGGATGGTGGCGGTGGGCCTACGGGGCGCGATTCTGTACTCCGACGACCAGGGACACAATTGGACCCAGGCTAACGTCCCGGTCAGCGTCGACCTGGTTGCCGTAACTTTCGTGGGAGCAAAGAAAGGCTGGGCCGTTGGGCATGGCGGGGTGGTTCTGCATAGCGACGACGCGGGGGCATCTTGGGTAAAACAGCTCGACGGCCTGCAGGCATCGAAACTGGCAATGGATTACTACAGCGCCCGGGTGGGCAGTCTCCAGGGCGCCTCCGACTATCTGGCCAAGGAGCAACGGCTGTCGGATGGCAACGAAACTCAGCCTTTCTTGGATGTGTACTTCGCCGATGAAAAACGTGGCTATGTGGTCGGGACCTTCAACCGCATCTTCATGACGCAGGATGGCGGGCGCAATTGGGAGCCACAGATGCACCTGACCAATAATGCCCAGGAATGGCATTTCTACTCGGTCTCGGGCAATGGCACTCAAGTTTACCTGTCCGGTGAACAGGGACATGTGTGGCGCTGGGATACAGTGGCCGGCCATTTCCTTTCCATTGACACACCGTACAACGGCACCCTTTTTGGGGTGCTCTCCGTAGACGGTGATGACCTCTATGCCTTTGGCATGCGCGGAAGTTTTTTCCACAGCACTGATGCCGGGCGGACGTGGGAGCGTTTGACGCTGCCGACGGGGGGAGCCTGATGCGGGTACTGCTGACCGAAGATCGTCGCCTGCTTGTGGTTTCACAAAGTGGCGAAGTTTCGCTTGGCGAGCCAGGTGCTCATGCTTTCAAGCTGCTGTCGCTGGCGCGGCCTATGCCCTATTACGGTGCTGCCTTACTCGATGGGCATCATCTCGTCCTGGTCGGGGCTTTAGGTGTGCGGATCGAGTCGCTCTAACGCTGTAGCAGGCGCGGAAAAAACAACGAGAAGAATGTGATGAATGTTGATCGCAAGCATGAAAACTCAGGGCTGATGAGCGTCATTCGGGATCCCGCTTTGTTCGACCGGTTTTCGGGGAACTTTTTCGAGCGCCTGATCTTCAACCACCGTCTGCTCATCGTGGCACTTTGCGTGCTTACGACACTGTTTTCGGCTTGGCAGCTGCGCAATCTCGCGGTGACGACCAGTTTCGACAAGATGTTGCCGCACAGTCACCCGTTCATTCGCAATTTCCTGGAGAACCGTGACCAGTTACGTGGCCTTGGAGACTCCGTGAGGTTCGTAGTCGAAAATCGCAAGGGCGATATATTCGATGCTGACTATATAAAAGAACTGGGGCAGATCAACGACGAGATCTTCCGCATCCCAGGCGTTGACAAAACGTGGGTGAAATCCATCTGGAGTCCGGTAGTACGCTGGACCGAAGTGACGGAGGAAGGGTTTGTTGGTGGGCCCGTGATGCCGGCAAACTTCGACGGCTCTCCCGAGTCGATCAAACAGTTGCGGATGAATATCGCCCGTGCCGGTGTGGTCGGGAGCTTGATTGCCAACGACTATCGCTCCAGCATGATCGAGATTCCGCTGCTGCCGACAGTGGATGGCCAGCCGCTAAGCTATCAGAGTCTTTCTTCCGACCTAGAGCGTGTTCGGGCCAAGTACGAAGGGAATAATCTCGGAATTTATATTACCGGATTCGCCAAAGTCTCGGGCGATATGATCGACGGGATCTTCAAGGTCATGCTGTTCTTCATCGTCGCAGCGGTGGTGGCGGCGCTGATAATCTTCTTCCATACACGTTGCATACGCAGTACCTGCTTGGTGCTGGTCTGCTCGATCATTGCCGTGGTCTGGCAGCAGGGCCTGGTGACCGCTTTTGGTGGTGTACTGGACGCTTTCACCATACTGATCCCATTTCTGATCTTTGCCATCGGTGTGTCCCACGGCTGCCAAAAGATGAATGGCATCTCTCAGGATATTGCCCGCGGCACTCATCCCTGGGTATCCGCCCGCTATACGTTCCGCCGCCTGTTCCTGCCGGGTTTGATTGCGTTGGTCGCCGATGGAGTAGGTTTCGCGGTACTGGTGCTGGTGGACATTCCAATCATCCGTGAACTGGCGCTGTCGGCTAGCCTAGGCTTCGCAATGCTTGTGTTCACCAATCTGATTCTGCTGCCTGTATTGCTGTCTTTCACTGGAATCAGTCAGGAAGCGGCGAAGCGCCACATCATCGAGCATGATGTAACTGTTCATAAACTGGGCATCGACCGGATATGGGGCCATCTGGACAACTTCACCCAGAAACGCTGGGCTATCGCAGCGATAGTCGTAGCGGCCGGATTGGCTGCGATGGCTTTGGTCGAACGCACCAAACTTCAGGTTGGCGATCTGCAAGCCGGCAGTCCGGAGTTGCGCCCGGATTCGCGTTACAACCGCGACAATGCATTCATCATCTCCAAGTTCGCTGTATCCAGCGATGTTTTTGCGGTAATGATCAAGACACCTGCTGATCAGTGTGGAGCTTACGAGACCCTGGTTGAGGCTGATCGTCTTGCTTGGCAACTGGCGCAGGTGCCGGGAGTACAAGGTACGGCTTCACTTGCCGATACCGTACGCACCTACACTGCTGGCAGCTTCGAGGGAAGCCCGAAGTGGTTCACCATCAGCGACAACAAAGGAGTGGTTTGGCCCCAGGTTAACAACGCCTTGGTCTGGAACTCACCACTCCTCAATAGTGAGTGCTCGTTGATTCCGGTACTCGCCTACCTGTCCGATCACAAGGCCGACACCCTGAATAGGGTCGTTGAAGTCGCCAGCGAGTTTGCTGAGAAGCATAGCGTCAAAGATCGAGAATTCCTGCTAGCTGCCGGTAGCGCGGGTATCGAGGCGGCAACTAACATCGTAGTCAAGAGTGTACAACTGGAGATGCTGCTGGCTGTGTATGCGGCTGTGGCGCTGTTGTGCTTGGTTACCTTCCGCAGTTGGCGTGCGACGATAGTGGCGCTTTTACCGCTGATACTCACGTCCCTGCTGGCCGAGGTATTGATGGTGATGCTGAACATTGGTCTAAAGGTCGCCACCTTGCCTGTTGTGGCGCTGGGAGTGGGGGTCGGTGTGGATTATGCGCTTTATCTACTCAGCGTGCAGTTAGAGGGGCAGCGCCTGGGGTTGCCGTTACAACAGGCGTATCGCCGGGCTATCCGGTTCACCGGAAAGATGGTCGCTCTGGTCGGTGTAACGCTCGCGGTGGGTGTGGTGACCTGGATTGGGTCGCCAATCAAATTCCAGGCTGACATGGGGCTCCTGCTGGCATTCATGTTTATCTGGAACATGCTGGCTGCCTTGGTACTGATTCCAGCCTTGTCACATTTCCTGTTGAAGGACAGCCTGTTTGCAAAAGATAGGGACAAGCGTGCTGGGCGAAAAGTGAACGTTTCGGAATTACATATTACTGTGTAAAGAGAATATTGTTTGCAGTTGTTTAGAAAGTTTTCCGGGTGTCGAGTGGCTTGGGACGTTTGCTGGGTTGGAGAGAATTACCCTCCAAGTAAAGCTAATGGACAGTAGCTGCAATGTTGACTGGCACGAGCAGAGGAAGCCAGCTTTGACGTGTCTACATATTACTGAGATAAATACTAAAGAAAGAACAAATCGGAGGGGCTAGCTAGCCCCTCTTTTTTATCTGGGGATTGGGCGATCAGAGAGCAGTTGGCGTCGTCAGTATTTGTTATCTTTACCTTGGATAATTTTACGTGTTCTTGGCGCTCTGGATGTTGGCGGTCATTAATTATAATGATGTCTCGACACTCAAACCGTTTCAGTCAGTAATTGGATCTGTGAATGCGGGTAGCCCATTAATAAATGCAAGAGCCTGCTCAGGCGTAGGGGGTTCATATTGATCTGGCGCGTTGGATGATACGATCAACAGCAGTCGAAGGAAACGAGCGGGCTCGAATTAGATAGGTCGTCACTCGTTGAGGTCCACCGGCAAGCGGACGCATTACTATGTCTAGGCCGCGCAAGGTTCTGATGCGTGATTTTATGTAAAACCCAATACCGTATCCGGATGCAATCAGTGCCACCATGAGTTCGAAGTTTTCTACCCAGTGAACGATGTTGAGGTTTGTTGTGGTTGACTCCAGCAACGACTCGATCTGTTCATCGATAGGGGGCAGGCTCCCTTGGACCACATGATCAGTGGGTATTGAATGGCCTCTTGCAGCGGTATTTCAGCGAATCTCAATAGTGGGAAGAGGGGGGTACGGCAATCGCCAGCTCATCCTGCCAAAGAGGCTCCGATTGCAGAGAGAGATGATTTTCTTCTGCCGTCAGCGACAATCCCAGGCAATAGCGTCCCTCTTTTAGGCCTTGATACTGCTCTGCAGCAGATGTTTCAACGATATGTATTGGCGTCTGAGGCTCTTCGATACGTTGTTTCGTCAGTAAGGCCGTCAGTAAGGGCGATATCGCGCCAGTAGTGACAGCGAGGTGCAGTGGTGCGATGGCTGGCTCGGAAAGCATGGCAGACCTTTCGAAGGTGGGGGCATGGACAGGGCAAGCAGATAAATATTAGCAGAATGAGTTAAATTTACCGTGGTTTAAATTGGCTCTGTCAATGACGCTGCTGCAGATGCAGAAGCGTTCCATCCGGGCAGGCCGTCCCACAGGCACAACCACCTTCGAAGCCGACACAGCAAAGGCTTTTGGCATGGCTGTACGCGCGCTTCGCACTCAGAAAGCTCTCGCGCAGGAAACGCTAGCCAACATGGCTGGAATTGATCGTTCTCATATGGGGAAGATTGAGCGCGGCAGGCATATGCCGACACTGGCTATCATTCTTCGGGTTGCCGAAGCGCTGGGTTGCGAGGCCTCGACTCTGGTCGCGAATACAGAGCGCAACTTAGTACTGCTCCGTGATGCTGAGCAATGCAAGGACTAGAGCTTCTCGTGTAGCTCGATAAGTAAGAAACTGCAAATGAGGATGCCCTTGCAGGCTTCTGATGCGGATCTCTCTGGCTAGTGCTCGTTCAGGGGTATAGTACGATTGTGTGCAGTTAATATGAGGCGCTTTTTGTGATTGCTGCATTATTCTGATTAAGTGGTTTCTATATGGAAGCGTGGAGATATATATGAGTGCTACTGAGAAGCCCGATCCAGTAAAGGATGCGAAAGTTGTTGCCGCAGAGGTTCGTAGCTGGGAGCGGTATCTTAATGAGGTGACCGGGTTTGTGGGGTTCACCCTTGCTATTGCCGCTCTAGGAACACCTGCTCCACAGTTCTGGGGGTTGTAAGCTTGGTTTTTCTATTTGCCTTTCATTATACGCTGGCGCGAAATGAAATGAGCAGGTTGCGAGAGCTTGATCGGAAGAAGAATAAGACAGAATATGAGATTTGGCTGGCGCGACAGATACGTAAGACTATCAGCCCATTGCGCACTCCGGTATTTTGGTTGGGCTTCGGGGTTTTGCTAATTGTGGCTCTTGGTCCTGATCTGTTCGGGGGAATGAGTGGTTGTTGAAAAATCTCTATGGGGAGGATGCTTCATACGCTCGTGGTGCGGACTTTTTGAAGAAGATTTGTTTTTATATTCTGCCCAATTAAGGAGGGGGTGTCTGTTTGAAGCGAATCTCCCTGGAGGCGATGCCTAGTGTGTAGTTGTTTGTTTAGATTTGGATAGTGATAGGTAAGGATTATTCGGTGGCAATTCACCGAATAGATAGTTGGAGTTCTGCAGTAGGTACCCATATAAACGTCGAGATTTACGCGGTCCTGTCACTTCGCAGATCCAAATGTTCAATCCGCCCTCCTGTTTACGGTGCAGCTGCAGCTTCTCGAAGCGCTTTTGCACCCACTGCCAGTCTGCGACCTGATCCTGCTTCGCGAGCGATGCTGTCTGTGGATGTTCCTGGGCGTAGCGCTGGAAGAGGCCGGGGCTGACCAGGAACACCGTATCGTTCACGGTATGCACCAGTGCTCGGGCGTCGTTGATGATGAGTGTGCGGCTCTGGATGCGTTGCCGCAGCCAGCTCATGAAGTGTTCGCCTGATGGTGGTTCTCGCCCGTTTCCGCTGAAACTACTGGATGGAAGGGTGGGAATTGGGGGGATGCTGAGTTGCTCAGCAGGGAGTCGGCGGGCAACTCATCGGCGCAGGTCTCCATCTCTGGCTCGCATGGGGCTGGTTCGATAGCGGCGGTGCCCAGCAGTGCCAGCAGAGCATCGACGCTATCTGCATCGGAGGCTGCACCCGGTGCTGGTGGTGTGCCGCTGACCTCCGGCGAGGTGCTGCTGGCTGCGGCCGGAGCCTCACTGGGCTCCAGGTCCATGACGACGGTGCCGGCGAACGGCGCCGGCCGATCATCTGCGTCCCAGATCAAGGCCGGAGCCAGCCGCAGCAGCGTGAACGTATGCGACCAGCCGGATTCGCTCGTGACGGTCGCCCGCCAGATCGCCTTGCCATCCTGCGTGGGCTGCAGCATGCCGTGGTCCTGCAGCACGTTGAAGATTGCTGTGTTGTTCGAGGGGATGCCGTCGATGCCCTGAGCCAGCAGATGGGCACGCAATTTATCCGAGACGGTTTTGCTGACCAGCCAGAGCGCGTCCTGAGTCAGCCAACCATCCGAAGCGTGGGGCTGGTTGAGCTTCAGTTCCTCTTTCAGCAGATAGCGCAGTCCATCGAGCAGCTTGCGCTGCAGGGTATGCGTCGGCGCCGACATGGCCCGGGCTGGATCGCCCCCCAGGGCCTGGGCGACGGATGCGCGGTCCGCCTGCACGACCAGCTCGCCCAGCGTACCAGCATGCTCGTACTGGCCGGCCAGCACATACAGCAGCGCGGACCAGGGCGAGGGATAGGTGCTGAGCCAATCCAGAATTTCGCCATCGAGCACCTGCCGGTGCAGCAGGCCCGTCGCCGCGCTGTGCAGTCGGTACTCGCGGTCCTGGCGATAGCGGAATCGATAAGCGTGCCTCAGCGGACCGTGCCAGGGGTGCCAGGGACTGCCATCGGCCCGTTCGACGTGCAGGTCGACGGCCACCTTGCCGATGTCATGCAGCAGGGCCGCATAGGCGACGGCGGCGGTCCACGCTTCCGCCTGTACGATCTGATCCTCGGGGTGGTGCCAGTGGGTAGCAGGTACGACTGCCGCAGCTTGAGCGCATACGCGACGATCTCGAGGCCGTGGTCCAGCATGCCCCCCGGGTGGGCGTGATGGTGATTCTCGGAGGCCGGGAACTGCTGGACCAGTTCGGCATAGCGTTCCAGCGGCTTCAGGTACAACGAGGCGAACTGCTTGCGTGAGAGCGAGGTGCGCTGCCAGATGTGTTCCAACAGGCGTTGCCGGCGTGGGGTGGACAGCAGAGTGGTCGCCGACTCCGGTTGAATCAGCCCTTTGCCCTTGCTTTCGGTCGAGAGCATGGTGGGCGCCAGCGAGAGGCGTTTTCGTTGGAACAGCCTGAGCATCGATGACACCTGGCGTTGCGGAGAGCGGGAGAGCCTTTTCCTTTTCCAGGTGGGCCCATTTCCCTTGGGCCCCGTTCCCTTCGGCCTTTGCGGGAGCCCTTTGATATAGAGAGACCGTAATCCGCAGCCAGCTTCAATGTGCGCTGGGCGCTTTCCCTTTTTGGTATTTACTGAGTGGCGAGCGAGAATTTCATGTGCTGCTTGGGCACCTGAAGCAGATTGACTTCGACATGCTCGCAGACCTGATACCGCTGGCACAGCACTGAAGACTGGCGCACAAATAGAAGAGCCGCGCAATGCGCGGCTCGTTGGGACAAGCGTTAGCAGATTTCGAATCCGCCGCACTCTCGAAGGAACGCTTCGAACTCACGGACGTTCTCGATCGAGAAGGGGTAATGCTTCTCGAAGCTCGGAGTATGGCCGGTACCGTTGCAGCCATTGCATGGCTGCATACCGGGACCGATGACAGGTGGTGTAGCGCGCTTGCCTGTTGCTCCACAGATGCTGCAAGGCTCATCAGGTAGCGATTCGAGGTAGGCAGAGTAGCGCTGCGCATACTGCTCCGTTTCGCCAGATGCGAGCGCGGTGGCTAGGCGATCAGCCAGTATGAGTGCATCGCGACTGTTGAGTCCCCAGCCATCATTGGAATGGCCCAGGTTGTCGCTAGGGATGATGTCAGGAGCGAGTCGCTCGCAGTAGTCCCATAAGGGATGCCACCACCACACATTGTTGCGGAAATACTTGCCGCGTTCGGAGACAGGAGATTTTCCGAAAACGTCCATACCCATGGTCATTACTCCTGGAGCAGGAGCAGCCGTCTAGAGGACAACACCTCGGGAAGGAAGTGAGGAGGACGGATGCTCTGGAATAGAAGAACAGGGCATCCGGGCGGAAGGGCACGAATGCCCCACCGGGGGAGAACAGCGGTTCCGGGATCCTGCTGAGGTCAATCAGCGGGCTGCAGCGTTGCCAGGTGGCACCGGAAGAAGCTGCTATGGGGTCTCGCTTGGTAGGCGATGCAGTGTCCGCAGACTGCGAACCAGTTGCAGGACCATCGAAGCACGGACAGGAGAGGCCAAGGCCAACCAATCCGGCACAACGTCGCCCGGATTATCCGTGGGTTGTTGGAATTGTTCAGCGATATACCGGCTATCAGGTGCGATGCACCTTGCTGAGCTTTTGGCGTTTCATATCAGTGAATGAGGTCGCAGCACTTTGTCGTTGCACCGACGCGTGGGCTTCAATTGCGAAGCAGGAGATTTTCGGAGAGCACAGACAGAGCAACCATGAGGTAGTGACCATGAAACCTTCGGCATCCATCTCTTTGGCAGAACGGCTGGGTCAGACGTTAGGTCGAGTATGTCGCGGATACGTTCGCCAGGAGCGGAGGGTGAATGGCTGGTTGGTGGGGCAGGGGGTATCGGCCGGTGGCGCTACGGTGCTGCTCTGGGGCGTCAAGTTAGTGGTGCTCGGCGTGCTTTTGTACGGTGCATTCTGGTTGGCGATGTTGCTTTTGTTTGCTGTTACGGCCGTGTGGACCGCTCGGAATGTAGACTGGGAAGAAGAGCAGCCGCAATGGCGAAACGGAGTGTTTGGTTTCGGCTTGTATCATCCGGATGGCTCCCGCATTGATCCATATGATCCTGACGATGAGCAGTAGGGGACGTCTACTTAGTTCCCTTTACCAGTGTGCCAGCCCCCTTGCCTCCTGCCGCCTGAGCATCTTTGGTTCCGCTCATTAGATTCTGCGCTATACCTCCTGCACGCACGCCTGCCCAACCTAATGCGGTCACCCATAGGGTGGGGAGTACGAGGAACATCGTCGCCATCACGAAGCTGATCAGCAGATCGCCGAAGGCGTTGTTCAGCCCAATCATCGGATCGAAGTTCGTGTGCGGGCGATTCCACCCCCAGCCTGTTCCATAGAGCGCGTCCAGGATCGTCGAGTCGATCCAGCGAGCGAGCTGGAACCAGAAGTCGACGAAGAACAGCGCGAATTGCACCACGCTGACGGTGATCACTGTCTTGATGTCGTAGGTACCGATCACCAGCACGAGCGGAATGCAGATCACCAACGCCATCTTGAGTAACGCCAGAACCATCGGCAGTGCCTGGCGCATGGTATCCATCGCGGGGAAGAAGGCCACGGAGCCTACTGCCAGACCCACATCGCTGGCGGCACGTGCGGCTACGTTCGGTACAGTCATACTGACCTGGCCACCGTAGTCACTGTAGACCGCACCTTGGTTGAGCTTCTGTTGCTGAGGCGAGGCGATGGCTCGGATTACCGAGTCGTCCACCTGATCCTGGGGAGGAAGCCTGCCCAGTTGGCGATCCTGGTCAGCAGACTGGGGTCGACCTGACTGAGCAGCCGCGCACGCAGGCCGTTGCTATCCGACCACCACTGCTGGCAGGTGGGGTAGCCAGCACCGCTGGGAACCTCGGCGAGTCCTGCGTCGCGGCTGCTGTCATAGGCCCAACCCTCGCGGGGCGTACTGGAGTGGTAGGTGTCGTAGTAGCCGCCGTGGTCGAGGAAGAAGCGCGAGCCAATCCAGGTCACGTCGTACATCTGCTCCTCAGTCATCTCGGGGCGGTTCATGAAGAGCTTGGCGCGCGCTGGCCCGTAACAGTCGTGTGTGAAATCGCTGACTTCCTGGGCCAGCAGCGGATCGTCGATACGGGTGGCATCGATATCCATGCGGATCTGGCGCAAATCCGTGCCGCAGGGGATGGCTGCCACTGAGGCGCCGGTGATCGCGCGTGAGAGGGCATGCATGAAGAACCACCACACTGGCACCTTCGCCGACTGGTTGTTAAGCGTGCTGAAGGACTGCGACCAACCGGTTTCGGCAGGTTGAGGGGCATTCACCTGGCACTGGGTGGAGCGGGATTGATCGAACTGCAATGTGTTGAAGTCCACGTCGATAAACGGGATGCCGGCGAACATGATGACGACGATTGCCACGAAAACGCGGTTCTCGATGCGGCTGGCCGACAGTGCTCCCTTGTTGCCCTCGTCGGCACCTTCGGCGCGGGCGCGGAGCCACTCCTGGAGGATGATCGCCAGGAATGGCAGGGCGAAAGCGCCACTGGCCGTCAGCACTGACCAGATGCCGTTATGGATGATCCAGCTCACCAGCGTCAGGTAATACTCCAGGTAGTCGGTGGTGTAGAGCGTCATCGTCAGCTCCAGGTCAGCCGTGCTGAGCGAGTGACAGCGTTTCCTGCACGGCGAGTGCGGCGACTGCGGCAAACTCGGTGCACAGCAGCCGTAGCCGGGCAGCGGGATCCGGTTCGCGTGCCAGCACGCGTTTGCGCATCCACAGCCAGCCCCGAGCGGTGGTGGCATAGAGCAGTATTCGCCAGGCCAGGAAGTCGCTGCTGTGTGTCGTCAGCCATGCTTGCCAGGTCAGGGCGCTACCCGCCAGGCGGAGGCCGATCGCATTGATCACGGCAATGACTGCAAGCAGCAGGATGCCCCAGGCAAGGAGCGCGCCTTTGCGCCGTAGCCATCGAGGGTATTGCAAGGTGCGACTCATGGAGTGGCTCCGCCGCTCGAAGGTTGCTGCAGCTTGTCCAGGCGGTCGCGTGTCGGGTCGCCTTGGTAGATACCGCGAGAGCCGGCGGCGCGCGTGCTGTGCCGTTGGATGATGGTGGTCGGGGAGTTGGTAGCCAGTTCACGGCGCAGCTCCAACTCGGTTTTCAGGCTGAGGATCTCCCGGTCGAGGACATCGCTCTCGTTCGAAACCGCTTTCTGCGCCAGGTCGTTCGCGGCGACGTTCGGCTCCTTTCGGCCGGTCAGCAAGGTGCGCTGCAGCAGGAGGGCCTTCTCCAGCACGCTCGCCAGCGCAACTTCTGAGGCCAGGCGCCGGGCGAGCAGGTCCTGGTCGGGCTCGTCCCTGAGCGCCTCTATGACGCCGCGGGTGATGGGCAGGGAACTGCTGCCGGCGGCCTGCAGGTTCTCGATGCTCATGGTGCGGCTGCCGGCAACCAACTGCTGCAGCGCCTCCAGCTTCGCCTCGTACTCTTCCTGGATCAGTGGGGTGAGGCCCACTCCCGGGGTGGCGACGCTCTTGGTGCAGGCTTCGCAGGTCCGTTGTTCCTGTTCGCCCAGCACCCGTACCGCCCAGTTGGCAGCGGCGTCTGGAGAGCTCCAGGTCTGGCAGGCGAGATTGCCGCCACATTGGCTTGTGTCGATCGAGCTGCCGTCGGTGGCATCGCGGCCATTGACCAAGTTGTAGCCGGCGCGCGTAACGTCGCTGACGATGCGTATCGGGCGTTGTCCTGAGCCGCCGGCATTGTCGCCGCCGACCCAGGGCACGCCATCGTTGCCGTGACTGGTTTCGGCTTGCTCGACGGCGGAGACGGCGTCATGGCTGGCGACCGCCTGCTTCAACGCCATGCCTTCGGCTAGCTGGTCCCATCCGAGCTGGCCGCCGGCTGTGCTGGCCATCTTGTCGGCCATGCTGCGGCAGGTCAGTTTGGAACGGTCGAAGTCGAGCCGGGCTTGCAATACTCCATTGGTGAGCAGGTTGTAGAGTCCCGGATCGGCGCGCTGGATGATCAGCGCCGGCAGCGACGCCACGGCCGAGGTGGCGTTCTGGATGACACTGCTCATGATCGTCTGGAAGCCGTTGGTCAGGCCGTTCAACTGGTTCTGGATGGTCGTGGACAGCGACATGTTTCCGCAGATCAGGTTGTTGTTCCAACCCGCTCCGACACCAAGGCCATGCATGCTCGAGGCCGGTGACATCGAAACAGCCTGGCCGCCGCCGATGCTGTACAGGACGTCGTCGCCGATGACCGAGCCTTGCTGCTGCGCGCTGTACTCGCTGGCTTGTGCTCCGAGCAGTGGACAGGCCATCGCGAAGGCTCCCATGAGCAGCGCCAGACTGCCGAAGCGAATAGGTGAGGGGGAGGGCCGACGCACGCGGGCATTCCTCACTCGAAATCCGTGCTGCCGAGAAGCACTTGGCCGCGTCGCTGGCAGCAGCGGTAGGGGCGCCACAACGCCCAGGCATAGTCTCCCTGCGGCGCTTGCGCATGCTGCGCTACGTTGGGGAAAACCGCGCAGGTGGATGACAACGACGGAGTCAGCTCCTGCCATTTGCCTGTCGCCTCATCGCTCTCGATGAGAGCCCCTGCAGGCCAGTAGCCGTCTCGAGGAGCGGCGAGCAGAGGCTGGTAGACATGGATTTGTCCGCGGCGAGTGACGATGTCGCCAGCGCGTTGAGCCACCACGGCAGCGGCTTTGTAGTCATCGGCCTGGTGAAGAAAACCGCCGCGCGGATAGACGTTGCCCCAGAGGTTCAGGGAGGAGCGCGTACCTATCTCGCGTGTGCCCGGCGTGAGGGCCTCGGGATAGGCCAGCTCCGGCACATCGTAGCGCCAGGCGAGCGTATCGAGGGTGCTCAGCAGGTAGGGCATGAAGGCGATCCCTGCACCTCGGCAGGCGTAGCCCGAGGCTGCGGCGAAGCGGCTGAGGGCATAGCCTCCGGGATGGCCGAGCACGTCCGTATTCTTGAATTTCGCCAGGTTGTTTTCGGTGTCGTGATTGGTCGTGCCGTCTCCACCGGCTTGTGCGGTGAAGTTGGGAGGGCTGAGTGGGCGTACTTCCACCCAGGGGTTCGCTCCGGTATCCGAGTAGCTGGACACCACCGCATCGGGCACGTAGTGCCTGACCTTCACCGAGGTGCGTATCGAGCAACCGCCATGGCTGCAGTACAGCCAATAACAGATGCCCACGACGCGGTAGGCCAGGCAATCGGGGACACAACCGAGGCCACGATGGTCGCCGTGTCGAGGGCAAACGATGGCGCAGCCGCCACCAGCAGGAAGAGGGTGGCGATGCCGGCGCGCAGGTGGTGAGGGCGCTTCATGGTTGCGTCCCTCGGTGCGCCTCGATGAGCGCAACCGCCTTGGCGACGTCCGGCTCGCCATAAACCACATAATGTCGATCGACGACCACTGCAGGAAGGGTGGTGATGCCCAGGCTCCAGGCTTCCAGTACTCCCTGGTAGGCGGTTGCTATGCGTTGCTGAAGCTCTTCTCCACCGCTGGCCAGGCGCTGCTGGATGAGTGCTGTGCTGCGATTGATATCACTGGGCAGGTGGGCTGCTAGTTCGGCCTCTATGCGTGCCGGCAGGTCCAGTTCGATGATCCGCACATCGGCGGGGGCCTGTACGAGATGCAGGCTGTCGGTGACGACGAGGATCTCATCGGCTCGCGCCTGCGAAGCAATCAGTATCCCGCACAACGCTATGGAGAGCAGGAACTGCTGCGAGGAACATGGGCGAGCGAACGGAGATAGCATGTCGAACTACCGCGGGATGGGGCATGGCGATAGTTGACTTGAGGGGGCAGGGGACGGCGATACACAAACGGAAGCCGCTCTATCCCCATTCAAGGCAGCGGCCCGAGCCGCAGTTTGTTAGTGCTCATCGTGATGCTCCCCTGTTGAAGAACAGCGGCTGGTACGGCTGAAGCACCAGGTCGCGGTTGACGATGACGCGCATCGGCAGGCCAGGCTGATTCGTCAAGGTGGGCTGGATGTTCAGGTTGCGGCGCGTCATTTCCTGGCCGATCTGGTTCACCGTGTCCTGCACGCTGTCGCGGCTGGCGATGATGACGCGGTTGCCGTCCTGGCGATTCTCGGGGGCGGCCAGCTCGGCGCCGATGCCGAGCAGCGTGGTCAGCGCCGCGCCGGCGAAGATCCGATCCCAATGCCAATCGACGCCATCCTCCAGGCCGGCGTAGCCGGCCGGGTCGCTGCCCACCAGATTGTCGAGCTGAACCGATGAGGTGTCCGGCAGGATGATGCGGTGCCACACCATCTGGATGCGCGTCTGCTCGTAGCTGACCTAGCTGTTGTAGCGGCCCATCAGGCGCGAGCCCTGCGGGATCAGCGGATAACGGCCGGTGGCCGTGTCGTAGACCGTTTCCGTCACCGTGGCGATCACATCGCCCGGCAAGTCGGACTTAATGCCCGTCACCAGCGCGGCGGGGATCACCGTGCCGGCCATCACCTGATACGGCAACACCGGCATTTGCAGACTCCCGGAATTACGGGTTTGCGTGGAACCGGCTTGTAACAGAAACGCCTCCTTCTGCTCCTGTCGGTTCTGCACGGCGGTGGGGTCGAGCGACTTGTCCTCGCCGGCGTAGAGCACATGCAGGATGGCGCCGAACAGCAGCACATGGCTGGTCTTCTCCCAGTGGTTGCGCTTTTCCAGCGCGCCTTCCGGGTCCACACAGAATGTCCGCAGATGTTCTGCACGTCGCGCACTTCATGCGCGCTGCGCCGCACCTCCAGCAGCGGGTTGTAGGCGGCCGACTTCGCATCGGTGGGGTTGAACAGCAGGCAGTGTGAGAAGCGCGAACGCCAGCCGGCGGTGAGCTGCCAGTTCTCGCCCTTGATGTCGTGGATCACGGCGGACAACGGCCAGGTCAGCAAGGTGGGCACCACCAGCCCGACCCCTTTGCCCGAGCGGGTGGGCGCGAAGGCCAGCACATGCTCCAGCCCAGCATGGCGCAGGTAACGGCCGTCGAACAGGCCGAGGAACACGCCCGCCAGGCCCATCAGCCCGGCCTTGACGATTTCCGCGGTGGCGGCCCAGCGCGCCGAGCCGTAGGTGGTGACGCGGCGCGCTTGGCGCGAGCGCCACACCGACATGCCGATGGCCACCGCCACCAGGCCGCTGGCCCCGGCAATGGCGCCGCCCTTGGCGAAGATGTCCGGCGTGTAGGCGTCGAAGAAAAACCACCACTCGAACAAGCGCCAGGGGTGGTAGACCGGCGTGCCGAAGAAATCGAACCAGGGCGAACCAAGGCGTAGTTGATAGCCGAGGGCAGCGGCTGTTCATTGCGTTGCACTCCATACGCTGGCGATCACGATGCCGAAGACGGCGACGATCTGCCCGAAAAGCACGCCCTGACCTTGCATGACTGGCCTCCGATTTCTCCTGCGCTGATTCCTCGCTTGAACGCAACACAAGAACGTGCCGCAGGGCGTGAAGATCAGTGCCGGGCCGGTGCCGGTCAAAGACCGTTTTCAGGAGAGATATCTCACTCATTGGCTTTGATCGCCTGCGGGAGATCCTGGCGCGCTCGGTCTCTCCGATGCCTGCGTCACTTCGCGCCGGGATCTTCGCGATGGCGGAAAGCTACATGCACTTCGCCAGCATCAACTCGGGTCTGTACCGCCTGATGTTCAGTACGGATACAGGCTCGGTGCCGGATGTACATTTGAGCGACCGGGCACTTTCTGCGTTGGGTGTATTGGTCGAGTTGCTGGAGCGCGGTCAGGCCGAAGGCCAGTTGCGTATCCGCGACGTGCGCGGCCAAGCCGCTGCGTGCTGGGCGCTGATGCACGGCCTTGCCTTGCTCAATATTGATGGTCTGCTTCTACCGGAGAAAGTCGGCCCCAATGCGCTGGATAACGCGCTTACGACGTTGCTTGAGGGATTGGAGGCATAGCAAAGGCCCCAGTTAAGTCGCCAGCGGAAGCGGTGTGCCATTGACGTGGGTCAGACAATGGTTTTTCTCGCTTTCTCAACCAACCACTGGCCCTTTCTGCCGCCCGACTTCTCATGGCACCCCATCGCCGCATAGCGTCGAGTGGGATGAAGGGCCGTCATCGCCCACAACAGGCCCACCGACTCAGTTCACCCCTCGGAGTCCGGCACCCGGATCGCCGCAGAGAGGTAGCCCATATCGAATTTCATCAGCGGCGCCGTGGAGTACTTCTGCTGCAAGTAGGCCAGCAGAGCGGACTCGTCATTGCGGTCGATGTCGGCATCCAGGATGAATGACTCCCCATCGGCTTCCCGTACCACGGGGTCTTCGATGCCACTTCCGAATGTGCTCACCACGGCGGACGACTTGAGCACCGCATAGTTGGGGGACAAGGGGTTGAGGCACAGCTTTGCGGTGATCGAGGTTCCCGAGACGTAGGCGGCCACGGCTCCGTCGAGGATCGTGGCATGGCGGTGAAAATCACTGTTTCTGAAGAAGTAGCACGTCCGATAGAAGGACTGGTTCATCTCGAAGATTTTCGTCGTGCCGTACAGGGTGGCGATGAACTGGTGGTACTTCGCTTCGGCCTGCGTACCTGTGGCGGTGAACCAGACCAGCCGGAAGTCATGAGGCTGAGTCGCCGATGATTGAAGCTGCCGGGCCGCCTTTGACACGATCCCGGAAAGGCGGTTGTCCCGCACCAGTGGCAGGGAGGATGCGTGTATTTCGCCGGTGTCGAGCATCTGGGCACGTTGCGCAAGATGCCCTGCGTCATCGAGCTTGGTCTTTTCTTCGATCAGAACTTTGGTGGCGCCAAAGGATGCAAGGAAATCGGACTCCTCCTTCTCGGAGGTCGGAATGTCGTCAACGACTACGCCCCAGTGTTCAAGCAGGAGACGCGCGTAGGATGTGATGGCCATGCCTGATCTGTCTCCGTATATGAGATTGAACAGCGTTGAGCCGCTTACTCGGCGGATGTCTGCGCCTTGTCGGTCGTATGGCCGACCCGAATGGCAGTCAAGCGATATAAAAGTTCGACAAGTTTCATTAACTGGATGTCGTCGGCTTCCGTGCCCCAGGGCTCGAACAGGTTGCCGTGCGCTACGCGGTTACGGATGTTCTTCCAGGCCGAGACGTGCTCGGTGTCGAGTTGACCCGTGGCACTCAACTGAGTGAGATAGCGTGCCACAGAGGGTCTACGAAGCGAGGATGTCATGGAGTTGAGCCGGCTTCTCAGATCAACAGGTGTCAAGTTGGAAAGGAATTTCGTCACTGGAGATAGATCGCCTTCGGCAAAATCAGGGGGCGTCTTCGCAAAATCGCTACCCATCTTGACGATGCCCTCCACGGCGCTGGCGATGGAGAGAGCAAGTACCCAATGCGAACCAGCCACATGTGCCTGAATCACCTCGTCATGAAAGCGAGTAAGCGGATTCGCCTCGAATTCAGGATGACCATCCTTACTTCGATGTTGCGCTATGTATGTCAGGTAGTGCTCGTAGAACCTCCAGAATTCCCCCGCCTTCCTGCTGGAGAACTGTGTTGCACAGCCGCCTAGGGAGCGCTCGATGGATGGCGCTTGCCGAAGTGATACGAAGGCGCGCCCATCAGCAAAGTTCCTTGCGACAAGACGGGGAAAGATCAATTGACCTCGCAAGGCACGCAGGGGCTCCGACAGCCAGTTTTCGAGATAGGGATGGTTCAGGGCCGTACTCGTACTGGCCGTGATTCGAAGCTCATTCGACCACGGCTCAGTCCGCACTTCGATCGTGCTGCCCAGCATCTCGAAAACATGTCGGCCACCGCTGGTACGCCAGCCAATCTTGCTTTCTCCGAGATGTGCTGTCGTTGTGATGATCTCGGAAAAAGGAACTTCCGGTGCCGGCGAGTAGACAAGTTCGACGCCGCTGACAGGCTCAGTCTGCTGCACCATCGTGGTCAAGCCCCCGGATGCACCAATGAGCTGCCAATAACCGCCTTGTACTTCTCCGACCCTCGGACGCACCCATCCTCCATTCCACTCGGTGCCACTGTAGTCAACAGCGCGCAGGCGAAAAGCTGTTTGCGGGTCGTAGAGGCGTTCACCCGTCAACCGCAACGCCTTGAGTGCTTCGTTCTCGTTATGCGGCTTGGCATGGACGTGAAAACTGAAATCCGTAGTTCCCGAAATCGTCAAAGTCCCGGAGCCTTCAAAGATAGGAGGCGCGCCATCGAACCATCCGTCGAGATAAATTCGAGGACATTGGATCTCCTTCTTGCCGGTGAGGAGCCACATGAAAGGTACGAGTGTGGGGGACATTTTCTTCGCGATCTCAAGCTGTCTTGGCGAACAACGCCACGTCCGGCAGCCCTTTGAAGTGCGCATCGCAGGTGAGCAGTTCCGCGCCTTGGTGGCGTGCTGTCGCGTAGACGATGGCATCGGCGGTGGCCAGCTTGTGTTCGCGGTGTAGGTCTGCCGCGAGCAGGGCGATGGTGGTGTCCAGAGGCACGACGACGCATTTTTGCGTGTAGGCGATCACCTGGTCGGCCTGTTCCTCGCCGAGTTCGCGCACCAGCCACTTCGACAGTTCGAGCTGCACAATGGTGGGCACGATGCACTGGGGTTTGTCCGGAAACTGCTTGCCCAGCTTCTTGCCGACCGCGCTGCCGGTCAGCCATTCGATCCAGGCCGAGGTATCGACCACGCGCAGCGGCGCCGCCATTAGTAGCGGTCCTCGCGGTCGCGATAGCCGTCGGTGCGTGCGCCCTTGGCGATGCCGGCCAGGTCGTCCAGCTCGGGCACCGGCATGACCAGCACGCCCTTGCCCTTGGGAATGAACACGAACTCCTGCCCGGCCTCCCAGTGCTGCTCCTCGCGCACGGCTTTCGGAATGGAAATCTGGAACTTGCTGGATAAGGTGGCGGTAGCGGTCATTGTCGTACCCTCAAATCGTCGATAACGGTTTGGTAAGAATACACCCTTGTTCCCTGGGCAGCCAGCCGCGTTCACCCGACCCCCATCCCCCGCTGCCTGCCGAAGCTCCAGCTCACGCTGCCGCCGCGCACCACCGCCGTCATGCTCTGGCCCAGGCGCTGTTCCAGCACCGGCTTCCAGGGCACCAGGCTGAAGCCCTTGCCGTCATCGAGCATCGCGTAGAGCCCGCTGGCGAGCATGACGCTGCGCCGGTAGACGCCGCTGACGCGCTGGCCGTCGCCCATCGAGCGGTGCTCCAAGCCAGTGTCGGTGGCTATGGTCTGCGCGGCCGTCGCCAGCTCCCGGTTGCGCAGTGTCCGCAGCAGGTTGCGCGCGAGGATCACGCGCTGGCCGCGCCGCTCGGCCAGGCCCTGTTCTTCGAGGAAATCGGCGCGCTGCTGGAGGGCTTGGCGCACCTCGCTGCCAAAGCCCAGCTCGCCCAGGCCCTCGCCGCCGCCGATCAACTGCTGGTCCAGCCAGGTGGCGCCGATCACGCGGGCCTGCCGTTCGATGGACAGGTGCGATTTCAGCTCAACGACCACGCCACCGCCCAGGTGCTGAGTGTCGTGCCGCCGGCCCTGCTCGGGCAAGTCGGCCGGGACTTCCCAGACGCCTTCACCCAGGCGCTCCACGATGCCGGCGCGGCGCAGGGCTTCCAACCGGCGGACGTGGGCGGCGACCACCTCGGCGGGGTCGCGGCCGCTCATGTTCTGTCCTTGGGCCTGCGCCTCGGCCACGGCCAGGTGCTGGTCGGTGCGGTACAGGCCATCGACGGCCAGCGCGGCGATGGTCCTGTCCGCCGCGCGCACGCCGGCCGCACCTTTCACCTCCACACTGCGCCCCTGGGGTACTGCTCCAGTTCCGTGCGGGGCGGCAGCGCGACGTAGTGCGCCTTGCCGTCGGTACCATCGACGATCAGGTAGCCCTTGTCGTACAGCTCGTCGACCAGGCCCTTGGCGACGACGCGAACTTCGCGCACAGCTCTTTAACCGTCGGTGCCGTGCGCGCCTCGGCCTTGTCCGCTGCCGGATCGCCGCCCCGACGCACCTGGGCCAGCCACTACTGCGCCAGCGAACGGGCCTGTTCAACGGTCAGTTCGCCATACTGGCCCAGCGCGGGCTTGCGACGCTCGCCGGCGTTCGTGCGGTACTGGAGCATGAACACCTTGCGGCCCGCCGGTGTAATCTTGCACAGAAAGCCGGGAACGAGGGGGTCAAGCAGCTCAATGGGCTGCGCCTGGGGTTGTGCCGTATCGACTGCGGACTTTGTGAGTTTGATCTTGGCCATAGCTGACTCCTTTGGAAGACCCGTTTCCAGGAGCCTCTTGGGAGCCAAGCGGTCGGAAGCCGGGTCAAGTTTCGGAAAGCACCGGCATAGGATGAACTCACGTAAGTTATTGATAAAACTGCCACAACGAGCTGTGGCGTAGTCCAGCGAAGTTCGGTGCTGGAGTCATGCTGAAATAAAAAAGCCGTCCAGGAGAGGGGACTCCAGACGGCTGTGTCCCACAGGAATGACCTGTGGGACAACGGCATGATAGACAGCCAACCCACGAAAGAGAAGCCTTGCCCCAGCGGCGCGGTGGGGGCTCAGCCAGGTTTCAAGCCTGGCTAGGCTGTGGCGGTGAGAAGCGACAAACCACTGGGACAGGAGCGCTATGGACGGGTTAGTCCAGGCTCAGGTTCTCGGCGATCTGGGCGATTCGCTTCAGTGGCTGCGGGCTATTGATGATTGAAAACATCAAGTAGCGCTGGCTGCGAGGCAGGGCTTGTGCACAGCGCTTGGCCGTGGCTTTCACCGCGTTATCGGTACCATGGATTCTTGCGGTAAGCAGCAGGGCGATTGTCGCGTCAGTCAGTGTCACTGCGAGGGCTCGTCAACCGGGCAAGGGATTGGTGGGCGGGTAGTGTACCGCGCAATGGCGGGCGATACGGTAGGGACGAACCGGCTCTGTGCCTCTCCAGGCGAAGTGGATGAGTTTGCCGAGGGTTCATTTTAGGTGCAAAATAAGTGCATGCTCTCTGCGTCAGGAGTTCGACAGATGAATACTGTGCTGCAAGAACCCTTTGTCGAGCGGTTCCGCGAGCCCAACACGCCCTACCTGTCTCCGTCCAAGGTGGGTGACTTCTTTGGATTTCGGGTCCAGGAGTTGGCCGAGCGTGCGCATGTGCATCGCAATACTCCGACAGCTCGGCCCCAGGCGCCGCAGTTGCAGAAGTACCTGCAGGACATGGTGCGAGTGCTGGCGGTGGCCACCGAGATGACCGGCGACGTCCATCGGGCGGTCTTTCTGCTGCGCAATGAACCGCTGCGTGCGTTTGGCTACAAGACCGCGGATACCCTGATCCAGGAAGGTCGCGCCGATGCGGTCATTGCCTACCTCGAATCCTTTGCCGGTGGTGCGGCCGGATGATCTCGAAAACGCTCGGCGCCGACGGCGACGAGGCCTTTTACCGAGTCATCGTGCCGGCCTATGCCGGCACGCCCTTGTCCGGGATGGGAGCGGCGCGCCAAGGAGGGCGGTTCAACCGTCCGGACCAGGAGGCGCTGTACCTGGCGCTGGATGAGTCGACGGCGTTGGCCGAATACAAGCAGGACAACCCGTGGCTGCGTCCGGGCACGATCTGCACGTTCTTCATCAACGGCCTGCGCGTCGCTGACTTGAGTGCCGGTTTCGATCCGGATCGCTGGCCGCCGCTCTGGGCTGACTACACGGTGGACTGGCGAGCGGAGTGGTTCGACAAGTCGGTCGAGCCGCCTACTTGGTACATGGCTGACGATGTGGTTGCCGCTGGGCTGGATGGCATTCTGTTTCCTTCGCAGGCGAGGCCGGGTGGAACCAACCTAGTGATCTACCACAGCTCGTCCCGGCCTGCGGCGCAACTGCGAGTCTATGATCCGGACGGAGCCTTGCAGCGCCTGATAAATCGATGAGGCGATTGCGCGCTCAGTGCCCGAGTCCCGTCATACCAGTACAGGGTGCAATGCCCCTGTCCCGGTCGATGGCTTCTGCAATCCGAAGAGCTGCATCCAACTCGCTGATGCCGTATTGCTGCATGAGCTGGTAGCGTTCAGCTTTCTCCTCTGGCTCGGTCTGTGCTAGGGCGAGGTAGAGGCTGGGCGGAACGGCTCGAAACAGCAGTTCCATGCTGCGCGACAGGATCACGCCCTCCGAGAACTTGCCGGACTCTTTGCGTGCGGAGAGCATCAACGTCTTCTGGGCTGGCGTGAGTTCGCGGAACTTGGCAATTTTTTCCACCTCGTCTGGCGGCATGCTGAGGCAGAGCCACCATTCCATCATGTTCAGCATCGGCTCGGCGGCCTTGGGCAGGTCATCCAGATTCTGTGTGGCCAGCCAGAACCACAACCCGAGCTTCCTCCACATTTTCGCTATTTTCACCACATAAGGCGCGAGCAACGGGTTCTTGGTGATGATGTGCCCTTCGTCGGTGACGTTGATCATCGGGCGGCCGAGGAACTGGTCGCGCTCGGCGATGTTGTTCACCGTGTTGATCAGCGAGATGTAGGCGATCGAAAGCTGGGCGTTGTAGCCCTCGCGGGCATAGGTGGCCAGATCCACGATGGTGATGTCGGCCTCTGGCCACGGCGACCCTGGGCGGTCGAACATGTCGCCATCCGCCCCTTGGCAGAACATGTCCATTGCGTCTGCCATTTCCAACAGTCGCGCGCGTCGGGTCTCCGGCAGCGTGCTGTCGCGGCCGCGTTCGCGCAGCGCGTCCCGCACGTCACGCGTAAGTGTCGTGCGCTGCTCGGTGACGCAACGTTGCGCCGCATCGAGGATGCACTGGCGGATCAGGCTGCGATCGGCACGCGTCATGCGCGCCTCTTCCTTGTCCTCGCCGCCGGTGATCATCAGTCGCGCGGTGATCTCCAACTCGCCGAGCACGTCGCGCTGCTCGTCGCCTTCGTTGGCCGAGTTGTTGTCGTCATCGAGCGCCTCGGCATCGAGCGTCCGTACCTGGCTCGGCGTATCAACTAAGCGCCAGGCATCGGCGAACGGCGCGAGACTCACACCTGCGCCGGGCGCGAGTTTCACACGGTGCACCGTCAGTCCCAGCCGGGCAGCGAAATCGCCGAACAGGCCGAACGAGTTGCCAGCCTCGACGATGAATAGCCGCGGGCGGTAGACCGCCATGACCTGGTTGAGCAGGTTGTTGAGGGTGGCGCTCTTGCCTGAGCCAGTCGGGCCAACCAGGAACAGATGGGCGTTCATTTGCCGGTCGGCCCTGTTCAGCGGATCAAAGGTCAGCGTGCTGCCACCACGGTTGAACAGGGTGATGCCTGGATGTCCTGTACCCTGGCTGCGCCCCCATAAAGGGGCCAGGTTGGCCGCGTGTTGGGCAAACATCAGCTGGGTGTACCACTGCCGCTTGTCCTTGCCCGGATCGTAGACGCAGGGGAGCCAGCGCAGATACGTGTTGAGCGGGGCTACCTCATCATCCTCCCGCACAGGCTGCAGGCCGGCACCGAGCAGCACATTGCCGAGTTGCAGACCACGAGCTTCCAGTTCAGTCTGATCGCGCCCGCGCAGGTAGAAAGTGAGGGCACCTCGAAAGAGCTTGTGCGCGCTGCCGATCAGTCCACGAGCCTGCTGCACGTCGCGCCGGGTCTGCTCGGATGCCAGGGTGTCACCGACCGCCTTGCGGGCCAGGTGGTTGAGGTGCGCCTCTAGGACATCCTGCGGAGTGATGACCAGCGTCAGGCACAAGATCGTGTCCTCCGGCATCTGGTCCATCAGCGCATTGATGGCATCGCCCTTGTGCGTCTCGCCGGTGAGGTGTCCGGTGGACGGTGCCGTACGGAGGCGGTCGATGGTTATGGCGCGGTGTGGCCATCCATCGAAGTGCCAGGTGCCTTGGGATACATCGGATCGTGGCTGGCCGAAGAACAAGCGCTGAGCGAAATCGGTGCCGCTGGCCAACTCGATCTCGCCGGCTTCCTGCTCCTGCGGGTAGCGGGTCAGTGCGTAGAAGCGTTCCTGATCGGCGGGTGCGGTGCCGAGCAAGGTCGGGTACGGGTTGAACCAGCGCAGCAGCCAGGCATGGATGTCCGGAGCGTCGATTCGCTGGCAGCGCACACCAGCATTGGCAAGGCCTCCGGTAAGGCGATCGCAGACCAGGTTGAGGGCCTGTTCGGGTGTTTGTCCTCGGCGAGCGGCGGCTTGGCCAACGTGACGATAGACGACCAGGCGGGTACGGCGGATCTGGCCACGCCAGGGCAGGCGGGTAATGGTCTTGTCTTCGAACAGCCCGCCGGGCTTGGCGATAGCGCCCAGATGGTGGCGGAAGAACCGTAGGTAGAACTCGGTAAATGCCGAGCCTTGGGCTCGGGGCTGGATGTAGTCGCGCAGCGTGCCAAGGTAGGGCTCCCAGTCTGCCTCGTCCTGGGCGTAGAGCTGGACTACCCACGGATTGTCATCCAGTTCGTCGAACGCGTCCTGTAGCACGTTCTCCAGCGCGTCGCGCACCTGCAGCAGCCAACTCGGCTCACGGCCTTCGGTGCCGATCGGCTGCAGCTCGAAGAACGCCGCCACGGAGTGCCCGTCATCCAGCAGCATGCAGCGAGACTCTGGTAGATACTCCACCCAGGGCAGCAGATCGGCGAATGACGGCGCGGAGTCGTAGAGCGCCTGCTCGTCGCCCAGGGTGGCGGGCCTATGCTGCCGAAGTGCTGTACCGGGCTCGGGAATGCCCTTTGCCTGTAACGCAGCGACATGGCGTGCCCAGGTATCGGTTGCCTCAGTACCCTCTGGCTGACGGCAAGGCCGCTTGCGCAGTGGCCAGGACATCAGTAGTCCTCGGTCCGCTCACCAGGCATGGCGTACTGCACTCGCTGGTACAGAGGGAACACGGAGGTGTAGCCAGGCACCGGGACGGGATCGCTGCCGGCAAGATGCGGGTACACGTACATCACCAGATCGGGATTGGGCAGGCGGTGGAACTGCCGATAGATTTCGTTGGCCGCGGTGCGGGTATAGCGGGCCTGTTCCGCCATTGCCGCCTGCCGGTCGGGTGCCTGCAGAGGGCGGCGCAGCGACTGGCGCGCATCGAGCAACTGCCGGGCTGCCTGGCCGCCGCCGGCGCTGCCGCCTGTACCGGCATTCCAGACGTCGAGCATGGTGGCGTCGTCGTGTGGCAGCAGTTCTTCCTTGCTAGTCGTACAGCCTGCAAGGATGAGCGTGATGGCCAGCAGCGCCGGTCCGTCAATCCAGGTCCTGCGCATGGGGCGTTCCTCCAAGGCGATGGTCGACCCGTCGGCCGGCCGGTGCGTAGTCGATAGTCAGGGGCTCCTCGAGGTGTACGGCGACCTTGGCGCCGGGCTTGACGTACACGGCGGCGAAGGCCTGTCCATACAATTTGTTGACCCACTGCGACATGTCCTGCACGCCACCCGCGAGGATGCGGCCCATGGCCTCGTTGGCACCGATGCCGACGGTGCCGATGGCGCCGTTGCTATTCACGTAGGAGAGCTGCCCGCTGCTGGTGTCGAGCAGGGAGGCGACGCCGGCTCCCGCAGCAGTGATCAGGGCTTGGCTGCCGAGGTACTGCTGGGCGTTGCTGCGCCGCTCGCCGCTGACGCAGGGAATGCCGTAGGGATCGCTGATCCAGCCAATGCCGGTTTGTGTGGTGCCGTTGTTCTCGGCGCGTTGCGAGGTGGTATTGCGCCCGTGGTCTTCCGGAAGGGTGCGAATGGTGCCGTCCTGGAACACGAAGGTGACCGAGCGCACCTGGCCGCGGACGCAGGAGAGCGTCCAATCCCCGGAGGCGGTGCCACTGATCACGGCGCCGGCGACGTCGGGAAGATCGATGCCGTTGGCGGTGAGGTTGTCCGGACCGATCAAGATTTTGAAGGGGTAGGGGTCGTTGACCGTGCCGTCCACCGGGACTCGGCCAATCAGTGCCGTCATGGCGATCGAACCGATCAGCGTGGCATTGGTGGGGAGGGTGTAGACCGCCTGCGTTGCCGGTACGCCAGCGGCCTGACGCCCCGCGTCGAGCGCGGTGCCGGCTGCCGTCTCGAGTGTCTTCTGCGCTGGGCCGAAACTGGTGGGGAAGGCGGAGCCCAAGGTGTTCTTCCCGGTACGATGCTTGTCGTCATGGGTGTCATCTGGCTCTACCCAGCGCAGGGTCTCCTCGCCATCCCCGGGCTCCAAGCCCAGCCCGACCGGTAGGTCCGCGGACTTACTTTTGCCACCGCCGATGCCGTCGAGGCGTTGTTGTAGCTCCTGCAGCAGGCCCTGAGTTCGCTGGCGTTCGTTCGCAACCTGGTCCTGGTCCTCGCGCAGTTGGTTGCGTCCGCTCTCGAGGGCGCTCTGGATGCGCCGATCGATGCTGCTCTCCCGTTGGCGCAGGTGTGTATTCTCTTCGCGTTGAGTCTTGTTGTCGGCCAGCGCGGTCTGCAGTTCGGTGCGCAGTTGGCGAACCTGCGCAACCAGGGTGGCCACCGTGTCGCGCGGCGTGTCGCCCTCGATGCCGAGTGCCTTGGCTTCCTCTGGTGTGAGGCGGCTGCTGGCGTCCGATGAGGGGGTGTAGCACCGCGGCCGGAGAAGAGTTTGACGCCGACGAATACTAGTAGCAGGAGCATCGGGATCATCAGCCACTTGAGTAGGCCATTACTGCGCATCGTGGCCTCTGTCTTGCGTCGCCGGTTGGTTGAGCGAGGCATCGATGGGGGAGAGAGTCGGCAGCAACGCTCGCTCCAGGCCGTGACCGCGTGTCACGAGGTAGACGACGGTGGTGTCCTCGGGCGTGCCGACGGGGCCCAGGGTGGGGTGCTGGAAAGTTGCTGCCAGAAAATCCCCCTGGAGCGATCGCGGGTCCAGGTCGAACCAACGTGGGCTGGTATTGCGCAGCCGCACGGCGGTGACCCAGAGATTGTCCAGGTGCCAGGTGGCTAACCCTTGGGCTTGCACCGGCAAGGTCGGCAGGAGGGTATCCAGCGGCATCCCTGCTGGCAGGTTGGCGCGAGTCATGCCGGGCACGGGCTCGACGGTGCGCAGCGGCGCATAGAGGTTCTGCGCGGCATAGCGGGTCAGCACCACTGGGAGTGGTGTTTCGTGCTTGGGTAGAGGCGCTGCTGAGTCACCGGTCTCGGTAGGCTCTTTGGCCGCCGAGGCGACGCCGTACCGGGGGTTGGCGGTTGGCTCTTCGACGATGTGCACCGGTTCCAGTGGCTGCTGCTTGTCCTGTGTGGGTTCAGCCGCAATGTCGAGCAGGATGACTGCACCGGTATCGGCGTCCTGGAGTTGCAGGCGTATGGGCTTGATCGGTTCGTTTGCCAACAGGTAGATGGCGCCGGCAGCGCTCTGTACGCGCAGGCGGTTGCCCAGCGAGGCGGGGACACCGACGCGGACGTTACGGTCGATGAAGACGATGCGCTCCTGGCCGACTACCAGTGGGACGGCCAGAGGCAGGCGTTCCCAGCGCAGAATCTCGGTGGCATTGGCGGAGTTGAAGGCGGCCAGCGCGAGCACGGCGATAGTTAGCGGGATACGACTCATGGGACGTTTTCCGGTGGCGGGGGCGCGGTCTGTGCGGAGTCGATCGGAGCGGCGATACGCTGCGGGGCTCCTTCGTAGCAGTCGATGACCAGGCCGAACGGATTGCGTTGTGGATCGACGTCGAGCCGCAGGACCTTCAGCGGGTAGCGCACCAGGGCGCGCTTGACCTGTTCCGAGGCGTAGTACTCGTCAGCGGTGACATCCAGGGTGACCACCCACGCCTGGTTGGAAATCGTGCGCACGCGCAGGGTCGGGTTGTCGCTATAGCCGCGACCGGGAATCTCGTAGATGCCCCGCACACGGCGGCGCAGTTCGCCGGCGTTGCGGCGATACTGGTAGTCCTGTTGCAGGAAGGCTTTGCAGGCAGGGGTGAAGTAGCTCGACAGGGCATACAGGTTGCGGGGGTAGTCGTCATCGCCGTTGGTAGGCCAGCGCTGCAGCTGTTGCCAGACATAGAAGGCGAAGGCGTACACGCTTTCCGGTGGTACCTCCCACCAGGGGCGGGTACTGCCCGAGCGCAGGTCCGGTGGTACATGAATCGTCAGGTTGCGTGGCGCACTCCACCAGCCAATACCCATGACCAGGGCCAGCGCGGTGAGCGCACTGGCGCCGGTACGCAGGGTGCGAATGTGTGCCTGCAGATGCAGGACCTCGTTCTTGAACCGGCTCATGGCGCGCGGCTCCTGCGCGTCGTCCAATGGCCGGAGCGGGTCACCAGTGTGTGTCCGCCGACGAAGGCTGCAGCATGGGGCAGGTGCGTAGCGGTCCACCATTGCAACTGCCGATATAGCCAGGTCTCAGGACGGCCGCGCTTGATACGGCGGAGCGCGCCACCACCCGCGAAGATCCCACCCGTGATGGCCAGCAGCATCGCAGAGGGCACCACTGCGAGGGTCGAGCAGGCGATAGCCAGTGGAATCCCGCAGAGCAGGCCGATTGCGCCTGAGGAGCCGGCGCACACCCACAGTTCGTTAGCGGTGAGACCGCGCACCACGACCGGGTGGCGGTTGAGCCGATGGGGCAGGAAGGCCACTGTGCCGTCCGCGCGGATATCGTCGCTCATGGTGGGAGGGTCACAGCACGCCGGTGGCTTCGGTCAGCAACCAGATGCCGACCACCAGCAGCATCGCGCCGACCGCCACCGTCAGCCCGAACTGACCCCAGGTGGCGCGGCCGGTGTGGATCTCCGCGTAGCGGGCGTAGGCGTGGTAGCACACACCCACGAACATCGAGGCGACCACCAACAGCGCGATGAGCATCACGATGTCATAGCCGTAGTTGCGCAGCGTCTCGAGGATGCCGGAGCCGGCGCCCCGAGATGGGTTTTCCAGAGTAGGCAGGTCGGCTTGGGCGAAGGATGACAAGGCGGCAACTACGGACAGCCCTGACCAGCGACCAACATGGCTGAGACGCACACGAAGAAAGGACCTCATGGCGACGACCTCTACGACAGCAGGAAGAAGGTCAGCACCAGATACAGGGCCATGATGCGCACCATGACGCCTGTAAGCTGACGTTGGGACAATTGGGCTTCGGCCCAGCCGCTGTAGGCGCCGCGGAGCGCCCAGGCGCTCCACAGCAGTAGCGTGGCGAAGACGGTGCACAGGAGTACTGTTGAGACACCTGACGGCGTGAGGCCGCTGTTGGCCTGGAATGCGCTGGCTTGGGCGGCGTTCATGGAGTGCCCCCTGTGTCCGCGGGTACAACGGTGGCCTGGCGGTAATCACCGAAGAGCTGGCTGGCATCGCGCGGCTGAGCGCGGGAGGGGGACAGATAACCGTGAATGCCGGCGCGGATGCGCTCCAGATCGGCGTTCAGGCGGGCATAGTCGAAGTAGTAGCGAGTCCGCTCGTTGAGCGGCTGCTCAGTCTGTGTCGCAACGAGCCGTTCGATGCTGTCGAGTTGGCGCAGGGCGATGGTGAGGCGCTCATGCTCTGGCATGGAGCCGGCTGCGCCGGCTTGCGCAGAAATTCCCAGACTGCCGAGGCTGAGTAGAAGTACCAGTAGCCTGTCGAAAGAATTCTGCTTGCTGACTAGAGCGTAGGATCGCATCGACATTGACCTGTCCACGGTGGTGGAGGAATGGCGTGATGCTCTCCAGATGCGTGTCGTTTCGCCTCAAGCAATCGGATTCTGTGTGTCACCGGATTGCTGGATGATCATTATTTCCTGAGGTATCAGAAAGATATAGGGGGAGTTCGGATGGCAATGGGGCGAATAAAAGTGTGGAGGGACTGCGATGTAATTCGGATTTTAGGGGGGATTTGAGGTTTCAGGAGCGTTTCGTAGATGGTTTTTTGGGGGGTTCGAGAGAGTGGTATGTAATTAATTCGATGCTTAGAAGGTTGTGGGGCTCTAAAGCATCTATTTTGGCGGAGTATCGGCGAAATTGTATTAACGAAACATGCGGCTGGGTTCGGAGTGGTAATTTCAACCTGTCTCGGTGCAGAGGTGAAGCTGTTTGGTGTCATGAAGGTGCTGCTCGGAATTCTATCCTTCTGTAATGGTGTCTTCTGTTAATATGCTCAATAGAGAAATTGAAATGAGAGTGGCTATTTCCAAATTATTTCAACTTGCACTAGCCGGTCATCAATGAAGCGTAGCTTCCTGTATACACCTCCATCAGGTCCGTAAGTCCAGAATTCAACATGAGCAGCGCCTTTTTTAGGGGTTTTCGTATTTTGGTTTCGAACCCCAGGCTCCCAAATCTCTTTATTGATGGGCTCGCCACATTTATCTATTACCTCCTGCCTCGTATCTCCTTCGCTAGCAATTCCACGACTGCATCTCATTGATGAAGCGTCAGCGAAATTGCTGGAAAGAAGGAAGATGCCAATTGCGAAAGAGATCTTTGAATGTTTCATGGGGCGGACCCTTGAGATTTGGAAGCCTGAATGTGTACTTTTAACCAGCAGCGCTAAGTATGTCAAGTATAAGGCTTAGAGTGAAATTGGTTAGCCCTACGGAGCTCACTACTATTTGAGTTGTAGGCTGCGCGGCTTGTAGCGCTCGTACTACCCAATTTCCGTCAGTAGGCGTAACTACTAATTGGGCTCCATTGTAATTTGGGGAGAGGTTTGTGTGCCCAGATGAGGAAATCATCCCAAGCATTACGCTTAGCTGAGGTATTTGGGCAGCAGAAATCGATATGTAGGTTCCGGAGGTTCCTGCGCCCACTGCGTCCTGCATTTGTATATTTGTTGCTTGCTCTGCACTGAAGTTTATGGAGAGCTTTTTGGTTCCTGAGGTGTTGATTATGTCAACTAGGTTTGGGGCAGTTATACCCTGCGCTATATCGATAATTAGACTTGTTGAGTTAGTGGCAGCAGCAGCAAGGCTTTTGAGATTCTGGGCGGTGATAAGCGTTGCATTGAACTCTAGACTGAGGCTTCGGTTGCCCGCCAGTGTGATGGCGGACAGTAGGTCCGACATCGGTATGTAGGATCCATTGACTACGCTCAATGATGCGGCAGAACCGTTCGCAGCATTAATTATTTCTTTGAGCTTATTTCCAGAAGTGTTTTTTCCATCTAGTGATGCAGTAAAGGTCTTTCCTTGGGCTGCTTGAAATACGGCAGTGACACCGGCAGTAGTTAGTGCATTTAATGAGTCGACTGAAAAAGACAGACCTCTGCTGGTCGCTGCACTAATGGCGTTCGTCACGTCGCTTTGTGATGCCGTTGCGCAGTCAATGCCAATTGAAAGCTTTTTGTTGGCTCCGGCTTGAGTGATATTTTTGACAGCTTGCGTGGTTTGGCTGGTAATAGAAGATATGTTTATGCTTGTGTTAGATCCTGAGGCTGAGTTTATAATCTGTATTGCCTGTGATTCAGATGCTTTTGTTCCGTCAATTTGGAGGGAGAGGTGTCTGCTTCCGGCAGCGCTGATAATTGGGGCAAGTCCGCCGACGGGGTTTGCTTGTGCATTTGATAGTACTAATAGCGTGTTGCTTCCGACTCCAGAAAGCACGCTATTGAAATTGTTGTTAGATATGTAGCCGCCCTCGCATATCATGGTCAGTTTCATGCGGATCTCCTTGGGTTTTTCCCGCTGTGTTTTGAGATGTTGCGTCGGGAAACATAGACTGTGACAAGGAGATTTCAATGGTTAAAAATTGATCTGAGTCAATGTTCTGAGAGTTTAAGAGCTTCGAAAATTCTTTTGCAATTTATAGGAAAGTGTTTTGCGGTTTTGCTAAGGGATAGGGATGTAAATGTATAGGTGATGCACTCACAAATGTTTCTTGAAACTGCTCGCGGTAATACAGACCACCGCGCCAAGCAGCGCTGCACTCGGCAGCAGTATCAGCAGTGGGTGAACGCTGATGGGCAGCATCAGGTAGATGATCCACGGCATCACCGCAATCGGCGTCAGTGCGGCCTTGGCGCGGTGATAGACGAAGCCGGACTCATGACCAGCGCCGAACTTGCGGATGTCGCGCCGTACCAATCCATCCACGAAACCGACGAAGGCTGCCATGACGAACAGCGGCAGCGTCAGGATCAGTACCAGTAATCGCACCAGGAAGGTGAGCACGGTGAACCCCGCGGCGATCAGGTAGCTTTCCGTCAAGCGATAGAGTTGGCCCAAATAATAGTGAAAATCGCGCGCCTCGCCCTGGCTGGGGACGCGAGCGCGTACCGAGACGTGCTCCATCCATTCGAGCAGGCCTGTTTTCACGAAGAGCCATTCGTAGGCGCCATTGATGACCCACTGTGCTGTGCGGCCTGGCTCTTGGATAACCAGACTGTGGGTGAACTGGCTGGACAACTGTTCCAACTCGTAGTCCAGCATGTGCTGGGCGTGGTGCCAGCCTTGGTCCGGCCAGAAGCAGTACATGCCCACGCATTCGATGACGATGGACAGCAGCAGCGACCCCGTCAGTACACCGAGCATACGTAACGGCAGGGTGATGGTATTGACGACCAGGCTCTGCTGCTTGATCTGTTGACGTTGTGCGGTAGCGGCTGGGTCCCTCATGGCCGGGCCTCGTCGTTGCCCTTGTCGGCACTGGCTGAGGGAGAAACGCCTTCGAGCAGGTCATCAGGCAGTGGGCCCTCTTGAAGGCCTGGCAGCTCCTGGCTACTCCACCATTCACCCGCTTCGGCATAGTGCTGTCGCATGTAGCCTGCGAGTTCCTGTAGGTCCGCCGGAATGGTCTCGTCCGGATCGGGGGTCGGCAGTGGCATGCGAATCTTCCACAACTGACCGCCTTGCAGAAGGGCGAACGCTTGGCCCTTCGGCAAGCTGACCAGATGCGCCGGTTCGATCAGGGGAACGCTCGAAGTGGTGACACGGTCCTGGGCGGTGGAGGTGAAGGCCGTCGAGCCATGGATGTCGGAGCTGTCGGTAGCGCCGCTGACCAGGGTGGTGGTGTAGACGTCAACCTTGGGTAATTGCTTGGTCAGTAACTCGGCGGTGGCGGTTTCCCGTACCCGCAGCATGACCAGGTTGTTGAAATTGCCGATCGTTTGGCCTGCTTTGGCACGGCTGCCGATGCGCGCCTCGATGTCCGAGAGTGTCTGGGTGTAGGCCGTGACCCGCAGCCCGGCTCCGCCCCCCTTGTTGATCAGCGGAATGAACTCATCACCCATCAGTTCGTTGAACTCATCCGCGTGGATGTTGATCGGCAACGTACTGCTGTTACCTCCGCCTGGTAAGCCATCGTCGATGCCGAATTTGTAGATGTGCCCAGCTACCGACACCAGGTCGGCGAACATCGAGTTGCCGACGGCTGCGGCAACCTCCGCGTCAGAGAGCGCATCGAGGCCGACATAGACCACCGCGCGTTGGCGCACGATCTGCATCCAGTCGAAGATCGGCCTTGGGTCCGCGAGGTCGGCATAGTCTGGCGCAAGGAGTTGGGCGATCTTGCCGGTGGTCAGCTTCTCGAGGAGTGGTAGGAGGCTTGCAACAATCTTGTCGAAGTAGGTGCGGTCGTACCTGACTGCGCTACGCAGGCCGTCGAGCACGGAGTCATATACCCGGACCTGCGACAGGTACTGTTCCAGGGCGACCACGCGCTTCTCCCGGCCGATCATGTTGCGCGGGGTGTTCTTGTCGTTCAGCCGGCCCTCGATCTGGACGATGATCTCCCAGGCCTTGGGCTCGGTGCGGGCGAAATAGTGGGCGGCGTACTCGATGAACAGGGCATCGATGTTGACCACGTGCCGCTGGATCAGCAGGTAGTCGGGTCGTTGGCCCAACTCGACCAGCGCGCGGGCGATGATGTTGACGAAACGCCAGGCAAACTCCCGGAATGCGGCCGAGTTGCCTTCACCCGAAAGCTGCCCGGCGATGCGGGTGGCCACTTCCGAAATGCGGCCAAAACGCCCCACGGCGTTATAACGCGCCGAGAGGTTCGGCCAGCCGAGGTGGAACATGTAGAACTCACCTTCGCGGCCGGCGCGCTTGGCTTCCACGTACATCCGTTTGAGTAAGTCCCCATCGCCTTTGGGATCGAAGACGATCACCGGCTCGAACTCGCCATCGGTATTGCGCCGGCGGATGTCCTGGGTGATGAGCAATTCGGCGAGTCTGGTCTTGCCGACGCGCGTCGAGCCCAGCACCAGGGTCTGCCCGACACGTTCGGCCAGCGGCAGGCTGACATCGGATTCGTGAGGTTCGATGCCGTGTAGCCGTGGCAGGCCGCCGACTGGAGGCAGCGGTCGCACGGGGTTGAAGGGGCTGTCCCAGCCTGTGAGCCTGGCTAGACAGGACACTGGGAAGGGCGCGAACTCCAGGCGCTCCTCCAGGCGACGGGCCAGGTTGTACGTCGCGGAGGGTTCGACGTAGTGGCGAAACTCCGGTCGGTAGGTTTGCATCAGCCGGTGGGTGTGGCGTTGCTCCCAGCGAAAGCCCCGACCGATGAACAGGCGTTGCTGACTGACCGGTACTTCGCGGCTGGTCATGACGTAGCGTGGTAGGCGACGGAGATTGCGGCGATAACGGAGAATCACCAGCGCTTCGCGCAGGCGGATGCTGCCGAACACCAGGAAAGCCAGCGCGCTACCCAGGCCCAGCGACGGGGTCAGCGCCAATGACCAAGGGGCTACCAGACACAACGCGGCGGCACCTGCGCAAACCGCGACGGAATACAGCTCTACGGCTGGCCGCAGCAGCACCTCTATCGCATAGGCCTGTGCCATGGCGAATAGGTCACTGCTCGATCCCGGTCGAGGTGATCAAGGCCGGGTAGTGGCGCAGCCCCAGGCGTTGTGCCAGATCGTCGCCGGGCGTCGGGGCCAGTTGGAGCTCTGGGGCCAGGGCTCGCAGCGCTGCCAGATCGGCGGGGCTCTGGACATTGACTACCAGCCCCACGGCGCCGAGTGCCTTCAGGCGGCCGGCATGCCGACGAAGCCAGGTGTGCGAGCGCTCGTCGTTGCCGATGATGAAAAGAGGCGGTAGCCCTGGGGCCTGGATCACTCGCCGTTCTACTGGACCTGGTGTCAGCAACGTCGACTGCACAGGCAGCATGTCGGCTTCGCTGAAAGAGTCAGTGGGTACGGGAGGCGCTTCGATTTCCTGCGCTGGTTCTTCCGGGCGTGATTGGAGATCCAGGGCCTCGTAGTAGGGGAGTGCAGAGATGCCGCCGCGGTCTTCGGCGACGATCAGAGACTTGGCTGTGTGATCGCCGTTTGAGGTAGTGGCGAGGGCAAGGAGGGTCGTAGCGAGCAAGAACTTCACGGCCGATCTCCATGGAGGGCCGAGGCGAGCTGGGCATCGCCAAGTACCCGGGCCAGGTGCAGGCCGACGCTCTGCCGATAATGGGTGGCGGGTGCACCGCCGGCGGGGCGGTGGTAGCGTCCGATCGTGATCAGCCAGTCCTGTCCTGGGGTGTGCTGCTCGCGCAGGATTTCGGCGGCGATGGCGAGGTTGCGGTACGGATCCAGAAGCTCGCAGGGATGCTGGTAGCGCTGTTGCTGGTGACCCAGATTGATCTGGCCCAGGCCGGCATCGATGCGAGTTGGCGAGGTGTGTTGCAGGGCCTGCTGGAGCCCGGAGCAGGCTGCGGCCTGATGCGCATAGCGATAGGCCCTGCCAGCAATATTCAGCGTCCACGGCCAGGGCACCAGACGTTCGTTGAGCCAGGTACCGCTCTCCTGTAGGGCAATGGCATACAGCACGACGGAGGGGATGCCGGCCTGCTGCGCGGCGATCTGGTAAGCCGGTGGTGGTGCCTCCAGGGCTTGGGCGTCGGCAGCCAGAAGACAGACGAGCAGCACGCAGATGGCCCATGGCGAACGTTCTATTGCCGCTGCCATTGTCCATTCACCTGGTGCAGTACGGCGGGTAGTTCACCGGGCTGACCGAGTAGCAACCAGCGACCGGCATCGTGGTTGAGGGTGATGTGGCGGGCGCGCACTTTGCTCGGATCGACGCCTACGCGCTGTGCCCAGGAGCGGATCTGAGCGTCGTCGGCATGGCTACCGACGAGGTAGATGTCGAACTCCATGCCTGCAGCCTGCAACTGGCGCACGACCTGATCGCAGGCCGGGCACTCGTCCTTGACGAACACGGCGGCTCGCTCATTGGTGGACGAGGCAATAGGCATAGTGTTGACGTCGAGTGGCATCACCCGTGACGCGGCCGGATATAGCTGTTGCCAGGCGTCGTCATAGGCGTGCTGATAGGTGAGCAGCTTCTCGACCCGGCGAGCTTCGGCCTGGACCTGAAGTTCGGCATAGTGGCGCCGCTCTTCGTCGGAGCGCGCTTCGATGCCGAGAGCAGAGAGCGGATCCAGGTGAGGGGAGTAGACGCCCAGGGGACCACGCATCAGGGCCTGGAAACGTGCCCACTCGTCCGTGCTAAGTCCCCAGTCACGGGCCTGCTGCTCGCCGCTGGTCTCGGTCAGTGTTGGTCGTTCACGGCTGTCATGGGTGGGGGACGTCCGGCTATCCATACCCAGCACCAGTCCGCAGACCAGCAGGCCGGCAATCACCCGGGAAACGCTGTCCCAGTGGTTCATTGGGTGGGCTCGGTGGGGATCGGCAGGCGTCGGGTGTCGTCGCCATGTCGAAAGAGGGCGGTGCTGCCTTCGATGCCCTCCAGCCGCCAGCCCGCTTCTTCCTCACCGGGATGCAGCAGCTGTAGTTGAGTGAGACTGTCGTTTGACGTGTTGATCGGGAGCAGAAGAAGGAACTGCTCGCCCGCTCGTTGCTCGAGGCCAACTATCTGGAACGGCGCTTTGGACTTCCGTGGTTTGGCCGGAGCTGGCCGATGGTGCTGGACTACGACTGGAGGCGTGGCGCGTTGTGCAGCCAGCTGTCCCTCCAACTGCTCAAGGCGGGCCTGCAATGGCAGCAGGCTTTCTGCTGCGGAGTGACCGTCGAGTGATTTCTCAAGGATTCTCAGCCGCTGTCCGAAGGCCTGGCTGTCTGCTTCGTAACGGGATAGGGAAAGAACATCCGACGGCGGTTGATACTCGTCGATCAGTTGGCTGAGGTGGGCTACTTGCTGATGCAACGCCTCGACCTGCTGTGCCGTAGCGCGCGTATTGAGCTGTGCAGCGAGTCGAGCCTGCGTCCTGTGTTCGATCCCCAGGACCGTGGTGAGCGACAACAGCCAGATGACCGCGATCATGTCCATCAGCCGGAGAGGACGGCGCTGTTCTGGTCTTGGCAGGATCATGGTCGCGTCTCCATGGCTGATGCCGATGGAGCGCTGGGAGTTACCTGGGCAGCAGGTTTTCCTGACTGATTCGCGTGGGTGAAGCAGACGTGGCGGGTACTGTCGTCGGCATGCATCGACCAAGCAGGGCCGACCAGAGTCAGCAGCGCCTCGCGTAGGGGGAGGGGCCCAGGTGATAGTGCGGTGCCGGCAACGGCAGGCTGTCCAAGAGGTGGGTTTCGCTCGTGTTGCAGAGCTGGTAGCCGGAGCGGAGCAATGCATACCGTAGGCCGTCACCGACACTGGCATGCAGTGTGTCGGGGATGCGGAGGTCGACCACTTGCTGCAAGAGGTCCTGTTGTGCAGCCGTTGGCGCCAGTTCGACCAGGGTGTAGCGGCCGTAGCGCACCACCGGGACGTCGCCGGGAGCCTGGGCTTGCTCGTTGATCTTCGCGGCAGCGGGTGGCTCAGGCGGGGTGGTCGTGCAGCCTACGACGAACGCGACCAGCAACAGAAGACATGGGCGGTAGACGTAGGCGTGCATGGGACGACCCTTGGCAATATCGAGCCAAGACCATCGCCATTTCGGAAAGCCGCGTCCGCAAACTAACGGATTCGCCGCGTCGCGGCTTTCCTGCTGACTGAGCATGAGATGACGGTGATGAGCCTGAAGCTCTATAGGGACTGGTCCACCATGGAACTGGCACGCACAGTTGCCGCAGCACCGTGCACTACTGATCCGGCAGAGGTCAACTCGGCTGAGGTGGTCTGGTCGTCAGGCCCTGAGTACGTCATGCATGACTGGCGACCGCTTCTACCACCCCATGTGAGTGGTGAGCGATATGGCCGAGTACCCCAGCCCTGTCCTGTTTGTGGACACTTCCGGTCGTGGCTGCGACGAGACAGCCTACGCTGTCGTGAAGATGCGACCGCAGGGTACTGGATCAATGGGGCGGGACACCGAGCGAGATGCTGAGGAGTATCGAGAGTAACTGTGGGAAGTTGAGCTGCGAAAATTCGTGGCGAACAGCCTGGGGCTCCACCAGAAGGGGAGACACGGATGTAGGTCTAAGACACCAGCTTTGCCAACATGACTAGCGACGCCGAAAGTGTGAAAGCTTTACCAGACGTCGGCGAAACGGCCGCGAAAGTTGACAGTGCCGGGCCCGCGAACAGGGCTTTGTCCATTGAGCGAAAAGTCTCAGGAGGAATGAGCCATGACCCGGGAGGCATACAGCCCGCGGCGTAGTGGATGTGTTTCGTGCAGGACGCGCCAGCGGAAGCGATGGACCATCTGGAAAGTCCACGGCCAAATTGCTGTTTGCTTTCAAAATGCTTTTCGCTGCAAAGCTCGGGCATGTGGTCCAGCCGGGTCCCCGGTGGAGCCAAAGGCTCCACCGGGTGAGGGCTTAGCTGCGCCCGCCTCCATGGCTATGTTGCCCGCCCTTGCGGCCGGCTTCGGAGGCTTTCTCACGGTCGTTGGCGAAGTTGCCGCCACTTTGCTGACCGCCTTTCTTCCCTGCCTCGGAGGCTTTTTCGCGATCGTTGGCGAAGTTGCCGGGGTTGGTGTTTTTGGAAGTCATGAAAGTGCTCCTCGGATGCATCGCATCCATTGAGTGGGCCGCCAGTCGGCCCACACCGTTACTGGGAAGGCATCGGCGGGGAATGGTTCGAAGAAGTTTCGCCAGTGGTTGAAACCCGGGCGCAGCCCCGCCGGATCAGGCGCCGGCAGACGCCCGGGAAGGGCCGAGCAGGTCGATGACCTCCTGGTCGTCGAGCTGGTGGAAGTCCCGGTAGTAGTGGCCGACGCTATGGAAATCCGCCGGCGTCAGCAGGCACACCAGCTCGTCCACCAGCGGCCGCAGTTTCTCCACGGTGGCCGGCGGCCCCACGGGCACGGCGAGGATGATCCGCCGCGGGGCGTCCTCGCGCAGGGCCTGCAGCGCCGCGCGCACGCTGTTGCCGGTGGCCAGGCCGTCGTCCACCAGGATCAGGTCGCGGCCACGGCGTGACGCCAGCGGCTGCCGTCCGCTATAGCGGGCGCGGCGGCGCTCGATTTCCTGCAGCTGTTCGGCCAGGCGCTGCTCGAACCAGCCGGGCGCCACATGCAGTTGTCGCAGCAGGTCCTCGTCCTTCACCCACCTGGGCGGGTCGCCCTCCACCACGGCGCCCACGGCGTATTCCTCGTGGCTCGGCGCGCCGATCTTGCGCACCAGCAGCAGTTCCAGCGGGTATTGCAGGGCCAGGGAGATTTCGTAGGCCACCGGCACGCCGCCACGGGGCAGGGCCAGCAGCAGCGGCTCGTGCATGGGCCGGTCGCGCAGCGCCTCGGCCAGGGCCTTGCCGGCATACCGGCGGTCGTCGAATGCGTTCATGGTCAGACTCCGAAGGGGAAGGTGTCCGCCGCGCCCTGCGCCGCGTCGCCGGCGCCGCGCTGCAACGGGGTGACGGCGGTGGTCCGGGCGAACCACAGGTAGGCGTCGAACTGCTCGCCCAGCACCGCCTCGTAGTAGTGGCTGCGGCGCTCGCTGGCCGGCCGGTAGATCACGCCGATGGCGCGCTGCAGCAGCGTGCTGGAGAGCCGGGTGCGCAGCGCCGCGTGCCCGGCGCCGCGCCAGTCGGTCAGCGAGGCGGCCATGCCGGTGCGGGCGAAGCAGCGTTCCCAGCTGTCCTCCAGCGCCGGGCGCACCTGCTGGATGCGCAGCGGGCCGTTCCAGTCGTCGGCCGCGGCCACCTCGCCGCGGTCGGTGCCCATGCCCAGCAGTACCGCCGCGTCGCCCCAGGCGATGCGGCACAGCTGGCCGAGGTTGAACTCGCCGCGCCAGCCCATGGCGGTGGCCGAGGCGTCGCCGATGTGCGAGTTGTGCGCCCAGACCACCGCGCGGGCCTCGCGGCCGCGGTGGCGCAGCAGTTGCTTGAGGGTATCGAACATGTGGTTGTCGCGCAGGTTCCAGCTGGAGACGCTGGCGCGGTACATCAGCCGATAATACTGCTCGGCGGCGCGCACCACCCGGGCGTTCTGCGCGGCGTCGAACAGGCCCTCGCCGCCGTCCAGGCTTTCCAGGCGGGCCACCAGCAGGTCGTTGAGCTGCTCGACCACCGCCGCCTCGCAGGTGTCCCCGTCGCCCCATTGCGCCTGCGCGCCGTAGGCGGCCGGGTCGTCCTGCCAGGGCGTGAGGCAGGCGTAGCGCTCGCGGGCTTCGCGGGCGCGGGGCGGGTCGTGGCTTTCCAGGTACAGCAGCACCGCGGCCATGGAGGCGCGCAGGCTGTAGATGTCCAGGCCGCGGAATTCCACGCGTTCGGCGATGGGCAGGCCGGCGTTGTGGCGGCGCAGCCAGTGGACGAAGTCGAGCACCTCGCGGTTGCGCCACATCCAGCTGGGGAAGCGGGCGAAGGCCGCGCCCTCGCCGGGCTGGCCGGGGTAGTCGCGGACATGGCGGTCCAGGCGCGCCGCGTCCGGCCAGTCGCCCTCGATGGCGACCATGTTGAAGCCGTGCCGCTCGATCAGCTGGCGGGTGATGGCGGCCCGCGCCCGGTAGAATTCGGCGCTGCCGTGGCTGGCCTCGCCGATCAGCACCACCCGGCCGTCGGCGTAGCGCGAGAAGAAGCCGCCGAAGGTCGCCGCGTCCGGCTCGGGCAGCGGCTCGGCGGCGTGGCGCAGGCACTCGACCAGGCGTTCGCGCTCGGCTTCGCTGGCGAAGGAAGTCATGCTGCGTACCTCGTCCCGTGGTTCATTCTGCTTTTGAGAAGGCCGCGGGGCGGGCGTTCAGGTTTTCACTGCGGCGGCAGGGCGAAGGCCAGCGTCCAGTCGCCCTGGCGGGTGCCCCGGGAGCCGTGGCCCAGGTCCACCGTGGCGACCTCGCCCCAGGGCGAGCGCCAGCAGGCCGAACAGGATGCGCAAGGCGCGGAAATGCCAGGGCAGGGGAGCGCCCGTGGCCGGCCTCCAGGCTGGGGTTTCCCGAAGTGACCGGCGCCCCCGGCGAAGACTCGAAAAATCCCTAGCCGGCCAGCAGGCGCATGGGCGAGGCCGGCTGGTCCTTCTGCAGCACCGCCATGTCCAGCGTCTGGCGCAGCTCCAGGGCCAGCTTCGCCACGGCGCGCAGGCTGTTCCAGTCCTGCCGGGGGATCTTCGGCACGGTCAGTTCCACTTCGATGGAGTTGGGTGCGAGCAGTTGCACGGTCATCGAACCATCCGCCTCCAGGGTGCAGCGGCAGCCATAGGGCGCAAAGCTGTCTTCGAGGATGCGTTTGGCCTGCAGGTAGGTTTGCATTCAGCGGGACTCCGGGTTGTCGATTCGATCAGGCGTGCCTGCACATCGTTGCAGGGCAGGGGCAACCGCCCCGCTCACGCCGAAAAGCCGACGTCAGGAAATGAACGGTAGCTGGCTGGCGAAGCGTTGTTATAACTTTTTCTTATACGGGGTGTGGGATTTCAACTTGCGGACGGCGCCCTGGCGCATGAGCGGGCATGGCTTTTCGTAGGATGGTGTTGAGCGAAGCGATACCCATCAGCGCAACCGCATGGGCATCGCAAGCTCAACCCATCCTGCGGAGAGCGCCTCGGTGCGGGGGCAAACCATTGTTCGGAGATATGGCGTTTTCCGGGTGTCGGGGTTTAAGAGCGCCCTCACCCCAGCCCTCTCCCGCAAGCGGGAGAGGGAGCTGTTCGTGCCTCCGGGGGGCCGGTGAGTCCAATCGCGGACAGAGAAACATCCGAACACTCGGAGCGGCGCACTACGCCCAAACCCGACGTCTCCGGCTCATTTCGGCCGCGGATTCCCCAGCCCCGCATCGGGCTGCGACAGCCTGCCCGCACGCAATTGCCGCGCGGCTTCGACCAGCGCCCGGGCAACGTTGCGTACTTCCTCCTGCAACGCCAGGTCAGCATCCAAGGCCTCGTGGCTGCTCGCATAGGGCCGGTAGTAGCCGATGTAGCGCTCCAGGCGCGCCATCTGCCCGGCGGCCACCAGGCCCATCCAGTCCAGCCAGTCGCACAGCGCGTGCTTCACCGCCTCGATGCCGGCCACGTCGCCGTGCACCACCACGCCGTAGGCGCGCCCGGCCAGGTGCTTGGGGTAGGGCCAGCCGTCCAGCTCCAGCTGCTTGGCGCGTCCGGCGTCCTTGCCGTGTGTGGAGGTGGGGTCGGGGTTGCCGCCATCGGCGCAGACCAGCCGGTCGATCATCAGCTTCAGCGGGCCGGGCGCCTGGTACCAGTACACCGGGGTGAGCAGCAGCACGCCGTCGGCCGCCACCCAGCGCGGGTAGATGGCGTTCATGGCGTCGCCCACCTGGTCCAGCGCGTGGTTGGGGTAGCAGCTGCAGGGCCAGTGGCACAGCGGCATGGCGGTGGACACGCAACCCTTGCAGGGGAAAATGCGCCGGCCGTACCCGGAGGTGAGCAGGCTCAGGTCCAGCAGGTCGGTCTCGCAGCCGGCGGCGTCCAGTTCCTGCTGCGCCTGCCTGGCCAGGCGCCAGGTCTTGGACAGCTCGCCGGGGCAACTGCCGTCGTTGCGCGCCGAGCCCGTGACCAGCAGCACCCGCGGTGGCCGCCCCGGCTCCCGGCGCTGACGCTCGGCGGCATCGATGGCCGCGTGGGCGTCGAGCCAGTCCCGGGCCAGTTGGTAGTCGGGGTCGGCGTAGCCCGGCCCGGCGCGCTGGGTGACCGGGGCCTTGCGCCCGGCCTGGTAAGCCTGCCAGGCGATTTCCTCCAGGCGCGCGATGGCGGTGTCCTCGGCGCGGTAGGCCGGGTCGGTGAAGCGCTCGCGGAAGCGTTCGGCGAAGGCCTGGCGGTCGAGTTTCGGCGGGGCCTCGCCGAGCCGTGGCTGGATGGTCATGGGCGCCTCCTCGGGGCCTGCTGTGCAAAGGCTCATGCAGGTGCGAGGCCGTAGCGCGCGCCGAGTTCAAGGCCGATGCCCCGGCGGCGCCAGCGCTGCCGGTCGGCGACCGCGGCTGAACCTTGGTCCGGGGCGCCGGTCAGCCGGAGACCACGCACCACGGAGGACCGGACATGAACCGAGAACCGCCAATCGCCGGCGACCTCGCCGACTGGGAGCGCAGCCTTTCCCTCGGCGCGGGCCTGGCCGTCGCCGGCCTGGCGCTGCGCGGCACGCGCCCCCTGGCCCTGGCGCCACTGGGCCTGCTGCTGGCCTGGCGCGGCCTGCGGGGGCACTGCCGGCTGAAGGGCCTGGTGCTGGAGCCCGGCGACGAACTACAGCGCCTGGCCGCCGACCTGCGCGGCCTGGCCGCGCGCCTGGAACACTGCAGCCACACCCTGGCCCAGGCCGGCAACGCCGGCGAGGACCCGCTGGCGCCCACCGACGAGCAGCTCAAGCGTTTCGACGACTGACCCAGCCCCCGACCGGAGGAACACGACCATGGCGCAGCCCCCGCGCTTTCGCATCCATTACGAACTCGAAGGCCAGCCCTGCTCCCACGAGGTGGATGCCCCCAGCGGCAACCTGACTCCCGACCAGGCGCGCTTCCAGCTGGAAAGCCTGCATTCGGACAGCAACCCGGCGGACATCACCGAACTGCGCATCGTCCCGCTGACGCCCTGCGAGGGCGAACCCGGCCCCGGCGACGGCTGGCAGGCCGGCGCCCTGGATGGCGTGGCCTGAGGCTGGCGCGTGATGAAACCTTGCAAGCCGTCCCGGGCAGGGGAGCCGTCGGCATGAAGTCCGCCCTGTTGTGCCTGCTCAGGGGCTGCGAGTGGGAAGGCCGGGAGGTGCTGGAAGTGGGCCACGAGCGCCTGCTGCACCAGTGCTGCCGGCGCTGCGGCGCGCACCGCTACGCCGCCGCGGCCGAGCTGCCCTGAGCCCCTGACCGCTGCTCGAGGGCGATCGGCCGCTCGCGGGTGCGCCGGCGATGGCTCATTCGCCCTGCGCCAGCGGCAGTTCGGCGAGGCTCTCCAGGTAGGCGCCGAAACCGCCGTGGGCGCGGTAGTCGCGGCGGGCGCTGGTGGTCACGCAGGTCTGGTGCGTCCAGACGATGCGCGCGCCGCAGCGTTCCAGGTCGCGCACCAGGTGCACGTCCTCGTCGCAGGGCAGTGGGCGGAAGCCGCCGGCGCGGCGATAGGCCAGGGCGCAGATGCCCAGGTTGGCGCCGTGCACGTGGCGGTGGCCCTCGCGGGACTGGTAGTGGCGCAGGTAGCGCGCGCGCACCTCGGGGGCATGGGCCGACCAGTCGTCCAGGCACACCGTGCCGCACACCGCCTCGGCGCCGAAGGCCAGCTGGCGCACCAGCCAGTCGGGGCCGACGCGGCTGTCGGCATCGGTGCAGGCCAGCCAGCGCGCGCCCAGGCCCAGCAGGTGCTGGGCGCCGGCGCGGCGGGCCTGGCCGACGTTGCGCGCGCTCACCGGCAACACCGCCACGCCCAGTTCGGCGGCGATGGCCGCGCTGCCGTCGGTGCAACTGTCGAGCACCGCCAGCACGGCTACCGGCTCGCCAGCCAGGGCCGGGTGGCGCGCCGCTTCCAGCAGCGACAACAGGCAGTCGCGCAGGCGCTGTTCCTCGTTGTGCGCCGGCACCAGCACGCCGATCACGGGGCGGCCCCGGCGTTGTCGTCGAACCACAGCTCCAGGCGGAAGTCCGGCTCCAGGTGGCAGATCCGCGCCGGCGCGCCCATGGCCTCGGCGAGCAGGGCATGGACGGCGTCGCCGGCCAGTTCGCAGCCCAGGATCGGATGGCGCCAGTGGCAGGCCGCCAGCGCGGCGCCGCGCTCCAGGCTGGCGGCGGCGCGTTCGCAGGCCAGGCGCCAGGACTGCGGATCGAGGTAGTAGCCCAGTTCGCTGAGCACCACCAGGTCGAAACGGCCGGCGGGCCAGTCCTGCGGCAGGCCGCCCTGGCACACGCGGGCGTGGTCGCAGCTGGCCAGGCGCTGGCGTGCCAGGCTGACGGCGGTGGCGCTGGGGTCGCTGCACAGCAGTTCGTCGCAGCGCTGGGCCAGCTCGATGCTCAGTTCGCCGTTGGCGCAGGCCGGCTCGAAGCCGCGGGCGAAGCGCGGGCGCGGCAGGCAGGCCAGCAGCAGCGCGCGCTTGCGCCGCTCGTACCAGCGGGTGCGGAAGGCCCAGGGGTCGGGATCGTCGGCGTACAGCGCCTCGAAATGGCTGGCGGGCAGGCTCACAGGAAGTACACCTCGAAGGGTTGGCTGAGGGTTTCCAGCAGGTGCGGGCCGAGGATGGGGCCGGCGCCATGGGCGGGGTCCGCTTGCAGCTGGCTGGCGTGGGCGGCGATGGCCCGGCGCTTGCGCCCCCGGGCGCGCGCGTCCAGGTCCAGGCGCCGGGCCCGCGCCCAGGGCAGGCGCGGGTCGCCGGGGGTGGCCCAGTGCCAGGCCCAGATCGGCACTTCGCAATGGCGTGCGCCGCAGGCAGTGGCCGCCGCCGCGCAGGCCAGGCCGACCTGCTCGTGGTCCGGGTGGCCGTCGCGGCGCCAGGTGCTGAGCAGCCTGTCGCCGGGGCGCAGCAGGCCGCGCAGGGCGGTGTCGAGGGGGGCCGCAGCGACCTGGCCGTCGGCCATGCCCAGGCGCCGCCAGTGCAGGCGCGACAGGTCCAGGCCGAGGCGGGCGAGGGCCTCGCGGCTCTCTTGCGGGCGCACTTCGCGCAGGCGTTCGCGCGTCCAGCAGGACGAGCCGGGGTGGCTGGCCTCGCCATCGGTGACCGACACCAGAAGCAGCTCGCCGGCCCAGTCGCCCAGGCTGGCGAGCAGGCCGCCGCAGCCGAGCACCTCGTCGTCGGGGTGCGGCGCCACCAGCACCAGGCGCCCTTCGCCCAGCAGGGCCCGCGGGGTGATCCGCGGCAAGCGCTGCAGCGCCCGGCAGGCGCGCCAGGCCTGCGGGTCGGTGCCGGCGCCGGCTGCGGCTATCGGGTCCTGCGTCGCGCTCATAGCGCCCAGGCCTCGGCGGCCTGGGCGGTCAGGCGCAGGCCGAGGAAGGCCAGGTCGCGCTCGCCGTGGCTCTGGCGCAGGAACACCGGCAGGTCGGCGGCCAGCTGGGCGAAATGCTGGTCGCGGCAGAACGGCGTGGCGCCCAGGGCGTGGCCGACGTGCCATTGCACCGCCTCCACGGCACCCTCGACCTGGGCCCGCACGCGGCGGGCGCCGAGTTCGGCGCAGGTGTCGGGGTTGCCGTCGATCCAGCCGGCGCATTCGCGCAGCGCGCCGGCGGCGCCGGCCAGGGCGGCGTCCACCGCGCCCAGGTGGGCCATGGCGTGCGGGTCGTCGGTGTGGCCGTGGTGCAGGTAACTGGCCAGGCGGCTGGCCGCGCCATACCAGCAGGCGGCGATGCCCGCCGCGCCGTGCCAGAAGCCCGGGCGCTCCAGGTAGGCCAGCGGCCCGCCCACGCAACGCGCCCCGGCTGCCGCGAAGCTGACCTCGACGCTGGCGGTGGCGGCCATGCCCACCGCGTTCCAGCCGCCCTCGGCGACCTGCACGCCCGGCTGCTTCAGGCTCACCGCCACCAGTTGCGGGCGCTGGTTCTCGTCCCGGACGCTGAGCAGCGCCTGGTCCACCTGGGCGGCGCCGGAGCACCAGGGCTTGACCCCGCTGATGCGCACCTCGTCGCCCCGGCGCGCCTCGATGCGTACCCGCTGGCTTGGCGGGTCGGCGGCCCACACCGCCCAGACGCCGGGGCGCCGCGGCACTTCGGGGGCCAGCTCGGCGAGGATCGCCAGGGCATCGGTGTGGCCTTCGTACAGCTTGAGCAGCGACAGGTCGGCGCCGGCCACCGTGGCCAGCGCCTGCCAGCGCTGCAGGGTGCGGCCGCTGCCGGGGCGGGGCAACTGGTCGAGGCCGGCGGCGCACAGCTCGCGCAGGCGCCGGCCCAGCGTGTCGGGCTGGCGGCTGAGGTCGCGGGGGAGTTCGAAGTCGGCGAGGGCCTGCAGCAGGCCGGTGGGCAGGTCGTGGGACATGGCGGCTCCGGCGGAGGTCGTTTCCCAGCCGACTGCCGGGCAAGGCCGGAGGTTCAAACCAAGCGCCGAACGCGCCGCCGGCCTACCGCCGGGAAAAAAGCCTGAACTCCGCCGCCGCGCCCGCCCCCAACCAAGAGCCAGCGCGCCCATGGGCGCCGCCCACCTGATCAGGAGATGGACAGATGACGCAGAACAAAGAGTCCGGCAAGCAGAGCCAACTGGCGGGGACCCAGACCACCGACCGCGCCAACGGCAACGAGAAGCTCGAACAGCTGGAGCGCTACCGCGAGGACGCCACCGGGCAATCCCTGAGCACCAACACCGGCACCCGCATCGCCGACAACCAGAACTCGCTCAGGGCCGGCCCGCGCGGCCCCTCGCTGCTCGAAGACTTCATCCTGCGCGAGAAGATCACCCACTTCGACCACGAGCGCATCCCCGAGCGCGTGGTGCATGCCCGCGGCTCGGCGGCCCACGGCTATTTCGAGGCCTACGAGGACTGCAGCGCGCTGACCAAGGCGGCGTTCCTGGGCAAGGCCGGCAAGCGCACCCCGGTGTTCGTGCGCTTCTCCACCGTGCAGGGCCCGCGCGGCTCGGCCGACACCGTGCGCGACGTGCGTGGCTTCGCGGTGAAGTTCTACACCGAGGAGGGCAACTTCGACCTGGTGGGCAACAACATGCCGGTGTTCTTCATCCAGGACGCGATCAAGTTCCCCGACTTCGTCCACGCGGTGAAGCCCGAGCCGCACAACGAGATCCCCACCGGCGCCTCGGCCCACGACACCTTCTGGGATTTCGTCTCGCTGCAGCCGGAGTCGGCGCACATGGTCATGTGGCTGATGTCCGACCGCGCCATCCCCATCGCCTTCCGCGCCATGCAGGGCTTCGGCGTGCATACCTTCCGCCTGGTCAACGCCAACGGCGAGAGCCACCTGGTGAAGTTCCACTGGCGGCCGAAGTCCGGCACCTGCTCGCTGGTCTGGGACGAGGCGCAGAAGCTCGCCGGCAAGGACCCGGACTTCAACCGCCGCACGCTCTGGGAGGACATCGAGAAGGGCGACTACCCGGAATGGGAGCTGGGCGTGCAGGTGATCGCCGAGGACGACCAGGACAAGTTCGACTTCGACCTGCTCGACGCCACCAAGCTGGTGCCCGAGGAACAGGTGCCGGTGCAACTGCTCGGGCGCATGGTGCTGGACCGCAACCCGGACAACTTCTTCGCCGAGACCGAACAGGTGGCCTTCCACGTCGGCCACATCGTGCCGGGCATCGATTTCAGCAACGACCCGCTGCTGCAGGGCCGGCTGTTCTCCTACACCGACACCCAGCTGCTGCGCCTGGGCGGGCCGAACTTCAACCAGATCCCGATCAACCAGCCGCTGTGCCCTTTCCACAACAACCAGCGCGACGCCTACCACCAGCACACCCTGCACCGCGGGCGGGCTTCCTACGAGCCCAACTCCATCGACGCCGGCTGGCCCCGGGAAACCCCGCCGGCGGCGCGCCAGGGCGGCTTCGTCAGCTACCACGAGCCGATGACCGGCACCAAGGTGCGCGAGCGCGCGGCGTCCTTCGCCGACCACTTCAGCCAGGCCGCGCTGTTCTGGCACAGCCTGAGCGAGGCCGAGCAGAATCACGTGGTGGCCGCTTACGCCTTCGAGCTGGGCAAGGTGGAGCGCCAGGCGATCCGCGAGCGCGAGATCAACGAGGTGCTGGTGAACATCGACGCCCGGCTGGCCGCGCGGGTGGCCGCGCAGATCGGCGTGCAGGTCACGGCGAAGGCCCCGCAGCGCCCGGCGCCGCAGCCATCGCCGGCGCTCAGCCAGGTGAACCTGCTGGCCGGCGACATCCGTTCGCGCAAGGTGGCGATCCTGGTGGCCGACGGCGCCAGCGAGAGCGAGATCGGCGACATGCTCCAGGCCCTGGGCGCGGAGGGCGCCAGCGCCAAGCTGATCGGCCCCACGGCGGCCCCGGTCAAGGCCGACAGCGGTGCCAGCCTGGCGCCCCAGGGCACCTGGGACGGCCTGCCCTCGGTGGCCTTCGACGCGGTCTACGTGCCGGGCGGGGTGGCGGTCACCCTGGGCGGCGACGGCCGCGGCCTGCATTACCTGCTGGAGGCCTACAAGCACCTCAAGCCGCTGGCCTTCAGCGGCGATGCGCAGGCATTGCCGGGGCAACTGGGGCTGCAACCGGATGACGGCCTGGTGATGGGGGCGACGGCGGGGGATGCGTTCGGCGGGTTGAAGAACGCATTGCTGCAGCATCGTATCTGGGCGAGGGAGGCGCAGGTGGGGGCGGTGCCGGCGTGAATGTGGCAGGGGCCGCTCCTATGGTTCCAGGAGGCACGGGCGTAGGAGCGGACTTTGTCCGCGATTGGATTCACCGGCCGCGCCGGACACCCCGGTGGCACGAACGGCCCCCTCTCCCGCAATCGGGAGAGGGCTGGGGTGAGAGTGCTCCTGACCTGCGACCGCCGGCGTTATCCGCCGAATCACGGACGGAGTCCGCTCCTACGGTTCCCTGCTCGCTCATGCTGTGGGAGCGGGCCGCAATCCCTCACTTCCCTCCGCGCGGCAAGGCAAACGCCATCACGTAATCCCCCGGCCTCGTTCGCAACCCGCCGTGCCCGCCGGCGGCGATGACGATGTATTGCCGGCCGTCGCGGCCCAGGTAGGTCATGGGGGTGGCCTGGCCGCCGGCGGGCAGGCGGGCGCGCCAGAGTTCGCGGCCGCTGCCGGCGTCGAAGATGCGCAGGTAGTCGTCGGCCGTGGCGCCCAGCACCAGCAGGCCGCTGCGGGTGGCCAGGCTGCCGCCGATGTTGAAGACGCCGGTGGACAGCGGCAGGTTCAGGTGCAGGCCGAAGGGGCCGCTGTCGCGGGTGGTGCCCAGGTCGCGGCGCCACAGCAGCTTGCGCGTCTGCAGGTCCACCGCGGCCAGCTGGCCCCAGGGCGGGGCCTTGCAGGGGGCGCCGAACAGGCCCAGCCAGGGTTCCACCACCACCACGTACGGCGTACCGTACTGCGGGTTGATGGCGAAGCGCTTGGGCCGCGGCGGCTGGCCCTGGCCGTTCCACGGCTGCACCAGGCCCGAGCCCTCGGCCTGCTCGCGGCGCTGCACCTCGGCGGTGAAGGGGATGTAGCTGAGGTTGGCGTAGAGCCGCTTGCGCTGCGGGTCCAGGCTGGCGCCCTGCCAGTCCATCACGCCGTCGAAGGCCGGATAGACCAGGGTCTTGCGCTCCAGCGAGAAGGGCGTGTAGGCGCCGCGGTAGTTCATGCGGCGGTAGTCCAGGCGGCACAGCAGCTGGTCCAGCGGGGTGATGCCCCAGGCGTCGCTTTCCTTCACGTCCGGCGGGGCGAAGGAGGGCATGCCCACCGACCAGGGCTGGGTCGGCGCGGCGAAGTCGCCGGGCAGTCCGCCCTGGGGCGCGGGGCGCTCGCGCACTTCGGCCAGCGGCTTGCCGTCGCGGCGGTCGAGCAGGAAGAGTTCGCCGCGCTTGGTGGTCTGCACCAGCGCCGGCACTTGGCCGCCTCGGTCGTCGCCCAGGTCCACCAGCGAGGGGCCGATCGGCACGTCCATGTCCCAGAGGTCGTGGTGCAGCGTCTGGAACGACCAGCGCGGCGCGCCGCTGTGGATGTCCAGCGCCACCACCGAGCTGGAGTAGCGCTCGTCGAAGGGCCGGCGCATGCCGCCGTAGTAGTCGGGCACGGCGTTTCCGGTGGGCAGGTAGACCAGGCCGCGCTCGACGTCCGCCGTGTACACGCCCCAGGCGTTGGGCGTGCCGGGGGTGAAGGTCACCTCCGGGCCCGGCCGCTGCAGCGGCGAGTCGGCGCGACCGACGTCCCAGGCCCAGACCAGCTCGCCCGTGCGCGGGTCGAAGGCACGTACCGCGCCCGAGGGTTCGGCGGTCTTCTGGCCGTCGTAGATCCAGCCGCCCAGCAGCAGGCGGTCGCCCACCACCAGCGGCGGCGAGGTGATGAAGTGGAAGCCGCGCGGCACCTCGCCCAGGTGCTGGCGCAGGGACACGTAGCCGTGGTCGCCGAAGCCTTCGCAGAGCTTGCCGGTGTCCGCGTCGAGGGCGAACAGGCGGGCGTCGGCGGTGGTGGAGAGGATGCGCCGCGGGCAGGGCGTGCCCGTCGGCGCCTGGTACCAGGCCACGCCGCGGCAGGCCAGGTAGGCGTTGTTGCCGGTGTCCGGGTGGGCCGAGAAGCGCCAGCGCTGTTTGCCGCTGCTGGCGTCCAGGGCGATCACCTCGCGGTGCGGGGTGCAGAAGTACAGGCTGTCGCCGACCTTGATCGGCGTGGCCTCGAAGTTGAATTCGTAGCCGTCGCTGTTCTCGCCCCCGCGCGGCAGGTCGCCGCTGCGGAAGGTCCAGGCCGGCCGCAGCTCGGCGACGTTGCCGGGGGCGATCTGCGTCAGCGGCGACCAGCGCTCGCCCGCCGGCAGGCCGCCGTAATAGGGCCAGTCGCCGTGTGCCAGGGGACCGTCGACGGCGGGCAGCTCCGGCTGTGGCGTGGGCGCCGGCTCGGCCGGCCGGTACAGCGCCAGCGCTGCCACCAGGGCGATGCCCAGCGCCGGCGCCAGCAGGTAGGCCAGGGGCGAGACCGGCCGCGGCGGCACCAGGTTGCGGCGCACGAACGGCAGGCACAGGTACAGGCCCAGCAGGCTGGGGAAGAGCAGGCGCGGCAGCAGTTGCCAGAGGTCCGCGCCGACCTCCCACAGCGCCCAGGCCAGGGTGCCCAGCCAGGTCAGCGCATAGAGGCCCAGGGCCAGGCGCCAGCCGCGCCAGAGCAGCACGCCGCTGGCCAGCAGGCCGAAGCCGGCGCACAGGTAGTAGGGACTGCCGCCGAGCACGGCGAGCCAGGCGCCCAGGGCGAGGAAGGCGAGGCCGAGCAGGATCAGGATCAGGGCGCTCAGGCGGGGGTAGGGATGGCGGAACATACCGGCTCCTTTTCTTCCGTGGCGGTCATCGCTGGAACCGGCCGGCCAGGGCGGCGCTCCGTCCGGCGGACCGACGGCATCAGCGGGTGGCCCGCTCGCCCAGCACGAATACCAGCAGCAGGGCCAGCCAGCACAGGTACAGCCAGCCGTAGGCGCGCAGCCAGCCGCGGGCGCGCGCCACGCCCATGTAGCCGAACAGCAGCAGCGCCGCCTGCAGCAGCGCGGCCAGGGCCACCAGGGCGTCGGCGCCGGGCGGCCGCCACAGGCTGGCGCCCAGTTGCGCCAGCAGGGCCAGCAGCAGGACCAGCCAGGTCAGCAACAGCGCCCGCGGGCTCATGCCGGGCGCCCCAGCAGGTACAGGCTCGGGTAGAGCAGCAGCCAGAGGAAGTCCACCAGGTGCCAGTAGAGCCCGGTCAGCTCCACGCGCAGGGCGCCGGCCTGGCGGTGGCGCAGGGCGAGGTGGCCGACCAGGGCCACGCCGATGGCCAGATGCAGGGCGTGCAGCGCCGTGGCCAGCAGGTAGAGGTTGACGAACAGCCGGGCCGCCGGCGCCCGCAGCGGCGAGGGCGCGGCGGAGAAGGGCAGCAGGCCCTCGCCGTAGTCCAGGCGGTACTCCACGCCCTTGAGCGCCAGGAAGGCCAGGCCCAGCAGCGCCGCCAGGCCCAGCCAGATGCCCGGCGCGCGCCGCCGCGCCTGGCCTGCGGCGTGCTGGCCCAGGCCCACGCACAGGCTGCCGGTCAGCAGCAGCGCGGTGTTCAGCCCGGCCAGCAGGTAGTGGAAGTGCCCCAGCGCCTCGCCCACCGCGGCCGGGTGGGCCTGGCGGTAGTAGGCGGCGACCAGCAGCAGACTGCCGAACATCATCGTCTCGCCGGCCAGGAAGGCCCACAGCCCTAGGCGCGCGGCCTCGGCCTGCTGGGCCGGGTCGGCGAACGGCGGGCGCAGCTCAGAGCTCATCGCGCGCCGCCCCCGGGGCGTAGTCGTAGGCCTCGAAGTCCACCTGCGGGATCTCGCGGAAGTTGTGCTCCGGCGGCGGCGAGGGCACCCGCCATTCCAGCCCGGCGGCCTCCCAGGGGTTCATCGGTGCGCGGCGGCCGTGGCGCAGCGACCAGAGCAGGTAGCAGAACGGCAGCAGGTAGGCCAGGGCCAGGACGGAGGCGCCGGCCGAGGACAGCACGTTGAGGAACTGGAACTGCTCCGGGTAGGCGTGGTAGCGCCGCGGCATGCCCAGGTAGCCGAGCAGGAACTGCGGGAAGAAGGTCAGGTTGAAGCCGCAGAAGATCAGCGCCGCGGCGATGCGCCCGCACAGTTCCGGGTACATGCGCCCGGTGATCTTCGGCCACCAGAAGTGCAGGGCGCCGAAATACCCGGCCACCGCCGCGCCGACCATGATGTAGTGGAAGTGCGCGACCACGAAGTAGGTGTCGTGCACGTGGATGTCCGCCGCCAGCAGGGCCAGGAACAGCCCGGTGACGCCGCCGACGATGAACAGGCCGATGAAGGTCAGGGCGAAGAGGAAGGGCGCGTGCAGCGTCAGGTCGCTCTTGTACAGGGTGGCGGTCCAGTTGTAGGCCTTGATCGCCGAGGGAATCGCCACCAGGAAGCTGAGCAGCGAGAACAGCAGGCTGGCGTAGATCGACTGGCCGGCGACGAACAGGTGGTGGCCCCAGACCAGGAAGCCGATCAGCGCGATGGCCACGCTGGACCAGGCGACGAAGGCGTAGCCGAAGATGCGCTTGTGCGCAGCGGCGCTCACCAGTTCGCTGACCACCCCCATGGCCGGCAGGATCATGATGTACACCGCCGGGTGGCTGTAGAACCAGAACAGGTGCTGGAACAGCAGCGGGTCGCCGCCCAGGGCCGGGTCGAAGACGCCGATGTGCAGCAGGTGCTCGGCGGCCACCAGGGCCAGGGTGATGGCCAGCACCGGGGTGGCCAGCACGAGGATCACCGAAGTGGCGTACATCGACCAGACGAACAGCGGCAGGCGCATCCAGCGCATGCCCGGCGCGCGCAGGGTGTGCACTGTGGCCAGGATGTTGATGCCGGTGAAGATCGACGAGAAGCCGGCGACGAACACCCCGCAGATCACCGCCACCACGTGGCCGTTGCTGAACATCGTCGACAGCGGCGTGTAGAAGGTCCAGCCGGTGTCCACCCCGCCCAGCAGCAGGGCCAGCAGGGTGAAGCCGCCGCCGCCCACCAGCAGGTACCAGCTGGCCAGGTTCAGGCGCGGGAAGGCCATGTCGCGGGCGCCGATCATGAGCGGCACGAGGAAGTTGCCGAACACCGCGGGGATCGACGGGATCAGGAAGAACCACACCATGATCACCCCGTGCAGGGTGAAGGCGCGGTTGTAGCCGTCGGCGCTGAGCAGGTCGCCCTGGGGCGTGACCAGCTCGATGCGCACCAGGGTGGCGGCCAGCCCGCCGATGAAGAAGAAGGCCGTCACCGCCACCATGTAGAGCACGGCGATGCGCTTGTGGTCGCGGGTCAGCAGCCAGCTGCCGACGCCTTGTCGTGCGCTCAGGTAGCTGGGCTGGCTCATGGCCGGGCCTCCCGCGGCGCTCGCTCGGCCAGCGAGCGCAGGTAGGCCAGCAGGCGCTGGATGGCGGCCTCGTCGAGCAGGTTGGCGTAGGTCGGCATGATCGGCGGGTAGCCGGCCACCACCTGCTTGGCCGGCAACAGCAGGCTGTCGCGCAGGTAGGCGTCGTCGGCGCGCACGCTGCCGCCGTCGGCCAGGGCCACCTCGCGACCGTAGAGCCCGGCCAGGGCCGGGGCGCGCTCGCTTTCGTGGCAGCCGCTGCAGCCCAGCTGGCGGAACAGCCCGGCGCCCTGGCTGGCGAGGTCGCCGGGGCTGCCGGCGGCGTCCAGCCAGCGGGCGTAGTCGGCCGGCTCCTGCACCAGCAGGCGCAGCAGCATGCCGGCGTGGTCGGTGCCGCAGAACTCGGCGCAGTAGCCGGGCCAGTCGCCGGCCACGTCGGCCTGGAACCACAGCTCGGTGTAGCGCCCCGGCAGCACGTCCTGCTTCAGCCGCAGTGCCGGCACGTACAGGCTGTGGATCACGTCCTCGGAGATCATCCGCAGGCGCACCGGGCGCCCGCGTGGCACGTGCAGGGCGTTGATCTCGCGCTGGCCGCCGGGGTGCTGGAACTTCCACATCCACTGCCGCGCCACCACGTCTATTTCCAGGGCGCCGGCCGGCGGCTGGCGGGCCTCCAGGAACAGCCGGGCGGAGAAGCCGAACAGCAGCAGGGCGCCGACGAAGGGCAGCAGCACCCAGGCCAGCTCGATGCGCAGGTCGCTGGAGGGACGGTGGCCGCGGTCGGCCACGCGGCCGCGCCGGTAGCGGTAGATGAACAGGCCCAGGGCGACGAACACCGGGGCGATGAACAGCACCATCAGCGCGGTGAAGCCGATCACCAGCCAGTCCACCTGGGCCGCGTAGGCCGAGGCCTGGGGCGGCCACAGCGGCAGGAAGGCGCCGCCGCTCATGGCTGCCTGCGCTCCCGGCGCAGGGCCAGCAGTACCAGCAGGCCGAGGGCGAGCGCGGTGAGCGCGGCGGCGCCGCGCAGCAGCGCCATGATGCGGCTGGAGTACACACCGTTGCGCGGGTCGTAGTGGTAGCACAGCAGCAACAGCCGTTCCCCCAGGCCGCCGATGCGCCCCTGGCCGGCCTCGGTGAGCGCCAGGCGCAGGTCCTCGCGCTGGTAGCCCAGGCCCTGCAGCCAGCGCGACAGGCGCCCGTCGGCGCCGACCACGGCCACCGCCGAGGCATGGGCGAACTCGCGGCCACCGGGTTCGCGGGCGTAGCCGAAGCCGATGGCCGCGGCCAGGGCGCGGCTGGTCGCGGCGTCGCTGCTGAGCAGGAACAGCCCCGGCGAGGCGGCCAGCTGCGGCCAGCGGCGGGCCAGGCGCTGCTGTTCGGCGCGGGCCTCGGCCGGGCCCTCGGCGGCGTCGAAGGAGAACGCCAGCAGGCGGTAGTCGCGGCCCAGGCGGTAGCCCGGCAGGCCGTCGAGCTGGGTGAACAGCGTGCTGAGGGTGGTGCCGCAGACGTTGGGGCAGCGATAGTACAGCGGCACCAGCAGCAGCGGCCGGCCGTCCAGCAACTCGCCCAGGCGCCAGGCCCGGCCGTGCTGGTCGGTGAGGCGCAGCGCCCGCGGCAACGGCTGGCCCAGGTGCGCCGCGTCGATGCGCGCGCTGGCGAAGGGATCGAAGGCGGCTGCCGGCGCCAGGCCGGCCCACAGCAACAGGCACAGCGCCCAGGGCGCCAGGCGTTCAGCGGTCATCGGCAGCCTCCGCTTGCGGCCAGCCGCGCTGCAGCAGCAGGCGTTGGGCGTCCTCCAGGGGGATGTGGGCGATGCCGGCGGCGCGGTCGACCCAGCCCAGGCCGTGCAGGCGCCGCTCGCTGGCGGCCAGGCGTTGCGCGCCGGCGCCGCGCGGGTCGGCCTCCAGGCGCGGCGGCGGCACCTGCGGCGCCTGGCGTTCCAGGGCGCTGCGCGGTGGCGACGGCGGGCCCGGGTGGCTGGCCAGCAGCCAGGCTACGCCCAGCCCGCACAGGCCCAGGGCGAGCACGCCCAGCAGCAGGATTTTGAGCAGCGCGCGCTCGTCCAGCGGGTTGGGCGCGTGGCGCGGCGCGTTCATGGCCGTGCCCCGCGGGCCAGGAAGTCGATGGCGAACAGCAGCAGCGCGGCCTGGCCGGCCTGCAGCAGCCAGGCCAGGGGCAGCACGTGCAGCCCCTGGTCCTCGGGCAGGCTCGGCAGCACCAGCCATTGCGCCTCCGGCAGGGCCAACAGCAGCAGGCCCCAGGCCGCGCCGCGCAGCGTCCCCGGGTGGCGCCCCAGGGGCGAGGCGAGCAGCGCCAGCAGCAGGCCGTGGCCGACGAACAGCGCCAGCGTCAGCGGCTGCCAGGGCGCCGCGCACTGCGTACCAGCCGCGCTCCAGGGGATGCGCGCCCAGTCGATGACCAGGAACTGCATGTAGTGCAGGTAGGCCCACAGCCCCAGGCTGGCGCACAGCAGCACCCGCAGCAGCTGCGGGTTGGCCGAGGGTCGCGCCAGGGCCAGCAGGCTGGCCAGGGCGAGGGCGTCCAGCCACTGGCGGGCGAGCAGCAGCAGGCCGAGCAGGGCCGAATGCAGCCCGCCCGACAGCGCCATCACCCAGTCCAGGGCCAGCAGGGTGGCCAGCAGCACCAGCAGCATCAGCGCGCCGGGGTGGGCGCGGCCGTCGCCCTGGCGCCGCGCCAGCAACCACCAGAGCAGCGCATAGGCCAGCGCCCGCAGCAACAGCGCCAGGGGCGACAGCCAGAAGCCGCCGGCCTGCGGGTGCAGCGTGCCCGCGCCCAGCAGCACCGGCAGCCAGAACGGCAGTGCCCAGGGCAGCAGGCGCAGGGCCAGGTGCGCGCCCGGCGCCAGTTGCCCCTGCCATGCGCCATGCACCAGGGGCAGCACGGCCGCCAGCAGCAGGCCGCCGAGGGGCAGCTGCAGGCCGGCGAGGGCCGCCGGCAGGCTGGCGGCGGCCAACAGCGAAGGCTGCCACAGGCCGAGCAGGAGCAGGCCGAGGCCGACGCCCAGCAGCAGGGCGAGCGGCCTAGCGCCCATGGTCGTTCTCCAGGGCGCGGCGCAATGCGGCCGGCAGCATGGCCAGCGGCGCATGCTGGCTCAGTTGCAGGGCGCGCAGGTGGGCGACGATGGCCCAGCGGTCGGCCGGCTCGATGCGCGCGGCGTAGCCGTACATCACCCCGTGGCCCTCGGCGATCACCTGCAGCAACTGCGCGTCGGGCATGCCGCGCAGGCGCGCCTCGGCGAACGCCGGCGGCCGCGGGAAGCCGCGCGCCACCACCAGGCCGTCGCCGAGCCCGGCCAGGCCGTGGCAGGGCGAGCAGTAGATGGCGTAGCGCTCTGCGCCGCGCTGGAGCAGCGCGGCATCCAGGGCCGGGCGCCGCTGCAGCAGCGCCAGGCGCGCGCCGTCGCCGCGGGCCATGCTGCCGGGCACCGCGGCCGGGGCGTCGGCGCCCTGCCACAGCGGCACGCCACGGCCGCTGCGGTACAGCGGCTGCTCGGCGCGGTCGTCGCAGCCCGCCAGCAGCGCGGCCAGCAACAGGAGCCAGGGCTTCATGCCGGCACCTCGCGCACGTGCAGCGCGCCGCGGGCCTGCAGCCAGGCGCGGGCGGCGTCGAGGTCGGCCGCCTCCAGGTAGAGGAAGAAGGCGTCGTCGCTGGCCCGCTGGAAGTCCGCCACCTCGAACAGCGGATGGTGCAGGCGCGGCAGGCCGCAGCGGTACAGGAGCATGCCCAGGGCGCCGGCGGCGCCGCCCAGCACGCCGAAGAACAGGGCCAGCACCCAGGCCAGGCCGGGGGCGAAGGGCGGCCAGCCGCCGACGTTGACGGGCAGGTCACGAGCCTGCAGCCACTGGAGCCCCAGCGCGGCCAGCACGCCGAGCAGGACGCCGGCGATGCCGGCGCGGTCGATGGCCGCGGCGTCCGCGGCCAGGCAGCCTTCCAGGGCTGGCAGGGGGTAGGGCGCGAAGGCGTCCAGCCCGGCGTAGCCGGCGGCGCGGACGGCCCGGGTGGCGCGCACCAGCGCGGCGGCGTCGGTGAATTCGGCCAGCAGGCCGCGGGGCGCGTTCATGGCTGGCCCCCTTGCAGTTCCTGCTTGAGTTCGAAGGCCGAGACCATCGGCAGCCAGCGGATGAACAGCGCGTAGGGCAGCAGGAACAGGCCGAAGCTGCCGAGGAACAGCAGGGCGTCCCACGGCGTCGGCGCGTAGGCGCCCCAGGTCGCGGCCAGGTAGCCGCGCTGCTGCGGTACCACCAGCAGCATGTAGCGCTCGGCCCACATGCCCAGCAGCACCGCGCCGGCCACCCCGGCGAGCGCCGCCGGGCTGCGCCGAACCCGGCGCCACCAGAGCGCCTGCAGCACGCCGAGGTTGCAGGCCAGGGCCAGCCAGTAGCTCCAGGCGCCGGGGCCGGCCAGGCGCGCCAGCAGCACGGCATGCTCGGGGGCGTCGTCGCCGTACAGCGGCAGCAGCAGGTCCGGCAGGTAGCCGTAGGCGGTGAGCCAGCCGCTGGCCAGCAGCAGGCGGCCGAGCAGGTCCAGGTGGTGCGGCGTGATCAGCGCCTGCAGGCGCAGCAGCCCGCGCACCAGCAGGGCCAGCAGGCTGACCAGGGCGAAGCCGGAAAACACCGCGCCGGCGACGAAGTAGGGCGGGAACAGCGTGGAGTGCCAGCCCGGCTGCGGGGCCAGGGCGAGCAGGAAGGAATAGCCGCTGGATACGCCGAAGACCATGGCGATGGCCAGCACCGCCAGCACCCGGGTGGCGCGCCACCACAGCGCCCAGTGGCGCTGGGAGTTGCGCCAGCCCAGGGCGAGCAGGCCGAAGCAGCGCTGCCGGCCGCGGCCGCCGGCGCGGTCGCGGGCCGCGGCGAAGTCGCCCAGGGCGCCCAGGTAGAGGAAGGCCAGCGACAGCAGCAGGTAGCCGGTGACGGCGAACATGTCCCAGGCGGTCGGGCTTTTCAGCTGCGGCCACAGGCCGCGGGCATCGGGGTAGGGAAAGGTCCAGAAGAACAGCCAGGGACGGCCCAGGTGGAGGATCGGGTAGAGTCCCGCGCAGCACACCGCCATCAGCGTCATCAGCTCGGCCAGGCGGCTCAGGGAATGCCGCCAGGGCCGGCGCAGCAGCCAGAGCAGGGCGGAGATGAAGGTGCCGGCGTGGCCGATGCCCAGCCACCAGATGTAGTGCAGGATCGGCAGGCCCCAGTTCACCGCCTGGTTGTTGCCCCACACGCCGGGGCCGCGGCGCAGCAGCACGGCAATGGCCACCGCGTAGAGCAGCAGGAGCCCGCCGCCGGCGAGGGCCAGCAGGCGCCAGGCGCCGCGTCGCGGGCGGCGTTCGACGGCCAGCGCGGTAACCTGCGCCGCGTCCAGGCCCGGGGCCAGGCCGTGGCCCTGTTCAGCGGCCATCGCCCGGCGCCCCCGGCTCGTCGTCGATGCGCGCCAGGTAGGTGGTGCGCGGGCGGGTGTCGAGTTCCTCCAGCAGCGCGTAGTGGCGCGGCGAGCGACGGCCGCGGGCGGGCTCGCCGTCGCTGCGCTGCAGGTTGCCGAAGGCGATGGCCTGGCTCGGACAGGCCTGCTGGCAGGCGGTGCGCACCGCCTCGCTGCCTTCGCCGGCCTGCCAGTCCAGGCCCTGCTCGCGGGCGGCCAGGCGCGCGGCGCCGATGCGCTGCACGCAGTAGGTGCATTTCTCCATCACCCCGCGCCCGCGCACGCTGACCTCGGGGTTGCGCTGCGCCTGCAGCGACGGCGGCGCGCCGGCGGTCCAGTCGTACCAGTTGAAGCGGCGCACCTTGTAGGGGCAGTAGGCGGCGCAGGTGCGGGTGCCGATGCAGCGGTTGTAGACCATCTGGTTGAGGCCGTCGCTGCCGTGCAGGGTGGCCTCCACCGGGCAGCCGGCCTCGCAGGGGGCGCGTTCGCAGTGCATGCAGGGCCGCGGCTGGAAGGCCGAGCGCGGCGCCTCGGCGTCGCCCTGGTAGTAGTGGTCGATGCGCAGCCAGTGCATGGCGCGGCCGGCCGCCACCTGTTCGGCGCCGACCACCGGGATGTTGTTCTCCGCCTGGCAGGCCACCACGCAGGCGTTGCAGCCGGTGCACAGGTCCAGGTCGATGAGCATCGCCCACTGCGGGCCTTCGCCGCTGCGCGTGGGCAGCAGCGCCGGGGCCGCCGGCGGTTCGGCGCGGGACACGCGGCGCAAGGCCGGGGCGGCGCCCTCGGGCAGGCGGTGCTGGGCCTGGGTGATGGCCAGGGGCATGCGCTCGCCGGTCGCTTCGCAGCGGCTCACCGCTTGCGCCGGCACCCCGGCGGGCAGGGCGCGCACGGCGAAGCCGACGCCGTTGCCCAGGCGCCCGGCGCGCTGGCGGCCGTAGCCGGCGGTCAGCGCCAGCAGGCCGTCGGCCTGGCCCGGCTCGATCCATACCGGGCCTTCCAGGCGCTGGCCGTCGATTTCCACGCGCAGGCACTCGCCGTTGGCCAGGCCGTAGCGCTCGGCCAGGCGCGGCGCCACGCCGATGACGTTGCCCCAGGTGAGGCTGCTGATCGGCCGTGGCAGTTCCTGCAGCCAGCCGAGGTTGGCCAGGCGCCCGTCCCATACCGCCGGGTCCGGGCGCACGCTGGCCACCAGGTTGGCGGCAGCGGGCAGCACCAGGGCGGGCAGGGCGGCTTGGCCCGGCGTCGCGGCGGGCGGCGCGCTTTCGATCCAGCCGCGTTCCAGGGCGGCGCGCCAGGCCGGCAGGTCATGCTCCGCCCAGGTCTGCCGCAGCAGGGCATGGCCGTCGCCGCGGGCGCCGTTGAGCAGCATCTCCAGCAATTGGTGCAGGCCAGGCGTGGCATACAGCGGGCGCACCAGCGGCTGGACGAGGCAGGCGGAGCCGTCGGCGGCGCGGGCGTCGCTCCAGCTTTCCAATGGGTGCGACAGCGGCAGGTGCCAGTGGCATTCGGCGGCGCTTTCGTCATGGACCAGGCCCGCGTGCAGGCGCCAGGGCACGTCCTGCATGGCCTGGCGCAGCTGCTCGCCCTCGGCGCAGGCGTGCAATGGGTTGCAGTCCAGCAGCAGGAGGCTGTCCACCGCGCCGTCGGCGATGCGCGGCAGCAGGGCGGCCAGCGGTTCCCAGGGCGCCGCGGGCGAGTCTTCCAGCAGCAGCGGGGCGATGTAGTCGTGGCTGTGGCCGAGGCCGCCCAGGCGCTGGTTCAGCCGCGCCGCCAGGGCCTGCAGCTGCGCCGGCTGTTGCGCGCCGACGCAGACCAGCGCTTCGCGCCCGGCGCCGCGCAGCGCCGCCGCGGCCTGGACCGCCCAGCGGCGCTGGGCCTCGTCCAGCTGCGGGCTGCCGGGCAGCGCTTCGCCCAGTGCCCGGGCCAGGGCCAGCGCCAGGTGCGGAAGCTGCCAGGGCGCGGCGGGCAGGCGCGCGCAGGCGGCGGCGCCGGTCAGGCTGGGCACCCCCTCGGCGACATGGATGCGCGCCTGGCCCTGGCCGGCGGCTGCGGCGCGCCGGCGTTGCGCCCAGCCGCGCTGCCAGGCGGTCTGCCGCGGGCCGGGGCCGAGCAGGTCGGCGTCCAGGCAGACCAGCGCCTGGACGTTCTCCAGGCGCAGGCGCGCCGTCAGCGGTTGGCCGAAGGCCTGGTACAAGCCGTCGGCGGCGTTGCGTTCGCCGTAGGCATCGCCCTGGTAGAAGCATGCCCGCGGCCAGCGCTGGCGCAGCGCCTGCAACTGGCGGGCGAGGGTGGGCGAGCTGCTGGCGCCCAGCACCAGGTGCAGGCCGGCGCCCCGGTCGCGGTCGTGCCGGCGCTGCAGGGCGAACAGTTCGCCCTGCACCTGCGCCCAGCCGCTTTCGCGGCCGAGGTGGCGGGGCACCTGCGAGCGGTCCGGGTCGTACAGCTGGAGGATGGCCGCCTGGGTGAAGGCATCGCTGGCGCCGCCGCAACAGGGGTGCTCCGGGTTGCCTTCCAGCTTCAGCGGGCGGCCGTCGATGCAATGCCCCAGCACCGGCTGGGCGATGCCGGCGAAGGGCACGGCGGTGGCGTAGTCGCTGGCCTGGCCGGGGCTGCGCAGGGGCTCCTGTTCGACCCGCGCCACGGCTTCGTCCGGCGGCTCGCCGCAAGCGCCCAGGCCGGCCAGGGCCAGGGAGGCGCCCATCAGTTGCAGGAAGCGCCGCCGGTCGAGGCCTTCGGGAACCTCCGGCAGCGGTTCGGCCGACGGCTCGCCGAGCGCTTCCAGCCAGGCCCAGGGCCAGGCCTCGCCGCGTTCCGCCAGCTGCCGGCGCAGCCGTCGCAGTTCGCGGCTCATCGGTGGCACACCGAGCAGTCGGTGAGGCCGCGCGGGTCGATGTGCCGCTCACGCATCAGGCGTTCGCCGAGGACGCGGCGGTCCTCGTCGGTGTGCCAGTCCGCCAGGGTGACCGCCGAGGGCGGGCGCAAATGCGGGGCCGGGTCGCGGTGGCAGTCCAGGCACTGGGCCATGTCCAGCGGCTCGGCCTTGTAGGTCAGCGGCATGCGCTCCACCGCGCCGTGGCACTGCGCGCAGGCCACGCCGGCGCGCACGTGCACGGCGTGGGCGAAGCGCACGTAGTCGGGCAGGCGCACCACCCGCGCCCAGTGCAGCGGCTGGCGTTCGCGCAGGCTGCGGCGCAGCGGCTCCAGCACCGGGCTGTCGGCCCACACCTGGGAATGGCAGCTCATGCAGGTGTAGGTCGGCGGCAGCCCGGCGACGGCCGCGCGCTCGACGCCGGCATGGCAGTAGCGGCAGTCGATGCGCAGCTCGCCTGCATGGTGCGCATGGCTGAACGGCAGCGGCTGGGCGGGTATCCAGCCGCGGCCGGTACGGTAGTCGGACCTTTGCATCAGCAGGGCCACGCTCACGCTCCCCACGAGACCGGCGCAGGCCGCCAGCGCCACCAGGCGCAACCAGGTGTCGGCGGAACGGCTGAAGATCTGCGCCATCGGCCTCGTCCGTTGGTTTCACTGAGGGTTCGTCAGCCGTTGCGGCATGGAAGTTCGAGTTATCTTTCCGACGGCCCCGCGGCGGAAACTCTGAACGACGGCGGGCGGTGCCCGGTCCACCCGGGAAAGTGGCTCGCGGAGGTGCGCGCATGCCGATACCCGCCGCCAAGGCCGGTTCCCGCTGGACCGCCGCGCCCTCCGGCGCCGCGTCGCCGGGCCTGCTGGCCGCCGCCTGCCTGTGGGTGGCGCTGCTGGGCATCGCCCCGCTGGACCGCGGCGACTGGCTGCTGGAGAACCTGCTGGTTGCCTTCGGCCTGGGCCTGGCGCTGTGGCGGCCGGCCTGGCTGCGGCTGTCGCGGGGCAACTGGTGGCTGCTGCTGGGGTTCCTCGCCCTGCACGAGGTCGGCGCCCACTACACCTATTCGCGAGTGCCCTACGACGCGCTGTGGCGCCATTGGACCAGCACGGGGCTGGATGCCGCCCTGGGCTGGCGGCGCAACCAGTTCGACCGCTTCGTGCACCTGAGCTACGGCCTGCTGGTGCTGCCGGCCGACGAGTGGCTGCGGCGCCAGCTGCGGCTGGGCCGCTGGACGGCGATGGCCTTCGCCTTGAGCCTGGTCATGGCCACCTCGGCGCTCTACGAGCTGGCCGAGTGGGTGGGCGGCGAATACCTGGGCGGCGACCAGTCGGCGGCCTTCCTCGGCACCCAGGACGACGCCTGGGACGCGCAGAAGGACATGGCCCTGGCCGGCCTCGGCGCGCTACTGGCCTTGGGCGCCCGGGGCCTGGCAAAGAGACGCCCGCGGGGAGGAGGGCGGCAAGCGGTGTGACACGGCAGACGTCTTCATCCTGGCTGCGCCAGCGAGGCGGGGTCACCTGGGTTGCAAGTAGCCGAGTATCAGCCAGGACACCCAGGCGAGGGCCATGGAGGCGATGGTCCAGGCACAAAGCAGGATCCAGAAAGCGGGGCGATGGGGTTGTGCCATAAGTTCCCTCTCCAGGCCATGACTGCAGACAAAGTCGGCGTGCACCTATAGGGATAGTTCGCCTCGCCGTGGCAAGCCAGACGGCGCGGCGCCTTTTGACGGGAGGAGCTATGCGCAGTCCACCAGGTACTGGGCCAGCGTCCTGGCGCAGGCGCCGATGCCGTCGGCGAGGATCAGCTCGTAGCCATGGGTGTTCTCGGTCGGAATCGCCAGGCAGCGCTTTGCGGACAGACGCCGCTGGCCAGCACGGCGCTGGCGTCCGAGGCGAAGTCCAGCAGCAGCGCGTACTGCGGCTGGTAACCGCAGCGCACGGCGGCGCGGTGCAACTGCTCGGCGACGGCGCGAGTGTAGTAGGCCTTCTGGTCGCCGGTGCTGATGATCGGGTCGACGCTCAGCCGGGTGGCGTATTCGGCCATCACCGGGCCGACCTCCACCGCGATGGCCACGTCGCCTGGCAACGTGCGCGCAGCGTACATGGCGCCGGAGTTGGATTCCTCTTCCATGGTGGTGAAGACCAGGTAGAGGTCGCAGGCCAGTTCCGCCCTGCGCGCGGCCAGCAGCGCGGCCGCCTCGATGCAGGCTGCCAGCGGCGCGCGGTCGTCGAGGAAATGCGCCGCGACGGCGTCGCCGACCCGCCAGGGCTGGCGCCAGTGGCGGGACAGCACGACCCGCGTGCCCGGCCGGACGCCGGTCGCCTGCAATTGGCTGGGGCTCAGGCGGGTTACGATGTGCACGTCCTTCCAGTGCACCGCGCCGGATTGCACGTCCTTGCCCTGGGAGGATTCGCGGGTGCCGTGCATCGAGCCGAACGACAGCACGCCGGGCAGCACCGTCCCCTCGGCCAGGATGTCCACCGGGCACACGCCGAAGTTCACCGGGTTGGCCCCGCCCAGCGCCACCACGCGCAAGGTGCCGTCCTCCTCGATGCGCTTCACGATCATGGCGATCTCGTCCAGGTGGGCCATGACCTTCACCGCCGGGCCTGTTTCCCTCGCGCCTGCGATCAGGCCGACCAGGTTGCCGACGGCGTCGGTCCAGACGCGGTCGCAGTACTTGACCAGCTCGGCATGGCACACGGCGCGCACTTCGTTTTCCTGCCCACCCGGCCCCCGGGCGAGGAGCAGTTCATCCAGCAGGCGGTTGCCGCTACCGTTCAGGGCATGGCTGGGATCGTTCATCGAGGCCTTCTCCTGTGGGGTCTGTCGTCTGCCGACCCGCAGGCTGGGCCGAGGTTCCGCCGGTCCGCCGGGTGCCCTTTGGCAGGGAGGCGGCTCCATCGCAGACAGAGTCCGCTCCTACAGGCAGGTGCAAGTCTCCTCGTAGGATGGGTATCGCGAAGCGATACCCATCACCGCCACCGCATGGGGTTCGCAGGCTCAACCCATTCTACGAAGAGCACCTCGGCACGGTCGGTAAGACAGTTGCTCCTACGGCTCAGGGAAGCAGGGGCGTAGGAGCGGACTCCGTCCGCGATTAGATTCACCGGCCATGCCGGACCTCCAACGGCTGGAGGGCTAGGGTAACGCACTGAACTCGCCGTCCGCTGCGCCAGTCCACTGCCATAGAAGCTCCGGAGGCGGTGATGAAAAGACGCTACAGCCTGCTCCTGTCGAGCGTCCTGGCGATCCTGGCGTTGCTGCTGGTCGCGCATGTCGCGTTGCCCTACGTGATCCGCGACTACCTCAATGGCAAGCTCGACCGCATGGGCGACTACCACGGCCAGCTCGCCGACGTCGATCTCGCGCTGTGGCGCGGGGCCTACCGGATCAATGGCCTGAAGATCGTCAAGGTCAACGGCAAGGTGCCGGTGCCGCTGCTGGACGCGCCGGTGATCGACCTCTCGGTGAGCTGGCACGCGCTCTGGTACGACCACGGCATCGTGGCGCGGGTGGTGTTCCTGCGGCCGCAGCTGAACTTCGTCGACGGCGGCGACCGCCAGGACTCCCAGAGCGGCGCCGGCACCGACTGGCGCGAGCAGCTGGACAAGCTGCTGCCCATCACCCTGGACGAGGTGCGCATCGACGACGGCCGCATCCACTTCCGCAATTACCGCTCCAGGCCGCCGGTGCACCTTACCGCCAGCGCGGTGCAGGCGAGCCTGTACAACCTGACCAACGTGAGGGACGAGAAGGGCGAGCGGGTGGCCCGCTTCGAAGGCCACGCCCAGCTGTTCGGCCAGGCGCCGCTGGAAGTGCAGGCGTTCTTCGACCCCTTCGCCAACTTCGAGGACTTCGAGCTGCGCCTGCGCGCCAGCGACGTGGAGCTGCGGCGGGTGAACGACTTCGCCGCGGCCTACGGCAGGTTCGACTTCAACCAGGGCCACGGCACCCTGGTGATCGAGGCCAGGGCGGACAAGGGCCGGCTCAGCGGCTACATCAAGCCGCTGCTGCGCGACGTCGACGTGTTCAACTGGCAGCAGGACGTGGAGGAGAAGGACAAGGGCCTGTTCCGCTCCATCTGGGAGGCGCTGGTGGGCGGCGGCGAGACGCTGCTGAAGAACCAGCGCAAGGACCAGTTCGCGACCCGCGTCGAGCTCAGCGGCAACATCCATGACCGGGACGTCAGCGCGTTCCAGGCCTTCCTCGGCATTCTGCGCAACGCCTTCATCCAGGCGTTCAATGCGCGCTATGAGCGTTCCACGCCCACGGACTGAAACGCCTCCTCAATGGCTGGTTGAATCCTGCCTGTCGTTCTGCGCCTGCGGGTGGGCGAAATGACGTTCCTGGCTGCGCGGGAATCGGCCGGCGCCCAACTCCTTCACCCCGGCCAGAAGCCAGGTTGATCTGCTGCTGCACGACACGACGAAGTCGCTGATCTCGAAGGGCTTGTCGAAGCCGGTCGAGAGTGACGCGAACACGTCGCTGATTCTGTTGGCGATTGCCGAGGCATGGCGGGCCCACTGGCTCGTTCTGGCATCCAGGCGCTTTCTCAGGGGAGCCGATGAGCAAGCGCAGCAGAGCGGATACGACGAGGGCGGCGGCCACCAGCGGCAGGTGCCCGAAGCCAGGCATTCAGCGACGCCATGCTGTTCCCCTTATCGATGCGTATGAGTAGTTTTTGTCGGGGCGAGGCGGGAGAACTTCAGGAAAATGGCGAGGCGCACACGAATAGCTCCGTGCTGGAAGAACCTGGCAACGGCCGGTTGCCAGGTTCTTCCAGCGCGTTTCAGGTTTCGCTGTAGCAGGCCATCACGTCGGCCATGTTTTCGTAGTCCTTGTCGGGCAGCTTGCCGATGGTTTCGATGACGCTGCTGTCGGCCCCGTTGCCGCGGGCCTGGTCCACCAGCATTTCCCGGTTGGCCGGGAAATCGATGCCCTTGAGGTACGGGGTGATGGTGGCGGGCGACTTGCCGCCGATGCCTTGGGTCATGTTCACCTCCCGGCAGTCATCGCTTGGCCTCGGCGTCCGGGGTGCTGTCGCGGGCGAGGAACGCCTGGGTCAGCTCCGGCAGGTGACCGCGCAGCCACTCGGCCATGGCCACCTCCTGCGGCAGTATCTGTTCCAGCACGGCCTGGGTCTGGGCGTCGCCCAGCGCCCGGGCGGCGGCGATCAATACCGTGTAGGCGGCGATCTCCACGTTCTCGAACACGTAGCCGCTCATGGCGCCCTTGACCACTTCGTCGCTGACGGTCATGCCGCCGATGCCCTGGGCGAAGGCCATCAGCTTGGCGCCGACGTCCTTGAGAGTGGAGGGACTGCTGCCCAGGCGTTCCAGGCAACCCTCCAGCAGGCGCTGCTGTTCCAGGGTTTCCTGCAGGTGCGCCTCGATGCGCGTCTTCAACTGCGGGTAGTGCTCCAGGCGCTCGGCCTGCGCCTTGAGCATGCGTTCGGCCTGTTGCTCCATGGCGTGGGCGTCGCGTAGCCAGTCCAGCAGGTTGTCTTTCTTGCTTGTCATCGCATGGTCCTCCTCGGGTGGGATGTGCCTGGTAGGAGGGGACGCGGCCGGGGGGCGTTCAGATTGTTTGCCCGACCGGGCGCCGGGGTGGGGAAACGATTGCCGCCGGGGGAGATCTTCTGAACTCCCGGCCGCGGCGCTTTTCCACCGAGGGCGACACCAGAGGCTTTGGGGGCTCGGCCCCGGGAGAGAACGTGATGAGCGACAAGAACCACATCGTGCAGAAACCCCGCCCTGGCCCTGTGGCCGAACATGACGACCCGCCGAAGGCGCCGGTGCGTGAGCGCAAGGGCGAACCGCGCCGGCCCGGCCCGGTCATCGAGACGCCCGAGGAGGGCAGCGACGACGAGGGGTGCGTGCAGAAGCCCCCGGCGTCGACGGCGGAGTACTCGCCCGAGGACATCGACATCCAGGGGATCAGCGATGAGAAGCGCCCGGGCTGAGCGGCCGGGGCGAGCGGCGAAGGCAGCCGCACCGGGGACCGACGAGGTATCCCCGGCCGCGGCTGGAGCCGAGCGGGAAAAGCCCGGCGGGCTGTCGTTTTCCCGCTTCGCCCAGTGGCTGTCGCTATGGGCCGGGCGCCCGCCGACCTTCGCCGTGGCCTGCGCGCTGCTGGTGGTCTGGGCCGTCAGCGGGCCCTTCTTCCATTTCAACGACACCTGGCAACTGGTGATCAACACCTCGACCACCATCGTCACCTTCCTCATGGTGTTCCTCATCCAGAACACCCAGAACCGCGACACCGACGCCCTGCACATCAAGATCGACGAGTTGCTGCGCACCACCCACGCGGCCCACGACGCCCTGATGGGGCTGGACGAGCTGGACGCCGAGCAGCTGCAGAAGCTGCGCGAGACCTACCAGCGCATGGGCGAGAGCGCCTGCGCCGGGGATACGCCCCAGGGCGTGGCCGACCAGGAGCAGGCCGAGGACGACCCGCCGCCAGCGCGCTGACACCCACCCGACCTGCCGAGGAGCCCCGCCATGCCAAGCCTTCGCACCTTCTGTCTCTGCTGCGCCCTGTTGTGCCTGCAGGGGCCGGCCCTGGCGCTGGACATGCCGGTCTCGGCCCCGCAGGACTTCGTCGAGGCCGCCACCGGCATCAGCTCGGCGGCGATCCGGAGCGGCCAGCTGGCCCAGCGCAAGAGCCGCGCCGCGGATGTGCAGGCCTATGCCCGAGAGATGGTCGGCCGCCACGAGGAACAGCGTGCCGCGCTGGCCTCCCTGGCCCACGGCGAGAAGCTCGCCCCGCGCGAGGACCCGGGCCTGGCGGACCAGGCCCGCGAGGCCCTGCTGGGGGTGCGCGAGGCGTCCTTCGACGCCGCCTATGCCCAGGCCGAGGTGGCACTGTACGAGCGCGCCATCGAGCAGTACCGCAATGCCGCGCGCAACCTGGTGGACCCGCAGCTGAAAGCCTTCGCCAAGTCCAGCCTGCCGCGCCTGGAGGACGACCTGCGCGCGGCCAGGGCCCTGCGCGAGGCACACCCGCCGGCCGCGGACTGAGTGCCGGCCCATGGGCTTCAACCAGTGGCTGCTGGTGCTCGGCGGCATCCTGCTGACCCTCGGCCTGAGCTCCGCCTACCTGCGCCTGCTGCCGGTCAGCTCCTCGCTGCTGTACCTGCTGTTCGGCCTGGCCATCGGCCCGCTGGGGCTGGACCTGTGGCAGGCGGACATCGGCCGCATCAGCCCCTGGCTGGAGCACCTGGCCGAGGCCACCCTGCTGATCTCGCTGTTCATCGGCGGGCTGCGCATGCGCCAGAGCCTGCGCTCGCCGGTGTGGACCGCCACCTGGCAGCTGGCCGGGCCGGTGCTGCTGGGCTGCATCGCCGGCGGCGCGGCGCTGGCGCACTACCTGCTGGGCCTGGACTGGGGCCTGGCGCTGCTGGTGGCGGCGATTCTCTCGCCCACCGACCCGGTGCTGGCGAGCCTGGTCCAGGTCGACGACGCCAGCGACGACGACGGCCTGCGCTATGGCCTGTCCGGCGAGGCCGGGCTGAACGACGGGGTGGCCTTTCCGTTCGTCAGCGCGGCCTTCCTGCTGCTCAGCGAGCCCCCCGGCGGCGCCCCGGCGCTGCTCCGGCAACTGCCGCACTGGCTGCTGCTGGACGTGTGCTGGGCCATTCCCGCCGGGCTGCTCACCGGCTACTGCCTGGGCTACGGGGTAGGGCGGCTGGCCATCCACCTGCGCGCCCGGCACACCGACACCAGCGTGTCGGCCAACGATTTCCTCGCCATGGCGCTGATCGCGCTGTCCTACGTGGGCGCCGAAAGCCTCGGCGGCTGGGGCTTCCTGGCCTGCTTCGCGGCCGGCATCGGCCTGCGTCACGCCGAGGTGGCCACCATCGGCACGCGCGAGGACCCGGCCGAAGCCCAGGCCGAGGCCGCGCACGTCCGCGAGGCGGGGCAGGCCCACGGCGCCATCGCCTTCGGCGCGGACCGCGCCGAGCACCCCAAGGTCGCCGCCGGGGCGGTGATGCTCGACATCCTCTCCTTCGGCGACCTGCTGGAGCGCTCCCTGGCGCTGCTGCTGGTGACCCTGCTCGGCGCGCTGCTGGCCCACCACTGGGACTGGCGCGCGCTGCCCCTGGCGCTGGGGCTGTTCTGCCTGCTGCGCCCGGCGCTGGTCTGGCTGCTGGTCAGCCGCCGCGCCCTGGCGCCGCGGCAGCGCTGGCTGCTGGGCTGGTTCGGCATCCGCGGCATCGGCAGCCTGTTCTACCTGTGCCACGCGCTCAACCAGGCCGGTTCGCCGCAGGCGCTGGGTACCGCCAGCGACCTGGTGCTGAGCGTGGTGGCGCTGAGCATCTGCCTGCACGGGCTGAGCGCCCAGCCGCTGCTCGAACGCTACGAGCGCGCCCAGCTCAGCTGTCGCTCTCGGGAATGATGGAGATGTTGCTGTTCTTCTCGAGGATGGCGAAGCGGATCTGTTCCATGCGCTCCAGGGCCTGGGTTTGGCGCGCGGCGAGGAGGATGTCTTCCTCGCGCAGGCCCGACGCTGGCCGGCGATGTGCTCGTCGACCGGGTAGCTGCGTTCGCTGAACTCCTCCGCGGGCTCGGCCGGGAGGGGACGGGGGGCCCTGTCATGGCGGGTACCTTCGCTTGGCCGCTCTATTGCTGCGACTGCGGCAGCGCCGCTTGGTGCCGGCCAGCTCACCGGCAGCCGCGCTGGGCATTTTGCAGCGCCTGGCGAGGCTGGCAGCGCATTCTGCTGATGTCGCCCTGCCATGCGGCGTGGCGCAGGCGCTCTGCGCCGGGCTCCGCTCCCGGGCGGCGGGTGGGCGTGGTTCTTGCTCGGTTCCTGCCTGGTAGTGCAAAGGCTCCATTTACCGACAGGAGGGACGAGGCATGAGCGAAACGGACAAGGTGGTGCTGCTGCTCGCCGAGCAGGCCGACCAGCTATGGCGCCTGGAACAGCTGCTGCTGGACCGCGGCTACGCGGTGCTCAGTGCCGGTGACACGGAGCAGGCGCTGGATCACCTGGCGTCCTCGGTGGTGATCGACATGATGCTGGTGGACGAACCCTTCGCCGGCCCGCACACCGGTCCGGCGCTGATTCAGTCGTCCCTACCGCTGCGCCCGCTGACGCGGGTACTAGTGCTGACACAGGACCCGCAGCGTTCGGCCACCCACGGCCGTTCCTACCCCGTGTTGCTCAAGCCGGTGGGCCTGGACGAACTGGGCCTGGCCATTGACGTGGCGCTGCACAGCCCACCCGTGCAGCCGTGGTTGTGAAGAAGGAACAGGGCATGCCGGCAGCATTGAACGAAGCCGAGGGCCGCGCGCTGGTGACCTACCTGCGCGAGGCCGGCCTGAAGCTGGTGACAGCCGAGTCCTGCAGCGCCGGGCAGATCTGCGCCGAACTGGCCGCCGCGGCCGACAGTGCACAGGTGCTCGAAGGCGGCTGGATGGTCTATTCGGTGGCCGCCAAGCGCCACATGCTGGGCGTCCCGGAGCAGTGCCTGGCGAACTACAACCTCACCAGCGAGGAGGTTGCGCGGGGCATGGCCGAGGCCGCCCTGCGCCACCCGAACGCCAACGTGTCGGTGGCAGTGACCGGCCTGCTCGGCTGCGAGCCCAAGGACGGCATCGAGCCCGGCACCCTGTGCTTCGCCTGGGCCTTCCGCCTGCGCGACGGGCTTACGCTGTTCAGCCGCTGCGAGCACCTGCGCGGTGACCCGCAGCAGATGCGCATGCAGGCCATCCGCACTGCGCTGCTGGCGCTGCCCGACTACCACCGGCGCGCCTGCCACGGCGAACGGGCCTGAGCCCGGCCATTGTCCGCAACCACCTTCGCGAAGGAGGCCCTCATGGGTAGCAAACCCCTGTACCTGGTCAGCTACATCCTCGACGACCAGCCCACCACCCTGGAACTGCACCGCGACGGCGACCTCGATGCCGAAGAGGCGCTGGATTTCCTGCTGGGGCTGCACGGCCCCGCCGCGCGCATCAGCGACGTACAGGTGAGCCGCGTCAAGCGTAGCCAGGAGCGCGACACCACCCCAGGGCACTACCGCCAGCCCTGAGGCCTTCAGGCCAGGCGCCGCAAGCTCAGCAGCACGGCAGCGATACGTTCCACCTGGCGGTAGGCGGGGACTTCCTGCTCTTCGCCAAAACACGTCCGGGTCCAGCTCCTCGTAGCGCCAATCCCAGCCGGCTCGCCTGGCGCCACAGCGGCGCCTCGCCGTCGATTACCGTGGCACCGGTGTAGAGCAGCAGACTGCCGCCGAAGTCAGCGGCCGAGGGCGATTTCGAGGATGCGCAACGACAGCTCCGCGCCCTGGGAACCACCGCTGCATCCTCAGGGCGCAGGAAGCCATCGCCTGAGGCCTGATCGAGCGGGTGGACGCCATGCGCATCGCCGGTTCCACCTGCCAGTGGACGGTGCACGCCTGACGCTCTGGCGGATTCTTCGAACCCTGGCGGCGGCGGACTTTCCACACAGGTGAGTCCACCCTTCAGGAGAACAGCGATGAAAGTCAGCGAAGTCATGAGCCGCGAAGTCCGCACCATCGACCCGACCACCACCCTGCAGGAGGCAGCGCTGCTGATGCGCCAGGCCGACATCGGCGCCCTGATCGTCGGCGAGGGCGAGCGCATGACCGGCGTGGTCACCGACCGCGACCTGGTGGTGCGCGGCCTGGCCGATGGCCTGGATGGGCGCACGGCGGTCAGCGAGGTGATGAGCCCCGGCGTCTGCTACTGCTTCGACGACGAGGAACTGGACCACGTGGCCAAGAACATGGGACAGATCGAGAAGCGCCGCCTGGCCGTGGTGAACCGCCAGAAACGCCTGGTGGGCGTGGTCTCCCTGGCCAACGTCGCCAGCTGCAACGCCGACAAGCTGGGCGCAAACCTGCTGCGGGCGGTGGCGCGGCCGCATTGAGCGTGAGCGCCGATCCCCGCCGCCGGCCATGCCGGCGGCGGGGCGGGGCCCTACCAGCGTGGGTTGCGCTCGGCCAGGGCGCGCAGGCGCTCGCCGGCGACCACTATCTTGCGCGGGCGGTGCCGGTAGTTGCCGGGCACGAAGGTGCGCAGCTCGATGCGCTTGAGGAACCACTCGACGTTGTCCGGCCGCAGCGGGCCCGACTCGGTGATCAGGTCGCGACGGATGCGCTCCACCAGGTTGTTCAGCAGAACCTCGTTTTCCTGCTCTTCCTTGTGCAGCACGCGCAGGGCGATGCGCTCGCCGTTGGCATCGTGCAGGTCCATCAGCACCGAGCCGTCGGGGCGACTGGAGAATCGCGGGGAATAGGCGCGGAACTGGTTCTGCAGGTATTCGATGGCAGCGTTGGAGATGGCAGGCATGACGTACTCCCTGTGTGTTGGTTGGGTCGCCGATGCCTTTGCAGCAATCGTCCCGCCCTTTCCACTGCTCCTAACTGACTGTTTAAGTTGAATTTTCAGCTGAAGAGATGGCCCTTTGATACTTGCGCATTGCAAAGCGGCGGGCCCGGCCGGCGCCTTACTGCATGCCAGGGTGATGGCGAAATGTCATCCAGGCGCGGTTTCGCCGGCCGAGCCTGCTTCCTCAAGACCAGCGGCGGCAAGGGCATGCACGTACTGGTATCGCTGGAGCGCCGCCACGTCTGGGACGAGGTCAAGGACTTCGCCCACGCCATCACCCGCCACCTGGCCAAGCAGATGCCGGACCGCTTCAGCGCGGGCCGAAGAACCGCGTCGGTCGGCAATATCGACGAGCGCCTGGCGCTGGAGGACAAGGACGATCCCTGGGCGGGCTGGGGGGATGGCCGGCAACGCCTGACACGGCGGATGTGGGAGCTCTTGGGTGAGGAGCGCTGATCAAGGGCGCCGGGGGGGATTGCGGGCGGGGTCCGCTCCTTACTTCCCAGGGGCTCTAGGGCGGATAACGCCTACGGGGTTATCCGCCATTTGACCTTGGTTTCCAGCGGCTCCGAGGTTGACCCTGGCGTTGGCTATGACATCGGTGTATCGGCGGATAACCGCGAACGGTTATTCGCCCTACGTCACTGACGAAGGAGGGTTAGGCGTCTCAGGATGACTCCGAATCCATCGCCCACGCCGAACCCCTCCCCCTCTGGGAGAGGGCTGGGGTGAGGGGGAACGGGACTTCGGCTACACACCTCTGCCAACCCTGACTCCGTCTCCCTCCTAACCCTCCCCGCAAGCTGGAGAGGGATCGTTCGGCGCGATGTGGAACCACGAAGCTCCCCGTGATCAGGCTCACCGGCGCTACCTCACCTCACGGTTTCTCCCCATCCAGCAACTGTTGCGCGATCTCCCGTTGGTAGTACAGCTGCGGCTGCCAGTGACGGGCGAAGCGTTGCAGTTCGGCATCACTGTCGTCGTTGGCCTGGTGGTCGAAGAGCTCCACCGCCTGGCGGCTGCTGGCCAGTTGCGCCTCGGCGTAGTCGCGGTCGAAGCGCTGGCTGTCGGCCAGTTGCTGGCGGGCCTGGATGGCGTGGGCTTCGTGGGTTTCGTCGCGCGGAGGGAGCAGGCCTTTTTTGCGCGCCAGTATCCGCAGGTCGTCCAGCAGGCGCTGGTGCTGGTCGATGAGCCCCTGGGCCTGGTCGCGCACCGCCGTGGTGTGGCCGTGGTCCAGGGCCAGGCGGGCGCGGGCCAGTTGCTGCTGGCTGTTGGCCAGGGCGCTGGCGACGAAGCTGGCGTGGGGATTCCCGGCGGGGGCGGCGCTCGCCAGGCCGATACCGCACAGGCAGGCGAACAGCAGCAGGAATATGCGCGCGGCCATGGGCCTCTCCTTCGGTGGTGGACTGTGCTCGGTGGACGCCCGCCGCCGGCGCAGGTTCAGAAAACGCGGCCACTGGGTCATTGGCGCAAAGGCTGAATTCTGCCGCCCCCGGCCGGCCGAATCCTGTGACCGGCGGGGCCACGGTCCCGCGCCACGAAGCGGGGGAAACCTGCCATGAGCGACAACCTACCGCCCAGCACCAGGACCGGCAGCCCGGCCGCGAGGAGGTCATGCAGCCGCCGCCGGAATTCGCCTCGGACAGCTACCGCGCCGCCGGCAAGCTGGAGGGCAAGGTGGCGCTGACCTTCGCCCGCGAGGGCGCCGACGTGATGCTGCTGTACCTGGAGGAAACAGAGGACGCGACCAAGACCTGCCAACTGATCGAGGCCTGCGGCCAGCACTGCCTGGTGCTGGCCGGCGACGTCGCCGACGGCGCCTTCTGCGCCGAGGTGGCCCGGCGCCTGAAGGAGCTCCGGGGCCGATCTGGATGCCGCTGATTCCCTCGACCTTCAGCGCCGAAAAGGTGGCGAAGTTCGGACTTTGTCCGCGATTGGACTCACCGGCCACGCCGGTCACCCCGGTGGCACGGCCAACGGCGTATAACCGCGAGCGGATTCCTCGGCACCATCACCCGCCCGGTGGCGCCTCCGCGCCTTCCCGGCCGGCACCACATCCTGGGCGGCCTCCACCGGAAGAATCTCCCCCAGATGCTCCCGAGCCATCCGCCAATGCCGCTCGGCCTGTCCGCTGGGCCGCCCCTCGGCTTCCCAGATTTCATGAGCCTTCTGGCGTATCTGCGCCTCGCGGTCCTGATCCATCGTACTGTCCTCGCTTCATCGGTCATGTAGAACCACTGATTTCGCCGAGCGGGTGGCACCGGTGGTGCTGGCTGGCCCTGCGCGCCTGCGCCGCCTTCACCGGCGACGCGCTGCTGGTGCAGTCGGAGCACGACGACTTCATCCCCCGCGCCACCCTCCTCAGCTACCGGGCCGCCTTCCAGCAGACCCACTCGCTGACGCACCGGATCATCGACGAGGCCGATCACGCCCTGAGCACCGAATTGGCCTAGGACGCCTATACCGACATCCTGGTGTGCTGGATCACCGAAATGGTGGTGGGCGAGCGAGCCAACCGCCTGGTGCTGGGCTGACGCGCGCCGGCCCCGGAGAGATTCATTTCGAAGGGTGCGCCTTGGCCAGGTCCTGGGCCATCTGCAGGTGCTGCTGGAGCACCGGCAAGGTCACCCGGGCGAACTGCTGCAGGTCGGGATCGCTGGCATTGTCGGCCGCTTCGGTGAACAACTGCACGGCCTTCTCATGGGCCGCCACCTGGTTGTTGGCATAGGCGGCGTCGAAGGATTCCTCGCGCATGTCCAGCGCCTTCGCCTTGGCCCTGTCGGCCAGGCCCGGCTGGTCGGACAGCTCCAGGTGCTTGCGGGTGGCCAGGGCCTGCAGCTCGGTGTTGGCCTTGGTGTGGTCGTCGATGATGTGCTGGGCGAAGGCCTTCACGTCGGCCGCCTGGCTCTTCTGCAGGGCCAGCTTGGCCGCGTCGATCTCGGCCTGGCCGGCGGCGGAGGCCTCGCTGGCGAAGGCCTGGTCGCGGGCGGCAGGCTCCGCGGCGAAGAGGGGCGCGGCGGCGCCCAGCAGGGCGGCCGACAACAGGGTGCCGCGCAGTAAAGCGAGAATGTTCATGGCAGTTCTCCATCGGTCCGTGGGATGCCCCGGGCGTGGGGCTCACAGGGTTGACGGGGGCGGCGGCGCGGGTTCAGTCTTTCCGCCTCGGCGGGTCCTTTTGGCGGCCAGAGAGGTGCGTCCGCCGAAGCTGGGCTTTCGCGCGCAAGCAGCGGTTGCTCCCGCAGCTGATCGAGCTGCCGACGCTGCTGCAGGACATGAGCCGCGTCCGGCGCTCAGGCCGCCCAGGCGCCGTAGGTGCTCTTCAGCGTACCCTTGAGTTCCTTCATCTGGGCGCCCAGCAGGGAGAGCTCGGCAGACGAAAAGAGTTTGAGGGCCTGCTCGAACATCTGTTCTTCCTCTTCCTGGATGTGGTGCTCCAGCAGGTCTTGCAACACCTTCACCCGAGCCGCGAAGCGGACGCTGTCCGCCGCGGTGTCGTTCAGGTCTGGCAGCACCAGGGCTTCCACCGCGCGGTGCTCCTCCAGGGCCTCGAAGTACAGCTTGGTCTCGCTCTTGCTGCCGGCCTCGCGGAAGGCGGGGTAGAAGATCTGCTCCTCGATGCTGGTGTGCACCTTCAACTCGAGTTCGATGCGCTGCAGCAGGTTCTCGCGCGTCTTCACCGCCCGTTCGCTGGTGCCGCTGAGTTCGGCGAGCAGGTCCTTGACCACCTGGTGGTCCTGTTTCAGCAGTTCGATGGCATTCATGGGGATTCCTCCGCGGTTGTACCTGTTCCGAAAAGGGTCTCGGGCAAAGGTTCCAGGAAGCCGAGGAGGGGCCGGCTCAGTCGGGCAGTAGCGGGTTGCGCGTGTTCTTCAACCGCTCGATCCGTTCGGCCGGGGTGCCGATCAGCAGGTGGGCAAACAGCCAGGGCTCAACGCCCATGGCGCGGGCGTGGATGCACAGCTCGGCCCAGCCCTTGCGCAGGCGGTAGGCCTGTGCGTCTTCGTTTTCCTCGAGGCGGGATAGCTCGATCTCCCGGGCCAGGGAAGGAACGCGGCGAAGAAATTCCACCACGGCAGCCTGACGCTGCGTGGAGTTCAATAGATTTTGCATGAGAAGGGGAAGAAAAGCCTGGTGAAGGGAAAGGCCCCGAAACATCCAGGGAAATGTGTAGCGGAAGATTTAAAAAAGTACGCTTGTAAGTGCAGTGGCTCAAGCGAAAAAGGCCATCAGTTGAAATTATGGATATGACGTTGCGCGCAAATTTAGAGCAATTCGCTGTATGCCGCGGATTCACTGGGCGCGAAGAAGCGGTAGCATCATTTGGATATCAGCGTAATGCGGTCATGGACCGGCAATTGTTCATGCAATATGCGGGAATCGGCTTTATCGGTTCGATTTTTCAATGTCGATTGCGTCACCCGCCGGGCTCTGCCTGAATAGTTATTGCGAACTCCCCTTAATATGCACGCCCCAGGGACGGGGTGTTTTTTTCAAGCGTCCATTCACGCCCTTGCCGATGCATTTCGGCACATTCTTCTGAACCCCGCTCTTGTCCATGGGTCGCCTGCAACGAGGGGGCGCGCGCATTTTCGCGGGCGCAGCCATCCGCCGGCAGGAGGCAGCCATGTCGCAGACAGTTTCCGATCAACTACTCCAACGCCTGGCCGAATGGGACGTCGAACGGGTCTTCGGCTATCCCGGCGACGGCATCAACGGCATCATGGGCGCCCTGGGCAGGCGCAGCGAGGATTTCGACTACATCCGCGTGCGCCACGAGGAAATGGCCGCCTTCATGGCCGCGGCCCACGCCAAGTTCACCGGCGAGGTCGGCGTCTGCCTGGCCACCTCCGGGCCCGGCGCCATCCACCTGCTCAATGGCCTGTACGACGCGCGCATGGACCACCAGCCGGTGCTGGCCATCGTCGGCCAGCAGGCGGTGACCTCCCTGGGCAGCGACTACCAGCAGGAAGTCGACCTGCACACGCTGTTCCAGGACGTCAGCGCCTACATCGAGACGGTGGCCAACCCCGGCCAGTTGCTGCACGTGATCGACCGCGCCTTGCGCGTGGCCTGCAGCGAGCGGCAGGTGTGCACCGTCATCATCCCCAACGACGTGCAGCAGATGCCCGCCCAGACGCCGCCGCGCAAGCATGGCCACGTGCTCTCCGGGGCCGGCTTCATCGCGCCGCGGCCCTATGCTCGCGAGCAGGAGCTGGCGCAGGCGGCGGAGATTCTCAATGCCGGGCGCAAGGTGGCCATCCTTGCCGGCGCCGGCGCCCTGGGCGCGCACGCCGAACTGGAGGCGGTCGCCGAGCAGCTGGGGGCGGGGGTGGCCAAGGCCTTGCTGGGCAAGGCGGCGATTTCCGACGAGTTGCCCTATGTCACCGGCGCCATCGGCCTGCTGGGCACCCGCGCCAGCGAAGAACTGATGCGCCACTGCGACACCCTGCTGCTGGTCGGCACCACCTTCCCCTACAGCGAGTTCCTGCCCGGCCCCGGGCAGGCGAGGGCGGTGCAGATCGACCTGCACGCGCGCAACGTCAGCATGCGCTACCCGGTCGAGCAGGTGCTGCTGGGCGATGCCGGCGAGACCCTGCGGCGCCTGCTCCCGCTGCTCAAGGCCAAGCGCCACGGCGCCTGGCGCCGGCGCATCGAACGCGCGGTGCAGGATAGCTGGGGCGAGCTGGAGGAGCAGGCCGGGCAACCGGCGCAGCCGATCAACCCGCAGCAGGTGTTCTGGTCGCTGTCGGCGCAGTTGCCGGACGACGTCATCCTCTGCGGTGACAGCGGCTCGCACACCAACTGGTACGCCCGCGACCTGCGCATGCGCCCGGGCATGATCGGCTCGCTGTCGGGCAAGCTGGCCAGCATGGGCAGCGGCGTGCCCTACGCGCTGGCGGCGAAGCTGGCCCACCCCGGGCGCCCGGTGATCGCCATGGTCGGCGACGGCGCCATGCAGATGAACGGCAACGCCGAACTGGTGACCCTGCAGCAGTACTACCGGCGCTGGGAAGAGAACCCGGTGTTCGTCGTGCTGGTGCTGAACAACGGCGACCTCAACCAGGTGACCTGGGAGCAGCGCGCCCTGGCCGGCGACCCGGCCTTCACTCCGGCCCAGGACGTGATCGACTTCCCCTATGCGCGCTATGCCGAGCTGCTGGGCCTGCGCGGCATCCGCGTGACCGCGCCGCAGGCCGTCGACGCCGCCTGGGAACAGGCCCTGCACGCGGATCGCCCGGTGCTGCTGGAGATCGTGACCGACCCGGACGTGCCGCCGCTGCCGCCGCACATCAGCTTCGACCAGGCCCGGCACCTGCTCGGCGCCTTGCCGGGCGACAGCCGTCGCTGGGGCGTGCTGCGCCAGAGCGCGCGGCAGTTGCTGGCGCGTCGCTGAAGAAGGGGGAGGCAGGCCGCTGGCCGAATGGGAAATCGCCTGCCTGCGCGAGACCCGGCAGCGGCTGGCGAGGTCGTCCAGCGCGGCGCAAGCGAGCGTTGCGAGGGCACTGGACGGCAGGGGTTGAACAGGCTGCTGCGCAATCGCAGAAGCGGCTTCAGCGGAACGTCATATGTCTGCGCAACTCCTTGAGTCTTTCCAGTTCTTCGCTCGGGGTGCCGAGCAATATATGAGCGAACAACCAGGGCTCCAGCCCTGAATGTTTGGCTTGCGCGCACAGTTCGCCCCAGCCCTTTCTGAGTCGATAGGCGTCCAGGTCCTCATCGTTTGCAAGTTGTGAAAGTTCTATCTCTCTGGCCAGGGTGGGGACCTGGCGCAAAAATACGTTCACCGCCTCTAGTTGCTGTTGCGGGGAGAGCAATCTTTCCATCGGGCGACTTCACGTAATGGGGTTGGTTTTCTGCAAGACGCCGACAGGTTGCGGAAGGGAAAACTAGGGTAAGCCCCGGGCTATTTCAAGGCGGAAAACCGGCATGAAGAAATTTTGAATATAACCCTGACGATGTTTTTGAAAGTTGCCGGTTATAAGTCGAAAAACTGGCGGCAATAGCCCAGCGATAGCCAGTGGACATCAGGCGAATTACACGAATGACATGGTAGAATGCACGCTATATCAAGGCTTTGCGATGGGTTTGAACAGTATTTTCAATGAATGTGGAATTGCCCCGGGCCAATACCTAGAATCACTTCGGTTCTTTTGTTCAGATGCCTTGCTTCAGGGATGAAGCCTCTTTTTCCCACGTTCATTGACGCCCGGCGCAGTCGCTCGACCGCGCCGGGACCAGCCTTGGCGCGCAAGGTCTATTTGCGCGCTTCGCCGTGGCTGTGCTGGCCATCCTTGCGGGCCCTTTCCGCGCGGTTGGTGTCGCTGTGCACATTGCCGCCGGTGGTGCCGCCATGCTGGCGCCCGGCCTCGCAGACTTTCTGCGGATCGTCCGCGAAGTGATGCTTGCCTGACTTGCTCATATCGACCTCTCTATCCGCCCGGATGGGGATGGCCAGCGCGCCTCCTCAGGGCGAGATGGGGTCGCTGGCCGGGAAGGTTTCCTCCAGGGCATTGTCCACCCGCCGCTCTTCGCTGCTGTGGTCCCGCGCCGCCGCGCTGGGCATGGCCTCGTGACCGATGGCCGGTTCGCCGGCCTCGTCCGCCCGTCGTTCGAGCAACGCCGCCTTGACCCGGCAATGACCGCTGAGGCCACGCTTGACCATCAGCGCCGAGGCGCCCACTTCCAGCCAGCCCTGCAGGCCGCCGCGACGAAAACCGTTGCGCATCCCGGCCAGGCCCAGGGCCACCGAGAACAGCCGCTCCCAGCGGCCCAGATTCTGTGCACTCATCTGCTGTCCCTCTGTCTGGATGGATGGACCTCAGGCCGCCAGGGCCTGGCCGATGGCCTCGTTGAAGGCTGCCAGGTCGTTGGGGGTGCGCGAGGTGATCAGCGTCCAGCCCTGGGCCGGGCAGACCTTGACCTGCGCGTCCACCCACTCGGCCCCGGCATTGGCCAGGTCGGTGCGCACGCTGGAATAGGAGGTCAGTGTCTTGCCGGAGACCACGCCGGCATCGATCAGCAGCCAGGGGCCATGGCAGATCGCCGCGACCGTCTTGCCGGCCTCGGCGAACTCGCGGACCAGGCGCTGCGCATCGGCATCCTGGCGCAGGGTGTCGGCATTGACCGTGCCGCCGGGTATCACCAGGGCGTCGTAGTCCGCGGCGCTCAGGCCCTGGAGCCGGGCGTTGGACTCCACCTTCAGGTCCTTCTCGCTGTCCTTGAGCCAGGTCTGGGCCTCGCCGCCCTTGACGCTGCCGTGGGTGACGCTGGCGCCCTGGTCCTTCAGGGCCTGCAGCGGGCGCAGCAGTTCGTCGCGCTCGATGCCGGCGTTGGCGGTGATGATCAGGACTTTCTTGCCTTGCAGGTTCGCACTCATGATCGGGCTCCTTCGCTGAAGCGCCACGCGGGCGCAGTGGCTGGCTACGCCTCGCGGCGCGGCACTCACCAGGATTTGGAAGCCGTGGCGGCGGCGAGTTCGAAAGAATTGCCCAACGGAACAGCGCGCCGCTGCTCGGTGCGTTCGAACCCATGGCTGGCTGGGCAGTCGCAACAGGCAGGGCCGGCGCGAAACACCGGCAAGCCAACGAAACGAACAGCGCGGGAGACACGCCATGAGCTACGACTGGGACCTGATCGAACAACTGCTGCTGCACGCCCAGCAATGCGCCGACGAACCCTACAAGGCCCGCGAGTACGGCGAGGAGGTGGCCGAGGAACGCCTGGCCCAGGGCGAGCCGCTGGGCGGCAGCATCGACCACATCAAGCGCGTGGCCGGCGACCTGGAGGGCGTGCTGTTCGACAGCGGCTTCATCCAGGACCGGCCGCGAGACCATGGCGGCACCGGCAACAACTTCGAGCTGACCGAGCGTGGCGTGCGCCTGCTGACGCTGGTCGGCCGCAGCTTCCCGGAACACCTGGTGTTCCGCCGGCTGCTCGACGAGCAGGGCGAGGAGGCGCTGAGCGCGGAAACCTTCGACGCCCTGGCCGCAAGTACCGCGCGGGACCGAATCGACGACAAGCCGATGATCTGAGGCGAGGTGCAGCGATAGACATTGGTCGATATGGCTGGTTTCGGTTCCTGTTTAGCTCCTCTGTAAGTTCGATATGAAGGTGTAGGGCAGTTACCTCCTTGAAGCCAAGGCCGACGGCTTCTTGATTGTCGTCAGCAACGTCAGACCTCGCTGCAAGGTGAGCGTTGGCATGCTATCCAAGTGCGCCGAATTGGCTCCAGTGCTGGAGCCTAGGCTTCACGCCAGTGGTTTTGTCGATTTCACTCTGTTCAACGTATAGGCTGAGGATCCGCCTGATTGGTTCCTACTGGGACAAGATCATCAATGGCGTCGACGAGTAGCCGCAGTAGCATGTCGAAAGGCAACTATTAAACGGTCTTTTTCATCGCTAACGTCGCCCCAGTCTGCGCGGGCGTGGCGCTGGAAGTACGGCATGGGGTCGAGGCACTATTCGCGCATCAGGCGGTCAACGCTAGCGCTGAAGATCAGTGCGCCGATGGGGAACAGTGTGGTACGGCTGCCGCCGTTAGGGCGCTGTGAGTTCATGGGATTTGCTCCTGTGTACTGTGAGCTGGGCACTGCCCAACCGGGGACGGCGCCCCGGTTGGGTGAATGAAGACGACAACCAGCTGCTGTCAGTTGGGGCCTGTTCTGTAGGCGGCTTAGCGAGGAGCTTGCGATGGTGGTCTCTGCGGCAGGGATGGGCTTGTCTTCGGTGGAAGGGAGCAGCATCACCCGCAGGGGCAGTAGCTGCCCCGAGGGGATGGAATGATGCGGACTATTCCGGCTCGAATTTTCGGGTGTGGGGGTTGAAGCGAAGCGCCTTGGCCCCTCGTAGATCGGCGTGAATCCCTTCAGGTAGAGGTTGTTGAGGTACCGGTCGCGATAGGTCAGTGCCTGCCGTGCTTGTTGCTCGGTGAGGCCGCTATCGATGAAGTGTTCCAGCATCTCCTCGCCGGAGGACACCTCGTCGTTGGACAACCGCTCTTCAACGAATGCCAGCAACGAGGGTGGGAGTGCCGCCAGGATCGGGTCCATGTCGGTTCCCCTGGCTCAGGCTGTCAGCGCCGCGGTGGCAGCTGGGGATGTGCATCGCCTAGCGTGGTAGGCACGAACGCTTTCACGCCACTCGGAAGATTGCACCGGCGCCATGTCGAGGTAACTCAACGGGCACGTGTAGTAGTACGGATGGACGGACTCATCCATGCCCTTGTAGCCCCACTGGCCGCCGCTGCGTTGCAGTAGGTCGCAGCGGATGTAGCGTATGGATTCGCCGGGGGCGAGATCCTTGTGGACACCTTCGACTTTCGCGGTGACTTCGACAACGGACCAGAGCACGTTGCCGCGCAGGGTATGCGCGATGACGCGGATACTGGCCTGTGGATGCTCTTCCGGTTGGATCCGGTCGTGGATCAGTTCGGAGCGGGAGTAAGAAGAATAGAGCCAGCCCATGATGGAGGTCTCCTCGAAATAGCCGGAGTCCTCCCTGTATGGGGAGGAGCCCTGGCGAATGGACGAAGCACCGCGGATGCGGCGATGATGCGTACGTGGCTTGCTGATCAGGCTTCTGGTTCCGCTGCTGTTGAGGGCGTAGCCGAGCGCGGACCGCGCCCACAGGGGCGAGATCCGCTTGGTGCTCATGCCTTCAGCTGGCGCATGCCCTCGGCGAGCATCCAGAGCGCACGGTTGAGCCGTATGTTCTGATCGATGCCCTGGACGGCGCGGGTGCGCTGACGGTGACCATTGGCCGAGCGGCCGGACAAACCACCTTTCACCAGGTTCTCCTGCACACGGTTGAAGACGGACCAGAGGTCCCTGCGCCTGTCGTCGCCACGTCGCGGCATCAGCACCTGTTCCTCCGTGATCGGCAGCGGCCTGTCGGGGCTGTCGTACTTGAGGGCCAAGGCGGAGCGAGCCAGTAGCAACGCTTCGTCGTCATCGAGCGTGATGGCGCGCATCGCGTCGCGGGACTCCTGGACATGCTCGAAGCCTTTCAGGACTTCGTAGGCGCCTTCGATGACCTGCTCGGCGACGTTGCCTTTGTGATGCACCCGGATATCCGCGAAGGTGTCGCCACAGACCAGGCCGTTGTGGCAGACGAACCTGAACAGGCCGGCGAGCATCTGGTAGCTGCTGGTGCCGTCGTGCGAGTTCAGCAGGATGATTTCGTTGGCCTCGTCACCATTGATCTGGCTGGCATGGCGAAGACGCAGCATGTGCTTGGTGAATTCGCGGCGGTCCTCATGGCGCACTCGGGTCTGGCACACCATGAAGGGCTCGAACCCTTCGCTGCGCAGTTCGGCGAGCACTGCGGCGGTGGGGATGTAGCTGTAGCGTTCGGACCGGCTTCCGTGCGCGGCTTCAGCGAAGATGGACGGTGCCACCGAGCGAATCTGATCATCGGACAGCGGATGGTCAGCGCGCAGTATCGGCGAGTGGGGAGCGAAACGGGAGGCAAGTTGCATGGCCGTTCTCCTTGAAAATTGCGGCAATCGCTCACGGACCTGGAAGGCCAGCGAGCGTGACTGCATGGGATGAGAAAAGCCCCGGGGACGGGGCTGGCTGAGCGATGACAGGTGACGGGCCGCGCATGCCACCGACACCGAAGTGCCGGGGCATGGAGAGCTGAGGCAAAGACATGGCCCGGGATGGGCCTGCGGGTCAGAACGATGCAGCCCGCGGCGGCTCCTCGACAGGGGCCTGCTCGGGTGTGGAGGGGGCGGGCTATCGTTGTCGTCCTTCGCAGGAACCGTCTCTTCCGGTGCTGGAGCACTTTCGGAGTCAGTTGCTTCGGCGTTCAGCGGATAGACCTGTTGGCCATCGATCTTGATCAGGCCGATTTGGATCAGGTTCGACTTCAGGCTGCCACCCACTTCGCCGGCATGATCGCCTTTGCTGCGGATGTAAGCCTCTGCCTTCATGTCGTTGAGCGTGAAGGCCAGCAACACCTTCTTCTCTGCTTCAACGGCTTGCATGTGGTGATGTACCAGATTCTGAGCGCTGTCATCCGTGACGATGGTGTCGAAGTAGCGGTATTCCCGCTGACCCGGCGGAAGGTCGACCGGGCCGGTCAATGCCGCGATGGCGCACGACAGGAAGGGGTTCCCGCCGTTCTGAACCACTTTGGGGTTCTTCAGATAACCGATGCCGCGGGTGAGCAACTGGTGATACTCGATTTCGTCCAGGACGCTGCGATCCAGCAACTCGGCTTTGAGGAGGCGGGCCTTCATGCTGGCAGCGGGTTCACCCGAGGGCCTGCGGAATGGGTCGATCCACAGGTCGCCGAGACGGAAGCGAACCAGGGGCCGCTGCTTGGGATCATCGATACCAATGTACGGCTCGATGAGCTTCTTGGCATCGGCGCCGGACACGCGCACGTCGAAGTAGCGACGGATCGGGTCCTTTGCCGGACCGAAGAGCGCTGCCACGGTGCATGCGAGGAACGATAGGTTTTGCTTGCCCTTCACCGGCACCTCGCGGATACGTTGGATGTAGGCGATACCAGCGGTGTGGATGTCGAAGTACTTACGGTTGGAGTCAGTACTGGTCATGGCGAGTCTCCATTGACTTGAGAACAAGAAAGCGGAGACACACCCACCCACTGCGGGAGGTGAGTAACCCCGCGGTGGGTTGAGGAACAGTTGGGTCTGCATCCGTCACCGGCGGGCCGGTGGTCGTTCGCGCAAGGGATGCGGTGCGAACTGGCGGTCACGCAGCAGATGCTGCGCGGCAATCTCGAAGACCCCGATTGCCTGGCATGTTGCTGACGGCGTCAGCGGAACATGGAGTCAGCCTGGCGCCGCGTGTTTATCGGGACTAGGGGGAATCGGCAACAACGAAGGACCGTATTGGTCAGTCACCGCAGTAGCCGGCGATGAACTCTTCGTAGGGAGCTCACATGGACGTCTACAAGGCATCGAACTTTGAGATCGCACCATGATCTGGTGATCGGCCGGCTGATATAAAGATCGCTTGCAAAACCAACGAGGGCTAACTAATCTGGTTTAGTTGGTTGAGTTTAATGGACTAACTGAATCGACCCCGTAAATGTAACCCGTAAAACCCCAAAGCCCATTGGATCGGAGAGGGCCATGATGAACATTAACCACTTAGAGATCGTGAATATCCACGATGCCAAGACGAACTTGTCCAAGCTCGTCGATCAGGCAAGCAAAGGTGCTGCATTCGTCATCGCCAGAGCCGGAAAGCCGTTGGTGAAGGTAACTGCGATCTCCGATGAGCCTGTAAAGCGCATCGGTATGCTGGAGGGGCAGATCGTCGTCCCCGATGACATTGATTCGCCGTTCGCTGCCGACATCGAGACGATGTTCTACGGCGAGAGCTAATCAATGCGGATTCTTCTCGACACGCACATACTGCTGTGGGCAGCTGCCAATTCACCCTCCCTTCCGGCAACTGCCCGTAACATGATCAACACTCCGTCAAGCCAGTTGTTCTTCAGCGCCGCAAGCATTTGGGAAGTCTCGATCAAAAACTCGTTAGGCAAGCCTGACTTCCAGGTCGACCCAAGCCTTCTGTACGCAGCGCTGATGGGTGCCGGTTATCAGGAACTGCCAATTCTCAGCTCCCATACGATCGGTGTCGGTGCGCTTCCACATCACCACAACGACCCGTTCGACCGGCTCTTGGTAGCCCAAGCTATCGCCGAAGGCATGCTCCTGGTGACGCACGATTCCGCCATTGCGCAGTACCCCGGGCCAATCAGAAAGCTGTAATTCCCTCTACACGCCTCGCGTAGAGTGATCGATCATGAACGGGCCGCGCGGAAAGTCTCCTGAGCGGGCCGGCATCGGCCGGCGAGGGAGGGCGCTTCGATCTGGAGACGGAGGGGCGCGGTCGTTGGGCTGCACGAAAAGAAGAAGGCCCCCGCGAGCGGGGGCAGTGAAGAGAGATGTCAGCGATCGCCTGAAAGGGGTGGGATCGGCTTGAGGCCCAGGTGTGTTGCGGTGGCTGACAACTCGAGATCGTCCTCGCTGGCGAGGATGTGCGCGAAGACCTTGGTCTGCGGGGAAAAGTGCTCACCGAAGTCATTGCCGCCAAGCTCGGCGCAAGAGCGCTCCCACCAATCATCGAACGGATCGATGTCCGGATTGCAGCCGACCGCGTAGGCGAGCAGCTTCTGGCGCCCATCCTCCGGGCGGCGTTCGCCACGTTCAGCGAGAAAGTACACACCGTGGTCCTTGGCCAGGACCACACGGCACCGATTGGAGATCGCTTCGGCGAGCACGGGGCGAAGGTCTGCCCCTTTGAATCGAAGAGACATGGAGGTATCTCCTGCAAGGTGAGATGACAGATCAGGGGAAAGGAAAGAGGTTGGCTCTGACGTGGGGATTGAAGAAGGGATGGCGCCTCGAGGGCGTTGTCCCCGTGGAGTGGGAGGAGGAGTAGCTGGAAGTCCTCACCAGCCGTTGTAGTGAAGCAGCAGATCGGCGATGACCTTGCGGCGTTGCAGGTCGAGGCCGCCGAGATCGGCGAGCCCTTCGAATTGGCAGCGCCGGAGCATGGCGCCGCCTTCTCGGGCGTCGTAGAAGCTCACCATGCTGGATAAGAACATCCGCTGGCCGCCGCTCAGAACGCCCAATGCATCGTTGAGTTGCAGCAGGTTCGGACGCAGGTGCCACTTGTTGGTGGCGCATTGAAGGCCTTCGCGCGTACCGTCGCCAAACCACTCCGCTCCGGCGATTTCGACACCTCGTTTCCAGGCCTTGAAGAACTCTGCGGGAGCCTGGGCGAAGTGCAGATCCTCAAGTGCGATCTGCTCCAGCAGTTCGGGGTAGAGACTGGCTCATGGATCATCTCCTGAAGAAAAGCGGTTAGGGGATCAGTCGCTGTTGCCACTGCCCGGTTTCCAGGGCATGGCTGGCTTCGGCATGTGAGGGGAAGCACTCGACGGACTCGCGCGAAACCGGACCGTCTTCGTCGGCGGTGCCGATATAGTGTCCCGCGGCGCTGGGTAGAACCTGCAGGGGACGTCGCTCGCCAAGGAGGGCCAGGGCGAGGTAGCCGGCAGATTCGGTACGAGCCTGATCGACGCTGAGTGGGGCGGATGAGGACGCATGGGACATAAAGACCTCCCGAATGAGCTAGAAGCACCGACGCCTGGAGGGCGCTCGTCCGTAGAAGCGGTGCGAGACGGACGGGGTGGATCGACGCGGGAATTCCGCGGCGCAGCCAGAGGATCCCTGCTGCTGGCATGGTGTCGACCGAAGCCGACGACACATGGGAAGCAGCTTCGAGATGGGAAGGAAGGGCGTCAGCGTTGAATGGGAAACCGGAGGTGTTCCGATTGCTCAGCTCAGCGGTAGATCGTGGTGGGGAAAAAAGAACGCTCCCGAAGGAGCGTTCATGGCCGCGGTCAGGATTTCACCTCCAGCAGTTTCCCTTCTCTATCGAAGATCAGTTGAACCACTACCTTGGCGAGCTTGGGCTGGGAGGCGAAGCGCAGCGCGCGAGGTAGCAGTGCTTTTACGACTTCACTGGGCACCTGTGAGCAGCCTACGGCGATGAAGGTCGATAGCGTCTCGTCATCCTCCACTTCAGCATCCTCGTCGTATCGATCATCGAAGATGTAGTCGGATACGAGTGGCGTCACGCAGTCGGCGCTCGGTGTCAGGTAGAGCGTATCGTCCTGGCGGAGTGCCTTGACCGGGTACTGGCCTGGCTCACCTTTCAAGCTGACGTTCAGCGCTTCGACCAGGACCAGTTCGAGGGCCTCGGCCAAAGGAGGCGTGTCCTCGCGATAGAGTATGGCGCCATGGTGGACGCACACCTGATCAGATGTGGTGGTTCGGCGTACCTGCCGCAGCCAGTGCTGTTCATCGAGACGAGGTTCTTCCAGCAGGAAGGCTTGCCGCGCGGCGAGGTAGCTTTCCGCTGCCAACTCCTCGCGGCCATCGCTCTCGATGGACCAGACGCCTTTCTCCTCCAGATCCAGGCGGGCCACGATCCCACTCAGCGGATGATGATCCCAGAAGCGACGATAGCCAGGTGGTTCGCCCTCCCAGTTGCGGAACCATGCACGGGGCGCGAAGGGGACGTCATTCAGCAGGTCTGCATTCGAGGATGACAGGCAGGTCTCCGCGTACGACGATACGAAGTCGCTGCCCGACAGTTGCTCCTTGGCTTCGAACAGTGCCTGCCGGTAGGCGGTGTTGATGGCGTCCTGTATCCGCCGGTTGTCCGTCTCTTCGTTGAGCAGGTGCTGGCGATCGGGCAGACGAGCGATCATGTCATCGCGCAACAGTACGACCTGCTGCCTGGGATCGGTCGAGTAACGGCCGCCAAGGGGGAGCCCCTGAAGGAAGCAGCGCCACCGTGACGGTGGTGTGTCGAGGTTGAGTAGAACCTTACCCACGGCTGCTTCACGCCAGGGCAAGGTGGGGTCAGCCAAGGGCCGAGGAAGGTCGACACCGTTGAACGAGATGGGCACGGGGAATGCCTCGCATAGACGCTCTAGCTGTGCCGCCGTCCATTGCGACAAGGTGAGTGTAGCCTGCGGTGATTTCACGCCTTCCAGCTGTATTTCACTACCGAGGCGCGGTACGGCGGGATGAACCTCGATGGCATCGCCGTGGATGATGGCTGCAGTGGCCGCGCGGAAGGTTTGGTCGCGCGAATGTACCGATAGGTATTCGGCGAAGTAGAGGGTCGACAGGATACCGAGGCCGAATGCGTTCTCCCGCTCTTTCAGCTCTTGGTCCCAACCGGACTCGGCGATGAAGATCAGGGTTTGCAGGTCGGCAATGCCGGTACCGTCGTCGCGCACGATGAGCGTGTTGTTGTCGACGATGACCTCGATGTGCTGAGCTTTGGCCCGGCGAGCGTTCTGCAGCAGCTCACCCAGCATGGAGGCCGGAGTGAAGGCATGTCGTAGGCTGGCGATCAACTGATGCTGGTTGGTCTTGAGACGAATCGTGCTCATGGCGTAGCTCCTGATTGAGGGCCCATAGGGGCGTGAAAGAAGAGGCCCGTGGGACAGCGCGGGGCGCGCTGCGGATGATTGAGGCGCGGAAGCAGATGGCATCGACGCCGAGGGCTGGCGTATGTCCGCAAAGGCGATGCGGGCGGACGGCTGTGGTCACTACGGGACGTAGCGCAACCTTGAAGACCTTGGTTGCCGGGGGCGCTGACGATCAGCGATACCTGCGGCAAGACTTGGGAACTTGGTCTGGCGTGTCGTGGGATTATCGGAAGGTGGGCGTGTCCGGTTCCTGCCGGTCACGGGCTGAGCCTTCATTTGGTTGCGTGAGCAGCAGGAGAAGGCCGCCGAAGGCTGTGCCTCCGGCGTTTGAGGAAGTCGCCACAGTGGGCTGGTTGAACGGTCTGGCTGTCGTCAAAGCCATCCGTTGTCGCAGCAATCGCACTCGGCCCGTGTCGTGGCTGGGGCCGATACCCTTCGGCACGCATCCGCGCACAAAAGGAACCCGTTGTTTCGCCGGTAGGCGCCGGCACCGATTACCGTTCGACCCGGATGGGTCTCCTGGCAACTCGCTGGTAATTCGGCAAGGTGCCAGGGGACCCATCGCGGGCAACGGAAGAGACTGATCAGCTGAAGGGGCGTTCCGCGATTCTCGGAGGAGTGACCTTCGCACCGCACAGAGACAGCTGCAGGCTGGCGGGGGCACACCATTGCGGAAGGGAAGGTGTGCTTGGGAGGTCCCACCGGGCCGGCGGGACGTCTGCCGCAGTGCCGAATACTGGCACGACAGAGGGGCTCAGGAAGTCTTAGCGCGTGACTTTCGTACGTGGCGAGCCTTGTCCGGCTGTCGGCTGCTCGATGGGGCGGGAACCCTTGCAGTCTGGGTAGCGACTGCATGACCAGAACGCGCCATTCTTGCCGGTACGTTGGCGCATCGGTGCCTTGCACCGGGGGCAAATGGGGGCTTTGGGTAGCAGGATGGCCAACGTGCTGTTGCGGTACTGCTGGACCAGTTGCCTCACCCATGAGGCCTGTCTGGAGATAAAGCTCTCCAGCGTCATCTGCCCGGTTTCGATCATATCCAGCGCCTGCTCCCAGAGTGCTGTAGTGCCAGGATCAGCAATCGCCGCAGGTACTGCATCGATGAGCGTGAAGGCGGCACCGGATGCGCGCACGGCACGACTTTTCTTCAGCAGGTAACCACGCCCGAGCAGGCCGTTGATGATGCTGGCACGCGTCGCCTCGGTGCCTATACCCGCGGTCTCCTTGAGCTTCTGCTTCAGGCGCGGATCAGTGACGAACTTGGCGACGCTCTTCATGGTCTTGACCAGTTCACCCTGGGTATAGGGCTTGGGTGGCTGTGTCTTCAAGCTCTTCAGGTCGACCTTGTTGACCTGGCAAGAAGTGCCAGCATGCAAAGGCGGCAGCACTTGGCGCTGTACCGTTTCCTCGGTCTGCGTATCCTCTTCCGGGGGCATTGCCAGCGCTTCGCGCCAACCCATTACGGCAACCTGTTTACCAACGGCAGTCAGCTGTTGCCCAGCACAGACCAGCCGTACCTCTGTGCGATCGAACTCGTGGTGCGGCAGAAACTGCGCGAGGTAATGCCCGCGGATCAGGCGGTAGACCGCGAGCTCCATTTCGCTCATGGCTGACAGATTGGTGGGCTCCTGCGTCGGAATTATGCCGTGGTGAGCGGTTACCTTGTTGTCGTCCCAGGCGCGAGATTTCTGTGTCCTGTCCAGGCAGCTGAGCACTGATTGCAGACAGGGATCGGTGGTGAGCAGGGCTGCAAGAACCGCTGGCGCTTCAGCGAGCATGTTTTCGGGCAGGTGGCCTGAATCTGAGCGAGGGTAGGTTGTTGCCTTGTGCGTTTCGTACAGGGCCTGCGCGATATCCAGTGTCTCCTGGACACCCAGCCCCAACTGCTTGGAGCACACCTCCTGAAGCGTCCCGAGGTCGAACGGCAGCGGTGGACCTTCGCGTACGCGCTCCGTCTCGGCCGACTCGACGGTCGCACTGCCAGTTGTGCGAAGGCGCTCGTAGGCCTGTTGTGCCGTTGTCGGCTGCAGGCAGCGGCCGGCTTTGTCCACCGTGCTATTGGGAGGCATCCAGGTCGCGATGAAGCTCTTTCCGCCATGGGACAGCTCGACATCGATTGCCCAGAAGGGGACGGAGACAAAGCACGCGATCTCACGGTCGCGATCCACCACCAGCTTTAGCGTTGGTGTCTGCACCCGACCAACCGACAGCACACCGTCATATCCGACTTGCCGACCGAGCAGGGTGAACAGTCGGCTAAGATTCATGCCGATCAGCCAGTCCGCCCGGGCGCGGGCGAGCGCAGAGTGGTACAGCGGTAGCGTTTCGTTTGCTGGCTTGAGCGTACTCAGCGCCTTGCGGATGGAGGCATCGTTGAGGGCTGACAACCACAGCCGCTGGATGGGACCGCGGTAGCCACATAGCTCGATGAGCTCTCGGGCGATCATCTCTCCCTCACGGTCTGCGTCCGTGGCGATCACCAGTTCGGAGGCTTTGGCGAGGAATTGTTTGACGATCTTGAACTGCGCGGCGGTTGCCGGCTTGGGCTCGACACGCCATTGCTCAGGGATGATGGGGAGTTGGTCGAGCCTCCAGTGTTTGTACTGCTCACCGTAGCCTTCTGGCGGAACCGCCTCGACCAGGTGCCCGATGCACCAGGTGACGACGAGTCCGGTGCCGCTATAGCACCCAGCTCCGCGTTGCCTGGCGCCTAACACGCGGGCGATGTCCTTACCTTGGGAGGGCTTCTCGCACAGGAACACACGCATAAGTTCTCCAGGCCGCTGGCGATCATGGAATGACTGCCAGGGTTCCCGGATACGATGTACAGAGCAGCAAACTAGGCGGAGACAGTGAGCCCGCTTTCAGTAGAGAGAATGGCGAGTAGCTCGGTTGGCGAGTGCAGGGGTCAAAGGATCTTGGTCGAAGCTTGCTCCGTCATGAAAAATCCCACTCCGATTGCCAAGCCAACAAACATGTGCTCATTGACGAGGAGAGGGATCTCAACTCGTCATGTTGGATTGCATGAGTATCTTTATATTTTATATGGTTATCTCTTGCTTTTACTCTGGCTGCCATTAGGTTGGCTGTCTTATAATAATTTTGTTTTCCCTCTATCTAATAATAGGAGTCCAATATGTCCCGTCTGGCAGAGTTTCGTGCCGCCGAAAAGGCTCTTGCCGAGCAGCTTGCATACCTGGAGTCGCTCAAGAACGACTCGAGCCTGAAGAAGGAAATCGAGTTCGAAGAAAAGCTGAAGAAGCTGATGAGCACTTATGGCAAAAACCTGAAAGATATCATTGGGATCCTGGATCCGGCAGCTGGCGTTGTTGGCCGTAAGGTCAGCCACAAGGTCGATGCGCGGCGCAAGGCGCGTGTCGTAAAGGTCTACAAGAACCCTCACACCGGTGAAACTGTGGAAACCAAGGGTGGGAACCACAAAGTGCTGAAGGCATGGAAGACCGAATACGGTAACGATACCGTCGAGTCCTGGTTGGTCAAATGATGGGAGGACCAGTGAGTGGTCCTTCCGTGGTTGTAGGGGGCGAAATCGTGCCCGGTGCTGCTGACCAGTAATATCGTTCAGAGAGCGCGCTGGAACTCCATGGATCTCGGTGGAACTATCCCCTGGGGATAGTTCCACCGAGTTCTTCGACCTTCAGTTATTCGCCTGCGGTACCTGCGTCAGCTATCGGTTTCGGGCTCAGCACGACCGACTCCAGCCGATAGGGTAGTATCCCGACCCGTCGAGCCTCGATTTTGAAGGTCACTCGTTCGTTCTCGTCGGCATCTTCCCACTCGTCACGCGCAGTGCGTCCCTCGACAAGAACGCGCATGCCTTTCTGGTACAGCGACCGCCAGTGCTCGGCGTCACGATGCCACAACTCGACAGGCGCCCAGTAGCCACCGCGGTCCTCAAAGCCGTCCTTGGTCGGAACAGGATTGTCGAAATAGACGTTGAGGCGCAGTAGGCGGCGCGGCTCGTCGTTGCCGTTAGGAAACTCCCGGTATTCTGGCGCCGAGCCGATATTGCCCTCGCCAACGAAATGAGTGCTCATGGTGACTCCTTGGGGTAGGTGGTGCGGATGGGCAGGTCGTGCCGGTAGACACGCTGCAGGTAGGTCGATTCGGCGCGGGCTACCTTGTTGGCGCATTCCTGGGCTTGACGGCCCAGCGTGTGCAGTAGGCTGATTTGCATGTTGAGGACGATGCGCTGGACTTCCATCGCATGGAGGTCGTCGATCAGCGATTCGGGAGTGGAATGGCTGGTGATCAGTTCTTGCCACAGGGCCACCCCCATCGCCGAACGGTCGGGCTTGCGCCAGCGCAGAAATACGGTCCCTGCGCCAGTCGCTTGCTGGGCCAGTTGTACGGGCAACAAGCGGAAGGGGTAGGCGTTGGCCTGTGCCAGCATGCGCCGCTGCGCCAGCGCGATCAGCTCGTCACGTAGCGCGTGGCACTGGCTGGCCCACTCAGTCAGCGCCCCCTTACCTTTAAAAGGAAAGGGACGTAAAAGGCCTTTTAGAGAGGCTGCGTGTTCCAGATTCTGGAAGTCAGCCTGTCCCAGGGGGATAAAGCGGCGGGCTGCTGCAGATGCCGGGGTGGTCGTCATACCGATGCATCTCCGTCGGCGTCCGCCTTTGTCACCGGGGCATCAACGCTCCCAACTGGAAAGTCGTCGTCGCCCGCGACAAGCCCTGCAGAGGTCGCCGGCGCCGAACGCCGAACGATGGGGGGCGCATAGCGAGAGCGACGGACACCTTCGAGCACGTCCTGCGGCAGTTCGCCGAACTTCTCGATCGCCGCTCGGGCTGCGGCATTTTTCGCCGCGAAGTCGTCTCTGGTGCAGCCGGAGAATCGGTATTGCTGGGCCAGGCTGAACAGGCTGCGCAGCGCGTGGGCGCCCTCGTTGAGCCACCGTTCCAACGTCGAACGGTCGATCAGCGCGGTGTGGTGCGCAAGGATCAACTTGCGAGCCAGGTTGTCGTAGTCGGCCAACAGATAGATCGCCACGAAGCCCAACTGCGCATTCACGAACAACTGTAGCCGGACTGGCTGGATATTCAGATTTTCCCCTAGCGAGATGGCTGAGGGGATGTCGGCCAGGGCCAGGTCGATCTGTTCGCGCAGGGCCTGGAGGGTTTCCTTGGTCTGCGTCAACTTTTCCTCGATTCGCAGCATCCACCAGTCACTGTAAGGATCGTCCTGCTCGGCGCCGCGCTTCATCTTGTTCATCACGGCGATGAAGCCATTGAGGCCGACGATACCGGGCCGACCTTCCGCGGGGGCGCGGCCGTGCCAGACCCGTGAGGCATGATGGGTATGCAACGTCAGTGACATCGGTGCACGAAGGGACCCAAGGTTCAGTTGCAGGGTGTCGTTGGCCATGAGCTCGACTCGCCGTCAGGGAACGAGTCGTCAGCGTGCTGGGGGGAGGGGAAGGCCGTCAGTCAACTAACCGTACCGACACGCAGCCAGGTTTGCTGGTAGAGGAAGGCCCCCTGTTCCACCTATCCCCTGGGGATAGTGCTACTGAGTTCTAGAGTGGCTTTTATCTCTTTCGCCCAAGTAGTGCATGCAACTGCGCTAGATGCATCTGGGCAACACCGGGAGTGGCTGGCTGCTGGTCTGGAGGTTCGATATTTTCATCGCTCTCGGACGTGTTCCTACCTTGTCCAGCCCAGACCTTGAATTCGCCGCGGATGGCTTTTTGGATGATGCCGAACAGATAGCCGGCCGGCTTGCGCACATCATTGCCACGGCAACGCGCCGCCCACTCATCCAGCACGGCTTGTCGCAACTCGGCTTCGACTTGTTGCAAGGCCACTAGCGCCCCGGCCTGTTGTTCATCCTTCAAGGCCAGGAAGCGTTCCGGTAACCGCAGGTCCTGGTGAGCTCGCGTGTACGGCTCCGTACGTACAGATCTTTTTATACGAGTACTCAGTACTTCAGTACGGTCCTGCTTCGGATGCCGAAGAGGGCCGGTTTGACGGGATTTGCCACCTACTTCGGAATCCGAAGAGGGACTTCCACCATTCCGAAGAGGGGACTCGAGGAGCTCATCGGATTCGTGTTTGTCCGCCTCTTGGGGAAGGACGTTGCCTGCTTCGACTCTGCTTTGCGCCATGCGCTGGGCCAGCACCTGCAGTCGTGTCGGCAGAGGGCGGCCACTGAGCAATGGGTCTTCGGCGAGCTCCCGAATGGCGTAGTACCCGACCTGTCGGATCGCCTTGCTGGCATGGTCGAGTGAGTGGCTGACCAGGCCCAGATACTCTGGATCGAGCTGCATGGCTTCGTAGGGGGTCAGGGGCTCGTCGTGTAGAACGTAGAGGTTGCCGAGGAGGCGGCCACTTTTGGTGTCTCGCCGCCGACGCACGAGGCTGAGCCAGCGGGTCAGTCGCAGCAGGGTCAGCGTTCGGGCTACCGTTTCGTGCGAGGCCTGCTCCGCACAAGGGGTCGAGGCTAGGTACAGGCGTAACTGGTCGTAGGTTGGAAATGCGGTCACGCCGTCGGCATTAAGCAGGAGTCGAAACACCTGCCAGGCATTGCGCTCCAGCGGGGTCAGACGCCGGTCGAGGAGCAGGGCGCGGGGGACGCTCTCCTGGCGGTTGCCACTGTAGAGAAAACCATCGCCGACTGGAGACGAACTCTGAGGTGGCGCCAGGCCTCGTAGCGCGTCCTCGAGCAGAGCGGCTAGAGGCGAGGGACCGACAGGTGGCCAATCGGACGAGGCCATGGTTACACCAAGCCTTGGTCGATCCAACTCCGTATCGCGGCCCAGATGACCGACATGGGCAAGGACAAGGTTTCGGCCAGGTCCATCGTCAACGCCAGCATGGCACTGTCGTCTTCCAGCGGAATACCACGTTCACTGATGCCAGATTTCCAGTGCTTCCACAGGGATGTTTCCTGCTCTTCGCTCAGTACCGGATGACGCCCCTTGCGCTTGGGCAGGCCGATGACGTCACGACGTAAAGCAACCTCCTGGTGGGTCAAACCGTAGAATTTGCTGACCATCTCAGTGCTGGCACCCAGGCGCAGCATGCGGTCGACCGTGGCGATCTCATGCTCGATGTCGTCCAACTGACCGACCAGCCGCCAAAGGATCTCCGTATTGACCTTCACGGTGCACCAAGGCACCTGGGCGTTGGTCAGCAGGCTCACCAATGCCGGTTGCTTCAGGACATCCAGTTCACGCTCGCTGAACCCCATGGACAGGCAGCGGCGAAGCTGGCCGTTGCGTAAGTCGTGCAGAACCTGCGCGACAACAGCCTGGTTCAGCGGATGAGGTGCCGACATGGTTGCCTCCGGCCGGTTCAGTTGTCGGCCTCGACTGGATTGGCTTCCAGGTCGAGCAGTCGACGTGCCAGTCTCACGAGACGGAAAAACTTCACCAAACCGTTGTCGCTCAGGCGTTGCGCGTTGTTGAGTTTAGAGCCGAGCAGCAGTGCGCCGAAGTTGTCGCTCAGGCGCTGATCGTCCCACTTGCCGTCGTAGTGGGCACTCAGCGCATGTAGTAGCGCGAGCACCCTGTGAGCGAATAGGGCGATTGCCGCAGCATGCTGGGGGGCCTTGCAGTCGAAGCCGATGCCGGCATCGAGTGGTTCGATGCTGTCGGTCAGCTCGGCTTCCTCGGCGATCTCATGGGCGAACTGCGCAATGTGGATGCGCAGTCGATCTGGCGAGTCTAGCCCTGGCTCGATGTACCAGATGTCCGTGATCGGAAATAGGCCGCCGACCTGTACAGGAATCGCCTGCAGTACCGTGTCTGCGAACACCGGTAACGGGTTGCCGGTCTGCTCGGCCACCAGTTGCTGAATGGCCTGCAGGCGCTCCGTCGTGGCGGCAGGTGAGACAATGTGTTCCTTCATGCGCATCGTCGTGTCGCCTTCCAGAGGAGGGTTTGGCCTCCGTTCCTTCCTGGATGATGGCGAAGGCGGCGGGGCTGGCGTAGCGGAGAATGCGGTAGGGGGCGGCGTAGTACCGTCGCCGTCCCGTGGCGCTGCGGGTGTTGGCTCCGGCTGGGGCTTCGGTGCGGTTCTGACGTTGGTTCTGCCAACATCAGGCTCCGGGTTACCCGGTATTGATGGAGGACTGGCCACGACGCGTTGGCGATGCTCGGTGCTATCGATTTCCAGTTCCAGGAGGTTGTAGTCGGTATCAAGGATGGCCGCCATCTGGCCTATGAGTTCATCCCTGGCCCGTGCCACGGAAAACGCTTCTGGCTGCGTATCGACGGGGGCGAGGACATCGTTGAACAGCGTCTCGAAGTCGATGCTCAGCGACTTCCCGGCAGCGCGTTGTTCCCAGGACAACTCCGCTGCTTTGCGTAGCACAGCCAGCCGTTCGACCTGGTGGCGTCCCAGTCCGTTGTACAGCACATTGGGAATGATCGGCAGCAGATAGCGGACCGTGTCTTGCATCCTGCTGATATGCGATTGCTGGACCGGATAGCCATCGCCGCTGAGGCGGCGAGCCAGTTCGGATTGCGACAGCGGTTTGCCGCTTTCCTGTTCGTACAGCTCGCGGGCCTTCTCGACGCCTAGCGCGCGCTCGATGAAGGTCAGGCTGCCATGCAGTTCGCTCTCCGCCAGGTGACCGGTTAGCGCGATGATCTCGCCACGAGCGGGCCATGGGCGGAACAGGCAAGGAATGCGGAAGAAGCGTTCATCCTTCGTTTCGGACCACAGTTCGCGCAGAATCGCCAGCCGGGTGTTGCCGCCGTTGCGGATTATGTAGTGATTCGCGTCAGGTCGCCGGGTGATCGACGGAGGCGCATCGAGACCTCGTTCGCGGATCGACGCCTTGATCTCGTCGTAGCGTGGATTGCGAGTGATCCGTGGGTCAAGCTCGTACGGGAATAGCTCGTCCAGCGTCACGACCATCGGTGTTTCGGCGATGGGGGCGCTGAGGCTTGTCGCAACGGGGCCGTTGCGCGAGAACCCTTCGGCCAGCAGCTTGCCGGCCATTTCCTTGGGAGTTAGGTCAGCCATTCGGACCACCTCCGAGCAGGTTGCGACTCGGGCGGCGTAGGCGTGCCCAAACGTTGCGGCTGGACCGGTAGTCGCTGGCCGTTGAACTGGTGAAAATCGGTGGCAGGCCCTCCTTGGTGAACTTCAGGTGACCGCCACTCGTCCGGCTGATCTGCCAGTCTTCGCTCAGGGCGAATTCGATCAGCGGTAACAGTCGTTTGTGGCCGTGGCAAAATTCATGTGCGCTCATGGGATTGTCTCCCATCGGTTCGGCCGGTCACACGAGCGAACTGCTCCTGCCATTGCGGGCAGAGCTCGCCGGCGAGGGCGCGCATGGTTTCCAGGGCTGCTGGTGCCTGGCGCCCGGACGGGCGGCGGTACTCGACCCGGTGTACCGGTTGCCCCGCAGTGGCCGCGCGCGGAACTGCCTCGATGGCCGGGATTTCCGTGCGCAGCATCTGGATCTCGCTGTGCTCGCGGAAAATGAGGCGCAGCGTTTGCTGTACCAGACGGGCATTCGAGGAAACGGCTGGCACACGGTTGATCAACAGGTGTACCGGCGGTGGCTGGATGCCCAGGTGGCGGTAAGGCGCAATCGCATTGATCAATTGCAGTGTCCCACGCTGCAACTCACGCGCGGCCAGAATTTCCGGTGTGACCGGGGACACTGCAATATCCGCCGCCAGCATGGCCATCTCCAGCAGGACGCTGCGCGCGCCCTGGGTATCGATCAGCACCAGATCGTAGTGGGGACGGAACAACGGCAGCAGATTGCGCAGGCGCAGGCGCCCATCGGCGGCATGCAGGAGCAGGGTTCCCAGTTGCTGGTGCTCGTCGTTCGACAGCACCACATCCAGGCCTGAGATCGTGGTGTGCGACACCAGATCCGCCAGGGGCTGCTCGTTGAATGCCAGCAGCTCGTAGATGCCGCTGCTGGCGCGATGGCTGAGTGAGTAGTAGGACGACAAGGTGGGCTGTACATCCAGGTCGATCAGCAGCACACGTCGGCCGGCGTCGGCAATGAATGCTCCCAGGTTGGCTGCGATGGTGGTCTTGCCGACTCCGCCCTTCGTCGAAATGATCGCGATCACGTTCATGGTGCGCTCCTCTATGCGTAGTGGAGCGTCGTCAAACGCGCTCTTCGAGACGTTCAGCGATCCAGGCGTCGATCTCGATGGAATCCCAGCCGACCGCTCGGATGCCGAGGCGTTTGGCTTTCGGGAACTTTCCCACCTTCATCAGGTTGTAAATGTGCGCGCGCTTAATACCGGTCTTGGCTTCAACTTCGGCGCGGCGGAGGATACGGCGCTCTGCAACAGGCGTTTGCTCAGTGGGCATGGTGGTCACTCCTTAATGCTTGGTAGCACTCGAAAGGCGTGGCCCGTAGTAGATGAGCGTCACTCCGTTGAGCGCATCAAACAATCGGGATCGACTAACCACCGGATTTTTCGGCGCGCCGTTACATAGGGCGGAACCGATCTTTTACTGAGTTGGTGGCATACACCGTCAAGCCGACCCGCAGGCGCTCAACTAATCGCAGCGTTCTAAACGTGATCAAGATCAAAAACAGAACGTCATAGTTGTGTGTCTAATGAAATATGACCGTGCGTGCGTTTTTGTCATGTTGATGACGAAAAAAGTCGTTCTTAGCTGGGAGTCATTCTCGTCTGTAGTACAGGCCAATCGCAGCGACAGCCTGTCTCATGCGGGGGGTGGATTGAGCGATAAGCCAGTGGCAAGGCGACAATCGAGGTTGGTGTCCTGACAAAAAGGAGCGGACCCCGGTAGAGGTTTCCAGGGCCATACTGATCGCTTCCGGGAAGTTTTAGGCGGTTGTAAGTTTGCCAACTTGCTGGGCTCGGGTGATGAACCTGTTCAACTCTTCGGAGTGCGGCTTGTCGAGCATGGTAAGAAATATCGCAGTGCTCGGTACATCGTCTGTCACCGGCCGGATGATTACATCGGGATGGTTGTATAGGGTAACTTGCGATGCTAGTCCAACACCAATGCCATATCCCGCTGCTACCAACATCATCATCGTCTCGTGTCCGGAGACATATTCGGATATAGGGGGCAGCGGTAACGTATACTTGCAAAACCAACGGCAGATGACATCGTATCCTCCAGAGCACTGATCGGGGTCACAAAGTATCAACGAGTGCCGAGCGACTTCTTCGAGAGGAATTTTTTCGAAGCTAAGGAGGGGGTGGTTCCTGGGAATAGCGATAGCCGGGCGATCCGTCCAAACGATTTCTTTTACGACCCCATCGTTCACTTCGGTGTGTACGGTGAAGCCGGCATCGATCTGGTCGTCTCCCAGCGCCTTGACCATTTCGTTGACGGTCATTTCCATAATCTTCACTTCGGTCAGTGGTTCTTCTTCACGGCAACGGGCCAACAACCGGGTGAGCCTGGGTTGTGCAAGGCTATCTGTCAGGCCTATACGCAGCCGCCCCGGTATCCCCGTGCGGCTGCCTGTACGCGCGTTCGCGCACCGTCCATGAATGTCAACATGCGGCGAGCTTCTTCCCGGAAGACTTCGCCTGCCCATGTCAGCTTGATGCGCCCTCGGTTTCGCTGTAGTAGGCGGACTCCCAACTCGGCCTCAAGTTCTTTGATGGCGCGGGACAGAGGGGAGGGCTCAATGTGGACCCTAGCGGCAGCTCGCGAGAAGCTAAGTTCGTCGGCGACGACCAGGAAATAGCGAAGGTGACGAATCCTCATATACCAGCAGCCTCCTTACTGTCCTATGGATATTTCCGTAGAGACAGAGCACTATTGTTCGGTCTTGCAGTCGAAACTATTTCTTGTAGTGTGGGAGACCGTTCCTTGGTACTGCCCTTGCGCGAAGCCGCTTTTACTCCAGAGAATACAGCCGGCGAGTCTGTTCAGTACTCGTTTCTGCGAATATGTACACCAAGAAATTCCAGTGACTTATGCATTGCCAAATCATCGCTTTCGGGATGATAGTTCTGCATATCGCCTATTCTGTAGAAGCCATTCTCCGCAGGGTAGGTCAGCACTTGAATATTCGGTGCTCTTTCGCGGCACAGGTGCGCGCTACCTGGAATGTTATTGCTTGAATGAACGAGTAGTGGAATGTTTATTCGAGTATGGGTCTCGAAGACGTCTTGCTCATTGTGATACACGATGCAAGGTGCCGATAGCGCTTGCGCTGCTTGAAGAGCTACGACCCCGCCCCAGCCGTAGCCTACGATTGCCACCTTTCCAGCATGGGCTATTGCGTCTACGGCAGTCGCAACCAATTCAGCGGCCGTTTCCAGACCGATCTCGGTAGCCAGCCTGCTGCCCAGCAGGACTTCCTCAGAGGCGTAGCCGAGTTCGACTTCGCGCTGGATTTTGTCGAAGAGTGCGGGGACGACCGTCAGGTAGCCGTCCTCAGCGTATCGTTCGGCGATCTGTCGCATGTCGTCATTGACGCCGGATATCTCGTGGACCAGAACCACACCGCCTATGGGCTTGTCGTCGGGCTCAGCAGACCATCCGTTCATTGGGCCGTGGGGGGTAACCATCGTAATCCAGTGACTCATCGGGACCTCGTTCTTGTTAGCAGTTACGGTTTCGTTGATGGTGCGCTGACCATAGCGGCAGCCATTGCTCAGGTTGCTCTACATCTCGGTTGCCTATGGCGTGGGGGCTAGCGCCTCCACGGCTTTGCCCCTCTCGCTCCACAAAAAATCGTTGACTCAGACGTTCTTCAGCAGGATGATTCCGCCAACAAAGAAACAAACCAGACTGTCTGTATTATCTCCGCAGCAGGGTACAAAAACAATCAATGGAGACTGCCATGAGACTGAAAGACAAGGTCGCGATCGTAACTGGCGCGGCAACCGGGATTGGCAACGCTATCGCGCGTTCTTACCTTGCGGAAGGCGCGAAGGTGGTCATTGCTGATGTGAAAGGGGCCGAGGCAGCTGCGGCAGAGCTTGGTGAGGAGGTCGCACTGGGCGTCTTCACCGATGTCTCTGATCCTGACAGCTCTCGGCAGATGGCCAAGGCTGCACTGGACCGCTTCGGCAGGATCGACGTGCTGGTCAACAATGCCGGTATCTTCACTGGCCTCAACTATGTCCCAATGGAATCGATCTCGGTTGCAGATTGGGACAAGCTCTACAGCGTCAACGTCAAAGGGCCCTGGCTGTGCAGCAGTGCGGTGTCAGCCGCGATGCGCGAGGGCGGTGGTGGGAGGATCATCAACATCGCATCGGTGATCGCTCACATCGGTGCGCCTTTCATGTTGCACTACGTTTCCAGTAAGGGAGCCGTCGCGGCGATGACCCGCGCCATGGCGCGCGAGTTCGCAGCGACCAAGGCTGGGATCTCTGTGAACTCCATTTCTCCTGGCTACACCCATTCGGAAAATGCGCTCGCCAACACCCAGCAGCATGAGCAGTTCGAGGGTGTTTCCGCTTCCATGCGGGCGATCGATCGGCCCCAGGTGCCGTCGGATATCGCCGGGGTGGCACTCTGGCTGGCCAGCGACGAAGCCTCCTATGTCAACGGGCAGAACATCGTGGTGGATGGCGGCATTTACATGAGCCTCTAAGCGCCGTTCTTCACGACATTCATCCCCTTTGCACTCTGGAGTCAGCTTATGAGCGCTAGCTCGAAATTCGCTGCGGACCCGGCCGGGTTCCGCAGTCGCAACCTCATCAATGGACAGTGGAAGGAGGCGGTCTCTGGCGAGACCATCTCCGTTGAGAACCCTGCTACCGAAGAGGTCATCACCCATGTGCCGCGAGGCCGGCATGAGGATATCGATGACGCAGTACGGGTAGCCCGCACTACCTTCGAATCGTCTGCCTGGCGAAAAATACGACCGATCGACCGAGGTCGGATTCTGGAGAACATCGCACGCAAGATTGAAGAGCATGCCGATGAGCTGGCGTATCTGGAATCACTGGATACCGGCAAGGCTGTATCGTTCGCCAAGATCATCGATCTGACTTCGACGATACATGTTTTCCGCTATATGGGCGGCTGGTGTTCCAAGCTTGGGGGGACGACCCCTCCAGTTTCGTTCGATGGTCGCGAATATCACACCTATACCCGCCGCGAGCCAGTTGGTGTCGTCGGCGCCATTACGCCGTGGAACTATCCGCTCGCACTGGGCTCGTGGAAGATCGCCTCGGCTCTGGCCGCCGGCTGCACGATGGTACTCAAGCCCACGGAGCTCACTCCACTGAGCACGCTCCGACTTGCCGAGTTGTGCCTGGAGGCTGGCCTGCCGGAAGGCGCACTGAACATCGTCAACGGATACGGACACGAGGCTGGCGAGGCGTTGGCGCGTCATCCAGGCGTGGACAAGATCACCTTCACCGGTTCGACGGTGGTAGGCAAGAAGATTGTCGAGTACGCACTGGGCAACATGAAGCGAGTCACCCTGGAGTTGGGTGGCAAGTCGCCGAGCATCGTCTTCGCCGACGCTGATCTGGATCAGGTCGGTCTGGGGGCCGCGCTCGCGGTCTTCTTCAACTCTGGGCAGATCTGTTTCGCAGCAAGCCGGCTGCTTGTCCAGGACAGTGTGTATGACCAAGTGGTCGAGTCCGTTGCTGCCGCTGCCGGGCAATTCAAGGTCGGCAACGGCCTGGAGCCTGACACCATGCTAGGACCACTGGTATCCCGCAAACAACAGGAGCGGGTACTGGGTTACGTACGGTCTGGGGTAGAGCAGGGGGCTAGGTTGGTCTGTGGCGGACAGGCTGTCGGAGACAAGGGCTACTTCCTGCAGCCCACCGTCTTTGCCGACGCTGACCCGTCGATGAGGATCGCTCAAGAGGAAATTTTCGGGCCTGTTGTCAGCGTCATCCGCTTCAAGGATGAGGCCGAGGCGATCCGGCTAGCCAACGACACCACCTACGGCCTGGCCGCCAACATCTGGACGCGAGACATCAAGAAGGCGCACCGGGTCGCGCATCGCCTCCAGGCGGGTTCGGTGTGGATCAACTGCCATGGCGTGATTGATCCGGCCGCGCCGTTCGGAGGATTCAAGCAGTCGGGCTGGGGCCGCGAAGTCTCGGAGGAGGGGCTGTCGGCCTACACGGAGACCAAGACGGTCTGCGCATTGCTCGATGACTGAACGCTATCCCGCCCTCGCGTGCGAGGACGTCACGTCCGCTTAAGGAGACCGATCATGTGGGAATACATCAAGTACTACTTCGCACCTCTGGTGCAAGTCCTGGCGATCCTGGGGTTTTATCAGGGTGGCCATTACACCTGGATCGCAATCGGCGCGTTTCCGGCCATCGCCATCCTCGACGCCCTGCTGCCGCTCGATCTGTCGGAGCGCAGGATGAAGAGCCATTTCTGGGCCTATCTGCCGGTCTGGATCTCGACGCTGCTGTTGCCTGTCATGTATTTCGTCTTCGCCTGGTCGGTAGCGAATAACGGCCTGAGTGGATTGGAAATGGCGGCGGGTGTGCTGGGGCTGGCGTGGCTGTCGGTGGTGCCCGGCGTTCCGGCGACTCATGAGTTGTATCATTCGCGTGGACGGCTGGCCCGTTTCGCGGGGCGCTATGGGCAGATCGTGTTTCTCGATGTCATGCGCATGGAAGTGCACGTGGTCGGCCACCACCGCGACGTGGGTACTACCGAGGATATCGATACCGCACCACGTGGCACCAACCTGTACCGGTTCGTCGCCCGCTCGATGGTCGAGTCCGTGCGGTGGGAATTGAAGCTGGACGCGGACAACCTGGAGAAGCGCGGCTTCGGTCGCTATTCGATTCGCCATTCGGTCTGGCGCGCGTTGCTGGCCATCGTGGTGTTCCTGGGCGCCATCTACGCCCTTGGCGGCTGGATGGCAGTCGGCTTGTGCGCGATCTCGATGATCATCGCGCGGTTCTGGGTTGAAGCGTTCAACTACTACCAGCACTTCGGCCAGGTTCGTGTGGTCGGCATGCCCATCGAGAAACGGCACGTCTGGAACCACTATGGCACGCTCTCGCGCCTGTACGCGTTCGAGATCACCAACCACGCGGATCATCACCTCAACTCCTACATCCCGTACTACAAGCTGGTGCCGGATCGTGAGGCGATCATCATGCCGAGCATCATCGTCTGCTTCCTGTCAGGGTTCATCCCGCCTTTGTGGTACGGCGCGATCATCAAGCCGGCACTCAAGCGCTGGGACAACGAGTACGCCTCTTCGGCCGAGCGGCGCCTAGCGCAGGAGCAGAATCAGCGCGCGGGATGGGAAGACTGGTTCGATGACCAGAGTGGGCGTGGAACGCGTCCTGACGAACCTAAGTTGGCGCATGGTTGAGCGAGCGGACTAATCCATGAACCAGGAAAAGCCCCTGCTGCGGGTAATTCAGAAGCGGATGATAGGGCACGGCCTGCTGATACTGCTGGTCGGCCTGCTGGCCGGAGTAGGGCTGCTGGTCAGCCTGATCGGCGGGCTGGAGGTGTTCCCCGGCAGGCTGGTAGCGCTGGAGCTTCCCGGCAGCAGCGATGGCTGGGTGCGCTTTCACATCGGGCAGTTGCTCAATGCGTTCCTGATCGTTCTGCTGGCCCTGTCTCTGCCCGTTCTGGAGTTGCCCGCCCACAGGGCGGGGCAACTGGGCGGATGGATCATCGGGATCGGCTGGGCGAACACCCTGTTCTATGCCGCTGCGCTGTTCGCCCCCAACCGGGCGCTGACCTTTGCGGACAACCGTCTGGGGGCCGCCAACCTAGCATCGGTGATTGGCCTGCTGCCGGCCCTGGTGTTCGCTGTCGTTTCCATCGTCGTCGTGGGCGTGCTGGCCAGACAGGCCCTGCAGCGTCCCGCGTGACCGGTATATCTCCCAAGGGGGCTCAATGCGAAGTTTCTTTCAATCCATCTTCGGCAAGGCAACGCCGAAGCAAGTGCAGATCCTGCCCCAGGACGTGACGATCGTGCTCGAGCCGGGACAGACGCTGCTGGAGGCCGCGCTGGCCAATGGCATCGCCTATCCGCACGACTGTACGGTGGGCACCTGTGCCTCGTGCAAGACACGTCTGAAACAGGGGCGTGTCCGGGAGGCGACGCCGTTCGGCTACACCCTGTCCAAGGCGGAGCTGGATGCGGGCTATATCCTGGCCTGCCAGGCGTTCCCGCGTGACGAGTTCACCGTGGTCGAGATCGACCCGCCGTCGGCTGACTTGCCGCCAGTCGAGCAGTTCGCTGCCACCATCGTGGCAACCGAGCCGCTCACCCATGACATTCTCAAGGTGACCATCCAGACCGATCGGCCGGTTCATTACCTGGCCGGCCAGTATGCGAATGTGCGCGTTCCGGGCTCGCCACGTTTTCGCTGCTATTCATTCGCCAACGCGCCGCAGCGTAAAGGTAGAAACGTCCTTGAGTTCTATATCCGCAAGGTTCCAGGGGGCGAGTTCACCGAAGCTTTGTTCCGTGGTGAACTGGATGGCCAGCCTCTGGAGATGGAAGCGCCCCAGGGCACCTTCCATTTGCATGGCGGCGATGCGCCGATGGTATGCATTGCTGGCGGCAGCGGATTGGCACCACTGGTCAGCATTCTTGAGCATGCCCGAGTGAATCGTATCAAACGCGACTGCACATTGTTGTTTGGCGCACGAACCCAAGGCGATCTGTATCAGCTCGATGCCATCAGCAATATCGCCGCCAATTGGCAGGGTGAGTTTCGTTTCATTCCAGTGTTGTCACATGAGCCGGAATACAGCAATTGGACGGGGGCTCGTGGCCTGGTGACCGAACATATTCCCGTGGATTTCTGCGGGGGGGCGGAAGGCTACCTGTGTGGACCTCCGCCGATGATCGACGCGGCCATCGCACGACTTATGGAGCATGGCATAGCGCTGGAAAGTATTTATTACGATAAGTTTACGGATGGCCGAGATTCCTAGAGTTAATTCCTAGATTAAAAATTCAGTAAAATAAAAATAAGGACTAATTGATGAAAAGATCAATTCACAGCCTTGGTGTGTGCGGCTTTTTTACTTGCTTGTACTCTAGTTTTGCGTGTGCAACAGATGCTTTCAATCTCGTTGGTGCTGGACCGGTTTCCCAAGGTATGGGGGGGATTGGTGCGGCTTTCAATATTGGATCGCAGGGGATGTTGCTGAATCCGGCGACACTAACTCAGATGCAGGATGGGGCGCACCTGGGTGTGGGCATGGACATTGTTTCCGCGGATTTGGAAGTCAAGAATACTGCCACGGGAGAGAACGCTGATTCCCATAGTCATGGGCGAAATAACGGGCCTTACATAGGGCCCGAGCTATCTTTCGTTTGGCGTGGCGACCGGTATGCACTGGGAGTTGGCGCCTTCGCCTCCGATGGTGTTGGAACCCAGTTCGGAGACAGCAGTTTTCTCTCTCGTACCTCCACCAACAATCTTGATACAGGGCTGGATAGTTACTCCCGACTACTGGTGCTGCGGATCCCATTCTCTGTGGCCTATCAAGTGAATGAAAAACTGTCCGTCGGGGCTTCGCTGGACGCAGTGTGGACATCGGTGAATCTGGGGTTCCTGTTGGATACCTCGCAAATCGGCACGTTGGCTGGACAGCAGAGGGTGTCTGGCTCGCTGATGCCGGCCTTGCTGAGTGTGCCTGAGTTATCGGCAGGGTATCTGGAAACCAACAATCACCGTGCTAGTGGTGGCGGTGTGGATTCGTGGGGGGTGGGCGGTCGGCTTGGTCTGACCTATCAATTGAGTTCGCAAACACAACTTGGGCTCGCATATAACTTCAAAACCCATGTAGGGGATCTATCCGGTAATGCCGATCTAACAGCCGTGAGTGCTGTTGCAGGTAATATTCCACTTGCCGGAAAGGCCAAGCTGCGCAATTTCGAAACGCCGGCATACTTGGTGGTCGGGATCGGTCATGAGTTCAGCGATAAACTGGCTTTTGCCTTCGACTACAAACGCGTTTATTGGAGCGATGTCATGGAGGATATCAATGTGCACTTCAAGCAATCTGGTACGGGTGATACGCTCGATTTGAAAGTGCCATTCAACTATCGAGACACTAATGTGTACTCATTGGGGGGGCAATATCGCTACAGTGAAAACTGGACCTTCCGTGCAGGTGTGCACTATGCCCAATTGGCAAGTCCTTCGGGTGGCACATTGCCGATCATTCCTTCGACACCTACTACCAATCTCACTGGGGGGGGCAATACGCCTTCAGTCCTGAGGACGCGATCGACTTCTCTCTGGCCTACGGATTCAAAAAGAAAGTTTCCAATGACAGCTTGCCGATTACCGACAAGCCTATCGAAGTCTCGCATTCGCAGATAGCCGCATCGATTGCTTATACCAAGAGCTTCTAGGCCACAGCGACAAAGCCTGTTCATTCAGTTGGAGAGAAAAGGAACATGAACTTTTCGAATGTATTGGTCAGTCCGGATATGACGGGAGAGGAAGATCGCTATCTTAATCTATACCGTTGCTCCGTCGACGATCCAGAGCGTTTTTGGGCCCAACAGGCGCAGCGTATCCATTGGCATGTTCCGCCGCAGCAAATCCTCCAGGCGTCAAACCCACCTTTCCGGCAGTGGTTCGTGGGGGGGAAAACCAACCTCTGCTTCAATGCGCTTGACCGTCACTTGCCGGAGCGTGCCGAACAGCTGGCGTTGATTGCAGTTTCCTCGGAGACGGGAAGTACTCGGGAAATCACCTATGCGCAGCTGTTCCGAGAGGTCAATGCCTTCGCTGCGGTGATCAAGCGGCTCGGCGTAGGCAAGGGGGACCGTGTTGTCATCTATATGCCAAACATGGCCGAGGCCGTTTTCGCCATGCTGGCCTGCGCACGTATTGGGGCGATTCATTCGGTCGTTTTCGGTGGTTTCGCGGCACACAATTTGGCGACGCGCATTGACGATTCACAGCCCAAGCTGCTGATCACCGCCGATGCAGGTATGCGCGGTGGTCGGATCATTCCTTACAAGCCTCTGGTGGACCTGGCCTGTGCGGAGTCGAAATCGCCGCCAGCGAAGGTATTGATAGTATCCCGCGGTTTGCAGCCGGAGCTGGCCTGCGTGTTGGGGCGTGATGAAGATTATGAGAGTCTGCGAGCCGCCGTAGGCGAGACAGAGGTGCCGGTAGAGTGGTTGGAGTCGAACGAACCCAGCTACCTGCTCTATACCTCCGGCACTACCGGCAGACCCAAGGGCGTACAGCGCGATGTCGGTGGCTATGCGGTTGCCTTGGCATTGTCGATGGAAACGGTTTTTGACGTTGCCCCCGGCCAGGTGATGTTCTCGACGTCGGATGTCGGTTGGGCGGTCGGGCATTCCTACAATGTTTACGGCCCGTTGATCGTCGGGGCGACTTCGTTGTTGTACGAGGGACTACCCACTCACCCAGATGCCGGCATCTGGTGGTCGCTATGCGAGAAATACTCGGTGCGGACGATGTTTTCCTCGCCGACGGCTGTTCGTGTGCTGAAGAAGTTCGATGTCGACGCCATTGAACGTTACGATTTGAGCGCCTTGAGCTACTTGTTCCTGGCCGGAGAGCCGCTGGACGAACCGACTGCCAACTGGATTACCGGGGCACTCGGCAAGCCGGTGATCGACAACTACTGGCAAACCGAGACCGGCTGGCCGGCGATCACCCTTCAGCCCGGCCTGGAGATGAAACCCGTGAAGTTCGGCTCACCCGGCCTGCCGAACCTGGGCTACAGGATGAAGGTGGTCGACGAGCATAGCGGCGAGCCCGTCGCCGCCAACCAGAAAGGCGTGCTGGTCTTCGAGCTGCCGTTGCCGCCGGGCTTCATGACGACCATCTGGCGAGATGACGAGCGCTACCGCACCAGCTATTTCGGGCACTTCAAGGAGCAGGTCTACAGCTCGCTGGATTGGGCTATCCAGGACGAAGACGGTTACACCTACATTCTCGGGCGCACCGACGATGTCATCAACGTCGCCGGCCATCGTCTGGGAACGCGCGAGATCGAGGAGTCCGTTGCCGAGGCCCGCCAAGTCGCCGAGGCAGCTGTTATCGGTGTACCCGACGAGGTCAAGGGGCAGGTGCCCATCGTTTTCGCCACCCTGCGTAAGCCCGCACTCGATGAGCCACAGCGCCAGGACGCCGCGCTGGAAATACGCCAGGTGGTGGAGAGTCGTCTGGGCGCAATAGCGCGGCCGGCGCGAGTGTACATCGTCAATGCGTTGCCGAAGACGCGTTCCGGCAAATTGCTGCGTCGGTCGTTGCTGGCCCTGGCGCTGGATGCGGATCCGGGCGACTTGTCTACGCTGGATGATCCCGGCGCCCTCAATGAGATTCGCAATGCCCTGGCGCGCGGCCCCGACGTGGGAGCCTGATGGCCAAGGCTCCGTTTCAAGAGTTCCAGCGGCAGATGGTCGTCAAGCAGTGAGTTGACAGGTAGATCGAGAGGGATGATGATTTGACTCATAAAACAGACAAGATAGTCTGTTTATATTTTGAATGGCGATGCCCGCGAACAATGGGCGCAATGCAACCGGAAGAGGATGGTCAACCCGATGGGCGCAGACATCAGCAGAATCGTGATTATCGGTGCCGGTCAGGCCGGAGCGACGGTGGCCTTCGGCCTTCGCCGCGCTGGATTCGACGGCGAGGTCACTGTGGTGGGCGAAGAGAGCCACTTGCCATACGAGCGGCCGCAGCTATCCAAGGAAATGCTGCGTACTGAGGCGACCGGTCATCGATCGATCAAGACACGGGCCGACTACGAGTATCAGCGGATCCGCCTGGAGCTCGGACACAAGGTGGTCGGGGTCGATGGCCAGGTGCGTAGCGTCACCCTGGATGACGGCCGCCAGGTCGAGTTCGATCGACTGGTGATCGCCGCAGGAGTACGGCCACGCCAGCTGCCTCTGGCCTTACGGGATGCGCAGCGGATCCACTACCTGCGTACGCTTGAGGATGCGGCTCGCCTGCGTGCCGACCTTGCAGCCGGCAAGCCGCTGGTGATCGTCGGTGGAGGGGTGATCGGGCTGGAAGTCGCGGCCGCTGCGCGCGCGCTGGGCTGCCCGGTGACTCTGATCGAGGCTGCGGATCGGCTGATGGCTCGCAGCGTGGACGAGACGGTCTCCGCCTACTTGGATCGGGCCCACCGGGCCAATGGCGTGGATATCCGCTATGGCGTATCGGTAGGCGAACTGCTCGACGGCGGCCGCCTGCGTTTGTCCGATGGCGGCAGCGTACCAGCGGACAGCGTGCTGGTCGGTATTGGCGTGACCCCGAACATCGAGGGTCTTGAGCATCTGGACATCACCGATGCCGCTGGCGTGCGAGTCGACGCGTACGGCCAGACTCCAGTTCCCGGCATCTTCGCCACGGGCGACATCGCCTCGCAGCCCAATGGCGGTGGTTTCGGGCGCATCGAAACCTGGGCCAATGCTCAGGATCACGCGCTGAACCTGGTCAGGAACCTTCTGGGGGAGGAGCTTCCCTACGACGCGCCTGTCTGGTTCTGGTCCGACCAGGGGCCGATCAACCTGCAGGTCGTCGGCGACGCGACCCAGGGGCGGCGGGTCATTCGTGGCGATGAGCACGGCGACGCCTTCAGCATTTTCCGGCTCGACACCAACCAGCGGGTTATCGGTTGCGCGACGGTCAACTCCCCGAAAGACATGGCCGTGGCCCGCCGCTGGATGAAGCAGGGCGGGATCGTCGATCCGCAGCGGCTGGCCGATCCTTCCATTCCATTACGCGACTGTGCCGTGTGAATACAAGCAGCTTGAACTACGAGGAAAACACCATGAACAACGACAAGAACCTGGTGGAGATTGACGAAAAGAATCTCCATTTTCGCGTGGCCCGCGAGTCTTTCGTCAGCGAAGAGGTCTTGGTCCAGGAGTACGAGAAGATCTTCGATCGGTGCTGGCTGTACGTCGGCCACGTATCCGAGTTCAACAAGCCGGGTGACTTCGTCACGCGCACGATCGCACGTCGCAACCTGTTGGTGACCATGGGTACGGACAATACGATCAACGCCTTCTTCAACACCTGCCCGCACCGTGGCGCCACCGTCTGCCGTGAGCGCTCGGGCAACTCCAAGAACTTCCAGTGCTTCTACCATGGCTGGGTCTTCGGTTGCGATGGCAACCTGAAGAGCCAGCCGGGCAAGGAACGCTACGGCGCCGACTTCATCGCCAGTGGAATGGGCAACCTGGTGCCGGTGCCGCGCTTCGATGTCTATGCCGGCTTCTGCTTCGTCAGCTTCAATGCCGAGGTGGAGCCATTGCCTGATTACCTGGCGGGCGCCAAGGAGTATCTCGACCTGGTGTCCAGGTATTCCGAGAGCGGCATGGGCATCTCCAGCGGCACCCAGGAGTACGCCATCCGCGCGAACTGGAAGCTGCTGGTCGAGAACAGCGTCGACGGCTATCACGCCGTCAGTACCCACGCGACCTACCTCGACTACCTGAAGAACACCAACGGCGGGCTGTCCAGTACCAAGCTCGAAGGCAAGAGCATCGACCTCGGCAATGGCCATGCGGTGCTCGAGTATACCGCGCCCTGGGGCCGGCCGATTGCCTCTTGGATCCCGCTCTGGGGCGAGGAGGGCAAGCAGGAGATCGACCGCATCTACGCACGCTTGGTCGAGCTGCACGGCGAGGAAATGGCTGATCGCATGGCGCACAAGAACCGCAACCTGCTGATTTTCCCCAACCTGGTCATCAACGACATCATGGCCATCACGGTGCGCACCTTCTATCCGCAGGCACCGAACTACATGCTGGTCAACGGCTGGTCGCTGGCGCCGAACGAGGAGTCGGACTGGGCGCGCAAGTTCCGCCTCAGCAACTTCCTGGAGTTCCTCGGCCCGGGCGGCTTCGCCACCCCGGACGACGTCGAGGCGCTGGAGTCCTGCCAGAACGGCTTCAACAACTACCGGCTGGTGCCCTGGAGCGACATCTCCAAGGGGATGGGCAAGGAAACGCCCAACTACGACGACGAACTGCAGATGCGCGCCTTCTGGACGCGCTGGAACCAGTTCATCGGTGGCGCGCCTACGCCGGATACCGGCGTGCAGCGCATCCCTTCCATAGCCGTCGCCTGAGGACACGCCGATGAGTGCCGTTGCCCTAGAGAAGAAAGAACCCCTGCGCATCCCGTCGTCCCAGGACTTCACCGCCTACGTTAGCCGCGGCGAAGTGGAGGACTTGCTCTACCACGAGGCCGAACTGCTGGATACCTGGCAGTTGCACGACTGGCTGGCCCTGTTCACCGAGGACTGCAGCTACTTCGTACCGTCGACCGACCTGCCGCGCACCGCCAGCGCCGACGACAGCCTGTTCTACATCGCCGACGACGCCGTGCGCCTGCGCGAGCGGGTGATCCGGCTGATGAAGAAGACCGCCCACTCCGAGTACCCGCGCTCACGCACGCGCCATCTGGTTGGCAACGTTCGCATTCTCGCGGCCGATGCCGAAGAGATTCGGGTGGCGGCAGCCTTCATTACATATCGCATGAAGTTCGGCAGTAACGATGCCTACGTCGGCAGTACGCACTACCGGCTGCGACGTATTGAGGGGCAACTGCGCATCGTCGAGAAACGCTGTTTCCTGGATCTTGAAGCGCTGCGCCCGCATGGCCGGGTCAGCATCATTCTGTAACGGAGAGCACCGATGGATATCACACTTCCCTTCCGCTACAAGAAACTAGGTTATGCCGCGATCAACGTGACCGACCTTTCAAGGTCGGTGGCGTTCTACCGTGACATCGTTGGTCTCGATGTCGTGCAGCAGGATAGCGATATCGCCTATCTGCGCTGCAGTCGTGACCACCACAACTTCCTGCTCTACCAGGCACCCGGGCACGGACTCAAACGAGTAGGTTTCGAGCTGGAGCAGGACAGCGATGTGCACGCTGCTTTCGAGCATTTCGATCGGATTGGCATGAAGCCGGTTTGGGTGCCCGCGGAAGAGAGCAAGCAGCTGCGACAGGGTATAGGATTCCGCGTGCGTGAACGTCACAGCGGGCTTTTGTTCGAACTGTTTGTTGGGAATATGCACCTCAGCCGGCCGTTCGTGCCCACAGTGGCCAAGATCGCGCGCATCGGTCATGTCGTGATCGGCAGCGAGAACTTCGAGGCATCTCGTGATTCTCTGGTCAACGACTTCGGTTTCCGGATTTCGGACTTGATTGAAGACCGCATCGTATTCATGCGCTGCCATCCCAACCCATTCCATCACACCTTCGCGGTCGGTCCTGCAAGCAGCAGCCATTTCCACCATGTCAACTTCATGGTCACGGACATCGACGACATCGGTAAGGCGCTGTATCGCATCAAGCAGCACGACATCAAGGTGGTCTTTGGCCCCGGCCGGCACCCGCCGTCGGACAGCGTCTTCTTCTACTTCCTCGATCCCGACGGAGTCACCGTGGAATACAGCTTTGGCATGGAAGAGTTCGCCGAACATGGCGCTCGTCCGCCGCGCTACCTGGAGCCCGTACCCGAGTCGCTTGATGTATGGGGAGCGGTGCCGGATGGACAGTTTGGTCGCAGTGGTCCGATCGAGCGGGAGCCGACACCCACTCCGAGTGTGAAGAGGGTCGTGGCTTGAACGTGCAAGACAGAACAGCGCCACCACTGGAGGGACAGGTCGCGGTGGTCACCGGCGGTGCCCATGGCATCGGCCTGGGCATCGTCGAGCGCCTGCTGGCCCTTGGTGCCAGGGTCGTCGCCTCGGACATCGATGAATTAGGTCTCACCTCGGTGCGTGAACGTCTGGCCGGGATCTATGAGGACTCCATAGCGGTCCACGCTGCCGATCTGTCCGAAGAGCGTGGGGCCCAGGCGTTGCACCAGGCCACCGTCGAATACTTCGGCTCGGCGCAGATATTAGTTAACTGCGCTGGGGGAGGGGTGATTCGGCCCTTCCTGGAGCACACGTCGGAAACCCTGAAAGCGACCATCGATCGCAACCTGTGGACCGCGTTGTGGTGCTGCCGGGTGTTCCTGCCGGACATGGTCACTCGCCAGTATGGTCGGATCATCAACATCGGTGCCGACTCGGTACGCAATGGCTTGCCGGACCACGCAGCATACAACGCCGCGAAGGGAGGCATGCACGGATTGACCACCGGGCTGGCCCGTGAGTTCGCTCGCCAGAGCATTACCGTGAACACTGTCGCACCGTGCGCCGTGAACACAGAAGTGTGGGTCAGGGTGAGGAACTCCAACCCCGAGCTTGCCCAGCGATTTCTGGATGTAATTCCGATGGGGCGGGTGGGGGAGATCGAAGAGGTTGCCTCGATGGTTGGCTACCTGGCGCTGCCGGAGGCGGCTTTTGTCACTGGGCAGGTGATCAGTGTCAACGGCGGTAGCGCAATGCTGTGAGGGCAGTGAGATGAATAGCATCATCAAGACGGTTGACCTAACTGGCCTAGTGGATCTGTGTGCGGCCGATGAGGTGGCGGAGGGCGAGATTTTTCGCGCTAAGCTGCCATCTGGCCATGCTGTGGCGATCTACTGTGTCAATGGAGAGTTTTTCGCCACAGACGACATCTGCTCCCATGGCGAGGCGTCCTTGTCGGAAGATGGTTCGCTCGATGGCTACGAGGTCGAGTGCAGTTGGCATTTCGGACGCTTTGACATTCGCACCGGGAATGCCTGCGCGATGCCTTGCGAGCACCCGCTGCGCAGCTGGCCGGTAAAGGTCGACGGTGGGCGGATCTTCGTCGACGCAGGGGCTCACCCTGTATGAGTAGCGTCGAAATTTCCGTTCTTGAGCGTCGCGTGCGTGTGGCGTCGCGTGCACTGGCCCGACACGGTCTAGTGCAGGCGTGGGGACACTGCAGTGCCCGGATCGACACCGAGTCCTTCCTGGTGTGTGCTTCCCGACCCATGGGCCGGATCGGTGTCGGCGAGCCGGGGACCATCGTACCGATCGAGGGCCCGCTGCCGCCCGGTGTGCTGGGCGAAGTTCGCATCCACCAGCAGATCTATCGGCTCCGCGCTGATGTAGGTGGCGTTTGTCGCGTCATGCCCCCACATGTGATGGCGCTGTCTACGCTGCGTTGTGTGCCTAGGCCACGCCATGGTGTGGGGGCATTCAATGCTGCGTGCCGTCTCTGGGATGATCCGCGACTGTTGCGGGACGACGGTCTGGCTGGGGAGTTGGCGGCTCTTCTTGGCGATGCCCCATCCTTGGTCATGCGGGCCAATGGTGCGGTGACTGTTGGCCCAAGCATTGAGCTGGCTGCTGGGTTTGCTTGGTGCCTGGAAGATGCTGCCCGGATCGAAACACTGGTGCGTTCCATGACTGCGGATGCCGAGTGTGATGATGCTTCCCTGACCGAGGAGGAAGTCAGTGTGAGACAGGTCAGCTCGGGAGCTGTCTTTGAGCGGCTATGGGATTTCCTGGCTGAGGATGATCCAGAGTACATGAGCGGCGAGGCCGAATTCCCAGCGCCACGATGGGGGAGTCGGTCATGACATACAAGGTATGTTATGGCCTGGCCACGACGATAGCAGGACAGGGGGTTCGTGCTTGCCGCTTAATTGAGGGTAAGAGTATTGTATTATCCGCATCAATTTCCTTAGACACTCTGAGCTTCGATGGCAAAAAGTCCCGCGCAACGCCGAACCCAGGCCGAAAGGCGCGAAGAAACACGCTCCCGAATCCTGGAGGCTGCGGTCAGCGAACTCTCGCACAACGGCTATGCAGGATTCCGAGTCGACAAGGTAGCGATTGCCGCCAAGGTATCGCGAGGGGCTCAGTCGCATCATTTCCCGACCAAGGAAAGTCTTGTTCTGGCGGCATTGGAAACGTTGTATCAGGCGTCGACAGAGGCCAGCATAAAAGTCATCGAGAACCTGGATTCCGAGGATGTGCTGGATGCTCTGATGCAAGACTCGGCCAAGTTCTATCTGGGGCCGAACTTTACTATTGCCATGTCTCTTCTGAACTTGGGCGAGAGCGAGCCCGAGCTGCGGAAGAAGGTGCGTGCGATTTCTCGCAAGTATCGCTTACCCATCGAGAAGGCATGGTTAGATGCGTTGCTCCGTTCCGGTCTGGACGAAGAGCCCGCACGAACCATCCTGAACATTACCCAGAGCGTCTATCGCGGCATGACAATCCGACGCTTCCTGCGCAACGACCCGGATTACGCCCGCTTCACATTCGAGCAATGGTCGAAGATCGCGCGCGCGTTCATAGACCAGCACACAAGCAAGCGCTAGCCGCAGCACCATATCGCCGGCTTCGTCGGCATTCCATTTCATCAACAACTCACACTGCCATTGTGTTTTCAGCAGGGGCGGTGTCGTCGTGCGTGCAGTTTTTATCAAGAGGTGTTTATGAGTCTTTGGCTTGATTTGCTTGGCGCGGAAGTCCGTTTCGTCGATACCAAAAGCTTTGGCACGATCCGTGTCGCTGAGGCAGGCAAAGGGAATCCCGAAACAATCATTTTCCTGCATGGCATCAATGGCCACCTGGAGGCCTACGCAAAGAATCTGGTTCCGTTATCGAGGGATTTCCATGTCGTTGCCTTCGACTACGTAGGGCACGGTTTATCGAGTAAACCGGTTCGAGACTACAGCCCGCTAATGCTGGCCGAACAGCTCGGTGAGTTGATGGATGCCCTCGGCATCGAAAAGGCGCATCTCTCGGGTGAGTCGCTTGGCGGTTGGGTTTCTGGCCACTTCGCTGCTGCTTATCCGCATAGGGTAGGACGGTTGATGCTCAATACAGCTGGCGGCATTCCAATCGTGACTGAGAAAGGCCGTGAAGACCTGAAGCAGTTCATCGCATTGAACCGACGCAACATCGACAACACTCCGACGTATGAGTCGGTGCAGGCACGCCTGCATTGGCTGATGCACCCCAGCAATCGCCAACTGGTGGACGATGAGCTCATCAACTTGCGGCTGCGCATCTACCTGCAGCCGGAAAGTCGAGCGGTGTTGCCAAAGTTGAACGAGATCCTTGCGCACCACGATGACTATCTTATCCCACTGGAGAAGCTGCCGGCCGGAACATTGTTCCTGTGGACGCACGACAACCCCATCCATGATACCGAGTCGGTCAAGGCGGCTCAGGCCAGGGTGCCAGGCAGCATCCTGTACTTCGTCAAGGGCGATTCGGCGCACTGGCCGCAGTATGAGGCGATCGACGAGTTCAACGCCCTGGCAGTCCGGTTTTTCCAGACCGGCCAAGTTGAGTGAGGAGCGTGCCATGAGCGAAACCAACGTGATGGCGAACCTGCTGTGGAATGCGCAGCAGCAAAAGCAACCCTGCTCACCCGTACGGGAACATTTTGAGGGGCGTAGCGAGATTGACCAGGCCGAATTGGCCTATGCGGTGCAGCAGGCGAACGTCCAGCGTCAGGTGCTGGCTGGCCGGCGTATTGTCGGCCGCAAGATCGGTCTGACCTCTCCGGTTGTACAGAAACAACTGGATGTTGACCGGCCAGACTTCGGCACGCTGCTGGATGACATGGCGATCGTCGATGGCGAACTGATCGACATCAGGCGTCTTCTACAGCCGAAGGTCGAGGCTGAGATTGCGCTGGTGCTCGAGCACGACCTCAACCACGAACGGCACACGGTCGCCGATCTGATCGGCGCGACGGCCTATGCGTTGGCGGCAATCGAGGTGGTGGACAGCCGAATCGCCGACTGGAACATCCGTTTCGTCGACACCGTGGCCGACAATGCTTCCTCAGGCTTGTTCGTACTTGGCACCCAGCCTGTCGGGTTGTCGAGGCTTGACCTGGCCGGCTTGTCGATGCGCATGACTCGCAGTTCCGAAGCCGTATCTCAGGGCGTTGGCGCCGCATGCCTGGGCAACCCCTGAATGCCGCGCGCTGGCTGGCCGACACCCTGGTTCGGGTCGGTACGCCACTGCGCGCCGGAGACGTGGTGCTGACTGGTGCGCTGGGGCCAATGGTCGCAGTTGAGGCTGGCCAGACCTACACGGCGTCGATCGAAGGCTTCGCTCCGGTACGGGCGATTTTCTCCTGAAGGAGTTCCTCTCATGCAACTACATGATGACAAGAGCGCGGTGGCCATCATTGGCTCGGGCAACATCGGTACCGATCTGATGGTGAAGATACTGCGCCATGGTAAACACCTGAAAATGGGGCCTTTGTCGGTATTGATCCGGAGTCCGATGGTCTCAAGCGAGCCGAGCGAATGGGAGTGCCCACGGTGAGCACCGGCATCGACGGCCTGCTAGCCCATCCCGACTTCGGCTCTATCCGTTTCGTATTCGATGCCACCAGCGCCGGCGCGCATGCGCGTCATGAGCAACTGCTGCGGCCACACGGGGTATGTGTGATAGATCTGACTCCTGCTGCGATCGGACCGTTCGTGGTGCCTGCGGTGAATATCGATCAGCACTTGGATGCGCCGAACGTCAATATGGTGACCTGTGGGGGCAGGCGACGATCCCCATCGTTGCGGCTGTTTCACGTGTGGCGTCGGTCGAATATGCCGAGATCGTTGCTTCCATTTCCAGCCGTTCGGCCGGACCAGGTACACGCGCCAATATCGACGAGTTCACCGAGACCACCTCCAACGCCATCGTTCGCGTGGGAGGCGCCCGGCGCGGCAAGGCCATCATCATCCTCAACCCGGCAGAACCACCACTCATCATGCGTGACACCGTCTACTGCCTGGTACCGGGGGATGCGGATCGGCAGGGTATCGTCGAGTCGGTCGAACGCATGGCGTCTGCGGTGGCGTCATATGTGCCCGGTTACCGGCTCAAACAATCTGTGCAGTTCGATGAATTCAATGGGCGTATGCCACAACAGGAGACAGGCGTGGTGTCTGCGCCTCGTCTCAAGGTCTCGGTATTCCTCGAAGTCGAGGGTGCAGGCCACTACCTGCCGAGCTATGCCGGCAATCTGGACATCATGACCAGCGCGGCATTGGCGACGGCCGAGCGCATCGCCGCTCGCCAGTTGGTGGCAGCGTAAGGAGGAAACGATCATGTTCGATAGCAGCAAGAAGATCTACGTCTCCGACGTGACCCTACGTGATGGTATGCACGCTGTTCGCCACCAGTACAGCTTGGCCGACGCCGAGCGCATCGCCAGAGCACTGGATGAGGCTGGAGTGGACAGTATTGAAGTCGCCCATGGCGACGGGCTGCAGGGCTCGTCGTTCAATTATGGGTTCGGTGCACACACGGATCTGGAATGGATCGAACGTGTCGCAGCCACGGTAAGACGAGCAAAGATCGCCACGCTATTGCTGCCGGGAATCGGCACTGTTCATGACTTGAAGAACGCACATGTGGCGGGGGCGAGCGTTGTCCGTGTCGCGACTCACTGCACCGAGGCCGACATTTCTCAGCAGCATATCGAGTATGCCCGCAAGCTGGGTATGGACACGGTGGGCTTTTTGATGATGAGCCACATGACCACCCCGGCAGCCTTGGCTACCGAAGCGAAAAAGATGGAGAGCTATGGCGCACAGTGCATCTACGTCGTCGATTCCGGCGGCGCGATGAACATGTACGACATCGCCGATCGCTTTAAGGCGCTCAAGGATGTGCTGGATCCGGCTACCCAGACCGGCATGCATGCCCACCATAACCTGAGCCTGGGTGTGGCCAACTCGATCGTCGCCCTGGAGCATGGTTGCGATCGTATCGATGCCAGCTTGACTGGCATGGGGGCGGGCGCCGGCAATGCGCCCCTGGAGGTATTCATCGCCGCGGTAGACCGCATGGGGCTGAATCACGGCTGCGACGTGCGCAAGCTGATCGATGCTGCGGAGGAAATCGTCCGGCCACTGCAGGAGCGGCCCGTGCGTGTGGACAGGGAAACGCTCGCGCTGGGGTATGCGGGAGTCTATTCGAGCTTCCTGCGCCATACCGAGGCGGCGGCGCAGAAGTACGGTCTGGATGCCTTCGATATCTTGGTCGAGCTAGGCAGGCGTCGCATGGTCGGTGGCCAGGAAGACATGATCGTGGACGTCGCACTGGATCTGGTTTCAAGAGCAACACGAAGGACGACGTCGGCAGTTGTTTTTTAGTAGACCAACCATCGTTCTTGTTGTCAGGTGCCTCGCGGAGACTTTCTCGGGGCACCTTGCTTAACACTTTCTGTTTATTTCATTCTGTTTTCCTGGCTTGGGGCTGTATATGAATGCGGCTATAGCTCGGTGCAGGTAAGCCTTTGTCGAGTCTCGGTATAAATAAACCCGATACAGGGGGGTGGAGTCTTCCTATGCAAAATAAAAACAATAATTTCGATGCCGTAATAATAGGAGCGGGAGTCGGTGGCGTTTGTACCGCCGCGCGTTTGGCACACAGTGGCTATCGAGTACTGTTGTTGGAGTCACAGGATGCCATAGGTGGGAGAGCTTCTACCCGCACCGTCGATGGTTTTCTGTGCAATACCGGCGCTCTGGTGATCGAACTCGACGGTGCAGTGGTGGAAACTTATAAGGATCTCGGTTTGGAGCTGAGACTATATGAGCCGCGTCGCGCCAGCACTGTTCTAAGAGTTGGGAGGCGAGATATAAATATCACTGAGGGGCCAGCGGGGTGGGTCCGAAACTTTGCTCCACTGATCTTGCGAAATATCACCAATCTGTGCCCCTCCTTGCGGCCATATCCTGGGCAGTCGCTTAAGATATGGCTCAATAAGCTTACCCATCGCCCCTGGATTCACGGTTTAATAAACAATGTCGTCGGAGCGATGTTCGCTGCCAGTACTGAAGATATCCCGGCAGATGTCATTCTGCATTATTTTACTAAGGGTAATTCTTTCAAGAATATAGGTATGCCGGTAGGCGGCACTATCGAAGTGTGGAAGCCGCTGGTCGACTTGATCAAAGCGAGGGGAGGTGAGGTCTGGCTGGGAAGCAAGGCCACTAAACTTGAGTTCTCCGAAGAAGGAGTAGTCTCTGGTGTCGTAGTCGAAAAAGACGGAAGCTTGATCAAGGTGTCGGGCAATCTATTTGTCAGCAATATTGGCCCGCTGGCTACCGTAGAACTGGCTGATGAGTCGGAGCTTCCTGAAGGTTACGCGCAAAGCGTGCGCGATGTCAGTGACCCCGCCGCGATCATCACTGTGCACTTCGCCAGTCCTAGGCCGCTGGCTTCCTTCCCGTGCCTAGCGATCTTCAGCAAAAGCCGCCGCATGGTCTATGCCGCTAATTTCAGTTCGCCCGATCTGCAGAGGGCGCCTGCAGGGTGGTACCTCTATTGTGGTGCGTCGGTACCACGCCCTGCACGCGGCGAGTTTGATCTCGAACTGGAGAAGCGTTTGTTGCTTGAAGACATCCGTGAACAGTTCCCAGGCTTCAATCAGTCGATGGTAGTGGCAATTGACGTCACTGCTCATGAGTGGCCGGCACAACGGGCCATCACGGGTTACGACCTGCCGCCAACTACACCTGTTAAGAACCTTTGGAATGTCGGTGACGGTGTGAAGCCTTGGGGGGCTGCGGGTACGGCAGCATGTGCGGAGACCGCCAAGTTGATCGTTGGCGAAATCTGCCGTCATTCTCCTCGTAGAACCTAATGACATAAAGCGTAAGGTGGATTTCATGAAAGTTGCTGTGATCGGTGCTGGGCCGGCTGGTTGTGCTGCGACCTATACGTTGCGTAAGAATGGCCATGAGGTGTATCTATTTGAAGCACAAGAGCACATTGGTGGGCGGACCAGTCAGATACAGCGTGATGGGTTCAATCTTGGGACAGGCGCGCTATTCTTAATGGGAGGAATCTATCCGCGGACCAATGCCATTCTTAAAGAGCTTGGCAAATACAAGGAGTTGGTTCCCTGGGATGCTAAGGCTCATATTATAGATCGAGATCAACAGCGATATCTCGTTAGCTTCGATCAGGTGATGAGTCTTCTTAAGCTTCCTGTATTTAGTCTTGGTGAGAAAATTAGTATTGCTTATGGTGTGCTCAAGCAGTTGTTTTCTGCTGGCCCTAAGAGCTGTTTTGACGGCGCTGAGCTAGCCAAGTACGACCATGGTGAAAGTCTGCAGGGATGGTCAGAGCGTGTGCTGGGTGATAAAGCAACGCGGTACATCACTCTACCATATATGGGGTTTCTGTACGCCGTACCCTTGAGTTGGTTGAGCACTTCATTGTTTCAGGCAGTCGTTCAGCAGTTCTATAAACTGTCTTTGTCTGTGCCGCCTAAAGGAATGGGTCAGATTTCAGAGTGGATGATTGAAGGGGCGCAGGGCGTTCATTTGAATCTCTCCAGTAAAGTCGAGTCTTTGTGCCACAGGGGAGGTAAGTATGTAGTAGCTTCTCAAGATCGTGAGTTGGAGGTTGATGCTGTTGTTTTAGCATCAGAGCCAGGGGTTTCCGCTACTCTTTTGCAAGGGCTAGTACCGGACTCGGTGTGTGAAAGCCTACGCGGTTGTACTTATTCCGAATATGCTCATGTACAGGTTTGTTATAAGAAAAATCCATGGCCAGATTTTCCCGTTAGCTTGGCGCTTCCAGGTAATCAGGTGAGAAGTTGGGGGGCTTGTGTATTGCAAAGTCGTCGTCACCCTGGTGCGGTTCCTCCAGGTGGTGAAGCTGTGGGAGTTTATTTTTATAACCCGCCGTTGAAGAGCATGAGTGAGGAGGACATAAAGCGTGAGGCCCTCCTAGCAGTGACAGAGGTATTTGGCAGTGCGCCGGAGCCTTCGTTCGTAGAAGTGTTCTACTACAAGCGTGGGCTTTCAATTGCAGTTCCAGGGCACTATGCAAAGATGAATTCCATCCACGGAGAGGTTCCCCAAGGCATATATTTAGCGGGAGACTATTTTGCTCACGCAGGGGTGGAGGCGGCGATTTACAGTGGAGAGATGGCGGCAAACCGGTTGGAGCGTGATCTTGTCTAAGGGATAAAAGTATCTGGATGTATCTCGCTAGACTAGTACGGCGAGGAGTGTTTTCGTTCTCATTTAAAATAATATGCACTCAAATCTTGAGCTATACCAAGTCCCTTGGAGTAGGAGATGTTCTGTATGAAGCAGTGGTTCGACAATCTCAGCGTCAGCTACAAGCTGGGGCTGGGATTTGGTCTGGTCTTGCTCTTCAACGTCTTGCTCGCGCTGGGAGGTTGGAGTACCCGCGAGAACCTGCTGGAGCGGAGCAGGGCCCAAGAGGTCTATGGCGAGCTCAACGAATCCCTGGCGGTATTGCGCCTGTCGTTACAGGACTATCTGCTGGACGGCCGCAATGCGGCTGCCGAGCAGAAGCTGAACGGCGCGCTAGACAATTTCCAGCACAAGCAGTCAGCGATGCGGGCCTTAAGGCTCTTCGCTCAGCCGGAGCTCATTGCGCTTGAGCAGCGGCAGAGCGAGTTGGTTGGTGAGTACCGTAAGGCCCTGGATACGCTACGCGATGCCAACCGTGTAGCTGATCTGACTCGAAATGAGATGACGGTTCGCGCCGACCGCGCGTTCGAGGCACTTGGTACTCTGGAAAAGTTGGCGCTCGATATGGATGAGCATGACCAACGCCGTTTCGCTTATTACCAAGCCTCCGCAGGTCTTATGCAAGATCTGTTGCTGGTTCGCTTTCGTGCTGAAGGCTATGTGAATAACCCCAGCGAGGCATCTGAACGGTTATTGGACGAGCAGATGCGCTTGGCGATAGGGCGCTCTCCCGACCTATTCGGTGTCTTCGGCGAGCAGCCGCCCAGCGAGTTATTAGCTGTCTCGGAGGATCGGCAGGAATATGCCAAGCGCATCGGCGACTACCGAGCTGCCATCGCGGCAGTTGAGCAGGCCCGGCGAGTGCTGCTCAGGGTCGCCGAAGAAACCGGTGAAATAACCCGCTCGTTGAACCTGCGTCAGCTTGAGTACCGAGACCAGTTGGCTGCATCCAGTCGCATTGTACAGACGGCGCTGACGCTGCTTGCCCTATTGGCCGGCATCCTGGCTGCATGGTTTATTACCCGGCAGATTACCCAGCCGCTGAGTAGTACTCTAGGAGTGGTCGAGCGCATCGCCAACGGTGACCTGACAAACATTCCGAACTTCCTGCGCCGCGACGAAATCGGTGTGCTTCAGCAAGGTATTCAACGTATGGGTACTGCTTTACACGAATTGATCTCGGGCATTCTCGACAGCAGCGCTCAGATTGCCAGTGCGTCGGAGCAGTTGGCAGCAGTCACTGAACAGAGCTGCTCGGGGATCAAGAGTCAGAAAGTAGAGGCCGACAAGGCTGCTGCTGCCATGAACGAAATGGCTGCTACTGTGCAGGCGGTGGCCCGTAACGCCGCTGACGCTTCCCGGGCTGCCACTAGCGCGGATGAAGAGGCCCGTAACAGCAATCGGATAGCGGCCGAAGTGCTCTCACAGATTGACAAACTGTCAGCCGAGGTTACCCGCTCTGTGGCAGCCATGGCCCATCTGCAGCAAGAAAGCCAGCGCATCGGTAGTGTGATGGATGTGATCAAGTCAGTGGCCGAGCAGACCAACCTGCTGGCACTAAACGCCGCCATCGAGGCCGCTCGGGCTGGAGAGGCTGGGCGTGGTTTTGCTGTGGTCGCCGACGAAGTGCGTGGCTTGGCATTACGTACCCAGCAGTCCACCTTGGAGATCGAGGAGTTGGTGGCTGGGCTGCATGCTGGTACTCAGCAAGTGGCTCAGGCAATGAAGAGCAGCCAGGAGCTGACTGGTAGCAGCGTGGCGCTGACCAACCAAGCTGGAAAGATGCTGGCAAGCATCACCAGCAAAATTTCTGAAATCCAGAGCATGAATCTGCAAATTGCCACGGCTGTCGAGCAGCAGAGTACGGTCGCCGAGGAAATAACCCGTAGCGTGGTGCAGGTTCGTGATATCGCGGATCAAAGCGCCGCGGCAGGTGAGGAAACCGCGGCTGTTAGCGTTGAGTTGGCACGTCTAGGTAGTCATTTGCAAACCTTGGTCGGGTGTTTCCGTATCTGATATTAGAGCTTCTGAAAACATGTCAGGAATCAGGTACAGATGCGCTGACATGGTTGGCCTGACTTGGCATTCGTTGAACTGCTGCTCTCGGAGTTAGACATAGTTCAGCGCGAGTTGATCATGTTGGCCGCCTGTTGCGTGGCCTCCCGCGTGCGGTTGGCGAGTTTGCGGACCTCGTCAGCCACCACCGCGAAGCCCCGTCCGGCATCGCCCGCGCGGGCGGCCTCGATGGCGGCGTTTAGTGCCAGCAGGTTGGTCTGGTTGGCGATACTGTGGATGACGCCGACGATTTCCGTCAGTTTTTGCAGACTCTGCTCCATGTTCTGGCGTTGCTGTTCCTGTTCGCCACGCAACTGCTCCTCCAACCGCTCCAAATGAATGTCGGCCAACGCCCCGACCACACGTACCGGCGTGCCATCTGGTGTGCGCCGGGTCTGGCCGAGTGAGCGGAACCAGCGGTACTCCCCGCTTTTCAACTTGATTCGGTAGACGGACTTGAACGGCGTCTTGCCACTGCGATCGCCGAGGTGAGCGGCGAATAGTTCAATGACATCCGGTTTGTCGTCTGGGTGGATGCGCGAAGCCCAGCTGTCGAGCACGTTGGGAAAATCTTCCCCATCATCGAAACCGAGCATGTGGCGGAACTGAGGTGACCACCACAAAGGGTTGCTCGGGTTGAGGGGATCGCCATCGATAACCTCCATATCCCAGAGGCCGTCGCTGAGCATCTCCCGGGATAGCTCGAAGCGTACCAGGGTTCTGTCGAGCTCGATGTCCCGCTGGCGCTGAGCGTGAATATCGCGAATGGTTCCGGCCATGAGTAGGGGCACGCCTTGTTCGTCGCGCTGGATCGCGGCGCTAATCAAGAACCAGCGGTCCTCTCCGCTTTTTGTGCGTAGGCGGGCTTCAGTGGTGAAGGGGCGGCTCTCATGCTTCCTGGCCAGATGACGTGCCAGGGCGTCCAAGGTCGTCTGCCTGTCTTCCTCATGCAGCAGAGCTGTCCAGCCACCGGGTGGGATATGCGAGTCGTCGCCATCAAATCCCAGCAAGGCATGGAAGTGATCTGAGTACCAGCACCCGTCTTCATCCACGCTCTTGTCGGTTATCAGGGCTTGGCTCCACCAGCCATCAACGCTCGCATGGCCGATCAGTTCGAAACGACTGTTGGCGGCCTGTAGTTGGGCTTCGTTAGAGGACATCTGGCTAGCGAGCGCATCCAGTGCAAGCTGAAGTTCATCGCGTTGCTGCTGCTGGCGCAAATATTCCTCAGAATGCGCTTGCCAGGCCTGATAGGCACGGGTAGCCAGCGTGCTCATCTCGCAGCGGCTGGGCAGAATGACGGTAGGAAAATCTTCTAGAGCTTCGACGAGTCGTGACAGGCAAGCCAGTACCGCCTTGTTGTTTTTCGATGACAGCATGCGGATCTCCTCTGGAGTGAATCGACATCCTTTTGATGCCAATAGCACTGATCAGTGCCTTCTCATTAGCCGTAAGTGGTTTCGCGTATGCGGCGGGCTTCGTAGGCCCTCAGGTGAACGAGCGCAACGGCGAGAATCGAGCGATCGTCTTCCTGAGGTGGGCCCCGGCGCTCCAAGAGATCGCCCAGGATGTGCTCGGCTTCGGTCTCCACGCCTCGCTCGACGTCGCGCAGGACCGACGCCATCAGGGGGAGCCTGGCTCCGTCAGTACCTCCAGGTAGCGATGGTGGATGGCATCACGTAAGGGGTAGCCGGCCCTGGCTGCAATCTCCGCGCACTCGTCGAGAAGCGCGACGACCAGGTGCTTTCCACCCGCCGCTAGAATGTCACCCAGCGCAGCTCGCATCAGGCAGGTGATACCCGCGCCGGTGGCTATCAGAGCCCATTTCTCCCACATCTCCTGCACTATCCGCGTGCAGGGGATCGCCTCGAAGCCAGCGCCACCATGCAGAGCTACGGCAATTGCCTGGGTGCGAGGGCTTCTCTCTTCGTCCAGTTCACCGAACGAGATTTGATTGACGTCATTGTGATGGACGATGGCGCCGGAAGCGTTCCGGTCGAGCGAGATGCGGCACTGGCCGCCCAGTACGTTGTGTCGTGTGAAGCGCCTCTCCAGCAGGTCTAGGTGCCGCATGCCATTAAGCAGCGGAAGGATGGCGGTATGCTCGGCGACGGCCGGGGAGAAGTCCTCCATCGCTCGCTCCAGATCGTAGGATTTGCAGCTCAGTAGGATCAGGTCATAGGGCTGCTGTATCTCACCGCCCAACACGCAGATTGGAGAGGGATAGTGGATGTCTCCGAGCGGGCTTTTCACGACGAGGCCCTCGCGGGCGAGCATCACTGCTCGTTGGGGGCGGACCAGGAAGGTTACGTCCTGCCCCGCCTGTAACAGGCGCCCGCCGATGTAACCGCCAATGGCGCCAGCCCCGACGATCAATATGCGCATTTTCATCTCCTTCTTTGTCTGCCATTTCGAATGATCTGGCGGGTGTGCCCCGCGTGTCTGAAGGAATCTTGAAGCCGTTCTTGCTGGAGGCACTAGAGCGGGTCGGGGGCTGGCGCCGATTAATGTCGTGAAAAGGCATGTAATGGCATTTTCGGTTGTGGCCCGACCAAGCACAGTGCGGACAATGTGTGTCACTGGCCGACGGCTTGGCGGGCAATTGGTCCGCAACAATAAGATCTACAAGAAAGGTGAGTGCTATGAAGCTGGATTCGAACATCGCCGCGGTGGTGACCGGTGGTGCCTCTGGGTTAGGGGAGGCGGTAGTCCGCAGGCTAGCTGCGAGTGGTGTGAAGGTCGCTATCTTTGACATGAACGCAGAGCGCGGCATACAGGTGGCTCGGGAAGTGGGGGGAGTGTTCTGTCAGGTCGACGTGCAGTCGGACGAGTCAGTTGACGTAGGCTTCGCTCGTGCTCGAGAGGTGCATGGCCAGGAGCGCATCCTGGTGAATTGCGCCGGTATTTCGAAAGGCATCAAAACCGCCGGACGCGATCGCAAGACCGGCGAAATCAAGGTGTTTCCCAGCGCCGATTTCGACCGGGTGGTACAGATCAATCTGGTTGGCTCCTTCCGCTGCCTGGCCCGTTCGGCAGCCGGCATGCTGACACTCGAGCCGCTGGAGCACGGCGAGCGCGGAGTGATCGTCAATACTGCCAGCGTCGCTGCCCAGGACGGACAGGTGGGCCAGGCGGCCTATGCTGCCTCCAAGGCCGGTGTAGTCGGCATGACCTTGCCGATCGCCCGTGACCTGGCCGGTGACGGTGTGAGAATCAACACTATCCTGCCTGGCCTGTTCGCCACGCCGATGATGGCCGGTCTGCCAGAAAACGTGCAGCAGTCGCTGGCGGTCTCGGTGCCCTTCCCGCAGCGCCTTGGCTTACCCGAGGAGTATGCCGACCTGGCTACGTTCCTTATCACCAACGCCTACATGAATGGCGAGTCCGTACGTCTCGACGGCGCGATTCGTCTGGCGCCGCGCTAGCCATACGGCAATCGGAGACAGCATGACTTCCGCCTATATCTATGATGCGGTGCGCACTCCGCGTGGCCGCGGCCGCCCCGACGGGGCCCTGCATGAAGTGACCGCCCTGAACCTGGCCAGCCAAGTGCTGCATGCCATCCGTGAGCGCAACGGGCTCGATACTGCGTTGGTTGATGACGTGATCCTCGGCTGCGTGATGCCGGTGGGGGAGCAGGGCAGTGATATCGCCCGTATCGCCGCACTGGTGGCCGGCTACGATCAGAGCGTGCCGGGTGTGCACCTCAACCGCTTCTGCGCTTCGGGGTTGGAGGCCTGCAATATCGCCGCCGGCAAGGTAGCCAGCAGGGAGGCGCGCTTTGTCGTAGCCGGGGGAGTCGAGTCCATGTCCCGGGTGGCGCTGGGCGCCGACGGCGGGGCGATGATGGTCGATCCGGTTTTCGCCTTCGATCACTACTACGCACCTCAGGGGATTGGCGCCGATCTGATAGCCAGCCTGCATGGCTTCAGTCGTGAGGATGTCGATAGCTACGCGGTCGAGAGCCAGCGGCGTGCAGCGCAGGCGTGGAGTGAGGGCCGTTTCACCCGCTCTATCGTGCCGGTGTTGGACCAGTCCGGCATCGTTCTGCTGGAGCGCGACGAACACATGCGTCCGCAGACCACCCTGGAGTCGCTGGCCGGACTCAAGCCAGCTTTCGCCAGGATGGGAGAGTCCGGCTATGCCGCCGCGGCGTTGCAACGCTATCCGCAGGTCGAGAGGCTCGAGCATGTCCACCATGGCGGCAATTCATCCGGAATGGTCGATGGCGCGTCCGCAGTGCTCATTGGTTCGAAGATGGCTGGTGAGGCGCTCGGTCTGAAGCCGCGTGCGCGGATCCTGGGCATGGCCTCCATTGGCTCGGAGCCGACCATCATGCTCACCGGGCCGGCACTGGTGACACAGAAGGTTCTGCGACGGCTGGGCATGGCTATCTCCGATATCGATCTGTTTGAGCTTAACGAAGCTTTCGCCGCGGTGGTGCTGCGCTACCTGCAGGAGCTGGAGCTAGACCCGGCCAAGGTCAATGTCAACGGCGGAGCTATTGCCATGGGGCACCCGCTGGGCGCTACCGGGGCGATGATCCTCGGCACTGCACTGGACGAGTTGGAGCGCAGTGATAGGCAGACTGCACTGGTCAACCTGTGCGTCGGTGCTGGTATGGGTACCGCCACCGTTATCGAGCGGGTGTGAGGGGACGAGCATGAAGAATTTTTCGATCGCGATCGATGACGACGGCGTTGCCCTGGTCACCTTCGATATTCCCGGCAAGAGCATGAACGTCATCAGTGACGAGGTGCAGGCCGAACTGGACGCCGTGGTGGAAATGCTGCGCGACTCGGAGCGGATTCGCGGAGCGGTGCTGATCTCCGCCAAGCCCAGCGGCTTCTGCGCCGGAGCGGACCTGCCGGAGATCGTCGGTCATTTCAAACGTTGGCGTGCGGCCCGCGACCAGCAGGCGCTACGCCAGGGGTTGGTCGAGAGTAGCAGCCTGTCGCGCCGCCTACGTGCCCTGGAAACCTGTGGCAAGCCGGTGGCAGCCGCCATCAACGGGATGGCCCTTGGCGGCGGACTGGAGTTGGCGCTGGCTTGTCATTACCGCGTTGCGGTGGATGACCCGAAACTGCGCCTGGCTTTTCCCGAGACAGGGGTCGGCTTGCTGCCGGGGGCAGGTGGTACCCAGAGGCTGATGCGCCTAATCGGTATCGAGGCCGCCTTGCCTTATCTGCTCGATGGTGTGCCGATCACTGCCGACGCGGCCTTGGCCGGCGGTATCTTGCATGCTCGGGTGCCCGCCGACTCCCTGCTGGATACTGCCCGTCGCTGGGTGCTCGAACATCCTCAGGCGCAGGCGCCGTGGGATGACTCGGCGTTCAAGCTACCTGGTGGCGGACCGCACTCGCCGCAGGGTTACCGAGGTTTTGCGCCAGCCATTGCCGCGCGTCTGGCCAACTCGGGAGCCGATCATCCGGCACTGGGCAACGTTCTTAAGTGTGTCTATGAAGGGGCGCAGGTTCCGATCGATGCCGGCCTGCGCATCGAGTCCCGCTATTTCTTCAACACCGTGCGTTCACCCCGGGCCGAAGCCATGGCACGCACCTTCTTCATTTCTCGCCAGGTCCTATCCAGACGCGTCGAACGCGGCGACCCGGAGATCTACCTGCAACGTCTGCGCCAGTCGGTGCTCGAGGAGCGACTGGCGATGCTGGACGAAGGTGCCCCGGTAGTACTGGTGAACAATCTGGTTCGCCGCCATGCAGTGCGAGTCGAAATGGCGGACACGGTACAGCCGTGGGGTGAGCACGAGGTGGATTTCACCATGATGGCCGAGCTCCGCCAGCGTCTGCTCTATGTGCAGTCCCTGGCGGCCCTGCGTTGCCTTGAGGAGGGCCTGATCGCCGATCCGCTGGAGGCGGATGCGGCGGCGATCGAGGCTGGTTTCCCGAGCTGGAGCGGTGGCCCGGTATCGTTTGTCGAGGTAGAGGGACTGGCGTACTTTCTCGAAAGCGCCGACCGACTGGCCGCGAGCCATGGGAATTGCTTCGCACTGTCGTCCACTTGGCGCGAACGGATGACTTCCGGGATTGGTCCGTACGGCTGACCGCGGTAGCGGCCTACAACAACAAGACAAGAACAGCGAGAACCGAAATGGGCATTCTCATCGTTGAAAACCGTGAAGGTGAATTGATGACTCTGCAGGCGGAAGCCTCGCAGACTCTGATGGAAATCATGCGCAGCGGCGGGGTGGATGAAATCCTCGCATTGTGCGGTGGGACCTGTTCGTGCGCCACCTGTCACGTCATTGTCGACCCTGCATTCGCTGATCGTCTGGAGCCGATGGGTGCCGACGAGAACGACCTGCTCGATAGTTCCGAGCACCGCACGCCGACCTCGCGGTTGTCCTGCCAGGTGGTGTTTCGCGAGGAGCTCGACGGGCTTCGGGTGACTCTGGCACCGGAAGACTGAGCGACGGTCGCAACAACGACAAGAGGGGATGGACGATGCGTAAAGATGTGGTGATTGTCGGCGCCGGACATGCAGGGGCACAGGCCGCGAGCCTGCTCAGGCAGTCGGGATTCCAGGGGAGCATTGTTTTGATCGGCGAAGAGCGCGAGTTGCCATACGAGCGCCCGCCGCTGTCCAAGGACTACCTGGCGGGCGAGAAGGGTTTCGACCATTTTCTCCTGCGCCCGGCGAGCTTCTGGAACGAAAAGCATATTGAGCTGCGCCTTGGCGAGCGCGTGGTCAAGGTCGATTCCCAGGCGCACCGTCTGGAGACTGCCGTTGGCGAGAGCATCGAATACGGGGCATTGATCTGGGCTGCCGGCGGGGCGGCTCGACGCCTGAGCTGCGAGGGGTACGATCTGGCTGGAGTGCACTCGGTGCGCAATCGCGCCGACGTCGACCGAATGATTGCTGAGCTTGATGGTACCCGCCGGGTAGTGGTGATCGGTGGTGGTTACATCGGCTTGGAGGCTGCGGCGGTACTGAGCAAGCTTGGCAAGTCGGTGACGGTACTGGAAGCTCAGGACAGGGTACTGGCCCGCGTGGCCGGGGAGGAATTATCGCGCTTCTATGAGGCCGAACATCGTGGTCATGGAGTGGACGTACGCCTCGGGGTGGCGGTCGAGCGTCTGGTCGGCGAAGAAGGTAGGGTTAGCGCCGTGGCCCTGGGCGATGGCACACTGCTGCCGGCGGACATGGTCATCGTCGGCATCGGCATTATTCCTGCGGTCGAGCCGCTGATCGCTGCCGGCCTGCCGCAAGGCAATGGTGTGCAGGTCGACGAGTTCTGCCGCAGTGGTTTGCCGGATGTGTTCGCCATCGGTGATTGCGCCGCCCACGTAAACCGCTATTGCGCCCTGCCAGGGCCGATACGCCTGGAGTCGGTGCAAAATGCCAACGACCAGGCCAAGGTGGTGGCCAAGTACCTGGTTGGGCAGCCTGAGGCCTACGATGCGGTTCCCTGGTTCTGGTCCGACCAATACGACCTGAAACTGCAGACCATCGGCCTTTCGGCGGGCTACGACCAGACAGTGTTACGGGGCGACCCCACCTCGCGCAGCTTCTCCGTTGTTTACCTGAAGGAAGGGCGTGTGCTGGCGCTGGATTGCGTGAACCTGACGCGTGACTACGTGCAGGGCAAGGCTCTGGTCAAGGCCGGTGTGAAACCTGACCTGCAGGCCTTGGGCAATGCAGAAACACCGCTGAAGGCACTGGCGGTCACGGTATGAAGGCGGTCCCGGTCAGGCTGGAGGTCGAGGCTGGCATCGCCGAAGTCATCTTCGACCGCCCCGAGGCGCTCAACGCCATCGACGTGGACAGCGCGCGCTGCTTGTTGGCCCTCTGCGAGGAGCTGCGGGAGCGGACAGACGTTCGGGTTATCGTGCTGTCCGGCACAGGCCGGGCCTTCATGGCAGGTGGTGATCTGGCGGCATTCCACGCCGCCGCCGATCCGGTGCAGCTGGCCTCGGAGATCATTGAACCGCTACACCAAGCCCTGGCCTTGCTGGCGACGTTTCCGCAACCCGTCCTCGGTAGTGTGCAGGGTGCGGTTTCCGGTGCAGGCATGAGTATCGCCCTGGGCTGCGATCTGACTATCGCTGCGGCCGACGCCAGGTTCTGTCTGGCCTACAGTGGCATCGCTACCTGCCTCGATGCTGGTGGCTCCTGGCATTTGGTGCGGCAGGTCGGCCTGCAGCGCGCCATGCGTATGGCTCTGCTCAACGAGGTGCTGTCAGCCGAACGGGCGCTGCAGCTCGGGCTCGTCGCCCAGGTCGTAGCGCAGGACGACTTGGTGGTGGAAACCCGGAAGCTGGCACAGCGTTTGGCTGTTGGGCCAGGGTTCGCCTATGGGGAGATCAAACGGCTGTTGCGAGGTGCGTCCAGTCGAACCCTGGAGCAACAGCTAGACGCCGAGCACGAGGCATTTCGTGCTTGTGCCGGCAGCGGCGATTTCCGTGAAGGCATCGCCGCATTCTTCGCCAAACGCAGAGCGCTGTTCAGAGGCAATTGAGCGCTTCCTGAGGTATCTGCTGAGGTTATTGCCGGCCGGAAGCGGTTTCTCATTTTAATGTTGTTGTCAATTATATTGTTAGCAATATAATTTGTAGCGTCCATTCTGGACTGAGCCAACGTTAAGGAGATGCTTCATGAGTGTGCTGTATACCGCGAAGGCCACCGCCATCGGTGGTCGCAATGGCACCGTTCGCAGTGACGACGGATTGCTTGACCTGCAATTGGCCCTGCCTGCTGGCCTTGGCGGCAAGGGTGGGGCGACCAACCCCGAGCAACTGTTTGCCGCCGGCTACGCGGCCTGTTTCGGCAATGCGATCATCCACTCGACCCGCAACCAGGAGGTGAAGATCCGCGACAACGACGTGGAAGTGGTCGCCGCGGTCGGCATCGGGCCAAACGCTGCCGGCGGCTTCGGGCTGACGGTCGCGCTGGAGGTGACCCTGGTCGGTATCGAGCAGGCCAAGGCCGAGGTGATCGTCGCTGAGGCGCACAAGGTCTGCCCGTACTCCAACGCGACACGTGGCAAAGTCGATGTGGTGCTGACGGTGCATACGCGTTGACGTGATCCACGTGCCGATAGCGAACCTGGCGCTCGCGGCTGGCGTCAGGTTTTGGTGATGCCGTTGTGGCTAAGGTGTGCTGCCGCGGCATCCGCCCAGGCTGACACTCCCGGCGGACCCGAATCATCCGAGCAGGAGAGGAAAAGACGATGTCATCACTCACTCTCGTCGATGTCGTGCAGTCCTTCATTGGCGTATGACCACAAGGACTGGGATCGCTCAGGCAATCGTTTGCCGACTGGCTGGCCGAGGATGCGCTCTACGAGAACGTCAGCTTGACCCGCACCACGACGCGCGCCGACGCGATCGCTCTGATCGAGACGTTCGCGCCGGGCCTAGACAACATCGCGGTGGACATGCTGGCGATCGCGCAGGACGGCGAGCGCGTGTTCACCGAGCGCGTCGACTACCTGGGCAAGGCCGACAGCACCGTTATCGCGACGATCCACCTAATGGGCATCTTCGTGATACGCGACGGATGGATCGCCGAATGGTGCGACTACTTCCGCATGCTGCCCGCTACCGAAGCGAGCTGAACGGCTACCCGCTGTATGAGCCACGTTCGCTGTCCGATCTCGATGTTGTTCCCGCAAGCTCGGGTGACCAGACGCAATGACTGAACCAACCCCTATGAATCCTGACCGCTCACCTAACTGCTGATCCCACCACGCCTAGCATCGGCGAAAGACGATATTCCCTTGCAAAATCTAGGAGGAAGCATTGTGGTGCATTTACCAATTCATAGGCTAGCAATACAATTGCTAGCAATTAATTACTGTTGGCGCTTTGAACATGTCGCCACCAGTGTGTAGTCGAACCAGATAGGCGATTGAGATGAAGGCAGGAAAACGTCCCAAGGAACTCGCGAAAATCAAGAAAGACGATGATCCACTCATGCTGGATCGCCAGGTCTGCTTTCCCATCTATGCCGCATCCAATCTGTTGACACGTCTTTATCGCCCGGTGCTGGAGCCACTCGGACTCACTTACTCGCAGTATCTGGTCATGCTGGTGCTGTGGGAGCGCTCCCCAGCCAGTGTCGGGGATCTGGGGGAACGCCTGCACCTAGACTCTGGAACCCTGACTCCGCTGCTCAAGCGTATGGAGCAAGGGGGATTCATCAGCCGGCGGCGCGACCCCGAGGATGAGCGGCGAGTGCTCATCGACCTCACGGCGCACGGGCGCGAGCTGCGCGCGGATGCCCTGTCCGTTCCGGAAACTCTGGCCCTGCAACTGGGCCTGGATATGACGGCGGTCGATGAATTGCGCAACTCGGTGAAAGCTCTGGTGAACATCCTTTGCGGGCACAAACGGTCGTCACCTCCGGGCGGATGAGGTGGGAGCGCGGTGCTAGCTCTGCAAGGACGAATCGACACCTGCTCCGGCTCAGCGTTTTTTCAAAAAATAAGGACTTCTCATGTATGTCGCTCTCAAACACTCCCATCTTCTGACGGCGGTTCTGTCGTTGCTGCTGACGGTCGCCTGGTCATTCCTGGCCTGGAATGGAGGCAAGGGCAACGCTGCCGGGCCGAGTGGCGGCAAGAAGGCCGCCTACATCGCCCATCGCGCGGTCGCTGGCCTAATGGGGCTCACCGGCCTGGCCGTCACCTTTGTCGGCCCATGGCGCTTCATGCTGTTCCCGTACGTGGGCCTGGCCCTGTTCCTGGTTCATGGCATTGCCGCGACGATGTCCAGGCGAGCCTTTGCCAGTGAGCACGGGGATACCAGGCGACGGGTTGCCTTGCTGGTACAGGTGGTAGCGCTTCTGTTGGCTTTCTACATGATGCGTGCCAAGCCCTTCTGATACACACGACCGCGACCCCGTTGTGCTGAGTGGGTACATGCCCCTGAGTTCTCCCTGATGGTAGGGGAGAGCTGCCGTGTCCGCATGGTGATCGATGATGGAAGCGCAGCCTTGTATCCCCAGGGCACTGCACCCGCCACTGGCATGGCTGGGGTGCCCGCCAGGAAACAGCGTGGCAACTGCTGACGTCCGGCGACACGATACGGCGTACTCCCGAGCGAACCATAGTCGGATCAAGCTCGAACGCCATGCCGATTCCAATCGTTTCAGCTCACCATCCATGGCCCCCATTCTGATGGGCCATTGCTGACGCAGCGTCAGAAACTCCTCCTGGAATGTCTTTCCCGCGAAAGCGACCACCTGCCGGCTGGTCGCAAATTTGGCACGAATTGCTTTCTGCCTCTTCGCACAGCCATCGCGGGGTTGCGGCTATTTGCCAAGAATGAAGTCCACCCAGCCTGCGTGCCATGCCATCCGCAGGGCGTGCGACCGCGATAACTCCAAGAACAGGCCCGCAATGCTTATGACCACATCAGACATTTCTTCCCAACTCCAGGCCGACCTCCCGTCGAATGCCGCCAGCGGCGTAGGGCGGATACCGGTCGAGTTTCTCGAACAGCTACGCGCGATCGTTGGCGACAATGGGCTCCTCGTTGGCCAGGATGTCAGTTCGCGCCATCCGGGCGTTTTCATGAGCCGCATCGAGGCTGATGCCATCGTCCGGCCGGCTGACGTCGATCAGGTGGCCCGTGTCCTGGCTCTGTGCAACACGGCGGGTCAGCCCGTGGTGATTCAGGGAGGGATGTCTGGGTGGGTGCGCGCGACTCAGACACGGCCTGGCGACTTGGTGCTGTCGCTGGAGCGGATGAATCGGATCGAACACGTCGATCCTGCCAATCGTACGGTCACCGTGCAGGCGGGCGTGATCTTGGAAACCCTGCAGGATCACCTACAGCCTTTCGGTCTGAGCTTCCCGCTCGATCTGGGGGGGCGTGGCTCTTGTCAGTTGGGCGGCAACGCCGCCACCAACGCTGGCGGAGTGCGGGTTATCCGCTACGGCATGATGCGCGAGCAGGTGCTCGGTCTCGAGGCGGTATTGGCCGACGGCCGAGTGGTGTCGTCGCTCAATCGCATGATCAAGAACAACACTGGCTACGACCTCAAGCAGTTGTTCATTGGCAGCGAGGGCACGCTGGGGGTGATCACCCGTCTGGTGCTGCGTCTGCGCGAGCTACCATCGAGCAGCAACACGGCGATGGTCTGCGCTAGCAACTTCGAGCAGATCGCCCAACTGCTGCGCCATATGGATGGCGCACTTGGCGGGCAGTTGAGCGCCTTCGAGCTGATCGACAACAACTTCTATCGGGTCAATACCGGCCCTGGTCGCCATCATCCGCCGCTGCCCTCGGATAAGCCTTATTACGCAATCATCGAGTCCCTCGGTGCCAGTCAGGAGCGTGATGCGGAGCTGTTCGAGCGAGCCCTGTCGGGAGGGATCGAGAAGGGCTTGGTCGATGACGCGGTGATCGCCCGCTCCGAGCGTGAGAAGCATTCGATCTGGGCGATTCGTGAAGACCTGGAGCACCTGCTCAACGATTTCCGCCCCTTCCATGCCTTCGATATCTCCCTGCCGGTCGGCGACATGGAGCCCTACATGCAGCGTGTCGCTGAGCGCCTGAAGGCTGGTTGGCCGCAAGGTGCGATTGCCTTCCTCGGACATGTCGGCGACGGCAACCTGCATATTGCCATTGGTGCGGGTACACCCGAGGAGAGCTCTGCGATCGAAGCCTGTGTCTACGAGCCGCTGGCTGACTACGGCGGTTCGGTTTCTGCCGAGCATGGCATTGGTCTGGAGAAGAAGCGCTGGTTCCCGATCAGCCGCAGTCCGGTCGAGCGGCAACTGATGCAGGATCTGAAGCGCCTGTTGGATCCGCGCGGCATTCTCAATCCCGGCAAGATCTTCGACTGCGCCGGTACGGCAGGGCAGGCGTGATGAACGGGCCGCTGCTGCGCCTGCACGGCTATGCCGTGAGCAACTACTTCAATATCGCGCACGCCGCGCTGATCGAGGTCGGGGCGCGTTTCGAGGTGGTGCCGCGGCGTGCTAGCCAGGACGAGTCGTTCCTCGTTCTGAGCCCGATGGGCAAGATTCCCGTGCTGGAAACCGAACATGGCTGGTTGGCGGAAACCGTGGCCATTCTCGAATACCTTGAGGATCTGATGGGGCCGACCGGCCTGTACCCGGCCGATGCGTTCCTGCGTGCCCGGGCCCGGCAGATCATCAATGTCGTGCAGATGTACGTTGAAGTGCCAGTGCGTGCGTTGTTCCCCGGCGTTTTCATGGGCGGTGATAACGACATCTCCACACTGGAGGCCTCGCGTTTCACCCTGGACCGCTCCACTGCGGCGCTGCGGCGTTTGGTGGTACCGCGTCCCTACCTGCTGGGTGAGTCACTCGGCTATGCCGACCTGTTCGCCTTCTACTGCTTGGACATCGCCGAACGCGTCTGCTTGTTCGTCTACCAACGTTCCATCTTGGCCGAATTGGGTCTTGAGCAGTGGGCGCAACAGGTGGCCGGGCGCGACAGCTCGCAGCGAGTGCTGACCGCTTTCGACGAGGCCTTCTCAGCCTATCTAGTGGCGAAGAACGCTACCTATCCATTCGAACCGACGCACTACCGTACGCGCCCGGTATCGGCCTGACACCGCTCGGGCTCCGCTCCAACGATCTACGGAAAACAATAATCATGCGTGACGTGAAGCTAGAGGATAAATACACCGCCGAGAGCGGGACCGTACTGATGACCGGGACGCAGGCGCTCGTTCGCGTACCGATGCTGCAGCGCGAGATCGACCGGGCCAACGGACTGAACACAGCGGGATTCATCTCCGGTTACCGTGGCTCGCCGCTGGGCAGTTACGACCTAGAGCTGTGGCGAGTGAAGAAACTGCTGGAACAGCACGACATCCTGTTCCAGCCCGGTGTCAACGAGGATTTGGCCGCCACTGCCGTGTGGGGCACCCAGATGCTGGCTGGTGCGCCAAAGCCGAACAAGGATGGTGTGTTTGCCATCTGGTACGGCAAGGGCCCGGGTGTGGATCGTTCCGGCGACCCGCTCAAGCATGGCAACGTCGGTGGCACCCACCCCAACGGTGGCGTACTCGTGGTGGCCGGTGACGACCATTCCGGCAAGTCCTCGACTCTGGCGCACCAGAGCGAAGTTGCGCTGATGCACTGCAATATGCCGATCCTGGCACCATCGAATGTGTTTGACGTGGTGCGCCTGGGGCTGCTCGGTTTCGCCATGTCGCGCTACACCGGCCTGTATACCGGCTTCAAGATGTGCAACGAGACGCTCGAACAGACGATGACCGTCGATGTCGGCGCCGCCATCGTTACGCCGGTGCTGCCTCCTTATGGCGAGCTTCCGCCCAACGGCATCCACAACTATTCCTCGCACATCGACCGCCAGCAGTCGGAAGTAGTGGTCAAACGCTATCGCTGGCCACTGATCGAGAAATTCGTCCGCGCCAATCGTATCGACGAGGTTCGCATCGATGCACCACGGCGTCGCCTGGGTATCGTGTCGGCCGGCAAGGCTGTGCAGGACGTGATCCAGGCCCTGGCCATGCTCGGCCTCGATGCTGCCGGTGCGGCCATGTTAGGTATCTCCTTCTACAAGCTCGGCTGCATGTATCCGATCGAGCCGCAGGGGCTACGAGAGTTCGCCAGCGGACACGATGAACTGCTGTTCATCGAGGAAAAGGACCCGTTGGTGGAGAGCCAGGCCAAGGCGATTCTCTACGGTATGGAGGACGCACCGTTGATAGTCGGCAAGCTCGACGAGGACGGCGCGTTCATGATCCCCTCTGATGTTCAGCTCGAACCGACACAATTGGCTGTGGTGATCGCCGAGCGCCTGCGGCGCCTGGGTATTCAGGCAGACTCTGCGTTCGCACGTTCCGCCGATCTGGTGAAGATCCTCGAGCGGATCGCCTCGATGGACCCTGCCGAGGCTGCACGCTCGCCATACTTCTGCTCCGGCTGTCCGCACAACACCGGTACCCGTACGGTGGAAGGCAGCATCGCTGCCGGTGGTATCGGTTGTCATGCCATGGCCATGTACAGCGGCCCGGCGATGCTGCCCAACACTCACATGGGCGGCGAGGGTGGACACTGGTTCAGCCTCGGGCATTTCTCCGATACGCCACATATCTTCCAGAACATGGGCGATGGCACCTACTACCACTCGGGCTTGCTGGCTATCCGCGGGGCGGTGGCGGCGAAGGTCAACATAACCTTCCGTATCCTGTTCAACGACGCAGTGGCGATGACCGGTGGCCAGCCGGTGGATGGGCCGTTGACCCCCGGAGACATTACCCGCCAGGTACTCGCCGAAGGTGTGCAGCGCTGCGTGGTGGTCACCGACAACCCGGACAATTACGGCAAACAAAGTGGCCTCGGTACCGGAGTGACGGTGCACCACCGCGACGATTACGAAGCGGTGCAGCGTGAGCTGCGCGAGGTCCAGGGCGTCACGGTGATCGTTTACGAGCAGACCTGCGCTGCCGAGAAACGTCGGCGCCGCAAGCGCGGCAAATTCCCCAACCCGGCCAAGCGCATGTTCATCAATTCCGATGTTTGCGAAGGCTGTGGCGACTGCTCGGTACAGTCCAACTGCGTCAGTGTGTGGCCGAAGGAGACCGAACTGGGGCGCAAGCGCCAGATCGATCAGTCCAACTGCAACAAGGACTACAGCTGCGTGAAGGGCTTCTGCCCAAGCTTCATCACCGTACTCGGTGCCGAACCGCGCAAGCCGAAGAAGTCCGACATGGTCGCAGAGCTAATCCAGAATCTACCGGCACCGAGCGAGGTGATGATGGATGGCGCTTTCAACATCATGGTGTCCGGTATCGGCGGCACTGGGGTAGTAACTGTCGGCGCGTTGCTGGCGATGGCTGCTCACCTGGAGGGCAAGGCTTGCTCGGTGTTCGACATGACTGGCCTGAGTCAGAAGAACGGGGCAGTTTACAGCCACGTGCGGATCGCGGCCGATGACTCCGCTTTGGGTGCGCAGAAGCTCGGTCTCGGTGAGGCCGACTTGGCCCTGGCGTTCGACGCAGTCGCCGCGCTGTCCAAGGAGCCGGCGGTAACGTTGGATGTCGGCCGGACTCGCACTGTGGTGAATATGCGCATCACGCCGACGCCGGCCTTCCAGCGCAATCCGGATCTGCAAGTTGACCGCGAGCGCATCGTCGGTCACCTCCAGAAGCTGTCGCGCGAGCTCTATGGTGTCGACGCCAGCGGCCTGGGGTTGGCGCTGATGGGCGACAGCATTGCTGCAAACCTGTTCATGCTCGGCTACGCCGTGCAGCTTGGCTTGTTGCCGGTCTCGCCGCAAGCGCTGGAGCGGGCGGTGGAAATCAATGGTGTATCCGTTCAGTTCAACAAGGAGGCCTTTGCCCTCGGTCGCCTGCAGGCCATCGACCCGGGACGTATTGAGGCGGCGCTGGCGCTGCATCAGCCGCAAATGCTCGACTTCAAGCCACTTACAGCGCTGGCGGATATCGTCGAGCATCGTACCCGGTTGTTGACCGACTACCAGAATGTCGCCTGGGCCCAGCGCTATCGTCGCCTAGTGGATGCGGTAGCCGCCGCCGAAAGCAGGGTGATGCCTGGAGTGGATAGCCTGGCTGTGGCTGTCGCGCGCAACTTCGCCAAGCTAATGACCTACAAGGACGAATATGAAGTCGCTCGGCTGCACAACGACCCGGTATTCAAGGCCCAACTGCGCGAAGTCTTCGAGGATGGCGCCCGCTATCGCTACAACCTGGCACCGCCGCTGTTCTCCCGACGCGACCCGCTGACCGGTCACCTGAAGAAGCGCGAATTTGGTCCCTGGGTTGGGCATGTCTTCAGCCTGCTCGCCAGACTCAAGGGGCTGCGCGGCACACCGCTCGACCTGTTTGGGTTCACTGATGAGCGCCGTATGGAGCGCCGCCTGATCGTGCATTACGAGCAGCAACTGCTGGTGCTGATCGACCAACTGACCCCGGCCAATCATGCCATCGCCGTGCAGATCGCCTCGCTGCCAGGGCAGATCCGCGGCTTCGGCCACGTCAAGGAAGCCAATGTGGAGAAAGTCAGGGCGCTCGAGGCGCAGCTCCTGACCGACTTCCACAATCCGCCCACCACCGGGCCGGTCACGTTTATTCCCTTGCGTCAGTTGGACAGCCAGACGTCTGCGGATCAACACGAAGCAACGAAGACAGGAGGAAATCTCGTCTAGCCGGAGATGTGGACTGGGGCGTGTACGTAACTTTGTATCAGCCCCCTAAAAAAGTGACCTCAATAATAAATCCAAAAGGGTGTTACATGAATATGAACAAGAAATGCCAGGGCCTGCCGCCTCTTAAATCCCTGTCTTTGGCTGTGATGGCGATGGGGTGCGCTACCCAGGTGCATGCCTTCAATATTTCTAGCGGTGGTGATTGGGACGTCAATCTCGATACTACTGTGCAGTACACTGCTGGATGGCGTGCCCAAGGCCGTGACAGTGGCATCGCCAACCATGCATTTTTCGCCGAAGGTGACTATAAGTTCGATAAAGGCGACATGGTTACCAGCCGCCTGCAGGCACTGTCTGAGTTACAAGGTGTCTACCAGAATAATACCGGATTTCGTATTTCTGCATCCGCTTGGAAGGACTTCGCTTACGACGATAAGGTTGAAACTAATCCTCAGCCTGGTTATGACAGCATTCTCACCTACAATGGTGGGAAGTATTCAAACGAAACTAAGCGGTATCACATCCAAGGTGGTGAGCTACTTGATGCCTTCGTTTTTCACAATACCGAGTTAGCCGACAAACCACTCTATTTGAAGGCTGGTCGCTTCACTCAGTACTGGGGCAATGCGTTATTCTTTCCATTCAGCAATATTGCCTACTCACAGCATCCAGTTGATTTCCTGAAATCGTTCACCCAGCCAGGCTCTGAGGTCAAGGAGTTGTTCCTTCCGCGGACGCAATTGATGGCGTCGACCGATTTAACTCCGGAGCTATCTGTTTCTGCTCAATATTTTCTTGAGTTTCGACCAAACCGCTTTCCGGAAGGTGGTACTTATCTAGGGCCATTTGACATTCTTTATTCCGGACCAAACAATGGTGGGGCGGTGGCTGGCATGTTTGGCGGCCCCGTTTCCGCTGGTAATGAGCACAAGCCTAAGGACATTAACGATAACTTCGGTGTGAAGGTGGCTTGGTCTCCGGAATGGGCAGGCGGCGACCTCGGATTCTACTATCGACAGTTCGACGAAGTTCAGCCTTGGTCCGGTGGAACTATCTATGCTGGTGGGGGCGGTGAAGTCGGCCTGAACTATGCGGATAAGGTTCGCCTGTATGGCATAAGCTATGAGCGTACCTTTGGGGCTCTGAGTACTGGTCTTGAACTCTCCTATCGAACTAATACTGCGCTAAATAGTGCCTTCTCTAATGGGCAGCCTGGCGTTCCTTATCGCGAAGGTGCACGCGGCAATATCGTTAACTTGATCGCCAACGGTCTATATACCCTCGGTCAGAATTCACTTTGGGATACCGGCGTGCTTTTGGCAGAGCTGTCGTACACCCACCTGGATAAAGTTACCGAGAATGATGCGTACTTCAACGGCGTGGGTTATGCCAGCTGTACCGACAGCCTTAATTCTGCTCTCAAGGGTGGCAAGAAGGATGGATGTGCAACTCGCAACGCGGTTGCCGTTGCCTTCTTGTTTGAGCCGCAGTGGTTGCAAGCACTGCCAAGCATCGATCTGAGCATGCCTACATCGCTGACCTACGGCATCAACGGAAACCCCGCCTATGCTGCTGGTTCCTTCTATGCCGAAGAGACTCAGATCTACTCGATTGGTATCAAGGCTGTTTATCAGCAGAAGCATTCAGTGACGCTGCAATACAACGGCTACCACTGGAATACCAGCCCGAAAGGCCCCAGCGGGTTTGGCAACGATGCCTATTCGGGGTTCGGCGGTAATGGCCCGGTTGCTCTTAATGACAAAGGCTGGGTCTCGCTCAACTTCAAAACTTCCTTCTAGGCATGCCGAGGATAATGACAATGAAAACAATGAAAGAAATCCGACGTTCTGCGCTGGCCTTGGCTATTGTGCTGCTAGCAGCGCAAACCGGTTACGCTGCCGTTTCGGCCGATGATGCTCGTGCATTGGGTGCCACCCTGACAAAATTTGGAGCTGAGGCGCAGGGTAACTCCGATGGTTCTATTCCAGCCTATGACGGTGGTCTCAAGAATCCACCGACAGTCGGTAAGGATAGATATCCTGACCCCTTCGCTGGCGAAAAACCTTTGTACGTGGTGGATGGAAAGAACCTGGCCAAGTATGAGGCGATGCTTACTCCGGGTACCGCGGAAATGCTTCGGCGGTATCCGGACTACCATCTAAATGTTTATCCTACCCACCGCACCATAAGCTATCCAGACTGGTTCCTTGAGAACACTGTGAAGAATGCCACCACGGCGAAGCTTGCAGGCGAAGTGGAGGGCGATAAGGTCGTAGGGGCTGCGCCAGATGGTTACCCCTTCCAAGGCGTGCCGTTCCCGATCCCTCGTAATGGCCTGGAGGTGATGTGGAATAACAATTTGCGATTTTCTCCCCCTGTCACTTTGCTGCGCAGTCGCAGCTGGCTGGTAGATACCGGTGGTACTCCCAATGAGTTGCCTGGTATCCAAGCTGCATATATGAACCCATTCTCCGAACAGAGCGGCGAACTGCGCAAGAAGGCTCACGATTCCTATTTTGCCTTCCAGACCTCGTTGTACTCGCCTTCGACCTCGGCGGGTGTGCAGTTCCTGAACTTCTACAAGGTGGATTCCGCCGCGCCAGCACCTATTTGGATCTATACCCCTGGTCAACGTCGTGTGCGCAAAGCGCCTGAATTTGCCTACGACATTCCGATGTCTAGCTATGCTGGAGTGCTGCTTTGGGACGAACCCTGGGGATTTGTCGGACGTATGGACCGGTTCGATTTCAAGTTGGTCGGCAAGAAGGAACTGATCGTGCCGTACAACGTGTTTGGGGTTACCAACCAGAAAACTTCTGAAGAAGTACTGGGTAAAAGCACTGTGAACCCGGATGCCGTGCGCTGGGAGAAGCGCCGCGTGTGGGTGGTCGAGGCTACGCGCAAAAATGGTGTGCGCCATGTCTATAGCAAACGCAACTTCTATATCGAGGAAGATAGTTGGGCAATGGTGAGTACTGAGTCCTTCGACAATGCCGGGAAGCTTTGGCGTGTGGCTTATCTTTATACTTTCCCAGCATACAATATCGGCGGTTTGAACAATAACACTTGGTCATTCAATGACCTCCTCAAGGGGAATTATACCGTCATCAACACCGGCCGAAATGAGCCTGGAAACTACGTACGTAGCTATCAGCGCGAAGAGGGACTGAATATCCCATTCACTCCGCAGGCCATTGCTGGCGGCAGTGTTCGTTGATCGGAGCGGGACGGCGTAATGCCGTCCCGTTTATTTCGTGTGTGGTTTGCCCGGATCCGAAAGAGGGGAATGCAAAATGAATGAAGCTTGTCGATTTTTCGGCGTCCGCTCACTCCATTTGGTCGGTCTAACACTTTGTGGCCTGCTCGCTGGCTTAACCCCGGGGTTTGTACAGGCGAGCTTTGTCGATCCCATTGATCACCCTGCAGTCATGGTCAGTCATGTCGAACAGCGTCCACTGCAGGCGGTTGCACGGGCCGGCCACACTTTGGTTGCAGTTGGCGCTCGCGGTGTGATCGCGACTTCGGAAGATGAAGGGCAGAGCTGGACCCAGCGCCCGTCACCTGTTCAGAGCGACTTGGTCGCCGTGACGTTCCCGAGTCCGATGCACGGTTGGGCGGTTGGTCATGATGGCGTGGTGTTGCACAGCGGCGACGGTGGCATGACATGGGAGAAGCAATTAGATGGTCGCCTGGCCCGGGAGCTCTTTACTCATTACTACGAGAAGCGCGGTGCAGCGAGTGATGGCACGAGCGAGTTGGCTCTGGCATCAGTGGAGCGCAATTATGCCGGCGGTCCTGTACTGCCATGGCTGGATGTTTGGTTTGAGGATACGCAGCGTGGTTGGGTCGTAGGTTCCTTCGGCAACCTGGCGGCGACCATCGATGGAGGGCGGACTTGGCAACCATGGTTCGAACACATCGACAACGAAGAGATGCTCAACCTCAACGCTGTACGTGGCAATGGCGGGGATGTCTACATCGCTGCTGAACGCGGCACGCTGTTCCGGCTCGACCGGGCTGCTGGGCGTTTCGAGAAAATAGAGACTGGCTACGACGGCAGTTTCTTCGGTCTCACGGCCTATGGATCGGCGATGCTGACTTATGGGTTGAACGGGGCAGTATACCGTAGCGATGACCATGGCCAGCGCTGGACATTGCTCACTGCGGCATCCCGGTCCACTGTCACCGGCGGTGCCGCCCTCCCGGACGAGCAGGGGTTCGTGTTGGTCAACGCCGGTGGCGAACTGCTGCTGGGAAGCGCCACTGGTACCTCACTCATGCTACGCAAGGCGCTCCATTCGGCACGCTTCACCTCCGTACTTCCGCTCAATGGTGGGCGCCTGCTGCTGACCAGCCTCGAGGGCGTACGTAGCGAGTCTCTGAACGATGCTCAGGCGAGCAGGTAATTTTCCCGTGAATCAATTCAGAAGGCACAGATGATGGCCATCTACACCAGTCCCAGTGACGGCATGCCGGTCACCACCCGTCTCGACGAATTCGACAGGGCGTCAGGCAGTCGGGGCGAGCGCCTGATATTCAACAATCGTGTTCTGTTAATCATAGTCTGCCTGGCCTTGACGCTGACACTTGGCTTCTTCGCGAGCCGCCTGCAGGTCAAAGCCAGCTTCGAAGACATGATGCCGCAGTCCCATGAATTCGTGCGCAACTACCTCCAACACGCCAGCTCGCTGCGTAGCCTGGGTAACTCAGTACGCATCGTAGTCAGCAATACCAAGGGGGATGACATCTACGACGCCGATTATCTGCGTACTCTGCGCGAGATCAACGACAAGGTGTTTCTGTTCCCTGGCGTTGATCGCTCGTTCATGAAGTCACTGTGGACGCCAGCGGTACGATGGACCGAGATCGCCGCCGATGGCTACCAGGCAGGTTCGGTGATGCCCGACGGCTTCAATGGTTCCGAACAGCAACTTGCCCAGCTGCGCTACAACGTCATGCGCGCTGGAATCATCGGTTCGCTGGTAGGTACAGATGGCAAGTCGAGCATGATCTTCGTGCCGTTGCTCGAGAAGGATCCCGAAACCGGCAAGCAGCTCGACTACAAGGCTTTCCGCGACAAGGTTGAGTCGTTGCGCGAATACGAGAAGGACGGCGTGAAGGTCCAGGTAATTGGATTCGCACAATTGGTGGGGGATCTGATCCATGGCTTGAACCAGGTACTTGCCTACTTCTTCTACGCTGCTTTGATAGCCATGCTGATCATCTTCATCTACATACGTTGCGTTCGCAGCACCCTGCTGGTCACAGGATGCTCGGTTGTAGCGGTGGTCTGGCAGCTCGGCCTGATGCGCGTACTGGGTATTGACCTGGACCCCTATTCGATTCTGGTACCGTTCCTGATCTTCGCCATTGGCGTCTCGCACGGTGCACAGAAGATGAACGGCGTGATGCAGGACATCGGCCGTGGTGCCCACAGGTACGTTGCCGCACGCTACACCTTCCGCCGTCTGATTCTTGCGGGGCTGACCGCGCTGTTGGCCGACGCTGTCGGCTTTGCGGTACTGGCGCTGATCGATATTCCGGTAATCCGGGGGCTGGCATTATCCGCCAGCATTGGTGTGGCAGTGCTGATCTTCACTAACCTGATTCTTCTGCCAGTACTACTGTCGTTCACTGGCGTCAGCCCGTCGGCGGCAGCGCACAGTCAGCAGCGCTTACAGAATGAGCCTCAGCTGCTACGGGTATTAGCCCGATTCACCGAAAAATCACGAGCAATCGTAGTGATCGCGGTAACCGTGGTGCTCACTGCCGTCGGTTGGATGGTCGCCCTGGACATTAAAATTGGCGATCTTGACCCGGGAGCGCCCGAGCTGCGTCCGGACTCGACCTACAATCGCGACAATGCCTACATCACAGCGCATTACCAACTGTCCAATGACCAATTCGCGGTAATTGTCTCGACGTTACCCCAGGGGCTGGTGAGCTTCGAGACCCTACTGGAAATGGACCGTCTGGAGCAGATTCTGCGCGATTTGCCGGGAGTTCAGGTAACGGTTTCCGCGGCGAGCATGGCTCGGCGCGTTACAGCTGCCGGCTATGAGGGCTCGCTGAAATGGGAAACCATCAACCGCGACCCCTTCGTTATCCAGGATGCGATGAATAGCATCAACAATACCAACCCGGAGATGTTCAACGAGGGACGTTCGGTTGCTCCGATCATTGCTTTTCTCTCCGATCATAAGGCCGAGACACTTAGCCGCGTGGTGGAGGCTGTCGAGGCTTTTGCCCGCGAGCACAATACATCTGACCGCCAATTTCTCCTGGCTGCTGGCAGTGCAGGTATAGAGGCGGCGACCAACATCGCCGTAGAAAAGGCCAACCGCACCATGCTGCTCTATGTGTATGGCGCCGTAGTGCTCTTGTGCTTCATCACTTTCCGCAGCTGGCGCGCGGTTATCGTTGCAGTGGTGCCGCTCATGGTGACCACCATTCTCTGTGAGGCACTGATGGTTCTTCTCGGTATCGGTGTCAAGGTCGCTACTTTGCCGGTAGTGGCTCTGGGCGTCGGCATTGGTGTGGACTATTCGCTTTACCTGCTGACCATTCACCTGATGTACCAGCGTCAGGGCCAGCCGTTGAAGGCGGCCTACAGCGGTGCGTTGGCGTCCACTGGCAAGGTGGTGGCGCTAATCGGCATCACTCTGTCCGCGGCGGTGGTCACCTGGGCCTGGTCGCCGATCAAGTTCCAGGCAGACATGGGAATCCTGCTGGCTTTCATGTTCCTTTGGAACATGCTCGGCGCGCTGGTCCTGGTGCCCAGCCTAGCGGTATTCCTTTTGCCTGATCTCAAGCAGCAGGAGTCAGAGCGACGTGATGGTGGCGCTACCGTCAAACCGATCACCAGAACTACGTCTACCAAGTCGTCGAGCCCCGATGCTCAACAACTTCTAGCCGATGAGGGGCTACGGCAGGCACGACCGTAGTCGTCATAAGCCCCAGTTCTATCCGGGACTGGGGTTTAATTTTTTACGAGGAATACCCAATGTTCGATCTTTCAGGCAAGACCGCCATCGTCACCGGTGGCGCTTCGGGTATTGGCGCTGCTACGGCACGGCGCCTGCGTAAAGCGGGGGCCGAGGTCTGGATCGCCGACGTTATCGAGTCGGTGGAGGAGGGCTGTCATTTCCGTCGCACTGACGTTTCCAGAATCGGAGACCTCATCGGCCTCTGCGATGAGGTGATGGAAAGCGCTGGTCACTTGGACATTTATGTCAACAACGCGGCGATCTCCAGTGGCCACCTGCTGGCCGAGGCTGACCTGCAGCGTTCCGAGCGTTTTTGGCGAGTCAACCAGATGGGTGTGCAGATGGGTATCAAGGAAGCGGCGGCACGGATGAGAGCTGGCGGTTCGATCATCAATTTCTCTTCCATCACCGCTGTGCGAGGGCTGGCCCACTGGGGTGAGTATGCCGGCACCAAGGGCGCGATCATCGCTCTGACCCAGACCGCCGCTATTGAATACGGCCCACGCGGCATCCGCGTCAATTGCATTGCCCCTGGCATCATCGAGACGCCCATGGCCATGAGCGAAGCGCCGGACATGGTACGTAAGAACGCCGCGGTGTTCGCTCCGCTCGGGCGAATTGGGCAAGCGGAGGAACTGGCCGCTGCCGTGCATTTCCTTGCCAGCGATGACTCCAGCTACGTCACTGGACAGATTCTTTCAGTGGATGGTGGCTGGAGCACCGGCACATCGCTCAAGGCCATCGAACTGGCCCTGGCCACTTGAATGAAAGGAGAAATTCTGTGGATGAGCTGAACCTTGAAACCCTGCTCGATCAGGCGCGGATCCAGGCGGTTCTGATTCGCTATGTGACCGCCCTGGACGGACATGAGTGGGAGGGACTACATCAAGTGTTCGTTCCCGAGGCAGTGGCCTATTACGCTGGTGTGGGTGACTTCCATGGTCGTGATGCAATCGTCGCGGTAGTACGCGATTTTCTCGAGGGCTGTGGTTCGACTCAGCACCTGCTGGGCAATGTTCGCATCCAGGTCTCTGGAGACCAAGCTCAGGCCCAGTGTTACTTGCAGGCTATCCATGCCGGCGTGGGATCCTTTGTCGGACAGACCATGACCGTTTGGGGAGAGTACAGTGATCGATTGGAGAGACGAGCGGAGGGCTGGCGCATCGTCGAGCGACGCTTGCAGGTCCAGCATGTGAGCGGCGATGTCGGGGTGCGACTAAAGGCCTGATTCGTCGAAAACTGCCGACGTGGCCCCCGGTGAGCAAGGTTCTCGGGGGCTTTTTCTTTGGCATCGTGATTGGCGTGCTTGGGTAAGTCGCCAGAGACTTGTGGCGAGTGACATGGATCGGAAGAAGGGAGAGAGTGGCGAGGGGGAAACCGCTACGATTGAGCAGAGGGCAGGGTTGAGCAAGGAGAGGGAGGGAGAGTAACTCCCGCCCCATTGGATCAACCTTGGATGTAAGCCAACTGGGTGTGGGTGTATTCGTACAGACCGTGCTTACCATCCGCACCGCCGATGCCGGAGCGACGTACGCCGGCATGGAAACCCTGGATGGCCTCGAAGTTTTCTCGGTTGACGTAGGTCTCGCCGAACTTGAGCGAGGCGATGGCGTGCATGGCGCTGCCAAGACTGCGGGTGAAGATGGAAGAGCTCAAACCATACTCACTGTCGTTGGCACGGGCTATGCCCTCGTCAAGCTCGTCGATGGAGTCGACCAATGCCACCGGCCCGAATATTTCCCGCTGCAGGATGTGCATGTCTGGCTGAGTACCGGCCAGCACCGTCGGCCTGACGTAACAGCCCTCGCGCCTGTCGAGGCTGCCGCCAGCCAATACTTCGGCTCCCTTGGCACGGGCATCGTCGACCAATTGTTCGATGCGTTCGACGGCGGTGCGATTGATGAGCGGCCCCATCTCTACCGGCGTTTCGCCAAACGGGTCGCCGAAACTAATCGAGTTGAAGGCTGCTGCCAGTTTTTCGCAGAACTCAGGATGCACTGCACGCTGCACATAGATGCGTTCGGTGCAGTTGCACGCCTGGCCGCTGTTGAGTGTCTTCGAGGTTTTCATTGCTGCCACAGCTAGGTCGATATCGGCATCGTTGAGAATGATCGCCGGTGCCTTGCCACCCAGTTCCAGACTGACCTTGGTGATATTGTGCGCGGCGTTGGCCATGATCGCGGCGCCGGCGACCGAACTGCCGGTGAAGCTGATCATGTCCACCCCGGGGTGGGCGACCAATGCTTGGCCGACACTGTTGCCCAGTCCTCCGATCAGGTTGAAGACGCCTGCTGGCAGGCCTGCCTGGGCGGCGATTCGTGCGAATGCATGGGCGCTGTAGGGCGTTTCCTCGCTGGGTTTGATCACCACCGTATTGCCGGTGAGCAGTGCAGGAGCGACCTTGCGTATGACCATGAACAGCGGGAAGTTCCATGGCAGGATGCCGGCCACTACTCCCATCGGTCTGCGGAACAGCAGAATGTTCTCACCAGGTCTGTCGCTGGTAACGATCTCGCCCTCGATGCGCCGCGCCCATTCGGCTGTGTAGTCTAGGTATTCGGCGCTGAGCGCTACCTCCATCTCCGCCAGCGGCAGCACTTTGCCTTGCTCGGTGGAGATGATCCGGGCCAGGCGCGGAATATCGTTCCTGATGCCCTGAGCGATGCGTCGCAGGTACTGGCCTCGCTCGTTGGCTGGTAACAGGGACCAGCCCTGTTGGGCCGCGCGAGCGCTGGTCACTGCGTGTTCGACCAGTTGAGCATCACCATCGGGCATGGTGCCGATACGTGCCTCGCTGGCCGGGTTGATGACGTCGATCACCGCATCGGCGGCAACGAAGGCGCCGTCGATGAAGTGCTCGAAGCCCAGGTTGGTCATCGTCATTTTATGTTCCTCAAGAAGGGATGGATGCCCTGGGAGGACTCCGTGGCGGATAGAAAATTGGGCAATCTACCGGCGGCCGTTATGTGTTGTCGTCCCAAGTCATCCAGTCGGGCACAACCAAGCAGTGCCAGTGTGCGCTCGGTCTCCTGGCGCAACAGATCGAGGACACGCCGCACGCCTGGCTGACCGAAAGCGGAGAGGCCGTAGAGGTAGGGACGGCCGATCATGCAGGCACGTGCGCCCATGGCCAGTGCTTTGACCACGTGACTGCCACGGCGTACTCCGCCATCGAGCACCACTTCGAGGCGGTCGCCTACTGCGTCGACGATATCGGCAACTAGTTCGATGGTCGCCGAACCGCCGTCGAGTTGGCGGCCGCCGTGGTTGGATACGATGATGCCGGTGACTCCGGCCGTCGCTGCATCATGAGCATCGGCCACCGATTGAAGGCCCTTGATGATGAAGGGCTTGTCCCAATGCCGCATCAGGAACTCGATCCGTGCCCAGGTAATGTTCTGTTCCATATGGTTGGCGAAATAGCTTGCCAGTGTCCCGAGGTTCCCGCCGCCTGGCATCGGTACATTGGGCAAGCTGATGCCTCCCCCCGCCAGGTAGCTAAGGCACCATGCTGGTTTGCTGGCGAATCCGAGCAGATTGCGGCGTCCCAGACGGGGTGGGATGGTCAGGCCGTGGCGCAGGTCGCGTTCCCGATTACCGGCCACTACGGTATCGACGGTGAGACAGAGCGCATCGAAACCGGCTGCCTTGCAGCGGTCGATCATCTCGATGTTCAGTCCGTCGTCGCTGAGTAGATACAGTTGGTATAGCTTGGGGCCGGCACTGGCTGCCGCCACATCTTCGATGCTGGTCGTGGCCATGGTAGACAATGCATAAGCCAGGCCGGCCTGTGCTGCCTCCGTCGCGACGGCGACCTCCCCACTAGGGTGGAACACCCGGCTCATGCCCGTGGGAGAGAGCATGACAGGCCACTGCAGGTCACAGCCAAAGACACTTCTGCGCATGTCCACCTTGCGGATGTCGCGCAGGTACGACGGGACGAGGTCATAGCGGGAGTATGCGGATTCGTTGGCTCTTCTGGTGATTTCGTCGTCCGCGCCTCCCTCTATATAGTGGAACAGCGCCGCCGGCAAACGCCGACGGGCCGCTACGACGAAATCGTGGAGATTGAAACAATCCTCGAGTCGGCGGCCCATGGCCTATCCCTCCCGGAAAGCTGAAGGGATGTTTAGCGCGCCTTATAGCGTACCCGCAGCTCGTGCGGGCCACGGGCGAAGTAGGATTCGAGCCAGTGCACCTCGCTTGACAACGGGGTCAGTACTTCCAGACGAGTGAAGACCACTTCCAGGGCTTTGCGTGCTTCCATGCGGCTTAGGAAGCTGCCCAGGCAGAAGTGCGGTCCCTGGCCGAAGGACATCAAGGGGACCTCGATCTTGCGATCGATGTCGAAGACTTCCGAGTTGGCGAACTTGCTTTCGTCGCGGTTGGCCGAGGCCAGTAGAGGCATTACGCACGAGCCTTTGGGGATGGCTACGCCGCCCAGTTCGGTATCTTCGGTGGTATGGCGGAAGATCATCTGTACCGGAGGGTTAAAGCGCAGCACTTCTTCCAGCAGAGCCGGGATAAGGCTGTGATCGGCACGTACGCGCTCGTAGACATCCGGGTGTTGGTGCAGGGCTACTAGGGTACTGCCCAGCAGGTTGGTGGTGGTTTCTACGCCGCCGATCAACAGCAGGACAGACATGGACAACACTTCATGGCGGGTCAGCCGCTCACCGTTCACCTCGGCCTGGATCAGCGTGGAGATGATGTCATCACCTAGATTGGCGCTGCGCTGGTCGTAGATCTCTTCGAAGAACGCGCGCAATTCATCGGAGTGCTTGCGGATCTGTGCAAGGCGCTCGGGGCCATAGGCGGCGCGGTTGGCGGCCGACAGTAGGTCATCGACCCAGACCTTGAACTCGGCGCGTCGGTCGGTCGGAACACCTAGTACGTCCGAAATTACGGTAACCGGAAATAACGCAGTGAAATCCCATACCCAGTCGCATTCGCCTTCCTTGCCGTACTTGGCAATGAGATCGTCGATCAGTTGATTGGCGATATCGGTTGCACGTTGCTGCAGCGCGGCGACCTTGGTCGGAGTGAAAGCCTTGTTGGCGATCTTGCGCAGGTGCATGTGGTTGGGCGGGTCCATGGAGATCATCGGCAATACTTCCGGAACCGGGTCATATTCACCTAGCAGCTCCGGCCAGAACTGCGCGGAGCTGTATAACTTGCCGTTCTTCAGCAGGGCGTCGACGTTGTCGTAATCAGCTACGGCGAACGCTTTCAGGCTTTCGATCCACTTCACCGGTTCGTCGCGGCGAAGCTTGGTGTAGTAGGAATAGGGGTTCTGTTGGACGGCGGAATCCAGGGGATCGTAGGTCTTGCCGGAGATATCGTCGTTCCGGGAGGATTGCAGTTGATTCATGTCTTTCTCCAACGCTGCGTACTTTTATTCTTGTGTCTCGGCGAGGCTTAGCGCCGGACCGCGTGAGCCGCGGCCATGTTCAGCGGCCTATTCACGCTATCCCTTCGTTCGGCCGACGCTCAAGGGCAATACGTGCCAGTGTCGCTCAGCCTGTGCCAATCGCAGAGCGTTGCCCAATGCGGGCCAAGAAGGATTCGCATTACGCCAAGTATTGTCACGAACCGCCCACGACTGGCCGTAAAGGTTGTGGGGAGGAGAGGTGCGTCCTTCTATAAGAACAGGGCAGTCAAGCTCTGCCGATAACAACAAGAGGAAAGTGAAGATGCACATCCTGTATGCGCACGATGTCAGTGACGAACACCTCTCGCCCGAGCAACGAGAGTTCGCGCGGACGCTGCGGAACCCGGCTCTGCAGACACGAATAGAAGGCTCCTTGGGGCTCGCGGGCGGCGGTCGTTCGCGCAAGAATTTTCAGACGGCCCAGGATTGGGTGACGGCGTTCTTCGAAAAGGGCGCCGATGAGGTGCTGGGCTATTACGCCGACGATTTCGTCTGGGAAGACATTGAGTTCGGTCAGACCATTACCACCAAGGAGGAGTTGTACAAAGCCTTCGTGGTATTCAATAACTCAGGCCCCGATTCGCCGTTCGGTGTGCATGAGTTCGAAATGATCAGCTACGACGGAAATACCGTGCCACTTTCCAAGGCTACTCGGCGTCATGATGGTGTGGCCAAGGGCTGGAGCGAAAAGGACTACCATCGCCTGGCCGACAACATCCTGATCGGTGCCGATTTCGAGTATGACGAGTGGGGCTACATGCAGTGGATCTGGAAGGCTACCCACAATGCCGACTTCTTCGGTATACCGGCCGCCGGCAAGACCACCGTCACTCGCGGTACTACAACCCAGTTCTACCGTGACGGCAAAATCGTGCGCTGCCGTACCCATTGGAATTTCCGCGAGTTCGCCATCCAACTCGGTCTGATTCCGCCGCCGGACGAAGCCTGGCGCAACAACTGAGTTCGCCGAGGAGGTGAATGATGCGTTACTCGATTCTGGGGCGCAGCGGGTTGCGGGTGTCCAGGATGTGCCTGGGTACCATGACCTTCGGTCCCGGTGCCGACTGGTCCCGCTCCGAGGCTGAGGCACGGGCAGTATTCGACGCTTACGTCGAAGGCGGTGGCAACTTCATAGACACCGCCAACATGTACACCGGCGGTGAAAGCGAGAAGATCGTCGGCCGCCTGGTGGCCGATGATCGCGAACGTTTCGTGCTTGCTACCAAGTACGCCAATGCCGTTCCTGGTAAGGGCGACCCTAATGCCGCGGGCATGCACCGCAAGAGTCTGACCCAGTCCCTGGACGCCAGTTTGAAGCGCCTGGGTGTCGACTACATCGACCTGTATTTTGTGCATTGGTGGGACTTCACCACGCCAGTGGAGGAGGTCCACCGCGCTCTGGACGATGCAGTCAGCGCTGGCAAGATTCTGCACATCGGGCTTTCCGACGTACCGGCGTGGGTCGTGTCGCGCGCACAGGCATTCCATGAGTTACGGGGCCTGGCCCCAATCGCTTGCATGCAGTTGGAATACAGCCTGGTGCAACGCTCCATCGAGCGTGAGCACCTACCGCTAGCCGACACCTACGGCATTGGTGTGACTGCGTGGTCACCGATGGCAGGTGGCATCCTCAGTGGGAAGTACACCCGCCAGCAGGCTGTGGACGGCCCGAAACGCCTGGACTCCATGCAACTGCAGGCGCTGGACGATCGCAACCGCGGTATCGCCCTGGCGGTCGATGCGGTGGCTGATCGCCTGGAGGTGCCGTCTTCGCAAGTGGCGCTGGCCTGGGTTATGTCGCGCGGGGTAACCCCCATCGTCGGCGCGACTCGACCTCAACAGATGCGTGAGAACCTCGCGGCAGCTCAGCTGATTCTGGATCGGGCGACCCTGGCTGAGCTGGACAGGGCCAGTGCGTTCGATGCCGGCCACCCCTACAACATGCTGACGTGGGACATGCCGATGTCGCTCGGTTATGGCGGGATGTTCGAGCAGATCGATATCCCCGATTTCCCCACTCGTCGGTGAATTGATGGGCAATGGCGAGCTAATCACCGTATGCCCTGTATTGGTTATGATAAGGAGACTTTCATGAGTACATCTGATACCGCCGAGCGGACCGTTTTTCATCGCGTTGGTTCGGTCGCCGCGTTGCGTGGCGGCCAGCCCCTCGAGGCCACCGTAGAAGGTAAGATCATTGCAGTTTTCGCAGTTGGCGATGGGGTTGTCGCCACCCAGGGCATATGCCCACATGCGACAGGACCGCTACATGAAGGTGAAATCGAGGGGAGAGTGCTCACCTGCCCATGGCATGGCTGGCAATTCAACCTGGACTCTGGTGTTTGCGAAGAAGACCCGTGCTTGAAGCTGGAGCGCTACGAAGTGCGCATCGAAGGGGACGATATCCTGGTGCGTGTCTGACGGCCTGCCACAGTGACAGAACGGACGACGGTCATGGACCGTCGTCCGTTTTTTATTTTCTCGTTTACGGATGTTGGCAATGTGTTAAGGCGAGCCAGGCCTCAACTCAATGTTGCCGATGGAGAGATGCCGTAGATGCAGCGTGTGACTGTCTCCGACAGCTGATTGACGGCGCCTGTGGCATTAATTGTCTGCAGCGCGTCTAGACCGCGTAGGCCGAGTTGGGTAGGACGTCCCCCCAGAACCATCGTGTAGGTGGCCGCAACCGGATAAAGCTGCAGCTTGCCGATACCCTCGAACAAGCCGGAAGGGGCATTTTCGATGGCGTCCCGAATGCTCATCAGTGTTTCATCCATGTCCCTTCCACTGACTTGCAGCACGGCATCAAAGGTAGTAGCGGGCGTCTGGCAGTTATCTACGCCTTCGGTATCCCACTGCGACGGATCACCGGAGGCCAAGTTGTGGATCTTCAGCTTGGATATGTACGCTTGGTTTGAAAGCGTGATCAGCAGACGCTCCAACGTGGTGGCAAATTCGTTCTCGCTGCGGCCTGTACGTCTGCCGAGCAGGATGAAAAAACTGGCAGCGGTATCCGACGAATTATCCAGATAGATGCGGCTTGCGCCTGGCTCCAGATTGTACAGCAGAGAGGCTTTGAAGACGTTGCGCTCGTCTGCCTGGATATGGACGGCGACTTCACTGCTGGCCAGTCCAGCACGAGCCTCGGCGTCGGCGAAGGTAACTTCGGCGATGCCGTGGAATCGGGCTGTAGGGAGGATTGAGCGGGATATGTGAGAGGACAATGGTAGACCCCGTACCGCTGCGCCCAAGTGAAACTGTACATAGGACTCGAACCCTGGGATGCGGGCGGCCAAGACTCCGTGGACGTCGCGCCAGTATTTTGAGAACAGCGGAGAGGACAGCCCGTCCTTTTTGCTCAGGAGGGCGATGGTGGTGACGGGATTCATGCTGATTTATCCTCGGGCCGTCGCCGCGCGCGTGTTGAACACACGGCGGCGGGCAAAGTGTGAGGGGAGAGGATTCAGGGGGCGCCGAGCAGGCCGCCGTCGAGTGCGGTGATGCCGCCGGTCAGGTAAGCACCGGCCCGTGAACTGAGGAAAATCACTGTGCCGCCGATATCTTCCAGGCTGCCAAAGCGTCTTGCCGGGATTCTTTCCAGCATCGAGCGCTTCAGATCGGGTACGGCTGCGAAGAAGCCAGCGGTCATGTCACTGGGGAAATAACCGGGGGCGATAGCGTTGACATTGATGTTGCGGCTGCGCAAATCCGAGGCGAGCATGCGTGTCAGTTGGTGTATGCCGGCCTTGCTGCAGCCATAGGCGTAAGCGCCGTTACTCTGTGGCATTAGGCCACCGATGGAACCAATGTTGACGATGCGCGCCGGATCATCGGTGCTTGCTCCTGCTTCAAGTAGCGACAGCAATGCCTGAGTCAGCAAAAATGGGGCGCGAAGGTTGAGTTCCATCAGACTGTCCCAGCTTTGGCCGCTAATGCTGCCAATTGGCTCAGCGCTGAAGGTGCCTGCATTGTTGACGAGGATATGCAGTTCAGTGATGTGGCTACCCAGTTCCTTCGCCAGAGCGCGTACTTCCTCCTCGGAAGACAGGTCATGGCGCAAAAACGTGCAATGACCATATCGCGCCAGTTCTCCGGCCAGTTGCTCTCCGGCTTCTTGCGAGCGCCCGGTGATGAATACCTGGCATCCGGCCAATACCAAAGTGCGGCTTATCAGTGCGCCTATCCCCTTGGCTCCGCCGGTAACCAGCGCAGTCTTGCCGCTCACGGAAAATAATTGCTCATAAATGGACGCCATGGCGTTCCCTCCGTGGCCACCTCTCATATGGCCGCGACTTTGTTGATGTTGATCACTTGGGGGGCGGTGTATTCCAGCAGCCCTTCATGCCCGGATTCCACACCGATACCCGACTGTTTCCGTGTCGGGAAGGGAATCGAGGGGTCAAGGGCGCAGTGCTGGTTGATCCAGACAGTGCCACTGTCAATTCTGGCAGCGATGGCCTGAGCAGCGTTCAGATCCTTCGACCAGACCGAGGCGCCGAGGCCTAGTTCAGAACGGTTGGCGCGCTTGATTACATCATCGATGTCGGTGTAGCGGATTATCGGCAGGATCGGCCCGAACGGTTCCTCATCCACAAGTGGGGTGCCGTCATCGATATCGCGGACTACGGTCAGTGCGACGAAATAGCCTGGGCGCTCCAGGCGATGGCCGCCGGCGATGATCCGGCCATGCTGGCGAGCGTCGTCCAGGTAGCCGAGCACCTTGTCCAGTTGCGCCTTGTTCTGGATAGGGCCGAACTGGCAGTGTGCGTCGTTGCCGACGGCGGCTGCGTTGGCCAGGGCTGCCATTTCCTCGCACAGCGCATCGTAGATCGCATCGTGGACGTAGAGCCGCTTGATGATCGCGCACACCTGGCCACTATTGAAGAATGCGGCACCGAACAGTGCAGGCGCTACAGCCTTCGGGTCCACGTCCGGCAGTACGATGGCGGCATCATTGCCACCGAGCTCCAGGGTCAGGCGCTTCAGGGTGTCGGCGGCCGAGCGCATGATCAGCTTGCCAGTGGCGGTCGACCCCGTGAAAGAGACCTTGGCGACCTGGGGGTGCTCGACCAGCGCAGCTCCCGCCGCGTTGCCGCCGGAGACGATGTTCAGCAATCCTCGTGGTACGAGGTTGGCGACCAGTTCACCGAAACGCAGCACGCTCAGCGGCGAAGTCGGTGGTGGCTTTAGCACTACGCTGTTGCCCGCCAGCAGTGCCGGCGCGATCTTGCTGAGAGACAGGTAGAGCGGCGCGTTCCAGGGAGATATGGCCGCGACCACGCCGAGCGGCTTGCGATGCAGTTCGACCCGGCTGTTGCTGTCGTCGGCGATGATTTCTACATCGAGTGACTGGTCGGCGAAGAACTCCAGGTAACGTCGCGCCAGATCGACTTCGAAATGAGCGAGAGGCAGGGGGCGTCCCTGTTCGCTGACCAGCAGCGTGGCAAGTTCATCGGCATTTTCTTGCAGAGCCTTGGCCAGGTGCCGCAGCAACTGCCGACGCTCTTCGATATCGGTTGTACGCCAGGCTTCGAAAGCGGTAGCAGCCGCTTTTACTGCACTGTCGATCGTCTCGGCATCGGCGTCTGAAACTTGGGCGATGACGCTTTCGTTGGATGGGTCTATGACTGGAAGATGATGAGGCGCTTCGGTCAGGCGACCGTCGATCAGCATGTGGAACATTGCATTTTCTCTTGTTCCGACGCCTGGCTGCTCAGGCATGACCGTCAGGTGGTCAGCGGCGGCAGGCGTTCATCCTAGGGGAAGGGCGGCGGACAGGGCCGCCCCGGGCGACAACACCTAGCTAATGGCGCCGAGCTGGCGCAGCACGGGCGCTGCATCCCAAATGCTGCGTTCGAGGATGATCTTGCCATCCTTCCAGCCCATGACCGTGACACCGCGTGTCTTGGTGATCTTGCCGGCGGCAGGAACGCCAAGGAAGTCGCCGGCATGCTTGGCCTCCCAAGTCCATTGGAAGGAGCCGAGCTTGTCGTCACCGACGTAGTCGAAGACATCGAAGCGGTTGTAGGCCTTGTTGGGTTCCTCGATGACGAAGCCGGAGAAGAATTGGCGCAGGGCCGCGAGATCGTTGTTGATACGTAGGTCGAAGTTGACGTCCTCGAATTCGAACCGGTCAGAGTAAAGGGACATCAGTTCGTCGGTGCGATCGGCGAAAAGGCCAATCCAGTATTGGGACCATTGAAGGTTCATGGGAATCTCCTGGCGGATCGATTTATTGTTGTGGTGGCCGAGGTGCTGCCGAGAGTCAAGCTAACGTTCAGGGCAGAGAATGGCGATGGCACGTAATGCCAATGCCGGGCTGAACGTGACAATGTGCCTTGGGAGGTCGCCAGCAGGTGCCGTCTCGTTTTGGCGGAGAGCCCCGGCGGCTCTGGCCTAGGAGGTTGTCGAGGCGGGCGAGCTGCTCCTGAGGTGGATGTTGACAGACGTTATGCTCTGTGAGTCTATTGGAGAACAAAAATAAGACGGACACCCGTGGCGCGATATGCCGGGTGCGAGGAGATGATCATGAAGTCGGGACTCTCAAGTTGGGTGTTGGCCATCGCTCGTACACTTGACTGTGTTGGTGTGCCGCATGAGCGGATATTTCGCCAGGTTGGGATGGATCCTGCAGGGCTTGAGTCGGGCAACAATCGCTACTCTCAGGAAATGGTCAGCCGCTTGTGGCGGGCGGCGATCCAAGAAACCTCGGACCCCCATTTTGGCCTGAAGGTTGCCGCGCAGATTCGGCCTTCGACTTTTAATGTGGTCGGCTATGCCATGAGTTGCAGTGCCACTCTCGGTGACGCCCTGCATCGCTTCGCGCGTTACGCCAAATTGATCTCGAGCTCCGCGACGGTGACACTTGCCGAAACCCCCGAGCACTTGCACCTTTCCTTCAGTTTCGATACCGGCGGAGCGCCGCCAATCTACCAAACCCTGGACACCGTCATTGCAGGTCTAGCCTGTTTCACTAGTTGGATCGCTGGGAAGCCGGTAGCGCCTCTTGAGGTGCACTTTAGACACGAGCGTCCTGCTGATGTGACTGCTTACACGAACCTATTGAAATGCCCGATTTATTTCGAACAGCAAGAAGACAGCATCCTCTATCGAAGCGAAGATATGAATCGTCCGATTCTGTCCGCAGATGAAAATCTGGCTGCATTACTTGACGGCGTGGCCATTACTCAAATGGCTCAACTGTCGGAGCGTTTTTCCAAGAAGGTGCGCGATTGCCTGTTGAGGCAGTTTTCCCAAGGTGAAATATCCCGGCGTGGCACCGCAGATCTCATGCATATGACTGAGCGGACGATGCTTCGTCGCTTGAAAGATGAAGGGACGACCTTCCAGGAGGTTCTAGACCGTCTGCGTGAAGAGCTTGCATATGAATACCTGAGCCGCTCGGACGTCACGGTGCAGTCCGTTTCTTTGATGCTTGGTTTCTCTGATGCGAGTACCTTTTCTCGTGCCTTCAAGCGTTGGACAGGGCGCCGACCTAGTCTGGCCCAGCAAGAAAAAACTGTAGGACGGGCACCTCAGGTATTTGGTACTTCAGCCTTTGGTTTACGTTAAACCGTTTGGACGAAAGAGCGCCCAAGTTGGGGTACAGGCTTAGGCTCGTAAGCGTCCGGCCAACACACCTCCCCGGTTCTTCCAGCTAGCGGCATGGTGTCCACCTGTTTTTGGTGGACACCATTTCAAGCCCCTTGTGGAGGATCTCCTGTGCCAGGCCAACGCCGCTCCTATCCCAAATCCTTCAAGGCCCAGGTCGTCGATGAGTGTACCCAGCCCGGCGCCTCGGTTGCCGGTGTAGCCTTGAGCCACGGCCTCAACGCCAATCTCGTGCACAAGTGGATTCGCCGCCAGCAGGCACAGCTGCCCGCTGTACCCTCAAGTTTTATTCCGATTCCTCTCGTCCCGAGCCTGCCGGCTACCCCGAGTGCGGCCGACATGGCCATCCAGATCGCCATTCCCCATCGGGCCGGCAAGCTGTCAGTGCAGTGGCCGGGCAACGACCCTGAAGGCTGCGCCCGCTTCCTGCGCGAGTTGCTGAAGTGATCCGCATCGAGCGCATCTGGCTCGCCACCGAGCCGCTGGACATGCGCGCCGGCACTGAAACAGCGTTGGCCCGGGTGGTTCAGGTGTTCGGTGCGGCGCAGCCGCACTGTGCCTACCTGTTCACCAACAAGCGCGCCAACCGGATGAAGGTGCTGGTGCACGATGGCTTCGGCATCTGGCTGGCCGCTCGGAGGCTGAATAAGGGTCGCTTCGTCTGGTCGGGCAATTGGCAGGGACAGCAGTTGGAACTCAGCCCCGAGCAGTTGCAGGCCCTGGTGGTCGGCCTGCCTTGGCAGCGTCTTGGGCCTGATGCCGAGATCAGGCTCCTGTAACTGGGGTGCAATTAGGCCAATGGCCTATCGTCGAGGGGGCCAGAAATTCGCACACTCGGCGCCATGAATTCTGCCGCTTTCGATCATCTGACGCCTGAGCAACTGCGCCAACTGGCCGCGCAGTTGAGTCAGCGCATCGATCATCTGGAAACGCTCAACCAGCGGTTGAACCACGAACTCGCCGTGCTGCGGCGCCACCGCTTCGCCCGCCGTAGCGAGCAGCTCAATGCCGACCAGCTCAACTTGCTGGATGAGATGATCGAGGCTGACATCGCCGCCATCGAGGCAGAGCTTGAAGCGGCGCGCCCGGCCGCAGCCAAGCGTGAGCTACGGCAGCAGCCCAAGCGGGCGCCTCTGCCAGCCGAACTGCCGCGCACGCTGATACTCCATGAGCCGGACAGCACCCAGTGTGCCTGCGGCTGCCAACTCAAGCGCATCGGCGAAGACGTCAGCGAGAAGCTCGACTACACCCCGGGCACCTTCACCGTCGAGCGGCATATCCGTGGCAAGTGGGTCTGCGCCAAGTGTGAAACATTGATCCAGGCCCCGGTGCCTGCGCAGGTGATCGACAAGGGCATCCCGACTGCCGGGCTACTGGCTCAGGTCATGGTGGCCAAGTTCGCCGATCACCTGCCGCTGTACCGTCAGGAAAAGATCTTCGCCCGCGCCGGGCTGGCCATCGCGCGCTCCACGCTGGCGCAATGGGTCGGCGCTTGCGGTGCCCAACTGCAACCCCTGGTCGATGCCCTGCGCGACTGCCTGCTCCAGCAGGACATTATCCTCGCCGACGAAACCCCAGTGCAGATGCTCGCCCCGGGCACGAAGAAAACCCAGCGGGCTTACGTCTGGGCCTATGCACCCAGTCCCTTCGCCGATCTCAAGGCAGTGGTCTACGACTTCAGGCCGAGCCGGGCCGGTGAGCACGCGCGCAGCTTCCTGGGCGATTGGCAAGGCAAACTGGTCTGCGACGACTTCGCCGGCTACAAGGCCAGCTTCGAGCAAGGCGTGACCGAGATCGGCTGCATGGCCCATGCACGGCGCAAGTTCTTCGACCTGCATGCCGCCAACCAGAGCCAACTGGCCGAGCAGGCCCTCCAGTACATCGGACAGTTGTACGAGGTGGAGCGTGAAGGGCGAGAGCTGCTCGCCGAAGAGCGACGGCAACTGCGCCAGGACAAGGCCAGGCCGATCATCGAGGGCCTGCATAGCTGGATGCTTGGGCAGCGGCAGAAGGTGCCGGAAGGCAGCGCGATCGCCAAGGCACTCGACTACAGCCTCAAGCGCTGGGCAGCGTTGGTGCGTTACCTGGATGACGGCAACCTGCCCATCGACAACAACTGGATCGAGAACCAGATCCGCCCCTGGGCCCTGGGGCGCTCCAACTGGCTGTTTGCCGGCTCGCTGCGCAGTGGCCAGCGTGGCGCAGCTTTGATGACGCTGATCCAGTCAGCCCGCCTGAACGGGCACGATCCGTACGCCTACCTGAAGGACGTGCTCATGCGCCTGCCGACGCAGAAGGCCAGCGCCCTGACCGAGCTGCTGCCGCATAACTGGGTACCCGCCGGCAAGGTGTGATGCCCGTTCGCTTACTTAGGCTCAACGAAGGTAGGGGCATCGCAGTCGACATACCTTGCATGTTCTTGATGGCCTTCTTGGTATCGTTGAAGGCTCCAGGTGGCATAGCCGTTGGCCATGCGTTTGTCGACGATCATGGTGCGCGTCTTATATATCATTGAGGAATGGCATACCGGTGATGGGGGCTTCACCGGTTGTCCACGTCATTACCTCACACTCGGATCGTATCGGCTTGCTCTAGCTCCCGATCTCCTCCATCCCGAACAATTGGTCGTAGGGAAGACCTTTGACTCAGCCTGGAGCATGTTCATGTGGTCCGGCATGCAGTCTTATTGCTAGACAGGCAGGCCGTGGTCGGCCTGCCTAGTGATAGCTCAGAATGTGCTGGTCAACTCCGGCACGGCCTCGAATAGATCGTCCACCAAACCATAGTCGGCGATCTGGAAAATCGGTGCCTCTTCGTCCTTGTTGATGGCGACGATGACTTTTGAGTCCTTCATGCCCGCCAGGTGCTGGATAGCGCCGGAAATGCCTGCGGCGACGTAGAGTCGTGGGGCAATGATCTTACCGGTCTGGCCGACCTGCATGTCATTCGGTACGAAGCCGGCGTCGACCGCGGCGCGGGAAGCTCCGACGGCGGCGCCCAACTTGTCGGCCAGGGCGTAGAGGAGCTTGAAGTTGTCGCCGTTGCCCATGCCGCGGCCACCGGAGACCACGATCTTGGCGGTGGTCAGCTCCGGACGGTCGGACTTGGCCAGTTCCTCGCGTATGAAGGCCGAGGTGCGTGAGTCGAACGCGCTGTTCACGACTTCCACGCTGGCCGAACCTCCTTGCGTACTGGCCGCGTCGAAGCCGGTGGCACGTACGCTGATGACCTTGACCGGGGCCGAGGACTGCACGGTGGCGATGGCGTTGCCAGCGTAGATTGGACGTTTGAAGGTGTCGGCGCTGAGCACCTCGACGATCTCGGAGATCTGGTCGACGTCCAGCAGCGCGGCGACGCGCGGCAGGTAGTTTTTGCCGTTGGTGGTGGCGGGCGCCAGCGCATGGCTGTAGTCGCAGACCAGGGAGACCACCAGGGGGGCGAGGTTCTCCGGTAGTTGGTGGGCGTAGGCGGCGTTGTCGGCGAGCAGCACCTTGGCCACGCCGGCGACCTGGGCGGCGGCCTCGGCCACGCCACCGACGTCCTGCCCGGCGACCAGCAGGTGGATTTCGCCGCCGATCTTCTGCGCGGCGGTGACGGTGTTCAGGGTGGCGCCGGCCAGGGCGCCGTCGTTGTGCTCAGCGATTACCAGGATAGCCATCAGATCACCTTCGCCTCGTTCTTCAGTTTCTCGACCAGTTCAGCCACGGACTTGACCTTGATGCCGGCGCTGCGGGCAGCCGGAGCTTCCACTTTCAGGGTCTTCACGGTGGAAGCGGTGGAAACGCCGAGGGCGTCCGGGGTCACCACGTCCAGCGGCTTCTTCTTCGCTTTCATGATGTTCGGCAGCGACGCGTAGCGCGGCTCGTTCAGGCGCAGGTCGGTGGTGACGATCGCCGGCAGGTTCAGCGCAACGGTCTGCAGACCGCCGTCGATTTCACGGGTGACGTTGACCTTGTCGCCAGCCACTTCGACCTTGGAGGCGAAGGTGCCCTGGGCGTAGCCGGTCAGCGCGGCGAGCATCTGGCCGGTCTGGTTGTTGTCGCTGTCGATGGCCTGCTTGCCGAGGATGACCAGCTGCGGCTGTTCTTTGTCGACCACGGCCTTGAGCAGCTTGGCGACGGCGAGGGAGTTCAGCTCGTCGTTCGACTCGACCAACAGGGCGCGGTCGGCGCCCAGGGCCAGGGCGGTGCGCAGTTGTTCCTGGGCGGCGCCGGGGCCGACCGAGACCACCACGATCTCACTGGCGACGCCCTTTTCCTTCAGGCGCACGGCCTCTTCCACGGCGATTTCGCAGAAGGGGTTCATGGACATTTTCACGTTGGCGAGATCGACGCCGGAGTTGTCCGCCTTGACGCGGACCTTGACGTTGTAGTCGACCACGCGTTTAACGGCAACAAGGACTTTCATAAAGGGCTTCTCATGGAAATAGAAAAAGCAGGGCTATGGAAAATCGCCTGCGTAATGAGGCTCACAGGCTATAGTGAGCCAACTCACGGGCGATCAGCAGGCGCTGGATTTCGCTTGCGCCTTCGTAAATCTGGGTTATGCGGGCGTCGCGGTAGTATTTCTCTACCGGGTAGTCCTCCAGGTAGCCGTAGCCTCCATGTACTTGGATGGCCTTGGAGCAGACTCGCTCAGCCATTTCCGAGGCAAACAGCTTGGCCTGTGAAGCTTCTGATAGGCAGGGAACCCGGGCACTTTTTAGTCGTGCTGCATGTAACACCAATAGGCGCGCAGCATTGAGTTGGGTATGCATATCGGCGAGCAGGTTGGCTACGCTCTGGTGTTCGATGATGGTTTTGCCGAATTGGATGCGTTCGCGTGCGTATCTCAAGGCCGCTTCGAATGCAGCTCGCGCTATACCTAAAGCCTGGGCAGCAATACCGATACGCCCACCTTCGAGATTGGCGAGGGCAATTGCCAACCCCTTACCGCGTTCGCCTAGCAGGCTGTCTTCGGGGATGTGGCAGTTGTTTAGTGTTACTGCACAGGTGTCGGAGGCGCGGATGCCCATCTTGTGTTCACTGCGATCAACCACAAAGCCGGGGGTGTCGGTCGGCACCAAGAAAGCGGAAAGCCCTTTTTTGCCTAGCTCCGGATCTGTGACAGCAAAGACAATCGCCAACTTGGCGCGTTTACCATTGCTGACGAACTGCTTGGCACCGTTAAGTACCCACTGCCCATTTCGAAGTTCGGCTCGGGTACGGAGATTGTGCGCTTCGGAACCTGCCTGTGGTTCCGTCAGGCAGAAACAACCTATGGCCTGTCCGCTAGCCAGGCTCGGTAGCCATTCATTTTTCTGTGCCCAAGTGCCATAGAGCAGGACTGGCCCGCAACCGACAGAGTTATGGATGCTCATGAGGGCTCCAGTGGCACCATCGCCAGCGGAAATTTCTTCTACCGCCAGAGCGTAGGCAACATAGTCAACATAGGTACCGCCCCATTCTTCCGGCACTACCATGCCAAGCAACCCTAGCTCGCCCATCTGCGCCACCATGGCGTCGTCGATCCAGCCCGCTTTTTCCCAGGCTTGCGACTTAGGTGCAATCTCACTGCGAGCGAAATCGCGGGCCATGTCGCGGATCATGCGTTGCTCTTCGCTCAATTCGAGGTCATGCATCGAGTTTTCTCTATTTTTTAAAGTATGACTTAGGTGCGCAGCGTCATGTTTGGGCAGGCTGGAAGCCGTCAAAGAGCTCGTTTACGCGGCTGGCATCGAGTTGCTCCAAGGTTGGAGGGTTCCAGCGTGGCGTCTTGTCCTTGTCGATGAGGAGCGCACGCACTCCTTCCATGAGGTCACCCTTGGCAAACCACTGTCGGTCGAGGTGTAGCTCCAACTCGAAGCAGTTGGCCAGAGACAAGGTACGGCCCAGGCGTAGCAGTTTCAGGGTGGTACTTATGGCTAGCGGCGAGCGGTTGTTGAGCAATTCGACCGTTTGCTCAGCCCAATCCTGGTACTCAGGGCGGCTTTCTGCCTGTAGTGAGGCGCGGACCGCAGCCAGGTCGGGTTGCGCGAAGTGCTCGTCGATGGCTGGATGCAGGGCCTTGAGCTCGGCCCCCGGCAGGCGGTTATTGGCCAGGCTGGAAAGCAAACCAGCTAGGGTTTCCCGCGGCGGGTGGGCCCAGATGATCTGATCCAGACGGCGATCGAATTCCCTGATCTGTTCGCTTGGGAGGCACCAATCGGCAAGTCGTGCATACAGTGCATCGGCGGCACGGATTTGGATGCCAGTGATTCCGAGATAGAGGCCCAGCTCACCCGGCAGGCGAGGAAGGAAATAGCTACCGCCAACATCCGGGAAATAGCCAATACCGGTTTCCGGCATGCCCATCTTCACTCGCTCCGTGACAACTCTTAGTGCTGCGCCTTGGACTAGGCCCATACCGCCACCAAGAACGAAGCCATCCATCAGCGCGACAATGGGTTTGGGGTAGCCGTGGATGTATTGGTCAAGGGCGTATTCTTCCTCAAAGAAGATATGGTGCAGGTCGGTGCCGGCCCGGTAACTGTCGTACAGTGCACGAATATCTCCGCCGGCGCAGAAGGCTTTTTCGCCATTGGCGCGTAGCACCACGGCTAGGATCGCCTGGTCGTCTGCCCAAGCCTGCAACTGTTGCTGTAGGATGCGGATCATCGGCAGTGTCAGTGCGTTCAGCCCGGCTGGGCGGTTCAGCGTCAGGTGGCCGACACGATTGCGCACTTCGACCAGTACTGGGGCTCCGGCATCGCTCATGCTCATGCCTCTTTTTTGCGGTATAGGTTGATGATGGCGGAGAAGTCCAGGGCGCCGTTGCCTTGCAAGCTGAAGGCCTGATATAGCTGCTGTGCTGCCGCGCCAAGCAGCACCGGCGTATGCGCCTGCTTGGCCGCTTCGGTGGCGAGGCCCAGGTCCTTGAGCATCAGGTCGGTGCCGAAGCCGCCGCTATAGCCGCGCGATGCCGGAGTATTGTCCATGACGCCGGGGAAGGGGTTGTAGGTATCCGAGCTCCAGCAGCGACCGCTGGAGGTATTGATCACCCCGGCCAGCACGCTGGCATCCATGCCTAGGGCAACGCCGAGGGCCATGGCTTCGGCCACGCCGATCATCGAGATTCCTAGCAGCATGTTGTTGGCGACTTTGGCAACCTGGCCGTTACCGGTCCCGCCGCAGTGCACGATATTCTTGCCCATCGCGGCAAGGATTGGCTGGGCATGCTCGAAGTCGCTTCGAGCACCTCCAACCATGAAAGTCAGAGTGCCAGCTGTCGCTCCACCAGTTCCGCCGGAGACTGGTGCGTCGAGCATCGGGTTGCCTTGGGCGAGGGACGCATTGGCCACCTCGCGAGCACTGTGGGGATCGATGGTCGAGGAGTCGATCAGCAGCACACCGGGACGGACGTTGGCCAGCAGGCCATCGGTGCCAAGGTAGACACCCTTCACATGGGGGGCCGCCGGTAGCATGGTGATGATCACCTCGACATCACTTTGCGCCAGTGCAGCGGGGGATGCGGCTGATGTCGAGCCGGCTTCGACCAGGCCGGCGACCGCGCTGGCGGAAAGGTCGAAGACACTCAGCCTGTGACCGGCCTTGAGCAGATTGCGGGCCATGGGGGCGCCCATGTTGCCGAGACCGAGAAAACCGATATGCATGGTGGAAACCTCTTGTTCTTGTTAAGTCAGCAATGCTTGAACTGTGCCTGCCGCTTCTCGACGAAGGCAGCCATGCCTTCCTTCTGATCGAAGGTGGCGAAGATCGCGTGGAACACCCGACGCTCGAAGCGCAGGCCTTCGCTGAGACTGCCCTCGAAAGCGCGGTTGATGCTTTCCTTGACCATAAGGGTGGCGGTCAGTGATTTGGCGGCGATGTCCTGAGCGACCTTGAGGGTTTCTTCGAGCAAATGGTCGAGCGGGAAGACGCGGGCGACCAAACCGGCGCGCTCGGCCTCCTCGGCATTCAACTGGCGACCGGTCAGGCATAGCTCCATGGCTTTGGATTTACCTAGGGCGTGGGTCAGGCGCTGGGTGCCGCCGATTGCCGGTAGCACGCCGAGGGTGATTTCCGGCAGGCCGAAGCGGGCATTGTCGGCGGCATAGATGAAGTCGCACATCAGCGCCAGCTCGCAGCCGCCACCCAGGGCGTAACCAGCCACAGCGGCGATAATCGGCTTGCGCCGGTTGGCGATGCGATCGGCCGCTGCGAAGAAATCGTCCAGATAGATCTGAGGAAAGGTCAGGTCGGCCATTTCCTTGATGTCGGCACCGGCAGCGAAAGCCTTGGGCGAACCGGTGATGACTATGCAGCCGATGGCCGGGTCGTTTTCCAAGTGGTCGAGAGCCCGGTTGAGTTCAGCGATCAACTGGCTGTTCAGCGCGTTGAGCGCTTTCGGGCGGTTCAGGGTGATCAGCCCGACCCGGTCCTGGATGTCCATCAGCAGGGTTTCCAGTTGCATATCTTTGCCTCCTAGCAAGCGGCCGGCGCAACTGGGCGCCGGCCGCGCCGGATCATTTCAGGTTGATGGTGGTGTTGACGGTGCCGCCTACTTCGTTTTCGTCGAACCAGCGTTGGGTGATGGTCTTGGTCTGGGTGTAGAACTGCACTACCTGCTTGCCGTAGGGGCCGAGGTCGCCGAGTTTGGAAGCGCGCGAGCCGGTGAAGGAGAACATCGGTACCGGTACAGGGATCGGCACATTGATACCCACCTGGCCGACGTCGATCTCTTCCTGGAAGTGGCGGGCAGCGGCGCCAGAGCGGGTGAATATGGCTGTGCCATTACCGTTGGGGTTCGCGTTGATCAGCTCAATGGCTTCGTCCAGGGTTGCAGCGTGCATTACGCAGAGGACCGGGCCGAAAATCTCTTCCTTGTAGATACTCATCTCTGGGGTGACGCCAGAGAAGATGGTCGGGCCGACGAAGTTGCCTTTGGAGTAACCGGAAACCTCCGGTTTGCGACCGTCCAACACCAGTTCCGCACCCTCGTTAACACCGCGCTCGATGAGGCCGCTGACGCGGTCCAGGGCGGCACAGGAAACCACCGGGCCGACATCGGTGCCTGGTTCGACACCGGCACTGACCTTGAGCGACTTAGCCTTTTCGGCCAACTCCGGCAGCCAACTTTGTGCTTCACCCACCAGAATCGCTACCGATAGTGCCATGCACCGTTGGCCGGCCGCGCCGAAGGCGGCTCCGGCGAGGTTGTTGAGGGTCTGCTCCTTGTTGGCGTCGGGCAGGATAATGGCGTGGTTCTTCGCACCCATCATGCACTGCACACGCTTGCCGGCCAGCGAGGCGCGGTTGTAGACGTGGGTGCCGACCTTGGTCGAGCCGACGAAGGAAACGGCTTTGATGTCCGGGTGATCGCAGATCAGGTTGACCGCCTCGGCTCCGCCATGGATGACGTTGAGTACCCCGGCCGGGACGCCGGCCTCCAGGGCCAGTTCGACCAGGCGCATGGTCACCATCGGGTCCTGCTCGGAGGGTTTGAGGACAAAGGTGTTACCGGTGGCGATAGCCATGGGGAACATCCACAGCGGGATCATCGCAGGGAAGTTGAACGGGGTGATCCCGGCGCACACGCCCAACGGCTGCAGCAGGGTGAAGGTGTCGACGCCGCCGGCCACGTTGTTGGCCAGCTCGCCCAGTTGCAGATTGCCGATGGCCGCAGCGTGCTCGACCACCTCGAGGCCGCGGAACACGTCGCCTTCGGCGTCAGCCAGAGTCTTGCCTTGCTCGGCAGTGAGGATCGCCGCCAGCTCCTTCATGTTCTCGCGGATCAGTTGCTGGTACTTGAGGAAGATGCGTGCGCGGGCACCGATCGAGGTCTTCTTCCAGGTCTTGAACGCGGTCCTGGCGGCGGCCACGGCTGCGTTCATCTCATCTTCGGTGGCGAAGGGCACGCGGGCCAGCACTTCCTGGGTAGCGGGGTTGATTACCTCGCGCCACTGGGTGGTCTTCGATTCGACGAGTTCGCCACCGATCAACAGCTTGATGGTGGGGATCGCATTCTGAGTATTGGCTTGCGCGGTCATTGCTTATGGCTCCGGCTTTTAAGAGCAGATATGGAGGGGCGGCTTTATAAAGTTCAGGCAATGATGCTAGGGTGCGTTTTTATCTGTATCAATGCGGATAAATGCAGGGCTCATATGCGTTTTTGCATAGTCATGAGGCGAATGAATGGACTGGGACAATCTGCGTTATTTCCTTGAGCTTTCTCGCGTTGGCACATTGAGTGCTGCGGCCCGTCGATTGGGGGTCAATTACACGACGGTGGCGCGGCGCATTCAGGCGTTAGAGAAGCTCTTGGATGCGCAACTGTTTTTGCGTGGAGTTGCCGGTTACAGCCTGACCGAGGCGGGGCGTGATCTGCTGCCACAGGCTGAGGCTATGGAGAGTGCCTTCTCTACCATTGAAAAGACCCATGAGAGCCAGCGGGAGAACCTGTCTGGTCATGTACGCATTGGTGCGACCGAGGGCTACGGTGCGCTAATGCTCGGCTCACAACTGGCTGAATTCACTCAACAACACCCGAACTTGGGAATTGATCTGCTGGCAGTACCGCGCATGGTGCATCTATCGCGGCGTGAGGCCGATATTGTGATCACTTTGGAGCGGCCTGAGCGTGGGCCGTTCATCATCACCAAATTGACTGACTACGTGCTCAAGTTGTACGCCTCAAGTGAGTACCTTGAGCGCCGCCCGACGATACGTAGCGGGGAGGATCTACGCCAGCACAGCTTTGTCAGCTATATAGACGATCTGCTGTATAGCAAGGAGCTGTTCTATCTCGAGGAGATCGGCAAGCCCCTGCACATTGCTCTGCGCAGTACCAGTATTTTGGCCCAGCATCAGGCTACGGCTGCGGGGGCGGGGATTGCCATTCTACCGTCGTTCGCGGCGGACGCTGATGCACGCCTGCAGTGCGTGCTTGGCGAGCAGATAGCCTTCACCCGAACCTTCTGGATGCTGATGCCCATTGAGCTTAAGGACATTGCTCGGATGAAAGCCACCTGGAATTTCCTGCGTGAAAAGGCTGATGCCAGTCAGTCGCTCTTAATGGGAAGATCCCCTAGGTAGAACCAGCATAGTTTCAGGTGATGGGCAACTGACATCTGGGCATGATTAGCACGTTGCCTATTGGAGGCGCTTCAGGATAGACACGAGTGGCTGGTCGAAGTCTCTCTTGGAAGAAAAATTGATGTTAGGAGTTGCCAAGCCCTCCGAAGAAGTCCAAGATTGTGTCCACTGCGGAGGCAGTAGGCGAGAAAAATTCCTTTTAATCAAAGGGTTGGAGACTAGTTGTAAGTCCCGTTTCCCGCTCCAGATTTTGATCTGCGGATGTCTACTAGGGTCTGTAAGTCATTTTAAAAAGGACCGAAAGGTCCTTTTCTCGTTCCAGCAAAATCCACTGGAAACCACCCCTAGCCGGGACCTTTAAGTCCATTTTTAAGTCCAGCCTTTCGGGAGAGGTGCTTTCCGGATTTTTGCTGGAGGAGCGTGGTCTGCGAAACATCTGGTCATGACTCTCCGTTCAGGAGCCAGGCCATGGCGCTCACAGATTTTGCGATCCGACAAGCCCAGGCTACCGGCAAGGACTATATCCATCCCGATTTCGGCGGTATGTCATTGGCGGTTTCTGCCAAAGGTGGCAGGTCTTGAGATTTCCGATATTACTGGGTTTAAAAACAGAAGCGCATGTCCCTGGGGACCTAGCAGGAGCTCATGAGCTTGATCCAATTAGCCCGCCTCAACGGGCATGACCCGTATGCCTATCTCAAGGATGTGCTGACGCGGCTGCCGCCGCAGCGGGCGAGTGAGATCGGCCACCAGCTGCCGCATCAATGGACGTCTGCCTGAGTTACGCAAGGTGACTTGGGCAGACGCTTACAGTAGAGCAGCAGGCTGACCGGATTAACGTTGCGCCTTCAATGAACAAAGCCAATTGGGCGCTGTGCCGGCGCCTCTTTGAGTGCCAGCTCCGACTGCAGTGCACGGAAGAATTCATCGGCATCGGAGAATGGGCGGAAACGAGAGCGTCGGGCAAGAGTGGCGAAGTCGCCAGGCGTCAGGCGCCGCAGTGTCCGCACTTTCGCATCTTGCTCAGCGCTAGGGGCGCTAAGCCCCATCTGTTCCAAATGCAGGAGAAATAAATGACTGATCTATTCGGAGCGCAGATACCCGTGCGTGATGTGCGTGAGCACCCGGATATTCAAGCGGTTGCTCGGTGGGTGAGTCGCAAAGGAGATGAGTTCACCGCACTAGGGGTTACGGAAAAACAGCAGGTCGCACCGCTGTTCATGCCTGGACTCGGGCGTGAAGAGCTTGAGGACGTGCTCCACAAGAATCGCTTGGTAGAGCAGCTCTGCTGTTACGTTCGCGAGGCCTCGATCTTCTGGGCCACAGCGTCGACGCCCTCTGCTGCATCCGAAGGGGAGCTGTTCGTCGAGCTCATTGACCAATTTGTTACCTATCGGCTGGAGCCGGTTTGAGGATGTAGCGACATGAACGATGTTTTCCAGCTTGAACCATGCACTAAGATTGACCGGGCGCAGTCCTACATCCGCGCCTATCCCCATATTTTGTCGGCGTTGAAGACGCCGCATGTGCTGGATGAGCAGGCCTTCGTTTGCGGTGCCCACATGGTGTACGGGTGGATGCCAACAATTTTGGAGATCCACGTCAGCGAGTCGGTCGATGTACATGCCGGGGTGGCATTGCTCAACAAAGCTCGTACTGCTGGGCGCCTCAGCTGTGAAGAGATTGAGCAACTAGCCAGCCTGGTGAATCGCTCTGTGGTTGGAGCATCCAAGCTGCTGCACTTTGTGAATCCTTAGGCGTTCGCGATTTGGGATTCTAGGATCTACCGTTTCCTGCACCAGAAGGCTGCACACGCTTATCGTGTCAACAGCGCCAGCGAGTATGAAGCTTATCTGGACCTGCTGCAGCGCTTGCGGCAGGACGATCGCTTCTCGGTGCTCCATGCCTCCGTCAACCGGAAAATGGGATATGCCGTATCGCCGCTGCGTGCCCTTGAAGTGGTGATGTTCTTGAACTCTCCCACGGTGAACGAGCCTGCCGAGGGCGCGTCGCTTGCGGCAAGTGTGGTTGCCGTTTAGCCAGATTGATTCGACGGTGTTGTGCGCTTTGTGAGCCATGAATTTGCTATGACGACACACGTTGTCGTCGCAGCTCTTTAACGTTCCCTTTGGTGCATATGCAGGAAGCTGACCTATGCAGGCGCTTGAGCCCGGTCTGATCATCATCCACGGCAATCACCTTGAAGAGCTGCGTTCTCTTTCGGTGCAGTGGATGCGCCGTTACCCGTTGCGGCCACTGGAAAACGAAGTGCTGCTGGTGCAAAGCAATGGCATCGCTCGCTGAGCGAGAAGGCTGTGGGATTGCTGCAGCGCTGGATGTCGATCTACCTGCGCGTTTTCTATGGCAAGCCTATAGATCCGTATTGGGCAAAGACGCGATTCCTCAGCAATCGCCGCTGGACAAGGCCCCGCTAACTGGGCGCCCGATGCGGCTCCTATTGCGTGTAGTTTTTCCTCGTAACGATGGTAGTGGCAAACTACGACACATCCTGCCGAGCCGATTGAGTGCGGTCGAAACTGTGTTTGCCATAACCGTACATAAGTCCCAAGGCTCAGAGTTTGAGCACTACGCGTTGATCCTGCCCGATACGATGAGCCCCGTGCTGACTAAGGAGCTGCTCTACACCGGCGTTACCCGCGCGCGAGGCTGGTTTACCCTATTGGAGAGCCGGGCCGGGCTAATGGAAAGCGTCGTGCGCAGATGAATAGAGCGACGTAGCGGGCTGAGAGAGTCACTGATTACTAGGGAGTAGGAGCGCTAAGTGCTGCAGGGCGACATGGTTTGTCGCCCCTGTTTGCAAGCTTGGAAGCACTTGGTTCTCGAGAGTGCATGTGATGCCGATACCTCCCCATCCCTATGTGTTCAGCTGTACATCCTGCCGATGGAAGAAAACCATAATCCCCCTCAGCGACGCGCTTGCTTTGGGCAGGGATTGGTTCGACAAGTGTCCCCAATGTGGATGCGAGGTGTTGCAGCGGCGGCACGCTTCGCAAGCAGAGATTCTTGGAGCGAAGATTGTGCGTCTGTTCCTGGCCCGTCGATGGTGAGTAATCACCGTAAGGCCTTTGTTGCATGGCCAAACGCCATCTTCCGTTGTAGGCTTGCACCATTGCACGTGCCAATCGGCTGGCGACGTGTGTTTGACAAGATTTAGGGAATTGAAGCGATGCCGCCATCAAGGATGCGATGCACTGGCCTGATCTCGGATTCTGCCGCAATGCGGCTATCCACGGTCCTTTCTCTCGCCGGAGTTGGCGTCTGCTGGATCATTAGTCCCGACGGCTTGCGGAGCAAGTTCGTCAATTCAACTCTCTGCTACCTCGCACCTAATGGCGCATGCCCGCCACTAGGGCGTCTGGATACCTCAACCGAACTGTTCAAGTGTGCTGTAGACGCAGCTCGCTCGTAATTTGCTGGCCTCAGAAAAAAGGCCCGTTCAAGGAGATGACATGCACGAAAACACCATCGCAATTCTTCAGGAGGAAGCGCGCAGGCTTCTTGATGTTGAAATTGACTTGCTTGAACGAATGCAGGCCGAGCCAGGTGTGGTGGTAGATGAGCAGGATGGCGGGCATCAGACGTTCTCCAGCGAATCGATTGTCACAGATATTGAGATGCTGCGTGATGAGCGAGCCAAGCTAGAAAATCTAGACATGGTGCTGGCAGTTGTTGGCACGATGAAGGCGGGCAAGTCCACCACTATCAATGCGATTGTCGGCTCCGAAATTTTGCCGAATCGCAATAGACCGATGACCGCTCTGCCGACGCTGATCCGGCATACCCCAGAGCAAATCGAACCTGTGCTGCGTTTGGAGAATAACGCTCCTATTAATGATCTGCTTGGTCAGTTGTACGAGGTCTATTGTGGCCCGGTCGGTCAGCAGGCATTGGAGGGACTTGAGCGTACTGATGACATGTTGCAGTTACTGAGCATGATTCAGCGGCAGGAACGCTTCGCAAAGCGTTATGAGGGGCCTGAAGCTATTTTCGGATTCCTGAAAAGCCTTAATGACTTGGTGCGTTTGGCTGCAGCGCTGGATGTAGAATTCCCGTTCTCGAGTTATGAGAAAGTCCAGGAGCTGCCAGTAATTGAGGTGCGCTTCGCTCACCTTAGCGAGACGGCCAAAGTTGGGGGGCGTCTCACCCTTTTGGATACCCCAGGGCCAAATGAGTCTGGGCAGCTCCACCTGAGCGAGATGCTAAAGCTCCAGCTGGGAAAAGCTTCGGCAGTCCTGGCCGTCATGGATTTCACCCAGCTCAAATCAGAGGCTGATGAGCAGGTTCGTCAGAAGTTGGAAGATATTTCCGAAATCTGCGAGGGCCGAATGTATGCCTTGGTCAACAAAATTGATCAGGCAAACCGGAATAGTGACAGCCCAGAGCAAATTCAGGCGATTGTTACCGATACCCTGAAGAAGAGGAAGCGTCTGAAGTGTGAACATGTGTTTCCGGTTTCCTCCAGTTTGGCCTACTTGGCCAATCGCGCCCGTCATGAGCTGGTCAACGGACGCCGTTTGTCTGTTAGTGATGCTTGGGTTGGAGACTTCGGTAAGTTGGCTTTCGGGATGATGAGCTGGGAGGAGTCTATTGAAGACGCTGGTAAGGTATTGGAAGCGGCTGATAGAATGTGGGGTAATTCGCGGTTCAGTGCGCCATTAGATAAAGTTATCCGTATGGCGCATGGGCACGCAGCAAAGTTTGCTATAGGTTCCGCGGCGTCAAAGCTAGTATATATTTCCTCTCGAATTAGCCGCTTCCTAGAGGTTCGTGACACAGCGTTGGCTAAAAATTCCAAGGAACTTGAGGAGCAGATAACATCGCTGCTTGAAGATGTCAGGAATGTCGAATGCCTTGAGAAGGAAAGCCAGGAAAAGGCTGAAAAAGTACTGGAAGAAATTGATGCTGGGTTGGACAAGATCTTCAGAACAATTCACCAAAAGATTTATCAACAAATAGAAGAAGGGTTCAAAGCAGGGAAGGCCACTGAGAAGGAGCAGGCACGCGCTCGCTCGCAGCAAAATGCTTCTCCTAAGGGGGTTGCAGGCTTCTTTATTACTGCATTGGGCGTCTCGCGTGATCACCGCCAGCCAGGCTTCGGTTTTGAGTTTGATGAAAGCAATCCGTTGATTTCCTTCAATAGCAAGGAGGAAGCCGCTGCATTGGTGGGAAAGATTGAAGAAGGTGTTCAGGGGATTGTCGCCGATGGCGAAAAGAAAATGGCGGAGAGTATTGATGTTTTGCTTTCGGAATTCCGTGCCGCTTTTTCCAATGACGTAAAGGCTGAAGCCATTAATTTGGTTGAAGCGCTCAATGAACGTTTCAATCGTAGTGGATTCGCAATTGATATCTGCCTTCCAGATACCACTCCGATAGCTTTTAAATATTCTGCAAGTGAGCTGCTGGGAAAGATGATCGACAGCAAGCAACGCACAGTAACCCGTTACCGACGCAGCAGTGGTGTGTGGGGGACAATTTGCAGTTGGTTCGACAGCTCTGATTGGGGATGGGAGACCTATCGAGCAACCGAAGGCTACTACGAAGTCGATATAGATAGCATTCGGAAGAAAATCAACGGTTCAATCAAGAAATTGTTTGAGGATCTTCGGGATACAACCCGTGTAACTATCAAAGCTCCGCTGGAAGCTGGTGTTCACCAGTTTTTTGAGCAGCTTAAGCTCACCTTGGAAAACATTCGCAGCGATTTAGCGCAGAGCCTTATTGATAAGCGAAGTAATCGCGGTGAACAGCAAGCATTGGCTCAGCGCCTTACCGTCCTGAAGCGTCATGTGCCAGATATCCAGAAAGACAGTGAAGAACTCAAGAAGGATGTACCGCCAGTCACAGAGGAAGCCATGGCATGAACGAGGCCAATGCACTGGATCTGGGCTCTGATATTTGCCAACTACTTAATTGCCTACCTGAGAAGTTTGTAGTTGATTTCGCCAATGGAATTGACGTTGCCCGAGAGCGTCAACGCTATATTGCAGGGAGAACTGCTTTTTTTTCGCGTCTATATGACGGATTTACCGGTCAGGGGACACGGCATCAAGCGGAGATCAATGCCAGCCTTAGCGATGGTGTGGAAGGGGCATTACAGTGGCTTATGGGTCTGAGTGAGTCGCTGGCAAAGAGTAATCGTACTATCGTCAAAGTAAACCAGCGGGTCGATGCTTTGAAGCTGGATGTCGCCAAGATCGCCAATTACACCTTCGAAACCCGTCAGAGTTTGGAGCTGTTGTCCCAGCGCTTGGGGGATCGGTGTAGCGCGCTGGAGCTGGAGGTGGCTCGTATTGGCAGCTTGCAGAAAGCACAACTTCACTTCGATGCGGTTTTTGGTAAGTGGGCTGCTGGTCGCTTCAGTAGCTTTTCCCTATCCGGGCGCTGTTATGCCGCGCTGGAGGAGTTACGTTGGGGGCATTTGGTGATCATTTCCAGCATCTATCTGGAGATGAGCGTCAGAAGCGGTTAGAAGTGTTGGCTGATCGAGCCATTGTCCAATTGCGTCAGGATGCTAATTTGAGTGTAGGGGAGCGAATAGCTACCAGAGAACGTTGGCTCGCGCAGCCGCAAGGGCGTCATGTGTTGGAAGATGCCAGTGATGCCCTGGGATATTTAGGCGATTGGGCCGACGCTGAGCGTAATCCTTTTATTTTTGTCGTTTCCCAACAGCCTCAGGAGCTTCCGCTTCAAATCCCGCGCCTAGGATCTGCACAGCGGTTTACCGAAACGCTTATTAGTGAGCTTTTCCTGGAGGCGCGACATGGCTAAGTCGATGAAGGTTGGGTTGGTTCTGTCGGGTGGCGGAGCCAAAGGTGCTTATCAAGTCGGGGTGCTCAAGGCTCTCAGGGCGCTGGGTACTCGAATTGATGCAGTCTCCGGTGCCAGTATTGGCGCGCTGAACGGTGGCGTTTTGGCTTCTGCTCCATCTCTGGATGTCGCGATTGAGCGCCTTGAGGAGCTTTGGGGGCGCTTGGCCAAGCAGTCGCCCCTGAATATGAAAGTTCCCGGTTATCTGATGATGCTTGCCGCAGCGGGCTTGCGGCTCCAGGGGCAGGTGCTGCGCTAGCTGCTGTGCATGTCGCTCAGGACGTCGCTCGCCGCCTAGATTATGAGCTGCCCGAATGGCTGGAGTTTCTTGAAGACAGCGTGCTCGACGACCAGCCACTCAAGGCGCTAATGGACGAGTACCTTGTCTCTGACGGTCTAGAAACTGGCCTTCCGCTTTATGTTTCTATCTACAAAAGCAATGGTGGGCTGACTGATCTTCTCTCCGCTTTTAAAGCAGAGCTTGGTTTCATTGATACTCCGAATTCTGAGTTTGTTCATATCCAGTCGACGGCACCAGCCGAGCGTAAGAAGCTTCTTCTGGCCTCCGCTGCGATTCCCATGTTGTTCAAACCCCGCACCATAGAAGGTCAGCGATACACCGATGGTGGTCAAGGTGGTTGGCAGACCATGCAGGGTAACACTCCGATTACGCCGCTACTCAATGCTGGCTGCAATTTGGTCATCGTTACACATCTCAGCGATGGTTCCCCCTGGAGCCGACATGATTTTCCAGGTGCAACCATTCTGGAGATTCGACCGAGTGAATCGCTCAATCGTGCTCAAGGGCCTCTTGGGGCGCTCGTGATCTTCTTGGCTTCGATAATGAAAAGATCACATCCTGGATTGAGCAGGGTTATCGCGACACTCTCGCATGCGTCGGCAAAGTCATGGACGCTCAGAAGAGTCGAAATGAGCTGCGTGTCTCCGAAGCCGCTCTGGATGCTATCGACCAACAAGGTACACAGGCCGACAAGGCACTAGCAGACGCATTGGCTAGGTTGAAGTAGAGATGGTAGTGGACGACGACGTGAGTGAAGTTAATGCGCTGAAGCAACTGCTGGCGAAGGCAGATTCGAGATACCTCGACCTATTGGTGGACTACATCACCGATGGTGGGAAAGGGCGCCTGATGCTATCGGCCGCGAACTGTAAGGCTCTGGTTCAGGCCAAGGCTGACGGCGGGTATTCCGAAGCTAAGCTGGAGCTGCTGGTCAGTGAATTACTGCATTTCGGAGGCAACAGCATCGCCAACCTATGGCGTAGCCAAGGTGCCTCTTGGGCATCGATCGTCGTGGATGTGCTCGATCACCTAAAAGGAAAGCGCGAGGACGGAGACTCGGTCATTGAGTTGGAGCGTCGAGCGCTTGTACAGCTCCTTAGGCACTTCTGGGACAAGTTGTCGAAGGCTGAACTTGAGCCCCTATGTGAATTGTTGAAGGTAAACGGCATACCGGACAAGGACCAGCTAGAGGTTCTGCGTCAGGCAGTGATGGGGGCAACCGAGGTTGGAGCGACATTAGCGAAGATATTGGCGGCTGCGATGGCGAGTTCAACCTTCGGGGCCGGCGCGGCGTTTACTGGTCTTTCCTGGGGGGCGCTGCAGCGGGTGTCGCGCAGTTTGCAGCTGGCCGTGGGGTCTCGGTAGCGTTGGGTCCTATTGGACTGGCGCTGGGAGGGATCTGGGGCGCCTACAGCCTAACCGGGCCCGCTTTCCGGGTCACAGTTCCTTGTGTGGTGTTGATTGCGTTAATCCGGCTTGAGGCGCGACATCCCGGCTGACCACCCGTTCGTCGTGATCCACCGGACGGGCGCTTGTGCTGTGCGGTCGTTGGAAGAGTGAAATTAGTAAAGGTAGTGCTATGTCTGAAGCGAAGGATACGTTGCTCAGGATGTTTGCTTTGCTACGCCTGATCCCCGAGTTTCCTGGTCACATTGCATCGACGACGTTGTTAGAGAAGCTTCGCGATCGTGGCTTTTTCGTTGATATGCGTACAGTGCAGCGAGATCTGAATCGGCTTAGCACACCTTTCTCGTTGATGTGCGATGAGAGCGTTACGCCGTATCGATGGAGCTTCACGAAGGATGCGGAGCTGGATTTTCGCGAGATGGATCCTTCCACGGCGCTGGTTCTGTATCTGGCTCAGGATCATTTGAAGAGCCTTCTCCCGCAGAGCGCGCTCGATCTGCTAGCGCCTCAGTTCAATCGGGCTCGGAACTACCTGGATGGGCTGGGACAGAACGGTTTATCGCATTGGGCCAGACGCGTACGTGCTGTGCCCAATGGCAGAGCCTTGGTCCCGGCACAGATACCGCTGCAGATATGGGATCAGGTATCGACTGCGTTGCTGGAGCATCGTCAATTGCGGGTTCTTTACCTCAGCCGCAGTAAAGCGACGCTTAAGGAGATGCGACTGCACCCCGTAGGCTTCATTTCACGCCACTCCATCAGCTACCTGATTGCTACGGTTGATGGTTACAGCGACGTCATTCAGTTTGCTGTGCACCGTATCCGTGAGGCTGAATGCCTTGACCTTCCTGCAACAGAGCATGCGGCAGTAGATCTGGATGAATACCTTAACGGCGGCGGCTTTAACAGTGTAGGGCCTGTGCCCATGGTCGAGCTGAAAGCTGACGTTTCGCCCCAAATTGCCTGGCACCTCAGTGAGACCCCGCTTAGCCAAGAGCAAAGTCTTGAGTCCCTACCCGGGACGGACTGGCAACGGTTACAGGTTTGTGTGCCGCAGGATCAGGAAACTCTGTGGTGGATATTCGGTTTGAACGAGAATATTCGCGTTTATGCGCCGCAAATTTGGGTAGATGCAGTTAAGGAAAAAACGGAGAAAGTCAGGCAGATGTACGCCTGACAGCCCGGGCCCAAAAGCCATCGGACCTCACTGCTCACACCGATGGCACTGGTTTCCCATTCAGTTGTTTACGGCCAGCAACTCTTTCAGTTCATCAGCGATCGCTTTGGCATCGTCGTCGCTTCCGAGTTGGGCTACCCCAACGCCATGCGCTAGCCAGAAGTCCTTGCTTTGCAGCTTTTCCACGGCTCCTCCGCGGGGATCAGTAGAAGAGCGCAAGTGGGTTGGTGATCGAACCAGCGCAAGCTGTCATGGTAGATGTGGGCTGAAGCCATTCCGTCGAGAACCCCTTCGCGGCTGGTCCTATACTTCGCATCAAGTATCACAAATCTGCGCTGGCTCCCTGCCTCCAGAGTCACTGCGATGTCCGGAAAGCGTCGTTTCGAGAGGCTAGAGAAGCCGGCATAGTGCTTTTTGTCGATTGATGGGCATCGGACCTGAAGCCAGACTTCCAGCGTAAAGTCTGAACCCTTTCCGCTCCAGCAAATACAGTCGTCACTCTGTGTCGGATAGCGGACTTCCCACTTTAGAGTTGGGTAGCGCGAACGCAGCTGCTCGACGATTTTGATGTAGCACCAGCGTTCGTAGATCTCCCAGGAAGGGCTGATCCACAAGCTCTCTTCGCCTGTCGTGCCTAACACCCCGGGCCTCAGGCTATGCCAGCCGAAACGGTAAGCCCGCGCATAGATAGGGTGAGCGGAGATTGCATTCAGTCCTGCTGCAGTGATTCGCTGAGTACTTAGATGGCAGAAGGGCTCCATTCGCTGCTGGCGTCGCAGCGTTCGGTACAGGCCATCAAGGAAGGTGATACGCCTCTTCAAGCGTGGTGCTAGCTCTGATCGAGTATCAGAGCGGTGCTCCGTTTCGGCAATACGTTCAAAGGCTCGTATCGTCTGGCGACAGCGAGACATCACTTTATGAAGTATCGCTCCAAGCACCTGATTGGCAGGATTGTCTTGATGCTCAAAAACCGCAGCGACTTCGAAGCTGGCTTGTGACGAAGGCAGTGTCACGCCCTCCGATCCTAGGATCATCGTGCGGCTCTTAAGAGCTGCTCGGACCGCCGATGGCTCCAGGCGCTTAACCTGGTGCGCGCATACTGCAACTCGTTCTCGGCGAAGCCTGGTAAGGGGGCGCTCGGTCACCTGTCGGAGTGCGGCAACTAGCGACTCTCCATAACGCCGAAGGCGCGCGTACTGCAGATGAGGGTTTGAGTCCTCCCCATCCCTGCCTATGGAGATCTGCGCGCTCTCTGTGCCTAACAGCAGTCTGGCGTCGAAGGCAACGATGTCCTCCAACATCTTTGCAAAGATGTCTTTGCCAAGCTTATCGCCGCTGGGTGCGACATCAAGGCGGTACTTGGCGATGATACCGCCGCTCAGGTTCGTTAACTCAGCTGAGACCTCACCAGCGAAGTATCCTGGCTCCCAAAGCCAAACAACTTCACCTTCATGCAGTTGCTCGGGCAGCAGTGCATCGTCGATGTAAAGCCGATGCTCTGGCAGCGCTCGGAAACGGTATAAACCCAGCTCACCAAACCCTAATGACGGCTCGCCGGGGGTGACCGATATAGCTATGTTTTTTTCGTCGTAGCAATGAAGGCTCGTCATGGTTAACGCCAGAAGCGGGCGGAACCCAGGTGATGAAGGTCATCGAGCATCTCCTTCACCTTGGCTTTGGACGCTTCCAGTTCGACCTTCGTCAGCACCTCAAGGACGTCTTTGAATACCTTCTGCAAACGCGGACTGTCTTCGCCGCGAAGCTTTGGAAGTACCTTCGCGTAAACAGCCTGGTCCAAGGCTTGGTTGAAGGGGATGACTTGTCCGTTCGCGGCCTCCTGAAGGTAGCCGATGACGTCGTGAAGAGTCCGCCAGCCAAAATGCAGGCGCATGGGTCTAAGTGCCTGGACGAGCTCTATCAGCAGGGTGCGCACTATGGTGACCAGCTCTGTTGGTAGCGACGTTGTCGCCCAGCCCGGGAACGCCTCGACATCGATATCCCAGAATTCAATTACCGACGCTCGGTCGAGCACTTTGTCACTCAAGCCATGAGTGGTCTCGTCCATGTTGACTGTGCCAATGATCAGCAGGTTGGCGGGGTAGGGGATGGAAGTCGGTACGTCACTGATACCGTTCCCCAGTGCATGGAGCTCAATGTGATCGCCGGTCTCCATCGCTGACAGCAGAGGAGCCAGATATTGCTCCGGATGCGACAGATTCATTTCGTCCAGAATCAGCGTATAGGGGCTGGCGGGGTCAGCGCTGGCACGTAGCAGGAAGTCCAGGCAGGCCGTACGCACGTACGTATCGGCTTCCAATGGGTTCACATAGCCGAGTAAGGCCGATGGATCATGCCAGCCGGGCTGCACTGGCACGATTAGCAGTCCCTCATGAGGATCTTGGGTCTGCTGCCAGAGGCTCAGCGCGTATCCTCGAGCCAGTTGCGTTTTACCCGCTCCACTGAGGCCGGTGAGTACGGCCAAGTGGCGACGGAAATGGCTCCAAAGTCCCGCATCAAGCTGGGCGATGAGCTCCGGTGGAAATTGAATCTCTGGAGCAAAGCCCTTGATGATTTCCATCAGGGTCGGCCGACTGGCTTTGATTGATGAAGCAACACGGGGGGCCTCCAGATCACTGGGGCCTGCAGCAATTGGCGTTGCTTTCAGGACGCCCGGCGTCCAGTGAATGCGCGCTACCCACTCTTCGCCGCTGTCAGTCAGACGAAGGAGCTTTGCTCCATCTAGTTCAATCAGTGCCAGGGAGCGAAGCCAGCTTACCAGCGCACTCGGCGCGAAATTGCTGGTCCAGCCCGGATTGACTTGGCGTAGCAGCTCATTTGCTTGCTGGGTGGAAAGAGGTGTTTGTTTGAGCGTGAGCAGTAGATTGTCGAAGCCAAGGATGCGAGTAATCATCCAGTCGATTACTTCATCTGGCTCGCCAGACTCCAAGAAGGCTTCGCCGCGGGGGTAAGTTGTAGATCGGTTCCTTGTGCACGCAGAACGCCCCACTCGGCGATCAATGCATTGAGCTGGGTACTCAACGAGGACTTCTTGAAGGCGGGATTCAGCGATTGAAGGTGCTGCATGAAGTCTTCGCGAGTACATCCTTCTCGCGCAAACTCAATCATTGCCAGCAGGGTGGCAATCCCTCCGCCGATCGAAAGCAACCCTCGGCGTCGGCGCTCTGCTGGCAGAGGGTTGAGCAGCTCCTTGCCCGTTTCTGGGTCGGCCAGCTCTGTAGACTCTTGTTCCGGCCGTTGGACGTACGTCACATACAACAGCCAGGGCAGGGTCATGCGCTCCACACCGGTGGTAGTAAAAATGTTCTCTACGGGGCCTAACACCTCATCAAGTCGGTCCAGCACCTTGCGATGAAGGAGCTGACGTGACTCCCCTCTTTGGGCTGCCCCCATCGCGCTAGCGAGCTCGCGAAGTTTTCGTGAGTGACCGATGGTGGTGAAGAACCCCGGACATAGCACTGCGAATACGCGGTACATCTTGAGCTTAGGAAAGCGCTTGACCAGCGGTGTGATAGCGGTAACCAGAGCATTCCAGGTTTCAGTGATCAGCAGCTCCTGTTGAGCTCTTTCAAGACCAGGGAATCGGTTTTTAAGCTGCCACAGCTGCTCAATCACGCCGGTGTTTTGAGCGACCTTAGAGATGTCGACTTGCCCCATTCCAGTGGACGTAACCTGCTCACTATCCCACAGATTGCGCTGGAACCGCTCGCTGAAAAAGGTTGGCTCGTCGACGTCACGGACTTCCTGAAGCAGCGTCAGCAAGCCTGCCACCCAGTCTTGATTCCCCTTTTGCATTAGGGGTTGCTGCAAGGTTGTGTCACATGCTTGCTTCAGTTGAGCGTCGTCTTTCAGATTCAGGACCATCGAGGAGTCATCTCTTTTGCTCAAAACGGCGGAGTCGTTACAGGTAGTAGACGGGGCTAGCCTACTGGGCGATTAGGCGAACTCCTGGAGCCTTTCGTGCTCCTCTAACACCTCTTCAGTCACATGCCGTGCGCGGTTTCCACGCCCGCTTGGCTGCATAACCACGCGGATGGACTCTTCCATCTTGATTTTTTTGTCATCGGCGTCCTCACCTATTACATAGGTGCGCGAGAAGGGGGCAAGGGCGTGGGCGAGCGGCTCAATCATTTGCTCGCGGTTTGAAAGTTCTTCTTCGTCGAGCTCGAGCATTGAGGCCATGATCGAGCAGTCGATCATCGTGGCAGGGAGCCAATCGCAGCTGGACGAGTAGCCGACACACCATTTGATGTTTGTGCCCTGCATAAAGACCTCGATGGTGTCGGTGTCCGTCCCGGCGAAGCAGGATCCAAGCATGATGCCGGTGATGTTCGTGTTCTTGGAGTGATCTCCGATTGCGAACAGAATGTCCTCCAGCTTGACGCCCCCAACCTTACTTTTGCTGCCATGCGCTGCGATGTAGATCACTGCATTGTTGAAGCGAGCGCTGCAAAGGATTTCGAGTGCCCGGTCGAAGCTTCGCTTGTCATAGAAGTTGGCGTGAAACACCTCGGTATCGCCAGCCAGCTTGGCAATGCCCTCGACAAAAGGCAGCACGCTAGCGCGGTTGCAGTCTGCGCTATCTAGCTCCCAGGGGTTTTCGAGGATCAGGATGGCTCTGTTGGAGTAGTGGTGTCTTGGCATTGTCTGGCTTCTTTGTCAGGGGGCCTGAGGCATCAGGCAAATATGCGAAAGGGAAGATGGTCAGGAAGGAGGCGTGCTCTAAATCTTCCTGACGAAGGCATGGCGTGTTCGGGATTTAGCCGAAAAGGGTTGTCTTAGTAAGGTCTGGGTCGGGATCGTTATCATCGACCAGGTGGGCCATTTTCGTGAGGGTGCGAGCTAGCGTCTCGTACTTGCCCCATAATATGAGCATATGTTCAAAAACCTGGCAGATGGCGTCTTTGGCGTAAAGGGGAAGCCCCCCACATCCACGTAGTCATAGATTTCTTGAATGTGTTGTGATTCGAAATGCTCGTCAATATTCGACTGTTGTTCGAGCAGCAGGTTGTAGCCGTCGTAGCACTCCTCCCGTAGCTGTTCCGCATATTTACGGAAGTCCTGATCGTCTTCACCGAAGTGCTCTCGCAGGTGCTCTGGAATCTCCTGCAAGCTGCGAAAGCGCTTGCGTTGCCCATCGCGACGGATTTGCGAGGTGAGCCACTCTTGTTCGTCGAAGGCCTTACCCTCTGGGAGAAAGCCGCACAGAGTGTTGGCGCTTTCTGCCTCGTCTACGCACTCTGAGACTGCATCGATGATTTCGCCTATGAATGTGCCGGCGAAAAAGGGTTTGAGATGGCCCTGCAGGTCGCAGAAGTCTCCAAGAAGCTTGTAGTAACGGGCAGCAGTTTGGTTCGCGTGTTCTCGGTCCATGAAAAAGCTCCCACGGCTTCACAGGTACATGAGGGGCGTGGCGCATCCTTGGCTCAATGCATTGGCAGGGCGCCGCATTGAGCTCGATGCTACCCAAGTGGCTGGCTCTGTGCCATCTCTCCAGCATCGAGCTCGACCAAAAGATCAAGGATGTCCGGATGACTTTAAGAACTGCTCTAGGCGTTCTTTGAGGATTTCCTTCTTGTTCGCAATGCGCACATCCAGCGAGGGAGTCTGGCAATTGGGGCAGCCAGTGAGCCATTCCCGAGGACACGCCCGTGTGTCTCCGCTTGGAAGATAGGTCTTCTTCCAGGAGCAGTAACAGCAGGTGAGGGTGAAGGGTTGTGGTGGTGAGAACATGGCTGCATCCGTGACCGTCAATTGACGGCAGCTTGGCTGTTTGGGGCGACAAGTTGTGTCGTCCTTGACAACAGTTCGCTGCCGAAGCCAGTCATCGGTAAGCGTCCGGCCAACACACCTCCCCGGTTCTTCCAGCTAGCGGCATGGTGTCCACCTGTTTTGGGTGGACACCATTTCAAGCCCCTAGTGGAGGATCTCCCGTGCCAGGCCAACGCCGCTCCTATCCAAAATCCTTCAAGGCCCAGGTCGTTGATGAGTGTATCCAGCCCGGCGCCTCGGTTGCCGGTGTGGCCTTGAGTCATGGCCTCAACGCCAATCTCGTGCACAAGTGGATTCGTCGCCAGCAGGCGCAGTTGCCCGCTGCATCTTCAAGTTTTATTCCGATTCCTCTCGTCCCGAGCCTGCCGGCTACTCCAAATGCGGCCGACATGGCCATCCAGATCGCCATCCCCCATCGGGCCGGCAAGCTGTCGGTGCAGTGGCCGGGCAACGACCCTGAAGGCTGCGCCCGCTTCCTGCGCGAGCTGCTGAGGTGATCCGCATCGAGCGCATCTGGCTCGCCACCGAGCCGCTGGACATGCGCGCCGGCACCGAAACAGCGTTGGCCCGGGTGGTGCAGGTGTTCGGTGCGGCGCAGCCGCACTGTGCCTACCTCTTCACCAACAAGCGCGCCAACCGGGTAAAGGTGCTGGTGCACGATGGCTTCGGCATCTGGCTGGCCGCTCGGAGGCTGAATAGGGGGCGCTTCGTCTGGTCGGGGAATTGGCAGGGACAGCAGTTGGAGCTCAGCCCCGAGCAGTTGCAGGCCCTGGTGGTCGGCCTGCCTTGGCAGCGTCTTGGGCCTGATGCCGAGATCAGGTTCCTGTAGCCGGGGGGCAATTAGGCCAATGGCCTATCGCCGAGGGGGCCAGAAATCCTCACACTCGGCGCCATGGATTCTGCCGCTTTCGATCATCTGACGCCTGAGCAACTGCGCCAACTGGCCGCGCAGTTGAGTCAGCGCGTCGATCATCTGGAAACGCTCAACCAGCGCTTGAACCACGAACTCGCCGTGCTGCGACGCCACCGCTTCGCCCGTCGTAGCGAGCAGCTCAATGCCGACCAGCTCAACCTGCTGGAAGAGATAATCGATGCCGACATCGCCGCCATCGAGGCAGAGCTTGAGGCGGCACGCCCGGTCCCTGCCAAGCGCGAGCTACGGCAGCAGCCCAAGCGGGCGCCTCTGCCGGCCGAGCTGCCGCGCACACTGATACTTCACGAGCCGGACAGCACCCAATGTGCCTGCGGCTGCCAACTCAAGCGCATCGGCGAAGACGTCAGCGAGAAGCTCGACTACACCCCAGGCTCCTTCACCGTCGAGCGGCATATCCGTGGCAAGTGGGTCTGCGCCAAGTGTGAAATATTGATCCAGGCCCCAGTGCCTGCGCAGGTGATCGACAAGGGCATCCCGACTGCCGGGCTACTGGCTCAGGTCATGGTGGCCAAGTTCGCCGATCACCTGCCGCTGTACCGCCAGGAAAAGATCTTCGCCCGCGCCGGGCTGGCCATCGCGCGCTCCACGCTGGCGCAATGGGTCGGCGCTTGCGGTGTCCAGCTGCAACCCCTGGTCGATGCCCTGCGCGAGTGCCTGCTTCGGCAGGACGTCATCCTTGCGGACGAAACCCCAGTGCAGATGCTTGCCCCAGGCACGAAAAAGACCCAGCGGGCTTACGTCTGGGCCTATGCACCCAGCCCCTTCGCCGACCTCAAGGCCGTGGTCTATGACTTCAGGCCGAGCCGGGCCGGTGAGCACGTGCGCAGCTTCCTGGGCGACTGGCAAGGCAAGCTGGTCTGCGACGACTTCGCTGGCTACAAGGCCAGTTTCGAGCAAGGCATCACCGAAATCAGTTGCATGGCCCACGCCCGCCGCAAGTTCTTCGACCTGCATGTCGCCAACCAGAGCCAACTGGCCGAGCAAGCCCTCCAGTACATCGGCCAGTTGTACGAGGTGGAGCGCGAAGGGCGAGAGCTGCTCGCCGAACATCGACGGCAACTGCGCCAGGACAAAGCCAGGCCGATCATCGATGGCCTGCATGGCTGGATGCTTGGGCAGCGGCAGAAGGTGCCGGAAGGTAGCGCGATCGCCAAGGCCCTCGACTACAGCCTCAAGCGCTGGGCAGCGTTGGTGCCTTACCTGGATGACGGCAACTTACCCATCGACAACAACTGGATCGAGAACCAGATCCGTCCCTGGGCCTTAGGGCGCTCCAACTGGCTGTTTGCCGGCTCACTGCGCAGTGGCCAACGTGGCGCAGCTTTGATGACGCTGATCCAGTCAGCCCGCCTGAACGGGCACGATCCGTACGCCTACCTGAAGGACGTGCTCATGCGCCTGCCGACGCAGAAGGCCGACGCTCTGGCCGACACAACTGGGTATCCACCGGTAAGGTGCAATGTCCGTTCGCTTACGATGGTGAGACTGGGTGTGTCGATGTTTGTGCGCCTAGTTGATGGAAGTAGGTCAGTAGGTATGTTGATGCTAGGCGCAAGAGCGGGTTACACATACTCGGGAGATCGAAATCTGCTCCCATTTTCTAGTAAGAGAGGAAGGGCGAACCTATGGACTGCCCTTCCTCTTCTATGACCTTGTCGAAAGCCCTAGATGGCTAGGGCCGATTGCTGTCGGTACTCCTCAAGGTCCACGGATTCACCTGCGACAATTCGTTCATAGAGCTCCTTCATCGTCTCCGGGGGCAAACCCTTATCAAGGAAGCGGAAAGCGGAGGCTCCCACATACTCGGGTAGAGCCTCGAATGCCATCCACCGGCGTCCCTCCGTCTCTGCGACCTGGCCGGTAGTATTCGAGCCACCGAAGATATCCACGACAATGTCGTTGGGGTCGGTCAGCATCCGAATGAAGAATTCCGGTAGCTTCGCGGGAAAGCGCGCCGGGTGCCCCTTGAGGCCCACGGCCTTGCAGCCGGATAGGTACTGCCCGTTGGACTCGGAGTTTGGAATCTGCAATAGGTTGGGTGGAATTGCCCCGCCGTTATCTTTTGCGAAGCTCTTGCCAATGTCGTGCCCCGAGGGGCGGGTCTTGGGGGTGTAGAACTTATCCGGATCCTCTATCAGCTTCTTCATACGGTCACTATAGGGAGCGAGGACTTTGGTGATATCTGATTTAGGCCACTCGGTTTTGCTGAACCACCAGACGGTGTTGATCGAGTCCTTCACACGTAGTTTGCGCTTGTTCACCCACTCGATTGGGCTCGGCAGCTTTGACGGATTGAACCAGTAGAAATCCTCAGCAAGAAAGAACCCCAACTCATCTACCATCCGAATCATCACGCGGAAATTATAGAGACTGCGGGCTGGCACACCCTTCATATACGCCCCGCCGAAGTCCACAACGAAGCTGCCGTCATCCTTCAGCTTTCTGTGCACCAACTTGGCGAACTCAAGGAACCAGTCGATGTACTCGTGCTGATCGAGGTTGCCATATTCTTTCTGGCGCTGGAGGGCGAAGGGGGGGCTGGTCATGACCAGGTTGATGCTGTTGTCGGGCAGAGCGGCCAAGAGTTCACGAGAATCGCCTATGTAGGTTCCTCCCTTTCGGGTGAAATAGGCTGGAGAGAAATCATTAATCATGCTGGATGCTACTCATAGTCTGTAGATTCATTGTCATCATGTCTTGATTATCCCGCGTATGAAAAAGAAGTCAAAGCCCTCTGAGGCACGGCGGCGGTTCGCCGTGAACCTGAGGATCGCGCGGGGGAAGCTCGGGCTGTCGCAGGAGGCATTGGCCGACGCGGCGGGTCTGCACCGGACCTACGTTGGTTCGGTGGAGCGAGGTGAGCGAAACATCTCCATCGACAACATCGAGCGGCTGGCAATCGCCCTGGACGTTTCTCCCGCATCACTGCTGGAGGAACCAAAGGAATGACATTGAAGCCGCATGAAGATTACGCTCGCCTGCAAGCCGCCTGGCCGTCCATTGAGGAATACCAGAGGCTGGCGACCGAGCATGGTATCGATGATATCTTTCAGGATAATGGCGGCAAGCTGCTGCAGGTGCTTCTCCTTCTCGGCCTTCGCATTATCCCTGGTCGAGAGGGTAACGATGCGGTTGATGCAGATGGACGCGAATATGAGCTTAAGTCGGTCAACATTGAGTTGACCAAGAGCTTCTCGACCCACCATCACATGAATCCCTTCATCATCGCCAAGTACAGGCAGGTGCCATGGGTGTTTGCTATCTACCGCCATATCGCACTTCAGGCTGTGTACCTCTTGGAGCCTACGGACCTCGAGTTCTATTTCCAAAAATGGGAGGGGAAGTGGCATGTAGACGGGGGCAAGGACATCAACAATCCAAAAATTCCAGCGAAATACGTCATAGAGCACGGGCGCCTGGTTTATGGGAAGGAGCCTGACCTTTCGTCCAGACGCCGCGTACAGCCCACGCCACCCGATGCTGCGGGTTTCGAGCCTGACGAGGTCTAAGAAAACTCTCCACGGACTCGCCGGGTGTAGCCATGGCGAGTCTGCGGCCTGACAGCTTGGTAGTGGGTAGCCCTGATCGTCAAGAGTCTCTTGGAAAATGGGCAGATTTATTTTTCCTACCCTAATCCCTGCAATCTCCGCACGCCCTCATGGCTCAAGCGTCCCGCCCAAACTCCTCGCCATCCGGCCTGGTCTGCCCAGCCTCAGGCGCCACCTACTCACTCACCAGCCAAAGCGCGTACAGCGGATACAAACGCACTAGTGCTTTCACTTCCTGGGCGCTGATGCGTGGGTTCGCTTGTCGTAGCGAACCGTTCGCCAGCGGGTGCCGCTGACCTCGGTACGCTTCACCAGTTCGTCCAGACCTGTCCTGTTGATAAGCGCTCTTGCTTGGTCGTCTATCAAATTCATGCGAAATGGTATTTTGCATCTGTAATATACAAAAACCCCGATTCCTTTCGTATATTACGAAAGTAGGTGAGGTAAGTCTTCTGGGTTAAGGAGCCTGGTGCCGCTGAATTACGCTCGAATACAGCAAAAAGCCATGGAGGGGAGAAAACCCATAAGGGGGAGTGCTATGAGCCAACGAGATCTGAATCTCGACCTGTGCACCATCGAAGTCTTTGGCCGGATGTGCGTTTTGTCTGATGACGTAGTCGCCGAGTGGATCGGAGCTGGCGTGCTGCCAAATCGGAGCATCGCCGGTAACGGAAGGAGGGAACGGCCGTCAGGCCACCAACTGCAGGGCCGCATCCAGGGCGCGTTGCTTGATCACTGCCCCCTGGCCGAACCAGGCCGAGTCCATGCGGTACTCGTTGCTACGGGCACGGCGTTCGTGGTCGACGTACTCAGTGACGGCATTGAGCAGACCCCAGGCGGTACCGTTGGCGGCTTCCAACTGAGAGCCACGACCGCGGCCTTCGTACAGGCTTTGCACCCGACGCAGCGCGCGTTCGTTCGGTAGGGCATCCGGCAACGGATTGTTGGGCTGGGCATCGCAGAGCACCTGCATGAAGTAGCCCATCGCCTCGTGCCATTGCACCTTGCGCTCGGCCAGGTGGCGCATGCGGTACATGAACTCGTCCCATTGCGAGACGGCAATACCCAGTTGCTTCTTCACCGCCTGGGCGTCGAAGCGGGTGCTAGGCGGCACCTTGATCGCCCGGGTAGCGCCATCGACGGCGATGGTCAGGGTGTTGTTACACACCACCCGCACCGTGGTAGGCGTGGCGGTAGTGGCCAGGGTGCCGTCACAGGACGTGGCCAACAGCAGGTAGCCATTGACCAGGTCGTTGCCCTTCAGCGAGGTGTTCTGTCCGGTGCGCGCCAGCGTCCAGAACTTGCGGCCACCTTTGAGCACGCCAGCGGTTTCCAGCTCGTAGCCAGAGACCTGGGTGAGGTCGCGGTAGAACTCCAGCACCTCCTTCGGTTGCACCACCTGGTAGCGCTGGGAGACCACCGAGAGCGGTGCCTTGCTGTCGGAGCGGTAGAGCACCTTCTGCTCGGGGAAGGAGTGGATACTGCCGAGATGGCCGACCGCGTCCGCTTTGAAGTGGACCGGACTTTCCTGGATCTGCCAGTCCATGCCGGCTTCGCGCTGCCAGACTTCCAGCGGTTGTTTCGGGGAGAGGCGGCTGCCCAGGCCATGCCAGGGGGCTTCGCCGACATAAGCCATGCGTTCGATGAGATGAGCCATGGTGAGTTTTCCTGTGAGCAATAGCCGGCATAAAGCGCTGCGCAACGCGCAGCACCGGCGGAAGGGTTGAAAAGGGAAGGGGGAGAAGACGCGCGAAACCGATCAGGTCGGCAGGTTGAAGCGATGCCCGCAGATCAGGCAGAGGTTGTTGGCGAGGACGTGACGATCCAGTTGGTCGCCAAGCTGGGCGCCGAGTGCACAACCGCCGACGCCACCGGCCAGGCCGCCGAGGATGGCGCCGGACAACGAGCCGAGGGTGATGCCCAGCGGACCAGCAATGGCGCCGACTGCCGCACCGGCTTGCCCGCCAGCAAGAGCGGCGGATGCACCACGCGTTGCGCCACCGACCGTGCCGACGAGGGCACCGATCTTCATGGCGGGATGCAGGGATGCGATCTTGGGAGAGTTACAGCGAGGACACTGCAATGACATGGCTGGGGAGCCTCCTTGGTGGATATGTCATGGCAGTGATGTAGGATTGAAATTTTTTCTGATCGACTGGTGCAGCCAAGCATTATGAATCGCATGGGGATCTCGTCGGTTCACCATAAATGCCCATAAAACGGGTATTTACGGCCTACGCAAACCTCAATAAGGCCTGTGTTTACTGAAAGTCAGGTCGATGTAGTCACCTTCGAAAATGAAGTGATTCGGCGACGTCCTGGGATGCATCAGATGGTGCCCTAGCCCGCGAAAACCCTAGACTCTACAAGCACTTGCGCCTATATTTTCACCAGTGGCAACACTGTTGCCATCTCTGCTGTCTGCCACGATTCCGAGGGTAGGACGCTCACTCAATCGTCAGGTACTTCTTCATGCCAAGGCCAATCGCTCTGGATTTATTCTGCGGGTCCGGTGCCGTCTCCCTGGGACTAAAGAAAGCAGGATTCCAAGTCGTAGGGGCCGTTGACTTTGACGCTGGAGCTTGCCGCACCTATCGCGACAACCACCCGGAAGTCCGGCTGCGGGAGAAGGATATTCGGGAGGTGAACCCTGACGAGTTCGCTGACGTCATTCCGGAGCGGTTGGATCTGCTTGTGGTGTGCGCTCCCTGCCAGCCGTTCAGCAGCCAGAACCGACACAAGAGCGACAAGGATTCGCGTCGGGATTTGGTGGGTGAGTCCAAGAAGTTCATCAAGCGATTCGAGCCCTCCTTGGTCTTTTTGGAAAACGTCCCGGGTTTGGCCTCTACCAGTATTTTCGGGGGCTTCAGGCGTTGGCTGAGAAAAGCCGGCTACTCCGTAGCCCAGCCCATGCGTGTGGATGCCGCAGATCTGGGAGTACCCCAGCGTCGTACCAGGATGATCCTGGTTGCGGCCAAAGGTGTTCCGCTCTCCGTCGCTACGAACATCGTGCAACGTCGTCGGAAAACCGTGCACAGGGCAATTTCCGAATTGCCCGTGCCACCTGTGGGCCGGCCTGAGCCTGGGTTGGATCCGCTTCACTTCGCTCGGAGACACTCGCCGCTCAATATTCAGCGTCTGCAGCATATCCCTCGTGATGGTGGCGGACGTGAGTCCTTGCCTGTTGAGCTGCAGTTGGCTTGTCACCAGCGGGCGGAAAAGGCTTCCTCGTTCTCGGACACCTACGGGCGTATGAGATGGAACGACGTCGCTCCGACCCTTACCACGGGGTGTACGGACATTACCCGGGGTCGTTATGCCCACCCGGAACAGCACCGGGCAATCACCCTTCGCGAAGCTGCGCGGCTTCAATCGTTCCCGGATACCTATATCTTCCATGGAAACGCCGGCCAGATCGCAACTCAGATCGGCAACGCCGTTCCACCGGAAATGATGCGCACCATCGCCCGTAGTCTCAGGGCCGCGATCAGAGCCGACGCATTGTGAAGAACAGCCCTTCATCCCGGCCTCCAGCCTCTTCGGATCAGGTGTCGGCTGTGATGAAGCGTGTTCGCACGAAGGACACGGCGCCTGAGCTCGCACTTCGAAAGTTACTCTTCTCCGTAGGGTTGCGTTACCGCATCCACTACAAGCCCAAATCCGTTGCCTTGGGGCGCTCAAACATCGACATCGCCTTCCCCAGGGCGAGGCTGGCCGTATTCGTTGATGGATGCTTTTGGCATGGCTGTCCGGATCACGGTACGATCCCAAAAGCGAACGGCGACTGGTGGGCGGAAAAGCTGCAGAGCAATCGTGCCCGGGACGAGCGGGTGACCGCTGTTTTGCACGCTGCAGGTTGGACTGTGTTGCGCTTTTGGACCCACCAGTCCCCTGAATCCATGGCAGCTATCGTCATGGATCAACTACACAAGAATTCTATAACTCCTTAGAGACCTAGGAGTCTTCATGACACAGCTCAGGGTGAGAGCTAGGGCCGTCGACATGCTCGGCAGGCAGCAAATTGCGGGGATTCCCACCGCAATCCATGAACTTTTCAAAAATGCACACGATGCCTATGCGGAAAGAGTTGAAGTCGACTATTTCCGTCGTAACCGCGTACTTGTCCTCCGTGATGACGGATATGGCATGACCCGGGAGGATGTCGAAAACCGCTGGTTAACTTTGGGCACCGAGTCCCGTGTTAACGCCAATCGTGATTCGGATGACCAGGAATGGAGAGGCCCGAAAAACTTACCCAAGCGTTCTATCATGGGGGAGAAGGGCATCGGGCGTTTAGCCATCGCAGTCATTGCCCCAATTACAATTCTGATGACTCGGGCAAGTCGACCTGATGGTTTGAGGGATTTAGTTGTAGCTCTAGTCCATTGGGGTATTTTTGAACAGCCAGGGTTGGATGTCAGCGCAATCGACGTGCCTGTGGAGGAGTTTACCGGTGGCACGCTACCAACTAGGGATGATATTGGGCGTTTAGCGGATAAAGTAGCCGATAACCTCAAGTCACTTGAAGGCAAAATTTCTCCTGCAGCATTCAAGCAACTAATTGAGGATTTAGATCGGGTCCGGATAATTGGTCCCGATATGTTGGATAATACCCTTAATAAAAACGATGATGGAATATATAGGGCTGATCCGCTAACTCTCACTGGTGAAGGCTATGGTACACATTTCATTGTGCTTCCTGTCGCCCCCGAGTTGGATGATGATATTGATGGGCGGGGTGAGAAAGAGTCCTCGAAGTTAGAGCGGAACCTTCTCGGATTTTCCAATGCAATGGCTTTTGATGATCCGGTGATTAAAACGGAATTTCGTGATCACACTTTGGAAGGGGTGGAAGAGAGGATAGGGCCAAAAAGCTTCTTTAACAGTGACGACTTTAATAAGACTGACCAATACTTTGAAGGTGAATTTGACGAATTTGGCCAGTTCGTAGGAAGGGTTTCTATCTACGGAAAGTCAAGAGAGTTTGTCTGCAATTGGACGGACGGGGGAGGTAGGACGCCAAAGTGTGGGCCATTCTCTTTCCGCTATGGATATGTCCAAGGGCGCTCTAGTGAGTCTCGACTATCCCCAGAAGATTGGTCGGAAATGGTCGGAAAAACCGACAGGATGGGAGGGCTTTATATATATAGGGATGGTATTAGAGTCTTGCCCTATGGGAACTCGGATGTAGACTGGCTAGACATTGAGAAGAGACGGACTCTGGCGGCAAAGGATTGGTTTTTCTCTTATCGTCGTGGCTTTGGATATGTGGGTATTAGGCACTCTGAAAATGGGGCTTTGACCGAGAAGGCTGGTCGTGAAGGGTTTAGGGAGAATCTGGCTTATCGAGATTTTCGCTCGATTTTGGTTAACTTCTTTAAGCAGTTGGCATATGAGTTTTTTAGGAAAGCATCCCCTCAAGGTGACGATTACCATGAGGGTAAAGAGACTTTTGCGGCCCAGGCTGAGTTGCTTAAGAAACAGAAAGAGAAGGCCGATCAGCGGCGGAAGCAATTGCAGTCGGAGCTAGAAGAGTTTTTTGATTTTTATAACTCAGGATATTTCGAGTCTGAGTCATCAGCGATTCTTAAAGATTTAAAAGAAAAGCTTGAATATATTGGTCTTGAGTTGGATTTAGGGGATTTTGCTTCAAGAGCGCGGCTGTTAGAGCTAGATGCTAAACAGAGGCTTCGCGCGCTGAATGGAAAGGTTCAATTAATTCTGCCGCGAGGGCTGGCTCTAACTAAGAGGCTGCAAAGGGACTGGGTTGCATACGAGTCTATATCTGCACAGTTGAAGCAGGAGTTGTTAGAGCCTCTCAGGGCTGATCTGGATGAGCAAATAAGAAAGGCTACTGACGGTCGTGTGGCTGCATCAGAAAGAAGGAGTATTGCCCTTCAAGATATTGAGCGCGAAAAGGATAATATTGTTCGCGAACTGGCAAGTCTACGGAGGGAAACATCAAGTTCTGTTGGGCAAATGCAAAACGCTGTGCATGATGTTCTTAAGGAGGAATTCTCCGGTCTCAGAGTTAATGTTGAAAGGTTGGTCGATGAGTTTGTAAAGCGTACGGCTGAGAACCCGGATGAGTTGGATAAGATTCGTAGCGAGATTGAAAGCAAGCTCTCAGATCTGAAGCTTCGGGAGGTTGAGCTTTTAGATTCTTTGAGGCGGCAAATGATTGAGTTATCTGAAGGTGTTCAGGCTCGAGAAACGTTAGACGATCGATTTGCTGCTCTTGAGTCAAGAAATCAAGTTCTGGAGGAGCAAATTGAATTTTATTCGGAGTTTGCTCAGATGGGGATGTCGGTAGGTATTCTTCAGCATGAGTTCGAGGGAGCATCGCGAGGTATTCGATCTGCGATGTTAGAGCTCAAGCCGTGGGCTGACAGAAATCTGCCGTTGGCATCTATCTATAAGAAATTACGCGACCATATTGAGCACCTGGAAGGGTATCTAAAGGTTCTTGATCCTCTAGGTAGGAGGCTGTATCGCTCTACCGTTGAAATTTCCGGAAGTGAAATATTGAACGTGGTTCGAAGTGTGTTCAGTGAACCCCTTGAGGCTTCCTCAATAGAGCTTGATGCCACTCTTGCGTTTCGTGGATTTATGGTGCGGTGTAAGTCTTCGGCGTTAATGGGCGCTTTTGTAAATATTATTGATAATGCTATTTACTGGCTAAATAGTCGCTCTCACGGCGAGAAAAAGATAATACTGGATGCGGATGATAAAGGTTTCCTTATTTCTAATAATGGGCCTGGTATAGAAGAACGCGTACGGCAGAGAATGTTTGACTTCGGTGAGACGCAAAAGCCTGGTGGACGCGGAATGGGGCTTGCTATCAGTCAACAAACGCTGCGCAGAGAAGGTTTCGATATTGAGCTGGTTCAATCGGGAGTTGATGTAAGTCCTAAGTTTAGGATTTTCTCGAAGGATTCGCGGAGTGAGTGATATGGGAAGTCAAGGTGTTATAGAGGAAGCAGCAACTATGAATTCTGCCGCCATTTGGTCTGATCATATCCAAGGAGCAGTAAAAGAGTTCCTTAAGACGGCGGTTGTAATTGATAATCAGCCATGGATTCGTGAGGCAAGCTCAGCGCCTACGCCTCAAGTCGCTCCGCCAGTAGATAATGGTCTAGATGCTGATCTACCGGTAGTTGAGGTACCTGTTGCACCTGTTGAGATAGATCAACTACACGACCTAGACCTGCGTGCGGTATCTGATAGGTTCGCATCTAATGGAATTGCATGCGCATTTGTCCTCCCGGATGATGAAGACTCGCAGCAAGAACAAAAGGTTGCTCGTGCGGTAGCTGCGGCAAAGGTTTCCGATCTCGTTATCATTGATTGGTATCTGAAGAAAAAGGATTCGTCCTTGACTCTTTCGATCCTCCAGGAAATTGCGACATCGGACTCTGCTGAAAATGGGAGGCTTCGGCTTATTTGTGTCTATACAGGCGAGCCGTTGGGCGAGTCAATATTTAAAGATGTTAAGGAGTACCTGCAGAATGGAGGGATCTCTGTTGAAGATGTTGCGGGGCAAGATTTTTGTGCTTATGGTGATAATACGCTGGTCGTATTAAAGAATAAGGGTGCTACTCCGGCCTCTCAATTGCCGCTGGACTTGATAAATTTATTTTCTCGCTTTGCAGACGGATTAATACCTGCATTTTCGTTGGCTGCTGTTGGGGCTATTAGAAAAAATGCTCATCACATGTTGACGCGATTTGGTAGTAAATTAGACTCGGCCTATATTGCCAATAGGATAATTACAAATCCCCCAAGTGATGTTTCGGAAATGCTCCGTGATTTGTTTGTGTCTGAATGTGACTCTGCTTTGGGTTTGGAGTCTGTTGCTGATAGGTATTTAGAGAGTGAGCCGATTGTAAAATGGATTAATGCTAAAGAGGACATCATATCGGTTCAGAGGGTGGGCGGAGATGTTGTTATAGATAAGTCTCTTCTTCTGAGTATCTTGGCTGGTGGTGTTCGAGATCATAAGGCGTTCAATGGTGACCCGAATGATATTAAATTTCCTGAAAAATCTCGGCATTTGATTTCTACTGCGTTAGCGGGAGGAGCTGAGCTCTCTAAAAACTCTGAGCACGAATTTGCTCGGTTGGTTGTTCTGAAACGCGAAGCTCATGGCCGCTCAAAACTGTATGGTGCCGGAGGGTGGCGGCCATCACTGACGACTGGGACTTTAATTAAGTATCAGTTGAGGCCTGCAGGGACTGATGAGCAAGGGCAAGCCGTAGCGGAGGAATTTGAGTATCTTATTTGCCTGACTCCAGCATGCGATACGTTACGGCTTGAAGAGAAAACTCCGTTTGTATTTTTAAAGATATATATTGATTCCGAAAAATATGGAATTGTCTTGAAAGACTCCGAGGGGCAGGAGGTTTTTCTCCGGGTAGATCAAAAGGGGCCTGTTATTAGAACCTTCTTTTTTACTCCGGACACTTCTCTTCAAAGGGTCTTTGCCGATTGTGTTCAGGAAGGCTCGGAAAAATATGAATTTCAATGCTTAGAAGGGAAAAAATTCTCCTGGCTTGGAGAGGTGAGATATACCCGTGCAGCCAGTGAAATGGCTGGGCTTTTACGGAATTGGATGCGAATTGGTATTAGTGATTCAGAGTATCTGAGGCTAATAAACGAAGGACGTTTCAATTTTTAAAGTTGTACAGGGGGGCTCGTCCCCTCCAACTTCTTGAGTTGATATATTTTTCGGCTACTACGTCTTCACACGGATGCGTTCAGTGCACTCTTTCACATCATCATCGATGATGTTGCCCGGCTTAATGTACTCCTTCATGGATCTTCGCGTGCCTCTATTGGCTTCCCTTTCGCGTTGAGCCTGCATCTTGAGGTTTGTTCTGGCGCCTTCTGCTAGTGGGCCTTTTCCGTTGGCAAGACTTTGCATGATGCTTTTCTGGACGTAGTTCGCGAGGACTTCGATGATGGGGTTCATCGCCTCGGCGAGTGTGAGGGATGAGGAGCTTAGGAGGGCAAGGGTGGCCAGTATGGTCTTCTCTGATTCACGTCCTTGTAGTGAAAAATCGACTAAGCCCGGAAGATAGGGGCTTAGCCAGACCATATGCTCAGGGCATCTAGCGTCAATCGGAAAATACTGAAATGCGGATAGCAGTACCTATTCCCTGGTCATGCCTTTTACTGTCTAACTAGCCATCGGAGGCTAGGGCGGTGTTTTTGCGTCATTCCTTCCTGGCGGATTTCTCTCGGGCGTACCAGCGCCTAGCTACCGTCTGAGTAATCTCTATCCCGCGTCTTGTCCGTCCAAGTTTCGGTGAGCCTCATCGTACGCGGAGCTAATTTCCCCCATTGGCTGGGTCCAAAATCGTTCTCTTTTGGATTGCGCAGGGCTTGAGATGGTATTTTAGGGAGTTAGGATTTTTTCTAACCTGATTCCAAGGTGTTGCCAGGCCTCTGCTTTCTCATTGGCGTAGTCATAATGGAGATAGTGCCGGCGAACTTTTGAGCCACCTAGCAAGTGGTTCTGGCAGCGATCAATTATCTCCAGCGTCACACCGAGCTCCTGCATCATAGTAGCGCCTGTGCGACGCAGGTCGTGAGGCGTCCATTCACCTTTAGCGCCTCTGCTCAGCACGAGTGAGTCGTCGTGGTGGCGGCCAGCTAAGGGCTTGCTGCGGTTCTTAAAGCGGCACTGCCGGTCACCGATCAATTTGCTGACTGTCTTGGTGTCGACATGGCTTTTTTCGTCCTTACTGGGGAAGCAGAACGGGGTATAGCCGGTTTCTTCTTTCAGGCGCCTGAACTGACTCAACGCGAATGGCGACAAGAATACGTGATGATCCTGGCGCTTGCCCTTGTGCCCCTTGGTAGCTTCGGCAGGGATAAACCAGGTGCCCTTGTCCAGATCCACGTGGCGCCATTCGGATTTGAGCAACTCACCGATACGGCAAAGGGTGCTCAGACAAATCCAGACGGCGCATTGCACACGTGGATTGACGGGACGGATGCCTGAGTATTTCTGGCCGGCGGGGAGGGCGTCGTAGTCGCGTTCCAAGCGGGCGAAGATGTCGTGCAGCTCTCGGATTTCGTCAGGGGAAAGTAGTCGGTCGCGCTGTTCTTCGTAGTCGTGATCGAGCAGCTTGTTGACGTCTATCAGGTCGGCCGGGTTGCCGTCGGCCATCAGGGTGCGCCATGGCTTGCGTTTCTCTCCCCAGCGCAGCATTTGGCCGATGTCCTTGCTGCGGATAACCACAGTACGGTTCAGGCCGCGGGCTTTGACTTGGCGCAGGACGTTGAGCAGGTCTTTCTCGGTTAGGGTGCGCAGTGGCTTCTTGCCGATGAGAGGGAGCACGTCCTTGGTGAAGCTTCGGCGCAGCTCGGCATTGCCGTCCTGACGTGATACACCATCGCGCATCCATTCCTCGAAGAGGTCGGCGACTGTCTTGTTCTCCGCGGCCTGGCGCTCGGCTTCGGCAATGGTGGCGGCGATGGCGGCCTGGGCCTCGATCTTGGCGGCCTTGCGGGCAGCGGTGGGGTCGATCCCTTTGGTGGCTATCGCTTTCACTTCGTCGCGTTCGGCGCGAATCTGCGCTAGCGATTTCTTCGGCCAACTGCCCAGGCTTTGGTCGCGCTTCATTCCATCCTGCTTGAATTCGTAGCGGAACTGCACCGTCACGCCACGCACGCCGGCACGGACTTTGGCGACCAGGCCCCCGTCCTCGCGGAGGATCCGGCCATCATCGGCTGTGGTGAGCGCTTCCAGTTGCTTGGCTGTCAGTTTGGCCATGTCCTACCCCTTGCCTTATTCGGTTCCGTGGAATTTTACCCCACTTTTACCCCACCGAATCGCTTGGCTGTCGGTGGATGCTCGTGGATCATGGTGGACGCTAATCTAGCCTGTATGCTCCGTATTTACTAGGGTGTAGGTGATTCGTCAGTGTCCATTGGTGTCCATGGAAATCCACAAAATAAGCGCATGGGGTGCAAGGGGTAGAGTGTTAAAATAATCCGCTCCATCAGGCCATGACATGAATTACTGCAGCGCTCGGAGCTTACTCAGAAGGGGGAACGAGATCGCGCCCCCGCCATCACCACGACAAGAGCGGACCTCCTCATAGGACCTGACCCAGGAGGCTCCTACGACGGCATCACGCCGCCAAATTGCCGTATAGCCCATCGACATAACTTGCCATCGACGGCGAAGCATCGAGAAACCGCTCCCCCGGAACAGCCACCCAATCACCTCCCCCTCAACCCCCGCTCCTCCCACCAATCCCACGCCTTGAGCGCCTGCCGAGCCACCCGGCCGCCCAGGAAGAAGAGCGTATCGCCGGCCATCGGGATGGATTTCCTGTTCACTATCCAGAAGTCCGTCAGTTCGGTCTTCTCGCCGTTGAGCAGGTCCGCGATGGTTCTGCCGTTGAGGTGGGTCAGTGCGACGCCGTGGCCGAAGCAGCCGCCCGAGTAGATGATGCGTTCGTCGCCGACGAAGCTGATTTCAGGGACCATGTCCACGTTCACCGAGACCGGGCCGCCCCAGCGGTAGGCGATGCGTACGTCCTTCAACTGGGGGTAGATCCACTTCAGGTGGGCTTCGCAGTGCTGCCAGCTCATGGGAGAGGGGACCTCGTCCATCGGTGGCGTTCTGTAGACGATCGCGTCGCCGCCGCCCATGAGGATCCGGCCGTCCACGGTGGGGCGGAAGTAATGCAGCATCTGCCGGTTGTCGCCGAACGACTGCCGGTCCTTCCAGCCGATGCTTTGCCACTGCCGGTCGCTGAGTGGCTCGGTCACGATCTGGTAGGTCCAGAGCGGGAACTGCCGGGTCTTGAGCGCGCGGGTATCCGGCACCTGACGTGAGTAGGCGTTGGTCGCCACCACTAGCTTGTCGGCTGTGACCTTGCCCTGTGGTGTTGTGAGGCCGATGGCGGAGGCCGTTCTTTCGATGTTCGTCACGGGCGTCGTTTCGTAGATCGTGACGCCCGCCGACTCGGCCAGCCCCTTGAGGGCGCGCACCTGTTTGCAGGGGTTGAGGTAGCCGGTGCCGGATTCATAGATGCCGCTGTTGAAGCGTTCGGAATGGAAGTCCTGATGAACCTGTGACTTCTCCCGCCAGCGCATGTCGCCATCGAGGCCCAGTTCCTGGAACAGCTGATAACTCTTTTTCAGGCGATTGGCCTGCTGCTCCGAGTAGCTCATGCGAACCAGGCCGTTGTGGCGGTAGTCGCAATCGAGGCCGTTTTCCTCGATCAGGCTCCTGGTATGGGCCACCGCTTTCTCCAGGTACCGGTGCGCCTCGATCATCTTTTGTTTTCCCCAGCGCAACAGCACCATTTCGGGCTCCAGGCCGAACATCCTGGTGCTGAAGCCGGCGTTGCGGCCGCTGGCGCCGAAGCCGACGACGGCGGCTTCGAGCACCACCACTCGGGCGTTGGGGTTGTCCTGCTTGAACTGCCAGGCGGTATTCAGGCCGGTGTAGCCGGCGCCGATGATCGCCACGTCCACCTTCAGGTTTTCTTTCAGGGCAGGGTTGGGCGAGTAGTGCCCGTAGTCGTGTTGCCAAAAGGACTTGCTGCCCAGAAGCGGGTCGCTGTTGCCGGTCATGCTCTTTTCTCGTCTGCCGGGGATTGGGAACGCGACGTCGTTTGCAGGGCCTGGCCAGGAGGCCGCGCGGGGCCTTCTCCGGCGCAGTGCAGAGGCCGTCGGTTTCGAAAGGACGGCATCAGGGTAGTGGCGGGGCGAGTCGATGAATTGTCAGCCGGTGCCAGCCATTTGGGCCGCGCGCGCCAAAGTCGGGAAGGGGAGCGCGGTCAGGCGCGTGGCCGGCTGCTGGCGCGGTATTGCTGGGGCGAGCGGCCGGTCCAGCGTCGGAAGGCGCGGGTGAAGGAGCCGGATTCTGAATAGCCGACCAGCAGGGAGATTTCCGTCATGGAGTAGTCCGAGTCCGTGATGTACGCCAGGGCGAGTTCCCGGCGCACGTCTTCGACCAGCGACGAGTATTCGATGCCATGGTCCTTGAGGCGCCGCTGCAGGGTACGTCGGCTCAGGTTCAGCTGCTCGCAGATCTCGTCCAGCGAGGGGGCGCCGCTGCTCATTTCGGTCGCGATCATCCGGGTGACCTGGGCGAGCAGTTCATCGGACACGGCGCGCTGCTCGCGCTCTCGTTCGAGGTAGGGCTCGAGTGCCTTGTACAGCCGCTCGTTGCCACGCACCACCGGCATTTGCAGGGTCTGCAGGGGCAGGTGGATGCGGTTCGTGGGCTGGTTGAAGTAGAGCGGGCACTGGAAAATCCGCTTGTGCACCGAGGTGTCCGCGGGCCGGTCGTGTTCGAAGTCCATGCGCAGCGGCCTGATGGTGCTGCTGGTGATCAGGTTCAGCATGCGCAGGACGCAGGCGATCGCGAATTCCGCGTCCTGCCGCCGCTGGAGGACGGTCGGAGCGGTGACCTGATACTCCACGGTGACTTCGCGCGAGTCGCAGGTGAAGTCGAAGATCGACTCCTGGGCGAAGACGACGATGAACTGCTGCAGGGTCTTCAGGGCCTTTTCGACGCTGGGCGCGCAGTACAGGGCGTGGCCGAGGGCGCCGAAATCGTCGGCTTCGGTCTGGAACCCGAGTTCGAGCCCGACGTTGGGGTTCGACTGCCCCGCCGCCTCCCAGAGGGCGACGTACTGCTCGCCGGGTATTTCTATGTCCCCGCGCTCCAGTACCCGGGCATCGATGCCAAGCGGGGCGAGGTGGGGTTCGAAGCAATCCCTGAAGCGACGGAAGAAGTTCTCGGACATCACCGTACGGGCGGATTTCATAGGTGCCACAGCCTTATCGTTCTTGTCGTTCGTCTGTCCGTTTCGAAGGTCCCGCCGCCGACCGCTTCGGTCGACCGGTCGGTGATTTCCCGCGCCTGGCGTTGCCGGGCCAGGTGGTTGGGGAATCATCCCACGTGCTGTTTACGATAATCGCTTCGGGCCATGCCTGGTAAGCCCGGCATCACCGGGCAAGGGCGCCTGTCGTCGCGCCCAGGGGCGGCTCCCTCCGATTGGCATCGGATGTCAACGACTCTGTCACCTGCTGGCAAGCCGCGGTGGCGCCGCTTTGAATAGTTTTTCCAGCCAGATACGCACAGAAACCAGCAGCGTATGGAACCGCGGCGCAGCGCATCGCCACCGATGCAGTCAACCGCGATTTTTCCGCTGCTGGCCAGATGACCGACGAAGCGACCGACCCGCTCTTGCCGACGTACAGGCGCAGGGCAGGGTGGCGCTCGCCCGTCGGATCGAGCGCTTCCGCAACCCAGGAGACTGACGCCAGATGCCAACCCGCCTGCCAGGGCGGGGCGAGCCCGACCGCCCCGCCGCCCATGAGCCATCGACGAGCCGGGGCAAGCGCCCGCCCGCCCTGTGGAAGCGCTCGCTGCGCGCCCTGTTGGGTGGCCTCTCGCTGGCTGCCCTGGCACTGCCGGCGCTGGCGCAGTTCGTCCCCGAGCAAGCCCACGTCGAAACCCTGGGCGCGCACCAGGGCCAGCACTGGTTCTGGATCTGGGGCAGCAACGCTCCCAACATGGTCGACGGCCGCGCCTTCCTGTTCGCCGACGACGGCCGCAACCTCGGCCAGGTGAGTACCGGCATGTGGAGCAACGGCCTGGTGCTGTCGCACAAGCGCGACGAGTTCTACGCCAGCGAGATCTACTTCAGCCGCGGCGTGCGCGGCACCCGCACGGACGTGGTCACCGTCTACGACGCCCACACCCTCAGCCCCAAGCGCGAGATCGCCATCCCGCCCAAGCGCATGACCGCGCTCATCTCCACCGGGCTCAGCGTGCTATCGGACGACGAGCGCTTCCTGCTGGTGCTCAACTTCACCCCGGCGCAGTCCATCTCCGTCGTCGACCTGGAGCGCAACCGCTTCGTCGGCGAGGTCGCCACCCCCGGCTGCGCCTCCATCTACCCGGCCGGCCCGCGGGACTTCTATTCCATCTGCGGCAACGGCGGCTTCTTCCACCTGCGCCTCGACGACAATGGCCAGGCCGCCCTGCAGGAACGTACCGCGCCGGCCTTCGACCCGGTGAAGGACGCGCTGCTGACCACCGCTTCGCGCCTGGGTGATACCTGGTACTTCGTTTCCCAGAACAACGATGCCTATGGCATCCGCATGACCGCCCAGGGCGTCGAGGCGACCCGGCACTGGTCGCTGCTCAGCGATGCCGAGCGCGCCGACGGCTGGGGCGTGGCCGGCAACCACGGCGCCGCGCTGCACGAGCGCAGCGGCAGGCTGTTCGTGCTGATGCACAAGGACAAGCCGGAGAACTACCAGAAGCCCGGCACCGAGGTCTGGGTGTTCGACACCCGCACCCACGCGCGCCTCGCCCGCATCGAGCTGGAAGAGCAGAGCACCGCCATCGGCGTCAGCCAGGGCGAGCGGCCGCGCCTCTACAGCCTCGACTGGATGGTGCCCATGCCTGGACTGTTCACCGCCTGGGTCTACCTGACCGAAGGCGAAAAGGGCCTGATGCCGCTGCTGCGCCAGGGCATCAACCTCTACGACGCCGACAGCGGCAAGCACCTGCGCAGCATCGGCGACATTCCCCTGGGCTTCCTCAATGCGGTGGCGCCATGGTGATCGCGACCTGCCTGCACGACCCGCTGGTGCACCTGGGCAGTGCCTGCGCCCTGGCCTTGCTGCTGGGTAGCGCCGGCCTGCACAAGCTGCGCGATCCGCAGGGCTTCGCGCGCGTCCTCGATGATTACGCCGCGGCGTTCGCCGGCCTGCTGCCCACCAGGCTGCGCGCCGTTCTCGTCGGCCTGCTACCGGGCCTGGAACTGCTGGCCGCCGGCGGTGCGCTGGCCAGTCCCTGGCAGCCCTGGGCGGCGGCGCCTGCCGCGATTCTGCTGGCGCTCTATACCGCCGTGCTGGCCGGTGCCGCCTGGCGCGGTGTAGCCATCGCCGATTGCGGCTGCCACTTCGGTGGCCGGCCGCAGCCGCCGGGGCGGGCGCTGGTGCTGCGCAACCTGCTGCTGCTCCTGCCGGCGCTGAACCTGCTGGCGCCCATGGGCGAACGCCCGCTGGTGTGGTTCGACGCCGTCACCCTCGGCTTCGCCCTGGCCAGCGGCGTGGCGCTCTACCTGCTGGCCAACCTGTTGATCTCCAACCGTGCATCCCTGGGGGAACCGTGATGGACATGACTTACGCATTGATCGTCTCCAGCGGCTTTTCCTGGCTGCTCAACCTGGCCCTGGTCCTCGCCGTCTGCGCCCTGGCGCGGCAGGTCGGCCTGCTGCACGAACGTATCCGCCCGGTGGGCGCGCTGTCCCTGGGCAAGGCCATCAAGGCCGGGGAGGCGGCGCCGATTTTCACCCTGCCGAGCCTCACCGGCGGCTCGGTGAGCCTCGGCGGCGCCAATGCCCAGGGGCAGTCGACCCTGCTGTTCTTCCTCTCCGAGACCTGCCCGGTGTGCAAGACCCTGCTGCCGGTGCTCAAGGCCATCCGCCAGCAGGAGCGCCTGCGGATAGTGCTGGCCAGCGACGGCGAGGTCGCCGCGCACCAGGCCTTCATCGAGGCGCAGCGCCTGCAGGCGTTCCCCTACCTGCTGTCGCGCGAGGTCGGTCTGGCCTACCAGATCAGCAAGCTGCCCTACGGCGTATTGATCGACGCCAGCGGCACCGTGGTCACCCACGGCCTGATCAATACCCGCGAGCACCTGGAAAGCCTGTTCGAGGCCCAGGTGCTCGGCTTCGCCTCGATCCAGGCCTTCGAGGCCGCGCGCCACGCGGCTGGAACTCCCCTCTACAAGCAGGTGCACTGAGCATGGCGATCAAATGGTTCGACGAAGCCGCCGAGCTGCTGACCCGCAAGGTCGCGCGCGGCACCTCGCGGCGGGGCTTCCTCGGCGGCCTGGGCACGCTGCTGGCCGGTGCCGGCGCGACGACCCTGCTGCCGGTTTTCCGCAGCGGCGCCTTCGCCCAGCCGGGGGCTTCCAGCCTGGTGGAGAACGGCGACCCGAGCAGTTGCGACTACTGGCGTTACTGCGCCATCGACGGCTTCCTCTGCAGTTGCTGCGGCGGCACGGTGAACAGCTGCCCGCCGGGCACGGTGCGCTCCGACATCACCTGGATCGGCACCTGCCGCAACCCGGCGGACGGCAAGGACTACGTGATTTCCTACAACGACTGCTGCGGCAAGAGCAATTGCGGGCGCTGCGTGTGCCAGCGCGACGAGGGCGACCGCCCGCTGTACCGCCCGCAGAGCTCCAACGACCTCAACTGGTGTTCCGGCAGCCAGGCCGACATGCCGTACCACTGCTCGCTGTCGGTGGTGATCGGGGTGAAGGAATAAGCCCATGGCCGGCCGCTCCCCGATCCGCGCCGCTCTCGCCGCACTGCTGCTGGTGGGCCCGGCAAGCGCCTGGACCACCGAGCCGCGCCAGCTGGACTACATGCTCAACTGCCAGGGTTGCCACCTGCCCGACGGCAGCGGCAACCCGCAGCGCCAGGTGCCGGCGTTCCCCGGCCAACTGGGCAAGTTCCTCGGCGTGCCGGGCGGGCGGGAATACCTGGTGCAGGTGCCCGGCTCGGCGCTCTCGGGCCTTTCCGACGACGCCCTGGCCGGCGTCCTCAACTGGATGCTGGAGCGCTTCGACAGGGAGCAGCTGCCGGCCGATTTCCAACCCTACAGCGGGGCGGAGCTGCACGGCTGGCGGCAGCGCGTGCCGGCCGATGTCGGCCAGGTCCGCCGCGACCTGCTCGAACGCATCGCCCAGCAAGAAAAACAGAAGCGCGAAGGAACCTGAACCCATGAAGGCATGTACCCGTGTCGGCCTGCTTCTGCTCGCCGCAACGCTCCACATTCGCGCCGAAGCCGGTGCCGGCGTCGAAACCTGCGCCGCCTGCCACGGCGACCAGGGCCAGGGCAACGCCGTGCTCGGCGCCCCGCGCCTGGCCGGCCAGCAGGTCGACTACCTGCTCCAGCAACTGCGCGCCTTCAAGGCCGGCCAGCGTGGCTACGACCCGCAAGACAGCCAGGGCGTGCAGATGCGCGCTGTGGTAGCCAGCCTGGACGAAGCCGACTTCAACCGCCTGGCCCATCACTACGCACAACAGCAGGCCGCCAAGGTCAGCGCGAGCAAAAGCGCGGGCACCGCCCATGGCGAGTCCCTCTACCAGGGCTCGTGCGCGGCCTGCCACGGCCTGCAAGCCGAAGGCTTCGCCCACCTGAAGACCCCCAGCCTGCGCATCCTCGATGCCAGCTACCTCGACCGCCAGCTCACTCACTACACGGACGGGACACGCGGCAGCGATGCCCATGCGGATCCACTGGGCATCTGGATGCGCGGCATCGCGTTGCAGATTCGCAGCGCGGAGGACCGGAGGGCGATCATCGATTACCTCGCCAGCCTGTCGCTGCCGGCGGCCGAACAGGCGAGGCGCTGAGGGATGCGCTGCGCCCGTGAGCCGGAAAGGCAAAGGCCTTTGGGGATTGGCGGGAGAGGAGGGCCGGTATCGGCGGCATCAGCCGCGCTTTCCACTGCCGGGCCCGCTCGCGATTGGCACCAGATGCCAATTTCCCTGGCCTCTACTGGCAAGTCGCTCCGCGCCGCTTTGGATAGCTTTGCACTCCAGGCGAGCCCGATGTCGAGCCCCTCTGGGGCACCTCGAACTGCTTCCCGATAAACACAAAAAGCTCCTCCAGGAGAAGTTCATGAGAAACCTCCCGCTTTCGCTGTTGGGCGGTGCGCTGTTGGCGCTCCTTGGTACTGTTCAGGCGCAGGGCGCCGCTGCGGCTGGCCCGGGCGAGCTTGGCAACGCGCTCACCCCTGTCGGTGCCGAGAAGGCCGGCAACGCCGACGGCAGCATCCCGGCCTGGAACGGCGGGCTGACCCAGGCGCCGGCCGGCTGGAGCCCTGGCCATGGTGACCCTTATGCCGCTGACAAGCCGTTGTACCACGTGGATGCGAAGAACCTCGCGCAGTACCAGGCGCTGATGCCCGAAGGGCAGGTGGCGCTGATCAAGGCTTACCCGAGCTATCGCCTGGACGTCTATCCCACCCATCGCAGCTGCGCCGTTCCCACCGAGGTGGCGCAGCGCACCAGGGAACTCGCCGGGCAGGCGCGCATCGGTAGCGACGGCTGGCGCCTGGAGCAGGCACCCGGCGCGGCGGTGCCGTTCCCGCTGCCGAAGAGCGGCATCGAGGTCATGTGGAACTACAAGCTGCGCTACATGGCCAAGGGGCGGCGGGCGCAGATCTCGTTCCTGATGCGCGAGAAGGGCGGCTCGCTCACCGAAGTCAAGCAGTGGGCCTATGAGTACTACCCGTGGAACGACCCCGCGGTGAAAAGCCCGGCCGACACCGGCGGCATCGAGGCCAAGTTGCTCTACGACGTGCTCTCGCCCTCGTCGCGCGCCGGCGAGATGTACCTGGTGCACGCCTACCTGGACAAGCCGCAGGACTCCTGGATCTACTTCCCCGGCCAGCGCCGCGTACGCCTCGCGCCCTCGTTCGCCTACGACAACCCCATCGCCGGCTCCGACAGCCTGTACTTCGTCGACCAGATCAACATGTTCACCGGCGCCCTGGACCGCTATGACTTCAAGCTGGTCGGCAAGAAGGAAATGCTGGTGCCGTACAACTCCTACAAGCTGGTCGACAAGGCCAACAAGTACGAGCAGCTGATCGGCCAGGACTACCTGAACCGCGACGCGCAGCGCTACGAGAAGCACCGCGTGTGGGTGGTGGAAGCCACCGTGAAGGCCGACAAGCGCCACTCCTTCGCCAAGCGGGTCTTCTTCATCGACGAGGACAGCTGGAGCCTGCTGTACGTCGACATGTACGACGCCAAGGGCAACCTCTGGCGCTTCCAGGAAGGCAGCCTCTGGGCCGACCCGGAAATCCAGGCCTGCACCAACTTCGAATACGTCAGCTACGACCTGGTCGCGCGCCGCTACATCGCCGACGGCTTCACCCAGGAAGGGGAGGCCCTCGACCTCCCCGCGGGCCTGCAGGGGCGGGTGAGCGACAAGATGTTCAGCGCCAACGAATTGCGTCGCCGCGGCGAACGCTGATCAGCCCGGAGAAACCTCATGAACAAGAACGACAAGTGCGGCGCGCAAGCGCCGCAGGGGATGCTGCGCGCCCGCAATACCTCGACCCTGGCCCTGCTGGCGGCTTCCGGCCTGCTGTGGGCGCAGCCGGGCCAGGCCTTCGTCTTCGGCTCCGAAGCGGGCGTTTCCGGCAGCTTCGACTCAACGCTTTCCTATGGCTTCGCCACCCGCCTGCAGTCGCCGGACTGCAATCTCGTCGGCAGCGACAGCGGCGGCTGCAACAACGGCGCCAACACCGAACTTGGGCGCTACTACAACCTGTCCAGGGGCAACGGCTACGCCAATGCCGACATCAACTACAGCAACGCCGACGACGGTGACCTGAACTACCACAAGCACGACGTCTATTCCCAGGTAATCAAGGGCACCCACGAGCTGAGCCTGAAGTTCGGCGACGGCTGGAGCGCCCTCGGCCGGGTCGCCTGGGCCAGGGACTTCAAGATGGACGACACCCGTCGCACCGACCTCGAAGACACCGCCAGGCGCGATGCCACCGAGCGCTTCGACCTGCTCGACCTGTGGCTGGCCAGGAGCTTCGACCTCGGCCAGATGCCGGCCAAGGTCAAGGTGGGCAACCAGGTGATCAGCTGGGGCGAGGAAATCTTCGTCACCGGCGGCATCAACCAGATCAACGCCCTCAGCCTGCCCAAGTACCACACCCCGGGTACCCAGTTGAAGGAAGTGTTCATCCCGGCGCCCATGGCCTCGTTCAACCTGGGCCTGAGCGACACCCTGAACCTGGAGGGTTACTACCAGTTCAAGTGGAACGCCTACGCGCTCGACCCGGTGGGCACCTACTTCTCCGCGGCGGACGTAGCCGGGGAAGGGCGCCGCGCCATCTACTATCCGACCAACTATGTCGAGGGCATCCTGCCCGGCACCTGCGCCGCCACCCCCAGCGGGCGTTGCGGCGACCCGCTGAGCAGCGGCCTGAGCACGGCCGACCTGGTAGCCGCGGGCCTGGCGGTGCCCTACGCGGGTGAGCGCGAGGCGAAGAACGGCGGCCAGTACGGCCTGGCCCTGCGCTGGCGGGCGGAGGGCATCGACACCGAGTTCGGCCTGTTCTACGAGCGCTACCACGACAAGCTGCCCTTCATCGGCTACACCGCGCGCAAGGACCCGGACAACCTGGTGGTGGACGACTACTTCATCAACTACGGCGAGGACAAGGACCTCTTCGGCCTGTCGATGAACACCATGCTCGGCCCGGTGGCCGTGGCCGGCGAGCTGTCGTACCGCCCGCACGACAGCGTCGCCATCGACCCCACCGTGCCCTTCGGCAGCGCCTTCACCGGCAGCTACAACAAGTACAGCGTGTTCGACACCGGGGTGAACAAGGGCTTCGTCGAAGAGCGGAAGTGGCAGGCCGACCTCAACGCCATCTACACCTTCTCCGCCAACGACGTGCTGGGCTTCATCCCCACCAGCCTCGGCGCTTCCGACGGCTTCATGATGGCCGAGGCGGTCGTCACCTACTACCCGGGCCTGGATACCTCCGGCAAGGTGCCCTACGCGCTGCCGGACTACGCGCTGCCGGACAAGGCCTCCTGGGGCTACGTCACCGAGTTCGGGATCAACTACCCGGACCTGTTCGGCAGCGGCGTCACCGTCACCCCGCAGCTGGACTTCAGCCAGGACGTGAACGGTACCTCGCCCAACGCCTCGCCCTTCGTCGAGGGCCGCAAGTCGCTGACCACCTCGCTGCTGTTCAACTACCGCGACCGCTGGAAGGGCGGCCTGCAGTGGGTGCAGTTCTGGGGCGGCGGCGCCAACAACCTGATGGCTGACCGCGACTTCCTCGGCGGCAGCGTTTCCTACTCGTTCTGATCCCTGGCAGTAGACCGCCGGCGACGGCCCCTGGCCGGCGCCCGCGGCACTCGTTGCATCGAGGCATTCCATGTTGGCTTACCTGGTGTCGGCGCTCGAGCGCCTTCTCTTCCGCCATCGCCTGGCGACCCTCGGCCTGCTGGCCGTAATCACTCTGGTGATGGGCTTCTACGCCTCGCGCCTGGAGATGTCGGCCGGCTTCGACAAGCAGCTGCCGCAGCAGCATGCGTTCATCAAGACCTTCAACCAGTACCGCGACGTGCTGTTCGGCGCCAACCGCATCATCGTGGTACTGCACGCCAGGCACGGCGACATCTGGAACAGGCAGGCGATGACCCGCCTGTACGACCTCACCCAGGCGCTGTTCTTCATGCCGGGCATCGACCGCCGCAGCGTGACCTCGCTGTGGACGCCGAACACCCGCGCGGTGCAGATCACCGAGGAGGGCATGAAGGCCGAGGACGTGGTCGGCGGCGACGTCACCGTCGGCACCCTGGACGACCGCGCCATCGCCGGCATCCGCGAGCGCACCATCATCGGTGGCTTCGTCGGCAGCCTGGTGGCCAACGACTACTCCGGAGCCATGGTGGTGGCCGAGCTGGCCGACCCGGACCCGCAGACCGGCAAGCGCCTCGACTACCTCGAGTTCAGCCAGCGCCTGGAAGAGCAGGTGCGCGCCAGGTACGCCGACGCCGACTATGACGTGCAGATCATCGGCTTCGCCAAGCAGATGGGCGACATCGGCGCCGGGGCCAGGAGCGTGGTGGCGTTCTTCGGCCTGGCCTTCGTCCTCACCGTGCTGGCGGTGTACTGGTACACGCGCTCCTGGGTGCTGACCTTCCTGCCGCTGTGCTGCTCGCTGGTGTCGGTGGTCTGGCAGTTCGGCACCCTCACGCTGCTCGGCTTTGGCCTGGACCCGCTGGCGATCCTGGTGCCCTTCCTGGTCTTCGCCATCGGCGTGAGCCACGGGGTGCAGCAGGTCAACTACATCGCCAAGGAAGTCTGCGCCGGCGCCGACGGCCTGACCGCCGCGCGGCGCAGCTTCGTCGGCCTGCTGATCCCCGGCACCCTGGCGCTGATCACCGCCTTCGTCGGCTTCGCCACCCTGGTGCTGGTGCCCATCCCGATGATCCGCGAGCTGGCGATCACCGCCTCGGTGGGGGTGGCCTACAAGATCGTCACCAACCTGGTCATGCTGCCGCTGCTGGCCAGCTACTTCCGCTTCGATGCCGCCTACGTGGCCCGCGTCGAAAGGCTGCGCCGCGCGCGCGACGGGCTGATGGTCCGCCTGGGGCGCATCGCCGAGCCGCGCAACGCGGCCATCGGCGGCGTACTGTGCCTGCTGCTCATGGCCGTGGCCGTGTGGCAGAGCCAGGGCCGCCATATCGGCCACGTGCTGCCGGGGGCGCCCGAACTGCGCGCCGACTCGCGCTACAACCAGGACGTACAGAGCGTCGTGGACCACTTCTCCCTGGGCCTGGACCTGTTCACCGTCGCCGTGGAGACCCCGGCCGGCGGCTGTTACCAGCACGACGTGATGCGCTACGTGGAGCGCCTGACCTGGTACCTGGGCAACGTGCCCGGCGTGCTCTCGGCGCAATCGCTGCCGGCGCTGACCAAGCTGGCGGCCTCCGGGGTGAACGAGGGCAACCCGAAATGGGCGGCGCTGCCGCAGGACGAACTGTCCCTCGCCGAAGCCGTGCGCCAGGTGCCCGAAGCCCTGCACCTGTACAACGCCGACTGCACGCTGCTGCCGGTCAACCTGTACCTCGCCGACCACAAGGCCACCACCCTGACCCGCGTGGTGCAGGCGGTGGAAAGCTACCGCGCCAGCCACCCCATGGCGGGCGTGAACGTGCGCCTGGCCAGCGGCAACGCCGGGGTGCAGGCCGCCACCAACCAGGTGGTGGAGGCCTCCGAGCTGCCGATGATGCTCTACGTCTACCTGACCATCCTGCTGCTGGTGTTCCTCGTCTACCGCGACTGGCGGGCCATGGTCGCCTGCTGCCTGCCGCTGACCCTGGCCACCTTCCTCGGCTACTGGTTCATGAAGGCGCTGGACATCGGCCTGACCGTGGCCACCCTGCCGGTGATGGTGCTCGCCGTGGGCATAGGTGTGGACTACGCGTTCTACATCTACAACCGCCTGCAGATGCACCTGGCCGCCGGGCAGAACATCGTCGACGCCTTCAAGCAGGCCCTGCGCGAGGTGGGCGTGGCCACGGTGTTCACCGCGCTGACGCTCTCGGTCGGTGTCGCCACCTGGGCCTTCTCGGCGCTGAAGTTCCAGGCCGACATGGGGCTGCTGCTCACCTTCATGTTCATGGCCAACATGCTCATGGCCATCACCCTGCTGCCGGCCATCGCCGTACTGCTGGAAACCCTGATCCCGCGGCGGGGGCCGGTGCGCGCGCCCCTGATCGCCCATTGAATGGAGGACGCGCGAATGTCCAGCATCCAACCCCTGCGCCCGCTCCTGGCCGCGCTGGTACTGAGCCTCGCCGGGCAGGCCTGGGCCGCCGAAACGCAAAGCCCGGCCATCGCCCTGGACGCCGCGCAGCGCACGCCGCTGGTCGCGGTGGCCGGGGCCGGCCAGCGCCTGGTGGCCGTCGGTGACCATGGCGTGGTCGTGCTATCCGACGATGGCGATGCCTGGCGCCAGGCGCGCAGCGTGCCGGTCGACGGCCTGCTGACGGCGGTGAGTTTCGTCGACGACCGCCAGGGCTGGGCCGTCGGCCATGGCGGCGTGCTCCTGCACAGCGAGGACGGCGGCGAAACCTGGGCCCTGCAGCAGCGCCTGGACGACAAGCCGGTGCTGCTCTCGGTGTGGTTCGAGAACGCCCGCCACGGCATCGTCGTCGGCGCCTACGGCTACGCCGCGCAGACCGAGGACGGCGGGCGCAGTTGGCGACGCCTGGCGGTCACCGCCGAAGGTGACGACTTCCATCTCAACCACATCTTCGCCGGCAGCAATGGCGGCCTGTTCATCGCGGCGGAACAGGGGCACGCCTATCGCTCGCTGGACCGCGGCGCGACCTGGCAAGCGCTCGACACCGGCGCCAGCGGCTCGCTGTGGAGCGGGTCGGGGCTGCGCGACGGCCGGCTGCTGCTGGCCGGCATGAGCGGCCGGGTGCTGCTCGGCGATCGCCTGGGCGAGCACTGGCAGGCGCTGGACAGTGGCAGCCACGAGGCGATCACGGCCGTTGCGCAGTTGGCCGATGGGCGCGTGGCGCTGGTCGGCAATGGCGGCCTCGTCGCGCTTTCCGACGCCAGCCTTGCGCGCTTCGCTGCCGCACGACGGGAAGACCGCCTGAACCTGTCGGCACTGGCGCCGCGGGCGGATGGGCATCTGCTGCTGTTCGGGCCCGCCGGGGTGATTACCCAATAGAAACGGGCCGCCCTGGTGTCCGCTGGCGCGTTCGCCGGACACCAGGGCGGCCACCCAGTTGTCAAAAACGGAAGTCTGGAAAGCAATGAAAGTCTTGATAGTACATGCCCACAACGAGCCGGCCTCTTTCAACGCCGCGCTGAAAAACCTCGCGGTCATGGTGTTGGGCGAGCAGGGGCACGAAGTGGTCGTTTCCGATCTTTATGCCCAGAAGTTCAACCCGGTTGCCACCGCCGAGGATTTCGGACATCGAGCCAATGGCGAATATCTGGTCTATGCGCTGGAGCAACGGCACAACCACAACAACGGCATGTTGGCGGCGGACATCCAGGTGGAGCTCGAAAAGATAAAGTGGGCCGACCTGATCATCTTCAACTTCCCCCTCTACTGGTTCGGCATGCCCGCCATCATGAAGGGGTGGATCGACCGGGTCTTTGTGTCCGGGTTCTGCTATGGCGGGCGGCGGATCTACGACCGAGGCGGCTTGAAGGGAAAGAGGGCGATGCTCGCCTTCAGCCTGGGCGGGCAGCGCCATATGTTCGGCAAAGGCGCCGTGCATGGCGAGATGGAAGCCCTGCTGCGCCCCATCCACCAGGGAATGCTCGCCTATGTCGGGCTCGAGGTCCTGCCGCCATTCATTGCCTATCACGTCCCATACATAAGCGCGGCGGAGCGCCGGGAGTACTTGAATGAGTACGCCCGGCACCTCGTTACCCTCGAGCAGCGCGAGGCGCTGAAGTTCCCAAGGCTGGACGACTTCGATGAGTCGCTTCGTCCCCTGGGGGAGGAACGGGGCTGCTGAGCCGCCCGCTTTGCGGGCTGGCCATTTTCAGGGTTTGAAAATACCTGTCGAATTCAAGTTGGAGAACCTCATGCCCTCAAAGGAATTCATCGAGGGGTTCCGCCAGGAACTCGCCAATCGCTCGTTCGCGCTGATAACCGTAAGGCGGATGGCGGCGCGTTGCAGGGGAAGTGATTGGCATATGTTCTGGCAGGCCTATTGGGACCTGGAAATCCTGAATGCTCGTCGATACGAAGCCGCGGCGCTGCGCTGGGGGCTGGACCCCACCCCGGGATTACCGACGAAGCTGAAGGCCTGGATCGTTTCGTCGGTACCCCGGTGCCTGATGGTTGGGCTGGTGAAGTTCGTTCACGGAAAGACCATCGCCTATGTCGATCGGCTGCGCGACCTGCGGCAGTCGGGGCCGGCCGAGACCGTGGCATTTCTGGATTTCATGGTGGAGCAGGAAGAACTTCAAGTTGAAATGATGCGGCTGGCGCTGGCCGGCCGACATTCGGAAATGCGTGCCTGCGCGGAAGGTTTTTTCCTGAAGCATGAAGGTTCCACTTCCAGGCCCGGACAGGGTGCCAGGCAGGTATCCGCAAGCTGAATGCGAGTCCAGTGACGTGGCTCGGGGAAAACGCCTACGCTATTACTTCCCACGCCCCTGGGAGGGGGGAAGAAAGGCCACACCACCAGTGGTCTCCATCCCTCGCCGTAGCACGCAACGAGGAACCCTCGCCATGAAAGCGCTGAAGCTGGAGAAGGCCTTCACCCTCCTGGAGCCCGGCCCGCTGGTATTGGTCACCACTTGCGACGACGGCCAGCGCAACATCATGACCCTGTCCTGGACCATGGTGGTCGACTTCACTCCACGCTTCGCCCTTACCACCGGGCCCTGGAACTACTCCTACACCGCCCTGGAGAAGACCCGCGAGTGCGTCATCGCCATTCCCTCCGTGGACCTGCTCGACACCGTGGTCGGCATAGGCACCTGCTCCGGCGCCGACACCGACAAGTTCGCCCGCTTCGGGCTGACCGCCCTGCCAGCTAGGCATGTCGGCGCGCCGCTGATTGGCGAGTGCCTGGCGAACATCGAGTGCCGGGTGGTCGACGTGATCGAGCGGCACAACATAGTGGTACTCGACGGCATCGCCGCCTATGTCGATTCCAGGCGCGAGGAGCGTCGTATCCTGCATGCTGTCGGTGATGGCACCTTCGTGGTGGATGGCGAGATGCTGGACCGGCGCAAGGCGATGCGCTCGAAGTTGCCGCCTGGTGTCTAGGTGGTTGGGTGTGGCTACGGCAGAGCCATGGGGCTTGGCATCGAGTCCGAATCTTTCCTAGCCGAGTGTCCGTGATAGCCAGGCGATCAACCTGGCCAGCCAGAAGCGCTGGCGCCACGCGCGAATCTGCGGCAGGTTCTCGAAGATGAATGGTTTGACGCGACTGCGTTCCTGGCTGGCCAGTGATTTGAGCGCAGGAATGGCATTGCGCAGGTAGTACACGTAGTACAGGGAGGTGACTGCGAAGAATCCATAGAGCCAGAGCGCGACATGGGCCTTGTCAGCGGGTTCGCCTAGCATTGCCATCACCGTGGCGGAAAGCGCGGCTGCGATACCGCCGGTCCAAGCACCAAGGCTTTTGTCGTCGTCTTCGGAGTAGCTGACCTGTTCGTGACGGACCTGAAACGGTGAAGTGAACTTGCGGCGGAGCCCTACCAGCCAGTAGGCCGCTATCGTCAGCCCACTGGGGACGAGGGCCATACCGAGTGCCTGCAACTGCGGTTGTCCACCCAGGCGCTGAAAAGCCGCGATCCCCATTACCAGGCCCAGCATCGGGCAGACTGCGAGCCAGTTGATGAGTGCGGTACTGGCAAAATCGAGGAAACGCTCGCTGACGCAAGATACTCGCAGAAAACGCACGAAGGCCCACATGCAAATCAGCAGGTAGGGCAGCAGAAGCATCGGCATCAGGCCGACGGCTGCGCCACCTATCAGCACCCAGCAGAGCAAGCCGGAAAGCAATTGCCTGAAGAATCGGTTCGGGTCGGGTGTGAGCATCCTTTCTCTTCCGTCAGGAGGTATTCGATTATGTTTGGAGGCTACAGTTCTCGTTGAATGATGGTGTCTTCTAGAAATACAGAAATCCAAGTATCCATTACTTTCCAAAAATTGAATCCGCTTTCTATTTTGTCAGGCGCCTCATGCCACCAGATCGAAGCATGCCCACTCTTTTTTTGAAGGTTTATGCAAAGATAGTCGCCTGCACCATTGTGAAGTAGACCTGTTAACTTTGAAATAAAGCTTGGGCTGTCTCCATCGTAAAGGTCCGATATGTTGACCTGTAGCTCAATAGGGAGAGGGCCCATGGATTGGGAAGGATAGAAAGTGAATCCGTTATGCAGGTTTAGATAGAAATACTTAATATCTTCAGGTAGTTCCTGGGTTTTGGCTTTTTGAGGCCTATTGTTTGAGATTGGAGGTGCTCCTAAATAAAAATAAAATCCATCAGTGTCTCTGAATATATAGATGAGTTTAGGCTCGTCGTCTGAAAGCAAGGCTGTTCCTATAAGGCCTTTTTTCAATAGGTTGAAGGTCCATGGGAGGTGATCCTTGAATCTTTCCCACTTCGCAGGTATCCACGGAGAGTATGCATGTGTTACGCCGAAACCTTTCCACTCGGCAGGGTATGAGTGACTCGCAGGAACTTTTTCTGGCGACATGAATATTCTTGATTTTGGGAAGCTATGGCTCAGTTCAGCTTCTAGTTTGCCTGTGTTTATCATGGCCCACTCCTGTGTTTGGTGTTTCTAGTAAGCCGTAAAGCAAAGTGGCCTTGACTATTTTTTGCACTGTTTGCATTCCCTTGCCCCGCCGGGCTTGGACGGGCCCATGATGGCGGGGGAGAAGGGGTGATGGAGGTGGAGCAGTGAGGGCATTTCATTAGTTTGACTTCCTTTTCATTTTATTGAGCTATCAGTAAGGTTAAGCTTGGGGTCGATTAATTTGTCGGGATTTCTTTGAAATCTACTCCTACTAGTTTTTGTTTTTTTGCTAAATGAACAAAGTTTTCAGATACAAATATCGACAAAGGGCTTTCCTTTAGTCTAAAAATTTGGAGATTTGGTATTTTTGATTCCTTCAATGCATACTTGTATACAACAAGGCCTTGAGGGTATTCGTCAAACTCTGCTTGCTCTTTGTCTAGGGCGTCGTGGATTGCTGATGTTATTACTATGCCGTGATGGTCAGTATTAGGAGAGTTGATTTTTATTTTTATGAACGAGTCGGGAACTATTGAACTTATCACTTCAAGAGCTTTTGAGGTAACGATAAGCGTTGGTCTGAAGTAGGTGAATATATCAGACCTGTCTTCCTTTTTCTTGTCGTCAGTATTGTAAGCTAAGTTGAAGGTTTTTGATGTTAGTGTGCTTGCGTTCTCCCCGAATGCATATTCGCTGGAAGCGTGATATAGCTTTAGGTCCAAGTCTTCGTCTATGAGCGTTTTGTATTTGCTGCTTTGGGTTATGGAGTAGTATTTCATGGTTTATCCAAATATATCTTTCCAGTTGGAGTCTCTGGATGCGCTTAAAAGTTTTTGACGAATATTGTTGAGCGCCTTTGTGACGCCTTCCTTTCCACCCATTCTATCTGCGTTTGTTATTATTTCGTTCACTGTTTCGAAGTAACTATTTGGGTGCTTTCCGTTGTGTAAGATTCCGGGAATGCTTAGGTCTGTATTGTTTCTGTTTGGAAGAAATACACCATTTACTGCGTCATCTACATGGATCCCATGCTTTTTGAGAATATCTCGAGCTGGCGCAGCCAGTTTTGCAGTGTCCCCGACAATATGGTGCGCTGCAGTGTTTACTGGCCTAGTTATTCCGCCTGCTTCGAGATTCTTTCCTAAGGCTTTTGAGCACCACCCTAATGGGTCAATCCAGCCTAATGTATTGGGACTGTAGGAGTATAGATTCTGCCCGCCTAACAACCCAATCGGATCCTGCCCCACAAACCGCCCCACCGCCGGATCGTAATAGCGGAAGGTGTTGTAGTGCAGCCCCGTCTCCGCGTCGAAGTACTGCCCCTGGAACCTCAGGTTCTGCTCGATCTCTTCTGCCGCATAGCCTTCCACTTCCCCCAGGCCTTGTAGGTGGCCTGCCATACCGGCTTGCCGTCCTCGTCGGTGACGTCCAGCGGCGTGCCGATCTGGTCGGTGTGGAAGTAGTAGGTGCGTTCGGCGTCGCCTTCCCGGTCGACGCGGGCCAGGGGGGCGTAGCTGTCGGGTTCGTAGAGGTACAGGCTGTCGCCGTTGGCCCGGCGTTCCTGGAGCAGGCGCAGGCCTTGCCAGAGGAACCCGGTGCTTTTCGTCGTGCCGTCGTGTTCCACGGCCTTGGCCACCCGGCGGCCCAGGCTGTCGTAGTGGTAGCGGCCTTCGCTGAGCAGGTTGCCGTCGCGGTAGGTGCGGGCGCGGATCAGGCGGTTTTCGCAGTCGTATTCGAAGTGCTGTTCCAGGTGGGCGCCGCGCTTGCGCACCACCATGTTGCCCCAGGGGTCGTAGTCGTAGCGCTGGTCTTGCCAGGTGCGCAGGCGGTTGTCGCGGATCTGGCCGTGGTGGCTGTCGCCCTCGGGGTTGACCAGGTTGGCGGCGGCGTCGTAGACGAAGCGTTCGCGGCTGGCCAGGTCCGGGGCGCTGCGGCCGAGCAGTTGGCCGTTGGCCTCGTAGGCGTACTGGGTGTCGCCGCGCAGCTTGTCCTGGGTGCGCACCAGTTCGCCGGCGGCGTCGTACTGGTAGCGGCGCTGGATCGGGTTGTCGCGGTGCAGCAGCAGGTCGGCGGGGACGATGCCCGGGTTGTGCAGGCTGGAGAGTTTCTCCGCCGGCAGCCCCGAGGCGAACTGCCAGGCCTTGCGGCCCAGGGCGTCGTAGCCGAAGTTGTGCGCTAAGCTTTCCCCACTTGGTTGCCGACCACTCGTATTTCATAGATTCGTTGGTAAATTGTATTGGCTACTTTAAAACAGACTTTCGTTCTGAGTCGAAAATGTTCGCTTCTTTTTCTAATAATAAATCTTCAAACTCTTTCGCGGAGTTCTCATAGATAAAGTTTTTCTCGTCTTCATGAATAGCAATACATTGTAGCCAATTTATTTTGAGGCTCTCATAGTTAAGCTGTGGAAAGTGTCCTTCATTCCATATAAACGGATAGGTGAGATAAAAATGAGGTAGGTCAGTGTTGGGGTAATATTCTTTAAGTGCGTTCTCTAGAATATCTCCAGGTAAGATCTCTCTTTTTCTGTTTATTAGTATGAATGCTGCAGTTGTTAGAGCATTTTTCCATGGGGTGTTGGTTGTTTCTGTCGCGGCACACAGTTCTACTCGAGTAGGGAACGGTGAACCATCCGAGTACTTGAAGTCAATCTCAGATAGACCTATTGTTCCAATGGACACTATGCCATCTTCAATGGTGTTCTCGGCTGTTAGTATGTCAATGGAAAGAGACTCGTTCTCGTTGAAGTATGCTTGAATCTCGGTCTTGCCAGAAAATACACCGATGGTGTGTTTGGCTACTGATTTTCTTTGGTCTGAAGGGTAAGGACGTAACATGTTTAAGGTCCGTAATAGTCGTCGGATGGTAATTCTGCAGCATGGCTTCTATTAGGGGAGCCCTAGAGAAGACTTCTGGTTGTAATGTTAACATTCTCTTGGTAAATATTTAGAGGGCTGATTTTAAGTTGTATATAAATTTCTGATTCATGTTTAAGGTTGTTGATAAAGTTTTCAAATGAACCGGTCAGCCACCGATAGGCATTGGCATGGTTTGACTCTGGGCTGATGTTATTGTCGAATGAGTCGATTGCATAGAGGCATATGTTGTTTTCGGTTAAATCTAAGCAAAAGAAGTTCCCTCCATCATCTATTGCAAAGGGGAGAAGGGTTTCAGGGACGACTTTTTTCGTCATTGTGGTATAGAGTGCATCTAGATATTTAGTGTCATTGCTATAGGCCTCGTTGGTTCTGGCAATAATCTTGAAGCGCTTAACTCGTACGGGGTCGTAATTGTCGTCGCTATCCCACCAGTCTCTATCTGGTATTCCGCCATTATGGGTTAGGTAAAATTGCTTGAAGTCCTCGGGTAATGAATGGTTGACTATTTTCTCTAATAGTTCGATGTCAGGTAGGCTTATGCTTGGTCCGGATTTGTAAAATTTAAGAGCAGACATTGTAATTCCTTGGTTTAGCAAGTGGCCTCGGTTTCTAGTCTTCCTATATTGATCATGGCCCACTCCTGTGTTTGGTATTTTTAGTAAGCTGTAAAGCAACACGGCCTTGGCTATACCAAGGCCGTTATCATCTTCAGCGAATTATTAGAGAGCAAACTGAGGCTTGGCTATAGCATCCGCTGGCCTTCAAAGGGATTCCAGCCTTGCTGGCCTTTGACCTGCTTGAGGTAGTAGGCGTAGTTGGTGATGACGGCGTAGCAGGCGGCGAAGCCCATGCCGATGCCGTTATCCAGCGCGCGGGGAATCTCGATGCCGGTCAGTATCTCGAACAAACCCTCCAGGATGCCCACCGCGAAGATGATGGCGAGCATCATCAGGTTCTTTTTCCACAAGCCGAGGACGAACCAGTAGATGGGGCCGAAAAAGAAGGCCAGGATGCTGGCGTTGATCAGGATGCGCTTGCCGAAGGGCAGGGCGCGCAGGGCCTGCTTGTAGGTTTCGCTGCGCGGGCCGCCGTGCTGGTCATAGAAGGCGAAGCGTTCCTGCCATTTCGGCTTGAGGTTGCCTTGATTGGGTTGGGTTTGCGGGATGCTTTCCATGGGACCTCCTGTCGTGGTTATCCGTGTGTGGGCGATGGCTCAGGCCTTCTTCAGCCGCGCCGCGGCGAGGAAGGTCACCAGTACCGTGGTGAAACCCCAGAGGGCTGGCCCTACGGTTGGAATGGGGCGCAGCACGAAGAAACCGACTACTGCCGTGGCTACGGCGGCAATCACGGCGACCTTCTTGTCAGCGGTGATGCTGAACTTGTTGTTGCACTGTTTGCATTCCCTTGTCCCGCCGGGCTTGGACGGGCCCATGATGGCGGGGGAGAAGGGGCTGATGGAGGTGGAGCAGTGAGGACATCTTATTGTGATAGAATAAACCTCTAATTTATTAAGAGCTGATTGTTGTAGGCTATGAGGCATTGGGTCAGTGGGGGAATCCACCCGAGGTGTAGATACCCCATAACTTATTTATAAAATCTATATCCAGTTTTTTTTCTAGGGCGTCAATTACTAGCCCTAAATCGTCAGATGCGTATCCCGCTAGTTCAGAGTTTCCGGTTAGTTGAAATATTCTTTTGAAAGATATCTCTCTTGCTTCTTTGGCTTTTAAGGTTTCTGGTCTCCCGTCCTCTTGGATGATTTTATATGCTGCGCTCCATAGAGTATCGAATTCAGAAGAGTCTCTCGCATCGAGCATGGATTCCCAGTTGGTATTTTGCGAAAATATCTCATGCAAGAAATTGTCGCTTTTTATTTTTTGAAATACTTCATCTGCTGTTGTCATCGTAAGCCTACCTCTTTTAGCCAGTTGTCTATTAAATCTACAGCTTGAACTGGTGTCACATCCTCGCCAAGGATATACGTCCCGTTTGGAGAGCGTACATCAACTCTTATGTCATTAAGGTCTTTATATGCTTCACGGTATGCGGCAAATAGCTCATCATCGGTACCTGGAAACGCGCCTTGCCGTGGGCCGATCACAGACCGCTCGGCATCATGCATACGCCAGTGATCGTGTTCTGGATTACTGCCTCGGGGGAATAGTGTTGGACGCGTTTTGTCTGATCTACTAACTGCAAACGGTCTTCCAACAGACTTTCGAACGGCTGGTACGTGATGTCCAGAGGAGGATACCCCCATTTCCCTACACCAGCCCCATGGATCATACCAACCTAATGTATTCGGGCCGTAAAGGTAGAGATTCTGCCCGCCTAACAACCCAATCGGATCCTGCCCCACAAACCGCCCCACCACCGGATCGTAATAGCGGAAGGTGTTGTAGTGCAGCCCCGTCTCCGTATCGAAGTACTGCCCCTGGAACCTCAGGTTCTGCTCGATCTCTTCTGCCGCATAGCGTTCCACTTCCCCCCAGGCCTTGTAGGTGGCCTGCCATACTGGCTTGCCGTCCTCGTCGGTGACGTCCAGCGGCGTGCCGATCTGGTCGGTGTGGAAGTAGTAGGCGCGCTCTTCGTCGCCTTCCCGGTCGACGCGGGCCAGGGGGGCGTAGCTGTCGGGTTCGTAGAGGTACAGGCTGTCGCCGTTGGCCCGGTGTTCCTGGAGCAGGCGCAGGCCTTGCCAGAGGAACCCGGTGCTTTTCGTCGTGCCGTCGTGTTCCACGGCCTTGGCCACCCGGCGCCCCAGGCTGTCGTAGTGGTAGCGGCCTTCGCTGAGCAGGTTGCCGTCGCGGTAGGTGCGGGCGCGGGTCAGGCGGTTTTCGCAGTCGTATTCGAAGTGCTGTTCCAGGTGGGCGCCGCGTTTGCGCACCACCATGTTGCCCCAGGGGTCGTAGTCGTAGCGCTGGTCTTGCCAGGTGCGCAGGCGGTTGTCCCGGATCTGGCCGTGGTGGCTGTCGCCCTCGGGGTTGACCAGGTTGGCGGCGGCGTCGTAGACGAAGCGTTCGCGGCTGGCCAGGTCCGGGGCGCTGCGGCCGAGCAGTTGGCCGTTGGCCTCGTAGGCGTACTGGGTGTCGCCGCGCAGTTTGTCCTGGGTGCGCACCAGCTCGCCGGCGGCGTCGTACTGGTAGCGGCGCTGGATCGGGTTGTCGCGGTGCAGCAGCAGGTCGGCGGGGACGATGCCCGGGTTGTGCAGGCTGGAGAGTTTCTCCGCCGGCAGCCCCGAGGCGAACTGCCAGGCCTTGCGGCCCAGGGCGTCGTAGCCGAAGCGGCTGGTCAGGCGGCCCTGGGTGCGCAGCACTTCGCGGTGCAGGTCGTCGCGCTCGAAGTCGCTGATGACGCGGCCGTCGAGGTTGAGTTGGTGCAGGTGGCCGCTGCCGTAGTACAGGTGGTTGAGGTGGCGGCCGTCCGGCAGTTGCAGGCTGAGCAGGTTGCCCAGGGCGTCGTACTGGTAGCCCAGTTCGCCCAGCGGGGTGCTTTCGCCGAGCAGGCGGCCGTTGGCGTCGTAGGCGAAGGCCAGGCGTTCGGCCTGCAGGCCCTGGCGTTTGCCCTGTTCGCTGGGCAGGCGGTCGATGCCTTGCAGGCGGTCGCCGGCGTCGTACTGGTAGTCGTAGCGGGCGTCGTCGGTGAGCTTGGCCAGCAGCCGGCCGATAGCGTCGCGTTCGAACCGGGTGCATCGCGTGGGGCGTTCGCCCTGCTGGCCGTAGCCGGTTTCCTCGACTTCCACCAGGTGGCCGCCGGCGTTGTAGCGGAACCGGCGGGTGAGGTTGTCGATGCGCTGCTCTTCCACCAGGCGGTCGCTGGTGTCGTAGGCGAAGCGATAGGCCGCGCCGTTCTCGTTGACCAGCGCGGCCAGGCGCAGGGCGCGGTCGTATTCGTAGCGGACGATCTGCCCCTTGGCGTCCTGGCGGCTTTGCGGCAGGCCGCGGGCGGTGCGGATCAGGCGGGTGCTCTGGCCCTTGCCGTCGGTGTGCCCGAGCAGTTGGCCGAGGGCGTTGTAGCTGAAGGCCTCGCGGCTGCCGTCGGCGTGCTCGATGGCCAGCACTTCGCCGTTGGGCTTGCGCTGCAGGCGGGTGGTCTGGCCGAGGGCATCGGTGATGGCCACCAGGTGCTGGCGGTCGTCGTATGCGTAGCGGGTCTGCTGGCCGGAGCAGTCCTGGTAGCGCTCCACCTGGGCCAGGCCGTTCCACCACAGGTGCTTGCGCTTGCGCAGGGCGTCGACGATGGTGTGCGGCAAGCCGTCCTCGCCGTTGAAGTATTCGGTGTTGTGGCCTTCGGCGTCGGTTTCCTCGATGAGGCTGCCCCGGGCGTCGTAGCGGGCCTTCCAGGTGCTGCCGTCGGGGTAGGCCACTTCGCTCACGAGGTTTGTGGCGAGGTGGTGCCGGTAGCGGATGCTGCGGCCCAGCGGGTCGATTTCCTCGACCAGGCGCGAGTACTCGTCGTACTTGAGCTGCACGCGGTTGCCGTCGGGCAGTTGCAGGCCGGTCATGTTGCCGGCGTCGTCCAGCTCGATGCGGTATTCCTCGCCGCCGAAGTCGCGGCTGGCCACCACCCGGTGGTCGGCGTTGTAGTGGATGCGCGCCTCGCGCTGCAGGGCGTCGCTGACCGTGGTGACGCGGGCCTGGAGGTCGTAGTGGAAGTGGTAGTGCTCGCCGTCGCTGGTCCAGTGCTCGACCACCCGTGGACGTCCGCCGAGGTTTTCCCAGCGGTATTCGCAGCGCAGCCCCAGGGCGTTCTCGTGGCGCACCATCAGGCCGTCCTGGTAGGCGAAGCGGCGGCTGGTGTCGCCGTTGCGGTTGTGCACCTCGCTGAGCTGGCCCTGCGCGTCGTAGCGGTAGCGCACCAGGCTTTCCACCGCCTGGTCGCCGACCACCCGCACCACCTCGGTGAGGCGCTGCAGCGGATGGTCGTAGTGCAGGTGCAGGCGCAGCCCGCCGCTGGCGGTGATGTCCAGCAGGCGGCCATCGGCGCCGCGGTTGAAGTGCAGGTAGTGGCCCAGGGCGTTCTCGAGGCGTTGCAGCGGGGCGGGGCTGCCGTCCGCGGGCAGTTCGCCGAAGTAGAAGAACTGGTTGTCGAGGCTCTGCAGCAGGTAGTGGCCGCCCTGGCTGCGCACCAGGTAGACCTGCTCGTTGGCGGCGAACACCCGCTCGCCCGGTTCCAGGGCGACGAAGGGCACGCTGCGGCCCTGGTTGTCGCTCAGGTAGACGAACTCGCCGGCCTGGCGCAGGCTCTGGTCCCAGGGCAGCACCCAGCCGCGGCCGAGCACGCTGTCCACGTCCAGGTCGCTGGCGTAGAAGCGCGACCACTGGATGGGCATCAGCCCGGGCAGGCTGAAGTCGGTTTCCCCCGCCTCGGTGAGCAGCTTGCGCCCGGTGGTGGCGTCCACCGGGTTGCCGAACAGGCCGCCCACCGCGCGGTTGATCGCCGGACCGAGGACGTAGCGGCTGGCCACTTCGCCGGCGACGAAGCCGGCGGTGAATTTCAGCACGCAGGGCATGATCGCCTTCATTCCGGCCTGGGTGCCGGCCTTGATCAGCTGGGCGATGCCGCCGGCGGCGCCAGCCACGGCCATGAGGATGTCCACGGTGGTGCGCAGCCAGCCGGGGACTTCGTCGTCCACCGGCAGGTACTGCACGGTGCCGCCGCCGATGAAGACGTCGGAGGAACCGCCATCGATCTTGGCGCCGCAGGTGAGCTTGTCGCCCTTGCGCGCGGCGGCGACGTCGTTGATGAAGACGTTGCTGGAGCCTTCGGCCACCTGGATCAGCGGCGGGTGCTTGTCGCAGATGGCTGTGCTGCGTTCGACGTGGGCGGCGTTGCGCTGGTTGATGTAGACGTTGGGCGAGCCCTTGTCGATCATCCCCGCTGGCGAGATGAACATCCGCCCTATGGCTTCGCCGGCGGCGGTGAGCAGGCTACCTCCGACGCCTGCGAGAATACCGGCCAGGAGGGCCACGCCGAATCCACAGGTGAAGGTGGCGATGGCCACCGTGGCGACCAGCGCTATCCCCAGCGCGGCGCCGATGAGAAAGCCCGCCAGCGCGCTGGTATGGGCTATCTCGTCATGCAGGCGAGCGGCTTCGTACATGGCGGCTCACTCCGTGTCGCCGGCGGCGTCTTCCGGGAGGGTGGGCGCCTGGCGTAGGCGGAAGCTGGCCAGCAGGTCGAGCCAGGCCTGGCTCTGCGAGGTGCTGAAGTCGCCCTGGCTGGTGGTGGAGAACACCAGAGCACGGCCCGGCTCGATCTCGAAGGCGGCCTGGCGCTGGTACAGCGGGCGGCCGTCGTTGAGGTAGTAGGCGTCCACCTGGATGCCTTCGAGCGCCGGCTCGCCCAGGCTGGCCGGTTTCTTGCCGAGCAGGGTGTAACCGCGCAGCTTGGCGCCGATCAGCTTGACCTGGCGTTCGACGTAGGGCTTGAGGGTTTCGCCGGGCAGCAGGTTGTCGCGCGAGACGGTGATGCTCAATGGCGCCGGCACGCTGTTGCCGAGCACGAACATGTTCACGCTGCGGTCCTGGTAGCCTTCGGGGAGGGTGATCTGTCCTTCCTGGAGTTGGTAATCCATGGGGTGTTCCTGTCGTGAAACGGTGAGGAGGTCAGGCCAGGCGCAGTTCGTCGAGCATGGCGTCGAAGTCGATCAGCCACTCGGCCAGTTCGGCCTGGTTCGGATCGAGCACGGTGGACAGGCTCAGCCACTGGCGCGGGCCGCCGGCCAGCGGCAGCAGCGCGCCGACCACGCGGCCATGGCGCGCCTGCTGGCCGTCGCGGTAGAGGTAGTCGACCTGCTGCGCAGGGTGGCCGGCGAGCTGGCGGGGAGCGCGGCGCACGATGCGCAGGTCGGCATGGCGCTTCTCCAGGCTGGCCAACAGGCTGTCCATGGCCTGGTCGAGGCCGAGCTGTTCCGGGGCGGGGCGCTTCTTCAGGCCCAGGGCCAGCGGCCGGCTGTTGCGCTCCAGGGTCACCTCGATGCCGCGCACTCCATAGGCCTCGGGCAAGGCCACCAGCAAGCCGGCGAGGGTCACGCCGTTGGCGCCTTCACGCAGCGGCCCGGCGGCCGGAGCAGGGCAGGGCGGTGCGGCCTCGGGAGCCTGGGGCGGCTGTTCCGGCGCGGGCTCCGGTGTTTGCCGGCGCTGCGCCAGGCGGTCGTAGATGCTGCTGCTTCTCATGGGCGTGCCCTCACTTGTTGATCCGTACCGGCTGGCCTTCGACGAAGGTCTCGCCCTTGCTCAGGGTATGGATGGCGTCGGCCTGGATCTCGATGGCCTCGGGTGTGAGGGTGATGCTGCTGTTGCCCACGCGCAGGATGATGTGGGTCTTGGCCTCGATCTGGATGTGCTGCTGGCCGACCACCAGGGTGTAGGCGCCTTCCTGGACGTTGACCAGGGTGTCCTTCTTGATGGTCTCGGTATGGGTGCCGCCCACGGTGATGCTGCGGTTGTTGCCGACGCTGTGGGTCTCGTCCAGCTCCACCTCGGTGTCCATGAAGCGCTCGGCGTGGATGATCACCTGCTCGGCGCCCTGCTTGTCCTCGAAGCGGATGAAGTTGGCCGCGGCCGCGCCGCTCTTGGTCGAGCGGGTGAGGAAGCCGCTCTGCGTCTTGTTCTCCGGCAGTGACCAGGGCGGCATGTTCTGGCTGTTGTAGAGGCTGCCAGTGACCAGCGGGCGGTCCGGGTTGCCGTCGAGGAAGGAGACCACCACCTCGTCGCCCACCCGCGGGATCTGGATGCTGCCGAAGCCGCCGCTGGCCCAGGCCTGGGCCACCCGCACCCAGCAGGAGCTCTTGTCGTCGCGCTGGCCGTAGCGGTCCCAGTGGAACTGCAGCTTCACCCGGCCGAGGCTGTCGGTGAAGATCTCCTCGCCGGGCGGGCCGACGACGATGGCGGTCTGCGGGCCGGAGATGCGCGGGCGTTCGGCGGAGAGCGTCGGGCGGTAGGGGATCTTGCGGCGGATGCAGGTGAACTCGTTGGTGTAGTGCGCCTCATCGCCGGTGAGGTAGTTGTTGCTGCCGCCGTGCTGCACGCCGAGCAGGAGGAACTGGCGGTCGTCGGCACTATCGTTGTCATGGTCGTAGTGCTGCAGCAGCTCGAAGGTGTATCCGGGGCTCATGCCGCGGCAGTTGCTCGCGCCGTAGAACAGCTTGGCCTGCACCTCCAGCGCCTCCAGGCGGTTGCGCACCAGCGCCTCGCCGTCGTCGTGGGTGCCGTGGGTGTACTGGCCGGGGAAGTCGAAGATCTCGAAGGCCTCGACGTCGCCCTGCTGGTTGACGCTGTCCAGGCCCACCTGCAGCAGGTTGCCCGGCTGCTTGTAGTCGAAGGTCTGCATCGCCACGCGGCCGGACTGCAACTGGCGCTGACCGCTCCAGCCGGTGATGGAGTCGGCACTCTCGGTGACCGCGGCGCTGTGGTAGCGGATCCGCGGCTGCGCCGGCAGCGGTTTGAGCAGGGTGGAGTCGTCCATCACCACCAGGGTGTGCTGCTCGTTGGTGTGCTCGAAGTAGTAGAACAGGCCTTCGTTATCCAGCAGGCGCTGGACGAAGTTGAGGTCGCTCTCGCGGTACTGGGTGATGTAGCTGTGCGGCTTGAGCGCCTTGCTCAGGCGGAACTCGAACTTGGGCAGCGCGCCGTAGGGGGAGAACACCTGGGTGATCACCTGCTCTACGGTCTGGTCCTGGAAGATGCGCGAGTCGAAGCGCCGGCCGAGCATCCACAGCCAGGGGCTGAGGGTCGCCGAATAATGGGCCAGGCCACCGTCGCTGCCGTTGCTGGCGAAGCGCGTGATATAGCCGTGGATCGGTCGCGTGCCGCCGTCGGCCAGTTCGATCTCCAGCAGCGCCGGCTTGCCGATCAGCGACTTCAGCTCGATATGGGCGTCCTGGCTGATCAGCCCCATGTTGAAGCTGAACAGCCGGGACAACCCTTCGCCGCCTGTGAAGTGATCGAGCAGCAGTTCCTGGGCGGACTGCAGCGGCGTGGTCAGTTTCACCAGGCGCCGGTTCTGCGGGATGAAGAGGGCGGCGAGATCCATCAGCATATCGTTCTCCTGCGTAACACTGGGGCCGCGCCGGGAACGGTGCGGCGGCATCCTTTCAATGGGGTGGCGGCGCCAGTCGGGCGAACAGCCGGGCCAGTGGCGAACGGGCGCGCCACTGGCGGATTTCCGTGAGGTTGGGCAAAACGAAGTTGGTCTTCCCGCGCCGCTCGAGAGCGCAGAGCGTTCTCAGGTCGAAAAGGGCGCAGCGATAGTGATAAGTGGCGTATAGCGCGAGGCCAAGGCAGAGCAGAAATAGGACATAGGGAAAATTCCCCTCGTCCCATGACGCTGTACCGGTCACAGCTGCGCTAGCTCCCACCAGGCGTTCGGTATGGTGTTGCAATATGGTGGCCCCCAATGCTGCTGCCGTCAGGCGGATGAGCAGGAGGGACATGCCCAGGATGTACAAGAGCCGCAGGGGGGAATGGCGGTCGCCAGAGCCCCTGCGAAGATGGCCTGGAGAGTGAAGCCGGCCAGCAGGTTCGTACGCGGTTGGCTCGGAGAGGTTGGAATGACCATGGGCATTCAGCGCTCCTTCAGTTTGTTGCTGAAGGCGATGAAGGTCCTGGCGGGCCAGGAACGAGAACGCAGCGCCTGGATTTCTTCCAGGTTGGGAAAGCTATAGCGATACCCGTTCTGACGCTCGGTTTCCTTGAGTTGCCGAAGCGCGGCGATCGTGCCTCGTATGGATATCACGGTGACGACGGAAAGTGCGGAGGTGAGAATTAGCATCACTATGGGGCTGGCAAGCACGTCTCGGATTTGAGGCATCAGAAGGCTTGTGATGCCGAGGCCAGCCCCCAGCCAGACGAGGTTGACCTTGCGTTCCTTCACGCTCGGGTACACTCGGTTGCCGCGAATCTTATAGGGCGTCTGTTTCACCATGCCTGCACGAACGAGCCGGTAGACCGCAAACGTCAGAAGCGCAGGCAGGCTACCGAGTGCCAGGCATACGGGTAGCGGCCAGCCGAGCTTGGTACCGAGCAGGACCATCAGCAGCAAGGCGAAGGATGGCATCATGGACAAGGCCTGGAACAGCATCAGCGCGCAATAGGCGCTGTAGCTTTCGTTCTGGTAGGCGTGATATCCCCGCCAGCCGCAGGCGAGGGCGAATGCCGCTACAGCCAGCCACGTCAGCACCGGCTGGATCATGCAAAGCATGCCGAGCAGAAATACCAGCAGCAGTAGCCATTGCCGTGTAACGGAGAAAAGCGAATGGGTACTTGACGCGATCATCTCTGCGCCCGCCTCCCGGTGATTGCCGGCAGAAGGTATGAGGCAGGAATAGGCATTCAGCGCTCCTTGCCTCTACCCAGGGCATTACCCAGATAGACGAACAGATTCGCGGCCCACGATTGGGTCCGCCATTGCCGGATGTCCTCGATGTTCGCGAAGGTATAGCGCTTGCCGCTGCGTTCCTGTTGTTTGAGCCAGCGTAATCCGGAGATGGCATGCCGGTAGTAGAAGAGCATGTAGAGACCGATCAGCACTGCGCTGCCCGCGATCAGCAGGCCGGCGTGCTCTCCCTTCGCCAGCGCGGCACCGCCCAGCGCTGCGAAGCCGCCGATCAGGCCGGCCCACTTGGAGCTTTGCGGGGTACTCTTGTGACCTCGACCCGGTCTGCCCTGATGCGGAAGACTTCCGGCTTTGGCGGTTGTGAGCGCAAGAGTAAGTAACCGGCGCCAATGAGCAGGAAGGGGCTGAGGCTGGCTGCGATTCCCGTTGTCGCAGGCCACTGGTCATGAACAGTGGCAGCGATTACGCCGGCCGCGATCATGGGCGCGATGCTCAGGTTGAAATACAAGAACAGCCCTGCATAGTCGGTAAAGCTTTCGCTGGCATAGACGCAGCGGCAACGTATCCAGGTCAGGATGAGCATGTAGGCACAGAACGGCAGCAGCAGGATGGGGTATCCGATGACGACGAACCCAAGGAAAAGCAGGCTGGCAAGTAGTCCTGCAAAGGTGGATTTGAAAAAGTAGGATCGGGTCGTCAGGATCATGCTGTAGCAGGGCCTCCTCAGGTGAGCCTTTACTTCTTTCCCGTCAGGAAATCGCCTATAGCCTTATCGGCTCCGAATCTTTCGACGGTAAATTGCGCACCGGCGCCTGCGATCAGCGATATACCGATAACGATGACGGCCGGGCCTGCGACCAGCGAGGCTACTACGAAGCCTGCGGTGAAGGCGGCGACGTTACCAACCTGGCTGTACGCCGATTTTTCCAGGAACTCGCCGACGCTGTGTGAATTGCTCGCGTCGATATAGGCCTGGGGGCCAAAGCTAAGGGCGGCACCCACCGCATTGCTGCTGAGTACTTTGCCGAAGCCGCGGGTTCCATAGGCCTTGGCGTCGATGTAGGTTCTGCTGCGCAGGTCTTTCAAGGTGTCGTAGGCCGGAACTTGCAGCAGGTCCCCAACCACCTCTCCTCCAACGCGGTAAAGCCTGGCCGTTTCCGTCGCCGGAATCCTGAACTTGAGATTGCCCTCCACATGGACCAGCCTGATCCGCCGGTGGAAGGTCTTGCGCGCGGAACGGCTGCCGCTGCGGCCGCGTGTGCTGGCCCAGGTGGCCAGTTCCTTCTTGAGCTTGTCGGGGATGTCCAGCAGGTCGACCACGCGCTTGGTCTTCAGGCCCGCGTGCATCATGCCGGCGACGTTTGCCACGGTGCCCGGCAGGTTGCTTGCCGAGAACAACAGCGGCCCCACCACGGGGATCGCCTCGGCCTGCTTGCGCAGCGCCTCCATTTCCTTCGCCGAGGTCTTGCCGGCCTGCTTCAGCTTGCCGAAGAGGAATACCAGCAACGCCAGCGATTCCTCGGCCTCTTCCTCGGACATGTCGCTGTCCGCGGAGGCCAGTTCGCCGGCGAGGAACATCGCACCGCTGTAGTCATCGGTGGCGTACTCCCCGCCGATGTTGATCCGCGAGGGCATGGCCCGCGCCGCCACCACTTCCGGCCACGGCAGTTCGCCCTCGCCGAGCAGGCCCTGCGGCCCGAGGCCCATGGGGTCTTCGCGGGTGCAGGGGTAGAACAGCCCGCTCATGGGCGGCCACCTGCGGGCCCCTGAAGGGGGGCGTCGTTGCGGTGGTGACGGGGCATTCCAGGTGGGATTCCGGATTCCGTTTCGTATTCATGAAATGAATTCATGTTGCGCATCCTGCAGAAAGCTTTCCCCACTCATGGGGTGCGAAGGAAAAACCGATCGAAACGAACTGTCAAGCGGCAGCTGATAACCGTGGGTAGTGGCATTTTGCTTTGCCGGCTTCCCTTTCTTTTCGGCTGTAAGGCCCGTCCTGAAAGGGTTTTGCGGTATGACCTAAGACGGGCCGCACAGCGGTTAGTTCCTTCCGCCTCCGCCGCTTATCTCGCAAATGCGTGTAGGAAATTCGCTATTCGGTGTATCAGCGATGATCCATTCCAATGGCGGGAAAGTGTGGAGTGGATCACTATCATGAAAATTACTATTGCAGCGCAGCCCGCATTCTCCAAGGGTTCTGGCCATTGGCGGCGTTGGTCGTGGCAGGGCGATTGATGTCAAAAGGGAGTCTTGTGGCCATCATTGCCGCCTTCCCGGGATGCTGCGAAGAATAATTCGCATGTAGTCATTCGCCCGGCTCCACCCTGGAACGTCACCCTCAGTGACGGCACCCGGGGCAGCCCCGGCGGGTTTCACACCATCGATACAGCCGCTCTCGAGCGGCTGCTTTGCGTAGACGAGCATCAGCGGGCAGCCCGCCAAGGGCACCGCGAAACAGGGACGGGAAGGCATTCGCATGAGCCAGGGACTCGACATCGAGGCGTTGATCCGCCTGCGCAAGCAGACCCGGGCGATTTCCGATGCCTTGCGTTCGCAGGCCGCCGACTACCTGGCCACCCTCGCCATGCTGGTGCGGCCGCAGCACCTGTTCGGCGAATACCTGCAGGGCGCGCCGCGCAGCAGCGGCCGCGAGACCCAGCACCACTTCAAGGAATTCAAGGAACTGTACGACCGTATCGGTTCCGCCGCGCCCTTCAGCCTGATCCACGAGCTGGAGGTGCCTCTCAACCTGCTCAACACCACCCCCGAGCTGTACGCCCTGGAATACGACCTGCCGCTGGCCGGGCGCACGGTACGGGTGACCAGCCCGACGCGCTGGGTGGTGGGCTTCCAGTCGTTCGAGCTGGAGCGCTTCCGCAAGGTCATCAAGGACCCGAACCGCAGCAACGCCGAGCTCTACCGGTTCGTCATCCACTACCTGGTGCTCTTCTACTGCTTCAGCAAGTCCGGCGGCCTGGGCCGCCTGCTGCTGGGGCTGCGCTTCCCGGTGAGCTTCGAGCGCCTGAAGGAGTTCGGCGACCTGCCGTTCTGCGTGATCAGCTCGCCGGTGCGCTCGAGCCTGCCGGACGAGTCGGTGATCCGCAGCGCCACCGAGATTTCCGGCAACGCCACCTTCGAGGAACTGGTGAGCCGGGAAGACATCCTCGGCATGCAGGACGACATCCGCCAACGACTGCTGCAGACCGTCGAAGGCTTGTGAGGAAAAGGCCCGGCGACCGCCGCCCGGCCGTAGTGACAGCGACAGGATTCGGAGAGGAATCAGCCATGGCGAAGAAGGAAAGCACCCAGCACAAGCTCGACCGCGTCCGCGCGCCGCGTGTGCACATCACCTACGACGTGGACATCGGCGACGCCATCGAGAAGAAGGAACTGCCCTTCGTCGTCGGCGTGCTCGGCGACTACTCCGGCAACCCGCTGGAACCGCTGCCGAGGCTGAAGGACCGCAAGTTCGTGTTCATCGACCGCGACAACTTCAACAGCGTGCTCAAGGGCGTGCGCCCGCGCCTGACCTACCGGGTGGACAACACCCTGGCCAAGGACGGCACCCAGCTCGGCGTCGAGCTGAACTTCAACGCCCTGGAAGACTTCGAGCCGCAGAACGTGGTCAAGCAGGTGGAGCCGCTGCGCAAGCTGCTGGAAGTGCGCAACAAGCTGGCCGACCTGCGCAACAAGATGGGCGGCAACGACAAGCTCGAGGAACTGCTCATGGACGTGCTGCAGAACACCGAGAAGCTCAAGACCCTCGGCAAGGAATTCGGCCGCGAGGCCGCGCTGCCCAGCGACGACGGCAAACAGGCCTGACCAGGAGTTCGAACATGACCGACCAACAAACCGCGGCCCAGCGCGCCACCGCCGTCGAGGGCGTCGAGGCCTTCGCACCGCAGGCCTCGCTGCTCGACAGCATCATCTCGGAAAGCCGCGTGGCCCGCTCGGAGTCCGAGCGCTCGCGTACCCGCGACCTGATCGGCGAGCTGGTCTCCCAGGTGCTGGAAGGGGAGATGACCCCCAGCAAGGACCTGATCGCGGTGCTCGACGCGCGCATCGCCGAGATCGACTCGATGCTCTCCGAGCAGATGAACGAGATCATGCATGCCCGCGAGTTCCAGCAGCTGGAAGCCTCCTGGCGCGGCCTGAAGTACCTGGTGGACCAGACCGAGACCGGCACCCACCTGAAGATCCAGATGCTCAACGCCACCAAGAAGGACCTGGTGCGCGACTTCAAGTCGGCCTCGGAGTTCGACCAGAGCGCGCTGTTCAAGAAGGTCTACGAGGAAGAGTACGGCACCTTCGGCGGCGCTCCCTTCGGCATGCTGCTGGGCGACTACGAGTTCACCCGCAGCCCCGAGGACATGTACCTGCTGGAGGAGGCTTCCCACGTCGCCGCCGCGGCCCACGCGCCCTTCATCTCGGCGGCCTCGCCGGAGCTGTTCGGCTGGGACGCCTTCACCGACATGGCCGGCCCGCGCGACCTGGCGAAGATCTTCGATACTGTCGAGTACGCCAAGTGGAAGTCCTTCCGCAGCTCCGAGGATTCCCGCTACGTCGGCCTGACCGTGCCCCACGTGCTCGGGCGCTTGCCCTACGGCCCGGATACCGCGCCGGTGGAGGAGTTCAACTTCGTCGAGAACGTCGACGGCCGAGACCACAACAAGTACCTGTGGATGAACGCCGCCTACGCCCTGGGCACCCGCATCACCGACGCCTTCGCCCGCTACGGCTGGTGCGTGGCCATCCGTGGCGTGGAGGGCGGTGGCCTGGTGGAAGGCCTGCCGACCCACACCTTCCGCACCGACGACGGCGAGATCGCCCTGAAGTGCCCGACCGAGATCGCCATCACCGACCGCCGCGAGAAGGAGCTGTCGGACCTCGGCTTCATCCCGCTGGTGCACTGCAAGGGCACCGACTACGCGGCCTTCTTCGGCACCCAGTCGGCGCAGAAGCAGAAGCAGTACAACACCGACATCGCCAACGCCAACGCGCGGCTGTCGGCGCAACTGCAGTACATCTTCGCCACCTCGCGCATCGCCCACTACATGAAGGCGATCATGCGCGACAAGATCGGCAGCTTTGCCTCGCGCAAGGACGTGGAAACCTTCCTCAACAACTGGCTGGCCAGCTACGTGCTGCTGGACGACACCGCCAGCCAGGAGGCCAAGGCCAAGTTCCCGCTGCGCGAGGCCCAGGCCGAGGTGGCCGAGGTGCCGGGCAAGCCGGGGGTGTACAAGGCGGTGACCTTCCTGCGCCCGCACTACCAGCTCGACGAACTGACCGCGTCGCTGCGCCTGGTCGCCGAACTGCCGCAGTCCACCCGCGGCTGACCGCGAGCCCTTGCCAAGGAGTGGCAGCATGAGCAGCTCGCACAAGCTGATACCGACCCTGCTGGACCGGTTGCTCGACGACCAGCCCCAGCAACCGCGGGAAGCCCTCGACCAGCGCCTCTACTCGCTCGCCGAGTACAAGGCGCGGGTGGTGCGTGACCTGGAGATACTGGTGAACACCCGGCAATGCCTGCTGGCCGGCGGCCTGGAGGCGTTCCCGCAACTGCGCGGCTCGATCCTCGAGTACGGCATGCCGGACTTCACCAGCAAGGGCGTGCTCAACCCCGAGGACCGCCTGCAGATCCAGCGCCAGCTGGAACGGGCCATCGAGGTCGGCGACCGGCGTTTCCGCAACGTCCGCGTGCAACTGCTCAACCAGCAGCTCAGCCAGCGCATGCTGACCTTCCGCGTCGACGCCCTGCTGCGCCTGCACGACGCCACGCGGCAGGTCTCGTTCGACGCGGTGCTGCAGGTGAATACCCAGGAATACAAAGTGCAGAACCTCAACTGATGCTCGACGACCTGCTTCCCTACTACGAGAAGGAACTGTCGCATCTGCGTTTCCTCGGCCAGGAGTTCGCGCGGCAGTATCCGAAGATCGCCTCGCGCCTGCTGATCGAGGGGGACAACTGCGAGGACCCGCACACCGAGCGCCTGATCGAGGCGTTCGCGTTCCTCGCTGCGCGGGTGCACAAGAAGCTGGACGACGAGTTCCCCGAGATCGTCGAGGCCTTCCTCGAGGTGCTGTACCCGCACTACCTGCGGCCCACGCCTTCGCTGTCGATCGTCGAGTTCAGCGCCGGCGAGCGCAGCCCCATCACCGGCCACTACCGCATCGAGCGGCACAGCCAGCTCAACTCGCGGGTGGTGGACGGGCAGACCTGCAAGTTCAGGACCTGCTACCCGGTGGACCTGTGGCCCATCGCGGTGCGCGAGGCCACTTTCGCCGAGCTGGAGCGCTCGGCCTTCAACGGCCACAGCGCCGACCTGGTGGCGCGCCTGCGCATCGGACTGCAGTGCACCACCGAAGTGCCCTTCGGCAAGCTGGCCATCGAGCGCCTGCGCTTCTTCCTGGACGGCGAAAGCACCCTGATGCTGCCGCTCTACGAACTGCTGTTCAACAACCTGGCGAAGGTCACCCTGGCCTTCGAGGAGGACGGCCGCCGTCGCGAGGTGGCGCTGCCGGCGGGGGCGCTCAAGCCGGTGGGCTATGCCCTGGACGAGGGGGTGGTGGACTACTCCGAGCGCTCCTTCCTCGGCTACCGCCTGCTGCACGAGTACTTCACCTTCCCCGACAAGTTCATGTTCTTCGACCTCGAAGGGCTGGGCCGGGTGCTGGCCGGCAAGCCGCTGCACGCGGTGGAGGTCAACTTCTACTTCGCCGACTACGACCTCGGCGAGCGCCTGGCGCGGCTGGCGCAGACCATCAACCGCAACCACTTCAAGCTCGGCTGCACGCCGGTGATCAACCTGTTCCGCCAGCAGGCCGAGCCGATCAAGCTGACCCACGCCCGCCACGAGTACCCGGTGGTGCCGGACGTGCGCCAGCAGACCGCGGTGGAAGTGGTGTCCATCGACCGCGTGCGGCGGGTGCGCAAGGTCGGCAACCTGGACCAGGTGAGCACCTGCCACCCGTTCTTCGAGCCGCGTGGCGAGCTGGACAGCCACGCCACCTACTGGATCGGCCGGCGCCGGCCGTCGCAGCGCAGCCAGGACGCCGGCAGCGACATGTTCATCCGCCTGGTGGACCGCGAGCTGGAGCTGATCGACGCCAGCGCCGACACCCTGAGCATGACCCTCACCTGCAGCAACCGCGACCTGCCGATGCTGCTGCCCTACGGCGGCGCCCAGGGCGATTTCAGCCTCGACCGCAACCCGGTGGTGCAGAGCATCCGCTGCCTGCGCAAGCCCACCGCCAGCGCGCGGCCGCCCCTGGGCAACGGGCTGATCTGGCGCCTGGTGGCGCACCTGGGGCTGAACCACATGTCGCTGGTGTCCCAGGGCCGCGAGGCGCTGCTGGAAATGCTGGCGCTGTACGACTACAGCAACGCCTCGGCGGTGCGCAAGCAGATCAACGGCATCGCTGCCGTGCGCAGCGAGCCGGTGGTGGCACGCATCGGCCACCCCCGCCCGAGCTTCGTGCGCGGCGTGGGCATCACCCTGGAACTGGACGAACAGCAGTTCATCGGCAGCGGCATCTTCCTGTTCGGCATGGTGCTGGACCACTTCTTCGGCCAGTACTGCTCCATCAACAGCTTCACTCAACTCACGCTGCGCAGCCGCCAGCGCGAGAAGCGAGTCGTGCAATGGCCTCCCAGAACTGGCGCGCAAGCCCTGGTCTGATCGACCAGGCGCGGGCCGAGCCGTACCGTTTCGAGTTCTTCCAGCTCGTGCGGTTGCTGCGCCTGCACTACAGCCGCGCCGGGCGCATCGACCCGGAGGCGCGGCCGCACGACGACCCGTTGCGCTTCCGCTCGCAGCTGTCGCTGTGCTTCCCCGCCAGCGAGGTCAGCGACCTGCAGTTCGAGCGCGAAGGCCGGCGCTCGGCCAACGACCAGCCGCTGACCGACGTGCAGGTCACCTTCATGGGCCTGGTGGGGCCGTCGGGCGTGCTGCCGCAGCCCTACACCGAGCTGCTCATCGAGCGCCACGTGCAGCACCGCGACGATGCCGCCCACGCCTTCCTCGACATCTTCTCGCACCGCATGACCGCGCTGTTCTACGAGGCCTGGCAGAAGTACCGCTTCCACATCGAGTACGAGCGCAAGGGCGCCGCCGACTTCGAACGCTACCTGCTGGCGCTGGTGGGCTTCGGCCCGCGGGCCCGGGCGCGCAGGTTCAGCGAGGGGCAGCCGCTGCGCCAGTCGCTGTTCAGCTACTTCTCCGGGCTGTTCGCCCAGCGCCCGCGCAACCCGCTGAACCTGGAGGCCATGCTCGGCTTCTACTTCGCCCTGCCGATCCGCGTGCGCCCCTTCAACGGCCGCTGGCTGGACATCGAGCCGGCGCAGCGCACGCGCCTGGGCCGCGCCAACGCCGTGCTCGGGCAGAGCGCGGTGACCGGCCGGCGCACCTGGGACTACCAGTCCTGCGTGCGCATCGAGCTGGGCCCGCTGGCGCTGGAGGACTACCGGCGCTTCCTGCCCGGCCACGCCGACCACCAGCGCCTGGTGGACCTGGTGCGCTTCTACCTGGGCGCCGAGCTGGATTTCGAGATCGCCCCGCGCCTGCGCCGCGAGGCGGTGCCCCTGGCCACCCTGGGGCGTGGCGGGGAGCTGTCCCTGGGCCGGCTCGGCTGGCTGAAACGTCCCGGCGCGCACGCCGAGCCCTCGCGCTGCGCACTGTTCCGCATTCCTTACGATGGGGTCCGCCTGTGAACCTGAAATCCCTGTTCGCCAAGCTCGACGACAGCTGCCGCAGCGCCACCGAAGGGGCGGCCGCGCTCTGCCTCGCCGAGCGTCACTACGACGTCGACATCGAGCACCTGCTGCTGCAACTGCTGGACGCCGAGGGCAACGACCTGCAGGCCATCCTGCGCCACTACGAGGTGCGCCCCGACCGCCTGCAGGCCCAGCTGCAACAGGCGCTGGCCGGGTTCAAGACCGGCAACGCCCGTACCCCGGCGCTGTCGCCGCACATCACCCGGCTGATCGAGCGCGCCTGGGTGCTGGCGTCCATCGAGTACGGCGAGGCGCAGATCCGCAGCGGCCACCTGTTCCAGGCGTTGCTCGACGACGCCGAACTGCGCCGGGTGGCGCTGGGCTCCGCGCCCGAGCTGGAGAAGATCAACCCCGACGACCTGCGCCTGAACCTGGTGGCGCTGACCGAGGCTAGCGGCGAGGCGCTGCAGGCCCAGGCGGCGCCGCAGCAGGGCGCGGCCGGCGCCGCCCCGGGCGCGTCGCGCGGCAAGACGCCGGCGCTGGACCAGTACACCATCGACCTGACCCGCAACGCCCGCGAAGGCCGCATCGACCCGGTGCTGGGCCGCGAGGCGGAAGTGCGGCAGATGGTCGACATCCTCACCCGCCGCCGGCAGAACAACCCGATCCTCACCGGCGAGGCCGGCGTCGGCAAGACCGCGGTGGTGGAGGGCCTGGCCCTGCGCATCGCCCAGGGCGAGGTGCCGCCGCCGCTGCAGGGCGTGGCCATCCACACCCTCGACCTGGGCCTGCTGCAGGCCGGCGCCGGGGTCAAGGGCGAGTTCGAGAACCGCCTCAAGCAGGTGATCGAAGAGGTCAAGCGCAGCCTGCACCCGATCATCCTGTTCATCGACGAGGCCCACACCCTGATCGGCTCCGGCGGCCAGGCCGGGCAGAACGACGCGGCCAACCTGCTCAAGCCGGCGCTGGCCCGCGGCGAGCTGCGCACCATCGCCGCCACCACCTGGGCCGAGTACAAGAAGTACTTCGAGAAGGACGCCGCCCTGGCCCGCCGCTTCCAGGTGGTCAAGGTGGAGGAGCCGGACGAGGACAGCGCCATCCACATGCTCCGCGGCCTGCTGGAGAAGATGCAGGCGCACCACCGCGTGGCCGTGCTGGACGACGCCATCGTCCAGGCTGTGCGCCTGTCCAGCCGCTACCTCAGCGGCCGCCAGCTGCCGGACAAGGCGGTGAGCGTGCTCGACACCGCCTGCGCCCGCGTGGCCCTGGCGCAGGCGGCGCAGCCCGGCGCGCTGGAAGACTGCCTGCGCGAAGGCGACAACCTGCGCGCCGAGATCGCCGTGCTGGAGAAGGAGAGCGCCAGCGGCGCCGACCATGCCGCGCGCCTGGCCGAACTGAAGGCCGCGCTGGAGCAGGCGCACCAGCGCGAGGAAGTGCTGAAGGCGCAGTGGCAGCGCGAACTGGAGCTGGTCAAGCGCCTGCACGAACTGGAAACCCGCGCCGAGGCGGGGGAGGGCGAGGCGCTGCGGGCGGACCTGGCGGCACTGCGCGCCGAGCTGGCCGAGGTGCAGGGCGAGGCGCCGCTGGTCCACGCCCGCGTCGACGGCGGCACCATCGGCGAGGTGATCTCCGCCTGGACCGGCATCCCCCTGGGCAAGATGCTGCGCGACGAGATCGACACCGTGCAGCGCCTGCCGGCCCTGCTCGGCGAGCGCGTGCTGGGCCAGGATCACGCCCTGGAAGAGATCGGCAAGCGCATCCGCATCTCCCGCGCACGCCTGGAGGAGCCAAACAAGCCCATCGGCGTGTTCCTCCTGCTTGGCCCCAGCGGCGTCGGCAAGACCGAGAGCGCCCTGGCCCTGGCGGACATCCTCTACGGCGGCGAGCGCAACCTGATCACCATCAACATGTCCGAGTACCAGGAGGCGCACACCGTCTCCAGCCTCAAGGGCTCGCCGCCGGGCTACGTCGGCTACGGCGAGGGCGGCGTGCTGACCGAGGCGGTGCGCCGCAAGCCCTACAGCGTGGTGCTGCTGGACGAGGTGGAGAAGGCCCACCCGGACGTGCTGGAGCTGTTCTTCCAGGTCTTCGACAAGGGCGTGCTGGACGACGGCGAGGGCCGCGAGATCAACTTCCGCAACACGGTGATCATCCTCACCTCCAACGTCGGCACCGAACGCATCATGCAATGGTGCCTGGGCGCCGAGGCCGCCCCCGCGCCGGCGGAGATCGTCGAGGGCCTGCGCGACACGCTCAACCAGGTGTTCAAGCCGGCCTTCCTCGGCCGCCTGAACATCGTGCCCTACTACCCGGTTCAGGACGCCGTGCTGCAGCGCATCGTCGCGCTCAAGCTGGAACGCCTGCGCCAGCGCTTCGAGCGCAACCACCAGGCCAGCCTGAACTTCGACGCCGAGCTGGTCCCGGCCATCGCCGCCCGCTGCACCGAGGTCGACAGCGGCGCGCGCAACATCGACAACATCCTGTCCGGGACGCTGATGCCGGAACTGGCCCAGCGCGTCCTCGAGCGGATGGCCCAGGGCAAGCCCCTGCAGGGCCTGTCCGTGCGCCTGGGCAAGGATGGCGATTTCGCCTACCGCATCCGCTGAGGGCCGCCACCATGACTTTTAACGCTTCCCGAAAACTGCGCCTCGCCGGCCTGCTGCTGCTCGCCGCCAGTCTCTCCGCCTGCGGGGTGATGGACCGCGTGGGCAAGCGCATGGACGACACCTGGGCCGGCGACATGCTGTTCAGCGACCGCGACAAGGTGACCCTCACCGTCGACGGCGGCAACGACCTCAACCCCGGTCCGGACGGCAAGCCGCTGTCGGTGGTGGTGCGGGTGTACCAGCTGAACTCCCTGGAACGCTTCCTGAGCGCCGATGCCGATGCCCTGTGGGACCAGCCCAAGGTGGCGCTGGGCAACACCCTGCTGGACGCCCGCGAGCTGACGCTGCTGCCCGGCATGGGCCAGGTGGAGCAGTGGCCCATGGCCCTGGAGGCCCGCTACATCGGCGTCGCCGCCTTCTTCCGCGAGACCCGCCAGACGCGCTGGAAGGTGGCCGTGGCCGCCGACTCCATGCGCAAGGAGAGCGTGCTGTTCTCCTCCGGCGACGGGGCGCGCATCTACCTCGACGGCAGCCGCGTGGCCGTGGCCCGGGCACCGACGTGCTCGACGACCCGGCGGCGCGCCAGCTGGCCGCCGGCGCCCCGGTGGAGCAGCAGGGCGCCACCGCGCAACTGCTGCAGAAGGCCGGCGACAGCGCCCTGCGCGCCGCCGGCGAAAGTGTCGAGAACGGCGCGCGCGACGCGCTGGAAAGCAAGGTCAACTCAGCCCTGGAAGGCAGTCTATGAGCAAGAGCAGTCGGGTGATGTGGTCGGAGGGCATGTTCCTCCTGCCGCAGCATTTCCAGTACCAGGACGAGTTCCACCAGCACCAGCTGGCCCAGGCCACCCTGCGCGGCACGCCCTTCCACTGGGGCGTGCAGCTGCTGGAACTGGACGAGGAAGCGCTGGCCGGCGGCGTGCTGCAACTGTCGCGGCTGAAGCTGGTGTTCCCGGATGGCACCCTCTACGACGCCCCGCAGCAGGACCCGCTGCCGGCCGCCCGCGACCTCAAGGGCCTGCTGCGCGAAAGCGACCTGAAGGTCTACGCGGCGCTGCGCCGGCCCGAGCCCTATGGCCTGAACTACGTCGAGGACGGCGCCACCGAACAGGGGGCGCGGCGCTTCCGCAAGCAGTTCGACACCCTGCCGGACCTCAACGAGGGCGACCTGGAGAACGAGATCACCAGCCTGCGCCTGAACGTGGTGCTGCTGATCGAGGGCGACGACCTCGACGGCTTCAGCTATTGCCCGCTTGCCAAACTGGTGCGCAACAACGCCGGCGGCTTCAACCTCGACAGCCACTTCGTCCACCCCAGCCTGCACCTGGGCGCCCACGACACCCTGCTGGGCATCGCCCGGCGCCTGCTCGGCGTGCTCCAGGCCAAGAGCGAGGCGCTGTCGGGGCGGCGCCGCGAACGCGCCGACCAGATCGCCGAGTTCGGCTCCAGCGACGTCACCCTGTTCTGGCTGCTGTTCACGGTCAACCGCGCCTACCCGGCGCTGGCGCACCTGCTGCAGCACCCGCGGCTGCACCCCGAGCAGCTCTACCGCTTCCTCGCCGAACTGGCCGGCAGCCTGCTGACCTTCTCGCTGAGCATCCAGCTCAAGGACATCCCGCCCTACGACCACGACGACCCGGCCGCCTCGCTGCTGCGCCTGGACGCCCTGCTGCGCGAGCTGCTGGACAACGTGGTGCCCAACCAGTACGTGCCCATCGCCGTGGAGCAGACCAAGCCGTCCTACTACGTCGGCCGCCTGCACGACGTGCGCCTGGCCGAGGCCGACTTCTACATCTCGGTGCACGCCGACATGCCCGGCGCCAGCCTGCTGGAGTTGGTGCCGCGGGCCTTCAAGGTGGGCTCGCCGGAAGACATCGAGGTGGTGGTCAACACCGCCATGCCCGGCGCCACCCTCAACCACGCCACGCGCCTGCCCAGCGCCATTCCGGTGCGCCTGGACAACCACTACTTCTCCATCGAACCGCACGGCCGCGTCTACCAGCGCATGATGGACGCCCAGGCCATCGCCTTCTACGTGCCCAGCGCGTTCGCCAACCTCAAGCTCGAACTGATGGCGGTGCTCAAATGAACGAAGCCGTGATGCCCGCGACCCTGCTGCAGCAGGGCGAGAAACCCACGCTCAAGGACCTGGCCAAGGACTTCCTGTCCATGGCCCTGATGATTCGCCGCGGCCGCCAGGCGCAGAGCGTCGAGCGCTTCCTGGCCAGCGTCGACGACTTCTTCGCCGGCCTTGAGCGCAATGCCCGCGCCGCCGGCTACAGCGTCGAGCAGGCGCGCGACACCCAGTACGCGCTGTGCGCCTTCCTCGACGAAAGCGTGCTCAACGCCGGCCAGAGCAACATCCGCAGCCACGTCGAACTGCACCCGCTGCAGTTCAAGTACTTCGGCGTGCACCTGGCCGGGGAGGGCTTCTTCGACAAGCTCGAGGCGCTGCGTGCCGACGTCAAGGCCAACCTCGACGTGCTGGAGATCTACCACCTGTGCCTGGCGCTGGGCTTCGAGGGCAAGTTCAGCCTCGAGCAGAAGGACCAGCTGCGCTACATCGCCAACACCCTGGGCCAGGACATCGCCCGCTACCGCAAGGCCCCGCGCGCCCTGGCGCCGGACTGGGCGCTGCCGGACCAGGTCTCGCAGATGATCCGCTACGAGGTGCCGCTGTGGGTGTACGTCGGGTTGATCGCGCTGTTCTGCGCGGCCCTCTACTTCACCCTCGACTGGCTGCTGGGCAAGGACGTGGCGACGCTCGCCGGGCAACTGGACGCGCTGTTCGGCCAGTGAGCGCCGCCTTCATCGATCAGGTCAGGAAGACATGAAAGTCATATTCCGCGCACTCAAGAGTTTCTGGTTCGCCCTGCCGCTGCTGTGGCTCGTCGGCATGCTGCTGTGCTGGTTCGTGCTGCCGCGCTGGCTGCCGCAGCGCGAGAGCGTGCTGGCGGCCATGGCGCTATTCAGCGCCTTCTGCCTGCTGCTGGTGGTGCTGCGCCAGTACCGGCGCATCCGCGCCGAGCGCAACATCGAGAACCTGGTGCAGCTCGAGGTGGACCGCAGCGCCGGCGCCGGCGGCGAGTTCCGCGACTCCCAGGTGCTGCAGCAGCGCCTGAAGCACACCATCGCCCTGCTGCGCGCCTCCCGCGCGGCCGGGGGCGGCGGCAAGGCGGCGCTGTACGACCTGCCCTGGTACCTGGTGGTGGGCATGTCCGCCTCGGGCAAGACCTCGCTGCTGACGCGCTCCGGCCTGTCGGCCAGCATCGCCGGGCAGAGCGCGGCGCAAAGCGGCACCCAGCATTGCGACTGGTACTTCAGCCCGGAAGCGGTGCTGATCGACACCGCCGGCCGCTACCTCACCGACGACCAGTCGGCCCAGGAGTTCGCCGACTTCCTCAAGCTGCTGCGCCGCCAGCGCCGCAAGCCGGCGATCAACGGCCTGGTGCTGGTGGTCAGCCTGCCGGGCCTGCTGGCCGCTTCCCATGACGAGCGTGGCGAGCTGGCCGAGCGCCTGGCACAGCGCATCCAGACCTACAGCCAGTGCCTGGGGGTGAACCCGCCGATCTACCTGATGCTCAGCAAGGTCGACCTGCTGCCCGGTTTCTCCCAGGCCTTCGACGCCCTGGACGCCACCGCCCGCCAGCAGCCGCTGGGTATCACCTTCGGCCTCGGCGAACTGCGCCAGCGCGGCCTGCGCGGCGCCCTGCAGGACAAGTTCGGTGCGCTTCTGGCCAGCCTGGAACAGCACGTCGGCGCGCAGATCGACGGCCTGGGCGGGCACGCCGATGCCAGCCTGCTGCAGTTCCCGCGCTACCTGGGCGAACTGTCCGGGCTGCTCGGCGACTTCCTCGAGAGCTTCGAAAGCGCCGCGCGCCAGCGCACCCCGGCGGTGCTGCGCGGCCTGTACTTCACCAGCGCCCTGCAGACCGACCAGGTGCTGCCGCCGCTGCTGGAGGAAGTGCTGGCCGAGCACTTCGCCCTGGACGCCGACGCCGCCGAGCGCCCGGACGAGAGCCTGGCGCGGCGCATCGGCGAGCGCAGCTACTTCATCACCGACACCTTCCGCCGGGTGATCTTCCCCGACCGCGACCTCAGCCTCTATTACTCGCGCCTGGGCAAGCGCAAGGCGCTGGCGCCGAGCCTGCTGGCCTTCGCCGTGCTGGCCGGGGTGGCATTGGCCGCCTGGCAGGGCTGGTCGTTCGCCAACAACCGCGCCTGGCTCGACGGCCTGCGCGCCCAGTTGGGCGGCGCCGGCCAGGACCCGGCCCAGGACCTGGAGCTGCTGCGCACCCGCCTGGCCGAGGTCGACAACCAGCGGCAGAACGGCGTGCCCCTGCGCCAGGGTGCGGGCCTGTATGCCGGCGACGACCTGCGCGCGCCGCTGCAACGAGCCTACCTGGAGCAACTGCAGCGCCAGGCCCTGGAACCGGTGGGCCGGGAACTGCAACGGCGCCTGCGCAACCTCGACGACTTCGCCCAGAGCCTGGGCGCCACCGCCAGCGCGCCGGCCGAAGCCGGCAGGGCCGGGAAGGACCAGGGCCGTGGCAGCGATGCCGCCGCCGCGGCGCTGCGCCAGGCGCGCCAGGGCAATGCCGCTGCCGCCCCGAACCTGGGCGGTGTGCCGCGCAGCGTCGGCGACCTGGGCTCGCGCCTGCGTGGCGAAGCGGGCAGCCGCCTGCGCGAAGCCGCCCGCGATGCGCGCCGCGGCGCCCTGGCCGAGCTGGCCGCCGGCAAGGCCGCGGACGCCTCCGGCGAGCGCGCCGCCGCAGCGGGCCTGAGCCTGTCCGAGGAAGTCCTCGACCGTCTCGACGAACACCAGGTGGCTTCGCTGATCGAGGCCTACGACGCGCTCAAGCTCTACCTCATCCTCACCCGCCCGGAACAGCACGCCGACGCCGACTTCGTCGCCGCCGCGCTGCCGCGGGCCTGGGAGCGCGCCCAGGCCGGGGAGGGCGGCGACAAGCTCGACCCCGCGGTGGTGCGCGCCAACAGCGCCATGTACGTGCGCTACCTGCGCGCCGGCGAGGCGCCGGCGCTGCGCCGCAACGAGGAGCTGGTGGCCGAGGCGCGGCAGAACCTCAAGTCCTTCATGCGCGCCAGCTCGCTGGTGGACCGTGAATACCTGCGCCTGCAACTGGAGGCCGACCGCCAGTTCCCCGCGCTGACCCTCAACGACCTGGTGCCGCTGCCCGGGCGCAACCTGCTGTATTCCAGCGAGGCGATCCCGGCGCTCTACAGCCGCCAGGGCTGGGAGCAGTTCCTGCGCCCGGAGCTGATCAAGCTGCTTTCCGGCGACCTGCGCAACGAATCCGACTGGGTGCTCGACGGCGAGGGCAGCGACGGCCTGGTGCAGAAGGCCAACTTCATGCGCGAGCTGATGGCCCGCTACAAGGCCGACTACGCCGAGGTCTGGATGCGCTTCCTGGCCGGCACCGGGGTGCGCCAGTTCGGCGACATGCAGGGCGCCACCCGCCAGTTGTCGCTGTACAGCGACGTACAGAACTCGCCGCTCAAGCTGCTGCTCGCGGCGGTGGACCGCAACACCAGCTGGGACCAGCCGGAGAAGCCGGCGCAGAAGGTCGCCAGCGCCGTCGAGGACAGCTTCTGGACGCGGGTGAGGGGCGTGTTCGGCGATGACGCCGAGGCCGCCGCCAAGCAGATGAGCACGCCGCTGCCCAAGGTCGACGACGGCAGCCTGGCCAAGCGCTTCGAGCCGGTGGCGCGGCTGTTCGCCCGGGAGAACCCCGAAGGCGCCGACAGCACCGTCATGGACCGCTACCTGGCCTCCCTGCGCCGGCTCAAGGTGCGCCTGGCCAACGTCCAGCGCTCCCAGGACGTGGGCAAGAGCAGCAAGGCGCTGATCAGCGAGACCCTCGAGGGCGGGCCCTCGGAGTTCGCCGGTGCGCGCAACTACGTGGAGACCAGCATCGACACCAGCCAGGGCGGCCTGTCCGCCTCGCTGCAGAAGCTCTTCATCGCGCCGCTGCAGTACAGCTGGGACAGCCTGCGCGAGCCGGCCGGCGAACAGATCGCCCAGGCCTGGACGCAGCAGATCGCGCGGCCCTGGAACCAGGTGCTGGCGCACCGCTACCCGATCGCCCCGGGCAGCGCCAACGAGGCCTCGGTCAAGGACCTGCAGCGCTTCGTCGACCCGCAGAGCGGCCTGCTGCCGGCCTTCAGGCGCAACGAGATCGGCAACCTCTCCGGCGGCGAAGGCCTGGGCATGGGCAACGGCCAGCAGGCGCCGCTGGTGGACCCGCGCCTGGTCAGCGGCATCGACCGCGCCAGTTCGCTGGGCGAGGTGATCGCCAGCCTGTCCGACCGCGACAACGGCTTCGAGGTGATGCTCGAACCCTCCGGCGCCTTCACCGACATCGTCTTCACCCTGGACGGCCAGGAGCAGCACTACCGCAACGGCCGCAGCAGCTGGAGCCGCTTCGCCTGGCCGGGCAGCACCAGCACCCCGGGCGCGCGCCTGGACGTGGTGACCCTCTCCGGGCAGCGACTGACGGTGTTCGACTACCCGGGCCGCTGGGGCCTGCTGAAGATGAGCGAGAGCGCCCGCGTGAGCAACGTCGACGAGGTGCAGCAGCGCTTCACCTGGAGCACCGGCGCCGGCAACGTCAGCCTGCTGGTGCGCAACTACGGCGGGGTGAAGATGACCGACCTGGCCAACGTCAAGGCCCTCGGCTCGCTGGGCCAGGCGGGGCGCCTGTGAGGGGCCCGGCCATGGCGGGCGAGGGCGCGCGCCCATGATCGGCTGTTTCGGCAAGCTGCCGGCGGCGGCCGATTTCGTCAGCCTGCACGGTGCGGCGGAAGAGGTGCGCGAGTTCGACGCCTGGCTGCAGGCCGGCCTGGGTCGCCTGCAGGGCGTGGAAGACTGGCGCGAGCGCTTCGACCGCCTGCCGCTGTGCCATTTCTGCTTCCGTGCCCGCTCGGGCAACTGGCTGTTCGGCGGCCTGGCCAGCTCGCGCGACGCCAGCGGCCGGCGCTATCCGTTCCTGGTCTTCCAGGGCATCCGCGGCGGCCACGCCCAGGGCTTCGTCGCCCCGCACACCCTGGGCGAACTGTTCGCCGGGCAGGTCACGCCCCTTCTCAACCAGGCGCGCCAGGGCGTGGAGGCGCAGCAGCTGTTCGCCCGCATCGAGGCGCTGCGGCCCTGGGGCGAGCAGGACCTGGCGCTGTACCGCCGGGTGCACGAGAAATTCCTCGCCGACTTCAACCTGCGCGACATCGCCGCCGCGCTGGCCAACACCTACCCGGAATTCGTCGCCAGCGCGCTGCTGCACCGCCTGCATGCCCTGCGCGCACCCCTGGCCGAGGGCCGGGCGCTGGTGCTGCGCCTGCCGCTGCCGGCCGAACGCTGGCTCAAGCGCCCGGTGGCCGACCTCTGGTGCACCTGGCTGGCGCGCTTCGCCGGCGGCGCCATCCCCGTGGCCAGCCTGCTGGTCGACGACTTCATGCGCCCGGAGCTGCTGTGCTTCACCGGCCGCGGCGAAGACGCCCTGTACCGCCTGCTCACCGGCGTGGCCGGGCGCGAGGAGCGCTACGACCTGCTCGAGAGCTTCGCCGACTTCAACGAACACCACCGAGCCCTGGAGCTGCCCGACGAAGGCCTGGCGCTGCGCGACTACCTGGCGTGCTTCGCCCCGGCCGAGGAGGCGCAACCGGTATGAACAAGATCCGCTACTACTTCCTCAAGTACCAACCCTACGTCCTCGGCGTGGCCTTCTTCCTGGCCATCTTCCTGGTCTGGCGCCTGGGCCTGCTGCTGGGCTTCGCCTCGCTGCCCAGCCTGCTCGCCGGCATCGCCCTGTTCCTGGTGCTCTCGGCGCTCTACGTGCTGCTGCTGTACCGCGGTGCGGCGGCGCCCTCCCATGACCTGGAGGCCTTGCTGCGCGACGACGCCGACCAGGCCGTGCTGGCGGCCAGCCCGCAGGACCGCGAGGAGATCGGCCTGCTGCGCGAGCGCCTGCTGCAGAGCCTGGAGCGCCTCGGCGCCAAGGGCCGCGGCCGGCGCAGCCGCGACGCGCTCTACGCGCTGCCCTGGTACCTGGTGATCGGCCAGCCGGCGGCGGGCAAGAGCAGCATGCTGGCGCAGTCCGGGCTGAACTTCCCCTATGCCGACCGCGAGGGCGTGCGCGTCGCCGGCCTGGGCGGCACGCGCAACTGCGACTGGTTCTTCGCCTCCGAGGCGGTGCTGCTGGATACCGCCGGGCGCTACATGCACAACCCCGAGGAGGCCGGCAAGTGGCGCGGCTTCCTGGCCCTGCTGCGCAAGTACCGCCAGCGCCGGCCGCTGAACGGCCTGATCGTGACCGTGAGCATCGAGGACCTGCTGCAGGGCGCCGACGACGACCGCGAGCAACTGGCCAAGCGCCTGCGCGAACGCATACAGGAAGCGCACCAGCTGCTGGAGGCGCGCCTGCCGATCTACCTGGTGTTCACCAAGTGCGACCTGCTGCCGGGCTTCAGCGAGTTCCACCAGCGCCTGGACCCGGCGCGGCGCGAGGAAGTGATGGGCAAGACCTTCGCCCACCAGGGCTTCGAGCAGTCCGACTGGGGCCGGCGCTTCGACGACGCCATGGCGACCCTGGTGCAGTACTGGAAGCAGGTGGCGCACCAGCAACTGGTGGAGCAGGACATCCGTCTCACCCGCGAGGACCCGTCGGTGTACCGCCTGCCGCTGGAACTGGAAGCGCTGCGCCCGCGCCTGCAGGCCTTCGTCGCCACCCTGCTGCGCGCCAATCCCTACCAGAGCGCCGAGCTGCTGCGCGGCTTCTACTTCACCTCGGCGCTGGACAGCCGCGAGCTGCGCCATGGCGTGCATGCCGGCGCGGTCACCGCGCGCTTCGCCCTGCAGGCCGACGGCGAGCCCGGCGGCGCCACGGCGCGGCCGCAGGCGTTGTTCATCCCGAGCCTGTTCCAGAAGGTGATCATTCCCGACCAGCACCTGGTGGCGCTGTACACCAGCAACCGCCGCGAGCGCCGGCGCAAGGCCATCGGCGTCGGCGTGGCCGCCTCGCTGGCGGCATTGCTGTGCGGCGCCTGGGGTTGGTCGTACTGGAACAACCACGCCCAGCTGCGCGACATCGGCAGCGAGCTGGCCAGCGCCGCCGAGGCCGACCGCAACGACGCCGGGCGCTTCACCCAGTGGCGCAGCCTGGACGGCCTGCGCCAGTGGACCGCGCACTACTTCAACCGGCACCACGACGACGGCGTGCCGCTGTCCATGCGCCTGGGGCTGTACCAGGGCCATGCCGTGGAGCCGCTGCTGCGCGAGCGCTACTTCGCCCGCCTGGAAAGCGTGATGCTCGAGCCCACCGCGCAGAACCTGACGCGCACCCTGTACCTGCTCACCGGCATCAAGGTCTACCAGCGCAACGCCCGCGAGCTGGCGCCGGTCAGCGGTGTCGACAGCATCGAGCCGCGCGCGCTGCCGGCGGACAACCGCGCCCAGTCCATCGCCGACTTCGGCGAGGCCGCGCTGGACACCTACGTGATGCTCTCGCGCTCCCAGCGCGAGAAGGCCGAGCCGGCCTTCCTCAAGGCGCACCTGCCGGACTACTGGTACCCGGCCATCGCCGCGCAGGTCGGCGGCAGCGACCGCGAGGCGACCGACTACCAGTACGCCAGCCGGCAGATCGACTTCTACGCCGAGCAGATCCGCCAGCCGGACGTGCCGCGGATCCTCGACAACGCCTTCCTGGTGTCCAGCTCGCGCAACTACATCAACAGCCTGCGTTCGCAGTCGCTGCGCGCCATCGAGACCATCACCCTGGAGTCCGACACCCTGTTCGCCTTCGCCCGCGCCGACTTCCAGAGCCTCAAGGCCGGCGGCCAGCGGCAGCTCAACGCCATCGCCGGCAAGCTCCTGAGCACGCCCAACGTGGGCAAGATCGTGATCGCCGGGCATGCCGACCAGCTGGGCGACCCGGACTCCAACCAGAAGGTCTCGCTGCAGCGCGCCCAGACCATCAAGACCTACCTGGCCGGCAAGGGCGTGCCCGGTGAACTCATGGAAGCGGTGGGCGAGGGCAGCGCCAAGCCGCTGGTGAAGTGCGACATGCAGATGCCGCGGGCGCGGCTGATCGAGTGTCTTGAACCCAACCGCCGCGTGGAGATCGAGGTCCGTGCGCTCAACTGAGCCGGGCCGCCACGGCGGGCGGGAAGAAATGCCGATGGCCGTGCCCCGGGGCATGGCCGCGGTGCCGACGGAGCCTCTCTACGGATAGGGGTTTCAACGTAGGGCGACGATCTGAGCAGTTCGATGGAAGCCCGATTCACTTAGATATGGAGATATGCGACATGGCATTTGATGCTTTCCTGAAGATCGACGGCATTCCGGGCGAGGCCCTGGACGACAAGCACAAGGACTGGATCGAGGTGCTCGGCTACAACTACGGCGCCACCCAGGCCACCTCGGCCACCGCCAGCTCCGCCGGCGGCGCTTCCTCCGAGCGCGTCAACCTGAGCGACTTCACCGTGCGCAAGTTCGTCGACAAGGCCTCGGCCAAGCTCTTCGAAGCCTGCTGCAAGGGCCAGCACCTCAAGCAGGTGGTGCTGAACGTCAACCGCGCCGGCGGTGACAAGGTCACCTACTACCAAATCACCCTGGAAGAAGTGGTGGTGTCCTCGATCAACCACACCGGCGCCGCCAACGACGCCGAGTCCGGCGACCTGCCGACCGAAGTGGTGACCTTCAACTTCGCTCGCATCAAGACCACCTACACCCAGCAGAAGCGCGCCGACGGCGCGGGCGGCGGCAACGTCGCCGGCGGCTGGGACCGCTCGATGAACAAGGTCTATTCGTAATAGGTTAGCCCACGCCCCAATGAAGTCACTTTCATTGGGGCGTTGCTGAAGTTATCAGGGAGGAATTGTATGGCTTGCTATAATTCGGGAGATTTTTCAAAGTATTTTACTGAGAATATGGAGTCTCTTGGTCTTGGTGTTCCAAGCTCATTGTTTGAGAGTTATGATAAGGCTATGGCTACTGCGTCGGCACTCGTGAGTGCATTGCAGACGCTTGGGCGGAGTGCAACCTTAGCCGAGTTGGCAGGAGCCACAAATTGCGCTGAGTTACTTGTTCTCGGTGCGAGTATGGGGGCGGCCTACTATGTTGGAGCCGTTATAGGAAGTATTGCTGTGGCTTCTGGTAAGTCGTTGGGTTGTGGCACAAGCATGGCGGATATGGTCGCATTTGTTCATGCTACTCCAGGGCTTGCTTTTGTAGGGTGGAAGGATTTTTATATCCAGCATCCAGAGGTCTTTGATACAGGGCAGGCTAATCGGCGCTTGTACTTTTCTAAGTCTTTATTCGGTGCGGGGTATGTATGAAGAATATTGGATTTCTGATTCTGGCGCTAGTAATTGCTGGATTGGCTCACTTGTTCTTCCAGGTTTCGGGTAGATATGCGTTCTTAATAATTTTGGCTGTTTCAATTTTGGGGCTTGTTCTTAATGGGAAGGGGCCTAGGTTTACGAAAAAAAATAACTCGGAGTGATACTCATCGATGCCTATCTTGTCCCCTTTGCCCGCCATTGACGTCCTGGCTGCCCCCATCGACGGTGGTGCCGGCGAGGACCTGAGCTTTTCCGAGCTGTTCGACCAGATCAAGGAAGCGCGCCGCGCCGACCCGCAGTACCTGTCCCAGGGCGACTGGCAGACCGACCTCAAGCAGGCGGACTGGGAGCAGGTCATCGAACTGGCCGGGGAGGGCATCGCCCGCCGCAGCAAGGACCTGATGCTGGTCGCCTGGCTGGCCGAGGGCCTGGCCCGGCGCCATGGCTTCGCCGGCGTGGAGCACGGCCTGGCGCTGGCCACGCGGTTGCTGGAGGCGTATTGGGACAGCCTCTTCCCCGAGCTGGAAGAGGGCATCGAGCAGCGCGCCACGCGCCTGGGCTGGCTCGACAGCACCCTGGCCGAGGTGGCCAGCCAGCTGCCGCTGACCCAGGGCCAGGCGTACAGCCTGCTGGCCTACGAGGAGTCGCGCCAGGTGGAGAACCTGGCCCGGCAGAACGCCGATGCCGCCAGCGCCGCGCTGGCCGACGGCAAGATCAATGCAGAGATCTTCCAGCGCGCCGTGGTGCTGACCGACACCGCGCACCTGCAGGCCCAGCATGCCCGGATCGGCGCCTGCCTCGTCGCCTTGCAGGGCCTCGGCGCCAGGGCCGACAGCCTGTTCGGCCAGGAAGCGCCTTCCTTCCGCAACCTCGACGACGTGCTGCACCGCTGCCAGCAACTGCTGGAGCGCTTGCTCAAGGAGCGCAACGTGGACATCAGCGCCAATCCCGTCCCGGCTGCCGAGCCCGAAGCCGCGCCGGCCGCCCGGCCCGCATCCGCCGAAACGCCGGCCGCCGCCCCTGCCGTCAACGGCATGCCGCGCAGCCGCGAGGAGGCCCTGGCGCTGCTGGGCAACGTCGCCCAGTACTTCCGCCAGCACGAGCCGCACAGCCCGATCCCCTACCTGGTGGAGCGCGCCATCAAGTGGGGCGGCATGCCCCTGGACGCCTGGCTGCGCGACGTGATCAAGGACGGCGGCGTGATCGACAGCATCCGCGACACCCTGGGCACCCAGGAGTCCTGAACCTCGGCCCCGCATGGCCGGGCCGGCGGGCGCCCCGACCGCTTGTCCGCCGGCGGGGCTGGCGCAATGCCGCACGGCGGGGGCCGCGCCCGTACCCGCTGCGGCAGCCGCCCGCCAGCGGTCGCGAACGCTGCGCTTCTCTTGTAAGATCAACGGTTTGGATTGGCAGGGCGCTGCCCAGGTTGCCAATCGCAAGTCAGTTGAGATTCACTGCCTGCCGGATCGCAGAGGGAGCTGAATCCCGATTTCCGCCTGCCACCCCGGTCGTCATGCCGCCGAAGTGCCTCGCCACCGCGGCGCGGGCCTGCGGGTGCGTGCCTCCCGAGCATAGTCAGCGCCCGCACCGCCGAACCCGGCAGCGGGCGTGGTGTGCGTTTCCCCGGCGGTGAACCCGGACAGATACAGCGGTATTGAAAAAGGCCAAGTCATGAGCGACATCCGTAACCCCAAGCACCAGGCCCTGGTCGCCAAGCTGCGCGAGATCTTCCAGATCGACCGCCCGGAGCTGGACTTCGGCGTCTACCGCATCCTCAATGCCCGTGCCGGCGAGATCAACGACTACCTGGAGCGGCGCCTGCCGGGCAAGATCCAGGCGAGCCTGGCGGCCGGCAGCGCCGCCAGCCTGCAGCAGCTGGAAAACGAGTTGCGCGAGGCGGAAAAAAGTGCCCAGCAGCTCGGCGTGAGCCCGGAAAGCGTACCGCGGGTGCAGGCGTTGCGGGCCCGGCTGAAAGAGGCAGGCGCCGGCGCCTCCGAGCACGAGAACGCCGTCTTCAGCCACCTGCTGACCTTCTTCGGCCGCTACTACAACAACGGTGACTTCGTCAGCCAGCGCCGCTACAAGGGGGACACCTATGCCATCCCCTACGCCGGCGAGGAAGTCATGCTGCACTGGGCCAACAAGGACCAGTACTACACCAAGAGCGGCGAGAACTTCGCCAACTACAGCTTCCGCCTGGAAGACGGCCGTACCGTGCACTTCCGCCTGGTGGCCGCCGACACCGCCAAGGACAACCGCAAGGACAACGACAAGGAGCGCCGCTTTGCGCTGATCGAGCCCATGACGGTGAGCCGCACCGACGAGCATGGCCATGAGTACGACGAAGCGCTGCGCCCCATCGAGGAAAGCGACGGGGCCGACGGCCAGCCGCTGCTGACGCTGCGCTTCGAGTACCGGCCGGTGGCCAAGGGCACCAGGCAGGAGACGCTGATCGGCAAGGCCGTGGAGACCGTGCTGGGTGACGCGGCGGTCAAGGCGCGCTGGGCCGAGCTGGCCAGGCGCGAGCCGACCGAGAAGAACCCGCAGCGCACGCTGCTGGAGAAGAACCTCACCGACTACACCAGCAAGAACACCGCCGACTACTTCATCCACAAGGACCTGGCCCGCTTCCTGCGCGGCGAGCTGGACTTCTACATCAAGAGCGAAGTCCTGCACCTGGACGACCTGCAGAACGCCACCGCCATCGCCGACATCGAGAAGAGCCTGCGCATGACGCAGTGCCTTCGGGCCATCGCCCAGGAGCTGATCGACTTCCTGGCGCAGCTGGAGGAATTCCAGAAGAAGCTGTGGCTGAAGAAGAAGTTCGTGGTCTCCAGCCACTACTGCATCACCCTGGACCGGGTGCCGGAAGCGCTGTACCCGGCGATAGCCGCCAACCCCCGGCAGTGGGAACAGTGGCGCCAGCTGGGGCTCTGGACGGGCGCGGCGAACGGCACCGAGCAGGACCTGCGCAACGCCCCCTTCCGGATGCTCGACACCAGCCTCTACGACGCCGCCTTCAAGGCGCGGCTACTGGCTTCCCTTTCCGACCTGGACGGCAGCGTCGACGGCATCTTCGTCCACAGCGACAACTTCCAGGCCCTGAGCTTCCTGCAGGAGCGCTACCGCGAGCAGGTCAAGTACATCTATATAGACCCGCCCTACAACACCAACTCCACGCCCATCCTCTACAAGAACGAGTACAAGCACTCATCCTGGATGAGCCTGATGCAGGACCGCCTGGTCAAGGGCATGGGCCTGCTGCGCTACGATGGCGTGAAGACGGTGGCGATCGACGACTCCGAGATGGTCAACCTGTCCAAGGTGATGGAGCAGGTGGCGCCGGAGCACACGCTGTCCCGCGTCACCGTGGTGCACAACCCCAAGGGCTCGATCACCCGCAACTTCAACCGCACCCACGAGTACGCCCTGTTCCTCACCCGCGACGGGCTGTCGAGCATCGCCAGGACCCTGGAAGAGAACGACACCCCGCGCAAGATGCGGCGCTGGGGCGAGAACTCCCGGCGCGTCGACCGGCGGCCGTCGTTCTACCCGATCTACGTCCTGGACGGCCGCGTCGTCGACGTCGGCACGGTGCCGGACGACGACTTCCACCCGGCCGGCAGGAACGTCCTGCTGGCGGACGGGCGCGTCGAGGTGTGGCCGATCGACCAGGACGGTGTCGAGCGGCGCTGGAACTTCGGCCTCGACTCCATCCGCCAGAACCTCGAGCGCATCGCCGCGCGCAAGGTCGGCGACGACTGGGACCTGTTCGTCACCCACGAGCAGACCGTGCCCAAGACCGTCTGGAGCGGTGGCGAATTCGATGCCGGCAAGTACGGCAACAGCCTGCTCATCGACATGCTCGGCGAGAAGCGCTTCGATTTCCCGAAGTCGATCCACCTGGTGAAGAAGTGCATCTCCCTGGCGGTCCAGGCCGACGAGCAGGCCCTGGTGCTCGACTACTTCGGCGGCAGCGGCACCACCGCCCACGCCGTGGTCGAGCTGCGGCGCGAGGCCCGGGCCGCCGGCCTGGAGCCCAGGATCGGCTTCATCCTGGTGGAGCAGGGCGAGTACTTCGAAAGCGTGACCAAGCCGCGGGCGATCAAGGCCATCTATTCCGCGCAATGGAAGGACGGCAAGCCCACGGCGCCGCAGACCGGGCTGTCCGGCTGCTTCAAGGTGCTCAAGCTGGAGAGCTACGAGGACGCCCTGAACAACATCCAGCTCGCCCGGCCGCCGGCGGTGGGCGACCTGTTCGGCTTCCTCCCGGACCACGCGCGGGACGACTACCTGCTGCGCTACATGCTGAACGTCGAGAGCCGCGCCTCGTTGCTGTCGATCGGCGACTTCCGCAAGCCGTTCGACTACGCCATGGACATCGCGGTGGACTCCGCCGGCGCCTTCGAGCGGCGCCCGGTGGACCTGGTCGAGACCTTCAACTACCTACTCGGCCTGCGCGTCGGCCAGGTCGATGCGCAGCTGGAGCGCGGCTTCGTCAAGGTCACCGGCACGCTGCCGGGCGGGGAGCGCTGCCTGGTGCTCTGGCGTGACTGCGAGGTCCTGGACTACGAAGGCGTCAGCCGGCTCTGCGAGGAACTGGCGATCGACCCGGCGGACAGCCGCTTCGACGTCATCTACCTCAACGGCGACCACAACATCCCCACGGTGCTCACCCAGACCGCGGCGGAGGGCGGCGCCACCCGCGAGCTCAGGCTGCGCCAGATCGAGCCGGAATTCCTCGAACGCATGTTCGCCGTGGAGGCGCTCTGATGGCGCGTGCACCACGGGGCGCGGCCGGCAAGCGCAGCTTCCACCAGGAGCTGGTGCTCAACCGCTGGATGCTGGGCTTCTTCAGGGGCGGCAGCCTGGGGGCGCTGAAGCTGCGCCTGGGCGACGACCGCCACGAGGGCATCGACGACGACGGCCAGACGCTGTTCTTCCACGAGCTCGCCGGCAACCTCTTCGAGCCGCAGCGCATTGGCGAGGCGGAGCTGCGCCGCTACGACCTGAACATAGTCGCGCACTGGCAGCGCATCACCGCCCAGCGCAACAAGCGCGAAGGCCACGAACTGCAGATGAAGTACTTCCAGTACCTGTCGCTGCTGTTCACCGAGATCTACCTGGACTGGTACTTCAACCGCCGCGAGGCGCTGCTCGATGGCCTGAACCAGACCCTGGCGGCCTACCGCGGGGAGGCCGGCGCCGATCCGTTCCGCGACTTCGACGCCGACGACCTGAACAAGATCGCCTTCTGGAACGCCACCGGCAGCGGCAAGACCCTGCTGCTGCACGTCAACATCCTGCAGTACCTGCATTACTTCCAGGCCGGCAACGCCGACCGCTACCCGAGCAAGATCATCCTGCTCACGCCCAACGAGGGCCTGTCGCGCCAGCACCTGGAAGAGCTGCACCTGTCCGGCTTCGGCTTCGCCCAGTACTTCAACAAGAGCCAGACGCCGCCGCGCGGCACCATCGAGATCATCGACATCAACAAGCTCGGCGACGAGATGGGTGACAAGACCGTGGCGGTGGAGGCCTTCGAAGGCAACAACCTGGTGCTGGTGGACGAAGGCCACCGCGGCACCGGAACCGCCGCGGGGGCCTGGATGAGCCGGCGCGACGCACTGGTGCGCGGCGGCTTCGCCTTCGAGTATTCGGCCACCTTCGGCCAGGCGGTGGCCAAGGGGCTGACCGTCGACGCGGCGGAGGACGAGCTGAAGAAGAAGCGCGCCAGGATGCTGTTCCAGACCTCCAGCCTGAAGAAGCTGGACGAGGCGCAACTGGCGCAGCTGGCGCTGTCCGCGGAAGAGCTGCGCCAGGCGCGCATCACCGCGACCCGCGAGGTCTACGCCAAGTGCATCCTCTTCGACTACTCGTACAAGTTCTTCTACGAGGATGGCTACGGCAAGGACTCGCTGATCCTGAACATGAACGGCGAGGCCTACGCCGAGGGCGACAACGCCTACAAGTATTTCGCCGCCTGCCTGCTGGCCTTCTACCAGCAGTCCTGGCTGTGGAGCCGCCATCGCGAGCAACTGCAGGACTTCAACATCGAGAAGCCGCTGTGGGTGTTCGTCGGCAACAAGGTGGCGGACGAGGATTCGGACATCCTCGAGGTGGTGACCTTCCTCGCCGAGTTCCTCAACCGCGAGGCGCAGATCAAGGCCTGGCTGGCGGACCTGGTGAACGACAAGGCGCAGCTGCTGGACGCCAAGGGCAACAACATCTTCCAGGGGCGCTTCGCCCCGCTGCTGGGCTACAGCGACAGGATCGACGAGCTGTACGCCGACATCCTCCAGCGGGTGTTCAACGCCCCGGCCCGCCAGCGCCTGAAGCTGGTCAACATCCGCAACAGCAAGGGCGAGCTGGCCCTGCGGGTGGGCGATGGCGAACCCTTCGCGCTGATCAACATCGGCGACGACTCCGGCTTCTTCCGCCAGGCCGAGGCCTGCGCGGCCTTTGACAGCGAGGTGGACGACTTCAGCGGCGCGCTCTTCGGCACCCTGAACCACAAGGACAGCCGGCTGAACGTGCTGGTCGGTTCGCGCAAGTTCACCGAGGGCTGGAGCAGCTGGCGCGTATCCACCATGGGCCTGCTCAACATGGGCCAGGGCGAGGGTTCGCAGATCATCCAGCTGTTCGGCCGCGGCGTGCGGCTGAAGGGCGAGGGCTTCTCGCTGAAGCGCACCAGCCCCCAGGAGCGCCCCAAGGGCCTGCACCTGGACAAGCTGGAAACCCTGAACATCTTCGGGGTGCGTGCCAACTACATCGCGGCCTTCAAGGACTACCTGAAGGAGGAGGGGATCACCCCCAGCGACGAGCTGATCGAGCTGGACCTCCCCACCCGGGCCAACCTGCCGCAGGGCAAGCTGAGGACCCTGGCGCTCAAGGACGGCTACAAGGACAACCAGAAGAAAGGCTTCAAGCGTACCCATTTCCCCTGGCTGTACGAAGTGCCCGCGGCATTCGCCGGCAAGGTCAAGCTGCCCCATGTGACGCTGGACCTGTATCCGCGCATCGAGGCGCTGAGCACCACGGCGACGGCGGGCACGGCGGCGCAGGCGCGGCACAGGGGCAAGCTGGACCCGGCGCTGTTCGGCCTGTTCGACTGGGACCGCATCTATATCGAGCTGCAGAACTGCAAGCTGCAGCGGGGCTGGAGCAACCTGCGCCTGGACCGGCAGAAGCTGATGGACTTCTGCCAGGGGCCGGCCGACTGGTACACGCTGCTGATCCCGGCCAGCGAGCTGGCGATCACCGGCTACGCCGACGTGCGCAAGCAGGAAGACATACTGCTGCGCCTGCTGGTGGACTATACCGAGCGCTTCTACAAGGCCCTGAAGAGCGGCTACGAAGGCCAGTTCTACGACGTGGTCCAACTGGACGGCGGGCATGGCTCGATGCTCAAGGGCTACCGCTTCGAGATAGAGGGCAGCGAGCAGGGCCTGGAGTACTTCCGCAAGCTGGAAGAGCTGAAGGCGCTGGTGGCGCAGGGGCGGCTCGACCAGGCCGGCCAGTGGAGCGCGCCGCACATGGTGGCCATCAGCTTCGACCGTCACCTGTACTACCCGCTGCTGTCGCTGGACGACAAGGACGCCGTTCCGTTCAAGCTGCGCCCGCTGGCGTTCGACGCGCCCAGCGAGTGGGCGTTCGTCAGGGACCTGGAGGCCTTCCATGGCTCGCCCGCGGGCAGGAAGGCCATTGGCTCGCGCAGCCTTTACCTGCTGCGCAACGCCGCCACCCAGGACAAGGGGCTGGGCTTCGCCACCGCGGGCAACTTCTATCCCGATTTCCTGCTCTGGCTGGTGGATGACGCGACGGGGCAGCAGTGGCTGACCTTCGTGGACCCCAAGGGGCTGCGCAATCTGGACCTGGCGCATCCGAAGCTGGGGTTGTACAGGGAGGTCAAGTCGATCCAGGCCACGCTGCCGGGCGAGCAGGCGCTGGTGCTCAACGCCTTCGTGCTGTCGCCGACGCCCTATGCGGAACTGCTGAACGTCGCGGAGCACTGCCCGAAAGCGGAGCTGGAAGACCGCCACATCCTGTTCATGGAGGACGGCGCCGGCGGCTATCTGGAGAAGATGTTCGCGAGGATAGGGTAGGGGGCTGGCTGTGGCCGGGGGCTACAGCCAGTGGGCGGGAACTTCGATCTCGTAGTTCTTGGCCACGATGGCCAGCGTCCCGGCGATTTCGGCGTGGCGTGCCTGCTGTGCGCTGTTCCAGCTTTCCCGGTTGGCCAGCAGGGTCTTGAGTTCCTCCAGGTTGTACATGCCCAGGCGGAGGAAGTTGCCCCAGGTCGGGGCGCCGAAGAGGTTGTAGATGGTGGTGGTGTCGTCGCGCTCGCTGGCCAGGCGCTTGGGGCCGGTCAGCTTCTCGGCGGCGGCTTCCGCCTCGTCGCGGTCTTCGTAGGTGTTGAGCAGCTTGATCATGAAGAACGTGTGATCTCTTCGTGTAGCATGGCTGAGGGGCGTCGATTGTAGGGAGTTGATGTTCGCATGTCGAATCCATGGAAGGCCTGCAACCTGTACCAGAACCTGCTGGAATCGCTGCCGCCGGGGCTGGTCGCCCGCGTCCCGGCGGCGCACTCCAGGCTGCTCGCCTGGCAGCCGGAGTCACGGCATTACTACCAGACGATGTACCTCGACCAGGCACAGGGCGCGCCAGCGCGGAAAAGGCCCGGCGACGGGGTTTGCCGCGAATGCGAGCATTTCCACCTCTCCACGCTCAAGCATATAGACAAGAACCCGGACATCGACCTGGGCAATGAACTGGAGGCGGTGTTCGAATCCTACTTACAGCAGGTCCTGGACACCCTGGTTCCGGGGCTCGTGGTCGAAAGGGCCGACCAGCAGGAACTGCACATGCCGGATTTCCAGGTACGACATGTGCAAAGTGGCGAAGTCCTGCTGCTGATGGAGTTCAAGGTCATATTCCGGCCCTTCCTGCTGATCTCGAAGAAGGTCAACCCGGCCTACGAGTGCTATTCCCACTCGATGACGCTGGACGTCGCCGGCAAGCTGGACGCCCAGCGCGAGCTGGTGGTCAACGGCCCGGGAGTGCACAAGTGCGCCTACGTCTACTGGTATGACCTGCCCTGCGTGAAGGGTGTGTTCTGGATGTCGGCGGAAGACGTGTACCGGCACCAGGACGAGCAGGTCGCCTATAAGAGGAAGGTGGTCAGTGGCGACATGGGTGCGGCGGGGCAGGTCAGGGGCGCGGTCAGGAAGCTGTACCTGCCGCTCTATCAGATGAACGACTTCGATTCGCTGGTCTCGCTGCTGCAGGAAAGAAGGCCGTCGAAATAAAAGTTTCAAAAAGTCGTTGACGGGCATTCTGAAGTCCCTATAATGCGCACCACTCCCAGCGACGAAGCGCTGAAAGAGCTTGAAAATCAAGCACTTAAGCGGGTTCGAAGTTGAGGGTGGTGGTCAGGCAGGTGATTCACTTGCCGCCTTTCGGTTCGATAGCTGCTCCGGCAGTGGGCCGAAAAGGAAGATCGCCGAGGTGCTTGACAGCGAGTTTGAACGCTGTAAAATGCGCCTCCCGCTGACGAGAAGCTTCGGCCGATCGAAAGCGCAAGCTGTTGAGTAGGAACGAAAAATTCTGAAAATAACGCTTGACGGAATAAGAGGTTGGCGTAGAATGCGCGGCCTCGGTTGAGGCGAAAGAATCAACCACTGCTCTTTAACAAGTTGAATCAAGCAATTCGTGTGGGTGCTTGTGAGCTAAGACTGGTGATCGCAAGATTATCAGCATCACAAGTAACACTCGTGAATTCGAGAGTTTTTTGCGATTGCTGAGCCAAGTTTAGGGTTTTCTCAAAACCCGATCAGTATTGAACTGAAGAGTTTGATCATGGCTCAGATTGAACGCTGGCGGCAGGCCTAACACATGCAAGTCGAGCGGATGAAGGGAGCTTGCTCTCTGATTCAGCGGCGGACGGGTGAGTAATGCCTAGGAATCTGCCTGGTAGTGGGGGACAACGTTCCGAAAGGGACGCTAATACCGCATACGTCCTACGGGAGAAAGTGGGGGATCTTCGGACCTCACGCTATCAGATGAGCCTAGGTCGGATTAGCTAGTAGGTGGGGTAATGGCTCACCTAGGCGACGATCCGTAACTGGTCTGAGAGGATGATCAGTCACACTGGAACTGAGACACGGTCCAGACTCCTACGGGAGGCAGCAGTGGGGAATATTGGACAATGGGCGAAAGCCTGATCCAGCCATGCCGCGTGTGTGAAGAAGGTCTTCGGATTGTAAAGCACTTTAAGTTGGGAGGAAGGGCTGCAAGTTAATACCTTGTAGTTTTGACGTTACCAACAGAATAAGCACCGGCTAACTTCGTGCCAGCAGCCGCGGTAATACGAAGGGTGCAAGCGTTAATCGGAATTACTGGGCGTAAAGCGCGCGTAGGTGGTTTGGTAAGATGGATGTGAAATCCCCGGGCTCAACCTGGGAACTGCATCCATAACTGCCTGACTAGAGTACGGTAGAGGGTGGTGGAATTTCCTGTGTAGCGGTGAAATGCGTAGATATAGGAAGGAACACCAGTGGCGAAGGCGACCACCTGGACTGATACTGACACTGAGGTGCGAAAGCGTGGGGAGCAAACAGGATTAGATACCCTGGTAGTCCACGCCGTAAACGATGTCGACTAGCCGTTGGGATCCTTGAGATCTTAGTGGCGCAGCTAACGCGATAAGTCGACCGCCTGGGGAGTACGGCCGCAAGGTTAAAACTCAAATGAATTGACGGGGGCCCGCACAAGCGGTGGAGCATGTGGTTTAATTCGAAGCAACGCGAAGAACCTTACCTGGCCTTGACATGTCCGGAATCCTGCAGAGATGTGGGAGTGCCTTCGGGAATCGGAACACAGGTGCTGCATGGCTGTCGTCAGCTCGTGTCGTGAGATGTTGGGTTAAGTCCCGTAACGAGCGCAACCCTTGTCCTTAGTTACCAGCACGTTATGGTGGGCACTCTAAGGAGACTGCCGGTGACAAACCGGAGGAAGGTGGGGATGACGTCAAGTCATCATGGCCCTTACGGCCAGGGCTACACACGTGCTACAATGGTCGGTACAGAGGGTTGCCAAGCCGCGAGGTGGAGCTAATCCCAGAAAACCGATCGTAGTCCGGATCGCAGTCTGCAACTCGACTGCGTGAAGTCGGAATCGCTAGTAATCGTGAATCAGAATGTCACGGTGAATACGTTCCCGGGCCTTGTACACACCGCCCGTCACACCATGGGAGTGGGTTGCTCCAGAAGTAGCTAGTCTAACCTTCGGGGGACGGTTACCACGGAGTGATTCATGACTGGGGTGAAGTCGTAACAAGGTAGCCGTAGGGGAACCTGCGGCTGGATCACCTCCTTAATCGAAGATCCCGGCTTTCTCATAAGCTCCCACACGAATTGCTTGATTCACTGGTAAGCGACGGTTAGGCAACCCTATATGGGTCTGTAGCTCAGTCGGTTAGAGCGCACCCCTGATAAGGGTGAGGTCGGCAGTTCGAATCTGCCCAGACCCACCAATCGTTGGAAAAGAGGGGGCCATAGCTCAGCTGGGAGAGCGCCTGCTTTGCACGCAGGAGGTCAGGAGTTCGATCCTCCTTGGCTCCACCATCTCCGAAATCGTCGAAAGCTCAGACATGAGTGTTCCGCTGCGAACATTGATGTCTGGTCTTTGTGCCAGAACCGTTCTTTAAAAATTTGGGTATGTGATAGAAGTAGACTGAATGATCTCTTTCACTGGGGATTGTTCAAGTCAAGGTAAAATTTGCGAGTTCAAGCGCGAATTTTCGGCGAATGTCGTCTTCACGTTCGAGACGTATGACCAGATTGCTTGGGGTTATATGGTCAAGTGAAGAAGCGCATACGGTGGATGCCTTGGCAGTCAGAGGCGATGAAAGACGTGGTAGCCTGCGATAAGCTTCGGGGAGTCGGCAAACAGACTGTGATCCGGAGATCTCTGAATGGGGGAACCCAGCCAGCACAAGCTGGTTATCACACACTGAATCCATAGGTGTGTGAGGCGAACCAGGGGAACTGAAACATCTAAGTACCCTGAGGAACAGAAATCAACCGAGATTCCCTTAGTAGTGGCGAGCGAACGGGGACTAGCCCTTAAGCTTCTTGGAATCTAACAGAACGCTCTGGAAAGTGCGGCCATAGTGGGTGATAGCCCCGTATGTGAAAGGTTCCAGGAAGTGAAATCGAGTAGGACGGCGCACGTGAAACGTTGTCTGAACATGGGGGGACCATCCTCCAAGGCTAAATACTACTGACTGACCGATAGTGAACCAGTACCGTGAGGGAAAGGCGAAAAGAACCCCGGAGAGGGGAGTGAAATAGAACCTGAAACCGTATGCGTACAAGCAGTGGGAGCCCACGTTGTTGGGTGACTGCGTACCTTTTGTATAATGGGTCAGCGACTTATATTCAGTGGCGAGCTTAACCGAATAGGGGAGGCGTAGCGAAAGCGAGTCTTAATAGGGCGTTTAGTCGCTGGGTATAGACCCGAAACCGGGCGATCTATCCATGAGCAGGTTGAAGGTTAGGTAACACTGACTGGAGGACCGAACCCACTTCCGTTGAAAAGGCAGGGGATGACTTGTGGATCGGAGTGAAAGGCTAATCAAGCTCGGAGATAGCTGGTTCTCCTCGAAAGCTATTTAGGTAGCGCCTCACGTATCACTCCAGGGGGTAGAGCACTGTTTCGGCTAGGGGGTCATCCCGACTTACCAAACCGATGCAAACTCCGAATACCTGGAAGTGTCAGCGTGGGAGACACACGGCGGGTGCTAACGTCCGTCGTGAAAAGGGAAACAACCCAGACCGTCAGCTAAGGTCCCAAAGTTATGGTTAAGTGGTAAACGATGTGGGAAGGCTTAGACAGCTAGGAGGTTGGCTTAGAAGCAGCCACCCTTTAAAGAAAGCGTAATAGCTCACTAGTCGAGTCGGCCTGCGCGGAAGATGTAACGGGGCTCAAACCATACACCGAAGCTACGGGTGCATCGCAAGATGCGCGGTAGAGGAGCGTTCTGTAAGCCTGTGAAGGTGAGTTGAGAAGCTTGCTGGAGGTATCAGAAGTGCGAATGCTGACATGAGTAACGACAATGGGAGTGAAAAACTCCCACGCCGAAAGACCAAGGGTTCCTGCGCAACGTTAATCGACGCAGGGTTAGTCGGTCCCTAAGGCGAGGCTGAAGAGCGTAGTCGATGGGAAACAGGTTAATATTCCTGTACTTCTAGTTACTGCGATGGAGGGACGGAGAAGGCTAGGCCAGCTTGGCGTTGGTTGTCCAAGTTTAAGGTGGTAGGCCGAACACTTAGGCAAATCCGGGTGTTCAAGGCCGAGAGCTGATGACGAGCTTTCTTTTAGAGAGCGAAGTGGTTGATGCCATGCTTCCAGGAAAAGCTTCTAAGCTTCAGGTAACTAGGAACCGTACCCCAAACCGACACAGGTGGTCGGGTAGAGAATACCAAGGCGCTTGAGAGAACTCGGGTGAAGGAACTAGGCAAAATGGCACCGTAACTTCGGGAGAAGGTGCGCCGGTGAGGGTGAAGTATTTACTGCGTAAGCCCACGCCGGTCGAAGATACCAGGCCGCTGCGACTGTTTATTAAAAACACAGCACTCTGCAAACACGAAAGTGGACGTATAGGGTGTGACGCCTGCCCGGTGCCGGAAGGTTAATTGATGGGGTTAGCGAAAGCGAAGCTCTTGATCGAAGCCCCGGTAAACGGCGGCCGTAACTATAACGGTCCTAAGGTAGCGAAATTCCTTGTCGGGTAAGTTCCGACCTGCACGAATGGCGTAACGATGGCGGCGCTGTCTCCACCCGAGACTCAGTGAAATTGAAATCGCTGTGAAGATGCAGTGTATCCGCGGCTAGACGGAAAGACCCCGTGAACCTTTACTGTAGCTTTGCACTGGACTTTGAGCCTGCTTGTGTAGGATAGGTGGGAGGCTTTGAAGCGTGGACGCCAGTTCGCGTGGAGCCAACCTTGAAATACCACCCTGGCATGCTTGAGGTTCTAACTCTGGTCCGTTATCCGGATCGAGGACAGTGTATGGTGGGCAGTTTGACTGGGGCGGTCTCCTCCTAAAGAGTAACGGAGGAGTACGAAGGTGCGCTCAGACCGGTCGGAAATCGGTCGTAGAGTATAAAGGCAAAAGCGCGCTTGACTGCGAGACAGACACGTCGAGCAGGTACGAAAGTAGGTCTTAGTGATCCGGTGGTTCTGTATGGAAGGGCCATCGCTCAACGGATAAAAGGTACTCCGGGGATAACAGGCTGATACCGCCCAAGAGTTCATATCGACGGCGGTGTTTGGCACCTCGATGTCGGCTCATCACATCCTGGGGCTGAAGCCGGTCCCAAGGGTATGGCTGTTCGCCATTTAAAGTGGTACGCGAGCTGGGTTTAGAACGTCGTGAGACAGTTCGGTCCCTATCTGCCGTGGACGTTTGAGATTTGAGAGGGGCTGCTCCTAGTACGAGAGGACCGGAGTGGACGAACCTCTGGTGTTCCGGTTGTCACGCCAGTGGCATTGCCGGGTAGCTATGTTCGGAATAGATAACCGCTGAAAGCATCTAAGCGGGAAACTAGCCTCAAGATGAGATCTCACTGGGGACTCGATCCCCCTGAAGGGCCGTCGAAGACTACGACGTTGATAGGTCGGGTGTGTAAGCGCTGTGAGGCGTTGAGCTAACCGATACTAATTGCCCGTGAGGCTTGACCATATAACACCCAAACAATTTGTGTGTTGATTGGTGAAGTCGACGAACCGAAAGTTCGTGAGAACCGCAAAGAATACCTGTCACATACCCGAATCGGGATGAGCGTGAGCGCAAGCCACGGGCATCCGAAAGAATTGCTTGACGACCATAGAGCGTTGGAACCACCTGATCCCATCCCGAACTCAGTAGTGAAACGACGCATCGCCGATGGTAGTGTGGGGTTTCCCCATGTGAGAGTAGGTCATCGTCAAGCACCTATCCCAAAACCCCTGATCAGCCTGGCTGGTCGGGGGTTTTGCTTTGGCGCGGGGAAAGCCAATCGCGGACAAGGTCCGCTCCTACGCCATGCCCACCTCCGGCTCCCCTGTAGACGCGCGCCCTGCGCGCGAATCGCGGGCAGGGCCCGCTCCTACAGTTACTCTGTGCGCCATGTGCCCGTAGGAGCGGACTCCGTCCGCGATCCGGCCGGCAGGCCGGCGATGCCGTATCCCCCGCGCCAAGGCCCGGCGGCGGATAACCGCGAACGGTTATTCGCCCTACGTCTAGCGCCACACCCTGTAGGAGCGAGCTTGCTCGCGAACGGTGCTTGCCGGCGGCAGTCGTGTTTCGGGTTGACGCCGTTCCCTCTCCCCAGCCCTCTCCCGCAAGCGGGAGAGGGGGCCGTTCGGCGTTGCCGGGGCGTTCGGTGTCAGCCTGGAACATCGGTTCGAATACGCAATCGTAGGGCGCATAACGCCCCAAGCGTTATCCGCCGTCGGCCCCACACCAGGTCCACCGGCGGATAACCGCGAACGGTTATCCGCCCTACGTGTCGCCTCCTCCAGGAGGTCCCAAAACACAGGCAACAAAAAAGGCGCCCCCGGGGCGCCTTTCTTGTATCGAGCTGACGATCAGCCGTTGAAGCGGCGCAGCACCAGGGTGGCATTGGTGCCGCCGAAACCGAAGCTGTTGCTCATCACGGTGTCGAGCTTGGCGTTCTCGCGGGTCTCGCGCAGGATCGGCATGTCGGCGACTTCCGGGTCCAGCTCGTCGATGTTGGCGGAGCCGGCGATGAAGTTGCCTTGCATCATCAGCAGGCAGTAGATCGCCTCGTGCACGCCGGCGGCGCCCAGGGAGTGGCCGGACAGGCTCTTGGTGGAGCTGATGGCCGGGGCCTTGTCGCCGAAGACTTCGCGGACGCCGCGGATTTCCGCCACGTCGCCCACCGGGGTGGAGGTGCCGTGGGTGTTCAGGTAGTCGATCGGGGTGTCGACGGTGGCCAGCGCCTGCTGCATGCAGCGGATGGCGCCTTCACCGCTCGGGGCGACCATGTCGTAACCGTCGGAGGTGGCGCCGTAGCCGATGATCTCGGCGTAGATCTTGGCGCCGCGCTTGAGCGCGTGCTCCAGTTCCTCGACCACCACCATGCCGCCGCCACCGGCGATGACGAAGCCGTCACGCTTGGCATCGTAGGCGCGGGAGGCCTTTTCCGGGGTGTCGTTGTACTGGGTGGAGAGGGCGCCCATGGCGTCGAACAGGCAGCTCTGGCTCCAGTGCTCTTCTTCACCGCCACCGGCGAAGACCACGTCCTGCTTGCCCATCTGGATCTGCTCCATGGCAGTGCCGATGCAATGTGCGCTGGTGGCGCAGGCCGAGGAGATGGAGTAGTTCACGCCCTTGATCTGGAAGGGGGTGGCCAGGCAGGCGGAAACGGTGCTGCCCATGGTGCGGGTGACGCGGTATGGGCCGATGCGCTTGACGCCCTTTTCGCGCAGGGTGTCGATGGCTTCCATCTGGTTCAGGGTGGAGGCGCCGCCGGAGCCGGCGATCAGGCCGGTGCGCGGGTTGGAGATCTGCTCTTCGGTCAGGCCGGAGTCCTTGATCGCCTGTTCCATCGCCAGGTAGGCATAGGCCGCGGCGTCGCCCATGAAGCGGAACACCTTGCGGTCGATCAGCTCTTCGAGGTTGAGGTTCACCGAGCCGGAGACGTGGCTGCGCAGCCCCATGTCGACGTACGACTGGTTGTGGCGGATACCGGCACGGCCGGCGCGCAGGTTGGCTGAGACGGTGTCTTTGTCATTGCCCAGGCAGGATACGATGCCCAGGCCGGTGATCACGACGCGACGCATGCGGATTACCCTTAGAAGCTGTCAGTGGAGGTGAACAGGCCGACGCGAAGGCCTTCGGCGCTGTAGATTTCGCGGCCATCGACGCTGACGCTGCCATCGGCGATGGCCAGGACCAGCGAACGGTTGATGGTGCGCTTGATGTGGATGTTGTAGGTGACCTTCTTGGCGGTCGGCAGGACCTGGCCGAAGAATTTCACCTCGCCCGAACCCAGGGCGCGGCCGCGGCCGGGGTTGCCCTGCCAGCCGAGGTAGAAGCCGACCAGCTGCCACATGGCATCCAGGCCCAGGCAGCCCGGCATCACCGGATCGCCTTCGAAGTGGCAGGCGAAGAACCAGAGGTCGGGGTTGATGTCCAGCTCGGCGACCAGTTCGCCCTTGCCATACTTGCCGCCAACGTCGCTGATGTGGGTGATGCGGTCGATCATCAGCATGTTCGGGGCGGGCAGTTGCGCATTACCCGGGCCGAAGAGCTCGCCGCGGCTGCAGCGCAGCAGGTCTTCTCGGGTGAAGGCGTGTTGTTTGGTCATGCGAGCTCCTCAAAAATCCTGAACGGCAGGGCGAAATCGATCGTCCTGCGGCTCCGCGCGCCTCATTCTTGTAGCGGCGTCCTGCGGCAGCCTAGTCATAGACTATTGCCTGTCGGTTAAAGTCACAGCACCGGGCGAACGGTTGTTCACTTTATTCCGGTGCCTCTGTTGCTCCAGCTGGGCGTTCATCTTGCCGATCAGCCTCGCAGGCCCACGAGTTTGGGCGAACAGGCCCCGCGGATCAACGCCCGGAGGTCAACCAGCGCTGCAGAATTTTCTGCAGATCGGCGCGCTTGAACGGCTTGGCCAGGTAATCGTCCATGCCCGACTCCAGGCACAGCTCGCGATCACCCTGCAGGGCATTGGCGGTCAGGGCGATGATCGGCACCTGCCGGCACCCGGCGAGTGCGCGAATCTGTCGCGTGGCCTCGTAGCCGTTGAGCAGCGGCAGGCGGCAATCCATGAGGATGGCATCGAATTCGTTGCGTTCCGCCGTGCGCACCGCCTGTGCGCCATCGCCGACCAGAGTGACGCGATAGCCGAGGCTGCGCAACATGGCTTCTATGACCGTTTGATTCACCGGGTTGTCCTCCACCAGCAGCACCGACTGGCCCGTGGCCGGCTCCGAGGCCCGCAGGGCGCGTGCGCCGGCGCCCGGGCCGCGGGCGTGGAAGGGCAGGGGGATCTCCAGGGTGAAGGTCGAGCCCAGGCCTTCCTCGCTGGACGCCTGCAGGGTGCCGCCCATGCGCTCGGCCAGGGTGCGGGCGATGGCCAGGCCCAGGCCGGTGCCGCCGTAGCGCCGCGAGGTGGACGAATCGGCCTGCTTGAAGGCCTCGAACATGTGCTCCAGGCGCTCCGGGGAGATGCCGATGCCGCTGTCGTTGACCGCGCAGGTCAGCCACAGCACCTCGTCGTCCAGGGCCTGCCAGCGCACTTCCAGACGGATGGCGCCTTCCTCGGTGAATTTCAGCGCGTTGCCCAGCAGATTGACCAGGATCTGCCGCAGGCGCGTCGGGTCGCCCCGCACCTCCAGGTACTCCAGCCCCGGCTGGACGTCCATGCGCAGCGTCAGGCCACGTTGCTGGGCGCTGTGCTGGAAAGCCAGCAGCGAGCCCTGGATCAGCTCCAGCACGTTGAAGGGGATGTGCTCCAGCTCCAGGGCGCCGCGCTCGATGCGCGAGAAGTCGAGGATGTCGTTGATGACCTTGAGCAGGTGCTCGGTGGATTCGGTGGCCAGCGCCGTGTACTCGGCCTGCTCGTGGTTGAGCTCGGTGGTCTCCAGCAGTTGCAGCATGCCCAGCACGCCGTTCATCGGCGTGCGCAGTTCATGGCTCATCATGGCCAGGAAATCCGACTTGCTGCGGTTGGCCTGCTCGGCCTCCTCGCGGGCCGCCACCAGTTGGGTGATGGTGCGCTCCTGCTCCTTGCTGGCCTGCTGCAGGCCGCGCGCCAGGTTGTTGATGTGCCGTGCGAGGTCGCCGACCTCGCCGTTGTCCAGCACCGGCAGGCTGGTCTGGTAGTCGCCGGTCTGGATCGCCTGGACCGCATTGGCCATGGTGCTGATCGGCGCCGCCAGGCGCTGCGCCAGGCGGCGGGCCAGCAGCAGCGTCAGCAGCAGGGCGAAGAAGGCCAGCAGGCTGGCCTTGAAGAGGATTTCCTGCTGACGTTCGCTGAAGGCGTCGTTGGCCATGCCCACCACCACGCGGCCCAGGTAGTCGGCATCGCTGGCCGGCTGGCCCTGGCGGCCCGGGGTGTGGCGCAGCGCGGCGGCGTCGCCGGGGACCTCGGGGGCGACGTGCTCGCGCTGGATGGCGGCGTGGAACACCTCGATCTTGGGCGCGACCTGGCCGTTGTCGCCGGGCGGCTGCTCGGCGTAGACGAGAATCTCGTCATTGCGGTTGCGCACCTCGATGAAGCGCACGTGCGGCGTGCCCAGGGTGGTGCGCAGCAGGCTCTGCAGGACCGGCAGGTTGCCCGAAAGCACGCCATACTCCGCTGCCGGGGCGAGCTGGTTGGCGATGAGCTGGCCGGTGTGGTTGAGCTCCTGGCGCAGGTCCTGCAGGCGCGAATGGGTGAAGTAGCCGGTCAGCAGCAGGGTCAGCAGCAGCGCGGGGCCGAGGCTGATGGCGAGCATGCGGTTCTGGATGTTCCAGCCCTTGCGCGGCGTCATGCTGCGTCTCCGGCGGCTGGTCGGTTCTGGCGGTGCTGCGTGGCGTGCACGGAACGGCCCTGTTCTCGATTCTCTACGGGGACGGATGTTAAACGAGGCGGGGCGCTTTGCCAGCGTGCGATGTGCACTGGCCGCCTGGCGGTGGCGCCTTATAATGCCCCAATCGCCGCCTGCGTGCGGCCCGTGATGGAAGTGACATGACTGAGCAGCAACCGATCGCCGTGCTGGGCGGCGGCAGTTTCGGCACCGCCTTCGCCAACCTGCTGGCGGAGAACGGCCAGCGCGTGCGCCAATGGATGCGCGACGAGGAGCAGGCCGCGAGCATCCGCGCCCTGCGCGAGAACCCGCGCTACCTCAAGGGCGTGCGCATCCACGAGAACGTCGAGCCGGTCACCGACCTGGCGGCGACCCTGAACGATTGCGAGCTCATTTTCGTCGCCGTGCCGTCCAGCGCGCTGCGCAAGGTGCTGGAACCCTTCGCCGGGCAACTGGCGGGCAAGTCGCTGGTCAGCCTGACCAAGGGCATCGAGGCGCAGAGCTTCAAGCTGATGAGCCAGATTCTCGAGGAGATCGCCCCGGCCGCGCGCATCGCGGTGATTTCCGGGCCGAACCTGGCCCGCGAGATCGCCGAGCACGAGCTGACCGCCACCGTGGTCGCCAGCGAGGACGAGGCGCTCTGCTCCCGCGTGCAGGAAGCGCTGCACGGCCGCACCTTCCGCGTCTACGCCAGCGGTGACCGTTTCGGCGTCGAGCTGGGCGGGGCGCTGAAGAACGTCTACGCCATCATCGCCGGCATGGCCGCGGCCCTGGGCATGGGCGAGAACACCAAGGGCATGCTGATCACCCGCGCCCTGGCGGAGATGACGCGCTTCGCCGTCAAGCTCGGCGCCAACCCCATGACCTTCCTCGGCCTGGCCGGGGTGGGCGACCTGATCGTCACCTGCTCGTCACCGAAAAGCCGCAACTATCAGGTTGGCTTCGCCCTGGGCGAGGGCCTGAGCCTCGACGACGCCGTCGCCCGCATGGGCGAGACCGCCGAAGGGGTGAACACCCTCAAGGTGCTCAAGGCCAAGGCCGACGAGCTGGGCGTCTACATGCCGCTGGTCGCCGGGCTCTACGCCATCCTCTTCGGCGGGCGCACCCTGGCCCAGGTGATCCAGGCGCTGATGAGCGGCGAGCCGAAGACCGACACCGACTTCATTCCCACCAGTGGCTTCTGAGGAGATACCCATGTCCGCTGATCGCTTGGCCGACCGTATGAACAAGGAATCCCTGGCCCTGCGCATCCTCTGGATGCTGCTGTTCGCCCTGGTCTGGTACGTCGCGCAGATGCTGCTCGGCGCCGTGGTGGTGGTGCAACTGGTCTACCGCATCATCTACGGCGCGCCCAGCGCCAGCCTGCTGGCCTTCGGCGACAGCCTCAGCCAGTACCTGGCGCAGATCGGCCGCTTCGGCACCTTCAACAGCGACGAGAAGCCCTGGCCCTTCGCCGACTGGCCGGCCGCCCGCGCGCCCGAAGGCGAGGCTGCACACACGGTGCCGCCGGCGCCGCACCCGGTGCGCGACGAGGAACCGAAGCTGTGAGGATCTGGCTGCTGCGCCATGGCCAGGCCGAGCCCCAGGCCCGCCGCGACGCCGAGCGGCAGCTGACCGCCCACGGCCGCAAGGAGGTGCTGCAGAGCGCCGGGCACCTGGCCGGCCACCCGCTGGATGGCATCCTGGCCAGCCCCTACGTGCGGGCCCAGCAGACCGCCGAGCTGGTGCGCGAGGCGCTGGGCTTCGACGGCGCGGTGGGCACCGCGCCCTGGCTGACGCCGGACGACGACCCCCGCGACGTGCTGCGCTTCCTCGACAACCGCAGCGAGCGCAACCTGCTGCTGGTCAGCCACCAGCCGCTGATCGGCGCCCTGGGCGGGCTGCTGGTGCACGGCAGCCGCGACGAGGCCTTGCCCATGGCCACCGCCTCCCTGGCAGAGCTGGAAGGCGAGGGGCGCTGGCGGGGCTGATGACCCTGGTTTCCCTCTACCACCCCGGGCGCGGCTGAAGGTTCCGCCGGGGCCCTGCGCGGGCCTCGGCGTTCCGCGCGTCAACTCGGCTTGTCGTCGTCCGTCAGGCTGACATCGTCGGTCGGCTCGCGGCCGGCCAGGCGCTGCTCCAGGCGGTTGCCCAGCACCAGGATCAGCAAGGTCAGCACCAGGCCGACGGCGGCGGTCAGCACGTGCCCGGTGCCGCAGGCCAGGCCGAGCATCGACGAGACCCAGATGGTGGCGGCGGTTGTCAACCCTTCCACGCGGTAGCGGCGTTCGTGATGGACGATGACTCCTGCGCCAATGAAGCCGATGCCGGTGAGCACGCCCTGGGCCACTCGGCTGGCGGCATCCGCGGTGGCCGGCTGCAGTTGCTGGATCACCGTGATCGCCAGCGCCGCGGCCAGGGCGGTGAGGGCATGGGTGCGCAGCCCGGCGGGGCGGTGGTGCAACTGGCGGTTGAGGCCGATCAGGCCGCCGAACAGGGTGGCGCAGAGCAGGTTGAAGAGCAGCGGCAACTCGGCCAGCGCGCTGTCGGTGATGAACGGCATGGGCAGCTTTCCACGGGGGCCTGCCGCTGCTTTTAGCAGTTCGCTGGCGGGCGCGCCATGCACTCCTGAAGCATCTCCCTACAAAAGTTCACATATCCCTTCTTGCCAGGCTGTAGGACGCATGGAATATTCGACCAAGCAAGTGCTTGGTTGATCTATCGCTACACCTCTAGAACAACAAGAAAGGAGGGGCATGTGGTCACTGCAATTCGTTCTCCGCTCGAGCAATTCCTGCAACGCGAGGCGCGCCACCCGGACAAGCGCTACCTGGTCCAGCCGCTGCCGGGCGGCCAGGTGCAAAGCCTCACCTGGGGCGAGGCCGGTGACCAGGCGCGACGTGCCGCCGCCTGGCTGCGTAGCCTGCAGCTGCCACCGGGCAGCCGCGTGGCGATCATCTCGAAGAACTGCGCGCACTGGATCGTCGCCGACGTCGCCATCTGGATGGCCGGGCACGTCTCGGTGCCGCTGTACCCGAACCTCACCGCCGAATCGGTGCACCAGGTGATGAGCCATTCCGAGGCCGCGGTGGCCTTCGTCGGCAAGCTCGACGACTGGCCGGCGATGGCCCCGGGGCTGCCGGCCGAGGTGCTCAGCGTGTCCCTGCCGCTGCACCCGGAAGGCCGCTTCGACCACAGCTGGGACGACCTGCAGGCCTGCGAGCCGCTGCAGGAGGTGTCGCTGCCCGACCCGGCCAGCCTCGCCACCATCATCTACACCTCCGGTACCACCGGCACGCCCAAGGGCGTGATGCACTCCTACGCCAACTTCGACTTCGCCGCCAGCCACGCCATGAAGCTGTTCGGCGTCGGCGAGGGGGACCGCCTGCTGTCCTACCTGCCGCTGTGCCACGTGGCCGAGCGGATGTTCGTGGAGATGGCCTCGATCTACGCCGGGCAGACGATCTTCTTCGCCGAGAGCCTGGACACCTTCCTCGCCGACATGCGCCGGGCGCGGCCCACGGTGTTCTTCGGCGTGCCGCGGATCTGGACCAAGTTCCAGATGGGCGTCTACGCGCAGATGCCGGCGCAGAAGCTCGACCGCCTGCTGCGCCTGCCGTTCATCGGCCGCCTGGTCGGGCGCAAGGTGCTCGCCAAGCTCGGCCTGGACGCGGTGCGCTACGCCCTGTGCGGCGCGGCGCCGGTGCCGCCGGCGCTGCTCGACTGGTACCGGCGCCTGGGGCTGAACGTGCTGGAGGTCTACGGCATGACCGAGAACTGTGGCTACTCCCACGTCTGCCGGCCCGGCAAGCAGCGCGAGGGCTGGATCGGCCAGTCCAGCCCCGGGGTGGAAGTGCGCATCAGCGACGAGGGCGAGGTGCAGGTGCGCAGCGGCGCGACCATGCTCGGCTACTACAAGGACCCCGAGCGCACCGCCGAGACCCTCACCGAGGACGGCTACCTGCGCACCGGCGACAAGGGCGAGCAGGACGCCGAGAGCAACCTGCGCCTGACCGGCCGGCTCAAGGAAATCTTCAAGACCGGCAAGGGCAAGTACGTCGCCCCGGCACCCATCGAGAATCGCCTGGCGGTGCATTCGCGGATCGAGCAGATCTGCGTGGTCGGCGATGGCCTGGTGGCGCCCCTGGGGCTGTGCGTGCTGTCCGAGGTCGGCCGCCAGGAGGCCGCCAACGGCTCGCGCTCGCAGCTGGAGGAGAGCCTGCGGCAGCTGGTGGAGGAGGTCAACGGCGAGCTGGACAAGCACGAGCGCCTGGCCGGGCTGGTGCTGGTGAGGGACGTGTGGAGCGTGGACAACGGTTTCCTCACGCCTACCCTGAAGATCAAGCGCAACGTGGTGGAGTCCACCTACGGCGCGCGCTTCAACGAATGGGCCGAGCGCCGCGAAGCGGTGCAGTGGCATGACTGACTGCCGGGAGTGAATGCATGAGCCAATGGCGCACTACGCCTGACCTGGAGGCGCTCAACGCCAACCTGAGGAACACCATCGGCGAGGTCCTGGACATCCGCTTCGAGGCGGTGGACGACGACTCGCTGACCGCCAGCATGGTGGTGGACGCCCGCACCCACCAGCCCTACGGCCTGCTGCACGGCGGCGCCTCGGTGGTGCTGGCGGAGACCGTCGGCTCCACCGCCAGCTACCTGTGCATCGACACCAGCAAGTACTACTGCGTGGGCCTGGAGGTGAACGCCAACCACCTGCGTGGCCTGCGCAGCGGGCGGGTGACGGCGGTGGCGAAGGCGGTGCACCTCGGCCGCTCCACCCACGTCTGGGAAATCCGCCTGCACGGCGACGACGGCAAGCCCAGCTGCATCTCGCGGCTGACCATGGCCATAGTGCCGCTGGAGCGCTAGGCGATACGGAAGACCTGTAGGAGCGGGCCCTGCCCGCGATTTCGCGCGCAGGGCGCGCTCCTACATGAAAACGCCATGGCTGGGGTGGTGTAGTCTTGCAGCCCGCGCCGGGATGCTCTTCGTCGGATCGAGGGGGCGCCTAGCTCTTGCTCGCGAACCTTGGTCCTGTGCTCCTATCTCCGCATCGTCATTCCTGCGAACGCGGGAAGCCAATTGGCTTGGGGGCTTGGTGTAGCGCGCCGCTCCGAGTCTGCGGAGATTTTTTGTTTCGCCCCCTCGGGCGAGTCCCTTTTGTCAAACGCCACAAAAGGAACCAAAAAGGCTTGCCCCGCATACGGGCCCGATGGAGCCGGGCTACCCTCACGAATTCCCCCGCCACGGAGGCCCGCCCCGAGGGTACGTCCCTGTAGCCCATCGGGGCTCTAGCGACATCCATGTCGCATGACCTCCTGAGCGCCGGTTTCGCTCGGCCTTCTGAAGGGGCGTTCCGGTGCGCTCGGTTGTTTCTCTGGAAGTCCAAAAGCCAGAGCTAGAGCGGACGCGCTTTTGCTTTTCGTAGGAGCGAGCTTGCTCGCGAACCCCGGGTTCCCGCGTTCGCGATAGTTCGTAGGGCGCATAACGCCTACGGCGTTATCCGCCGTTTTCAACGACGGATGATCGCGGACAGAGTCCGCTCCTACGGTTCCAGGAAGCACGGTCGTAGGAGCGGACTCCGTCCGCGATTCGTCCCCATGGGATTCCCCAGCCCGCAATTTTATCCAAGACCTGCCCGCGCCGCGGCGCTAGAGTAGGCCGATGGAACGCATCGAACACCACCGCAGCGGGCTGCCCGGCGTGCGTTACATCGACGCCGAGTACCACCGTTTCGCCTTCCCCCGGCACTTCCACCTGGACTATCACATCGGGCTGATGCTCGACGGTCGCCAGCGCTACGTGCACGCCGGCGAACGCTGCCTGGCCGGTGGTGGCGACATCCTGCTGATGAGCCCGGAAAGCATTCACGACGGCGCCAGCGAGGGGAGGACGGCTATCGCATCCGCGTGCTGTCCATCGAGCCGCAGTGGCTGGAGCAGGCCGCGCGCAGCCTCAGCGACGGCCGCCAGGGCACGCCGCGGTTGCTGGCCAGCCAGGTGCGCGACGAACAGCTGCGGCAGCAACTGCACGGCCTGCACCAGGTGCTGGCCGAGGGCGAGCGGCTGGAACAGGAGGGCCGGCTCTGGCAGGGCCTGGCCACGCTGCTCGGACATGCTTCCAGCCTGCGCATCCGCGAGCCGCGCCAGGGCTTCGACGCCCAGGCCTGGCGGCGCCTGCGCGAGTGGCTGGAGTCGCGCCTGGAAAACCCGCCGACGCTGGACGAACTGGCGGCCTTCTGCGACCTCAGCCCCTGGCAGGTGCTGCGGCGCTTCCGCAACCACTGCGGGCTGCCGCCGCACCAGTGGCTGACCCAGCTGCGCCTGGAGCGCGCCCTGCCGCGGGTGCTCGCCGGCCAGCCGCTGAGCGAGGTGGCGCTGAACCTGGGCTTCTACGACCAGGCGCACTTCAGCCGCCTGTTCCGCCGCACCTACGGATTGCCGCCGGCGCGCCTGCGCCAACGCTGAGGCCTGGCTTTTGGCCGGACTGCCCTGGCCGGCGGTGGGCCCGGCCATTGTCGCCCGCTGCCGCCTGGGGGAAAATCCTGCCGTCTCCAGCACGCGGTCACCGGCATGTCCCAAGCGCTTTTCTTCGCCCACGCCAACGGCTTCCCCTCGGCCACCTACGGCAAGCTGTTCCAGGCCCTGGCGCCGGAATTCGAGGTGCGCCACCTGGACATGCACGGCCACGACCCGCGCTTTCCGGTGAACGCCAACTGGGCGAACCTGGTGGACGAGCTGCTGTTCCACCTGGAAGCGCAGGGCGCGCCGGTGTGGGGCGTCGGCCATTCCCTCGGCGGCCTGCTGCATTACCATGCGGCGCTGCGCCGCCCGGAGCTGTACCGCGGCGTGCTGATGCTCGACTCGCCGACCCTGACCTTCGCCGACCAGTGGGTGATCCGCGCCGCCAAGCGCTTCGGCTTCATCGACCGCATCACCCCGGCCGGGCGCACCCTGGGGCGGCGCGAGGACTTCGCCGACTTCGACGAGGCGCTGCGCTACTTCGGCGGCAAGTCGCTGTTCCGCCGCTTCGACCCGGACTGCCTGGCGGACTATGTGCGCCACGGCCTGGCCGCCAGCAGCCAGGGCCTGCGCCTGAAGTTCGACCCGGCCACCGAGATCAGCATCTACCGCAACGTGCCCCACGCTGCACCGGGCAGCCCGCGGCGCCTGGCGGTGCCGCTGGCGCTGGTGCGCGGCCGCCACAGCCGGGTGGTGCTGCCGCACCATGCCCGCGCGGTGCGCCGCGCGCCCTGGGGCGAATCCCTGTCGCTGCCCGGCGGGCACATGTTCCCGCTGGAGCGCCCGCGCGACACCGCCGAACTGATCAAGCAGGTCGTCGAGCGCTGGCAGCGCCGCGCCGAACAGGAGAATGCCCGCCCATGAGCGCCCAGGTCGAAGAGATCCGCCTGAACCTTCCGCACATCGAACTGGCCGCGCACCTGTTCGGCCCCGAGGACGGCAAGCCGGTGCTGGCCTTGCACGGCTGGCTGGACAACGCCATGAGCTTCGCGCGCCTGGCGCCGAAGCTGGACGGGCTGCGCATCGTCGCCCTGGACTTCGCCGGCCATGGCCACTCGGCGCACCGCGCCGCCGGGGCCAGCTACCTGCTGTGGGACTACGCCTACGACGTGCTGGCGGTGGCCGAGCAACTGGGCTGGGAGCGCTTCTCGCTGCTCGGGCATTCCATGGGCGCCATCGTCTCGGTGCTGCTGGCCGGCGCCATGCCCGAGCGTATCGAGCGCCTGGCGCTGATCGACGGCCTGGTGCCCTACACCGGCGAGGCCGACACTGCGCCGGCCAAGCTGGGCGAGGCGCTGAAGGCGCAACTGGCGCTGCCGAACAAGCGCAAGCCGGTGTACGAAGCCATCGACCGCGCGGTGGAGGCACGCATGAAGGGCGTCGGCGCGGTCAGCCGCGAGGCCGCCGAACTGCTGGCCCGGCGCGGATTGATGCCGGTGCCCGGCGGCTTCACCTGGCGCAGCGATGCGCGCCTGACGCTGCCCTCGCCGCTGCGTTTCACCCGCGCCCACTCCGCGAGCTTCGTCCAGGCGGTGCAGTGCCCGGTCAGCCTGGTGCTGGCCCAGGGCGGCATGCTCGCCGCCGAGCCGAGCATCCGCCAGTTGCTCGACGGGCGCCCCTTCGCGGTCCACGAGCTGCCTGGCGGCCATCACCTGCACCTGGACGACGAAGGAGGCGCGCAGGCGGTGGCGGCGATCTTCCAGCCGTTCCTGGGGGACTGGCCGCGGGGAAACACCCCGTTGCCGCACCCCGCTTGACTAAAGCAGGGCTTGCCACGACGCTGCATGGATCGCAGTCGGGAGATTCTGCATGATCGAGCTCTTCGCCACCGCCACGCCGGGCGGCCCCAAGGATTCCAGCGGCCCGGGCGCGCACGCCCCGCAGCGTGCGCAACGGAGGTGCGACGCCTGACATGCCTCGTCTCTCCCTGCTGCCCCTGGTGGGCACGCTGTTCGCGGCCAGCGTTTTCGCCGCCGACGTTCCCGACAGCCACGACCTGAGCCTGCTGCCCCGTTTCCCGAGGGCGGAAATCGTCGACTTCAGCAGCGCCCCCGGCACCGAGCGGGTCTACCCGCTGGGGCCGATCAGCCGCATCAGCGGGCGCCTGCGCATGGAAGGCGAGGTGCGCGCCCTCGGCCAGCTCACCGCGCTGACCTACCGCCTGCCCGACGAGGACTCCAGCGCCAACGCCTTCGCCGCCGCGCGCAAGGACCTGCTCCAGGCCGATGCCACCCCGCTGTTCTGGTGCGAGGGCCGCGATTGTGGCTCCAGCAGCCTGCTGGCCAACGCCGTGTTCGGCAAATCCAGCCTCTACGGCCCGGACGACCAGCAGGCCTACCTGCTGGTGCGCCTGGCCGCGCCGCAGCAGGACAGCCTGCTGGCGGTCTACTCCATCACCCGCGGCAACCGCCGCGCCTACCTGCACGCCGAGCAGCTGGACGCCGGCAGCGCACTGGGCGAACTGCTGCCCAGCGCCGCGACCCTGATGCGCCTGCTCAAGGCCAACGGCGAGCTGACTCTCAGCCACGTGCCCGCCGAGCCCGGCGGCGCCTGGCTCGACCTGCTGGTGCGCACCCTGCGCCAGGACACCGGCGTGCGCGTCGAGTTGGCCGGAGCCCATGCCGCCGACTGGCGCGGCGCGCTCACCGCCCAGGGCGTGCGCGATGCCCGCCTGGAGCTGGGCGGCAGCGAAGGGGACGGGCTGCACCTGACCTGGCTGCGCTGATTCGCCTACGCTGAAGCTGGGCGCAGCGAGCGCCCGGCTGCCGTCGCCGTACCGAGAAGGAGTCCGGCCCCGATGTTCGATAACCTGCTGTTGCGCATCCTCCTGGTGACCCTCCTGGTCGCCAGCCTGTGGGTGCTGGCGCCGTTCTGGACGGCATTGTTCTGGGCCGCCGTGCTGGCCTTCGCCAGCTGGCCGCTGATGCGCCTGCTGACGCGCCTGACCGGCGGCCGCGAGGCGCTGGCGGCGGGCGTGCTGACCGCCTTCTGGATCGTCCTGGTGGCCCTGCCGCTGTTGTGGCTGGGCTTCGGCATGGCGGACAAGCTGCGCGCCGGCGTCGAGCTGGTGAAGAACCTGCAGGTCTCCGGGCTGCCGCCGCCGCCGACCTGGCTGGCGCGCACGCCGCTGATCGGCGACCGGCTGATCGGCTGGTGGTACTCCATCGACCAGCAGGGGGTGGCCATCTTCTCCGCGCTCAAGCCCTACATGGGCGAGGTGGGCAACTGGCTGCTGGCGCGCTCGGCCAAGCTGGCCGGGGGCATCTTCGAGCTGGTCCTGAGCCTGGTGCTGATCTTCTTCTTCTACCGCGACGGCAAGCGCCTGGAGGCCTTCGCCTACCAGATGCTGGAGCGCCTGATCGGCCCGCGCGCCGAACACTACATGGAGCTGATCGCCGGCACCGTGCAGCGGGTGGTCAACGGCGTGATCGGCACCGCGGCGGCCCAGGCGGTGCTGGCCTTCGTCGGCTTCCTCATCGCCGGGGTGCCGGGGGCGCTGCTGCTGGGCCTGCTGACCTTCGTCTGCAGCCTGCTGATGGTCCCGCCGCTGGTCTGGGGCCCGGCCACCGTCTGGCTGTTCTTCGAGGGCAGCTACGGCTATGGCGTGTTCCTGGGCATCTGGGGCTTCTTCGTCATCAGCGGCGTGGACAACATCCTCAAGCCCTACCTGATCAGCCGCGGCGGCAACCTGCCGCTGGTGGTGGTGCTGCTCGGGGTGCTGGGCGGGCTGCTCAGCTTCGGCTTCATCGGCCTGTTCCTCGGCCCGGTGCTGCTAGCGGTGGTCTACAACCTGGTCAACGACTGGATCGAGAGCCCCAAGCGCGGCGCCCTGCCGCCGGGCGGGCCGGGGGACAAGGCGCCCTAGGCCGGTTTCGCGCACAGGGCGCGCTCCTACAGAACCGTAGGGCGAATAACCGTTCGCGGTTATCCGCCGCTGGCCCATGCGCGGAACCCGGCGACGACGGCGGATAACGCCTTAGGCGTTATGCGCCCTACGGGGACGCGCCGCTTACTGGAGCGCCTCGCTGCGTACGCCCACCATCCGGTCGCGGCCGGCGCCGAGGCCGGCGATCAGCGCGCCCAGGCTGATGGCCACGAAGATGGCGCCGACCGCGTCCCAGCCGTCGCTCAGGTCGTGCACCAGGCCGACCAGGAAGGGCCCCAGGGCAGCCAGGGTGTAGCCCACGCCCTGGGCCATGCCGGACAGGTGCGAGGCGACGTGGGCGTCGGGCGAGCGCAGCACGATCAGCGCCAGACCGATGCTGAAGGTGCCGCCCTGGCCCAGGCCGAGTACCACCGCCCACAGCCAAAGGCTGCCGGTGGACGCGTAGAGCAGGCCGAGCAGGCCGGCGAGGGTCAGCGCCAGGACCAGGAACACCACCAGGCGCTGGTCGCGGCCGCGGGTGCCGAACCAGGGGGCGCCCAGGGCGCTGAGCAGCTGCACCATCACCGAGCCGGACATCATCAGCCCGGCGGCCGTCGGGCTCAGGCCGCGGTCGATGAGGATCGACGGCAGCCAGCCGAACACGATGTACGCCAGCGACGACTGCAGGCCCATGTACAGGGTCACCTGCCAGGCCAGCGGGTCGCGCCACAGGCCCTTGACCTGGAACGCCTGGCGGTGGGCGTGGTGGACCTGGCGCGTCTGCGGCAGCCAGACCAGCGCGGCCAGCACCGCCGGCAGGGCCCAGGCGGCCAGGGCCGGTTGCCAGCTGCCGCCGAACAGCCCGGCCAGGGGCACGCTGGCCCCGGCGGCCAACGCCGCGCCCAGGCACAGGGCCATGGTGTAGACGCCGGTCATGGTCCCGGCGATGTGCGGGAAGTCGCGCTTGACGATGCCCGGCAGCAGCACGCCGATGACGCCGATGCTGGCGCCGGCCACCAGGCTGCCGAGGAACAGCCCGGCGATCGGGAACAGGCTGCGCAGGACGATGCCGGCGGCCAGCAGCAGGAGGATCGCCAGCACCGCCCGTTCGGCACCCAGGCGCCGCGCCAGGCGTGGCGCCAGCGGGGCGAACAGGCCCAGGCAGAGCACCGGCAGGGTGGTCAGCAGGCCCGCGGCGGCGGCCGACAGGCCGGTGTGCTCGCGCACCATGTTCAGCAGCGGCGCCAGGCTCGACAGCGCCGGGCGCAGGTTCAGCGCCACCAGCACCAGGCCGAGCAACAGCAGCCAGGGCCGTACCGGGGCGGGCGCGGGGGCGGGGACTTCGTCGATCTCGGCGTCGATCAGCAGTTCGTCGGCGTGGTGTCGTTGGGACATGGCAGCTATCGCAAGGCAGTGGGAAGGGAAGTCAGATCAGCAGCGCGCGGTTGGCGGCGACGGCCGCCTCGGCGTCCTGGCGCTGCAGGGCGTCCAGCAGGCGCTGGTGCAGCTCGAAGGGCGGCTGCGGGCGGCCGGGTTCGCTGATGGTGCGCTGCAGGCCGGCGCGGATCACCCGCGAGAAGTAGCGGTACAGCTCGCTCAGCAGCGGGTTGTGGGCGCTGTCCACCACGCGCTGGTGGAAGGCCAGGTCATGCTCGACGTAGGCCTCCAGGTCGCCGCCATGGTGCCGGGCGCTGAGCGCCAGGGCCTGGCGCAGGGCGGCCAGGTCGGCGTCGCTGCGGCGCAGGGCGGCCAGGCGCGCGGCCTCGACCTCGATCACCCCGCGCGCCTCCAGGGCCTGCTCGATGGAGCCGCGGGCCAGGGCCAGCATGGTGTCCAGCGGGTCGGCGCAGGCGCGCACGTAGGTGCCATCGCCCTGGCGCACTTCCAGCACGCCGGAGAAGGTCAGCACGCGTACCGCCTCGCGCACGGTGTTGCGGCTCATGCCGAGGATTTCCGCCAGCTCCGGCTCCGGCGGCAGGCGCTGGCCGAGGGCCCAGGCGCCGCTGTCGATGCGTTGGCGGATCTGCTCCAGGGCGATGTCGACCAGGGAGCGCTTGAGGGGATTGGCCATATAGACATCCAATCATCGGATGATTAGGCGGGACAGGCTACTGCAGCTGTGGGGATGTGGCAAGGCGGGGAGCCTTGGGCGCGGGGTGGGATTATCGCGGACGGAGTCCTACGCGGCGTCGGCCACGTGCTCCTTTGTAGGAGCGCGCCCTGCGCGCGAATCGCGGGCAGGGCCCGCTCCTACAGTCATGCCGTAGGCCACGCTCTTGGGGATGGCAGGGACCATAGGGGCACGCTGTAGGAGCGGATCTCATCCGCGAATCGCGCCGGAACTTCCGGCTATCGCGGACAAGGTCCGCTCCTACGCGGGCCGAGCCATGCCATTCCCCTGTAGGAGCGCGCCCTGCGCGCGATTCGCGGGCAGGGCCCGCTCCTACAATGGGGCGACATGGGAGACGCGAATTTTGATCCAGTCACCCCCGCGAACGAGTGAGCCCAGAAGGCAGTTGCTCCTACGGTGCAGGACAAACGCTGACGTAGGATGGGTGGAGAGAAGCGATACCCATCGCCCTGGCCGCATGGGTTTCGCCGAGGCTCGAGCCATCCTGCGAAGAGCCGTCCGGCGTGTCAGGCGGCGATGTCGACCAGGCTACCGCTGGTGTTCTGGTAGCTGGCGGCGCTGCTGTCCTGGTAGTGCCTGGCCAGCATGGCGAGCATCTGCTGCACGGCCTCGGCGCCGGCCGAGCTGCTGGTGTTGGAGCCGTCGCTGCTGGAACTGCTGGCACTGCTGGCCAGGCTGCCGTCGGCTTGGCCGGAAGTGGGTGGCGGGGGCGGCGGCATGTCACCCTGGGCCTGCTGCAGGGCGCTGCTCAGTTCGTCCTGGCTGATGCTGCCGCTGCCGTCGCTGTCCAGGGCGCTGAACAGCTCGCTGCTGTCGCTGCTGCTGGTGGCGGCGCTGAGTTCGTCGCTGCTGATGCTGCCGTCGCCATCGCTGTCCAGGGAGGCCAGCAGGTCGCCGGCGGCCTGGTCGGCGGAGGGCGGGGGCGGTGGCATGTCGCCCTGGGCCTGCTGCAGGGCGCTGCTCAGCTCGTCCTGGCTGATGCCGCCGCTACCGTCGCTGTCCAGCTGGGCCAGCAGCGAATCGATGTCGATGTCGCCGCTGTCGCTGCCGGAGGCGGACAGGGCGCTGTCCAGCTCGCTGGAGCTGACGCTGCCGTCGCCGTCGCTGTCGAGGGACTTGAACAGGTCGGCGGCGAATTTCTGCGCCTTGTCGCCGGTACTGCCGGTGCTGCTGGTGGAACTGCTGCTGGCGCTGCGCTGGGTGCTGGCGAGCGCGGCGCCGCTGTAATAGCTGCTGTAGCTGCTGACTCCGCTGATCATCGGACTGCCTCCATGAGGTTATGCGGCCGGAACTGGATTCCCGGTCCTGGCAGGTTCGAGGCGTGCCTTGTCGAGGGTATGTGCGCTTTGTATGCGGGGGCCGACAAAGCCTCAGGCGCGCGGCAGGGTCAGCACGGCGGTGGCGCCGCCGCCGGGGGTTTCCTCGAAGTACAGGTCGCCGCCGTGGCGCCGCGCCGCCTCGCGGGCGATGGCCAGGCCCAGGCCGACGCCGCCGGAGTTGCGGTTGCGCGAGCCTTCCAGGCGGAAGTAGGGCTCGAACACCTGCTCGCGCATCTGCGCGGGGATGCCCGGGCCATGGTCGCGGACCAGGATTTCCACCTGCTGGCCGGTGTCGCGCAGCACCAGTTGCACCTCGCCGGCGTAGCGCAGGGCATTGTCCAGCAGGTTGGACAGGCACGAGCGCAGGGCCAGCGGCTGCACCTTCAGCGGTGCGCACTGGCCCTCGACGCTGACCCGCGCGCCGTGCTCGCAGGCGTCCTCGGCCAGCGACTCGGCCAGGGCGTTGACGTCGAACCACTGCAGCGCCTCGCTGGTGCGCTCCTGGTGCAGGTAGTGCAGGGTGGAGTCGAGCATGCCGATCATCTCGCCCAGGTCCTGGGCGAAACGCGCGCGCAGCTGCGGGTTGTCGATCTCCTCCACGCGCAGCTTCAGGCGCGACAGCGGTGTGCGCAGGTCGTGGGACACCGCCACCAGCATGCGGCCGCGCTGCTGCACCTGCTCGCGGATGCGCTCGCGCATGCGGTTGAAGGCCTGGGCCGCCTGCCGCGCCTCGCGCGGGCCGGTTTCCGGCAGCGCCGGGCTGTCCAGGTCCTCGCTCAGCTGCAGCGCGGCGTCGCCCAGGCGCTGCACCGGGCGCGCCAGCAGGCGCGCGCCGAACCAGGCGGCGGCGACCAGGCTCAGCAGCTGGAAGGCGAAGGGCACGCTCCAGAACGGCAGGCGCGGCGGTGGCGGTGGCGGCGGGCCGGGTTCGGCGAATGCGTGGGGCGGCGGGGGAGGCGGGGGCGGGGCCGGATGATGGAAGTGGCTGAACCAGACGAAGGCCAGCAGGTGGGCGACCACGATGGCCAGCAGGAACACGCCGAACAGGCGGGCGAACAGGCTGTCGGCGAGCTGCAGCGAGCGTTTCTTCAAGCGGGCCTCCCGGGCCGGGTCAGGTGATGTCGCGCACGTCGAACAGGTAGCCTTCGCCGCGCACGGTCTTGATCAGCCGCGGCGAGCGCGGGTCGTCGCCGAGCTTCTGGCGCAGGCGCGAGACCAGCAGGTCGATGCTGCGGTCGAAGGCCTCGATGGCGCGGCCGCGGGCGGCGTCCAGCAGCAGCTCGCGGTTGAGCACCCGGCGCGGGCGCTCGAGGAACACCCAGAGCAGGCGGAACTCGGCGTTGGACAGCGGCACCACCAGGCCGTCCGGGGAGTGCAGCTGGCGCAGCACGCTGTCCAGCCGCCACTGGTCGAAGCGCACCTGGGCGCGCGGCTCGTTGCGGGCCTCGTCGCCGCGCACGCGGCGCAGGATGGTCTGGATGCGCGCCACCAGCTCGCGCGGCTCGAAGGGCTTGGCCATGTAGTCGTCGGCGCCCAGCTCCAGGCCGATGATGCGGTCGGCCGGCTCGCAGCGCGCGGTGAGCATGAGGATCGGGATGTCCGACTCGCTGCGCAGGTAGCGGCACAGCGACAGGCCGTCCTCGCCGGGCAGCATCAGGTCCAGCACCACCACGTCGAAGTTCTCCTCGGCCAGGGCCTGGCGCATCCCGGCGCCGTCGGCCACGCCGCGGGCCTCGATGTTGAAGCGCGCCAGGTAGCCGCAGAGCAGTTCGCGGATCGGCTCGTCGTCGTCCACCAGCAGGGCGCGGATGGTCCAGCGGCGCTGGCTGTCTTGGCTGGAGGCGGGATTGGGGAACATGGGGTACCTGTCGCTGGGGGCGCCCGGGGCGCGGAGTCAATGCTAACCCGCCCTCGCACGGGGGGCCACGGTAGGCAAGGCTGACGGCGGCGGATATCGACAGAGTGTCGTCAATGTATCGGCGCGCATACAAAGCTGCGCCATAGCGCTTCTTTACGCTTTCTTTATGCCCACCGGAAGGCCCGCCAATCGCTTCTTTACGCCCGCTTTGCGGACACTTTTCCCATCGCGAGGATTCCCCTGCGTAAGGAGAAACAGACATGAGCGTGCTCGACGGGGTGGCCCTGGTCCTGGCCACGGGGCTTTTCATCTACCTGCTGGTGGCGCTGCTGCGCGCCGACCGCGCCTAGGAGGCCGCATGAACAGCCATGACGTGATGCTGATCGCCGCCTTCTTCGCCCTGGTGCTGCTGCCCGCGCCATTGCTCGGGCGCTTCTACTACAAGGTGATGGAGGGCGAGCGGACTTTCCTCAGCCCCGTGTTCCTGCCGGTGGAGCGCCTGGTCTACCGCGTCTGCGGCATCGACCCGCAGGGCGAGCAGGACTGGAAGCGCTACACCCTGGCCATGCTGGCCTTCAACCTGGCCGGCCTGGCCCTGCTGTTCGCCATCCTGGCGGGGCAGGGCGCGCTGCCGCTCAACCCGCAGCATCTGCCGGGCCTGGAATGGACCCTGGCGCTGAACACCGCGGTGAGCTTCGTTACCAACACCAACTGGCAGGCCTACAGCGGCGAGGCTTCGCTGAGCTACCTGAGCCAGATGCTCGGCCTGACCGTGCAGAACTTCGTCAGCCCGGCCGTCGGCCTGGCCGTGCTGGTGGTGCTGGCCCGCGGCATCGCCCGCAAGTCCACCAGCAACCTCGGCAACTTCTGGGTCGACCTGACCCGCGCGACCCTCTACGGCCTGTTGCCGCTGTGCCTGATCCTGGCGCTGCTGCTGGTCTGGCAGGGCGTGCCGCAGACCTTCCTCGACTACGTCCACGCCACCACCCTGCAGGGCGCCGACCAGACCATTCCGCTGGGCCCGGCGGCCAGCCAGATCGCCATCAAGCAGCTGGGCACCAACGGCGGCGGCTTCTTCGGCGTGAACTCGGCGCACCCGTTCGAGAACCCCACGGCCTGGGCCAACCTGTTCGAACTGGCGTCGATCATCCTGATCCCGGCGGCGCTGGTGTTCACCTTCGGCCACTACGTCAAGGACCTGCGCCAGAGCCGCGCCATCCTCGGCTGCATGCTGCTGCTGTTCGTGGTCGGCCTGGGCGTGGCGCTGTGGGCCGAGTACCAGCCCAACCCGGCCCTGGCGCAGTTGCCGATCACCCAGGGCGCGCCCCTGGAGGGCAAGGAGAGCCGCTTCGGCACCACCGCCAGCGTGCTCTGGGCGGTGACCACCACGGCCGCCTCCAACGGCTCGGTGAATGCCATGCACGATAGCCTCAACCCGCTCAGCGGCCTGGTGGCGATGTTCAACATGATGCTCGGCGAGGTGGTCTTCGGCGGCGTCGGCGCCGGCCTCTACGGCATGCTGCTGTTCGTGCTGATCGCGGTGTTCCTCGCCGGCCTGATGATCGGCCGCACCCCGGAATACCTGGGCAAGAAGCTGGAGGCCCGCGAGGTCCGCCTGCTGGTCGCCACCCTGCTGGTGATGCCGGTCGGCGTGCTGGTGCTCGGCGCCATCGCCGCCAGCCTGCCGGGCCCGGCCGCGTCGGTGAGCAATCCCGGCGCCCACGGCTTCAGCCAACTGCTCTACGCCTACACCTCGGGCACCGCGAACAACGGTTCGGCGTTCGGCGGCTTCGGCGCCAACACCCCGTTCCACAACCTGATGATCGCCCTGGCCATGCTCATCGGCCGCTTCGGCTACATCGTCCCGGTGCTGGCCATCGCCGGCAGCCTGGCGGCGAAGAAGCGCGTGCCGGTGGGGCCGAACAGCTTCCCCACCCACGGCCTGCTGTTCGTCGGCCTGCTGGCGGCGACCATCCTCCTGGTCGGCGGCCTGAACTTCCTGCCGACCCTGGTCCTCGGCCCGGTGGCCGACCACCTGACCCTCGGCTTCTGAGGAGCCAACAGATGAATGCCAAGACCCAGGACATGTCGCTCAAGCCCGCCATGCCCGCCCCCGAGAAACGCCACAGCCTGAGCTTCGCCGCGCTGTGGAAGCCGGCGCTGCTGCAGGCCTTCGTCAAGCTCGACCCGCGCCAGCTGCAGCGCTCGCCGGTGATGCTGGTGGTGGAGCTGACCGCCATCCTCACCACCGTGCTGTGCTTCACCGGCGGCGACGCGGTGCCCCTGGCGGTGGCCGCGCAGATCGCCGCCTGGCTGTGGTTCACCGTGCTCTTCGCCAACTTCGCCGAGGCCCTGGCCGAGGGGCGCGGCAAGGCCCGCGCCGACAGCCTCAAGGCCGGCAGCCAGGGCCTGATGGCGCAGCGCCTGAATGTCGATGGCAGCTACGAGAGCGTGCCCGCCGGCAGCCTGCGCAAGGGCGACGTGGTGCGCGTGGTGGCCGGCGAGCTGATCCCCGGCGACGGCGAGGTGATCGAGGGCGTAGCGGCGGTCAACGAGGCCGCCATCACCGGCGAATCGGCGCCGGTGATCCGCGAGTCCGGCGGCGACCGCTCGGCGGTCACCGGCAACACCCGGCTGGTCTCCGACTGGCTGCAGATCCGCATCAGCGTCAACCCCGGCGAGTCGACCCTCGACCGCATGATTGCCCTGGTGGAGGGCGCCAAGCGGCAGAAGACGCCCAACGAGGTGGCGCTGGACATCCTGCTGATCGGCCTGACGCTGATCTTCCTGCTGGTGGTGGTGACGCTCAAGCCCTTCGCCCTGTTCGCCGGCGGCAACCTGCCGCTGGTGTTCCTGGTGGCGCTGCTGGTGACGCTGATCCCGACCACCATCGGCGGCCTGCTCTCGGCCATCGGCATCGCCGGCATGGACCGCCTGGTGCGGCTGAACGTGATCGCCAAGTCCGGCCGTGCGGTGGAGGCCGCCGGCGACGTGCACGTGCTGATGCTCGACAAGACCGGCACCATCACCTTCGGCAACCGCCGCTGCGCCGCGCTGCACGCCGCGCCCGGGGTGAATGCCGTGGAGCTGGCCGAAGGCGCCTTCCTCGCCTCGCTGGCCGACGACACGCCCGAAGGCAAGTCCATCGTCGAGTTCCTGCGCGCCCAGGTGCTGCTGCCGGAGCCGTCGCGCGAGAAGCTGACGCCCATCGCCTTCAGCGCCGAGACGCGGCTGTCCGGCGTCGACCTGGACGGCCACGTCTACCGCAAGGGCGCGGTGGACGCCGCCCTGGCCTTCATCGGCCGCGCCCGCGACGACATGCCGGAAAGCCTGGCGAAAGAGGTCGAACGCATCGCCCAGAGCGGCGGCACCCCGCTGCTGGTGGTGGCCGACGGCAGGCTGCTGGGCGCCATCCACCTCAAGGACGTGGTCAAGCCGGGCATCCGCGAGCGCTTCGCCGAGCTGCGGCGCATGGGCATCCGCACCGTGATGGTGACCGGCGACAACCCGCTGACCGCCGCGGCCATCGCCGCCGAGGCCGGGGTGGACGACGTGATCGCCGAGGCCACCCCGGAGAAGAAGCTGGCGCGCATCCGCCAGGAGCAGGCCGAGGGGCGCATGGTGGCGATGTGCGGCGACGGCGCCAACGACGCCCCGGCGCTGGCCCAGGCGGACGTCGGCATGGCCATGAACGACGGCACCCAGGCGGCGCGCGAGGCGGCCAACCTGGTGGACCTGGACAGCGACCCGACCAAGCTGCTCGACGTGGTCCAGGTGGGCAAGGAACTGCTGGTGACCCGCGGCGCGCTGACCACCTTCTCGGTGGCCAACGACGTGGCCAAGTACTTCGCCATCCTGCCCGCGCTGTTCGCCGGCATCTACCCGCAGCTGCAGGTGCTCAACGTCATGCGCCTGGCCAGCCCGCAGAGCGCCATCCTCTCGGCCATCGTGTTCAACGCGCTGATCATCATCGCGCTGATCCCCCTGGCCCTGCGCGGCGTGCGCGTGCAGGCCAGCGACGCCATGCACCTGCTGCGGCGCAACCTGCTGGTCTACGGGGTGGGCGGCATCATCGCGCCCTTCATCGGCATCAAGGCCATCGACCTGTTGCTGGTGGCCGTGGGCCTGGCCTGAACAGGGTTGCAGAGACGCCCTTCGTAGGATGGGTTGAGCGAAGCGATACCCATCGCCATTGCCGGCAGCATGGGTTTCGCAGGCTCAACCCATCCTACGGGGTTACCCGGACTGTAGGAGCGAGCTTGCTCGCGAACCGCCCTGGTTCGAAGAGCTTCGCGAGCAAGCTCGCTCCTACGAAGAGCCCGCATCATCGAGGAAACCGAAAAATGCTCACCCACATCCGTCCCGCCATCGCCTCCCTGGCCCTGCTGTCGCTGGTCACCGGCGTGGCCTATCCGCTGCTGGTCACCGGCATCGCCCAGCTGGCCTTCCCCGAGCAGGCCAACGGCAGCCTGGTGCGCGACGCCAGGGGCGAAGTCCGCGGCTCGGCGCTGCTGGCGCAGAAGTTCGCGGGACCGCAGTGGTTCCACGAGCGGCCCTCGGCCGGCGACTACGCCACCGTCTCCAGCAGCGCCTCCAACCTGGCCCCGGGCAACCCGGCGCTGGCCCAGCGCATCGCCAAGGACGCCGCCGCCGAAGCGGTGGCCGGGCGCCCGGTGCCGCTGGCGCTGGTCACCACCTCCGGCAGCGGGCTGGACCCGCAGCTGCCGCCGGACGCCGCGCTCTACCAGGTGCCGCGCATCGCCCAGGTCCGCAACCTGCCGGTCCAGGCCGTGCAGAACCTGGTCGAGGCTAACACCCGGCGGCCGCTGGTGGGCCCGGCGGTGGTCAACGTGCTGGCCCTGAACATGGCCCTCGAGCAACTGCCTCGCTAGACTTGCGCACAATTCCCAGGAGGCCGAGATGACCGATCCCAGGCGTGCCGACGCCCTGCTCGCGGAAGTGGAGCGCAACGGCCGCGGGCGCCTCAAGGTGTTCCTCGGCGCCGCGCCCGGCGTGGGCAAGACCTACGCCATGCTGCTGGCGGCCCAGGGCCAGTTGCGCCAGGGCGTGAAGCTGCGCGTGGGCATCGTCGAGACCCACGGCCGCGCCGAGACCGAGGCGCTGCTGGCCGGCCTGCCGCAGCAGCCGCTGCTGCGCTCGGAGTACCGCGGCATCCACCTGGCCGAGATGGACCTCGACGGCCTGCTGCGCGAGCCGCCGCAGCTGGCACTGGTCGACGAGCTGGCCCACAGCAACGCCCCCGGCAGCCGCCACGCCAAGCGCTGGCAGGACATCCAGGAGCTGCTCGCCGCCGGCATCGACGTCTACACCACGGTCAACGTCCAGCACCTGGAGAGCCTCAACGACCAGGTGCGCGACATCACCGGCGTGCAGGTGCGCGAGACGGTGCCCGACTGGGTGCTGCAGGAGGCCGACGAACTGCTGCTGGTGGACCTGCCGCCGCGCGAGCTGCTGGAGCGCCTGCGCGAGGGCAAGGTCTACGTGCCGGAACAGGCGCGCGCGGCCATCGACGCCTTCTTCAGCCAGACCAACCTCACCGCGCTGCGCGAGCTGGCCATGCAGACCGCCGCCGCGCGGGTGGATGCCGACCTGGCGCACCGCTACCGCCAGCAGGGCGGCGAGGCCCCGGCGCTGCGCGGCCGCCTGCTGGTGGGCGTGGACGGCGAGCGCAACGCCGAACGCCTGGTGCGCCACGCCTCGCGGGTGGCCGAGCGCCGCCACCTGCCCTGGAGCCTGGTCCACGTCGACACCGGCGACGCCCGCGACGAGCAATCCCGCCTGTACCTGCAGAACGCCCAGCAGCTGGCCGAGCGCCTGGGCGGAGAGGTGGTGCAGCTGCGCGGCGGGGAGGTGGCGCGCACCCTGGTCGAGCACGCCCGCGAGCGCCGCGCCAGCCTGATCCTGGTCGGCCGTTCGCGGCAGCGCTGGCACCGCCGGCTGTTCGGCGGCGGCCTGGCGGCACGCCTGCTGCGCCTGGGCGAGGGCCTGGAGATCAGCGCGCTGGACAGCGAGGCCGACCTGGCCCCGGCCACCCCGCGCCGGCGCGAGCGCGGCCACTGGCGCGACTACCTGCTGGCGGCGCTGGCCGCCGCCGTGGCCAGCGCCCTGGCCTGGGGCGTGGCGCACCTGCTGGAGCTGCCGAACATCTCCCTGGTGTTCCTCGCCGCGGTGCTGCTGGTGGCGGTGCGCAGCAGCCTGTGGCCGGCGCTGCTGTGCGCGGTGCTGTCGTTCCTGGCCTACGACTTCCTGTTCATCCCGCCGTATTTCTCCTTCTCCATCCAGCGCGAACAGGACGTGCTGACCCTGCTGTTCTTCCTGCTCATGGCCGCGCTCACCGGCAACCTGGCCGCGCGCCAGCGCCGCCAGCTGCAGGTGCTGCGCGACACCCAGGAAGAAACCGGCGCGCTGCTGGAACTGTCGCGCAAGCTCACCGCCGCCACCGACCGCCAGGCGGTGCTGGCCGCCGCCAGCCAGCAGTTCGCCCTGTGGAACGACCTGGACATCTGCGTGCTGGCCCGCCAGCACGATGACTGGAAGGTGGAAAGCGGCCACGCCCGCGGCTTCGACGAGCAGGAGCGCGCCGCCGCCGACTGGGCCTGGCAGCACGACCAGCCGGCCGGCCTGGGCACCGGCACCCTGCCGTCGGGGCGCTGGTGGTGGTGGCCGCTGTCGGCGGAGGAGGGGCCGCTGGCGCTGCTCGGCGTGCGCCCCAGGGACGGCGAGCCGCTGCCCGGCCAGCGCCGCCGCCTGCTCGCCGCCCTCGGCCAGCCGCTGGCCCAGGCCCTGGCCCGCGCGCGCCTGGCCGACGACCTGGAGGCGGCGCGCCTGCACGGTGAGACCGAACAATTGCGCAGCGCGCTGCTGGCCTCGGTCAGCCACGACCTGCGCACCCCGCTGACCACCATGCGCGGCGCCATCGACAGCCTGCTGGCCCTGGGCGACGCCATTCCCCCGGCCGACCGCAAGGAACTGCTGGAAAGCACCCGCGACGAGGCCGAGCGCCTGGACCGCTACATCCAGAACCTGCTGGACATGACCCGCCTGGGCCACGGCGGGCTGAAGCTGGCGCGCGACTGGGTGGCCCCGGAGGACATCGTCGGCAGCGCCGTGCACCGCCTGCGTGCGCTGCTCGCGCCCTACCGCGTGGAAACCCGCGTGCCGGCCGAGCTGCCGCTGCTGTACGTGCACGCGGCGCTGATCGAGCAGGCGCTGGTCAACGTGCTGGAGAACGCCGCACGCTTCTCGCCCAGCGGCGGGCGCCTGCGGGTGGCGGCGGCGCAGGTGGGCGACGAACTGCAGTTCAGCGTCAGCGACGAGGGCCCGGGGATTCCCGAGGGCGAGCGGGAGAAGATCTTCGACATGTTCTACAGCGCCGCCCGCGGCGACCGCGGCGGGCCGAGCACCGGCCTGGGCCTGGCGATCTGCCAGGGCATGGTCGGCGCCCACGGCGGGCGCATCAGCGTCGGCGACGGCCTGGACGGCCGCGGCACCACCCTGACCCTGCACCTGCCGCTGCAGCGCCAACCGGACCTGGAGCAGCTTGATGCCGGTAGTTGAAAGGCCCAAGCTAGGCGCCACCGCCCCCAGCCAGCCGAGCCCGATGAGCACCAACGCCGCCTGCATCCTGGTCATCGATGACGAACCGCAGATCCGCAAGTTCCTGCGCATCAGCCTCAACGCCGGCGGCTACCGGGTGGTGGAGGCCGGCAGCGGCGAGGAGGGCCTGGCCCAGGCCGCGCTGAACCGCCCGGACCTGGTGGTGCTGGACCTCGGCTTGCCGGACAAGGACGGCCAGCAGGTGCTGCGCGAATTGCGCGAGTGGTCGCAGGTGCCGGTGCTGGTGCTCTCGGTACGCGCCGCCGAGAGCGAGAAGGTGCTGGCCCTGGACGGCGGCGCCAACGACTACGTGACCAAGCCCTTCGGCATCCAGGAGTTCCTCGCGCGCATCCGCGCGCTGCTGCGCCAGGGCCACCAGGGCGAGAGCCAGGCGGCCAGCGTCACGGTCGGGCCGCTGCACCTGGACTTCGCCTACCGCCGGGTAGCGCTCGATGGCGCTGAAGTGGCACTGACGCGCAAGGAATACGCGGTGCTGGCCACCCTGGCCCGCCACCTCGGCCGGGTGGTCACCCAGCAGCAACTGCTCAAGGACATCTGGGGCCCGAGCCACGTCGAGGACACCCACTACCTGCGGGTGGTGGTCGGCCACCTGCGGCAGAAGCTGGCGGACGACCCGGCCAACCCGCGCTTCATCGTCACCGAGGCCGGCGTGGGCTATCGCCTGCGCGATGCCTGACCCTCACCGCATCCCGTTTTTCGTAGGAGCGAGCCGTACTCGCCTTGCCGGCGGATCGCGGACGGAGTCCGCTCCTACAATGGGGCCTGCCGCTCGGCATGAACCGTAGGAGCGCAACTTTTGCGCGAATCTCGGGTAGGGCCCACACCTATGGGCCAGACGAAACCCCGTCGTAGGAGCGGACTCCGTCCGCGATACCTCGAACCCGCGCACCGGACCACCGCAAGAGCACCCTCTCCCCAGCCCTCTCCCGCAAGCGGGAGAGGGGGCTGTTCGGCGCGGGTGGAAAGGCCGGCGCAGTAACGTAGGGCGAATAACCGTTCGCGGTTATCCGCCGATACACCTCCGTTGCCGCCGGCGCCTTGGCCGAGCCCGGGAACATATCCAACCCGCGCCAAGCCCAACGGCGAGCGGGCCGGTAGCCAAGGCCAATCGGCGGATAACGCCGTAGGCGTTATGCGCCCTACGGATTCTCCGCCTCGTACCTGTCCAGCGTATCGCTGGCGATCTGCCGGCCCAGCGCCACCAGTTCCGGCGCCTTGTAGAACTCGAAGAAGCGGCACACGCGCTTGGGCACGTTGATCAGCACGTCCGGCGGGTAGCCGGCGATCTTGTACTGCGCCAGGGAGGTCTGCATCACCTCGAAGCTCTGGTTGACCAGCTCCAGCAGCGAGGCCGGGCTGCTGCTCTCGATCACCCGGCTGCCGCTGGCGGACTTCGGCGAGCCCTTGGCCTGCGGCGCGGCGGCCGGTTGCTGCATTTCCGGCTCGGCCGGCTCCTCGCTGTCCGGCACCGGCTCCAGCAGGGCCTCGGCGCGCAGCTCCGGCGGCACCAGCTCCGGGCTGTGGCGGCGGAACAGGCTGAGCTTGTCGCTGAGGCTGCCGATCAGGCTGTCGAAACGGCCCTTGATCGCCGCCGGCCGTTCGATCACCGGCAACTGGTACTGGCGCTGGTTGGTGGCATTGAGGTTGACCGCGATGATCAGGTCGGTGTGGCTGGACACCACCGGGACGATCGGCAGCGGGTTGAGCAGGCCGCCGTCGACCAGCATGCGCGGGCCCTGCATCACCGGGGTGAACAGGCTGGGAATGGCCGCCGAGGCGCGCATGGCCTGGTGCAGGTCGCCTTCCTGGAACCAGATCTCCTGCTGGTTGGTGAGGTCGGTGGCCACCGCCGTATAGGGGATCGGCAGGTCCTCGATGTTGATGTCGCCGATGATCTCGTGGATCTTGCCGAACACCCGTTCGCCGCGGATGGCGCCGAGGCGGAAGCTGACGTCCAGCAGGCGCAGCACGTCCAGGTAGTCCAGGCTCTCCACCCAGTCGCGGTACTCCCCCAGCTTGCCGGCGGCGTAGATGCCGCCGATGACCGAGCCCATGGAGCAGCCGGCGATGCAGACGATCTCGTAGCCGCGCCGCTCCAGTTCCTCGATCACGCCGATATGCGCATACCCCGCGCTCCGCCGGAGCCGAGCACCAGCGCCACTTGTTTCGACATGGACGGTCATTCCTCAGGCAAGGCATTGCAAGGCGCGGCGCGCAGCCTATGGCCGGCGCCGGATAGTACCGACGATACGCCCGGGTAGGGCGGGGCGCCAAGGGTGTTTGCTAGAATCGGCCGATCGATTTCCCGCCCCCGGAGCCAACATGAGCGAACCCATCCGCCTGACCCAGTACAGCCACGGTGCCGGCTGCGGCTGCAAGATTTCCCCCAAGGTGCTGGAGGTGATCCTGGCCGGCAGCGGGGCGCAGAACCTGGACCCGAACCTGTGGGTCGGCAACGCCTCGCGCGACGACGCCGCGGTCTATGCTATCGACGGCGAGCACGGCGTGGTGTCCACCACCGACTTCTTCATGCCGATCGTCGACGACCCCTTCGACTTCGGCCGCATCGCCGCCACCAACGCCATCAGCGACATCTACGCCATGGGCGGCGACCCGCTGATGGCCATCGCCATCCTCGGTTGGCCGGTCAACGTGCTGGCGCCGGAAATCGCCCGCGAGGTCATCGCCGGCGGCCGCAAGGTCTGCGACGAGGCGGGCATCCCGCTGGCCGGCGGGCATTCCATCGACGCCCCCGAGCCGATCTTCGGCCTGGCCGTCACCGGCCTGGTGGAAAAGCGCTTCATGAAGCGCAACGACACCGCCAGCGCCGGCTGCCGCCTGTACCTGACCAAGCCGCTGGGCATCGGCATCCTCACCACCGCCGAGAAGAAGTCCAAATTGCGCGCCGAGGACGTGGGCCTGGCCCGCGACTGGATGTGCACCCTGAACAAGCCCGGCAGCCGCTTCGGCAAGCTCGCCGGGGTGACCGCCATGACCGACGTCACCGGCTTCGGCCTGCTCGGCCACCTGGTGGAGATGGCCGACGGCGCCGGCCTGACCGCGCGTATCCGCTTCGACGCGGTGCCGCGCCTGGAGCACGTCCAGTACTACCTGGAGCAGGGCTGCGTGCCCGGCGGCACCCTGCGCAACTTCGACAGCTACGGCGAGCGCATCGCGCCGCTGCCGGAGCTGCACAAGCTGCTGCTGTGCGACCCGCAGACCAGCGGCGGCCTGCTGGTGGCGGTGACTCCGGAAGGCGAGGGGGAATTCCTCGCCGCCGCCGCCGAACTGGGCTTGCAGCTGGCGCCGATCGGCGAGCTGGTCGAGCGACAGCGTCACGCGGTAGAGGTGGCCTGATGCGCGACAACACCCGGCACTACCGCGAACTCTTCCTCGACGACGTCCCGCTGATGGACGTGCGCGCCCCGGTGGAATACACCAAGGGCGCCTTCCCCCACACCGAGAACCTGCCGCTGATGAACGACATCGAGCGGCAGAAGGTGGGTACCTGCTACAAGCAGCATGGCCAGCAGGCGGCCATCGCCCTGGGCCACGAACTGGTCTGCGGCCCGCTCAAGGCCGAGCGCATCGAAGCCTGGCTGGACTTCGCCCGGCGCCACCCGACGGCTACCTGTACTGCTTCCGCGGCGGCCTGCGTTCGCAGATCGTCCAGCAGTGGATGAAGGACGCCGGCATCGAATACCCGCGCGTGGTCGGCGGCTACAAGGCGCTGCGCGGCTTCCTCTTCGACACCACCCGCGCCGCCACCGAGGAGTGTTCCTTCGTGCTGATCGGCGGCCTCACCGGCACCGGCAAGACCGAGGTGGTGGCGCAGCTGGACAACGCCCTGGACCTGGAAGGCCACGCCAACCACCGTGGCTCCAGCTTCGGCCGCCGGGCCACGCCGCAGCCGGCGCAGATCGACTTCGAGAACCGCCTGGCCATCGACATCCTGAAGAAGCGCCACGCCGGCATGAACCAGTTCGTGCTGGAGGACGAGGGGCGCATCGTCGGCAGCTGCTCGCTGCCCCTGGAGCTCTACCAGGGCATGCAGGGCTACCCGCTGGTGTGGCTGGAGGACAGCTTCGAGGGCCGGGTGGAACGCATCCTCAAGGACTACGTGATCGACCTGTGCGCCGAGTTCGTCGAGGTGAAGGGCGCGCCGGAAGAAGGTTTCGAGGCCTTCGCCGCCTACCTGCGCAAGAGCCTGTCGGGCATCGTCAAGCGCCTGGGCGGCGAGCGCTACCAGCGCCTGGCGGCGATCATGGACGCGGCCCTGGACGAGCAGCGCCGCAGCGGCGCGGTGGACCTGCACCGGGGCTGGATCGAGGGGCTGCTGGGCGAATACTACGACCCGATGTACGCCTACCAGCTGGAAAGCAAGGCCTCACGAATCGAGTTCCGCGGCAACCATGACGAGGTGGTGGAGTACCTGCGCGCACGGGCGTAGGGCGAATAACCGTTCGCGGTTATCCGCCGATACACCGGGGCCACAGCCAATGCCCAGGTCAACCTCGGAGCCGCCGTGAACCAAGGCCAAACGGCGGATAACGCCGTAGGCGTTATGCGCCCTACGCCAAACCCACCTGTAACCTTGGACGGTGGCGGTCTAAGCTGGAACACGCCCGAACCACCAAGGAGGTCGTCATGAAGGCACTTCTCGCAGTACTCGCCGCCAGCCTGGTGCTGGCCGGCTGCTCCGGCAAGACGGTCAACCGCGACAGCTGCGCCAGCGAACTGAACGCCGCCTGGCACGAGCTGGACCTGGCCAAGGCCGAAGGCTTCGCCGGCACCGTCAGCTACTCCAAGGCGCTGGCGCTGATCAGCGCGGCCAAGACCGAGCAGCAGGTCGAGTCCTACGGCGGCTGCCTGGACAAGGCCAGCAAGGCGCGCTTCTACATCAAGGAATCGCGCGCGGGCCGCTGACCGGGCGCGGGCAAGGCGGGCATAATCACCGGGCGGACGGGCGCTCCGGCCCGCCCGGCAGTCAGGAACCCCACTCATGCAGCTCGACTTCAGCACCCTCGCGCCCGCCGACGCCTACCGCTGGCTGGCCTCCACCGTCACCCCGCGGCCCATCGCCTGGGTTTCCACCCTGTCCGCGGAGGGCCACGGCAACCTGGCGCCCTTCAGCTTCTTCCAGGTCATCAGCGACGAGCCGCCGACGCTGATGGTCAACACCAGCATCCGCGACGACGGCAGCGTCAAGGACACCCTGCGCAACGTGCGCGAGACCGGCCAACTGGTGATCCACCTGGTCAGCGCCGCCCATGCCGAGGCCATGAACGCCACCGCGGCGACGCTGCCCCATGGCGTCAGCGAGATCGAGCAGGCCGGCATCGCCACCCTGCCCAGCGTGCGCGTGGCGCCGCCGCGGGTGGCCGGCGCAGTGGTGGCACTTCGAGTGCGAGCTGGCGCAGATCCAGCCCTACCCGGCGGACAAGCCCAGCTGCTACCTGATCTTCGCCCGCGTGCTGCTGGCGCACATCGACGACGCCGTGCTGCGCGACGAGCGCCACGTCGACCCGGCCAGGCTCGACCTGGTCGGCCGCCTGGGCGGCACCCAATACGCCTTCACCCGCGACACCTTCAGCATGATCCGCCCCAAATAGGCGCACGGGCTGTCGCGCGCCGGGACCTTGGCGCGCGACTGTCCTGGATGCGACCTGTGCATGCCCGTGCGCAACATCGTATTGCCATCATCGACGGACCCCCTTGTTCCGCCGGTCGGCCGGCTCCTAATGTTCCGTCCGAAAGCAACGACAAAGAACGGGAGAGCTTCGGTCGAAGACTCTCCCGCAGGGCATTCGAAGGGGAGCTGGCATGGTCGCGTTCGTACAACGGCGGTTGGCCAATCTGGGGACGGCGAAGAAATTGGCGCTGGGCTTCGGCCTGGTACTGCTGCTGACAGCTTTGGTCGCCGGGATCGGCGTCGGGGCGCTGCGCTCCATCGAGCAGCGCTTCGGCCTGCTGGACGCCATGAGCGCGGTCAATCGCGAAGTCCTGGAGATGCGCCAGAGCGAGAAGGACTTCGTCCGTGACGCCAACCCCAAGGCCGCCGAGCAGTTGCGCCAGCGCGCCAAGGTCCTCGCCGGGCACGTCGAGCAGCTCAAGGCGCACCCCGGCCAGGCCGAGGCCATGGAGCGCGTCGCCCAGGCCATGGCCGGCTACCTGGCGTCCTTCGACCGCTTCGAACAGGCCAGCAAGAGCCGCCACCTGGCCCTGGAGGCCGCCAACTGGTCGGTGTCCAGCGCCTCCAACAGCCTGGACATCCTGCAGTCCAGCCTGGCCGACGACGGCGCCTACGAACTCAAGCAGAGCCAGGGCCAGAACGGCGAGGAACTGCTCAAGCAGGCGGCCCAGGTCGGCCAGCTCTACCGCCTGGTGCTGCAGGGCCTGAACGAGGCCCGCGCGCGCCTGGACCAGAAGGACGGCGAGACCGGCGGCGACGCGCGCATCAAGTCCGCCGACGAGGCCCTGGAGCTGTCGAAGCAGCTGCAGGCGGCGATCACCGACCCGGCCTACGTCTCGGTGATCAAGGACGTGGCCACCAACATCGACGGCTTCGGCAACAACCTCGGCGACTACTCCGCCGGCCTGGCCAAGGAACAGCAGGCGCACCGCGAGATGTCGCAGCGCGCCGAAGAGATGATGCAGCAGGTGGACGCTTCCTACGCCACGCAGCAGGCGGCCATGGTCAGCGTGCTGCACAGCAGCGTGGGCGCCATGCTCGGCTCGGCGGCGCTGGCGCTGCTGGTCGGCACCCTGGCCGCGCTGCTGATCAGCCTGCTGATCGTGCGCCCGCTGCGCCAGGTGATCGGCATGGCCAGCCGCATCGCCGAGGGCGACCTGAGCCAGACCATCCGCGTCGAGCGCAAGGACGAGGTGGGCCAGCTGATGGCCGCGGTGGACGCCATGGCCCAGAGCCTGCGCGGCATCGTCGGCCGCCTGCACGACGGCGTCGGCCGCATCACCTCCTCGGCGCAGGCGTTGTCCGGCGTCACCGAGCGCACCCAGAGCGGCGTCAACAGCCAGAAGGCCGAGACCGACCAGGTGGCCACGGCGATGAACCAGATGGCCGCCACTGTCCACGAGGTGGCGCGCAACGCCGAGGCCGCGGCGCACTCCGCCGAGCAGGCCGACGGCACCGTGGCCAGCGGCCAGCAGGTGGTGCGGCGCACCCTCGGGCGCATCTCCGAGCTGGCCGAGGCGGTGCGCGAGGCCTCCGCCAGCATCCACGACCTGGGCCGCGAGAGCCAGAACATCGGCAGCGTGCTCGACGTGATCAAGGCGGTGGCCGAGCAGACCAACCTGCTGGCGCTCAATGCCGCCATCGAGGCGGCGCGGGCCGGCGAGCAGGGCCGCGGCTTCGCCGTGGTGGCCGACGAGGTGCGCGCCCTGGCGCGGCGCACCCAGCAGTCCACGGCGGAGATCGAGAAGCTCATCGGCGCGCTGCAGAGCGGCGCCCAGGCCTCGGTGCAGCACATGCAGCACAGCCACCAGCTGGTGGAGAAGAGCGTCGGCGACGCCGAGCAGACCGAGACCGCGCTGGGCGAGATCGCCGCGGCGGTGGCGGTGATCCACCAGATGAACCAGCAGATCGCCGCGGCCTCCGAGCAGCAGAGCGCGGTGGCCGAGGAGATCAACCGCAGCGTCACCAGCATCCGCGGCATCGCCGACGAGTCGGCCCAGGCCATGGAGTCCACGGCGTCCTCCAGCGTCGAGCTGGCGCAGCTCAGCCGCGACCTGCAGGGGGTGGTGGGGCAGTTCCGGTTGTAGGCAGCGCCGAGACACCTGTAGGAGCGGGCCCTGCCCGCGAATCGCGTGCAGGGCGCGCTCCTACAGGGGAATGGTGTGGGTGGAGCGGCGTAGGAGCGGATCTCATCCGCGAATCGCGCCGATACGTCCGGCTATCGCGGACAAGGTCCGCTCCTACGGTTCCAGGACGCACGGACGTAGGAGCGGACTCCGTCCGCGATTGGATTCACCGGCCACGCCGGACACCCTGGAGGCACGGACGGCGGCTCGCCCTACGTCGCCGGGGACTGCGTGCTTTCCTGCTGGCGCTTGTACCAGCGCCGGTAGGCGTTCACCCCGGCGCGCACCGAGCTGAACACCAGCGGCGGCTTCAGCTCGCCCAGCTGGCCGGAGCGTTCCATCATCGCCAGGGTTTCCCGTGGCACCCGCGCCAGGGACAGGTGCACGTCCTGCGCCGCCAGGGTCTGCTGCACCTCGCGCAGCACCGTCAGGCCGCTGACGTCCAGGTTCAGCACGCCCTCGGCATTGAGCAGCACGGCGCGCGGTGCCTTGGTCTGCGCCACCACCTGCAGCAGGCGCTGCTTGAAGTAGTCGGCGTTGAAGAACAGCAGCGGCGCGTCGAAGCGGTAGATCACCAGGCCCGGCAGGGTGTGCGCCTGCGGGTAGTGGCTCAGTTCCACCTGGCCGTCGATGCCGTGGACCCAGCCGAGCACCGCGTCGCTCGGCCGGTAGGTCAGGTACAGCAGGCGCAGCAGGGCGATGACGATGGCCACGAAGATGCCCGGCAGCACGCCGACGCTGAGCACCCCGACGGTGGTCAGCAGGCACAGGCCGAACTCGAAGCGCGACAGGCGCCAGAAGCCCTTGAGCGCGCTGAAGTCGATCAGCCCCCAGCCGGCCATCAGCAGCACCGCGCCCAGGGCGGGCATGGGGATCCAGCCCAGCGGGGCGCTGAACAGCACCAGGGCCAGGCCGATGACCAGCGCCGCGACCACGCCGACCAGCTGCGTCTGGCCGCCGACCATGTCGTTGACCGCGGTGCGCGAGTCGGCGCCGCTGATGACGAAGCCCTGGGACACCCCGGCGCCGATGTTGGCCACGCCCAGGGCGATCATCTCGCGGCTGGCGTCGATGCTGTAGCCGTGGCGCGCGGCGAAGCTGCGGGCGGTGAGCATGGCGCTGCAGAAGCTGACGATGGTGATGCCCAGGGCGTCGCGGAACAGGTTGCCCATCTCCTGCACGCTGGTGCGCGGCCAGCTCAGCTCCGGCAGGCCCTGGGGCACCGCGCCGAGCAGGGCGACGCCATAGTGGTCCAGGCCCAGCGCCACGCTGGCCAGGGTGGCGAAGAACACGCCCACCAGGGCGCCGGGGATCTTCGGGTAGCGCCGTGGCAGCAGGATCATCAGCAGCAGGGTGGCCACGCCCAGGGCCAGCGTCGGCAGGTGGGTACTGCCGAGGTTGCGCAACAGCGCCAGCAGGCCGGCGAGGAAGCCGCTGGTCTCGGTGTGGTAGCCCAGCAGCTTGCCCAGCTGGCCGGCGATCAGGCTCAGGCCGATGCCGTTGAGGTAGCCCACCAGGGTCGGCCGCGACAGGAAGCTGGCGACGAAGCCCGCGCGCACCAGGCCGCCGACGATGGACAGCAGCCCGACCATCACCGCGACGATCATCGACAGCTGCAGCAGGCGCTGCGGATCGCCCGCCGCCAGCGGCGTGATGGCCGCCGCGACCATGGCCGCGGTGGCGGCGTCGGGGCCCACCATCAGTTGCCTGGAGCTGCCCACCAGGGCGTAGATCAGCATCGGCAGGATGCAGGCGTAGAGCCCGACCTGGGCCGGGAAGCCGATGATCTGGGCATAGGCGATGGCGGTGGGAATCTGGATGGCCGCCACCGACAGGCCGGCGAGCATGTCCGGGCGCAGCCAGACGGCGCGGTAGTGCAGCAGGTTGTCCAGGCCGGGCAGCCAGCGGGTGAGGGGCATGGGCGTCTTCCGTGAAACGTCGGGGCTGAAGCTTAGCCGCAGTGTAGGGCCGCGGCTTGCCCGGCGTCAGTGCCTGGCGTAGGAAGACGAAGGATTTCGAGAAGGATGGCGCCGGGATGCTTTTCGTAGGATGGGTTTCTCTTGCACCTGTAGGAGCGGGCCCTGCCCGCGATTCGCGCCCAGGGGGCGCTCCTACAGGGTGCCACATGGTTCAGTACCGTAGGGCGCATAACGCCCGGGGCGTTATGCGCCCTACGGTGGGCCTTCAGAGCTTGAGGATGAGCTTGCCGAAGTTCTCGCCCTTGAACAGTTTGAGCAGCGTCTGCGGGAAGGTCTGCAGGCCCTCGACTATGTCTTCCTTCGACTTCAGCTTGCCCTCGGCCAGCCAGCCGGCCATCTCGCGCATGGCCTCGGGGTAGCGGCTGACGTAGTCCATCACCACCATGCCCTCCATGCGGGCGCGGTTGACCAGCAGCGACAGGTAGTTGGCCGGGCCCTTCACCGCCTGTTTGTTGTTGTACTGGCTGATGGCGCCGCAGATCACCACCCGCGCCTTGGGCGCCAGGCGCGCCAGACAGGCGTCGAGGATGTCGCCGCCGACGTTGTCGAAGAACACGTCGATGCCGTTGGGGCAGCTGCGCTTGAGGCCCATGGCGATGTCCTCGTTCTTGTAGTCGACGGCGCCGTCGAAGCCCAGTTCCTGCACCAGGTAGCGGCACTTGTCCTCGCCGCCGGCGATGCCGATCACGGTGCAGCCCTTGATCCTGGCGATCTGCCCGACCACGCTGCCCACCGCGCCGGCCGCGGCCGAGACCACCACGGTGTCGCCGGCCTTGGGCAGGCCGACGTCGAGCAGGCCGAAGTAGGCGGTCATGCCGGTCATGCCCAGGGCCGAGAGGTACAGCGGCAGCGGCGCGCGGTTGGCGTCGACCTTGTAGAAGCCCCTGGGCTCGCCGAGGAAGTAGTCCTGCACGCCGAGGGCGCCGTTGACGTGGTCGCCGACGACGAAGGCCGGGTTGTTCGAGGCCACCACCTGGCCCACGCCCAGGGCGCGCATCACCTCGCCGACGCCCACCGGGGGGATGTAGGACTTGGCGTCGTTGAGCCAGCCGCGCATGGCCGGGTCCAGCGACAGGTACAGGTTGCGCACCAGCACCTGGCCGGGGCCGGGCTCGCCGAGCGGGGTTTCCTGGTAGCGGAAGGTGTCCTGGTCGATGGCGCCCTGGGGGCGCTGGGCGAGCACGAACTGGCGGTTGAGCGGGGCGGTCATGGCGATGCTCTCACGGAGGGGGAAGCCCTAGGGATAGTCCGCGCCGCGGGCCTAGGCAAGCTGCAACCGACCGCGAGAATGCCTGGCTATCCATGGCGATGATTCTTTCCTGGCCGCTTCATCACCATTACGGATAGTGCCAGCTACAGCGGCCTGATAGTGCTTTGCCCGCGCGCGGGGCTGGCTAGACTCGGACGATTCTCCATCCGTTCGAGGACTGTCCATGAGTCAGCTGCTTTCCGGCCAGGTCGCCCTGGTCACCGGCGCCGCCGCCGGCATCGGCCGCGCTACCGCCCAGGCTTTCGCCCGCGAGGGCATCAAGGTGGTGGTCGCCGACCTCGACGCCGCCGGCGGCGAGGCCACCGCCGAGCTGATCCGCGCCACGGGTGGGCAGGCGCGCTTCATCCGCTGCGACGTGACCCGCGACGCCGAGGTCGAGGCGCTGGTGGCCGCCACCGTGGAGGCCTATGGCCGCCTGGACTATGCCTTCAACAACGCCGGCATCGAGATCGAGCAGGGCAAGCTGGCCGACGGCAAGGAAAGCGAGTTCGATGCCATCATGGGCGTCAACGTCAAGGGCGTCTGGCTGTGCATGAAGCACCAGATTCCGGTGATGCTCGCCCAGGGCGGCGGCGCCATCGTCAACACCGCCTCGGTGGCCGGCCTGGGCGCGGCGCCGAAGATGAGCATCTACGCCGCCTCCAAGCACGCGGTGATCGGCCTGACCAAGTCGGCGGCCGTCGAATACGCGAAGAAGAAGGTGCGCATCAACGCCGTGTGCCCGGCGGTGATCGACACCGACATGTTCCGCCGCGCCTACGAGGCCGACCCGAAGAAGGCCGAGTTCGCCGCCGCCATGCACCCGGTGGGCCGCGTCGGCAAGGTCGAGGAGATCGCCGCGGCGGTGCTCTACCTGTGCAGCGACAACGCCGGCTTCACCACCGGCATCGCACTGCCGGTGGACGGCGGCCACACCGCGCTCTGAGCCGGGCAGCGGCGGATGACCGTTCACGGTTATCCGCCCGATGGGACAGTGGCGTAGGGCGAATAACGCCTCGGGCGTTATCCGCCGTCCCCGGCGAACCCACCTTTCAGCGTTCCGCCAATCGCGCCGCCAGTCCGCTGCGGCGGATCACCCACTTCTCCAGCTCGGCGCCGATGAACACCAGCAGCCCCGCGCCCAGCACCCGCAGCCACTCGGCCGGGCTGAGGTCGGTGGAGCCGAAGAGCTCCTGCATCCAGGGCGCGTAGGTGAAGGCCAGCTGCAGCGGGATGCATGCGGCGATGGCCAGCAGCACCCAGTGGTTGCCGAACAGGCCCTCGCGGCTGAGCACCGAGCCGAAGATCGAGCGGCTGTTGATCAGGTAGAACATCTCTCCCACCACCACCGCGTTGACCGCCATGGTCCGCGCCGACTCGATGCCGGTGCCGCGCTGCAGCTCCCAGAGGAACAGGCCGAAGGCGCCGAGCATCATCAGCAGCGCCACCATCAGCACGCGCCAGACGAAGAACCCGGAGAGCAGGGCGTTGCCCGGCGGCCGCGGGCGGCGGCGCATGATGTCGTGCTCGGCCGGCTCGAAGGCCAGGGCCAGGCCCAGGGTGCTGGAGGTGACCATGTTGATCCACAGCACCTGCGCCGGCGTCAGCGGCAGGCCCAGGCCGAGGAAGAGCGCGGCGATCACCACCAGCGCCTCGCCGCCGTTGGTCGGCAGCATGAACAGGATGAACTTCTTCAGGTTGTCGTAGACCGCGCGGCCCTCGCGCACGGCGCTGGCGATGCTGGCGAAGTTGTCGTCGGCCAGCACCACGTCGGCGGCCTCGCGCGCCGCCTCGGTGCCCTTGCGGCCCATGGCCACGCCGACCTCGGCGCGCTTGAGCGCCGGGGCGTCGTTGACGCCGTCGCCGGTCATCGCCACCACCTGGCCGTCCTCCTGCAGGGCCTGCACCAGGCGCAGCTTGTGCTCGGGGCTGGCGCGGGCGAAGACGTCCACGTCCAGGGCCACGCGGCGCAGCTCGGCGTCGTCCATCAGCGCCACCTCGGCGCCGGTCACCGCCGGCCGGCCGACGCCGATGCCCAGGCGGGCGCCGATGGCGCGGGCGGTCTCGGCGTGGTCGCCGGTGATCATCTTGACGCGGATGCCGGCCTGCTGGCAGTGCGCCACGGCGGCGATGGCCTCGGCCCGCGGCGGGTCGATCAGGCCCACCAGGGCCAGCAGGGTGAAGCCCTCGGCGACGTCCTCGAAGCCCAGCTGCGCGCCCCGCGGCGCCGCCGGCCGCGCGGCCAGGGCCAGCAGGCGCAGGCCGCGGGCGGCGGTGTCGGTGGCCATGCGCCGCCAGTAGTCCGGGTCCAGCGGCGCCTCGCCGGCGTCGGTGAGCTGCGTCGAGCACATCTCCAGGATGCGCTCCGGCGCGCCCTTGACCAGTATCCACGGGCGGCCCCCGGCGTCCTGGTGGCTGCTGGCCATGAAGCGGTGCTGCGACTCGAAGGGGATGCTGTCCAGCCGCGGCCAGTCCTGCGCGCAGGCCTCCTGGGGCAGCCCGGCCTTGGCGCCGAGCACCAGCAGCGCGCCTTCGGTGGGGTCGCCTTCGACGAGCCACTGGCCGCCGTCCTCGCGCAGTTGGGCGTCATTGCATAGCACCCCGGCGCGGATCGCCTGCTGCAGCGCCGGTTGCGCGTCGGGCTGCACTGCGCGGCCGTCGACGCTGAAGCCGCCCACGGGGACGTAGCCGACGCCTTCCACCTCGTACACCCGCTCGGCGCAGACCAGGCGCTGCACGGTCATCTCGTTGCAGGTCAGGGTGCCGGTCTTGTCCGAGCAGATCACCGTCACCGAGCCCAGCGTCTCCACCGCTGGCAGGCGCCGCACGATGGCGCGCTGGCGGGCCATGCGCTGCACGCCCAGGGCCAGGGTCACGGTCATGATCGCCGGCAGCCCCTCGGGGATGGCCGAGGCCACCAGGGCCACCACCATCATGAACATCTGTTCCGGCGTCTCGCCCAGCCACAGGGTGCCGAGCAGGAACACCAGGGCGCCGATGCCGAGGATGACCATGGCCAGGATGCGGCCGAAGCGGTCGATCTGCCGCAGCAGCGGGGTGGTCAGGTTCTCCACGCTGCTGAGCATCTGGTTGATGCGCCCGAGCTCGGTGTCCGCCCCGGTGCCCACCACCAGCCCGCGGGCCTGGCCGTAGACCACCAGGGTGCCGGAGTAGGCCATGCCGTAACGGTCGCCCAGGGGCGCGTCGGCGGCCACCGCCTGGGCGTTCTTTTCCACCGGCAGGGATTCGCCGGTCAGCGCCGCCTCGTCGACGCGCAGCTCCTTGCCGCCGAGCAGGCGCAGGTCGGCCGGCACGCGGTCGCCGGAGGCCAGCAGCACCAGGTCGCCGGGGACCAGGGCGGCGGTGTCGATCTGCTGGCGCTTGCCCTGGCGCACCACGGTGGCGGTGGAGGAGAGCATGCCGCGGATGGCGTCCAGCGCCGATTCGGCCTTGCCTTCCTGGATGAAGCCGATCACCGCGTTGATCAGCACCGCGCCGAGCAGCACGGCGGTGTCCACCCAGTGGCCGAGCAGCGCGGTGACCAGCGCGGCGGCGAGCATCACGTAGAGCAGGATGTTGTGGAACTGCAGCAGCAGGCGCAGCAGCGGGCCGCGCCGGCGCGGCGGCGCCAGGCGGTTCTCGCCGTACTGCTGGCGGCGGCTTTGCACCTCGGCCTCGTCGAGGCCGGCGGGGCCGCTGCGCAGGCGGGCCTGGACCTCGTCGCCGGCGAGGCTGTGCCAGGGTGTGGCGCTGGCGTCGGAGTGGGGAACGCGGCGTCGGCTCATGCAGGGCTCCTGTCGAGGGGAGGGCAGGGATGGGCTACAGCATGGACAGGCGCGCGCCGTACGGGCTTGACCTGGAACAGCGCAGGCGACCGGCGTGCGCCCAGTGTTTTGCATTCTGTTACAGCAGGAAGTTCTTTTGGCCGGCAGGGACAGTTACAAAGGCCACACTGGTAGGAAGAATCGGCCTACGGCGGCATCAGACCGCCCCTTCGCGTGCTGCAGGAGAACCACAACAATGACCGCCAGCCCCTTGCTCACCCTGTTCCTGCCCGTGGCCCTGGGCATCATCATGCTCGGCCTCGGGCTGTCCCTGACCTTAGCCGACTTCGCCCGCGTCGTGCGCTACCCCAGGCCGGTGCTCATCGGCCTGGTGTGCCAGATCGTCCTGCTGCCGCTGGCCTGCTTCTTCATCACCCTCGGCTTCGCCCTGGAGGCGGCGCTGGCGGTGGGCATGATGCTGCTGGCCGCGTCCCCCGGCGGCACCACGGCCAACCTCTACAGCCACCTGGCCCACGGCGACGTGGCGCTGAACATCACCCTGACGGCGGTGAACTCGGTGATCGCCATCTTCACCATGCCGCTGATCGTCAACCTGTCGCTGGTCTACTTCATGGACGAGGGCCAGGCCATCCCGCTGCAGTTCGGCAAGGTGCTGCAGGTGTTCGTCATCGTCCTCGGCCCGGTGGCCATCGGCATGCTGGTGCGGCGCCTGGCACCGGCGCTGGCGGCGGCCCTGGAGAAGCCGGTGAAGATCCTCTCGGCGCTGCTGCTGGCGGTGATCATCGTCATCGCCGTGAGCAGGGACTGGCAGACCTTCGTCACCTACGCCCCGGTGGTGGGCGCGGCGGCGCTGTGCTTCAACCTGGCGAGCCTCGCCGTGGGCTACTGGGTGCCGCGCCTGCTGCGGCTGTCGCGCCCGCAGTCGATCGCCATCGGCATGGAGATCGGCATCCACAACGGCACCCTGGCCATCGCCCTGGCCCTGAGCCCGATGCTGCTGAACAACCACACCATGGCGATCCCGGCGGCGATCTACGGGGTGCTGATGTTCTTCACGGCGGGGGCGTTCGGCTGGTGGGTCAGCCGGGGGGTGAAGAAGGAGGTGGCGACGGGGGCGGTGGTTTGAGGGAGAGCCGTTCGCTGGAGGTCTTGGCGTTCGGGGTTGAGTCCGCTCCCTCTCCCCAGCCCTCTCCCTGAAGGGAGAGGGAGCTTGTCCGTGCCGAGAAAGTATCGTCGTCAAACTGGAACGTCGTGATAGCCGGCTGACTCAGGAATAGCCGAGCACGCCGAACGGTCCCCTCTCCCTTCAGGGCGGGCCGCGTAGGCGAGGGTTAGGGAGAGGCAATGTGGCCAAGCCGTAAACCGCCGTTACCGGGAGCTTCCCCGTACCCTCAATCCGGCCAATGCCAAGCCGGCTCGTCGAACATCCCCTGGCCACGAATCCGCGTCTGCCCCAGCTCCTTCTCCAGGTGGATGGCGTTGCACTGCGGGTGTTCCTCCAGGGTGGCGATCAGCCGCGCCGCGTGGGACACCACCCACACCTGGGTGTGTTCCGAGGCGCGGACGATCAGGCGCCCCAGGGCCGGCAGCAGGTCCGGGTGCAGGCTGGTCTCCGGCTCGTTCAGCACCATCAGCGACGGCGGCCGCGGGGTGAGCAGGGCGGCCACCAGCAGCAGGTAGCGCAGGGTGCCGTCGGACAGCTCGGTGCCGCTCAGCGGGCGCAGCAGGCCGTGCTGCAGCAGCTGCACGGCGAAGCGCCCGCCGCTCTGGACGTCGATGTCCAGGCGCGCGCCGGGGAAGGCGTCGGCGATGGCCGCGTCCAGCGCCTCGGCGTCGCCGATCTCGCGGATGGTCTGCAGCGCCGCGGCCAGGTCGCGGCCGTCGTGGTGCAGCACCGGCGTGCGGGTGCCGAGCTGGGGCAGGCGCGCCGGGGCCTCGGCGTCGCTGCGGAAGTGGTCGTAGAAGCGCCAGCCGCGGATGCGCTCGCGCAGGCGGAAGACTTCCGGGCACTGCGGGTCGTTGCCGATCTGGGCGAACAGGCTGTCGAAGGTCGGCAGGTGCTGCGCCTTCACCTCCCAACTGCGGCCCTCGCGCAGGCGCACCATGGGGCCGTTGCGGTCCACCAGCAGCGAGGCCGGGCGGTACGCCGGGCCGGCCCAGATGCATTCGCGCTTGATCTCCGGGTCCAGGCCGAAGGCGCTCACCAGCGGGGGCGGCGGCAGGCCCAGGGCGATGGCGTAGCCGAAGTCCTCGCCGGCGAAGCCCAGGCGCAGGCGCACCACGTCCTTGCGCGGGCCGCCCTGGACTTCCACCTCGCCCTTGCGCATGCGCCGCGAGAGGGTTTCCGGGCCGGCCCAGAAGGTCGATTCCAGCCCGCCCTCGCGGGCCAGGGCGTTGACCACGCCGCCCTGGGCGGTCTCGGCCAGCAGGCGCAGGGCGCGGTAGAGGTTGGACTTGCCGCTGCCGTTGGCGCCGGTGATCAGGTTCAGCCGGCCCAGGGGCAGCACCAGGCTGTTGATCGAGCGGTAGTTGGCGACGGCCAGGGTGTGCAGCATCAGGGCGTTCCCGCTGTGTGGCGAACGCCCGATGCTAGCAGAGCTCAGGGCGCGCGACGCCAGTTCAGCAGCAGTTGCGTGGCCAGGCCCGCCACCAGGCCCCAGAAGGCCGAGCCCACGGAGAACAGGGTGAAGCCCGAGGCGGTGACCAGGAAGGTGACCATGGCCGCCTCGCGCTGGCGGGCCTCGGCCATGGCGTTGCTCAGGCCGTTGGTGATGGAGCCGAGCAGCGCCAGGGCGGCGATGGACAGCACCAGGGCCTTGGGCAAGGCGGCGAACAGCGCTGCCAGGGTGGCGCCGAAGATGCCCGCCACGCCATAGAAGACGCCGCACCAGAGCGCCGCGGTGTAGCGCTTGTGCGGGTTTTCGTGGGCCTCGGGGCCGGTGCAGATGGCTGCGCTGATGGCCGCCAGGTTGATGCCGTGGGAGCCGAAGGGCGCCAGCAGCAGCGAGGCGATGCCGGTGCTGGAGATCAGCGGCGAGGCCGGCACCTGGTAGCCGTCGGCGCGCAGCACGGCCAGGCCGGGCATGTTCTGCGAGGCCATGGCGACGATGAACAGCGGGATGCCGATGCTGATGGTGGCGGCCAGGGAGAAGCTCGGCGTGGTCCACACCGGCCTGGCCAGCTCCAGCTGGAAGTGGCTGAAGTTCAGCAGGCCCAGCGCGCCGGCCAGGGCCACGCCCACCAGCAGCGCGACGAACACCGCGTAGCGCGGCGACAGGCGCTTGGCCAGCAGGTAGCTGAGGAACATCGCCACCACCAGCAGCGTCTGCTGCTCGGCGGCGCGGCAGATCTCGATGCAGATGCGGAACAGCACCCCGGCCAGCAGCGCCGCGGCCAGCGAGCCGGGCACCTGGCGCATCAGCCGGTCGAAGCTGCCGGTGACGCCGCACAGGGTGACCAGCCCGGCGCAGACGATGAAGGCGCCGATGGCCTCGGAATAGGGCACGCTCGGCAGGCTGCTGATCAGCAGCGCGGCGCCGGGGGTGGACCAGGCGATGACGATGGGCGTGCGGTAGCGCAGCGTCAGGCCGAGGGTGGTCAGGGCCATGCCGATGGACAGCGCCCAGATCCACGAGGATATCTGCGCGTTGCTCAGCCCGGCGGCCTGGCCGGCCTGGAACATCAGCACCAGCGAGCTGGTGTAGCCGGTGAGCATGGCGACGAAGCCGGCCACCACGGCGGCGGGGGAGGAGTCGGCGAAGGGGCGCAGGCGTGCGCTGGTCGAGTCGGTCATGCGGGGGTGATGTCCACGAACAGGGGTAGAGGGAGGCTACCAGCAGCAGGGCCATGCCGATATTGAACACGCGGCGCCTCGCCGGCTGCTCCAGCCAGTGCCGCAGGAAGCTGCCGAGCACGGTCCAGACGCCGACGCTGGGCAGGTTGACCACGGCGAACAGCACGGCGATCAGCAGCACGTTGCCGGCGAAGCCCTGCTGCGGGGTATAGGTGGTGATGGCGCCGATGGCCATGATCCAGGCCTTGGGGTTGACCCACTGGAAGGCCGCCGCCTGCAGGAAGCCGAACGGCTTGCCGGTGTTGCGCCCGTTGGCCTGCGGGGCGCCGGCGCGGGCGATGCCCCAGGCCAGGTACAGCAGGTAGGCCGCGCCCAGGTAGCGCAGCACCTGGTAGGTGAGGGGGAAGGCGTGGAACAACTGGTCCAGCCCCAGGCCCACGGCGACCACCAGCAGCAGGAAGCCGATGCTGATGCCGAGCATGTGCGGCAGGGCGCGGCGCACGCCGAAGTTCACCCCGGAAGCCAGCAGCATCATGTTGTTGGGCCCGGGCGTGATGGAGGTGACGAAGGCGAAGCCGAGGAAGGCGGCCAGGAGTTCGAGGGGCATGGCGGCACGCATCTTGTGGTTTTTCTGCAGCCTAACCCCGGCCCCGCGGGCTGTCGCGTAACAGCCAGGGGCGGATCGGCCCGTACAGTGGCGCGGCCGGCGTGCTGTGGATATGGTGGGCAGGTCGCAGTCGTGGAGTCCCGCCATGGACCACAATCCCTATGCCGCGCCCAAGGTCGAGCTGATCGAGACGCGCACCCCGGCCAGCCTCGCCGGCGGCCGCTGGAGCCCCGGCCACCTGCGCCTGCTGGCCTGGCTGAGCCTGGCGCTGCTGCTGGCGCAGGGCGTGCTGTTCGGCCTGTCGTTCCTCGGCGGCACCGGGCGCGGCGACGCCCTGGACAGCTACAGCCTGTGGCTGGGCGTGCTCTGCACGCTGCTGGGCTGCTACCTCAGCTGGCGCGCCACGCAGTTCCTGGTCGACCGCTTCGGCGCCCGCGGCATGGCCTGGCCGCTGTGGCTGTCCATCGGCCTGGCGCTGGTCATCCAGGCCTACGCGGTGGTCTTCGACGCCCAGCTCGACGGTACGCCCAACGCGGCCCTGGCCGGTTTCATGGCGCTGTTCCTGCCCAGCGGCCTGGTGGGCCTGTGGTATGGCGTGCGGGTGCTGAAGATCGGCCTGCCGTACCCCTCGGTGAAGGTGCTGGGCTGGCTCGACGTGCTCTCGGGGGTATGCATGGCCAGCATCCTGCTGTTCATCCCCGGCACCTTGCTGGCCGCCGCGGCGCTGCTGCCGCTGGCGCTGATGTTCCTGCGCGGCGCGCGGGAGCTGGAGGGCGGCGCTCAGGCGTCCTGAAGCGGCTGCGCCAGGGCCTGGTTAACCGCCAGCCAGCCGTGCACCGCCTCTTCGCCGGCCTCGGCGAAGGCGCGCTGCAGCAGGCGCGCCTGCTCGTTGCGCAGGGCCCGCTCCAGCCTGGCGCCCTCGGCGGTGAGGCTGAGCAGGCGCTTGCGCTTGTCGGTCGGCGAGGCTTCGCTGCGGATCAGCTGCATCTCCTGCAGTTGCCGCAGCGGCATGTTCAGCGCCTGCTTGCTCACGCCCAGGGTGGCCAGCAGCTCCTTCACGCTCAACCCGCTCTTGCGCGCGACGAAGAACAGGATGCGGTGGTGCACCCGGCCCAGGCCGCGGCGGCCGAGAATCTCGTCCGGCTTGGCGGTGAACGCCCGGTAGCTGAAGTAAAAGGCTTGCATGGCTTCCGACCAGGTGTCGGAGGGCAGAAGGTCAGGCATATTGACGTATCCGTTCGGCCGTCGTAGCTTCGGTCAACCAGTTTGACTCATTTGCTCCTGCCTCCGCTACCGGTGACCCCATGGCCTTCTCCGAACGCATCGCCCGCCTGAAAAGCTCCCTGATCCGTGAAATCCTCGCTGCGGCGCAACGTCCGGAGGTGATGTCCTTCGCCGGCGGCCTGCCGGCCGAGCCCATGCTGCCCAAGGTGGAGTGGGCGGACATGCCGGCCAGCATGGGCCAGTACGGCATGAGCGAGGGCGAGCCGGCCCTGCGCGAGGCCATCGCCGCCGAGGCGCGGGCCCTGGGCGTGCCCTGCGAGGCCAGCCAGGTACTGATCGTCAGCGGCTCGCAGCAGACCCTGGACCTGGCCAGCAAGCTGTTCATCGACCCGGGCACCGAGGTGCTGCTCGAGGCGCCGACCTACCTGGCCGCGCTGCAGGCCTTCCAGCTGTTCGGCGCCGACTGCGTGACCGTGCCGCTGGGCGCCGAGGGCCCGGACGTGGCCGCCCTGCGCCAGCGCCTGGAGCGGCACAAGCCGGCCTTCGCCTACCTCATCCCGACTTTCCAGAATCCGTCCGGCGTGCGCTACAGCGAGGCGCGCCGCGACGAAGTGGCGGCGCTGCTCGACGAGTTCGGCGTCACCCTGATCGAAGACGAACCCTACCGCGAGCTGGTGTTCGACGCGGGCAGCGCCACCCCGCTGGTCAGCCGCCTGAAGAAGGCCAGCTGGATCTACACCGGCACCGTCTCCAAGACACTGCTGCCGGGCCTGCGCGTGGGCTTCCTGATCGCCACCCCGGACCTGTTCCCGCACCTGCTGCGCCTGAAGCAGTCGGCCGACCTGCACACCAACCGCATCGGCCAGTGGCAGGCCCTGCAGTGGTTCGGCAGCGAGGCCTACCGCGGCCACCTGGCCGAGCTGCGCGACTTCTACCGCATCCGCCGCGACGCCATGCAGGCCCAGCTGGAAGAACACTTCGCCGACCTGGCCGAGTGGAACGTGCCCCAGGGCGGGCTGTTCTTCTGGCTGACCCTGAAACAGCCGGTGGACACCCGCGGCCTGCTGGACAAGGCCCTGCAGCAGAACGTGGCCTTCATGCCCGGCGAACCCTTCTTCACCGACCCGGATGCCAACCCCGGCCACCTGCGCCTGAACTTCAGCCATGTGGCGCCGGAGCGCCTGGGCGAGGGCCTGCGCCGCCTGGCCACGGTGATCCGCGAAGCGCAAGCGGCCCAATCTGCCTGAGGAGGCGACATGTACACCGTCTACGGCGACCGGTTGTCCGGCAACTGCTACAAGGTCAAGCTGGTCCTGCACCTGCTGGGCCAGCCGTACCAGTGGCGCGACATCGACATCCTCAAGGGCGAGACGCAGACCCCCGCGTTCCTGGCGAAGAACCCCAACGGCAAGGTGCCGGTGCTGGAACTGGAGGACGGCAGCTGCCTGTGGGAGTCCAACGCCATCCTCAACTTCCTCGCCGACGGCAGCGAGCTGCTGCCGAAGGAACCGCGCCTGCGCACCCAGGTGCTGCAGTGGCAGTTCTTCGAGCAGTACAGCCACGAGCCCTACGTGGCGGTGGCGCGTTTCATCCAGTTCTACCTGAAGATGCCGGACGAGCGCCGCGCCGAGTACGAGAACTGCCTGAAGGGCGGCTACAAGGCCCTGGACGTGATGGAGCAGCAGCTGGCGCGCACGCCCTACCTGGTGGGCGACAGCTATTCCATCGCCGACATCACCCTGTACGCCTACACCCACGTGGCGCACCAGGGCGGCTTCGACCTTTCCGGCTACCCGGCGATCAACGCCTGGATGCAACGCGTCGCGGCGCACCCGCGGCACGTCGGCATGCTCGACTGAAGGAATATGCCTACTAAAAGCCCGCCACCGTGCGGGCTTTTTCGTATTCGTGGGCTCTAGTCCGCAGTTTAGGGTCAATCCTATTGACGGGCATCATGGCGCGCCCCGTCCCGCCTCCCTACCCTGGACCCAGCCAACAATAGAGCAGTAGCCGGGGCGGCAGGAATGCCGGCGGCCGGTGGGGGAGGTAAAAATGGCCTATCTGGTCTGGCAGGATGACCTGAACACCGGCATCCAGGTAATCGACAACCAGCACAAGCGAATCGTCGAGATGATCAACCAACTGCACGAGGCCCAGGGCACGCTGGACAAGGCACGGGTCGGCGAGGTGATCGAGGAGCTGGTGGACTACACCCAATCGCACTTCGCCTTCGAGGAAACCCTGCTGGAAGACTCCGGCTACCAGTTCACCCGCGCCCACAAGAAGGTCCACGAACTCTTCATCAAGCGCGTCTCCGACTACCGCCTGCGCTTCGCCGCCGGCGAGGACGTCGCCGAGGAACTCAAGGGCCTGCTCGGCCGCTGGCTGTTCACCCACATCCGCAACGACGACGCCAACTACGTGGAGTCGGTCAAGGCCAGCATGCACGAGCTGACCCGCGACCAGGGCCACGGCGGCTGGCTGTCGCGCTCGATGAAACGCTTCTTCGGCTGACGCCGGCGGGCGAAACCGCAGCGGCCATCTATGCTCAGTCCAGAACAAGAAGGGACGACATGGAGGACCCTGCATGAAACGCCTGCTCAGTGCGCTGCTGTTCTGCTTCGCCTGCCTGGCCCCGCTGCACCTGCCGGCCGCCACCAGCACCGCGGCCGACGCCGCCCAGGCCCAGCGGGCCCGGCAGTTGCTGGAGAAGGCCGTGGCCTATTACCGCCAGGAGGGCGACAAGGCCTTCGCCGCGTTCAGCCGCCAGGGCGAGTTCGTCGATAACGAGCTGTACGTCTACGTGGTCGACAGCAAGGGCGTGATGCTGGCCAGCGGCGGCCCTTCGGTAGTGCTGATCGGCCGCGACGTCTCGCAACTGCTCGACCCGAACATGCGCACGCAGTTCGCCAAGGCCCTCAAGGCCCCGGAGAACGGCAAGGTGCAGGAAACCGAGTACCGCTGGAAGAACTGGGCCGACGGCCGCGTCGAGCGCAAGCACACCTACTACCAGCGCATGGGCGACCGCTTCCTGGCGGTGGGCTACTACATCCCGCGCGCCGACGCCCGCCAGGCCGAGGCCATGCTGGAGAAGACGGTGAAGGCGGTGGAAGGCGCGCCGGACGCGACCTTCAAGCGCATCAACGACCTCGACAAGGCCTTCATCGAGGATGACCTCTACGCCTTCGTGGTCGACATGGACACCAGCAAGTTCGTCGCCCACGGCTACAACACCCGCATGGTCGGCACCGACTTCGCCGGCCTCAAGGACCCGGCCGGCAACGCCATCGGCCAGGCCATGCTGGCCCTGGCCAAGAGCAAGGGCGAAGGGCAGTTCGACTACCAGTGGCGCAACCCGGTGACCGGCAAGGTGGAGAGCAAGCACGCCCTGCTGCGCAAGAGCGGGCACTACCTGGTAGCGGTGGGGTACTACACGGCGGGGGCTGAAAGCCCCGCCATGGGGCTCTTCGTAGGAGCGAGCTTGCTCGCGAACGGAGCTTCCCGGCGGTGTAGATGCTGGGCTCAAGAGCGCCCTCTCCCCAACCCTCTCCCGCAAGCGGGAGAGGGGGCTGTCCTGAGCTGCCGGAGCGTCCGGAGTCATCCTGGCCCTCACCGCCGTCGGCCGTGCCACAGAGATGTCCGGCGCGGCTGGTGAGTCCTACGGGGAGCCCGGGAGTTTCGTGATTCCGCTTCACGCCGAACGGTCCCCTCTCCCGCTTGCGGGGGAGGGTTAGGGAGGGGGGGACGGAGTCAGGGTTCGCGAGCAAGCTCGCTCCTACGAAGAGCCGTGCCGCTCTTGATTTTGGACTTCCAGAGAAATATCCGCGCGCACCGGAACGCCCCTTCAGAAGGCCGAGCGAAACCGGCGCTCAGGAGGTCATGCGACATGGATGTCGCGAGAGCCCCGACCAGTACAGGGACGTGCTGTCGGGGCGGGCCTCCGTGGCGGGGGAGTTCGCGAGGGTAGCCCGGCTCCATCGGGCCCGTATGCGGGGCAAGCCTTTTTGGTTCCTTTTGTGGCGTTTGACAAAAGTGACTCGCCCGAGGGGGCGAAACAAGAGACATCAACGCACTCGGAGCGGCGCGTTACACCAAGCCCCCACGCTTCTGGGTTTCCGCGTTCGCGGGAATGACGGGGCGGAAGGATGGTGCCGGACTGGCAAGCCACTCCGAACAGCCCCCTCTCCCTTCAGGGAGAGGGCTGGGGAGAGGGTGCTCTTACACCCAACGCCGATGCCACCGACAAACCCCGTTCGCGAGCAAGCTCGCTCCTACAATCCACCATGAGGCACGGTATTCCCCCGTAGGAGCGGACTCCGTCTTACAGACAAGAAAAACCGGCCCCACAGGCCGGTTTTTCATCCCACAAGCGACCTCAGCGAATCAGGCTGAGAAACTCGCTGCGGGTGGCGGCGTTCTCGCGGAACTCGCCGAGCATCACCGAGGTGACCATGGAGGAGTTCTGCTTCTCCACGCCGCGCATCATCATGCACATGTGCTTGGCCTCGATGACCACCGCCACGCCCAGGGCGCCGGTGACTTGCTGCACGGCCTCGGCGATCTGCCGGGACATGTTCTCCTGGATCTGCAGGCGGCGGGCGTACATGTCGACGATGCGCGCCACCTTGGACAGGCCCAGCACCTTGCCGTTGGGGATGTAGGCCACGTGGGCCTTGCCGATGAAGGGCAGCAGGTGGTGCTCGCACAGCGAGTACAGCTCGATGTCCTTGACCAGCACCATCTCGCTGTTGTCGGAGCTGAACAGCGCGCCGTTGACGATCTCTTCCAGCGTCTGCTGGTAGCCGCGGCAGAGGTACTGCATGGCCTTGGCGGCGCGCTTGGGCGTGTCGAGCAGGCCTTCGCGGGTGACGTCCTCGCCGAGCTGGCTGAGGATCTCCGAATAGTTTTGTTCCAGGGACATGATCTACCTGTTGGGACTCGTTGAAGCGCAGGAGACGCAGGGTAGGGCGCGCGTCGCGCGCTGGCAAGGGCGCGGTGCGCCAGCGGGAGCGACGGATTATTCGTCGCGCCCCTCCAGCATGGTGCGGCGCAGCATCACGTAGAGCGAGCCGGTGCCGCCGTGGCGCGGCAGGGCCGAGGTGAAGCCCAGGACCTGCGGGTGCTGGCGCAGCCAGGTGTTGACGTGGCTCTTGAGCAGCGGCCGGCGGCCGTCGGTGCGTGCCGCCTTGCCGTGGGTGACGCGCACGCAGCGGACTTCCAGGCGGGTGGCCTCGGCGAGGAAGTCCCAGAGCAGCTCGCGGGCCTTCTCGATGTTCATGCCGTGCAGGTCGAGGCTGCCCTCGAAGCCGATCTGGCCGGCCTTGAGCTTGCGCATCTGGCCTTCCTGGACGCCGTCGCGGGCCCAGTACAGCTCGTCCTCGGCGCCGACGTCGATGACGAACAGGTCGGACAATCCGTCGACGCGCACGTTCTCCACCTTCGTCGTGGCGTTCTGCTGGCGCAGCCGGACCTGCTGGCGGTCGGCCCTGGGCTTGCCGGTGTCGGCCTGGTCCACCTCGATGCGCTTGACGCCGCGCATCTCGTTGGCGAACAGGGAAAAATCGTCGTCTTGCATGGAGCCTCCGCGAAGAGGCGGCATTCTAACGGATCACGGGCGCCTTGCGGCAAGCCCGCTCAGCCGCGCTTCTTCATCAGCCGCGGCGACAGGCTGAGGCCGTCGCCCCGCCGTGCGCGGCGCCGCGCCAGGCGCCAGAACAGCACGCCCAGCCACAGGGCGAGCAGGCCGATCACCAGCAAGACCGCGCCGGCCGCCGGTTCGATGTGCATCACCCCCGCCGCCGGTTGCCGGCGCAGCAACGCCGCGCCGCCGGCCAGGGCGCCGAGGACGCCGAACGCGGCGATCAGGGCGGCCACGGCGGCCACGAAACGCCAGCGCCAGCGGCCCGGTCGCTTCGGGCGCAGCGTGCGTGGATCGAAACTGTCGGACATCTTCATCCCGGCTTCCTCATCTGCTGAACGAGGCTATGACCGGTGTCGGCGGGAGGGGGTTCCGCCCCCCGGGGAATGCCTGGCCCGCCCGTCCGGCGCGTGCCCGCTGGATGCGTTGCCTTACAGCCTAATAGCTGCGGCGGCAAGGCGCCGCCGCAGCGGGACGGACGGTGCTCAGATGAGCGCCTGGGCCTCGCCGACCACGGCGGCGAAGTTGTCGCCCAGGGCGGCCATTTCCGCGTGGTGCAGGTCGCGCGCCGAGAGCACGCCACCATCCGGGGTGGGGATGTCGCGGGTGGCGCAGGCGGCGGTGACCAGGGTGCAGCGGTAGCCGTAGTCCTTGGCCGCGCGCACGGTGGTGCTGATGCTCGAATGGGTCATGAAGCCGCAGACGATGAGGTCCAGCCGGCCGTTGTGCTGCAGGCGGTCATGCAGCTCGGTGCCGGAGAAGGCGTTGGGCAGGCGCTTCTCCACCACCACCTCGCCGGGTAGCGGCGCCAGTTCGGGCAGGAACTGCCCGCGCGGGCCCTGCGGGTCGAGCAGGCCGCCGTGGATACCCAGGTGGCGCACGTGGACGATCGGGGTGCCCTGGCTGCGCGCGGCATCCAGCAGCAGGCGGATTTGTGCGACCGCCGGTTCCAGGCCGGGCAGGGCGAGGACGCCGCTGCGGTACTCTTCCTGGGCGTCGATGATCAGCAGCGTGCTCTGGCGGAGGGTGGCGGGCGGATAGCCGCGTCCGCTGATCTTCAGCATGCTGAGCGGTTGGGACATGACGTACTCCTGATGATGCGTATGCCACCATTGTGGTCTGTTCCGCGGGCGCTGTGAATCTATGCGAAACCCGCGCAAAGTGGTATTGACCCCCTCGACGCCGGTATGCGCCCGCTGTACGCCGCCTTGGGCTAGAATGCCGGGCTTTTGCCCGTTGCGAGGACCTTGCGCCGTGACCGAATCCCGTTTGCTGACCCTTCGAGACCATATCCGCTGGGCGGTCAGCCGCTTCCATGCCGAGGGGCTGTTCTTCGGGCATGGTACCGACAACGCCTGGGACGATGCGCGTCAACTGCTGCTCGGTGCGCTGCACCTGCCGTGGGAAATGGCCGATGCCTACCTGGACTGCCGCCTCGAGGACGACGAGCGCGACTACCTGCGCGAGCTGCTGCGCAAGCGCATCGAGGAGCGCGTGCCCACCGCCTACCTGCTGGGCGAGGCCTGGTTCTGCGACCTGCCCTTCGTGGTCGACGAGCGCGTGCTGGTCCCGCGTTCGCCCATCGCCGAGCTGATCCGCCAGCGCTTCGCGCCCTGGCTGGCGGCGGAGCCGGCGCGCATCCTCGACCTGTGCACCGGCTCGGGCTGCATCGGCATCGCCTGCGCCCACGAGTTCCCCCGGGCGGAAGTGGTGCTGGCCGACCTGTCCTTCGACGCCCTGGAAGTGGCCAACGTCAACATCGAGCGCCACGAGCTGGGCGAGCGCGTCTACACCGTGCAGGGCGACGGCTTCGCCGGCCTGCCGGGGCAGCGCTTCGACCTGATCGTGTCCAACCCGCCCTACGTCGACGCCGAGGACTTCGCCGACATGCCGGCCGAGTACCAGCACGAACCGGAACTGGGCCTGGCCTGTGGCGACGACGGCCTGGACCTGGTGCGGCGCATGCTCGCCGAGGCCGCCGACCACCTGACCGAGCAGGGCACCCTGATAGTCGAAGTGGGCAACAGCCAGGTGCACGTCGAGGCGCTGTACCCGGAGGTGGACTTCACCTGGCTGGAGTTCCGCCACGGCGGGCACGGGGTGTTCCTGCTCTCGGCGAAGCAGTGCCGGGAGCACCAGGCGCTGTTCCGCTCGCGGGTGAGCTGAGGCGCCGCGGGCCCTGCCCGCGATTTCGCGCGCAGGGCGCGCTCCTACAGGGGGAATGGTTGCGGAGCGGATCTCAACCGCGAAACGCGCCGGAACGCCCGGCCATCGCGGACAAGGTCCGCTCCTACGGTTCCAGGAAGCACGGTCGTAGGCGCGGACTCCGTCCGCGATGGACCTCCGCGCAAAACCGAATCCCCAGGCCTCAGTGCGTCGCCATCCAGATCAGCAGCCCCGCCTGGAACACCGCGAACACCGTCAGGCAGGCGATGATGAAGCGCAGGCTGGTGTCGTCGCGGCGGAAGGTCTCGATGCGCTGCTGCAGCTTGCGGATCTCGTTGTCCTGGCTGGCCAGGTTCTGGTCGGCCTGCTCCAGCATGGCCGCGGCGTCCAGCAGCGGCACCAGCTGCACCTTGTCCTTGTTCCAGTCGTCGTACAGCTCGCTCACCCGGCCGGCGCCGTAGCGGGCCTTGAGCAGGCGCGAGTCCTCGTAGTCCACGTCGAAGCCCTGGGCGCGCAGGAAATGGTCGCGGCGCAGGCGGATGTCTTCGTTGGGCGCGTCCTTCACCCCCAGGGTGCCGCCCTCGACCTTGTAGTGCGCCCACTTCTGCTTGGCCCAGGCGATGCCCTGGGCCAGCAGGAAGCGGCCCAGGCCGCGGTTGATCGGCTCCAGGGCGAAGCCGCTGTCGGCGCCGAAGCGCACTTCCTTGTTGCGGTGGTCGGCCCAGACTTCGAACAGGTTCTGCTCCTTGCGCAGGGCCTGGCCGGGCAGCTGGACGCTCAGGCGCAGCAGGCTCTGCTCCGGGGCGTGGCGTTCCACCCGGCCGAGCTGGACGAAGCGCAGGGCGCGGGTGCCGGTGTTGCGGTCGGTGGGCTGGGGCGCCAGGCGCAGCAGGCGGAAATGCTCCGGCGCCAGCTCCGCCCAGGGGTGGGGCGGGGCCGGTGCTTCGGCGGGGGCGGCGTCGTCGCTGCGCGGGTCGGCGTCGGTCATCGGAATCCTCGGGCCTGGCCGACGGCCAGGGCTGGCTCAACTTCTGTAGGAGGCATGTGTAACGCCTTTCATACAGGGGTTAAGCGATTATCGACGCCGGGGCGGATTTCTTGAGACGTTCGTTTCAGCCCATGCCCTGGGCTGGCGGGTCCTGCGGGCGGACCCTGCGGATGAAATCGACCAGCCGCTGGACCAGGTCGCGGGCCAGCGGCAGGTTGGCGTCGTTGTAGGACGCCAGTTGCTTCTTCACGTCGGCCGGGACGATGCGCAGGATGTGGTTCATGCCGGACACCAGCTGCAGCTCGGCGTCTGGCCTTGCGCGGTGCAGGGCCTGGGCGTCGGCCACGTCGACCTGGATGTCGCTGGTGCCCTGCAGGATCAGCGTCGGCTGGCGCACCCGGGCCAGCGCCCGGGCCGGGTCGTGGCGGAACAGCGAGATCAGGTAGGGCTGCACGCTGGGGCGCAACAGCGCGTTCAGCTGCGCCGGCACCTCGGGCACCTGCCGGCCGGCGCGCAACTGGTCGAGGATGGCGTCGGCCCTGGCCAGCAGGGGTAGCGGCAGGCGCACCGAGAGCTGCTCGCGCAGGACCTTGTCGATCGGCCGGCCGCTGCCGGCGATCAGCACCAGGGCCGCGGCCCGGCTGCGCGGTGCGGCGAGGCTTGCGATCAGCGCGCCCTCGCTGTGGCCGACCAGCACCTGCGGGCCGAAGCGCGGATCGGCGGCCAGCCGGTCGCTCCAGGCCACCAGGTCGTCGACGTAGCCGTCCACGCTCAGCTGCCGCTCGTCGGGGGCGGCGTCGCGGCTGCGGGCGACGCCGCGCTTGTCGTAGCGCAGGCTGGCGATGCCGTTGGCCGCCAGGGCCTCGGCCAGGCGCCGCAGGTAGGCGTTGTTGCCGCCCCCGGGGTTGTTGCCGTCGCGGTCGGTGGGCCCGGAGCCGGCCACCAGCACGGCCAGCGGCGGCGGGGTGGTGGCCTGGGGCAGCAGCAGGGTGCCGCGCAGCACGCCGTGGCCGGTGTCCAGGTCGTAGGGGCGTTGCAGGATGGTGGGGGAGGCGGCGTAGGTCATTGCGGCGAACAGCCAGCAGGAAAGAAGGGCGATGAGGCGCGGCATGGAAGGCTTCATGGAGTGCATGATAGCGGTTTGACGGCGCGCGCCGCTGAAGGTTCGCAGGGCCGAGTGTCGCAGGTATACTGCTGGGCCTTTTCGTTCATCCAAGTCTTCCGCGGAGCCTCGCATGTCCGGCAACACCTACGGCAAGCTGTTCACCGTCACCACCGCTGGCGAGAGCCACGGCCCGGCGCTGGTCGCCATCGTCGACGGCTGCCCGCCCGGCCTTGAACTGTCCCTGGAAGACCTGCAGCGCGACCTCGACCGGCGCAAGCCCGGCACCAGCCGGCACACCACCCAGCGCCAGGAGGCCGACGAGGTGGAAATCCTCTCCGGCGTGTTCGAGGGCAAGACCACCGGCACCCCGATCGGCCTGCTGATCCGCAACACCGACCAGAAGTCCAAGGACTACTCGGCGATCAAGGACCTGTTCCGCCCGGCCCACGCCGACTACAGCTACCACCACAAGTACGGCGTGCGCGACTACCGCGGCGGCGGCCGTTCCTCGGCCCGCGAGACCGCCATGCGCGTGGCCGCCGGCGCCATCGCCAAGAAGGCCCTGGCGGCCCTGGGCATCAGCGTGCGCGGCTACATGAGCCAGCTGGGCCCGATCGAGATTCCCTTCAGGACCTGGGACAGCGTCGAGCAGAACGCCTTCTTCAGCCCCGACCCGGACAAGGTGCCGGAGCTGGAGGCCTACATGGACCAGCTGCGCCGCGACCAGGACTCGGTGGGCGCGAAGATCACCGTGGTCGCCGAAGGCGTGCCGCCGGGCCTGGGCGAGCCGATCTTCGACCGCCTGGACGCCGAACTGGCCCATGCGCTGATGAGCATCAACGCGGTGAAGGGCGTGGAGATCGGCGCCGGTTTCGCCAGCGTCGCCCAGCGCGGCACCGAGCACCGCGACGAGCTGACCCCCGAAGGCTTCCTGTCGAACAACGCCGGCGGCATCCTCGGCGGCATCTCCAGCGGCCAGCCGATAGTCGCGCACCTGGCGCTCAAGCCCACCTCCAGCATCACCACCCCGGGCCGCTCCATCGACGTCAACGGCAACCCGGTGGAAGTGGTCACCAAGGGCCGCCACGACCCCTGCGTGGGCATCCGCGCCACCCCCATCGCCGAGGCGATGATGGCCATCGTGCTGCTCGACCACCTGCTGCGCAACCGCGCGCAGAATGCCGACGTGAGCGTGGCAACCCCGGTGCTGGGCCAACTATGAGCTGCAGGCTACAGGCGGCAGGCTTCAGGAAACAGCGGCTTCTGCCTGCAGCCTGCCGCCTGTAGCCTGTGGCCGCTCCCCTGCCTTATTGGCGCCTGTCCAGCTTCTATTTCTTCTATTTCTGCCTGCTGGGCGGGACCGCGCCTTTCCTCGCCCTGTACTTCCACCACCTGGGCTTTTCCGCCGCGCGCATCGGCGAGCTGGTGGCCATCCCCATGCTGATGCGCTGCGTGGCGCCGAACCTGTGGGGCTGGCTGGGCGACCGCTCCGGCCAGCGCCTGCGCATCGTGCGTTTCGGCGCGCTGTGCACCGCGGCATGCTTCGCCCTCATCTTCCTCGACCACAGCTACGCCTGGCTGGCGCTGGTGATGGCCGGGCACGCGTTCTTCTGGCACGCGGTGCTGCCGCAGTTCGAGGTGATCACCCTGGCCCACCTGGGCGAGCGCACCGCCAGCTACAGCCGCATCCGCCTGTGGGGCTCGATCGGTTTCATCTGCACCGTGGTCGGCCTCGGCCGGCTGTTCGAGGCCACCAGCCTGGACTACTACCCCTGGGCGCTGCTGGCGATCATGCTGGGCATCGTCGGCGCCAGCTGGTGGGTACCCAACGCCCAGCCGGCCTGGCGCCACGGCGACGCGCCGGCCAGCGGCTTCCTGGCCCAGCTGCGCCAGCCCGGGGTGATAGCCTTCTACCTGTGCGTGTGCCTGATGCAGCTGTCCCACGGCCCGTACTACACCTTCCTCACCCTGCACCTGGAGGCCCTCGGCTACAGCCGTGGGCTGATCGGCTGGCTGTGGGCCCTGGGGGTGGTGGCCGAGGTCCTGCTGTTCCTGGTGATGCCGCGCCTGCTCGGGCGTTTCAGCCTGCGCCAGGTGCTGGCGGCGAGCTTCCTGCTGGCGGCGCTGCGCTGGCTGTTGCTGGGCAGCCTGGCCGACCACCTGGGCCTGCTGCTGTTCGCCCAGTTGCTGCACGCGGCCACCTTCGGCGCCTTCCACGCCGCGGCCATCCATTTCGTCCAGCGCAGTTTCCAGGCGCGCCAGCAGGGCCAGGGCCAGGCGCTCTACGCCGCCCTGGCCGGCACCGGCGGCGCCCTGGGCGCGCTTTACTCCGGCTACAGCTGGGCTAGCCTGGGTCCGGCCTGGACCTTCGCCATCGCCAGCCTCGCGGCCCTGGCCGCAGCCGTTATCATCGGTACCCGTCTGAAAGAGGAGCGGGCATGAGCGTCAACCGTGAACACCTGACCCGGCAGATCATCGAGGCCGGGCGCTTCCTGTACGGCCGCGGCTGGTCGCCGGCCACCAGCAGCAACTATTCCGCGCGCCTGGCCGCCGACCGCGCGCTGCTCACCGTCTCGGGCAGGCACAAGGGCCAGCTGGGCGTAGACGACGTGCTGGAGACGGACCTGGCCGGCAACAGCCTGGAGCCGGGCAAGAAACCCTCGGCCGAGACCCTGCTGCACACCCAGCTCTACGCCTGGCGCCCGGAGATAGGCGCGGTGCTGCACACCCACTCGGTGAACGCCACCGTGCTCTCGCGCCTGACCCAGGGCGAGCGCCTGGAGCTGGAGGACTACGAGCTGCAGAAGGCCTTCGCCGGCGTCACCACCCACGAGGGCCGGGTGACGGTGCCGATCTTCGACAACGACCAGGACATCGCCCGCCTGGCGGCCAGGGTGCAGCCCTGGCTGGACGCCCACCCGGAGTGCCCCGGCTACCTGATCCGCGGCCACGGCCTGTACACTTGGGGGCCGCGCATGGAAGACGCCCTGCGCCAGGTGGAAGCCTTCGAATTCCTCTTCGAATGCGAACTGAAAGTCATGAGCCTTCGCGGCGGCACGCGCTGAGCGAATCCGGCAGCACCCCGAGGAAAAGACCATGAGCAGCCTGACCGTCTACCACGAATCCGCCCCCGAGCAGCCGCTGAAGCTGCTGACCCATGCCGAGGACATCGCCTCCACCCTGGCCGAGCTCGGCGTGCGCTTCGAGCGCTGGCAGGCCAGCGCGCCCATCGCCCCCGGCGCCAGCCCCGACGAGGTGCTGGCCGCCTACGCCCCGGAGATCCAGCGCCTGAAGGACGAGCAGGGCTACGTCACCGTCGACGTGGTCAGCCTGAACGCCGACCACCCGCAGAAGGACGAGCTGCGCGCCAAGTTCCTCGACGAGCACCGCCACGGCGAGGACGAGGTGCGCTTCTTCGTCGCCGGCCGCGGCCTGTTCAGCTTGCACGTCGAGGACCACGTCTACGCCGTGCTCTGCGAGAAGAACGACCTGATCTCGGTGCCGGCCGGCACCCGCCACTGGTTCGACATGGGCGAGCGCCCGCACTTCGTGGCCATCCGTCTGTTCAACAACCCCGAGGGCTGGGTGGCGAAGTTCACCGGCGACGGGATCGCCGGGCGCTTCCCGCTGCTGGAAGACTGACACACCACAGCTCTTCGTAGGAGCGAGCTTGCTCGCGAACGAACCCCGCTGCGGAATCCGTTCGCGAGCAAGCTCGCTCCTACACGGCTACACCTTCCCGCCCGGGATATGAGGCGGGCTTCTGGAGTCCCCATGCCGATCAAAGCCATCCTCACCGACATCGAAGGCACCACCAGCGCCGTCAGCTTCGTTTTCGACGTGCTCTTCCCCTACGCTGCCGCGCACTTGCCGGACTTCGTCCGCGAGCACGCCGACAAGCCCGACGTGGCTGCGCAGCTGGACGCTGTGCGCGCCGAGAGCGGCGAGGCCGGGGCCGACGTCGAGCGCTGCATCGCCATCCTCCTGCAATGGATAGCCGAGGACCGCAAGGCCACGCCGCTGAAGGCGCTGCAGGGCATGGTCTGGGAACAGGGCTACCGCGCCGGCCAGCTCAAGGGCCACGTCTACCCGGACGCGGTGGAGGCGCTGCGCCGCTGGAAGGCCGAGGGCTACGACCTGTACGTCTACTCCTCCGGCTCGATCCAGGCGCAGAAGCTGATCTTCGGCTGCTCCGAGGCCGGCGACCTGACGCCGCTGTTCTCCGGCTACTTCGACACCACCAGCGGGCCCAAGCGCGAGGCCGCCTCCTACGCGCGCATCGTCCAGGCCATCGGCCTGCCGGCGGAGCAGGTGCTGTTCCTCTCCGACGTGGTGCAGGAACTGGACGCGGCCCGCGAAGCCGGCCTCGCGACCACCGGCCTGGCCCGCGAGGGCGGTGCCCTGGAAGGCCACGAGACCCTGGCCAGCTTCGCCCTGATCGACCCGGCCCGCTGCTGAGGCCGCCGCCGTCTATGCTGGAGGGCGTGCCTCCAGCAGCGGGAGCGGCGCCATGGGTTCGACCTTCAACGGGCTGATCGGCCTGATCATCTTCGCCCTCGACGTCTGGGCGATCATCAGCGTGCTCAAGAGCAGTGCGGAGGTGCCGATCAAGATCATCTGGGTGTTGGTGATCCTCATCCTGCCGCTGCTAGGGTTGGTGATCTGGGCGATCGCCGGGCCGAAGGGCAACGTCCGCGTGTAGTAGAGCTTTTCGTAGGAGCGAGCTTGCTCGCGAATGGAGTTTCCCGGTGGCGTTGGCGTATTCGGTTGACTCCGTTCCCTCTCCCCAAAAAACGGAAACCACCGGGAAACCCCGTCAAACCAGCTCCAACTCCCGCGATGCCCCCACCATCACCCCCTCCAGCCGCAGCAGCGCCTCCTTGCGCGGCAGGCCGCCGCCGTAGCCGGTCAGGCTGCCGTCGCGGCCGATCACCCGGTGGCAGGGGATGATGATGCTGATCGGGTTGGCGCCGTTGGCCGCGCCCACCGCGCGCACCGCCTTCGGCCGGCCGATGCGTTCGGCCAGGTCGGCATACCAGGTGGTGTGGCCGTAGGGGATCTGCGTGAGCGCGTGCCAGACCTGGCGCTGGAACTCGGTGCCGCGGGGCGCCAGGGGCAGGTCGAAGACCTTGCGCTTGCCGGCGAAGTATTCGTCCAGCTGGCGCATCACCTCATCTAACTGGTGGCTGGCCTCGCGCCAGTCCGGGCCCGGCTCGTGGCCTTCGAAGGGCGTCATGTAGAGCATCCGCAGGCCCTGCTCGTCGCCGGCCAGCAGCAGGCGGCAGAGGGGGCTGTCGTAATAGCGGTAGTGCATGGCTTCATCCTCCGATGCGGCTGCCTTGCGAGTAGGCTTGCCAGAGATAGACGGCGGCGTAGGCGCGCCAGGGGCGCCAGGCCTCGGCGCGGCGTTGCAGGTCGCGGGCGGCGATGCCGGCCTCGCCCCAGACCGGCGACTTGAGCAGGCCCAGGTCGGCGGCGGGGAAGGCGTCGGCCTCGCCGAAGGCGCGCAGGGCCACGTACTCGGCGGTCCAGGGTCCGATGCCGGGCAGCTCGCAGAGGCGCTTCACCAGGGCCTCGGCGCCATCGTCCACGTGCAGTTCCAGGGCGCCCTCGGCCACCGCGGCGGCGAAGCGCTGCAGGCTGGCCACGCGCTTGCCGGGCATGCCGATGCCGGCCAGGTCCGCCTCGGCCAGGGCCCGCGGGGTAGGGAAGAGGTGCTGCGGGCCGTCGGCCACGGCGTTGCCCAGGGGCCGGCCGAGGCGCTGCACCAGGCGGCCGGTGATGGTCACCGCGGCCTTCACCGTGACCTGCTGGCCGACGATGGCGCGCACCGCCTGCTCGAAGGGGTCGAAGGCGCAGGGCAGGCGTAGCCCCGGCCAGGCCTCGACGAGCGGGCGCAACAGCGGGTCGGCGCCCAGGTGCGCGGCCACCGCCCGCGGGTCGCTGTCCAGGTCGAACATCTTGCGCACCCGCTCGGCCAGCGGGGCGCTGTCGGCGGCGCCGTCCAGGTGCAACTCCAGGCGCAGGGCCGGCTCGCCGGCCAGCGGGCGGATGTCCATCCAGCCGGGCACGCCGTCCAGGCGCAGGCTGCGCCGGTAGTGGGCCTCGCCCAGGGTTTCCACCCCGGCCAGGCGGCGCAGGGCGAAATGCTCGTGGAACTGCCGCCAGTCCCAGGGCGGCTGGTAGGGCAGGTGCAGGACGAGGGGGGCGATGGCTGTGTTCATGGCGCTGACCATAACCCGCCGCCGCCGCGCTGTCGTCCCGCAGCTGACTTTCAAACTGTATGGGCATAGCGAGTGGGTTCGACCTGTCATGCCTCGCACAGTAGAATGCGCGCCTTTCACGGCCGGCCCTCGGCCCGCTTCATTCACCGTCGAACCGGGAGACCGCCCATGCGCGACTACCAGGAAACCCTCTACGAAGGCTACGGCCAGCGTTTCAGCGTCGACCAGCTGCTGCACGAGGTGCGCACCGAGCACCAGCACCTGGTGATCTTCGAGAACGCCCGCATGGGCCGGGTGATGGCCCTGGACGGGGTGATCCAGACCACCGAGGCCGACGAGTTCATCTACCACGAGATGCTCACCCACGTGCCCATCCTCGCCCACGGCGCGGCCAGGCGCGTGCTGATCATCGGCGGCGGCGACGGCGGCATGCTGCGCGAGGTGTGCAAGCACGCCGGCGTCGAGCACATCACCATGGTCGAGATCGACGGCACCGTGGTCGACATGTGCAGGCAGTTCCTGCCGCGCCACTCCAACGGCGCCTTCGACGACCCGCGCCTGGACCTGGTGATCGACGACGGCATGCGCTTCGTCGCCACCACCGAGCGCAAGTTCGACGTGATCATCTCCGACTCCACCGACCCCATCGGCCCGGGCGAGGTGCTGTTCTCCGAGAACTTCTACCAGGCCTGCCACCGCTGCCTGAACCCGGGCGGCGTGCTGGTCACCCAGAACGGCACGCCCTTCATGCAGCTGGACACCGTGCGCAACACCGCCGGGCGGATGAACGGCCTGTTCGCCGACTGGCACTTCTACCAGGCGGCGGTGCCCACCTACATCGGCGGCGCCATGACCTTCGCCTGGGGCGCTACCGATCCGGCGCTGCGCCAGGTGCCGCTGGAAACCCTGCGCCAGCGCTTCGCCGCCAGCGGCATCGCCACCGGCTACTACAACCCGGAAATCCACCAGGGCGCCTTCGCCCTGCCGCAGTACGTGCTGCAGGCCATCGGCAAGCCGCACAACGACTGACCGGCGCGCGCCGCCGGGACCGCCCGGCGGCGACGACTCTTTTTTCACCCGCATTGGGCATAATCCCCCGCCTCGGCGGCGATTCTTAAGGTCCGGCTAATCTTGCCCGACTAGAATGCGCCGCCGGCTTCCACGCCCCCGCCCCGCGGCGGCGTGGCGGCCATGCGTCCCTCGCCCGTGCCGGGGAGGGCGCCCGAAACCGAAAGTCGCAGAATACGGAACCTGACCATGGGCCAATCGGAAGTCCTGAATACCCGCCAGCGCGCGGCCAACCTCGCGCGCGCGACGGTGTCCAGCCACCTGGGGTTCATCCTGCTCAGCAGCCTGGCGCTGATGCTGATGTTCTCGCTGCTGCGCCTGGCGCTGCTGATCTACAACCGCGAGCTGATCGGCGACACCCCGGCCAGCACCTTCGTCGAGGCCTTCCTCACCGGGGTGCGCTTCGACATCCGCGCGGTGGTGCTGATAGTCGCGCCGATGATCTTCGCCCTGGTCAGCGTCACCGCCATGCGCTGGCGCATGCTCTGGCGCGTCTGGCTGACCGCCCTGGCCAGCCTGACGCTGTTCCTCGGCGTGCTCGAGCTGGACTTCTACCGCGAGTTCCACCAGCGCCTGAACAGCCTGGTGTTCCAGTACATGTCCGAAGACCCGAAGACGGTCATGAGCATGATCTGGTACGGCTACCCGGTGGTCCGCTACCTGCTGGCCTGGGCCGTGGCCACCTGGCTGCTGTTCATGCTGTTCCGCGGCGTCGACCGCGCCACCCGGCCCAGCACCGTGGGCGCCTCGGCCGCCGCCTGGTACCTGCGCGTCGCCGCCCTGCTGGTGGTGGTGCTGGTGGCGGGTGTCGCCTACCGCGGCACCCTGCGCCAGGGCCCGCCGCTGCGCTGGGGCGATGCCTTCACCACCGACTCCATGTTCGCCAACCACCTGGGCCTGAACGGCTCCATGACCCTGCTCAAGGCCGCCGAGGACCGCTTCGGCGAGGACCGCGCGAACATCTGGAAGGCCACCCTGCCCGACGACCAGGCCCGCGACACCGTGCGGCAGATGCTGCTGACGCCCAACGACAAGCTGGTCGACGCCGACGACGCGGCCATCCGCCGCGACTTCACCCCGCCGGCCGAAGGCACGCTGCCGGGCGTGAAGAACGTGGTGGTGATCCTCATGGAAAGCTTCGCCGGCCACTTCGTCGGCGCCCTGGGCGCGCCGGGCAACATCACCCCGTACTTCGACAAGTTGTCGAAGGAGGGCCTGCTGTTCACCCAGTTCTTCTCCAACGGCACCCATACCCACCAGGGCATGTTCGCCACCATGGCCTGCTTCCCCAACCTGCCGGGCTTCGAGTACCTGATGCAGACGCCGGAGGGCGGCCACAAGTTCTCCGGCCTGCCGCAGCTGCTCAGTGCGCGCCAGTTCGACGACGTCTACGTCTACAACGGCGACTTCGCCTGGGACAACCAGTCCGGCTTCTTCGCCAACCAGGGCATGACCACCTTCGTCGGCCGCAACGACTTCGTGAACCCGGTGTTCTCCGACCCGACCTGGGGCGTGTCCGACCAGGACATGTTCTCCCGCGGCAACGAGGAACTGGACCGCCTGGCCGCCACCGGCAAGCCGTTCTACGCCCTGCTGCAGTCGCTCTCCAACCACGTGCCCTACGCCCTGCCCAAGGACCTGCCGGTGGAGCGCGTGACCGGCAACGGCAGCCTCGACGAGCACCTGACCGCCATGCGCTATTCCGACTGGGCGCTGGGCCAGTTCTTCGAGAAGGCGAAGAAGTCCCCCTACTACAAGGACACCCTGTTCGTGGTGGTGGGCGACCACGGCTTCGGCGCGCCGGAGCAGCTGACCGAGATGGACCTGTTCCGCTTCAACGTGCCGCTGCTGATCATCGCCCCGGGCATCCAGGAGAAGTACGGCAGCAGCCGCGACACCGTCGGCACCCAGATCGACATAGTGCCGACCATCATGGGCCGCCTGGGCGGCGAGGTGCGCCACCAGTGCTGGGGCCGCGACCTGCTGAACCTGCCGGCCGGCGACAAGGGCTTCGGCGTGATCAAGCCCTCGGGCAGCGAACAGGTGGTGGCCATCCTTTCCGGCAACCGCATCCTGATCAAGCCCAAGGAAGGCGACATCCGCGTGTACGACTACCAGGTCGGCGCCCACCCCAAGGCCGACCGTGTGCAGAACGTGCCGGACGAGGCCGAGCTGAAGAAGCGCCTGGAGTCCTTCATCCAGACCGCCACCCGCAGCCTGCTGAACAACACCACCGGCGTGGTGGACAGCAAACCGGACAGCGACTGACCGGCGCATGATGGAAAAGGGGCCCGCGGGCCCCTTTTTCGTGGGCGGTGCTTTAAAATTTGGTTATAAATTAAGTCGATATTGATATAAGCGCTTATAAGGAAAGCCGCTATCCTGCCCGCCGGTTTTCGCGGGCCGCTCATGGCTTTCAGGAAGGGTTGATGGAATTCGGCGTCCTTGGTTTCGTTGTCGCAGGCTTGGTGGTCGGGTTCATCGTGGGCATGACCGGTGTCGGCGGCGGTTCGCTGATGACGCCCATCCTGCTCTGGTTCGGCATCAACCCGGCCGCCGCCGTGGGCACCGACCTGCTGTACGCGGCCATCACCAAGTCCGGCGGCGTGCTGGTGCACACCCGGCACAGGAACGTCGACTGGCGCATCACTGGCTGGCTGACCCTCGGCAGCGTGCCGGCGGCGGGGCTGACCCTGCTGTTCCTGCACAGCCTGGGCGCCGACACCCAGGCGCTCAACACGGTGATCAAGCACGCCCTGGGCGTGGTCCTGCTGCTCACCGCCCTGGCCATCCTGTTCAAGCAGAAGCTGCTGGCCTTCGCCCACAGGCACGCCGGTGACCACTACCACCTGGGCGGCACCAGCCTGAACAGCCTCACGGTGCTGACCGGCGTGGTGCTCGGCGCCATGGTCGCGCTGACCTCCATTGGCGCCGGCGCCCTGGGCACGGTGGCGCTGTTCGTGCTCTACCCCTTCCTCGCCACCCGCCGCCTGGTGGGCACCGAGATCGCCCACGCGGTGCCCCTGACCCTGGTGGCCGGCCTGGGCCACGCCAGCATGGGCAACATGGACTGGCAACTGCTGGGCTACCTGCTGTGCGGCTCGCTGCCGGGCATCTACCTGGGCAGCCATCTGTCCGGGCGTATTTCCGACAGCGTCCTGCGGCCGTGCCTGGCGGTGATGTTGTTCAGCATTGGCTACAAGCTGGTGTTCTGAGCCGGTTCGGCGGTTCTCTGGGTTCGTAGGAGCGAGCTTGCTCGCGAACCTTGGACTCGCACTCCGCCCTCAACCTCGTCATTCCCGCGAACGCGGGACGCGGCTCCATCGCGAACAGCGCTTGCGCTGGCCCGAAGGGGTATAACCCAGAGACTTCTTTGGGGTTGGGCTTGGTGTAGCGCGCCGCTCCGAGTCTGCGGAGATTTTTTGTTTCGCCCCCTCGGGCGAGTCACTTTTGTCAAACGGTGGAAGGCCACCCCCGCAAAAAGGAACCAAAAAGGCTTGCCCCGACATACGGGCCCGATGGAGCCGGGCTACCCTCGCGAACTCCCCCGCCACGGAGGCCCGCCCCGAGGGTACGTCCCTGTAGCCCATCGGGGCTCTCGCGACATCCATGTCGCATGACCTCCTGAGCGCCGGTTTCGCTCGGCCTTCTGAAGGGGCGTTCCGGTGCGCTTGGATGTTTCTCTGGAAATCCAAAATCAAGAGCGGCACAGCTCTTCGTAGGAGCGAGCTTGCTCGCGAACCCTGGCTCCCCACGTTCGCGATAGTTCGTAGGGCGCATAACGCCTACGGCGTTATCCGCCGAATCGCGGACAAGGTCCGCTCCTACGGTTCCAGGAAGCACGGGCGTAGGAGCGGACTCCGTCCGCGATTGGCTCCCGGCCGCGCCAATCGTCAGGCATCGCTGCCCGGGCCAACGGTTTTCCCGACGGGGCACCAGAAACCCCATTCGGCCCGCGCCCGCTAGAACCGCTTCGTCGCCCGCGCCACCACGGTCGCCGTGCAGATGTCCTTGAAGCCCTGCCAGTTGTAGCACTCGCTCTGCGACAGGTCGGTGTCGATGTAGCTCAGCGACCAGTCGATGCCGACGAACTCCCTGTCCAGGCGCGCCTCCCATTCGTGGTAGGTGCTGCGGGTGCCGCCGTCGCCGGCGAGGTAGAGCGGGTCCTTGGCGTCGTTGCGGCCGTAGCGCAGCTTGGCCTGGAACCCGGCCGGCAGCTCGAAGCCGTAGCCGACGTAGCTGTAGAGCTGGCTCTGGTCCTTGCCGAAGTAGGTGGTGATGTCCTTCGAGTAGTAGCTGGCCAGCTCGAAGCCGTAGGCGTTGAGGATGGCGTAGACCTCGCTCTGGTTGAACTGGCCTTCCTTCGGGTAGCGGTACTGGATGTAGCCCAGGTCCAGGCTCACCGCGTCCGTGGCCTGCCAGTACCAGCCGGCGTAGTAGTCCAGTTCCTGGCGGGTCTTGAGGCCGTAGCCGAAGTCGACGTTGGAGCTCCACACGCCGAGGTACAGGCCGCTGCTGTGCTGCAGGGTGGCGCCGGCCTGGATGGCCGGGTCGTTCTGCGTCTGCGAGATGCCGCGGGAGCGGTAGTCGCTGGCCAGGGTGGCCTCCAGCTGGACCGAGAGGTCGTCGGTCAGCTCCAGCGCGTGGCTGCTGGTGAAAGGCGCGCAGGCGAGCGCCGCGCCGAGGACGAGAGCGTTGTACTTCATGGACTTACCCTTTGTTGTGATTGTGTGGGCAGGAAAAAGCCCGCGCAGCCCCCTCCCGCCGGCGAGCCGGGAAGCGCAAAGGGAAGGGGCGGCGGGAAGGGCCGGGCTTCAAGTGGCCCGGCATTGGAGCGAACGGTTTCAGAGGCCCTGCTGGCCGTCGGCGCGGTAGACCTCGCGGCCGCCGAACAGGGTGTGCAGCACCCTGGCCTCGCCCAGTTCGGCGTCGGGGACGTTGAACAGGTCGCGGTCGAGCACCACCAGATCGGCCTGCTTGCCGGGGGCCAGGCTGCCGATCTTCCCGTCCAGGCCGATGGCCTTGGCGGCGTTGAGGGTGTACGCGTAGAACATCGTCTGGCGGTCGATGCGCTGCTCGGGGTTGAGCACGCCCTTCGGGCCCTGGCGCGTCACCGCCTGGTACATGGCCTTCAGCGGGTCGGGGGTGGACACCGGCCAGTCGCTGGCCCCGGCGATGGTGGCGCCGGCGTCCAGCAGCGATTTCGCCGGGTACATGTAGCGGAAGGCGTCGTCGGCGATGTAGGGCTTGACCAGGTCGAGGGTGTAGTCCTCGGCGGTGGCCCAGTCCAGCTGCATCGAGGCGATCACCCCGAGCTGCCTGAAGCGCGGGAAGTCCGCCGGGTTGACCAGTTGCAGGTGGGTGATGGAGTGGGTCACGCCGCTCTGCCGGTCCTTGCGCGCCTGGGCGATGCCGTTGAGCGACTCGCGCACCGCGCGGTCGCCGATGGCGTGGATGTGCACCAGCCAGCCGCGGGCGTCAGCGGCGCTGACCAACTCGCCGAAGTGCTGCGGGTCCAGCAGCAGTTCGCCGGGCTTGTGCAGGTTCTTGTAGTCCTCCAGCAGCGAGGCGGACTGCGCCGGGTATTCCAGCACGCCGTCGGCGAACACCTTGATCCCCGGCAGGCTCAGGTTGGGGATGCCCTGGAACTGCCGGCGCACCTTGTCGATCACCGCCAGGTCCGCCGGGCGGCTCTTCGGGTTGACCACCAGCAGCGCGGCGACGTGGGCGCTGAGCTGGCCGTTGCGTGCCAGGTCGCGGTACACCGGCAGCACGCCGAGGGTGTGCTCGGTGGGCTTGATGTCGAACAGCGCCTGGCCCGGGCTGCCGTTGGCCGCCGGGTCCATCCAGGCGGTGATGCCCAGGCTGTTGTTGTACTGCACGGCGGCCAGGCCGGCGCGGTCGAGGGTCTGCTGGTCGGCGGCGGGCATGGCTTCGGCCACGCGGTCGAAGCCGGAGTCGACGACGAAGCCGGTGGGGGTGAAGTCCTTGGCGTGGGCGATGTTCTGCTGCTCGCTGGCCGGCAGCGAGCGCACCCGCCTGGCGTCGAGCCCGGCGCGCTGGAGCATGGCGGCGTTGGCCCAGGCGGTGTGGTGGTCGCTGCCGATGAACACGATGGGCACCTTCGCCCATTCGCCGGCGTTGAAGATTTTCGCCAGCCCCTCGGCCTGGGACCAGTAGCTGGAGTGCATGCCGTTGAGCACCAGGATGTCGCCGACCCTGGCCTTGCCGCTGTCGCGGGCTTCGCGCAGGCGCTGAGCCAGCTCGTCGAGGCTGACCTGTTCGTCCTGCATGCTCGCGGCGATCAGCTCCAGGCCGCCGAAGATGGAATGCGAGTGGCTGTCGATGAAGCCGGGCATCAGCAGCTTGCCGCCGAGGTCGACCTGGCGGCTGTGGGCGTCGCCGAGGGCACGCACTTCCTGGTCGCTGCCGACCTTCAGCACCTTGTCGCCGGCGATGGCCACCGCCTGCTGCAGCGGCTGCCCGGGCTCGGCGGTGAAGACCTTGGCGTTGTACAGGATCAGGTCCGCGGTTTGTGCGTGGGCTTCCAAAGTACCCAGTGCGATTGCGACAGCGAGTGCGCCCTTGATGAGCCTTCGCATGACTTCCCCTTGCTTGGTGGTTGATTTTTATTGGTCTGCACAAGAGGCTACTGGCCGGGGCTATTCCCCGAAAGCCAGTCGCTGGCACAAGACTTGTGAAAAATTGGAAAGAATATGGACAGGTTCAGCAGCCTAGCCCTCTTCGTCGCCTGCGCCGAGACCGGCAGTTTCAGCCGCGCCGCCGAGCAGCAGGGCAAGACCCCCTCGGCGGTGACCAAGGCCATCGGCCAGTTGGAGGCCAGCCTCGGCGCACGCCTGTTCGAGCGCACCACGCGCAGCATGGCGCTGACCGAGGCCGGGCAGCTGTACCTGGACAGCGCCCGCGAAGTGCTGGCGCGCATGCACGAGACCGCCGAGGAAATCGGCCAGCTGCAGCACAGCCTGCGCGGCAGCCTGCGGATCACCGCGCCGCTGGCCTTCGGCGCGGCCTTCCTCAACGACGTCTGCGCCGACTTCCTCATCCAGCACCCGGACCTGCGCCTGCAGGTAGACCTCAGCGACAGCTACGTCGACCTGCTCGACGGCCGCTACGACCTGGCCCTGCGCCTGGGCCACAGCAACCTGCCGGGGCTGATCGTGCGGCCGCTGGTGGAGAACCGCGTGGCGCTCTGCGCCAGCCCCGAATACCTGGCGCGCCGTGGCGAGCCCCGGCACCCGCTGGAGCTGGCCGAGCACGACCGCCTGACCTACTGGCACCCGGCGCTGGACACCCGCTGGTGGCTGGAGCGCGATGGCGAGCGCTTCTCCATCCTGCGCGAGGGGCGCCTGAGCAGCGACAACCACGAGCTGCTGCTGGCCGCCTGCCTGAAGGGCAGGGGGCTGATGCCCTGCCCGCTATGGAGCGCCTTGCCGTACCTGCGCGACGGGCGCCTGTGCAGCGTGCTGGACGACTACTACTTCGACCCCGATGCCTTCGGCCAGCGCATCCTCGCCGTCTACCCCAGCCACAGGCGCGCCACGCGCAAGATCCTCGCCTTCATCGAGCACCTGGAAGGCGCCCTGCGCCAGCTCGGCATCGAGGCCTGACTAGCGGCCGCGGAAACGCCCCGGCGGCACGCCCTTCCAGCGCTTGAAGGCGTGGATGAAGTTGGACACCTCGCCATAGCCCAGGCGCTCGGCGATCTCCTCCAGGCGGATGGCGCCGGTGCCCAGCAGTTCCTCGGCCAGGGCCTGGCGCACCTCGTCGAGCAGGGCGCGGTAGCTGCTGCCCTCGTCCTGCAGGCGGCGGCGCAGGGTGCGCGAGGTCATGTGCAGCTCCTGCGCCACCTGCTCCATGTCCGGCAGGCGCCCCGGGGTGCGCAGCAGGCGGTCGCGGATGCGCCCGGCCAGGCCGCCCAGCTCCTGGCGCCGGGCCAGCAGGGCGCGGCATTGTTCCTCGCAGTGCCGGGCCACCTGCGGGTTGGCGCCGGGCAGCGGCAGGTCGAGGGCGGCGCTGGCGAAGACGACGCGGTTGGCGGCCTGGCCGAACGCCGGCTCCACGCCCAGTTCGGCCAGGTACAGGCGGGTGTCGGCGGGGCGCGGGCGACGGAATTCGGCGCGCAGGACCGGCAGCGGGCGCCCGGTCAGGTCGCGCTGGATGCGCAGCACGCCGCCCAGGTCGCGTTCGCAGGCGAAGGCGCGGACGTCCTCCGGCATGGCGGCATCGTCCAGCAGCAGGCAGGCCTCGGCGCCGTCCTCCTGCAAGTCCAGGCGGGTGAACACGTAGGTCAGCCCCAGGTAGCGCAGGCCCAGGCGCGCGGCGCCGCGGAAGTTCGGGCTGCTGAGCAGGGCGAAACCCCAGATGCCGTAGGCGTTCAGGTGGTAGCGCAGGCCGGCCTGCAGGCCGCTGCCGGCGGGCAGGCGCTGCGCCAGGTTGCACAGCACCTGCAGCTCGCTGCGGGCGTCGATCTCGCGGGCCGGGTCGACCAGCACCGCCAGGTCCAGGCCGCTGCCGTGCAGGCAGTCCTCCAGGGCCAGGCCGTGGTCGAGGCCGAACTGGGTGAGCAACTGCACGCTCAGGGCGCTGCGGCGGGTGGGCCAGGGCTGGTCGGGCATCGGCGGCTTTGTCCGGAAATCACAATTTAATGTCCGACTATGCCATAACCCGGCGCGGAGGGTGGCACTAGCCTATGCTCATCCGCCAGCGCGGCGGACGACGGCAGGCCTTGCGGGGCCGCCGTCCAGCCAAAATCGGGAGCACAACAATGCACAATACTTCCCGTGATCCGGCACCCTTGCGCGTGCTGATCATCGGCGCCGGCTTCGGCGGCCTGGGCCTGGCCATCCGCCTGCAGCGGGCCGGCATCCACGACTACCTGATCCTCGAGAAAGCCGCCGACGTCGGCGGGGTGTGGCGCGAGAACAGCTACCCCGGCGCCGCCTGCGACGTGCCTTCGCACCTGTATTCCTTCTCCTTCGAACCCAAGGCCGACTGGACGCGCAAGTTCGCGCCCCAGGCGGAGATCCTCGACTACCTGCGCCACTGCGCCGACAAGTACGGCCTGCGCCCGCGCATCCGCTTCGGCTGCGAGGCGGTGGACGCCTGCTTCGACGAGGCCGCCGGGCAGTGGGTGGTGCGCTGCGCCGACGGGCAGACGCTGCGCGCCCGTGCCCTGGTCTGCGCCACCGGCCAGCTGAGCCGGCCGCTGTACCCGCGCATCCCCGGCCTGGAGGGCTTCCGCGGCGCGGCCTTCCACTCGGCGCACTGGGACCACCGCGCCGACCTGCGCGGCAAGCGGGTGGCGGTGATCGGCACCGGCGCCAGCGCCATCCAGTTCGTCCCGCGCATCGCCCCGCAGGTGGCCGAGCTGCTGCTGTTCCAGCGCAGCGCGCCCTACGTGATCGCCAAGCCGGACCGCCCCTACGCCGCCTGGGAGCGCCGGCTCAAGGCGCGCCTGCCCTGGCTGCAGCGCCTGGACCGCGGCCTCAAGTACCTGCAGCACGAGTCTCGGGTGCTGGCCTTTTCCACCTTCCCGCCGCTGATGAAGTTCATGCAGCTGAGCTTCCGCCTGAACCTGCGCCGCGGTATCGCCGATGCGCAACTGCGCCGGCGGTTGATCCCGGACTACCCGCTGGGCTGCAAGCGCATCCTCATCAGCAACGACTACTACCCGGCGCTGGCGCGGGACAACGTACGGGTGATCGACACCGGCATCGAGCGGGTGACCGAGGACGCCATCGTCACCCGCGACGGCCAGCGCCACCCGGTGGACGCCATCGTCTTCGGCACCGGCTTCGCCGCCACCGAGTTCCTCGCCCCCATGCGCATCCAGGGCCTGGGCGGACGCTGGCTGGAGCAGGCCTGGGCCGAGGGCGCCGAGGCCTACAAGGGCATCAGCGTCAGCGGCTTCCCCAACCTGTTCATCCTCTACGGGCCGAACACCAACCTGGGGCACAACTCCATCGTCTACATGCTGGAGAGCCAGTTCCCCTACGTGCTGGCCTGCCTGCGCCACCTCGACGAGCAGGGCCTGCGCTACCTGGACGTGCGGCCCGCCGTGCAGAGCGCCTACAACCAGGCCCTGCAGCAGGGCCTGCAGCACACCGTGTGGGAGAGCGGCTGCGACAGCTGGTACAAGACCGCCGCCGGCCGCAACACCAACAACTGGCCGGGCTTCACCTTCCGCTACCGCCAGCAGACCCGTCAGCCGGAGTTCGCCGACTATGAATGCGCCCGTTGAGTTCGCCCCGCCGGTCTCCCTCTCGCAGCGCCTGCTCGCCGGCCTGCTGCGCGGCACCCTGCGCCTGCTGTTCCGCGGGCTGATGCGCCCGTCGATCCCGGTGCCGATGCAGCGCCGGGTGCTGAATGCGCTTACCGCCGCCACCCTGACCCCGCGCGGCGTGCAGCGCGGCGCGGAAGTCATCGCCGGGGTGCCCTGCGAATGGCAGCGCGCGGGCCAGGGCGAAGGCCGCACGCTGCTCTACCTGCACGGTGGCGCCTACCTGGTGGGCTCGCCGGCCACGCACCGGGCGATCACCGCCAACCTGGCGCGCCTGGGCCGCCTCGACGTCTGCGCGGCGGACTACCGCCTGGCCCCGGAGCACCGCTTCCCGGCGCCGCTGGAAGATGCCCTGGCGGTCTACCAGGCGCTGCTGGCGCGCGGCCAGGACCCGGCGCGGCTGGCCGTGGCCGGGGATTCGGCCGGCGGCCACCTGACCCTGCAACTGGCCGTGGCGCTGAAGGCGCGGGGCCTGCCGCTGCCCGGCGCGCTGGTGGTGTTCTCGCCGGTCACCGACGTCAGCTGCAGCCAGTGGCACCAGCCGAAGGCCGGCGACCCGCTGATCGGCCGCGCCTGGGTGGAAAGCGCCATCGCGATGTTCTGCCCGCCCGGCGTGGCGCGCGACTCGGCGCAGTTGTCGCCGCTGTTCGCCGACCTTTCCGGGCTGCCGCCGCTGCTGATCCAGGTCGGTGAGGACGAAGTGCTGCGCAACGACAGCCTGCGCCTGGCCGGTGCGGCGCGTAAGCGGGGAGTGGACGTCACCCTGCAGCGCTACCGCGACTGCTGGCACGTGTTCCAGGCCCACGCCGGGGTGCTGCGCATCGCCGACCAGGCCCTGGGCGAGGTGGCGGGCTTCCTCGGCCGGCACCTCGGGGGAGGGCGCTGATGGACAGCATCCTGATCACCGGCGCGGCCTCGGGCATAGGCGCGGCCAGCGCGCGGCTGTTCCATGCCCGCGGCTGGCGCGTCGGCCTGCTGGACCTGAACGCCCAGGCCCTGGACGGGCTCGCCGCCGAACTGGGCGGCGCCTGGCAGCGGGTGCTGGACGTCACCGACGCGGCGGCGGTGCGCGAGGCGCTGGCGGATTTCGTCGGCGCCGGAGACGGCCGCCTGCGCCTGCTGTTCAACTGCGCCGGCATCCTGCGCTTCGGCCGCTTCGAGGAGATCCCGGCGCAGGAGCATGGCCGCCTGCTGGCGATCAACGTCCAGGGCCTGCTCAACTGCTGCCACGCCGCCTTCGCCCACCTCAAGGCCACGCCCGGCGCCCAGGTGCTGAACATGGGCTCGGCCTCCGGCCTGTACGGCGTGCCGGAGATGGCCACCTATTCGGCCTCGAAGTTCGCCGTGCGCGGCTTCACCGAGGCGCTGGAACTGGAGTGGCGGCGCCACGGCATCCGCGTCGCCGACCTGATGCCGCCCTTCGTGCGCACGCCCATGGTCACCAGCCAGGGCTACGAGCCGCCGGTGCTGCGCCGCCTGGGTGTGCGCCTGCGGGCCGAGGACATCGCCGCGGCGGCCTGGCGCCAGGCCCACAGCACCCGGGTGCACCGGCCGATCGGCGCGCTGTTCCGGGCCATGTACTGGTCCGGCCAGCTGTCGCCGCCGGCGCTCAACCGCTGGGTGATGGGCTGGCTCAGCCGCGAGTGAGCGCAGAGGGCTTGCACTGCCGTGGTGCAGCCCGGATGCTGTAGGGCCCGTCCGCAGCCGCAGGAGGTTGGCTGCCGGGCCCTTCCGCCCACCGCAAGGAAGCCGCCATGCCCTTCGCCTATTTCTGCCTGGCCCTGTCGATGCTGCTGGTCGGCGGCAACATCGCCATCGGCAAGCTGGTGCTGGAAGAACTGCCCGTCTACCTGTTCGCCCTGCTGCGCTTCCTCATCGCCAGCCTGGTGCTGCTGCCCGGCCTGGCCCTGCCGCGGGTGCGCGCGGGGCTGGATGGCGGCGCCTGCCGCGGGCTGTTCCTGCAGGCCTTCTTCGGCTGCTTCCTGTTCAGCCTGTGCATGCTGCACGGTGTGCAACTGACCTCGGCGACCAGCGCCGGCATCATCACCAGCGCCACGCCCAGCGTCATCGCCCTGCTGGCCTGGCTGTGGCTGCGCGAGCGCCTGGAGCCGCGCGGCCTGCTGGCCATCGCCCTGGCGGTGCTGGGCATCGCCGCGCTGAACCTGCTGGAGCGCCCGGCGGGCGGCCGCAGCGGCGTGGCGGGCAACGCCCTGGTGCTGGGCGCGGTGGTCGCCGAGGCGCTGTTCGCCATCTATTCGCGGCGCCTGTCGCTGCACCTGCACTCCTGGGCGATGGCCCTGGGCGTCAACCTCGCCGGGCTGCTGCTGTTCCTGCCCCTGGCGCTGCCCGAGGCGCGGGCGCTGGACTGGCGCGGCGTGTCCACGGCGACCTGGGGCTGGACGCTGTTCTACGCCCTGAGCGCCAGCGTACTGTCGTTCCTGCTGTGGTACCGCGGCATTTCCCGGGTGCAGGCCAGTGTCGCCGGGCTGTTCACCGGGCTGATGCCGGTGGGCTCGGCGCTGGTGGGCGTGGGCCTGCTGGGCGAACGCTTCGGCGCCGGCCACGCCCTGGGCATGGCCCTGGTGCTGGCCGCGTTGCTGCTGGCGACGCGGCCCGCGGCGCTGCCGCCCGTCGCCGCCGAACGCGCCGATTGACCGCCAGGGCGGCATTCGGCCGGCATAGGCGCTACGCTGAAACTGTTGGTTGCCGGCAGACGGACCCTCCTGCCTGCCAGTTCAATACCTTTGGCGACCAATTGGGGGACGTTGAAGCATTTTTGGCGTTTCCTGTGGCACAGCGAAGTGCCCGCCGCAGGCCCGGCCGCAAGCCGGGCCGGCATTGGCTGGGAAACTAGGTGAAACCCTGAACGTCTCGAAAGGAGGTGCGTACCATGGAAAAGCCCCTCTCGGAGGATATCAGTGTCAATGTGCTGCGCCGGATGAAGGAAGGGGGCTTCGATTTCGCCCGCATTCATCCCATCGACTTCTTCGCCATCTTTCCCGATGAACAGAACGCCCGCCAGGCCGCCCGGCAATTTCGCGGCGAATCCCTGAGGGCCCAGGTCGAAGCCCGTTCCGATGGTGGCTGGAACCTGCAGATCAGCAAGGTGATGTTCGCCACCCACGCGGCGATCGGTGCATTCGAACACGACCTGGAGGAAGTCGTGGCGCCGCTCGGAGGTGTGCTCGACGGCTGGGGCGTGACCCAGGAAGTGAGCAGCCTGCGTCCCTGATCCAACCCGTTCGTCTCGCCGCCAGGCCGCGCCGGCCGGTGGCTTCCCACTCCCATGAACCCGATGCGCCCGCGCCGCCGGAAGGCGGTGCGGGCCTGCCCGCGGGCGCGCTGGGGGTTATGGTCGGGCGCCTTTTGCGGCAGACTGCCGCGCGGAGGTAAGCATGACCGATATCCTGATCCTGACCCACGCCGACTTCTGCCCGCCGGGCCACCTGGCCTGCGTGCTCGACCGCGCCGGCCTGGCCTTCGAGGTGCGCCGCGCCGACCACGGCGAGCTGGACGGCTACGACCTGGAGCGCCCCAGGGCGGTGGCCATCATGGGCGGCCCCATGAGCGTGAACGACGACCTGCCCTGGCTGCGTACCGAGGTGGCGGCGCTGCGCCGTTTCATCGAGCGCAAGGTGCCGATGATCGGTCACTGCCTGGGCGGCCAGCTGCTGGCCAAGGCCCTGGGCGCATCCATCCGCCACCAGGGCTATACCGAGATGGGCTGGCAGCCGATGCGCCGCCTGGAGTCCGCGAGCCCCTGGCTTGCGCACCTGCCCGGGGAATTCCCGATCTACCAGTGGCACGGCGACACCTTCGACCTGCCCGAGGGCGCCGAGCGCCTGCTGTCCAGCCCCTGGTGCGCCAACCAGGGCTTCTCCTGGGGCGGCTTCGTCCTCGGCCTGCAGGGCCACCCGGAGATGACCGAGGAACTGGTCAGCGGCTGGATCAACGGCTGGCCGCAGTACCTGGACCCCAGCCAGCCCAGCCAGGAAAGCGCCGAGGTGATGCTCGACGACCTGCCGCGCAAGGTGGCTGACCTGAACCGCGTGGCCGAGGGCTTCTACGCCCACTGGCTGAGGCTGGCCGGCCTGGCGTGAGCGGGCGGGGTGCACGGCCGTGCGCCCCGGGGTTTGCTGTAATCCAGCGGTTTACAACTGTGTATACTGCGGCTCCAGGCTTCCCCAGGACAGGACCGCGCATGACGGAAAACAGCTTCGCCTTCCGCCTCAAGGAATTGCTCGAACTCAACAAGCTGACCCTGCAGGCGGTGGCCAGCGCGCTGGGCATTTCGCGCACCGCGGTGCACAAGTGGACGCGCGGCGGCGAGATCGACTACGACAACCTGCGCAAGCTGGCCGCCTTCCTCAAGGTCAACTGGATCTGGCTGCGCTACGGCGAGGAGGCCGTGCGCGACCTGCAGGCGCTGGAGCCCATCGAGCTGCCGATGACCGACGTGCGCCGCCGCTACACCGCCGAGATCATGGAGAGCGAGGCGCGCATGAAGCTGGCCCAGGAGAGCGCGCGCATCGTCACCTGGGAATGGAACCTGATCAGCGACGAGGTCACCTACTCGCCCAACGTCGAGGAGGTCTACGGCTGGCCGGTGAGCCACAACCAGGACTTCTGGCCGCACCTGCCGGCCGAGGACGTGGCCGCCATGCGCGCCATGTACGACCAGGCCATCGCCGAGGGCAGCGGCTGCGAGTGCGACTTCCGCATCTACCGCCCGGACGGCGAGCTGCGCTGGATCGCCTCCCGCGCCCGGGTGGTCAAGGACAGCGCCGGGCGCTCGGTGAAGATGGTCGGCATCAGCATGGACAACACCGCGCGCATGGCCGCCGAGGAAAAACTGCGCAACAGCGAGGAGCGCTTCCGCGCCATCTTCGAGCTGACCTGGGGCGCGCTGGCCTACATCGGCCTGGACGGCACCTGGCAGCGCGTCAACGGCAGCCTCTGCGAACTGCTCGGCTACAGCGCCGAGGAACTCTACGGCATGACCTTCCAGCAGCTCACCCACCCCGACGACCTGGAGCGCAACCTGCAGCTGCTGCGCAGCATGCTGGCCGGGGAAATCGACCGCTACGTGGTGGAGAAGCGCTGCCGGCGCAAGGACGGCCGCTACGTCTGGGTGCGCGCCCGCACCTCGCTGCAGCGCCGCCGCCAGGACGGCCTGCCGGAGCACCTGATCAGCGTGTTCGAGGACATGGGCCCGGCCCGCGCCGAACGCGAGCGCCTGCAGGCGCGCATCGCCGAGCTGGAGGCGCAGCTGGCGGAGCGTGCCTGAGGCGGGACGCAGGCGCGGGGCAATGGCGGATAACGCCGTAGGCGTTATGCGCCCTACGACCGTGCCACCGTATGGTTCCGCGTGGCGGAGGCAATCGATCGTAGGGCGAATAACCGTTCGCGGTTATCCGCCGTTGGCCGTGCCGCCGGGGCGTCCGGTAATCGCGGAAAAGTTCCGCTCCTACGGTTCCAGGAAAGCACGGTCGTAGGAGCGGGCCCTGCCCGCGATTTCGCGCGCAGGGCGCGCTCCTACAGGGAATGGCTCGGGTGGGGCGGCGTAGGAGCGGATCTCATCCGCGATCCGCGCCGGAACGTCCGGCTATCGCGGAAAAGTTCCGCTCCTACGAAAGGCCCGTGCCCATGCCCGCTCAGGGCTCGGCGAAGGGCAGGGGCGTGTCCGTTTCGCGGCGTACGGCGAAGGTGTTGAGGGTCATGGCCACCAGCGCGTAGTAGCCGAAGATGCCCACCAGTTCCACCATCCCGGCTTCGCCGAAGGCACCCACACCCTCGTCGTAGAGCGCCTGCCCGATGCGCTTGCTGGCGTAGAGGCTACTGCCCAGGCGGTAGACCAGGCGCTCGTCGTCGCGGGCGAACAGCGGTTCCTCGCCGCGCCGCAGGGCTTCGATCACCTCGTCGGCCAGGCCGGCCCGGCGTGCGATGGGTTCGTGGATCTGCCATTCCGCCTGGGATTGCCACCAGGCCGCGGTGAGCAGGATCGCCAGCTCGCTCAGGCGCAGTTCCAGGCGCGTGCCGTAGCGGCAGAAGGCCCCCAGCTTCTGCGCGCTGTCGGCCAGCTGCGGGCTGTGCACCCAGGCCAGGAAGGGACCATCGAGGTTGCCGCGGGGGCCGCTGAGGATGTCGTTCAGCACGCGGCGCTGTTCGTCGTCCATGCGCTCGTCGGTGAGCGGGGTGAGGCGCGATTCGATCTTCATGGGGCTGTCCTCAGAGGCTGCCGATGGCCTTGTCGATGGCGCGCTGCAGCTTGTCCACCAGTTCGTCCAGCTGCGCCTCCTCGAGGATGAAGGGCGGCGCCAGGAGGATGTGGTCGCCGCTGCGGCCGTCCAGGGTGCCGCCCATGGGATAGCACAGCAGGCCCTCCTGCATGGCGGCTTTCTTGATCCGCGCGTGCAGCTTCGCCTCGGCGGGGAAGGGCGCCTTGGTGTCGCGCTCGGCCACCAGTTCCAGGCCCTGGAACAACCCGCGCCCGCGGATGTCGCCGATGTGCGGATGGGCGCCGAAGGCCTGTTGCAGCCGTTGCTGCAGGCCGTGGCCCAGGCTGCGCACGCGCGGCAGCAGGTCGCGTGCCTCGATGGTCTTCTGCACCGCCAGGGCCGCGGCGCAAGCGGTGGCGTGGCCGATGTAGGTGTGGCCGTGCTGGAAGAAGCCCGAGCCCTGGGCGATGGCGTCGTGGATGCGCTGGCTCACCAGGGTGGCGCCGATGGGCTGGTAGCCGGCGCCCAGGCCCTTGGCGATGGTGACCAGGTCGGCGCTTATGCCTTCCTGTTCGGCGGCGAACAGGCTGCCGGTGCGCCCCATGCCGCACATCACCTCGTCGAGGATCAGCAGCACCCCGTGGCGGTCGCAGATTTCCCGCACGCGCTTGAAGTAGCCCGGCACCGCGGTCACCGCGCCGAGGGTGGCGCCCACCACCGGCTCGGCGACGAAGGCCATGACCTTGTCCGCCCCCAGGCGGAGGATTTCCGCTTCCAGTTCCTGCACCAGGCGTTCGCCGTAGGCCTCGGGCGTCTCCCCGGCGGCCTGGTCGCGGTAGGCATAGCAGGGGCTGACGTGGCTGACGTCGATCAGCAGCGGCTGGAACTGCTGGCGCCGCCAGGCGTTGCCGCCGGTAGCCAGGGCGCCGAGGGTGTTGCCGTGGTAGCTCTGGCGGCGGGCGATCAGGTGCGTGCGCTGCGGCTGGCCGATCTCCACGAAGTACTGGCGGGCCAGCTTGAGCGCCGCTTCCACCGCCTCGGAACCACCGCTGACGAAGTACACCGAGCGCATGCCGGCGGGCGCGCGGGCGACCAGGAAGTCGGCCAGTTCCTCCATGGGCTCGGTGGTGAAGAAGGAGCTGTGGGCGTAGGCCAGGGTGCCCACCTGCCGGCGCACCGCCTCGATCACCGCCGGGTCGCTGTGGCCCAGGCAGGACACCGCCGCGCCACCGCTGGCATCCAGGTAGCGGCGGCCTTCGCTGTCGACCAGGTAGGCGCCGTCGCCGCGGACGGCCGTGGGGTAGGACTGGGTGAGGCTGCGGTGCAGGACGTGGCTCATGGTGACCTCCGGGTTGGTTGCGCAAATATTAATTGCATTTTTTGTGTTGGCAATCTTTTGTTGCGCAGCGGTTGCGCGATCGAGGAGGCTGGCGAACGACTAGAAGCGGCGAAGTAGAGAAGCTCTTGGTCAATTTTCCACTGGATGAAGGCCGCAAGCATCCGGCAAGGTTTGATAAAAATACTTGCAATCGTATTTATTGCATGTTTATTTTGCGAAAAAGCACCCTGTGCATGCAGCCCCTTCCGTGGGTTAGCCGCTCAAAACAATAAAGTCCGGGCCCCGGCCCGTTGCGATCGAACTGCCGCTAATGCGCGCCCCGCCGGCCGGCGGGGCGCAACCACCGACCCGCAAGAGGAAGTCCTGCATGAAAAAGCTGCTTCAAGCCTCGTTCGCCGCGCTGTCCCTGTTCGCCGCCGCCAGCTCCATGGCCGCCGGCAAGGAACTGCTGATCGCCACCGACACCGCCTTCGTGCCCTTCGAGTTCAAGCAGGGCGACAAGTACGTGGGCTTCGACATCGACCTGTGGGCGGCCATCGCCAAGGAGATGGGCGTGAGCTACCAGCTCAAGCCGATGGACTTCAACGGCATCATCCCCGCGCTGCAGACGCGCAACGTCGACGCCGCCCTGGCCGGCATCACCATCAAGGAAGACCGCAAGCAGGTCATCGACTTCTCCGACGGCTACTACGACAGCGGCTTCCTGCTGATGGTCAAGGCCGACAACGACAGCATCAAGGGCGAGGCCGACATCGCCGGCAAGAGCCTGGCGGTGAAGAGCGGCACCTCGGCCGCGGACTACGCCAAGGCCAACCTCAAGGCTGCCGACCTGCGCCAGTTCCCCAACATCGACAACGCCTACCTGGAGCTGCGCACCGGCCGCGTCGACGCCGCCATGCACGACACCCCCAACGTCCTCTACTACATCAAGACCGCCGGCGACGGCCAGGTGAAGGCGGTGGGCGAGCAGATGATGGCGCAGCAGTACGGCATCGGCTTCCCCAAGGGCAGCGAGCTGCGCGAGCCGGTCAATGCCGCGCTGAAGAAGCTGCGCGCGGACGGCACCTACGCGCAGATCTACCGCAAGTGGTTCGGCACCGAGCCCAAGTGAGCCGGAGGTAGAACCCCATGCATTTCCAATGGTCCGCCATCTGGGACGCGTTGCCGGTGCTGCTCGAAGGCGCCCGGCTGACCCTGTGGATTTCCATCCTGGGCCTTGCCGGCGGCGCCGTCATCGGCCTGCTGGCCGGCGTCGCCCGCGCCTACGGCGGCTTCTTCTCCAGCCGCCTGGCGCTGGTGTTCGTCGAGCTGATCCGCGGCACGCCGATCATGGTCCAGGTGATGTTCATCTACTTCGCCCTGCCGCTGATGATCCCGGTGCGCATCGACCCGTTCAGCGCGGCGGTGGTCACCATCATGATCAACTCCGGCGCCTACATCGCCGAGATCACCCGCGGCGCGCTGCTCTCGGTGAACCGCGGGTTCCGCGAGGCCGGGCTGGCCCTGGGGCTGTCCGGGCGCGACACCCTGCGCTACGTGATCGCCCCGCTGGCCTTCCGGCGGATGATCCCGGCGCTGGGCAACCAGTGGATCGTCAGCATCAAGGACACCTCGCTGTTCATCGTCATCGGCGTCGCCGAGCTGACCCGCCAGGGCCAGGAGGTGATCGCCGGCAACTTCCGGGCGATGGAGATCTGGTCGGCGGTGGCGGTGATCTACCTGGTCATCACCCTGGTATTGAGTTACGTGCTGCGGCGCATGGAGTCGAGGCTGAAGATCCTATGATCGAGTTCAAGCGGGTATCCAAGCACTTTGGCCAGACCGAGGTGCTCCACGACATCAACCTGAAGATCGGCAACGGCGAGGTGGTGGTGATCATCGGCCCCTCCGGCTCCGGCAAGTCGACGCTGCTGCGCTGCATCAACAAGCTGGAGGTGATCACCGGCGGCGAGCTGTTCGTCGACGGCATGGAGGTCAACGACCCGAAGGTCGACGAGCGCCTGATCCGCCAGGAGGCGGGCATGGTGTTCCAGCAGTTCCACCTGTTCCCGCAGATGACCGCGCTGGAGAACGTGGCCTTCGGCCCGATCCGCGTGCGCGGGGCGAAGAAGGCCGAGGCGCAGGCCCTGGCCCGCGAGCTGCTGGCCAAGGTCGGCCTGTCTGACCGCGCCGGGCATTACCCGTCGGAGCTGTCCGGGGGCCAGCAGCAGCGCGTGGCCATCGCCCGCGCCCTGGCGGTGAAGCCCAAGCTGATGCTGTTCGACGAGCCGACCTCGGCGCTGGACCCGGAGCTGCGCCACGAGGTGTTGCAGGTGATGAAGGACCTGGCGGAGGAGGGCATGACCATGGTCATCGTCACCCACGAGATCGACTTCGCGCGCAAGGTCGCCTCGCGGCTGATCTTCATCGACAAGGGCCGCATCGCCGAGGACGGCGAACCCGCCAGCCTGATCGGCAACCCTGCCAGCCCGCGCCTGCGGGAGTTCCTGCAACATGTCGCCTGAAGGTCGCCCCATGAGCCTGAGCCCCCTGAACCTTTCCGGCAGCGCCTACGAAATCGGCCTGGGCCTCGGCCGTTTCGGCCGCGACGCGGTGCACCAGCGCCTGCGCACGCTGCCGCTGTGGCGTAGCCTGGCGGCGCGGGCCGGTTCGGCCGCGGCGCAGCGTATGCAGGCGCAGGTCCAGGCGCAGTTCCCGCGCATCTGGGACGAGCTGCGCGGCCTGGCCGACGGCCTGGAGTTGCCGCTGGAGGAAGTCTTCCTGTGGAACTGCCGCGGCGATTTCGTCCAGGACGCCAGCGTCGACGGCTGCACCACGGTGTTCGGCCCCGCCGAGGGCGGCTGGCTGATCGCCCACAACGAGGACGGCCTGCCTGCGCTCGACGGCTGCTGCGGCCTGCTCCACGCGCAGCCCGAGCAGGGCCTGGGCTTCACCAGCTTCGTCTACCCCGGCTCCATCCCCGGCCACACCTTCGCGGTGAACGCGCGCGGGCTGGTCAGCACGGTCAACAACATCCGTCCCAGTGCCATCCCGGCGGGGCTGCCGCGCCAGGTGCTGGCCCGCGCGGTGCTGGACGCCGAGAGCCTGGCCCAGGCCGTGGCCGTGCTGTCCACGGCGGGGCGCGCCGGGGCCTTCCACCATGCGCTGGGGCAGGTGGGGGCTAGCCAGCTGTTCAGCGTCGAGGCCTGTTCCGGCGGCGTGGCGGTGCGCGAGGTCCTGCGCCCGGCGGGGCATTCCAACCACCTGCTGGATGCCGCGCTGGACGCCCGGGGCCAGCGCATCACCGGTAGTTCCGGCAGCCGCCAGCGGCGCGTCGATGCCTTGCTGGCCGGCTCGCCCGCGCAACTGGACGAGGCCCGCGCCCTGGCCATCCTGCGCGACACGGCGGATGCCGAGCTGCCGGTCTACCGCCGCGCCGCGGACGACCCGGACGACGAGAACACCCTGGCCACGGCCGTGTTCCGCATCGCCGCGAACTCGGTAGAATGGCGCGTCCACTGCCAGCCCGACACCCGAGAGGTCGAGGCCCGGGGCAGTGTCCGCCCCGATCCCGCACCTGGACCCGCACGATGAGCCAAGCGCCCGCCGCACTGCCCGACAACCTGGGAGCCCTCAAGCAACTGCTGGAGGACATCGAGCGCGGCGGGGCGGGCATCTCCCTGGGCGGCAGCTCGCGCCGGGTGCTGGCGGCGCTGATCGAGGCGCCGCAGCGCACCGCGGTATCGTCCATCAGCGAGCTGGCCGAGCAACTGGGGGTCAACGCCTCGACCCTCTCGCGCCTGGCCCAGCGCCTGGGCTACGGCGGCTTCAGCAAGTTCCAGGACGTGTTCCGCCGCGAGCTGACCGAGGGCAAGAGCTTCTACAGCGACCAGGCCTCGCGCCTGCTGCTGACCCCCGCCGACAGCACCCTGTCGCGCCTGACGCGCCTGGGCCGGCAGGAGAGCGCCAACATCGCCAGCCTGATCGAGCAGGTCGAGCCGGACGTGTTCGCCCGCGTGGTGGAGCTGCTGGCCGGCGCGCGGCGCGTGCGCATCCACGGCATGCGCCAGTTCACCTCGCTGGCGCTGTTCATGTCCTACGGCCTGGGCATGCTGCGCCCCGACGTGGCGGCGCTGGATTCCAACCGCCAGGGCGTGGCCGATGCCCTGGCGCAGCTGGATGCCGGCGACGTGCTGGTGGTGGCCAGCTGCTTCCCCTACACGCCGAGCGTGCTGGCCACCGCCGAAGTGGCGGCGCGCCATGGCATCGAGGTGGTGGCCCTGACCGATTCGTCGAGTTCGCCGCTGGCGCGGGTGGCGCGGCACAGCTTCTACGTGCCCAACCACAGCCTGTTCTACAGCAACAGCATGTGCGCCTTCATGCTGCTGGCCCAGGGGCTGCTCAGCGAAGTGGCCGGGCGCCTGGGCGAGAGCGCGCTGGCCTCGCTCAAGCATCGCGAAGCGCTGATCGGCGAGTTGAATTCGTCGCTCTGAGCCCGCTTCAGGCCACCTGCGTGTTCGCCTTGCGCGGGTGCTCGCGCGCCAGGTAGTCGGCCAGGCGCAGCTTTTCCGCGGCATTGAGGAACAGCCCCAGCTTGCTGCGGCGCCAGAGGATGTCGTCGGCGTTCTCGGCCCATTCCTCGCGGCACAGGTAGTCCACTTCGCGGGCATGGAGCCCGGCGCCCAGGTGTTCGCCCAGGTCGGTTTCGCCCTTCGCCCCGTCCAGCAGGCGCCAGGCGCGCGTGCCGTAGCTGGTGGCCCAGCGCCGCGCCAGCTCGGCCGGCAGCCAGGGGTGCCTGGCCAGCAACTCGACGGCCAGGTCCTCGGGGCTGGTCATGTGCTCGCCGCCCGGCAGCGGGGCGCCGGCGGTCCAGGCCGGGCCCATGCGCGGGAAGGTCGGCGCCAGCTGGGCCAGGGCCGCCTCGGCGAGCTTGCGGTAGGTGGTCAGCTTGCCGCCGAACACCGACAGCAGCGGCGCTTCGCCCGGGGCGCCCTGCAGCGCCAGGGTGTAGTCGCGGGTGACGGCGGACGGCTCGTCGGACTCGTCGTCGCACAGCGGGCGCACTCCGGAGAAGCTCCAGAGGATGTCCTCGCGGCGCACCTGCTGCCTGAAGTGGGCGTTGACCACCGCCAGCAGGTAGCCGGTTTCCTCGTCGCTGATCCGTACCTTCGCCGGGTCGCCCAGCCATTCGCGGTCGGTGGTGCCGATCAGGGTGAAGCGCCCCAGGTAGGGGATGACGAAGACGATGCGGCGGTCCTCGTTCTGCAGGATGTAGGCCTGCTCGCCTTCGTACAGCCGCGGCACCACCAGGTGGCTGCCCTGGATCAGGCGGATGCCGTAGGGCGGTTGCTGGCGCAGGTCGTCGCGGATGAACTGCGCCACCCAGGGCCCGGCGGCGTTGACCAGGGCGCGGGCGCGGATGGAGTAGAGGCTGCCGTCGTCGCGCTCCAGGTGCAGGTGCCACAGGCCCTTGCTGCGCCGCGCGCTGACGCAGCGGGTGCGCGGGTGCACGTGGGCGCCGCGCTCGCGGGCGGCCATGGCGTTGAGCACCACCAGGCGGGCGTCGTCGACGGAGCAGTCGGAGTACTCGAAGCCACGGCGGATGCCGGGTTGCAGCGGGCTGTCGGTGCCGAACGACAGGCTGCGCGAGGCCGGCAGCTTCTCGCGCCGGCCCAGGTGGTCGTAGAGGAACAGCCCGGCGCGGATCAGCCAGGCCGGGCGCAGGTGCGGCTGGTGCGGCAGCACGAAGCGCAGCGGGTGGACGATGTGCGGGGCCTTGGCCAGCAGCACTTCGCGCTCGGCCAGGGCCTCGCGCACCAGGCGGAATTCGTTGTGTTCCAGGTAGCGCAGGCCGCCGTGGACCAGCTTGCTGCTGGCCGAGGAGGTGTGGCTGGCCAGGTCGTGCTGTTCGCAAAGGAAGGTGAGCAGGCCACGCCCGGCGGCATCCGCGGCGATCCCCACGCCATTGATGCCACCGCCGACGACCGCCAGGTCGTAGACCTCAGCCAGGGGAGCGGAGCGCTTGTGGGAATGGCTCATGGGGCGTCCTCTTGACTGGAAATGAACATCAATATGTTCGAATTCGAAAATATGATAGGCGGGCGAACGAAAAATGACCAGCCTGAAGGCTGCCATTCGGCTGATTCATAGGCGTTTTTCGAATTCGAACGGGACGGCCGTCAGGCCAGTTCCAGCTGGACCTTGTGCTGGGCCAGCAGGCGCGCCACGGCGGGCGGCGGCGCGGCGTCGGTGAACAGGCTGTCGACCAGGCCGATCGGCCCCAGGCGCACCAGGGCGTTGCGCCCGAACTTGCTGGAGTCGGCGGCAAGGAACACCTGCCGGGCGTTCTCGATGATGGCGCGGGAAACGCGCACTTCCTGGTAGTCGAAGTCCAGCAGGCTGCCGTCTTCGTCGATGCCGCTGATGCCCACCAGGGCGAAGTCGACGCGGAACTGCTCGATGAAGTCCACCGCGGCCTGGCCGACCACGCCGCCGTCGCTGCGCACCGTGCCGCCGGCCACCAGCACCTCGAAGTCGGCCTTGGCGCTGAGGGTGGCGGCGACGTGCAGGTTGTTGGTGATGATCTTCAGGTTGCGGTGGCCGAGCAGGGCGCGGGCGATAGCCTCGGTGGTAGTGCCGATGTTGATGAACAGCGAGGCGTTGTCGGGTATCTGCGCCGCCACCGCCTCGGCGATACGCTGCTTCTCGTCGCGCATCTGGTCGGCGCGGGTGTTGTAGGCGGTGTTCTCGATGCTCGAGTCCCAGGCCGCGCCGCCGTGGTAGCGGCGCAGCAGGCTGCGCTCGGCGAGCTGGTTGATGTCGCGGCGGATGGTCTGCGGGGTGACGGCGAACTGCTGGGCCAGTTCCTCGATGCTCAGGTAGCCGCGCTCGCGGACCAGGTCGAGGATGCTTTGCTGGCGGGGGGGCAGGTTCATCTGCGCTCTCGTGGGGGCGGGGCGAAGGTACAAGCATGCCGCAGCGGGGCGCTTCGTGCCACCGGGGCGTCCGCTCAGGGATGCATGGCTATGAAAGGCTGGACAGCGGCGCTGAGCGCAGAATCGCGGACAGAGTCCGCTCTTACCCCACCACCGCTGCCCCACCTGTAGGAGCGCGCCCTGCGCGCGATTCGCGGGCAGGGCCCGCTCCTACGGTTCCAGGGAAGCACGGGTGTAGGAGCGGACTCCGTCCGCGATTGGACCCACCGGCCGCTCAGGACTGCGCCCACGCACCAACGACCCCCAGGCTTTCCGCCTTTCTCCCGTGCGACCTTTTCTTACAGCCTGAAGCCGGCCATATTCCCCTGCGGAATGTAAGCCCATACGCTGCAGGGGAACGACGGAAGCCTCCGTCAGCATTCGGGGCTCACAATGTACAAAGACCTGAAATTCCCCATCCTCATCGTCCACCGCGACATCAAGGCCGACACCGTCGCCGGCGACCGCGTCCGCGGTATCGCCCGCGAGCTGGAGCTGGACGGCTTCAGCATCCTTTCCACCGCCAGTTCCACCGAAGGGCGCATCGTCGCCTCCACCCACCATGGCCTGGCCTGCATCCTGGTCGCCGCCGAGGGGGCGGGGGAGAACCAGCGCCTGCTGCAGGACGTGGTCGAGCTGATCCGCGTGGCGCGGGTGCGCGCGCCGCAGCTGCCGATCTTCGCCCTCGGCGAGCAGATGACCATCGAGAACGCGCCGGCCGAGTCCATGGCCGACCTGCACCAACTGCGCGGCATCCTCTACCTGTTCGAGGACACCGTGCCCTTCCTCGCCCGCCAGGTCTCGCGGGCCGCGCGCAAGTACCTGGAGGGCCTGCTGCCGCCATTCTTCCGCGCGCTGGTGGAGCACACCGCGCAATCCAACTATTCCTGGCACACGCCCGGCCACGGCGGCGGCGTGGCCTACCGCAAGAGCCCGGTGGGGCAGGCGTTCCACCAGTTCTTCGGGGAGAACACGCTGCGCTCGGACCTGTCCGTCTCGGTGCCCGAGCTGGGCTCGCTGCTGGACCACACCGGCCCGCTGGCCGAGGCCGAGGCCCGCGCGGCGCGCAACTTCGGCGCCGACCACACCTTCTTCGTGATCAACGGCACCTCCACGGCGAACAAGATCGTCTGGCACTCCATGGTCAGCCGCGACGACCTGGTGCTGGTGGACCGCAACTGCCACAAGTCGGTGCTGCACTCGATCATCATGACCGGCGCCATCCCGCTGTACCTGTGCCCGGCGCGCAACGAGCTGGGCATCATCGGGCCCATCCCGCTGTCCGAGTTCAGCCGCGAGTCGATCGCCGCGAAGATCGCCGCCAACCCCCTGGCCCGCGGCCGCGAGCCGAAGGTGCGGCTGGCGGTGGTGACCAACTCCACCTACGACGGCCTGTGCTACAACGCCGAGCTTATCAAGCAGGCCCTGGACGGCAGCGTCGAGGTGCTGCACTTCGACGAGGCCTGGTACGCCTACGCCGCCTTCCACGAGTTCTACGACCGCCGCTACGGCATGGCCACCAGCCGCGGCGAGGACGGCCCGCTGGTGTTCACCACCCATTCCACCCACAAGATGCTGGCGGCCTTCAGCCAGGCCTCGATGATCCACGTGCAGGACGGCGGCAGGCGGCGCCTGGACCGCGCGCGCTTCAACGAAGCCTTCATGATGCACATCTCCACCTCGCCGCAGTACGGCATCATCGCCTCGCTGGACGTGGCCTCGGCGATGATGGAGGGCCCGGCCGGGCACTCGCTGATCCAGGAGACCTTCGATGAGGCGCTGAGCTTCCGCCGCGCCCTGGCCAACGTGCGGCAGAACCTGGCGGCCGGCGACTGGTGGTTCTGCGTCTGGCAGCCGCCGGGGGGGAGAGCACCGACGAGGTGCGCACCCGCGACTGGCTGCTGGAGCCCGACGCCGAGTGGCACGGCTTCGGCGAAGTGGAAGACGACTACGTGCTGCTCGACCCGATCAAGGTCACCCTGGCCACTCCGGGCCTGAACGCTGCCGGGCGTCTTGAGGAGCACGGCATTCCGGCCGCAGTGGTCGGCCGCTTCCTCTGGGAGCGCGGCCTGGTGGTGGAGAAGACCGGCCTGTACTCCTTCCTGGTGCTGTTCTCCATGGGCGTGACCAAGGGCAAGTGGAGCACCCTGGTCACCGAGCTGCTGGAGTTCAAGCGCAGCTACGACGGCAACGCGCCCCTGGCCGAGGCCCTGCCCAGCGTGCTCCAGGCCGCCCCGGCGCGCTACGCCGGCATGGGCCTGCGCGACCTCTGCGAGCAGTTGCACGCCTGCTACCGCGAGCACGCCACGGCCAAGGCCATGCGCCGCATGTACACCACCCTGCCGGAGCTGGCGCTGCGCCCGGCCGACGCCTACACCCAGCTGGTGCGCGGCGAGGTCGAGGCAGTGCCCATCGAGCGGCTCGAAGGGCGCATCGCCGCGGTCATGCTGGTGCCGTACCCGCCGGGCATCCCGCTGATCATGCCGGGCGAGCGCTTCACCGAGGCGACCCGCTCGATCCTCGACTACCTGGCCTTCGCCCGCACCTTCGAGCACGACTTCCCCGGCTTCGATTCCGATGTGCACGGCCTGCAGGTACAGGACGTGGACGGCCGGCGCTGCTATACCGTTGAGTGCATCGTGGAAAATGCCGACAGCTGATTCCGTCGTCCAGGGCGGCGGGACCTAAGGAGCGAGGATGAGTGGGGGAGAGGCTGCCAAGAAGGGCAGCATGGGGTTCTGGAGCTGTACCGCGCTGGTGATCGGCAACATGGTCGGCTCGGGCGTCTTCCTGCTGCCCTCCAGCCTCGCCGCCTACGGCGGCCTGAGCCTGTTCGGCTGGCTGGTCTCCAGCACCGGCGCGGTGCTGCTGGCCTTCACCTTCGCCCGCCTGGCGCGCCTCAACCCCGGCGCCGGCGGGCCCTACGCATACACCCGCGAGGGCTTCGGCAGCTTCGCCGGCTACCTGTGCGCCTGGACCTACTGGAAGGCCGCGTGGATCGGCAACGCCGCCATCGCCGTGACCCTGGTGGGCTACCTGCGGGTGTTCATCCCGGCGCTGGCCGACCCGCTGCTGATGGTGGCCACCGCCATCGGCGCCATATGGCTGTGCACCTTCATCAACCTGCGCGGCATCGCCACCTTCGCCGTGGTGCAGAACCTGCTCACCGCGCTCAAGCTGATCCCGCTGCTGCTGGTCGGGGTGCTCGGCTGGTTGCACTTCAACCCCGACTACCTGGCCATCCCGCCCCGCGAGCAGCTGCCGAACATGGGCTACGCCCAGGCCATCGCCACCACCGCGGCGCTGACCCTCTGGTCGTTCATCGGCCTGGAGTCGGCGACAGTGCCGGCCGACGACGTGCGCGACCCCAAGCGCACCATCCCGCGCGCCACCCTGTTCGGCACCCTGGCCGCGGCCGGCGTGTACGTGTTGTCGATCACTTCGGTGCAGGGCCTGATGCCGCCGGAGGTGCTGGCCAAGTCGACCTCGCCCTTCGCCGACGCCGCGCGCGTGCTGATGGGCGACTGGGGCTACTACCTGGTGGCCGGCGGCGCGGTGATCGCGTGCCTGGGCGCGCTCAACGGCTGGGTGCTGCTGCAGGGGCAGATCCCGGTGGCGCCGGCGCGCGACGGGCTGTTCCCCGAGTCCCTCGGCAAACTCAACAAGCACGGTGCCCCGGCCAACGGCCTGTGGGCCTCGGGGCTGCTGGTGACGGTGCTGGTGCTGATCGACGGCCAGGGCAACCTGGTGGACGTGTTCAACGTCATCATCCTGCTCGGCACCATGACCGGCGTGGTGCCCTACGCCTTCTGCACCGCGGCCCTGCTGCAGCTGCTGGCGGTGCGCACCGAGGAATTCTCGCCGCGCTCGCGGCCGCAGCTGATCGCCGTCGGCTCGCTGGGCTTCCTCTATTCGCTGTGGGCGCTCTACGGCACCGGCGAGCAGGCCATCTTCTGGGGCTTCCTGGTGTTCATGGCGGGCATCCCGATGTACACCTGGCGGCAGTGGCGCAACCGCCAGCAGGGCCTGCCGGTGGCGGAAATCGACTAGCGCCCGCGGGCAGCGGGAGCGTGCCCTGCATCACATAGGCCGGCATCGACTTTTGCCCTTGCCTTGTTATAGTGGCACGTCATCACTACAAGACCTGCCGCGTACAGCAGAGCAGGGCATTCCCGAGGGTTTCCCCCGTGACCGAGTACAAAGCATTCCGCGTCGAACTGGCCGACAGGATCGCCCATGTGATCATCAATCGCCCGGAAAAGGTCAACGCGATGAACGCCGATTTCTGGCGCGAGATCGTCGAAATCTTCCGCTGGGCCGACGAAACGGATGAAGTCCGCGTAGTGGTCGTGTCCGGCGCCGGCAAGCACTTCTCCGCCGGCATCGACCTGATGCTGCTGGCCCAGGCCGGCAGCCAACTGGGCAAGGACGTCGGCCGCAACGCCCGCGCCCTGCGCCGCAAGATCCTCGAGCTGCAGGCCTCGTTCAACGCCATCGACGCCTGCAGCAAGCCGGTGATCGCCGCCGTGCAGGGCTACTGCCTGGGCGGCGCCATCGACCTGATCTCGGCCTGCGACATGCGCTACTGCAGCGCGGACGCGCAGTTCTCCATCAAGGAAATCGACATGGGCATGGCCGCCGACGTCGGCACCCTGCAGCGCCTGCCGCGGCTGATCGGCGACGGCATCATGCGCGAGCTGGCCTACACCGGGCGCATGGTCGACGCCGCCGAGGCCGAGCGCATCGGCCTGGTCAACCGCAGCTACGCCGACAGCGCGGCGCTGCTGGACGGCGTGTTCGAACTGGCGCGGCAGATCGCCGGCAAGTCGCCGATCGCCATCCGCGGCACCAAGGAGATGATCCGCTACGCCCGCGACCACCGCGTCGAGGACGGCCTGGAGTACATCGCCACCTGGAACGCCGCCATGCTGCAATCGGCCGACCTGCAGAAGGCCATGGCCGCGCACATGAGCAAGCAGCAGCCGGAGTTCGCCGACTGATGCCCCGTACCCACCTCGCGCAGGAGGCGCGCTAGCCCGATGGTCACTGGAGCCACCTCCCTCAGTCTGGTGCGCGACGAGCTCTTCGCCACCATGGAGCAGGCCGAGCAGAACCTCGAGCAGTTCATCGCCGAGCGCCAGAACGGCAGCCTGCTGCAACATGCGGTCGAATGCCTGGCGCAGATCCGCGGCACCCTCAACCTGATTGAACTGGCCGGCGCCGAGTTGCTGGCCCAGGAAGCCCTGCAGCTGGCCACCGACATCCCCACCGGTGTCGGCGAGGAGCGCGACGGCCAGCTGGCCGCGCTGGGCAATGCCCTGTACGTGCTGCGCCGCTACCTGGAGAACCTGGAGGCCAACCGCCAGGAGATTCCCGAGCTGCTGCTGCCGGCGATCAACGACGTGCGCCTGGCCGCCGGCCAGCCGGTGCTGCCGGAGAGCTTCTTCTTCAGCGCGCGCCTGGACCTGCCGCGCCCGGCGGCGCCCCGCGCGGTGCCGGCGGTGGCCGACCGCGCCCAGGAGGTCCGCCGCCTGCGGCACATGTACCAGGTGGGCCTGCTCGCGCTGGTGCGCGAACAGGACCACTACGCCGGCCTCAAGCTGATGGGCCGCGCCCTGGCGCGCCTGGACGCGCTGCTCGGCTACGGCCCGCGCAGCCGCCTGTGCTGGATAGGCGCCGGCGCCCTGGAAGCCCTGGCGGATGCGCAGATGCTGCCGCGCAAGGCGCGCAAGCAGCTGTTCTCGCGCCTGGACCGCGAGCTCAAGCAACTGCTGGCCAACCCCAACTACGAGGCGCCGCGCCAGCTGCTCAAGGAACTGCTCTACCTCACCGCCCTGGCCGACACCCGCGGCCCGCGCGCCAGCGAGCTGCGCGAGGTGTTCGGCCTGGCGCCGCTGCCGTTCACCGACCACCTGCTGGAAGACGAGTCGCAACGCCTGTCCGGCCCCGGCCAGGCGGTGATGCGCTCGCTGTCGGCGGCCATCCGCGAGGAACTCACCACGGTCAAGGACCAGCTCGACCTGATCGAGCGCGGCGTGTCCCCGGCCGACGCCCTGGGCACCCTGCACACCCAGCTGGGCAAGCTGGCCAAGACCCTCGGCATGGTCGGCCTGAACTCCGCGGCCAACGTGCTGCAGGGGCAGGTCTCGGTGGTCTCCGCCTGGGTGGCCAAGGGGGCGGTGGAGTCGCCGGCGGCGCTGAATGCCCTGGCCGACGCGCTGCTCTACGTGGAAAGCCTGGTCGGCAGCCTGGAGCGTGGCGAGCGCATGGCCGCTCCCGCCATCACCGACCTGGAGCCGACCGCCGAATCCTTCGCCGTGCACCAGCTGGCCGAGGCGCGCATCGTGGTCATCGACGAGGCCCAGGGCGGCCTGGCCCTGGCCAAGCGGGCGATCACCGCCTACCTGGAATCCAACGGCGACAAGCTGCACCTGGCCAACGTCCCCGGCAGCCTGCAGGCGGTGCGCGGCGGGCTCTGGTTCCTCGGCCAGGAGCGCGCCGCCCGGCTGGTCGGGGCTTGCGCCGACTACATCCAGCGGCAGATGATCGAAACCACGCAGATGCCGTCCGAGCAGATGCTGGAAACCCTGGCCGATGCCCTGACCGGCCTCGAATACTACCTGGAGGGAGGCGCCGTGCTGCGTCCCGAAGGCCAGCCCGACGTGCTGGACGTGGCCAGCGAGAGCGTGCGCGCCCTCGGCCTGGAGGTGGCTGCCTGATGCGTACCGGACGTTGGGAGTCCGCCTGGCTCGACCCGGCGGAGAAGGGGGCTGGGCCCTGGCCCACTGTCGCCAGCAGTTCCTCGGCGATGCCAATGGCGTGCTCTTCCCCCGCGACTGGCTCAAGCGCCAGGACCTGCCGGTGCTCTCCGAGCAGGGCGTCGGCCACTTCGACGGCGACGCCGTGTACCTGCTGGAGCTGGACGCGCCGGCCAGCGTCGAGGGCTGCAGCTGGATCGGCCTGCGCCACGTCATGCTCGAGGCCGAGGAAGACCAGTTCGCCATGCTCGGCTTCGCCAGCCAGGTCGGCACCTGGGCCCGCGAGAACCGTTTCTGCGGCGGCTGCGGCCAGCCCATGCGCGCCGTGCCGCGCGAGCGCGCCATGCGCTGCGACGCCTGCGACATCCAGCGCTACCCGCTGCTGTCGCCGAGCATGATAGTGCTGGTCACCCGCGGTGACGAATTGCTGCTGGCGCGCTCGCCGCGCTTCGTGCCGGGCATGTACAGCACCCTGGCCGGCTTCGTCGAGCCGGGCGAGTCGGTGGAGCACTGCGTGGCCCGCGAGGTGAAGGAAGAAGTGGGGCTGCAGGTCGGCGACATCCGCTACCTGGGCAGCCAGAACTGGCCCTTCCCGCATTCGCTGATGCTCGGTTTCCACGCCGAATACGTCAGCGGCGAGATCGTCTGCCAGCCGGACGAGATCGAAGACGCCCAGTGGTTCCCCTACGACTCGCTGCCGCGCCTGCCGGCCGGGCGTTCCATCGCCCGCTACCTGATCGAGAGCTGGCTGGCGCGCCGCGCCGGGCGGCCCGATCCCATCCTGCCGGGCGGCGGCTACTGACGCCCGGCGTTTTCCCCGCGCTTCAAGCCGCGCTGAACCAGTGCTGCCAGACCAGGCGCGCGGTCAGCGCCAGCACCACCAGGATGAACACCGGGCGGATGAATTTCGCGCCGCCGCCGATGGCGGTGCGCGCACCCAGGTAGGCGCCGACCATCAGCGCGCTGCCCATGCACAGCCCGAGCAGCCAGACCACCTGGCCGGAAGCGACGAACACCGCCAGCGCCACTATGTTGCTGACGAAGTTCATGGTGCGCGCCACGCCGCTGGCGCGGACCAGGTCCAGGGGGTACATCAGCAGGCTGCTGACGGTCCAGAAGGCGCCGGTGCCGGGGCCGGCCACGCCGTCGTAGAAGCCCAGGCCCAGGCCTTGCGGCCACTGGCGCTTGCGACCCACCGGGGCGTCGGCGTCCAGCGGCGCCCTGGGCGTGCCGCCGAAGAGCATGTACAACCCGCAGGAGAACACCACCACCGGCAGCATGCGGTTCAGCCATTCCGCCGGCAGCAGGTGCGCGGCCCAGGCGCCGATGGCCGCGCCTATGGCGGTGGCCAGCAGGCCGTTGCGCCAGCGCTCGGGGTGGAACAGCTTGCGCTTGTAGAAGGTGTAGCTGGCGGTGGCGGAGCCGAAGGTGGAGCTCAGCTTGTTGGTGCCCAGGGCCAGGTGCGGCGGCACGCCCGCGGTGAGCAGGGCGGGGATGGTCAGCAGGCCGCCGCCGCCGGCGATGGCGTCGATGAAGCCGGCGAGGAAGGCCACGACGGCGAGGATCAGCAGGGTGAGCGGGTCTACGGTGAGCTCGAAAGGGATGGCGAAGGGCATGAAAAGTACGACCTGGGTTCAAGGCTGCGACGCCACGGCTGGCCGTCGCGTCGAGGGGTGCGCATAATGCCGGCAATTCTACGCGCAAGGAACTGATTCAATGCAGTACGACGGCCTGGCCTGGACGTTCGCGCTGATCGCCCTGCTGGCGCTGCTGGTCGCCGCACGCATCCTCTTCGACCGCCACTGGTTCCTCGGCTGGCTGCGCGGCTGCGCCGGCCTGGCCTTCGTCGCCGCGGCGCTGGCGCTGGGCCTGGCGGCCTGGGACCTGCGCAGCTACGACGCGCTGCCCGCCGAGCGGCCGCTGGCGACCCTGAGCTTCCAGCGCCTGGCGCCGCAGCGCTACGAGGTGAAGATCCTCGAGGGCGACCGCGAACGCCGCGTCGAGCTGGGCGGCGACCTCTGGCAGCTGGACGTGCGCATCATGCAGTGGCGCGGCCTGGCCGCGCTGATCGGGCTCGACCCCGGCTACCGCCTGCAGGGCCTGGGCGGCCGCTACCTGGCCATCGAGCAGCAGGGCCAGGCGCGCCAGCAATCCCTGGCCGAGAGCCCCTACGGCTTCGACCTGTGGCGCTGGCTGCGCGACGGCCAGCACGACCTGCTGACCTTCCGCCCACTGGCGGCGCGGGTGAACTTCCTGCCCATGGCGGACCAGGCGGTCTACAGCATCAGCTTCGGCCCCGCGGGCCTGGCGGCGGAGCCGGTCAACGCGGCGGCGCAGCAGGCGCTGCGGGAGTGGCGGTAGGCACGCCGTCCACCTACGCCATTCCCCCTGTAGGAGCGCGCCCTGCGCGCGATTGAACCCACCGGCCGCACTGGACTCTTCCTTGGCACGAACACCCGTAGGGCGCATAACGCCTACGGCGTTATCCGCCATCATTACCGTGCACCGGTGCCCCGGCCAACGGCGGATAACCGCGAACGGTTATCCGCCCTACGGTTCCAGGGATGCATGATTGTAAGAGCGGACTTTGTCCGCGATGGCCGGAGGTTCCGGCGCGATTCGCGGATGAGATCCGCTCCTACGCTGCCCCACCCGCGCCGTTCCATGTAGGAGCGCGCCCTGCGCGTGAAATCGCGGGCAGGGCCCGCTCCTACAGGTCGTCGGATGGCACGGCATTCCCTCGTAGGGGCGGACTTTGTCCGCGATGGCCGGAGGTTCCGGTGTGATTCGCGGATGAGATCCGCTCCTACGCCGCCCCACCCGCGCCGTTCCATGTAGGAGCGCGCCCTGCGCGTGAAATCGCGGGCAGGGCCCGCTCCTACAGGTCGTCGGATGGCACGGCATTCCCTCGTAGGACTCTGTCCGCGATGGCCGGAGGTTCCGGCGCGATTCGCGGATGAGATCCGCTCCTACGCTGCCCCACCCGCGCCGTTCCATGTAGGAGCGCGCCCTGCGCGCGAATCGCGGGCAGGGCGCGCTCCTACAGGTTGCGGGGAGGCGTGCATCGATGGATCACCCAACGAAAAAGGGAGCCCGAAGGCTCCCTTGTTCATTGCGCTTTCGCGATCAGGCGAGGAACCCGCCGTCCACGTTCAGCGCCACGCCGGTGGTGTAGCTGGAGGCGTTGCTGGCCAGGTACAGCACCGCGCCGGCCATTTCGCTGGGCTCGGCCACGCGCTTGAGCGGGATGCGCTGCAGGGCGACGTTGCGGATGGCGTCGTTCTTCACCAGGGCCGAGGCGAACTTGGTGTCGGTCAGGCCCGGCAGCAGGGCGTTGCAGCGGATGCCGAACTGCGCGCATTCCTTGGCGAAGACCTTGGTCATGCTGATCACCGCGGCCTTGGTCACCGAGTAGATGCCCTGGAACTCGCCGGGGGACACGCCGTTGATCGAGGCGACGTTGATGATGCTGCCGCCGCCGTTTTCCTTCATCAGCTTGCCGCCTTCGATGGACATGAAGTAGTAGCCGCGGATGTTCACGTCCACGGTCTTCTGGAAGGCGGAGAGGTCGGTGTCCAGCACGTTGCAGAACTGCGGGTTGGTGGCGGCGTTGTTGACCAGGATGTCCAGGCGGCCGAACTGCTCGCGGATCTGCGCGAAGACGCTCTGGATCTGCTCCATCTCGCCGATGTGGCAGGCGATGGCGGTGGCCTTGCCGCCTTCGGCGATGATGGCGTCGGCCACTGCCTGGCAGCCCTCGATCTTGCGGCTGGAGACGATCACGTGGGCGCCCTGCTGGGCCAGCAGCCTGGCGATGGCCTCGCCGATGCCGCGGCTGGCGCCGGAGACGAAGGCGATCTTGCCGTCGAGGTCGAACAGGTGGGTCTTGGACATGGGGTTCCCCTTGTTGTGATCGGCGTTACAGCCGGGACTTGTCGATGACCTGCAGGCTCATCTGCTCCAGCAGCTTGTTCATGTGGATGAACTGGGCGAAGCGTTTGTCCTGGGTCTGGCCGTGGAAGTAGCGGTAGTAGATCTGCTGCACGATGCCGGCCAGGCGGAACAGGCCGTAGGTGTAGTAGAAGTCGAGGTTGTCGATGGGCGGCAGGCCTGCGCGCTCGGCGTAGTAGTCGGCGAACTGCTGGCGGGTGAGCATGCCGGGCAGGTGGCTCGGCTGGCGGCGCATGAGTTGCACCGGGGCCGGGTCGTCGGCTTCGATCCAGTAGGCGAGGGTGTTGCCCAGGTCCATCAGCGGGTCGCCGATGGTGGTCAGCTCCCAGTCCAGCACGCCGATGATGCGCATCGGGTCTTTCGGGTCGAGGATGACGTTGTCGAAGCGGTAGTCGTTGTGCACGATGCCCGGCTTGGGGTGGTCGGCCGGCATCTTCTCGCGCAGCCAGGCCTTGACCGGTTCCCAGCTCGGCGCGTCGGGGGTCAGGGCCTTCTCGTAGCGGTCGCTCCAGCCTTCGATCTGGCGCTGCACGTAGCCCTCGGGCTTGCCCAGGTCGCCCAGGCCGCAGGCCTGGTAGTCGACATTGTGCAGTTCCACGAAGCGGTCGATGAAGTTCTTGCACAGGGTGTTGGCCTGCTGCTCGTCGAGGGTCAGCTCCGGCGGCAGGTCGGCGCGCAGGATGATGCCGTTGACGCGCTCCATCACGTAGAACTCGGCGCCGATCACCGATTCGTCGGTGCAGTGCACGTAGGCCTTCGGGCAGTACGGGAAGCCGGCGTTGAGCTGGTTGAGGATGCGGTACTCGCGGCCCATGTCGTGGGCCGACTTGGCCTTGCGGCCGAACGGCGGGCGGCGCAGCACCAGCTCGTGGCTGGGGTACTCCAGCAGGTAGGTCAGGTTGGAGGCGCCGCCAGGGAACTGGCTGATCTTCGGCTCGCCCTGCAGGCCGGGGATGTGGGCCTTCAGGTAGGGATCGATGGCCGCGGCGTCGAGCTCTTCGCCTTGGCGGATGCGGGTGGACTGGTCAGTCAGCGACATGCTTATCCCTTTCTTGTAGTCGGTAGCTGCCGGGGCAGCGGCGCCCGGGGCCCATCATGCAGGGCAATAATGGTGTCCCGAGATAATTGGCTAATCTAATGCTCGCTTCCTACCCCCACAAGCGCCGCGGGGCGTTATTGGCGAGCGTGTTGGAGCCCGATCAGGCTGCCTGATCCGCCTGGTTAGAGCGGCGCGGACGAAAAAAAACCGGAGCCGCGGGACTCCGGTTTTCTCGTGCTGGCGGGTAGTGCTCCGGGATCAGACCGGGAACAGCTCGCCCAGCTTCATGGCCAGCATCATGTCGCCTTCGGCGCGCAGCTTGCCGGCCATGAAGGCCTGCATGCCGTCGGTTTCGCCGCTGGTGATGCCCTTGAGGGTCTCGCTGTCCATGATCAGGGTGACGTTGGGGTTCGGCGCATCGCCCTGCACGACTTCGCAGGTACCGTCCTTGACCACCAGGTAGTGGTTGTCGCCGTCCTCGATGTTGAACTGGAAGACCAGGTCCAGGCCGGCGGCGGCGCCAGCGTTGAATTTGCTCTTCATGGTGGAGACGATGTCAGCAACGCTCATGGTTCTATCCCTTTTCTAGGTTTTCTCGCGCGCCCGTCGGGCGCAATGGGCCGGGCTCATCGATAGGTGATGAGTTCCGGCGCCCTCAACAGTTCCAGGTGCACGTGACTGTTGAAGGAAGCCAGGGACACTTCGTCGCCGCGGAACTTCAGGCGGCTGAGGGAAGTGTTGACGATCTGCCAGTTCAGCTCGAAGGCCTTGATCGGCGGTATGCCGACGATCTGCTGGAGCACGGCGGTGATGGTCCCGCCGGAGGTGAACACGGCGACGTTGTCCTTGCCGCTGGCCTGGCGCAGCAGGCGCTGCAGGCCGTCGTGCACGGTGTCGAGGAATTCCTGCCAGCTGACCAGGCCTTCCTTGGGGTGCTCGCCGCCGACCCAGCGGGCGATCACGTAGGAGAACAGGCGCTGGAACTCGGCGCGGTGCTGCGCCGCGTTGCGCATGATGTGCAGGGCCTGGGGCTCGTGCTGGAGCAGGTCGTCGAGGTGGGCGCGGATCACCGCGTCGGCCTCGAACTCGTTGAAGGCGGCGTCGATCTCCAGCGCCGGCACGTCCAGCCCGGCTTCGCGCATGCGCCCCAGGGCCTCGTCGGCGGTGTGGCGCTGGCGCTGCAGGTCGCCGGCCAGGCAGCGGTCCAGGCGCAGGCCCAGGCCCGCCAGGTGCTCGCCCAGGACCTGGGCCTGGCGCACGCCGGTCGCCGAGAGCACGTCGTAGTCGTCGGCACCGAACGAAGCCTGGCCATGTCGAATCAGATAGATGCTGCCCACGCACGGACCTCGGCAGGGGGAAAGTTCCGGCGAGGTTATGGGGAAGGCCCTGGGCTGTCAACGAAAAAACATACGCTTGTTTGAATGGCATTCCCGGCGCTGATGAAGGCGTTCGCCAGCGCTGGCTGCGGCCCGGCGGGCTGGGTATGCTTGCGGGATTCCCCGGCCCGGTCGGCGGGCGGGGCACAGGTGAATAGGGGGAAGTGTGGAGTTTCTTCTGGATTACGCGGGTTTCCTGGCCAGGACCTTGACCGTGCTGGTGGCGGTGCTGGTCGTGCTGGTGGTGGTCGCCGCCCTGCGCGGCCGCGGGCGGCGCAGCTCGGGCCATCTGGAAGTGCGCAAACTCAACGACTTCTACAAGGACCTGCGCGAGCGCCTGCAGGGCAGCGTGCTCGACAAGGACAAGCTCAAGGCCCTGCGCAAGTCCGAGCACAAGGCCGCCAAGCAGGCGAAGAAGGCCGGCGGCCAGAAGAGCCGCGTCTACGTGCTGGACTTCGACGGCGACATCAAGGCCTCGGCCACCGAGCACCTGCGCAACGAGGTCACCGCGCTGCTCAGCCTGGCCACGCCCAAGGACGAGGTGGTGCTGCGCCTGGAGAGCGGCGGCGGCATGGTCCACAGCTACGGCCTGGCCGCCTCGCAGCTGGCGCGCATCCGCCAGGCCGGCGTGCCGCTGACCGTGTGCGTCGACAAGATCGCCGCCAGCGGCGGCTACATGATGGCCTGCATCGGCGAGCGCATCCTCTCCGCGCCCTTCGCCATCCTCGGTTCCATCGGCGTGGTGGCGCAGCTGCCCAACGTGCACCGCCTGCTGAAGCGGCACGACATCGACTTCGAGGTGCTCACCGCCGGCGAGTACAAGCGCACCCTGACGGTGTTCGGCGAGAACACCGAGAAGGGCCGCGAGAAATTCCAGGAGGACCTGGAGTCCACCCACGAGCTGTTCAAGGGCTTCGTCGCCCACTACCGGCCCAAGCTGGCCATCGAGGAGATCGCCACCGGCGAGGTCTGGCTGGGCCAGGCGGCGCTGGGGCGCAAGCTGGTGGACGAGCTGAAGACCAGCGACGAGTACCTGGCCGAACGCGCCCGCGAGGCGGACGTCTACCACTTGCAGTACGTGCAGAAGAAGAGCGTCCAGGAGCGCCTGGGCGTGGGCGCCAGCACGGTGATCGACCGCGTGCTGCTGAGCTGGTGGGAGCGCCTGGGGCGCAGCCGTTACTGGCAATGATTCCGGCGCGGGCGCAGGGGCGCCCGCGCGGCAGGCTTTGCAGAAGGAGAGCGTGATGAGTGCATTCAAGGCCCTCTGGGTCACCGAGTCCCCGCATGGCATCTACGAGCAGCAGGTGGTCGAGCGCGACACCAGCCAGCTGCCGGCCGGCGAGGTGCTGATCCGGGTGCGGTATTCGTCGCTGAACTACAAGGATGCGTTGTCGGCCAGCGGCAACCGTGGCGTGACCCGCAAGTACCCGCACACCCCCGGCATCGATGCCGCCGGGGTGGTGGAGGAGTCCTCGGTGGGCGAGTTCGTCGCCGGCGACGAGGTGATAGTCACCGGCTACGACCTGGGGATGAACACCCCGGGCGGCTTCGGCCAGTACATCCGCGTGCCGGCCGCCTGGGTGATCAAGCGCCCGCAGGGCCTGAGCCTGCGCGAGGCGATGATCCTCGGCACCGCCGGCCTCACCGCGGCGCTGTGCGTCGACAAGCTGGAGCAGGCCGGGGTGACCCCGGCGGCCGGCCCGGTGCTGGTCACCGGCGCCAGCGGCGGCGTCGGCAGCATCGCGGTGATGCTGCTGGCCCAGCTGGGCTACAGCGTGGCGGCCTCCACCGGCAAGCTGGAGCAGGCCGAGTTCCTCAACGGCCTGGGCGCGCGGCAGATCATCGACCGCGCCACCGTCGCCGATGGCGTCGACAAGCCGCTGCTCAAGGAGCAGTGGGCCGGCGCCGTAGACACAGTCGGCGGCGACATCCTGTTCAACGTGGTCAAGTCGCTGCAGTACGGCGGCAGCGTGGCCTGCTGCGGGCTGACCGCCGGCGCCGGGTTCAAGGCCACGGTGCTGCCGTTCATCCTGCGCGGGGTGAACCTGCTGGGCGTGGACTCGGTGGAGCTGCCGCTGGTGGTCAAGGCCTCGATGTGGGACAAGCTCTCGCTGCAGTGGAAGCTGCCGCGCCTGGAGGAGCTGGTCCGCGAGATTCGCCTCGACGACCTGCCCACCGCCATCCACCAGATCCTCGCCGGCAAGCTGGTCGGCCGCCTGCTGGTCAACCTCGACTGAGGCGCCGTGCCGGGGCCGGGCGCTCAGCCCAGCTCCGGCAGCAGGTAGCCCTCCCACAGCGTGTCGGCGAACTGCTCGCGGAAGAAGCCGAAGTGGCCGATGCGCTTCACCCCCAGTTGTTCCGGGGCGATGCGCCGGCTCACCTTGGGCGCGCTGCGGTAGAAGCCCAGCAGCGCCTCGGTGCTGCGCTGGGACATCATCTCGTCGTCGGTGAAGGACAGCGAAACGATGGGCGTGTGCACCGCCGAATAGCGGATGCGCATCTGCTCGCCTTCGCCCAGGGCGTACTGCGGGTGCAGGCACCAGCGCCGCCACTGCTCGATCACCCCGCGCGGCAGGTCGCCGACGATGCCCAGGCGGCGCCCGGGGAAGTAGCCCAGCAGCGGCGTGACGGTGGGCGCGATGAAGTGCCAGAGCAGCCAGGCGCGGCCGCGCAGGCCGGCCGTGTTGTCGCGCCAGTAGCCGCTGCCGCTGGCGATGCTGAAGGCCCGGGTGATGCGCGCGCGGCCATCGACGAAGGGCAGGATCTGCCCGCCCAGGCTGTGGCCGATCCAGTACAGCGGCTTGTCCCCCGCGGCCTCGGCCACCGCCGCGAGCACGGCGCTGCAATCGTGGCGGCCCCAGTCGACGACGTTCGCCTTCACCTGCCGCAGCGGGCCGTTGCGCGACTGGCCCATGCCCTGGTAGTCGAAGGTGACGACCAGGTAGCCGCGTTCGGCCAGCCAGTTGGCGAAGGCGCCGTAGAAGCGCTGCTCGACGCCCATGGCCGGGACGATCAGCGCGGCGCCGAGCATCTCGCCCGGCGGCCGGTACCAGTGGCTGGCCAGGCGCTGGCCCTGGCCGTTGTCGAGTTCGCGGGGTTGCGGGGTAATCATGGCTGCTGGCTCCGGAGTCCGTTCGGGGAAGGTCAGGCCTGGCTGACGTACATGGTGATTTCGGCGCGGAACACCGGCTTGTCGCCGACGTAGGCCAGCACCGGTACCTTGAGGTCGCCCTCGGCGTTCCAGTCCACGCCGCTGCCGTCGGCCACCGCGCGCACGTCGCCGTCGGCCTTGGCCAGGTATTCCACGCTCATGCCGCGGGGAATCCAGCGGCGCCCGGCGGGAATGGACACGTCGGTCATGGTGCCCGCGGCCAGCTCGGCGGCGTTGCACAGCGCAATGGCGTGCACGCTGCCTATATGATTGAGCACCTCGCGGCGCTTGGCGAAGGTCACTTCGGCATAGCCGGGGCGCAGCTCGACGAAGGTCGGCGCGATGCTGGCAAAGTAGGGGGCGACCTGGCCGATCATGGCGCTGAACTGCGCGGGGCCGGCCTGGCGGTACATCTGCATCATCTGACTCATGGTGGCTCCAGGGGTACGGATTGAAAGATGGATGCGCGCCAGGGCAGTATACGAAGACTAGAAATTAATTCTAGAAAAATATTCTAGAAACGATCCGCACAAGGAAACCCATGGGCCGAGCTTCCCGCAAAGACGACATCCTCCAGGCCGCGCTGGCCTGCTTCAGCGAATCCGGCGTGGACGCCACCACCATCGAGATGATCCGCGACCGCTCCGGCGCCAGCATCGGCAGCCTGTACCACCATTTCGGCAACCGCGAGCGGATCATCGGCGCGCTCTACCTGGAAGGCATCGGCCAATACGCGGCCCTGCTCGACGCCGGGCTGCGGGAGGGCATGGGCGCCGAGGCCACGGTCAAGCTGTTCGTCACCTGCTACATCGACTGGGTGGTGGCGCACCCGGACTGGGCCCGCTTCATCCTGCACAACCGCGGCCGGGTGGAGGCGGGGGAGATGGGCGAGCAACTGCGCGAGGCCAACCGCCAGCAGGGCCGGCGCATCGCCGAGCTGCTGGCCGTGCACCGCCAGGCCGGCGCCTTCCGCGAAATGCCCTTCGAGCTGTTCAACTCGGTAGTAATAGGCCCCACCCACGACTACGTGCGCAACTGGCTGGCCGGCCGCACCCGGGTGGAGCTGGCGGATTGCCGCGACCTGTTGGCGCAGATCGCGTGGGAGAGTGTGAGGGCGTAGGGGAGGGGGCTAGGAGTCCGGTGCGGTTGGCGAGGCCGCTCCTACGATCCTGCCGACCGTAGGGCGAATAACCGTTCGCGGTTATCTGCCGCCATCCGTGCCACCGGGGTGTCCGGTGTGGCTGGTGAATCCAATCGCGGACGGAGTCCGCTCCTACGACTGTGCTTCCTGGAACTGTAGGAGCGGACTTTGTCCGCGATCATGGCGGATAACGCCGTAGGCGTTATGCGCCCTACGGGTCAGGATGACGCCTGATTCTCCAGCCGCTCAGGACGGCCCCCTCTCCCGCTTGCGGGAGAGGGTTGGGGAGAGGGCGCGGAGCCAACCCCAGGCACCGTGGCCGCCGGCAAGCGCCATTCGCGAGCAAGCTCGCTCCTACGAAGAGCAACACGGCGTGGTCTGCAAGGCCGTTGTTTCTACGACCCTGCCCAGCCGTAGGGCGAATAACCGTTCGCGGTTATCCGCCGCCATCCGTGCCACCGGGGTGTCCGGCGTGGCGGGTGAATCCAATCGCGGACGGAGTCCGCTCCTACGACGGTGCTTCCTGGAACTGTAGGAGCGGACTCTGTCCGCGATCATGGCGGATAACGCCATAGGCGTTATGCGCCCTACGGGTCAGGATGACGCCTGATTCTCCAGCCGCTCAGGACGGCCCCCTCGCCCTTCAGGGAGAGGGCTGGGGAGAGGGCGCGGAGATAACCACAAGCACCGTGGCCGCCGGAAAACGCCATTCTACGAGGAGCGGGAAACGAAAAAGCCCCGCCAGGCAGGCTGTGTGAAAACCTCAGGATCGGTCCCACTGGTTAAAAAACAACCTGGATTTCGCGTTTCTACGTGGATTCTGGATTGGCTGAATAGCCAAGCCTCTTCAGATTTCACGTAGGAACGCGCTCTTCGAAGAGCCGCTCGGTTTTTCACACAGCCTGCAGGGCGGGGCTTTTTCATGTCGCTACCGATCAGGCCAACTGCCGCCGGCGGAACAGTGGCTGCGGCTGGGTCACCGAAGTCTGGTAGACCTCGCTGAAGTCCTCCAGGCTGGCCAGCGCGTCATGCGGGTCGCGGTCGGCGCGGATGGCGTAGGCGTCGAAACCGCAGCTCTGCATGTAGAACAGCTGGTCGCGCAGCACGTCGCCGATGGCGCGCACTTCGCCCTTGTAGCCGAAGCGCTCGCGCAGCAGGCGCGCGGTGCTGAAGCCGCGGCCGTCGGTGAAGGCCGGGAAGTTCACCGCGATCACCTGGAACCTGTCCAGGTCGCCGGCGATGGCCTCGGGCTCCTCGTCGGCGTCCAGCCACACGCCCAGGCCGCCGTCGCGGCCGCGCAGGGCGGGGCCGTGTTCCAGCCACAGGTTCAGCGGGATGATCACGTCGTCGCTGTTGGGCACGCTTTCCAGGGGGGCGTCCTTGGGCAGCAGGTGCCAGCGGTCGTCGACCACTTCGCGGTGCTTAATGATTCGCTGCATATACGCGCTCCTTGAAGGGGTCGATGCCGATGCGGCGGTAGGTGTCGAGGAAGCGTTCCTCTTCGGTGCGCCGTTCGACGTAGACCTTGATCAGCTTCTCGATCACGTCGGCCATCTGGTCCTGGGCGAAGGACGGGCCGAGGATCTGCGCCAGGCTGGCGTCGCGGCCGGCGCTGCCGCCGAGGGACACCTGGTAGAACTCCTCGCCCTTCTTGTCCACCCCGAGGATGCCGATGTGGCCCACGTGGTGGTGGCCGCAGGCGTTCATGCAGCCGGAGATGTTGAGGTCGATGTCGCCGATGTCGAACAGGTAGTCGAGGTCGTCGAAGCGGCGCTGGATGGCCTCGGCCACCGGGATCGACTTGGCGTTGGCCAGGGAGCAGAAGTCGCCGCCCGGGCAGCAGATGATGTCGGTCAGCAGGCCCACGTTGGGGCTGGCGAAGCCTAGCTCGCGCAGTTCGCCCCAGAGGGTGAACAGCTGCGCCTGCTCGACGTCGGCGAGGATGATGTTCTGGTTATGGCTGTTGCGCACTTCGCCGAAGCTGTAGCGGTCGGCCAGGTCGGCGATGGCGTCCAGTTGCTTGTCGGTCACGTCGCCCGGGGCCACGCCGGTGGGCTTGAGCGACAGGGTCACGGCGACGTAGCCGGGCTTCTTGTGGGCGAAGGTGTTGCGCTCGCGCCAGCGGGCGAAGCCGGGGTGCTCGGCATCCAGGGCGGCGAGGGCGGCATCCTGGTCTTCCAGGGCCTTGTAGGCCGGGTCGACGAAATGCACGGCGACGCGCTGCACTTCCGCCTCGGTCAGGGTGCTGGGGCCGTCCTTGAGGTGCGCCCACTCGGCGTTGACCTTCTCGGCGAAGACCTCGGGGGTCAGCGCCTTGACCAGGATCTTGATGCGCGCCTTGTACTTGTTGTCCCGGCGGCCGTAGCGGTTGTACACGCGCAGGATGGCGTCCAGGTACGACAGCAGGTGCTGCCAGGGCAGGAATTCATTGATGAAGCTGCCGACGATGGGGGTACGGCCCAGGCCGCCGCCGACCAGCACGCGGAAGCCCAGCTCGCCGGCCTCGTTCTTCACCGCTTCCAGGCCGATGTCGTGCACCTCGATGGCGGCGCGGTCGCTCACGGCGCCGTTGACGGCGATCTTGAACTTGCGCGGCAGGTGGGCGAACTCGGGGTGGAAGGTCGACCACTGGCGGATGATCTCGCACCAGGGGCGCGGGTCCACCAGCTCGTCGCGGGCGATGCCGGCGAACTGGTCGGTGGTGGTGTTGCGGATGCAGTTGCCGCTGGTCTGGATCGCGTGCATCTGCACGGTGGCCAGCTCGGCGAGGATCTCCGGCACGTCCTCCAGTTCCGGCCAGTTGAACTGCACGTTCTGGCGGGTGCTGATGTGGGCGTAGCCCTTGTCGTAGTCGCGGGCGATCTGCGCCAGCTTGCGCACCTGCCGCGAGGCGAGCAGGCCATAGGGTACGGCGATGCGCAGCATCGGCGCGTAGCGCTGGATGTACAGGCCGTTCTGCAGACGCAGCGGGCGGAATTCCTCGCCGGTCAGTTCGCCCGCCAGGTAGCGGCGGGTCTGATCGCGGAACTGCTTGACGCGATCCTCTACGATCCTCTGATCGTATTCGTCATATACGTACATGAAAAATCCTGCTGTCAGGCTATAGCGCTCGGGCGTACTGCGCTTCCGAGCGCGCACGGCAACGCGCTCCACGCGGAGTGGCGGGCAAGATACCAGTTAGGGAATATGCGTAAAAGTGAAGTTTGAGTATATGGCGAGAACTTTCTGATATAAGCGCCGTATCCATCGCAACCTTCTCCGCCGGCAGGTGCCGCGAAAGGGGCGCGGAGCCTGGCCGCAGGCCCCTCGCAGGTTCCCTCAGCCCTCGCGGCCGTGGGCTTGGTCGCCCAGCCGGGCGGTATCGACGCGGACGAAGATGGAGTCGCCGATGGCGGTCAGCACGTCGCCGGCATACACCTCGCAGATGATCCGGCTCTTGCGCCCCAGCTCGCCCTCCACGTGCGCGCGCAGGGTCAGCGGTACGCCCATCGGGGTGGGCTTGATGAACTTGATGCCGAGGTGGCCGGTGACGCAGTCCAGGCGCGGCAGGCTGCCCGGCTCGCGGCCTTCGGCGCGGTAGTGGTAGGCCATGGCCGTCCAGTTCGAGTGGCAGTCCACCAGCATGGCGATCAGGCCGCCGTAGACCAGTTCCGGCCAGCCGGTGTACTTGGCCTCGGGCAGGTGCTCGGCCATGACGTGGATGCCGTCCTCGTGCCAGTAGCTCTTGATGTGCAGGCCGTGGGGGTTGCTGCCGCCGCAGCCGTAGCAGATGCCTTCGGGCGCGGCGCGGTCTTGCAGGGAGAGGTTTTCCATGGTGACGCCTTGTTCTTGTTGCGGAAATCGCCCCAGCCTAGCCGGTTTCGCCGCCTGCATGAAGGGCCGCGCCTTGTCGCTGCCCGTGCCCTGGTCTTAACTGCTGGTGGGTCCACCGAAAACAGCAAGAACAAATGGGGGAAACATGAGCGAAGAATCCCGTAACGACAATCGCGACAGCGTGATCGACGCCCGCGCGGCCTTCATCCTCATCCTGCTGGTGGTGGCTACGGCGATATTCTGGGTGAGCCATCAGTAATTTTCGCTCCACCGGTCAGGGTTGAGCGAACACAATGAAGGCAAATGGCTATACTTCACCGGCTTCTGGTCGGTGGGGTGTGGGTTCTTGAGTCTTCTGTGCAGGTCCTGGTTGCTGGTCGCCGGTCTGTTGCTGTCGTTGGGCAGCCAGGCGGCGTCGGTGGTGTTCCTCAACCCGGGACGGTCCGACGAACCCTACTGGGTCAGCTATACCCGCTTCATGCAGGCCGCCGCCGACGACCTGGGCATGCCGTTGCGCGTGCTCTACGCCGAGCGCGACCCGCAGCGCTCGCTGCAGCAGGCGCGCGAGCTGCTGCGCGACGGCCGGCTCCCCGACTACCTGGTGTTCACCAACGAGGGCTACATCGGCCCGGAGCTGCTGCGCCTGTTCGCCGATACCCCCGTGCGCCTGTTCACCGTGAATCACATGCTGACCGCCGACCAGCAGCGCATCGTCGGCGGCAGCCGCGAGCGCTACCGCAACTGGATCGGCAGCCTGGTGGCCAACGAGGAGGAGGCGGGCTACCTGATGGCCCACCGCCTGCTCAAGGCCGGCACGGCGGCGGGGCGGGGGCTGGACCTGCTGGCCTTCTCCGGGCTTGCCCAGGCGCCGGTGGCGCAGTTGCGCGAGCAGGGCATGCGCCGGGCGCTGGCCGACTTCCCGCGGGCCCGGCTGCTGCAGGTGGTGTACGGCGGCTGGGACCGCCAGCGCGCCTATGAGCAGGCGCAGCAGCTGCTGCGCCGCTACCCGCAGGTTCGGCTGGTCTGGTCGGCCAACGACGAGATGGCCTTCGGCGCCATGAAGGCGGCTCGCGAGGCCGGCCACGTGCCGGGGCGCGACATGCTGTTCAGCGGCCTGAACAATTCCCAGGAGCTGCTTTCGGCGGTGGTCGACGGCAGCATCAGCGTGGCCATGAGCGGCCATTTCACCCTCGGCGGCTGGACCATGGTGCTGCTGCACGACTACGACGCCGGGGTGGACTTCGCTGTCCACGGCGGCAAGGACCGCCAGCTGCCGGTGTTCATCCTGCTGGACAAGAGGCGCGCGGAAAAGCTGCGCAGCAGCCTGGCGCGCCCCGGCTATGGCGTGGATTTCCGTGCGCTCAGCCTGGCCCTGCACCCCGGGCAGAAGGATTACCGCTTCAGCCTGCGGCCCCTGCTCGACTAGACCCCCGCCAGGTGCAGCACCAGGCGCACCAGGGCATAGAGCAGCAGGACGAAGACCAGGGTGAAGGCCACGCCGAGGAAGATGAAGTGGCTGGGTTTGCCATGGCTGAAGTCGCGGGTGCGGTTCTTCCCGCTCTGTACGCCGAAGGCGGCGGCCAGCACGCTCTGCAGCATCTGCCAGAAGCTCGGCGGGCGGTTCTGTGAATCGTCGTTCATGGAAGCCTCCTTAGCTGCCGGAAAGCATAGCCGGCCTCAGAGTTCTATCTGCGTCCACTGGCGTTTCTGCCACATCACCGCGAAGATCGCCGAGGCCAGGCCGCGCTGCAGGATCTGCATGCTCCAGATCGCCAGCAGGCCGCCGCCCAGCACCGGGCCGACCAGGTAGGCCAGGGGCAGGAAGAACAGCCACTGGTTGCCTAGGCTGACCGCCATGACCGTGCGCGTGGCGCCGGCGCCGAGCAGCGCCTGGGTCAGCACCAGGGCGGTGGCGTCGATGACCATGCCCAGCCCGGTGAACATCAGCGGCACGCGGCCCAGCTCGATCAGCGCCGGGTCGCTGACGAACAGCCGCAGGATCGCCTCGGGGAACATCCAGAACGGCGTGCCCAGCAGCGCCAGGCCGCAGGCGGCGACCTTGACCACGTCCCAGCCCCAGCGGTGGGCGCTGTCGAAGTCGCCCTCGCCCATGCACTGGCTGACCAGGGTGGTGGCCGCCATGCCCAGGCCGATGCCGGGCAGGATCAGGAACAGCGCCAGGTTGATCAGCACGTGGGCCACCGCCAGCTCGCGGGTGCCGACCTGGGCGATGATCCAGAACAGCAGGGTGATGCCGGCGGCGAAGAAGAACTGCTGCAGCGAGTTGGGCAGCGACAGGCGCAGCATCACGCGGATTTCCCGCTCGCTGGGCAGGCGCGCGAGGAAGCCGTGGGGGCGGGCGTCGCGCCAGGTGATCCAGGCGTAGATCGCCGAGCCCAGGTACAGCGCCAGGGTGGTGCCCAGGCCGCTGCCCACCGCGCCCATGCGCGGCAGGCCGAACAGGCCGTGGATCAGGCTGTAGCTGATGGCGGCGTTGGCCAGGTGCATCACCACCAGGGTGCGCATGTACGTGCCCGAGCGCCGCGTGCCGTTCCAGTAGCCGCGGAAGGCGAAGTTCAGGCCCACGGCCAGCACCGAGAGCGCGCGCCATTCGAAGTAGGGCACACCCACGGCCAGCACTTCGGGGTCGTGGGACAGCAGGCGGACGATGGGTTCGGCGAACAGCAGGCACACCAGGGCGATCGGCAGGGCCAGGCCCAGGGCCACCAGCAGGCCGCAGTTCAGCGGGGTGGCCAGGTCGCCGTCGCGGCCCTCGCCGCGGCGCCGCGCCACCAGCGCCTGGACGCCGGCGCCCAGGCCCATGACCAGGGAGATGGCGACGAAATTGGCGTAGCTGCCGATGCCCACGCCGGCCAGGGACTTTTCCCCGAGGTGCCCGACCATGGCGGCGTCCACCAGGTTGAGCAGGCTCTGGCTGAGCATGCCGCCGATGATCGGCAGCCCCAGGCAGAGGATATTGCGAAGGCGCTCGCGCTCTAGCATGGCGTCCCCGAACTGCAGGTGATCCGGCGATTGTTGGTCGAGGGCGACGGCGCGCCGGTGACCGAGCCCCTCGCAGCAAAGCCTAGCGTAAGGCGGCCGGCGTTGCCCGCTCGGTCGTCGCGCGGGCCCGGGTCCGGCGACGGCTGACGCTTTCCTCCGGGATGGTGTAGGAGCAACTGTCTTACAGGCTCTACCGAAGTGCTCTTCGTAGGAGCGAGCCATGCTCGCCTGCAACGTAGGAGGACCTTGTCCGCGATAGCCGGAACCACCGGCGCGATTCGCGGATGAGATCCGCTCCTACGCCGCCCCACCCATGCCATTCCCCTGTAGGAGCGCGCCCTGCGCGCGAAATCGCAGGCAGGGCCTGCTCCTACAGGTTGCCGATGGGCACGGCATATATCCCGTAGGAGCGGACTCCGTCCGCGATTGCCTCAGTCCAGCAACCCGTGCCAGCAGTCGCTCAGCTCGCCCAGTTCGGAGGAGGTGCACCAGGCCTGGCTCTGCAGCCACTGGCGGACGGTCTCGCGGTCGGCTTCGTCGAGGCTGCCGACGGCGTTCAGGCACAGGTAGCCGGTGAACTCGCCGTCCTCGGTGGCGCCGCCGACGAACAGCCAGCCCTGGGATTCGACGAAGGCGATCCACTGGTCGAGCACTTCGTCCAGGTCACCGCTGTAGTGCACTTCCAGGCTGAAGCCCAGTTCCTTGAACTCGGCCAGGCGCAGTTTCTTGCGCAGGCGGCGCTTGCGCGGTTTTTCCATCTGTTCGGGGGTGAGGTATTTCATCTTTCGCTCCTGGAAGGCGGATCAGGCGTCGTAGCCCAGGTTCGGCGACAGCCAGCGTTCGCTGACCGCCACGTCCTGGCCCTTGCGGGCGCTGTAGGCGTCGATCTGGTCCTTGTCGACCTTGCCCACGGCGAAGTACTGCGCCTGCGGATGGGCGAAGTACCAGCCGCTGACCGCGGCCGCCGGGAACATGGCGTAGTGTTCGGTGAGGGTGACGCCGGACAGGCCCTTGGGGTCCAGCAGCTGGAACAGGGTGCCCTTTTCGGTGTGGTCCGGGCAGGCCGGGTAGCCGGGCGCCGGGCGGATGCCGACGTACTGTTCGCGGATCAGCGCATCGTTGTCCAGGTGCTCGTCCGGCTGGTAGCCCCAGTACTCCTTGCGCACGCGCTCGTGCAGCCACTCGGCGCAGGCCTCGGCGAGGCGGTCGGCCAGGGCCTTGACCATGATCGCGTTGTAGTCGTCGCCCTTGGCCTCGTAGGCCTTGGCCACTTCCTCGGCGCCGATGCCGGCGGTGGTGATGAAGCCGCCGACGTAGTCCTTCACGCCGCTGCCCTTGGGCGCGACGAAGTCGGCCAGGCTGAAGTTCGGCTTGCCGTCGGGCTTGATGGTCTGCTGGCGCAGGTGGTGCAGGGTGGCCAGCTTGTGGCCGTCGTCGGCGTAGACTTCCAGGTCGTCGTGGTTGACCTGGTTGGCCGGCCAGAAGCCGAAGACGGCCTTGGCGCGGATCAGCTTCTCGTCGATCAGCTTGCGCAGCATCGCCTGGGCGTCGTTGAACAGGCTGGTGGCGGCCTCGCCGACCACTTCGTCGGTGAGGATGCGCGGGTACTTGCCGGCCAGGTCCCAGGAGATGAAGAAGGGCGTCCAGTCGATGTACTCGGCGAGCACGTCCAGGTCGATGTCTTCCAGCACCTTCACGCCGGTGAAGGAGGGCACCGGCGGCTGGTAGCCGGCCCAGTCGAACTGCGGCTTGGCGGCGATGGCCGCCTCGTAGCTCAGGCGCTCGGTGCGCGCGCTGCGGTTGGCGGTGCGCTCGCGGACCTCGGCGTACTCCTCGCGCAGCTTGCGGGCGTAGTCGGGCTTCATTTCCTTCGACAGCAGGGTGGTGGCCACGCCCACCGCGCGCGAGGCGTCGGTGACGTAGACCACGGCGTCGTTGCTGTACTGCGGGTCGATCTTCACCGCGGTATGCGCCTTGGAGGTGGTGGCGCCGCCGATCATCAGCGGCAGGCTGAAGTTCTGCCGCTGCATTTCCTTGGCGACGTGGACCATCTCGTCCAGCGACGGCGTGATCAGCCCGGACAGGCCGATGATGTCGCACTTCTCGGCGATGGCGGTCTGCAGGATCTTCTCCGCCGGCACCATCACGCCCAGGTCGACGATGTCATAGCCGTTGCAGCCCAGCACCACGCCGACGATGTTCTTGCCGATGTCGTGCACGTCGCCCTTCACCGTGGCCATGAGGATCTTGCCCTTGGCCTCGGGCTTGTCACCCTTTTCCGCCTCGATGAAGGGGATCAGGTGGGCCACCGCCTGCTTCATCACGCGGGCCGACTTGACCACCTGCGGAAGGAACATCTTGCCGGCGCCGAACAGGTCGCCGACCACGTTCATGCCGCTCATCAGCGGGCCTTCGATGACCTCGATGGGCCGTGCGCACTTCTGCCGGCATTCCTCGGTGTCTTCGACTATGTAGGTGGTGATGCCCTTGACCAGGGCGTGCTCCAGGCGCTTCTCGACGCTATGGCTGCGCCATTCCTCGTCTTCCACTTCCTTGGCCGCGCCGCCGCCCTTGTAGTTGTCGGCGATGGCCAGCAGGGCCTCGGTGGCGTCCGGGCTGCGGTTGAGCACCACGTCCTCGACCTTGTCGCGCAGCTCCTTGGGGATCTCGTCGTAGATCTCCAACTGGCCGGCGTTGACGATGCCCATGGTCAGGCCGTTGCGGATGGCGTAGTAGAGGAACACCGAGTGGATGGCCTCGCGCACCGGGTTGTTGCCGCGGAACGAGAAGGACACGTTGGACACCCCGCCCGAGGTGAGCGCGTAGGGCAGGTTGTCGCGAATGTAGGCGCAGGCGTTGATGAAGTCGACCGCGTAGTTGTTGTGTTCCTCGATGCCGGTGGCCACCGCGAAGATGTTCGGGTCGAAGATGATGTCTTCCGGCGGGAAGCCCACTTCGTTGACCAGGATGTCGTAGGAGCGCTGGCAGATTTCCTCCTTGCGCGCCTGGGTGTCGGCCTGGCCGGCCTCGTCGAAGGCCATCACCACCACCGCGGCGCCGTAGCGCTTGCACAGGCGGGCGTGGTGCTTGAACTGCTCGACGCCTTCCTTCATGGAGATCGAGTTGACGATGCCCTTGCCCTGGATGCACTTCAGGCCGGCCTCGATCACCTCCCACTTGGAGGAGTCGATCATGATCGGCACGCGGGAGATGTCCGGCTCGGAGGCGATCAGGTTGAGGAAGGTGACCATGGCCGCCTTCGAATCCAGCATGCCCTCGTCCATGTTGATGTCGATCACCTGGGCGCCGGCTTCCACCTGCTGCTGGGCCACTTCCAGGGCCTCGGCGTAGTTCTCCTCGCGGATCAGCCGGGCGAACTTGGCGGAGCCGGTGATGTTGGTGCGCTCGCCGACGTTCACGAACAGCGAGCTGCGGTCGATGGTGAAGGGCTCCAGGCCCGACAGGCGGCAGGCCTTGGGAATCTCGGGGATGACCCGCGGCGGGTACTTGGCCACGGCCCTGGCGATGGCCTCGATGTGCGCCGGGGTGGTGCCGCAGCAGCCGCCGATGATGTTGAGGAAGCCGGATGCGGCGAACTCCTCGACCACCTCGGCCATCTGCGCCGGGGTCTCGTCGTACTCGCCGAAGGCGTTCGGCAGGCCGGCGTTGGGGTGGGCGGAGACGTGGGTGTCGGCCTTGGTCGCCAGCTCTTCCAGGTACGGGCGCAGTTCCTTGGCGCCCAGGGCGCAGTTCAGGCCGACGGAGATCGGCCTGGCGTGGTGCACCGAGTTCCAGAAGGCCTCGGTGGTCTGCCCGGACAGGGTGCGGCCGGAGGCGTCGGTGATGGTCCCGGAGATCATGATCGGCAGTTCGAAGCCGAGTTCCTCGTAGACGCCCTGCACGGCGAAGATCGCCGCCTTGGCGTTGAGGGTGTCGAAGATGGTCTCGATCAGGATCAGGTCGGCGCCGCCTTCGATCAGGCCGCGGGTGGCCTCGCTGTAGTTCTCCACCAGCTCGTCGAAGGTGACGTTGCGGAAGCCCGGGTCGTTGACGTCCGGGGAGATCGAGCAGGTGCGGCTGGTCGGGCCCAGCACGCCGGCGACGAAGCGCGGCTTGTCGGGGGTCTCCAGGGTCTTGGCGTCGGCCACTTCGCGGGCCAGGCGCGCGCCCTCGACGTTCAGTTCGTAGACCAGCGCTTCCATGCCGTAGTCGGCCTGGGACACCTGGGTGGCGTTGAAGGTGTTGGTCTCGAGGATGTCGGCGCCGGCGTCCAGGTAGGCCTTCTCGATGGCCTGGATGACGTCCGGGCGGGTGAGCAGCAGCAGGTCGTTGTTGCCCTTCACGTCGCTCGGCCAGTCGGCGAAGCGGGTGCCGCGGTAGTCCTCTTCCTGCAGCTTGTAGCTCTGGATCATGGTGCCCATGCCGCCATCGAGGATGAGGATGCGCTCCTTCAGGGCTTTCTGCAGGGCTTGCTGGCGGGCGGCACGGTCGGACATGGGAACTACCTGGAAAAGGGCGTGACAAAGGGTCGCTGATGATAGCAAACCTGCAGGGGATTTGAGCTGACCGGCCTTTTACATGAGCGCGGCTCATGTTGGACCGGCCATCGATTGGCCGCAAACGCCCGCGGAGCCGCTAGAATCCGCCTATTCACGAGGTAGGGAGTACCAGATGTCCTTGCGCGCATCCTTTGCGTTGACCATTGCGTTCATGCTGCTTTCAGCCGTTGCCCAGGCGGCCGGCATTTCCTACAGCAAGGACATACAGCCGATCTTCACCGAGAAGTGCGTGGCCTGCCACGCCTGCTACGACTCGCCGTGCCAGCTCAACCTGAGCGCCGCCGAGGGCGCCCAGCGCGGCGCCAACAAGCTGCCGGTGTACGACGGCACGCGCACCAGGGCCCAGGAAACCACCCGCCTGTTCCTCGATGCCCATGGCGCCGACGCCTGGCGGCGCAAGGACTTCTGGTCGGTGCTGGACGCCCGCGGCGGCCAGGCCGCGTTGATGCAGCGCATGCTCGACCTGGGCCACGCCCACCCGCTGGTGCCCAACGCGAAGATCCCCGAGGGCCTGGACCTGTCGATCAACCGCAGCAACCAGTGCCCGACGCCGGACAGCATCGACGACTTCGTGCAGAAGAACCCGCGCAGCGGCATGCCCTTCGCCGTCACCGGCCTGAGCGATGCGCAGTACGCCACCCTGAAGAAATGGCTGGCCGAGGGCGCGCCGGTGGACGAGCAGGCCTGGCAGCCCGGCGCCGGCGAGGCACGGCAGATCGGCGAATGGGAGCGCTTCCTGAACCAGCCCGGCGCCCGCGAGAGCCTGGTTTCGCGCTGGCTCTACGAGCACCTGTTCCTCGCCCACCTGTACTTCGAGGACCAGGGCGCGCCGGGGCACTTCTTCCAGCTGGTGCGCTCGCGCACGCCCAGCGGCCAGCCCATCGACCCCATCGCCACGCGGCGGCCCAACGACGACCCCGGGGCGGCCTTCTACTACCGCCTGTGGCCGATCCAGGGCGTGATCGTGCACAAGACCCACATCACCTACCCGCTGAGCCCGGCCAGGCTGGCGCACACCCGCGAGCTGTTCTTCGCCGACGCCTGGACGGCCGACAAGGTGCCCGGCTACGGCCTGCAGCACCGCGCCAACCCCTTCGAGACCTTCGCCGCCATCCCGCCGCGCTCGCGCTACCAGTTCATGCTGGACAACGCCGAGTACTTCGTCCGCACCTTCATCCGCGGCCCGGTGTGCCGCGGGCAGATCGCCACCGACGTGATCCGCGACAACTTCTGGGCCATCTTCCAGGACCCGGCCCACGACCTCTACGTCACCGACCCGGCCTACCGGGCCAAGGCCACGCCGTTGCTCGGCCTGCCCGGGCAGATCGACGACATGGGCCAGATGCTCCAGCAATGGACCAGCTACCGCGACAAGCGCAACGAATACGAGGCGCTGCGCCTGGACGCCTACGAGGACGCCCCGGCGCCGACCTGGGCGGACATCTGGCACGGCAACGACAACGCGCTGCTGTCGATCTTCCGCCAATACGACAGCGCCTCGGTGCGCAAGGGCCTGATCGGCGGCATCCCGCAGACGCTATGGTGGATGGACTACCCGTTGCTGGAGCGCACCTACTACCAACTGGTGGTCAACTTCGACGTCTACGGCAACGTCTCGCACCAGGCGCAGACGCGGCTGTACTTCGACCTGATCCGCAACGGCGCCGAGCAGAACTTCCTGCGCCTGATGCCGGTGGCCGCGCGCGAGCACCTGCTCGACGACTGGTACCAGAACAGTGGCAGGCTGAAGATGTGGCTGGACTACCAGAACCTCGACAACGACGCGCCCACCGGCCTGGACCTGCCGGAGAAGGGCGCCAAGAACGCCTTCGCCGTCCAGTTGCTGAGCCGCTACGCCAGCCTCGACGCGCGGCCCGACCCGATCAACCTATGCCAGGATGGCGGCTGCTACCGGCCGAAGGCCCCGCGAGCGCTGCAGGATGCCGAACAGGCCTTCAGCCGCCTGGTCAGCCGCCCGGCGGCGGGGCTCAAGGTGATCGAGCAGTTCCCCGAGGCGACCATCCTGCGCGTCGAACTGCCCGGCGGAAAACGCGAGATCTACACGGCGCTGCGCAACCGCGCCCACAGCAACGTCGCCTTCATGCTCGGCGAGTCGCTGCGCTACCAGCCGGGGCTGGACACCCTGACCATCTACCCGGGCGTGCTCTCCAGCTACCCGAACTTCATGTTCGACCTCAAGGCGGAGGAGGCCGGCGACTTCGTCACGGCCCTGGAGCGGGTGCAGGGCCAGGAAGACTTCGACAAGGTGGTGGAGCGCTGGGGCATCCGCCGCAGCCACCCGCAGTTCTGGTCCTACTTCCACGACCTCGACGCCTACCTGCGCGAGACCGAGCCGGTGGAGGCGGGGGTTCTGGACATGAATCGCTACGAAAACCTTTGAGGCGGCGGCAGGCAGCAGGCTACAGGCGGCAGGCAAGAGCGGCTTGAAGCCTGCGGCCTGGAGCCTGCCGCCTGAAGCCGCTACTTGCGAACTATTCCTACTAATTTGGTAGGGCTTTATCCGGGTGGGGCGAATGGCGTAAACTGCCCCCACGTTTGCGAGGAGTTGCCATGAGCGCCATCACCATTACCGAAGCTGCCCAGGGTTACCTGGCCGAACTGCTGGCCAAGCAGGACACCCCGGGCATCGGCATTCGCGTCTTCATCACCCAGCCGGGCACCCAGTATGCGGAAACCTGCATCGCCTACTGCAAGCCGGGCGAGCAGAAGCCGGAAGACACCCCGGTCGGCCTGAAGGACTTCACCGCCTGGATCGACGGCATCAGCGAGCCCTTCCTGGAAGACGCCGTCGTCGACTACGCCACCGACCGCATGGGCGGCCAGCTGACCATCAAGGCGCCGAACGCCAAGGTGCCGATGGTCAACGAGGACAGCCCGATCAACGAACGCATCAACTACTACCTGCAGACCGAGATCAACCCCGGCCTCGCCAGCCACGGCGGCCAGGTCAGCCTGGTCGAGGTGGTCGAGGACAACATCGCCGTGCTGCGCTTCGGCGGCGGCTGCCAGGGCTGCGGCATGGTCGACATGACCCTCAAGGACGGCGTCGAGAAGACCCTGATCGAACGCATCCCGGAACTGAAGGGCGTGCGCGACGTCACCGACCACAGCAACAAGGAAAACGCCTACTACTGAGTGGTGGGTGTTTCGACAAAAAGCCGCCCCTCGGGGCGGCTTTTTTGTGCGCGTGGCAGTGTTGCACGCGGTCGCGGTGATGGGTATCGCTTCGCTCAACCCATCCTACAAAAGCCCCCGCGGCCGTGCTCTTCGTAGGAGCGAGGGGGACGCCTAGTTCTTGCTCGCGAACCGCATGGCACCGCGTTTGTTCGCGAGCAAGCTCGCTCCTACGAGAAGCCGTGCTTGCCTGTACGTGCCCGCGATTCGCGCGCAGGGCGCGCTCCTACAATGGGAATGGCGCGGGTGGGGCAGCGTAGGAGCGGATCTCATCCGCGAATCGCGCCGGGACCTCCGGCTATCGCGGACAAGGTCCGCTCCTACGGGGGAGGAATACCGTGTCTCCCGGCGACCTGTAGGAGCGGGCCCTGCCCGCGATTCGCGCGCAGGGCGCGCTCCTACATGGAATGGCGTGGGTGGGGCAGCGTAGGAGCGGATCTCATCCGCGAATCGCGCCGGGATGGCCGGCTATCGCGGACAAGGTCCGCTCCTACGGGGGGAGGAATACCGTGGCTCAGGCGCTGGCCGGCTGGCGTCGGCGCGCCGGCCAGAGCAGCGCCAGGGCGAACGCCAGCACCGGCCACACCAGCAGGTTCACCGCGCTCCAGCCCAGGCTGGTGATGAGCGCGCCGGAGCTGAACGACATCAGCGCCGCCATCAGGCTGTTGCCCTGTTCCATCAGCCCCTGCGCCTGGCCGCGTTCCTCCGCGCCATGGCCCTCGCCGAGCAGGGTGGTGCCGGCCACCAGCATCAGGTTCCAGCCCATGCCCAGCAACAGCGAGCTGGCCAGGAAGTGGCCATGGTCCAGCCCGGCCAGGGCCACGCCGGCGCTGGCCGCCAGCAGGGCGATGCCGAGCAGGGCCACGCGGCGGCTGCCGAGGCGGTCCACCAGCGGGCCGGCGACGAAGGCCGGGAGGAACATGCCGAGGATGTGCCACTGGATCACGCTCGCCGAGCTTTCCAGCGACAGCCCGCAGAACTGCATGGCCAGCGGCGTGGCGTTCATGATCAGGATCATCAGCCCGTGGCCGGCGGCGGTGCAGGCCATGGCCGCGCGCACCAGCGGCCGGCCGAGCAGCGCGCGCATCGCCGCCAGGCCGCCATGGGGCGGGCGCGGCGCGGCGCCTTCGCGCAGCCGCGCCATCAGCAGCAGGCCGACGAGCGCGAGTGCGGCGATGGCCAGGTAGGCGCCGACGAAGGGCGTGGGCAGCGCCTGCCGGGCCCACAGCGCCAGGCTGGGCGCCAGCAGCGCGGCCAGCACGCCGCCGCCGATCACGTAGGCGCTGGCGCGGCCCTTCTCGGCCTCGCCCACCGCCTCCAGCGCGGCGAAGCGGTAGTACATGGCCGAGGCCTGGTAGGCGCCGATGGGCAAGGCGCCCAGGCACAGCAGGGCGAACGAGCCAAGCTGCACACCCAGGGCGCAGGCCAGCCCGCCGAGCACGCCGCCGGCGGCACCCAGCATCAGCCCGGGGCGGCGGCCGTGGCGCTGCATGAACAGCGACAGCGGCTGCACCGCCAGCAGGTTGCCCAGCACCAGCAGGGCCAGGGGCAGGGTGGCCAGGCTGTTGAGCGGCGCCAGTTGCGCACCGATCAGCGAGGTCAGGGTGATGCCGATCAGCGAGCAGGACCAGTACAGCGCCTGGCCGAGGAACAGCAGGCGCAGCGCGCCGTTGCGCAGTAGCAGCATGTCCGCGCCCTCAACCCTGGCAGCCGCCGGGCTTGAGTACCCGCTGCGTCGAGGCCGGGTGGCGCAACAGCGCGTCGGCCGGGCGGCGCGGCCGTTGCAGCAGCTCGCCGCCGCAGTTCGGGCATTGGCCGCCGAGCACACCTTCGGCGCAGTCGCGGCAGAAGGTGCATTCGAAGGTGCAGATGCGCGCGTCCGGGCTGTCGCCGGGCAGCTCGCGGTCGCAGCATTCGCAGGTGGGGCGCAGTTCGAGCATGGCGAGGTCCTTCTGGCTGGGGATCAGGCGTCGGCGTGCTGGCCGAAGCGTTCGGCGTATTCCTGGGGGCTCACCGCCAGGTGCTTGTGGAAGGTGCGCCGCAGGTTCTCCGGGTGGCCGAAGCCGCACAGCCGGGCCACGGTGGCGATCGACGCCCGGGCGTCCTGCAGCAGGGCGCGGGCGGCTTCCAGGCGGACCTTCTCGACGTAGCGCCCCGGCGCCACGCCCAGCTCGCCGATGAACACCCGCGAGAGGGTGCGCGGGCTCATGCAGGCCTGCTCGGCCAGGGCTTCCAGCGACAGGTCGGCGCCGAGGTTGGCCGGGATCCACTCCAGCAGCGCGGCCAGGCGCGGCGCGCGCACCGGCTCGGGGGTCAGCCAGGCGCTGAACTGCGCCTGGCCGCCGGGGCGCCTGAGGAACATCACCAGGCGCCGGGCCACGGCCAGGGCCAGCGGGCGGCCAAGGTCGGCCTCCACCAGCGCCAGGGCCAGGTCGATGCCGGCGGTGACCCCGGCGGAAGTGAACACGTGGTCGTCGCCGTCGCGGCGGCTGGGGTCGTAGGTGTGCAGGCGGTCGCCCTGCACCTGGACCGCGGGGTGGCACGCGCGCAGGGTATCGACGTCGGCCCAGTGGGTGGTGGCGGTGCGCCCGTCGAGCACCCCGGCGGCGGCCAGCAACAGGGCGCCGGAGCACACCGAGCCGAGGCGCCGCACCTGGCCCTCGGCGACGCGCAGCCAGGCCAGCAGCGCGGCATTGGCGCACTGTGCCTCCACGCCCAGGCCGCCGGGCACCAGCAGGGTGTCGAGCCCGGCGGCATCCGTGTCACCCCAGGCGGCGTCGGCGCAGATACGCAGGCCGGCGGAGGTGGCCACCGGGCCTTCGTTTTCGCCCAGCACCAGCAGCTGGTAAGGCGCCGGCAGGCCCTGGCGCTGGCGCTCGACGTTGGCCGAGGCGAACACCTGCAGCGGGCCGGTGACGTCCAGGCTCATCACGTCGGGGTAGATCAGGCTGGCGATGCAGCGGGTGGCGGGCATGGCGGATGGCTCCCGGGGTTTGCCGGGAGTGTGCGCCTGGCGTGGTGTGGCGACAATGCCAGGTAGCCCACGGATCTTGCCAATCGTTTGCCGGCGCTCCCGGAGGGCCCAGCGCGGCCTGGGAGTTCAATTGCGGACTCTGTCCGCGATTCGGCGGATAACGCCGTAGGCGTTATGCGCCCTACGGGGAGTCCGGGAGCTTCGTGGTTTCCCACCACGCCGGACGGTCCCCTCTCCCGCTTGCGGGGAGGGTTAGGGAGGGGGACGGCGTCAGGGGTGGCAGAGGTGCGTGGGCGAAGTCCGCTCCCTCTCCCCAACCCTCTCCCTGAAGGGAGAGGGGGCTGTCCCGAGCTGTCGGATAACGCAGAGTCAGCCGGCAAACTCGTAGGGCGAATAACCGTTCGCGGTTATCCGCCGTTAGCCCAAACACCGATGCCCGACGACGATGGCGGATAACGCCGTAGGCGTTATGAGCCCTACGGATTTCCAGAGAAACCTCCAAGCGCACCGGAACGCCCCTTCAGAAGGCCGAGCGAAACCGGCGCTCAGGAGGTCATGCGACATGGATGTCGCGAGAGCCCCGATGGGCTACAGGGACGTACCCTCGGGCGGGCCTCCGTGGCGGGGGAGTTCGCGAGGGTAGCCCGGCTCCATCGGGCCCGTATGGCGGGGCAAGCCTTTTTGGTTCCTTTTGTGGCGTTTGACAAAAGGGACTCGCCCGAGGGGGCGAAACAAAAAATCTCCGCAGACTCGGAGCGGCGCGCTACACCAAACCCCAAGCCACTGGCTTCCTGCGTTCGCGGGAATGACGAGGGGAGGTCGGAGCACAGAAGCAAGATTCTCGAGCAAGAACCAGGCGTCCCCCTCGCTCCTACAACAGCCTCTTCCCCTCACCGGAAATAAAAAAACGCCGTTTCCCTCCCCGCGAGAAACGGCGCTTTTCAGCTCCGGGCCAGAGGCCAGGCCCTCACTCGGGCATATGCCATTCCTGCAGGTCATACCCCTCGCGATTCAGTTCCTCGCGCGCCTGGGTCAGCAGGTCGGCCAGGCGGGCCGGGTCGGAGTATTCGGTGCAGGGGATGCGCGTCAGGCCCAGCAGGCGGGTACCGGTGCGGTCGAGGACGGACAGGTCGAGGCTGCCGTCGCCGCCGGACTGGTCGATCCAGGTGACGCAGTGGAAGGGTTGGAAGGCTCGTCCGGTGATCAGCAGAGCCTCGTTGAAACGAAGGGTCGCGTTCATGGTGGTTACACTCTCTGCGCAGGTCATCCATTGCTCTGTCAAGGGGACGGCGCTTCACTGATCCGTCCGATCTGTACAGCCCATTGACACCGCGAGCCGTGCAAAAAGTCACAACGCCTGTCGCTTTTGTGCACAAGGTTGTCGCATTGGAAACGGGAAAATTGCCGGCAATCTTCCGGGAAACCGCCGGTAAATGGCTCTGCCACGCGGTTTTCATCGAGCTTGCGGGGTGCGCCGTTGCGTCGCAGGGGCTGTGTGTCCTCGGCCCGGTTTTTCCGGGGCCGGTTCGTGACAGCCGGGGCAGGGCGCCGCAAGATAGCGGTTTTGCATCCGCTTTTGCCCGAGGAGGATTCATGGAGATTGGCTGCGACTTCGACAGCGGCAACATCCAGGTGCTGGATGCCAGCGACCCACAGGACGTGCGCCTGGCCCTGCGCCCGGACCTGAAGAGCCCGCACTTCCAGTGGTTCCACTTCCGTGCCGGCGGCCTGACCCCCGGCCGGCGCTACGGCTTCAGCCTGACCAACGCCGGGCAGTCCAGCTACCCCGGCGGCTGGCCGGGCTACCGCGCCGTGGCCTCCTACGACCAGCGCGACTGGTTCCGCGTGGATACCCGCTACGACGGCCAGACCCTGCACTTCAGCCTCGACGCCGAGCAACCGCAGGCCTGGTTCGCCTATTTCGAGCCCTACCGCCGCGAGCGCCACGCCGCCCTGGTGCGCCAGGCCATCGAGCAGGCCGGCGCCGAGCTGGTGGCCACCGGGCGCAGCATCGAGGGCCGCGACATCCCGCTGCTGCGCATCCGTCGCAACCCGCAGGCCACGCGCAAGCTGTGGCTGATCGCCCAGCAGCACCCCGGCGAGCACATGGCCGAGTGGTTCATGGAAGGCCTGATCGAGCGCCTGCAGCAGCAGGATGCGGAACTCGACCACCTGCTGCAGCACGCCGAGCTGTACCTGGTGCCGAACATGAACCCCGACGGCGCCTTCCGCGGCCACCTGCGCACCAACGCCGCCGGCACCGACCTCAACCGCGCCTGGGGCTCGCCCAGCGCCGAGACCAGCCCGGAAGTGCTGTTCGTCCAGGCGCACATGCGCCAGCAGGGCGTCGACCTGTTCCTCGACATCCATGGCGACGAGGAAATCCCCTATGTGTTCGCCGCCGGCTGCGAGGGCAACCCCGGCTACAGCGAGCGCCAGGCGCGCCTGGAAGCGGAGTTCCGCAAGCGCCTGGAGGAATGCGGCGAGTTCCAGAGCGTCCACGGCTACCCGCGCAGCGCGCCGGGCAAGGCCAACATGACCCTGGCCTGCAACCACGTCGGCGAGACCTACCAGTGCCTGGCGCTGACCCTGGAGATGCCCTTCAAGGACCACGACCTAGCCCCCGATGCGCGCACCGGCTGGAGCGGTGCGCGCACCAAGCGCCTGGCCGGCGCCGTGCTCTCGACCCTGTCGAGCCTGGTGCAGGAACTGCGCTGAGTGGAATCTTCGCCGCCGCGTGCCACTCTAATGCTGTGAGGAACTTGCATGCGGAGGTGTCCATGTACAGGACGCGCAAGCTGTTGACCCCCAGGAGATCGAGGACCTGCAGGAACGCATGGAGGCCATGGATGAGCTGGACTTCCGCGAACGCCGCGAAGTCCGCAAGAACCGCGGGGGCGACCGTCGCCCGCGCCTGGCCGCGGCGCCGGCCTGACCGGCGCGCCACGCACCCGGCCGGCGCTTGCCGCGCGGCCGGGTGCGCAGGGCGCGTTAGCCCCTGGCGGCCCTGGCGCGCCGAGTTGCGGAGGGGCGCCGGGACAGCCGCGCTGCCATTAAGTTGCCAGTACGCAGATTATTAATCTCGCTGTCATAAAGCGTACACATTGGCGGCATTAAATCATCACGTCTTCTAACCAACCGGGGACTTCCCGGACTTCCTCCCATATTGAGGTATTGACGTGATGCTGCTCAGCAAAACCCGCTTGTCCGTCCTGCTGGCTTCCATGGCCCTGACCGGCCTGGCCCATGCCACTGATGTCACCGGCGCCGGCTCCAGCTTCGTTTACCCGGTGCTGTCGAAGTGGTCCCAGGAATACAGCAAGTCCTCCAGCAATCGCATCAACTACCAGTCCATCGGCTCCGGCGGCGGCATCGCCCAGATCAAGGCCGCCACCGTCGACTTCGGCGCCTCCGACGCCCCGCTGTCGGCCGACGACCTGAAGGCCGCCGGCCTGGGCCAGTTCCCCAGCGTGATCGGCGGCATCGTGCCGGTGGTCAACCTGGACGGCGTCGAGCCGGGCAAGCTGCACCTGGACGGTGAAGTCCTGGCCAAGATCTTCCTCGGCAGCATCACCGACTGGAACGACCCGGCCATCGTCGCCCTGAACCCGGGCCTGAAACTGCCGGCCACCAAGATCACCGTGGTTCGTCGCTCCGACGGCTCGGGCACCTCCTACAACTTCACCAACTACCTGTCCAAGGTCAGCGGCGAGTGGAAGGACAAGATCGGCTTCGGCACCACCGTACCCTGGCCGGTCGGCATGGGCGGCAAGGGCAACGAAGGCGTCTCCGCCTACGTCAAGCAGATCAAGAACTCGATCGGCTACGTCGAATACGCCTACGCCCTGCAGAACAAGATGGCCTACGCGTCGCTGAAGAACGCCGCCGGCAAGTTCGTCGAGCCGAACACCAAGAGCTTCCAGGCTGCCGCCGACACCGCCGACTGGGCCAACGCCCAGGACTTCAACCTGCTGATGACCAACGCCCCGGGCGACAGCGCGTGGCCGATCACCGCCACCACCTGGATCATCATGTACAAGCAACCGAAGAACGCGGAACAGGCCCAGGCCGCCTTCCACTTCTTCAAGTGGTCCCTGGAGAACGGCCAGCAGCAGGCTGCCGCCCTGGACTACGTGGCGCTGCCCGAATCCCTGGTCAAGCGCATCGAAGGCTACTGGAAGTCGGACTTCGCCCGCTGATCGGGTGAATGACCAGGACCGCCGCCCGGAACACCCGTGCGGCGGTTCGCTTGCTTGGATGAACCGATGTCTACCGAATCCTCCCCGTCCATCGCCATGCCCAACCTGAAGGCCGCCGAAGCCGAAGACCGCGCCCAGCGCGACCAGCGCCACGACCGCTGGTTCCGCAACGCCATGTTCGGCTCCGCCATCCTCGTGCTGTTGCTGCTCGCCGGTGTCGCCGGCTCCACCCTGTGGGGCGGCAGCCTGGCCTTCTCGCACTTCGGCCTGGACTTCCTCACCAGCACCGAATGGGATGCGGTGAACAACAAGTTCGGCGCCCTGGTGCCGATCTACGGGACCCTGGTCACCTCCTTCCTGGCGCTGCTGATCGCCGTACCGGTCAGCTTCGGCATCGCCATCTTCCTCACCGAGCTGGCGCCGCCGTGGCTGCGCATGCCGGTGGCCGCGGCCGTCGAGCTGCTGGCCGGCATCCCCTCGATCATCTACGGCATGTGGGGGCTGTTCGTCTTCGGCCCGTTCATGGCCCAGCACATCGCCCCCTGGCTGAACGACTACCTGGGCGCGCTGCCGCTGGTGGGCGGCCTGTTCCAGGGCCCGCCGCTGGGCATCGGCATGCTCAGCGCCGGCATCGTCCTGGCGATCATGATCATCCCCTTCATCACCTCGGTGATGAACGAAGTGTTCCACAGCGTACCGACCACCCTGAAGGAATCGGCCTACGCCCTGGGCAACACCACCTGGGAAGTGGTCTGGGACATCGTCCTGCCCTACACCCGCTCGGCGGTGGTCGGCGGCATCTTCCTCGGCCTCGGCCGCGCCCTGGGCGAGACCATGGCGGTGACCTTCGTGCTGGGCAACTCGCAGCACTTCTCCGCCTCGCTGCTGATGCCCAGCAGCTCCATCGCCTCGGTGATCGCCAACGAATTCAACGAGGCCTACACCGACCTGCACCGCTCCTCGCTGATCGCCCTGGGCTTCCTGCTCTTCGTGGTCACCTTCATCGTCCTCGCCGCCGCACGCCTGATGCTGCTGCGCCTGTCCCAGAAGGAGGGCAAGTGACATGGCCGGCAACGAAAGCCTGTATCGCGCCCGTGCGTTCAAGAACCGCGCCGCCATGGTGCTCAGTTGCGGCGCCACCCTGTTCGGCCTGATGTGGCTGGCGTGGATCCTGCTGACCACCATCAGCCACGGCATCGAGGCGCTGAACCTCGACCTGTTCACCAAGATGACGCCGCCGCCGGGGGCCGAGGGCGGCCTGGCCAACGCCTTCTACGGCAGCGTGCTGATGAGCGCGCTGGCGCTGCTGATCGGCACCCCCATCGGCCTGATGGCGGGCATCTGGCTGGCCGAGTACGCCCGCCACACCCGCATGGGCACCGTGGTGCGCTTCATCAACGACATCCTGCTGTCGGCGCCGTCCATCGTCCTGGGCCTGTTCGTCTACACCAGCGTGATCCTGCCGCTGAACTACCTTTCCGACCACCGCGTGGGCTTCTCCGCCATCGCCGGCGCCCTGGCCCTGGCCCTGCTGGTGATCCCGGTGGTGGTGCGGACCACCGACGAGATGCTCCAGCTGCAGCCGACCACCATGCGCGAGGCCGCGCTGGCCCTGGGCGTGCCGCAATGGAAGCTGACGTTGCAGATCGTCCTGCGCGCCGCCCGCGCCGGGGTGATCACCGGCATCCTCCTGGCCCTGGCGCGCATCACCGGCGAAACCGCGCCGCTGCTGTTCACCGCCTTCGGCAACCAGTTCTGGAGCAGCGACCTGCTCAAGCCCATGGCCAGCGTGCCCGTCGTGGTCTTCCAGTACGCCATGAGCCCCTTCAGCGACTGGAACGCCCTGGCCTGGGCCGGCGCCCTGGTGCTGACCCTGTTCGTACTGCTGCTCAGCCTCACCTCCCGTCTCATCCTTCTGCGCAATAGGGCATCCTGATGACTGCCATGACCACCGCCATCGCCGCCGAACGCACCAAGATCCGCGTTCGCGACCTGGAGTTCTTCTACGGCGAGCACCGTTCGCTCAAGTCCATCAACATGGACATCCCGGAGAAGTGCATCACCGCCATCATCGGCCCGTCCGGCTGCGGCAAGTCGACCCTGCTGCGCATCTTCAACCGCATCTACTCCCTGTACCCCAAGCAGGAAGCCCGCGGCGAGGTGCTGCTCAACGGCGAGAACATCCTCGCCCCCGGCTACTCCATGAACCGCCTGCGCAGCCAGGTGGGCATGGTGTTCCAGAAGCCGGTGCCGTTCCCGATGACCATCTACGAGAACATCGCCTACGCGGTGCGCCACCACGAGAAGGTCAACCGCCGCGAGATGGACGACCGCGTCGAGCAGGCCCTGCGCGGCGCCGCCCTGTGGGACGAGGTGAAGGACAAGCTGAACGCCAGCGCCCAGGGCCTTTCCGGCGGCCAGCAGCAGCGCCTGTGCATCGCCCGCACCATCGCCCTCAAGCCCCAGGTGCTGCTGCTCGACGAACCGACCTCGGCGCTGGACCCGATCTCCACCGGGCGCATCGAGCAGCTGATCACCGAGCTCAAGCAGGAGTTCACCGTGGTCATCGTCACCCACAACATGCAGCAGGCGGCGCGCTGCTCGGACTACACCGCCTTCATGTTCCTGGGCGACCTGATCGAGTTCGGCGACACCGACACCCTGTTCACCAAGCCGGCCAAGGAGCAGACCGAGGACTACATCACCGGTCGCTTCGGCTGAGCCTTCGCGCACCGCCGACGCCCGCCGCGGAACACTCCGCGGCGGGCGTTTTCATTGCGGATTCCGGCAAGCCCTTGCCACCCACGGCAGACCCTTGCCGGCTGCGATGCCTTTCGTAGGAGCGAGCTTGCTCGCGAACGGGCCTTCCCGGTTGCACCGCTGCCGTGCTGTTCGCGAGCAAGCTCGCTCCTACAGGCTGTGCCATACCGTCGCGCCCGTCGGTCGCCACCCTGGCGTGTTTCTTGCCCGGTACAAGGCCTCCCCTTCGGCAGCGGAGTCCCGCCCATGAACATCATCGACGGTTTCAGCACCCTGAGCCTGGCGACCAGGCTGGTGCGCGGCGTGGTCGCCGGCGCCAGCGAGTTCGCCAGCTACCTGGCCAGCGCCAGCAGCGCAGACGCCACGACGAGCGGTACGAGCGATACGCCTTCCGGCGCGGTAGCATCCTCCGGCGCCGCCGCGCAGAACGGCGGCAGCGCCCTGGACGAATTCCTCGCCTACATGAAGCTCAGCCCCGGCGAAAAGCTGCGGCACAGCGTCATGCAGGACATGGACATCACCCAGGAGCAGCTCGATGCCATGCCCGCCGAGGACCGCGAGCGCATCGAGAACGAGATAGCCCAGCGCATCAGGGAAAAGATCACGCAGCAGGCCGACGCCGGCAGCCCGCCGGTCGCACCCACTGCCACCCCGGTGGCCCTGAAGCAGATGTACGGCGTTGAACGAACCCAGCCCAGCCTCGATCTCCTCGGTTGACCCCGCCCCGGCCGGCCCTCCTGCCGGCCACCAGCCACCCGCGCCGGCCATGTATCGAAGCCGATGCAGGACGCTACCCGATGCCGGGTGCATCGCTGAACTCCGTTGCCTAGACTGCGGTCTTCCGCAGTAAGCCCACGTTTGCGCACATGTCTTCCATGCAATCCCACAGCAAGTTCATCGGCCACGTTCCCCGCCACCTGATCCAGCAGGCCGTGCCGAAGAAGGTCGGGCGCGGCTGGCGCGCCGACTTCAACGTCGCGGTCTGGCTGCACCTGGCGCTCGCCGACGAGCTGCAGGTGACCCTCAAGGTCAGCTACCAGGACGGCGAGACCGTTCGCGAGCAACTGATCGACCGCGGCCGCCCCGGCTTCAACCAGCGCATCCTGCTGTGCGGCATCGCGCGCCTGGAATACAACCAGGCCATCGAGTCCATGAGCCTGTCGCTGCTGTCCGACGAACCCATCCAGACGCTGATGGTGGACGAACTGTTCGTCCAGGCGGTGGAGCTGCAGCGCGACGGCGAGCGCAGCCGCAAGCGGCGCTGAAGATTCATCCGAAGGAGTGATACGCCGGGGCCGGCCGATGCGCTGAAATGGCGGCCTACCGTGCCGAACACGCCAGCAGGATCGCCCATGAGCTTCGACCCTTCGCAACTGCAGTCCTACACCCAGTACCGTGGCATCGCCATCCCGCTGCTCGACCACCTGAAGTTCCGCTACCTGCCGGCCGGGGAGGGCGGGCGCGACGGCCACCTGGTGCTGCGGGTGGAGCGCGAGCACCTCAACGGCTGGAACAACGCCCACGGCGGCGTGCTCATGAGCCTGCTCGACGTGGCCATGGCGCTGGCCTGCAGCCACGCCGACGAGGCCGGGCGCGGCTGCGTGACCATCGAGATGAAGACCAGCTTCCTGCGCCCCGGCGGCGACGTCGGCGAAGTGCTCGAAGCCTTCGGCCACGTCCGCCACCGCACCCGCTCCATCGCCTTCTGCGAGGCCGAGATCCGCAATGCCGCGGGCGATGTCGTGGCCACCGCCAACGGCACCTTCAAGTACCAGGACAAGCCGCGGCCGGTGATCGACGCCTGAGCCTGCGCCCCGGAATTACTGTAGGAGCGGGCCCTGCCCGCGATTCGCGCGCAGGGCGCGCTCCTACAGGGGGCACATGGCCGACGCCGCGTAGGAGCAACTGTCTTGCGCCCCGCGCCGAAATGCTCTTCGTAGGAGCGAGCTTGCTCGCGAATAAACCCCGCTGCGGAGTCCGTTCGCGAGCAAGCTCGCTCCTACAGGTTGCCGGAAGGCGTGGCATTTCCCTGTAGGAGCGGACTTTGTCCGCGATTGGATTCACCCGCCACGCCGGACACCCCGATGGCACGGCCAACGGCGGATAACCGCGAACGGTTATTCGCCCTACGCCAAGGTCGGCCGTTGCGTAGGGCGCATAACGCCCCAGGCGTTATCCGCCCCCTGACCTTGGTTGCCGGCCCGCTCGGTTCCGAACCTGGCATCGCCGCCCCGACACAACCGATCCCGTCGTGCCCCGACCAACGGCCCACCCCCCAGGCGACGACCTGCGCCTTCCCGTAATAAATGTGTGGCTATGCTTGGGCCCATGGACATCCGGATCGAACAGACCGATGGTGATCCGCCCACATGGAAGGTCTTCCTGGGGACGTTCTTCATCGTATGCACCAGTGAAGACGAAGCCTGCGTCTGCGCCGAGGCCGCGCACCGCTACGCCAGCGCCAACCCGGCCATCCACTGCGACCTGCCCAGCCCGCCGGCGGCCGTGACGCCCCTGCGCGCCGGCTGTTGCCCACCCAGCGGCGCCGAGCTGGAGGCCTGGGAACTGCGCTGGCCGGAGCGCTACCTGGGCACCTGAGCGCCGCGACCGAATCCCCGCCCACAGCCATCACCCGCCTATACCTGCCTCCTGGCTGGGCGCAGGCGGTTTTCCGACAGCGCCGCATCGCCCCCGCCGTAGCCGACTTCCGTAATTGCGCCGAGCACTGTGGGACTTGACCCCCGGGCTTCGCAGCGTGAGCCAGCGGTCAAGTTCTGCGCGCCGCGCCACACCTAAGCTCGCCCCTTCGTGCCGCTGGACGAGGCCTTGCCGTGCACCGGCCGCACCCACCACAAGAACACCAAGGGGGAGCACCACCCATGCAGACTCGAACCGGCGGCTGGACCGCCCAGCAGCGCTGGCGCATCCAGATCTTCGCCATCACCTGGCTGGCCTACGCGGCCTTCTACTTCACCCGCAAGGCCTTCTCCGTGGCCAAGCTGGGCATCGGCGAAGACCCGGGCTTCGTCCTCGACAAGGCGGCGATGGCCGACCTGGACGCCCTCTACCTCGCCGCCTATGCCGTGGGCCAGTTCGTCTGGGGCAGCTTCGCCGACCGCTACGGCCCGCGCGTGGTGGTGGGCTTAGGGCTGTTCGTCTCGGCCCTGGCGGCGCTGGCCATGGGCACCTTCGCCACCCTGCCGATCTTCGCCACCTGCATGGTCGTCCAGGGCCTGGCGCAGTCCACCGGCTGGTCGGGGCTGTGCAAGAACATGGGCTGCTTCTTCTCCACCGGCGAGCGCGGCCGCGCCATGGGCTACTGGAGCACCTGCTACGCCTTCGGCGGCCTGGTGGCCACGCCCTTCGTCGGCTGGTGCGCCTACCGGCTCACCGACGACTGGCAGATGGCCTTCCTTTCCGCCGCCGGCGTGGTGCTGGTGGTGGGTTGCCTGTTCCTGCTGCTGCAGCGCAACCGCCCGGAAGACGTCGGCCTGCCGCCGCTGGAAGACCGGCACGAACCGCCGGCGCAAGCCGACGGCGGCCTGTGGGACGCGCTGCGCCAGGTGCTGCGCAACCGCACCGTGCTGGTCCTGGGGCTGGCCTACTTCCTGCTCAAGCCGGCCCGCTACGCCATCCTGTTCTGGGGCCCGGTGATCATCTACGAGCGCATGCCGGAGATCGGCAAGGTCGCCGCGGCCATCGTCCCCACCGCCTTCGAGATGGCCGGCCTGCTCGGGCCCATCCTCATCGGCCTGGCCTCGGACCGGCTGTTCGGCGCCCGGCGCATGCCCGCCTGCGTGCTCAGCCTGCTGGCGCTGGCGGTGTGCCTGGCGCTGTTCGTGCCGGTGCTGCTGAGCGGCAACCTGTACCTGGTGGTGGGGTTGCTGTTCCTGATGGGCGTGACCCTCTACGGCCCCGACTCGATGATCAGCGGCGCCGCCGCCATCGACTTCGGCACCCACCGGGCCGCCGGCACCGCCACCGGTTTCGTCAACGGCTGCGGTTCGGTGGGGGCGATCCTCGGCGGCCTGCTGCCCGGCTACTTCGACACCCTCTCGGTGTTCGTCCTCTTCACCGGCACCGCCCTGGCGGCCTGCCTGCTGCTGGTGCCGTTCTGGTACAGCGTCCCGCAGGGCCAGGCCGGCACCGTACCCGCCAGCGGCCTGCAGGCGCGCTGAGCCGCCAGCGCCGACACGCCGGGCCGCGGGGCGGCCCGGCCAGCATTCCCGAGCACACTAAGGAGCAGGCCCATGGCCCTCGCACTCTTCGACCTGGACGACACCCTCATCGACGGCGACTGCGCCAGCCTGTGGAGCCGGCACATGGCCGACCTGGGCTGGGTGGACGGCGATGTCTTCGTCCACCACGACCAGGCGCTCATGGCCCTCTACGCCCGGGGCGAACTGGCGATGGAGGACTACATGGCCTTCACCCTGGCACCGCTGGCGGGGCGCACGCCCGAAGCCGTCGCCGCAGCGGTGGAACCCTTCGTCACCGACGTCATAGGCCCGCGCATCCGCTTCGACGCCCTGGGCTGCCTGAACCACCACCGCCAGGCCGGCGACCGCCTGCTGGTCATCTCCGCCTCGGCGCACTTCCTGGTCGCCAGCATCGCCGCCCGGCTGGGCGTCAGCGAAGTCCTGGCCATCGACCTGGAGCAGAGCGACGGGACCTACAGCGGCCACACCCGGGGCACCCTGACCTACCGCGCGGGCAAGATCGCCCGCCTGCGGACCTGGCTGCAGGCGCAGGGCGAAAGCCTGGTCGGCGCCCACTTCTACTCCGATTCGCGCAACGACCTGCCGCTGCTCTCCCTGGTGGAGAACCCCCGCGCGGTCAACCCCGATCCGGCCCTGCGCAGCCACGCCGAAGCCTTCGGCTGGCCGATCCTCGACTGGCGCTGACGCGCCCGCCGGGCAAAAAGAAGCCGCCCGCAGGCGGCTCGGAAAGCGGGCGCGGGCACGCCACACTGTGGGAACGGGGTTTCGGCGATCAGCGCGCCGCCCAGGCGTTGAAGCGCTGCTCCAGCTGTTCGCCGTGGTCGGCCCAGAAGGCGGCGTTCATCTGCACCTGGTTGGCCAGGTTGGCCGCGTCGGTGGGCATGTCGCGGCGCCGGGCCTCATCCACCTGGCCGACCGCGGCGGTGTTCACCGGGCCGTAGGCGATCTGCTGGGCGTAGGCCTTCTGCTGCTCGGTCTGCAGCACGAACTCGATGAACCGGCGGCCTTCCTCGGCGCGCCTGGCGCCCTTGGGAATGGTGAAGGCGTCCATGTCGTAGATGCCGCCGTTCCAGACGATGCGCAGGTTGCTCTCGTTCTGCACGGCGGCGATCCGGCCGTTGTACACCGAGCTCATCACCACGTCGCCCGAGACCAGGTACTGCGGCGGCTGGGCGCCGGCCTCCCACCACTGGATGCTCGGCTTGATCTGGTCGAGCTTGCGGAAGGCGCGGTCCTGGCCTTCCTTGGTGGCCAGCACGGTATAGACGTCCTTCGGCGCCACGCCGTCGGCCATCAGCGCGAACTCCAGGGTGTACATGGCGCCCTTGCGCAGGCCACGCTTGCCCGGGTACTTCTGCAGGTCCCAGAAGTCGGCCCAACTGGTGGGCGCGGTCTTCAGCTTGTCGGCGTTGTAGGCCAGCACCGTGGACCACACGAAGAAGCCCACGCCACACGGTTGCACCGCGCCTTCGAGCAACTGCGGGGCGAGCCTGGCGATGGCCGGGTCCTCGCCGATCTCCTCCAGCAGGCCCTCGTCGCAGGCGCGGGCCAGCTCCGGCATCTCCATCTCCACCACGTCCCAGGACACGCTGCCGGTATCCACCTGCACCTTCACCTTGGCCATCTCGCCGTTGAACTCGTCGGCGATCACCCGGCTGCCGGCCTGGGCCGCATAGGGCTCGTAGAAGGCCTTGACCTGGGCGGCCTTGTTGGCGCCGCCGTGGGACACCACGGTGATGTCGGCATGGGCCTGGCCGGCGAGGCAGGCGAGGGCGAGGGTGATGGCGCTGCTCAGGGACTTGTGCATTGTTGTTCTCCGTCGAGTCGGTGAGGGCTGGCGATTCGCGATTAGTCTCGGTGCGCTGCGCGGCGCCGGACAATCAGACGGAACAACGATTCGGCCGGGGCCGCTCGTACCTCCGTACGGGGTGCCGCGCCCCGGCGCGACAGGCGGGCGGCATTGGTGTCATCCTTGCCCGCGCGCCACCTCCACCTGCCGCCGGAAGCCGCCCCATGCCGTTCTGCATCCAAGACATCCTCGACGACAGCGCCCTGCGCACCCGACTGCTGGCCGGCGCGGAAAACACCGCGCGGCGCCTGCGCTGGGCCCACGTGTGCGAACTGGCCGACCCCACCGAGTGGCTGGGCGAGGGCGACCTGCTGATGACCACCGGCATCGGCATCCCGGCCCAGCCCGAGGCCCAGCGCGCCTACCTGGAGCGGCTGGCGGCGGCGCGCCTGGCCGGGCTGATGATCGGCGAGGACATGCAGGCCCCGGCCGACCTCGGCGCCCTGCAGGAGGCCGCCCAGCGCCTGGGCTTCCCCCTGCTGATGACGCACTACTCGGTGCCGTTCTCGGCGGTCACCCGGGCCATCCTCGACGCCGGCAAGCAGGAGGAATACGAACGCCGCAGCGCCGTCACGCGCATCTACGAAAGCGCGCGCATGGGCCTGCGCGGCCTGGGCCCGGACGCCCTGCTCAAGCGCCTGGCGGCGGACGTACGGGCACGCCTGTACCTGTTCGACGCGGCCAGCCTGGAGCCCTGGCAGGAAGGCCTGGAACCGCTGCCCGAAGCCTGGCGCCAGGCCCTGGGCGAGCGGCGCGGCGGCGGTGCCTCGGTGAACCGCTACCTGGCCGGCGAGGAAGAGGCATTGGTGATGGCGCTGCCGTCCCTGGCCGCCTGCGAACTGCTGGCCAGCGGCGGCGAACTGCTCGACTACGGCCTGCTGCACCACGTGACGGCGGTGCTGGGCATCGAGCTGGAGCGCCTGCAGGTGGAGCACGAGCGCCTGCTGCGGCAGGGTTCGGAACTGCTCGACGACCTATTGCAGCAACGCCTGAGCGAACGCCCGGCGCAGGAGCGCCTGGCCGCCCTGGACTGCCCGGTGGAACAGGCCACCCTGGCCGTGGCGCGGCCCGCCGGGCCGCTGCCCGAACGCTGGGCGCAACGCCTGCGCCGGCACGGGGTGAACCTGCTGCTGCGCAACCAGGGCGAGGAACTCATCCTGCTGCTGGCCCGCGGCGAATCCGCCGAGGCGCTGCAGCAGGCGCTGGGCTGCCCGCTCGGCCTGGGCAACCCGCTGGGCCACGCCGGCCGCGCCCCGGAGGCATTGCGCGAGGCCCGCCTGGCGCTGGCCCACGCCTCCGCGCAGCGGCCGCTGGCGCGCTACGCCGAGGCGCAGAGCGAACAATCCTGGCTGCCCGCCAGCCTGGAGGAAGCGGCGCGGGTGCACCGCCGCGTGCTCGGCGCGCTGGCCGACTACGACCAGCAGCAGGGCGCGCAGCTGGAGCACACCCTGCTGGTGTTCCTGGAGCAGAACCGCTCCTGGCAGAAGGCCGCCCAGCGCCTCAACGTGCACAAGCAGACGCTGGTCTACCGCATCCGCCGCATCGAGGAGATCACCGGCCGCTCGCTGGATTCCACCGAAGACGTCGCGGTGCTCTGGATCGCCCTGCGCGCGGCGCAGATCGCCGGCTTCAGGGAATGATCAGGAAGCTCTTGCGCACCGTCTCGCGCACGTCCCAGGTGCCCTGGCAGTTCGCCGGGAACAGCACCGCGTCGCCCGGGCGCAGCTCGATCGGCTCGCCGCCGTCGGGCTCGAAGAAGCAGTGCCCGCTGATGAAATGGCTGAACTCGCGTTCCAGCACCTGGCGGCGGAAGCGCCCCGGCGTGCATTCCCAGACGCCGGCGAGCAGCCCGCCGGGGCCCTCCACGGCGTGGGTGGCGGCCTCGGCCAGCGGCGTGCCGACGGGCGCCTTGGCCGGCACGGCGGCGGGCAGGGCGAGGCTGGCGGTGGCGGCCAGGCGGATGGGTTGGTTCATGGCGTACTCCTGCGGTCAGAGGCTCTTGTCTTCCAGGCCGGCCGGGGCCAGGGTGCTCAGCGCACGGTCCAGCCAGCCCGGTTGTTCGTCGTCGGCCTCGCGGGCCTCCTTGCGCTGCACCGCGCCGCGCACCAGCAGCCCGCCCAGGTAGCGCAGCGGTTCGGGCGGGAAGCGCCTGGGCTGGCGGCCCACCAGGCCGCAGCGGCTCCACTCGTCGTCGCGGCCCAGCGCCAGGCTGGCGAGGATGCGCCCGCCGAGGCGGCTGGGGCCCACGCCGTTGCCGCTCCAGCCAATGCCATAGAAGATGTGCGGCGCGTCCTGCAGGTGGCCGAACACCGGCAGGCTGTCGTAGGTGCGGTCGATGGGCCCGCACCAGCTGTGGGTGATGGGCACGTCGTGCAGCTGCGGGTAGGTGCGGCGGAAGTCCGCCTCGGTATCGCGGCTGAGCTGCGCATCGTCGTCGAAACCCTCGTCGATGCGGCTGGCGAAACTGATCATCCCGGTGCCCTTGCCGAAGGCGATGCGCCCGTCGCGGGTGGTGCGGTAGTAGTCCACCATCAACTGCGAATCGGTGACGGCCTCGCCGCCGGTCCAGCCGATCCACTTCAGGCGGTCGGGAATGGGCGCGGTGGCGACAACGGTGCTGGTCACCGGCAGGATGGTCCGGCGCAGCTCGGGAATCTGCGCGGCCCAGGCATTGGTGGCCAGCACCACGCGGCCCGCGGTCACGGTGCCGCCCGGCGTGCGCAGCAGGGCAGGGGCGCTGCGCTGGAAGTCCTCCACCTGGGTGTTCTCGAAAATCCGCACGCCCTTCTCCAGGGCCACCCGGCGCAGCCCACGGGCCAGCCGCGCCGGCTGCACGGTGGCGTTGCTGGCCTCCAGCACCCCCTCCAGGTGCCGCGGCGAACCGGCACGGCGCGCTACCTCGGCGTCGGCCAGCGGCTCGAACACCGCCTCGCCCAGGCGCTCGCAGGTGCGCTGCACATCCTTCCAGGCACCGCGCTGGGCATTGCTGGTGGCGGTCCACAACCAGCCGCCACGGCGGAAATGCGCATCGATGCCATGGGCCTCGCAGAACTCGCCGATCTCGCCAATGGCCGCCGCCGAAGCCCGCGCCAGGCGCAGCGCTTCCTCCCTGCCGCACTGCGCGGCCAGGGAACTGATCTTCGGCCACCAGGACATCACGAACCCGCCATTGCGCCCCGAAGCCCCGCCGCCGCAGATATCCCGCTCGAGAATGGCGATGCGGCACCGCGGCTCCAGCTCCAGCAGGCGCAACGCCGTCCACAATCCGACGAAGCCCCCGCCGACGATGGCCACGTCCACCGTGATGTCTTCCCGCAGCGGCGCGGTGGGCGCAAGTTCGTCGGCGATTTCCTGAAGCCAGAGGGAGCGTTTCATGGGGGCGTTGTCCGTGGGTGAACTGTCGATACCCCACTGTCGCCCCGACGAGGAAGGCGAACAATCGTGCAATCCACGCAATCCACCACACCCGCCTCATACGAAAATATGAGCCACCCCACCCGCCTTTCACGCTCTTCGTAGGAGCGAGCTTGCTCGCGAACCTGACTGACGCCGTGCCAAACCGGTTCGCGAGAACGACAAGGCGCCAGGACGACTCAGCACGCCCCCTCGTGCCGAACAACCCCCTCTCCCGCTTGCGGGAGAGGGTTGGGGAGAGGGAACAGCATCACCCCCAAACACCGCCGCCACCGGAAAACACCATTCGCGAGCAAGCTCGCTCCTACGAAAAACCTACCTCAACCGCCGCGCCCACTCCCGCCAACCCACCCGCGCCTCGGCAGACCCCCGCACCAACCGCGGCAACTCCGCCATATCCACCCACAACTGCCCCTGCCAATCCAGCACCCGCACACCGCACCGCCCCCAACTCAAACACAGCTGCCGCGGCCCATCGCCACCGCCCTGGCCCCGCACCTCCGGCACCACCCGCGTACTGATCCAACGACGCAACCCACCCAGATCGGCATGGGCGAAATGAAAAACCAGCGCATAGGCCCCGGACTCGCTGACCAGCACCCGCTCCAGGCTGCCGACATCGTCCAGGCGCAGCCATTGCGTACACAACTGGTCATCCTCCAGGCGCTTGGACAGCCGCTCGTTGCTGGGATGCCCGATCAACCGGCGCAGGTCGTCCAGCACGAACCAGACCTGGTCGTCGAGCAACAGGGCGCGGAGGGGGCGGTAGTTGTGGAAGAAGTAGAGCGGGGTGGGGAGGGTGGATTCGTCCATGGGAAGTGATCCTTTCTCTAGTGAGTTTAGGACCGCGACCAACCGCTGCTAACCGGATGGAGGCGGAACCGCACAGGGTTAGCAGACCGACCACTAGAAGCCGGCAGACCCGAAGGTCTCCCCATGCGGCCCGCCATATCGGATTTCTTTGGGCGAATGAAATCACCGAAAGAACGCCAGGCGTTTCCGCTTCTAGTGAGTTCGGGCTGCTAAACCCGGCCCCGTCGCTTTCACGGGGCTTGTTGAGGTTATTGGGTGCTGTTGGTAAGGTCAATACCAATAGTTCCTGACTTGATTCTAGTCGTTTATGCTGCTAGTCATTTTCTCATAATGCTCTGGATAGCCTGTGGCCTCAAAAACTCTTTTTAAGCCTTCTCTAAAATCGTCATAGTTAAACTCTTTAAGATCGAATATATTTTGCCCTAAAGAGTGCGATTCTCGGTTTATATATCGACAGAAGGCTTGGAATCGATTTTCTTGGAGCTCAGGTTTTTGAATGACATTGCTTAGATCAGCCTTTTGTACAAAATTAAAGAAATATTCAACAATGTTTCTCATGCAGTTAGCAATTAGGGCGGGCGGCTGATCTCTATCTTGAACTATGGACCAGTATGAGTGATAGTCATTTTGGATTTCCTCATACTTCATGGGCTTAATGTTTGTGCCTTCGTTGTTTTTTGAAAGTCTAAAGAGTTTTTGATGCTCTTTTCGCCGCTGGTGATTGGAGTCGGTTAGTTCATAGAAGAAGTAGAGGCTGTGAGTAAGTACAAAAATTTGCTCTAGGTTTGGTGAGTTGAAGAATTCACTCTTTATGAGATGGCCAATATTGTACATGTATATGTGTGATAGACTTGAGACTGGATCATCTATCACGGCAATACGCTTCTTTGTAGTTTCTGTAGCTTCGCGTTTTCCTTTGCAGAGTTCACAGAAGTATAAGAAGCTAATAATGGTTTTTTCGCCTTCGCTTAAAGATGAGAATATTGCATCGCTTTTTCCTGTTCTAACTATCTTGTATAAAGAGTCTTGGTGTTTTTCTATGTAGAAGCCTGTGATGCCTAGTTGTTCCAAGTTTCTATTGATGGCGGCGACTGCCTCATCAATGTTTATCGTGGACTTTTGTAATTCTGCAATTTCATTTCTTTTTTCTTTTTCGTCTTTTGAAGCTTTCAGTTTTTTAGCTCTAGCTTCGGAGATTAACTCGTTGGCTGATTTTGACTCTGATTCTAATAAGGAAATAGTTTGGTCATATTCCCAGCGTTGAATAGACCAGAAATGCGATTTTAAAGATATTAGCTCTTGGTCGGAGTTGTCTATTTTTGAATTGTGTTGTTCTATTTCTGTATTGATATTGTCAATAATTGAGTTTAGCTTGGATATGTGAGGGGTTAGCTCTTCTAGAGTTTCTGAGGTGCTAGGGTTTGATATCTTTCTCTTTATCTTGGTTAAAGCGTTCTCAAAAGACTTTTCTAAGTTTAGGTACGTCTCTGTAAGTTCTGATGCAAACGGCTCGCTAAATGGAACTGCTCGGTAGGCTTCTAGGTAGGGAAGGCTTTCTGCAGCTTTTTTGTACGAATTTAGTATTTCGGAAATATTGTTCAGTGCTTTTTCATAGTTTTCATTGAAGTAATTTTTTATCTCTTTTTCTAGTTTGTTGCTTATGGTTCTTTCTTGACAGAATGGGCATTGGCTAAGGACATCTTCTTTCTCTTCTGGGAGGTATTTAAGCCCTTGTCGAACCCAGTCTGAGTTGCTGAGTTTTTCTATCAGTTCTGCTATTGGGCTATCATTGCTTCCTATAATTGGTGTTTGGAGGATTGAGTTGGATTCGATATGTGCTTCGTTAAAGGAGAACTTTTGAAGGAGTTCGTATTTTTGAGCTGTATCGCCATTAATGGCCTCAACTTCTCTCTTTATCTGCTCAATGGTTTTCTCTGGTTTTGAAGAAGGTTTATTTATTTTTTCTAGGTAACTGTATAGGGACTCCTTACTTCCCTTGAGACCATCTAGGCAGTACTCAAGTACCCGATCCCCTCCTGAATATTCTTTCTTTATGTTCCAGGTTGTATCTTGGGATTTTTCTCTTAATTGAGAGATTTTTTGCTCTTCGTTGCTTATTTCTTGTTGCTCTGTTTTTTGTTTTTCGATCAGCTCTTGTAATTCTTTTTCGGCGCTCTCAATTTTTAGTTCTATCTCTTTGTTTTCTTTTGAGAGACTGAAGATGCCTTTTAGTTGGTTGGCGACATGAAAATGGTCGTAAATAAATTTCTGATTGTAAGTGAGTATTAGCTCGTCCGGCTCGGCTACTATGGAGCAGTTCTCGTATCCTATAGATTTTGTGTTATACAGGAAGTTTGAAAGAGTGCTTTTTCCTGTCCCGTTTAAGCCGTAGATGATATTTACTTTTTTATCGGTTTCTATGGTTGTGGGGGATGTATAGGTTGCAACTCTATGCATGGTTATTTTGGTTATCATACGCTCCCTCCTTTATATGGGGCGGTGTATAGGGTTATTGCTAAATGGTGCAGGTGGCTCATTCCCCACCCACCCCATTCCTCTCATGCCGATAAACACTCACCGCCTCGTAAACCGCCTTGCGCAACCGGTTGATCCCGCCGATCGGCCGGTGCTCCGGCAGGGCGTGCCAGGGGTTGAAGGAGAGGTTGTCGCACATCAGGTTCTGTTCGCGGCTGTCGAAGTCCTGCGGGGGGATGCTGACCAGGGCGACGGTCTGGAAGGGGGAGTCCTTTTCCTTCCATTCCACGCTGGTGTCTTCGATGGGCATGTATTTGCTGGCGTCCTGTTTTTGCACCTGCAGGGCGAAGCAGGCGGGGACGCGGTCTATCGAGAGCTGCTGGTAGAGCGCGGTGCGCAGGAAGTTCGGCAGTTTTTCGTTGAGCTTGGGCAACTGGTAGCTGGGGCAGGCGCCCGGGGCGGGGACGGTGCGGAACTTGATGTTGTTCTGCTCGCCGAGCTTGTACGGGGCTATGCCGAAGTAGCTGGCCTGCAGCGGGCTGGCCGGGGCGGGGGCTAGGGTTTGCAGGGCGATCAGCAGGTGGCGGATTTCCCAGGTGCTGGGCTTCCAGCTGGGGAAGAAGGCCAGGACCTTCTGGCCGTTGGCCTGGGCGTTGAAGTTCTGCCGGTATTCGACCACGTCGCGGACGAAGAACACCGGGTGGTTGAACATGACGAAGTCCTGCTCGCCGTCGTGGCCCTTGCCGGGCATCAGCTTGGCGCCGGGCACGTCGAGCAGCTTGATGGCCATGCCGCGGGCGTCGTTGGCGCTGTCCTGCTGCGGGTAGGCGTTGCCGTTGGAGAAGCGCACCCAGGCGTTCCACACCTTGCCCGGCTGGGCGAACACGCCCTGGCGCAGGTCGGCGGGCAGGTTGGGGTTGACGGTGACTTCGGCCTTCACGCAGCCGTGGGCCTTGGCGTGGGCGTCGCGCAGCACGCGGGTGTTGTCGCGGTGCTGTTCGACGATGCGGATGGCGTCTTCGATGATGGCCTGGGTCTGCTGGGCTTCGTTCGCGGGGACCTGTTCCTGGGTCGAGACCGGGCCGCTGAACTTGATGCTGTAGTACACCCAGCCGATGCCCAGGCCGACCAGGCCGAGCAGGGCCAGGCAGAGGATGGGCAGCGCCACCCATTTGCCGAGGAGGTTCCAGATCCGGGTGAGCAGTGCGCGCATGGGGGCGGTCCTTTGCGGGGGGCTTTCTTGGTTTTCTTCTGTTGGGTTGGGTGTTCGGGGGAGGGTTTTGCCCTCTCCCTAACCCTCTCCCTGAAGGGAGAGGGGACTGTTCGGAGTGGGGCGGGGCTATGCAGTCAGCCGGTCAGCCCCGTCCTGGCGTCACTCGCATTTCGGGCCTGGGGTCCAGGGTTGGGTGGGCTCGTCGGTCAGGCGGCTTTCGTAGGCCGGGTTGCCCAGTACCTTCAGGTATTCCACCAGCGCCCAGCGTTCGTCCGGGCTCAGGGCGCGGCCGATGGCGCCGTCCTTGCGGCAGCCGTCGCGGAATTCGTGGCCGCGGTTGCTGTTGCCGGTGACGCTGGTCTTGTACAGGAAGCCGCCGGGGAAGCGTTCGGTGCGGTAGCCGACGAACTTCGGGTCGAAGTCGAAGGTGCCGACGTAGAACTGGGTATCCCGCTCGGCCACCGGCGAGAGCAGTTGGAACAGGTTGGGCACCGAGCCGTTGTGCAGGAACGGCGGGGTGGCCCACACGCCGTCCAGTGGGCGGGCCTTGTAGGCGGCCAGCTCGCGCACGCCGATCTCCAGGCCGTAGCCGTTCATGCGCTTCTGCTCGTCGGGGCCGATGCCGGCGTCCTTGTAGGCGCGCTGCTCGACGTAGGCGGTGATGTAGGCCAGGCCCTTGGCGGCGGACAGCCTGGACAGGTCCAGCGGTTGGCTGGGCGGCGGCATCAGCACCACGTTGAGCTTGTCCAGCTCGTCGAGCTGCCATTTCAGCGGCGTCAGGTCGTAGGTGTGGTTGGCGATGTTGTCCGCGGTGGTCGGGTCGGTGCCGATCACCGGGGTGGGGATCATGGTCATCTTCCATTCCGGATCGCGCGCGGGGGCCAGGCGCTGGTCCGGCTCCACCACGTGGGGGCCGTGGCAGCGCTGGCAGTTCTCGCGGAACAGCGCGCGGCCCTGGGAGGCGCGCTTGAGGTCGATGGCGCCGAACACCTCTTCCGGCCAGGCCGGTGGCTTGAGGGTCTTGAGGCCTTCTTCCAGGTCGTGGAGGTCCTTCACCCGCACGCTGGAGGCGTAGCGCGCGTCGCCCAGCACCGGCTGGCCGTCGGCGTCGAGCAGGCCGAGGGTGGCGCCCACGCCCAGGGCCTCGCCGATGTTGCGGGCCATGGGCTGCATGGCCGAGCCGTTCCACTGCACCCAGTCGAATTTCCAGATGTCCCACAGCTGCGGGTAGTTCACCGGGGCGTTGGCCACGCGGTAGTTGTCGACGCTGATGTGGTCGCCGAACACGCCATTGGCGATGCGCCCGAAGGCGTCGGCGCGGCCGGGGCCTTCCTCGGTGGGGTAGAGGCGCCGGCGGGTGTCGTTCCAGGCGGTGCCCAGCAGGGTGCCGAGCACGTCCTTGAAGCCCGCGCGCAGTTCGGCCCTGGCCTGCTTGTCGGGGTTCTGGCCCAGCACGTCCTCGGCGAAGCGGTCGAACTTCCAGGGGTTGATGTAGGTGAACAGCATGCTCATGCCCAGCGCCTGGCCGAAGGCGCCGCCGCGCACGGTGGGCACGGTGGAGGCGATGGAGTGCATGGCTGCGCCGCCGTCGATGCGCACGGCCTGGCCGTTGTAGCGCAGCTCGCCGGTGTGGCAGGCGGAGCAGGTGATGTCGAGGTACTCCGGGCCGTTGTCGCCGTTGCGGTGGCGGGCGAAGCCCACTGGCAGGTTGCCGGGGTTGTTCGGGTCGAGCTTGCGCTCCTTGGCCGGCTTGAGCTGCTCGGGGGCGATCAGGAAGCCGTAGCGGGCGAGGTTGGCCGGGTCGGCGAACTTCTCGTCGGAGAAGGGCTGGCGCAGCTGGACGAACCAGTCGTAGAGCAGGCCCTTCACCTGTGTGCCCTGGGGCGTGTAGTAGTAGTGCTCGCGGGCCTGCTGGTCCCATTGCGGCAGCAGGTTGAGCTTGTCCGGCGGGGTGTACTGCGGCACGTTGGGGTGGGCGACGTACCAGAGCAGCACGCCACCCACGAGCAGGAGCAGCAGGACGACAGCGAGTATGATCCGTCCGATGATGCGCATCGCAACTTCCTTGTTCTGGGGGCCCGGGGCCATCGTTATGCCAATACCGGCGCCGCTTGGCAAGGTGATGGCGCACGATGAACAGGGTTTTTGTCCACCCGGCCGCTCGCGCCGTGGTGGTCGCAGGCGCGGCACGTGGGCGGGTTCGCCCGCCGTTTTGAAAGGGACATCACCGCCGGTGATGTCGAAAAGGTGTGTCTTGAGTTCCGATCATTCCCTCGACGACGAATCAGTGGCCGCACGGGTGTCGCGGCATTTTCGCGTGGCCCTGGACGAGCGCGGCTACAGTGCCGACGCCTCGCAGCAGGCCGCCATCGACCACCTGGCCGACTGGCTGGACGGTTTCCTCGGCGGCCGCCGCTCCTGGCTGCGCAAGCCGCCCGCGGGCGTCTACCTGTGGGGCAGCGTGGGCCGTGGCAAGAGCTTCGTGATGGACTGCTTCTATGCCGCGGCACCCTTGCAGGCCAAGCGCCGCGTGCATTTCCACGCCTTCCTGCAGGAGCTGCAGAAACGCATGATGGCCTTCACCGGCCAGGCCGACCCGCTGGCCCGTGCGGCCCGGGAGATCGCCGCGCAGACGCGGCTGCTGTGCTTCGACGAGTTCCACGTGCACGACATCGGCGACGCCATGCTACTCGGGCGCATGCTCAAGGTGCTGGTGGAGGAGGGCGTGGGCATGGTCTGCACCTCCAACTACCAGCCCGAGGGCCTGTGCCCCAACCCGCTGTACCGCGAGCGCTTCCGCCCGGCCATCGAGCTGATCGAGAAACGCTTCGACGTGGTGCCGCTGGACGGCGGCGAGGACTACCGCCTGCGCGCCACGCCCCTGGAGAACTGGGGCAGCTACCTGTGGCCGGCGCGCGCCGACGACCTGGCGCTGATCGGCGCGCGCCTGGGCCTGGACGACGCGGCGCAGTTCGACCAGGTGCTGGACGTCAACCACCACCCGCTGCGCATCCACGCCCTGGAGGAAGGCCGCGCCTGGCTCGACTTCAGCGAGCTGTTCGAGCGCCCGCGCTCGGCGGCCGACTACCTGTGGCTGATCGAGCATTTCCCGCGCATGGCGGTCAGCGGCCTGGGCCCGCTGGGCGACTACCCGCCGGACGTGAGCATGCGCTTCCTCAACTTCATCGACATCGCCTACGACCGCCAGCTGCGCCTGCAGCTGTTCGCCAGCGTGTCGCTGGACCGCCTGGCCGAGGGCGGCGCGGCGGTGGATTTCGCGCGGACCCTGAGTCGGTTGCGGCAGTTGAAGCTGGAGCCGTTGTAGGGGAGCCGGGCCCAGCTCCGGAGGGGCGGGTGTGGGTGGTGTATCGGCGTACAACCGCGAACGGTTGTACGCCCTACGCCAAGGTCGGTCATGGCGTGGGGCGAATAACCGTTCGTGGTTATCCGCCGCCTGGCCTGATACAGGTTTGGGCGATTATCGCCCAATTCCATTTGCGATTATCGCCCGACGCTTCGATAATCGGCCAAACCTTCCGCCAGCAGGACTGCGCCATGACCGACGAAAATTCCGCCAGCTCGGGCACCCTGGCCCCGCCCATCGTCGCTTCGCCGGCCAAGCGCATCGAGGCCTTCACCGGCGACCCCAACTTCATGACCTCGCTGGCCCGCGGCCTGGCGGTGATCCATGCGTTCCAGGAGCGCAAGCGCCACCTGACCATCGCCCAGGTCAGCCACCGCACCGAGATTCCCCGCGCCGCCGTGCGCCGCTGCCTGCATACGCTGATGAAGCTGGGCTACGTGACCACCGACGGGCGCACCTATTCGCTGCTGCCCAAGGTGCTGACGCTGGGCCACGCCTACCTGTCCTCGACGCCGCTGGCGGTCACCGCGCAGCCGATCCTCGACCGCGTCAGCGAGCAACTGCGCGAGGCCTGCTCCATGGCCACCCTGGAAGGCGACGAGATCCTCTACATCGCCCGCTCGGCCACGCCGCAGCGGCTGATCTCGGTGGACCTCAGCGTGGGCAGCCGGCTGCCGGCCTACTGCACGTCCATGGGCCGCATCCTCCTGGCCGGGCTCGACGACCAGGCCCTGGAGGACTACCTGGCCCACGCCGACCTGCAGGTGAAGACCAGCCGCACCGTGTGCACCCCGGAGGGCCTGCGCGCGAGCATCGCCGAGATCCGCCGGCAGGGCTGGGTGATCATCGACCAGGAGCTGGAGATGGGCCTGCGCTCGGTGGCGGTGCCGCTGAAGGACTCCGCCGGCCAGGTGCTGGCGGCGCTGAACGTCGGCACCCACGTCGGCCGGGTGTCGCGCCAGGAACTAGAGACGCGCTTCCTGCCGGTGCTGCTGGAGGCCAGCCGGGAGCTGAGCACGCGGCTGTTCCACTGAGGGTTGGTTTTGTTCGGTAATCGCCCGGCTTGGCGATTATCGAATTGAAGGGCTGTCAGACTATTCGTACTGTGGGCCGTCCGCCCGCAAGGGCGCCGAATAACAACAATGAGTGACAGCCACCGGTCCATGCCCCGGTGGCGGCCTCATTCCTGTCCGCCTGCAGGAATCGCCGCATGACCCGTTCCGCCACCCTGCCGTCCACCGGCACCCTGGACGTCCAGTCCTTCATCAATGCCCAGCCGCTGTCGGCGTACCAGTACCGCATCGTGCTGCTGTGCTTCCTCATCGTCTTCCTCGACGGCCTCGACACCGCGGCCATGGGTTTCATCGCCCCGGCGCTGACCCAGGACTGGGGCATCGACCGCGCCAGCCTCGGCCCGGTGATGAGCGCCGCGCTGATCGGCATGGTCTTCGGCGCCCTTGGCTCCGGGCCGCTGGCCGACCGCTTCGGGCGCAAGGTGGTGCTGGTGGCGGCGGTGTTCCTGTTCGGCCTGTTCAGCGTGCTCTGCGCCTTCAGCGCCAACCTCGACCAGTTGCTGGTGCTGCGCCTGCTCACCGGCGTCGGCCTGGGCGCGGCCATGCCCAACGCCACCACGCTGCTCGCCGAGTACACCCCCGAACGCCTCAAGTCGCTGCTGGTCACCAGCATGTTCTGCGGCTTCAACCTGGGCATGGCCGGCGGCGGCTTCATTTCCGCCAAGCTGATCCCGGCCTTCGGCTGGCACAGCCTGCTGCTGCTCGGCGGCGTGCTGCCGCTGGTGCTGGCGGTGGTGCTGCTGGTGTGGCTGCCGGAGTCGGCGCGCTTCCTGGTGGTGCGCAACCGCGGCGACGCGCGCGTGCGCAAGGCGCTGGCGCCGATAGCCCCGGCGGAGGTGGCCATGGCCGGCGGCTTCAGCGTGCCGGAGCAGGGCAGCGCGCCCAGCGGCAACGTGCTCAAGGTGGTGTTCGCCGGCCGCTACAGCGCCGGCACCCTGCTGCTGTGGCTGACCTACTTCATGGGCCTGGTGATCGTCTACCTGCTCACCAGCTGGCTGCCCACCCTGATGCGCGACAGCGGCGCCAGCCTGGAGCAGGCCGCCTTCATCGGCGCGCTGTTCCAGCTCGGCGGGGTGCTCAGCTCGGTGGCGGTGGGCTGGGCCATGGACCGTTTCAACCCGCACAAGGTGATCGGCCTCTTCTACTGCCTGGCCGGCGTCTTCGCCTACTGCGTGGGCCAGAGCCTGGGCACCCTCGGCCTGCTGGCGACGCTGGTGCTGGCCGCGGGCATGTGCGTGAACGGTGCGCAGTCGGCCATGCCCTCGCTGGCGGCACGCTTCTACCCGACCCAGGGGCGCGCCACCGGGGTGTCCTGGATGCTCGGCATCGGCCGCTTCGGCGCCATCCTCGGCGCCTGGATCGGCGCCACCCTGCTGGGCCTGGGCTGGAACTTCGAACAGGTGCTCACCGCCCTGGTGGTGCCGGCGGCCATCGCCGGCACCGCGGTGGTGATCAAGGGCCTGGTCAGCCACGCGGACGCTACCTGAAACCGTAGGGCGAATAACCGTTCGCGGTTATCCGCCGTTGGCCGTGCTACCGGAGCGTCCGGAGTGGCAGGTGAGTCCAATCGCGGACGGAGCCCTACATCACCGGCTGGCAGCGCTTTTGTAGGAGCGAGCTTGCTCGCGAACAAATAGGGTGCCATGCGGTTCGCGAGCAAGCTCGTTCCTACGAAGAACCGGCCCTCTTTCCTCCCCCGCAATGACAACGGACCAGCGGTCGCCCACCGCCTGCGAGCGGTAGCGAATGTATCGCCCATGAAAAATTAAGGACACATGCCGCCGCTAACGCCGGCCCGACAATAGGCCCATCGCATCCCGGCCCCGGCCGGGGTTTCATGCAACTGTCGTTCGAGCGGTTCGGGCCATGAGTGTTTCTGTCCACCCGCGCAGGCCGGTGCCCATGGAGGGGGCCGAGGGTCAGCGCGCTTTTACCCTGATCGAGCTGATGGTGGTGGTCGCCCTGGTGGCGATCTTCGCCAGCATCGCCGTGCCGGCCTTCGGCTCGCTGATCGAGTCCAGCCGGGTGAAGTCTTCCGCCTCGGCGCTCTACCGCCTGCTCCAGGGCGCCCGCGCCGACGCCGTGAGCACGCGCACCGCCATGAGCCTCTGCCAGAACGGCAGCGCCTACGAGTGGCTGCTGGTGCGTGCCGGCAGCTGCGCTTCGCTCGACGCCAGCCTGGTGGCGCAGCGCCTGAGCCTGCCCAGCAGCATCGGCGTCAGCAGCAGCGTCAGCGGCCTGACCTTCCGTGCCGACGGCAGCGCCGCGGTGGCCAGCCTGATCCTCAGCGGCAGCAAGAGCGGCAGCAGCTACAGCATCAAGGTCGCCGCTTCCGGCTACATGAGCCTGGGCTCGGGGAGCAGCCAATGAAACGTAACCCGGCCGGCTTCAGCCTGATCGAAGTGCTGGTGGCCTTGCTGGTGATCTGCGTCGGCGTGCTGGGCATGCTCGCCATGCAGGGCAGGGCGATCGCCTATTCCCAGGACATGGCGGTGCGCGGCACGGCGGCGGCGCTGGCCGACGAGCTGATGGAAACCATCCGCACCGACCTCTATTCCGCCCAGGACGGCGGCACGCCGCTGACGCCGCCGGCCAGCTCCGACTACTACAAGGCCAGCGGCAGCGCCTTCCCCGCGGCGCCGGACAGCTGCGCCTCGCTGGCTGCGCTGAGCGCCTCGCAACGCCTGGGCTGCTGGGCGCAGCGGGTGCGCCAGGCGCTGCCCGACGCCGCCAGCCTGATGAGCAGCGATTTCCACGTCTGCCGCAGCAATGGCGCCAGCACCTGCAGCGGCAGCGGCTCGGCCATCGAGATCCAGCTGGCCTGGCGGGTGAAGTCCGGCGAGTGCCTGGACGCGAATGCCGGCAGCGACCCGACCATCTGCCACTACGTGCTGCGCGAGGAGCCCTGAATGCCCGCCCATCCCCGCCGCCAGGCCGGCCTCTCGCTGGTCGAACTGATGGTGGCCATGACCCTCGGCCTGTTCCTGATACTGGGTGTCACCCAGATGTACCTCGACGGCAGCACCCGCACCCGCTACTTCGCCGGCCAGTCCGAAAACCTCGACAACGCCCGCTACCTGCAGCGGGTGCTGGACGCGCGCCTGTCCCGGGCCGGCTACCGGCGCCAGCCGTCGACACGCATGAGCACCGCCTTCCCGGCGCAGAGCAAGAACGGCTGCAGCTTCGCCGCCGGCCAGGCGCTGGTGCGGGTGGATGCCAACACCCTGTGCCTGCGCTACCAGCCGCGCGACGCCGACGACATCGACTGCACCGGCGCTTCCCTGGGCAGCCTGCCAGGGTTGACCACGCCCTACGCGACCTTCAGCCCGAGCAACGACGTGGTGGAGAAGATCGGCCTCGCCAACGGCCAGCTCAACTGCAACGGCAGCGTGCTGGCCGACAACGTGGCGGCGGTGCACTTCGACTACGGCGTGGACACCGGCAGCGACGAGAACGCCCGCCAGGTCGCCAAGTACGTCGCCAGCCCGACCAGCGCCCAGACCGTGCGCAGCCTGCGCTACACGCTGCTGCTGGCTAGCAGCGGCAGCAACCTGACCGGCGGCATGAGCACCACCAGCTGCACCGACTGGGCGACCCTCAGCGGCGGCAGCGCCTGCACCGACGGCGACGGCACCCTGCGGCGCATCGTCAGCGGCAGCAGCATGTTGAGGAACCTGATGCCATGAGGAGTACCCCGATGCACGGGCGCCAGCGCGGCGCCGTGCTGTTCGTCGCCCTGGTGATGCTGCTGGTGCTGACCCTGCTGGCGGTCGGTGGCATGCGCGAGATGCAGCTGGAAGGGCGGATGACCGGCAACCGCCTGGAACTGCAGCGGCTGACCAGCGCGGCCGAATCGGCCCTGCGCGAAGGCGAGGGCAGGGTGAGCGAGAGCAGCCGCGCGCTGGAGGCCTGTTCGTCGTCCAGCCCCTGCTACACCGGCCTGGCCAGCAGCTATGCCGTGGACTTCTCCAGCGCCACGGCCTACACCGGGCTGGACGGCGCCACCAGCCTGCCGCGCAACGCGCGCTGGTACCTGCGCTACATCGGCAACAGCTGCAAGGGCGGCTCCGGCGGCAGCGCCAACGCCTACCTGTCCAAGGGCCAGGCCGGCTGCACCTACTACTACGAAGTCAACGCCCAGGCCTACAAGGACAGCGCCAGCACCGGCTGCGCCGCGAACACCCTGTGCCTGCGCTCCAGCACCGCGCTGGTGATCCCATGAGGCCCGCGAGGAGGCTCCCCACCATGAAACCGCTGCGCGCGCTGGCGCTGCTCCTGCTGTCCTGCCTGCTGTGCGCCGGCGCCCGGGCCTCGGTGCTGGCGCAGACGCCGCTGTTCGTCAGCAACATCGCCCCGCCGATGAACATGCTGGTGGTCGGCCGCGACCAGAAGCTCTACTTCCCGGCCTACAACGACGCCTCGGACATCGACGGCGACGGCCAGCTGGACATCTACTACAAGCCGAGCATCGACTACACCGGCTATTTCGACTCGTATAAGTGCTACAGCTACGACAGCAGCAACAACGTCTTCGTCCCGAAGAGCGTCACCAGCACCAAGAAGTGCAGCAGCCAGTGGAGCGGCGACTTCCTCAACTACCTGACCATGTCGCGCCTGGACGTGCTGCGCAAGGTGCTCTACGGCGGCTACCGCTCCACCGACAGCGCCACCGCCACGGTGCTGGAGCGCGCCTTCATCCCCAACGACGCCCACAGCTGGGGCAAGGAATACAAGAGCGTCGCCCGCGACGGCTACAACATCGCCGACTACGCGCCGCTGAGCGTGCCCAGCAGCGGCAACTACATCCTCTTCGCCAACACCTCGCGGCCGGCCAGCGGCACGTCCACGCTCACCGGCTACAGCAGCAGTGCCGTGCCCAAGCTGCGGGTGATCAGCAACACCAGCTATCGCATTTGGAACTGGGTCTCGCGGGAGGACCCGCAGGCCACCAACACCATTTCCTCCAGCACCAGCGTCACCCCCAGCCCGGACATGACGGTGCGCGTGCAGGCCTGCGTCAGTGGCCTGCTGGAGAGCAACTGCGTGCAGTACGGCAGCGTCTACAAGCCCACTGGCGTACTCCATGACTACGGCGCTTCGAACAAGATGTACTTCGGTCTGATGACCGGCACCTACACCAACAACCTGCGTGGCGGCGTGCTGCGCAAGGCGCCGGCCAGCTTCGGCGACGAATACACCGCCAGCACCGGGCGCTTCCTCACCGATTCCACCAGCGGCACCGGCTGCCTGAATTCGCGCTGCTACGTGAACAACAGCGGCATCGTCGCCAACCTCGACCGCCTGGTGTACTACCAGCGCTGCAGCACCGGCACCCTGCTCAACCCGCTGACCAACGGCAGCTGCCCGGACTGGGGCAACCCGCTGGGCGAGATGGCCTACGAGGCGCTGCGCTACTACGCCGGCAAGGCGCTCAACGGCAACTACGCCGCCGGCACCATCGACACCGGCCTCGGGCTGTCCAGCGTATCCACCTGGAGCAACCCCTACTCGACCTATCCGTCGTGCACCCGGCCGTTCATGACGCTGATGAGCGACATCAACCCCAGCTACGACTCGGACGTGCCCGGCAGCACCCTGGGCAGCGACGTCAAGCCCACCGACGACATCGGCTTCGACTTCGCCAGCATCGGCGCCACCCTGTGGAGCAAGGAGGTGGGTGCCAGCGCCAAGGTCAACATCGGCGAATCCTCCGGCACCACCAACGACTCGGCGCCCACCGCCAAGTCCGCCAGCAGCTTCGCCAGCATCCGCGGCCTGGCCGAGGAGCCGACGCGCCAGGGCAGCTACAGCACCGCCGCGGTGAGCTACTTCGGCAGCCAGACGGCGCTGACCAGCGCCGGCTCGAACAAGGTGCAGAGCTTCTCCATCGCACTGTCCTCGACCTTGCCCAACATCAGGATCACCACCAGCAAGGGCACCCTCAAGCTGGTGCCCTTCAGCATGGACGTGACCCAGGGCGTGGTCAGCCAGATCACCGGCTTCTACATCGACACCCTGACCAAGGACAGCAGCGGCAACATCAGCACCATCACCTTCCGCGTGGTCTACGACGACTCGGCCCAGGGCAGCGACTACGACATGGACGCCATCGTGCTCTACACGGTGACGGCCAACAGCGACGGTACCGTGTCGGTCACTTCCAAGACCGAATATTCGGTGGCGTCCTACGAGTCGCACATGGGCTACACCATGTCCGGCACCACCAAGGACGGCGTCTACCTGGAGGTCACCGGCGGCGGCAGCGGGACCACGCGCTACAAGCTCGACACCCCGGACGGCAAGTACCCCGGCGACTGCTCGGCGACCAACGCCAACTGCAGCTACCTGCCGGGCCTGGCGAACAACAGCGCGAGCATCAGCGGGCGTTCCGACTCGCACACCCGTACCTTCACGCCATCCACCTCCACCGCCGTCACCACCTTGCAGGACCCCCTGTGGTACGCCGCCAAGTACGGCAAGAGCGACCTCAGCACCTGGGATACCGACGGCGACGGCACCCCGGACAACTACTTCCTGGTGAGCAACCCGAGCAAGCTGGCCAGCCAGCTGAAGTCGGCCTTCGACGACATCCTCCAGCTCAACACCTCGGTCACCGCGGTGGCGGTGGACTCGCAGTCGCTGGACGACGGCGACTACGTCTACAGCACCAACTTCAGCTCCAGCGACTGGACCGGCGACCTGATCAAGAAGCAGAAGGTCAAGACCACCTCCAGCAGCGGCGCCACCAGCACGACCACCACCACCCTGTGGAAGGCCTCGGCGCAACTGCCCAGCAGCCGCAACATCTATTTCGCCAAGAACGGCAGCCTGACCTCGTTCACCTGGGCCAACCTCAGCAGCGCCCAGCAGACCGCGCTCAACCGCACCGCCGCCGGCGTGGTCGACAGCAAGGGCTCGACCCGCGTGGACTTCCTGCGCGGCAGCAACACCAGCTTCCGCAGCCGTTCCTCGCTGCTCGGCGACATCGTCAACTCCTCGCCGGTGCTGGTCAGCGGCGCCGACTACATCACCGCGCGGGCCGACGCCCTGGAGGGCAGCACCAGCTATGCCACCTACGCCAGCGGCCAGGCCGCCAAGCCGTCGGCGGTCTACGTCGGCGCCAACGACGGCATGCTGCATGCCTTCAACGCCAGCACCGGGGCCGAGCTGTTCGCCTTCATCCCCAGCGCGGTGATCGCCAACCTGAACATCCTCACCGCCAGCGACTACGGCCAGGACGAAGGCACCGAGCACCGCTACTTCGTCGACGGCACCCCGGTGGTGGCCGACGTCTACTACGGCTCGGCCTGGCACAAGGTGCTGGTCGGCAGCCTCGGCGCCGGCGGCCGCGAGGTGTTCGCCCTGGACATCACCGACCCGGCCTCGCCGAGCCTGCTCTGGGAGTTCACCAGCGACAGCGATTCCAGCCTCGGCTACACCGCCGCCAAGCCCAGCATCGCCCGCCTGCACGACGGCAAGTGGGTGGCCCTGGTGCCCAACGGCTACGAGAGCGGCAGCAACAGCGCCTCGCTGCTGATCATCGACATCCAGAGCGGCACCCTGCTGAAGAAGATCACCGCCACCCCCAGCCTGACCACCACCGACACTGGCGCGATCGACAGCCTGGCCAACGGCCTGTCGCGGCTCTACGTGGCCGACGTGAACAGCGACGGCATCGCCGACTACGCCTACGCCGGCGACCTGCTGGGCGACCTCTGGCGCTTCGACCTGATCGACACCAGCGCCAGCAGCCCGCTCACCGCCAGCGCCGCCGACGCCAAGTTCGCCGTGGCCTTCGGCGGCAACCCGCTGTACGTGGCGCGCAACGCCAGCAACGTGCGCCAGCCGATCACCGCGGCGCCGAGCCTGGTCGAGCACCCCAGCGGCACCGGCTACATCGTCGCCTTCGGCAGCGGCCGCTACCTGACCACCTCGGACAAGACCGCCACCGCCACCCAGAGCATCTACGGCATCTGGGACCGCAAGACCGCCGGCGAGGCCACCAGCGCCTCGCTGACCGCGGCCAAGACGCGCAGCGACCTGCAACAGCAGACGCTGACCGCCGGCACCACCGACGGCACCACCACCTATACCCTGAGCGAGAGCGACGTCACCTGGTACGACAGCAGCGGCGACACCGCCGACGCCAACGTCGCCACCTGGGGCTGGTACTTCGACTTCCCGCGCACTGGCGAGCGGCTGATCTACGACATGACGCTGTACGGTTCCAGCCTGATCTTCGCCAGCTCCACGCCGCAGACCGGCACCTGCGCCGCGGGGTTGTCCGGCACCGTCTACGCGGTGGACCCGGAGAGCGGCGGCAAGACCGACTACAACGTCTTCGACCTGAACAGCGACGGCATTTACGAGTCGATGTCCGGCTTCGTCACCGACGGCGGCGACATCACGCTGTCCGGTGGCTACACCTGGGGTGGTGGGGACGTCTACCTCCCCGATGGCGTACCCACCAACACCGGCACTGTCAGCGGCCGGCGCAGCTGGCAGGTGTTGCCGAGCGATTCCAACTGATGGGGCGAACGATGAAACCCGTACAACGAAGCCGCGGCTTCACCTTGATAGAAATGATGATCGTCGTGGTCATCCTGGCGATACTCGCGGCCATCGCGCTGCCCAGCTACCAGAAGTACGTGCTGCGCAGCCACCGCGCCGAAGGCCAGGCGCTGCTGAGCGAGGCGGCGGCGCGGCAGGAACGCTACTTCGCGCAGAACAACGCCTACGCCAGCACCAGCACCGCGCTGAACCTGGCCAGCTACCTGGCGGGCGTGCAGTACTACAGCCTGGCCATCTCCAACGTCACGGCCTCGACCTACACCCTGACCGCCACGGCCACCGGCAGCCAGGCCAGGGACAGCGAATGCCTGACGCTCACCCTCGACCAGGCCGGCACCCGCGGCGCCAGCGGCACCGGCACGGCCAGCGCCTGCTGGCAATGAGCCAGGGCGAAAGCGTGCGATAGGCGAACACTCCGCCACAGGTCGAATTGCGCCGCCGGCCATCCCACCTTAGGGTGGCCGGACGGTATGCGGGCCAGCCGTCCCCGGATCGGGGTGGCCGCGCGACCGTCCGTCCTCTGCCGGGCCCTGCCGTCCCGGCCACGGCATAGACTGGACGGGCACGAGCCGCGACGAAGAGCGCGGACGACTACAACAAGAGTGAGTGCCTGTATGCAGAACCTGCTGAGCGAGCGCAGCCGGATCTTCGAACGCGCCGACCCCTACGCGGTGTCCGGCTACGTCAACCAGCACGTCGGCAGCCACGCCCTGCGCATGCCCGCCCACGGCCGCCCCGAAGCCAGCCTCAACCACCGCAAGTTCGCCAGCCTCGACCTCTGCCGCATCAGCTACGGCGCCGCGGTGCGCGTCACCTCGCCGGCGCTGGAGACCATCTACCACCTGCAGGTGCTGCTGCACGGCCACTGCCTGTGGCGCGGCCAGGGCCGGGAACACTACCTGGAGCCCGGCGAGCTGCTGCTGATCAACCCGGACGACCCGGTCGACCTGACCTACTCGGACGACTGCGAGAAATTCATCATCAAGATCCCCACCGCGGTGCTCGAAGGCGTCTGCGCCGAACAGCGCTGGGCCCACCCGCGCCAGGGCCCGCGCTTCACCGAGAGCCGCTACCGCCTGGGCGAGCTGGAAGGCTTCGTCAACCTGCTGGGCATGGTCTGCATGGAAGCCGAGGCCGGCGAGCGCCTGCCGCGCATCGAGGAGCACTACCAGCAGATCGTCGCCAGCAAGCTGCTGACCCTGCTGCAGACCAACGTCAGCCGCGAATGCCTGGCCGCGCCCATGGCCTCGTTCGAGCGCATCGACGACTACATCGAGCGCAACCTCAAGCAGGACATCGACATCGAGGAACTGGCCCGCCAGGCCAAGATGAGCCTGCGCTCGCTCTACGCCCTGTTCGAACGCCACGCCAGCAGCACCCCGCGCCAGTACATCCGCCAGCGCAAGCTCGAACGCATCCGCGCAAGCCTCGCCGACCCCAGCTGCAACGTGCGCAACGTCACCGAGCTGGCGCTGGACTACGGCTTCCTGCACCTGGGGCGCTTCTCCGAGAGCTACCGCCAGCAGTTCGGCGAGCTGCCCTCGGAAACCTTCAAGCGCCGCGGCTGATACCGGGCAGCATTCGCGGTTATCCGCCGTTGGCCATGCCGCCGGGGTGTCCGGCGTGGCCGGTGGCCCTACGGGGAACCGGGAGCTTCATGGTTCCGCATCGCGCCGAACGGTCCCCTCTCCCGCTTGCGGGGGAGGGTTAGGGAGGGGGGCGGCGTCAGGGTTGGCAGAGGTGCGTGAGCGAAGTCCGTCCCCTCTCCCCAACCCTCTCCCTGAAGGGAGAGGGGGCTGTCCGAGCCGGTGGATAACACAGCGTCAGCCGGCAAACTCGTAGGGCGAATAACCGTTCGCGGTTATCCGCCGTTGGCCGATGCGCCGATACACGACGCAAACGGCGGATAACGCCGTAGGCGTTATGCGCCCTACGGGTTTCCAGAGAAATATCCGCGCGCACCGGAACGCCCCTTCAGAAGGCCGAGCGAAACCGGCGCTCAGGAGGTCATGCGACATGGATGTCGACCCCGCACCCCCTAAATCCCCACCCCCCTGAAACACCCCGCAACCCCGCCTGCAAAAACCGGATAACGCTCTGCACAAAGCGGATATTGCCCCCGTCCACCCAGCCCTAACCTGAGCCTGCCTGAACAATAACAACGGAGGCCCCGGCCATGACCCTGGGTATCGACTACTTGCGTTCCCTGCTCGAAGAAGACCCCGTCAAGGGCGTCTACCGCTGCAAGCGCGAAATGTTCACCGACCCGCGCCTGTTCGAACTGGAGATGAAGCACATCTTCGAAGGCAACTGGGTCTACCTCGCCCACGAAAGCCAGATTCCCGAGAAGAACGACTTCCTGACCACCCTGATCGGTCGCCAGTCGATCTTCATCGCGCGCAACAAGGATGGCGTGCTCAACGCCTTCCTCAATGCCTGCAGCCACAAGGGCGCCATGCTCTGCCGGCACAAGTCGGGCAATCGCTCCAGCTACACCTGCCCGTTCCACGGCTGGACCTTCAACAACTCCGGCAAGCTGCTCAAGGTCAAGGACCCGGCCGAGGCCGGCTACCCGTCGAGCTTCAACTGCGAAGGCTCGCACGACCTGACCAAGGTGGCGCGCTTCGAGTCCTACCGCGGCTTCCTCTTCGGCAGCCTCAACCCCGAGGTGCGCCCGCTGGTGGAGCACCTGGGCGAGTCGGCGAAGATCATCGACATGATTGTCGACCAGTCCCCCGAAGGCCTGGAAGTGCTGCGCGGCTCCTCCACCTACATCTACGAGGGCAACTGGAAGCTCACCGCCGAGAACGGCGCCGACGGCTACCATGTCAGCTCCGTGCACTGGAACTACGCCGCCACCCAGAACCAGCGCAAGCAGCGCGAGGCCGGCGAGGAAGTGAAGACCATGAGCGCCGGTGGCTGGGCCAAGCACGGCGGCGGCTTCTACTCCTTCGAGCATGGCCACATGCTGCTCTGGACGCGCTGGGCCAACCCCGAGGACCGCCCGGCCTACGAGCGCCGCGAACAGCTCGCCGCCGACTTCGGCCAGGCCCGCGCCGACTGGATGATCCAGAACTCGCGCAACCTCTGCCTGTACCCCAACGTCTACCTGATGGACCAGTTCAGCTCGCAGATCCGCATCGCCCGGCCCATCGACGTCAACCGCACCGAGATCACCATCTACTGCATCGCGCCCAGGGGCGAAAGCGCCGAGGCCCGCGCCCAGCGCATCCGCCAGTACGAGGACTTCTTCAACGTCAGCGGCATGGCCACCCCGGACGACCTGGAGGAGTTCCGCTCCTGCCAGCAGGCCTACCAGGGCAGCGCCGAGGGCTGGAACGACATGTCCCGTGGCGCCGCGCACTGGATCGAGGGCGCCGACGAAGCCGCGCAGGAAATCGAACTGCACCCGCAACTGTCCGGCATGCGCACCGAGGACGAAGGCCTGTTCGTGCTGCAGCACAAGTACTGGCTGCAGGCGATGAGCGAAGCCCTGGCCGCCGAAGAAGCCAAGCGCATTCCGCTCGAGGAGGCCGTGTGATGAGCCGCTACGAAACCGTCCGCGACTTCCTCTACCGCGAAGCCCGCTACCTCGACGACAAGGACTGGGACGCCTGGCTGGAGCTGTACGCCAGCGACGCCAGCTTCTGGATGCCGGCCTGGGACGACCGCGACGAGCTGACCCAGGACCCGCAGCGGGAAATCTCGCTGATCTGGTACGGCAACCGCGGCGGCCTGGAAGACCGCGTGTTCCGTATCAAGACCGAGCGCTCCAGCGCGACCATGCCGGACACCCGCACCTCGCACAACATCAGCAACATCGAGGTGCTGGACGAGGAGGGCGGCATCTGCCAGGTGCGCTTCAACTGGCACACCCTGAGCTTCCGCTACAAGACCACCGACAGCTACTTCGGCACCAGCTTCTACGCCATCGACCTGCGCGGCGACAACCCGCTGATCAAGGCCAAGAAGGTGGTCCTGAAGAACGACTACGTCCGCCAGGTCATCGACATCTACCACATCTGAGGTGGCCGCCATGAGCTATTCGATCGCACTGAACTTCGAAGACGGCGTCACCCGCTTCATCGACGCCAACCCCGGCGAGACCGTGGCCGACGCGGCCTACCGCCAGGGCGTGAACATCCCCCTGGACTGCCGCGACGGCGCCTGCGGCACCTGCAAGTGCTTCGCCGAGGCCGGCCGCTACGACCTGGGCCAGGACTACATCGAGGACGCGCTGAGCGAAGAGGAAGCCGAGCAGGGCTACGTGCTGACCTGCCAGATGCGCGCCGAAAGCGACTGCGTGGTGCGCGTGCCGGCCTCCTCGGACGTCTGCAAGACCCAGCAGGCCAGCTACCAGGCCGCCATCAGCGAGGTGCGCCAGCTGTCCGAGAGCACCATCGCCCTGTCGCTCAAGGGCGAGTCCCTGAGCAGGCTGGCCTTCCTGCCGGGGCAGTACGTCAACCTGCAGGTGCCGGGCAGCGACCAGAGCCGCGCCTATTCCTTCAGCTCGCTGCAGAAGGGCGGCGAGGTCAGCTTCCTGATCCGCAACGTGCCGGGCGGGCTGATGAGCAGCTTCCTCACCAGCCTGGCCAAGGCTGGCGACAGCCTGGAACTGGCCGGCCCCCTGGGCAGCTTCTACCTGCGCGACATCAAGCGCCCGCTGTTGCTGCTGGCCGGCGGCACGGGCCTGGCGCCCTTCACGGCGATGCTGGAGAAGATCGCCGAGCAGGGCAGCGAGCACCCGCTGCACCTGATCTACGGGGTGACCAACGACTTCGACCTGGTGGAGCTGGACAGGCTCGAGGCCTTCGCCGCGCGCATCCCCAACTTCAGCTTCAGCGCCTGCGTGGCCAACCCCGAGAGCAGCTATCCGCAGAAGGGCTACGTCACCCAGCACATCGAACCCAGGCACCTCAACGAAGGCGAGGTGGACATCTACCTGTGCGGCCCGCCGCCGATGGTCGAGGCGGTCAGCGCCTACATCCGCGAGCAGGGCATCACGCCGGCCAACTTCTACTACGAGAAGTTCGCGGCCAGTGCGGCGTGATGGGGCGCTGTAAGAGCCCCTCTCCCTAACCCTCTCCCTGAAGGGAGAGGGGACCGTCCTGAGCTGCTGGCCTGCATGGCTTCAGCCGGAGGTTTCGGCACATACGGAGCTGCCGGTTGAAGCCTTGGATGACGCAGGCACGGACAAGCCCCCTCTCCCTTCAGGGAGAGGGCGGGGGGAGAGGGCAGCCGGATACCGCACCCACCTCCCAGGACGCAACCATTGCCGAGGTAACCATGAACAGATTCGCCAACAAGGTCGCCATCGTCACCGGCGCCGCCCAGGGCATCGGCCGCCGCGTCGCCGAGCGCCTGGCCGAGGAGGGCGCCCGCCTGGTGGCGGTGGACCGCTCCGAGCTGGTCCACGAACTGCAGGACGAACTCGGCCAGCGCGCCGAGGTGCTGACCCTCACCGCCGACCTCGAGCAATTCGCCGAGGCCCAGCGCGTGGTCAATGAGGCCGTGCAGCGCTTCGGCCGCCTGGACGTGCTGGTCAACAACGTCGGCGGCACCATCTGGGCCAAGCCCTACGAGCACTACGCCGAGCACGAGATCGAGGCCGAGGTGCGCCGCTCGCTGTTCCCCACCCTGTGGTGCTGCCGCGCCGCGCTGGTGCCGATGCTGGAGCAGGGCGGCGGGGCCATCGTCAACGTCTCCTCCATCGCCACCCGCGGCGTCAACCGCGTGCCCTACGGCGCTGCCAAGGGCGGGGTGAACGCGCTGACCGCCTGCCTGGCCTTCGAGACCGCCGAGCGCGGCATCCGCGTCAACGCCACCGCGCCGGGCGGCACCGAGGCGCCGCCACGGCGCATCCCGCGCAACGCTGCCGAGCAGAGCACGCAGGAGAAGGCCTGGTACCAGCAGATCGTCGACCAGACCGTGCAGAGCAGCCTGATGAAGCGCTACGGCAGCATCGACGAACAGGTCGGCGCCATCCTCTTCCTGGCCTCCGACGAAGCCTCCTACATCACCGGCGTGACCCTGCCGGTAGGCGGTGGCGACCTGGGTTGAACCACACACATTCGTAGGATGGGTTGAGCCGAAGGCGATACCCATCGCCCGGAGTTGATGGGTATCGCTGCGCTCAACGCCATCCTACGTAAAGACGGACCGCCCACGACGCGGCCCGAACGGCTTCTCGCACAACAACAAAAAAGAGAGTGACGCCATGCGGAAAATCGACGTACACGAGGTCATCGACAACGCGCGCTTCGGCCGCTTCCATTGGCGCGTGATGGCCTGGTGCGCCCTGCTGCTGATCTTCGACGGCTACGACCTGTTCATCTACGGCGTGGTATTGCCGGTGCTGATGAAGGAATGGAGCCTGAGCCCGCTGCAGGCCGGCGCCCTGGGCAGCTACGCGCTGTTCGGGATGATGGCCGGGGCGCTGTTCTTCGGCCCGCTGGCCGACAAGGTCGGGCGCAAGAAGGGCATCGCCATCTGCTTCGTGCTCTTCTCCGGCTTCACCGTGCTCAACGGCTTCGCCACCAACCCCACGCAGTTCGGCATCTGCCGCTTCATGGCCGGCCTGGGCATCGGCGGGCTGATGCCCAACGTGGTGGCGCTGATGAACGAATACGCGCCGAAGAAACTGCGCAGCACCCTGGTGGCGGTGATGTTCAGCGGCTACTCCCTGGGCGGCATGCTCTCCGCCGGCGTGGGCATCTACATGCTGCCGCGCTTCGGTTGGGAGGCGATGTTCTTCGCCGCGCTGCTGCCGCTGTTGCTGCTGCCGCTGATCCTCTGGCAACTGCCCGAGTCGGTGGGCTTCCTGCTGCGCCAGGGCCGCACCGGCCAGGCCCGCGCCATCCTGCGCCGCGTCAGCCCGGAAAGCGCGCTGGACGACACCAGCGAACTGCACCTGGACGAGGGCAAGCCCCGGGGCGCGCCGGTGCTGGAACTGTTCCGCGAGGGCCGGGCGCTGCGCACCCTGATGCTCTGGGTGGCGTTCTTCTGCTGCCTGCTGATGGTCTACGCGCTCAGCTCCTGGCTGCCGAAGCTGATGGCCAACGCCGGCTACAGCCTGGGTTCGAGCCTGTCGTTCCTGCTGGCGCTGAACTTCGGCGGCATGTTCGGGGCGATCTTCGGCGGCTGGCTGGGCGACCGCTTCAACCTGCCCAGGGTGGTGGCGCTGTTCTTCGTCGCCGCCGCCGTTTCCATCACCCTGCTGGGCTTCAACAGCCCGATGCCGGTGCTCTACCTGCTGATCGGCATCGCCGGGGCCACCACCATCGGCACGCAGATCCTGCTCTACGCCACCGCCGCGCAGTTCTACGGCCTGGCCATCCGCTCCACGGGCCTGGGCTGGGCCTCGGGCATCGGCCGCAACGGCGCCATCGTCGGCCCGCTGCTGGGCGGCTCGCTACTGGCCATCGAGCTGCCGCTGCACCTGAACTTCATGGCCTTCGCCATCCCCGGCGCGGTGGCCGCACTGGCCATGTACCTGGTCAGCCGGCGCAGCCTGGCGGTCGCCCCGCTGGCCGGAGCCCAGGCGTGAAGCGCCGCGCCGGCCTAGCGGTTGACCTGCTCGATCAGCGTCAGGCAGCGCTGCACCATGGCGCTGACGTCGCCGGCGCGGCGGCTGAGGATGATCGGCGACACCGCCTCGGGTTCCTCCAGGCTGGCGTAGCCGATGTCCGGGCGGTGCTGCTGCTGCACCGAGGCCGGCACCAGGGCCACGCCCAGGCCGGCGGCGACCAGGCCGATGGCGGTCTGCAGCTCGTTGGCCCACTGCGCCACGCGGATGCCCAGGCCGTGGTTGGCGAACAGCGCCAGCACGTGGTCGGCATAGCTCGGCCGCGGGTTGGCCGGGTACAGCACGAAGGGCTCGCGGGCCAGGCGCCGCAGGCTCACCGGCGCCCCCAGCAGGGGGTGCCCGGTGGGCAGCACGGCCACCAGCGGGTCCTCGCGCAGCACCTGCTGGTGGATGGCCGGGTCGTCGAAGCGCATGCGCCCGAAGCCGATGTCGATGCGCCCGCTCTTGAGCGCCTCGACCTGCTGCAGGGTGGTCATCTCCTGCAGGCCCAACTCCAGCTCGGTGTCGGCGCGCAGCTCGCGGATCAGCTCCGGCAGCACCGCGTAGAGGGTCGAGGGGGCGAAGCCGATGCCCAGCCACTGGCGCTGGCCCAGGCCGATGCGGCGGGTGTTGTCGCAGATGTTCTGCAGCTGTTCGAGCAGGGTGCCGCTCTGCTCGTAGAAGAAGCGCCCGGCCTCGGTCAGGCGCAGCGGCCGGCCGCGCTCCAGCAGCTCGACGCCGAGCAGTTCCTCCAGCTGCTGGATCTGCCGGCTCAGCGGCGGCTGGGCGATGTGCAGGCGCTCCGCGGCGCGGGTGAAGTTGAGGGTTTCGGCCACCGCCTGGAAGTACCGCAGGTGTCGAAGCTCCATGATACCTCCAGGGTATGGAACGAGAGGGCAATGATATTGGACTGCCTGCCACTGCTGGCGCAATCCTTCGACGTGCAAGACAAGACCTGGAAGGTATCGGCTGCGACAGACGGCCGGGCCTCGACAAGAGCCTAGCGTGATATGGAACCTGACATGACCCAAGCCCTGATCGAACGCCTCGAGGCGATCATCGTCGACCTGCCGACCATCCGCCCGCACAAGCTGGCGATGCACACCATGCAGCGGCAGACCCTGGTGATCCTGCGCCTGCGCTGCAGCGACGGCATCGAAGGCCTCGGCGAGGCCACCACCATCGGCGGCCTGGCCTACGGCAACGAAAGCCCCGAGAGCATCAAGGCCAACCTGGAGGCGCACTTCGCGCCCCTCCTGGTCGGCCAGGACGCCTGCAACGTCAACGCCGCCATGCAGCGCCTGGACAAGGCCATCAAGGGCAACACCTTCGCCCGCTCGGCGGTGGAGACCGCGCTGCTCGATGCCCAGGGCAAGCGCCTGGGCCTGGCCGTCAGCGAGCTGCTCGGCGGCCGCGTGCGCGACGGCCTGGAAGTGGCCTGGACGCTGGCCAGCGGCGACACCGCCCGCGACATCGAGGAAGCCGAGCGCATGCTCGACCTGCGCCGCCACCGCATCTTCAAGCTGAAGATCGGCGCCAACGCGCTGGAGCAGGACCTCAAGCACGTGGTGGCGATCAAGCGGGCCCTGGGCGAGCGCGCCAGCGTGCGCGTGGACGTCAACCAGTACTGGGACGAGTCCCAGGCCATCCGCGGCTGCCAGGTGCTCGGCGAGAATGGCATCGACCTGATCGAGCAGCCCATCTCGCGCATCAACCGCGCCGGCCAGGTGCGCCTGAACCAGCGCAGCCCGGCCCCCATCATGGCCGACGAATCCATCGAGAGCGTCGAGGACGCCTTCAGCCTGGCCGCCGACGGCGCCGCCAGCATCTTCGCCCTGAAGATCGCCAAGAACGGCGGCCCGCGCGCCGTGCTGCGCACCGCGCAGATCGCCGAGGCGGCCGGCATCGCCCTGTACGGCGGGACCATGCTCGAAGGCGCCATCGGTACCCTGGCCTCGGCCCACGCCTTCCTCACGCTGAAGCAACTGACCTGGCACACCGAACTGTTCGGCCCGCTGCTGCTGACCGAGGAAATCGTCACCGAGCCGCCGGTGTACCGCGACTTCCAGCTGATGGTACCGAACGCCCCGGGCCTCGGCCTGAGCCTGGACGAGGAGCGCCTCAAGCGCTTCCGCCGCCCCTGAACCCGCGCCTGAATTCTGCGATAGAGGAGAAGCCCCCATGCTGTTCCACGTGAAGATGACGGTGAAACTGCCCGTCGACATGGACCCGGCCAAGGCCGCCCAGCTCAAGGCCGACGAGAAGGAACTGGCCCAGCGCCTGCAGCGCGAGGGCAAGTGGCGCCACCTGTGGCGCATCGCCGGGCACTACGCCAACTACAGCGTCTTCGACCTCGCCAGCGTCGAGGAACTGCACGACACCCTGATGCAGCTGCCGCTGTTCCCCTACATGGACATCGAGGTCGACGGGCTCTGCCGCCATCCGTCCTCCATCCATGCCGACGACCGCTGAGCCCGGACCCGCAATCCCGACCGACGAAACCCCTGTATAAGAACAAGACGAGGTGAACACCATGACCGTGAAGATTTCCCAGACTGCCGAGATCCAGAAGTTCTTCGAAGAAGCCGCCGGCTACGGCAACGACGCCGGCAGCCCGCGCCTGAAGCGCATCATGCTGCGCGTGCTGCAGGACACCGCGAAAATCATCGAGGACCTGGAAGTCACCGACGACGAATTCTGGACCGCCGTGGACTACCTGAACCGCCTGGGCGGCCGCGGCGAAGCCGGCCTGCTGGTGGCGGGCCTGGGCATCGAGCACTTCCTCGACCTGCTCAACGATGCCAAGGACGCGCAGATCGGCAAGACCGGCGGCACCCCGCGCACCATCGAAGGCCCGCTGTACGTGGCCGGCGCGCCCATCGCCCAGGGCGAAACCCGCATGGACGACGGCAGCGAGGACGGCGTGGCCACCGTGATGTTCCTCGAAGGCCGCGTGCTGGACCTGGACGGCAAGCCCATCGCCGGCGCCACCGTCGACCTGTGGCACGCCAACACCAAGGGCAACTACTCCTACTTCGACCAGAGCCAGAGCGAGTACAACCTGCGCCGCCGCATCGTCACCGACGCCGAGGGCCGCTACCGCGCCCGCAGCATCGTGCCCAGCGGCTATGGTTGCGACCCGCAGGGCCCGACCCAGGAGTGCCTGAACCAGCTCGGCCGCCACGGCCAGCGCCCGGCGCACATCCACTTCTTCATTTCCGCCCCCGGCTACCGCCACCTGACCACCCAGATCAACCTGTCCGGCGACCAGTACCTGTGGGACGACTTCGCCTACGCCACCCGCGACGGCCTGGTCGGCGAAGTGAACTTCGTCGAGAACGCCCACGGCATCGAAGGCCGCGTCGCCGAGCTGGAATTCAGCTTCCAGCTGCAGAAGGCCACCAGCACCGATGACGAACAGCGCAGCCACCGCCCGCGCGCGCTGCAGGTGCAGGGCGCCTGAGCCACGCTACCCGCACTGCGTGCTCTTCGTAGGAGCGAGCTTGCTCGCGAACCAACCCCCGCTGCGAAGCTGGGTTCGCGAGCAAGCTCGCTCCTACACCGTTACCCCAGGCATCGTTCCCAGCCGGCTTGCCGGCAGGGCGAAGCCTTGCGTGCAGAACAAGAAAAAAGTGAGGCGCCATGAAAGACCTCATCCGCGACTTCTCGTTGTCCGCCCTGGTGGCCGGGTTGATCGCCACCCTGATTTCCTACGCCGGCCCCCTGGTGATCATCTTCCAGGCGGCCAAGAGCGCCGGCCTGCCCGACGCCGCGGTGTCGTCCTGGGTCTGGGCGATCTCCATCGGCAGCGGCGTGCTCGGCATCCTCCTCAGCCTGCGCTACAAGGTGCCGCTGGTGATCGCCTGGTCGGCGCCCGGTTCGGCGCTGCTGGTGGCGCTGCTGCCGGGCATCGGCCTGAACGAGGCGGTCGGCGCCTACCTGGTGTCGAGCCTGATCATCTTCCTGGTGGGCATCTCCGGCGCCTTCGACCGCGTGGTCGGCAAGCTGCCGCCGGCCATCTCCGCGGCCATGCTGGCGGGCATCCTGTTCAGCTTCGGCACCCAGCTGTTCGTCTCGCTGCAGGCCAAGCCGGCGCTGGTGCTGGCCATGTTCGTCGCCTACCTGCTGGGCAAGCGCCTGGCGCCGCGCTACGCCGTGGCCCTGGTGCTGCTGGTGGGCTGCGCCATGGCCATCGGCGGCGGCGAGCTGAACGCCTCGGCGCTGGTGATCGGCCTGGCCACGCCGCAGTGGATCACCCCTGAGTTCAGCGTCCACGCGTTGCTCAACATCGCCCTGCCGCTGGTGGTGGTGGCGCTCACCGGGCAGTTCGTGCCGGGCATCGCCGTGCTGCGCAACGACGGCTACCAGACCCCGGCGCGCCCGCTGATCGCCAGCAGCGCCCTGGGCACCCTGCTGCTGGCGCCCTTCGGCTGCCACGGCCTGAACCTCGCCGCCATCACCGCGGCCATCTGCACCGGCCGCGAGGCCCACGAGGACCCGGCGCGGCGCTACGTCGCCGGGGTGGTGGGCGGCGTCGCCTACCTGCTGCTGGGGCTGTTCGGCGCCACCCTGGTGTCGCTGTTCAGCGCCTTCCCCCGCGAGCTGATCGCCGCCCTGGCCGGCCTTGCGCTGTTCGGCGCCATCGGCGGGGCGCTGGCTGGCGCCATGGGCGTGCCGGAGGACCGCGAGGCGGCGCTGATCACCTTCCTGGTGACCGTCTCGGGCATGTCCTTCCTCGGCCTGTCGGCGGCCTTCTGGGGCCTGATCTTCGGCCTGGCCGCGCACCTGCTGCTGGTGCGCCGCCGCGCCCGCCAACCCGAGACGCGCGCCGTGCGCGCCTGACCACGGAGCAACCGCAAGCGGGCGCCCGGCCGGGGTGTCCGCCCCAGGCAAGACGGCAGCGGAAGCAGGGCAGGGCGGCTGACGAAGCGGACAGCCCCATGCCCCCGCGGGCCGACACACAGCTCCCCGCCCAGCGCTTGGCCGCGGCCCTCCGGTCGCTAGGCAGGGGATCGTACAACCATAAGAACAAGAGAAAATCATGAGCAATCGCGTATGCGTGACCGCCGTCGCGCTGGGTATCGGCGTGGCCGCCACCCAGCCGGCGGCCGCGGCCGAAGGGCTGATCGAAGGTGCCAGCGCCACCCTGCAGGCGCGCAACTACTACTTCAGCCGCGACTTCTCCGACATCGTCGGGCCCAACCGGCAGTCCAGGGCGGAGGAGTGGGCCCAGGGCTTCATCCTCAACTTCAGCTCCGGCTACACCCCGGGCCCCGTCGGCTTCGGCCTGGACGCCATCGGCGTGCTCGGCCTGAAGCTGGACAGCAGCCCCGACCGCACCAGCACGGGCCTGCTGCCGGTGGGCGGCGACGGCCGCGCGCCGGACGACTACAGCCGCCTGGGCCTGGCCGGCAAGGTGAAGTTGTCGAAGACCGAGCTGAAGGTCGGCGAACTGCAACCCAACCTGCCGGTTCTGGTGTTCAGCGACATCCGCCTGCTGCCGCCCAGCTACCAGGGCACCTTGCTGAGCTCCAGCGAAATCCCCGGGCTGACCCTGCAGGCCGGGCACCTCACCTCCACCCACCTGCGCAACGAGGGCGGCGACGAGAAGATGATCGCCATGCTCAGCTACCAGCCGCAGCGCCAGGCGCAGAGCGACGCCTTCAACTATGCCGGCGGCGACTACGACTTCAATGGCAAGCGCACCCGCGTCAGCGCCTGGTACGGCCAGCTGGAGGACATCTACAAGCAGCGCTTCCTCGGCCTCAAGCACGCCCAGCCGGTGGGTGACTGGGTGCTGGGCGCCAACCTCGGCTACTTCGACGCCAGCGAGGACGGCAAGCACCTGCTCGGCGACATCGACAACCGCGCGGTCTTCTCGCTGCTCTCGGCCAAGCGCGGCGGGCACACCTTCTACCTCGGCTACCAGGGCATGTTCGGCGACAGCGCCTTCCCCCGGGTGTTCGCCAACGTCTCGCCGCTGGGCAACGAGGTGCCGACCTACGAGTTCGCCTCCACCGACGAGCGCTCCTGGCAGGTGCGCTACGACTACGACTTCGTCGCCCTCGGCGTGCCCGGCCTGACCACCACGGTTCGCTACATCAGCGGCGACAACGTCGACACCGGCATGGGCTTCGAGGGCAAGGACCGCGAGCGCGACCTGGACATCGGCTACACCGTGCAGAGCGGCCCGGTGGCCGGGCTCAACGTGCGCGTGCGCAACGTCATGGCGCGCTCCAACTACCGCAGCGACATCGACGAGAACCGGCTGATCCTCAGCTACACCTGGAAGCTGTTCTGAGCCCACCCGGGGGCCGCGCGGCCCCCTTCGCCAAGGAGACCCCATGACGCGCAAGACCACCGCCGCCACGCTGCTCGGCCTGGCCGCGCTCTGCGCCCTCTGCCTGCCCTGGCTGCCCTCGGCCCAGGGCGCGCTGCTGGCGCCGTTGCTGGCCTGCCTGCTGGGCGCCGGGCTGCTCTACCACCGCCTGCCGGCGCAACGCATCGAGGTGCCGGTGCCCGTGGCCGTCGCGGCGCAGCCCCCGCCGCCGCCCTCGCTGCCGGAGCCCGCTCCCTGCGTGGCCGACCCCCTGGCCGGGCGCCTGCGTCCGCCCCTGGGCGACCTGCGCCAGGCGCTGCAGCAGACCGAGGACGACATGCGCTACGCCGACGACCTGGCGCGCAACGCCGGCGACCGGGTGGCGCAGAGCGCCAGCAGCATACAGGCCGCCGCCGGCGCCCTGGGCGAGCTGGAAGGCTACATGGCGCACATGACCCAGGTGTTCGACGAACTGGGCCGCGAGTCCCTGCGCATCGGCGCCATCGTCGGCAGCATCCAGGACATCGCCCGGCAGACCAACCTGCTGGCGCTCAACGCCGCGATCGAGGCGGCCCGCGCCGGCGAGCACGGCCGCGGCTTCGCCGTGGTGGCCGACGAGGTGCGCAACCTGTCGCACCGGGTCAACGGCTCCAGCGAGCAGATCCGCGGGATTTCCGACAGCCTGCGGCACTCCGCCGAGGAGGCCCAGGCCGGCGTGCAGCGCCTGGGCGACTCGACGCGCCAGGGCCTGGCCCGCGCCGCCGAGGCGCTGCAGGCCATGCAGGAGATGCGCGAAGGCGCGGTGATGCGCGTGCAGATCGTCCAGCGCATCCTCCAGCGCCTGGGCACCCAGCAGGTGCTGGCCGGCGAGCTGCAGGTGCTGGTGGAAGGCGCCGAGGCAAACGCCTGAAGGCGCGTTCAGGTATTCCTGCAGGGGATACCTGAGAGCGCTTTTTTGATTATCCGCTTATAGGGAGCCTCCCTAGACTCGGCGAAAAACACCCTACAAGGGAGGTCGCCGTGTCTCATCACTTGCTCCGCCACTACATCGCGGGCGCCTTCGTCGGCAGCAGCCGCACTTTCGACAACGTCTCGCCGGTGGACGGCCGGCTGCTCGGCCAGGTCTGCGAGGCCGGCGAGGCCGAGGTGAACGCCGCCGTGGAAGCTGCGGCGGCGGCGCAGAACGGCCCCTGGGCACGTTTCAGCGCGGCCCAGCGCGCCGACCTGCTGGAGCGCATCGCCGACGGCATCGAGCGGCGCTTCGAGGACTTCGTCGCCGCCGAAGTGGCCGACACCGGCCGCCCCGTGCACCAGGCGCGCAGCCTCGACGTGGCCCGCGGCGTACAGAACTTCCGCAGCTTCGCCGGCCAGGTGCGGCAGGGCGGCGGCGAATTCTTCGAGATGCGCAGCGGCGATGGCAGCGACGTGTTCAGCTACACGGTGCGCAAGCCCCATGGCGTGGTGGCGATCATCTCGCCGTGGAACCTGCCGCTGCTGCTGCTCACCTGGAAGGTCGCGCCGGCCCTGGCCTGCGGCAACTCGGTGGTGGTCAAGCCCTCGGAAGACACGCCCTCCAGCGCCACCCTGCTGGCCGAGGTGATGCACGAGGTGGGCGTGCCCGCCGGGGCGTTCAACCTGGTCCACGGCTTCGGGCCGAACTCCGCCGGCGAGTTCCTCACCCGCCACCCGCAGGTGGACGCCATCACCTTCACCGGCGAGTCGCGCACCGGCTCGACCATCATGCGCGCCGCCGCCGAAGGCGTGCGCGAAGTCTCCTTCGAGCTGGGTGGCAAGAATGCCGCGGTGGTCTTCGCCGACTGCGATTTCGAGGCGGCGGTGGCCGGCGTGCTGCGCTCCAGCTTCACCAATTCCGGGCAGGTCTGCCTGTGCTCCGAGCGCGTCTACGTCGAGCGGCCGATCTACGAACGCTTCGTCGCCGCACTCAAGGCCGGCGCCGAGCAACTGAAGATCGGCTACCCCGACGAGGACGGCGTGGACATGGGCTCGCTGATCTCCCACAAGCACCGCGACAAGGTGCTGGGCTACTTCCGGCTGGCCGTGGAGGAGGGCGCCAGCGTGGTCAGCGGCGGCGGCGTGCCGCACTTCGACGATGCGCGCGACAAGGGCGCGTTCGTCCAGCCGACCATCTGGACCGGCCTTGCCGACGACGCCCGCTGCATGCGCGAGGAGGTGTTCGGCCCGGTCTGCCACATCGCGCCCTTCGACAGCGACGAGGAAGTGCTGCGCCGCGTCAACGACTCCGCCTACGGCCTGGCCGCCTCGCTGTGGACCCGCGACCTGGGCCGCGCGCACCGCGTCTCGCGGCGCATCCACGTGGGCATGGTGTGGGTCAACACCTGGTTCCTCCGCGACCTGCGCACCCCCTTCGGCGGCGCCCGGCTGTCCGGCCTGGGCCGCGAGGGTGGCCGCCACTCGCTGGACTTCTATTCCGAACTCACCACCGTCTGCGTCAACCCCTGAGGCCAGGAGAAACCCATGCATCCAGCACTCATCGAAGCCGCCGCGCGCCTGCGCCAGGCCCGTGACAGCGGCCAGCCCTGCGCCCCGGTGCGCGACCTGATCCAGCCGGCCGGCCAGCAAGGCAACGCCGCCGCGCTCGACCTGGCCTATGCCGTGCAACAGCGTAACAACACCGCCGACATCGCCGCCGGCTGGCGCCCGGTGGGCCACAAGATCGGCCTGACCTCCCGTGCCGTGCAGCGCCAGCTGGGCGTGGACCAGCCGGACTTCGGCCGCCTGTTCGCCCAGATGGCCCGCGGCGACGGCCAGCCCATCGCCTGGAACGACTGCCAGCAGCCCAAGGTGGAGGCGGAAATAGCCCTGGTGCTGGAACACGACCTGTGCCACGAGCGCCACACCCTGGCGGACATCTTCCGCGCCACCGCCTTCGCCCTGCCGGCCATCGAGATCGTCGGCAGCCGCATCGCCAACTGGGACATCAGCCTGCTCGACACCGTGGCCGACAACGCCTCGTCCGGGCTCTTCGTGCTCGGCAGCCGCCCGGTGCGCCTGGAGCGGCTGGACCTGGTGAACTGCGGCATGAGCCTGAGCCTGCGCGGCGAGCCGGTGTCGGTCGGCGCCGGCGCGGCCTGCGTGGACAACCCGCTGAACGCAGTGCTCTGGCTGGCCGACACCATGGCCCGCCTGGGCGAACCGCTGCGCGCCGGCGACGTCATCCTCACCGGCGCCCTGGGGCCGATGGTCCCGGTACGCCCGGGCGACGTCTTCAGCGCCGACATCCAGGGCCTGGGCCGCGTCAGCGCCGCCTTCGCCGAAGCCCAGTGAGGAAGCCCGCATGAGCCAGAAACGCAAAGTCGCCATCATCGGCTCCGGCAACATCGGCACCGACCTGATGATCAAGCTCCTGCGCAACGCGCAGCACCTGGAAATGGCCGCGATGGTCGGCATCGACCCGGCCTCCGACGGTCTGGCCCGCGCAGCACGAATGGGCGTCGCCACCACCCACGAAGGCGTGGAAGGCCTGACCCGCCTGCCGATCTTCGACGAGATCGACTTCGTCTTCGATGCCACCAGCGCCGGCGCCCACGTGAAGAACGACGCCTTGCTGCGGGGCCACAAGCCCAATCTTCGCGTGATCGACCTGACCCCGGCCGCAATCGGTCCGTATTGCGTGCCGGTGGTCAACCTGGAGCAGCATCTGCAGGCATTGAACGTGAACATGGTGACCTGTGGCGGGCAGGCGACCATTCCGATGGTGGCGGCCGTGTCCCGCGTGGCGAAGGTGCATTACGCGGAAATCATTGCTTCCATCGCCAGCAAGTCCGCCGGCCCCGGCACCCGCGCCAATATCGACGAATTCACCGAGACCACGTCGAAAGCCATCGAAGTCATCGGTGGGGCAGCCAAGGGCAAGGCGATCATCATCATGAACCCGGCCGAGCCGCCGCTGATCATGCGTGACACCGTCTACGTCCTGTCCGAAGCAGTGGACCCGTCCAAGGTGGAAGCCTCGGTCGAAGAGATGGCTGCGGCCGTGCAGGCCTACGTCCCCGGTTACCGCCTGAAGCAGAAGGTGCAGTTCGACGAGGTCCGCGACCTGAACATCCCCGGCCACGGCCGCTTCAGCGGCCTGAAGACCTCGGTGTTCCTCGAAGTCGAAGGCGCCGCCCACTACCTGCCGGCCTATGCCGGCAACCTCGACATCATGACCTCCGCCGCGCTGGCCACCGCCGAGCGCATGGCCCAGGCGATGGGAGCTGCGGTATGAAAAAGCTGTATATCTCCGACGTGACCCTGCGCGATGGCATGCATGCCATCCGCCACCAGTATTCGCTGGACGATGTTCGGGCGATTGCCACGGCCCTGGACATGGCCAAGGTGGACTCCATCGAAGTCGCGCACGGCGATGGCCTGCAAGGTTCTTCGTTCAACTACGGCTTCGGCGCACACACCGACCTGGAATGGATTGAAGCGGCAGCGGATGTGGTCAACCACGCCAAGATCGCCACGCTGCTGCTGCCTGGCATTGGCACCATCCACGACCTGAAGGCTGCCTACAACGCCGGTGCTCGCGTCGTGCGCGTGGCCACCCATTGCACCGAAGCGGACGTCTCCAAGCAACACATCGAGTACGCCCGCGAGCTGGGCATGGACACCGTCGGTTTCCTGATGATGAGCCATATGCAGACGCCGGAGGGCCTCGCGCAACAGGCCAAGCTGATGGAGAGCTACGGTGCCACCTGTATCTACGTGGTCGATTCCGGCGGCGCCATGAACATGGACGACATCCGGGCGCGTTTCCGCGCGGTGAAGGCCGTGCTCAAGCCCGAGACCGAAACCGGCATCCACGCCCACCACAACCTCAGCCTCGGCGTGGCCAACTCCATCGCCGCGGTGGAAGAGGGCTGCAACCGCATCGACGCCAGCCTGGCGGGCATGGGCGCCGGCGCCGGCAACGCGCCGCTGGAAGTCTTCATCGCCGCCGCCGACAAGCTCGGCTGGCACCACGGCACCGACCTCTATGCGCTGATGGATGCCGCCGACGACCTGGTGCGCCCGCTGCAGGACCGCCCGGTGCGGGTGGACCGTGAAACCCTGGCCCTGGGCTACGCCGGCGTCTATTCGAGCTTCCTGCGCCACGCCGAGGTGGCCTCGGCGAAGTACGGGATCAAGGCCGTGGACATCCTCGTCGAGCTGGGCAAGCGGCGCATGGTCGGTGGCCAGGAAGACATGATCGTCGACGTGGCCCTCGACCTGCTGGCCACCCGCGCCTGACATCGAGCCCGACTGTAGGAGCAGGCCCTGCCTGCGATTCGCGCGCAGGGCGCGCTCCTACAAAGGCACGGTGTCGGGGCAACCCGTAGGAGCGGATCTCATCCGCGAATCGCGCCGGAACCTCCGGCTATCGCGGACAAGGTCCGCTCCTACGGTGGGCCCCCTCGACTGTAGGAGCGAGCTTGCTCGCGAACCGACTCCGCAGCGGGGCCAGGTTCGCGAGCAGGGGCTAGGCGCCCCCTCGATCCTACGAAAAGCGTAATCCGCAGGAGTACAGCATATGAGCACCGATATCCCCCGCATCGCCCAGGCCCTCGACCAGGCCGCGCGGCATGCCGAACCCCTGGCGCAGTTCAGCGCCAGCGCGCCATTCAGCCTGGACGACGCCTACCGCATCCAGCGCGCCTCCATGCAGCGCCGCTATGACGACGGCGAGCGCGGCATCGGCGTCAAGCTGGGCTTCACCAGCCGCGCCAAGATGGTCCAGATGGGCGTCGACAGCCTGATCTGGGGCTGGCTCACCGACGCCATGCTGGAAGAGGACGGCGGCCTGGTGGACCTGGCCCGCTACATCCACCCGCGCGTCGAGCCGGAGGTCTGCTTCCTCACCCGCCGCGCCATCGACCGCCCGCTGACCCTGCTGGAGGCGGCCGACTACCTGGAGGCCGTGGCCCCGGCGCTGGAGATCATCGACTCGCGCTACCAGGCCTTCAAGTTCAGCCTGGAGGACGTGGTGGCGGACAACTGCTCCTCCGCCGGCCTCACCGTCGGCCCCTGGTCGCGGGACTTCGCCGGGCTGGCCAACGCCGGCGTGGTGCTGCGCCTGGACGGCCGCGTGGTCCAGGCCGGCTCCACGGCCGCCATCCTCGGCAATCCGCTGCGCAGCCTGGTGCAGGCTTCGCGCCTGCTGCACCAGGCGCAGATCGAACTGCCCGCCGGCAGCCTGGTGATGGCCGGCGCCGCCACCGCCGCCGAGGCCGTGCGGCCCGGCATGCACGTCAGCGTCGAGGTCCAGGGCCTGGGGCAGAGCAGTTTCAGCGTGCGCAACGATCAAGGAGCAGCAGCATGAGCGACAACAAAGCCACCGTGGTCGCCGGCAAGGCCACCCCGCGCGGGCGCTTCCCGCACATCAAGCGCGCCGGCGACTTCCTCTTCGTCTCCGGCACCAGCTCGCGGCGCCCGGACAACAGCTTCGTCGGCGTCGAGGTGGACGCCATGGGCACCACCAACCTGGACATCCGCGCGCAGACCCGCGCGGTGATCGAGAACATCCGCGACATCCTCGCCAGCGAACACGCCAGCCTGGCGGACGTCGTCGAGATCAGCGCCTTCCTCGTCGATATGAATGACTTCGGCGGTTACAACCAGGTCTACGCCGAGTACTTCGACGAGAACGGCCCGACCCGCACCACCGTGGCAGTGCACCAGCTGCCGCACCCGCACCTGCGCATCGAGATCAAGGCCGTGGCTTATGCGCCGCGCCCCCGTTGAACCGCTGGGAGAGAACAACAATGGACAAGCACCACTTCAGCGCCCCCTTCAATTTCAACCGCTGGCTCGACGAGCACGCCCACCTGCTGCAGCCGCCGGTGAACAACCAGCAGATCTGGCAGGGCAGCGACTACATGGTCACTGTGGTCGGCGGGCCCAACCAGCGCACCGACTTCCACGACGACCCGGTGGAAGAGTTCTTCTACCAGTTCAAGGGCAACGCCTACCTGAACATCTGGGACCGCGGCCGCTACGAGCGGGTGGACCTCAAGGAGGGCGACATCTACCTGATGGCCCCGCACGTCATCCATTCGCCGCAGCGCCCCGAGCCCGGCAGCCTGTGCCTGGTGATCGAGCACCGCCGCCCGCAGGGCCGGCACGATGCCCTGCAATGGTCCTGCGCGCGCTGCGGTTGCCTGGTCAAGCGCTACGAAATGCAGCTGCAGAGCATCGTCGCCGACCTGCCGCCGGTGTACGAGCAGTTCTACGCCACCTCCGACGAGGAACGCCGCTGCCGCGAATGCGGCGAGATCCACCCGGGCCGCGACTGGCAGGCCTGGCACAAGACACTCAACGAGTTCCACAGCGTATGAAGATCGACATCCACTCGCACTTCTTCCCGCCCATCACCCAGGCCGAGGCCGCTCGCCTGCACCCGCAGCGCGCGCCCTGGCTGCGCACCGAGGGCCGGCACGGGCAGATCATGCTCGGCGACAAGCCGTTCCGCCCGGTGCACGACGTGCTCTGGGACCCGCAGCGGCGCCTGGAGCACCTGGACGAACAGGGCCTGGACGTCCAGGTGATGTGCGCCACCCCGGTGATGTTCGGCTACGACCAGCCCATCGAGCGCGCGCTGCCCTGGGCGCAGTTGATGAACGACCGCGCCCTGGAGATGGCCGCCATCGCCCCGGAGCGTCTCAAGGTGCTGGCCCAGGTGCCGTTGCAGGACATCGACGCCGCCTGCCGCGAGGCCAGCCGCGCCAAGGCCTGCGGCCACGTCGGCGTGCAGATCGGCAACCACGTCGGCGAGCGCGACCTGGACGACGCCGGGCTGGAGACCTTCCTGCGCCACTGTGCGCAGGAGGGCATCCCGCTGCTGGTGCACCCCTGGGACATGCTGGGCCGCGAGCGCATGAAGAAGTGGATGCTGCCCTGGCTGGTGGCGATGCCGGCGGAGACCCAGCTGGGCATCCTCTCGCTGATCCTCTCCGGCGCCTTCGAGCGCCTGCCCGAGTCGCTGCGCATCTGCTTCGCCCACGGCGGCGGCGCCTTCGCCTTCCTGCTCGGGCGGGTGGACAACGCCTGGCGCCACCGCGACATCGTCCGCGAGGACTGCCCGCAACTGCCCTCCAGCTACGTGAAGCGCTTCTTCGTCGACTCGGCGGTGTTCGACCCCGGCGCGCTGCGCCTGCTGGTGGAGGTGATGGGCGCCGACCGGGTGATGCTCGGCTCCGACTCGCCTTTCCCGCTGGGCGAACAGAGCATCGGCGCCGGCGTGCTGGAGCACCCGCTGCTGGGCGAAACCGACAAGGCGCGCATCTGCGCCGGCAATGCGAGGGCCTTCTTCGGCCTCTGAGAGCTTCCATGGCAGGGTGTCGGCGCAACGGCCGGCCAGAACGAGGTGCCAGATGAAATCCAGCGTCGTATCCGTCGCGCGCAAACTGAAGTTCTACCAGCTGGTTGTGTTCGACCAGGTAGCGCAGAGCGGCTCGCTGCTGCGGGCCGCCCAGGTGCTGAACATGACCCAGCCGGCGGTGACCAAGGTCATCCACGAACTGGAGTCGTACTTCGACGCGCCGCTGCTGGAGCGCGGCAACCGTGGCGTCAGCGTCACCGAGCTCGGCGAATTGGTATTGCGCCGGGCGCGCTCGATGCTCGCCGAGCTGCGCGCATTGGGCGACGAGGTGGAGGCCTTCCGCGAAGGTACCTCCGGGCACGTGGTGGTGGGCACCCTGATTTCCGCCTCCACGTCCTTGCTGCCGCATGCCTTGCGCCTGCTCAAGGCGCGCGCGCCGAAGGTGCTGGTGTCGGTGCGCGTCGGCCAGTTCGACCAGTTGTTCCCGGCGTTGATCGGTGGCGAGGTCGACCTGGTGGTGGGCCGCGTTCCGGACGACTGGCCAGTGCGCGGCGAGGCTCGCTCACTGGGCGTGGACGTGCTCTACGAGGAGCGCCTGTGCATCGTCGGCGGCCAGGAGCACCCGCTGCATGGCAGGGCGGGGCTGGGCCTGGCCGACCTGCACGATTGCCCCTGGGTGCTGCCGCCGCCCGGCTCGCTGCTGCGGCAGACGGTGGACCGGCTGTTCACCCGGGCCGGCCTGGCGCTGCCGGGCAACGTCATCGAGTCGCTGTCGGTACTGACCAACGTCGCGCTGATGCAGGACCAGCGGACCGTCGGCCTGCTGCCCCTGGAGACCGCCCGGCAACTGGCGCAACCCGGTGGCGTGCGGGCCTTCGAGCTGGGCATGCCGCTGCGCTTCGGCGACATCGGCTGCTTCCACCCCGGCGAACGTGAGCTGGGGCCGGCGGCGCGGTTGTTCCGCGAGTGCCTGGGGATCGCCAGCGCGGAGCAGGGCGCCGAGCCCCCGGAGGCACGATCACCGGTGTGACGGTGCTGTTGCACATTCGCAATCAGCGGATGCAGGCCGTCGACTAAGCGGATAGCCCCGCTCACTCGACTGGTCGCTAATGGCGTGGACCGGCCGCCCGGTCCGCGGCGACGACGACCTTCCTTCGTAGGCCGCCTGCGGGCGGCCTGGGGGAAGTATTTGCCTACAACAACTACAAGAGCGCAAAGAACATGAGCAATCCACGCAACCTGTCCTGGGCCGCGTTGGCTTCGGGCACCCTGGCGGCGCTACCGCAGGTAGAGGCCGGCGAGGGCCTGGTCGAGGGCGCCAGCGCCACCTTGCAGGCGCGCAACTACTACTTCAGCCGCGACTACTCGGACATCGTCGGCGCCAACCCGCAATCGAAGACGGAGGAGTGGGCCCAGGGCTTCATCCTCGACTTCCGTTCCGGCTACACGCCGGGGCCCGTGGGCTTTGGCCTGGACGCCATCGGCCTGCTCGGCCTGAAGCTGGACAGCAGCCCGGAGCGGACCAACAGCGGGCTGCTGCCGGTGGACGGCGACGGTCGCGCGCCGGACGACTACAGCCGCCTGGGCATGGCGCTGAAGGCGAAGGTCTCGCGCAGCGAACTCAAGCTCGGCGAGCTGCAGCCCAACCTGCCGGTGCTGCCGGCCAGCGACAACCGCCTGCTGCCGCCCACCTACCAGGGCGCCATGCTGGCTTCCGCCGAGATTCCCGGCCTGGCCGTGCAGGCGGGCCGGTTGAAGTCCTACAGCGTGCGCAACGAGGCCGGCACCAGCGACCTGCAGGCGATGGTCGGCGCGACGCCCTACCGCCAGGTGGAAAGCGACGCCTTCAACTTCGCCGGCGGCGACTACGACTTCAACGCCAAGCGCACCCGCGCCAGCCTCTGGTACGGCCAGCTGGAAGACATCTACCGCCAGGGTTTCCTCGGCCTCAGGCACAGCCAGCCCGCCGGCGACTGGGTGCTGGGCGGCAACCTCGGCTTCTACGACGCCAAGGAGGATGGCAAGCGCCTGCTCGGCAACCTGGACAACCGCGCCTTCTACGCGCTGCTCTCGGCCAGGCGCGGCGGGCACACCTTCTACGTCGGCTACCAGGGCATGTTCGGCGACGACGGCTTCCCGCGGGTGTTCCCCAACGTCGCGCCGCTGGGCAACGAAGTGCCCACCTTCCAGTTCGCCTCGGCCGACGAGCGTTCCTGGCAGGTGCGCCACGACTACGACTTCGCCGCCCTCGGCATCCCCGGCCTGAGCACCACGCTGCGCTACCTGCGCGGCAGCAACGTCGACACCGGCAGGGGCTTCGAGGGCCGTGACCGCGAGCGCGACCTGGAACTGGCCTACACGCTGCAGGGCGGCCCGCTGGCCGGGCTGAACATCCGCCTGCGCAACGCCATGGCCCGTTCCAACTACCTCACCGACATCGACGAGAACCGCCTGATCCTCAGTTACACCTGGAAGCTCTTCTGAGCCGGCCCACCCCTAGCAACGAGAAGAACCCCATGAACAGACAAACCCTGCGCGTCAGCGACGTGATCGACAACAGTCCGCTGTCCGCCCTGCAGATCCGCGTGTTGCTGCTGTGCTTCCTGGTAGTGGTGCTCGATGGTTTCGACACCGCCGCCATCGGCTACATCGCCCCCGAACTGGTGCGTGACTGGGGCATCGAGCGCGCCCAGCTGGCCCCGGCCTTCGCCGCCGGGTTGTTCGGCATGCTGGTGGGCAGCGTCGGCTTCGGCCCGGTGGCCGACCGCCACGGGCGCAAGCTGGTGCTGCTGCTGAGCCTGCTGATCGTGGCCCTAGGCACCCTGGCCTGTGCCCTGGCGCCGAACATCGAGGTGCTCACCGTCCTGCGCTTCTTCACCGGCATCGGCCTGGGCGGCGTGCTGCCCAACGCCATCACCCTCAGCTCGGAATACTCCCCGGCGCGGCGGCGCATGCTGCTGGTGACGCTCAGCTATTCCGGCTTCACCCTCGGCCTGGCCCTGGGCGGCTGGGTGGCGGCCATGCTGTTGCCGCTGGTGGGCTGGAAGGGGCTGCTGCTGTGCGGCGGGCTGGCGCCGCTGGTGTTGCTGCCGGCGCTCTGGCTGGCGCTGCCGGAGTCGATCTGCTTCATGGCCGGCAAGCCGGCGCTGGTCGAGCGCCTGCGGGCCATTCTCGAGCGTATCGGCGGCAGCCGCGACTGGGCGGCCGTCGAGCTGCTCGGCGACGAGCCCCGCGGCCAGGCGCGTTCGCCGGTGTCCTCGCTGTTCACCGACGGCCGCGCCCTGCGCACCCTGATGCTGTGGCTGACGTTCTTCTGCTGCCTGTTCGTCTTCTACCTGCTGACCAGCTGGCTGCCGACCATCCTCCGCGACAGCGGCTACGCCCTCGGCCAGACCGCGCGCATCGCCTCCATGCTGCCGTTCGGCGGGGTGGTGGGCGGCATCGCCATGGCCATGCTGATGGACCGCGTCGGCGCGAACCGGGTGCTGCCGCCGCTGTGCCTGGCCGCGGCCGTCGCCCTGGCGCTGACCGGCACCCAGCTGGGCCATGCCACGGCGCTGCTGCTGATGGTCTTCGTGGTCGGCTTCACCCTGACCGGCGCGCTGAACAACCTGAGCATCCTCGCCGCCACCTTCTACCCGACCCACGCCCGCGCCACCGGCGTGGCCTGGGCCCTGAGCGCCGGGCGCGCCGGCTCCATCATCGGTTCCTCGCTGGGCGCCTGGCTGTTCGCCGCGGCGGGTGGCCTGCAGCTGTTCTTCCTGTGGATCGCGCTGCCGGTGCTGCTGGCCGGCCTGGCGCTGTTCGCCATGACGCTGACCCGCTCCCGCGCGGCGCAGATGGCCTGACGCCAGGTCCGATCGGATAACGCCGGGCTCGACCATGACGTAGGGCGTATAACCGTTCGCGGTTATACGCCGATACACCCAGGCCACAACCCACGCCAAGGCCAGCCCCGAAGCCGCCTGGGGCCCGGGCCAAGCGGCGGATAACGCCGTAGGCGTTATGCGCCCTACGCCGGGTTCGACCGTGATGTAGGGCGTATAACCGTTCGCGGTTATACGCCGATACACCCAGGCCACAATCCACGCCAAGACCAGCCCCGAAGCCGCCTGGGGCCCAGGCCAAGCGGCGGATAACGCCGTAGGCGTTATGCGCCCTACGCCGAACCTTGGAGCCGCCGTAGGAGCGGACTCCGTCCGCGATAAACCGCCCCGCGCGGTGCCCTGCATGAAAAAAGGCCCGCGAGCGGGCCTTTTCGTTGCTACCGGAACTCAGCTGTTGCTCTGGGTGAACTTCTCCAGGTACAGCCGGCCGTTCTCCAGCCCCTGCGCCTGCAGCCAGTCCTTCACCGACTCGACCATCGGCGGTGGGCCGCACAGGTACATGTCGAAGGGCGCATCGCGCAGGGCCGTGGCGTCGAAGTGCCCGGTGACGTAGCCGCGCTTGCCGTCCCAGCCGTCGTCGTCGCTGATCACCGGGGTGAAGGCGAAGCCGGGGATGCGCTCGGCGTAGGCGGCGATGCGCTCCAGCTCGCAGAGGTCCGCCGCCTGGCGCACGCCGTAGTACAGGTGCACCGGCTGGCCGCAGCCGCCGGCTTCGGCCAGTTCGTCGAGCATGCCGAGGAAGGCCGACAGGCCGGTGCCGCCGGCCACCAGCAGCAGCGGGCGTTCGACGTGGCGCAGGTAGAAGGTGCCCAGCGGCGCCTCGAAGGGGATGACGTCGCCCACCTGGCAGCGCTCGCGGATGTAGTTGCTCATGGCGCCGTCGGGCAGCAGGCGGATGAGGAACTGCAGCGGGTTGCCGGCGCCCGGCCGGTTGGCGAAGGAGTAGGAGCGCACCGCGTCGGTGCCCGGCACGTGCAGGCGGGCGTACTGGCCGGGCAGGTAGTCCGGCGCCGGGCCCTCCACCTGCAGGCGCAGGATGGCGGTGCTTGCCGAGACCTGCTCGACGCCGCTGACCACGCCGCGATGGCTGGCCGGGCCCGCGGCGCTGCACAGGCTGGAGTCGAAGTCGAAGTAGAACGCGGCGTCGGATTGCACGCGGGTCTGGCAACTGAGGATCTTGCGCTGGGCCAGGTCCTCGGGGGAGAGGGTTTCCTCGTCGGCGTAGTCCATTTCGTAACGGCCGGACTCGCAGCGGCCCATGCAGGTGCCGCAGACGCCCTCGCGGCAGTCCAGGGGGATCTTGATGCCGTTGCGCAGCGCGGCGTCGAGGAGGATCTCGTTGCCCTGCACGGGGAAGAACAGCGTCTTGCCGTCGGCGAAGCTGAAGGCGACCTTGTGGTTCATCGGGCCATCCTCACAGGTGGTAGAAGTCGAGCACCGAGTCGATGCGGTCGTTGAGCAGCAGCACGTGCTTGCGGGCGATCAGCCAGCTCTCGCCGGCCGGGCGCAGGCGGTAGGTGGCGTGGCCGAAGAACTGCCCGGGGCTTTCCAGGCGGTAGAACAGCGTGTGCCAGTTGGCGCGCACTTCCAGCTCGCCGCTGTCCAGCTCGCGGAGGCGCACGTTGTCGATGCCGTGCAGGGTGCGCGGCATGGGGATGGTGGAGGCGGCCTTGCCGGTGCGGATGCGGAACACCCGGTCCTCCAGGCCGGCGCGGCTGGCGTAGTAGATCAGCGACATGCCGCGCCTGGGGTCGGTGGTGTAGACGTGCTCGGAATCCCACTGCGGGACGTGGAACTCGCTGTCTTCGCTGAACATCGCCAGGTAGCCGTCCCAGTCCTGGGCGTCGCACAGCTCGGCGTTGCGGTAGAGGAACTGTTCCACCCGGTATTGCAGTTGCGCGTTCATGCCTGCACCTCCTTCGGTTGCAGGGCCTTGCGTTCCAGGCCGTCGAGCAGGAAGCGCTGCCAGTGCTGGTGCTGGTTGACGTAGAGGCCTTCGTGGGTGAGTTCGGTGCCGGTGAGCACGGGCGCGATGCCCAGGGTTTCGCTGTTCGGCGTGGCCCCTCGAGCCATTTGCCCTGGCCGCGGGAGATGTCGCTCCAGCGTTCCAGGCGGCCCTGGAAGCCGCGCTGCTGCTCGCGGAATTCCACCAGGTCGTCCGGCGTGCCCATGCCGGAGACGTTGAAGAAGTCCTCGAACTGGCGGATGCGGTTCTCGCGGTCCTGGTCCGACTCGCCCTTGACGCCGATGCACTGGCTGATGACTTCGGTCCTGTTCCAGGCGATGGGGCGGACGATGCGCAGCTGCGAGCTGATCTGGTCCATGAAGAACAGACTGGGGTAGATGTTCAGGTTGCGCAGGCGGTGCATCATCCACTCGGCCCTGGCCTGGCCGTGTTTGGCGACCAGGCGCGGCATCACGCTGGCGTAGCCGGGGCGCACGGTGGGGTTGGGCATGTCGCTGAACAGCACGCTGTGGCCGTTGCGGAAGCTGAACCAGCCGTCGTCGGTCTGCGCGTCGCCGGCGCCGAGCTTGCTGTAGTCCAGGGTGCCGCTGGCCGTGCCGTTCTCGACGTTGACCTGCTGGCGGTGCTGCACGGTGGCCACGTAGTTGTAGTGCACGGTACTGACGTGGTAGCCGTCCAGGCCGTTCTCGTTCTGCAGCTTCCAGTTGCCCTCGAAGGTGTAGGCGGAGCGGCCCGGCAGCACTTCCAGCTCGCCGCTGGGGGACTGCGCCACCATCATGTCGAAGAAGACCTTCGCGTCGCCGAGGAAATCTTCCAGGGTGTCGGTGGCATTGACGTCGAGGCTGATGAAGACGAAGCCCTTGTAGCTTTCGATGCGGGCCTTCTTCAGGCTGCGGCTGGCCTTGTCGAAGTCCGCCGGGTACTCGCCGGGGGCCTTGACCTTCACCAGGCGGCCGTCGCTCTTGTAGCACCAGGCGTGGAAGGGGCAGGTGAAGGTGGACTGGTTGCCCTTGCACACCCGGGTGAGGGTAGCGCCGCGGTGCTGGCAGGCGTTGATCAGCGCGTTCAGCTGGCCGCCGGCGTCGCGGGTGATGATCATCGGCTGGCGCCCGGCGCGCAGGGTGACGAAGTCGTTGGGGTTGGCGATCTCGCTTTCGTGGCAGGCGTAGATCCACTGCTTCTCGAAGATCAGCTCCATCTCCAGGTCGAACAGTTCCGGCTCGGTGAACATGTCCCGGGCGATGCGGTACACCCCTTCGGCGGGGCGGAAGTCCAGGCAGCCACGGATGTAGTCCTGCCACTGTGCAAGGCTCTTGCTTGGTGCGTTCATTGTTGTTGTCCCATCGGGCGGATCGGTGGTTCCATTTCACGGCCGGCGCGCCCTGGCGGTCTATCCGCCCAGTGAGGGAAGGCGATCCGCAAAATTGGCGGCCTGGTAACACCGCGGCGCACGGGCTGGGTAGATGCTGCCCAGCCGCGGTGCGCCGGCTGGCAGCGGAGGGCGCGGGCGGGGTGCCGGAAGGAGGGTGATGGTCCGGAAAGTGGGCGAACACTATCCGCATACTGAGGCTTTGCCGACGATCCGTGGCCTGCAGGTACGCGTCTTGCTGCACACTGGGCGCAAGCGCCGCCAGAGCCGCCCCGAACAAGCCGTGAGTGCCCAGCGATGAACCCGAAGAACCCCGCTCGCTTCCGTGACATCCACGCCGACCGTCTCGACCTCACCGCCGCCCGCAACTGGATGTCGAGCATCTGCGGGCCCCACCGCCTGCACGCCGGGCGGCCCGAGGCGGTGCGCTTCCAGCACAGCGGCAGCGTGCTCAAGGGCATGTCCACCACCCTGGGCTGCATCGAGTACGGCACCGAGGTGACCATCGGCATCGTCGAGACCGAGCGCTTCAACAGCTACAGCCTGAGCCTGCCGCTGGTCGGCGAGCAGGAGCTGAGCGTGGCCGGGCGCTACCTGCAGTCGAACCCGCAGCGCGGGGTGATCGTCTCGCCCAACCAGAGCCAGGAGCTGAACATCACCGGCGACTGCCGCAAGCTGCAGGTGGTGATCCCGCTGCTGGCCATGCGCCGCACCCTGGAGGAGATGCTCCAGCGCCCGGCCGAGCGGCCCCTGGTGTTCGAGCCGGAGATGGACGCCCGGGACGGCGCGGCGGCGGCCTGGTGGCGCATGGTCCGCCACCTGAACGAGGAGATGGAGCTGAGCGAGCTGTTCGGCCAGGCCTTCTTCAGCCGCGACCTGGAGCGCGCGCTGCTCAAGGGGCTGATCCTCGCCCAGCCGAACAACTACAGCGAGGCGCTGCGCCAGTGCCTGGCCGAGAAGGTGCCGCACTACCTGCTGCGCGCCCGCGAGCACATCCACGCCCATGCCCGCGAGGCCCTGTGCCTGGACGACCTGGAAGCGGCCGCCGGGGTGTCGCGCTTCAAGCTGTTCGAGGGCTTCCGCAAGTACTTCGGCAGCGCCCCCATGACCTACCTGAAACACTACCGCCTGCACGGGGTGCGCCAGGACATCCTCGCCAGCGGCGCTTCCCGCAGCATCTCCGAGATCGCCCTGGGCTGGGGCTTCGCCCACCTGGGGCGCTTCGCCGGCGACTACCGCAAGCTGTTCGGCGAGACGCCCAGCGCGACGCAGCAGCGGTTGCATGGCTTGAGTGGGAGAGGGGGATGTAGGCGCGAGCTTGCTCGCGAGTGGCGCTTCCCGGTTACTCCTGCACTCGGGCGTACCCGCTCCCTCTCCCTAACCCTCGGCTGCGCGCCCCGCCCTGAAGGGAGAGGGGACCGTTGGGCAGACGCTGGTGCTCTGGAGTTAGCCGGCAGCCCCGAAAGTTGCCGGCTGAAACCTGGCCTTCTCTCGGCACGGACAAGCCCCCTCTCCCTTCAGGGAGAGGGCTGGGGAGAGGGGACGTGCCTAAGCCAAACACAGCAGCCACCGGTAGAACACCATTCGCGAGCAAGCTCGCTCCTACATTGCATTCCACCAATAAAAAACCGGCCCCAGGGGCCGGTTTCTTCAAACACCGCTCGAACTCAGCGATATTCGCACAGGTAAGCGGTATCCACCGCGACCTTCAGCTGGAACTTGCTGTTGCCCGGCACGGTGAACTGGCTGCCCGCGGCGAAGGTTTCCCACTCGTCGCTGCCCGGCAGCTTGACGGTCAGGGCGCCGGCGACCACGTGCATGATCTCCTGCTGGCTGGTGCCGAATTCGTACTCGCCGGGGGCCATGACGCCGATGGTGGCCGGGCCTTCGTTCATGCCGAAGGCGATGGATTTGACGGTGCCGTCGAAGTACTCGTTGACCTTGAACATGGGGGCTGCTCCTGCAACAGGGGGTAGGGGAGGGCGAAAAAAGGAGCGCCAGTATGCCCAAGGCGGTGGGCAGCGTCACTACGCGGCCTTCACAGCGCCAGGGGCAGCAGCCGGGCGGTGTTGCGGGCGTCTTCCAGGGCGCGGTGCTGCTGGCCCTGGAAGTGCAGGCCGGCCAGTTGCAGCGCGGTGTTCAGGCCCACCGGGCGCTTGAGCTGGCGGGCCTGGGCGAAGCGCTGCTTGAGGTTCAGGTGCGGCACCTGGTTGAGGTGGCTGGCGATGCGCTGGTTGCGCCATTCCAGTTCCAGCTGGTGGCGGTCGTAGTCGCCCCAGCTGGCCCAGCCGGCCAGGCGCGGGCTGTGCTGCGCGAGCCAGCGTTCGAACTGCGGCCAGACCTCGGCCAGCGGCGCGGCGCCGTCGACGTCGGCCTGGCTGATGTGCGTGAGTTCGCGGCAGAAGCTGGTCAGCAGCGGACGGCGCTGCGGCCGCACGAAGCGCTGGAAGTGGTCCAGCTCGCGGCCGTCTGCGGCGGCCACCAGGGTCGCGCCTATCTCGATGATCTCCATTTCCTCGACCGGCCAGCCACCTTCCTCGGTGGTGGCTTCCAGGTCGATCACCAGCCAGTGGGGCATAGGGCCTGCTCGCGCGAGTGGGACGGTGGGCCGCAGGGGCGGCGCCTGGCATGCAGTATGGAAGGCCTTTCGGGGCTCGGCAAACCGCTGCTAGGCTAGCCCGATCGACAACAGGGAGCTGGAGCCATGGCGAAAGTCGCGTTCATCGGCCTGGGCGTCATGGGCTACCCCATGGCCGGGCATCTGCAGGCCAAGGGGCATGAGGTCTGCGTCTACAACCGCACGCCGGCGCGCGCCGCGCAGTGGGTCGCCGAGCACGGCGGCAGTTCCGCGCCGACGCCGCGCGAGGCCGCGGCGCAGGCGGAATTCGTGATGTGCTGCGTGGGCAACGACGATGACCTGCGCAGCGTGGTGCTGGGGCCCGATGGCGCTCTCGCCGGGATGCAGCCGGGCAGCGTGTTCGTCGACCACACCACGGCCTCGGCGGCGGTGGCCCGCGAGCTGGCGGTGCAGGCCGCCGAGCGCGAGCTGGGCTTCCTCGACGCGCCGGTGTCCGGCGGCCAGGCCGGCGCCGAGAACGGCGTGCTGACGGTGATGGTGGGCGGCGAGGAGGCCTTCTACCGGCGCGCCGAGCCGGTGATCGCCGCCTATGCGCGGATGGTCCGGCTGATGGGCCACAGCGGCGCCGGGCAACTGACCAAGATGGTCAACCAGATCTGCATCGGCGGCCTGCTCCAGGGGCTGTCCGAGGCCCTGCATTTCGCCCGGTGCGCCGGCCTGGACGGCGAGGCCGCCATCGAGGTCATCAGCAAGGGCGCGGCGCAGTCCTGGCAGATGGAGAACCGCCACAAGAGCATGCTGGAAGGGCGCTTCGACTTCGGCTTCGCCGTGGACTGGATGCGCAAGGACTTCGCCATCGTGCTCGACGAGGCGCGGCACAATGGCGCGCAGTTGCCGGTGACGGCGCTGGTCGACCAGTTCTACGCCGAGGTGCAGGCCGCCGGTGGCGGGCGCTGGGACACCTCGAGCCTGATCAGCCGGCTGAAGCCGCGCGCCTGAATCAGCTGCGGAAGATGAAGTAGACCGCGCCCAGCAGGCACAGGCCGGCCCAGAGGTAGTCCAGCTTCAGCGGCTGCTGCATGAAGAACACGCTGAAGGGCACGAATACCGCCAGGGTGATGACCTCCTGCATGATCTTCAGCTGGCCCACCGACAGCGTGGTATAGCCGATGCGGTTGGCCGGCACCTGCAGCAGGTACTCGAACAGCGCGATGCCCCAGCTGACCAGGGCGGCGATGATCCAGGGCTTGGTGTTCAGCGTCTTCAGGTGGCCGTACCAGGCGAAGGTCATGAACAGGTTGGAGAACGCCAGGAGGGTGGCGGTTTGGGCCCAGACCGGCATGGGGAGCTCTCGGAGGTGAGGAGGGCGCCAGCCTAAATCGCCGCGCCCGCGCCGCCAAGGGGCAGCAGGCGATGCAAGGCCCTTGGCGGCGGGCGCCGCTGGGCTTATCCTCCGCGCCGCGCACCGGCCCTGCGGTGCGCCATCCCTGTCGCACCCTTCCGAGAGCCCTGCAACGATGCAATGCCGTGCCGGTTGTGGCGCCTGCTGCGTGGCGCCGTCGATCTCCTCGCCCATCCCCGGCATGCCCGGCGGCAAGCCCGCGGGCGTGCGTTGCGTGCAACTGGACGAGCGCAACCTCTGCCGCCTGTTCGGCCGGCCCGAGCGCCCGGCGGTCTGCGCGGCCTTCGACGCCGATGCCGAGGTCTGCGGCAGCAGCAACGGGGAAGCCCTGCGTATCCTCGCCGAATGGGAACGGATCACCGCCGCCTGAGTGACTTGGAAGTCACGTTTTCAGGGGCCATACTGGCGCCCATCCTGACTGCCGAACCGCTCAGGATCGCGGATTTGCACGGGCCCGGCGCTTGGCCGGCCCGGCCAGACCAACAATAACCAGAGGAAGATGACGATGCGTGGCATCCTGCGTATGACCCTGTTGAGTGCCGCCCTGCTGGGCGCCTGTGGCGCCGCCATGGCCGAGGATTGGCAACTGGCCAAGGACGAGGACGGCGTCAAGGTCTACCTGAGCAGCGTCCCGGGCTCGAAGTACAAGGCCTACCGCGGCGTGGTCGACATCAAGGCCGACGTGGCCAGCATCAACGCCCTGCAGGAAGACGTGAAGGGCTCCTGCAAGTGGATCCACGCCTGCGCCGAGATGCGCCTGCTCAAGAGCGAGGGCGACAACTCCTGGACCTACTCGAAGATCGACATGCCCTGGCCCGTGACCGGCCGCGACGTGGTGATCCACGTGAGCACAGAGAAGACCGCCGACGGCGGCCTCATCCGCCACCTGCAGGCCGAGCCGACCTACATCCCCGAAGAGAAGGGCGAGATCCGCGTGCCCAAGCTGGTCGGCGAATGGAAGCTGGTGCCCAAGGGCACGGGCGTCACCGAGGTGACCTACCAGGTGCAGACCGAGCCGGGTGGCAGCATCCCGTCCTGGCTGGCCAACAGCTTCGTGGTGGACGCGCCGATGAATACCCTGAAGGGGTTGCGCGCGGCTGCCGAGAAGCGCTGAGGCTGGGCGTTCGCGTCGAAGAGGCCGCCTTTGGGCGGCCTTTTGCATGGCGGGGGTTACCGGATGGTCCGGCGCAGCCTGGGGGCAATCGCGGACGGAGTCCGCTCCTACAGGGAAATGCCGTGCCTTCTGGCAACCGGTAGGCCAGCCGGAACGCCGGCGCCCGGCAGGACGGCGGATAACGCCGTAGGCGTTATGCGCCCTACGGGTGCATGGCTCGGCGCCATAAAAGAAAAAGGCTGCCGAAGCAGCCTTTTCCCATCCCGGCGGGACTTACTTGCGAGCGCCGAGCTCGACGAAGTCGCGCTGGGTGTAGCCGGTGTACAGCTGGCGCGGGCGGCCGATCTTGTACGGGCCGGAGAGCATTTCCTGCCAGTGCGAGATCCAGCCCACGGTACGTGCCAGGGCGAAGATCACGGTGAACATGCTGGTCGGGATGCCGATGGCCTTGAGGATGATGCCCGAGTAGAAGTCCACGTTCGGGTAGAGGTTGCGCTCCACGAAGTAGGGGTCGTGGCGGGCGATCTCTTCCAGCTTCATGGCCAGTTCCAGCTGCGGGTCGTTGATGCCCAGCTCGCTGAGCACCTCGTCGCAGGTCTGCTTCATGACCTTGGCGCGCGGGTCGAAGTTCTTGTACACGCGGTGGCCGAAGCCCATCAGCTTGAACGGATCGTTCTTGTCCTTGGCCTTGGCCACGAACTTCTCGATGTTCGAAACGTCACCGATCTCGTCCAGCATGCGCAGTACCGCTTCGTTCGCGCCACCGTGGGCCGGGCCCCAGAGGGCGGCGATGCCGGAGGCGATGCAGGCGAACGGGTTGGCGCCGGAGGAGCCGGCCAGGCGCACGGTCGAGGTCGAGGCGTTCTGCTCGTGGTCGGCGTGCAGGATGAAGATGCGGTCCATGGCCTTGGCCAGCACGGGGCTGATCGGCTTGGTCTCGCAGGGGGTGTTGAACATCATGTGCAGGAAGTTTTCTGCGTAGCTCAGGTCGTTGCGCGGATACATCATCGGCTGACCCATGGAGTACTTGTACACCATGGCGGCGATGGTCGGCATCTTGGCGACCAGGCGGTGCGCGGAAATCTCGCGGTGCTTGGGGTTATTGATGTCCAGGGAGTCGTGGTAGAAGGCGGAGAGGGCGCCGATCACGCCGCACATGATGGCCATCGGGTGGGCATCGCGGCGGAAGCCGTTGAAGAAGGTCTTCAGCTGCTCGTGAACCATGGTGTGGTTCTTGATGGTGCCGACGAACTGTTCCTTCTGCTCGGCGGTGGGCAGTTCGCCCTTGAGCAGCAGGTAGCAGGTTTCCAGGTAGTCGGATTTCTCGGCCAGTTGCTCGATCGGATAGCCGCGGTGCAGCAGCACGCCCTTGTCGCCGTCGATATAAGTGATCTTCGACTCGCAGGAGGCGGTGGACATGAAGCCAGGATCGAACGTGAAGTGGCCCGTGGAGGTCAGACCCCGCACATCCACTACATCGGGGCCCAGCGTGCCGGAGAGGACGGGCAGTTCGACGGGGGCTGCGCCCTCGATGATCAACTGCGCTTTCTTGTCAGCCATGATTAGGCCTCCTATTAATGCTTGAAATCATCTGTACGACCCCCCACGCAGGGCCCGCACCACTATAGAGAGATAAATCCGATTGTCAATTTGCAAGAAGTGGTGCCTGACAGCCCCTCCAACTGCCTGTTTTGGCGAAAAAAATCGCCTATTTACGCCTTTTCCCGGGGTGCGGCAATAAGTCCTTAGGCGAAGGCGATTCCGTTGTCATTAGGAGCCTAACTGTCTATACTCGGCGACCAGCCGCTGGGGCCCTCCAGGCCTCGCTCCACAGGCGGTTGTCACTCCCGAAGGTGATGGGTACCTGACAAGTGCACCTCCCGACAACTAGCCCTGCAATTCGAAGGGCTCTCAGTGTGAAAAAAGCCGTGAATAGCAAACGACCTGTAAACCTAGACCTAAGGACCATCAAACTCCCTGTCACTGCTTACACGTCCATTCTCCACCGCATCTCTGGCGTCATCCTGTTCGTGGGCATTGCCGTGCTGCTGTTCGCGCTCGACAAGTCCCTGGCATCGGAAGACAGCTTCGAGCAGGTGAAGGCGTGTCTGGCCCATCCGTTGGCCAAGCTTGTGATCTGGGGCCTGCTCTCCGCGCTGCTGTACCACCTGGTAGCCGGCATTCGTCACCTCGTCATGGACGCAGGTATCGGCGAGACGCTGGAAGGTGGCAAGCGTGGTTCGAAAATCGTCATCGCCATTGCCGTGGTGCTGATCGTTCTGGCGGGGGTCTGGGTATGGTAACTAACGTCACTAACTTCTCGCGTTCCGGCCTCTACGACTGGATGGCCCAACGCGTTTCTGCGGTCGTTCTCGCGGCTTATGTGCTTTTCCTGCTGGGTTACCTGATCGCACACCCGAACATTTCCTACGAGGAGTGGCATGGTCTGTTCTCCCACAGCCTGATGAAGATCTTCAGTCTTCTCACGCTGGTTGCCCTGAGCGTGCACGCCTGGGTCGGCATGTGGACCATCACCACCGACTACCTGACTCAGATGGCGCTGGGCAAGCCCGCGACCATCGTGCGTTTCCTCGTCCAGGCGGTATGCGGCATGGCCATGTTCGCATTCTTCGTCTGGGGTGTGCAGATTCTCTGGGGTAACTGATCCATGGCAAGCATTCGCACTCTCTCCTTCGACGCCATCATCGTTGGTGGCGGCGGCGCCGGCATGCGTGCCGCGCTGCAACTGGCCCAGGGCGGCCACAAGACCGCCGTGGTGACCAAGGTCTTCCCGACCCGCTCGCACACCGTTTCCGCCCAGGGCGGCATCACCTGCGCCATCGCCTCGGCCGACCCGAACGACGACTGGCGCTGGCACATGTACGACACCGTCAAGGGCTCCGACTACATCGGTGACCAGGACGCCATCGAATACATGTGCTCCGTCGGCCCGGAAGCCGTGTTCGAGCTGGAACACATGGGCCTGCCGTTCTCCCGTACCGAGCAGGGCCGCATCTACCAGCGTCCGTTCGGTGGCCAGTCCAAGGACTTCGGCAAGGGTGGCCAGGCCGCCCGTACCTGCGCCGCGGCCGACCGTACCGGTCACGCCCTGCTGCACACCCTGTACCAGGCCAACCTGAAGAACGGCACCTCCTTCCTCAACGAGTGGTACGCCGTCGACCTGGTGAAGAACCAGGACGGCCACGTGGTCGGCATCATCGCCATCGACATCGAGAGCGGCGACACCATTTATATCCGCTCCAAGGCCGTGGTCCTGGCCACCGGCGGTGCGGGCCGCATCTACGCCTCCACCACCAACGCCCTGATCAACACCGGCGACGGCGTGGGCATGGCCCTGCGCGCCGGCGTACCGGTGCAGGACATCGAGATGTGGCAGTTCCACCCGACCGGCATCGCCGGCGCCGGTGTACTGGTCACCGAAGGTTGCCGTGGTGAAGGCGGCTACCTGATCAACGCCCATGGCGAGCGCTTCATGGAGCGTTACGCGCCGAACGCCAAGGACCTGGCCGGCCGCGACGTGGTCGCACGCTCCATGGTCAAGGAAGTGATCGCCGGCAACGGCGTGGGCCCGAACAAGGACCACGTGCTGCTGAAGCTCGACCACCTCGGCGAGGAAGTCCTGCACAGCCGCCTGCCCGGCATCTGCGAACTGTCCAAGACCTTCGCCCACGTCGACCCGGTGGTCGCGCCCATCCCGGTCATCCCGACCTGCCACTACATGATGGGCGGCGTCGCCACCAACATCCATGGCCAGGCCCTGACCATGGACGCCAACGGCAACGACACCATCATCGAAGGCCTGTTCGCGGTCGGCGAAGTCGCCTGCGTATCGGTGCACGGCGCCAACCGCCTGGGCGGCAACTCGCTGCTCGACCTGGTGGTCTTCGGCCGCGCCACCGGCCTGCACCTGGAAAAGGCCCTGAAAGAGGGCATCGAGCACCGCGGCGCCTCCGAGTCCGACCTGGAAGCCTCCTTCAAGCGCCTGAACGGCGTGAACGAGCGCACCAGCGGCGAAGAAGTCGCCCCGCTCAAGCGCGAACTGCAGCAGTGCATGCAGAACTACTTCGGTGTATTCCGTACCGGCGAATACATGCAGAAGGGTATCGCCCAACTGGCTGACCTGCGCGATCGCATCGCCAACGTCAAGATCAACGACAAGAGCCAGGCTTTCAACACCGCGCGCATCGAAGCGCTGGAACTGCAGAACCTCCTCGAGGTGGCCGAAGCCACCGCCATCGCGGCCGAAAACCGCAAAGAGTCCCGCGGCGCCCATGCCCGCGAAGACTTCGAGGAGCGCGACGACGAGAACTGGCTGTGCCACACCCTGTACTTCCCGGGTGAGAAGCGCGTTGCCAAGCGTGCCGTCAACTTCGCGCCGAAGACCGTTCCGGCATTCGAACCCAAGGTTCGTACTTACTAAGGGTGCCCGTCATGTTGAAAGTAAGTGTTTACCGCTACAACCCGGAGAAGGACGCTGCACCGTACATGCAGGACTTCGACGTCGATACCCAGGGCAAGGACGTGATGGTCCTGGACGTGCTGGCGCTGATCAAGGAACAGGACGAGGGCTTCTCCTACCGTCGTTCCTGCCGCGAGGGCGTCTGCGGCTCCGACGGTATGAACATCAATGGCAAGAACGGCCTGGCCTGCATCACTCCGCTGTCGGCCGCCGGCCTGAAGGGCGGCAAGCTGGTGCTGCGTCCGCTGCCGGGCCTGCCGGTGATCCGTGACCTGGTCGTCGATATGCGCATCTTCTACAAGCAGTACGAGAGCGTTAAGCCGTACCTGCAGAACAAGTATGCCGCGCCGGCGATCGAACGCCTGCAAACCCCCGAAGAGCGCGAAAAGCTGGACGGTCTGTACGAGTGCATCCTGTGCGCCTGCTGCTCGACCTCCTGCCCGTCGTTCTGGTGGAACCCGGACAAGTTCCTCGGCCCCGCTGCGCTGCTGCAGGCCTATCGTTTCCTGGCCGACAGCCGTGACACGGAGACCCAGGCTCGCCTGGCCAGCCTGGACGATCCGTTCAGCGTGTTCCGTTGCCGTGGGATCATGAACTGCGTGAATGTCTGCCCGAAAGGCCTGAACCCTACCAAGGCCATCGGTCACATTCGCAACATGCTGCTGCAGAGCGGGACCTGATCCCACTCGCTGCCGCATGCGGAAAGAGCAATACCCGTGCCGCCGGAACATTGTCCGGCGGTACGGTTGCAACGGGCCCCAGCCCACAAAGCCGGGGTTCTGACTCTGAAAACGTATATATGACCAGCAGGGGCATCCGGGCTGGTACCCGGACTATCTGCGGGAACCTTTGTGGCTACCAGTCGCTGCAACAGGGCTGGGTCTCCCGAGAGTTCCATCAGGTGGAGTCCCCTTACCGAGGGTGACCAAGCATGCACGAAAGCGTAATGCAGCGGATGTGGAACAGTGCCCATCTATCCGGTGGGAACGCTGCCTACGTCGAAGAGCTCTACGAGCTCTACCTGCACGACCCGAACGCTGTGCCAGAAGAGTGGCGCACGTACTTCCAGAAGCTCCCTGCCGACGGCAATCCCGCCCCCGACGTCTCGCATTCCTCCATCCGTGATCATTTCGTGCTCCTGGCCAAGAACCAGCGCCGCGCTGCGCCCGTTTCCGCCGGCAGCGTCAGCACCGAGCACGAGAAGAAACAGGTCGAAGTCCTGCGCCTGATCCTGGCGTACCGGCTGCGTGGACATCAGGCCGCGACGCTCGATCCGCTGGGCCTCTGGGTGCGCACCGCGCCTTCGGACCTGTCGCTGGATCACTACGGCCTGACCGCCGCCGACCTCGACACCACCTTCCGCACCGGTGAGCTCTACATCGGCAAGGAAGAGGCCACCCTGCGTGAAATCCTCGATGCGCTGAAGCAGACCTACTGCAGCACCATCGGCGCGGAGTTCATGCACATCGTCGATTCCGAGCAGCGCCACTGGTTCGCCCAGCGCCTGGAAAGCGTACGGGGTCGTCCGGCTTACTCCGCCGATGCCCGCGCCCACCTGCTCGAACGCCTGACGGCGGCCGAGGGCCTGGAGAAATACCTGGGCACCAAGTACCCGGGCACCAAGCGTTTCGGTCTTGAAGGCGGCGAAAGCCTGATTCCGATGGTCGACGAGATCATCCAGCGCTCCGGCTCCTACGGCGTCAAGGAAATCGTCATCGGCATGGCCCACCGTGGCCGTCTGAACGTCCTGGTCAACACCCTCGGCAAGAACCCGCGCGACCTCTTCGACGAGTTCGAAGGCAAGAAGCTGGTCGAGCTGGGCTCGGGCGACGTGAAGTACCACCAGGGCTTCTCTTCCAACGTCATGACCAGCGGTGGCGAAGTCCACCTGGCGCTGGCCTTCAACCCCTCGCACCTGGAGATCGTCTCCCCGGTGGTCGAGGGTTCGGTACGCGCCCGCCAGGACCGTCGCAAGGACGGCAACGGCGACAAGGTGGTACCGATTTCCATCCACGGCGACGCCGCCTTCGCGGGGCAGGGCGTGGTCATGGAAACCTTCCAGATGTCCCAGACCCGTGCCTACAAGACCGGCGGCACCATCCACATCGTGATCAACAACCAGGTCGGCTTCACCACCAGCCGCCAGGACGACGCGCGCTCCACCGAGTACGCGACCGACGTTGCCAAGATGATCCAGGCGCCGATCTTCCACGTGAACGGCGACGACCCGGAAGCGGTGCTGTTCGTCACCCAGCTGGCCGTCGACTACCGCATGCAGTTCAAGCGTGACGTGGTCATCGACCTGGTCTGCTACCGCCGCCGCGGCCACAACGAGGCCGACGAGCCCAGCGGCACCCAGCCGCTGATGTACCAGCAGATCGCCAAGCAGCGCACCACCCGCGACCTGTATGCCGACGCGCTGATCGCAGCTGGCGTGCAGACCGCCGAGCAGGCCCAGGAAAAGGTCGACGAGTACCGCGACGCCCTGGACAACGGCCAGCACGTGGTGAAAAGCCTGGTCAAGGAGCCGAACAAGGAGCTCTTCGTCGACTGGCGTCCGTACGTTGGTCACGCCTGGACCGCGCGTCACGACACCCGCTTCGACCTGAAGACCCTGCAGGAGCTGTCCAACAAGCTGCTGGAGACCCCGGACGGTTTCGTCATGCAGCGCCAGGTGCAGAAGATCTACGAAGACCGCGCCAAGATGACCGCCGGCGGCATGCCGATCAACTGGGGCTTCGCCGAGAACCTGGCCTACGCCACCCTGCTGTTCGAAGGCCACCCGGTGCGCATGACCGGCCAGGACGTCGGCCGCGGCACCTTCTCGCACCGCCATGCGGCGCTGCACAACCAGAAGGACGACTCGGTCTACATCCCCCTGGCCCACCTGTTCGACGGCCAGCCGCGCGTCAGCCTGTACGACTCCTACCTCTCGGAAGAGGCGGTACTGGCGTTCGAATACGGCTACGCCACCACCACGCCGAACGCGCTGGTGATCTGGGAAGCCCAGTTCGGTGACTTCGCCAACGGTGCGCAAGTGGTGATCGACCAGTTCATCACCAGTGGCGAGACCAAGTGGCAGCGCCTGTGCGGCCTGACCATGCTGCTGCCGCACGGCTACGAAGGCCAGGGCCCGGAGCACTCCTCCGCGCGTCTGGAGCGTTACCTGCAGCTGTGCGCCGAGCAGAACATCCAGGTCTGCGTGCCGACCACCCCGGCGCAGGTCTACCACATGCTGCGCCGCCAGGTGATCCGCCCGCTGCGCAAGCCGCTGATCGTCATGACGCCGAAGTCGCTGCTGCGCCACAAGCTGGCCATCTCGACCCTGGAAGACCTGGCCAACGGCTCGTTCCAGACCGTCATCGACGAGATCGACGGCCTGGATCCGAAGAAGGTCGACCGCATCGTCCTGTGCAGCGGCAAGGTGTACTACGACCTGCTGGAGAAGCGCCGTGCCGAAGGCCGCGAGAACATCGCGATCGTCCGCCTGGAACAGCTGTACCCGTTCCCGGAAGACGACCTGGCCGAGGTCCTGTCCAAGTACAAGAACCTCAAGCACATCGTCTGGTGCCAGGAAGAACCGATGAACCAGGGTGCCTGGTACTGCTCGCAGCACCACATGCGCCGTGTCATCGCCGCGCACAAGAAGGGCCTCAACCTGGAATACGCCGGCCGCGACGGCTCGGCCGCCCCGGCTTGCGGCTACGCTTCGATGCACGCCGAGCAGCAGGAAAAACTGCTGCAAGACGCCTTCACCGTTTAACGCCAACGCGCAGTAGATACCGAATTTAAGGAAACACACACAATGGCTATCGAAATCAAAGCCCCAACCTTCCCGGAATCGGTCGCCGACGGCACCGTCGCCACCTGGCACAAGAAGGTCGGTGAAGCCGTCAAGCGTGACGAACTGATCGTCGACATCGAGACCGACAAGGTGGTCATCGAGGTGCTGGCCGAGGCCGACGGCGTACTGGCCGAGATCATCAAGAACGAAGGCGACACCGTCCTCTCCAACGAACTGCTCGGCAAGCTGAGCGAAGGCGGCGCCGCTGCTGCCGCTCCGGCTCCGGCCGCCGCCGCTCCGGCGGCTGCCCCGGCTGCCGCTGCCGCTCCGGCTGCCGCCGGCGAAGACGCCATCCTCTCGCCGGCCGCGCGCAAGCTGGCCGAAGAGAACGGCATCGACCCGAACAGCATCGCCGGCACCGGCAAGGGCGGCCGCGTGACCAAGGAAGACGTGGTCGCCGCCGTCGAGGCCAAGAAGAACGCCCCGGCTGCCGCTCCGGCCGCCGCCAAGCCGGCCGCTCCGGCCGCCGAGGCCCCGGTGTTCGCCGCCGGCGACCGCGTCGAGAAGCGCGTGCCGATGACCCGCCTGCGCGCCAAGGTCGCCGAGCGCCTGGTCGAAGCCCAGTCCTCCATGGCCATGCTGACTACTTTCAACGAAGTCAACATGAAGCCGATCATGGACCTGCGCAACAAGTACAAGGACCTGTTCGAGAAGAAGCACAACGGCGTGCGCCTGGGCTTCATGTCCTTCTTCGTCAAGGCCGCCACCGAAGCCCTGAAGCGCTTCCCCGGCGTCAACGCCTCGATCGACGGCAACGACATCGTCTACCACGGCTACCAGGACATCGGTGTCGCCGTGTCCAGCGACCGCGGCCTGGTGGTACCGGTACTGCGTAACGCCGAGTTCATGAGCCTGGCCGAGATCGAGAACGGCATCGCCACCTTCGGCAAGAAGGCCAAGGACGGCAAGCTGTCCATCGAAGACATGACCGGTGGTACTTTCACCATTTCCAACGGTGGCGTATTCGGTTCTCTGCTGTCGACGCCGATCGTCAACCCGCCGCAGACCGCCATCCTCGGCATGCACAAGATCCAGGAACGCCCGATGGCCGTTAACGGCCAGGTGGTGATCCTGCCGATGATGTACCTGGCGCTGTCCTACGACCACCGCATGATCGACGGCAAGGAAGCGGTGAGCTTCCTGGTCGCCATGAAGGACCTGCTGGAAGATCCGGCTCGTCTGCTGCTGGACGTCTGATTCGTCATTTCACCCGACGGCCCCGTACTACACGACGGCCCCGAAAGGGGCCGTCCGCTTCACCGGAATAAGGATTGAGATATGAGCCAGAAATTCGACGTGGTTGTGATTGGTGCCGGCCCCGGCGGCTACGTGGCTGCCATCCGTGCCGCCCAGCTCGGCCTGAAGACCGCTTGCATCGAGAAGTACATCGGTAAAGAGGGCAAGGTCGCCCTCGGCGGTACCTGCCTGAACGTAGGCTGCATTCCGTCCAAGGCGCTTCTGGACAGCTCCTGGAAGTACAAGGAAGCCAAAGAAGGCTTCGACGTCCACGGTATCTCCACCGGCGGCGTGAAGATGGACGTTCCGGCGATGATTGCCCGCAAGGCCAACATCGTGAAGAACCTGACCGGCGGCATCGCCACCCTGTTCAAGGCCAATGGCGTGACTTCCTTCGAAGGCCACGGCAAGGTCCTGGCCAACAAGCAGGTCGAAGTGACCGGCCTGGACGGCAAGACCCAGGTTCTGGAAGCCGACAACATCATCATCGCCTCCGGCTCCAAGCCGGTCGAGATCCCGCCGGCCCCGCTGACCGACGACATCATCGTCGACTCCACCGGCGCCCTGGAATTCCAGGCCGTGCCGAAGAAGCTGGGCGTGATCGGCGCCGGCGTCATCGGCCTGGAGCTGGGTTCGGTCTGGGCCCGCCTGGGTGCCGAAGTCACCGTCCTGGAAGCCCTGGACAAGTTCCTCCCGGCCGCCGACGAGCAGATCGCCAAGGAAGCCCTGAAGGTCCTGACCAAGCAAGGCCTGAACATCCGCCTGGGCGCCCGCGTCACCGGCACCGAGGTGAAGAAGAAGCAGGTCACCGTGACCTTCACCGACGCCAACGGCGAGCAGAAGGAAACCTTCGACAAGCTGATCGTGGCCGTGGGCCGTCGCCCGGTGACCACCGACCTGCTGGCCGCCGACAGCGGCGTGACCCTGGACGAGCGTGGCTTCATCTTCGTCGACGACCAGTGCAAGACCAGCGTTCCGGGCGTGTTCGCCATCGGTGACGTGGTCCGCGGCGCCATGCTGGCGCACAAGGCCTCGGAAGAGGGCGTGATGGTCGCCGAGCGCATTGCAGGCCACAAGGCCCAGATGAACTACGACCTGATCCCGTCGGTCATCTACACCCACCCGGAAATCGCCTGGGTCGGCAAGACCGAGCAGCAGCTCAAGGGCGAAGGCGTCGAAGTCAACGTCGGCACCTTCCCGTTCGCCGCCAGCGGCCGCGCCATGGCTGCCAACGACACCACCGGCCTGGTCAAGGTCATCGCCGATGCCAAGACCGACCGCGTGCTGGGCGTCCACGTGATCGGCCCGAGCGCCGCCGAGCTGGTCCAGCAGGGCGCGATCGCCATGGAATTCGGCACCAGCGCCGAAGACCTGGGCATGATGGTCTTCTCCCACCCGACTCTGTCCGAAGCGCTGCACGAAGCGGCCCTGGCGGTGAATGGCCACGCCATCCACATCGCCAACCGCAAGAAGCGCTGAGGCGGTAGGACCACGGCGGGGCAGGGCGGCAGTCATTCGCGAGGGGCTGCCGCGACCATCCCGCCGGATTCCCGCCTGCAAGGGCGGGAGTCACAGGTGGTGCGGCGCCACGAGCGCTGCGCCGAATGCGCAATACCCAAGACGAAAAAACGGTAGACAAGCATGAATCTCCACGAGTATCAGGGTAAGCAGCTGTTCGCTGAGTACGGCCTGCCCGTATCCAAGGGCTATGCCGTCGACACACCCGAAGAGGCCGCAGAAGCCTGTGAGAAAATCGGTGGCACCGAGTGGGTCGTCAAGGCCCAGGTGCACGCCGGTGGCCGCGGCAAAGCGGGCGGTGTGAAGCTGGTCAAGAGCAAGGAGGACGCCAAGGCGTTCGCCGCCAACTGGCTGGGCAAGCGTCTGGTGACCTACCAGACTGACGCCAATGGCCAGCCGGTCAGCAAGATCCTGGTGGAATCCTGCACCGACATCGACAAGGAGCTGTACCTCGGCGCCGTCGTCGACCGTTCCAGCCGCCGTATCGTCTTCATGGCCTCCACCGAAGGTGGCGTGGACATCGAGAAGGTCGCCCACGACACTCCCGAGAAGATCCTCAAGGCCACCATCGACCCGCTGGTCGGCGCCCAGCCGTTCCAGGGCCGCGAGCTGGCCTTCCAGCTGGGCCTGAAGGGTGACCAGATCAAGCAGTTCACCCACATCTTCGTCGGCCTGGCCAAGCTGTTCCAGGACTACGACCTGGCGCTGCTGGAAGTGAACCCGCTGGTGATCAAGAAAGACGGCAACCTGCACTGCCTGGACGCCAAGATCAACATCGACTCCAACGCCCTGTACCGTCAGCCCAAGCTGCGCGCCATGCACGACCCGTCCCAGGACGACGCCCGTGAAGCCCATGCGCAGAAGTGGGAACTGAACTACGTCGCGCTGGAAGGCAACATCGGCTGCATGGTCAACGGCGCCGGCCTGGCCATGGGCACCATGGACATCGTCAACCTGCACGGCGGCAAGCCGGCCAACTTCCTCGACGTTGGCGGCGGCGCGACCAAGGAACGCGTGACCGAAGCGTTCAAGATCATCCTCTCCGACAGCAACGTCGCTGCCGTCCTGGTGAACATCTTCGGCGGCATCGTCCGCTGCGACATGATCGCCGAAGGCATCATCGGCGCCGTGAAAGAAGTCGGCGTGAAAATCCCGGTTGTCGTTCGTCTGGAAGGCAACAACGCCGATCTCGGCGCCAAGGTCCTGGCCGAAAGCGGTCTGAACATCATCGCGGCGACCAGCCTGACCGACGCTGCCCAGCAAGTCGTCAAGGCCGCGGAGGGTAAGTAATGAGCGTCCTGATCAATAAAGACACCAAAGTCATCTGCCAGGGCTTCACCGGCTCGCAGGGTACCTTCCACTCCGAACAAGCCATCGCCTACGGCACCAAGATGGTTGGCGGCGTGACCCCCGGCAAGGGCGGCACCACCCACCTGGGCCTGCCGGTGTTCAACACCGTCAAGGAAGCCGTGGAAGCCACCGGTGCCGACGCATCGGTCATCTACGTTCCGGCTCCGTTCTGCAAGGACTCGATCCTGGAAGCGGCCTTCGGCGGCATCAAGCTGATCGTCTGCATCACCGAAGGCATCCCGACCATCGACATGCTGGAAGCCAAGGTCAAGTGCGACGAGCTGGGCGTACGCCTGATCGGCCCGAACTGCCCGGGCGTGATCACCCCCGGCGAGTGCAAGATCGGCATCATGCCCGGCCACATCCACCTGCCGGGCAAGGTGGGCATCGTGTCGCGTTCCGGCACCCTGACCTACGAAGCCGTGAAGCAGACCACCGACGCCGGCTTCGGCCAGTCCACCTGCGTGGGCATCGGCGGCGACCCGATCCCGGGCTCCAACTTCATCGACATCCTGAAGCTGTTCCAGGAAGACCCGAAGACCGAAGCCATCGTCATGATCGGCGAGATCGGCGGTTCGGCTGAAGAAGAAGCCGCTGCCTACATCAAGGCCAACGTGACCAAGCCGGTGGTGTCCTACATCGCTGGCGTCACCGCACCGCCCGGCAAGCGCATGGGCCACGCCGGCGCCATCATCTCCGGCGGCAAGGGCACTGCGGACGAGAAGTTCGCCGCCCTGCAGGACGCCGGCGTGAAGACCGTGCGTTCCCTGGCCGACATCGGCAAGGCCCTGGCCGAGCTGACCGGCTGGGCGACCAAGTAAGCGTTTCGCTTACCTGAGCGTCCGCGAGAGGCCACCTTCGGGTGGCCTCTTGCATTGCCGCCTCGCCGCAAGAAGTGTCGTCCAGGCGACACGCCCTTTCATCCCGCGGACGAGCTGACGTATGTCAGTGCAGTTCATCGGGATAGATCGTTAGGCTAGCAACTATCTCCAGCGTTGCGTTCCCCACAAGGGAAGGCGCGCTGACCGCCAACTCCTACCCGGAGCGGCGGTGATTCCTGACCGTCAAGGATGGCGGGACAACCAGAATGCAGGAGCAACCGGGCCACGAGCTCATGGAAAACCTCTGCTATCGGACTACCAAGAACAATCTCCCGTACAGGTATGAACGCAGGCATCCCCGATGCGGCTGCGCCGTGCCCGTTCGGCCGTTGTGCCCTGGCAGGCCACGAAACCGTTTCAGCACTGTGGTATTCCCCTGAATGAACGTCTTGAAAGGCCAGGACATCCTGGCGCTCGGCTTTATGACCTTCGCCCTGTTCGTCGGGGCCGGCAACATCATCTTCCCGCCCATCGTCGGCCTGCACTCGGGCCCGCACGTATGGATGGCGGCCCTCGGCTTCCTGATCACCGCGGTCGGCCTGCCGGTCATCACCGTGGTCGCCCTGGCCAAGGTCGGTGGCGCCATGGACACCCTCAGCCACCCCATCGGGCGCGTCGCCGGCGGCCTGCTGGCGGCGGTCTGCTACCTCTCCGTGGGCCCGCTGTTCGCCACCCCGCGTACCGCCACCGTGTCCTTCGAAGTGGGCCTGGCGCCGCTCACCGGTGACGGCGCGCTGCCGCTGTTCCTCTACAGCCTGGCGTACTTCCTGGTGGTCCTGGTGATCTCGCTGTACCCGGGCAAGCTGCTGGACACCGTGGGCCGCTTCCTCGCCCCGCTGAAGATCATCGCCCTGGCGGCGCTGGGCATCGCCGCCTTCATGCTGCCGGCCGGCACCATCGGCCAGGCCGAGCCGAGCTACGAGCACGCGGCCTTCTCCCAGGGCTTCATCAACGGCTACCTGACCATGGACACCCTGGGCGCCCTGGTCTTCGGCATCGTCATCGTCAACGCCATCCGCTCCCGCGGCGTGCAGTCGCCACGCCTGATCACCCGCTACGCGGTGATCGCCGGGCTGATCGCCGGGGTAGGGCTGGCGCTGGTGTACATCAGCCTGTTCCGCCTGGGCTCGGGCAGCCACGACATCGCCGCCGGCGCCAGCAATGGCGCGGCCGTGCTGCACGCCTACGTGCAACACACCTTCGGCTCCCTGGGCAGCGGCTTCCTCGCCGTGCTCATCGCCCTGGCCTGCCTGGTCACCGCCGTGGGCCTGACCTGCGCCTGCGCCGAGTACTTCTGCCGCATCCTGCCGCTGTCCTACCGCAGCCTGGTGGTGATCCTGGCCGGCTTCTCGCTGCTGGTGTCCAACCTCGGCCTGACCAAGCTGATCCAGTTCTCGGTGCCGGTGCTGACCGCCATCTACCCGCCGTGCATCGTGCTGGTGGCGCTGAGCTTCTGTGCCGGCCTGTGGAAGTCGCAGGCACGCATAGTCGCGCCGGTGATGGCGGTATCGCTGGCCTTCGGCATGGTCGACGCGCTCAAGGGCGCCGGCTTCAACCTGCCCCAGTGGCTGGCCCACCTGCCGCTGTCCGAGCAGGGCCTGGCCTGGCTGATCCCCTCGGTGGCCATGCTCGCCGTGATGGTGGTGGTCGACCGCCTGCTGGGCGAGCCCAGCGAAGCCGTGGCCTGACCGGGCCCGCCGCAACGAGAAAGGCCGCCCGCGAAGCGGCCTTTTTCGTTGTGCTGTCTTGCCCACCGCGCGAACCGGTTTTCGTAGGATGGGTTTCGCTTCGCTCAACGCCATCCTACGGGACATCGTGTTTGTCTGTGGGGCGGGAGCGTAGGGCGCATAACCGTTCGCGGTTATCCGCCGTTGGCCGTGCCACCGGGGCATCCGGCGTGGCCGGTGAATCCAATCGCGGACGGAGTCCGCTCCTACGCCCGTGTTTCATCGGAACCGTAGTAGCGGATTCATCCGCGATTCGCGCGCAGGGCGTGCTCCTACAGGGTGTCATGGGACATTTCCGCAATCGGAAGCGATCACGTGTCTTCCCGCGAATATCCGGCGTCTATCTGCCGCGTTCTCCCGCCATTACCCCATCAACGGCCGGGCCCGCCGACAGGGCCCGCCAAGGAAGACCATGACCGACGTCGTCGACCTCTTCGATATCCAGTACCTGTGGAACCTGCTGGCCATGCTCTGGTTCACCCTCTGCTGGGTCGGCTATGCCCGCTACGCCAGCCACAGGGCCCGCGACACCGCGTGCCTGGCCAGCGTGCTGCACCTGTACCGCAAGGACTGGATGCGCCGCCTGCTGCTGCGCGACAACCGCGTGGCCGACGCCAGCGTGATCGGCAACCTGGAGCGCAACGCCTCGTTCTTCGCCTCCAGCACCCTGATCATCCTGGCCGGCATCCTCACCCTGCTGGGTTCGGCCGAGCGTACCGTGTCGGTGCTGGCCGACCTGCCTTTCGTGGCCTCGCCGACCCGTGGTCTGTCGGAGCTGAAGCTGTTGTGCCTGGCGGTGGTGTTCGTGTATGCCTTCTTCACCTTCAGCTGGTGCATGCGCCAGTACAACTTCGCCGCCGTGCTGGTGGGCTCGGCGCCGATGATCGGCGAGCGCCACGTCGGCGAGCAGGAGCGCAACGCCTTCGCCGAGCGCGCCGCGCGGGTGGTGTCCATGGCTGCGCACCAGTTCAACCAGGGCCTGCGTTCCTACTACTTCGGCCTGGCCATGCTGGCCTGGTTCATCAACCCGTGGATCTTCATGCTGGTTACCGCCGGGGTGGTCGGGGTGCTGTACCAGCGCGAGTTCCACTCCGACGTGCTCAAGGTGATGGTGTTCACCCCCACGCCCCAGGTGGAGCCGGCGAAGGAGCCGGAGTGAAGAAACGACAAAGCCCGCGAATGCGGGCCTTGTGCGTTGTACGGGGAGCGGGCTGTTACTTCTGCTCCTCGTTGGACGGTGCCGGCGCGGTGTCCGGAGCCGGGGTGGTCGGCGCCGGAGCGGCTTCGTTGGCCGGCGGCGTGGTCGGCGCCGGGGTCGCCGGCTGCTCGGTGCTCGGCGCAGCCGGCGGGGCCTTGGGCTCTTCTTTCTTGTCGCAACCGGCCAGCGTCAGGCCTGCAACCAGCATCAGAGCGAAGGGAAGGGTTTTTTTCATCGTGGAGCCTCCATGTGCGGCGTTCCTGGTGTTAGCCCTTTGAGCTGAGGCTTGCCTCAGAAGTTCAACGCAAGTTTGCGCCGGCACTACGATTATTCACTGCAGAGCCCGTTGGCGGCGGAGTATCATTCGCCATCGAGCATCCCGGGGCCCCGATCCGCATGACTGAAATGTCCATTCTAGAGCGCGCGCAACGCTTCCTCGCCGTCCTGCGCCATTGCCAGGTGCTGGGTATCGCGGCCCATGCCGCGGACGAAAAGGGCCTGACCCTGCGCCTGCCTTATAGCGAAGCGATCGTTGGCAACCCGGAAACCGGCGTGATCCACGGCGGCGCCATCACCTCCCTGATGGACACCACCTGCGGCATCTCGACGATCTGCGTGCTGCCGCAGTTCGAGATCTGCCCGACCCTCGACCTGCGCATCGACTACATGCACCCGGCCGAGCCGCACAAGGACATCTTCGGGTTCGCCGAGTGCTACCGCGTCACGCCCACCGTCATCTTCACCCGCGGCATCGCCTACCAGGACGACCCGCAGGAGCCCATCGCCCATGTGGTCGGCACCTTCATGCGCCTGGGCAAGGGCGCCGTCGGCGGCCCGGCGGGCGGCAAGGGGGAGGGCGCATGAGCACCCCGAACATCGAGAGCCTGCTGCGCCAGATGCACCAGGACAACGACTTCAGCCCGCTGCTGGAGATGATCCCCTACGCCCGGCTGATCGGCATCCGCTGCCTGCGCCTGGGCGAGGAGGTGATCTTCCACCTGCCGGCCAGCCGCGACAACATCGGCAACCCGACCCTGCCGGCGCTGCACGGCGGGGTGATCGCCGGCTTCATGGAACACGCGGCCATGCTGCACCTGCTGATGCTCATGGGCGTGCCGCACCTGCCGAAGATCATCGACTTCTCCGTCGACTACCTGCGCGCCGGACACTTCCGCGACACCTACGCCCAGTGCCAGGTGTGGCGCCAGGGCCGGCGCGTGGCCAACGTCGCCATCACCGCCTGGCAGACCAGCCGCGCCGAGCCGATCGCCACCGCGCGGGCGCATTTCAAGGTCGACGGCGCCTGAGGCCCGGGGCGCGATGGACACGCTGCTGATCCTCGGCGGGCTGCTGCTGGCGCTGGCCGGCTACGCCTGGCTGGTCATGCTGGCATTCGAGCGCGGCCCGCTGTGGGGCCTGGCCTGCCTGCTGCCGCCCCTGGCGCCGGTGTTCCTGGCGCGGCACTGGGGCTTCGCGCGCAAGGCGCTGTTCCTCGGTGCCCTGGGCTGCATCCCCCTGGTCGTCGGCCTGGCCATGCTCGCCAGCCACGACAGCGCGCGGCTGGAAGCCATCCTCAGCCTGCAATGGCTGCGCAGCGGGCCCGTGGCGGCGCCGGAGCTGGACATCGCCCTGCGCGGCGAGCTCGACGGCCAGGCCTTCGCGCCGCAGCAGGCGGAACTGATCGACGGCGTGCTCAGCCTGCGCGAGGGCCAGGACTTCTATGCCCACCGCGAGGTGCGCATCCGCCTGCCGGCCCAGCCGCAGGGTGCGCTGCGCCTGGACGTGCTGCCGGACGACCGCGGGCCGCGGCCCGTGGTGGAGGTCAGCTGGCTGGCGCCGGGCGCCGACCTGCCCGAGGCCGTGCGCCTGGGCAGCGGCTACAGCCTGCACCTGGACCTGCGGCCCGAGGCGCCCAACCGCCTGCGTGGCGACTTCCACCTGGTGCTGCCGACGGAGTACCACACCACCCTCAGCGGCCGCATCGAACTGTACACCGACCGCCTGCGCTACCGCGACGGCCAGGTGGATACCCGTTTCGACTCCGCCGACACCCTGGCCTACGTCCTGCGCGACTATCTGCAGCGGCGCTTCCCGGACCGCCAGCTGGAACTGCCCGAGACGCGCCTGGAGCCCCTGGGCCCGATCCTGCAGGTGCCGCTGGACTTCAGCCTGGACGGCGAGCCCCAGCACCTGGACCTGGAACTCAGGCGCAGCGCCAGCCGCGGCTGGACGGTGCGCGGCGATCGCTACCCGAAGCTGGCGCCGCGCGCCGAGGCCAACGCTCCGGCGGCCGAACCCCAGCCCGTCGCGCCCCCGCCCGGCAACGCGGCGCGGCCGTTGAGCCTGGAGCGCCTGCAGGCCGAGCCGCAGCGCTACGTCAACCGCGGCATGCGCGTGACCACCGAGCGCGGACGCGTGGCCGAAGGCGTGTTCACCGGCCTCGACCCGAACGGCCGGGTGGTCATCCGCCACCTGCTCACCGGCGCCGGCCAGGCCAGCTACAGCCTGCGGCCCTCGGAGATCAGCGCCATCGAGTTGCTGCCGCAGTGACGTCCGTCGCGGCAAACCCTTGAAAAGCTTCAGGAAGCCCCCATCTCGCTGACATCCGCCGCCCGCTGCGGCTTTTGTCATCCTCGGAGCGAGAACCTATGAGCGTGGAGACGCAGAAAGAGACCCTGGGCTTTCAGACCGAAGTGAAGCAACTGCTTCACCTGATGATCCATTCCCTGTATTCGAACAAGGAAATCTTCCTCCGCGAACTGATTTCCAACGCCTCCGACGCGGCCGACAAGCTGCGCTTCGAGGCCCTGGCCAAGCCGGAACTGCTCGAAGGCGGCGCCGAACTGAAGATCCGCGTCAGCTTCGACAAGGACGCCAGGACCGTCACCCTCGAAGACAACGGCATCGGCATGAGCCGCGAGGAAGTGATCGCGCACCTGGGCACCATCGCCAAGTCCGGCACCGCCGACTTCCTGAAGAACCTGTCGGGCGACCAGAAGAAGGATTCGCACCTGATCGGCCAGTTCGGCGTGGGCTTCTACAGCGCCTTCATCGTCGCCGACAAGGTCGACGTGTTCAGCCGTCGCGCCGGCGCACCGGCCAGCGAGGGCGTGCACTGGTCGTCGAAAGGCGAGGGCGACTTCGATGTCGCCACCATCGACAAGGCCGAGCGCGGCACCCGTATCGTCCTGCACCTGAAGGATGGCGAAGACGAGTTCGCCGATGGCTGGCGCCTGCGCAACGTCATCAAGAAGTACTCCGACCACATCGCCCTGCCCATCGAGCTGCCGAAGGAATTCCACGGCGAAGAGAAAGACAAGCCGGCCGAGCCGGAATGGGAAGTGGTCAACCGCGCCAGCGCCCTGTGGACCCGTCCGCGCACCGAGATCAAGGACGAGGAATACCAGGAGTTCTATAAGCACATCGCCCATGACTTCGAGAACCCGCTGAGCTGGAGCCACAACAAGGTCGAAGGCAAGCTGGAATACACCTCGCTGCTCTACGTGCCCGGCCGCGCCCCGTTCGACCTGTACCACCGCGAAGCCCCGCGCGGCCTGAAGCTGTACGTGCAGCGCGTGTTCATCATGGACCAGGCCGAGCAGTTCCTGCCGCTGTACCTGCGCTTCATCAAGGGCGTGGTCGACTCCAACGACCTGTCGCTGAACGTCTCCCGCGAGATCCTCCAGTCCGGCCCGGTGATCGACTCGATGAAGTCGGCGCTGACCAAGCGCGTGCTGGACATGCTGGAGAAGCTGGCGAGCAACGACGCCGAGGCCTACAAGGGCTTCTGGAAGAACTTCGGCCAGGTGCTCAAGGAAGGCCCGGCGGAAGACTTCGCCAACAAGGAGAAGATCGCCGGCCTGCTGCGCTTCTCGTCCACCAGCGACGAATCCGGCGAGCAGAGCGTGTCGCTGGCCGACTACCTGGGCCGGGTGAAGGAAGGCCAGGACAAGATCTACTACCTCACCGGCGAGAGCTACGCGCAGGTGAAGAACAGCCCGCACCTGGAAGTCTTCCGCAAGAAAGGCATCGAGGTCCTGCTGCTCACCGACCGCATCGACGAGTGGCTGATGAGCTACCTGTCGGACTTCGACGGCAAGGCCTTCGTCGACGTCGCCCGCGGCGACCTGGACCTGGGCAGCCTGGACTCCGAAGAGGACAAGAAGGCCCAGGAGGAAGTGGCCAAGGCCAAAGAGGGCCTGGTGGAGCGCCTGAAGGCCGCCCTCGGCGAGGAAGTCGCCGAAGTGCGCGTGTCGCACCGCCTGACCGACTCGCCGGCGATCCTCGCCATCGGCGAGGCCGACCTCGGCCTGCAGATGCGCCAGATCCTCGAGGCCAGCGGGCAGAAGGTGCCGGAATCGAAGCCGATCTTCGAGTTCAACCCGGCCCACCCGCTGATCGAGAAACTGGATGCGGAGCCGGACGAGGACCGCTTCGGCGAACTGGCGCACATCCTCTTCGACCAGGCCGCCCTGGCCGCCGGCGACAGTCTCAAGGACCCGGCCGCCTACGTGCGCCGGCTGAACAAGCTGCTGGTGGAACTTTCCGCCTGAGCCGGTAACCTCACACAAAGCCCGCCTACGCGGGCTTTGTGCTTTTCCTACTCCCACTGAAGGAAGTCACCCATGAGTCAGATCAGCGTCCAACCCGTCGCTTATGAAGTCGACGGCGTGTCCTTCGAAGGTCAGCTCGTCTTCGACGCCTCCAGCACCGTGCAGCGCCCCGGCCTGCTGATGGCGCCCAATTGGCTGGGTGTCAGCCAGGGCGCGCTGGACATCGCCCGCCAGGTCGCCGGTCACGGCTACGTGGTGCTGGTGGCCGACCTCTACGGCAAGGACGTGCGCCCCGACGGCCCGGAACAGGCCGGCGCCGCCATGATGCCGCTGAAGAACGACCGCGCGGCCCTGCGCCGCCGCATGCAGGGGGCCTTCAAGGCACTGCAGGCCCAGGCCGGCAAGGCACCGCTCGACAGCGCCAGGCTGGCCGCCTTCGGCTTCTGCTTCGGCGGCTGCTGTGCCCTGGACCTGGCCCGCGACGGCGCGCCGCTGGCCGCGGCGGTGTCCTTCCACGGCACCCTGGATTCGCCCAACCCGGCGGATGCGAAGAACATCAAGGGCTCGGTGCTGGTCCTCGACGGCGCCATCGACCCGCTGGTGCCGCGCGAGCAACTGCTCGACTTCGCCAAGGAGATGAACGACGCGGGCGTGGACTGGGCGCTGACCAGCTACGGCGGCGCGGCGCACTCCTTCACCGATCCGCAGGCGCAGATCCCGGGCAAGATGCAGTACGACGCCAAGGTGGCCCGCCGGGCGTTCCAGGCGATGTACGACCTGCTGGACGAGAAGTTCGGCGAATAAGCGCCGGTATAGTTGGTCGGGCGCATAACGCCTACGGCGTTATCCGCCAAATCGCGGACAGAGTCCGCTCCTACGGTTTCAGGAAGCACGGACGTAGGAGCGGACTCCGTCCGCGATTGGACTCACCGGCCACGCCGGACGCCCAGGTGGCGCGGCCAACGGCGGATAACCGCGAACGGTTATTCGCCCTACGCCACCCACACCATCCCCGTAGGGCGCATAACGCCTACGGCGTTATCCGCCGAATCGCGGACAGAGTCCGCTCCTACGGTTCCAGGAAGCACGGACGTAGGAGCGGACTCCGTCCGCGATTGGATTCGCCGGCCACGCCAGATGTCCCGGAGACACGGCCAACGGCGGATAACCACGAACGATCATCCGCCCTACGGTTGCGCCAACCGCGTCGCCCTGGCCTCGTCCGCCCGGTAGCCGCGGGCGCCGAACCAGCAGATGTACAGGTAGCACACCAGCGGAATGGCGAAGGAATGCAGCAGGCCGATGTGGTCGGCGAAGAAGCCCTGCACCAGCGGCACCAGGGCGCCGCCGACGATGGCCATGCACAGCAGGCCCGAGCCCTTGCTGGTCAGGTTGCCCAGGCCTTCCAGGGCCAGGGAGAAGATGGTCGGGAACATGATCGAGTTGAACAGGCCGATGAGGATCAGTGCCCACATCGCCACGTGGCCGCCCACGCCGATGGCCACCGCCAGCAGCACGGCGTTGGTCACCGCGTTGAAGGCCAGGATGCGATTGGGGCGGATGCTGCGCATCAGCACGCTGCCGATGAAGCGGCCGACCATGGCGCCGCCCCAGTACAGCGAGAGGAACTTGCTGGCCTGCTCGCCGGGCAGGCCGGCGATGTCCGGCTGGCCCATCAGGCTGACCAGGTAGCTGCCGATGGCCACCTCGGCGCCGACGTAGGCGAAGATGCCCACCACCCCGAATATCAGATGCCGATGGGCGAACAGCGAGTGCCTGCCGGCGGCCGCGCCGTCGCTGGGCGCGTCGTGGGTGATCTGCGGCAGGCGGAACAGGCCGATCAGCACGGCGATGGCGAACAGCAGGGCGGCCAGCACCAGGTAGGGCGTCTTCACCGAGTCGGCCTCGGCGGCGGCGCTGCCCAGCCCGCTGGCGGCGCCGGCGCCGATGGCGAGGATGGTCACCGAGCCCACCAGCGGGCCGACGGTGGTGCCCAGGGAGTTGAAGGCCTGGGTCATGTTCAGCCGGCTGGCGGCCGACTGCGGGCTGCCGAGCACGGTGACGTAGGGGTTGGCCGCCACCTGCAGCAGGGTGATGCCCGAGGCCAGGATGAACAGCGCGGCGAGGAACGCCGGGTAGGACTGCGCGCCAGCTGCTGGCAGGAACAGCAGGCATCCGACTCCAGCAGTGACCAGGCCGAAGATGATCCCGCGCTTGTAGCCCAGGCGCTCCACCAGCCGCCCGGCCGGGAAGGACATGACGAAGTAGGCGGTGAAGAAACTGAACTGCACCAGTGACGCCTGCACGTAGTTGAGGGTGAACACCGCCTTCAGGTGCGGCACCAGCACGTCGTTCAGCGAGGTGATCAGGCCCCACATGAAGAAGAGCACGGTGAGCACCGTGAGTGCGCTGGCGTGACGATTCTGCTCTGGCATGGCAGCTCCAGGTCGTGGAGGGAAAGGGGGAGGGCCGCGGCTCAGCGCGGCAGCTCGATACGCTCGCTTTCGCCGGGCACCTTCGGCCAGTCGCCGGCGGCCCAGCGCCGGCGGGCGTCGTCGATCAGCGCGGGGTCGCTGGCGACGAAGTTCCAGTTCATCCGCCGCGGGCCGTCCAGCGACGCGCCGCCGATCAGCACCGCGCGGCAGTCGGCGCAGGCGCTCAGCACCGGGCTTTCGCCCTCGGGCAGGACCAGCAGCTGGCGCAGCGGCACGGGGTCGTCGTCCAGCAGGGCCTCGCCCTCCAGCAGGTAGAGCGCCCGTTGCGGATGCTCGGGCGGCAGCGTCAGGGTGCTGCCGGCGACCATCCCGATGTCGGCGTACAGCGTCGGCGACAGCACCGGCACCGGCGAGGCCAGGCAGAAGCCGCTACCGGCGATCAGGCGGATGCGCACGCCCAGGCTCTCGCTCTGCGGCAGGCTGGCCACGGGGTGGTGGCTGTAGCTCGGCTCGCGGCCTTCCTCGGCCTGCGGCAGGGCCAGCCAGAGCTGCAGCCCGTGCAGGCGCGAACCGCGCTCGCGCAGGGCCTGCGGGGTGCGTTCGACGTGGGCGACGCCGCGCCCGGCGGTCATCCAGCTGACGTCGCCGGGTAGCACCAGTTGGTCCGAGCCCAGGCTGTCCTTGTGCTGCACCTGGCCTTCGAACAGGTAGGTGAGGGTGGACAGGCCGATGTGCGGGTGCTGGTTGATGTTCATGCCCTGGCCCGGCGCGAAGTCGGTGGCCAGCATGTGGTCGAAGAACACGAAGGGGCCGATGCTGCGGAACTGCGCAGAGGGCAGGGCACGCAGGATGGGCATGCCCTCGACCTCGTCGGCGTGGGGGCGGATGGCGAAGGGGGCGGCGGTCATGGCGAGGCTTCCGGTGGGCTATGGCCATAGGATAGCCGCTCGCCGCCGCACCGCTGCGCCTGGGCGCGGGCCGGCACCGCCCGTACCTTTCGGTCGCCGACGGCCTGCCGTGGTCGTCCCAATGGTCAGATTTGTGAGTCGCAGTGGCGCGACCTGTCATTGCGGGCCTTCGTTGCCTGAAGTCCAATCCGTCTGGATCGCGCTTTCGTGCGATGGCCGGCGGCATGGGCGTTCATGCTTTCGGGTTGGCAAGTGAGGAAACAGTTTGTTACCTTGCTTGCACGATGGTGCCAAAATCCGCGTGCAGGGGATTCGCCAGAGGAGCCAGCGGGCGCCGGCAAGCGCCACTGTGGAGCTGTACTGCTGGGCCACTGGCCAGCAGCCGAGAAACGAATAAGAACAGCGCCGGACGCAATGCCCGGGGCGATAAATCTTGGCCGTCATGGAGGTAATGCTTCGATGAACCGTCGTACGTGCATCGAAAGGGGTTGGGGCTGCCAGGCGTTCTGGGCGCCCAGGCGAGCCGGCGCGCTCATGGGGCTGCTGCCGTTGCTGGTGGCGGGCAGTGCCCAGGCCGTCGAATTCAGCTTCGCCGACAACCAGCTCACCGGCTCGCTGGACAGTACCCTGTCGTACGGCGCCATGTGGCGCGTGCAGGGCCGCGGGACCGAGAACATAGACGACATCAACACCGACGACGGCAACCGCAACTTCGACAAGGGCCTGGTCTCCCAGGTGTTCAAGATCACCTCGGACCTCTCGGCCAAGTACCAGAACTACGGCCTGTTCATGCGTGGCACCGCCTACTACGACACGCAGATCATGGACAAGCGCAACGACTACCTGAGCACCACCGACGGCGTCGAGCGCCCCAGCCAGTCCTACCCCGACGACGACCGCTTCACCCAGGACACCCGCCACATCGCCGGGCGCAAGGCCGAGCTGCTCGACGCCTACCTCTCGGGCGACTGGGACGTCGCCGAGCACCCGGTCACCGGGCGCGTCGGCCGCCAGGTGCTGAACTGGGGCGAGAGCACCTTCTACCGCGGCGGCATCAACACCATCAACCCGGTGGACGCCTCGCGCTTCCACCTGCCGGGCTCGGAGCTCAAGGAAGTGCTGGTGCCGGTGGAGGCGCTGAGCTTCAACCTCGGGCTGACCGACAACCTGTCGATGGAAAGCTACTACCAGTGGAAGTGGAAGGAGACGCGCCTGGACCCGGTGGGCACCTACTTCTCCGACACCGACCTGTTCGCCGACGGCGGCGATATCGCCTACACCACCGAGGACAGCCCGGAGTTCAAGCAGCTGCTGGCCGGCTACCCGCTGGTGGCCGGGCTCGGCCTGCTCGGCAACGGCCCGGCCGGCCCGAACGCCTACCTGAACCCCAACACCGGCACCTTCAAGGTGGCCAGCGTCGGCAAGGACCTCGACGCCCGCGACAGCGGCGAATACGGCGTGGCCTTCCGCTACATCGCCGAGCAGCTCAACTCCACCGAGTTCGGCCTGTACTTCGTCAACTACCACGCCAAGGAACCCCAGGTGGCGGTGGACCTGCGCAGCTACCAGGGCGCCGACATCGCCGCCCTCAACGGCGTGCTCGGCCCGCTGGGCCTGGGCGAGGCGGTGCCCGGCCTGGCCACCCTGGACCTGGCCAGCAACGCCCAGGCGCGGCGCGACTACGTCGAAGACATCCGCATGTACGGCTTCAGCTTCAACACCACCCTGGGCGACGCCTCGGTGGCCGGCGAGCTGGCCTACCGGCCGAACATGCCGATCAGCATCTCGGCCACCAACGACCTGCTCGGCGACCTGCTGACCCAGGGCGTGCTCGGCCTGACCAACCTCTACGACGCCAACACCCCGGCCGACCAGGCCTGCGCGGCGGTGTCCGGCAAGCAACTGTGCCGTGGCTCGCTGTTCCAGAACTACGAGCGCGCCGAGACCTACAACGCCTCGCTGACCGGCATCTACAACTTCGGCCCGCACATGACCTTCGACTCGGTGGTGGGCGTGGCCGAGGTCGCCGGCGAGTTCATCCGCGGCAGCAGCCTGGAATACACCGCCTGGGACGGCAGCAAGCGCAAATTCGTCGGCGCCCAGGACAAGTCCTACGTCGGCGGCTCCGACGACGGCGACCAGATCAGCCGCGACAGCTACGGCTACACCCTGCTGCTCAGTGGCACCTGGAACGACGTGTTCGCCGGCGTGAAGCTCAGCCCCTACGTGGTCTACCAGGACGACTTCAAGGGTAACTCGGACCGCACCGGCAACTTCATCGAAGGGCGCAAGGCCTACACCCTGGGCGCCGACGCCACCTACCTGAACAGCTTCCAGGTGGGCATGCAGTACACCAACTACTACGGCGCCGGGGTGAACAACTCCATGCGTGACCGCGACAACGTCTCGGTCAGCGCCAAGTACTCGTTCTGATCAGCCAGGTGATGGAGACTCGCATGATCGCCAAGAAACCCATGATCGCGCTGCTGGCCCTGGCGGCCCTGGCGGCGACCGAGGCCCGCGCGGCGGTGAGCGCCGACCAGGCCGCGCAGCTCAAGAGCAGCCTGACCCCCTGGGCGCCGAGAAGGCCGGCAACGCCGCCGGCACCATCCCCGCCTGGAGCGGCGGCCTGACCCAGGCCCCGGCCGGCTACAAGGGCCCGGGCAGCCACCACGTCGACCCCTTCGCCGGCGACAAACCGCAGTTCACCATCACCAAGGCCAACCTGGAGCAGTACAAGGCGCACCTGACCCCCGGCCAGGTCGCCCTGTTCAACACCTACCCGGACAGCTTCCAGATGCCGGTGTACCAGACCCGCCGCAGCGGCGCGGCGCCGCAGTGGGTGTACGACAACACCTTCAGGAATGCCACCAGCGGCAAGCTGGTGGAAGGCGGCAACGGCTTCGCCGACGCCTACGGCGGGGTGCCGTTCCCGATTCCGCAGAGCGGCCTGGAGGCGCTGTGGAACCACATCGCCCGCTACCGCGGCAGCTACATCGAGCGGCGCTCGGCGCAGACCGGCGTGCAGCGCAACGGCGCCTACTCGCTGGTCACCAGCCAGGACGCCGCGCTGTTCCGCTTCTACGACCCCAAGGGCAGCTTCGACCAGTTGGGCAACACCCTGTTCTACTACATGACCTTCACCACCGCCCCGGCGCGCCTGGCGGGCGAGGGCGCGCTGGTGCAGGAGACCCTCGACCAGGTCAGGGAACCGCGCCAGGCCTGGGGCTACAGCCCCGGCCAACGCCGCGTGCGGCGCGCGCCGACGCTGGCCTACGACACCCCGATCGAGGACTCCGACGGCCTGCGCACCGCCGACGACACCGACATGTATAACGGCGCGCCGGACCGCTACAACTGGACCCTGGTAGGCAAGAAGGAGATCTACATCCCCTACAACAACTATCGGGTCACCAGCCCCGAGGTGAAATACAAGGACCTGCTCACCCCCGGCCACATCAACCCGAAATACACCCGCTACGAACTGCACCGGGTGTGGGTGGTGGAAGGCAAGCTCAAGCCCGGCGCGCGGCACATCTACAGCAAGCGCACCCTGTACCTCGACGAGGATAGCTGGGGTGCGGCGGTGGTCGACCAGTACGACGGCCGCGGCGAGCTGTGGCGCGTCTCCATGGCCTACCTGAAGAACTTCTACGAGCAGCCCATGGTCTGGACCGCCCTGGACACCTTCCACGACCTGCAGTCGCGCCGCTACAGCGTGCAGTGGCTGGACAACGAGGAGCCCGGCACCGCCGACTTCAGCAAGCCGGCCCCGGACGTGGCCGAGTTCAGCCCGGCGGCGCTGCGGAGGAAGGCCTCGCGCTAGGGCTCTTCGTAGGAGCGAGGGGGACGCCTAGTTCTTGCTCGCGAATGGAGTTTCCCGGAGGCTGCGGTGTCTCGGGTTGACTCCGCTCCCTCTCCCTAACCCTCTCCCTGAAGGGAGAGGGGACCGTTGGGCAGGCATGGATGTTCTGGCGTCAGCCGGCAACGCCGTTGGTCTCCGGCTGAAACCATTCCTTCTTTCGGCACAGACTGCCCCCTCTCCCTTCAGGGAGAGGGCTGGGGAGAGGGTGCTCTCGCATCGCACAGAGCCCCCGGCAAGCGTAGGGCGTACAACCGTTCGCGGTTGTACGCCGTTACACCCATCTCGCTCCCGGCTTCGAGGCCGAGGCCGGAGCTGCGTGGGGCCAAGGTCAGGCGGCGGATAACCGCGAACGGTTATTCGCCCTACGATCCGTTCGGCTCCTGCCACCCGCCCCCCAACGCCTTGTACAACAGCGCCAGATTCACCCCCACCGCCTCGCTACTGCGCACCTGGCGTTCCTCGCTGGCCAGCAGCTCGCGCTGGGCGCTCAGCACGTTGAGGAAGTCCACCGCGCCGGCCTTGTACTGCTCGCGCGCATTGGCCAGGGCCGTGCGGCCGTGTTCCACCGCCTCGTCCAGGGCCGCCAGCTCGCGCTGGTCGGCGGCGTAGTCGTTGAGCGCGTCGTCCACCTCGCGCCAGGCGTTGAGCACCGTGCGCCGGTAGGCGATGGCCGCTTCCTGCTGCTGCGCCTCGCGCAGGGCGAGCGTGCCCTTCAGCCGGCCGCCTTCGAAGATCGGCAGGTGCAGGCTGGGGCCGATGCCGAAGGTGCGGCTGTTCCAGTCGCCGAAGTTGGCCAGTTGCAGGGCCTGGAAGCCGAAGTCGCCGTTGAGGCTGATGCGCGGGTAGAAGTCCGCCCGGGCCACGCCGATGCTGGCGGTGGCCGCATGCAGCACGGCCTCGGCCTGGCGGATGTCCGGGCGGCGCCGGGCCAGTTCCGCCGGCAGGCCCACCGGCACCGCTTGCGGCGGGCGCGGGATGGGCCTGGCCTGCGCCAGCTCGCCGGCCAGGGCGCCGGGTTCCTCGCCGAGCAGGTAGGCCAGGGCGTTGAGCAGGCGCGCCTGGCGCTTCTGGCTGCCGGGCAGCTGCGACTCGATGACCGCCACCTGGGCCTTGGCCTCGGCGGCCTCCAGCTCGCGGCGCACGCGGCCCCACAGGTCCAGCTCCCAGGACAGGGTGAAGCCGGCGTCGAGCTGGTTGAAGTTGTGCCGGCCGCCCTCGCCGGACGGGTCGGACAGGCCCACCTCGCTGTTGCGCTGGCGGGCGTAGCCGGCGTTGCTGTCCACCTGCGGCACGGCATCGGCGCCCAGCGCCTGGCGGATTGCCCGGCTCTGCTCCAGGCGCGCGGCGGCGGCCTGCAGGTCGAGGTTGCCGGCGGCCACGCGGGCCTGCAGGCGGTCCAGCTGCGGGTCGTCGAACAGGCGCCACCAGCGGCTTTCCACGGCACCGTCGGCGGGGCGGCTGGCGACGTCGTCGCCCTTGGCGTTCCAGGCGGCCGGCGCCTGGGCGTCGGGCCGGCGGAAGTCCGGGCCGAGCGTGCAGGCGCCCAGGGCCAGGCAGGCGAGCAGGAGCGGGGCGTGCTTCATTGCGCGGCCACCCGTTCGCCGCCGGCGGACGCGGTGTCGATGCTGGCGACCACCGACATGCCCACGCGCAGGCGGGCCAGCAGCGCCTGGTCCGGTTCCAGGACGATCTTCACCGGGATGCGCTGCACCACCTTGGTGAAGTTGCCGGTGGCGTTGTCCGGGGCGATGGGCGCGAAGCTCAGGCCGGTGGCCGGGGCAATGCTGTCGACGTGGCCGCGCAGCACCGCGCCGGGGAAGGTGTCGACGCGCACGCTGACGGCCTGGCCGGGGCGCACCTCGGTGAGCTGGGTTTCCTGGAAGTTGCCGACCACGTAGGCCTGCTGCAGCGGCACCACCGCCAGCAGCGGGCTGCCCGGGGTGACGTAGGCGCCAACGCGCACGCCGCGGCGGCCGACCATGCCGTCGAAGGGCGCGCGGATCTCGCAGTAGGACAGGTTCAGCTGCGCCTGCTCGAGCTGCGCCTGGGTGCGCTGCACCGCGCTCTGCGCCTCCATCTGTTGGGCCTGCAGCACTTCCAGCTGCTTGCGTGCGGCCAGGTGGGCGGCGCGGGCCTTGTCCAGGGCGGCCTGGGCGTTGTCCAGGCGCGAGCGCGCCTGCTGGGCGTTCTGCAGTGTACCAGCGCCCCGGCTGGCGAGGCTCTGGTAGCGCTCCAGTTCCTGGCGGGCGAAGCGCTGGCTGGCCTGGTCGGCCTCGACCTGGGCGGCGCTCTGGGCGATCACCGCCTGCTGGCGCTCCAGGTCGGCGCCGACGTGGCGCAGGCGCGCCCGCACCGAGAGCAGGTCGGCCTCGGCGGCGGCCAGCGCGGCCCGGTAGTCGCGCGCATCGATGCGCGCCAGCAACTGGCCGGCCTTCACCGGCTGGTTGTCTTCCACCCGCACGCTTTCCACGGTGCCGGCGACCTTGGGCGCCACCAGGGTGAAGTCGGCATGCACGTAGGCATCGTCGGTGCTCTGTTCGCGCTCCGGGCCGAGCAGGCGCAACAGCAGCCAGGCCAGGGCGGCGAGCAGCACGACCGCGGCCAGCAGCAGGCTGGCGCGGCGGGGGGTGAGGGCGGTCTTGGACATGGTGTCTTTTCCGGATTTCAGTGAACGGGGGCGACCGGGCGCGGCGGGTAGACCCGCAGCGGCATCACGGCGATCAGCGGGAGCAGGGCGGCGGCCAGCCAGGCCATGCACCAGAGGGTGTCGGCGGCGGCCAGCACGCTGGCCTGGCCGTGGACCTGGGCGGCCAGGCGCGGCAGCTCGCCGTCGAGCTGCCCGAGGCGCAGGTCCAGGGCCTGGGGCGCGGTTCCGAGGTGGTCGACCAGGCGGTTGGAGTGGTAGTGCTCGCGCCAGGTCATGAGGATGCCCACCAGGCTGCTGCCGACCACCGAGGCGAAGGCCCGCACGCTGTTGAACCAGGCCGAGGCGAAGGGCCCTTCGATGGGCGCCACCACACTGGTGGCGGACATCAGCAGTGGCACCACCGCCATGGGCTGGCCAACGATCTGCAGGCTGAGCAGCAGGTAGAAGTTGTCCCGCGTCCAGTCGCTGGTCAGCTGGCTCATGCCGTAGGCGGAGAGGCCGCACAGGGCGATGCCGATGGCCAGCACCCAGCGGCAGTCGACGCGGGGGATGTTGCACAGCCCGGCCACCAGCGGCAGCGTCAGCAGCTGCGGCAGGGCCACCAGCAGGGCCATGGGCGCGCTCTGCAGCGGGCGGTAGCCGTGGGCGGCGGCCAGGTACGAGGCCGGCACGCCGGCGCAGGCGCCGAGCACCACCAGGATGCCGCCGAGGGTCAGCAGCGAGTGGCTGAGGTTGCGCCGCTTGAGCAGGTCCAGGCGGAAGAACGGCAGCGGGTGCGTCCATTCGTTGAGGAAGAAGGCCACCAGCAGCGCTGTGCCGCCCACTACCAGCAGGGTGGCCAGGTCGGACTCGAACCAGTCCAGGCGCTCGCCCTGCAGCAGGCCCAGCACCAGCATGAGGATGCCCGGCAGGCCGAGGGCCACGCCTATCCAGTCGAACTGGCGGAAGCGTTCCAGGCGCGGCGGGTCCTGGGGGATGCCCCAGGCCACCGCGGCCAGGGCGAAGGCGCACAGCGGGATGACCTGCCAGAACACCCACTGCCAGCCGACGTACTCGGTCCACAGCGCCGCCAGCGGCATGCCCAGGTTGGGCGCGAAGGTGGCGGTCAGGGCATAGGCGCCCAGGCCGTAGAGCTTGATGCCCGGCGGCAGGAAGCGCAGCGCCACGGTCATCAGCATCGGCGGCAGGCAGCCGCCGGCCAGGCCCTGCAGGGCACGCAGCAGGTACAGCGTCTGCACGTTGGGGGCGAAGGGGCAGAGCAGCGCCAGCAGGGCGAAGGCGACGATGGCGCCGAGGGTGAAACGGCGCAGCGAGAAGGTCACCGAGAACCAGGGCGCGAAGGCCATGGCGGCGACCTGGAAGGCGGCGTACAGCGCCAGCAGCCAGGTGCCTTCGTCGTGGCCGATGGCGAGTGCCCCGCGCACGTCGGTCATCGCCAGGTCGGTGACCTTGTCGTTGAGCCCGGCGCTGAGCGAGGCGACCAGCACGCCGAGCATGCCCACCAGGATGCGCGGGCCGAAGGGCTGCGCGGCGGGCCTGGCCGGCTGGGCGGCGGACGGGTTGGCGAGCGGTGTGAGGGCGGCGGTCATGGCCGGGCCTCGCGAAGGAGGCCGCGGGTCGCGCACGGGGTCGGGCAAGGCATGGCGTCACTGGATTCTGGTGTTTGGCCCAGTCTAGGGAGCGCCGATCAGTGTGAAAATTGAAATGTCCAAAACAAATCAGTGCGTTTTATGCACTAATTGGCCATCACGGCAGCACGCCCGAGCTTTCCCGCAGCTCGGTGCACACCCGCTTCACCGTCTGCCGCAGCCAGCGGTGCGCCGGGTCGTTGTCGAAACGCGGGTGCCAGGCCTGGATCACCACCACCGTCTTCAGCGGCAGCGGGATGTCGAACTTGCGCAGGGCCAGGCCCAGGCGGTCCAGGCGCCACAGCGAATGCTCGGCGATGGGCAGCACCAGGTCGGATTCCAGCAGGGCGAAGATCGAGGAATGGAAGGTCGGGGTGATCAGGCGGATATCGCGGCGCAGGCCGAGGTCGGCCAGGGCGTCGTCCAGCGGCCCGGTGGCGCGGCCGCGGCGCGACACGCTGATCTGCGGGTAGGCGACGAAGCGCTCGGGGGTGATCTCGCCGTCGAAGATCGGGTGGTCGCGCCGGGCCAGGCCGACGAAGCTGGTGGTGAACAGCGTCTGGGTGCGGATTTCCGGCTCCAGGGTGGAGGTGGCGCCGAGGTAGAGGTCGATGCGGTTCTGCCGCAGGGCCTCGTCGTCGATGTCCGCCTCCGGGACCAGGCGCAGGGTGCAGCGCGGCGCCTCCTCGCGCATCACCGCCAGCATGCGCGCGGCGAAGCCGCCCACCAGCACGTTGTTCGAGCGCAGCACGAAGCAGCGCTCCAGCTGGTCCATGCGCAGGTTCTCGCGGGCATTGAACAGGCGGGTGGCCTGCTCCACCAGGTGCGCCACTTCCTCGCGCAGCTGCAGGGCCCGCGGGGTGGGCACCAGGTTGCGCCCGGCGCGGACCATGATGGGGTCGCCCACCGCCTCGCGGATGCGCCCCAGGGTACGGCTCATGGCCGGCGGGCTGAGGTGCAGGCGGCGCGCGGCGCCGACCACGCTGCCTTCTTCGAGCAGCACGTTGAGGGCGACCAGCAGGTTGAGGTCGGGCAGGGCCATGGCGCCTCCGGAAGCGTTCGTTGCCGGGGATGCTCGGCCATACGTGCGTCTGGTGCAACTCTGGCGTGCAGCCAAGGTGCCTTTACGCACCCGCCATGGGGCCGAAGAATGACCGGCGTTCGCCGTTACAGAAGAGGAAGGCTCCATGTTCGAACGCATCCTGGTCGCCATCGATGGCGCGTCCCAGTCGCAGCGGATCGTCGCCCTGGCCGCGGAGATGGCCGAGGTCGGCGCGCCGCATCTGGAGGTGGTCTGCGTGGTCGACCGCGCCTTCGCCCTGCCGCAGCCGGACGTGCTCGACTACCCGCCGGCCGAGCACGAGCAGCACGAGGCCCAGGCACTGGTGGAAGCCGCCATCGCGCAACTGCCGGCGGGCCGCGCCACGGGGAGGGTGCTGGCCGGCGACCCGGCGCGGACCATCCTGCGCGAGGCCGAGCGCCTGGGCTGCGACCTGATCGTTATCGGTCATCGCCACCTGGGGCGCATCGAGCGGCTGCTGGACCCGTCGGTGGGGCAGCGGGTGATCGAGCGGGCGCCCTGTCCGGTGCTGGTGGAGGTGCGGGGGTAGCAGGGTGGGGGCTTTTCGTAGGAGCGAGCTTGCTCGCGAATGGAGTTTCCCTGGGGCTGTTGTGTGCGGGGTTGATTCCGCTCCCTCTCCCTAGCCCTCTCCCTGAAGGGAGAGGGGACCGTTGGGCAGGGTTGGGTATTCTGGCGTTAGCCGGCAGTTCCAGCGGTTTCCAGCTGAAACCATTCCTTCTCTCGGCACGGACAAGCCCCCTCTCCCTTCAGGGAGAGGGTTGGGGAGAGGGGCTCTTGCATGGCACGAAGCCCCCGGCAAACGTAGGGCGAATAACCGTTCGCGGTTATCCGCCGCCTCACCTTTCTCATCGCTGAATGCGCCGTTGGGCCGGGGGCTTCGTGCTCGACGCCGAGCGGCCCGGGACCAAGGCCAAGCGGCGGATAACGCCTGGGGCGTTATGCGCCCTACGGTTCGGCTCCGGGGCGGCGGGATAAAAGCGGCCCCGCCGGCGGGTGGTCCTGAGCGAGGGCCCGGCCGGCGCGACCGTAAGGCTCAGCCGCGCTGGTGCACCGCGCGGCCGTGGGCGTAGGTCGCGCGCACCGCGCGGTCGTCACCGAGGATGATCAGGGCGAAGAGCTTTTCTTCCAGGCTCTTCGCCTGGCGCAGGCGGTAGTCCAGCAGCGGGGTGGCCTTGTAGTCCAGCACCACGAAGTCCGCCTCGTTGCCCTGGGCGAAGCTGCCGACCTTGTCCTGCAGTTCCAGCGCGCGGGCGCCGCCGAGGGTGGCCAGGTACAGCGACTTGAAGGGGTCGAGCTTGATGCCCTGCAGCTGCATCACCTTGTAGGCCTCGTTCAGCGACTGCAGCTGGGAGAAGCTGGTGCCGGCGCCGACGTCGGTGCCCAGGCCGACCTTGACCTTGTGCTTCTCAAGCTTCGCCAGGTCGAACAGGCCGCTGCCGAGGAACAGGTTGGAAGTGGGGCAGAAGGCCACCGCCGAGCCGGTCTCGGCCAGGCGCTGGCACTCGCCGTCGCACAGGTGCACGCCGTGGGCGAACACCGAGCGCGCGCCGAGCAGGCCGTGGTGGTCGTAGACGTCCAGGTAGCCGCTGCGCTCGGGGAACAGTTCCTTCACCCACTCGATCTCCTTGCGGTTCTCCGACAGGTGGGTGTGCAGGTACACGCCCGGGTGCTCCCTGAGCAGGCGCCCGGCGGCGTCCAGCTGTTCCGGGGTGCTGGTCGGCGCGAAGCGCGGGGTCACCGCGTAGAGCAGGCGGCCCTTGCCGTGCCAGCGCTCGATCAGCGCCTTGCTGTCGCGGTAGCTGCTCTCGGCGGTGTCGGTCAGGTAGTCCGGGGCGTTGCGGTCCATCATCACCTTGCCGGCGATCAGCCGCAGGTCGAGCTTCTCGGCAGCGCCGAACAGCGCGTCCACCGACTGCGGGTGCACGCTGCCGAACACCAGGGCGGTGGTGGTGCCGTTGCGCAGCAGTTCCTTGAGGAAGATGCCGGCGACGTCGGCGGCGTGGGCCGGGTCGGCGAACTGCTTCTCGGTGGGGAAGGTGTAGGTGTTCAGCCAGTCCAGCAGCTGCTCGCCATAGGAGGCGATCATGCCGGTCTGCGGGTAGTGAATGTGGGTGTCGATGAAGCCGGGGGTGATGAGCGCGTCGCGGTATTCCACCACGTCCACGCCGCCCAGTTGCGGCAGCAGCTCGGCGGCGTGGCCGAGGCGGGCGACCTTGCCGTCCTCCACCAGCAGGATGCCGTCCTCGAAGTACTGGTAGGACTTGTCGACGCCGACTTCGGCCGGGTCGGCGACGCTGTGCAGGATGCTGGCGCGGTAGGCTGTGGTTGTCATGCTGTTCTCTCGATCTGGGAATCGATGGGTATCGCTGTGCTCCACCCATCACGGACTCTATGTCAGGCACCGCTCTCGGCGGTACGCGCCCGGCGGCTGCTGGGTAGCAGCCGGGATACGCTGTTCTCGCCGCTGGCCTTTTCCTGGCCGAAGCTGGCGTTGTAGGTGGCGATCACTTCGCCGGCGATGGACACGGCGATCTCCACCGGCAGCTTGCCCTTCACCTCGGCTATGCCCATGGGGCAGCGCATGCGCTGCACGCTCTCGCTGGCGAAGCCGCGGTCGCGCAGGCGGTGTTCGAACTTGGCGCGCTTGGTGTCCGAGCCGATCAGGCCGAAATAGCCGAAGTCGTTGCGCTTGAGTATCGCCGCGGTCAGCTCCAGGTCCAGCGCGTGGTTGTGGGTCATGACGATGTAGTAGCTGCCCGCCGGCATATTCTCGACCTCGTCGAGCACTTCGTCATTCAGTACCTTCTCCACCCCGGCCGGAATCGCCTCGGGGAATTCGGCGTCGCGCGAGTCGATCCAGCGCACCTTGCACGGCAGGCTGGCCAGCAGCGGCACCAGCGCGCGGCCGACGTGGCCGGCGCCGAACACCGCGATGTGCGCCTGGGGCTGGCCCATCGGCTCGAACAGCAGCACGGTGGCGCCGCCGCAGCACTGGCCGAGGCTGGCGCCCAGGCTGAAGCGCTCCAGGCGCGGCTGCTGGCTGCGCTGCTCGAGCATCTCGCGGGCGATCTGCTGGGCCTTGTACTCCAGGTGGCCGCCGCCGATGGTGTCGTACAGCTTCTCGGCGCTGACCACCATCTTCGAGCCGGCGTTGCGCGGCGTGGAGCCGCGTTCCTCGATGATGGTCACCAGCACGGCGGCTTCGCCGCGTTGCTGCAGGTCGGCGAGGGCGCTGATCCAGTTCATGGCGTCTACCTCGGAAGGTTCATGGAGCGTAGGGCGTACAACCGTTCGCGGTTGTACGCCGATACACCTTGTTTATCGTCAACTTCGTGGTCGAGCCTGGCGCGGCCTGCAACAGGTGTTTCGGGCTGGCTTCGAGCGAGGTGTGGCCACGGTCAAGCGGCGGATAACCGCGAACGGTTATCCGCCCTACGGGTCATGCCGGTTCGGCGGTGGTTTGTGGTTCAGCGGCCTGCTCGGCTTTCAGCCTGCGCATCTGCTCCACCCCCCAGAGCACCCGCTCCGGCGTCGCCGGGGCGTCGATCTGCGGCTGCACCCGGTAGTCCGCCAGACTGGCCACGGCGTCCTTGATGGCGCAGAACACCGAGATGCCGAGCATGAACGGCGGCTCGCCCACGGCCTTGGAGTGGAACACCGTCTGCTCCGGGTTCTTGCGGTTCTCCACCAGCTTCACCCGCAAATCCAGCGGCATGTCGGCGATGGCCGGGATCTTGTAGCTGGCCGGGCCATTGGTCATCAGTTTGCCCTTGGCGTTCCACACCAGCTCTTCCATGGTCAGCCAGCCCATGCCCTGGACGAAGCCGCCTTCCACCTGGCCGATGTCGATGGCCGGGTTCAGCGAGTCGCCCACGTCGTGGAGGATGTCGGTGCGCAGCATGCGGTACTCGCCGGTGAGGGTGTCGACTATCACCTCCGAGCAGGACACGCCGAAGGCGAAGTAGTAGAACGGCCGGCCGGCGGCCTTCTCGCGGTCGTAGTAGATCTTCGGCGTGCGGTAGAAGCCGGTGGAGGACAGCGACACCTGGCCGAAGTAGGCCTGCTGGATCAGCTCCTCGAACGGCAGGATCAGGTCGCGCACGCGCACCTGGTTGTTACGGAACTCGACATCCTCCTCGGTGACCTTCCAGTGCCTGGCGGCGAACTCCACCAGGCGCTGTTTGATGGTCTCGGCGGCGTTCTGCGCGGCCTTGCCGTTGAGGTCGGCGCCGCTGGAGGCGGCGGTCGGCGAGGTGTTGGGCACCTTGTCGGTGTTGGTCGCGGTGATCTGCACGCGGTCGATGTCGACCTGGAAGACTTCCGCCACCACCTGCGCCACCTTGGTGTTCAGGCCCTGGCCCATCTCGGTGCCGCCGTGGTTCAGGTGGATGCTGCCGTCGGTGTAGATGTGGATCAGCGCGCCGGCCTGGTTGAGGAAGGTGGCGGTGAAGCTGATGCCGAATTTCACCGGGGTCAGCGCCAGGCCCTTCTTGAGCACCGGGCTGTTCGCGTTGAACGCGCGGATTTCGGCGCGGCGCCTGGCGTACTCGGCGCTGGCTTCCAGCTCGGCGGTCATTTCCTCGATGAGGTTGTGCTCCACCTGCTGGTGGTAGTGGGTGACGTTGCGCTCGTCCTTGCCGTAGTAGTTGCGCTTGCGCACTTCCAGCGGGTCCTTGCCCAGGTGGCGGGCCACGGCGTCCATGATCTCCTCGATGGCGACCATTCCCTGCGGGCCGCCGAAGCCGCGGTAGGCGGTGTTCGATGCGGTGTTGGTCTTGCAGCGGTGGCCGTTGATGGTGGCGTTGCCGAGGAAGTAGGCGTTGTCCGAGTGGAACATGGCGCGGTCGACGATGGAGCCGGAGAGGTCCGGCGAGTAGCCGCAGTTGCCGGCCAGCTCGATCTGGATGCCGTGCAGCAGGCCGTCGTCGTCGAAGCCGACGTCGTACTCGACGTAGAAGGGGTGGCGCTTGCCGGTCATCTGCATGTCTTCCACGCGCGGCAGGCGCATCTTCGCCGGGCGCCCGGTCAGGCGCGCGATCACCGCGCACAGGCAGGCGGGCGCCGCGGCCTGGGTTTCCTTGCCGCCGAAGCCGCCGCCCATGCGGCGCATGTCGATCACCACCTTGTTGAAGGAGATGCCCAGCACCTCGGCCACCAGCTTCTGCACCTCGGTGGGGTTCTGCGTGGAGGTGTAGACGATCACGCCGCCGTCCTCGCTGGGCATCACCGAGGAAATCTGCGTTTCCAGGTAGAAGTGCTCCTGGCCGCCGATGTGCAGGGTGCCCTGGATGCGGTGCGGCGCGCTGGCCAACTGGGCGGCGGAGTCGCCGATCCTGTGCTGGTGGCTGTCGAGCACGAAGTGCTTCTTGCGCAGCGCCTCGACCACGTCGAGTACCGGCTCCAGGTCCTCGTACTCGATGATCGCCGCCATGGCCGCCTTGCGCGCGGTCTCCAGGCTGTCGGCGGCCACCGCGATGACCATCTGGCCGAGGTACTCGACCTTGCCGTCGGCCAGCAGCGGGTCGCCGGCGACCACCGGGCCGATGTCCAGTTGGCCGGGCACGTCGTCCTTGGTGATGGCGATGGCCACGCCGGGGAAGTCGTAGCAGGGGCTGACGTCCAGCCGGGTGATGCGCGCGTGGGCGCGGTCGCTCATGCGGGCGTAGACGTGCAGCTGGTTGGGGAATTCCAGGCGGTCGTCGATGTACACCGCTTCGCCGCTGACATGCTTGGGCGCGCTTTCGTGCTTCACGCTCTTGCCCACGCCGGTGGTGAGGTCGGCGCGGAACAGCGCCTGGAGTTCTTCCTGGGTTTTCTTGTGCTTATGCATAGGCGGTCACCCGAGTCACGGCCTGGGGCGCTTCCAGTTCGAGGAAGCATTTGCGCAGCAGGTTCTGCGCGGTGAGCAGGCGGTATTCCTTGCTGGCGCGGAAGTCCGAGAGCGGGGTGAAGTCCTCGCCCAGGGCCTGTGCGGCGCGTTCGAAAGTGGCGGCATTGAACGGCTGGCCGAGCAGCGCCGCCTCGCAGGCGCGGGCGCGCCTAGGGATCGCCGCCATGCCGCCGAAGCCGCTGCGCACGGCGCTGATGCGGCAGTCCTCGACGGTGATGCTGAAGGCCGCGCAGACTGCGGAGATGTCGTCGTCCAGGCGCTTGGACACCTTGTAGGCGCGGAACGCCTGGTTGGCCTGCGGGCGCGGGATGATGACCTTCTCGATGAACTCGCCTTCCTGGCGCGCGGTGACCTTGTAGTCGATGAAGTATTCGTCGATCGGCAGCTCGCGGCTTTCGCTGCCGCGGCGCAGCACGATGCGCGCGCCCAGGGCGATCAGCAGCGGCGGCGAGTCGCCGATGGGCGAGGCGTTGCCGATGTTGCCGCCGAGGGTGCCCTGGTTGCGGATCTGCAGCGAGGCGAAGCGCTGCAGCAGCTCGCCGAAGTCCGGGTAGTCGTGGGCCAGGGCCTGGTAGCAGTCGGTCAGCGCGGCGGCGGCGCCCAGTTCGATGCGGTCGGCGAAGACCTCGACGCGCTTCATCTCCTCGACATGGCCGACGTAGATCATCACCGGCAGCTCGCGGTGGAACTGGGTGACTTCCAGGGCCAGGTCGGTACCGCCGGCCAGCAGGCGCGCCTGCGGGTTGGCGCTGTAGAGGTCGGCCAGGTCGGCGATGGTCAGCGGCAGCAGGCAGCGCTTGTCGCCGCTGTTCAGCTCGGCGGTCTCGCGCGGGGCGATGGCCTTGAGCTGGGCGATGGTCTGCTCCTGCGCGGCGTCGAACTGGTCCGGGCGCTTCTGGCAGCAGGCCTGCTCGGCGGCGTCGAGGATCGGCCGGTAGCCGGTGCAGCGGCACAGGTTGCCGGCCAGCGCTTCGTGGGCCTCGGCCTTGCGCGCTTCGTGGGTTTCGCCGGTGCTGTTCTTCTGCAGGGCGAACAGCGACATGACGAAGCCGGGGGTGCAGAAACCGCACTGCGAGCCGTGGCAGTCGACCATGGCTTGCTGCACGCCGTGCAGCTCGCCGCGGTGCTTGAGGTCGTCGACCACGATCAGCTGCTTGCCGTGCAGCGCGGAAACGAAGGTCAGGCAAGAGTTGAGGGTGCGGTAGCGGATGCGTTCGGCGCCCTCGGCACCGACCAGCTCGCCGACCACCACGGTGCAGGCGCCGCAGTCACCGGAGGCGCAGCCCTCCTTGGTGCCGGTCTTGCCCAGGTGTTGGCGCAGGTAGTTGAGCACGGTGAGATTCGGGTCGAGGCGGTCTTCGACACGCAGCTCGCGGTTGAGCAGGAACCTGATCAAGGCATGCCTCCAGGCGGATTCTTGTTTTGTGCGGGGCGCTGGAGGCGAATCTAGGAAAAGCTGACTTTTAAGTCAACTAAAATTCTGATCTTTCGGTCAGCTATTTCGTAGAAGCGGAAGGGGTGGGGCGGATAACCTGGGTCACAGACCGCCCTGATCAACCCCGGAGCCGCCGGGAACCAAGGCCAAACGGCGGATAACGCCGTAGGCGTTATGCGCCCTACGCCAGGCCCGCCCGTAACGTAGGGCGGATAACCGTTCGCGGTTATCCGCCGTTTGACCTTGGCCACACCTCGCCCGGAGTCAGCCCGAAGCGCCTGTTGCAGGTCGCTCTACGCTCCCGGAGGCGCAAAAAAAACGGCAGCCGGGGGTACTCGGCTGCCGCAAAGGCGTGGAACTCGGTGGGATCAGGCGCGCTGGGTGTCGCTCAACTGGTATTCCTCGCCGGCGTAGTAGGCGCGCACCCGGGGGTTCATCACCGCGCGCCACAGCGGCGGGAACAGCGCCAGGACGATCATCCCGGCGTAGCCATTGGGCAGTTGCGGGCTGGCGTCGTAGTGGCGCAGCACCTGGTAGCGGCGCTTGGCGTAGGCGTGGTGGTCGGAGTGCCGCTGCAGGTGGAAGAGGAACAGGTTGGTCAGCAGGAAGTTGCTGTTCCAGGAGTGCTCGTGGGTGGTGCGCTCGTAGCGGCCGTCGTCCAGGCGCCGGCGGTGCAGGCCGTAGTGCTCGACGTAGTTGACGATCTCCAGCAGGGTGAAGGCCATGATCGACTGGCCGATGAAGTAGACCGCGCCGAGCCAGCCGAAGGCCAGGCTGAAGCCGAGCAGGAACAGCGCGCTGACGGCGTACCACCAGATCAGCTCGTTGCGCCAGTGCCATGCCGGCAGGCCCTTGCGCTTCAGGCGCTGGGCCTCCAGGCGCCAGGCGTTGAGGAAGTTGTTCCTGTAGGCGTGGGGCAGGAAGGCGTACAGGCTCTGGTCGTAGCGCGAGGAGGAGGCGTCCTCCGGGGTGGAGACGTTCACATGGTGCCCGCGCACGTGTTCCACCTTGAACCCGGCGTAGCACACCGCCGCCAGCAGCAGGCCGCCGGCCATCTGTTCCAGCGGTGGGTCCTTGTGGATCAGCTCGTGGGACACGGTGATGCCGATGGCGCCCATCACCGTGCCCACCGAGAGGATCCAGCCCAGCTTGCCCACCCAGTTCCACGCCGCGTAGTGGGTGATCACCCAGCCGCCGTAGACCAGCATGCCCAGCAGCAGCGGCACGGTCATCAGGCTGAGGAAGCGGTAGTAGCCCTCGCGCTCCAGCACGGGCACTTCGCTGGCCTCGTCGGGGTTGGCCGGGTCGCGGCCGACGATGGCGTCGAGCACGGGGATGACCAGGAACACCACGGCGATGACGAACCAGGCCCAGGCGTTGGGGTGGTCGCTGCCGTAGGACCACCAGTAGCTCAGCGGGATGCCGAACACCGGCACCAGCCAGATCCAGTAGCCGGCCTTCTTCAGGCTCAGCATCCAGGCAGGGGGGAGGAAGGCGAACATGGGGCGACTCTCGTTGTAGGATTGTCAGACAATCCTGCGCCTAATCCTTTCTTCCTACGCACCAACCTTCGTTCAGTCGAGCCCCTTGACCGGGGCGTTGCCGGGTAACACCCTGTGTTACACTGCGCGGTCGCAAGCCCCATTCCATCAGCCCTCCAGCGATAAGGACACCCATGACGTTCAAGGCCCCGGACAGCCTGGCTGAGCAGATTGCCCACCACCTCGCCGAACGCATCATCCGGGGCGAGCTCAAGGAACGCGAACGCATCCAGGAGCAAAAGGTCACCCAGGCCCTGAACGTCAGCCGCGGCTCGGTGCGCGAGGCGCTGCTGATCCTCGAGCGCCGCCACCTGGTGGTCATCCTGCCGCGCCGCGGGGCGCAGGTCTCGGAGCTGTCCGCCAGCCACGTCGAAAGCCTCTACGCCCTGGTCATGGAGCTGTACATCCTGCTCGCCGTGGCGGTGGCCCGGACCTGGCGCGAGGAGCGCGACCTGCAGCCGTTCCTGGCCATCCAGCAGCGCCTGCTGGACAACCTGCAGCGCGGCGACATCGACGCCTTCGTCGAATCCAGTTTCGACATCATGCGCGCCGCCTTCCCGTTCGCCGCCAATCCCTACCTGCAGGAGACGGTGGAGAACCTGCTGCCGGCCATCAGCCGCACCTACCACCTGGCCCTGGAGCGGCGCAAAAGCGAGATGAGCCAGTTCCTCGACAGCTTCGCCCGCCTGCTGCAGGCGGTGATCGAGCGCGACGAGGCGGCCATCCGCGAGGTGCTGCTGGACTACGGCCGCCACAACAGCCAGCTGGTGCTGGCTGCCCTGGCCGAACGCTGAGGAGAGCGGCATGCGCCTCAAGTGCATCAAGCTGGCGGGGTTCAAGTCCTTCGTCGACCCCACCACCGTCAGCTTCCCGAGCAACATGGCCGCCGTGGTCGGCCCCAACGGCTGCGGCAAGTCCAACATCATCGACGCCGTGCGCTGGGTAATGGGCGAGAGTTCGGCGAAGAACCTCCGCGGCGAGTCGATGACCGACGTCATCTTCAACGGCTCCAACACGCGCAAGCCGGTGACCCAGGCGTCCATCGAGCTGATCTTCGACAACACCGACGGCACCCTGGTGGGCGAGTACGCCGCCTACGCCGAGATTTCCATCCGCCGCCGCGTCACCCGCGACGGCCAGAACACCTACTTCCTCAACGGCACCAAGTGCCGGCGCCGCGACATCACCGACATCTTCCTCGGCACCGGCCTGGGCCCGCGCAGCTACTCGATCATCGAGCAGGGCATGATCTCCAAGCTGATCGAGGCCAAGCCGGAGGATTTGCGCAACTTCATCGAGGAAGCCGCCGGCATCTCCAAGTACAAGGAGCGCCGCCGCGAGACCGAGAACCGCATCCGCCGCACCCAGGAGAACCTGGCGCGCCTCTCCGACCTGCGCGAGGAGCTGGAGCGCCAGCTCGAACGCCTGCACCGCCAGGCCCAGTCGGCGGAGAAGTACCAGGAATACAAGGCCGAGGAGCGCCAGCTCAAGGCCCAGCTGGGCGCCCTGAAATGGCGCGAGCTGAACGAGCAGGTGGGGCAGAAGGAACGGGTGATCGGCGACCAGGAGGTGGCTTTCGAGGCCCTGGTGGCCGAGCAGCGCAGCGCCGACGCCAGCATCGAGCGCCTGCGCGACGGCCACCACGAGCTGTCCGAGCGCTTCAACCAGGTGCAGGGGCGCTTCTACTCGGTGGGCGGCGACATCGCCCGCGTCGAGCAGAGCATCCAGCACGGCCAGCAGCGCATGCGCCAGTTGCAGGACGACCTGCGCGAGGCCGAGCGCACCCGCCAGGAAACCGAATCGCACCTGGGCCACGACCGCACCCTGCTGGCGACCCTGGCCGAGGAGCTGGACATGCTGGCCCCCGAGCAGGAAACCAGCGCCGCCGCCGCCGAGGAGGCCGGCGCCCTGCTGGAAGCGTCCGAGAGCGGCATGCACGACTGGCAGCAGCGCTGGGACGCCTTCAACCAGCAGAGCGCCGAGCCGCGCCGCGAGGCCGAGGTGCAGCAGTCGAGCATCCAGCACCTGGAGCACAGCCTGGAGCGCCAGCTCGAGCGCGAACGCCGCCTGGCCGAGGAACGCGCGCAACTGGCCGCCGACCCCGAAGGCGCGGCCATCCTCGAACTGAGCGAACAACTGGCCGCCGTCGAGCTGCAACTGGAAGAACTGCAGGCCGAGGAGCTGGAGCTGGTCGAGCGTCTGGAACAGGTGCGCCAGGGCCTGCAGGAAGGCAACGCCGCGCAGCACCAGGCCCAGGGCGAACTGCAGCGCCTGAACGGCCGCATCGCCTCCCTGGAGGCCCTGCAACAGGCCGCCCTGGACCCGGGCGCCGGCGCCGCCGACTGGCTGCGCGAGCAGGGCCTGGAGCAGCGCCCGCGCCTGGCCGAAGGCCTGCGCGTGGAGCCGGGCTGGGAGCTGGCGGTGGAAACCGTGCTCGGCGCCGACCTGCACGCCGTGCTGCTGGAAGATTTCGCCGGGCTGCCCTATGCCGGCCTGGAAAAGGGCGAGCTGCGCCTGCTCGACCTGCCGCGCGGCGGTGCCGGTGCCGCCGGCAGCCTGCTGGACAAGGTCAGCGCCGACCACGACCTGTCGCCCTGGCTGGCCGGCGTGCGCCCGGTGGAAAGCCTGGAGCAGGCCCTGGCCCAGCGCGCCGCGCTGGGCGCCGGGCAGAGCCTGGTCAGCCGCGACGGCTACTGGGTCGGCCGGCACTTCCTGCGGGTGCGCCGCGGCGACTCCGCCGAATCCGGCATGCTCGCCCGCGGCCAGGAGCTGGAACGGCTGTACGCCGAACGGGAAGAACTGGAAGAGCGCCTGGCCGCCCTGGAAGAACAACTGGAAGCCCAGCGCCAGGCCCGGCGCCAGGTCGAAGAGGGCCGCGAGCAACTACGCCGGCGCATCCAGGACGAAGGCCGCCGCCACGGCGAGCTGAAGGCCGCGCTCTCGGCCCAGCAGGCCAAGGTCGAACAGTTGACCCTGCGCCGCCGCCGCCTCGACGAGGAACTGGCCGAACTGGCCGAGCAGCGCGCCCTGGAACAGGAACAACTGGGCGAGGCGCGCCTGCACCTGCAGGTGGCGCTGGATGCCATGGCCGAGGACACCGGCCGCCGCGAGGCGCTGCTGGCCGAGCGCGACGAGCTGCGCGAGCGCCTCGACCGCATCCGCCAGGAAGCCCGCCAGCACAAGGACCAGGCCCACCAGCTGGCAGTGCGCGTCGGCTCGCTGAAGGCGCAGCACGAATCCACCCGCCAGGCCCTGGAGCGCCTCGACGTGCAGGCCGTGCGCCTGGTCGAGCGCTGCGAGCAGCTCAACCTCAACCTGGAGGAGGGCGCCGCGCCCCTGGAAGAGCTGCGCATGCGCCTGGAAGAGCTGCTGGAGCGGCGCATGGGCGTGGAAGAGGAACTCAAGACCGCGCGCCTGACCCTGGAAGACGCCGACCGCCAGCTGCGCGACGCCGAGAAGCGCCGCACCCAGGCCGAGCAGCAGTCGCAGCTGCTGCGCGGCCAGCTGGAGCAGCAGCGCATGGAGTGGCAGGCCCTGACCGTTCGTCGCAAGGCGCTGCAGGAGCAGCTCGGCGAAGACGGCTACGACCTGCACACGGTGCTCGGCACCTTGCCCCACGACGCCGCCGAGAAGGTCTGGGAAACCCGCCTGGAGGAACTGGCCGGGCGCATCCAGCGCCTGGGCGCGATCAACCTCGCGGCCATCGACGAATACCAGCAGCAGTCCCAGCGCAAGCGCTACCTGGATGAGCAGAACGACGACCTGGTGGAAGCCCTGGACACCCTGGAAAACGTCATCCGCAAGATCGACAAGGAAACCCGCAACCGCTTCAAGGAAACCTTCGACCAGATCAATGCTGGCCTTCAGGCATTGTTCCCCAAGGTGTTCGGCGGCGGTCACGCCTACCTGGAACTTACCGGCGAAGATCTACTCGATACAGGGGTGGCGATCATGGCGCGCCCGCCGGGCAAGAAGAACAGCACCATCCACCTGCTGTCCGGCGGCGAGAAGGCGCTGACCGCGCTGGCCCTGGTGTTCGCCATCTTCCAGCTCAACCCGGCGCCGTTCTGCATGCTCGACGAGGTCGACGCGCCGCTGGACGACGCCAACGTCGGGCGTTATGCCCGCCTGGTCAAGGAAATGTCCGAGAAAGTGCAGTTCATCTATATCACCCACAACAAGATCGCCATGGAAATGGCCGACCAGTTGATGGGCGTGACCATGCACGAGCCGGGATGTTCGCGCCTGGTGGCGGTCGACGTGGAAGAAGCCGTGGCACTGGCGGAAGCCTGATGAAGTACCTTCTGGACAAATTTCGTACAGTATTCGTCAGCGCCCGGCGTTGATCTGTGCTGTACTGGGAGGATATGCGTAACCCCTTGATTCGATTGGGGTAAGCCCAGTCCCGGGGGCGCCCGGGAAAAGTTGCGAATATTGCTGCGGGCAACAGCCGCAGACGGTGTAAAAGTTGTGTCGGGCATGCTAGCTTAATGCCCACTTTGTTACGCGCGAACATACAACTCGGGGTTCGCGTTTTACCGGGATAGGACATCCCTTTTTCATCATCATTTTTATCAGGGGCACTGGGATTAGATGGATATCGGTCTGCGCGAATGGCTGATCGTCATTGGGCTTATCGTGATCGCCGGCATTCTGTTCGATGGCTGGCGGCGCATGCGGGGCGGAAAGGGCAAGCTGAAGTTCAAGCTGGACCGCCATTTCGCCAACCAACTGGACGACGATGACGACGGCGGCAGCGCCGAGGTGCTGGGGCCCTCGCGGGTGGTCGAGCACCACGAGCCTTCGCTGGACGAGCACGACCTGCCCAAGGTCAGCGCCAAGGACCCGGCCCGCGGCAAGCGCCGTGGCGAGCCGCGCCAGGGCGACCTGGCCCTGGACGACCCGGCGCCGAACCTGCTCGGCCCGCTGGACGAGGAAGACTTCCCCGACCCCCTGGCCGAGGCGCCCAAGGAAAAATCCCGGGCCAGGGACCGCAAGAAGGACAAGGAAAAGGACAAGGAGCGCCCGGCGCCCGCCGCCGCCCCGGCTCCGGTGGAAGAAGTGCTGATCATCAACGTGATCTGCCGCGACGAGGGTGGCTTCAAGGGCCCGGCGCTGCTGCAGAACATCCTCGAGAGCGGCCTGCGCTTCGGCGACATGGACATCTTCCACCGCCACGAGAGCATGGCCGGCAACGGCGAAGTGCTGTTCTCCATGGCCAACGCGGTCAAGCCGGGCACTTTCGACCTGGACAACATCGACCAGTTCAGCACCCGCGCGGTGAGCTTCTTCCTCGGCCTGCCGGGCCCGCGCCATCCGAAGCAGGCCTTCGACGTGATGGTCGCCGCCGCCCGCAAGCTGGCCCACGAACTCAACGGCGAGCTGAAGGACGAGCAGCGCAGCGTGATGACCGCGCAGACCATCGAGCATTACCGCCAGCGCATCATCGAGTTCGAACGCCGCGCGCTGACGCAGAAACGATAAACGCAGCGGCAAGCTACAGGCCCCAAGCTGCAAGCCTAGCGCTTGGCTTGGGGCTTTGCTTTTCTTGTCTTGCCGCTTTTAGCTTGCCGCTTGAGGCTTTCTGAATGACCGACACCCAGACCGCCGCCCAACGCATCGCCCAGCTCCGCAGCGAACTGGACGCGCACAACTACCGCTACTACGTGCTCGACGAGCCCAGCGTGCCGGACGCCGAGTACGACCGCCTGTTCCGCGAGCTGAAGGAACTCGAGGCCGAGCACCCGGACCTGGTCACCCCCGAGTCGCCGACCCAGCGCGTCGGCGGGGCAGCCGCCTCGGCCTTTGGCGAGATCCGCCACGAAATCCCCATGCTCAGCCTGGGCAACGCCTTCGAGGAGCAGGACCTGCTGGACTTCGACCGCCGTGTGCGCGAAGGCCTGGCCGACCTGCTGCCGGGCGGCGACCTGCTCGGCGGCGGCGCCGAGGTGGAATACAGCTGCGAACCCAAGCTCGACGGCCTGGCGGTCAGCCTGCTTTACGAGAACGGCCGGCTGATCCGCGGCGCCACCCGCGGCGACGGCACCACCGGCGAAGACATCAGCGCCAACGTGCGCACCGTGCGCAACATCCCCCTGCGCCTGCAGGGCGAGGGCTGGCCGGCGGTGCTGGAAGTGCGCGGCGAGGTGTTCATGTCCAAGGCCGGCTTCGAGGCGCTCAACGCCCGGCAGATGGAGGCCGGCGCCAAGACCTTCGCCAACCCGCGCAATGCCGCTGCCGGCAGCCTGCGCCAGCTCGACCCGAAGATCACCGCCAGCCGCCCGCTGGAACTGTGCGCCTACGGCTTCGGCCGCGTCGAGGGCGGCAGCCTGCCGGGCACCCAGGTCGACATACTCGAGGCCTTCAAGGCCTGGGGCATCCCGGTCAGCCGGGAGCTGAGGCTGGTCCGCGGGGTGAAGGGCTGCCAGGACTACTACGCCGACATCGGCCAGCGCCGCGACAGCCTGGCCTACGAGATCGACGGTGTGGTGTTCAAGGTCAACCGCATCGACTTCCAGCGCGAGCTGGGCTTCCGCGCCCGCGAGCCGCGCTGGGCCATTGCCCACAAGTTCCCGGCCCGCGAGGAGCTCACCGAGCTGCTCGACGTGGAATTCCAGGTCGGCCGCACCGGCGCCGTGACCCCGGTGGCACGCCTGAAGCCGGTGCAGGTGGCGGGGTGACCGTGTCGAACGCCACCCTGCACAACATGGACGAAGTGGCGCGCCTGGGCCTGATGATCGGCGACACCGTGATCATCCGCCGTGCCGGCGACGTGATCCCGCAGGTGATGCAGGTGGTCACCGAGCGCCGCCCGGCCGACGCGCGCCCGGTGCACATTCCCGAGCACTGCCCGGTGTGCGGCTCGCAGGTGGAGCGCACCCAACTGGTCAAGCGCGCCAAGGGCCGCGAGTCGGTCAGCGAAGGCGCCATCTACCGCTGCGTCGGCCGGCTGTTCTGCCAGGCGCAGCTCAAGCAGTCGATCATCCACTTCGTCTCGCGCCGGGCCATGGACATCGACGGCCTCGGCGACAAGATCGTCGAGCAACTGGTGGACAAGGGCCTGGTCAAGTCGCCGGCCGACCTCTACCGCCTGACCTACGAGCAGGTGATCGAGCTGGAAGGCTTCGCCGAGGTCTCCACCCACAAGCTGCTCAAGTCCATCGCCGACAGCCGCCGGCCGAGCCTGGCGCGCTTCGTCTACGCCCTGGGCATCCCCGACGTCGGCGAGGAGACCGCCAAGCTGCTGGCCCGCGCCCTCGGCTCGCTGGCGCGCATCCAGCAGGCCCTGCCGGAGGTGCTGACCTACCTGCCGGACGTCGGTGCCGAGGTGGCCTACGAGATCCACAACTTCTTCGCCGACGAGCACAACCGCAAGGTGATCGCCGAACTGCTGGACGCCGAGCACGGCGTGCAACTGCAGGAAGAGGGCGGGGTGGCCGCCGAGTTCGCCGCCTGCGCCACCCTGGCGGGCTTCATCGACAAGCTGAACATTCCCTTCATCGCCGCCACCGGCGCGGAGAAGCTGGCCAGCCGCTTCGGCTCGCTGGAAGGCATCATCCACGCCGACTGGCTCGACCTGCGCCAGGTCGAGCGCCTGCCCGAACGCGCGGCCAAGAGCCTGCGCGAATTCTTCGACGATGCCGGCAACGCCGCCCGCGCCCTGGCCATCGAGGCCCAGCTGCGCGAGTTCGGCATGCACTGGGCGAGCGAGAAGAAGCAGGCCGAGGGCCTGCCGCTGGCCGGGCAGACCTGGGTGCTCACCGGTACCCTGGAAGCCATGAGCCGCGACGTCGCCAAGGAGAAGCTGGAAAGCCTGGGCGCGAAGGTCGCCGGTTCCGTATCGGCCAAGACCCATTGCGTGGTGGCCGGCCCCGGCGCCGGCTCCAAGCTGGCCAAGGCCCAGGAACTCGGCGTGGACGTCATGGACGAAGAGGGGCTGCTGGCGTTACTGGCAGAGCATGGCATCAGTGCCTGAACGAATTTCCAAGACCATCCGGAGAGAAACACCATGGCAATGACCAAGGAACAACTGGTACGCGACATCGCCGAATCCCTCGACCTGACCCAGGCCTCGGTGCGCGGCGTGTTCGAGCAACTGGCCGGCATCGTCCAGGACGCCCTGGAGAACGACGGCGAGCTGACCCTGCCGGGCATCGGCAAGCTCAAGGTGAGCGAGCGCGCCGCGCGCACCGGGCGCAACCCGCAGACCGGCAAGAGCATCGAGATCGCCGCGAAGAGAGTGGTGCGCTTCGTCCCGGCCAAGGCCCTGGCCGACAGCCTCAACTGACCGGGGGCGACGATGGACAAGGCTAGAAAGCAGCGGCTCGCGGGGCTGATCGCCCTGGTCCTGCTGTTCGCCCTCTACGTGGCCTGGACCGAGCGTCCGCAGATCCAGCTGCACTACGACGCCAACGCCAGCGCGCCGGCGAGCTACAGCTTCAAGGAGAACGGCGAGGAAAGCCTCTCCGGGGAGATCCAGCCGGGCGCCGTGCTGAGCTTCCCGCTGCGCCTGCTGCGTGGCGGCGACTACCGGGTGGCCTTCACCTTCCACCGCGGGCAGGAGAAGTACGCCAGCTTCAGCAGCCGGCCCGGCTTCGAGAAGAGCGACCTCTACCTGGGGCCGAACCTGGAGGTGTCGACCCAGCCGATCCCCGGCGGCATGATCCGCGCCGAGTGAGGCCATCCCCCGCGCTGCTGGGCGAGGGGGGAGGGGGAACTCAGAGGTAGGTGATGTTCAGCAGCAGCGGCCGCGCGCCGCTGCGGCCGTCCAGGTTGCGCAGCACCAGGTTGAGATCGCCGCCTTGCGCCTCGTTGCCGGCGCCCAGGTCGACGTGGCGGCCGTCCAGGTCGGTCACCGCCAGTTGGCGGGCCGCTTCCTGCCCGGACGGTTCGCTGAACGACAGGCTCGAGGTCCCGCCGCAGCCCGTCAGCGCCAGGCGTGCCTGGCGCGCGCTGGCTTCGCTGGTGATATCGGCGACCTGGCACGGTGGCGAGTAGATGTGGCCGCTGAAGGTGATGGTGCCGCCGTTGGCGAAGGCGGTGGAAGACAGGCCCAGGGCCAGGACAGCGAGCGCAGACTTGATCATCGGAATTCTCCCAAAGCGTTGAGGGCTGAAGCGCCGAGGGGTGTCCGTCCCCTCCACCTCACCAGTGCTGTGGCAGTGTGCCATCATGCCGCAGAGTGATGATGTCAAATTGCCATTTCTGCGTGCCCCATCGCGGATTTCACCGCTAAGTGCTTGAAGTGCTTGTAACTTGCGCTGGGCTCGGTACAATGTCGCCGCCCGCCACATAGGCGGGCTTCGTTATGGTGGCCCTGTCGGTCCCCCCGCAACGATCAGCCGTGAACCCGGTCAGGCCCGGAAGGGAGCAGCCGCAGCGGTGACATCGTGTGCCGGGGTGTGGCTGGCGGGGCCACCTCCATTTTGGGGTGGGATTCTTCGTAGCCACAATTACCCTCAGGCTAGCTCCGTTTCCCCCTTTTCCCTTCCGATCCGTCTGATTTTTTTCACGGCATTTCCGCTGCCCTGGTTGGTGCGCGGACGGGCCGGCGACGGCCACCGCAGACGCTCCGCACTCTTTCCCCGCGCGCTATTGGCAACTTGGGTGCCATGTCGGATTTTTCTTATATTGATTAAATAGTCCGGTTTTAAGGTGACGTTTTTCAGGGGCTTCCATTAGATTAGGCAGCCGCGAAAGTTGCGGTTATCGTCGTTTGTGAGGTTGCCTTGAAAAAGATCAAGATCGTTCTGGCGGATGATCACGCAGTCGTATTGATGGGAGTTCGTGGAGTTCTGGAACGCCACCCGCAGTATCAGGTGGCATGTGAGGTGCGAACTTCCGGTGAGTTGGTCGAGGCATTGCGACGGGAGCATTTCGATATCGCGATCATCGACTTCAGCATGCCCGGGGACGAAGTCTACGGCGACGGCGTGCGCTTCATCGGCTACCTGGTACGTAACTTCCCCGAGGTGAAGTTCCTGGTCTTCACCATGCTGTCCAACCGCCTGGTGCTGGACCGCCTGTGCGAGCTCGGGGTGCAGGGGGTGGTGCGCAAGGACGCGGGCATGCCCCAGCTGTTGTCGGCCCTGGACGCCCTGTGCAAGGGCCGCAGGGTACTGAGCCCGTGCGCGGGCGAGGGCGGCGACCTGCACAGCCGCCTGACCTCGCTCTCGGTCAAGGAGTACGAGGTGCTGCGTCTGTTCGTCTCGGGCCTGCGCGTCTGCGAGATAGCCCGCCTGCTGCGGCGCAGCGACAAGACCATCAGCGCGCAGAAGGCATCGGCCAAGCGCCGCCTGGGCGTGACCACGGACCAGGAACTGCTGGCCTGTTGCCTGGAGGGGCATTTCTTCGACTGATGAACTTCATCTTATATACAACCTGAAAAAGCGGGCTTGCATGGCCCGCTTTTTTTATTTCTCTTTGGAATTCATTTCGGCGAAAGGGTTAGTTGGGATTTTAAAAGGGCTAAGAATTTTCCGATACGGCGTCGGAATTTATCGCCTGGAGCCGTGAATAAGAAAATTCCCAATTGTATGCCCTGGAGGGCGCCTTATTCTTTCTGGCTAGTAATTAAGGAAGTCCTGGTTTTCCTTGATTTGAATCAAACAGGGCGCTGGCCAAGTGTTTCGGGGGCGAGTCCTCGAATCGCCAGTGTCCTTTTAATTGCAGAAAGATAGCCTCGTCAGGCGGGAGTTCACATGGCCGCAATTCAACTGATTGCGAAGAGTTCGGGACAGGTCAGCGATGTCAGCGGCAAGAACCTGTTGTTGCTGACGCACCCGTGCGTGGTGAAGATCGCGGCCGCGCCGGACAGCATCCAGTCTGTCAGCCGCAATGGCGACAGCTTGGTGATACGTCTGAAGAACGGCGAGGTCGTCACCGTCGACAACTTCTTCCAGGCCGTGGACGGCCTGCGCCACGACCTGGTGCTGGAGGCTCCTGACGGCCAGCTGTGGCTGGCGGACCAGAGCGAACCCTGGCTGACCACCGAGCTGGATTCCATCGAGCAATTGTTGGCCGTGCAGTCCGATGATTCCTACTACGCCTTCGGCCTGCTGCCCATGGCCGGCCTGGGCGCCCTGGGCGTCGGTGGCCTGGCCGCCGCGGCGGGGGCGGTGGCGGCGGCTCGGGTGGCGGCGCCGGCGGCGCGGCCCCGGGCAAGCCGGCCGTGCTGTCCAACAACCTGCAGGGCCTGGCCGGCACCGCCGAGCCCGGCAGCCTGATCACCCTGACCCGCCCGGACGGCAGCACCCTCACCACCACCACCGACGGCAACGGCCACTGGAGCTTCCAGCCCAACCCGCTGGACAACGGCCAGGCCGGTACCGTCACCGCTTCCAACGGCAATGGCACCAGCGAGCCGGTCGGCACCGGCGCGGCCGACCTGCTGGCGCCGCAGGAGCCCACTGTCACCGAGAACAACGCCGGCGGCCTGTCCGGCACTGGCGAGCCGGAAGGCATCGTCACCGTCGAACTGCCCGACGGCAGCACCGTGACCACCGTCGTCGATGGCAACGGCAACTGGGAGTTCCCGGAGAATCCGCTGGAGAACGGCGAGAGCGGCATCATCACCATCACTGATCCCTCGGGCAACATCAGCCCGCCGACCGTGACCGAGCCGGCCGACCTGGTTCCCCCGGAACCGCCGGTGGTCACCGAGAACAACGGCAACGGCCTGGGCGGCACCGGTGAACCGGAAGGCATCGTCACCGTCGAGCTGCCCGACGGCAGCACCGTGACCACCGTCGTCGACAGCAACGGCAACTGGGAATTCCCGGAAAACCCGCTGGAGAACGGCGAGAGCGGCAGCGTCACCATCACCGATCCGTCGGGCAATGTCAGCCCGCCGACCGAAACCGGCCCGGCCGAGATAGAGCCCATCGACACCACGGCTCCGGAACCGCCGGTGGTCACCGACAACAATGGCAATGGCCTGGGCGGTACCGGCGAGCCGGAAGGCATCGTCACCGTGGAACTGCCGGACGGCAGCACCGTGACCACCGTCGTCGATGGGAACGGCAACTGGGAGTTCCCGGAAAACCCGCTGGAGAATGGCGAGAGCGGCATCGTCACCATCACCGATCCCTCGGGCAACGTCAGCCCGCCCACCATCACCGAACCGGCTGACCTGGTTCCCCCGGAGCCGCCGGTCATCACCGACAACAACGGCAATGGTCTGGGCGGCACTGGCGAGCCGGAAGGTATCGTCGCCGTCGAACTGCCGGACGGCAGCACTGTCACCACCGTGGTCGACGAGAGCGGCAACTGGGAACTCCCCGAAAACCCGCTGGAAAACGGCGAGACCGGTATCGTCACCATCACCGATCCGTCGGGCAACATCAGCCCGCCGACCGAAACCGGTCCGGCCGATACCATCGCGCCGGAGCCGCCGGTGATCACCGATAACAATGGCAACGGCCTGGGCGGTACCGGCGAACCGGAGGGCATCGTCACCGTCGAACTGCCGGACGGCAGTACTGTCACCACCACTGTCGACGAAAACGGCAACTGGGAGTTCCCGGAAAACCCGCTGGAAAACGGCGAGACCGGCACCGTCACCATCACCGACCCGTCGGGCAACGTCAGCCCGCCGACCGAAACCGGTCCGGCCGATACCATCGCGCCGGAGCCGCCGGTGATCACCGACAACAGTGGCAATGGCCTGGGCGGTACCGGTGAGCCGGAAGGCATCGTCACCGTGGAACTGCCGGATGGCAGCACCGTCACCACCGTGGTCGACGAGAACGGCAACTGGGAGTTCCCGGAAAACCCGCTGGAGAATGGCGAGACCGGCACCGTCACCATCACCGACCCGTCGGGCAACATCAGTCCGCCGGTGACTACTGAGCCGGCCGACGTCATCGCGCCGGAGCCGCCGGTGATCACCGATAACAATGGCAACGGCCTGGGCGGTACCGGCGAACCGGAAGGCATCGTCACCGTCGAACTGCCGGACGGCAGCACCGTCACCACCGTCGTCGACGGCAACGGCAACTGGGAATTCCCCGAAAACCCGCTGGAGAACGGCGAGAGCGGCACCGTCACCATCACCGATCCCTCGGGCAACATCAGCCCGCCGACCGAAACCGGTCCGGCCGATACCATCGCGCCGGAGCCGCCGGTCATCACCGACAACAGTGGCAACGGCCTGGGCGGCACCGGTGAGCCGGAAGGCATCGTCACCGTGGAACTGCCGGATGGCAGCACAGTCACCACCGTGGTCGACGAGAACGGCAACTGGGAGTTCCCGGAAAACCCGCTGGAGAATGGCGAGACCGGTACCGTCACCATCACCGACCCGTCGGGCAACGTCAGCCCGCCCACTGTGACCGAGCCGGCAGACAACCTTGCCCCCGATATTTCCGAGGCCGAGGCGAGCCTCAGCCTGATCGACGATGTCGGCGCCATCACCGGGCCCATCGCCCAGGGCGGCCACACCGATGACAACCAGCCCGAGTTCAAGGGCCAGCTGGTCGGCGGCGATGCCGTGCTGGTGAACGTCTACGACAATGGCGAGCTGATCGGCAGCACCCCGGTGAACCCCGACGGCAGCTGGAGCTTCACCCCCGAGCAGCCGCTGGAGGAGGGCGAGCACAGCCTGCAGGCCAGCGCGGTGGATGCCGCCGGCAATGCCAGCGCCATGCTGCCGGCCGATGGCTGGAGCTTCACCGTCGATACCCTCGCGCCGGTCACCCCGCCTGAGGCGGTCGGTGCGCTGAGCCTGGTCGACGACGTCGGCGGCGTCATCGGCGAGATCGCCCGTGGCGGCGTGACCGACGATGCCAAGCCGAGCTTCGGCGGCAATGGCGTACCGGCCGATATCCTGAGCGTGAACGTCTACGACAACGGCGTGCTGATCGGCAGCGCCAGTGTCAGCGCTGGCCAGTGGAGCTTCGAACCCGCGCTGCCGCTGCTGGCCGGCGAGCACAACTTCCAGGCCGCGCTGGTGGATGCCGCCGGCAACGAAGGGCCGAAGAGTGCCGACTGGCACTTCACCCTCAAGCTGATGCCGCCGGCCGCGCCCTCCATCGAGCACGTCAGCGACGACCAGGCGCCGCTGACCAGCGAGCACCTGCAGCCCGGTGCGCAGACCGACGACCGTACCCCGACCATCAAGGGCACCGCCGAGGCGGGCACCCTGATCCACCTGTACGTCAATGGCAGCGAGGTCGGCAGCGTCGCCACCGACGCCGAGGGCAACTGGTCGATCACCCTGGACGACCTCGGCGCCGACGGCCTCAAGACCCTCACTGCCAAGGCCGTGGACACGGCCGGGCAGTGGAGCCCGGCCACCGGCGGCTTCGACATCCTCCTCGACACCCGCGCACCGGCCACCCCGGACGCGCCGAGCGCGCTGGACAACGTCGGCGCCGTCACCGGCCCGATCATCGGCGGCATAACCGACGACAGCACCCCGACCTTCAGCGGCAGCGCCGAACCGGGCGCCACCGTCACCATCAAGGATGGCGACAGCATCCTGGGCACGGCCATCGTCGATGGCGAAGGCAACTGGAGCTTTACCCCGGCCGAGGCGCTGGGGGAGGGCGAGCACAGCATCACCACCGTGGTCAGCGATGCCGCCGGCAACGTCAGCGAGCCCAGCGATGCGCTGGTGCTGGTGGTCGACACCCGGCCGCTGGTGGTCAGCGTCGCCAAGGCGCTGGATGACGCCGGCAGCCTGACCGCCGAGCTGGGCAACGGCGCGGTGACCGACGACCGCACGCCGACCCTGGTGGGCAGCGCCACCGCCGGCGCCCTGGTCACCGTCATGGACGGCGCCAGCGTGCTCGGCTCGGTGGTGGCCGATGCCGCCGGTGCCTGGAGCCTGGAGCTGCCGGCGCAGGCCGATGGCAGCTACAGCTACGACGTCACCGCCAGCAACGGCGCCAACAGCGCCAGCACCCGCTTCGAACTGACCATCGACGGCAGCGCGCCGGCCAAGCCGGGGGCGATCCTCGCCGTCGACAACCAGGGCGGCGTCACCGGCCCCATCGACAACGGCATCACCGACGACTCCACCCCGACCTTCAGCGGCAGCGCCGAGCCGGGCAGCGTCGTCACCATCCTGGATGGCGGCAGCGTGCTGGGCACGGCCGTGGCCGATGGCGACGGCAACTGGAGCTTCACCCCGGCGCAGCCGCTCACCGATGGCGAGCACGCCATCAGCGTGACCGCCACCGATGCCGCCGGCAACGTCAGCGAGCCGAGCGACGTGCTGGCGCTCACGGTCGACACCAGTGATGTGTTGGTGAGCATCGAGGCCGCCATCGACGATGTCGGCGAACCCCAGAGCCTGAGCAACAACGCCCTGACCAATGACGCCACCCCGACCCTGGTCGGCAAGACCCTTGCCGACGCGGTCGTGGTCATCTTCGAAGGCGAGGTCGAGATCGGCAGCGTCACCGCCGATGCCGAGGGTAACTGGAGCTTCCAGCTGCCGGCCCAGGCCGATGGCGAGCACACCTATACCGCCAGCGTCTCCAATGGCGCCAACAGCGGCAGCGCCGAGTTCAGCCTGAACGTCGACACCGCCGCGCCGGCCACCCCGGCAGTGGTGCTCGCCACTGACGACCAGGGCCTGGTCCGTGGCCCGATCGCCGCCGGCGGCGTCACCGACGATGCCCAGCCGGTGTTCTCCGGCACGGCCGAGGCCGGTGCCGTGGTCACCCTGCTGGACGGTGCCGAGGTGCTGGGCAGCGTCACCGCCGATGCCAACGGCGACTGGAGCTTCACCCCGGCGCAGCCGCTGGCCGAGGGCAGCCACAGCATCAGCGCGCAGGTCAGCGATGCCGCCGGCAACGTCGGCCAGCCCGGCCCCGCGCTGGCGTTCAGCGTCGACACCGCGCCCATCAGCGTCAGCGTGATCAAGGCCAGCGACAACGTCGGCGCCAAGCAGGGCGACCTGGCCGACAAGGCGCTCACCGACGACAACCGCCCGACCCTGGTCGGCACCGCCAGCGCTGGCGCCATCGTCAGCATCCTCGACGGTTCGACGCTGCTCGGCTCGGTGCTCGCCGACGCTTCCGGTAACTGGAGCCTGGAGCTGCCGGAGCAGGCCGACGGCAATCATGTCTACGACATCCTGGCCACCGCCGCCAACGGCAACGAGGCCGGCACCCGCTTCGAACTGACTCTCGACACCCAGGCCCCCGACGCCCCGGCCGGCATCGTCGTGACCGACAACGTCGGTGCGCAGCAGGGCGGCCTTGAGGCCGGCGCCGCCACCGACGACAGCGCCGCGGTGATCAGCGGCAGCGGCGCCAACCCCGGCGACCTCATCACTGTCCATGACAACGGCAGCGTGATCGGCACCGCCATCGTCGACGCCGACGGCAACTGGAGCTACAAGCCGGAAACCCCGCTGGCCGAAGGCGAGCATGCGATCACGGCCTCGGCCACCGACGCCGCCGGCAATGAAAGTGCCCAGGGCCCGGCCCTGAGCTTCGTGGTCGACACCACCGCGCCGGGCGCGATCACCGGCCTGGCGCTGGTCGACGACGTGGAGGGCGGCATCCTCGGCAGCATCGGCCAGGGCGAGCTGAGCAACGACGCCACGCCGACCTACAGCGGCCATGTCGAGGGCGGCGCCGCGCTGGTGCGCATCTACGACAACGGCGAGCTGATCGGCTCGGCGAGCGTGGACGAAGCCGGCAACTGGAGTTTCGAGCCACAGACGCCGCTGGCCGATGGCGCGCACAGCTTCCAGGCCGAGGCGCTGGACGCCGCCGGCAACCTCGGCCCGCGCAGCGAGGCCTGGGACTTCCTGGTCGATGCCGCCGTCCCCGAGACGCCGCGCATCACCCGCGTGCAGGACGACTTCGGGCCGCAACAGGGCGACCTCGACAAGGGCGCCGGCACCGACGACGCCAACCTGAGCCTGAGCGGCACCGGCAGCGCCGGCGCCACCCTGTTCCTCTACGTGCGCCTGAGCGACGATGCGCAGGCGCCGAGCGAGCTGCTGGGCTCCACCGTCATCGACGCCAACGGCCAGTGGAGCCTGACCACCGACGACCTCGGCCAGTTCGGCGGCGACGGCATGAAGTACCTGTGGGCCAGCTCGCAGAGCCCCTCGGGGCAGATGAGCGAAGCGCCCAGCGAGGACTTCCCGGTCGAGCTGCAGAGCGCGTTGCCGGAGGTGCCGCAGCTGCTGGCGCTGGAGACCGAAGCCTTCACCAGCCTGGTCTCCGGCAACCTCACCAGCGACACCACGCCGAGCATTTCCGGCAGCGGTGCGCCGGGTTCGCTGGTGGTGGTCTACGACAATGGCCAGGAACTGGGCTCGACGCAGGTGGACGAGGCCGGCCACTGGAGCTTCACCCCGCAGGCGCCGCTGGCCGATGGCTCGCACGCGCTCACCGCGACCCTCACCGATGGCGTGGGCAACGTCACCGAGCCCAGCGCGCCCTGGCTGTTCGTGGTCGATACCCTGGCGCCGAACGTCGGCCTGGACATCAACACCGCCGAGCAGCTGGCCGGGCAGACCGAGCCGGGGGCGATCGTCACCGTGGTCGACAAGGCCGGCACGGCGCACAGCGTCACCGCCGACCAGGACGGCCGCTGGAGCATGCAGCCCAACCCCCTGGGCCTGGGCGAGGACGGCAGTCTTTCGGTACAGGACGCCGCCGGCAACCCATCGCAAGCCATCGTCATCCAGGGCGACGTGCTGGCCAGCTACGACCTGAGCCGCTATACCAGCCAGGTCAACACCACCGAGGCCGGGCCCCAGGCCAACCCGAGCGTGGCGACCCTGGCGGACGGCAGGATCATCGTGGTCTGGCAGGGTGGTGATACCAGCAACGATGCCGTCGAAGTGTTCATGCAACTGTTCGAGGCCGACGGCATCACCCGCATCGGCGGCGAGCAGCAGGTCAACCAGCGCAGCGCGTACAACCAGGACAGCCCGCAGGTGGTGGCCCTGGCCGACGGCGGCTACCTGGTGGTCTGGGAGTCCTACCTGGCCGGCCCGGACACCAGCGGCGACGGCATCATGGCACGCCGCTACGGCGCCGACGGCAGCCCGCTGACCGACGAGTTCGCGGTCAACCTGAATACCGCCGGCGGGCAGAAATCGGCCGTCGCCATCGCCCACCCGGATGGCGGCTACACCATCAGCTGGATGAGCGACCCGAACGGCAGCAGCACCGACCTGATCGTGCAGCGCAGCTTCGATGCCGACAACCAGCCGCTGACCGGCGACGTGATCGTGGGCAGCGGCGAGGCATACGGTGCCTCCGGCGCACCGGCCATGGCGGCCTTCGCCGACGGCATGTACGTGACCGTGTGGAGCGGTGCCAAGGGCCCGGGCGACACTTCCGCCAGCGGCGTCATCGGCCAGCTGTACAAGGCCGACGGCACGCCGCTGGGCGGCAACTTCCAGGTCAACGGCAGCACCGGCAACAGCCAGGACTACCCGGACGTGATCACCCTCAGGGACGGCAGTTTCGTGGTGGTCTGGGAGGGCAACCCGCCGGGCAGCAGCGGCTACGACGTCTACATGGCGCGCTACAGCGTCGACCCGGCCAGCGGCGCCGTGCAGCAGATCGGCATGGGCGATGTCCGCGTCAACAGCAACGTGGCGGGCGACCAGTACAAGCCCACCGCGGTGGCCCTGGACGACGGCGGCTACCTGGTCCTGTGGGGCTCGGCCGGCGGCGACGGCAGCGGCTCGGCGGTCTACGCCCAGCGCTACGACGCCCAGGGCCAGCCGCTGGGCCGCGAGTTCCTGGTCAACCCGACCACCGAGGGCAACCAGGGCTGGGCCGGCGACAGCGTCGACATGAAGAACCTGCTGGACGCCACCGTGATGGACGACGGCAACGTCTACGTCACCTGGCAGAGCGACAAGGCCGACAGCAATAGCTGGGGCATCGAAGGCACCGTCATCGACATCGATGCCGGCTACTACTCGGAATTCCGCGTCAACGGCACCCTGGCCGGCGATCAGGACCGCTCGGCCACGGCCAAGCTGCCCAACGGCGGCTTCGTGGTGGTCTGGGAGTCGGCCACGGGCGACGGTTCCAACGACTGCGTCATGGCCCAGTTGTTCGACGCCAGGGGCATGCCGCTGGGCGGCGAGTTCGTGGTCAACGGCAGCACCGCCAACTACCAGGGCCAGCCCGCGGTGGCAGTGCTCGCGGACGGCAGCTTCGTGGTCAGCTGGACCAGCCACGCCGGCGGCAACGACGCCATCCTGCAGCAGAAGTACGGCTACACCTACGACCTCGATGGCCAGATCATCGGCGCGGTACGCGAAGGTACCGAGCACATGGTCAACGTCAACGATGCCGGCCACCAGCGCTTCTCCAGCATCACCGCGCTGGACGACGGCGGCTACATCGTCAGCTGGAGCTCCAACCCCACCGGCACCAGCGGCAAGTGGCAGATGTTCCTGCGCCAGTACGCGGCCGATGGCTCGCCGCAGGGCGGCGACCAACTGGTCGGCGATGCCACCTACCACACCTCGGCGGGGCCGGACGCGCCGTCCCTGGCGACCCTGCCGGACGGCACCGTGGTGATCGCCTACAACCGCGACGCCGGCGCCGCCGCAGGGGTGGAGTCGTACTTCCGCCTCTACGACCCGGCGACCCAGAGCCTGGGCGGCGAAGTGCTGGTCAACCAGACCTCGGCCAACAAGCAGTCCTCGCCGTCGGTCTCGATGCTGTCCAACGGCAATTTCATCGTCACCTGGGACTCCAACGACAATAGCGGGCCCGACCAGTCCGGCGCCAGCATCTGGGGGCGGATCTTCGATGCCGCCGGCCAGCCGCTGGGCAACGAGTTCCTGGTGTCCAACAGCACCCTGGGCGACCAGGCGGAACCGCTGGTGGTGGCGCGCGAGGATGGCGGCTTCGTGGTCATCTACGTGTCCCGCAGCGAGGCGGCGCCGGGCGCCGGAACCTACGGCGTCTACGCCCAGTACTTCGACGATGCCGGGCACAAGGTCGGCCAGCAGCTGCACATCAACCAACTGGTGAGCGGCGACCAGGTCGAGGTCGACGCCACCTTCCTGGACAGCGGCAAGCTGTTCGTCAGCTGGACCGACAAGGGCGTCAGCGACGGCAGCGGCAGCGCCATCAAGGGCAGCCTGGTGGACCTGGACGAGAGCCTCGGCCTCATCGCGCCGCCGCCCGTGGGCGAAGGCGTGACCGGCATCGACTACGTGCCGGCCGACCCGCCGGCCATCAGCGTGCTCAGCGTCGGCTTGGACAGCAACAGCGCCGAGCAGCTGGGCGGCCGCACCGAGCCGGGCGCCATCGTCACCGTGGTGGATGCCAAGGGCGTCACCCACACCGCCACCGCCGACGAGCACGGCCGCTGGGCCATCTACCCCAACCCGCTGGCGGAGGGCGAGCAGGGCAGCCTGTCGGCCCGCGACGCGGCCGGCCACGAGGCGCCGCCGGTGGCCATCCAGGGCGCGGCCCTGGCCGACTACCAGCTGGTCCGCCACACCGTGGAGGTCAACACCACCGAGGCCGGCCCCCAGGCCAACCCGAGCGTGGCGACCCTGGCGGACGGCAGGATCATCGTGGTCTGGCAGAGTGGCGATGCCAGCGCCGGCAATGCCGAGGTGTTCATGCAACTGTTCGCGGCCGACGGCGTCACCCGCATCGGCGGCGAACAGCAGGTCAACCAGCGCAACGCCAGCAACCAGGACAGCCCGCAGGTGGTGGCCCTGGCCGACGGTGGCTACCTGGTGGTCTGGGAGTCCTACCAGGCCGGCCCGGACACCAGTGGCGATGGCGTCATGGCGCGCCGCTACGGCGCCGACGGCACCCCGCTGACCGACGAGTTCGCGGTCAACGTCGCCACTGCGGGCGGCCAGCGGTCGCCCATCGCCATCGCCCACCCGGACGGCGGCTACACCATCAGCTGGCAGAGCGACCCGGATGCCGGCACCACCAACCACATCGTGCAGCGCAGCTTCGACGCCGACAACCAGCCGCTCACCGGCGACGTCATCGTCGGCAGCGGGAACCTCTACGGCAACGAAGGCGCGCCGGCCATGGCGGTCTTCGCCGACGGCATGTACGTGACCGTGTGGACCGGCCACGGCGGCCCCGGGGACAACTCCGCCAGCGGCGTCATCGGCCAGCTGTACAAGGCCGACGGCACGCCGCTGGGCGGCAACTTCCAGGTCAACACCGGCACCGGCAACAGCCAGAACTACCCGGACGTGATCACCCTCAAGGACGGCAGCTTCGTGGTGGTGTGGGACAGCAACCTGCCCGGCTCGGTCGGCTCGGACGTCTATGCCGCGCATTACCGCGTCGACCCGGCCAGCGGCGAGCTGTCGCTGGTGGGCGCGGGCGACTTCCGCGTCAACAGCGGCCTGGCCGGCAAGCAGTACAAGCCCACCGCGGTGGCCCTGGAGGACGGCGGCTACCTGGTGGTGTGGGGCTCGGACGGCGGCGACGGCAGCGGCTCGGCAGTCTACGCCCAGCGCTACGACGCCCAGGGCCAGCCACTGGGCCGCGAGTTCCTGGTCAACCCCACCACCGAGGGCAACCAGGGCTGGGGCGGCGACATGAACAACCTGCTGGACGCCACGCTCATGGCCGACGGCAACGTCTACGTAACCTGGCAGAGCGACAAGGCCGACAGCAACAGCTGGGGCATCGAGGGCACCGTCATCGACATCGACGCCGGCTACTACTCGGAGTTCCGCGTCAACGGCACGCTCTCCGGCAACCAGGACTTCTCGGCCAGCGCGCGCCTGCCCAACGGCGGCTTCGTGGTGGTCTGGGAATCGGCCACGGGCGACGGCTCCAACGACTGCGTCATGGCCCAGCTGTTCGATGCCAGGGGCATGCCGCTGGGCGGCGAGTTCGTGATCAACGGCACCACCGCCAACTACCAGGGGCGGCCGTCGGTAGCGGTGCTCGAGGACGGCGGCTTCGTGGTCAGCTGGACCAGCTACGCCGGCGGCAACGATGCCATCCTGCAGCAGAAGTACGGCTACACCTACGACCTCGACGGCCAGATCACCGGGGCGGCGCGCGAGGGCGGCGAGCACATGGTCAACGTCAACGACGCCGGCAGCCAGCGCTACTCCAGCATCACAGCGCTGGACGACGGCGGCTACATGGTGACCTGGAAGTCGTCGGTGGGCGGCGAGTGGCATGTCTATGCCCGCCAGTACAAGGCCGATGGCTCGCCGGCGGGCGGCGAACAGCTGGTCAGCGATACCAACTATGCCGACAGCCTCGACACCCGCGCACCGTCGCTCAGCACCCTGGAGGATGGTCGCGTGGTGTTCGCCTACGGCCGCAACCTGGGCGGCGGCGCCGGTGGCGAGGTGTTCTTCCGTGTCTACGACCCGGCGACCGGGAGTTTCGGGCCGGAGATCCTGGCCAACCAGACCAGCGCCAACAGCCAGGCCTCGCCCAGCGTGTCGCAACTGGCCAACGGCAACTTCGTGGTGACCTGGGATTCCAACGACCACGGCGGCCTGGACCAGTCCGGCTACGGCGCCTGGGGGCGGGTCTTCAATGCCGCCGGCGAGCCGCTGGGCGACGAGTTCCTGCTCAACACCCGCACGGCCGGCAACCAGGCCCTGCCGCTGGTGGTGGCCCGCGAGGGCGGCGGCTTCGTGGTGGTGTACCAGTCCGCCAGCGATGGCGCGCCGGGGACGGGCAGCTACGGCATCTACGCCCAGTTCTTCGACGACACCGGGCGCAAGGTCGGCCAGGAGCTGCACATCAACCAGCTGCTCAGCGGCGACCAGACGCAGGTTTCCGCGACTTTCCTGGACAGCGGCAAGCTGTTCGTCAGCTGGACCGACAACGGCGTCAGCGACGGCAGCGGCAGCGCGGTCAAGGGGCGCCTGGTGGACCTGGAGGAAACCCTCGGCCTGCCAGCACCCGCCGTGGAAGGCGGCGCCACCCACGTCGACTACCACCCGGTATCGGACATCCTCGGCACCGCCGGCGACGACATGCTCGACGCCCGTGGCTACACCACCGCCAGCGGTGGCGAGGGCAACGACGCCATCCTCATCGACGGTACGGGCTTCGCCCACATCGACGGCGGCGCCGGCTACGACATCCTGGTCTGGGCCTCGAGCAATTCGCTGGACCTGGGCACGATCGCCGACAGGGTGGCGAACATCGAGGCCATCCACCTGGGCGAGGCGCTGGGCCAGACGCTGAGCCTGAGCCTGGCCGACCTGCTGAAGATAGTCCCGCAGGAGGGGGACGCGCAGCGGCTGAGGATCACCGGCGACACCGGCCAGAACGGCGTGACGGATAGCGTCGACATCGATCTCTCGGCATGGGCCCTGGACGCCGGGCAGGCCAAGGTCACCGAGGGGGCGGTCACCTATGACGTCTACACCTCGGCCAGCGCCTCCCATGTGCAACTGCTGATCCAGGAGGGGCTGTACGTGGTCTGAGTGATGCCCGCGGCGAGGGACCGCCGCGTGGCAACGGAAAAAGGCACGAACCTCGGTTCGTGCCTTTTTTCGTTTCCGGCTGGGGCGATGGGCGTTCTTGAGGAAATCCCTAAAGCCCGGCCGGGGCAGGGGGCTTTAGGGGGATTCCTAATGGTTGGGAGCCTGCGGCGCTGTAGCCTTCCCGGCGCCCTCGGCCATTATCCGCGGTCCCGGGGGCGCCGGGCCCTTGGTGCCCACCTGGAAGCTGGCTGTCGGGCAGCCCGCGTTTCGTATCTTCATTGGCTGCCCTAGCCGGGGCGACGCTTCACTGTTTCGGGAGGAATTGAAAATGGACGCGATTGAACTGATTGCGAAAAGCTCGGGAGAGGTGACGGGCCTGACCGGCAACAGCCTGTTGGCCTTGTCGCACCCGAGCGTGGTGAAAATCGCCGCCGCGCCGGAAGACGTCAAGTCCATCAGCCGCGACGGCAACCACCTGGTGGTGCGCCTGAAGAGCGGCAAGGTCATCACGGTCGACAACTTCTTCCAGGACTTCGACGGCGTGCGCAACGACCTCGTTCTGGAAGCCCCCGACGGCAAGCTGTGGCTGGCCGGCTACGAGGAACCCTGGCAGGGCGCGGAGCTGACCGAGCTGGGCTCGGTCGAAGAACTGCTGGCGCTGCAGTCGGACGACCACAACGTCGCCTTCGGCCTGCTGGTGCCGGCCGCCGGGCTCGGCGCCATCGGCGTGGGCAACATGCTGACCCAGCGTGGCGGCGGCGGTGGCGCCTCGCCGCGCAATGGGGACCCCCTGCCGGGAGAGGCGCCGGCCGCGCCGAAGGTCCTCTTCAACAACCAGCAGGGCCTGACCGGCACCTCCGAGCCCGGCAACCTGATCACCCTGACCCGCCCGGATGGCAGCACCGTCACCACCATCGCCAGCACCGACGGCTCCTGGGCCTTCCTGCCCAACCCGCTGGAGGATGGCAAGGGCGGCAGTGTCACCGCCAGCAACGGCAACGGCACCAGCCCCGCGGTCGATACCGGCCTGGCCGACCTGACCCCGCCGAAGGACCCGGTCGTCACCGAGAACAACGCCAACGGCCTGTCCGGCACCGGCGAGGCGGGCGACACCATCATCCTCACCAAGCAGGATGGCAGCACCGTCACCACCACTGTGGACGAGAACGGCAACTGGACCTTCCCGGAGAACCCGCTGGGCAATGGCGAGTCCGGTTCGCTGGTGGAGGTGGACCCCGCCGGCAACCACAGCGGCAGCGTGGACACCGGCCCGTCCGACACCGAGGTGCCGGAGGCGCCGAAGGTGGAGCAGAACAACGGCCAGGGCCTGGCCGGTACCGGTGAGCCGGGTGGCACCGTCACCGTCGAACTGCCCGGTGGAAGCACCGTCACCGCCACCGTGGATGAGGACGGCAATTGGAAGCTCCCGGAGAATCCGCTGGAGAACGGCCAGACCGGAATCGTCACCATCACCGATCCCTCGGGCAACGTCAGTCCGCCCACCGTCACCGAGCCGGCCGATACCATCGCGCCTGAACCGCCAGTGGTCACCGAGAATGGCAATGGCCTGGCCGGCACCGGTGAGCCGGGTGGCACCGTCACCGTCGAGCTGCCGGGTGACAGCACCGTGACCACCGTCGTAGACGAGAACGGTAACTGGACGTTCCCGGAGAACCCGCTGGAAAGCGGCGAGGAAGGCACGGTCACGGTGACCGACCCCGCCGGCAACGTCAGCGGGGAAACGCCGACCGGTCCGGCCACGCCCGATCCGGAAGAGCCGGGCGATCCGCTGGCGGCCCCCGTCATCGACTGGATTCGCGATGACCAGGAAGCGCAGGTCGGCGAAGTCGCGCCCGGCGAAAGCACCAACGACCGCAGCCCCACCGTGGGCGGCAGCGGTGTGCCCGGCAGCCTGCTGACCCTGTACCTCGATGACCAGGTCGTGGGCAGTACTACCGTGGGCCAGGATGGCAAGTGGGAGATCGCTGTCGCCGACCTGGGCGAGGACGGGGCCAAGCGCTTCAGTGCCGAGCAGTCCATCGATGGGAAGGACAGCCCGAAGAGCGAGGTGGTGGAGATTGTGCTGGATACCCAGGCGCCCGGACGGCCGCTGATCGAGGATGTGTACGACAACTTCGGTCCTGACCAGGGCTCGATCGCCAATGGCGGGCAGACCGACGATTTCTGGCCGACCATCAGCGGCCGCATCGAAGGTGGCGATATCGCCTACGTTAAGCTCTTCGACAAGGGCATGCTGGTCGGCTCGGCCGTGGTCGACGCATCCGGTGCCTGGGTGTTCGAGAGCCCCCTGCTTGGCGCTGGCAACCATGGCCTGCAGGTATCGGCGGTGGACAAGGCCGGGAACGAGGGGCCGCTTAGCGCATCCTGGAGCTTCTCCGTTCCCCAGACGGTTCCCCCCTATCCGGTCATCAGCATGGTTGTCGACGACTTCGGCGGCCAGCTCGGTCCGCTGGAAAAAGGCGACTTCACCGATGACCGGACACCCACGGTGAAAGGCACCGGTACGCCGGGGCACACCATGGAGCTGTACCTGCAGCTGCAGGACGACGGCAGCGGGGTGGACCTCGACACGGCCATCCTCCTGGGTTCGGCCACGGTGGGTGTCGATGGCAGTTGGACGATCGATTGCCCGGACCTGTTCGACTACGGCGGCTACGGCGAGAAGTTCCTCTATGCATCGTCCTACGATGCCCAAGGTGACCGCACGCCGGCCACCGGTGCCTACGACATCATCCTCGAACCGGTGGAAGAGGCCGGGTTGCGCGCGTTGTCCGGCGAGGCGACACCGGAGCCGGCCTACGCCCTGGATGAGGGTGGCAGCCTGGTCCTCCAGTTGTTGACCCATGGCGCTGCGCTGGAGGACGTCCAGCCGCGCGGACAGTCCGCCTGGGAGCAGGAAGGACGCATCGACCTGGCCGGGCTGCTGGGTGAAATGGGGCAACCGGGAGAAGGGTTGCTGGCGGCCCTGGCCGGCGCGGGCGACGACAGCGCCACCGGCGCTGTGCCCACCGTCGACGCCGCGGTGCCGATGGCGGCATTGGAGCGCGTCGACCTGCTCGAACTGCTGCAGGGCCAGCAACTGGTCCTCTAAGACCGAGCGGCCGGCCGCCGTTGATGGCGGTCGGTCTCTTTCCCCATCAAGGGCGCGAACCGTGTTCGCGCCCTTTTTTCATCCGCGCCCGAAGTGCCCCGGGAGGCGATTTACGCCCGCCGGCCGGGTGCTTTAGGGGGTTCCCTAGATACCTTCCCGGGCAACTTTCCTAGCATCGCCGGTGGGACTTCAGCACACAACCAACACTGCCAGAAGTGAGTGCGCCCACGCTGGTGGCGATCTGCCCAATGCAATCGGCCGCCCATCCATGGGCGCTATTTCATCATTGAACAATCAAGGAGTTTTCGGCCCATGACCGAAAAGAACTGGAGCGACGATCAGGACAGCATGCAGGCCAACACATCGGCTGCCCAAGAGGCATCGGCGGGGCGAGTCGCGCCCGCTCCGCAGGCCGAGGAAACCACCCAGGCCAAGCCCACATTCCAGATATGGGATGACTATGGTTACCTCAAGGGAGAGGTGACAGAGGGGACGCGTACCGACGATCCCGCCCTGTCCTTCAAGGGGCAGGGGCTGACCGAAGGGCAGGAGGTGACCGTCAAGGCCGTGCTCGAGTCCGGCGAAGTGATGGCGCTGGGCGTCGCAACGGTGCGTAAGAATGGTCACTGGTCCATAAGCCCGAACCTCTCCTTCGTGCAGGAAGGCATGGAAGGCGTGGTGGACTTCTTCATCACCGTCGAGGGTGTCGATTCCGACCCGGTCAAAGGGGTGGTCATCGATCGCATCAGGCCGGAAGAGATTGCGCTGGAGTCGATGCAGGTGCTGGGTGGCGTCCTGCCGGTGACCATCGAGGGTGCCCAGAGCCAGGTCCAGATCAATGCCCAGCGTCCGGTCTTCGACGGGAAATTCAGCCAGGCGGCCAGCCCGGAAGACCTGCAGCACGTGAGGATCGTCATCAAGAAGGATGGCAAGACGATTCTTGGCGACCTGCCGATCGTGGTGAGTGTCGCGGCCGATGGCTCCTGGCATTACGATTGGCCCGAGGAACTGGTTGGGCAGGGCGGCGACTACACGCTCGCCTTCTACATGATGGACGATGCCGGCAACTCCCCCGAGGCGGCTCCGGGCTCCCAGGTTGACAAGCCCTTCCTGCAACTCGAACTGCAACTGGACTTCGTCGCACCCGATGAGGCCGAGCTCAGCCTCACCCTGCACGACGACTTCGGGCCCGTCACCGGTATTATCGCCGCGGGCGGGAAGACCGACGACGCCACCCCGGCGTTGAAAGGGAAGGTGGAGAATTTCGACGCCACCGACGTCAAGTGGGTGGAAATATTCCTCGATGGCACCTCGCTGGGCACGGTGCTGGTGGATGACCAGGGCAACTGGGAATTCACCCCGGAGGAGGGGACGGTGCTCCTTGGCGAGCACAGCTTCGAGGCATACCCGGTGGATGCAGCCGGCAATCGGGGCGCCAATGGGGCAGCCATCGACTTCGAGGTGGTGGACCCCGCAGTGTTGCCGAACGCGCCGGTCATCAATCAGATCGAGGATGGCCATGGTTCTGTCACCGGCCTGCTGAACGATGGCGACGTCACCGACGACACCAGCCTGAGCGTCAGCGGTACCGCCGAAGCCGGTAATCTCGTGCTGCTGTACGTCGACGGCGAACTGGTCGCCAGCGCCACCGCCGACGAACAGGGCAACTGGACGACGGAGCTGCCGCTGAACGGTGAGGATGGCGAACAGGTCATCACCGCCAAGGCGCAGGACGAGGCTGGCCGCCACAGCGACGAGACCGCTCCGGTTTCCATCGTCCTCGACACCACTGCGCCGGACAAGCCGGGGCAGGCTGGCGCCGAGGACAACGAAGGCGTGGTGCAGGGGCCGATCGGCCAGTATGGAACCACCAATGACAATACTCCGGAATTCAGCGGCCAGGCCGAGCCGGACGCCGTGGTCATCATCAGCGACAACGGCAAACCCCTGGGCAGCGTGGTGGCCGACGCCGAAGGCAACTGGAGCTATACGCCCGAGCCGCCGCTGGACGATGGCTCGCACAGCATCACCGTGCAGGCCCAGGACGCCGCCGGCAACCTCAGCGAGCCCAGCGACGCGCTGGAGTTCAGCGTCTGGAGCGAAGCGCCGCAAGTGCAGATCCTGCATGCGCTGGACGCTGTCGACCCGACCACCGGGCCGGTGGCGGACAATGGCAGCACCAACGACAACCGTCCGACCCTGGTGGGGACCGCGACGGCGGGCGCGCTGGTGATCATCTCCGAAGCCGGGATCGTCCTCGGTAGCGTACAGGCGGACGCCGGGGGCAACTGGAGCCTGCAGCTGCCCCTGTTCCAGGGCGACGGCCCGCACACCTACAGCGCCGAGGTCCAGAGCGCCACCGGCGAATTCGGCCGGGACGACTTCACCCTGACGATTGATACCCGGGTTCCGGACCGTCCGCTCATCGACAGCGTGCTGGACAATGTTGGTGCGGTCACGGGCGCCCTGCAGTCCGGCGATACCACCGACGATGCCAACCCGATCCTGGAGGGCAGCGATGCCGAGCCCAACGGGCTGGTCAAGGTCTATGACAACAATGGCCCTGATCCGATCGCCAGCATCACGGCCGACGAAAATGGCAACTGGAGCCTGGAACTGCCGGAGCTGGCTGACGGCGAGCACCGCCTGACCGTCACCGTTTCCGACACCGCGGGCAACGAAAGCAAGCCGAGTCGTCCGTTCGAGCTGACCGTGGACACCGCTGTGCCGACCGACCTGCGTATCGACCGCATCGAGTTGGTCGACGACTTCGGTCCGGTCACCGGGGTGATCGCCAATGGCGGCTCCACCGACGACGCCGCGCCGCTCGTGCAGGGCCATGTCGAAGGCGAGGCCCAGTACGTGGAAATCTACGACGGCGCGACCCTGCTGGGTACCGCCCTGGTGGACAGCGAAGGCAACTGGAGCTTCCAGGCGCCTGACCTGGCTGCCGGCGAGCACAACATCTCCGCCCGTCCGGTGAATGCCATCGGCCAGGTGGGCGAGGCCAGCGAAAGCATCGGCTTCACCGTGGTGGGCGAGGAAACCCCGCTGCCGCCGATGCCGGTCATCAGCGAAATCATCGATGGCGAGGGCTCGGTCACCGGCCTGCTGAACGACGGCGACGTCACCGACGACGCCAGCCTGAGCCTCAGCGGTACCGCTGAAGCGGGTGACACCGTGCTGCTGTACGTCAACGGTGAACTGGCCGCCAGCGTCGTCGCCGACGAACAGGGCAACTGGAGCGTGGACCTGCCGCTGACCGGCGATGGCGAGAAGGTCATCACCGCCAAGGCGCAGGACGAGGCCGGTCGTCACAGCGACGAGACCGCTCCGGTCTCCGTCATCCTCGACACCACCGCCCCGGAGCAACCGGACGTGGTCAGCGCCGAGGACAACGCCGGCGCCATCACCGGGCCGATCGAGCCGGGCAGCGTGACCGACGAGGCCCAGCCGACCCTCAGCGGTTCGGGCGAGCCGGGCGATACCGTGAGCATCCTCGACAACGGTGAAGAGATCGGCACCGCCGTCATCGACGAGAACGGCCACTGGGAATTCACCCCGGAACAGCCGCTGGAAGAGGGCGACCACAGCATCAGCGTGGTCATCACCGATCCGGCCGGCAACGCCAGCCAGCCCAGCGAGTCGCTGGACTTCAGCGTCGACACCAGTGTGCCGCCGATGGTCATCGACCGCATCGAGCTGATCGACGACGTCGACCCGCTCACCGGGGTGATCGCCAACGGTAGCTCCACCGACGATGCTGCGCCGCTCGTACAGGGCCATGTCGAAGGCGAGGCCCAGTACGTGGAAATCTACGACGGCGCGACCCTGCTGGGCACCGCCCTGGTGGATGACGAAGGCAACTGGAGCTTCCAGGCACCCGAGCTGGCCTCCGGCGAGCACAGCATCTCCGCCCGTCCGGTGAACGCCATCGGCCAGGAGGGCGAGGCCAGCGAGAGCATCGGCTTCACCGTGGTGGGCGAGGAAACCCTGCTGCCGCCGATGCCGGTCATCGGTGAAATCGTCGATGGCGAGGGCTCGGTCACCGGCCTGCTGAACGACGGCGACGTCACCGACGACGTCAGCCTGAGCGTCAGCGGTACCGCCGAAGCCGGCAACCTCGTGCTGCTGTACGTCAACGGTGAACTGGCTGCCAGCGTCGTCGCCGACGAACAGGGCAACTGGAGCACCGACCTGCCGCTGGCCGGCGATGGCGAGAAGGCCATCACCGCCAAGGCGCAGGACGAGGCCGGCCGTCACAGCGACGAGACCGCCCCGGTCTCCGTCATCCTCGACACCACTGCGCCGGAGCAACCGGACGTGGTGACCGCCGAGGACAACACCGGTGCCATCACCGGCCCGATCGAAGCGGGCAGCGTGACCGACGAAGCCCAGCCGACCCTCAGCGGCTCGGGCGAGCCGGGCGATACCGTCAGCATCCTCGACAAGGGTGAAGAGATCGGCACCGCCGTCATCGACGAGAACGGCCACTGGGAATTCACCCCGGAACAGCCGCTGGAGGAGGGCGACCACAGCATCAGCGTGGTCGTCACCGATCCGGCCGGCAACGCCGGCGAACCGAGCGATGCGCTGGAATTCGTGGTCGATACGGCTCCGCCGTTCGTGACCATAGACGTGGCCATCGACGAGGTTGGCAACATCACCGGCGAGGTTCTCGACGGCGGCGTGACCGACGATCGACGCCCGACCCTGAAGGGCACCGCCACCCCGGACGCCCTGGTGGTCATCAAGGAAGGCCCGGTGGTCTACGGCAGCGTGGTCGCCGACGCCGAGGGCAACTGGAGCCTGCGCCTGCCGCTGTCGCAGAGCGACGGTGATCATGTCTACATCGCCGAGGTGCAGAACGCCGCCGGCAATTCGGCCCAGGCCGAATTCGTCCTGGTGATCGATACCCAGCTTCCGGATCGCCCGGTCCTCGACAGCGTGCTGGATAATGTCGGTGCGATCACGGGGCCACTGCTTTCCGGCGATACCACCGACGACGCCAACCCGACCCTCAAGGGTGGCGACGCCGAGCCCAACGGGCTGGTCAAGGTCTATGACAACGGCAAACTGATCGCCAGCACCACGGCCGACGAATACGGCGAATGGAGACTGGACCTGGAGCTGGAGGAAGGCGAACACCGCCTGACCGTCACCGCTTGCGACGAGGCCGGCAGCGAGAGCCGGCCGACCCGTCCGTTCGACCTGACCGTGGACACGTCGCAGGCCGACCTGCGCATCGACCAGATCGGACTGATCGACGACTTCGGCCCGGTCACCGGCGCCATTGTCGATGGCGGCAAGACCGATGACACCACGCCGGTGCTCAAGGGGCACGTCGAAGGCACCAACGTCGCCTATGTGGAAATCTACGATGGCGAAACCCTGCTGGGCTCCGCCCCGGTGGACGAAGACGGCAACTGGGAATTCGAGGTGCCGGAACGGGCCACGGGCGAACATGTCCTCAGCGCCGTTCCGGTGGACAGCCTCGGCAAGAATGGCGAGGCCAGCGACAGCATCCGCTTCGAAGTGGTGGGGCCGGAGGTGACGTCGCCGAGCGCGCCGGTCATCAGTGAGATCGTCGATGGCGAGGGCTCGGTCACCGGCCCGCTGAACGACGGCGACGTCACCGATGACACCAGCCTGAGCGTCAGTGGTACCGCCGAAGCCGGCAATCTCGTGCTGCTGTACGTCAACGGCGAACTGGCTGCCAGCGTCATTGCCGACGAAAACGGCAACTGGAGCACCGACCTGCCGCTGGCCGGCGATGGCGAGAAGGCCATCACCGCCAAGGCGCAGGACGAGGCTGGCCGTCACAGCGACGAGACCGCCCCGGTCGCCGTCATCCTCGACACCACCGCCCCGGAGCAACCGGACGTGGTCAGCGCCGAGGACAACGCCGGCGCCATCACCGGGCCGATCGAAGCGGGCGGCGTGACCGACGAAACCCAGCCGACCCTCAGTGGCTCGGGCGAGCCGGGCGATAGCGTGAGTATCCTCGACAACGGTGAAGAAATCGGCACCGCCATCATCGACGAGAACGGCAACTGGGAATTCACACCCGAAGAGCCGCTGGAGGAGGGCGACCACAGCATCAGCGTGGTCATCACCGATCCGGCCGGCAACGCCAGCCAGCCCAGCGAGTCGCTGGACTTCAGCGTCGACACCAGCGTGCCGCCGATGGTCATCGACCGCATCGAGCTGATCGACGACGTCGACCCGCTCACCGGGGTGATCGCCAACGGCGGTTCCACCGACGATGCTGCGCCGCTCGTACAGGGCCATGTCGAAGGTGAGGCCCAGTACGTGGAAATCTACGACGGCGCGACCCTGCTGGGCACCGCCCTGGTGGACGGCGAAGGCAACTGGAGCTTCCAGGCACCCGAGCTGGCCTCCGGCGAGCACAGCATCTCCGCCCGTCCGGTGAATGCCATCGGCCAGGAGGGCGAGGCCAGCGAAAGCATCGGCTTCACCGTGGTGGGCGAGGAAACCCCGCTGCCGCAGCTGCCGGTCATCAGTGAAATCGTCGATGGCGAGGGCTCGGTCACCGGCCTGCTGAACGACGGCGACGTCACCGACGACACCAGCCTGTCGCTCAAGGGCACCGCCGATGCCGGCAACCTCGTGCTGCTGTACGTCAACGGCGAGCTGGCTGCCAGCGTCATTGCCGACGAAAACGGCAACTGGAGCACCGACCTGCCGCTGGTCGGCGATGGCGAGAAGGTCATCACCGCCAAGGCGCAGGACGAGGCTGGCCGTCACAGCGACGAGACCGCCCCGGTCTCCGTCATCCTCGACACCACCGCCCCGGAGCAACCGGACGTGGTCAGCGCCGAGGACAACGCCGGCGCCATCACCGGGCCGATCGAAGCGGGCGGCGTGACCGACGAAACCCAGCCGACCCTCAGTGGCTCGGGCGAGCCGGGCGATAGCGTGAGCATCCTCGACAACGGTGAAGAAATCGGCACCGCCATCATCGACGAGAACGGCAACTGGGAATTCATCCCGGAACAGCCGCTGGAAGAAGGCGACCACAGCATCAGCGTGGTCATCACCGACCCGGCCGGCAACGCCAGCCAGCCCAGCGAGTCGCTGGACTTCAGCGTCGACACCAGCGTGCCACCGATGGTCATCGACCGCATCGAGCTGATCGACGACGTCGACCCGCTCACCGGGGTGATCGCCAACGGTAGCTCCACCGACGATGCTGCGCCGCTCGTACAGGGCCATGTCGAAGGTGAGGCCCAGTACGTGGAAATCTACGACGGCGCGACCCTGCTGGGCACCGCCCTGGTGGACGGCGAAGGCAACTGGAGCTTCCAGGCACCCGAGCTGGCCTCCGGCGAGCACAGCATCTCCGCCCGTCCGGTGAATGCCATCGGCCAGGAGGGCGAGGCCAGCGAAAGCATCGGCTTCACCGTGGTGGGCGAGGAAACCCCGCTGCCGCAGCTGCCGGTCATCAGTGAAATCGTCGATGGCGAGGGCTCGGTCACCGGCCTGCTGAACGACGGCGACGTCACCGACGACACCAGCCTGTCGCTCAAGGGCACCGCCGATGCCGGCAACCTCGTGCTGCTGTACGTCAACGGCGAGCTGGCTGCCAGCGTGGTCGCCGATGAAAGCGGCAACTGGAGCACCGAACTGCCGCTGGCCGGCGATGGCGAGAAGGTCATCACCGCCAAGGCGCAGGATGAGGCCGGCCGTCACAGTGAAGAGACCGCTCCGGTCTCCATCACTCTCGACACCATCGCGCCGGAACAGCCGGACGTAGTGACCGCCGAGGACAACACCGGCGCCATCACCGGCCCGATCGAGCCGGGCAGCGTGACCGACGAAACCCAGCCGACCCTCAGCGGCTCGGGCGAGCCGGGCGACACCGTCAGCATCCTCGACAAGGGTGAGGTGATCGGCACCGTCGTCATCGACGAGAACGGCAACTGGGAGTTCACCCCGGAACAGCCGCTGGAAGAGGGCGACCACAGCATCAGCGTGGTCATCACCGACCCGGCCGGCAATGCCAGTGAACCCAACGAGTCGCTGGACTTCACGGTGCAGGCCCAGGTACCGACCCTTACCCTCGACTCGGTGTACGACGATGTCGAAGGCATCGTGGGCGAGATCGCCCAGGGCGGGTTGACCAACGACGCGCAACCGATGCTGTCCGGCACGGCCGGCAATGGCGCGGTGCGGGTGCTCATCCATGACGGCGAGGTCCTGCTGGGCAGCGCGCTGGTCGATGGCGACGGCAACTGGCAGTTCGAACTGCCGGAGCTGGCCGACGGCGAGCACAGCCTGCGCCTGGTGGCCGAAACCGCCAGCGGTACGCCGAGCGCAAGCCTCGAATGGGGCTTCACCGTCGACACCGAGGTGCCCGGCGCCGTCAGCGGCCTGGACCTGGTCGACGACGAGCCGCTGATCACCGGCACCATCGCGCAGAGCGGCCTGACCAACGACGCCACGCCGACCTTCAGCGGCCAGGCCAGTGGCGCCCAGTGGGTGAACATCTACGACGGCAGCCTGCTGATCGCCAGCGTCGCCGTGGACGCCGAGGGCAACTGGAGCTTCACCCCGGACGAGGCGCTGTACGAAGGCGTGCACCGCTTCAGTGCCGCGGCCGTGGACGAGGCCGGCAACGAAGGTGCGCGCAGCGTTGGCTGGAACTTCACCGTGGATATCACCGCACCGGGCCGGGTCACCAACCTCGGGCTGTACGACATGATCGGACAGAATCCGGAGACGGACTGGGGCGATGTGCCGAACGGCGGCAAGACCGATGACCCCTGGCCGAACTTCTACGGCCAGGTGGACACCTTCGGCGTGAAGTACGTGTACGTCTACGACAATGGCACCTTCCTCGGCTCGGCCACGGTCAACCAGCTCACTCTGGAGTGGGCCTTCGAGCCCTACCTGCAGCTGTCGACCGGAAGCCACAGCTTCCAGGCCTGTGCCGTGGATGAGGCTGGCAACATGGGACCGCTCAGCGACGCCTGGGACTTCACGGTGGCCATTCAAGCGTCGCCCTACCCGTCGATCATCAATGTGTATGACGACGTCGCGGGCGTGTTCCTGCAGAAGGAGGACTTCACCGAGGATACCAATCTGACGGTCAAGGTTTCCTGTGCCCCGGGCAACCTGGTGACGCTCTACGCCAACGGCGTGGCGGTGGGTTCCCATGTGGTGGACGCGGATGGCTACTGGACCTTCTCCACCGGTGAACTGGCCCACCTGGCCAAAGACGATGGTTCGGTGGACCTGGTGGTTGGCGCCGAGGACCTGCCGTCGTCCGGGCCTTACACCATCTTCCTGGAGGACAGCGTACTGCAGCCGCAGGTGCTGGCCGAGCCTTACGAGGCCGGCGATGGACTGGTGGCGGGGCTGCTCGGCGCCCTGGCGTCGGGGCAGGAAGCCCGCGCCGAGGCGAAGCCGTTGTCGCTGGCGGACCTGCTGCAGGCCCGGGAGCCGGTGGCCGAGCCCGCCGCGCCCGAGCTGCTGAGCGCAGCCGCGGCGCAGGCGGCGCCCGTGGCCGAGCCGGTAGTCTTCGACAACTCGCTGGTGAAGCAGGACCTGCTGGCGCTGCAACAGCAGCACCTGGTCTGACCCACCCGGCCCCGGCCGACGCCTGGCGTCGGTCCGGGGTTCCTACCCAGGCGGCATGGGCCCTGGCCCATGCCGCCTTTTTTTGTGTGCCATGCAGCGCGCCGACGGACGTCGGCGGACTTTAGGGCACGCCTTAGATACATCGTTGGGATGGCTTTCTAACATCGCCGCACGCCTGCGAACCGGTTGGCCCCAGGGCATACGGGCAGGCGCATGCCAACAGAAAACTTCAGGAGTAGTACATGACCGTCAGCAAGAACCCGTTCCGGGATGTCGCGGCCTACGCCGTGTCTCAGGACGAACCCGTCATTCCCGTGGCGCCGCCCGCTCCGAACATCCAGTACATCCTCGATGACACCGGAAGGCCCGAGTACCAGGGCATGGTCCAGCTCAACGGCTACACCGACGACACTACCCCATCCATCGTCGGCAACGGTGCCGCGCCGGGCGACACGATCAAGGTCTACCATGGCGACCGCCTGCTCGGCAGCACCACTGTCCAGGGCAACGGTTCCTGGCGCTTCACCCCGAGCGAGCCGTTGCTGGACGAGGGTATGCAGGTGCTGCGCGCCACCGCCACCGACAAGGACAATGGCCTGGAGAGCGGCTACAGCTCGCCCTTCACCTACATCCTCGACCGCACCCCGCCATCGGCCCAGGCCACGATCAGCAATGTCGCCGAAGCCAGTCCGGAACAGCCGCTGGTGACCGCCGACACCTCGCCGTTGCTCTACGGCACCCTGAACGTACCGCTGGCCGCCAACGAGAAGCTGCAGATCAGCCTGGACACCGGCGTCACCTGGCAGGACGTCGACACCGTCAGCGGCGGCTACTGGCAATACCAGGATGTGCGCGAGCTGCAGAACGGCAACTATACCTACCTGATGCGCAGCATCGACGCCGCCGGCAACGAGGGCGCGATGACCGCCCAGCAGATCACCATCAGCCGCGAGGTGGCCCCGCCGCCGTTGGAAGGCATCAAGGTGTACATCACCGGCATCACCCCGGACACCGGCGTTGAAGGCGACTTCATCACCAGCGCCTCGAAGATCACCCTGATGGGCACCCTCAGCGAGGAACTGCCGGCCGGCGCCAAGCTGCAGGTCAGCGCCGACGGCGGCCAGAGCTGGAAGGTCGTGCAGGCCTTCGGCACCGACTGGATCTACATCGACCCCAGCGTGCACAACCTCGGCACCCAGGTTCGCTACGAAATGCGCGTGGTCGATGCCCAGGGCAAGCCGGTGGCCAGCAGCTACGCGGCCCAGGACGTGGTATTCGACGCCGGCGTTCCGCTGCCGGAAATGCACACCACCATCGATCTGGGCACCGATACCGCGGTGGAGATCGCCGGCCAGTACAGCAATGCGCAGACCGCTCAGAACAACGACTTCATCACCCGCGACAACAGCGTCACCCTGTCCGGCAAGCTGAGCGCGGCCCTGCAGATCGGCCAGCACCTGCAACTGTCCCTGGACGGCGGCAAGACCTGGCAGACCATCATGTCCAACGGCGGCCAGCTGTGGAGCTACACCAGCGACCCGCTGCTGGCCAGCCAGCGCCTGGACGTCGAACTGCGCGTGGCCGACAACAGCGGCAGCACCCTTGGCCTCGGCGAGCGCACGCTCATCGTCGACCTCGACTCGCCGGTGCCCTTCGCCTTCGCTCCGCAGATCGCCTCGCTGACCTCCAGTGGCGAGCGCGCCTACTATTCCAGCTCCCAGTATGGCCTGGCCGAAGCCGGCGCCACCGTGGCCCTGGTCCAGGACGTCAACCGCGACGGCCGCTACCAGGAAGGCCTGGACAAGATCGTCGGCCATGCGGTGGCCGGCAACGACGGCCGCTGGAGCTTCGATGCCATCCTCGCCGATGGCCAGCAGCAGCTGGGCTTCGTCACCTGGGACGTGGCCGGCAACAACTCCGGCTTCGGCCCGCAAGTGCTGACCGACGCCCACCGTCCGGTCAACGAGGTGGGCGCCAGCGTCCAGCAAACCAACTGGGGTGGCGCGGTCCAGTCCGAGCGCGGCTCCAATGCCGCGGCCATGACCATGAGCGCCGATGGCACCTGGTCGTTCTTCCAGAGCACCGGCTATGCGCTGAGCTCCGACACCTACAAGAACGCCGGCCACGTCTACAGCGGCTACGACCGTGAAAACTACCGCGCCAGCTACCTGAGCGAGCCGAGCAAGGTCACCGCCGACGGCCACGGCAACATGATCTCCAGGGCCACTTTCGCCGACTACAACCGCGATGGCCTGATGGACGTGATCGGCCACGTCAGCGGCAACTCCGCGAACCTGCCGGTATGGACCGCGAAGGCCGACGGTACCTACACCGCCGGCTGGGCGAACAACCCGAGCTCGCTGAACATCGGCGGCGTCATCGCCTGGGACGGCAACGGCGACGGCTATACCGACTTCATCGTGGTCGACAACAGCATCGGCAAGTGGGGTTTCAACCTCCTCCGCAACGAGAACGGCGTACTGAAAGGGGAGAAGAAGAACAACACCTGGTGGGGCTCCGAGATCAGCGGCGTCGACCTGGACAACAACGGCACCGTGGACCTGGCAGGGCACAACGACCAGTACGGCAATACCGCCCTCGCCGTGCTGCTGACCCAGGATGATGGTTCCTTCGGCAGGGAGCAGACGTTCGGCAATATGTTCCGCAGCGACAGCGCCAGCCGCACGGAGCACAGCAACCTGTCCACCGCCATGACCTGGGCCGACTTCGACGGCGACGGCGACCTGGACCTGTTCCTGGCCCGCGGCAGCCAATCCTCCACCGGCAAAAAGGGCAACGCCGACGACAGCCGCATCTACCTGAACAAGGGCAATGATGCCAACGGCAAGTGGCTGGGGATCGACAACGAAAATCCGCTGTTCTTCAACGACTTCCTCGGCCAGAACCAGGACGGCCAACTGGTGCATTTCGACGGCGGCGTTTCCTTCGCCGTGGACTGGAACCACGATGGCAGGATGGACGTCATCGAGGCGCCGCGGCAGAACGCCGTGAAGTCCGCCTCCAACGCCCCCATGTCTCCGGTGCTGTTCCTCAACCAGGGCAATGGCGACTGGATGAACACCGGCAAGCTGCTGGCCAACGAGGCCTACGGCAACGTCACCGGTGCCGTGGCGGTGGATTATGACTTCGACGGCGCCGTCGACCTGCTGCTGTACCGCACCTCCGGCGAGAAGCACCTGGGCATGATCACCGACTCGGCGCCCACGGTACTGATCCGCAACGAGAACCACGTGGCCGAGGGCACCAGCCTGATCCTGCGCATCCTCGACAAGAACGGCCTGAACAGCTACTACGGCAACACCGTGCAACTGTTCGACTCGGCCGGCCGCCTGGTCGCCACGCAGGTCATCAACCCGCAGTCCGGCGTCACCAACGACAGCTCCGGCCTGGTCTACTTCTACGGGCTCGACTCCAGCGAGGTCTACAGCGCCAAGCTGCTGGCCGCGAAGATCACCGGCCTGGCCGTGCCGGGCAGGTTCGAGGAAGACCTCGGCCTGACCGACCCGACCTGGGGCAACCTGGTCGCCGGCGCCACCGATCACGCCTACGTGCTTACCGCCGGCAAGCCGACCGTGAGCTTCGACAGCCAGGGCGCCGGCACCGTGGGCAGCGGCTACAACGACAGCTTCACCGCCACCGAAGGCAACGATGTCATCAATGGCGGTGGCGGCTGGAACTACCTCACCGACGGCAGCAAGGTCTGGAGCGCCACCCAGGGCATGGACGTGGTCGACTACCAGCACGCCCAGCAGGGCGTGCAGGTCAACCTGCAGAGCGGTCAGTCGGTGGGCATGGGCAACGACACCCTGCTCAACATCGAAGGCCTGAAGGGCAGCGCCCATGCCGACGCCTTCATGGACAACGCGGCCAGCAACCGCTTCGAAGGCCGTGGCGGCGACGACGTCTTCTACCTCTTCGGCGGTGGCAACGACACCCTGGTCTACCGTCCGTCCAGCGGCTGGGACATCTCCGCCGATGGCGGCAACGGCCATGACGTGGTGTTCGGCTTCGGCCTGGGCAACGTGCTGAACAACAGCAACGCCGACATCGTCGACCTGCGCGGCATGCTCGGCTACGGCGGCCCGGTCAGCCTGGTCAAGGATGAGGGCGTGCTGCAGCTGGATGCCTCGTCCCAGGGCCTGCTGGACTACCTGTCGACCCGCGTCGAGGGCAACAACACCATCCTCAGCGTCGACCGCGACGGCATCGGTAGCCAGGTCGGCTCCACCGACCTGGTCCACCTGATGGGTATCCGTACCGACCTGCTGACCCTGATCCAGAACCACCAGATCATGGTCTGAGGCCCCGAACCGCCCCGGCGCCCATGCGCCGGGGCACTCATCCGTTCTGGCGGCGCCGCGTTCTCTCCCCCTTGATGGCGCCGCTTTTTTTCGCAGGGGCACGCTTGTTCGCGAGCTTCGGAACAGGCACGGCGTCTTTCGTCGACATTCAGAAAAATCTGGCCGATGTAGGTCTTTTTACTGCTCCTGAATCGGACATCCCCGGTATTTCCACCCGCGCTCCGCCCTGTAGAAAGACCGTCCGCCCCAAGACAACACAAGTGGTCCCTACCTTGAGTACCGAAACACCGCTGTTCCGCACCGAGGCCCTGCAAGGGCAGAGCGCCCAATGGCTGGGCTCGATCATCCTGATCCGGCCGCTGTCCTTCAGCGTGCTCACCGCCCTGGCCACCCTGTTCGCCCTGCTGGTGATGGGCTTCTTCATCTGGGGCAGCTACACCAAGCGCAGCACCGTGGTCGGGCAACTGCTGCCGGTCAACGGCCAGGCCAAGGTGCACGCGCCGCAGATGGGCGTGATCATCGAGAAGTCCGTGCGCGAAGGGCAGAAGGTCGAGCGCGGCCAGACCCTGCTGCGCCTTTCCAGCGAGCGCTACAGCGGCCAGGACCAGGCGGTGCAGGCCGGCATCAGCCACCGGCTGGAGGCCAGCCGCGAGTCCCTGGAGCAGCAACTGGAGAAGCTGCAGCGGCTGCAGGCCGATGAACGCCGCAGCCTGCAGGCCAAGGTCGTCAGCCTGCGCGACGAACTGGCCACCCAGGCTGCCCAGTTGCACAGCCAGCGTCAACTGGTGGCCATCGCCGGCGACGCCGAAGGACGCTACCGCGGGCTGATGGAGAAAGGCTACATCTCCATGGACCAGTTCCAGCAGCGCCAGGCCGACCAGCTCGGCCAGCGCCAGACCCTGCAGCGCCTGGAGCGCGAGCGCATGGCGCTGCAACAGCAGTTGCGTGAGCAGCAGGCCGGCCTCGACGGGCTCGACGCGCGCCATGCCAACCAGCGCGCCGAACTGCAGCGCCAGCTCAACGGCGTGCACCAGCAGCTGGGCGAGAGCGAGGCCAAGCGCACCCTGCGCATAGTGGCGCCGGAGGCGGGCATCGCCACCGCGGTATTGGCCGAGGTCGGCCAACTGGTCGACCCCTCGCGGCCGCTGCTGAGCATCGTCCCGGAGAACGCCGAGCTGGTCGCCGAACTCTACGCGCCGAGCCGCGCGGTGGGCTTCATCAAGGTCGGCGGCCCGGCGCTGATCCGCTACCAGGCCTACCCGTACCAGAAGTTCGGCCAGTACCGCGGCAAGGTGCTGTCCATCTCGCGCACCTCGCTGCCGTACAACGAGCTGGCGGCCATGGCCGGCAGCGTGCCGGGCGTGGGCCAGAGCGGCGAGCAGTACTACCGCATCCGCGTGCAGCTGGACGAGCAGCAGGTGAAAGCCTACGGCCAGCCGCGCCCGCTGCAGAGCGGCATGCTGCTGGAAGCCGACCTGCTGCAGGAAACCCGAAAACTCTACGAATGGGTCCTCGAACCCCTCTACAGCCTGACCGGCAAACTCTGAGGAACGTGCCGCATGGCTATCTTCGACTCCCTGGCGCTGCGCTTCGGCCGGCGCCTGCCCATCATCCAGCAGACCGAGGCCGCCGAGTGCGGCATCGCCTGCCTGGCCATGGTCGCCGGCTACCACGGCTGCCACAACGACCTGCGCGAGATGCGCCAGCGCTTCAACGTCTCGCTCAAGGGCATCACCCTCAAGCAACTGATCCAGGCGGCGCAGCAGCTGGGCATGGCCACGCGCCCGCTGAAGCTGGGCCTGAATGATCTGCCCAAGCTGCGCACGCCCTGCATCCTGCACTGGGACTTCAAGCACTTCGTCGTGCTCAAGTCGGTGAGCCGGCGCGGCGCGGTGATCCACGACCCGGCCCACGGCATCCGCAAGCTGGATCTTGCGGCGCTGTCGCGCTCCTTCACCGGGGTGGCCCTGGAGCTGTGGCCGGACACCGACTTCCAGAAGAAGGAGGCCAAGCCGAGCCTGCGCCTGCTCGGCATGCTCGGCAAGGTCAGTGGCCTGTACCGTTCCCTGGGCCAGGTGCTGCTGCTGTCGCTGGCCCTGGAGGTATTCGCCCTGGTCAGCCCGTTCTTCATGCAGTGGACCATCGACAACGTCATCCCCAGCAACGACCGTGACCTGCTCACCACGCTGCTGATCGGCTTCGGCCTGATGATGCTGATGCAGCAGGCCATCAGCGCGGTGCGCCAGTGGGTGGGCATGCACATGGGCACGCTGCTCAACGTGCAGTGGCGGGCCAACGTCTTCACCCACCTGCTCAACCTGCCCACGCAGTATTTCGAGAAGCGCCACCTGGGCGACATCGTCTCGCGCTTCGGCGCCGTCGACAGCATCCAGGGCACCCTGACCTCGGCCTTCCTGGTGGCGGTGCTCGATGGCCTGATGACCGTCGCCACCCTGGCCATGATGTTCGTCTACAGCCCGATGCTGGCCTGCATCGCCATCGTCTGCATGACGCTCTATGCGCTGGTGCGCTGGGCCTGGTATCAACCGCTGCGCAATGCCACCGAGGACGAGATCATCCATGCCGCGCGGCAGCAGACGCACTTCCTCGAGACCATCCGCGGGGTCCGTCCGCTGAAGCTGTTCCAGCGCCAGGACGAGCGCCGCGCCACCTGGCTGAGCCTGCTGGTGGAGCAGATCAACGCCAGCCTGCGCACGCAGAAGCTGGGGCTGTTCTACAGCCAGGTCAATGGCCTGCTGTTCGGCATCGAGAACCTGCTGGTGATGTACCTGGGGGCGAGCATGGTGATGGATGGGCATTTCACCGTGGGCATGCTCATGGCCTTCCAGTCCTACAAGGGCCAGTTCGACGGCCGCGTGGGCAGCCTGATCGACAAGTTCTTCGAGCTGCGCATGCTGCAACTGCAGGGCGAGCGCCTGGCCGACATCGTCCTCGAGCCGCCGGAGCAGGTCGGTGGCGGTGCGCCCCCCGAGGTGCTGCAGCAGCGCGAGTTCAGCATCGAACTGCGCGACCTGCGCTACCGCTATTCGGAAAACGAGCCCTATGTGCTCGATGGCATCGACCTGAACATCCGCGCCGGCGAATCGGTGGCCATCGTCGGACCGTCCGGCTGCGGCAAGAGCACCCTGATCAACGTCATGCTCGGCATCCTGCCGCCCTCCGGCGGGCAGATCCGCGTGGCCGGCATGGAGCTGTCGCAGATCGGCCTGGACGGCCTGCGCAGCGTGGTCGGCACCGTGCTGCAGGACGACAGCCTGTTCGCCGGCTCGCTGGCGGAGAACATCGCCTTCTTCGACCCGGCGCTGGACATGGAGCGGGTGATGGAGTGCGCGCGCCTGGCGGCGGTCCACGACGAGATCATGGCCGCGCCCATGGGCTACAACACCCTGGTCGGCGACATGGGCACGGTGCTGTCCGGCGGCCAGAAGCAGCGCGTGCTGCTGGCCCGGGCGCTGTACAAGCAGCCGAAGATCCTCTTCCTCGACGAAGCCACCAGCCACCTGGACGTGGACTGCGAGCGCCGCGTCAACGAAGCCATCCGTTCGCTGAGCATCACCCGGGTGATGGTCGCCCACCGCCCGGAGACCATCGCCTCGGCCGACCGCGTGGTGCTGCTCGGTGCCGGCCGGGTGAGTGCGGAACAACGCAACCACCATGACCTGGAGGGCGCACCGCTATGAAGCGTCTGCTCCTGTGCAGCCTGGTACTGGGCGCCAGTCCCGTGTTGGCCGGGCCGGATGTATTCCGTACCGAGCGCTCGGTGGCCGCGGAAAACATCGCCGAGTCGCACCGTGGCGGGGTGGCTTGCCTGTTCAACGCGCCGACCGGGGAACTGGCGCTGGACGAGGCCATAGAGCGGATGCTCTGCCACGATCCGCAGACCGCCCAGGCCTGGGCCGAGGCCAAGGCCCAGGCCGCGCAGTTGGGCGTGGCCTGGTCGGCCTACCTGCCGCGCCTGGGCGCCAGCCTCGGCAGCAGTGACGGCCGTAGCCGTACCGACTACCTGGATTTCGACGGCGTCGAAAGCTCGGCGCGCCAGAAGTCGCTCAATGCCAACCTCGAGCTGAGCTGGGTGCTGTTCGATTTCGGCCGGCGCCGCGCCGCCCTGCGCAGTGCCCGGCAACTGCTGGTGGCGGCCAACGCCAGCCACCAGGCGATGCTGCAGAGTGCCTTCGTCGACGCCGCGCAGACTTACTACGACGCCCTGGCCGCCCAGGACACGCTGACCGCCGCGGAGCAGGTGCGGGACATGGCCGCGGAGAACTACCAGGCCGCCGATGCCAAATATGCGGCCGGGGCAGCGGCGTTGTCGGACCGCCTGCAGGCGCAGACCGCACAATCGCAATCGGAGCTGCGCCTGGTGCGCGCCCGCGGCAACCTGGACAACGCCCTCGGGTGCTGGCGCTGCGCATGGGGTTGCCGGCGGAAAGCCGCTTCCAGCTGACCAGCGAGCTGGCGCTGATGCCCGACACCACCTTCGTCAGTGCCATCGATCGCCTGCTGGCCCAGGCGCGCGACCGGCACCCGCAGCTGATCGCCGCCCAGGCCCGGGTCGAGGCCGCCAGCCAGAGGGTGCACGAGGTTCGCGCCGAGGGCCTGCCGACCCTGGCGCTGACCGGCAGTCTCAGCCACTCGCGCAATGATCTGCCGCGTGCGCTCAATGGTGACACCCGGCAGCGCGATACGAGTATCGGCCTGCAGCTGAACATCCCGCTGTTCGAAGGTTTCGAGCGCAACTACCGGGTGCGCGGTGCCAAGGCCGAGGTCCAGGCCAGCCGCGCGGCCCTGGCCGGTACCGAGCAACAGGTCTCGCTGCTGGTCTGGGGCAGTTACCAGCGGCTGATGGTGGACAGCCAGAGCCTGAACAGTACCGACGCCCTGGTCGCGCAATCGCGCCAGGCGCTGGAAGTGACCCAGGGGCGTTACCGGGCGGGCGTCGGCAGCATGATCGAGCTGCTCAACGCCCTCAGCGCCTACGCCGACGCCCGCGAACAGCACATCCGGGCGCTGGCCGACTGGCAGAGCGCCCGCCTGCAATTGGCGGCCGGGCTCGGTCGCCTGGGGTTCTGGGCGCTGCGCTGAATGCCTGCGGGCAAGGCCCGACCCCCGCTGACATCGACACTGAAGCCGCGCTGGAATCCTCCAGGCGGCTTTTTTTCTGCCCGCGGCGCAGGCTGCTATTGACCGGGTGAGCTGCTGTTGAGGGGCGCTTGTACGAAGTGGCCGAGTTCGGCCGTTTACCTGACACCTGACTTCCTAATATGTCTGTTCTCAGGGGTTTATTAATCGCTGTGGGTACTCATGAAAATAAACTCCAGGTGTCATTGCATTTCATGCACTTGATATCGCCGCCTGCTGTTGGCGGGCGGTGTATGCATTACCAACTTTAGATTTATCAACCTGCAAGGAGTCCATCATGCAAGAACTCAACAGCCAGGAACTCGAAATGATCGCCGGCGGCGCCACCACCGGTATCCTCGACAGCATCGGCGGCGGCCTGCTCGGTATCTTCGCCGGCGCCATGGGCACCGCCTGGCGCGGCGGCACCATCGCCATCAACAACTTCGGGGGCATCGGTCATATCCTGGCGCCGGCCGCCGGGATCATCGTCGGTGCCTTCGGCACCATCTGGGGCGCGGTCTTCGGCCTTATCAACGGCATCGCCCAGGGGACCGGCTCCCAGGTCCAGGCGCTGGGCGATGTATGGAACGACATCATTGGCCTGCCGGGTTCGGCCACCGGCCAGGGCTACGACGGTTATCTCGGTGGTGGCACCGGCAATGGTCCGCGCTGATTGACCGATTAAAGCAACGCAGCCACCACCAGGCGGTGGTGGCTTCCGACATTCTCCAGGTACTGCCTGTCGTTCGCTGCTGTTGGAAACTTCCCGGTTTCCGGCGTTGTGCAGGATTCAGCAGTTTTATTGAAACGAGCCGCATGAGAAGTCCTTGTATGAAAATTCCAAACTATCGGGTTGTATTCTGCCGGCCATATCCTGCGAATTCCTGATGATGGCACTTTCGAGTGTTTTTGGGTTGTCATCAGTAGTTTGATCAACAAGAATTTACCTGTCGCATCGGCCTTGTGCTTGTTGCGAAATAGCCGGCGCCGAAATTGTCGCGGAGTCTCCGCGTGGTAATTGAAATGGCCTTGGGCTGAAGTACTTCCGGTTGATCAACAAGCCACGATCCTTGGCTGGGCTTTTGCCGTGGATATTGGTTGTTGCGGATCATTCTTGGAAAGCTTCAGACGGCCTTGCTATTGCTGTTCATATCGGTGGCGGTATGTCGAGAAAATGAGCCGTGATTTGAAAGCGGCAATTCTGTTAGCTGCAAGGAGTCTATCCAAATGCAAGAACTGAAAATGCAAGAAATCGAGATGGTAGCGGGCGCGGGTATCATCGAGGACGTGGTCGGTCGCATCGGTGCGGCCATCATGCTGGTCCCGCTGTCCCTCAGCACCGGTGTCGCCAAGGGCGTGGTAACCGGTGGCTCCGTGGGTGGCATCCTGGGCGTTGGTGTCGCCAGTGGTGCCTTCGGTGGTGTCATCGGTGGCGTTCTTGGCGTCATTCATGCGGTTACCTACGGTCTGGTGAATGGCTGGGACATGTCGCTGCAAACCTTCAACGGCAACGCAGAAGGTTGGTGGCGCATGGATTACCCGGCACCGCAGGTCGGCAACGGCGGCGGTCTGCTGGGCGGCCTGATCGGCGGCAGCGGCGGCAACGGCGGTTCTGTGAGCCCGCGTTGATCCCCAGAAGAGGCCATCGCCCATCGGGTGGCCTTTAGCTGTCTCGGAGCCTGCCGGTAAACGGCAGGCTCTGTCGCATATTCGCTTGTGCAGTTTCCATTGCCCGGGTTTGCCGAACTTCATGGGGCGGAAAATAATTCGCTATATCTATGCGGACTGAAAATAATAAGCCGTGCTGGTGCGAGTCATGCTGGTTGTATCGAAAACCACTGCTTCGGTAGTGGTTTTTTATTGTGTCGAATTTAGGGAAGATCCTGCCGGTTCAGGTCGGAGTTGATGGATTTTTGGTTTTTTGTATAAGAAAAATCCTACATGCTGGTTCGTATTTATCCTCTGATGGGACGAGTTGTCGGGTAATAGACTGATAGGCATCAGTAATAAACGGCATTTTCGGATGTTCTCTCAAAGATAGCCTTTGCGGTGATCCGTAGTATTGCCGCCTCGGTTTTTCAGGGTGGTTCGGATGTATCTCAATAAACTGTATTGGGGAATGTTGGCTTGCCTGGCATTTTCTTCTCTGGCAGTTGCCGGCGAGACTGCTGGCAAAAACGGCAAGCGCATGGTCTGCCGGCCCGAATGCCAGTGGCTGGACGCCGCCGCGCCCGTGCCGGCGGCGCCCGCGGCCACGGCGGTGCGCCAGGCCGTGGCGCGGGCCGGTGCGCAGCCCAGGCTGGACCTGTCGGTCGATCACCTGGCCCGGGACTGGCAGCCGGCGGATACCGGGGCGGGGCAGGGCGGTGCCCTGGACCTGTGGCGCGCGGTCGGCCTGGCGGTGGAAACCTACCCGTCGATCCGCGATGCCGCCGCCCAGCTGGACCAGCAACGCGAAGCGATCAACGTGGCCAGGGCCGGCTACCTGCCGACCATCCAGACCGGCCTCAACACCGGCAGGCAGGGCGCCTACGGCAGCGGGCAGAACCTGTCGCTGTCCGCCTCGCAGATGATCTACGACTTCGGCAAGGTGGCCAACGCGGTCAAGGGCGCCGAGGCCGGCGTGCGCGTGCAGCGCTTCCAGCTGATGAGCGAGGTGGACGAGGTCGCCCGGCAATCGGCCCAGGCGCTGATCGAGGTCGCCCGCTACCGCGCCCTGCGCGACAGCGCCCGGACCCTGGTGGACAGCCTGCAGCGCCTGCGGCAACTGGCCCGGCAGCGCGCCGACGAGGGCGCCAGCACCCAGGCCGACCTGATCCAGGCGCAGTCGCGGGTGGAGGCGGCCGAGGCCTCGCTGCTGGCCATCCAGACCCAGCTGCAGCAGCAGAAGAGCAAGCTGCGCACCATGATCGGCCGCGAGGTGAGCGAGGCCGCCGTCAGCGTGCCCGCCGAACGCCTGCAGCGGGCCGCCCGGCTGATCGAGCCGAACCCGCAGATGCCGGTGAGCGTGCGCATGGCCCTGGCCGAGCGCGAGGAGGCCGAGGCCCAGCTGTCCCTGGCGCGGTCCAACACCCGGCCGACCTTCACCGTCGACGGCGGCGTCAACAAGTACTTCGGCAATGCCGGCGACATGGCCGGCGAGCGCGTCTACACCCTGACCCTCGGCGTCAAGCACGACCTCTTCGCCGGCGGCGCGCCCTCGGCGCGGGTGCGCGGCGCCGGCCAGGCACTGCGGGCGGCGGAAGAGCGCATACACACCCGGCAACTGGAGGCTCGCGACCAGTGGACCGCCCTGCAGGAGCAGATGGGCGGCCTCGACGAGCGCCTGCGGGTGCTCGCCGACCGCCAGAAGAGCATCGTCGACACCCAGCGCCTGTACCGCGAGCAGTACCTGTCGCTGGGCACCCGCACGCTGCTCGACCTGCTCAACGCCGAGCAGGAGATCTTCCAGGCGCAGAGCGATTCGGTGAACGCCCGCCATGACCTGTGGAGCGCCCAGGTGGCCTTCATCAACGCCACCGGACGGATGCACGACGTCTTCCAACTCGAGAGTGATTCCCTATGACCGCGCAAGCGCAACGCCCGGTGGCCGACAGCGCCCCCTGGCTGGAAGCCATGCTGATGGTGGCCCGGCACTACCGCCTGGACGTATCCGAGGAGCGCGTCCGCGTCGGCCTGGAATGGCACCGCGGCCTGGACTTGGACGGCCAGTTGCAGCACATGGCCCGCGACATGGGCCTGACGCTGCGCGCCGAGGCCCTGGACAAGGGCGTGCTCGACCCCTGGCGGCTGCCGGTGCTGGCGCAGTTCTCCGGCGGCCAGGTGGGGCTGATCGAGAGCGTCGACGGCAACGGTGGCGTCGGCGTGCGCCTGAGCGGCGAGCAGGGCGTGCTGCAGGCGCTGCCGGCCGCCGAAGTGGCCGAGCGGGTGCAGCGGGTGTACCGCCTGCGCCCCGAGGTGGCGGTGGCGGACGTGCGCGTCGACGACTACATCAAGCCCTACCAGCCCAACTGGTTCTGGAGCCTGGTGCTGCGCGACTGGCGGCGCTACGGCGACGTGATGCTCGCCTCGCTGGTGGCCAACGTGCTGGCCCTGGCTTCCATGCTGTTCTCCATGCAGGTCTACGACCGCGTGGTGCCGGCGCAGTCCGAGCCGACCCTGTGGGTGCTGTTCGGCGGGGTGATGCTGGCGGTGCTCATCGGCTTCGGCATGCGCCTGGCGCGCACCCACATCTCCGACCTGATCGGCAAGCGCGCCGACCTGCGCATCTCCGACCGCGTCTTCGGCCACGCCCTGCGCCTGCGCAACGAGGCCATCTCCAAGTCCACCGGCTCGTTCATCTCGCAGATCCGCGAGATGGAGCAGGTGCGCGAGCTGATCACCTCGACCACCCTGGGCGCGCTGGCCGACCTGCCGTTCTTCTTCCTGTTCCTGGTGGTGCTCTGGTCGGTGGGCGGGAGCATGGCCCTGGTGCCGCTGGCGGTGCTGCCGCTGCTGCTGATCCCCGGCCTGCTGGCGCAGAAGCCGCTGGGGCGGTTGTCCAAGGAGGGCATGCGCGAGTCGGCGATCCGCAACGCCATGCTGGTGGAGGCGGTGCAGGGCATCGAGGACGTCAAGCAACTGCGCGCCGAGCAGCGCTTCCAGAACCAGTGGAACCACCTCAACGAGGTCTCGGCCACCGTCAGCATGCGCCAGCGCTTCATCACCGGCGCGCTCATGGCCTGGACCCAGGAAGTGCAGACCCTGGTGTACGTGCTGGTGGTGCTGGTCGGCTGCTTCCAGGTGATGAGCGGCGACATGACCACCGGCGCGCTGATCGGCATGTCCATCCTGTCCTCGCGGATGATCGCGCCCCTGGCGCAGATCTCCGGGATCATGTCGCGCTGGCAGCAGGCCAAGGTCGCCCGCGAGGGCCTGGAAGAACTGATGAAGCGCCCGGTGGAAAGCGCCGAGGGCGGCAAGCGCCTGCACCGTCCGGTGCTGCACGGCGACTACCAGCTCGAAGGCGTGCGCTTCCGCTACGGCCAGGACGACAAGCGCCCGGCCATCGAGGTGGCCCAGCTGCGCATCGCCGCCGGCGAGAAGGTCGCCATCCTCGGCCGCAACGGCGCCGGCAAGTCCAGCCTGCTGCAACTGCTGGCCGGCATGTACCGGCCGCAGGAGGGCAGCCTGCTGCTCGACTCGCTGCGCCTGGAACTGATCGACCCCTACGACGTGCGCCGCGACGTGGCCTTTCTCAGCCAGCAGGCCAACCTGTTCTTCGGCACCCTGCGCGAGAACCTGAGCATGGGCCGGCCCAACGCCAGCGACGAGGAACTGCTCGAGGCCCTGCGCCTGAGCGGCGCCCTGGGCCTGGTGCAGGCCCTGCCCGACGGCCTGGAGCACATGGTCCAGGAGGGCGGCCGCGGCCTCTCCGGCGGCCAGCGCCAGAGCCTGCTGCTGGCCCGCACGCTGCTGCGCCAGCCGCGCGTGCTGCTGCTCGACGAGCCCACCGCCTGGCTCGACGAGGTGGGCGAGCAGGCCCTGATCCGCCACCTGGAGCCCTGGCTGAAGTCGCGCACCCTGGTGGTGGCGACCCACCGCCCGGCGGTGCTCAAGTGGGTCGACCGCATCATCGTGGTCGACAACGGCCGCGTCGTGCTCGACGACACCAAGCAGGCGGTGCTGGCCAAGCTCGCCGGCCCGCCGCCGGCCAAGCCCGGCGAGAAGGCCCCGGCGGTGGCCTGAGGCCGCCCACGCAATTCGCAGAGGACGCGGGCCCTGGCCCGTGTCGGGAGTGACCATGCAAGCCAATTCGATTCAAGCGCCCGGGGCCGCGCCCCTGGCCCCCTATTTCCAGGCGAAGGAGCGCGCGCCCCGCGCCGCCTGGCTGGTCTGGTGCGTGCTCGGCGGCATGCTGCTGCTGTTCGCCTGGGCCTACCTGTTCGAGCTCGACGAAGTCTCCACCGGCACCGGCAAGGTGATCCCCAGCTCCCGCGAGCAGGTGGTGCAGTCCCTGGAGGGCGGCATCCTCGCCGAACTGCGGGTCAAGGAGGGCGACCGCGTCGACGCCGGCCAGGTGCTGGCCCAGCTCGACCGCACCAAGACCGAGTCCTCGGTGGGCGAGAGCGCCTCGCGCCTGCGCGCCGCCCTGGCCATGGCCGCGCGCCTGCGCGCCGAGGTGGACGGCGGCGAACTGGTGTTCCCCCCGGAAGTGCTGGAGGAGCCGGACCTGGTGAGGTCCGAGACCGCCCTGTACAAGTCGCGGCGCGACAGCCTGCAGAAGAGCCTGCAGGGCATCAACGAGGCCCTGGCGCTGGTCCGCAAGGAGCTGAAGCTGACCACGCGCCTGGCCGAGATCGGCGCGGCGAGCAACGTCGAGGTGCTGCGCCTGAAGCGCCAGGCCAACGAGCTGGAGCTCAAGGCCACCGAGACGCGCAACCAGTACTACGTCAAGGCCCGCGAGGAGCTGGCCAAGGCCAACGGCGAGGTGGAGGCGCAGCAGTCGGTGACCCGCGGCCGCGCCGACTCGCTGTCGCGCCTGACCGTGGTCTCGCCGGTGCGCGGCATCGTCAAGGACATCGAGGTGAACACCGTCGGTGGCGTCATCCCGCCCAACGGCCGCTTCATGGTCATAGTGCCGGTGGAGGACCAGTTGCTGGTGGAGGCGCGCATCTCGCCGCGCGACGTGGCCTTCATCCACCCCGGGCAGCCGGCCACGGTGAAGATCAGCGCCTACGACTACGCCATCTACGGCGGCCTGGACGGCAAGGTGACGCACATCTCGCCGGACACCATCCAGGACGAGGTGCGCCGCGACCAGTACTACTACCGGGTGTTCGTACGCACCCAGACCGACTCGCTGCAGAACAAGGACGGCAAGAGCTTCCCGATCTTCCCCGGCATGGTCGCCACGGTGGACGTGCACACCGGCAGCAAGACCGTCTGGGACTACCTGACCAAGCCGCTCAACCGCGCCCGCGAAGCGCTGCGCGAACGCTGAGGAGGCGCCATGGCCAAGCAACGCACCCCCAGCTACCGCGAGCGCCGCGAGGTGGAGGCCGCCGGCAGGCGCGCAAGCGCGCTCTACGCCCAGGGCCGGCATGAGGAGGCCCTGCAACTGTGCCTGCAGACCACCCGGCGCTGGCCGCAGCTGGCGGTGGCCTGGACCGACGCGGCGGTCAACTGCATCAAGCTGGAGCGCTGGCAGCAGGCCGTCGAGCACGCCGGCCGCGCCCTGGCCGCCGGCGGCACCGGCCTGGCGCTGTTCGACGCCCTGTCCCACGCCCACTGCGCGCTGCGCCAGTGGGACCAGGTGCGCCAGCACGGCCTGCACGCGCTGACCCTGCGCGACCGCCAGTTCGGCGTCGAGCCGCCGCTGGCCCACGCCCTGCCGCCGCTGCCGCCACCACCCAGCGCCGCCACCCGCGGGCGCAACCTGATCGCCTTCTCGCTGTTCGGCGCCAGCGCCAAGTACTGCGAGACGGCGGTGCTCAACGTGCTGGAGCAGCCGCGCATCTACCCGCACTGGACCTGCCGCTTCTACATCGACGACAGCGTGCCCGAGGCCATCGTCCGCCGCCTGCGCGACAACGGTGGCGAAGTGGTGCTGGTCGACGAGGCTGTGCGCCAGTGGCCGGGGCCCATGTGGCGTTTCCTGGCGCTGGACGATACGCAGGCCCAGCGCATCCTGTTCCGCGACGCCGACTCGGTGATCAGCGAACGCGAGGCCGAGGCGGTGGCCGAATGGCTGGCCAGCGACAGGCACTTCCATGCCCTGCGCGACAACGGCACCCACACCGAGCTGCTCCTGGCCGGCCTGTGGGGCGCGGTGGGCGGGGCGCTGCCGCCGCTGGTGGAGCTGCTCCGGCCGTTCTTCGCCGAGCCGCTGGCCTCGCGGCATTTCGCCGACCAGCACTTCCTGCGCCGCTACGTCTGGCCCTACGCGCGGCGCAGCCTGCTGCAGCACGATTCGATGTTCGGCTTCCTGGGCGCCGCCGGCTTCCCCGGTGGGCCCATGCCGGACGACTTCCACGTCGGCTATGCTGAAGGCTCGCCACGCTTCGAAGTGCCCTGCACCCTGGCCGAGGGCACCCGGGTGCGCTGGACCCTGTACCGCCGCGGCGGGGAGGGCGAGCAGGCGATCTGCGACTACGCCGCCACGGTGACTGCCGGCGCGGTGCACGGGCACATCCCGGCGCGCTACGCCGAGTGGATCCGCCGCGGCGAAGCGCGCATCGGGGTGGCGCCGGAGGCGTAGGGCGTACAACCGCTCGCGGTTGTACGCCGCTTCACCGATGCTGCAGGGGCCCGCGCGGGATTCGGCCAAGGCCAAACGGCGGATAACGCGGAGCGTTATTCGCCCTACGCCAGGCCCACCCGTAGGGCGGATAACCGTTCGCGGTTATCCGCCGTTTCACCTTTCTCATCGCCAACGCCATGGCTGGCCCTGGCGCGGCCGTCAGCGATAGTGATCGAGGATGCGCGCGATTTCCCCGGAGGCCTTGAGCTCGGCCAGGGCGTCGAGCACCGCCTGGGTCGGCAGGTGCGGGTCGTCGAGGACCATGCAGCCCAGTTCCGCCTGGTCGAGCTGGGCGGCCGGGTAGAGGCGGTGCTCGGCCGGCCGCGCGAGGTTGAACCAGTTCAGCGCGACCTCGCTGGACACCGCATAGTCGTAGCGCCCGGCCTCCAGCTTCTTCAGTACCAGCTCCTGGTTGCGCGCATCGTCGCGGTGCAGGCGCCCGCTGGCGAACGACAGCTGCAGGTAGGGGTAGGCGTAGCCGAGGACGGTGCCGATGCTCTGTCCGGCCAGGCTGGCGACGTCCACCGGGGCCCGCTCCCGGGCCACCAGCAGGTCGCGCTGGATCATCAGCGGCACGCTCCAGCGGTAGTCGCGGAACTCCTCGCTGAGCCAGGCGGGGGAGATGTAGCAGCGCACGTCGATGCTGTGGTTGTGCAGGGCCTGTTCCACCCGGGCCCGCGGCAGCACGTGGAAGGACGGGGCCATGCCGACCTTGCGCGCGGTACTGGTGAACAGCTCGAAGAGGATACCGCCGGTCAGCTGGCCGTCCTCGACCCGCGCCAGCGGCATGGCCCAGCCCTCGACCACCGAGAAACTCAGCTGCCGGGGATCGGCCTGGGCCAAGCCGGCGATGAGTAGGAGGGCGGGGACGAGTGCGCGCATTCGGGCTCCGGACGTGCGGAAGCAGGACACAATGCCTGTTTCGGGGGGTCTTGCCAAGCCTGTCAGGTTGCAGGCCCTTGCATCGGGTGCAATTTCCGGTCCTCTTCGCTAGGATTAGCCCACTTCCGCCTACCAGCCGCGATGGATTTCAATGAGTTATCAGGTTCTTGCCCGCAAATGGCGTCCGCGTTCGTTCCGCGAAATGGTCGGCCAGGCCCACGTCCTCAAGGCCCTGATCAACGCGCTGGACAACCAGCGCCTGCACCACGCGTACCTGTTCACCGGGACCCGCGGCGTGGGCAAGACCACCATCGCGCGCATCCTCGCCAAGTGCCTGAACTGCGAGACCGGCATCAGCTCCACCCCCTGCGGCCAGTGCTCGGTGTGCCGGGAGATCGACGAAGGCCGCTTCGTCGACCTCATCGAAGTGGACGCCGCCAGCCGCACCAAGGTCGAGGACACTCGCGAACTGCTGGACAACGTGCAGTACGCGCCGAGCCGCGGGCGCTACAAGGTCTACCTGATCGACGAAGTGCACATGCTTTCCAGCCACAGCTTCAACGCCCTGTTGAAGACGCTGGAAGAGCCGCCGCCCCACGTCAAGTTCCTGCTGGCCACCACCGACCCGCAGAAGCTGCCGGTGACCATCCTCTCGCGCTGCCTGCAGTTCAGCCTGAAGAACATGCCGCCCGAGCGCGTGGTGGAGCACCTGACCCACGTGCTCGGCGCCGAGAACGTGCCCTTCGAGGAAGACGCCCTGTGGTTGCTGGGCCGCGCCGCCGACGGCTCCATGCGCGACGCCATGAGCCTGACCGACCAGGCCATCGCCTTCGGCGAGGGCAAGGTGCTGGCCGCCGACGTGCGCGCCATGCTCGGCACCCTCGACCACGGCCAGGTCTACGGCGTGCTCCACGCGCTGCTCGAAGGCGACGCGCGGGCCCTGCTGGACGCCGTGCGCCACCTGGCCGAACAGGGCCCGGACTGGGGCGGGGTGCTGGCCGAGATCCTCAACGTGCTGCACCGCGTGGCCATCGCCCAGGTGCTGCCGGACGCCGTCGACAACGGCCAGGGCGACCGCGACAAGGTGCTGGCCCTGGCCCAGGCGCTGCCCGGCGAGGACGTGCAGTTCTACTACCAGATGGGCCTGATCGGCCGTCGCGACCTGCCCCTGGCGCCGGACCCGCGCAGCGGCTTCGAGATGGTGTTGCTGCGCATGCTGGCCTTCCGCCCGGCGGACGGCGGCGCCCCACCGAGGTCACCGCTAAAGGACCTGGGGATCAGCAAGGCCACGGCTGATTCCAACCGCAACCCAGTGGCCGGCGCCGCCGTCGCGGCGCCGGCAGCCGTTGCCAGCGTGGCGAGCGTGCCGGTGGTGTCCACCGTGCCCGCCGCCGTTGCGCCGGCCGCGCCCGCGCCGCAGCCTGTGGCGGCTCCGGCTCCGGCTCCGGCTCCGGCTCCGGCTCCGGCTCCGGCTCCGGCTCCGGCTCCGGTGGTGGAGGCCGAGCCTGTGCCCGAACCCGCGCCGGCGCCCGTCGTCCCCGTCGTCGAGGCCGCCCCCGTCGAGCCCGCTCCGCAGGCCCCGGTCGAGGCCGCGCCCGCCGAACTGCCCGCGGTCGAACCACAGGCCGCCGTGGAGGCGCCGGCCCCCGCCGTCGACCTGCCCTGGGAAGAACCCGCCGCGCCGGCTGCCGCGCAGCCGCAGGTCGAGCCCCAGCCGGCGCCCGCGCCCGTTGCGCTTCCTGAGCCTGCGCCCATCGTCATGGCCGACAGCGAGGACGACGACCGCGACGAAGAGCCGCCGCCGGCCGACGACTACTATGAAGTCGACATGGATGCGCTCAGCTACCTGGACGCTGGCGACGAGCGGCAGGCCGAGGCCCGGCCCGAGCCGGAACCGGAGCCCGCGGCCCTGCCGGCCACGGGCCTGGCCGCCGAGTGGCTGGACCTGTTCCCGCGCCTGGGCCTGGGCGGCCTGACCGCGAGCATCGGCGCCAACTGCACCCTGGTGGCGGTGGAGGACGACGTCTGGCACCTGCACCTGGACCCGGGGCAGAGCGCGTTGTACAACGCCACCCAGCAGCGCCGCCTGAACGAGGCGCTGAACCAGTACCATGGGCGCCCCCTGAAGCTGGAAGTGACCATCCAGAAGCCCGAGCAGGAAACCCCGGCCCAGGCCGCGGCGCGCAAGCGCGCCGAGCGCCAGCGCGAGGCCGAGGCCTCCATCGGGGCCGACCCGTACGTGCTGCAGATGCGGCAGCAGTTCGGCGCGGTGGTCCGCGCCGGTACCATCGAACCCCTGGCGGCGAAGGCCTGACCGCCTGCGCCCAACCAACCCTGAACGACCGAGGTGATCGAGATGATGAAAGGTGGCATGGCCGGCCTGATGAAGCAGGCCCAGCAGATGCAGGAAAAGATGCAGAAGATGCAGGAAGAGCTGGCCAACGCCGAAGTCACCGGCCAGTCCGGCGCCGGCCTGGTGAGCGTGGTGATGACCGGCCGCCACGACGTCAAGCGCGTCAGCCTGGACGACAGCCTGATGCAGGAAGACAAGGAAATCCTCGAGGACCTGATCGCCGCCGCGGTGAACGACGCCGTGCGCAAGATCGAGCAGAACAACCAGGAGAAGATGGCGGGCATGACCGCCGGCATGCAGCTGCCCCCCGGCTTCAAGATGCCGTTCTGATTCGCGACACCGCCACACCCGTAGGAGCGAGCTTGCTCGCGAACCTTCGCCGCGCCAGCAACGGCAGGCAAAGCGTTCGCGAGCGGGCCCGCTCCTGCGCCGTTTACCCTTCCTGAAATCTCGAGACCGACGCCCGCCATGTTCAGCCCGCTGATCCGCCAACTCATCGACGCCCTGCGCATCCTCCCCGGTGTGGGGCAGAAGAGCGCCCAGCGCATGGCGCTGCAGCTGCTGGAGCGTGACCGCGCGGGCGGCCTGCGCCTGGCCCAGGCGCTGACCCAGGCCATGGAAGGGGTGGGGCATTGCAAGCAGTGCCGCACGCTGAGCGAGGAAGAGCTGTGCCCGCAGTGCGCCGACCCGCGCCGCGACGACTCGCTGCTGTGCGTGGTGGAAGGCCCGCTGGACGTGTTCGCCGTGGAGCAGACCGGCTACCGCGGGCGCTTCTTCGTGCTCAAGGGCCACCTGTCGCCACTGGACGGCCTGGGCCCGGAGGCCATCGGCATTCCCGAGCTGGAAGCGCGGATCAAGGCCGGCAGCTTCAGCGAAGTCATCCTCGCCACCAACCCCACGGTGGAAGGCGAGGCCACCGCCCACTACATCGCCCAGTTGCTGGCCGGCAGCGGCCTGGTCCTGAGCCGCATCGCCCATGGCGTGCCCCTGGGCGGCGAGCTGGAGCTGGTGGACGGCGGCACCCTGGCCCACGCCCTTGCCGGGCGCCGGCCGATCGTCTAGTCGCGGCGCATCTGGGCCGAAACGGCCCAGGCGATGGCAAAAGCCTCGCCTTGTAAACCAAGCAAGCGCTAGGTAAGTTTTCAGGCAACCCGCCTGGAGGCTCGCCATGTCCGCATTCACCGATTACTTCGACGATAGCCACCGCCTGGTCCGCGACTCGGTGCGACGCTTCGTCGAGCGGGAAATCCTCCCGCACATCGCCGATTGGGAAGAAGCCGAGGAGTTCCCCCGCGAGCTCTACCGCAAGGCCGGCGAGGCCGGCATCCTCGGCATCGGCTACCCGGAAACCTACGGCGGCAGCCACGAGGGCGACCTGTTCGCCAAGCTGGCGGCCAGCGAGGAACTGATGCGCAGCGGCTCCGGCGGCCTGGTGGCCGGCCTGGGCTCGCTGGACATCGGCCTGCCGCCGCTGCTCAAGTGGGGCCGCCCCGAGCTGCGCGAGCGCATCGTGCCGCAGGTGCTGGCCGGCGAGAAGATCATGGCCCTGGCGGTCACCGAGCCTTCCGGCGGCTCCGACGTGGCCAGCCTGAAGACCCGCGCCGTGCGCGACGGCGACCACTACCGCGTGACCGGCAGCAAGACCTTCATCACCAGCGGCGTGCGCGCCGACTACTACACGGTGGCGGTGCGCACCGGCGGCGAGGGCTACGGCGGCATCAGCCTGCTGCTGGTGGAGAAGGGCACCCCCGGCTTCACGGTGGGCCGCAAGCTGAAGAAGATGGGCTGGTGGGCCTCGGACACCGCCGAGCTGTTCTTCGACGACTGCAAGGTGCCGGTCGAGCACCTGATCGGCATGGAGAACATGGGCTTCGCCTGCATCATGGCCAACTTCCAGAGCGAACGCCTGGCCCTGGCCACCATGGCCAACATGACCGCCCAACTGGCGCTGGAGGAAGCCCTGAAATGGAGCGCCGGGCGCGAAGCCTTCGGCAAGCCCATCGGCAAGTTCCAGGTGCTCAAGCACCGCCTGGCGGAGATGGCCACCCAGGTCGAGGTGTCCCGCGAGTTCACCTACCGCCAGGCGGCGAAGATGGCCGCCGGGCAGAGCGTGGTGAAGGAAATCTCCATGGCCAAGAACTTCGCCACCGACGTCGCCGACCGCGTGGTCTACGACGCCGTGCAGTTGCTCGGCGGCATGGGCTACATGCGCGAGAGCCTGGTGGAGCGGCTGTACCGCGACAACCGCATCCTCTCCATCGGCGGCGGCACGCGGGAGATCATGAACGAGATCATCGCCAAGCAGATGGGGCTGTGAGGGGAGGGCTGCCTGTAGGAGCGAGCTTGCTCGCGAACAATGGCGTTACCTGGCTGCGCTGGTGCATAGCTGGACCTCGTTCCCTCTCCCTAACCCTCTCCCTGAAGGGAGAGGGGACCGTTGGGCAGAAACGGATGTTCTGGCGTTAGCCGGCAACACCGCAGGTTTCCAGCTGAAACCATTCCTTCTCTCGGCACGGACAAGCCCCCTCTCCCTTCAGGGAGAGGGCTGGGGAGAGGGCGCGGAGTCAACCCCAAACACCGCAGCCGCCGGGAAACGCCATTGTTCGCGAGCAAGCTCGCTCCTACGAAGAGCAAGGCCCCGTAGGATGGCGTTGAGCGAAGCGATACCCATCAAACAGAAAGCCCGCTCCAGGGAGCGGGCTTCTTCTTTCATCGACCCCGGGCCCTACTTGGCCTCGTAACCCTCCGGCCGGGCCTTGGGCTTGGGCGCGAAGCGCGCGGCCAGGCGCATGCTGACGGTAACCACCTTCTGGTACCACACCGGCAACAACCGCAGCATCACATCAATTGCATGTGCATCCGTGCCGATGAGGATGCGCCGGGCGTCGCGCTCCACGCCGCGGATGATCACCTGGGCGGCCTTTTCCGGGGTGGTGCGCAGCAGCTGGTCGTTGAACTGCTGGCGCGCGGCGTTGGCGTTCTGCCCGGTGACCTTGGCCAGGCTGTCGTTCATCCGCGCGGTCTTGGCGATGTTGGTGCGGATGCCGCCGGGGTGCACGCAACTGGCCGAGACCGCGCCGCCTTCCATGTCCAGTTCCTGGCGCAGCGACTCGGTGAAGCCGCGCACGGCGAACTTGGTGGCGTTGTAGGCGCTCATGCCCGGCTGCGAGAACAGCCCGAAGACGCTGGAGACGTTGACGACGTGGCCCTCGCCGGACGCCTTGATGTGCGGCAGGAAGGCCTTGGTGCCGTACACCACGCCCCAGAAGTTGATGTTGGTGATCCACTCGTACTCTTCGTACTCGCTGCCCTCCACCGTGCCGGCGTGGGCCACCCCGGCGTTGTTGAACACCAGGTTGACCTTGCCGTGCTCGGCCACCACCTTGTCGGCCCAGGCGTGCACCTGCTCGCGCTCGGCGACGTTGACCACCTCGGTGGAGATGCGCACGCCGTAGGAGGCCAGGCCCTGGCGGGTTTCCTCAAGGCCGCTGGCGTTGACGTCGGCCAGCGCCAGGTGGCAGCCGCGCGAGGCCAGCTCGCCGGCCAGGGCGCGGCCGATGCCGGAACCGGCGCCGGTGATGGCGGCGACTTTGTTCTCGAAGGACTTCATGCCGGGACCTCCTCGGCGCGGGGTTGCTGGATGGCGTCGGTTTCCTCGAACGGCCTGGCCTTCAGATGATAGGCGGCGGTGTCGAAACTGCGGGTGAGCAGGCGGAAGCGCCAGGTGAAGCCCGGCCACAGGGTGCAGTTGCGCCCGCTCACCGGGTGCAGGTACCAGCTCTTGCAGCCGCCGGTGTTCCACACGCTATGGTTGAGCCCGCGCTGCAGCTTGAGGTTCCAGCGCTTCTGCTCGTCTTCCTTGACCTCCAGGCTGAGCAGCTCGCGGCGCTTCATCAGCTTCAGCGCGCCGAGCACGTAGGCGATCTGCGACTCGATCATGTAGACCATGGAGTTGTGGCCCAGGCCGGTGTTCGGGCCCATCAGGAAGAACAGGTTGGGGAAGCCGCGGGTGACGGTGCCCTTGTAGGCCTCCGGGCCTTGCGGCCAGGTGTCCAGCAGGTCCACGCCGCCACGGCCGAACACGGTGCCACGGGGGATGGGGTCGTTGGCGGTGAAGCCGGTGCCGAAGATGATCGCGTCCACCTCGCGCTCCTGGCCGTCGGCGGTGACGATGCTGTGCTCGCGGACCTCGCGGATGCCGTCGGTGATCACCGAGGCGTTGGGCGCGGCCAGCGCCGGGTAGTAGTTCGGCGACATCAGGATGCGCTTGCAGCCGATGGTGTAGTCGGGGGTGAGCTTGCGGCGCAGCTCCGGGTCCTTGACCTGCTGGTGGATGTAGCGCACCGCCAGCTTGCCGATCATCTTCATCGCCCAGGGCGCGAAGGTGAAGCCCAGCACGCGGCCTTCGAGCATGCTGTACAGGGCGCCGCGCCAGAGCTTCTGCACCAGCGGGAAGTGCTTGAAGCGCGCGCGCTCCTTGTCGCTGATGGCGCGGTCGGGCTTGGGCAGGATCCAGGGCGCGGTGCGCTGGTAGAGGTCCAGCTTGGCCACCAGCGGCTGGATTTCCGGAACGAACTGGATGGCCGAGGCGCCGGTGCCGATCACCGCCACGCGCTTGCCCGTCAGGTCGTAGTCGTGGTCCCAGTGCTGCGAGTGGAAGGCGTGGCCCTTGAAGCTGTCCAGGCCCTTGAGGTCGGGGGTCGAGGGGATCGACAGGGCGCCCATGCCGGAGACCACCGCCTGGGCGGTGTAGTGGTTGCCGGCGGCGTCGTGCAGGTGCCAGAGGTCGCGCGCCTCGTCCCATTCCAGGCGCTGGATCTCGGTGTCGAGCAGGGTGCGGCCTTCCAGGCGGTACTTCTTCCAGCAGTTCTCCAGGTAGGCGCGGATTTCCGGCTGGCGGGCGAACATGCGCGTCCATTCCGGGTTCGGCTCGAAGGAGAAGGAGTAGACGTGGGACTGCACGTCGCAGGCGCAGCCGGGGTAGTTGTTGACCCGCCAGGTGCCGCCGACGCCGGCGTCCTTCTCGAACAGCAGGAAGTCGTCCTCGCCCTCCTGGCTCAGGCGGATGGCCATGCCCAGGCCGGAAAAGCCGGTGCCGATGATGGCTACCTTGCAGTGTCTGACCGCGGCAGTCTTAGGTTGAGTTCCCATTTACCTGGCTCCTGTTATGCTTGTGTGCAGGCGTATACAACTGTCTACGTGTTGCCAATGTAGACATCTGTATACTTCGCGGGCAACCAATCTTTAGGGTGGGCGAGGTGGGGCAAGGATGAGTCTGGAAACGGATGCGGTAACACAACGCCAGGATGCGCCGGGCAAGCGCCTGCTGATGGAGGCGGCGCTGCGCCTGGCCTCCAGCCGGCGCAGCCTGAGCAGCATCGGCCTGCGCGAACTGGCCCGCGAGGCCGGGCTGAACCCCAACACCTTCTACCGCCACTTCGCCGACGTCGACGACCTCGGCCTTGCGATCATCCGCGACATCGCCACCGAGCTGCGCCAGCCGCTGCGCGCACTGCGCCGCGAAGCCGCCGAGCGAGCCCCGGCGGCGGACGGCGCGGCGGGCACCCCGCTGGGCCTGGACTTCGCCCGCGGACAGCGGGTGTGCGAGGAGACGGTGAGGCTGTTCTTCGACTTCGTCGAACGCCACCCCGAGGCCTTCATCATCGGCGTGCGCGAACTGCACGGCCCCTCGGCGGTCCTGCGCGAGGCCCTGGGCCAGGTGATGGACGACTTCGGCGCCGACATGGCCGAGGACATCGCCCTGTTCCGCCTGCTGCCGGACGTACCCGGGGACGAGGTCGCGCAGCTGTCGAGGCTGATCAGCCGGCAGTTGTTCCAGCTGTCGCTGGACTACCTGGAACTGCCGGCGGGGCAGCGGGGCGGGGTCTGCGCGCTGGCGGAGCGGCAGGTGCTTCTGTTGTTCACCGGGGCGGCGGTGTTGCAGGCGTTGGGGGTGTAGAGCCGCCCGCGCCGAGCTGCTCTTCGTAGGAGCGAGCTTGCTCGCGAACAGATTCCGCTGCGGGGTTTGTTCGCGAGCAAGCTCGCTCCTACGAGACGCCGTGCTGCACCTGTAGGAGCGCGCCCTGCGCGCGAATCGCGGACAAGGTCCGCTCCTACGGGTAAAGGGGCGACTCAGCCTGCGAAGTCGAGCTTGTCCTTCCAGTAGGTCTCCAGCGCCTTGGTGTCGTGGTCGAAGGGGTGGAAGCCGGGGCGGAAGTAGTCCAGCCAGGGCAGCACGAGCTGGGTGAAGTAGCCGTTGCGCAGGCCGAACAGGGTGACCAGGCCGTGCTTCCAGCTGCGCCAGTTGAACAGCTGGCGGTCGCGGCGCAGCAGGTGGATCTGGAAGCCGCCGATCACGCCGAGGAAGATCACGGTGGTCAGCAGCATCACCGCGGTACGGGTGAAGTAGCCGCCGTAGACCTGCTGGTAGACGTCGTAGGCCACCGCCTTGTGCTCGTTCTCCTCGATGGCGTGCCACATCCACAGCTTGTACATCTTCGGCGAGCGCATCTGGGTGCTCAGGTCCTCGCGGCGCAGCAGGCGCTCGGCCATGGTCGCGGTGAAGTGTTCCAGGGCGCAGGTGATGGCCAGGTCCTGCTTCTTGGTGGTGACCTTGCCGATGGCGCCGAGCAGGTGCTTGATGCGCAGCTCCAGGCGCTCCAGGTCGATGCCGTGTTCCTCGGCGTACTCGTTGTAGGCCGCGTGCTCCTTGGAGTGCATGGCCTCCTGGCCGATGAAGGCGGACACGTCCTTCTGCAGTTGCGGGTCCTGGATGCGGTCGCGCACGGCGCGCACGCTGTCGACGAAGAACTTCTCGCCGTAGGGGAACAGCGAGGACAGGTTGTTCATGAAGTGCGACATGAAGGGTTGATCGTCCCACCAGTACTTCGGCGTCTCGGTGAAGCTGAAATCCATGCGCCGGACGGGGAAGTGGGCGCGGAGCGGTTCGGTCTGGGCGTTCATGGGCAACTCCTTGTTGTTGTTCGACGAGCCCCGGTGGCGATTTGGGCAGGCAGCGGCGCCGGCGGGGCGGAGGGCCTGACACAGTGAATGTGTCATTGGTTGATGTAATTGTTGGAAGGATTGTCGGACAAAGGAGAGGTCCGATCCGGCCATGGAAGGGTTATTTGCGGCCAAGGAGGGGCCGGCCCGACCTTGGATAGGGGGAGGGTGTAGGAGCGAGCTGGCTCGCGAACGGTGTTTACCGGCAGCTGCGGTATATCGGGTTGACTCGGCCCCTTTCCCCAGCCCTCTCCCTGAAGGGAGAGGGGGCCGTTCGGTGTCTGTGGGGAGAATGGAGTCAGCCGGCAACCCCGGCTATTGCCGTGAAGCGCCTGTGGGGAATCAGCCTTGCTGCGCTTCGCGCGCCTCGCGGGCGGTGACCTGCTGGCAGAGCTCGATCAGCTGCTCGCGCATCCAGCGGTTGGCCGGGTCCTGGTCGGTGCTCTCGTGCCAGTACAGGTGGGTCTCCAGCCTGGGCACGTCGCTCACCGGCAGCTCCACGTAGTGCAGGCTGTGGTGGCGGGCGAAGCGCTCGGGCACGGTCACCGCCATGTCGGTCTGCTGCACCACGTTGGAGGCCATCAGGTAGTGCTGCGAGCGCAGGGCGATCTTGCGCTGCAGGCCCATCTTGCCCAGGGACAGGTCGATGTAGCCCAGGCCGCTGCGGCGGCTGGAAATCTGGATGTGCGTCAGCGACAGGTACTCGTCCAGGCTCAGCTTCGCCTTGACCAGCGGGTGGCCGTGGCGCATGGCGCAGACGTAGCGGTCTTCCATCAGCTTGACGTGGCGCACCTGCGGGTCGGTGTTCAGCGGCGCGTCCACGGCGAAGTCCAGGCGCCCGGCGGCCAGCTCCTTGGTGGTCTCGCGGCGCTTGGAGAGGAAGCTCTCGATGTGCACGTTGGGCGCCTGGCGGCGCAGGCGCTGGAACAGCGGCGGCAGGATGATGGCCTCGGTGAGGTCGGTCATGCTGATGCGGTAGGTCTTGCTCGCCTGCTGCGGGCTGAAGGTGCGGCTCTCCTGCACCGACACCCGCAGCAGCTGCAGGGCGTTGCGCACCGGGCCGATGATGTTCTGCGCCATGGGCGTGGGCACCATGCCCTGGGCGGTGCGCACGAACAGCGGGTCGTTGAAGGTTTCGCGCAGGCGGGCCAGGGCGTTGGACACCGCGGGCTGGGTGATGCCGACGATCTGCCCGGCGCGGGTGAGGTTGGCTTCGGTGTAGATGGCATCGAAGACGATGAACAGATTCAGGTCGACCTTGTTCAGGTTCATCCCGTGGCTCCGCTTGTCATTGTTGTGGCCGGATCATACCCGGGATGGCGGACCATCATGCGGGTTATGAATGTTCATTGATTCGGATAATAGGCTAGGTAAATCGTGCTGCCTATTCTAGCATCTTCCTCGACACAAGACAAACCCCTGCCAGAAGGTAGCCCCCATGGATTTCGCCTATTCCGCCAAGGTCCAGGACCTGCGTGAGCGCGTCACCGCGTTCATGGAAGCCTATGTATATCCCGCCGAGAGCGTCTTCGAGCAACAGGTGGCCGAAGGCGACCGCTGGCAGCCGACCCAGGTCATGGAGGACCTCAAGGCCCGCGCCAAGGCCGAGGGCCTGTGGAACCTGTTCCTGCCCGAGTCCGAATACGGCGCCGGCCTGACCAACATGGAATACGCCCCGCTGGCGGAAATCATGGGCCGCTCGCTGATCGGCGCCGAGCCGTTCAACTGCTCGGCCCCGGACACCGGCAACATGGAGACCATCGTCCGCTACGGCAGCGAGGAGCAGAAGCGCACCTGGCTGGAGCCGCTGCTGCGCGGCGAGATTCGTTCGGCCTTCGCCATGACCGAGCCGGGCGTGGCTTCTTCCGACGCCACCAACATGCAGGCCAATGCCGTGCGCGACGGTGACGAGTGGGTCATCAACGGCCGCAAGTGGTGGACCTCCGGCGCCTGCGACCCGCGCTGCAAGGTCATGATCTTCATGGGCCTGACCAACCCGGACGCGCCGCGCCACCAGCAGCACTCGATGATCCTGGTGCCCACCGACGCCCCCGGGGTGAAGATCCTCCGCCCGCTGCCGGTGTTCGGCTACGACGACGCGCCCCACGGCCATGCCGAGGTGCTCTTCGAGAACGTCCGCGTTCCCTACGAGAACGTGCTGCTGGGCGAGGGCCGCGGCTTCGAGATCGCCCAGGGCCGCCTCGGCCCGGGCCGCATCCACCACTGCATGCGCTCCATCGGCATGGCCGAGCGCGCCCTGGAACTGATGTGCAAGCGCGCCGCCAGCCGCACCGCCTTCGGCAAGCCGCTGGCGCGCCTGGGTGGCAACATCGACCACATCGCCAACTCGCGCATCGAGATCAACCAGGCCCGCCTGCTGACCCTCAACGCCGCGTACATGATGGACACCGTGGGCAACAAGATCGCCCAGAGCGAGATCGCCCAGATCAAGGTGGTGGCGCCCAACGTCGCCCTGCAGGTGATCGACCGCGCCATCCAGATCCACGGCGGCGCCGGCGTCTCCAACGACTTCCCGCTGGCCTACTGGTACGCCATGCAGCGCACCCTGCGCCTGGCCGACGGCCCGGACGAAGTGCACCGCATGGCCATCGGCAAGTACGAGATCGGCAAGTACGTGCCCAAGGAAATGCTGCGCAGCGGTCGTTGAGCCGGCTGTCCGGGCCAGCGGATGGTCCGGCGTGGCCTGCGGGCCCAATCGCGGACGGAGTCCGCTCCTACGATCGTGCTTTCCTGGCGCCCGTAGGAGCGGACTCCGTCCGCGATTTTTTTGTCTTTGGAAACGGCGGATAACCGCGAGCGCGGGAAACCAGTGGCTTGGGGTTTGGTGTAGCGCGCCGCTCCGAGTGCTCGGATGTTTTTTGTTTCGCCCCCTCGGGCGAGTCACTTTTGTCAAACGGTGGAAGGCCACCCCCGCAAAAAGGAACCAAAAAGGCTTGCCCCGACATACGGGCCCGATGGAGCCGGGCTACCCTCGCGAACTCCCCCGCCACGGAGGCCCGCCCCGACAGCACGTCCCTGTGCTGATCGGGGCTCAAGCGACATCCATGTCGCATGACCTCCTGAGCGCCGGTTTCGCTCGGCCTTCTGAAGGGGCGTTCCGGTGCGCTCGGATGTTTCTCTGGAAATCCAAAATCAAGAGCCGCTTTTGCTCTTCGTAGGAGCGAGTGTAGCGCCGCGCGAAATTCGTCTCGCTGATGCGCGATAAATCCAGCGCGCCGCTTCTTTCATAGGTGGAAAAGGAATTTCAGAATAGCCCGGCGGGTTCCGCCTGAATATCCCAGCTGAAGATCAGCACCTCCCTCGCATCACTCCCCTTGCCACCCCCAACCGTATACCGGATGTCCGTCGCCTCGATGTGGAAGCCAGCGAAGCAGCGACGGATGTCCGGGTGGTCGTTCAGGCTGATGATTGCCTTCCCCTTCAGGCGTTTCAGCATCTCGGCCATCTCCAGGTACTGCTCAAAGCCGAACGGCACACCGTAGCCCTCCGTCTCCCAGTACGGAGGGTCCATATAGAAGAGCGTGTGCTCGCGGTCGTAGCGCTTCAGGCAGTCCTGCCAGGTCAGGTGCTCGATGTAGGTGCTGCTCAGGCGGAGGTGCGCCGCTGAGAGCATCTCCTCGATCCGCAGCAGGTTGAGGCCTGGAGGTTGCGTGGTGGCCGTGCCGTAGCTCTGGCCATCAACCCGCCCGCCGAAGGCACTTTGCTGCAGGTAGTAAAACCTGGCCGCTCGCTGGATATCGGTCAGGGTCTCCACGCGCGTCTCCTGCAACCACTTGAAGACCTGGCGAGAGCTGAGCGCCCACTTGAACTGCCTCACGAACTCCTCAAGGTGGTGCTGGACGACGCGGTACAGATTGACCAGGTCGCCATTGACGTCGTTGAGGACTTCGACCTCGGCCGGTACCGGTCGCAAGAAGAACAGCGCCGCACCTCCTGCGAACGGCTCGACATAACACGAGTGGCGCGGGAACAACGGGAAGATGCGGTCGGCGAGCCGACGTTTACCCCCTATCCAGGGGACGATGGGTTGGGCGGACATGATGCCTCCTGACGGCATGTGGCGCTCGGCGGCGCTATCAGGAGGCTCTCGGCCTTCAGGTGATTCAAGGTCCCACACCGGGGGCACTTGATCTGGATCTGGTCGTATTGGCCCACGCGGGCCAGCAGGCGGTTGCAACCGCCACATCGAACCTCTTTCATCCTCTGCAAAGCCTTTTCATTTTTGCTAGGCTCGCCGCGCTCTCGCGAGAGTGGACGGGCCTAGGCCGGCTTGCAGCTATGTCCTGCAGGGAGGTGCCAGCACCTGGTGTTCCCGCACCAGATGCTGGCGCCCGTTCTTTATATGGTGGGAGCTTCCGTCTTGTAGGGATGATCACTCGGCAGCGAGTCGACCAGGCCCCAATGCCAGGCCGCCCAGCCGAATAGCTTGTTGATCTCGTCCGTCGTCGGCAGCGAGCCAGCCCCTACCAGCGCGGCCGCCACCTCGACATCCGCGGCGAACCCGCCGGCCACCTTGCCGGCCCCCAGGCAGAAGGCGATCGCCGAGGTGGTGTCCGAGGTGTTCCCTGCGGTCGTCAGCGTGGTGTTCGAGGCCGTCTGGCTCCCGTTCACCCACACACGCCCTATCCGGTTCTGCCAATCCATCGACACCAGCACCATGCAGAAGCTGCCCACCATGGCAGTGGTGCCGCCCAGCGAGGCGTAGCTGTTGGCATCGAGCCGACGCACACCCATCGACGGGATGTTGCGCAGAGGTGCAGCCTGGCCAGCATCGAGCACGAAGCGGTCGTTGTCGTTCGTACCGATGGCGAACTTCATCACCGAGCGGTAGACATCGCCGGCATCGGTAGCCTGCTTCTTATAGATGCAGAACATCCAGCCTGCAGGTGTGTTGCGCATGATGTCCCGCGCCGCCGTCGCCGATGTCACCAGCATGTCGTCAGTACCATCGAATTTCAGGGTGCGCCGTCCACCGAGGCCCTCCGCTACGATCAGCGGTCGCTGGCCAGCCGTACCCTGGCTCAGGTGATACCCATTGCTGGTCCGGTCGTTCCACTGGCTGGCGGCTCCCGAGACAGCCGTGACGGAGCTGCCATCGTCGAACCACATCTTGGGCGTGACGGTGAGCGCTGCCGGCGTCCAGGGCAATGCACCGTGCTGCAGCTCATGGACGAAGCGCTGCAGCGACGCCAAGCCGCCTCGAACTGTCTCCAGCTCAATGCGGAGCAGCCCTTCGCCCGTGGGGGTGTAGGTCAGCGGACTGGCTGTAACGCCAGTATCCGTATGGACCAGGATGTCGTTGAGGTAGAAGTAGGCGCTCAGCGTGGTGCCTGGTTCGGGCCCAATGCTGTCATCCTCGGCATCGAACAGCTTGTCGGCCTGCATCAGGCGGTCACGCCACACCCACTGCAGGACGATGTCGCCATAGGCGGCATCAGGGTACGCCTCGCCATTGATCCGCACGCGGGCCGGTGGATAGGGCCGGTACTGCCGCTGAGCCATTTCGACGGTGATTGCTGTGGCACTGGCCAGATCCTGCTCGGCCGAGCTGGTACGAGTCAGGAGCTTGGCCGAAACCGTCTCACCCTCCACATATTCGCGGCCGTCGGTCGAGCCCCAGTCGCCGCAGAAGTAGATGCGTGAGTTCGCCAGGTGCTTCGCCGGCAGGGTATCGGCGCAACCACGGCCGAGCGTCAATGTGGCGACCACCGGATCGATGGCGTCCACCCGCACGATTTCATCGCCCCACAGCGCCCAGGAGCCCACCTCCACACGGCCCAGGTCAGTGGCCGCCGCCAGCGTAAAGGCGGTGTCGAGATAATCTGCCGCCTCGGCGATCACCGCCGACGGGCACCAGTCGCCCAGCCCGGCGTCAGCCAGCTCTTCGCCGTCGCCCCCCGCATAGAGGTGGTAGTTGTTCCCAGCTGTCGGCCGGGTGGCCAGCGCTAGCAACAGGCCCGCATCTTCGGCCAGTGCCGCGAGGTCGGCACTGCTCATCGCGGCGACCAGTTCCACGTACGGGGCTTCAATCAGACGCTGGTGCGGAGAGGCAACCGGCGTGACATCGGGCGCCTGACCATTACCCCCTTCGGGCTTCACGTACACGGTCGCAGGCATGCCGAACACGTCCTGGACAGCGTTGATCCGTACTCGACTGTCGGGCAGCGTGCCGCCGTCGTAGTCGCTGACCACGCAGACCATGTCGGAGATACCTTCCGACGGCATCTGCAGGCGGTACGCCTGGCCTGGACGGAACGGGCCCGCTCGCCGGTTGATGGTTAGCTGGAGCTTGTCGGTTGGCGTGGACGCCGCCTGCAGGTCGCGTGCCCCAGCCCGCAGTGCCAGGGACTCCACCGGTATCTCGGGATAGCTGCGCTTCTCACCCCGCACGCCGCCGGCGGCCTTGATCGCCCCGGCACTCTGCAGCGGCGCCGTCGTGCGGCTTTCCTTCGTCTCGGGGTTGAACCACTCGACCACGATCTGGTTGACCAGCTCGGTGATCGTGGACGGCACCCGGTTGAATTCCAGGACATCGTCTTCCGCGACTACGGGCAGCGACTCCACGTCGTAGTCGCCGCGGATGACGTCCAGGTAGTACTGCCCGTCAATCAGCGATTGCGACAGGCAGGCACCGACGACATCACAGATTCGCTGCTGGAAGGCCTCGATGTCTTCATCGCCGCCCTCGTAGCTGGTGCAGAGGCCGAACCCCTCGGCATAGAACCGATCAGCCGCCGCACGGAACGAGGCATCATTGATCAGGCCAACGGGCTCGCCTTGCATTTCCCGCGAGGTCAGGGAGTCGTAGAGGATGTGCGCCGGGTTCATTGCGATCAGCGAGCTGCCCGCTTGGCGCATGGTCAGCCCAGCGAAGATGTTGACGGGGCTCCCCGTGGGGACGGCATCCAGAACGCGCAGCGCCACCACGTTCTGGTCGAGGACTTTCCCTCCAGGAATCGTCAGCACCGAGTGGTAGTAGTCGTCGGTGGCCGTCAGCGGCATCAGCTCACCGTTCCACCAGAGCGTGGCACCGTCATCGTGGAAGATATCGAACTCCACGTCCTGGCCCGCCGTCATGAGGAAGGAGCGCCTGATCCAGATACCGCGCCCAGTGACGCCCGACGGCACATAGGTGCCTACGTTCAGGCCGCCGATGGAGGTCGAGCCGAAGCCACCGGGGCCGATGAGCCAGTCACTGTCGTCAAAGTCCGCGGCCGAGTAGTCGTGGCTGTCGCCGGGCGGCGTGACCTTGTAGCGCCAACCGTCCTGGTCGTAGCTGAAGCTGCTGGACATCAAGACGATTTCCGCGCGCTCGGGATACCAGGGCTCGTCGTCGTCCCAGCCCTTCAGGACGCGCCGTAGCTTGAACGAGGCCGGCTTGGGATAGGGGTTCATCGCGCCGTAGCGACCGCCTCGCCAGACGCCGGTCGCCTTGCCTCGATAGGCCGGCTGTTCGGGCCCGAGTTGCCCGGCCAGGTAGTCGTTGGGCTGCTGGTCTGCCTCGCCCATCATCACGTCGAAGTCGCCGACCAGGCCGCCCTCGGCCTTCTCGCCACCGAAGAGGTTCGGAGCGTTCACGCTGATGCGGCCGCTACCAGTGAGTTCCCCTTTCCAAGCTGCCCGGTCACCGGCACGAAACTCCAGGAAGGCGTCAATCGGTCCCTGGGACCAACCGAAGTGATACAGCATCTCGAACCAATAGCCGATCGTCTGCTTCTTGCTGCTACTGCCCATTGGCTGCCTCGCATTGCTGGGCCCATTTCACCAAGGCCAGGGCCAGTGCATCGCCTGTGGCCAGGAACAGCTCGGCCGGCAGGCCACCGTGCCGGAAGGCGTACCAGTCCAGCCCATGGCGCAGGAAGAACTCCCGCGCCTTGCCAGCGCAGAAGCCTGGCTTCTTTCCGTAGCCCGGAATGCTCCGGAGGTGTTCGAGGGTTACCGTGGTCATTTCTTGCCACCCTTGGTTCGAATGGGGTCCTGGCCGACCTCCTTCCAGCCCAGGACGATGGAGTCGTCTACCCAGACCGTTCCGTAGATGCGCCGGATGCGCTTGCCATCCTCAACGACCGGGGCCGTGGCCTCCTGGGGCTTGGGCTTCTCGGGCTTGGGGCGAGAGGCATAATTGAGCAGTGCCGAGACGACGAGGATTGCAACCTGCACCCACATGGTCATGTCAGGTCACCGGGTTGCCGCTGAACGGGTTTTGCGTCCGAATCCAAAGGTCGCCACCGAAGTTCGGCTCGTTTTCGTAGTACGAGCAGTCGGCCCAGGTGTGAGCGCACCCCGGATACACCGTCACCACCAGGCCAACCGCCAGGTCCTCGGCTCCGTAGTCGATGTCGATGGTGTTGCCGACGTGGCGGCGGATCGTGCGGAACTCCATCAGGCCGTCAGCCCGCAGCCACTCGATGTAACCACCAGCCAGACGACCGCTGAAGTACTCGCCGAAGGCATCGGCGGTCAGCGTCAGCCCACTGACCACCGTCAGCGTGGCCGGCTTCGACAAGGACGAGGTGAACGCCGTCACGCTGGCGCCGACGGCCAGGCCCGGCGCCGTGGCCACGGTGATCGAGGAGCCATCGTGGCCGGTGATCGCGACCTGGTGGGCCGTGCCGTCATTCCATTCGAGCCGGCCACCGGCCAGGCTACGGGGCGCGGCCGCGAACTCTGCCGCCGTGAGCGTCACCCCGTCGGCGCCGGTCAGGGTCGCAGCGACCGGAATGGCGGCCGGGTTCAGGTTGCACTTGCCCAGGCCCTGGCTGTACAGCTCCAGGCCGCAGGGGCGTTGCCAGAAGCGTTGAATCCCCTGGCGCCGGCCGCGCGTCTGCGACGGCTCGCAGGTAAGCGTCAGCACGGCGCCATCGAAGCTCGGGCTGACCACGCGCCCCACCCATTCAGCCATGGCGTCGGCCTCGCCGACGTGGCGCACGAAGATGGTGAGGGCAATCGTCTGGTTCGGCGTATAGGGCCGCCAGTTGTTGGCCACCGGCAGATTGCTTGGCAAGGTCACCTTGATCGAGTTCTTGGCTCGCTCGGTGCCCTGGCGGATTGCGCTACGGGCAATCGCCGCGGGCGTGTAGGTGTCGCCGTTCAGCGTCTCGAAGTACTCGCTGCTGGTGTAGAACCAGTGGATGTTCTCCCGGGTGAACCGGAAGAAATGGACGGGCTGTCCCTGGTCCCAGCTGGCTTCGCGGGCCTCAGACGTCATTGCGTACCCCTTGGAACTTAGTGGAAACGGAGGTGATGCCGTCGGCGTCGGTCACGTGGATCAGCTCCACGGCATCGCTGGACTGCTCGGAGAGCACCAGGAAGCTGATGACGCGAACCTGTGCGGGCGAGACCATGACGCCCAGCGCCGAGTCGATGGCGAGTTGCTCCGCGGGCCCGGCCTGGATCGATGAGGTGATGCGGCGATAGAACACCGCGCCACTCCATAGCTCGATGCGGATGTCGCGCCAGTTCGCCTGCTGCCGGCCGAACAGCGTGTAACCGGTCCACTCGACGGTCAGCGATGTGCTGGCCGCGCCGACGGGCTCGACCAGCACCAGGTCGCTGTTCCAGGTCGGCAGCCACAACGTCGCCATCCGCCCGCGTAGGGCATAGAGCAGCGAGCGCAGCGCGGTGTTGTCGGCCCGGCCGGAAACGATCCAGGTGACCTGGGCCTCGCGGAAGGACCGACCCGGCCAGTCGAAGCGCGCGATGGGCCCGGTGCCGACGTCGACGGTCTCGACCGAGCGTGCGAAGGACAGGCCGAGGTCTTCTCCCCAGTCCGGGCGCATCTCCAGGACGGGGTAGCCGCGGTACAGGGCCTCCGGCAGCACCGCCGGCCAGGCGCACGGCTCGTCGATGAGGAACTGCACCGAGCGCGTGCCCTTGTCGTCGGACCAGCGTGCCTCCTGCGGCTGCTCCACCAGGTGGCCGCGCCGCAGCGGATAGAGCCTGGTCCCAAGCCCCCAGCCGGAGCTGGTAGTGTCATCGAGGACCAGTTGGTCGGCCTCGATCTCCTCGATGCCGACGACTTCCCACTGGTTGACGCCCTGCCAGAGGACAGCCTGGCCGCCCTGGACGAAGTCGAAGCCGGCCGTCCTGCAGGGAATGGCCGGCGAGTCAGCCGGCAGAACCGCGGCGAGCAGCTGCACGTCGTGCCAGATCGGCAGCAGCCAGGTCTGGCTGCCACGGTCGTTCAGCAGGGTGTCGGCCACCCGCGAGAGCTGCTCGTCGGTGATGATGTCGAACTCGAAGGAGCGGCGCGGCACCTGGCGCAGCTGCCGCTTCTGCGTCTTGCGGTTGCGCGCCGGCAGCAGCTCGCTGAGCCACTCCAGGGTTTCCCTGATACCGTTCTCCCAGTCCGGCGGCACCGGCCAGAGGACGTCTTGCCCTGCCTGATAGCTCATCCGTCATTCACCACAGTGCGCAGCAGCCGCGGGTTCGAGCTGATCCAGTTCTGGATGGTCTTCTCGAACAGCGGGTTGCTGGTGACTGCCCTCGACAAGCTGTCGCTATCCAGGAAGTTCTGGATGCGGAAGTTGTTGGCGACGTTCGCCGAGAAGTTCTTGGCCGGATCTGCAGCCTGGCCGCCGGGAAGACTGGGCACCGGCATCGCCGGCGCCGGCACGCCGGCCAGTCCGCCAGTGGCATGACGGACGCGGCGGGCCCAGTCATACAGGGCAGACATGCCGCGGGCGTTGAACTCATGCAGGAAGCCGAGCGCACCAGGTTGTTTCACTACGGCCGCACGGGTGATGAACTCGTAGTCCGAGAGTGCCGCCGGAATGCTATCGCTGGTCTCGGTACCAGGCCCGCGGACGTGGCCACCTGTCGATGCAGCCACTGCTGCCGCACCGGCGCCGCCGAGGATCGAGGAGAAGAGCGAACCCCCGCCACCGGCGCCACCGCCACTGAAGAGGCCGCCCAGGCTGCTGAAGATCGAGCTGAACATGTCGGCGCCACTGCCGAAGATCGAGGACAGCGCGCTGCCGAAGATGCTGCTGCCCTGGCTGGACGCCGAGGTGATCGCATCACCCATGGCCGCGGCGCCCTGAGTCGACGCGGAACTGATGGCATCAGCAGAGGCCGTGGCCGCATCGGCGCCAGGCCAGTTCACCACGTCGGTCGGGGCGCCCACGCCGGAGACGATCGACTCCGTCGTCAGACCACCGCCAGTGCCGCCACCAGAACCACCGGCACCTGAAGCTGCGGCCAAGGCTGCTGCTGCAGTGGAAATTGCCGCGGCGCCGGTCACCAGCGATGCGCCGGCGGCGGACATCTCCGCTGCAGAGGTCGAGACCGCAGCAGCACCGACCGTCAGCGAGGTGCCGCTGGACTCGTCCTGGAACAAGCTGGTCAGCTTCTCGGTGGCCATCTGCGCCAACGTCTGCGAGGCGACGTCGGCGAGAGCCTTGGCGATGTCCTGGACGAAGGCGATCGCCGCCTCCTTCAGGTCCATGGTGCCGGTGGCCAGCCCCTGCAGGGCATTCTGCAGACCGTTCTCCAGGCCCGTCTTCAGCGCCTGAGTGACCTGGTCAGCGGCAGCACGAAGGGTGCCGAGCTGCGCCTCCAGATCCTTCACCCGCTCCAGAGCCTGAGGATCGCCAGTCCTCTCGGCCAGTTCCTTCATCTTGGGCAGGAGCGCCTCGACCTGGTCGGCGGTGGCCTTGTGCAGGTCGACCAGCTTCTGCCGTGCCCCCAGCTCGCTCATCAGCCCAGTCTGTTCCTGGGTCTGGATCGACTGCTCCTGCCGCGACTGCTCACTGAAGATGCGGTCGACCTGCTGCTGCAGCTGCTCCAGCTCGGCCTTGGCCTTCTCGATGCCCATCAGCTTGCTGACCAGGCCGGCGCCTTCGGTGTTGCCCGCCGCCTCCAGGCGCTTGCGCAAAGCGCCGTACTTCTTCTCGATCTCGGCGCCGGCCGCGTCGACGGTCTGGCCGCTGGCCTTCAGGTAGTCCAGGTTCAGCTGGGCGAGGGTCTTGGCGTCCTTCTTCGCCTGATCGTCAGCCTTCTTCTGCTTTTCCGCGGCATCGAGCATGGCCCAGGCCGCCTCGGCGCGGGCTTTCAACGAGCCGGTGAGGTTGCGCTCTTCCAACTCGTATTCACGGCGGGCGGCCTTGGTGGCACCGTAGGTGGCGGCCTCCTTCTCCAGGGCCTTCACCCAGTCTTCGTTCTGCTTGGCCAGGCGCGCCGCGGCCTTGTCCTCGCCGCCGGTGGGTGTGAACGGGGTGGTGGCCGGCGCGGGTGCCGTCACCGTCGAGGCCGGTAGCTCCAGTGGCTTCGCCGTGTTCAGGTTTGCATTCAGCTGGTTCTGCCAGGTCTGAATCTGCTCCTGGGCCTTGGTCAAGGCCTCCTCATAGCGCGCGATCCGCTTCTGGTCGTTCTCGGCATACGCCTTGTCCAGGTCGGCCTGGACGCGCGTCATGTAGCTCGACTCTCGGTCGATCGCGTCCTGCAGGCGTACCGGGTCATCGCCGGCCGGACCGTTGATTCTCGCGGCAGCCTCGTCCGCCAGGAATTTGGTGACGCTCACTGCACCGCCCAGCGCCTTGGCCCCGACCTCGGCCATTTTTCCAAGGGCAGTGATCAGGGTATTAAGGCCTTCGCGGACTGCAGGATCCTTCAACGTCTTCTGCAGCTCGCGCACCGCGTTGGTATAGGAGTCGATGAAGCCGGACTCACCGGCCTGGATCTTCAGGTCGGTGAAGGCATTCTGCAGGCGGTTCAGCTCGGCGTTGAGACCACTGGCTGCCTGCTGGGCGGCCGGGCCGTAGGCTTCCTGCAGGGCAGCGCCGAAGCGCGGCAGGAACTCGGTGGCCGGGATCATGCCCTTCTCCAGCCACTTGCTCAGCTGCTCGGTGTTCGTTCCCAGGGCCTTGGCGGCCAGGCCGAACGCACCAGGCACCCGCTGGCCGAGCTGCAGGACCAGTTCCTGGGTTTGCACCTTGCCCTTGCTGACCATCTGCTCCAGGGCGAGCAGGATGCCGTTGGTCTGCTCGCGGGTCAGGTGCAGAGCGGTGGTGGCAGAGGCGACACCGTCGAATACCGACTGGATCGACTTGCCCAGCTCGGGCGATTCCTTGGCGGCGGCCACCAGCTTGGCATAGGCCTGGCTGGTGTTCAGCAGCTCCAGGCCGAGGCGCTCGGAGATCTCGCGGACATACTCCAGCTCCTGCCTGGCCTTCGCCGCGGAGCCAGTGGCCGCTTCCATGGTGTAGAGGGCCTGCTGCCACTGCAGGTTGGTATTGACCACGGAGCGTGCGGCGGAAGTGACGCCGTAGCCGCCAACGCCGATCACCAGCAGGCTCTGCAGGCGCCGAGCCGTGGCCGCCAGGCTGGTCATGGCCGTGTTGGCGCTCTTGGCCTGGTTCTCGACGCCACTCAGCGCATCGCGCCGCGCCCGGATCTTCTCCATGGAGGCCGCGTACTGATCAGCCTCCAGGCGCCCGGCGCGCAGATGCTCAGCGAGCTGCCGCTCCTGCTGATCCAACTGGGCCAGGCCGCGCTGGGTGCTGTCGAGCTGCCCCAGGAGCTTCTGCAGGGCACGTGTCTGCTGCTCTTCCTCGGCCGCGGCCTTGGCAGCCGCCTCAGCCGCCCGCTGCTCAGCCGCAACCTGGGCAAGCCGCGCCCGCTCGGCGTTGCTGTAGGCGTTCATCGCAGCCGTCTGCGCGCGGGCGTTGGCCTCCCAGTTGGAGTTGCCAGCCGCCACTGCGGCATTCAGGCGCTGAGTGCTGGCCGCGGCGGCCTCCTGGGAGGACTGCTGCTGCAGGCTGGCGGCGACCATCGCCTTGATGCGAGCGGCCTGCTGGTCTGCCGACTCTCCGACCTGGATGATCTGGCGCGCAGCTTCGGTTGCGTGAGTGCCGACGCTATCGAGGCCCTGGCCGAGCTTGTCGACGGCGGTCTGGGCCTGGTCGATGGCGCCGGTGGTGCCGACCTTCTGTAGGTCCTTACCGGCTTCGACCGCCTTGTCACTCACGCCATCCAGCGAGTGGCCGAGCTTGTCGATGGCAGCTTGCGCCTGGTCAACAGCACCGGTAGCGCCGACCTTCTGCAGGTCCTTGTTGGCCGCGCCCGCCTTGTCACCGACATCGCTGATCGCGGCGGCCAGCGCTTCGACAGCTGCCTGGCCGTCTTTCATGTCGGCGCGCAGCCGGAGGGCGAGTTCGAGGTCTTTGCCAGCCATGGGAGTTCACATTCGGAGGGATGCCCCGGATGGTCGCGCGCGTGTGTGGCTGGGTCTTTTGGAAGGCGCGAAAAAAGCGGCCCGGAGGCCGCTGGTGCTACTTGAGCAGGTTCTGGATGTGGGCCGTGGCGTCCTTGCCACCGGCGAAGGCGATGTTGAGGTCTATCACCCGCTCCGCTCGTTCCCGCCGGCGGCGCCGCTCGATGGCATCGCAGTGGAGCAGGATCTGCCGCCGCGTCATCTTGCCGATATCGGCTACGGAGCCGTAGCCGGCAGCGACGAGGTAGTCGATGGCGTCTGCCCAGCCGCTTGCCGCCGCGCCTGTTCTGCCATGACGTGCGCTGTCACCAGGCGCTTCGTGGCGCAGCGCTTGCAGAAAGGGCCATTGACGATCCACCACCACCAGACCAGCTCGTAACCTTGGTCGGCAGTCAGGCCACGCATCCACTCCAGATCCACCGAGGCCGCCTGAGCAATCAGATGGACCAGGACCTTGGCGTGATTGCCGAGGAACGATGGCACCGATTCGAAGCCAGGCCAGGGTGCCCCATCCTTCACCTGTTCCTCCAGGTCCTGCAGGATGGGTTCCAGCAAGGGGAGCAACTCCAGCGAGTCGAAGAAGCCGTACTCGCGCATTACCAGGTCACGGCCGGCCACGGTGACGCGGCGATCAGGCTGCAGCACCGATACATCGTCCGCCGCCTTCTTGGTGGCGGACTTCTTCCTGGCAACTTTCTGCGCCATGGTCAGGCCGCCTTCTTCTCGATGTACCGGCCGTAACCACCCAGGATGGGATCGCCGACGTTGAGGGGATCATAGAGCACCGAACCGGTCAGAGGCAGGTTGCCGTACTCCTCGTGGATCAGGCCGAGGCTACTCACCGGGTTGAACTTGCAGCGGTACAGATCGACGATGACGGACTTCCCGGTTTCGGTGTCGATGCCGTCCAGCACGAACCAGCGCTCGGGAGGCTGCTGAGTGAACATAGTCAGCGCCACGGCTTCCTCGGTTTCGTAGGCTGCCGTCACTGCGCTGGCTTGTGGAGTGAGGAACTCGATCAGCGCCGCATTGGCCGACTCGATCCGGTAGTCAGTACCGGCTACCAGCGCGGTGGACGAGGCGGTCAGCACCAGGTCGCTGATGTACGGTTTGGCCAGTCGGAACATGTCGCCAGCGACTATGGGGCTCGGCAGCGCCTCGCCGGTAACAGTGGCGGCGGCGATGGACTGCTGCTGCGCATACAGCCCCAGGATCAGGTTCGGCAGCAGCCACTCGTCCAGGGTGAGGTTCAGAGTTGCGGTCTTACCCCGCTGAAGGAAGCCATACTGCAGACGGTTGCCGCTGAACGACTCCGTCTTGTTGGTGGTTTCGGCGCCGAGCTGCAGTTCGCAGGTCGGGGCGTTGCCCACCCAGGTGTGCCGGATGGCCTTGCCCAACGCAGTGCGCTCGGCCAGCAGAACCTTGCCTTGAAGGGAAATCAGGGACATGGGGGCTTACTCCTTCGCCTTGGTGGCGGCCGGGGCCTGCTCCGCCGGCGCGATGCGCTCGTGACGAATCAGCCAGTCTTTTTCGATGGGGGTGACCTCGATGGTGTCGCCCACCTTGTAGTCCTGGTCGCCATGGGTGTGAGCCGCGATCAGGGTGACCTTCTTCCGCTTCACCTCGCCAGTGTCGGCTTGCTTGGTACTCATTGCTCTCTCCCGATGGAGTGTTGGGTTGAATAGATCTCGCCCCAGAGGAGCGTGGTGTCGTCGGAATCCAGCACCTTGCCGGTGACGAACTGGGTGCCCCTGGCCAGGGGCAAGCTGGGCGCCCAGCCCACCAGCGCGCCGCGCACCTGGTCGAGAATCGACTGGAGGTCGTCGGCCGCGTCAGCCAACTGGTCGTATCGGTAGCTGCGGACAGCCAGCACGACGCCGAACAGCGCACCGACGCGCTGCCGAGCAGGTCCGCTGTTGTTGCCAGCCGGCCGGGGCTCACCGCTTTCCTCAGCGAGCAGCACATAGGCGGCCGGCGTCGGAAAGTCCCGCAGTTGCTTGACGGCCCTTAAGTCCGCCGCCGTGCCGATCTCCCGCAGCGCAGGCACCGCGACGGTGAGGCGCTCGATGACCAGGCGGTGGTCGAACGGTGCATTGCTCACCGGAAGCTCCTCAGTTGCTGGCGGCTGAAGACGTTCTCGTCCGCGTCGAAGCGCACATCCGCCAGTTGGGGGTTGTTCGCGATCGGATCTTCGGCACCGAGGTTGAAAGAGCCGTCGGCGGTCATCTGCAGGAACTTCAGGGCGTCCTTGTAGTTGCGCAGGATCGCGTCCTTGTCGTCTGAGATCCGGTCCTTGTGCAGCAGGTAGCGACCGATATCGCGCACCCAGCCAATGACCAGACCAGGCACCGGGCTCAGCGGCAGGCTGTAGCCCCGCTTGCCCAGGTAGCCGTTCACGATGCTCTCGGCCTCGGTCATGGCGTTGGTGATTTGTTCCAGGACGAGATCAGCCCCCGCCACCTGCTCGGGCGTCCAGGCGCTGAGATCTTCGCCACGCAACGCAGCATCGAGCAGCGCGGCGTCGACGATTTTCAGGTGCTGGGGGGTGGCGACCTGAGCCAGCTCCTTCGCACCAGGACGCTCGGCGAGGTGGTCGAGGGTGATGTAGTCCATGGTCAGCTCACATCCTTCAGCGGGAACGAGCAGTGCTCGACTACCAGGTTCGGATCATTGAGCAGGGCTTCGACCTGGCGGTCGCTCAGCAGCGAGAGCGCAATGCCGTGGCCTTCGCGAGTGAAGCGATGACCACAGCGGCGAAAGCTCTCCGGCACCGAACGGATGAACAGCGCCTCGACCTCTTCGTCCTCGCCTAGCTCACCGGCGCCGGCCACAGGCTGCAGAGCAGCGCCGGGCGCCGGGGCGGCATCCTCGGTCTGCTGACCGAGGTGGGCGTCCTGCCCATGGGTAACCCCAGGCTGTTCCTGAGCCTGGGGGCCGGCCGAGGCCAGCTCGCTCGCGGTGGGTTGTTCGAAGGTGGTGTCGAGTGCCGGCTCGACCGCGGCCAGTCCCGGCGTGCCGGCCGAGGCCACGGGCGGAGCGGCAGGTTCGTCGCTCGCCTGGACCGTTGCAGCGGGTGCTGCAGTGGCATCGGATGCACCCGCCGGCAGGTTGGCCTGCTGTTCGGCGGTCGCAGCGGCAGCCGGAGCGGCGGCCTTACCTGCAGTTTTCTTTCTGGCCATAGGGCTGCCCTCCATCAGGCCAGCCACGGGGTGACGAGCACGTCCACCACGTCGCGGTTGATGTTGGTAGCGCCGGCGGCGTTGCGTTCGGCTTTCACTACCTCCAGGGCCTGGCTGCGCAGGGACGGCGGGACGACCAGGAGCTTCGGACGAACACCCAGCACCTTGCCCTTGTCGCCTTTCATGCCCTGCATAGCCGCATAGGCAGCGTTGAAGCTGTCCGCATCCAGATCCTCTTTGGAGGCATAAGCCAGTTGCCACAGGCCATAGCCGGCATTCAGGCGGGCATCTACGCCGTAGATGAACTCCTTGCGCATGGCGACGTTCTCGTCCTTCTCGCCATCAAGGGCGATGAAGCTGTAGTCCCGCCGCTTCTGCAGGATCACGGGCTTCATGATCCGAGTGGAATCGAGCAGGAACCACGGGGTGCCGGTGCCGCCCTGGAAGTTACTGACGGAGGTTTCGCCGCCAGTGACGGTGGTCACCGGATGGTCGGTGTCGAAGAAGTACTGGCCGTCGTAGCAGGCCGACGCGAAGCCGGAAGCCAGCAGCGCATACACCAGGGTGGCCGGATGGCTAGCGGCGTCCTGGCCGAGTTGCCCCATCAGCGGGGTGAACAGACCATAGCTGTCGTCTTCGATCGTCTCGCGTGGAACGCCGACGGTGTTCTCGAAGGTCTTGTTCTTGATGCTGTAGTCATGTAGCGCCAGGTTCTGGATGACGCGGTCGCCGATCCACTCACGGAAGGCGGTGGAGTTACCGAGCCAGCCGTACTGCTCGACGGAATTGGTCGACGGCACGGTCATCACGAACTGGTCGAAGTCGGGCTGCACGCCACCGAAGGCGTTCTGGAAGGCGGCACGGTAACCGATGAAGAGGTTACGCAGGTTCGCTTGGTTGATGATCATCTGAGTCCTGCTCCTTAGATCTCTACCCAGACACCGCCGTCGTCCACATCGCGGACGACACCGGCAACCGAGCGGGTGTTGGTGGCAGAGGTCTTGGCGACCGTCTGGTCGTCGACGATGTAGCACTGGGCACCGATATCGGCCCGAGTGATCTGGTCGGTCGACGCGCTGTTGGCGAACTGGAAGATGCCGCGGCGGGTCTCGATGCGCTGGGCGCCCGCGGCGCCGCCGGTGTTGTCGACCTGTTCCTGGGCGACACCGCGCGCTTTGAGGGTGGTCGAGGTGGAACCGGGCACGGCGTTGCCCGATGCATCCAGGCAGGCCAGGCTGCCGGCGTAGATCTTCACGCCAGCCGCCACCGGGTCGTTGAACTGCACGCCATCGCGACGCGGGGTGTTGCGATCCGTGGTCAGGGCCATGATTCAGGCCTCCTTCGCGGCCTTGAAGGCCTCAACGGTGATACCCATGGCCGTGCAAACGGCCAGCTCGTCGGCGGTCAGGCCGGTCTTCTCGTCCGGTACCGGCGCTTCGCCGCGGGTCTGCGAGCCAGACAGCGCAGCGATCGGCTTGGCCGTGGAGAGGTAGGCGGTCAGCGAAGCGCGGTTGGACTTACCCAATTCGCGCGCCCAGGGCTCCATGCTCTTGTGCAGGCGGCCGTCTTCCAGGGCCGCCTTGATTTCGCTGTCCAGGTCCGCCTGCTCGCGCTCACCGAGGCGAGCGGTCAGCGCGGCGATCTCGCCCTTCAGCTCGTCGACGATAGTGACAGGGACATGCTTGGCCGGATCCACGGCGGCAGCAGCCTTGGCCTTGAGGCCGGTACAGGCCGCGAGCATGGCGCTACAGGCGGCGGCATCATCAAGGCCCAGCTGCTTGCGCAGCGAGCCCAGGTCGGTGGTGTGGGCGGTGAGCGCGGCAATGGCCTGCTCTTCGGTGGTGGTCTCGGCCAGGCCGAGGGCGGCGAGCACCGCTTTCAGCAGTGGGTTCACGAGCGTTTCCTCGTTGGGGTGATCGAAGGACAGTTGGAAGGTGGCGGCGGCGCGCTCGGCGAGGGCTTGCATGCCGTCAACTGCAGGGTTGTTGGTAAAGGCCCCCATCTGGAGGTCGAGGACGTCCCCGGTCACTCCGTCGAACAGGAACACGGGGCTGAAGTAGCGGTACTCGCCATCGGCGATGTACTGCTTGGCGCGGGCAGTCAGCTCAACCTGGGCGAACAGCCCCTGGCCTTCCCGCCATTCCAGGGAGCGGAAGAAGCCCGCGGCGGGTGCCGGCTGGCCGTTTTCTTCCTTCCATAGGGTCTGGTGCTCGTAGTCGACTACCGGAGGCGTCTTCTTCTGGGCGAAGCGCTGGATGACGGCAGTGGCAAGGGCAGCGTCGATGTTCCAGGACGGGACCTTCATTTCCCGGCCATCACGCGGCTTGAATCGCCCTGTAGGAGTGACCTGCAGGGTGATGATGTTGCCCTCAGCTGGCACCTGCAGGTCGAAGCTGCAGGCGGCGAGAGCGATGGCGGCGAAGAGCGGTTTCCTTTTCATGGCGCCACTCTGGGCGCCTAGTCGGTCGACTGTATTTTGGAAGGGGCGAAAATCGCGCGGGAGGGGTGAAACTGGCGAAGCGGGGGAATCTCACCCGCGACTCGAAGAGGAAAAGCGCCTGGGCCGATTTATAAACGCCGTAGCGGCGTCGATCGACTGCCGACGTGAACCACGGCAGCCGGGAAGGCCCCCATGGGCCTTTCTGAGGCGCTCAGGAGCCTAGGCCGGAAAACGCCTTGTCGAGGTGTTTGTGGGCGATGGCGAGCAGTTCGTCGTCGTCCCTGTCGCTGGTTCCCAGCCAGGGGCGAGCCGGAATCTTGATGGTGTACGGGCCGAGGGTCACCCATTGCGAGAAGTTCGCCCGGCTCTTGTTCACGAAGTGAGGGCCGACTTCGTTGGTCTTGGCGTCGTAGCGGAAGTGGGCCTGCTGGCTACGCGCAGCGATCTGGATCTCGCCGCCGAAGTGATGGATCGCTGCATATGTGCGGTTGGAGCCGACGGCCAGCTCATTCTCGCTGACTTGGAAGCGGATCGAGTTCTTCAGGTAGCCATTGAGCACCAGGATCTTGTCCTGGTTCTTCCGCTTGCGCTTCAGGTACGCCGGCGACAGCGCCTGCCATGGTGTGCCGTCTGGCGACGCCTGCGTTTCGAACCGCAGCGAGATCTCGGGGGCAAGGTATTCCCCCATGTCGCGAAACATCTGCGAGGGATCCCGCAGCAGGTCGACGGCCGACTGCAGCGCCTCCATGACGCGCGTAACATCGTATTCGAGCGTGGCGCCGGCCATGGTTACTGCTTCTCCTGGTAGAGCCGCACGCCCTGGCGATACGGTGCGAGCGGCTGCTGACCGGCCTGGCCGGTGACCGCCGTAGCCGCCCAGCCATTGGCATCGACCTCGACAACCACCTGGACGGGGGCTGGCTCACCCTTCACCAGCAGGCTGGCCAGATAGCGGCGGCGCACCACAGCCTTCTTGAGCGATTCCACCCAGTCCAGACGCACCCACACCTCGGCCGGCCGGCGCAGTGTCTCGGCCGCCAGCAATAGCCACTTCTTCGCCAGTCCGGGTTGCTGGGCGAGCAGCTCACCGTTGGCTGGGCTGATGAACATTTCCTTGCCGACGACCAGGCGCTGGCCGACAACGTCCTGGAAGATCGCCGGCTCGTCCAGGGTAGCCCCGAGCGGCTGCAGGAAGCGTTGCACCGCCGACGTGTCGGTGACGTCCTCGCCCAGGAGCTGGCTCGCCGGTACAGGCCGGGGCGGCGGCAACGGATCCTCCGGCAGCCGGTTCGGCAGGCTCGGTGCGGGCGATGTCGGGCCGCCATCCCGAGGTTGCGGCACGGCGCTGTCCAGCCTGGCCTGGCCCGGCATGTACTCGAAGCCCGGGTCAATGCCTTCCGGGACCTCGACCACACGCGGGCCATCTGGGCTGTTCTGGCCAATGGTGCGGGTCTGCCAGACGATCGGCGGCGCCTCATCCGGGCCGTCCTTGCCCATGCGGCGCAGGTCATCCTCGCTGAGCGCGCGGACGCTGCACTGGCAACCCCAGGCGTTGATCGGGAAGTGGTACTGCCACCAAGGATCGTCCCAGCGCAGGATCAGACCATTCCAGGACTCATGCTCTGGCCGCGGATGCTCGACCGCATCGCTGTGCAAGTACTGCCAGTAGGGACGCTCCTCGCGTACCGCCATCAGCTGCTCCAGGCGGCCGGCCATGTAGCTGCTGCGCATGTTGGTCTCGTAGATCACCCGGCTGCGCCAGTTTCGACCGCCGCGGTAGCTCCAGCCGTACTTGGCGACGATGCGATCGAAGTCCTTGCGGAAGTCCTCCAGGGTAGTGCCGTCGACGATCGCCTTCTCGACGGCCTGGCGGAAGTCCTGCACCAGGTCGTCGCGGTTGGCGCCGGCGACGACGAAGGCATAGTCATGCTCGCGGGTGTAGATGTCCGTCCAGGCATTGGTCGGCAGATTGAGCTTGCGCCGGAAGAACTGGTTCTGCTCGGCGAAGGGCAGTGAGGTCGCCTTAAGCGCCACCGGTGACCTCCTGCAGGATTTCGACGCGGCCCTGGAGCGCAGCGGCAGCCAGGGCCTGGGCCATGGCGTCCGCATACTGCTCCATGCTCATGTTCGGCAGCAGCTGGTCCAGGCCGTCGCGGATCTCGTCCAGGGTGGCGGCGCTCTGCACCAGGGCGCGAATCTGGTCGATCCACTGGTCTGTGGCCGGACGCATCGTGTCGTCCAGCTGGTCGGCGGCGGTCTTCGGCAGGGTGACCTGGGCGGTGGCCACCGCCTGGCCCGGAGCGCTCGCAGCAGGCAGCGCCGGGCGCGTGGTGGGCTCGGCCACGGCCGCGAGTACTTCCTCGCCCTCGGCCGGTTCCGGGATCGCCAGGCGCTGCTGCGCCCAACTGCGTGGAATCTGGAAGCCCATCTTCACCAGCGGCGGCAGCGCAGTCGCGTAGGCACTCAGGTCCTCGGGCTCCTGGACGTCGAATACCAGGCGCGGACAGCGCGCCCAGCTGTCGGCCAGGCCGTTGAGGACGGCGATCGGATAGACCAGGTCGCGGCTGAGCGTCTTGGCCACCAGCTTCGCATCGGCGTCCCGTAGGTCCTTGCGCACCTCGTTGTGGACGTTGCCCAGGGCGTTGGTGCTGGTCTTGCCGTCGGCCTGGCTGGTCAGAGTTCCGCCGAGGATTGCTTTTGACTGGGTGCGCTCGCACCACTCGATCATCAACTGGAAGGCCGCCGGATCGCCCTGGGCGGCGTTGAGGAACTCCAGTTCCATGCCGTTCGGGATGATCCCAGCGGCGTTATGGCCGAGCGCGGCCAGGGCTCGCAGCAGGGTGAGCTTCTCCTTCTCGGTGGCCCCGGTCGGGTATTTGCCCACCCGCATCGGGATGCCGTAGATCTCCAGGAACTCGGCCAGGTCGCCGACGGAGTAGTTCTTGAACAGGTAGGGCCAGACCAGGACACGGAACAGCGCAGCACGCTCCAGGTAACCGCTCTTGGCCTTGTGGATGTGGGTGATCCAGCCGAAAGGCTGCAGCGGCGTACCGTCCAGCGGGCCGCGCAGGCGGATCTCCTGCCGAGTACCCCGCGGCAATTGGAACCAGGACTGGGGCCGGTGGATGATCGCCTTGGGCAGCCAATTGCCGTCGACACGCTCCCAGCCGTCGAACTCCTGGCAGACGAAGGCCTTACCGATAGCGTCGGTGGTGTCGAACACCACCTCCTCGAAGTCGTCCAGGCCCTGCATGAGGCTGAACAGCGCCGCCGCGGCTTCCTTCTCCTTCGCTGTGGCGTTGTCGGGCGGGACGATGTCCCAGTCCAGCTGGGCCACTGCCCTGCGCCGCTTGGACATCTCGGCGTGGATGTGGCCGTCCTTCTCTTCCATGTCCTCGAACAGCTCGTACTGGGCGACGACGTCGCCCATCTCGGCGGCATCGAGGATGGCGGCCAGCTTCGAGGGAGTCAGGCCGCGCGAGGGGTGCCCGGCGACTTCATGGTGGAGGCTGGTCAGGTGGGCGGTCTGGGCTTCCTTCAGGTCGGCATCGCTGATGCTCGCCTGCCCGAAAATGCGCGCGACAGCGGCGCGCAGCGTCTGCATCACCATGCGGAGGGCTCCGGTAGTTCGATGTCGTTGTCGTGGTCCTGGACGTTGTCGAAACCGCGGGTGTGCCGAGGCAGCGCCGTAAAGGCAATCTCACCGCCCTCCATGTAGCTGGCTCGGACGGCCATGACCAGCGAGACGGCGGCATCGCCATGGCGCTTGCCCTTGCCGCCGGCGGACTCCAGATCCTTCGTGCGCCCCTTGTCGATGACCGGGATGCCTTTCTCGACCTTGATCGACAGCAGGTCGTCCAGTTCGGTCTGGTGCCGCGGGATTTCCAGGTTGAAGGCCTCGAACTCGCCCTTCAGCTTCGGCATCCAGAGGGCGTACCAAGCGAGGTTGAGCTGCACCTGGTCAACCATGCCCGCTCCATACTTCAGCGCCGCCTGCTCGGCCAGGTAGCCGCCGTTGCCGGTGGCGTCGAATGCCAGGCCGCTGAGGCGCGGCAGGCGATCGCAGATGTAAAACATGATGTCGCGCTGGGCCTCGTAGGTGAGGTTCCGCAGCTCGACCTGGAACGGCACTCGCTTGCGCAGCGTCGGCGAGATAGCCAGAGGCGTGAAGACGGACAAGTCGCCGCGGCGGGCGAAGTCCTCGCCGAAGGTATGGCGGTTCTGGTCGCTGAGGCGCGCCAGCTCGGGCCGCAGGTTCTCCTCGCACCAGGCCCGCACCTCGGCCTCGCGCATCGCCGGCGTCCAGCTCTCGAAGCCGGCCGGGGCCTCGTAGCGGTAGATGCGGATCGAATGGTCCTGGACCATCGCCTGCTCGATGAGCACGCGCGACAGGTAGGCGCCGCCGGACTTCTTCGGGACGCAGCCGTACTCTTCCTCGGCCGACTCGATGTTGGGGGCGTTCTTGTACAGCCCGTCTCGCCACTTCTTCTCGGCGTCCGGCGACCACTCCTGCCCGGTGACGTAGCAGATCCGCTGGTACAGGCCGTCAGCGATTGCATCGTCAAGGGTGATGCGATGGATGCTGTAGTCCTTGCGGCCTTCGCGCGCGTCCTGGATGTAGGTGTTGAAGGGGTTGTCGACGCCGTTGTGGGTGCTGATCAGGCGGACCTTGTTGCCCCACATGTTGAGGGCCAGCGCCGCCTTGAGCAGCTCTTCCAGGGACTCGTGGAACGCGGCCTCGTCGATCACGACGTCGCCCTGCAGGCCACGCAGGTTGCTCGGGCGGCTGCTCAGCGCCTGGATTTTCCGCCCCGATTTCGGGAAGCGGATCATGTAGGTGAGGATCTCTTCCTTCTTGCCTTCATCCCAGAACGTCTGCTCGTAAACGTCCGCCTCGGCCAGCTCGTTGAAGGCGCGGGCGAACAGCGCGCAGGCGGCAATGTACTCCAGCGCCATCTCCTGCTTGCTGCCGACGTAGAATGTGTGGCATCCGCCACGGCGGCGAGGCTTGGCCGCGTTCATCACGTTGCGCCCAGCCTCGGCCCAGGTCAGGCCGGTACGGCGGGACTTCTCCGCGATCATGATCGGGCTCTGGTCCTCGAACCAGCGCTGCTGGTAGCCAAGGAACACGGGCTCATTCGACGGCTGGGCCTCGGCGATTTCCTGGGGCACGTCGACGCCGAGCAGCTCCATTTCCTCGGCCAGGTCGATCTTGCGCGGAGTGCTGACGGCCTTGAGGTGTTCGCCCAGCTTGTCTGACGTCGCGAGCATGGCCATCAGTGAAGTGCTCCGTCAGGAAGACAGGAAATACCGCCACTGGTGCCGCCGTACAGCCAGCAGGTCACGCCACGCTTGTCGTCATGCCACACCCGGATGTGAGCAGCACCGTTAGCCACCTCCCGGGGTTCCTTCTCATACGTGCAGCCGACCAGTACCGACAGCAGGACAATCAAGATCAGAGTCTTCATCATGCCTTCCCCAGCAGGATGCCGCGGATGCGATTTTCGAGCTGCTCGCTCATGCCGTCGCTGCCGCGCATTTCCTCGAGGCGCTGCTCCTGTTCCTGGAGCAGCTTCTCGCGGGCCTCGCGCTCGATCTGGCGGCGCTCCTCCATGCTGGCCTTGCGCGCCTGCAGGACGTCCTTGGCTGCACGGGCGAGCTTGCGGACGTCCTCGATGTCGACGTCCTCCTCGTTCTGCGCGGCAAACGCGGCATGGGTAGTCAGGGTGGTGATGGATTGCACCAGGAGCGAACCGGCACGCTCGTCGGGGTTCTCACCCAGCTCTTCCACCAGCAGGCTGGCCATCGCCTGCTGCTCTCGCAGACGCCGGGTCATCTCGTCGAAGCTGACCTTATAGCGGCCGATCGCCGAGCGGCTCGGCCTCTCCTTGCCCGGGAAGCGCTCCTGCAGCTGCTCAATCAGCTGGTCCAGGGTGAGGCGGTTCTCGCGCAGGGCGCGCTCAATGAACGAGCGCACGTCCTGGGACAGCTTGTCGATGCTGGACTTGCGACCCATTGTCAGTTCGCTCCCGGACGCTTCACACCGTCGACTCGGGCGCGGCCGGCAGCCACATCGGCGCCGCGCTCGGTCAGCTTGGCCAGCAGCACCGCACCGTCAGCAACGTCATCCAGCTGGACCAGGCGCTGCTCCTCCAGCCAACGCAGCTCACCCTTGACCTGGTCGCGAGTGGGTTCGTGCCCCCACTCTTGCAGCACGGTGTGCAGCACCGAGCTATTGGCGCGGTAGCCGGGCATCTCGGTCAGGATGCGCAGGATCACCAGGCGGCGGTCCTCGCTCAGGTAGTCAGCGTATTTGCTCATCAGGTCCTCGCGTTCAGCAGGTAGTCATTGATCCGGTCGACCGACCGGATCAGGGGATCTAAAGACTTGGCCACCCCGGCCAGCTCGACTTTGATGGCTTTCATGTCGCCGGCCAGATCGGCCAGTTGCTTGCCGTCGGGCATGTGCTCGACGCACTGCTCCAGGACCAGGATCCGGTTGTTCTGGTCCTGGAGGCGCTCCTCCAACTGGTCGGCCTCGACCTTGGAGCTGGAGCGGCGCGCTGCAGCCAGCGAGTAGAGGCCCACCAGGGCGGTGAATACGAACTGGCCGGCACGCAGCGCGAAGTCCCAATCCATCAGTGAGTTTCCTTGTCGTGTACGTCGAGCAACGCGTTCAGATGCGCCAGGTTGGTGAGGGCCCAGGCGCCGTAGTCGCGGGCATGGGCCAGGATGTCAGCCGCGCGGACTCCGCTTTCCAGTAGCTCGGCGTCAGAGCCGGGGGCGGGCCAGGCCGTTTCCTGAGCGCCGGAGGCAGCTCGGCAGGCGTCTGGGGCGGGCAGATCGGCGCCGAGGGCGAGGTTGTAGTCCCGCAGCCAGCCGCAAGTGACAACAAAGCGAGGAGCAGGCACAGCGGCAGCGCCCGGCGCCGGCCGGTATTGAGTCGAGACATGGGCGATACGCTCCGAGAGCTGTTGCTTGAGGGTGGCGATCTGGTCCTGGGCGCCCAGGAAGCGCTCCTCGGCCTGATTTGCACGGGTTACCTGCTGGCGGTACTCCAGCAGGTTGTCCTGAGCGGCCTCGGCACGGTCGGTGGCGTACTGCTCGCGCAGATCGGCCACGGCCTTGTCGCCTTGAGCCTTGGCTGTCGAGTAGCCGAGGTCGAACTGGTGCTCGCCGGAAATCACCAACGTGCCGAGGAACAGGCCTGCGAGCACCAGGGGACCGGCCAAGCGCAGCCAGCTAGGCATGGTGGGCCCTCCGACGCTTGAACTGGCGGGCCTTCCGCTTGGCCTTGGCTACACCGCTCTTGCCGTGGCGCTCGCGCGGCACCGGCGAGCAGTACAGCTCCGGCGCTGGCAGGAAGTCCCGCGAGGCAGCGAACAGGCGCTCGATCATTGCAGGCGAGACGTGGGTGATCTCGCCGGTGAGGTGAAGCGTGATGCGGGAGGACAGTCTCATAGGGTGTACCTCTCGGCGCAGACACCAGCACCCCATTCGTTATAGAGGCGCTCGTAGCGAAGCAGGATCAGTCGGGGATAGTCGCGGTTCTCCTTGAACGCGGCGGCGGAGCGACCTGCGTTGAATCGCTCGACACCGCCGAACCAGGCCAGCTGATCGGCGCCGGATGCCGATGCCAGTCTGCGGTCGCGGTTTACCCACCCCTGGCCGCCGTTGTATGCGGCCAGGACGAATCCCCAGCGATGGCAGTCGCTGGTGGCCTGGTTACGGGCGTAGAGGTAGCGGTCGTAGGTCACCAGGGCGCGGAGCGCCCAACCTGGATTGAGCGGCTGGTTCGCGCCCAGGGCCGCCGGATACAGGCCGGAGATCCATTCGGCGGTGCCAGGCATGAACTGGGAGAGGCCGAGGGCTCCGACCGGCGAGCGCGCATCCGCTCGCCAGCGGCTTTCCTGGTGGACCTGCGCCGCAAGCGTGGCAACGGGTGCATCCAGGCCCCATTCGGCATGAGCAGCTCGCACCAGGACGCGGCGGTACTGCTCTGCCTGGGCAGGAACTCGATCCGCCGTGGCGGCATGGCATTGGCCAGAGAAGAACCCGCCCCAGGACAGCAGAGCGAGGGCTGCTGCCACCCTGAATAGGGTTCGTGACGCCGATACGGGGATGGTCTTGCCATGCTCAACGGCAGCGGCACCAACAGCGAGACCAGCGAGAAGAAGCCAGATGATCTGCGGGGCCCCCATGATCAGAGCCCCAGCGTCATGCCGAGTACGATGGCGCCGACGATCACTGCGCGCCGGAGCCAGGCGCCGACGATGTGGATGCCACCGATGCACTCGTGCGGCCGGGATTCGACGGTGAACAGAGCACGGTCGGCCCAGTAGCCGATCACTACGGCGCAGGTGACCAGGCTGGTCTTGTAGAGCACGACCTGGAGCTGTTCCGGGCGGATCGCGTGGAGCGCGAGGAACAGGCACAGGGTGATGAGCGCCATCACCGTCTGGCGAGGACCGCGGCGATAGATGGGCTTATGGCGGGGTTGGGGCATGGTGCTCTCCGCGTGGATGGCCATCCTTGGCCTGGGTGAAGGTCCTTCCTGCAGAAGCAGGCAGAACGATCATCCCCACGCGAGAGCGGAATGTATTTTGGAACGGGCGAAAACAAGAAGGGCGCCGAGAGCTCCTACAGCGCTAAGGCTTCCAATCCTTTGGATTCCGGCGGCGGGCACCATGGTGAAGGGGGCCCTGGAGATCTTTGATCAAGGAATCAAGCTTCGCGTACATAGGAGTACCAAGTAGCTCTTCTCGATGCTCGGCCATGAAGTCTCGTACTTTGTTGTATGCATGCCATGCATCCTTCATGACCTGCTCCATTTCATGGCTTCGCATATAGAATTCTTCGACGAGTCTTGGGTGAATCAATGCCCCAGGTTCTCGCAGTAGCTTGTGGTTTGCCCTTGTAAGGTCAATCAACTCCTCCAGCACGCTACTGATCTCGTCAGGAATAAGTTTGTGCTGTGGTTCTGGCTCCGTCGGTGCATTAGCAATGCCATTCAATTGGCTCTCCAGCTCCGGCCACCAGGTGGCGAATGCCTTTTCGAGCCGAACAGGATCCAGGGAATGCTCCGGTAGCGCACTGTTGACGGACTGCATCAACTTCAGCACATCGTCTTTCTCGAAGACTGTTGCTTGGAACTGGACCAGTGGACCTTTTAGCTCTGACTTTTTCAGTCTGAATAGCACAGGACTGACGCGGCTTTTATCGACGCTCTTCCCAAGAGCGCCAGCCTCGAAGTTGATCCACGGAGCATTCACGTTGTCCGGCGTTAGGCAGATAATGCCGTAGCTAGACGAGTCGAGTTCCCCGGCAATATCAGACGACCATCGTGCCCCTTTGTCGATGTCCTCTGACGATACATACGGCTCGATGCTCTGGATCACCGAAGGCAGCCAGTCCCTCAAGATTTTCGCGATTGTATGACTGGTCGGCCCCGACCAACTGAGAAAAACCTTCATTCAATACTCCGCCTCAACGCTCTTATGAGTCACTGCCCCATGATCTCCCGATACCGCCGCTGGTACTCCTCGTAGGGCAGCTGCTGTCGATTTAGCTCGTCTATCTGCTCTTCAACCGATCTAGCCGTAGCAACAGCAGGCTGGCGCTGAGGGCTGACTGTCGACGTCGCGCTAGGCCTGGCTGCGGGACCGATGGCATTCAGGATCGCTGCCTCGAATTGCCCTTTCGAGTTGCACTCTACCTGACTGCTTGAGTAGTCGAGGCTGTTGTAACGAGTTTCGACAAAGCGGCTATTCACCGTGACGACCTGCTGGTTGCCAACTGGTTGTACCAGGATGTTCACCGAGGCAAATCGAGCTATAGGCTTCAAGATACCGGGCGAACCGCAATCCGCTTGCCGCTCGTCAAACCGGAGCGCCTCCACGTAGATCACACCAGAGTCCTTGGCGATCTCTTTTAGTGGCGTATTCGACTTGGCCAACAGCGCAATCAGGCGCGCCCAGACTTGGTCATAACTGGCGTCGTAGGTGCGGCTTCGGGTTACGTCGTAATGCTTCGGAGCAGAGGCACAACCTGTCAATGCCAATACCCCCATCAACGCCATAGCGATACGAACATCTTTGTTCATCGAGCGCTCCCTTCTTCGTGTTGGCTTGTAGTTGTTGGTATGGGCCAGGCGCTCCTCCCCAGGATTGCCTACCCCTAATCATCATTGGCCGCCTTTGCGGTCCTTCTTCGCACTGTCCCTGTGCGCCAAAGCACTCGCTGTGCTCTCTACCGCTCGTCGCCCCTCTTCGTCCGAACCCCGGTAGTTGGCGAGCAGCGCTCGCTCACGAGAGTTCAGCTGCGGAGGCGCTGTTGATCCCGCCCCTTCAGCACTAGATGGGCCTCCCGTCAGCAACCAGCCGGGGTCCACACCGAAATGCTGATGCAGCGAGAGCAATGAGGCCCCATCAGGAAGCGCCTCATTCGCCTCCCAGCGAGTAACCGTTTTGCGGTTAACGCCAAGGCGCTCTGCAAATTCACCAACCCCAAGATCGCCGCGAACCTTGCGGAGTCGTTCTCCGATTGTTTGAGACATAAATGTCGCTTGACCATGGGACGTTAATGTCCCAATATTCACCACACACCACAGCGATTACCCACGTCTAGCCACGAAGGAAAACGCCATGAACCCTGCTATCCAGCGCCTGCAGGATCTTCTTGACCAAGAGCTGCAGAACGCCATTGCCAGCGATCGCCCTGTCGACTATCGCCAGGTCTTCCTGGATCAACTGAACCAGGCAGCCCTGAGCGATTCCGACTGGATCGCCCTTTCTCTTTCCCTACTGCTTGCCGCTGACCGAAACACCCGCAGCAGCGAGCACGCCGTCACCGTAGCGCTTCCTCTCCCGCAAGACCCGGGCTCAGGCCTGAGCCTCAAGCGCGCCGCGGAACTCCTGCGGAAAACCAACCCGCTTCGCCAGCACTAACCAATTTCCGCAATTTACCACACGAGGACCGCCATGAAAGGCAACCGGAAAACCCCGAGCGCGGCCCCGCTGCCGTATCCGCAGACGCCCACTAGCGCCAACGAGTGGTTTATCCGTCACGGCGTCTGCAAAACCCACTGGGCTCGCGACATGGGCCTCGACCGCATGACCGTGGTTGACCTGCTCCGCGGCCGCCTCAAGGGCCTCCGCGGCGACGCCCACAAGGCCGCCGTGGCCCTGGGCCTGAAGGCCAACCCGGACACCGCCCACCGCGCCGCATGAGGATCTCCGCCATGTCGCAGATTCCCACCGAATACATTGACCTCATCCCGCACCCGCTGGACGCCTGGCGCGCAGCCCTGGACGCGGTGATCGCCTGCGCCCCTGGCGATGCCGTCGATGTCGCCTGGCACCTGGCCGACGCGCAGGTCCAGGTACAGCTGTCGCTCGATCGCAGCCCGGCGAGCGCCGGTGTCCGCCAACTGATCGATCGACTGATGCTGATCACGGCCGGGCGCCTTATGGGCGAGCAACTCCAGGCCTCTACCAGCGCCACTGAGCCCCTGGTCCGTAAGGTAACCCCTCGGCTCACGGTGGTGGTGAACGGCGTGGACCGCGACGTGTCGGCGTTGGCCGGCGTTCTGGTCGGGGACATCATCCGCCTCGATCCGAACAACCTGCCTCCAGTGCTCAATCTGGATCAGGGCTTTTCCCCGACTGGATTTGCCTTTCGATCTCCTCGCGACCAAGCCCCTGTGCATGCAGGTAGTTCCGCAGTAGCTGGTCAGCCAGGTACTCCATCTGCTCCAGGACAACGGGGTGCGGCGAATCCAGATCCTCGGCGCGACGTCGAATCCGCGCCTGCAGCAGCTGGCCATCCAGCAGCCCCTGCTGATTCAGCGCCGCGCCCAGCACCAGGAACGCCTGACCAAGTCCATCCATCCGTGCTGCCAGCGCCTCAACGTACCGATCGGTCATGACCATGTCCTCGCTTGTGAATGTGCATGAACAGGCTGGCCGATGGATGCAGCCGCTGCCAACTGATGGATCGAGAGAATTTTCGGACGCCGGCTTGGCGTCCCTGGGGAGTGCCTTCCAATGAGCCGTCGCAATTGGAAAACCTGGGTTCCGCGGTCACCGGTTGAAGCCATCCGCGGTTGCGTTGATGCGGCCCGCGAGCAACGTGGCCGCAGCATGGACCACCTGTCATTCGACTACCTGGCCCTGAACAACGGCTCCAGCCTCTACAAGTGGCAAGCCGACGGCCGCCTCCCTTTGAGCCTGGTCCTACCGCTGGAGCATGCCTGCGGCCAGCCGCTGATCACCCGGTACCTGGCTGCTGCCCACGGGAAGCTGCTGGTGGACATCCCCACCGGCCGCAGCAGCTCGCCCGAGGACATGCAGCGCCTGCAGCAGGTCCTGCACGACGCCGCCGGCGCGCTGATGGCCTTCTACAACAGCCGCCAGAGCGCCCATCAGACGCTGGAGGCGATCCGCGCCGGCCTGGAGTCCCTGGCCTGGCACCACGGCAACGTCATCCAGCACGACCACCCGCAACTCGATCTCGGGAGTACTCACGATGAGTAAGCCGATCAATACCCAGGCATTGCTGCGCCGTTTGGACGAGCAGGCCTATGAGCAGCTCTGCGCCGAGGCTGCACGCCTTGCCGAAGAGAACGAGCACCTGCGCACCGAGCTGACCCGCATGGAGGAATGTGCTGAAGGGTGGTGCAACGAGGCTCAGCATCTCCACCAGCAACTGGCGGAAGCCACCGGTGGCCAGGCCGCTATCACCCAATCCGGCGCCCTGGTCGTCATCCCGATGGAGCGTTGCGCATGAGTACTGTCAATCGCCCCTCCAGCAGCGCTGCACGCGTCCTGCGCGTGCTCAAAGCGCTGCGCGGCCACACCCTGCGTGGCCTTTCCAACACCGAGTTGGCCCAGGCCCTGGGCGAGAGCCCGGCCAACATCACACGGTACATGGACCTGCTGATCGAGGAGGGCTTCGCCACCCGACTCGACACCGGTCGCTTCGCGCCGAGCATCGCGCTGTTGCAGATCGCCCAGGCCCACGCCAACGAGATGGCCTCGGCCCAGCAGCGCATCAACGAGATCAACCAACGTGTGCTGGCGGGAGCCAGCCTCTGACCATAGGAGTAGGACATGGGACGCAAAGCTCAGCCGGCCGCTGAACTGGTGCAAGACGCACCGCTGAACAACGAGGCTCTGGCTCTGGTGCAGAACGCCACCGCCCTGGCTTCGGACATGGGGGAAGAACGCGACCTGGTGAACCAACTGCTGGGCCAGGCGCAGATGGCAGATGCCTTCGCCAAATTTTCCGTGACGGTCACGACTTCTAAACTCGCATTCGTTAAGGAAAACAAGCTGTACCGGGCTCTCAAGGGGCAGAAAAGTCGTGACGGTCACGACTTTCTGTCAGGTACCTGGCAAGAGTTCTGCAGCCTCCTTGGTCGCTCCGTAGAACAGGTAGATGAGGACATCCGGAACCTTCGCCAATTCGGCGAAGAAGCCCTGGAATCCATGTCCCGCATGGGCATCGGCTACCGCGAGCTGCGCCAATGGCGCCGCCTGCCGGAAGACGCCCGCAGCGCACTGATCGAGGCGGCGAAGCAGGGCAACAAGGAAGCGGTGGAGTACCTGGCCGAGGAACTGATCGCCACCCACGCCAAGGAGAAGTCCGCCCTGGAGAAGCAGGTCGAGAACCTGCAGGCGGACAACGAGGCCCTGGGCGAGCGCATTGCACGCAAGTCTCGCGAACTGGATGACACCGCCCATGAGCTGGAGAAGACCAGGCGGCGCATCCAGACCATGAAGGCCGACGAGGCCGAGAAGGCCCTGCGCGAGGAGGTCACTGCGGCGCACTTCGAAGCCGAGGTCGCGCTTTCCAGCACGTTGCGCCAAGCCTTCACGGTCCTGGCCGAACACTCCGAGCAGACCGGCAGCGACCACCGCCCGTTCCAGGCCAACCTGGTGCGCCAGCTGGAAATGCTCCTTCTGCGTATCCGTGAAGAGTTCCAGCTTCCCGAGGGCAGCGCCACGGAAGGTCTTGCTGGGTACGCCTGGCTGCACCAGGAAGGCAACGCCTTGGCGACCGAGCACCCTGAGGGCTAAGCCATGAGCGCCGCTATCATCCAAGCCCTGATCAGCCTGGAGCGCAAGCTGCACAATGCCGAACGCGGCCAGCGCACTGAGCTTATCCGCGACACGGCGCAGCGGCTCGGCATGTCCCTGTCCACCCTGTACCGCAAACTGAAGGAGGTCGCAGTGAAGGATGCCTCCCGCAAGCGCCGTAGCGATGCCGGCATTAGCGTGCTCAGTCGCGACGATGCCCTGACCATCAGCAGCGCCATGATGGAAACTGCGCGCCACAATGAAAAGCGCCTCTACAGCCTGAAGGATGCCGTCAACGCTCTGCGGGCCAGCGGCATGATCCGCGCGGATGTCATCGACGAGCGCACGGGCGAGATCCGTCCGCTGTCCATCAGCGCTATCGGCAGGGCGCTCTACAGCTACGGGGTTCACCCTGAGCAGTTGCTCCAGCCGGCGCCGGTAACTGAGCTGGCCAGCCGCCATCCGAACCATGTCTGGCAGATCGACGCTTCGCTGTGCGTCCTCTACTACCTCAAGCCCGGCGCCGATCCCAAGGCCAACGGCCTGCGCGTGATGGATCACGACCAGTTCTACAAGAACAAGCCGAAGAACCTGGCTCGCATCGCCGCCAACCGCGTCTGGTCCTACGAGATCACCGACCACACCAGTGGCTGGATCTACGTGAAATACGTGATGGGCGCCGAGAGTGGCGAAAACCTGTGCGACGTCCTGATCGACGCCATGCAGGAGCGCGGCGGCAACGACATTCTGCATGGCGTGCCCACGATCCTGATGATGGACCCGGGCTCGGCCAACACCTCGGCCATGGCGCGGAACCTCTGCCGGGCGCTGCGCATCCGCACCATCGTCCACAAGCCTGGCGCAGCCCGCGTTACCGGGCAGGTGGAGAACGCCCGGAACATCATTGAACGCAAGTTCGAAGCGGCGCTTCGCTATCAACCGGTCGCCGACCTGGACGAGCTGAATGCCGCAGCCAAGATCTGGCGCGAATGGTTCAACGCAGCGGAGGTTCATTCGCGGCTCGGCGTGACTCGCTCTGCCGCCTGGATGCGCATCCGCGAGCACCAGCTGGTGAAAGCCCCCGGCGTCGACGTATGCCGCCAGTTGGCGATCGCAGAGCCCGAGAGCCGCAAGGTCACCAGCAAGCTGCGCGTTAGCTTCCAGGGCACGGAATACGACGTGTCCGTCATCCCCTGCGTCATGGTCGGCGAGCAGGTGCTGGTGACGCGCAACCCCTGGCAGAGCGATGCCGCCCAGGTCGTGAGCATCGGCGAGGACGGTTACGAAATCTTCCATGTCATCCCGGCCGTCCAGAGGGACGAGAACGGCTTCGACGTGCGCTCGCCGATCATCGGCGAGGCCTTCCGGCAGCACGCGGAGACGCCTGCACAGAAGGCTCGCAAGGAAGCGGCAAGGCTGGCCATGGGCGCTGAGACCGAAGCCGACGAGCAGGCGGCACGCAAGGCCAAGGCCATTCCCTTCGGCGGCAAGCTCAAGCCCTTCCAGCACATCGAAGACGCCCAGTTGCCGACCTTCATGCCGCGCAAGGGCAGCGAGCTGCAGCTCAACGTGACGGTGGCCACCGTCGAGATCAAGCCCATGAGCCACGCGGCGGCCGCCAAGGCCTTGCGCGCGCGCATGGGCTCCGCCTGGACCGCTGAGTCGATGGCCTGGCTCAAGTCCAACTACCCCGATGGCGTACATGAGGACCAGCTCGACGCCATCGTCCAGCAGCTGCAGGTCCCGGTTCGTCCCGGCCTGCGCATCGTGGGAGGTAATTCGTAATGCTGAAGCTCAAGGAAGTGCTGGCCAGCGTCGGCAAGCCCCAGACCGATCTGGCGCGAGCGGTCGAGCTGAGCCCGGCGGCGATCGCCCAACTGATCAACTACGGCCAATGGCCGAAGTCGCTGGACCAGCAGCAGCTGGCCTGGCGCATCACCGAATACCTGATGGGCCAAGGCGCGCAGTTCGACGACGTGCGTCAGGCCTTCGAAAAAGTGGAGCCCCGGCGCGCCAACGCCGAGGCCCCTGCAACCCCCGAAAACGATCAGGAAACCGAGGAGTGCGACCCCATGCTAATGCCGAAACAGCCCCTGCTGCCAGCAACCAAGCAGGCATTCGAGCTGTACATCGACCCCTTCGACGAGTTGCGCGCGGCCGAAGACATGTACGTCACCCAAGACATGCGCTATGTCCGCGAGGCCATGCACGTCACCGCGCGCCACGATGGTTTCCTCGCAGTGATTGGCGAGTCGGGCGCAGGGAAGTCGGGCCTGCGCAAGGACCTGGAGCAGCGTCTGGCGCGGGAAGGCTCGCCGATCATCGTCATCAAGCCGCATGTCCTGGGCTCCGAAGACAGCGAGGTCAAGGGCAAACCCATGAAGTCCCTGCATATCGCGGAGGCGATCATGACGGCGATCGCACCGCTGGAAACGCCGAAGTCCAGCCCCCAGGCGCGCTTTACCCAGGTTGAAACGGCGCTGAAAGCCAGCAACTCCGCTGGCCAGCGCCATCTGCTGATCATCGAAGAGGCCCACAGCCTGTCGATTCCGCTGCTCAAGCACCTGAAGCGGTACCGCGAGCTGGAGGACGGCTTCACCAAGCTGATCTCCATCATCCTGATCGGCCAGCCCGAGTTGGCGGTGAAGCTTTCGCCCCGCAATGCCGAGGTGCGCGAGGTCGCCCAGCGCATCGAGATCACCTGGCTGCGCCCCCTGCCGGTCAACCAGGTAGAAGCGCACCTGGTGCACCGCCTGGGCCGAGCCAACAAGAAGCTCGGCGACGTCATGGAAGACGGTGCCGTGCAGGCGCTGATCGAGCGCCTGAGCACCAGTGGCAAGGACAAGACCAGCCAACTCTACCCGCTGGCCATCGCCAACCTGGTCCGGGCAGCCATGAACCTGGCCGTACAGATCGGCGAGCCTCGCGTCACCGCTGACGTAGTTCGGGAGGTGGTCTGACATGGGCACCGTTCACCACCTACAGCCCCAACAGCAGCCGGCCGCGCCTGAGCTGCACTGCCTGACCGCGGAGTTCGCTAAGCATCTCGCTGCATTCAACGCCATGACCCGCGCGCTCCGCGAAGCGGGCATCGAGATCAAGGCTTTGGTCGAGAAGGACAACCGCATCTACATCCGCGCCGAGGACTCCGACCTGATCAAGTCCAACTTCCTCTCGGAGATCCGCGGGATGCGCTATCGCGTCGAGGGCAAGCACACACACAACGTCGTGACGATCCGCGGCGTCGACGTGGCCTGGCTGACGCCGATCAAGGAGCAGGACCAATGAGCGGAGTCATCACCCACGCCTACACCCCGTGGCTGAACGTCGACGCCATGAGCGAGCAGGAGTGCCGCGAGGCCCTGAAGGATCTCCTGCAGGAAGCCTTCGCGAAGGACCAGCAACTGATCGAACTGAAGACCGGCTCCCACAAGCTGAACGACATGCTGGTGAAGCTCCTCGACCTGTTCATCTCCGAAAACTACTCGAAGCTGCACGCCGAAATGAAGCCGATGGCTGAGTACCTGCAGGAGCAACGCGCGGCCAAGGCCGCAAGGAAGGTGCACTGATGAACAACGTACCTGTATCAGCTCGTGACCTTGCCATCCGTCTCAAGACCGTGGCCAGGGAACTGGAAGTCGATCCGGCAGAGGTAGATCTGGCCGTGATGATCAACGGCTTGCGCTTCCCCCTGACGCGCAAGTCCTTCCAGGTGGATGAATACGGCACGCTGGAGATCAGTCTGGCCGAGAGTGATTCCGACATTCCGGGCCTCAAGCAGATTCAAGCGCTGGTGATCGAGCGCCTGCGCCAGATCCGCGACGAGGGCTTCAGCGAGCAGCACGACGACGCGCACGATCGTGGCGAGCTGGCGATCGCGGCCGCCTGCTACGCGGAGGAAGCTTTCTGTCAGCTGCGTGATCCCGATCGCTTGCCGGAAATCAGCGAGATCGTGCCCCAGCTCTGGCCTTGGGAACCGTCCTGGTGGAGACCCAGCCTCGACGCGCGCCGCAACCTGGTGAAGGCCGGCGCACTCATCCTGGCGGCGATCGGTGTGATCGACCGCGCCAACGAAATCGAACTGAAGGAACCGAGCCATGGCTGAGACCAAACAAACCCCATCCATCGCTGTCCCGGCCGGCTTCGTCATGAACGCCGCGGGCCACCTGGTGCCCGAGCACCAGGTGCGAGAGCACGACAAGCTGCGCGACCAGGTTGCCCGCGATCTGGTCGAGGAGGCCTTGCATATCCATGACGCGCCGGCCCGGTTCAAGGCTCGTTCCCTGGAAGACATCGCAGACCTGATCCGCATTTCCGGCGACAAGTACGGCGTAACGCTCGGCGGGAAGAAGGGCAACGTCTCCATCCTCACCTACGACGGCCGCTACAAGATCGAGCGCGCACATGCGGATCGCATTGTCTTCACCGAGGAGATCCTGGCAGCCAAGGAACTGATCGACCAGTGCATCCGCACCTGGAGCGAGGGCGCCAACGATCACCTGCGGGTACTGGTAGACCGTGCGTTCCGGGCCAACCGCCAGGGGCAGATCAAGACCAACGACGTACTCAGCCTGCTCCGCGTCGAGATCGATGATCCCAACTGGAAGCGCGCCATGCAGGCCCTGCGCGACTCCATCCAGGTCAACGGCCAGGCCGTGTACATCCGCATTTTCCAACGCGATGGCATGACCGACCGCTATCTGCCGATCAGCCTGAACATCGCAGGGGTGTGACATGGAACCGAAAATCACGATCGAGGACATCATGGAGCAGGCTCAAGTCTACGCCAGCGCCTGGGCTCTGGTTGACGGCGCGTTCGACAGTGGCGACCTGCTTCTAGCGGCCGCCGGAGAGAAGGCTCACCTGCAGATACTGCTGGAGGAGTTCACGGACCAGGTCTTCGCCGGCGCCGGTCCGGAGAATATGCAGGAGATCGCCGAGGGGCTGGTTTCCTGGCACCAGCACCGGATGAAGCAGCTCAAGACCGTACTCGACCTGCCGGCCGACACGGAAATCATGATCGGTAGCGGCGACGACAAGATCGCCCTGACGGGTGATGTAAGGAAGGGTTTCAGGATGGGGATGACGGTCGCTCGGGATTTGTTCGAGAACTTCCCCCTGCAGGTCACCAGCAACGAACCGGCTGAGGAGGAGTGACATGGCGAACCTGAAGCGTTTCACCCTGAAAGACGACTGGAAGGACTGGGACATCGTCCTGGAAGTCGACCTGGACCAACTCACCAGCGAGCGCGCCACCCTGATCAACGAGTTCTGGTCCGGTGATGACGACCGCCTCGACGACGCTGACGGCGATGCCGTGCGTGCTGTCATCAAACTTGCTGCGGAACGCCTGGTGTACGCGCTACTGGAACGTGGCGGCGGCGTCATCCGTGATGGAGAGCAGTCGAAAATCTGGACACTGGATTACCTGCACGACCAGGAGGGCTGGGGTGGCGCCGAGGAGGGAGGCCTCTTTGGCTGGTGCGGGATTCGCCTGGTCAGAGCCGACGTCCAGGTTGAACTCGACCTTGAGTTCCAGGAGGGCTGACATGGCTACCAACGTCGAGCTGGTCACCCAGCTGATGGAATACTCGCGCAGTGGGCCGCTGATGCACGTCATGGTCCTGCAGGCTCTGGACCAATTCAGCAAAGGCGTACTGGCTTCCGCGCCGGGGAGCCTGGGAGGCCTTGTTTCCGAAGAGGCCTGGCGGGGGTGCGCCCAGGAAATCCAAGGCGCTCTCGTTGCCCACTGGGGAGAGCGCTGATATGGAGCGCTATCACAAGACCGCCGGGGATCCGCCCCGGCGCGACATCGACGGCAAGCGCCAGGAGGCCGAAGAGCTTGGCTCGCTGGTCGAGCAGTTCCTGGCCGACGGCGGGCAGATCGAGCAGGTCGGCTACCGGATGCGCGAGAAGCCGGACACATTCGTGATCAACCCGATGAACACGCCGGTCTATAACGGCGCACTGGCCGCGGAGCAGCCCATCAGGGCCAAACCCACGGCGCCGCGCGCTGCTGCAGCTGTTCCGAAGCCGCTGCAACCGACGCCGGCTCCCCGGATGCTGCCCCTCGATCCAGGTCTCGACAAGAAAGCCTGGCTGATCGGCATGCTCAAGACCCAGGCTCTGATCGCGGAGCAGACCTTCAAGCTGGCCCGCGAGCTGGGCATCGGCAACGCTGAACTGCGACGCCTAGGTCGCCGGCACGGCCTTCCGGAGGTGCTCTATGGCGCTCGCTAAGGGGCTGCTCAGCAAGATCCACATTGCCCGGCAGCAGGTGGAGATGGACGAGGACGTGTATCGCCAGAAGCTCCAGGATATGTTCGGCAAGAAGTCGGCGAAGGACCTGAGCCTTCGCCAGGCCGAGCGGCTCCTAGAGGAGTTCAAGCGCTTGGGCTGGAAACCTAAGCCCAGCAAGCGAGCGGCCGGGAAGCCGCACAACTTCAGCAAGCTCCCGGCCGAGATCGAGGTCATCGAAGCCCAGTTGACCGAAATGCGGCTCCCCTGGAGCTACGCGGACAAGATCGCCAAGCAGATGTTCGGCGTTGCAAAGGTCGCCTGGCTGGCCAAAAAGCCTGACCAGGTCAAAGCAGTCCTGGCCGCGCTGCACGTCGAGCAAGAGAAGCGACATCTGCTGGCTGAGGTGGATCGCCTCTGTCAACGCCTGGGTATCGAGCATCCAGAACAGGCCGCTGGATTGGATCAGCTACCGAAAGGCTGGCAGCGGCAGCGTCCAATTCTCAAGGCTCTGGTGGATGCCCTGAATGCCGCATTTGAAGCAAAGGAGGGCCGCTGATGGAGCTGCAGTGCCCATGCTGCGGCGAGCAATTCCCGTTCGAGGCGGGCTTCGCTGATGCAGACGGGAAGCAGCTGACCGCTCAGTTCGCCGGCATGGACCCGAAACTGGGGCGTGCCGTGCCGGGCTACCTCCGCTTGTTCAGCCCGCGCAGCCGCGGGCTGCGCACCACCAAAGCGATCCGCTTGGTGGCAGATCTGGTCCAACTGATAGATGCAGGGCAGGTCCAGCGGGACACACGGACGGCGGAGTTCAAACCGGCTCCGCCTTGGCTGTGGGTTGCAGGGATCGAGCAGATGCTGGCGCAGCGCGAGCGGCTCCAGTTGCCGCTGGAGAACCACAACTATCTGCGGGCTGTGGTGTGGGGCCTGGCCAGCGATCCAGCGCAGGCTCAGGCGGAGCTTCCGCGGAAAGCACGAAGCGGAGGCCTTACCCCGCAAGGGATCTACCAGGACCAGGTCGGACGAATCCGCTCGGACATGCTGCTCGGCCTGATATCTAAAGAGGATGGAGAGCGCCAGATCGCGGCGCTGAAGGGGGAGTATGAAGCAGGGTTCGATTCTGGCGGAGAACCGTCACGAGTTGCTGGAGGACATTGCAGCGCACACGATGACGATTCTTGCTGAGCATGGCATTGCGACTGATCTGGCCGAGCAGGTTGGACATGCCCTTGCAGATCACATCGCCAACCAGTGGCGGGGCACCACTCTTTATATCCCCTCCGACTATCGCCACCAGATCACCAAGCGGGATCTGCAGATCTTGGCCGAGTTCAATGGCCGTAACCATCATGCGCTGGCGCGGAAATACGGCTTGGTCCCTAGCACCATCTATAAGCTGTTGAAGCGCACCCAAGATCGAAAATTTGAGCGAGACCAAGGTAAACTGGACCTGGGCGACGGCCTGCCCTGACGGGCCGTCGCCATTTTCATCCTTGGTAACTCTTTTCCATTTTCCATCCCGCTAAATCCCTTTCCCTTCCTCTATATCCCGCAATTATCTCGCTTTACCCTTCTGGTTTATCTCAGTCCCTCTCAAGCGAGCTTGCTCGCGAACCCTGGCTCCGCTCCCCCTCCCTAACCCTCCCCCGCAAGCGGGAGAGGGGACCGTTCGGCGTGAGGCGGAATCACGAAGCTCCCGGGTTCCCCGTAGGGCGCATAACGCCTACGGCGTTATCCGCCAAATCGCGGACAGAGTCCTCCTACGCAGCCCGAGTCATGCCATTCCCCTATAGGAGCGCGCCCTGCGCGCGAAATCGCGGGCAGGGCCCGCTCCTACAAAGAGCACCCCGGCGCGGACTGTAAGACAGTTGCTCCTACGGTTCCAGGAGGCACGGACGTAGGAGACTCCGTCCGCGATCGGATTCACCGGACGCGCCGGACCATCCGCTGGCGCGGCCTGTGCTTACGGCGACTCCCTCGCTTTCAACCAGGCCGCGAGGCCCTCGGCCGGTAGCGGCGGGGACAGCAGGTAGCCCTGGGCCAGCGTGTAGCCCTGGGCTTCGAGGATGCGCAGTTGCTCGGGGTTCTCGATGCCCTCGGCGACCACCGTCATGCCCAGGCTGCGGCCGATGTGCAGCACGGCGTCGCTGAGGGTGCGGCTGGTGCTGTTGCTCTCCAGGTCGCGGACGAAGCTGCGGTCCAGCTTCAGTTCCTGCACCGGCAGGCGGTTCAGCCGGGCCAGGCTGGAGTAGCCGGTGCCGAAGTCGTCCAGGGCCAGGCGGATGCCCAGTTCGTGCAGCTGGTCGAGCACGCCCAGGGTGTCGCTGTCCGCTTCCATCAGCGCGCTCTCGGTGATCTCCAGGGTCAGGTCGGCGCCGTGCAGGCCGTGTTCCTCCAGGGTGCGCAGCACCGCGGCGGGCAGTTGCGGGTCCTGGAAGTCGCCGGCGGACAGGTTGACCGATATCTCCGGCACCCGCAGGCCCGCGCGGCGCCAGGCCGCCAGTTGCCGGCAGGCTTCGCGCAGCACCCAGCGGCCCAGTTCGATGCTCAGCCCGCATTCCTCGGAAAGGGGGATGAAGCGTTCCGGGGAGATGTTGCCCAGCTGCGGGTGGTGCCAGCGGGCCAGGACCTCGACGCCGCGCAGGCGGCCCTCGCGGATGTCCACCAGCGGCTGGTAGTTCAGGTGCAGGCGCTGCCTGGCGAGGGCTTCGCGCAGGGCGCTTTCCAGCGCCACGCGTTCCTGCGCCAGGCGTTCGAGTTCCTCGCTGAAGAAGACGTGGCCGCCGCGGCCCTTGCCTTTGCCCTTGGCCTGGTTCATCGCCATCGCCGCATGGCGCAGCAGCGTCTGGAAGTCCTCGCCATCTTCCGGGAACAGGCTGACGCCGATGCTGGCCGACGGGTTGTGGGGCGCGCCGGCGACCCGCCAGGGCGCGTCGAGCGCGGCCTTCAGGCGGGCGATGTGGCGGCTGGCCGCCGCGCGGTCGCAGGCCGGCAGCAGGACGACGAATTCGTCGTTGGCCTGGCGCCCGACGTGGTCCTCGCTGCGGCAGGCCTGGCGCAGGCGCCGGGCGATGGTGCGCAGCAGCTCGTCGCCGGAGGGGCGGCCGAAGGAATCGTTGATCTGCCGGAAGCGGTCCAGGCCGATGTACAGCACCGCCAGGCCCTGCCGGCCGGCCAGCTCGGTGCCGGCCAGGACCTGCAGCAGGTGGCGGTTGGGCAGGCCGGTGAGGTCGTCGTAGTAGGCGAGCTGGTGGATGCGGGCGCGCGCCTGGTCGCGCTCCAGGACCAGCGCGCAGAGGTGCGTGCAGATGTCCAGCAGGCACTGCTGCGTCGCGCAGGGCAGCTGCGCCCCTTGGCCGTAGCAGACGAAGCAGCCGATCAGCTGGCCGCCGCTGGAGCGGATCGGCGTGACGCTGCAGCTGCGCAGCTCCGGCGGCAACAGGTGGCGGTAGGCGGACCACAAAGGGTGCTGCTCGATGTCGCCGGCCCAGGCCTCCTCGCTACCCGGGCCATCGCCCAGCGGCAGGCCGTCCAGGGCCTGCAGGTAGGCGGGGGGCAGGCTCGGCCCGGCCAGCGGGTACAGGCGGCCTGCATTTATCCGCAGGACCGAGGCGCTGACCCGCGGCAGCAGCCGTTCGATTTCCAGGCAGGCCGCTTCCATCAGGCGTTCCGGCGCCTCGTCGCGGGCCATGCCTTCGAGGAGGCGGTCCAGCAGCACCTCGTGGATCTTCGACTGGGTGATCTCGGTGAGCGCCAGCAGTCGCAGGCCGGGTTCGCCGGGGGCGCTGTCCAGCCCGGTGCTGGCGATGCCGCACCAGATGCGCCGGCCGTCGCGGCAGCGCACCAGGGTTTCCAGGCGGCCGTTGGCCGCCGGCTGCGCGGGCCGCGGTGCCCCCGCCAGTTCGTCGAATGCCCGGCCCACCAGGGTTTCCGGGGCATGGCCGAGCAGCCGGCCGAAGGCGGGGTTGCAGTACAGCAGGCGCCGGCTGTCATCGTGGATGCAAAGGGCGGTTTCGGCATGCTCCAGGGCTTTGCAGAGCATCCGGGGAGGTCGGGAATACTGTGGATCGGCATGCTTGCACTCCGGCCTGGCGATCGAGGAACGGCGCTAGAGCTTGAAGCGCAGCACCATGTCGTTGAGCTCCACCGCCAGACGCGACAGCTCGTGGCTGGCGGCGCTGGTCTGCTGGGCCCCGGCCGAGGCGCGGGTCGACAGGTCGCGGATGTTCAGCAGGTTGTGGTCCACCTCGCGGGCCACCTGGGCCTGTTCTTCGGCGGCGCTGGCGATGACCAGGTTGTGCTCGCTGATCTGGCCGATGGTCTGGAACACCTGTTCCAGGGTCTGGCCGGAGGCGCGCGTACGCTCCAGCGTCGCCCGCGAGCGCTGGGCGCTTTCGTTCATGGACTCGACGGCGCGCCCGGTGCCCTGCTGGATCTCCTCGATCATCTGTTCGATTTCCTGGGTCGAGGCCTGGGTGCGGTGCGCCAGGGTGCGCACCTCGTCGGCGACCACCGCGAAGCCGCGCCCGGCTTCCCCGGCGCGCGCCGCCTCGATGGCGGCGTTCAGCGCCAGCAGGTTGGTCTGCTCGGAAACCGTGCGGATCACGTCGAGCACCTTGCCGATGCCGTTGGCCTGGGCTTCCAGCGCCTGCACGTGCTGGGCCACCGCCTGGATGCCGTCGGCCATGGCGCCGATTTCCTCCAGGGTGGTGCGGACCTGGCTGCGGCTCTGCTGGGCGAGCTGGTTGGAGGCCTGGGAGGTTTCCGAGGTGGCGCTGGCGTTGCGCGCCACTTCCTCGGCCGCGCTGGTCATCTCGGTGACGGCGGTGGCCGCCTGTTCCAGCTCGCGGTGCTGCTGGTTCAGGCCCTGGTTGCCGTCCTCGGTCACCGCGCTGAGTTCCTCGGCGGCCGCGGCCAGGCGGCTGGCCGAGGCGGAAATGCCGCTGAGCATGCCGCGCTGGCCGTCCTGCATGTGCCCGAGGGCGGCGAGCAGCTGGCCGATCTCGTTGTCCGAACCGGCCTCTATGCCCTGGCGCAGGTCGCCCAGCGCCAGGCGGTCGCAATGCTGGCCGGCCTCGCGCAGCGGGGCGAGCAGGCAGCGGGCGACGAACCACCAGCAGGCGCCGAGCAGCAGCACGGCCAGGCTGGCCAGCAGGACCGCCTCCAGGCGCGCCATGCCGTAGCGGTCGTGGGCGGCTTGCATCACCGCCTGGGCGTGCGCCTCGATCAGGGCCTCGAAGGCCTCCAGCGCGTGCTCGAAACGGTCGTTGGCCTCCCGCGCCCTGAGGTTGGTCTGGATGTAGCCGCTTTCCGAGCCGGCGCGCAGCACCTGCATCTGCTCGACCAGCACCGCGCTGTAGTCGCCGAAGGCCGCCTGCAGGTCCTTGCCCTGGGCTTGCCAGTCGGCCTCCGCGCCATTGGCCTGGGTGAAGCGGGCGAAGCCCTCGCTGGCCTCGCGGAACAGCTCTTCGCTGCGTTGCACGCTGACGCGGGCCTTGTCGGCGTCGCCGGCGCGCGCCTCGAGGAAGGCGCCGGCCATGGCGATGCGTGCGCGCAGCAGGCGTTCGTAGGCTTTCTGCAACTGGTTGTTGCGTTCCACCGCCACGCGGTTCAGCGACTGGATCTGCTGGTCGCTGCTGCGGGCGCTGCTCCAGCCGGTGAAGATCGAAAGCAGCAGGGCGGCGGCCAGGGTGGCCAGGACGATGAGCATTCCCGTGCGTATTTTCAGCTTGTACAACATGCGGACTTCCTTTCGTGGCGAACCACCATCGAACTGGCTGCGCCGGTGCGGCGGAATGATGGCAATCAGCCGTTATCCTGTTCTCCGGACAAAAGGAAAGTCAATTAGTCAATGATCTATTAAGAAACTTTTATAGACGTCATGCGTCCTTCGGCCGCACGCAAGCTCCCCTGAAAATGGCGTGGGGCGTTATATCGAATGATGTGTGAGGTCAATTTCCATGAAAGGTCGGAACGTGGTCCATGAAGTCGGCGCAGCCATCGCCAACCGCCGCAGGTCCAAGGGGCTGACGCAGGCGCAGATCGCAGAGGGGATAGGGGTGGAAAAGGAAACCATCAGCCGCATGGAGAACGGCGTGATATCGCCGACGCTGCATCGTCTGGGGCAGATCGCGGAGATTCTCGAATGCCCGCTGAGCGATCTGTTCCGCAAGGATTCGATCGACGTCGCCGGGCAGGCCGAGGCCATCGGCGACATGCTCCAGGAACTGGCGGAAAGCGAGCGGGCGCTGGTGGTGAACCTGATCGGCGAGATCGTCAAGGTGCTCAAGGGCCGGCGCAGCCACTAGCGCCGGCGGGCGCCCCGCCCGGCAGCGGGCGGGGGCTCAGGTGCGTTCGTGCGGTTCGTCTTCGCCGCGTTGCTGCCACCACTGGCGGCGCACGTGCAACTGGGCGGCGAAGGCGCGGGCCAGGGGTTCCTGGGAGAAGCGCAGGCCGCGGCGGCCCAGGCGCACCAGCCAGCAGGGCCGCCCCTGGAATTCAATGGCCTCGATCTTCACCTCGTCCTGCATGCAGGGTCTCCCGGCTGACGATTTCCAGCTCCTGCTCGCCTGCCTTGCGCGTCTTGAGCAGTGACAGCAGTATGCCACCAGCGAGCAGGCCGAAGGTTACCCCAAGCGACAGCACCGCGGGAACCTTGCCGATGAAGCCGTGGGCGAAGATCTTCGCGCCGATGAACACCAGCACCATGGCCAGGGCGTACTTCAGGTAGACGAAGCGGTGGATCATCGCCGCCAGCGAGAAGTACAGGGCGCGCAGGCCGAGGATGGCGAAGATGTTCGAGGTGTAGACGATGAACGGGTCCTTGGTGATGGCGAAGATCGCCGGCACGCTGTCCACCGCGAACACCACGTCGGCCAGCTCGATCAGGATCAGCGCCAGGAACAGCGGGGTGGCGAAGCGCACCAGCCTGCCCGAGGCGTCGGGCTTGCGCACGAAGAAGTGGTGCTCGTGGAGCTGCTCGGTGACGCGGATGTGCCGGCGCAGGAAGCGCAGCACCGGGTTGTTGGCCAGATCCGGCTCTTCCTCGTGCCGGACGAACAGCATCTTCACGCCGCTGAACAGCAGGAAGGCGCCGAACACGTACATGATCCACTCGAACTCGCTGACCAGGGCGGCGCCCAGGCCGATCATGATGGCGCGCATGACGATGGCGCCGAGGATGCCCCAGAACAGCACCTGGTGCTGGTAGCGGCGGGGGATGCCGAAGAAGCCGAAGATCATCGCCATGACGAACACGTTGTCCATCGACAGCGACTGCTCCACCAGGAAGCCGGTGTAGTACTCCATGGCGCTGGTGGCGCCGAACTCGTACCAGACGAAGCCGCCGAAGGCCAGGCCGCAGCTGAAGTAGCCGGCCGAGAGCAGCAGGCTCTCGCGCACGCCGATCTCGTGGTGGTCGCGCTGCAGCACGCCAAGGTCCAGGACCAGCAGGAGGATGACGATGGCCAGGAACAGCAGCCAGAACCAGGCGGCGGTGCCGAGGAAGGGGTATTGAGGAAATCCAATAGGGGTGCCATGCGGGCCCTCTCTTGCTGTCGTTGTCGAAAGTGACTCCGACATGGCGGTCAGCGACCGTCAGAGGGGCCCGGCGTCACGGCGGGAAAAATAGCAGAGCGCGGTCGCGAGGCAAGCGGGGGAAAGTAACAAGTTCCTACGACCATCCACGCCTTCAGGACAGTCTAGACCAGGGTGCCGGCAGCGCGGGCTGCCCTGGGTCAGTACACCCAGACCTCCACGCGGCGGTTCTTCACCCGGCCTTCCTGGTCGTCGTTGGCCGCCACCGGCAGGGCCGCGCCCAGCCCTTCGATGCCCTGGAACACGACCCCTTCCCTGGCCAGCTCGCGGCGCACCGCCATGGCCCGCAGCTTGGACAGCAGCTGGGCGCGGGCCGGGTCCTGGCGGGCATCGCCGAAACCGACCAGCACCGCCTTGCCGTCGAGCTTGTCGTGCTGGCGCAGGTAGGCCAGCAGGCGCTCGACGTCGCGCCGGGCCTTGTTGTCCAGGGTGGCGCTGCCCTCGTGGAAGCGGAAGTTCACCGACAGCCGCCGGGCCTCGCGGGCCAGGGCCTGGTAGGCCTCGGGCATGCCCTGGGCGGGCTGCACGCGCATGGCCTGCACGCGCTGGCCGACGAAGCCGCTGCCGCTGACCAGGGCCTGGCCGCGGTCGCCCTGGGCGAACTGCACCAGGGCCAGGGCCCAGGGGTTGCGTTCGTTGGGCTTGATGTACAGGTACAGGCGGCGCGCCAGCGGGTAGTCCTCGGTGGCGATGCCGCCGGGGGTGGGCAGCATCGCCCGCGACTCGCCGTCGGCGATGGCCAGGGCGCGCGCCTTGAGCACCGAGGCCAGGCCGACGAAGCCGATGCCCTGCGGGTCCGCGGCGACCTGGGCCGAGAGCGCGTCGCTGGACTCGAAGCGCTGGGCGGAGGCGGCCAGGGGCTTGCCGTGGCTGGCCAGGACCAGCTCCTTGAAGGTATCGAAGGTGCCGGAGTTGTCGTCGCGGGCGTACAGGTGGATGGCGCCGCCGCGGCCGCCGAGTTCCTCCCAGGTCGTTACCTCGCCGGCGAAGACCTGGGCCAACTGGTCGGTGGTCAGCTCGCGCAGGGGGTTGTCCGGGTGGACGACGATGGCCAGGCCGTCGATGCCGATCACCTGCTCGGCCGTGGCGCTGCGCAGGTTGCCCGAGGCGGACAGGGCCACGGCCTCGGCGTCCTTGATCGGCCGCGAGGCGGCAGCGATCTCGGCGCTGCCGTCCTTCAGCGCGGCGAAGCCGGTGCTGGAGCCATGGGCGGCCACCGTCACCACGACGTCATGGCCCTGGGCGTCACGGGCGCGGACCCGCGTCTCGTTCTGCGCCTGGCCGGGTTCGGCGAGGATGGCCTTGTAGCCCTGTTCCAGCAGCAACCCCTTGACCAGTTCCGGCAGCAGGTGCGCGCCTATGGTGTTGGAGCCCTGGATGCGCAGCACCGGCTGGCCGTCCTGGGAGGCGGGCAGCGCGGCGAAGGCGTGCCAGGGCAGGGCGTAGCAGACGAAGGCGATGAGCAGCCAGGCGAGGGTGACCGGCCAGGCGTCCTTGTCGTGGCGTGTGAAGTGCGGCATCGGCGGTTCCAGAGCGGTTGCGGACCAGGCCGGGAGCATAGGCCGGCAAGGTTTCACTGCGGTGACGCCGGGCGCCGCGGCCGTCCGGGCTCTTGGCTATAGTCATTCAACAGCGGGCAGCCGGACGGCCGCCGACCCACCTCGCCAGGAGCGCCATGGACCTCGCACGCGGCCTCATCCTCTGCTGTGCCCTGCTGCTGGGTGGAGCGCCGGCCCTGGCCGCCGAGCCGCAGCCGCTGACGCTGTCCGGCTACAGCGCGCACATGCCCGACAGTTGGCTGAGCCCCGCCGAGCGGGCCTGGCTGACGCAGCGCGGCCCGCTGCGCGTGGGCGTGGCGCTGAACGACCGGCCGCCGCTGCAGATCGTCGGCGGCGGGCGCCTGGAAGGCGTCAGCGCCGACTACCTGGGGCTGCTGGCCGGCGGCTACCAGCGCGTCTACGCCTACCCTCGCGGGAGGCGGCGCTGGAGGCGCTGCGCAAGGGCGAGATCGACCTGGTCGGCGGCGGCACCGCCAGCGAGGCCGAGGCCCGCGGCCTGTTGCGCAGCCGCGCCTACCTGCAGGACCAGCCGGTGCTGGTCAGCGACGAGACGCGCCCCTTCGACGCCGGCCGGCCGGGCACCACCCTGGCGCTGGTGGCCGACTACCTGCGCCTGCCCCAGGTGCAGGCGGCCTACCCGAACAGCCGCATCCTGCTCTTCGCCTCGCCGCTGCGGGCCCTGGAGGCGCTGAGCCTGGGCAACGTCGACGGCATGCTCGGCGACGCGCTGTCGGTGCACTATCTGATCAACATGAACTACCTGTTCAACCTGCGCATCGACAACTTCGCGCCGCTGGAGAGCGCCGGCTTCGGCTTCCTCCTGGCGCCCACCGGGGAACGCCTGCTGGGCCTGGTGGACCGTGGCCTGGCGCGCATCGACGTGCAGCGCAACGAGGAGATCCTGCGCCGCTGGAGCGCCGGCGAGCGCCTGCGCCTGGGCGGCCAGCGGGTGGTGCTGACGCCGCGGGAGAACCGCTGGCTGGCGGCCCACCCGCAGGTGCCGGTGGTGCTCAACCGGCACAGCGGCTCGCTGGCCCAGGCCGACGCCGCCGGCCGCGTCAGCGGCATCGCCCGCGACTACCTGGACCTGCTGGGCCGGCGCTCCGGGCTGCATTTCACCTATGCCGCGGTGGACGACTACGCTGATGTGTTCGCCGAACTGCAGGCCCGGCGCGCCTGGCTGACGCCGGTGGTGGTGCCCAATGCCGAGGGGCTGACGCTGCTGCCGCCCTACCTGCGCGCCACCATGATCCTGGTGACGCGCAAGGGCGAGGAGGGTGTCCACGACCTCGGCGACCTGGCCGGCAAGCGCGTGTCCGTCGCCATCGGCCCCTACCTCAACCGCACGCTGGCCGAGCGCTACCCCGAGGTCCGCCTGGAGTCGTCGAGCAACCAGCGCAGCGCCCTGCGCGACGTGGTCGAGCGGCGCAGCGACGCCGCCGTCAGCACCCTGTTCAGCGCCCGGGCGCTGATCGCCGGTGAGTTCAAGGACAGCCTCAAGGTCGCCGGCATACTCGAGGACCTGAGCACCCCCTTCGGCATCGGCGTGCTGCCGGACCAGCCGGAGCTCTACTCCATCCTGGAGAAGGCCCAGCTGTCGGTGGACCCGGAGGAGGTGGCCGAACTGGTGCGGCGCTGGGAGCCGCGCCTGGCGGCCAGCGGCGGCGACTTCTGGAGCCGCTACCGCGAGGCGATCCTCGCCGGCCTCGCGGTGGCCACGGCGCTGGTGGCGCTGTCGCTGGTCTGGGGCTTCTACCTCAACCGCCAGGTGCTGCGCACACGGCGCGCCGAGCAGCGCCTGGGCGAGCAGGTGGGCCTGCTCAACGAGTTGATCGAGGCCTTGCCCAACCCGGTCTACCGCCTCGACCGCGAGGGCCACCTGGACCACTGCAACCAGGCCCTGCTGCGCCTGTTCGACGCGCGCCTGGCGGATTGCCGGGGCAAGGCCATCGGCGAGCTGGACTGGTTCCCCGGGGAGGAGGCCGAGCGCCTGATGCAGACGCACCGGCGGCAGGTGGCCGACGGCCAGATGCCGGTGCCGGGCGACTACGTGCTGCGCCTGCGCGACGGCGAGCACTACGTCTACCACTGGGCGGTGGCCCAGCGCGACGAGGCGGGGACCATCCAGGGCGTGATCGGCGGCTGGATCGACCTGACCGAGCGCCAGCAACTGGTGAACCAGCTGGAGGGCGAGCGGCAGCGCGCGGACCAGGCCAGCGCCGCCAAGAGCCAGTTCCTCTCGACCATGAGCCACGAGATCCGCACGCCGATGAACGCCATCGTCGGGCTGCAGGAGCTGGTGCTGGAAAAGGCCCGCGGCGGCGTGCTCGACCGCGAGGCGCTGGAGGTGGCGCAGGACGCCGCGCGGGCCCTGCTGATGCTGATCGGCAACGTGCTGGACATGGCGCGCATCGAGTCCGGGCGCATCGACTCGACGCCGCAGCCGGCGCTGCTGCGCCGCGAGATCGAGGGCGCGGTGGCGCTGTTCGCCGGCCTGGCCACGCAGAAGGGCCTGGGCCTGGACCTGGAAACCGAGGGCGAGTTGGACCACTGGGTGTTGCTGGATGCGCTGCGCTTCAAGCAGGTGCTGTTCAACCTGCTGAACAACGCGGTGAAGTTCACCGAGCACGGCGGCGTCCGCGTGCGTGCCGGCGCCCGGCGGCAGGGCGAGCGCCTGGAGCTGCGGGTGGAGGTGATCGACAGCGGCATCGGCATTTCCGCCGAGGACCAGGCCCGGCTGTTCCAGCCCTTCGCCCAGGTGCAGCAGCCGGCACGCCAGGCCGGCAGCGGCCTGGGCCTGCACATCAGCCGCCACCTGGCGCAGCTGATGGGTGGCGACATCGGCCTGCGCAGTACGCCCGGGGAGGGCTCCTGCTTCAGCCTGCGCCTGCCGCTGGTGCTCACCGCGGCGCCGGAGCAGGCGCCCCGCCAGGGCTCACCGCAGGCTGGCGGGCAGGGGCTGCGGGTGCTGGCGGTGGACGACCACCCGGCCAACCGCATGGTGTTCCGCCAGCAGCTGGCGCACCTGGGCCACAGCGCCACCCTGGCGGCCGGCGGCGAAGAGGGCTGGCTGGCCTGGCTGGCCGGCGACTTCGATGCAGTGGTCAGCGACTGCCGGATGCCCGGCGTCGATGGCTACGAGCTGAGCCGGCGCATCCGCGCCCACGAGCGCCAGGAAGGGCGCAGGCGGTGCCGGGTGATCGGCGCCACGGCCAATGCCCAGGAGGAGGAAGTGCAGCGTTGCCTGGACGCCGGCATGGACCAGGTGCTGTTCAAGCCGCTGACCCTCGAAGTGCTGGCCCAGGCGCTGGCCGGCGCCCAGGGCGTGGCGCCGGCCGGGCCGGCCGGGCCGGCCGAGGAACCGGCGGCCTTCGACCTGGGTGGCCTGTTCGGCCCGCAGCCGCTGGAAAGCGAGGCGGCGCGGGAGTTCGTGCGCACCCTGGCGCAGACCAACGCCCGCGACATCGAGCAGATGCACCAGGCCTGGCGCAACGGCGAGCGCAAGGCCCTGGGCGACCTGGCCCACCGCCTGGCCGGCGCCGCGGCGATCATCGGCGCCGCCGAGGCGGAAGGGCATTGTCGCGCCCTGCAGCGGATCTGCGAAGGCGACGGCGAAGGGCTGGAGGCGCGCCTGGGCCAGGCCGACGCGGCGCTGGCCGGACTGCAGCGCGCGCTGGCCGAGTGGCTGGCGCGCGCCGGCGGCTGATCAGCTCAGCTTGAGCCAGATGGGCGCGTGGTCGGAGGGTTTCTCCATGCCGCGGATCTGGTAGTCGATGCCGGCATCGGCCAGGCGCGGGCGCAGCGCCTCGGAGGCGAGGATGACGTCGATGCGCAGGCCGCGCTTGGGCTCGTCCTCGAAGCCGCGGCTGCGGTAGTCGAACCAGCTGAAGCGGTCGTCCACCTGCGGGTGCAGCTGGCGGAAACTGTCCACCAGGCCCCAGGCCTTGAGCTTGCCGAGCCACTCGCGTTCCTCGGGGAGGAAGCTGCACTTGCCGGTGCGCAGCCAGCGCTTGCGGTTCTCCTCGCCGATGCCGATGTCGCAGTCTTCCGGCGAGATGTTGATGTCGCCCATGATCACCAGGCGCTGGTCGGGCTTGAACTGGTTCTCCAGCAGGTGCTGCAGGTCGGCGTAGAAGCGCTGCTTGGCCGGGAACTTCACCGGGTGGTCGCGGCTTTCGCCCTGGGGGAAGTAGCCGTTCATCACGGTGATCGGCTGGCCGTCGGCGTCGGCGAAGGTGCCCCAGATGAAGCGGCGCTGGGCGTCCTCGCCGTCGTTGGGGAAGCCGTAGCGGATCTCCAGCGGCGCCTGGCGCGAGAGCAGAGCCACGCCGTAATGGCCCTTCTGGCCGTGGAAGTGCACCTGGTAGCCCAGGGCCTCGATCTCTTCGCGGGGGAACTGGTCGTCGGCGACCTTGGTTTCCTGCAGGCCGATGACGTCGGGCTGGTGCGTCTCGACGATCGCCTTGAGTTGGGCGGGGCGGGCACGCAAGCCATTGATATTGAAGGAGACGATTTTCATCCGCAGCGTCCTGGGCAAAGTGACGATGCTAGCCGCTGGCGCTGGCAGCGGCAAATGCCGTAGCGGCCCGACGGCGATGCTGGCGGTGCGGGCGCGGCGCTGCTAGGGTTCGGCTCTGGGCCCACAACAGTATAAGAAGAGGTGTCCGCATGCCTGAGACGCTCGCCGAAGTCCGCTTCCTGGGCGATTCCTATGCCCGGGAGATCCGCTCGCTGCTCTACCACGCCTACCGCCACGAGCCGACCTTCGCCTACCTGTTCGAAAGCGACCGCCCCGGCTTCGACCAGCGCGTGCGTGCCACCGTGCGCGAGCTGACCAACCGGCACCTGTCCGAGGACCTGCCGGTGCTCGGCCTGGTGATCGACGAGCGCCTGGTGGCGGTGGCGCTGATCGCGCCGCCGCAACGCCGCCTGGACATCACCGACAGCTGGGCCTGGCGCATGCGCATGCTGCTCACCACCGGCTTCCGCTGCACGCGGCGCTACCTGGGCTACCACGAGGCGGTGCTCGGCTGCCTGCCGCCGGGGCCCTACCACGTGCTGCCGCTGCTGGGCGTGCACCCGGAATTCCAGGGCCGCCACCTCGGCGAACAGCTGCTCGACGCCCTGCATGCCTGGTGCGCCGAGGACGTGAACTCCCAGGGCCTGGTGCTGGACACCGGCAACGCCCGCTACCTGGATTTCTACCGCCGCCACGGCTACGAGGAGGTGGGCGAGGTGGCCCTGGGGCCGATCCGCGAACACGTGCTGTTCCACCCCAACCCGCAGCCGGAATCGCGCCTGGCCCGCGAGGGCTGATAGCCCCTCGCCATCGCGCAAAGCCGCGGCGCAGGGGCCGCGGCGCTGGATTGTCACGGCCATCGTGCTAGCATCTCGCGCCATGAGACTCCAAGGAACGATTCGGCTAGCGCTGATGGGCCTGCTGTGCTGGATCGGCGCGGCAGTGGCAGCGGAAAGCCAGCTCGACGTACGTATCGACCCCGCCAACTCTGCGCTCAAGGCCAATATCGAGGCCTATGTGGGCAGCGTGGAAGGGCGCGACGAAACCGCCCTGCGACGCCTGCGCCGCACGGTCCAGCAGCAGGCCGTGCAGGCCGCCCAGGCGCTGGGCTACTACCAGGCGCGCATCCGCGCGCGGGTGCGCGGCGACGACAAGAACCCGCGCCTGCGCATCGACGTCTCGCCCGGCGAGCCGGTGAAGCTGCGCACGGTCGACATCCGCATCGAGGGTCCGGCGGCGAAGCTGAAGAACTTCCGCACTCCCGCCGGCGATGGCCTCAAGCCCGGCGCGCAGCTCAACCACGGCACCTACGAGGACGCCAAGCGGCTGATCCAGAACCAGGCCTCGCGCTTCGGCTTCTTCCGCGGCCAGTTCACCCGCCAGCAACTGCGCGTCGACCCCGAGGCCGGGGTGGCCGACATCGAGCTGGTGTACGCCAGCGGCCCGCGCTACGCCCTGGGCGCGGTCAGCTTCAGCGGCGACTTCCCCTTCGACGAGGAACTGCTGCAGCGCATGGTGCCCTTCCACCAGGGCGAGGCCTACGACTCCGAACTCATCGCCGACCTCAACCAGGCCCTGCAGTCCAGCGGCTACTTCGACGGCGTGCGCGTCGACGCATCGCCCCTGCAGGCCAAGGGCGAGAGCATTCCGGTGGCGGTCCACCTGACCGCCCGCAAGCCGCGTTCCCTGGGCGTCGGCCTGGGCTTCTCCACCGACGTGGGGCCGCGCGCCAAGTTCAGCTGGACGCGCCACTGGGTCAACCCCCAGGGCCACAGCCTGGGTACCGAAGCCGAAGTCTCGGGGCCGCGGCAGAACGTCGGCGCCTGGTACGAGGTGCCGCTGGACCCGCCGCTGACCGACAAGCTGCGCTTCACCACCGGCTACCAGAACGAAGACCTGGTGGACACCGAGAGCAAGCAGTTCACCATCGGCGGCGAGTGGCTGCGCAAGCTGCCCAGCGGCTGGCAGCGCTCCTTCTCCCTGGGCTGGCTGCACGAGGAATACCTGCTGGGCGACGACTCGGGCAACAGCAGCTTCCTCATGCCCGGCTTCGGCTATTCCATCCTGCACGCCGACAACAAGGTCGACCCCCACCAGGGCTACCGCCTGCAGCTGGAGACCAAGGTGGCCAAGGAGGGCCTGCTGGCCGACGCCGACCTGGCCCACGTCAGCGCGCAGGCCCGCGGGTTGACCACCTTCGCCGGCGGCCACCGCCTGCTCGGCCGCGCCCAGGTCGGCTTCATCGCCACCAACGACTATTCGAGCATCCCGCCGTCGCTGCGCTTCTTCGCCGGCGGCGACCAGAGCGTGCGCGGCTACGACTACCAGACGCTGTCGCCGAAGAACTCCCAGGGCGACCGCATCGGCGGGCGCTACATGGTCGCCGGCAGCGTCGAGTACCAGTACCCGCTGGCCGAAAAATGGCGCCTGGCGACCTTCATCGACCAGGGCAACTCCTTCAACTCGCTGGACTTCCCCTCGATCAAGACCGGCGTCGGTTTCGGCATCCGTTGGGTGTCGCCGGTGGGGCCGCTGCGCCTGGACCTGGCCGACGGCCTGGACGAGGGTGGCGGCTGGCGCATCCACTTCTCCATGGGGCCCGAGCTGTGACGCGCCTGCTGAAATACTTCCTGGCCGCGCTGCTCGGCCTGATCCTGCTGCTGGCCGTGGCGCTGTTCGCCATCCTCGGCAGCGAGGCCGGCAGCCGCTGGGCCCTGGGCCTGGTGCCGGGCCTGCAGGTGCAGGGCTATGCCGGCCGGCTGGGCGGGGCCTGGCAGGCCGAGCACCTGGCCTGGAGCGACGGCGCCACCACGCTCGAGGTCGAGCGGCCGCAGTTCGCCTGGTCGCCGGCGTGCCTGCTGCAGGGGGCGCTGTGCATCGACCGCCTGGTGGTCGAGCGCGTGCAATTGCGCCTGGCGCCGGGGCCTGCGGAACCCAGCGAAGGGCCGATCCAGCTGCCGGCGCTGAAGCTGCCGCTGGCGGTGCGCCTGGGCGAAGTGCGCCTGGGCAGCTTCCTGCTCGATGGCAACGAACAGGTCAGCAACGTCCAGGCCAGCGCCCACTGGGAGGCCGACGGCCTGCACATCGACACCCTCAAGGCCGCTCGCGGCGACCTCGCCGTGGACCTGAGCGGGCTGCTCGTCCCCCAGGGCAACTGGCCGCTGCAGGCTCAGGGCAGCCTGCGCCTGCCGGCGCCCGGCGAGCAGCCCTGGGCATTGAAGCTGCAAGCCAAGGGCGAACTGCTCGGCCACCTATTGCTGGAAGCCGACAGCAGCGGCTACCTGCAAGGCCACCTGAGCGGCGACCTGCAACCGCTGGCGGAGAACCTGCCGGCCAGCGCGAAGATCACTGCCGACGGCTTCCGCGGCGCAGCGGACCTGCCCGACACCCTGGTGCTGAACAAGGTGCTGCTGCAGGCCAGGGGCGACCTGGCCTCCGGCTACCAGGTCAGCGGCTCGGCGGTGCTGCCGGGGGAGGGCGGCGACGTCGCCCTGGCCCTGCAGGGCCGCGTCGACGCCAAGGGCGCGGACATCGCCGCGCTGAACCTCAGCGCCGCGCCGGAACAGCGCCTGGGCCTGAGCGGCCGCCTCGACTGGCAGGACGGCTTTGCCGCCGACGCCAGGCTGGACTGGCTGGACTTCCCCTGGCTGCGCCTGTACCCCATGGAGCCGCCGCCGGTGGCCATGCACCGCCTGCAGGCCGACCTGCAGTACCGCGACGAGGCCTACCTGGGCAACTTCGCCGCTGAACTCAGCGGCCCGGCCGGGGCCTTCCAGCTGAGCAGCCCGGTGTCCGGCAACCTCGCCGAGGTGCACCTGCCGTCGCTGCAGCTCACCGCCGGCCAGGGCAAGGCCGAGGGCAGCCTGGGCCTGAAGTTCGCCGGCGGCCTGGCCTGGGACGCGCAACTGAAGCTGAGCGACCTCGACCCGGCCTACTGGGTGGCCGAGCTGCCGGGCACGCTGGCCGGCCCGCTGAGCAGCCAGGGCAGCTACAAGGATGGCGTGCTCGCCCTGCAGGCCAACCTCGACCTGCAGGGGCGCCTGCGCGGCCAGCCGGCGGTTTTCAAGACCGCCGCCAACGGCCAGGGCCAGAACTGGAAAGTCGACGGCCTGGAGCTGCGCCTGGGCGACAACCGCATCAGCGGCCAGGCCAGCCTCGACCAGCGCCTGGCCGGGCGCCTGGACATCGCCCTGGCGCGCCTGGGCCAGCTCTGGCCGCAATTGCAGGGCCAGCTGAACGGACGCCTCGACCTGGCCGGCACCCTCAAGGCGCCCCAGGGCGAGCTGAGCCTCAAGGGCCAGCGCCTGGCCTTCCAGGACAACGGCGTGCGCAGCCTCGACCTCGCCGCCCGCCTCGATGCCGGCCAGCGTGGCCGCCTGGAACTGCTGGCCGACGGCGTGCGCGCCGGCGAGACGCGCTTCGGCCAGTTCAAGGCCAGCGGCCAGGGCGACCTGCAACGCCAGCAGCTCGAGCTGGCCCTGCAGGGCCGCCCGCTGGTGCTGGCGCTGGGCTTCGACGGCAGCTGGAACGGCCGCGACTGGCGCGGCCGCCTGGCCAGGGGCGAGATCCAGAGCGGCGGCCAGGACTGGCGCCTGCAGCAGCCGGCGCGCCTGGAGCGCCTGGCCGACGGCCGGCTGAACCTCGGCGCGCATTGCTGGGCCTCCGGCGCGGCCAGCCTGTGCGGCGGCGAGCAGCGCCTGCTGCCGGAGCCGCAACTGCGCTGGCAACTGCGCGACTTCCCGCTGGACAGCCTGGCGCGCTGGCTGCCCGAGGACTTCGCCTGGCAGGGCAAGCTCAACGGCGAGGTCAAGCTCGACCTGCCGGCCCGCGGCCCCAGCGGCAACATCCTGCTGGATGCCGGCGCCGGCACCCTGCGCCTGAGGGAGCAGGAGCAGTGGGTCGACTTCCCGTACCAGAGCCTGCGCCTGGAAAGCCGCCTGACGCCCACGCGCATCGACAGCAGCCTGCAGTTCCACGGCAACAAGCTCGGCACCCTGGAAGCCCAGGCCGTGCTCGACCCGCGGCCGAAGAGCAAGCCGCTGACCGGCAGCTTCACCCTGGCCGGGCTGGACCTGGCGGTGGCGCGGCCCTTCGTGCCCATGGTCGAGACCCTCAAGGGCCGCCTGGATGGCAGCGGGCGCATTTCCGGCGGCCTGCTGCAGCCGCGCCTGGATGGCGAGCTGCGGCTGTCCGGCGGCGAGCTGTCCGGCGGCGACCTGCCGACGCGGGTGGCCAACCTGCAGGTGCTGGCGCGCATCGCCGGCGAGCGCGTCGACCTCAGCGGCAGCTGGAGCGGCGGCGAAAAGGGCAACGGCAGCCTGGGCGGCTACCTGGCCTGGAGCCAGGGCCTGGACATGGACCTGGCGCTGCGCGGCACCGACCTGCCGGTGACGGTCGAGCCCTACGCCACCCTGGAAGTCACCCCGGACCTGGCGCTGCGCATGGCCGACCAGAAGCTCAGCGTCGCCGGCAAGGTGCAGGTGCCGCGCGGGGCCATCGTCATCCGCCAGTTGCCGCCCTCGACGGTGAAGCTCTCCGACGACACCGTGATCGTCGGCGCCCCGCCCAAGGAGGCCAGCGGCACCCACCTGGCCATGGACGTGGACGTGCTGGTCGGCCAGGACAAGCTGACCTTCGAAGGCTTCGGCCTGGGCGCCGAGCTGGCCGGCCAGGTGCACGTCGGCAACGACATGGATACCCGCGGCGAGCTGAGCCTGAACAGGGGCCGCTACCGCGCCTACGGCCAGAAGCTGACCATCCGCCGTGCGCGGCTGCTGTTCGCCGGCCCCATCGACCAGCCGTACCTGGACATCGAGGCGATCCGCAAGGTCGACGACGTGGTCGCCGGCCTGCGCCTGTCGGGCAACGCCGAGCAGCCGCGCAGCGAGGTCTTCTCGGAGCCGGCGATGAGCCAGGAGCAGGCGCTGTCCTACCTGGTCATGGGCCGCCCGCTGTCCACCGGCGAGGACAGCAACATGCTCGGCGAGGCCGCCCTGGCTCTGGGCCTGGCCGGCAGCGCGCCGGTCACCGGCGAGGTGGCCCGGCAACTGGGCATCAAGGACTTCGAACTGGGCACCGAGGGCACCGGCAACAGCACCAGCGTGGTCGCCAGCGGCCAGCTTTCCGAGCGCCTGAGCCTGCGCTACGGCGTGGGCGTGTTCGAACCGGCCAACACCATCGCCCTGCGCTACCTGCTGAGCAAGAAGGTCTACCTGGAAGCCGCCAGCGGATTGGCCAGCTCGCTGGACATCTTCTACAAGCGCGACTTCTAAGGGCCCCCTGGTCTTCATGGCGCCTTAAGGAACACCTCGCAGACTCCCGCTGCCGCCGGCCAGGGCGGCAGTGATGGGGAGTCGTCATGCGTTTCGAACAGATCCGGACCCACCTGCTGGAGTTCCTCAACAAGGGCCTGCCCGCCCGGCAGCTGCGCCGGCTGGTGCTGCTCGACCTGCTGCGTGGTTCGGCGGCCGGGCGCCAGGCCCCGGCGCAACTGGCCCAGGGCCTGCTGGAGTGGTCGGTGCTGGAGCCGCAGGCGTTGTTCGAGCGCCTGGGCAGCCGCCGCGAGGGCCTCAGCGAGGCCGAGGCCGCCGAGCGCCGCGACAGCGTCGGGCTCAACGAGGTCGACCAGGCGCGCCCCATGCCCTGGTGGACGCACCTGTGGCTGTGCTACTGCAACCCCTTCAACCTGCTGCTCAGCGTGCTGGCGCTGGTGTCGCTGTTCACCGGCGACAGCCCGGCGGCGGTGGTGATCGGCGCCATGGTGGGCATTTCCACCCTGCTGCGTTTCGTCCAGGAGAAACGCTCCAACGACGCCGCCGAGCAGCTCAAGGCCATGGTCAGCAACACCGCCACCGTGTTCCGCTGTGCGGAGGGCGGGCAGGGCACGGCGCAGCGCCTGGAGGTGCCGATCCGCCAGCTGGTGCCCGGCGAGGTGCTGTGGCTGTCGGCCGGCGACATGGTGCCGGCGGACGTGCGCCTGTTCAGCGCCAAGGACCTGTTCGTCAGCCAGGCTGCGCTCACCGGCGAGTCGCTGCCGGTGGAGAAGTTCGCCCAGGTCCGCGACGCCCGCCAGGGCAACCCGCTGGAGCGCGACAGCCTGTGCTTCATGGGCACCACCGTGGTCAGCGGCTCGGCCCGCGCGGTGGTGGTCGGCACCGGCGCGCAGACCTATTTCGGCTCGCTGGCCGAGCGGGTGATCGCCAGCGACCACACGCCCACCGCCTTCCAGGCCGGGGTCAACAAGGTCAGCTGGCTGCTGATCCGCTTCATGCTGGTGATGGCGCCCATCGTGTTGCTGCTCAACGGCTTCACCAAGGGCGACTGGCTGCAGGCGGCGCTGTTCGCGCTGTCCATCGCCGTCGGCCTGACCCCGGAAATGCTGCCGATGATCGTCACCTCGACCCTGGCCAAGGGCGCGGTGGCGCTGAGCCGGCGCAAGGTCATCGTCAAGCGCCTGGACGCCATCCAGAACTTCGGCGCCATGGACATCCTCTGCACCGACAAGACCGGCACCCTGACCCAGGATCGCATCGTCCTGGAGCGCCACACCGACGCCTTCGGCGAGGTGGAGGACCGCGTGCTGCAGCTGGCCTTCCTCAACAGCCACTACCAGACCGGGCTGAAGAACCTGCTGGACGTGGCCGTGCTCGAACACGTGGAACTGCGCCAGGCGCTGCGGGTGGACAGCCGCTACCGCAAGGTCGACGAAATCCCCTTCGACTTCGCCCGCCGGCGCATGTCGGTGGTGGTCAGCGAGCGCGACGACCACCACCTGCTGATCTGCAAGGGGGCCCTGGAGGAAGTGCTGGCGGTGTGCACCTCGGTGCGCGAGCGCGAAGGCGTCGAGCCGCTGACCGGCGAACGCCTGGCGTGCATCCGCGCGGTGGCCGAGGCGCTCAACCAGGACGGCCTGCGGGTGGTCGCGGTGGCCACCCGCGAGCTGCCGCCCAACCGCGACACCTACGGCCTGGCTGACGAGCAGGGGCTGTGCCTGGACGGCTACATCGCCTTCCTCGACCCGCCCAAGGAGACCACCGCCCCGGCCCTGCGCGCCCTGGCCGCCAACGGCGTGGCGGTGAAGGTACTGACCGGCGACAACGAACGGGTGACGCTGAAGGTCTGCCGCGACGTCGGCCTGGCGGTCGACGGCGTGCTGCTGGGCCCGCAGCTGGACGACATCGACGACGCCGCGCTGGGCGAGCTGGCCGAGCGCACCACGCTGTTCGCCAAGCTGACGCCGACGCACAAGGAACGCCTGGTCCGCGTGCTGCGCGAGCGCGGCCACGTGGTGGGCTTCCTCGGCGACGGCATCAACGACGCCCCGGCGCTGCGCACCGCGGACATCGGCATCTCGGTGGACTCGGCGGTGGACATCGCCAAGGAGGCGGCCGACCTGATCCTCCTGGAGAAGAGCCTGATGGTGCTGGAGGAGGGCGTGGTGGAGGGCCGGCGCACCTTCGCCAACATGCTCAAGTACATCCGCATGACCGCCAGTTCCAACTTCGGCAACGTGTTCAGCGTGCTGGTGGCCAGCGCCTTCATCCCCTTCCTGCCGATGCTGCCCATGCAACTGCTGGTGCAGAACCTGCTGTACGACATCTCGCAGATCGCCATCCCCTTCGACGGCGTGGACGCCGAGCAACTGAGCCGCCCGCAGCAGTGGAACCCCGACGGCCTGGGGCGCTTCATGGTGTTCTTCGGGCCGCTCAGCTCGATCTTCGACATCACCACCTTCCTGCTGCTCTGGCACGTGTTCGGCGCCAACGCCCCGGCGCACCAGGCGCTGTTCCAGTCCGGCTGGTTCGTCGAGGGGCTGCTCTCGCAACTGCTGGTGGTGCACATGATCCGCACCCGGCGCATCCCCTTCCTGCAGAGCCGCGCCTCCTGGCCGCTGCTGGCGATGACCGCGGCCATAGGCGCGCTGGCGATCTTCCTGCCGATGGGGCCGCTGGCGCGCTACTTCCACATGCAGCCGCTGCCGGCGGGCTACTGGCCGTGGCTGGTGGCGATCCTGCTGGGCTACATGGGCCTGACCCAGGCGGTGAAGGGCTGGTTCGCGCGGCGGTATGGGTGGTCGTAGGGGGTTGCCAGCGGGCACCGCGAGCTCTCGTAGGAGCGAGCTTGCTCGCGAAGGGTGTTCACCTGTCGCTACGGTGTTTTGGGGTGAGCGCCTTTCCCTCTCCCCAGCCCTCTCCCTGAAGGGAGAGGGGGCTTGTCCGTGCCGAGATAAGTCATGGCTTCAACCTTGAATTACGTGCTTGCCGGCTGACTCCAGAACATCCGTGTCTGCCCAACGGTCCCCTCTCCCTTCAGGGAGAGGGTTAGGGAGAGGGCGCTCTCCGGCACAACACCAAACTCCCCGACAGAACCCCTTCGCAAGCAAGCTCGCTCCTACGAAATCCCAAATCCCCAACCCAACCCCGCGACCCACCTCAGCGCAACATCGCCTGCACCTGCTCCGGCTGCAGCGCCTCGTCGAAGAAGCGCTGGGCGTCGCCGATCAGGTTGCGATGGATGGCCACCCGGTCCACTCCTTCCGCGTCCTTGCACAGGCCCGGGGTGGCGGCGGTTTCCTCGTCGTTGCAGGGGGCCATGAAAACGAAGTGGCCGGCCCCCAGCAGCACGTGGAAGTCGGCGCTGCGCGGCAGCTTGCGGGCCAGGGCGGCGGCGTTGCGCGTCCAGTCCAGCACCTTGTCGTTGTCGCCGCTGTAGATCAGCACCGGGATGTTCACGTCGGCCAGCTCGCGGCTGCCGAACATCAGCCCCAGCGGCGCCAGCAGCATCGCCGCGCCTACCCGCGGGTCGGCCATGGGCGCCAGGTCGCTGCGGTCGGCCAGCAGCTCGCCGCCGGCGCTGCAGGCGTCGCGGTCGTCCGGGCGCCGCGTGCAGTAGCGGCGCAGGCGTTCCAGGCGCGGTTGGGCGCCGGCGAGGATCAGCGCCGTCTCGCCGCCGGCGGAGTAGCCGATCACGCCGATGCGCCGTGGGTCCAGCAGCGGCGCCAGGCGTTCGTCGGCCAGGGCCGCGCTGATGGCTTCGGAGACCTGCAGCGGGCGGCCGTAGAGGTTGCTCAGGGCGCCCAGGCGGCTCTGGTCGTGGAGGTTGTCGCCGGGGTGCACCAGGGTGATGACCACGAAGCCGCGCCGGGCCAGGGCCAGCACCAGGTCGCGCAGGGCCAGCGGGGTGCCGCCGTTGCCGTGGGAGATGACCAGCAGCGGATGGCGCCCGGCCACTGCCGGGGCTTCCTCGGCCAGGGGCAGGGTGAACAGGCCGAGGGTGGTGGGCGAAACCGCGGCCCGCGTCGGGTAGAAGGCGATGGCGCGCATCGGCCGGTGGTCCAGCGGGTCGTCGAGGGTCAGGCGATGGAAACCGACGTTCAGCGTCTGGGCGCTGGCCGCCAGTGAGAAGATCAGTAGCAGAACGCAACAGACGAATCGCCCCGACATGGTGCTCTCCACCCCCAACGCAGCCTCTGGATCGGGCGTTGCCGTGCGCCTGGGCGCGGCCGGCCGCCACGGTGAGGACATCCCCTGCATGGTACGCGCCAATTTCGCTTGCGCGCGGGCGGCGGATCGACGGTGGGGGGAAGGGCGTTGCGGGGGAGGGGCGCAGGGGATACCGGCGTGGCATCCCCTGGCGGGGGCGTCAGACGATCACGCCCTGGCTGCGCAGGTAGTCGTCGTAGCTGCCGCTGAAGTCGGTCACGCCGTTCTCCGACAGCTCGATGATGCGGGTGGCCAGGGAGGACACGAACTCGCGGTCGTGGCTGACGAAGATCAGCGTGCCCGGGTAGTTCTCCAGGGCCAGGTTGAGCGCCTCGATGGACTCCATGTCCAGGTGGTTGGTCGGTTCGTCCATCAGCAGCACGTTGGGCTTCTTCAGGATCAACTTGCCGAACAGCATGCGGCCCTGTTCGCCCCCGGAGATCACCTTCACCGACTTCTTGATGTCGTCGTTGGAGAACAGCATGCGCCCGAGGGTGCCGCGCACCAGCTGCTCGCCGCCCTGGGTCCACTGGGCCATCCAGTCGAACAGGTTGTAGTCCTCTTCGAAGTCCTCGGCGTGGTCCTGGGCGAAGTAGCCGACGTCGGCGCTGTCGGTCCACTTCACTTCGCCGGCCTGCGGCGGCATCTCGCCGACCAGGGTGCGCAGCAGGGTGGTCTTGCCGATGCCGTTCGGGCCGATGATGGCGATGCGCTCGCCGGCTTCCACCTGCAGGCTCAGGTTCTTGAACAGGGGCACGCCGTCGAAGCCCTGGCTGACGTTCTCCAGGGTCACCGCCTGGCGGTGCAGCTTCTTGAACTGCTCGAAGCGGATGAAGGGGCTGACGCGGCTGGACGGCTTGACCTCTTCCAGCTGGATCTTGTCGATCTGGCGCGCGCGGCTGGTGGCCTGCTTGGCCTTGGAGGCGTTGGCCGAGAAGCGGCTGACGAAGGTCTGCAGCTCGGCGATCTGCGCTTTCTTCTTGGCGTTGTCCGACAGCAGGCGCTCGCGAGCCTGTTCGGCGGCGGTCATGTACTCGTCGTAGTTGCCCGGGAACAGGCGCAGCTCGCCGTAGTCCAGGTCGGCCATGTGGGTGCAGACGCTGTTCAGGAAGTGGCGGTCGTGGGAAATGATGATCATGGTGCTGTTGCGCGCCGTGATGACGTTTTCCAGCCAGCGGATGGTGTTGATGTCCAGGTGGTTGGTCGGCTCGTCGAGCAGCAGCAGGTCCGGGTCGGAGAACAGCGCCTGGGCCAGCAGCACGCGCAGTTTCCAGCCCGGGGCCACGGCGCTCATCGGGCCGAAGTGCTGGTCCAGGGGAATGCCCAGGCCCAGCAGCAGCTCGCCGGCGCGGGACTCGGCGGTGTAGCCGTCGAACTCGGCGAACTGCACCTCCAGCTCGGCCACGGCCATGCCGTCGTCCTCGCTCATTTCCGGCAGGGCGTAGATGCGGTCGCGCTCGGCCTTGACCTTCCACAGTTCCTCGTGGCCCATGATCACGGTGTCGATCACCGTGAAGTCCTCGTAGGCGAACTGGTCCTGGCGCAGCTTGCCCAAGCGCACGTTGCTTTCCAGCATGACCTGGCCGGAGGAGGGCTCCAGCTCGCCGCCGAGGATCTTCATGAAGGTGGACTTGCCGCAGCCGTTGGCGCCGATCAGGCCGTAGCGGTTGCCGTTGCCGAACTTGACGGAGACGTTTTCGAACAGCGGCTTGGCGCCGAACTGCATGGTGATGTTGGCGGTGGAGATCAAGGGCTTTACCTATCAATGACTTGCGAGCCGCTGGGCCAGTGTTGGCAGCGGGCCGATACCAATTCGATACCAATCTGGGGTTCCGGGGCCCGGATTTGCGTGGGCGCCGGTGCATCCAGCGGACGTGCGCGAAGAGCAGCATCTGGACGCGATGTCCAAGCTGTTGCGCTTAAGGGGCGGGGTTCATGCCGGACAGGCCGCGGATTGTCGCATAGATGGGCCTGTCCTTGCATGGCCGGTCGTAGCGGGCGGGCTAGTCCGGCGTCTGTTTCTCGAAGGCGGCCTCGGCCTCCAGGCTCTGCCGGTCGCGCCCCACGGTGGCGACGGCGAGCGCCTTGCCGTCGCGCCAGTAGGTCACACGGCAGTCGTGGGCGGCGGGGTCGCCGTCGATGTCGATGCGGTCCCAGCTCTGCGCATGGCCGACGTAGTCGATGGTGGTGTCGTACTGGTGCGTCCAGAAGAACGGCACGGCCGTGTAGCGCTGCTGGTGGCCGAGGATGTTGCGCGCCGCCACCAGGGCCTGGCGTTCGGCGACCACCCAGTGCTCCACGCGGATCGCCTCGCCGGTGCGGGCGTCCGGCCAGCGGGCGATGTCGCCCACGGCATAGACGTCCGGGGCGCTGGTGCGCAGCCAGGCGTCCACCAGCACGCCCTTGTCCAGGCGCAGGCCGGCGTCGCGGGCCAGGTCCAGCTCGGGGCGGGCGCCGATGCCGACCACCACCAGGTCCGCCGGCAGCGTCGCGCCGCTGGCCAGCCGGACTTGCTGCGCCTCGATCGCCGTGACTTCGGTGCCGAAATGGAAGGCCACGCCGTGGGCCTCGTGCAGGGCCCGGAGCATGTCGCCCAGGGCCTCGCCGAGGACGTGCTCCATGGGCCGCGCACCCGGCGCCACCACCTGTACCTCCAGGCCGCGGGCGCGCAGCGAGGCGGCCACTTCCAGGCCGATGAAGCCGGCGCCCACCACCACGCAGCGGCGGGCCGTGGCGCAGCGGGCGATCAGCTCGTCGCAGTCGGCGAGGCTGCGCAGCACGCGGACGTGGGGCAGGTCGGCGCCGGGCACGTCCAGGCGCGCTGGCGCGGAGCCGGTGGCCAGCACCAGGGCGCCGTAGTCCAGTTCCTCACCGCTGGCGAGGGTCAGCTTCTTGTGCGCGGTGTCGATGCGCTCGACGCGGGTGTCGCAGCGCAGTTCGATGCGCTGGCTGGCGTAGAAGTCCGCCGGGCGCAGCGGCAGCCAGGCGGGGTCGGCGCTGCCGGCCAGGTAGTCCTTGGACAGGTTGGGCCGGTCGTAGGGCGCGGCCGGGTCGGCGCTGAGCAGGGTGATGGGCCCGTCGTAGCCCTCGTGGCGCAGGCCCAGGGCCGCCGCGTTGCCGGCGGCGCCGCCGCCGACGATCACCACCGAGGCCGGCGCCTGCGCGCCGACCGGCAGGTCCGCCGCGGGGGCGGGCAGGGGGGCGCCGACGTAGGCCTTGCCGTCGCGGCAGTCCACCTGCCAGCGCGGCAGGTCGTCCAGTGCCGGCGGGCCCAGCAGGCGCCCGTCGCGCAGGCGGAAGCAGGCGTGGTGCCAGGGGCAGCGCAGGGTGTCGCCGTCGACCAGGCCCTCGGCCAGGGGCGCGCCGTAGTGCGGGCAGGTGGCGCCTATGGCGTACAGCTGGCCGGCCTGGCGCACCAGCAGCGCCGCTTCGCCGCCGACCTGGCCGGCGAGCGGGCTGCCTTCGACGATGTCCGCCAGGGGCACGCCCTGGGCGAAGTCGGGGCCGGGCGGGGACGATGGATGGTCGCTCATCGCTTGCTCCTCGTCTTTTCCTGAAGGTCACCGCTTCAGGATAGCCCCCGGCGCCCGGGCGCACGCCTACGCTCGTCGCGGCGCGGTCAGGCCGCGTGCTCCTTGCCCTGGCCTGCGCGCACGTCGAAGGCGCCGCCGGTGAGCACGCCGTCCACCGTCACCCGGCCCTTGCCCGGCAGCAGCGGGAACACCAGTTCGGCGAAGCGGTAGGCTTCCTCCAGGTGCGGGTAGCCGGACAGCACGAAGCTGTCCACGCCCAGCGCGGCATACTCCAGCAGGCGCGCCGCCACGGTCGGCGGGTCGCCCACCAGGGCGGTGCCGGCGCCGCCGCGCACAAGGCCAACGCCGGCCCAGAGGTTGGGGGCGACTTCCAGGCGCTTGCGGTCGCCGCCGTGCAGCGCGGCCATGCGCCGCTGGCCTTCGGAATCCATCTTCGCGTAGTTGGCCTGGGCCGCGGCGATGGTGGCGTCGTCCAGGTGGCTGATCAGCTCCTCGGCGGCGGCCCAGGCCTTCTCGCTGGTCTCGCGCACGATCACGTGCAGGCGCACGCCGAAGCGCACCGTGCGGCCGTGGCGGGCGGCGCGCTGGCGCACGTCGGCGATCTTCTCGGCCACCGCCGCCGGCGGCTCGCCCCAGGTCAGGTAGGCGTCGACGTGCCTGGCCGCCAGCTCGTGGGCGGCGGGGGAGGAGCCGCCGAAGTACAGCGGCGGGTAGGGCTGCTGCACGGGCGGGAAGAAGTTCTGCGCGCCGCGCACCTGCAGGTGCTTGCCGTCGTGGTCGACGGTCTCGCCGCCGAGCAGGCGCCGCCAGATGTCGAGGAACTCGTCGGAGGCCTCGTAGCGTTCGTCGTGGGAATAGAACACGCCGTCGGCGGCCAGCTCGGTGGCGTCGCCGCCGGGCACCACGTTGAGCAGCAGGCGGCCGCCGCTGGCCTGGTCGAGGGTGGCCGCCTGGCGCGCCGAGGCGGTGGGGTTGCCCAGGGACGTGCGCAGCGCCACCAGCAGCTTGATGCGGCGGGTCACCGGCACCAGGCTGGCGGCGGTCACCCAGGGGTCGAGGCAGCTGGCGCCGGTGGGGATCAGCAGGCCGTCGTAGCCGAGCTGGTCGGCGGCCACGGCGATCTGCCGCATGTATTCGTTGGTCGCCGGCCGGCCGCTGCCGGAATGGCCCAGGTAGCGGGTGTCGCCGGAGGTGGGCAGGAACCAGAAGATATCCAGGCTCATGAAGGTGTCCTCGTTGCCATCGTCGAAAGGAAGGGGCGTCGCCCCGGGAATGCACGCGTGGCGGTGAGTCTTGTAGGTGGGAGGGCTCGCCGCGGAAAAGGCAAGCCTTGTGCCAGCGCCGGGATTCGCGGCCTGCAGCCCGCCACGGCGGCGGCGGGCTGTTGCTGGGTGGGCAATGTGTTGATTCGCTGTTGGCTGGGCAACAGCTGGCGGGTCGGAATTGCCAGGCGTAGCCGGCGACGGTGGCGCCGTTGCCCTCGATGCCGGGGTTGCGGTTTGGGGTGAGCGGGCTCGCGCTGAAGGCGTCAGGGTTGCGGGCAGTAGAGCAGGTAGAGGGTGCTCAGCAGGTGCAGTACCTTGGGGTCCTTCACCGAGTAGAAGATGCGCTTGCCGTCGCGGCGGGTGTCGACCAGGCCTTCGCTGCGCAGCACGCCGAGCTGCTGCGAGAGGTTGGGTTGCTGGATGCCCAGGAGTTCCTCCAGTTCGCCCACCGAATGTTCGCCCTGGCTCAGCTGGCAGAGCAGCATCAGGCGGTCCGGGTGGCTCAGGGAGCGCAAGGTGCCGGCGGCCTCGGCGGCAGCCTGGCGCATCTGCTGGATATCCATGGGGCCCTCGGTGGCTGGAAGAGGCGGGCAGTATAGGGAAAGCGCCGGCCGGCACAAATCGCCGGCCGGTTCGCCGGAGCGGAGGCGGGCCGCTGCTGGCGAACAGTATAGGAAAATTGAAAGTCTTGGTGTGGGCTCAGCCTTGCCGCGGGGCCGTCCGCGCCGCTTCGACGAGGGCGGCCAGTTGGGCCGAGCGCTGCGCTCGGGTTTCATGTGGCCTTGGTTGGCTATCCATGGCGAGGAACTGTCCGTGCGTGGCGCGAGGGGGGCTGGCCGAGCCCTTACTAGAGGCACGCGCGCCCCGGCGATAAATGGCGCGAAGGCATTTTCATATGCCGGCGAAAGCGTGTGGCAGGGGCCAGGCGAGGCGGCAGGAAAAACTTCGGGCCTGTTTAGAATGTTTATTCACTATGGTTATTTGCTTAGTTCTGCAGGCAATATCCATGTTGTCTGTTTGGAAGTCATGGAATCTTCTTTTTCTGTAATGACGGAAATAAAGAAGCGATAACGAACGAGTGCTCCACTGGATCTCCGTTTCCCCGAGGGCCGGCGAAGCAATCCGCCGCTGCCCCGCCAGCTTGTCCGCCCGCACCGTCGGCCTAGAATCGCAGCCATTCGCAGTTATCCATTCCGTCCAGTTCAGGGAGATACCAAGATGATGAATGCCATGCAGATGCCGATGAACGCCAACCCGATGATGCCGATGATGGGCATGCCGATGATGATGGCGACCCTGCAGTGCGAAATGCAGGACGACGGCATGATGTGCAAGATGATGCCGGCCATGGGCATGGACGCGGCCATGTTCCGCAACAACGCCGAAATGATGGCGATGATGATGAACTGCGGCATGCCGATGATGATGCACTGCGGCAACATGTCGATGATGTGCATGTCCCAGACCGGCATGCCGATGATGCCGATGATGGGCATGATGAACATGATGCCGATGATGATGGGCATGCCCATGCCGTCGATGAAGTGCATGATGGAGTGCTCCATGCAGGGCGACGCCATGATGTGCAAGATGATGCCGATGCAGGGCATGAACATGGAGATGTTCAAGAACTGCTGCATGCTGATGAACAAGATGATGGAATGCGGCATGCCGATGATGATGAGCTGCAACGGCATGCCGATGATGTGCTGCACCTGCTGATCGCGGCGCGCTGAACGGGAAAGGCCCGGTGGGGAAACCCGCCGGGCCTTTCGTTTTGCGCCGCCGCCTCAGTCCAGGCGTTCGGCGTAGGTGGTGACCAGGTAGGCCACGGCCTCGCTGTCGGCCGGGTTGCGGTAGCTGTGCGCCTGGTCGGCATAGAACAGGATGGAGTCGCCGGTGCCGAGCAGGAAGCGCTCCTCGTTCACCGCGATCTCCAGCACGCCCTGGGCCACCACCAGGTTCTCCTGGGTGCCGGGGGCGTGGCCGGCGGAGTGCTCGATGGCCAGGCCGGCCAGGCGCAGTTCGTAGAATTCCACCTGGCGCGAGACGTCGAAGGGGAAGAGCGCGCGGCTGACGAAGGCGCCGTCGCCGCTGACCAGGCGCTTGCTCTCGCGCGCCGGCAGCAGGGCCACGCCGTCGAAGGCGCGGTCGTCGAGGAAGGCCGCCACCGAGACCTTCAGGCCCTGGGCGATCTTGCACAGCACCTTGATCGAGGGGACGCTGCGCCCGGACTCGATCTGCGCCAGCATCGCCCGGCTCACCCCGGACAGCCGCGCCAGGCCGTCGAGGGAGAGGTTGCGCTTGCCGCGCAGGCGCAGCAGGTTGTGCGCCACGCGCTGGCCGATGGGGTCGTCGGCGGCCGCCGGGGCGGCCTCCAGGCCCGCCTCGGTGGCGTCGGTGGAAAGCGGCAGGCCCATGTTCAGGCCTCGCGGATGCCGCTGTCGCGCTGCTGCTGCACCCATTGGGCGGCACCGAAGCCGGCGCGGCTCGCGTACATCGCCCACATCAGCTCGGCCATGCGGCGTGCCTGGCGGCGCGTGCGGTAGCGGGCGAGGTCGATGACGTTGTCGGTGCGGTCCATGGCGACTCCTCAAGGGGACGGCGGTGAAGATGGGGCTAGCCTAGCTGGGGTGATGTTAGAACCATAAATACTGAGTTTTCATTTGTTAAGCATTTATCGGTCTAAGTGCTTTGGCCTCGACAGGGTGTCCGGTCGCCATGATGTTTGGATCGAGCGCCCCACGAAGAACAGCGAGGTCGCAACCGTTTGCTGCTTAAGTCTTCCACTGAGCCTGGTGAGTATCGCTTGACGCCTTATCTTTATTGGTTACGATTGGTTTTTAATCGAAATGCCTAAGTCTGCCCAGGAGGCACTTGACATGGCCACGACTTACAAGACTCGCTCGGTCACCGCTCACGTTCCCGTCGAACTGGCGGAGCGCGTGGACGAAATCGCCGAGCGCCTGGAACGCTCGAAGAACTGGATCGTCAAGCAGGCCTTGTCCGCCTGGCTAGACCAGGAGGACGAGCGTAGCCGCTTGACTCGCGAGGCCCTGGCCGATGTGGATGCCGGCCGGGTAATCGATCATCAGTCCGTCCAGGCCTGGGCGGAGAGCCTGGACTCCGACACACCGCTACCGCTGCCGGTACCGCGCTGATGGCGTTGCAGTGGACGAGCAAGGCTTTGTCCGATCTGGCACGGTTCCACGAGTTTCTCGCTCCGGTGAATCGGTCTGCGGCGGCCCGTACCGCCCAGCAACTGGTCGCCGCGCCGGCTGTCTTACTGACCAACCCACGTCTCGGTGAGCGCCTGGATGAGTTCGTGCCGCGTGATGTCCGGCGGCTTCTGGTTGGCCATTACGAGATGCGCTACGAGATACGGGGCTCCGACATCCATCTGCTTCGTGTATGGCATACCCGCGAAGAGCGCTGACGGTTGGCCTAGGCTGAAAGCAACCCACGCCACCGCCAGGAGCCATCCATGAGCCTTCGCCCCTTCCACCTCGCCATCCCCGTCCACGACCTGCCCGCCGCCCGCCGCTTCTACGGCGAGGTGTTCGGCCTGGAGGAGGGCCGCTCCAGCGCCCAGTGGGTGGACTTCGACTTCTACGGCCACCAGTTGGTGATCCACGAGCACCCGCGCACCGCATCCCAGGAAAGCGCCCATTGCAACCCGGTGGACGGTCACGACGTGCCGGTGCCGCACTTCGGCATCGTGCTCGACTGGGCGCAGTGGGAGGCGCTGGCCGAGCGCCTGCGCGGGTTCGACGTGCGCTTCGTGATCGAGCCCTACGTACGCTTCAAGGGCCAGGTGGGCGAGCAGGCGACGATGTTCCTCCTCGACCCCTGCGGCAACGCCCTGGAGTTCAAGGCGTTCAAGGACATCGGCCAGTTGTTCGCCAAGTAGCTCAGGGCAGCAGGCGCGGAAGGCCGCCGGGCATGCAGGGCACGCCGGCATGCTTTCCTGATTGAAGGGGACTCTCGAGTGTGGAGACTTGCCTTCACTTCATTGCCTGGGGCTGGCCGATTTTCTCACGGCGCCGGCGGGTTCAGCCGGGTATCCAGGGCGAAGGCCTCCTGGCTGACCAACTCGTAGGCGCCCTTGGCCAGGGCCGGGCTGAGCAGCAGGTTCCAGCAGTGCGGCACCACCGCCGAGGGGATGAGGATGAACGGGTGGGCGTCGAGCAGCTCGTTGCCGAACAGCTGTTGGCCATGGCTGGGGATGCCGGGCACCAGCCAGTTGCGGTTCGGCAGGCTGCCCGGCTCGACGCGCACTACCCGGGCGGGGTCGAGGATGCGCGCGCAGGTCAGCACGTGGGGCACTCGGTCCAGCGCGGCGAAGCCCTTGTGCACCGCCACCTCGAGGATGGCCGTGGCGGCGTCCGCGCTGGCGTACACGGCGCGCACGCCCCTGGAGTTCCAGCGCCCGCCGGCCAGTTCGGCGCCGATGCCGCTGTCCCAGCCGTCGGCGTGTTCGCGGCGGTCCAGGCGCCAGAGGTACAGCTCGCCGTTCCCTGGCAATGGCTGCATCAGTAGACCCCGTAGTCCAGGCGGGTGAGGAAGTCGTCCACCAGTTCGAAACCGACCTGGGTAGTCAGCAGGTCTACCGGCGCATGGCCCTCCAGGCCCAGGGCCGGGGCCATCAGCCAGTCCACCGCGGCGCGGCGCGAACCCAGCACCTCCTCGGCGCGGCTGAGCACCTTGGCGAGGCGCCAGGCGCTGCTGCTCTGCTCGGCGGACAGCGGTTCGGGGTGCTTGAGGCGGCGCTGCAGGGTGCGCTCGGACATGCCGATGAGCTTGATGAAGGCCTGCTTGTCCAGCTCCAGGGACTCGGCGAAGGCGATCACCACGTCCGACGGCAGGCCGCGCTCGATCATCTCGTGCACTTCGAACACGCTGCTGGCGTGGGGCCCCTTGTCGCCATAGAGCAGGCGCAGCGGCCGGTCCGGGTCCTGGGGAGGCGATGGCGGTTGTCATTGCCGAGGTTCATGGCGCGGTGCTCCTGTTTTTGCCATATGGCGAGAATTTACCGCCAGGTGGCGTGAATGACCAGTGAAACTGGCCGAACGGTTGTCGGCCCTTGCGCACTGGCTAGTCCCATCGGACGATCTTCCGCCGCCGGGGCCAGGCCACGCTTTCCTCGCGTGGTGCCGCGTGCGCATGGCCAACGACAAGCTTCCGCTGCGCGCCATGGTCCTGGATGGGTTGCCGCTGAAAGCCGCCGGCAGGCGGGAGAGGGGGCCGTTCGGTATGGGCGGGGAGTCCAGCGTTAGGGTAGGGCGAATAACCGTTCGCGGTTATCCGCCGTCGGCCACTGCGCCTATGTCCACGAACGATGGCGGATAACGCCCTACGGCCATGCGGCATCGACGGCTGCTATCCCGCGACCCGCAGCCAGATCGCCGAGGCGTCGTCGCTGGCCTTGAAGCGCGGGTAGCGCAGGCACGCCGCGTCGTCCCGCTCGATGCCGCGCAGTTCTTCCGCCAGCGGCCCCAGGCCGTGGGCGAGCACGCGGGCGACCAGGCCGGCGGCGTCGTAGGCGCCGTAGGTGTCGAACAGTGCGGCGAAGCCATCGCTCATCAGCAGCAGGTCGTCGCCCCGGGCCAGGGGCGCACGGGCCAGGCGCAGGCCAGCCCTGGCCTGTGCGGCATCCACCCCCAGCACGGCCTTGGGCCGTTCGCGGGCGGCGCGGCGGTCGGCCAGCACATGGGGCGCACGCACGCCGCCGGCACCGGCGCCGGGGCCGAGGGCGGCGGCTTCGGCGAGTTCCTCCGCACGGTTCGGTTCGGGTGTGAGGAAGGCCACGCCGACGGCGCTGCGGTGAATCACCGCACAATCGCCGAGGAAGCCGCAGGCAAGGCTGTCGCCCTCTATCGCCACCGCGGCGAAGGAGGCTCGCGGCAGCTCCCAGGCGGCGACCGGCTCGCGGCGGCGGTCGCGCCGGTAGTCGTCGGCGACCGTCTCGAACATGCCTTCGCACAGGTTCGCGAGGGTGCCGGAGGCCGCGGCGAAAGCCCGGTGTGCGGACGCGGCCAGCCAGGCGGCGCCACCGCGCTCGCCCAGCAGGCCCGGCGCGCCGAGGTCGGTCGCACCGTCGATGATCCAGGCATGCCGCTCGGCGCAGCCGATGCGGTCGTCGTTGGGAACCTCCGCCTTGCCGGCGAGGCTGAGGACCTGGAGCAGATCGAGGTGCATGGGCAGGGGGTCTCCCGTGAAGCGTTGGTCTCTGGTGGCCGCTGCCGGCCGAGGACAGAGCCTGTCAGCCGCGCGACGCGCTGTCCACCCTGCGTGGCTTGCATTCCGGGTTCGCTATGTAGAACTCTATACGGCGAACCCCGAGGACTTCGCAGAGAGCGCCCGAATGAATACCGCCGTGCACGCCAAGGAAGCCGTAGGCGCGAACTACGCGCTGGAACTGATGAAATACGCCCAGGCCCGCACCTGGGAGGCCGTGGATGCCATCGCCGCGGCCATCCGCCCGGGGATGAGCGAGTCCCAGGCCACCGCCATCGGCAAGCAGGTGCTCGCCGAGCTGGGCATGGAGCGCATCTGGCACCCGTTGCTGATCCGCTTCGGCGCCAACACCCTGAAGACCTTCAAGCAACGCTCCGACGGCGACCCGCTGCTGGGCGAGAACGACATCTTCTTCATCGACATGGGTGTGGTCTGGCGCGGCCACGAAGGCGATGCCGGGGCCACCTTCGTGGTTGGCGACGACCCTGAGATGACAGCCTGCGCGGCAGCGGCCAGGGAGTTGTTCCTGCACGTCGAGGCGCACTGGCGGGAAACCCGCTGCAGCGGCGTGGCGCTGTACGACTTCGCCCATGCCCGGGCCCAGGCGTTGGGCTGGAAGCTCAACCTGGACATCAAGGGCCACCGCGTCAGCGACTTCCCCCATGCCATCTACCGCGCCGGCGACCTGGGCGACTACGCCGAGCACCCGGGCGGCGGGCTGTGGATCCTGGAAATCCAGATCGCCCACCCGGACAAGCCCTACGGGGCCTTCTACGAAGACCTGCTGGCCTGACGCGGAGGCGCCATGAGCGAAGTCGTGCTGCTGTTCTCCTACGGCACCCTGCAGGACAGGGCCGTGCAACTGGCCAGCTTCGGCCGCGAACTCCAGGGCCGGGCGGACGCCCTGGTCGGCTACCGCCAGGACCTGGTGGAGATCACCGATCCCGCCGTGCTGGCCACCAGCGGCAAGCGCTACCACCCCATCGTCCGCTACAGCGGCGTGGCCGGCGACCGGGTGCCGGGTACGGTCTTCGAGATCACCCCGCAGGAACTGCTCGCCGCGGACGCCTATGAGGTGGCCGACTACCAGCGCGTCAGCGCCGAGCTGCAGTCCGGCCTGCAGGCGTGGGTCTACGTGCAGGCCTGATACGCCTTCGCGGCGCTCCGTTTCCCTGGGGTTCTGTTTCTGCGTTCCAGGAGGTTTCCCATGAGCAACGGCGTCGCAACCACCCCCTTCACCGTCTGGGCAGCGACCGCGCCGAGCACCACGGCGGCCACGCTGGAGTTCTGCGCCCGCCACCGGATACTGCCGCGGGTCGAGCACTTCCCCATGAGCCGGGTCAACGAGGCTATCGAACACCTGCGCAGCGGCAAGACCCGCTACTGCATCGTGCTCGACGCCGGCAAGTGACGTGATGGGCGCGGCCCGCCGTGGCCGCGCTCGGCCTTGCGCCGCCAGCCGCTGCGCTTCGAGTCCCGACTGCCCCGCAAAGGTATCCCGGCGGACGCCTTCGTTCGACAGGGAAGGGCACCCCGGTGGTTGCCTTGAACATATGGAAAACCGTATATTCTGTTTTCCATATGTTCTGGCGACCACCATGCTCACGCCCCCCGAAGTCTTCAAGTGCCTGGCCGACGAGACCCGCACCCGCGCCACCCTGCTGATCGCCGAGCAGGGCGAGCTGTGCGTCTGCGAGCTGATGTGCGCGCTGGGCGACAGCCAGCCCAAGGTCAGCCGCCACCTGGCGCAGCTGCGCGCCGCCGGGCTGCTGCTCGACCGCCGCCAGGGGCAGTGGGTGTACTACCGGCTCAACCCCGTTCTGCCCGCCTGGGTCCACGAGGTGCTGCGCGTCACCCTGCAGGCCAACGCCGACTGGCTGAAGGAAAGCGCCGCCCGCCTGCGCGACATGGATGGCCGCCCCGTGCGCGCCAGCTGCTGCTGACCCCTCCCGGAACCCGCCTCGATGCTGCTCGCCGCTGCCGTCTTCCTGTTCACCCTCGTCCTGGTCATCTGGCAGCCCAGGGGCCTGGGCGTCGGCTGGAGCGCCAGCGCCGGCGCGCTCGTCGCCCTGGCCCTGGGCGTGGTGTCGCTGCACGACATCCCCAGCGTCTGGGCCATTGTCTGGAACGCCACCGCCACCTTCATCGCGGTCATCGTCATCAGCCTGCTGCTGGACGAGGCCGGCTTCTTCGCCTGGGCGGCGCTGCACGTGGCGCGCTGGGCGGGCGGCAGCGGCCGGCGCCTGTTCGCCTTCTGCGTGCTGCTGGGCGCCGCCGTTTCCGCGCTGTTCGCCAACGACGGGGCGGCCCTGATCCTCACTCCCATCGTCATTTCCATGCTGCTGGCGCTACGCTTCCCGCCAGCGGCGACCCTGGCCTTCGTCATGGCCGCCGGCTTCATCGCCGACACCGCCAGCCTGCCGCTGGTGGTGTCGAACCTGGTGAACATCGTCTCCGCCGACTATTTCGGCCTGGGCTTCGCCGAGTACGCCGCGGTGATGGTGCCGGTGAACCTGGCCAGCGTCGCCGCGACGCTGCTGGTGCTGTACCTGTTCTTCCGCCGCGACCTGCCGCAGCGCTACGCAGTGGACCAGCTGCAGGCGCCGCGGGAGGCGATCCGCGACCCGGCCACCTTCGCGGTCGGCGCCTGGATGCTGCTGGCGCTGCTGCTCGGGCTGTTCGCCCTGGAGCCGCTGGGTATCCCGATCAGCGCGGTGGCGGCGCTGTGCGCGGCGGTGCTGTTCGCCGTCGCCGCCCGTGGCCAGGTGATTTCCACCCGCCGGGTGCTGCGCGAGGCGCCCTGGCAGGTGGTGGTGTTCTCCCTGGGCATGTACCTGGTGGTCTACGGCCTGAAGAACGCCGGCCTCACCGACTTCCTCACCCGCGTGCTGGACGGCCTGGCGGGGCAGGGCGTGTGGGCCGCTGCCCTGGGCACCGGCCTGCTGTCGGCGCTGCTGTCCTCGGTCATGAACAACATGCCCAGCGTGCTGGTGGGGGCGCTGGCCATCCAGGCCGGCGCGGCCGAGGGCGTGGTCCGCGAGGCGATGGTCTACGCCAACGTCATCGGCTGCGACCTGGGGCCGAAGATCACCCCGATCGGCAGCCTGGCCACGCTGCTCTGGCTGCACGTGCTGGCGCGCAAGGGCATCCGCATCACCTGGGGCTACTACTTCAGGGTCGGCATCCTGCTGACCCTGCCGGTCCTGCTCGTCACCCTCTCGGCCCTGGCCCTGCGCCTGGCCTTCCGATAGCCGCCCGGCGGCGGCAGGAGCCTTCCATGCGAGTCCTGTTCATGTGCACGGCCAACAGTTGCCGCAGCATCCTTTCCGAAGCCCTGTTCAACCACCTGGCGCCCGCCGGCTTCGAGGCGGTGAGCGCCGGCAGCTTCCCCCGCGGCCAGGTGCTGCCGCGCAGCCTGGCGACCCTCGAGCGCGCCGGCATCGCCACCGAGGGCCTGAGCAGCAAGGGCAACGAGGCCTTCGCGGACAACCCGCCGGACATCGTCATCACCGTCTGCGACAAGGCCGCGGGCGAAGCCTGCCCGGTGTACTTCGGCCCGGCGTTGAAGGCCCACTGGGGCCTGGAGGACCCCTCCGAGGCGCAGGGCGACGAAGCGCAGCTGGATGCCGCCTTCCGCGCCACCCTGGCGCGTATCGAACGGCGTTGCCTGGCCTTCTTCGCCTTGCCTTTCGCCAGCCTCGATCGCGCCGCGCTGGAGCGCGAACTGGCGCGTATCGGCGCCCTCTGAGCGGAGATATGCCATGACCGACCTGCCCAACCTCGACCAGTCGCTGTTCGGCGCCGCACCCACCGCCGTCGGGTCCAGCACCCACGCGCCGCGCATCCTGCTGCTCTACGGCTCCACCCGGAAGCGTTCCTTCAGTCGCCTGCTGGTGGAGGAGGCCGCGCGCCTGCTCCAGCACTTCGGCGCGCAAACGCGAGTATTCGACCCTTCCGGCCTGCCGCTGCCCGACGATGCCCCGGTGGAGCATCCCAGGGTGCAGGCGCTGCGCGAGCTGGTGCAGTGGTCGGAGGGCCAGGTCTGGTGTTCGCCGGAGCGCCATGGCGCCATGTCCGCGGTGTTCAAGGCGCAGATCGACTGGATTCCCCTGGCGCTCGGCGCGGTGCGCCCGACCCAGGGCAAGACGCTGGCGGTGATGCAGGTCTGCGGCGGCTCGCAGTCCTTCAACGTGGTCAACCAACTGCGGGTGCTGGGCCGCTGGATGCGCATGTTCACCATCCCCAACCAGTCGTCGGTGCCCAAGGCCTACCTGGAGTTCGACGAACGGGGGCGGATGAAGCCCTCGCCATACTACGACCGCCTCGTCGATGTGATGGAGGAACTGGTCAAGTTCACCCTGCTGCTGTGCGATCGCCAGGACTTCCTGGTGGACCGCTATTCCGAGCGCAAGGAAAGCGCCGAGCAACTGTCGGCCCGGGTGAACCAGCCTTCCCTCTGAGGTCCATTCCAGCGCAGGGATGCGCTGCCCCGAAATCCTGCTTGCGCCGCTCTAGACCAAGGTCCTAAAGACCCCCGCCGGGCATCTGTGACACCTTCCCGCGCCGTTTTGCCGTCCCTGTTTTCCGGAGCCACGCCATGCCCTTGCCTTTCCCCTCCAGTACGCCCCGTTCGCTTTGCGGCCTGGGCGCCCTCGCGCTGCTCGGTGGCTTCGCCGGCCCGGCCAGTGCGGAGTTCCTGGAGGACGGCAGCGCCCGCCTGGAGGCGCGCACCCTGTACTTCAACCGCGACTTCCGTGATGGCGCCTCTTCCAACCCGCAGGGCGCCTCCAAGCGCGAGGAGACCGCCCAGGGCTTCATCCTTGACGTACGCTCCGGCTTCACCGAGGGCCCACTGGGCGTCGGCGTGGATGCCCTGGGCATGCTCGGCGTCAAGCTCGACTCCAGCCCGGCCGACAGCAACAGCGGCCTGCTGCCGTCCAGCGGCCACGACCCGCGTCATTCGGCCGACCAGTACGCCAAGGCCGGGGTCGCCGGCAAGCTGCGCTTCTCGCGCACCCAGCTGCGCTACGGCGCCATGCTGCCGGACATGCCGCTGCTCAAGTACAACGACGGCCGCCTGCTGCCGAACATGTTCCACGGCGCGCAACTGGCCAGCGAGGAGATCCGCGACCTGAAGTTCTCCGCCACGCGCCTGGAACGCTATACCGCGCGGGATTCCAGCGACGCCCAGGACATCCGCCTCAACTGCAAGAACAAGCGCTACGCCTGCGACACCACCGGCAACCGCTTCGACGCCTACCAGCTCGACTACAAGGTGAACGACGACCTGCTGCTGCAGTACGCCCAGGGCGGGCTGGAGAACGTCTACCGCCAGCGCTTCGTCGGCCTGCTCGGCAAGCGGGCGCTGGGCGGGGGCGTGGCCAGCGCCGACCTGCGCTGGTTCGACAGCGACGATGATGGTGCCGCCCGCGCCGGCGAGATCGACAACCGCGCCCTCAGCCTGCTGCTGGCCTACGCCCGCGGCGGCCACACCTTCAGCGCCGGCTGGCAGCGCATGAGCGGCGACAGCTCGATGCCCTACCTCGATGGCAGCAACCCCTACGTGGCCAACTACGTGCAGGTGAACGACTTCGCCAACGCCGAGGAGCGCTCCTGGCAGCTGCGCTACGACTTCGACCTGCGCAGCGTCGGCGTCCCCGGCCTGAGCTTCATGGCCCGCTACCTCAACGGCGACCACATCCGCCTGGCCAGCGGTGGCGAGGGCAAGGAATGGGAGCGCGACCTGGAGGCCAGGTACGTGGTGCAGGCTGGCACCTTCAAGGGCCTGAGCCTGCGCCTGCGCAACGCCACCTACCGCACCGACTATGAACAGTGGGCCCGGGACGTGGACGAGGTGCGCCTGATCGCCAGCTACAACCTGTCGATCTTCTGAGGCGGCTGCTCAGGCCAGCGTGAGCCCATGAAAAAAGCCCCGTGGCGCATGCCACGGGGCTTTTTCGTTCACGTCAGGTCGCGACGCCGATCAGAACACGCTGAACGGGTACTCGACGAAGACGCGGACTTCGTTGCCGTCGTCGTTGTACTCGCGGGCGTCGTTGGAAACGCGCACCCAGGAGCCGCGCAGCTTGATCGACAGGTCCTTGGCCGGACCGCTCTGCACGACGTATTTCGCCTGGTTGAAGATCTCGCGCTCGTGGCCATTGTTGGTCTGCGAGGTCTTGATGTTGTCGCCATAGACGTAGGCGACGGTGTAGCTCAGGCCCGGGATGCCGTATTCAGCGAAGTTGATGCTGTAGTTGGCCTGCCAGGAGCGCTCGTCCTCGGCGTTGAAGTCCGACCAGTAGGAGTTGGCCAGCCAGATGGTGGTGCCGCCGTCGCCCAGGCCGCCGGCGTTCTGGTACCAGCCGTAGTTGTAGCCGGTGTCGCCGGTGTTGCGCTGGTGGGCGATCATGAACGAGTGGGCGCCGATGGCGTAGGTGGCCGCCAGGCTCCAGATGGTGTTGTCGCGGTCGCCGCCGAAGTTCAGGTTGGCGAAGTCCTTGTTCAGCTTGGTCTTGTAGCCGTTGAAGTCGAAGGTCAGCGACTGCGCATCCTGCATCGGGATGACGTAGTTCAGGTTCAGGTACTGCTTGCGCGCCACGTCCTTGTTGTCCGAGGCGTACAGCGAGCCGCTGAAGTTGTCGGTGAACTTGTAGCTGCCGCCGTACACGTCGATGCGCTTCAGGCCGCCGCTGTCACGCCCTTCGGCGCTCTTGCGGACTTCCTCGGTGAAGCTGCCGACGTTCAGTTCCAGGCCCTCGATCTCCTTGGAGGTGATCAGGGTGCCGGTGTAGCTTTCCGGCAGCAGGCGCGAGTTGTCGTAGCTCAGCACCGGCAGGCTGGGCATCTGGTCACCGTATTTGATCACGGTGTTGGAGATGCGCGCCTTGATTGCGCCACCGGCGCGGGACAGGTCGTTGGCCGCCTCGCCGCTGTCGCCGCGCTTGAAGAAGTCGATGCCGCCGGCACCGCTCTTGCCCTTGCCGCCATCCAGGCGCAGGGCGTACAGGCCGAAGGCGTCGACGCCGAAGCCGACGGTGCCCTGGGTGAAGCCGGAGTTGAAGGTGGCGGTGGCGGACTGGCCCCACTCGGCCTTGTCCGGTGCCCCGTGCTTGTAGTCACGGTTCATGTAGGCGTTACGGAAGAACAGGTCCAGGTGGCTGTCTTCCACGAAGCCCTTGGCGGCTGCCTGATCGTCGGCCATGACCTGGGTGCTGGCGGCGAGGATCCCCAATGCAAGCAAACTGAACTTTTTGTTCATCATCTTGTTATTTCCTGCAGTCTGTTTATTCGCAGCGCCCGAACGCAGAAAAAAGCTTGCCCGCCCGGGTGCTCCAACCCGGGGCCGGCGACGCTGGGTGCTGGCGTTTCTTGGATGGTCACGAGGCCCCTCACAGGCCCCGATGGCGCGCGATGATAGCAGAACGTGGATAAAATCCAGGAATTTCTAAGGGTTGGCGCGTTTTTGCGAGAGCCTACGCGAAATTGGGAGCCTGGTTCCCGCTCAGGCAAGGGGCTGCGCGTTGTTGCGCCGTTGCAGCCACAGGCTCAGGCCCAGGCCGATGATCGCGGCGGCGCAGGCGAACGGGAAGATCGCCCGGAAGCCCCAGGCACTGGCGATGGCACCGGCCAGCGGGCCAGTGATGCCCAGCGAGACGTCGATGAACAGCGAGTAGGCGCCCAGCGCCGCGCCGCGGCTGGAAGCCGGCACCAGGCGCACCGCCTCCACGCCCAGGGCGGGGAACACCAGGGAGAAGCCGAAACCGGTCAGCGCCGCGCCGGCCAGCGCCGACCAGGGCCCCGGGGCCAGCCACAGTAGGAGCAGGCCGAGGCTTTCCACCAGCAGGCAGCAGATGGCCACGGCGAAGCCGCCATGGCGGTTGATGGCGCTGGCGAACAGCAACCGCGCGCCGATGAAGCAGGCGCCGAAGGCGCTCAGGCAGTACACCGCGCCACTCCAGCCGCGGCTGGCGTAGTACAGGGTGATGAAGGTGGCGATGCAGCCGAAGCCGATGCCGCCCAGGGCCAGCCCGGTGCCGTGGGGAGCCACGCGGCCGAGCACGTGGTGGAAGGGTAGGCGCTCGCCGTGGACGATGGCCGCGGCGCGCTTGGGCCAGGCCAGGGCGAAACCGATGGCGGCCAGCAGCATCACCACCGCGCCCATGCTCCACAGCCCCAGGTGCTGCACCAGCAGGACGCCGAAGGGCGCGCCCACGGCCAGTGCGCCATAGCTGGCGATGCCGTTCCAGGAGATCACCTTGGCGGTGTGCAGCGAGCCGACGCGGTCGATGCCCCAACTGATGGCGCCGGTGCCCACCAGGCTCTCGGCGGTGCCGAGGATCATCCGGCCGAGCAGCAGGCAACCCAGGCTCAGTGCCTGCATGTCCTGCAGCCACACCGAAAGCAGCATCAGCAGGCCGCTGCCGGCGCAGCCGAGCATGCCGTAGAGCACCGCGCGCTTGGGCCCGAGGTTGTCGATCACCTTGCCAGCGTAGGGGCGGGTGAGCAGGGTGGCCAGGTACTGCACGCTGATCACCAGCCCGGCCAGCACCGAGCCGAAGCCCAGGTCGCCATGCACGTAGCCCGGCAGCACGGCCAGGGGGATGCCGATGGTCAGGTAGGCGAGGAAGGTGAACAGCACCACCGACACCACCTCGAGCGTGATGGCGGCGTTGGAACGGGGCGTGGCGGTATCGGCGGACATGGACGTGAACAGCAGGGGCGGAGAGGGGAGGGGCATGATGAACCGCCGCCGGCTTGTAGGAAAGCTAGCTAACGAACTACCTGAAGGATTCGTCGCTCGGCCTTGGTTCGCGAGCAAGCTCGCTCCTACGAAGAGCGGGCGCCCCTTGTAGGAGCGAGCTTGCTCGCGAACGCTCTTTCAGACCCGCCGGAACAACGTCGGGTAGTCCAGCACCAGCCCTTGCCCATCCACCTCCAGCAGCGCCTGGAAGTCCGTGCCCTCCAGGTTGCGGTACAGGTAGTGGTGGGCATCCTGGCGCGTGTAGCCCTGGTGCATCCTGCGTGGCCGCAGCTGCGGCGCTTCCACGTAGACCACGTCCAGGGCCACCGACTGGCCGTCGGCCAGGCCCAGGCGGCGGATCGGGAAGGTATTGGTGAAGGGGCTGGGCCAGATGTCGATGTCCAGGCAGCCGTCCAGCTCCGTCAGCGGGCTGCCGTCGCCCAGCGTCCAGCGGCCCCGGCCGTCGGCCAGCAGCACCAGGTGGCGCCGCAGGTGTTCGCCCTCTACCAGCAGCTCGGCTTCGCGCAGGCGCCAGTCGGCATCCCATTCCAGGCGGTACTCCAGCTGGTAGGGCGGCTGGCCGTCGGCGGCGGCCACGCGCAGCTGGCTGTCGGCGCGGCCGTCCTGCAGCAGCAGGCGCTCCCAACTGGCCGGCGGGGCCTGCCACAGGCCTTCCCAGGTCAGCTGGCGGTTCATGCCGGGTCCAGCAGCAGGCCCAGGCGCAGGCGCTTGGGCAGGCGCGCGACCACCAACTGGTGCGAGCGGGTGAGGGCCTCGCGCAGCTCCTCGGCGCCCATGGGGTAGGGGCGCTGCATGGCGATCCAGTAGGCGCGGGCCAGGTAGGGTGCGGGGCGGATGCCGGGGCGGTCGACGAAGCCGAGGAAGAGTTCCGGGCCGACCTTGAAGGCCAGGCCGCCGCGGCCTTCGTCGAGGAAGTCGAGGATGGCGAACATCTTGTTGCCGGCCACCGAGAACACCCGGTTGCTGCCCCACTTGATGTCCTCGCGGGCGCCGGGCAGTTGCAGGCAGAAGCGGGCGATCTGGTCGGGCGTCATGGGTTCTCCGGCGTCAGCCGCGGAAGTAGACCTGCACCAGATGGTAGCCGAACTGGCTCTTCACCGGGCCGTGCACGACGTTCAGCGGCTTCTTGAAGACCACCGCGTCGACGCTGCGCACCAGTTGCCCGGGGCGCAGCTCGCCGAGGTCGCCGCCGCGCTTGCCGGAGGGGCAGGTGGAGTGTTTCTTCGCCAGGGTGGCGAAGTCCTCGCCCCTGGCCAGGCGCTGCTTGAGCTGCTCGGCCTCGGCGGCGGTCTTGACCAGGATGTGGCGGGCCATGGCGACGGGCATGGGGTGGCTCTCTGCTGACGGAAAAGGCTGATTGTACCTTCCGCCGCCTGGCCGAAGGGCAGTGACGTATATCGCATTTCTCCGGGGCTGGCATTGTGCCCGCCCCTGGCTCTACCTAGAGTCTGGCGATTATTCCTACAAGCGACCGCCCTTTGCGGACGGCGCCTCCTCCTAGCGTGCGGATGCAATACAGATGGAAATCCAAGCGATGCTGCGGATCCTGTCCAGCCAGGACGGTTCCGACCTCTACCTGTCCACCGGCGCGCCGCCCTGCGCCAAGTTCAACGGCGTGCTCAAGCCGCTGTCCAGCGAGCCGCTGAAGGCCGGCGACGTGGCGCGCATCGCCGACGCCATCATGGACGAGGAGCAGAAGGCCGAGTTCGAGCGCGAGCTGGAGATGAACCTGGCGATCTCGGTCGCCGGCGTCGGACGCTTCCGCATCAACATCTTCAAGCAGCGCAACGAGGTGTCCATAGTCGCGCGCAACATCAAGCTGGACATCCCGCGCTTCGAGGACCTGATGCTGCCCGAGGTGCTGCTCAAGGTGGTGATGGAGAAGCGCGGCCTGGTGCTCTTCGTCGGCGGCACCGGCTCGGGCAAGTCGACCTCCCTGGCGGCGCTGATCGACCACCGCAACCGCAACAGCGGCGGGCACATCATCACCATCGAGGACCCCATCGAGTACGTGCACCGGCACCGCAAGTCGATCATCAACCAGCGCGAGGTGGGGGTGGACACCCGCAGCTTCCACGCCGCGCTGAAGAACACCCTGCGCCAGGCGCCGGACGTGATCCTGATCGGCGAGATCCGCGACCGCGAGACCATGGAGCACGCCCTGGCCTTCGCCGATACCGGGCACCTGGCGATCTCCACCCTGCACGCCAACAACGCCAACCAGGCGCTGGACCGCATCATCAACTTCTTCCCCGAGGAACGCCGGCCGCAGCTGCTCAACGACCTGGGCAACAACCTCAAGGCCTTCGTCTCCCAGCGCCTGGTGCGCACCCAGGATGGCAAGCGCCGCGCCGCGGTGGAGGTGCTGCTGGGCACCGCGACCATCAGCGACATCATCAAGCGCGGCGACTTCAGCTCGATCAAGGAGATCATGGACAAGTCCCGCGCCCTGGGCATGCAGACCTTCGACCAGGCGCTGTTCGACCTGGCGGTGGAAGGCGCGATCAGCGAGGAGGAGGCGGTGAAGAACGCCGACTCGGCGAACAACCTGCGGCTGAAGCTCAAGCTGCACCGGGACAATCCGGCCAGCGCCACGGCCCAGGCGGCCGGCACCCAGCCGGCGGCCCCGGCCGCACCCGCGGTGGAAGCCTCCAGCTGGGGCCTGGAGCTGGCCCTGGAAGAGATCAAGGCCGAGGACGAGGAAGACAAGAAGGGCGGTTGAAAGGTAGGCGAGGCGTAGGGCGGATAACCGTTCGCGGTTATCCGCCGTTTGACCGTGATCCCCGGCGCGCCGCGGATTCGGCCACGGAGCGCCTGTTTGGGGGCACTCCGTTCCCGCCCGTGAAGTCGGGCATGGGGCCGGGTGTATCGGCGTACAACCGCGAACGGTTGTACGCCCTACATCACCGGGTGGGCCTGACGTAGGGCGGATAACCGTTCGCGGTTATCCGCCGTTTGACCGTGATCCCCGGCGTGCTGCGGATTCGAGCACGGAGCGCCTGTTCGAGGGTGCTCCGTTCCCGTCCGTGAAGTTGGGCATAGGGCCGGGTGTATCGGCGTACAACCGCGAACGGTTGTACGCCCTACGTTCTTACAACAGATCCAGCGGATAGCTGACGATCAACCGGTTCTCGTCGAAGCTGTTGGTCCGCCCCCAGTCGCGGCGCATGGTGGAGTTGCGCCATTTCACGTTCAGCGTCTTCAGCGGCCCCGATTGCACGGTGTAGGCCAGCTCGCTTTCGCGGCCCCACTCGGTGCCGTCGTCGGTGCTGGCGTTGTGCACGTTGCTGCCGTGGATGTAGCGGTTCATCAGGGTCAGGCCGGGCACGCCGAGGCCGGCGAAGTCGTAGTCGTGGCGCAGCTGCCAGGAACGCTCCTTGGCGTTCTCGTAGCTGGAGTTGTAGCTGTCGTTGGCCAGGGTGCCGCCGCTGGCGCCGTTGACGCGGAACCACTCGTCGTCGCCCATGACCTTCTGCAGGCCCAGGTAGAAGGTGCTGGCGCCGACCTTGGCGGAGAACATCCCCGAGGCGGTGCGGTTGTCCAGGTCGCCGGCGCGGGCGCTGCCGTCCTCCTTGCCCCAGAAATAGCCGAGGTTGGCGCCCAGCACCCAGTCGCCCAGCGGCTGGAAGTGCTGCACCTGCAGGTACTGCTGCTGGTAGATGTCCTTCAGCTCGGCGTTCCACAGGCCGACGAGGGTACGGTCGCCATTGAAGCGGTATTCGCCGCCGGCGAAGTTGAAGCGGTCGGACTTGAACGCCGTGCGGTTGAACAGGCTCATGTCCTCCATGCTGGCGTCGTTGCGCGGGCTGTTCTGGCGGAACTGGCCGCCGTACAGCGTCAGGCCGGCGATTTCCTTGGAGGTCAGCTGGGCGCCCTGGAAGGTCTGGGTCAGCGAGCGGCCGTCGTCGGAGCGCAGGATCGGCAGCGCCGGGGCCCATTCGCCGACTTTCAGCTCGGTCTTCGACAGCCGCGCCTTGCCGGCCACTGCCAGGCGGCCGAAATCGTCGGCCGGGCGGCCGTCGTCGTGCACCGGCAGCAGCTGGGTACCGGCGGTGCCCTTGCCGCCGTCCAGCTTGACGCTGTACAGGCCGAGCACGTCCATGCCGAGGCCGACGGTGCCCTGGGTGAAGCCGGACTTGAAGTCGAGGATGAAGTTCTGCGTCCACTCCTCGGCCTTGCCCTGGGCGGTGTCGCCGACGTAGTTGCGGTTCATGTAGAAGTTGCGCAGCGTCAGGCTCGACTTGGCGTCCTCGAGGAAGCCGTCGGCGAAGGCGGGGAGGGTGGTACCGGCCAGGGCCAGGGCGGCGGGCAGGTAGCGGGGAAAACGACGGATGCAGGGGTAGCCCATGACGATCTCTCTGGAGTCATTGTTGTGGGGAGAGGCTTGTCTGGCGCCGGCTGTGGCGCCGGAAACGACGGCGCGGCGCTAGGCGGCGACCTGGCCTGGCGACGGCGGTGCGAGAGAGGGATGGGCGGCGTGCAAGTGCGACATTGCTCTGGACCTTCTTGTAATTGTTAGTGTGCTTTCGCGTCCGAGGGCAGCGGGCGCTGCCGGGGTTTCGGTACGCCTCGATAGTGGAAGGGCGGCGGGCGGTGGACAATCGGTGAAAACGCTTCCTGTGCGAATATCGAACATTAATTAACCGGTTCGAACATTTAGGCGCGCCCTGCAAGCCGCCCCCGGCGGTTCCCCGGCCCGGTCGATCTCATTAGAATCCGCCGATCCTCGTAGTGGACGACACCCATGGCCGGTAGCCAGATCGAACGCGCCTTCAGCCTTCTCGAAAGCCTCACCAGCGAGCCCCGTGGCCTGCCGATGCAGACCCTGGCCGAGCGCCTGGAGATACCCAAGAGCGCCACCCACCGCATGCTCGCCGAACTGATCCGCCTGGGCTACGTGCGGCAGAACCCGGAGAACGCCCGCTACCAGCTGTCCACCAAGCTGGTGGCGCTGGGCTTCCGCTACCTGTCCTGCAGCGGCGCCGACATCGTCCAGCCGATCCTCGACCGCCTGGCCCAGGACAGCGGCGAACTGGTGCGCCTGGGGGTGATCGACGGCAGCCGCCAGACCTGGATCGCCAAGTCCCAGGGCGCCCGCTCGGGCCTGCGCTACGACCCGGACATGGGCCGCGACGCGCCGCTGTTCTACACCGCCTCCGGGCACGCCTGGCTGGCCAGCCTGGACGACGCGCAGGCCCTGGAGCTGGTGCGCCGCCAGGGCGTGGGCGACCCCGCGCAGTTCGGCCCGCGCGCGCCGCGCAGCGAGGATGAGTTGCTCGGTTACCTGCGCCGCGCCCGCGAACGCGGCTATGCCTGGGTCGAGCAGACCTCGGCGCTCGGCACCTCGGCCCTGGCCGCCGTGGTGCACAGCCCGGTGGACCGCCGGGTGATCGGCGTGCTGAGCATCGCCGGGCCCAGCGCGCGCCTGCCGGAGGCGCGCCTGCACGAACTGGCGCCGCTGCTGCTGGCCGCCACCGCCGAGCTGTCCGCGGCGAGCCAGGCCTCCGACCTCTTCGCCTGATTCCCCTTGCTGCCTGGCCTTCCTCCGCGGAGGAGGGCCGCTCGCGCCTGCCCGGGCGCAACGGCGGTCGATAATCGCCCGCTGCCTGTCGTGCTGCACTTGAGTAAAATTGGAACCGAGTTCTAAATTCACTCATGCCATTCCATGGAGCCCCGCGTACCGGGCCCCAGCACAACAATCAGAAGAGGAATCCCGCGTGACCGCTCCCTTGCGCATTGCCCTGATCGGCGCCGGCATCATGGGCCGCCAGCATCACCAGCACCTGCTTCATGTCCCCGCCCTGCAACTCTGCGCGGTGGCCGACCCGGGCCCCGGCGCGGCCGGGTTCGCCGCCGAGTGCGGCGTGCCGTACTACGCCGACCACCGGCGCATGCTGGAAGAGGCGCAGCCGCAGGCGGCGATCATCGCCAACCCCAACAACCTGCACGTGGCCACCGCCCTGGACTGCCTGGCCGCCGGCGTGCCGGTGCTGCTGGAGAAGCCGGTGGGCGTGCACCTGGACGAGGTGCGCGAGCTGGTCGAGGTGAGCCGGGGCAGCGGCGTGCCGGTGCTGGTCGGCCACCACCGCCGGCACAACCCGCTGATCGGCAAGGCGCGGGAAATCCTCGCCGCCGGGGCCCTGGGGCGCCTGGTCAACGTCACCGCGCTGTGGCAGCTGCAGAAACCCGACAGCTACTTCGAGGTGCCCTGGCGCCGCGAGCCGGGCGCCGGCTTCCTGCTCACCAACCTGATCCACGACCTCGACCTGCTGCGCTACCTGTGCGGCGAGGTGGTGCAGGTGCAGGCTTTCACCGGCAACTCGGTGCGCGGCCTGGTCAACGAGGACAGCGCGGCCATCCTGCTGCAGTTCGAGAACGGCGCCCTCGGCAGCCTGACCGGCTCCGACGGCGTGGCCGCGCCCTGGAGCTGGGAGCTGGACTCCGGCGAGAGCCCCATTTACCCGCGCCAGGTCGACCAGCCCTGCTACCTGCTGGCCGGCACCGAGGGCGCGCTGAGCATTCCGCAACTGCAGCGCTGGCACTACGCGCAGTCGGGCGCCGGCTGGCACCAGCCGTTGCTGCGCAGCAGCGAGCCCTTCACCCCGGGCGAGGCGCTGCGCCGCCAGCTGGAACACTTCGTGCGGGTGGTCCGCGGCGAGGAGCCGCCATTGACCGACGCCCTGGACGGCGGCCGCACCCTGGCGTTGATCGAGGCCATTCGCGAGGCCGCTGCCAGCGGCCGGTCGTGTGCGCCGGTGCGGGTTGGTTGAATGAGACTGTGCAGCTTTGTCTGCGGTAACCGAAGGTGCTGACGCGGATCGCGGACAAAGTCCTACCCCGCCACCGCTGTCCCACCTGTAGGAGCGCGCCCTGCGCGCGATTCGCGGGCAGGGCCCGCTCCTACAATGGGGCGAGATGGGAGACGCGAATTTCGATCCAGTCACTCCCGCGAACGACGGAGCCCAAAAGACAGTTGCTCCTACAGGTTGACGCTGAGATTCCCATTTACGCCGGACAGCCCCCTCTCCCGCTTGCGGGAGAGGGTTGGGGAGAGGGTGCTCTTGAACCCGACACCTGGACCGCCGGTGAACACCGTTCGCGAGCAAGAGCTAGGCGCCCCCCTCGCTCCTACGAAAAGCGCCTCGGCGCGGCCTGTAAGCCACGAGATTCGCGCCCAGGGCGCGCTCCTACAATTCACCTGTGAACCGGATACCGATACCCATGACCGACCGAATCTTTTCCCTCGCCGCCCTGACCGTGCTCGAGCTGTCGCCGCCGGAGATGGTCGAGGTCGCCGCCCGCGCCGGCTACAGCCATGTCGGCCTGCGCCTGGTGCCGGCCACCGCCGAGGAGCACCACTTCCCGCTGGTGGCCGATGCCGAGCTGCGCCGCCAGACCCAGGCGCGCCTGCGCGACACCGGCATCCGCGTGCTGGACCTGGAGATCCTGCGCCTGAAGCCGGAAACCCGCGTGGCCGACTTCGAGCCCATCCTCGCCGTCGGCGCCGAGTTCGGCGGCACCGAGCTGCTGGTGGCCGGCAACGACGCGGACGAGGCGCGCATGACCGAGCGCTTCGCGCAGCTGTGCGAACTGGCCGCTGCCTACGGCATCCACCCGCACCTGGAATTCATGCCCTGGACCGACGCCCCCGACCTGGCCACGGCCTGGCGCGTGGTGAAGAACGCCGGGCAGGCCAACGGCTGCGTGCTGGTCGATGCCTTCCACTTCGACCGCTCCGGCTCGTCCCTGCAGGACCTGGCGCAGGTGCCGGCCGAGCGCATGCGCTATGCCCAGCTGTGCGACGTGGCCGGCCCGCGCCCGGACGACATGCAGGAGATCCTCCGCCAGGCTCGCAACGAGCGGCGCTTCCCCGGCGATGGCGACTGCGACCTGGCCGGCCTGCTGCGCACCTTGCCGGCGACGGTACCGCTGAGCCTGGAGATTCCCACCCGGCAACTGCTGGAGCAGGGCGTCAGCGCCCTGGAGCGCGCCAGCCTGGCCCTGGACAAGGCACGAACGGTGCTCGCCCGGCTCTGAGGCCGGCTGGGTCAGCCGCTGAAGCTGCGCGCGGTCACGTAGGCCCGTTTCCAGTAGGGCGAGTCGAGGGAGTCGATGCGGATCGTCCTGCCGGTACTGGGGGCGTGGATGAAGCGGTTGTCGCCGATGTACAGGCCCACATGGCTGGCACGGCCACTGCCGTTGTGGCTGAAGAACACAGCATCGCCCGGTTGCAGTTCATGGCGGGCTATCGTCGCGTCACGTTGCGCGATCATCGACCTGGTGGTGCGCGGCAGGCGCAGGTCGGCGACGTGGCGGTACAGGTAGACCAGCAGGCCGCTGCAGTCGAACCCGGTTTCCAGCGAGTCGCCGCCCCAACGGTAGCGCTGGCCGATGAGCTGGTGCGCGCGGGCGACGATGAGCTGGCGCGTGGTCGGGCTGACGGCGCTGTTCCGGCCCATCGGTGCTGGCTGGACGGTTGCCGGGGAATAACGGCGCCATTGCGGGGAATCGAGATCGTCGGCGTGGGCGAGGGGAACGATCAGGGCAAGCAGCGAAAGAGCAAGTAACCAATGAAAAACACGCATTTCGGAACACTACAGGGTGGAGTTTGAGTCGTGGCGCAATCCTTCTGCTGGCAAGCCCGCACCAGGCCCCCGGTCTATGCGGACGAGGGCGGTGCGGGTGAGGTGGGGTTGGCTGCTACTTCCCTGGTAGCTGCTGGCTCTCCAGCGTCCCTGCAGGCCGGGCATGGCCCGGCTCCGCAGCTGGGCGGCCAGGCGTTCGGCCAAGAGCATCGCGGAACAGGCCGGGGGCCTTTCCGTTCTGCGGCCTATCCGGGCCTGGAACTCCGGAGGCAAGAGGGATGTCGCAGCGAGCGGAGCCGGTCCGTTGGCGGGAGCGGTCGTTCGCACTGGAGCGCGGCGAGCACTGTAGCGGCGCGGGGCGGGCGGCCATATGGGATTAGTCCTGAATCCGCCGGGCATTCATCTGACCCCTGCCCGTTCCGGCGAAAGCGGCATGGCGCTGCGGCCCCGGCCGCGAGTCGCAAGCAGCCCGCCTACCTGGCGTATACGAGGATGCAGCTTCGTCGAAATCCCGGCACACTGCCGGGCGCCTTGCTTTTCCACCCACCGAACCGGAAGACCCGATGACCGCCGCCTCCGCGCTGTCCGGCAGCAGCCAGCCCCTGAAGGGCATCCTTCTGGTGATCCTGGCCACCTCGCTGTTCTCCACCCACGACGCCCTGTCCAAGTACCTCTCGGGCTTCTATCCGATCCTCCTGGTGGTCTGGGCCCGCTACGTGGTGCACACGCTGCTGATGGCCGGCATCTTCCTGCCGCAGTCGGGCCTGCGCGTGCTGCGCACCCGCCGGCCGGGGCTACAGGCGCTGCGCGCGCTGTGCCTGCTGGGCACCAGCCTGCTGTTCACCACCGGGCTGCAGTACATCCCCCTGGCCGAGGCCACGGCGGTCAACTTCCTCGCCCCGCTGATGGTCACCGCGCTGTCGGTGCCGCTGCTGCACGAGAAGGTCAGCGCCGGCCAGTGGGCGGCGGTGAGCCTGGGCTTCGCCGGGGTGCTGGCGATCGTCCACCCCGGCGGCGAGCTGTTCACCCCGGCGGTGCTGCTGCCGCTGGGCTCGGCGCTGTGCTTCTGCTTCTACCAGTTGCTGACGCGCAAACTGGCGGCGGTGGACAGCCCGACCACCAGCAACTTCTTCGCCGGCCTGCTGAACACCGCCCTGACCACGGCCATGGTGCCCTTCGTCTGGCACACCCCGAGCTTCGGCCATGCCCTGCTGATGCTCGCCCTGGGCACCTGCGGCATGTCCGCCCACCTGTTCCTCACCCAGGCCTTCCGCCACGCCGCCCCGGCGCTGCTGGCGCCGTTCGGCTACTGCCAGATCGTCTTCGCCGGGCTGATCGGCTGGCTGGTCTTCAGCCACGTGCCGAGCGCCAGTGCGCTGGTGGGCATCGCGGTGATCTGCCTGAGCGGGTTGGCGGCGGCGTGGATGCAGCGGCGGGGTTGAGGGGGCGGTGTAGGAGCGAGCTTGCTCGCGAATGGAGTTTCACGGTGGCGTCGGTGCTGGGTTCAAGAGCCCCTCACCCCAACCCTCTCCCAGAGGGAGAGGGGGCTGTCCTGGGTCGCTGGGAAGTCTGGAGTCAGACTGATACTCCTGACCACTCCTCGTCATTCCTGCGAACACGGAATCGCAGGGCGCATAATCGTTCGCGGTTATCCGCCGTCGTCCGTGCCACCGGGGCGTCCGGCCGGGGGCGTTGAATCCGATCGCGGACGGAGTCCGCTCCTACGCCCGTGCGTCCTGGAACCGTAGGAGCGGACTCTGTCCGCGATCATGGCGGATAACGCCGTAGGCGTTATGCGCCCTACGAGTTATCGCGAACGTGGGGAGTCAGGGTTCGCGAGCAAGCTCGCTCCTACGAAAAGCAAAAGCGCGTCAGCTCTGGCTCTGGCTTTTGGACTTCCAGAGAAATATCCGAGCGCACCGGAACGCCCCTTCAGAAGGCCGAGCGAAACCGGCGCTCAGGAGGTCATGCGACATGGATGTCGCGAGAGCCCCGATGGGCTACAGGGACGTACCCTCGGGGCGGGCCTCCGTGGCGGGGGAGTTCGCGAGGGTAGCCCGGCTCCATCGGGCCCGTATGCGGGGCAAGCCTTCTTGGTTACTTCTTTGGCGTTTGAAAGAAGTGACTCGCCCGAGGGGGCGAAACGAGAGACACCCACGCACTCGGAGCGGCGCGCTACACCCAAACCCAATAGACAGTTGCTCCTACGTCCGTGCTTCCTGGAATCGTAGGACTCTGTCCGCGATTTTCCGTCGTTTTCGCGAGCGGGGCGGTCATGGGTGTCTGACCTGGGCTCTCGCGATGTAGGCAATTTCCGGTTCTTCTCCAGGGTGATAGCCAGGTGTGCAGCAGCGCACCCCGGGCGGGCGCCCGGCAACCGTACTTTCTCTCCTTCGCACAGACGCTGGCGAGGGGGACTCCATTCCTGAAGCAGTACTCGCCTCGTCTGAGACCTATTGGTAAATGGTAACGAGGAGGTTACTATGGCGGCCATAGAGGTGGTCGAGTATGTCCGGGAAGACGCGTCCTGCCCCTATCAGGAGTGGTTCGACTCCCTGCATTTCCAGGCGGCGGCCAAGGTTGCCACCGCCAAGGTGCGCATGGCGGTGGGCAACACCTCCAACGTTGGCATCGGCGAATACCGCATCGACTGGGGGCCGGGCTACCGGATCTACCTGGCGAGGGACGGTGAGGCGCTCATCGTGCTGTTCGGTGGTGGCAGCAAGGCCGGCCAGGCAGCGGATATCCGCAAGGCGAAGGCGCTGCACGCCGAGTACAAGCAACGCAAGAAGGCCCGGCTCGGGCCGCAGATGAGAGGGTGATTCCAATGGCACTGACCAGGGATTTCAAACAGACCGTCGTCGCGCGCGTACAGCGTGAACCGGCATTCGCCACCGCGCTGCTCGACGAGGCCGCTTCGCTGTTCCTCAACGGCGAGCCGGACGCCGCGCGCCTGATCCTTCGCGATCTGGTCAACGCCACCCTGGGCTTCGAGCGCCTGGCGGTCGAAACCGAGAAGCCGAGCAAGAGCCTGCATCGCATGCTGTCGGCCTCGGGCAACCCGGGCATGGACAACCTGGCGGCGATCTTCGATGCCCTGCGCCGCACCCTGGGGGTGGAAATCCAGGTGCGGGCGGTGCATGTCGCCTGATGCCGTTCCAAGAAAGAAGGCCCCTGTCGGGGCCTTTTTTCATTCTCGGGCATTACCTGTTCAGTGGCTGGCCACCCGCAGGCTGTTCTGCCGCGCATTGTCGTACTCGGCTTTTTCCAGCGGCTTGGCGTCAGGCTTTCCCAGGTCTTCCATCGGCAGACGGTGGGTTTCCGGGGCCAGGTAGGCGGCGAAGGCGCACAGGCAGGTGATGAGGAAAGCCAGGCTGCCGATCACCCACGGGATGTTGTCCGAACCGGGCGGGGCGACGGCGGCGAACAGCGCCGGCAGCATGGCGGTGAGCATGGTGCCGATGTTCTGCGCGATGGCCATGGCCGAGACGCGGTAGCGGGTCTGGAACAGCTCCGGGTAGAAGGACGGGAACACCGCGTTGTAGCCCTGGTACACCAGGCCCCACATCAGCAGCGACATGAGGAAGGCCAGCGGCACGTTCTGGATGCTGATGGCGTACAGGTAGCCGAAGGCGAGCAGGCCCGAGCCCAGGGCGCCGACGATCATCGTCGGGCGGCGGCCGATGCGGTCGGAGAGGTTGCCGACGAAGGGAATGGCTAGCACCGCGACTATGTTGCCCACCACCGGGATCCACAGGTACACGCTCTTGTCGAAGCCGATGCCGTAGGCCGGCTGCACCGCGTAGGCCGCGCCGAAGATGGTGGCCACCACCGGGATCACGTTCATCAGCGACATGACCATGACCAGCAGCATCTGCTTCCAGCTGTTGCGGAAGGCCTCGGCGATCGGCGACCTGGCCACCTGCTGCTTGGCTTCCTCGTTGACGAAGGCCGGGGTCTCGTGCACCTCGCGGCGGATGATCAGGCCGGCGATCAGCACCACGGCGCTGAGCAGGAAGGGAATCCGCCAGCCCCAGGCGTTGAAGGCGTCGTTGGGCATGAAGTAGGCCAGCGGCAGGAACACCGCGGCGGCCATCACCTGGCCGGCCTGCACGCCTTGCAGGGTGTAGCTGGCGAAGTAGCCGCGGCGGCCGAAGGGGGCGTGTTCGAGGATCATCGAGCTGGCCCCGGAGATTTCCCCGGCCACGGCGAAGCCCTGCACCAGGCGCAGCACCACCAGCAGCGCCGGGGCGAGGAAGCCGACGTCGTGGTAGGTCGGCAGCAGGCCCACGGCCATGGTCGACAGGCCCATCATGAACATGCACAGCAGCAGCACGTTCTTGCGCCCGCGGGTGTCACCCCAGTGGCCGAGGAAGAAGGCGCCGACCGGGCGGGCCAGGTAGCCCACGCCGTAGGTCGCAAGCGACGCGACGATGGCCATCTTCGGGTCGGCGGAGGGGAAGAACAGCTGCGGGAAGATCAGGGCCGCGGCCTGGGCGTAGATGAAGAAGTCGTAGTACTCGAGAGCCGAGCCGATCCAACCGCTGGCGGTGGCTTTCTTGGCTTGGGAGCTGGAGGGAGTTGCCATCGTTGTCTCCGTTTCTTGTTGTAGTCGGTGCCTGCCCGCCGCCGCCGCGCCGCAGGGCGTGGTGCGCAGGTCGGGTCGGGGCACTGGAAGTCTTCGCGGGGGCCTGTCGCGCTCGGCTACGCGGCTCAGGGCAGCGGGCGAGCCGGCGTTCGTGGTGGGCTGGAGACGGCGGCGGTGAGGGGGCGTGCAGTCAACATGGGCAGGGACTCTTTGTTGAAATTGTTATGGGGCAAGGCGTCTCGCGGGCCAGGGGAGGCATGGCCCTGGTGTGTCGCGGTGAATCCATGGTCGGCCACTGGACGAAAAACCGTCAATTCGCTGATCGGCCTTTTGTTCGGTGATCGAACACAAAACTAACTGGTTCGTACAATTTGCCTTGCCGCTGGAAAATACCCTGCGAATAATCCAATGACCAGCCGTGCGTCCCACGGCTGGCGCTATTTCCGAAGGTCGCCGACAGCCGGCGGCCAGGCCATGGCTCGCAGAAGCCAGCAGCACAGGAGCCCCAGCATGCAGCGCTCGATCGCCACCGTCTCCCTGAGCGGTACCCTGCCCGAGAAACTCGACGCCATCGCCGCCGCCGGCTTCGACGGCGTGGAGATCTTCGAAAACGACCTCCTGTACTACGACGGCAGCCCCCGCGACGTGCGCCAGATGTGCGCCGACCTGGGGCTTGCGATCACCCTGTTCCAGCCCTTCCGCGACTTCGAGGGCTGCCGCCGCGACCGCCTGGTGCGCAACCTGGAGCGCGCCGAGCGCAAGTTCGACCTGATGCAGGAACTGGGCACCGACCTGGTGCTGGTGTGCAGCAACACCGCCGCCGATTCCCTGGGCGAGCGCGACATTCTCGTCGACGACCTCCGCGAGCTGGCCGAGCGCGCCGGCAAGCGCGGCCTGCGCATCGGCTACGAGGCCCTGGCCTGGGGCCGCCACGTCAACACCTGGCAGCAGGTCTGGGACCTGGTGAAGGCCGCCGACCACCCGGCCCTGGGCGTACTGCTGGACAGCTTCCACACCCTGTCGATCAAGGGCGACCCCCGCGGCATCGCCGACATCCCCGGCGAGAAGATCTTCTTCGTGCAGATGGCCGACGCGCCGATACTGGCCATGGACGTGCTGGAGTGGAGCCGACACTTCCGCTGCTTCCCCGGCCAGGGCGAGTTCGACCTGGCGGGCTTCCTCGCGCCCATCCTGCGCAGCGGCTACAAGGGCCCGCTGTCGCTGGAGATCTTCAACGACGGCTTCCGCGCCGCGCCGACCCGCTCCAACGCCGCCGACGGCCTGCGCTCGCTGCTCTACCTGGAGGAGAAGACGCGCCGCCTGCTGGAGCAGGACGCCGCGCCCGCCGGCGACCCCGGCATCCTCTTCGCGCCGCCGCCGGCCAGCCGCTATGACGGCATCGAGTTCCTCGAGTTCGCCGTGGACGAGAACCTCGGCGCGCGCCTGGGCGGCTGGCTGGAGAAGCTCGGCTTCGCCCGCGCCGGCGAGCACCGCTCCAAGGCGGTGAGCCTGCTGCGCCAGGGCGACATCAACATAGTGCTCAACGCCGAGCCGTACTCCTTCGCCCACAACTTCTTCGAGGCCCACGGCCCCTCGCTGTGCGCCACCGCCCTGCGGGTGCGCGACGGCAACCGCGCCCTGGAACGCGCCCAGGCCTTCAGGGGCCAGCCATTCCGCGGCCTGGTCGGCCCCAACGAGCGCGAAGTCCCCGCGGTGCGCGCCCCCGACGGCAGCCTGATCTACTTGGTGGAGCAGGGCGAGCCGGGGCAGACCATCTACGACAGCGACTTCCGCCTCGACGCCCAGGCGCAGGCCAGCGGCAACCTGCAGCGCATCGACCACATGGCCATGGCGCTGCCGGCCGACAGCCTGGACAGTTGGGTGCTGTTCTACAAGGCGCTGTTCGACTTCGAGGCCGACGACGAAGTGGTCCTGCCCGACCCCTACGGCCTGGTGAAGAGCCGCGCCCTCCGCAGCCGCTGCGGCAGCCTGCGCCTGCCGCTGAACATCTCGGAGAACCGCAACACCGCCATTTCCCACGCGCTGTCCAGCTACCGCGGCTCGGGCGTGCACCACATCGCCTTCGCCTGCGAGGACATCTTCGCCGAGGTCACCCGCGCCAAGGAGGCCGGGGTGCCGCTGCTGGACATCCCGCTGAACTACTATGACGACCTGGCGGCGCGCTTCGACTTCGACGACGAGTTCCTCAGCGAGCTGGCCTACTTCAACGTGCTCTACGACCGCGATGCCCAGGGCGGCGAGCTGTTCCACGTGTACACCGAGCCGTTCGAGGGACGTTTCTTCTTCGAGATCCTCCAGCGCAGGAATGGCTATGTCGGCTATGGCGCCGCCAACGTCGCCGTGCGCCTGGCCGCCATGGCCCAGGCGCGCAGCGGCGCGGCGCGCAAGCCCAAGCTCTGACGGACACCGGCCGGGGCAGGCGCGCGGTGCCTTCCCCCGCCGCGCGCCACGGCCCATAATCGGCGGATTCCAAAGGGCAGTGAGCCAACCATGCCGAATCTCGCCGAACCCCTGGACCGCGTCACGGAAGTGCGCGGCAAGGGGCGCAAGAACAATCCCGAAAAGACCCGCGAGGGCATCCTCCAGGCGGCCATCGCCGAGTTCGTCCAGCAGGGCCTGTCCGGCGCCCGGGTGGACGCCATCGCCGAGCGCACGCACACCTCCAAGCGCATGATCTACTACTACTTCGGCAGCAAGGAGCAGCTCTACGTCGAAGTCCTGGAGAAGCTCTACGGCGACATCCGCAACACCGAGGACAAGCTGCACCTGGCGGAGCTCGCGCCACTGGAGGCGATCCGCCGCACCGTGGAGTTCGCCTTCGACCACCACGACCGCAACGTCGACTTCGTGCGCATCGTCAGCATCGAGAACATCCACCACGGCGAGTACGTGAAGAAGTCCTCGGCGATCCGCTCGATGAGCAACAACATGCTGCTGTCGCTGGCCGAGATCCTCCGCCACGGCGCCGAACAGGGGCTGTTCCGCGACGGCATCGACCCGCTGGACCTGCACCTGTTCATCAGCTCCTTCTGCTTCTACCGCATCTCCAACCGGCACACCTTCGGCGAAATCTTCCAGATCGACCTGACCGACGAGCAGGTCAAGCAACGCCACAAGCAGATGATCTGCGAGGCGGTGCTGCGCTACATCCAGCGCTGAGCCCGGCCAGCTCCAGGCCGGCGAGGTAGCCGAAGGTCATGCCCGGCCCCAGGGTGATGCCGCCGCTGGGGTAGTGGCCGGCCATCACGCTGGCCATGTCGTTGCCCACCGCGTACAGCCCCCGATGGCCGCGCCGCTGCCGTCCAGCACCCGCGCGCGGGCATCGGTGCGCAGCCCGGCGAAGGTGCCGAGGCTGCCGGGCAACAGCTTCACCGCATAGAAGGGGCCTTTCCCCAGGGGCCGCAGCGACGGGTTGGGCCGCTGCCGCGCTTCGCCCTGGGCCTTGTTGTAGGCCGAGCGGCCGCGCTGGAAGTCCGCGTCCTCGCCGAGGGCGGCGTGTTCGTTGAAGCGCTTCACCGTCGCCTGCAACTGCGCGGCGTCGATGCCGCAGCGCGCCGCCAGCTGCGCCAGGCTGCGGGCCTTCACCAGGTAGCCGCGGCGCTCGTAGGGCAGGTCCGGGAAGGGCAAGGGCTTCACCCAGCCGATGCCGTAGCGCCGCCGCGCACGGGCGTCGGCGATCAGCCAGGCCTCGCGGGGCTCGCCCGCTGGCGTGGCGGCGAACAGGGCGTTCATGAAGTCGTGGTAGCAGTCGGCCTCGTTGGCGAAGCGCCGGCCGTCGCGGCGCACGCAGAGAAAGCCGGGCTTGGCCCGTTCGACCAGGTGCGGGAAGTGGCCGACGCTGCCGTCGCGGCGCGGCACCAGCGACACCGGTACCCAGGCGCCGGCGTGGGCCAGGTCGGTGGCCACCCGGGCGCCGACGGCTTCGCCCAGGCGCAGGCCGTCGCCGCTGTTCTGCGGCGGCGCGGCGGAGCGGTGCTGCCAGCCGTCCGGGGCGTGGGGCATCAGCTGGGCGATGCGCGCGCGGTCGTGGGGGAAGCCGCCGCAGGCCAGGACCACGCCACGGCGGGCGCGGATTTCCAGGGTGTCGCTGCGGGCGCCGGTGACCAAGCCGCCTTCGTGGAGCAGTTCGCGGATCGGCGTTTGCGTCAGCAGTTGCACCTTCAAATCCAGCGCGCTGCGCAGCAGGCGGGCCACCAGGGCGTTGCCGTTGACCAGTTGCGTGCCGCGCCCGTGGCGCAGGCGTCCGTACCAGTGCCGGGCGATGCGCTTGAGCACGTAGAGCGCGGCCCTGGGCGAGCGGGTGGCGTCGAGGAAGTTGGCCAGGTCGGCACCGCCGGCGATGCCCATGCCGGCCAGGCTGACGATGTCCAGCGGCTCGCGCAGGTGGCGCAGCCAGGGGCCGAGTTCGCGGCCATCGTAGGGCAGGGCGCACAGCGAGCGGCCGCCGGGGCGGCGCCTTCGCCGTCGCGCATGTCCGGCATGCGGGTGCCGGAGAAGAACTGCACGGCGGTATGGCGCTGGAAGAAGTCGACCATTTCCGGGCCATGGCGCAGGAAGGCGGCCTGGCGCTCGTCCAACTGCTCGGCATGGACCTGGGCCTTTAGGTAACGCTCCGGCGCATTCTCCGGTTCGATGCAGCCTTCGGCGATAGCCAGCGGGTTGCGCGGGATCCACAGCCAGCCGCCGGACCAGGCGCTGGTGCCGCCGAGTTGCGCTGCTTTTTCCGCGACGACCACGCGCAGGCCGTGGTGTGCGGCAGTGACCGCGGCGGCCAGGCCGGCGGCGCCGGAACCTATCACCAGCACGTCGCAGTCGAGGGGTTGCCAGGTGGGCATGGGGTTTCTCTTGTCGTCATGGGGCGCGCGGAACGGCTCCGCGCGCCATGGGGCTCACTGCAGCGGCGAGAAGCCGGTGGGTCGCAGCAGGCGCGACTCCAGCTTGAGCACCGCGCCCAGTTCCTTGTTGCGCTTGCCGAACTCGGCCCAGCGCGGGTCGGCGGCCATGCTGGCGCGGCGCTGCATGCGCTCGTCCAGGCTCTCGTAGGCCCACAGGTGCACCACCTGGCTGCATTCGCCGAACTCGGTGGTGAAGAAGCCAACCAGCTTGCCCAGGTGCTCGGTCTGCACCGCGTAGGCGTGGCTGTGGTAGAGGGCCAGCCAGTCGGCCAGTTTCAGCGGGTCGATGCTGTAGGTGCGCAGTTCGTAGTACATCGTCAGTGCTCCAGGGTTGCTTGTTTCGAGGCCGGCGTGGCGAGGCGCGCGGCGATATGGTTGGCGGCCAGCCAGGCGAAGGTCAGGCCGGGGCCGAGGGTGATGCCGGGGCCGGGGTAGGTGCCGTCCATCAGCGAGTTCATGTCGTTGCCGGCGGCGTAGAGGCCGGGGATGGGCCGGCCGGCCGCGTCGAGCACCCGCGCCTGGCCGTCGGTGACCAGCCCGCGGGCCGAGCCGAGGTCGCCGGTGTGGAGGCGGATGGCGTAGTAGGGCGCCTTCTCCAGCGGCGCCAGGCAGGGGTTGGGGCGGTGGTCTGGGTCGCCCATGTAGCGGTTGTAGCTGTTGCCGCCCTTGGCGAAGTCCGGGTCGACGCCGTTGCGCGCGTTGGCGTTGAAGCGCTCCAGGGTCTGGCTTAGGCCGCTGGCGTCCACGCCGATGGCGCGGGCCAGGGCTGCCGGGGTCTCGGCGCGGTGCAGGTAGCCGGCCTCGATCAGCGCGCTGTTGTCGACCGGCTTGGGCCGTGCCAGGCCCAGGCCGTAGCGGTTCATGGCGGTGGCGTCGCAGACCAGCCAGCACTCGGTGTTGCCCGTGGCGAACATGGTCTGCACGAAGTGGTGGTAGGAGTTGGATTCGTTGACGAAGCGCTCGCCCGCCCGGTTCACCGCGATGACGCCCGGCTTGGCGCGGTCGGTGACCAGGTGCGGGAAGCGCTCGCGGCTGCCGTCGGCGTGGCGCAGTTCGGAGACCGGCGCCCAGAAGAAGTTCGCCGCCAGCCCTTCGCCGGCCGCCGCACCCACGCCTTCGCCCAGGCGCAGGGCGGCGCCGTCGTTGCATTCCGGCGACATGCTCAGGTGCTCGCCGTCGCTCGCCGGGCGGAAGCGTTCGGCCAGCTTGCCGGCGGCGAAGCCACCCATGGCGCAGACCACCCCGCCATGCACGCGGATGTGCTCGATGCGGCCTTCGTGCAGCACCTGCGCGCCCACCACGGCACCGTTCTCGACGAGCAGTTGCTGCGCCTCGCTGTTCAGCCACAGCTCCACGCCCTTGCCGAAAGCCGTGGTGGCCAGGCGCGCGATCAGCGCATTGCCGGTGGTCAGGCGCGTACCGCGGTGGTGCCCGAGGCGGTCGATGCCGTAGCGGGCCAGCAGCTTGAGGCAGTGCCAGAGCGACTTCGGCGAACGGCGGAAGCTGAGGAAGTGCTGGATGTCGACGCGGTTCACCATCATGCCGCCGAACAGCAGCATGCCCGGCGGTGGCATGCGCAGGTCGCGGAAGTGCCCGCCCAGGCGGCGGCCGTCGTACTCGACCATCTCCAGCGCGCGGCCGAACTCGGTGCCGCCTTCCTCGTCGGGGTAGTAGTCCGGCGAGTGCGGGCGCAGGGCGTAGCGCAGCTCGGTGTTGGCCTCCAGCCAGCGCAGCGCCGCGTGGCCATTGCCGATGAAGCTGTCCACCAGCTCGGGCTTGTAGCCCTGGCCGATGGTGCGCTGCAGGTAGGTGCGCATGGCTTGCTCGGAATCCTTCGCGCCGGCCGCGCGGGCCTGGTCGGTGCCGTGGATCCACACCGCGCCGCCGGAGATGGCCGAGGTACCACCGAAGCTGTCGGCCTTCTCCAGCATCAGCACGCGCAGGCCCTGGCAGGCGGCGGTGGCCGCGGCGGCGAAACCGGCGGCGCCGCTGCCCAGCACCAGCACATCGCACTCGCGGCTCCAGGCCGGGGCGTTGAGGCTGGTCATGGCTGGATCTCCAGTGGGGTGACGCCCATGAAGGCGCCCAGGTTGCCCAGTTGCGCGAAGGCCATCTCGGCGCCGGTCTGGATGCGGCAGCCGGCCTCGCGGGCGCGCTCCAGCAGCGGGGTGATCTCGGGCTTGGTGACCACGTCGGCCACCAGGGTGTGGGCCTGCAGACCGTCGAGCAGCATGCCCGGCAGCGGCAGCTCGCCGGTGCCGCCCATGCCCACGGGGGAGGCGTTGACCAGCAGGTCGAGGCTGGCGATGTCATCGCCGCCGGCGCCGATGCGCACGTCCGGGAAGAGGGCGCCCAGGCGTTCGGCCAGCGCGCCGGCGCGGACCTGGTCGAGGTCGCGCAGCCGCAGCTCGCCGATGCCGGCTTCGCACAGCGCATAGGCGATGGCGCTGCCGACGCCGCCGGCGCCGACCACCAGCGCGCGTTTGCCGGCGGGTTGCAGGCCATGGCGTCGGGCGGCGTTGAGGAAGCCGGCGCCGTCGACGTTGTCGCCCAGCAGGCGGCCGTCGGCCTCGCGGCGGATCACGTTGACCGAGCCCAGTGCCTCGGCGCGGGCGCTCAGGCCGTCCAGGCGCGGCGCCAGGGCCTGCTTGTAGGGCACGGTGACCACGCAGCCGCGCAGGTTGTGCCAGCCATGCAGGGTGGCGACGAAGGCATCCAGGGCATCGGCGCCCAGGTCGATGGCGATCATCGCGAGGTCCTGGCCGTTGTGGGCGAACCAGGTGTTGAAGTTCTCCGGCGATTTCACCTGAGCGATGGGCGTACCGACGATGGCGACCAGTTCGGTCGAACCACGAATCATGCTGACCTCCAGGGTTCTTGGCGTTGTTCTGCTGGCCAGGGTGCGGCGGCGGGCTCTTGCGCTCAATGCGATTGACGGCGCTTTAGTGCGCTATTCGCAGTAGTAATGCGATAATCGCAATATTCGGCCGAATTACCTGGAGCCCACACCTTGGAAACCCCCGGCGTCCACCCTCGCGACCTGATCGCCGGCCTGCAGAAGGGCCTGGCGCTGATGCAGCTGTTCAGCGCCGAGCGCCCGCGCCTGAGCGTGCCCGAGGCGGCGCGCCTGTCGGGCCTCACGCCCAGCGCCGCGCGGCGCTTCCTGCTGACCCTGGTGCACGAGGGCTTCGCCGAGACCGACAGCCGCCACTATTGGCTGACGCCCAAGGCCCTGCGCATCGGCCAGGCCTACGTGGACTCGGCGCAGCTGCCGCGCATGCTGCGGCCGATCGTCGAGCAGGTGGCGCGGCAGACCCAGGAGCACGTCTCGGTGGGCACCCGCGACGGCGACGAGATCGTCCACGTGGTGCGCAGCCGCTACAGCCACATCGCCTCGTTGTCGATCCGCCCCGGCTCGCGGGTGCCCATGTACTGCACCGCCAGCGGCCGCCTGTGGCTGGCGGCGCTGGATGAGCAGGCGCTGGATGCCTACTTCGAGCGCAACCCGCCACGGGCGCTGACGCCCTATACGCTGACGGACCTGGCGGCATTGAAGGCGGAAATAACCAAGGTCGCCCAGCAGGGCTACTGCCTGGTGGACCAGGAGTACGAGATCGGCATGCGCGTGATCGGCGTGCCGCTGCCGGACCGCAGCGGGCGCCTGCGCGCCAGCCTGGCGATCACCACCCACGCCTCGCGCCTGGGCCTGGACGAGATGCGCCTGCGCTACCTGCCGGCGCTGTACGAGGCCCAGGCGCTGCTGCGCCCGGTGCTGGACTGAGCGGGCGCTGATCGCCCCAAAGGCCTGGCGCAGACGCGCTGACGCGGCATAATCGGCGGCTCCGCTTGCCGACGAGTTCCACGATGACCCTCGAATTCCTCCTGGTGGCGATCCCCGCCGTGCTGCTCACCGGCGTCTCCAAGGGCGGCTTCGGCGGCGCCCTGGGCGGCATCGCCGTGCCGCTGATGGCCCTGGCCATGCCGCCGACCCAGGCCGCCGCGCTGATGCTGCCGATCCTCTGCATGGCCGACGTCACCGGCCTGCGCCGCTTCTACGGCAAGTGGGACGTGCGCAACCTGAAGATCATGCTGCCCGGCGCGCTGCTGGGCGTGGCGGTGGGCGCGCTGAGCTTCGGCCTGCTCAGCGAGCGCTTCATCGCCCTGCTGATCGGCGGCATCGCCATCGCCTTCGTGCTGCTCAACGCCCTGGTGGCCCGCGCCGCGGCCCAGCCGAAGCCGGCGGCGGTAGGCAAGGGCGTGGTGCTCTCGGGCATCGCCGGCTTCACCAGCTTCGTCGCCCACGCCGGCGGCCCTCCGGTGATGATGTACCTGCTGCCGCAGCAACTGGAGAAGATGCGCTACATCGCCACGGTGAACTGCTTCTTCCTGCTGACCAACGCCATCAAGCTGGTGCCCTACGCGCTGCTCGGCCAGTTCACCTGGAGCAACCTGGGGACGAGCCTGCTGCTGGCGCCCATCGTGGTGCTGGGCGTGTGGCTGGGGATCTGGCTGCAGGACAAGGTCAACCATGTGTGGTTCTACCGCATCGCGCGGCTGGGGCTGCTGGCGACCGGGGTGCAGCTGGTGTGGGAGAACTGGCGGGGGTAGGGGGCGTTTTTCGTGGGAGCGAGCTTGCTCGCGAACAATGGCGTCAGGTTTGACTCCGGAGCTGGGGTGGAGTCCGCAACCCTCTCCCTTCAGGGAGAGGGCGCTCTTCAACGCAAACACCATGGAGCCAAGGAGCGTAGGGCGAATAACGCTCCGCGTTATCCGCCGCCTGACCACGGTCGAGCGCCCGCTGGTTGTAGAACAAGGCTCCGCTAGGTGTAGCGGCGTATAATCGCGAACGGTTATACGCCCTACGCTCAATCCAGGCTGCGGAAGTGGGCCTGCATGCGCTGCGCATCGGCCGGGCGGCCGCTGAAGAGTTCGAAGGCCTTCACCGCCTGGAACACCGCCATGGTGCCGCCGTCGAGGGTGCGGCAGCCGAGGCTGCGGGCGTGGCGCAGCAGTTCGGTTTCCAGCGGGAAGTAGATGATCTCCGCCACCCACAGCTCGGCGCGCAGCAGTTCCACCGGCAGCGGCGTGCCGGGCAGCTTGGCCATGCCCACCGGGGTGGTGTTGACCAGGCCGTCGGCCACCGCCATGGCGGCCGGCAGGTCTTCGCAGACCAGGGCACGGCCGTTGCCGAAGTGGGTGTTGAGGTTGTCCACCAGGGCCTGGGCGCGGCTCGCGTCCACCTCGAAGATGCTCAGCTGCTCGACGCCTTCGCTGAGCAGCGCGTGGGCCACCGCCGCGCCGGCGCCGCCGGCGCCCAGTTGCACCACGCGGTTGCGCTTCACGTCCGCCAGGCCACGCCGGAAACCTTCGGCGAAGCCCAGGCAGTCGGTGTTGTGGCCGATGCGCTTGCCGTCCTTCAGCACCACGGTGTTCACCGCGCCGATGCCGCGCGCTTCCTCGGACAGCTCGTCCAGCAGCGGGATGATCGCCTGCTTGCACGGGAAGGTGATGTTCAGCCCGGTGAAGCCCAGGCGCTGGGCGCCGTCGAGCAGTTCGGGCAGGGCGTCCAGGTTCAGCTTCAACTGGTCCAGGTCGATCAGCCGGTACAGATAACGCAGGCCCTGGGCGTCGCCTTCGTGCTCGTGCAGGGCAGGGGTGCGCGAGGCCTGGATGCCGGCGCCGATCAGGCCGGCGAGGATGGCGGTCTTCTGGCTCATGGCGTCAACCCCGCAGCAGGTGGGCGAAGTGGTCGAGGGCCAGGCGGTAGCCGTTGCTGCCGAAGCCGGCCAGCACGCCCACGGCGATGCCCGAGACGAAGGAGTGGTGGCGGAATTCCTCGCGCTTGTGCACGTTGGACAGGTGCACCTCGATCACCGGCAGCTCCACGGCGGCGAGGGCGTCGCGGATGGCCACCGAGGTGTGCGTCCAGGCCGCCGGGTTGATGACGATGCCGGCGCAACGGCCGCGGGCCTCGTGGATCCAGTCGATCAGCTGGCCCTCGTGGTTGGTCTGCTTGAACTCCACCTGCAGACCCAGTTCGTCGGCGCGGGCGTGGCACAGCGCCTCGACGTCGGCCAGCGTCTCGTAGCCGTAGGTGGCCGGTTCGCGGGTGCCGAGCAGGTTCAGGTTGGGGCCGTTGAGGATCAGGATCGGGAGGGGCATGCGGGTGTCTCTTGTAGGTCTTGTCGCCGCTGGAGTGCGGTCATCAGAAAATGTACTAAGCAGTTACTTTCGTCAATCGACCCCCGCGACGCCTGTCAAAAGCCCTGGAAGCCAGGCGCGGCAAGGCCCGGCGCGGCTTCTGGAGCGGGCCGGGCGACTGCTGGGGTGGGCGGAAGTGTGCGATCAGCGAACGGTCAGTCCCATTGCGGGGCAAATTCCGGGCTGACCAGACGGACGTTCTTCGGCAGGGCGGCGATCTGCGCGCGGTTGGCGTCGTCCAGGCGCAGGTCGAGGGCGGCGAGGTTGGAACGCTGGTTGGCCAGGCTGGCGGCCTTGGGAATGGCGGCCACGCCGTCCTGCTCCAGCAGCCAGGCCAGGGCCACCTGGCTGGGCAGCACGCCGTGGCGCCGGGCGATGGCCTGGATCGCCGGCTCTTCCAGCATGCGCCCGCGGCCCAGCGGGGTGTAGGCGGTGAGGGCCATGTCGTGGGCGCGGGCGTAGTCCAGCAGTGGCTGCTGGTCGAGCATCAGGTGGTACTCCACCTGGATGGCCGCCAGCGGCGCGCCCAGGGTTTCAACGGTCTCGCGCAGCAGCGCCAGGGGGAAGTTGGCCACGCCGATGGCGCGCGCCTTGCCTCTGTCGCGGGCGGCCACCAGGGCCTCGACGCTGCGCTTGAGGTCGTCGCCGGCCAGGCTGCCGTTGCGGCCCGGCCAGTGGATCATGAACAGGTCCAGGTAGTCGCTGCGCAGCGCGCGCAGGCTGTCGTCCAGGGACTGGGCGAGGTCGGCCGGGGCCAGGCGGTCCCACCAGACCTTGCTGGTGACGTGGACGTCCTCGCGGGGCACGGCGCTGTCGGCCAGTGCCTGGCCGACGGCATCCTCGTTGTGGTAGCCGGCTGCCGTGTCGATGTGCCGGTAGCCCAGCTCCAGGGCCTGGAGCACGGCGGCGGTGCACTCGGCGCCGGTCATCGGCCAGGTGCCCAGGCCGAGCCTGGGCATGTTCAGGCCGTGGCGGTTGCGGATGCGTGCTTGCATGGGGTGGCTCCTGCTTGGGGTTCGTAGTCGTGGGCGCCGGCGGCATGGCGGCCGGCGACGTAGCCGAAGGTCAGCGCCGGGCCGAGGTTGATGCCGCCGGAGGGGTAGTGGCCGCCGAACACGCTGGCCATGTCGGTGCCGGCGGCGTACAGGCCGGGGATGGGCTCGCCGTCGGCGCCGAGCACGCGGGCCTGGCCGTCGGTCTTCAGCCCGGCGAAGGTGCCGAAGCAGCCGGGTTGCACTTTGACCGCGTAGAAGGGGCCGTGCTCGATGGGGGCGACGCACGGGTTGGGGCCGGGGTTGGCCGCATCGCCCTGCTTGCGGTTGAAGGCCGTGCTGCCGCGGCCGAAGACCGGGTCCTCGCCGTTGCGGGCGTGGCGGTTGTACTCGGCGACGGTGGCGGCCAGGCCTTGCGGGTCGATGCCGCAGACCCGCGCCAGTTGCTCGATGGTCGCGCCGCGCCTGAGGTAGCCGCTGCGCAGGTGCGCGCCGATGGGTAGCGGCGCCGGGCGCACGTAGCCCAGGCCGTAGCGGCGCAGGAAGCGGTGGTCGCAGACCAGCCAGGAGCAGGCCTCCTGGTCTTCCGGCAGGGCGGCGATCATCGCGCTGACGTAGTCGTAGTAGCCGTGGGCCTCGTTGACGAAGCGCCTGCCGTTGGCCAGCACGCCGATGATGCCAGGCTTGCCGCGCTCGATGATGTGCGGGAAGTGGCCGACGCTGCCGTCGCGGTGCGCCACCTTCGACACCGGGGCCCAGGCCACCGGCGAGCGCAGGTTCGTCTCGACGCTGCCGCCGGCGGTTTCGCCCAGGCGCAGGCCGTCGCCGGAGCAGGCGCCGGGCGGCAGGGCGAGGTTGTCGTGGCCGCTGGCGTCGCGGGGGAACAGCTGGCGGCGGCGCTCGGCGTCGTTGGGGAAGCCGCCGGCCGCCAGCACCACCGCCTTGGCGCGGATTTCCAGTTCGCCGCGCGGCGTCTGCACCACCGCGCCGCGCACGGCGCCATCCTCCAGCAGCAGGCGCTTGGCCGGGCAGGACTCCATCATGCGCACGCCTAGGTCCTCGGCCGACCTGGCCAGGCGCGCCACCAGGGCCACGCCGTTGACCAGGTGCATGGCGCGGCCGTAGCGGGCCAGGTGGTAGAAGTGGGCGAGCACGCGCCTGGCCACGTGGACGAAGGCGCGGGGCGAGCGGGTCATGTTGAGGAAGGCGGCCAGGTCGGCGCCGGCCATGATCGGCATGCCGAGGAAGGACGTTTCGCGCATTGTCCTGCGCAGGCGCGGCAGCAGGTCGCCGACCTCGCGGGCGTCGTAGGGCGCGGCTATCACCTGGTGCCCGCCGGTGGCGGCGCCGGGGGTGTCGCCATGCATGTCGGGGATGCCGTTGCCGTCGACGAACTGCAGGCGGGTGTGCTGCTCGAAGAAGGCCACCATGTGCGGCGCGGCTTCGAGGAAGGCGTCCACCCGCGCGGCGTCGTAGTGCTCGCCCAGCTCGTTGCGCAGGTAGGTGCGCGGCTGCTCGATGTCCTCGACGATGCCGGCGCGGCGCGCCAGCGGGTTGCGCGGCACCCAGGCCCAGCCGCCGGACCAGGCGGTGGCGCCGCCGAACACCGCTTCCTTCTCCACCAGGATGACCTTCTGGCCATGCCAGGCGGCAGTGACCGCGGCGGCCAGGCCGGCGGCGCCGGAGCCGACCACCAGGAGGTCGCAATCGGTGGGTGGGAGGTTCGGGGCAGGGGACATGGGCAGGGGACTCCGCGAGATTGTTTTTAGAACTTAGTTCCATAATCTTGTTTGGGGCGGAGAGAAGGCAAGCTGTCGGACGTAACTACTGGTCGATAATCGGCCGGGGGAGCGGACGTAGGATGGGTGGAGCGAAGCGATACCCATCACCAGGGCGGGGCATATCCACGCAAGGCATGGTGATGAACTGGGCCTCGCCCCTCTCCCTAACCCTCGGCTGCGCGCCCCGCCCTGAAGGGAGAGGGGACCGTTGGGCAGGCGTGGATGTACAGGCGTTAGCCGGCAACGCCGAAAGCCTCAGGCTAAGGCCATGCCTTCTCTCGGCACGGACAAGCCCCCTCTCCCTTCAGGGAGAGGGCTGGGGAGAGGGTTACGGACTTCGGCTCCACTCCGGAGCAAGGCTTGGCACCGCTGTTCGCGAGCAAGCTCGCTCCTACAGATGTTCCCTGAGTTCTCTGAAAGCTCGGGCGAAAGCCTAAGCCACTTCGGATTGTTGTCCCTGAGTTGCTCTCGCTAGGGTTCGTCCCTCACGGCGGTTGCCGTGCCGTCGTTACGGCCGTCGGGTTGGAGGCGCCTTCCCCTCGGAGATACGTAGAAAAGTATGCCCGTTACGGGTATGGTTTTGGAGGCCGGGATGACGCGCATCCTCAAGCGGAAGGACTTCGCGCGGTGGCAAGCGAACGAGAAGTTACCTGATGCCGCCTTGTGCAGGGCAGTCGAGGAGATGCAAAGCGGTCTGATCGACGCGAATCTGGGTGGCCATCTCTACAAGAAACGAGTGGCGCGGCCCGGCGGTGGCAAGAGTGGCGGTTACCGCACCCTGGTGGCGGCTCGAGTCGGTGACTGTTACGTATTCCTGCATGGGTTCTCCAAGAGCGACAAGGCGAATATCACGCAGGACGAGAAGAAGGCGCTGCAATTCGCCGGCAAGGTGTTCCTGGAACTGTCCGAGGATGCCTTGGCGAAGGCGTTGCAGGCTGGCGTGCTATTGGAGGTACATTGTGAGCAAGCTCATTGAATCCCTGCGTGACGACCTGGCTGTGCTCCATGAAGCGGGCGCGATCAGCAAGGTGACGATGCGCGAGTTCGACACGATCTGCCCGCCGCCGGTGCGGGAGTTCAGTGCTGCCGACATCAAACGCCTTCGCGAAGGGCTGAAATTCAGCCAGCCGGTGTTCGCGCTCCACCTGCACACCACTGCTTCGACCGTGCGCAAGTGGGAGCAAGGCGAAACCCATCCGACGGGGCCTGCGCTCAAACTGCTCAATGTCATTGCCGACAAGGGTTTGCAGGCGATTCTCTGATAAAGGCACTTGGGCGTCCCCGGTCGAGCGGCGTTACCAGCTAACATCAGACTTCTCCGCCGCACGGACAAGCCCCCTCTCCCCGAAGGGAGAGAGGGCTGTTGGGCGTCTGCGGGATACCCTGGGGCTCAGATATGCAACGCGTGCCCCAGGGCGCGCAGGGCGGCTTCCTGCACCGCTTCGCCGAGGGTCGGGTGGGCGTGGATGGTGCCGGCGATGTCTTCCAGGCAGGCGCCCATCTCGATGGACTGGACGAAGGCCGTGGATAGCTCCGAGACCGCCTTGCCCACCGCCTGCCAGCCGAGGATGAGGTGGTTGTCCGCGCGGGCCACCACGCGGACGAAGCCGTCGTGGGCTTCCAGGGTCATGGCGCGGCCGTTGGCGGCGAACGGGAAGTTCGCCGTCAGCACCTCGTGCCCGGCGGCCCTGGCTTGGTCCGACGAGAGGCCGACCACCACCACTTCCGGGTCGGTGAAGCACACCGCCGGAATGGCCGCGGGGGTGAAGGCGCGGCGCTTGCCGGCGATGAGTTCGGCGACCATCTCGCCCTGGGCCATGGCGCGGTGCGCCAGCATGGGCTCGCCGGCGATGTCGCCGATGGCCCAGACGTTGCGCATCGAGGTACGGCACTGCTCGTCGATCCTGAGCGCGCGGCCGTCCATGTCCAGGTGCAGGCTCTCCAGGTTCCAGCCTTCGGTGTTGGGCCGGCGGCCGACGGCGACCAGCACCTGGTCGGCCTCGATCACCCGCTGCTGGCCCTGGCCGTCGCGCAGGCGCAGGCCCTTGCCGTCGGGCTCCAGGCCCATCACGCTGTGGTTCAGGTACGTCTCCACGCCGAGCTTGCGCAGGGCTGCGGCCACCGGCTTGGTCAGTTCCTCGTCGTAGCCCGGCAGGATGCGCGGCTGCGCCTCCACCACCGTCACGTCCACGCCCAGCTTGCGGTAGGCGGTGCCCAGTTCCAGGCCGATGTAGCCGCCGCCGATCACCGCCAGGCGCCGGGGCAGGGCCTTGGGCGCCAGGGCTTCGGTGGAGGAGATGACCTTGCCGCCGACCGGCAGGAAGGGCAGTTCCACCGAGCGCGAGCCGGCCGCCAGCAGCAGGTGCTCGGTGTGGATGCGCTGGCTGCCGCCGTCGGCCAGGGCGACTTCCACGGTCTTGCCGTCGACGATCTGCGCCCAGCCGTGCACCACGCTCACGCCATGCTTCTTCAGCAGGGCGGCGACGCCGGTGGTGAGGCGGTCGACGATGCCGTCCTTCCATTCCACGGTGCGCTGGATGTCGATGGCCGGCGCCTGCACGCTGATGCCCAGCGCGGACTTGCCGGCGAACTCGCGGGCTTTCAGGTATTCCTCGGCGGCGTGGATCAGCGCCTTGGAGGGGATGCAGCCGATGTTCAGGCAGGTGCCACCCAGGGTCGCGCCTTCCACCAGCAGGGTGCGGATGCCCAGCTGCCCGGCGCGGATGGCGGCGACGTAGCCGCCGGGGCCGCCGCCGATGACCAGCAGGGTGGTTTCCAGTGTCGGGTTGTGCTTCACGGCGGTCACTCCAGGAACAGGGTGGCGGGGTGTTCGAGCAGGGCGCGCACGGCCTGGATGAAGGCCGCCGCGTCCATGCCGTCGACCACCCGGTGGTCGAAGGAGGAGGACAGGTTCATCATCTTGCGCACCACGATCTGGCCGTTGACCACCATGGGCCGCTCGACCATGCGGTTGACGCCGACGATGGCCACTTCCGGGTGGTTGATCACCGGCGTGCTGACGATGCCGCCCAGGGCGCCGAGGCTGCTCAGGGTGATGGTCGAGCCGGAGAGTTCCTCGCGGCTGGCCTTGCCGTGGCGGGCGGCCTCGGCCAGGCGCGCCACTTCCGCGGCGTTGCCCCAGAGGTCGCGGGATTCGGCGTTGCGCAGCACCGGCACCATCAGGCCGCTGTCGCTCTGGGTGGCCACGCCCAGGTGCACCGCGCCGTAGCGGGTGATGACCTCGGCCTCGTCGTCGTAGCGGGCGTTGAGCTGCGGGAACTCGCGCAGGGCCACCACCATGGCGCGGGCGATGAAGGGCAGCAGGGTGAGCTTGCCGCGGCTGGCGGCGTACTTGGCGTTGAGGTGTACGCGCAGCGCTTCCAGGTCGGTGACGTCGATTTCCTCGACGTAGCTGAAGTGCGGGATGCGCCGCTTGGCCTCGGCCATCTTCTGGGCGATCTTGCGGCGCAGGCCGATGACCTGGATCTGCTGCTCGTCGTGGCGCGCGGCGTAGCCGGAGGCGACCACCGCGCCGCCGTGGGCCAGGTACTGGTCGAGGTCGTCATGCAGGATGCGCCCGGCCGGGCCGCTGCCCTGCACGAACTGCAGTTCCACGCCCAGGTCGCGGGCGCGCTGGCGGACCGCCGGGGAGGCCAGCGGTTTCTCGCCGGCGGCGCGGCGCGGGGCCGGCGCGGCGGCAGCGCGGCGCGGCGCGGGGGCTGTCTTCGCTTCGGCGCGGGGGGCTTCTTTCTGCGCCTGCGGGGCCGGTTCGGACTGGGCCTCGGCGCTGGGCGCCGCTGTGCTTTCGTGCGGCCTGGCCGCGGCTTCGCGGTGGTTGCCGGCGCCTTCCACTTCCAGGCGCACCAGTTCGCCGCCCACGGCCATGACCTGGCCGGGCTCGCCGCCCAGGGCGAGGATGCGGCCGGAAACCGGCGAGGGGATTTCCACGGTGGCCTTGTCGGTCATCACCTCGGCCAGCACCTGGTCCTCGTGGACCTCGTCGCCGACCTTGATGTGCCATTCCACCAGTTCCACTTCGGCGATGCCTTCCCCGATGTCCGGCATCTTGATCACGTGAATGCCCATTCAGACCTCCATGGCACGCTTGAAGGCGGCGCCGACGCGGGCCGGGCCGGGGAAGTAGTCCCATTCCTGGGCGTGCGGGTAGGGGGTGTCCCAGCCGGTCACGCGGGCGATGGGGGCTTCCAGGTGGTGGAAGCAGTTTTCCTGCACCAGCGACATCAGTTCGGCGCCGTAGCCGCAGGTGCGGGTGGCCTCGTGGACGATGACGCAGCGGCCGGTCTTTTTCACCGATTCGACTATGGTGTCCAGGTCCAGCGGCCAGAGGCTGCGCAGGTCGATGATCTCGGCGTCGATGCCGGTCTCCTCGGCGGCGGTCTGCGCCACGTAGACGGTGGTGCCGTAGGTGAGCACGGTCAGCTCGGAGCCGGCGCGGGCGATGGCCGCCTTGTCCAGCGGCACGCGGTAGTAGCCTTCGGGCACCTGGCTCTGCGGGTGCTTGGACCAGGGCGTCACCGGGCGGTCGTGATGGCCGTCGAAGGGGCCGTTGTACAGGCGCTTGGGCTCCAGGAAGATCACCGGGTCGTCGTTCTCGATGCAGGCGATCAGCAGGCCCTTGGCGTCGTAGGGGTTGGACGGCATCACCGTGCGCAGGCCGCAGACCTGGGTGAACATCGCCTCCGGGCTCTGGCTGTGCGTCTGCCCGCCGTAGATGCCGCCGCCGCAGGGCATGCGCACCACCATGGGCACGACGAAGTCGCCCACCGAGCGGTAGCGGATGCGCGCGGCCTCGGACACCAACTGGTCGGTGGCCGGGTAGACGTAGTCGGCGAACTGGATTTCCACCACCGGGCGCAGGCCATAGGCGCACATGCCCACGGCGGCGCCGATGATACCGCTCTCGGAGATCGGCGCGTCGAACACCCGCGAGGTGCCGTACTTCTTCTGCAGGCCTTCGGTGCAGCGGAACACGCCGCCGAAGTAGCCCACGTCCTGGCCGAACACCACGACGTTGTCGTCGCGTTCGAGCATCACGTCCATCGCCGAGCGCAGCGCCTGGATCATGGTCATGCTGGTGACCGCCTGGGCGTTCCCGTGTTGCGGATTCATGGCGTTCATACCCCGAGCTCCTGGCGCTGCCGGCGCAGGTGTTCCGGCAGGTCCTTGTAGACGTCGTCGAACAGGTTGGCGGCGCTGAACACGTGGCCATCCACCAGCGAACCATGGCGTTCGGCTTCCTTCTGCGCGGCTATCACTTCGGCTTCCAGCTCCTTGTGCAGCGCCTCGTGCTGCTCGTCGGACCAGATGCCCAGGGCCAGCAGGTGCTGCTTCAGGCGGCCGATGGGGTCGCCGAGGGGGAAGTTGGTCCAGTCGTCGGCCGGGCGGTACTTGGACGGGTCGTCCGAGGTGGAGTGCGGGCCGGCGCGGTAGGTGACCCACTCGATCAGGCTCGGCCCATGGCCGCGGCGGGCGCGCTCGGCGGCCCACTGCGAGGCGGCGTAGACGGCCAGGAAGTCGTTGCCGTCGACCCGCAGCGAGGCGATGCCGCAACCCACGCCGCGGTTGGCGAAGGTGGTGCCTTCGCCGCCGGCGATGGCCTGGAAGGTGGAGATCGCCCACTGGTTGTTGACCACGTTGAGGATCACCGGGGCGCGGTAGACGTGGGCGAAGGTCAGCGCGGTGTGGAAGTCCGACTCGGCGGTGGCGCCGTCGCCGATCCAGGCCGAGGCGATCTTGGTATCGCCCTTGATCGCCGAGGCCATGCCCCAGCCGACCGCCTGGATGAATTGGGTGGCAAGGTTGCCGGAGATGGAGAAGAAGCCCTTCTCGCGGCTGGAGTACATGATCGGCAGCTGGCGGCCCTTGAGCGGGTCCTGCTCGTTGGAGAGCAGCTGGCAGATCATGTCCTTGAGCGGGTAGTCGCGGGTGATCAGGATGCCCTGCTGGCGATAGGTGGGGAAGCACATGTCGCCATCGCGCAGGGCCATGGTGTGGGCGGTGGCGATGGCTTCCTCGCCCAGGCACTGCATGTAGAAGGACATCTTCTTCTGGCGCTGCGCGGTGAGCATGCGGGCGTCGAAGATGCGCGTCTTGAGCATCAGCCGCAGGCCGCGCAGCAGCTGTTCGTGGCTGAGCTGCGGGTCCCAGGGGCCGAGGGCGTTGCCCTGGTCGTCGAGCACGCGCACCAGGCTGTAGGCCAGGTCGGCGGTCTGCGCCGGTTCGACGTCGACGGCGGGCTTGCGCACTTCCCCGGCGGGGGACAGGTGCAGGTAGGAGAAATCGGTCTTGCAGCCCGGGCGCCCGGTGGGCTCGGGGACGTGCAGGCGGAGGGGGGCGTAGTCGGTCATGGTGGGTCTCCAGTTGTGATCGGGGGTGGGGATCAGCAGACGGAAGACGCCGTGCCCGGCGGGTGCGGCTGGCCTGGTTGGGCGACGGTGCGGGTGCCGCGCGCGGTAGCGCGGCGGGTGCTGACATCACTCATGGTGAGGTCCTCGTTCGTTGTTCTTGTGATTTCAGTATAGGTGTGACCGGCTGGTTTTTTGCTCCAATTTGACTAGCTTGAGACAGAAGATTTAGTGTCTTTGAACTACAAAAACCCTTCTCCGTAGAAGTGAGCGCCATGGCCGACATCGACCGCACCGACCTCAAGATCCTCCGCGCCCTGGCCGACGACGGCCGCCTGAGCTGGCGCGACCTGGCGCAGAAGATCGGCCTGTCGCTGACGCCGACGCTGCGCCGGGTGCGGCGCCTGGAGGAGGAGCAGTACATCCAGGGCTACTTCGCGCGGCTGGACGAGGAGCGCCTGTCCGGGGCCATGAGCGTGTTCGTTTCGGTGACCCTGGAAAAACAGACCGGCGACTACCTGGCGCGGTTCGAGGAAAACATCGTCCAGGCCCCGCAGGTGATGAGCTGCTTCCAGATGACCGGCGACGCCGACTACATGCTGCGCGTGGTGGTCAAGGACCTGGCGGCCTACCAGGCCTTCCTCACCACCACCCTGACGCAGATACCCGGGGTGGCCGGGATCAAGTCGGCGTTCGCGCTGAAGTCGGTGCTCAAGCGGGCGGCGCCGCCGATTTGAGGGGGTAGGAGCGGATTTATCCGCGATTGCGCCGGCAGGGCCGGCGCCCATGCCATCGCGAGCGTTACGAGCCAACCTGTAGGAGCGGGCCCTGCCCGCGATTCGCGCAGGGGAATGGCGTGGGTGGGGCAGCGTAGGAGCGGATCTCATCCGCGAAGCGCGCCGGTGGTTCCGGTTATCGCGGACAAGGTCCGCTCCTACGGGATCGGTATGGCGCGCGCCAGCGGCGGATAACCGCGAACGGTTATGCGCCCTACGGTTTCGGGGGGGCGCACGGCTGTGGGGAATGGCCTTACTGCTCGTCGAGGGCGAAGGCGGTGAGGCTGTAGGTGGGGATGCCGGCATCGGCCAGCTTGGCCGAGCCGCCGAGTTCCGGCAGGTCGATGATGGAGGCGGCCTCGAGGACCTTAGCGCCCATGCGCCGTACCAGTTGGGCCGCGGCCAGCAGGGTGCCGCCGGTGGCGATCAGGTCGTCGAAGATCAGCACGCTGTCGCCTTCGCACAGGCTGTCGGCATGCACTTCCAGCAGGGCTTCGCCGTACTCGGTCTGGTAGGCCTGGGCCAGCACGTCGGTCGGCAGCTTGCCCTGCTTGCGGAACAGCACCAGCGGCTTGTTCAGTTCGTAGGCGATGATCGAGCCGATCAGGAAGCCGCGCGCGTCCATGGCGCCGATGTGGCTGAAATCCGCTTCGACGTAGCGCTGGATAAAGCTGTCGGCGACGAAGCGCAGCGCGCGCGGCGACTGGAACAGCGGGGTGATGTCGCGGAACACCACGCCCGCCTTGGGGAAGTCGGGGACCGCGCGGATCACGGATTTCAGGTCGAGCTGGTTGAGGATCATGCTGGCAGGGCACCTGGTGACTGCTTTCGAAGCCCCAAAGTATAACGGGCCCGCCACAAGGCGAGCCCGTTTTACGCGATGACCGGAGGGTCGTGCCTTCAGCTTTCCATCTGGCCGCCGGCGAGGGCGCACAGCTCGATGGAGTCGATGATGCGCACTTCCTTGCCTTCGGCGGCGATCAGGCCGTTCTGCTGGAAGCGGGTGAACACCCGCGACACGGTTTCCACCGCCAGGCCCAGGTAGTTGCCGATCTCGTTGCGCGACATCGCCAGGCGGAACTGCTGGGCGGAGAAGCCGCGGGCGCGGAAGCGCGCCGAGAGGTTGACCAGGAAGGTGGCGATGCGCTCGTCTGCGGTCTTCTTCGACAGCAGCATCATCATCTGCTGGTCGTCGCGGATTTCCCGGCTCATCACCCGCATCAGCTGGCGGCGCAGCTGCGGCAGTTGCTCGGACAGCTCGTCCAGGCGCTCGAAGGGGATCTCGCACACCGAGGTGGTTTCCAGGGCCTGGGCCGACACCGGGTAGGCCTCGGTGTCCATGCCGGACAGGCCGACCAGCTCGCTGGGCAGGTGGAAGCCGGTGATCTGCTCCTCGCCGCCGTCGGTGATGCTGAAGGTCTTCAGCGCACCGGAGCGCACCGCGAACACCGAACCGAAGGCGTCGCCCTGGCGGAACAGGAACTCGCCCTTCTTCAGTGGCCGGCCGCGCTTGACGATTTCGTCGAGGGCGTCCATGTCGTCGTTGTTCAGCGACAGGGGCAGACACAGGGGCGCCAGGCTGCAGTCCTTGCAATGCGCTTGGGGCAGGGCGCGCACCTTGATGGTTTCGGCCATGGGGAATCCTTGGGTGGAAAGGCACAAGAACCGCAAGGGTAACGCACCCGAGGGGGCGGCTGCCAGCATACCGGGGGGATTTCGGAATTTTCCGGTGTTTATTCCGAAACCTTATGTAAAAAAGGCCAGATTCGTACTTATTCGCTAGGTTGTTTCCTTCAGATAACCCGCGAGAACCGCTGCAGGTTCTGGTGCGGCAGGTAGTGGTCGAAGAGCATGCACAGGCTGCGCACCAGCAGCCGGCCGGCGGCGGTGACGTCGATGCCGCGGGGGTTCAGTTCGATGAGGCCGTCACGGGCGAAGCGCTCCAGCTCGTTCCAGATGTCGGCGAAGTAGCCGTGGAATTCGATGTTGAAGCGTTCCTCGATGTCCTCGAAGTCCAGCTGGAAGTGGCAGATCAGCTGCTGGATCACTGCGCGCCGCACGCGGTCGTCGGCGCTGCAGTAGAGGCCGCGGCGGGTGGCCAACTGGCCGTTGTCCAGGCAGTTCTGGTAGGTGTTGATGTCGGTGCTGTTCTGGCAGTAGAGGTCGCCGATCTGGCTGATCGCCGACACGCCCAGGCCCACCAGGTCGCAATGGCCGTGGGTGGTGTAGCCCTGGAAGTTGCGCTGCAGGGTGCCGTCCTCCTGGGCGCTGGCCAGTTCGTCGTCGGGCAGGGCGAAGTGGTCCATGCCGATGTAGCGGTAGCCGGCGGCGCTGAGCTGTTCGATGGTGCGCTGGAGCATGTCCAGTTTCTGCGCGGGGGAGGGCAGGTCCTGGGCGTTGATGCGCCGCTGCGGCATGAAGCGCTCGGGCAGGTGCGCGTAGTTGAACACCGAGAGGCGGTTGGGCTGCAGGCCGATGACCTGCTCGACGGTGCGGGCGAAGCTGTCGGGGTTCTGCTTGGGCAGGCCGTAGATCAGGTCGATGTTGATCGAGCGGTACTGCAGGGTGCGCGCCGCGTCCATGATGGCGCGGGTCTCGTCGAAGCTCTGCAGGCGGTTCACCGCCTGCTGCACTTCCAGGTCGAAGTCCTGCACGCCGACGCTGACGCGATTGAAGCCCAGCTCGCGGAGCAGGCCCATGGTGGACCAGTCGGCCTCGCGCGGGTCGATCTCGATGCCGTAGTCGCCGGAGTCGTCTTCCACCAGGTTCAGGTGCTCGCGCAGCTGGCCCATGAGTTCGCGCAACTGGCCGGGGCTGAGGAAGGTGGGGGTGCCGCCGCCGAAGTGCAGCTGTTCCACGCACTGGTCCTTGCCCAGGTGGCGGCTGACGATCTCGATCTCGTGGATCAGCCGCGCGAGATAGGGCGCGCTGCGCCCACGGTCCTTGGTGATGACCTTGTTGCAGGCGCAGTAGTAGCAGATGTTGGCGCAGAACGGGATGTGCACGTACAGCGACAGCGGCCGGTCGGCCTTCTGGCTGTTGCGCAGGGCATGCAGCATGTCGAAGGGGCCCACGCCTTCGTGGAACTGCACGGCGGTGGGATAGGAGGTATAGCGCGGGCCGGACAGATCGTAGCGACGGATCAGATCTGTGTCCCAGCGGATATCGTCGAGCATGCCGCAGTCCCCGAATCAGGCGAGCTTTTCGGCGCAGTCTAGGGAGACTGTGGGAAAAGCCTCTTGACCTGCATCAAGCGGTCGCAGGGGGTACCTCGTTGGAGGGGGGGCTTGCAGTGGTGTTGGGGTTGGCTCTGGAGTTGGGGTGGAGTCCGTTGCCCTCTCCCCAGCCCTCGGCTGCGCGCCCCGCCCTGAAGGGAGAGGGGGCTTGTCCGTGCCGAGAACAGGCAGGCCTCAGCCGGAAACCACTGTGCCTGCCGGCTGACTCGGGAATACCCACGCGCTCCGAACGGTCCCCTCTCCCTTCAGGGAGAGGGTTAGGGAGAGGGAGCTCTTCGGGCCAGGCACCAGGCTGAAGCCTGTTCGCGAGCAAGCTCGCTCCTACGAAAAGCGGGGGCTTCAGTGCATCGCATGGCCCATCAGCCAGGCCTGGTGCGGGCCGGGCAGCGTCCACAGGCCGAAGAGGATCACCAGCAGGCCGCCGGCCATGCGCACGCTGCGTTTGCGCAGCAGCGCCGTGATCCGCTCGGCGGCGAGCCCGGTGGCCAGCAGCACCGGCCAGGTGCCCAGGCCGAAGGCGAGCATCAGCAGCGCGCTCTCCAGCGCCGAGCCCTGGCTGCTGGTCCATAGCAGGGTGCTGTAGACCAGGCCGCAGGGCAGCCAGCCCCAGAGCGCGCCGAGCAGCAGCGCGCGCGGCACGCTGGCCACCGGCAGCAGGCGGCTGGCGAAGGGCTGGATGTACTTCCACAGGCCGCGGCCCAGGGCTTCGATGCGTGTCAGGCCGCTCCACCAGCCGGCCAGGTACAGGCCCATGGCGATGAGCAGCAGGCCGGCGACCACGCGCAGCGCCGAGGCGAAGGGCGTGCTGGCGATCGCCCAGCCGGCCAGGCCCAGCAGCAGGCCGGCGGCGGCGTAGCTGAGGATGCGCCCGAGGTTGTAGGCCAGCAGCAGCTGCAGGCGGCGCCCGCGCTGCTCGGGGGAATGGCCAGGGTCAGCGCGCCCATCAGGCCGCCGCACATGCCCAGGCAGTGGCCGCCGCCGAGCAGGCCGAGGATCAGCGCGGACGCCAGCATGGGCGCCAGGTCAAGCATCGCGCGAATCCTTGTCCCGGGCTTCGCCCTGCGCGTCCCTGGTGCCTTCGGCCTCGTCGATGCCGGCCTGGTGCCTGGGGTCCTCGTCGTCGAACAGGATGCTGTGGGCCGGACCGTCCATGTCGTCGTACTGGCCGCTGTTCACCGCCCAGAAAAAGATCCAGACGGCGATGGCGACGATGATCAGCGCCACCGGGATCATCACGTAGAGAGCGGGCATATCGACTCCGTTGAAAAGGCCTGCGCCGCCTCAGTGGGCGGCGAGCGGGGCGGCCAGGGGCTGTGCCTCGGCGGCCGCCGGCAGGCCGCGCACGCGGGTCAGGCGCAGGGCGTTGAGCACCACGGTCAGCGAGCTGACCGACATGCCGATGGCCGCCCAGGCCGGGGTGATCCAGCCGAGGGCGGCGAAGGGCAGCATCAGCCCATTGTACAACCCCGCCCAGGCCAGGTTCTCGATGATCACCCGGCGCGTGCGGCGGGCCAGGGAGAAGGCCTGCACCAGGCTGTCCAGGCGGTTGGACAGCAGCACCGCGTCGGCGCTGGTCTTGGCCAGGTCGGTGGCGCTGCCCATGGCCACGCTGATGTCGGCGGCGGCCAGCACCGGCACGTCGTTGACGCCATCGCCCAGCATCAGCACGTGGCGGCCTTCGCCGTGCAACTGCTTGAGGATCGCCAGCTTGTCGTCCGGGCGCAGGCCGCCGTGGACTTCGTCGATGCCCAGTTCGGCGGCCACGCTCTGCACCATCGGCGAGCTGTCGCCGGACAGCAGCAGGGTGCGCCAGCCGCGCTCGCGGCAGGCCTGCAGCAGGGCCGGGGCGTCGTCGCGCAGGCGGTCGTCGAGCACCAGCCAGGCCAGCGGGCCATGTTCGTCGCCCAGCAGCAGCCACTGGCCGTGCTCGCGGGGCATGGCCGGTTCCGGCAGGCCGCTCAGGGCGCAGACGAAGGCCGCCTGGCCGATGCGCAGGCGCTGGCCGTCGACCACGCCTTCCAGGCCCAGGCCGGGGTGGCTCTCCACCGCCTCGGCGGGCTGCGGGGCGCGGCCGAAGGCGCGGGCGATGGGGTGTTCGGAGCGGTTTTCCAGGGCCGCGGCCAGGGCCAGGCAGCGCTCGCCGTCCAGCGCCCCCAGGGGCTGGATGGCGCGCAGGGTCAGGCGGCCTTCGGTGAGGGTGCCGGTCTTGTCGAAGATCACCGTGTCGATGCGTTTCAGGCCTTCCAGCACATGGCCGCGGGTGAGCAGCAGGCCGAGCTTGTGCAGGCTGCCGGTGGCCGCGGTGAGGGCGGTGGGCGTGGCCAGGGAGAGGGCGCAGGGGCAGGTGGCGACCAGCATGGCCAGCACCACCCAGAAGGCCCGCGAGGCGTCGTGCTGCCACCAGAACAGGCCGACCACCACGGCCAGCACCAGCAGTACCAGCAGGAACCATTGCGCGGCGCTGTCGGCGACCTGCGCCAGGCGCGGCTTGTCGGCCTGGGCGCGTTCCAGCAGGCGGACGATGGCCGACAGCCGGCTGTCGTCGCCCAGGGCCTGTACCTGCAGGGTCAGCGGGCCCTCGACGTTGAGGGTGCCGCCGGTGACGCTGTCACCGGCCTGGCGCGGCTGCGGCAGGTATTCGCCGGTGAGCAGGGATTCGTCGACGCTGGACTGCCCGGCGAGGATCAGGCCGTCGGCCGGCAGCACCGCGCCCGGCGGCACCAGCACCCGGTCGCCGACGCGCAGCTCGCTGAGCAGGATGCGCTGGCCGTTGCCGGCCTCGTCCAGGCGCAGGCAGGAGGCCGGCAGCAGGTTCACCAACTGCGCGGTGGCTGCCGCCGTGCGCTCGCGGGCGCGGCGTTCGAGGTAGCGGCCGGCGAGCAGGAACAGGGCGAACATGCCCACCGCGTCGAAGTACAGGTCGCCCTTGCCGGTGATGGCTGTCCAGATGCCGGCCAGGTAGGCGCCGCCGATGGCCAGGGACACCGAGACGTCCATGGTCAGGTGGCGCGTGCGCAGGTCGCGCAGGGCGCCGCGGAAGAACGGCTGGCAGGAGTAGAAGACGATGGGCGTGGTGAGGAACATCGCCACCCAGCGCAGGATTTCATGCATCTCGGCGCTGAGGTCGATGTTGAATTCCGGCCAGGTGGCCATGGTCGCCATCATCGCCTGGAACCACAGCAGGCCGGCCACGCCGAGCTGGCGCAGGGCGCGGCGGTTCTCTTCGGCGAGCTGTTCGGCGGCCTTGTCCGGGTGGTAGGGGTGGGCGGCGTAACCGATCTTGCGCAGCTCGGCGAGCAGGGCGCTGAGCGGCAGCTGGCTGTCGGCCCAGCGTACGTGCAGGCGGTGGTTGGACAGGTTGAGCCCGGCCTCGGCCACCGCCGGCAGGCGCCGCAGGTGCTTCTCGATCAGCCAGCCGCAGGCGGCGCAGCTGATGCCTTCGAGGATCAGGGTGGTCTCGGCCAGCTCGCCCTGGTGCTGGACGAAGGGCTGCTGCACGTCCGGGCGGTCGAGCAGGGCCAGTTCGTCGTTCAGCTGGGCCGGCAGCGCCTCGGGGTTGGTGGCCGTCTCGGTGCGGTGCCGGTAGTAGCCTTCCAGGCCGCCGGCGACGATGGCCTCGGCCACCGCCTGGCAGCCGGGGCAGCAGAATTCGCGGGTCTCGCCGAGGACCCGGGCGGTGAAGCGGCTGCCGGGCGGAACCGGCAGCGCGCAGTGGTAGCAGGGCAGGGGGGCGCTCATGGGCGCTGGACTTCATCCCCCTTGAGGGGTTCGTCGCCGAGGAGGATCTCGCCGTCGGCAACCAGCTTCTCTTCCTCGAACAGGCGCCAGGCGTGGCCGTCCTGTTCGCCGAGCAGCTCGACGAAGCGGCGCCCTTCGACGGCGCTGTCCAGGCGGCCGGTGTAGCGGCCCGGCTCGTTGGCCGGCAGCAGGTTGACGTGGCGGTCCTGGGATTCCAGGGTGGGGGAGATCAGGTTGAGGGTCAGCTGCGCCGGCTGGCTATTGCCTTTCAGGCGCACCTCGACCTCGCCGGTGAGCTTGTCCAGGCGTACCTGGGCCTGCATGTGCAGTTGCTGGGCCAGGTGTTCGCGGTCCAGCGAGCGGTTGATGCCCTTGCCGGCCTCGTAGTAGTTGTCGTTGACCAGGGTGTCCTGGTTCTCCACGGCGATGCGCACCATCGTCAGGCTGAGGAACACCGAGGTGGCGAGCATGCCGATGATGATCCAGGGCCAGAGGTGCTTGTACCAGGGTTGTACGGGCGCCGACTGCATGGGTTTTTCTCTCTCGTGGTCCGCGGGGCGGAAGCGGCCTGCCCGAGGGGTGGGCGGCTCGCCGGGGTGGGGCGGATTCTACGTGCTCCGGGCGCCGCTGGCATCCCGCCGCGGGGGCGGGATGCGTTGCGGTTCAGCCGGGGTTCAGCGTACGACCGGGCCGATGAAGCGGCTGTCGGCTTCCTTGCTGATGGACGGATCGTCCACCGACTGGATGGTGAAGGTGATCTTGTTGGTGCTGGACGGCAGCTTGTCCGGGTCCACCGCCAGTTCCACCGGCATGGCGAGGATGTCGCCGGCGGCCACCTGGACTTCCTTGCGGCCTTCCAGGGTCAGACCGTCCAGGCCCTTGGCGCCGAGCACGTAGGTGTGGTCGCGCTGGTCCTTGTTCATGATCTTCAGGCTGTAGACGTTCTCGATCCGGCCTTCGGCGTTCTCGCGGTAGAGCACGCGGTCCTTGCTGACGTCGAAGCCCACCAGCGGGCGGATCACCACGGCGGTCGCCAGCAGGCTCATCATCACGCACAGGGCGATGGCGTAGCCGATCAGGCGCGGGCGCACCAGGTGCGTCTTCTGCCCGGACAGGTTGTGCTCGGTGGTGTAGCTGATCAGCCCGCGCGGGTAGTTCATCTTGTCCATGATGCTGTCGCAGGCGTCGATGCAGGCGGCGCAGCCGATGCATTCGATCTGCAGGCCGTCGCGGATGTCGATGCCGGTGGGGCAGACCTGCACGCACATGGTGCAGTCGATGCAGTCGCCCAGGCCCTGGGCCTTGTAGTCCAGGGTCTTCTTGCGCGGGCCGCGCTTCTCGCCGCGGCGCGGGTCGTAGGAGACGATCAGGGTGTCCTTGTCGAACATCACGCTCTGGAAGCGCGCGTAGGGGCACATGTAGATGCACACCTGCTCGCGCAGCCAGCCGGCGTTGCCGTAGGTGGCCAGGGTGAAGAAGCCCACCCAGAAGTAGGCCCAGCCGTCGGCCTCGCCGGTGACCAGGTCGGCCAGCAGCTCGCGCATGGGGGCGAAGTAGCCGACGAAGGTCAGGCCGGTGACCAGGCCGATCAGCAGCCACAACGAGTGCTTGGCGGCCTTGCGCAGCAGCTTGTTGGCGCTCATCGGCGCCTTGTCCAGCTTCATGCGCTGGTTGCGGTCGCCTTCGGTGACCTTCTCGCACCACATGAAGATCCAGGTCCACACGCTCTGCGGGCAGGTGTAGCCGCACCACACGCGGCCGGCGAACACCGTGATGAAGAACAGCCCGAAGGCGCAGATGATCAGCAGGCCGGAGAGGAGGATGAAGTCCTGCGGCCAGAAGGTGGCGCCGAAGATGTAGAACTTGCGCTCGGGCAAGTCCCACCACACCGCCTGCCGACCGTTCCAGGTCAGCCACACGGTGCCGAAGTAGAGAAGGAACAGGAAAGCGCCGCCGACACGGCGCAGGTTGCGGAAGAACCCGGTGAAGGCCCGGGTGTAGATCTTCTCGCGGGAGGCATAGAGGTCGACGTTCTCTCCACCCTTCTTCGCGGGCGGTGTGACGTCTTGCACGGGAATCTGTTTGCTCATCAGTGCGTACCACGGCAGTGGGAGGGTGCCCCGTCGATACATGCCGAAAGGGTCAGGATATGGCTGCACGCCTAAACATGATACGACTTGGCTCTGCGTGCAACGGTGCGACCGTTGGTCGCGTCGGAAACGTCCTAAATTTTTTCGTCCCCCCGAAATAGAGCGGCGCCGGTGGTAGCCGGCGCCGCTGGGTGTTGCGAGGGGAGGGCGGAAGCGCTTATTCGCTCTTCTGCGCATCACCCTGGGACAGGCTGTACACGTAGGCGGCCAGCAGGTGCACCTGGTCGCCGCCGAGGCGCTCCTGCTGGGCCGGCATCTGGCCCTGGCGGCCGTAGCGGATGGTCTGCTGCAGCTGGGAGAAGCTCGAGCCGTAGATGAACGCGGCCGGGTGGGTCAGGTTGGGCGCGCCCATGGCGGCGGTGCCCTTGCCTTCGGGGCCGTGGCAGGCGACGCAGGTGGTGGCGAAGATCTTCTGGCCGTTGGCGACCTGTTCGTCGGTCACGCCTTCGGGCAGCTTGCGGCCGTCCAGCTTGCTGGTGACGAAGGCGGCCACGTCATGCACGCCCTGGTCGCCCAGTACCTCGCCCCAGGCCGGCATGGCGGCGTGGCGGCCACCCTTGATGGTGGTCTCGATGTCCGCGGTGCTGCCGCCCCAGCGCCAGTCCTGGTCGGTCAGGTTGGGGAAGCCGTAGGCGCCCTTGGCGTCGGAGCCGTGGCAGACCGAGCAGTTGGAGGCGAACAGGCGGCCGCCCATCTTCAGCGCCAGCGGGTCCTTGGCCACCTCTTCGATGGGCATGGCGGCGAATTTGGCGAAGATCGGCCCATATTTCTCGTCGGCCTTGGCCATTTCCTTCTCCCACTGGTGCACGCCGGTCCAACCCGGCTGGCCATTGGCGAAGGGCTTGCCGTCGCTGACTTCCTGGTAGCCCGGCAGCAGGCCTTTCCAGTTGCCCAGGCCCGGGTACAGGACCAGGTAGCCGAGGGCGAAGATGAAGGTGGCGACGAACAGCATGAACCACCACTTCGGCAGCGGGTTGTCGTACTCCTCGATGCCGTCGAAGGAGTGGCCGACGGTCTCGTCGGTGGCTTCGCTGCGCTGGCCGCGGCGGGTGGCGAACAGCAGCCAGGCCAGGGCGAAGATGGTGCCCAGGGTAAGTACGGTGACGTACAGACTCCAGAAGGTTGTCATTCTTTGTTGCTCCTAGAAGCTTGCTCTTGCTCGACGTGCTTCATGGCTGCCGGGTCGTCCGCGAAGGGCAGCAGGGCGTCCTGGTCGAAGCGCTGCTTGCGCTTGCCGCTATAGGCCCAGAGCAGTACGCCGACGAAGGCCACCATCACCACGACGGTGCCGAGGCCGCGAATCGTCCCGATATCCATCTGCTGTCACCGTTTGCTCTTGATGATGGTACCCAGGCCCTGCAGGTAGGCCACCAGGGCGTCCATCTCGGTCTTGCCCTTGACGGCATCGCGAGCACCGGCGACGTCTTCGTCGGTGTAGGGCACGCCGAGGGTGCGCATGGCCTGCATCTTGGTCTCGATGTCCTTGCCGTCGAGCTTGTTCTCGACCAGCCAGGGGTAGGCGGGCATCTTCGATTCCGGCACTACGTTGCGCGGGTTGTACAGGTGCGCGCGGTGCCAGTCGTCGGAGTAGCGGCCGCCGACGCGGGCCAGGTCCGGGCCGGTACGCTTGGAGCCCCACAGGAAGGGGTGGTCCCAGACGCTCTCGCCGGCCACGGAGTAGTGGCCGTAGCGCTCGGTCTCGGCGCGGAACGGGCGGATCATCTGCGAGTGGCAGCCGACGCAGCCTTCGCGGATATAGATGTCACGGCCTTCGAGCTCCAGCGCGGTGCGCGGCTTCATGCCTTCCACCGGCTTGTTGGTCACGTCCTGGAAGAACAGCGGGACGATCTGCGTCAGGCCGCCGATGCTGACGGCGATGACCATGAAGAAGGCCAGCAGGCCGATGTTCTTCTCGACTGCTTCGTGCTTCATCAATGAGCTCCTACAGCGGGAATACGGGCCGCGGCGTCGACTTCAGCCGCGTTGTAGCCGCGCACGGTACGGAAGGTGTTGTAGGCCATCAGCAGCATGCCGAAGGCGAAGAAGAAGCCGCCCAGCGCACGGACCATGAAGCCCGGGTGGCTGGCCTGCAGCGCTTCCACGAAGGAGTAGGTGAGGGTGCCGTCGGTGTTCACCGCGCGCCACATCAGGCCCTGGGTGATGCCGTTGACCCACATCGAGGCGATGTAGAGCACGGTGCCGATGGTGGCGAGCCAGAAGTGCGCGTTGATCAGGCCGGTGCTGTGCATCTGCTCGCGGCCGAAGACCTTCGGGATCATGTGGTACAGCGAGCCGATGGAGATCATCGCTACCCAGCCCAGGGCGCCGGCGTGCACGTGGCCGATGGTCCAGTCGGTGTAGTGGGACAGCGAGTTGACGGTCTTGATGGCCATCATCGGGCCTTCGAAGGTGGACATGCCGTAGAAGGCCAGGGACACCACCAGGAAGCGCAGGATGGGGTCGGTGCGCAGCTTATGCCAGGCGCCGGAGAGGGTCATCATGCCGTTGATCATGCCGCCCCAGGAGGGCGCCAGGAGGATCAGCGACATCACCATGCCCAGGGACTGCGCCCAGTCCGGCAGGGCGGTGTAGTGCAAGTGGTGCGGGCCGGCCCAGATGTACAGGGTGATCAGCGCCCAGAAGTGGACGATGGACAGGCGGTAGGAGTAGACCGGGCGCTCGGCCTGCTTGGGCACGAAGTAGTACATCATGCCGAGGAAGCCGGTGGTCAGGAAGAAGCCCACGGCGTTGTGGCCGTACCACCACTGGACCATGGCGTCGGTGGCGCCGGCATAGATGGAGTAGGACTTGAACCAGCCGACCGGGATCTCCAGGTTGTTGACGATGTGCAGCATCGCGGTAACCAGGATGAAGCCGCCGTAGAACCAGTTGCCCACGTAGATGTGCTTGGTCTGGCGCTTGACGATGGTGCCGAAGAACACCACGGCGTAGGTGACCCAGACGATGGCGATCAGGATGTCGATCGGCCATTCCAGCTCGGCGTACTCCTTGGAGGAGGTGTAGCCCAGCGGCAGGGTGATGCCGGCCAGCACGATCACCAGTTGCCAGCCCCAGAAGGTGAAGGCGGCCAGGCTATCGGAAATCAGGCGGGTCTGACAGGTGCGTTGCACCACGTAGTAGGAGGTTGCGAACAGAGCACAGCCGCCGAAGGCGAAGATCACCAGGTTGGTGTGCAGCGGGCGAAGTCGCCCGAAACTGGTCCACGGCAGCCCGAAGTTCAGCTCGGGCCATACCAACTGTGAGGCGATGAAAACACCCATCCCCATTCCTAGTATCCCCAGACCACCGTCATGATGGCGAACTGGCGGATTACCTTATAGTTATAAGCAGTCGGACTGATTGCTGTGCTCATTCTAAGGTTCCACGGTTTTTTTGCTATTTAGGGACAAAAAACGGCGGCAAGTATGTAGAAAGCCAGTAGGCAATGCAACGCGCCGGAATAGGCTCCGGAGCCGCTGCGCATGCCGCTTTGAGGGCATTTCTGCCAATGTTTTTCAGGCTCTCTGCCGGCGTTGAAACCCTGATAAGCGTAGGGTTTCCCCGAATTACCGGCGACTCACGGATGGAATGAGCTTAGTCTTGATCTAGAGCAGTGTGAAGGAATGGCGCGCGCCAGGTGCGACACTTGGTCGCGTAACTGCGCGGAAGTTGCTCGCGCCCGGGCGGGCGCGAGCGGCAGGGGGTCAGTTGGCGTTCTCCGGGCGGGAAATGTTGTAGATGTACGCGGCCAGGACGTGGACCTTGTCCTTGCCCAGGTAGGCTTCCTGGGCCGGCATCTGGCCCTGGCGGCCATGGCGGATGGTCTGCTGCAGCTGGGCGAAGCCCGAGCCGTAGATGAACGCACCCGGGTGGGTCAGGTCCGGCGCGCCCAGGGCGGCGGTGCCCTTGCCTTCGGGGCCGTGGCAGGCGATGCAGGTGGTGGCGAAGAGTTTCTCGCCATTGGCCACCTGGGCATCGGTCACGCCTTCGGGCAGCTTGCGGCCGTCCAGCTTGGTGGTGACGAATGCAGCCACGTCATGCACGCCCTGGTCGCCCAGCACCTCGCCCCAGGCCGGCATCACCGCGTGGCGGCCGCCCAGGATGGTGGTCTGGATGGTCTGCGCGTCGCCACCCCAGCGCCAGTCCTGGTCGGTCAGGTTGGGGAAGCCCATGGCGCCCTTGGCGTCGGAGCCGTGGCAGATCGAGCAGTAGGTGGCGAACAGGCGCTCGCCGGTCTTCAGCGCCGCCGGGTCCTTGGCCACTTCCTCGATGGACATGGCCGAGTACTTGGCGAAGATCGGCGCATATTTCTCGTCGGCCATGGCCTGCTCGCGTTCCAGCTGCTTCACCTGGGTCCAGCCGTCGGTGTAGCCCGGCAGGATGCCCTTCCAGTTGCCCAGGCCCGGGTACAGGGCCAGGTAGCCGACGGCGAAGACGATGGTGCCCACGAACAGCAGGAACCACCAGCGCGGCAGCGGGTTGTCGTATTCCTCGATACCGTCGAAGGAGTGCCCCATGGTCTGGTCGGTGGCGCCCTTGGTCTCGCCGCTGCGGGTGGCGAAGACCAGCCATAGCAGGGCGATCAGCGATCCGACGGTCAGTACGGTGATGTACAGACTCCAGAAGGTAGTCATGCTTTGTTGCTCCCAGAAGCTTGTTCATGCTCGGCGTGGCGCAGAGCCTGCGGGTCGTCGGCGAAGGGCAGCAGGGCGTCGGCGTCGAAGCGCTGCTTGCGCTTGCCGCTGTAGGCCCAGAGGGTGACGCCGATGAAGGCGAGCATCACCACGACGGTGCCGAGGCCGCGGATGGTTCCGATGTCCATGGCCATCACCGCTTGTTCTTGATCGCTGTGCCCAGGCCCTGCAGGTAGGCCACCAGGGCGTCCATCTCGCTCTTGCCCTGGACGCTGTCGCGGGCGCCGGCGATGTCCTCGTCGGTGTAGGGCACGCCGAGGGTGCGCATGGCCTTCAGCTTGCCCTCGATGTCCTTGCCGTCGAGCTTGTTCTCGACCAGCCAGGGGTAGGCGGGCATCTTCGATTCCGGCACCACGTTGCGCGGGTTGTACAGGTGCGCGCGGTGCCAGTCGTCGGAGTAGCGGCCGCCGACGCGGGCCAGGTCCGGGCCGGTACGCTTGGAGCCCCACAGGAAGGGGTGGTCCCAGACGCTCTCGCCAGCCACGGAGTAGTGGCCGTAGCGCTCGGTCTCGGCGCGGAACGGGCGGATCATCTGCGAGTGGCAGCCGACGCAGCCTTCGCGGATGTAGATGTCGCGCCCTTCCAGTTGCAGGGCGGTGTAGGGCTTCATGCCTTCCACCGGGGTGTTGGTGACGTCCTGGAAGAACAGCGGGACGATCTGCGTCAGGCCGCCGATGCTCACGGCCACGGCCATGCACAGGGCCAGCAGGCCGACGTTTTTCTCGAGTACTTCGTGTTTCATCAGTGGGCTCCTACGACGGCGGGAATCCGGGCGGCCGCTTCAGCGTCCTCCGCCTTGGAGGAGGCAATGGTGCGCCAGGTGTTGTAGGCCATGATCAGCATGCCGCTGAGGAACACGGCGCCACCGATCATGCGCACCACGAAGCCGGGGTGGCCGGCGGCGAGCGCTTCGACGAAGGAGTAGGTGAGGGTGCCGTCGGCGTTGACCGCACGCCACATCAGGCCCTGGGTGATGCCGTTGACCCACATCGAGGCGATGTAGAGCACGGTGCCGATGGTGGCCAGCCAGAAGTGCGCGTTGATCAGGCCCACGCTGTGCATCTGCTCGCGGCCGAAGACCTTCGGGATCATGTGGTACAGCGAGCCGATGGAGACCATGGCGACCCAGCCCAGGGCGCCGGCGTGCACGTGGCCGATGGTCCAGTCGGTGTAGTGGGAGAGGGCGTTGACGGTCTTGATGGCCATCATCGGGCCTTCGAAGGTGGACATGCCGTAGAAGGCCAGGGATACCACCAGGAAGCGCAGGATGGGGTCGCTGCGCAGCTTATGCCAGGCGCCCGAGAGGGTCATCATGCCGTTGATCATGCCGCCCCAGGACGGCGCCAGGAGGATCAGCGACATCACCATGCCCAGGGACTGCGCCCAGTCCGGCAGGGCGGTGTAGTGCAGGTGGTGCGGGCCGGCCCAGATGTACACGGCGATCAGTGCCCAGAAGTGCACGATCGACAGGCGATAGGAGTAGACCGGGCGTTCGGCCTGCTTGGGCACGAAGTAGTACATCATCCCCAGGAAGCCGGCGGTCAGGAAGAAGCCCACGGCGTTGTGGCCGTACCACCACTGGACCATGGCGTCGGTGGCGCCGGAGTAGATGGAGTACGACTTCATGAAGCCGACCGGCAGCTCCAGGTTGTTGACCACGTGCAGCAGCGCCACGGTCAGGATGAAGCCGCCGAAGAACCAGTTGCCCACGTAGATGTGCTTGGTCTTGCGCTTCACCAGGGTGCCGAAGAACACCACGGCGTAGGCGACCCAGACGATGGTGATGAGGATGTCGATCGGCCATTCCAGCTCGGCGTACTCCTTGGAGGAGGTGTAGCCCAGCGGCAGGCTGATGGCGGCCAGCAGGATCACCAGCTGCCAGCCCCAGAAGGTGAAGGAGGCCAGGGTGTCGGAGAACAGGCGGGTCTGGCAGGTACGCTGCACCGCATAGTAGCTGGTGGCGAACAGGGCGCAGCCACCGAAGGCGAAGATCACGGCATTGGTGTGCAGCGGGCGCAGGCGTCCGAAGCTCGTCCACGGCAAGCCGAGGTTGAGTTCCGGCCACACCAGCTGGGCGGCGATGACGACGCCGACCAGCATGCCGACGATTCCCCAGATCACCGTCATCACGGCGAACTGGCGGACCACCTTGTAGTTATAAGCGGTCTGATTGGTTGTGCTCATGGTATATGGGCTTCCATCCACGGTTATGGGCTAGCCCATCCCGGCGGGTTCCTTACGGCGAACGCCGCCCCTCCCCAGGGACAGGTACTAATTACGCAACTAGCGGAGCGAAGAATGGATAAACCCCGGAAACGGAATATTGATTCCGATCAATCGGCCTCCGAGGCGGTGCCAATACGTGACTGTGGCGCTTTGTCGCTGCTGTGGAACCGACCCGTCGGCGCGCTGTCGGCGACCCTCGTCCTGGCCCATGGCGCCGGCGCGCCCATGGACAGCCCGTTCATGGACGAGATCGCCCGGCGCCTGGCCGCCCGCGGCGTGGCGGTGGCGCGTTTCGAGTTCCCCTACATGGCCGCCCGCCGCGAGGACGGCCGCCGGCGCCCGCCGAACCCGCAGAAGCAGCTGCTGGAGTGCTGGCGCCAGGTATTCGCCGAAGTACGCGGGCAGGTGCAGGGGCCGCTGGCCATCGGCGGCAAGTCCATGGGCGGGCGCATGGCCAGCCTGCTGGCCGACGAACTCGGCGCCGACGTCCTGGTGTGCCTGGGCTACCCCTTCTACGCCGCGGGCAAGCCGGAGAAGCCGCGGGTGGCGCACCTGGCCGAGCTGCGCACGCCGACGCTGATCGTCCAGGGCGAACGCGACGCCCTGGGCGACCGCGCGCACGTGGCGCAGTACCTGCTGTCGCCGGCGATCCGCGTCCAGTGGCTGGCGGCGGCGGACCATGACCTGAAGCCGCTGAAGGCCTCGGGTTTGAGCCATGAGCAGCATCTGGACAGCACCGCCGACGCGGTGGCCGCCTTCCTCGCCCGTTGAACCGGCCTAGCGGCGTGCGGCCAGCAGGTCGAGCACGCCGCCGCCTTCCTTGATGGTCTGCAGGATGATTTCCGAGCGGATGTCGGTCACGCCGTTGGCGCGGTTCAGGCGATTGACGATGAAGTCGGAGAACTGCTTCAGGCTGCGCGCCTGCACCCGCAGCACGTAGTTGCTGTGCCCGGTGACGATATAGGCGCCGACCACCTCGGGCCAGCCTTGCACCCGCTCGACGAAGCGCTCGTGCCAGTCCGCCTCGTCCTGGCGCATGGACACATGCACCAGCGCCTCCAGCTCGATGCCCAGCCGCTCGGCGTCCAGCACCGGGCGATAGCCGCAGACGATGCCTTCCTCCTCCAGATTGCGCAGGCGCCGCAGGCAGGCCGACGGCGACAGCGCGACCTTCTCCGCCAGCTCCTGGTTGCTGATGCGGCCGTTGTGCTGCAGGCAGAGCAGGATGCGCAAGTCGGTGCTGTCGAGAGTCATCTGCAGGATCTTCTATGAAAGGCTTTGTTGGAGAAATTATCTGCGAATGAGCGGCGCATTCGCGACGAAGATAGCACGAAACTGCACGGGGCGTTGCAGCATCATCCTCCCACCTGCCGAGGAGACCGAGCATGCCCGACGACCGCACCCTGTGGGACATCAGCCCGCCGCTGGACACCAGCACCCCGACCTGGCCGGGCGACACGCCCTTCCAGGAGGAGCGCTGCTGGCGGATCGATGAGCAGTGCCCGGTCAACGTCGGGCGCATCACCCTGTCGCCGCACACCGGGGCGCACGCCGACGCCCCCTTGCACTACGACGCCGACGGCGCCGCCATAGGCGCGGTGGACCTGGCGCCCTACCTCGGCCCCTGCCGGGTGATCCACTGCCTGGATGCGCTGCCTTGCGTGCTCCCCGGGCACCTGCTCGGCCACCTGGCCGGGGTGCCGCCGCGGGTGCTGATCCGCACCTGGCGCAAGGCGCCGCTGGACGCCTGGCCGGAGCGCTTCGCCGCCGTCGATCCGGCCTGCATCGAGCTGCTCGCCGCCCATGGCGTGCGCCTGGTGGGGACCGACACCCCGTCGCTCGACCCGCAGGACAGCAAGCGCCTCGACGCGCACCGCGCCGTCGCCCGCCAGCGCATGGCCATCCTCGAAGGCCTGTTGCTCGACGAGGTGCCGCCCGGCGACTACGAGCTGATCGCCCTCCCGCTCAAGTTCACCCATCTCGATGCCAGCCCGGTGCGCGCCGTGCTGCGTCGTCTTTCGCACTAGGAACCGACATGACAACAAGAGAAGACTGCCTGGCCCTCGATGCCCGCGACCCCCTGGCCGCGCTGCGTGACGACTTCGCGCTGCCCGAAGGGGTGATCTACCTGGACGGCAACTCCCTCGGCGCCCGTCCCAGGGCGGCGCTGGAGCGCGCCCGCCAGGTGCTGGCGCAAGAGTGGGGCGAAGGCCTCATCGGTAGCTGGAACGGCGCCGGCTGGCGCGCCCTGCCGGAGCGCCTGGGCAACCAGCTGGCGCGCCTGATCGGTGCCGGCGAAGACGAGGTGGTGGTCACCGACACCACCTCGATCAACCTGTTCAAGGTGCTGGTGGCGGCCCTGCGCGTGCAGGCGGGCCGCGATCCCGCGCGCAAGGTGATCGTCACCGAGCGCAGCAACTTCCCCACCGACATCTACATGGTCGAGGGCCTGGCCGACATGCTCCGCCAGGGTTACCAGCTGCGCCTGGTGGATCGTCCGGAGGACGTGCCGGCTGCCGTCGGCGCCGATACCGCGGTGCTGCTGCTCACCCAGGTGAACTACAAGACCGGCCACCTGCACGACATGGCCGCGCTCACCGCGCTGGCCCATGAATGCGGCGCGCTGACCATCTGGGACCTGTGCCATTCGGTCGGCGCCGTGCCGGTCGACCTCACGGCGGCCGGTGCCGACTACGCCATCGGCTGCACCTACAAGTACCTCAACGGCGGCCCCGGTTCCCCGGCATTCGTCTGGGTGTCGCCGGCGCTGCGCGAGCAGGTCTGGCAACCGCTGTCCGGCTGGTGGGGCCATGCCCGCCAGTTCGGCATGGAACCGGCCTACGCGCCGGCGCCGGGCATCGGCCGCTACCTCTGCGGGACCCAGCCGATCACCTCCATGGCCCTGGTCGAATGCGGCCTGGACAGCTTCGCCAAGACCGACATGCAGGCCCTGCGCGCGAAGTCGCTGGCCCTGACCGACCTCTTCATCGAACGCGTCCAGGCCCGCTGCGCGGCCCACCCGCTGACCCTGGTGACGCCACTGGAGCACGCCCGCCGCGGCAGCCACGTCAGCTTCGAGCATCCCGAGGGCTACGCGGTGGTGCAGGCGCTGATCGACCGCGGGGTCATCGGCGACTACCGCGAGCCGCGGATCATGCGCTTCGGCTTCACCCCGCTGTACACCCGCTACAGCGATGTTTGGGACGCCGCGGAAATCCTCGGCGACGTGCTCGACAGCGGCGCCTGGCGCGCAGAGCGCTTCATGACCCGCAAGCAGGTGACCTGATCCGGCCCGCCAGGGCCTTCCCCGGGCGCCGGCTGGCGCCCGCCTTGACTGACAAGTACAACAAAAAGGTCGATCCCCTCCATGAAGCTGCATCCCTTGCCGATGTGTCCCTTGCTCGCGCTCGTCGCGCTGAGCGCGCCGGTGCTGGCGGACGAAGCCGACGGCGGATTCCTCGCCGGCAGCCAGCTGCTGCTGACCCAGCGCAACTTCTTCTTCCATCGCAACCTGCTGAACAACCCGGGCGGGCAGAACTATCGCCAGGAATGGGCCCACGGGATGATGCTGGACTACCGCTCCGGCTATACCCCGGGCACCGTCGGCGTCGGCGTGGACGCCTATGCCAACCTGGGCCTCAAGCTCGATAGCAGCCGCGCCCGCACGGGCACCGACCTGCTGCCGGTGGACTCCCGGGGCGAGCCGGAAGACGAGTATTCCGAAGCCGGCGCCGCGGTGAAGCTGCGGGTCTCCCGCAGCGAGCTGAAATATGGCAGCCAGGCACCGATGAACCCGGTGTTCGGCACCGGCAACGCGCGCCTGTTCACCCCGATGGCCATCGGCGTTTCGCTCAGCAGCCGCGAGCTGGACGGCCTGCTGTTCGACGCCGGGCACTTCACCGCCGGCAACGACGGCAACTCCAGCAACGCCGACGGCGCGCTCAAGGCGCTCTACGCCCAGGTGGAAACCCGCGCGGTCGACTATGCGGGCCTGGCCTGGACGCCGCGTGAAGGCACCCGCCTGTCCGCCTACAGCTCGCGCTTCGACGACATCTGGCGGCAGTACTACGCCAGCGCCGGCCAGCGCCTGGAGCTGGGCGACGGCCGAGCGCTGAACCTCGACTTCAACCTCTACCGCACCCTCGACGACGGCCGCCGGCTGGCCGGCGACATCGACAACACCACCTGGTCCGCCGCCGTGCGCTACAGCCAGGGCGCCCAGGCGCTGACCCTGGCCCACCAGCGCGTGCACGGCGACGAACCCTTCGACTACCTGGGCTTCGACCGCCAGAGCGGCACCTCGATCTACCTCGCCAACTCGGTGCAGGTGCTGGACTTCAACGGCCCCAACGAACGCTCCTGGCAACTGCGCTACGACCTCGACCTGGCCGGCTTCGGCGTACCCGGGCTGACCTTCATGAGCCGCTACGTCAGCGGCGACCACATCGACGACAGCCATTACCAGGGCGGCCCCAACGGCGCCTACGGACGCTATGGCGACGACGGCAGGCGCTGGGAGCGCGATATCGAGCTGGGCTACGTGGTGCAGTCCGGCGCGGCGAAGGACCTGTCGATCCGCGTGCGCCAGGCCAGCGTGCGCTCCAGCGCTCAGGTGGCCCGCGCCGACACCGCCGACAACGACGAAGTGCGGGTGATCGTCGAATACCCGCTGCAACTGCTCTGACGCCCGCCATAACGACAAGACCCCAGAGGCACAAGATGAACGACAAGACTGGATTCGCCGCCATCGCGGCACGCGAGCAGGGGCTCAAGCGCCAGCTCACCTCGGCGCAGATGAGCATGATCGCCATTGGCGGCGCCATCGGCACCGGGCTCTTCATGGGCAGCAGCTTCGCCATCGGCTTCGCCGGCCCCGGCGTGCTGCTCAGCTACGCCATAGGCGCGCTGATCGCGCTGTTGCTGATGGGCTGCCTGGCGGAGATGACCGTGGCCCATCCCACCTCCGGCTCCTTCGGCGCCTACGCCGAGTTCTACGTCGGCCCGCTGGCCGGCTTCCTGGTGCGTTACGCCTACTGGGCGGCCATCGTCCTGGCGGTGGGCACCGAGGTCACCGCCATCGCCCTGTACATGAAGTACTGGTTCCCCGGCGTGGCCAGCTGGGTGTGGATCCTGCTGTTCTCCTCGGCGCTGATCCTGACCAACGCCATCAGCGTCAAGGCCTTCGGCCACTTCGAGTACGCCTTCTCGGCGATCAAGATCAGCGCCATCCTCGCCTTCATCCTGCTCGGCGCCTGGCTGGTGTTCGGCGGCACGCACCCGGAGTACGGCTTCCATCACTACGTCGCGCACGGCGGCTTCCTGCCCCACGGGCTGTCCGGCATGTGGGTCGCGGTGATCATCGCCATCTTCAGCTACCTGAGCATCGAGATGATCGCGGTGGCCGCCGGCGAGGCCGAACAGCCCGAGCGCGCGGTGAAGCAGGCCTTCCGCGTGACCATGGTGCGCCTGCTGGTGTTCTACATCCTGACCCTGGCGCTGATCCTCGCCATGCTGCCCTGGGACCGGTCGGGGCAGGGCGCCGAGAGCCCCTTCGTCAGCGTCATGCAGCAGGTCGGGATTCCCGGCGCCACCGGGCTGATCAACTTCGTCATCCTGGTGGCGGCGCTGTCGGCGATGAACAGCCAGCTCTACACCACCACGCGGATGATGTTCAGCCTCTCGCGCGCCGGCTACGCGCCCCGCGCCATGGGCCGGCTGAGCGGCGCCGGGGTGCCGCTGAACGCGCTGGCGCTGTCCTGCACCGGCATCGCCCTGGCGACCCTGGTCAACGTGGCGTTTCCCGAGCAGTCGTTCATGCTGATGATGGCCATCTCGATCTTCGGCGCGCTCTTCGCCTGGATGATGATCTTCTTCACCCACTACCGCTTCCGCCGCTACCACCAGGCGCGCGGCGCCCTGCAGCTGTCCTTCCGCATGTGGGGGTTCCCCTGGGCGACGCTGCTGGGGCTGGGGCTCATGCTGGCGATCCTGCTGACCACCGCCTTCGTCGATGCCTTCCGCATGACCCTGGTCTTCGGCATCCCGTTCCTGGCGCTGCTGACGGCCGCCTACTGCCTGTTCGTACGCAAGGCCGCGGCGGTGGCGGCGGACCCGGCGCAGTCGCTGTAACGCAAGGCACCTCGGCTAGGTTCGGCTTCGGAGCTGCGTTGGCGTCCGTAACCCTCTCCCCAGCCCTCTCCCGCAAGCGGGAGAGGGAGCTTGTCCGTGCCGAGAGAAGGAATGCTTTCACCGGAAACCGTCGAGGCTGTCGGCTAACTGCATAACCTCCTGTTCTGCCCAACGGTCCCCTCTCCCTTCAGGGAGAGGGTTAGGGAGAGGGAGCGGAGTCAAGCCATGCACCGAAACCGCCGGGAGCGTAGGGCGAATAACCGTTCGCGGTTATCCGCCGCCTGACCTTGGTCACCAGGCACTGCGGCCCCGAGCCCGAAGCCCCGTTCAAGGGCGCTCCGAACCGACCACGAAGCGGGCAACGGACGAAGGAACGGCGTACAACCGCGAACGCTTGTACGCCCGACGCCCGGACGAGCCCCGGTGCTCAGCGGTTGAACCGCTCCACCAGCGAATACTGGCTCTGCGCCGTGCCGGTCAGCTCCTCGCTCAACTGCGCGGTGCGCTGGGCCTCGTCGGAGGTCTGGTCGGCGAGCTGGGCGATGGTGGCGATGTTGCGGTTGATCTCCTCGGCCACCGCGCTCTGTTCCTCGGCCGCCGCGGCGATCTGGTTGGCCATGTCGGCGATGTTGGCCACCGAGTCGCTGATGCCGGACAGCGCCTGGTCGGCCTCCAGCACCCGCTCGACGCCTTCGTCGGCCTGGCGGCGGCCGACCTCCATGGCGCTCACCGCGCCTTCGGCGGTGGTCTGCAGCTTGGCGATCAGGCCGTGGATCTGCTCGGTGGACTCGGCTGTGCGCTGGGCCAGCGAGCGCACCTCGTCGGCCACCACGGCGAAGCCGCGGCCCATCTCGCCGGCGCGGGCGGCCTCGATGGCGGCGTTGAGCGCCAGCAGGTTGGTCTGGTCGGCGATGCCCTTGATCACGTCGACCACGCCGCCGATCTCGTTGCTGTCCTGGGCCAGCTGGCTCACCGCAAGGCCGGTCTCGCCCACCGAGGCGGACAGGCGCTGGATGGCTGCGCGGGTCTCGCTGGCCACGCTGCGCCCGCGGCGCGTCAGCTCGTTGGCCTGGCGGGTGGCGTCGGCGGTGCGCTGCACGTTGTTCGCCACTTCCTGGGTGGTGGCGGCCATCTGGTTGACCGCCGTGGCCACCTGCTCGGTCTCCACGCGCTGGCGTTCCAGGCCGGAGGAGCTGTGGTGGGCCAGGGTATCGGCCTGGCGGGCCTGGGCGGTGAGCTGCTCGGCGGTGTCCTGCAGGCGCGTCAGGCAGGTCTTCAGCCGCGCTTCCTGGCTGAGGATGGACATCTCCAGGCGCGCCTGGGCGCCGCGGCTGTCGGTGTACATCTGTGCGATCAGCGGGTCCGAGGTGGTCTGCTCGGCCAGGCGCAGCAGGCGCTTGAGGCCGCGCTGCTGCCAGCCCAGGCCGGCCAGGCCGAGGGGGATGGCGAGCAGGGCGGCGAGGGCGAAGCCCCAGTGCGAATCGAGCCAGACGCCGATGAGGAAGGCCACCTGGCTGATCAGGATGAACGGCAGCCAGTCCAGCAGCACCGGCAGCCACAGGTCGCGGCGCGGGATCGCCGGCTTGCCGGCGTTGATCCGCTGGTACAGGGCCTGGGCGCGCTCGACCTGCTCGGCGCTGGGGCGCACGCGCACCGACTCGTAGCCGACGATCTCGTTGCGCTCGAAGATGGGCGTGACGTAGGCGCTGACCCAGTAGTGGTCGCCGTTCTTGCAGCGGTTCTTGACGATGCCCATCCACGGCTTGCCGTTCTTCAGCGTGGCCCACATGTGGGCGAACACCGCGGGCGGCACGTCCGGATGGCGCACCAGGTTGTGCGGCGAGCCCACCAGCTCGTCCCGGGCGAAGCCGCTGATGTCGACGAAGGCGTCGTTGGCATAGGTGATCACGCCACGGCTGTTGGTGGTGGAGATCAGGCGTTGTTCCGCTGGGTAGGTGCGTTCACGCTGGGTGACGGGCTGGTTGTTGCGCATTCAGGGCGAGGTCCACGAAAAAGGCATGTGACGGTTTTGTTATCGGCCGGGATCAACGAAAGTTGAAGCCTTGTTCGATATTTGACGTAGGAATATTGACGTGGACGATGGCAAAACGCTACCTGTCACATGGTCGTAGGTAATTTTCCTATGAATTTATAGGTTTTGTCTGTCGGGCAGGGCCTGCTCCCGCAAGGGCGCGGGCACAGGGGAAGCCGTAGGAGCGGATCTTATCCGCGATTTCGCCGGCAAGGCCGGCGCCATCCCCACACCTACGGCAGACTCCGCATGGGGCGTAGGGCGTATGACCGTTCGCGGTCATACGCCGTTTCACCTATCTCCCCACCGGCTCCGACCTCGAACCGGGCGACTGCTCAGATCAGGCTGCGCAGCACGTAGTGCAGGATGCCGCCGGCCTTGAAGTACTCCACCTCGTTGAGGGTGTCGATGCGGCACAGGACCTCGAAGCTGTCCTGCTTGCCGTCCTCGCGGGTGACTTCCACCTTCAGCGTCATGTGCGGCTTCAGCTCGCCGTCCAGGCCGCGGATGTTCAGCACTTCCTTGCCGGTCAGGTTCAGCGCCCTGCGGTCCTGGCCGCCGGTGAACTGCAGCGGCAGCACGCCCATGCCCACCAGGTTGGAGCGGTGGATGCGCTCGAAACTCTCGGCGATCACCGCCTTGACCCCCAGCAGGTTGGTGCCCTTGGCCGCCCAGTCGCGGGACGAGCCGGTGCCGTACTCCTTGCCGGCGACTATCACCAGCGGCGTGCCCTCGGCCTGGTAGCGCATGGCCGCGTCGTAGATCGCCAGCTTCTCGCCGCTGGGTACGTGGAGCGTGTTGCCGCCTTCCTCGCCGCCGAGCATCTCGTTCTTGATGCGGATGTTGGCGAAGGTGCCGCGCATCATCACCTCGTGGTTGCCGCGCCGCGAGCCGTAGGAGTTGAAGTCGGCGTAGGCCACGCCGTGCTCGCTGAGGTAGCGCCCGGCCGGGCTGTCCTTCTTGATGTTGCCGGCGGGGGAGATGTGGTCGGTGGTCACCGAGTCGCCCAGCACCGCCAGCACCCTGGCCTTCTCGATGTCGGCCACCTTCGGCGGGGCCTCGGCGATGTGCTCGAAGAACGGTGGATGCTGGATGTAGGTGGAGTCGGCCTGCCAGGTGTAGGTCTGCGCCTGGGGCACTTCGATGGCGCGCCACTTCTCGTCGCCCTGGAAGACCTCGGCGTATTCCTTGTGGAACATCGCGGTGTCCACCTTCTGGATCGCCTCGGCGATCTCCTGCTGGCTCGGCCAGATGTCCTTCAGGTACACCGGCTGGCCGTCCTTGCCGGTGCCCAGCGGGTCCTTCGACAGGTCCAGGCGCACGCTGCCGGCCAGGGCGTAGGCTACCACCAGGGGCGGGGAGGCCAGCCAGTTGGTCTTCACCAGCGGGTGCACGCGGCCCTCGAAGTTGCGGTTGCCGGACAGCACCGAGGCCACCGTCAGGTCGGCCTGCTGGATGGCCTTCTCGATGGGTTCCAGCAACGGCCCGGAGTTGCCGATGCAGGTGGTGCAGCCGTAGCCCACCAGGTCGAAGCCCAGCTCGTCCAGGTAGCGCGTCAGGCCGGCGGCCTTGAAGTAGTCGGTGACCACCTTGGAGCCGGGGGCCAGCGAGCTCTTCACCCAGGGCTTGCGCTGCAGGCCCTTCTCCAGCGCCTTCCTGGCCAGCAGGCCGGCGGCCATCATCACGCTGGGGTTGGAGGTGTTGGTGCAGGAGGTGATGGCGGCGATGACCACCGCGCCATCCTGCAGGTGGTAGCTCTTGCCCTCGTGCTGGTACTCGATGCCCTGGCTCTCGGCGCTGCCCACCGCGGCGCCACCGCCGCCTTCATTGAGCAGGCGCGAGACTTCCGGGCTGCGCGCGGCCTTGGGCTGCAGCGCGAGGAAGTCGGCGAAGGCCTTGCCCACCTGGCCCAGGGGCACGCGGTCCTGCGGGCGCTTGGGCCCGGCCAGGCTGGCCTCGACGTCGCCCAGGTCCAGCTGCAGGGCGTCGGTGAACACAGGCTCGTGGCCCTTTTCGCGCCACAGGCCCTGGGCCTTGCAGTAGGCCTCCACCAGCTTGACGGTCTGTTCCGGGCGGCCGGACAGGCGCAGATAGCCCAGGGTGATCTCGTCCACCGGGAAGAAGCCGCAGGTGGCGCCGTATTCCGGGGCCATGTTGGCGATGGTGGCGCGGTCGGCCAGGGGCAGGTCGGCCAGGCCGTCGCCGTAGAACTCGACGAATTTCCCCACCACGCCCTTCTGCCGCAGCATCTGGGTGACGGTGAGCACCAGGTCGGTGGCGGTGATGCCTTCCTTCAGCTTGCCGGTAAGCTTGAAGCCGATCACCTCGGGGATCAGCATGGACACCGGCTGGCCGAGCATGGCCGCCTCTGCCTCGATGCCGCCGACGCCCCAGCCGAGCACACCCAGGCCGTTGATCATGGTGGTGTGCGAGTCGGTGCCGACCAGGGTGTCGGGGAAGGCGTAGGTGCGCCCGTCCTCGTCCTTGGTCCACACCGTGCGGCCCAGGTACTCCAGGTTGACCTGGTGGCAGATGCCGGTGCCCGGCGGCACCACGCGGAAGTTGTCGAAGGCGTTCTGGCCCCAGCGCAGGAAGGCGTAGCGTTCGCCGTTGCGCTGCATCTCGATCTCGACGTTCTCGGCGAAGGCGGCGTGGCTGGCGTAGCGGTCGACCATCACCGAGTGGTCGATGACCAGGTCGACAGGGGACAGCGGGTTGATCTTCTGCGCATCGCCCCCGGCCTTGGCCATGGCGTCGCGCATGGCGGCCAGGTCGACCACCGCCGGCACCCCGGTGAAGTCCTGCATCAGCACCCGCGCCGGGCGGTACTGGATCTCGCGGTCGGAGCGGCGCTCCTTCAGCCAGCCGGCCAGGGCGCGCAGGTCGTCGGCGTTGACCGTGTGGTTGTCCTCCCAGCGCAGGAGGTTCTCCAGGAGCACCTTGAGCGACTTCGGCAGCCTGTCCAGGTCGCCGAGCTGCTTCGCGGCTTCCGGGAGGCTGTAATAGTGGTAGGTCTTGCCGCCCACCTCTAGGGTGCGCAGGCTGTTCAGGCTGTCCACTGCGGGCATGACGTTCTCCTCAGGCTAGGTTCTGCCGGATCGACGGCACCGCTCCGATACTGACGGAGGCGCCGGGCGAAGAGCCCAGCATGGCGCAAAAGCAACGCGGATTGGCGGTAACTTCTGCATATCTGGCGGCATCCTGACGGTTTCCGGCATGCGTGCCCCGGGGCTGCCAGGCCCTGGAACGCGACTTCGGAACTCTCAAGCTAGACCGCTCCGGGCGGTCCTGCCATGGAGTCTGGACCCTTTGCCGCAGCCGCGGGTTCCCTCGGCCCGGCCTTCGCAGCGGGCGAATCCGGGTGAAAGCCGGCCGCTCAGCGACTATAGTGCGCGGCCAAGGAGACACCCCGATGAACACCCTGCTACTGCATTGCCGCCCGGGCTTCGAAAACGAGGTCTGCGCGGAGATTTCCGACCTGGCCGCCGGCCTGGACGTGGCTGGCTACGCCCGCGCCAAGCCGGCCACCGCCTACGCCGAGTTCGTCTGCCAGGAAGCCGACGGCGCCGACCGGCTGATGCGCCACCTGCGCTTTTCCGAGCTGATCTTCCCGCGCCAGTGGGCCCGCGGCACCGGTTTCGTCCAGTTGCCCGAGCAGGACCGCATCGGCGCGCTGCTGGAGGAGCTGGGCCCGTACCCGCTGTGCGGCAGCCTGTGGCTGGAAGTCTTCGACAGCAACGAAGGCAAGGAACTGTCGACCTTCTGCCGCAAGTTCGAGAAGCCCCTGCGCGCCGCGCTGGTCAAGGCCGGCAAGCTGCGCGAGGACCCGAGCCTGCCGCGCCTGCTGCTGACCTTCCGCTCCGGCCGCGAAGTCTTCGTCGGCCTCGCCGAGCCGCGCAACAGCGCCATGTGGCCGATGGGCATCCCGCGCCTGCGGTTCCCCCGCGAGGCGCCCAGCCGCTCGACCCTCAAGCTGGAGGAGGCCTGGCACCACTTCATCCCGCGCGCCGACTGGGACAAACGCCTGGCGCCGGGCATGCTCGCCGTGGACCTGGGCGCCGCGCCCGGCGGCTGGACCTGGCAACTGGTCAACCGCGAGATGCGGGTGATCGCCGTGGACAACGGGCCCATGGCCGAGAACCTGGTCTATTCCGGCCTGGTGGACCACCAGCGCGCCGACGGCTATGTGTTCCGGCCGCGGCAGACGGTGGACTGGATGGTCTGCGACATCGTCGAGAAGCCGGCGCGCACCGGCTCGCTGATCGAGACCTGGATCGGCGAGGGGCTGTGCCGCGAGGCGGTGGTCAACCTCAAGCTGCCGATGAAGCAGCGCTACGCCGAGGTGCGCAAGATCCTCGAACGCCTGCGCGAGAGCTTCCGCGAGCGCGGCCTGCGCGTGGCCATCGGCTGCAAGCAGCTGTACCACGACCGCGAGGAAGTCACGGTGCACCTGCGCCGCCTGTAGGGCCGCGGGCGATCCGCGACCTTCGGCGACTTGCCGTGGCGCCGCGCAGCGACCATGCTGTGCGGCGCACCCCCTCCCGGAGCCGCTCGTGAAGCGAAAGTTGCCCTCGCTGCTGGGCAGTTACAGCCGCATGTTGTTGCCGCGCCGTGGCCTGGGCCGTGGCGAGCGCCTGCCGAACCTGGCCATGGACAGCCGCAGCCTGCGCTTCGACGCCCGCCACCTGCGCGCCTACCGCCAGCACTTCGGCCTGGACCCAGGCCTGGGCGTGCCCCTGCTGTACCCGCAGGTGATCAGCCTGCCGCTGCACCTGCGCCTGCTCAGCCGTTCGCGCATGCCGCTGTCGATCCTCGGGCTGATCCACCTGCGCAGCCACATCCAGCGCTACCGGCTGCTGGAGGAGGGCGACCAGCTGCAGCTGGACTGCCGCATCCTCACCAGTCGGCGCAGCCCGCTGGGGCTGGAGGTGGACGTGGTGACCGAGGTCTGGCACCACGACATGCTCTACTGGCAGTCGATCACCACCTACCTGCGCCGCGGCGACTTCCTCGACGACCACGCCGAGCCCGACCCGCTGCCCGAGCGCGCCCAGTGGCATACCCTGGAAGTGCCCGCGCACCCCGGCGTGCAATGGCGCGTGCCGAAGATCGCCGGCTGGCGCTATGCGGGCCTGAGCGGCGACTTCAACCCGCTGCACCTGTCGCGCCTGATGGCCTCGCGCTACGGCTTCGGCAAGCCCTTCGCCCACGGCATGTGGAGCCTGGCGCGCAGCCTCACCGGCCGCCGCCTGGCCGAACAGGTGCGCCTGGACGTGCACTTCAAGGCGCCGCTGCCGCTGGGCAGCCAGGTGCGCCAGAGCCACCGCCGGCTGGGCCACAAGGAGCAGTGGGCGCTGCTGCCGGTGGACGGCGACGGCGAGCCGATGCTGCTGGCCCAGCTGGACGAGGCGCCCGCCGGGCCGCTGCGCTGAGTCAGCGGCCGGCCGCCAGGCGCGGCTGCAGCGGCAGCAGGGCGGGCAGTTGCACCTCGCCCTGCAGGTCTACCGCGCCGAACTGCCAGGAGCCGTTGAACAGGTACTGGCCGCTGAAGCCGCTGACCAGCAGGCCGATCTCGTCCCCCGCTGCCAGGCGGGCGCTGACCGCGTTGAGCCGCGTGGTGCCGCGGTTGAGCAACGGCTTGACCTGCTCGTCCAGCACCCGGGTGCGGCCGTCCGCGCCGCGAATCGCCAGCGAGGCGAACAGCAGCGCCTGCTCGCCCGCGCCCAGCGGCCGGGAGAGGCGCACCTCGGGGCTGCCGAGCAGGGCGCCGGGCTCGGCGACCTGGTGCAGCGGGATGAAGGTGCGGGGCTGCAGCAGCCCGCTGCTGGCCGGGCGTACCGGTGTCGGCGGCAGGGCCACGGTGGGGCCGGGGGCGGGCAGTTCGTCCAGCGCCAGGCCCTGGTCCAGGTCGAGGCTGACGCACAGCGAGGGCACGCTGTCGGCGGCGCCGGGGCGCCGGCGCAGCTTCTCCTCGTACCAGGCGAGGATGCCCTGGTAGAGGTTGATGGCACGCTCGCCGCAATGGATCACCGGCTCGTTGTTGAACGGCGGCAGGCCGCTCCAGGCCTGCAACGGCGGGGGCAGGATGTGCCCGCCCTGCATCCCCAGCAGGCGCACGTCGGCGCTGCCCTGGCGCAGGCACTGGCGGATCTGCAGGCCCTGGTCGAGGGGAACAGGGTGTCGCGCAGGCCCTGGATCAGCAGGGCGTCGGCGTGCGGGCGGCGGCCCTCGGCGCAGTAGCGCGCCAGGCTGTGGGCGGCCAGCTCGGCCCGCACCGGTGCGGCCATGCGCCCGCTGGCGCTGTGCAGGTAGTCGGCCTGGACGAACTTGCCCAGGTCGTAGCCGGTGGCCAGGCCCAGGCTGACCAGCACGCCGCCCCAGCCCATCTTCAACTGGCCATCGGGGCCAGGGCGTCGCTCAGGTCGTACCAGGTGGCGATGGGCACGATGGCGTCGATGCGCGGGTCTTGCGCCGCGGCCAGCAACTGCACGGCGCCGCCGTAGCTCTCGCCGAGCATGCCCAGCCGCGGGTCGCCGGGGCCGTCCATGCTCAGCCGCGGCAGGTGCGCGGCGGCCCAGTCGATCACCGCGCTGGCGTCGCTCACCTCGAAGCGCGGGTCCATCATCTCGATGCGCCCGTCGCTGCCGCCCCAGCCGCGCTGGTCGTAGCTGACCACCCAGTAGCCGGCCTTCCAGGCCTTGAGCGCGGCGCGCCCGGACATCATGTTCTGGCCATAGAAACCGTCCGGCCCGGTCACCCGCCAGCCGCCCCAGCCGTGGGTGTGCACGACCAGCGGCGCCGTCTCGCCGGCCTTGAGCGCCGGCTGGAACACGGTGGCGGACAGCCGCGTGCCGTCGCGGGCGGTGATCACCGCCTCGTACCAGCTGGCCGGCAGGTCCTGCCCGGCGCTGGCGGCGTAGTCGGGCAACTGGTCGCGGGCGGCGCAGGCGGTGAGCAGCAGGGCGAGGCAGAGCAGGGCGGGCAGGCGCATGGGCGGGGGACATCCGCTGTCGGGGAAGGCGCCGAGCTTAGCCCAGCGCGGCGCAGCGGGGGCCCGACGAAAGGTTGGGCCATTGCCGTTCGCCCGCGACGCGTGACCCTGCGCCCCGCTTTGGGCGACAATGCGCCATTCGTTTTGCGGAGCCTCTCCATGTCCCAGCCTGTCGACGCCATCCTCGACGCCACCGGCCTGAACTGCCCCGAACCGGTCATGATGCTGCACAACAAGGTGCGCGACCTGCCGGCTGGCGGCCTGCTCAAGGTCATCGCCACCGACCCCTCCACCCGCCGCGACATCCCCAAGTTCTGCATCTTCCTCGGCCACGAACTGGTGGAGCAGCAGGAAGAGGCGGGCACCTACCTGTACTGGATCCGCAAGAAGCTCGACTGAGCCGCCACCGCCGACGATGTTTCCTGGGCGTAGGGCGAATAACCGTTCGCGGTTATCCGCCGCTACACCTCGGCTCAACCCGAGTTCACGGCCAACCCTGGTGATCTGATCGGCGGATAACGCCGGAGGCGTTATGCGCCCTACGTCGGCCACAGGGAAAACGCCTCGCCCGCTTGACCCTCCCATGGCAAAGTCGAATGCTGTCCGCTCTCGGTCATTGAAAGTGGACATCATGAAAGCCCTGGACATCGAGGCCGTGCAGGCCTTCGTGCTGGTCGCCGAGCTGAAGAGCTTCACCCGCGCCGCCGAGGCCCTGGCCAGCACCCAGTCGGCGGTGAGCCTGAAGATCAAGCGCCTGGAGGACGGCCTCGGCCGCCGCCTATTGGAGCGCACGCCGCGCCTGGTGCGGTTGTCCGCCGACGGCGGGGTGTTCCTGGAAGCGGCCCGCGCCCTGGTGGCGGCGCACCGCCAGGCGCTGGGCGCGTTCGCCGGCGGCCAGCCCAGGCGGCTGGTGGTGGGCATCAGCCACCATATCGTCGGCGCCGAACTGCCCGGGTTGCTGCGCCAGCTCACCCGCACCGAGCCGGGGCTGCTGCTGGAACTGCGGGTGGACAGTTCGCGGGAAACCCTGGAGCGCTTCGACCGCGGCGAACTGGACGTGGCCCTGGTGCTGCAGCAGGGCCCACCACGCCAGGACGGCGAGGTGGTGCTGCAGGAACCCTTCGCCTGGATGGGCGCTGCCGACTTCCAGCCATTGCCCGGCCAACCGCTGCCCCTGGCCACCCAGGCCGAGCCCTGCAGCGTGCGGCGCATGGCGGTGGACGCCCTGGACCAGGCCGGTGTGGCCTGGCGCGAGGTGTTCGTCGGTGGTGGGCTGATGACCATTGGCGCGGCGGTGAGTGCGGGCATAGCCGTGGCAGCCCTGGGCCGCCGGGTGGCGCCAGCGGGGTGCGAGGACGTGGGGGCGCGGCTGGGGCTGCCGGCGTTGCCGGGGCGCGATGTGCTGCTGTTCTCCCATCCCCGGGATGCGCAGGCGCAGGGGATGTTGCGGACGTTGGTGGCGGCGGTGCGGAGTACGGTGGGGTAAAGGATGGTTACCTGGGGGCTTTTCGTAGGAGCGAGCTTGCTCGCGAACGAGGTTTCCCGGGACTTCGGCGCCAAGATTGGAGCACCCTCTCCCCAGCCCTCGGCTGCGCGCCCCGCCCTGAAGGGAGAGGGGGCTAGTCCGTGCCGAGAAAGGATTTGGTGTCAGCCGGCCACTCGGTGCAAGCCGGCTAACGCGGAAATACCAGCGCACGCCGAACGGTCCCCTCTCCCTTCAGGGAGAGGGTTAGGGAGAGGGGGCGGAGTCAAGCCGAAACACTGCAATTGCCGGGAAACTCCATTCGCGAGCAAGCACGCTCCTACGAAAAGCCCCATCCTTACCCCACCAGCACCCGAGCCACCCGCACCACACCCCAGGCCATCCCCAGCACCATGAAGGCGCCGAAGGCCAGCCCCGCCAGTTGTGCCGCCAGTTCCCGTTTCTGCCTGTCGTTCATGGCAGTCGCTCCAGCCCTGGCCGTGCCAGGTACAGGACTTCGTAGCCGAGGCTGCCCGCGCGTGCCTCCAGTGCCTCGGCACTGAGGCTGAAGCGCAACAGCGTCCAGCGCTGCAGGTCGGCCACGACCCAGGCCGCCAGCACATCCTCCCGGCCCAGCAGCGCCTCGCCGGCGGCCAGCGCGCCGTCGCGCAGGGCGGCGGCGCCTCTATCGGACAAGGGTAGTTCCTCGCGGTACAGCGAGCGGGCCGGGCGATCGAAGGCGGGGCCGCGGCGGGCGTCCAGCGGCAGCCAGGTTTCCACCGCGGGCCGGCCGAAGCTGTCGATCACCCCCTGGAAGGCCTCGCTGGCCAGGAAGGCCGCGGCGGCGGCCGGTTCCTGCCAGAGGTAGACCGAGGCGTAGAGGTTGCCTTCGGCGCCGTGGCGGCCCTTTTCCTGGAGGACGAAGGCCTTGCACGCCAGGCCCGGCCAGGCGTCCCAGTGCGGGCCCTTGCTGGCGGCGCGCTGGCGGATGGCGCCCATGTCGTGTTCCGCCGGCAGGCGGTGGCTGTATTGCATGGCGAACATGGCGGACTCCTTTATCCGTGGGCCTGGAAGGAGTCTGAGCGGCCGTAGTCATGCGAAACAGATATGAACGATTGTTTCAGTGATTCGATCTAGAAATCATTGAAGCCCAGTTCGCCCTGGGCCTGCTCCGGCTTCGGCCGTGCCGGGCGCTGGCGGGTGGGCGGCGGTGCCGGTTTGCGCGGCGCGCTGTTTTCCGCCTCCGGCTCCGGCGGCGGCAGGGCCAGGCGGCAGCTGCGCACGGTCCACCAGCGCGGCAGCAGTTGGCGCACTTCGCTGCGGCCGAAGCGGTCGTCGATCAGCCAGACCACGCCTTCGTCCTGCTGGGTGCGGATCACCCGGCCGGCCGCCTGCACCACCTTCTGCAGGCCGGGGTAGAGGTAGGTGTAGTCGTAGCCGTCGCCGCCGCCATTTCCAAAGAGGGCATGCATGCGCTGGCGGATTTCCTCGTTCACCGTGTTCACCTGGGGCAGCCCCAGGGTGGCGACGAAGGCGCCGATCAGGCGGTCGCCGGGCAGGTCGATGCCCTCGCCGAAGGCGCCGCCGAGCACCGCGAAGCCGATGCCGCGGCCGCCGTTGCGGAACTGTTCGAGGAAGCCTTCGCGCTCGGTCTCGTCCATGTTGCGCGCCTGCACCCAGACCGGCACCCCGGGCTCGTCGCGGACGAAGCGTTCGCGCACCTGCTCCAGGTAGGCGTAGCTGCTGAAGAAGGCCAGGTAGTTGCCCGGCCGCTCGCGGTACTGCCGGGCCATCAGTTCGCAGATCGGCCGCACCGACTGGGCGCGGTGCCGGTAGCGGGTGGACAGGTTGCGCACCACCTGCACCTCCAGCTGTTCGGCGTGGAACGGCGATTCCACGTCGATCCAGGCGGTGTCCTGCGGCAGGCCCAGCAGGTCGCGGTAGTAGTGCGCCGGTGTCAGGGTGGCGGAGAACAGCGTGCAACTGTGGGCCTCCTCGAAGCGCGGGGCGAGGAAGGGCGCGGGGATGACGTTGCGCAGGCACAGGGTGGAGTAGACCCGGCCGCTTTCGGTCTGGCAGCGGGTGATGTCGAACAGCGAGTGCTCGCCGAAGGCCTCGGCCAGGCGGCAGAAGGCCATGGCGTCGAGGTAGAAGCCCAGCAGCTCAAGGCTGTTGCCGTCGGGCTGCTCGCTGAGGTGGTCGGTGATGGCGGTCACCGCCTTCTGCAGCGCGAGGATGAACAGCTCCGGCGCCAGCGGGTAGACCTGGTATTCCACTTCCTGGTCGCGGTGCAACTGGTTCCAGTGGCGGCCGACGCGCTCCAGCGCGCCCTTCAGCTTGGCCGGGGCGACGCGGCGCAGGTCCTGGAAATCGGCCTGGTCGAGTTCGCCGGTGTACATCTTGCGCCCGCGCTCCACCAGGTTGTGGGCCTCGTCCACCAGCAGAGTCACCTTCCACTCGTTGAGCACGGTGAGCGCGTAGAGCAGGGCGCTCATGTCGAAGTAGTAGTTGTAGTCGCACACCACCACGTCGGCCCAGCGGCTCAGCTCCTGGCTCAGGTAGTAGGGGCAGATGCCGTGCTCGCGGGCCACCTCGCGGACCCGCGCCTGGTCCAGCCAGGCGCCGTCCAGGGCGGCCAGGCGGGCGGCCGGCAGGCGGTCGTAGAAGCCCTTGGCCAGCGGGCAGGAGTCGCCGTGGCAGGCCTTGTCCGGGTGTTCGCAGGCCTTGTCGCGGGCTACGTGTTCCAGCACCCGCAGCGGCAGCTCGGGTTCGTCCTGGCGCAGGCTGGCCAGGGCCTCCAGGGCCAGGCGCCGGCCGGGGGTCTTGGCGCTGAGGAAGAACAGCCGGTCCAGGCCCTGGCCGGGCATGGCCTTGAGCTGTGGAAACAGGGTGCCGAGGGTCTTGCCGATGCCGGTGGTGGCCTGGGCCATCAGGTGGCGGCCGTCGCGGGCGGCGCGGTACACCGCCTCGGCGAGCTGGCGCTGGCCGTGGCGGAACTGCGGCCAGGGGAAGCGTAGGCTTTCCAGGGCTGTATCGCGCGCCGCGCGGTGGGCCATCTCGCGTTCGGCCCAGGTCATGAAGCGCTGGCAGTGCTCCTCGAAGAAGGCGTGCAGTTCGTCGGCCGTGAAGCGCTCCTGGAATACCGTCTCCTTCTGCGTCATGACGTTGAAGTAGACCACCGCCAGGTCGATTTCCTCCAGATCCTGCAGGGCGCAGAGCAGCCAGCCGTAGACCTTGGCCTGGGCCCAGTGCAGCTGGCGGTGGTTGTCGGGGATGCGGGCGATGTCGCCGCGGTGCGTCTTGATCTCTTCCAGGCAGTTGCGCGCCGGGTCGTAGCCGTCGGCACGGCCGCGCACCAGCAGGTTGCGGTAGGCGCCGGCCAGCGGCAGTTCGGCGAGGTAGCCGGGGCCGCGGCGGCCGACCACGGTGGCGTGGCCGGCCATGCCTTCCTGGGCGGTGGGCGAGGGGGTGAAGCGCAGGTCGAGGTCGCCGACCTTGGCGGTGAACTCGCAGAGTGCGCGCACCGCGACCTGGTAGTTCATGCGGCCGGCTCCCCGGCCCAGGTCACGTAGCAGACCTCCACCGGCATGCCGTGCGCGGCGCAGAAGGCCAGCCAGCGCTTCTGGTTGTCCTGCAGGCGGTCGCCGGGGCCCTTCACCTCGATCATCCGGTAGCGGCCCTCGGCGGGCCAGAACTGGATCAGGTCGGGCATGCCGGCGCGGTTGGCCTGCAGGTCTTCCAGCAGGCGGCCGAACCAGGCCTTCAGGTGCGCCGCCGGCAGGCAGGCCAGGGCCTGTTCCAGCAGGTTCCCGTCCAGCAGCTCCCAGAACACGAAGGGCGATTGCAGGCCCTGTTTCTCGCAGTGGATGCGGCGCATCTCGTCGGCGTAGGCGCCGCTGTCGAGCAGTGCCAGGCGCGCTTCGAACAGCCCGGCGCGACGGGCGCGGAACTGGCTGTCGTAGAGGTCCGCGGGGCCTGCGTGGAAGGGGTGGAAGAAGGCGCCCGGCAGCGGGGTGAAGATCACTTCCCAGCAGAGCAGGCCGAACAGGCCGAGGACCAGGGTGTTCTCTACGTAGTGCACCGGCGCTTCGGGGCGGGCCAGGTGCAGTTGCACGCACTGCTCGACGCTCAGGCCGGGCTGCGGCTCCAGCTCCAGGTCGATGCGTGGCGGCGGCTCGGCCCTGGCCTTCGCCGGCTGGGCGTGGCCGAGCTGGCGGCGCAGGCGCACCAGGGCGCGCTCGATCAGCTGCGCCTCGGCGGCGTCCTGGGGCTGGGCCGCGGCCTGCAGGGCCAGGTCGTAGGCATCGGCATGGCGTTCCAGGCGCTCCAGCACGCGCACCTGGCGTTGGCGGGCGCTGGCGTGTTCGCTGGCGGCATAGACCTGCAGGGCGCCTTCCCAGTCGGCTTCGCGCTCCAGTTGCTGGCCGATGTGGAACAGCACGCGTCCGCGACGGCGCTGCAGCTGGGCGGTGCCGCAGTCGACGCTGGCGATCAGCGGCAGCAGTTCCTGGGCAGCGGCGCCCAGGTCGAAGGCTTCGCGGCAGCGCTGCAGGAACAGGTGCGCGTCGACCTCGTCGCGGCTGGCGAAGCCGCGGGATTCGCGGGTCAGCGGGACGGTTTCATAGCGCAGGATGCCCAGGTCGGTGAGGACGAATTCGGTCCAGTCCTGGTACAGGTTGCCGAAGAACATCAGGCGCAGGCGCTCCACCTGGGGCGCGATGGCCAGGCTGTAGACCGCCTCGTCCAGCTGTGGGCACCAGGCGGCGAAGGGCCGCGGCTCGGCGTCGACCGCGGCCAGTTCGGCCTGCAGCTCCGGCTTGCGCAACTGGCGGCTGGACAGCTGGGCGCCGAAGCAGTCGAGGATTTCGTCCTTGCGCAGCAGGCCGAAGAGTTCTTCCAGGCCCAGCGCGGCGGCGCCATCCAGCCAGCCGGCCTCCAGCAGCGGCGCGGCGGCCCGGCGCGGGCAGCCGATCTCGGCGTAGTCCAGCTTGCTGGCGCGAAAATGCGGGCCCTTGCGCATGATCAGCCGCACCAGCAACGCCCGGGCCTCCAGCGGCATGGCCTGGAAGTCGCGGAGGAAGGCGCGCTCGGCGGCGTCGAAGAGGTCGTCGTAGCGTTCTTCCAGCCAGGCGAGGGCGCGGTGGAAGTTGGCCAGGTAGTAGAAGCGCGGGTCGGTCTGGAAGGGCATGGGCGAGGGCTGGGGCTGTATTTTTATACAGATATCAGTTGGGGTGGGGATTGGCAATCGGTGGGGGATGGGTGGGGGATTTGTTGGTTGGGGGGCTTTTGGGCTTTTCGTAGGAGCGAGCTTGCTCGCGAATGGCGTCTCCCTGTCGCTACATGGCCTGGGGTTGACGCCGTTCCCTCTCCCTAACCCTCTCCCTGAAGGGAGAGGGGACTGGGTCGGCGTGCTCGACAAGGTCGAAGTCAGCCGGAGGTTCCGGCTGGATCCATATCCCACCATCGGTACGGACTGCCCCCTCTCCCTTCAGGGAGAGGGCTGGGGAGAGGGTTACGGACTTCGGCCCTGCTCCGGAGCCAGGCTTGGCACCGCTGTTCGCGAGCAAGCTCGCTCCTACAGTTTCGAAGCACACCTTAAGGTTTCCCGCCTCCCGGTCGCTTTGGGTTTCAAATCCCCGCACGACGAGGTCGGGCATGCGCCAGCACAACCGTATCGTATTCCGCTCCATGTTCCGCATCCGCGTGCTCGACGCCGGCGGCAAGCTGCTCGGCTATGTCGCCGACCTCTCCGAAAGCGGCCTGAAGATTCGCTGCGACCTGCTGCTGGCGCCGGACAGCCTGCATGACCTGCGCCTGCGCATGCGTGACCGCGAGGACCGCCTGCGCGAGGCCGAGGTGAAGGTGCGTTGCGTGTGGTCTGGGGAGAATGCCCAGACCGGCCAGTACGAGGCCGGCCTGGCGCTGGAGCAGCCGTCGGTTTCCTTCCACGCGCTGATGGCCGAGCTGCGCGCCGGGCGCCGCAGCGCGACGCCCGGCTGATCAGCCGAGGGTGCCCAGGACGTTCACCGCCACCCGCTCGGGTATCTCGTTCTGCGACAGTACGTGCAGCCCCGGGCTGAAGACTCTTGCATAACGCGCGAGCAGCGGGCGCAGCTGCGGCATCACGGTGAGGATCGGCGGGTGGCCTTCCTTGCGCAGCTTTTCCTTCACCACCGGCATGGTGTTCTGCAGCTGGTTGAGCAGGTTGGGCTCCACCGGGATGTTGTCCAGGCTCACCGGGCCGGCTTGCTGGGCGATGGCCAGGGCGCTGAGCAGGGTGTTCTCCAGGTTGTTGTCGAGGATGAACACCGACAGCTCGCCACGCTCCCCGGCGATGCCCGAGACGATGCTGCGGCGCAGCGCGTAGCGCACGTCCGAGGCCAGCAGCAGCGGGTCCTTGGTGGTCTCGGCGGCTTCCACCAGGGTAGTGGCGATGCTCACCATGTCGCGCAGCGGCACCTGTTCCTGCAGCAGCTGGCGGTAGACGCGGTGCTGCAGGCTGAAGCTCAGCTGCGCGCGCAGGTGCTCGGCGAGCTTGGGCGCCTGGGCCGCCAGGCGTTGCATCAGGTGCTCGACGTCGTCGTGCTTGAAGATGTCCGGCAGGTGCTCGCGGATCACCTTGTTCAGGTGGGTGGCGATGACGCTGGCGCAGTCGATCACCTGGTAGCCGAGGTTGAGCGCGCGCGGCTTGTCCTCCGGGCGGATCCACACCACCGGCATCTGGTAGGCCGGGTCGTGGCCGAGGATGCCGTCGACCTCGCCGTAGGTTTCCGCCGAGGGAATGGCCATCAGGCGGTCGGCGTGCAGCTCGGCGCCGTCGATGCGCTCGCCGCTGATGTGGATGGCGTACTGCGAGGCCTTCAGCCGCAGGCTGTCGCGGATGTGGATTTCCGGCAGCAGGAAGCCCAGGCTCTCCGACAGCGTCTGGCGCACCCCGCGCACCCGCTGCACCAGGGGCGCGCCGCCGGCCTCGTTGACCAGCCCGACCAGCTTGTAGCCCAGGGAGATGGACAGCCGCTCCACCAGCGGGATGTCTTCCCAGCCCAGCTGCTGGGCGCGCTCCTGGTCCATGGCCTTGCCGATGGCCTCGGCCTGCTCCAGGCCCTGCGCCTCGCCTGGCGGCTCGGCCAGGGACACGCGCCAGGCGACGAAGGCGATCAGCGCGGCGAAGCCGAAGAAGGCCAGGTGCGGCATGCCGGGGACGATCGCCAGTACCGTGACGATGCCCGCCACCGTGTACAGCAGCGAGGGCGAGGCGAGCATCTGCCGGCGCACCAGCGCGGTGATCTCCGCCGACTCGTTGACCCGCGTGATGATGATGGCCGCGGCGGTGGACAGCAGCAGCGCCGGGATCTGCGCCGCCAGGCCGTCGCCGATGGTCAGCAGGGCGTACTGGCGGAAGGCGTCGGCGCCGGCCATGGCGTAGACGAACACGCCGATGGCCACGCCGCCGAACAGGTTGATCAGCAGGATCAGGATGCCGGCGATGGCGTCGCCGCGGACGAACTTGCTGGCGCCGTCCATGGCCCCGTAGAAGTCGGCCTCCTTGGACACCTCGGCGCGGCGCTTCTTGGCCTCGGCCTGGTCGATCAGGCCGGCGTTGAGGTCGGCGTCGATGGACATCTGCTTGCCCGGCAGGGCGTCCAGGGTGAAGCGCGCGGTGACCTCGGAGATGCGCTCGCCGCCCTTGGTGATGACCATGAAGTTGATGATGGTGAGGATCACGAAGACGATCAGGCCGACGATGAAGTTGCCGCCGATGACCACGTGGCCAAAGGCCTCGATCACCTTGCCGGCCGCCGCCGAGCCGGTGTGGCCGTCGAGCAGCACCACCCGCGAGGAGGCGACGTTCAGCGACAGCCGCAGCAGGGTAGTGACCAGCACCACCGTGGGCAGCAGCGAGAAGTCCAGCGGGCTGCGCGAGGACACGCTGACCATCAGCACCAGCAGGGCGATGCCGATGTTGAAGGTGAAGAGCACGTCCAGCAGCAGCGGCGGCAGCGGCAGGATGATCATCGCGAGGATGGAGAGGATGACCAGCGGGATGCCGATCCGCCCGCTGCGCAGTGTCGGCAGGAGCTGCTCGAGGAAGTTCATGGTTGGCCTCTGCTTGCCAGGCTGTCGGGGATGGGGAGGTTCTTGGCCAGTTCCGGCTTGCGCAGCCGGCGCCCCTGGCGGTAGGCGCGCAGCTGCAGGATGTAGGTGAGGACGTGGGCCACGGCGGTGTAGAGCCCGGCCGGGATCTGCTGGTTGACCTGGGTGCTGAAGTAGATGGCGCGGGTCAGCGGCGGCACCTCCAGCACTTCCAGGTCGTGTTTGGCGGCCATCTGGCGGATGTACAGGGCCATCTCGTCCATGCCGCGGGCCAGCACGTAGGGGGCCTGGGCCTTCTTCGGGTCGTACTTGAGGGCCACGGCGAAGTGCGTCGGGTTGGTCAGCACCACGTCGGCCCTGGGCAGCACGCGGTTGATCTGGCGCTGCAGCATCTGCCGCTGCACCTGGCGGATGCGTGCCTTCACTTCCGGGCGGCCTTCCTGGTTCTTGTGCTCCTCGCGGCGCTCCTGCTTGGTCATGCGCATGCGCTTGCGGAACAGGAAACGCTGCAGCGGGATGTCCAGCAGCGAGAAGAACACGAATACCGCCAGCAGGCCGATCAGGGTGTCGAACAGCAGGCCCAGGGCGCCGCCGATGGCGCTGCGGATGTCGCTGCGCTGCAGCGCGATCAGCTGCGGCAGGGCGTCCAGCAGCAGGTACCAGGCCACGATCAGCAGCACCGCCATCTTCAGCAGCGACTTGAGCAGCTCGGTGAGGTTCTGCATCGAGAACATCCGCGCAAGGCCGGTGATGGGGTTGAGCTTGCCGGCCTTGAAGGCCAGGTTGGCCGAGGCGAAGATCCAGCCGCCGGGCACCATGCCGAAGGCCACCACCAGCAGCGGGGTGAGCAGCAGCGGCAGCAGCAGCTGGACCATCAGCCAGATGTGCTGGCCGAGGATCAGCGCCAGGTCGTCCAGGCCCACTTCGCTGCGGTTCAGGTCCAGGTAGGCGAAGCGGAAGCTCTCGGCCAGGCCGTCGAAGAAGCGCCCGACGCAGGCCTTGAGCACCAGCAGGGTGCACAGCAGCGCCACGGTGCCGGCCAGGTCCCTGGAGCGTGGCACCTGGCCCTTCTGCCGGCTCTGGCGCAGCTTGTGCTCGCTGGCCTCTTCGGTCTTTTCCTGGGAGCCGCCCTGTTCAGCCATGGCTGGCGCCTCGCAGCAGCTGGCCGAGGTTGTCCAGCAGCGCGCGGGTGAGCTGCAGGTAGGTGTCGGGCAGGTCCGGCAGGGTCAGGCGGATGCACGCGAGGCCGGCGAGGATGGCCATGGGGAAGCCCAGGGAGAACAGGTTCATCGCCGCCGAGATGCGGTTGAGCAGGCCGAAGCAGAACTGCACGAGGAACATGCAGAAGGCCAGCGGCAGGCTGATCAGGGTGGCGGCGGAGAACACCCAGGCCAGGGCGTAGGCCAGGGTGGCGAAGCCGGCGTAGGCCAGGCCGCCGCCCACCGGCCAGTAGTGGAAGCTCTGGTAGAGCACGCTGATCACCAGCAGGTGGCCGTCGCTGGCGAGGAACAGCAGGGCCAGCAGCAGGAAGTACAGCTGGCCGACCACCGAGGACGAGGACACGCCGTTCACCGGGTCGTTGTAGCGCGCCATGGCCATGCCCATCTGGGTGGACACCACTTCGCCCACCAGGCTGAAGATCACGAATACCAGCTGCAGCGCAAGACCCAGCACGGCGCCCACGGCGATCTGCTCCAGCGCCGCCAGCAGGCCCTCGGCGGATAGCGCCTGGATGGCCGGCGGGCGGGGCAGGGCGCCGGCCAGCGCGAGGGTCAGGCCCATGGCCAGGAGGATGCGTACCTGGCGCGGCAGCGAACGGTGGTTGAGCAGCGGCGCCATGGCGAGCATGGCCATGATCCGGCAGAACGGCCACCAGTAGCGCTGCAGTTCCTGCAGGTACTGGCTGGCCTGCAGCAGGGACTCGTTGGCGTGCATCGCTGCGGGCCTAGCCGACCAGGTGCCCGGCCTGGCGGAAGGTCTCGATGAACAGGTCGCTGAGCGTGCGCAGTATCCAGTGCCCGGCGAACACCAGCATGCCCAGGGTGATGAGCAGCCGCGGCAGGAAGCTGAGCATCTGTTCGTTGATCTGCGTGGCGGCCTGGAAGATGCTCACCAGCAGGCCGCCGAGCAGGCTCGGCACGACCAGCACGCAGACCACGATGGCGGTGATGTGCACGGCGTTGGCGATGATCTCGACGGCGTATTCCGGGGTGAGCATGGCGGCCTCAGAACGGCTGGATGCTGGAGGTGAGGGTGCCCATCAGCAGCGCCCAGCCATCGACCAGGACGAACACCATGAGCTTGAACGGCAGCGAGATCATCATCGGCGAGAGCATCATCATGCCCATGGCCATGAGCACGCTGGCCACCACCAGGTCGATGACCAGGAAGGGCACGAAGATCATGAAGCCGAGCTGGAAGGCGGTCTTCAGCTCGCTGAGCACGTAGGCCGGCAGCAGCAGGGAGAAGTCCAGCTCGGCCTTGTCCGCCGGCATCTTCTCGCCGGCCAGGGCCAGCAGGGTGTCCAGGGAGGTCTTGCCGGTCTGCGCGAGCATGAAGCGGCTCAAGGTGCCCTTGGCCCGGCCCAGGCCTTCCTCCAGGGTGATGGCGTCGCTCTGGAAGGGTTCGTAGGCCTCGGTGTAGACCTCCTTCCACACCGGGCGCATGACCAGCAGCGTCATGCACAGGGCGATGCCCACCAGCACGTTGTTCGGCGGGCTCTGCTGCAGGCCCATGGCCTGGCGCAGGATGGCCAGCACGATGATGAAGCGGGTGAAGCTGGTCATCATCAGCAGCATGGCCGGCAACAGCCCGAGCAGGGTCATCACCACCAGGATCTGCAGCTTCACGCTCAGTTCCTGGCCGTGGCCGGTGTCGTTCAGGCTCAGCAGCGAAATCTCGCCGCCGGCGGCCAGCACCACGCCGGGCAGCATGCCGGCCAGCGCCAGGCCCAGGGCCAGCCAGTGCCGCGCGCGTTTCATCGGGCCAGGTCGTCCAGCCCGGCGCCGCACAGTTCCAGCACGCGCAGGCCGTAGTTGCCGTTCATCACCACCACCTCGGCCTTGGCGAACAGGGCGCCGTTGACCTTCAGGTCCAGCGGCTCGCCGGCCAGCTTGTCGAGGACGATGACGCTGGAGGTATCGACTTCCATCAGCTCCTTCAGGGAAATCTCGGTGGAGGCCACCTCCAGGGTGAGGTTCACCGGGATCTTGCCGAAGAAGCTCAGGTCCTGGCGCGGCGCCGGGCTGTCCTGGGCGGCGGCCGGGGCGGCCTCGTCGAGGGCCAGGCCGGCGTCGTTGAGGAGGTTGTCCAGTTCGCTGTCGGTGACTTGGCTCATGGGCTTTTCACGCTCTCGAGGGAGGTCAGGAAGAGGCCGCCGTCTTCTTCGAAGAGGGTGCCGCGGAAGAGTTTCTGCTGGTTCACCTGCACCTCGCAGCGCTCCAGCAGGCGCACCGGCAGGATGTCGCCGGGGCGCAGCTCCAGCACCTGGGCCAGTGGCAGCTGCAGGGCGGCGATGACGCAGTCCAGGCGCACCGGCAGGTGCACCAGGTGCTGCGCCGGGCTGCCGTTCAGGCGCGCCGGCGGCGGGCCGGCCAGGCGGGTGGTGAGGGCGTCGGCCAGTTCGGCGTCCAGGTAGATGAACAGCGAGGCCTGGCTGCCGGTGATGTGGCTGAGGAAGTGGAACTCGGCCACGTACTCCCAGCTCACCAGCTCGTAGTCGTTGTCGTGGGGGATCAGCTCGCCGAAGGTATCGCCCAGCAGCAGCGAGCGGGCGAACAGCTGGGTCACGTCCACCCCCAGGCGCTTGCGCATGCGCTGCTCGGAGGTGCTGATCGGCGGGGTGTCGTGGCTGGGCAGCGAGGTGCCGCCGTAGTAGCACTCCAGGGCCTCGGTCAGCAGCGGGCGGTCGATGGCGAAACCGACCTTGCCGAAGGGGCAGCGGAAGATGCATTCGGCCGGCCGCGGCGCACTTTCCTGGACCTCGACTTTCTGCAGTTCCAGGTTGATGCGGTAACTGCGCAGGAAATAATCGCTGATGATGCGCGGATGCTTGTGGGCGATCTCGCGAATATATTGCGGAACCCTGTGGTAATGCCGGCCCAACTTGTGTGGCTGCAGGCGCACGAGTCTTTCCGAGGGCACGCCGTGGTGGACTTTGGATTGGCCAGTCATGGGTTGGGTCGACTTCCGGAAGTTGGGCTGCGAAGGCGTTCGCCGGGGCGCGGCCGAGGCGGCGCGGGGCGAACCTGGGGCGCTCGCCGCTGGCGCGGGTTTTACGCGCAGCAGAGCCTGCAGATGGGGCGGGAGTCTAGGGAGGCGGGGGCTTGCGGTTAAATCAATAGATATCAAATGACGTTTTTGATCGTCATTTTCGGGCGCCTGAGCGGATTTGACGAAAACTGACTCGGCAGTCTCCCTGTGATCTGGTTAACGTTGCGCCTGTGACGGGGTTCTGCTGAAAAAGTTCCCCGGCAAGATTGAAGGGCGACAGGAAAAAGCCATTCCTTAAGGCCCTCTTCGGATAAAGGGGAAGGTATTCGGTCATTCCTTCCTATAGAGGCTGGAAGTTCGTTCGGCCACTGCCTGCCGGCAAATGAAAGTTCATCGCCGCCGTGGCTTGGATGGAATAACCGAGTGCTGTCCCGTGGGCGGCCCAGACGCAGGAAAGTTGCATTGAAACAGTTCAGTCAATTGGCCAGTTGCAGTGAAGAAGCAAGCCTGGCGGATCAGCAGGTGGTGATCGTCGGCGGCGCCGGCGAGATCGGCCTGGACCTGCTCAATGACGGCCTGGCGCGCCTGGGCCGGCGCGTGCTGCGGGTGAAGAACGCGGCCGAGCTGGACGGCGTCGACCTAGCGGCCTGCGGCCCGGTCTTCGTCTTCGCCGAGCGCCGCCCGCAGCGCAGCTTCCCGCAGATCGGCGAACTGCTGCAGCGCGTGCCGCAGCTGAGCCTGGTGCCGGTGGTGGAATACGCCGACCAGGAAATGGCCGCCCAGCTGCTGGAAATGGGCTGCATCGACTACCTGCTGGCGCCCTTCAGCGAGAGCCAGCTGACTGCGCTGCTGCACCGCCAGGAGCAGGCGGCGGTGGCCGGCGAGGGCTTCGTCTCGCAGTCGCGCGCCGGGCGCCGCCTGCTGGCCCTGGCCCAGCGCGTGGCGCAGACCCGCGCGCCCATCCTCATCAGCGGCGAGACCGGCACCGGCAAGGAGCTGATGGCGCGCTACATCCACCGCTTCTCCGCCGAGCCGCAGGCGCCCTTCGTGGCGGTGAACTGCGCCGCCATCCCCGAGCAGATGCTCGAGTCCATCCTCTTCGGCCACGAGCGCGGCGCCTTCACCGGCGCGGTCAGCGCCCAGCCGGGCAAGTTCGAGCAGGCCAACGGCGGCACCCTGCTGCTGGACGAGATCGGCGAACTGCCCCTGGGCCTGCAGGCCAAGCTGCTGCGCGTGCTGCAGGAACAGCGCGTGGAGCGCCTGGGCGGGCAACGCGAGATCCGCCTTAACGTGCGCATCATCGCCGCCACCAACCGCGACCTGCAGGAGGAAGTCAGCGCCGGCCGCTTCCGCGCCGACCTGATGTTCCGCCTCGACGTGCTGCCGCTGCACATCAGCCCGCTGCGCGAGCGCAAGGACGACATCCTGCCCCTGGCGCAGCGCTTCATCGGCCAGTACGCGCCCCAGGAGCGCCATGCCGAGCTGCTCACCGAGGCGGCCCGGCAGGCCCTGCTGGCCCACGACTGGCCGGGCAACGTGCGCGAGCTGGAGAACGTCATCCAGCGCGCCCTGGTGCTGCGCGCCGGGCTGTTCATCCAGCCGCGCGACCTGGGCCTGGCGCCGCCGGCCGAGCAGGCGGCGAGCGTGCCGGTGGCCCCGCCGCTGCCGGGCGAGGGCGGCAAGGCGGCCCTGCGCGCCAGCGGCAAGTGGGCCGAGTACCAGCACGTGATCGACACCATCCGCCGCTTCGGCGGGCACAAGACCAAGGCCGCGGAAAGCCTCGGCATGACCCCCCGCGCCCTGCGCTACCGCCTCAACGCCATGCGCGAGCAGGGCGTGAACCTGTCCTTCTGACCCGAGAGTCGCCATGAACCCCATCGAGCAGGCCCGCAGCGAGATGCTCGGGCAGATGCAGCAGTTGCGCGAGCTGTCGGCCGCGCCCATCCGCCCGGCCAGCCCAGCCCCCGGCGGCGCCGCCGAGCCCGGCTTCGGCAACGCCTTCGAGGACGCCCTGCGCGCCGTCGACGCCCAGCAGCACCAGGCCAGCCAGGCCATGGCCGCGGTGGACAGCGGGCGCAGCGACGACCTGGCCGGCGCCATGGTCCAGAGCCAGCAGGCCAGCGTGTCCTTCAGCGCGCTGCTGCAGGTGCGCAACAAGCTCACCACCGCCTTCGACCAAGTCATGAACATGCCGCTGTGACGGCGCACAAGGGCTGAACCGTGCTGCACAAGATCAAGAACCGCCTGCCCCTGGACAAGCTGCGCCTGGACCCGCGCCTGAGCCTGCTGGGCCTGGCCGGCGCCGCCGCGCTGCTGGCCCTGGGCAGCACCTGGTACCTGTGGCGCGACCAGGGCGCCTTCCACCCGCTGTACGGCGCCGGCGAGGCCTACCCGGCGGCCGAGGTGATGCAGGTGCTGGACGCCGACAGCATCGCCTACCGCCTGCACCCGCAGAGCGGCCAGGTGCTGGTGCGCGACGACCAGCTGGCGCGGGCGCGCATGCTGCTGGCGGCCAAGGGCGTGAAGGTCGCGGTGCCGGCCGGCTACGAGCTGTTCGACAAGGACGAGCCGCTGGGCACCAGCCAGTTCGTCCAGGACGTGCGCCTGAAGCGCAGCCTGGAAGGCGAGCTGGCGCGCACCGTGATGGCCATGGAAGGGGTGCAGCAGGCCCGCGTGCACCTGGCCATCGACCAGCAGAGCTCCTTCGTGGTCAGCCAGCGCGAGCCGGCCAAGGCCTCGGTGATGCTGCAACTGGCCCCGGGCAGCCGGCTCAAGCCCGAGCAGGTGGCGGCGGTGGTCAACCTGGTGGCCAACAGCGTGCCGCAGCTGCAGCCGGAGAACGTCAGCGTGGTCGACCAGCACGGCGTGCTGCTCTCCCGAGGGCTCGCCGCCTGGGGCGGGGCGCAGCAGAACGGCCAGCTGGTGGACGACTTCCAGCAGAAGGCGGTGGCCAACGTCGAGCAGGTGCTGGCGCCCATCGTCGGGCCGGGCAACTACCGCGTCAGCGTGGCCGCCGACATCGACTTCAGCCAGAAGGAAGAGACCCTGCAGCGCTACGGCGATACGCCGCGCCTGCGCCGCGAGACCCTGCGCGACGACAACACCGTGGACGAACTGGCCCTGGGCGTGCCCGGCTCGCTGAGCAACCGCGCCCCGGCCAAGCCGCCGGAGCCGCAGCCGGGCGCGAACAACGCCCAGGCCCAGCAGGCCCAGGGCAGCCAGGACAAGGCGGCCACCTCGCAGCGCAAGGAATCCAGCCGCCAGCTCGACTACGACCAGGACATCACCCACGTCAGGCACGCGCCCTTCAACCTGCGCCAGCAGAGCGTGGCGGTGATGATCAACGCCGCCGCCGCCCCGAGGGTGGCTGGAGCGAGGAAACCCGCAAGCAGCTGGAGCAGGCGGTGAAGAACGCCGTGGGCTTCAACGCCGCGCGCGGCGACAGCCTGTCGCTCAGCGTGCTGCCCTTCGTCGCCTCCGCGCCGCTGGACGAGCCGGTGCGCTGGTGGGACGACGCCCAACTGCAGGGCTGGGTGCGCCTGGGCGTGTTCACCCTGGTCAGCCTGCTGTTGCTGCTGCTGGTGGTGCGCCCCGCGGTGCGCAGCCTGACCCAGCGCAAGCCGGCGCCGGCCGCGGGCGAGGAGGGTGCGGGCACCCTGCTGGCCAACGAGCACGGCGAACGCCTGCTGGCGCGGGTCGGCGATGCGCCGCGCGCCCTGGGCCTGTTCAGCGAACTCAACCCGCTCTCGGAAATCCGCCTGCCGGCGCCGGGCTCGGGCCTGGAGCACCAGATCGAGCACCTGCAGATGCTGGCCAAGAACGATCCCGAGCGGGTCTCCGAAGTGATCAAGCAATGGATAGGGCGCAATGAGCGAGACCTCAACCCCGTCGGCTGACGAAGCGCGCGTGCCGGTGCGCCGGCGCGCCATGAGCTCCATGGAGCAGGCGGCGATCCTCATGCTGAGCATGGGCGACGAGACCTCGGCCGGGGTGCTGCGGCACTTCTCCCGCGAGGAGATCATCAGCATCAGCCAGGCCATGGCGCGGCTGAACAACGTCAAGCTGCCCATGGTCTCGGACGTGATCGGCCGCTTCTTCGAAGACTACAAGGAGCAGAGCAGCATCAAGGGCGCCTCCCGCGGCTACCTCGCCGGCATGCTCGGCAAGGCCCTGGGCAGCGACATCACCCGCAGCCTGCTGGACAGCATCTACGGCGAGGAAATCCGCGCCAAGATGGCCCGCCTGGAATGGCTGGACCCCAAGCAGTTCGCCGCGCTCATCGCCAACGAGCACGCGCAGATGCAGGCGGTGTTCCTCGCCTTCCTGCCGCCGTCCATGGCCAGCCAGGTGCTGGAGTGCCTGCCGGCCGAGCGCCAGGACGAGCTGCTGTACCGCATCGCCAACCTCAGCGAGGTCAGCAGCGAGGTCATCGCCGAGCTGGAACAGCTGATCGACCGCAGCCTGGCGGTGCTCTCCACCCAGGGCTCGCAGGTGCGCGGCATCAAGCAGGCGGCGGACATCATGAACCGCTTCAAGGGCGACCGGAACCAGATGTTCGAGCTGCTGCGCGGCCACGACTCCGGCCTGGTGGAGCGCATCGAGGAAGAGATGTACGACTTCTTCATCCTCTCCCGGCAGAGCCAGGACACCCTGCAGGCGCTGCTCGAGGCCATCCCCCTGGAAGAGTGGGTGGTGGCGCTCAAGGGCGCGGAACCGGCGCTGGTCAAGGCCATCCAGGGCGCCATGCCCAAGCGCCAGGCGCAGCAGATGGACGCCATCAAGCGCCGCCAGGGCCCGGTGCCGCTGAGCCGCGTCGAGCAGGTGCGCCGCGACATCATGGCGATGGTCCGCGAGCTGGCCGCCGAAGGCGAGATCCAGCTGCAGCTGTTCCGCGAACAGACGGTGGAGTGAGGCAGCCATGACGGTCAAGGTGATCCGCGGCGGCGCCCGCGACTGGCGGCCGTACCGCTTCCCGCCGCGCTGCAGCGGGGCGTTGCAGGAGCAATGGCACGGCGGCGATCCCGCCGAGCTGCAGAAGGCCGTGGCCGAGGGCTACCAGCAGGGCAGCGACAAGGGCTACCGCGAGGGCCTGGAGCAGGGCCGCGAGGCTGGCCACGACGAGGGCCTGCGCCAGGGCCGCCAGGAAGGCCTGCGCCTGGGGCGCGAGGAAGGCCGCGAGGAGGGGCGCCGCCTCTTCGAGACCGCCGCCCAGCCGCTGGACCGGCTGTGCGGGGAGCTTTGCCGCTTCGCCGAAACCTTCGAGGCGCAGCGCCGCGAGCAATTGCTGGAACTGGTGCAGAAGGTGGCCCGGCAGGTCATCCGCTGCGAGCTGACGCTGCACCCCACGCAGCTGCTGAGCCTGGCCGACGAGGCCTTGGCGGCCATGCCGGAACAGCCGGACAGCGTGCAATTGCAGCTCAACCCCGAGGAGTGCGCGCGCATCCGCGAACTGGCCCCCGAGCGCGCCGCCGCCTGGCGCCTGGTGCCCGACGAGCGCCTGGCCCTGGGCGAATGCCGCCTGCTCACCGCCGAGGAAGAAACCGACATCGGCTGCCAGCAGCGCCTGGACAGCTGCATGCAGGTGCTCGGCGAGCACCTGCTGGGCGACGACTGACGATGGCCCTGGGCGAAAGCTTCAGCCTGGACTTCGACCAGGCCCTGCGCTCGCTGGACTCGGTCCAGCTGGCCAAGGTCAGCGGGCGCCTGGTGCGGGTTTCCGGAATGCTCCTGGAAAGCCTCGGCTGCCGCCGCGCCACCGGCCAGCGCTGCCTGGTCGAACAGGCCGACGGCAGCCTGCTGGATGCCCAGGTGGTCGGCTTCAACCGCGACACCACCTACCTGATGCCGTTCAAGAAACCGGTGGGCCTGGCCGCCGGCTCGCGGGTGTTCCCGGCCGAGGAACAGGCCGCGCTGCGCATCGACGAATCCTGGCTGGGGCGGGTGGTCAACGGCCTCGGCGAGCCGCTGGACGAGCGCGGCCGCCTGGGCGGGCGCGATGCGCTCTCGGCGCAGCTGCCCAGCGTCAACCCGCTCAAGCGCCGCCCGGTGACCGAGGCGCTGGACGTCGGCGTGCGCGCCATCAACGCCCTGCTGACCCTCGGCAAGGGCCAGCGCGTCGGCCTGTTCGCCGGCAGCGGGGTGGGCAAGAGCGTGCTGCTGGGCATGATCACCCGGCAGACCAAGGCCGAGGTGGTGGTGGTCGGGCTGATCGGCGAGCGCGGCCGCGAGGTGCAGGAATTCATCCAGCACTCCCTCGGCGAGGAAGGCCGGCGCAAGGCCGTGGTGGTGGTGGCGCCGGCCAACGAGTCGCCGCTGATGCGCCTGAAGGCCACCGAGCTGTGCCACAGCATCGCCGCCTACTTCCGCGACCAGGGCCGCAACGTGCTGCTGCTGGTGGACTCGCTGACGCGCTACGCCATGGCCCAGCGCGAGATCGCCCTGGCCCTGGGCGAGCCGCCGGCGACCAAGGGCTACCCGCCATCGGTGTTCGGCATGCTCCCGGAGCTGGTGGAAAGCGCCGGCAACGGCGTGGCCGGCAGCGGCAGCCTGAGCGCGCTGTACACGGTGCTGGCCGAAGGCGACGACCAGCAGGACCCGATCGCCGACAGCGCGCGGGCCATCCTCGACGGGCACATCGTGCTGTCGCGTCGGTTGGCCGACGTCGGCCACTACCCGGCCATCGACATCGGTGCCTCGGTCAGCCGCTGCATGGCCCAGGTGGGCGAGCCGGCGCACCTGCGCGCGGCGCGGCAGTTCAAGGAACTGCACGGCAGCTACGAGAAGATCCGCGAACTCATCCCCCTGGGCGGCTACACCGCCGGCCTGGACGCCCGCACCGACCGCGCGGTGCAATTGGCCCCGGCGCTGGAGCGCTTCCTGCGCCAGGAAGTCAACGAAGGCGCGGACCTGGCGGCCAGCCTGGAAACCCTGCAACAGGTGCTGCGGCAATGAAGGAACAGATCGACACCCTGCGCCGCCTGGCCGGCGTGCGGCAGAACCGCGTGCGCGAGATGCTCGGCCGGGTGAACTACCAGCGCGGCCTGTGCCAGCGCTACCGCAACAACATCACCGGCCTGACGCGCCTGTGCGGCTTCGTGGTGCCCACCAGCACGTCGCTGCAGCGCGGCAACCAGCAGCAGTACAAGGCCACGCTGTTCAGGATGCTGGCGCTGCAGAAGCGCGAGCTGGAGGTGGCCGAGCAGGCGCTGGAGCGCATCCAGGGCGAGCTGCTGCAGGCCATGCGCGGCGAGAAGGTGCTGGAGCACGTCATCGAATCGCGCCTGGAACAATGGCAGGCGCAACTGGCGCGCCAGGAGCAGAAGATCCAGGACGGCCTGGCGGCGCAGACCTGGTGGCGGAGCCAGGGCACATGAGGCAGGATTTAAGTTCTTCGCCGAGCCGGTCGCCTGAGGCTCGATAGACACCTTTTTCTGGACGCGAACATGGAAATCACCCGGCAACTCAAGCCCGTCATCGGCGCCCCCGTGCAGAGCGCCGCGCCCCAGCGCAGCCAGCGCGAGGAAGCGGCCCGCCCCGCCGCCCAGGCGCCGGCCGCCAGCGGCGCGCTGCCGCTGGAGCAGGTCCAGGAAGCCCTGGGCGCGCTGCCGGAAGTGGACCTGGACAAGGTCGCCGCGATCCGCGACGCCCTGGCCCGCGGCGAGGTCTCCCTCGACCCCGAGGCGCTGTCGCGCAGCATGCTCGACTTCCACGGCGGCGGTGCATGAGCGAAAGACGCGCCCGCCTGCTGCAACTGATCGAGGTCGACATCCGCCTCGACCGCGCGGACTACCTGTACCTGCGCACCGCGCTGCTGGACCTGCACGACCAACTGATGGCCCGCGACAGCGAGGCCATCGCCCGCTGCAACACCCGCATCGGCGAACTGGTGGAATCCGTCCGCCAACGCGCCGAACGCCGCGCCAGGGTGCTCCAGGCCTTCGGCCTGGACATCGGCCGCGCCGACATGCAGCGCCTGCTCGAACACTTCCCCGGCGCCGGCCGCCAGATCCTGCAGCGCGACTGGCAGGCACTGGCCGAACAGGTCGAGGAATGCCGCCTGCTCAACGAGCGCAACGGCCGCCTGCTGGCCATGCACAACGAGATCATCGGCCAGCTGCTGGCGGGGCAGGGCGAGCACGGGGTGTATTCGCCGGAGTATTGAAGTTTGCCTTTCACGGCGCCTTCGGGCGCCGTTTTTGTCTGGGCGCAGGGCGGTGATGGTGTGCCGGATCGGCTCCGCTCCCTACAGCCAACCCGCCAACCCGCCGTGCGCTCCTGCGGTCGTGCTTTCCTGGCCCGTAGGGCGGGCGCATAGCCGTTCGCGATTATCCGCTAAGGACGGTTTCGGCGGATAACACCGTAGGCGTCATGCGCCCTACGAAGAAACGTCCGCGCGCCGAACGCCCCTTCAGCGGGCCGAGGGAACCCCTTGCTCAGGAGGCCGGGCCGAAAGGGATGTCGCGAAGGTCCCGGTCAACATAGGGACGCGTTGTCGGAATGTGCTTCCACTGCGGGGGATTCGTGAGGAAAACCCGGTTCCGCCGGGCCCGTATGCTGGTGCGGAGACCTTTGGTTACTTTGGGCAGGGGACGCCTGCCACCATCTGCCAAAGTGGCACATCCCAGGGGGAGGAACAAACATCTACGCCCTCGGAGCGGAGCACTACACCTAGGCGAGAAGCCGCCGGGTTTCCGCGCTCGCGGGGATGGCGAGAAGGGAATTGGCTGGGACGATGCGATGTCGCCGCGGCAGGGCCTTGTAGTCGTATATGCAGTATTGGCTGCCACGATCCGAGTGCAGCAGCACTTCTTCTCGTGGCTTTCGCCGTGGTACAGCCATCTCCAGCGCGGCATGTACCAAAGCCTGATGCATGCGGCGGTGCATCGCTAAATCGATCACCTCGTGGTGAATGGTGTAGGTCTCCCTTGCCCTTCCATGGGTGGCAGCGTCTGAGGGAGCGATCGACTTGAAGGGGCGGCGTATCGTCGCTCTGGATCTACCGACCTCGCAATGGCAATCAAGGCATCAGCCAGCGACGAATTCGCCAGCCGATGCAGGGGGTGATCAACTCGATGATGATCGAGATGGCGGCGGCCATTGCTCGGAAGGACTACGAGCAACTGCATGAACGCCAGGCCTAGGGCGTCATGAAAGCGAAGAGCGAGAGGAAGTACCGCGGGTATCCCGTCAACGATGATCTTCACAGTAACTCGTTGCCGAACTGTTGCATTTGCTCTGTCCTTGATGTTTGGAAGCGTAGAATGGTAGACGCGGTGGGTATCTGTTTTCAGGGGCGCGCATGTGTCATTCCGTGCCTATGACAGCGCTGATCCTCCCGCTGCGATAAGCCTCGAAGATCTGTCCCAGGCTTGAGCGGGCATCACCCTTGGCAGTGAAAATACCACCACAACCATGGTTGGCTTCGGCATACTTAGGATCATCCATCAGGATCAGGTGCGCTTTTCTCAGGTTCCAGTAGGGTATACCGGCATACAGATGATGTGTTAGATGGTAATTGTCGCCGTGCATACCGATAAACAGGCGTTCAATGAGGCTAGGGAAGCGGTTACGGGTGAGCTTTACCTCATCTTGGTACACCCCGAACATGCCGAAGTGCTCGGAAATCTCGGAAAACCAGCCGATCACTTGGAAGGATGTGAAGTACGGCACGAGCCAGAATAGTAAATACCCCAGGGGGCCCACCGAGAACCAGAACACCGCTAGGATCGCCAGGTGCACGAGCAGTAGTTTGAAGCCTTGCCAAGGCTTGGTAATGATGTCTCCCGCCCGATTTTTTACCAAGTAGATGAAGTAGTGCGAGGTATTGGCTAGCGTGATGCTCTTGAGCAAATGGCGCAAGAGAAAATCAAGCCGATCGCTAGCCGCATATAACCCCGACTCGATATAATAACGGTGATCGGGATCGGTAAGCTGGTCGCCGAGATGATGGTGATGCATCTTCACATGGGAATGCCGGTAGGCCTCGTAGTTCTGGAAGATCGGATAGGCAAGCAAGTACTCACCAATCACTCGGCAGAGCACCTTGTTGCTCATTAAGGTCATGTGCGCGGCCTCGTGCAGCAACGAGGCTATTGCCCGCTGTCGCGAGCCGACCAGTAGCACCGTCAACAGATAAAGGTACGGGCTTTGCAGGCTCAGGATAACCGCTAGCGTAATGACTCCCAGATCGAGCGAGAGTCCGACTACCCAATGCCAGTTGTCCTTTTCATACAAAGGGCGCAGACGGTTCTTTATCTCGACTGTCGGTTTGAATTTGTTCACGTCGTTCATCGAGAGTCCCTATTCGTTAAGTCGAGGTGATAGAGGCTCTGGCGCTGGCGCAGCTATAACGATCAGCCAAAAAGCCGCTTTAACACGACGAGTATGTCGAGCGCCGGTATACAGGCCACTGCATTCAACGACTCATGCTTTGAAGTAAACGCAGAAACTGCTCAGCCTGCGCAATGGTATTGGTGCACCCCAACGAGACACGTACGAAGCGCGCTGGGACCCGGCCAGTCATGTAGCCAGGCGTATGGGAGGCATACCCTGGCCAACAGTTGATTCCTCGGCTGCGGAAGAAACCGACGGTTTCTGGTGCCGATATGCTTTCGTGGAAAAATGAAATTATCCCGCGTTGGTATGCGCCCGGTATGATGAGCTGCAGGTTTTCATATCCCTTGAGCGATTCCACGAGAAAGCGATAAGCCTCGCAATCATCAACATATCCGCCCTGCAGCCGCTCCAGAACCGCAACGTTCAGCCCCATCAGCGTGGCGCCGTTTCGCTCCGCGTATTCAAAGTAACGGGCGTCCTGCACATCCAGGGTCACCCCGCTATCGAGACTGAAGGTTGCCCTGTGCAGGTCGGTAAAACGTGGCCTAGCACGGGCACGAAATGCTGCGGACAAACAGGCGAAACCGGTGCCCCTGGGGCCGCAGAGAAACTTGCGCCCGGCGGCCGTCAGGACATCGCAACCGATCTCCTGGACATTGATCGGCAACATGCCCACCGACTGACAGGCGTCGACGAAGTAGGTGCAGGGATAGCCACGCAGTAGTCTGCCGATAGCCGCCACGTTATTGACGATCCCGCAGCACGATGGCACGTGCACCACCGAGACCAGTTTTACGTTATCGCGCATGTATCTTGCGAGCCAAGCCAGGTCAAGATCGCCGTTATCCAGTAAGGGGATAGTCTCGATCATCAATCCATGACGTTGGCGCAGGTTATCCAGTGCGATCAGGTTGCCTGCATACTCGTAGGGCGTTATCAGAATGCGGTCACCGCAATGCCAGTCCAGTGCATCCAGCGCAGTTACCCAGGCTTTCGTTGCACTGTCGAACAGAGCAATGTCAGCTGGCTGCGCCCCAAGGAGGCGGGCAATGTTCTGATAGACCGCGTGATCCAGCACCTCGGCGCTGGCCAGTTCGGTCTCGTAGGCTCCCTGCTCGCTCTCGGCCTGCAGGAAGGTTTGCATCGCTTGCAAAGCCTGCGCTGACAGCAGGCCCGCTCCAGCCGTATTAAAGTGAATCATGCGCGCCTTCCTTGGACTTGTAGCCCATGTAATAGAAACCTAGCGCCAGTAGTACGCACAGGCACAGCAGATAGAACATGACCTGCGGCTGGTATAGCGAAAGCGCCACCCCGCAAAGCATCGGCCCGAGGGCCCCGCCCAAATTCGACAGGTTCTGGGTGCCGTAATAAGCGCCACGCAGGTTTTCAGGGGCGATGAAGTCGATGAACAGGTATTCGGTAGGAATGATGATGATCTCGCCGATCGTGAACACGGCCATGGCGATAACCCACACGAGCACTCCGTCTGCCTGACTGAAGCCGATCAGGCCTAGTAGGAAGAACAGCATCCCGAGACACAGCATAAGGAACAAATTGGCCTGGTTAATACGCGAGCCCACCAGGTATTGCAGGCCGATCACCACGCAGGCATTGGTGGTGACCAAGTAGTTGATGATCTGGTAAGTCTGTTCCGGGCTACTGGTCACCAGCAGGTATTGCGACAGGTATGCCGAGAACTGGCCAAAGATGATCGCACTGAGTAATCCACCCAAGGTGAAACACACTAGCCGATAGTCCCTGCCCAGGTAATTCAACACATTGAGAAAGCCGTTGTGTTGCGAAGGGGGGCAACGGTCGCGGAGCTCTTCTCGCCCAGCAACCCGTAGATCGCAACGAACAGCGTCCCCACCAATCCTGCTACCGCGAAAGGCAAGCCAGGGCTCAATTGAGCCAGTAGCACACCCAGAAAGGGCCCCACGGCAAAACCGATATTGGTGAGCGTGTACTTTACCGAGAACACTGCCCCGCGTTTTTGCGCGACCACTAGGGCGGCGATGCCGGATTTTATGGCGATGTCGATGACCGCGTAGGCAAGGTTCACCATCACAATCGCCGCGAAGAACGCGACCAGCGAATCGGTACAATAGGCAGTGCCAAACGCCAAGGCGAACAGCCCTCCCGCAGTCAGCAGGATTTGGTAGTTGGAGAACCGGTCGACCAGAAATCCACCATACAGGCTGAAGAGGGAACTCGCCATGAGAGCCGCCCCCAGCGCTAATCCGACGTCGGCGACGCCCAGACCGAATCGTTCTGCACAATAGACCACGACATAGGGCAGCGTCATTGCGCGTGCCAGGGTAAGGATGAAGGTCGCAGACAGGAACAGATTCACTGGTGCTGTGTATACCCCGCCCTCGGCCAGCCCTAGTTCGGAGCTACTGTTCTTCATTTCAGCATGCCCTGATAGATGGCCGGCTCGGCCTCGCGTAAAAGTCGAATGCTGTCATGAATAACTAAGCGGTCCTTGTCCAGGATGAACACATGGCCTGGCGAGTTTTCCAGGGAGTTGGTCTCGTTGAGCACACCTTCATGCTGAATCTTGATGCTGTGCAGCCCGTGGATGTGTTGCCACACCGTGATATCGGGAAGCTGCCTGATTTCGCCGCTTGTGCGGGCAATTAGAAAAACGCAGCTGGAATGGAAGAGCAGCTTCTTCCTAGGTTTGGCTCGGTATTCCAGGAAACCCTGCGGATTGAGCAGCGACTCCACCCAAAGGTTGAGCTGGTTATGCCCTAGCGCCTGTGTATAAGCCGACAGATCGATCCCCCTGGCAAGCGCGCGGCTGTCTCAAGTAGCACGGGCTGATCGTTGACGATCATCAGTTCGCTGTGCCCGACCCCCTGCCTGATACCCAAGGCATCCAGCACGGAGAAGATGTACTCGGAGAGCCGGCTGTAGATGTCGTGGTTGTCGATCGGGCACATAAGTTGGTTATAGTCGTGAACCGGTGCCGAGCCGATACGGGTGCGATACACACGTATGATCGTCACTGACGAAGTGTTGGCTGTCCACGCTGACCGTATTGACGCAATATTCGATATCGATATTGGGACTTTTTTCCGGCTTCAGTTCTGATAGGAAATCGGAATTTTCCAGATACTGCTGAACGAGCACTTCTTCGTTCTGTGTCAGGAAAATGGTACGGCTAGCCTTGATGGTCTCGAACGCCTGGGTGACCTCGTCTGCTCGAGTGCAGATGTGAATATTGTCGGAACCCGCGCTATTGAGAGGTTTTAGCACGACTGGGAAGAGATCGTGCTGATCGATCCACTCCTGGATCTGCTGTAGGTCTGTCGATTTAAAATGCTGGATGGAGCGAACGCCGGCATTCTTCAGTGCTTCATGCATTTCATACTTATTTCTCCAGCGAATCGCGTGCGCCGGGTCGTTGCGGCGTGCCACCTTAAAACAATCTGCTAGATGCGCGGCTAATTCGACGCCAAACTCGCAACCCGCCAGAACGAACTGCACGTTGTATTGAGTCAGAGCCTCTTTCAGCGCAGTATCGGACTGATAGAGGAAATCGCTGATGAAGTCATTTTCGCGAAACCAGGACTCATAGAATGCGTTGACGTTATCCGTCGAGCGTACATGGATGCACTCATAGCCACGGGACATGAACGCTGGGGCAATCAGGCTGCCGATCGAATAGGCATCTACGACTAACACCACATTCTTCTTGAAGATCATTTCACGCCCTCCACCGCATGGGCGAGTTCGCTCACCTGTGTCTTGATCAGCTCAGCGGCCTTGAGGATGCGCGCGCGGTCGATATTGATATGAGGGACCAGACGGATTTCCCTGTCATTGTAGGGAAGAACTCCCACGCACTTTTCTCTAAGCAGTTCGGCAAAACGCAGCGGCGTCACTCCCAAGGCAGAGATGTCTAAGGTGACCATATTGGTGCCCTTGTAGCCCGAGCGTGCCTCCTCCACGCTGCTGAGTTCTTTGTGCAGTAGTGCCGCATGTTCATGGTCCTCGGCGAGCCGTTCGATGTGGTTGCGCATGGCATACAAGCCCGCGGCGGCCATCATTCCGCTCTGGTGCTGATCACCACCGAACCACTTTCGGTACTTTCTGGCCTGCTGGATAAGCTCGTGCGGGCCCATCATGATTGAGCCGACTGGCGCTCCTAGCCCTTTGGAAAGGCACATGGACATCAGATCGGCATTGTCGGTAAAGGAGGTGACATCCATACCGGTGGCGATTGAGGCGTGGAGAATCCGTGCACCATCCAGGTAACGGTATGCGCCGATGTTCTTGGCATAGGTAAAAACTTGGTTCATCTGTTCCAGAGGGAACACACCGCCGCCTTTACAACCCAGTGTATTTTCTACGACGACCACCCGTGGCACCGCGTAGTTCTGGTTCCAGCGACACTTCGACGCGTACAATTTTTGTAAATCCGCGACATCGAATAAACCATCGTCATGGCAGGTCAGGGAAAAGTTCACCCCAGAAAAGGCAGAAGTCGATGCTGCCTCGTAGAAGTTAATGTGGTAGGAGGCGTCCATGAATATCTCATCGCCGGGGCGCGTCATGGTCTTAATTGCCAGCTGATTGCTCAGGGTTCCTCCGGTCGTAAATAAGGCCGCTTCCTTTTTGAAATAATTTGCGCAATATTCTTCCAGATTCTTGACGCTAGGATCCTCGCCGAAACAGTCATCACCAACCTCGGCTAGGTAAATTGCCTTGCGCATGCCATTGGTGGGTTTAGTCACCGTATCACTTCTAAGGTCAATGAACATGTGTACATCCTTTCTGTAATGTGAGCGGCATACTTTTTTTGTGCGGTAGCACGCGCGATGTGTTCACGTTATGGTCGGCTCATCCCCATCTGCCGACGCACGCAGTAATTCTGGAGGGATAGATGCCATCCGTTCTATTTAAAATAACAAGGAATGCAAACATCAGATCGGGCTCTGTTTACAGTCCGTGGGCAAACACAGCAGGTTCAGTAACCGGCCGCGAATACCACGCGGGAGGGATCGCTGAAGTCAGCCAGCGCACCTAGAATCTCTTCCGGGGACTCGGCCAAGCGATGCAGAAAGTGTAGGTACCAGCTTTCGCCATAGACTCCATAGATACGGCAGGGCAACCCTGCCTCCCTGGCTTGGCGCAGCAAGGTGGGTTGCACGCCGTGGAGCATCTCCAGTTCAATATTTGCTGAATGACGCGACTTGGCCAGGATATGGGGGATCAGGGCGGGATCCTGGGTCGCGCAGCTGACGGGCACACCTGCCCCCAAGGCCATATCCAGCAACCCCAAGTAGCGTTGATCCAGGGCTTCGCCGCGAGGCAGCGCGACCGCCTCAGGCTCGTTGTAGACTCCCTTGACCAACCTGACTTTGCGTCCGTAGTGAAGGATTTTCGGCAGATCGTCGAGGGTGCGGTGTAGATATGCTTGGATGGTCACGCCAACGTTTGCGTGGACAGGCGCCAATTCGCCATACACTTCCAGAATCCGGTCTACTGAGGCGGCACGTTCCATGCTGATCATGACAGGCATATCGTGCGCCGCAGCTGCTGAGATGATGGCTGCCGCATTTTTGTAGGCGGTGTTCTGGGATAGGGCGAGGCCAACGGCGCTAAGGTCGAAGCTCAACTGAGGTTTAAGCCCTGCATCGGCGAATGGCTGGATCGACGTCAGGTACTCATTGATGAAGCGTTGTACTACTGCCGAGTCGGCATTCTCTTCGCCGACGTACTCGACACTCAATGCATAGCCCTTCTCAGCCAGTACGTTCAGTTTTGGCAGCAGCGCGTCCCGGTTTGCGGCAAGAAGATAGCGTTGCGCAGCAGATGCGAACAACTTGAAGAACAAAGAGTCTTTAGAGAACGCCTCCCTGCAGGCTTGGTTCATGGCCAGCTTTTTCAGGGCCGCAGCGGCAAGGATACAAGTTTCGCGGGGAGTCATCGGTCTCTCTCCTTGAGTAAGGCGATAGTGCACTTCTCAGTACGCTTAGACGAATTCTCAACAATCGATAAAGCATCCAACAGCAACGGTCATGAGTCAGCTCAATGGTGCAATGGAATAAAAGCAGGAGTTAATTTAGCTGTCTAGTCTCTTCGGTGGTTCGAGAAATGAAGTCGTACAAGAAGGGGGATGTAGGTGTGCTGCCTTTTTATTTTGATTTTCCTGTGTGTTTCAATGGGTTGCTGTGATCGAAATCGTTATTGGCTGGGCATCTGTGCGGGGGCGAAAAGCAGAAAAAATGGAATCTTATAGATGCTCTTGGTGAAAAATCTTTATATTGAATATGAATTTTCTGTACGGCATTTCTATGTCTTGCCGCGTGCCTGCTGTTGAAGAACTTCTCACGAGTGAGATTGCCTTGGCCCAGGGTGTGAGCCAACCTCGGATGCCCATTTGTTGAACAGTAGCCATTCGATCATCAGTTGCGGGGGTGGCGATATTGCAGGGTGCACGGTTCCTATATGGCGTAGGTTACCCAGCGATTCCATAGTCAACGTCCGTTTACGGTGTTGAAGATTCGTGTCCAGTGCGAGGCGCGCTGGCAGGGTAGTGAATCCGGCTAGATTGCAGCTGCAGAAACGAGTCTGTAAAACTTGGCACTCTGCCTTCGGCATGACTGCCAAGAGTTCTAGTGTGAGCCATTCCGATCTAGGTCAGAGTACGGAGCGTACTGCTCTTCATTTCAGGTCGGTGAGGAGTCAGATGGTTTGGTTTTGATAACTTTTGCGTAGCAGTACTCACATCCTCCAAGGCGGTGGCTTCTTTAGGTTCCGGCCACCTAGCGTTCACTCCCGCACAATGACTCCGGGTTCCGGTTGCATACTTTGGTGCCCTGTGGCGAGACATGTCCCGACTCTGAGTTCTAGCAGACCTACTCTTGTCATTTCTCCTGCACTTTCTGTAGTGCTGCAGTGATGTCGTCAGATGGCAGTCAAAGAAAGGAGGCGAGCTTTTGCGAGGGACTATCAGTATTGGAAGTGTCCTATGGGGCGTATACGTTCTGTGAATAGAGTGGCGGTCCTAACGCCAGAGAAGGCGAAGGGCGGGCCACCGTGCTGCGTCTCGGGCCCTGACGGAGGACCTGTCAGGGGGGCACCCTTTCGGGCCGTCCCTCTCATGCCTTTGGCCGACTGGCTGAGGCTTCAGAAGGTCGGGGTTTCGGTGGTTGCCAGCGCTTGAACTTGGTCCTGCATTTCCCTTTCTCGAAACGCGTCGAGGAAGGTTGTGGTCGAAGAGACCAGTTGGAGTGGAGTATTAATCAATGGTCTGAATCCTAGCCATTCGTAGCACGTGGCGGCGCGGTCGTTTTTGGCGTCCACGGTCAGAAAGGCGATGCCGACGTGTTTGGACATTTCGAAGACGCGCCAAAAGGTGTCGTTGAGCTTTCCGAGCCGCCGGCCTTGGCAGGTGAAACTCACCGCCAAACGAGGGGGCCGGAACTCGCATTCAACCCAGCCCCAAATCTCCGCTTAACTCCAACCCCCACCCGGTCGCCTTGACTGGGAAGCAGCTCCCGCGCCGGCAGGCGGAAAGGCCCTTTCCGGCTCGCCTTCCGGTTCCACGAGGCGGAAGCATCCTTTCACTTCGCTGCCGGCTGGAGTCCCCGGAATACGGGTCTTCCGGGCGTTGGCACCGAACTTGCTCCCAGGCTCGCAAAGGGGTACCCGACCATGGCAACCATAGATTCCGATTACGTCCAGCAGATGGCGACCCAGCTGGCCCAGTACGACATCCAGGCGTCGCAGACGCGGCTGAACCGCAACAAGACCAGCTACAACAGCGAGCTGTCCGCGGTCACCCAGCTGAAGTCGGCGCTGAGCAGCTTCGCCTCGGCGGTGACCGGGCTGCGCAGCAGCTCCAGCAGCGCCAGCAACATGCTGGTCAACAGCGCCACCTTCAGCGCCGAGGGCTATGCTACCGCCAGCGTCGGTTCCACCGCCGTTTCCGGCAGCTACCAGTTCTTCGTCAAGCAGCTGGCCTCCAAGGACCAGGTGGCCCTGCAGGGCCTGAGCGACGGCGACCTGGGCAGCGGCGAGCTGACCATCGGCCAGGGCAGCGACAGCTTCAAGGTCGACATGAGCGGCATCACCAGCCTCAGCGCCCTGGCCTCGGCCATCAACGGCGCCGCCGACAACACCGGCGTCAAGGCCACCCTGGTGCGCAGCGACGGCACGGTGAACCTGGTGCTGACCAGCGACAAGAGCGGCGCCGACCAGGCCATCAGCCTGTCCAGCAGCAATGCCGTGGTGCAGGGTTCCATCGACGCCCGCAAGCAGCTTTCCAGCGCCCAGGACGCCATCGTCTACCTGGGCGGGCAAGGCGGCATCGAGCTGCGCAACGCCAGCAACACCTTCGACAAGGCCATCGACGGCGTGAGCCTGACCTTCACCAAGGTCAGCGACCCGGCCGAGGCGCCGCTGAGCCTCGACATCGGCCGCGACAAGGACGCCACCACCAAGAAGTTGCAGGGCTTCCTGGATGCCTACAACACCCTGATGGGCACCATCGGCACGCTGACCGCCAGCGGCAGCGGCACCACCAGCCGCGGCGCGCTGGCCGGCGACTCGGCGGTGCAGGCGATCAGGTCGGCGGTCAACGGCCTGATCCGCACCAGCTTCGGCGGCGTCAACCTGATCGGCTACGGCGTCAGCGCCGACAGCAGCGGCAAGCTGACACTCGACAGCAGCAAGCTGGAGAAGGCCCTGGCGCAGAACGCCGACGGCTTCGAGCAACTGTTCAGCGGCAAGGGCAACCTGATCGACAGCCTGGACAGCGCGCTCAAGGCCTACACCAGCTCCACCAGCGGCCTGCTGACCTCGCGGGTGAACAGCCTGAACGACAAGCTGGCCGACATCGACGACCAGTTCGATGCCCTGCAGACGCGCTACAACAACGCCTACTCGCGCTACCTCAAGCAGTACACCAACCTCATGCAAGTCATGAATTCCATGGACCAGACCTCCAGCATGTTCACATGACCTATTCGATGAACGAAGGCTACGACAGCTACCGCACCACGGACCTGGAGGCGCGCGCCGCCGCGGCGTCGCCCTACGAGCTGGTGCTGGTGCTGTTCGACGGCCTGCTCGACGAACTGGCCCGCGCCCGCGGGCATATCGAGGCCAGGCGCTTCCAGCAGAAGGGCCGTTCCCTGGACAAGTGCATGAACATCCTCAACGGCCTGTCCAGCGCCCTCGACTACGAAGCCGGCGGGGCGGTGGTGCAGGACCTGGCGCGGCTCTACGACTACTGCATCTACCGCCTCTCGGACGTCAGCGTGAACCTGTCGCTGGAGGGCCTGGACGAGGTCGCCGGCCTGCTCGGCACCCTGCGCGAAGGCTGGGCCGGTGTCCATGCCGCCCGTGGCTGATCCGCGCGTGCACGAGCTGCGCAGCCTCCACGCGCGCCTGGGCGAGGTGCTGGCGCGCGGCGAGTGGGCGCGCCTGGGCGAGGTCGACGGCGCCATCCGCGCGCTGCTCGAACGCCTGGCCGCCGGCCCCGCGCTGGACGCCGCCGGCATGGAGGCCAAGCGCCGTTTGCAGCAGTTGCACGAGCAGGCGCGGCGCGCCTGCGCGCAGGAGGTGGAGCGCCTGCGCCAGTTGCTGGCGAGCCACCTGGAGTACGCCGAAGGGCGCTCCGCCTACATGCAGATAGACCGCTTGCTGGCCGGGAGATGACAGTGTTGCAGGTGAATACCCGCCTGGCCGCGGACGCCGCGCCGGGCAAGGACACGCCGCTGCCGGCCGTACCGGCCATGGGCGCCGGGCAGCAGGCCGCGGGCACGGCCGCCAGGGGTGGCTCCGAGGCGGCGGGCGAGGTGCTGCCGGCCTTCGCCGCGCAACTGGCCAAGGGCGCGGAAGCGACCGAGGACGTGCCGGAGGCTCCCTCCACGCCCGCCGACCCGGCTGCGCCACAGGACCTCCCGCCGCAGCCCGACCCGAGCCTGGGCGCCCTGCCGGGCGCCGAGCAGTGGCTGGCCAGCATGCTCGGCCAGCGCGAAGTGACCTTGCAGGCCCGCGACGCCGGCCAGGCCGGGGATGCCGCGAGCGCGCCGGTATCCCGCGCCCTGCCCGGCAACCTGCCGCTGCCGCAGTTGCCCCAGGGCATGGCCGAGGCCCCGCCGCCGCCGGCCCAGGGCCAGCCCCTGCCGAGCCTGGCCCTGCCGGCCAAGACCGAGGAAGCGCCACCGGCGAAGGCCGCAACGGCTGCCGACGAATTGCTGCACAGCCAGCTCGACAAGCTCGCCGGCCAGGTGCCGTCGCCCGCCGCGCCGGCGCCGCCCAACGCCCCGGCCGTGGTGAACGACGCCCAGCCGCTGGCGGCCAGCCACATGCCCGAGCGCCAGCTGAGCCTGCAGGCGCCGGCCGAACGCTGGGGCGAGCAACTGCTCAACGCCCTGCGCGACAACGTCGAGCTGCAGCTGCGGCACAACCAGCAGAGCGCCGCCATCCGCCTGGACCCGCCGGAGCTGGGGCGCCTGGAAATCTACCTGAGCCGGGACAATGCAGGCCTGACGGTGCAGATCCACGCGGCCCAGGGCGACGTCGCCCGCCTGCTGCAGCAGGGCGCCGAGCGACTGCGCCAGGACATCGCCGGAGCCAGCCAGCAGCCGGTGGAGGTGCAGGTCTCCGACGGCCGCGCCGGCCAGCAGCAGGCGCAGCAGCAACAGGCCCGGCAGGGGCGCCCGGCCAGTTGGCTGGACGACGCGCCGACCGGTGCGGCGGCGGAGCAGGGGACGGCGGCGGACGCCGGCCTGCGCCCGCGCGACGTGCTGGTCACCGTCTAGCGCCGGGCAACCCATGGAAACCGAGGATCGGAAAACCGTCATGACGATGCGCCGCATCATGTTGTTGTTCACTGTTCTGAATCTGCTGATCGCCGCCGGCGGCGTGGCCGGCACCTGGTACCTGGCGCGCCCGCTGCTGGCCGCCCAGGCCAGGGCCGGCGAGGCCGCCGGCGCTGAGCAGGGCGCCGCGGCGGAAGAGGAAGCGCCCGGCGAATACGAGTTCTTCCCGGTCAACAAGATCATCGTCAGCCTGCCGGGCGGCGACGGCCGCGAGCACTACTTCGTGCTCGACCTGGTGCTGCAGGCCGAGCTGGGCACCCAGCAGAAGAAGCTGCAGCAGATCGACCCCATGGTGCGCAACTCGGCGGTGGCGCACCTCTCCGCGCTGACCTACGAGCAGCTGCGGGCCAAGGCCATCCCGGCGCTGCAGGGCGAGCTGGAGCAGGTGCTGCTGGCCGACTTCGCCACGCGCAAGGTGGCCGCGCCCTTCCAGCACGTGCTGGTCAGCAAGCTGATCGTGCAATAGGGGGCCCGCCCATGAACGCCCACTGCGCCCTCGACTACCGCAACCCCGCCGAGGCGGGCCACCCGGCCTTCGCCCCGGGCGCCGAGCAGCAATGGCTGATGCGCTACCTGCCGCTGGTGCGGCGGGTGGTCAGCCAGCTGTCGCTGCAGGCCAACCAGGTGCTGGACCGCGAGGACATGGAGCAGATCGGCCTGATGGGCCTGCTGGAGAGCCTGCGCCGCTACGGCACGCCCGACGAGCAGTTCGCCGGCTTCGCCGTGCTGCGCATCCGCGGCGCCATCCTCGACGAACTGCGCCGCCAGGACTGGCGCCCGCGCCAGGTGCGGCTGCAGGCGCACAAGGTGCGCGACAGCATCCGCGAGCTGGCCCGGCGCCTGGGCCGCACGCCCGGCGACAAGGAAATCCTCGCCCACACCGGGCTCGACGAGCGCGGCTACCAGGACTACCTGCAGGCCGAATCCTGCGAGGCCATCGAGAGCCTCGACGCGCTGCTGGGCGAGGGCCTGGAGAACCTGGTGGACGGCGAGTCGGCGCTGGAGGCGCGGGTGCTGCGCGAACGCATGCTGGCCCAGGCCCTGGCGCAGCTCAGCGAGCGCGAGCGCCTGGTGCTGACGCTGTACTACCAGCACGAGCTGAGCCTGAAGGAAATCGCCCTGGTGCTCGAGGTGAGCGACGCCCGGGTCTGTCAACTGAGCAAGCAGGCGCTGAACAAGGCCTGCCGCTACCTGAGCGAGAGAAGCTGAATCATGCAGAAGATCATAGGCGCGCTGATCATCGTCGCCTGCGTCCTGGGCGGCTACGCCATGGCCCATGGCGAGATGAGCGTGCTCTGGCAGCCGGCGGAGGTGGTCATCATCCTCGGCGCCGGCCTGGGCAGCCTGGTGGTGGCCAACCCGCGCGAGGTCCTGCTGGAAATGCTCGTGCAGATCAAGGGCGTGTTCGTCTACAAGCGCCGCGGCGAGGAGTTCCAGCGCCAGTTGCTGATGCTGCTCTACCAGCTGCTGGAGATGGTCGAGGTGGGCGGCCTGAAGGTGCTCGACGAGCACATCGAGGAGCCGGAGCAGAGCGAGCTGTTCGCCCGCTACCCGCTGATCCTCCAGGAAAGGAACCTGATGGCCTTCATCGCCGACAACTTCCGCCTGATGGCCATGGGCAAGATCAGCGCCCACGAGCTGGAAGGCTTCCTGGAGCAGGAGCTGGACGCCATGGAGCAGGCCCTGCTGCAGCCGTCGAAGTCGCTGCACAAGGTCGGCGAGGCCATGCCCGGCTTCGGCATCCTGGCGGCGATCATGGGCATCATCATCACCATGGGCAGCATCGGCGGCACCATCGGTGAAGTAGGCGCCCACGTGGCCGCGGCGCTGGTCGGCACCTTCCTCGGCATCTTCTTCTGCTACTGCGTGCTCGACCCGCTGTCCAACGCCATGGCCCAGCGGGTGAAGACCGAGCTGTCGGCCCTGGAATGCGTGCGCACCACCCTGGTTGCCCATGTCGCCGGCAAGCCCACGCTGCTGGCGGTGGACGCCGGGCGCAAGCTGATCGAGCAGGACGTCAAGCCGGCCTTCCGCCAGCTCGAGACCTGGGTCAACCAGTACGAGGATGAAAGGGAAGCGGCATGAGGCGGCGCGGCGAGCAGAACCACGAGGTCATCATCAAGCGGCGTGGCAAGAAGGGCCACGCCGAGGAGCACAGCTCCGCCTGGAAGGTGGCCTTCGCCGACTTCACCCTGGCGATGATGGCGCTGTTCATGGTGCTCTGGATCGTGCAGCCGCGCAGCGTGATGCAGAACCCGGCGGTGGGTGACCTGCAGAGCAACCCGCTGGTGGACGGCGGCGCCGGGGTGTTCGATGGCTCCAGCCGCACGCCGGTGGAGCTGGATGGCCTGCCCATGCCGGTGCAGCCGCAGAACCCGCCGCGCACCCCCGAGGGCAGCCGCGCCAGCGTCGACGGCAAGCAGCCGGGCGAGGGCAGCGAGCCGCGCCACTATGACTCCAGCGTCGACCTGCAGGAACTGGCGGCGCTGATCCGCGCGGTCTCCGCGCAGACCGACGCGCTGGCCAACATCGAGGTCAAGGTGGTGCCCCAGGGCCTGCGCGTGCTGATCAAGGACGACCCGCAGCGCTTCATGTTCCCCCGCGGCAGCGCCACCCTCGACGCGCATTTCCGCACCCTGCTGGCGGCCCTGGGCGGCGTGCTGGCGAAGGTCGACAACCGCCTTATCCTCAGCGGCCACACCGACGCGGTGCCCTACCGCGGGGCCAACGGCTACAACAACTGGAACCTCTCCGGCGACCGCGCCCTGCAGGCGCGCAACGTGCTGGTGGACGCGGGCCTGCCGGCGCGCAACGTGCTCCAGGTGACCGCCCAGGCCGACGGCATGCCGCTGCTGCCGGAGGACCCGCAGAACGGCGCCAACCGCCGCATCGAGCTGCTGCTGCTGACCGATAGCGCCGAGCAGCTGTACCGCCAGCTGTTCAGCGATGACCAGGCGCGGGTGCAGGTCGGTTCCGACGGGGCGAAGTTCAGCGCAGGGCAGGGCGCTGCGGCCAAGCCTTGAGCGGTTATCAGGCTCTCAGGGCTCGCCGGCGAAGCGCTCGGCACAATACAGCTGGCGGGTTTCCTCGGCGAGCAGGCAGTCGCCGTGGGGCTGCAGGTTGAGCAGGCTGTCGTTCTCGCTGCCGTAGAGCAGGTTGAACAGCAGCTCGTTGTCCAGCTGCGCGGCCTGCTGCAGTTCGGCCAGCTCGCTCTTTTCCACCCGCAGGCGCAGGTGGCCGAGGAAGCCCGACTCGACGCTGCCGGAGGTCTTCTGCACGGTGTCGCCCTGGCGTGTCACGGCATAGAAATGGCCGTCGCGCAGCAGCAGGCTGTGCTCCAGGCGCAGGCTGCGGCCGTCGGCGAGGACCAGTTGGCCGCTGCTGTGGTAGCGGCCATCGAACTCGCTGGCGGAGCGGTAGTTGAGCCAGGTGGCGGCCATGCCGGCGAGCAGGCCCAGGCTCAGCAGGGCGCTGCCGGCGAACAGGTGGCTGCGCTTCATGGCAGGCAGCTCCGCAACTGGTCGTCGGCCAGGCGCGCGAGCTGGTCCTGGTGGATCAGCAGCAGGCGGGTGGACGCGTCCTCGGTACTGCAGGCCAATTCGTAGAAGCCGGCATGGCGCGACAGGGTGAAATGCGCGGGCCGTTCGCTCAGCGCGGCCAGGCGCGCGCTCAGGGCGCCGGTGCGCTCGCGCAGCTGGGCCAGGCCCTGGGGGTGCGCGTCGAGGTAGGTGAAATGCTTGTTGCCGATGTCCAGGTCCGCGCGCAGGTCCTGGGTTCGCTGCAGGCCGTAGTGGAGCGTGGCGGCCAGGGCCACGCCGGCCAGCAGCACGGGTGCCGCCACGGCCAGCAGTTCGGGCCTGCACCAGCGGCGCTGCGGGCTGGCGGGCATGGGGGGCGTGGCCGGCACTTGCCCGGGGGTGGCCGTTTCTTCGGCCTCTACCGGTGCGCACACGGCGAAGCGCGGGTTGAGCATGTAGCCGCGGCGCGGCAGGGTCTGGATGATCTCGCGGCGCTTCTCGTCGCCGAGGATCTGGCGCAGGGTGTAGATCTGCTGGTTGAGGCTGCCCTGGCCGACCACCCGGTCGCTCCAGGCGTGGGCCAGCAACTCGTCGCGCGCCACCACCTCGCCGGGCTGGCGCAGCAGGCGCTCGAGCAGGCGGCTGCCGGAGAACCCCAGTTCGACCTTTTCCTCGAAGCCCTCGCGCTGCAGCACCAGCTGGTACAGCTCGGGCTGGAAGTGGGCGAGGCAGCCATCGGCCAGGCCGGTACGGATGATACGGACGGGAAGGGGGCGGGCGTCGGCGACGGGCGTGATCTGAATCATGTCCATGTAGGGGCCGGCTGTCCGTCCTTGTACGAATTCGTAAGGGGTTCGTTGCAGAGGGGCGACATTCTGGCGTCAATAAAATATAGAGACAAGTCCCATTCCTGTACCTTTCTTGCTTGACAGATTGCCCGCACCGTCTGCGCCACGGGATTTCCCGGCCCAACGACAAACGCCCCGAACGGGTCGGGGCGTTTGTCGGCGGTCAGCTGCGAGGGGCGGATCAGCCCAGCAGGGACATGACCATGCCCGGCATCTGGCCGGCCTGCTTGAGCATGGAGATGCCGGACTGCATCAGCATGCTGTTCTTGGTCATGGCGGCCGATTCGGAGGCGAAGTCGGCGTCCATGATGGTGCCCTTGGCCACGTCGGTGTTGTCCTTCATGTTGGCCAGGTTGTTGGCGGTGTGGTTCAGGCGGTTGATGTTGGCGCCGAACTGGGCGCGCAGGGTGCCGATGCTGTCCAGGGCGGTGCTCAGCTTGTCGATCATGCCGTTGGCGCTGGCGGCGCTGAGTTCGCTGCCGCTGGCGGCGGTGGCTGCGCCGCTGGCGGCGTAGACCGAGGAGATGTCGCTGAGCTTGGTGGCGACGTCGGTCAGGTTGGTGGAGGCGTCCACCGCCAGGGTCTCGGCGCTGCTGGCGCCGATCTGGAAGCTGATGGAGGCGGAGAACTTGCCATTGCTGCCGTCGACTTCGGTGCCGTCGCTGAACAGCTTGTCGCCGGCGTAGCTGGTGTTCTTCATGATGTTGGCCAGCTCTTTGCCCAGCTCGTCGTACTCGGCCTGCATGGAGTCCTGGTCCTTGGAGCTGTTGGTGCCGTTGGAGGACTGGGTGGCCAGGTCCTTCATGCGCTGGACGATGTCGGTCATCTCGCTGAAGGCGCCTTCGGCGGTCTGCAGCAGGGACACGGAGTCGTTGACGTTGCGGGTGGCCACGGCCATGCCGCGGGACTGGGCGTCCAGGCGGGTGGCGATCTGCAGGCCGGCGGCGTCGTCGGCGGCGCTGTTCACGCGGTAACCGGTGCCCAGGCGCTGCTGGTTGGTGGCCAGCTTGGCGTTGGTCTTGTTCAGGTTGGTCTGGGTGGTCAGGGCGGAATAGTTGGTATGGATCGACAGAGCCATGGAATGAATCCTCGGATTGGGCTTGTGTAAAGCCGGCTTTGATCGCCTGCTGAAGGGGTAGGGCGACCGGGCCGGAAAATCGCTTAAGGGCCGGTTCGAGAAATTCTTTCGGGGTAGGTGGTGTCTGGCTCTTGATCGCTAACCTTGGGCTTGCGCACCTCTCTACCAATCGTCATTCCCGCGAACGCGGGAAACCAGTGGATTGGGGCTTGGTGTAGCGCGCCGCTCCGAGTCTGCGGAGATTTTTTGTTTCGCCCCCTCGGGCGAGTCACTTTTGTCAAACGCCACAAAAGTAACCAAAAAGGCTTGCCCCGACATACGGGCCCGATAAAGCCGGGCTACCCTCGCGAACTCCCCCGCCACGGAGGCCCGCCCCGAGGGTACGTCCCTGTAGCCCATCGGGGCTCTCGCGACATCCATGTCGCATGACCTCCTGAGCGCCGGTTTCGCTCGGCCTTCTGAAGGGGCGTTCCGGTGCGCTTGGATGTTCCTCTGGAAAACCGTAGGGCGCATAACGCCTACGGCGTTATCCGCCATCGTCGTCGGGCATCGGTGTTTGGGCTAACGGCGGATAACCGCGAACGGTTATTCGCCCTACGAGTTTGCCGGCTGACGCTGTGTTATCCGCCTGCTCGGACGGCCCCCTCTCCCTTCAGGGAGAGGGTTGGGGAGAGGGGCGGACTTCGCTCACGCACCTCTGCCAACCCTGGCTCCGCTCCCCCTCCCTAACCCTCCCCCGCAAGCGGGAGAGGGAACCGTCCGGCGCGATGCGAAACCGCGAAGCTCCCGGAGGCGCATAACGCCTGCGGCGTTATCCGCCAAATCGCGGACAGAGTCCGCTCCTACGGTTCCGGGACACACCGTCGTAGGAGCGGACTCCGTCCGCGATTGGGTTCACCGGCCGCGCCGGACGCTCCGGTAACACGGCCAACGGCGGATAACCGCGAACGATCATCCGCCCTGCGCGCGCTTTCATTCGAAGGTGCTGCTGACCACCCCCGCCTCGATCACCCGCGCCTGGATCACCTTCTCGCTGCTCAGGTTGCGCACCTTGATCACTTCCCCCTGCTGCCCGTTGGCCAGGGCCTCGCCCGGGGTGCTGGCCTGGATGCCGTCGCGGCTGGCGCTGATGCGCACCTGCTGGCCGCGCCTGACCAGTTGGGCGCTGGCGAGTACCTGGGGGGTGAGCAGCTGTCCGGCGCGCAGGCGGCGGCGGGCGCCCTGGCCGATGACCTGTTCGGGGCGGGTGAAGAAGCCGTGGTGGGCGCGGGCTATGTTCTGCGCTTGCAGCTTCAGGTCGGCGGCGGCCAGGACCTGGCCGCGGTCGACCATGCCGGCGGTCACCAGCACCGGCAGGAAGGCGTCGGCCTGGCTGCTGACCGTCACTGCCCAGCCGGCGCCGTCGGTGCAGCGGACTTCGTAGCGCTGGCGGGCCAGGGGCGAGGGCTCGTCGCTGCGCCGCTGCACTTGCAGCGGCTGGCTGCAGGGCGCGGGCGGCAGGCTGCCGAGCAGTTCGTGGCTGAACTGGCTGCGCAGGCCCTGCCAGCCGTTGCGCCGGGCTTCTTCGCGCAGCTGGGCGTCCAGTTGCGCGCTCACCGCCCGCTCGATCTGCGCGCGGACCTCGCCGGCCGCCTCGGTGGCGGGGCTGGCCAGGCTGCCGGCGAGGACCAGGAAGAGGGCGGAAAGGCTTTTTCCGCCCCGGCCCGCCAGGCGACGCGAAAGCGGAAGCCGGGGGGCGGGCGGGGATTGCCGATGCTGGCTGCAAGTCAATGAAATCAAGGCTTTGCTCGCTGTTCTCAAGTTAGGCACGGTTCCTGCTGAAGGGGACGCCAGCAAGAGTCAGGCCGGAGACAGCCACCGATGAGCATACGGGTAGAAGAATCCCTCGCCGTGCACGTGCGCGCGCTGCAGGTCCGCACCCAGCGCAGCGAAATCCTCGCCGCCAACCTGGCGAACCAGGACACCCCGGGCTTCCTCGCCCGCGACATCGACTTCGCCGGCGAGATGCGCCGCCTCGACCCGCAGGCCGAGGACGCCGGGCTGGCTTTCGCCGACGACAGCGCGCAACTGAAGTACCGCATCCCCAACCAGCCGTCGGAAGACGGCAACACCGTCGAGCAGGGCGTGGAGCAGTCGGAGTTCGCCCGCAACGCCATGGGCTTCCAGACCAGCCTGACCTTCCTCGGCATGAAGTTCCGCGGCCTCAGGCAGGCCATCGAAGGACGTTGAGCATGGCACTGGACTCCATCTACCGCATCGCCGGTTCCGCGATGACCGCGCAGACCGTGCGCCTGAACACCGTGGCCAGCAACCTGGCCAACGCCGATTCCGCCGCCTCCAGCGCCGACGCCGCGTACAAGGCGCGCAAGCCGATGTTCGCCGCCGTGTACGGCAACGACGAGCTGAGCCGCGACGCCGGCATGGGCGGCGCCCGCGTGCAGGTGCTCGACGTGGTGACTTCCGGCACGCAGGCGCAGCGCCGCTACGAACCGAACAACCCGCTGGCCAACCGCGACGGCTACGTCTACTACCCGGACGTCAACGAGATCGAGGAAATGACCGACATGATGTCGGCCACCCGCAGCTTCGAGACCAGCGTCGACGTCCTCAACCGCGTACGCAGCATGCAGCAGGGCCTGCTGAAGCTGGGAGAACAGTCATGACCAGCAGCGTCAACGGCACCGGCTCCACCAATGGCGGCAGCACCGGCGGCGACAGCGTCGGCGTCAACCTGACCGACGTGTCGCAACTGCAGAACAACTTCATCACCCTGATGGTCGCGCAGATCCAGTACCAGGACCCGACCGACCCGGTGGACAGCACCCAGTTCGTCAACCAGTACTCGCAGCTGTCCCAGGTGCAGAGCCTGGAGAACCTCAACACCATCCAGAAGAACAGCCTGGTGCTCGCCGACAACCTGCAGAACCTTACCGCCGCCGGGCTGGTGGGGCAGAAGGTGATGGTCTCGGTGGACAGCCTGCAGCTGGACGGCGCCGCGGTCGATGGCCAGGTGCAGCTGGAGCACGCCTCCACCAGCACCACCCTGAAGCTGACCAGCGCCGCCACCGGCGAGGTCACCAGGCTCGCCCTCGGCCCGCAGGAGGCCGGCAGCGTCGGCTTCAGCGTCGACCCGCAGAAGCTCGGCCTGGCGCCGGGCAAGTACAGCGTCGAGGTCGAGACCAGCAGCGGCGAGAAGCCCAAGGTCGAGGTCGGCGGCAAGGTCAGCCACGTGCGCGTCAGCGACAGCGGCCCGGTACTGGAAGTGGAGGGCGCCGGTTCCGTGCCCTTCTACAACATCGTCGAATTCGGCAGCGCGGCTGCCTGATCCCGCCCAGGAGCGAACCCGATGAGCTTCAACATTTCCCTGACCGGGCTGAACGCCGTCAGCGAGCAGCTGGATACCGTCAGCAACAACATCGCCAACGTCGGCACCGTCGGCTTCAAGTCCTCGCGCACCGAGTTCGGCAGCGTCTACGCCGACAGCCAGGCGATGGGCGTGGAGGTGCTGGGCAACACCCAGAGCATCAGCCTCGGCGGCAGCCTCACCAACACCAGCCGCAACCTCGACCTGGCCATTTCCGGCGCCGGCTTCTTCATGGTAAAGAGCGCCACCGGCGAGACCCAGTACACCCGCGCCGGGGTGTTCAACACCGACAACGCCAACTACATGGTCAACGCCTCCGGCCAGCGCCTGCAGGGCTACTCGGTGGACGCCGCCGGCAACCTGCAGGCCGGCGTGCTCGGCGACCTGCAGGTGAAGACCGCCAGCCTGCCGGCCAAGCCCACCGACAGCCTGGCCTTCGTCGCCAACCTCGACGCCGACGAGGCCGTGCCGGCGCTGGCCTTCGACCCGGCCAACGCCTCCACCTACAACTCCACCTACACCACCAAGGTCTACGACTCCCAGGGCAAGGAACACACCCTGACGCAGTACTTCGTGAAGACCGCCGACAACGCCTGGACCAGTCACTACTACGCCGACGGCAACGCCGTGGGCACCCAGGCGCTGAGCTTCGACAGCGCCGGCATGCTGACCTCGCCGAATGCGCCCTTCACCCTCAACGTCGGCGGCCTGGCCGGCGGCGTGAACGCCCTGGCGGTCAGCGTCGACTACACCGGCACCACCCAGTACGGCTCCGACTTCGCCGTCACCACCAACAAGGCCTCCGGTTATGCCTCTGGCGACAAGACCGGCCTGACCGTCGACGACGACGGCATGGTCTACGTCAACTACAGCAACGGCCAGCGCCTGCTGCAGGGCCAGGTGGTGCTGGCCAGCTTCGTCAACCCCGAGGGCCTGCGCGCGGTCAGCGGCACCGCCTGGACCGAGACCTCGGCCTCCGGCGGCCCGCTGGTGGGCGCCCCCGGCGGCGGCCAGTTCGGCGACCTGGTGGCCGGCGCGCTGGAAGGCTCCAACGTCGACCTCACCGCGCAACTGGTGAACCTGATGGAAGGCCAGCGCAACTACCAGGCCAACACCAAGGTGCTGACCACCGACAAGGAACTCACCCAAGCGCTGTTCAGCGCCATCTGAGGCTGACCCATGGACCGCCTGGCCTACACCGCGATGAGCGCCGCCAGCCGCACCCTGCAGTCGCTGCAGGTGCGCGCCAACAACCTGGCCAATGCCAACACCCCGGGCTTCCGCGCCGACATGGAGCGCGTCAGCGCCGTGGACGTGACCGGCTACGGCTACGACAGCCGGCACCTGGCGCGCCTGGAGAACAACGGCGTCGACATGGCCCCGGCACCCTCACGGTGACCGGCCGCGACCTCGACTTCGCCATCCGCGGCCAGGGCCTGATCGCCCTGCAGGACGGCGAGGGCGAGGCCTACACCCGCCACGGCAGCATGCTGGTGGACAGCGAAGGGCGGCTGACCATCAACGGCCGCCAGGTGCTGGGGGAGGGCGGCCCGATCGTCCTGCCCGAGTACGACAGCGTGAACATCGGCGAGGACGGCACCGTCTCGGTGATGCCCCGCGGCGACTACCTGATGACCGAGGTGGACCGCATCAAGCTGGTCGACGCCCCGGCCGCCGAGCTGCAGAAGAACGCCGCCGGCCTGCTGGTGCGCAAGGACGGCCAGCCGGCGGAGGCCGCCGAGAACGTGCGCCTGGTCAGCGGCTACCTGGAGGCGAGCAACGTGTCGTCCATCGACCAGCTCACCGCCACCATGAGCCTGAACCGCATGTTCGAGACCCAGGTGAAGATGATGAAGGCGGCCGAGGACATGGCGTCCGCCGGCGACCGCCTGCTGCGCGACTGACGCGCCCCGTACAACCCGGCCGCGCCGCGCGCGGCCCGCTAAGGAGATACCGCATGAGTTCGGCACTGTGGGTGAGCAAGACCGGCCTGGCCGCGCAGGACACCGCGCTGTCGGCGGTGGCCAACAACCTGGCCAACGTCAACACCACCGGCTTCAAGAGCGACCGGGTGGTCTTCGAGGACCTGTTCTATTCCATCGACCGCCAGCCCGGCGCCCAGGCCGACCAGGTCAACACCGTGCCCTCGGGCATCCAGCTGGGCAGCGGCGTGCGCGTGGCCGGCACGCAGAAGGTGTTCACCGAAGGCAGCATGCAGACCACCGGCCAGCCGATGGACCTGGCGGTGGTCGGCCGCGGCTTCTTCCAGGTGGAAGCGCCCAACGGCGACACCCTGTACACCGAGAACGGCCAGCTGCAGCTCAATGCCGACGGCGTGGTGGTCAACGCCCAGGGCCTGCCGCTGATCCCCAACATCGAGGTGCCGGCCGGCAGCAGCAGCTTCACCGTCGGCAGCGACGGCACCGTCAGCGCGATCATGGCCGGCGAGACGCAGCCGACCCAGCTGGGCCAGATCACCCTGGTCAACTTCACCAACCCGGCCGGCCTGGAGGCCCTGGGCGGCAACCTCTACCGCGAGACCGTGGCCAGCGGCCAGCCGGTGGAGGGCGTGCCCGGCGAGGATGGCCTGGGCACCCTCAAGCAGGGCGTGCTGGAAGGCTCCAACGTGCAGGTGGTGGAGGCGATGGTGAACATGATCGCCATACAGCGCGCCTACGAGGCCAACGCCAAGGTGCTGGACGCCGCCTCCGGCATGCAGCAGTTCCTCAACCAGACCGTATGACCGCCATGAGCCGCCTGCCGACGCTGCTCGCCCTGCTGCTATTGGGCGGCTGCGCGAGCTTCAACGAGATGCTCCCGGACGAGGACTCCAGCGCCTACCAGCCGCCGACCCTCGACTACAGCCTGCCGCCCACCAGCGGCGGCGGCCTGTACCGCCCCGGCTACTACGGCGGCCTGGTGCAGGACCAGCGCGCCCTGCGGGTGGGCGACGTGCTCACCGTGGTGCTGGAAGAGCAGACGCAGTCGAGCAAGAGCGCCGGCACCAGCTTCGACAAGAGCTCCAGCCTGGGCATCGGCATCCCCACCATCCTCGGCCACAGCTACGACCGCCTGGAAAGCTCGGCGGACAGCTCGCGGGACTTCAAGGGCGACGCCAAGAGCGAGCAGCAGAACTCCCTGCGCGGCGCCATCGCGGTGACCGTGCACCAGGTGCTGCCCAACGGCACCCTGGTGGTCCGCGGCGAGAAGAACCTGCGCCTGAACCAGGGCTCGGAGTTCATCCGCCTCACCGGCCTGGTGCGGGTGGAGGACATCAACCGCAACAACCAGGTGTCCTCGCAGAACGTCGCCAACGCCAACATCTCCTACGCCGGGCGCGGCGTGCTCAACGACAGCAACTCGGCCGGCTGGCTGACGCGCTTCTTCACCCACCCCCTGTTCCCGCTGTGAGGCGCTGCCGGCCATGCGAGCCATCCTGAAGTACCTGCTGCCGCTGGCGCTGTCCTGCTGGCCCCTGGCGAGCCGCGCCGTGCCGCTGCTGGAACTGGTGGACGTGGAGGGCATCCGCGGCAACCAGCTGATCGGCTACGGCCTGGTGGTCGGCCTCGACGGCACCGGCGACAAGACCCAGGTGAAGTTCACCAGCCAGTCGGTGGTGAACATGATCAAGCAGTTCGGCGTGAACCTGCCGGCCAACATCGACCCCAAGCTGAAGAACGTCGCCGCGGTGAGCATCACCGCCGAAGTGCCGCCCTCGTTCAGCCCGGGGCAGACGGTGGACGTCACCGTCTCCTCGCTGGGCGACGCCAAGAGCCTGCGCGGCGGCCAGCTGCTGCTCACGCCGCTGCGCGGCATCGACGGCGAGACCTACGCACTGGCCCAGGGCGCGGTGGCCGTGGGCGGCCTCAACGCCAGCGGCCAGAGCGGCTCCAGCGTCACCATCAACACCGCCAACGGCGGGCGCATCCCCAATGGCGCGACCATCGAGCGGATGATCCCCAGCGACTTCGCCAGCCGCCCGGACATCATGCTCAACCTGCGCCAGCCCAGCTTCCAGACCGCCGCGCACATCGTCACCGCCCTGGACAACCTGCTCGGCGCCGGCAGCGCCCAGGCCCTGGACGGCACCAAGGTCAGCGTGCGCGCGCCGGTCTCGGCCAACCAGCGCACCAGCTTCATGGCCCTGCTCGAAGGGGTGGAGGTGCAGGAAGGCCGCGAACGGCCGAAGGTGGTGTTCAACAGCCGCACCGGCACCGTGGTCATCGGCCAGGGCGTGCGGGTGAAGGCCGCCGCGGTGTCCCACGGCAGCCTCACCGTGACCATCAGCGAGAACCCCCAGGTCAGCCAGCCGGCGCCGTTCTCCGGCGGCCGCACCACGGTCACGCCGCAGTCCGACGTCAACGTCGCCCAGGACAAGAAGCCGATGTTCCGCTGGCCCGAGGGCGCCAGCCTGCAGGGCATCATCGACACCGTGAACAGCCTCGGCGCCACCCCGGACGACGTCATGAGCATTCTCCAGGCGCTGGAGAAGGCCGGCGCGCTGAACGCCGAACTCATCATCATCTAGGGCGCGCGCATGAGCATCGTTTCACTCCCCACCGCGCTGAACGCCGTACGCGACCAGGACGGCAACCCCCAGGCGCGCCTGGAGGCGGCCGCCGAGCAGTTCGAGGCGCTGTTCCTGCAGCAGATCCTCAAGCAGATGCGCAAGGCCGGCGACGTGCTCTCGGCCGGCGGCATCACCCGCAGCCGCGACCTGGACACCATGCGCGACTTCTACGATGGCGTGCTCGCCGACAACCTGGCCGAGCGCAAGCAGACCGGCATCGCCGCGCTGCTGGTACGCCAGCTTTCCGGGCACGACGCCGACGGCCGCGGCGAGATGCTCGCCGGCGGCGACCGCATGGGCATGCCGCGCAGCCTGCAGCAGGCCGTGGTGGCCGACTGGCAACGCGGCGTGCAGAGCGTCGGGCGGCTCTGGCAGCGTGGCAGCGCGGCCTTCGGCGAGCTGGTGGACAGCCTGATCGACCACGAGTCCGCCGGCGACATCGCCGCCGTCTCGGCCAAGGGCGCCCGCGGCCTGATGCAGCTGATGCCCGACACCGCGCGGGAAATGGCCGCCAAGCTGGGCCTGGACTTCGACGAACAGCGCCTGACCCGCGACGGCGCCTACAACCGCCAGCTCGGCAGCGCCTACCTCGACCAGATGCTGCAGCGCTACGACGGCCACCGCGCCCTGGCCCTGGCCGCCTACAACGCCGGCCCCGGCCGCGTCGACGAATGGCTGAAGAGCAACGGCGACCCGCGCCGCGGCGAGATCAGCGGCGAGGCCTGGATCGAGCGCATCCCCTTCGAGGAAACCCGCCGCTACACCCGCGGCATCCTCGACGACCTGGCCCGCCGCGGCCAGGCCACGGCACCGGCGCCGCTTAAGCCGGCGGCCGAACCGGTCGCCTATCAGCAGCAGGGCACGCAACACCAGGCCATGTCCGCCGCCTTCGCCCAACCGATCCGCCTTCAGCCCAAAGGGAAGCAGTCGTGAGCAATTTGACGCAGATCGCCTACAGCGGCGTGCGCGCCTCGGAGATCGGCCTGTCGATCACCGGGCAGAACACCTCCAACGTCAACACCCCGGGTTCAGCCGCCTGTCGGTGCTCACCAGCTCCCTTGGCGGGCAAGGCTCGCTGAGCCCCGGCGGCGGGGTGAAGGTGACCGGCATCCGGCGCATGTCCGACGACTTCCTCAACCAGCAGCTGTGGCGCGCCACCACCGCGCAGAACTACTACAGCAACGCCCAGCAGTACCTGGGCGCGCTGGAGGACCTGATGTCCAGCGACGGCGCCAGCATCAGCGTCGGCCTGGACAACTTCTTCGCCGCCCTGAGCGAGGCCAGCGCCACCCCGGATTCCACCGCCCTGCGCCAGCAGATCATCGCCGAGGCCGGCAACCTGGCGCAGCGCTTCAACACGCTCTCCGGCAACATCGACACCCAGCTCAAGTCCCTGCAGGAACAGCGCGGCACCATGGTCGGCGAGATCAACGGCCTGACCTCCAACATCGCCCTGCTGAACAAGAAGATCGTCGCCGCGCAGTCCGCCGCCGCCGACCCCTCGGCCCTGCAGGACCAGCGCGACGCCCTGATCACCCAGCTCAGCCAGTACAGCAGCATCCGCACCTCGGCCGCCGCCGACGGCTCCATCTCGGTGTCCCTGGCCAACGGCCAGCCGCTGGTGGCCGGCGCCTCCGCCGCGCAGCTGAAGGTCAGCCTGACCAGCAGTGGCGAGCAGGACGTCAGCCTGGCCTTCGCCGGCACCCAGTTCGCCATCGACCAGCAGGACCTGGGCGGCGCCATGGGCGCGCTGCATGACACCGAGTACCAGACCCTGCGGCCGAACCTCGACAGCCTGGCGCAGATGGCCACCCAGGTGGCCGACCTGGTCAACTCCACCCTGGCCGGCGGCTACGACCTGAACGGCAACCCCGGCCAGGCATTGCTGCAGGCCAACGCCGGCAGCACCGGCAAGCTGCTCAGCCTTACCGGCCTGCAGCCTTCCGAACTGGCGCTGTCCGACAGCTCCGGAGAGAAGGGCAACAACGGCAACCTGCTGAAACTGATCGACCTGAAGAGCCAGGTCATCACCGTCGATGGCAACGCCGTGACGCTCAACGACGCCTACGCCGGGCTGATCGGCCGGGTGGCCAGCGACAGCCGGCAGAACCAGGCCGACCTGGACACCGCCAAGGCCGTGACGCAGCAGGCGCAGAACCAGCGCGACAGCGTCAGCGCGGTGAACCTGGACGAGGAGGCGGTCAACCTGATGACCTACCAGCAGGCCTACCAGGCCAACATGAAGGTCATCAGCACCGCCAAGGACCTGTTCGACAGCATGCTCGCGGCCTTCTGAACGCCGTAGCCCGCCACCCGACGAGACGCCCCATGCGCATCACCAATTCGCAGAGCACCGCCATCCTCCTGGACTCGATGAACCGCAACACCGAGAAGATGTCGCAGCTGATGCAGCAGATGTCCAGCAGCAACCGCATCCAGCATCCCTCGGACGACCCCATCGCCGCGGTGCGCATCCTGCGCATCCAGCGTTCGGAGGCCAGCCTGGCCCAGTACGGCAGCAACATCGCCGGGGTGTCGAGCAACCTGTCGATCCAGGAAACCAACCTGCAGTCCACCTCCGACACCCTGCTGGACATCCGCGACCTGCTGCTCTGGGCGGCCAACGGCTCCAACGCCAAGGAGCAGCTCGGCGCCATGGCCGGCGAGCTGTCGAACCTGGAGAAGACCCTGGTCAGCTACCTGAACGTCAAGGACGAGGAGGGCCGCTACCTGTTCTCCGGCACCCTCACCGACCAGCCGGCGGTGACCTACGACGCGGCCAGCGGCACCTACAGCGCCAGCGGCAACGACAAGACGCGCCAGGCGGTGGTGGCCAACGGCGTGATGGTCGACGAGAACGTCGCCATCCGCCCGCTGTTCGGCAACGGCATGGACCTGCTCAACGGCCTCCACGCCCTGGTGGCCAGGCTGCAGGACCCGGCCCTGGACAGCAGCGACCCGGCTATCCAGCAGAGCATCGCCGCCACCATCGACCAACTGGACGACAGCCACGGCAAGCTGCTGGCGGCCATCACCGACCTGGGCGGGCGGCAGAACACCCTGACCCTGCTGGACAACAGCAACCAGGACATCTCCCTGGTCAACCAGAAGGTCGAGGGCGACCTCTCGGCGCTGGACTACGGCAAGGCCAGCATCGACCTGGGCAACTACAAGCTGGCCCTGCAGGCGACGCAGAAGACCTACCTGACGGTCAACGGCCTGTCGCTGTTCAGCCTGCTCTGAGGACCCTGGCGCGATGAAGGTCGAGAACTCCTTCCCGGCGGTCGCCGCCATCGATGGCCAGCCGCGCCAGGCGCCGCCGGCGGTGGGCGAGCGCAACCTGCGCCAGCGCAAGCGCAGCGCCACGGCCCCGGCTGGCGAGCGCGGGGTGGGCAAGGCCGCCGGCTTCAGCATCCAGCTCAACCAGCAGCTCAGCGCCATGCAGAGCGCCGAGGGCTACCTGGGCGAGCTGGCCGAGCGCCTCAACCAGCTCAAGCTCAGCCTGGGCCGCGAGCTGGGCAGCGGCCAGGGCGGCAACCGCAAGCAACTGGAGCAACCGCTCAGGCAGGCCACCGAGCTGCTGGCGCAACGCCGCGAGCGCAGCGCCGGCGGGCTGGACGCCAACCTCGACCTGTACCTGCACGAACCGGCGCGCACCCGCTTCGCCATCGACGGCCTGGCCACCCTGGACGAAGCCCGCAGCGGCGGCCGCGAGACGTTGCTGTTCAGCGCCGGCCGCGCCCAGGGCGAACCCGGCGTGGTGGTGCTGGACGACGCCATGAGCGACCAGCAGCTGCTGCGCAGCTTCAACATCGGCCTGGCGTCCAGCGGCATCCGCGCGGAACTCGACGCCGACGGCAAGCTGACCTTCTCCATGGCCGAGGCCGACTGGCGCAAACAGGGCGGCCAGCTCAGCGTGCAGGGGAGGGCAAGCGCTTCGCCAGGGACCGCGCCAGCCGCGCCCAGACCCGCGAGCAGCGCCTGCTGGACCTGCCGCAGAGCCTGGCCGGCAGCGACCAGCGCGAGCTGCGCCACCTGCTCGACCAGGTGATAGACGCGCTGGACCGCATCGGCACCCTGCGCGACCAGTTGCGCCAGCGCCAGGGCGAGATCCGCGAGTTCCTCGCCCGCCAGGCCGACCGCGACGAACAGCAATGGGCGCAGGACTACGCGGCGTCGGTGTTCAACCTGGTGCGCGACAGCGGCTCCAGCTACGCGGCGGTGACCCGCACCGTGGTGGCCCAGGCCAACCTGAGCCGTTTCGCGGTGGTCAGCCTGCTTTCTTGAGCCGACCTTGTTAAGCTGCGCCGAACCCCGGGGCCGATCGACGGTCCCAGGTAGCTGACGACGGACGGGAGCGGTCCGTCCGCACCCTTGACAATGACGGTTAGGTTGATCCGCATGGTTTACGTACAACGCGATGGGCAGGGAAGGCTGTTGAGAGTGGAGACCCAGCCCTTCGAGGGCATGAACGACACGCTGGCCTACCAGAGCGAGGAGCTCGGCCAGTGGCTGGACGCGCGCACCGAGGTGCGCAGCCGGCTGGACCTGCTGCGCCATTCCGACCTGGAAGTGATCCGCGTGCTGGAAGACGTGGTCAACGTGCTGGTCGAGCGCGGCGTGATCCGCTACACCGACCTGCCCGAGGCGGCCCGCCGCAAGCTCGACGAGCGCGCAGTGGCACGGGCCGAGCTGGAAGGCCTGGCGGACCATCCCGGCGACGACTGAACCGAGCGTCGCACCGAGGCGCTTTTCGTAGGGCATTCCTCCTGCGACTGTAGGCGCGAGCTTGCTCGCGAACCCCGGGTTTGAAAGCCGGCATCGGGGCGCACGCCGGCGCGCCGCTTGCCTAGACTGGCGGCATCGCCCCTCGGAGCCCGCCCATGTCCTCACTCGCCGAGCGCATCGCCGCCCTGGACTGGCCGGCCCTGGCCGCGCAGCTGGATAGCGACGGCCACGCCCAGGTCCCCGGCCTGCTCGACCGGCGCCAATGCCAGTGGTTGCGGGCCCTCTATGCCCGTGACCAGCCCTTCCGCAGCCGGGTGGTCATGGCCCGCCACGGCTTCGGCCTGGGTGAATACCGTTACTTCGCCTATCCCTTGCCGGCGCCGCTGCAGACCCTGCGCGAAGCCTTCTATCCGCCCCTGGCGGGCATCGCCAACGCCTGGCAACAGCGCCTGGGCCTGGCCCCGGCCTACCCGGCGCGGCACGCCGAATTCCTCGAACGCTGCCACGCCGCCGGCCAGCTGCGGCCCACGCCCCTGCTGCTGCGTTATGGCGCGGGCGACTACAACTGCCTGCACCAGGACCTGTACGGCGAACTGGCCTTCCCGCTGCAGGTCGCCATCCTGCTGTCGCAACCGGACGAGGAATTCACCGGCGGCGAATTCGTCCTCGCCGAACAGCGCCCGCGCATGCAATCGCGGGTGGAAGTGGTGCCGCTGCGCCAGGGCGATGCGCTGCTGTTCGCCGTCTCGCAGCGGCCGGTGCGGGGTGCCCGCGGGGATTACCGGGTGAACATGCGGCATGGGGTCAGCCGGTTGCTTTGGGGGGAGCGGTTTACATTGGGTGTCATCTTTCACGATGCGCTTTGAGGGGGAGTCCGCAACCCTCACCCCAGCCCTCTCCCAGAGGGAGAGGGGGCTAGTCCGTGCCGAGAGAGGATTTGGTGTCAGCCGGCAACTCGGTACAAGCCGGCTAACACGGAAATATCAGCGCACTCCAACGCGCCGAGGCTGCCGGCTAACGCCATAACATCAAACCCTGCCCAACGGCCCCCTCTCCCTCTGGGAGAGGGCTGGGGTGAGGGCTGCCGGGCTTGCAGCAAACACCCAAGGCCCTGCTTGGGCACCGATGCACACAAAAAAAGCCCCAGCCTGGCGCCGGGGCCGGGCCGTCGCCTGCGGCCCAAGGTCGGAGGTCAGGCCGCCCGTGGCGTCACTATGATCTTCACGTTGTGCTCCTTGTTGTTCACCAGTTCCTCGAAGCCCTTCTCGACGATCTGCTCCAGCTCGATGCGCCCGGTCACCAGGGGCGCGATGTCCAGGCGGCCGTCGGCGATGAAGGCGATCACGTCGGCGAACTCGCCGTTGTAGGCCAGGGAGCCGAACACCTGCTTCTCGGTGGCCACCAGTTCGAAGAAGTTGAACGCGCTGGGCTCCTCGAAGATGCCCACCAGCACGCAGGTGCCGGCCTTGCGGATGGCGTCGATGGCCAGCTTGGCGGTGTGCTTGTTGCCGATGCACTCGAAGCTGACGTCGGCGCCCAGGCCATGGGTGAGCTTGCGCACCTCTGCCAGCACGTCGCACTCGTTGGGGTCGAGCACGTGGCTGGCGCCGACCTCACGGGCCTTGGCCTTGCGCGCCGAGGACATCTCCAGGGCGATCACCTGGGCTGCGCCGGCGGCTTTCGCGCACATGATGGTGCACAGGCCGATGGTGCCGGCGCCGACCACCACCACGTTGCGCCCCAGCAGGCTGCCGGCCTTCTTCACCGCGTGCATGCCCACCGCCAGCGGCTCGATCAGCGCGCCGGCCTCGGCCGGGAAGCCGTCGGGCAGCTTGTACAGCAGGTTGGCCGGCACGTTCACCCATTCGGCGAAGGCGCCGTTGTTCATCAGCCCGGTGAAGGCCAGGTTCTCGCAGATGTTGTACAGGCCGTGGCGGCAGTAGTAGCAGGTGCCGCAGTGCTGGCAGGCGTCGGCGGCCACCACCTCGCCGGCGGCGAAGCCCTCGACGCCCTCGCCGAGCTTGACGATCTCGCCGCAGAACTCGTGGCCGAGGATGCACTGGCCCTTGATGCCGGTGAGCGGGTGCGGCGCCTCCACCGGGATGAACACGGGGCCTGCGACGTACTCGTGCAGGTCCGAGCCGCAGATGCCGCACCAGTGCACGCGGATCTGCACCCAGCCGGGCGGCGGCTCGCCGGGCAGCGGCACGCTTTCCACGCGGATGTCGTTGCGCCCGTGCCAGACCGCCGCGCGCATGCTGTTGGGGGTGATTGTCATGGTTGTCTCCCGGGGCCCGGCCGCGCGGCCGGGCCCTCGTCGGTCAATGGCGTTCGAGGAAGTCCAGCAGCAGGGCGTTGACCGCCTCGGCTGCCTCCATCTGCAGCATGTGCGCCTGCGCCGGCAGCACGTGGACCTCGGCGCTCAGGCCCTGGGCGTGGCTGGCCGGGATGATGGCGTCGGCCTCGCCCCAGATCACCAGCGCCGGGTGCCCGCCGGCCTCCAGCACGCCGCGCAGGTCCACCTGCTGGCGGCCGTCGGCGAACAGCTTGCCGGTGAGCTGGCGCAGCGCCGCGTCCACGCCTTCCAGGCGCTTGAACCTGAGCATGTCTTCCAGCATCTGCCGGGTGACCAGCGCCGCGTCGGAGAACAACTGCACCAACTGCGGCTTGAGGGCGTTGCGGTTGCCGGCCTCGACGAAGCCCTGCAGGTAGCCGCCGTTGATCTCGGCACCCAGGCCGGCGCTGGCCAGCAGGCCCAGCGAGCGCACCCGCCGGGGCGCCAGGCGCGCGGTGTTCAGCGCCACGGCGCCGCCCATGGAATGCCCGGCCAGGTGCGCCTGCTCGATGTCCAGGTGGTCGAGCAGGGCCAGCACCGCGCCGCTCAGCTCGTCCAGGTCGCCGCGCTGCAGCGCCTTGGCCGACTCGCCGTGGCCCGGCAGGTCGAGGGCGATGACGCGGCGCCCGGCGGCCAGCGCCTCGTGGTTGAACAGCCAGTTGTTGAGGTCGCCGCCGAAGCCGTGGATCAGCAGCAGCGGCACGCCGCCTTCGCCGCGCTCGAAGTAGCGCAGCACGCGGCCGTCCAGCTCGACCTTCTGCGGCGCCGGGCCGCTGTCGGCCTCGCCGTCGCCGCCGGGGACGAATTCGGCCTGGAAGCGCTCCACCACCGCGTCTATCTCTTCCTCGCTGGCCTCGCCCTCGACCACCACGCCGAGCAGCGCGCCCACCGGCAGGGTCTCGTCCTCGCGCGCCACCTGGCGCCGCAGCACGCCGGAGAAGGGCGCCTCGACGCTGCTGCTGATCTTGTCGGTCTCCACGTCGAGCACCGCGTCGCCTTTCTCGATGGCCTCACCATCCTGCTTGAGCCAGGCGTCGATGCGGCCTTCGGTCATCGACAGGCCCCACTTGGGCATGGTCAGGGTATGGATCCGGCTCATGCCACCTTCCTCCCTTGCACCAGCTCCAGCACCGTGGCCTCGATCTTCGCCGCGCTGGGGATGTACAGGTCCTCCAGGGCGTCGGAGAAGGGCACCGGGGTGTGCGGCGCGGTGACCTGGCGGATCGGCCCCTTGAGCGCGTCGAAGGCCTGTTCGGCGACCAATGCGGAAATATCGGTGGCCAGCGAACAGCGCGGGTTGGCTTCGTCGATCACCACCAGGCGCCCGGTCTTCTCCACGCTTTCGAGGATGCTGTCGGCATCCAGCGGGCTGGTGGTGCGCAGGTCCAGCACCTCGCAGGACACGCCCTGGCGCGCCAGGCTGGCGGCGGCGTCCATGGCCAGGTGGACCATGCGCCCGTAGGTCACCAGGGTCACGTCGTCGCCGTCACGGAGGAAGTTGGCTTCGCCGAAGGGCACGCTGTACAGCTCTTCCGGCACCTCGCCCTGCATCGAGTAGAGCAGCTTGTGCTCGCAGAAGATCACCGGGTCGTTGTCGCGGATGGCCTGGATCAGCAGGCCCTTGGCGTCGTACGGCGAGGACGGGCAGACCACCTTCAGCCCGGGGATGTGCGTCCACAGCGCGGTGAGCATCTGCGAGTGCTGGGCGGCGGCGCGCAGGCCGGCGCCGACCATGGTGCGGATCACCAGCGGGGTCACCGCCTTGCCGCCGAACATGTAGCGGAACTTGGCGGCCTGGTTGAGGATCTGGTCCAGGCAGCAGCCGGCGAAGTCGACGAACATCAGCTCGCACACCGGGCGCAGGCCGCGGGTGGCGGCACCCACGGCGGCGCCGACGTAGCCGATCTCCGACAGCGGGGTGTCCAGCACGCGGCCGGGGAACTGGTGGTAGAGGCCCTTGGTGACGCCGAGCACGCCGCCCCAGGCGTCGTCCTCGCCGGGTGCGCCGGCGCCGCCGGCATTGTCCTCGCCCATGATGAACACCGTCTGGTCGCGGCGCATTTCCTGGGCCAGGGCTTCGTTGATGGCCTGCTGGTAGCTGATCTTTCTGGCCATGATGGCTCTCCTCTCATTGTTCTTCTGGGCCGAGTCGCTGGGCCCCCGCGTTCGCGGGGGTGACGGGGAAGCGCTCGGCGCGGGAATGTCAGGGATAGGCGACGTACACGTCGCTCAGCAGGTCGGCGGGCGAGGGCTTGGGATCGGCCTTGGCGCGCGCCACGGCTTCCTCGATGCTCGCTTCCACCTCGGCGTCGATGGCGTCCAGGGCCGCGGCCTGGAGCAGGCCGGCGCGGGTGGTGCGCTCGCGGAACTGCATCAGGCAGTCGCGCGTCTCGCGGTAGTGCTTGACCTCGTCGGGCGCGCGGTAGGTCTGGGCGTCGCCTTCGAAGTGGCCGTAGTAGCGGGTCAGCTTCACCTCGATCAGCGACGGCCCTTCGCCGGCGCGGGCGCGTTCCACGGCGGCGCCGGCGGCTTCGTGCACGGCGAAGAAGTCGAAGCCGTCCACCGTCACCCCGGGCATGCCGAAGCCGGCGGCGCGGTCGGCGATGTGGTCGCAGGCCACCGACCAGTTCGATGCCGTGGCCTCGGCGTAGCCGTTGTTCTCGGCGACGAAGATGCACGGCAGGTTCCACACCGAGGCCAGGTTCATGGCCTCGAACACCGCGCCCTCGTTGGAGCCGCCATCGCCGAAGAAGGCCACCGCCACCGCGCGGTTGCCCTTGAGCTTGGCAGCCAGCGCCGCGCCCGCCGCCAGGGGCGCGCCGGCGCCGACGATGCCGTTGGCGCCGAGCATGCCCTTGGACAGGTCGGCGATGTGCATGGAGCCGCCCTTGCCCTGGCAGACGCCGGTCTTCTTGCCGTAGATCTCGGCCATCATCCCGTACACGTCCACGCCCTTGGCGATGCAGTGGCCGTGGCCGCGGTGGGTGGAGGCGATGCAGTCCTCGTCGTCGAGGTGCGCCATGACCCCGGCGGCGGAGGCTTCCTCGCCGGCGTACAGGTGCACGAAGCCGGGGATCTCGCCGGTGGCGAATTCCACGTGCAGGCGTTCCTCGAAGGCGCGGATGGTGCGCATCACACGGTAGGCGTGGAGCAATTGCTCAGTCGATAGCGTGGACATCTTGTTGTTCTCCAGGGTGGTTCACGGGCTTGCCAGGAACGGCCAGCAGGCGATGGCAGGCGGCGAAGGCCAGGGCGGCCTCGACGTCGATGCTCAGCGGGCCGTCGAGTTCGAGGGTGATGCTGGGGCGGTCGCTGGCGGCGAACTCGATCTCGCGTTCGCCGTCCAGGGCCAGGGTGCCGGCGCTCAGCAGCGGCAGGCGCGGCACGCCGGGCTCCAGGCTGCCGCTGGCGATGATGCCGCAGGCCTGCAGCAGGCCCGGGGCCAGGGGCGCCAGCAGCGCCTCGCCGGCCTGCGGGCCCAGGCGCAGCCAGCTGCCGCGCGGGCAGCGCCGCGACGCCGGGTTCCACAGCCCGCACAGCGACGACAGGCCGATGGCGTGGGGCTCGGCGAAGGCGGCGTAGATTTCCGCCAGGTCCTCGGCGCGGCTGATGGCGCGGGCGCCGGTGAAGGTCAGCGGGGAGACCGCGACTTCCACCAGGGCGATCTCGTCGATGCCCCGCGCCGGCAGTCGCACCCGCAGGCGCTTGTTGCGCCGCAGGGCGATCTCCGCCGGGATGCGCCCGCCGGCGTAGAGCCCGCCGGCCAGGCCGGCGCCGGTGGCCTCGCGCAGTTCCGGGAAGGCGTTGTTGGTGCCGGTGGACAGGCACAGCAGGGGAATGTCGCCGACCTCGGCGGCCACCGCCTTGTGCGTGCCGTCGCCGCCGAGCACGGCGACCAGGGCCACGCCGCGCTCGGCCAGCATCCGCGCGGCCCGGCGGGTGTCCTCCACGCTCTGGCGCAGCGGCATGTCGAGGAACTCCAGGCGCGGCCAGTGGCTGTCGTGGGCGTGGCGGCCGGCGCTGGCCTTGAGCACGGCGGCGGCGATGCCGGTCATGTCCGGCGGCAGCAGCACCTCGTCCACCCCGGTGGCGCCGAAGGCGCCGAGCAGGCGCTGCACCACCGCGGCCTTGTCGGTGCTGGAGTAGAGCCCGGCGTTGGCGGTCAGCCGGCGCAGGTCGCGGCCCGAGGCCGGGTTGGCGATGATGCCGATGCGCAGGGGCATGGCCGCGCTCACAGCGAGAAGCCGCCGTCGACGGCGATGGCCTGGCCGGTGACGTGGGGCGCGCAGGCCAGGTACACGGCGAGCTGGCCCATGTCTTCCACGGTCTGCGCCTCGCCCTGGGGCAGCAGGCTGGCCTGGTGGCGTTCCCAGGATTGCGCCTCGCTCTCGCCCGGCTGCGCCCAGCGCCCGGAAAGGCCCTGCTCGCCGCGCCACATGCCGGTGCCGACGATGCCCGGGCACAGCGCGTTGACGGTGATGCCCTCGCGCGCCACCTCCTTGGCCAGGGCATTGCTGAAGCCGACCACGGCGAACTTCGAGGCGCTGTAGTGGGCCAGGTCCGGGAAGCCGACCTTGCCGGCGATGGAGGCGACGTTGATGATCCGCCCGAAGCGCTGCGCGCGCATCAGCGCCAGTTCCGCCTGGCAGCAGAGGAACACGCCGCGGGCGTTGACGTTCATCACCCGGTCCCAGTCCTCGACGCTCAGCTCGGTGACCTTGTGGATGCTGATGATCCCGGCGTTGTTCACCGCCACGTCGAGGCGGCCGCGCTGGCGTTCGATCTCGCCGAGCAGGGCCTGCACGCTCTGCGGGCTGCCGACGTCCACCGTCAGCGCCAGGGCCTGGCCGCCGAGGGCGCGGACCTGGGCGGCGCCTTCCTCGGCCAGGGCCTGGTCGAGGTCGGCGATCACCAGCTCGGCGCCGGCCATGGCCAGGCTGCGGGCGATGCCCAGGCCGATGCCGCGGCCGGCGCCGGTGACCAGGGCGAGCCGGCCGGCCAGGGAGAATTGCGAAGGGGCAGTAACGGACATGACGCACCTCTGGTTGTTGTTGTGGGGTGCGGGACGGCGTCCCGGTGTCGCCAGGGCTGGAGCAAGGGCGGTGCCAGGGAACGGCCTGCAGGGCGGAATGGCGCGTGCCAGAGCGGCCCGCTCGAACTTGCGGGGCCGCTTCGCGGGGCGCGGGGTGAGACGCGCCATGTCAACCTGCACGGTGCCCCGGCGAGACGCCGAGACGCTGCGTCTCACCCGGGGGCCGGCCGTCCGCGGCGCTTGTGGTGCCGGCGGTGCGGGGCTTAAATGACCGGCACAAGAACAAGGAACGAGCCGTGGAGGCCCCATGCTGCCTGCCTACTCGAAAGCCCACGTGGACTGCGTCAGCCGCGTGTTGCGCCACGCCGGGCGCCAGCCCGAAGCCCCGGTGCCGAACCTGATCCTCGACTCCTGGCGGCGGTCGATGGAACAGCACCACCTCGACCCGGGTTCGCTGCAGGGCCCGCGCATCCTCAGCCAGACGCTGCTCAAGGAATGCCGCGAGCGCGCCGACAGCTTCCTGCGCATCGCCGGCGAGGAGGTCTCGCGCCTGCACGGCCAGGTGCGCGACGCCGACTACTGCGTACTGCTCACCGACGCCCAGGGCCGCACCATCGACTACCGCGTGGAATCCGCCATCCGCGGCGACTGCCGGCGCGCCGGGCTGTACCTGGGCACCTGCTGGTCGGAAGGCGAGGAGGGCACCTGCGGGGTGGCCGCGGTGCTGACCAACGGCGTGCCGGTGACAGTGCACAAGCGCGACCACTTCCGCGCCGCCTTCATCGGCCTGACCTGCTCGGCGGCGCCGGTGTTCGACCCCTGGGGCGAACTGCTCGGGGTGCTCGACGTGTCCGCCGTGGAATCCCCCGACGACCGCCGCAGCCAGCACCTGATCCGCCAGATGACGGTGCAGAGCGCGCGGCAGATCGAGAACGCCTTCTTCATGCACAGCACCCGCGGCCAGTGGGTGCTGCGCGCGCACGCGGCGCCGGGCTACGTCGACAGCCAGCCGGACTACCTGTTCGCCTGGGACGCCGACGGCCGCCTGCAGGCGCTGAACCCGGAGGCGCGGCGCTACCTGCAGGCGCGCTACGGGCAACTGCCGCAGCACATCGGCGAAGTCTTCGACCTCGACCTGTTGCGCGCCGCCGCCGACGAAAGCCCGCGCCACGTTGCCGAGCACGGCCTGCACGTGCGCCTGAGCGCGCCCAGGCGCGCGGTCAGCGTGGCCATGCCGGCCACGGACGCCACCCGGCTCGACCCGCGCGTGGCCGAGAGCCTGCGCCTGGCGGTACGGGTGAAGGACCGCAACCTGCCGGTGCTGGTCCACGGCGAGACCGGCGCCGGCAAGGAAGTCTTCGCCCGCCAGCTGCACGAGGCCAGCGCGCGGCGCGACAAGCCCTTCGTCGCACTGAACTGCGCGGCCATCCCCGAGAGCCTGATCGAGAGCGAGCTGTTCGGCTACGTCGCCGGCGCCTTCACCGGCGCCGAGCGCAAGGGCATGCGCGGGCTGCTGCAGCAGGCCGACGGCGGCACCCTGTTCCTCGACGAGATCGGCGACATGCCCCTGGCCCTGCAGACGCGCCTGCTGCGGGTGCTGGCCGAAGGCGAGGTGGCGCCGCTGGGCGCGGCCCGGCGGCAGGCGGTGGACATCCAGGTGATCTGCGCCAGCCACCGCGACCTGGCGGCCCTGGTGGCCGCCGGCGAATTCCGCGAGGACCTGTACTTCCGCCTCAGCGGCGCGCGCTTCGAACTGCCGCCGCTGCGCGAGCGCAGCGACAAGCTGGCGCTGATCAACCGCATCCTCGACGAGGAAGCGTCACGCTGCGGCCTGCGCCTGGGCCTGGGCGAGGCCGCGCTGGAATGCCTGCTGGGCTACCGCTGGCCGGGTAACGTACGCCAACTGCGCCACGTGCTGCGCTACGCCTGCGCCATCTGCTCCGGCGAGAGCATCCGCCTGGAAGACCTGCCCGAGGAACTGCGCGGTGCCGCCGCCCAGCCGGCCCACGAAACCCCCGCCAGCCCCGAGCGCCAGGCCCTGCTCGACGCCCTGGTGCGCCACCGCTGGCAGCCGGGCCCCGCGGCCCAGGCCCTGGGCATCTCGCGGGCGACGCTGTACCGGCGGGTGAAGCAGCACGGCATCGAGATGCCGCGGGTGAAGCGCGAGCCCGGCTGCTCTTCGTAGGATGGGTTGAGCCTTTGCGAAACCCATGCGGCCATGGCGATGGGTATCGCTTCGCTCAACGCCATCCTACGGCACCACAACCTTTCCCCGTTCCTGCAGGTCGACGCCGGATTGCCCGCCCATGCCGGACAGCCCCTCTCCCGCTTGCGGGAGAGGATCCGAAGCACAGGAGGCACGGTCGTAGGAGCGGACTCCGTCCGCGATGGCCGGATCCACCGGCGCGATTCGCGGATAAGATCCGCTCCTACGCCACCCCACCCACGCCATTCCCATGCAGGAGCGCGCCCTGCGCGCGAATCGCGGGCAGGGCCCGCTCCTACAGGTCGACGCCGGATTCCCCGCCCATGCCGGACAGCCCCCTCTCCCGCTTGCGGGAGAGGATCCGATGCACAGGAGGCACGGTCGTAGGAGCGGACTCCGTCCGCGATGGCCGGATCCACCGGCGCGATTCGCGGATAAGATCCGCCCGCCACACCACCCACGCCATTCCCATGTAGGAGCGCGCCCTGCGCGCGAATCGCGGGCAGGGCCCGCTCCTACAGGTCAACGCCGGATTTCCCGCCCATGCCGGACAGCCCCCTCTCCCGGTTGCGGGAGAGGATCCGAAGCACAGGAGGCACGGTCGTAGGAGTGGACTCCGTCCGCGATGGCCGGATCCACCGGCGCGATTCGCGGATAAGATCCGCCCGCCACCCCACCCACGCCATTCCCCTGTAGGAGCGCGCCCTGCGCGCGAATCGCGGGCAGGGCCCGCTCCTACAGGTCGACGCCGGATTCCCCGCCCATGCCGGACAGCCCCCTCTCCCGCTTGCGGGAGAGGGTTGGGGAGAGGGGGCGGCGCCGATCCGAAGCACAGCCGCCGCCGGGTAGCGCCATTCGCGCGGCACGAATCACGGACAAGATCCGCGCCTACGAATGGCGGCGCAGCCCCGCCAGCCACTGCAGCAGGCCGCGGCGCGGTGCATGCACCGGTGTTTCCACCAGCAGCGCCGCGCTGGCCTGCTGGCGGTAGTCGAGCAGCCGGGCCATGGCTTCGGCGATCTCCTGGCGCGCTTCCAGGCAGGGCTGCAGGGCCTGGCCGTCGATGCGGTACAGGCGGCCGTCGCTCAGGGCGGCGAAGCGTGCCTGCCAGCCGCTGTGGCTGAGCACCCCGGCCTCGCCTATGACCTCGCCCGGGCCCATGCGCCCGGCCTCGACGCTGCCGGCGTCGCGCGGCAGGGTCACGCTGACCACGCCGGATTCGAGGATCAGCAGGTCGTCGCTGACCTCGCCGACCTCCAGCAGCACCTCGCCGGCCTTGAACGCTCGCGGGCGCATGTGCTCGGCCAGGGCGTCCTTCTCTTCGTCGTTCAGCGCGGCGAACAGCGGCGATTCGCCGAGCAGGCGCCGCGCCCCCGACAGCAGGGCGTGCGCCGCCTGCACCTCGGGCACGCTGAGCAGGCTGATGCCGGCGGCCTGCAGGTGGCGGAAGGCCAGGTCGTGGAGCTGGTTGCGCACTTCGCGCTTCTCGCCCATGGCGGCCACGTAGCCGCTCATCTCGTACTCCACGCCGTTGCCGCCGGCCTTGCGGATGCTCACGCTCGGCGCTGGATTGGGCAACAGGGTGCGGCAGCCGCGCAGGGCGCGCTCCAGGGCCTCGATGACCGGGCGCGGGCGCACCAGCGGGCTGATCTCCAGCACCACGCTGACGCCATAGAGGTTGGCCGGGCGGCTCAGGTTGAGCAGCTTGGCCTTGGCCGCCAGGGAGTTGGGAACCACCGCCAGGCTGCCCTGGGCGGTCTGCAGGTAGGTGGAGCGCCAGTCGATCTCCACCACCTTGCCCTCGGTGCCGTCGATGGAAATCCAGTCATCCAGCTGGTAGGGCTTGGTGGTGTTGAGGATGATCCCGGAGAACACGTCGCTGAGGGTGCTCTGTAGCGCCAGGCCGAGCACGATGGCGACCACCCCGGAGGTAGCCAGCAGGCCCTTCACCGGCAGGTCCAGGGCATAGCCGGCGGCGGCGATGATGGCGGCGAGGAAGATCAGCGCACCTATCACTTCCTGCAACAGCCGCCCGGCATGGCCCACCCGCTGCAGCAGCAGGGCGCCGATCAGCACCGTCAGGCAGCGCGCGCCGAACAGCCACCAGAGGATCTGCAGCGCGGTGGCCACCAGGTGGCTGGGCAGGTCCTCCGGCCAGGGCGCCTTCTGCAGCGGGCTGATGCCGGCGTTGAACAGCAGCAGGCTGAACAGCAGGAAGAACCCCAGGCGCATCGCCACCCGCCAGCCGTGTGGCTGCTCGGCCAGCAGCCGCCAGAGCGCCAGGTCGAGCAGTAGCAGGGCAGGGGCGACGAACAGCGGGTGGGCGGTGAGAAGGGCGGGCATGCGGGCGGGCTCCGGGGGCCTGGGCCTTATGAAGATGGCACAGGATCGGGGAGGTTTCGCCAAAGGATGGCGATTCAGGGGGCGACCAGTGGCTCCTGTCCGTAGACATGGTGTAGTAACTCCATGAAGGCCGGGGCTCGCGGAATGAGTGTCGAGCCTATGCGGTGCACGGCTACGCCCGGTGTCCAGGAGTTCATCAGTGCGGCGCCAGCGAATCCCGGCAAATCGGCTGGAGTGATTTCCTGTTCTCGCTGTGGGATGCCGATCCGTGCGAGTTGGCGTCGGACGATGCCCATGGTTGTACCGGCCAGCTTGTCCGCCTGTGGCCAGACCATCGTACTGCCGTCCCAGAAGGCGATATTCCAGATGCTGCCCTCGCTGATGCGCCCATGGCGATCTACGAAGAGCGCATCGTCGAACCCTTGGGCGACTGCCTGGCGCAGCAGGTGGGTCTTGGCGCCTTCGCCCACGTGCTTGATGGTGGGCAGGTAGCGTTCGTGCTCGAACAGCGCCAGCGAGAGAGGTCCCTGCGGGCCGGATGACGCCGGCCCGGTGCGGGTCAGGACGTCGGGCGCGGCAACATCCTCGGCGACGAACTCTCCTGCCGGTGAGTGGAGCGTTACGGTCAGGGAAAGGTCTGCCGGGCCGTTTTCCAGGGTGGCGCGCAGGTAGGAGCGAAGCCGTTCTTCTTCCGGCGGAACTCCGAACAGTGCCAGTGATGCCATCCGCAGGCGCTCCAGATGCAAGTCGAGCCCGCGGATGCGGCGATCGCGCACCTGCATGGCCGTGAAATGGGCAAAGCCGGAGAAGGCCAGCAGCGCCAGGGTTTCCCGGGTGGCGGGTTGGCCGTTGTGCTGGACGAGGGGGACGAAGGATTGGGCGCTCACGGGCTGGCTCCTTGGGATGATGGATATCAAGCCAGGCTATTCTCGATGCGTTGCCGTGCCTTGGGGAAACGAGTAGTTTCCGATGGATCATCAAGGAAATTTTGAAGATCGATGAGCAGATCTCTACCGGGTACACGCCTGCTGAGGACATTCGAGGCGGCCGCACGCCACCTGAATTTCACCCGTGCCGCCCATGAGGTGGGGTTGACCCCCGCGGCGGTCAGCTACCGGATCAAGGAGATGGAGGCGCAACTCGGGCTGACGCTCTTCGTCCGCAGCAGCCGCAGCATCGAGCTGACGCCTGCCGGCCGTGTGCTCTTCGAAGCGGCTGCCGATGCTCTCGACAATCTGCAGCGGGCTACCGCGAGAGCACGGCGCATGCAGCGTGGTGAAGGACACTTGCGGGTGTCTCTGGGCGCCCGCTTCGCCACTCACTGGCTATTACCGCGCCTGGAAGGCTTCAGGACCGCACATCCTGACCTTGAGCTCACGTTTGATATCTCCGACCAGGTTCGCGACTTCGCGGTCGACGATGTGGACGTTGCGATTCGCTTTGGCGCAGGTCACTACGAAAACACCTGCGCCGAGCGTCTTTTCGACAGCGTAGTGGTGCCGGTCTGCAGCCCACGCCTGCTGGCGACGGAGCGGCGCTTGAGTGAGCCTCGCGATCTGCTCGGGGAGATGCTCTGCCACGTCGATTGCGAGGTGAACGGTCTGGTCTGGCCGAACTGGTCGATGTGGATGGTGGCCGCTGGTGTCGATGATTTCGACGCCAGTCGTTCGGTCGCATTCGGCGATTCGAGTCATGTAGTGCAGGCGGTCGTCGACGGCAACGCCATCGGTCTGGTCGAGTTGTCGATGGTCGCCCGAGACTTGGCCGAGGGGCGTCTGGTGCGCCTGTTCGATATCGGTATCAGTCTTACGCCGGAATACGCCTATTACCTGGTCTATCCGCAAGGCATGGGGGCGGATCCGCGTATTTGTGCTCTGCTTGAGTGGATGTTCGAGGAGATTGCTGGGGGAGGTGGTGCTCGTTTTTCCTGAAGGGCCTTGGAGTCTGTGTCGCGGGGTGCAGCCGAGGGTTAGGGAGAGGGAGAGTCAGCCCGATGCACCGGCACAACCGGGAAGCGCTCTTGCCGGTGGGGGAGGGGCTCAAGGGGGGATATCCATGATGTTTCTGGTGTTGGCGGACAGTCTTGCCCTCTCCCTAACCCTCTCCCTGAAGGGAGAGGGGACTGTCCTCTGCGCACTGAAATCCCCGAGCACTCCTGTGGCTTCTGGCTGAAACCAGGCTATCCGCGCACGCCGAACGGCTCCCTCTCCCTTCAGGGAGAGGGCTGGGGAGAGGGGCGGAGTCAGCCCGATGCTCCGGCACCACCGGGAAACTCCGTTCGCGAGCAAGCTCGCTCCTATAGGTGCAGGAGACATGCTTCGTCGTAGGATGGGTTGAGCGAAGCGATACCCATCACCACGGCCACATGGGTTTCGTAAACTCAACCCATCCTACGAAAAGCGCCTATGGCGCAGCGGACATAAAAAAGCCCCGCGGTCAGCAGCGTGCTCCGCGGGGCCAAGTGGCCGGAGAGTGGCCAGGGAGGAACCTTCAGGCCTGGGGCTGTGGCTGCCAGCCGCCCCCAGTGCCTTGTAGATGGCGACTATGCCGCGGTACACGTCGACCTCGGCCAGCGCCTGGGCGTCTTCGGCGGCCAGTTGCTCGCGCTCGGCGTCCAGCAGGTTGAGGAAGTCCAGGGTGCCTTCGCGGTACTGCACGCCGGCCAGTTCGGCGGCCTTGCGGCTGGCCTCGGACTGGCGCACCAGCACCAGCATGCGCTGCTGGCGCTTGCCGTAGTCGCTGAAGGCGTTGGAGGATTCTTCCAGGGCCAGCAGCACCTGCTGCTCGTAGGTGGCGAGCGCTGCGTCGGCGTCGGCCTTGGAGGCGCGCAGGCGGGCGCGCACGCTGCCCAGGTCGAAGGCCGCCCAGCTGATGGTCGGCGACACGCCCCAGGCGCGGGCGGCGCCGGAGCCTATCTGCGAACCGCGCCCGGCGGTGTAGCCGAGGAAGCCGCCAAGGCTCACGCGGGGGAACAGGTCCGCGGTGGCCACGCCGACATCGGCGGTGGCCGCGGCCAGGCGCCGTTCGGCGGCGGCGACGTCGGCGCGGCGGCGCAGCAGGTCGCCCGGGTCGCCGATCGGCAGGGCCTTGGCGATGGCCGGCAGCTGCTTGGGCGCCAGGTCCACGCTCAGCTGGTCCGGACGCTGGCCGAGGAGGGTGGCGATGCGGTTGCGCTGGCGCACTTCCTCGGCCTGCAGTTGCGGCAGGGTGGCTTCGGTGGCGGCCAGGCGCGCTTCGGCGCGCTGCACGTCGAGTTCGTTGCCCACGCCGTTGTCGCGCAGCTGGATGGTCAGGTCGCGGGATTCGCGCTGGTTCTTCAGGTTGTCGCGGGCGATGCCTTCGCGCAGCTGGGCGCCGCGCAACTGCCCGTAGGCGTCGGCCAGTTCGGCGATCAGGCTGACCTGCAGCTGCTGCAGGTCGGCCTGGGCGGCCTGGCTCTGGGCGTCGGCCGATTCCAGTTCGCGGCGCACGCGGCCGAACAGGTCGACTTCCCAGATCATGTCCAGGCCCAGGTCGTAGCGCTCCTGGTTGACGCGGTCCTCGGTCTGCCCCGGCACCTGGCCCTTGCCGACCTCGGAGGACACCCGGCTGGTCACGGTGGGGAAGCGGTCGTTGGAGACGTCGTCGCGGATCGCCCGCGAGGCCAGCACGCGGTCGTAGGCCACGCGCAGCTCACGGTTTTCCTTCAGGGCCTGGTCGACCAGCTGGGTCAGCACCGGGTCGTCGAACTGTTTCCACCAGGCGTCTTCGTAGCGGCTGCGGTCGAAGGACGTGGCGCTGGTGTCGAGCTTGGCCGGCGCGGTGTCCGGCTGTTTGTAGTCAGGGCCGACCATGCAGGCGCTGAGGCTCAGGGCCAGCAGCGCCGGGGCGAAGAGTTGCAGTTTCATGCGTGGTGAGCCTCGTGGGTCAGGCGCGCTTGTTTCTTCGCTTCACGGGCTTCCATGAAGCGGCGGATGAGGACGTAGAACACCGGCGTCAGCAGCAGGCCGAAGAAGGTCACCCCGAGCATCCCGGAGAACACCGCGACGCCCATGGCGTGGCGCATTTCGGCGCCGGCGCCGGTGGACAGCACCAGCGGCACCACGCCCATGATGAAGGCGATGGAGGTCATCAGGATCGGCCGCAGCCGCAGGCGGCAGGCTTCCAGCACCGCGCTGACGCGGTCCATGCCTTCTTCCTGCTTGTCCTTGGCGAACTCGACGATGAGGATGGCGTTCTTGCACGCCAGGCCCACCAGTACGATCAGGCCGATCTGGGTGAAGATGTTGTTGTCGCCGCCGGCGACTATCACCCCGCCGATGGCCGACAGCAGGGTCATCGGCACGATCAGGATCACCGCCAGCGGCAGGCCCCAGCTTTCGTACAGCGCGGCCAGCACCAGGAAGGCCAGGAGCACGCAGAGCGGGAACACGAAGGCCGCGGTGTTGCCGGCGAGGATCTGCTGGTAGGTCAGGTCGGTCCACTCGTAGGTCATGCCGTTGGGCAGTTCCTGCTTGAGCAGTTTCTCCATCGCCGCCTCGGCCTGGCCGGAGCTGTAGCCGGGGGCCGCGGCGCCGTTGATCTCGGCGGTGATGAAGCCGTTGTAGTGCATCACCCGGTCGGGGCCGGAGGTGTCGCTGATCTTGATGAAGGTGGCCAGCGGGACCATTTCGCCCTGGTTGTTGCGCACCTTCAGCTGGCCGATCTGTTCCGGGTCCAGGCGGAAGTTCTGGTCGGCCTGGACGTTGACCTGGTAGGTGCGGCCGAAGCGGTTGAAGTCGTTGGCGTACAGCGAGCCCAGGTACACCTGCAGGGTGTCGAAGATGTCGCTGATGGCCACGCCGTGGGTCTTGGCCTTCTCGCGGTCGATGGCGGCGTCCACCTGCGGCACGTTCACCTGGTAGCTGGTGAACACCGACATGGGGTTCAGCTCGGGCAGCGCGCGGGCCTTGGCCAGGACGTTCTGGGTCTGGTTGTAGAGTTCCTCGTAGCCCAGGCTGCCACGGTCCTCGACCTGCACCCGGAAGCCGCCGATGGTTCCCAGGCCCTGTACCGGCGGCGGCGGGAAGATGGCGATGTAGGCGTCCTGGATGCCGGCGAATTCCTGGTTCAGCTCGGCGGCGATCTCGCCGGCGGACATGCCCGGGCCCTTGCGCTGGTCGAAGTCCTTCAGCGGGGTGAAGACGATGCCGCTGTTGGGGCTGTTGGTGAAGCCGTTGATCGACAGGCCGGGGAAGGACACGGTGTGCTCGATGCCCGGGTGCTTGCCGGCGATTTCCGACATGCGCTTGATCACCGCCTCGGTGCGGTCCAGGGTGGCCGCGTCGGGCAGCTGGGCGAAGGCCACCAGGTACTGCTTGTCCTGCTGCGGCACGAAGCCGGTGGGGGTGCTGGAGAAGCCCAGGTAGGTCAGGCCGATCAGCCCGGCGTAGAGGATCAGCGCGATGGAGCTGCCGCGCAGCACGCGGGTCACGGTGCCGACGTAGCCATGGCTGGCGCGGTCGAAGAAGCGGTTGAACGGGCGGAACAGCCAGCTGCCCAGCAGCGCGTCGAGGATCCGCGAGAAGCGGTCCTTGGGCTCGTCGTGGCCCTTGAGCAGCACCGCGGCCAGCGCTGGCGACAGGGTCAGCGAGTTGAACGCGGAGATCACCGTGGAAATCGCGATGGTCAGCGCGAACTGCCGGTAGAACTGCCCGGTGAGGCCGGAGATGAACGCGGTCGGCACGAACACGGCGCACAGCACCAGGGCGGTGGCGATGATCGGTCCGGTCACTTCCTTCATGGCGCGCTTGGTCGCCTCGATGGGCGTGAGCCCCAGGCCGATGTTGCGTTCGACGTTCTCCACCACCACGATGGCGTCGTCCACCACGATGCCGATGGCCAGCACCAGGCCGAACAGCGACAGCGCGTTGAGCGAGAAGCCGAAGAAGTGCATCACCGCGAAGGTGCCGATCAGCGACACCGGCACGGCGGCCAGCGGGATGATCGAGGCGCGCCAGGTCTGCAGGAACAGCACCACCACCAGCACCACCAGGATCAGCGCTTCGAACAGGGTGTGCACCACCGCCTCGATGGAGCCGCGGACGAAGATGGTCGGGTCATAGACGATGGAGTAGTCCACGCCCTGGGGAATTCCTTCTTCAGCTCGGCCATCTTCGCCCGCACCTCGTTGGAGATGGCGATGGCGTTGGAGCCGGGGCGCTGGAAGATCGGGATGGCCACCGCCGGCTGGTTGTCCAGCAGCGAGCGCAGGGCGTACTGGCTGGAACCCAGCTCGATGCGGGCGATGTCCTTCAGCCGGGTGATCTCGCCGTCCGGACCGCTGCGGATGATGATGTTCTCGAACTCTTCCTCGCTGACCAGGCGGCCCTGGGTGTTGATCGACAGCTGGAAGCTGGTGGCGTTGGGCGCGGGCGGCGCGCCCAGGGCGCCGGCGGCGACCTGGCGGTTCTGCTCGCGGATGGCCGCGACCACGTCGCTGGCGGTGAGGTTGCGCGAGGCCACCTTGTTCGGGTCCAGCCACACGCGCAGCGAGTAGTCGCCCATGCCGAACAGCTGTACGTCGCCCACGCCGTCCAGGCGCGCCAGCTCGTCCTTGATGTTGAGGATGGCGTAGTTGGACAGGTAGAGCATGTCGTAGCGCTGGTCCGGCGAGGTCAGGTGCACGACCATGGTCAGGTCGGGCGAGGCCTTGTCGACGGTGATGCCGATGTGGGTGACCTCTTCGGGCAGCTTCGGCTCGGTCCGCGTCACGCGGTTCTGCACCTGCACCTGGGCGTTGTCCAGGTCGGTGCCCAGGGCGAAGGTGATGGTCAGGGTCATCTTGCCGTCGGCGGTGGACTGCGAGGACATGTAGAGCATGTTCTCGACGCCGGTGATGGCCTGCTCCAGGGGCGCGGCGACGGTCTCGCCGATCACCTTGGGGTTGGCGCCGGGGAAGTTGGCGCGCACCACCACGGTGGGCGGCACCACTTCGGGGTATTCGCTGATCGGTAGCTGGAACAGCGAGATGGCCCCGCCGATCAGGATGATCAGCGAGAGCACGGCGGCGAAGATCGGCCGCTGCACGAAGAATTGCGAGAAGTTCATGGTTCGTTCCTGGAGCGCGACGCGCTAAACCCTGGACAAAGGTCACCCGCGGCCCTGGGTGGGGCCAGGGCCGGGTACTGCGTTCTCTTTCTTGGCCCCGCTCAGGGGCGGGTTGCGGTCAGCCGCGGTTGGGCTTTCCCGGCGACTGCTCGGCCACCTTCGGCGGCTCGCTGTCTTCCACCGCCTGGCGCGAGCGGGCGAGGGCGGCGAGGGTGGCCGGGCTGGCCATGGGCACGCCCTCGGCATCCACCTCGGCGCCGGGGCGCACGCGCTGCAGGCCGTTGACCACGATGCGATCGCCCTTGGCCAGGCCGCTGCGGACGATGCGCAGGCCTTCCAGCTTCGGCCCCAGCTCGATGCTGCGGTAGGCCACCTTCTTGTCGGCGCCCAGCACCAGCACGAACTTCTTGCCCAGGTCGGTGCCGACCGCCTCGTCCTTGATCAGCGCCGCCGGGTAGGTGCCGGAGCCGACCAGCTTGATGCGGGCATAGAGGCCGGGGGTGTAGAAGCCGTCCTTGTTGTCGAACACCGCGCGGCCGCGGATGGTGCCGGTCTTCGGGTTGACCTGGTTGTCGAGGAAGTCCAGGCGGCCCAGGTGCGGGAAGCCGTCCTCGCCGGTCAGGCCCAGGTACACCGGGGTGCTGCCGCGGGCGTCCGGGCCGCCGGCGCGGGCCATGGCCACGTACTTCAGGTACACGCGCTCGTCGGCGTCGAAGTAGGCGTAGACCTTGTCGGTGGAAACCACGCTGGTGAGCAGGGTCTGGCCGGAGTTGACCAGGTTGCCGGCGGTGATTTCGGCGCGTGACACGCGGCCGTCGATGGGCGCGGTGATCTGGGTGAACGACAGGTTCAGCTTGGCATTGTCCAGCTCGGCCTGGGTCGCGGCGACCTGGGCGCGGGCTTCGGTGGCGGCGGCGCTGCGGGCGTCGGCCAGCTCGGCGGAGATGGCGTTGGTGGCGCGCAGGCGGTCACCGCGGGCGGCTTCGTTGACGGTGCGGGTCTGGTTGGCGCGGGCCTGTTGCAGCTGGGCTTCCAGGCGGTGCACCTCGGCCAGGAACGGCCGCGGGTCGATCTGGAACAGCAGGTCGCCTTTCTTCACCAGGGCGCCTTCGCGGAAGGTCACCTTGTCGATGTAGCCGGAGACGCGCGGGCGCAGCTCGACGGATTCCGGCGCCTCCAGGCGGCCGGTGAACTCGTCCCACTCGTTGACCGGTTGTTCGATGACTTCGGCGACGCTGACCTTGGGCGCGGGCATGTTCTGCGCGGCGTCCTGGGTCTTGCCGCAGGCGCTGAGCACCAGGATGGCGGCCAGTGCCAGGGGAATACGCAAGGGGTGGGGTGAACGCTCCATGGGGAAGACTCCGGCATTTTTGATCTAATGCAGCGGAGTCTGCGTTCGAAGCCTCTAAGTCGCTAATCGAACGGGAGCATTCTTATTATCACGGCCAGTGATAAACCCTGTTGCATTATCCGTATCAATCGATGGGGGATTTTCTGCTATCGGCTGCGCCGAAACCCTGTAGGAGCGAGCTTGCTCGCGAACGCTCTTCCCCTGGTAGGCAAGGTGCCAAGCGGGTTCGCGAGCAAGCTCGCTCCTACGAAGAACGGGTCGGGTTTCAGGCCGTAGGGGAGCCGCCGTAGGATGGGTTGAGCGAAGCGATACCCATCGCCACGACCGCATGGGTATCGCTCAACCCATCCTACGAAGAGCAATAGTGGCGCGGGGTCAGGCCTTGGCCAGGCGGGCGCGGGCCACGCGCGAACCGTTTTCCTTGCCGAGCACCGCGCAGATGCGCTGGCCGGCGGCGATCAGGGCGTCGAGGTCGATGCCGGTATGGATGCCCAGGCCGTTCAGCAGGTAGAGCACGTCCTCGGTGGCCACGTTGCCGGTGGCGCCCTTGGCGTAGGGGCAGCCGCCCAGGCCTGCGACCGAGCTGTCGAACACCGCGATGCCTTCCAGCAGGCTTGCGTAGATGTTCGCCAGGGCCTGGCCGTAGGTGTCGTGGAAGTGCCCGGCCAGGCGCTCGCGGGGCACGCGGGCGCCGACTACTTCGAACATGGCGCGGGTGGCGCCGGCGGTGCCGACGCCGATGGTGTCGCCCAGGGAGACCTCATAGCAGCCCATGGCGTCCAGCTCGGCGGCCACGGCGGCCACCTGCTGCATGTCCACCTCGCCCTGGTACGGGCAGCCGAGCACGCAGGAGACGTAGCCGCGCACGCGGATGCCGTGCTCGCGGGCGGCGTCCATCACCGGCACGAAGCGCTCCAGGCTCTCCTTGATCGAGCAGTTGATGTTCTTCTGCGAGAAGGCCTCGGAAGCGGCGGCGAACACCGCGACTTCCTTCACCCCGGCCTCCAGCGCGGCCTCGAAACCCTTGAGGTTGGGCGCCAGGGCGGCGTAGGTCACTCCGGGCTTCTGCTGGATGCCGGCGAACACCTCGGCGGAGCCGGCCATCTGCGGCACCCATTTGGGCGAGACGAAGCTGCCGACCTCGACGTAGGCCAGGCCGGCGGTGCTCAGGTCGTCCACCAGGCGCACCTTGTCGGCGACGCTGATCGGCTGTTTCTCGTTCTGCAGGCCGTCGCGCGGGCCGACTTCGACCAGGCGGACGTGTTGGGGCAGGGGCATGGGGTTGTCCTCTTGAGGTTCAGGCGAAGGGCAGTTGCTCTTGTAGGAGCGAGCTTGCTCGCGAACCCGCTTCGCACCGGACGTTCATGGTGCAATGCGTTCGCGAGCAAGCTCGCTCCTACGAAGAGCCGGGCGGGGGCTTTATGCCGGGGTTTCTTCCAACTCCACCAGCGCCGTACCCTCGGCCACCAGTTCGCCTTCGCTGCAATACAGCGATTTCACCACGCCGGCGTGCGGCGCGCGAATGCTGTGTTCCATCTTCATCGCTTCCAGCACCACCAGGGCGGCGCCGGCTTCCACCATTTGCCCGGGTTCGACCAGGATGCGCACGATGCTGCCGTTCATCGGCGCGCCCAGGCCGCCGTGGTGGGCGTGGGCCGCCTCGGCCTCGGCGATGGCGTCGTAGCGGCGCACCGGCACCAGTTCGCCCTGCCATTCCAGGTACAGGCTGTCGCCCTGGCGCAGGGCCAGGTGGCGGCGGCGAACGCCTTCGATGTCCACTTCCAGCCATTCGCCCTTCAGCGTTGCGCCGCGCACGCCATTGGCGTGGCGCAGGCGCACCACCTGGGCTTCGCCCTTGGCCAGCAGGTGCAGGTCGGTTTCCCCCGGCAGGCCGCTGCGCCAGCCGTCGCGGGCGCTCCACGGCGAGTGGGCGTCGTCGCCGCGCACGCGCTCGGCCTCGCTCTGCGCCCAGGCCTCGGCGGCCAGTTGCCAGAACTGCGGCGGCAGCTCGCTCGTGGCCGGCAGCAGTTGCTCCTGGTGGCGGCCGATGAAGCCGGTGTCCAGCTCGGCGGCGGCGAAGGCCGGGTGGGCCAGCACGCGGCGGAGGAACGCCAGGTTGGTCTTGAAGCCGCCCACGGCGGTTTCGGCGAGCATCGACAGCAGGCGCTGGCGGGCTTCCTCGCGGTTCTCGCCCCAGGCGATCAGCTTGGCCAGCATGGGGTCGTAGAACGGCGAGATGTCGTCGCCCTCGCGGATGCCGCTGTCCACCCGGCGGCCGGGGCCGGCCGGCGGTTCGCGGTACAGCGCCAGGTGGCCGCTGGCGGGCAGGAAACCACCCTCCGGGTCCTCGGCGTAGAGCCGCACTTCGATGGCGTGGCCGTTCAGCGGCACTTGCTCCTGGGTGATCGGCAGCGTTTCGCCACGGGCCACGCGGATCTGCCAGGCCACCAGGTCGAGGCCGGTGATGGCTTCGGTGACCGGGTGCTCCACCTGCAGGCGGGTGTTCATTTCCATGAAGAAGAACTGGCCGCTGCCTTCGTCGTAGAGGAACTCCACGGTGCCGGCGCCGACGTAGCCGATGGCCTGGGCGGCGCGCACGGCGGCCTCGCCCATGCCGCGGCGCAGCTCGGCGGAAAGGCCGGGGGCGGGGGCTTCCTCGACCACCTTCTGGTGGCGGCGCTGGATCGAGCAGTCGCGCTCGTTGAGGTACAGGCAGTTGCCGTGCTTGTCGGCGAACACCTGGATTTCCACGTGGCGCGGCTTGGTCAGGTATTTCTCCACCAGCATGCGCGCGTCGCCGAAGCCGGACTGCGCTTCGCGCTGGGCGGACTCCAGGGCCTCGGCCAGCTCGCTTTCGCGTTCCACCACCTTCATGCCCTTGCCGCCACCGCCGGCGGCGGCCTTGAGCAGCACCGGGTAGCCGATGCGCGCGGCCTCGCGCTGGAAGGTGGCGTAGTCCTGGGCCTCGCCGTGGTAGCCGGGCACCAGCGGCACGCCGGCGTCTTCCATCAGCGCCTTGGCCGCGGACTTGCTGCCCATGGCGTCGATGGCGCTGGCCGGCGGGCCGAGGAACACCAGCCCGGCCTCTTCGCAGGCGCGGGCGAAGCCGGCGTTCTCCGAGAGGAAGCCGTAGCCGGGGTGGATGGCCTGGGCCCCGGCGGCCTTGGCCGCGGCCAGCACGGCGTCGGCGCGCAGGTAGGATTCGGCCGGCTTGGCGCCGCCCAGGTCGATGGCGATGTCCGCCTCCTCGACGTGGCGGGCGTGGCGGTCGGTGGCGCTGTGCACGGCCACGGTGGTCAGGCCCAGGGCCTTGGCGGTGCGCATCACCCGGCAGGCGATCTCGCCGCGGTTGGCAATCAGTAGCGTTGTAATCATTGTTCTGCTCCGTTGGAGGGCCGCAAACCGCTCGGGGCTTGCGGCTTAAAGCTTCTAGCTGCTCTTCTGCCAGGCCGGCTTGCGCTTCTCGAGGAAGGCGTGCAGGCCTTCCTGGCCCTCGGGGCTGATGCGGATGCGGGCGATGGCGGCTTCGGTGTAGCGGCGCAGGGTGGGGCTCAGCTCGCCGCTGCCGATTTCCTGGAACAGCGCCTTGCAGGCCACCAGCGCGGCCGGGCTGTTGTTCAGCAGGTTGGCGATCCAGGCCTCGACCTTCTCGTCCAGTTCCTCGGCGCCGTAGCACTCGTCCAGCAGGCCCAGTTCGCGGGCGCGCTTGCCGTCGAAGCGCTCGGCGGTGAGCGCGTAGCGGGTGGCCGCGCGCTGGCCGATGGCCTTGGTGACGAAGGGCCCGATGGTCGCCGGGATCAGCCCGATGCGCACTTCGGACAGGCAGAACTGCGCCTGCTCGCTGCCCAGGGCCATGTCGCAGCAGGCCACCAGGCCCACGCCGCCGCCGAAGGCCGCGCCCTGGACCACGGCCAGGGTCGGTTTCTTCAGCAGGTGCAGGTTGTTCAGCAGCTCGGCCAGTTGCTGGGCGTCGGCCAGGTTGCCCTGGTAGTCGAGCTTCACCGCCTCCTGCATCCAGGCCAGGTCGGCGCCGCCGCAGAAGTGCTTGCCGCGCCCGCGCAGCACCAGCAGGCGCACGTCGGCATCGTCGGCCACTTGATCCAACGCCTGGATCAGCTCGGCGATGGTCTGGGCGTTGAAGGCGTTGTTCTTGTCCGGACGGTTCAGCCAGAGGCTGGCCACGCCACGGTCGTCGATGTCGAGCTGGATGTTTTCAAAAGTAGTCATAAGGGCCTCTTGGGCTGCAGGCCGCAGGCTACAGGCTGCAGGCAAGAGCGCTCTCGCCTGCGGCCTGCAGCCTGTAGCCTGCCGCCGCTTACATCCTGAATACGCCGAATCTGGTCGGCTCGATGGGCGCGTTGAGCGAGGCGGAGAGAGCCAGGGCGAGGACCTCGCGGGTCTGCGCCGGGTCGATCACGCCGTCGTCCCACAGCCGCGCGCTGGAGTAGTAGGGGTGGCCCTGGCGCTCGTACTGCTCGAGGATAGGCGCCTTGATCTTTGCCTCGTCCTCGGCACTCAGCGCGTTGCCGGCGCGTTCGGCCTGTTCGCGCTTGACCTGGGCCAGCACGCCGGCGGCCTGCTCGCCGCCCATCACGCCGATCCGCGCGTTGGGCCACATCCACAGGAAGCGCGGGTCGTAGGCGCGGCCGCACATGCCGTAGTTGCCGGCGCCGAAGCTGCCGCCGATGATCACGGTGAACTTCGGCACCTGGGCGCAGGCTACTGCCGTCACCAGCTTGGCGCCGTGCTTGGCGATGCCGCCGGCCTCGTACTTCTGGCCGACCATGAAGCCGGTGATGTTCTGCAGGAACAGCAGCGGGATGCCGCGCTGGCAGGCCAGTTCGATGAAGTGCGCGCCTTTCTGCGCGGCCTCGGCGAAGAGGATGCCGTTGTTGGCGAGGATGGCGATGGGGTAACCGTGCAGGTGGGCGAAGCCGCACACCAGGGTGGTGCCGAACAGCGCCTTGAACTCGTCGAACTCGCTGCCGTCCACCAGGCGGGCGATGATCTCGCGCACGTCGAACGGCTGCTTGCTGTCCACCGGGATCACCCCGTACAGCTCCTCGGCGGGGTACAGCGGCGCGCGCGGGGGCAGGGTGTTGAGCTTGCCCTGCTTGCTCCAGTTGAGGTTGGCGATGCAGCGGCGGGCGATGGCCAGGGCGTGCTCGTCGTCCTCGGCGTAGTGGTCGGCCACGCCGCTGGTCTTGCAGTGCACGTCGGCGCCGCCGAGGTCCTCGGCGCTGACCACTTCACCCGTGGCGGCCTTCACCAGCGGCGGGCCAGCGAGGAAGATGGTGGCCTGCTCGCGGACCATGATGGTCTCGTCGCTCATGGCCGGCACATAGGCGCCGCCGGCGGTGCACGAGCCCATCACCACGGCGATCTGCGGGATGCCCTGGGCGCTCATGTTGGCCTGGTTGAAGAAGATCCGCCCGAAGTGTTCGCGGTCCGGGAACACCTCGTCCTGGCGCGGCAGGTTGGCGCCGCCGGAGTCCACCAGGTAGATGCACGGCAGGCGGTTCTGCTGGGCGATGGCCTGGGCGCGCAGGTGCTTCTTCACGGTCAGCGGGTAGTAGCTGCCGCCTTTCACCGTGGCGTCGTTGCCGACGATCATGCATTCCACGCCTTCCACGCGGCCGATGCCGGCGACCACGCCGGCGGCGGCCACGTCTTCGCCGTAAACCCCGTGGGCGGCAAGGGCGGAAACCTCGAGGAACGGCGAGCCGGCATCGAGCAGGCGGTTGATGCGCTCGCGCACCAGCAGCTTGCCGCGCGCGCTGTGCTTGGCCTGCGCGGCGGCGCCGCCGCCTTCGTGGACGCGGCCGAGCAGGGCGCGCAGGTCCTGGACGCTCTCCAGCATGGTCGCGGCGTTGGCGGCGTATTCAGGAGAGCGCGTATTGATCTGGGTGCTAAGGATGGTCATCACGGACTCCGTCCGGGCTACAGGCTTCAGGCTGCAAGCGGCGGGCCGGCCTGAAGCCTGTAGCCTGCCGCCTGTAGCCGCTGTTATTTCGTTTCGTTGAACAGCTCGCGGCCGATCAGCATGCGGCGGATTTCGCTGGTGCCGGCGCCGATCTCGTAGAGCTTGGCGTCGCGCAGCAGGCGGCCGGTGGGGAACTCGTTGATGTAGCCGTTGCCGCCGAGGATCTGGATGGCGTCCAGGGCCATTTGCGTCGCGCGCTCGGCGGTGTAGAGGATCACCCCGGCGGCGTCCTTGCGGGTGGTCTCGCCGCGGTCGCAGGCCTGGGCCACCGCGTACAGGTAGGCGCGGCTGGCGTTGAGCTGGGTGTACATGTCGGCGACCTTGCCCTGGATCAGCTGGAACTCGCCGATGCTCTGGCCGAACTGCTTGCGGTCGTGGATGTAGGGCACGACCACGTCCATGCACGCCTGCATGATGCCGATCGGGCCGCCGGCGAGCACCACGCGCTCGTAGTCCAGGCCGCTCATCAGCACCTTCACGCCGCCGTTGACCGCGCCCAGGACGTTCTCTTCCGGCACTTCCACGTCGTCGAAGAACAGCTCGCAGGTGTTCGAGCCGCGCATGCCCAGCTTGTCGAACTTGTTGCCACGGCTGAAGCCCTTCCAGTCACGCTCGACGATGAACGCGGTGATGCCGTGGGCGCCCTTTTCCGGCTCGGTCTTGGCGTAGATCACGTAGGTGTTGGCGTCCGGGCCGTTGGTGATCCAGGTCTTGCTGCCGTTGAGCACGAAGCGGTCGCCGCGCTTCTCGGCGCGCAGCTTCATGGACACCACGTCGGAACCGGCGTTGGGCTCGCTCATGGCCAGCGCGCCTATGTGCTCGCCGCTGATCAGCTTGGGCAGGTACTTGGCCTTCTGCTCGGCGTTGCCGTTGCGCTTGATCTGGTTGACGCACAGGTTGGAATGCGCGCCGTAGGACAGGCCGACGGAAGCCGAACCGCGGCTGATCTCCTCGATGGCGATGACGTGGGCCAGGTAGCCCATGTTGGCGCCGCCGTATTCCTCGGCGACGGTGATGCCGAGCAGGCCCATGTCGCCGAACTTCTTCCACATGTCCACGGGGAACAGGTTGTCGGCGTCGATCTGCGCGGCGCGCGGGGCCAGTTCGCTGGCGACGAAGCCCTGCACCTGCTCGCGGAGCATGTCGATGGTTTCGCCGAGGCCGAAGTTGAGGGACGGGTAGCTCATGGTTGCACCTTTGTTGTACTTGGAATGCGGGGTAGGGCGCGTCAGGCGTTGGCGCGCTGTTTCTTCTCGGTCTCGGCCAGGGCCGCCAGGCAGCGTTCCTCGGCCGTGTCCAGTTCCAGCTTCATCTGCTCGATGTCGAGCAGCTGCTGCTCCAGCTGCGCGCGGCGCGCGGCGATCTTGCCCATGAAGGTCTCGAGCTGCTTGCGGTTGCCGCTGCTGGGGTCGTAGAGGTCGATCAGCTCCTTGCACTCGGCCAGCGAGAAGCCGATGCGCTTGCCGCGCAGGATCAGCTTCAGCGCCACCAGGTCCTTGGGGCTGTAGATGCGCTCCTGGCCGCGGCGCTCCGGGCTGAGCATGCCCTGCTCCTCGTAGAAGCGGATGGCGCGGGTGGTCACGTCCAGTTCGCGGGCCAGGTCGGAAATGCTGTAGGTGGTCGGCATCGGGCTTGCTCGTTTGTTTACCTTTACGTTAACGTAAACCTGCGTCGAGGGGCTGTCAATCACTTCGCCTCAAGCCGGCTGGCCCGCTAATTGCGTGCGTTGCCGGGCAACCGAGCGTCCTCTTTACTCAAGGGGAGGACGGGTGTAGACAGTCCCTGACCAGCCTGAGCGTCCCGCGCGGCCATGCACTGCGCGGACAAGCGGAGCCGAGATCGACATGACAAGAACAATAGGCAGCGACCTGCTGCGCGAGGCCCACCGGGCCCGTGAACGCCTGCAGCGCGAGGGCGAGCTACCCGCCGGCGTGCTGCGCGAGGAAATCGACGCCTCCTGGCGGCGCAGCCTGGGCCACGGCCTGGATTGCGGCGGCGCCAACGACCAGGAGCTGGACAACCGCGCCGGCATCGAGCTGCTGCTGGAGAACAACCGCCTGCTGCTCGACGCCGCCACCCCCGAGCTGGATTTCCTGCGCCAGCGCCAGGGCCACGACGCCCTGGTGATCCTGGCCAACGCCGACGCCACCATCGTCTCGGTGGCCGGCGCCCACGAGCGCCTGCGCCGCATCGGCCTGGAAGACATCACCCTGGGCGCCTGCTGGAGCGAGGCCGCGCGCGGCACCAACGCCCTGGGCACCGCCCTGGTGGAAGGGCGCGCCACCCAGATCGACTGCGGCGAGCACTACCTGGAACGCCTCAGCCGCTTCTCCTGCACCTCGGTGCCCATCAGCTGCCCGCAGGGCACGCTGCTCGGGGTGCTCGACCTGACCCGCGAAGGCCCCCTGGCCGGCCCGGTGGAAAGCCTCAGCCTGCTCAACCGCGCCGCGGTGCAGATCGAGGAACGGCTGTTCGCCGCCAGCTTCCCGGGGCAGGTGGTGCTGTCCTTCCACAGCCGCCGCCAGTACCTGGATTCGCCCTGGCAGGGCCTGCTGGCGCTGAGCCTGGAGGGCCGCATCCTGGCCCTCAGCACACCGGCCTGCCAACTGCTCGGCGCCGCCCGCGAGGTACTGATAGGGCGCCGCTGCGAGGACCTGCTGGGTGCCCGCGGCGAACAGCTGCTGGCGCGCCTGCAGCCCGGCGCCCTGGGCAGCCTGCAGACGGCCAAGGGCGAGTTCTTCTACAAGGTGCTGCAGGCGCCGCTGCGCAGCACCGCGGTGTCGGTGCCGGCGCGCCAGCCGCAGCGCCCGGCCCCGGCCGCGCCGGACCTGGAGGCCCTGGCTGGCGGCAACCCGCGCTACGCCCGCGCCCTGCGCATGGCCCGCCAGGGCCTGCTGAACGAGTTGCCGGTGCTGCTGCTGGGCGAGACCGGCAGCGGCAAGGAGGTGGTGGCGCGCGCCCTGCACCAGGGCAGTGCGCGGGCCGGCAAGCCGTTCATCGCGGTGAACTGCGCGGCCATCCCCGAAGGCCTGATCGAATCCGAACTGTTCGGCTACCGCGAGGGCGCCTTCACCGGCTCGCGCCGCGGCGGCATGGTCGGCCGGCTGCAGCAGGCCCACGGCGGCACCCTGTTCCTCGACGAGATCGGCGACATGCCCCTGGCCCTGCAGGCGCGGCTGCTGCGCGTGCTGCAGGAGCGCAAGGTGGCGCCGCTGGGCGCGGGCGAGGAGCAGGACATCGACGTGGCGCTGATCTGCGCCACCCACCGCGACCTCAAGCGCCAGGTGGAAGAGAAGCAGTTCCGCGAGGACCTCTACTACCGCGTCAACGGCATCAGCGTGCGCCTGCCGGCATTGCGCGAGCGCGACGACCTCGGCGAGCTGGCCCAGGGCCTGCTGGCCAAGCTGGGCGCTCCCGGGGTGCGCCTGGACGACGAACTCTTCGCGCTGCTGGCCGACTACCACTGGCCGGGCAACATCCGCCAGCTGGAGATGGTCCTGCGCACCGCCCTGGCCATGCGTGAGGAAGGCGAGGCCACGCTGGGCCTGGAACACCTGCCCGACAGCACCCTGGAAGAGCTCGCCGCCGGCGAGCGGCAGCCCTGCGGGCGCATCCGCGAGACCGAGATGGAGCTGATCCGCCAGGCCCTGGACCGCCACCAGGGCAACGTCTCGGCGGCGGCCGACGCGCTGGGTATCAGCCGCGCCACCCTGTACCGCAAGCTCAAGCAACTGAAGGGCGGCTGATGTTCTTCACCCGCCTGATCGACAGCGACGACCCCAAGGCCCTCAAGGACGCGCTGCACTGGCTGTACGGCTTCGTCCGCCCGCAGCGCCTGGCCATCCTCGGCCTGCTCGGCCTGGCCCTGTGCGCCTCGCTGCTGGCGCTGGCGCAACCCTGGCTGACCAAGCTGCTGATCGACGACGGCCTGCTGGCCCGCGACTTCCCCATGCTGGCGCTGCTGGCCGGGGCGATGATCGTGATCGGGCTGGTGGGCACGGTCCTCTCGGGGCTCAACCGCTACCTGCACACGCGCCTGTCCGGGCGCATCCTGTTCGCCCTGCGCGACGCGCTGTACCGCCACCTGCAGAGCCTCTCGCCGACCTTCTTCGCGCGCCGCCGCATCGGCGACCTGATGTCGCGGCTGGACGGCGACGTCGCCGAGATCCAGCGCTTCGCCGTGGACTCGCTGTTCTCCGCGGTGTCCGCGGTGATCGGCCTGGTCGGCTCGCTGGCGCTGCTGCTGACGCTGAGCTGGAAGCTGTCGCTGCTGGTGGCCGTGCTGATCCCGCTGGACGTGCTCTGGCTGCGCTGGATGCGCAAGAAGGTGGAGCGCGAGGCGCGCCAGCTGCGCGAGCGCTCGGCGGACCTGTCGTCGTTCTTCGTCGAGACCCTGCCGGCGATGAAGTTCATCCAGTCCGCCGGCCAGCAGGGCCGCGAGGCGCGGCGCCTGGAGGGCCTCGGGCAGGGCTACCTGGGCCAGCTGCTGCGCCTGCAGGTCACCGAGTTCTTCACCCAGGCGCTGCCGGGGACGCTGATGTCGCTGTCGCGCGCCTGCGCCTTCCTGGTTGGCGGCTACTGGGTGGTGCAGGGCACCTGGCAGCTGGGCTCGCTGATCGCCTTCTCCACCTACCTGGGCATGGCCATCGGCCCGGTGCAGAGCCTGCTCGGCCTGTACGTGGCGCTGCAGCGCATGACCGTCAGCCTGGGCCGGGTGATGGAGCTGCGCGGCGAGGCGCCGGGCGTGGCGTCGCCGGCGCAGCCCAGGCCGATGCCGAGCGTCGGCGAGCTGCGCCTGGAGGGCGTGAGCTTCAACCACGCCGGCCGCAGCCAGCCGCTGCTGGAGGGCGTGGACGCCTGCATCCCGGCCGGACGCAAGGTGGCCCTGAGCGGGCCGTCGGGCGTCGGCAAGTCGACCCTGACCGACCTGCTGCAACGCTTCTACGACCCGGACCAGGGGCGCATCCTGCTCGACGGCGTGGACCTGCGCGAGCTGGACCTGTTCGAGCTGCGCCGGCGCATCGCCGTGGTCAGCCAGGAGCTGGTGCTGTTCCGCGGCAGCCTGGCCGACAACCTGTCGTACAGCGCGCCCCACGTCAGCCGCGAAGAGATCGAAAGGGTGGCGACCCTGGCCCAGCTGGACGGCCTGGTCGCCAGCCTGCCCGAGGGCCTCGACAGCCCCCTGGGCGAGCGCGGCCAGCAGCTTTCCGGCGGGCAGAAGCAGCGCATCGCCATCGCCCGCGCCTTGCTGCAGGACCCGCTGGTGCTGATCCTCGACGAAGCCACCTCGCAGGTGGACGAAAGCACCGAGCGCGAAGTGATAGCCGCCATCGACCGGCTGTTCGCCGGGCGCACCCGCATCCTCGTCAGCCACCGTCCCTCGACCCTGGCCGAGGCCGACCTGCGCCTGGAGCTGCAGGACGGCCGGCTGAGCGTGCGCGAGGTGCCGCTGGTGGCCGTGGGAGGGCAGGGTGGCTGAGGTCCGGGTGGGCGTGGTCGATAGCGGCCACACCGAGGTACAGGCCGGTGTCGTGCTGGCCGGCCAGCGTTTCAGCCTGGCCGATGATGGACTGGACCGACTGCCATTGGCGACGGATGCCCTGGGCCATGGCTCGGCCGTGATCCAGGCGATTCTTTTCCGCGCGCCGCAAGCGCGCTTCAGCGTGGCCCAGGTGTTCGACGGGCGCGGCGTGACCAGCCCGTTGCAGATCGCCGCCGCGCTGCAGTGGCTGGGCGGGCAGGGCGTGCGCGTGGTCAACCTGAGCCTGGGGGTGCGCCAGGACCGGCCTCTGCTGCGTGAGGCGGTGGCCGAGCTGGTGGCGGCCGGGGTGCTGGTCTGCGCATCCAGCCCGGCGCGGGGCGAGCCGGTGTTTCCGGCGGCCTATCCGGGGTGGTGCGGGTGACCGGGGATGCGCGGTGTGGCGAGGGGGAGTGGTCCTGGCTGGGCAGTGCGCAGGCGGATTTCGGGGCGGCCGTGCGGGTGGCCGGGCAGGCGGGAGCGAGTCTGGGGTGTGCGGCTTTTTGTGGGCACCTGGTGGCGTTGCTGGGGGAGCGGCCGGCGTTATCGAATGAAGAATTGTTGGCGTTGATGCGTGAGGGGGCCGTGTACAAGGGGATCGAGCGGAAGGTGGGGTTATGAGTGGGGTTGGGGTTTCTTTCCCTCTCCCCAGCCCTCTCCCTGAAGGGAGAGGGGGCCGTTCGGCGTGGCTGGGAGTCCGGAGTCATCCTGTTGCTCCAGAGTTGCCGGCAGAATGCCAATCCTTGCCGCCGCTCCTTACAGTCCCCTCTCCCTTCAGGGAGAGGGTTAGGGAGAGGGGGCGGGCTTATCATCGGCACCACAGGCCCAGGCCCGCGATAGGGTTCAAATCCCCATGCCCCCAATCCTGATCCTCGGCGCCGGCCCCGCCGGAACCGCCACCGCCATCGGCCTGCGCCGCCTCGGCTACCCCGTCACCGTCATCAGCGAATGGCGCCGCTTCGCCGCCGTCGAAGGCGTCTCCCAACGCGTGCTCGACGGCCTGCGCCACGCCGGCCTCAACCACGCCCTGGCCTGCGCCGCGCCGCCCTCGCAACGGCGGGTGAACTGGAACGGCGCCGAGAGCGCCCAGAACGTCGAATTCATCCTCGACCGCCCGCTGTTCGACCAGGGCTTGCGCCAGGACCTGCGCGACGCCGGCGTCGAGGTGCTGGAAGACCGTGTGCTCAGCGTGGAGTCCGACGCCACGGGCCACCACGTGCGCCTGGAAAGCGGCCGGCAGCTGCAGGCCGGCTTCCTCGTCGAAGCCCGCGGCCGCCAGGCGCCGCTGAACCAGAAGGCCGGCAAGGCCCGCCGCGGCCCGGAAACCCTCAGCCTGCTCAGCCGCTGGCAGGGCGCGCCGGGGCCGGTGGCCAGCGCGGTGCAGAGCCTGGCCGATGGCTGGGCGTGGATGGCGCGGCTGGCCGATGGGCGCTGCTACTGGCAGCTGACCCTGGACGTGGCCAGCAGCGCGCTGCCACCCAAGGAGCAGCTACTCGACTACTGCCGCGAACGCCGCCAGCGCGCCGAACTCAGCCAGGCATTCTTCGGCGGCCACCCCGAGCAGGACCTGGAGCTGCATGCCCGCAGCAGCACGCCGATCCTCTGCCTGGAGGCCTGCGGCGAGGACTGGATCCGCGTGGGCGATGCGGCCATGGCGGTGGACCCGCTGTCCGGCAACGGCATCTTCCAGTCGCTGTCCTCGGCGCTGCAGGCCCCTGCGGTCATCAACACGCTGTTGCGCGCGCCGGCGCGCGGCGACCTGGCCAGGCGCTTCCACCAGCGCCGGGTGGAGCAGTTGTTCCTGCGCTTTGCCCGCGTCGGCCGCGACTTCTACGCCGAAGAAAAACAATGGCCCGACCAGCCCTTCTGGCAGGCCCGCCGCGCCTGGCCGGACGCGCAGCCCAGCCATGCCCCGGCGGACTTCGACGCCCTGCGCATCGAGCGCGCCCCGGTGCTGCGCGACGGCCTGGTGGACGAGGCCGAGGTGGTGGTCAGCCCCGACCAGCCCCTGGGCATCTGGCACCTGCAGGGCCTGGAGCTGGCGCCCTGGCTGCGGCGCCTGCGCAGCGAGCCGCAGGACCGGGTGCTGGCCGCGCTGCCGGCGGAGCAGCGGCGCATCTTCCAGGGCTGGCTGCTGAGCCAGGGCTACCGCCCGCGCTGATCAGGCCTTGAACTGCTGCACCAGGCGGTGCTGCTGCTCGGCGCTGTGGTTCAGCTGCTGGCTCAGGTGCGCCGAGCGCTCGGCCTGGTCCGACAGGGCCTGGGTGACGTCGCGGATGGTGCCGATGTTGCGGCCGATCTCCTCGGCCACGCTGCTCTGTTCCTCGGCGGCGCTGGCGATCTGCAGGTTCATGTCGCTGATCAGGTTCACCGCGCCGGTGATGCGCTGCAGCGCGTCTATGGCCTGGCGCGCCTGCTCGACGTTGTCCTGGGCCTGGCGGTAGCTGGCGTGCATGGCGTCGGCCACCGACAGGCTGCGCGCCTGCAGGTTCTCGATCACCTGGCGGATTTCCTCCACCGAGTCCTGGGTGCGCCGCGCCAGGCCGCGCACCTCGTCGGCGACCACGGCGAAGCCGCGCCCGGATTCGCCGGCGCGCGCCGCCTCGATGGCGGCGTTGAGGGCCAGCAGGTTGGTCTGCGCGGCGATGCTCTGGATCACCTCCAGGATCGCGCCTATCTGCTCGTTGCTGCGCGCCAGGTTCTGCAGCTCGCCCATGGCCTGGTTCATATCGCCGGCCAGGGCGTCGATGCCGGCGCTGGTGGCCGCGATGGTGGCGTAGCCGTCCTGGCTGGCGCGCTCGGCCTCGCCGGCGGCCTGGGCGGCGCTGGCCGCGCTCTGGGCCGAGGCGTTGGCGGTGGCGGACATCTCCTGCAGGGCGGTGGCGACCATGTCGATCTCGCGGAACTGCTGCTGGATGCCGTCGCTGGTCCGGCGGGCGATGGCGGCGGACTGGTCGGCGCCGGCGCGGGCCTCGCCGCTGGCCGCCTGCACCGCGGCGATGCTCGGCTGGAGCTTGTCGAGGAAGCGGTTGAAGGCTAGGGCCAGGCGGCCCAGCTCGTCGTGGCGCGGGTGGTTCAGGCGGCGGGTGAGGTCGCCTTCGCCATCGGCGATGTCTTCCAGCATGCGCGCCAGGCCGAGGATCGGCCGGCTGATGCCGCGCGCGGTGAGGGTGATGACGCCCATGCCCAGCAGCGCCACCAGCACGCCCAGGCCGACCTCCAGCCAGGTGCTGCGGGCGCGCAGGGCGTCCAGGGTATTCTTCAGCGACTGCGCCGGGGCCAGCAGCACCTGGCGCGGCACGCTGAGCAGGATGCCCCAGGGCTTGGCCCCGGGCAGCGGCGCCAGGCTGCTGAGCACGGAAACGTCGGCGCCCTGGTCGTAGGTCAGCGAGCGGCCCTGGGCCATGTCGCCCAGCACCTGGGACAGCGCCGCGTCCTTGAACGGCTGGCCGAGGCCGGCGGCGTTGGCGCTGTCGCTGGCCAGCAGGCCGTTGGGGCTGAGGATGCGGATGCGGCCCTGGCCGTCGAACAACTGGCGGCTGCCGGCCACGCTGCTCTGCTGCAGCGCGGCGAGGTCGATGTCGAAGCCCACGGCGGCGACGAACTTGCCGTTCTCCAGCAGCGGCAGGGTGATGCTGGTGACCAGCCGGCGCTGCCCGGAGGCATCGTCGAAATAGGGGTCGAGCACGCAGGGCGCCAGGCTCTCCCGCGGGCAGGTGAAGAAGGCGTTGTACGGCTGGCCGCTGGGGCCGGGGGTGGTGTCGGCCAGCACCTGCTCGGTGCCGACCACGCTCTGCTGCTGGCCGCCGCTGCGCAGCAGGTAGAGGGTGAAGCGGCCGTTCTCGTTGCTGCCCAGCTCGTCGCGGCCCTTGAAGCTGGCGTCGGCGCCGTCCAGGGTGTCGACGCCGAACACCACGAAGAGCCCGAGCAGCTCCGGGTGCGCGCCCAGGGTGCCGCCCATTTCCGCCACCAGCTTGCGCCGCAGTGCCTCGGCGCCGAGGTTGCCCTGGCGGTTCTGCTCGCGCAGCGCCAGCAGGGTGCGCGACAGGCCTTCGCCGAGCAGCAGCTTGTCCTGCAGCTGGCGTTGCAGCTGCAGGGCCTGCACCTGGCCCTGGGTCTGCAGGCTGGCGCGGGCGGCGTCGGCGAACAGCTTGCCGCTGTCGTCCTTGATCACCTGGCTGTCCTGGCGCGCCTGGTACAGCGACAGGCCGATCAGGGTGGCGGCGACGCCCAGCAGGCACAGGCCGGCCAGGCAGGTGATGCGGCCCTGGAGGGTGGACAGGATGCTACGCATGCAAAGGCCTCCATGAAAACCGCGAAACCCGCCGCCGCGCCACGGCCGGGATGGGGGCCGGCGGTGGCGCGGGGCGGGCTTGCGGTGCGTGGCTTAGAAGGTGGTGGTGAAAATCAGCTGGCTGTACAGGTTGCTGTCGTTGCTGCCGATCTGCACGCCGCCGTCCTCGGTGCTCTTCTTCGGCTTGTACAGGCCGATCAGCGGGGTGATGGTCAGGTTCGGGGTGACCATCCAGTCGGCGTACAGGTCCAGCTCGCGGCCGCTGAAGTTGCCCAGGTCGTTGTCCAGGGTATGGAAGTCGAACCATTGCAGGCCGACGTCGAAGCTCTCCGACGGGGTGATCTTGGCGCCGATGTTGTGGACCCGGGTGTTGCTGTTGAAGGGGCCGGAGTAGTTGCCCGCCACCTCGCCCTGGAACCAGGTGCCGAAGCCGCGGCTGAAGCCGTAGAACAGCGGGTCGAAGCCTTCCGAGAAGCGGCTGAAGCGGTAGCTGAGGTAGGGCTTCCAGGGCACGTCGGCGAAGGTCCAGCCGGCTTCCAGGTACCAGGCGTTCTCGTCGTCGGCGTGGCGCTTGTCCTGCCAGGCGTACTCGCCGGAGAGGAACAGGTTCTCGACGCCGGCGTTGCCCTGGCCGCGCACGCTCCAGGTCTTCATGTCCTTGCGGTCGAGCTGGGCGGGGGAGGCGTACTGCTCGTCGATGTCGGTGATGTCGATGTAGGTCAGGCCCAGGGTGCCGGCCTCGTCGACGTGCTCCAGGGTGCCGACGTACAGCTCGGGCTTGGCCTGGGCCGGGTTGTCGGACTTCAGGCGCATGATGTCGCCGCGCCAGCCTTCCTTGCCGCCGATGCGCAGCACCGCGGTCTCGTCGAAGCTGCGGCGGCCGGCCAGGTAGTAGGCGCCGCCGCGGTCGAACATGCCGTCGGCCAGGCCGTTGCCGAAGTTGAGGGCGTCGCCGTTGATCAGGAAGCCGTCGCCGACCACGATGTTCTGGCGGCCGAAGGACAGGTCGATGCCGTCCTCGCCCAGCACCGGGAACAGCTTGCCGGAGCGCCAGCCCAGGTAGGCGTCCTCGATCTTGGTGGTGCGCTCGGAGCCGTCGGTGAAGCCGGCGGCGTCGCCGTCGCCCCAGGTCGCCGAGCTGAGCAGGGCGAAGGCGCCATAGGCCGTGCCGGCCTCGCCCAGGCGCTGGTCGCCGCTCAGGCCGTACTTGATGAAGCCTTCCTGCCAGGAGGACGAGCCCTTGTCCTTGGTGCCGCTCTGCGCGTAGTTCTCCTGGCTGTGGAACAGCGCGTAGACCGCGGTGAGGTCGGCGTTGAGGTGGGTATCGTCGGTGGAATACAGCGAGTAGGCGCTGGCCTGGCCCGCGCCGGCGAGCAGCAGGGCGAGCAGCGTCGGGCGCAGGACGGTGGGTCTGGTCATGGCGTGCATCCGTATCGTTATTGTTGGCAGGGGACGAAACTGCCTGGGATGCTAAGGCCACGGGCGCTGCTGGCCTTGTGCCTGTCTGCCAAGTGCTTGGATGTGCTTGCCAGATGTCTGCGGGATCGCGGACGGAGTCCGCTCCTACGGTGGGACAGGTGCCTCACGGAAACCTGTAGGAGCAGGCCCTGCCTGCGATTCGCGCGCAGGGCGCGCTCCTACATGGGAATGGCGTGAGTGGCGCAGCGTAGGAGCGGATCTCATCCGCGAACCGCGCCGGAATTCCCGGCTATCGCGGACAAGGTCCGCTCCTACGTCCGTGCTCGACCGTAGGGCGAATAACCGTTCGCGGTTATCCGCCGTTGGCCGGAACGCCGGTGCCTGACGGCCGCGGCGGATAACGCCGTAGGCGTTATGCGCCCTACGGGTTGGAAAGAGGCGGCGCAGCCTGCAAGACAGTTGCTCCTACCATACGGGCGGGCTCGGCTTCTCGTAGGAGCGAGCTTGCTCGCGAAGGGGTTTCCGAATTGGGCATGGTGCGTGCTCTGAAGAGCGCCCTCTCCCTAATCCTCGGCTGCGCGCCCCGCCCTGAAGGGAGAGGGGACCGTTGGGCAGAGTTGGGTGTTCTGGAGTTAGCCGGTAGCACTGAAGGTTTCCGGCTGAAACCATTCTTTCGCTCGGCACGAACAAGCCCCCTCTCCCTTCAGGGAGAGGGCTGGGGAGAGGGGACGGTCTCCACCACAAACACAGCAGCTACCGGCAAGCCCCCTTCGCGAGCAAGCTCGCTCCTACGAAAAGCGGCCCCGTGGTGCCTGTAGGTGAACCAGGCCGGCGGCGCTGTCCGGGGCGCCGACAATCCCCCGGACAACGCCGCCGGCTTGGCTGCTCAGTGCCCGGCCGGTCTTGCGGCGGCGCGGCTGGCCAGCATGCGGCCGAGCAGGGCGATGAGGGTTAGGGCGATCAGCAGCACCGAGATGGCCGCCACCGCCGGGTCGATGTTGTCGCGCAGGCCGGACCAGATCTGCCGCGGCAGGGTGTTGACCTCGGTGCTGGTGACGAACAGGGTCACGGCGATCTCTTCCCAGCTCAGCGCGAAGCACAGCAGCGCGGTGCTGGCCACGCCCAGCTTGAGGTTCGGCAGCACCACCAGGAAGGTGGTCTGCGCCAGGCTGGCGCCGAGGTTGCGCGCGGCCAGTTCGATACGCCGGTCCAGTTGGCTCAGCGCCACCAGCATGGTCACCACGCCGTAGGGCACCACCATCACGATGTGGGCGATGGTCAGGCCGAACAGGGTGTCGTAGCCCAGGCCCGGGGCGAACTTGCTGACGGTGGTTTCCATGAAGTACAGGACCATCGCCGAGATCATCGGTGGGATCGCCATGGGCAGCAGCACCAGGCCGATCAGCAGGGTCGCCCAGCGCGAGCGCAGGTACCAGATGCCCAGGGCGAAGCTCACCGCCAGGGCGGTGGCGACCACGCAGGTGGCGCTGGCCACCACCAGGCTCTGGCCCACCGCCGAGAGCCACTCGGGGCTGTCCAGCAGCGCCTTGTAGTGGCGCAGCGACCAGTTGCCGTCGGGCATCGAGAGGAAGCGCTTGCCGGTGAAGGACACCGGGATCACCGCCAGCAGCGGGAACAGCATGAAGATCATCGCCATCGCGGCGAGCAGGCGGCTTGGCGCCTTGCTTTCGTGTGCGTTCATCTCGTCAGCCCACCAGTTTATCGACGCGGGTCATGCGCAACAGCGCCCAGATCAGCCCGGCCACCAGGGCCAGGAGGACCACCGAGAGCGCCGCGCCCAGGCCCCAGTTGCTGGTCTGGAACATCTGCAGGTAGACGTACTCGGCCACCATCACCGTCTGCCCGCCGCCGAGGATCGCCGGGGTGATGAAGAAGCCCAGGCAGAACACGAAGACGATGATGAAGGCGCCGAGGATGCCCGGCACCGTCTGCGGCACGAAGATGCTCCAGAAGGTGCGCAGCTGCCCGGCGCCCAGGCCGCGCGCGGCCAGCAGCACGCGCGGGTCGAGGCGACGCATGGTGGACACCAGCGGGAAGAGCGCGAAGGGCACCATGAAGTGGACCATGCCGATCACCACGCCCAGTTCGTTGCGCGTCAGCTGCAGCGGCTCGCTGGTGATCCCCAGCGCCTGCAGCCAGCCGTTGAGCAGGCCGTTGCTGCGCAGCGCGATCAGCCAGCCGAAGGCGCGCACCAGCACCGACAGCCAGAACGGGATGAACACGCAGATTTCCACCATGCGCTGCCAGAACGGCGAGCTGTACACCCAGCAGTAGGCCATCAGGTAGGCGATCAGCAGCGACACCACGCTCACCGTGGTGCACAGGCGGAAGGTGCGCCAGAGCACGTCGTGGATCGCCGGGTCGCTGGCGATGCGCTGGTACTGCTCGATGCCCGGGGTGGGCAGGCTGAAGCTCCAGCCCACCACCCCGGCGAAGGGCAGCACGTAGAACAGCAGCAGCACCAGCGGCAGCGGCGCCAGCAGGAAGGCCAGCTTCAGCCGCGAGGGGTTCTCGGCCATTGGCTTATCTCACTTGGACACGTGGGTCAGGTACTGCTCCAGGGCCACCGCATAGTGGTCGGTGTACCACTCGTGGCTGAGCATGATCTGCCGTGGCAGGTTGTCCGGATCGGTGCAGTTCAGGTGCCTGCGGTCGGCCGGGATGAGCGAGGCGGCGGCGGGGTTGGCCGGGCCGTTGCCGAACAGCTTGAACAGCTCCACCTGCGATTGCGGGTCCTGGGCGTAGGCGATGAAGCGCATGGCCGCGTCCTTGCCCGCCGGGTTGCCCTTGAGCACGCCCCAGTTGCTGCAACCGAGCAGGGCGTTGTCGAAGGTCCACTTGATGCGCCCTTCGCTGTCCTCGGTGATCACCTGGGCGCGGGTGTTCCAGATGGCGCCCATGCTCACTTCGCCCTCGATCAGCAGCTGCTGGGTCTCGGCGCCCGAGCCCCAGAAGGCCAGGATGTGCGGCTTGAGTTCGTCGATCTTCTTCAGCGCCCGCGGCACGTCCAGCGGGTAGAGCTGGTTCGCCGGCACGCCGTCGGCCAGCAGCGCGGCTTCCAGCATGCCGTTCATCCACTTGTACAGGGTGCGCTTGCCGGGGAAGGCCTCGATGTCCCAGAAGTCCTTCCAGGTCTTCGGCGCCTTGTCGCCGAAGCGCTCGCTGTCGTAGGCGATCACGTAGCTGAGCATGTAGTCGGCGATGCCGTATTCGTAGGCGAAGCCGGGCAGCACCTTGTCCTTCGACACGATGCTGTAGTCGATGGGCTCGACCAGGTTCTCCCTGCCCAGGTTCTGCAGGATGGAGCTTTCCGCGTCGACCACGTCCCAGCTCACCCGGCCGCTGCTCATCTGGGTGCGGATGGCGCCTTCGGTGGGGCCGCTGCCGTCGATCTTCACCGGGATGCCGGTGGCCTTGGAGAAGCCCTCGGTCCAGGCCTTGCCGAATGCCTTGATGGCGTCGCCGCCCCAGTTCACCACCACCAGCGGCTTGTCGCCGGCGGCGAAGCCGACGCCGCTGCGCAGGGCCAGGGGCAGGGCGGCCAGCAGGCCCATGCCCTTGAGGAAGGTGCGGCGGTCGACCTGGCCGCGACGGGCCTTGTCCATGAGGACTTCGATGCAGTCTTGCTGGTGCGGGTTGAACATGTGTGCAGCTCCCAGGCAGGGGATGGCGAAAGGGGGAGGGCGCGCGCGGGCGCCCCGGCGATCAGGCGAGCAGCAGGCTCTTCTCGATGGGCCAGCTCAGCCACACGCGGGCGCCCTGGTCCAGGCGCGCGGCCTGGTGCTCGGCGTGCACCGCCAGGCTCATGGGCGGCGCGCCCTCGGCGGCGGTGGCCAGGCCCAGCTCGGTGCTGGCGCCCTGGTAGGTCTTGGTGGTCAGCACCGCCTGCACCACGTTGTGGCCTTCCACCAGTGGCGGCGCGCTGTGCAGCTGCATGTGCTCCGGGCGCACCGCCAGCAGCGGCGCGGCGGCGTCCAGGGCGGCCGAGGGTTCGGCGTGCAGCTCGGCGTCGCCGAAGCGCCCGCGGGCCAGGGCGCCGGCGCGGCCCACCTGGCTCAGCGGGAACAGGTTCATCTTGCCGAGGAATTCGGCGACGAAGCGGTTGGCGGGCTGGTTGTAGATGGTCTGCGGGCTGTCGATCTGCGCCACGCGGCCGCGGTTGAAGATGGCGATGCGGGTGGACAGGGCGAGGGCTTCGTTCTGGTCGTGGGTGACGAAGACGAAGGTGGTGCCTACCTGGCGGTGGATGCGCTGCAGCTCCGCCTGCAGCTGCTCGCGCAGGTTCTTGTCCAGCGCCGAGAGGGGCTCGTCGAGCAGCAGCAGGTCGGGCTCGAAGACCAGCGCGCGGGCGATGGCCACGCGCTGCTGCTGGCCGCCGGACAGCTCGCCGGGGCGCTTGCCGCGGTGCTCGCCCAGGCCCACCACTTCCAGCATCCGGCGCACCCGGCGGTTGCGTTCCTCGGCCTTCACGCCGCGGATCTTCAGCGGGAAGGCGACGTTGTCGTCGATGCTCATGTGCGGGAACAGCGCGTAGCCCTGGAACACCATGCCGAAGTTGCGCTTCTCGGCCGGACGCCGGGTGATGTCCTGGCCGTGGGCCTCCAGGCGCCCGCTGGATGGGTCCTGGAAGCCGGCGAGGATCATCAGGAAGGTGGTCTTGCCGGAGCCGGAGGGGCCGAGGAGGGTGAGGAACTCGCCCTGGCGAATGTCGATGGAGACATCGTTCAGTGCGTGGAAATCGCCATAGCGCTTGCCGATGTCGATGGCACGAAGTTGGGGCTGTCGCTCCACTGCATTTACCTCGTTTTTTCTTGTTCTTCTCGGGTTGCCGACCCTTCGGTCAGCAGCCCTTTTGCGCAGTATTGTCAAATCCCTCTTCGCTTCAATCGCGTTTTTTCGCCGTCATTGTTCAAATTCCTTCACCTGTTTCCTTCGCCAATCACGCCGCCGCGACTGCCCTTGCGGAATTGCTCGGACAGCCGCAGCTCGGCCTTCATCCAGGCCTTGAAGGCCTGCACGTCGGGGCGTTCGGTCTTGGCCGCGTCGGTGACGAAGTAGTAGCGGTTCGGCGGCTCGATGGAGACGTTGAACAGCCGCACCAGCTGCCCCTTGGCCATGGCGTCGCCGCTGACCAGGGCGTCGCCCATGGCCACGCCCTGGCCGGCGATGGCCGCCGACTGCACCAGGTGCGCGTCGGAGAAGACGATGCCGTTGCGCACGTTGAGGTCGCGCACCCCGGCGGCCGCGGCCCACAGCAGCCAGTCGGAGTGGTCGACCATGTGCAGCAGCGGCAGGTTGGCCAGGTCCTCGGGCGAGTCCAGGCCGCCGGCGGCGTTGAGCAGCGAGGGGCTGCACACCGGGAAGGTGTCGAGGGTGGCGATCAGCTCCACGTGCAGGTCCGGCCAGTCGCCCACGCCGTAGGCGATGAACAGGTCGACGTCGCGGTTGCTGACGTCGTCGGGGATGCGCGGCGCCACCAGGTTCAGCTCCACCTGCGGGTGGGCGCGCTGGAACTGGCCGATCTGGTGGCACAGCCAGTAGGTGGCGAAGCCCGGGGTGCAGCTCACGCACAGGCGCCCGGCGATCTCCTGGGCGTCGGTGAAGCGCCGCGCCTCGTTGAGGATGGCCAGGGCGCGCTGGGTCTCGCGGGCGAAGTATTCGCCGCGGTAGGTGAGCACGATGCCGCGCCCGGCCTTCTCGATCAGCGCGGTGCCCAGGCAGTCCTCCAGGCTGTGCAACTGGTGGCTCACGGCGCTGCGGGTGAGGCTCAGCTCGCTGGCCGCGGCGGACAGGCTGCCCAGGCGGGCGACGGCGTCGAGCACGCGCAGGGCGGTCATCGAGGGGAAACGCATGGAGTCACTCCTGGCGCGCTTGCGCGCGCCGCTGGCGGAAGCCTTCCGGGGTGGTCCCGGCATGGCGCAGGAAGGCACGGTGGAAGCTGGTGACGTGCTCGTAGCCGAGCAGGAAGGCGATCTCCTGCAGGCTCATGTGGCTGGCCAGCAGGTAGCGCTCGGCCAGGGCCATGCGCACCTCGTAGACCACGCCCTTGAAGGTCAGGCCGTGGGCGCGCAGGCGCCGCTGCAGGGTGTGCGGCGGCAGGCGGAAGTGTGCGGCGGCCTGCTCCAGGTCCGGCAGCGGCACGCGGGCGTTCTGCAGCAGGTAGAAGCGCAGGTCGTCGGGCAGCGCCTCGCCGCTCTCGAAACTGGCCAGGGTGGCCGCGCCCTGGGCCTGGCACAGGCGCAGCACCGAGGGGTTGGAGGTGGAGAAGGGGCGGTCGTGGAAGGCCCTGGGGATGCGCAGTTCGGCGCGGCTGGTGGCGAATTCCACGCGGCCGGGGAAGATTTCGTCATAGAGCGCGGCATGGGCCGGCGCGGCGAACGGCAGGCGCACCTGCATGCCGTCGCACTCGGCCAGCTCCGGCAGGCGCTGGCACAGCCAGCGCCAGGTGCTGCTGAACCATTCCTCCAGCAGCGCCTGGCTTTCCATCGGGCTGTAGGGCGGCGCCTGCAGGGCCAGCACCAGGTGCTCGCCGTGTTCCTCGCGGGCCACGTGGATGGGGTGGGGCAGCAGGCTGGAGGGCTGGCCCAGGGAGATGTCCCAGGAGCGTCGCAGGTTGGCCGCGCTGATCAGCGCGTAGCCGATCACCCCGAGGTCGAACAGGTTGTAGCGCTGGCCCAGGCGCAGGAAGAAGTCGCTGGCGCCGAGCAGCCCGGCGGCCTGGCGCAGCAGGCGGTAGTAGCGGGCGAAGGTCATGCCGGCGGCGGCCTCGGCGGCCGGCACGCCCAGGCCGGCGAGCAGCGGCGCCAGGGGCGGCAGGTGCGGGCGGGCCTGCCATTCCTCGAGGAAGCGCTGGTATAGCTGGCGCGCGGCGTAGTCGATCTCGGACTGCTGGTCGGGCATGGATGTTGTTGTTATCTGAGGCTAGCGAGTTGTCATCTTATGCTAGTCCGCGGCCGCTGGCAGCTCCCTATACTCGGCGCAAAACAACAAGGGAGCACCGAGATGACGGCGCCCGATACTTTCCGTTCGTCCCATTCGCCTGCCAACCGCCACGCCGACCTGCTGCTGCGCAACGGCCGCTTCTACACCCTCGACCCGGCGCAGCCCTGGGCCGAGGCCGTGGCCATTCGCGACGGCCGCTTCCTCGCCGTCGGCCGCGCAGAGACGCTGGAGCACCTGGTGGGGCCGCGGACCCTGCAGCACGACCTCGGCGGGGCCTTCTGCATGCCCGGCCTGCACGACATGCACACCCACCCGGACCTGGCCCTGGCGCCACGCTACGCCGACGACCTCGACGTCGGCATCGAGGACCCGAGCCCCGAGCAGCTGGCCGCGGCCATCCGCGCCTACGCCGACAGCCACCCCGGCGACGGCTGGGTCTACGGCCAGTACTGGGTGCGCTACACCTTCCGCGAGGCCGGGCTGAAGCCGGGCCGCGAGTGGCTCGACAGCGTGCTGCCGGACCGCCCGGTGGCGCTGCTCGACCGTATGTGGGGGACCATGATGGCCAACTCCCGCGCCCTGGCGCTGGCCGGCATCGACGCCAGCACCCCCGACCCGCGCAACGGCTACCTGGAGCGCGACGAGCTGACCGGCGAGCCCAACGGCCTGCTGATCGACGGCGCCTACGCGCTGATCCACGCCGCCATGCCGCCGACGCCCATCGAGGTGCTGCGCCGCGCCTACCGCGACGGCGTGCATTTCCAGAGCGCCCGCGGCGTGACCGCCAGCAAGTACGTGCACGTCTGCGAGCGCCGCCTGCAGGCGCTCAAGGAACTGGACGACGCCGGCCAGCTGACCCTGCGGGTGGAAGCAGCCATCAGCTGGCAGGACGACATCTTCCCGGTGCGCCGGCGCTGGGAACTGCTCAGCGGCGAGCGCCACTACTACCGCAGTGCGCGGCTGTCGGCCAACGCGGTGAAGTTCCACTTCGACGGCACCGTGGAACCGCGCTCGTCCTTCCTCATCAGCCCCTGGCCGGGCGAGGACAGCTGGCGCGGCAAGCTCAACCTGACCCCCGAGCACATCACCGACATGGTGGTGGACATGGACCGCCGCGGCATCCGCGTCATCGCCCACTGCACCGGCGACGGCGCCTCCGACGTGTTCCTCGACGCCGTGGCCGAGGCGCGCCGGCGCAACGGCTTCAGCGGCATCCGCCACCAGTGCGCGCACAGCACTATCCTGCACCCGGGCAACCTCAGGCGCTTCCGCGAGCTGGAGGTGATCGCCGAGTTCTCCCCGGCGGCCTGGTACCCCACGCCCTTCGCCAGCGGCGCGCGCTCCGGCTACGGCGCCGAGCGGCTGAAGCGCATCTACGACTACAAGGGCGTGCTGGCCGCCGGCGGCATCGCGGTGATGGGCACCGACTGGCCGGTGGCCTCCATCGACCCCTGGCTGGCCCTGGAGACCATGGTCACCCGGCAGAACCCCTGGAACGACGACCCGGCCTGCTTCGGCGAGCCCATCGGCCTGGAGCAGGCGCTGAAGGTGGTGACCCTCAACGGCGCCCACGCCATGGGCCTGGAGGCGCTGACGGGGAGCATCGAGGCCGGCAAGTCGGCGGACTTCATCGTCCTCGACCGCGACCTTTTCGCCCAGCCGCCGCGCGGCTACATCCACCGCACCCAGGTCGAGCAGACCTTCGTCGAGGGCCGCCCGGTGTACGACCGCCAGGGCACCTTCGCCAACGGCCCGCTGCAGGCGGTATGGCAGGGCGAGGTGCCGCAGGTGATGGGGGACGACCGATGAGCATCCCGGTGACCGTGGTCGCCGGCTTCCTCGGCGCCGGCAAGACCACCCTGCTGCGCCGCCTGGTGCGGCAATGCGCCGGGCAGCGCCTGGCGCTGATCGTCAACGACTTCGGCGAGCTGAACGTGGACGCCGAGATGATCGCCGAGCAGAGCGACGCGGTGTACGCCCTGCAGAACGGCTGCCTGTGCTGCACCATGCAGGACGACCTGCTGGCCCAGCTCGGCCGCCTGGCCCAGGTCCAGCCGCCGGTGGAACGCATCGTCATCGAATGCAGCGGCGTGGCCGACCCGCAGCCGATCGTCCAGGCCCTGGGCTACCCGCAACTGCGCAGGCACATGCACCTGGATGCGCTGGTCACCCTGGTGGACGCCGCCCGCAGCCAGCCGCTGGAAGGCGAATACGCGCAACTGGAAAGGCGCCAGGCGGCCGCGGCCGACCTGCTGCTGCTGAACAAGGCCGACATCGCCACGCCGGAACAACTGCAGGCCCTGCGCCAGCGCTTCGGCGAGCCGCGGCGGATGCTGCAGACGGTGCAGGCGCAGATTCCCGACGAGCTGCTCTACGGCGAACGCCCGGACGCACGCCCGCAGCGCCTGCAGGCGGTGGGCAGGCAGAACCACGGCGAGCTGTTCGACAGCTGGACCTGGCGCCACGCCGGACAGCTCGACCCGCAGCGCCTGCGCGCCTGGCTCGAGCAGTTGCCGGAGGGCCTGTTCCGCCTCAAGGGCCGCGTCCAGGTCCGCGGCCGCGAACAGCCGTTGTGGCTGCAGTACGTGGGCGGCCGCAGCCAGTTCCTGGCGGCGCAGGCGCAGGAGGGGGAGAACTGCCTGGTGTTCATCGCCAGCGCCGATGCCGGGCTGCGCGAAAGGCTGGAGGCCGGCCTGGAGCAGTGCCTGGCGGCCTGAGCCGTTGCGGGCCCTGGGGGCGGCGGATAACGCCGTAGGCGTTATGCGCCCTACGCGGTGATGGGCCGACGGGGAAGATGGGCGATATCACCCTGTAGGAGCGGACTCCGTCCGCGATAGCCGGTCGTTCCGGCGCGATTCGCGGATGAGATCCGCTCCTACGGGTTGCCCATGCACCGTGCCCCCTTTGTAGGAGCGCGCCCTGCGCGCGAATCGCGGGCAGGGCCCGCTCCTGCAGTTGCCGTGAGACACGGCTTTCCCACCCCGTAGGAGCGGGGCGGCTCAGCACACCGCGATATGCGAATCCGCCCGTGGTTCGGTGCCGCCGCAGAGTACACCGGTGACGGGGTCGCGGACGATGATCTGGCCGCGGCCGTAGTCGGTCAGGTCGCAGGCCACCTGCACCTCGTGGCCGCGGCGGGCGAGGGCGAAGGCCAGGTCGCGCGGGGCGGTCTGCTCGATGCCCACCTTCATACCGCCCAGCCATTGCCAGCGCGGGGCGTCCAGCGCCGCTTGCGGGTTGAGGCCGAAGTCCACCAGGTTCATCACCATCTGCACATGGCCTTGCGGCTGCATGTAGCCGCCCATCACGCCGAAGGGGCCGACCGCCACGCCGTCCTTGCTGAGGAAGCCGGGGATGATGGTGTGGAAGGTCTGCTTGCCCGGGGCCAGGGCGTTGGCGTGGTCGGGGTCGAGGCTGAATTCCGAGCCGCGGTTCTGCAGGGCGATGCCGCTGTCCGGCAGCACCACGCCGGAGCCGAAGCCGTGGTAGGCGCTCTGGATGAAGGAGACCATGTTGCCTTCGCCGTCGGCGGCGGCGATGTACACCGTGCCGCTGGCGTGCGGGTCGCCGTGGCGCGGTGGCTGCGCGCGCTCGCCGATCTCCTGGCGGCGGCGGGCGGCGTAGTCGGCGCCGAGCAGGTCGGCGCAGGCCACGCGCATGTGCTCGGGGTCGGTGATGTAGTGCAGGCCGTCGGCGTAGGCCTTCTTCATCGCTTCCAGCTGGCGGTGCCAGGTGAGCTGGCTGTCGCGCTGGTCGAAGTCGAAGCCCTGGAGGATGTTCAGCGTCATCAGGGCGATCAGGCCCTGGCCGCTGGGCGGGATTTCCCAGACGTCGTAGCCGCGGTAGTTGGTCTTGATCGGCTCGACCCACTTCGGTCGGTAGCCGGCCAGGTCCGCCGCGCCCAGGTGGCCGCCGCTGGCGGCGGCATGGGCGGCCAGGCGCCGGGCGATGGCGCCGCGGTAGAAGCTTTCGCACTTCGTCTCGGCCAGTTCGGCGAGGGTCCGCGCCTGGGCCGGGTTGCGGAACAGCTGGCCGGCCCGCGGCGCCTCGCCGTCGACCAGGAAGGTGGTGAACCAGGCTTCCAGGGCCGGTTCGCGCTCGCGGCTGGCCTGGTATTCGCGGCGGGCGATTTCCCACTGGTGGGCCACCACCGGCGACACCGGGAAGCCGTCGCGGGCCAGGGCGATGGCCGGTTGCAGCAGGTCGGCGAAGGGCAGCTTGCCGAAGCGCTCGGACAGCGCGGCCCAGGCCGAGGGAATGCCCGGCACCGTGACCGGCAGCCAGCCGTGCACCGGCATCTTCGCGTGGCCGGCGGCCTTCACCGCGTCGATGCTCAGCGAGGCCGGGGCATGGCCGCTGGCGTCCAGGCCGTGCAGCTTGTCCTTGACCCAGACCAGGGCGAAGGCATCGCCGCCGATGGCGCAGCCGGTGGGCTCGACCACCGTCAGCGCCGCCGCGGTGGCGATGGCAGCGTCGATGGCGTTGCCGCCGGCGCGCAGCATGGCGATGCCGGCCTCGGCGGCCAGCGGCTGCGAGGCGGCGACCATGCCGTTGCGGGCGAAGACGCTCTGGCGCTGGGAGGCATAGGGGTATTCGTGGGCGGAGAAACGCAGCATGGAGGGCGTCCTTGAATCAGAGTACGCGGCTGAGGAATTCCCGCGTGCGCGGGTGGTGGGGGTTGCCGAACACCTGGGCCGGCGGGCCTTCTTCGATCAGCTCGCCCTGGTGCAGCACCACCACGCGGTCGGCCACTTCGCGGGCGAAGCCCATCTCGTGGGTGACCACCACCATGGTCATGCCTTCCTCGGCCAGCTCCTTCATCACCTGCAGCACCTCGCCCACGGTTTCCGGGTCCAGCGCGCTGGTGGGTTCGTCGAACAGCATCGCCTGGGGCTTCATCGCCAGGGCGCGGGCGATGGCCACGCGCTGCTGCTGGCCGCCTGAGAGCTGCGCCGGGTAGTGCTCGGCCTTGTCCGCCAGGCGCACCCGGGCGAGCAGCCGGCGGGCCAGTTCGATGGCTTCGCCGCGGGGGAGGCCGAGCACCTGGGTCGGCGCCTCGATGATGTTCTCCAGCACGGTCATGTGCGGGAACAGGTTGAAGCGCTGGAACACCATGCCGATGTCGCGGCGGCGGCGGGCGATGTTGCTCTCCGAGTCGCGCACCAGCTTGCCGTCGGCGCGCTCGCGGTAGCCCATCAGCGCGCCGTTGACGCGGATGCTGCCGCCCTGGATGTCCTCCAGCAGGTTGATACAGCGGATGAAGGTGGTCTTGCCCGAGCCGGAGGCGCCGATCAGCACCACCACCTCGCCCCGGTGCACGTCCAGCGACACGCCCTTGAGGATTTCCAGCGGGCCGAAGGCCTTGTGCACGTCGCGGGCCTGGATCACCACGTCTTTCGCGGTCGGGATCATCTCAACGCCCCCTCAGCAGTTTCATGGCCTGCTGGCCGAACATCCGGCTCGGCGCCGGGGCGTGGCCCTCGGACCGCCCGAAGCGCTTCTCCAGCCAGCGCTGGAAGAAGCCCCAGAGGGTGGTCAGCAGCAGGAAGTAGATGGCCACCACCAGGTACAGCTCGAACACCCGGAAGGTCGCCGAGGTGACCATCTGGGTGCTCAGCAGCAGTTCCTGCACGCCGATCACGCTGACCAGGGTGGTGTTCTTCAGCATCACGTTGAACTCGTTGCCCAGCGGCGGAACGATGACGCGGAAGGCCTGGGGCAGGACGATGCGCCGCATCAGCTTGGCGAAGGTCATGCCCAGCGAGCGCCCGGCCTCGTACTGGCCCTTGTCCACCGCGCCGATGCCGGCGCGGATGATCTCGGCCATGTAGGCGCCCTCGTTGAGGCCCAGGGCTATGATCGCCGCCTGGATGTTGCCGGGCAGGACGAACAGCCCAAGGTCCAGGTCCTCGAAGCGGAACACCCCGCCCGCGGCCAGCGCCGTGTAGAGGAAGACGATCTGCACCAGCAGCGGGGTGCCGCGCATCAGCCACACGTAGAAGCGCACCGGGTACTGCAGCAGCGGGTTGGACGACAGCCGCATCAGCGCCGCCAGCAGCCCGAGCACGCAGCCCAGGAGCATGGCGCTGACGGCGATCACGCAGGTCAGCCAGAGCCCGTACAGGTAGATGTCGCTCGGCTTGAGCAGGTATTGCCAGAACACGTCCCAGCTGAAGTTCATGGTCGCTTACCTCGGCTCAGTCGAGCTTGTCGCCTTCGATGTGCCACTTGGCGAGCAACGCCTGGTAGCTGCCGTCGGCCTGCATGTTCCTGATGATCTGCTGCACCGCTTCGCTGAGCTGCTTGTCTTCCTTGCGGATGCCCAGCCCGGTGAGGATGCGGGCGAAGGCCGGCACGCCGATCTCGAACAGGTCCGGGGCCATGCCCTGGTAGTAGCCGGCGGTTTCCACGGTGGTGCCGTAGGCGTCGGCCTGCTGGATGCGCAGGGCCTGGAAGGCGTCGGTGTCGGTGTTGTAGACGATGACCTTCAGCGGCGCCTTGCCGGCCTGCTTCAGCTTCTCGTTATGGGCGTCGAGCAGGGTGCGGATGGTCGAGCCGTTGAGCACCGCCACCTTCTTCCCGGACAGGTCGTCCAGGGTATGGATGCCCTTGGGGTTGCCCTTGGCGACCACCACGGCCTGGCTGGAGTACATGTAGTTGACCATGTCGATCACTTCGCGCCGCTCGGGCTTGTCGAACAGCTGGTCCACCAGCATGTCGCACTGCCTGGCCAGCAGCGCCGGGATCAGCCCGGAGAAGGGTGTCACCCGCCATTCGATGCGCTTGTCGCCCAGGCGCTTGGCGATGGCCTCGCCTAGGTCGACGGTCACCCCGGTGAGCTTCTGCGAGGCGTCGTAGAAGCCCATGGGCGGGGAGTCCATGCCGCCGCAGAAGACCACCTTGTCGGCGGTTTTCAGGCGGTCGGGGATCTTCACCGCGTCGGCGTGGGCCAGCGGGGCGGTGAGGCAGAGGGCGAGAAGGCACTGCGGAATCCTGCGTACGAACATGTTCAGCTCCAGTGGGTGGGGTTGCCGTGGCAGTTCAACGGGACAGGCGAAGGCCGGGTCTCAGGCGCCCGTCGCTTCGAGGAACTTCAGCAGCGAGGGCACCGTGCCCTCGATGTGCTCGCAGAGCACCCGCTCGGCTTCGCGGGCGTCGCCGCTGCGCAGGGCGTCGAGGATCACCGCGTGCTCCTCGCGGGCGCTCATCGGCTTGTCGACGTGCTGCAGCCACAGGCGCATGTGTGGCTCGATCACCGAGTACAGCGCGTTGATCTGCCGCAGCAGCCGCGGGCGCTCGGCCAGGCTGCAGAGGTATTCGTGGAAGACGCGGTGGCGGCTCACCCACTCGGCGCTGTCGTCGCGGTAGTCGTCCATCTCGTCCAGCAGGCGTTCCAGGCGCGCCAGCTGGCGTTCGCCCAGCTTCGGCACGGCGAGGCGGATGGCCAGGCCTTCCAGGGCGCTGCGCATCTCGAAGACTTCGCGCATCTCCTCGATGTTCAGCCCGCTGACGATGGCGCCGCGGTTCGGCCGCAGCGTCACCAGGCCCTCGGCGGCCAGGCGGCGGAAGGCTTCGCGCACCGGCATGCGGCTCATGCCGATGTCGTTGGCGATGTCTTCGGCGATCAGGCGGTCGCCGGTGCGGTACTGGCCCTTGCAGATGGCGTCCAGCAGGTAGCTGTAGGCCTCTTCCTCGGCGGTTACGGGTTGGCGGTCGTAGTTGGGTACCAGGCGCATGGGGCGCTCATTTTGGATTTCTGTATCCAATTATCCATGCATGCAATCAAGCAGGTGCCGTGCCAGGATGGTTGTTCGAGGCGCAAGTATTTGATCTGCCGGGAATTCAGGGGAAATGGGGGAGGGCGGCGGGCTGCCGGTGGGGCATCGAAAGGTAACTTCCTGGCCGCGCCGTGCGTCATGCTGGTGCGTGGCGGGCACTTTTGGTAACGCGGCGGGGACGTTCGTCGGGGCGGGGCCCGGGCGGTCGTGTCGCGGCGGTATCGGCGGGCGTCGATGCATGGCCCGCTGCCTTCGCGCCGTCGCATGCCCGCGACCGTCGGTCTCAGCCGAAAGAATGGCCGTGATGCCCACCCTTGACGCCTCGCTGGCGGCCTGGTGAGCTTGGCGCGGGCGCCCAGGGGGCGTTCGCTGGTTCGCTGGCGCTTGCAATTTGACGGCTGTGTTCCAAGCTAGGTCAGGGCATCGCTTTCTGTTAAGGTTCGCGGATTCGATGGCGCTCGCACAGCGCCCGGTTCCACTCTTTATGCATGAGGTGCTGTGTGATCAAGGTGCTGGTGGTCGATGACCACGATCTGGTGCGCACCGGAATTACCCGCATGCTGGCCGACATCGAGGGCCTGCAGGTGGTGGGGCAGGCGGAGTCCGGCGAGGACGCCCTGCGGCTGGCCCGCGAGCTCAAGCCCGACGTCGTCCTGATGGACGTGAAGATGCCCGGCATCGGCGGCCTCGAAGCCACCCGCAAGCTGATGCGCAGCCAGCCGGACGTGCGCGTCCTGGCCGTGACCGTCTGCGAGGAAGACCCGTTCCCCACGCGCCTCATGCAGGCCGGCGCCTCCGGTTACCTGACCAAGGGCGCGGCCCTGGAGGAAATGGTCCAGGCCATCCGCCAGGTCTTCGCCGGGCAGCGCTACATCAGCCCGCAGATCGCCCAGAGCCTGGCGCTGAAGTCCTTCGAGCCGGAGAAGGGCGGCTCGCCGTTCGACTCGCTGTCCGAGCGCGAGATCCAGATCGCCCTGATGATCGCCAACTGCCACAAGGTGCAGAGCATCTCCGACAAGCTCTGCCTGTCGCCCAAGACGGTGAACACCTACCGCTACCGCATCTACGAGAAGCTCTCCATCACCAGCGACGTCGAGCTGGCGCTGCTGGCGGTGCGCCACGGCATGGTGGATGCCAGCAACTAGATGAGCGCGGTGTTCGATTCGGCGGCCTACCTCGCCACCTGCAGCGGCCGCCCCGGCGTCTATCGCATGTTCGATGCGGACGCCAAGCTGCTCTACGTCGGCAAGGCGAAGAACCTCAAGAAGCGCCTGGCCAGCTATTTCCGCAAGACCGGCCTGGCGCCCAAGACCGCCGCCCTGGTGGCGCGCATCGCCCAGGTCGAGACCACCATCACCGCCAACGAGACCGAGGCGCTGCTGCTGGAGCAGACGCTGATCAAGGAGTGGCGGCCGCCGTACAACATCCTCCTGCGCGACGACAAGTCCTATCCCTACGTCTACCTGTCGAGCGAGGACGAATACCCGCGCCTGGCCCTGCACCGTGGCGCCAAGAAGGCCAAGGGCCGCTACTTCGGGCCCTACCCGAGCGCCGGCGCCATCCGCGAGAGCCTGGCCCTGCTGCAGAAGGCCTTCCTGGTGCGGCAGTGCGAGGACAGCTACTTCCGCAACCGCACCCGGCCCTGCCTGCAGTACCAGATCAAGCGCTGCAAGGGCCCCTGCGTCGGCCTGGTCGAGCCCGAGGAATATGCCGTGGACGTGCGCCACTCGGTGATGTTCCTCGAAGGCCGCAGCAACCAGCTGGCCGACGAGCTGAGCAGCGACATGGAGCAGGCGGCGATGCGCCTGGACTTCGAGCGCGCCGCCGAGCTGCGCGACCAGGTCGCCATCCTGCGCCGCGTGCAGGACCAGCAGAGCATGGAGGGCGGCAACGGCGACGTCGACGTCATCGCCGCCATGGTCAACCCCGGCGGCGCCTGCGTGCACCTGATCAGCGTGCGCGGCGGGCGGGTGCTGGGCAGCAAGAACTTCTTCCCCCAGGTGGGCATCGAGGAAGACCTGAGCGAGGTGCTGCTGGCCTTCCTCGGCCAGTACTACCTGAGCCACCATGAGCGCGAGCTGCCGGCCGAGCTGATCGTCAACGCCGTGCACGAGGACTTCCCGGTGCTGGTGGAGGCCATCGCCAGCGCCCGTGGCCGCGAGCTGGAGATCAGCCACCGGGTGCGCGGCACCCGTGCGCGCTGGCAGCAACTGGCAATCACCAATGCCGAGCAGGCCCTGGCCGCGCGCCTGGCCAACCGCCAGCACGTCGCCGCGCGCTTCGAGTCCCTGGCCGAGGCGCTGGACCTGGACGAGCCGCCGCAACGCCTGGAGTGCTTCGACATCAGCCACTCCAGCGGCGAGGCCACGGTGGCCTCCTGCGTGGTGTTCGGCCCCGAGGGCCCGCTGAAGTCCGACTACCGCCGCTTCAACATCGAGGGCATCACCCCCGGCGACGACTACGCCGCCATGCACCAGGCCCTGACGCGGCGCTTCAGCCGCCTGAAGGAGGGGGAGGGCAAGATGCCCGACATCCTCCTGGTGGACGGTGGCAAGGGCCAGTTGGCCATGGCCCGGGAAGTGCTCCAGGAGCTGGCGGTGAGCGGGCTGATCCTGCTCGGCGTGGCCAAGGGCGTGACGCGCAAGCCGGGCCTGGAAACCCTCTACCTCAACGATGCCGAGCACGAATTCACCCTGCCGGGGAATTCCCCGGCGCTGCACCTGATCCAGCAGATCCGCGACGAGTCGCACCGTTTCGCCATCACCGGCCACCGCGCGCGCCGCGGCAAGGCCCGGCGCACCTCGAGCCTGGAAGAGGTGGCGGGCGTGGGGCCCAAGCGCCGCCGCGAGCTGCTCAAGCATTTCGGTGGGTTGCAGGAACTGGGCCGGGCCAGTATCGAGGAGATCGCCAAAGCCCCGGGCATCAGCAAAAAGCTGGCCGAGCAGATTTATGCTGCCCTGCACAGCGAGTAGAATGCCGGGCTCAACTCACCGGCCAGTGGTCCCGATGAATATTCCGAACCTGCTCACTCTGCTCCGCGTCCTGCTCATCCCGATCTTCATCCTGCTGTTCTACATGCCGTTCCCGGGCAGCCACCTGGCCTCCAGCGCGGTGTTCGCCCTGGCCGCGGCGACCGACTGGCTGGATGGATACCTGGCGCGCAAGCTGGGCCAGAGCACGCCGTTCGGCGCCTTCCTCGACCCGGTGGCGGACAAGCTGATGGTCGCGGTGGCCCTGGTGCTGCTGGTGGAAGAGCACGCCAACCTGTGGCTGACGCTGCCGGCGGTGATCATCATCGGCCGCGAGATCGTGGTCTCGGCGCTGCGCGAATGGATGGCCGAACTGGGCGCCCGCGCCCACGTCGCCGTGTCCAACCTGGGCAAGTGGAAGACCGCCGCGCAAATGGCGGCCCTGGTGATCCTGCTGGCCAACGCCCCGGTGTTCACCTTCTGGGTGCTGCTGGGCTACGGGCTGCTGATCGTCGCCGCGGCCCTGACCCTGTGGTCCATGCTGCACTACCTGCTGGCCGCCTGGCCGCACCTGAGCACCACCCCGAAAGAGAAATAACTTTTTTTGAATCAAAGGGTTGACGAGGCTCCAGAAAAAGATAGAATGGCGCCCGTCAACACGACGCGGGAATAGCTCAGTTGGTAGAGCACGACCTTGCCAAGGTCGGGGTCGCGAGTTCGAGTCTCGTTTCCCGCTCCAAATATTGACTTGCAGGGTTCGATGAATTCTGCAAGTCGCTGAAGAAAGGGCCGAAAGGCCCTTTTTTCGTTTCTGCACCATCTGCCGGAATCCACCCCCGGCCAGGGCTTTCAGGCCCATCTTCAAGTCCAGCCTTTCCGCAGGCACTTTCCGGATTCCTGCTGACGAAAGGCCCAATCCCAGGATCGGTCGTAATCAGGCGTTCCGGGTTGCGTACCGGGTTTCGGCAACTGTTTCGTTATCCGTTCCCCGCAGCGCCGTGATCACGACGGCGCTGCGGGCGTTGCGCCACTCAGTCGAGCCCGAACAGGCGTGCGGCGTTGCCGTGGAAGAAACGCTCCTGGACCTGCTCGGCCAGGCCGAGGCGCAGGGCGTCCTCGATGCTCTGGCGGATGGGCCTGAAGGTATAGGACGAGCCGAACAGCAACTGGTCGGCGAGGAAGCCGTTGGCTGCCTGCACGTAGGCTTCGCTACCGGGCAGGAACAGGTACATGTCCGGCACCAGGTGGATGTTCTCGTAGCGGAAGGCCAGGCCGATGGCCTGCTGCACGTTGGGCCAGAAGCCGTGGTAGACGACGATCCGCAGGTCGGGGAAGGCCCGGGCCACTGCCGCCAGTCGGCCGGGGTCGTTGTAGGCCGGGTCCGGCGTCGTCGGCCCGCTCATCAGGAACAAGGGAATGGCGCGCTTCTGCAGGTGCTCGTAGATCGGCCAGTACAGCGCATCGTCAGGGTGCCGGGCCGGTTCGCCGAAGCCGGGTTCCAGGTCGATGCCGGCGAGGCCCAGCTCGTCGATTGCATGATCGATCTCCGCAAGCGCAGCTTCCACGCCCTGCAACGCCGGGTCCACCGCGCCTATGCCAAGCAATTGCGCATGGCCATTCACGATGGCGTGGATCCGTTCGTTGGGCAGGTGCTGCGTTGGCGTATGCCGACCGACCACCACGGCCTTGTACAGGCCGGCGTCGCGCACCTCGGCAAGGAAGCCTTCGTGGCTCAGCGAGCGTTCGAAGTGGGTATCGTCGCCACGGGTGCCGACGCGCCGGTTCAGCCAGCGCGCCGTAGCGTGTTCGGCCGAGCCGGGCACGGCGCCGAAGAAGGGATGCAGGAAGGCGGGGCGGCAGCGCATGTCGATGATCTTCATGCTCGGATCTCCTGTTCCCGGTCGTCGTGGGGGAGGCTTGGGTCGCCGGAAGGTGGTGGGGCGCAGAAAGCGTCCAGACTCATGTTGCTATCCTCGTTGCCATCGTCGAAGTTGGGGCGTTCCCCGTGGGTGCACGCATGGCACGGGGTCTTGCTGGAATTCGGATCGACAGGCGTTCCCTTTGTGCTTTGCCCCGGCAGGCGCAGGCGATGCTGAACATGCCAGTCAGGTTGACGCTGCGCCCCTGGCAGGGCAGGGCTCATGCGAGGTGTTCCCGGGAATACGCCGTGGTGCCCCGAGGCAATCCCTGTGCCACCGGCGCCCCCAGTGGCTCCGGGAGCTGTGGCCTTGCGCCGGGCCTTTACTGTTGCTCTTCCGGCCATACTGTTGGGCGGCTGTCTCCAGGCCAACAGTTGGCCCGGTCCGCCGCAGCCGACTTCAGGGCCTCCAGGCGTGGCCCGGGACGAAAATGTCCTGGCTCATCTTCTGGTCTATTTCGCCGCCGCGAGCCCGCATCCGTCACGGAGGCGCCCGGCCCGTCGCTGGGTGGGCGGCCGTGCGGGCCTGCATCCAGCGGTAGAACCACCGCTTGGCGAACTCCACGGCCAGCAGGTAGGCCAGCACCATCCCGCCGAGCAGGGCGTAGAACATCGCCGGTGGCGGAACGAAGCCGAAGTAGCGTCCCGGCGGCGTGAAGGGCAGGGCTATCGCCAGGGCCACGACCGCCAGCGAGGTCAGCGTCAGCAGCGGGTGAGCATGGCTGCCGAGCGGGTTGCCGCGGGTGCGGATGATGAAGATCACCAGCACCTGGGTGCACAGCGACTCGACGAACCAGCCGGTCTGGAACAGTTTCTCGCCGGCCTGCAGCACGTGCAGCATGACGTAGAAGGTGAGGAAGTCGAACACCGAGCTGATCGGCCCGATGATCAGCATGAAGTTGCGGATGAAGTCCAGGTCCAGCACCTGCGGGTGGCGGATGTCCCGGGTATCCACCTTGTCCAGCGGAATGGCGATTTCCGAGAGGTCGTAGAGGGTGTTGTTGAGCAGTATCTGCGTCGGCAGCATGGGCAGGAACGGCAGGAACAACGCCGCGCCGGCCATGCTGAACATGTTCCCGAAGTTGGAGCTGGTTCCCATCATGATGTACTTCATGACGTTGCCGAAGGTCCGGCGGCCCTCCAGCACGCCGGAGAGCAGTACGTGCAGGTCGTGCTTCAGGAGGATCATGTCGGCCGCCTCCTTCGCCACGTCCACCGCCGAATCCACGGACAGGCCGACGTCCGCCACGTGCAGCGACGGCGCATCGTTGATGCCGTCGCCCAGGTAGCCCACCACATGGCCGCGGGCGCGCAGGGCCCGGAGCACGCGTTCCTTCTGCCCGGGGTTGACCCGGCAGAACAGGTTGGCCGTCTCCACCCGGGCGCGCAGGGCCTGGTCGTCCATCCCGGCTATTTCCTTGCCGGTCAGCAGGCCCCTGACCGGCACGCCCAGTTGCCCGCAGACGTGCCGGGTGACCAGGTCGCTGTCGCCGGTGACGATCTTGATGCCCACGCCAACCCTGGCGAGGGCGGCCAGGGCGGCGCCGGCGCTGGCCTTGGGTGGGTCGAGAAAGGCCACGAAGCCGGCCAGCACCAGCGCGCTCTCGTCGTCGACCCGCGCATGGGGATGGTCCCGTGGGACCGGGCGCCAGGCGATGCCCAGCACCCGTAGCCCCTCCTGTTCGAGGGCGTGGTACTGGCCATGGACGGCTGCCTGCGCGGTTTCGTCCAGGGGGCGTGCGGCGGCTTCCGGCCCGCTTTCGTAGTGCGTGCAGAGGCCGAGAACGTCGTCGGGTGCGCCCTTGACCACCAGCCAGCGTGTCTGGCCATTGTCGATGAGCACGGAGACACGGCGTCGCTCGAAATCGAAGGGGACCTCGTCGATTTTCCGCCAGTTGCCCGGTTCGACCTGGCGATTGGCGAGGATGGCTTCGTCGAGCGGGCTCTTCAGGCCGGTCTCGAAAAAGCTGTTGAAGTAGGCCCGCTCCAGCACCCGCGCGCTGGGCCGGCCGAGTGGATCGACATAGCGTTCGAGGTGGATGACCGCTTCGGTCAGGGTGCCCGTCTTGTCGGTGCACAGGACGTCCATCGAGCCCAGGTCCTGGATGGCCGACAGGCGCTTGACGATCATCTGCTTGCGGGCCATGCGCAGGGCCCCGCGGGACAGGGTGACGGAAACCACCATCGGCAGCAGCTCCGGCGTCAGGCCCACGGCCAGTGCCACGGCGAACAGGAACGACTCCAGCCAGGGTTTGTGGAAGGCGGTGTTCACCAACAGCACGAACAGCACCATGAGCATCGTCAGGCGCATGATCAGCAGGCCGAAGCGGCGCGTGCCGAGTTCGAACGAGGTCGGCGGCGAGGGCCGCGCGATGCTGTCCGAAATGGCACCGATGGCGGTCCGGGCGCCGGTCCTGACCAGGCGCACCCGGGCGCTGCCGCTGATCACCGAGGTGCCCATGAACACCGCATTGCTGGCCTCGGCCAACTCGGTGGCCGAGTCGGGGGGCCGCTCCGGGTGTTTTTCCACGGGGTAGGGCTCGCCGGTCAGCAGCGCCTGCTTGACGAAGAAGTCCCGTGCCTCGAGCACCAGGCCGTCGGCGGGAACCATGTCGCCGGCGCTGAGCAGGACCAGGTCGCCGGGCACCACGTCCGTGACCGCGACCTCCAGCGGTGCGCCGTCGCGCAGTACGCTGGTGCGCACGGCGACGGATTGCTGGAGCTTTTCCGCCGCGGCATTGGCCCGGTATTCCTGGACGAAGTCCAGGGTGACGCTCAGCAGCACCATCGTGGCGATGATCGTGAAGTTGACCAGTTCGCCACTGAACGCCGAGACAGCGCTCGCGGCCAGGAGGATGAGCACCAGCGGATTCCTGAAGCGGCTGAGGTACTGACGCAGCATCGAGCGCCCGCGAGGCCGGTGAAATGCATTGGGCCCGAAGCGGGCGAGGCGCTCCCTGGCCTCGCTGGCCGACAGGCCTTCGTGGGGGCCTGTGGGCTCTGTGCCTGCGCTCGTATCCAACCACCAGGGCCCGGGAGGCGCATCGTTCGGCATGTGAGTGGTCTCGGCCAGGAGCGTCGGTATCACCGCAGTGTAGTGCGGCCCGGCCGCCCGGCAATTCCGCAGAGGGCGCCCCAGGCGCGTACAGCTTCGCGCCACGCATGAGTCTCTTTCGACGGCACCAGCGCCATTGCCCTCGATGCTGGCGCCATGGTTCAGGGCGAAATTGCTGGATCGGTACCGCCCGCAGCTTTTCCCCTTCCTGGTGGACGTGCTGGGCTGGATCGAGCGGCGCAGGGCATCCACTGGTTGCGTTGGAAGAGATGCCCAACTCCGATGGCGTGGGAGAGGATGAGCCTCGGCGGCCGGAGGGCTGCTCGACCGGTCGTCGCTACCGGGCAGCCTTGAGTTGTTGCCAGGCCTCGTCGAGCGAGTGTCGCTGGTCTGCTTTCAGGCTTTCCAGCAGGTAGGAGCGGCGCCGTTGTTCCACACTCATTACCTGCCTGGGCGCCTGCTTCAGTAGCGCCCGCCTGAAGAAGGCGCGCTCAGCCCTCCCTCCTGCCGAGCCCCAGACAGAAAAGACCGCCGGGTTGCCCCAGGCGGTCTTTTCAATCCGCGGCGTTGCTCACAAACAAGCCGTAGCCGGACGCGCTACCCGGGCGGAATCGATCGGGTAGCGCGTCCCGGCCTCACCAGTTGTAGCTCACCTTGGCCGTGATCTCGCGGCCCGGGTTGTAGTAGTCCGCGCTACCGCGACCGACCACGTGCTGCTCGTCGAACAGGTTGCTGACGTTGATGGCCAGGTCGGTGTCCTTGAGTATCTGGTAGTTGAACGCGGCATCGAACAGCGTGGTGGCGTCGCTCTTGCCGGTATTGTTGAAGTCGCCGAAATAGTAGGCCCCTGTGTAGCGGGCGCCCAGGCCGACGCTGACATCCGTTCCCGGCACGCTGTAATAGCTCCAGAGCGAAGCCGAGTGCTTGGGTGCGGAGACGAGCTGGTTGCCCTTGATCGACACGACCTCGTAACCCGTCCCGGCCCATACCTGCAGCGCACCGCGAAGCACCTCGGTGTCCATGTAGGAGTAGCCGCCGACCAGGCTCAGGCTCTCCGTCAGCTCGGCCTTGACCTCCAGGTCGAGGCCACGCACGCGCTGCGAGCCCACGGTCTGCTGGTCGATGACGCCGTTCGGCTGCACGACCGCGGTGGCGACATCGTCCTGGGTCAGCTGGTAGACGGCAGCGGAGAACAGCGCGTTCATCTCCTGCGGCGAATACTTCACACCCACTTCGTACTGGGTGCCGCGCTCCGGAGTGACGCCGACCTCGGGCGGGGAAACCGACTCCACCATGCTGACGTAGGTGGAAACCTCATCGTTGACGATATAGGTCAACGCGCCGCGGAAAGAGTTTTCCGAGAAGCTGTCCGAGGACTTGACCCCGTAGAGGTGGTCGGTTTCGGAAACGTCCATGGAGTCGTTGCGCATGCCGGCGGTGACGATGAAACGCTCGAAGAACGACAGGTTCTGCTGCAGGAACACCGACTTGATGGTGCTGTCCTGGTCCTTGTCCTGGTAGACGATGGCCGGCGAAACGCCGCGGTATACCGGGTTGGCAACGTCTATCGGGTCGGCGGAGCCATAGACGGAAACGTTCTTGGCAGAGGAGTCGAGATATTCCACGCCGACGATGCTGCTGCTATCGATGTTCTCGAAGCGCGCGTCGTACTGCAGCATCAGGTTGCCGTTGAACTGCTCGGCGTCGCTGTCGGAACCCAGGTAGCCACGGTCGACCAGGGTTCCGGTATGCCCGGAAGCGTCGCTGATATAGGCATAGCCGTATTCATCGCTCAGGTCGCTGTGGCGCAGGTTGCTGCGCAGGGTGAAACCGTTGTCGAAATCATGGGTGAAGTTGGCGCTGACGTTGGTGCGCTCGACATCGTGGAAGTTGTAGCTCGGCTCGCCGAAGAACTTGTCGCGGTCATACTCCCTGTCCATCGGGTAACCGCCACTGTTGGGCGTGTTGTCCTGGCGCAGGTGATCCACCACCAGGGTGGCGGAGGTATAGGCCGTCGGCGCCCAGGTCAGGCCGCCCATCAGGAAGTTGTTGTCGTCCTGGGAGTGGTCGTATTCGCGATCGCTGTCCTGGAACTTGCCGGTGAAGCGGTAGGCCAGGGTCTTCTCTTCGTTCGCATCGCCGGTGTCCAGGCCGGCCTCCATGTGGTTGAACGAGCCGTAGGTCGCATAGACCTGGCCGAACTTGTTGAAACGCGGCTGCTTGGTCACGAAGTTCACCGAGCCGCCCGGGTCGGCCGGGCCGAACAGCGTGGAGTTGGCGCCGCGCAGCACCTCGACGCGCTCATAGGCGAAAGGCTCCTCGCGCACGCCACGCATCGAGCCCAGGGTCAGGCCATCACGGTAGGTGGTGGCCTGGAAGCCGCGAATCAGGAAGTAGTCGTTGCGGTCATCGGTGCCGTAGTAGTCGGTGATGGTCCCCGGGGTGTACTGGAGGATTTCCTCGGTCGTGCTGGCGCTGCGCTGCTCGATTTCCTTCTGGGTCACGACGGAAACCGAGGCCGGGGTATTCTGGATGTTGGTCGCCACCTTGCCGCCGACCCACAGTTCCCGGGTCACCACCGAGGCGGAGGGGTCGTCCGCTACCGCCTGGGCGTTGACGATGACGGGAGCGAGGCGATAGGGCTCCGCGCTTGGCGCCCTCTGCAGCCCATAGCTGCCATCGGCCTGCTGAACGGCCTCCAGGCCGGTTCCGGAAAGCAGCGCGGCCAGGCCGTCCGACACCGTGTAGCTGCCTTGCAGGCCTGGGCTGGTCACGCCCTCGGCCACGCTGCCGGCACCGACCAGGTACACGCCTGCCTCACGGGAAAAACGCGTGAGCGCGCTGGCCAGCGGGCCGGCGGGAATGTCGTAGCTGCGCTCGGCGCTGGCCACGACGCCGTCCCCGGCCATGGCGACCGGCGACCAGGCCGCCAGGCCCACGGCGCTGCCCGATAGCGCCAGGTGAAGCGCCAGGGTCAGCGGGCGCAGGGCAAAAGCGTGTGCGACAACACCCGGGTGGGCAGCGTGCGGGTGACAGCGGAGGGACATGGACGGCATTCCTCTGGGGACAAGGGTTGATGAGCGAAGACCCTCGACAGCCGATGCCATACGGCCCCTCAAGGCACCGATGCGGCGATGTTTCACGTCTTCTCACTGGGTAAACCAGCGAGCAGGCGAAACCCGGAACCCTTTTTCCGATTTTTTTTGCCCGCCTTGCTCAGCGCCGGGCTTCGATGCTCGCCCACCAGGGCAGGGGCTGTTCGATACGGATCGGCAACGCCGAGGCCAGCATGCGCAGCACGCGCTCGGAGTCCTGGATAGGGAAGTTGCCATACACCCGCAGGTCGGCCACCTCATCGGCAACGCCGAGGTGGCCGTGGCGATAGCGGCGCAACTCCTGCACCACCTCGCGCAGGGAAATGTTGTCGGCCAGCAGCGAGCCCTGGATCCAGGCTTCACGGGCCGCGTCGGCGGCCTGGCTGTCACCGATGTGGCGGGCGCTGAAATGCGCCTGCTGGCCGGCCTTCACCACGCGGACGGCGCCCTTGGCAGTGCGTATTTCCACCGCGCCCTCATAGACGGCCAGCCAGGTTCGCTCGCCCTCACAGCGCACGTTGAAGCGCGTGCCCAGGGCTTGCAGGCGCCCATGTTCGGTCTCGACGTAAAAGGGCCGCGCGCCCTTGGCGGTGGCGATGAACACCTCGCCGCGCAGCAAGGTGACGCGGCGAGCCCGGGCACTGAACGCCAGGTCGATGGCACTGGCGGTGTTGAGCCAGGCGCGGGAGCCATCGGCCAGGGTTATCGCACGTTGCTCGCCAGTGGCGGTACGGTAATCCGCGCCCCAGGCCATCAGGCCGGGCGGCAGCAGCGCTTCACGCCAGCCCAGCCAACCGCACAGGGTGCCAGTGCCGATGGCCGCCATTGCGGTCAGCAGCCGGCGACGCGAATGCATGCGTTCGGCGGCGATACCCAGCGCATCGGCGGCCAGGTGCATGTCGGGCCGGCCACGCAGCGGCTCGAAGTTGCGGCTGACGCCTTCGACATAACGCCAGGCCTGCTCGTGCATCAGGTCCGCGCCCAGCCATGCCTGCCAGTGGGCGCGCTGCTGGGCACTGGCCTGGCCGTCACGCAGGGTGGCGTACCAGTAGGCCGCCTGCTCCAGCACGGCGTGCGAGGGCAGGGGGCTTTCGTGACCGGGGCTTGCCATCAGTAGAGCGGCTCCTGGCGCAACGCGGCAACCGTCTCGCCGGCGCGCAATGTCAGGCACGCGAGCATGGCCTGGGCCACGTACTTGCGCACCATGCGCCCGGAAACCCCCAGCTGCGCGCCGACCTCGTCGTCGGTCATCTCGCACACCACGGCGAGGGTAAAGGCCCGTGCCGCCTTGGCGGACAGCGTCTGCAGCATGCAGCTGATTTCCTCCAGGGCCTGCAGAACCGCGGCCTGCCGCTCGGCGGAGGGGCACTGCTCTTCCGGCAGCGCCGCCAAGGTGTCGAGCCAGGCGCGTTCGATTTCCTGGCGCCGCCACAGGTTGATGCACAGGTTCCTGGCGGTGGTTCGCAGGTAGGCGCGCACTTCGGCCATGCTGGCGAAGCGCGGCTGGCTGGCCCCGCCGATCAGCCGCAGGAAGGTGTCGTGGGCCAGGTCCGCGGCATCGCTGGCGTGCCCCAGGCGCCTGCGCAGCCACGCCTGCAGCCAGCCGTGATGGTCGCAGTACAGTGTCTCCAGCGATGGGGGAGTGGCATAGGCAGATGAACTCACAGACAGTCACCACGCCGCTGGGTGGTGTCCCGCGGCCATCAGAGTCTTTTGGTAAATGAGAATCGATACTAATCATCACATAGCTTGCCATTGGCCAGCAACTCGGCGCCTCTGCCGGTGCTGCTCATATCGATGAGTCGTATAATTCCTGGGCTGCCGACAGAGGCCCGGCCAGGTCGCCTGGAAGGTCCACACTGGAGATCGGCCCGGAGGTGAGCGAGATGAAAGTCCGTATCTACCGTTATCTCCCGGAACAGGATGCAGCGCCGCGCCTGCAGGACTACACCTACGACCTGCAGCCGGGCGAGGACATGATGGTGCTCGACCTGCTCGAGCACCTGAAGACCCAGGACCAGACGCTGACCTACCGGCGCAGCTGCCGCGAAGGCGTCTGCGGCTCCGACGGCATGAACATCAACGGCGCCAACTGCCTGGCCTGCATCACCAGCGTCTCGACCCTGCTCCACGGCGGGCAACTGCCATCCGGGCAGTCGATCAGGCCGCTGCGGGGCGACGTGGACATCGTTATACGGCCATTGCCCGGCCTGCCGGTGATACGGGACCTGGTCGTCGACATGCGGACGTTCTACAGGCAGTACGAGCGGATAAAGCCCTACCTCATCAACGACGAGCCACCACCAGCCATCGAGCGGCTGCAGTCGCCGGAAGACCGGGCCAGGCTGGATGGCCTGTACGAGTGCATCCTGTGCGCCTGTTGCTCGACACAGTGCCCATCCTGGTGGTGGAACCCGGACCGCTTCATCGGCCCGGCGGGCCTGTTGAATGCCTACCGCTTCCTCGCCGACTCCCGCGACACGGCCACCGAGGCGCGGCTGGCGGCGCTGGACGACCCCTTCAGCGTGTTCCGTTGCCGCTCGATCTACAACTGCATCGCCTTCTGCCCGAAAAAGCTCAAGCCACGGGCGGCCATCGGGCATATCGAGAGGCTGCTGCTGAAGCGCGGTACCTAGCCGGAGGCAGCCGCTCATGCCGGCGGCGAGCGGGGGCCAAGGGCTTGAGGGAGGGCCCGCCCCGTTCCCGCTCGCTGCGGGAGGTTTTCACGGCGGCCCTGCTGGGACGCCTGATGGTGGTGCTCGACGACGCCACCCTGGGCGAGATCATCCGCCTGATAAGCGGACTTCGCCTCTTCTTCCGTTGGGGAGGGAAGCCCGTATCACGGGCGAGTCGGTAGGGGCGTGATGGACTGGCTGCGGGCAGGCAGGTGTCTCCCGGACATACGCTTCAATAGACGTCCCTGAGGTAGCGCTTCTGCTCGCTCAACGAGCGTAGGTACTGTGCGGCACCTTCCTCGTCGAGACCGCCATGGGCCCGGACCACCTCTCGGAGCGACTGGTCGACGTCCTTGGCCATGCGGTTGGCATCCCCGCAGACGTAGAAGTACGCGCCTTCTTCCAGCCAGCGCCAAAGCTCGGCGCCGTGCTCGCGCATGCGGTCCTGCACGTAGATCTTTTCCGCCTGGTCGCGGGAGAAGGCCAGGCTCAGGCGGGTGAGCAGGCCGTCTTTGTGCAGGGTTTCCAGTTCGTCCCGGTAGTAGTAGTAGTCGGTGGCCGCATGCTGTTCGCCGAAGAACAGCCAGTTGCGTCCACCATCGCCGCGCGCCCGGCGTTCGTGCAGGAAGCCGCGGAACGGTGCCACGCCGGTGCCCGGGCCGATCATCACCATCGGCCGGTCGCCCTGTTCCGGCACGCGGAAGTGCCGGGATGCCTGGACGAAGACCGGTACCGGTGACTCGCCGGTCCGGTCGGCCAGGTAGGTCGAGGCTACGCCCTTGCGCCGGCCGTAGCGGACGCTCGAGACGGTCAGGTGGACCTCGCCGGCCTGGGCCTTGGGGCTGGAGGAGATGGAGTAGAGGCGCGGCTGCAGGCGTTTGAGGGCGCCGAGGAACTCGCCGGCGTCGTGGCGCGCCGGGAACATCTGCAACACGTCGGCCAGTTGCCGTCCCCACAGCCAGTCCTTCAGCTCGGCCTTGCGCGGCCCCAGCAGTTCGCGCAGTTCCGCCTGGCCACTGCGTTCGGCGACCAGGGCCAGGGCTTCGCCGCTGGGCCGGGCGATCTCGTAGTGGTCCGCAAGCGCTGCCCGCAAGGGCATGTCGCCGACCTTGGCGACGGTCACGGACTGTTCCCCGCTCAGACCGGTAAGCAGCAGTACTTCCTCGACCAGCTCCGGGCAGTTGCGTGGCCAGACGCCGAGAGCGTCACCGGCTTCGTACTGCAGGCCCGAGTCGTCCAGGGCGAAGGCGAACTGGCGGGTGTCCTTGCTGGCGCCGTCGCCGTTCAGCCGCCGGTTGAGGACCAGGCGCAAGGGCACGGGATGCTCCTTGCCGATCGCTACCGGCGTTGCTGAAGGTGTCGGAGGGGGCGTGCTGGCGGCCGGCTTTCCGGGCTCCAGCTGTGCCAGCAGCTCGCCCAGCCAGCGTTCCGCGGTTTCCTCGAAGTCGGTGTCGCAGTCGAGGCGTGCGCCCAGGCGGCTGGCACCCAGCTCGGCCAGGCGGCGGTCGAGGTTCTTGCCGTGCTGGCAGAACTGGTCGTAGCTGGGGTCGCCCAGGGCGAGCACGGAATAGCGCAGGTGGGCCAGGTCCGGCGTGCCTGCGTTGAGCGTTTCCCAGAAACTGCGGCCGTTGTCCGGCGGGTCGCCGTCGCCGAAGGTGCTGCTGAGCAGTACCAGGTTGCGTACGCTGCCGAGCTTTTCCGCCGGGTAGCTGTCCATGGCGGCCAGTTCCACGTTGCATCCCACGGTTTCCAGGCGCTTGGCGACGCGCTCGGCCAGGGCCTCGGCGTTGCCGGTCTGGGAAGCCCAGAGCAGGGTGACAGGGGCCGCGTCCGCCGCTTGCGGGGTGGGCAGCGACTGCTGGACGGGGGCCTCGAGTTGCACCGGCTGCTGGTTGGCCCGGCTGAACATGCCGGCCAGCATCCCGTCGAGCCAGAGCCGCGTCGGTATGGCCAGGGGCGCACTGGAGGGCAGGGTGGGGACGCCCGCATTCGGGGTGATCCGCAAGCCGCCGATGAAGCCGCTCATGTAGGCGCGTTCGGGCTCGCTCAAAGGCGGCGGTGTCGTGCCGGACACACCGAGCAGGGCGGCGAATGCATCGACAGGGGCCATATCGATTTCCTCGGGCAAGGGGTGGGGAGCATCCGCGTGGCTGCGAGCCGCGGGCGTTTCCAGGAACTGGTGGTCGACCAGTTCGACGCGGCGCAGGCTGACGGCGCAGAACTTGAATTCCGGCTGTTGCGAAAGCGGGTCGATGGCGTCGCTGGTGACGGCGTTGATCGCCAGGTTCTCGCCATACAGGTCGTTCCAGTGGAAGGGCGCGAAGCAACCGCCGGGCAGCACCCGGTCGGTCACTACCACGGGCAATACGGCGTGGCCACGGCGGGAGCGGATCTCCAGGTGGTCCTTGTCGCGCACGCCGAGGTCTTCCGCGTCTTCCGGGTGGATTTCGACGAAGGGGCCGGGGTTGAGCTTGTTGAGGGTGGCGATCTTCCCGGTCTTGGTCAGGGTATGCCACTGGTGCTGCAGGCGGCCGGTGTTGAGCACGAAGGGATAGTCGGCGTCGGGCATTTCCGCCGGGTCGAGGTGCGGCCGGGCGAAGAACTGCGCCTTGCCGCTGGGCGTGGGGAAGGCCAGGCGGGGGCAGGAGCCGTCGTCACTGAGCCTGGGTTTCTGGCTGATGCCGTCGTTGAGGTAGCGGATGGGCGCGCGGTCGTCGCTTTCGGTATCGGCGCATGGCCATTGCAGCGGGGTTTCGCGCAGGCGCCGGTGGCTGGCGCCGCGGATGTCATAGCCGGTCTTGGGGTTGTGGAAGCGCTTGATCTCCTCGAACACCTCTTGCGCCGAGGCGTAGCAGAACGCTTCGGCGAAGCCCATGGCGCGGGCCACCTCGGCGATGATGCGCCAGTCGGCCATGGCTTCCCCGGGCGGTTCCACCGCCTGCTGCATGAGCGTCAGGTTGCGTTCGGAGTTGATCATCACGCCTTCGGCTTCGGCCCAGAGTGCCCCGGGCAGCAGCACGTCGGCGAAGCGGTTGGTCTCGGTGTCGAGGAAGGCGTCCTGGGCGATCACCAGTTCCGCGGCCTGCAGGCCCTCGATGACCTTGCCGCGGTTGGCGACGCTGGCCACCGGGTTGGTGCAGATGATCCAGCAGGCCTTGATCTTCCCGGCGGCCATGTCCTCGAACAGGGCGATGGTCCCGCCGCCCAGGCGGGTGTGCAGGGTGCCTTCGGGGACGCCCCAGGTCCGCTCGACGAAGCTCCGGTCGTCCTCGACCAGCACCGAGCGCTGCCCTGGCAGCCCCGGCCCCATGTAGCCCATCTCGCGACCGCCCATGGCGTTGGGCTGGCCGGTCAGGGAGAAGGGGCCGCTACCGCTCTGGCAGATCTTGCCGGTGGCCAGGTGCAGGTTGCAGATGGCATTGGTGTTCCAGGTGCCGTGGGTCGACTGGTTCAGGCCCATGGTCCAGCAGCTCATCCAGGCGCCGGCCTCGCCGATCCACTGCGCGGCCTGGCGCAGGGCCGCGGGATCGAGGCCGGTCAGTTCGGCGACCCGTTCCGGCGTGTATTCGGCGAGGAAGGGGGTAAGGTCTTCCCAGCCTTCGGTGAACTCGGCGATGAACCGTGCGTCGGTGTGGCCGTTGGCGTGCAGCAGGTGCAGCAGGCCGTTGAGCAGCGCCAGGTCGGTGCCGGGGCGTATCTGCAGGAAGAGGTCGGCCTTCTCGGCGGTGGCGTTGCGCCGCGGGTCGACGACGATCAGCCTGGCCCCGGCCTTGACCCTGTCCATCAGGCGCAGGAAGAGAATGGGGTGGCAGTCGGCCATGTTGGCGCCGATGACGAAGAACACCTCGGCCTTGTCGAAGTCCTGGTACGAGCCGGGCGGGCCGTCGGCGCCGAGGGAGAGCTTGTAGCCGCTGCCGGCGCTGGCCATGCACAGGCGCGAGTTGGACTCGATCTGGTTGGTGCCGACGTAACCCTTGGCCAGCTTGTTGACCAGGTACTGCGCCTCCAGCGACATCTGCCCTGATACGTAGAAGGCGATGGCGTCGGGGCCATGGGTGTCGAGAATGCTCCGCAGACGCTTGGCTGTGGAACCTATGACCTCGGCGATCGGCGCACGCGCCGGCTCGCGGGTTCTGTCGTCGCGCCGGTAGGCATGTTCCATGCGGCCGGACTCGGCGATGGCCTGGCTGCAGGTGCTGCCCTTGGTGCACAGGCGGCCGAAGTTGGTCGGGTGCTGCTTGTCGCCCGTCACCTTGGTCACGCGGCCGTCCCGCACCTGCATGACGATGCCGCAGCCGACGCCGCAGTAGGGACACACGCTCCGAATCGTCTTTTCCGCCATGGCCGTTCCCGCCCCTGAAAAGCAAAAACGCCATGCAGCCCTCCGTTGTCACGGGGGCTGCACGGCGTCGTTGTCGTGAGTGGGGCGATCGACGTTGATCGCCCGGGGTCAACCAGGCAATGCCTGTGCCAGCTACCGGCCGACCGGCTGGAAGCGCCGCCGCTGGCGGGCCTCAGGGCGACTGACAGCGCCTGGGCGGGTAGCACCTGCACCAACAAATGGCGACGTGCTCCAGATTGCGCCATGGCCTGGCGCCGATTGTCCAGCGGGCTCCTTGGCACTGCACAGCCGGCTTGAAAGCACGTGCGCTTGATAACCGGGCCTTATCAGGTGATCCAGCCAAACGATTGGATCGCCCATGAACGCCCGAACCATGATGGCCGCACCTGACCGGTCAGCCGACACGGCAGGAACGAGCAACCCAATAACAAGGAGACTCACGTGGCCAAAGTAATCTGCGTTCTCTATGACGACCCCGTAGATGGCTATCCCACTCGCTACGCCCGCGACGACCTGCCGAAGCTGGAGTGCTACCCCGACGGGCAGACCCTGCCCACCCCCGAGGCCATCGACTTCACGCCCGGTACCCTGCTGGGCAGCGTCAGCGGTGAACTGGGCCTGCGCAAATACCTGGAGTCGCTGGGGCACGAGTTGATCGTGACGTCCAGCAAGGACGGCGCCGACAGCGTTCTGGACCGTGAACTGCACGACGCCGAGATCGTCATCTCGCAGCCCTTCTGGCCGGCATACATGACGGCGGAGCGCATCGCCCGGGCGCCGAAGCTGAAGATGATCGTCACCGCCGGCATCGGCTCGGACCACACCGACCTGCAGGCGGCGATGGACCACGGCATCACCGTGGCGGAGGTCACCTACTGCAACAGCAACAGCGTGGCCGAGCACGTGCTGATGATGATCCTCTCGCAGGTGCGCAACTACATCCCGTCCTACAACCAGGTGGTGCAGGGGGGCTGGAACATCGCCGACTGCGTGGCGCGTTCCTACGACCTGGAGGGGATGCACGTGGGCACCGTCGCCGCCGGGCGCATCGGCCTGCGCGTGTTGCGCCTGCTCAAGCCGTTCGACGTGAAGCTGCACTACCTGGATCGCCACCGCCTGCCCGAAGCGGTGGAAAGGGAACTCAACCTCACCCATCACGACAGCCTGGAAAGCCTGGCCCGGGTGTGCGACGTAGTGACTCTCAACTGCCCGTTGCACCCGGAAACCGAGCACATGATCAACGCCGATACGCTCAAGTACTTCAAGCGCGGCGCCTACCTGATCAACACCGCGCGCGGCAAGCTGTGCGACCGCGATGCCATAGTCGCGGCCCTGCAGAGCGGCGATGCGTGCCGGGTTGCCCTCGCTGCTACAGTGCAATTGATCGTCCCGAACGGGCTCTATGCTCCCATCCAGCCCGGGCAGGCATTGGGATAGGGTCTTGAGCAGGGCGTCGAGATCGTCAGGAGCATGGGCATGGCGATTGGACCCGCTTCGCGAATGGGGCGCGAGTCGGCCGAAGCGATCGGGGCAATTTAACAATCGGTCATTGGTGCTACAAATTATCATTTGCATCTTTGGGCAAATAGGAAAAGGCCTACGCCCGATGACAGTCTTGTGGTTGCCATTGGTAATAGCTGCAGATGGATGTTGTACGAGCTGGTAGAAAGATGTCCTTGCGGACATGGCCTTCGGCATGAATTCTGCGCGCCAACCGGAGTTCAATGGTTTCGTGTGAGGCCTATTCGTTTTCTGATACGCAAGACGTTCCAGCACCTCAGGCTTAGCCTGGGGTGGATTGCCGAAAAGGCTCCTGCCGCCAGCCGGGTCATGAAGAAATTTAATCTCAGGTGTTGCCAGTCTTGTCCCATTAGTCCATAATCCCGGCCATCGAAAGCGCAGGGCGATGAAAACTCTGTGTAATCAATAGGTTAGAGCTTGAAAGAGAGCCAGACCTAACAGAATTGCAGCGAATCGCAACGCGGTTTGCCAGGTTCAAAGGCTGAGTAGCAGAGTGGTTATGCAGCGGATTGCAAATCCGTGAACGCCGGTTCGATTCCGACCTCAGCCTCCAACATGAAAGCCCCGAAGACGCAGGTCTTCGGGGCTTTTTCTTTTCTCCTCCAGGCAAGTATTTCCCGTATTGCTCGCGCCGACGCCTGCTTCGAGCAGCGGTGGCATGCGGGTTGACAGGCTCCATGGCTGGGCGGAGCATCGCGGGTATTACCTTTGACTACTCGGGGCGTGATGGCCACTTCGGTGAAGCTCGACGATGCGATGATGGCGCGCATACGCAACCTTGCGGGGATGCGCCAGCGTTCACCACACTGGATCATGCGTGAGGCGATTGCCCAGTATGTTGAGCGCGAGGAAAGGCGTGAGGCGCTGAATCGTGAGACGGCGGTGGCATGGGATGAGTATCAGGGCACCGGCAAGCATGTGACGTCCGAAGCGGTCAATGAGTAGCTGAACACTTGGAGTGAGGTTGACGAGCGGCCCGCTCCCGCACGCGAGTGATCTACGCTCCGGCCGCGATACGCGATCTCGAATGCCTTCGGGAATACTTGCGCTCCAGGAGTCCTGATGCGGCCAGGCGGGCTGCTCAGGCGGTCGTCCAGGCCACCCAGGCGCTGGGAAATCGCCCGCAGGTGGGACGGATAATCGAGAGCCTGCCCGTCTCCTTCAGAGAATGGCCAATCGAGTTCGGTGATAGCGGCTATGTCGCCCGGTATCGCATCGATAACGAGACCATAGTGATTCTCGCCATTCGGCATCAACGCGAAGCGGGCTATTGATCGCGGCCGAGTCCGCTATGCGCAGGTATTTGCGTCATGGCTGGGGCGAGCGTTCTTCGGGCGGGACATCCGCAAAAGAAAAGCCCCGTGGGAGCGAACCCACGGGGCTTTTCACACGGAGCAGCCGGACTTACTTCTTGCCGCCGAGCGCGCCGCCCGCCGCGCCACCCAGGCCGGCGCCGATGGCTGCGCCGGTGCTGCCGCCGAGCTTGTTACCGATGATCGAGCCGCCGGCTGCACCCAGGCCGCCACCGATGGCCGCCTTGGTCTTCCGGCCTTTCTTGGCGGTGGCTGCGCCACCCGCGGCGCCACCGAGACCGGCGCCGACCGCGGCACCGGTGCTGCCGCCCATCTGCTGGCCGATGACGTTGCCCAGGGCACCGCCCAGGCCGCCGCCGACGGCTGCCTGGGTGCCGCCGCCGGCCATGGCGGCTTGGGCGAACAGCAGGCTCAGGGCCAGGGCGGGGAGTGCTTTGTGCATATTGCTAACCTCGAGGAATGAAGGGCGGCAGGCTTGCCGCCCGGGATGGTCGATCGTCCGGATCGCATGCCGACCCGTGGTGTGAATTCGCTGGCGGTTTCAGACCGGCCGGAGCCGTTCCGGTTCCCAGGGGCGCGAAATTCTACCGGGCCCGGCGTTTCTCTGCTCGTCTCGCCGCCTGCCGGAGGCTCTGAGAGGTAGATGGCGTTCTGATGTCATGCATCGTTCGCCATGGCATACTGTCATCCTGAAATTGCGCTGCTCAAGGATGAGAGATGTCGCGCTTCGAATGGCTCGTAGTGGCCGCCGCTTGCCTTGTCATCGCCTGTTATCTGGTCGTCTGCCTGTTGCTCCCCTCCGAGTACATCGCGCCCGGCTGGCTGCCGCTGCGCTAGCCCGCACCGTCTAGAGTGAAGGGGAGACCCGGTCGCGGAGGTGCCCGGCATGGCTGGCGTGTATCGGCGGTTGCTCTGGCACGGCCTGCTGCTGTTGTTGCTCGGCCTGCTCACCGGGCTGGTCGAGGCGCAGCTGAGCAATCCGCGCATGGCCCTGGCGGCCCACCTGGAGGGCATCCTCAATGGCCTGCTGTTGCTGGCGCTGGGGGCTATCTGGGGCGAGGTGGCGCTGTCGTCCCGGTGGCAGGGTGTCGCCTTTTGCGCATTGCTCTACGGCGCCTATGCCAATTGGGCCTTCACCCTGCTCGCCGCGGTCTTCGGCACCGCGGCCATGTCGCCCGTCACCGCCGCGGGGCATCGCGGGGAGCCCTGGCAGGAACTGCTGGTGACCTTCGGTTTCGTCAGCGTCGGCCTGGCGATCATGCTCGCCATCGTGCTGCTGCTCTGGGGACTGCGCGGCAGGGCTGCGCGCCGGGAAGGGTAAGTGGCTGGCCGTCGCGTCCCTGCTCGGCCGGCCATGTCCTCAGCAAGAGGGCCAGGCATATTGCCATTACGCGACAGCGAAATAAACATACATTCTCGTGTGCATGTATGCGGGCCGCTCATGTCCCCGGCCGGCACGGCGTTTCAGGTGGTCGATGAGCGGTGGAAAGAAAAAGCCTCGCGGGTGAGGCGAGGCTTCTTCGTACTGCCGATGGGGGCTGGTCCGTCAGCCTTCCTGCAGTATAGATGGGTGATGTTACTTTGATATTGCATATGGACGAGCGATACGCCCTTTCGTCAGGGAACCCGCAGGGCAGGGGCTGCATGCTGGGTGGCCAGCATGGAAAGCGGCAACGGCCCGTCGAGGGTGGCGATCACGGTCGCTCCGCTGCGTGCCCGCAACAGGTTGCGAACCGCGCCGACGCGCTGGCGGCTCAGGGGCAGGCGGATTTCCGTGCCTTCGATGCCGATGCTGGCCGAATAGGCGTCCCAGCGCAGGTTGCTGACCAGGCTGCTGCGCACCAGGTGGCTGCGATGGATGCGGATGAACGCTTCGGCGAACTCGATTTCCAGGGCCTTCAGGGTGGCGTCGAAATGGATCCGGCCCTTGGCGGTGAAGGCTGTCACATACTTTTCTTCCGCGCTGAAATGCGTGATGTCCTTGGTTTCGATGACGACCAGGGACCTGCCCACGCGAGTGGCAATGCGTTGCCTCATCGGAACTCTCCTGTTTGGCGTTTCGTGATCCACTGAACGTCAAAGTCTTGTACCGATGATGGCGCTGTGCCGGTTTTTCGGCAGTTATGTGACTGGATTCACATTGTCCCGCTGTCCGGGAGGTGGCAGAAGAAAAAGCGGCCGCATCCGGGGTAATGCGGCCCAAGCCGGGGTTGGCTTCCCTTCCGCCCGTGGGTGGGCAGCTTATGCGACATGGGAGATGGCAAAAAGCCGGTAATTCCGACTAGTCCCTTGTGCAGGGGACGCAGGGTGCGCAGCGAGCCTCGGGGAGGGCGGAATCGGCTGCGCCATCAAGTGCTTAGGCGCCCGGCCCCGGCTTTACCGCAACGAGTCGACTCGGTATAGTCTCGGCCCTTCCACATTGCCCGGTGGCCGAACTCTTCCGGCCTCGGCAATGCCCGCCCGGCTCGGATGGTGAAATTGGTAGACACAGCGCACTTAAAATGCGCCGGCCTAACGGTCTTGCGGGTTCGAGTCCCGCTCCGAGCACCAGAATTCCTCCCTGCATTCCCGACTTGCCGACTCGGCAGCGTGACAATCGGCCGCGCTGCCAACGCTCGCCGCCGCATCGTCCGCCGGCTTGCGCAAGGGGGATGCGCCTGACCGCTGGTCAGAATGCAACTCGCTGAAATCTTTGAGAAATATTGTTGTCCTACGGTGCTCGCACTTTGTCATGAGGACCTGACGTGCAACGTGCAGCCCGTAACATCCGCAAGGTGCTGGACTCGGTAGCCAGCAACAACGAAGCCACTGCCATCGAAGTGATGCGCGCCGTGGAGCAAGTGCCGGACGAACTGCTGCGCCAGCGGTTGCTCAAGGCCATTCATCACCTGAACCAGGACGCCGCCGAATTGCGCGCCCTGCGCGACGAGGTCACCGGGGCGGACATTCGCCTGGCCTGAGTTTGGCGCGCGGCTGGCGGCCCGGCCCGTGTAGCCGGGAGGGCCGTCCTGCTCCTGTGCGACTGTGTCCGCTGCGGATCCACCACCTCGCCCAGCCCCTGCGAGCTCATCGCTGGCCGTCGGGTTCATCCGGACGAGCCTGTCGGGCGAGGGGACCTGAGGAAGGGGGCTGTATGGAGCTTCCGAAAAGCCTGGATGACGGCGGCCTGCGGCCGCCTCAGCGATGATTCCACGCCAGCCAGCCGGCATGACGCCTGCGCGGGGCCGGCTCCGGCTGCGCCTGGGGTGCCGGCGCCTCGTGGGGATGGGCCGGGGTTTCGCTGCGCGAATGCAGCCGGGCCCTGCGCATGGGCACGCGCAGGAAGGCCCAGAGCGTGACGCCCGCCAGCAGCAGCCAGCCGAAAATCATGAGTGTGACGAACGTGCCAGGATTCATGCTGAAAGTCCTCGCCCCCACACGAAGGATAGACCACGCCGCAGCGGTTGCCGGCGGCCATCAATGGAGTGGCGGATGGCTTGCCGGGTTCGCATTATTTCTGGTATCTGTATGTATGTACAGTATTCCGAGGGTGCCCCGCCATGTCTCATGCCGCTTTCCATCCTGCCGTCGCCGATCCGTCGGCGTTCCTCCAGGCGCAGCCGCGGTCGCTGGATGACCTGCTCGAGCTGCACACGCCCCATACCTACATAGTCCGCGCACATGGCGATGGTATGACCGGTGCCGGCATCCACGACAATGACCTGCTGGTGGTGGACCGCGCTTCCCTGGCCTGTTCCGGCGAGGTGGTGGTGGCCGCGGTGAACGGCGAGCCGCTGATCCGCCGCCTGGACATCATCGACGGCGCCTACGCGCTGCTGCCGGCCAACGACCGCTACCCGCCGATCCGCATCGGCGAAGGCGACGAACTGGCGATCTGGGGCGTGGTGCGCTGGAACCTGCACCGCCTGGCCAGCTGAGCCACTAGCGGAAATCGCGGCTGGGCACGTCCAGGCCGCTGAGCAGGGGCGTCAGGTCGACCAGTTGCTCGGCGATCATGTGGCGCACGCCGCTCTCGCTTTCCAGCCGGCCGCGCACCTGCAGCAACTGCGCTTGCAGGAAGACGCGGCGCTGGCGCTCGGCAACGTCGCGCCAGACCACGACGTTGACCAGGCCGAACTCGTCCTCGAGGGTGACGAAGGTGACGCCGCTGGCGGTCTGCGGCCGCTGCCGACCGATCACCAGCCCGGCGACGCTGAGTGGCCGGCCGTGCTCCAGGCCGGGCAGCTCGCGGGAGCTGCGGCAGCGCAACGCTTTCAACTGGCCGCGCAGCAGGCGCAGCGGGTGTGGGCCTAGGGTGGTGCCCAGGCTGGCGTAGTCGGTGAGCATTTCCTCGCCCAGGCTGGGCAACGGCAGGCTCACCGCGGCCTCCGCCATGGCGTCTTGGCCGGCGAACAGCGGTAGCTGCGGTTCCACCCCGGCCACGGCCCAGCGCGCCCGGTGGCGATGCCCGGCCAGGCCGCGCAGGGCGCCGGCGTCGGCCAGGCGCTCGCGGGCCGCGGCGTCCAGGCCGGCCCGGTAGCTGAGGTCCTCGACGCTTTCGAAAGCCCGCCGCTCGCGGGCCTGGACGATGCGCTGGGCCAACTCCTCGCGGAAGCCGCGGACCATGCGCAGCCCCAGGCGGATCGCCGGCTGTGCCTCGCCCTTATCCTCCAGGCTGCAGTCCCAGTGGCTGTAGCGCACGTCCACCGGCAGCACCTCGATGCCGTGGCGGCGGGCATCCTGCAGCACCTGGTCGGGGCTGTAGAAACCCATCGGCCAGCTGTTGACCAGGGCGCAGGCGAAGGCTGCCGGCTCGTGGCACTTCAGCCAACTGCTGGCATAGGTGAGCAGGGCGAAGCTGGCGGCATGGGATTCGGGGAAGCCGTAGCTGCCGAAGCCCTTTATCTGTTCGAAGATGCGCTTGATGTAGTCCTCGGTATAGCCCTTGGCGCTCATGCGTTCGAACAGCCGCTGGCGATGTGGCTCCAGGCCCCCGTGACGCTTCCAGGCGGCCATGCAGCGGCGCAGTTCGTCGGCCTCACCCGGGGTGTACTTGGCGGCGATGATCGCCAGTTGCATGACCTGCTCTTGGAACAGCGGGACACCGAGCGTGCGCTTGAAGACCGGGATGAGTTCTTCGTGCGGATACACGACCGGTTCTTCCTTGTTTCTGCGGCGCAGGTAAGGATGCACCATGTCACCCTGGATCGGCCCTGGGCGGACGATGGCGACTTCGATCACCAGGTCGTAGAAGTTCTCGGGCTTTAGCCGCGGCAACATGGCCATCTGCGCCCGGGATTCGATCTGGAACACCCCGATGGTGTCTGCACGGCTGATCATCGCGTAGGTTTCCGGGCAGTCCTGCGGCAGCTCGGCAAGGGTCCAGCGCTTGCCGCGATAGTCCGCGATCAGGTCGAAGCAGCGTCGCAACGCGCTGAGCATGCCCAGGGCAAGCACGTCGACTTTCAGCAGGCCTACCGCATCCAGGTCGTCCTTGTCCCATTGGATCAGGGTGCGTTCGGGCATGGCGGCATTTTCCACCGGCACCAGGGTTTCCAGGGGATGCTGGGAAATCACGAAACCACCCGGATGCTGCGACAGGTGGCGGGGAAAGCCGATCAGCTCGCGGGTCAGTGCCAGCACTCGGCGAAGCACCGGACTGTCCGGATCGAAACCACCTTCGCTCAGGCGATCCTGCGGCGGGTCTTCGTCGCTCCAGCGCCCGCAGCAGTCGGCCAGGGCATTTACCTGGTCGGGCGGTAGGCCCAAGGCCTTGGCTATGTCGCGAATTGCGCCGGCGCTGTGGTAGGTACTGACAACAGCAGTCAGCGCCGCGCGCGAGCGGCCATAGTGACGAAACACGTACTGGATGACCTCCTCGCGGCGTTCGTGCTCGAAGTCGACGTCGATATCCGGCGGCTCGTTGCGCTCGCGGGAGATGAAGCGTTCGAACAGCAGGGTACCCTGGGACGGATTCAGCTCGGTGATCCCCAGGGCGAAGCACACCGCGGAGTTGGCCGCCGAACCCCGGCCTTGGCAGAGGATGTGCTGACTGCGGGCAAAGGCGACTATGTCGTGGACAGTCAAGAAGTAGTTGTCGTAGCCGAGCTCGGCGATCAATGCCAGTTCGTATTCGATCTGTTTGCGCACCTCTGCTCCGCAGCCGCCTTCCGGCCAGCGGCGCAGCAGACCCTTTTCAGTCAGCTCACGCAGCCAGGTGGTAGGCGTATGCCCTGCGGGCACGAGTTCGCGAGGGTACTGATAGAGCTCGCGTAGCTGGCGGAGTTCGAAACTGCAACGCCCCGCGATCCGTAGCGTCTCCTCCAGCAACTGCGCCGGATACAGCTCGGCCAGCACTTCCCGCGGGCGCAAGTGGCGTTCGCCGTTGGGGAACAGGTGGGCGCCGGCCTCGCTGACCGGCAGGTGGTGACGGATGGCCGTCATGCAGTCCTGCAGGGCCCGGCGGCCGCGGCTGTGCATGTGCACGTCGCCGCAGGCCACGGCGGCGATGCCATGGCGGGCGGCCTGGGCCAGCAGGGCCTGCAGGCGGGCACTGTCGTCCGCGCCGCGGTGCAGCCCGACGCCCAGCCAGAGGCGTTGCGGGAAGCGTTCGCGCAGCCAGGCGCCATCCGTATCCGCTGCCGTGTCGGGCAGCCAGATCGCCAGCAGGCCTTCCAGGTCGGCTTCCAGGTCCTCGCGCAGCAGGCGGTAGCTGCCCTTGTCGGCGCGGCGCCGGGCGTGGGTGATGAGCCGGCAGAGGTTCTGGTAGCCGGCGAGGTTCTCGGCCAGCAGGACCAGCTTGGGGCCGGCCTCGATGCGCACCTCGCTGCCGACGATCAGCGCCAGCTCGAATGCCTTCGCCGCCTGCCAGGCGCGGACGATGCCGGCCAGGCTGCATTCGTCGGTGATGGCCAGGGCGCGGTAGCCCAGGCGTGCGGCGCGCTCGGAGAGTTCATGGGCGCTGGAGGCACCGCGCTGGAAGCTGAAGTTCGACAGGCAGTGCAGCTCGGCGTAGGCCGGGGTCATGCGAACCAGCCGTGGATCAGCCACGGCCCCTCGCTGCCGACCTCGCGGTAGACCCAGGCCTGCTGGCCGGCGCGGGTCTGCACCCGGTAGTAGTCGCGGCGCATGTCCGCGCCATCCCACCAGCCGGACTCGATGCGCTCCGGCCCGGCGAGCACCCGGGGCAGGCTTTCGCGCAGCGCCTGTGGCTGCCGCAGCAACCAGCCGGGGCGCGGCCCGCAGGGCGGCAGGGGGAGGGCGCGCGGGCTTTCCCGGGGTTGCCAGGCCTGTTCCGGGCGGTGCTCGGCGAGGGCCCCCAGGCCGTGCACGGCATCGTCGCCCAGGCGCGCGCGCAGGCGTTCGCGCAGCTGTTCCCAGGGCTGCGTCTGCTGCGGGCGCTCGTCGAACAGCTGGCGTAGCCCGGGGGCGAAGGGCGGCAGGTCGTCGGCCTGCAGGCGCACGGCCTGTACCGCGGCGGGCAGTTGCAGCTGTTCCAGGCGGCCGCGGCTCAGCTCGAAGAGCATGGCCGGCTCGCGCTCGGCGCTGAGCAGGCCGACCGGCATGCAGGTTTCGCCGCGGCCGTGGTGCTCCAGGTACAGCTCGAAGCGCTGCACGCCGCTGTCGCGCCCGGCGAGGAAGGCGGCGAGGTCGCCGGTCAGGCGGCGCAGGGGGAAGAGCAGGGCCTGGGTCGATTCGACGTCGAAATTCAGCTCGATGCGGCTCTCGAAGCGTTCCGGTGGCCGGTAGAAGTCCAGGGCCAGCGACCGCTGGCCGAGCAGGTTGTCGACCTGCCGCAGCAGTTCCGCCGGAAAACGCCGAGCCAGGCCGTCGCGGGGCATGGCGAGCAGTTGCTGCAGGCTGCGCAGGCCCATGCGCGCCAGGCTGGCCACGCTTTCCCGGGGTAGCCCGCAGCGCTCCAGGGGCAGGCGCCCGAGGACGCTGCGCAGGGCTTCCGGGTGTTCCACCACCAGGCCGTCACCGGCGTTGACCAGTACCCGCGCGGCCGCGGGGGTGGGCGCCACGCCGATGCGGTGGCTGAAGCCCAGGGCCCGCAGTTCCTCGCGCAGGCGGGCCTCGAAGCGTGGCCAGGGGCCGAACAGCGCCAGGCTGGAGGCGACCTCCAGCAGCAGCGCGCGCGGGTAGTGCTGGCTGACCTGGGAGCTGAAGCCGTAGGCCCAGGCGGCGAGCAGGTCCTGGCTGCGCTGGATGGCGGCCAGGTCGTACTCGGCGCAGTCGAAGTCGCGGCACAGGGCGCGTGCCGCGGTCAGCGACAGGCCGGGGCGCAGGCCGAGCCGGCGGGCCGCCGGGTTGACCGCCTGCAGCACGCGCCGTTGTGGCGGGCCGGCTAGCAGGGCGAGGGGCGCCTCGGGATCGCTGCGCTGGCGCAGGGCGGCGTCCATGGCCAGCTGTGGCAGGAGAATGCAGGCCCAGCGCATGGCGACCTCAGTGCAGGGCGGCCAGCGGCAGGGGGCTGGCCGGGGCCAGGCCGCCACGGCACTTGAGCACCCGCAGTTGCGCCGGGCGGGTTTCGACGGCCAGGCGCAGCGCGGCCGGCGAGGGGTTGTACGCCTCGCGCAGCGGGCGGAAGGCGAAGGCCAGGGTCTGGCCGCTTTCCGCCGCCACCTGCAGGCGGCGCAGGGCACGGTCGTCGGCCTGCTGCGGCCAGCACAGCACGGCGCCGCAGCAGCCCGAGCGCAGGCATTGCTCGGTCGCCCAGAGCGCATCGCGGCCACTGGCCTCGACCCAGGCCAGGTGCTGCAACTCGACGCCCGCCTCCAGCCAGGCGCGGGGATAGGGGATGTGCGGCGGCGCCACCAGCACCACGCGCTCGCCGGCCGCGCTCAGGCGCGCCAGGGTCGGCCAGAGCAACTGCAGCTCGCCGATACCCTCGGCGGCGTGGAGGATCTCGCTCAGCGCCGCCTCTGGCCAACCACCGCCCGGCAGCAGGGCGTCCAGCCGGGCATGGCCGGTGGGCTGGGCTGCGCTGGGCGTGGTGCCGGCCTGGCCCTTCCAGACGCGTCGCTGGTCGAGCAGCGCGCCCAGGTCTACGGCGACGCCCATGGTTGGCACCTGTGATGGGAAGAGGGGAGGTAGAGCAAGATGAAATCCCGAATACTGTATGAAGATACAGTATCTGGTCTCGCCCCCATCCGGTCAATACGACCGGTTCGCTACGCCGCGACGATCCGCCGGAAGACTGAGCCAGGTCAGCACGGGCTCTGTCGGCGCCCTTCAGAGTGCGTAGGATGGAGCCGACAGACGGTCGCCGAAGGTACCAGTGCTGACTTTTTGCCAGTATCGACCGAACTTGCCGGCGCCGCGGCGGTCTGACTAGCCGTTGCCCATCGCCGACGGGCCTGCGCCTCCGCTGGCGGGCGCGCAGCGTGGGCATTGTAAGCCGCACGCGGGCTCATTAGACTGCGCGCCATTCACACCCTCGTTCATGTCGAAGGACTTCCATGATCAAGAAATGTCTGTTCCCGGCTGCCGGCTACGGCACCCGCTTCCTCCCGGCCACCAAGGCCATGCCCAAGGAAATGCTGCCGATCGTCAACAAGCCGCTGATCCAGTACGGCGTCGAAGAGGCGCTGGAAGCCGGGCTGTCGGAGATCGGCATTGTCACCGGCCGCGGCAAGCGTTCGCTGGAAGACCATTTCGACATCAGCTACGAGCTGGAAACCCAGATCCGCAACACCGACAAGGAAAAGTACCTGGTCGGTATCCGCCGCCTGATCGACGAGTGCACCTTCTCCTACACCCGTCAGATCGAGATGAAGGGCCTGGGCCACGCCATCCTCACCGGTCGCCCGCTGATCGGCGACGAGCCCTTCGCCGTGGTCCTGGCCGACGACCTCTGCCTGAACCTGGAAGGCGACAGCGTCCTGAAGCAGATGGTCAAGCTGTACAACCAGTTCCGCTGCTCCATCGTGGCCATCCAGGAAGTGCCGCCGGAAGAGACCAACAAGTACGGTGTGATCGCCGGCGAGATGATCCGCGACGACATCTACCGCGTGAACAACATGGTCGAGAAGCCCAAGCCGGAAGAGGCGCCGTCGAACCTGGCGATCATCGGCCGCTACATCCTGACCCCGGACATCTTCGAGCTGATCGAGCAGACCGAGCCGGGCAAGGGTGGCGAGATCCAGATCACCGACGCCCTGATGAAGCAGGCCCAGGACGGCTGCGTGCTGGCCTACAAGTTCAAGGGCAAGCGCTTCGACTGCGGTAGCGCCGAGGGCTACATCGAGGCGACCAACTTCTGCTACGAGAACCTCTACAAGACCGGCAAGGCCTGGTAATCCCGGCGCGTTCCCGGTACGTCGAAGAAGCCACCTGCGGGTGGCTTCTTCGTTTCCGCCGTTCGCGTGGGCCGCACGCTTTCGGAGCGGGGGGCTGCCGTAGGGCGAATAACCGTTCGCGGTTATCCGCCGTTGCCTTGCGAAAGCGGCGGATAACGCTGGAGGCGTTATGCGCCCTACGGCTCGGCGTCTACAGCGACGATGGAATCGGCATTTCTTCCGAGCCCGGCCCCAGTGGTTGGCCGTAGCTGAACTCCACGTAATTTCCTGCAGGGTCACGAACGCCACAGTAATAACCGACGGGGTAGGGCTCCTGGCGCGGCGGCCAGATCAGGCAGCCGGCGCGTTCGGCCTCGGCGGCGATGGCATCGACCTTCTCGTGGCTGTCCACCGCGAAGCCGAAGTGGCTGTAGTCGTCGCTGGCCAGGTGGCGGGCCTCGCCGCCGGGCATGATGACGAAGATGAACTGGTGCTCCTTGCCCTGCTCGGCCATCCACACGATGCGCGAGCCCTTGCCCTCGCGCTGGTGGATCACGCGCATGCCGCAGAAGCGTTCGTAGAAGGCGATGCAGGCCTCCAGGTCCGGTACGTGCAGGGCCAGGTGGGTCAGGGACGGGCGCATGGCGGCTTCCTCCTGTGGGCTCTGCTGGCAGGATAGGCCAGCGGCGATGAGGTATGCTGCCGGGCATCTGCCAGTGGAGAACGACGATGGCTTTCGATTTCGACCTGTTCGTGATTGGTGCGGGTTCCGGCGGCGTGCGTGCCGCGCGGTTCGCCGCGGGGTTCGGCGCGCGCGTGGCGGTGGCCGAGAGCCGCTACCTGGGCGGCACCTGCGTGAACGTCGGTTGCGTGCCGAAGAAACTGCTGGTGTACGGCGCGCACTTCCACGAGGACTTCGAGCAGGCCGCCGGCTTCGGCTGGAGCCTGGGTGAGGCGCGCTTCGACTGGCCGACCCTGATCGCCAACAAGAACCGCGAGATCCACCGCCTCAACGGCATCTACCGCAACCTGCTGGTGAGCAGCGGGGTGACCCTGCTCGAAGGCCACGCGCGCCTGGTCGACGCCCATACCGTGGAAGTGGACGGCCAGCGCCTGCGCGCCGCCAACATCCTCATCGCCACCGGTGGCTGGCCCCAGGTGCCGGACATCCCCGGCAAGGAACACGTCATCACCTCCCAGGAGGCCTTCTTCCTGCCGCAGCTGCCGCGCCGGGTGCTGGTGGTGGGCGGCGGCTACATCGCCGTGGAGTTCGCCTCCATCTTCCATGGCCTGGGCGCGCAGACCACCCTGCTGTACCGCCGCGAGCTGTTCCTGCGCGGCTTCGACCGCAGCGTGCGCGAGCACCTGCGTGACGAGCTGACGAAGAAGGGCCTGGACCTGCAGTTCAACGCCGACATCGCGCGCATCGACAAGCAGGCCGACGGCAGCCTGCTGGCGACCCTCAGGGACGGCCGCCTGCTGGAGGCCGACTGCGTGTTCTACGCCACCGGCCGCCGGCCGATGCTCGACGGCCTGGGGCTGGAGAACGTCGAGGTGGCGCTGGACGACAAGGGGTTCGTCAAGGTCGATGAGGCCTACCGCACCAGCGAGCCGTCGATCCGCGCCATCGGCGACGTCATCGGCCGCGTGCAGCTGACCCCGGTGGCCCTGGCCGAGGGCATGGCGGTGGCCCGCCAGCTGTTCCGCCCCGAGGAATACCGGCCGGTGGACTACAAGCTGATCCCCACCGCGGTGTTCAGCCTGCCGAACATCGGCACCATCGGCCTCACCGAGGACGAGGCGCGCGCCGCCGGGCACCGGATCAAGCTGTTCGAGAGCCGCTTCCGCGCGCTCAAGCTGACCCTCACCGAATCCCAGGAAAAGACCCTGATGAAGCTGATCGTCGACGCCGACAGCGACCAGGTGCTGGGCTGCCACATGGTCGGCCCGGAGGCCGGCGAGATCCTCCAGGGCATCGCCGTGGCGCTCAAGGCCGGGGCCACCAAGCGGGTGTTCGACGAAACCATCGGCATCCACCCGACGGCGGCCGAGGAGTTCGTCACCCTGCGTACGCCGGTGGCCTGATCTCGTAGGATGGGTTGAGCTTGCGAAACCCATGTGGCCGTGGCGATGGGTATCGCTTCGCTCAACACCATCCTACGGTGGGGCTTCTCCTGCCATTTAGGCGGACTGTCTTGCGGCTTGCGCCGAGATGCTCTTCGTAGGAGCGAGCTTGCTCGCGAACCGCATGGCACCGCGTTTGTTCGCGAGCAAGCTCGCTCCTACAGGTTGCTGTGAAGCCTGGCATTCTCACCGGTAGGAGCGGATTCATCCGCGATTACGCTGGCAAGGCCGGCGTCTGGCTTATTGCGGATACATCGGACCGAACGGCTCAGCGCGACTGCACCACCTGCGCCGTGGCCGCCGCTTCCTGCTGGCGCTTGGCGTAGCGCTGGGCCAGCACTGCGCAGACCATCAGCTGGATCTGGTGGAAGAGCATCAGCGGCAGCAGGATCACGCCGATGCTGCCGGTGGCGAACAGCACCTGGGCCATGGGCACGCCGGTGGCCAGGCTCTTCTTCGAGCCGCAGAAGACGATGGTGATCTCGTCCTCCTTGTCGAAGCCCAGGCGCCGGCTGAGCTGGCTGGTGGCGAACAGGGCGAGCGCCAGCAGGATGCAGCACACCACCACCAGGCCGGCCAGCGCGGCCAGCGGCACCTGGTGCCACAGGCCCTGGATCACCGCGGCGCTGAAGGCGGTGTAGACCACCAGCAGGATCGAACCCTGGTCGACGTAGCGCAGCACCGGCTTGTGCCGGTCCACCCAGCCGCCGATCACGCCGCGCAGGGCCTGGCCGGCGATGAAGGGCACCAGCAGCTGCAGGGTGATCTTGCCGATGGCGTCCAGGGTGGAGACGCCGGTGTCGCCGTGCACGCCCAGCAGCAGCTGGACCAGCAGCGGGGTGAGGAAGATGCCGATCAGGCTGGACGCCGAGGCGCTGCATACCGCCGCCGGGATGTTGCCGCGGGCCAGCGAGGTGAAGGCGATGGACGACTGCACGGTGGCCGGCAGGGCGCACAGGTACAGCAGGCCCAGGTACAGGTCCGGGGTCACCAGCGGCGAGAGTACCGGCTTGAGCACCAGGCCGAGGATCGGGAAGAGGATGAAGGTGCAGGCGAACACCAGCAGGTGCAGGCGCCAGTGGGTGGCGCCGGCGATGATGGCCTGGCGCGACAGCTTGGCGCCGTGCAGGAAGAACAGCAGGCCGATGGCCAGGTTGGTGATCCAGCCGAAGGCGGTGGCCACCGGCCCCTGGCAGGGCAGCAGGCTGGCGATGGCCACGGTAGCGACCAGGGCCAGGGTGAAGTTGTCGGGGAGCAGACGTGGACGAGCCATGGCGATCATCTCGGGCAAGGTACGAAGAATGCGGTCGCCGCCTCTGACGGACGGATGACGGTTCCGACTCTATGCCCGTGCCGGCCTTCCGGCTAACGCGAGAAAGCCAGCCTGTATCGCTGAACGGACAGATTGCGCCGTCAGAAGCTGCTGAACGCCAATTCCACCGTCGCCACGCTGACCAGCGAGCGCATGCGCTCGGCCATCACCTCGCCACGCTGCTCCGGCATACCCGGTACGCGCAGGTCCACCTGCAGCCATTCGCCCGCCTGCACGGCATGCACTTCGGCCGGCAGCCAGCCCTGCAGGGCGAACAGGTTCAGCAGCTTGCACAGCACGTCGGCATCGGCCTCGGCGCGGATGGCGAAGTGCGCCTGGCGCGCCGCGTCGGCCGGGCGGCGGGTCCAGCCGTCGGGGCGCTCGCCGGGGCCGGCGTCGAGCAGGCTGGCGGGCAGGACGGCGGTGCGGGTGGGCAGGGAAACGGCTTGGTTCATGGCGGTGACCGGCAAGGCTGGGAGGTGGCTCATTGTCGGTGGCCCGGCCGGGTTTTGCTTTGCGAAATGAGCGGCGATGGAGATGGTTTGCGAATAGACTATGCGTGAACGCATGGATTGGAGAATAGATAATGTCGATCGAGCTGGATGCCTACGACAAGCGCATCCTCGCCCTGCTGCAGGAGGAGGCGACCCTCTCCACCGCCGAGATCGCCGAGCGCATCGGCCTGTCGCAGTCGCCGTGCTGGCGGCGTATCCAGCGCCTGAAGGAAGAAGGGGTGATCCGCCGCCAGGTGACCCTGCTGGACCGCAAGAAGATCGGCCTGAACACGCAGATCTTCGCCCAGGTGAAGCTGAACACCCACGGGCGCAACAACCTCACCGAGTTCGCCGCGGCCATCCGCGAGTTCCCCGAGGTGCTGGAGTGCCATGTGCTGATGGGCGCGGTGGACTTCATGCTGCGCATCGTCACCGAGGACATCGAGGCCTACGAGCGCTTCTTCTTCGAGCGCCTGTCGCAGGTGCCGGGCATCCAGGAGATCAACTCCATAGTCGCGCTGTCGGAGATCAAGTCGACCACCAGCCTGCCGCTGCCCGGGCGCTAGGGAAGGGTGCCGGCGTGGCCGGCACCGGGCGGGCTCAGGCGCCGCCGAGGAAGTCCATCTTGCCCAGCTCCACGCCGTTGTGGCGGAGGATGGCGTAGGTGGTGGTGACGTGGAAGTAGAAGTTGGCGTTGGCGAAGCCGAGCAGGAAGTCCAGGCCCTTGAAGTGCAGCTCGCGGCTCGGCGTCTTGATGTGGATCTCGCGGTTCTCGGCGCCTTCGAACTGCTCGGGCTTGAAGCCCTTGAGGTAGTCGATGGTCTTGGCGATGCGCGCCTGCAGGTCGGCGAAGCTCTGTTCCTCGTCGGCGTAGCTGGGAATCTCCACGCCGGCCAGGCGGGCGGCGCAGCCCTTGGCGGCGTCGCTGGCGATCTGTACCTGGCGCGTCAGCGGGAACATGTCCGGGGCCAGGCGGGCGTTCAGCAGCACCGTCGGGTCGATGGACCTGGCCTGGGCATAGGCTTCGGCCTTGGCCAGGATGGCCGAGAGGTTGCCGAGCGTGCGGATGAACACCGGAACGGAAATCTGGTAGATCGACAGGGACATGCGAGGTACTCCAGACAGGGGAAAAGAGGCCTGCGCGACAGGGTGCGCCCGCTGAGTCTACTGCCAGGCGCGACGGCCGTCGCCTGGCTTTCAGCGCCCGGCGACGCTGGCCGCGGTGCCGCAGCCCTGCAGGTCGATCTTGCCCACGTACGGGTTGCCCCAGCCCATCACGCAGCCGACCATCTGGTTGCGCTGGCGCTCCCAGGCTTCCACCGGGTACTGCTTGCTCCAGGCCTGGTACAGCTGGCGGTCCTGTCTGGACAGCCTCAGGCCGTAGCGGTCGCTCATGTAGAAGTAGGTGCGGGCGATCATCCCGCGGATCTGCGGGCGCGGCATGGCCTTCTTCGCCTTGAAGTCGATGACCATCGGGCAGGCGCCATACTGCGGCGCCTGCTGCGGCAGCCAGCCGTAGCCGAAGTTGTTGCGGTCGCCGTTGACCTCGCCGATGCTCGGCACCAGGTTGAACAGGTCGGCCTCGGCGCGCTGGTACACCGGGTCGTGCCGCGAGCAGTTGCTGCGCCCGCCGCTCTGCCAGCACTGGCGCTGGTGGCCGATGACCCAGGCCGGGACTATGTGCTCCCACTCGATGCGCCCGGCGCGCTTGGCGTTCTTGCGCGGCACGTAGCCGCAACTGGCCAGGTCGACGCGGTTGCCCTTGTAGCGGCAGCCGCAATAGAACTCCACCGACTGGCGGGCATAGAGCTTCCAGCCGATCTTCTTGGCTTCCTGGAAGGTGCGCGGGGCGGCGGCGGAGGCGGCCAGGGGCAGGACCGCAATCAAGAGGAGGAAGGCTGTGCGACGAATATTCATCAGAAACTTCTTTCAGAAATCGTCGCATCTTACTGATATGAAACGATCTGCCAATCGTGGCAATCGAATAGCAAGGGAAAGAGTGCGTAGGAAACTGGAGTTGTTAGACTGGGGGCATTTCCAGCCTAACCGGAGGTTCAGCCAGCATGACCAGCATGAAGAGCCGAGCGCTTTGCGGCCTGCTCGCCAGCCTGCTGGCCGGGGCGGCGCTGGCCGGCCAGCCGCCGGTGCGCAGCATCGAGCGCATCTACGTCAGCCCCGGCGCCAGTGGCAGCATCGGCAGCTCGTCGAGTGTGCAGCGCTATGACGGCTACGGTGGCGTGCAGGTTCCGCGCAGCTACGAACAGGGCTCCAGCCGGGTGATCATCGACAACAGCGGCGGTGGTACCAACGGTGGCATCCGCCAGAGCATCGAATACCCCAACGGCGTGCAATTCGACGTCACCCCGGGGACGACGCGCTCGAACGGGCAGCGGCAGTCGTATCCCTGAACGGGCGCCGTTCGCCGACGCTCGGGCTCAATCGTAGGGCGAATAACCGTTCGCGGTTATCCGCCGTTGGCCGAGGCACCGGTGCCCGATGGCGGCGGCGGATAACGCCGTAGGCGTTATGCGCCCTACGGATTGGCTCCGTGAGCGCGGGAAGCTCGACGTCAACCTGTAGGAGCGGGCCCTGCCCGCGATCGCGCGCAGGGCGCGCTCCTACAAGGGGCGCGGCGCTAACCGTAGGAGCGGACTCCGTCCGCGATGAGCCGCCTCAGGACTCCTTGCGCACCAGGCGCGACTTGCGCAGCCCGCCCTTGCAGTAGAAGGGGCCGGTATCGCCGCGCAGGTGGTAGAGGGTGGCGAGGAAGGCGGAGCTGGTGCGGCCGACCGCGAGGCTGCGGAGTTTCTGGTAGGCCCACAGCCAGTCCTGGGGGAGCGTCTTGCTCATGGACTCGTCCTTGATTCAGCGTGGTGGTGCGTAACTGCCCCAAGGACATTAGTGGCCGAACTCCTTCAGCGCAAGTCCGGCCGCTCTGCGGCAAGCCTTTGCGGCCTTTTGCCATCCCCGCGGCGGGGTAATGTTCAGGCCCCCGCCGCCTCGCTGCGGGCCTCCTCCACGTATTCCTTCAGCCAGCGCAGCACCTCCACCGCATCCCAGCGCGTGGGGTCGAACATGGCGTAGGCCTGGCCCTGGTAGCCCACCACGTCCAGCGGGCGGTGGTAGCCGGCGCGCTGCAGCAGTGCCTCGATCTCGGCGAAGCAGGTGTTGAAGTGGGTGCGGGAGAAGGGCGTCTTGCCCTCGGTGACCAGGCCCTCGAGGTGCAGTTCGGCGACCGCTTCGCTGACTTCCTCCACGCCCATGTGGTTCACGGTGTATTTCATCTGGCGGATGTCCACCATCGCTTTCGCTCCTGTTCGGGTCCTTGCCTGCCACCTGTTGCCAGGGTGCCTTTCGTCGATGACAGAAGGATAATCGAAAAATACTGTATGCATGAACAGTATTTTGTGGCTACCATGGTTTCCGCTGGCTCACTGAATCCATGGCCGCCGCGAAACCGGGCCCCGCCCCGCGGCGACGACGAAGAAGAGGAACGCGTGATGAAGCAAGTCAAAGCCCTGCTGGTGCTCACCCTCCTGGCCCTGCTCGCCGGTTGCGCCCAGCCGCAGGCCGAGGGGCCCAAGGCCAATGGCGCCTACCTGGTGATCGACGGCCGCGAGGCCTGGGCGGTGCTGGTGGCCGACGGCAAGCGGGTGGAGGAACACGGCATCGTGCGCGACGCCATCCGCGTGCCGCGCTCGCGCTCGGCGGTGGTGGCCAGCTATGTGATAGACACGCCCAACTGCGGCCGCCTGCAGACGCTGACCGAGGTGCACGACGACGGCACCGGCGCCACCCGCCTGCTGAGCGTGGGCGAGGAGGGCGGCGACCTGTCCGCCTGTCGCATCCGCGACGACCTCAGCCGTGCCTGGACGGCATTGGATTATTCAGGTTGACTCAAGGTTCTTCACGAAATTTTCACGCTTCGGGGGCGATGGTAGGCACATCGCTAAAGGACTAGCGCCCCAGTAAAGAACCCGCCACCGGCGGGTTTTTTATTGCCCGCGATTCCCCTGCGGCGCAAGGTCGGCTCGCGGCGGCGCGGCGGGCGGGCTAAGGTTGCCTGGCGGGTCCGTTTCATGGACTCCTTCGATCGAGGTGCAGCATGCTCGCCAGCCAGATGACCAGGGCCCTGTGGCAGGCCCTGGAAGAGAACGCGGCCCTGCCCGCGCCCCTGTCCTTCCAGGCCGAGGGCGGGCTGCCCTCGACCTTCGCCGTCACCGACCTCGCCAGTGCCTCCATCGCCGCTGCCGGCCTGGCCACCGCGGCCTTGCTGAAGCGCGCCGGCCAGACGCCGGGGGCGCTGCAGGTGGACCGCCGCCTGGCGTCCTTCTGGTTCGCCTGGACGCTGCGGCCCCAGGGCTGGGCGCTGCCGCCCATGTGGGGCGACATCGCCGGCGACTACGCCACCCGCGACGGCTGGATCCGCCTGCACACCAACGCCCCGCACCACCGCGCCGCGGTCGTGCGCGTGCTGGGGCCGGTGGCCAGCCGCGAAGAGGCGGCGGCCCGCGTCGCCACCTGGAACAAGGCCGAACTGGAGCACGCGGTGGTGGCCACCGGCGGTTGCGCCGCGGAGATGCGCTCCATCGACGAATGGAAGGCGCACCCCCAGGGCCAGGCCCTGGCGGAGCAGGACCTGATCTGGAGCCAGGAGCAGGCCATCGCCCCCGCGCCGGCCTGGGCGCTGGCGGCGGACCGGCCGCTGGCCGGGGTGCGGGTGCTGGACCTCACCCGGGTGCTCGCCGGGCCGGTGGCCAGCCGTTTCCTTGCCGGCCTGGGCGCCGAGGTGCTGCGCATCGACCCGCCGGGCTGGGACGAGCCGGGGGTGATCCCCGAGGTCTGCCTGGGCAAGCGCTGCGCGCGCCTGGACCTGAAGGACCTGCCCGGGCGCGAGCGCTTCGAGGAACTGCTGCGCCACACCGACGTGCTGATCCACGGCTACCGCGGCGACGCCCTGGAGAACCTCGGCTTCGACGCCGAAGTGCGCCAGGACCTGGCGCCGGGGCTGGTCGACGTGAGCCTGAACGCCTACGGCTGGAGCGGCCCCTGGCGCAACCGCCGGGGCTTCGACAGCCTGGTGCAGATGAGCACTGGCATCGCCGAGGCCGGCATGCGCTGGCGCCAGGCCGACAAGCCGGTGCCGCTGCCGGTGCAGGCCCTGGACCATGCCACCGGCTACCTGATGGCCGCCGCCGCGCTCTGTGGCCTGGGCCGGCGCCTGGGCAGCGGGCGCGGCAGCACCTGGCGCCTGTCGCTGGCGCGCACCGCGCAGTTCCTGGTGGAGCAGGGGATGCGGGCCGACGCCTTGCCGGCCCTGGCCGAAGAGGCACCGGCCGATCTCGACCCGGCCATCGAGACCACCGCCTGGGGCCCGGCGCAGCGCCTGCGCCCGCCACTGCTGCTGGAAGGCACGCCGTTGCAGTGGGCCCTGCCGGCGGCGGCGCTGGGCTCGTCGAAACCGTACTGGAGCTTCGAGACGACCGCCTGAGTATGCTCAGCGCTGCTGCGGCGCCAGCAGGCCGCCGCGGGCCTGGCGCCAGGCGCGGAAGCCGGCGGCCAGGCGCGAGAACCACAGGTAGATCACCGGCGTGGTGTACAGCGTCAGCACCTGCGACACCAGCAGGCCGCCGACGATGGCGATGCCCAGCGGCTGGCGCAGCTCGGCGCCGGAGCCGGTGCCCAGGGCCAGCGGCAGGGCGCCGAACAGCGCTGCCAGGGTGGTCATGAGGATCGGCCGGAAGCGCAGGGTGCTGCCCTCTATGGTCGCCTGTTCCGGCGTCATGCCGCCGCGTTCGGCCACCAGGGCGAAGTCGATCATCATGATGGCGTTCTTCTTGACGATGCCGATCAGCAGGATGATGCCGATCATCCCCATCAGCGACAGGTCCTGGCCGCACAGCAGCAGGGCCAGCAGCGCGCCGAGGCCGGCCGAGGGCAGGGTGGAGAGGATCGACAGCGGCAGCAGCGGGCTCTCGTAGAGCACGCCGAGGACGATGTACACCGTCACCACCGCCGCCAGGATCAGCCACGGCTGGCTGCGCAGCGAATCCTGGAAGGCCTGGGCGGTGCCCTGGAAGGTGCCGCTGACGCTGTCCGGCAGGCCGGCCTGGCGGGTGGCCTGGTTGATGGCGCTCACCGCATCGCCCAGCGCGTAGCCCGGCGCCAGGTTGAACGACAGGGTGACCGCCGGGAACAGCCCCTGGTGGTTGATGGTGATGGGCGCCAGGTCCGGCTCCAGGCGGCCGAGCACGCTCAGCGGCACCAGGTCGCCGGTCAGGCTGGAGCGCGCATAGAGGTGCCTGAGGCTTTCCTCTGAAACCTGCCAGCGCGGGTCCAGCTCGAGGATCACGTGGTACTGGTCCAGCGCGGTGAACAGGGTCGCCACCTGGCGCTGGCCGAAGGCGTCGTAGAGCACGTCGTCGATGGCCTGCACGTTCACGCCCAGGCGCGCGGCGCTGTCGCGGTCGATGTGCAGGGTGGCGCGCGGCGCCGCCTGCTGCTGGTCGGTGGCCACGTCGCGCAGCTGCGGCAGCTGCTTCAGGCGCGCCAGCAGCACGCCGGCCCAGTGGTCCAGCTCGTGGCTGTCCGGGTCCTGCAGGGTGTACTGGAACTGCGTCTTGCTCGGCCGCCCGCCGATCTGCACGTCCTGGCGCACCTGCATGTACAGGGCGATGCCCGGCACCGCGGCCAGCTCGCGCTTGAGCCGCGCCACCACCTGGTCGGCCTTGGCCGCGCGCTGCTCGTAGGGCTTGAGGTTGATCATCACCCGGCCCTGGCTGAGGGTGGGGTTGGGGCCGATCCAGTAGTAGACGTTGGCCACGTCCGGGTCGCGCCGGACCACCTCGCTGAGCGCGGCCATGCGTTCGCGCATGGCGGCGAAGGAAACGTCCGCGTTGGCCTCGGCCACGCCCATGATCACCCCGGTGTCCTGCTGCGGGAAGAAGCCCTTGGGCACCTCGACGTAGAGCACGGCGGTGACCAGCAGGGTGAGCAGGGCCACGGCCAGGGTCAGGCGCTCGTGCCGCAGCACCCGCCGCAGGCTGCGCCGGTAGCCGTCGAGCAGGGCCTCGAAGGTGCGCTCGCTCCACTGCAGGAAGCGGTTCTGCACGCCGTGCAGGTCGTGGCGGATGAACCAGGCGCAGAGCATCGGCGTGACCGTCAGCGAGACCACCCCGGACATCACCACCGCCACGCTCACGGTCACCGCGAACTCGCGCAGCAGGCGGCCGATCACCCCGCCCATGAACAGGATGGGGATGAACACCGCCACCAGCGAAACGGTCATGGAAACGATGGTGAAGGCCACCTCGGCGGTGCCCTCGATGGCCGCCTGCAGCGGCGGCTTGTGCATCTCCAGGTGGCGGATGATGTTCTCCATGACCACGATGGCGTCGTCCACCACGAAGCCCACGGCGATGCTCAGGGCCATGATCGACAGGTTGTCCAGGCTGTAGCCCAGCACGTACATCACCGCGAAGGTGGCCACCAGCGACAGCGGGATGGTCAGCGCCGGGATCACCGTGGCGCTGACGTTGCGCAGGAACACGAAGACCACAGCCACCACCAGGGCGATGGACAGCAGCAGGTTGAACTGCACCTCGTCGATGGAGGCGTTGATGGTCTGGGTGCGGTCGCCCACCAGGTGCACCTGCACGTCGCGCGGCAGCTGCAGCAGCAGCGAGGGCAGGCGGTCCTTGATCGCCTGGGTCACCGCCAGCACGTTGTAGCCGGGCTGCTTGTGGATGTCGACGATCACCGTCGGCTGGCCCTGCAGGCCGGCGGCCTGGCGCACGTCCTCGGCGCCGTCGATCACCGTGCCCAGGTCGCTGATGCGGATCGGCACGCCGTTGCGGTAGGCGATCACCAGCGAACCGTACTGCGCGGCGCGGGTGAGCTGGTCGGTGGTGTCCAGGGTGATGGCCCGCTCGGCACCGTCTAGGTTGCCCTTGGGCGCGTCCACCGTGGCGCTGCCCAGCACGCCGCGCACGTCGTCCAGGGTCAGGCCGCGGGCGGCCAGGGCGTCGGGGTCGATGCGCACGCGCACCGCCGGGCGCTGCTCGCCGTGGAAGTCCACCAGGCCGACGCCGGGGATCTGTGACAACTGCTGGCCGAGGTAGTCGTCGGCGTAGTGGTCCAGCTCCGGCAGGGTGCGGGTCGGCGAGGTCAGGGCCAGGGACAGGAAGGTGAACTCCGCCGGGTTGACCTTGTGGAAGGTCGGCGGCGCCGGCAGGTTCTTCGGCAGGTTGCCGCCGGCGGCGTTGATCGCCGTCTGCACATCCTGGGCGGCGCCGTCGATGTTGCGCTCCAGGTCGAACTGCAGGGTGATCTGCGTCAGCCCCAGCGAGCTGGAGGAGGTCATCTGGGTGACCCCGGGGACGCTGGCGAAGGCCCGCTCCAGCGGTGTGGCCACCGACGAGGCCATGGTCTCGGCGCTGGCCCCGGGCAGGGTGGCCTGCACCTGGATGGTCGGCATGTCCACCTGCGGCAGCGGCGCCACCGGCAGCAGGAAGTAGGCGGCGCCGCCGAGCAGCAGCACGCCCAGGGCCAGCAGGGTGGTGGCCACCCGGCGGCGGATGAAGGGCTCGGAGAGCGTCATGGCCGCTGCTCCGCGCTGGCGGTCTGGCGGGCGTCGGCCAGGGCCGCGACCTTCAGCCCCGGAGCCAGGCGGTACTGGCCGCCGGTGACCACGGTCTCGCCGGGCGCCAGGCCCTGGTGGATCCACTGCAGGCCGTCGACCACGGCGCCGGCCTTCACCTCGCGCACCTGGGCCTGCTGGTCGCGCCCGACCACGTACACGAAGCTGCCCTGCGGCCCCTGCTGCACGGCGCTGGCTGGCACCACGGTGGCGGCCTTCTCGGTGCGCAGCAGCAGGCGCACGCTGAGCAGCTCGCCGGGCCAGAGCTTGCCGTCGGCGTTGTCGAAGTCGGCCTTGAACAGGATCTGCCCGTTGCCGGTGGAGACCTGGCTGTCGATGAAGCTCAGCCGGCCCGTGGCGATGTGCTGGCGGCCGTCGCGGCTCAGCGCCTCGACCTGCAGCGCCTGCCCGGCGCTGGCCTGCAGCACTTCGGCCAGGTCCTCCTGGGGCAGGCTGAAGGCCAGGGAGATGGGCGCCATCTGGGTGAGGGTCAGCAGGCCAGTGTTGTCGCCGGCGTGGACGATGCTGCCGGCGTCCACCAGGCGCTGCCCGGTGCGCCCGGCGAAGGGCGCGGCGATGCGGGTGTAGCCGAGTTGCAGCTGGGCGGTGTCCAGCGCCGCCTGGTCGGCCTGGATCGTGGCCTGCAGGGTGGCCACCTGGCCGCGCAGGGTGTCCACGTCCTGGCTCGGCCCGGCATGGGCGGCGGCCAGCTTGCCGGCGCGCTCGAGGTTGACCCTGGCCACCGCCAGCTGCGCCTCGTCGCGCGCCTTGTTGGCCTTGGCCTGCAGCACCTGGGCGGCATAGGGGCGCGGGTCGATCTCGGCGAGCAGCTGCCCGGCCTTGACCATCTGGCCCTCCTGGAAGTGCAACTGCTGCAGCTCGCCATCCACCCGCACCTTGATGTCCACCGCGTTCAGCGCCTGCACCGTGCCGATGGTCTGCAGCCAGATCGGCAGGTCGCGCTGGTCGGCCACGCCCAGGCTGACCGGCACCGGCGCCTCGGCTGGCTTGGCCGTCTTGGCGGCGTCGAAATGGCGCCAGGCGAAGGCGGCCAGCGCCACGGCCAGGAAGAGGAATGCCAGGCGCCAGTAGCGGCGCTGGGGGGAAGCGGGGGACGGGCTCACGGTCGGGTCGCCTGTGCGGGAGGTGGGTTGCTGGCCAACTGGGCCTGCGGTGCCTGGAAGCCGCCGCCGAGGGCGCGGTTCAGCCCTACGGAGGCCTGCAGGCGTTGCAGGCGCACCTGCAACAGGCTGTCTTCGGCCTGGTACAGGGTGCGTTGCACGGTCAGCAGGGTGAGGAAGTCGGTGCTGCCCAGGCGGTAGCGCACCTGGGCCAGGTCGGCGGCCTTGCGCGCCGAGTCCACGGCGGCCAGGTCGAGGCGTTGGGTCTGCGCCAGGCGGGCGTTGGCGCTGAGCTGCGTCTCCACGTCCTGCAGGGCCTGGAGCACGTTCTGCCGGTAGTCGGCGACCAGCTCGCGGGCGTGGGCGCGGTCGGCCTGCAACTGGCCTTCCAGCAGGCCGCCGTCGAACAGCGGCTGGCCGAGGCTGGCGGCCAGTTGCCAGAGCCCGCCGCCGGTGTGCACGTCGCTGCCGGCGAGGGCGCCCAGGGAAATGTTCGGCAGGAAGGCCGCCCGCGCCGCGCCGACGTCGAAGTTGGCCGCCAGCAGCCGCGCCTCGGCGGCCTGGATGTCCGGGCGCTGGCCCAGCAGGCTGGCCGGCAGCCCGGCGCGCGCCTCGGGCAGCTGGATGCCGTCCAGGCCGCGGTGCTGCAGGGCGAAGCCTTCGGGTGCGGCGCCCACCAGTACCGCCAACTGGTAGAGCGCGGCATCGCGCTGCTGGGCCAGGACGCTGACGTTGGCCTGGAAGTTCTGCAGGGCGTTGCGCTGCTGTTCCACCTCGAGGTCCGAGGAAGAGCCCAGGCGCGACTGCGTCTGCACCAGTTGCAGGATGTTCTCGGCGTCGCTGGCGATGCGCTGGGCCACGGCCAGGCGCTCGTCCAGCGAGAGCACCTGGAAGTAGGCGTCGGCGATGTCCGCCTGCAGGCCGATGCGCACCGTCTCAAGGTCGTAGGCCGTGGCCTGGGCCTGCGCGGTCGCGGAATCGGCCAGGGCGCGGTTGCGGCCCCAGAAGTCCAGCTCGTAGCTGGCCTGGGCGTAGAGGTCGTGGGCGTTCTTGCTGCTGTCATGGTCGTGGACATAGCTGCCGCCCAGGCTCAGGTCCGGGTAGAGCGCGGCCCCGGCAACGCGGGCATTGCCCCGGGCCTGGTCGACCCGCGCGATGGCCGCCTGCAGGCTCAGGCTGTCGCTGCCGGCGCGCTGGATCAGCTGGTCCAGCTCGGCGCTGGCGTAGTCCTTCCACCACTGTTGCGGCACCTGGGCACCAGGGGCGGTGGCGTTGTCCCAGTGGCTGGCGACGGCGACGCCGGGCCGCTGGTACGGCGGCACCAGCGAACAGGCCCCGAGCAGGGCCAGGGAGAGGGCGGCGGCCAGCCGGGGCAGGGCGCCGGCGGTGGATGGGGGCATGGGCTACGTCCTTCTGCGTCCCGCGCGCTGCGGGCTGCTGTGGAGGACGAGCCTAGCGCCAGGCAGCTACCGGGCGGTTCTTCCCAAGCTGAATAAAAATTTAGGTGGGGGTTGGGGGCGATGCTGCTTGGCGCGGTGGGTGTGATCCGAGCCGGTGTGTGGAATCCATTGTAGGAGCGGGAATGGCATGGCTGAAGACGCGTAGGAGCGGACTCTGTCCGCGATCCCGTCGGCAGAGCCGGCGTTCGGTTGGGGTGATGGGTATCGCTTCGCTCAACCCATCCTACGAAAAGCGCCTCGGCGTAGGGCGTATAACTGCCGCTGCCGGGTCGCGCGAGCGCCTGGAAGCCGGCCTGAAGCGGTGCCTGGCCGCTTGACGCGGGGCTCTTCGTAGGAGCGAGCTTGCTCGCGAATGGGGCTCACCCGTGGCTACGGTGTGTTGGGGGGCGCCTTTCCCTCTCCCCAGCCCTCGGCTGCACGCCCCGCCCTGAAGGGAGAGGGGGCTTGTCCGTGCCGAGAGAAGGAATGGTTTCAGCCGGAAACCTTCGGTGCTGCCGGCTAACTCCAGAACACCCAGTTCTGCCCAATGGTCCCCTCTCCCTTCAGGGAGAGGGTTAGGGAGAGGGTGCTCTTCAGGCCACACACCACGCCCAGCCTGGAAACTGGTTCGCGAGCAAGCTCGCTCCTACGAAGAGCACCTCGGCGCGGCCTATTCCGGCGGCGTCTCGCTGAGCATGTAGCCGGCGCCCGGCACGGTGTGGATCAGCGGGTGCTCGAAGCCCTGGTCGACCTTTTGCCGCAGGCGGTGGATGTGCTTGTCGATGACGTTGTCGCGCGGGTCGAAGTCGTAGTCCCAGGCGCTTTCCAGCAGCATGCCGCGGGTCACCACCTGGTCGGCGTGGCGCATGAGTTTTTCCAGGATCAGGAATTCGCGCTGCTGCAGCACCATGCTGCGGCCCTGGCGCTGGGCCACGCGGCCCTCGCAGTCCAGCAGCAGATCGCCGACCTGCAGGCGCGCGCCGAGCAGCTGGCGGCCGGGGCGGCGCAGCAGGGCGGCCAGGCGCGCGTGCACCTCGACGAAGGCGTAGGGCTTGGCCAGGTAGTCGTCGCAGCCGGCCTGCAGGCCCTCGACGCGGTGGTGGGTGGAGGCCAGGGCGCTGAGCATCAGCACCGGCGTGTCGGAGCCCGCGGCGCGCAGCCGGCGCACCAGTTCCAGGCCGTCCAGGCCGGGCAGGCGGCGGTCCAGCACCAGGGCGTCGTAGAGGTTTTCCAGGGCCAGGTCCAGGCCGTGGACGCCATCGCTCGCGGCGTCGACTATGTGCCCGCTCTCGCGCAGGCCGCGCACCAGGTAGCCGGCGGCCTGCGGTTCGTCTTCGATGACCAGGATTCTCAAGGGCGCACCTAAACTTTTGTTCATCTTGGCGCGAGGCTGGCGTTCGCCCGCACCTGTCGAAATATACTGCCGGACACTTCCCGCCGCCGCCACGGACCGCTGCCCATGACCCAGGTTCTCGTCGTCGAAGACGACCCCGCCACCGCCGCCGAGATCGGCGCCGCGCTGCACGACCACGGCTACCAGGTCAGCCTGGTCGGCAACGGCCGCGACGGCCTGGTGCGGGCCCTGAGCGAGAGCTTCGCGGTGATCGTCCTGGACCGCATGCTGCCCGGCGGCATGGACGGCCTGGCCATGCTCACCGCGCTGCGCTCGGCCGGGGTGGAGACGCCGGTGCTGATCCTCAGCGCCTTGTCCGACCTCGACGAGCGCGTGCGCGGCCTGCGCGCCGGCGGCGACGACTACCTGACCAAGCCCTTCGAGTTCATCGAGCTGACCGCCCGCCTGGACGCCCTGACCCGCCGGGCCGCGCGTGGCAGCGAGGCGCGCGACAGCCGGCTGCGCATCGGCAACCTGGACATCGACCTGCTGCGCCGCTCGGTACGCCGCGGCGAGCGGCAGATCGACCTGGTGCCGCGCGAGTACCAGCTGCTGGAATACCTGGCGCGCCACGCCGGGCAGATCGTCACCCGCACCATGCTCTTCGAGGCGGTGTGGAACTACCGCTACGACGAGCGTACCAACGTCATCGAGGTGCACATCGGCCGCCTGCGGCGCAAGGTCGACGTGGACGGCGAGCCGCCGATGATCCACACCGTGCGGGGGCGGGCTATGTTCTCCGGGCGCCTGAGTGAGATTCCGCGCACCACCAGCTTCCGCGTGGCGCTGCTGTTCCTGCTGCTGTTCGGCGTGGCCTCGCTGGCGCTGTTCGGCTACGTGTACTGGCGCACCGCCGGCTACCTGCGCGCCGAGGTGCAGGCCAACCTGACGCGGCAGGTCCACAACCGCGCCGGCCTGGAGCTGCCCGAGCTGCTGCGCGAGGTGCAGGAGCACGCCGCCAAGGACCCCGAGCAGCACTTCCCCCAGGCGCTGTTCGACGCCAGCGGCCGGCGCCTGGCCGGCACCCTCGCCGAGCAGCCGCCGACCCAGGTGCTGGACACGCCCATCGAGTTCAGCCGGCGCAGCCTCTCCGGCGGCGAACGGCGCGTGCGCGGCATCGTCCACCGCATGCCCTCGGGCGAGGTGCTGGTGATCGGCCAGGACATCCAGGACCTGCTGGAATTCGACGAACTGCTGGTTAGCGCCATGGCTTCCGGCGGGGTGCTGATCCTCATCCTCGGCCTGGCCGGCGCGATCATCGCCGGGCGCACCTCGCAGCAGCGCCTGGACGCGGTGACCGGGGCCATCGAGCGCATCGTCAAGGGCGACCTCAGCGAGCGCCTGCCGGTGCGCGGCAGCTCCGACGACGTCGACCGCCTGGCGGTGGTGGTGAACCGCATGCTCGATGAGATCGAGCGGCTGATGCACGAGGTGAAGGGTGTCTGCGACGACGTCGCCCACGACCTGCGCACGCCGCTCACGCGCCTGCTGGCCGGGCTTGAGCGCGCCCAGCGGCGCGACTGCAGCCAGCAGGAGTACGCCGCCGCCATCGACCAGGCCATCGAGGACGCCCACGGCCTGCTGCTGACCTTCCGCGCGCTGCTGCGCATCTCCGAGATCGAGGACAGCGCGCGGCGCACCGGCTTCGTCGCGGTGGACCTGACCCAGGTGGCGGCCGACGTGGTCGAGCTGTTCGAGCCCCTGGCCGAGGAGCGCGGCCTGCACCTGAGCTACAGCGGCCCGGTGCAGCCGGCCTGGCTGCAGGGCGACGCGCACCTGCTGTTCGATGCCCTGAGCAACCTGGTGGACAACGCCCTGAAGTTCACCCCGGCCGAGGGGCGCGTCGAGGTGCGGGTGGAAGCGGGCGAGGAGTGGGTGGAGGTGCAGGTGCGCGACGACGGGCCGGGGATTCCGGAGCACGAGCGCGAGGCGGTGCTGCGGCGCTTCTACCGCTCCGAGCGCAGCCGCCACACGCCGGGCAACGGCCTGGGGCTGAGCCTGGTGGCGGCGGTGGCGCGGCTGCACGACCTGGCGATGAGCGTGGGGGATGGGGCGCCGGGGTGTTGGGTGAGTTTGCGGGGGCGGGTGGTTTCGGGGGCGGTGCGGGGATAGCCGGGGTGTGGGGTTTGAGCGCGCTTGCCCTCACCCCAGCCCTCTCCCAGAGGGAGAGGAGGCCGTTCGGCATGTACGGGTAGTCAGGTGTCAGCCTGAAGAGGCAGGCGTGCGCTGATGCTTCGATTGGCAGAGGACAGTCCCCTCTCCCTTCAGGGAGAGGGCTGGGGAGAGGGGCTCTTGCTTCAAGCCTCAGCCTTGACCACCTGAAAAGCCTCCCCTGTCGCAAAGAAAGCCCCGCCGGCCTGGTAATGAATGGTCCGCGATTCCTCGTCGGGGAAATGCCAGCGCCCCTTCGAGAACACCCGCTCGTCCGCATAGGCCGCCACCACCTCGGCGATGAACAGGTCGTACTTCTCCTGGTTGTGCGGCTCGGCGATCACCTTGCATTCCAGGTAGGCCAGGCAGCCTTCGACGATCGGCGCCTGCACCTGGCGGGCGCGGGCGGTGGCGATGTCGAAGCGGGCGAACTTGTCCAGCTCGCCGCCGTTGCTGGAGCCCACCGCCAGGGTCAGTTCGGCCTGGCGCCGCGACGGCAGCTGGATGACGAAGGCGCCGGCGCCTTCCACCAGGTGCCGCGACCAGGTGTTGCGGTCCAGCACCAGCAGCAGCTTGGGCGGGTCGAAGTCCAGCGGCATCACCCAGGCCGCGGCCATCACGTTGGCCACGCCTTCGTGTTCGCTGGTGACGATTGTGGACGGGCCGTGGTTGAGCAGCAGGTAGGCCTTGGCCAGGGGGACGTCTTGCAGGTGGTTCATGGGCGGTTCCTCGAAGGTCAGAGCAGCAGGCCGTCGACCGGCTCCAGCGGCGCCGGCAGCTCGGCCTCGCCGAGGATCTCCATGACGGCGATCTCCAGGTGGCGGCTCATGGCGTCCAGCGGCAGGTCGTTGGGCTGGGTGTCGAACGGGTCGGCGATCTGGTCGCCCAGGGCGTCCAGGCCGAAGAAGGTGTAGGCCAGCACGCACACCGCCAGCGGGGTGAACCAGCCGATGCTGTCGACCAGGCAGAATGGCAGCAGGAAGCAGTACACGTGGACGATGCGGTGCAGCATGAGGATGTAGGGGTAGGGGATGGGCGTGCCCTTGATCCGCTCGCAGCCGCCGAGCACGTAGGACAGGCGGCTGACCTGCTGGTCGACGTTGGCCTGCAGCATGTCGCTGGCGCCGGCGCGCCGGCCGGCCTCGGCGAAGTCGCGGCCCAGGCGGGCGAGCAGGGCGTTGGCCGGGCCGGGCGTGCGGGCCAGGGCGTCGGCCAGTTCGCTGCCGAGCAGGCGGCGGGCGTCCTCGCTCTGCGGGCGCTCGCGCAACTGGTCGCGCAGCACGTAGGCGAAGGCGGCCAGGCGCTGGGCCAGCAGGCGGCGCCCGGCGTCGTCCAGGCCGGGCAGCAGCGACAGGCTCTGCCGCGCCAGGTTGCGCGAGACGATCAGCAGCTCGCCCCAGAGCGTGCGCGCCTCCCAGAAGCGCTGGTAGGCCACGTTGTTGCGGAAGCCCAGGAAGATCGCCAGGGTCAGGCCCCAGAGGGTGAAGGGCGTGGAGGTGATCACCACCTTGTAGTGGTAGAGGGTGCCGTGGGTGGCCACCACCAGCGAGCTGAGCAGCACCGTGTAGAGCACCTTGCGCCAGATGGCCGGGATGATCGAACCCTTGAGGGAGAACAGCAGCACCCAGAGCGTCGGGGTTTGCGGGCGGAGGATCATGCGGGGGCTTCCAGGCGGGTACACGGGGGAGCGCGCATCATAGCCGAGATGCCCGCCTGGTGGCGCGGGGTAGGCGGAGGGCGCTGTGCCCTCCGCCGGGGGCTCAGGCGCCGGCCTGCTCCTGCCGGGCCTTGCGCTCCGCCAGGTCGTACAGCTGCCGCGCTTCCTCCAGCAGCGGCGCGAGGCTGGCGGACAGGCGCGCCACCCCGGCAGGCATGGGCATTTCGTCGGCGCTGTCCTCCAGCAGGCGCAGCAGCACGCTGAGGGATTCCAGGCGGCGCTCGGCGGTGCCCATCAGGTGCTCGACCGGGGCCTGGAGGTTGACGTAGAGAACGTCCTCGTGGGGTTGGGAGAGGGTGGTGAGGGGGATCATGTCAGGCATCGTCTGCCTCCGGGTGAGAGGCAGCAGGGCGATGCACGCGGTTGGCCGGAAGTGGCATGTCCATTGCTCCTCGAGTGGGTGAGGAACCGCCCCCGGAAAGGGAGGCGGGCCGCGCGGGGGTAGCAAACCGGAGCCAGAGAGCCGGCCAGGCCGAAGCCTGCCCCGAGCGGCCCGCCATGAGTGCCCTTGAGGGGCTGGCGGGAAAAGCACCGTGCATGGGAAGGCAAGGGGCTACCGCGCTCTGACTCTACAGGTTGCTACACCCGTGTCACGGCAGTGACCGTGACGGGCAGAGCCTACCGGCGGGGTTTGTAGGGGCTCAATGGAAAGCTGGGGTATGAAATTTCGCAGAGTGCGGGAGGGGAGTGGAGCTTTTGTAGGAGCGAGCTTGCTCGCGAACGGTGCTTGCCGGCTGGGGCGGTGCCTGTGCTGAAGAGCGCCCTCTCCCTAACCCTCTCCCTGAAGGGAGAGGGGACCGTTCGGAGCGCTTGGGTATTCCTGAGTCAGCCGGCAGTTTCCGGCTGAAACCATTCCTCCTCTCGGCACGGACTAACCCCCTCTCCCTTCAGGGCGGGGCGCGCAGCCGAGGGCTGGGGAGAGGGTACGGAGTCAACCCAAAGCACCACCACCGCCGGTTGACTCCATTCGCGAGCAAGCTCGCTCCTACGAGAGCGGTTGGCGGTTGGCCTCACCCCTCCTGATACAGCTTCACGATCGCCGAAAAGTCCAACTGGCCATTACCCTGGTTGCTGAACGCCTGGAACAGCTGCTGCGCCAGCGCGCCGAGCAGCACCGGCTGGCGCACCTGGCGCGCGGCCTCGCTGGCCAGGCCCAGGTCCTTGAGCATCAGGTCGGTGCCGAAGCCGCCGCTGTAGCCGCGGGCCGCCGGCGCGCCGGTGAGCGGGTTGTTCACCTCCGAGCTCCAGCAGCGGCCGCTGGAGGTGTTGATGATGCCGGCCAGCACCTCCGCGTCCATGCCCAGCTTTACGCCCAGGGACATGGCTTCGGCCACGCCGATCATGCTGATGCCCAGCAGCAGGTTGTTCGCCACCTTGGCCACCTGGCCGTTGCCGGCGCCGCCGCAGTGCACGATGTTCTTGCCCATGGCCGCCAGCACCGGCCTGGCATGCTCGAAGTCGGCTGCCTCGCCGCCGACCATGAAGGTCAGGGTACCGGCCGCGGCGCCGGCGGTGCCGCCGGAGACCGGCGCGTCGAGCATCGGGTTGCCGTGGGCCTGGGCCGCCGCCGAGACCTCGCGGGCGCTGTGCGGGTCGATGGTGGAGGAGTCGATCAGCAGCACGCCCGGCTGCACTTTCGCCAGCAGGCCGTCGGCGCCGAGGTAGACCTGCTTCACGTGGGCCGCCGCCGGCAGCATGGTGATGATCGCCTCCACGTCGGCGCCGGCCAGTTCCGCCGGCGAGGCCACGGCCTTGGCGCCCTGGGCCACGGCGGCCTGCACGGCGGCGGCGGAGAGGTCGAAGACGCTCAGGTCGAAGCCGGCCTTGAGCAGGTTGGCGGCCATGGGGCCACCCATGTTGCCGAGTCCGATGAAACCGATGCGCATGGGGTTTCCCCTTGTTGTCGTTGTCGGGAACAGGGCCCGCGCCGCGCGTGGCCTGCGGCCCCGGAGCTTCCTGCTGCGGGGCCTGGCCGGCGGGGCGCGCGGGCGGGTTTGCGGGGGTTACTTGAGGTGGATGGTGGTGTTCACCGCGCCGCCCACTTCGTTCTCGTCGAACCAGCGTTCGGTGACCGTCTTGGTCTGGGTGTAGAACTGCACCACCTGCTTGCCGTAGGGGCCCAGGTCGCCCAGCTTGGAGCCGCGCGAGCCGGTGAAGGAGAACAGCGGCACCGGCACCGGGATGGGCACGTTGACGCCCACCTGGCCGACGTCGATCTCTTCCTTGAAGTGCCGCGCGGCGGCGCCGGAGCGGGTGAAGATGGCGGTGCCGTTGCCGTTGGGGTTGGCGTTGATCAGCTCGATGGCCTCGTCGAGGGTCTTCACCGAGACCACGCAGAGCACCGGGCCGAAGATTTCCTCGCGGTAGATGCTCATCTGCGCGGTGACGCCGGAGAAGAGGGTCGGGGCGACGAAGTTGCCTTTCTCGTAGCCGGCCACCTGCGGGTTGCGGCCGTCCAGCTCCAGCTTGGCGCCTTCCTGGATGCCGCGCTCGATCAGGCCGCTGACGCGGTCCAGGGCGGCGCAGGAGACCAGCGGGCCGACGTCGGTGTTGGCCTCGGTGCCGCCGCTGACCTTGAGAGTCTTGGCCTTGGCCACCAGGTCCGGGATCCACTCGTTGGCCTCGCCCACCAGGATCGCCACGGACACCGCCATGCAGCGCTGCCCGGCGGCGCCGAAGGCCGAGCCGGCGATGGCGTTGAGAGTCTGGTCCTTGTTGGCGTCGGGCAGGATCACGGCGTGGTTCTTGGCGCCCATCATGCACTGCACGCGCTTGCCGGCCAGCGAAGAGCGGTTGTAGACGTGGGTGCCGACGCGGGTGGAACCGACGAAGGACACGGCCTTGATGTCCGGGTGGTCGCAGATGGCGTTGACCACGTCGGGGCCGCCGTGGATCACGTTCAGCACGCCCGGCGGGATGCCGGCCTCATGGGCCAGCTCGACCAGGCGCATGGTCACCATCGGGTCCTGCTCGGAGGGCTTGAGGACGAAGGTGTTGCCGGTGGCGATGGCCATCGGGAACATCCACAGCGGGATCATCGCCGGGAAGTTGAACGGGGTGATGCCGGCGCACACGCCCAGCGGTTGCAGCAGGGTGAAGGTGTCGACGCCGCCGGCCACGTTGTTGGCCAGTTCGCCCAGCTGCAGGTTGCCGATGGCCGCGGCGTGCTCGACCACCTCCAGGCCGCGGAACACGTCGCCTTCGGCGTCGGGCAGAGTCTTGCCCTGTTCGGCGGTGAGGATGGCCGCCAGTTCCTTCATGTTCTCGCGGATCAGTTGCTGGTACTTGAGGAAGATGCGTGCGCGGGCGCCGATCGGGGTTTTCTTCCAGGTCTTGAACGCGGCCTTGGCGCTGGCCACGGCGCGCTCGACTTCATCGCGGGTGGCGAAGGGCACGCGCGCCAGGACCTCCTGGGTGGCGGGGTTGATCACCTCGCGCCATTCGCTGCTGGTGGATTCGACGGGCTTGCCGTCGATGAAGAGTTTGACCGTGGGAACGGCAGCATTGGTGGTACTCATCGGAACTCCCAGCCTGCGGCGGTTTGTTGTTATGGGCCTTGGGGCGTACCTCAAGGAGGTTGGTTGATCCTAGCAGTGCATTTTTGATGAATTCAATGCGGTGATGTGCAAGCATGCTCTGCGTTTTTGCACACTTGGAGCCGACGATGGACTGGGACAACCTGCGTTTCTTCCTCGAACTCTCCCGCGCCGGCAAGCTTACCGTGGCCGCGCGGCGCCTGGGCGTCGACCACACCACGGTGGCGCGGCGCCTGCAGGCGCTGGAAAAGAGCATCGGCGCGCAGCTGCTGGTGCGCGAGCCCTCCGGCTACCGCCTGACCGAGGCCGGGCACGGGCTGTTGCCGCAGGCCGAGGCCATGGAAAGCGCCTGCAAGGTGATCGAGAAGCGCCTGGCCGGGGCGGAGGACAACCTCTCGGGCAAGGTGCGCATCGGCGCCACCGAGGGCTATGGCTCGACCCTGCTGACCTCGCAACTGGTGGAGCTGAACCGCCGCCACCCGCACCTGGGCGTGGACCTGCTGGCGGTGCCGCGGGCGCTGCAGCTGTCGCGCCACGAGGCGGACATCGTCATCACCCTGGAGCGCCCCGGCCGCGGGCCCTACCTGATCACCCGGCTGACCGACTACGTGCTGCGCCTGTATGCGGCCAGGGACTACCTGGCCGAGCGCGGCCCCATCCGCAGCCGCGACGACCTGCGCAAGCACGCACTGGTGGGCTACGTCGACGACCTGCTGTACAGCAAGGAATTGCAGTACCTGGACGAGATCGGCCGGCCGCTGCACATGGCCCTGCGTTGCACCAGCATCCTGGCCCAGCAGCGCGCGGTGGCCGAGGGCGCCGGCCTGGCCATCCTGCCGGCGTTCGCCGCGGCGGAGGACCCGACGCTGCAGCCGGTGCTGCCGGGCGAGATCGAGTTCGTGCGGACCTTCTGGATGCTGATGCCCACGGAGCTCAAGGACATCGCGCGGATGCGCACCACCTGGGACTTCCTCCGCGAGAAGGCCGAGGCGAGCCAGGCGGTGCTGATGGGGCGGGGAGCGTAGGGCGAATAACGCTCCGCGTTATCCGCCGTTTGGCCTTGGTCGAACCCCGCTTGGGGGCGAGCCTGGGCATTCTGGGTGGGAGCGCCTGGCTCAGCCATGGCGTTGGCGATGAAAAAGGTGAAACGGCGTATAACCGCGAACGGTTATACGCCCTACGCCCCTGGGGACCCGGCGCGTGGAGTCAGGCCAGGCCGACGTACAGGTTCTGCACGTCGTCGTTGCCGTCCAGGGCGTCGAGGAAGGCTTCGACTTCCTCCAGTTCCGCGCCGGACAGGCTCACCGGGTTCTTCGCCTTGTAGCCGAGCCTGGCCGAGACGACGCTGAAACCGTGTTCGGGCAGGGCGCGGCAGACGGCGTCCAGGTCGGTGGCGTCGGTGAGGAACAGGGTGTCGCCGTCTTCCTCGCCGGGTTCGAAGTCCTGGGCGCCGGCCTCGATGGCGGCCAGTTCCGGGTCGGCGTCACTGCTGGCCGGGGTCGCTTCGACCAGGCCCAGGTAGTCGAAGTCCCAGGCCACCGAGCCGGAGGCGCCCAGCTGGCCCTTGCGGAACAGCACGCGGATTTCCGCCACGGTGCGGTTCACGTTGTCGGTCAGGCATTCGACGATGACCGGCACGCGGTGCGGGGCGAAGCCTTCGTAGACCACGCGCTCGAAGCTGGCGCCGCCGTCGAGCAGGCCGGCGCCTTTCTTGATGGCGCGCTCCAGGGTGTCGCGCGGCATCGAGGCCTTCTTGGCCTGCTCGACCACCAGGCGCAGTTTCGGGTTCATGTCCGGATCGGCGCCATTGCGCGCGGCGATCATGATTTCCTTCGACAGTTTGCCGAAGACGCGGCCCTTGGCGTTGGCGGCGGCTTCCTTATGTTTGGCTTTCCACTGGGCGCCCATGGTGTTCTCTTGGCTGGTTCGTGATGGGCGGCAAGTCTAAGCGCTGGCGCGGCGCCTGGCGATATCCGCCGGATCGACGCGAATGAGTCACCTTGTAGGTGCGCGCCCTGCGCGCGATTCGCGGGCAGGCCCTACGAAGAGCCGTCCTGGCGGGCGAGGAAGTCGTACAGCCGCGCGTCCAGCGAATGGGCGACGTTGAAGCGCAACCAGGGCACGGTACGGCCATCGGGCATGAACAGCTGGCCGGGGAACAGCAGGATCTTCGCCTCCTTGGCCCGTTCGGCCAGCAGGGTGGCGTCGGCCACCGCGCGGTGGCGGGCCCAGAGGAACAGCCCGGCGCGCGGTTCGTGGAACAGCTCCAGGCCGGCCGCCTCCAGGCGCCGGGCCACGCTGTCGTGGGCCTCGCCGAGCTGTTCGCGGAGCTGGCGCACGTGCTTGCGCTGGCGGCCCTGGAGGAGGATGTCCAGGGCCAGGGTCTCGGTGAGTTCCGAGCTGGTCAGGCCGGCGACCATCTTCAGCGGCACCAGTTCCTCGATCAGCTCCGGGTGGGCGGCGATGAAGCCCACCCGCAGCGCCGGGGCTATGACCTTGGACAGGCTGCCGATGTAGATCACCCGCGCCAGCTGGTCGAGGTTGGCCAGCAGCAGCTGGCCGGCGGGGTCGAGGTCGGCGTAGATGTCGTTCTCGACGATCAGGAAGTCGTACTTCTCCGCCAGCTGCAGCAGGCGGTGGCTGGCGGCCAGCGACAGGCTGGCGCCGGTGGGGCTCTGCAGCCGCGCCTGGGTGAAGTAGACCTTGGGCCGGTACTCGCGCACCAGCTGTTCCAGGCGCTCCAGGTCCAGGCCGTCGGCGCTGCGCGGCACGCCCAGCAGTTGCGCGCCCTGCAGGCGCAGGTTGAGGAACAGGTTGTGGTAGCCGGGCTCGTCCACCAGCACCGGGTCGCCGCGCTGCACCAGGTAGCGCACCGCCAGGTCCAGCGCCTGGCTGGCGCCGCTGGTCAGCAGGACCTGCTCGGGGCTGGCGGCCACCCCGGCGTCGGCCAGGCGGTCGGCGAGCTTGCCGCGCAGGCGCGGGTTGCCCTTGCTGTGGCCGTAGTTGCCGAATTGCCGCGGCTCTTCCCGGGCCAGGGTGCGCAGGCCGCGCAGCAGGCCCTCGGCGTCCAGCCAGTGCTCGGGCAGCAGGCCGACGCCGGGGCGCAGCTCCATGCCCAGGGGCTGGAACACCTTGTGCAGCAGCAGGTGGGCGTCGAAGTCGAACTCCGGCGCGGGCGCCTCGGCGGCGTCCTCGCTGGCCGGGCCGCGTACGTAGAAGCCGGCGTTGGGCACGGCGTTCAGGCAGCCGCGCGCCACCAGGCGGTCGTAGGCCTCGACCACGGTGAAATGGCTCACCCCGTGGCTCTGGGCGAACCTGCGGATGGAGGGCAGCTTGGCGCCGGGGCGCAGGCGCTGCTCGTCGATGGCCTGGGCGATGCCTTCGACGATCTGGGTGACCAGGGGCGTTTCGCAAGTGGGGTCGAGCAACAGCATCGAAGCGTCCGGTAGGGGGGAAACGAAAACTGTACAGGCCACGCGACCATAACAGCACTGCAGGCACTCCATCGCCCCTGTGCATGGCGGCGCCACGGCGGGCGCCGCACACTCCTGGGCAGAACGCGGCGCCTACGCCGCGCGAGCCTGATAACAAGGATTTGCCATGCGCGACACAGCTTACAACATCGACCCCGCGAGTATTTCCGCCGAAGAGTGGCAGGCCCGCTGCGACCTCGCCGCGCTGTACCGGCTGGTTGCGCACTTCCGCTGGACCGACCACATCGACACGCACATCTCCGCCCGCGTGCCGGGCGAGCCGGGCCACTACCTGATCAACCGCTACGGCGTGATGTTCCACGAGATGCGCGCCTCGGACCTGGTCAAGGTCGACCACGCCGGCGACGTCATCGACCCGCGCTTCGGCCCGAACAGCGTCAACCGCGCCGGCTTCAACATCCACTCTGCGGTGCACGCCGCGCGCCCGGATGTGGCCTGCGTGATCCACACCCATACCGCCGCCGGCATCGCCGTGTCGGCCCAGGAGGACGGCCTGCTGCCGATCAGCCAGCACGCGCTGAAGTTCCACAACCGCCTGGGCTACCACGAGTACGAAGGCATCGCCCTGGACCCGGACGAGCGCTCGCGGCTGGTCCGCGACCTGGGTTCGAACATGGCGATGATCCTGCGCAACCACGGCCTGCTGGCCGCTGGGCGCTGCATCGCCGAGGCCTTCAACCAGATCTATTTCCTCGAGCGCGCCTGCCAGGCCCAGGTCCAGGCCCTGGCCGGCGGCCGCCAGTTGCGCTACCCGCCGGAGGCCGTGCGCGAGCGCGTGGCCGTGCAGGAGGAAGAAGCCCTGGCCGGCGGCCTGCACCTGCTGGCCTGGGAGTCGGCCCTGCGCCTGATCGCCGACGGCGAGGCCGACTACCGCAGCTGATCCCTTTGCGTGCGTCCCGGCCCGCAGAGGCCGGGCGCCTAGCGTGCTTGAAATCTGCCAACAACAAAGCCAAGAGGTGGAAATGAAGAACCCGATAGCGGCGGCCCTGCTCATGGGCCTGGCGTCCGGCGCCATGGCGGCCGACCTGAGCGTGATCTCCTTCGGCGGCACCAGCAAGGACGTGCAGACCGAAGCCTTCTACAAGCCCTTCGAGAAGGCCACCGGCAACAAGGTGATCGCTGGCGAGTACAACGGCGAGATGGGCAAGATCAAGGCCATGGTCGACACCCACAGCGTCAACTGGGACGTGGTCCAGGTCGAGGGCCCGGAACTGCTGCGCGGCTGCGACGAAGGCCTGTTCGAGCAACTGGACCCGGCGCGCCTGGGCAACGTTGCCGACTACGTGCCGGGCACGGTGTCCGATTGCGGCGCCGGCCTGCTGGTGTGGTCCATGGCCATGGCCTACGACGCCAAACGCCTGAGCACCGCGCCCACCGGCTGGGCGGACTTCTGGGACACGCAGAAATTCCCCGGCAAGCGCGCGCTGCGCAAGGGCGCCAAGTACACCCTGGAGATCGCCCTGCTGGCCGACGGCGTGCCCAAGCAGGACATCTACAAGGTGCTGTCCACCCCGAGGGTGTGAACCGCGCCTTCCGCAAGCTGGACCAGATCAAGCCGTCGATCCAGTGGTGGGAGTCCGGCGCCCAGCCCATGCAGTTCCTCGCCAGCGGCGACGTGGTGATGAGCACCGCCTACAACGGCCGGGTGTTCGCCGCCCAGGAGGAGGGCGCGCCGATGAAGGTGGTGTGGAACGGCAGCCTCTACGCCATCGACTCCTGGGCCATCCCCAAGGGCAGCCCGAAGAAGCAGGAGGCGGAGGACTTCATCGCCTTCTCGCTGCGCCCCGAGCAGCAGAAGATCCACACCGTGAAGCTGGGCTACGGCTCGGTCAACAAGCAGACCACCGCGCTGCTCGACCCGGCCCTGGTGGAGCGCCTGAACACCGCGCCGGCCAACCTGGAGCAGGCGGTGCCGGTGGACTTCGCCTTCTGGGTGGACCACGGCGAGGAGCTGGAGCTGCGCTTCAACGCCTGGGCGGCCAAGGCCAACTAGGGCTCGGCGCGGCGCCAGACGCTGGCCAGCCAGGGCTGCTGCTCGCGCGGCAGCCCGGCGGGCCGGTAGTAGTGTTCCAACTGCTCGAAGCCCGCTGCTTCGAGCAGCTGCTTCCAGTGTTCCCAATCGTGGTAGGCGCCGTAGCGCGGGCCGTTCCAGCCCTCGGCATTGTCCCCGCGCGGGTTCGAGGCGAACAGCACGCCGCCGGGCTTCAGCGCCGCGCGCAGCTCGCCCAGCACCCGCGGCAGCTCCTGGCGCGGCACGTGGAACAGGCTGGCATTGGCATAGATGCCATCGAAGCGCGCCGCCGGCAGGTCCAGCGCCAGGAAGTCCTGCAGCCACACCTCGCAACCGCTGGCCTGGCGGGCCATCTCGACGAAGTTCGGGCAGCCGTCCAGGCCCACCGGCGCATGGCCCAGGGCCTTGAAGGTGTTCAGGTCGCGGCCGGGGCCGCAGCCGAAGTCGAGCAGGGCGAAAGGCGCCTCGCCATGGATATGCCGCAGCAGGGCGGCGATGTTCTGGCTGACGTCGTGGTCGCGGGTGCCTTCGCGGAAGGCCTCGGCGCTGTCCTGGTAGTGCTGCAGAGTGAGGCGGGAGATGTCGCGCAGCGTCTGGTCGTCTAGGGGCATGGCGGGCGTCGGTGGGTCGCTGGGGAGGTCATTCTACGCCGGGTTTTTGGGGTAATGGGGGCAGGGGGACTTGTAGGAGCGAGCTTGCTCGCGAACGGTGCCAGCCGATAGCAGCGGTGTTTGGGATGAACGCCGTCCCCTCTCCCCAGCCCTCTCCCTGAAGGGAGAGGGGCTTGTCCGTGCCGGCTGCAAGGATGGTTTCAACCGGATGCCGCAACGTCCGGCTGACTCCAGAACATCAGCGTCTGCCCAACGGTCCCCTCTCCCTTCAGGGAGAGGGTTAGGGAGAGGGCGCTCTGCAGCACAGGCACCACCCCCAACCGACAGAACACCCTTCGCGAACAAGCTCGCTCCTACGAAATAAAAAAGCGCGGCACACCCCCGAAGGGCTGGCCGCGCAACACGCTCAACAGGGAATCAGAACTGCCCGGCCTCCAGCGCGTAGAGGCTTTCGCTGCCGGCGCGCACCGCGCTGGCCAGGGACTGGGTGCGCGGCAGCAGGCGGGCGAAGTAGAAACGCGCCGTGGCCAGCTTGGCCTGGTGGAAGTCATCGACCTGGCCGCTGGCAGCACGGGCCATGCGCGCCCACATGTAGGCGTAGGCGGTGTAGCCGAACAGGTGCAGGTAGTCGACCGCCGCAGCACCCGGCTCGCGCGGGTCTTGCCTTGCGCGCTCCTGCAGTTGCCGGGTCAGGGCTTCCAACTGGCCCAGGGCGTCCACCAGCGGGGCGCTGAATTCATCGTCCGGGGCAGCTTCGGCGAAGGCGCGGATTTCCCCGGCGAACAGCGCCAGCAGCTCGCCGCCGTTGGCCAGCACCTTGCGCCCGACCAGGTCCAGGGCCTGGATGCCGTTGGTGCCTTCGTAGATCTGCGCGATGCGCACGTCGCGCACCAGCTGTTCCTGGCCCCATTCGCGGATGTAGCCGTGGCCGCCGAACACCTGCTGGCCGTGCACGCAGCTTTCCAGCCCGGTGTCGGTGAAGAACGCCTTGGCCACCGGGGTGAGCAGCGCCACCAGGCCTTCGGCGCGGCTGCGTTCTTCTACGTCGTCGCCGTACTTGGCGATGTCCAGCTGCTGCCCGAGGTAGGTGGCGAAGGCGCGGCCACCCTCGGTCAGGGCCTTCATGGTCAGCAACATGCGCCGCACGTCGGGGTGGACGATGATTGCGTCGGCGGCCTTGTCCTTCTGCTGCGGGCCGGTCGGCGCGCGGCTCTGCAGGCGTTCGCGGGCATAGCCGACGGCGGCCTGGTAGGACATCTCGGCGCAGCCGATGCCCTGGATGCCGATGGACAGGCGCTCGTAGTTCATCATGGTGAACATCGCCGCCAGGCCCTTGTTCGGCTCGCCCACCAGCCAGCCGGTGGCGCCGTCGAAGTTCATCACGCAGGTGGCCGAGGCCTTGATGCCCATCTTGTGCTCGATGGAGCCGCAGCTCACGGCGTTGCGCGCGCCGAGGGCGCCGTCGTCGCCCACCAGCACCTTGGGCACCAGGAACAGCGAGATACCCCGCGAGCCCGCCGGCGCGTCGGGCAGCTTGGCCAGCACCAGGTGGATGATGTTCTCGGTCAGGTCCTGTTCGCCGCCGGTGATGAAGATCTTGGTGCCGCTGATGGCGTAGCTGCCGTCCGCCTGCGGCTCGGCTTTCGTGCGGATCAGCCCGAGGTCGGTGCCGGCGTGGGGCTCGGTCAGGCACATGGAGCCGGCCCAGCGGCCTTCGTACATGGCCGGCAGGTACTTCTGCTTCAGCCCCTCGCTCGCGTGGGCGTCCAGCGCCAGGCAGGCGCCGGCGGAGAGGGTGGAGTAGAGGGCGAAGCTGGCGTTGGCCGCGTAGACCATTTCCTCGAACTGCACCGAGAGCATCTTCGGCATGCCCATGCCACCGTACCCGGGGTTGCCGGCCAGGCCCACCCAGCCGCCCTCGGCATAGGTGGCGTAGGCCTCGCGGAAGCCGGCCGGGGTGCTGACCGCGCCGTCCCGCCATTGCGCGCCCTGTTCGTCGCCGCTGCGGTTGAGCGGGGCGAGCAGGCCGCCGGTGAGCTTCGCCGCCTCTTCGAGGATGGCCTCGGCGGTGTCGGCGTCGACGTGCTCGGCCAGGGCCGGCAGGCGCTGCCACAGGGCCGGGGCGTCGAACACGTCGGTGAGCAGGAAGCGCATGTCGCGCAGCGGAGCCTTGTAGTCGGGCATGAGGGTACCTCGGCGCCCCGGCCAGGCCGGGGCGCTATCGCAAGTGGGAAGGGGACGTCAGAGCTTGTGGGCCCAGTCGCGCAGGACGAATTTCTGCACCTTGCCGGTGGAGGTCTTCGGCAGTTCGGTGAAGACCACCGTCCTGGGCACCTTGAAGCCGGCCAGGTGTTCGCGGCAGAAGGCGATGACCTGCTCGGCGGTGGTGTCGGCATGGCCGGTCTTGAGGGTGACGAAGGCGCAGGGCGTCTCGCCCCAGCGCTCGTCCGGGCGCGCCACCACGGCCGCCTCCAGCACCGCCGGGTGGCGGAACAGCACGCCCTCGACCTCGATGGTGGAGATGTTCTCGCCGCCGGAGATGATGATGTCCTTCAGCCGGTCGCGGATCTCCACGTAGCCGTCGGGGTGCCACACGGCCAGGTCGCCGGTGTGGAACCAGCCGCCGGCGAAGGCTTCCTCGGTGGCGCTGGGGTTCTTCAGGTAGCCCTTCATCACGGTGTTGCCGCGCATGAAGATCTCGCCGACGCTCTGGCCGTCGCGCGGCACCGGCTCCAGGGTCTTGGGATCGGCGACCATCACCCCTTCCAGGGTCGGGTAGCGCACGCCCTGGCGCGACTTGATCTTCGCCCGCTCGTCCAGCGGCAGCGCGTCCCACTCCTCGTGCCAGGCGCACACGGTGACCGGGCCGTAGACCTCGGTGAGGCCGTAGACGTGGGTGACGTGGATGCCCATCTCCTCCACTGCGCCGATCACCTTGGCCGGCGGCGCGGCGCCGGCGACCATGGCGTGCACCGGGTGGTCGATGGCGGCCTTGGCCGAGTCGGGCATGTTGATCAGCGCGTTGAGCACGATGGGCGCGCCGCACAGGTGGCTGACGCGGTGCTCGCGGATGAGGGTGAGGATCTTCTGCGGGTCCACCCGGCGCAGGCACACGTGGGTGCCGGCCAGCGCGGTGACCGTCCAGGGGTAGCACCAGCCGTTGCAGTGGAACATCGGCAGGGTCCACAGGTACACCGGGTGCTGGCCCATGGACCAGGTCATCTGGTTGCCCAGCGAGTTCAGGTAGGCGCCGCGGTGGTGGTAGACCACGCCCTTGGGGTTGCCGGTGGTGCCGGAGGTGTAGTTCAGCGAGATGGCGTCCCACTCGTCCCGCGGCCAGGCCCAGGCGTACTCGGGGTCGCCCTCGGCCAGCAGGGCCTCGTAGTCCAGGCTGCTGACTGGCTCGCCCTCACCGTATTCCGGGTCGTCGACGTCGATCACCAGCGGCGGGTGGTCGAGCATGCCCAGGGCGGCGCGGATCACCTCGTGGAACTCACGGTCTGTGATCAGAACCTTGGCTTCGCCATGCTGCAGCATGAAGGCGATGGCCTCGGCGTCCAGGCGCACGTTGAGGGTGTTGAGCACCGCGCCGATCATCGGGATGGCGAAGTGCGCCTCGAGCATCTGCGGGGTGTTGGGCAGCATCACCGCGACCGTGTCGCCGCGGCCGATGCCGCGCCAGGCCAGGGCCGAGGCCAGGCGCCGGCAGCGCTGGTAGGTTTCGCGCCAGGTGTGGCGCAGGCTGCCGTGGATCACGGCGGTGCGGTCGGGGTAAACGCTGGCGGTGCGTTCGATGAAACTCAGCGGGGTCAGCGCGGTATGGTTGACCGGGGCAGGCGCGAGACCCTGTTCGAAGATCGACATGTAGATACCCTGTGGCTGATTGTTAGCTCATTGTTCTTGGCCGCCTGCAGGCTTGTCGGGCGGCTGATGGGGCGATTTATAGCAATCCCGAGATTGTTATGGAAGTACAACCATATGCTTATGGTATAAATACTAGATAAAGACAAAAGCACCCGGACCGCCTCCATGCCTGAACTCAATACCCTGGTGCGCCTGCTCCGCGAGCCCGCGCCCCTGGCCGCCCAGGCCGACGCGCTGCTCGCCCTGTGCCGTGCCCGCGCGCCCCTGGCGCGTGCGCTTTACCTGGCCTGGCGGCCGCGCTCGCGCAGCTACGAGGCGCTGGGCGACGAGCGCCTGCCACCCGGCGCCGGCGACCCGCTGCAGGCCAACGACGAGGCCCTGCACGCCGCCTTCGCCGGGCGCCGCGACATGCCCCTGGACGAACTGCTGGCGCTGCCCGGCTGGCTGGGCGGGCGCCTGCGCCGCGCCGGCTGGAGCCACGGCCTGGCGCTGAACCTGGCGCTGGGCGGCGAACCCGGCCTGTTGCTGCTGGCGGCGCCGGAGGCGGCCGCGCCCTGGCTGGGCTGGATCGGCGAGCTGCTCGGCGAAGTGCTCGCGCTGGCCGGGGCGCTCGGCGCAGCGCGCCGCTGCTGGCCGCCGAGCCGCTGCCGGCGTTGCTGCTGGATGGCGATGGGCACCTGCTCGATGGCAACCCGGCCCTGCGTCGCCTGGCCGCCGAGCTGGGCCTGGAGGACGTGCGCGAACTGCTGCCGAGCAACCATCGCGAGCTGCTGCGCAGCTGCCTGGCCCAGGCCCGCGCGGTGCAGGACGCGCCCAGCGAGCAGGGCGGCCGGCACTTCCTCTGGAGCTTCATCCCCGACGCCGGCCAGGCCGAGGTGCTGGTGCGCGGCCGCGAGGCCAGCGCGCAGATCGCCGGCGAACGCGAGGCGGCACGGGCGCGGCGGCTGTACCGGCAGATCATCGAGAACACCAGCGACCTGATCTCGCGGCGCACTCTCGACGGCGTCATCCTCGACGCCTCGCCCTCGTCCTGGCCGCTGCTGGGCTACTGGCCGGAGGAGATGCGCGGCCAGTCGGTGCTGCCGCTGCTGCACCCGGATGACCGCAAGCGCGTGGCCCGGCATACCCGCGACGCCCTGGAGCAGGACGGCTACGCCACCCTGACCTACCGCCTGCGCCACCGCGACGGCCACTACCTGTGGTTCGAGACCGCCAGCCGCGCCATCCGCGAGACCTACACCGGGGCGGTGGTGGAGGTGGTCAGCGTATCCCGCGACATCACCGCGCGGGTGCGCGCCGAGGAGAACCGCCGGCGCCTGGCCGAGGTGGTGGAGGCCAACGCCGACCTGGTGCTGTTCGTCGACGCCGGCGGGCGCCCCAACTATGCCAACCCGGCGGCGCGCAAGGCGCTGGCGCTGGGCGAGGAAAGCCTGCCGGCGAGCCTCGACGGGCTGTTCGACGAGGCCCTGCTGCGGCGCCTGGCGGCAGAGGGCTGGAACGCTGCCGACGGCCAGGGCGTATGGCGCGCCGAAGGCCAGCTGCGGCCGCTGGGCGGCGGCGCGCCGGTGCCGGTGTCGCTGGTGCTGCTGGGCCACCGCGCGGCCGGCGGCGAGCGCTACTACTCGCTGGTGGCCCGCGACATGACCGAGCGCGAACTGCGCGAAAACCAGCAGCGTCGCCACCAGGACGAACTGGCCCACAGCGCGCGCCTGGTCACCCTCGGCGAGCTGGCCTCGGGCATCGCCCACGAGATCAACCAGCCGCTGGCCGCGGTGGTCAACTACGCCGGCGCCAGCCAGCGCTACCTGGCGGCCCTGGGCAGCAACCCGGAGGCGGCGCAGCGCGTGGCCCAGGGCCTGGCGCGCATCACCGAGCACGCCAACCACGCCTCGGAAGTCATCCGCCGCCTGCGCGCCTTCCTGCGCAAGGGCCAGCGCCGCCTGCAGGCGCTGGACGTCAACGAACTGGTGCGCGAGTCCCTGGGCCTGTGCGCCTGGGAAGCGGGGCAGGGCGGGGTAGCCATCGCCCAGGCGCTGGCGGAGAATCTGCCGCCGGTCTACGCCGACCGGGTGTTGCTGCAGCAGGTGCTGCTGAACCTGCTGCGCAACGCCATCGAGGCCAACCGCGAGCGCCACGCCGGCGCGCCTTCGGCCATCGCCATCGGTTCGGCGCTGGAGGCGGACGGGCGGCTGTGCGTGTGGGTGGAGGACAACGGCCCGGGGGCCGACGAGCAGACCCTGGAGCGCATGTTCACGCCCTTCTACAGCAGCAAGCCGGACGGCCTGGGCCTGGGGCTGTCGATGAGCCGCGGCATGGTCGAGGGCTTCGGCGGCACCCTGGACGCGCGTCCGGTGGCCGACGGCCTGCGCCTGGAGTGCCGGCTGCCGGCGGCCGGCGAAGGGGGCGGGGATGAACGGGGAACGGAAGGAGCAGGGGATGGAAGTGCCGCAAGAGGCGGTGGTGTACGTGGTGGACGACGACCCGGGCATGCTCGAGTCCACCGTCTGGTTGTTCGAGTCGGTGGGCCTGAAGGCGCTGCCCTTCACCAGCGGCCGCGATTTCCTCGACGCCTGCCCGGCGGACGCCCACGGCTGCGTGCTGCTGGACGTGCGCATGCCCGGCCTGGGCGGGCTGAGCGTGCAGGAGGAAATGCGCCGGCGCGGCCTGGAGCTGCCGGTGATCTTCGTCAGCGGCCACGCCGACGTGCCCATCGTCATCCGCGCCTTCAAGGCCGGCGCGCTGGACTTCATCGAGAAGCCCTACAACGAGCAGCTGCTGCTCGACAGCGTGCAGCAGGCCCTGCAGTCCCGCGCCCGCCAGCACGCCTCGCGGGCCGGCCTGGGCGAGCTGGACGAACGCCTCGCCGCGCTCACCCCGCGCGAGCGCGACGTGCTGCTGCCGCTGGTGCGCGGCTACACCAACCGCGAGGTCGCCGAGCAGCTGGACATCAGCGTGAAGACCGTGGACCTGTACCGCGCCCGGGTGATGAAGCGCATGCAGGCGCAGACCCTCGCCGACCTGGTGGGCATGGCCATCGCCGCCGGGCTGGTGGACCCGCTGCGGTTGCGGCCGGAGGAGGCCTAGAGCACCCTCACCCCAGCCCTCTCCCAGAGGCAGAGGGGGCCGTTCGGCGTCAACCTGTAGGAGCGGGCCCTGCCCGCGATTCGCGCGCAGGGCGCGCTCCTACAGGGGAATGGCGCGAGCGGGGCAGCGTAGGAGCGGATTTATCCGCGATTGTGCTGCCCGGGATCGACATATCGCGGACGGAGTCCGCTCCTACGACCGTGCCTCCCTGAAGCCGTAGGGCGGATAACCGTTCGCGGTTATCCGCCGATACACCGGGGCCATAGCCAGCGCCAAGGTCAACCCTGGCGCCGCCGGAAGCCAAGGCCAAACGGCGGATAACGCCATAGGCGTTATGCGCCCTACGTGAAACGCCGCTGACCACCGAGGCATCCCCGGGGAGCTAACCCCCGCCGCCGTTGTCTGAAGCAAGGCGGGTATACTCGCCCGCCTGCCCGAACCCCAGGAGCCCCGCTTGTCGAAGTCCCGCCCGTCGCGCCCGCTGCTTTCACTGGTCCTTGCCGCCGGCCTCAGTGCCAGCGCGGCCCTGTATGCCTGCCCGGCCGGGCAATCGGAGGTCTGCCTGGGCGGCTGCATCTGCGTCGCCGACCCCGACGGGGTGTTCGGCGTGCTCCAGGAGGACGCGCGCAACGTCGCCGCGCCGGCCCTGGCGCAGTGGCTCACCCAGTCCCGCGACCGCATGGTGGCCGCCGGCGTGCAGCCGCTGCCCCTGGACCTGCGCGTGCAACTGCAGGCCTGGTACCCGGACGACCTGCTGCAGGCGGTGCGCTACCGCGTCGGCCAGGGCCAGGACATCGACGCCGCCAGCGCCATGCTGCAGAACCAGGACGTGGTCGCCGTGACCCTGATCGACGTGGTGGTGTTCCGCAACGAGGACGACGCCCTGCACGACCTGGCTCTCTGGGCCCACGAGCTCAAGCACGTGCAGCAGTACCGCGAACTGGGCGTGGACGGCTTCGCCCGCCAGTACGTGCGCAACTTCAACACCCTGGAAGACCCGGCCTACGCCATCCAGAACCAGGTTTCCCGCACGCTGCACAGCACCGCGGCGCGTAGCGAATAGGTCCCACGGGTCGCCGGGAGGCATGGCGGCGGTGGTGATGGGTATCGCTTCGTGTCAACCCATCCTACGACGGCGTTATCCGCCATGATCGCGGACAGAGTCCTACCCCGCCACCGCTGTCCCTCCTGTAGGAGCGCGCCCTGCGCGCGATTCGCGGGCAGGGCCCGCTCCTACAGGGGAATGGAATGGCTCGGCCCGCGTAGGACTCCGTCCGCGATTGGATTCACCGGCCACCCCGGACATCCCGGTGACACGGCCAGCGGCGGATAACCGCGAACGGTTATTCGCCCTACGGTATGGGAGGGCTTGGCGTAGGGCGGATAGAGTCCTACGCCCTTCACACCCCGGCGTTCCCATGCACCTACAGCCCCAGCAGGCTGTCGCAGGCCCGCTGCTGGTCGCGCCCGCGGGCCATCAGCCAGCGCTGGAAGGCCCGGCAATGGGGGCGCTGGAAGCTGTCCTGGTTCCAGCTCAGGTAGTACGCCGAGGGTAGCGGCAGGGCGCTGCGGCAGGGGATGACCAGGCGGCCGCCGGCGAGGTCGTTGGCGATCATCGAGTACTGCGCCAGGACCACGCCCTGGCCTTCGATGGCCGCGTCGATGGCCATGGCCGACAGCGAGAAGATGCGGCTGTTGGCGATGTGCGCGCCCGGCACGGCGTTGCTGGCGAACCACTCCTGCCAGGATGGCGGCGAGTCGAACTTGGGGCGCCAGTCGATGGTCAGCAGCGGGTATTCCAGCAGCTCGGCGGCGGCTTTCCCGGCCAGTGGCGCCGCGATCAGCGCGGGGCTGCAGGCCGGGACCACGCAGTCGCGGAACAGCTCGACGGTGTGCGGGTTGTTCTGGATGCCTTCGCCGTAGCTGATGCGGAAGTCGATGCCGTTGGCGTCGGCCTGGGACGGTTCGGTGTGGGTGCCGTCCAGGTACAGGCTCAGTTCCGGGTACTGGCCCTGCCAGCCGGCCACCAGCGGCGCCAGCCACTTGGACAGCAGCGAGGGCAGGGCGCTGACGTAGAGGCTGTTGGCGTTCTTCGCCCGCTCCAGTTCCGCGGTGGCCGCGCGCAGGCGTTCGAAGGCCTGGCTGCAGCCTTCGTGGAAGCGCTGCCCGGCGGCGTTCAGGCGCAGGCGCTGGCCTTCCTTGAGGGTCAGGCTCTGGCCCACGGCTTCTTCGAGGATCTTCATCTGCTGGCTGACCGCGCCGGCCGAGATGCCCAGGCGCTTGGCCGCCTGGGAAATGCCGCCGCACAGGCCGACGGCCTCGAAGACCTGCAGGGCGCGCAAGGGGGGAAGGTGGTTCATGGCGGGGTGAATCCGTGGCCGGGAACGAAGGCTTTTATAGTTTAGAAAAACTATAGAACACAACAGAAAACCCTATCTATTCTTTTGTTTCCTGCGCTCCTACGCTCTGTCTCAAGAAGCCCGGCCAGCTCAGCGCGGCTTCGCCATGACAACAAGAGGAGCTACGCGCCATGTTCTTGAGAAACGCCTGGTATGTCGCCGCCTGGGACAGCGAAGTGCAGCAGGCCCTGCACGCCACCACGCTGCTGGGTGAAGCCCTGGTTCTCTACCGCAAGGCCGATGGCGCGGTGGTCGCCCTGGAAGATGCCTGCCCGCACCGCAAGCTGCCGCTGTCCATGGGCCGGCTGCAGGGCGACACGGTGGAGTGCGGCTACCACGGCCTTACCTTCGACTGCTCCGGCGCCTGCGTGAAGGCCGCCTGCGTCTCGCACATCCCCTCGGCTGCCCGGGTGCGCAGCTACCCGGTGCATGAGCGCTACGGCCTGGTCTGGGTATGGATGGGCGACGCCGACCAGGCCGACCCGGCGAAGCTGCTGGAGATCCCCGAGTGGGACGACCCGGCCTGGGGCCTGAACCGTGGCGACTCGATGACCATCCAGTGCAACTACCTGTACATGACCGACAACCTGCTCGACCCGTCCCACGTGGCCTGGGTGCACCAGAGCAGCTTCGGCAACGCTGCCTGCGAGTCGCGGCCGCTGCAGACCCGCGTCAACCCGGACGGGGTGGTGGTCTCGCGCTGGCTGCACGATGTCGAAGTGGCGCCGTTCTACACCAAGTACCTGAAGTTCTCCGGCCGCTGCGACCGCCTGCAGTACTACGAGGTGCGCTACCCGGCGCACGCCATCATCAAGGGCGTGCTGACCCCGGCCGGCACCGGTGGCGAGGGCGCGCCGGTGCACCCGCAGGCGTTCCTGATGGACTCGTACAACTTCATGACCCCGGTGGACGAGTCGCATACCCGCTACTACTGGTTCCAGCTGCGCAACTTCGATGCCGACAGCGAGAGCGTCTCGCGGCAGTTCGCCGCCGACGTGCGTGGCGCCTTCGAGGAGGACCGCGTGGTGCTCACCGCGGTGCATGCGGGCATGCAGGCACGCCAGACGCCGAACATCGACCTGGCCATCGATGCCGGGCCGCTGCGCTTCCGCCGCGGCATGGAGCAGCTGATCCGCGCCGAGCAGGAAGCCGGCAACGGCCTGCGCCTGGCCGCTGGAGCCACCAGCCATGCTTGAATCCCTTCCCGCCGCCAAGGGCTTCGCGCACTTCCGGGTGGCCGGGAAGGTGCGCGAAAGCGCCTCCATCACCTCCTTCCTGTTGCAGCCGCTGGGGGCCGGGGCGCCGCTTCGCTACCGCCCCGGGCAGTTCGTGGTGCTGCGCATTCCCCGCGACGGGGCCGCGCCGCTGCTGCGGGCCTACAGCCTGTCCGGCGACCCGGACGACGGCGCCGGGCTGCGCATCTCGGTGAAGCACGAGACGGCGCCGGCGCACCTGCCCGAGGCGCCGGCGGGGCAGGGCTCGAGTTTCCTCCACGAGCGCGTGGAGGTCGGCGGGCAACTGGAGGTCGCCGGGCCGTCCGGCGACTTCGTCCTAGACGAGGACAGCCCGCGGCCGGTGCTGCTGTTCAGCGGCGGCGTCGGCCTGACGCCGATGGTCAGCATGCTGCACCGCCTGGCCAGCCGTTCCTCGCGCCCGGTGTACTTCGTTCATGCCTGCGAGAATGGCGCCGTGCATGCCTTGCGCGACGAGGTGCTGGCGCTGGCGGCGCGGCGGGCGGGCATCCGCCTGCACTTCTGCTACCGCACGCCGAGCGCCGAGGACCTGGCGCAGGGCCGCTGCCACAGCAGCGGGCTGGTCAGCCGCGAGACGCTCCAGGCCTTGCTGCCGCTGGACGACTACGACGTCTACCTGTGCGGCCCGCGCGCTTTCATGCAGGCCAACTGGCGGCTGTTGTGCGGCCTGGGGATCGAGCGCTCGCGCATCCGCTACGAGTTCTTCGGCCCGGCGACCATCCTGGACGAGGACGAAAGCCCACCCGCCGCGGAGGTGTCGCCGCCGCCGGCGCAAGCGGCCGGGCAGGACGGCGCCGCGCCGAGCGTGCGCTTCCACCCGCAAGCCCCGGCGCTGGCCTGGGACGAGGGCTGCCGCTCGTTGCTGGAGCTGGCGGAAAAGGCCGGGCTGGCGCCGCCCTTCAGCTGCCGCGCCGGGCTCTGCAACGCCTGCCAGACGCCGCTGCTCAGCGGCACGGTCGAGTACCCCGAGGCGCCCTTGAGCGAGCCCCCGCCGGGCCAGGTGCTGCTGTGCTGCGCTCGGCCGACCTCGGCGCTGGTGTTGGCGCTGGACGACGCCCAACCCACGGCGGCGCGCGGCGCCTGATGCCGGCCACCGTCGATCGATCCTGAAGGAGGAAGTGCCTATCGCCGCCACGCCATTGTCCTGATCAGCCTTGCCTCGCGTGTTTCGCATCGGAGAAGAAAAATGCATAACAAGAAGACCTTTTCGTTCGCCCTTTGCTCGTTGTTGACCCTGTGCTGCAGCTATGCCCCCTTCGCCCCGGCGAAGGACCGGGACAGCCTGCAGATCGCCACCGAAGGGGTCTACGAACCCTGGAACAAGACCTTGCCGGACGGCAGCTTCGACGGCTTCGAGCCGGAGATGGCCAAGGTGCTCTGCGAGCGCATGCAGGTGCGCTGCACCCTGGTCGCGCAGGACTGGGACGGCCTGATCCCCGGCCTGCAGGCCGGCAAGTTCGACGTGGTGATGGATGCCCTGGCGATCAGCCCGGCGCGGCGCCAGGTCATCGATTTCTCGCGCCCCTACACCAAGGCGCCGGCGACCTTCGTCGCCCTGGACTCCAGCGGCCTCGACCTCGGCCACGGCAGCCTGATTCTCAGCGGCGATCGGGAGAAGGACGCCCCGGCGGTGGCGCAACTGCGCGAGAAGCTCAAGGGCAAGCAGATCGGCATGGTCGCCGGCACCGTGTACACCCGGTTCATCCATGACCAGTTCGATGACGTGGCCAGCGTCCGCGAGTACAAGACGCCGCCGGAAACCCTGATGGACCTGAAGGGCGGCCGGGTCGACGTGATCTTCGACGACCTCGGCTTCCTCGCCGGCGAGATGGCCAGCGCCGAGGGCTTCGGCGTGGTGCTGGTGGGGCCGGCGATCAACGGGCCGATCTGGGGCGAGGGCGAGGCGCTGGGCATCCGCAAGGGCGAGCCCGAGCTCAAGGCGCGGCTGGACAAGGCCATCGCCTCGATGATCGCCGACGGCACCATCGGCCGGCTGAGCCGCAAGTGGTTCCGCCACGACCTCACGCCACCTTCCCAGTGAGCGCCCGCCCCGCACGGGTGCGGGGCGGCGCAGGCGGCCGGAGCTGTTCCGGCCGGTTTTCCAACCGGCTCATCGAGGGGTGAACGCGTGATCGATCTACTGGGTTTCGGCGCGGCCGGGTGGGGCAGGGTACTGCTCACCGCCGCGCTCATGACGGTCCTGGTGACACTGGCGGCATTGCTCATCGGCGCCGTGCTCGGCGCCCTGGTGGTGGCGGCCAAGCTGCACGAAAGCCGCTGCCTGCGCCTGCTCGGCGACAGCTACACCACGGTGTTCCGCGGGGTGCCCGAGCTGCTGGTGATCTACCTGTTCTTCTATGGCGGCTCGGCCCTGGCGGGCAGCGTCGGCAAGCTGTTCGGCGCCGACGGCTTCATCGCCCCGCCGGCTTTCCTGGTCGGCGCGCTGGCGGTCGGCGTGGTCTCCGGCGCCTACCAGGCCGAGGTCTACCGCGGGGCCTTCCAGGCCGTTTCGCGTTGCGAGCTGGAGGCGGCCAAGGCCATCGGCATGCCGACCCTGCTGCGCCTGCGGCGGATCATCATGCCGCAGATCCTGCGCTTCGCCCTGCCGGGCATTGGCGGGGTATGGCAGATCAGCCTGAAGGACTCGGCGCTGATCTCGGTCACCGGGCTGGTCGAGCTGATGCGCGCCAGCCGCGTGGCGGCGGCTTCCAGCGGCCAGTTCGTGCTGTTCTTCGTCAGCGGCTGCGTGCTCTACCTGGTGCTCACCGGCTGTTCCAACCTGGTCTTCGCGCGCGCCGAGTCGCACGTCGGCCGCAGTTTCCGGCGCGGCTGAGCGCCAGGAGAAAACCCCATGCCGATCGATATCGACTTTCTCTGCAGCACCCTGCTGCAACTGCTGCGGGCGCTGCCCACCACGCTGCTGCTGTTCGCCGCCGCGGTGAGCCTGGGCACGCTGCTGGCGCTGCTGGTGGTCTGGGCGCGCGTCTGCCCGTTCGCGCCGTTGCGGCACCTGGCGCGCGGCTACATCTTCCTGTTCCGCGGCTCGCCGCTGCTGATCCAGATGTTCCTGCTCTACTACGGCCTCAGCCAGTTCCCGGCGCTGCGCCACAGCGTGCTCTGGCCGCTGCTGCGCGAGCCGATGAGCTGCGCCGTGCTGGCCCTGGCGCTGTGCACCGCCGGCTACATGGCGGAGATCTTCCGCGGCGGCCTGCTGGCGGTGCCGCCGGCGCAGATCGAGGCCGGGCGCGCGGCGGGCATGTCCGGCTGGCTGCTGGCGCGCCGGATCATCGTCCCGCAGGCGCTGCGCAGCTGCCTGCCGGCCTATTCCACGGAAATCATCCTGATGATGAAGGCCACCTCGCTGGCCAGCCTGGTCACCGTCTACGAGGTGTCCGGGGTGGCCCAGCGGATCATCGCCGAGACCTACCGCACCCTGGAGGTGTTCCTCTGCGCGGCGCTCATCTACCTGCTGTTGAACTTCATCATCGTGCGCGCGCTGGGGCTGCTCGAACGCAGGCTGGCACCGCGTCCGCCGGCCGCCACGCGGCGCCTCACGAAACCATTCGCGCTCAGCGCGCCCAGGGGGTAATTGGCATGCATACAGGCAACCATCCGGTGCTGCGGGTACGGCACATCCGCAAGTCGTTCGGCGACCTCGAGGTGCTCAAGGGCATTTCCCTGGACGCCTACCAGGGCGACGTGATTTCCATCCTCGGCTCCAGCGGCTCGGGCAAGAGCACCTTCCTGCGCTGCATCAACCTGCTGGAAACCCCGGATGCCGGCGAGATCGGCGTGGCCGGCGAGCAACTGGCGTTCAAGCCCGGCCGCGGCGGGCTGCGGGTGCCGGCCGACCGCCGCCAGGTCGACCGTATCCGCCCGGAGCTGGGCATGGTGTTCCAGAGCTTCGGCCTGTGGTCGCACCTGACAGTGCTGCAGAACGTCATCGAAGGCCCGCTGCACGTGCAGAAGCGCCCGCGCAACGAGTGCGTGGCCGAGGCCGAGCAGTTGCTGGAAAAGGTCGGCATGGCCGACAAGCGCAACCACTACCCGGCCTTCCTCTCCGGCGGCCAGCAGCAGCGGGTGGCCATCGCCCGGACCCTGGCCATGCACCCGCGGGTGATCCTCTTCGACGAGCCGACCTCGGCGCTCGACCCGGAGCTGGTCGGCGAGGTGCTCAAGGTCATGCGGGCCCTGGCCGAGGAGGGCCGCACCATGTTGGTGGTGACCCATGAGATGGGCTTCGCGCGCAATGTCTCCAACCGCGTGGTGTTCATGAACCAGGGCCTGATCGAGGCCCAGGGCACGCCCCAGGAGATGTTCGGCGAACAGCGTTCGGAGCGCTTCAGCCGGTTCATCCTCAGCCAGGCCTGAGCCACCGCCACCCCTCGTTTTCTTCGCCTGTCCCGTGACGGGACGGGTTTGCCACGCCCCGAAAAAGCCATCGAACAGAAGGAACCCAGCCATGCGTGTACATCCCCGAACGATTTCCCAGGTGGTCCTCGACGACGCCGCGCCCTCCCTCGACGAGTTCATCGCGGTGGCCCGCTACTCGGCCAAGGTCAGCTTCTCCGACGCCTACCGCGAGCGCGTGTCGCGCTCGCGGCGGCTGATCGAGCGCTTCCTCGCCGAGAACCGCCTGGTCTACGGCGTGACCACCGGCTTCGGCGACAACGTGCGCCACGTCATCTCGCCGGAAGACGCCGCCACGCTGCAGGTGAACATCGTCCGCTCCCACGCGGTGTCGGTGGGCGAGCCGCTGAACCGCGAGCAGGTCCGGGCCATCCAGCTGATGATCCTGGTCAGCCTCGGCAAGGGCTATTCCGGCGTGCGCATGGTGCTGCTGGAGCAGATCGCCGGCCTGCTCAACCACGACGTGCTGCCGTTCGCGCCCGGCGAGGGCTCGGTGGGCTACCTCGGCCCGGAGGGCCACCTGGCCCTGGTGCTGCTCGGCGAAGGCCGCGCCAGCGTCGCCGGCGGCGACTGGGTGGACGGTGCCAGCGCGCTGCGCCAGGTCGGCATGCAGCCGCTGGCGCTGCAATGCAAGGAGGGCCTGGCGATGCTCAACGGCACCACCTCGGTCACCGCCATCGCCGCCCTGGCGCAGTACAACGCCAACCAGGCGGCCGAGGTGGCGGACGTCGCCGCGGCGCTGTCGCTGGAGGCGCTCAGGGGCACCGTGCGGGCCTTCGATGCGCGCTACCACGCGGTCAAGGCGCATGCCGAGCAGGCCGCGACCGCGCGCAGGCTGCTGCGCCTGCTGGGCGACAGCCGACTGGCGCAGGAGAACATCGACTACCGTCTCCAGGATGTCTACAGCCTGCGCGCGATACCCCAGGTGCACGGCGCCTCGCGGCATTTCATCGCCAGCGCCCAGGCCTGCCTCGACGCGGAAATCCGCTCCTCCGGCGACAACCCGGTGATCTGCCCGAGCGGCGACGACGACGGCCTGGCCATTTCCGGGGCCAACTTCGACGGCAGCTACATCGGCATCGCCGCCGACACCCTGTGCAACGCCATGACCAACCTGGCGAAGATTTCCGAGCGGCGCACCGACCGCATGGTCAACTCGCACTTCAGCGAGATGCCGGCCTTCCTGGTGCGCAACCCGGGGCTGAACAGCGGCTACATGATCGTGCAGTACACCGCCGCGGGGCTGCTCGGCGAGATGAAGGTGCTCTCGCAGCCAGCCACGGTGGACAGCGTCTCCACCTGCGGCAACCAGGAGGACCCGGTGAGCTTCGCCTACAACGCCGCGGTCAAGGCCTACCAGGTGTCGCGCAAGCTGGAGTCGGTGCTGGCGATCGAGGTCATGGTCGGCTGCCAGGCCCTGGAGTTCCACGACGTGGGCAAGGCCTCCAGCGCCACCCGCGCGCTCTACGACCTGGTGCGCAGCCGGGTGCCGAGCGTCGAGCAGGACCGCGCCTTCTACCCCGACATGGTCGCGGTCACCGAGCAGCTGCGCTCGGGCGAGCTGCTGGCCTGCGTCGAACGCGTCCTTTCCCGCCATTGAACCCGTAGCGCCGGCCCCCGCCACGGGCGGGGCCGGCCGAGGAAACCGAAGATGATCAAGTCCCGCGCGGCCGTGGCATTCGGCCCCAACCAGCCGCTCGAAATCGTCGAGGTGGACGTGGCGCCGCCGAAGAAGGGCGAGGTGCTGGTACGCATTGTCGCCACCGGGGTCTGCCACACCGACGCCTACACCCTGTCCGGCCAGGATTCCGAAGGCGTGTTCCCGTGCATCCTCGGCCACGAGGGTGGCGGCATCGTCGAAGCGGTGGGCGAGGGCGTGACCTCGCTGCAGGTCGGCGACCACGTGATCCCGCTGTATACCGCCGAATGCCGCGAGTGCAAGTTCTGCAAGTCCGGCAAGACCAACCTCTGCCAGGCCGTGCGCGCCACCCAGGGCAAGGGCCTGATGCCCGACGGCACCTCGCGCTTCTCCTACAACGGCCAGCCGGTCTACCACTACATGGGCTGCTCGACCTTCTCCGAGTACACCGTGCTGCCGGAAATCTCCCTGGCCAGGATTCCCAAGGACGCCCCGCTGGAGAAGGTCTGCCTGCTCGGCTGCGGCGTGACCACCGGCATCGGCGCCGTGCTCAACACCGCCAAGGTGGAAGAGGGCGCCAGCGTGGCCATCTTCGGCCTGGGCGGCATTGGCCTGGCGGCGATCATCGGCGCCAGGATGGCCAAGGCCTCGCGGATCATCGCCGTCGACATCAACCCGGCCAAGTTCGATATCGCCAGGGAACTGGGCGCCACCGACTTCGTCAACCCGAAGGACCACCAGAAGCCGATCCAGGACGTCATCGTCGAGATGACCGACGGCGGCGTGGACTACTCCTTCGAGTGCGTCGACAACGTGCAGCTGATGCGCGCGGCGCTGGAGTGCTGCCACAAGGGCTGGGGCGAGTCGACCATCATCGGCGTCGCCGGCGCCGGCCAGGAAATCAGCACCCGGCCGTTCCAGCTGGTCACCGGCCGCGTCTGGCGCGGTTCGGCGTTCGGCGGCGTGCGCGGGCGCACCGAGCTGCCCAGCTACGTGGAGAAGGCGCAGAAGGGCGAAATCCCGCTGGACACCTTCATCACCCACACCATGGGCCTGGACAAGATCAACGAGGCCTTCGAGCTGATGCACGAAGGCAAGAGCATCCGCAGCGTTATCCGCTTCTGAGCGACACCCACCCACCCTCCAAAGGAGTCAGCAACATGACCGTCTATACCCACGTCACCGTTGGCAGCAACGACCTGCCGCGCGCCCGCGCCTTCTACGACCGGGTGCTCGCCCCCCTTGGCCTGAAGCGCCTCGCCGACCTCGGCGACAACGGCTCCATCTGGGGCGTCGACTCGCCGGCGTTCTTCGTGCTCAGGCCCGCCAACGGCCAGCCGGCTACGGTCGGCAACGGCGTCACCCTCAGTTTCGCCGCGCCGAGCCGGGCGGCCATCGATACCTGCCATGCCGCGGCCCTCGCCGACGGCGGCCGGGACGAGGGCGCGCCCGGCCCCCGCAACTGGGCGCCGAACGCCTACGCCGCCTACTTCCGCGACCTCGATGGCAACAAGATCGCCGCCTATGGCTTCCAGGGCGCCTGAGCCGCCGGCGGGCTCGCTCAGGGTTCCAGCCCCCGGCGCATCGCCGGCCGCCGCTGCACCACCCCCGCCAGGCATTTCAGGGCGAAGCCGGTGACCACCGCGGCGCCGGCGCTGAGGAAGATCGACTGCCGCCCGGCGCCCTGCAGCAGCACGGCGATGAAGGCCGGGGCCAGGGCCGCGGCGCCGGACTGGACGACGCTGACCCAGGGCGTCAGGTTGCCCCGCGGGTCGTTGGTGGCGATGGACGACATGTAGTAGGTCAGCGCCAGCACCCAGCCGAAGTTCATCAGCAAGAGCGCGCCGGACAGGCACCCGGCGTCGTTGGCGTAGCCGCCCAGCAGGACGATGGACAGCAGCACCAGCGCCGAGCCCAGGCCGATCATCGGCCCGCGGCTGACGCGAGCGCCCAGCAGGCTGGGCAGGGCCGCGCCGGGCAGGCCGCCGAGCACGCCCAGGCCGAAGGCCCAGCCGACGTCGACGGCGGCGATGCCGCGCTCGCGGGCCAGTTGGTCGACGAAGCCCCAGATGCAGTAGATGGCCAGTTGCAGGAACAGCATGCCCAGCAGCGCGAAGCGCCCGATCAGCGCGGAGCCCGTGCCGTCGCCACTGGCCGGCGCCGGTAGATCCAGGCGCAGGCGCCGGGGGATGGCCAGGCTGGCCAGGGCGATGAGGGCGAACCACAGGCCGATGCTGGCGCTGGCCGGGCGGTTGCCGACGGCCTCGGCCAGCAGCGGCAGGCTGGCGGCGAACAGCGCGAACACGGCGGTCTGCAGCAGCAGCGAAAGGCCGTAGGAGCGGTCCTGCCCGGGCAGCCGGCCGAGGGCGTTGATGGCCCCGGCGTAGAGCAGCCCGGCGGCGACGCCACAGGCGCAGCGGCAGGCCAGCAGCAGGGCGTAGTCGTCCAGCAAGGCGCTGGCGGCGTTGAGCAGGCCGGCGGCCAGCGCGGCGTACAGGTACAGGCCGCGGCCGCCGAAGCGCCGGCCCAGGGCGGGCAGCAGCAGGCTGCCGAGCAGGGTGCCGGCCATTTCGCTGGAGAGCACCCAGCCCTGCTGGCTGAGGCTCAGCGCCAGGCGCTCGGCGAGCAGGCCGATGAAGATCGGCTGCACGCCGATGATGATGAGCGCCGTGGCGGCGATGTAGATCAGGGCGGCACGCAGGGCCCGGGTGTTGTTGTTGTGCATTGCGGGGTTCCAGCGGAGGAGGGGGCGGCGGCCACGGCGGCCGCCACCGTGCGGGTCAGGCCTGGCCGGTGCTGCCGGCGTCGTGGGTGACGCGGCCGTTCATCAGGGTCAGGGCCACCTCGGTCTTGCCGATCTGGTAGCGCTCCAGTTCGAACAGGTCCTGCTCGAGGATGATGATGTCCGCGCGCTTGCCCTCGGTGATGGAGCCGATCTCCTTCTCCAGCCCCAGCTGGTAGGCGCCGTTGAGGGTGTAGGCGGCGATCAGCTGGGGGATGCTCAGGCGCTCGTTGCCGTCGGGCATCACCGGCGCGTCCGGCTCGCCGGCCAGCTGGCGGGTGTGGCCGGACTCGATGTGCTCCACCGGGCGGTGCTGGCAGCGGCACTGGCAGGCCAGGCCGTCCATGCCGATGGAGACGGTCACGCCCTGGTCGATGAAGGTGCGGAACTTGTACATCGAGGCCCAGCGTTGGTGGCCGTAGGACTTCTGGATGGCCTCGGCGTAGGCGTCGACCACGCCCCATTGCAGCTGGGTGTTGGCCATGACGCCGATGCGGCGGAAGCGCGGGATGTCGTCCGGGTGGGTGAGGAAGGCGTGGGTGATGACGTGGCGGCGGTCGCGCGGCGGGTTGGCCGCGTAGGTGCGCTCGAACACGTCCAGGGCCATGCGCACGGCGCCGTCGCCCACGGCGTGGACCATCACGTCGATGCCGTGGGCGTCGGCCTTGCGCACGTGGCCTTCGAAGACTTCCTCCGGCATCACCGTGGAGCCGCAGCTGTGCGGCTTGTCGCAATAGGGTTCGAGGAGGAAGGCGGTGTGGTTCATCTCGGTGCCGTCGAGCATCAGCTTCAGCGCCTGGGCCTTGACCAGCGGCGAGTCGTACTTCGCCCGCAGGCCCTGCAGCACGGCCACCGGGTCCTTCTCGGTGCCCATGTCGATGAAGCTGCCGACCACCCGCAGCTTCAGGCGCTCCTCGCGCTCCAACTGCTGCAGGGTTTCGTAGAGCAGCGTCTGGTCGCCGCTGGGGTCGAGGAAGCCGGCGTCGAACACGGTGGTGATGCCGGCGGCCACCAGCTTCTCCTGCCACAGGGCGATGGAGCGCAGGTACAGGTCGATGCCCACCGGCAGGTAGCCGGCCTCGCTCAGGCGCTGCATCAGCAGCGAGTAGGCGGCGCCGTCGACGATCACCCCGGTGGGCTCGCCGGTCTGCGGGTCCTTCTCGAACCAGCTGGCGCCTTCCTCCACCGCCGGGGTGTGGCGGTCGATGCGGGCGATTTCCAGGGCGCGGCTATTCACCCACATGGTGTGGTAGTCGGTGGACAGCAGGCACACCGGCCTGTCGGGGCAGATGGCGTCCAGCGTCTCGCGGCGCAGCAGCTCGGCGGGCATCAGCGCCTGGATCCAGCCCATGCCGGTGATGGCCTTCTCTTCCGGGTGGGCGTCGACGTAGCGCTTGAGCAGCGCCAGCACCTCGTGCGGGTCCTCGTGGTTGACGAAGGCCTGGTGGGCGAAGGCGGTGGTGGAGAAGTGCCAGTGGGACTCCACGAAGCCCGGCAGCACCAGCTTGCCGCCGGCGTCGATCAGCCGGGTGGCGGCGCCGGCGTGGGCCATCACGCCCTGGCCGTCGCCGACGTAGAGGATGCGCTCGCCGGCCACCGCCACCGCGCTGGCCCAGGGCCGGTGCGGGTCGACGGTGTAGACGCGGGCGTTGTGGATGATCAGGTCGGCGGAGCGGGTCTGGGTGGTCATGGGTTACTCACTGGCTTGCGGGTGTCGAAAGGGGGCGGCTCAGATGCCGGTGCGGATCGCGCTCCAGGCACGGGTGCGGGCGCGTTCGGTGCTCAGCGGCTGCGGCGTCAGCGGGTAGAGCAGGTGCTGGCGCTCGGCCGGGACGTACATGTTCGGGTTCTGGCGGATGTGCGCATCCACCAGCGCCGTGGCGTCCTTGTTCGGGTTGGGGTAGCCCACCGCGTTGCTGGCCCTGGCGATCACCTCCGGGCGCAGGATGAAGTCGATGAAGGCGTGGGCCTCGGCGCTGTGCGCGCCCCTGGGGATGACCATCACGTCGGACCACATGGGCACGCCCTCGCGGGGGATCATCATCTCCAGGTGCACGCCCTTGTTCGCCTGCGCGGCCAGCTTCTCGGCCAGGGCGAAGCCGCCGGACCAGCCCACCGACACGCAGGTGTCGCCGTTGGCCAGGTCCATGGCGAAGCGCGAGGAGTTGAAGTAGGCGATGTGCGGGCGGATCGCCTGCATCAGCGCCTGGGCCTTGCGGAAGTCCTCGGGGTTGCTGGAGTTCGGGTCCAGGCCCAGGTAGCGCATGGCGATGGGCAGGATCTCGTCGGGGGCGTCGATGAAGCCCACCCCGCAGCTGGCCAGGCGGGCGATGTTGTGCTCGTCGAAGAGCAGCGCCCAGCTGTCCGGGATGCTCTCGCCGCCCAGCGCGTGGCGCACCTTGTCGAGGTTGTAGCCGACCAGCGTGGTGCCCCACATGTAGGGCACCGCGTACTGGTTGCCGGGGTCGCCGACGGCGGCGATCTTCGCCATGAAGCCGGCGTCCAGGTGGCCCAGGTTGGGCAGCTTCGACTTGTCCAGCGGCTGGATGGCGCCGGCGCGGATCAGCTTGTGCAGGTTGGCGGTGCTGGGGAAGACCACGTCGTAGCCGGAGTTGCCGGTCAGCAGCTTGGTCTGCAGCATGTCGATGGAGTCGAAGGTGTCGTAGATCGGGCGGATGCCGGTTTCTGCCTGGAACTGCTGCAGCACCTCCGGCGGCAGGTATTCGATCCAGTTGTAGATGCGTACCGTGCGTTCCTCGGCCTGGGCCAGGCAGCAGCACAGCGACAGCAAAGCGGCGAGCAGGGCTTTCATGGGGCTTCTCCGTGGAAGGCTCAGTAGCGGTAGGTGACGTACATCTCGAGGGTGCGGAAATCGTCGTTGCCCAGGACCTGCCGCGCGGCGCCCAGGGGCTGGGCCCAGTTGTACGAGAGCGAGGCGTAGACGGCCGGGGTCGGCGTCCAGTCGAGGAACACCACGTTCTCGTTGGCGAAGCGCCGGTCGCTGACCGGGATGCCGTTGTAGACCTTCTCGTCCAGGCTGAAGCGGTAGTGGATGCCGCCCAGGCTGAGGGTGGGCGTCAGGTGCGTGCGCAAGGTCCACTGGTCGACGCGCTCGTTGCTGTTGTAGAGCAGGTAGTTGCCGACGATGTCGCCCAGCAGCCAGGTGCTCCAGTCGATGAAGCCCTTGCTCAGCGGGTCCCAGCTCTTCTGGGTGTCGTCGGTGGGCTCGTCGTCGCCGGAGAAGCGCGCGTGGCGGTAGCTCAGCAGCGGCTGCAGGGGCAGGGCGGGGAAGGCGTAGTCGGCCTGGGCGTACCAGGCGCTGGCGTGGTAGTCGACGCCCGAGCCGCTGCCGCGCTGGAGGGCGTATTCGCCGTGCAGGGTCAGGTCGTCCAGCCCCGGCACCTTGCCCTGCAGCGCCCGCAGGTTGTAGACCTGCATGCCGTCGCGCGGCTGCAGCTGGTTGGCCTGGCGATCCAGCGAGTTCACCCGCATGGCCATGGCGCCCAGGTTCACCACGCCGCCCGGCGTGTAGTCGAGGTTCAGGCCGTCCATGCGGAAGTCGCCCAGGTGGTCGTCGGTGCGCAGGCTGAAGGCCTGGGCGCCCAGCTCGCCATGGCCGAAGGCGAGCACCGCGGAATCGCGGAAGGCGGTGCGCGGGCCCAGCCAGTAGGCGCCGTCGTCGTGCATGTCCAGGTGCCCGTCCATGACGATGAAGCCCGTGCCGACCATGAAATTCTGCCGCCCGGCGGTGAGCTTCCAGGCGCCGTGCTGCAACCCGGCGTAGGCCTCCTCGACGCCCACGCGGCCATCGGCGCCGCGGGTGTAGCCGCCGGCGTCGCCGTCGCCCCAGGTGCCGGCGCCCAGCAGCGAGCCGCCGGCCAGCAGGCGGGTGTCGGCGTCCAGGGCGTAGGCCAGGTCGAGGCCGGGCTTGAGGTAGGCCTCCTGCCAGTCGGCCCGCTCCCCGCTGTCGTGGCCGTCGCGCAGGTCGATGCGGCCGAGGCCGAAGTTGGCGTTGCGCGCCGCGATGCTGGCGGCGCCGGCGCCCAGTGTGAGTTCCCCGCTGAGGTTGCCGGCGTCGAACGCGTAGCCGGCCCAGCCGTAGTCGCTGGCCATGGCGCCGAGCGCCAGTAGCGTCCAGGTGTACCTGGATCGGGTCATGCTTGCTGCTCCCTTGTCGTTGTACTTGTCGGTGGGCAGATCAGTGGCCCGCGGCGGCCGGGCGGGGCGGTGCCCCGGCCCATGCGCCGGGGCCTACGAAGCGCTTTCTTGTCGTTGTGCGCCGCGGCCCGGGCCCCGTGACGGGCGGGGGGTGGCGGCGGAAATATTCTTTAATCGTTAAAAAACTTTAGTCAATAAAATTTTTATCCGATGCAGATTCGGCTATGCTGGCGCCCCATCGACGAGCGCCCCGGGGAGCACCAGTGAGCGGATTGCGTGAACAGCAGAAGGCGTTGCGCCGCGAGGCCATCAGCCGCACGGCCCTCGACCTGTTCGAGAGCCAGGGCTACCAGGCCACCACCATGGAGCAGATCGCCCGCCTGGCGGCGGTGTCGGTGCCCACGGTGTTCGCCTACTTCGGCAGCAAGCAGGAAATCCTCCTGGAGAAGCTGCGCGCGGCCGACCACCGCGCCATCGCCGAGGCGCGCCGGCGCGCGCCGGAATTCGCCGACCCGCTGGACACCATCTGCCACTTCGAGCGCTGCCTCACCGAGTACGCCTTCGAGGTGCTGCCGCCGCCGCTGTGGCGGGAGATCCTGCCGCCGCTGCTGCCCCTGCTGGGCGGCGACCAGCGCGACGTGCCGGAACCCTACCGGCGCAACAACGACGCCCTGGTCGGCGAGCTGGCGCTGCTGCTGGGCGACCTGCGCGACGCCGGCAAGCTGCGCGCCGACCTGGACGTGGACTACGCCGCCTTCCTGCTCAACGACTACGGCCACCTGCAGCTGCTGCGCCTGTGCGCCCGCGAGCCGCTGGACCACGAGGCGCACCGGGCCGCGGTGCGCCGCTCCGCCGCGTTCATGCTGCGCGGCATGCTGCCCTAGGGCGGGCGCGACGGCGCGCTTGATGCACATCAAGGGGCCGCTGGCGGTGAAGGCGCAGGCTTAGGGGCACAACCCCTGTCCCCCTCCGGAGGTCCCCATGAACGCCTACTCGCGCCTGCTGCTGATCTGTGATCCCCTGCTCCGTGACACCGCCGCCCTGGCGCGCGCCAAGGCCCTGGCCCTGGCCGGCGGCGCCCACCTGCACATGGTCACCCTGGATGCCCTGCCGGTGGGCCTGGGCGTGCTCGACAGCGTGCTGCAGACCCGCGCCCGCGAAGAGACGCGCCTGCGCCAGGAACGCTGGCTGGAGGCGCACGCCGCCGACCTGCGCGCCCAGGGCATCGAGGTCGTCGCCGAGGCAGTGTGGACGGAAGACCCGCTGAAGGAAGCGCTGCGCCTGGTGGAGCAGCACGGCATCGACCTGGTAGTGAAGGACAGCCAGTACGAACCGGCCCTGAGCCGCGCCATCATGACCCCGCTGGACTGGCAGCTGCTGCGCCAGTGCCCGGTGCCGCTGCACCTGGTCAGCACCGCCGACAACCCGTGCCCGCAGCGGGTGCTGGCCGCGCTGGACCTGTCCCAGGACGACGTGCTCGTCGACCAGTTGAACGACCATATCGTCGAGTCGGCGCAGGCCCTGGCCCACCAGTGCGGCGCCGAGCTGCACCTGCTGCAGGCCTACGACCTGGCCAGCGGCTACCTGGCCTATGCCGCGGGCCCCGTGGCCTGGTCGCCGGAAGTCGCCGAGCAGATGAGCGGCCGCTCGCGCCAGCGCATGGACCGCATCGGCGAACGCTTCGGCGTCGGCCGGCCCTACCAGCACCTGGTCAAGGGCCCGGCCACCCGCGTCATCAGCGATTTCGCCAACGAGAAGCGCATGGACGTGGTGGTCATGGGCACCCTCTACCACCCGGGCCTGGCGAAGATCATCGGCAGCACCACCGAACAGGCGCTGTACCGGGTGCATTCGGGCATTCTCGCGGTCCGGCCCTGAGGTCGGCGGCCATGAAGATGGTCGCGTTCCTCGCCCTGCTGCTGTCGATCTGGGCCATCGCTGTGGTGGCCGCGATGATGCTGCGCTACACCCCCGCCGGCGGCGACGCTCAGTACGTGTTCCTCTGGGACCGCTGGGAGAACCGCGTGTGCCTGGTGTCCATCGGCAACCCGTCGCGGGTCATCTGCGACCTGCGCTCGCTCTGGGTGGACGGGCAGCAGGGCGACGGGCCCACGGCGCGGCGGCCGTGACGGCGGCCGGTGGGTAGGGCCGCCGCGTCCGCTCAGCAGTCGCCCTGCAGGGCGGTCCTTTCCTGGCGGCGGCTGCTGGCCAGGGAGATCGACCAGAGCACGAAGCCACCGATGGCCAGCAGGCTGCCCACCCAGCCCGGCGAGGTCCAGCCGTAGCCGGCGGCCAGGGCCAGGCCGCCGAGGAACGGGCCCAGCGCGTTGGCGAAGTTGAAGGCCGAGTGGTTCAGCGCCGCGGCCAGGCCCTGGGCGTCCTCGGCCACGTCCATCAGGCGCGTCTGCAGCACCGTGCCCAGGGCGCCGCCGAAGCCGACGAAGAATACGCAGAGGGCGATGCTCCAGATATTGCCGGCGGTGAACGGGAAGATCGCCAGCACCACCGCGCTCCACACCAGCAGGCCGCCGGCGGTGGGCATCAGCGCGCGGTCGGCGAGCACCGGGATGAACATGTTGCCGAGGGTCATGCCGACGCCGAACACCGCCAGCACCAGCGGCACCACGGCGGGGGAGACGTGGGTGACCGCGCCGAGGATGTCGGCCAGGTAGGTGTACACCGCGAACAGGCCGCCGAAGCCGATGGCGCCGATGCCCAGGGTCAGCCACACCTGGCCGCGCTTCAGTGCGCCCAGCTCGCGCAGCGGGCTGGCGCCGGCCTCGGGCGGCGAGTAGGGCGCCAACAGGCGCACGCAGAGCATGGTGGTCACGCCCAGCGCTGCGACCAGGGCGAAGCTCCAACGCCAGCCCAGGGCCTGGCCCAGCCAGTTGGCCAGGGGCACGCCGACGATGGTGGCCACGGTCAGGCCGAGGAACATCCGCCCGACCGCCACCGTGCGCCGGTGCGGCGGCACCAGCGAGGCGGCCACCAGCGCGGCGATGCCGAAGTAGGCGCCATGGGGCAGGCCGCTGACGAAGCGGAACAGCAGCATCCAGTGGTAGGTCGGCGCCAGTGCGCTGAGGCCGTTGCCCAGGGCGAACAGCCCCATCAGCAGCACCAGCAGGGTACGCCGCGGCAGGCGCGCGCCGAGTACCGCCAGCAGCGGCGCGCCCACCACCACGCCCAGGGCGTAGGCGCTGATCACATGGCCCGCGGTGGGCGCATCGATGCCCAGGGCCGGGGCGAACAGCGGCAGCAGGCTCATGGTGGCGAACTCGGTGGTGCCGATGGCGAAACCGCCCACGGCGAGGGCGAATAGCACCAGGGCCGCACCGCGTCGCGGTTCGGTTGCAGAGGTAGTCATCAGGTGTCCTTGGTTCTTATGGAGTGCGCAGGCGCGCGGCTGTCATGCGGAGCACGGTCAAGGCTGGTGACCGACAGCGAAAGGACGCACAGGATAGCAGAAGGTTCCGCCGGCGTGGACGGAAGGCTCGGAATAGACGGGTAAGGCGTTGGTCGTTTGGACTGGGTAAAGCGGTATCTATGTCTGTAGGAGTGTTCCTGATAGGTGTGGCTATCAGGGCGATGGGTATCGCTTCGCTCCACCCATCCTACGTCAGGGGTTGCGCTGCTTTGCGGGCCGGAGGCTTGCTCGGGAATCGTTGGGGGAAGGGGGCTGAGCAGGGACGATACCTTGCTTGTCGGGCTGCGGGGACGGGCTGCTGGCGAGGCGATGACGGTTTTAGATACTGAGTAGTATGTTGATCGCAAGACGGGATTCCGGCTTGCCCGGGATTCGTCGTCACTTCCCGAAAACCTACTTGGTAGTATTCCCATGAGCATCATCTGGAGCCCACCGCTGACCGCTGACGAGCGCCGCTGGCAGGAGATCGCCCGGCTGCTCGGCGAGCGCCATTTCCGCCCGCTGGCCGCCGAGATCGACCGCGACCAGCGCTACCCGCTGGAACACCTGCCCGTGCTGCTGGAGAACCGCCTGAGCGGCATGTTCGTGCCCCGCGAACATGGCGGCGAAGGGGCGTCGCTGTGCGCGCTGGTGGCCGTGGTCGAGGAACTGGCGCGCGGCTGCGCTTCCACCGCCGCGATCATGGCGGCCTTGTCCCTCGGCGCGTTCCCCGTGCTGCTCGGCGGCAGCGACGCACAGAAGCGCCGGCTGCTGGGCGGCCTCGCCGAAACCGGGGCCGCGGTGAACTTCGCGCTCAGCGAGCGTGGCGCGGGCTCCGACCCCGCCGCCCTGCAGACCACCGCCACCCGCACGGGCAAGGGCTGGCGGATACGCGGCGAGAAATGCTGGCTGGGCAACGGCGGCCACTCCCGGCACTTCATCGTCTTCGCCGCCACCGGCGAGAGCGCCGGCAGGAAGGCCATCAGCGCCTTCGTCGTGGCCCGCGACGCCGAGGGCGTGGTGATCGACCACTACGAAGACAAGATGGGCATCCGTGGCACGACCACCACCAACCTGAAGCTGGATACCTACGTCGAGGGCGACGCCATCGTCGGCGAAGCCGGCAAGGGCCTTGGCCTGGCGCTGGCCACCCTCGCCGTGGGCCGCGTGGTCATCGCCGCCCAAGCCAACGGCATCGCCCTGGCGGCATTCGAGGAGGCCGCGGCCCATGCAGTGGAACGCAGCACCTTCGGGCGCCCGATCATCGACCACCAGGGCGTCGGCTTCAAACTGGCCGACGCCGTCACCTCGCTGTCCGCGGCCCGCATGCTGACCTACGAAGCCGCCCGCGCATACGACCGTGGCGACGACATAACGGCGTTGGGGGCGATGGCCAAGCTGTTCTCCAGCGAAGCTTCCCACTGCATTGTGGACGATGCCCTACAGATTCTTGGCGGCCGGGGCTACGTAAAGCCCAGCGCGATGGAACGTTATTATCGCGACCAGCGGATCACCGAAATCTACGAAGGCACTTCGGAGATCCAGCGAGTGGTCCTGGCGCGCCAGGTAAAACATTCGTTGTGTGGAAACCTGAACAAAAAGGAATGAAGTGTGGCCAATAAATCCGTCCGTTACGAAAACATGCCATTGCGCCAGTCGGCGATATTGGATGCCGCGGCAGAAGCTTTTTCCAGAATTGGTTATGAAGCGACTTCTATCGATTACGTGGCGGACCAGATACAGGCTACCAAGGGTAGTGTCTATTACTACTACCGAAGCAAGGGGACCTGTTCGCCGCTGTGCACCGGCGGGCCATGGAAATGAACCTGGAAAGCGTTGCGCCCATCGCCGCGGACGTAGCCCAGAGCGCGGACCAGCGGCTCCGGCGGATGGCGGTCGAGCATACCCGGCTGATGATGGAATACACGTCCTATCAGCGGGTGACCGTGCAGGGCGTCGAGATGCACCTCACCGGCAGCCTGACCGATGCCCAGCGCGCGGAGATGCAGCGGCTCATCGTCATGCGCGACGAATACGAAGCGTTGTTTCGCGAAGTGATAGAGGAGGGAATTGTCGCCGGCATATTCAAGTCCGTCGATTCGCACTTGTTGGTCAAGCCGCTGTTGGGGGCATTGAACTGGACGACCATGTGGTATCGCCGTCAGCCGGGCGAAACGGATATCCAGCGGATGAAAGTTGCAGAAGAGATTGCGGATTACGTCGTAGATGGTCTCAGGCAAACCTAAAACAACTAGAAGGTAGTAGAGATGAATACGGTAGTCGATAAAGAAACCAGCGAGGCATGGCATGCGGTAGCGCACTGGTACCATTCGTTCTTCACCGGCATGGTACTTTCCTCGGTGACCCGGCAAGGCACCTCCCGCGCGGCGGAACTGGTCTACCAGGTGTTCTGCCGCCAACGCTCGGAACGGTTCCTCCAGGGCCTGGCGAAACTGGGCATCGACGAGCTCCCGCCTGCGGTGGCCGCCGCGCAATATCACTACCTGTCGAACAACATCGGCGGCGTCTCGGTCGAGTACATGTACGAGAGCGACCGCAAGGCCTGGGTGCGCTACACGCCGCCGCGCTGGATCTGGTCGGGCACCGCGCTGTGCGCCATTCCCTCGGAGGTTTCCGCGGCCATGCTGCGTGGCTGGCATGCGCAGAACGGCGTCAGCCTGGGCAACCCGCGCCTGGGCTTCGTGTGCACCAAGCAGACCGCCGATGGCCAGTCCGGCCTGGAAGGCTACTACTACGAATACGACGAACCCCTGGCGCCCCACGAGCGGTTGCGCTTCGCCAGGCACGAGGACGCCCCGGACTTCGACCCGGCCGCCGCGCCCACGCTGCCCTCCAGCACCTGGCCCCAGGCGCGCATCGAGAAGGCCAGCCGCAACTATGCGATGGAATACGTCCGCTCGACCCTGCCCACCGCCGTCGACCTCTTCGGCCCCTGCGAGGCCGTGAACGTGCTGCGCCTCTCGGCGCGCCAGGTCGCCATGCAGTGCTATCACGAGACGGCGGCGCGCCTGGGGGTGGCGCAGGACAAGTCGCTGCACGCCTTCGTCGACTTCCTGGCCAGGCTGGCCCGGGCCCAGGGGGACGAAGTGTCTGTGCGGGAAACCGCCGAGGGTTACGCCATCACCCAGCGCGGCTGGACGCTGTTCGGCCAGTCCCGGGCCCTGCACCCGGCGGTCTTCGACATCTGGAACGGCCTGCTGGAAGGCGCCGCCGATGCGCACAACCACCGGCTGGCGCTGAGCGTCACGCAGAAGGACCTGGCGACCGGCCGCTTCGAGTGGCGGGTGGGCGAAGCGCCCAGGGGAGGTGCGTGATGGCCGGTGCACTGGACGGATTGCGCGTCATTGACGCCTCGCGGGTCCTCGCCGGGCCCTTCGCCGCGCAGATACTGGCGGACCACGGCGCCGACGTGGTCAAGGTGGAAGGCCCCGAGGGCGACGAATGCCGCGGATTCGGCCCGCCGTTCGTGGAGGGCAGCGCGGCCTACTTCAACGCGGTGAACCGCAACAAGCGGGCGATCACCCTGGACATGGGCTGCGAGGCCGGCCGCGAGGTGTTCTGGACGATGCTGGAAAGCGCCGACGTGCTCATCGAGAACTTCAAGGCGAGCACCCTGCGCGCCTGGGGCATCGAATCGCCGCTGGAGATCACCCGGCGCCTGCCCCGGCTCGTGCACTGCCGCATCACCGGCTTCGGCGACGACGGCCCGCTCGGCGAACTGCCCGGCTACGACGCCGTGGTGCAGGCGCTTGCCGGCCTGATGAGCATCAATGGCGAACCCGGGCGGCTGCCGGTCAGGCTGGGTTCGCCCATCGTCGACATGTGCACGGGTATGAATGCAGCGCTCGCGGCCCTGCTGGCGCTGCACGAACGCAACGGCACCGGCCGCGGGCAGATGGCCGACGTCGCCCTGTACGACAGCGGGGTGAGCATGGCGCACCCGTACCTGGCGAACTTCCTGGCCTCGAAAGTGCCGCCGAAGCCGGTCGGCAATGGCCACCCGAACATCGTGCCCTACGACCTGTTCGAGACGGCGGGCGCGCCGATATTCGTCGCTGTGGCGAACAACCGGCAGTTCCGCCTGCTCGCTCAACTGCTGGGGGCGCCCGGGCTGGCAGACGACCCGCGGTACGCCACGAACGGGTTGCGCGTCGAGAACCGGGCCGCGCTCGAAGTCGAGCTGAAAAGGCTGTTCGGGCAGGTCCGCGGCGAGGCGTTCGGCGAGGAACTGCTGCGCAAGGGCGTGCCGGCGGCGGCCATCCTCGACGTCGGGACGGTGGCGCAGGCGCCGCATACGTTGCACCGCCACATGGTCATGGACGAGGAGGGCTACAGCGGCCCGGGCATCCCGGTGAAGCTGGCGCGCACGCCGGGCGCCTTGCGCAGGCGGCCGCCCCGGCTCGACGAGCACCGCGACGAAGTACTCATGGCCTATGGCTTTTCCGCCGAGCAGATAAGGGCGCTCGCCGAGCGCGGCGTATTCGGCGCCGAACGGGAGCCTTGAGGCCTCCCGCTCCGGGCCGGCCGCGAGGCTGACCCCGCACTCACCAGCACGATCAATCGAATAGCGGCTGTCCCTCTGCGAAGAGCGGGCAAGGGCCTTTGCATGCCTTTCGCAGGCAGCCAACGGGTGGAGAACAACGATGCAATCAGCAACCCCCGCAATAACGCTGGCCGAACTGAACCCGTCGGACGTCGACGCGACCTATCGGAAACTGAACCTGAGGATCCTGCCCTTTCTCTTCATCTGCTACGTGCTCGGCTTCATCGACCGGGTGAACATCAGCTTCGCCCACCTGGAGTTCAGCGCCGACATCGGCCTCAGCGAAGCCGCCTACGGCTTCGGCGTGGGCCTGTTCTTCGTCGGCTACATCCTCTTCGAGGTGCCGAGCAACCTGTGCCTGCAGCGATTCGGCGCGCGGGTCACCATCTCCCGGATCATGATCCTCTGGGGCTGATCTCCACCTGCATGATGTTCGTGCAGACCCCCATGCAGTTCTACGTCGCGCGGATCGCCCTCGGCTGCGCGGAGGCAGGTTTCCTGCCCGGGGTGATTCTCTACCTGACGTATTGGTACCCGTCCGGGCGCCGCGCCCGCGTCACCTCCAGGTTCATCCTCGGCATCGCCGCGGCCGGCACCATCGGCGGCATCGTCTCCGGCTGGATCATGCACAACATGGGCGGCGTCTACGGGCTGAAGGCCTGGCAGTGGCTGTTCCTGCTCGAAGGCTCGCCGTCCATCGTCGCCGGCGTGATCGCCTACTTCTACCTGGCCGACAAGCCGGAGCAGGCGAAGTGGCTCAGCCCGGTGGAAAAGGCCATCGTTCAGGCGCATCTGGCCGAGGATGCCAGCGCCAAGGCCGCCGTCGAGAAGGGCCACGACTTCTCCGCGGCGCTGCGGAACCCCTGGGTCTACATCGCCGCCTTCGGCTACTTCGTCATTCCCTGGGCCGGCTCGGTGCTGAACTTCTGGGCCCCCACGCTGATCAAGCAGTCGGGCGTGACCAACGTCTGGTACATCGGCCTGCTCTCCGCACTGCCCTGGATAGTCGGCGCGATCGGCATGCTCATCGTCTGCTGGAACTCCGACCGGGTGGTGGAGCGCCGCTGGCACTTCATGGCCTGCATCCTGGTGGTGGCCGGGGCCGTCGCCGCCATCGGCTACCTGCCATCGAACTGGAGCCTGTCGATCGTCCTGCTGTCGATCATGTGCGTCGGCTATCTCTCGGTGACGGCGTTGTTCTGGACCATCCCCACCGCCTTTCTGTCCGGCACGGCGGCGGCCGGCGGTATCGCGCTGATCAGCAGCCTGGGGCAGGTGGGCGGGCTGACTGCGCCCATCGTCATCGGCTGGGTGCGTGGGGCGACGGGGAGCTTGTCGTGGGGGATGTATACGGTTGCCTTGGTATTGATCGCGGGGGGCTTGACCATTCTGCTGGGGATTCCCAGACGCATGCTGCGGGAGAACAAGGCGAAGTAGGAGCGAGCTTGCTCGCGAACGGTGTTCTGCCGGCTGGATTCGGGGCGTGTCCTGAAGAGCGCCCTCTCCCTAACCCTCTCCCTGAAGGGAGAGGGGACCGTTGGGCAGACGTTGATGTTCTGGAGTCAGCCGGCTAGCGCAGAGATTGCCGGCTGAAGCCATTCCTTCTCTCGGCACGGACTAGCCCCCTCTCCCTTCAGGGCGGGGCGCGCAGCCGAGGGCTGGGGAGAGGGAAAGGCGCTCCCCCAAAACACCGTAGCCACGGGTGAGCACCGTTCGCGAGCAAGCTCACTCCTACAGGGAGATCCCCCTCACCGCACCGGCAAATCACGCATCCGCAACTTCTGCGGCAAGGCAAACAAGACCAACGCAGCCGTAACCAGGCTGGTGACAGCAATCAGGTACAACGCCGGAGTGGTACTGCCAGTGAGATCGCGAATGCGGCCCACCAGCACCGGGCTGACGATGCCGCCCAGCTGGCCCAGGGTATTGATCAGCGCAATGCCACCGGCCGCGCCCGCTCCAGCGCCGGCCAGCAGCTTCGGCGGCAGGGCCCAGAAGCTTGGGATCGAGGCCACCACGCCGGCGCCGAGCAGGCCCAGGCTCAGGATCAGCAGCGGCGTGTGGTCGTCGAACAGGCCGGCGCAGAGGAAGCCCAGCGCGCCCAAGGCGATGAGCCCGGCGGTGAACCAGCGGCGCTCGCCGCTGGCGTCGGACAGCCGGCCACAGATGACCATGGCGATGGCCCCACAGATGTAGGGCACTGCGGTCAGCAGGCCGATCACCGAGGGGTTCTCGGTGCCGGCGCTGCGGATCAGCTGCGGCGCCCAGAAGTTCAGGCCGTAGGAGGCGACCTGGATGAGGAAGTAGATCAGCCCCAGGGTGAGGAAGCCGGAGATGCGGATCGCCTGCAGCAGCGAGCCCTGGCCGTGGGCGGCCTGGGGCGGGTCGATGCGCGACAGCAGCAGGCGCTTTTCCTCGGCGTTCAGCCAGGGCGCGTCTTCCACGCGGTCCTTCAGCAGGGCCAGCACCAGCAGGCCGAGGCCGACGCAGGGCAGGCCGCCGAGCAGGAACAGCCAGTGCCAGCCGCGCATGTCCAGCACGCCGTCGAGGTGGCCGAGCACCAGCCCGGACAGCGGCGCGCCGAACAGCCCGGAGAAGGCCGAGGCGAGGAACAGCAGCGAGGTGATGCGGCCGCGGAAGTGCCGCGGGAACCACAGCGTCAGGTAGTAGAGCACGCCGGGTGCGAAGCCGGCTTCCATGGCGCCGATGACGAAGCGCAGGCCGTAGAACTGCCATTCGCTGTTGACGAACACCATGGCCGCCGTGGCCAGGCCCCAGGAAATCATGATGCGGGCGATCCAGCGGCGCGCGCCGACCTTGTACAGCATCAGGTTGCTGGGCACCTCGAACAGCACGTAGCCGACCACGAACAGGCTGGCGCCCAGGCCGTAGGCGGTGTCGCTGAAGCCCAGGTCGGTCTGCAGCTGGAACTTGGCGAAGCTGATGTTGATGCGGTCGAAGAAGGCGAACAGGTAGCAGACCATGATCAGCGGCATCAGCCGCCAGGCTACCTTGCGGACCAGGGCTTTCTCGCTGTCGGCGCCGTCGGCGGCGCCCAGGTGCAGGGCATCGAGACTCATCGTTTTTCTCCAGTCGGGCCGCCGCGTGGGCAGCCCTGTTGTTCTTGTAGTCTGGCTGGGGCCTTGGCGCCCCGGTGTTTTTCGCCGGCTCAGGCGGGCAGGTCGGCCGGCAGCGGGTGCAGGTCGCAGTTGCGCCCGGCCTTGGCCAGTTGCCCCGGCACCTCATGGCCGAGCAGCGCCGGCAGCCGGCGCGACAGGGCCAGCAGGCCGGGCAGGTCGATGCCGGTGGGGATACCGGTTTCCTCGCAGAGGTTGACCAGGTCTTCGGTGCAGATGTTGCCCGAAGCGCCCGGTGCGAACGGGCAGCCGCCCAGGCCGCCGAGCGCGGCATCGAAGCGCCGCGCGCCGGCCTCGTAGGCCGCCAGCACGTTGCACAGGCCCAGGCCGCGGGTGTTGTGGAAGTGCAGGGTGAGCATGGCCGCCGGCAGGCGCTCCAGGCTGCGCCTGACCAGGCGCGCCACCTGATGCGGGTTGGCCATGCCGGTGGTGTCGGCCAGGGTCACGCCCTGCACGCCCAGCTCCAGGTAGGCGTCCAGCAGGCGCAGCACCAGGTCTTCATCGACCTTGCCCTCGAAGGGGCAGCCGAAGGCAGTGGCCACCGTGGCGTTGAGGCTCACCGTGCGGCCGCGCACCGCCAGGGCGATGTCGCCGAAGCCGGCCAGCGACTGCTCGCGGCGCATGCGCATGTTCGCCCGGTTGTGCGACTGGCTGGCCGAGAGCACCAGGTTCAGCTCGTCGGCGCCGGCGGCCAGGGCGCGCTCGGCGCCCTTGAGGTTGGGGATCAGCGCGACATAGACCACGCCCGGCTGGCGGCGGATGCCGCGGAACACCTCATCGCCGTCGCGCAACGCCGGAATGGCCTTGGGCGAGACGAAGGAACCCGCCTCTATGCGGCTGAAGCCAAGGCGCGAGAGGCCGTCGACCAAGTCGATCTTGTCCTGCGTGGGGACCCAGGTCGGCTCGATCTGCAGGCCGTCTCGCGGTGCGACCTCCTGGACCACCAGGAATTCGGGATTGTCGGGGATCATTGCACCACCCCCTGTTCGCGCAGGCGGGCGATCTCGCCGCCGTCCAGGCCCAGGCCGGCGAGCAGGGCGTCGGTATGCTCGCCCAACTGCGGCCCCTGCCAGTTGACCCGGCCGGGGGTGGCGGAGAGCTTGGGCACTATGCCCGGCATGCGCACCCGGGTGCCGTCCGGCAGGGCGCTGTCCAGCAGCATGCCGCGGGCCTGGTAGTGCGGGTCGGCGACGATGTCGGCCACCGAGTAGATGCGTCCGGCGGGCACCTCGGCGGTTTCCAGCGCGGCCAGCACCTGGTCGATGGAATGGCGGCGCGTCCAGGCCTCGATGGCGTCGTCCAGCAGCGCGGCCTGGGCGGCGCGGCCGTCGTTGTGGGCGAACCCGGGGGCCTCGCCCAGGTCCGGGCGGCCGATGGCCTGCATCAGGCGGCGGAAGATCGGGTCGCTGTTGCCGGCGATGACCACGAAGGCGCCGTCGGCGGTGCGATAGGTGTTCGACGGGGCGATGCCCGGCAGCGAGCCGCCGCTGCGTTCGCGCACGTGGCCGAGCAGGTCGTACTCGGGCACCAGGCTTTCCATCAGGTTGAACACGCTTTCCACCAGCGAGACGTCGACGACCTGGCCTTCGCCGCCGTTGGCGCGCACGTTGAACAGGCTGAGCAGGGCGCCCATCACCGCGTGCAGCGAGGCCAGCGAGTCGCCCAGGCTGATGCCGGCGCGCGCCGGCGCCGAGCCCGGCTCGCCGGTGGTGTAGCGGATGCCGCCCATGGCCTCGCCGATGGCGCCGAAGCCCGGGCGGTCGCGGTAGGGGCCGCTCTGGCCGTAGCCGGAGATGCGCACCAGGGTGAGCCCGGGGTTGATGGCGTGGAGCACGTCCCAGCCCAGGCCGAGCTTCTCCAGGGCGCCGGGGCGCAGGTTCTCGATCAGCACGTCGGTGCGCTGCAGCAGGCGCTTGACGATGGCCAGGCCCTCGGCGGCCTTGAGGTCCAGCGCCAGGGACTTCTTGTTGCGCGACTGCAGGTACCACCAGAGCGAGGTGCCCTGGTGCAGCTTTCGCCACTTGCGAAGGGGGTCGCCCTGGCCCAGGGCTTCGATCTTGATCACTTCGGCGCCGAACTCGCCGAGCAGGCGGGCGGCGAAGGGGGCGGCGATCAGCGTGCCTATTTCCAGGACCCTGATGCCTTCGAGCGGGGCAGTCATACCGCGGTACCTCGTTGTTCTTGGACTTTGCGCCGAGACTAGGGACCACGGGCGCCGCGCACCAACCCTGTGTCGGCAACAACCCTTCGCCAAACGCGAAGGCTCGGCGCAAAGGCCCGGGCTAGGGCGCGTCCCGCAGGTGCTCGAACAGCAGGCGGCTGACCGGCGACAGCGACTCCAGCTCGCGGGCCACCAGCAGCAGTTCGCGCTCGGCCCAGTCGTCGCTCAGCGCCACCGCGCGCAGGCCCAGGGCGCCGCCGAACAGCTCGAAGGCCTGGCGCGGCAGGATGCCCACGCCCATGTCGGCCTGCACCATGCGGCACACGGCGTCGAAGCTGGGCACGTGGATGCGCAGGCGCAGCACCTTGCCGGCGCGCCGCGGGGCCTCGTGGGTGCGCATGTTGATGGAACTGGCCGAATGCAGGCCGACGAAGTCGTTGTCCAGGGTGTCGGCGAAGGCCACCTGGCGCAGCCCGGCCAGCGGGTGCTCGGCGCGCAGCACCAGCACCAGTTGGTCGCGCTTGTAGCGCACCTTGAGCAGTTCGCGGGTGTCGCTGTCGGAGGAGCAGATGCCCAGGTCGGCCACGCCGTCGAGCACGCCCTGGACCACCCCGTTGCTGGGGCGTTCCTCCAGGTCCACCTTGATCCTCTCGTGGCGCGCGGCGAAGGCGGCGAGGTCCTCGGGCAGGAACTGGATGATCGCCGAGAGGTTGGCCAGCATGCGCACGTAGCCGCGCACGCCCTGCAGGTGCTCGCCCAGCTCCAGGCCGATCTTCTCCAGGTTGAAGAGCATGCGCCGGGCGTGGTGCAGCAGCGTTTCACCGGCCGGGGTGAGGCTCATGCCGCGTGCCTGGCGGGCGAACAGCGCGGTGCCGAGCGCGGCCTCCAGCTCGCTCAGGCGCTTGCTCGCCGCCGACATGGCGATGGCCTCGCGGGCGGCGGCGCGGGTCAGGCTGCCTTCCTCGTGGATGGCCACGAAGAGCTGCAGGGTGACCAGGTCGAGGCGGCGGATCAGGTTGTTCAGCTGCATGGGCGGTTACGCGTGGGGGATGGGGCATGGTAGAGCGGAATGGTGGGTGCTTTGAAGCTGCGCGGGGTTGCTTCTCGTAGGAGCGAGCTTGCTCGCGAACGGTGCTAGCTGGTTGCATGGGTGTTTCGGACCCACTCCGCCACCCTCTCCCCAGCCCTCTCCCGCAAGAGGGAGAGGGAGCCGTTCGGTGCGCTTGGATATTCCTGAGGCAGCCGGCGATACCGAGGGCTTCCGGTTGAAACCATCAGATTTCTCGGCACGGACTGGCTCCCTCTCCCTTCAGGGAGAGGGGGGCGTTCGGTGCGCTTGGATATTCCTGAGGCAGCCGGCAACACCGGGGGTTTCCGGCTGAAACCATCAGATTTCTCGGCACGGACTGGCTCCCTCTCCCTTCAGGGAGAGGGCTGGGGAGAGGGCGCTCTTCAGGGCGAGCACTGAACTCGCGAGTAGCTTGCTCGCGAACGGTGTAACCCGGTTGCATGGATGTTTCGGGTTGACCCCGTTCCCTCTCCCGCAAGCGGGAGAGGGAGCCGTCCCGAGCGACGCCGGATGCCGAGTCATCCTGGGCGAACGGGCACCTGTCTATCGATGTGAATTAATGATTATCATTTGCCATCTTTCGCCATGCCACCAGGAGACGACCCATGGCCATCGAGCCTGCAGCACCCGCGCCGACCCAGGGCACGCCAGGGCTGGCGCGCACCCGCGATGGCCGCGAGCTGTTCTACCAGGCGCTGCCGGGGCCGGCGGACGGGCGGGCGCCCACCGTGGTGTTCGAGAGCGGCCTGGCCGCCAGCCGTTCCTTCTGGGGGCTGGTGCAGCCGCTGGTGGCGCAGCGGGCCCGCGCGGTGGTCTACGACCGCAGCGGCCTCGGCCGCAGCCCGGCGGATGCCCAACCGCGCAGCATGCAGCGGATGGCCGACGACCTCAACGACCTGCTCGACCACCTCGACCCCGGCCCCTTCGTGCTGGTGGCGCACAGCGGCGGCGGCCCCCTGGTGCGCGCCGCCACCGCCGCGCAGCCGCAGCGCATCGCCGGGCTGGTGCTGGCGGACGTGTCCGACGAAGCCTGCGAGCTGATCTTCACCCCGGCCTTCCGCCGCCTGGAGAAGTTCGCCCATGTGGCCAGCTGGCTGCTGGCCCGCTGCGGCCTGCTGGAGCGCTGCTACCGCAAGGCGATCGCCGTGCTGCCCGAGGACGTGCTTGCCGACCTGCGCCGGGAAGGCTTCACCATGGCCGTGATGCGCACCCGCGGCGCCGAGCTGGCCGGCCTGGTGGCGGCGCTGCAGGCCTATCGCAGCCAGCCGCCGGTGCTGCCGGACATCCCGCTGACGGTCATCTCTGGCGCCCTGGCGGACTTCGGCATGAGCGCGCAGATCCGCGCGGCGGCCAACGCCGCCCATGCCCACCGTGCCCGGCAGTCGCCCCAGGGCCGCCACGTGCTGGCCGAGCGCTCCGGCCATGGGCTGATCCTCAGCGAGCCGGGGCTGGTCGCCGACGAGATCGCACGATTGCTCGACACGGCGAGCAACCGCGGCTGAGCCGTTCAGGGCCCTGGCCGCCAGACCGCCGGGGCGATGCTCACGGCGCGCGGCAGTATGCGGTTCGCGTAGAACAGGTCGGCGGTGCGTTGCTGTGCGGCGATGTCGGCATCGTTCAGCGGGCGGATCGGCGAGCTGGCCGGGCGGTGTTCGAAGGTGCGCCGGATGACGGCCTCCGGCAGGCCGGTGACGCGGGCCATGATCGCCACGCTGGCGGCCTCGTCGCTGCGGGTCAGGGCTTCGGCCTGGGTGAAGGCGTCCAGCACCTGGCGCAGGAAGGCGCCGTTGCCTTCCGCAAACGACCGCGAGGCCAGGTAGAAGGGCCCGGACAGGTCCAGGCCCTCGCCGTTGGCCAGCAGGCGCGCGCGGCCCTCCAGTTCCAGTTGCGAGTACCACGGGTCCCAGATGGCCCAGGCGTCCACCTGGCCGCTCTCGAAGGCGGCGCGGGCGTCGGCCGGGGTCAGGTACAGCGGCTGGATGTCGCGGATGCCCAGGCCGGCCTTCTGCAGCGCGCGCAGCAGGGTGTTGTGCGAGCTGGAACCCTTCTGGAAGGCCACGCGCTTGCCCTTCAGCTCGGCCACGGCGTGGATCGGGCTGCCCTGCGGCACGATGATCGTCTCCGCCTGCGGCTTGGCCGGCTCGGTGCCCACGTAGAGCAGGTCGGCGCCGGCGGCCTGGGCGAAGATCGGCGGGATGTCACCGCTGCCGCCCAGGTCGATGGCGCCCACGTTCAGCGCCTCCAGCATCTGCGGGCCGGCGGGGAACTCGACCCAGTCGATGCGGGTGTGCGGGAAGCGCTGCTCCAGCAGCTTGTGCTCCTTGGCCAGCACCTGGCTGGTGGAGGCCTTCTGGTAGCCGATGCGCAACTGGGCGGGGTCGTCGGCCCAGGCGCCGCCGGCCAGCGCGAACAGGGTGAGCAGGGCCGCCAGGCGGCCCTTCAGGTGCTTGGTCATGCGTCCTGCCAGTCGGTGGAGGGTTTTTCCCAGAGGTTGATCCCGCCTTCCACGGCGTGGCGGTCGATTTCCGCCAGCTCCTCGGTGCTGAAGGCCAGGTTGCCGAGGGCGGCGACGTTCTCGTGCAACTGGTCCGGGTGGCTGGCGCCGATCAGCGCCGAAGTCACCCGCGCATCGCGCAGAGTCCAGGCCAGGGCCAATTGGGCCAGGCTCTGGCCGCGGCGCGCGGCGATTTCGTTGAGCGCGCGGGCGCGGCGCAGGTTGTCCGTCGACAGGTGCTCGGGGCGCAGCGAGGCGCCGCCGGGGCGGTTGACCCGCGCGTCCTCGGGCACGCCGTCGAGGTACTTGCCGGTGAGCAGGCCCTGGGCCAGCGGGGTGAAGGCGATGACCCCGGCGCCGAGTTCGTCGGTGGTGGCCAGCAGGTCTTTCTCCACCCAGCGGTTGAACAGGTTGTAGGCCGGCTGGTGGATCAGCAGCGGCACCTTCCATTCGCGCAGCAGCGCCGCCAGTTCGCGGGTCTTGCCGGCGGAGTAGCTGGAGATGCCCACGTACAGTGCCTTGCCCTGCTGCACCGCGCTGGCCAGCGCGCCGGCGGTTTCCTCCAGCGGCGTGTGTGGGTCGAAGCGGTGCGAGTAGAAGATGTCCACGTAGTCCAGGCCCAGGCGCCGCAGGCTCTGGTCCAGGCTGGCCAGCAGGTACTTGCGCGAGCTGCCGCCCTGGCCGTAGGGGCCGGGCCACATGTCCCAGCCGGCCTTGGTGGAGATGATCAGTTCGTCGCGGTAGGCGTGGAAGTCCTCGCGCAGCAGGCGGCCGAAGTTGATCTCGGCGCTGCCGTAGGGCGGGCCGTAGTTGTTGGCCAGGTCGAAGTGGTTGATGCCCAGGTCGAACGCGGTGCGCAGCAGGGCGCGCTGGGTGTCCAGCGGCGTGGCGTCGCCGAAGTTGTGCCACAGTCCCAGGGACAGGGCCGGCAGCACCAGGCCGCTGCGGCCGACGCGGCGGTAGGGGATGCGCTGGTAGCGCTCGGGGGCGGCGAGGTAGGTCATGGGGTTCTCCAGAGTCAAGCGAATCGGTTGTGCGGGCGCGCCAGGCCCAGGTGCTCGCGCAGGGTGCTGCCGGCGTAGTCGCGGCGGAACAGCCCGCGGCGCTGCAACTCCGGCACCAGCAGGTTGGCGACGTCTTCCAGGCCGCCGGGCAGGTGCGGCACCAGCACGTTGAAGCCGTCGGCGGCGCCTTGTTCGAACCACGCCTGCAGCTCATCGGCGATGCGCTGCGGGGTGCCGACCCGGCTGTAGTGGCCGCGGCCACCGGCGATGCGCTTGCCGAGCTGGGCGAGGGTTAGGTTTTCCTTGCCGGCCAGTTCGGTGAGCAGCAGCTGGCGGCTGCGCTGGCCGCTGTCGGTCAGCGGCAGCTCGGGCAGCGGGCCGTCCAGCGGGTAGGCAGACAGGTCGAAGTTGCCGAGCATGCGCGAGAGCAGGGCGACGCCCACTTCCGGCTCCACCAGTTCCTGGAAGGCCTCGTGCTTCTCCTGGGCCTCGGCCTCGCTGTCGGCGACCACGACGAACACGCCGGGCATGATCTTCAGCTCGTCCGCCTGGCGGCCGTAGCGCGGCAGGCGGCCCTTGATGTCGGCGTAGAAATCGCGGGCGGCGGCCAGCGAGGTCTGCGCGGTGAACACCACTTCGGCGGTCTGCGCGGCCAGCTCGCGGCCGGTCTCGGAGGAACCGGCCTGGACCACCACCGGGCGGCCCTGGGGCGAGCGCGCCACGTTCAGTGGGCCGCGCACCTGGAAGTGTTCGCCCTCGTGGTTCAGCACGTGCAGCTTGGCCGGGTCGTAGTACTGGCCGCTGGCCTTGTCGCGCAGGAAGGCGTCGTCTTCCCAGCTGTCCCACAGGCCGGTCACCACTTCGTGGAATTCGCGGGCGCGGGCGTAGCGCTCGGCGTGGCCCAGGTGCTCGCTACGGTTGAAGTTCAGCGCTTCGGCGGCGTTGTCCGAGGTCACCAGGTTCCAGCCGGCGCGCCCACCGGACAGGTGGTCCAGCGAGGCGAACTTGCGCGCCACGTGGTAGGGCTCGTTGTAGCTGGTGGTGACGGTGGCGATCAGGCCGATGCGTTCGGTCACCGCGGCCAGCGCGCTGAGCAGGGTGAGCGGTTCGAAGTGATCGGAGCGCGCCATGCGGCTGGCGATGGGCGCGCTGGGCGCGGCCACGCTGTCGGCGACGAACACGGCGTCGAACTTCGCCGCCTCGGCCACCTGTGCCAGGTGCTTGTAGTGGCGGAAGCTCAGCCCGGCGTCGGCCGGCACGTCCGGGTGGCGCCAGGCGGCGACGTGGTGCCCGGTGGCCATGAGGAAGGCGCCGAGGGAAAGGGTGCGGTTGCTTGCGGTCATGCTGGAGTCCTCTGCGTGATGGTTGGCGCACGCCGGGCGGGACGGTTTCTTGGCAAGGGCCCCGCCAGCGAGGGCGGGGCCCGGGTTCGGCAGGTCAGAAGTCCTTGCGCAGCTCGAAGCCGAAGTAGCGGCCGTCGTCACGCGGCACCAGGCGGTACACGTAGCCGCCCCCGGTGGCCAGCAGCGGCGAGTAGGACTTGTCGGTGAGGTTCCTGGCCAGGAAGGCCACGCGCCAGCCGGCGTTGTAGTCGGCCAGGGCCACGCTGGCGTTCCAGATGCCGTAGGCACCCTGGATGGTGTCGGGGTTCTGGCTCAGGTCGTACTGCACCTTGTCCTGCCAGCTGTAGTCGGTGCCCAGTTCCACATCCAGGCCGTTGTCCAGCGGGATGTCGTAGTCGGCGCGCACGTAGCTCTTCCAGTCCGGCGAGAAGGGCAGCGGCTTGCCGTCGACGTTGCAGCTGGCGGCGGCGCCGGCCGGGCAACTGAACTTGTCGATGCGCGCGTGGGTGTAGGCCACCGAGCCGGAGAGTTTCAGCTGGCGGGTGGCCTGCCAGGCGACGTCGGCCTCGGCGCCCTCGGTCTTCACCGAGCCGGCGTTGATCAGGCGGGTCACCACCTGGTTGGCCACGGTGTCGTAGAAGTTCGCCTGGTAGTTGTCGTAGTCGGTGTGGAACACCGCGAAGTTGGCGCTCAGGCGCTTGTCCAGCGCGGTGGCCTTCAGGCCCAGCTCCCAGGAGTTGGAGGTTTCCGGCTTGAGCGCCTCGGTGTCGCGCGGCTGCATGTTGAAGAATACGTTGTAGGCTGGGCCCTTGTAGCCGCGCGAGTAGGTCAGGTAGCTGGTGAGGTTGTCGCTGAGGTCGTACTGCACGCCCAGGCGGCCGGACCAGCCGTCCTCGTCGGTGGAGCCGGAACTGCGGGTGGACGGCTGGATGCCGGTCACCGCGGTGGCCGAGGTGGATACCCGGCGGTGGTCGTACTCCAGCTCGTCGTGGGTGTAGCGCAGGCCGGCGATGCCACGCAACGCCGAGGTGAAGTTCAGGGTCGCTTCGCCGAAGGCCGAGTAGCTGTCGCTGGTGGTGCCGTAGTCGGCCACGCCGGTGTCGACAGTGCCGGTGGTGGTCAGGGTGCGGCGGTAGGTCTCGTCGTCCTTGGCGTGCATGTAGTACAGGCCGGTGACGTACTCGGCGAACTGGCCCTTGGGCGAGGCCAGGCGCAGTTCCTGGGAGTACTGGTCGTATTCCAGCTCGCCCTTGTCGTGGGAGCTGGGGAAGGCCGCGCTGACCTGCGAAAGGCGGTCGCCGTCCTGGTACTGGGTGTTGTCCCAGCCGCGCCAGGCGGTGATGGAGGTGAGGGTGTAGTCGCCCAGGTTCCAGTCGACCTGCCCGGACAGGCCCTTGTTGGTGTCGTCGACGTGGGTGCGGTAGTCGGCGTTGATCTTGTGGTTGTCGCTGTCGGCCACCACCGGGCGCAGGGCGTTGGCGAAGGCCGCGCTGCTGGTGCTGGTGATCACGCCGCTGGGGCTGTCGTCGTTGGCGTGCATGTAGTCGGCGATCAGCGTCACCTTCACGTCGTCGCTGGGCGTCAGCTCGAACTTGGCGCGCGCGCCCTGGCGGTTGTAGCCGTTGACCTGATGGCCGTTGTAGACGTTGTCGACGTTGCCTTCGTAGCTGCCCACCAGGCCGGTGACGCTGGCCTTGAGCTTGCCGGGGACGAGGGTGCCGCCGATGCCGAAGCTGGTGCGGTTCTCGTTGCCGCCGCCGAAGTGCGAGTAGTCGACGAAACCGCTGGTTTCGTCCGGCACCGCCTTGGTGATGATGTTGAGCACGCCGGCCGAGGCGTTCTTGCCGAACAGGGTACCCTGCGGGCCGCGCAGCACCTCGATGCGCTCCAGGTCCAGCAGGTCCAGGGTGGCCATGCCGGGGCGGCCGTAGACCACGCCGTCGACCACGGTGGAAACGCTGGGCTCCACGCCCGGGGAGGTGCTGATGGTGCCCACGCCGCGGACGAACAGCGAGGTGTCCTTGTTCGAGGCGCCGGCGCGGTAGTTCAGGGTGGGCACTTCGCTGACGATGGTCGAGACGTTGTTGCGGTTGTCGCGCTGCAACTGTTCGCCGCTGATCACGCTGACCGCCACCGGCACCTTCTGCAGCGATTCCTCGCGGCGGGTGGCGGTAACGGTCACGGCGTTGAGCGTGGGGGCTGCTTCCTCGGCCTGCGCCTGGTCGCCCTCGGCGGCCTGCGCCGGCAACTGCAGGCCGCCCACCAGCGCGGCGATGGCCAGCGCCAGCGCTCTGAGCCGGGGGAATTGTTCGTGGGCGTTCGCCCGGTACTGCTGAGTCATGGCCACTCCTGGATTGCCCTGGTCCGCCGCCGGCCTCTTGTGCGGGCCGCTGCGGCGCCTGTTCGCTGGAAACTTCACGAGCGCTCGCTCGTGCGAGTGGCCGATGGATGAAGAAAAAGTTGTTTGTTAGCGCTAACATCGGCGAGTATCCGGATCGCGCCTTAGAGCGTCAAATACTGAAAAATTACTTTTATATTCCTGAAGTGGAGGTCGACACTGGACAGTCCCCGCAAACGCCGCGGCGCCGGCCGCATCACCCTCAGCGCCGTGGCCGAGCGCGCCGGGGTGTCGGCCATCAGCGTGTCGCGCTACTTCAACCAGCCGGCGAGCCTTTCCGAGGTGCTGCGCGAGCGCATCGGCGAGGCGGTGGCGGCGCTGGGCTACGTGCCCAACCAGGTGGCCGGCGGGCTGGCCTCGGCGCGTGGGCGCATCGTCGGCATGGTGGTGCCGAACATCTCCGGGCCGATCTTCGCCGACACCATCCAGGCCTTCAGCGATGCCCTGGCCGCGGCGGGCTACCAGTTGCTGCTGGCCTCCAGCTACTTCGATGGCGAGAAGGAGGAAAGCGCCGTGCGCGCCTTCCTCGGCTGGAACCCGGCGGCCCTGGTGCTGACCAGCCACTTCCACACCCCGGCTTGCGAGAAGCTGCTGGAAGGCGCCGACGTGCCGCTGCTGGAGGTCTGGGACTACCAGCCTTCGCGCCGGCCCATCCAGGTCGGTTTCTCCCACTACCAGGTGGGCGTGGACGCCGCGCGCTACCTGCACGGCAAGGGTTACCGGCGCATCGCCTTCGTGCAGAACAGCGCGCCGGGCGACTACAGCGCCATGGACCGCCGCGACGGCTACGCCGATACCCTGCGCGAGCTGGGGCTGGAGCCCTGGATGTTCGTGCCCACCGCCAGCGCGCCCTTCGAGGCCGGCAAGCAGGCCATGGAGGCGCTGATGGCCCGCGCCGAGCGCCCCGACGCCATCGTCTTCGCCAACGACAACCTCGCCGCCGGCGGCCTGCTCGCCGGGCAGCGCGCCGGCCTGCGCATCCCCGGGGACTGCGCGGTGCTCGGCTTCGGCGACTACCCCTTCGCGCCCATGCTGTTGCCCAGCCTCACCACCCTCAAGCCGCCGGCCCGGGAGATCGGTGAGATCGCCGCGCAGCGGGTACTGCAGGCCATAGGCGCGCAGCCGGCGGAAGGCGGCGTGGAGCGCCTGAACCTGCTGCAGTGCCGGGTGGTGGAGCGGGAGAGCTGTTGAGCGGGGAGAATCCTTGTTCCGAGGCTCGCCGGCTTCCCGTAGGCGCGAGCCTGCTCGCGAACAAACGCGGTGCCATGCGGTTCGCGAACAAGAGCCAGGTGCCCCCTTGCGCCTACGAAAAGCGTTGTGTGCGCGAAATCGCGGACGGAGTCCGCTCCTACGGTGGTGCAACCGTAGGGCGAATAACCGTTCGCGGTTATCCGCCGTTGGCCGTGCTACCGGGGCGTTTGGCGTGGCCGGTGAATCCAATCGCGGACGGAGTCCGCTCCTACGACGGTGCTTCCTGGAACTGTTCCGTCCGCGATCATGGCGGATAACGCCGTAGGCGTTATGCGCCCTACGAAAAGCGCCGGCGGCATGTCCCTCAGCCCAACCCTTGCGCCCGCAGGTGCGCCCTCAACCCCTCGATGAACACCCGCACCTTGCGCGTGTTGCGCCGGTGCGGCAGGAACAGCACGTGGATGGTGGCGCCGAAGGCGCTCTGGTCGCGCCAGCAGTCCGGTAGCTGTTCCACCAGTTCGCCGCGTTCCAGGTAGGGCCGCGCGCTCCACTGCGGGAGGAACTGTACGCCCTGGCCGGCCAGCAGGCAGGCCAGCAGGAAGTCGTAGTTGTCGCTGGCCAGGCGCGGCACCGGCTGCTTCAGGCGGATGCGTTCGCCGTCGCGGTTCACCCACCAGAAGTTCCGGTTGAGCATGGGGTGGCGGAAGATCAGCCAGTCGTGCCCGGCGTAGTTCTCCAGGGTCACGTCCATGCCCTTGCGCGCCAGGTAGGCGGGGCTGGCGCAGAGCAGCAGGTGGTTCTCCAGCAGCGGCTGGGCGATCACCCCCGGCAGGTCGACGGGGCCGTCGCGCAGGGCCAGGTCGTAGCCGCCTTCCACCAGGTCGGCGAACTCGTCCTGCAGGTCCACCTCCAGGCGTACCTGCGGGTGCTCGTCGAGGAATTCGCGGCATACCTGGCCGAGGAAGGCCGGGGCGAAGGAGGGCGGGGCGGCGATGCGCAGGGTGCCGCGCAGGTCCTTCTGCAACTGCTCCACTTCCGCGCCGGCCACCTGCAGGTGCAGCAGCGCCTGGCGCGCGCCTTCCAGGTAGATCTGCCCGGCTTCGGTCAGCGCCATGCGCCGGGTGGTGCGCTCGAACAGCCGCGCGCCGAGTTCCGCTTCCAGCTGCGCCACGCCCTTGGTCACTGCCGAGGGCGTCTTGCCCAGGTGTTCGGCCGCGCGGCTGAAGCCGCCATGGTCGGCGGTGGCGACGAACATGGTCAGGGCGGTCATCTTGTCCATTCATCTATTCCTGTCAGGCACAGAAGTTGTGCAAAAAATCGGCGTTAAAGCCGCGCCGGGCTTTGGTTAACCTGCGTTCACACAACAAGAATCTAGGCGATCCCATGAAAATACTGATTCCGGCGCTGATGTCCATGGTCTGTGTTTTTTCCTCAGCGGAAACTATGGCCGCAGCCGACCTCATCCTCCACGGCGGCAAGGTCTACACCGCCGAACCCGGCCAGGGCCTGCAGCAGGCGGTGGCCATCGAGAACGGCAAGGTCCTGGCCGTGGGCAGCGACGAGCAGGTGTTGCGCCTGAAGGCCGCCGGCACCCGCGTCGTCGACCTGCAGGGCAGGGTGCTGATGCCCGGCTTCATCGATTCCCACAGCCACACCGTGAAGGGCGGCCTGCAGATGCTCCAGGCCAACCTCGACGGCGAGCTGCTGCCGGTGCCCGAGCTTGAGAAGAAGCTGCGCGAGTGGCGCGACGACGGCAAGGCGAAGCGTGGTGGGTTCCTTAGCGTCGGCGGCCTGCCGTCCACCTACTGGGGCGACATCCCGGCGCTGGAGAAGACCTTCAACCAGGGCGAATGGGCCCAGGTGCCGATCCTCTTCGTCGGCTGGGACCTGCACACCGGCTGGGCCAACCAGGCCATGCTGAAACTCGCCAAGGTGGATGCGGCGAAAGTCGCCTCGCTCAAGGGCGAGGAGAAAGCCACCCTCGGCGTCCACGCCGACGGCACCCCCAACGGCTTCCTGGTGGACGCCGGGCTCTACCCGCTGCAGGCCCTGCTGCCGCTGCCCAGCACCGAGGAGCTGACCCGCGGCGCCTACGCCGCGCTGAAGTACTACAACAGCCTGGGCATCACCGCCTGGATGGACCCGCTGGCCAACGAGATCCCCGGCGCCGACATCACCAACGCCTCCACCGGCGTGCTGCCGATCTACAAGGCGCTGGCCGAGAAGGGCGACCTTTCCTCCCACGTCGCCGCGCTGCTGATGGCCGATTCCAAGGCCACCCCGAAGGACCTCGACGAGCTGGACAAGGTGCGCCAGCAGTTCCTCGGCGTGCCCAACCTGACGCTGCCGGGCATCAAGGTCTTCGCCGACGGCGTGGCCGAGGTGCCGGCGCAGAGCGCGGCCATGCTCGAGCCCTACAAGAACTCGCACAAGTTCGGCGAACTGCTGATCGACCCCAAGCACTTCGGCGAGCTGGTCAGCGCCGCCGACGCCCGCGGCTGGCTGGTGCACGTGCACGCCATCGGCGACCGCGCCATCCACGAGGCGCTCAACGGCATGGCCCAGGCGCGCCGCGACCGCCACAGCGGCATCCCGCACTCCATCACCCACCTGCAGATGGTCAACCCCAAGGACTTCGACCGCTTCAGGCAGTTGGACGTGATCGCCTCCATGCAGCTTTACTGGGCCAGTGCGGATGAATCGAGCATCGACCTCGTCAAACCCTACGTGGACGCCATGGTCTTCATGTACACCTATCCGGCCCATTCCCTGCTCAAGCACGGCGCCACCATAGCCGGCGCCAGCGACTGGCCGATCACCACGCCCGATCCGTGGAAGGCCATCTACCAGGCGGTGACCCGCAAGGGCCCCAAGGGTGTGCTCAACGCCGACGAGGCCATCGACCGCCAGGTGATGTTCCAGGCCTACACCCTCAATGCCGCGCGCATGATCCGCCTGGAAGACCGCATCGGCTCGCTCAAGCCCGGCAAGCAGGCGGACATGGTGCTGCTGGACCGCGACGTGTTCACCGTGAAACCCGAAGCCTTGCGTGACACCCAGGTGCTGGCCACCTGGTTCGCCGGCCGCGAAGTCTACCGCCGGCCGCTGACGGCCCAGCGCTGATCGGCCGGGGCGGGGAAGCCCGCCCAGCGTTTTTCCAAATCGACAAAGGAGCCTTGCAGTGATCATCCATTCCTTCGTGAGCGAAACCCGCGAGCCGTTCGAGCGCGGGCGGCAGATTGGAGAGCGGTGGGCGGAACAGATTCGGCGCAGCGTGGCGCTGTACCTCGACTTCTTCCCCCGCGTGGGCGTGCCCGCCGGGCAGGCGCGCGGCATCGGCGAGGCCAGCCTGGCCGCGCTGGACGCCTGGTGCCCGGCCCTGGCCCGGGAGATCGAGGGCCTGGCCGCCGGCGTGGGGTTGCCGCTGTGGCAACTGGCGGCGCTGAATGCGCGCACCGAAATCCTCGCGGTGATGCCGGCGCAGCCGCTGGAAGGCGAGTGCTCCACCGCGGTCTACGCGCCCCATGGCGCCGCCGCGCCGCTGAGCATCCAGACCTGGGACTGGCACGACAGCCTGGTGCCCCACGGCCTGCTGCTGCAACTGGCCGCCGGCAGCGGCCTGACGGTCAAGCTGTTCACCGAGTTCGGCATGCTCGGCAAGATCGGCGTCAACAGCGCCGGCCTGGGCATGCACTTCAACATCCTCCACCACGCCGGCGACAACGCCGAGGCCGGGGTGCCGGTGCACGCCATCGCCCGCCGCGTGCTGGAAGAGGCCACCAGCGTGGCCGAGGCCATCGAACTGGTGGGTTCGGCCCGCGTCAGCGCCTCCACCGTGCTGACCTGCTTCAGCCGCGACGACGCCGAGCTGCGCGCCGCCAGCATCGAGATGAGCCCGGCGGCCACCGCCGTGGTGCCGCCGCGCGCCGATGGCTGGGTGCTGCACACCAACCACTTCGTCGACCCGCAACAGGCCAGGGGCGAGCGCACCGCCGACGTCTCCACCACCTACGCGCGCTTCGACCACCTGGCGGCCATGGCCCCGGGCATGGCCCGCGAGGACCTGGCGGCCCGCGCCGAGGCCTTCTGCGGCGACGCCGGCGAGCAGGCAGTGGTGTGCTTCCACCCGGACCTGTCGCAGCCGGACACCGAGCGCTGGGAAACCCTGCTGACCATCGGCCTGGACAGCGTCGGCTGCAACCTGGAGTACGTCGCCGGCAACCCGAAGGCCCTGGCCCGCGACGGCTTCCTGCGCTTCTGACCTAGCCCCGCGCCACCCGCGAAAGACACCCGGCGGCGGCCCCTTGGCCGCCGCACGGGCCACTGCTGCCACAAGAACAAGAGCAGACACCATGATCGATCACACCCCCGCACAGCCCGGCTCGCGCTCGGCGTTCAAAACCTTCTGCGTCTCCGGCATGGGCACCGCGCTGGAGTTCTACGACTTCGTCATCTACGGCTATGCCGCGGCACTGGTCTTCCCCAAGCTGTTCTTCCCCGGCATGGACCGCCTGACCGCGGTGCTGGTGGCCTTCGCCGCCTTCGGCGCCGGCTTCTTCGCCCGGCCCCTGGGCGGCGTGGTGTTCGGCCACCTGGGCGACCGCTACGGGCGGCAGAAGGCGCTGGTCGCCACCCTGCTGCTGATGGGCATGAGCACCCTGCTGATCGGCTTCTTGCCGGACTACGCCAGCCTCGGCGTAGCCGCGCCCATCCTGCTTGTGGGCCTGCGCCTGGTGCAGGGCTTCGCCGCGGGCGGGGAGTGGGGCGGCGCCGCGCTGTTCGGCATCGAGGTGGCGCCGCGCGGCCGCCGCGGCCTGTGGGGCAGCTTCACGAGCATGGGCATCGGCATCGGCGGCATCTTCGGTTCCGCGGTGTTCGCCCTGGTCAGCCTGGCCTTCGACGACGACCTGGGCGGCATCGCCTGGCGCATCCCGTTCTGGCTCGGCGGCGTGCTGGTGCTGGTCGGCCTCTACGCGCGCCTGCAGAACCCGGCGCCGGCGCAACCGGCCAAGGCCCGGCCCAAGGCCCGCCTGCCGCTGCTCGAAGCCCTGCGCCAGCACCCGCGCGAGCTGCTGCTGTGCACCGGCATCGCTTTCGGATACATCACAGTGGCCTACATCAGCACCTTCTTCCTCGCCTACGCCACCGACATCGGCTACAGCAGCAGCCAGGCGTTGCTGTTCGACTTCGCGCTGTCCATCGCCATCGTCATCTCGGCGCCGTTCTTCGGCCACCTGTCCGACCGCCACGGCCGCCGCACGGTGATGATCTTCGGCGCGGCCATCATGGCCCTGGGGCTGTTCGCCTTCTTCCCGCTGCTGGGCACCCACCACCTGGCGCTGGCCCTGCTGGGCTACCTGGTGGTGGGCTTCTTCATGGGCGCCACCCAGGGCCCGATCCCGGCCTTCCTCGCCGAACAGTTCCCGCGGCGGATGCGCTACTCGGGCATCTCCGCCAGCTACCAGCTGGGCGCGGCCCTGGGCGGCGGCACCGCCTCCAGCGCGGCCACCGCCATCCTCATCGCCAGCGGGCACCAGCCGGTCTACGTGGCGCTGTACGGCGCGGCGGCCATGGCCCTGGTGGCGGTCTGCTCGTTCGCCCTGCGCGAGACGGCGTATCTGGAGATGGAGGAGGTGGATAGCGGCGTGGCGCCGGTGGGGGAGGTGGCGCGTAGCTTGTCCTGAGGTGAAGGGCTTTTGTAGGAGCGAGCTTGCTCGCGAACGGTGTTCACTGGCGGCTTCGGTGTTTGGGGTGACATCGTTCCCTCTCCCCAGCCCTCTCCCTGAAGGGAGAGGGGGCTTGTCCGTGCCGAGAGAATGAATGGTTCCAGCCGGATATCACCGTGCTTGCCGGCTGACACCATGACACCAAACCCTGCCCAACGGTCCCCTCTCCCTTCAGGGAGAGGGTTAGGGAGAGGGAGCGGAGTTAATCCAAAATGCCACAACCACCGGCAAACACCATTCGCAAACAAGCTCGCCCCTACCATAACCTGAAGCCTGAAGCCTGAAGCCTGAAGTTCAACCCGCCCCCCGCCGCCGCACCCCAGGCACCAACCCCAGCACCAACGCACACCCCGCCAGGATGATCAGCGCCCCCAGCCCCTGCACCAGCGACAGCGGTTCGTGCAGCCAGAGCGCCCCCACCAGCACCGCCACCACCGTCACCACGAACTCCACGCTGATGGCGCGGGTGGCGCCGATGCGTGACACCAGGCGGAAGTACACCACGTAGTTGAAGGCGCTCATCATGCAGCCGCACAGCAGCAGGTAGAACACGTCCAGCGCCGAGGGCACGCCCGGTGGTGGCACCCAGTACAGCAGCGGCAGGGTCAGCAGCCCGCCCACCAGGAAGGCGCCGCAGGTCACCTCCCAGGAGCCCGCCGTGCGCAGGCGCAGCGCCGCGTAGTTGCTGCCGTAGGCCGCACACAGCGCGCCGAAGATGGAGCCGGCGCAGCCCAGCACGAAGGCGCGCGTCACCGGCACCGCCGGGAAGCCCACCAGCAGGAGCATGCCCAGCAGCCCCAGGGCCAGGCCGGTGAGCCCGGCCAGGGTGATGCGCTCCAGCCCCCACAGGCGGCCGATGACCATGGAGAACAGCGGGATGGCCGCCACGAAGATCGCCGCCATGGCGGTGCCGATCAGCGGGGTGGCGAAGGTCATGCCGATCAGCTGGCCGGCCACCGTGGTCGCGCCCACCACGCACAGCGGCCGCCACAGGCCGTGGAAGTCCAGCACCCGGCCGCTCAGCCGCGCCGCCGCCAGCAGGGTGAGGCTGGCGATCAGCGCGCGGAAGCTCACCGCGCCCACCCAGCCGAAGCCGGCTATCGCCTTGAGCAGCACCAGGAACGACAGGCCCCAGGCCAGCGCGAGATACAGGTAGGCGACGAGATCGCGAGGTTGCATGGGGCACCGGCAGCAAAGGGAAGGGGAGGCACGCGAAAGCGCCCCGGCGGGGCGCACCTATCTTGTCCGAACGGCCAGCTCGGCGGGAAGGGGGCTGTCGTTCCTGGCGGGTTGCATGCCGCAGCGGTGCCTGCCGGGCCTATTAGCAAAACTGATCGTGCATTCGCTGAAATCATCGGAATCGATATGGAACCCGCCCGCCCCGCGGTGCTAGAAAGGGCCCGCGTCATCCAGGTTTGGCGCGTTCGACTACCGACATGGAGACGCCACAATGCAACCCGTACTGCCCCGGATCGACCCCCGGGTCGCCACCCTGGCCCCCGGCTTCCGCGCCCTGAGCCTGACGGTGGAGGCCGCGCCCATCCTGCACCCGGCGGTGGCCGGCCAGGCCGTGGAGCGCGCCTGCCGGGTGCTGCTCGATGGCGGCCCGGCCTGGGCCGAAGCCCATATCGCCGCCTGGGCCGAGGTATTCCGCGGCTTCGGCGCCAAGCCCCAGCGCACCCCTGTTCGGTGGAGGCCCTGCGCAAGCGCGTGCTGCGCGACGGCAGCCTGCCGAGCATCGACCCGGTGGTCGACTTCTACAACGCCATCAGCATCCAGTACGCGCTGCCGGTGGGCGGCGAGAACCTGGCGGCCTACGTCGGCACGCCGCGGCTGACCCTCGCCGACGGCAGCGAGCCGTTCGACACTTTCAAGGAAGGCCAGCCGGCCAACGACCCGCCGCTGCCCGGCGAAGTCATCTGGCGCGACGACCTGGGCGCCACCTGCCGCCGCTGGAACTGGCGCCAGGGCGTGCGCACGCGCCTGAGCGTCGAGGCCCGGCAGATGTGGTTCATCCTCGAAAGCCTGCCGGCCATGCCGCTGGAGGCCCTGCACGAGGCCGGCGAGCGCCTGGCCGAGGGCCTGCGGCAGATGATGCCGGGGGTGCGGCTGGAGCGGCATCTCGTGGGCGCCGTCGAGCCGAAATGACCCGGCGATCGCCGACTTCATGAAGCCGAAGGCCGGGGCCCGCCACCTCCCGCAGGAGAAGTGCAGGCCCCGGCCTTTGGCCATGCGGGCAGGCAACCGGCGTGATCAGCCGGCGCCATGCTCGAGCCGCAGCTGGGCCAGCTCGTACAGGTGCCGCGCCTCACCGGCCAGCGGCACCAGCGCGGAAGCCAGCCGCGAAGTCTCCTGCACCAGCACGTCGTCGCCATCGTGGCACTCCAGCACGCGCAATAGGTCTTCCAGCGCCGCCAGGCGGCGCACGGCGGCATCGTACAGATGCGCCGCGGGCGCACCGGTATTCACGAACAGAACATCGTCGAAGGACTGATGGTGCAGCGGCACCAGTTTCCGATCAGCCATGGCACACCTCCAGGGCGGGGGCGCAGGGCAGGGGGGACGGCAAGGCGAACACAGCAAGGCAAGAGCGGCAGTGCATTTCCGTTGCTCCTTCTGGGAGGGAGAAACCGCCAACCCGGAAAGAGGGGCGGCGGATCGTGCGGGGGTCGCAGTACCGGGACGAAACGCGTAAAGAACCGGCCAGGCTTCGGGGCCTGCCCCGCACGACCCGCCATGACTGCACAATGCAACAGGCAAGAAAAAGCGCCTTTGCTGGTGCCGAGGCGCTTCGTGCACGCAATTCATCCGACGGGCTGCGACACCCGGCCACGGGATTGACCATGATATCGGAGGCGCTTACTGGTCTATGGACGTTTACGCGCTTCCCGTTTTTGTCCTGGCCTATACAGCCGCTGATTGGAAACTCGCACGCACGTCATATGGCCGAAGGCATCCTTCGTTGACCTGTGCAGGTCTGTGCGTTCTGGGCGTCGCCCTCTATTGGCCAGGCACCATGGCTGTTCTGTGGGGTGCCAGGTACCTCGCTTCATACGGATAGCAGTGGCTGGTCTGTCCTGTCGGCGATCGGTCTGTTCCGTGGAGCAGCCCCGTAGGATGGGTTGAGCGAAGCGATACCCATCGCCACAGCCGCGTGCGAAGTGCGCCCTGGCGCCCCTGGGGCGAGAAGTTCCGCCAGGCGGCTTGATTCGGAAAAGGCCTACAAAAGGGCGCGGGAAACCCTCAAGGCCCCACGCCATGCAGGGGAATAGAGTCCGTCGGGTCAAGGTCCACCCCCGTGCGAGCCCCCCGATATGGACATCCGTCGCCCCCTCCACCAGGCCATCGCCAGCGCCCTGGCCGGCCTCCTGTTCCTCAACCCGATAGTCGCCGCTGCCGCCCAGCTGGCGGTGGATGCGGCGGCGGGTGGCAACACCCAGCTCGGCGCGGCGGGCAACGGCGTGCCCATCGTCAACATCGCCACGCCCAATGGCGCGGGGTTGTCGCACAACAAATTCAGCGACTACTCGGTGGGCCAGCAGGGCCTGATCCTCAACAACGCCACCGGCAAGACCGCCAGTACCCAGCTGGGCGGGATCATCATCGGCAACCCCAACCTCAAGGGCCAGGCGGCGCAGAAGATCCTCAACGAAGTCACCGGCGGCAGCCCCTCGCAGCTCAAGGGCTACACCGAAGTGGCGGGGCAGGGTGCCCACGTCATCGTCGCCAACCCCAATGGCATCATCTGCAACGGCTGCGGCTTCATCAACACCCCGCGGGCCACCCTCACCACCGGCAAGCCGATCCTGGCCGGCGAACGCCTGCAGGGCTACGACGTGGACGGCGGCGAGATCGCCGTCGAAGGCGCCGGGCTCAACGCCAGCAACCTCGACCGGTTCGAGTTGATTACCCGCAGCGCCAAACTCAACGCCGACCTGTACGCCAAGCAACTGACCGTGGTGGCCGGGCGCAACCAGGTGGACGCCGAGACCCTGGCTGCCAGCGCCAAGGCCGACGACGGCCGCGCCAAGCCGCAACTGGCCATCGACAGCGCGGCATTGGGCGGCATGTACGCCAACACCATCCGCCTGGTGGGCACCGAGCAGGGCGTGGGCGTGAAGCTGGCCGGCAACATGGCCGCCAGCGCCGGCGACATCCGCATCGACGCCAACGGCAAGCTGGAACTGGCCCAGGCCGCGGCCAGCGGCGACCTCGCCCTGAAGGGCCAGGACGTGGCCCTGAACGGCCCGGCCTATGCCGGCGGCAATGCGAGCGTGCAGGCCGGTGGGGCGTTGAGCAATACGCAGAGCCTGGCCGCGGGCTCGACCCTCGAGCTGAAGGCGAACCAGCTCAGCAACAGCGGCGTGATCGAAGCCGGCGTGAATGCCGACAACAGCCGCAACGCCGCCGGCGATCTCTCGATCACTGCGCAGCACCTGCGCAACGCCGGCAGCCTGATCGCCTCGCGCAACCTGGATGCCCATGCCGCGCAGCGCCTGGACAACCGCCAGGGCAAGATCGGCGGCCAGCATGTCCGCGTCAGCGGCGGCACCCTGGACAACCGCCTCGGCCTGTTCGCCGCCGAACAGGGCCTGCGCCTGGACCTGGCCAGCCTGGACAACCGCGAGCAGGGCCTGCTGAGCAGCCAGGGGCGGCTCGAGGGGCGCGTCGGCCGGCTGGACAACCAGCACGGCGGCATCACCGCCCAGGCCGTCGAGCTGCAGGGCGATAGCCTCGACAACCGGGGCGGCCAGATATACGCCGAGGCCGGGCTGGCGCTGGACCTCGGCGCCAACCTGGACAACCGCGGCGGGCGCCTGGAAGGCAATGGCGTGCGGGTGCGCGCCACCCGCCTGGACAACTCCGCCGGCGGCGTTCTCGGCAGCGCCCGGGGCCTGCTGCAACTGACCGTCGGGCACTTCGACAACCGCGACGGCATCGCCCAGGGCGCGGCACTGCTGCTCGACGCCAACAGCGTCGCCAACACCGATGGGCACCTGGCGGCCACCCATGGCGACGCCCGGGTGAACAGCGCCGGCTTCGACAACCGCTCCGGCGGCCTCTTCGCCAGCCAGGCCCTGCGCCTGCATGGCGGCGACTTCCTCAACCACGGCGGCCAGGTCGGCGCCCAGGACATCGACTTCAGCCTGCGCGGTGCGCTGGACAACGCCCACGGCCTGATCGAGGCCGGCAACCAACTCACCCTTGCCGCCGCCGAACTGTCCAACCTGCAGGGCCGCGTACGCGCCCTCGGCCAGCAGGGTGCCACGCACCTGGGCATCGGTGGCCTGCTGGACAACAGCGACGGCCTGCTGGAAAGCGCCGCCGCCGACCTGCTGCTCGCCAGCGGCGAACTGCGCAACGACGGCGGCAGCGTGCGCCACCTGGGCAGCGGCGGATTCGGCATCGACCTGGTGCAGCTCGGCCAGGCCGGCGGCAGCTTCGTCACCAACGCCGCGCTGAGCCTGAGCGCGGCCAGCTGGAGCAACCGCAGCAGCCTGCAGGCGCGCGAACTGACCCTGGACATCGGCCAACTGCAACAGGCGGCCGGGGGACGGCTGCTGGCCAGCGAAAAGCTCGAGGGCAGCGGCGGCGACTGGAACAACGCCGGGCTGATCGCCAGCGACGGCGACCTGGCACTGCACCTGGGCGGGCGCTACAGCGGCAGCGGGCAACTGAGCAGCCTGGGCGAGCTGGGCCTCGATGCTGCCAGCCTCGCCCTGGATGGTAGCGCCAGCATCACCGGCGGCGCCGCCACCCGCATCAACGTCGGCGGCAGCCTGGACAATGCCGGCCGCATCACCGCGGCCGGCGACCTGCTGGCCCGCGCGGCGAACCTGAACAACACCGGCACCCTGGGCAGCGCCGCCAACCTGCGGATCGAAAGCGCGGAGCTGCGCAACGAAAACGGCCTGCTGTTCAGCGGCGGCGACATGGCGCTGCGCGTGCAGCGCTTCGTCAACCGCTACGCCGATGTCTACAGCCTGGGCGCCCTGGACATCGCCGCGGACGACCAGCAGGGGCGCGCCGGCGTGGTGGAGAACCGCTCGGCCACCCTGGAGGCGCAGGGCGACCTGGCGATCGCCAGCGACAGCCTGAAGAACACCCAGGACGGCTTCCGCCTCGGGCAGAAGCTGATCTCCGGGGAAATCATCGTCCGTTGCTACGACTGTTCCGGCGACCACTACAACGTCGACTACATCGCCCGGGAGGTCTACGCCAGCGAGGTGCAGGAGGCGTCCCCGGCCGCCTTCATCCAGGCCGGCGGCAACCTGCGGGTGGACGCCCAGGACTTCGAGAACACCGCGAGCACCCTGGCCGCCGGCGGCGACATCGCCATCAGCGCCGCCAGCTTCGTCAACCAGGGCATCAGCGGCGGCGAGAGCATCCGCACGCGGCTGTTCAACAGCGGGCGGGTCACCGACGGCACCATCGAGCGCTTCGTCGGCCATTACGTCCTGCCCTACAACCTGGCGAACAACGCCGACCCCTCGGTGTTCAGCTACTGGGACGACCTCATCGGCGGGCTCAACCAGGGCACGATAAGCCCCTTGGAACTGGCCAACGGCATGCTTCTGCATGTCTACCGCGACGCCAATGGCAACATCTACCGGCCGCTGCACGTGCCGGACTACCAGGCCAACCACTACGACCCGGACAACCTGCTGGAACTGCCAGCGGCGCTGTACGACCTCGGCCTGCTCAGCGACATCTGGGAATACCGGCCGGGCGGCGCCACCTCCGCCAACGCCGTCATCCAGGCGGCCGGCACGGTGGAAATCAGCGCCGGCGAGCGCCTGGACAACGGCGTCATCCACCCGGGCATCGCCTACGACGGCGGGGTGGCACGGGTCGAGGACGTGCAGGTCGACGGCCAGTCGCAACCCCTGGTGGTGGTGCTCAATCCACAGCTGCCGCCGGACCTGGCCCAGCAGGCGGTCAACCCCATCGCCCTGCCGGGCTTCCGCCTGCCCCAGGGCGAGCACGGCCTGTTCCGGCTCAACGCCCCGGACAGCGGCCACCCCTACCTGATCGAAACCAACCCGGCACTGGCCGGGCTCAAGCAGTTCCTCGGCTCCGACTACCTGCTGGCCCAGCTGGGCTACGACCCGGCCCGGGCGCAGCAGCGCCTGGGCGACGGCCTCTACGAACAGCGGCTGATCCGCCAGGCCCTGGTGGCGCGCACCGGCCAGCGCTTCATCGCCGGGCTCTCCAGCGACGAAGCGCTGTTCAGGTACCTGATGGACAACGCCATCGCCCACAAGGACAGCCTCGGGCTGAGCGTCGGCGTGGCCCTGAGCGCCGAACAGGTGGCGGCGCTGACCCACGACATCGTCTGGCTGGAAGAGGCCGAGGTGAACGGCCGGAAGGTGCTGGTGCCGGTGCTCTACCTGGCCCAGGCCGAACATCGCCTGGCGCCCAACGGCGCGCTGATCCAGGGGCAGGACCTGGCCCTGATCAGCGGCGGCGAGCTGAACAACGCCGGCACCCTGCGCGCCAGCAACGACCTCGGCGCCACCGCCGCCAACATCGGCAACAGCGGCCTGATGGAGAGCAACCGGCACCTGCAACTGCTGGCCACGCAAAGCATCCGCAACGCCGCCGGCGGCATCCTCAAAGGGCGCGACGTCAGCCTCGCCACGCTGACCGGCGACGTCGTCAACGAACGGACATTGACCCAGGTGCAGGGCCAGGCCAGGGGCGCCAGCCTGCAGACCAGCCTGCTCGACAGCGCCGCGTGCATCGAGGCCGACGACGACCTGTCGATCAGCAGCGGGCGCGACCTGCTCAACCTGGGCGGCCAGCTGCAGGCCAAGGGCGACATCCAGCTGCAGGCCGGGCGCGACGTGCTGATCGGCGCCGTCGAGTCCGTCGACGGCAATGCCCGTCGCGACAAGCGCCATCACTGGGAACAGACCGAGGTGCGCCAGCACGCCGCCGGCGTCCAGGCCGGCGGCGACCTGCAGGTCAGCGCCGGCCGCGATATCGGCGTGCAGGCCAGCCACCTGGAGGCCGGCGGCGACGCCAACCTGGCCGCCGCCGGCAACCTGCTGCTGGGCGCCGCGCAGGAGCAGAGCAACCGCGAATACCACTACCGGCGCAGCGGCAAGAAGATCGACAGCGAAGACAGCCGCGTCAGCCAGCGCGGCACGACACTGGACGCCGCCGGCGACGTCACCCTCAGCGCTGGCCAGAACCTGACCCTCGAAGCGAGCCGGGTGGACGCCGGCAAGGAAGCCTTCCTGGTGGCCGGCGACAAGCTCCAGCTGCTGGCCGGCCATGACAGCGACTACTCGCTGTACCAGAAGCAGAAGAAGGGCAGCCTCGGCAGCAAGAGCTTCAAGCGCGACGAAGTCACCGACGTGAAGGCCGTCGGCAGCCAGATCAGCGCCGGCGGCGACATCACCCTGCTCAGCGGCGGCGACCAGACCTACCAGGCCGCCAGGCTCGAAAGCGGCAACGACATCGCCATCGTCAGCGGCGGCGCGGTGACCTTCGAAGCGGTCAAGGACCTGCACCAGGAAAGCCACGAGAAGAGCAAGAGCGACCTCGCCTGGCAGTCCGCCAAGGGCAAGGGCCAGACCGACGAGACGCTACGCCAGAGCCAGTTGATCGCCCAGGGCGAACTGGCGATCAAGGCCGTGGACGGCCTGAAGATCGATATCAGGCACATCGACCAGAAGAGCGTCGGGCAGACCATCGATGCGATGGTGCAGGCCGATCCGAACCTGGCCTGGCTGAAGGAGGCCGAGGCGCGGGGGGATGTGGATTGGCGGCGGGTGAAGGAAGTGCACGATTCCTTCGATTACAGCAGTTCGGGTATTGGCACCGGGGCTGCAATTGCCATTGCCATCATCGTGGCTGCTGCAACCTACGGAGCTGCAACCAGTGCAGTAGGTTCTGCTGCAGGCGCTGGGGCCGGCTCTGGAACTACGATGGCGGCTGCAGGTAATGCCGCTCTGGTTGAAGCTGGTGCTGCGGTTGGCACTGCTGCCGCAGGTTGGGGGAACGCGATGGCGGCGACTGCTATTTCTTCTGTCGCTGGAACCGGGGCCGCCAGTTTTGTTGGGAACAAGGGCGATCTGAGGCAAACACTCAAGGACATCACCAGTGAGGACAGCCTGAAAGGTTTTGCCACTGCGGCACTTATTGCGGGATTCGGCGCTGGCTATACGGAGGGCTGGGGTAGGGAGTTGACTGCCGAGGGGAACTACAAACTGATCAGCTATGGCGACCGGATCAAGGCTTATGCTGCCAATACAGCACTAAAAGGCATCCTTAATGGGAGCGACAAGGATACGTGGCTGAGTATTGCTGCTACGGGAGCCTTGATGGAGTTGTACCAATATTCGGTTGGGCGAGGGCCAGATGCAAGGCCTGGTGTTGATCGACCTAATGGCTCGGCCTTTGATAGTGATGGTGGTTTTGTCCCGATGGTACTTGATCGAGAGGGAAAGAATATTGGGTTGAACCTGCCTCTAAATGATCTCGCTTGCTCCAGCTTTTATTCGATCTGTCATGGTACTCCTATAAGTGATGCCTTGAATCAAGTCCCAGGCTTCAATTCTTTTGCAACTTTGCATGACCAATGGATGATAAGTTTGGAAGCTCTGAAAGGGAGTAATATGAGTGTCCTTGAGAACTTGGGAAGTATGCCGCCGGCTATGCTGGTTAACTATGGGGCCTTGTATGATAAGTATCGAGAGATGATAAAGAGTATCCGAAATGCTGCCGATCATTAGTAAGTGGATGGTTGCTTCATTCTTAAGTGCCTTTTTGTTTTTAGGGCTTTCAGGGTGTCTGTCCTATGATGCTTGGGAGAAAAGCAGAGATACATTGATAGGAATGAAGTTCGATCCGAAAACATCATTGGTGGGAAAGGAGAGAGTCTATTTTGTTAGGGGGTCAATAGCAGACGGTCAATTGACTATTCAAAGGTTGAGAGTGGGGGGATTCGCTACTATATAACATATACAGTCCCATTTTGTCAGTACTCCATATTTGTATCCTCCGACGGTATTATACGCTCATGGCGTCGTGAGTCTGTCGACAGAAAAAGCTGTTATGTTTATTAGAAGGGTAAGCCTGTCCGATGGGCTGTAGAGAGTGTGCGTGATCTCTGATCGCTTTCCTTTGAGACAAGAGGGTAGCCTTCTAGATGTTTGAGGATGAAATGGGGCTGAAATGGAGCGAATTTATTTCGGTCATCCCAATTTTGGTCGGAGATAAGCTCGGTGTTCGCAACTAATCTCCCTGGCTGGCTGATTGTATGCTTTCGGGTCGCATTATTTATATGTTGTTTGGGGGCGTTACCTGGTCTTCTGAAAGCGTCGCGAAGAAGGGGCGATTTCGCTGCTGACCGGTTTCTGCTGCCAGTGAGCGATTTTCTTTCGACGCTAAACGAACGTCGAATCGGCGAGTGGGTGATATCCATCGCAGGCTGCGACAAGACCTACGACGTCTCAGCGCGCCATCTCAAGTGCCTCGCGTATTTCCTGTACGGCCAGCGCTTCGACACTTCCCTCATCTGACCCCGTCGAGAAAACTGCGCAGCAGGCGGCTGTTTCTCCAACTGCGCATCGATAGACCGCCACCACGCTTCCGGGGCCACACCCGGTATGCCCGGCCAGGGTCAGGCCGCCCTCGATCGTCCCTCGCATCAGGCCCAGGGCATATCCTGGCGTGACCCACGGCCGGCCGGGCATCGGGCCACCCAATGTCCGTGTCGCCTGCATTTCCTGAAGCAGGTTGGCAGGGAGCAGTTCTCCGGCGAGCAGGCGATCCAGGAAAAGGGCAGCCTGCGAAACAGGGCCCGTCAGCAATCCGTGGTAGACCCAGCCGGGGTCGTAATTCAACGAATTGCCGAGGTACGCCCCGTTCAGGTCTGCGCGTTCCGTTGCGAAGCGAACCGCCGAGATGCCGAGCGGGGCCAGGACTTGCTGCCTGAGCGCTTCTTCAAGCGGCAGGTCTGCGGCACGCTCGATGAGCCGGGCGACAAGCATGAAACCCACATTCGAGTAGCGCCAGCCAGCCCCAGGGCTGTAGCGGAGCCGGTGGCCATCCAGGCGCTGCATCATCTCGTCCGCGGGCCACGCCGGTTCATGATTGGCAACGGCGGCGTGGTACTCGGGAAGCTCGCCATAGTCAGCGAGGCCTGCTTCGTGGCGTAGAAGTTGACGCAAGGTGCAAGCGGTTTCAGGAAGCGCAGCATCCAGAGCGAGTCGACCGTCGCGTACCAAGGTCAGGGCGGTCGCGGCTAACACCGTTTTGGTGAAACTCCACCATGGCACACGGGGTTCGACCTTCGGGGAGGCTGTTATTGATCGACCGTTGGAAAGGGTGGAGATCAGCATCGAATACTCAAGCGATAATGGCGGGCCGGTGCGAAAGCGTAGAGGCAGCAACATACCCCATTCCCGGCGATGCAGGCCCAGTTGGCTTTCTTCTTCTACCGGGACGGGTTCGCGACGTCCGCACTTTGACGAAAGAGAACCATGGTTCGCTTATCCAGGACGAACCGTCGATCGTGACGCTTAACCTGCCCAACCCGACGCTCAAGGCGCCAGCACGATGCCGCCCCCAGGCATGGCATCACCAGCACTCCCCGCAGTGGCTGCACGCTCCAGCAGGTAGCGCGCCGGTGGCTTGCCCATCGCCTTGCGGAACATGGTCACGAAGCCGCTGGCACTTTCGTAGCCCAGGTCCAGTGCAACCGCCTGCACGCTCTCTCCATTGGTCAGGCGCCGCAGCGAAAGGATGATGTGCAGCTGCCGGCGCCACCGGCCGAAACTCATGCCGACTTCCTGCATCAGCAGGCGGCTCATGCTGCGTTCGCTCATGCCGATGCATTTGGCCCATTTAGCCATCGACGTCTTGCTCGAAGGATCGGCAAGCAGCATTTGCGCGAGCTGGCGCAGGCGCTGGTTTTGCGGCATCGGCAAATGCAGGTGCTCGATGGGCGCATCTCGCAGCTCGTCCAGCAACACGGCGATCAAGCGCGCCTCCGGGCCGTTCTCGGCGTACAGCTGCTCGAATCCCGTCGCTTTGAGCAGCAGCTCGCGCAGCAGGGGCGAGACCGAGAGGGTGCAGCACTGGGTAGGCAGGCCTTCGATCGCGTCCGGTTCGACGAACAGGCAATAGCACTCGGTTTCTCCCGAGCCCCGGGTCGAATGCGGCATGTCTCCGGGAATCCAGATTGCGCACTGTGGCGGAACGATCCACACGCCCCTGTCCACCTCGCAGTTGAGAATCCCGCGTACCGAATAGATCAACTGCGCCTTGCGATGGTGGTGAAGCGCATGTTCCCAGTCCTTGGCAACCTGCGATGCATTCAGCGCAGTGACCTGGCGCGCGATGCTATCGATGTCCCACGTGAGCGATGGGTCGTCAGCGGTAGTGGAGTCCATGACGCTTCCCCGAAGCTGTTGGCTGGAATGAGAAACAGTGTGGCTAGATTGTGCAATGACGCACTTCGGTCGGGCTAGTTATCTTGCAGGTGAATTGATGGCGCCCTGTGTCCAGGGCGCCACCCACCTCAACGCAGGGGACGGCTCGCATGGTTATCGATTCCACACACTTTCCGCTGGTCTGGATGAAGGTTGGCGCATCCGGGATTCACACCGACGACGAGGGGTTCAAGGCTTTCGAAGCATTGCTGGCGCGTTCGGAACCTTTCGTCCTGCTGGATGAGCGAGCGCAACAGGAGGAGCACGAACATTCCCACGAAGAAAGAAAACAGTTGTCCCTTTGGATGAAGCGCCACAAGGCCGCTTTGCGGTCGTTCGTCAAGGCGCAGATTTTCATCGAGCCGGATCTCGCCAGGCAGAAGGCAGCCGAACTGTTTGCGGGCAAGTTCGAAGCGTTCTGGGGCTACCCATTGCTGGTCGTCGCTACCCGGGAGGAAGGCCTGGAGTTGGCGCGCAAGTTACTGGGCCGGTAAGCGGCAGGAGATGACGTCCATGTGCCTAGTTGCAATCAGCACCGTCGAGATCAGACCAGCCAGCGGCTCGGCAGCGGTGCTGCGAACGAGATTGGAAGCGTTGCTGGCGAACTTGAACCGTACCTCTGGCTGTGCTGCCTACCGCCTGGCCTGCGAAAGCGGCCCTGGCGACACCTGGATCCTCACCGGGTACTGGGATTCGACCGAACGCATGACCGCGCACTTCGACCTGCCATGCCTGGCCAGGCTGTTCGAACTGCTGGTGCAGAGGCTGATTGTAGGGCTCCGGTTCGGGACATTCTTCGTGCCATCCCCAATCGAACGCGCTGGCGGGGCGGCAGTGCCGGGGCACCTTGAGTCTCCCAGGCCCGGATGACGGGCGGGTTCTGGCGTAAAGCGGTGCATGGTTCGTTTAGCCAGGGCGAACCATGGTCACCGGTAGCAATCGATCCATAGCGGACGTTAGTTGAGCCGCAGCTCTTGACTACCCGTCTACCAGTTCTGGGACAGACAACTCAGGACGACATCATCCCATGTGGCTGCTGCCTGAAGATGCTGGCGCAGTTGACGCTCAGTGAGTGGTAGTCCGGTACCGAGCCTCCAGGCCGTTACCGTTCAGGCCGTGCCGATGAGTTGGACTGAATCGCCGAACGGCAGGTTTCCAGAATTTCGTCAGCAAGCGGAGAGTCGTCGGGACAAGCCCGCGACAACACGAGCGCACCGACAGCATGCGCGATCACGCTGATGTTCCTGGCGCGCGCCTCACGCGACATAGCTTCATTCCCGGAGACATCAGGGCTCAGTGCCGCCAGCAGGCGCTCCAGTCCGGTGGCAAAGACCTCTTTGACAGACTCCGGCTGGCGCGCAGCATCCGAGCACAACGCTGCCATGGTGCAGCCCTGACCAGGGGCATCACGGTGCTGCCTGGATAAGTACTGCTGCAAAAACTCTCCGGGACCGGAACCCTCGGTCATTGCCACCGTCTGCGAGATACCACAAGCAGCAGCTTCCGCCATCAGGTCGGTCTTCGAGCCGAAATGCTTGTAGAAGCCGCCATGCGTGAACCCCGCAGCGGCCATCAGGTCGGCAATGCCGACACCGTCATAGCCACGCTCTCGAAATAGCTCAGACGCTGTTTCGACGATGTGAGCCCGGTTTGCCTGTGCTTGAGCCTTGGTGACCTTCATATCGAGCCGGGTGATTTCGCTATCTGCCAGAAGCCATCAGCATACATTGATTACGGCCATCATCAAAACGTTGACAGATTAAATTATGGTCATCATATTTTGAGCTCCTACTTGAAAGGACCTTGACCATGAGCCACACGCACCTACCCGGTTCATCGAGCTCGATGGCGACAAATTCGCCTACCGCCGCTGGGGCAACGCCTCCCGCTCGCAGCCACCGCTGTTCTTCGTGCAACACTTTCGCGGCGGTATGGACCACTGGGACCCGCTGTTGACCGACGGACTGGCCGAAGGCCGCGAGGTCATCCTCTTCAACGGCCGCGGCATCGCTTCGTCGACCGGAGCCCCGCGCAATCGCATCGAAGACATGGCCGACGACATCGCACTGGTGATCCAGGCGCTTGGCCTGGCCCAGGTGGACTTGCTGGGTTTCTCGCTTGGGGGCTTCCAGGTGCAGGAGGTGGCGCTGCGTCATCCGAAGCTTGTTCGCAAGTTGCTGCTGCTTGGCACTGGATTGCGTGGCGGTGATCCGACCATGGAGCCCGAGGTGCTCGAGGTCGCTCCGCGTCCGGTCCCCACGGCAGAGGACTTCCTCTACCTGTTCTTCGGGCGCTCCGAAGCAGCCAGGCAGGCCGGACTGGCTTTCTGGGAGCGCCGCCATCAGCGCGCCGACCAGGACCCGCCCAGTTCCGCCGCGGTCGCCCGGGCCCAGGGCGAAGCCCATGCCGCTTACCTGCCGCCACTGGCCGGTGAGCACCCCTACGCCTACCTGAATGCGATCCAGCAACCCACGCTGGTGCTCAACGGACGCAAGGACGTGATGATCCCGACGATCAACTCCTGGCACTTGGCACAGAACATCCCTGACGCTCAGTTGCTGATCTACCCGGACGCCGGCCACGGCGCGCAGTTCCAGTACCCCGAGCGCTTCCTCAAGCACGCCATCCAGTTCCTGGCGGAGTAATGGCGCGGGCGAGCATGCACTCCACCAGGCAATGACCTTCGTTCGTTGGCTGTCAGCCGCAACCCGCCCATCGACCATGCCTACCCAAATTCGAGAGAAGGAACACCAACATGAGTACGAACGCGCTCTTCGAGCCATACCAACTGGGAGCTCTGACGCTGGCCAATCGCATCGTCATGGCGCCGCTGACCCGCAACCGGGCAGGTGCCGGGCTTGTGCCCAGCGAGTTGGCCGCGACCTACTACTCCCAGCGCGCTTCTGCCGGCCTGATCATCACCGAGGCCACCCAGGTGTCCGCCCAGGCCCAGGGCTACCAGGACACTCCGGGCCTGTACACACCCGAACAGATCGCCGGCTGGCGCAAGGTCACGGACGCCGTGCATGCCAGAGGCGGGCGCATTTTCGTGCAGCTTTGGCACGTGGGCCGGGTTTCACACGTCGATGTCCAGCCGGGTGGCGCCGCGCCGGTCGCACCTTCGGCCATCCGGGCAGCGACCAAGACCTTCGTCAACAACGGCTTTGCCGACGTTTCCGAACCTCGCGCCCTCGAACTCACCGAGCTGCCAGGCATCGTGAACGACTTCCGCCAGGCTGCCGCAAACGCAATCGCCGCCGGCTTCGACGGCGTGGAGATCCACGGCGCCAATGGCTACTTGCTGGAGCAATTCATCAAGGACGGAGCCAACCAGCGCACCGACGCTTACGGTGGCTCCATCGAAAATCGCGCACGCCTGCTGCTGGAGGTCGCCGCCGCCGTGACGCAGGAAATCGGTGCTGACCGTACCGGCGTACGCATCTCGCCCGTGTCACCGGCCAACGGCATTTCCAGCAGCGATCCGCAGCCGCAGTACGACTACATCGTCGAGCAGCTCAGCACGCTGGGCATCGTCTATCTGCATGTGGTCGAGGGTGCGACGGGCGGCCCGCGCGACGTGGCCCCATTCGACTACGCCGCGCTGCGCCGCCGCTTCAGGCAGACCTACCTCGCCAACAACGGCTACGACCTGGAATTCGCCGCCGCCCAGCTTGATGCGGGCAAAGCTGACCTGTTTGCCTTCGGCCGGCCGTTCATCAGCAACCCTGATCTGGTCGAACGCCTGAAAAGCGGCGCGCCGCTGGCGCAGCTCAACCCGGCCACGCTCTATGGCGGCGGCGCTGCGGGTTACACCGACTACCCCACCCTGGCTGAAGCCAGATAAGCAAGCCGGCTCCGGGCCGAACGCTGCATTGTTCCGGCCTGGAGCCATCTGACCTGCAGAGAGCGCCCAGATGAGCAGTTTCAATCCAGACCCCCAGTCGGCGGTTTCCTATGCCAACGCACAGACCCATCTAATTGAAGCCGGCGGAACCCGGTTCGCCTTCCGCGAGCTGGGCCTGCGGGACGCTGTTCCAGTGGTGCTGCTCAATCACTGGGGCGCTGTGCTGGACAACTTCGACCCAGGCATTGTGGATGGCCTGGCACGCAAGCATCGCGTTATCGCCATCGACTACCGAGGAATCGGTGCATCGGGTGGCGATGCGCCGATGAGCGTGGGCGAGATGGCCAGTGACACCATCGCTCTCATCCATGCGATGGGTTTCGAGCAAGTCGATCTATTGGGCTTCTCGCTCGGTGGTTTCGTGGCGCAGGACGTGGTGCTGAAAGCGCCGGGCCTCGTGCGCAGGCTCATCCTCACGGGCACAGGCCCGGCGGGCGGTCAGGGTATCAACCGTGTTGGCGCTGTGTCCTGGCCACTGATACTCAAGGGCATGCTGACGCTGCGCGATCCCAAGACGTATTTGTTCTTCACCTCAACGGCCAAGGGGCGGCGGGCAGCGAGCGCCTTTCTGAAGCGCCTGAATGAACGCAGGACCGGTCGCGACAAAGGGCCGACACCGGGTGCATTCCTTCGCCAACTAAAGGCGATCAAGGACTGGGGGCAGCAGGCACCACATGACCTCTCCCGCATGCGCCTACCTGTCCTCATCGCCAACGGAGACAACGACATCATGGTACCCACCTCGCTGAGCCGCGATATGGCCCGGCGGATTCCGGGCTCGAAGCTTGTGATCTACGAAGATGCCGGGCACGGCGGCATCTTCCAGTACCACGAAGACTTCGTGGCACAAGCCTTGGCGTTCCTTGAGTAATGGCGCAACGAAAGCCTCTTGCGAACAGATCACGCACCCAGAACATGAGAAGACCATCGCCATGAAAGCCTTCATCATCGATCGCTACGGCAAGAAGGAAGTCGGCCGTATTGCCGAAGCACGAGAGCCCGAACTGCAGGATGATGACGTCCTGATCCAGATCCACGCAGCAGGCGTCAACATGCTCGATGTCAAGATCAGGAGCGGAGCGTTCAAGCTCGTCCTGCCCTATCGTATGCCCCTCGTGCTGGGGCATGACGTCGCCGGCACGGTCGTCAGGGTTGGCCCGGGCGTGCGCAAGTTCGAACCGGGTGATGAAGTCTATGCGCGGCCGGATGATTTCCGAATCGGCACCTTCGCCGAATACATCGCCGTCAGGGAAGGGTCGCTTGCGCACAAGCCTGCCAACCTGAGCATGGAGGAAGCGGCCTCCATCCCGCTGGTCGCCTTGACCGCTTGGCAGGTGCTGGTTGAAACCGCCAAGCTCAAAAAGGGGCAGAAAGTATTCATCCAGGCCGGCTCCGGTGGCGTGGGCTCCATCGCCATCCAGTTGGCCAGGCATCTGGGGGCATTCGTCGCGACGACCACCAGCACCAGCAACGTCGGGTGGGTCAAGGCGCTGGGCGCAGATGTCGTCATCGACTACAAGAAACAGGACTTCGCCACCGAGCTGCGCGACTACGACGTGGTGCTGAACAGCCTGGGAAGCGACGAGCTGGAAAAGTCGCTGCAGGTACTTAAGCCGGGCGGCCATCTCATATCCATCTCCGGCCCGCCCACGCCAGCGTTCGCGGTCGACCAGAAGCTGGCCTGGCCGCTGAAGCAGGTTCTGCGCCTGGTGAGCCATGGCATCAGGAAAAAGGCAAAGCGAAGTGGCATCCACTACACATTTGTTTTCATGCGGGCAAGCGGCAGTCAACTTGGCGAAATAAGTTCTCTAATTGAGTCCGGCGCCATCAAGCCAGCGGTAGATCGAATCTTCCCATTCGACTCGGTAGCAGATGCCTTGGCTTACGTTGAGACGGGGCGGGCGAAAGGCAAGGTGATCATCAAAGTGAAGTAACGAAGCCAAATTGAGCTGCGGAGGACAAACAGGAATTGTCGATGGTGCAGAACAATCGGCTGTAGATGATTCTGGCCCAGCATCCTGGAGTGGAAAGCCCGGGGTTCACCGTGCACTCTCCCGGAGAGGGTGGACAGATATGAACCGTCCCTGTTTTTGCGACACGCATTGTCCGTTCCTGGCCGAAAGCTACCGCTCACCTGCTAGAGGCTTTGCATCACTCGGCATCGGGGGAACCCCGAGCAACCCCAGAACTGCTGTCCCGCTTTCGGGCCAGATTTCACCGTGCGAATCACCAGCGCGCCACCACATTTCGGGCATTGCCGCTCGGCGCTCGGGTCGCTGCGGCGTTTGAGGTTCTGCACATGCTCTCGGTGAGTTGTGAACGAGGGGGCGCGGCGGCCGGTCTGCAGAGCTTTCAGCATGGCGTCGACGTCGGCCTCGTTGAATACCGGCTGCTGGAATGACTTGATGTACCTAATGAAGCCGATGCCCTGGGTCACGCAGGCCGGTACCTCGGTCTTGAAGGTGCTGCCGCCGACAAAGGCGATAACCGAGTGCAGGTATTCGGGACTAATACCCAGGGAGGCTTCCAGGGCCTTGAGGTGTTTGTAGTTCTGCCGCAGCGGGTTCTGGAATCTGTAGGTGCGCTTGTAGATCTTCTGCGTCCACTGCGCCTGCTTTTCGCTGCCGAAGATCCAGCCGCTCATGTTCTTCGTTTCCAGCACGAAGATGCCGTAGGGCGAGAGGAACACGTGATCGATCTGCGTGGTGCCGTCGGGCGTGTTCAGCGTGACGTTATGCAGGCGACGGTAGATCGACTTGTCCAGTTGCCAGTGGGCAAAGAGCCGCACCAGCAGTTCGCCAATATGCCCTTTGGCCCAAGGTGACTTGAGCAGGCCGATCAGCAGCATCAGCGGGATAAACCAGCCCAGCGTGCCCCAGACCTGAGCCATGATGGGGGTGAAGTCCATTTCCTGACCTTCGACAATCCTGAGTTGGCCGGATATTACCTAAGGCCGGCGCAAAGGGGCGAAAGTAAATGGCACCGCTTTTGTAGGCGCTCGATGTCCTCTCCTGGCCGGAAGCAGACATTCAAGGCAGAAAACCACCCCTCAGTGAAACGTCGGGAAACGCTCTTTCACCAATGCCTGAGCCTGATACGCCAACTGGTCGAGCAGGCGGTCGCGTTTGTTCTCGGCGTCGCTCATGGCCTTCTTGCCGCGTTGCTGCAGCAGGTAGGCGTGGATCTGCCGCACTTCCCTGGATTGGTAGATCGGGGCCAGGTCCTGTACCGCCACCATGCCGTCCGAGCGGTGGTCGCGGGTGTTCAGCAGCACCTGCGGCCCCTGCGCCGCCAGTACCTGGAAGCCCAGCGACTCGAAGACCGGCACCTTGCCCGCTACGCAGGCTAGTTCGGCGTGGGGCCGGTGCTCGACCATCTGCCGCAACATGGCCCGGGCAATGCCGCGGCGGCGGTGGCTGGCCTTGACGGCCAGGTAGGCCAGCGTGCAGGCCTCGGCGTCATCCAGGCTCGGCAGGTACAGGGCAAAACCCAGCACCTGGGAGGGATCGTCGTCGTCCAGGGCCAGGATCAGCCGCGCGGGGCTCTCCGGGGTGCCGTTCATGGCCTGCAGGTACAGGTGTACCTCGTAGCCGATCACGTACTGGTACAGCTGATAGAGCGGATTGCTGGGCGTCAGCGGCACCGGGCTGATGTCGCTGAAGTAGTCCACCACCATCTGCAGAACCTGGCTCTTCAGGGATTCGGGTGGCGATGTGTCGAGGTTTGCAAGGGTGAACATCTGAAGCTGGCTCCGGGCATGCCCGATCGGGAAATCGGCGTTGGCGCCATTGTAACGCCCGCGGGCAGCCGGCGTTCTCGCCGTATCTGCGTGGGCGCTCAACGAAGGGGAGGGCGGATCGATTGTTGCCGTTGGTTTTCGGCTCAAGTCAGTCGGTGGGATCCGGCAGACACCGGCCAGGAGCGGACACGCCCTTTCTTTGCGCTGCCTTCAGTGATCTACCTCAACACTGGCCCAGCCCGGATCCTGCAAAGTGCTTTTTCACTCTCCTGGAGAATCCTCATGTTTCCCGAATTCCGCGAAAAGATTTCCCGCCTCAAGACCGAGGATCCGCATTTTGCAAAGCTCTTCCATAGCCACAACGATCTCGACCAGGAGATCAAGAACATGGAAGCTGGCATCACTCCCGCAACCCACGACACCATCGAGTCGCTGAAGAAGCAGAAGCTGCAGCTCAAGGACGAACTCTACGAAATTCTGCGCAAGAAAGATGGCTGCCAATGTGGACATGGCTGCGGCGGTTGATTAGCCCTGGGGCATAGATCTCGGCCTTCGATGCAACGGCAGAAATGCCGTGCACACATGTAACGCCCGCGGGTATCCGGCGTTCTCGCCGTACCTGCGTGGGCGCTCAACGAAGGGGAGGGCGAATCGATTGTTGGCGTTGGTTTTCGACCCGCAGCGGACGTTCAGGCCTGGCAGCAGAGCCCTTCAAAGCGAAGCATCGCCTGCCGTGCATCGTCGAGAACTTCATCGAAGATGGCTTCCACCGGCTGTACGGCATCGGCAAATACCACTGATGGGCCATAGTCGAGCATGCCAAGGCTACTGTCGCCGGTCAGGTATGCCTGGGTGGTCAGCGCCCCCATGACATGCGGGCGGTAGCGTTCGAAGTCGCTGGTCCCTGTCGCATCAAGGGCTGCAACTGCTTTTGCGCTTTCGTTGTTCAGCACCCTGTGATGCTGCCGCAGCCCGGTCTTTACAACGACGCTATCGGTACCATCGCTTTCAACCAGCAGCTCCTTGTATCGGCGGTGAATCCACAGTTCCTCGGAGACCAGCATCCTCGAACCCATCAGGACGGCGTCCGCCCCATCATGAGCGTGGCAGCCAACTGGCGGCCGGTTCCCATTCCTCCGCCAATCACCAGCGGAATGGATATCTCCTTTGAGGCATGGGGCGCCTGGACCATGCTGCTGATGCCATAAGTACCCGGATGGCCTCCACAGTCATTGCCGACGACGATCACTGCATCCACGCCAAGCCGTTCAGCCGATCGCGCGTAACGGACCGCGGGAACCTTGTGCAGCACCTTGATACCCGCATCCCGCAGGGCTGGAAGAATACCTTCGGGACTTGCGCCAGAAGTCTCGACGCAGAGGACATCCTCTTCCGCGAGAATCTTCACTTGCTCCTGCAGGCGATCAGCCGACTTGGCTTGCCCTGAAATGTAGAGGTTCACGCCGAACCGCTTTCCGCAAGTCAGCTGGCGGCACTTCCGAAGCTGCTCACGAAATTCTTCCGGATCAGGGAAGCCGGCGGCAACGATAAATCCCATTCCGCCGGCGTTGACTACAGCCGCGACATAGGTCGCGTCGGAGAGACCAGGCCCCATGCCTCCGCAAAGGATGGGATGGCGAATGCCGAGCATTTCAGTGATACGGGTCTTGAACAATGGGCTTCGCATGGGAGCACTCCAGTTCATTCACGACACGGGGCGGGCAAGCCGAGCCGGGCAAAGGAAATCGACCCCACAGGGTGGTGCCGCGCAGAGCCGGAAGGTTGCGATCTTATAACTGAACAATTGTTCAGCAGTAAAGTGCCCTGCGACGCCAATCGCCCCAAAAAGGATGCGCAAGATACTCCTCGCACATCCTCCATGGCCTGGACCCAGCCCGTCAGGTACCCGTCTTGATCCTGGTCCACATGCGGGTACGCACGCGCTCGAGCCGCAGGGGCAGGGTTTCCAGCGGGTACAGGGTGCTCATGACTTCCTTGGACGGGTACAGCGCCGGGTTGTCGCGCAATTGGGCGTCGATCAGGGCGGTGGCGTCCTTGTTGCCGTTGGGGTAGCCCACGTAGTTGGAGTTCCTGGCGGTGATCTCCGGGCGCAGGATGTAGTCCATGAAGGCGTAGCCCTGTTGCGGGTGAGGCGCGTCCTTCAGCAGCACCATGTTGTTCACCCACACCGGCGCGCCCTGGCGGGGGATGCTGTAGGCGATCCTGATGCCGTTGTGGGCGCGCTCGGCGGTCTGCTTGGCGCCGTAGACCGAACCGCCCCAGCCGACCACGGCGCAGATGTTGCCGTTGGCCAGGTCGGAGGGGAATTTCGAGGAGTCGAAGTAGCGGACATAGGGGCGGATGTCGCGCAGCAGCGCCTCGGCCTTCTTGTAGTCGTCGGGGTTCTTGCTGTTGGGCGGCAGCCCCAGGTAGTGCAGGGCGATGGGGATGATCTCCACCGGCGCGTCGAGCATGGCCACGCCGCACTCGCTCAGCTTGCTGATGTTTTCCTTCTTGAAGATCAGGTCCCAGGAGTCCACCGGGGCATCGGGCCCCAGCCGTTGCGCGACCTTGTCCAGGTTGTAGCCGATGCCGGTGGTGCCCCACATGTACGGTACCGCGTAACGGTTGCCCGGATCGTTCACCTGCAGCTTGCGCAGCACTTCGGCGTCCAGGTGCGGCCAGTTGCCCAGTTGCGAGCGGTCCAGCTCCTGCAGCACGCCGGCCTTGGCGAAGTTGGGGATCAGGTCGTCCGGGATGATGACCACGTCGTAGCCGCTGCGGCCGGCCATCAGCTTGCTTTCCATCACCTCGGCATCGTCGAAGACGTCCTGGACCAGCGTGGTGCCGGTGGCGGCCTGGAACTCCTTGGCGGTTTCCGGGGCGAGGAAGTCGGACCAGTTGTACAGGTGCACGGTCGGCGGCTCGGCATGGGCATTGCCCAGCGCGAGCAGGGAGGCCAGGCCGAGCGAGAAAAGACGCAGGTGTTTCATGGGGGCTCCTGGCCGGCCTGTCCCAGGGGAGACGGCCGGCGGTGTGCTTTTGTTGGCAGGTAGCGAAAGGTGCTGGTGAGGTCAGGGAATCAGCAGTTCATGACGCCCATCGGCGTGCTCGATGCGTTCCCCGGGCAGGCGGAAGCGCTTTTCCGCGTGGTAGTCGTAGAGTCCGCGGGCGCTGGCGACCTGGCTGAAGTCCAGCTCGACGAAGTGCCGGCACTCGCGGTTGCCGGCCTCGAACAGGGTATGGCCGAAGGGGTCGACCACCGCGCTGCAGCCGGCGAAGGTGATGGCGTCCTCGCCTTCGCCCACGCGGTTCACCACCACGGCGAACACCTGGTTCTCCTGGGCGCGGGCGGCGATCGAGGTGCGGTGCACGTGGCCGAAGGGCTCCATGTTGCCGTCGCTGACCAGGATCAGCTCGGCGCCCAGCTCGGCCAGGGCGCGGGCGCTTTCGGGGAACTCGCTGTCGTAGCAGATCAGCAGGCCGATGCGCACGCCGCGCCATTGCAGCGTGGCGAAGCGGTCGCCAGGCAGCACCAGGCCCGGCTCGGAGACCCACAGATGGGTCTTGCGGTAGCTCAGCAGCAGGCCCTCGGGGGCGACGAATACCGTGGTGTTGTAGAACTTGCCGCCGTCGTTCTCGATCAACCCGACGACCACTGCCACGCCGCGCTCCCGTGCGGCACGCTGTACCGCCTGCAGGCTCGGGCCATCCAGCGGTTCGGCGTTGCCGGCGATGTTCTGCGCGTTGAGGAAGCCGGTGATCTGCGCCTCGGGGAACACCACGATGTCCGTGTCCGGCGAGCAGCCGGCGATGGCCTGCAGGATGCGGTGGAGGTTGTACGGGGTGTCGCCGTCGCGGGCGGCTTGTTGCACGAGTTCAAGCTTCATTGTTCGGACCTTGTTGATGAACCGGGGCCACAGTGGGAAAGTCGGGGACTTTTCCGAGGGGCCGCTGCAAGTATGCGAATCGCCACCGAATTTCCTATTCCGCCGATTGATTAACCCCGGGGTACCCGCATGAACCTGACACTCCTGGACGTGGGCTGGCACCGGGCCTTCGGGCAACTGGCCGAACGCCTCGACCAGCCCGATTTCTGGCGCGCCATGGCCCAGGTGCTGGGCGACCACATGGCGCTGGGCAGCTGGGTAGCGCTGCTGTTCAGCGACGACCGCCCGCGGATATTCGCCGAAAGCCCCTACGAGGGCGGCGGTCCCGACCCGCTGTTCCACGACTACGTGCAGGGCCTGTACCTGCTCGACCCCTTCTACGTGGCCAACCGCGAGAAGCCGGCAAGCGGCCTGTTCCGCCTCTGCGAGGTGGCCCCGGAATGCTTCCGCGACACGGAATACTACCGGCTGTACTTCACCCACAACGTGGTCGAGGACGAGGTGCAGTACAACGTTGCCCTCGATGGGGAGCGCAGCCTGTGTCTGTCGCTGGGCAGCCGCTCGCGCTTCGAACCGCAGCAGGTCGCGCTGCTCGAGCTGATACGCCCCTGGGTCTGCGCGCTGATGCGCCAGCGCCTGTTCTTCGAGGCCGGCGTCAACGAGCCGCCCTCACGGCCAAGCGAACGCTGGCAGGGCAACCTGGAGCAGATGATGGCGCGCCTGGGCACGCCCCTGACCGCCCGGGAACTGGACGTCATCCGGCTCGTCCTCAGCGGCTGCTCCAACAAGGAGGCGGCGGCGAAGCTCGACATTTCCGCCGAGACCGTGAAGGTCCACCGGCGGCATGTCTACGCCAAGCTCAAGATCAAGTCGCAGTCGGACCTCTTCAAGATCTTCCATAACGCGCAGAGCACTCGCTAGCCCGGGCCGATAGCGGAGGGGCACAACGGCGGCCATCGGCTGTACTTGCCTGGGCCGCCAGGCGTTCGAGAGGCGATGGATAGATTGCGGGGCAATCCCATTTTCCGTAATGGACGCCATGAGCTCCGGTCGACGACGCCGAGCCTCGACAACCGGTTCGACAAGGGCTGCCACCAAACCGTCGGCACTTCCGCCAACGGCAACCTCCACGGTGAACCGCGCAAGCCGGTGCTGGCCGTGCATGGCAAGTTCCGAGGAGGGCAGTTGCCTGGGTGGGGTGGGCCGGCGCCAAGGCTCGTCTCCGAGCCTCAGCGGACATTCCTTCGAAGCTTCGATTTCTTCATGGCGGATTGCTGGGTCGTTAAAAGCGGAAGTCGAGCGTCATGCCCAGCGCGAGCTTAGAGCTGTGCCTCCAGCGCCGCACGGTGTCGCGGGTGGGCGATTTCCAGCATGCATGCCACTCTTTCCCGAATAGTCTTGCCACGTAAGTCGGCGACGCCGAATTCGGTGACGATCAACCCGGCGTCACTGCGCGGGATGGTGGCGGGGCCGTTGAGTCGGGCGACGATGCGGCTGCCGCTGCCTGCGGTGGAGGGCAGGGCGATGATGGGCAGGCCGCCTTTGGCGCGAGCAGCGCCGCGCAGGAAGTCCAAGGCGCCGCCCACGGCGCCGACGTAGCTGCCGGCGGCGACTTCCGAGTTGATCTGGCCGGTGAGGTCGACCTCCACGGCGGAGTTGATCGCCACGAAGCGGTCCAGGCTGGCGAGCACGTCCGCGTCGTGGGTATAGGCGGTAGAGCGCAACTGGATGGCCGGGTTGTCGTGGGCGTAGTCGTGGATCACCCGGCTGCCCAGTAGCACCCCGCCTACGCTGACATGCCGGTCGCGGCTCTTGCAGGCGTTGGTGATCACGCCGGCCTGCATCAGTTGCGCGACGCTGTCGCCCAGGCTGCCCGAATGCACACCCAGGTCGCGATGGGCGCGCAGGGCGCCGAGCACCGCGTCGGGGATGGCGCCGATGCCGATCTGCAAGGTGGCGCCGTCGTCGATCAGCTCGGCTATGTGCGCGGCGATACGGGTGTCCGCTTCGCGGATGCGCGCCGGGGGATTTTCCAGTGGGGGCCGGTCGGTGTGCAGGATGGCGTCGAGGTCTGCCTCGCCCAGTGTGCGTTCGCCGAAGGTGCGTGGCGCCTACATGTACGACTTCCGCCACATCACCAGGGGAACAGGCGCGAGCGAGGGCGTGGAAGCCGGTGGGGAACTGCACATGCTGACAGTTGGCTTCGGCTACAGGTTCTAGCGATCCGCTTCGTTTCATGGACATCGGTGGATCGCACCGATGAACAGGAAGACCGCCGGCAGGAGGCCGGCGGGGCGACGCAACCCACCAGGTTCGACGCTGGAAACCATGCCAGGCCGGCATGTCATCGCCCGGTGCCACGACCGCCGGGCGATGCTCTTCGCCTTCATCGGGGCCCTACCACAAGCGGGGCTTTTCTCATGCCATCCGAGCAACGCATATCGCCCCTGGCGCGGTACGGAGCCTGGCTGGCCACGCCACATCATGGCAGGCTGGTTCCCTTCATGCCGCAACCAGGGAGTGGCCCCATGAGCTTCGATTGGCACAGCCAGCCGATCACCCGGCAGACCCCGGTCGACCCGGGCTACCGCAACACCCAGAACGTCCGCCGCTTCCTGCGCGAGCAGTGCGGCGAGGGCTTCCGTTTCGACCGTGCCTTCATGGCCTGGATACGCAGCGGCGCCCCGGCGACCATGGGCGAGGTGGTGGACGAATGGCTGCGGCGGCGCGGCCCGTAAAAGGCTGCCGCAGGAGAGCTGCCCGGCGATAACCGACCTGGTCTGCCGCAGTACCCGGCTCAGTCCAGCCAGCTGTGCCAGGCCAGGCGCACCGCGCCGTCGCGCAGCGGCAGTACGGTGAGGTTGTCCGTGCCGCGCAGTTCCGTCAGCACCCGTTCCCAGGCCTTGGCGTCGTCGCCGGGGACGCGCTGCAGGGTCAGGCCGGGGCGCTGGCGGGCGTCATGGGCGGCGATCTGGGCATTAACACGGGCAGCGAGTTGCTGGTAGGTGTCGGCGTGCATGGTGTCCCCCTGGTGTCTGGGAAGTGGCTGACGGGTACTGTGGAAAATACTGTATGCACATACAGTATTCCTGTAAAGCCTCTCCTGCGACGAAGGGATGGCCGGCATGGGCGGCGTCTACATCGCTGGTGCGGTGCCGGGGATGGCGAAATGCACCAGGGTGGTGACGTGGCTATCGGAAGCGGGAACAGCCAGCCGCTCTGGATCGAAGGCGCTCCCGGGTTGCATTCTTCCCTCTGACGGCCTAAAAGCGTGTCCCTTCAGCATGCCGCCGCTCCCGAGCGGCGGCCAGGTTCGGACGAAAAGAGGAAGCCAGCGCCATGACAGCGGTCAGCACCCGCGAACACTGGATCGATACCCCGCACGGCCGGCTCTTCGCCCGGCGCTGGACGCCGGTGGGGGCCGCCGCGGCGCCCATCGTGCTGTTCCACGATTCCCTGGGCTGTGTGGCGCTGTGGCGGGAGTTCCCCGGGCAACTGGCCCGGGCCAGCGGGCGCGAGGTGATCGCCTATGACCGCCTGGGCTTCGGCCAGTCCGATGCCCATCCGGCGCTGCTGTCGCGGGGGTTCGTCGAGGACGAGGCGCAGCAGGGCTTCGCCGCGCTGCGTGAGCGACTGGGCCTGGAGCGTTTCGTCGCCTTCGGCCACAGCGTCGGTGGCGGCATGGCGGTGGGCTGCGCGGCGGCCTTCGGCCCGGCCTGCGAGGCGCTGGTGCTGGAGTCGGCCCAGGCCTTCGTCGAGGATCGCACCCTGGAAGGTATCCGCGCCGCCGAGCGTGACTTCGCCCGGCCGGGCGAACTGGATCGCCTGGCGAAATACCACGGCGACAAGGCCCACTGGGTGCTGCGGGCCTGGGTGGATACCTGGCTGTCGCCGGCCTTCGCCGACTGGAACCTGGATGCCCAGCTGGCGCGCCTGCAATGCCCGCTGCTGTGCCTGCACGGCGAGCAGGACGAGTTCGGCTCGGCCCGCCACCCCGAGCGCTTCGTCGCCCACGCCGCCGGGCCAGCCAGCATGAAGCTGCTGGCGGACTGCGGCCACGTTCCGCATCGGCAGAAGGCCGACGAGGTGTTGGCGCAGGTGTGCGCCTTCCTGGGTTGAGGAACCTGCCTACCGCCGCCCCAGAGCCTTCGCGAGCCCCCGCCGTTGCGTTACAGGCCGCGCCAGCCGCGGGCTGCGGCGAAATCAATGGGAATGATCGGGGCATGGGGCGGTCTACAGACCCTGTGTAGCCGGCCGGCGCCGCGAATCGTCGCGGCACGCCAGGTGCCGGCGAGTGAGGTCGATATGCGCTGGACAGTCAGGGTAGCGTGCATCGTCGCCTTGCTGTTCGGCGCCCCGGCATTCGCCGGGCTGGCCGCTCAGAAGGCTGCGGTGGCGGAGAACAAGGCCGAGGTGCTCGAGGAACAGGCGGCCGAGCAGGGGGCGACCGGGACGGCCGCCCAGGTCAAGCCCATCACCCGCAGTGAGGCCCGCGCCGTGGACCCGGCCGGGGAAGCGCCGCTGGACGACGCCATCACCTGCCTGGCCCGCTCCGTCTACTGGGAGGCCAAGGGCGCCTCGCGCGGGGACATGGAAGCGGTGGCCAACGTGGTGATGAACCGGGTGGCCAGCAAGGACTTCCCGGACACCGTCTGCGCCGTGGTCAAGCAGGGCTCGGAGAAGAAGAGCTGCCAGTTCTCCTGGTGGTGCGACGGGCGTCCCGACCAGGTGGTGGAGGAAAAACGCTACGACCTGGCCCGCGACATCGCCCGCCAGGCGCTCAACCGCCAACTGCGCGACCGTACCGATGGCGCGCTGTACTTCCACGACCGCCATGTCAGGCCGTCCTGGGCAAGAGCCTACCTGAGGACGGCGCGCACCGAGCACTTCCTGTTCTACAAACCGCGCCTGGACGGCGAGCCGATAGCCCGCAGCGGGGCAGGGCGGCGGCCGTGAACGGGAGCGGCGGTGATGCCGGGGAGCGGAGTTTGTCTGCGATAGCCGGAGGTATCGGCGCGATTCGCGGATAAGATCCGCTCCGCCGCCATTCCCATGTAGGAGCGCGCCCTGCGCGCGAATCGCGGGCAGGGCCCGCTCCTACAGGGAGGCACGGTGCAAGGGGCCAAACCGTAGGAGCGGATCTTATCCGCGATCCGGCCGGCAGGCCGGCGTGTATCGCTGACCGCGGATCAGGGTACGAGCGAGCACGGCCTCTCGTAGGCGCGAGCAAGCTCGCGCCTACGAAGAGCAGCCTGCAAGACATTTGCTCCTGGCGTTACATGGAGTACTTGACGCTGAACATCAGGTTGCGCGGCTCGCCGTAGTTCAGGTTGCCGAAGCTGATACCGCTGTAATAGTACTTGTCGAAGATGTTGTTGAAGTTGACGCGGGTGTCGATGTTCTCGCTGACCCTGTAGCCGAGCATGGCGTCGACCACGGTGTAGCCGCCCTGCTGGAAGCCGGTCTCGTTGTCCTCGGTCTTGCTCTGGGTGGTCAGGTTGCCGCCCACGCGCCACTTGTGCAGGTCGCCCGGCAGGTTGTAGGTGGTGGCCAGCTTGAACAGGTGGCGCGGCTTGCTCGGGTCGAAGGGCTTGCCGACGTTGGATTCATCGGCGTCGTGCTTGTACTTGGCGTCGACGTAGGTGTAGCCCGCCATCGCCTGCCAGTTGTCGGTCAGCGCGCCGCTCAGCTCCATGTCCACGCCCTGGCTGCGCACCTTGCCGGAAGCGCGCTGGCAGTAGTCGAAGGAGCTGGGGTTGGCCGGGCACGGGTTGGGGCTGCTGGTGTCGTCGGTGGCGCGGTTTTCCTGGTCCACCTGGAACAGCGCGATCTGCGAGTTCAGCGCACCGCCGAAGTGCTCGCCCTTCAGGCCGATCTCGTAGTTCTTGCCGGTGATGGGGGTGAGCACGTTGCCGCTGGCGTCCAGCGTGTCCTGCGGTTTGAAGATGTCGGTGTAGCTGGCGTAGACCGAGTAGGTTTCGTTGAGGTCGTAGATCACCCCGGCGTAGCGGGTGACCTTGCGGGTGACCTTGAACACGTCGGTGTCGCCGTGGGCGTCGGCCTCGTACCAGTCCAGGCGGCCGCCGAGGATCACCTTCAGCGGGTCGGCGATGTTCAGGCGGGTGGTGACGTAGGTGCCTTTCTGCTCCTGGTCGAGCTTCATGCCCCACAGGTTCATGTCGATGTTCGGCTTGAGGGTCGAGGTCGGGTCCCACTGGGTCGGGTCCATCGCGCCCAGGGGCGTGCCGTCCTTCTTGAACAGGTCGCCCCAGCCGCCGTGGCCGTCGAAGCGTTCCTGGCGGTAGCTGGCGCCCACTACCAGCTCGTGCTCGCGGCCCAGCAACTGGAAGGGGCCGTTGGCGAAGGCGTCGTAGCTTTCGTGGTCGTCGGTGTAGTCGTACTTGCCGGCGCCCTGGGCCATGGTCGGGCAGTCGTAGGTGTAGTAGCAGCTGTTGTACAGGCCGAGCATGTTGATGCGCGCCCACAGCTTGTCGGCCGCCAGCTTCATCTGCCAGCCGTTGTCGAAGCGGTGTGTCAGGTCGCTGAACAGGTGGGTGGTCTTGGTATCCCAGTAGGACCAGTCGGCGCCGTAGTAGTCGGAGCGCTTCAGGTCCAGGTGGCGGCCGCCCAGCGGGGCGGGCAGGCCCACCCAGTTGTCGTTGCGGTTGTCGTCCTGGTAGGAGGCGCCGATGGCCAGGGTGGTGTCCGGGCTCAGGTCGGCCTCGGTGATGCCGTAGAGCACGCCGCGCTCGCTGCTGACGTAATCCTGGAAGCTGTCCTTGGTCTGGTAGGCCATCACGGCGCGGCCGCGGAGGGTCCCTTCGCTGTTCAGCGGGCCGGAGACGTCGGCCTCGCTGCGGTAGCGGTCCCAGGTGCCGGCGCTGCCTTCCAGGCTCATGTGGAAGTCCTGGGTCGGGCGCTTGCGCACCATGTTGATGGCCGCCGCCGGGTTGCCGGCGCCCTGCATCAGGCCGGTGGCGCCGCGCACCACTTCGACGCGGTCGAACATCGCAAGGTCCGCCGCGGAGATCACGTCCTGGGTGTAGGTGGAGATGCTGGTGGGCAGGCCGTCGTACATGATGTTGTCGACGTCGAAGCCGCGCGAGGCATAGCTCACCCGCGCCGGGCCGTACTGCTGCACGGTCAGGCCGGTGACGCCCTTCACCGCGTCGTTGAGGTCGTTCATGCCCTGGTCGTCCATGCGCTGGCGCGTCACCACGCTGACCGACTGCGGCGTCTCGCGGATCGACATGGGGATCTTGGTCGAGGTGCGCATGGCCTTGGTGGTGTAGGAACCACTGCCTTCGGTGGTGGCGGCCGCGGCGGCGTCCTGGGTGCCGAGCACCTCGGTGGCGCCGAGGTCCACGCGGTCATCCTTGGCCGCGGCCTGGATAGCCAGGGGGAGGGTGGAGAGGCCTAGCAGCAGGGCGCTGGATACTACTTGTCTCATTTTGCAGGGTCCTGGTCGGATGAAAGCCGCATGAGGCCGTGGCAGGGGCCGGCTGCGATTCTTGTTTACGTAGGAAATCGGAGAGGGATTTCTCCGTCGGCAAAATGGTATGTAAGGGTAAATATGTTGTAAATAAAAATAATTAGCATTTACAAATAATCACCGAGCAGTTCCTGAGAGGGGCGTTTCCGGCGACGGATAATCGCGGACGGAGTCCGCTCCTACGCCACCGGCTGGCAGCGCTCTTCGTGGGATGGGCTGAGCCTTGGCGAAACCCATGCGGCCATGGCGATGGGAGGAGTCCTGTAGGAGCAACTGTCTTGGAACCGAGGTACTTTTCGTTTCGTAGGATCGAGGGGGACGCCTGGTTATTGCTCGCGAACCTTGGCCACGTACCTCTCTGCCAATCGTCATTCCCGCGAACGCGGGACGCGGCTCCATCGCGAACAGCGCTTGCGCTGGCCCGAAGGGGTATAACCCAGAGACTTTTGGGTTTGGGCTCGGTGTAGCGCGCCGCACCGAGTGCGTTGATGTCTCTTGTTTCGCCCCCTCGGGCGAGTCCCTTTTGTCAAACGCCACAAAAGGAACCAAAAAGGCTTGCCCCGACATACGGGCCCGATGAAGCCGGGCTACCCTCACGAATTCCCCCGCCACGGAGGCCCGCCCCGAGGGTACGTCCCTGTAGCCCATCGGGGCTCTCGCGACATCCATGTCGCATGACCTCCTGAGCGCCGGTTTCGCTCGGCCTTCTGAAGGGGCGTTCTGGTGCGCGCGGAGGTTTCTCTGGAAGTCCCAAAGCAAAAGCCGCTTTTGCTCTTCGTAGGATCGAGGGGGGACGCCTAGTTCTTGCTCGCGAACCCTGGCCCCCGCGTTCGCGATCGTTCGTAGGGCGGATAACGCCTACGGCGTTATCCGCCATGATTGCGGACAAAGTCCGCTCCTACAGATCACTGTGAGGCACGGTATCTCCCGCATCCGTAGGAGCGGACTCCGTCCGCGATTGGCCCCGGCCGCGCGAATCGTCGGGCATTGGTGTTCCGGATGGCGGCGGATAACCGCGAACGGTTATTCGCCCTACGCGCGATCCTGGTAGGCGTGTCAGAGGCGTGATGTTCCCTGCGACCGGGCTTTCATTTCCTGCTGAAGGGGAACGTCGTAGGAGCTTGGCGTGGGGCAGGGCGGCTGCTCAGAGCAAGGTCGCGCGTGGCCTGGCGAACTCGAAGCGATACTCGGTGCGGAACTTGATGGGCGTGTCTTTCAGCGGGGCCGATACGGCGGACACATGGGCTCTCAGCGCGGCGCGCCTGACTGCCTCGGCGAGTTGATCGTCTGGGCTCTGCACGATATCGACGGCGGTGGGGCCCCCGGTAGCGCCGGAAGTGCGCAAAGCGTGGCCAGGGCGAGCGTCTTTTTGCCGTTCATCGTCCGTTCGTCATCCTTGTTTCGATGCCGTCCCGTATCAGGCAGAGCCGACGTCTGCGCGCCGGCCCTGCCCGTGCCCCGTCAGCCTTGCGCCAGCGGCGGGGTGCGCGGCGGGATCATGCGGCGCTTGCCGGTCGACTCGAAGGCCGCGGCGTAGCGCAGCAGGGCCGAGTCGTCGTAGGCGCGGCCGGCGAAGGTCAGGCCCACCGGCATGCCGATGTCCGCCATCACGCCCATGGGCACCGTCACCGTGGGCACGCCCAGGTGGCGGATGGCGAGGTTGCCGTTGGCCACCCACACGCCGTTGCTCCAGGCGATGTCGGCGGATGCCGGGTTGACGTCGGCGTCCGCCGGGCCCACGTCGGCCACGGTGGGGAAGAGCACGGCGTCGAGGCCGTGCTGGTCCATCCAGTCTTCCAGGTCGAGCTTGCGCGTCTTCTCCAGGCCGCGCAGGCCATCGGGCAGGCTGGCGATCTGGTCCCAGGGCCTGATGCCGCGCTGGGCCATGCGCACGTACTCGTCCATGCCGGCGGCGAGGTCGCCCTCGCGGTTGGGCAGGGTGCCGGGGTCGTGGGGGAAGATCAGCTCGCCCTGCACGTCGGCCAGGCGGTTCAGCCTGGGATCGCCGTTGGCCTGCAGGAAGTCGTCGAAGGCCCAGCCGCTGAGCTCCCAGAGCTCGTCGTGGAGGAACTGCTCGGACACCAGGCCGCGGTTGAACACGGTCGGCGCGCCGGGGCGGTCGCCCTCGCAGTTGGAGACCAGCGGGAAGTCCACCTCGACCACTTCGGCGCCGGCTGCCTCCAGGGCCTTGCGGGCTTGTTCCCAGAGGGCGATCACCGAGGGCCGGGTATCGATGCGTTGCCCGGTGGGGCCGCCGATGCCGGGGTGCTCGCTGGTGCCGGCCGCGTCATCCTTGTTGATGAACATGCGTGGCACGCCGAGGCGCTTGCCGGCCAGGGCGTCGGCCTGGGCGGCCAGTTCCAGGTAGGACGCAGGGCGTACCGAGGCGACGCCAGGGATCGGCACCCAGGGCTGCAGGCGCCACAGGTCGCCGCGTTTGTCGGCATCCTCTGCCACCACCACGTCCAGCACTTCCAGCAGGTCGGCCATGGTCCGGGCGTAGGGCACCACCACGTCCATGGTCGGCGTCAGCGGCCAGTTGCCACGCACCGAGATCACCCCGCGCGACGGGGTGTAGGCGCACAGGCCGTTGTTCGAGGCTGGGCCGCGGCCGCTGGACCAGGTCTCCTCGGCCAGGCCGAAGGCGGAGAAGCTGGCCGCGGTGGCCGTGCCCGCGCCGTTGGACGAACCGGAGGCGAAGGGCGCGGTGAGGTAGGCGGCGTTGTAGGGGCTTTCGGCGCGGCCGTAGACGCCGCGCTGCATGCCACCGTTGGCCATGGGCGGCATGTTGGTCTTGCCCAGGCAGATGGCGCCGGCGGCGCGCAGGCGCTCGATGGTGAAGGCGTCGCGGTAGGCCACCAGGTCCTTGAAGGCGGGGCTGCCGGAGGCCGCGGTCAGGCCTTTCACCAGGTAGCTGTCCTTGGCGGTGTAGGGGATGCCGTCCAGCGGGCCCAGTGTCTCGCCACGGGCGCGGCGGGCGTCGGATGCTTCGGCCTCCGCCAGCGCATCGGGGTTGCGTACCACGACCGCGTTCAGGGCGGTGAGGGTGTCGGCGCCGTCGTAGGCGTCGATCCGCGCGAGATAGGCCTCGACCAGCTCGACCGCGGTGGTGCGGCCGGATTCGAGCGCGTCGCGCAGCTCGGCAATGGAAACCTCGGTTACCTCGATCATGCTGTCACCGCCGCTTGCAGGTGGGTGGTCGCGAAATCGGCTTTCATACTGTCCTCGTTCACTTCTTGTTCGCTGCCCCGGCGTCCGGGGTGGGCCGCCGGGCACCGGGCCGGGGGCAGTTGAGCAGTGTATCAGTTCGCCCGGGAGGCGGCTGGGGCCGGCGGCGGCCGTCATCCACTCGTGTCCCCGCGCCCACCTGCAGTACCCTGGCCACCCGCTTTGTGAACGAGAACACCGCGATGCCCGAAGACGACCGCAACCCGTTGCTGATCGATGGCCCGGCCGGAAAGATCCAGCTGCTGATCGACGCCCCCACAGGCCCGGCCCGTGGCGTGGCGATGATCAGCCACCCGCAACCGCTGCTCGGCGGCAGCCCGCGGCACCTGGTGCCGCTGACCTTGGCGCGGCGCCTGAGCAAGGCCGGCTGGCTGGCGGTGCGGCCGAGCTTCCGCGGGGTGGACGGCACCGAGGGCGAATACGCCGAGGGCGTCGGCGAGGCGCAGGACAGCCAGGCGGTGGCCGCTTACCTGCGCGAACGCGACCCGGACCTGCCGCTGGCGCTGGTGGGCTTTTCCTTCGGCGCCTACGTGTTCGCCCGCGCCGCCCGCGACCTGGCGCAGCCACCCGCGGCCACGGTACTGATGGGGTTGCCGGTGGGCACGGTGCCCGGCGGCCGCCACTACGAGCCCATGGCGCTGCCGGCGGACTGCCTGCTGCTGCACGGCGAGGCCGACGAGATGGCGCCGCTGGCCAACCTGCTGGACTGGGCGCGCCCGGAACAGCGCGCGGTGAGTCTGTTCGCCGGCGCCAACCACTTCTTCAAGGGCTGCCTGGACCGCGCGGCGGACCAGGTGCTGGCCCACCTGCGCGGTGTGGAGCGGCCGCTGGGCTGAGGTCGGTAGCCGGCCGCCGTTCACTGGGTCGGTGACACCCGTATACCCCGAGGCGAGCCGGAGCCATTGCGCCTTTGCACGGATATGCAGATATGAGGATGGGGGAACTTGTTGCCGTAGCGCTGTCTACAGAAGCGATTCCCCCGCCTCGCCGGCATCGGGCGATGCTTCAGCGGTGGGGTGGGGGAATCAGCCCTGCGGCCCTGTTTCCCGCTGGCCCCGGCGCCTGTCGGTGGAGCTGCGGTAGACGCGCAGCAGTTCCAGTGCCAGGGCTGCCAGGCAGATGAATGCGATGATCTTGATATCCATATCCAATGTTCCTTGGAAAAGCCGATAGAGATGTGGCGGCCGCCCGGAGTCCCTCTTGGCGGTGCCGCCGGGCATGCTGCCGCGACGCCGGCGATCAGGCAAGGGGCAGGCGACCAGCTGTGCTGCAACGCCAGTGCTCTATATAGAGTGGGCGTCTGAACCGGCTTGGCCTCTGTCGAGAAACATCGTTTTGAAAGAGGGTGTTGACAGCTGTTCGGATGTCTATATAATTCGCCGCCCGTCAACTGGTAAAGCCCATTGGGTTTTACATAAGACGCTGAATTTAAAGAAAATATTTTTTAAATTAGGTGTTGACGGAAAGAGAGGTTGCTGTAGAATGCGCGGCCTCGGTTGAGACGAAAGAATCAACCACTGCTCTTTAACAAGTTGAATCAAGCAATTCGTGTGGGTGCTTGTGAGCTAAGACTGGTGATCGCAAGATTATCAGCATCACAAGTAACACTCGTGAATTCGAGAGTTTTTTGCGATTGCTGAGCCAAGTTTAGGGTTTTCTCAAAACCCGATCAGTATTGAACTGAAGAGTTTGATCATGGCTCAGATTGAACGCTGGCGGCAGGCCTAACACATGCAAGTCGAGCGGATGAAGGGAGCTTGCTTCCGGATTCAGCGGCGGACGGGTGAGTAATGCCTAGGAATCTGCCTGGTAGTGGGGGACAACGTTCCGAAAGGGACGCTAATACCGCATACGTCCTACGGGAGAAAGTGGGGGATCTTCGGACCTCACGCTATCAGATGAGCCTAGGTCGGATTAGCTAGTAGGTGGGGTAATGGCTCACCTAGGCGACGATCCGTAACTGGTCTGAGAGGATGATCAGTCACACTGGAACTGAGACACGGTCCAGACTCCTACGGGAGGCAGCAGTGGGGAATATTGGACAATGGGCGAAAGCCTGATCCAGCCATGCCGCGTGTGTGAAGAAGGTCTTCGGATTGTAAAGCACTTTAAGTTGGGAGGAAGGGCTGCAAGTTAATACCTTGTAGTTTTGACGTTACCAACAGAATAAGCACCGGCTAACTTCGTGCCAGCAGCCGCGGTAATACGAAGGGTGCAAGCGTTAATCGGAATTACTGGGCGTAAAGCGCGCGTAGGTGGTTTGGTAAGATGGATGTGAAATCCCCGGGCTCAACCTGGGAACTGCATCCATAACTGCCTGACTAGAGTACGGTAGAGGGTGGTGGAATTTCCTGTGTAGCGGTGAAATGCGTAGATATAGGAAGGAACACCAGTGGCGAAGGCGACCACCTGGACTGATACTGACACTGAGGTGCGAAAGCGTGGGGAGCAAACAGGATTAGATACCCTGGTAGTCCACGCCGTAAACGATGTCGACTAGCCGTTGGGATCCTTGAGATCTTAGTGGCGCAGCTAACGCGATAAGTCGACCGCCTGGGGAGTACGGCCGCAAGGTTAAAACTCAAATGAATTGACGGGGGCCCGCACAAGCGGTGGAGCATGTGGTTTAATTCGAAGCAACGCGAAGAACCTTACCTGGCCTTGACATGTCCGGAATCCTGCAGAGATGCGGGAGTGCCTTCGGGAATCGGAACACAGGTGCTGCATGGCTGTCGTCAGCTCGTGTCGTGAGATGTTGGGTTAAGTCCCGTAACGAGCGCAACCCTTGTCCTTAGTTACCAGCGGGTTATGCCGGGCACTCTAAGGAGACTGCCGGTGACAAACCGGAGGAAGGTGGGGATGACGTCAAGTCATCATGGCCCTTACGGCCAGGGCTACACACGTGCTACAATGGTCGGTACAGAGGGTTGCCAAGCCGCGAGGTGGAGCTAATCCCACAAAACCGATCGTAGTCCGGATCGCAGTCTGCAACTCGACTGCGTGAAGTCGGAATCGCTAGTAATCGTGAATCAGAATGTCACGGTGAATACGTTCCCGGGCCTTGTACACACCGCCCGTCACACCATGGGAGTGGGTTGCTCCAGAAGTAGCTAGTCTAACCTTCGGGGGACGGTTACCACGGAGTGATTCATGACTGGGGTGAAGTCGTAACAAGGTAGCCGTAGGGGAACCTGCGGCTGGATCACCTCCTTAATCGAAGATCCCGGCTTTCTCATAAGCTCCCACACGAATTGCTTGATTCACTGGTAAGCGACGGTTAGGCAACCCTATATGGGTCTGTAGCTCAGTCGGTTAGAGCGCACCCCTGATAAGGGTGAGGTCGGCAGTTCGAATCTGCCCAGACCCACCAATCGTTGGAAAAGAGGGGGCCATAGCTCAGCTGGGAGAGCGCCTGCTTTGCACGCAGGAGGTCAGGAGTTCGATCCTCCTTGGCTCCACCATCTATCGAATCGTCGAAAGCTCAGACATGAATGTTCAAGGTGTTGAACGAACATTGATGTCTGGTCTTTGTACCAGAACCGTTCTTTAAAAATTTGGGTATGTGATAGAAGTAGACTGAATGATCTCTTTCACTGGGGATTGTTCAAGTCAAGGTAAAATTTGCGAGTTCAAGCGCGAATTTTCGGCGAATGTCGTCTTCACGTTCGAGACGTATGACCAGATTGCTTGGGGTTATATGGTCAAGTGAAGAAGCGCATACGGTGGATGCCTTGGCAGTCAGAGGCGATGAAAGACGTGGTAGCCTGCGATAAGCTTCGGGGAGTCGGCAAACAGACTTTGATCCGGAGATCTCTGAATGGGGGAACCCAGCCAGCATAAGCTGGTTATCACACACTGAATCCATAGGTGTGTGAGGCGAACCAGGGGAACTGAAACATCTAAGTACCCTGAGGAACAGAAATCAACCGAGATTCCCTTAGTAGTGGCGAGCGAACGGGGACTAGCCCTTAAGCTTCTTGGAATCTAACAGAACGCTCTGGAAAGTGCGGCCATAGTGGGTGATAGCCCCGTATGTGAAAGGTTCCAGGAAGTGAAATCGAGTAGGACGGCGCACGTGAAACGTTGTCTGAACATGGGGGGACCATCCTCCAAGGCTAAATACTACTGACTGACCGATAGTGAACCAGTACCGTGAGGGAAAGGCGAAAAGAACCCCGGAGAGGGGAGTGAAATAGAACCTGAAACCGTATGCGTACAAGCAGTGGGAGCCCACGTTGTTGGGTGACTGCGTACCTTTTGTATAATGGGTCAGCGACTTATATTCAGTGGCGAGCTTAACCGAATAGGGGAGGCGTAGCGAAAGCGAGTCTTAATAGGGCGTTTAGTCGCTGGGTATAGACCCGAAACCGGGCGATCTATCCATGAGCAGGTTGAAGGTTAGGTAACACTGACTGGAGGACCGAACCCACTTCCGTTGAAAAGGCAGGGGATGACTTGTGGATCGGAGTGAAAGGCTAATCAAGCTCGGAGATAGCTGGTTCTCCTCGAAAGCTATTTAGGTAGCGCCTCACGTATCACTCCAGGGGGTAGAGCACTGTTTCGGCTAGGGGGTCATCCCGACTTACCAAACCGATGCAAACTCCGAATACCTGGAAGTGTCAGCGTGGGAGACACACGGCGGGTGCTAACGTCCGTCGTGAAAAGGGAAACAACCCAGACCGTCAGCTAAGGTCCCAAAGTTATGGTTAAGTGGTAAACGATGTGGGAAGGCTTAGACAGCTAGGAGGTTGGCTTAGAAGCAGCCACCCTTTAAAGAAAGCGTAATAGCTCACTAGTCGAGTCGGCCTGCGCGGAAGATGTAACGGGGCTCAAACCATACACCGAAGCTACGGGTGCATCGCAAGATGCGCGGTAGAGGAGCGTTCTGTAAGCCTGTGAAGGTGAGTTGAGAAGCTTGCTGGAGGTATCAGAAGTGCGAATGCTGACATGAGTAACGACAATGGGAGTGAAAAACTCCCACGCCGAAAGACCAAGGGTTCCTGCGCAACGTTAATCGACGCAGGGTTAGTCGGTCCCTAAGGCGAGGCTGAAGAGCGTAGTCGATGGGAAACAGGTTAATATTCCTGTACTTCTAGTTACTGCGATGGAGGGACGGAGAAGGCTAGGCCAGCTTGGCGTTGGTTGTCCAAGTTTAAGGTGGTAGGCCGAACACTTAGGCAAATCCGGGTGTTCAAGGCCGAGAGCTGATGACGAGCTTTCTTTTAGAGAGCGAAGTGGTTGATGCCATGCTTCCAGGAAAAGCTTCTAAGCTTCAGGTAACTAGGAACCGTACCCCAAACCGACACAGGTGGTCGGGTAGAGAATACCAAGGCGCTTGAGAGAACTCGGGTGAAGGAACTAGGCAAAATGGCACCGTAACTTCGGGAGAAGGTGCGCCGGTGAGGGTGAAGTATTTACTGCGTAAGCCCACGCCGGTCGAAGATACCAGGCCGCTGCGACTGTTTATTAAAAACACAGCACTCTGCAAACACGAAAGTGGACGTATAGGGTGTGACGCCTGCCCGGTGCCGGAAGGTTAATTGATGGGGTTAGCGAAAGCGAAGCTCTTGATCGAAGCCCCGGTAAACGGCGGCCGTAACTATAACGGTCCTAAGGTAGCGAAATTCCTTGTCGGGTAAGTTCCGACCTGCACGAATGGCGTAACGATGGCGGCGCTGTCTCCACCCGAGACTCAGTGAAATTGAAATCGCTGTGAAGATGCAGTGTATCCGCGGCTAGACGGAAAGACCCCGTGAACCTTTACTGTAGCTTTGCACTGGACTTTGAGCCTGCTTGTGTAGGATAGGTGGGAGGCTTTGAAGCGTGGACGCCAGTTCGCGTGGAGCCAACCTTGAAATACCACCCTGGCATGCTTGAGGTTCTAACTCTGATCCGTTATCCGGATCGAGGACAGTGTATGGTGGGCAGTTTGACTGGGGCGGTCTCCTCCTAAAGAGTAACGGAGGAGTACGAAGGTGCGCTCAGACCGGTCGGAAATCGGTCGTAGAGTATAAAGGCAAAAGCGCGCTTGACTGCGAGACAGACACGTCGAGCAGGTACGAAAGTAGGTCTTAGTGATCCGGTGGTTCTGTATGGAAGGGCCATCGCTCAACGGATAAAAGGTACTCCGGGGATAACAGGCTGATACCGCCCAAGAGTTCATATCGACGGCGGTGTTTGGCACCTCGATGTCGGCTCATCACATCCTGGGGCTGAAGCCGGTCCCAAGGGTATGGCTGTTCGCCATTTAAAGTGGTACGCGAGCTGGGTTTAGAACGTCGTGAGACAGTTCGGTCCCTATCTGCCGTGGACGTTTGAGATTTGAGAGGGGCTGCTCCTAGTACGAGAGGACCGGAGTGGACGAACCTCTGGTGTTCCGGTTGTCACGCCAGTGGCACTGCCGGGTAGCTATGTTCGGAATAGATAACCGCTGAAAGCATCTAAGCGGGAAACTAGCCTCAAGATGAGATCTCACTGGGGACTCGATCCCCCTGAAGGGCCGTCGAAGACTACGACGTTGATAGGTCGGGTGTGTAAGCGCTGTGAGGCGTTGAGCTAACCGATACTAATTGCCCGTGAGGCTTGACCATATAACACCCAAACAATTTGTGTGTTGATTGGTGAAGTCGACGAACCGAAAGTTCGTGAGAACCGCAAAGACCTGTCACATACCCGAATCGGGATGAGCGTGAGCGCAAGCCACGGGCATCCGAAAGAATTGCTTGACGACCATAGAGCGTTGGAACCACCTGATCCCATCCCGAACTCAGTAGTGAAACGACGCATCGCCGATGGTAGTGTGGGGTTTCCCCATGTGAGAGTAGGTCATCGTCAAGCACCTATCCCAAAACCCCTGATCAGCCTGGCTGGTCGGGGGTTTTGCTTTGGCGCGGGGAAAACCAATCGCGGACAAGGTCCGCTCCTACGCCATGCCCCCTCCGGCTCCCCCTGTAGGAGCGCGCCCTGCGCGCGAATCGCGGGCAGGGCCCGCTCCTACAGGTTGCCGGAAGGCGTGGCATTTCCCTGTAGGACTCCATCCGCGATCCGGCCGGCAGGCCGACGATGCCGTTGGGCCTCCGGCGGATAACCGCGATGGCAATCCCCAGGAAATCGGAACTTCGCCTCGCTGCACAGCGCCTATAGTCAGAAACAACAGGTAACAAACTCCCAGCCACCGCACGGCTTCACCGGGAGTCCACCGTCTGCAGGACGCGCTCTCGAGGATGGGGAGGCCCGTTCGTGGAGTCGGGTGCCAGGGCCAGGAGGGCCGGCGCCGATCTGGAGAAAGGTAGCCGCCATGAGCAAGAAACCCTTCTACAAGAGCCTCTACGTGCAGGTACTGATCGCCATCGCCATCGGTGTTGCCCTGGGCCACTTCTATCCGCACACGGCGGTGCTGATGAAACCCCTGGGCGATGGCTTCGTCAAACTGATCAAGATGGCCATCGCCCCCATCATCTTCTGCACCGTGGTCACCGGCATCGCCGGCATGCAGAGCATGAAGGCGGTGGGCAAGACCGGCGGCATGGCGCTGCTGTACTTCGAGGTGGTCTCCACCGTCGCGCTGATCATCGGCCTGGCGGTGGTCAACATCGTCCAGCCGGGCGTCGGCATGCACGTCGACCCGGCCAGCCTGGACGCCAGCAAGGTCGCCACCTACGCCTCGGCCGGCGAGAAGCAGAGCACCATCGAGTTCCTGCTCAACATCATCCCCAACACCGTGGTCGGCGCCTTCGCCAACGGTGACATCCTCCAGGTGCTGTTCTTCTCCGTACTGTTCGGCTACGCGCTGCACCGCATGGGCAGCCTGGGCCAGCCGATATTCCTGTTCATCGAGCGTTTCACCCAGGTGATGTTCAACATCATCAACGTGATCATGCGCGTAGCCCCTATCGGCGCCTTCGGTGCCATGGCCTTCACCATCGGCGCCTACGGCGTGGGTTCGCTGGTGCAACTGGGCGAGCTGATGGCCTGCTTCTATCTCACCTGCATCCTCTTCGTGCTCCTCGTGCTGGGCAGCATCGCGCGCTTCCATGGCTTCAACATCCTGCGTTTCATCAACTACATCCGCGAGGAACTGCTGATCGTGCTCGGCACCTCTTCCTCGGAGTCGGCGCTGCCGCGGATGATCGCCAAGATGGAGAAACTGGGCTGCGACAAGACCGTGGTCGGCCTGGTGATTCCCACCGGCTATTCCTTCAACCTCGACGGCACTTCCATCTACCTGACCATGGCCGCGGTGTTCATCGCCCAGGCCACCGACACGCAGATGGACATCATCCACCAGGTGACCCTGCTGGCGGTGCTGCTGATCGCCTCCAAGGGAGCCGCCGGCGTCACCGGCTCGGGCTTCATCGTCCTGGCCGCCACCCTGTCCGCTGTGGGCCACCTACCGGTCGCCGGCCTGGCGCTGATCCTCGGCATCGACCGCTTCATGTCCGAGGCTCGCGCGCTGACCAACCTGGTGGGCAACGGCGTGGCCACCGTTGTGGTAGCCAAGTGGTGCAAGGAACTGGACGAGGAAACCCTGCATCGCGAACTGGCCGCCGGACCCTCGGCGCTGGAAGCATCGATGGATCATTGAAAGCTTCACGCGCTACCCTCTACGGCGCCCCTGCACGGGGCGCTGTCGTTTCCTGAAGCCCGTCATGCAGGCAGTGGAGAAAGCCATGACCGAACGCAAGTCGAACTACCCGCTGTACACCCACTATTCCGGCCCGGCGCTGCTGGAGATGCCGCTGCTGAACAAGGGCAGCGCCTTCACCCCGCAGGAACGCATCGATTTCAACCTCAGCGGCCTGCTGCCGCAGACCGTGGAGACCATCGAGGAACAGGCCGAGCGCGTCTACCAGCAGTACCTGCAATGCGCCTCCGACCTCGACCGGCACGTCTACCTGCGTTCCATCCAGGACAACAACGAGACGCTGTTCTTCCGCCTGCTCGAAGGCCACCTGGAGGAAATGCTGCCGATCATCTACACCCCCACGGTGGGCCAGGCCTGCCAGGACTTCTCGAAGATCTACCGCACCCACCGCGGCCTGTTCGTCTCCTGGCCGGACCGCGAGCGCATCGACGACGTGCTGCGCAGCGCCACCAAGGACAAGGTGAAGATCATCGTGGTCACCGACAGCGAGCGCATCCTCGGCCTGGGCGACCAAGGCATCGGCGGCATGGGCATTCCCATCGGCAAGCTGTCGCTGTACACCGCCTGCGGTGGCATCAGCCCGGCCTACACGCTGCCCATCGTGCTGGACGTGGGCACCAACAACCAGGCGCTGCTGGACGACCCGCTGTACATGGGCTGGCGCCACCCGCGCATCAGCGGCAAGGACTACGACGACTTCGTCGAGCTGTTCATCCGCGCCGTGCAGCGCCGCTGGCCGGGCGTGCTGCTGCAGTTCGAGGACTTCGCCCAGACCAACGCCATGCCGCTGCTGGAGCGCTACCGCGACCAGCTGTGCTGCTTCAACGACGACATCCAGGGCACCGCCTCGGTGGCGGTGGGCACGTTGCTGGCGGCGTGCAAGGTCAAGCAGCAGAAGCTCAGCGAGCAGGTGATCACCTTCGTCGGCGCCGGTTCCGCCGGCTGCGGCATCGCCGAGCACATCATCGCCGCCATGCAACTGGAGGGGCTGAGCGAGGCGCAGGCGCGCCAGCGCATCTTCATGGTCGACCGCCATGGCCTGCTGGTGGAGGGCATGGACGGCCTGCTGGAGTTCCAGCGCAAGCTGGCGCAGAAGGCCGGCGACGTGGCCGACTGGCAGCGCGGCGAGGACGGCATCGGCCTGCTGGAGGTGGTGAGCCGGGCGAAACCGACGGTGCTGATCGGGGTTTCCGGGCAGCGCGGGCTGTTCAGCGAGGCGGTGGTCCGCGAGATGTACAAGCACTGCCCGCTGCCGCTGGTGATGCCGCTGTCCAACCCGACCTCGCGGGTCGAGGCGACCCCGGCGGAAATCCTCCAGTGGACCGAGGGCCGCGCGCTGGTCGCCACCGGCAGCCCGTTCCAGCCGGTGGAGCACGGCGGGCGCAGCATCCACATCGCCCAGTGCAACAACTCCTACATCTTCCCCGGCATCGGCCTGGGGGTGATCGCCGCCGGCGCCCGGCGCGTCACCGAGGCGATGCTGATGGCCGCCTCCAACGCCCTGGCCGAATGTTCGCCGGTGGTGACCGGGGAGGGCGACGCGGTGCTGCCGCCGCTGCGTGACATCCAGCAGGTCAGCCGGCGCATCGCCTTCGCCGTGGCCAAGCAGGCCCAGGCCGAGGGCGTGGCGCTGGAAACCCCGGACGCCATGCTCCACGCTGCCATCGAGCGCAACTTCTGGGCACCGCGCTACCGGGAGTATCGTCGCCGCTCGCTGTAAGCGGGCCACGCATGGCCCGGTGCCCGGGCCGGCGAGGCGCTAGCGCTTCCGGTGCTCGCCGGTGCGGGCCGGGCGCCCGGCGCGGCGCTCCTGCAGGGTGAGCTGCAGGGCCTTGGCCACGCCGGCGCCGAGCAACCCGCCCAGCAGGGTGGCGACGACCTGCAGCAGCAGGCCCAGCGCGCTGGCGGCGTTCGTCTCGCGCAGGAAGGTCGCGACTTCCGGCCAGAGCGCCAGCCACAGGCCGACGAAGCCCAGCACCAGGTCGTACCAGAAGGCACCGACCCCGGCGGGGCGATAGCCGCGGACGAAAAGGATGAAGGCGCTGAAGGCCAGCGCCAGGAGCAGGGTGCCCAGCGTCTGGCTGAACGCATCCGGACCGGACATGGCCATCAGCTCCCCGGATCGCGAAGGCGCAGGCACTGGCGACGGTGCAGCCCCAGGCGCACCTCGTCGAGCAATGCCTCGGCACAGGCCAGCGCCTGCTGGCTCGCGACGTCGACGGGCGCGGCGGTGCGGTTGAAATCGTCGATGCGCAGGCCTTCGACCAGGGCCGGCGCTTCCACCAGCGTCCAGTCCAGCCCGCTCACTTCCAGGCTGCGGGCCAGGCCGGCGCCGAGTTGATCGTCGGCGGCGTCTTGCGGCGCCACCAGCCATTGCCAGTGGCCCACCAGGAACAGCCGCGGCACGCCGTCGATGAGCGCGCCGTCGATGAGCGCGCCGCACTGCGGTGGCAGTTGTTGCGGCGGCTGGTCGCCGAGCATGGCGAAGATCACGTCGAGCCCCATTACGGCCTCGCTGACCTCCACGGACGACGCCAGGCCACCCAGCTTGCAGCGCAGGCCGGGGCGAGCACGCAGGCTGTTGAGGTCTTCCACCAGGGCGCTGACCTCGTGCTGCCGGTGCAGTGCGGCAGCGACCAGGGCCTGGCCGAGGCTGTCGACGGGGCGGAACACGCCCAGCTTCAGCGTGGCTGTCTCGAGGTTGTGCATGGCGCTTCCTCCGCTTGTGTGGGCAAGGCGAACCTATGCATATCGAAGCCCCGGCGAGGGCCGAGGTTCCACCCGCGTGGCGACCGGTCGGGCCCGGTGTGGAGCCGCCCTTGCGCGGGCGGGTTCTTTCCGGGGGGCTTTTCCTCTATCTTCTGCGTTTGCGCCTTTCTTTCTCACGCAGACCCGTCGCATGCCCGTCCCGTCGTCCCTTTCGCCATCCCTCGCCGCCGGCATCGCGGCGTTGACCCGTCACTACGCCGATACCGTCCTGCCGCTGTGGCGTGCCGCCGGCTGGAACGACGCGCTGCAGTTGCCCTACGAGGCGCTCGACGACCGCAGCGGGCAGCCCCTGGCGGCGGTGCGCTACCGCACCATGGCCTGCGCCCGCCAGTTGTTCATCTTCAGCCACGCGGGGCCTGCCGACGCGGCCCGGGCCGAGGCGTTGTTCGCCGCGCTGCAGCGCCATTTCGGCGATGGTCGCGGGGGCTGGCTCTACAGCATCGACGCGGCCGGGCAGCCGCTGGACAGCCGCCGCGACCTCTACACCTTCGCCTTCGTGGTGTTCGCCTGCGCGCAGTATCACAGGCTCAGCGGCAGCGCCGCCGCGCTGGAACTGATGACGCGCACCACCGAGCTGATCGAGCAGCGCTTCGCCGACGGCGAGGGGCTGTACCTGTCCGCGCTGGCCGAGGATTTCGCCGACGATGGCGCGCCTGTGCTGCAGAACCCGATCATGCACCTCACCGAGGCCTACCTGGCGGCCTACGCCATCGACGGCGACGCCTGGTACGGGCAGCGCCTGCGGGAGATGGGCCAGGCGCTGCTGGCGCGCTTCGTCGACCCGGCCAGCGGCTGTGTGGCCGAGTTGCCGCAAGGCGAGGCGGGCAACCGCATCGAGCCGGGGCACCAGTTCGAATGGTTCTCGCTGGTCATGGGCGCGCCGGCGTTGTTCGCCGGTTCCGCCCTGGAGGCCGCGCTGCGCCGTGCCTTCGTCTTCGCCCAGCGGCATGGCGTGGCCGCCGGCACCCTCGGCGTGAGCGCCGCACTGGCGGCGGATGGCATCCTGCAGGACGCCACCCAGCGCATCTGGGCGCAGACCGAGTTCGCCCGGGCCCTGGCCGTGGAGGGCAGTGCCCAGTCCCTCGACACCCTGGCGCTGTGGACCGAGCGCTTCCGTTCGCGCTTCCTGCACGACGGCGGCTGGCACGAGGTGCTGGGGCCGGACGGCGCGGTCTTGCGCGCGGACATGCCGTCCACCACACCCTACCACCTGCTGGGTGCCTACCAGGCGCTGCAGGCCCTGATCGAGCGCGCCTGAAGCCCGCGGCCGCCTGGCTACCGCCTGGCGGCCATGCCTTCGGCAGGGGCGATCCGCCGGAACCGCTGGCAAGCTGGAGAGTCCGTGAAAGGGTGGGCGACCGTCCGCCACCTTGCGCAACTCCAACCATCTGCACGGCCTGCCAGCGGGCCGGGGGGAACGATGCATGCAACAGCACACCAGCGAGCCGAACTTCATGCCGCCCAGCGAGTACACCACCTCCAGCGGGGTGGCGGTGCTCATCTCGCCGCGCTACATAGGCCCCGGCAAGGTCGCCGAGATGCTGCTTTCGCTGGCGAACATGCCGGCGAGCGTATCGCCGCTGGACGTCGTCATCGGGCCCTGGGAATCCCACGAGGCCGCCTTCGAGGCCTCCTTCGCCGCGGCCGAGCGCTGGGTAGGGCAACTGGACGGCCACGCCTGACGCGGATCGATGGGCAACGGCCGGCGCGGGTGCGTGCCGAGGCATTCACCCGGCCGCCGGCGCTTGCCGTCGGCGCCGTTCCCGAGCGCCTGGCCAGGGGCGTAAAGACGGAAGCTGGGCGGTGTGGCAATGCGACCGATCGTCCAGAATCGCGGCGCGGAAAAGAAAATGCTGTCCAAATCCGCTGAACCCTGTATCCTGCCACCACTGCCTGCCCGGTTTAGCGGCTCCGTATTGATGCTCAGCCAGTTCTGATTTCCATCTCCTCGGTTTCTCTTCACTCTGCATTCAGTTCCAGCCAGGCATGTCGCCTGTGCTCGTTCCTACCTTGGAGATCTACATCATGGCAAACCGCCAAACTGGTACCGTCAAGTGGTTCAACGCTGAGAAGGGCTTCGGCTTCATCACCCCGGAAAGCGGCCCGGACGTCTTCGTTCACTTCCGCCAGATCGAATCCACCGGCTACAAGTCCCTGGACGAAGGCCAGCGCGTCAGCTTCCTCGTGACTGCCGGCGCCAAAGGCCCGCAAGCCGAGCAGGTTCAAGCCCTGTAAGAGCACTCTCGAGTGCCCGAAGCCCCGCATCGCATTGCGGGGCTTTTCGTTTGTGCCCGGAAAATTCCCGCCTTCTCCCTTCTCCCTTCTCCCTTCTCCCTTCTCCCTTCTCCCTTCTCCCTTCGCTCGCCAGCCAGGCATTCCCGCCCCGGCGTCATCGCCTTCCTCGCTCCGAACCGAGCGCTGCACACCACTGGGCAGTCGCTGAGCCACTGCGCCTGATCCCGCCCCACCGAGGCGCCTGCCTCCTCGCCCCGCCGTCGATGTCGCTTTCATGGCACCGCCAGCCCCGGCCCTGGGCGCTCGCGGGCGGGGCCATGTCGTTTTTGCTCATGCCCATGGCGATCCTGGGCAAATGCCCGGGCGACGCCCTGGAATAGGGTTGTGCCCGCGTCCGGCAGTCTCCGGCGCCCGCCAGGTGGCGCCGTGCCACCTCATAACAAGTTCAATAAAAGGCCGACCGATGAGTATTCCAAGTGCCAAAGGCGCCAGTGGCGAACTGGTCCAGGGCTTCAAGCCGCGCCACGTGACCATGCTGTCCATCGCCGGGATCCTAGGCGCGGGGCTGTTCGTCGGCTCAGGCCACGCCATCGCCGCCGCGGGGCCCGCCGCGATCCTCGCCTACGCCCTGTCCGGGCTGCTGGTGGTGCTGGTGATGCGCATGCTGGGCGAGATGGCGGTGGCCAACCCCGACACCGGCTCCTTCTCCGCCTACGCCGACCAGGCCATCGGCCGCTGGGCCGGCTTCACCATCGGCTGGCTGTACTGGTGGTTCTGGGTGCTGGTGATCCCCATCGAGGCGATCGCCGCCGGGGTGATCTTCAACAGTTGGTTCCCCCAGGTGCAGACCTGGGTGTTCGCCCTGGTGATGACCCTGCTGCTGACCGTCACCAACCTGTTCAGCGTGGCCAAGTACGGCGAGTTCGAATTCTGGTTCGCCATGCTCAAGGTGGGCGCCATCGTGCTGTTCATCAGCCTGGGCGCGGCGGCGCTGCTCGGCGTGCTGCCGGGGCACCAGGTCAGCGGCCTGGGCAACCTGATGCGCGGGCACGGCGGCTTCCTGCCCAACGGCTGGGGTGCCATCTTCACCGCGCTGATCACCACGCTGTTCAGCTTCATCGGCACCGAGGCGGTGACCATCGCCGCCGCCGAGTCCAGCGACCCGCGGCGCAACATCGCCAAGGCCACGCGCTCGGTGATCTGGCGTATCAGCGTGTTCTACCTGCTGTCGATCCTGGTGATCATCTCGGTGGTGCCCTGGGACGACCCCATGCTGACGACCCAGGGTTCCTACCAGCGCGCCCTGGAGCTGATGAACGTGCCCCACGCCAAGCTGATGATGGACCTGGTGGTGCTGGTGGCCGTGGCCAGCTGCCTGAACTCGTCGATCTACATCGCCTCGCGGATGATCTACTCGCTGAGCCGCCGCAACGATGCGCCGGCCTTCATCCAGCGCACCTCGGCGGCGGGCGTGCCGCGGGCGGCGGTGATCGCCAGCACGCTGATCGGCATGCTCACCACCGTGCTGAACTTCATCGCCCCGGCGCGGGTGTTCGACTTCCTCCTCGCCAGCTCCGGCTCCATCGCCCTGCTGGTGTACCTGGCCATCGCCGTCTCGCAGCTGCGCATGCGCGCCACCCTGCAGCGGCGCAACCAGGCGATCGCCTGCCGCATGTGGCTGTTCCCCTGGCTGACCTGGGCGGTGATCGCCTTCATCAGCGGCGTGCTGGTGGTGATGTTCATCCTGCCGGAGCACCGCATCGAGGTGAGCTCCACCCTCGGCCTGACCGTGGCGACCGTGCTCTTGAGCTTCACCACCCGGCGCCAGGGCGCCCAGGCCGGCGGGCGCCTCGATCCGCTGCGTTCGGCCGGCTGACGGCAGGAGTCGCGATTGGTGGAACGGCGGCAATTCAGCGGTGCCATGCAGGGCCGCAACCTCAGGTTCGTTTCCGCGCCCCGGGCGGGCACGCAACGCCAGGGGCGGGTGGGCTTCCTGCTGCTGGAGCACTTCTCCCTGCCGGCCTTCACCCAGGCGCTGGACACCCTGGTCACGGCCAACCTGATCCGCGCCGACACCTTCGCTACCGGGACCTTCAGCCTGGACGGCGAATCGGTCACCAGCGACCTGGGGCTGGTCATCTGCCCGGGTACGGCCCTGGCGCCGGCGGCGCTCGCCGGGCTGGACCTGCTGGTGCTCTGCGGCGGCCTACGCACGCCGCTGCGCACTACGCCGGAACTGACGCGCCTGCTGCAACTGGCAGCGGAGAAGGGCGTGGCCCTGGCCGGGCTGTGGAACGGCGCCTGGTTCCTCGGCCAGGCCGGCCTGCTGGACGGCTACCGCTGCGCGGTGCATCCGGAGAACCGCGCAGCGCTGGCGGAGATCGCCCGGCACAGCGAAGTCACCAGCGAGAGCTACATGGTCGACCGCGACCGCTTCACCGCCGCCAGCCCGACCGGGGCCTTCAACATGGTGCTGGAATGGATGGACGCGCTGCACGGCCGCGAACTGGTGGACGCCGTGGCGGACATCCTGGCCTTCGAGGAATCGCGCTTCCGCCGTGCCCGCCCGGCGCTGCACGAGAAGCTCAGCGAACCGCTGCGCGAGGCCATCAACCTGATGAGCGCCAACATCGAGGAGCCCCTTAGCCAGGACCAGCTGGCGAGCTACGTCGGCCGTTCCAAGCGGCAGATCGAGCGGCTGTTCCAGCAGCAGTTGGGCACCACGCCGGTGCGCTACTACCTGGAGCTGCGCATCACCGAGAGCCGCCGCCTGCTGCAGCACTCGGACCTGCCGATGTTCGAGGTGAGCCTGGCCTGCGGCTTCGTTTCGCCCAGCCATTTCAGCAAGTGCTACACATCCTTCTACGGCTATCCGCCGTCGAAAGAGGTGCGTTACGGGTGCGTGAAGTCGGCGAGGTAGGGCGTGCCGGCGAAGACCCCAGCCACGTCATTCCCCTGTAGGAGCGCGCCCTGCGCGCGAATCGCGGACGGAGTCCGCTCCTACGGGTGGAAGATGTGCGTAGGGCGGAACACCGGTGCCCAGGAAAATTGTGGTGGTTGGCGGATAACGCCGTAGGCGTTATGCCCTACGGGTTGGAAGGGGCGGCGTAGGAGCGGATTCCATCCGCGATCCGCGCCGGTGTTCCCGGCAATCGCGGACGGCGTCCTACGGGAGAATGCCGGCGCCGAGGTATCACCCGGCGCGATACCTGCCAGCGGCAAACGCGCTCCGTCGGCGGCGGCGCGCGGGGTATAAAGCGCCCATGCGCTACCGACGTCTGGACCTCAACCTGCTGGTGGCCCTGGCCGCGCTGCTCGACGAATGCAGCGTCAGCCGGGCCGCCGAACGCCTCAACCTGGGCCAGTCGGCCACCAGCGCGGCGCTGGCGCGCCTGCGCGAGCACTTCAACGACCCGCTGCTGGTGCCCCTGGGGCGGGGCCTGGCGCCCAGTGCCCTGGGCCGCCAACTGCTGCCCAAGGTACGCGAGGCCCTGGCCCTGGCGGGGGAAGTGGTGGATGCGGCGGTGCTCTTCGACCCTTCGCAGTGCGACCGGCGCTTCACCCTGGTGGCCTCGGACTATGTGGTGGCGACCCTGTTGCCCGCGGCCAGCCGGGCTCTGTCGCAACGGGCGCCGGGCGCCTCGCTGGTGCTGCGCGACCTGCCGCTGCCGCGCGACGGCGACGTGGTGGCCGAAGCCCTGGAATACCGCCGCAGCGACCTGGTGATAGTGCCGCAGCGCCGGGTGAACCCCCGCTACCCGCAGATGCCGCTGCTCGGCGACGAGCTGTGCTGCATCGTCTGCGCCGGGCAACCGGCCTTCGCCGGCGGCCTGAGCCTGGCCGACTACTGCGCCGCCGAGCACGTGCTGCGCGAGTTCGCCGACGGCCAGAACCTGGCCATGGACGCCCTGCACCTGCGCGAACTGGGCATCGAGCGGCGCGTGGCCGTCGCGGTGCAGAGCTTTTCGCTGATGGCCGAGTTCATCGTCGGCACGCCGCGGGTGGCCACGCTGTTCCGCCGCCAGGCGCAGGCCCTGGCGCGGCGCTACCCGCTGCGCGTGCTGCCGGCGCCGTTGGCCTTTCCGACGGCGCCGCAGGTGCTGCAGTGGCACCCGCAGCAGGACCTGGACCCGGCGCTGGCCTGGCTCCGCGCCTTGCTGGCGGAGCAGGCCGCGGGGCTGGGTCAGGCCTGAGGGTCGCCGGTGTCGCCGCGCAGGCCCAGTTCCTCGATGGCCAGCAGGGCGCAGCGCTCGTCGTTGTCGGAGGTGTCGCCGCTGACGCCGATGGCGCCGAGCAGGTTGCCGGCGTCGTCGCGCAGCAGGATGCCGCCGGGCACCGGGATCACCTCGCCTCCGGTCAGGCTGTTGATCGCATCGAAGAACGCCGGCATGGCCTGGGCGCGGCGTGCCAGTTCGCGGCCGCCGAAGCCCATGCCGAGGCAGCCGCGGGCCTTGCCGCTGGCGATCTGCGGGCGCAGGAAGCTGGCCCGTTCGTCACGCAGCACGGCCAGCGGATGGCCGGCGGCGTCCAGTACCGCGGCGGCCAGCGGGCGCACGCCCAGCTCGCGGGCGTGGCGCAGGGTGGCGGCGGCCAGGCGCGTGGCGTGCTCGAAGTCGAGGGTGGTCATGCTCACAGGCTCCATTTGCCGAGTTGGGCGACGCGGTCGCGGGTATAGAGGTCGGTCCATTTCAGCGAATTGAAGTCCGAGACCTGCCTGGGGTCGTAGGCCGTGCGCTGCAGGCGCACCGGCTCGCCGGCCTTGTACACGGCGAGCAGGCGCTGGCGGTCCTGGAGGACGCGGATGTCGTCCAGGGGCGAGCCGTCGAGCACCAGCAGGTCGGCCTGCCTGCCCGCTTCCAGCGTGCCCAGGGTTTCGCCGCGCGGCATCAGCCGGGCGCCGACGTTGGTGGCGGCGTACAGCGCCTCGGCGGGGGTGAAGCCCAGGCGCGTCACCAGCAGTTCCAGCTCGCGGGCGTGCCATTCGCCGTAGGGGGTGACGGCGAAGCCGCTGTCGCTACCGCAGGCGAAGGGGATGCCGGCGGCCTTGGCGCGGCGCAGCACCGGCGTGCCCAGCTCCAGGGTGCGCGCGCAGTAGCCGGCGTAGCCGGTGGCGATGGCCGGGTCGTGGGCCTGGCAGAAGTCCACGGTGTTCTGCGGGAAGGTCATGGTCGGGGCCAGCACGCTGCCGGCTTCCAGTAGCGCCTCGATGCAGGCGTCGTCCATGTAGAAGGCGTGGAACACCAGGTCCACGCCGGCCTTCGCCGCATACATCACCGCCTCGCGGCCATAGGCGTGGGTGGCCACCCGGCAGCCCAGGCGGTGGGCTTCCTCGACCATCTCGCGGGTCTCTTCGGCGGTGAAGGCGGCGATGATCTCGCCGTTGGGCCGGCGATGGGTTCCGTCCATGGCGATCTTGATCAGGTCGACGCCGTCCTTGGCCTGCCGGCGGATCTCGGCAATGGCCTCGGTACGGCTGGTGACCAGGGCGGCGGTGAAGTATTCGGGGGCGCCGACGCGGCTGGGGAACCAGTCGTTGAGGCTCTGCCGGTTGGTGATCACGCGGCTGCTGGCGGCGATGCGCGGGCCCTCGAACAGGCCGGCGTTGACGGTGTTGCGCACGGCGATGCTGAGCTGGCCGCTGTCGCCGGGGCAGACCATGGAGGTGACCCCGGCGGCGAGCACGTGCTGGGCGAAGAACAGCCCGCGCAGGGCGCGGAACTCGTCGCTGGTCCAGAGATCGATGTCTTCCTCGCTCTGGGCGTTGCCGAAGGCCAGGTGGGTGTGCACGTCCACCAGCCCGGGCATGACGAAGGCGGCGCGCTCCTCGCGGTCGCCCGCTTGCGGGCGCGGCGCCGTGGCGCTGGGGCCGACGTGGCGGACCAGGCCGTTGTCGATGATCAGCGTCTGTTCGTGGCGGGCCTGCAGGCCGGTGCCGTCGAACAGGGTGGAACAGTGCAGGTGCAGGGCGCCCATGGGCGGTTTCTCCTCGGCTTCTTGTTGTGCCGGCAGGCTAGGGCGCTGCGCCCCGGCTGACCAACAGATGCTGTCGATGCCCGGCCATCGATACCGTCGATACCTGGCGCGGGCGCATGGCGCCTGGGTTCCGGGCAGGGGGCAAGCGATGCGGGGCAGGTATCGGCAGTGGCGATGCCAGGCATGGCCAATGGCGATTTTTCCCGCCGGGGCGGGCAGGGCGAGGATGCCGCCGCCATCAACCCACGAGGAAACCACCATGAACGACATCCGTACCGAACTGCTGGCCCTGGAGCAGGAGCGCCAGTGCGCGCTGGTGGAGGAGGACCACGCCGGCCTGGAGCGACTCTTCGCCGACGACCTGCTCTACGTGCACACCACCGGCCTGGTGCAGGACAGGGCGCAGTACCTGGACTACGCCCGCCACGCGGTGCGCTACCTGGCGGTGGAGCGCGGCGAACTGCGGGTACGCCTGTTCGGCGACGCCCTGGCGCTGATGAGCGGGCCGCAGTGCAACCTGCTGCAGAAGCGCGGCGGCGGCGAACCGGTGCGCGCCGAGGGCTTCGCCACGCAATTGTGGGTGAGGGAGGACGGTGGTTGGCGGATCGCTGCCTTCCATGGCACTCGCACGCCAGCATGAGGTGGCGCGGTAATTTTGCCTTTGCCCGCTAGCTTGTGCGTCCGGGCTACTGGAAGCGTCGATGGAGGTCCGGGAATATCTCCTGGGCGAACCAGGCCGGCAACCCTGGCTGCACGCTGCGGGATTTCGGCGTCGGGCTGAGTACCACGCCCAGGCGTACCAGGCGGCTCAGTTCATCGATCGCCGGGCGCGGCGTCAGGCCGGTGAAGGTCTTGAAGTCACTGCGTGGCATCTCGCCCTGCACCAGCAGGGCATGGACCGCCGCTGCGCTTTCCTCCCGGGCGCCGGCCGCGCGTAGCTGGGCGTTATAGCGGAATGCCCGCACCACTCGCTCGCGCAGGGCTGTCGGGTCGACGGCCTGGGTCATGTAGTCGATCTGATCGTGGCAGACGTCCAGCATGAACTCGATGAAAGCGAAGTAGTGCTTGCGGCTCAGCTTGCCGCGTCCGTCCAGGTCGCCTTCGCGAGGGCGGTCGGCCAGCGCCAGCATCCGATAGTAGTCCTGGTGCTGGCGCGCCAGGCCGCGAGACAGGGACCAGAGCGTCGGCCGCAGGCCCAGGGCAACGAGGTGGATATGGGTCATCAGCCGTGTGGTGCGCCCGTTGCCGTCGAGGAACGGGTGCACGAAGGCCAGCCGGTGATGGTAGGCAAGGGCGCCGATCAGCCGGCGGCGTGGGTCGCGGGCGCGTCCGAAGCCATCGCGCAGGTGACGCAGCATCGGCAGCACGACAGAGGCGGCCGGCGCGGGCCTGCCGCCGATGGCGACTTCCTCGTCCGGCCTGGCGCGCAGCTGGCCCGGTTGCAGGAAGCGGCCGTCGTCGAGGCACCGGCTGGCATCATCGGTATCGTCGAACAGGCGTTCGTGCACGCGCTGCACCAGCGCCGGTTCGAACAAGTCGCTCCATTGCGCGGTGGGGAAGCGCCGCAGGGCCCGTTCGAACACCGCCTGCGCCTGCATGTGCCTGATGGCCAGGTCTTGCAGCAGGAGACGCTCGCGGCGTGGCGCGGCCTGCGCCTGCTGCATCATTGCGATCTCGGTATAGCGGCCCTCGATGAGGTTCGAATAGTAGCTGTTGGTTATCTGCAGCAGTTGCCCGAGCTGCTCGCTCGTTTGCCTGGCCAGGCGGCCTGCCAGGAAGGCCGCCTTGCCCGGCAGGGCGTCAGCCCGTTCGATGATCGAGGCCGGCAACTCTTCCGGCAGTATCGGGTCCAGCCAGCCCTTGTCGGTGATCAGCGGCATTGCTGCTTTCCTGGGTGAATTTCTTCACATTTAAATTCACATTTCGTAAGGCTGCAAACCCTTATGTATTGCGGCTTGTATTTGGTTTTAGAGAGTCATTAAGAAAGTTTTTCTTCATATTTTTACCGGCAGGGCGCCGGCACGCCCGGCAGCGGGGAACGGCACCGTGATCCGGTGCCGCAGCAAGGAACACCCCGGAGCCCTCAGGCCGTACGCCCACCCAGCGTCTCCGCCACCCAGTCCGCGATGTACTGCCCGGCGTTGATGCTGTTGTCGAAGCTGGAGTGCTGCACGCCGCCTTCGCGCTCGGTGAAGATCTTCAGCTCGCGCCTCGGGCTGTTCACCAGTTGCTCGTAGGTGCGGTGCGCCCATTTCAGCGGAATCTGCGAGTCCTTCTCGCCGTGGGTGACCAGGAAGGGCACGCGGATGCGTTCGAGCACGCCGTCCAGGTGGACGTTCTCGGCGATTCCCATGAATTCGTCGATGTCCTTCGCGCCCCAGACCCATTGCACGTGGGCCCAGTAGTGCGGCACCGGGAAGTCGCCTTCCTTCTCCAGGCGGCGCTTCTGCACGTCGCGCCAGTCGTGGTTGGCGCCCCATACCACGCCGCAGGCGAAGCGTGGTTCGAAGGCCACCGCGCGCGGGCAGTAGTAGCCGCCCAGGGACACGCCTTCCAGGCCGGTGCGCTTGGCGTCGACGTCCGCGCGGGTTTCCAGCCAGTCGAACACGCGGCTGGCCCAGTGCTCGCTGTCGTAGCGCGCGGTCAGGCCGTGCAGGCGCAGGGCCTCGCCGGTGCCGGGCTGGTCGATGATCAGCGAGGCCACGCCGCGCTTGGCCAGCCAGGCGGGCAGGCCGACGCGGTATTTCATTTCCTTGGTCGAATCCAGGCCGTTGACCTGCACCAGCAGCGGCGCCGGGCCCTCCACGCCCTCGGCGCGCACGTACAGGCCGGCGATGTGCTTGCCTTCGTAGGGGATCTCCACGCGTTCGCAGTTCTCCTTCGACAGCGCGACGCCGCGGGCGAAGGTGTCGAGGAAGCGCCGGTACAGCGCCTCGCGGCCCGGGGCGCCGTGGGCCTGCAGGCGTTCGCAGGTGAGATAGTAGGTGGCGGCGCGGTTGTACTTCTCGCCGGCGGAGAACAGGCGGCCGGCGCCCTCGTCTTCCTCGGCCAGGCCGCAGAGCTTGTCGGCCATTTTCGACCAGGTCTCGCGGAAGGCCCGGGTGCCGGCGGCGTCGGGCTGCCTGGCGGCCTCCTGCAGCGGGGCGCACATTTCCTCGATCTCGCCCAGGCGGGCGCCCATCTCGATGGCCAGGTCCACCGAGAGGTTCCAGACGTAATTGGTGGGGAAGTAGCGGAACATTCTTGTTGTCCTTCTGCGGTCGGGTTTTCCGGCGCCCGGGAATGGCGGCAGGCACGCAGGGCGCGGTTCGACGGCAAGGTACGCAGGCGGGGCGGTGCTGCGCCAATCGCGAGTGGGGATGCGAGGTATCGCCAAACGCGATGCCCCGGCGCCCTGGCGGCGGCCGGGGGCGATGGGGCGGGGTCAGCCGGTGTGGCGCAGGGCTTCGGGCTGCTGGTCGAGGCTCTGGATGAAGTCGCGGATGCGCTCGCGCAGCCAGCGGTGCATGGGGTCGCCTTCCATGCTGCGGTGCCAGAGCATGTATTCGCGCATCACCGGGATCTTCACCGGCGGCGGCAGGATGCGCAGCGGCAGGTAATGCGCGTACAGCTCGGCCAGGCGGCGGTGCATGGTGGCCACGCGCTGGGTGCCGACCAGCAGCTGGGGCAGGGTGTTGAAGTCGTTGGTGATCACTTCCAGGCGGCGGTTGAAACCGTACTGGCTCATGAACCAGTCCTCGATGCTCAGGTGCCGGTTGCGCCCGAAGCCCACCGAGATGTGGCCCATCTGCATGTACTGCTCCAGGGTCAGGCTCTCGCCCACCGCCGGGTTGTCGCGCCAGACCACGCAGACGTGGTCCTCCTCGAACAGCAGCTGCGCCGGGTGGCCGTCGATGATGTAGCGCTCGGGCACGATCATCATGTCCACCTCGCCGCGCATCAGCAGCTCGGCGCTGTTGTCGCCGGGGCTGAGCATCTCGAAGGTGATGTGCGGGGCCTGCTGGTGGATCTTCTGGATCACCTGGGCGAAGAGCACGCTGATCAGGTAGTCGGAGGTCACCAGGCGGAAGTGGCGCTTGCTGCTGGCCGGGTCGAACACCGGCTTGGCGGTGATCGAGGAGCGGATGGTCAGCAGTACCTCGCGCACGGGCCCCGCCAGTTCCAGGGCGTAGGGGGTGGGCTGCATCTTGCGGCCGACCTGCACCAGCAGCTCGTCCTCGAAGAAGGTGCGCAGGCGGCCGAGCACGCCGCTGGTGGCCGACTGCGTCATGTGCAGGCGTTCGGCGGCGCGGGTGATGTTCTGCTCTTCCAGCAGCACATCCAGCGCCACCAGCAGGTTCAGGTCCAGGTGGTGGAATCGCATGGCAGATGGCTCAGGCTTGTTGTAGTTATTTTCGCGATACCTTCCCGCCGCATCCCCGATACGTCAAGACCGCTGCGCCATGAGTGGGCGGCAAACGCCCGCCGCCATGGGCCCGCGCCCAGGTATCGCATTCGGCGATGCCTCGCATCCCCACATGCGATTGGTCAGGGCGCCATGGCGCCCGCCAACCTGCGCCCCAGTCGAGCGGCCCCCGTGCCGCGGCGACCCACCACCGGCGGCCCCCTGCCCGGCGCCGAATCATAATTTCAATGGAGTGGTAGCCATGAACATCCTTGGCCTCGACGCCCTGGTCTTCGGTGTCGACGATATCCAGGCCTGTGCCGATTGCCTGCGCGACTACGGCCTCGCGGCCACGCAACTCACCGCCGACGGTGGGCGCTTCGAAGCCCTCGACGGCACCGCCATCGTCATCCGCCACGGCGACGATCCGAGCCTGCCGCCGGCCCTGGGCCCGACGCCTTCCCTGCGCGAGACCGTCTACGGCGTGGCTGGCGCCGCCGACCTGGAAGCCATCGCCGACGAACTGGGGCGCGACCGCGAGGTGCGCCGTGATGCCGCCGGCGCGCTGCACTGCGTCGACGACCTGGGCTTCGCCATCGCCTTCCAGGTCAGCTGCCGCCGTCCGTACGAGGCCCCCGCCGACCTGACCAACGCCCCTGGCAGCGCGCCGCAGCGCCCGCTCAACCAGCTGGGCATCACCCCGGACATGCCGGCGTTGCCGCGCACCTTGTCCCACGTCGTGTACTTCGTGCCCGACGCCGCCAGGGGGGAGGCCTTCTACCGCGAGCGCCTGGGCTTCGTCACCACCGACAGCTTCGTCGGCGTCGGCCCCTTCATGCGCACGGCGGGCATGGACGACCACCACTGCCTGTTCATGATCCAGACGCCGCCGCACATGCAGGGCTGCGAGCACTTCACCTTCCACCTGGGCAGCGGCACCGAAGTGCTGCTGGCCGGCACGCGCTTCCAGAACAAGGGCTGGACCAGCTTCTGGGGCCCGGGCCGGCACCTGCTGGGTTCCAACTGGTTCTGGTACTTCAACAGCCCGCTGGGCTGCCACATCGAGTACGACGCCGACATGGACAAGCACGACGACGCCTGGGCCGCGCGCCAGGCGCCGATGTCGGCGGACAACTCGCAGCTGTTCCTCTTCACCTCGCGGGAGAAGTGGGCCCCCAGCGGCCCGCCGCCAAAGCAGGGCTGAGCCGTGGAGTGCATGGCGCTGTGCCGGCTCGACGAGCTGGCCGAGGGCCAGGCGCGCGGCTTCGACCCGCAGGGCAGGGGGCGGACGGCCTGTTCGCCCTGCGCCACCGCGGCCAGGTGCGCCTGTACCGCAACCGCTGCCCGCACCTGCTCGTGCCGCTGGAGTACCGCAAGGACAGGTTCCTCAGCGCCGACGGCCAATGGGTCGTCTGCTACGCCCACGGCGCGCGCTTCCGCCCGGACAGCGGCGAGTGCGTGTACGGCCCGTGCCGTGGCCAGGCGCTGGAAGCGCTGGCGCACGAGGAGAAGGACGGCTGGCTGCTATTGCCGCTGGCGCAACTGCAAGGCTGAGGTATCGCGCCGCGCGATAGGTCGCATCCGCGGACTCGATTGGTCAAGGCCCGACCCCGCCGGGAAGCTGTGCCCCGGGGCACGCAGAACGGCCGCACCGCTCGCCGGTGCGGACAACAAGAACAAGACGTGAGAGATGCCATGAATACTGTGAGCAACGTGCTGATCGTCGGCGGCGGCATCGGCGGGCTGTGTGCCGCCATCGCCCTGCGCCGCAAGGGAATCGCCGTCGACCTGGTCGAGCTGAAGAGCGAATGGACCGTCTACGGCGTCGGCATCATCCAGCAGAGCAACGTGGTGCGCGAGATGCACCGCCTGGGCCTGCTGGATGCCTACCTGGACGCCGCCTACGCCTTCGAGGACGTAGCCATCTACACCACCGCCGGTCAGCAGCTGGCGCGCATCCCCGGCCAGCGCCTGGCGGGGCCGCAGTACCCGGCCAACGTCGGCATCTCCCGCCGCGCGCTGCACAAGGTGCTGAGCGAGACCGCCATCGAACTGGGCACCCGGGTGCGCCTGGGTACCTCGGTGGAAAGCTTCGAGCAGGACGCCGGCGGTGTCGGCGTGCTGTTCAGCGACGGCAGCCAGGGCCGCTACCAGCTGCTGGTGGGCGCCGACGGGCTGTACTCGCGGGTCCGCGGGCTGCTGTTCGGCGACAGGTACCAGCCGCGCTTCACCGGCCAGTCGGTGTGGCGCCACAACTTCCCGCGCGCCGCCGGCATCGACCACCTGGCCAACTACCAGGGCCCCTCGGGCAACGCCGGCCTGGTGCCGCTGGCCGACGACCTCATGTACCTGTTCACCACCTCCCACGAGCCGGGCAACCCCTGGATGGACCCGGCCGGCCTGGCCGAGGGCCTGCGCCAGCGCCTGGCCGGGTTCGGCGGGCTGATCGGCGAACTGCGCGAGCAGGTCACGGACAGCGCCGAGGTCGTCTACAAGCCGCTGGAGGCGGTGTTCGTCGACGAGCCCTGGTACCGCGGCCGGGTACTGCTGATCGGCGACGCCGCCCACGCCACCACCCCGCACCTGGGGCAGGGCGCCGGCATGGCCATCGAGGACGCGGTGGTGCTGGCCGAGGAACTCACCGCCGGCGGCAGTCTGGCCGAGCAGCTGCAGCGCTTCATGGGCCGGCGTTTCGAGCGCTGCAGGTTCATCGCCGAGAAGTCCCTGCTGGCCGGGGAGAAGGAGATCGCCCGGGACCCGTCCTTCGACCGCATCGGCCTGGTCCGGCAGATGCTGGAGGTCACCGCGCGCCCCATCTGAGCCCATGTACCCGGCGCGCCTGCCCTGGCCGCGCGCCGGCGCCAACACGAATGCACAAGAACAAGAACGAGGTGACCTCGATGTCCACTGACAAGCGTGCAACCGCGCGGCCGCTGCCGCCGCTCAAGCCCCTCACCCTGGCGCTGCTGGCCCTGGCCGCCGGCCACGCCCAGGCCTTCGAATTCGACACCGGCAACCCCGACCTGCGGGCGCGCTGGGACAACACCCTGAAGTACAGCGCCGCCTGGCGCACCCAGGACGCCAGCAGCAAGCTCACCGAAGGCCAGACCGCGCTGAACCTGGACGATGGCGACCGCAACTTCGACAAGGGCCTGATCTCCAACCGCCTGGACCTGCTCTCCGAGCTGGACGTGACCTACGGCGACGTCGGCGCGCGGGTCAGCGGCGCGGCCTGGTACGACGACGTCTACAACCGCGGCACCGACGCCAGCGACCCGAGCCGGGCCAACAGCTACTCGGCGGACTACGACGAATTCACCGACGACACCCGCACCCTGCACGGGCGCAAGGGCGAGCTGCTCGACGCCTTCGTCTTCGGCAAGACCGAGCTGGCCGGCATGCCGCTGTCCGGGCGCCTGGGCCAGTACGCCATGCAGTGGGGCGAGAGCCTGTTCTACGGCATGAACGGCATCGCCGGCGGGATGGCGCCGATCGACGTGGTCAAGGGCCTGTCTGTGCCCAACACCCAGTTCAAGGAGCTGATCCGCCCGGTGCAGCAGGTCTCCGGCCAGCTGCAACTGACCCCGGATGTATCCATCGGCGCCTACTACCAGTTCGAATGGGAGGCCAACCGCCTGCCGGCCGCCGGCAGCTACTTCTCCACCGACGATTTCTTCGGCGACGGCGCCGAGCGCATGTTCGTCGGCGCGCCGGTGATGCCCGGCGGCCAGCCGCTGGCCTTCTACCACGGCAACGACAAGGAGGCGAAGGACTCGGGGCAGGGCGGCGTGCAGCTGCGCTGGCGCACCGAGACGGTGGACTGGGGCCTGTACGCCATCCGCTTCCACGACAAGTCGCCGCAGCTCAACGTGCGCACCGACTTCGCCAACCTCGACCCGCTCACCGGCAAGGCCGGCGAGTTCTACTGGGTGTACCCCGAAGGCATCGAGGCCCTGGGCGCGAGCTTCTCCACCACGGTGGGCAACTTCAACCTGGCCGGCGAAGTCTCCACCCGCTGGAACCAGCCGCTGGCCTCCACCAACCAGCACGCCCTGGCCGTCGGCGAGGCCATCGACAACAGCGACGACCCGCTCTACGCCACCGGCCGTACCCTGCACGCCAACTTCTCCTGGCTGGCGAGCCTCGAGCCGAACTTCATCGCCCAGGAGGCGAGCTTCCTCGGCGAGATCGCCTGGAACCGGGTGATGAGCGTGAGCAGGAACCGCGACGCCATCGACCCCAATGCCGACCGCGACGCCGCCAGCCTGCGCCTGGTGTACGAGCCGATGTACCGGCAGATCTACCCCGGCCTGGACCTCTCGGTACCGATCGGCGCCAGCTACACCAACGGCGCCTCCGAGGCCCTCGGCACCGGCTTCGGCTCCGACCACGGCGGCGACATCAACGTCGGCCTCAAGGGCAACTACCTCAACACCTGGAGCCTGGGCCTGACCTACACGCACTACTACGGCCCGGAGAACACCTTCCTCGACGCCGACAACCACTACACCTTCGAACAGTCGCTGAAAGACCGCGACTTCATCGCCTTCACCGTCAGCCGCACCTTCTGACCGAGGACTGCCCGATGAAACACAACAAGAAACTCGCCTGCCTGCTCACCGCCCTGAGTGCCTCCCTGCTGTTCGCCCACGGCGCTCTGGCCGCCGTCTCCGCCGAGGAGGCGGGCAAGCTGAAGACCACCCTGACGCCACTGGGCGGCGAGCGCGCCGGCAACGCCGACGGCAGCATCCCGGCCTGGACCGGCGGCTACACTCAGGCCGACCCGGCCTACAAGGACGGCGGCAAGCGCGGCGACCCCTTCGCCGCCGACAGGCCGCTGTTCACCATCACCGCGCAGAACATGGAGCAGCACGCCGCGCAGCTCACCCCCGGGGTGCAGGCGATGCTGAAGAAGTACCCGGACAGCTACCGCCTGGAGGTCTACCCGACCCACCGCAGCGCCGCCGCCCCGCAGTCGGTGTACGACGCCACCTTCGCCAACGCCACCAGCGGCAAGCTGGTGGACGGCCCGGCCGGGCCCATGCCCGAGGGCGCCGCCGGCGGCATCCCGTTCCCCATCCCGGCCAGTGGCGCCGAGGCCATCTGGAACCACCTGCTGCGCTGGCGCGGCGCGTCCTGGCACGCCAGCTTCACCCAGTACCTGACCACCGCCGACGGCAAGCACGTGCTGACCAACGACTCGCGCTCGGACCTGCAGATGCCCTGGTACCTGCCCGGCGGCGCGGGCGAGAAGGGCGTGTTCTGGTCCATCCGCATGATCAACGACGGCCCGCCGCTGCGCGCCGGCGAGGCCATCACCGGCCTTGAGAACCTCAATGCCGACAAGGCCTCGGTGTGGACCTACCTGCCCGGCCAGCGCCGCGTGCGCCGCCTGCCCAACGCCTGCTGCGACACCCCGACGCCGGCCACCGCGGGGGTCATGAGCTTCGACGAGCTGTACGTGTTCAACGGCCGCATCGACCGCTTCGACTGGAAACTGGTGGGCAAGCGGGAGATGTACATCCCCTACAACGCCAACAAGGTGTTCACCGCCGCCGGTCCCGAGGCGTTGCTGGACGCGCACCACCTGAAGTCCGACGCCATCCGCTGGGAGAAGCACCGCGTCTGGGTGGTGGAAGCGACCCTCAAGAGCGGCCAGCGCCACGTGATGCCGAAGAGCACCTACTACCTCGACGAGGACACCTGGGCCGCCGTGCTCGGCGAGCGCTACGACGCCCGCGGCCAGCTGGCCAAGGTGCTCTGGACCTCGCCGGTGGTGCTGCCCGACCTGCCCGGCGTGGTGACCCTCACCAACGGCTTCTACGACCTGCTCTCCGGGGCCTGGTTCGCCGGCGACCTGTTCGCCGGCAAGAGCGAGCAGTACCGCATCGTGCCGCCCTACAAGGACTCGGTGTTCACCGCCGACGCCATGGCGGGCGAGGGTGTGCGCTGAGCGTTAGCACCGGGGGGCTGTAGGAGCGCGCCCTGCGCGCGAATCGCGGGCAGGGCCCGCTCCTACGGGAGACCTCGCTGTACCCGGCCTAGTCAGGCCCGACTACAAGAAAAACCAAGGTTGCGTGCGATGAAGAAGATGCTTTCCGGCCTGCTCCTGGCGGCCTGTTGCGCGGCGCCGCCGGTCCACGCGGCGAGCGTTGCCGATGTCCTGGCGCAGCCCGCCGTGCAAGGCCCCCAGGCCCTGCGCGCGGTACTGCAGGACGTGACCCGCGCCGGCCCGCGGCTGGTGGCGGTGGGCGAGCGCGGCGTGGTGCTGCTTTCCGACGACAACGGCAGCAGCTGGCGCCAGGCGAGCGTGGTGCCGGTCAGCGCCAGCCTGAGCGCCGTGCAGTTCGTCGATGCGCGCAACGGCTGGGCCGTGGGCCATGCCGGCGTGGTGCTGCACAGCGACGATGGCGGCGAGCACTGGCGCCTGCAACTGGACGGCAAGCGCGCCGCGGCCCTGGAGCTGCAGGCCGCCGAGGCCACCGCCGACGCCGGGCGCGTCGCCGCCGCGCAGCGCCTGGTCGCCGACGGCGCCGACAAGCCGCTGCTGGCCCTGCATTTCAGCGATGCCCGCCACGGCCTGGTGCTGGGCGCCTACGGCCTGGCCCTGGCCACCCACGATGGCGGGCTCAGCTGGCAGTCATGGATGGGCCACCTGCCCAACCCGAACGGCCTGCACCTGTATGCCGTGGCGGGGCAGGGCAGCGCGCTCTACCTCGCCGGCGAGCAGGGCCTGCTGCTGCGCTCGCGCGATGCCGGCGAGCACTTCGAGGCCCTGCAGGGCCCCTATGACGGCAGTTACTTCGCCGCCGCCATGCTGCCCGACGGGCGCCTGCTGGTGGGCGGCCTGCGCGGCAAGCTGTTCGCCTCCGACGACGGCGGCGCCAGCTTCCGGGCCCTGGCCAACCCGGTGCCCGCGTCGCTCAACGGTATCCGCGTGGCCGGCGGCCAACTGCTGCTCGCCAACCAGGCCGGGATGCTGCTGCGCAGCGGCCTGGGCGACTTCGCCCCAAGGCCGCTGGCGGTCTCCGACGGCCTGCCGCTGACCGCCGCCACCCTCGCCGCCGACGGCGCCCTGGTGGCCGTCGGCATGGCCGGCGCGCGCCGCCTGGCGCCTTCTTCCTCCTCCAGCACAGCGGACTGAGCCATGCACGCCCCGACTTCCCCCGCGCCGTCCAGCGGCCGCCTCGACGACTTCGACAGCGCCTCCGGCTCGCTGCTGGAACGCGCCCTGTTCAACCACCGTGGCCTGGTCCTGCTGCTGTGCCTGGCGGCGACCCTGCTGCTGGGCTGGCAGGCCACGCGCCTGACGCTCAACGCCAGCTTCGAGAAGATGATCCCCCGGGAGCACCCCTTCATCCTCAACTACCTGGCGCACCGCCAGGAGCTGGCCGGCCTGGGCAACGCCGTGCGCATCGCCGTGGCCAACCCCGCGGGCAGCATCTACGACAAGCATTACCTGCAGGTGCTGCAGCAACTCAACGACGAGGTGTACCTGCTGCCCGGCGTGGACCGCGCGGCGATGAAGTCCCTGTGGACGCCCTCCACCCGCTGGACCGGCGTCACCGAGGAGGGCCTGGAAGGCGGCCCGGTGATCCCCGACGGCTACGACGGCGGCGCCGAAAGCCTCGCCGCGCTCAAGCGCAACGTCGAGCGCTCCAACGAGATCGGCCAACTGGTGGCCTTCGACCAGCGCTCCAGCATCCTCTACGTGCCGCTGCTGGAGAAGACACCGGACGGCCAGGCGCTGGACTACACCGCCTTCGCCCATGAGCTGGAGGCCCTGCGCGGCAAGTACCAGGCCCGGGGCGTGGACATCCACATCACCGGCTTCGCCAAGGTGGTCGGCGACCTGATCGACGGCCTGCGGCAGATCCTGCTGTTCTTCGCCGCCGCCATCGCCATCACCGCGGCGGTGCTCTACTGGTACACCCGCTGCGTGCGCAGCACCGCGCTGGTGGTGGTGTGCTCGCTGGTGGCGGTGGTCTGGCAACTGGGCCTGCTGCCCTTGCTGGGCTACGAACTGGACCCGTACTCGGTGCTGGTGCCCTTCCTGGTGTTCGCCATCGGCATGAGCCACGGCGCGCAGAAGATGAACGGCATCATGCAGGACATCGGCCGCGGCATGCACCGCCTGGTGGCGGCGCGCTTCACCTTCCGCCGGCTGTTCCTCGCCGGGCTCACCGCGCTGCTGTGCGACGCGGTCGGCTTCGCGGTGCTGATGATCATCCGCATCCAGGTCATCCAGGACCTGGCGGTGATCGCCAGCCTGGGCGTGGCGGTGCTGATCTTCACCAACCTGATCCTGCTGCCGGTGCTGCTGTCCTACGTCGGCGTCAGCCTCAGGGCGGCGCGGCGCAGCCTGCGCGCCGAAGAGGCCGAGGCGAGCGGGGCGGACAAGCATGCCGTGTGGCGCTTCCTCGACCTGTTCACCCGCCGCCGCTGGGCCGCGCTCTGCATCGCCGTGGCCGCGCTGCTGGCGGCCGGCGGCTACGCGGTGAGCCTGAACCTGAAGGTCGGCGACCTCGACGCCGGCGCCCCGGAGCTGCGCCCGGACTCGCGCTACAACCGCGACAACGCCTTCGTCACCGCGCACTACGGCGCCAGCAGCGACGTCTTCGCGGTGATGGTGCAGACCCCGGCCGGCGCCTGCTCGGCCTACGACACCCTCAAGCGCGTCGACGACCTGGACTGGCAACTGCGCGGCCTGCCGGGCGTGGACTCGACCAACTCCCTGGCGCTGCTCGAGCGCCGGGTGCTGGTCGGCCTCTCCGAGGGCAGCCCGAAGTGGTACGAGCTGGTGAACAACCAGGCCACCCTCAACATGGTCACCGCCAACGCCCCGCGAGGCCTGTACAACGACGATTGCAGCCTGCTGACGCTCTACGCCTACCTCACCGACCACAAGGCCGACACCCTGGCGCGGGTGGTCGACAGCGTGCAGGCCTTCGCCCGCGACAACGACGGCGATCAGGCGAAATTCCTCCTGGCCGCCGGCAGCGCGGGCATCGAAGCGGCCACCAACATCGTGGTCAGGCAGGCCAACCACGACATGCTCTGGTGGGTGTACGGCGCGGTCGTGCTGCTTTGCCTGGTGACCTTCCGTTCCTGGCGCGCGGTGCTCTGCGCGGTACTGCCGCTGGTGCTCACCTCGATCCTCTGCGAGGCGCTGATGGTGGCGCTGGGCATCGGCGTGAAGGTCGCGACCCTGCCGGTGATCGCCCTCGGCGTGGGCATTGGCGTGGACTACGCGCTCTACGTCATGAGCATCGTCCTGGCCCAGCTGCGCCAGGGCGCCAGCCTTTCCACCGCCTATTACCGGGCGCTGCTGTTCACCGGCAAGGTGGTGATGCTCACCGGCGTGACCCTGGCCATCGGCGTGGGCACCTGGATCTTCTCGCCCATCAAGTTCCAGGCCGACATGGGCGTGCTGCTGGCCTTCATGTTCGTCTGGAACATGGTCGGCGCACTGGTGCTGCTGCCGGCGCTCGCCTACTTCCTGCTGCCCCGGCGCCAGGCGCAGCCCGCCGTGCCGGCGCACCATCTGGAGGAAATCCAGCACGACCGCGACTGCTGCCAGCCGAACACCAACCAGAGGACCGCCCGATGCCATGCCTGAACGAATCGACTGTCGGATCCACTTGTAGGAGCGCCCCCTGGGCGCGAATCGCGGGCAGGGCCCGCTCCTACAGGTGCGCTGGGAACGCCGCCGTAGGATGGGTATCGCGGAGCGATACCCATCGCCACGATCCCATGGGTTTCCGACGCGGAGGTGCGCAATGACCGCCCCACGCCCCGCCGGCAGCGCCCAGGCCCTGCTACTGCTGTTCGGCAGCTGCCTGCCGGTGCTCGGCGCCGTGCTCATAGCGCCGGTGCTGCCGCGCATGCAGGCGCACTTCGCCGAAACCCCGGGCGCCACCGTGCTGGTGCCCGTCGCCCTGACCCTGCCGGCGCTGGTGATCGCCTTCCTGGCACCCCTGGCCGGGCTGCTGGCCGACCGCGTCGGGCGCCGCCCGCTGCTGCTCGCCAGCATGCTGCTGTACAGCCTGTGCGGGGTGCTGCCGCTGTGGCTCGACTCGCTGGGGGCGATCGTCGCCAGCCGCGCCGGCATCGGCCTGGCCGAAGCCGGCATCATGACCTGCTGCACCACCCTGATGGGCGACTACTTCGACGGCCCGCGCCGCGAGCGCCTGTTCGCCCTGCAGATGGTCGCCACCTCGCTGTCCGCCGCGCTGTTCATGGGCCTGGGCGGGGCGCTGGGGGAGAGCGGCTGGCGCACGCCCTTCGCGCTCTACGCGGTGGGCCTGCTGTGCCTGCCGCTGATGGCGGCGCTGCTGTGGGAGCCTCGAGGCCATCGGGACGAGTGCGTCCAGCCCGCCGCCGGGCGCTTCCCCTGGGCCGCGCTGGCGCCGTTGTACCTGCTGACCCTGCTGGCCGGTGTCAGCCTGTTCATCGTCCCGGTGCAGGCCGGCTACCTGCTGCAACTGCTGCACGTGGACGCGCCGCAGCAGGTGGGCATGACCATGGGCGCCAACCAGCTCGGCGTGCTCGCCGGGGCCCTGGCCTTCCGCCTGCTCGCCGCGTTGCCGGCGCGGCGCCTGCTGGCCCTGGGCTTCGCCACCGCCGGCTTGGGCGGTGCGCTCATGGCCCTGGCCGGCAGCCACGCACCGGTGGTGCTGGCGGTGCTGGTCAACGGCCTGGGCGTGGGCCTGCTGCTGCCGACGCTGATCACCCAGGTGATGCTGCAGGTCGGCTTCGACCAGCGCGGCCGCGCCACCGGCGGCTTCACCGCGTCCATTTTCGCCGGCGAGTTCCTCAGCCCGCTGCTGGTGCTGGCGCTGACTGGCGGCGACAACCCACGGCTGCCCCAGGCCCTGCTGCTGGTCGCCAGCGCCCAGCTGGTGCTGGCCCCGCTGTGCCTGGTGCTGCTGCGCCGCGGCCGGCCCGTGCCGGTGGTGGAGGCGCTATGAGCGAGCTCTTTTCCCTGGCCGGCAAGGCCGCGCTCGTCACCGGCGCCACCCGCGGCATCGGCCTGGCCATCGCCCGCGAGTACGGCCGCGCCGGCGCGCGCCTGGCGATCAGCAGCGAAAGCGCCGCGGACTGCGAACGCACCGTGATGCTGCTGGCGGAGGAGGGCATCGAGGCCATCGCATTGCCCGCCGACCTGCGCGACCGGCGAGCCGTGGACGAGCTGGCCGGGCAGGCCCTGGCGCGTCTCGGCGGTCTCGACGCGCTGGTCTGCAATGCCGGCGTGGCGCCCCACATGGGCCCCATCGCCACGGCCAGCGACGCCGACTGGGAGCTAACCCTCACCGTCAACCTGCGCAGCGCCCTCTGGCTGGCCAACGCGCTGCTGCCGGCCATGGCCGCGCGCGGCGGCGGCAGCGTGGTGCTGATGGCCAGCATCGCCGGCGTGCGCGGCAACCGGGGCCTGGGCCTGTACGGCCTGGCCAAGGCCGGCCTGGCCCAGCTGGCGCGCAACCTGGCGGTGGAGTGGGGGCCGGCGAACATCCGCGTCAACGCCATCAGCCCGGGGGTGATCCACACCGAGTTCGCCCGCCCGCTCACCGACAACCCCGAAGTCATGCAGCGCCGCCTGGCGCTGACGCCGCTGCGCCGCGTCGGCCGCCCCGAGGAAGTGTCCGCCCTGGCGCTGCTGCTGGCGGCGCCCGGGGGTGCCTTCATCAGCGGCCAGAACCTCATCGTCGACGGTGGCACCACCATCGGCGACGGCAATTGAAAGGAGATGCCATGCACCCGCTTCCCGAATTCAAACGTATCGTCACCGGGCACGACGCCCAGGGCCGGGCGGTGGTCGCCAGCTGCGGCCCGACGCCCAACGTCTTCCCGCTCAAGGCCGTGCCCGGCACCGTCTTCCATGAGATATGGAGCAGCGCCACCAGCCCGGCGCCGCTGGACGACGGCGACGACCCGACCGACCAGCCGCTGCAGCTGAGCCCCGGCCCGCTGGGCAGCGTGATCCGCGTGGTGGACATCCCGCCGGACAGCGTGCAGAACCAGGTCAGCGCCGAAGAGGCCGCGGCCGCCTTCGCCGAGATCGGCCAGGCCCATGCCGGCACCGGCAAGGCCGATTCGAGGCACAGGCTGATGCACCGCACCCGGACCCTCGACTACGGCATCGTCACCGAAGGCGAGGTGTGGCTGGTGCTCGATGACGGCGAGGTGCACCTCAAGCGTGGCGACATCGTGGTCCAGCGCGGCACCAACCACGCCTGGAGCAACCGCACCGAGCAGATGGCGCGGATGGTCTTCATCCTGCTCGACGGCCGCTACGCCGAAGCGCTGGAGGCGCTGCTGCCATGAAGCTCGCGACCCTCGACGACGGCAGCCGCGACGGCCGCCTGCTGGTGGTTTCCCGCGACCTGCAACGGGCGGTGGAGGCCGGTGGCATCGCCGCCACCCTGCAGGCGGGGCTGGAACACTGGGAGGCCGTCGAACCCGGCCTGCAACGCCTCTACCAGCGCCTGAACGCCAACGAACTGGCCGACGCCTTCGCCCTCGATCCCACCCGCCTGGCCGCGCCGCTGCCCCGTGCCTGGCAGTGGCTGGACGGCTCCTGCTTCCTCAGCCACGGCGAGCTGATGCAGAAGGCCTTCAATCTCGAACCCATCGCCGGCGCCGACAGCATCCCGCTGATGTACCAGGGCGCCGGCGACGACTTCCTCGGCTCGTGCGCGGACATCCCGCTGCCCAGCGAGGCCCACGGCATCGATTTCGAAGGCGAATTCGCCGTGCTGGTGGACGCGGTGCCCATGGGCTGCCCGGCCGAATGCGCCCTGGCCCACGTACGCCTGGTCCTGCAGCTCAACGATGTCAGCCTGCGCGCCCTGGCGCCGCGGGAGATGAAGACCGGCTTCGGCTTCCTCCAGGCCAAGCCCGCCAGCAGCTTCGCCCCGGTGGCGGTGACCCCGGACGAGCTGGGCGAGGCCTGGCGCGACGGCCGCGTGCACCTGCCGCTGCAGGTGGAATGGAACGGCGAATGGTTCGGCCACCCCCATGGCGGGGCCATGCATTTCGGCTTCCACCAGTTGATCGCCCACGCGGCCCTGACGCGACGGTTGAGCGCCGGCACCCTGGTCGGCTCGGGCACCGTCTCCAACGCCGACCGCAGCGTCGGCTCGGCCTGCATCGCCGAGCGCCGCGCCATCGAGACCATCGCCCAGGGCGCACCGCGCACCGGCTTCATGCGCTTCGGCGACCGCGTGCGCATGGAGGCCCGTGGCCCGGACGGCGAGGTGCTGTTCGGCGCCATCGACCAGCGCGTGGTGCAGGGGGGCTGGCCATGCGCGTGATGGTCAGCGGGGCCAACGGCTTCGTCGGCCGCGAGCTGGTCGGGCGCCTGCTGGCGCAGGGCGAACTGCGCGGGCAGCGAATAGAGGCGCTGCTGCTGCTCGACCAACAGCTGGACGGCCTGCCGGACGACCGCCGCCTGCGCCGCCACTTCGGCAGCATCACCGATCCGGCGCTGTTGCGCCGGGTGCTGGCCGACGGCATCGACGTGGTCTTCCACCTGGTCAGCGTGCCCGGTGGCGCCGCCGAGGCGCAGTACGAGCTGGGCTACCAGGTCAACCTGCAGGCCAGCCTGGAGCTGCTGCAGCAACTGCGCAACCGCGAACGCCCGCCGGTGCTGGTGTACGCCAGCAGCGTGGCGGTATACGGCGGCGAGCTGCCGGCGCGCATGGACGAGGCGCAGCCGGCCCGCCCGCAGCTGTCCTACGCGGCGCACAAGCTGATGGTCGAGACTGCCCTGGAGGACCTGGCCCGCCGCAGCGAGGTGGACGGCCGCGCCCTGCGCCTGCCCGGCATAGTCGCCCGGCCGCGGCAGCTCAACGGCCTGCGCTCGGCGTTCATGAGCGACCTGCTGCACGCCTATGCGGCAGGGGAGCCCTACACCTGCCCGGTGTCGCCGCAGGCCACGGCCTGGTGGATGTCGGCGCGCTGCTGCGTGGACAACCTGCTGCACGCCGCCGAGCTGGAGAGCCCCGGCGAGCGGCGGGTATGGCAGCTGCCGGTGCTGCAGCTGTCCATCGCCCAGGTGCTCGACGCCCTGGCCGCCAGCTTCGGCGAGGCCCACCGCGAGCGCATCGCCTTCGAGCCCGACGCGCAGCTGGAGGCCCTGTTCGGCCGCTTCCCGCCGCTGCGCACGCCCCACGCCCGCGCCCTGGGCTTCCGCCACGACGGCACGGCCGCCGCGCTGCTGCGCAATGCCCTCGACCTCACGCCGCGCCGCAGCCGCGCGGCTGCCCGCAAAGGAGTTTCCGCATGAACCTGAGCAAGCGCCGCCTGCTCGACCTCTCGGTGAGCCTGGACAACAACCCCTACAGCGACCCGCCGCCGCTGCTGCCGAGGATCGACTACATGGACCACCAGCAGGGCTGGGCGGAAATGGCCGCGATGTTCCCCGGCCTGCGCAAGGAAGACCTGCCGGGCAACGAGGCCTGGGCCGCCGAGCGCCTGCAGGTCACCACCCACAGCGGCACCCACATGGACGCGCCCTGGCACTACGCCTCCACCACCGACGGCGGCAAGCCGGCCTTCGGCATCGACGAGCTGCCGCTGGAATGGTGCCTGCAGCCGGGGGTGAAGCTGGACTTCCGCCACCTGCCCGACGGCCACGTGGTGACGGCGGCGCAGGTGGAGGCGGAACTGGCTCGCATCGGCCACACCCTGCAGCCACTGGACATCGTGCTGGTGAACACCCGCGCCGGCAGCCTGTTCGGCCAGCCGGGCTATCTCGATGCAGGCATCGGCATGGGCCGCGAGGCCACGCTCTACCTGCTGGAGCGCGGCGTGCGGGTGGTGGGCACCGACGCCTGGAGCTGGGACGCGCCTTTCACGTACACCCGCGAGCGCTTCGCCGCCAACAGCGACGCCTCGATCATCTGGGAAGGCCACAAGGCTGGGCGCGACATCGGCTACGGGCAGATGGAGAAGCTGGCCAACCTGGAACAGCTGCCGGCCCATGGCTTCCTGGTCAGCTGCTTCCCCTACAAGATCCGCCACGCCTCGGCGGGCTTCGTCCGCGCGGTGGCGATTTTCGAGGGCTGAGGGTCCGCATCAGCGGATGCCCAGCAGGCGGTCCAGCGACAGCCTGCCGCCGCCGCGGGCGACCAGCAGCAGGAGCAGCCCGGCCCAGGACAGGTGGGTGGGCCAGGCGTCGGGGTAGACGAAGACCTCGATCACCGTGGTCATGCCCAGCAGCGCCAGGGCCGAGAGACGGGTGCCCAGGCCCAGCACCAGCAGCAGCGGGAACAGGTGCTCGGCGTAGGTGGCCAGGTGCGCGGCCAGGTACGGCGAAACCAGCGGCAGCGCGTATTCGCTGCGGAACAGCTCGTAGGTGCCCGGGGTGATGCTGAGGAAGCCCTCGACCTTGGTGCGCCCGGAAAGGAAGAAGATCGAGGCGATGCCCAGCCGCGCCACCAGGCACAGGAAGCTGTCGCCGAGCAGGCGCTGCAGGGTGTCGGCCAGCCGGCTCCAGTGGTGCAGCAGGCCGTGGCGGCTGGCCGGGGAATGGGTGATGTCCATGGCGGGTTCCTCAGTGGGGCAGGATGAGCGGGGCGAAGGCCGCGGCGGCCAGCAGGCGGCCGAGCAGGGCGGTGAAGTCCAGGTCGGGCTGGGCCTGCAAGGCCAGGTTCGATGCCAGGTCGAGGTCGTGCCCGGCAGCGCAGGCGTCGAGGAAGGCGCAGCCGCCGATCTCCAGCGGCTGCCAGGCCACGCCCGCGGCGCTGCCCACCAGCAGGGCGCCTTCGCCGTGCCAGGGGAGTTCCTCGGGCAGGGCCAGGGCCTGGCGGTTATGGCGCCACAGGCTGTAGATCGGCTGCCCGGCGAACCAGCGCCAGCGCACGCAGGCCCGCGGGCGCAGGCGGCAGCGGGCGAGGTCGCTGGCGGTCATGCCGGCCAGTTCGGCCAGGCCGAGGGCGGGCTCCTGCTCGGCGGCGAAGGCCTCCAGCCAGAGCCGGTCCAGGCGCGCCACCTCGGCCAGGTAGGGCAGTGGGCGGGCCGGCTCGAAAGCGCCGAGGAAGTCGGCGAAACCTTCGCCATAGAGAACCAGCCGCGCATCGGTTGGCGGGGCCTGCCGGGCATACAGCGCCGCGGCGCCTTCCAGCCAGTCGCGGCCGACCAGGCGCTCGACGGCGGGGAAGTTGTCGCACAGGGCGTCGACGCAGCCCTTGAGCACGGTGTTGCGGTAGACCGCGAAGCCGGGCTGGGCGGCCAGCGCCGCCAGGTCGCCCGCCGGGCGCTGGTGGAGCGCTTCGACGAAGGTGTCCTGGAAGCGTCCGAGGGAGCTGTTCATGGGGCCCTCCGTTGCAGGTCGAGGATGGCCTGGGCGCGTTCGCGTTCGGCGAGCAGCGTGTCGAATGCGGGTATGTGGCCGTCGCGCTCGATCAGTGTCGGCCGCGGGCCGATGCGCCGGACCAGGCGCTGGTAGAGTGTCCAGACCGCATCGGCGACGGGGGCGTCGTGGGAGTCCACCAGCAACTCGCCACCGTCGTCGCGGCTGTGCCCGGCGAGGTGGATCTCGACCACGGCCTCGGCGGGAAAGCGGTCCAGGTAGGCGCCGGCGTCGAAGCCGAGGTTGTGGGCGCTGACGTGCACGTTGCTGACGTCCAGCAACAGGCCGCAACCGGTGCGCCGCGCCAGTTCGGCGAGGAAGTCGATCTCGTCCCGCTCATGGCCGTCCAGGTGCAGGTAGTGGCTGGGGTTCTCCACGGCGATGCGCCGGCCCAGCGCGTCCTGGGTACGCTGGATGTTGTCGGCGATGCGCGCCAGGGCCTCGTCGCTGCGCGGGAAGGGCAGCAGGTCGGGGTGGTAGTGGCCGCGCCAGGCGGACCAGGCCAGGTGTTCCGAGACCAGCACCGGCCGTACGCGCTCGGCCAGGGCGCGCAGGCGCTGCAGGTGCGCCGCGTCGGGCGGGGCGTCGGCCGCCAGGGACAACGAGACCCCGTGCAGCGACAGCGGATGGCGCTCGGCGATGCGCTCCAACCAGGCGAGGCGCGGGCCGCCGACCATGTAGTTCTCCGGGTGGACTTCGAACCAGAGCCCTTCGGCGCCGCAGCCCAGGGCCTGGGCATAGTGCTCGGCCTTCAGGCCGAGGCCGGCGCCTGGTACGTAGGTGGCGTTCATGGTCGGCAGCCTTGGCTCAGGACTTCATCGGGGTCAGCGAGCCCATGCCGTGGGGCGTCTTGATCGAGGTGCAGGTGCCGGCCGGGACGTTCTTCCAGTGCATGGCGTCATAGTCCTTCTTGGCGCTGCCGGCGCAGGTGGTGCCGGCGCCGGCCTTGCAGTCGTTCTTGCCGGCCAGGGCCACGCCGTAGCATTTCTCCATGGCCGCGCCTGCGCCGGCCTGGGTGTTCATGTCGTCGGCCAGGGCGGCGCCGGCGAGGGAGGCGAGGGCCAGGGCTGCGCTGGCGAGGGCGATGCTTTTCATGGTGCGGTCTCCGGAAGGTTGGGATGGCCGGCGGAGGGTTACCGTCGGCTCATGAACCAGTTCGTCGCCTGCGATCGTCCGGTTACAGCGCAGCGAAAATTTTTTTGAGGTTTCTCGCCCGCCGCCCTAACGTATTGAACGACGGCCGTTTTTTTCAGGCGGTCCGAGGGCGTGTTCGGCCCTGGGGAAAATTTCATCCGCGGTGTAACCAGGGCGACCGATGCAGCGAACTACCAGCCAGGAGCAGTTGAACGCACGCGAGGCGCAGCTCCAGGCCTTGCTGTTGCGTGGCCTGGCCGGCGACGCCACGGCCTACCGTGACTTCCTCGGCGCCCTCGGCGTGCACCTGCGGGCGTTCCTGCGCCGGCGCCTGGCGCAGCGCCCGGCGGAGGTAGAGGACCTGCTGCAGGAAGTGCTGCTGGCGGTGCACAACGCCCGCCACACCTATCGCGCCGAGCAGCCGCTGACCGCCTGGGTGCAGGCCATAGCGCGCTACAAGCTGGCCGACCATTTCCGCGCCTTCGCCCGCCGCGAGGCCCTGCAGCAGCCCCTGGAGGAGGACGACGGGGATCTGTTCGCCGGCGAGGACGACGAACCGGCCCAGGCCAGCCGCGACCTGGGCCGGCTGCTGCAGCAACTGCCCGAGCGGCAGCGCCTGCCGATCGTCCATGTGAAGCTCGAGGGTCTGTCGGTGGAAGAGACCGCGCGGCTCACCGGGCTCTCCAGCTCCGCGGTGAAGGTCGGCATCCACCGCGGGCTCAAGGCCCTGGCGGGCATGATTCGAGGTAAGCGCAACGATGAAGACCGATGAACTGATCGACCTGCTCGCCGCCGGCGAAACGGCGGTGGACCGGCACGCCCTGGCGCGGCGCTTCGCCCTGGCCCTGCTGGGCGGCGGCCTGGGCGCGCTGCTGCTGGTGGCGGTGCTCTACGGCGTGCGCGAGGACCTCGCCGAGGTGGCGCGCACGCCGCTGTTCTGGGCCAAGCTGGCGCTGCCGGGCAGCCTGGCGCCGCTGGCGCTGTGGCTGTGCGGCCGCCTGGCGCGCCCCGGTGTGCGTGGCGGCGTGGCCTGGGCCGCGCTGTGCCTGCCGGTGCTGCTGGTATGGCTGGGCGGCGCCCTGGCGCTGGCCGGTGCGCCACTGGAGGCGCGCGCCGACCTGGTGTTCGGCCGCACCTGGCGCACCTGCCCGCTGAACATCGCGCTGCTCTCGCTGCCAGCCTTCGTCGGCGTGTTCTGGGCCCTGCGCGGCCTGGCGCCGACGCGCCTGCGCCAGGCCGGCGCTGCCGGCGGCCTGCTGGCCGGGGCCACCGCCACCCTGGCCTACTGCCTGCACTGCCCGGAAATGGGTGTGCCGTTCTGGGGCATCTGGTACCTGCTGGGTATGCTCCTGCCGACGCTGCTGGGCGCCATGCTGGGCCCGCGCCTGCTGCGCTGGTGAGGCGCCGGAGCCGGCAATAGCCACCTGGGCCCCTGTCGCCGGGGGCCAGGCGTGTCGTGATTGGCGAAGTCCGGGCACTGCCGGTTGTCGGCTCGTCCGCTGGCCGGGCGAAATCGGAGCTATTCCTGCACTGCTCCAGCCGACGATGGAGGAGGAAATGGAACGACTAAGGAAGGTGTTGCTGGCCTCTGCCATCAACGAGACTTCCGCCGTGCAGGTCTTGCGGCAGGCCGCGGCGGAGATCGCTTCGCCCGATACCGCCGCGGCCCTGCTCACCGCCGCGAAACGCCTCGAGGAGAGTGCCGATGCGCTGCTGCAGGCCGCGCACCGGATCGAACTGACATTGCACCCCGACGCCCGGGAGGAGAGTGGGGTCGGACTCGCGCCACTGGAATGAGCCCGCCTGGGCGGGGAGGGCGGCGGTGGCGCTGTTCAGGCGGCCGTCGTCGAGGTTCCCCGGCCACGGACCATCACCCGGTTCCGGCCGGCCTGCTTCGCCTGGTAGAGCAACTCGTCCGCCTCCTTGAGCGTGGCGGCGACGTCGGGCTGGTCCGGCGTCCAGCAGGCGACCCCCGCCGACAGGGTGACCTGCCCGGCCGGGGGGACGACGGCGTCGGCCATCGAGCGCCGGATCCGTTCCGCCACTTCCGCGGCGTCGGCCAGGCCCGTCAGCGGCAGCAGCAGGATGAATTCCTCGCCGCCCACCCGGCAGGGCACGTCGCCGTCGCGGCAGTTCTGCCGCAGCAGGTCGGCGAAGGCCTGCAGCACCTTGTCGCCGACGTCGTGGCCGAAGGCGTCGTTGACCCGCTTGAAGTGGTCGATATCCATGCTGATCACGGCGAAACGCTTTTCCAGCACGGCCCAGTCGCGCAGGCAGTCCTCCAGCATGCGCCGGTTCGCCAGGCCGGTCAGCGGGTCGCTGAGCACCTGGTGGTTGAGCTTGCCGATGCGCTCCTGGGTCAGCAGCGCGCCCTGGACCAGGGCACGGCGGATGCGCCAGGCCTCGTAGTACCAGGCGCGCACCTTGCCGATGCCCTGGGAGTCGTCCAGCTGCTCGGCGTAGTCGGCCAGCCGGCTCAGGGGGTGGCTGATCCGCGAGGCGGCCCACCAGAGCAGGATGAACCCCAGCAGGGCCATGGGCACTATGCCTTGCACCACCTCCAGCATCAGCGCCCGCAGGGCGGCGAGGGGAACGCTCAGCGGTTGCTGGGAAACCACGCCCCAGCCGCTGCTGGACACCGGCGCGAAGCCCGCCAGCATCTCCACCCCTTCGTCGTCGGTGACCGGCATGGCGCCGCTCTCGCCGCGCAGCACGGCGTCCACCGCCGCGTTCGGGCCCACGGCCTTGCCGATGCGGTCGGTATCGGGGTGGAACAGCAGGTGGCGGTTGCCGTCCACCAGGTAGAGGTAGGAGGCGTCGGTCTGGAAGTGCTTGCTGACGATCTCGTTGAGCGCGTTGTTCTTGCGCAGGTAGATGGTGCCCCCGACCAGCCCCAGGTACTCGCCCTGGGGACTGTGGATGGGGTGGGAGACGAACACGATCAGGTTGCCCACCAGCGAATGGAAGGCCGGGCTGATCATCGCCTGCTTGCGCTCCAGCGGCTCCCGCGAGCGCAGGCTCTGGCCGGCCAGGCTGAGCGCCGGCGGGTAGGAGGCCAGTATGCGGCCCTGGGCATTGGCCACCACCAGGGTGTTGAAGCTCTGGTCCTGCTCTGCCAGGCGCCGGGTTTCCGCTTCCAGCGTTGCCCGGGAAGCGAAGTCCCCGCCCATCACCTGGGCGCTGTAGCGCAGCCGGCCGAGGTCGGCGTCCAGGCTCTGGCCGAGGGTCAGGGCGACTTTCGCCGCGTAGGCGCGGTTGGTTTCCAGCGAGTTGCGCACCAGCGTCTCGCGCTGGATCCGGTAGGTGGCATAGAGGTCGTTCAGCAGGGTGGCGAGGATGGCCACCGAGGTGAACAGCAGGATCAGCGTGCGCAGGTTGAGCTTGGGAATGGCCCCGGCTGGCATGGGTGTATTCCAGTGGCACGTGGTAGTTGGCGGCCCGCGACGGCCGGGCCGCCGGCTTCCGGCAGGCAGCGACCTGTCAACGGTCGGTCCTTCGGTGCTGCATCGGCATATCCTGCCAAGGTTCATGGTAGGTGAAAATTTGGTGGCATATGGCCATTATTTGACCAGTGGTGCGCGACGGGTCGTCTGGCCCTGGCCTGGGGCGGTTTCCTTGTCCGCCTGCAGGTTGACTATTTCTCGATAATCCCTGGCTGACCCTTCTGGCGTTTCCTGCTGACCGTCGCCTTCGCCAAGGTCGCCCGCTACTGCGTGCTCTACACGATGACACTGGTCTGGGCCTCAGCCGATCAGGAAAGTCGAGTACCGCCCGGCATGAGCTTAGAACCGGCAGCGATTTGTCGGCGGGCCCGGGAAACCTCAGGATAGACCGGCGAGGGTGACGAAGGCTCCCCAGCCGGCCTACGCTTGGCAAGAACCACGGCATTGGAAGTAGCGATACATGCACGAGATCGGCAAACAGAACGAAAACAACCCGGTGAGCTGGCAACTGGAGCGCATCGTCGAAGAACTGCGCGCGGCGCGCAGCGAGTGGCGTAGCCGCAGCGGCCGGCCGCGCGAGCAGGGTGGGCGCGAGCTGCCCTCGCGGCGTTCCATCGAGGAAATCGTCGAGCGCCTGGCCAGCGCGCTCTTCCCCATGCGCCTGGGGCCCAACGACCTGCGCGAGGAGAGCGAGGACTTTTTCGTCGGGCGTACCCTGGATAGCGCCCTCAACGCGCTGTTGGTCCAGGCGCGCCTGGAACTGCGTTATGGCGCACGCCAGCGCGGCGAGCCGGACGACGGTATCGAGGCGCGGGCGCAGGACATCGTCCGCGACTTCGCCCTGGCCTTGCCGCTGCTGCGCCAGTTGCTGGATTCCGACGTGCTGGCCGCCTACCAGGGCGACCCGGCGGCACGCAGCGTCGACGAGGTGCTGCTGTGCTACCCGGGCGTGCTCGCCATCATCCACCACCGCATGGCGCACCACCTGTACCGCGCCGGCCTGCCGCTGGTGGCGCGGATCATCTCGGAGCTGGCGCACTCGGCCACCGGCATCGACATCCACCCCGGCGCACAGATCGGCGGCAGCTTCTTCATCGACCACGGCACTGGCGTGGTGATCGGCGAAACGGCGATCATCGGCGAGCAGGTGCGCATCTACCAGGCGGTCACCCTCGGGGCCAAGCGCTTCACCGCGGACGAGACCGGCCAGTTGCACAAGGGCCAGCCGCGCCACCCCATCGTCGAGGACGAGGTGGTGATCTACGCCGGCGCCACCATCCTGGGGCGCGTCACCATCGGCAAGGGCTCCACCATCGGCGGCAACGTCTGGCTGACGCGCAGCGTGCCGCCGGGCAGCCAGATCAGCCAGGCCAGCCTGCAGCAGCAGGCCGGCGACGCGGGGCTGGACTAGGAGCCGCCGTTTCCAGCGGCGGATGATCGCGGACGGAGTCCGCTCCTACGGTTCCAGGGAAGCACGGCCGTAGGAGCAACTGTCTATTGGGTTTAGGTGTAACGCGCCGCTCCGAGTGTTCGGATGTCTCTTGTTTCGCCCCCTCGGGCGAGTCACTTCTTTCAAACGCCAAAGAAGTAACCAAGAAGGCTTGCCCCGACATACGGGCCCGATAAAGCCGGGCTACCCTCACGAACTCCCCCGCCACGGAGGCCCGCCCCGACAGCACGTCCCTGTGCTGATCGGGGCTCAAGCGACATCCATGTCGCATGACCTCCTGAGCGCCGGTTTCGCTCGGCCTTCTGAAGGGGCGTTCCGGTGCGCTCGGATGTTTCTCTGGAAATCCCAAAACCAGAGCAAGAGCCGCTTTTGCTCTTCGTAGGAGCGAGCTTGCTCGCGAACCCTGACTCCCCACGTTCGCGATAGTTCGTAGGGCGCATAACGCCTACGGCGTTATCCGCCGTCATCCTCGGATAACCGCGAACGGTTATTCGCCCTACTCAGCATGCGCCATGCCGCGCCCGGGCCTACGCAGGCCCAGGTGCTCGCGCAGGGTGCGGCCCTGGTACTCGCGGCGGAACAGCCCGCGCCTCTGCAGTTCCGGCACCACCAGTTCGACGAAACGGTCCAGGCCATCCGGCAGCAGCGGCGGCATGATGTTGAAGCCGTCGGCGGCGCCGCTGGTGAACCATTGCTCCAGGTGGTCGGCGATCTGCCTGGGGTCGCCGACCAGCGTGCAGTGGCCGCGGGCGCCGGCGACCTTCAGGTAGAGCTGGCGGATGCTCAGGTTCTCGCGCCGGGCCAGGTCGATGAACAGCGCCTGGCGGCTCTTCATGGCGTTGCTCGGCGGCAGCTCCGGCAGCGGGCCGTCCAGCGGGTAGGCGGAAAGGTCCAGGCCGCCGGCCATGCCGGAGAGCAGGGCGAGGCCCAGCTGGGGCTCGATCAGGTCCTGCAGCTCGGCGTAGAGGTCTTCGGCCTCGGCCTGGGTACGGCCGAGCACCGGCGACAGGCCGGGCATGATCTTCAGCTCGTCCGGCTCGCGGCCGTAGCGGGCCAGGCGGGACTTGAGGTCGGCGTAGAAGGCCTGGGCGTCCTGCAGCGTCTGCTGCGCGGTGAACACCACCTCGGCGGTGCGCGCGGCCAGTTCCTTGCCGGGCTCGGAGGAGCCGGCCTGCACCAGCACCGGGTGACCCTGGGGCGGGCGCGGCTGGTTCAGCGGGCCGCGCACGCGGTAGTGCTCGCCCCGGTGGTCGGCGATGCGCAGCTTCGCCGGGTCGAAGTAGCGGCCGCTGGCCTTGTCGCGCAGGAAGGCGTCGTCGGTGAAGCTGTCCCACAGGCCCAGGGCCACGTCGATGTATTCCTCGGCCTGGGCGTAGCGCTCGGCGTGGTCGAAGTGCTGGTCGCGGCCGAAGTTGTGCGCTTCCTGGTCGGTAGCCGAGGTCACCAGGTTCCAGCCGGCGCGGCCGCCGGACAGGTGGTCCAGGGAGGCGAAGCGGCGGGCCAGCAGGTAAGGCGCGTTGTAGGCGGTGGAGACGGTGGAGATCAGGCCGATGCGCTCGGTGGCCGAGGCCAGGGCGGCCAGCAGCATCAGCGGGTCGAGCACCTCGGCGTGGGTGGTGTGGCTGGCCAGTTCGGGCGTGCCCAGCAGGGCCAGGTTGTCGGCGAAGAAGATGGCGTCGAACAGGCCGCGCTCGGCGGTCTGCGCCAGGCGCCTGAAGTGCGCGAAATCGAGCGCGCCGGCGGGGGCCCGGGGTGGCGCCAGGCGGCCAGGTGGTGGCCGCTGCCCATGAGGAAGGCGCCGAGGCGCATCTGTGCTTGGCTCATGTTCACCTCAGAAGTCGTAGCGCAGGGTCACGCCGGCCATCCGGCGCTGTCCGGGGTAGCCCACGTAGAGGCCGTTGGAGGAGGCGATGACCGCCTGGTAGAACTCCTTGTCGAAGGCGTTCTTCACCCACAGCGAGCCATCCAGCAGGCCGTCGCCGACCTCGTGGCGCAGGCCCACGGAGAAGTTGGCGATGCCGTAGCCGGGGATCTTCGACAGGTCGGAATTGTCCAGGGTGCCCTCGGCCTCGGAGCGGTACGCATAGCTGGCGGTGACGTAGGGCTCGAAGCGGTCGGCCAGCTGCCACTTGTATTCGCCGTTGAGGTTGGCGATCCATTTCGAGGCACCCATCACCCGCTCGCCGCTGAGGTCGCAGGTGGCCGGGGCGCCGGGCTGGGCGCTGACCTCGGCGGGGCAGGGGGCGTCCTTGAACGACAGGTAGCTGACGTCGTTGTAGGAGCCGTTGAAGTTCAGCGTCAGGCCGCGGACCGGCAAGGCCGTGGCCTCGAACTCCAGGCCGCGCGAGCGCAGCTTGCCGGCGTTGGCCAGCACCTGGAAGCCGGTGACCGAACCGGCCGGCTGGTAGTAGGTGGTGGCCTGGTAGCCGTGGATGCCGGTCCAGAACAGGTTGGCGTTGAGCAGCAGGCGGCGGTCGAACAGCGTGCTCTTCAGGCCCAGCTCGGCGTCGTTGGCGCGCTCCGGGCCCACCAGCAGGGAGTCCGCCCCGGCGCTGGGGGCGCTGCCCACCGTGAGGTTCACCCCGCCGGATTTCTCGCCGTGGGACAGCGAGGCGTAGCCCAGCAGGTTGTCGTCGAACTTGTAGCTCAGGCTCAGCAGCGCCGAAGGCGCGGCGTTGTGCAGGCTGAGGTCGCCGGAGTCGTAGGCGCCGGCCTGGCTTGCGCGCACCGCCGCCGGCAGGCCGCCGACCGCAGCGCCGCCTTCGGGTGCGTAGCGTTGCACCCGTGCCTGCTTCTCCTCGTAGGTGCCGCGCAGGCCGGCGGTGAAGTCGAGCCTGTCGGTGAGGTGCCAGGTGCCCTGGGCGAACAGCGCGTAGCTCTCGGTTTCGATCCTGCCCTTGCTGGTGCTGCTGACGTTGTTCAGCGCATTGAGGTTGGCGCCGATCAGGTTGAGGTCGGCCAGCGGTCCCAGGTCGACGAAGTAGCGGTTGTTCAGGTCCTGCTTGAAGGCATAGGCGCCCAGCACGTAGTCGAAGGCGCCGCCGGTGGGCGAGGCCAGGCGGATTTCCTGGGAGAACTGGCGGTCGTGGATCTCGTAGCCGAGGTCGCGGATCACCGGCACCTCCAGCTCGTCGGAGTCGTTGGCCGGGTTGAAGTGCCAGTAGCGGTAGGCGCTGATGGATGTCAGGGTGTAGCCGCCGCCCAGTTTCCAGTTGGCCTCGAGCGAGGAGGCGTTCTGGTGCACGCTGACGTTCTGCCGGCCGTCGATGTTGGACTTGCCCAGCACCGGGTGCGCGCCGACCAGGCTGGCGCGCTTCCAGAACAGGTCGGAGGCGCCGTAGATCACGCCGCTGCCCTGGCTGGAGTTCTCGCTGTTGTACTCGTTGATCCAGCGCAGGCTGAAGTCGTCGTTGGGCTGGAACAGCAACTGGCCGCGCGCGCCCTCGCGCTCGCCGCCCAGCAGGGTACGGTGGTCGGCGAGGTTGTTCAGGTAGCCGTCGTCGCGGCTGCGGTACACCGACAGGCGCCCGGCCAGGGTGTCGGTCAGCGGCCCGGAGAAAGTGCCCTTGCCCTGGAAGTAGCCGTTCTCGCCCCCGGAGGCCTCGACGCTGCTTTCCGGGGTGAAAGTCGGCTTGCGGGTGCTGATGTTGAGCACGCCGGCGGTGGTGTTCTTGCCGAACAGGGTGCCCTGGGGGCCGCGCAGCAGGTCGAGCTGCTCGATGTCCATCAGGTCGAACACCGCCATGCCCGGGCGGCCCAGGTAGACGTTGTCCAGGTAGATGCCGGCGGAACCTTCCAGGCCGTCGCTGGCCGGGTTGTTGCCGATGCCGCGCACGGCCAGGCTGGACTGGCGCGCATGGATGTAGGCGACGTTGACGCTGGGCAGCGCCTGCTGCAGGTCCTGGATCTTGTAGATGCGCTGCTTCTCCAGGGTTTCACCGGCGACCGTGGTGATCGGCGTGGGCACGTCCTGGGCGTTTTCCTCGCGGCGCCGGGCGGTGACCGTGACCTTCTGCAGGGTATCCGCCTGCGCTTGCGGCTCGGTTTCGGCGGCTGTGTCCTCATCGGCCGCCTGGGCGGCGCCGGCGGCCAGCAGCAGCGCCAGGGCCAACGGATGCAACGCCAGGCCCGCCCGGGCGGCGTGGGAAAGGGTCTTGCTCATGGCTTGTCCTTGCAGCAGAGCCGTGGCACGCACGGCGGGTTTCGGCTTGACGGGGGCTCATGCCCCTCTGGTTGCCGATGCTAGGCGCGCCGGGCGCGCAAGGACGGGCTTTTGCGGACAATCCATGGTCCGTTGCGGACAGCGCCTCACACCGCCAGCGCCAGGACCGATGTCCGCGGCGCCGGCGACGGGACGGCGCCCTGGCCGAGTTCGCGCTGGCGCCACTGCCCCGGGCTCAGCCCGGTCCAGCGGCGGAAGGCGCGGTTGAAGCTGCTGGGCTCGTTGAAACCCAGGCGGTAGCAGACCTCGCTGACCGAGCAGCGGGATTGCCGCAGGTAATCGAAGGCCAGCCGCCGCCGGGTGTCCTCCAGCAGTTCGCTGAAGCTGGTGGCGTGGCGCAGCAGGTGGCGGTGCAGGTTGCGCACGCTCATGCCCAGCTCTTCGGCCACCAGCGCCTGCTGTACCTCGCCACGCGGCATCTGGCGGATGATCGACTGCCGCACCTGCTCCGGCAGGTCGTGCCGTGCCAGGCGTTCGAGGTAGTCGCTGAGGCTGCCGTCGAGGGTGCGCGCCAGCTCGCTGTTGCCGCTGCGCAGGGGCACCTCCAGCAGGCGCGGGTCATAGTCCACGGCGTTGTGCTCGGCGCCGAAGCGCAACGGGAAGCCGAACAGGTGCTCCCAGCGCTGGGCATCCGCCGGGCAGGCGCGCGCCAGGTGCACGCGGCGCACCACCCCCAGGCCCCAGATCGGCGCGGCATGGCGCAGCCCGGAAGCCAGCAGGGCCTCGGTGGCCATCTGCTCGACCTGCACGCCGGCGATGCGCCGGTAGACCAGGCGGCAGGCCTCCGGCGTACGCTCCAGGCTGACCTGGCCGGAGGTGCTGACCACCGACGAGAAGCGCACCACCCGTTGCAGCGCCTCGCCCACGGTGGGGCTGCTCTGCAGGGCGAACAGCAGGCCATGGAAATCGGTGGGCAGGCTGTGCGCCGCCACCTGAAGGCCGAAACTGGCATCGCCGGTGGTGCGCTCCACCGCCCGCCACAGGGCGCTCATGCGCGCCAGGGGAATGCGCAGGTTGGCATCCTGCAACTGCCCCGGGTCTATCCCGGCACTGCGCAGCAACGGCCGCGGATCGTGCCCGCTGGCCTGCAGCGCGCGGGCGATGACCTGGGCCCAGGTGGCGATGGTGTCGGCATGCATGTCATGGCCCTCCGCATTGGCTCAAGGGGCGTCCTCTGGCGTGGGCTCGGCGGGGAAGCGCGCGAGACCTCGCGAAGGCCCGCGGTCGAGCCGAAGGCGGCATGATTGGGGATTTCGAATAGGTCATAAAGGAATTATTTATCTATATTAAATAACTTTATGATCTAAAAGCGTCCCCTACCAGGCCAGGTGCTAAGTGGCCCGCCGGGCCAGGACCTGTTCGACGAAGGCCAGGATCGCCGCGTTCATCTGCCCCAGCCCCGGTTCCTCCAGGGGATAGTGCCCGGCGTTGTCCAGCAGCCGGGTGGTGACCTCGACGCGCCGCAGGCGCTTGAGGAAGGGCTCGCTGAGGGCGAGCGGGGTCCAGCGGTCCTCGGCGGGTTGCGTCAGCAGCACCGGGCAGACGTCGAAATCCTCCGGGGCCAGCACCGGGACGTAGCCCAGGTACGAGCTGAGGAAGCGCAGGCTCGCCCACCTGGCCAGCCTGCAGATGGCGCGCATCGGGGCGCTGATAGTCGGCATGCGCTGGCCGGCCGGCGGCGACTGGAAAGGGGCGATCGGCCAGGTCATCCGCGCTGTCGCCGCTTACTACAATGCCCATCCCGCGGCTGGCGCCCTGCTCATGCGCGGCAATTTCACGCCGATCGACCGCAAGGCCCACGAAGAGAAGGATGCGATGATTGGTAATCTGCTGCGCGAGCGCCTGCACACCCTGGGCGTGCTCGGCGACCTGCCGAGGCAGCCGGACGCGGCGACCCTCGCGGTGGAGATCGCCTTCGCCTGCATGAAGTACGGCTACATGGCCGAGGGGCATATCAGCGAGGCGATCTGCGCCGAGGCGGAGCAGGCCATGGTCGCCTACCTGTCGCGCTGGGAAGCGCCCTAGCCACTATGGGAACCGACGACTCAGGAGGTCAAGACATGCGAGAGGACGAGCTGTACGCACTGCTGGACAAGCTGGAGATCGCCTTCGAGCGGGTCGAACACCCGGCCTTCGGCAGCATCGCCGAATTCCACGCGGCGGGCATCGAATTCCCCGGGCAGAACGTCAAGTGCCTGTTCCTGCGCAACCGCAAGGGCAGCCGCCACTACCTGCTGATCCTCGACGAACTCAAGAGCGCCGACCTGGCCGCCCTGGCGAGCCAGCTCGGCGAGACGCGGCTGTCCTTCGCCTCCGAGGAGCGGCTGATGGCGATGCTGGGGCTGACGCCCGGCTCGGTCACGCCCTTCGCCCTGGCCGACGACCGCGAACAGCGCATCACCGTGCTGCTCGACGACGGCATCCGCCAGGACGACCTGGTCGGCTTCCACCCGCTGGTCAATTCGCAGACCCTGTGCATCCGCTACGCGGACCTGCTCAGGTACCTGGCCCATACGGGGCACACGCCGGTCCGGGTGACGCTCTGAGCGCAGGGGCTATAGTGGGCAGGACCTACCCATGGAGGTGCCCCATGGCCGAGCTGATACTCACCACCTTCGACTGGGTCCCCCAGATGCCGCGCGGCTTCGTGCGCGACCTGCGCGTGCGCTGGGCGCTGGAGGAGGCCGGCTTGCCCTACCGCGTGGAGGGCGTGCCGTTCCGCGACCGCGGCCCTGAGCACTTCCTGCACCAGCCCTTCGGGCAGGTGCCCTGGCTCACCGACGGTGAACTCTCCATCTTCGAGAGCGGCGCCATCCTGCTGCACCTGGGCGAGCGCAGCAAGGCGCTGATGCCCGGCGACCCGCGCGGCCGCGCCGAGGTCAGCCAGTGGCTGTTCGCGGCGCTCAACTCGGTGGAAATGGCGGTGTTGCCCTGGGCGCTCTTCCTGTTCCTCGGCGACACCAGCGAAACGCCCGGGCACAAGCTGCTGCACGACTTCGTCCAGGCCCGGCTGCGGCACATGGACGGGGTGCTGGAAAACCGCGAATGGCTGGCCGGGGCCTTCTCCATCGCCGACATCCTCATGGCCGACGTGCTGCGCCTGGTCGAGCACTTCGATGGGCTGCAGACCTACCCGGCCTGCAGCGCCTACGTCGCCCGCGCCACGGCCCGGCCGGCATTCCGCAAGGCGCATGCGGACCAGCTGGCGCATTTCGCCGCGGCGGATTGAGCGGGGCCGGCATCAGCCCTGCACGCATTGAGCCGGGTCAGCGGGGCCCCTACACCGGCGCCAGCTTGTCGAGGATCTGCCGCGCCAGGGCGTGGTACAGCGAGACCGGGGCGATCCAGCCGGAGACGGTGGCGGCCATGACCGTGGCCGCCAGCATGGGGATGAGCAGGTCGGGGCTGTGGGAGAGTTCCAGGACGATCACCGAGGCGGTCAGCGGCGAGCGCGTCACCCCGGCGAGGTAGGCACCCATGCCCAGCAGCGCGCAGGTCTGCGGATTGACGTCGGGCAACTGGGCCAGCAGCGGGGCGAAGGCCGCGCCTATGCTCAGCGAGGGCGAGAACAGGCCGCCGGGGATGCCAGCGAGGTAGGACACCACGTTGGCCAGGAACTTCCACAGCAGGAAGCTCTGCTCGGTCATCGGGTGGCCCTCCAGCAGGGCGCGGGTCTCCTCGTAGCCGGTGCCGAACACGTGGTTGCCCGAGGCCAGCCCCAGCAGCGCCAGCAGCAGCCCGCAGGCGCCGGCGAAGCGTACCGGGAAGCGCTCGCGCAGCTGGCACATGCGGCCCAGCCAGCCGGCCCGGGTGGGCAGCACCAGCTTGACGTAGAGGCCGCCCAGCAGGCCGCCGAGCAGCGCGCAGGCCGGCACCTCGCTCCAGCCCCAGCCCGCCGGCAGGCTGCCGCCGATCTCGCCGAAGTAGGAGTAGTGGCCCATCAGCCCGAGGGTGACGGCGCCGCCGATCAGCACCGCGGTCAGCACCAGGCCGCTGAAGCGCTGCTCGAAGGTTCGGCTGAGCTCCTCGATGGCGAACACGATGCCGGCCAGCGGCGTGTTGAAGGCCGCGGCGATGCCGGCCGCGCCGCCGGCGAGGATCAGCCCGGCGATGGTGCGCCGGCCGTGCAGCCCCAGGCGCCGGCCGAAGGCGTAGATGACCGCGGCGCCGACGTGCACCGTGGGCCCTTCGCGGCCCACCGAGCCGCCCACCAGCAGCGCGCCCAGGGTGAAGACCATGCGCACGGCGGCCACCGGCAGCGCCAGCACCTGGGCGCGGAACCGCCGCGAAGGCGATTCCAGCGCGGCGATCACCTGGGGAATGCCGCTGCCCTTGGCCTCGACGAACCAGCGCTGGGTGACCCAGGCCAGCAGGGCGAAACCCGCGGGGGTGACCAGCAGCGGCAGCCAGGGGGCGACGCCGAGCATGCGCTTGAACAGGGCGAAGGACTGGTCCGCCAGCCAGGCGAAGGCCAGCGCCACCAGGCCCACCAGCAGAGCGCCGACCCAGAAAGCCAGGCGCTGTCGCCATTCCAGCCAGCGGGGCCGGCGGAAGCGCCGGGGGCGGGCAGGGGAGGCTTGTTCTGCGTTGGCTGGGCTGGGTTGCTCGGACATCGACGGGGCCTGGATCGGGGGCAAGCGCCGATTATGGCCGTCTCGCCGCCGCCTTGCACAGCGCAGCCAGGCGCCCTGCGCCGCTCAGATCAACCCGCAAGCCTTGGCCGCCACCGCCGCCTGCGCCCGGCTGTCCACCTGCAGCTTGCTGAAGATGTGCTTCATGTGGCTCTTGATGGTTTCCGGGGTCACCCCCAGCAGCTTGGCCATCTCCTTGTTCGACTTGCCCTGGGCCACCAGGTCCAGGACGTTCCGCTCCTTGCTGGTCAGGCTGATCATCAGCCGCGCGGTGTGCTGCGTGGCGCTGTCCGCCGTGCTGGGCTGCAGGTGCTGCAGGCGGGCCTTCAGCGCCGGGGCGAGGCCGGGCTGGGCCAGGGCGTGGGCGATGAGCGGCTGCAGCATGTCCTGGGCCGGCAGGTCCCGCAGCAGTTGCGGCGCGTCGCAGTGCTCCAGCAGTTCGGCGACTTCCAGCAGGCTGGCCAGGGCCTGCTCGCCGGCCCGGCGCCGCCAGTGGACCATGGCCAGGCTGCCGGCCAGGCGCAGCTGCATCAGGCGCAGGTTGTGCCGGTGGGCCAGGCGGCAGAGCCGCTCGGCGCCCTCCAGGTCGGCCTGGCGCCCCATGCCGGCGGCTTCGCACCATAGCTCCGCCAGGCTGGCGAGGCAGGCGTATTCGGAAAGCTCGGCGCTTTCGCCGCCATGGGCGAGGCGCAGGGCGTCGAGCTGGCCCAGGCAGGCGTTCGCCTCGTGGGATTTCTGTTCCAGCAGGCTGACGCGGGTCCGCTCCAGCAGCAGTTGCGCCTGCAGCCGCGGCCAGGTGCGGGCCTGGGCCAGGCGGTCGCCTTCCTCCAGGAAATAGCGCGCGCCCTGGGGGCTGGCGTGGCTGCTGCTGAGGCGGCTGGCGGTGATGAACAGCACCCCGGCGCAGTCGAGGAAGCCGCAGATCATGATGGTCTCGACGCTTTCCATGATCAGCCGCTCGGCCTCGGCCAGGCTGCCCTGCAGGTAGCGCACGCAGCCGAGGAAACTGGCTGGCAGCGCGCGCAGCACCGAGCGGCTGGTGATGCCCCGTTCGGCGGTGACGCGCATGGCTTCCTCGAACAGCGCCACGGCCTGGCCGAAACGCCCCTGCAGGGCTTCGCCCAGGCCCTGCAGGCTGAGGCGGTAGACCTGGTTGAACTGGTAGCGGTTGGGGTCCAGCGGCGTGCGTACCGAGGCTGGCAGGGCGTAGAACGCCTGCCAGCGGCAGGTGCGCAGGTGGCTGAAGCACAGCAGGTTGAGCAGGGTGTTGCTGATCCACGGGCGCTCGCGCAGGTGCGGGTAGCAGGCGCTCGCCAGTTGGCCGGCGTCTTCGGCCTGGTCTTCCAGGGCCAGCAGCGTCGCTTCCAGCGCGCGGCATTCCCAGGCCAGGTGCTCCCGCTGTGCTTCGTCGGCGATGCCGGGCAGCGCCTGGCGCACCTCCGCGAGCAACTGCCGGGCGCGGCCGCTGCCCATGGCCAGGCCGCTGGCCCAGCCCATGGCCAGCTTCAGTTGCGCCGGGCTTTCCAGCAGGCGGTCGTGCAACTGGCGCTGCCAGTCGACCAGGGTGACGAATTCGCCGCGCTCGACCATGTCCATGGCGCAATGCGCGATCCAGGCGCGGGCGCTGTCGTTGTCGCCGCAGGCCAGCGCGGAGCGCACGGCGTCCATCCACAGCTGCTGCCCGGCGAACCAGCGCGCGGCCTTGTCCAGGGTGGCCGCCAGCGCGTCGGCCGGCAGGCGGCGGTGCAGGTGCTCGCGGAACAGCGGGTGGAAGCTGAACCACTGCGCCTGGGCGTCCAGGGTGGTGAGGAACAGCTGGCGGCGGTCGATGTCCTCGATCAGCGCGCGGCCATCGGCGGCGCCGGTCAGGGCCTCGGCCAGCACCGCGTCGAACTTGTCCACGGCCGCCAGGCGCGGCAGGCAGCCGGCCAGTCCGCCGGGCAGGCGCGCCAGCAGCTCGTCCAGCAGGCCGCTGATGCTGTTGCTCAGGCGCGCGCTGCCCGCGGGGCGCTGGCGCAGGGTGAGCAGGCTGGCGCGCAGCGCGGCGATCCAGCCCTCGGTGGCGGCGTGCAGCTCCAGCAGCTCCGTTGCGTCCACGTTCGGCGTGCCGGTGCGCAGCAGCAGGTCGCGGGTTTCGTCCAGGTCGAAGCGCAACTGGCCGACGTCCACCTCCAGGCAGGCGTCGTCGTAGGTGTGGGCGATCAATGCCGCCGGCAGGTCGACGCGCCCGCAGAACACCAGGTGCAGGTTGTCCGGGGCGAAGCGCACCAGGCTGTCGAAGGCCGCGATGAGCACCGCAGGCGGCACGCAGTGGTAGTCGTCGATGAACAGGAAGCACTGCTCGCTGCGGCGCTCCAGGTCGTTGGCCAGCAGCGTCGCCAGTTGCTCCACCGGCAGCAGCGAGAGTTCCTTGAACAGGTTGTCGTCGGCGCTGCCGTCGAAGCCCCGCTGGATGGCCGCGGCGAGGTAGAGCAGCAGGCGGTCGGCGCTGTCGTCGGCCTCGTCCAGGTTCAGCCAGGCCACCTTGCCGCCACGGGCCAGCGCCGCCTCGGCCCAGCTACCGGCCAGGGTGCTCTTGCCGAAGCCCGGCGGGGCCTTGAGTACCGTCAGGGTGGCCTCGGCAATGCGCTCGACCAGCTGTTCCAGGCGGGGCCGGGGCAGGGTGCCGCGGGCCCGGCGGGGCGGCAGGAGTTTGGTGGAAAGCAGCGGAGAGAGCATCGTCGTCGTGGGTTCGTGGCGCGGCGTATGCCCCGCGGAGGGATACAGTATGGTGGGTAAATGGTATCCAAGTCTTTCGGCGGGTTACAGCGACAGGTCCCGATTGGCCGCGCCGCCAATGCAAAAGGCCACCCGCAGGTGGCCTTTCGTCCGAGGGGGGATTCCGCTGTCAGCGCACGCCCATGTTGCGCAGCGCGGCGGGCAGGTAGTCGGCGTTGGAAGCCTGGTAGCCGAAGTTGTAGAAGCGCTTCTCCTCGTTGGTCAGGCCCAGGGCCAGGTAGCGGCCGGACTGCAGGTCGTAGAGGGTCTCCATGGCGTACAGCGGCACCTGGTGATCGTAGAACTGCATGGCGTGGGCCTCGGCGACGCGCCACAGCAGGCCGCGGCCGTCGTAGTGGTCGATCTCGGCGGCCTGCCAGCTGTCCTCGTCGATGAAGAAGTGGCGCTTGGCGTAGATGTGGCGCTGGCCGGGCTTGAGCGTCGCTTCCACTTCCCAGACGCGGTGCAGCTCGTAGCGCGCCAGGTTCTGGTTGATGTGGCCGGCCTGGAGGATGTCCGAGTACTTCAGCTTGGTGGAGGCCAGGCGGTAGCTGTTGTAGGGGATGTAGATCTCCTTCTTGCCGATCAGCTTCCAGTCGTAGCGGTCGGGCGCGCCGTTGTACAGGTCGTAGTTGTCCGAGGTGCGCAGGCCGTCGGTGGCCTGGCCGGGGCCGTCGTAGGCCACCTGCGGGGCGCGGCGCACGCGGCGCTGGCCGGCGTTGTACATCCACGCCTGGCGCGGCTCGGCCACCTGGTCGATGGGCTCGCGCACCAGCAGCACGTTGCCCGACAGGCGCGCCGGCTGCACCACCTGCTGGGTGAAGCAGAACAGCAGGTTCTTGTTCTCGTCCGCGTTGTAGTCCTTGAGGTTGGTGCGGAAGGTGAAGTGGTCCTCGAAGGTCACCAGGCTCGGCGTGCCGTCGGCCTGCGGGGTGGCCTGGACGATCTGCCGGCTGAAGCTGCCGCCGCGGTAGCGGGTGATGTGGTTCCAGATCACCTCCAGGCCGTTCTTCGGAATGGGGAAGGGCACGGCGGTGTCGAAGTCGGCCAGGCCGTTGCCGCCGGTCACCAGGCTGGTGTGGGTGGCGTTGCGCTTGGCGGCGGCGTACACCGAGTCGGGCAGGGCGGCGCTGCGGTGGCTCGGGTAGACCGGCATCACGTAGGTGCCGCCATAGCGCTTGAACATCTCCACCTGGCCGGGGGTGAGCTTGTCCTGGTACTGGGTGTAGTTGTCCTTGGTGATGGTGAACAGCGGCTTCTCGCTGGCGAAGGGGTCGCTGAGGAAGCCCTTGGCGTCCACCGGCGCGGCGTCCCTGGCCAGGCCGCCGGTCCAGGCGGGGATGCTGCCGTCGGCATTGCCGGCCTTTTCCGCGCCCATGGGGGTGAGCTTGCCGCCCAGTTGCGCGGCCTCGTCGGCCGGCACGGCAGCGAGGGCGGCAGCGGAGAGTGCAGTGAGAGAGAAAGCCCCGGCGCGCAGCCAGGATCTTATTGGCGACATATTACTTTCCTCGATGTGCTGGATGCGGCGCGGTCGCGCCGGGGGCAGGTTCGGCCCTGACGCCAAGCTAGCAATCCGCCGCGCCGGAGAATGTCCCCCAAATGGGGGCGGGCCCGGGCGGGCCCCGGTGGAGCGCAGCCTTGCGCGAAAGGTATGAATTTCGAATCACTACTAGGTTGCTTTCGATGCACCGGCTCGGCTGATTAGCTTCTGCGGCCAACAAAAACACCCAGAATGGGGAGAGCCGCATGAGTACAACGAGAAAGCGCGCCGGGTTCCCGCTGCAGGCGCTGGCCGCGGCGGTCGCGGTCGGCATCGGCGGGCACGCCCAGGCCGTCACCTTCAACATCGGCGAGATCGAGGGGCAGTTCGACTCCAGCCTGTCGGTGGGCGCCAGCTGGTCGACGAGCAAGCCGGACAAGGACTTCATCGGCGGCAACAACGGTGGCCGCGGCCTGTCGCAGACCTCCGACGACGCGCACCTGAACTTCAAGCGCGGCGAGACCTTCTCGAAGATCTTCAAGGGCATCCACGACCTGGAGCTGAAGTACGGCGACACCGGCGTCTTCGTCCGCGGCAAGTACTGGTACGACTTCGAGCTGAAGGACGAAAGCCGCCTGTTCAAGGACATCGACGACAGCGGCCGCAAGGAAGGCGCCAAGTCCTCCGGCGCCGAGCTGCTCGACGCCTTCGTCTACCACAACTACAACATCGCCGACCTGCCGGGCAGCGTGCGCCTGGGCAAGCAGGTGGTGAGCTGGGGCGAGAGCACCTTCATCCAGGGCGGCATCAACGCCATCAACCCCATCGACGTGTCCGCCTTCCGCCGGCCCGGCGCCGAGATCAAGGAAGGCCTGATCCCGGTGAACATGTTCTATGTCTCGCAGAACATCACCGATTCCCTGTCGGCGGACGCCTTCTACCAGCTGGAATGGGACCAGACGGTGGTGGACAACTGCGGCACCTTCTTCTCCCAGGCCGACGTGGTGGCCGACGGCTGCAGCAACAACCTGGCGGTGCTGTCCCCGGCCCTGGCGCCGTTCGGCCCGGCCTTCGGCTACCAGACCACCCGCGAGGGCGTGATAGTGCCGCGCAGCGGCGACAAGGACGCCCGCGACGGCGGCCAGTACGGCATGGCCCTGCACTGGATGTCCGATGCGCTGGACACCGAATTCGGCGCCTACTACATGAACTACCACTCGCGCCTGCCGATCCTCAGCGTCAACGCCGCCGACCGCGCCACCTACGTTCGCTCGGCACAGGTGCTCGCCGGCGCGGTGCCGCAGGTGCCGGCCGCCGCGCGCCAGGGCGTGGCCATCGCCAACGTCGCCGGCGGCAGCAGCTATTTCATGGAATACCCCGAGGACATCCACCTCTACGGCCTGAGCTTCTCCACCACGCTGCCCACCGGCACCGCCTGGCAGGGCGAGATCAGCTACCGGCCCAACGCCCCGGTGCAGATCAACACCACCGACCTGCTCTACGGCGGCGTGCGCGGCCTGGCCGGGATCAACCCGGCGTTCGCCGCCTTCTCCAACTTCTCCCTGGCCGGCGGCGACCCGGCGTCCATCCCCGGCAGCTCCCTGGCCGGCTACGAGCGCAAGGAGATCACCCAGCTGCAGACCACCTTCACCCACTTCCTCGACCAGGTCATGGGCGCCGAGCGCCTGACCCTGGTGGGCGAGGTGGGCTGGACCCACGTCGGCGGCCTGGAAAGCAGCCACGACGTACGCTACGGCCGCGACCCGGTCTTCGGCCCCGGCGAACTGCCCAACAACACCTGCCGGGCCATCAACGCCAACACCGTCGGCGCCAACGGCAAGAACGTCAGCCGCTACTGCGACAGCGACGGCTTCACCACCACCGACTCCTGGGGCTACCGGATGCGCGCCATCTGGGACTACAACGACGTGTTCGCCGGGGTGAACCTCAAGCCCAGCCTGGCCTGGTCCCACGACGTCGATGGCTTCTCGCCGGGCCCGGGCGGCAACTTCGAGGAAGGCCGCAAGGCGATCAGCCTCGGCCTGGACGCCGACTACCTGAACACCTATACGGCCAGCCTGTCGTACACCAACTTCTTCGGTGGCGACTACAACACCTCCAGCGACCGTGACTTCGTCGCCCTGAGCCTGGGGGTGAACTTCTGAAGGCAAGGGCGGCGGGCCCTGGTCCGCCGCCCACACCGGCACCATCCGCTCCGGGCGGTTTGTGGGCCGCCACTTTTACTTCCCGCCGCTCCCGGCGGGCGGCCTCTCCGGCCGTCGACAGAGCAACTCCGTGGTTTGGCGGCCCCCGGGCCGCCCTTTTTTCCCCCGTCTGGGGGATGAACCTTGCCTGGCGCGCTTCCTAGCATTGGCTGAAAAACGCCCAGCCGCGCCCGGAGTCTCCCCGCACCATGCCGCACAACCTGCCCGACCTGCCGCTGGACCACCTGCCACGCCCGCGCCTGAGCGAGCCGCTGCTTCGGGGCAACCCGCGCCTTCGCCTGCTCTGCGCCTGCGCCGGCAGTGGCAAGAGCCTGCTGCTGCGTGCCTGCGCCCAGGCGGTCCCGGCGAACACCGGGCTGTGCTGGCTGGACCTGCGCGGCCGGCGCACTGGCGCCAGCGAAGTGGTGCAGCGCCTGGCTTCCATGCTGGGGCTGCAGGACGCCACGGAGCAGGCGCTGGAGGCGCGCCTGGCGCAGCAGGAGCGGCCGTTGTGGATCATGCTCGACCACCTGTGCGGCGCCGGCGAAGAGGTGGAAAGGCTGGTGGGCCGGCTGCTGCAGCTCGCCTCGCCGCAGGTCGGCTGGTGGATCGCCAGCCGGCGCCGCCCGGCCTGGCCCCTGACGCGCCTGCTGCTGGCCGGAGACCTGCACGAAGTGGATGCGCGGCAACTGGCCCTGACCGGGCTCGAACTACAGGCGCTGCTGGAACAGCAGCCGGCCCCGCCGCTGGAGGCCGACACGCTGCTGCAGCGCACCCGTGGCTGGTGCGCCGGCGCCGCCCTGGACCTGCTGGCCGCCCGCCTGGGCGAGCCGCCGATCGGCCGCGAGCGCCTGTTGCTGAACTACCTGCACTGCGAACTGCTCGACGGCCTGCCGGCGCGCCAGCGCCAGGCACTGTGCCAGTTGGCCTGCCTGATGGATTTTGACAAGCACCTGCTCGGCCACCTGTTCGAAGCGGGCGAGGGCGCCCAACTGCTGTCCGCGCTGCTCGACGCCGGGGCCTTCGTCGAGCCCGTGGGGCCGGGCGAGGAACGCCTGCGGGTCCACCCCGCCGTGGCGGGCGCGCTGGCGGCCAGCCTGCCGCCGTCGACCCGGCTTTGCCTGTATCGCCAGGCGTGCCAGTACTTCGTCGAACTGGGCGAGGAAGCGCAGGCGGTGCACTACGCATTGCTGGCCGAGCAGCCGGACATGGCGGCCAGCCTGATGGCGCGCATCGGCATCGAGGCCCTGCTGCACGGCGAAGGGCCGGCGGCGGTGCTGTGCTGGAGTGAACGCCTGCCGGAAACCCTGCTGCGCAGTACGCCGCAGGTGGTCCTGTTGCGGGCTTGGTCGCTGCTGCTCGCCGGCCGGCTGGACGAGGCCAGCGCCTGCGCCGGGCAACTCGCCGCCTTCTTGCCGAGCCCGTGCCGGCAGCGCCAGGCCGAATGGCTCGGGCACTGGCAGGCGCTGGTCGGCCAATTGCAGTTGCGTACAGGCGATGCAGTGGCTGCCGCGGCGACGCTGGAGCAGGCCCTGCAGGGCTTGCCCGGGCAGGCCTGGGCGGTGCGGGTGCTGACGCAACTGGCGCTGCTCGAACAGGCCCAGGCCGAAGGCCGCGACGACGCCGTGAGGCAGCTCGAAGACGCCGTGGCCAGGGTGGTTCGCGACCGCGATTGCCGAACCCTGGAGGCCATGCTGGTGCTCCAGCACGCCCGGCGCCTGGAATGGCGCGGCGAGTTCGCCCGCGCCGAAGGGGTGCTGAGGCGCGCGAACAGCGAATTGGCGGCCCTCGGCGGCCGGGTGCGGGGCCGCACGCAGCTGCAGCTCGCCCGCAACCTCTGGCACCAGGGGCGCCTGGCCGAGGCGCGGGAGCTGTATGCGCAAGGCCTGGCATTCTGCGGGGCCGCCGCCGACCCCGCGGTGGCCTGGGCCCACGCCGGCCTGGCCGAGATCGATGCCGCCCAGGGCGACCTGGCCAGCGCCTATGCCAGGCTCACCGAGGCCCTGCGCTGCATGCAGCTGCTGCGTGTCGCGGAACCGCTGTACCGCCCGCAGCTGGACCTGCTACGTGCCCGCCTGTGGCTGCGCGAAGGCCAGCACAGGCGCTGTGCCGAACTGGCCGAGGCCTACCTGGCGCTGTGCCTGGAGCGGCCGGGCTGGCACCTGGAATTCCCCGGCGTGGATGCGCGCCGGCAGTTCGAACTGCTCCAGGCCCGGGCCGCCGTGGCCGCCGGGCAGGACCTGGCCGAGGTGCTGCAACCCTGGCTGCAAGAGGCGCTACGGGCGAGGCAGCTGGAGCTGGCGGCCGAGCTGGGCTTCGCCCTGGCCGAGGCGCACCTGGCCGGCGGCCGGCAACGCAAGGCGCAGGCGGCCCTGTTCGATGCGCTGGCCCAGGCCAGGCGCTTCGGCGGGCCCGGCACCCAGGCCTACTGGCACTCGTTCCGCCCCGAGATCGCACGCTGGGCCGGAAGGGCCGGCGAGGGTGAAGGCGAGGCGCTGGACGTCAGCCAACTGAGCCGGCGCGAGCGCTCGGTGCTGGGCATGATCGCCGAAGGCCTGGCCAACCAGGAGATCGCCGAGCGCCTGCACATTTCCCTGCACACGGTGAAAAGCCACGCCCAGCGCATCAACAACAAGCTGGGCGTGTCGCGGCGCACCCAGGCCATCGTCCGGGCGAAGGCCCTGGGCCTGGTGCATTGAGCCCTGCGCGAAATCGCTGGCCGGGCAGGGCGCATAACCGTTCGCGGTTATCCGCCGATGGCCGATGCACCGGGGCCTGACGAAAACGGCGGATAACGCCGTAGGCGTTATGCGCCCTACGGGAACGCCATGCCTCAGGGTGACTGTAGGCGCGGGCCCTGCCCGCGATTCGCGCGCAGGGCGCGCTCCTACAGGGGATGGCGTGAGTGAGGCAACGTAGGGCGGATGACCGTTCGCGGTTATCCGCCGATGGCCGATGCGCCGGGGCCTGACGAAAACGGCGGATAACGCCGTAGGCGTTATGCGCCCTACGGGAACGCCATGCCTCAGGGTGACTGTAGGAGCGGGCCCTGCCCGCGAATCGCGCGCAGGGCGCGCTCCTACAGGGGATGGCGTGGGTGGGGCAACGTAGGGCGGATAACCGTTCGCGGTTATCCGCCGATGGCCGATGCACCGGGGCCTGACGAAAACGGCGGATAACGCCGTAGGCGTTATGCGCCCTACGGGAACGCCATGCCTCAGGGTGACTGTAGGCGCGGGCCCTGCCCGCGATTCGCGCGCAGGGCGCGCTCCTACAGGGGATGGCGTGGGTGGGGCAATGTAGGGCGAATAACCGTTCGCGGTTATCCGCCGATGGCCGATGCACCGGGGCCTGACGAAAACGGCGGATAACGCCGTAGGCGTTATGCGCCCTACGGGAACGCCATGCCTCAGGGTGACTGTAGGAGCGGGCCCTGCCCGCGAATCGCGCGCAGGGCGCGCTCCCACAGGGGATGGCGTGGGTGGGGCAATGTAGGGCGAATAACCGTTCGTGGTTATCCGCCGCCATTCGTGCCGCCGGGGTGTCCAGCGTAGCCGGGGGCCAATCGCGGACGGAGTCCGCTCCTACGATCGTGCTTCCTGGAACCGTAGGAGCGGACTCTGTCCGCGATAGCAGGAGGTATCGGCGCGCCTCGCGGATAACGCCTTAGGCGTTATGCGCCCTACGGTTGGATGCGGGCGGGCAGAAAAATGCCCTCGTCGTCGGAGGGCATTGTCGGTGTTGCAACGGTGGCGGCTTCATCACCGCGCCTGGTGGGCCAGGGCGTACAGCTGCTTGGCTTCGCCGGCCAGGGGCGCCAGGGCGGAGGCGATGCGGGCGGTTTCCATCACCAGGACATCGGAGCCCTCGTGGTTCTCCAGCACCCGCAGCATGTCTTCCAGGCGGCTCAGGCGCGATTCGGCGGCTTCGAACAGGTGGTTGGCGGGGGCATTGGGGTTGACGAAGAGGACGTCTTCGTACGACTGGTGCTGCAGGGGTTCCAGCTTCGCTTCGGGCACGGGCTACCTCCAGGGGCGGGTCGGCAACGGATGCACGGTGTGGAGAGGTAGCGCATGTCCTTTGCCTCATGGGAGTGGGAAGGGCCGCTGCCCAAAAGGGCGGCGGACCGTGCGGGGTCGCAAACCGGCTGTTAGAGCGACAGTTACCGGCCAGGCTGGGGCCTGACCCGCACGATCCGCCATGACTGCGAATGCAGCAGGCAGTAAAAAGCGCCTGTGCGGGATGCGTCGGCGCTTCTTACGCTCTAACAAATCCGGGTTGCGACGCCCGGCCACGGGATCACCGTGACGGACCGAATCTAGGGGCTCGCCTTGTAAGACCACAAGGGCGAATGCGCGTGGGACTTTTCGGTTGAAACGGAGCGAGGGCGGTGTATGTACCGCCCTTCGCCATTCAGGGGCGGGCGGCGCCCGGTTCGCCCGCGGGGTTTTCCGCCGCCGGCTGTTCGCCGCCGTTCTGCACCTGGTCCACCCAGGAGTTGAACAGCTCGTAGCCCACCGCCAGCACCACCGGGCCGATGAACAGGCCGATGATGCCGTTGCTGATCATCCCGCCCAGGGCGCCGATCAGCACCACCGGCATGGGCACGGAGACGCCGCGGCCGAGCATCAGCGGCTTGAGCACGTTGTCCGACAGGCCCGCGGCTAGGGTCCAGATGGCGAAGAGGATGGTGGTGGCGCCCACGCCGTCCTGGCTGAACACGTAGAGCACCACCGGCAGGGTGATCAGCAGCACCGGCAGTTGCATGATGCCCAGCAACAGCACCAGCAGGGCCAGCAGGCCGGCGCCGGGCACGCCCATCAGCACCAGGCCCACGCCCACCAGCAGCATCTGGATGAAGGCGATGCCCACCACGCCCTGGGCCACCGCGCGGATGGTGGCCGCGCACAGGCTGGCCAGCTCGGCGCCGCGCTCGGGGCTGAAGATGCGCTGGGCGATGACGGTGGCGCGGTGCGCGCTGCGCTCGCCGTTGGCCAGGAACAGCCCGGCGATGATCAGGGCGAAGACGAACACCAGCACGCCTGTGCCCACGCCGGCCAGTTTCACCAGCAGGGTCTTGCTCAGGTCCTTCAGGTGCGGGGCCACCTGCTGCAGGGCCCAGCTCAGGTCCTGGGAGGCGTGCATCCAGATGCGGTACAGCGGCTCGCCGATCACCGGCCAGCCTTGCACGGCCTCGGTGGGCGGGGGATTTCCAGCTTCCACTCCTGGGCCGAGTGCAGCGCCAGTTGCACGGAGCTGGCGATGGATTCGCCGAGGAAGGCCAGGGGCACGATGAGGCATAGCAGGGCGAGCAGCACCAGCAGGGCGGCGGCCTTGCCCGGGGACAGGCGCAGGGCGCCGGCGATGCGGGCGTTCAGCGGGTGCAGGGTGACGGCGAGGATCACCGCCCAGAGCATCACGCCGAGGAAGGGGCGGAAGATTTCGTAGCAGAAGATCACCAGCCCGGCGATCAGCCCGGCGCGTATCAGGATGTCCAGGTAGTCGCGGGCACTGCTGATCTCGAGGAACTTGCGGGCGGCCATGCGGAAAAGCTCCATTGCGGGTGCGATGCCTGAAGGCTAGCCGCACGCGCGGGGCTCGCCAGCGCAGGGGGGAAAACCGGCCTTCTCTTTGAACGACAGGCCCCCGCCAGGGCCGGGCCCAGGAGCCTGGCGGGGCCCGGCGGGGAGCGCTCGCCCGCAACGTCGGCGGGCCAAAAAGGCCATTGCATCGGAACACGAGAGCCGCCCGCCCGGAGGCCGGGTGGGCGACAACCTAGGTATAGCCGGCGGCGGCTGCCGCAGCGGCCGGGAACTGTGGCGCAGTCGATGTTTCCGGCAGGTGCCGCCGGCGCGCCGACGAATGTCGCGCCAGTGGCTACGCTTGAGCCAGGGCACCCGTGCGTGCCCGCAGGTGTAGCCATCGATGCCCGCAGCGAGGGCCAAGGAGTGGAGTACATGAGGCGCTGGTTCAGCATGCTGCTGTTGCTGTTCGTCGCGTTGCCGGGGTGGGTGCTGGCGGAGGTGCCGGCCGATGCCACGGAAGGGGTGCCGGGCACGCCGGCGGAGCTGAAGGTGGCCAACCGCAGCATCATCACCTTCCACGCCACCTTGCTGGGCGAGACGCCGGCGGCCCGCGCGCAGCGGGCCAAGGCGGTGATCGAGGAGGCCCTGCAGGGTACCGAGGAACTGCAGGTCGGCACCGATTCCATCCTGCACAGCCAGCTGGTGCTGCTGGGCGGCCGGCGGGCGTTCATCGTCTCGCCGCTGGACCTGGAGACACCCGGCGGCTCGGTGCAGGAGGCGGCCCGCCAGGCCGCCGCCAACCTGCGCGTGGTGGTGGAGGAAACCGGCCAGGCGCGCAGCCTGCGCTTCCTGCTCGTGGCGCTGGGGTACTCGGCGCTGGCCACGCTGGTCTACGCGCTGCTGCTCAAGGGCGCCGGCTACCTGCGGCGCAAGCTGCGCGGCCGGCTGCCGCTGCTGATGCGTGAACGCACCTACCAGATCAAGGTCGGGCACACGCCGCTGCTGGACATGCAGTACGTGTTCTACCTGGCGGACCGCCTGCTGGCATTGCTGTACTGGGTGTTCGTACTGCTGTGCAGCTACAAGTGGCTGAGCTTCGTGCTCTCGCAGTTCCCCTACACCCGGCCCTGGGGCGAAAGCCTCAACCTGTATTTGCTGGAGCTGGCCAACTACCTGCTGGACGGCATCGTCGGCGCCATCCCGGGCATCGCCGTGGCCGTGGCGATCTTCTTCATCGCCCGCGGCGTGAGCGGCTTCAGCCGGCGCCTGCTGGAGCGCCTGGCGCGCCCCGGGACCATCCGCTGGCTGACCGTGGAGACGCTGCAGCCGACCACGCGCCTGACCTCCCTGGCCATCTGGCTGTTCGCCCTGGTCATGGCCTACCCGTACCTGCCGGGCTCGGGCACCGACGCCTTCAAGGGGCTTTCGGTGCTGCTGGGCCTGATGATCTCCCTGGGCGCGTCGAGCATGGTCGGCCAGGCCGCCGCCGGGCTCATCCTCACCTATTCGCGCACGCTCCGGGTGGGCGAGTACGTGCGGGTGGGCGACAACGAGGGCACGGTCACCGAGGTGGGCATGTTCAACACCACCATCCGCACCGGCCTGGGCGAGGTACTGACGCTGCCCAACTCGATGATCACCGGCTCGGTGACGCGCAACTATTCGCGCGCCGTGCAGGGCACCGGCTACATCGTCGATACCGTGGTGACCATCGGCTACGACACGCCCTGGCGCCAGGTGGAGGCGATGCTGATCGAGGCCGCCCGGCGCACCGACGGCATTCTCGGCAAGCCCCGGCCGCAGGTGTTCCAGACCGGCCTGTCGGACTTCTACCCCGAGTACCGCCTGGTGGCCCAGGCCGTGCCCAGCGAACCGCGGCCGCGCGCCGAGCTGCTGAGCCTGCTGCACGCGAACATCCAGGACGTGTTCAACGAATACGGCGTGCAGATCATGTCGCCGCACTACCTGGCCGACCCCGCGCAGGAGAAGTGGGTGCCCAGGGACCGGTGGTACAGCGCGCCGGCCGCGCCACCGGCCGGGAAGGGCGACCCCGGGGCCGATCCGCGCCGCTAGTCGGTGGCCCCTGGCATGATGATGCCGGGGTCGCCGTGCAGGCGCCGGTGCTCCAGGGGCGTCATGTCGAACCAGCGCTGGTGCGCGCGGCAGAACGAGGTGGTGCGCCGGTAGCCCAGTTCGCTGGCGATCTGCGCCACGCCCAGGTTGGTCCGGCGCAGCATCTGTTCGGCCTGGCGGCGGCGGATGCGGTCCAGGTGTTCCTCGAAGTCGATGCCATCGTCGGCGAGGCGCCGCTGCAGCGTCCTGGGGTGCAGGCCGAGGGCGTGGGCGACCTGCTCCAGGCTGCAGCGGTGGTTCGGCAGCAGGATGCGGATCTTGCGCGCCACTTTCTCGCGCAGGTCGTCGTTGACGTCGCTGTAGGTCTCCAGGTAGAAGCGCACGATGGAGTGCAGGATCGCATCATGGTGGAGGCAGGCGCGCTGCAGCACCTCCGCGGGCATGACCAGGGCGTTGTGGTCCTGGCCGAACAGCACCGGGCAGCCGAAGTACTCGCGATAGGTCTCCATTTCCCCCACGGCCTGGTGGCGGAACATCACGGCCTTGGGGGTCCAGGAGGTGCCACTCACTTCGCTGACCAGCAGTTTGCCGTGCAGCACCGATTTCTCCACGATCTGCGGCGTCTGGATATTGCTGGGCAGGGCATTGTCGAAGTACAGCAGCGCCTGGCCGGGGCGGCGTTCCAGGCGATAGAGGATGGAAGGGCTGTATATGCTCATGTAGCGGATCACCGCCACCAGGGCGTCGCCCACCGTGGGCGCGGAGTGGGCCAGGTGCTGCAGCGGGCCTGCCAGCGCGAAGCCCTGGCGGGTGGCCAGCTCCAGGCCGAAGTGCGGTAGGTCGAGGGCCCGGGCGCTGCCCTCGAAGATCTGCACCAGGCTCTTGTAGGGCAGTTGCTTGTCGAAACTGCCGACCACGTCCAGGCCGATGCGATGGGGGGCGAGGAAGTCGCGCACGGAGGCGCCGCGCTCGGTGACCAGTTCGCCGAATTTGAGAAAGGCTGTGCCGCGAATGCTATCCATGTCCGTTCTTGTTCGTAGCCGGTGGGTTGCCCGTCAGTATGGCCGCCGAGGTGGGGCCTGCACGCCGGGGCGATGAGCTGTCGTGTATGGGGTGCTGCGGAAAAGGCGCCCGGGGCGGCGGGGCCCCGGGCGGCGGGGCTTACTTCTTCAGTGCCTGGAACGACTTGACCATGTCCGCGGCCCAGCCGTCGAGCACGGCGCGGGCGTCGCTGGCCTTCATGACCTGGGAGGAGTTCTCCAGCTCGGCGCCGGCGCCCTTGCGCACCACCTCGGCCACCACCTGGCTGTTGCTGCCGTCGAGGAAGGCCGCCTCGGTGGCGATGCTGGTGTCCTGGTCGCGGATGCCGGTGGCGACGCTGACGCCGGCGGCCACCAGGGCGATGGGGATCACCTCGTAGGGCTGCAGGCCCTTGGTCGAGGCGCTCACCCCGGTGATCGCCGGGCGCACCACCAGCACGCCCGGGCCGGGGCCGCTGGCCAATGGCAGGGCCTTGGCGAATTGCGTCTGCAGGGCCTGGTCGTAGTAGGTGGTGATGCCGCTCAGGGTGCTCTGCGGGATCTTCTCGGTGGGTTGCGGCTGGGGATAGAGCTGGCTCGGCTCGACATAAACGCTGGTGAAGCGGTTGACGTCGATGCCCGGCTGGATCCAGCGCATGACCGGTGCTCCGGAAGGCGATTTTTCTTCCTTCAGCACGCTGTAGTTCTTGAGGAAACCGGAGTACTGCTCGGGCTCGACGTACTTGCTCGCGCAGCCGGAGAGCACGAGGGACGCCAGGCACACGGATACCGCTAACGACTTCAACTTCATCGAGTTGCTCCTTGTTGGACGGTAATGACAGGGTAGGGGATCGGGTGCACGGCCAGGGTTGTCCGCTGGCCGCTAGTAGCGCCAGGTGACGCCCGCGGCCAGGGCATGCAGTGCGGCATCCTTGTAGGTGCCGGAGAGGGTGGTTCCGGAGCGCGACTTGGTCTGCTCGACGTCCATATCACCCAGCCACATGAGAGTGTAGGCGAAGTGCACGTCCATGCCGTCGCCCAGGTCGTAGTTGATGCCCGTGGCGAAGCGCCAGACGGCGCCGGCGGGGTTGTCCACGGTGCGGTCGCCGTCGTCGACCATCGGGCTGTCGTAGCCCATGCCCATGCTCCAGCGCAGTTTCGGCGTGGCCTGGTACTGGGCGCCGACCGAGGCATGCCAGGAATCCTTGTACTGGCGGTCGACGGTGCGGCTGACGCCGCCGGCGTTGGCATCGACTTCCACGCCGATGTCGCCGAAGTCGCTCCAGTCCTGCCAGCCCAGGCTGCCCAGCAGCGTCCATTGCGGGTCGAGGTCGTAGGCGAGGCTGAGCAGGGCCGTCTGCGGGATGTTCAGGTCCAGTTCCAGCTTGTCCACGTCGAGGCGATTGAGGGCGGCGTTGAGCAGCGGGTTGCTGATGTTGTCCAGGTCCGGGCGGTCCTTGAATTCCAGCTTGACCTTGCTGGTGTACGCCAGGCCGACGCGGGTGCGCTCGTTCAGTTCGTAGAGCAGGCCGATGTTGAAGCCGGTGCCGACGTCGGTGTCCTTGTATTCCAGCTGGCCGTCGGGGCGGTCGACCAGGCCGAGCAGGCTGTTGTTGACCGCCACTTCGGTGCGGTAGTAGCCGTACACCAGGCGCGGGCCGATGCCGACGGAGAGCTTGTCGGTGAACTTGTGCGCCAGGGTCGGCTGCAGGGACACGCTGAGGATCGATGCCTCTTGGGTGAAGTAGCGGCCCGCCCAGTCGTCGTCGTAGTCCACCGCCAGGCCGAAGTTGCCGTACACGCCGAAGCCGATGGCGTTGTCTTCGTCGATGCGGTGGCTGACGAAGAGGCTGGCGCCGGGCAGGTACTTCAGGGCATTGCCGCCTTCGTTGCCGTCGAACTGGTTGGCGTCGTCGCGAGAGAACTTGTAGTGCCCCAGCAGCACCTGGCCGTTGGCGTTGATCTGGGTGCCGGCCAGCGCGGTGATGCCCGCCGGGTTGCTCATCAGCACGCTAGGGTCGCGGGCCAGCGCCGCGGCGCCGGCGTTGGCCAGGCCCGTGCCTTCCTGGCCCACTTCGTAGATCAGCGCATCGGCGCCCCAGGCGCTGCCGGCGGCCAGCCCCAGCGCACCTGCCAGCATGGCTGGGTTCAATCGCAAACGACGGAATTTCTTGCTCGCCACGGCGCTTCCTTTTGCTCGTTGTCGGCGGTGCCGGCGCCCTTGCGTGCGCGGCTACCACCCCTTTGGGGAGTGTTGTGACACAGACCAGCCTAGATACTGACAGCGGTTACGCAACCTCGCCGGTTCCGTGTTTCGTCGGGGATGCTCATTACACGACAGTGCGGCTTTTCCCGTGGCGCAGAACGAGGCGCGGGCTAGAGTTAGGGCAACCCTGCGCCAGCGCAGTGGAGTGGCAAAGCGCCAGGCATGGTGCGCCCGCCGCAGGGAAACCGCATGCGATGCGACGGCCGGAACAAGGAAAAAGACAGTGAGCACACGTGAGCAGATCGCCAGCCTGGAAGCCAGCGTCGGTGCGCAGGTACTGGGGCAGGAAGAGACCATCCGCAACATCCTGCTGGGGCTGCTGGCCAACGGCCATGTGTTGCTGGAGAGCCTGCCCGGCCTGGCCAAGACGCGCACGGTCAAGGCCCTGTCGAAGAACCTCGACGCGCGCATGAGCCGCATCCAGTTCACCCCCGACCTGCTGCCCTCGGACATCACCGGCGGCGAGATCCTGCAGCAGACCGAGGCCGGCAACCAGCTGAAGTTCCAGCCCGGCCCGCTGTTCGGCAACGTCATCCTCGCCGACGAGATCAACCGCGCCCCGGCCAAGGTCCAGGCGGCCCTGCTGGAGGCCATGGAGGAACGCCAGATCACCGTGGCCGGGCAGACCCACGCCATGCCCGGGCTGTTCATGGTGCTGGCCACGCAGAACCCCATCGAGCAGGAAGGCACCTACCCGCTGCCCGAGGCGCAGATGGACCGCTTCCTGATGAAGCTCTTGATCGACTACCCCAGGGTGGAGGACGAGACCCAGGTGCTGCGCCTGGTGCGCGCCGAGGAGCAGCGCCAGCAGGCCGGCGCAGCCGCCGAGGCGCCCGCGCCGCTGGCCCAGGAGGCGATCTTCGCCGCCCGCCGCGAGGTCGGCCAGGTGCACGTGGCCGAGGCCATCGACCGCTACCTGATCGACCTGATCAACGCCACCCGCCGCCCGGCCGACTACGACGCGGACCTGGCGCGCTGGATCAAGGTCGGCGCCAGCCCGCGCGGCGGCATCAGCCTGGACCGCGTGGCGCGCGCCCACGCCTGGCTGGCCGGCAGCGACTACGTCTCGCCCGACGACGTGCGCGCCGTGCTGCACCCGGTGCTGCGCCACCGCCTGCTGCTGTCCTACGACGCCGTGGCCGACGGCGTGAGCGCCGACCAGGTGGTCGACCGGCTGCTCGACAAGGTCGCGGTACCGGCCTGAGGGGAGGGTAGCCATGGCCCCTGCAACGCCCGTCGCCGACGGCTTCGTCTACGCCTCGCTGGAGCAGCTGATGCTGCTGGAGCACCAGGTGCGCGGGCTCAGCTTCCTGTCGCGGCAGCCGCTGTCCAGCGTGCTCTCCGGCAACCACGCGGCGCGTTTGCGCGGCCGCGGGCTGAGCTTCGACGAACTGCGCCAGTACAGCCCCGGCGACGACCTGCGGCACCTCGACTGGCGCGCCTCGCTGCGCTACGGCAAGCCCTTCGTGCGCAGCTACACCGAGGAGCGCGACCGCCCGACGCTGCTGCTGGTGGACCAGCGCATGAGCATGTACTTCGGCTCCAAACGCAACTTCAAGTCGGTGACCGCTGCGGAGCTGGCGGCCATCGGCGCCTGGATGGCCTTCCACGCTGGCGACCGGGTGGGCGGGCTGGTGTTCGGCGACCAGCGCATCGACTACGTGCGCCCGTTGCGCAGCCGCGCGCGGGTGGAGGCGCTGTGCTCGGCGGTGGTGCGGCACAACCATTCGCTGCAGGCGACACGCACCGACGACGAGTCGCCGGGGCAGCTCGACCGGGTGCTGCGCGAGTGCCTGGCGGTGGCCGGGCACGACGCGCTGATCGTGATCATCAGCGACTTCGCCGGCGTCGGCCCGCAGACCCTGCAGCTGCTGCGCCAGCTGAGCGCGCACAATGACGTGCTGGCGCTGCAGGTGTTCGACCCCATCGCCCTGAAGATTCCCGACCGCGGCCGCGTCACCGTCACCCAGGGCGAACTGCAGGTGGAACTGGAAGTGGGCCGGCGCCAGGTGCACCAGCCGCTGGGCGAATTCCTCTCCGGGCGGCTGAAGGACGTGGCCACGCTGCTGCGCCGCAGCCAGGTGCCGCTGATGATGTTCAGCACCGGGCGCGAGAGCCTGGAGCAGCTGCGCGGCGAACTGGGCCGGCTATCGGGCGTGCCGCGATGAGCCTGGCCGCCGTACCGGGCATCGACCAGCTGCAGGAGCTGGCGCTGCCGCCACCGGTCACCGGCTACTGGCCGCAGACCTGGGGCTGGCTGGTGCTGGCGCTGGTGCTGGTCGCCTTGCTGGCGGCCTGGGGCACCTGGCGCTACCTGCGCTGGCGGCGCGACCGCTACCGGCGCGAGGCCCTGGCCCTGCTGGACCAACTGAGCGCCGAGCTGGCCGACCCGCAGCGCCGCCTGGGCGCCCTGCGCGAACTACCGCAGCTGCTCAAGCGCGTGGCCCTGTCGCTGCCCGGCGGCGAGGCCGCGGCGCGCCTGGGCGGGCCGCAGTGGCAGGCGTTCCTGCAACGGCGCAGCGCCACGCCGCTGCCGGCGGACCTGGCGCAGCGCCTGGCGCTGCTCGCCTACGCCCCGGCCGAGCGCCTGCAGGCCCTGGCCGACAGCGAGGTACAGGCACTGCTGGCAGCCTGCCGGCACTGGATCGAGGTCCACCATGTGGCAGTTTGATTATCCCTGGCTGCTGTTCCTGCTGCCGCTGCCCTGGCTGGCGTACCGCTACCTGCGCGCCTACCACGAGTCGCGCAGCGCCCTGCGCGTGCCGTTCTTCGCCGCCATGAGCCGCGCCACCGGCCAGGCCCCGGGCAGTGGCCGGGCCGCCGGCGGGCGCTGGCAATTGTGGCTGAACCTGCTGGTGTGGGCCCTGCTGGTGGCCGCCTGTGCGCGCCCGGTGCTGGTGGAGAAGCCCATCGAGAAGGAACGGCCGATCCGCGACCTGATGCTGGCGCTGGACATCTCCCAGTCCATGGAGACCCGCGACTATACCGACCCGTCCGGGCAGAAGGTGGACCGCCTGAGCGCGGTGAAGAGCGTGGTGCGCGACTTCATCGCCAGGCGCAAGGACGACCGCATCGGCCTGATCGTCTTCGGCACCGGCGCCTTCCCCCAGGCGCCGCCGACCCTGGACCACGCCAGCCTGCTGATGCTGCTGGACGAGGTGGGCATCGGCATGGCCGGGCCGAACACCGCCCTGGGCGATGCCATTGGCCTGACCATCAAGCTGCTGGCCGACGCCCGGGAGCAGGAGAAGGTGCTGATCCTGCTCACCGACGGCAACGACACCGCCAGCGCCATCACCCCCGACCACGCGGCGGCCATGGCCCGCGAGCACGGCATCGTGGTGCACACCATCGGCATCGGCGACCCCGCGGCCAGCGGCGAGGCCAAGGTGGACCTGGACGGCCTGCGCGGCATCGCCCAGGCCACCGGCGGGCGCTTCTTCCGCGCAGGCGACAGCGGTGCCCTGCAGCAGGTGTACGCCACCCTGGACCGCATCACCCCGCACAAGGTGAAAACCTTCAGCCACCAGCCCAAGCGCGACCTGTTCTGGCTGCCCCTGGGCGCGGCGCTGCTGGCCCTGGCGCTGGCCCATGGCCTGGCGGCCCTGGCCGGGCGCGTGAGCGCGCCGGGGCGGCGCCAGACGCAGGTGGAGGGCTGAGATGGATATCGACCTCGCCGCCTTCCACTTCCTGCGCCCGCTGTGGCTGCTGGCACTGCTGCCCGGCGTGCTCTTCCCGCTGCTGTGGGCGCGCCGCCACGACCTGGCGCGGCGCCTGGACGGCATCATCGCCCCGCACCTGCTGCAGCACCTGGTGATCACCCCGCAGGACAACCAGCGCCTGCGCCCGGTGCACCTGCTCGGCGCCTTCCTGGTGCTGGGCGGCATCGCCGCCGCCGGGCCGACCTGGGAGCAGGACCGTCCGGCCTTCCTCGACAACCGCGCGCCGCTGATCCTGGCCCTGGACCTGTCGCCCTCGATGGACGCCGACGACGTGCCGCCCTCGCGCCTGGAGGCGGCCAAGCACAAGCTGCACGACCTCATCCAGCGCCGCGCCGGCGGCCATACCGCGCTGCTGGCCTATGCCGGCAGCGCGCACCTGGTGCTGCCGGCTACCGAGGACCCGGCCCTGCTGGACAGCTTCCTGCAGGCGCTGTCCAGCAACCTGATCGAGCGCAGCGGCAAGGACGCCCTGGGCGCCATCGAGGTGGCCAAGCGCCTGCTGGCCGCCGAGCAGGCGCCGGGCACCCTGGTGCTGGTCACCGACGGTGCCGACCGCACCCAGTTCGACGCCATCGGCAAGGCCCTGCAGGGCAGCGAGCTGCAGGTGCTGGTGCTGGCCGTGGGCAGCCAGGACGGCGGCCTGCTCAAGGGCGGCCAGGAGGACGCCGAGGGCCGGCCGCTGCTGGCGCGCTTCGACGCCGAGGGCCTGAAGGGCCTGGCCGACGCCGCCGACGCGCCCCTGGGCAGCCTGACGCTGAACGACGACGACCTGGACTGGATCGAGCTGCACGCCCAGCAGCACTTCCAGGCGGCCCAGGACGACGGCCGCGAACTGCACTGGAAGGACGCCGGCTACTGGCTGTGCTGGCCGCTGCTGGCGCTGGCGCTGCTGGCCGTCCGCAAGGGCTGGCAGGTGCACTGGCTGGGCGCGGCGCTGCTGGCCCTGGGCCTGGGCTGGCCGGCGCCGCCGGCGCACGCCGGGCCGCTGGCGGACGCCTTCTTCACTGCCGACCAGCAGGGCCGCTGGGCCTTCGAGCACGAGCACTACCCGCAGGCCGCGGCGCACTTCCAGGATGTGTACTGGAAGGGCATCGCCGCCTACCGCGCGGCGGACTACCCACTGGCCCTGGCCAGCTTCGCCCGGCTGGACACGGCGCAAGCGTATTTCTACCTGGGCAACACCTATGTGCGCCTGAGCAAGTTCGAGCAGGCCATCGCCGCCTACCGCCAGGCCCTGGCGCGCCAGGCGGACTTCCCCGAGGCCAGGGCCAACCTGGCCCTGGCGCAGGCCCTGCAGAAGGACCGCGACGCCCAGCAGGAAGCCGGGCCGCCGGACGAGAAGGCCGACAAGGAGGTGTTCGACAACACCACCGGCAAGGGCAAGTCGGTGCAGAGCCAGACCGGCCAGGCCAGCTCCGACGAGCAGTGGCTGAGCAACCTGACCACCTCGCCGGCGCGCTTCCTCAAGCGCAAGTTCCTGCTGCAGGACGCCGCGCGCAACCCGGCCACGGAGGCCACGCCATGAAGCGCCTGCTGCTGTGCCTGCTGCTGGCCCTGCCCGTGCCGGCGCTGGCCGACGAACCGCTGGTGAAGGTGCGCAGCCAGCTGCTGCCGGGCGACTCGGTGCTGGTGGGCGGCACCCTCAGCCTGCAGCTGGACCTGCTGGTGGACACCTGGTTCAGCGCAGCGCCGCAACTGCCCAAGCTGGCGCTGGACGGCGCGGTGGTGTCGGTGCCCAGCGGCGAGGCCACGCACCTCACCGAGCAGATCGACGGCAAGCCGTTCTTCGGCCTGCGCTACAGCTACCAGATCACCCCGCAGCAGGCCCGCGCCTTCGACATTCCCGCCCTGGCCATCCAGGTGCAGCCGGGGCAGGGCAGCGGGCCGCTGACGGTGCACAGCCAGCCCCTGCATTTCACCGCCCGCGAGCCCGCCGGCGGCGAGGCCGGGGCGCAGCGGCTGGTGGCCCGGCAGCTCGACTTCAGCCAGGTGCTGGAGCAGTCGCACAAGCCGCTGCGGGTAGGCGACAGCGTCACTCGGCGCCTCCACGTGCAGGCCGAAGGGGCCCAGGCGATGCTGATCCCGGCGCCGGCCTTCGCCGAGGTGGACGGGCTGCGCCGCTACGTGCAGACGCCGACGGTGAAGCCCATGGGCGACGGGCGCGGTGGCGTCGACGGCGGCGAGCGCGAGGACGCGGCGACCTACGTGGTGAGCGAGGCCGGCCGCTTCAGCCTGCCGGCCATCGAGCTGCGCTGGTGGGATGCCGCCACGGGCGAGCAGAAGACCGCCTCCGTGCCGGCCCTGGACCTGGAGGCCAGGGGCGCGGCCGGCTACCAGGCGCCGTTCTCCATCACCGAGGACCTGCGCCGCCTGGGGCAGAAAGCCCAGGTGCACATCGCCGGGCACTGGCTGCTCATCGGCCTGGCCCTGGTGCTGCTGGCCGCGCTGGCGTTCGCCGGGCAGCGCTGGGGCGCGCCGCTGGTCGGCCAATGGCGCAGCTGGCGCCAGCGCCGCCAGCAGGCCTGGCTGGACTCCCCCGAATACGCCTGGCGCCAGGTGCGCCCGCAGCTCGAAGGCTCGCCGCCGCAGCTGGGCGCGCTGTACCTGTGGCTGCGCCGGCGCACCGGATGTCACGAAATGAGTAGCGCCTTTGGCCGCCTGCCCGAGCCGACTGTCGATTATTTGCTAGCGTTTTTCAGAACTCGCTATGGACGCGAACACCGTGCAGACACCCCGGAGGCGCTTCTGAAGGCGCTGCCCGGGCTGCCGAAGGCTGTTGCCGAACACGACGAACCCGCACCGGCGCACCACAGCCTCAAGCCGTTGAACCCCTGAAGCAAGGACGTCCCATGTACGCACACCGCACGCCACCCACCCTGCGCTGGATCTTCACCCTGCTGCTCTGCCTGCCGCTGCTGGCCCAGGCGGCCGAGGTGCTGCCGTCGTGGAACGACGGGCCCTCCAGGCAGGCCATCGTGAAGTTCGTCGAGGCGGTGAGCACCGAGGGCGGCAAGGACTACGTGAAGCCCGCCGAACGCATCGCCGTGTTCGACAACGACGGCACCCTGTGGAGCGAGCAGCCGCTGTACTTCCAGGTGCTGTTCGCCCTGGCCGAGGTGAAGCGCATGGCGCCGCAGCACCCGGAGTGGAAGGAGCAGATGCCGTTCAAGGCGGTGCTGGAGAACGACCAGAAGGCCCTGGAGGCGGCCGGCATGCGCGGCCTGCTGGAGATCGTCATGGCCACCCACACCAACATGAGCACCGAGGCCTTCACCGACAACGCCCGGCGCTGGCTGGCCAGCGCCACGCACCCGCGCAGCCACAAGCCCTACACCGAGATGGTCTACCAGCCGATGCTGGAACTGCTGGGCTACCTGCGCGAGCACGGCTTCAAGACCTACATCGTCTCCGGCGGCGAAGTGGCCTTCATGCGCGCCTTCGCCGAGGAGGTCTACGGCATCCCGCCGGAGCAGGTGATCGGCACCACCTTCGCCACCCGCTTCCAGGACGATGAGGGCGCGCTGTCGATCCAGCGCCTGCCCAAGCTCACCCACAACGACGACGGCGCCGGCAAGCCCGAGAGCATCGACGCCATCATCGGCCGCCGGCCGATCCTCGCCTTCGGCAACTCCGACGGCGACCTGCAGATGCTGCAATGGACCACCGCGGGCGAAGGCCTGCGCTTCGCCGGCCTGGTGCACCACACCGACGGCGAGCGCGAATGGGCCTACGACCGCCAGAGCAAGGTCGGGCGCCTGGACAAGGCGCTCGACGAGGCCACGGAGAAGGGCTGGACGGTAGTGGACATGGCGAAGGAGTGGAAGCGGATCTATCCGTTCGAACAGCAAGCGGGAAACAACTGAACCGCAGGATCGCAGCGGGGCGCCAGCCGGCCGGTCGGCGCCCCCGGTGAACGTAGTCGTGGCTCACGACAAGCAAACTGGAAAGGAGTAACACCCACATGAAACGCACGGGAAGATGGTTGTCGCGCTTCGCCCTGGCGGCGACGGCGATAGTCGGATGCTCGGTCGCCAGCGCCGCTGACAAGCCGAACATCCTGGTGATCTTCGGCGACGACGTCGGCCAGACCAACATCAGTGCCTACGCCTTCGGCGTGGTCGGCTACAAGACGCCGAACATCGACCGCATCGCCCACGAAGGCATGATGTTCACCGACTACTACGCGGAGAACAGCTGCACCGCCGGCCGTTCCACCTTCATCACCGGCCAGTCGGCGTTGCGCACCGGCCTGTCCAAGGTCGGCATGCCTGGCGTGCCGGTGGGCCTGCAGGCGCGCGACATCACCATCGCCCAGGCGCTCAAGGCCCAGGGCTACGCCACCGGGCAGTTCGGCAAGAACCACCTGGGCGACCGCGACGAGTACCTGCCGACCAATCACGGCTTCGACGAGTTCTTCGGCAACCTGTACCACCTCAACGCCGAGGAAGAGCCCGAACGCCCGTACTGGCCGAAGGACGACGAGGCCTTCACCAAGGCCGCCACGCCGCGCGGGGTGATCCACTCCACCGCCGACGGCAAGATCGAGGACACCGGCCCGCTGAACAGCAAGCGCATGGAGACCATCGACGACGACACCACCCAGGCCGCCATCAACTTCATGGACAAGCAGGTGAAGGCCGACAAGCCGTTCTTCGTGTGGATGAACACCACGCGCATGCACGCCTTCACCCACGTGCGCGACTCGATGAAAGGGCAGAGCGGCATGCTGGGCAACGAGTACGCCGACGGCATGATCGAGCACGATGGCGACGTCGGCAAACTGCTCAAGGCGGTGGATGACCTGAAGATCGCCGACAACACCATCGTCATCTACACCACCGACAACGGCCCGAACCAGTGGTCCTGGCCGGATGCGGCGACCACCCCGTTCCGCAACGAGAAGAACTCCAACTGGGAAGGCGCCTACCGGGTGCCGGCGATGATCCGCTGGCCGGGCCACATCAAGGCCGGCGAAGTCTCCACCCAGATGGTCTCCGGGCTGGACTGGTTCCCGACGCTGCTCGCCGCGGTGGGCGACACCGACATCAAGGACCGCCTGCTCAAGGGCGCCAATGTCGGCGGCAAGAACTTCAAGGTGCACCTGGACGGTTTCAACCAGCTGGACTACCTGACCGGCAAGGCCGACAAGAGTGCGCGCAACGAGTTCTACTACTTCAACGACGACGGCGAGCTGGTGGGCATGCGCTTCGGCGACTGGAAGATCGTCTGGTGCGAACAGCGCGCGCCCGGCGGCCTGCAGGTGTGGAGCGAGCCCTTCACCTGCCTGCGGGTGCCCAAGCTGTTCAACCTGCGCATGGACCCGTACGAGCGGGCGGACGTGGTCTCCGACCAGTACTACGACTGGCTGACCAAGAACGACTACCTGCTGTTCCAGGGGACGCAGAAGGCCGCGAAGTTCCTGCAGACCTTCGTCGAGTACCCGCCGAGCCAGCGCCCGGCCAGCTTCAGCATCGACCAGATCCGCGAGAACGTGGACAAGCAGATCGAAGCGAAGATGAAGCAGCAGGGCACTGCGAAGTAAGCTGTGCCGCATAGGAAGCCCGCGAGCCGGGCTTCCGGACCGATGCCTGCGACGGCTTTGCCGTCGCAGGCTTTTCCATTTTCCGACAAGGCCGTCCGATGCCCTCAGCTGCCAGCCCGTCCCCCATGCGATCCCGTCGTGCCGTTGGCGCGAAAGTCCCTTCCCGGGCCCGCCTGCAGATGCTGCTCCCGGCCCTGCTGATGTTCGCCTCAGGGGGCGCGGCGCTGGTGTTCCAGGTGCTGTGGGTGAAACAGCTTTCCCTGGTGGTGGGGGTGGAGGTGTACGCCGTCACCACCGCCATCAGCGCCTTCTTCGCCGGCCTAGCCCTGGGCGGCCTGGCCTTCGGCCGCTGGGCCGACCGCCTGCGCCGGCCGGTGCGCCTGTACGCCGGCCTGGAGCTGCTGGTGGCGGCGCTCGGCGTCGCCGCCAGCGTGGCCCTGGCCCACGCCGCCGGGCCCTTCGCCCGCCTGGAGGCCGGCATTGGCCTGGCGGCCTGGCTATTGCCCTTCGTCCTGGTCGGCCTGCCGGCCTTCTTCATGGGCGGCACGCTGCCGGTGCTGGTGCGGGCGCTGAAACCGGCGAACGACCAACTGGGCCGCGCCGGCGGTGGGCTGTATGCGGCCAATACCGCCGGCGCCATCGTCGGTACGCTGCTGGCGGCCTTCGTGCTGCTGCCGGCCCTGGGCGTGCTCGGCAGCGCCTGCGCCGCCGCCGGCCTCAACCTGCTGGCCGCCGCCGGCGCGCTGCTGGCCCGCCGCGAGGCCGTGGAACCCGCCGCGCCCGCCGGGCAGCCGGTGGCGCCGCGCAGCCCCGCGGCGCGCCTGGCCATCGCCCTGTACTGCGTGGCCGGCGGCGTGGCCCTGGGCTACGAGGTGGTGTGGACGCAGTCCATCGTGCAGTTCATGAGCACCCGCGCCTTCGCCTTCGCCATGGTGCTGGCCACCTACCTCTGCGGCCTGGTGCTAGGCAGCGCGCTGTACGCCCGGCGCGCCGACCGCATCCGCGATCCCTGGGGCCTGTTCGGCCTGCTGATCGCCGCCGCCGGGCTGCTGGCCATCCTCCAGGTCGCCGGCCTCGGCCACTGGCTGGTGGGCGCGCAGACCCGCGCCGAAGCACTGGTGCTGGGGCTGGGCGGCAGCGAGCTGGCCGGCATGTGCGCGCGCTTCGCCGTGGCCGCGCTGTGCGTGGTGTTCCTGCCCACCACGCTGCTGGGCGCCGCCTTCCCCCTGGCCCTGCGCCTGGCGGTGGACAGCGCCCACGTGGGCCGCGACGTCGGCCTGGTGGTGGCGCTCAACACCCTCGGCGGCATCCTCGGGGTGATGCTCACCGGCTTCCTGCTGGTGCCCGGCCTGGGCCTGGTGCGCAGCCTGGCGCTGCTGGCGGCGCTGGCCGCGGCCGTCGGGCTGCTGGCGGTATGCCGCGGCCGGCAGGTGGGCAAGCGCATGCGCCTGGGCGTGGCGCTGGTCGCCGTCGCCACCCTGGCGGCCGGCGCGTTCACCTCGCCGCGGCACCTGGCCGAACTGCTGCCGGCGGCGCGCAACGGGCAGATCACCTTCTACGAAGAGGGCCGCGGCGGCACCGTGGCGGTGGTGGAGCAGGGCAGGGGGCAGAACCGCTTCAGCCGCCTGTACATCCAGGGCGTGTCCAACACCGGCGACGCCATGCCCTCGCTGCGCTACATGCGCCTGCAGGCGCTGCTGCCGCTGCTGGTGCACGACGGCGAACCGCGCTCGGCGCTGGTGATCGGCTTCGGCACCGGCATCACCGCCGGCGCCATGCTGCGCTACCCGGCCCTGCAGCACCCGGTGGTGGCCGAGCTGCTGCCCGAGGTGCTGGCCGCGGCGCCGCACTTCAAGGGCAACTTCGACGCCCGCCACGACCCGCGCCTGGACATCCGCCTGCGCGACGGCCGCCGCGAGCTGCTGCGCAGCGCCGAGCGCTACGACATGATCACCCTGGAACCGCCGCCGCCTTCGGCCGCCGGTGTGGTCAACCTGTACTCGCGGGACTTCTACCAGCTGGCCGCCAGCCGCCTGGAGCAGGGCGGCATCGTCGCCCAGTGGCTGCCGCTGCCGACGCAGAACGAGGAGGACAGCCGCGCGCTGGTGCGCAGCTTCATCGACGTCTTCCCCCATGCCTGGCTGTGGACCACCGAGTTCCACGAGATGCTCCTGGTGGGCTCGCTGCAGCCGCTGCGCCTGGACGTGCCGCGCATCCGCGAGCGTTTCGCGCAGCCGGCGGTGGCCGCGGCCCTGGGCGAGGTGGGCGTGGACTCGCCCGAGGCGCTGCTGGCCACCTGGGTGACCGACCGCGCCGGGCTGGAGAGCTTCGCCGGCGACGCGCAGCCGGTCACCGACGACCAGCCGCGCATCGAGTACGCGCCCTGGGTGCGCGCCAGGGAGATCACCCGCGTGCTGCCGGCGCTGCTGGCGCTGCGCCGTGCACCGCCGCTGGAGGGCGCCGAGCCGTCCTTCCGCGCCGCGGTGGACGACCACTGGGCGCGCCTGCGGCGCTTCTACGACCTGAGCCTGCACGCCTACCGCGGCGACCGCCAGGCCTGGGCCCGCGACGCCCGCCAGGTGGTCCGCGACGACGGCGACAACCCCTACTACCGCTGGTTCCTGGGCGGCGAATAACGCCTCCGAGGTCGACCTTGGCGTGGGTTGTGGCACGGGTGTATCGGCGTATAACCGCGAACGGTTATACGCCCTACGCCACGGCCGAACCCCGTAGGGCGCATAACGCCTCCGGCGTTATCCGCCGTTTGACCCGGGCCCCAGGTGGCTCCGAGGTCGACCTTGGCGTGGGTTGTGGCACGGGTGTATCGGCGTATAACCGCGAACGGTTATACGCCCTACGCCACGGCCGAACCCCGTAGGGCGCATAACGCCTCCGGCGTTATCCGCCGTTTGGCCTGGGCCTCAAGCGGCGCCAAGGTCGACCTTGGCGTGGGTTGTGGCACGGGTGTATCGGCGTATAACCGCGAACGGTTATACGCCCTACGCCACGGCCGAACCCCGTAGGGCGCATAACGCCTCCGGCGTTATCCGCCGTTTGGCCTGGGCCTCAAGCGGCTCCAAGGTCGACCTTGGCGTGGAACGTGGCCGGGTGTATCTACGTGCGCGGCGCCAGCAACTGGCGGCGGCGGGCGCCGGGGGTGAGGTCGAACCAGCGCCGGCAGGCGCGGTTGAACACCGCCTGTTCGCTGTAGCCGAGCATGTTGGCGATCTGCGCCAGGGGGATGTCCCGCGCCGCCAGGTAGGTTTCCGCGCGCTCGCGGCGGACGCTGTCGACCACCTCGTCGAAGGTCAGCCCCAGTTCGCCCAGGCGGCGCTGCAGGGTGCGCTCGTGCAGGCCCATCTGCTCGGCCACCAGCGGCAGGCGGCAGCGCTGGGTGGGCAGCATGCGCGTGACCCAGCGCCGCACCAGCTCGCCCAGGTCGGCGCCTTCCTGTTCGAACTGGCTGAGGTACTGCACCAGGGTGCGGTGCAGCGCCGGGTCCTGCTGCTCGATGCGCTGGTCGAGCTGGGCGCGGGTCAGCAGCATGGCGTAGCCGGCCTGGCCGCTGCGCACCTCGGTATGGAAGTAGCGCCGGTAGCGCAGCAGCGGCACCGGGCTTGCGCCGTGCAGCTCTACTGCCTGGGCCTTGAAGCCGGGGCCGCAGAGCAGCTTCATGGTGTTGTGCGCCACGCCCATGGCCAGCTCGGCCATCTGCCGCTGCTGCGTCACCCCGGGGATGCGCAGGGCGATGCACAGGCGCGGGGCCTGGCCGGGCGCCTGGTCGAGCTCCAGCTGGATGCCCGGGCTGTGGTAGCCGATGAACCGCACCACGTCGCCCAGGGCGTGGGCCACGGTCACCGAGTGGCGGGCGATGGCGGCGATGGGGCCGAGCACGTGCAGGTTCTGGTGCTCGGCCATGCGCAGGCCGAAGTCCGGGCAGCCCAGTTCGGCGGCGGCGTATTCCAGCAGCCCCACCAGCGAGCGGAAGGGCACCCGGGCGTCCTCGTCGTCGAGCAGCTGCGGCTTGATGCGGAAGCGCCGCAGGTACGCGGCCGGGTCCTGGCCGCGCTGGGCGACCAGCTCGCGGAAGCCGGTGAAGGAGGTGGTGCGGATGAAAGGTTCCATGTCGTGAAGAATCAATTATCTGTCATCAAAGATCAATCAATCGGACGACGGCCAGCGAAGAATCCGAGGCGTTCCCTTCCCACTCACCGGAGCACCCCATGGAATTCGACTACATCATCGTTGGCGCCGGCTCGTCCGGTTGCGTCCTGGCCAACCGCCTGAGCGCCGACCCCGGCGTTTCCGTGTGCCTGCTCGAGGCGGGGCCGGAGGACCGTTCGCCGCTGGTGCACGCGCCGGCCGGCATCGCCGCCATCCTGCCCACGCACCACGTCAACTGGGCCTTCGACACCGTGCCCCAGGCCGGCCTGGGCGGGCGCATCGGCTACCAGCCGCGGGGCAAGGTGCTCGGCGGCAGCAGCTCGATCAACGGCATGATCTACATCCGCGGCCACCACAGCGACTTCGACGACTGGGCGGCCCTGGGCAACCCCGGCTGGTCCTTCGCCGAGGTGCTGCCGTACTTCCGCAAGAGCGAGCGCCACCACGGCGGCGGCTGCGAGTACCACGGCGGCCAGGGCGAGCTGTACGTCGGCCAGGTGAACGCCCATGTGGCCTCCCATGCCTTCATCGAGGCCGGGCTGCACGCCGGCCATCGCTACAACGAGGATTTCAACGGCGCCGAGCAGGAAGGCGTGGGCCACTACGAGGTGACCATCCGCGACGGCCGCCGCTGGAGCGCCGCCACCGCCTTCCTCAAGCCGATCCGCCAGGCGCGCGGCAACCTCACTGTGCTGACCGGCGCCCGCGCCGAGCGCATCCTGCTGCAGGGCAAGCAGGCCTGCGGCGTGCGGGTGACGCACAAGGGCCAGCACCTGGAGCTGAAGGCGCGCCGCGAGGTGTTGCTCAGCGCCGGGGTGTTCGGCAGCCCGCAGTTGCTGCTGCTCTCGGGCATCGGCCCGGAGGCCGAGCTGAAGCCCCATGGCATCCGCGTGCAGCACGAGCTGCCGGGGGTGGGGCAGAACCTGCGCGACCACCCGGACGTGGTGCTCTGCTACCGCAGCCACGACACCTCGCTGCCCGGCTACTCGGTGCGCGGCGGTGCGCGCATGAGCGCGGCCCTGGCGCAGTACCTGGCCAGCCACAGCGGCCCGCTGGCGAGCAACTTCGCCGAGGCCGGCGCCTTCCTGCGCACCGGCCCCGAGCAGAGCCGCCCGGACGTGCAGCTGCATTCGGTGGTGAGCCTGCTGGACAACCACAACCGCACCCTGCACTGGGGCCACGGCTTCAGTTGCCACGTCTGCGTGCTGCGGCCCAAGAGCGCCGGCAGCCTGGGCCTGCAGTCCGCCGACCCGGCCGCGGCGCCGCGTATCGACCCGAACATCCTCGGCCACGACGACGACGTGCAGACGCTGCTCAAGGGCTACCGCATGGCGCGGGAAATCTGCGAGCAGCGGCCCATGGCGCGCTTCGGCCTGAAGGACCTGTACAGCGCCGGCCTGCACAGCGACGAGCAACTGGTGGAGGTGCTGCGCCGCCGCACCGACACCATCTATCACCCGGTGGGCACCTGCCGCATGGGCCCCGACGAGGACGCGGTGGTGGACAGCCGCCTGAAGGTCCGTGGCATCGAGGGCCTGCGCGTGGTCGACGCGTCGATCATGCCGACCCTGGTGGGCGGCAACACCAACGCCGCGGCGATCATGATCGCCGAGCGCGCGGCGGGGTGGATCGGCGGGGCCTGAGGCGGGCCGGCTGTCGCGCAAAGAGCAGGGTGCGGCGGCCGCGCCGCCATCTTCGGCTAGGCTTGCCAGGCATGGTCGGGCGCGCCGTCATTCGCGCGGCGCCCCGGCCCCGCTTCCCACTGCCCAGAGCCCCGCATGCCCCAGGCCCGCGACCTGATCATCTGCGAATACTGCGACGCCGTGTATGAGCGCGCGCCGCTGCAACGCCACCAGCGCGCATTGTGCGTGCGTTGTGGCGGCGTGCTGCAGCGGCACACCGCGCTGACGGTGCAGCAACGCCTGGCGCTGAGCCTGACCGGCGCCGTGCTGCTGGCCTTCGCCAACGCCTACCCGGTGATGACCATCAGCATGAAGGGCCTGAGCAACTCGGCGACGCTCTGGGACTCGGTGCTGGTCCTCAGCAGCGGCAGCATCACCTTCATCGCCCTGGTGGTGGCCCTGGCCATCATCATCGCCCCGGTGCTGCAGGTGACGTTGCTCACCTGGGTGCTGGGCTTCGCGCTGGGCGGCCGCCGCGCGCCGGGCTTCGCCCTGTGCATGCGCGCCCTGGAGGGGCTGCGGCCGTGGAGCATGCTGGAGGTGTGCCTGCTCGGCGCCATGGTGGCGGTGATCAAGCTGGCCGGGCTGCTGGAGGTGATCCCCGGCATCGGCCTGGTGGCCCTGGCGGCGCTGAGCGTGCTGCTGATCGCCATCGCCGGGCGCGACATCCGCGACCTCTGGGAGCTGGTATGAGCACGCCGCCGCTGGCCCCGCAGCTGAACCTGTGCCTGTGCCACGGTTGCGGCCATACCTGCGACCTGGGCCGCAACGCCCATGAGTGCGAACGCTGCGGCGCGCCGCTGCACGCGCGCAAGGCCGACGCCATCAACCGCGGCTGGGCCTTCCTGGTGGCGGCGCTGGTGTTCTACGTGCCGGCCAACCTGCTGCCGGTGATGCGCACCGAAATGCTCGGCCAGGGCGTGGACAGCACCATCGGCGGCGGCGTGCTGGAGTTCTGGGAGGCGGGCGCCTGGGACATCGCGCTGATCATCTTCATCGCCAGCATCGGCGTGCCGGCGATCAAGTTCGGTTCCCTCGGCCTGCTGCTGTTCACCGCCCAGCGCCGCAGCGCCTGGGCGCGCCGGCAGCGCTCGCAGCTGTACCGCTTCGTCGAGCTGATCGGCTACTGGTCGATGCTCGACGTGATGGTGGTGGCGCTGGTGGCGGCGCTGGTGCAGATGCGCGGGCTGGGCACCATCGAGCCGCGCCCGGGCATCCTCTTCTTCGGCCTGGTGGTGGTACTCACCATGCTTTCGGCGATGAGTTTCGACCCTCGCCTGATCTGGGACGACGATCCGCACAAGGGAGACCGAATCGATGGCGCAGGACACACATGACCCGGCGCCGCCGGGGCGGGCCGAGGTGCGCACGCGGCGCTGGAACCTGTCGCTGGTCTGGATAGTGCCGATCATCGCGCTGCTGGTCGGCGCCTCGCTGGTGGTGCGCAACTGGATGCAGCAGGGGCCGGTGATCTCCATTTCCTTCGCCACCGGCGAGGGGCTGGAGGCGCACAAGACCCAGGTGAAGTACCGCAGCGTGGTGATAGGCGAAGTGACCTCGGTGGAGCTGGCCAGGGACCGCAAGGGCGTCGTCACCAAGGTGCAGCTGTCCAAGGACGCCGAGTCCTTCGCCAGCCGCGGCGCCAAGTTCTGGGTGGTGCGGCCGCGCATCGGCGCCGGCGGCGTGTCCGGGGTGGACACCCTGCTGTCGGGGGCCTTCATCGGCGCCGACGCCGGCGAGGCCAGCGCCCCGGAGAAGAACTTCACCGGCCTGGAGTCGCCGCCGCCGATCACCTATGGCGAGAAGGGCAAGCGCTTCATGCTCGGCGCCGACGACCTGGGCTCGCTGGATATCGGCTCGTCGATCTACTACCGGCGCATCCCGGTGGGGCAGGTGGTGTCCTACGCCTTGCGCCAGGACGGCAAGGGCGTGGACATCGGCGTGTTCGTCAATGCGCCCTACGACGCCTTCGTCACCCAGGACACGCGCTTCTGGAACGCCAGCGGGGTGGACCTGTCGGTGGACGCCAACGGCCTGAAGGTCAACACCGAGTCGCTGTCCTCGCTGCTGGTCGGCGGCCTGGCCTTCGGCACCCCGGACTTCGCCGCAGACGCCAAGCCGGCGGCGGACGAGCAACGCTTCCAGCTGTTCGCCGACCGCGACACGGCGCTGGCCCCGCCCACCGGCAAGCCGCTGTACCTGAGCCTGCGCTTCGACCAGTCGATGCGCGGCCTGTCGGTGGGCGCGCCGGTGGAGTTCATGGGCGTGCCCTTCGGCAAGGTCACCTCGGTGAAGCTGGACTACGACGAGGTGAAGCAGAGCTTCCCGGTGATGGTCGACGCGGTGGTCTACCCGCAGCGCCTGGGACCGGTGCACCAGAAGATGCTGCAGGCCTTCCACCATTCGCCGGAGGACGAGGCGGGCACCCGCCAGCTGCTCGCCAGCTTCGTCGAGCACGGCCTGCGCGCCCAGGCCCGCAGCGGCAACCTGATCACCGGGCAGATGTACATCTCCCTGGACTTCTACCCCGACGCGAAGAAGGTGGCCTTCGACACCAGCGCCCAGCCGTTCGCCATCCCCACCGTGCCCGGCAGCCTGGACAAGCTGCAGGAGCAGTTGCAGGAAATGGTGGAGCGCATCCGCAAGCTGCCGCTGGAGCGCATCGCCAACAACCTGGACGGCAACCTGCGCGAGCTGCAGAACAGCCTGAAGCAGTTCAACGGCCAGACCCTGCCCGGCGTGAAGGGCACCCTCGACGAGGTGCGCAAGACGCTGCAGACGGCCAACGCCGCGCTGTCGGAGGACTCGCCGCAGCGCCAGAAGCTCGGCGACACCCTGGAGGAGCTGGACCGTATGTCGCGCTCGCTGCGCGACCTCTCGGACTACCTCGGCCGGCACCCCGAATCGCTGATCCGCGGGCGCCCGAAGGCCGCGGGCGTCAACGACCTGCAGCCCTGACAGGGCAATGCCAAAGGAGTGAACGAGATGCCCAAGCTGCCGAAGCTGCTCATGGCCGGGCTGCTGCCGTTGTTCTGGGGCTGCAGCAGCGCGCCCATCCACTACCACACGCTGGTGCCCGCGCAACCGGGGCAGGGCGCGGCGAGCGGGGTGCGCGTGGAACGCGTGAGCCTGCCGCCGCAGGTGGACCGCTCGCAGATCGTGGTGCGCCAGGGCGGCAGCGGCCTGGCCATCCTGGAAACCGAATGGTGGGGCGCCAACCTGGTGGACGAGTTCCAGAATGCCCTGCAGGACCAGCTCGGCGGCCCGCCCGGCGCCGCGCCCAGGGCGGTGCTGCGGGTGGAGGTGCAGCGCTTCGACTCGGTGCCGGGGCGCTACGCGCTGCTGGACGCCACCTGGCGCCTGAAACGCGCGGGCGGCCAGGGCGAGCTGAGCTGCCACACCACGGTGCAGACGCCGGCGCAGAACAGCGTGGAAAGCCTGGTCAGCGCGCACCAGGCCAACCTGCGCCAGCTGGCCACCGCCATCGCCCAGGCCGCGGCCGGCCAGGGGCGTTGCCCGGCGCCGTAGGGTCGATGCCCGGGATCGGCAGATCGCGGACGGAGTCCGCTCCTACGGGGGAATGCCATGCCTTACGGGTATCCGCCATTGCCCGGGCACCGGTGTTCCGGCCGGCGGCGTATAACCGCGAACGGTCATGCGCCCTACGCGTCCGCGCCTCCCTGCCCGTAGGGCGCATAACGCCTACGGCGTTATCCGCCATTGCCCGAGCACCGGCGTTCCGGCCGGCGGCGGATAACCGCGAACGGTTATGCGCCCTACGCATCCGCGCCTCCCAGCCCGTAGGGCGCATAACGCCTACGGCGTTATCCGCCATTGCCCGGGGCACCGGTGTGTCGGCCGGCGGCGGATAACCGCGAACGGTTATACGCCCTACGCGTCCGTGCCACCCGGCAACCTGTAGGAGCGGACTCTGTCCGCGATTTCGCGCGCAGGGCGCGCTCCTGCATGGGGGCGTCAGTGGAAGGGATAGATGTAGTTCAACCAGGACGCCATGCGCAGCAGGATCTTGCGCATCACCGCCAACTCGTGGGCGTGCTCGCTGTACACCGCGGCCTGGCCGAAGGCGCCGCCGGGCAGGGTGGCGCGGTATTGCTCGAAGGCCGGGTCGGTGATGTCGAGGAGCACCGGCACGCGGCCCGGCGGCGGCGAGCCGCTGAAGCTGATCAGGTTGCCGCCGGGCTGGATCTGGCCTTCGCCGATCACCGGCAGCACGCGCCGCACCTTGGCCTGGAACACCTGGCCGGGCAGGCCGTCGAAGGCGATCTCGGCGGCGTCGCCGGCGTTCAGGCGCAGCTGGCTGTTCTGCCGCATCCAGGCCACGTAGAAGTAGTCCTCGTTGGGGATGAAGACCATCGACGGCCGGGTGGCAAAGCGCGTGGCGCGCACGCCGGGGCGCAGGATCAGCTGCGACACGATGCCGTCGGCCGGGGCGTGCACCGTGGTGCTTTCCAGGTCGTAGCGGGCGCCGATCAGCTGCGCCTCGATGGCGTTGACCTGGGCGGTGGCCTGGTCGAGGTCGCGGCGGTTGCCGACATTGCGCTGCACCAGGGTGGAAGCGCGATAGAGGTCGGCCTTGGCCGACACCAACTGGGCCTCCAGCGCCTTCACCTTGCTCTCGAAGGGCGTCGGGTCCAGGCGGAACAGCACGTCGCCTTTCTTCACCGCGCGGTCGCGCTCCACCGGCACCTCGATCACCTGGCCGCTGACGTTGGGCGAGATGGGCGTGCTGATGAAGTAGCTGCGGGCCACCTCGGAGTAGGGGTGGTTGTAGTTCATGAAGAACACCAGGCAGCCCACCAGGACCACGCCGCCGAGGGCGGCGGTGGGCACGGTCCACTTGTTCCTGGGAATGCGGAACAGCTTGAAGACGGCGACGCAGAGGGCGGCGTAGGTCAGCAGGAGCAACGTTTCCATCTCAGTGGCTCCCTTCGTCGTGCGGCGCGTGGGGCGCGGCGAGGGTGCGCTTGAGTTCCACCAGCTCGGCCTTCAGCTCGGCCAGCTCGCGCTCGGTGGCCGGCGCGTTCGGGTTGCCCATGCCCCAGCCGCGGTCCTCGCGGTAGAGCGTCGCCCAGATCCACAGCAGCGGCCAGATGACGTGCAGGGTGAACAGGCTCACCCAGCCGGCCACGTGGATGGAGTCCTGGTGCGGGTGGTTGCGTTCCTTGGCGATCTCGTAGGGGATGTCGTGGATGGCGATGATGCCGTAGAAGAGAATCAGGGCGACGGCGATGAGGATTCCCAGGGCTACGTAGTTCAGCATGGGCGTTCTGTTCCTTGAGCGGGGCCGGCGGGGGCGCTGCCTTTGAATCTAGTTTCGATTCGCGCTGGCGCAAAGCCGGGCCGGCGATGGGCGGGCGGGAGCGGGATGCTCATTTGGCGACAGCGGCCATGGGCGAAGGGCTGCCCGGCGGGCGGGAGGGCCCGCGCCATGCGCCTTGCCCGCCGCGGCGACACTGTAGCAACGCCGTGCCTCGAATTAGTACGAGATGCCGATGAGCTACCCTTGCAGGCGAACGCAGGTTCAGGGCGCCGCCGGCGCCTTCGCTTCACAAGGAGAAACCGTCCCCGATGTCCGACCCTTCCAAACCAAGGAGCACGCTCAACCCCCGGTCTTCTACAGCAGCGCACTGCTCATCGTGCTGCTGGTGTTCTACGCGGTGGCCTTCCAGGACCAGGCGCAGGCCCGGTTCGACCGCATCCAGCAATGGATCGTCGGCAACGCCAGCTGGTTCTACATCCTGGCGGTGGCGCTGGTGCTCATCAGCGTGGTGTTCCTGGCCATCAGCCGCTACGGCGACATCAAGCTGGGGCCCGACCACAGCGAGCCCGAGTACCGCAACGGCAGCTGGTTCGCCATGCTGTTCTCCGCCGGCATGGGCATCGGCCTGATGTTCTTCGGCGTCGCCGAGCCGGTCATGCACTTCACCACGCCGCCGGTGGGCGAGGCGGGCACCGTGGCCGCCGCGCGCGAGGCGATGAAGATCACCTTCTTCCACTGGGGCCTGCACGCCTGGGCGATCTACGCCATCGTCGGGCTGATCCTGGCCTACTTCAGCTTCCGCAAGGGCCTGCCGCTGACGCTGCGCTCGGCGCTCTACCCGCTGATCGGCGAACGCATCCACGGCCCCATCGGCCATGCCGTGGACGTGTTCGCCATCCTCGGCACCGTGTTCGGCGTGGCCACTTCCCTGGGCTACGGCGTGCTGCAGATCAACAGCGGCTTCCACCACGTGTTCGGCCTGCCGGTGAACGCCACCGTGCAGGTCATCCTGATCGCCGCCACCTGCGCCCTGGCGACCCTCTCGGTGGCCAGCGGCCTGGACCGCGGCATCCGAATCCTCTCCGAGCTGAACCTGGGCCTGGCGGTGCTGCTGATGCTCTTTGTGCTGCTGCTGGGGCCCACGGTCTTCCTGCTGCAGGCCTACGTGCAGAACACCGGCGCCTACCTCTCGGAGATCGTCAACAAGACCTTCAACCTCTACGCCTACCAGCCCACCGACTGGATCGGCGGCTGGACCTTGCTGTACTGGGGCTGGTGGTTGTCCTGGTCGCCCTTCGTCGGCCTGTTCATCGCGCGCATCTCCCGCGGGCGGACCATCCGCCAGTTCGTCTGCGGCGTGCTCTTCGTGCCGGCCGGCTTCACCCTGCTATGGATGACGGTGTTCGGCGACTCGGCGTTGCACATGATCCTCAACGAAGGGGTGACCGACCTGGCGACGGTGGTCGGCCAGGACAGCTCCCTGGCGCTGTTCGCCTTCCTCGAGCACTTCCCGTTGTCCCGCGTGGTGTCGCTGGTGGCGGTGCTGATGGTGGTGGTGTTCTTCGTCACCTCCGCCGACTCCGGCGCGCTGGTGGTGGACATGCTGGCCTCGTCCGGGCACGACCACTCGCCGCTGTGGCAGCGCATCTTCTGGTCGGTGAGCATCGGCGTGGTGGCGGTGGCGCTGCTGCTGGCCAACGGCCTGAAGGCGCTGCAGACGGCGACCATCGCCAGTGCGCTGCCGTTCGCCATCATCCTCCTGGCGTCGATCTGGGGCCTGTTCAAGGCGCTGCACCTGGACGCCACCCGCCGCGGCCTGCGCCACCAGGCGCTGCCCTCGCCACGCCATGCGCCCCACGCGCAGGGCGGCTGGCAGCGGCGCCTGCGCAACATCGCCATGCGCCCGCGGCGGGCCCACGTGGCGCGCTTCATCACCGAGGTGGTGCGCCCGGCCTGCGAGCAGGTGGCCGGCGAGCTGCGCAAGCAGGGCTACGAGGTGGCGGTGGAGGAGCGCGACGACGGCCGCGTGAGCCTGGCGCTGGACCACGCCGGCGAAGGTCGCTTCCTCTACGAGGTGCGCCCACGGGCCTTCGCCCAGCCCAGCTTCGTGGTGCAGGACAGCGACGAGGGCAACGATGCCCGCAAGTACTTCCGCGCCGAGGTGCACCTGCGCGAGGGCGGCCAGGACTATGACATCATGGGCTGGAGCCGCGAGGACGTGATCGGCGACATCCTCGACCAGTACGAACGCCACCTGCACTACCTGCACCTGGTGCGCTGAAGCCCCCGCTGCGAGCGGCCCCCAGGCCGCTCGCGAGGCGCTCAGCGCAGGTCGAGGCGGCGCGCCAGCTTGCGCAGGTTGCTCGGGTCCATCTTCAGCGCACGGGCGGCGGCGGCCCACTTGCCGTCGTGGCGTTGCAGGGCGCGCTGCAGCAGGTGGCGCTGGAAGTCGTCGACCGCCTCTTGCAACGAATGAGCGTCCTCGGCCGCGGGGGCGCTGGCCGCTCTGGCGTCATCGGCCGCCGGCAGGTCCAGGCCGAGCCCCGCCGCGTCTATGCTCAGCAGCTCGCGGCGGGAGCCGGCCAGGCTCAGGGTCTTGAGCGCCGCGCGGCTGATGAGGTGTTCCAGCTCGCGCACGTTCCCCGGCCAGGCGTAGTCCAGCAGGGCCTGCTCGGCGTCCGGCGCCAGGCGCAGGCAGCGCAGGCCCAGGCGGGTGCGGTTGAGTTCGAGGAAATGCCCGGCCAGCACCAGTACGTCCTGGCCGCGCTCGCGCAGCGGCGGGATGTGCACCGGGTACACCGACAGCCGGTGGTAGAGGTCGGCGCGGAAGCGCCCGCCGCGCACCTCGTCGGCCAGGTGGCGGTTGGTGGCGGCGATGATGCGCACGTCGACGTGCCGGGGCCGGTCCGCCCCCAGGCGCTGGATCTCGCCGCCCTGCAGGGCGCGCAGCAGCTTGGCCTGGATCGACAGCGGCAGCTCGCCGATCTCGTCGAGGAACAGCGTGCCGCCATTGGCCGCCTCGAAGCGGCCCTGGCGGTCCTGGGCGGCGCCGGAGAAGGCGCCGCGCACGTGGCCGAACAGCTCGCTTTCGGCGAGGGTTTCCGGCAGCGCCGCGCAGTTCACGTACACCAGCGGCTTGCGCGAGCGTGGCGAGCTGGCGTGCAGGGCGCGGGCGAACAGTTCCTTGCCGACGCCCGTTTCGCCCTGCAGCAGCACCGGCAGCTCGGAGTCGGCGACTATCTTCAGCTCGTCCAGCAGCCGGTGCAGCACCGGGCTTTCGCCGAGGATGCCGGCGCCGGGTTCCAGGGCGGGTTCGGCCAGGGCGCTGCGGGTCAGGCGCAGGCGGCGCACTTCGCTTTCCAGGCGGCCGACGCGCACGGCGGCCTCGATCAGCGGCGCGCAGTGCTCCAGGCGCCGGACCAGGACCGGCGAGAAGCTGCCGGGGCGCAGGGCGTCCAGGGTCAGCACGCCCCAGGGGCGGCCCTCCAGGTAGAGGCTCATGCCCATGCAGTCGTGCACCGGCAGGGGCTTGTCGGGGCTGTCCTGGAGCAGGCCGTCGTAAGGGTCGGGCAGCTCGCTGTCGGCGCTGAACTGCAGCGGCTCGCGCCGTTCGAGGATGCGCGCCAGGCGTGGGTGGCTGGCCACGGCGAAGCGCCGGCCGAGCACTTCGCGGTCCAGGCCCACGGCGGCCTGGGGCTGCAGGCTGTCGCCGTCCAGCTGCAGCAGCACCACGGCGCTGCAGGCGAACTCGTCGCGCAGCGCCGCCACCAGCCGTTGCAGGCGCACGGCGATGGGCAGGTCGTCGGCCAGGTCCGCCAGGAGGGTATCCTGCAGCGGGGTATTTTTTACCTTTTCGAGGTCATTAAAACCCTTCCCGGGCGAAGTCATTTTGACTCGTGAATTTCGCAAGTTATTGATCCTGAGCGGTTTATGAGATGGCACAACGCTTGCGATAGCGCAAGCAGTGCCTGACCAAGGAGCCATCCCATGCACGTCCCGCTCAGCAACATCCCAGGCCATCGCGCCTACGTCAAATCCTCCGGCGCCCAGCGCTGCCCGGTCCGTCCCGCCACCTGCCCGGTCGCCGGCGAGGAGAGCCACCATGGGTGAATACCGCAAGCTCTGGTGGGCGCTGATCGCCGTGCTCGGCGTCACCTTCTGCATCCTCGGCTGGTTCGGCCGCGAGGTCTACCGCCAGGCCCCGCCGATTCCCGAGCAGGTGCGCAGCGAGACCGGCGAGACGCTGTTCGGCGGCAACGACATCCTCGACGGCCAGACCGCCTGGCAGAGCGTGGGCGGCATGCAGCTCGGCTCCATCTGGGGCCATGGCGCCTACCAGGCCCCGGACTGGACCGCGGACTGGCTGCACCGCGAGCTGAGCGCCTGGCTCGACATCGGTGCCCACCAGCGGTACGGCAAGGCCTTCGCCGAACTGGACGGCGACCAGCAGGCCGTGCTGCTCGCGCAGCTGAAGCGCGAGTACCGCGGCAACCGCGCCGAGAATGGCGTGCTGACCCTGAGCGCCCGCCGCGTCGAGGCTATTCGCCACACCGCCGACTACTACATCGCGCTGTTCGGCGACGACCCGGCGCTGCAGCACAGCCGCAAGAGCTTCGCCATGAAGGAGGGCACCCTGCCGGACCTCGAACGGCGCCAGGAGCTGACGCACTTCTTCTTCTGGACCGCCTGGGCCGCCGCCACCGAGCGCCCCGGCTCGGCGGCCACCTACACCAACAACTGGCCCCACGAGCCACTGATCGGCAACCAGCCGACCGCCGAGAACGTCATGTGGTCCATCGTCAGCGTGGTGCTGCTGATCGCCGGCGTCGGCTTCCTGGTCTGGGCCTGGGCCTTCCTGCGCGGGCATGACGAGGAAGAGCCCGAGCCGCCGCTGCAGGACCCGCTCAGCCTGGTGGCGCTCACCCCGTCGCAACGGGCGCTGGGCAAGTACCTGCTGCTGGTGGTCGGGCTGTTCGGCTTCCAGGTGCTGCTGGGCGGCGCCACCGCGCACTACACGGTGGAAGGGCAGGACTTCTACGGCATCCCGCTGTCGCAGTGGTTCCCCTATTCGCTGCTGCGCACCTGGCACATCCAGAGCGCGCTGTTCTGGATCGCCACGGGCTTCCTCGCCGCGGGGCTGTTCCTGGCACCGGTCATCAACGGCGGCAAGGACCCGAAATACCAGAAGCTCGGCGTCGACGTGCTGTTCTGGGCACTGGTCGTGGTGGTGGCCGGCTCGTTCATCGGCAACTACCTGGCCATCGCCCAGCTGATGCCGCCGCAGTGGAACTTCTGGCTGGGCCACCAGGGCTACGAGTACGTCGACCTGGGGCGCCTGTGGCAGATCGGCAAGTTCCTCGGCATCGCCTTCTGGCTGCTGCTGATGCTGCGCGGCATCCTGCCGGCCTTCGGCAAGCCGGGTGACAAGAACCTGCTGGCGCTGCTGTCGGCCTCGGTGATCGCCATCGGCCTGTTCTACGGCGCGGGCCTGGCCTACGGCGAGCGCACCAACCTGTCGGTGATGGAGTACTGGCGCTGGTGGGTGGTGCACCTGTGGGTGGAGGGCTTCTTCGAGGTCTTCGCCACCACCGCGCTGGCCTTCATCTTCTCCAACATGGGCCTGGTGTCCGGCCGTGCCGCCACCACCGCCAGCCTGGCCTCGGCCTCGCTGTTCATGCTCGGCGGCGTGCCCGGCACCTTCCACCACCTGTATTTCGCCGGCACCACCACGCCGGTGATGGCGGTGGGCGCCACCTTCAGCGCCCTGGAAGTGGTGCCGCTGGTGGTGCTGGGCTACGAGGCCTGGGAGAACTGGCGCCTGAAGAACCGCGCGGCCTGGATGCAGCGGGTGAAATGGCCGCTGGCCTGCTTCGTCGCCGTGGCCTTCTGGAACATGCTCGGCGCCGGCGTCTTCGGCTTCATGATCAACCCGCCGGTCGCGCTGTACTACATCCAGGGCCTGAACACCACGCCGACCCACGCCCACGCCGCGCTGTTCGGTGTCTACGGCTTCCTCGCCCTGGGCTTCACCCTGCTGGTGCTGCGCTACATCCGCCCGCAACTGCACTTCAACGAGCGGCTGATGAAGACCGCCTTCTGGTGCCTCAACGGCGGCCTGGTGCTGATGCTCGCCACCAGCCTGCTGCCCATCGGCATCATCCAGTTCCACGCCAGTGCCAGCGTCGGCCTGTGGTACGCGCGCAGCGAGGAGTTCATGCAGCAACCGCTGCTGCAGACCCTGCGCTGGGTACGCACCTTCGGCGACCTGGTGTTCATCGTCGGGGCCCTGTCCATGGCCTGGCAGGTGGTGACCGGCGTGCTTTCACCCCGTGGCAGGACCGTGGATATCTACGCGGAAGGAGGTGTGCAGGAACAGGTCTGACGATTCGATAGGAACAAGCGTTGGTAACGCACGCGGCCTGCCAGGGAGGTGGGGCGCGTGCGTTTTTGCATGTGTCCGTCGGCCCTGCAAAGGCTGGCCTCAGAAGCCCTCGGCTGCGCGCCCCGCCCTGAAGGGAGAGGGGGCCGAGAGAGGATTTAATATCAGCCGGCAATTCTGGAGCTGCCGGCTGACTCTGGAAAACCCAATCGCTCCGAACGGTCCCCTCTCCCTTCAGGGAGAGGGTTAGGGAGAGGGGCTCTTGTTCGCCAGCAAGCTCGCGCAGGATCGTAGGGCGGATAACCGTTCGCGGTTATCCGCCGTCTGACCTTGCCCGAATCCCCCTCGGAGATGAACTGGAAAACGCCAACGCATCATGCGCCACGAAAAAAAGGGCCCACCTCACGGAACAACGAGGTGGGCCCCGGAAAGTGCCAGACAGGCACAAGGGAGGGATCCGTCCCTGGATCGGGGTAAATCAGGCCCGCAGGCGGCACTCGCGGCGCGGGTCGAACAGCCGTTCGCAGTGCTGGCCGGTGGCGGCGCTCATCCGCGCGGCGGCCTCGGGGTCGTCGGCGAAGGGCAGCAGGGCCGCCTGTTGCAGGTCGTGGCGGCTGGCGCGGCGCAGGTGCAGGTAGAGGGCGATGGCCAGGGCCAGCAGCGTGGCCAGGGCGAGCAGCAGTTGCATGGCGGGGCTCCTCAGGCGGCGCTGGCGATGGGCATGCGGTCGATGCGCTGGCCGGCGCGCACGGTCAGCCAGGTGTTGCCGGCCATGAGGAACATGCCGCTGGCGAACAGGGCGCCGCCGAACAGGCGCACCATGTAGCCGGGGTGGCTGGCCTGAAGGGCCTCGACGAAGGAGTAGGTGAGGGTGCCGTCGGCGTTCACCGCGCGCCACATCAGGCCCTGGGTGATGCCGTTGACCCACATCGAGGCGATGTAGAGCACGGTGCCGATGGTGGCGAGCCAGAAGTGCGCGTTTATCAGCCCCACGCTGTACATCCGCTCGCGGCCGTAGAGCTTGGGGATCATGTGGTACAGCGCGCCGATGGAGATCATCGCCACCCAGCCCAGGGCGCCGGCGTGCACGTGGCCGATGGTCCAGTCGGTGTAGTGGGACAGCGAGTTGACGGTCTTGATGGCCATCATCGGGCCTTCGAAGGTGGACATGCCGTAGAAGGCCAGGGACACCACCAGGAAGCGCAGGATGGGGTCGGTGCGCAGCTTATGCCAGGCGCCGGAGAGGGTCATCATGCCGTTGATCATGCCGCCCCAGGACGGCGCCAGCAGCACCAGCGACATGACCATGCCCAGGGACTGGGCCCAGTCGGGCAGGGCGGTGTAGTGCAGGTGGTGCGGGCCGGCCCAGATGTACAGGGTGATGATCGCCCAGAAGTGCACGATGGACAGGCGGTAGGAGTAGATCGGCCGTTCGGCCTGGCGCGGCACGTAGTAGTACATCATGCCGAGGAAGCCCACCGAGAGGATGAAGCCGACCACGCTGTGGCCGTACCACCACTGGATCATCGCGTCGGTGGCGCCGGAATACAGCGGGTAGGACTTCAGCAGGCTGACCGGGCGCGCCAGGTGGTTGACCACGTGGACCATGCCGGTGACCACGATGAAGGCGCCGTAGAACCAGTTGCCCACGTAGATGTGCTGCACCGTGCGGCGGGCGATGGTGCCGAAGAACAGGTAGGCGTAGGCGATCCATACCACCGTGACCCAGAGCGCGATGGGCCACTCCATCTCGGCGTATTCCTTCGAGGTGGTGATGCCCAGCGGGTAGCTCACCAGCATCGCCAGGATGCTCGCCTGCCAGCCCCAGAACACGAAGTTGGCCAGGCTGTCGGAGACCAGGCGCACCCGGCAGGTGCGCTGCACCACGTAGAAGGAGGTGGCGAACAGCGCGCTGCCGCCGAAGGCGAAGATCACCAGGTTGGTGTGGATCGGGCGGATGCGCCCGAAGCTGGTCCAGGGCAGGCCGAGGTTGAGTTCCGGCCACACCAGCTGGGCGGCGATCACCACGCCCATGCTCATGCCCAGCACGCCCCAGAACAGGGTGGTGAGGGTGAAGCGGCGGACGATCTCGTAGTTGTAGGTGTCGTTCTTGTCGAGGGCTTGCACGCTGGCCATCTTGGATTCCGTCGAAATGCGCGGTGACTGGCAGCTCCCTCCCGCTGCACGGGGAACGTGGCAGCGGGTGAGGGGCCCTGACCGGAGTGGGGGCCAGGACCCTTGCAGGGAGCCGATACAGTCTGCGGAACGCCAGGGCATGCAACAAATTCATAATAATGAAGGCTGAATAAACTTATTTTGATATGAAGGCCAGCGGCGTAGGCCGCGCGACCCTTTGCCGCAGGCTGGCCTGGGCAAGGGGAGCGTGGCTTGCGGGGGGCGGGGCCGTTCAGCGGGGCGCCGTCCATGTATTCATTCCAGTGCACTAATCGGCCATTAAAATTCATTTAAATTCAGTTAAGACCAGGGCCTACCATTGACCTGTCGCCGCTCTGCCTTGCGGCTTCAGGAGTACCGCCATGCTTCATCCCGCGCTGAATACCCCCCTGGTCGAACTGCTGGGTTGCCGGGTACCCATCATCTGCGCCGGCATGGGCGGCGTGGCGCGCCACGAGCTGGCCGCGGCGGTGAGCAATGCCGGCGGTTTCGGCTGCCTGGGCATGGTGCGCGAGCCGGTGGCGCTGATCCGCCGCGAGGTGGCGGCCTATCGCGAGCTCAGCCACGAACCCTTCGCCGTCAACCTGATCCCCGCGGCCACCCCCGCCGAGCTGCTGGCGGCGCAGATGGCCGCCTGCCTGGACCTGCGGGTGCCGGCGGTGGCGCTGTTCTGGGACGTGCAGGCCGAGGTCGTCCGCCGCTTCAAGGACGCCGGCGTGCTGGTATTGCACCAGGTGGGCCACCGCGCCGATGCCGAGGCCGCGCTGCGCGCCGGCGTGGACGTGCTGATCGCCCAGGGCGTGGAGGCCGGCGGGCACGTCCGCGGCCAGGTCTCGAGCCTGGCGCTGGTGCCGGAACTGGTGGCCCTGGGCGAGGTGCCGGTGGTGGCTTGCGGCGGCATCGCCAGCGGCGCCGCGCTGGTCGCCGCCCTGGCCCTGGGCGCCCAGGGCGTGGCCTGCGGTTCGGCCTTCCTCGCCACCGACGAGTCCTATGCCCACGACTACCACAAGCGCTGCCTGGTGGAGGCCGAGGCGGAGCAGACGCTGCTCACCGAGGCTTTCTTCCGCAACTGGCCGATGCCGGCGCCGGTGCGCGTGCTGCCCAACGCCGTGACCCGCGGCGACTACGCGAACCTGCACGCCCGCCGCGAGACGCCGGTGATCGGCGAGCAGGACGGCGGCCCCATCTACCTGTTCTCCACCGACTCGCCGTTGCGCGGCGCCTATGGCCGCCTGGAGGACATGCCCATCTACGCCGGCCAGTCCTGCGCCCAGCTGCGCGACATCCGCCCGGCGGCCGAACGCCTGCTGCAACTGGTGACCGAGGCCGAGGCCTGCCTGGCCCGGCTGCAGGGCGGCGACGACGAAGCCGACCTGGTCGACTGGCTGCAGGAACTGCTGCGCGCCGAGCGCGCCGGCGCCCGGGTGATGCTCGACAGCGCCCGGCAGACCGAAGACGAGCCACTGCTGCAGCGCCTGCACGCGCTGCACCTGGGCGAGGCGGAAAGCTGCCGCCGCCTGCGCCGCAGCCTGCAGCGCCTGGGCGCCGAGCCCGACCGCGCGCTGGGCGCCTTCCATGCCAAGGCCATGGCCATCGACGACCTGGCCGAGCGCCTGCGCTTCATCGCCCGCGGCCAGCGCTGGGTGGCACGGCGCCTCGCCGAGCGCCTGCCGCGCATCCGCCAGGCCTGGCTGCGCGAGGAACTGCGCGCGGTCCTGCGCCTGCACCGCGACGACGCCTGAGCGCCGACGGATATCTAGAAAACACAAGGGAAACACCATGCCTTCCGAGCTTTCCACCACCCGCCCGACCCCGGCGGCGGCCGACGGCCGCGCCCATCGTTTCGCCCGCTCGCTGCTCCAGCAGGCCGGCCTCGGCCTAGACGGCCGCCAGCCCTGGGACATGCGCCTGAACCACCCCGGCGTGCCGCAACGCGCCCTGGCCCAGGGCAACCTCGGCCTCGGCGAGGCCTACATGGACGGCGACTGGGACTGCGACCAGCTCGACGAGTTCTTCGCCCGCCTGCTGCGCAGCGGGGTGGTCGACCAGGTCAGCCCGGCCACGCTGATCCTCCACGCCTTGCAGGCGCGCCTGTGCAACCTGCAGACGGCGCAGCGCGCCTGGGCGGTGGGCGAGCGCCACTACGACCTGGGCAACGACTTCTACGCCGCCATGCTCGACCCGCGCATGACCTACACCTGCGGCTACTGGAAGGACGCCGACGACCTGGCCCAGGCCCAGGAGGCCAAGCTCGACCTGGTGTGCCGCAAGCTCGACCTGCGCCCGGGCATGCGCGTGCTGGACATCGGCTGCGGCTGGGGCAGCTTCATGGCCTTCGCCGCCGAGCGCTACGGCGTGGAGTGCGTGGGCGTGACCATCTCCCGCGAGCAGTGCGAATGGGCGCGCAAGCGCTACGCCGGGCTGCCGCTGGAGTTCCGCCTGCAGGACTACCGCGACCTCGGCGAGCGCTTCGAACGCATCGTCAGCATCGGCATGTTCGAGCACGTCGGGCGCAAGAACCACCGCACCTTCATGGAGGTGGCGGCGCGCTGCCTGGACGACGACGGCCTGTTCCTGCTGCACACCATCGGCAAGAACCAGCGCCGCAGCGTGCCGGACCGCTGGATCGACAAATACATCTTCCCCAACGGCGACCTGCCCTCCATCGGCCAGATCGGCGACGCCGCCGACGGCCTGCTGGTGGTGGAGGACCTGCACAACTTCGGCGCCGACTACGACCGCACCCTGATGGCCTGGGCACGCAACTTCGAGGCGAGCTGGCCGCGCTTCGCCGAGGAGCTGGGCGAGCGCTTCTACCGCATGTGGCGGTACTACCTGCTGTCCTGCGCAGGGGCCTTCCGCGCGCGGGACATCCAGCTGTGGCAGTGGGTGATGTCGCGCCGCGGGGTGGTGGGTGGGTACCGGCGGGTGAGCTGACAGCCTGTAGGAGCGAGCTTGCTCGCGAACGGGGTTTGCCGGTGGCTGCGGTGTTGGGGTTGAGAGCGCCCTCTCCCTAACCCTCTCCCTGAAGGGAGAGGGGACCGTTGGGCAGAGTCGGATGCTCTGGAGTTAGCCGGCAACACCGAAAGTTTCCGGCTGGAACCATTCCTCCTCTCGGCACGGACAAGCCCCTCTCCCTTCAGGGAGAGGGTTGGGGAGAGGGTTGTGACTACCGCCCACCACCACACCTCCCCGGAAAAACACCCCTCCACCGTCATTCCCCAGCAGTCCCCCCAACCCTGGTTTAGAATCCCGCCTCCCGCCCCTCCGCCAGCCAAGCAGCATGGACATCGACCTGACCCGCACCTTCCTGGAGATCGCCCGCCACGGCAGCTTCGTCGCCGCCGCCGAGCGCATGCACGTCACCCAGACGGCGATCACCGCGCGCATCCAGAAGCTGGAAAGCCACCTCAACTGCAAGCTGTTCGTGCGCAACCGCGCCGGCGCGCGGCTGACCGCCGACGGCGAGGCGTTCATCATCTACGCCAACCAGATGCTGCAGACCTGGGAAGCGGCGCAGCGCGACCTGCCGCTGCCCGAGGGCGTGGACAACGTGCTGCACATCGGCGGCGAGGTGAGCCTGTGCAACCCGCTGATGCTGCGCTGGGTCGCCCGCATCCGGCAGGCCATCGACAGCTATGCGGTGCGCGCCGAGATCGGCAGCGGCGACGCCCTGCTGCGCCAGCTGGAGCTGGGCGTGCTGGACGCCGCCCTGGTGTACCAGCCGCACTACTGGCCGGGCATGCAGGTGGAGCAGTTGCTGGAGGAGAAGCTCATCCTGGTGCGCGCCAGGAACCCCGAGCCCTACGTGTACATCGACTGGGGCGAGGGCTTCCGCCAGCAGCACGACAGCGCGCTGCCGGACAAGGCCCGCGCGCCGGTGGCCTTCAACCTCGGCCCGCTGGCGCTGCAGTACATCCTGGAGAACGGCGGTTCGGGCTACTTCCGCACGCGGGTGGTGCAGAGCTACCTCGACAAGGGTGTGCTGCGCCGCGTGCCGCGGGCCCCGGAGTTCAGCTACCCGACCTACCTGGTGTACTCCCGCGAGCGCGACTCGGTGCCGTTGCAGCAGGCCTTCGCGCTGCTGCGCGAGCTGGTGCGCGAGGACCCGGACTGGTCGCAGCGCTGGGACCCGACGCTCTGAAGGCAGGCGGAACCCGCACGGGGGCTACACTGCCCAACGGTGAGCCTGCTTCGGCCAGGCGCCAACCTTCACCGCCCTGGGAGGCCGGGCATGCGCAACCTTGATTTCAGTTCCTGGGAGGGGCTGCTTTCCACCCTTTTCGGGCTGGCCCTGATCACCCTCGTCGGCGTCGGCATCCGCCTGCTGGCGATGCAGACCCTGCAGCAGCGCCGCGAACGCGAGAACCGCCAGATCAACGAGCGCCTGCGCACCCTGATCGCCGCCTACAAGACCCTGGGCGGCTCCTTCACTGGCAACCTGCTGGTGGACCCCACACACCGGCGCGGCCTGCAACGGCAGGATGAGAACGCGACGGAGGACGCCGGTACGCTGCCCGCCGAGCCGGAGGGCGGCTGGTCCAGCACCGACCGTTCCCGGCGCATCCGCGACGCGGTGGAGGCGGCGCTGTCGGACATCCTCCTGCTGGGCACCGAGGAGCAGGTGCGCCTGGCTGCACGGGCCGCCACCGAGCTGGCCGCCGGGCGGCCGATCCCGACGGCCGAGCTGGTCGTCTCGCTACGCGACTTCATACGCCGGGTGCTGGACCTGGAGCCGGTACCGGCCGGGTTGTCCATCCCGCGGCAGGGGCCGACGCGCCCCTCCGGCGCCAAGGGCAAGGGCGAGGGGGAAGGCAAGGGCGGCGGCGGGCAGGGCAAGGGCGGCCTGGGTGGTGGGCTCGGTGGCGGCGGCGTGGCGCTGCCCCTCGACGGCGAGCGGGACCACCACGGCTAGGCGATGCGGTGGGAAGGTGTTTTCGACCTTGCCCCCGGAATGCAGCGCCCGGCGGAGCGACAAGCTTCGCCGGGGCTGGGGCGCGGCCTAGCCTTTGTCGCCGCCGTGGCTGCGCTGGCCGCCCTTGCGGCCGGCCTCGGCAGCCCGCTCACGATCGTTGGCGAAGTTGCCGCCGCTGCGCGAGCCGCCTTTCCTGCCGGCTTCCGCAGCCTTCTGGCGGTCGTTGGCGAAGTTACCGGGGTTGCTGTTGTTCGAAGCCATGCTGAAACCTCCGTGGGTGGATCCGCTTCGCGGGCCGCGTATCGGCCCGCTCCTCTACTCGGAAGGCCGCAGGGCGCAATGGTTCGAAGAAGTTGCGCCAGCGGCGCCGTTCAGCGTTCGGGGTAGGCCAGCGGCGCCTGCTCGAGGTCGCCGGCCTGGCGGATGGTGGCGGCCACCCGGGCCTTGAGCCACTGGCTGAAGGCGCGCACCACCGGGCGCTCGGCCTTGAGCGCGTCGGTGACCAGGTAGTAGCCGCGGTTGGACTGGATGCTGATGTCGAACGGGCGCACCAGCAGGCCGCGGCGCAGGGCCTCGCCGCTGAGCAGGTTGTCGCCGATGGCCACGCCCTGGGCGGCGATGCAGGCGGCGAGGGTGCAGGTGGCGTCGGCGAATAGCACGCCCGAAGTGAAGTCGACGTCGCGTGCGCCCACCGCGCCCAGCCAGAGCCGCCAGTCGGCGAAGTCGTTCATGTGCAGCAGGGTATGCCCGGCCAGTTCCGCGGGCTGCTTGAGGCCGCCGCTGGCGTTGAGCAGGCGCGGGCTGCAGATCGGGAAAAAGTGCAGGGCGACTATCTGCTCGACCACCTGGCTGGGCCAGTCGCCGGTGCCGTAGGCGATGAACAGGTCCGCCTCGGCGGCGCTGGTGTCCTGGGGCGTGCGCGGCGAGACCACGTGCAACTGCACCTGCGGGTAGCGCGCCAGGAAGTCGCCGATGTGCTGGCACAGCCAGTAGCTGGCGAAGCCGGGGTTGCAGCTCACGCACAGGCGCCCGCTGGCCTGCTCCGCGTCGAAGCGGCTGGCGGCGCGCTGCACGTCGGCGAGGATGCGCTGCACCTCGCGGGCGTAGTGCTCGCCGCGCTCGGTGAGGCGGATGCCGCGGCCGGTGCGTTCGGTGAGGGCGAAGCCCAGGCGCTCCTCCAGGGTGGCGATGCGGTGGCTGATGGCGCTGCGCGTCAGGTTCAGCTCGCCGGCGGCGGCGGACACGCTGCCCAGCCGGGCCACGGCGTCCAGGGCGCGCAGGGCGGTCATCGAGGGGAAGTGCATGGCGGCTCCGGGGCAGGGCGGTGGGCATGAATGGTGAAACTATTCGAACGGTGGAGTCCAATTTATTTCGATTGTTGTCTGGTCTGCTTCACCAATACTAGGGCGGCACCCAACAAGAACCCATCCCGATGAGGTAGCCGCCATGCCGCAGTACAAGGACTTCGCCCGTAGCTGGGTCGAGCGCAACCGCCAGCAGTTGTCCGACTGGCACCAGGTGATCTGGCACTACGCGGAGCCCGCTTTCCGCGAGTACAAGTCCTGCGCCTGGTACGTCCGGCGCCTGCGCGAGGAAGGCTTCAGCGTCGAGGAAGGCAGCGGCGGCATGCCCACCGCCTTCTGCGCCACCTTCAGCAACGGCGAGGGTCCGGTGCTGGCCACCTACGCCGAGTACGACGCCGTGCCGGGCAACTGCCAGGCGGCGGCCACCCGCAAGATGCCCCGCGAGGGCCTGTCGAAGTACGCGCCGGGCCATACCGACCCGCACTCGGCCCTGGGCATGAGCGCCCTGGGCGGGGTGCTGGCGGCCAAGGCGGCGATGCTGGAGTTCGGCCTGCAGGGCACCCTGAAGTTCTTCGGCGAGCCGGCGGAGAAGCTGCGCGCCTCCAAGCCGGTGCACGCCGCCAAGGGCTACTACGACGACCTGGACGCGGCCATCAGCTTCCACCCCACCTACATGCTGCCGCTGAACAACACCACCACCTGGGATACCCACTGCGGCATCGCCTATTCGTACATCTACACCTTCACCTGCGAGGAACCGCAGAACTGGATCGCCGCCGACAGGTACAGCCCCATCCCGCAGAACCACCTGGCGGCGCGGGCGCCGGGGGCCAACGACGCGCTGGTGCACTTCTACACCCTGAACGAGAGCCTGCGCCGCTCGACGCTGCCCTTCACCGGGCTGTGGAGCTTCAACGAGGCCATCCTCACCGCCGGCCAGGCCACCGCCGACAACCTGCCGCCGCACGTCTCGCAGATCCAGTACCTGCTGCGCTGCGATTCCATCGAGCAGGCCGAGACCATCGCCCAGGTGATGGACAACAACGCCGCGGCGGCGGCGCTGGCCACCGGCTGCCAGTGGAAGAAGACCTGGGTGTGCAAGTCCCGCGGCGGCCTGGCCAACCATGTGCTGGCCCAGGCCTGCTACGACAACCTGGCCGCCATAGGCGCGCCGCGCTGGGGCGAGGAAGCCATCGCCATCGCCCGCGAGGTCCAGGCCAACCTCGGCCTGGAGCCCATGGACCGGCCCTTCCTGCCGGCCACCGAGGCGCTCGTCGAGCCGCAGGAATGCGAGCGCCAGCTGCGCCTGCAGATGCCCGCCTGGCAGAAGTACCTGACCTCCGACGACTACCCCGAATACACCTGGCACTGCCCCACGGTGCGCCTGCTCGTGGCCCGGCCGATGCTCTCGGCGCCCGCCGGCTACAGCTACCCGGACTGGGTGGCCAACGCCCTGGGCGGCATCCGCCAGACCATCGACCCGATGATCGAGGTGGCCGCCAAGACCATCGCCTGCACCCTGCTCGACCTGTTCGCCCAACCGGAGCTGCTGGCCGCCGCCACCCGCGAGTTCGACGAGCGCACCGGCGGCGGCATCGGCGGCAGCCGGTGGCAGGCGCCGCTGCTGCCGCGCGACTTCCAGGCGCCGCACCGCTACCGCTGGCCGGAATACATCCGCACCGTGCGTGGCGAGGAGTGGTGGATCCCCGCGCGGGACGACGAGTAAGGCCGCCCGTCGCGCGACTGCAACCCGGGGGCGGCGGCGCCACTCAACCGCAGGAAGCCGCAGAGAGAGGGAGGTGCAGCCATGCCGAGCTGGATGATCAGTTACCACAAGGACGACAACACGAGCACGCTGTCGATGCCGTGCGAGCACGCACCGAGCCTGGAGGAGGCCGAGCGCTACCTGCTGGAATGGGCCCGGCACAACCTGGAGGCCGGCGACTACGGTGCGGCCCACGATGCCACCGACGGCAAGCCGGGCGCGCTGCTGCTGCAGCTGTACGGCATCACCATCAGCGGCATCACCCGCGAGTGAGGGGCCGCGCTGCAAGGCCGGGTACCCGTGCGGGCCCCCGGCCATGCAGCAGTGCCTGCCGGGCGTTTCGAGGCAATGGTTCCCTTGGGCTGGCTGGAAATGGCTCTTTGTAGAAGGCCAATCGCCGCGCATCATGATGGCCTTTCCCGTACCCGGAGAACGGCATGTACCTGCCCGAGCATTTCCGCGAGAGCCGCGTCGACGAGCTGCACCGCCTGATCCAGGCCCACCCGCTGGGCATGCTGGTGCACGCCAGCGGCGGCGCGCTGGACGCCGACCACATTCCCTTCGAACTGCTGCCCGGCGAGGGCGCCCACGGCCTGCTGCGGGCCCACGTCGCGCGGGCCAACCCGCTGTGGCGGCACGCCGACGGCAGCGAGGTGCTGCTGGTGTTCCGAGGCGCCGAGCACTACATCTCGCCCAACTGGTACCCCAGCAAGCACGTCGCCCACGAGCAGGTGCCCACCTGGAACTACCAGGTGGTGCACGTGCGCGGCACCCTGCGGGTGGTCGACGACGAGCGCTTCGTCCGCGGCCTGGTGGGCCGCCTCACGCGCACCCACGAAGCCGGCGAGGCGCGGCCCTGGCGCATGGCCGACTCCACCCCCGAATTCATCGCCGGGATGCTGGCCAGGGTGGTCGGCATCGAGGTGGAGATCCAGGCGCTGGTCGGCAAGTCCAAGCTCAGCCAGAACAAGGTGGCCGACGACGTGCGCGGCGCGGCCGCGCGCCTGGACGAGGAGGGCGCCGCCGAACTGGCCGGGGCCATGCGCGCGCACGTGCCGTCCTGAGCGGCGCTGGCCAGCCCGCCCGCGAGCGGCTATCGTTCCGGGCGGCCTTCAATACAGTTCCAAGGACACCTCGCCATGACCGTTGCCCTGCTCATCATCGACGTCCAGTACGTCCTCTGCGGCGGCGCCGAGACCTGCTTCGACCACCAGGGCGTGGTCGAGCGCATCAACGGCCTGAGCCGCCGCGCCCGCGCCCTCGGCTTGCCCGTGGTCTTCGTCCAGCACGAAGAGGCCGAGGGCGACTTCCGCCATGGCGGCCCGGGCTGGCAACTGGCCCCGGCGCTGCAGGTGGGCGAGGACGAGCCGCGGGTGCGCAAGACCACCCCGGATGCGTTCAACGGCACCGAGCTGGATGCCCTGCTGCGCCGCCTGGGCGTGACCGGCCTGGTGATCTGCGGCATGCAGACCGACTTCTGCGTGGACACCACGGTGCGCCGCGCCCTGGCCGAGGGCTACGACGTGGTGCTGGCCGGCGATGCCCACAGCACCACGGACAACGGCGTGCTGCGCGCCGAACAGATCATCGCCCACCACAACGAGGTGTTCAGCCGCATGAGCAGCTTCGCCCCGCGCCTGGAGGTGCTGCCCAGCGCCGCGGTGGCCTTCGACTGAGGCCCGGCGCGGACAGCCGCGATTGCTTACGGCGTGTTCCTTTTAACCGCGATCCGTGCCGACATGCCCCGCTATCGCGGAAAAGTTCCGCTCCTACGGTTCCAGGAAGCACGGACGTAGGCGCAACTGTCTTGCAGGCTGCGCCGCCTCTTTCCAATCCGTAGGGCGCATAACGCCTACGGCGTTATCCGCCGCGGCCGTCGGGCACCGGCGTTCCGGCCAACGGCGGATAACCGCGAACGGTTATTCGCCCTACGGTCGAGCACGGACGTAGGAGCAACTGTCTTGCAGGCCGTGCCGAGGTGCTCTTCGTAGGATGGGGTGAGCTTGCGAAACCCATGCGGTCGTGGTGATGGGTATCGCTTCGCTCCACCCATCCTACGTCAGCGTTTGTCCTGAACTGTAGGACTCCGTCCGCGATGGCCGGGGGTATCGGCGCGGATCGCGGATGAAATCCGCTCCTACGCGGCCCCACCCCCGCCATTCCCCTGTAGGAGCGCGCCCTGCGCGCGAATCGCGGGCAGGGCCCGCTCCTACAGGTTGACGCCGGATTTCTTGCCCGCGCCGGACAGCCGCCGCCGGGAGGCACGGTCGTAGGAGCGGACTCCGTCCGCGATAGCCTGAGCGCCTGCAGGCGCGACCGCCGCGCGTCCGGAGCGCCGGCCATGGGCTGCCGCCGGGGGTAAGGTGAGGGGACGCGGGGGTGGTCCGGTGTGCGGGCCGGCCCGGTGCGGAGGAAGAGCCCATGGCCAGCCGACCGACAGCCTGGCGACCGCTGCGCTGCCTGTTGCTGGCAGCGTTGCTGGCGCTTGCGGCCTGTGCCGGACGCCAGGCCGCCGAGCCGGCCGCGGCGCCGGTGACGGCGGCCACCTGGGCGCAGGTGGACCGCGATATCGCCGACGCCTCCATGGCCGCCGCCGACCAGGCCGAGGACTATGCCCGCAACGCCATGGAGGGCTGGATGGACCTGGTCTACCAGCGCACCGACAGCGACTTCATCCCCTGGTTCTCCGGCTACTGGACGCAGCAGTGGCTGGGCCTGCGGGTGGCCTGGTACAAGCTCGGCGACAGCGAGAAGAGCCCGGCGGTCAGCCGCCTGTCCGTCTACCTGCAGGGCCAGTACCAGCGCCGCGTGCTCGACCCGGTGGCGAAGCAGGTCGACCCCGCGGCGGTGATGGAGGCCGCCACCCGCTTCTACGTGCAGGCCCTGGCCGGGCAGCTGGACGCCATCCCCGAGCGCCTGGGCGTGCCGCGGGCGCAGCTGGACCAGCGCCTGCAGGCCATCCCCGCCATCGTCCTGGGCCCGCCCGCCGTCCGCGACGCCTCGTTGTACCAGCTGCTGCGGGCGAAACGCCTGGACCAGTTGCCGGCCTACCAGGCGCTGATCGCCCGGGTGCACGACGCCTCGACGCGCACCGGGGTGGACGTGGATGAGCCGGACCAGGGCGTGTCCGCCGTGGCCCGGCGCACCAGCGAGAAGCTGCTGGGCGAGGTGACCGTCAGTGGCGCCGTCGGCGCCCTCGCCGCGGCGGTGGGCAAGGCGGCTGGGACGGTGCTGTCGCTGGCCAGCACCGGCTTCACCGCGCTGTCCCGTGACCGCGAGCGTCCGCAACTGGAGGCGCAACTGCGCAAGGACCTCAACGATGCCTTCGACCAGCAGTGGCTGGCACTGATGGGCAATAGCCAGAGCGGCGTGCTGGCCGGCGTGCACTACCTGTCGCTGCAGGTGGAAGCGGGCGTCGCCGCGCCCTGGACGGCGCAGCCATAGAGGGCGCCGCGCGGAACGGGTAGATTAGGCGCACTTTCCGCCCCCGTCCCGGAGCCGCCCCATGCCCACCGCCGCGCCCGCCAGGTTCCTGCCCAGCCTGGACTCGATCATCGCCGCCCATGCCGAACTGCGCGCCGCGCGGCCGCTGGTGCAGTGCCTGACCAACGTGGTGTCGGCCAACTTCATGGCCAACGTGCTGCTGGCCGCCGGGGCCTCGCCGGCGATGGTCGACAACCCCGAGGAGGCCGCCGGCTTCGCCCGCGTGGCCGGCGCCGTGCTGGTCAACCTGGGCACCCCGAGCAGCGCCCAGGTGGAGGGCATGCGCCAGGCGGTGCGTTCGGCGGTGGCCCATGGCACGCCCTGGGTGCTGGACCCCATCGGCGCCGGCGGTCTGCCCTGGCGCGGCGGAGTGGCCGCCGAGCTGCTGCAGCAGCGCCCGGCGGTGGTGCGCGGCAACGCCTCGGAGATCATCGGCCTGGCTGGGCTGGGGCAGGGCGCGCCGGGCTTCGACAGTTCCGACGATCCGGCCCGCGCGGTGCCGGCGGCGGTGGAGCTGCTGCGCAACTGCCAGGCGGTGTCGGCCTCGGGGGCGGTGGACCACCTGCTGGGCTGGGTCGGCGACAGCCGCGAGAGCGCCGTGCCGCGCCTGCTGCGCATCGGCGGCGGCAGCGCGCTGTTGCCGCGGGTGACGGCCTCCGGCTGTGCCCTGGGGGCGTTGGTGGCGGCCTATGCGGCGGTGGCGGTGGACGCCTTCACTGCCCTGGCGGCGGCCCACGTGCATTTCGCCGTGGCCGCGGAAATCGCCGAGGCGGCCAGCCGCGGCCCGGGTTCCTTCGCCGTGGCCTTCGTCGACGCCCTGGACGCGGTGGACGCCAACCTGCTGCGCCAGCGCGCCAGGCTCATGTCGGTGCAGTCCACGGCCTGAGGCGACGCGCGCTCAGTCGTCGCGGGTCAGCACTTCCAGCAGTTCGATTTCGAAGATGAGGTTGGAGTTCGGCTTGATGTGCGTGCCGATCTGCCGCTCGCCATAGGCCAGGTGGGCCGGCACGAAGAGCTTGCGCTTGCCGCCGACGCGCATGCCCATCAGCCCTATGTCCCAGCCCTTGATGACGCGTCCCGTGCCGATCACGCACTGGAAGGGGCGGCCCTTGTCGTAGGAGGAGTCGAAGACGCTGCCGTCTTCCAGGGTGCCCTTGTAGTTCGTGGTGATCAGGGCGCCCTTGACCACCGCCTTGCCGTCGCCCGGGCGGATGTCCTCGATACGCAGTTCGTCGCTCATGTCTGTGCCTCTGTCGCAGGTGGCGGCCCGGCCGGGCCGTTTCGGGGCGCCGTTTTCGCAGGAAACGCCGCGCAAGGCAACAGGCGGGCTCAGGAATCCTTGTTGAGCAACGCGGCCAGCCCGGCCAGCGCCTTGTGCGTGACCTTCGGCCCGCTGGCGCCGGCGTCGTTGCCCTGGTAATGGGCATCGACCTGGCGCTGGTGCTCGTTGTCGTGGCAGTAGAGGCACAGCAGCTCCCAGTTGGAGCCGTCCTCGGGGTTGTTGTCGTGGTTGTGGTCGCGGTGGTGCACGGTGAGTTCGCTCAGGCGCTTGCCGGAGAACTCGCGGCCGCAGCGCCCGCAGATCCAGGGGTACATCTTCAGGGCCTTTTCCCGGTAGCTGCTTTCGCGGCGCTGCTGCGCCTCGGCCAGGAGCTGGTCGACCTTGCTGGTGGGTTTGGCGGGGGTTGGCATGGTGGTGGCTCGGGTGGTTGGGGGCAGGTTTTCAGCATACCTCCGCGCAGGATGGATTGTCCGTATCACCGGAGGGGGCGGCGCAGCCTGCGGGTCCAATCGCGGACGGAGTCCGCTCCTACGCTCGTGCTTCCCTGGAACCGTAGGAGCGGACTCTGTCCGCGATCATGGCGGATAACGCCGTAGGCGTTATGCGCCCTACGGGTCTGCGGCCGGTCGGTCGTCGGGGCGCGACCAGATCCACAGGTTGCCGATCGCCATCCCCAGCACCACCGCGTATAGCCAGTAGCCATGGGGCAGGGTGACCAGCATGAGCGCCAGCGCCGCGAGCATCGCCAGGCTGGCGGCGACCTTGGCCCGGCGGGCGATGGCGCGGCCGTTGCGCCAGTTGGCGAGGATGGGGCCGAACAGCCGGTGGTTCTCCAGCCAGGCGCTCAGCCGGGGCGAGCTCCTGGCCGCGGCCCAGGCCGCCAGCAGGACGAACTCGGTGGTCGGCAGGCCGGGTACCACCAGGCCGACCATGCCCACGCCCAGGCTGGTGTAGGCGAGCAGGGCATAGAGCAGGCGGGCGGTGCGCGAACGGGCGGGCTGGGACATCGGGACGGCAGCGACGGGGGTGACAGGCGCATCCTGGCGGCTGCCGGGATGCGCGTCAATCACCGCGTCAGGCGCGGGCGGCGGCATGCTCGTAGGCGTGCTGCAGCAGCACGCCGAAACGCTCGAAGGCGGCCAGGGCGCCGGCTTCGGCTTCGCGCTCTTCCGCGGCGCTCAGCGCCAGGCCGTCGAGGGTGCGGGTGAAGCGCTTCCAGCCCTCGGCGCGGCCGCCGGCCGGCTCGCCCAGGTGGCGGGCGCCGAAGTTCTCGTCCAGGCCCAGGGCGGCCACGCGCTTGATCAGGAAGGCGGCGCCGAGCTTGGAGCCCTCGGAGACGAACAGCCAGCCCAGCGCTTCGGCGCGGGACGGCCTGGTGATGGCGCCGGCCACCGGCGCCGGGACTTCCGCGCCCAGGTCGGCGAGGTCGGCCTTGGCCTGCAGGGCGCGGCAGCGCTCGGGCAGGTCGGGGAAGAGGGCGCCCAGCTCGGCGTCCTGGTACAGCGCCTGCAGTTCCGACTGGAACAGGTACTGGGCGACGACGAAGGGGGTGAAGTTCTCGCGGCTGGCGAAGGGCTCGTGGGCCTTCACCGCGTTGTCCAGGCGCTGGTGCGGGGCGTGGGTCGCCAGGTTCAGGCGCTGGGAGCGCAGGGCGGGGGCTTCCAGGGTGGTCATGCAACGGGTTCCTTGAAGTGGTGGATCACTGAAGACGAGACGAACGAGGGCGGGAAAAACGTAAAGAACGATGAGAGGTTTTCCTGTAGGAGCGTGCCCTGCCCGCGATTTCGCGCGCAGGGCACGCTCCTGCAGGTGAATCCGGAGGTGGGCATGGCGGAGCGGATCTTATCCGCGAATCGCGCCGGTGGTTCCGGCTATCGCGGACAAGGTCCGCTCCTACACCGTCGGTACCCGCAACACCCCGTAGGATGGTGTTGAGCGAAGCGATACCCATCGCCATGACCGCATGGGTACCGCAAGCTCGACCCATCCTACGAAGAGCGGTTACCTCAGATATCCCACACCAGGTTGAGCGAGAAGTTGCGGCCCGGCTGGGTCAGGCGGTCGAGGTTGGCCGGGGCCAGCACCGCGGCCTCGCCGACGCTGTCGTAGCCGCGCACGTCGTCCCACAGCCAGTACTTCTTGTCGGTGAGGTTGTACACGCCGGCGTTCAGCGTCAGGTCGTCGGTCAGCTTGTAGTAGGCGGTCAGGTCGAGGATGCCGAAGCCGGGGGTCTTGAACTGGCTGCTGGTGCCGTCCGGGGCGTTGAAGGTGGTGTCGTCGACGCGGTCCTTGCGCTTGACCAGGGTCCAGTTCAGCAGACCGCCGTAGACCTGGCTGGGAGCGTCGTAGCCCAGGCCGAACACGCCGGTGAGCGGGTTGACGCTGTTGATCGGCTCGCCGGTGTCCTTGTTGCGGCCGTAGGCGTAGGCCACCGAGCCCTTGGTGTAGAGGCCCTGGGGCGCGCCGAACGGGGCCAGTTCCAGGCGGCCCTTGAGCTCCACGCCCTTGATGATGGCGTGCTTGATGTTGTTGCTCTGGAAGGTGACCTCGTTGTAGCCGGCGGTGATGGCGTCCTCGTTGATGAAGTCGCGGTACTTGTTGTAGAACACCGAGACGTCGAAGGTGCCGACGTCGAAGGTGCCGCGCAGGCCGGTCTCGTAGCTCTGGCTGCGCTCCGGGTCGAGGTCCGGGTTGGGTTCGACGCGGTAGCCGCTGGTGGGGTTGTCGAAGCGGCCGTACAGGGCCTTGGCGGTCGGGGTGCGGAAGCCCTGGGCGTACTGGCCGTACCACAGGTAGTTGTCGTCGAAGGCGTAGGTCACGCCGAGCTTGGGCGAGAGCTGGTGCCAGGTCTTGTCCTCGCTGCTGACCTCGCCGTCGCCGCTCTGGTCCGCGGTGTTGAGGAATTCCTCGGTGATGTGCGGCTTCAGCCGGGTGTAGTCGTAGCGCAGGCCGGGCAGGAAGGTCCAGGCGTTCCAGCGGATCTCGTCCTGGGCGAACAGGCCGTAGGTGTCGATGGTCGGGTCCGGGAAGTCGCTGCTGCGCGCCAGCACGTCGCTGGCGCTGGTGGCGCCGACGGCGCTGCAGCCGCGGCCCACCGCCAGGCAGGTGCCGTTGCCTTCGCGGTAGCCGGTGACCTTCTGCCGCTTGAGGTTGGTGCCGTAGGTCAGCAGGTGGTCGGTCTGGCCCAGCTCGAAGCTCTTGTCCAGCTGCAGGTCGAACACCCACAGGCGTTCCTTGTAGAGGGTGTCGCGGGTGCGCAGGACCTGGCGAGTGATGGGGTAGTAGAACTCCTCGGTGCCCTGTTCGGTCTTCGCCACCTGGTAGTTGAAGGTCCACTTGGCGTGGTCGGCCAGCGCGCTGTCGAGCAGGAACTGGTGGTCCAGGCCGAAGCGCTCGCGGGTGATGGTGTCGTTGGCCTTGCGCCACTGGTACATGCCGCCGGGCAGCACGCTGTCGGGGATGGTCGGCGCGCCGTTGAAGTAGGGGCCGCCATAGGCGCTCTTCTGGTCGGAGTCGACGTCGTCCTTGTAGTGCTCGTAGGTCAGGCCGAAGCGCGAGCCCTCGGCGTAGTTCCAGCCCAGCTTGGCCAGCACGTTGGTGGTGCGCACGTCCTCGGGGTTGGCCTCGGTGCGGGAGAGGCCGGTGCCGCCGTGGCTGCCGTAGGACTCGGTCTCGTGGCCGTTGCGCTGGCTGACGTGGAGCAGGGCGTCGAAGTCGTCGTGGCGGCCGGCGACGGTGGCGGAGGTCAGCCAGCTGTCGTCGGCCGAGCTGTAGCCGGCCTTCAGGCGCGCGCCGACGTCCTTGCCGTCCTTGATGATGTCGTCCGGGTCGAGGGTGAAGTAGCTCACCGCGCCGCCGATGGCGTTGCTGCCGTACAGCGCCGAGGCCGGGCCGCGGAGGATTTCCACGCGCTTGACGATCTCCGGGTCGACGTAGTTGCGCTCGGTCTGGGCATAGGGGCCGTTGAAGAAGGAGCCGGGGATCTCGACGCCGTCGACCTGCGTCAGCACGCGGTCGCCGTCGATGCCGCGGATGTTGTAGCCGGTGATGCCGGAGCGCTGGCCGGTGCCGCCGACGCTGACGCCCGGTTCGTCGCGCACCAGGTCCTTGATGCTGTTGACGTTGTTGCGGTCCAGATCGGTGCGGCTGCGCACGCTGACGCTGTTCGGCACCTCGTTGACGTTCTGCGCCTGGCGGGTGGCGGTGACGGTCTGCGGCTGCAGCTCGATGGCGCGGGCGCCCGGGGTGCGGAACAGCACGACGTTGCGTTCGGAGACCTGGCGGTAGTCCAGGCCGCTGCCGGCCAGCAGGCGCTTGAGCGCCTGCTCGGCGCCCAGGCGGCCGGTGACGCCGGGGGAGGTGACGCCGCTGGCCAGTTCCGCCGGCAGGGCCACCTGCCAGCCGGTGACCGAGCTGAAGGCGTTCAGCGCGCCGGCCAGCGGCTGGCGCTCGATGGCGAAGCGGTAGCCGGCCTGGGCCTGGCTGCTGGGTTCGGCTGCCTGGGCGCTGACGGCGGGCACGGCGGCCAGGGCGATGGACAGTGCCAGCAGCGAAAGGCTGGCCGGTGCGCGCAGGCGATGCAGGGTGGAGCGTCGGGCGTGAGGGATCATCGAGGGCTCTCTTCTGAGTGTCGTCGCATTAAAAATGCGAATCAGTTGCATTGGCATCTGACGAAACGATCGAGGCCTCGGGATCGCGTAAAAATAATTTTTGGGGAATCGGGAGCCCGAGCGTAGGGCGGATAACCGTTCGCGGTTATCCGCCGTTGGCCCATGCACCGAGGCCCACGAACGGCGGCGGATAACGCCGTAGGCGTTATGCGCCCTACGAGTTCGCGGGCAGGCGGGGTTCAGAACCCCAGCAACTGCCCCACCTGGTCCCCCTGCGGGTTGTCGCTGCGGCTCACCAGCGCGTAGTTGTAGTCGCCCTGGCTCCAGTAGCGCGTCAGCAGCTCGCCGTCCTGCCGCTGGCCGTGGGGCAGCAGGAGGTGGCCGGGGCCCGGCGGGCGGATGAAGAAGCTCAGGCGGTGGCCCTGGGTGTCTTCGTATATCACCAGCGCCGCCGCGCCCTGCTCGGTGGCCAGCAGGCGCGCGCCGACGGTGCGCAGGCCCAGGCGGTCGAGGTCGGACGGCAGGCTGGCATTCTCCAGGTAGCGGCCGAGCCAGTTGCGCACGTTCTCGCCGGCCCGGGTATCCAGCGGCGCGCTGCTGCCGTTGGCGGCGAACAGGCGGTAGGCCTGCACCGCGTCCTCCATCGGCTTGCCGTGCCGGACCAGGCTCATCTCGCGGGCCTGCCAGCCGCCCAGGCTGCCCACGCCCAGGGCCACCAGCAGGCCGGCGGCGACGGCCAGGCGGGCGTGGCGGCGTTCGCGCAGGCGGCGGCGGATGTGCGCCGGGTCCAGCGCCGCGCCGGCCGGCGGCAGGGGGCGGCTGGCCAGGGCGGCGCGCAGGTGCTGGGCGTCCTGTTTCCAGCCTTCGACGCGGCGGGCGTCCTGCGGGTGGCTGGCCAGCCAGGCCTCGATCCACTGCCGGCGCTCGGCGTCCAGCTGGCCGTCGACGTAGGCGTGCAGGTCGCTTTCGGTAGGAGTCAGTTCGCTCATTTGAGTACCCGTAGGGAAGGGGCGCCGCCACTGCCTTCGCTGAGCGCGCGCAGGGCCTGGCGTGCGCGCGACAGGCGCGACATCACGGTGCCGATGGGGATCTGCAGGGCCTCGCCGACCTCGCGGTAGCTCAGCCCCTCGACGCTGACCAGGGCGAGCAGGGCGCGCTGTTCGGCCGGCAGGCGTTCGAAGGCCTCCAGGGTGGACTGGGCGCTGACGATGTCCTCGGTGGAGGGGCTGTGTTCGTCCGTGCCGCCGAACAGCGAGAGGATGCGCGCATAGCGGCGGGCGCGGCGCTGGCCGTCGACGAACAGGCGGTAGAGGATGGCGAACAGCCAGGCGCGCAGGTCGCCGTCGCCGCGCTTGCCGCCCCAGGCCGACAGGGCCTTTTCCAGGGTGGCCTGGACCAGGTCGTCGGCGCTGGCCGCGTGGCGCGTCAGGGAGAGCGCGAAGCGCCGCAGGCGCGGCAGCAGTTCGCGCAGTTGCTGGTCATCCAGTTCGTTCATCGCACCGCGGCCGTCGGCCGTCTCCGTGGTTCGTCGAGCCCGTGGGACGAACCTGCGGGCAGTTTATTCCACCGCCGATCGGCCTTGCGGTGAATTTTCCGTGCCGGGAATAACCGGGCGCCTGGGGCGTCGTACGGGCTCATCGAACGCAGCCCAACGAGGACGCCCCCATGACCCAACCCGACTCGGCGCCGCCGAACCTGCCCCTGCGCCTGGCGGCCATCGCCCTGGCGGTGGGCGGCCTGGCCGCCGCCTTCGCCTACGCCGCCGGCTGGATCGGCCCGCAGCGCCTGACCCCGGCGCGCCTGGTGGACAGCCTGGAGCGCAACGCCGGCGTCTACCCGGCCTACCGCCGCAACCACGCCAAGGGCCTGTGCGTGGTCGGCCATTTCGACAGCAACGGCGCCGGCGGCGAAGTTTCCCGCGCCGCGGTGTTCGCCCCGGGCAGCGTGCCGGTGGTGGGGCGCCTGGCCATCCCCGGCGGCAACCCGGCCGCCAGCGACGGCGCGGCGCCGATCCGCAGCCTGGCCCTGCGCTTCCTGCCCGGGCACGGCGGCGAATGGCGCACCGGCATGAACGCCATGCCGGTGTTCGTGGTGAACAGCGTGCAGGGTTTCTACGCGCTGCAACAGGCCTCGCAGCCGCAGCCGGGCAGCGGCAAGCCCGACCCGGCGAAGCTGGCCGCGTTCTTCCAGGCGCACCCGGAGACCGCCGCCTTCCGCGAATGGGTGAAGAGTTCCACACCCTCGTCCAGCTACGCCAACAGCGCCTACTACGGCCTCAATGCCTTCCTCCTGGTGGACGGGCAGGGCCGCGAGCACCCGGTGCGCTGGTCGGTGCAGCCGGAGGCGCCGTACCAGCCGATCAGCGCCGAGCAGCGCGGCGAGGCCGACTTCCTCGCTGCCGAGCTGCAGCAGCGCCTGGCCCAGGGGCCGCTCAAGTGGCGCCTGCAGCTGACCCTCGGCGAGCCCGGCGACTCCACCGCCGACGCCACCCGCGCCTGGCCGGCGCAGCGCCGCAGCATCGATGCCGGCGAGCTGGTCATCGAACGCGCGCTGCCCGAGCAGGGCGGGCCCTGCCAGGACGTCAACTACGACCCGCTGGTGCTCCCCGATGGCATCCGCGCCTCCGACGACCCGCTGCTGAGCGCGCGCTCGGCGGCCTATTCGGAGTCCTTCAACCGCCGTACCCGCGAACAGGCCGCCCTGCCGGCCAAGGAGCCGCAGCCGTGAACGCCGAACCCCGCTACTTCCCCTTGCCGTTGCGCATCCTGCACTGGCTGATGGCGCCGCTGGTGATCGCCATGCTGCTGATCGGCCTGGCCATGGTCGCCAGCGCATCGCCCGCCCACGCCACCCTGGTGGCGATCCACAAGCCCCTGGGTGCGGCCCTGCTGGTGCTGGTGCTGCTGCGCCTGGCCATCCGCCTGAGCGGCCGGGTGCCGCCGCTGCCGCGGGCGATGCCGCACTGGCAGCGACGCCTGGCCCATGCCTCGCACTACCTGCTGTACGCGCTGCTGATCCTGCAGCCGCTGGTGGGCTGGACCATGCAGTCGGCCGGCGGCTACCCGGTGGTGCTGTTCGAAGGCCACGAGCTGCCGGCCCTGGTCGATCCGTCGGTGTGGCTGCACAGCGTGCTGCGCAGCGCCCACAGCCTGATCGCCTACCTGCTGATGGCGACCATCCTGCTGCACCTGGCGGCCGCCCTGTTCCATGGCCTGGTGCGCCGCGACGCGGTGCTGCCCAGCATGACCGGCGGTCGCTTGCCGACCGCCGCCCCGGGAGAACGTCCATGAGCATCCGCCCCCTCAAGCCCCTCCTGCTCGCCCTGGCCCTGGCCGCCACCCCGGCCGCCTTCGCCAGCGAGGCCGGCGACCCGCCGGCCGAGGACTACCGCTACGGCAGCCGCCCGGACATCGCCGAGGTGCTGCGCCCGGCGGACCTGGATTTCTGCGGCATCCGCGAGGTGGAGACGCTCTACCTCGACCACCACGGGCAGAAGCACCTGATGCGCTACCCGGTCTGGGGCCAGGGCTGCCCGAGCGAGAACTGACGGCAGCCCCCCGTGCCGGCCCGCGTTCACTGCCGTTGCGTGCTGCCTTCGACCACGGTGACGGTGGCGGTGGTGCCGGCGCGCAGGCGGTCGCGGCCGGCGTAGGCCGGGTCCACGGCGATGCGCACCGGGATGCGCTGGGCCAGCTTGACCCAGGTGTAGCTGGGGTTGATGTTGGCCAGCAGGCGATTGCCCGGGGCGTTCTCGCGGTCGGTGATGGCGAAGGCGATGCTCTGCACCCGGCCCTCGAAGCGCTCGCCGCTCATCAGTTCGATGCGCACCCGGTCGCCCTCGTGGATGCGCGGCAGCTTGGTTTCCTCGAAGTAGCCGCCGACGTAGAAGGAGTCGCTGTCCACCAGCGCCAGCAGCGGCGCGCCGGCGCTGGCGAAGTCGCCGGCGCGGGTCAGCAGGTTGGTCACGTAGCCGTTCACCGGGGCGTAGACGCGGGTTCGCTCCAGGTCCACCCGGGCCTGCTGCAGGGCGGTCTCGGCGAGGTGCACCTGGGCCTCGGCCAGGCCCAGGTTGGCCTGCTCGCGCACCAGCTGGGCCTGCGCCACCGAGACGTCGGTGTTGGCCTTCTCCCATTCCTCGGCGGAGATCGCCGAGCGCGCCTTGAGCGCGCGGCGGCGGTATTCCTCGCTCTGCCGCTGGCGCAGCAGCGCCTGGTTGGCGGCGATGGAGGCCTGGGACTGGCCGAGCGCGGCCCTGGCCACCGCCACCGCGCGCTCGGCGTGCTGCACCGCCAGGGCGTAGCGCTCGGGGTCGATGCGCAGCAGCAGGTCGCCCTTGTTCACGTGCTGGTTGTCCTGCACGCGCAGCTCGACGATGCGCCCGGAGACGTCCGCCGCCAGGCTCACCACGTCGGCGCGCACACGGGCGTCGCGGGTCCAGGGGGCGCGGGTGTAGTAGCTCCAGGCGTAGCTGCCCAGGACCACGGCCAGCAGCACCACGGCCAGGGTGAGGAGCGGCGGCAACAGCTTGCGTAGCGAATCCATGTCAGTGCAGCGCTCCCATCAGCAGGACCAGGCCGGCGCAGAGGCAAGCGTAGAGGGCGCCCTCGAACAGCGCCTCGTGCCACACCAGGCGCATCACGCCGATGCGCCGCAGCAGCCAGTCCAGGGCGATGAACAGGGGCAGGGCGAGGATCAGCGCCTGGGCGACGGGGGCAGGTAGACGCCGCCGATCTCGAAGTCAGTGGGCATGCAGGTTCTCCCGCGTGGCTTGCAGGGGGGACGGGGGTTCGCCGAGCAGGTCGCGGTAGCGCTCCAGCAGGGCGGCGGCGATCAGCAGCGACACGGCGCTGGCGAACAGTGGCCGCAGGGCCAGGCCGGGGGCGGTTTCGCGTTCGGCGTGGAAGGCGTCCAGGCGCTCGCTCAGGCCGCGCAGGCGCGGCAGCAACTCGTCCAGGCCACGGCGTGGCGGCTGCGCCAGCGCCTCGGCGAGGTCGTCCAGGCACTGCGCCAGGGGCGCGCGGAAGTCCGCCGGCAGCCCCGGGGCCAGGGCCTCGCGGCGCAGTTGGTGCAGCACCACGCCGAGGGTCATGCACGCCAGGGTGCATTCGAAGCGCCGCGCCGACAGCGCCTCGCGCGCCGCCGGCAGTAGCCCGAGCATGTTCGCCAGGCGGTCCACCAGGCGGCTCTCGAAACTGAAGCGGTGCGCCTCGTCGGGCCGGGCCAGCAGCACCTGGCGTACCTCCTCGCGGCTCTGCAGGAACAGCCGGCGGATGCGCGCGTCCGGGGCGAAGGGGAAGATGCAGGCGTAGGCCAGCAGCGACAGGCCGGTGGCGAAGGCGTAGCCGCCGGCGAACTCGAACCACTGGATGGCGTCGTTGAACCAGACGCCCTGGTTCTGTGGCCCGACCATGAGGAAGCTGGTCAGCCCCAGGCCGATGGCGATGCCGGCGGTCTGCGGGCTGTACAGGCCGATGGCGACCAGGTACAGCAGCGGCGCGAGCAGCAGCGCCAGCATCTCGAAGTCGGCCACCGTCGGCAGTCCGAGGAACAGCAGCAGCGCCGAGGCCAGGAAGGCCAGCAGCAGGCCGCGCAGGTAGTTCTGGCAGGCCGCCAGCGGCCGCGGGAAGGTGGCCAGTAGGGAGCAGAGGATGGCCACCAGGATCAGCCCGCCACGGGCGCCGTCCCAGGCCGTCTCGATCCATACCAGCGCGCCGAGGCTCAGCGCCAGGAAGGCGCGCACCCCGTTCATCAGCGCCAGGCGGTAGTCCAGGTGCAGGGCCTGGGCGCGGCCCTGGTGCACCGCGCAGCTGCCCGGACGGCCCTCGCGGATGGCCTCGGCCAGTTCCAGCATCTCGTCCAGTTGCTGCATCAGCCGCGCCTGCTCGTAGCGCAGGCCCCAGGCCAGCGAACGCAGGGCGGCGGGCAGGCCGTCGGCGAGCTGCTCGACTTCGCTGGCGGCGTTGTCGAAGCGCCGACGCAACTGGGTGATGCGCTTGCGGCTGGCGGCGGGCAGGGCGTTGCCGTGGCGCGCCAGCTCTTCCAGGCAGGCCAGCTCGTCCTCGCGCAGGCGCTGCACGGCTGGCGGCAGCGGGCCGTCCAGGCGCTGCAGGACGAGCGTGCGCTGGCGGTGCAGGATGGCCAGGCGCGAGGTCATCAGCACCAGCTGGTTGCCCAGCAGCTGCACCAGGCCGTCGACGCTGCGCAGGCGCGGGGCGTCGAAGTAGAGGTGGCGGCGCAAGCCTTCCAGGGCGCCGATCTCGCCCAGCAGCTGCATCTGCCGACGGCGGAAGTCTTCCTCCGGTTCCTGCGCGCGCACCGCCGCGGCGGCATGCACGGCGATCAGCCGCAGCAGCACGTCGACCTTGGCGAAGTAGCCGCGCGCCACGCCTTCGGGGCGGGCGAAGAACAGGCTGACCAGGGTCACGCAGGCCACCCCAGCAGCGTCTCGGTGACCCGCGTGATGGCCAGGCCGTAGGTGCCCTCAGGGTCGGGCTGGGCCAGCAGCGCCACTATCACTGCGGTGAAGCCGGCGAGCACGAACGCATGGGAATGGGTGTAGCGCAGCAGGGTGCCGCCGGCGGTGCACAGTCCCAGCCACAGCGCCAGGGTGAGCAGGAAGGGCAGCGGCGCCTGGGGGAACAGCGCCATGACGCCCACCGCCACCGCGCCGCCGAGGGTGGTGCCCAGCACCTGGGCGAAGCTCTTCTGCAGGGTCATGCCGGCCAGCGGCTGGCTGATGATGACCACCGTCATGCTCGCCCACTTGGGTTGGTCGAGGTCGAGCAGGAAGGCCAGGTACAGCGTCAGCAGCCCGGCCAGCACGGTGCGCAGGGCGAACAGCAGGCTGTCGGCCGTGGGCTGCAGCAGGGCGCGGAGGTAGACGAGCAGGGGTTGCATGCCGGCTCCGGGGCGGCTGGGGAACCCCCTTCAGTCTGGCCCAGGCGGCGGATTTTGCCGGCCGGCTTCAGCGCAGCCGGCTGTCGATGTGGATTTCGCCGCTGAGCAGCTTGTGCACCGGGCAGGCGTTGGCGATCTCCAGCAGGCGCTGGCGCTGGGCGTCGTCCAGCGCGCCGTTCAGGCCGATGTCGCGGGTGATGCGGCTGTTGCCGGGCTTCTCCTGGCTCAGTGCGAGCTGCACCTGGATGCCGTCCAGCGGCCACTGCTTGCGCCGCGCGTACATGGCCAGGGTGATGGCGGTGCAGGCGCCCAGGGACGACAGCAGCAGTTGGAAGGGCGCCGGCCCCTGGTTGCCGCCGCCCAGCTCGGCGGGCTCGTCGGCCAGCCATTGGTGCAGGCCGTCGGACAGGCTGACCTGGTAGGGAATGCCGGCGTGGCTGGCGGTGACGGGGGCGTCGCTCATGGGGGAAAGCTCCTTGGAGGTGAAGCCTGGGAGTCTAACCGCTTGCGCAGGGCCATGTGGCTTGTGGCGATCTCAGACCTGCAGCGGCGGCCAGTGCCTGGCCGTATGCACGAGGGCCAATATCCTGACGACCTCGTCTTCTACCTGCCTGATAGACGAGGCGGTAATGTTCGTGGGGAATCAGTTCACGGGTTCCGGGAATCCTGCCCGGCTTGCCCCTTTGGGGAAACTGCGTCAGTGCGCCGGCCATCCTGGAGAACAGTTCGTCCATACGTACGGCCGCCGACGGATTATCGACGGCGATGTAGTCCCAGATATCGCTGCGGTCTTGTTCCGCCTGCGGCGTCCAGAGAACCTTCATCCGTGGCCCATGGCCTTGGCTCGACGGGCTGCGAAGTCGGCCTCGACCTCTTCATTCGAGCGACCCTGCCCGGCCTGCACGGAAGCGCGCGCGGCTTCGACCTTGCGCTGGAGATACTCGTCATATTCGCGGGACTGGCGTTGTTCACGGATGAACTCCCGCATCAGTTCCCGCATCACTTGCGAGGCAGGACGATGGGCCGCTTCCGCAGCAGCCATGAAATCGGCCCGAAGTTCGGCCTCTAGTTTCATGGTGAAGACCGCTTCTTTGGACATGCTCGCAGCTCCTGGTAATTACAGTGTATATACCTAGTATGCACGCCTGGGCACTTTACGCCATATCGATGGGTGTTGGAATGCATCCGCGGCTTAGGACTGGTTTCCGGGCTGCGCCCCCCGCGCCTGCTGCAAGCGGATGTGCCGCCGCGCGCTGCGCGCCAGGCGGATGCCCAGCAGGATGGCCGCGCAGGTCAGGCCGACGATCAGCCCCTCCCACAGCCCGCGCGGGCCGGTGGGTGGCTGGAACCAGTCGGTGAGGCCGAGGCTGTAGCCCACCGGCAGGCCGATGCCCCAGTAGGCGAACAGGGTGATGATCATGGTCGCGCGGGTGTCCTGGTAGCCGCGCAGGGCGCCGGCGGCGGTGACCTGCAGGCCGTCGGAGAACTGGAACAGCGCCGAGTACACCAGCAGCGCGGCGGCCAGGGCCAGCACCTCGGGGTCGCGGGTGTAGAGCGCGGCGATGTGCTCGCGGAACAGCAGCATGGCGCTGGCCGAGATGGCCGCCCAGGCCAGCGCCGTGGCCATCCCGGTGCCGGCGGAGAAGCGCGCGTCGCGCGGGCGGCTGGCGCCCAGGGCCTGGCCGACGCGCACGGTCACCGCCATGGCCAGGGCGTAGGGGATCATGAAGGCCAGGGCGCTGATGTTCAGGGCGATCTGGTGGCCGGCCACGACCTTCTCGCCCAGCTCGCCGATCAGCAGGGCGATCACCGAGAAGATGCTCGACTCGGCGAAGATGGCGATGCCGATGGGCAGGCCGACGCTGACCAGGGCGCCGATCACCTTGCGGTCGGGCCGCTCCCAGCGGGCGAACAGGGCGCTGGGCTTGTACACCCGGGCGCTGTTCACCCACACCAGCATGCCCAGCAGCATGAACCACATCACCGTGCCGGTGGCCCAGCCGCAGCCGGCGCCGCCCAGGGCGGGGAAGCCCAGGTGGCCGTAGATCAGCACGTAGTTCAGCGGGATGTTCAGCAGCAGCCCGCAGATGCCCAGCACCATGCTCGGCCGGGTGCGCCCCAGGCCGTCGCTGAAACAGCGCAACACGTGGTACAGGGCCACCGCCGGCAGGCCGCAGGCGATGCCGCGCAGGTAGAAGCGGCTGGGCTCGATCAGCGCCTGCTCGACCTTCATCGCCCGCAGGATGGGCTCGGAGAGGAACCACAGCGCGGCCGCCGCCAGCGGCCCCACCAGCAGCGCCAGCCACAGCGCCTGGCGCACCAGCGGGCCGGTGCCGGGCTGGTCGCCGGCGCCGAAGCGCTGGGCGACCTTGGCGGTGGTGGCCAGCAGGGTGCCGGTCATCAGCAGGAACACCGGGATCCAGATGGAGTTGCCCAGGGCCACTGCGGCCAGGTCGCGCGGGCCGACGCGGCCGGCCATGACGGCGTCGACGAAGCCCATGGCGGTGGTGGCCAGCTGGGCGATCATGATGGGCGCGGCGAGGGTGAGCAGCTCCCTGAGTTCGGTGGCGATGCGCCGTCCGCGCGAGACGGGCTGGGCAATGGCAGTCACGGCTGTCCTTGGCTGAGCGTACGTTGGCAAGCCGGCCAGTCTATCGCCTGACGCCATGGTCAGGAAAGCGCCGCGCACGCGGGCCGCGACCCCTGGCCGTGGCGCTGGTAAAGTGACGGGAATCATCCGTAGGCGCTTTCCTCACAGGAGCTTTGCCCATGCGCATCCTTGCCGACGAGAACATTCCCCTGGCCGAGGCTTTCTTCGGCGCCCAGGGCGACATCCGCCGCGTCCCCGGGCGCGCGATCGACCGCGCCGCCCTGGGTGACGCCGAGGTGCTGCTGGTGCGCTCGGTGACCCAGGTCGACCGCGAGCTGCTGCAGGGCAGCGCGGTGCGCTTCGTCGGCACCTGCACCATCGGCACCGACCACCTGGACCTGGCCTACTTCGCCGAGGCCGGCATCGCCTGGTCCAGCGCCCCGGGCTGCAACGCCCGCGGCGTGGTGGACTGGGTGCTGGGCAGCCTGCTGGCGCTGGCCGAGGCCCACGGCGCGGACCTGGCCAGGCGCCGCTACGGCGTGGTCGGCGCCGGCCAGGTCGGCGGGCGCCTGGTGGACGTGCTGCGCGGCCTGGGCTGGGACGTGCGGGTGTGCGACCCGCCGCGGCAGGCCGCCGAGGGCGGCGATTTCGTCAGCCTGGAGGAGATCGTCCACGAATGCGACGTGATCAGCCTGCACACGCCGCTGACCAGCATGGGCGCGCACATGACCCGCCACCTGATCGACGCCGAGCGCCTGGCCCACCTGCGCCCCGGCGCCTGGCTGCTCAACGCCAGCCGCGGCGCGGTGGTGGACAACCTGGCGCTGCGCCAGCGCCTGGAGAGCGGCGCCAACCTCGATGTGGCGCTGGACGTGTGGGAGGGCGAGCCCCAGGCCGACCCCGAGCTGGCCCAGCTGTGCCGCATCGCCACCCCGCACATCGCCGGCTACAGCCTGGACGGCAAGCTGCGCGGCACCGCGCAGATCTACGGGGCCTTCTGCGCCTGGCGCGGCATCGAGCCCAGCGTGCAGCTGGACGACCTGCTGCCGGCGCAATGGCTGATGGAACTGGGCCTGGGCGAGGACTGCGCGCCGGACTGGGCGCTGGGCCTGCTGTGCCGCGCGGTGTACGACCCGCGTGGCGATGATGCGGCCTTCCGGCGCAGCCTGGTGGGCGGCGCCGAGGCGCGCCGCGAGGCCTTCGATGCGCTGCGCAAGCATTACCCGCCGCGCCGCGAGATCACCGGCCTGTGGGTGGACATCCAGGGCGAGGCGCCGGCGCTGGAACGCCTGGTGCGGGCGCTGGGCGCCAACCGGGTGGGCGAGTAGGCGAGACGGGGAAGAGGGCCCGCCGCGGGCGCGGCGGGCCGGAGGGGCTCAGCGCGCGCGCTTTTGCACGCAGCTGCCCTCCAGTTCGCGGCAGGCGCGCTGGATCATGTCTTCGGTGATGGGTATCTCGCGGCCCTGGGCGTCGATGATCGAGCCGCCCACCGGCTGGTCCGGGGTCGGCCGCGGGGGTTCGCGACGTGGGGCGTTGTCGTGGGTCGGGTGCGAGCTCATGGCCAAACTCCTCATCGAAAGCTGCTGCAGTCTAGGCAGAATCACATGAAGTCCCGGTGACAGCGCAGCGCACGCCGGGCGAAACGACCGCCATGGCCGCGGGCGCAAGCCGGGCGGCGGGGCGGTGAATGCTTGTTATGAGCCGGTCCCTCCCGGACCTGGTATCCGTGGGAAAGTCCTTTGAGGTTGAGTATGGACGGATTTCACCTGGGCCTGATCGTCAATCCGCTGGCCGGTATCGGCGGCGCCGCCGCGCTCAAGGGCAGCGATGGCGTCGCCGAACGGGCCCTGGCGCTGGGGGCCGCGCCGCGCGCGGCCGAGCGTACCCGCCAGGCCCTGGAGGTGCTGCTGCCGCTGCGCGAGCGCCTGCGCTGGCTGACCTTCCCGGGGCCGATGGGCGGCGACCTGCTGGCCGAGCTGGGCTTTCATTTCGAGGTGATTGGCGAGCTGGCGGACGAGCAGACCAGCGCCGAGGACACCCGGCGCGCCGTGACCCTGCTGCAGGACGCCGGGGTGGCGCTGATCCTCTTCGCCGGCGGCGACGGCACCGCCCGCGACGTCGCCGCGGTGGCGCGCGAGGGCCAGCCGGTGCTGGGCATCCCGGCCGGGGTGAAGATCCATTCCGGGGTCTACGCGGTCAGCCCGCGGGCGGCCGGCGAGCTGGCCCGGCGCCTGGTGGAGGGCGGCCTGGTGCGCCTGGCCCAGGGCGAGGTGCGCGACCTCGACGAGGCGGCGCTGCGCGAGGGCAGGGTGGCGGCGCGCTGGTACGCCGAGCTGACGGTGCCGGAGGAAGGCCGCTTCATGCAGCACGTGAAGCAGGCCGGGGTGGAGACCGAGGAACTGGTGCTGGCCGACATCGCCGACTGGCTGCGCGACACCTGGGAGGACGGCGTGCGCTACGTCTTCGGCCCCGGCTCGACGCTGCACGGCCTGGCCCGCGAGCTGGGCCTGGAGACCACGCTGCTGGGCGTGGACGTGATCGAGAACGGCGAGGTGATCGCCCGCGACGTCACCGAGCAGCAATTGTTCGAACTGGTGGACGACTACCCCAGCTGGCTGCTGGTGACGGTGATCGGCGGCCAGGGCCACGTGATCGGCCGCGGCAACCAGCAGATCAGCCCGCGGGTGCTGCGCGCCATCGGCCTGGAACGCCTGCGGGTGGTGGCCACCAAGCGCAAGCTCGGCACCCTGGAGGGCCGGCCGCTGCTGGTGGACAGCGGCGACCCGCAGCTGGACGCGAGTTTCCCCGACGTGCTGCGGGTCTGGGCCGGCTACAAGGAAGAGCTGCTCTACCCGTTGGCCGAGGCGCTGTAGCCGCCCAGGCCGAGGAAGCGGGCGAGCGGGGCGATGCGCGACAGCAGGCAGCGCTCCAGCAGCCAGACGAGCAGCAGCGACGCCCCCAGCAGCGGCAGGTACAGCCCCAGCAGCACCAGCACGGTGAGGGCCAGCGCCGGGTAGCGCGCCCCCGCCATGGCCGCCGGCGCGCCCAGCACGCCCCGGGGCCGGCGCCGCCACCAGAGCACCAGGGCGCTGAGCGCCAGGCAGACCAGCCCCAGGGTGGTGAACAGGCCGAGCAGTTGATTGGCCACGCCGAACAGCTGGCCCTCGTGGGCCGCCACGCCATAGCCGATGACGCGGTCCAGCAGCGGCCGCTGGGCGAAGTCCACGCGCTCGAGCACTTCACCGGTCTGCGCGTCCAGCACCAGGTTGACGCGCTGCGGGCGGTTGGCCGCGTCCGAACGCGCTGTCCACCGCGGCGCCATGGCCGAGGGCGGCGCCAGCAGCACGGGGTAGGGCAGGTCCAGCGCCTGCACGGTCGGCAGCATGCGGTCCAGGGCGGTGTAGTCCGGTGCCGGCGGCGGCATGCCGGGCATGGCGTGGTGCATCATGCCCGGCATGTTGGCGTGCTCGTCCGCCGGGGCGCTGTTCTGCGCACGGCGCTGGGCCATTTCCGAGGCGCGGCCGGTGGTCCAGTCCTGTTGCACCGTCTGCCTGGCCACCCATTGGCGGACGTCCTTGAGCGCACCGCCCCAGAAGGTCGCCCAGGGCAGGCCGCTGAGGATCAGCAGCAGGGCGAACAGCGACACCCAGAACCCGGTCACCCCGTGCAGGTCGCGCCAGAACAGCCGGCCGCGCTGGCCCAGGCGCGGGTAGAGCACCCCGCCCAGGCGCGTGCCGCGCGGCCACCAGAGGTACAGGCCGGTCACCAGCAACAGCACCGTCCAGCAGGCGGCCAGCTCCACCAGGTAGGAACCGGTGCTGCCCATCAGCAACTCGCCGTGCAGGTGGAACAGCTGGCGGCTGAAGCGCTGGTCCTCGGCCACCCGGTGCAGCACCCGGGCATCGGTCGGGTCGACGTAGACGCGGTACAGCCCCTCGCCGCTGCCGACCAGCACCTGCGCCGCATCGCGCGGGCCATCCGGCAACTGGTAGGCGTTCAGTCGCGCGCCGGGCACCGCGGCCAGGGCTGCGCGCACCTGTTCGCTGACCGGCAGCCGCGCGGCGCTGGCGTCCACCTGGTTGTAGGGGCTGTCGAGCAGGGCGTCGATCTGCGGGCGGAACAGGTAGATGGAGCCGGTGAGCGACAGGGCGAGGATGAACGGGATGCAGAACAGGCCTGCATAGAAGTGCCAGCGCCAGATCAGGCGGTACAGCGCGGCGCGGTTGGCTGGTTGCATGGCGGGCCTCAGTAGTCGTAGCTCAGGCCGAGGAAGGCCGTGCGCTGCGGGTAGGGGTGGCTGACGTAGTACTTCTCGTTGCCCAGGTTGTCGATGCCGGCCGAGGCGGTGAGGTGCTCGTCGATGCGGTAGCTGGCCTTGACGTCGAACACGCTGTAGCGGCTGATGCCGCCGTAGGTGTCGTGGTTGTCGTCGGTGTTCAGCAGGGTGCCGTAGGCGGCGCTGGAATAGCGGTAGCCCAGGGCATAGGTCAGGCGCGAATCCTGGTGGTAGACCGCGGACAGGCGCGCCCGCCAGCGCGGGATGCGCGGGTAGTCGTTGCCCTCGGCGGCGGGGGTCAGCTGGTCCTCGAGGATTTTCGCCTGGGTCCAGGTCAGGCTGGCGGACAGGTCCAGGCCGGGCAGGCCGACGTCCCTGGCGTCCAGCGCGCTCTCGATGCCGCGCAGGCGCGCGCGGTCGATGTTGGCGATGCGGGTGACGTTGGGGCTGACGCTGGTGTCGGTCTGCGAGAACAGCGCGTCGTGGCGTTCTTCCTGGAACAGCGAGACGCGCAGCAGGTAGCGGTCCCAGCCGTACTGGGTGGTCCAGTCGAAGGAACGCACGTCCTCGGGTTTCAGCTCCGGGTTGTTCTGCACCAGCTGGGTGCCGCTGCTGATCTGCTGGAACAGCTCGCCCACGGTTGGGTAGCGCACCGCGCGGCCGTAGGAGAAGCGCGTCTGCAGGGCGTCGGTGATGTCGAAGGCCAGCGCCGCCTTGGGCGAGATGTCGTTGCGCTGCTGGTCGTCGTAGTGGGCCACCTGGGGCGTGGTGGTGACGTCGCGGTTGAAGCCGTCGAAGGCTTCCCAGTGCTCGGCGCGGGCGCCCAGGGTCAGCGTCCAGCGCGGGGCGAACTTCCAGGCGTCCTGCAGGTACAGCGCCTGGGTGCGCGTCTCGCCGCCGGAGGCCGCGACCTTGGCGCCGTCGCCGCCGGACTTCCAGTCGTCCAGCTGGTAGGTGCGCTGCTTCAGCTGGTAGTCGTCGATGTGGTAGCCGAAGGTCAGCTCGTGCGCATCGGGGCGCCAGGTGCCGCGCAGCTCGCCGGTCTGCCAGCCGGTGCCGTCCTGCACCTGGCGGGTGCCGGCCAGGCTCTGGCCGTAGTTGGAGGCGGTGCGGGTGGCCGAATCCAGGTAGCGGTAGTCGCTGACCGAGGCCTGCCAGTCGAAGGGCCCGCCGCTGTGGCTGGCCAGCGACAGGCCGTTGAGCAGGTGCAGCTCGTCGGTGCGGCTGGGGTTGAGGCCGGAGACCTTGTACGACTGCCCGTCGATGTTGACCGTGCCGTTGTACAGGGTGCGCCCGCTGGCGTCCTTGAGGTAGCTGTCGACGCCGGTGTGGGAGTCGTTGGACCACAGGCCCAGGGTGTAGACCGCGCTCACGCCCGAATCGAAGTCCCAGCCCAGCTTGAGCTTGCCCTGGTCCTGCAGGCTGTGGTCGATGGAGTAGCCACCGAACACCAGGCGCTGTTTGCCGTTCTGGTCGCTGTCCGAGTGCGCGCCGCCGGCGCTGGGCGCGCCGGCTACCGGGGCCTTGCCCGACAGGCCGGCGGTGGAATAGCTCATCGGCTGGCCCTGGCTGTCCAGGTGGTCGTAGGACACCCATACCGACAGCGGCCCGCGGCGGTCGCCGGCGGCCAGGCTGATGTCGCCGGTGCCATAGTCGTCATGGCTGCCGTAGAGGTCGAAGTCCTGCCGCGAGCCGGTGACCGAGGCGTGGAATTCCGGGCGCGTGGGCATGCGCGTCTCCAGTGTCACCACGCCGCCCAGGGAGTTGCCCGGGTAGAGCGCGCTGAACGGGCCGTAGAGCACGTCCACCCGGGAAATCTCGGCGGGCGCCACCAGGCCCCAGCGCGGCGGGAAGCCGTAGCTGTTGCCGAGCAGGTTGGAGAGCAGCAGGTCGTCGGCGTAGACCAGCGACTGCGCGCTGGAGATGGTGCCGGTGGTGCGGGTGGCGAGGATGCCGTTGCGGTCGCCGATGTAGCGCTCGCGCACCTCGAGGCTGGGCAGGTATTTCAGGGCCTGGGCGGAGGTCACCAGGTTGGTGCTCTCGCGCAGTTGTTCGGCCGTGCGGCTCTCGACCACGGCGGGGGCACTGGCCAGCGCGGCGGGCAGCGGCTGCTGGCCTTCGGCGCTGACCACCACGTCGGCCAGGCGGGTGGGGGCATCGCCGTCGGCGGCGGTTTCGGCGTGGGCCGGCAGCAGCAGGCTGCCGGCCAGGCCGCAGAGCAGGGTGCGGGCGGCCGGGGGCTTCAGTGCGTAGGCAACGCACCGGCGCAGGGATGTGGACATCCGGATGATCCTTGTTCAGGACGACGGGAGCGCGGCCAGGCGTGCGCGCAGGGGCACGCACGCGCGGGGCGCGGGTTCGGGGTGTCGTGGAACGGGATCAGGCCAGGGGCGGGCCGCGCGGACGGACGTCCAGCAGGTGCAGGAAGGGCGGGAGGGGCAGCGCCGGCGGCGGCGCCTGGGCGTTGACCGGCCCCAGCGCCGGGGCCATGGCAATGGCCCAGAGCAGCGCCGGGCTGTCGTGCAGCAGGGTGCAGTAGCCGCAGGCCGGGTCGAGGCTGTTGTGGACCATGCCGCCGTGGTCGTCGGCCGGGGCCTGCTGCATGGCCCCGTGGTCCATGGGCATCTGCCCCATGTCATGGGCGGAGCACCAGGCGCCCTGCGGCGGCGAGGCGTGCTCGACGGCCTCGAGGGTGCGCGAGAAGGTCGGGGCGAACAGCAACAGCCCGAGGGCCATGACGGCCAGCCAGGAGGCGAGGCGGTACTGTGCTGAATGACGGCGCAAGCGGCAGCGTCCCGATCGGTGGGCCGGATTGGGGCCGATATGCTGCCATGGTTGGGGCGTGGGGGAAAGGCGGAGCGGAGCGTGCAGGGTGTCGTTGGCCAACCGTAGGGCGAATAACCGTTCGCGGTTATCCGCCGCCGGCCGGAACAGCGGTGTCCGGGGCCATTGGCGGATAACGCCGTAGGCGTTATGCGCCCTACGGGGAACCCGGGAGCTTCGCGGTCGCGCGTCGCGCCGAACGGTTGGGGAGGGTCAGGGAGCGAGTGGCGAGTCCGGAGTCATCCGGAGACGCCAGCTACCCCTCACGCCCCTCCGCCCGACAAACAGCGAGCCGAATCCGCGCCGCCTCCCTTGCGTGGCGCGGCAATACTGTCATGCTGTCATCATTGGCTTCGGCGGCCCCGGCCGCCGTGCCTTTCGGGGAAGCGAGCATAATGACGGCGCCACACCCGCCTCGTCGCCGGGCGGTGGTGGTGTCTACCAGGGCGGGGCTATGCGCGACATCGGCAGTTGGCTGTTGGCAGTGATTCTGGCGGGGCTGACGGCCCAGGCGCTGGCTCAGGACGAGCGGACCTTGCACGTGCTCGCCTGGCCCGGCTATGCCGACGCCGACGTGGTGAAGGCCTTCGAGCGGCGCGAAGGGGCCCGGGTGGCGGTGACCTTCGTGGATTCCGACGAGGCCCTGTGGGACCGCCTGCATGCCCAGGGTGGACGGCTGTTCGACGTGGTCGCCGCCAATACCGCGGAAATCCAGCGCTACCAGCGCGCCGGGCTGCTGCAGCCGCTGGACCTGGCGGCCATTCCCAACACCCGCCGGCAGCAGCCGCGCTTCCGTGACCTGGCCGGCATCGGCGGGCTGGTCGCCGAGGGCCAGGTCTACGCCATTCCCTACACCTACGCCGCCATCGGGTTGATCTACGACCGCCGCCAGGTGCCGCAGCCGCCCCGCAGCATGGCCGAGCTGTGGAACCCGCGCTACCAGGGCAAGGTGCTGGCCTTCAACAGCGCCCAGCACAACTTCTCCTTCACCGCGCTGAGCCTGGGCCTGCCCGACCCCTTCCACCTCGACGCCCGGCAGACGCGGCGCGTGGCCCTGCGCCTGGTGGAGCTGCGACGCAACCTGCTGGCCTACTACAGCCTGCCCGAGGAGGCCACCGCCCTGTTCGTGCAGCACCGTGCGGCGCTGATGTTCGCCAACTATGGCGCCCAGCAACTGACGCAGCTGCGCCAGGCCGGCGCCGACGTCGGCTACGCCATCCCCGAGGAGGGAGCGTTGGCCTGGCTGGACTGTTGGGCGGTGACCCGTAGCGCCGGCGACCGGGCCCTGGCCCAGGCGTGGATCGACTACATGCTGGAACCCTCGGTCAGCGCGCTGCTGACCCAGCGCCAGGGCCTGGACAACACCCTGGGCGCAGCGGCCGCGCCGGATACCGGGGCACGCCTGTACTGGCTGCAGCCGGTGGAGGACGTGGGCCGCCGCGAGGCGCTGTGGAGCCGCATCGTCTCCGGCGACCGGGCGGAGCGCTTCTGATGCGCCTGGGGATCATCGCCAAGCTCAGCATCCTCCTGGCCTGCATCGGCATCCTGTCCTCCGGCGTCACCGGCTACTACGCCTACACGGCCAACCGCCAGTTGCTGACCAACGAGGCCGAGCGCAACCTGCTGACGTCCACCCAACTGCTCGCCCAGCGCTTCAGCTCGCTGCTGGACGACATCGGCGCCGACGCCCTGACCCTGGCCAACATGCCCTCGGCGCCCAAGGTGGCCGCGCCGCCCGGCAACGTGGTGGACCTGGTGGCGCAGGAGCGCCTGGCCGGCGTATTCGCTACCTTCATGCGCCTGCACCCGCAGTATTCCCAGGTACGCCTGATCGGCCGCCAGGAGCATGGCCTGGAAGTGCTGCGCTACGACCGCGACGGCCAGCGCGTGCTGCGCGTGGACGGCGAGCAGTTGCAGGAGAAGGGGCACTTCCCCTACGTCTTCGAGAGCCTGGCGCTGGCGCCGGGGCAGGTGTTCGTCTCGCCGATCACGGTCAACCACGAGCAGGGCGCCCACGCCGCCGACGGCGCACCGACGCTGCGCGTGGCCACCCCGGTGCCCGGTGGCGCAGGTGGCAACGAAGGCGTGGTGGTGATCAACGTCGACCTGAAGAAATTCCTCGACCAGCTGGTGGCCGACCTGCCGCAGGGCCTGGAGCTGTACCTGACCAACGAGTGGGGCGACTTCCTGGTGCACCCGGACCCGGCCATGACCTTCGGCTTCGACAAGGGCCGGCGCATCCTGGTGCAGGACAGCTTCGTCGAGACCCGCGGGCTGTTCGAGGGCGCCGGCAGCGTGCTGGTCAACGACCTGCAGGGCGCGCACCGCGAGCACGGGCGGATCATGGCCTTCGTGCGCAAGCCCTTCGGCCTGCCCGGCCAGGGGCATTTCGTGGTGCTCGGCCTGGCCCGGCCGCTGGACGAGGTGCTGGCCAGCGGCCGGCCGCTGGGCCTGAGCATCATCCAGATGGTGCTGGTGTTCAGCCTGCTGGCCACCGCCCTGGCGGTGCTCTTCGCCCGCGCGCTGACGCGCCCGCTGCAGATGCTGATCCATGCCGCGGTGCGCTTCCAGGCCGAGCACAGCCTGGCCGCCGAGCTGCCGCTGCAGCGCCAGGACGAGATCGGCCTGCTGGCACGCGGCTTCGACCAGCTGCGCAAGGAGCTCAAGGCGCGCATGGAGGCGATGAGCCGCAGCCAGCAGGAGCTGCAGCACCTGGCCAACCACGATTCGCTGACCGGCCTGCCCAACCGCATGCAGTTCTTCGCGCAGCTGGAACAGGCCATCGCCCAGGTGGCCGCCAGCCACGAGCAGCTGGCACTGCTGTTCATCGACCTGGACTACTTCAAGCGCATCAACGACGAGATGGGCCACGCCGCCGGCGACGAGGTGCTGACCATCATCGCCCGCCGCCTGCGCCACGCGGTGCGCGACCACGACCTGGTGGCGCGCCTGGGCGGCGACGAGTTCGTGGTGCTGCTGCGCGGGCCGGGCATCGCCGGCACCGCCTCGGCCGTGGCGCGCAAGATCCTCGCCACCCTCGGCGAGAAGCTGCTGCTGCAGGGCGCGGTGGTGCAGGTGGGGCCAGCATCGGCATCGCCCTCTATCCCGACGACGGCAACAGCGCCGAGGAACTGCTGCTGCGCGCCGACGGCGCCATGTACCGGGCCAAGGTCGAGGGCCGGCGCAGCTTCGCCTGCCAGCAGGGTGGCGGCCTGGAGATCGACCGGCACCCGGAGGTCTAGTCATTCCCGCGAACGAGGGTAATCGCGGACAGAGTCCTACAATTTGCCTTGAAGCACGGGCTCTCCGTAGGAGCGGACTCTGTCCGCGATTTGGCGGATAACGCCGTAGGCGTTATGCGCCCTACGAACTATCGCGAACACGGGGAACCAGGGTTCGCGAGCAAGCTCGCTCCTACGAAAAGCAAAAGCGGCTCTTGCTCTGGCGTTTGGGATTTCCAGAGAAACCTCCGCGCGCACCGGAACGCCCCTTCAGAAGGCCGAGCGAAACCGGCGCTCAGGAGGTCATGCGACATGGATGTCGCTAGAGCCCCGATGGGCTACAGGGACGTACCCTCGGGGCGGGCCTCCGTGGCGGGGGAATTCGCGAGGGTAGCCCGGCTTCATCGGGCCCGTATGTCGGGGCAAGCCTTCTTGGTTACTTCTTTGGCGTTTGAAAGAAGTGACTCGCCCGAGGGGGCGAAACAAGAGACATCAACGCACTCGGAGCGGCGCGCTACACCCAAACCCAATAGACAGTTGCTCCTACGGTTCCAGGGACGCGAGCAACTGTCTTGCGCCCCGCGCCGCCCCCTTGCAACCCGTAGGGCGGATAACGCCTACGGCGTTATCCGCCAATGGTCCCGGACACCGCTGTTCCGGACGGCGGCGGATAACCGCGAACGGTTATTCGCCCTACGGTCGGGCATGGTCGTAGGGCCTTGTCCGCGATTGGGCTTTCAGACGCCGGCCAGCCCCTCTCCCGCTTGCGGGTGAGGGCGGCAGCCGCCGCCGGCAAGCACCGTTCGCGAGCAGGAACTAGGCGTCCCCGGGTTTCTGCTGGGCGTAGGCGCGGGCCTTTTCCTCCATCAGCCGCAGCACCCGGGTAGCGGTCTCGACGTCTTCCCGGGGGATGCTGCCGAGCACTTCGGTGCGCAGGGCGTTGAGGGCTTTCTCCAGGCGTTCGGCCAATTCGCGTCCCGCATCCTGCAAATGGATGGCGCGCAGCCGCCGGTTGCCCGGCACCATGCGCCGTTCCAGCAGGCCGGCGGCCTCGGCCTGGTCGAGGGTGCGCACCAGGGCCGCCGGGTGCACGCCGATGCGGTCGGCCAGCACGTTCTGCAGCACCCCGTCGCCCATGCGCGAGACCAGCAGCACCGGCGTGGCCACCGCCAGCGACAGGCCGCTCTCGGCCAGCACCAGGCTGGCGGCCTGCTGCCAGGCGCGGCGCGCCGGTTGCAGCGAGCCGGTGAGGGCGAACAGGTGGTCCTGGGGCGGGCTGGGCATGGGGCGGTCCGTTGCGGGTGGATTCGCGCCGATGATACGGGCACGGGCGGGGAGCACAAGGCCGGCGTCGTCAATCTGTGCAAAGTCAATTATTGAATTGACAGCTATTGATCCCGGATTCCAGAATCCACCGAAGCCGCCGCCAGCGCGCGGCCGGCCCCACTGACGCCACGCCAGGTCCCCCACCATGAGCACCGAATTCCGCCCGCCGAGCCTGGCCCTCGCCACCCTCGGCCTGGCCCTGGCCACCTTCATGCAGGTGCTGGACACCACCATCGCCAACGTGGCCCTGCCGACCATCGCCGGCAACCTGGGGGCGAGCGCCAACCAGGGCACCTGGGTGATCACCTCGTTCGCCGTCAGCCAGGCCATCTCCCTGCCGCTGACCGGCTTCCTGTCCCGGCGCCTGGGCGAGGTGCCGCTGTTCATCGGCTGCGCGCTGCTGTTCGTGGTCACCTCGTTCCTCTGCGGCGTGGCCCGCGACCTGCCCATGCTCATCCTGTTCCGCGCCCTGCAGGGCGCCGTGGCCGGACCCATGTACCCGATCACCCAGAGCCTGATGATCAGCATCTACCCACCGCACAAACGCGGCATCGCCCTGGCGCTGCTGTCGATGGTGGCGGTGGTGGCGCCCATCACCGGGCCCATCCTCGGCGGCTGGATCACCGACAACTACTCCTGGCCGTGGATCTTCTTCATCAACCTGCCCATCGGCGCCTTCGCCGTGTTCGTCATCAGCCGACAGATGCGCGGCCGCCCCGAGCGCCTGCAGCGCACCCGCATCGACTACGTGGGCCTGGCGACCCTGGTGGTGGGCGTCGGCGCCCTGCAGGTGCTGCTGGACAAGGGCAACGACGAGGACTGGTTCGCCTCCCCGTTCATCATCGGCTGTGCGGTGGTGGCGGCCATCAGCCTGGCGGCCTTCCTGATCTGGGAGCTGACCGACCGCGAGCCCATCGTCGACCTGCGGCTGTTCCGCCACCACAACTTCCGCTACGGGACCCTGGCCCTGGTGCTGTCGTTCTCGGCCTACTTCGCCATCAACCTGCTGCTGCCACAGTGGCTGCAGCGCAACCTCGGCTACACCGCCACCTGGGCGGGCCTGGCGGCGGCGCCGCTGGGCATCGCGCCGCTGCTGCTGAGCCTGCTGGTGGGGCGCTACGCGGCCAACTTCGACCTGCGCCTGGTGGCCTCGGTGGCCTTCGTCGCCATGGGCGCCACCTGCTTCCTGCGCGCCGGCTTCACCCTGGACATCGACTTCCGCCACGTCGCCCTGATGCAGGCGCTGATGGGCGTGGGCGTGGCGCTGTTCTTCATGCCCACCACGGTGATCCTGCTGTCGGACCTGGAGCCCCACGAGATCGCCGCCGGTTCCGGGTTGTCGACCTTCCTGCGGACCCTGAGCGGCAGCTTCTCGGCCTCGCTCACCACCTTCCTCTGGGACCGCCGCGCGGTGCTGCACCACGCCCAGCTCAGCGAAAGCGTCACGGCCTTCGACAGCGGCACGCGCCACAGCCTCGAGCTGCTGGGCCAGGGCGACCCCCACCTGGGGGCGAGCCTGCTGAACCAGATGATCACCCAGCAGGCCTACCAGATCAGCTTCAACGAGCTGTTCCACGCCCTGGGCTGGATCTTCCTGGTGCTGATGAGCGTGATCTGGCTGACGCGCCCGCCGTTCACCGGCAAGGCGCGGGTGGCGGTGGCGGACCACTAGGGCCGCCGAGCCTGCGGGGCCCGGCGGGCCGTTCAGCCCCTGGGCCGGCGCACCGCGCGGACCTTGCCGCTGGCGCCGCCGCCGCAGTAGAAGCGGTCGCCGCCGTCGGCCTCCAGGCCCGAGACGCCGATGCCGGCCGGTAGCGCCAGGGCTTCGAGGACTTCGCCGCTGCGTGGGTCGATGCGCCGCAGCTCGCTCTCGTCGTTCTCCCAGGTGCCGTGCCAGAGCTGGCCGTCGACCCAGCTGACGCCGGTGACGAAGCGGTCCGACTCCAGGGTGCGCAGCACCGCGCCAGTCTGCGGGTCGATCTGTTGGATGCGCCGCGCCTGGTACTGGCCCACCCATAGCGAGCCTTCGGCCCAGGCCAGCCCGGAGTCGCCGCCGTGGCCGGGGCGGGGAGGGTGGCGAGCACTTCCCCGGTGCGTGGGTCGAGCTTGCGGATGAGTTCTTCGCCGATCTGGTACAGGTAGCGGCCGTCGAAGGCGGTGCCGGCGTAGGCGGGGACCTCGATCGTGCGCTCGATGGCGCCGCTGTCCGGGGCCAGGGCGTTGAGCCGCTCGCCGGAGGCGAACCAGACGTGCTGGCCGTCCCAGGTCAGGCCGTGGACTTTGTCGATGCCCGGGAAGGGGCCGTATTCGCGGAGGATTTCCGCGGGTCGGGTTTTCATGGTGGCGTCCTCCTTCGTGTGGTGCCTGGGGCCATCCTAGTCAGCCATTGACGGGGGCCGGGAGTAACAAGGTGGTCGCGAAACCCACCGGCGGGCTCAGCCAGCGCCGCGCCCGGCCCTGGCCGAAGGCCTGCACCCGGGCGTCCGCCGCCAGGGCTTCCAGCGCGCGCTGCACCTGGCGCTGGCTGCTGCCCAGGGCCAGCGCCAGGGCCGAACTGGACCAGGCCCGGCCATCGGTGAGGCAGGCCAGCACCGCGGCGTGGCGGTCTTCCAGCGGGCGCGCCAGGACCAGCACCTCGTCCACCTGCAGGGGTTCGAGCACGAAGCCCGTGCGGGTGGCGGCGATGCCGGCCAGCCCCTCCAGGGCCGCGCGCAGCCGGCCGATCTCCACCCGCAGGCGGGCGCGGTGGCTGTCGTCGAAGTGGCGGGTGCGGAAGGCGCCGGCGATCAGCTGCGCGCGGCTGGCATCCGCCGGCCAGGCCTCGGCCAGGATGCGGGCGAGGGCGAACAGCACCGGCCGGCTGGCCAGCGGCACCCTGGCCCGCGGCGTGCCGACCAGGTAGCGGCAGGCATCCACCAGCAGGGCCTGGTGTTGCAGCAGCGGCTCGACTTCCTCCAGCCGCAGCAGGCGTTCCGTGCCGCGGGCGATGCAGCGCGCGGCGGGGGCGTCGAGCAGCCGTTGCGCCGCCTCGACCTCCGCCTGCAGCGCGGCGATGCCGGCTTCGCGGGCCGCGGCCGCGGCTTCGAGCAGGGCGGCCCGGGCGGCGCCTGCGCGTAGCTGGCGCAGGGCGATGCTGGCCGCTGTCAACCGATGGATCGCCCGCAGGGGCGCTGCCAGGGCCTGGGGCTGCAGCCGTTCCAGCTGCGCGCCGGCTGCATCGAGCTGGCCGAGCAGCAGCTGGCGGCGCGCCGCGAGCAGGCGCACGTGGGCCGCGTTCAGGCGGTCGCCATGGGCTTCCAGGGTGGCCAGCGCCGCTTCCAGGCGCGCCACCGGCCAGCCCAGTTCGCGGTCGGCGAAGGCGATTTCCGCCTCGGCCACCTGGCAGCGTGCGCGGGCCACGGCCTCCCGCGGGCCGAAGGCCCGGGCGGCGGCGCGCAGCAGTTCGCGGGCGCGAGCCAGGTCGCCCAGCTGCGCCATGGCGATGCCGCGCAGGGCCAGCGCCGGGGCGTCGTCGCGCAGCGCCACGCGGTTCAGCGCGGCGAAGGGGTCGCCCATGGCCAGGGCGCGGGCGGCGGCATTGAGCAGGGCATCCATTGGTCGGTTCCCGGGGTTCCTGCCCAGTCTAGCCAGCGCACCGCTTGTGGGCGTCCGCGCCCTGGCCGGGAAGCGGCGGCCTGCTTTGCGCGGGGATTCGACGAACGGCAGCAGCCCCCATGGGGTGGGCGTCGTGGCGGCGCGATCGGTAGCCGGGGAGGGGCGGCGACGGCGCCAAGGCATGGACCTTGCTGAACTTGCATGGGGCCGGGAAGGTCCGTCCCAGAGCGGGAGGATGCGGCCGGCGGCACGGCCGCGCGCTGCATTTCCCCGTGTTAGTCTTCTGGATTCTCATTCGCTTCGCCGTCCGCACCGGTTGTTCGCGGGCGGCCCGAAACGTGGAGATCGGCCCATGTCCCGCCCGATCGATCCCGGTCTGGCCGACGCGGCCATTGCTGCTTGCGGTGATGCCTCGGCCAGGGCCCTGCTCGATGACTGGTTGAGCGAGCGCGAAGCCCGTTGCGCGCTCTTTCTCGATGTCGACGGTACCCTCCTGGATATCGTCGAGAGCCCCGACGCGGTGCGCGTCCCCGACGACCTGCGCACCGCCCTGCAAAGCCTGCACCGCCGGCTTGACGGTGCCCTGGCGCTGGTCAGCGGACGCCCGCTGGCGCAGCTCGACGACCTGTTCGCCCCCCTGCGCCTGCCGGCCAGCGGCGGCCACGGCGCGCAGTGGCGCCTGGCCGGCGGGCAGCCCATGCGGCAATTGCCGGCGGCCCAACTCGGCGCGGCGCAGCGCGAACGCCTGCTGGCCCTGGCCCGGCGGCACCCCGGCGTGCTGGCCGAGGACAAGGGCAGCAGCCTGGCCCTGCATTACCGCGCCGTGCCCGAGGCCGGCCCGGCCCTGCGGGCCGCCCTCGACCGGCTGCTGCGCGGCCCCGACGGCGCCGGGCTGCGGCTGCTGCCGGGGAAGATGGTGTTCGAGGTGCTGGCCCATGCCAGCGACAAGGCCCAGGCCATCCGTCGCTTTCTCGGCGCGCCGCCCTTCGCCGGGCGCCGGCCGCTGTTCATCGGCGACGACCATACCGACGAGCCGGCCCTGGCGCTGATGCCGCAGCTGGGTGGGCTGGGCCTTTCGGTCGGGCGCCCGGCCCCCGGCGCCCGGGCCGTCTTTGACCATCCGCGAACGGTACGCGAGACACTCATACAGGCCACGAGGAGGACACAGGCATGAGCGGCAAGCACAACGGCGCGCTGGACCTGGGGCTGATCGGCAACTGCCGCGTCGCCGCCCTGGTGAACCGGCAGGGGCGCCTGGTGTGGTGGTGCTACCCGAACTTCGATGGCGACCCGGCCTTCTCCCGGCTGCTGGCCGGCGAGGAGGAGAAGGGCTTCTGCGACGTGCTGCTCGACGGCATGGTCAGCAGCCATGCGGAGTACCAGCCGAACACCGCGATCATCCGCACCACCCTCACCGACGCCGCCGGCAACGCCGTGCGCATCACCGACTTCGCCCCGCGCTTCCCGCAGTACGGCCGCTATTTCCGCCCGGCGCAGCTGTGCCGGCTGGTGGAGCCGATACAGGGGCTGCCGCGGGTGACCCTGCGCATGCGCCCGACGCACCACTACGGCAAGCCCTGCGAGGCGGTGGCCGGCTCCAGCCACATCCGCTACCTGGGTGGCGACCAGGCGCTGCGCCTGACCACGGATGCGCCGCTGTCCTACGTCATGCAGGAAACGCCCTTCGCCCTCAAGCACCCGGTGAGCCTGGTGATGGGCGTCGACGAGCCGCTGGACGAGTCCCCCGAGCAGGTGGTCAGAAGCTTCCTCGAACGCACCCGCGCCGGCTGGTACGAGTGGGTGCGCTCGCTGGCCATCCCCTTCGAATGGCAGGACGTGGTGATCCGCGCGGCCATCACCCTGAAGCTGTGCAGCTTCGAGGAGACCGGGGCGATCATCGCCGCGGTGACCACCTCGGTGCCCGAGGCGCCGGGCACCCAGCGCAACTGGGACTACCGCTACTGCTGGCTGCGCGACGCCTACTTCGTGGTGCTGGCGCTGAACCGCCTGGGCGCCACCAAGACCATGGAGCGCTACGTCGACTTCATCACCACGGTGGCGGTGGAGGGCGCCGAGCTGCGGCCGCTGTACGGGGTGGTTCCGGCCATGGACCTGACCGAGCGCATCGAGCCGGACCTGGCCGGCTTCCTCGGCCACGCCCCGGTGCGCGTCGGCAACCAGGCGGTGGAGCAGGTGCAGCACGACGTGTTCGGCTCGGTGGTGCTGGCGGTGCTGCAGAGCTTCGTCGACCAGCGCCTGCCGCACCCCGGCGACGAGGGCATGCTGCGCCTGCTGGAAAGCCTGGCCGAGCGCGCCGCGCGCTGCGCCTTCGTGCCCGACGCGGGCATCTGGGAATACCGTGGCCGGCAGCGCGTGCACACCCATTCGGCGATGCTCTGCTGGGCTGCCTGCGACCGCGTGGCGCGCATCGCCGCGCGCCTGGGCCACGGCGACTCGGCGGCGCGCTGGCGCAAGGAGGCCGCGCGCCTGCGCGAGGGCATCCTGCGCGAGGCCTGGAGCGAGCGCCGGCAGTCCTTCACCGGCAGCTTCGGCGTCGACGACCTGGACGCCAGCGTGCTGCTGATGCACGAGCTGGGCCTGATCGAGGCCGACGACCCGCGCTTCGTCGCCACCGTCGACTGCATCGGCCGCGAGCTGAACGTCAACGGCCACCTGCTGCGCTATGCCGCCCCCGACGACTTCGGGGTGCCGGAGACCGCCTTCCTGGTGGTCAAGTTCTGGTACCTGGACGCCCTGGCCGCCATCGGCCGGCGCGACCAGGCCCGCGCGCTGTACGCCGAGCTGCTGGCCGCGCGCAACAGCTTCGGCCTGCTGTCCGAGGACCTGCATCCGCACACCGGCGAGATGTGGGGCAACATTCCGCAGACGTATTCCATGGCCGGGTTGATCAACACCGCCATGCGTCTGTCCATGAGCTGGGAGGAGGGCCTATGTCGCGGCTTGTAGTGATTTCCAACCGGGTGGGCATGCCCGATGCCGAGGGCCGGCCCGCGCCGGGCGGCCTGGCGGTGGCGGTGGAAGCCACCCTGCGCGAGCGCGAGGGCCTGTGGTTCGGCTGGAGCGGCCAGGTGGCGGAGAACCCCGCGGAGCCGGTCACCCTGGAGAACGGCAACATCACCTACATGATCACCGACCTGCCGCCGCAGGACTTCCAGGAGTACTACAACGGCTTCGCCAACCGCGTGCTCTGGCCGATCCTGCATTACCGGGTGGACCTGGCCGAGTTCACCGAGGCCGACTTCGGCGGCTACCTGCGCGTCAACGAGTTCTTCGCCGAACGCCTGAGCCCGCTGCTGCAGCCGGACGACGTGCTCTGGGTCCACGACTACCACCTGATCCCCCTGGCCGTGGCGCTGCGCGAGCGTGGCCACCGCAACCGCATCGGCTTCTTCCTGCACATCCCGATGCCGCCGCCGGACCTGCTCACCGCGCTGCCGCACCACGAGGAGCTGGTGCGAGCGCTCACCGAGTACAACCTGATCGGCTTCCAGACCGAGAATGACGCCGACAACTTCGCCCGCTACCTGACCCGCGTGGTGGGCGCGGCCACCCCCGACTCGCGGCGCTTCAGCCTGGGCCACCAGCACTTCCGCGTCGGCGTGTTCCCGGTGGGGGTGGACGTGGAAGGCTTCCGCCGCCTGGCCGAGGAGGCCGAGCACGGCCCGCTGGCGGCCAAGCTGGAGGAGAGCCTGGTGGGCCGCGCGCTGATGGTCGGGGTGGACCGCCTGGACTACTCCAAGGGCATCACCAACCGCCTGGACGCCTACGAGCGCTTCCTGGAGAAGTACCCCGAGCGGCAGGGCCGGGTGACCTGCCTGCAGATCGCCCCCGGCAGCCGCCAGGAGATTCCCGAGTACGCCGAGATCGACGCCGCGGTGAGCGCCCGCGTGGGCCACATCAACGGGCGCTTCGCCGCGGTGTCCTGGGTGCCGCTGCGCTTCGTCAGCCGCAACCTGGGGCGCGAGGACATCGCCCTGGTCATGCGCCGCGCGCGCATCGGCCTGGTCACGCCGCTGCGCGACGGCATGAACCTGGTGGCCAAGGAGTTCGTCGCCGCGCAAGACCCGGCCGACCCGGGCGTGCTGATCCTCTCGCAGTTCGCCGGCGCCGCCGCCGAGCTGGGCGGCGCGCTCATCGTCAACCCCCATGACCGCGACGCCCTGGCCGACGCCATCGAGCGTGCCCTGGAGATGCCGCTGGAGGAACGCCAGGCGCGCCACCAGGAGATGTACTCGGTGCTGGAGGCCAACCACATCCGCTACTGGGGCCATGGTTTCATCGAGGCCCTGACGCGCCCGGCCGTGCCGCTGAACTGGCTGTCCAGCCGCGGCGCCAGCCAGCACTGAGGCAGCCGGGCAACGGCCGTGGGCGCCGCTCACGGGCCCCGTGGCAGGCGCAGGCGGGCGCGCAGGCCGCCCTCGGTGCGGTTGGCCAACTGCACGCTGCCACCCAGGCGCTGCATGATCATGGCCACGATGGACAGCCCAAGGCCCGCGCCGCCCTCATTGCCTTCGCTGTAGAAGCGCTGGAAGGCGCGCTCCAGGTGGGCCTCGGCGATGCCCGGGCCCTGGTCCTCGACGCTCAGCTCGAAGTGCGCGCCCTCCGCGCGCAGGCCGATGCGCACCAGCGCGCCGGGTGGGGAGAAGTTCACCGCGTTGGTCACCAGGTTCTGCAGGGCGATGCCGATGGCGCCGGCGTCGCTGTTCAGGCGGTAGTCGCCGGGCTCGATCTCCAGCACCGGCTCCAGGCCCTGGCGGAGCATCCAGGGGGTGAGTTCGGCAAGGGTGTCGGTGACCACCGCGGCCAGGTCCACCGGGGCGAACTGGCGCTGGGCCAGCTGCGGCTCGACGCGGGCCAGGGTCAGCAACTGGTTGACCACCCGGCTGAGGCGGTCGACGCCGCCGATGAGGAAGTCCAGGGCCTCGCGGCGCTCGGCCTCGTTGCGCGCCTGCAGGGCATTCTGTGCGTGCAGGCGGAGCACCGCCAGGGGCGTGCGCATCTCGTGGGCGGCATCGGCGATGAAGCGGTGCTCGCGGCGCAGCAGCGCCTCGAGCTGGCCGAGCAGGCGGTTGAGCGCGGCCTGCATGGGCTCCAGTTCCCTGGGCAGCGGCACCAGCTGCAGCGGTTCCAGGGAATCGGCGTGGCGGGCGCGGATCACCTTCGCCATGTTCTGCAGCGGCTGCAGGCCCCAGCCGATGGCCAGCCAGACCAGCAGCACCAGGGCCAGGCTGCCGAGCATGAAGGGCAGCAGGGTGTGGCGGACGATGCGCCCCACCAGGTCCTCGCGCACGTCGTCGCGCTCGCCCACCCAGATCAGCAGCTTCTGCGCCGGCACCGGCAGCAGGAAGCCGCGCCAGTGCCGGCCCTCCACCTCGTAGTTGGCGAACCCCGGCGTGCGCAGCGGCGCGCTGAAGGTGGGCGCGCTGGGCGTGTGCACCAGGATCTGGCCGTCCTCGCGCCAGACCTGGAAGGCCAGCTTGTTCTCGTAGGGGTGGCCGACGCGGTGCTTGCCGACCTGGCTCAGCGCCTCGTCGAAGGCGGCGTAGAGGTTGCGCCGCCCGGGCTCGTCCAGCGGCATGCTCATCACCCCCTGCAGCAGGCGGGCATTCTGCGCCAGGTGGGCGTCGTAGACCTCGGCGATCTCGTGACTGCTGTCGTGGTAGTTGTACAGCGTCAGCAGGGCGGTGCCGATCAGCAGCAGGGCCGTCACCCGCAGCAGGGTGCGCTGGCGCAGCGAGTTCATGCCTGGCCTTCCACCAGGTAGCCGATGCCGCGCACGGTGCGGATGAGCTCGCCGGAGAGCTTCTTGCGCAGGTGGTAGATGTGCACCTCCAGGGTGTTGCTCTCGGCTTCCTCGTCCCAGCCGTAGAGCAGCCGGGTCAGGCGCTCGCGGGTGAAGACCTTGCCCGGCTGGGCCAGCAGTTCGTGCAGCAGCAGGTATTCCTTGGGCGTGAGCACCACCGGCTGGCCGCGGTAGCTGACCTGCTGGGTGGCCGGGTCGAGGCTCACCCCGGCGTGCTCGATCAGCACCCGCGCGCGCCCGGCGCTGCGCCGCAGCAGGGCGCGCAGGCGGGCCTTGAGTTCGTCCAGGTCGAAGGGCTTGACCAGGTAGTCGTCGGCGCCGGCGTCCAGCCCGGCGATACGGTCCTCGGTGGCGTCGCGCGCGGTGAGGATCAGCACCGGCAGGTTGGCGCCGCCGGCGCGCAGGCGCCTGAGCACCTCGACGCCGTCCAGGCGCGGCAGGCCCAGGTCGAGCACCACGAGGTCGAATGCCTCGTGCTGCAATGCGTGCAGCGCGCTGGCGCCGTCCTTGAGCCAGTCGATGGTGTAGCCCTCCTGGCGCAGCCCGGTACGTACCCCTTCGCCCAGGGCGCTGTCGTCCTCCACCAGCAGTAGCCGCATGCTCAGTCCTGTTTGTCCCCGGTGGCCTTGAGTAAAGCATCGATTTCGCCGCGGCGGCCCTGGTCGGCCGGCCCACGGGCGTTGGCGTCGCTGTAGCGGCGGATCAGCGGCAGTTGCTTGCGCAGGGCGCGGTCGACCACCCCCGGCAGCATGCCGTTCAGGCGCACGAAGAGTTTCTCCGGCCAGCCCAGGTACAGCTCGCTACGGTTCTTCTGCACGGCGTCGAGCACCGCCCGGGCGACGTCGCGCGGGTCGTCCATGCCGACCTTCAGGGCCAGGTTCAGCGCCGTGGCGGCGGCCGAGTTCATGCCGGTGCGGGTCGCCCGCGGGGCGACGTAGAGCACGTCCACCGGGGTGTCGGCCAGCTCCCGGCGCAGGGCCTCGGAGAAGCCGCGCAGGGCGAACTTGCTGGCGCAGTAGGTGGCGTAGCCGGGGTAGCCGATGGAGCCGTAGGTGGAGCCGACGTTCACCACCAGGGCGTGGGGCTGTTCGCGCAGCAGCGGCAGCATCACCCGCGTCAGTTGCAGGGTGGCGTTGATGTTCAGTTCCAGCAGGTCGTCCAGGGCCTGTTCGTCCAGCTGTTCGAGCAGGGCGAAGCGGTTCACCCCGGCGGCGTTGATCAGCAGGTTGGCGCCGCCCATCTGCCACGCCGCCTCGACCACCGCCTGGCGGCCGCCGGGCCCGCGCAGGTCGGCGCCCTCCCAGCGCAACTGGTGCGGGTAGCGTTGCCGCAGCCCGGCGAGGGGGCCGGGATGGCGGCTGACCGCCAGCACCTGGGCGCCGGCGGCGCACAGCTGCTCGGCCAGCTGCAGGCCGATGCCGCCGCTGGCGCCGGTGAGCACCGCGCGGCAGTCAGGCAGGCGCATGCTGCACCTCGCCCTGGCCGGCCCGGGCCCGCGGCAGGCCGCGGAACATGTCGGCGTACAGCCGGTACACCACCCGGGCGGCGTGGATCACCGCCTGCTGGTCGGCGGCGTCGTCCAGGCGGTCCATCAGCGTGCGGTAGGTGGCCATGTGGCCCTGGTCCAGGGCGCCGTGGGAACTCAGGTAGCCGAAGGCGCCCGGCGGCAGGCCGAGGCTCTCCTGGATGCTGCCGGCGGCGCGGGTGGCCAGGGCGATGCTGGTGCCCTCCAGCACGTTGACCATGCCGAACAGGCCCACCGGGTTGTCGCGGGCGATCAGGTCGTAGAGGAAGGCCACCATCAGCTCGATGGGCAGCGCCGGGCGGCCGTTGCGCACCTGTTCGGGGTTGCCGCCGCAGGCGGCGATGTCGTCGAGGATCCACTGCTCGTGGCCGTATTCCTCCTCGATGTAGTCGCACACCGCCTTGCGCAGCCATTCCAGGCGCGGGGGCAGGCGGGCGCCGCAGGCCATCATCAGCGGCACGGTATGGCGCACGTGGTGGTAGGCCTGGGTGAGGAAGGCGACGTAGCCTTCCAGGCTGACGACGCCGTCCAGGGCGTCGCGGATCACCGGTACGCCGAACAGCGCCTGGCGCTCCTGGGCGGTGGCCGATTGCAGGGTGTCGAAGAATGCCATGGGGTGAACCTCATTCGGTCACGAGGGAGAAGAGTTCGTTGCGGTAGCGTTCGAGGATTTCCGCGCGGCGCGGCCGGCCGTTGCCGGTCAGGGTGCCCTCGGCGGCGCTGAGCGGCTGCGGCAGGCGGCGCCAGGCGTGCACCCGGGCGTAGTCGGGGAGGGCGGCGTTGCAGCGCTGCACCGCCTGTTCCAGGTCGTCGTCGCCGGCCTGCGGGTCCAGCGGCCAGAGCAGCGCCAGGTTCTGGTGCAGGCCCTCGCCATGGACGAAGGCCTGGAGGATGACGCCGCCCTGGGTCAGCTCGGCCTCGATCCATTCCGGGTTGAGGTTGCGCCCGAAGCTGGTGATGAACTGGTTCTTCTTGCGCCCGGCCAGGTACAGGTAGCCATCGGCATCGAAGTGGCCAAGGTCGCCCGTGGGCCACCATTGCCCGGTGAAGGGCGGCTCGCCCAGGTAGCCGAGCAGGGTGGCGCCGCGCACCAGCACCTCGCCGTCCTCGGCCAGGCGCACCTGCGCGTGCGGCAGCGGCTGGCCAACGCTGCCCGGGCGCCGCTCGCCGGGGCGGTTGAGGCAGACCACCGAGGCGCACTCGGACAGCCCGTAGCCCTCGTACACCGGCAGGCCGACGGCGGAGGCGCGCTCCAGCAGGCCCGTGGACACCCGCGCGCCGCCCACCGCGACGAAGCGCAGCGGGCCGACGCGCATCAGGCCGCGCTCGATGGCGCTGACCAGGCCGAGCAGCAGCTGCGGCACCAGGATCAGGCTCTGCGCGCCGCTGAGCGCCACGCAGCCGAGCAGGCGCTTCCAGTCCACCCCGCTGGCGCCGCTGATGCCCAGTTGCCCCTGGGGAAGCAGGGTGACGCCGGCGCCGGCCAGCAGCGCGGCGTACAGGCCGAGGTTCTCCAGCAATACCGCCAGCGGCAGCACCGCCAGGTAGCTGGAAGGCTCGGCCGGGCGGCTGGCCCGTTCCAGTTCGCCGGCCACCCGCAGCAGGGCCCCGGCGGACAGGCACACGCCCTTGGGCGTGCCGGTGCTGCCGGAGGTGTAGGTGATTTTCGCGGTGCCGGGCGGCAGGCCCGCGTCCGCCGTCGCCGGGCGTTGCCAGAAGGGCTCGCCGGGGGTGAAGCCCAGTTCGCGCAATTCCTCGTGCAGCTCGGCCGGAGCCAGGGCCAGTGTCGCCTGGCTCTGCAGCAGGCAGTGGGCGCGCTGGGCCGGGCTGAAGAAGGGCGGCAGGATCACGCAGGGGCGCTCGCCGAACAGCGCCGCCAGGTCCCAGAGCAGCGCCTCGGGACCGTTGTCCAGGGCGATGGCGAGGACGCCCGGCGGCTGCTTTTGCAACAGCGCCTCGCGGGCTTGCACCTGCTCCAGCAACTGGGCATGGCTATAGCGTTCGCTGGCGCCGCGCAGGGCGATGCGCTCACCCTGCTGCCGCGCATACTCCTCCAGGCATTGGCGGAAGGCCTGCAATTCAGGCTGCATGGCCAGCCTCCGTCAGCAACAGGGGAAAGCCCAGGCGGTCGAGCACCTGGTTGCGCTCCAGCTGCGCGTGCCCGTAGCGGATATCGCCGGCGAACACCTGTGGGTGCTGGTCGTAGTAGCTGCCCCAGCTGGCGCCTTCGCCGTCCAGGCGGGCGGGGTCGGCGCGGCCCAGCACGCTCGGCTCCAGCCCCAGGCGGTGGAAGCTGTTGACCAGGCTCGCGGCCCCGGTGAAGGCCACCCAGTTCAGGTCGCGGGCGGCCAGCAGCCAGGTCATCGCGACAATGATCAGGCGCGCGCTGCCGGCGCTGAGCGCGGACAGGTTGCCCACCTCCACCAGTTCGTCGCGCCCGACGATGCGCCCGGCCAGGCGCGACACCGGCACCTCCAGCGGTTCGTCCAGGTAGCGTTCGAGGAACAGCGGCCCACCGGTGGCCAGGCGGATGCCCACCGCGGCGCTCAGCCGGCCCTGGCCGTCGCACAGGCCGAGCAGGTCGGGCAGGAAGTGCTGGACGTCGGCATGGTGCATCCGCGCGAAGCGCTCATGAACGAAAGCCTCCAGCGCCTCGCGCCCGGGCTCCCCCTCGCGACGCAGGACCAGGCTGGCCCTGCGCTCGTGGTGGGTGCCGAACTGGAATGGAAAGAGGGCATTCCATTCTGCTTGTGTCATGTTTCCCCCAAGGCGGGACTGGCGATGGGAGGGGAGTATCGGCAGCGAATCTGAATGCAGTCTGAAGCTGTGGCGGGGTTGCTCAGTCATCCCGAGTAGATCGCCGCGGCGATTCGGCGGATAACGCCGTAGGCGTTATGCGCCCTACGTGGGTACCCGGGAGCTTCGTGATTCTGCTTCACGCCGAACGGTCCCCTCTCCCGCTTGCGGGGGAGGGTTAGGGAGGGGGTGCGGCGTCAGGGTTGGCAGAGGTGCGTGAGCGAAGTCCCCTCTCCCCAACCCTCTCCCTGAAGGGAGAGGGAGCTGTCCCGAGCAAGCGGATAACGCAGCGTCAGCCGGCAAACTCGTAGGGCGAATAACCGTTCGCGGTTATCCGCCGCCATTCGTGCCGCCGGTGAGTCCAATCGCGGACTCTGTCCGCGATCGTCCTCACTCGATCTCGAACAACCCATTGTGGATCGGCCCCACGTTCAGGCGCTCGCGCACGTCGTCGTCGATGCGCGGATCGTCCGGGCGGTACAGCTTCACCTGGCGGTAGGCGCTGATGCGGTTGATCTCCGGGCCCAGGTATTCCCAGACCACCCGGGTGCACGCCGGGGTGCGCCGGTCGCCGCTGGAGACGCCGGTCTTCAGGCCGTTCAGGCGGGTGATGCGGCTCTTGAAGCTGGGGATGAGGATGGTCTGGCTCATCTCGTTGACGGTGAGCGACTCGTAGTCGATCAGGAACACCCGGTCCTGCAGCTGGAAGGCCGCGCCCAGGTAGCGGCAGCGCACCCAGTCCTCGGCCTGCACGTCGGTGCTGCTGGAGCGCTCCTGGCGCTCCTGGCGTTCGAACAGGAAGTTGCCGCCCTCCTCCCACAGGTGCACCAGCGACAGCAGGATGGAACCGGGCACCGACATGCAGTTGGAGTATTCGAAGTAGTAGCCGCAGTAGCGCGACAGGTTGCCGGACTGTTCGCGCAGCGGCTCCAGCAGGCGCAGCAGCGGGTCGTTGCGCGGCACGCTGGCCTGGCTGGCGCGGGCGCCGATCAGGCGGGCGAACTGCTCCGGCGGCAGGCCCAGCTCGTAGTCCTCGACGCCGAAGAAGTCACCGATGCGCTTGAGGTTGAAGGGGGTGGGCTGGCTCTGCCCGCCGAGGTACTTATTGAACTGCGCGCGGTTGATCTGCAACTGCCGGCAGACCTCCGAGATAGAGCGGTAGTGGCTGCAGGCGAGCTTGAGGTTTTCGCCCAGGTGGTCGGACATCGGTGGCTTCCGGGGTGATGCGAGTGGCGCAAGTCTAGCATCAGGTCGCATCAACTCGTAACAGGATGCGAAATTGTCACGGGCCCGTGCCTTGGCCAACCTTGCCCGCCAACGCCAGGCGCCACCCGGCGCCTGACGCCTCTCTTCCATCCGAAGAACAAGAATCGAGGTCACACCCATGCTCGAAGCGCTCAACGACTTCCTCTCCGGGAAGGTTCTCATCGTGCTCATCGTCGGACTCGGCAGCTACTTCACCCTGCGCTCCCGGTTCGTCCAGTTCCGCCACTTCGGCCACATGTTCGGCGTGTTCAAGGAGTCCATCCGCGGCCAGGCCGGCCAACTGAGCTCGTTCCAGGCGCTGATGCTGAGCCTCGCCGGGCGCGTGGGCGCGGGCAACATCGCCGGCGTCGGCATCGCCGTGACCCTCGGCGGCCCCGGCGCGGTGTTCTGGATGTGGGTGACGGCGCTGGTCGGCATGTCCAGCAGCTTCTTCGAGTGCACCCTGGCCCAGGTCTACAAGCGCGCCGACGGCGACGGCCTGTACCGCGGCGGCCCGGCGTACTACATCCAGCACGGCCTGAAGCTCAAGGGCATGGCGGTGGTGTTCTCCGTGCTGCTGCTGGTGACCTACGGCTTCGCCTTCAATGGCCTGCAGTCCTACACCGTGACCCATTCGCTGCAGAACGCCTTCGGCTTCGCTCCGCAGCACACCGGCATCGCCCTGGCGGTGCTGCTGGCCATCGTCTTCGTCGGCGGCATCAAGCGCATCGCCGCGGTGTCCGACCTGCTGGTGCCGGTCAAGACCCTGGCCTACATCGGCGTCACCCTGTACGTGATCGGTAGCCAGATCGAGCACGTGCCGGCCATGCTGGAAACCATCTTCAAGAGCGCCTTCGGCCTCGACCCGGCCTTCGGCGGCCTGCTCGGCAGCGCCATCGTCATGGGCGTGAAGCGCGGCGTGTTCGCCAACGAGGCGGGCCTGGGCAGCGCGCCCAACGTCGCCGCCGTGGCCGCCGTGCGCCACCCGGCCTCCCAGGGCGTGGTGCAGGCCTTCAGCGTGTTCCTCGACACCTTCGTCATCTGCACCTGCACCGCGCTGCTGATCCTGCTCTCGGGCTTCTACACCCCCGGCTTCGAAGGCGACGGCATCACGCTCACCCAGAACTCCCTGGCCGCGGTGGTCGGTGACTGGGGCCGGCTGTTCGTCAGCGTCGCGCTGTCGCTGTTCGTCTTCACCTGCATCCTCTACAACTACTACCTGGGCGAGAACAGCCTGCAGTTCCTCAGCCGCAACCGCCTGGTGCTGATCGGCTACCGCGCCCTGGTGCTGGCGCTGATCGTCTGGGGCTCGGTGCAGAACCTCTCCACGGTGTTCGCCTTCGCCGACATCACCATGACCTGCCTGGCCTTCGTCAACCTGCTGGCCCTGGCCCTGCTGTTCAAGGTTGGCCTGCGGGTGATGGGCGATTACGATGCACAGCGTCGCGCCGGCATCGACCAGCCGGTGTTCGACTCCGCCCAGTTCGCCGACCTCGACCTGGACCGCGATGCCTGGCCGGCCGGCCGGAGCGCCGAGGCCGCCCGCGAAATCCCCGCTGGCCTGCCGCAGGCGCAACGCTGACGGCCGCGCGGGCCGTCCCGGCGGTCGGCCCGCGCCACAACAAGAACGCAGGATCAGCCCATGCGCGCAGTCAAGAACCTCTTCGTCCTCTACACCGGCGGCACCATCGGCATGCTGCAGACGCCCGAAGGCCTGGCCCCGGCCAGCGGCTTCGAGGCGCGCATGCGCGAATGGCTGGCCGGCAGCGGCCGGCAGCCGACCTTCGCCTGGGGCTTCCGGGAAATGCAGCCGCTGCTGGACAGCGCCAACATGCAGCAGGCCAACTGGCTGGCCATGCGCGACGCCATACTCGAAGCGGTGGAGCAGGGCGGCCATGACGGCGTGCTGGTGCTGCACGGCACCGACACCCTGGCCTACACCGCGGCGGCGCTGTCGTTCCTGCTGCTGGGCCTGGACGCGCCGGTGCTGCTGACCGGCTCCATGCTGCCCGCCGGCGCGCCCGGCAGCGACGCCTGGGCCAACCTCGGCGGCGCCCTGGACGTGCTGGAGGGCGGCAAGGCCAGCGGCGTGCAACTCTACTTCGGCGGCGCGCTGCTGCACGGCGCGCGCGCCACCAAGCTGCACAGCGAAGCCTTCGACGCCTTCACCACGCTGCCGCGCCACCGCGACGGCGGGCACGCCCCGCAACGGCCCGAGGCGCTGGGCTACCGGCAAGCGCGCAGGCCCGTACGCCTGGCGGTGCAGCCGCTGTTCCCCGGCCTGCAGGCCGAGCAACTGGACGCCGTGCTGAACAGCGGCGTGCAGGGCCTGCTGCTGGAATGCTACGGCAGCGGCACCGGCCCCTCGGACAACCAGGCGCTGCTCGATGCCCTGAGCCGGGCCCGCCGCCGCGGCGTGCTGCTGGCCGCCATCAGCCAGTGCCCGGCGGGCAGCGTGGTGTTCGACACCTACGCCGCCGGCAGCCGCCTGCGCGACACCGGCCTGGTGTCCGGCGGCGGCATGACCCGCGAAGCGGCCCTGGGCAAGCTGTTCGCCCTGCTGGGCGCGGGGCTGGACGTGGAAGAGGCCGAGCGCTGGTTCGCCCTGGACTTGTGTGGCGAGCTGGCTGAATAGGCGGGCATGTCGTAGCCACTGGGGAGCATGTCTGTTTCTTCCCCAGGCTCACACGTAGGGCGCATAACCGTTCGCGGTTATCCGCCGTCGGCCAGATACGCCGATCCTGAAACGCAGCCATGTTGGCCGGATAATCGCGGACAGAGTCCGCTCCTACAGGCTAAACGCCATGCCTCACCGCAACCTGTAGGAGTGGGCCCTGCCCGCGATTCGCGCGCAGGGCGCGCTCCTACAGGAGAATGGCGCAGGTGGGGCAGCGTAGGAGCGGATCTTATCCGCGAATCGCGCCGATACGTCCGGTCATCGCGGAAAAGTTCCGCTCCTACGAGGGGAGGAGTAGCGCATAGGATAGGTTGAGCGGAGCGATGCCCATCGCCATGGCCGCATGGGTTTCGCCAAGGCTCAACCCATCCTACGATGGCGCCTCTCCTGTAACTCTATTCTGGGCTCCCGCGTTCGCGCACTACTGTCCGGCACTTTTCATGCTATTAACAGCTGCCCTTGCCGTTGGTTAATCTCCTGTAGTCGCTCCCGTCGTCGTCGGGAGCGTTCGGCCTCCAGGCCAGGGCGCTGAAACAGCGTCGCCTGTACCTCCACCATCAGCATCCACAGGCTTTGCCGGGCTCCGGTCCGACGTTGGTAAAGACTCAGCAGCAGGTAGCTGATCAACGCACAGAGAATCTGGATGCGCACGGCATTCTCGCTGCGCCCCAGGAAGCGCTTGATCTTCAGGTGCTGCTTGATCCATTTGAAAAACAGTTCGATTCGCCAGCGATCCCGGTAGCGCTCCGCAATCTCGGTCGCTGGGCTGGTCAGGTCATTAGTCGCCAGGCTCAGCGGAGGCTCACCGCCCGGGCGATTCACCAGGATTCGTCGCAGCGGCTTGGTGTAGTGATTGCGCCGTCTGCCACCGGGGGAACGATTGGAAAAACGCACCTCGGCGTCCTGCAGGATCGTTTCCCGGTCCTGCACGGGCACTTCGCGCTGGGCCAGGACCTTGAGCGCCACATTGGACTTGAAACGCGTGACGAAGCGGGCCTGCTGGGCATCCAGGCTCGCCCACCAATTGAAGTCGTAATAGCCCTTGTCGAACACGTAGGTGGCCCGCGGCTCGATGCTCAGCGTCTTGCCTTCGTCGACATCATTGACGTTGGCGGCAGTGAAACTGCAATGCACCGGCGCGGCGGCCTGCTCGGCATACAGCACATGGACTTTCAGCCCCTGGGTGCGGGTTCGGTTGCTCAACGTCCACTCGTCGAAGCCTGGGCCCTTGAGGGTGATCGACGTGGAGTCCAGCAGGTACAGCAATTCTTTCCCGTCGCGGCGCAGTTGGCGGCAGGCGCCGGTCATCAGGTATTGCGCCGCCAGGGCGAAGACCTGGGCATTACGGCGCTCGTTGGCGTCGGCCAGGGTCGAGCGCCGGATCGGGCCCGCACCGAGGTGATAGTGATGATTGGACTGGCTGTTGAAGCTGGTTTCCAACGCACGCAGGCTGCTTACGCTGGCCAGATGGGCATACACCATGGCGACCAGGTGATGCCAGCTGCCAAAGCGCTTGCTGTGCTTGTCGGCGCCCTGTTCGGCGACCAGTCGATCGAAGACTCCGCGGGGCAGAGCTTTTAGAACATCGTGAAAACGGCTTATTCTGAACATCTTGCGGGGGCTGGGGTTGAGTTGGCGCTCAACGGTTTAATCCGTGCCTTCAGCCCCCGCAAGCCCTCCAGGCTTTTCCTCGCAAAATTTATTCCGGACAGTAGTGCGCGTTCGCGGGAGTGACGGGGATTAAAATTTCTGGCGCCATGCCTCAGCGTAGGAGCGGACTCCGTCCGCGATTGATCCCAGGCCGCACTGGACCACCCGGTGGCCCGAATAGCCCCGCTCCCTTCAGAACCCTGCCTACCCCACAACCCCCTTGCGCATGAACACCCGCGCAAAACCGTCCTCCGTGGCCCGGTGCGTTTCCTGGTAGCCCAGCTTCGTGTAGAGGGCGATGTTCTCGGTCATCAACTGGTTCGTATAGAGTTCGATGGCCTCAAGGCGCCGGGCCCGCGCATAGTCCTCGCAGAACGCCAGCAACGCCTTGCCGATGCCCCGGCCCTTGAACGCCGGCGCAACCGCGATGTTCTCCAGCAGCACTACCGGACTCTGGGGCGGAGCACCAGCACGCCGGCCACTTCGCCATCGAGGGCACACACGAACACATCGGCCTCGGCGATCACCTGCCGGTAGTCGTCGAGCATGGGCGCGGGCTTGCGGCCGATGCGCGGGATGTAGGGGCTGTAGGCCTCGTCTACCAGACGGGCGATGGCGGGGGCGTCGTCGGGGGTGGCTTGGCGGATTTCTCGTGCATCCATGGTCGCTGCCTGGTCATTGCCGGTGGAGAGGGCACTCTAGCGGATTCGCCTGCTGCCAGGCTCGCGGCATCCGAAACGGTACCTGGCCCCGCCTGGCGTCGGCGGGGCCAGGGCTGCGGTACCCGTCTCAGCCAAGCCGCATGCTCAGCTCGACGTCCTCGGCGAAAGGCACCGACAGGTAGCCGTTGCCGGCGTCGCGCACCCGCGCCAGGTACTCCGGGCTGTGGTCGGCGTTGTCGGCGACGATCAGCGCGCCGGGGCGCAGGCGGCTTTCCACCAGGGCGAGGATTTCCGGGTAGAGCGCCTTGGCGCCGTCGAGTAGCAGCAGGTCGATGCGCTCCGGCAGGTCGCGCGCCAGGGTCTGCAGGGCGTCGCCCTCGCGGATCTCCACCAGGTCGGCCAGGCCGCCGGCGCTCAGGTTGGCCCGGGCGCGCTGCACCTTGGACGGTTCGAACTCGCTGCCGATCAGGCGGCCGCCGCCGTTGTCGCGCAGGGCCGCGGCGAGGTGCAGGGTGGAGATGCCGAAGGAGGTGCCGAACTCCACGATGCTGCGTGCCTGGCAGCTGCGCGCCAGCATGTACAGCAGCGCGCCGGTGGCGCGCGAGACGGGGAGCGGCAGGTCCTTCAGGCGCCCGTAGAGGTCGCGGTACTCGGTCTTGCTGCCCATCAGGCGCGACAGTTCCTCGCCGGACAGGCCGGTGATGGCGGGGCTTCTGGCCGGCTCGCTGGCGTCGGCCTCGGCGAACAGGCGTTCCAGCAGGGCGGCGACGGGGGTGGTGGTGAGGGTGGTCATGGGGGGACTCCGAAGGTGGGTTGAGCGCTTCAGGGCGCCCGACTAGAATGCGACGAACTCGTCAGGTTTCACTATTCGCATTCCCGGAGTCCCCCATGGGCGAACGCCGCAGCCCGCGGATTTCCTCGCGCAAGCAGCCCCGGCAGGCCCGCTCGACCGAGCTGGTCGCCGCCATTCTCGACGCCGCTGTTCAGGTTCTGGCGAAGGAGGGCGCGCAGCGCTTCACCACCGCGCGGGTGGCCGAACGGGCCGGCGTCAGCGTCGGTTCGCTGTACCAGTACTTCCCGAACAAGGCGGCGATCCTGTTCCGCCTGCAGAGCGACGAATGGCGCCAGACCAGCGAGATGCTGCGCGGCATCCTCGAAGACACCCGGCAACCGCCCTTGGCGCGCCTGCGCACCCTGGTGCACGCCTTCGTCCGTTCGGAATGCGAGGAAGCGGCGGTCCGCACCGCGCTCAGCGACGCCGCGCCGCTGTACCGCGACGCGCCCGAGGCGCGGGAGGCCAAGGCGGCCGGCGAGCGCATCTTCCACAGCTTCATGGCGCAGGTGCTGCCCGATGCTTCGAGCGAGGCGCGGGCGCTGGCCGTGGACCTGGTCACGACCACGCTCGGCGCGGTGGGCAAGCAGTTCTCGGAAACGCCGCGGACGGATGAGGAAATCGAGCGTTATGCCGGGGCGATGGCGGATATGTTCTGTGCCTATCTTGGAACAGGCAGAGCAGCTTAAGGCCTTCGTTGTTCGTTATGGCAGATGAATAGCTTGTCTTAATGGGCCGGTGGTCGGGTTTTGCTGGGGAAGTGGTCGTTAATGTAGTTCCTGATTTTTTCTTTAAGTGTCAAATTCCAGACTGGCGTTGGCTCCTTGTACCCTGGAATTTTGCGTTGAGGACGGCATCCCCAACTGAGTTGGTTTCTCGAAGGCTCGGTTGCATAGTCCACCGTCGAGCTTGAGTACAGTGCGAGCATGAAGGATACGGTTCTGATGCAGCGCGTTACAATTCTCAAGCGGTCTTGAAGTGTCTGCCTCTCTGTGGGAGATGGATAATCGATTGGCATGAAATCCGGGCAGAAATCATATATCTGATCAGGATGCCCTAGCATGAAGTTTGTACAGTCGGTGAGCGCCCGGATGTTATTGTGTAGTGACCAATTCAGCACTTCACGTACATCTTCATAGGCATTCCTGCCATCTGCGAACTCCAGAATGGAGAATGGGAGAATAAAGTAATTTCTGTTCCATTCCGCCCTTGCTTCTTCATAACTTGTCAAGTATCCGTCGACCCGGTCTTTTGATTGTTTTTCTACGAGTGCTGAATGAATCCTAGAGGAGATCTCTGCCAGCTTGGCTGCTGAGAGCAATAGTGTTTTGGATGCGGCTTTGCGCTTTTCTATGTTGTGTCTGTATTCAGCAGCGTCATCGAAGTTTCGAGTAATGGCACCTCCTAAAATTCCCGTTACTAGGAATCCCGCCAAAAGAAGTGTCAAGGGGTGCCTTGCGATGGCATCAAGTCTTGAGACTTTTGATTGTGGGGTGTCTTCGGGCTGAAGGGTGTTGGTACTTCTTTTCATAAGGGACCTCCATGTCCGCCTCTATAGCTCATCAGGATGGTTCACCTATTCAGGTGTATTTGATTTTTAGCTGGTTTTTGTGGGGCTCTTATATTTATTGGCTTGATGGTTCTGAGCATTTAGGAATTATTCTTCCTGAAGTGCTAGGGCGGATAACCGTTCGCGGTTATCCGCCCTACGCCTGAGGGCGTTGCAATACCGAAAAAAATCCCCCGACCACTCGCGCGGCCAGGGGATGGAAACGCCGGTGCAGGGGGTAACGCGCCGGCGAGGTAGGACCTTTTCGCGTTACAGCCGGATCAGTACCGATTTCACCTCGGTGTAGTGCTCGATGGCGGCGGCGCCCATTTCGCGGCCCAGGCCGGACATCTTGTAGCCGCCGAAGGGCAGCGCCGGGTCCAGTGCGCTGTGGCAGTTCACCCAGACCGAGCCGGACTTGATCTTCGGGATCATCCGGTGCACCGCGCCCAGGTCGTTGGACCAGATGCTGGCGCCCAGGCCGTAGGGGCTGTCGTTGGCCAGGCGGATGGCTTCGTCGATGTCGTCGAAGGGCATGGCCACCAGCACCGGGCCGAAGATTTCCTCCTGCACCAGCGGGTTCTTCTGGTCCACGTCGACGATCACCGTCGGCTTGACGAAGTAGCCGGGGCCGAACTGTTCGCCGCCGCAGGCGATGGTGGCGCCTTTCTCGCGGCCCAGTTCGATGTAGTTGTGCACGCGCTGCTGCTGGCGGGCGGAGATCAGCGGGCCCATGTCCACGCTCGGGTCCAGGCCGTTGCCCAGCTTCATGCCGTTGGCGATGCCGGCGATGTCGGCCACCACGTTGTCGAAGTGCTTGCGCTGCACGTACAGGCGCGAGCCGGCGCAGCACACCTGGCCCTGGTTGAAGAAGATGGCCTGGGCGGCGCCGGCGGCGGCGCTGTTCAGGTCGGCGTCGGCGAGGACGATGGTCGGCGACTTGCCGCCCAGCTCCAGGGTCACGCGGGTCATGTTGTCCATGGCCGCCTTGCCGATTTCCTTGCCCACGGCGGTGGAGCCGGTGAAGGTCAGCTTGTCCACCAGCGGGTGGTGGGTGAGGGCGCTGCCTGCGTTGATGCCGGTGCCGGTGACGACGTTGAACACGCCCGCCGGGTAGCCGGCTTCCAGGGCCAGCTCGGCCAGCTTCAGGGCGCTGAGCGGGGTTTCGTCGGCCGGCTTGAGCACCACGCTGCAACCGGTGGCCAGGGCCGGGCCGAGTTTCCAGCAGGCCAGCAGCAGGGGGAAGTTCCAGGCGACGATGGCGCCGACCACGCCGACGGCCTCGCGGCGGATGAAGCCGTGGAAGTCGTCGTTGGGCATCAGCGGCATGGAGACGTCGACGCTGGCGCCTTCGATCTTGGTGGCCCAGCCGGCCATGTAGCGGAGGAAGTCGATGCCCAGCTGCACGTCCATGACCCGCGCCACGGCGGCGCTCTTGCCGTTGTTCAGGCATTCCAGCTCGGCCAGCAGGTCGGCGTCGCGCTCCATCAGGTCGGCGAGCTTCCATAGCAGGTTCTGCCGCTCGCGCGGACGCATGCGGCTCCAGGGCGAATCGTCGAAGGCCTGGCGGGCGGCGCGCACGGCGCGGTCGACGTCGGCGGCGCTGGCGGAGGGCACCTGGCAGAGCACTTCGCCGGTGGCCGGATTGCGCAGGTCCATGAGGGCGCCATCGGCGGCACCGGTCCAATCGGCACCGATGAGCATCTTCGGCGCGCGCTGCAGGAAGGCGCGGGATTCGGGCTTGATGGGCAGGGAAGCGAGCATTGCGGTTGCCTCTTGTTGAGTTGTCCCGACGGCTATCGCAACCGCTATGCCAAGCTGGTCTTGTTATTTCAACCTATTGAATTAAAAAGGGTTTTATTGGGTCCTGAGTATGCGGAGCGAATACCCGCTGTCGCAGCTTGCGACAGCCCTGAGACAGCCCCTGACGAAACAGCCCGCACGGGGCGGGCTGTTTCGAGGCGGGGTCGCGGCTCAGGCGTGGTGGATTTCGCGGTCCTTGGTTTCCGGCAGGAAGAAGGTGCCGAGGATGGCCGTCATCACCGCGATGATGATGGGGTACCAGAGGCCGTAGTAGATGTCCCCGGTAGCCGCCACCATGGCGAAGGCCACGGTGGGCAGGAAGCCGCCGAACCAGCCGTTGCCGATGTGGTAGGGCAGCGACATGGAGGTGTAGCGGATGCGCGCCGGGAAGAGTTCCACCAGCCAGGCGGCGATGGGGCCGTAGACCATGGTCACGTAGATCACCAGCACGGTGAGCAGCAGCAGGACCGCTAGGTGGTTGGTCTTGGCCGGATCGGCCTTCTCGGGGTAGCCCGCGTCCTTGAGGGCGGTGCCCATCTGTGCGGTGAAGGCCTCGGACTGCGCCTTGAAGTCCGCCGCCGCCAGGCCGCCGCCCTCGAAGCTGGCGATCACCTTGTCGCCGATGTGCACCTGGGCCACGGCGCCGCTCTCGGCCTTGACGTTCTGGTAGGGAATGGCCTTCTTCGCCAGCAGGCTCTTGGCCTGGTCGCAGGAGCTGGTGAATTTGGCCTTGCCCACCGGGTCGAACTGGAAGGCGCAGGCGGACGGGTCGGCGACCACGGTGACCGGGTTCTTCTCCTGCGCGGCGAACACGTCGGGGTTACCGAACTCGGTCAGGCCCTTGAAGATCGGGAAGTAGGTCAGGGCGGCGAGGATGCAGCCGGCCATGACGATCTTCTTGCGCCCGATGCGGTCGGACAGGCTGCCGAAGAACACGAAGAAGGGCGTGCCCAGCAACAGCGAGCCGGCGATCAGCAGGTTGGCGGTCTGCGCGTCTATCTTCAGCGTCTGCAGCAGGAAGAACAGCGCGTAGAACTGCCCGGTGTACCAGACCACCGCCTGGCCGGCGGTGCCGCCGAGCAGCGACATGATCACCACCTTGAGGTTGTCCCAGCGGGCGAAGGACTCGGTCAGCGGCGCCTTGGACGCCTTGCCTTCCTCCTTCATGCGCTTGAACACCGGCGACTCGGAGAGTTGCAGGCGGATGTACACCGAGATGGCCAGCAGCACGATGGAGAGCAGGAAGGGGATGCGCCAGCCCCAGGCCTCGAAGGCCTCGTTGCCCAGGGAGGTGCGGCAGGCCATGATCACCAGCAGCGAGAGGAACAGGCCGAGGGTGGCGGTGGTCTGGATCCACGAGGTGAAGAAGCCGCGCTTGCCCTGGGGCGCGTGCTCGGCCACGTAGGTCGCCGCGCCGCCGTACTCGCCGCCCAGCGCCAGGCCCTGCAGCAGGCGCAGGCTGATCAGGATGACCGGCGCCGCCACGCCTATGCTGGCATAGCTGGGCAGCATGCCCACCACGGCGGTGGAGATGCCCATGATGACGATGGTGATGAGGAAGGTGTACTTGCGCCCCACCAGATCGCCCAGGCGGCCGAACACGATGGCGCCGAAGGGGCGCACCGCAAAGCCGGCGGCGAAGGCCAGCAGGGCGAAGATGAAGGCCGTCGTCTCGTTGACCCCGGCGAAGAAGTGCTTCGCGATGATCGCCGCGAGCGAGCCGTAGAGGTAGAAGTCGTACCACTCGAAGACGGTGCCCAGGGAGGAGGCGAAGATGACCTTGCGCTCCTCCCGGGTGATGCCGTTGTGGGGTGTGTTGCCCGCGGCCGGGCTGTAGGTCTGCGCCATGTTCTTCTCCGTCTTGTTCTTGTGATGGGCCGGAGTCCTTAACCACCGTTGCCGCACTCGGGCCATGGGGTTGATGCAGCGGAACACGGATAGTCGAAGCGAGACTGCAGACAGGCTTCAGGCTGGCCCGGCAAGGCGTGCGGGCCATCTAGAAGCATAAACGCCATCTTCCAGATATCCAGCCGCGGCGGATCGGCTAGAACCAAGGGTGCTGTCTCAGGCTGCAATGGTTGTCGCGAATTGCAACGCCGCGTGGCCCCTGGCCTTGCGCCAAGCGACTGTCATGCAAGGTCTTTTCGCTGCTGGCACACAATATGTAGAGGCCCGGATGCGCAATCCCGCGAACACAGGCGGGAAGCATTCCAAGGAGGCCCGATTTGAAGAGGACGTTCACCCCATCGCCCGTGTTCCCCGGGCTTGGCGCCTTTGTCGCCACCTGCCTGCTGCTGTGGTTCCTGCCGTTGCTGGGCAATGCCTGGCTGTGGGCCAGTGCCGTGCTCATCGCCCTGGGTGCCGTGCGGCCCCGGTGGCGCGCCCTGGCCTGGCCGCTGGCCCTGGGGGCGCTGTGCGGCGCCTGCCTGGCGCTGGCGCTGCACCTGCTGGCCGACCATTTCCAGCTGCGCTACGCCTGGCTCTACAGCAGCGCCGCCTTGCCCGGCTACCTGAAGATGGCCAACCTCTGGGGCGGCGACGAGGGCACCGTACTGTTGCTGGCCACCTTCTGCATGGCCATCGCTGCCGGCCAGGCGCGCCAGGCCGGCTGGGCCGGGCGTTGCGGGGCGCTGGTGGCCGCCTGGTACGCGGCCACCGCGGCCTGGCTCGGGCCCTTTTCCGCCACCCCGGCGGACTGGCTGGCGGCGCAGCCCAACCAGGGCATGAACGCCCACCTGCAGACCTTCTGGATGGCCTTCCACGCGCCCCTGGTGCTGGCCGCCTACGCCTGGGCCCTGGCGCCGGCCGGGGCGGCGCTGGATGCCCTGGGCGGTGGCGGCGAGACCTATGGCGCGGTGGCCCTGCGCTACGGCCGGCGCGCCTGGCTGGTGCTCAGCGCCGGCATAGGCGCGGGCATGGCCTGGGCCATGGAGGACTTCACCTTCGGCCAGCTGTGGCACTGGGACCCGGTGCAGACCTCGGCCTTCGTGGTCTGGGCGCTGCTCGGCGCGGTGCTGCACGGCGCGCGGCGCTGGCGCCCGGATGGGGCCAACCGGCGCCTGTTGCCATGGCTCAGCCTGCTGGCGGCGGCCATGGCCTGCGGCGCCATGGCGGTGACGCGCAGCACGGTGCTGGCCAGCTCGCACCGCTACATAGGCACCACCTCCTGGCTGGCCCACCTGGGCCTGGCCGCGGTACTGCTGGCGCTGGCCGGCTGGGCGACGCTGCGGGCGCGCCGCGGGGCAGGGCGCAAGGCCCGCTCGGACTGGACCCTGGACGTGGCCATCTACCTGTTCGCCGGCAGCGCGCTGCTGGCCCTGGGCGCGCTGCTGCAGGCGCACCTCTATGAATGGCTGGGGCTGGAGCGCCCGGGCGACCTCAAGCCGTTCTTCGAGACGCTCACCGCCTGGGCCACCACCGACGAGATGAACGGCCTGCGCCGCGCCTTCGACCATTGGGACGTGGATGGCTACGGCCTGGTGCGCTGGCTGCTGCCACTGCTGGGCCTGCTCGGGCTGATCGGCGGCTACAGCTTCCTGCGCCGCAGCGGCTGGCCCAGGCTGGCGCTGGCGGCGAGCCTGGCGATGGCCGTGGCCATGCTGCTGGTGGGCTGGCACGGCGGCTGGCTGAGCGCCGGCTACAGCGGCCAGGGCATGCTTTCGCAGAACGTCGTGGTGGTGCTGCCCTGGCTGGACGCGGCGTTGCTGGGCGGGGCCTTCCTGCTGGCGTCCTGCGCCTTCTGGTGCGTGCTCGCCCTGTGGCGCAGCCGGCGCCTGGGCAACCTGCGCTACAGCGGCGGGGTGGCGCTGATCCACGGCGGCGCGGTGGTCGCCCTGGTCGGCGGGCTGGCCGCCACGGCGCTGAACACCTACCTGCAGGTGACCATCCCGCCGGGGGCCTCCTTCGAGCAATGGCAGGCGCTGGCCAACGGCATGCAGCTGCGGGTGCTGCCCGACAGCACCCGGGCGGATCGCGCCGGCTACCACTCGGTGGCGCGGGTGGAGCTGCGCGACGGCGGCCGCCAGCTGGAGGGCCATGCGCTGTTCCAGGACAGCCGCGGCAACCCGCCGGCCTACCAGGGCCCGGTGCGGCAATTGTGCGAGATCCTCGACTACCACTACGCGCGCTTCGCCTCGGACCGCGGCTACGTGCTGCACCCCTTCATCATCCGCGGCTGGCTGGGCGACCTGCAGGTGTGGGTGCCGGCCTCGCCGCGGCTGATGGGGCAGGCCGGCGACGCCATCGAGAGCCTGGTGGTGATCCGCCGCTACCCGCTGCTGTCGTTCGTCTGGACCGGGCTGGCCTGCATGCTGCTCGGCGCCTTGCTGCTGCCCGGCACGGGCACATCGCGCAAGCGCGTCCATACTGCATCCCAGGCGCGTCCCGAGGGCTTGTCTCAGAGTTAGACAGCAATCGCGAAATTAGACGTGCCAACTTGTCGCAGGGTGGCCCGCAAACCCGTCGAAGGCCTGATTCGGCGGGGCTTGCGCAGTAGTGGCACACAACCTGCTAAACAGCTGGAGAGCTAGACGGAACCAGCTGTTCGCCCAGCGGTGGGCACAGAACAATTTCAACAAGAAACACCGAGGAGGCCTGATCTTGAAGATGACACGACTTCGGCACTACCTGGGCGCCGGAACCCTGGCCGCAATGGCCATGGCCTTGCAGCAGCCGGCCCACGCCGCCGATGGCCAGACCATCATCAACGCCAAGTGCATGGCGTGCCACACCCCAGAGGGCAACAATTCCCTGAGCCGCATCAGCCACCAGCGCAAGACGCCGGAGGGCTGGCTGATGAGCATCGCGCGGATGCAGGTGATGTACGGCCTGAAGATCAGCGACGAGGATCGCCGCGCGGTGGTCAAGTTCCTCGCCGACAAGCAGGGCCTGGCGCCCAGCGAGACCGATGGCGTGCGCTACGCCCTGGAGCGCCGGCTGAACACCGTCGAGCACTTCGATAGCAACTTCGAGCAGATGTGCGCCCGCTGCCACTCGGCCGCGCGCATCGCCCTGCAGCGCCGCCCGGCGGCGGAATGGGAGAAGCTGGTGAACTTCCACCTGGGCCGCTGGCCGTCGCTGGAATACCAGGCGCTGTCCCGCGACCGCGACTGGTTCGACCTGGCGAAGAAGGAGATGGTCCCGGAACTGGCCAAGCGCTTCCCGCTGGACAGCAAGGCCTGGAGCGATTGGCAGAAGAACCGGCCGAAGGCCGAGTCCCTGGCCGGGGAATGGAGCTTCGCCGGGCACATGCCGGGCAAGGGCGACGTGGCCGGCACCATGAATGTCAGCGGCGGCGCCGACGACCAGTTCAAGCTCAGCGTCAAGGGCCAGTATGCCGACGGCACCCCGTTCAACGGCGAGGGCAGCGCGGTGCTGTACAACGGCTTCGAATGGCGCGGCAACGTCACCGTGGGCGACGTGACCATGCGCCAGGTGTTCGCCGCGCTGAAGGGCCAGATGCAGGGCCGCATGTTCGACAAGGCCCATGACGAACTCGGCCTGGACTTCGTCGCCGCGCAGAACGGCACCAGCCACGTGCTGGGCGTGCAGCCGGCGTACCTGAAGGCTGGCAGCGAGACCGAGGTCAGCGTCATCGGCAGTGGGCTGAAGGGCAAGCCGTCGTTCGGCAAGGGCGTGGAGGTGCTCTCGGTGGTGTCCGAAACCCCCGAACGCGTGACCGTGAAGGTCAAGGCCGACGCAGCGGCCGCGGCCGGCGAGCGCGAGGTCAGCGTCGGCACTGCCAAGGGCGGCAGCCTGGCGGTCTACAAGGACATCGCCGAGGTCAAGGTGGTGCCGGAGTTCTCCGTCTCGCGCATCGGCGGCAACGGCGGCTCCACGCCCAAGGTGCAGGGCAGCTTCGACGCCGAGGCCTGGGGCAAGGGCGCCGACGGCAAGCCGTTCCGCATCGGCGTGTTCCCGGCCAAGTGGTCGGTGGAGCCCTTCGACGACCGTGCGAAAGAGGACCAGGACGTCAAGTTCGCCGGTGTGATGGACGCCGCCAGCGGCGTGTTCACCCCGGGCGACGCCGGCCCCAACCCCGAGCGCAAGATGATGACCAACAACGCCGGCAACCTGAAGGTGATCGCCGCCGTGGACGACGCCGGCAAGACGCACCAGGGCGAAGGCCACATGATCGTCACCGTGCAGCGCTGGAACAACCCGCCGATCCCGTGATCCACCGCGTCACACGGGTTCGGATGAACTGAACGCATGAACCCCGCCCGCGGGCGGGGCGTACCAAGCAAGTTCCGGGAGGTCGCCATGGGCGCCATCTTGAATCTGGTCGAACGCAACCTGCACGAAGTGCGGGTGGACGCCGACCGCCTGTTGTTCCACATCCCCAGCTCCTCGCTGTTCGCCAGCGACGAGCTGACCGGCGGGATCATCGATGCCCTGCGCGGGCACGCCTGCTCGCCGGACGAGCTGACGCAGCGCCTGGCCGGGCGCTTCGAGGCCAACGAGATCGACGAGACCCTGCGCGAGCTGATCGCGCTGGAGCTGGTCAGCGACGGCTCGCCGCTCACCCCTGAAATCGGCATCAAGAAAGTCGACCGCACCGCGCTCAACACCGTGGTGCTGAACGTCAACACCGGCTGCAATCTCAGCTGCACCTACTGCTACAAGGAAGACCTGGACAAGCCCTCCGCCGGCAAGAAGATGGGCGCGGAAACCGCCGAGGCCTCGGTGGAGATGCTGCTCAGGGAATCGCCCGACGAGAAGCGCTACACCGTGGTGTTCTTCGGTGGTGAGCCGCTGTCCAACCGGCCGCTGATCGAGCACATGGTGGCCTACTGCGAGCGCCGCTTCGGCGAGCTGGGCAAGGTGGTGGACTTCGTCATGACCACCAACGCCACGCTGCTCACCGAAGAGATCGTCGACTGGCTCAACGCCCACCGCTTCGGCCTGTCCGTCAGCATCGACGGGCCCAAGACCGTGCACGACCGCAACCGCATCACCGTGGGCGGGCAGGGCACCTACGACGTGGTGCGGCGCAAGGCCGACATGCTGCTGTCGCGCTACAACAGCCGCCCGGTGGGCGCGCGGGTGACCCTGACCACCGGCGTCACCGACGTCGAGACCATCTGGGACCACCTGTTCAACGAACTGGGCTTCGCCGAGGTCGGCTTCGCCCCGGTGACCTCGGGCGACATCAGCAGCTTCAACCTGACCGGCGAGGAGCTCAAGCAGGTCTTCGCCAACATGAAGGCCCTGGGCCGCCGCTACCTGGCGGAGGCGCTGGAGGGGCGCAACATCGGCTTCTCCAACCTGCACCAGCTGATCACCGACATCCACGAGGGCCAGAAGAAGGCCCTGCCGTGCGGCGCCGGGCTGAAGATGCTGGCGGTGGACCACAAGGGCGAGCTGAACCTGTGCCACCGCTTCACCGGCTCCTCGCTGCCGACCTTCGGCAACGTGCACGCCGGGGTCAAGCAGGCCGAGCTGAACGACTTCCTCTCGCAGCGCCTGGACCGCACCGACACCGGCTGCGCCAGCTGCCGCATCCGCAACCTGTGTTCCGGCGGCTGCTACCACGAGAGCTACGCGCGCTACGGCGACCCGGCGCACCCCACCTACCACTACTGCGAACTGATGAGGGACTGGGTGGACTTCGGCATCGAGGTCTACAGCCGGATCATGGCCTCGAACCCCAGCTTCATCGACCGCCACATCACTCCGCGGAAGGCGCACTGACATGAAACATCTCAAAGCGATCAACAACAAGGCACAGCAGCTGGAGCAGGCTGCCGCCGAGGACCGCATCGAGGACGTGGTGGCGATGAACTCGGTCGCCGGCTGCGCCTCCACCACCGACCCGGGCTGGGAGATCGACGTGTTCGGCGGCGTCTCCTCGCTGTGCCAGCCGATGGAGGCCGACCTCTACGGCTGCTCCGACCCCTGCTGGTGGCCGGCCCAGGTGCCGGACATGATGAGCACCTACCCCGACTGGAACAAGGACGCCCAGGCCTCCGCGGAGAACTGGCGCAACCTCGGCACCGTATTCCCGGACGACAAATGAGCGGACAGAAGAACAAGAGGAAGCACTGCATGTCCAGAAAAGCATTCGCCGCCGTCCTCGGTGGCCTCTCGCTGGCCTGCGCGCTGCACGCCGCAGCCGCCGCCAACGAGGACAAGGCCCTGGAAAGTGGCCACGAGTACCTGGTGTCCACCAACTACCCGAACAACCTGCACGTCATCGACATGCAGACCGACAAGCTCTACAAGACCTGTACCGTTCCCGGCGCCTACGGCCCGGGCATGATCCAGCTGTCGCCGGACCGCAAGATCGCCTACGTGCTGAGCAACCACTACGCGGACATCTACGGCCTGCAACTGGACGACTGCAAGCCGGTGTTCCATGCCACCATCGCGCAGAAGGCGGGCGAGAACGCGCGCTCGATGTTCTCCATGACCGTCAGCCACGACGGCAAGGAGGTCTACGCCATCGCCAACCCGACGCTGATCCTCGCCGAGCACTACGAGGTGCAGCCGCCGCGCCTGCAGGTCTACGCCGCCGATGGCGGCATGGACGCCAAGCCGATCCGCACCTTCCCGGCACCGCGCCAGCTGACCATCATGCAGACCGGCGACGATGGCACCCTGTACGTGGCCGGCCCGGACATCTACAAGGTGGACGTGAAGACCGGCAAGTTCGACGTGCTGATCCCCAGCCGCAACTGGAAGCGCCCGAACTACGCGGCGCCGGACGTGCTCTACGTGTGGAACCAGCAGACCTACCCGCGCGACTTCTCGCTGCTGTACACCACCGCGAAGTTCAAGGACGCCAAGCAGGACCCGGCCACCGCCGACTACCTGTACGGCTTCTTCAACATCGACCTGGCCACCGGCAAGACCGAGACCGTCGACTTCGGCCCGGTCACCGAGGTGTACTTCAGCGGCATCCGCTCGCCGAAGGACCGCAACGTGATGTACGGCGTGCTCAACCGCCTGGTCAAGTACGACATCAAGGCGCAGAAGCTGGAGAAGGCGGCCAACCTCGACCACTCCTACTACTGCCTGACCGCCAACAAGGCCGGCACCAAGCTGTACCTGACCGGCACCCTGAACGACGTGGCGATCTTCGACGCCGACAGCCTGGAACGCATCGGCGACCTGAAGCTGCCCGGCGGCGACATGGCGATCACCACCAGCCAGGCCTTCATCCGCTGAAAACGCCGGGCGCCGCCTGCTGGCGGCGCCCGGTCGGGCTTTTTTTCAGGCGCCGGGGTCGACGACCTCCGGCTCCGCTTCCTCCGTGCTCAGGTAGCGTTGTGCGCCGCAATGGCTGCAGCGCTGGTGGAGCATCAGCACCTCGCCCACGCGGGTGGGCACGCCCTCGCTCCAGCGGCAGCCCAGGAAAAAGCAGCGTAATCGCATGAGACCTCCCGTCGGGAGCGGCTCCCGACCGCAGAACAGGCAGAGTGGGTTCGGATCGCCCCGGCTTGTTCTTGTCTGGCGACGGTCGCGGCCAGCATCCGCCCGGCACTCTAGAATGGGCAATCTAATCGACGCGGGGCCCGTGGGGCGGGGCCTGTCGCTCCAACTGCCGTCGTCTTTTCGGGCGATTGACCCGCCGGGGCATATCCCTAGCATCCGGGGGTGACGGCGGCTGCGCGCCCGGTGTGCGCGCCAGGTTTCGAACGATGGGGGCCACGAGGGCCCGGGGTGACGAGATGAGCAAGAACAGCAAAGGCCGCGCACTGGTGACCGGCGCTTCCGCCGGTATAGGCGCGGCCTACGCCCAGCGCCTGGCGGAGCGGGGCCACGACCTGCTGCTGGTGGCCCGCGACCGGGAGCGGCTGACGGCCCTGGCCGCCTGCCTGCAGGCCGAGTACGGGGTGGACGTCGACATACTGCCGGCGGACCTGACCGAAGCGAAGGAACGCGCCCGGGTGGAAGCGCGCCTGGCCGGGGACGCCGGCATCGACATGCTGGTGAACAACGCCGGGATGGCGGTCAAGGGCAGCATGGTGGAGGCGGGGCTGGACCAGCTGGAGCAGATGATCACCCTCAACGTGCTGGCCTCGGCACGCCTGGCCGGCTGCGCGGCCAAGGCCTTCGCCGCGAAGGGGCGGGGCACCATCGTCAACCTCACCTCGATCCTGGCCCTGGCGCCGGAGCAGTTCAACGGCGTGTACAGCGGCACCAAGGCCTTCCTGCTCAACCTGAGCATCTCGCTGCAGCAGGAACTGGCGCCCCTGGGTGTGCGCGTGCAGGCGGTGCTGCCGGGCGCCACCCGCACGGAAATCTGGGACCGCTCGGGCACCGACGTCCCGGAAGACATCCTCATGGAAGTCGGCCACATGGTCGACGCCGCCCTGGCCGGGCTGGACCAGGGCGAGCTCATCACCATCCCGGCGCTGCCCGACATGCGGGACTTCGAGGCCTACACCCAGGCCCGGCAGAACCTGGCGCCCTTCCTCTCCGGCCGCCTGCCGGCGGAGCGCTACGGCGTGCAGGTGGAATCGACCCCGTAGGGCGCATAACGCCTACGGCGTCATCCGCCAAATCGCGGACGGAGTCCGCTCCTACGGTTCCAGGAAGCACGGACGTAGGAGCGGACTCCGTCCGCGATTGGATTCACCGGCCGCGCCGGACATCCCGGTGGCGCGACCAACGGCGGATAACCGCGAACGGTTATTCGCCCTACGTCGCCCCACCCATGCTATTCCCCTGTAGGAGCGGGCCCTGCGCGCGAAATCGCGCTCCTACAGTTCGCTCGCGATATCGCGCTTGAGATAGCGCCGGGTGCTTTCCAGGATGCGTTCGGACAATGCCGGGTCGGCCACGCTGCGCGACAGCAGCAGGGCGCCGACCAGGGTCGCCAGGGTCGCCACCGCCTGGTCCGCCGGATGCTCCGCGGGCAGGACCTTCTCCAGCCGCTCCAGGCGCTGGGTCAGGGCCCGGTCGGTGGTCGGGCTGGGGCGGCCGCGGGCGCCCAGTTCGGCGCTCAGGGTGGGGAAGGGGCAGCCGCGCTCGGGGTGGTCGCGATGCTGCTCGGAGAGGTAGTCGTCGATGAAGTTCGCCAGCGCGTTCGGCCCGCGGAAGGTCTCGCCGGCCACCTCGGCGAGCTGGTCGGAGGCCGCCTGCAGGGCGATCTCCACCAGCTCTTCCTTGGACTTGAAGTGCGCGTAGAAACCACCGTGGGTCAGCCCCAGGGCCTTCATCAGGGTCTGCAGGCCGGTGGCTTCGACGCCTTCGCTGCGGAAACGCCGCGAGGCCTCGTCGATGATGCGCTGGCGCGTCTGGGCCTTGTGGTCGTCGGGGTAGCGCATGGGGCTGGTCCTGGATCGAATGACATGTTGATCGTCATTCTAACCCCGAAACCGGAACTGCGCCGAACGGCCTCAGACCAGGCTGTCGGGATCGCCGACGAACATACTGATGCGCGAGCGCAGCCAGCGTTCGGCCGGGTCATTGTCCTGGGCGCCGCGCCAGACCATGGACAGCTCGGCAGGGCGCGGGGTGAAGGGCGGCTCCTCGGCGCGCAGGCCGCCGGCGGCGGTCAGCGCCAGGGCCGCGTAGTCCGGCACCGTGGCGATCAGGTCGGTGCCGGCGAGCAGGGCGCCCAGGCCGTTGAACTGCGGCACCGCCAGCACCACCTGGCGCTTGCGCTCCACCGCGGCCAACTGCTCGTCGACGAAGCCTTCCAGGTCGCCGGCGTAGGACACCATGGCATGGGGTCGGGTGCAGTAGTCGTCCAGGCTCAGCTGGCCGGGCACCGAATCGGCGCGCAGCACCTTCCACTTGCTGCGGCGCAGGGTCTTGCGCTTGGCGTTGGCCGGCAGCTCGTCGGTATAGCTGACGCCCACGGAAATCTCGCCGGAGGCCAGCAACTGCGGCATCAGCAGGTAGTTGGCGCGGCGCACCACCAGGACGATGCCCGGCGCCTCGGAGCGCAGGCGGCGCAGCAGCGCCGGCAGCAGGCCGAACTCGACGTCGTCGGACAGGCCGATGCGGAACACCGACTTGCTGGTGGCCGGGTCGAAGTCGGCGGCACGGCTCAGGGCGGTGGAAATGGAATCCAGCGCCGGCGACAGGTGGCCGAAGATCTCCTGGGCCCGGGCGGTGGGCTCCATACTGCGGCCGGTGCGGACGAACAGCGGGTCGTCGAACAGGTTGCGCAGGCGCGCCAGGGCCGCGCTGATCGCCGGCTGGCCGAGGAACAGCTTCTCGGCGGCGCGGGTCACGCTGCGTTCGTGCATCAGCGTTTCGAAGACGATCAACAGGTTGAGGTCAACCTTGCGGAGGTCGTTGCGGTTCATGGGCTCTCCCTGACGATGGGGGAAAAGTGAAGCGCGGCGCGTCTGGCGTCAAGGTCTGACAGATAAGTCCTTGATCATTTTCCGCATTCTTCCTTAGCAAGACGTTCAACAGCCGTTATGCTTCCCTCCTGCAAGGCCGCATTTTTTCGAGCGCCGTCTGGTGTTCCGGCCTACGCGACTGATATGCCTGCGGAATCATCGGCATTTATGTCGACTATCGATAGCGGTGGGTAGCAAGCACAAGAAAGCCCGGATAGAGTCCGTGGCTATAAAGCATCAACGGCGAGGTATGTGATGTCCCGCATGATCCGTTTCCACCAGTTCGGTGATGCCTCGGTACTCAAACTCGAGGAAGTCCCGACCCCGCAACCGGGGCCGGATGAAGTCCTGATCCGCACCCAGGCGCTGGGCGTGAGCTGGCGCGACGTGCTCTGGCGGCAGAACCTGGCGCCCGACCAGGCCCAGCTGCCCGCCGGGATCGGCTACGAACTGGCTGGCGTGGTCGAGGCCGTGGGCGCGAACGTCACCGATCTTGCGCCCGGCATGGCCGTGGCCAGCTTCCCGGCCGATTCGCCGAACCAGTACCCGGCCTGGGGCGACTACGTGGTGATGCCGCGCACCTCGCTGACGCGCTACCCGGACAACCTCACCCCGGTCGAGGCCGCGGTGCACTATACCGGCCTGCTGTACGCCTACTTCGCCCTGGTCGAGCTGGCCAGGCTGCAGCCGGGCCAGCACGTGCTGATCACCGAGGCCGGGCACTGCCTGGCGCCGCAGTCGATCCAGCTGGCCAAGGCGCTGGGTGCCAAGGTCATCGCCACCACCAGCCACGAGAACACCCGCGACTTCATCCGCAGCCTGGGCGCCGACAAGGTGATCTACACCGAGGAGCAGGACCTGGTGCTGGAGGTCGAGCGCTTCACCGACGGCAAGGGCGTGGAAGTGGTCCTGGACCAGTGCGCCGGCCCGCAGATGAAGCTCTTGGGCGACGTCGCCGCGCCGCGCGGCAAGCTGATCCTCTACGGCATCAACGGCGGCAACGATGCCACCTTCCCGGCCTGCGCGGCCTTCAAGAAGCACCTGCAGTTCTACCGCCACTGCGTGCTGGACTTCACCGGCCAGCCGGAAATCGGCCTGACGCGCAACGACGAGGCGGTGCAGCGGGCGCTGCAGGCGATCAACCAGATGACCGCCGACCAACTGCTCAAGCCGAGCATCGACAAGGTCTTCGACTTCGCCAGGTTCCGCGAGGCCAGCAACTACATGGAAAGCTGCCCCAGCGGCGGCCGGGTGGTGATGAAGGTCGCCGACTGACCTGCCGTCCCGCGCAATGCCAGAAGCCACTCCCCGGAGTGGCTTCGGCGTTTCTGCGCACCCGCTTTTCGTAGGAGCGAGCTTGCTCGCGAACAAACCCCGTGCCGAAGCTGTTCGCGAGCAAGCTCGCTCCTACAGGGGAACGGCGTGGGTGGGGCGTAGGGCGAATAACCGTTCGCGGTTATCCGCCGCCATCCGTGCCACCGGGGCGTCCGGCGCGGCCGGTGAATCCAATCGCGGACGGAGTCCGCTCCTACGACCGTGCTTCCTGGAACCCGGCCGCACCCAGCGCAGGATCGGGCAAGCCTGCGCAGGACCGGGCAAGCCACTGGGCGGGCTTTTCCCGTATCGTCGCGGCATTCGGCCGGGGAAGCGCCTAGGCTGAATCCATTCCCACGGAGCGGCCTTGGCTCCGCATTTCCACATCACCCGAACCAAGAGGTGAGCGCCTGATGATCAAGCTGAAACTCAACGGCAAGGACCATGAATTCGACGCGCCCGGGGAAATGCCCCTGCTCTGGGCGCTGCGCGACGTCGCCTTGCTCACCGGCACCAAGTACGGCTGCGGCATGGCCCTGTGCGGGGCCTGCACCGTGCACGTCGACGGCCAGCCCACGCGCTCCTGCGTGACGCCCCTGGCGACGGTGGCCGGCAAGCAGGTCACCACCATCGAGGCGGTGGCCGGGCAACCCGCCGGCAAGGCGGTGCAGGAGGCCTGGCGCAAGCTGGACGTGGTGCAGTGCGGCTACTGCCAGTCCGGCCAGATCATGTCCGCCACGGCGCTGCTGGCCGGCAACAGGAGCCCCAGCGACGCCGACATAGACGCGGCCATGGGCGGCAACATCTGCCGCTGCGCCACCTACGTACGCATCCGCGCGGCCATCCACGAAGCCGCGCAGAACCTGGCCTGAGGAGACTCGACATGGCAGACCTGCAGCAACGAGCCAGCCTCGAGCCGGAAGACGCCGGCAACGGCATCCTCAACCTCAGCCGCCGGCATTTCCTGCGCGGCGCCGGCGGCCTGGCCCTGGGCATCTACTTCGCGCCGCTGCTGGGCCGCTTCGGCGACCCCGAGGCCGCCGCGGCCAAGGCCTTCGAACCCAACGCCTTCGTGCGCATCGCCGCGGACGACACGGTGACGGTGATCGCCAAGCACGTGGAAATGGGGCAGGGCAGCTACACCGGCCTGGCCACCCTGCTGGCCGAGGAGCTGGACGCCGACTGGAGCAAGGTCCGCGTCGAGGGCGCCCCGGCGGACGCCAAGCGCTACGCCAACCTGGCCTTCGGCACCCTGCAGGGCACCGGCGGCAGCAGCGCCATGGCCAACTCCTTCGAGCAGATGCGCAAGGCCGGGGCCACTGCCCGGGCCATGCTGGTAGCCGCCGCGGCGCAGCGATGGAAGGTGCCGGCCGAGCAGATCGAGGTGCACGACGGCGTGGTCGAGCACAAGGCTTCCGGGCACAAGGCCGGGTTCGGCCAGTTGGCCGAGGCGGCGGCCCAACAGCCGGTGCCGGCGGACGTGCAGCTCAAGGCGCGGAAGGATTTCAAGCTGATCGGCCAGGTCAGGCTGCCGCGCAAGGACAGCCAGGACAAGACCGATGGCCAGGCGCGCTTCACCCAGGACGTGCACCTGCCGGACATGCTGGTGGCCGTGGTGGCGCACCCGCCGCGCTTCGGCGGCGTGCCGGGGAAGGTGGACGACAGCAAGGCCAAGGCCGTACCCGGCGTGGTGGCGGTGGTGCAGTACCCGGGCAGCGACTCGCGCTTCGCCGGCGTCGCCGTGCTGGCGAAGAACACCTGGGCCGCGCGCCAGGGCCGTGACGCCCTGCAGGTGGAATGGGACGAGAGCAACGCGTTCCGTCTGGGCAGCGACGAGATCTTCGCCAGGTACCGGGAGCTGGCGGCCAAGCCGGGCGTGGTGGCGCGCAACGAGGGCGACATCGCCAAGGCGCTGGACAAGCCGGCCAGGCTGATCGAGGCCGAGTACCAATTCCCCTACCTGGCCCATGCCTCGATGGAGCCGCTGAACTGCGTGGTCAAACTCTCCGACGGCGCCTGCGAGATCTGGAACGGCGAGCAGTGGCAGACCGGCGACCAGATGGCCGTCGGGCAGTTGCTCGGCATCGCCCCGGAGAAGGTCGCCATCACCCAGCTGTACGCCGGCGGCAGCTTCGGCCGCCGCGCCAATCCGCACTCGGACTACGTGCTGGAGGCCGTCTCCATCGCCAAGGCGGCCCGCGAGCACGGCCACAAGGGCCCGGTGAAGATGGTCTGGACCCGCGAGGACGACACCCGCGGCGGCTACTATCGTCCGGCCTTCCTGCATAGCGCGCGGCTGGCGCTGGATGGCCAGGGCAACCTGGTGGGCTGGCAGCAGCATTTGGTGGGACAGTCGTTCATCGTCGGCACGCCCTTCGAGAAGGTGATGGTCAAGGACGGCATCGACAAGGTGGCGGTGGAAGGCGCGGCGGACCTGCCCTACGCCGTTCCCAACCTGCACGTGGAGCAGACCCTGGTGCCGGAGATCAAGGTGCCCACCCAGTGGTGGCGCTCGGTGGGCCACACCCATACGGCGTACTCCACCGAGACGCTGATCGACGAAGCCGCGGTCGCCGCCGGCAAGGACCCGTACGAGTTCCGCCGCGCGCTGCTGCAGAAGTACCCGCGGCACCTGGGCGTGCTCGACCTGGTGGCCGAAAGGGCCGGCTGGAAGCAGCCGCTGAAGGCCGGCGGGGAAGGCGAGAAGCGCGGCCGCGGGATCGCCGTGCACGAGTCCTTCGGCAGTTTCGTGGCGCAGGTGGTGGAAGTCACGGTGAAGGCCGACAAGAGCTTCAAGGTCGACCGCGTGGTCTGCGCCGTGGACTGCGGCCTGGCGATCAACCCGGACGTGATCCGCGCGCAGATGGAAGGCGGCATCGGCTATGGCCTGGCCATGGCCCTGCACAGCGCCATCACCCTCAAGGAAGGAGTGGTGGAGCAGTCCAACTTCCATGACTTCCAGGTGCTGCGGATCAACGAGATGCCGGCGGTGGAGGTGCACATAGTGCCGTCCAGCGAGGCGCCCACCGGCGTTGGCGAGCCCGGCGTGCCGCCGGCGGCGCCGGCCCTGGCCAATGCCCTGGCGGCGGCCACCGGCAAGCGCATCCGCAACCTGCCGATCGGCAACCAGTTGCAGGCCTGAGGCCGGCAACGACGGCGGCCCGTTTCCTTGTGGGGCGGGCCGTCGCTTTTTTCGCCAGGCGCCCTGGTGGATTCCCTCGATGGCGAATCTCGACCATGGCGATGCGCCGATATTTCCGGCGCGGTCGCGCCAAGGCAGGTATCCTTGTGGGCAGGCGCCCGACCGGGCGCCCCCTTTCTACTGGAGCTGTGACATGACCCGCGACAAGCAACTCTTCCCCGACGACGAGATCGGCGACGCCCTGTGGGCCCTGCAGGAAGATGGCGAGGACCTTTCGTTCGAGCGTGAGGTGGAATTCGCCGTGATCTTCCCGGAAGAGCAGGCGGCGCTGGATTTCGCCATCCTCCTGCTGCAGAACGGCCAGAAGGTGGCCTATTCCGAGTATGACGGCGACCCGGCCAACCCCTGGCAGGTCCTGGCCTACCCGGTGATGGAGCCCACCCACGAGAACATCGGTGGCTACGAGGAGCTGCTGGCCGAGCATTCCGAGCCGCTGGGCGGCAAGACCGACGGCTGGTCGGCGCTCTGAGGCGGGATGGGTAGGAAAAAGCCGGGGCATGTCCCCGGCTTTTTTGTGGGTGGCGAGCGGACGCCATGCCTGCCGGTGGATTGCATGTCCGTAGGGCGAATAACCGTTCGCGGTTATCCGCCGATGGCCGCGCCACCGGGACGTCCGGCATGGCCGGTGAATCCAATCGCGGACGGAGTCCGCTCCTACGACCGTGCTTCCTCGAACCGTAGGAGCAACTGTCTTGCCGGTTGCACCGAAGCGCTCTTCGTAGGATGGGTTGAGCCTTGGCGAAACCCATGCGGCCATGGCGATGGGTATCGCTTCGCTCAACACCATCCTACGGAGCCACAACCCTCTCCGGCGTAGGAGCGGACTCCGTCCGCGATTTGGCGGATAACGCCGTAGGCGTTATGCGCCCTACGGGATGGTGCGGGTGGGGCAATCGCGGACGGAGTCCGCGCCTACGGCGCCGGTTCGCCTTTCTCGGCCACCTGGCGCAGGGCTTTTTCGTAGTAGTCGGCCGATTGCGCGCCGGAGATCAGCTGGCGGCCGTTGATGATCACCGCCGGCACGGCGCGGATGCCGTGGCTGGTGAAGAATTCCTCTTGCTCCATCACTTCGCTGGCGTAGGCGTCGCTGTCGAGGATCTCGCGGGTGCGCACCGGGTCCAGGCCGACGCCGGCGGCCAGGTCCAGCAGTTCCCCGCTGTCGCTGATGTTGCGCCCTTCGCCGAAGTAGGCGTGCAGCAGCGCCTGTTTCAGCGCCAGGTCGCGGCCCTGTTCGGCGGCCCAGTGCAGCAGGCGGTGGGCGTCGAAGGTGTTGTAGATGCGCTGGCGCCTGTGCAGGTCGAAGTGGAAACCGACTTCCTCGCCGAAGTCGCGGATGCGCTTGTGGTTGCTGGCGATGTCCTCGGCGCTGCTGCCGTACTTGCGCTGCAGGTGCTCGACCAGGTCCTCGCCTTCGGCGGCCATGTCGGCATTGAGCTCGAAGGGCTTGATGTGCAGTTCGACGTCGATCTCGCCGTCGACGCGCTGGATGGCTTCCAGCAACCCGGAAAGGCCGATGGCGCACCAGGGGCAGACGACGTCCGAGACGAAATCGAGGGTGATGGCTTCGCGCATGCGGGTGATCTCCGCCTTTGGGTTTCAGGGTTCAAGCATGGACCTTTTTGTGTCGGATGATCCAGCCTTGCGGGGCGATGGGTGCCCCTGTCATCACCTTTGACTTTAGGTTTTATTCATAACTACATGATTTTTAATTGAAATTTATATTCCAGAAATGACTTTAACTTGGGCGCTCTCCTGGCCACCCGAGAGCAGGCTACAGGCCTTGCCCCGCCTGGGATCTGGCCGCCTTGAGGCAGACGGGAAAAGCTACAGCTCTTTCAGTCGTTTCTTGAAGTGTCATTTAACCAATTGATATTCAATTGAAATTTTTCTTTAAAGTATGAATTTCCTTGCTTATCTGAAGATTTTACATTCGAAAAATAATGTAACTATTTGAAAAATAAAAAATTTACCTTTTCGGTTCTGATCTGCTCTTCGAATGAACGCAGGCCGGGCGACGCCACTGGCTCGCCCGGCCGGCACCGACCTCAGGGGCCTCAGAAGTCGACGGTGGCGGACACCCGCAGGGTGCGCGGCTCGCCCTGGGTCAGGTAGCCGCCGATGGTGGAGGCCCAGTAGGCCTCGTTGGCCACGTTCTCCAGGTTGGCGCGCAGGGTCACGTCGCGCTGTTCCACCTTGAAGCGGTAGCGGGCGCCCAGGTCGACGCGGGTCCAGGCCGGGATGCTCAGGTTGTTGGCCTGGTCCAGGTACTGGCCGCCGGTACGCAACAGGCGGCCGTTGACCGCCAGGCCGTCGATGCCGGGCACGTCCCAGTCGGCGCCGAGGTTGTACTGGAACTGTGGCACGCCGATGGCGCGGTTGCCGTCATTGGCGCCGCCGGCGGTGTTGCGCAGCTCGGTGTCGATCCAGGTGGCGCCGGCCAGCAGGCGCAGGCCGTCCAGCGGTTCGCCGAACAGGTTCAGCTCGACGCCGCGGTTGCGCTGCTCGCCGTCGACGCTGAAGACCTTGGTGTCCGGGTCGGTGACGCTGGTGGGCTGTTCGATGCGGTAGAACGCCAGGTTGCCGCCGTAGCTGCCGAAGTCCAGCTTGGCGCCCACCTCGACCTGTTTGGAGCGCTGCGGGGCGAACACCTCGCCGACGTTGACCGCGGTGGAGGGCGCGGTGGGGCCGGCGGCCAGGCCTTCGATGCGGTTGGCGTACAGCGACAGGTAGTCGGTGGGCTTGACCACGATGCCGTACACCGGCGTGGTGATGGATTCGCGGTAGTCGGCGTTGCGCACGCCGGCGTAGCTCCAGCCGTCGGTGCCGATGCTCTGGCGGCGCACGCCGAGGGTCAGCAGTACGCGGTCGTCGAGAAAGCCCAGGGTATCGGAGGCGGCGGCGCTGCGGTTGCGCGTCTTGCCGACGATGCCGGGGTCGTTGTAGTCGCCGCCGGAGAAGGTGGTGGCCGGCTTGGCGACCTGCACGGGGTGGTACAGGTTGGCCGGGAACTTGCTCAGGGCCATGCGGTAGGCGCTGCGCTGTTCGGCCCAGATGCCGGCCAGGCCGAGGTTCATCTGGTGGCTCACCGGGCCGGTGTGGAAGCGGCCGTTGAGGCCGGCCAGGGCGCTCCTGTTGTCTTCGTCGTGGGTGGCGTCCATGGTGCCGCCGCCGGCGCCGCCGTTGTCGTCGCTCAGGGTCAGCGAGGAATAACTGCCGTTCTCGCGGGTGTGCTTGGCGCCGCCGGCGAGGTAGGCCGTCCAGTTGTCGTTGAGGTCGTATTCGCCGCGGAACATGCCGTAGCTGTCTTCCAGCTGCGAGTAGCTCCAGGCCTGGCCGTAGTTGCTGTCGGCGTCGGGGGCGTGGGGGATGCTGGTGACGCCGCTGCCGACGTAGACCACCGGGCGGCCCTGGTTGATGCGCTGCTTCTGGTAGCCGAAGTCGCCGCTCAGGCGCAGGCGCTCGCCGCGGTAGTCGAGGTTGACGCTGGCCAGCTTGTAGCGCTGGGCGTTGTCGTCGATGGCGGTGTCGCCCTCGCGCTGGGCCAGGTTGAGCCGCGCGCCGAAGCGGTTGTCCTCGCCGAAGCGCTGGCCAAGGTCGAGGTGTTCGCCGACCTGGCTGTCGCTGCCGTAGTCCAGGCTCAGGCTGCGGGTGGGGATGTCCTCGGCGTGCTTGGTCTGCAGGTTCACCGCGCCGCCGATGCCGCTGCCGCTGGGCGTCACGCCGTTGATGAAGGCGTTGGGGCCCTTGAACAGCTCGACGCGCTCCAGCGACTCGGTGCCGATGATCTGCCGCGGCGTCACGCCGTACAGGCCGTTGAGCGAGACGTCGTCGGTGCTCAGCGGCAGGCCGCGGATGACGAAGATCTGCGAGAAGTTGCCGTAGCCGTTGCCCTGGCGCACCGCGGCGTCGTTGAGCAGCACGTCGCCGACGGTCTGCGCCTGCTGGTCGCGGATGGTCTGCGCGGTGTAGCTGGAGAAGGCGAAGGGCACGTCCTGCATGTCCTGGTTGCCCAGCATGCCCAGCCGGGCGCCGCGGGCCACCTGGCCGCCGCTGTAGGCCGGCGGCAGCTCGCCGGGGGCCTGGGCCACGGCGCTGACGGTGGTGGCGCCCATTTCCAGGGCCTCGCCGTCCTGGGCGATGGGCTCCACGCCATAGCCGCTAGGCTTGCGGACCAGGCGGTAGCCGCTGCCTTCGAGCAGCCGGCCGAGGCCGTCTTCGGCGTCGTAGCTGCCCTTGAGGCCGTCGCTGTGGCGGGCGTTCAGGGTGGCGGCCTCGAAGGCCAGCGGCACGCCGGCCTGGGCGGCGAAGCGCGCCAGCACCTCGCCCAGCGGGCCGGGGGCGATGTCGTACTGGCGTTGCACGCTGGCGGTCTCCGCGGCCAGGGCGGGCAGGGCGGCGCCGTGCAGGGCCAGGCCGATGGCCAGGGCGAGGGTGTGGGGCTTGAGGCGGAGGCGGGTGGTCATGCGGTGTTCCTGTCGGCGGGAGGTGTGGATGGGTTGTTTCCTCCTTCACCGGACGAGCAGGAAAAAGGTGTCACGGCGGATGAAAATTTTTTCCGGGGCCTCAGGCGGGCTCCAGGGTCACCCAGTAGCGCGTCAGGCGGCTGACCTTCAGTGGCAGCATGTCGGCCAGCAGGCGCAGGCCGGCGTCATCGTTGCCCAGGGGAATGGCGCCGCTGACGCGCAGGCCGGCTAGCTGTGGCGCGCAGCGCAGCACGCCGCTGCGGTAGCGGCCCAGTTCGGCCAGCAGGGCGTCCAGGCGCATGTCCTGGGCCAGCAGCATGCCGTTCTCCCAGCTGCTGGCATTGGCGTCCGCCGGCTGCACGGCCTGCAGGGCACTGGCGCTGAACAGCAGTTGCTGGCCGGCCTCGACCTGGCGGCGCGCGGCGCTGGCGAGGGGCTCCACGGCGACGCTGCCTTCCAGCACGGCCACCCGGCACAGCTCGCCCAGGTCCCGCACCGCGAAGCGCGCGCCGGCGGTGCGCAGCAGGCCCTGGCGGCTTTCCACCAGGAACGGCCGCGGCTCGAGCGCCGGGTCGGCATGGGTGGCGACGAGGATTTCCCCCTCGAGCAGGCGCAGGCGGCGTTCCCGCGGGGTGAAGCGGATGTCCACGGCGCTGCCGGTGTTGAGCGTCAGCAGGCTGCCGTCGGGCAGTTGCACGCGCTTGCGCTCGCCGGTGGCGGTGCGCTGGTCGGCGCTCCATTCGGCCCAGGGCAGCTGGCGCGCCGCCAGCCAGGCCGCGGGCGCCACCGCCAGCAGCAGGCCCAGGCGGTTGAGCATCTGCCGCCGGCTCGGGCCGCGCTCGCCGAGGCGTTGCAGGCTCTGCCGGCCCATGCCCGGGGGCAACTGGTGCAGGCCGCCGAGCAGGCTTTCCGCGCGGCGCCAGGCCTCGGCGTGCTGGGCGCTGCGCCCGCGCCATTGCTCGATGGATTGCTCGATGGCCTGCAGGTCGGCGTCGCTGGCCGGGCGTTCGCCCAGGCGCACCAGCCAGTCGGCGGCTTCGCCGAGGATGCGCGGGTCCAGCGTCTGCTCGTGCATCAGGCCAGGCTCAGGCAGGCGATGAAGGCCGCGCGCATGTAGCGTTTGACGGTCGCCAGGGACAGCCCCAGGCGCTCGGCGATGGCCGGGTAGGTGAGGCCGTCCAGCTGCGAGAGCAGGAAGGCTTCGCGGGTCAGGGGCGGCAGTTCGCCCAGCGCCGCGTCGATGCGCTCCAGGGTTTCCAGGATCAGCTCGCGGGCTTCCGGGCCGGGGGCCTGTTCCCCGGGCAGCGCGGCCAGGGCCTCGAGGTAGGCGCGCTCGATCTCCTGGCGGCGCCAGCGGTCCACCAGCAGCCCCTTGGCGATGTGGGTGAGCAGCGCCCGCGGGCGTTCGCCGATGTCGCCCGGCGGCCGGCGCAGCAGGCGCAGGAAGGTGTCCTGGGCCAGGTCGGCGGCATCCCAGGCGTTGCCCAGGCGGCCGCGCAGCCATTGCTGCAGCCAGCCGTGATGGCGTTCGTAGAGGCTGTGCAGGTGTTGTTCGGCGGAGGGTTCGGCGAATGCCACGGTGTCGTGCGCCAGATGATCATTTGCGAATGAATCTCATTTTATGTCGGTTCCGCCGCGGGGCGCAATGCCACGACGCCGCAGCCGGTCGGCGCGCGTGCCGAGCGCTGCCATCTGCACTGGCATTGCCACGCAGACGCGCTACCTTCAGCCTGTCCCGAATGCAAAATTCGCGGGTTTGCCTTCCTCGGCGGACGGCACCGTCGTTCGCGGTCGAAACCTCAGCCATCCAGAGATACGGAGCAGATCATGGCTCGCACCACGCCCATCGAGCTTTATCGCAACATCGGCATAGTCGCGCACGTGGACGCCGGCAAGACCACCACCACCGAGCGCATCCTGTTCTACACCGGCGTCAACCACAAGATGGGCGAGGTGCACGACGGGGCGGCGACCATGGACTGGATGGTGCAGGAGCAGGAGCGCGGCATCACCATCACCTCGGCGGCCACCACCGCCTTCTGGCAGGGCTCGACCAAGCAGTACCCGCACAAGTACCGCTTCAACATCATCGACACCCCCGGCCACGTCGACTTCACCATCGAGGTGGAGCGCTCGCTGCGCGTGCTCGACGGCGCCGTGGTGGTGTTCAGCGGCGCCGACGGTGTCGAGCCGCAGTCCGAGACGGTGTGGCGCCAGGCCAACAAGTACCACGTGCCGCGCCTGGCCTACGTGAACAAGATGGACCGCCAGGGCGCCGACTTCCTGCGCGTGGTCGAGCAGATCAGGCGCCGCCTGGGCCACGACCCGGTGCCGATCCAGCTGGCCATAGGCGCGGAGGAGAACTTCAACGGGCAGATCGACCTGGTGAAGATGAAGGCCATCTACTGGAACGACGACGACCAGGGCACCAGCTACCGCGAGGAGGAGATTCCCGCCGAGCTGCAGGGCCTGGCCGCGGAATGGCGCGCGCACATGGTCGAGGCCGCCGCCGAGGCCAACGACGAGCTGATGAACAAGTACCTCGAAGGCGAGGAGCTGAGCCAGGAGGAGATCAAGGCCGGCCTGCGCCAGCGCACCCTGGCCAACGAGATCGTCCCGGCGGTGCTGGGCTCCTCGTTCAAGAACAAGGGCGTGCCCCTGGTGCTGGACGCGGTGATCGACTACCTGCCGGCGCCCTCGGAAATCCCGGCGATCAAGGGCACCCACCCGGACGACGAGGAGAAGCACGACGAGCGCCACGCCGACGACAGCGAGCCGTTTTCCTCGCTGGCCTTCAAGATCGCCACCGACCCCTTCGTCGGCACCCTGACCTTCACCCGCGTCTACTCAGGTGTGCTGAGCAGCGGTGACGCCGTGCTCAACTCGGTGAAGGGCAAGAAGGAGCGCGTCGGGCGGATGGTGCAGATGCACGCCAACCAGCGCGAGGAGATCAAGGAGGTGCGCGCCGGCGACATCGCCGCGCTGATCGGCATGAAGGACGTGACCACCGGCGACACCCTGTGCGCCATCGACAAGCCGATCATCCTCGAACGCATGGACTTCCCCGACCCGGTGATCTCGGTGGCGGTGGAGCCCAGGACCAAGGCCGACCAGGAGAAGATGGGCATCGCCCTGTCCAAGCTGGCCCAGGAGGACCCCTCGTTCCGCGTCAAGACCGACGAGGAGACCGGGCAGACCATCATCTCCGGCATGGGCGAGCTGCACCTGGACATTATCGTCGACCGCATGCGCCGCGAGTTCAACGTCGAGGCCAACATCGGCAAGCCGCAGGTGGCCTACCGCGAGGCGATCCGCAGGAAGTGCGAGATCGAGGGCAAGTTCGTCCGCCAGTCCGGCGGCCGCGGCCAGTTCGGCCACTGCTGGATCCGCTTCGAGCCGGGCGACGAGGGCAAGGATGGCCTGGAGTTCCACAACGAGGTCGTCGGTGGGGTGATTCCCCGCGAGTTCATCCCGGCGATCCAGAAGGGCATCGAGGAGCAGATGCACAACGGCGTGCTCGCCGGCTACCCGCTGATCGGCCTGAAGGCGACGGTCTACGACGGCTCCTACCACGACGTCGACTCCAGCGAGATGGCCTTCAAGATCGCCGCCTCCATGGCCACCAAGCAGCTCTCGCAGAAGGGCGGCGCGGTGTTGCTGGAGCCGGTGATGAAGGTCGAGGTGGTGACCCCCGAGGACTACATGGGCGACGTGATGGGCGACCTGAACCGCCGCCGCGGCCTGATCCAGGGCATGGAAGACACCCCGGCGGGCAAGGTGATCCGCGCCGAGGTGCCGCTGGGCGAGATGTTCGGCTACGCCACCGACGTGCGCTCGATGTCCCAGGGCCGCGCCAGCTACTCCATGGAGTTCACCAGGTACGCCGAGGCGCCGGCGAACATCGCCGATGCCATCGTGAAGAAGAACAACGGCTGAGCCCCTGGTGAAAGAAGAACGGCGCCTGCGGGCGCCGTTTTTCATTCGGGGAAGGGGACGAATAGCCGTTCGCGGTTATCCGCCGCCGGCCGTGCCACCAGGGCGTCCGGCGTGGCCGGTGAGTCCAATCGCGGACGGAGTCCGCTCCTACGACCGTGCATCCTGGAACCGTAGGAGCGGACTCTGTCCGCGATTCGGCGGATAACGCCGTAGGCGTTATGCGCCCTACAGGGCCCGGGAGCCTCGTGGTTCCGCACCACACCGAACGGATAACGCAGCGTCAGCCGGCACGTTCGTAGGGCGAATAACCGTTTGCGGTTATCCGCCGTTGGTCGTGCCACCGGAGCGTCCGGCGTGGCGGATGCCAATCGCGGACGGAGTCCGCTCCTACGACCGTGCTTCCTGGAACCGTAGGAGCGGACTCTGTCCGCGATTCGGCGGATAACGCCGTAGGCGTTATGCGCCCTACGGGGGCCCGGGAGCCTCGTGGTTCCGCACCACACCGAACGGATACGCAGCGTCAGCCGGCAAGTTCGTAGGGCGAATAACCGTTCGCGGTTATCCGCCGTTGGCGCCATCAGGACCGGTACAGCATCGGCCTACGCAGGCGCAGGTAGCTGTAGCCCTCGCGGACCATGGCGATGCGTTCCGGCTCGAGGTCGGCGATCAGCAGCTCCCCGGCCTGCCTGGCCCGGGCGATCACCTGGCCGTCCGGGGCCACCACGCAGCTCAGGCCGCAGTATTCCAGCTCGCCTTCGCTGCCCTGGAAGTTGGCGTAGGCGAGGAACACCTGGTTTTCGTAGGCACGGGTGGGCACCAGCACCTGGCAGACGAACTCGTAGGGGTGCATGTTGGCCGTGGGCACCAGCACCAGGTCGGCGCCGGCCAGGGCCAGGGTGCGCACCGCCTCGGGGAACTCGACATCGAAGCAGATCAGCAGGCCGAGCTTCCAGCCGTCCAGCTCGACGATCGCCGGCGGCTCGTCCGAGGGGCTGAACTGGTCGCGGTCGAGGTCGCCGTACAGGTGCGTCTTGCGGTAGTTGGCGCGGCGCTCGCCCTGGCGGTCGATCAACTGGACGCTGTTGAAGGGCGCGCCGTCGGGGTTGCGTTCCGGGTAGCCGTAGAGGATGCCCAGGTCGAATTCCCGGGCGATCCCGGCCACGGTTTCGGCGATGGGGCCGTCGGCGGTTTCGGCCAGGGCGGCGACGCGTTCGGCGCCGATGTTGTAGCCGCTGGCGTACATTTCCGGGCAGACCAGCAGGTCCGCGCTCTGGGCGGCCGCGCGTTGCGCGGCCTCGCGCAGCCGGCGCAGGTTGCCGGGCAGGTCATCGGGCCCCGGAGGGCACTGGTAGAGGGCGAGACGCATGGCGCTTCCTCCTTGGTCAATCGGGCAGGGCCACGGGGCCCAGTTCGGCATAGCGGTCGCCGGGGCCGGGGTTGTCCGGGTGGGTGGCGCCGCCGAAGTGGTGCAGGATGCCCCACACGGCGTTGAGCGAGGTCTGTACCGCGCCTTCGACCCAGGCCGGGGTCCAGGATACATCGTCGCCGGCGATGAAGATGCCGCGCTGCTCGGCGGGCAGCTCGTCCTGCATGAAGTGCGAGTACATGCGGTGGTTGTAGCGGTAGTGGCCGGGCAGGGCGCCCTTGAAGGCGCCGAGGAAGTGCGGGTCGGCCTCCCAGGACACGGTGATGGGGTTGCCGATGACGTGGCTGGCGATGTCCACCTCCGGGTAGACCTTCTTCAGGGCGTCCAGGGCCAGCTGCACGCGCTTCTCCACCGGGTGCGGCAGCATCTTCATGGCGTCGCTCATCCAGGAGTAGGACAGGCAGATCACCCCGGGCTTGTCGTCGCCGTTGTCGAACAGGTAGGTGCCGCGGGTCAGGCGGTCGGTGAGGGTCATGCTCATGACGTCGCGGCCGGTCTGCGGGTCCTTGTCCTTCCAGAAGGGCCGGTCGACCATGACGAAGGTCTTCGACGACTGCATGTAGCGGGTGCGGTCCAGGGCCATCCACATCTTCTGCGAGAACAGCGCTTCCTCGCATTCGATCTGGGTGGTCAGCAGCCAGCTCTGGCAGGTGGTCAGCACCGCGGCGTACTCGCGGGTGTCGCCCCAGTAGTCGGTGACCGCCAGGTTGCCGCTGGCGGCGCGGGCGATCTTCTTCACCCCCGGGCGCGGCGCGCCGTTGTGCAGCTTGGCCAGGGACGTGCCGGCCGGCCAGTGCGCGCACTGTTCCGGCACGTGGTTCCAGATGCCCCGCGGCACCTGCTCGACGCCGCCCACCACCAGGTGCTGGTGGTCGTCGCAGTTGGTCATCACCACGCGGAAGATTTCCAGCATGGAGTTGGGGAAGTCCGAGTCCCAGCCGCCGGTGCCGAAGCCGACCTGGCCGAAGATCTCGCGGTGGTGGAAGGACAGGCGCGAGAAGGCCTTGGAGGTGGCGACGAAGTCATAGAAGGTGCGGTCGTCCCACAGCGGCACCAGCTCGTCCCACAGCGCCTTGAGCTTGGCGGTGTCGCGCGCGCGGATGGCGTCCTGGATCTCGGAGAAGCGCGCACCGTCCTCCAGGGCGTCGGCCCAGGCCTGGGCGACCTCGCGGAAGATCGGCGGCAGGTCGTCGATCTTCTCCGCGTAGTGGCTGGTGCCTTCCAGGTCCACCACGGTACTGCCGGAGGCCGGCGTCAGCGGGTTGGGGAAGGGCTTGGTCTGCAGGCCGAGCTTGTCGACATAGTGGTAGAAGGCCGTGCTGGAGACCGGGAAGCGCATGCCGCCCAGCTCGGCGATGATGCCGTCGGCGCCCTCGAAGGGCTCCGAGCGCAGCCGGCCGCCCAGTTTCGAGGCCTCGTAGACCACCGGTTTCAGGCCCAGCTTCATCAGTTCGTAGGCCGCCACCAGGCCGGCGATGCCGGCGCCGACGATGGCCACTTCCTTGCCATGGTTGTGCGCCGGGATGCTGCCCAGGCCCGCCGGGTGTTCCAGCCAGTCGTCGAAGGCGAAGGGAAAGTCCGGGCCGAAGATGGTCACCGGTTTCTTGCCGGGGGTATGGGGGTGGCGGTTGTCGTGCATTTGTCTCTCCCAACGGTTCTGGCGTGCCTGGCCCTTGTTCCAGCATTGCCCAGGCAGGTGTCTCTTGCACCGCCGCACGCGCTCCGCGGCCGGCCTTCCGATGGATGGCGGGCGCGGAGAGGGCAAGCCTGGCCAGGCTTGTCGGCCGGCCCTGGCGGGCCGGCGCTGGTGCACATGGTGGCAAAGCCGGTCGTTGAAATGAATCCACCAATCTGCAAAATGACGAGCCTATTCAAGGCAATTAAACCGATGGATCAGACAAAATGACGAAAAATGCCGATGCGGCCCTGCTCAACCTCCTGCGCGCCAACGCCCGCGAGTCGGTTTCCGAACTGGCGCGCAAGCTCGGGGTGTCGCGCTCCACGGTGCAGAGCCGGATCGAGCGCCTGGAGCAGCAGGGCATCATCAGCGGTTATTCGATCAAGGTGGCCGACAGCTACGCGCAGTCGCTGGTGCGCGCCCACGTGCTGGTGACCGCGCTGCCCAAGCTGTCGCACCAAGTGGTACAGGCGCTGGAGAAGATCCCCGAGGTGAAGACGCTGCACTCGGTGAGCGGCCAGTTCGACATGATTGCCATCGTCGAAGCCCTGTCGATCCGCGACCTGGATGCCTTGCTCGACCGCATAGGCGCGCTGGATGGCGTGGAGCGCACCATGTCGTCGATCATCCTCTCCACTCGCATCGACCGCTGAGCCCGGCGGCACCAATGGACTCCCGCAATAGCGCCGCATTGGCTATTCGGCGGGCGCGGCGCGGACGCTAAGGTGGGCCCATTCCCGCCACCGGCGGGCCCCACTGGAGAGAACCATGAGTGCACGTATCGAATGGGCCAGGCAGTCCCCGAGGCCTACAAGGCCATGCTCGGCCTGGAACAGGCCCTGGCCGCTTCCGGCCTGGACGACAGCCTGCTGGAGCTGATCCGCCTGCGCGCCTCGCAGATCAACGGCTGCGCCTATTGCGTGAACCTGCACGCCAATGACGCGCGCAAGGCCGGGGAGAGCGAGGCACGCCTGCAGACCCTCTGCGTCTGGCGCGAGACGGACTTTTTCAGCGCCCGCGAGCGCGCCGTGCTGGCCTGGGTGGAAAGCCTCACCCTGCTGGCCGAGAAGCACGCCCCGCAGGCGCAGTTCGACGCCTTGCGCGAGCATTTCAGCGAGGCCGAGATCGTCGGCCTGACCCTGGCCATCGCCACCATCAATGCCTGGAACCGCTTCGGCGTCGGCATGGCCATGGTGCCCTGAGGCAGGGGCCGGGGAGAGGGTTGAAGGCGTCCGTGCGGGCGCCTTTGGCGCTCAAGCAGAGCGGCCGGGGGCAAGTCAAGCGAAACGAGCGCAGGGATGAGATCGTTTCGGCATCGACCTTATAGGAAAACGGTCAATGGGCGCGTCAAGATATTGCTAGCTTTACAACTTGAAGCGCCAAGTTTCTGTTTTATAAAGTTTTTCAAAAAAATGGCGCCAAGGAAGGGAGCATGCTTGAAGCCGCGTCGAAGCGACGTCGTCTGCTGGTGGTCGATCCGTGTGACGACTGCCAGCGATTATTACCCGGACTCCGGGCAGCAGGGTGGGAGGTAGACAGTTGCGGGCTCGACGTGGCGAGCGAACACAACTGCGACGTCGGCCTGCTGCGCCTGCATCCGCAACACCTGGAGCGCCCGGAATCGGTGAAGGACCTCATCACCCGCAGCGGCACCGAGTGGATCGCGGTGCTCAGCCCGGACGCATTGCCCATCCAGGAGGTGGGCGATTTCGTCTGCGAATGGTTCTTCGACTTCCACACCCTGCCGTTCGACGTGGCGCGGGTGCAGGTCACCCTCGGCCGCGCCTTCGGCATGGCGCGCCTGCGCGGGCGCGGCGGCACCTACCACAGCCTGGAGCACCAGCACGAGCTGCTCGGCGAAAGCCGCTCGATGCAGGAGCTGCGCCGCCTGCTGGCGAAGTTCGCGCCCACCGAGTCGCCGGTGCTGATCCGGGGCGAGAGCGGCACCGGCAAGGAGCTGGTGGCGCGCACCCTGCACCGCCAGTCGCGGCGGGCCAACCGGCCGTTCATCGCGATCAACTGCGGGGCCATCCCCGAGCACCTGATCCAGTCCGAGCTGTTCGGCCACGAGAAGGGCGCCTTCACCGGCGCGCACCAGCGCAAGATCGGCCGCTTCGAACAGGCCAACGGCGGCACCCTGTTCCTCGACGAGATCGGCGACCTGCCCCTGGAGCTGCAGGCCAACCTGCTGCGGGTGCTGCAGGAGAAACAGATCGAGCGCGTTGGCGGCAGCCAGCCCATCGCCGTGGACGTGCGGGTGCTGGCGGCCACCCACCTGGACCTGGAGAACGCCATCCGCACCGGCGGCTTCCGCGAGGACCTGTACTACCGCCTGAACGTGCTGCAGGTGTCCACTTTGCCGCTGCGCGAGCGCAATGGCGACCTGGCGCTGCTGGCCAACCATTTTGCCCACCTTTATAGCGTCGAGACCGGCCGCCGCCCGCGGCGCTTCAGCGACGACGCGCTGGCGGCGATGGCCGAGCACGCCTGGCCGGGCAACGTGCGCGAGTTGGCCAACCGCGTGCGCCGCGGCCTGGTGCTGGCCGAAGGAAGGCAGATCGAGGCCCGCGACCTGGGCCTGGAGCGTCAGCGCGGCGGTTCCGGCAAGGTGCCGCTGGTGACCCTGGAGGAGTACAAGCTGGGCGCCGAGCGCCAGGCCATGTGCGACGCCCTGGCCCGCCACGGCGACAACCTGAGCCTGGCGGCGCGCATGCTGGGCATCTCGCGGCCGACCTTCTACCGCCTGCTGCACAAGCACCAGCTGCGCTGAGTGCCACGCCGTAACGACAACGGCCCCTCTCGGGGCCGTTGTCGTGTGCGGGGGATCAGAAGTAGTAGGGGAATTTGACGCTGAAGCTGAAGTCCGGGGCATCGGGGCTGATGCCGATGGACAGGTTCGGCACTATGGTCAGGTTGTTGCTCCAGGCGTAGGTCAGGCCCCAGTTGAAGTAGGCGGCGTTGGCGTCGCTGTCGGTGATCGACTGCCAGTCGCCGCCGTCGGGTTTGAGCTTGCTCTTCTGCGCGATCAGGTCGGAGAAGGAGAACGACATGCTGGTCTTCTCGTTCAGTGCGAAGGCCACGCCGGCACCGACCTGGAACCAGTCGCCCAGGTCCACCTTGCCGCCGAGCTTGGTGCCCTGCTGCGGGCTGATGTCGCTGAAGTCGCGCTCGAAGTTGTGGGTGTAGCTCAGGCTGGCGAAGAGCACCGCCGGGTCGACGGTCTTGACCAGCGACAGGCCCGGGGTGATCGACCAGACGCCGTTGCCGGTGGGCAGGTCGTCGGGCACGTTGAGGCTGTCGTTGTCCGGTGCGCGGACCAGCTTGATGCCGTACGGGTCCTTGCCGGTGGGGGCTTTCACCCGCAGGCTGAACACCGCGTCCGGGCGCGACTCGGTCTCGTCCATGAACTTGTAGGCGATGCCGACGTTGACGTCGCCCAGAGTCGGGTCGCGGTCGACCTTCTCGTCGGTGGACTGCGCCGTGGAGTTGCCGGCGCCGGCCGAGGAGTAGGTGCTTTCGCGATAGACCACGGGCACGTTGATGTCGAACTGCCAACGGTTGTTCCAGTTGTAGCGGCCGGTCAGGTCCAGGGTCCAGTTGTCGGCCTTGATGTTGTCCACGCCGATGTTGCCCAGGAAGATGGTGTCCAGCGCCAGGAAGCCGTTGAGGATCAGCTGCTTGGTGTCGTAGTGGGTGTAGGTCAGGCCCGTCTCGAAGCTGAAGGCGCCGTTGCCGAAGAAGCCGCTGGCCTCGTCGTAGAGGTTCTCCACGCTTTTGGGCGGGTTGTTGCTGTCGTCCTTGAGCGATTCGCCGTAGGAGCTTCCGGTGCCCGGCGGCGTCGGCTTGTTGGTGGAGGTGACCAGGCGCTTGGGCTGCGCCGGGGTCGCCGGCTGTTCCTCGACCTGGCGAACCCGCTGCTCGAGCACCATGAGCGCCTTCTGCTGCGACTCATAGCGTTGCTTGAGCTCGATGAGCTCCTGTTTCAGAGCCTCCACCTCGGCCTCCGTCGCAGCATGGACGAAGGCCGAGGGGAGCAAAGCGGATACACAGATTGCGGTGCGAAGCGAGAGCGATCGGTGCATGGCGCGCTATCCCTATCTTTATCGTTGGGGCACTGCTTCCGCCACTGAGCGTAGATCACATTCCCATGGATCGCAGGCCCTTGAGCTGGTCGAGATTGCAATCCAGCGCTCCGACGGAAGGTGCGTTGTTACGCAGGACCACGTTCAGCTGGGTAAGGTTGTTGACCAGGTTGCTGCTACCCAGCAGGTTGGTGGCCTGCACCAGGCCGCCGGCCCCCAGTTGCTGGAGGCTGGAGCCTTGGCCGTTGGCGTTGATCGCCAACTGGATGTTCCCCTTGCCGGGGGAGACGGTGACGGTGCCGGCGCCGTTGCTGGCGCTGATCTGGCCGTTCAGGGGCGTGCCCTGGTTGCTGGCGGCGGGCGCCTGGTCGGCTTCGCTCACGTTGATGCCGACGTTGTTGTAGGCGGTGTTGTAGTCACCCGCGGAGCGTGCGCTCTGGGTGACGCCCTGGGTCTGGTTGAGCCCTGCGCCACCGACGATGCTGCCGGTCGCGGCCGAGGATGTGCCGCCGTTGCCGGTTTCGTTGGTGGTGGTGACGTAGAACTGCGGTTTGATGGTGGATTCCTGGATCTGCATGCTCACCTTGGCGCCGATGTTGTCGCCTACGGCGTTCTTCCAGGTACTGCTCATGACGATGCCGAAGCTGATGATGCGCCCGGGCATGACGTAGCGGCCGCGCAACTGGGCCAGCTCCTGGTCGTGCAACTCGATCGGCCGGAACACCTCGGCGGCCTGGATCGGCAGGCTGGCCACCAGGCAGGCGGTGGCGAGCATCGGAATGGTTCTCATCGTTCGCTCCCCGAGAGGATCCCACCCCTCGTTATCGTTTGTGGCTCACAGGAAGTCGCTCTGGATGAATCCGAAATCCATGAGCTCCGCGTCCTTGACGGGGCGGAAGGTATCGAGGCGGTTCTTGGCGGTCAGCGGTTCCGGCGGGCTCATCAGGGCGTTTGCCCTGTCATAGCCGGGGCCGATGATGGCGAAGATGATGCCGTTCCAACCCTTGAGAAAATCTTCTTCCTTGTAGCGCTTGTGGCCGAGCACGGGGTCGCCCACGTAGACGTAGCCGTTGTGCGTGCGCTGCAGCACGACGAAGTGCTTGTAGCCACGCACGTCCAGCAGCACGATCACCGGAATGGTCAGTTTCTCCAGCGAGGAGATCGGGATGCGGTAGCCGCGGGCCCGCATGCCGATGCTTTCCAGGTAGGTCTTCATGTCCAGCATCGAGAAGCCCTGGGTCCGTACCAGTTGGGGGTCGGCCTTGACCAGCATGCCGCGGATGACGAACTCCTCGTCCACGTCGAGGTTGTAGCCGGTGCGCAGGATGGTGGCCAGGGCGGCGGCGCCGCAACTGAAGTCGGTCTTCTGTTCCACCAGGTTGCTGAAGCGACGTTCGCGGATGCTCTCCACATGCTTATAGGCCAGCATGCCCCCGGGCAGTATGGCGAAGGGCAGCTGCGCGGCCTGGATCAGGCCCGAGCAGAATGCGAGTAGCAGGAAAGCGAGCGTACGCATGATCGTGACGCCTTATGCCAGCGCTGGGAAAAGGGGAGGCTCCGTTGCCGGAGCCTCCAGGTACAGCACGATGTCGCTTAGAAACCAGTGACTGCGCCAGTGCTTACGCAAGCCTGGCAACCGGCGGCGATGGACAGCGAGTTGCTCTGTTGGTTGCCGACGCCGGCGGCAACGTTCACACCTACGTTACCCGACACGCCGTTGAGCGAGTTGTTGATGGAAGCGTTGTTGACGACCGGGTCCTTCCAGCCGGTGGGAACCAGGACCTGATAGGTAGCCTGGCCACGCAGATCGATGGTGCCCGACTCGCTGAAGTACAGCGGATCCTTGTCCACCTTGCCGTGGTCCTTGCCTTTGTTGTCATAGCTGTTGTGATGGCCACCTTTTTCCGGGTCATCCAGTACTACGCCCGAGCCATGGCCCTGATAGGTGCCATGAGCGTAGAAGCTGGACTTGAGGGTCTTGGTGTCGTAGGTGGCGATGCCCAGGTTGGCGACGTTGTTGCCACTGGAAGTCTGGCTGGCGCCGCTGTTGGCACCGGCCAGGCGCCCACCGGAAACGGCGGCGGCCATGTCGTTTTTCTGTTGGTTGTAGTTGCCGGCGGCGATGTTGATGCCGACGTTGCCCGAGGCGCCGTTGGCCGAGCTGTTCAGAGCGGCGTTGTTGGCGGTGGAGAAGTTCCAGGCAGTGTTGCCGGTGTTGGTCTGGGTCACCGAAGTGGACGCATAGGCGGAACCGAAGATGAAGTGTTCATCCGCGGTGGCCAGCGCGGCGGCATTGGCCTGCTGGTTCATGTCGCCAGCGGCGACGTTGGCCCCGACGTTGCCCGAAGCGCCGCCCAGGGAGTTGCTGACACCTGCGGTGTTCTTGGTCCCCTGGTTGATCACGTTGTTGCTGTAGCTGTTCTGGCTGTCGGTAACGGTGGCGCTGGCGCCGGCCTGGATGCGCGGGTCCTTGTACGGATCGTACTGCTGTTGGCCATGGTGGTTGTCATGGTCATGGCCGTGGCGACGGTCACGATCATGGTCATTGCCTGCGTAAACACTTACAGCCATGACTGCCGTGACAGCGAAAACCAGAGGCTTGAGGGCCATTGTAGGTTTCATGGTGTATCTCCTTGCATTTAGTGTGCTTAGTGTTTCTGGTTGTTGGCGTGGGTCAGTCTGCGACCCGGATGCTCAAGGTATTGGCAAGGCGATTGCCGATACCGGCACTCTGGCTCACCTGGACCACCCCCCGGCTGCCGGCGAATGCCTGGTCGCTGGTGACGACCTGCCGACTGCCCAGGGTGGATCCGGTTGGGCCGGAGTTCTGTGACAACGTGATGTTCTGCTGGGACAGCACGTCGTCGCCGACGCTCTGCGGCACCGCATTGACGCTGATGCTCAGGGCGTTGACCTGTTGGTTGGCGGTACCGGCGGCCTGGTTCACGCCCAGGGCGCCGCTGCCGTTGGAGAAGGAGTTGCCGGTGATCGAGGCCTTGGCGGCCTGGCTCGGGTCGGCGGTGGTGATGACGCTCTGGTAGAAGTGCGTGGTGGCGCCACCGCTGGTGCCGATGGCGATGGCGCGGCCGTTGGCCTGTTGCTGTTCGTCGCCGGCGGCCTGGTTGACGCTGGCCACGCCGTTGTAGCCGCGGCCGGCATTGTCGATGCTGGCGTTGTTCACCAGCTGCGGGTCGGCGGCGAAGGCGCTGGAGCAGCAGAGCAGGGCGAGAAGAGTCAGCTTCGCTTTCATGTCAGCGATCTCCCGTCAGCATGCGCAGCGGCGACAGGCCCTGCTGCACGGTGCGATTGACCGAGTTGGAAATACTGGCGCCGCTGCCGCCGCCGCCGCCCAGGCTGCCGGACTGCAGCGTCTGGTTGGCGCCGTTGTCCATGCCGACCAGGTTGCCGCCGGGGAGAATCCGCTGGGTCAGGCTGGAACCGCTGGTGACGCGGGCGAAGTCGGCGTCATCCAGCTCGGCGTTGCCGAGTTGCTGGTTGACCTGGGAGGAGATGTTCGGATTGACGGTGATGGGATTCGGGTCCGGCACCATGGTGGGGCGGGTGGCGACCCGGGGCTGTACGGTGCGCTGGATGACAATGGTGCCGTCGCCTGCCTGGACCGGTGCCGACAGCGGAACAGCGGTCAGGCACGCGAGGGAAGCGAGCAATCCGACGATCCTTGAGTCGATGTTCCCCATGATGGCGATCCCTTCTGGTGCGCTGTGCCCTGAACAGCAGTACCGGGATGGAGCAGAAGCCGTGCCGCTTTCGCTTATCGCTTGAAATTCAGGGGGTTATGAATTGCTGACAGAAACCCCTGAAAGAAATCTGTTTCGCGGCTGAGACAATGAGTGGGGAACGCACCCCCACCGAAAGTGGGGGAAGCGCTCTGGAATGGGGCTTTGCGCGCATGCGTATCAGTGCTGAAACAGTTTCCCGTGATGCCATCGACGATTGCGCCATTCCTGAGGCCTGGCGGCCTTCGGCTGTTTCAGGGCTGAGACATGATGGCCAGGCAGAGGTGCTTTTGGTACGAATGTGCACTTTTCATTTCAAGGGTTTAGCGAAGGCGACGGCACTGTTAAGGGAATGATCGCGGGCACCGGGTGTCTCATTCCACCGCTTGCTTACAGCCATGGCCGCAGGGTGAAACGCGCCAATGCGAGAAATTTTCGTTACACGCTGACCCGCGGCACTGCAATGCAGTAGCATGCCCAGCCTTTCGTCGGGCCCACCCACGGGTGCCCTGGCGGCTGCACGAAAACAGAAGAAAACGAAAGAGAAATGCGCCTTCGGGGGAAGCAGTATGGAGTTTTGGAGTGCCTTTCAGGCGTTCGTCCTGGGAGTGGTCGAGGGGCTGACCGAGTTCCTGCCGGTGTCCAGCACCGGGCACCAGATCATAGTCGCCGACCTGCTGGGGTTCGTCGGTGAGCGGGCCCAGGCCTTCAACATCATCATCCAGCTGGCCGCCATCCTGGCGGTGGTCTGGGAGTTCCGCGGCAAGATCATCGAGGTCATCTGCGGCCTGCCCAGCCAGCCTCGTGCACAGCGTTTCACCGTCAACCTGCTGGTCGCCTTCTTCCCCGCCGTGGTGCTGGGGTGGCCTTCGCCGACCTGATCCACCACTACCTGTTCAACCCCATCACGGTGGCGGCGGCGCTGGTGGTCGGCGGGGTGGTCATGCTCTGGGCGGAGAAGCGCGAGCACCGCATCCGTGCCGAGAGCGTCGACGACATGACCTGGAAGGATGCGCTGAAGGTCGGGTGCGCCCAGTGCCTGGCGCTGGTCCCCGGCACCTCGCGCTCCGGCGCCACCATCATCGGCGGCCTGCTGTTCGGCCTGTCGCGCAAGGCGGCCACCGAGTTCTCCTTCTTCCTGGCGATGCCGACCATGGTCGGCGCCGCGGTCTATTCCGGCTACAAGTACCGCGACCTGTTCCAGCCCGGCGACCTGCCGGTGTTCGCCGTGGGCTTCGTCACCTCCTTCATCTTCGCCATGATCGCCGTGCGCGGCCTGCTGAAATTCATCGCCAACCACAGCTACGCGATGTTCGCCTGGTACCGCATCGGCTTCGGCCTGCTGATCCTGGCGACCTGGCAGTTCAGCCTGATCGACTGGAGCAGCGCCGCCCCCTGAGGTTGCACGGATGAACATGGAAAAGGACGGCGTCATCAGCCGCTGGGACGACGACAAGGGCTTCGGCTTCATCCGCCCGCGCGCCGGCGGCGAGGAACTCTTCCTGCACATCTCGGCCTTCCGCGGCGACCGCCGGCCCCAGGCCGGCGATGCGGTGCGCTTCGTCGCAGGCACCGACCGCCAGGGCCGCCCGCGCGCCGAGCATGCGCGTCTGGCCGGTCTGGCCGTGGACATGCCCGAAATCCGCCGCAAGCCGGCGGCGCCCGCCACCCGCGCCAAGGTCCGCAGCGGCCGGCAGATCGCCGAACCGGCGCGGCCGGGCGGCTGGGGCAGGGGGCTGGGCTGGCTCGCCGCCTTGCTGCTGTTGCCCCTGGCCGGTGCCGGCCGCCTGCTGCTCGCCGGCACCGCGTCCTGGTGGCTGCTGGCCTACCCGCTGTTCAGTCTGGCCGCCTTCTTCGCCTACTGGCGCGACAAGCGCAGCGCCGAGCGGGGCGCCTGGCGTACCCCGGAACAGACCCTGCACCTGCTGGAACTGCTGGGCGGCTGGCCGGGCGCCTTCCTGGCCCAGCGCCTGCTGCGCCACAAGACGCGCAAGCCCAGCTACCAACTGGTGTTCTGGGCGATAGTGCTGGTGCACCAGGTGTTCTGGCTGGACCGTTTGCTCGGTGGCGTCCTTCTGGCGCGGGTGTTGCCCGCCTTCTGAGTCGATTTACAGCGGCTCGTCGCTATGGCCGAACCCCTCGGCCAGGTAATCGATCAGCGCCCGCACCGCCGGCAGCAGCCCGCGCCGGTGCGGGTACACCGCCTGGAGGAAGGCCGCCGGCTCCCGCCAGTCGGGCAGTACCCGCGCCAGTTGGCCGCCGGCCAGTTCTTCCTGGCAGTAGTAGAGGGGCAGGGTGGTGATGCCCAGGCCGGCCAGCGCCACGTTCTTGCGCAGGTTGAAGTCCTCCGCGGCCAGGCGCGCCTCCAGGGCCAGCTCGCGGACTTCGCCGCCGGGCCCATGCAACTGCAGATGCACCTTGCGATCGTTGCCGATGGCGCCCAGCACCGGCAGCCCGGCCAGGTCGTCCGGGCCCTGCAGCTGGCGGCCGCGCAGCAGCTCCGGTGCGGCCACCAGCACCGCCGCGGCCGGGCGCAGGCGGCGGGTGACCAGCGACGGGTCCTCGTCGCCGGGCGCGCGCACGCGCAGCGCCACGTCCACGCCCTCGTTGACCAGGTCGACGCGCCTGTTGGTCAGCAGCAGCTCCAGGTTGACCTGCGGGAAACCGGCGAGAAAGCCCGGCAGCATGGCGTTCAGGGAGGTCTCGGCCAGCGCCACCGGGCAGGACAGGCGCACCCGCCCGCGGGGTTCGGCGCTGAGCTGGGCGACCACCTCGTCGGCCATCTCCGCCTCCACCAGCATCGCCTGGCAGTGCCGGTAGTAGCGCTCGCCGATGTCGGTGAGCGCCAGCTTGCGGGTGGTGCGCTGCAGTAGGCGCGCGTTCAGGCGCGCCTCAAGTTCCGCGACGCGCCGCGACAGGCGCGACTTGGGCAGCCCCAGTTCGCGGCCCGCGGCGGCGAAGCCACCGGCCTCCACCACCTTGGCGAAATAGAAGAGATCGTTGAGGTCCTGCATGGGATTGTCCTGCTGGTGGGACGATTCATCGCATTTTTGCCGACTTATCGCTCATTGGCTACATGCGTAGTATGCGTCCCATCGCTTCCTACCCCCATTCACAGGAGCCACCCCATGAAACTTCTGCACATCGATTCCAGCATCCTCGGCGACGCCTCCGCCTCCCGCCAGCTCAGCCAGGAAGTGGTCCAGGCCTGGGCCGCCGCCGAGCCGGGCGTACAGGTGACCTACCGTGACCTGGCCGCCGACGCCATCAGCCACCTGTCTGCCGCCAGCCTGGTCGCCGCCGGCACCCCGGCGGAACTGCGCGACGCCGCGCAGAAGCACGAAGCCGCCCTGGGCGAGAACAGCATCGAGGAGTTCCTCGCCGCCGACGCCATCGTCATCGGCGCGCCCATGTACAACTTCACCGTGCCCAGCCAGCTGAAGGCCTGGATCGACCGCATCGCCGTGGCCGGCAAGACCTTCCGCTACACCGAGAACGGTCCGCAGGGCCTGGCCGGCGGCAAGAAGGTGATCATCGTCTCCACCGCCGGCGGCCTGCACGCCGGCCAGCCGAGCGGCGCAGCCCACGAGGACTACCTGAAGCTGGTGCTGGGCTTCCTCGGCATCACCGACATCGAGGTGGTCCGCGCCGAGGGCCTGGCCTACGGCGAGGAACCGCGCGCCAACGCCCTCAAGGGCGCCCGCGCGGAGATCGCCGCGGCCTTCGCCAGCGCCTGATCCACCGAGCGTCGAACGACGAAGCCCCGGCATTGCCGGGGCTTCGTGCTTTCAGGGCGCCGGTCGCCACAGGCCGACCTTGTGCGCCCGCGCTTCCTGCTCCTCGAAGTTGTACTGGGCGCGCTCCTCCTCGCCCTGGGCATCCGCCACCCGCCAGCGCGCCATGCCCACGGAAAGCTGGGCCCGGCCGACGTCCAGGGTATGCCCGCAGCCCGGGCAATCAGCCGGCTCCACCCACACCGCCGCGCTGAGCGCCCCGGCGGCCTCCTCGCGCGGCAGCACCAGGGTGGCGCCGCGGCCCAAGGCCAGGCGCCGCAGATTGTCCAGCGAGGCCCGGGCATAGGGATCGCCGGCCCTGGGCGCCTCGACGCCACGCAGGCGCACCTCGACGCTGCGCTCGGCGAAGCGGCAGGTCAGGCGATCGCCGCTGGCGACGGCGGTCACCTGGCAGGGGCCGTCGGCCAGCGCGACGGAGGGGAGGGCGAGGATGAAGAGCAGGGCGGGGCGGGGTAATCGCATGGGGGCTCCTGGGTTGGTCGTTGCAGGATAACGTCGCAGGAGAGGAAATGTCCGGCGCGGCGGTCGAGCCTGATCGCGGACGAAGTCCGCTCCTACGGGATATATGCCGTGCCCATCGGCAACCTGTAGGAGCAGGCCCTGCCTGCGATTTCGCGCGCAGGGCGCGCTCCTACAGGGGAATGGCATGGGTGGGGCGGCGTAGGAGCGGATCTCATCCGCGAATCGCGCCGGTGGTTCCGGCTATCGCGGACAAGGTCCTCCTACGTTGCAGGCGAGCATGGCTCGCTCCTACGAAGAGCACTTCGGTAGAGCCTGTAAGACAGTTGCTCCTACGCACGCGCTTGACCGTAGGGCGAATAACCGTTCGCGGTTATCCGCCGTCGGCCTGGGCGCCAGTGCCCGACGCCAATGGCGGATAACGCCGTAGGCGTTATGCGCCCTACGGGGAGCCCGGGAGCTTCGTGATTCCGCTTCACGCCGAACGGTCCCCTCTCCCGCTTGCGGGGAGGGTTAGGGAGGGGGTGCGGCGTCAGGGTTGGCAGAGGTGCGTGGGCGAAGTCCGTTGCCCTCACCCCAGCCCTCTCCCGGAGGGAGAGGGGGCCGTTCGGCGTGGGCGGAAAGCTCGGGGTCATCCAGTGAGCGCGTAGGGCGTATAACCGTTCGCGGTTATACGCCGTTGGCCGATACACCGATGCCATCATGACTGGGCGAGCTTGCTCGCGAACGGGGTTTACCAGTGGCTGCTGTGTCGGGTTCAAGAGCGCCCTCTCCCCAGCCCTCTCCCGCAAGCGGGAGAGGGGGCAGTCCGTGCCGAGAAGAGGCTTGGCTTCAGCCGGCAATCTCTGTGCTAGCCGGCTGACTCCAGAACATCAACGTCTGCCCAACGGTCCCCTCTCCCTTCAGGGCGGGGCGCGCAGCCGAGGGTTAGGGAGAGGGAGCAGAGTTGAACCAGTACGCAGATGTCAGCGGCCAGATCGAGAGGTTCGCGAGCAAGCTCGCTCCTACAACCTCGCGTAAGTCATTCCCGACGGATTCGCTCGGACAAGTTCGTGCTAGGATTGCCTCCGGCCCCGAATTCCCCGGCCCCGCCGGCTTCTCCGGCGGGGCCATCCCCTCGATAGAAGGAATACCGCAATGGCTCAAGTCACCCTCAAGGGCAACCCGGTCAACGTCGATGGCAAGCTGCCGCAGAAGGGCGAGAAGGCCCCGGCCTTCAAGCTGGTCGGCGGCGACCTGGCCGACGTGACCCTGGAGAACTTCGCCGGCAAGCGCAAGGTGCTGAACATCTTCCCCAGCGTCGACACCCCGACCTGCGCCACCTCCGTGCGCAAGTTCAACGTCGAGGCCAGCAAGCTGGCCAACACCGTGGTGCTGTGCGTCTCCGCCGACCTGCCGTTCGCCCAGAAGCGCTTCTGCGGCACCGAAGGCCTGGACAACGTGATCAACCTGTCGACCCTGCGTGGCGCCGACTTCCTGGCCAACTACGGCGTGGCCATCGCCAGCGGCCCGCTGGCCGGCCTGGCCGCCCGTGCCGTGGTGGTGCTGGACGAGAACGACCAGGTGCTGCACAGCCAACTGGTCGGCGAGATCGCCGACGAGCCCGACTACGCCGCCGCCGTCGCCGCGCTGAGCTGATCGCCCGCCGCAGCCCCCGGCTGCGCAGGTGCCTGGATGCCGCCCCGCCGATGGTAGGGCGGCATCTTCGTTTGCGCCCCACTGTGCCCAGGGCAACAGCCGTGCTTCTGCTGCTGGCCGAACACTTGCCGCACAACCCCGTCCAGGCGCCGTAAGCCTCGGTAAAACAAAGGTAAATAGCGGGTAAAGAGGCTTTGCCCGTAGCCCCGCTGTGCTTATCGTTCCACCCTGAGGATTTCCCGGTGCGCGCCGCGTCATGGATGCGGCGCTTTGCCCTGCGCCTCGCTATCATCCAAACCTTTGGCCGCCTGATGACCGCTATGACTCCAAGCAATGGAACGCCCTCGACACTCCGCAAGCTGCGCCCCTGGCTGATCACCGCCGCCGTCTTCGCCGCCGTGGTGGGGCTGAGCATGTGGCTGCACAAGACCAGCTCGGCGCCGGAGCCCCAGGCCGGGGGCGGGCGCGGTGGGCGCGGGGCGGCCATGGCCGGGCGCGGGCCCGGCGGCCCGGGTGGCGGCACGGCCATCACCGTCAGCGTGGCGCCGGTGACCAAGGGCGACCTGCCGGTGCATTACCATGCGCTGGGCACCGTCACCGCCTACAACACGGTGAACGTGCGGGCGCGGGTCAGCGGCCAGCTGGTCAAGGTGCCGTTCCAGGAAGGCCAGCAGGTGAAGGCCGGCGACGTCCTCGCGGTGATCGACCCACGGCCCTTCCAGGCGGCCCTGGACCAGGCGGTGGGTACCCTGCAGCAGAACCAGGCGCAGCTTAAGAACGCCCAGATCGACCTGGCGCGCTACAAGGGCCTGTACGCCGAGGACTCCATCGCCAAGCAGACCCTCGACACCCAGGAAGCCCTGGTGCGCCAGTACGAGGGCACCCTGCGCACCAACCAGGGCCAGGTCGACGACGCCAAGCTCAACCTCGAGTTCACCCAGGTGCGCGCGCCCATCTCCGGCCGCGTCGGCCTGCGCCAGGTGGACGTCGGCAACCTGGTCACCAGCGGCGACACCACGCCGCTGGTGGTCATCACCCAGGTCAGGCCGATCTCCGTGGTGTTCAGCCTGCCGCAGCAGCAGCTGGGCACCGTCGCCCGCCAGCTGTCCGGCAGCCAGCCGGTGCCGGTGGAGGCGCTGGACCGCAACCAGAACCAGACCCTCGCCAGCGGCGTGCTCAAGACCCTCGACAACCAGATCGACACCACCACCGGCACGGTCAAGCTCAAGGCCGCCTTCGAGAACGCCGACCAGAGGCTGTTCCCCAACCAGTTCGTCAACGTGCGCCTGCTCGCCGAGACCCTCCACGGCGTGCTGAGCATCCCGGCCAACGCGGTGCAGCGCGGCAACGACGGCACCTACGTGTACATCGCCGATGCCGACGGCAAGGCCAAGCGCCAGCTGGTCACCCTGGGCACCAGCGAGAACGAGCAGGTGGTGGTCACCGAGGGCCTGAAGGAAGGCCAGCGCGTGGTGGTCGAAGGCACCGACCGCCTGCGCGACGGCACCCGCCTGCACATAGTCGCCAGCGACGAGCAGGCCCGCGCCGCCGCCACCGAGGAGGGCGAGGCGGCCTCGCCGAAGCCGTTCGGCTCGGGCTCCCCGGCCCAGGACGACGGTAAGAGCGAATGAACCCGTCGCGCCTGTTCATCCTGAGGCCGGTCGCCACCACGCTGCTGATGGTGGCGATCCTGCTGTCGGGCATCATCGCCTACCGCTTCCTGCCGATCTCGGCGCTGCCGGAGGTGGATTACCCGACCATCCAGGTGGTCACCCTGTACCCCGGCGCCAGCCCGGAGATCATGACCTCCTCGGTCACCGCGCCGCTGGAGAACCAGCTGGGGCAGATCCCGGGGCTCAACGAGATGTCCTCCACCAGCTCCGGCGGCGCCTCGGTGATCACCCTGCAGTTCAGCCTGCAGGTCGACCTGGACGTGGCCGAGCAGGAAGTGCAGGCGGCGATCAACACGGCGCAGAGCCTGCTGCCCAAGGACCTGCCCAACCAGCCGGTGTACAGCAAGGTGAACCCGGCCGACGCGCCCATCCTGACCCTGGCGGTGATGTCCCCGGACATGCCGCTGCCGAAGATCCAGGACCTGGTGGACACCCGCCTGGCGCAGAAGATCTCGCAGATTTCCGGCGTCGGCCTGGTCAGCATCAGCGGCGGCCAGCGCCCGGCCGTGCGCATCCGCGCCAACCCCGCGGCCCTGGCGGCCGCCGGGCTGAGCCTGGAAGACCTGCAGAGCACCGTCAGCAACAACAACCTGAACGGGCCCAAGGGCAGCTTCGACGGCCCGACGCGCTCCTCGACCCTGGACGCCAACGACCAGCTCAAGTCCGCCGACGCCTACCGCGACCTGATCGTCGCCTACAAGAACGGCTCGCCGCTGCGGGTGCGCGACGTCGCCAGCGTCGAGGACGACGCCGAGAACGTGCGCCTGGCCGCCTGGGCCAACCACACCCCGGCGGTGGTGCTGAACATCCAGCGCCAGCCGGGTGCCAACGTCATCGAGGTGGTGGACAGCATCAAGAAGATGCTGCCGCAGCTGCAGGCGACCCTGCCCGGCAGCCTGGAAGTCACGGTGCTGACCGACCGCACCACCACCATCCGCGCCTCGGTGGCCGACGTGCAGTTCGAGCTGTTCCTCGCCGTGTGCCTGGTGGTGATGGTCACCTTCCTGTTCCTGCGCAACCTCTCGGCCACCCTGATCCCCAGCTTCGCCGTGCCGCTGTCGCTGATCGGCACCTTCGGCGTCATGTACCTGGCCGGCTTCTCCATCAACAACCTGACGCTGATGGCGCTGACCATCGCCACCGGCTTCGTGGTGGACGACGCCATCGTCATGGTGGAGAACATCGCCCGCTACCTGGAGCAGGGCGACCCGCCACTGGAAGCGGCGCTCAAGGGCTCGAAGCAGATCGGCTTCACCATCATCTCGCTGACCTTCTCGCTGATCGCCGTGCTCATCCCGCTGCTGTTCATGGGCGACGTGGCCGGGCGGCTGTTCCGCGAGTTCGCCGTGACCCTGGCGGTGGCCATCCTGATTTCCGGCTTCGTCTCCCTGACCCTCACGCCCATGCTCGCCGCCAAGCTGCTCAAGCACGTCGAGCCGGAGCAGGAGGGCCGCTTCGCCCGCGCCGCCGGGCGCTTCATCGAGAACATGATCGAGCGCTACGCCGCCGCCCTGCGCGTGGTGCTGCGCCACCAGGGGCTGACCCTGTTGGTGGCCATCGGCACCCTGCTGCTGACCGCCGCGCTCTACGTCTTCATGCCCAAGGGCTTCTTCCCGGTGCAGGACACCGGGGTGATCCAGGGCATCGCCGAGGCGCCGCAGTCGATCTCCTTCCAGGCCATGGCGAGCCGCCAGCAGGAACTGGCCAAGGTGGTCCTGGCCGACCCGGACGTGGAAAGCCTGTCGTCCTTCATCGGCGTCGACGGCAGCAACGCCACCCTCAACACCGGGCGCATGCTGATCAACCTCAAGCCCCACAGCGAGCGCGACCTCACCGCCAGCGAGGTGATCCGCCGCCTGCAGCCGGAGCTGGACAAGGTCGCCGGCATCAAGCTGTACCTGCAGCCGGTGCAGGACCTCACCATCGAGGACCGCATCGCCCGCACCCAGTACCAGTTCACCTTGCAGGACGCCGACCCGGACGTGCTCGCCGAGTGGGTGCCGAAGCTGGTCGACCGGTTGCAGCAGCTGCCGCAGCTGGCCGACGTGGCCAGCGACTGGCAGGACAAGGGCCTGCAGGCCTACATCGACATCGACCGCGACACCGCCTCGCGCCTGGGCGTGAGCCTGTCGAGCATCGACAGCGTGCTCTACAGCGCCTTCGGCCAGCGGCTGATCTCCACCATCTTCACCCAGGCCACCCAGTACCGCGTGGTGCTGGAGGTTGCGCCGGACTTCCAGCTCGGCCCGCAGTCCCTGGAAAACCTCTACGTGCCGGCCAGCGACGGCACCCAGGTGCGCCTGTCGAGCCTGGCGAAGGTGGAGGAGCGCCACACCCTGCTGGCGGTCAACCACATCGCCCAGTTCCCGGCGGCGACCATCTCCTTCAACCTGGCCAAGGGCGTAGCCCTGGGCGAGGCGGTGCAGGCCATCCGCGACGTCGAGGCGCAGATGCAGATGCCGGCCAGCCTGGAGGGCAGCTTCCGCGGCGCCGCCGAGGCCTTCGAGGCGTCGCTGTCCAACACCCTGCTGCTGGTGCTGGCCTCCATCGTCACCATGTACATCGTGCTGGGCATCCTCTACGAGAGCTTCATCCACCCGGTGACCATCCTCTCCACGCTGCCCTCGGCCGGCGTGGGCGCGCTGCTGGCGCTGATGCTGGCCGGGCAGGACATCGGCATCGTGGCGATCATCGGCATCATCCTGCTGATCGGCATCGTCAAGAAGAACGCGATCATGATGATCGACTTCGCCCTGGACGCCGAACGCAACGAGGGCAAGCCGCCCCATGAGGCCATCTACCAGGCCTGCCTGCTACGCTTCCGGCCGATCCTGATGACCACCATGGCCGCGCTGCTGGGCGCGCTGCCGCTGATGCTCGCCGGCGGCGCCGGCGCCGAGCTGCGCCAGCCGCTGGGCATCACCATGGTCGGCGGCCTGCTGCTGAGCCAGCTGCTGACGCTGTTCACCACCCCGGTCATCTACCTCTACTTCGACCGCCTGGCGCTGCGCTGGGCCAACTGGCGCAAGCGCCACGGGCTGGACGTGAACAGCCCCGACGAAGGCCTGGAGCAGGGCTGATGAACATCTCCCGCCCGTTCATCCTGCGGCCGGTGGCGACCCTGCTGCTGACCCTGGCAATGGTGCTGGCCGGGGCGCTGTCCTTCGGCCTGCTGCCGGTGGCGCCGCTGCCCAACGTCGACTTCCCGACCATCGTGGTGCAGGCGGCGCTGCCCGGCGCCAGCCCGGAGACCATGGCCTCCACCGTGGCCACGCCGCTGGAGCGCTCGCTGGGGCGCATCGCCGGGGTCACCGACATGACCTCCACCAGCTCCCTGGGCAACACCACCGTCATCATCCAGTTCGACCTGTCGAAAGACATCGACGGCGCCGCCCGCGAGGTGCAGTCGGCGATCAACGCGGCCATGAGCCTGCTGCCCACCGGCATGCCGAACAACCCGACGTACCGCAAGGCGAACCCGTCGGACCAGCCGATCATGATTCTCACCCTGACCTCGGACACCTACACCCGCGGGCAGATGTACGACCTGGCCTCGACCATCGTCTCGCCCAAGCTGGCCCAGGTGAAGGGCGTGGGCCAGGTGAGCATCGGCGGCTCCTCGCTGCCGGCGGTGCGGGTGGACGTCAACCCGGACCAGCTCAGCCACTACGGCATTTCCCTGGACACGGTGCGCACCGCCATCGACAACACCAACGCCACCGGGCCCAAGGGCGCCCTGGAGTTCGGCGAGCGGCACTGGCAGGTGGACGCCAACGACCAGTTGCGCAAGGCCAGCGAGTACGCGCCGCTGATCATCCACTACAACGCCGAGACCAATGCCGCGGTGCGCCTGCGCGACGTGGCCAAGGTCAGCGACTCGGTGGAGGACGTGCGCAACGCCGGCTTCTCCGACAACCTGCCGGCGGTGCTGCTGATCGTCACCCGCCAGCCCGGCGCCAACATCATCGAGGCCACCGACGCCATCCACGCGCAGCTGCCGATCATCCAGGACGTGCTCGGCCCGCAGGTCAAGCTCAGCGTCATGGACGACCGCAGCCCGTCGATCCGCTCTTCCCTGGAGGAGGCCGAGCTGACCCTGGTGATCTCGGTGCTGCTGGTGATCCTGGTGGTCTACCTGTTCCTGCGCAACGGCCGCGCCACGCTGATCCCCAGCCTGGCGGTGCCGGTGTCGCTGGTGGGCACCTTCGCCGTCATGTACCTGTGCGGCTTCTCGCTGAACAACCTGTCGCTGATGGCGCTGATCATCGCCACCGGCTTCGTGGTGGACGACGCCATAGTCGTCGTAGAGAACATCGCCCGGCGCATCGAGGAGGGCGACCACCCGGTCCGGGCGGCCATCCGCGGCGCCCGCGAGGTGAGCTTCACGGTGCTGTCGATGACCCTCTCGCTGGTGGCGGTGTTCATCCCGCTGCTGCTCATGGGTGGCATCACCGGGCGGCTGTTCCGCGAGTTCTCGGTGACCCTGGCGGCGGCCATCCTGGTCTCGCTGGTGGTCTCCCTGACCCTCACGCCGATGCTCTGCGCGCGCCTGCTGCGCCGTGCCGAGCGGCCGCAGAAGGCTTCGGTGGCGCGGCAGAGCAACCGCTACTTCGTCGCCTTCATGCTGCGCTACCGCGCAAGCCTGAGCTGGGCGCTGGAGCACTCGCGGCTGATGGTGGTGATCATGTTCGGCTGCATCGCGCTGAACCTCTACCTGTTCGCCATCGTGCCCAAGGGCTTCCTGCCGCAGCAGGACTCCGGGCGCCTGCGCGGCTTCGCGGTGGCCGACCAGAGCATTTCCTTCCAGGCCCTGGACCGCAAGATGGCGGAGTTCCGCAACATCCTCGCCCAGGACCCGGGGTGGAGAACGTGGTCGGCTTCGTCGGCGGCGGCCGCTGGCAGTCGAGCAACACCGGCTCCTTCTTCGTCACCCTGAAACCCATCACCCAGCGCGACTCCGCCGAGGCCATAGTCGCGCGGCTGCGCAAGAAGCTGGCGGAAATCCCCGGCGCCAACCTCTACCTCACGGCCGGCCAGGACGTGCGCATCGGCGGCCGGCAGAGCAACGCGCAGTACGAGTTCACCCTGCGCAGCGACGACCTCACCCTGCTGCGCGACTGGGCGCCCAAGGTCGAGGCGGTGCTGAACAAGGTCCCGCAGCTGGTGGACGTCAACAGCGACGCCCAGGACAAGGGCGTGCAGAGCCGCCTGGTGATCGACCGCGACCGCGCCGCCAGCCTCGGCATCGACGTGGCGGCGGTGGACGCGGTGCTGAACAACGCCTACGGCCAGCGCCAGGTGTCGACCATCTTCAACCCGCTGAACCAGTACCACGTGGTGATGGAAGTGGACCAGCCGTTCCAGCAGAGCCCGGAAGAGCTGCGCCAGGTCTACGTCATCGGCGCGGACGGCCAGCAGGTGCCGCTGTCGGCCTTCACCCACGTGGAGCCCAGCCGTGCGCCGCTGTCGGTCAACCACCAGGGGCAGTTCGCCGCCACCACCTTCTCGTTCAACCTGGCCCCCGGCGCGCTCATCGGCCCGGCCCGCGACGCCGTGATGGCGGCGCTGGAGCCGCTGCACCTGCCGCTGGAGATCCAGGCCAGCTTCGAAGGCAACGCCGGCGCCGTGCAGGACACCCAGAACGACATGCCCTGGCTGATCCTGCTGGCGCTGGTGGCGGTCTACATCGTCCTGGGCATCCTCTACGAAAGCTACGTGCACCCGCTGACCATCCTTTCCACGCTGCCCTCGGCGGGGGTGGGCGCGCTGCTGACACTGATGCTGTTCCGCACCGAGCTGTCGCTGATCGCGCTGATCGGGGTGATCCTGCTGATCGGCATCGTCAAGAAGAACGCCATCATGATGATCGACTTCGCCCTGGACGCCGAGCGCACCCTCGGCCTGTCGCCGCGCGAGGCCATCCTGGAAGCCTGCATGAAGCGCTTCCGGCCGATCATGATGACCACCCTGGCGGCCATCCTCGGCGCGCTGCCGCTGATCTTCGGCATCGGCGGCGACGCCGCGCTGCGCCGCCCGCTGGGCATGACCATCGTCGGCGGCCTGATCGGCAGCCAGCTGCTCACCCTCTACACCACCCCGTGGTCTACCTCTATCTCGACCGCCTGCGCCTCTGGGTCAACCAGAAGCGCGGCGTGCGCACCGACGGCGCCCTGGAGACTCCGCTATGAACCGCCCGAACCCATCCCGCAGCCTGCTCGCCCTGGCGCTGTGCGCGGCGCTCGCCGGCTGCGCGGTCGGCCCCGACTACAAGCGCCCCGAGCTGGGCGTGCCGGCCGCCTTCAAGGAAGGCGAGGGCTGGCGCCTGGCGCAGCCGGCCGACCCGGGCGGCCACGGCCAGTGGTGGACGCTGTACGCCGACCCGGTTCTGGACGACCTGCAGCAGCGCCTGCTCAAGGCCAACCAGACCCTGGCGCAGTCCGAGGCCTCCTACCGCCAGGCCGCGGCCTTGGTGAAGGGCTCGCGCGCCTCCTTCTTCCCGACCATCAGCGCCGACGTCGGCAAGACCCGCTCCGGCCAGGGTGGCAGCGGCAGCGGCAGCGTGCGCCTGCCCGACGGCTCCACGGTCAGCAGCGGTGGCAGCGGCGGCATCAGCAACAGCTACAGCGCAAGCCTGGGCGTGAGCTGGGAACTGGACCTGTGGGGCAAGCTGCGCCGCCAGCTGGAGGCCGACACCGCCAGCCGCGACGCCAGCGCCGCGGACCTGGCCGCCTCGCGCCTGTCGCTGCAGTCGCAGCTGGCGCAGAACTACCTGCAACTGCGGGTGATGGACCAGCAGATCAAGCTGCTCAACGACACGGTCGAAGCCTACGAGCGCGCGCTCAAGCTGACCACCAACCAGTACAACGCCGGCATCGTCACCAAGGCCGACGTGGCCCAGGCGCGCACCCAGCTCAAGAGCACCGAGGCCCAGGCCATCGACCTCAAGTACCAGCGCGCGCAGCTGGAACACGCCATCGCCGTGCTGGTGGGCCAGGCCCCGGCCAACTTCAGCCTGGCTGCCACCGGCCAGGTGCCGAAGCTGCCGTCTATCCCGGCGCTGGTGCCCTCGCAATTGCTGGAGCGGCGCCCGGACATCGCCTCCGCCGAGCGCCAGGTGATCTCGGCCAACGCCAAGATCGGCGTGGCCAAGGCCGCCTGGTACCCCGACCTGACCCTGAGCGCCGCCGGCGGCTACCGCAGCGGCAGCTTCCACGACTGGATCGAGACGCCCAACCGCTACTGGTCCATCGGCCCGCAGTTCGCCATGACGCTGTTCGACGGCGGCCTGATCTCTTCCCAGGTGGAACAGGCCGAGGCCAGCTACGACCAGACCGTGGCCAGCTACCGCCAGACCGTGCTCGACGGCATGCGCGAGGTGGAGGACTACATGGTCCAGCTCAAGGTGCTGGAAGAAGAGAGCGGGGCGCAGAACGAAGCCCTGGACGCCGCCCGCGAAGCCCTGCGCCTGACCAGCAACCAGTACAAGGCCGGCACCGTGGACTACAACAGCGTGGTCACCACCCAGACCACCGCGCTGTCCAACGAACGCAACGTGCTGAGCCTGTACGGCAACCGCCTGGTGGCCAGCGTGCAACTGATCGCCGCCATGGGCGGCGGCTGGGACGCCGGCCAGATCGCCACCGAGGGCGAGAGGGCGGCCAAGGCCGATTGACCCCGCCCCTCTCAACGCCTACGGCGTTATCCGCCGTTTGGCCTCGGTTCCCGGCGGCTCCGGGGTTGACCTGGGCGTTGGCTGTGGCCTCGGTGTATCGGCGTATAACCGCGAACGGTTATACGCCCTACGTCAAGGTCGGGTCTGGCGTAGGGCGCATAACGCCTACGGCGTTATCCGCCGTTTGACCTTGGTTCCCGGCGGCTCCGGGGTTGATCTGGGCATTGGCCATGACCCCGGTGTATCGGCGAATAACCGCGAACATGAGGGAGTGGCGTGGATGGGCCTTCAATGCCTGAACCGCCGTGCCGTGGTGAAATTACGGTCCCAGTAGCTGTTGCTCAGCGAGTCGATGCGCACCGTCTTGCCGCTGCGCGGCGCGTGGATGAAGCGGTCATCGCCCAGGTACAGCCCGACGTGGCTGACCCGCGCGCCGCCATTGTGGCTGAAGAACACCGCATCCCCCGGCTTGAGCGCATGGCGCGGCACCTGGCGGTGCTTCTGGTGGATCATCGAGCGGGTGGTGCGCGGCAGTTCCAGGCCGATTTCCTTGCGGAACAGGTAGACCAGCAGGCCGCTGCAATCGAAGCCGGTCTTCGCCGAGGTGCCGCCCCAGCGGTACGGCGTGCCCACCAGTTGCCGCGCGCTCTGCAGCAGGCGGTGCATGTCGCCGTCCGGCATCCCGGGCTTCAGGCCGGGCTGTGCGCCGGGACGGAAGAATTGCGCCAGGCTGCCTTCCTGCGACTGGTAGCTGCGCCAGGCGGGCGCATCCAGCAGGTCGGCCGAAGCGAACAGGGGGACAGGCAAATCAGCAACAGCAGGAAACTACGCACGACAGGTACCGCAGGGAAGCATTAGGAACAGGGCGTCATCCTAGGCATCCGGTGCGTGAGCGGTCAGTCGGAAAATTCGCCTGTACCAGGCGGAAAATACCAATCGGTGCCGGGGGCGCAGCCTGCAACTGCGCAAGAACGTTCAAGGCGGGCGCTGGGGGTTTCTGCCAAGCTGGTGGCCTCACTGCCTCGAAAGCATCATCCATGTCACAACAACTGCTTCCCTCCCGCGCCTTCCTCAAGGGCGCCATCGCCATCATGCCGCTGTCCATCGCGGTGCTGCCCTGGGGCCTGCTGGCCGGCTCCCTGGCCATCGAGGCCGGGCTTTCGCCGCTGCACGGCCAGGGCCTGTCGGCCATCGTCTTCGCCGGCGCCGCGCAACTGGTGGCCATCGGCATGCTCAAGGGCGGCGCCGGGTTCTTCTCGATCATGATCACCACGCTGCTGCTGACTTCGCAGCACCTGCTCTACGGCATGAGCATGCGCCCGGTGATCGCCGACCTGCCCGGGCGCTGGCGCCTGGGCCTGGGCTTCCTGCTCACCGACGAGTTCTTCGCCCTGACCAGCCAGCACGACCGCGAGACCTTCAACCGCTGGTACGCCCTGGGCGTGGGCCTGACTTTCTACGTGGCCTGGAACCTCTTCACCCTGGCCGGCGTGCTGCTGGGCAGCAGCATCCCGGGCCTGGAGCACCTGGGCCTGGACTTCTCCGTGGCCGCCACTTTCGTGGCGCTGATCGCGCCGGTGGTGCGCAGCGTGCCGACGGTGGTCTGCGTGGCGGTGTCGCTGTTCTGCTCGGTGCTGTTCAGCTACTGGCAACTGGGCTCGGCCCTGGTGCTCTCGGGCCTGGCGGGCATGACCGCGGGCTTTTTCTGCAACAGGTTCAGCGGGAGGTCGGCATGATGGTCTGGGCCGTGATCGTCGGCATGGGGCTGATCGTCTTCTTCAACCGCTACGTGTTCCTCGAACCGCGCCTGCCGATCCGCCTGGGCAGCAACATCCGGCAGTTCCTAGGCTTCGCCGTGCCGGGCATGCTCACGGCCATCTGCGGGCCCATCGTGTTCCTGCCCGAACACCAGTTGAACCTGCGCCCGGACAACCCCTACCTGCTGGGCTCGCTGGTGGCGGTGGGGCTGGTGCTGTGGACGCGCAACACGCTGCTCAGCGTGCTGCTGAGCATGGGCGTGTTCTTCCTGCTGCGCTGGTGGCTGTAGGGCGCATAACGCCCCAAGCGTTATCCGCCGTCGTCCTGGCGCCGATGTGCCAGCCAACGGCGGATAACCGCGAACGGTTATGCGCCCTACGGTCAGGCACGCCCATAGGAGCGGACTCCGCCCGCGATCGGGCTTGCAGGATGACGCCGGACTTCCCGACAACTCCGAACGGCTCCCTCTCCCGCTTGCGGGAGAGGGCTGGGGAGAGGGTGCGGAACAACGCCCGGCGCCGATGTTCTGGGATAACCGCGAACGGTGCTCCGCCTTACGAACCCCCTTTCAACCCTTACGCTCGAACCCATACGCCCGCTCGACCTTCGCCACCCGCACGGCGAAGCGCTCGTACCAATCCCGCCGCCCAGCGTCCCGCGCCAGCCGGTGCTCGGCATGCTCGCGCCACAGGCGAATGCTGTCCTCGTCCCTCCAGTAGGACACGGTAATACCCAGCCCATCCGCCCCGCGCGCCGACTCCACGCCGAGGAAGCCCGGCTGCGCGGCGGCCAGCTCGACCATGCGTTCGGCCGCCTCGCCATAACCGGCCTCCAGCGGCGTGCGCAGGGAGGTGAAGATCACCGCATAGTAGGGCGGCTCGGGCGTCGTGGCGCTCATGCCGCGCTCCTCGCGTACTGGTTGGCGGCGCGCAGGAAGGCCTCTGCCAGCGGCACGCTGACGCCGGCCAGGGCCTTGCGCTCGGGTTGGAACAGGGTGGCGACGAAGAACGGATGGTCGCTGGCCTCCAGGGCGCGGATGCTGCCGTCCTCGCCGTGGGCGGTGGCATGCAGGGCGTCGCCGAACAGCGCTTGCTGGTACTCCGGGTTGACGCCGTAGCTGCAGCGGTAGCCTTCGCGGATGCTCGGCTTGCCGTAGACGCTGGCCAGGCGCGAACCCGGTTGCAGGCGGATGTCCTCGCGCACCTCGATCAGCGAGCAGGGCAGGGCGTGGATCACCGGCCGTGCCGCGCGGGGTTCGACCTCGCCGTGGGCGGCGTCGTCCCAGCCCAGGACGTTGCGGGCGCGCTCCAGCAAGGCGTGCTGGAAGCCGGCGCAGGTACCCAGGTAGGGCACGCCGCGGGTGCGCGCGTGGGCGATGGCGCGCAGCGCGCCCTCGGTGCTGCGGTAGGGGCTGCCGGGGGTGCACCAGAAGCCGGAATAGGCGTCCAGCGCCAGACCGTTGGCCAGGCGCGCGGTGTCCAGCCACTCCAGGCGCAGGGTGCCGGTGTGGGGCAGCAGCGACTGCTGCAGCGCCAGGGGAATGGCCCAGTGCGCGGTGACCCGGCTGTCGCGGTCACCGATCAGGCCGATCCGCAGTAGTTTCCGCATCTTCCGCATCGCTCCTTCCCCCTGCGCTGGCGCCCGTTGGCGGGCTTCGCTGGGCAATTTATAGTTGCGCTGATGCAATCGAAATGGGCGGTTGCGCAATTCAAGAGTGCGCTCATGCAATATCGACTGGAATATGCCGACCTTTCCCTGGTACTGGCCCTGGTGCGCGGCGGCACCCTGGCGCGGGCCGCGGAGTTGCTGGCGGTGGACGTGTCCACGGTGTTCCGCGCCGTGCGCCGGCTGGAGAAGGCCCTGGGCATGGCGCTGTTCGAGAAGGGCCGCGCCGGCTACCTGCCCGGCGCCACCGCGCAGCAGCTGGCGCGCCAGGCGGAACTGGCCGAGCAGGCCCTGGAGGCGGCGCGGGTGGGCCTGGAGCAGGGCCGCGAGGTGCTCAGCGGCACGGTGCGCCTGACCTGTACCGACGCCGTGCTGCACGGCCTGCTGCTGCCGGCCCTGGGCCGTTTCATGGGCGGCTACCCCGGCCTGCACCTGGAGCTGTCCACCTCCAACGCCTTCGCCAACCTCAGCCGGCGCGACGCCGACGTCGCCCTGCGCCTGACCACCGCGCCGCCGGACTACCTGGTGGGCCGCTGCCTGGGCGAGGTGCGCTACGCCCTGTGCGCCCACGAGGACTACCTGGCCACCCAGGCCGGGCGCGACTGGAGCGAGCTGAGCTGGATCGCCCCGGACGAGTTCATGCCCGACCACCCCAGCGTCGCCTGGCGCCGCCAGCTGTACCCGGCGCTCACCCCGGCCTACCGCTGCGGCAGCATCCTCTCGGTACTGGAGCTGTGCAGCGCCGGCCTGGGCCTGGCGGCGTTGCCGGACTACCTGCTGCGCGAAGGCGACGGCCTGCGCGTGCTGCAGCACGACCTGCCGGGCTGCGGCACCGCGCTGTGGCTGCTGACGCGGCCGGATTGCCGGGCCCTGCGCACCGTGGTCACGCTGTTCGAGGAACTGGCGAGGCACATCCGCCTGCCGCAGCCGGCTGGGCGCTGAACGACCACCCGACGAACAGAACGAACCCGGGGCGGCCGGCGGCCCTCCAATGGCCATCCCCGCATCGACCGGAGGTCACCATGAACCCGACACTGCACAAATGGCTGGGCAACCCCTGGCCGCAACGCGACGGCGACAATGCCGCCCGTGGCCTGCCGGGCTACCCGCGGGACGCCGAGCAGGACGCGGAAATCGTCAGGACCCTGGGCTTCGACCCCGACTCGCCGGACCTGGCCGACCCGCAGATCGACCCGCCGCAGCCGCCACACCCGCCCCGCGAGGGCCCCAGCCCGCAGCGCCACAAGCGCGCCCCGGGCGAGCAGTACCCGCCTTACGGCGATTGAGCCCTGCCCCCCGGACGGCGGGGCTGCGCGGCGCCGGCACATGCCCTAGACTGCCGCTTTGCGCAAGCCGAGGAGCAGGGCATGTACCAGGGAAGCTGTCTGTGCGGGGCCGTCGCCTTCGAGCTGGAAGGCGAGCTGGCGCCCATCCAGGTCTGCCATTGCGGACAGTGCCGCAAGGCTCAGGGCGGGCCCTTCGCCACCAACATCCCGGTGCGCCGCGAGGCCTTGCGCCTGCTGGCCGGGCAGGCGCAGCTGCGGGCCCATGAATCCTCGCCGGGCAAGCGGCGCTGGTTCTGCGCGAACTGCGGCTCGCCAATCTACAGCGAACGCGATGCCTTGCCCGGCATCCTGCGGTTGCGTGCCGGCACCCTCGACGGCGAGCTGCGCACCCGGCCGGAGGCCCACTACCACGTGGCCTCGGCGGCCAACTGGTGGCCGCTGGACGACGACCTGCCGCGGCACCCCGCCGGCAAGCCCGGCTGAGCGAGGCGCTGTTTGTCATGTTCGCAGCCTCCGCCGCACGTTACCCTATGGGCCGCCTGAATGGCTGATCGTCAAGGAGGAACGATGTCGGCATCACCCAGCCGCTTTCGCGTCATGGTGCTCGGTGGCTATGGCAATTTCGGCAGCCTGATCGTCCGCCGCCTGGCCGGCGCGGAGGGCATTCGCGTGCTGGTCGCCGGGCGCGACCAGAAGCGCGCCGGCCTGCTGGCCGCGGAGGTGGGCGGCGAGGCGGTGTGCCTGGACATGAACCAGCCGACCCTCGCCGGGCGCCTGCGCGAGCTGCGCGTGGACCTGCTGATCTCCACCGCCGGCCCCTTCCAGGCCCAGGACTACCGGGTGGCGCGCGCCGCGGTGGCGGCGGGGGCGCACTACGTCGACCTGGCAGACGCCCGCCAGTTCGTCTGCGCCATCGGCGAGCTGGACCGGGCGGCGCGCAGCGCCGGGGTGCTGGTGTGCGCCGGCGCCAGCTCGGTGCCGGCGCTCAGCGCCGCGGTGGTCGATGAACTGTTGCCGCGCTTCGCCCGCCTGGACGTCATCCACCATGGCATCAGTTCGTCGGCGAAGATTCCCGGCCAGGCCACCCTGGCGGCCGTGCTCGGCTACTGCGGCAAGCCGTTGCGCCAGTTGCGCGACGGCCGCTGGCAGGCGGTGTACGGCTGGCAGGACCTGGTCGCCCATCGCTTCCCGGCGCCGCTGGGGCGCCGCTGGCTGGCCAACTGCGACGTGCCCGACCTGGAACTCTTCCCGCAGCGCTACCCGACGGTGCGCGAGGTGCGCTTCGGCGCCGGCCTGGGCCTGCGCACCACGCATTTCGGCACCTGGGCGCTGTCCTGGCTGGTGCGCCTGGGCCTGCTGCGGGACGCCAGCCGCCTGAGCCCCTGGCTGCAACGCCTGGCCCAGGGCCTGGAGCCGCTGGGCGACGGGCGCAGCGGCATGTTCGTGCGCCTGGAAGGCGAGGGCGCCGATGGCCAGCCCCTGCGCCTGTGCTGGGAGCTGCAGGCGGCCGACGACCACGGGCCGAACATCCCCTGCATGGCCGCGGTGGCCCTGGCCCGCAAGCTGGCGGCCGGGCGCCTGGACAAGCGCGGCGCCACGCCCTGCGTCGGCCTGCTGGGCCTGGACGACTACCTAGCCGAGCTGCAAGGCCTGAGTGTGCGCCATGGCCTGCGCGAGCTGGGGCCGCTGCGCCCCGGCGCCTGATGCCTCCAAGGGGGTATGCGCGCCGGCGCCGCAGGCCCATCCGCCGCCGGCTACTGATCCACGACAAGAAATGCGCCGATCGCCCGCCCTAGACTCCGGGACCGCCCATCCCCGCGAGAGGAGTCACCCATGCACGTGGATATCGCCATCGTCGGCGCCGGCCCCGCCGGGCTCTGCCTGGCCCGCGCCCTGTCCGGCCATGGCCTGTCGATCCTGCTGATCGAGCGCCAGGCCCGCGCCGCCCTGGCCGAGCCGGCGGAGGACGGTCGCGAGATCGCCCTGACGCACGCCTCGCGCAGCCAGTTGCAACTCCTGGACATCTGGCCGCGGCTGGCTGCCAGGGACATCGCACCGCTGCGCGACGCCCAGGTGCTCAACGGCCCCTCGTTGTTCGCCCTGCGCATCGATGCCGGCCTGGCCGGCGCCGGCCAGCTCGGCCACCTGGTGCCGAACCAGGCGATCCGCCGCGCCGCCTTCGCGGCGGTGGAAGATTGCGCCGACGTGACCCTGCTCGACGGGCATGCGCTGCAGTCCGTGCGCGTCACCGGCGAACGCGCCCGGCTCACCCTCGATGACGGCGAGCAACTGACCGCTGGCCTGCTGGTGGCCGCCGACAGCCGCTTCTCGGAAACCCGCCGCATGCTCGGCATAGGCGCGCGCATGGAAGACTTCGGCAAGACCATGCTGGTCTGCCGCATGGCCCACGCCAAGCCCCACCAGCAGGTGGCCTGGGAATGGTTCGGCTACGGCCAGACCCTGGCCCTGCTGCCGCTCAACGGCGACGTCTCGTCGGTGGTGCTGACCCTGCCGCAGCACGAGATGAACCCGATGCTGGCCCTGGACGAGGCGGCCTTCGCCCGCGACATCGAGCGCCGCTTCGAAAGTCGCCTGGGCAGCATGGCCCTGCTCGGGCCGCGCCATTGCTACCCGCTGGTGGGCGTCTACGCCGACCGCTTCGCCGGCCCGCGCTGCGCGTTGCTGGGCGATGCCGCGGTGGGCATGCACCCGGTCACCGCCCATGGCTTCAACTTCGGCCTGCAGAGCGCCCGGCGCCTGGCCGCCGAATTGCTGGCGGCCAAGCGCAAGGGCAGTGACTGGGGCGCCGCCGGCCCCTGCGCCGCTACGCCCTGGCGCACCGCCTGGCGACCTGGCCGCTGTACCAGGCCACCAGCCTGATCGCCGGGCTGTACAACGACCCGCGCCCGCCGGCGCGCCTGCTGCGCAATGCCGGCCTGCGCCTGGCCCAGGGCCTGCCGCCGCTGCGCCAGGCCATCGCCCGGCACCTGACGCAGAACGCCTGAAACAGACGGCCCGCGCCCGGGGGAGGGCGCGGGCCGCGAGCCAAGAAAGTACGGGAGGAAAGATCATGGCCCTGACATCCACCGACATCTGCGCCGCCGCCGATCGCCTGAAGGGCTTCGTCGGCTTCAACCGCAAGACCGGCAAGTACCTGGTGCGCTTCAGCGAGGACTCCTTTGGCCTCGACGTGGACGAGGACAGCATCGTCCCGGCCTGCGAGTTCGTCTGGGCGCAGAAGACCGGCGAGCTGATGACGCTGAGCCGCGAATGCCTGCAGATACTCCAGGCGCAGAACATCGCCGAGCGCCTGGAGTTCGGCGAGGCGCTGCAGACCTACCTGCGGCGCACCGACCTGCCGGAAATCTGCGCCCAGCGCCAGCTGAAGTAGCCGGTGCCGCCTGGCCGCGCTGGAGCAGAACAAGGCGAAAGCAGGCGAGGGAGCGTAATGCCGTTCATGGTTCAGCGAAGGCGGGAACGTAGGGCGAATGACCGTTCGCGGTTATCCGCCGTTGGCCGTGCTACCGGGGCGTCCGGCGTGGCCGGTGAATCCAATCGCGGACGGAGTCCGCTCCTACGCTGGCCGAGCCATGCCATTCCCCTGTAGGAGCGCGCCCTGCGCGCGAATCGCGGGCAGGGCCCGCTCCTACGACCGTGCTTCCTGGAACCGTAGGAGCGGACTCTGTCCGCGATTCGGCGCATAACGCCGTAGGCGTTATGCGCCCTACGGGTTTCCAGAGAAACATCCGAGCGCACCGAAACGCCCCTTCAGAAGGCCGAGCGAAACCGGCGCTCAGGAGGTCATGCGACATGGATGTCGCGAGAGCCCCGATGGGCTACAGGGACGTACCCTCGGGGCGGGCCTCCGTGGCGGGGGAATTCGCGAGGGTAGCCCGGCTTCATCGGGCCCGTATGCGGGGCAAGCCTTCTTGGTTACTTCTTTGGCGTTTGAAAGAAGTGACTCGCCCGAGGGGGCGAAACGAGAGACATCCGAGCACTCGGTGCGGCGCGCTACACCCAAACCCGACGTCTTTTTTGGGTTCCCGCGTTGCGGGATTGAGTGCAAGGGCTCGCAAACGAAGCCATAACCCCATCCCATATGAAAAATGCCGTTTCCCTCATGAAGAGAAGCGGCATTCTTTCTTCAGTGAACAGCATCAGGCGAGGAAACGGAGTTCAGGCCACTTAATGAGCATCATTCGCCTGCTTATGCCGACGCGCAGCAGATCATGGACTGGTTCTCAGAGGAACATGCCGCCGGAGGCCTCCACCCGCTGGCCATTGATCCAGCGGCTGTCGTCGCTCAGCAGGGCGACCACGGCGCCACCGATATCGTCCGGCAGGCCGACGCGGCCCAGCGCGGTGTTGCTGGCGATCTGCCGGTTGAGCTCGGCGTTGTCGCGCACCAGGCCGCCGCCGAAGTCGGTCTCGATGGCGCCGGGGGCGAGGATGTTCACCGAGATACCGCGCCCACCCAGCTCCTTGGCCTGGTACTTCGTCAGCACCTCCATCGCGCCCTTCATGGCCGCGTAGGTGGAGTAGCCGGGCAGGGCGAAGCGGGTGAGGCCGGTGGAGACGTTGAGGATGCGCCCGCCGTCGGCGAGCAGCGGCAGCAGCTTCTGGGTGAGGAAGAAGGGGCCCTTGAACTGGATCTTCAGCAACTGGTCGAACTGCGCCTCGGTGGTCTCGGCGAAGGCCGCGTGGAGGCCGATGCCGGCGTTGTTCACCAGGTAGTCGAAATGCGGGCGGCCGAAGTGTTCCTTCAGCACGCTTTCGACGTTCCGGGCGAAGTCGGCGAAGCTGGCGCTGTCGGCGACGTCCAGGGGCAGCATCCGCACCCGGGCGCCGTGCTGCTCGATCTCGTCGGCGACGATCCGTGCCTCGTCGGCCTGGCTGCGGTAGGTACCGATGACGTCGACGCCGGCGGCGGCCAGGTGCAGGGCGGCGTTGCGGCCCAGGCCGCGGCTGGCGCCGGTGATGAGGGCGATCTTGCGGGACATGGCGTGGCTCCTGTGTGGGGTGGCTTCGGGGGCAAGGTTATTATCCTGGCTGGTACTGATAAACACGGCGAAATCGGAAATACTGGTCGCTACAGTCGAACAATTCGCAGGCCTCGCCGCCCATGATCAAGCCCGAACTGTTGCGCACCTTCGTGCGTGTCACCGAACTCTCCAGCTTCACCCAGGCCGGCGAGCAGCTGGGCCTGCCGCGCTCCAGCGCTTCCGAGCAGGTCCGGCAACTGGAGGGCCTGCTCGGCACCCGCCTGCTGCAGCGCACCACGCGCAAGGTCCGGGCGACCCAGGACGGCCTGGTGTTCTACGAGCGTAGCAAGGCGCTGCTGGCGCAGATGGACGAACTGCAGGGGCTGTTCCGCCGCGACGGCGAGGTGCTCGCCGGGCGCCTGCGGGTGGACATGCCGACCATAGTGGCGCGCAAGGTGGTGATGCCGCGCCTGGGCGAGTTCACCGCCCGCCATCCGGGCCTGGAGCTGGAGGTGAGCAGCACCGACCGCCGCGTCGACCTGGTGCGCGAGGGCTTCGACTGCGTGCTGCGCATAGGCGGTGCCGCGGAGGCCTCCCTGGTGGCGCGGCCGCTGGGCGCCTTCGAGCAGATCAACTGCGCCAGCCCCGCCTACCTGGCCGCCTTCGGCACGCCCCGTGGCCTGGAAGACCTGGCCGGGCACCGCCTGGTGCACTACGTGCCCGTACTGGGCACCCGCCCGGCCGGCTTCGAGTACCGTCGCGAGGGTGCGACGCACTTCCTGCCGATGGCCGGCAGCGTGACGGTGAACAACGCCGAGGCCTACGAAGGCGCCTGCCTCGGCGGGCTGGGGCTGATCCAGGCGCCGCGCCACGGCCTGCAGGACTACCTGGCCGACGGCCGCCTGGTGGAGGTGCTGCCGGACTTGCGCCCGGCGCCGCTGGAGGTGACGCTGCTCTACGCCCACCGCCAGCAGCCACCGCGGGTACGGGTGTTCATGCAGTGGCTGCAGGGTCTGGTGGAGGAGGCGGCCGGCCGCTGAGCCGGTCGCGCGCCCGCTCAGCTCGGCCAGTCCGAATCGAGGATGATCCGGCAGAAGTCGAGGCGCTCGAAGTGCGCGTCCTTCAGCGCCAGGACGTCGGCCTTGACGTTGCCGAAGGTGCTCTGCGGCTTGTCCTTGATGCCCTGGTAGAAGGCCTCGATGATGTCGTTCTTGAAGTCGCCGCCGCGTGGGTGGGCGGCCACCACGGCGTCGCGCACCGCGCCGGGGAACCCGGCGTAGTCGATGCCCAGCACGTCCATCTCCACCCCGGCGGTGACCAGGGCGATCTCCGCCCGCATGTGCTGCGGGATGCCCGGCGTGGTGTGCAGGGCGATGGCCGTCCACACGGTTTCCACGTCGCGCTCGGCGATGCCGTGGCTGCGCAGGAACTCGGCGGCGCAGTCGGCGCCGTCCACCTCGAAGCGCTCGCACTTGCTGCAGTAGCGCGGCAGCAGCCCCATGTCGTGGAACATGGCGCCGGCGTAGAGCAGCTCGGCGTCGTACTCCAGGCCCCGGCGCGCGCCGGCGAGCGCGCCCCAGTAGTACACCCGCGAGGAGTGGTGGAACAGCAGCGGGGTGGCGGTGTCGCGTACCAGTTCGGTGATTTCCCGGGCGAGCGGGCTGTCGGGGACTTTCACCCCCTGGATGTCGAGCGTCATGGTGGCCTCCTGATGAGTGTCGCGGCGATGTCGTGCCGTGCATCCATTGGAAGTCCGTAGCGCTTTGGCAGCAATCGACAGGGTGGATCGAATCCTGCCAACCGACGCCGATGCCCTGCCAGCCTTGTGGAATGAGATTCTGCTGAAAATGACGTCATAAAACTGACGAATCTTGTCGCGCGTCAAATCAGAAGTCGGTTGTACGTCACATTCTTACAGCAATCCATTAAGATGCTGCGGGTTTTGTCGCCGTATTCCGGTCCTCGCCGAGCCATCACCGTGTTCTTCGCTTCCACCGCCATTCGTCGCTCCTCTGTGCTACAACGCGCAGCGCTGCTGGCCCTGCTGGGCCTGGCGGCGCCCCTGTGCCTGGCGGCTCCCAGCGCCTCGGAGGGCGACGGCGCGGCCCTGCGCGGCATGTTGCTGGGCATCCTCAGCTACGTGCGCTGGCCGCGGGAGCCGCAGACCCTGGAACTGTGCGTGCTGGGCGCCAGCGAATACGCCGAGGACCTGCTGCGCCGGGGCAGCCTGCTGCAGGCCAGTGGCCGCCGCGTCGAGGTGCGCCGGGCCCAGGTGGACGACCCCGGCCTGGGCGAGCGCTGCAACGTGCTCTACCTCGGCAGGCTGGATGCGGCGCAGCGCCAGCGGGCATTCGCCGGGATCGCCGGGCACCCGGTGCTGTCGCTCAGCGAGGACGACCCCGACTGCAGCGTCGGCAGTGTGTTCTGCCTGGAACTCGGCGTCGCGCCGCCGTCCTTCGCGGTGAACCTGGACTCGGTGGCGCGCAGCGGCGTGCGGGTGCACCCCAGCGTGCTGAGCCTCGGCCGGCGGAGGGGCGAGCCATGAGCCTGCCACGCCTGACCGAGCGCCGCAGCAGCCGGCGCAAGTCGCTGGGCCGCCTGCTGTACCGCGCGCACCTGGGGGTGGCCCTGGCCTCGGTGTGCATGGCCGGCCTGGCGGTGAGCGTGGTCGGCCTGCTCACCCTGCGCGCCTACGCCGAGCACAACCTGCACCTGATAGGCCGCTCGATGGCCTACACCGTCGAGGCCGCGGTGGTGTTCAACGACAGCGCCGCCGCCGAGGAGGCCCTGCGCCTGGTGGCCAGCACCGAGGAGGTGCGCCGCTGCACCGTGTACGATGCCCAGGGCCGCCTGCTGGCCACCTGGGAGCGCAGCCACGGGATCAGCCCGCTGCGCCACTTCATCGGCCGCTGGTGGCTCAACCACGAGGAAGTGCAGCCCATCGTCCACGACGGCCGGGCGATCGGCGAGATCCGCCTGACCGGCACCGGCGGGCGCCTGCTGACCTTCCTGCTCACCGGCCTGGGCGGCATGCTCGGCTGCCTGGCGCTGACCGCCCTGGGCGCCTTCTACCTGTCGCGGCGCATGGTCAGCCGCATCGTCACGCCGCTCGACCGCCTGGCCCAGGTGGCCCACGCGGTGCGCCGCGACCGCCAGTTCTCGCGGCGCGTGCCCTCGGCGCGCATCGCCGAGCTGGACGAGCTGGGCGGCGACTTCAACGCGCTGCTCGACGAACTGGAGGCCTGGCAGCAGCACCTGGAGCGCGAGAACGCCTCCCTGGCGCACCAGGCCAACCACGACAGCCTCACCCACCTGCCCAACCGCGCCTTCTTCGAGGGCCGCCTGAGCCGCACCCTGCGCGACCTGGCCCAGCACGGCGGGCAGGCGGCGGTGCTGTACATCGACTCCGACCGCTTCAAGGCGATCAATGACGAACTCGGCCACGCGGCCGGCGACCGCGTGCTGGTGGCCATCGCCGAGCGCATCCGCGGCCAGCTGCGCGACAGCGACCTGGTGGCGCGCCTGGGCGGCGACGAGTTCGCCGTGCTGCTGGCGCCGCTGCCGGACAGTCGCGCGGCGCTGCATATCGCCGACGACATCCTGGCCAGCATGGCCGCGCCCATCGCCTTGCCGGACGGCAGCAGCATCACGACCTCGTTGAGCATCGGCCTGGCGCTCTATCCGCAGCACGGGCGCACCCTGGCGGAGCTGCTGCATCGCGCCGACAGCGCCATGTACCACGCCAAGCGCAGCGGCCGCGGCATGCGCAGCCTGGCCGGCGAGGAAGTGGATTCCACCCCCGAGGACTACGAGGAGATAGCCCGTGATAGCCAAGCCCCTGAAACCTAGCCGCCTGTTCATCGGTCTGCTGCTGAGCCTGCTGCTGGCCGGTTGCCAGACGCCGCCCGCGCCGCAGAAGGGGCTGAGCGCCGAGCAGGTCGCCGTGCTCCGCCAGCAGGGCTTCGCGCTGGGCGAGGAAGGCTGGGAGCTGGGGCTGTCGAGCAAGGTACTGTTCGGCAACAACCTCGACAACATCGACCCGCCCAGCCGCGGCGAGGTCGAGCGCATCGGCCGCGTGCTGCTGGGAGTGGGCATCGACAAGCTGCGCCTGGAAGGCCATACCGATTCCTACGGCGATGCAGGTTACAATCAGCAGCTCTCGGTGCGCCGGGCACAGTCGGTGGCCCAGGTGCTGGCCGGCATCGGCATGCCCCGGGAGAACCTCGAAGTCATCGGCCGCGGCATGCAGCGCCCGGTGGCGGACAACAGCAGCCCCGCCGGGCGCATGGAGAACCGCCGGGTATCCATCATCGTCCCGGCCGAGTAAGGAGTCGCCATGGAGCGGTCTTCGCCATTGGCAGCCTACCACCTGGCCCTGAGCGAACGGGGCTTCGTCGAGGACGACGCGCAACACCGCGCCGCGCAGCACCTGGAGGCCTGCCAGGCGGCCCTGCACCGTGGCGAGCGGCCGCCGGGCGTCTACCTGTGGGGGCCGGTGGGGCGCGGCAAGACCTGGCTGCTGGACCGCTTCCACGCCAGCCTGCGGGTGCCCGCGCGGCGCCAGCATTTCCACCATTTCATGCAGTGGGTGCACCGCCGCCTGTTCCAGCTCTCCGGCACCGCCTCGCCGTTGCAGGCCCTGGCCGCCGAGCTGGCTCAAGAAGTGCGGGTGCTGTGCTTCGACGAACTCTTCGTCAGCGACATCGGCGATGCCATGCTGCTGGGCGGCCTGCTGCAGGCCATGTTCGAGCAGGGCGTGGTGGTGGTCGCCACCTCCAACCAGCCGCCCGAGGGGCTGTACGCCGACGGCTTCAACCGCGAGCGTTTCCTCCCGGCCATCGCCGCGCTGGAGCGCCACATGCAGGTGCTGGCCACCGACGGCGGCCAGGACCACCGCCTGCACCCGGGCGCGCCGGTGCAGCGCTACTGGCTCGCCCGCGCCGGGGTGCCCAGCGCCCTGGGCTACGTGTTCGCCGCGCTGGCCGGCAGCGGCAGCGACGCACCGCTGGCGCTGGGCACCCGCGAACTGGCCGTGGTGCGCCACGGCCGCGGGGTGCTCTGGTGCCGCTATGCCGACCTGTGCGAACGGCCCTGGTCGGCCCAGGACTTCATCGCCCTGTGCGACCGCTTCCACGCCATCCTGCTGGGCGACATCCCCGAACTGGGCGGCGAGCGCCGTGAGGCGCGCATCGCCCGCGGCACCGAGGACGGCGCCCGGCGCGTGGTGGCCGGCGACCGCCAGTTGCCGGCGCTGTCGGCCCGGGACGACGGCGTGCGCCGCTTCATCGCCCTGGTCGACGAATGCTACGACCGCGGCGTGCCGCTGTACCTGGAGGCCGAGGTGACGCTGGAGGCGCTCTACACCCGCGGCGGCCTGGAGTTCCCGTTCCGCCGCACCCTGAGCCGCCTGCGCGAGATGCAGACCAGCCGCTTCGGCCGCTGAGCGGCGCGCACGGGCACGTTCGTCGGGCCTGTTCCAGACTTGTCGATCCCGCGTCCCGCCGGACGACCAGGAACAGAGCGCGGCCACGGTGGCCGCGCACCCGCCAGGAGACAGCCCCATGTCCCGTATCCAGCGCGTCACCCCCTGCCTGTGGTTCGACGACCAGGCGGAGCAGGCCGCGGCCTTCTACACGGCCATCTTCCCCAACTCGCGCATCGCCGCCGTCAGCCATTACGGCGAGGCCGGCCGGGAAATCCATGGCCGCCCGCCGGGTTCGGTGATGACCGTGGCCTTCGAACTGGACGGCCTGGCCTTCACCGCGCTCAACGGCGGGCCGGTGTTCCAGTTCAGCGAGGCACTGTCGCTGCAGGTGAACTGCGACAGCCAGGAAGAGATCGACCACTACTGGGAACGCCTGTCCGCCGGCGGCCCGGTGGAGGCGCAGCAGTGCGGCTGGTTGAAGGACAGGTACGGCCTGTCGTGGCAGATAGTGCCGGCGGCGCTCGCGGACATGATGGCCGGCCCGGCGACGGCGGCGTCGCAGCGCGCCATGCTGGCGCTGCTGGGCATGAAGAAGCTGGATATCGCGGCGTTGCGCCGGGCCTATGACGGGCACCCGTAGGGCGGTTATCCGCCGCGGGCCGGGCGCCGATGCGCGAGGTCGACGGCGGATGTCGTACCTCACGTAAACCTGTAGGAGCGGGCCCTGCCCGCGATTCGCGCGCAGGGCGCGCTCCTACAGGGGAATGGCGCCGGCCTACCAGGCGTACTTGACGCTGGTCAGCACCGTGCGGCCTTCGCCGGGGTAGCACTCGGCGATGTCGTCGCAGGTGGTCACGTACTTCTCGTCGAGCAGGTTCTGCGCGCTGAAGGAGAGGGTGACGTTCCTGTTCACCGGGTAGCTCACGCCAGCGTCGTACAGGGTGTAGTTGTCGACGTGGAAGGTGTTGCCGTTGTCGCCGTACACCGAGCCGGTGTAGCGCACCCCGCCGCCGACGCTGAGGCCGTTGGCCACGCCTTCGTGGAAGGTGTAGTTGAGCCAGGCCGAGGCCATGTGCTCGGGCACGTTGGCGAAGCGGTTGCCCTCGTCGCCGTTGTTGCTCTTGAGGATCTTGGTCTTGGTGTAGGTGTAGGAACCCAGCAGGTCCCAGTGCTCGTCGAGCTGGGCCTTCACCTCGGCCTCGATGCCGCGCGAGCGCACCTTGCCGGTGGCCTTCTGGAAGCCGGTGTTGACGCCGTTGACCACGTCGTTGGTGAGCACGTTGGTCTTCTCGATCTCGAAGCCGGCCAGGGTCAGCAGGACCTTGTCGGTGGGCTGGTACTTCACCCCGGTCTCCCACTGGTGCGCGGTGCTCGGCTCGAAGGTCTTGCCGTTGCCGTCGATGCCGCTGTTGGGCACGAAGGACTCGGAGTAGGCGACGTAGGGCGCCAGGCCGAAGTCGGTCAGGTAGGTCAGGCCGACGCGGCCGCTGAAGGCATCGTCCTTGGCCAGGGTATCGCTGCCGCTCAGGTGGTCGTTGGTGCTGCTGCGCACGTTGTCGTAGCGCCCGCCGAGGGTCAGCAGCCAGTTGTCGTCGAACCTGATCTGGTCCTGGGCGTAGTAGCCGACGGCGTCGATGTCCTGGTCGTAGTTGACCTGGAGGGTGCTCGGGCGGTTGATGTTCAGGCCGTATTTCGGGTTGCTCGGGTCCAGCAGCAGCGGCAGGAAGTACGACAGGTTGGCCAGGCTCAGGCTCTCGAAGTAGCGCTTGACGTCGGATTCGGTGCGCGAATAGTCGATGCCGGTGAGCAGGGTGTGCTCGATGCCCGCGGTGTCGAAGTCGAACTGCAACTGGTTGTCGACGGTGAAGGCGTTCATGTGCTCGTCCCAGCGCCGCGGCGAGCGCAGGACGTCGTTGGCCAGGGACGGGACCAGCGCGGCCAGGGCCGGCACGGCGCTCTTCACGGTGCCCAGCGGCAGCATGTTGTTGAGGATGAAGTCGACCTGGCCGTAGCGCAGGTTCTGGCGGAACTCGACGTTGTCGTTGAAGCGGTGGCGGAACTGGTAGCCCAGGGTGAACTGGTCCTGGTACGAGTGGTTGAAGCTGTGGTCGCCCAGCAGGGTGTTGTCGGTATGGCCGTACTGCGGGGTGTTGACCGCGACGGTGCCGCCGCTGTCGTCCTTCATGAAGCTGCTGAGAAAGGTGAAGCTGGTGTCTTCGTCCGGCGCCCAGGTGAAGGAGGGGGCGACGTAGTAGCGGTCGTCCTTGATCTCGTGGCCGTCGTCGTACTCGAACTCGGTGTTGGCCTTGCGCACCACGCCGACCACGCGGTACAGCAGGCTGCCGTCGTCGACCAGGCGGTCGCCGATGTCGAAGCGGCCCTGGATGCGGTCATGATTGCCGAAGCCCAGTTCCACCTCGTGCACGCCGGCCGCGGTGGGCAGCTTGCTGACGCGGTTGATGATGCCGCCGGCGTCGCCCAGGCCGAACAGCGTGGAGGACGGGCCGCGGACCACGTCGATGCGCTCCAGCGCATAGGGCTCGGTGCGGAAGAAGGTGTAGCTGTTGTTCAACTGGCGCAGGCCGTCGAGGTAGTCGCTGGTGGTCTGGCCGTTGAAGCCGCGGATGAACAGCCAGTCATAGCCCTTGGGGTCCTGGCCGTAGGTCTCCACGCGCACGCCGGGGACGTAGCGCAGGGCCTGGGTCACGCTCTGCACGCCCTGGGCGTCCATCTGCTTGCGGGTGATCACCGAGACCGACTGCGGGATTTCCAGCAGCGGGGTGTCGGTCTTGCTGGCGCTGCCGCTGGTGCGCGGCACGTAGCTGTCGGTGCCCTCGGGGGCGGCGGTGACCACCTGGGCCGGCATCGCCAGGGTGTCGTTGCCGGCGGCGTCGGCGCCTAGCAGCGTCACGCGGCTGCCGTCGACCTGGTAGCGGATGCCGGTGCCGCGCAGCAGTTGCTCCAGCGCCCGCGCCGGCTCCATCTCACCGTGCACGCCGGGGCTGCGCAGGTTCTGCACCTGGGCCTGGTTGAAGATGATCTGCAGGTGCGCCTGGCTGCCGAGGTTGGTCAGCGCCGAGGCCAGCGGTTGCGCCGGGATGTCGATGCGCACCGGCGCGGCGAAGGCGCTGGTGGCGCTCAGGGTCAGGCCGAGCGCGGCGGCGCCGACCAGGCGGGCCAGGGGGCTGCGCTTGCTGTGCAGGGGCTTGCGGTTCACTGGGACACTCCTATGATCCATGCAGTTTTGTTATTAATGCGAATGATTAGCCTTCTATGACGCAGCTACCGGAAAAAACCGGAAGACTTTTTTTTCGCGGGCATGGATTGGAGGGAGAAGCGACGGCTTTTCGTAACGGCTTTTCGTAGGAGCGAGCTTGCTCGCGAATCAGCCCCGCTGCAGAGTCCGTTCGCGAGCAAGCTCGCTCCTACGAAGAGACAGACGCAACGCTCAGAGCGGCGCGTACCTGCTGGCCAGGGTGATGCTGCCGTCGTCGTGCCGGCGCATTTCCAGCGGCAGCACCTTGGGCAGGGAGTCGACCAGCGCCTGCAGGTCGCTGGTGTCGTAGATGCCGCCGATGCGCATGGCCGCCACCACCGGGTCGTCCAGGCGCACCGGGTGCGCCAGGTAGCGGTTGATCTGCGGGATGGCCGCCTGCAGCGGCTGGTCCTGCAGCACCAGGCGGCCGTCGAGCCAGGCGATGGCGTCGCCGGGGGCCACCTGGGCCAGCTCGATCTGCCGGGTGGCGCTGCTGTAGCGGGCCTGCATGCCCGGGGTCAGCTGGGCGCTGTTGCTGTCCACGCCGGGCGGCGGGGTGACCACCACCGAGCCCTCGAGCAGGGTGACGAGCATCTGGTTGGCGTCGGTCCAGACGTTGAAGCGGGTGCCGGTGACGCGCACGCTGCCGTTGCCGGTGCGTACCGTGAATGGCTGCAGGCTGTTGTGGCTGACGCTGAAGTAGGCCTCGCCACCGCTGCCCAGGCGGGCGTCGCGGCGGTCGCGGTAGAGGGCGAAGAACAGGCTCGAATGGGCGTTCAGGCGCACCTGCGAGTCATCCGCCAGGCGCAGCTCGCGCGGGGCGTCCGTGGCGCTGTAGTAGCCGACGCGGGAGGGCAGCCAGCCGGCGGACCAGCCCGTCGACCAGACCATGCCCAGCGCCAGGCAGGCAACGGCCGCGGCAGTGGCGAAACGCCTGATGCGCGAGCGCCGTGGCCGCGCCGGGGCCCGGCGGCTGTGCGACAGGGGTTGGCGCGCCGGGGCCTGCAGGCGTTCGGCCAGGCGCCAGATCTCCAGCATCGCCAGGTATTCGTCGCGGTGCCGTGGGTCTTCCGCGCACCAGGCGTCGAAGGCATCACGCTCGGCCTGGGTGCAGTCCGCCTCGTGCAGGCGCGAGCACCAGCGAGCGGCTTCGGTGCTCAGGCTCTGGTCGTCGTGCTCGGCGGGGGGCTGGTTCATCGAAGGCTTCCACGGCTGGGCGGCGAAGTGCGCCCAGATCACTCTTTCTTTTCGGCTTGATGCGAGTGATTATAATTACGTCCGACCCGGACTGTCAGCCAGTACCGGCTGCGAAAGCCGATCTTACCCGCAAGCCCCCACCGGGCGGAGCGCTTTTTTCTTGATTCGCTACTACCAGGAACTGACCGCCTTCCTCAGTCGCACCCTGGGGGACCGCCACGCAGCCGCGGACCTGACCCAGGAGACCTTCCTGCGCCTGCTCGACCGCAAGGCCGAGGAGCGCATCGAACAGCCGCGGGCGTTCCTCTTCAAGACCGCCGTCAACCTCAGCATCGACTTGCGCCGGCGGGCGCGTATCCGTCGCAACGAGGACCTGGAGGCCCTCGACCGCGAAGGCTGCATCGACGAACGTTGCCCGCAGGCCGAGGCCATCCAGCAACAGCAGCTGCTGATGTTGCGCCGCGCCCTGGCGCAACTGCCGGAGAACTGCCGCGAGGCCTTCCTGCTGCGCAAGGTCGAGGGCTGTTCCCATGCCGAGATCGCCGAACGCCTGGGCATTTCCCGGGACATGGTGGAAAAGCACATCGTCAACGCCATGCGGCATTGCCGGCAGCGCCTGCAGCAGTGGGGTGGGCAGGCGTAGGTGTCGTGGTGGGAGCGGGGGCGCCCTACATGGTTGAGCTGCTTGGCGGTCAGGCACCATCCTCTCACCTCGTCATTCCCGCGAACGCGGGACGCAGCTCCATCGCGAACAGCGCTTGCGCTGGCCCGAAGGGGAATAACCCAGAGACTTTTGGGTTTGGGTGTAGCGCGCCGCTCCGAGTGCGTTGATGTTTCTTGTTTCGCCCCCTCGGGCGAGTCCCTTTTGTCAAACGCCACAAAAGGAACCAAAAAGGCTTGCCCCGCATACGGGCCCGATGGAGCCGGGCTACCCTCACGAACTCCCCCGCCACGGAGGCCCGCCCCGACATCCATGTCGCATGACCTCCTGAGCGCCGGTTTCGCTCGGCCTTCTGAAGGGGCGTTTCGGAGTGCGCGGAGGTTTCTCTGGAAGTCCAAAAGCCAGAGCAAGAGCGGGCGTGCTTTTGCTTTTCGTAGGATCGAGGGGGAGTGAGGAGTTTCAGGATGACTCTAGATTAGCCGCCCACTCCGAACGGCCCCCTCTCCCTTCAGGGAGAGGGTTGGGGAGAGGGCGCTCTCAACTCCAACACCGCAGCCACCGGCAAACCCCGTTCGCGAGCAAGCTCGCTCCTACAGTTCCAGAAGGGCATCGGCGCACAGGCCAACGGCGTATAACCGCGAACGGTTATACGCCCTACGAACTCGCCAGCTGACGTAGGGTTATCCGCCCACGCCGAACGGCCCCCTCTCCCTCCGGGAGAGGGCTGGGGTGAGGGTGCTCTAGAGCCCGCCGCGCAATCCCAACCCTGAATCGCAGACGAAAAAAAGGCCGTTACCGAGTCGCGGGGGAAGCGGGGAGTGGTAACGGCCTTGAGGCTTCAAAACCAGGCGAGCAACACCTGATGGGGTAATAAGCTAGCAAACTGTTCGCAGGCTAATGATGAATGCGCTTGATAGTGCATATGGGCCAGGGCGATGGTCCGCCGGCAGGCTCGGTTGCGGCGCGCGGCGCGAGTTTCGGCTATCAATACAGGGCGGCCCGCTTCGCGCGGGTGGCGACGCGGCGTGCTTGTCGGCGCGCCTTCGACCTGGCACCGGCCTCGTGGCCGGCTCGAAGAAGGAACGACCCGATGCATTCGATCACCCGCTGGCTGGGGACCGCGCTGCTGGCCCTGGGGCTCCTGGCGCAGGGCGCGCAGGCGGCCGAGGAACGCAAGCCGATCCATTTCGGCGAACTCACCTGGGAAAGCGGCAGCCTGATCACCGAGGTGCTGCGCCTGCTGGTGGAGCAGGGCTACGGCTACCCCACCGACACCTTGCCCGGCAGCACCGTGAGCCTGGAGACCGCGCTGGCGCACAACGACATCCAGGTGATAGGCGAGGAGTGGGCCGGACGCAGCCCCGCCTGGATCAAGGCCGAGGCCGAAGGCAAGGTGGCCGGCCTGGGCGACATCGTGAAGAACGCCAACGAGGGCTGGTGGGTGCCGGACTACGTGATCCACGGCGACCCGGCCCGCGGCATCGCCGCCGCCGCGCCGCAGCTGCGCTCGGTGAGCGACCTGCCGCGCTACCGCGAGGTGTTCCGCGACGCCGAGGCGCCGGACAAGGGGCGCTTCCTCAACAGCCCCACCGGCTGGACCTCGGAGATCGTCAATTCGCAGAAGCTCAAGGCCTACGGCCTGGAAGACAGCTACGTGAACTTCCGCAGCGGCTCGGGCGCGGCCATGGACGCCGAGATCGCCTCGGCCATCCGCCGCGGCAAGCCGGTGCTGTTCTACTACTGGTCGCCGACGCCGCTGATGGGCCGCTACAAGCTGGTGCGCCTGGAAGAACCGCCCTTCGACGCCGAGGCCTGGAAGACCCTGGTGGACGCCAGCAACCCCAACCCGCGCGGCTGCCAGTCGCTGCCGGCGCGCCTGTCCATCGGCGTCTCGGCGGCCTTCCGCGAGGACTACCCGGACCTGGTGGCGCTGTTCCAGAAGGTCGACATCCCCATCGAGCCGCTCAATGCCGCACTGGCGAAGATGAGCGAGACGCGCCAGGCTCCGCGTGACGCCGCCCGCGCGTTCCTCAAGGCGCACCCGCAAGTGTGGCAGGGCTGGCTGCCGGAATCGGCGCGGGCCAAGGTCGCCGCCGCGCTCTGAATCAACCCTTGCCGAACCCCGCCTGCAGGTCCGCCAGGGCCTGCTTCAGGCCCTCGCTGGCGTCCTTCTGGCGCTGTTCCAGCTGCTTGGCGCGGGCCTCGCAGGCAGGGCCGAGGTCCTTGGCCAGCGCCTGCAGGGCGGGCTCCTTGGCGATTGCCCGGCGCAGCTCGGCGTCGCCCAGCAGCGCCTGGGCCTGCGCCAGCGCCTCCATGGCCTGGCGGTAACGCAGGGTCAGCTGCCTGGCGTAGGCGTCGAGGCCGTCGCCCAGTTGCGCGGCCACCTCGGCCTGGGGCCCCTGGCTGCCGGCCCGGGCCTTGGCGCTCAGCTCCGGCAGCGCCGGCAACTGCACCAGGGTGCCGCTGGGCAGGGTTGCCAGGTCGGCCAGCTGCGGATTCTGCCGGAGCAGGGCGCTCTCGACCTTCTCGCGCTGCTTCACCGTGAGCCGGCTGTACAGCTTGTCGGCGATTTCGCCGAGGCTCTTTTCACCGCGGAACGGGATGACGGGCATGTTGCACCTTCCTTAGACGCCGATGAGGTTGCACAGGTTGATGTCGTTGGGCACCGTGGCGCCGCTGAGCACCCTGATGTTGCCGCTGCTGGCGTTGCCGATGACGATGGCCCGTTCCAGCTGGGTGCTCAGGTGCAGGGTGTCGAGCTTTTCGCGGCCGATCAGGCGGTTGTTGCTGGCGTTGAGGGTCCGCCCCTGCAACGCGCCCAGTTGCGGCTGCTGGTCGTTGCCGTCCAGCGCCTGGCAGCGGTTGCCGGCGAACAGGCAGTTGTCCAGCGCCGCGCAGAGCACCAGCGGCAGGCTGCTGGCGTGGCTGCGCAGCTGGTTGTCCTGGATCGCCAGGTCGGCCGCGCGCGGGGCCAGGGCGAACACCTGGCTGGCGGTGAACAGGTAGCTCAGCTGGGCCCCCTCGACCACCTGGGCGGGGCTTGCGTAGAGCGGCGAGCCGGCCGCCGCGCTGGCCACGCGGATGGCCCGCCACTGGCTCATCAACGGTTTCTGCGCCGGGTCGTCGCCCAGGCGTTCCACCTGGTTGGCCTGCACCAGCGCGCGGTCGAAGGGCGGCAGCAGGTGGATGCCGGTGATCTCGGCGCCACTGCGGTCCGGGCCGATGCCGAGCAGGCGGTTGCCGCTGATGCGCAGGCGCTGCACCGCCGCGGTGCGGATGGCGTCCAGCGCCGCCAGGTCGGTGGCCTGGCGCGCCACCTCGGCGAGCTGGTTGTCGCACAGGTCGGCCTGGTCGACGCGTACCAGCTGGATGGCGGCATAGGCGCCGCTCGCTGCCAGGCCCAGGCCCTGGCAGCGGTTGCCGCTGAAGGCCAGCACCCCGGCGGCGCCGCCTTCGCCCATCACCAGCGCGCCCAGGCCGATGGCGTCGAAGGTATTGCCGGTGATCACGGCGTTCTCCACCCGCTGGCGGACGAGGATGGCGTTGCCCTGCAGCCGGGCCAGGCGGTTGCCTTCGATGCGCACGCCGTCCAGCGCCAGCGGGTCCAGGCCTTCCTCGAGGACGATGCCGTCGCCGCTGCGCTGGTCCAGGCCGCTGATCTCGTTGGCGCGGATGCGCAGGCCGTCGACCCCGGCGCGGATGCCGGCGCCGCCGGTGTGGATGACGTTGCCGTCGATGTCGAACACCGCGCCGGGCAGCACCGCGCCGGTGGCCACCAGCGCCGCCTGGTTGCCGCCCAGCATCAGGTTGCCGGCCACCCGCGTGTTGCCGTAGTGCAGGCTGACGCCGTCGAAGCTGAGGGCGCGCTGGCTGCAGATGAACAGGTTGCGGGCGACCTGCAGCTCGGCGCCGAGCAGGTACTCGCCGGCGCGCACGATGCCGCGCTCGGCCACCAGTGCGCAGTCGCCGACGTAGGCGCCCAGGGCGTAGCCGGCCAGGCCGATGGCCGCGCTGGTGCCGTCGCCCACCGCCAGGCAGATCACGTTGATGTGCTCGGCGCGCAGGTCCAGGGTGTTGCGCGCGAGGATCGCCGGCGTTTCGCGGTTGGTCGAGCCGAGCAGGCTGAGGTTCTCCAGGGCCACGCCGATGCTGGCCTCGATGTTCAGCACGGTGCCGGGCTGGCCGGCCACCAGCAGGGTGGCCCAGCCCTGGCCGCGGATGCGCAGCGAGCGGGCGCCGTCGACGTTCAGCGGCTCGCGCAGGTTGTAGGTGCCGATGCCCAGGCAGACGGTGCCGCCGCTGTCCTTGATCGAGTCGATGGCCTGTTGAATGGTGGCCGCGCCGCTGTTGTGGCCTTCGGCGCTGACGCAGACGCTGCAGTCGCAGCCTTCGCCCTCGGCGATGGGCGGCCAGAGCACGCGGCAGTCGGTCTCGTCGTCGGGGAAGTCGACCACCGCCAGGCGCGCGTAGTGGTGGTGGATGCCCAGCGGCGGCGCCTGGTCCAGCAGCTCGATGCTGGCATCCACGGTGCGCGCGGCGAACACCCAGTGGTCGCCGCTGTGGAACTGGCCGCCCGCCGGTGCCAGGGCGAAGTCGACGAGGATGCCGCTCTCCAGGAACAGCCGGGTGCCGGCGGCGGGGATCGGGATGTCGCCGGCCGCCGCCGGGGCATTGAGGTCCAGCAGCTGGCTGCCGTCCTCGCGGCGCACCGGGCCGGCCTGGCCCCAGCGCCGCACGCGGGTGTTGCGCGCCGCGTCGGTGGCCTGCTGGGCGTCGGTGGGGAACAGCCCGGCCGGCAGCGCGAGGTCGAACTGCAGGGTGCGCGCGGTCTCGTCGACGCCGCCGGCCACGCGGATGCGCCGCAGCTCGCCGGGCAGGTTGTGCAGCTCGCGCCAGTCGTCGCTGACTTCTACCCAGTCACCGTCGTGGAAGCGCAGCACCTGGTCGCGGCCGAGGCTTTCCACGGTGATGCGGTCGCGCGCCGGGTTGATGTGGGTGACGCGCGAGGCCACCGTGGCGTTGTCCCGCGACCACTTGAAGGTCGCCGTGCCCAGGGGGCCGCCGCGGTGCACCTCGACGCGGTACAGCTGGTTCTCCAGGCCGCGGTAGCCAGCGGCCGGCGGCACCTGGCAGGGGTCGGGCTCGAAGTCCGGCACCCCGGTGGCGGTGCTCAGGCGCGCCGCCGAGGGCGCGGTGGCGGCCAGCCAGCCGGGCAGCTCGGCGTCGGGCGTGGCGCAGGTGCCGTCGCCGATGCCGGCCAGCACCTTGACCTGCCACACCGTCTGCAGGCGCCCCGTGGTGTCGACGCCCACGGCTTTCTCCACCAGGTCCGGGGCCAGCACCGCGTCCACCTCGCGCTGCCAGACGTCCAGGTAGACCAGGTGCGGCCCGCCCTCGGGCAGCGCCGGCGGGTCCGGGTAGTAGGGTTGCGCGGCGTAGTCCAGCGGCGCGCTGCCGGCCAGCCCGGCCAGCCGTGGTTCCCACGCCAGGGGCGCGGCGCCGTGGTTCTCCGCCAGCAGGCCGTCGACGTACATGCGCCCGGCGCCGATGTTCAGCTTGCCGCCGCTGGCCTGGATGCGGAAACCGTCGGGGGTGATGCGCGGCACCACGTTGCCGCCGAAGCCGTCCAGGCTGCCGGCCTGCAGGCGCCGCGCCAGCTGCGCGACCCATTCGTTCCAGTCGGCGTCTAGCTGGACGCGGCCCTGTTGCATGACCACACCGAGGAAGTCGCGGTGGGCGTCGAAGCGGATGCGCGAAAGATCGAAGCTCATGGCGGGGTTCCTCAGGATTCGTGGAAACTGCCGGCGCGCAGGCCGACGCGCAGGTACTCGGCCAGGCGGATGCGCAGGTTGACCAGGCGTTGCGCGCCGTATAGGTGGTGCAGCACGCCCATCTCGCTCTCGTCGTCGGCGCCCTGGAGGATTTCCACCGGCGTCGAACCGGCCAGTTGGCCGTAGGCGGGCGTGCCATAGCGCAGCGAGGTGAAGCGTGGCGCGATGCCCGAGCCGGCGGTGTCCGGCTGGCAGTGGTGGCGGCGCGGCACCCGCGAGCCGGGCGGCAGCCAGCTGAAGCGCACGCAGCCGACCTGCTTGCGCAGGGCGCGCACCGCGGCGGGCCAGGTGTCGGCCGTGGCCAGCTCGGCGAACAGGATGCTGTTGGAGATCAGCCCCACCTCGCGGGTGTGCAGCTTGCCGACCACCGTGCAGGCGTCCAGCGACAACCTGGCCCCCGGCGAATCGCCGTCGCCGGCGGCCAGGGCCACGGCGCTGCGGGCGAGGGCATCGACCAGGCAGTCGCTGGCCGCCACCTCGGCGTGCTCGTGGGCGCGGACGGCGCCGAGGATGCAGCGCGTCAGTTCCACGCGCAGGCCGGGCACTTCCAGTTGCAGGCTCGGCGTGGCCGGTTGCGTCGGCAGGCCGGTGGCGTCCAGGGCGATGCCCGGCACCAGGGTGCAGTGCTTCAGCTCCAGGCGCGCCAGGGCGTTGCCCGGGGCGGCCGGCACCCGCAGCGGTGCGCCGGCGATCAGCAGGCCGTTGAGCAGGCAGGCCGCGTCGGCGCCGCCGCTGACATTCAGCGCGGTCAGCGCCAGCAGCGGTCGGAAGCCATTGGCGGCGCGGATTTCCACCGCGCCGCCGGCGCTCACCTCGATGTCCAGCGCCTCTTCGTAACGGCCGTTGTCGCTGATCTCCACCACGCCGTCGCCGGCGACCTGCGCCAGGGCCGCGGCCAGGGTCGGCTGGTCGCCGGGCACGCGCACCGGCGTGCGCTCTTCCGGCGGCACGGGCAGGTCGGCGCCGCGCTCGTATTCGCCGCCGCCGAGGTCGGCGCAGGCGCCTTCGTGCCAGGTCAGGCGGACTTCGGCGGGGTCGGCGGCGTCGCCGGGCAGGGCGATGCGCCCCAGCCGCGGGTCGATGGAATACAGGCCATCCGGCGGCGTATGGGCCCAGCCGCCGCCGTCGTCGCCCAGGTGGCAGATGCAGATGCGGTCGCGCTCGATGGCCACGCCGTCGACCCACAGCTGCAGGCTCGGCTGCGGGTTGTCCAGCGGCGCCGTGGCGTCGGCCCGCACGCCGTAGTGGCGGGCCAGGTGCGCGGCCAGGCGCCGGCGCGACAGCGGCCAGGGCACGTTGTCCGGCTCGGCCAGGTGGCCGATGTCGTCCTCCGCCTGCGGCCGGTTGTACAGCGCCACGTCCTGGCCCAGCGGGCTCGCCCGGTAGCGGCGCACGCCGGCGCGCGGGCAGGGCACCTGGCTGCGCGCATAAGCCTGGATACGCCACAGGTGCAGGCCGACGTTGGGGATGTTGTGGCGGCCGCGGCCGGACTCGATGTTGCGCACGTCGACGCTGCGGTTGGCGCTCTCGAAGGCGGTGCCCAGCCATTCCAGCGCCTCGCCCTGGCGCAGGTCCGGCGCCTGCACGGCCTGCGGGCGCGGGTGGTTCATGTACTGGGTGGCGCACAGGCGCTGGAAGTACTCCACCGCGCGGGCGTCCCAGCCGGTGACGTCGCGGGCCAGCTGCTCCAGCACCGTGGCGGTACCCTTGCGCCGGCGCAGGGCGATGGTGTGGGCCACCTCGGCGCGCGGGCTGGCGACCTTGGGCACCACCCGGTGCAGGCCCTGGTAGCCGATCAGGTCGCCGATGTAGGGCACCACCCAGTCGCCGCAGGTCTCGATGAACAGGTCGTCGTAGAGCTGCTCCAGGCTTTCCTCGGCGACGCCGAGCTGTTCCGCCAGCAGCGCCAGCAGTTCCTCCAGCGGGCCCCGGTCCAGGCCTTCGGCGGCGGCGATCTCGGCGTCGCGCACGCGGTGGATGGCCGGCAGCAGGGCGTACAGGCTTTGCGCATCCAGGCTCATGGCAGCACCTCCAGTTCCATTGGCGCATCACTCAGGGTCAGCAGTTCCGCGGCCTGGGGCAGGCCGGTCAGCGAGGGCACCGGCAGCGCGGCGAACAGCCGTGGCTTCAGCGCCGGCGGCTGGTCCTGGCGGTACAGCCGGGCGACCTGCACCGCCAGCACGCCGGGCAGGCGCTGGACCACCGCGGCCAGCTCGTCCACCGAGACGGTCTGGCCGAAGTCGCGGCGGGCGAAGCCGAAGTGCTCGCGCAGCGCCGCCTCGACCGCTGTGAGCAGCGGCCCGGACTCGTAGCCGGGGGCCAGCTTCACCGCCAGCCGGCAGCGGAAGCGCGCGTCGAGGTAGCTGGCCAGGCGCAGCGGCAGCAGCGGGTCGCCGTAGGCCAGCAGGGCGTCGCGGAGGAAGCCGTAGGTGGCGCCGTCCTCGCTCACGGGCGCGCCGTCGACGCCGGCCAGGCTGAGGAACACGCCGCGCGCCGGGCCGGCGGGGATCCACAGCGCATGGGCCTTGTCGATGCCGGCGAAGGCGCGGGCGAAGTTGGCGTAGTCGGCCACCGATACCGCGCGGTCGAGGGTCAGCACCGTCAGCGGCGCATTGGCCCGCGCCCGCTCCAGCGGCTCGCCGTCCTCGCCGCCGCTGGCCGCGGCCGGGTTGACCACTTCGCTGACGCCCAGCGGCCGCGAGAGCAGGGTGGTGAGCTTGCCGGCGGCGAGGTTGCCGGCGCTGCCCAGGCCCTTGCGGTAGCGCGCCCGCACGTTGCTGTGGCCGCTGGGCAGGCGCGCGCCTTCGAGGCCGTCGCCGAACTGCAGGGTGGCGAGGCCCGCCTCGTCCTGGGCCGTTTCGTAGCCGTGGGCGTCGGCGGCGGCGCGGTACAGCGTCGGGGCCTCGGTCCAGAGTACGTCGTTGACCCGCAGCTCCAGGGTGGAGGCGCGGCCGCTGGGGGTGTTGGCGGCGACGTAGGTCAGCGGCGCCTGGTTCAGGGCGAAGCGCTGGTTGGCCTGGCCAGCGTCGCCGTCGCCGAGGATGGCCTCCACCGTCTCGCCGTGGCTGGCCGGCGCCAGGTTGGCGTTGACGCGCAGGCTGGCGCGCTCGAACACGTACTGCAACGCGGCGCGCAGCTTGATGCGGGTGTAGTCGCGGTCGAGCGCCAGGGCGTCGTCGCCGTCGGCGATGAAGGCCACCTGGCGCACCACGGCGTCGCCCTTGCGCGCCTCGGCCAGGCGCAACTGGCTGGCCTTGGCGCTGAGCCGGCCACTGCGGCCGTCGCGGTCCAGCAGGTGCAGGCGCAGGTTCACCGCGGGGCTGCCCAGCAGCCCGGCGAAGGTTTCCGCGTCCTGGGCCACCGCGCTGGCGCCATACAGGCGGTCGGCCGGGGCGAGCATGAAGAGTTCGTCGCCTTCGCCCAGGGCGGCGCTGCCGCCGTCGTCCAGCTGCAGCGCCAGGCCCCCGGCCAGCACCGCGAGGCGCTGGCGTACGCCGGAGAGGGCCAGCGGCTGCCCCGGGGCAAGGCCTTCGACGCGGCGCCCCAGCACCAGCTCGTCGCCCTGCACCGGGTACAGCAGTGGTCGCGCCGTGGCGGCCAGCGCCTCGCTCTGCGCCAGGACCAGGGTGCGGCGCAGCGGGAAGCGCTCGGCGGTCAGGTGCTCCTGGGTGTCCGGGGTCAGCCGGGTGACCTTGGCCGACAGCGCGAAGGCCGTGCGGCTGCGGTGCGCCACCCGGGCGATGCGGTACAGCTCGGTGTAGCCGGGCAGGTCGGCGCTGCCCAGGCCGGCCTGGTTGGAGACCAGGGCGAACCAGCCGCCGGCGACCAGCTTCGGGTTGTCGCCATCGAGGTCGACGGCTGCCGGGTCGAGCACGAAGTTCTTCCATTGCCAGGCGTCGGCATCGGCCTTGTCGATCTGCTGGGCGATGTTGGAGTCGTCGTTGCCCAGCAGGTTCGGGTCCGGCGCGTTGTGGCCGAACAGCGCGCCGCGCTGGCGCAGGGCGAACACCTGCACGCCGGCGGCGGCCGGGGCCATGCTCGGGAAGCGGCTGCCCAGGGGCGTGGTCCAGCGCACCCGGGTGCGCTGGTTGGCGGTGTCCGGCTCGACGCTGGCCAGCACCCGGATGTCCCAGCGTTCGCTGCCCGGGTCGGCCAGGCGCTCGTTGCCGACGATCAGCAGGGCGTCGCCCGGCTGCAGGCCGGTGGCCAGGCCCGCCAGCCACAGCCCGGTGTCGCCGCTCTGCGGCTGCCAGGGGCGGCTGGCCTGCACCGCGATGGCGTTCCACTCGGCGCGCGCCGGCGCCGGCGCGGTGGTCTCGAAGGTCTGCGCCTGCTCGCCCTGGCCGGGCACGCTCTGCACCCGCGTGCCCGGCGGGATGACGATGGGCTCGCTCGGCGCGCCGGGGGTTTCCAGCAGGGTGAAGGCCAGGTGGGTGGAAGCGGCCACCCCGGGCGCCGGGCGGTAGCCGATCAGCCGCGCCAGCTGGCGCACCGACAGTTGTTCGGTGGCGGTGCGCAGGTAGTGCTCCTGGGCGTAGCGCTCGGTGTAGAAGCCCAGCACTTCCAGCGAGCAGGCCAGGGCGTCGGCCAGGGCCAGGGTGAAGTCGCTGTCCTCGCGGCTGGTCAGCGCCGCCAGGGCCGGGTAGTCGGTGCTGGACAGGCGCGCCCGCAGGCTCGCCAGGTAGTCGCCGTGGCGGCCGCTGCGGTAGTCCAGCGCCGGCAGGCCGGGCGGGTTGTCGATGCGCCGCGGGGTGTCGGCCTCGACGCCGGCGCAGCAGTCGCACTCGGGTTTGCCGTTCATCATTTGCCTCCGTGCAGTTCCAGGTGCAGCACGCCGTGCTCGGGGAAGTCGGGGTCATTGTCCAGGCGCGCTATCTCCAGCCGGCCCAGGCGCATGAAGCCATCGGCCAGGGGCTTGGCGTCGGCCTGGCCGAGGCGCTGGAAGCGCTTGACCTGCACCGAGGCCACGCCGGGTACGCTGCGCGCCGCGGCGTACAGCGGGCTGAGGTAGACGGTCTGGCCAAAGCTGAAGTTGTCCGGGTGGAACAACCCCGGGGCGCCGTCGGCGCGGCGCCGGGAGCCGAGCACGTCGAGCAGCGCGCGGCGCACGTCGCTGCGGAAGTAGCCGGCGCGCACGCAGACCAGCAGCTCGATCTCCAGCGACACGTGCACCGGCTCGTCCACCCGCAGGTCGTGGCCGGCCATGCGGTAGCGCTCCAGGTGCTCGACCAGCTCCACGGCGAAGCTGGCGTCCACCGCCGCGCCGCCCTCGCGGTCGACGGTGACGAACACCGTGTGCCAGCTGCCGGTCCAGCGCAGGCTGGCGGCGGCGCGCTGCACGCCGGCCAGGCGTTCGCTGACCTCGGCGTAGTCGGCCGGGGTGACCGCGCGTTCCTGGGTGCGGAACGCCTGGGGCGCGGCGCGGCGCAGCTGGGCCGGGCCTTCCGGCTCGACGCCGCCGCGGGCCGGCAGCGGGTTGCACACCCACCGGATGCGCCCTTCGGCGCTCACTGCATGGGCGATGGCGTCCGCGCCGACGTTGCCGGCGGTGCCGTTGCCGACGCGGTAGAAGGCGCGGAAGGCGCTGCCGCTGTCCGGCCGGCGGCCGTGCTGGTCGTCGCCGAAGCGCAGGCGGGCGCTGCCGTCCTGCTCGGTTTCCAGGACGAAGCAGCGGTCGTCGGCGTGGCTGTCCAGCAGGTCGCGCTGCACGCTCCAAAGGTCCGGGGCGGCGCCGCTCTCCAGGCGCAGCTCGGGCAGGGCGTCGGCGGCGCGCCAGCGCAGCGCGGCGCTGGCCGAGTCGGTGGCATCGAAGAACACCCACTGGCGGCGCTGCAGGCCGCCTTCGACGATGCGCCGCTGCACGCGGCCGCGGTGCGTCACCGGGCCCTCCGCCAGCAAGGGCCGGTAGCGCGGCGGCAGCGGCTCGGGCGCCTGGCGCTGGCAGGCGCCGCCGCTGCCCGGGTACCTCAGCAGCGGCGCCGGCACGCTGCCCAGGGCTTCGCCGGCGACGCTGCGGCCGTGGTCGACCAGCACGATATTGCCCAGGGCGACGCTGACATCTTCCAGCCGCGCATTGCCGTGCTCGTCGTCGCTCTGGCTGGAGATGCACAGGGCGAAGGGCAGGGCGTCGCCGGGGTGCCAGGCGATCTCGGTGACCGGGCTGCCGTCCAGGGGATCGGCCAGCGGATCGCTGCCGTCGAAGGCGCGCACCCGGGTCAGGCGCACCGCATGGCGGCGCGCCGGGTCGGCGTCGGCCGGCTCGCCGGTGAGCGGGCCGAGCACTTCCTGCAGCACCAGCACGTCGCCCACGGCCAGGCCGGGCAAATGGCCGCGCAGGGTCGCCGTGGTGGCGCCGGCCGGCAGGCAGCAGCGCTCGTTGCTCCAGGTGTGGAAGAACAGCCGGTTGTGCGCCGCGTCCAGGTTCGCCCCGTGCATCGGTTCGAACACCAGCGGCGCCGCTTCCAGGGCGCGGCGCTCCTCCGGCGAGTCGGCGAGCAGGCGCCGCGGCACGCCGGGCACGCGGGTGTAGAAGCGCAGGCCGTCCGGCAGCGCGAAGGGCCCGCCGCTGACCTCCAGGTGCAGCCAGGCGCGGGCGTTGCAGCCCTCGTGCAGGTGGTAGTCCACCAGCAGCGCGTGGCGGCGCAGGCTGCTGCGGCGCCGCGCGGTGTGCAGGTAGGCCTCGGTGGCGATGGCGTCCAGCTGGTAGTGCTGCAGGTCGCCGACATAGGCGATCAGCTCGCCCAGGGTGGTGGCCAGGTCCGCCGGGCTGCGTTCGCGCCAGCCGGGCATGCCTTGCGCCAGGCGGTCCATCACCAGGCGGCGCAGGCTGGCGTAGTCGCGGGCCAGGTAGTTCAGGTCCGGGCTGGCCGGAGGCTGCCCGGGGCAGTCGGTTTGCGGGCGGCAGTCGAAGTCGCTGGGGCACTCGACCTTGAAGGCGAAGTCCACCGCCGACAGGCGCGGGTCGAAGTCCGCCAGCGGCTGTTCGGCGCCGGCCCGGTGCAGGCGCAGGCGGTAGCTGGAGTGGTCGCCTTCGCTGTCGGTGCGCACCACCAGCACCCGGTCGGGCTCGGCCAGGGCGGCGAACAGCGCCTGCTCGGCGGCGCTGGCCTGGGCCGGTGGCGCGCTGGCGCTGCCCAGCCAGAGGATGCCGATGTGGCGCACCCGCTCGCCACCCTCGATGTGCAGGTTGTCCAGGCCCAGCGCCGCCGGCACCGGCTTGAGCAGGCGCACCAGCAGGGTGCGCTGGCGCGGGCTGCCGGGCGGCGCGTCCTGGTCCAGCACTTCCAGGTAGTCGATGCCGTTGAGCGTGGGGTGGGCGTCCACCAGGGCGCGGCGGTGTTCCTCGCAGCAGTGGTAGATCATGGCGCGCCTCCCTGGACGAACAGCGCCGAGTGCAGCGCGTCGTTGCGGCGGATGCGGTACTGCACCTGCACCGCCAGGCGCGATTCGACGGCGCTGACCTCCACGCCCTCGACCAGGATCAGCCCGGCCAGCCACTGCTGCAGCGCGCCCTGCACCAGGAACTGCACGGTGGCCGCCAGCTCCGGGCTGTTGGGCGCGAACACCAGCTCGCGCAGGCCGCTGCCGAAGTCCGGGCGCATCACCCGCTCGCCCGGCGCGGTGAACAGCACCTGCTCGATCAGGCCGCGGATCCAGGTGGCCTCGTCGGCGTCGCGGGTGCGGCCGTGGCCGTCGAAGCGGTAGGGGAAGTACAGTCGCTGGGTCATGTTCAGCTCCCGATCACGCGGGTCTGCGCCGCCACCGGCAGCAGCGGCGTGCCGTTGGGCGCGCAGACCGCCTGGCTGTCCATCAGCAGCAGCGGCTGGCCGTTGCTGAACACCCGCGTCGCCGCCACCAGCCATTGCGCGGTGACGCAGGGCACCGGGCCGCCGGAGACGTTGAACGGGCAGCCGGCGATGACGTAGGGCGCGCTCATCAGCACCGTCGGCTGGCCACCGACCAGCACCCGCGGGTTGGGCGCGGTGGGAGTGGCGGTGCCGCCATGGGCGCAGAGCACCGTGGCGCCGACATGCAGAAGAGGCCCGGGCATCTCAGATCACCGTCAGCGCGCCGTTGTTGATGGTCACCGCCGGGCCCACCAGGGTGAGCGCGGCGCCCTTGCCGTTCTGGATGTAGATGCCGGTGTCGTTGACGATCAGCGTCGCCCCGGTGGCGCTCTTGAGCATGATGCCGCCGGTGGGGCCGGGCAGGTCGGAGATGGTCAGGCCGTTCTGCAGCGGCGTCTGCAGGGTGATCGCCGGCAGCCCCGGCGGGGTGGCCAGGGCCAGCGCCGGGACTTCCGCGGCGCTGCCCCAGAAGCAGCCGACCCAGATGGGGCTGTCGGGGTTGCCCTGCTCGAATTCCACCCAGACCCCGGAGCCGATCACCGGCAGCGCCACCATGCCGTTCTGCAGCCCGGCGATGGGCACGCAGGGCATGGCCCAGCTCGCCGGCACCAGCCCGGCCACGTCGGGCACCTGCACCTGCAGGCGGCCCTGCTGCAGGGGGTCGACGTTGTTCAGCACCATGCCGCGGTATTTGCCGTAGTAGCGTTGGCTCATGCGGGCACCCTCGGCGTGATGGAGACCAGGCCGTTGCGCGTCAGCTGGAAACTCTGGGTGAACTTGCCGCGGGCCAGGGTGCTGGTGACGCTGCTGACGTAGTACAGGCCGTCGTAGGCCACCCCCGCGCCGCGCACGCCCACCAGCCGCCGCGCGCGCAGCACGCGGCCGTAGCGCAGCACGTCGAGGCTGCCGCTGGCGCTGACCGCGTCCTGGGACTTCTTCGCCTCGGCCAGGCCGGCGCTGATGGCCTGCATGGGGTTCAGCTTGGCCGTGTCCTTCATCATCTTCAGGTTGGCGATGGGCGCGGACAGGGCGCCCAGCGGCGGCTGCAGCGGGTTGAGGTTGGGGATCGGGATGGGAATGGGCGCGCGGGTCTGCGGGTTCTGGATGTACACCACCGGCAGCACGCCCTTGGTCGGGTCGAAGCTGAAGTTCAGCGACTCGACGTTGGTGTGCGCGTCCATGTCGACGTTCAGCGCCGGCTGCGGCGGGCCGACCTTAATCTCCGGGCCGAAGTAGGCGATGCTGGTCAGCGGCACCTCGCCCGGCTCGATGTAGAACACGTGGCCGACCTCCTCGGCGAGCTGGCGGACGTAGGCCAGGTCGGTGCCCTGCTGGGCGGGGATGCGCTCGATGGGGATGGGCACGTCGGGGAACAGCGCCGGGATCGGCAGCGGGATGATGCCGAAGGCCGCGTACTTCGCGCAGATCAGCGCCACCCGCGCCTCGATGGGCATGGCCGGGTAGGGCAGGCCGGAGAAGTCGATCAGGTCCATCACCTTGCTCAGGTCCTCGCCGGTCAGGGTGATGCTGCCGGCCTGGCGGTCCTGCCCGGCCTGCACCCCGACGTGGGTCAGCACGCCGTCGAACAGCGGCTGCGCGCGCCCGCCGAGGGTGACGATCAGCACCACCCGCAGCGGTGGCGTGCCCAGGCTGGTGTTGTTGCCCACGGCGATCAGGAACAGGGTGTTCAGCTCGGAGTGGCTGTTGACCTTGAAGCGCAGCTGGAAGCCGCTGGCGCCCTCGCTGGCATGGGTCACGCTGACCTCTTCCAGGGCGTCGATCAGCAGCGCCGGCACCGGGATCGGCACTATGGGCCCGATCAGCAGGCTCAGGTGTATGGCGCTGCTCACGATTCGTCCCCCGGCACCCCTTCGGGCAGGGTGATGCGCAGCGTCCGCCCGGGCGTTTCGGTCAGCTCGTCCGGGCGCAGCGCGCCATTGCCGTCGCACAGCCGCCAGTACTGCTGCGGGTCGCCCAGGTAGCGGGCGGCGAGGTTGTCGATGCGGTCGCCGGCTTCCACCTGGTGCTCGCCGAGGGCGGCGAAGTGCTCCGGCGGCGGCACGAAGCGCCGCCGCACGTAGCTGAGCGCCACGCCGTCGGGGCGCGTCCACTGGGCGATGTCCAGGCCGTGGTAGCGGCTGTCCGGGGCGAAGGCCGGGGCGGTCAGGGCGTTGGCCTGGAGGAAGGCCTTGAGCGGGTCGGTCATGGCAGGCCTCCGATGCCGAGGGCGTCGAAACCGAAGGTGGCGGCCTTGCCGGCCAGCTTCTCGCGGGATTGCAGGTAGGCCATGAACAGCCCGCCGCCCTTGTGCTCGAAGCCGAGGTCGGCGACGGACAGCACGCGCAGGCCGAGGGTGACGGTGGCGTTGATCGGGTTGAGCTGCGGGTCGAAGGCCTCCTCGCTGATGGAGAAGTCGGTCACCCGCACCGGCACGATGCGCTGGGCGCCCCAGACGAACAGGGCCAGGTCCGATTCCAGGGGGGCGATCTCGAGGATGCCCGAGGCCGCCTGCGCCTGGCTGGCCAGCAGGTCGGCCGCGCGCGGGTTGACCAGCGCCTCCAGCACCGCCAGCTGCGGGGCGATGCCGACTTCGCTGGCGGTCCTGTCGCGCTCGGGGAATTCCAGCTGGTCGCTGGCGTCTATCTCCGCCTCCAGCTGGAAGGTCTCCACCGCCGGGCCCTTCAGGCGCAGCGCGTCCGAGCGCTCGGCACCATCGCCCATGCCCTGCACCTGCAGGCTGCGGCGCAGCTTCTCGGGGTTGTACTGCAGGGCGATCACCCGGCGCACCTGCGCCGAGCCGGGGTCGACCAGCACCAGGCCGGCCTTGATCAGTCGCGGTGAGCTGCTCAGCGTCATGCCGGCCTCCTGTCCTCAAGGGTTCGCATAGGTCAGCTCCGTGGTCTGGTCGGTCGCGGGCCACTGCTCGACGAACAACCCGGAGGCGTTGAACCAGCTGGAGCGGTGCAGGGTGACGCGCCAGCTGTCGTCGCTCAGCCGCTGCGTCGGCGTCAGGCGCACGAAGGCGCCCACCACGTACTCCCCGCGCTGGCGGGCGACGAAGGTCACCACCGTCTGCCCGACCGCCAGGCTGGTCTTGGGCACCAGGATGCGGCCGATGGTGGGCGAGCGCGCCAGCAGCGCGGCGATGCGCCGGCCGACTTCCGAAGGCGTTGCGGCCTCGGCCGTGGCCGGCGCCGGCTCGGGCAGCGCGGGTGTGGGCGTGGCCGCATCGTCCTCGCTGGGTTCGGCGTCGGGTTCGCTGCCGGCCGGCGTGCGCACCGTGGTCACCGCGGCCTGCAGGCTGGCGAGAACCTCGTCGACCGTCTGCCCCTGCACGCCGCCGAGCCCGGCGATCAGCCGGTCGGCCTCGGCGCCGGCGAGGTCGGCGGGGACGATGGCGAGGAAGCGCTCGACCACTTCGTCGGTGACGCTCGGCCCGCTGCCGCCGCGGCGGGTCATGGCGTCGAACAGCCGGCGCACCTCGGGGTTGGCCGCCAGGCGCCGGTTGAGTTCGTCGGAGATGCCCGGCAACGGTTCCGCCGGCGTCGGGGCGGGCGCCGGCTCGGCCGCGGCGTCCGCATCGGTATCCGCGTCGCCGCCACCACCCGCGTCGGCCGGTTCGCCGCGGCGCCGGGCTTCGAGCGCGGCGCGCATGGCCTCCAGGGTGGGTTGCGTGGCCACCTCGCCGCCGCTGGCCATTTCAGTGGCGCTGGCCAGCACTTGCAGGTCCTCGTCGCTGAAGGCGTCGGGGTTCTCGGCGATCACCCGCATCATCTGGTTGGCGATCTGCTGCTGCGCGGCGCTGAGGTCGCCGGTCTGCGCCGCCTGCTCCAGCGTGTTGCGCAGGGCTTCGTCGTGCTCCAGGCGCTCGCGCAGCTCCGGCGGCACCTCGATGCCGTCGTCGTGCATCGCTTCGAACAGGGTTTCCAGCGGCGATTCGCCCGGGCCCACGCGGGCCTCGGCGCGTCCGGCATAGAACACCAGCAGCGCGACTACGGCGAAGGCCTGGGCGTAGGCGGTGACGCGCCGCCCGGCTGCCTGGGGCGCATTGCGCAGGGCCGAGCGCATCAGCAGCGAGGTGGCCGTCAGCGCCGCGCCCAGCCAGCCGACCCGCGCCGCCTGGGGCACCCACTCGCCGTCTTCCTGGGGCGCGCCTTCTTCCTCCGTTCCCGGGCTGGGCCGGCCGGGGAAGGGCACCACGTTGTCCGGCGGGGTGTCGGGCACGGGTTCGGTTTCCGGCTCGGGCGTCGGGTGCGGCTGCGGTTCGGGCCTGGGTTCGGGCACGCTGTCCACCACCGGTGGCGTGCCGGGAACCGAGTGGGGCTGCGGCACCGTGCGCGGCACGGGCACCGGGACCGGCACCTCCACGTCCTCGCGTTCGCGCCGCGGCGGCCGGCAGGAGCACAGCCGGCGGGCCTCGGAGAAGGGCGGGGCGCAGAAGTAGCCGAACAGCCCGGGCTGCATCATCACCACCGACAGGCGCTGCTGCAGGCAGCCGGCGGAGGCGGCCAGCGGGTCCGGCATGGGCAGGCCGCGGCCGACGGGGATGCTGGTGCGCAGGCGCTCGACCTCCACGGCCGGGTTCTCGACCGCGAAGGCTTCCTGCACGGCGGCTTCGTAGAAGTCCAGGTCGTCCACGCCCTCGCGCTCGCCGTGGGGCGTCGCCGCCTTGATCTCGCCGATCTGCACCCGCACCGGGATGCCGTTCTCGCGGGTGACGATGGCCAGGTCCAGGCGGCCGTTCTCGTCGGTCGGGCTGCTGAACGGCAGCTCCACGCGGCCACGGGGGAAGCGGGCGACGAAGGCCAGCTGGACGATGGCGTGGGCGGCGTTGCCGGCTTCCGCCGTGCCGAGCGGGCCGAACACCGCGCCGTAGCAAATGCCGCAGCCGCCAGCGGCTTCCTCGGTGACCGAGAAGCGCTGGACGCGCTGGCGGCGCAAGGCGCCGTCGACCCCGGCCGGCCCGCCCGCGCCCAGCCGTTGCACCGCGCGGTGGGCCTCCTGTTCCAGGGCGTCGCCCGGCGCGCCGAGTTGCAATGCCTGTTCCGCAGTCCGCTCGGCGGCCCCGCGCTGCTGGACGACGTGGGCCAGTTCGTGGGCGAGCAGCGCGCGGCCGCTGGGCGTGTGCGGCTGGTAGCGGCCGCGGGCGAAGACGATGTGCTGGCCGACGGTGTAGGCGTGGGCCTCGACGTCACGGGCGGAGTCGGCCGCCGTGGCGTCGTGGTGCACGCGCACCCGGGCGAAATCGTGGCCGAAGCGCGGCTCGAAGAATGCCCTCGCCGGCAGTGGCAGCGGCTCCCCGGCGGCGCGCAGGGCCTGGTCGACGCTGCCCGGCGCCTGCCCGGCCGCCGCCGCGGGGCGTTCCGGTTGGCGGCTGATGCGTGGCGTGGCGATGCCTGGCGAGGCTTCGCTGGCAGCGCCGGCATCCAGCACCTGGGCAGCGGCGCGGTCGGCCTCGCGCTCCAGCGGGTCGTCGCTGGCGCCCACCGCCAGGCGTGGCTGCAGGCCCAGGGCGTGGGCGCGCCGGCATTCCTCGCACTCGCCGCTGAGCCCGGTGGCTTCGCCACCGCAGGCGCACTTGCGCTGCAGCAGCGTCGCCGGCTGTTCGCCGGTGGCGGCCGGGGCCAGGCTGGCGTGGCTGTTCACCGCCGGCCTCCGATGGTTTTCATGCCCTCAGGGCGCCGGGTACTGGTCACGGAAGTCTCCCTTGACCTTGCAGGCGTTCTTCGCGTCGGTGGCGGCGATGGTCTGCCAGGCCGAGCCGTCCCAGTAGGTCACGGTGCCGCCCTGGAGGATGCCCGGCTGCGGGCCGGTCTCGCCCTTGTGGCGCGACTCGACCACCGACTTCCAGGTCGAGACGATGGCCGCCACGTCGACGGGGTCGTCGATCAGCAGCGGCCGGTTCAGCTCGTTGATGCGCTTGGTCAGGTCGCTGCGCACCGCCGCGCCCTGCAGTGGTGCCGACTTGCGGTAGCCGAGGATCACCGCGTTGGGGAACAGGCTGGTGAAGACCGCCACCGCCTCCTTGCAGAGCGTCGCGCAGCTGGTGCTGATCATCAGCTTGACGTTGGCGAAGCCGCCGGCCTTCTGGACGTAGCGCAGGTCGAAGCCCTGCGTCTCGTCGCCGTTGGCGAACAGGCCGGGGGCCTTGTACTGGGCGTACTGGTGGCCGCGGAAGTAGACGATGTCGGTGCGCCCCAGGTCGCCCAGGTCGGCGGTGGCGGTCTTCTTGGCCCGCGACTTGTGGGTGGCGCCCTCACCGGACAGTTCGAAGGTGTCGGAGGCCAGCGATTCGCTGGCGCCGAGCTTGCCCAGGTGCGTCTTGATGTCCGGGGCGAAGCCCGGGTAGAAGCCGACGTAGCCGCCGAAGGCGGTGCCGGCGGCCTTCCAGGCTTCGTCCGCCTTGTCGGCGGCCAGCGCGCTGGCCAGGGCGCTCTTGACCTCGGTCTGCTGGGCGGCGCTGGCGCAGCGGCGGATCGGCTTGAGCGCGCGGATCAGCTGCAGCAGGTCGCCCTTGGCAGCCAGCTTGGCCTGGGCCTCGACCGCCTTGCGCGCCTTGTCGAAGTCGAACTTGGCGCACAGCGGGTCGGGGGCGGCGGCCTTGGGCTTGTCGGCCGGCTTGCGGTGCAGGCCGGGGCCCTGCTGCAGCACGTGGGTCAGTTCGTGGGCCAGCAACTGGCGGCCTTCGGGGCTTTGCGGGCGGTACTGGCCGGCGGCGAACACCAGGTCGTGGCCGACGGTATAGGCGCGGGCCTGGACTGCCTGGGCCGAGGCATCTGCCTTGGTATCGGCGTGCACCCGCACCCGGGCGAAGTCGTGGCCGAAGCGCGGTTCGAAGAAGCCCCGCGCCTCGGCGGCCAGGGGCTGGCCCGGTTCGCGCAGCACGTCGTGGACGATGCCGGGCGCCTGGCCGGCGTCGGGGCCTGCGGTTACGGGCTTGCGCGCCAGCGCGCCGCTGGCGGCCGTGACCTTCGCCGGCGGCTCGGCGGCCATGACCTGTTCGGCGACGCGGTCGGCCTCGCGCTCCAGTGGCTCGTCCTGGGCGCCGACCCACAGCTTGGGCTGCAGGGCCGCCTGTTCCTCGCGTTCGCATTCCTCGCACTGGCCCTGGGGGCCGGAATCGCCGCCGCAGGCGCACTTGCGCTGCAGCAGCCAGTCGGCCCCGCTGGCGGGCGAGGGCTCGCGGGTGCCGTGGGTGGCGATCATGGCTGCGGCCCTCCCTCCTTCGCACCGCGCGGCGCCTGCGGCCAGAGCCCCTGGGGCCCGTGCACCAGGCTCGCGGCCACGGCCTGGCCGAGCCCCTGCACGCCGGCATCGGCGGCGAGCCGCAGCTTGTCCGGGCGGCGTGCGCGCCGCGGTTGCTCCTGCAAGGGCGGCAAGCCGCTGACACTGAGCAGGCGCTGGACCTCCTGGCGCAAGGCCGCCGCCAGCGCGTCGGCGTCCGCCGGGTCGATGCCGCGCAGCAGCAGGCGGTCGATGTGCAGCACGATGCGCGTCATACCCAGCCCCTCGTCTCCGCGTCGGAGATCGCCTTGTCGCGCTTCGCCGCTTCCAGGTGCGCCGCCCGCAGCAGGTGCCCCATGCCTACCGCGGTGCCGGCCTCGGCGGCGAGGAAGGCCGCGGCCAGGGCGATGTTGCGGATGCTGCCGCCGGGCACCGCCAGGCGCGCCAGCCGGGCGTAGTCCAGCCCGGCCAGCGGCGTGGCGGCGGGGAACACGCCGCGCCACAGGGCCTCGCGCTGGGCCGCGTCGGGGAAGGGGAAGTGCACCACGAAGCGCAGCCGGCGGGCGAAGGCGCCGTCCAGCGCGGCCTTGTGGTTGGTGGTGAGGATCGCCAGGCCGCGGTAGGCCTCCATGCGCTGCAGCAGGTAGCTGACCTCGATGTTGGCGTAGCGGTCGTGGCTGTCCTTGACCTCGCTGCGCTTGCCGAACAGCGCGTCGGCCTCGTCGAACAGCAGGATGGCGCCCAGTTCCTCGGCGCTGTCGAAGACGCGGCGCAGGTTCTTCTCGGTCTCGCCGATGTACTTGCTGACCACCGCCGACAGGTCGATGCGGTACAGCGCCAGGTCCAGGGCGTTGGCCAGCACTTCGGCGGCGAGGGTCTTGCCGGTGCCGGAGTCGCCCCAGAACAGCGTGGCGATGCCCAGGCCGCGGCTGCCGCCGTCGGCGAAGCCCCAGTCGTGGTGCACGGTGAGGCGGTGGCGGGTGTGCACGGCGATCTGCCGGAGGGTCTGCAACTGGGCCTCGGGCAGCACCAGGTCATGCCACTGGGCGCGGGCCTCGATGGGCTGGGCCAGTTCGCTCATGGCCCGTGCGTCGCCGCGGCAGGCGGCGTGCAGGCGGGCCGGGGCCTGGTCGCTGGCGTCCAGCTGCGCGGCTATGTCTGCGATGCGCCGGGCGCCGAGACGGTACTGGCCGGCCAGGGCATCGAGGCTCGGGGCCAGGGCGCCGGCCTGCTCGCCCAGGGCTTCGCGCCACAGGCGGCGCTGTTCCGGCACGTCCGGGCGGTCGACGGCGAAGGCCTCGCCGTCCAGGCCGCAGGGCGCGCGGCTGGCCACCAGCAACAGGCCGTCCAGGCGCGCGGCGAAGGGCGCCAATGGCCTGTCGTCGTCGCCGGCGCGGACCAGCAAGGCGCTGCCGAGCAGGGCCGCCTCGCGCTGCCAGAGGATGGCCAGGGCCGCCTGTTCGTGGGCCGCAGCGGGGATGTCGGCGGCGCGCAGCTGGAACAGCGTCACGCCCAGGCGCCGGGCGATTCCTGCGGCGACATCCTGCTGGCCGAGGGCGTCGTCGCCGTGCAGGAGGATCGGTAGCAGGCGGCCGTGGCCGTGCTGCAAGCGCTCGATGGCCGCGGCGACCACTGCAGCGTGGGCATGGCTCATCAGCCCGGCGTCCGGCACTGCCTGCAGCAGCGGTTGCAGGCGCGGGTCGAGGTAGTTGAGGCCGCCGAGGAAGTGCAGCACGCGCTCGTCGATGCGCAGGCGGCCGGCGGTCAGCCCGGCGTGCTCGTCGACTTCCAGCAGGCGCCAGCGGCGCAACGGTTCCGGCGGCGCCAGGGCGCTCCAGTGCGCCGCCGGCAGCACTGCCAGGGCCAGGCCGAAGGTGGCCCAGGGCCGCGCCGGCTGGCCGCTGGCCTGGGCGCACAGTTGGGCCAGGCGGGCGTCCATCTCCACGCCGGCGGCGAGCAGCAGCAGGTCGCGCTCGAAGGCGCTCAGCGCGAACAGCCGCGCCAGGCTGTCGATGGCCGCCGGCTCGTCCATCGCCGCGCGCAGGGCGTCCAGCCGGGCCTGGGCCTCGTCCGCCTCGCCGTCGCCGAGCAGGGCGCGCAGGCGGGCGAATTCGGCCGCCAGCAGGCGCTGGTTGGCGGCGGTCCAGTCCGGGGCGGCGGGGGCGTTCATGTGAGGGTCAGCCGCTGGTCGAGGAAGCGCGGCGGCGCCTGGGCGTAGTCGACGATGGGGCTGTCGATGCCGTCGATGCGCAGGCGCACCAGGTGTTCGCCGGCCTCGGCGTTCTCGATCAGGAAGTCGAGGCTGGCGGTGGGCGCGGCGAAGGCCTGCGGCGCCACTTCGCGCTGGCCGAGCAGCAGGCTGGCGCGTTGGCCGGGGCGCAGCTCGGGGGTGAAGGCGATGTTCACCAGGACGTTGCCGTCGCCGTCGCGGGCCAGGTTCTGCGGCAGGTTGGTGATTTCCGGGGCCAGGGTGAAGGCCAGCCGGTTGCTTTCCCGCGGCAGGCTTTCGCCGGGGCGCACCAGGCGGGCGCAGGCGGCGTAGACGCCGACCGGGAAGTCGGCGGCGCGGGCCGTGGGGATCAGCAGCCCGAGGCTGTCGCCGAGGTTGGCGCCGCTGGCCGGCAGGACCTCGTCCAGCTCGAAGCGCGGGTTGCCCAGGCGCACCTCGCGGGCCGCGCCGTCCAGGTGGTGGCCGCGCAACTCGATGGCGTGGCCCAGGCGCGCCACCGGCTGGGCGTCGGCCGGCAGTATGGCTTCCAGGGTCGGCAGCGCCGGCGCAAGGCCGGGGGCGACCAGCACGCCGCGCTCGCGGCTGCTGTCCGCGTCGACCTGGCCGCGGCTGAGCACCGGCAGCGGCACGCGGGTAGGGCGCTCGGCCTCGATCAGCACCACCGACACCAGGTAGGCGGCGCTGGGGCGGAAGCTGGACTGGGTGGCGGCCCAGAGCTTGGCGCTTTCCTCGGTGTTCAGCGTTTGCGGGGTGATGCGCAGCTGCTCCACCTGGTCGGCCAGGCCGCACTCGGCGAGGCGCTGCAGCGCGGCGGGGAGGACCAGGCCGAGGTCCGGCGAGGTGCTGAGCGCGGTGCGGATCATCTCGCGGGTGAGCACCGGGAACTCATGCATCAGTTGCATGGCGTAGCCGAGCAGGATTTCGCCGTGCAGGTCGCCGCCGCTGTAGGCGGACAGCAGGTAGTGCAGGTCCAGCGCCAGGGGCGGGTTGCCCAGGCGCTGGCTGCCGTCGGCGCTGTGCCCGGGCAGGCCCTGGTTGCGCCAGGCGGCGTTGGGCGTGACCTGGTAGAGGAACAGGTTGAGCTGGCTGGCCTCGGTGCCGTCGGCCGGCACCACGCGGTCCGGCGGCAGCACGCTGACGGTCACGGTGGTGCCCAGGGTGCCGGCGACGTTGTGGTTGACCAGGCCGTCGTTGAGGCGGTCGCGCAGCACGGCGGTGACGCCGGCGATGGCCAGGGCGCTGCTCATCGCCGGTCTCCGTTGCGCCGCGCCAGGTAGTCGTCCAGCGACAGCGGCGGCGGGCCCTTGCGCGCCTCGCGGCGGGCGGGCGCGGTTTCCTGGATGGCGGTGACCTCGATGCGGCCGATGTGGATATGCACCTCGTCGGGTTGCCGCGGCACCGGTTCGGCCTGGGGTGGCGCAACCCTGGGCTGGGGCGCGGTCGCTGGCGCCATGGGGGCGAGTAGTGGCGGCAGGCGCGGGGTGGTGGGCGAGGGCGGTGTGGCATCGGCCCTGGTCGGGGCCTGGTGATGGGGCGGCGTCTCGTGCATCGCCACGGGCGTGGGCGCGGCTGTTTCCGCCGGGGCGCCGCCGGGGGCGTGGATGACCAGATTCAACGGCTGCTCGGCCAGCAGCAGCTCGGGAAGCCTGGGTTGCTGGACGGGCGAAGATTCCTCGGCTTGCACGGCTGGAGCCGGCGGCGCTTCACCCGGCCTCTGCGCCGCGGCCGCGTGTGGCCGGGCTGGTGGCACGGCTGCCGTGGGCGTGATGGCCGGTGATGCGGGCAACTCCATGAGGGCTGGCAGCGCCGCGCCGGGCAGGGCTGCCGGTAGCCTTGCCTCGCCGCAGTCCAGCCGTTCGGGCGCCGGCTGGAATGGCAGGCGCGCCGGCGCATGGAGGATGGCTCCGCGCTGGCCGCCGGCCTGGGCGGCGAGGCGGCGCAGCAGCCCGCTCATGGCGCCACCCGCGCGAGGTAGGCGGCGCGGCGCGCATCGCCCAGGGCGAGGATCTGCGCCTCGCTCCAGCCGTAGGCGCGGGCCAGCAGGTGGATTTCGTCGAGCAGTTGCCGCGCGCTGCCGTCGATCTCCTCCCACAGGTAGGCGGCGACGTCGAGGCTGGCCTCGCCCTCCGCGCCGCAGGCCGGGCAACGGTAGGCCAGGGCCAGGTCGGCCCAGGGATCGGCCGCCTCCAGCGCGGCTTCCAGGGCTTCGCGCAGCTCGCCCAGGGCCTGCTCGTCCCGCGGCAGCGCCGTGGCGTCTTCCGCGCAGGCCAGCAGCAGTTGCCGCGCGGCGTGCTCGGCGTCGGCCAGGCCGGCGATGGCGGCCAGGTCGCGGCTGGCCGGGCAGCGGAAGCGCAGGCCCTGCACCTCGACCTGTTCCGGCGGCGCCTGCAGCGGCGGGAACTGCGCCGGCTCCAGTTCGAACGCCAGGCGTTCGCCGCAGCCGGGGCAGTCCAGCCACAGCGCCAGGCGGTTGCCGAAAGTCTCGCGGCGCAGGCGCATCAGCGCGGCATTGCAGGCGCCCAGGGGCGCGTCGGCGAGGCTTTCCGGCGGGCGTTCCGGGGCGGCCTGGGCGAACAGCAGCAGGGCGCGGTCCAGCGGGTGGCGGCGCGCGCCCTGTTCCCAGAGCGCCAGCAGCTGCGCGCAGCTCAGCGCGGCCATGGCCTCAGGCCGGCTCGTTGTAGCTGGGTTCGGTCGGCTCGGTCACGTCGTAGTCGCGTTCCCAGCCTTCGTTCTCCAGCTTGAGGGTCTGGATGGCCACCGCGTTGGCGTTGGCGTCCAGGTCCGGCAGCGCCTGGTATTCCGAGACCCAGCAGCGGAACACCTTGTAGGCCAGGGCGAGCTGGCCGGCCTCGTTGTACACCTCGATGATCAGGTCCTTGCGGAAGTCCTTCAGCGACACTTCCGCGCCAAGGCCGGCGCCGAAGTTCCAGACCTTGTTGGCCCAGCGCTCGAACTCGGTGTCGTGGGTCACCCCGCGCTCCAGGGTGATGGCCTCGAACTTGGTGCGCCCGGGCGACTTGCGCGAGGTGGAGGGGTCGCCGCCCTCGCGGTGCTCGACCAGTTCGGTGCTGCGCTTCAGGGCGCCCACCTTGCTGATGCCGGCGACGTAGCGGCCGTCCCATTTCACGCGGAATTTGAAGTTCTTGTACGGATCGAAGCGCTGGGCGTTGACGCTGAACTGTGCCATGGAAGGTTCCTCCCTAGACGGCGACCTGGCCGGCCATCTGCTGCAGCTTGATGACCACGAACTCGGCGGGCTTGAGCGGGGCGAAGCCGACGTGGATGTTCACCACGCCGCGGTTGATGTCGCTCTGGGTGGTGGTCTCGCGGTCGCACTTGACGAAGTACGCCTCGCGCGGGCTGCTGCCCTGGAAGGCGCCCTGGCGGAACAGGTCCTGCATGAAGGCGCCGACGTTGAGGCGGATCTGCGCCCACAGCGGCTCGTCGTTGGGCTCGAACACCACCCACTGGGTGCCGCGGAACAGGCTTTCCTCGAGGAACAGCGCCAGGCGCCGCACCGGCAGGTACTTCCATTCCGAGGCCAGCAGGTCGGCGCCGGCCAGGGTGCGCGAGCCCCACACCAGATGGCCGGCCACCGGGAAGCTGCGCAGGCAGTTCAGGCCCAGGGGGTTGAGCACGCCGTTCTGCCGGTCGGTCATGGCGTAGGTCAGGCCCTGCACGCCGGAGAAGGACGCCGCCAGGCCCGCCGGCGCCTTCCACACGCCGCGCTGCACGTCGGTGCGGGCGATGATCCCGGCCACCGCGCCGCAGGGGGCGAAGTCCGCCGGGCGGTTCTCCGCCAGCGGGTCGGCCAGGCGCAGGCGCGGGTAGTAGGCCGCGGCGTTGATCGCGTCGTCGTTGCCGACGCTGGCACGCAGGGCGTTCACTCCATCCTCGGCATCGCCGATGGCGCTGCCCGGGTTGGCCGTCCAGTCCGCCGGTGAGTCGATGATCAGCACGGCGCGGCGTTCCTGGCAGTAGCCGGCGGCGGTGGCCCAGGTGGCGGGGTCGAGGTCGGTGTCGCGGGTCAGCGGCGGGATGCACAGCAGGTTGAACAGGTCGGCCGCCTCCAGGGCGTAGAGGCCGCTGCGCAGGTCCTGGTCGCCGGTGATGGCGCCATCGTCGAGGTCGCCACCGTCGTCGCCCAGGCTGCCGGCGGCGGTGGCCGTGCCGTCCTCGTTGGCCACGGCGACGGTGGCGTCGGCGGGGCTCTCGGTGGTCGGCGCCGAGGTGAGCACGCGGACCAGCGCCGACTGCTCCTTGAGCAGGGTGTCGACGAAGCGCGGGCTGAGCGGGTCCACCGAGACGTTGCGGAACACTTCCGAGGCCACGGTGGTGGTGCCGCCGGGGCGGTCCAGTTCCTCCACCAGCAGGTTGAACAGCAGGGTGTCGGCGCTGTCGCGAGTGGCGTGGTCCACCGTCGCCCGCAGGCGGTTGCCCCAGGCGCCCGGGCTTGCGGCGGCGAGCACCAGGCTGCCGCCGGCGGTGGCCAGGGTGAGGGTGGCGGTGTCGTCGTCGAGGTCGCCGTTGAACACTCGGACGATCAGCGCGTCGCTGCCGCCGTGCTGGAAGAACTGCATGACCGCGTAGCCGAGGGTGCTCGGCTGCCACAGGCCGCCGAACAGCCGGCTGTACTCGGCGAAGCCCTGCACGCGCACCGGGCGGTTCACCGGGCCGCGCAGGGCACGGCCGACGAAGGCGGTGATGGAGGTGGCGACGCCGGTGATGCTGCGCACGCCGCTGGGTACTTCTTCGATGTAGACGCCGGGGTAGGTGAGGTTGGACGGCATGAGCGGAACTCCTCAGCAATCACTCTGAAGTCCGGTCTCAGCAGAACGGCGCGCGGACCGGGTATTGAACTACTCGGTGCACAGAGGACGATGCGGACTGCAGGACAGCACGCGATCGGGAAGACGGGCATCGATGCCCGGCGTGGCAGGAAGGGGGATGGGGGGATCGCGTCCTTGCTGCGAGGTCAGGCCTTGATGCGGGACTGCGGGAACCCGATTGCCCAGACGGGCCGAAGGTCTGTTGACCACCATAGTTCAGCGCCCGGAGGGCGCAATGGTGTCACCGTACTGGCCAATGCCGGCCCGGTATACTGGCGAAAAAATGGCAGTCGGGCTGGGAAGCGCAGCGGCCGTGGCCGCCGCCGCCAGGCCCGCGCAGGCGCGTGGCTGGCGCCGCAGCGACGAACGGTAGGGCGCAGGGCCCGCGGCCGGCGCCGCGGGCCCCCGGCATCAGAGGATGCTCAGCGGGTACTCGATGAAGGCGCGCACCTCGTTGAGGTCCGGGCCGACGTCGTTGTCCGCGCGGTAGATGGAGTTGCGCAGCTTGAACGACAGGTCCTTGGCCGGGCCGCTCTGGATCACGTACTTGACCTGGTTGAACAGTTCGCGCTCGGTGCCGTCGGAGTCGCCGCCGGTGTCGATGTTGTCGCCGCGCACGTAGGCGATCTTGTAGGTCAGGCCGGGCACGCCGTAGCCGCCGAAGTCCAGCTCGTAGCTGGCCTGCCAGGAGCGTTCGTCCTTGAGGTTGAAGTCGGCGTAGTAGGAGTTGGCCAGGTAGATGGTGCCGCCGCCGTCGCCGTAGTCGTAGGCGTAGCCGGCATCGCCGGTGCTGCGCTGGTGGGCGAGGATGAAGGCGTGCGGGCCGACGCTGTACCTGGCCGCCAGGCTCCAGATGGTGTTGCGGTCGTTGTCGCCGTCGCCGCCGAAGTCCAGCGCGGCCTGGGAGCCGTCGTCGTACTTGGTGCGGTAGATGTTGAAGTCGAAGTTCAGCGCCTGCTCGGCGGCCAGCGGCAGGGTGTAGTTGACGTTGGCGTAGTTCTTCTCGAACACGTCGCGCACGTCGCTGTGGTACAGCGCCACGCTGAGGTCGTCGGTGATGGCGTAGCTGCCGCCGTAGAGGTAGATCTCGTCCAGGTGGTTGGGGTCGCGCGCCGGGCTGCCCATGGGGCTGTCGGCGGTGAACTTGCCGACGTTCAGCTGCAGGCCCTTGATCTCCTCGCCGGTCAGCAGCACGCCGGTGAAGGCCTGCGGCAGCATGCGCGAGTCGTCGCGGGAGAGCACTGGCAGGTCGGGGAACTGGTTGCCGTACTTGATCACCGTGTTGGAGAAGCGCAGCTTCACCGCGCCGCCGGCCTCGGACAGGCTGTCCACCGGCTTGCCGTCGTCGTGTTCGTTGAAGATGCCGGTGTAGTTGCGCCCGCGGCCGCTGTCGAGCTTGACGCCGAGCAGGCCGTAGGCGTCGACGCCGAAGCCCACGGTGCCCTGGGTGAAGCCGGACTCGAAGGTGCCGATGAAGCCCTGGCCCCAGACCTTGGCGTCGTTGGTGTGGTCCTTGTAGTCGCGGTTCCAGTAGACGTTGCGCAGCAGCAGGTCGAGCCTGGCGTCCTCGATGAATCCCTTCGACTCGTCCTGGGCACTGGCCTGTGCCAGCTGGGTGCCCGCGGCCATCACGGCGAAGGCCAGCGCATGACGTTTCATGATCCTCATGGATATAGCTCCTTTGGTTTCCAACGTTCAGGTTTTAGCAGTTTTTCGTACTGGTACCAGTGACCGGATCGTCATTCGTCGGAAATTTCCTACGGCTGGAAGCCGCGTGCTAGAGCCTGGCGCTGTGGATCATGTGATGGCTATCTAATGGCGTTTGCCTGGTGGAAGGGGCGCGCGCGCCCCCTTCCGCGGGGCGGTCAGTAGCTGAAGAAACCCTGGCCGCTCTTGCGCCCCAGGCGGCCGGCCGCGACCATTTCCTTGAGCAGCGGGGCGGGGCGGTACTTGGAGTCGTCGAAGCCGTTGTAGAGCACCTGCATGATCGCCAGCAGGGTGTCCAGGCCGATCAGGTCGGCCAGGGCCAGCGGGCCGATCGGGTGGTTGCAGCCCAGCTGCATGCCGGCGTCGATGTCGGCGGCGCTGGCCAGGCCTTCCTGGAGCACGAAGATGGCCTCGTTGATCATCGGCACCAGGATGCGGTTGACCGCGAAGCCCGGGGCGTTCTTCACGCTCACCGCGGTCTTGCCGACCAGGGCCGCGAAGGCCAGGGCGCGGGCGTGGGTCTCGTCGGCGGTCTGCAGGCCGCGGATCACCTCCAGCAGGCCCATCACCGGCACCGGGTTGAAGAAGTGCAGGCCGATGAAGCGCTGCGGGTTGCGCACCACCACCGCCAGCTGGGTGATGGAGATCGACGAGGTGTTGCTGGCGATGACGCAGTCGGGGCCGACCAGCTCGTCCACCTGGCGCAGGATGCGCAGCTTCAGCTCGAGGTTCTCGGTGGCGGCCTCGATCACCAGGTCGGCGTCCTTCAGCGAGGCATAGTCGGTGCCGCCGTGGATGCGCGCGAGGATGCCCGGCTTGTCGGCGGCGGCCAGCCTGTCCTTCTTGATCAGCCGCTCGAGGTTGCCGTCGATGCTCTTCAGGCCACGCTCGACGGCGGCGTCGGAGACGTCGACCATCGCCACCTGCAGGCCGGCGGCGGCGCACACCTGGGCGATGCCGTTGCCCATGGTGCCGGCGCCGATCACGCCGATCTTGCGGATGTCGAGGGGGGAGTCTTGGGTGCTCATGTCTTGTCAGTCCTCTCTGGAATCGAAGCGGGGGGCCCGCGGGCGCCGGCGACGATAGCGCAGGCGCCGGCCGGCGGCGAGCCTCGCGTGGGGTGGGTCGCCGGCAGCTGTGCCTTTGCTGAGGGCATATACGCCATTTTCTGGCCGGATAGTCCGTGTGACTGGGGCTGGGCGCGACTCTTTGGCACAGTATTGCCATTAGTGTCGGGTGGGGGCCTACCGGGGCGTCCGGCGTGGCCAGTGAGCCCAATTGCGGACGGAGTCCTACGTCCGTGTGTCCCGGAAGCGTAGGAGCGGACTCTGTCCGCGATCATGGCGGATAACGCCGTAGGCGTTGCCCCCCAGATGAACCGCACCAGGATTCAGGCAGCCCCATGAAATTCGAACGTATTCCCCTGGACTACCCCTGCGGCCCGGTGCCGGAACCCGGCGCCAGCCGTGAGATCGCCCCGGGCGTGCACTGGCTGCGCATGCCACTGCCGCTGAGCCTGGACCATATCAACCTGTGGGCGGTGGAGGACGGCGACGGCTGGGCGCTGTTCGACACCGGCATGCACACCCCGGCGAGCCTGGACGCCTGGCGCGCGCTGCTTGGCCCCGGCGGCGCCCTGGGCGGGCGGCGGCCGACGCGGCTGTTCGTCACCCACATGCACCCGGACCACGTCGGCCTGGCCGGCTGGCTCACCCGCGAGTACGGCTGCGAACTGCGGATGACCTTCGGCGAATACATGAACTGCCGCGTGCTGGCCGCCGACAGCGGCCGCGAGGCGCCGCCCGAGGGCATCCGCTTCTACCGCCGGGCCGGCTGGGACGACGCGGCCATCGCCCACTACCGCGCGCGCTTCGGCGGCTTCGGCAAGTTCATCTGGCCGCTGCCGGAAAGCTACCGGCGCCTGCGCGACGGCGAGCGCATCCGCATCGGCGGGCATGACTGGCGGGTGGTGGTGGGCAGCGGGCATTCGCCGGAGCACGCCAGCTTCCACTGCCCCGACCTGCGCATGCTGGTCGCCGGCGACCAGGTGCTGCCGCGCATTTCGCCGAACGTCTCGGTGTTCCCCACGGAGCCCGAGGCCGACCCGCTGGGCCAATGGCTGGAGTCCCTGGCCAAGGTGCGCCGCGAGGTGCCCGACGACGTGCTGGTGCTGCCGGCCCACAACGAGCCCTTCCAGCCCCTGCATGCGCGCCTGGCGCACCTGGAGCGCGGCCACCAGCGGGCCCTGGAGCGCCTGCAGGAGCTGCTGGCGGAAGGCCCGAAGCGCGCCATCGACCTGTTCGGCGCGCTCTTCGCCCGGCGCATCGACCAGGACCTGCTGGCGCTGGCCACCGGCGAGTGCCTGGCCAACCTCAACTACCTGGTGCAGCGCGGCCGGGTGACGGCCAGCGAGGACGCGCAGGGCGTGGCCTGGTACCGCCTGGCCTGAGGCCCGGGCTCAGATCCAGACGTCGTTGGGTGCGGTGCGCTCGCCGCCCTGGTCGCCGGTGTTGACCACGCCGCGCGGCTCGATCAGCAGCACCTGCACTTCCTGCGCGGCGAAGGGCTTGTGCTCCACGCCGCGGGGCACCACGTACAGCTCCCCTGCGCGCAGTTGCACGGCGCCGTCGCGGAAATCGATGCGCAGCTCGCCGTCGAGCACCATGAAGGTCTCGTCGGTGTCGGCATGGCTGTGCCAGACGAACTCGCCCTCCAGCTTCGCCAGCTTGAACTGGTAGTCGTTCATCTCGGCCACCACGCGCGGCTGCCACTGCTCGTGGATGGCCGCCAGCTTGGCGGCGAGGTTGACCGGCTGGTGGGGGCGTGCGGATGTTTGCGGCATGTTTCAGCTCCTGGATCGTCGAGCGGCCAGGGTAGGGCCCCCGGGGCGCGGGCGTCTTGCATATTCCTGCGCATGGGTGCGCTGCCGGGCGGATTTTCCGCCTAAGGAAAACCCCAATGCCTACGGGAGCCTACCCCCATGCCGAGGCCGTTTCCCCGTATGGTCCCGCCCGGGCCCCATCCCCTAAGGTGCCCCTGGCCCCCGCCCCACGAAGGCGGGGCCGCCTTGTAGCGACACGCCCGCCAATAACAACAAGAGGCCCCTCATGCGCCAATTCCCCCGTGCCACGCCCTGCGCACGCTTTCGCCCGCCCCTGGCGGATTCCTGCCGGACACGCCCATAGCGGCGCAAGAGGAGCGGAACCCATGAACACCCAGGCCAAGACCCCGGCGCAGCTGCGCCCCAGGCGCTACACCTACGAGTGGTACGTCGTCAGCCTGTGCATGGTGGCGTACATCTTCTCCTTCGTGGACCGGCAGATCCTGGCGCTGATGATCGAGCCCATCAAGGCCGACCTGCAGCTCAGCGACACCCAGTTCAGCCTGCTGCACGGGCTGGCGTTCTCGCTGTTCTACGCGGTGATGGGCTGGCCCATCGCCTACCTGGCCGACCGCTTCTCGCGGCCGCGGATCATCGCCATCGGCGTGGTCTTCTGGAGCCTGGCCACCGCCGCCTGCGGGCTGTCGAAGAACTTCCTGCAGATGTTCCTGGCGCGCATCGGCGTCGGCGTGGGGGAGGCGGCGCTGTCGCCGGCGGCCTACTCGATGTTCAGCGACCTGTTCCCCAGGGAAAAACTGGGGCGCGCGGTGGGCATCTACTCCATCGGCTCCTTCGTCGGCGGCGGCCTGGCCTTCCTGGTCGGCGGCTACGTCATCGACCTGCTCAAGGACACCCACGCCGTGGTGCTGCCGCTGCTGGGCGAGGTCAAGGCCTGGCAGCTGACCTTCTTCATCGTCGGCCTGCCCGGGGTGCTGGTGGGCCTGCTGATCTGGCTGACCGTGCGCGACCCGCAGCGCAAGGGCCTGAGCCGCGACGCCAGCGGCCAGGCCAGGGCCGTGGCGCCGGGCGACGGCGTGCGCTTCCTCGGCCGCCACCGGCTGACCTTCACCTGCCTGTACCTGGGCTTCTCCTGCTACGCCATGGCCCTGTACGCCATGCTTAGCTGGACCCCGGCGCTGTACATGCGCAAGCACGGCCTGGACCCGGTGAGCACCGGCTACACCCTGGGCGTGGTACTGCTGCTGGCGAACACCGCCGGCGTGTACTGCGGCGGCTGGCTGACCGACGTGCTGGCCCGCCGCGGCCACGGCGACGCGGCCATGCGCACTGGCGTGATCGGCGCCATCGGCATGCTCGTGCCGGTGGCCCTGTTCGCCCTGGTGGAGCCGCTGTGGCTGTCCCTGGCGCTGCTGGTGCCGGCGATGTTCTTCGCCTCCTTCCCCCTGCCGACCTCCACCACGGCCATGCAGAACCTGGCGCCGAACCAGGTGCGCGCGCAGGTCTCGGCGATCTTCCTGCTGGTCAGCAACCTGCTGGCGGTGGGCCTGGGCACCACCCTGGTGGCGCTGATCACCGACCGGGTGTTCGGCGACCCGGCGGCGGTGGGGGCGTCCATCGCCATCGTCTCCGCGGTGGCCACGCTGCTGACCATAGGGCTGTTGTGGAAGGGCTGCGGCAGCTACCGCGCGAGCCTGGTGCGTGAACAGGCGGAGCGTGCCTGAGCGGACTCCGTCCGCGATTCGTGCCGCAGGGAATGGCGTGGGTGGGGCAGCGTAGGAGCGGATCTTATCCGCGAACCGCGCCGGTGGTTCCGGCTATCGCGGACAAGGTCCGCTCCTACGGGGACATGCCGTGCCTCCCGGAAACCTGTAGGAGCGGGCCCTGCCCGCGAAATCGCGCGCAGGGCGCGCTCCTACAGGGGAATGGCGTGGGTGGATTCATCCGCGCTACGCCGGTACCACTTCGCGGCCCGGCAGGAAGCGTCCGAAGCCGCGTTCCTTGCCCAGCTCCTCGGCAAAGCCGCTTTCCCGCCGGTAGGCCACCCGGCCGTTGATGACGGTGGCCTCCACCGCCGCGTCGTTGCGCTTGACCAGGCGCACCAGCCCGAGGTTTTCCATGGGCGCCTCGCTCACCTCGTCCAGCTCGTCGGTCAGCCCTTCGGGATTGACGATCACCAGGTCGGCGCGGTCGCCCACGCGGAGGTAGCCGGCGTCCAGCCCGGCGAAGTCGGCCAGTTCGCCGGTCAGGCGCCGCACCGCGCGGCCGACGTCCATGAACGGCTGGCCGGCCAGCTCGGCGTCGCGCACGTACTTGAGCAGGCGCAGCGGGAAGTTGTACTGCGCGTGGGACGCCAGGTGCGCGCCGGAGTCGGCGAAGCCCGGCTGCGTCCAGGGGCTGGCCAGCAGCCTGGCCATCACCTGCGGGCGGTGGTTGCCGTAGCAGGTGGTCCACTTCAGCGCGTTGCGGTACTGGCTGGCCAGGTCGAAGAAGGCGTCCACCGCGTCCTGGCCGCGCTGCTGGCCGATCTCCTCGAAGTTGCGCCCGACGAGGCTCGCGTCCGGGCATTCGCGCACCCAGCAGTCGGACAGCCGGCGGTGCCACAGGCCCAGGCTGAGGGTGGCCTTGATGTCCTTGCGGAAGCGCTCGCGGAAGGCCGGGTCCTGGATGCGCGCGTAGAGTTCCTCCGGGTCCTTGATGTCGCGCAGCACTTCGCCGGCGCCGAACTCCTCGAAGCCGTTCATGTTCAACCCCTCGATGCGCACCACGAAGGGCGCCGGCAGCGTCTGCCAGCGGAAGCGCCCGCGCAGCACGCGGTTGGCCAGCCAGCCGGAGGCGCGGGTGATGCGGTGCATGAAGGGCTGCGACTTGAGGTCCAGGGCGGTGAGCATGCTGCACTTGAGCGGCCGGCGGAACCAGCCGTGGGCCTGCCAGAGGAAGGCGAACACGTTGATCTTGGTCACCGCGTTGGGCGCGCCCTGCATCAGCGCGCCGCGCCGGCGCAGCACGGCGAACAGGCGGGCGAACTCCTTCCAGCTGGCGAAGGTGGAGGGCAGCGGGCTGGACCAGGCGCGCTCGCCGTCCATCTTGTCCAGCCGCGTGGTCATCACCGACAGGCCGAAGCAGCCGGCGTCCAGCGCTTCGTCGAGCAGTTGCTCCATGCGCCGCAGCTCGGCCTCGGTGGGCCTGGCGCCGCTGGTGGCGCGTTCCAGGCCCATCACCGCCACGCGCAGTTCGGAGTGGCCGAGGAAGGAACACAGGTTCGGGCCCAGCGGCAGTTGCTCGTAGAAGGCGCGGTAGCCGGCGGCGTCGCGCCAGGTGCGCTTCTCCCGCAGGATCGGCAGCACCACCTCGCGGGGCACCGCCTCGACGCGGGTGAACAGGTCGGAGCAGTCCTCCGCCTCGCCCAGCACCATGCTGATGGAGCAGGAGCCCAGGGCCACCGTGGTCACGCCGTGGCGCACCGATTCCTTCAGCGCCGGCGCGGCTATCACCTCGGCGTCGTAGTGCGAGTGGATTTCCAGGAAGCCCGGGGTCACCCAGCTGCCGGCGGCGTCCAGCACCTGCGGGCAGCCGGCCTCGTCCAGCGGCGATGCGCTGAGGGTGTCGATGCGCCCGGCGCGGATGCCCAGGTGGCGCAGGGCGCCGGGGGCGCCGCTGCCGTCGAAGTAGAGGCCGTTCTTGACGATGATGTCGTAGCTCACAGGAGGCTCCAGGGAGACAGCAGCAGGACCCCGCTGACCAGCAGCAGGAGGTGGATGGCCAGGCGGAAGTGGCGTTCCGCGCAGCGCCGGTGCAGGTGCTCGCCCAGCCACAGGCCCATCGGCAGCAGCGGCGCGTAGGCCAGCACCTGGGGCAGGGCCGGGCGCAGCCGGCCGTCGAGCAGGAAGGCCAGGGTGAGCAGGCCGTTCAGGGTGAACCAGACGCACACCAGGGTGGCGCGCAGGCGCGACTTGTCCAGCTGCTGGCCGGCCAGGGCGTAGACCAGCAGCGGCCCGCCGGAGGCGAACAGGCCCTGGCAGACGCCGGCGGCGCCGGTGGCCAGGCGCATCGCCCAGCCGGGCACCCGGCCGCGCGGCGTGCCCTTGGCGCTGCGCTGCAGCTCGCGGGCGGCGAACCAGAGGATGAGCAGGCCGAGGCCGCGCTTGAGCAGTTGCGGGTCCAGCCAGGGCAGCAGCAGGTAGCCGGCCACCATGCCCAGCAGCATGCCCGGCAGCAGGGTGGCCAGCAGCAGCCGCCACTGCACCAGGTGGCGGTGGCGCCAGGCCAGGTAGCTGGTCAGGCCGACGTTCAGCGGCACCAGCACCGGCAGCAGTTGCTCGATGGGCAGCAGCAGCGCGCCGAGGGACAGCGCCAGCACCACGCTGCCGAAACCGGTGACCGCCTCCAGGGTGTAGGCCAGCAGGATGAAGCTGCCCAGGGCCGGCGCCACGTAGCTCATGGCGCTCTTCCCGCCGAGGCGGCCAGGCCCGGCAATGGCGCGCGGCGCGACCAGAACAGCGCCAGGCCCAGCCCGGTGAGCAGTTGCCAGCAGCCCCAGAAGGCGGCGATCAGCAGCATGCCGCCGGCCTCGGGGAAGAAGGTCAGGATCAGCGCCATGCCCAGCGCCGAATTGTGGATGCCGCTCTCCAGCGTCACCGCGCGCACGTCGGCCTCGCCCAGCCGGCAGGCCCGCGCGCACAGGTAGCCCAGGCCCAGGGCCACGGCGTTGAGCAGCGCCACCAGCCAGAAGAACAGGTGGAAGTAGGCGACGAACTGCGCGTAGTTCTTGACGAAGGCCATGACCACGAAGGCCGCCAGCACCAGCAGCGAGAACACCCGCATGGGCTTCTCCAGGCGCCGCGCCAGCTGCGGGCGACGCCGGCCCAGGGCCATGCCGGCGAGCATCGGCGCCACCAGCACCAGCAGCACCGTGGCCAGCAGCTCCAGCGGGTCGATGCGGATCTGCGTGAGCAGCGCGCGGGTCTCCGGCGCAAGGCTTGCGTAGAGGGCGAAGTTGAACGGCGTGAAGAACCCGGCGGACAGCCCGGACACCGCGGTGACGCTGGCCGACACCGCGACGTTGCCGCGCGCGAGCCAGGTCATGACGTTGGAGAAGCTGCCGCTGGGGCAGGTGGCCACCAGCAGCATGCCCAGGGCCAGCTGCGGGTCGATCGGCAGCAGGTTGGCCAGCAGGCAGGCGCCGGCCGGCAGCAGCAGGAACTGGATGAGCATGCCGATCAGCGGCGCCTTGGGCGCGCGGACGATGCGGGCGAAGTCCTCGCGGCGCAGTTCCAGGGAGACGCCGAACATCATCAGCGCGATGATCGCGTTCAGGGCCAGCATCGAGGCGCCGGCGAATTCCAGGTGGACGGTGGGCATCAGCGCGCCTCCCGAAGGGGCGCGGGGCAGGGGGGCAAGGCATGCGCGGCTCGTTTGTGTTTCTCGTTGTAATGGGCAAGGATACCCGCCCCACGCCGCGCTTTGATGGCTCAATCAGGACTTTTTCCGGTTATTTCGAGACCATGCCCAACAGCCCCTCGATCACCGTCCACTACGCCCAGGGCATCCTCCAGGCCGCCGCGCGCCTGGGCCTGCAGCTGCCCGCCGAACTGCGCGAACTGGGCCGCGAGGCGCGCATCCCGCTGGCGCGCCAGGACGAGCTGTGGGAGGGCCTGTGCGCGGCCAGCGCCGACCCGCTGCTCGGCCTGCGCCTGGGCAGCGCCCTGCAGGTCGGCCACCTGGACATGGTCGGCGCCCTGCTGATGAGCTGCGAGACCTTCGGCGAGGCCCTGGAGGCGCTGCTGGAGTACTACCCGATCATCGCCGAGGGCAGCGCGTTCAGCCTGCGCCACCAAGCCGGCGGCGTGGCCCTGGCCTACCAGCCAAGCTACAGCGTGCGCCGCGAGGCGCGGGTGGAAGCGGTGCTGGCCAGCCTGGTGCGCTTGAGCGCCTGGATCACTGGCGAGCGCGTGCGCCCGCAGGCGGTGCGCATCGGCCACGGGGCCCGCGGCGAGGCGGGCAGCTACCGCGAGTTGCTGGGCCTGCTGCCCGGGTTCGGCGCAGGCGAGGATGGCTTGGTGTTCGTCGATAGCGACCTGCAAGTGCCACTGATCCAGGCCAACGCGCCCATGCGCGAGCACCTGCGCCAGTTGGCCGACGCCCAGTTGCAGCGCCTGGGCGCGCAGAGCCTGGCGGCCCAGGTGCAGGGGTTGCTGCGCGAGCACCCGCAGTGGGGCAAGGAGCGCGTCGCCGAACGCCTGGGCCTCAGCGGCCGGCACCTGAACCGGCGCCTGGCCGAGGAGGGCAGCAGCTTCAAGCTGTTGCGCGAGCGGGTGCTGCACGCCATGGCCGAGCAGTTGCTGCTGGGCTCCGCGCGGCTGGCGGACGTGGCCGAGCGCCTGGGCTTCTCCGACGAGAGCGCCTTCGCCAAGGCCTTCCGCCGCTGGAGCGGGACCACCCCCGGGCAGTTCCGCCAGGGCGCCGACTGACTCAGGCGTTGGCCGCCAGGGCGCGCAGGCGCTCGCCGGCCACCACGATCTTGCGCTGGCGGTGGCAGCCCTGGCCGGGGTTGAAGGTCTGCAGTTCGATGCGCTTGCGGAAGCAGTCCACCTGGTCTTCTTGCAGGGGCTGGCCCTCGGCGGTCAGCAGGTCGCGGCGGATGCGTTCGATGAAGTTGTTCAGGCGCGTCGGGTCACGCCATTCGCTGGCCGGGATGGCCCAGGTGGTCAGCAGGCGCCGGCTTTCGTTGTCACGCAGCCTCAGCAGCAGGCCGCCATCCGGGCGTTGCTGGAGGTCGATGCGATAGTCGCTGAATTGTTCGCCGAGAAGTTGCGGGGCCTGGCTACGGTCGTTGTGCATGACGCTCTCCCTTGGTATCCATGAAGAAGCCGATGGGAGAGCTGTTGCAGCATGCGTTCCAGCTTCGCTTGAAAATTTTCTCTTTTTAAATCAGTAGGTTGAGGAAAGGTAGCGAAGATGCGACCGTGCATTGCGCACGATTGCACAAAGCCTGCACGGCAGAATGCAAGGTCCCGGGCGCTCAGTGCTGCTCGTCGATCACGCCTTCCTGGTGGGCGGCGGACAGGTGCGGTTCCTGGCCGCTGTCGACCGGGTCCAGCTCCACCAGCTCCTCCAGTTCGTCGGCTTCGCGGGTCACCACCGGATCGGGGTGCGGGGTATCCACGGGGCTTTTCATGGGGCATTCCTCCAGCGGGCATCGTGGTGGCCCGTACCTTTGTTCAGACCACAGCTGCGCGTGCGCGTGCGATCCATTCATGCGCACCGTCCGTTCATGCGCACAGTGTCGCGCGAAAACCCGCCTGCGGGAGGCGAAGCGAGGAACGGCAGGGAAAGGGGCGGCTGCTAGAAGCCGCTGGCTCGTCGGTGCCCCGGCTCGTCCAGGTGCATGCCGAAGGCCAGCTGGAAGAATTCGGCGAGCTGTTCGTCGAGCACCTCGCCGTCCAGCGAGTCCAGGTCCGCGCCGAGGCGGCGCATGCGCTGGCCATGGGTGGCGTACTGCTCGTGGACCAGGCCCTGGAGTTCGGTATCGGCGACGATGCGGTAGAAGCTCGGCTGCTGGCTGCCGCCCAGGCGGGCGAACAGGCACAGTTGCAGGTGGTCGTCCTCGTCCACGAGCAACTCGACCTGGCAGTCCAGGCCGCGGTCGCGGGCGAAGCGGCTGGCTTCCTCGAAGGCGGGCAGGGCCTTCTGCAGGACGTGGGTCTCGAAGGTGAAGAGGAAATCCTCCTCCGCGGGCCCCGAGGCCCTGGGTGCAGAGTCGTACATGCCGGCGGCTCCTGTGCGGGGGATTAGGAAACACGCAAACGGACCACGTGAACCCGGCGCTACACCTCGACCGCGCCGGACGACAACGCCCATGACACTTGTCTGGCGCCAATCTGTCAATGAGTTCCCCGGCATATGCGCGGCGCTGCAAATAGCCGGCGGTTAGAAGGCCCGTTCAGGGCGCCGGCGCGCCGGCCAGCGCCGGGAAGTCGTCCGGGGTGAGGGTTTCCCGCTCCAGCAGCAGGCGCGCGCCTTCCTCCAGGTCGGCGCGGCGCTGCTCCAGCAGGGCCCGGGCGCGGCGGAAGGCTTCGTCGATCAGCTCGCGCACGCATAGGTCCACCTCGCGGGCGGTCTGCTCCGAGTAGTCCTTCTCGCGCAGCCCCGCCAGGTGGCCGTTGTCGCCGCTCAGGTAGGGCGCGCTCTGCCGCTCCAGCACGGCCTGGCCGAGCTGCTCGCTCATGCCGAAGCGCGTCACCAACTGGCGGGCGATGTCGGTGGCCTTGGCCAGGTCGTCGGCGGCGCCGGTGGAAATCTCCTCGAACACCAGGGCCTCGGCGGCGCGCCCGGCCAGCAGCACCACCATGCGGTCCTTGAGTTCCTGGCGGCCGATCAGGAAGCGGTCCTCGGTGGGCCGCTGCAGGGTGAAGCCCAGGGCGCCGATGGCGTGGGGGACGATGGAGACCTTGTGCACCGGGTCCATGCGCGGCAGCGAGGCGGCGGCCAGCGCGTGGCCCATCTCGTGGTAGGCCACCACCTTGCGCTCCTGCGGCTGCAGCAGCCGGCTGCGGCGCTCGGCGCCGGCGACGATGCGCTCTACCGCGGCGGTGAAGTCGGCCATGCTCACCGCCTCGGCGCCGCGCCGGGTGGCGCCGATGGCGGCCTCGTTGACCAGGTTGGCGAGGTCCGCGCCGGTGAAGCCGGTGGTGATGGCGGCGATCTGCGTGCAGTCCAGGTCGCGGGCGGCGCTGATGCGCTTCAGGTGCACCCGCAGGATGGCCTCGCGGCCGCGGCGGTCCGGGCGGTCGATGAGGATCTGGCGGTCGAAGCGGCCGGCGCGCAGCAGGGCCGGGTCCAGCACTTCCGGGCGGTTGGTGGCGGCCAGCAGCACCACGCCTTCGCGCGGGTCGAAGCCGTCCAGCTCGGCGAGCAGCTGGTTGAGCGTCTGCTCCTTCTCGTCGTTGCCGCCGAAGGCGCCCAGCCCGCGCATCTTGCCCAGGGCGTCCAGCTCGTCGATGAAGATGATGCAGGGCGCGGCCTTGCGCGCCTGCTCGAAGAGATCGCGCACCCGCGCGGCGCCCACGCCGACGAACAGCTCGACGAACTCCGAGCCGGAAATGGAGAAGAACGGTACCCCGGCCTCGCCGGCCACGGCCTTGGCCACCAGCGTCTTGCCGGTGCCGGGCGGGCCCACCAGCAGGATGCCCTTGGGAATGCGTGCGCCCAGGCGGCTGTAGGTGGGGCGGTCCTTGAGGAAGGACACCACCTCCTGCAACTCGGCCTTGGCCTCGTCGATGCCGGCGACGTCGTCGAAGCTGACCCCGGTGTCGCGTTCGACGAACACCCGCGCCTTCGACTTGCCGACGTTGACCATGCCGCCGAAGCCCTGCTTCTCGGCCAGGCCGCGGAAGAAGAACACCCACAGGGCGAAGATCAGCAGGAACGGCAGCAGCCAGCCCAGCAGCTTGGCCAGGCCGCTCTGGGTGACGCCGGAGAAGTCCACCTCGGCTTTCTCCAGCTGCGCCGCCAGCTGCGGCTCGACGCGGTTGGTGGTGAAGCGCGTGCGGCCCTGGATCGGCTCCTTGAGGGTGCCGCTGATGCGCTCCTGGTCGATGCGCAGGTCGCTGACCTTGCCGGCGTCCAGCAGGCGCTGGAACTCGCTGTAGGGAATCGGCGCCTCGGCCGAGTATTCACCCAGCCAGTTCTGCAACAGCAGCATGGCCACGAAGGCCACGAGGAAATACCCGAGGTTCCATTGGTGGTGCTTTTCCATGGCCATGCTCGCTCCCGTGCCGGCAGGGGGGATGGATGCACGCCGGGCTCCGGCGTCGGCACCATTCAGGCACGAACCGCGGCGCGGGGCCTTGGCCGGGATCAAACAAAGGCGGAGGCGGCGTGTCCGAAGGATAGCCGCCGTTGGCGGTCAGTGGCCGGTGAGTTCGGCGAGCAACTCGTCGCGCAGCTTGTGCAGGCGCGGGGCGTTGCGCTCGCGCGGGTGCGGCAGGTCGACGCGGACCTCGTGGCGGATACGCCCGGGACGGGCGTCCATGACGATCACCCGGTCGCCCAGGTAGAGCGCCTCCTCGACGTCGTGGGTGACCATGATCATGCTGCTGCGCTGCTGCATCCAGATGCGCTGCAGCTCGCGTTGCAGGTGCACGCGGGTGAGGGCGTCGAGGGCGCCGAAGGGCTCGTCGAGCAACAGCAGCTTGGGCCGGGTGATCAGCGCCCGGGCGATGGCCGCGCGTTGCGCCATGCCGCCGGAGAGCTGATGCGGGTAGGCCTGCTCGAAGCCCTGCAGGCCCACCAGGGCCAGGTGCTCGGCGACGCGCTCGGCCTTCTCGCGCTTGCCCAGGCGCTGGTTCTTCAGGGCCAGGGCGACGTTCTGCTCGACGGTCTTCCAGGGGAACAGCCGGTGGTCCTGGAACACCAGGCCGCGGTCCAGGCTGGTGCCGCGCACGGTTTCGCCGTCGAGGCGGATCTGCCCCTCGTAGTCCTGTTCCAGGCCGACGATCAGGCGCAGCAGCGAGGACTTGCCGCAGCCGCTGGCGCCGACGATGCAGACGAACTCGCCGGGCAGTACCTGCAGGTCGATGCCGCTGAGCACCTGCAGGGGCTTGCCGTCGATCCGGTAGCCCTTGTTCAGCCCGCGGATCTCCAGGGCGCCGGGTTGGCCGATGGCATGGGCGGGGGAGGAATTGAGCAGTGCGGTCATCGCGGTCACCTATCGACGAAGGGCGCGCCAGCGCAGCAGGTGCCGGCCGAGGCGGGAAAACAGCTGGTTCATGGCGTAGCCGAGCAGGCCGATGCAGAGCACGCCGATCACGATGATCTCCATGCGCGAGCCGGTCTCGGCGTTCATCATCAGGTTGCCCAGGCCCATGCCGGTGGAGAGGAACAGCTCGCTGCCCACCGAGCTGACCCAGGCGAAGGCCAGGGCGTGCAGCACGCCGTTGCACAGGCTCGGCAGGGCGCCGGGCAGCAGCACCTGGGTGAATTGCTGCAGGGGCGACAGCGCGTAGAGCCGGCCGACCTCGCGGTAGCGCTTCTCGACGTGGCTGAAGCCTTCATGGGCGTTGAGCGCCATGGGGTAGAAGGCGGCCAGGGACACGATCAGCACCTTGGTCGCCTCGCCGCTGCCGAACCACAGGGCCAGCAGCGGGATCAGCCCGAGGATGGGCACCTGGCGCAGGCCGTGGAAAAGCGGCGCGAGCAGGCGCCCGGCGAAGCGCGAGAGGGCCATGGCGGCGCCCAGGACGAACCCTGCAGCCACGCCGAACAGCAGGCCCAGGCAGGTGCGTTGCAGGCTGGCCGCCACGCTCAGCCAGAGCTCGCCGCTGGCCAGCAGTTCCTGCAGCCCTTCGCCGATGCGTTGCAGCGGCACGAAGGCATAGGCATGGCTGGCGTCCTGCCGCGAGGCGGCTTCCCAGGCGAGGACCAGCAGCAGCGGCAGGACCAGCCCACGGCCGCGGCGCAACAACGAGAACACTGCGTTCATAGCGGTTTCCAGCGCAACACGCGCCGCTCCAGCAGGCGGAAGCCATAGTCCAGGACGAAGCCGACGACGCCGGTCACCAGCACGCCGACCATCACCACGTCGATGCGCAGCATCTGCCGGCTCATCTCGATCATCTGCCCCAGGCCGCTGTCGGCGGCCAGCAGCTCGGCGGCCACCAGCACCATCCAGGCGCGGCTCAGGCCGATGCGCAGGCCGGTGAGGATAGGCGGCGCGGCAGCCGGGAAGGCCACCTCGGCGAGCAGCGTGGGCAGCGGCAGGCGGTACACCTGGGCCACCTCGAAATAGCTGCGCGGGATGCCGCGCACGCCCTCGCAGGTGGCCAGGGCCACGGGGAAGAAGGTGGCCTTGGTGACGATGAGGATCTTGAAGGTCTCCTCGACGCCGAAGAACAGGATGAACATCGGGATCAGGGCGATCGACGGCACCTGGCGCAGGGTATGGAACAGCGGTCCGCAGTAGGCCTCGACGTTGCGCGACAGGGCCATGGCGGTACCGAACGCCAGGCCGCCGCCGGCGCCGATGACGAAGCCCAGGGCCAGGCGCGACAGGCTGGCCTCCAGGTGTTCGAGCAGCTCGCCGCTGGCCAGCAGCTCGGCGAAGGTCCGCCAGACCTCGCGCGGCGGCACCAGCAGCTGGCTGGGGAAGCGCCCGCTGTCGGCCAGCAGCACCCAGGCCGCCAGCAGGGCCAGGGGCGAGACCAGCAGCGTCAATTGCTGCAGGGGGATTCTGCGCATCGTTTCAGCCCTCCACGGCAATCACGCCGGCGCCGCGCCGCAGGTGGCGCAGCCAGCAGAACAAGGCGGCCAGCAGCACCAGGGGAATCCATGCCAGGAACAGGTTGGCCAGGCCGATCCAGTGGCTGATGGCGCCGCCGAGCAGCGCGCCGGAACAGCTGCCGAGCATGCCGGCGAGGTTGAACAGGCCGGACAGCTTGCTCTTGTCCAGGGCCGATTCGCCCAGCTGTGCCATGTTCACCAGATGCACCAGCGAGGTGGCCAGGCTCAGCAGCACCGCGCCCAGGGCCAGCCAGGCGTAGCCCTGGCCGCGGCCGAGCAGCAGCAGGCCGGCCACCCCCAGGGCGAGCCCGGCCAGGCGAGCCAGGCGCCGTCCGCCGCGCTCCACCAGGCGCCCGAGGCCGAACAGGCCGAGCACCGCGGCCAGGCCCTGGATCATCACCAGGCTCACCGCGCGCTCCTGGCTGATCTGGGCCACCTCCATGGCCAGGACGATGATGAAGGTGCCGAACAGCGCCCCGGTAGCGCCGGACAGCAGCTCCACCAGGCAACTTTCGGCGACCTCGGCGTGGCCGAGCAGCGTCCGCGCCTGGGCCAGAATGCCGCCGTCCAGCTCGACGGCCTGTTCCGCGGCGCCTTCGCCTTCCCAGAAGCCCAGGCTGTACAGCGCCATCAGGCCGAAGCACAGGCCGATCACCACGAAGCCCAGGGTGAAGCTGCCGCCGCTGAGCCAGTTGCCCAGCAATGGGCCCAGCAGGCCCATGCCCAGGGTCAGGGCGCCGCGGTACCAGCCGGCCTTGTCGTTGCCGATGTGGCGCAACTGGCGAAGGAAGGCGCTGTTCATGGCGACGATGCGGAAGGGGATGCACAGGCCGATCAGCAGGCGCGCCGCGGCCAGCCACAGCCAGCCGCCGAACAACGGGATGGCCAGGTTCAGCAGCAACGGCCCGAGGCTGGCCAGGAAGTACACCCGGCGCGCGCCGTAGCGGGCGATGACGAAGCCCGCCGGCAGGGTCAGCAGCACCATGCCCAGCGACTCCATGGCCGAGATCACCCCCAGTTGCATGGGGCTGGCGCCGATGTGCAGGGCATAGAGGGTGGTGACTATCTTGGCCATGCCGATGGTGGCGCCGCTGAAGGCAGCCAGCAGCATGAAGCCGGCGAGGAAGGCCGGCGGCCTAGATGGCGACATTGACCTTCTCCAGCAACTGCTCCAGCGGCCCCGGCTCTATCCATTGGCGCACGTCGAAGCGGCGGGGGATGAAGTCCCAGCGTTCGAGGAAGTCGGTGAGGTCCTGCAGGGCCTCGATGGAGCGCTCGGCCAGGTTGGTCTGCAGGCGCAGGTGGGCGTCCTCGCCGTAGGCGGCGGCCACCCAGTACTCGCTGGTGTTCAGCTCGCGGGCGAGGAAGCGGCGGGTCTCCTCGGGGTGGGCCCAGGCCCATTGCTCGGCGCGCAGCACGGTTTCGAGGATCAGCACGGCGGCGTCGAAGTGCTCGTCGAGCAGGTGCTGGTCGACGGTGAGGGTGCGCGGAGTGCCGATGTTGGCGCGGATCAGCGGATCGGGGTGCGAGCCGACGTCGACCACCACCCGCAGGCCGAACTCGTCGGCCAGGTGCAGGCCGTGGGCGCCCTTGAGGAAGATGGCGTCGATGTCGCCACGCAGCAGGCCGATCAGCTCGTTGTTGCGCCGGCGCAGGCGGTTGCCGTTGAGTGTCACCTGGGCGCCGTGCACATGGCGTACCGGGTCGTCGCTGTAGGTGCCGCCGTAGGGGTAGTCCACCAGTTCGACGTCGGCGACCTCCAGGCCTTCCAGCCGCAGGGCGTTCTCCAGGCCGCGGATGGCCTGGGCGCGGGTGAAGTCGATCTGCACGTTGGCCCACTTGGGCACGCCGAAGCGGCGGTTGCGCAGGTCGCGGATGTCGCGCACCGGGCTGTCGGCGGTGGTGACGATCAATTGCACCTCGTCGCTCCACGACAGGCCCAGCACCCGGGTATCGCGGCCGCTGGCGCGGGCCCAGATGGCCGGGATGTTGCCGCCGTGGCGCACCGAGTTGTGCAGGTGGTGGTCGAAATGCGCCTCGCGCACCTCGCGGTCGGAGGATTCGCGCAGGGCCTGGATGCGCGTGCCCCAGGGGCGGAAGGCCTGGGCCAGGCGGCCGGATTCGACGGCGATGCCGAGCCCCGTGGGTACCGGACTGTGGGTGTACCAGAGGGTATCGAGTGGGTTGTTCATCGGGGAGCCTATTCGGGTGGGCGGTCGGCCCCGGCGCGCGCCGGGGCCGGTCGGCACTCAGCCGGCGCGCTGGGCGACGGCGCTGCGCAGGGCCTCCAGCGGACGCGGGTCGACCCAGTCGCTCACGGCGAAGCCCTGGGGGATGAAGTTCCAGCGCCGGAGGAAGTCGGTGAAGTCCTGCAGGGCGGCGATGGAACGCTCGTCGAGGTTGGTGCGCAGGCGCTGGTGGGCATCCTCGCCATAGGCCTGGACCACCCAGTACTCGCTGCTGTTGGACTCGCGGGCCAGGTAGCGGCGGGTGTCCTCCGGGTGGGTATGGGCCCAGGCCTCGGCGCGCAGCACCGCGTCGAGGATGCCCACGGCGCTGTCGAAGTGCTCGTCGAGCAGGTGCTGGTCCACGCTCAGGGTGCGCGGGGTACCGTTGTTCGAGCGGATCAGCGGCTCGGGGTGCGAGCCGGTGTCGATCACCGTGTGCAGGCCGAACTGCTGGGCCAGCTGCACGGCATGGGCGCCCTTGAGGAAGATGGCATCCACCTCGCCGCGCAGCAGGCCGGTGAGCTCCGGGTTCTGCCCGCCGCGGCGGCGCCCGCCGAAGGCACCGAGGCCGGCGACGCTATGCGGCGCCTCGTCGCTGAAGGTGCCGCCCTGGCGGAAGTCCACCAGTTCCACGTCCTTCACCTCCAGGCCCTCCAGCTTGAGGGCGTTCTCCAGGCCGCGGATGGCCTGTGCGCGGGTGAAGTCGATCTGCGCGCCGGCCCAGTCGGGCAGGCCGAAACGGCGCCCCGCGAGGTCCCTGACGTTGCGGATGCCACTGTCGGGCAGGCTGAGGATCAGCTGCACCTCGTCGGCCCAGGACAGGCCGATCACCCGCGTCTCGCGGCCGCTGGCGCGGGCCCAGATGGCCGGGATGCTGCCGCCGTGGCGCACCGAATTCCGCAGGCTGTGGTCGAAGTGCGATTCGCGCACGGCCTGGTCGTCCGATTCGCGCAGTGACTGGATGCGCGTGCCCTGGTCGCCCAGGGCCTGTTCCAGCCAGCCTTTCTGCACCGCGATGCCGAGGCCGGTGGGCACCGGGCAGCGGGTGTACCAGAGGGTGTCGAGCGGTTGACTCATGATGCGGTTCCTTGCGGGGTCAGGCGCTGGCCTTCAGCGCGGTGGGTTGGGCGGCGTCGCTGGCCTGGCGCTCGTGCACCAGCGGCAGCACTTCCTGGCCGATGCGCAGGGCTTCTTCCAGGTGCGGGTTGCCGGCCAGGATGAAGGTGGAGAAGCCGGCATCGCGGTACTCGGCCAAACGCTCGGCGACGTTCTGGTGGCTGCCCACCAGGCCCACGGTGGGGCCCGGCTTGGCCTTGCCGAAGCCGGCCCAGAGGTTGGGCCCGAGGATCAGGTCGTCGAAGCGCTCGAGGTTCTGGTGGTAGGCGCTCTGGCGCGCCGCGCCCACCGAGTCGGAGCCGCTGGCGAAATGCTTGATGGCGGCGCTGGTGCGCGAGTCGATGCGCTCGTACTGGCGGCGCAGCTCGCTCCAGGCGGCTTCCTCGGTCTCGCGGGCGAACAGGTCGATACGGATGCCGAAGCGCACCTGGCGGCCCTGCTTGTCGGCCAGCTCGCGCACGCGTTCGAGGTGCGGCTTGAGCTTGTCGACCGGCTCGGCCCAGTTCAGGTACACGTCGGCATGGCGCGCGGCCACGTCGAGGGCGGCGTCGGAGAACCCGGAGAAGTAGATGCCCGGCTTGCGCTCGTGCTTCAGGGCCGGGGGCAGCGAGCCGTTCTCCAGCTGGTAGATGTCGCCCTGGTAGCTGAACTGCTCGTGGTTCCACAGGCCATCGATGATGTCGAGGAATTCGCCGGTGCGCTGGTAGCGCTTGTCATGTTCGAGGAAGTCGCCGTTGGCGCGCTGGCTGGCCGGGTTGCCGCCGGTGATGATGTTCCACTCCAGGCGCCCGTGGCTGAGGTGCTGCAGGATGGCGGCCTGCTGCGCGGCGTAGGCCGGCAGCGTCCAGGTGGCCTGGAAGGCGACCAGGAACTTGATGCGGCGGGTCTCCCGGGCCAGGGCCGCGGCGGCGATCCACGGCTCCGGACCGGTGGGCAGCAGGGCGCCTTCGAAGCCGGCGATCTCGGCGGCCTTGGCCACCTGGGCGATGTAGTCGATGTAGGTGAAGCCGTCCGGCTCGCCATTGGGCAGCCGCCCGGGCGCGATGTTGCCGGGGCGGTGGACCGCAGCGCCGCGGTTGTTCTTGTCGGTGGCGAGGTAGGGGCCATCGCTCCCCAGGGGAAGGCGCCAGAAGAATTCGGTGCTCATGGTGGTGCTCCAGTGGCTGCGTGGAAGGGCCCGGGGCCGTCCGCCCTGGGTTTGCAGTACTGGAGCAAGGCCTGTGCCGAAAGCCTGGAAGCCTTGTGTGGCAAGGGTTGCCGTGATTTTTCGAAGGGGCGGGCAAGGGCGACTGCTGACCCAGCAGCACCCCGCCAGCAATCGCTGCTGAAGCCGCAGCAGCTTGTGCCGGCAAATGTCCCGAAATGCCCGGGGTGATTCTCAACTCATTGAAACAAATGGGCTTTCCTGAATGGCACAAGTCCTGCTGAAGCCTCTGCAGCCCGACTTCCCGAGGCTCGATGCACACCACAGAGGACCTGCACCATGACCCATCGACTCACCCCGGCGCTGCTCGCCCAGCTCGACCAGGCCCGGCGCGATTTCGCCAAGGCCTTCCGCGTACTCAAGGACACCCGCACCCTGACCGCCACCAACACCTACCAGGCCTACATCCGGGTGCCCGACAGCGACCTGGTGATCGCCCTGCACGCACCCAGCCCCTGGGCGGACGACCCGAGCATCCGCGCCGTGGTCGCCAGCCACGGCGGCGAGGTGGTGCTGGACGAAACCGCCGAAGGCAGCTCGCCGCTGAGCGGGCGCAAGGCCGGCGGCAACGGCCAGCGCTACGCCGGCATCTTCCAGAAACGCGCGGAGGTGAACGTGGTGATCCACGTGCACACGCCCTACCTGGGTGGCTGGGCCAGCGCCCACCGCGTACTGCCGATCCGCTACGCGGCGTCCCAGCGCGTGACCCTGGCCCGCGAACTGCCGATCTACATCGACCGCCGCCAGCCCGAACACGCCTTCATCGTCGAGCGCATCGAGGCCAACCCGCGCACCCCGGCGATTCTCGAGGCCAACGGCGGCGCGACCTTCTGGGGCGACAACCTGCTGCAGGTGTCGAAGCTGATCCTGCTGATCGAGGAGGGTGCCTACTTCCAGGGCCTGGCCGAGCAGTTCGGCGGCTCCAAGGAGTTCGGCCCGGGCGTGCTGGAGCAGCAATGGAAGATGACCGGGCTGTGGGCCGAGGGACAGAAGCTGCTGGAGGCGGTGGCCTGAGTTTCGTCCATTGCAAAAGCCCCGGTTAGCAGGCTGTGTGAAAAACCGAGCGGCTCTTCGAAGAGCGCGTTCCTACGTGAAATCTGAAGAGGCTTGGCTATTCAGCCAATCCAGAATCCACGTAGAAACGCGAAATCCAGGTTGTTTTTTAACCAGTGGGACCGATCCTGAGGTTTTCACACAGCCTGTTAGCCGGGGCTTTCTTGTACGCCTGGAAGCGATGGGCGACTCGCACCCGGATCAACCGGCGCGCTTGCTGGCTGCTCGTTCGGCGCAATCGGCCAGGTAATCCTCGACGGCTGCGTGAAAGGCCGTGTGCAACTCGGCCACGCTGTCGGCATGGAAGCTGACGATGTCGCGGACACCGAGCAGATGGCCGGCGAAGATGTCGTCGCGATCGTCGAATTCGACGACCGCCGTGTGGCCCTTGTAGGTCATGCAGCTCATGGTTCAACTCTGGGTGCGGAAGAAAGCTATCGGCGTCTCGGCGTGACGGTTCTTCATCCGGCCAATGCTATCGCCGGGTGACTGCAATTCATGCCGACGAAGTCGCGGAGCACCGTAGGAACCGGCCGGGCACGTAGGGCGAATAACCGTTCGCGGTTATCCGCCGACTGCCCTGGTGCGATGGACAGCGGCGGATAACGCTGGCGCGTTATGCGCCCTACGGTCGAGTCAGCCGGCGATCATCGGGATATCCGGGATCTTCCCAACGGTCACGGCTGCCTGGCGAGGCTCGCCGCATCGTCCTTCCAGTAACCCTGCAACTTCAGCTCTTCCAGCCCGTGCTGGACGAACTGCGGCGCCAGCAGCTCATCCACCTTCACATCGTTGCGGATCAGCCGGGCCTTGAGGCTGTAGGCGATGGCGTCGGCGTAGTGCTGGCGCAGGGCCTGGTCGTAGAGCGGGCTGAAGTGCTGCGCCCAGGGTTCGCCCTCGGCCTCGCGCTGCAGCACGCTCAGCGGCTGGCCGGACTGCGCCTGGTAGCCCTGGTAGGTGGCCTTGTTGGCTTCCTGGGCGGTCCAGTAGGCCGCCTTCAGGTAGGCGTCCACCACCAGTTGCGTCAGTTCCGGCTGCTGGGCGACGAAGTCGCTGGCGCCCCAGAGTTCGGCACGCATCTTCCAGTCAGCCGGGGCCTGCTTGCTCGACCAGATGATGTGGCCCACCTGCTTGTCTTCCAGCAGGTAGGCGTCGCTGAGGGTGAAGAAGGCGTCGACGCGCCCGGCGCTCAGGGCGGCGGCGCCGGCCTGGGGGCTGAGGTTGAAGATGCGGAAGTCGTCGAAGCCCAGGTGGTTGGCCTCCAGCAGCTTGGCGAACGACAGTTCCCACGGCCGGCCGCGGTGCAGAGCGATGCGCTTGCCCTTGAGGTCGGCGATGGATTTCGCCGTGGAGCCCGGCGGCACCACCAGGTAGACATGGTTGCCGCTGCCGCCGGGGGCGATCAGCCGGGTGGAAACACCGGAGGCGTTGGCGATGATCGACGGCAGGTCGCCGTAGAAGGCGAAGTCGATGCGCCTGTTGGCGAACTCCTCGTTGACGAAGGTGCCCACCGAGGCGGTGGCCGCCGGCACCCATTCCAGCTTGATGCCGCGCCTGGCCAGTTCCTCCTCGAGCCACTTGTCGCGGTCCATGACGTAGGCCGGGCCATTGAAGGTGATCTTGCCGGCATTGGCGTAGGCCACGGTGGCGATGCGGATGCTCTGGGGCGGCTCCGCGGCCGCTGCATGGCCCGCCAGGAGGACGGCGGGGACCAGCAGCAGGCGCCGCAGCGCCCGGGGCAGGGAAGGGATGTGCATGGTGCTCTCCTCGAACGGGGCCCGCGGCCGGCGCCGCGGGCGGGGCGGATCAGAAGTCGGTGGTGACGGAAACGCCGAAGGTGCGCGGGTCGCCGAACATCACCCCGGCGCTCTGGAAGCCGCCCGGCAGGGTGTGGTTGCGGTATTCCTTGTCGGTCAGGTTGTTGACGTAGGCGGTGACCCGCGTGGTCTCGCCGGGCAGCTCATAGGTGACCCGCGCGTTGCCCAGGGTGTAGCCGCCGCTGCGCATGCTTTCGCTCTGGTCGTTGGAGAAGAAGTACTGGCGGCTGCGGGTGTTCCAGTCGGTGCCGAGGATCAGCGCGCCGCCGACCTTCAGCGGAATGCGATAGTCGGCGCCGAGCACCGCCGAGACGTTGGGCGCGCGGACGAACTTGTTGCCCGAGTAGTCGTTGCTGCCGGAGGTGTAGTCGGTGAACTCGGTGTGCAGCAGGCCGAGGGCGAAGTTCAGGTGCAGATTCTGCAGCGGGATGGCCTCCAGCTCGAACTCGGCGCCGTAGGCTTCGCCCTGGGCGCCGTTGGCCAGGCGCGAGACGGTCTGGTTGTTCACCGCGCTGACGATGTTCAGCTGGATGTCCTCGTAGTCGTAGTAGAAGAGCGCGGCGTTGGCGTTGAGGCGGCCGTCCAGCCATTCCGACTTCAGGCCCAGCTCGTAGGCGGTCAGGTATTCCGGGTCGACCGTGGCCACCGTGGCCTGGCTGGTGGCGCCGGTGTTGTAGCCGCCGGAACGGAAGCCGTAGGCATAGCGGAAGTACACCCGGGCGTTGTCGGAGAGGCGGTATTCGGGCGTCAGGTCGTAGGTCCAGTCGCTCCAGGTGTTGCGCTCGTCCTGCACGGCGTTGACCACCAGCGGCGTGGTGACGCTGCCCTGCTTCCACCAGTCGCCGCCGGAGAAGCTGGCCTGGCCCTGGTTCTGCACGCGGCGCAGGTCGATGTCCTTGGTCTCGCGGGTCCAGCGCAGGCCGGCGGTGACGCTGAAGTCGTCGGTGAAGCGGAAGGTGCTGCTGCCGAACACCGCGTAGCTCTCGGTGCCCTGGTTGTAGTCGAGGTCGTTGTAATAGCGCGGGATGTAGGGGTTGTCCAGGGCGGCGCTGGCGTTGCGCGAGTCCAGGTCCTCGTTGAAGTAGTGGAAACCCAGCACCCAGTTCAGGCGGTCCTCCCGTGGCGAGGCCAGGCGGAACTCCTGCGACCACTGCTGGCTGTCGGCGTAGGCATAGCTGCGCTGCAGCTCCTGCGGGGTGTTGTCGGAGTCGCTGAAGCCGTCGCGGGTGAAGTGCTCGAAGGCGCTGATGGAGGTCAGCGTCAGGTCGCCCAGCTGCCAGTTCAGGTTGAGGTTGCTGCCCACCTGGTCGATCTGCACCAGGTACTTGGCGTTGTAGTTGACCTTGCCCTGCTCGGGGTCGATGCGGTAGCCGAACTGGTTGCTGCCATCCGGGCGCAGGCCGTAGTTCACCGTGCTGTAGCCGGCGGTGTCGTGGTAGCTGCGGGCGTGCAGGTTGAGGTTGGCCTCCAGCTCGTCGTTGATCCGCGCCAGGAACTGCACGCGCGCGGCGTCGTCCTCCAGGCCGCCGCGGTCGTCGTTGTCGGCGATGTTCTCGTTGTAGCCCTCGCGTGCCTGGTGGCGGAACGCCACGCGCGCGGCCAGGCGGTCGTCCACCAGGGCATCGCCGATGGCGCCCTCGACGACGCGGTCGTCGTAGTTGCCGGCGGCCACCTTGAAGTAGCCGGACTTGTCGAAGGTGGGCTTGCGCGAGATGAAGTTGATCGCCCCGGCGGTGGTGTTCTTGCCCCACAGCGTGCCTTGCGGCCCGCGCAGCACCTCGACGCGCTCCTGGTCGAACAGCGGGAAGCCGGTGGCGCTGATGTTGGCGATGTACACGTCGTCGACGTAGATGCCCACCGGGCTCACGGTGTTGGCGCCCTGGTCGCCGGTGCCCAGGCCGCGGATCCACCAGCGTGGCCGGCCGTGGCCCTCGGTGGTGCCGGCGGAGGCGTTGGGGATGTAGCGGGTGACCTCGTTGGCCGATTGCAGCGAGTCGTCGCGGACCTTGTCGCCGCTGAGCACGGAGATCGACGACGGGACCTCCTGGGCGGTTTCCTCGCGCTTCTGCGCGGTGACCACCACCTTGGCCAGGGTGGAGCCGCCATCGTCGGCGGCCTGCCCGGCGTTGCCGGTGGTGGTGCTTTCATCGGCCAGCGCCGTCAGTGCTGGCAGGCCCCCCAGGACCAGGGCGACGGCGGTGGAAAGTGCGGTGCGTTTGAACATGCTGATCCCCAATGGCATTCAATGCGGACGTCGTGCAGCGGCGTCGCGCTGCGTTGTCGTAATGACGGTGCGTGCGTCCGTTGGCTGGCGCGCATGGCATCCGCTGCACCCCTTGTGGCGGGGCGCGAGAGGGCTAGGGCAACAACCGTACCGACTTGCCGGAAATAAGCATAAGTAGTTGATTTTTATTTATTTAATTTCTTGAGGAATGTGCGCAGAGGCGCCTTGGCGAGTCTGCGCTGGCAGCAGGCGCTGCTGCTGGTGTGCTGCTGCAGCAGCAAAGTTGTAAATGGAATATTGAAATGAATATTTATGATTTTTTGGTAATAAGAATTTTCAGGCACTATCCGGCAACCGCATGCCAAAGGACCTGCCGCCATGTCGCTGCTCACCCACCCCCATGCCCGTGAACTGAGCAAGTCGGTTCGCGCCACCGTGCTGGTCTTCGAGGACCCGCGGTCGCGCGAACTGCTCAATCGCATCGAGCGCCTGGCCCCAGCGAGGCCAATGCGCTGATCATCGGCGAGACCGGGACCGGCAAGGAGCTGGTGGCCAGGCACATCCACCGGCTCAGCCGGCGCGGCAAGGCGCCCTTCGTCGCGGTGAACTGCGGCGCCTTCCCGGAAAGCCTGGTGGAGAGCGAACTGTTCGGCCATGAGAAGGGCGCCTTCACCGGCGCCACCAGCAGCAAGGCCGGCTGGTTCGAGGCGGCCAACGGCGGCACCCTGTTCCTCGACGAGATCGGCGACCTGCCGCTGAACATGCAGGTGAAGCTGCTGCGCGTGCTGCAGGAGCGCGAGGTGGTGCGCCTGGGCTCGCGCAACGCCATACCCATCGACGTGCGCCTGGTGGCGGCGACCAACGTCAACCTGGCCGACGCCGTGGTGGCCGGCCATTTCCGCGAGGACCTGTTCTACCGCCTGCACGTGGCCACCATCCGCCTGCCGCCCCTGCGCGAACGCCCGGGCGACATCCTGCCGCTGGCCGAATTCTTCCTCGAGGAGCACTGCCAGCGCCTGGGCTACCAGCGCGCCAGCCTGAGCCCGGAGGCCGAGCGCAAGCTGCTGGGGCACAACTGGCCGGGCAACATCCGCGAACTGGAGAACGCCATCCACCATGCGCTGCTGGTGTGCCGCAACCAGCAGGTACAGCCGGGCGACCTCTACCTGGCCGACATGCGCGGCACGCCGGCGCGCAACGAGGCGTTGCCGGCGCAGGCCGCCGCGCCCGCCGAGGCGAGCCTCGATGCGGCACTGCTGGCGCTGTACGAGCGCAACCTGCCCGAGCTGTACGAACACATCGAGGAAGCCGTGTTCCGCACCGCCTACCACTACTGCCACGGCAACCAGTTGCAGACCGCCCGCCTGCTGGGCATCAGCCGCAACATCGTGCGGGCGCGGCTGGAGAAGATCGGCGAGCTGGAGCCTTCCAGCCGGACCCTCGCCGCCCAGCGGGGCTAGCCGCCGCGCCGCAGCTGGAAGCGGCACACCTGGCCGCCGCGCAGCATGCACTCGCGGTGGTCGACGGCGGCGCCGCCGAGGCGGCCGAGCAGGGCCAGGTCCAGTTCGCAGACTTCCGGGTGGCGGCTGGCCAGGTGGTGGAACACGCAGTTGTGCGCGACTATCTCCGGTTCGCCGCCGCTGCGGGCGATCAGTTGCGCCTCGTAGCCGGCGGCGTTCATGTGTTCGACGATGCGCGCCTGGTCCACCGGGGCTGGTTCCAGTTCCGTGGCCATGCGCTCGCCCAGCTTGCGCATCAGCGCTACCAGGGCGTCGTGGCCGATGAGTTGCGCCACTTCGCCGATCAGCAGGTCGGCCAGCAGCTGGTATTGCCGGGGGAACAGCTCGCGGCCGCGGGGGCTCAGCTGGTACAGCTGCTCCGGGCGGCGCCCGGTGGGGCGCAGCGGGCCGCGCAGCACCAGGGCGTCGCGTTCCAGCGCCGCCAGGTGCTGGCGCACGGCGGTGCGCGTCACCGCCAACTGCTCGGCCAACTCGTCGATGCTCATGCCCTGCGCACGGTAGAGCAGGGCGCTGAGCAGGTCCTGCTGGGTGCGGCCCAATCCCTGAAGCATGCGTCTACCTCGCGGCGAACTTGTCGGGGAACTGCTTGACCAGGGCGCTGGCCAGGGCGTCGGAGAGCATCAGGATATGCCCGCGCATGGCTGCCCAGGTCCTGGCTTCGGCAGCGTAGTCGTGGGCGGCCAGCTGGTCGATCTGGGCGATGTGCTGGGCGCCGTGGGTGCCGAGCATGGCCAGCAGGTCGTTCTCGGGCAGGTTGGGGTTGGCCCCGGCGAGGAAGCGGGCGATGGCCCCGGCGTTGCCCTGCAGCTCGCCGACGGCGGCCTTGCGGCCATTGGCATCCTTGGCCACGCTGGCATCGCTGTAGTGCTTCACCGCGCCCCAGTGCCCGGCCAGCAACTGCAGCAACTGGTCGGCGGCCGGCTGGCCGTACAGCGGGGCGATGCTGTTGGCGATGGCCGTGGCGTTGGCCACCACCTGTTCGCCGGCCACCTTGGCCTGGCGGCTGTCGCCGGCCTGGTTGGCCTGGACGTAGTCGCGGATCCAGAAGATGTGTTCCAGCCACAGGTCGCGCAGCGCCAGGCGCGTATCCAGCGCCGAGGCCGCGCTGGGCGTGTCGGCGGCAGTGGCCGGGGTGGGCAGGGCGGCGCTGGTGCAGAGTGCGGCGAGTCCGAGGAAAAGCAGTGTCCTGACGTTCATGGCGATAGCCTCTTGCAGGTCGATAACACTACAAGAGCAATTTCAGCATATTTAAATGCCGTTATTGTTTTTGCCGACCGGAGGTCATGCCCGCCCCCTTGGCGCAGGCGGGCCCCAGCGCAGTATCCTTCGCGCTCCCCCAGCGCCATGAGCCGACCATGATCGAATTCCACAACGTCACCGCCTTCCAGCAGCAGACCCGCGTGCTCGACGGCTTTTCCCTGCGCATCGAGGACGGCGAGAAGGTCGCCATCCTCGGGCCCAACGGCGCCGGCAAGAGCACCCTGCTCAAGCTGATCAGCCGCGAGCTGTACCCGGTGGAGCGCGAAGGCAGCCACCTGAAGCTGTTCGGCAGCGACACCGTCAACCTGTGGGACCTGCGCAGCCGCATCGGCTTCATCTCCCAGGACCTGCAGGACGACTACACGCCCTACACCCAGGCCCTGGACGTGGTGGTCTCCGGCTTCTTCGGCTCGATCGGCGCCCACGGCCACCTGCAGCCCAGCGAGGCGCAGTTGCAGCAGGCCCGCGAGCTGCTCGCGGTGGTGGAGATGGAAGGCCACGAGCGGACCATGTTCCAGCGCCTGTCCACCGGCCAGAAGCGCCGCCTGCTGCTGGCCCGCGCCCTGGTCCACGCGCCGCGCGCGCTGATCCTCGACGAGCCGGCCAACGGCCTGGACATGGGTGCCAGCCTGGGCATGCTGCGCCTGTTGCGGCGCTTCTGCGGCGCCGAGCACGCGATGATCATCACCACCCACCACATCGACGAGATCATCCCCGAGATCGAGCGCGTGGTGCTGCTGGACCGCGGCCGCATCGTCGCCGACGGGCCCAAGGCCGAGGTGCTGACCAGCGAGCGCCTGTCCGCGCTGTACCAGACGCAGCTGCGCATCAGTGAAGAGGACGGTTGGTATCGTTGCTGGCATGCCTAGCCCGTAGGGCGCCAGGTTTGAGGTTGGTGGCGGATAATCGCGAACGGTTATTCGCCCTACGGATTTGTTCATGCATCTCTGCCAACGCCTCTCCTCGGTGTGGGGCGGAATCCCGTTGGGCATTGGGAGTTGGGTTACGTAGGACTCCGTCCGCGATCAGGTTCCCGGTGGAGCGGGCGCTCCACCGGGAGGGCACTTGCCAGGTTAGCTGCGCCCGCCTCCATGGCTGTGCTGCCCGCCCTTGCGGCCGGCTTCGGAGGCTTTCTCACGGTCGTTGGCGAAGTTGCCGCCGCTTTGCTGACCGCCTTTCTTCCCTGCCTCGGAGGCTTTTTCGCGATCGTTGGCGAAGTTGCCGGGATTGGTGTTTTTGGAAGTCATGAAAGTGCTCCTCGGATGCTTCGCATCCATTGGGTGGGCCGCCAGTCGGCCCACACAGTTACTGGGAAGGCAGCGCCGGAGAATGGTTCGAAGAAGTTTCGCCAGTGGTTGAAGTTCCGGCGCAGCCCGGCTGGATCAGGCGCCCGAAGGCGTGCGCGAGGGGCCGAGCAGGTCGATGACTTCCTGGTCGTCGAGCTGGTGGAAGTCCCGGTAGTAGTGGCCGACGGAGTGGAAATCCTCCGGTGTCAGCAGGCATACCAGTTCGTCCACCAGCGGCCGCAGTTTCTCCACGGTGGCCGGCGGCCCCACGGGCACGGCGAGGATGATGCGCCGCGGGCCGTCCTCGCGCAGGGCCTGCAGCGCCGCACGCACGCTGTTGCCGGTGGCCAGGCCGTCGTCCACCAGGATCAGGTCGCGGCCACGGCGTGACGCCAGCGGCTGCCGCCCGCAGTAGCGGGCGCGGCGGCGCTCGATTTCCCGCAGCTGTTCGGCCAGGCGGCGCTCGAACCAGTCGGGCGCCACGCGCAGCTGGCGCAGCAGGTCCTCGTCCTTCACCCACCTGGGCGGGTCGCCTTCCACCACGGCGCCCACGGCGTATTCCTCGTGGCCGGGCGCGCCTATCTTGCGCACCAGCAGCAGTTCCAGGGGGTACTGCAGGGCCAGGGAGATCTCATAGGCCACCGGCACGCCGCCGCGGGGCAGGGCCAGCAGCAGGGGCTCGTGCATGGGCCGTTCGCGCAGCGCCTCGGCCAGGGCCTTGCCGGCGTGCCGCCGGTCGTCGAATGCGTTCATCGTCAGACTCCGAAGGGGAAGGTGTCCGCCGCGCCCGGCGCCGCCTCGCCGGTGCCGGGCTGCAGCGGGGTGACAGCGGTGGTCCGGGCGAACCACAGGTAGGCGTCGAACTGTTCGCCCAGCACCGCCTCGCAGGAATCCCCGTCGCCCCATTCCACCCGCGCGCCGTAGGCCGCCGGGTCGCCCTGCCAGGGCGTGAGGCAGGCATAGCGCTCGCGGGCCTCGCGTGCGCGGGGCGGGTCGTGCAGCTCCAGGTACTGCAGCACCGCGGCCATGGAGGCGCGCAGGCTGTAGATGTCCAGGCCGCGGAATTCCACGCGTTCGGCGATGGGCAGGCCGGCATTGTGGCGGCGCAGCCAGCGCACGAAGTCGAGCACCTCGCGGTTGCGCCACATCCAGCTGGGGAAACGGCTGAAGGCGGCGTCTTCGTCGGGCTGGCCGGGGTAGTCGCGGACGTGGCGGTCCAGGCGCGCCGTGTCCGGCCAGTCGCCCTCGATGGCGACTATGTTGAAGCCGTGCCGCTCGACCAGCTGGCGGGTGATGGCGGCCCGCGCCCGGTAGAACTCCGAGGTGCCGTGGCTGGCCTCGCCGATCAGCACCACCCGGCCGTCGGCGTAGCGCGAGAAGAAGCCGCCGAAGGTCGCCGCGTCCGGATCGGGCAGCGGTTCGGCGGCGTGGCGCAGGCGTTCGACCAGGCATTCGCGCTCGGCTTCGCTGGGGAAGGAAGACATGCTGCGTACCTCGTCCCGTGGCTCATTCTGGTTTTGAGAAGGTGGCGGGGCGGGCGTTCAGGTTTTCAGTGCGGCGGCAGGCGGCCAGGGCGCGGACGGGCCGGGGTTTGCTGGGAGCCGGCGGCCCCGGCGAGGTTCGGGAAATCCCTAGCTGGCCTCCTGGTGCATGGCCGAGGCCGGCCGGTCCTTCTGCAGTATCGCCAGGTCCAGCGTCTGGCGCAGCTCCAGGGCCAGCCTGGCCACGGCGCGCAGGCTGTTCCAGTCCTGCCGCGGGATCTTCGGCACGGTCAGTTCCACGTCCGTGGAATTGGGCGCGAGCAATTGCACGGTCATCGAACCGTCCGCCTCGAGCGTGCAGCGGCAGCCGTAGGGCGCGAAGCTGTCTTCGAGGATGCGTTTGGCCTGCAGGTAGGTTTGCATGGAAGGACTCCGGGTAATCGATTCGCTCAGGCGTGTCCGCGCAGGGCCCGGGGCCTCTCGGCCCGCTCACGCCGAAAAGCCGACGCCAGGAAATGAACGATAGCCGGCTAGCGAACCGTTGTTATGACTTTTTCTTATAGCAATAACCGCATTCCGGCATGCCCATCCGCCGCAGCCGGTCGGCGACCGCGGCTGAACCCTGGACCTGCGCACCGGTCAGTCGGAGACCACGCACCACGGGCGGCGCCGCTGGCGCCGAGCCGCGGACAGCTCAAGCGTTTCGACGAATGGCCGCCGCCGGCGGCAGCCCACCCAGGAGGCACAGGACCATGGCGCACCCCCCGCGTTTCCGCATCCACTACGAGCTCGAAGGCCAGCCCTGCTCCCACGAGGTGGAGGCCCCCGGCGGCGACCTGACCCCGGACCAGGCGCGCTTCCAGCTGGAAAGCCTGCACTCGGACGCCAACCCGGCGGACATCACCGAGCTGCGCATCGTCCCGCTGACCCCCGGCGAGGGCGAGACCGGCCCCGGCGACGGCTGGCAGGCCGGCGCCCCCGATGGCGCGGCCTGAGCCTAGAGCGGTTCGGCGAGGCTTTCCAGGTAGGCGCCGAAGCCGCCGTGGGCGCGGTAGTCGCGGCGGGCGCTGGTGGTCACGCAGGTCTGGTGCGTCCAGACGATGCGGGCGCCGCAGCGCTCCAGGTCGCGCACCAGGTGCAGGTCCTCGTCGCAGGGCAGCGGGCGGAAGCCGCCAGCGCGGCGATAGGCGAGGGCGCACACGCCCAGGTTGGCACCGTGCACGTGGCGGTGGCCCTCGCGGGGCTGGTAGTGGCGCAGGTAGCGCGCCCGCACTTCGGGGGCATGGGCCGACCAGTCGTCCAGGCGCACCGTGCCGCACACTGCCTCGGCGCCGAAGGCCAACTGGCGCACCAGCCAGTCGGGGCCGACGCAGCTGTCGGCGTCGGTGCAGGCCAGCCAGCGCGCGCCCAGGCCCAGCAGGTGCTGGGCTCCGGCGCGGCGGGCCTGGCCGACGTTGCGCGCCGCCAGCGGCAGCACCGCCACGCCCAGCTCGGTGGCGATGGCCGCGCTGCCGTCGGTGCAGCTGTCGAGCACCGCCAGTACGCGCACCGGCTCGCCGCCCAGGGCCGGGTGCCGGGCCGCTTCCAGCAACGACAGCAGGCAGCCGCGCAGGCGGCCTTCCTCGTTGTGCACCGGCACCAGCACGCCGATCACGGGGCGGCCCCGGCGCTGTCGTCGAACCACAGTTCCAGGCGGAAGTCCGGCTCCAGGTGGCGGACCCGCGCCGGCGCGCCCATGGCCTCGGCGAGCAGGGCATGGACGTCGTCGCCGGCCATCTCGCAGCCCGGGATCGGGTGGCGCCAGTGGCAGGCCACCAACGCGCCGCCGCGTTCCAGGCTGGCGGCGGCGCGTTCACAGGCCAGGCGCCAGGCCGGCGGGGCGAGGTAGTAGCCCAGCTCGCCGAGCACCACCAGGTCGAAACGGCCGGCGGGCCAGTCCTGCGGCAGGCCGCCCTGGCGTACGCGGGCGTGGTCGCAGCTGGCCAGGCGCTGGCGCGCCAGGCCCACGGCGGTGGCGCTGGGGTCGCTGCACAGCAGCTGGTCGCAGCGCTGCGCCAGTTCGATGCTCAGCTCGCCGTTGGCGCAGGCCGGCTCGAAACCGCGGGCGAAGCGCGGGCGCGGCAGGCAGGCCAGCAGCAGCGAGCGCTTGCGCCGCTCGTACCAGCGGGTGCGGAAGGCCCAGGGGTCGGGATCGCCGGCGTACAGCGCCTCGAAATGGCTAGCGGGCAGGCTCACAGGAAGTACACCTCGAAGGGTTGGCTGAGGGTTTCCAGCAGGTGCGGGCCGAGGATGGGGCCGGCGCCGCGGCTGGGGTCCGCCTGCAGTTGGCTGGCATGGGCAGCGATGGCCCGGCGCTTGCGCCACAGGGCGCGCTCGTCCAGGTCCAGGCGCCGGGCCCGCGCCCAGGGCAGGCGCGGGTCGCCGGGCTCGGCCCAGTGCCAGGCCCAGATCGGCACTTCGCAATGGCGTGCGCCGCGGGCGGCGGCCGCCGCCGCGCAGGCCAGGCCGACCTGTTCGTGGTCCGGGTGGCCGTCGTGGCGCCAGGTGCTGACCAGCCTGTCGCCGGGGCGCAGCAGGCCGCGCAGGGCGGCGTCGAGGGTGGCCGCAGCGACCTGGCCATCGGCCATGCGCAGGCGTCGCCAGTGCAGGCGGGGCAGGTCCAGGCCGAGGCGGGCGAGGGCTTCGCGGCTCTCCTGCGGGCGCACTTCGCGCAGGCGCTCGCGGGGCCACAGGGGCGAGCCGGGGTGGCTGGCCTCGCCGTCGGTGACCGACACCAGCAGCGTCTCGCCGGCCAGGGCGCCCAGGCTGGCCAGCAGGCCGCCGCAGCCCAGCACCTCGTCGTCGGGGTGCGGCGCCACCAGCACCAGGCGCCCGCCGCCCAGCAGCGCCGGCGGGGTAATCCGCGGCAGGCGCTGCAGGCCCGGCCAGGTGCGCCAGGCACCGGGCGCGGTGCCGGCGCCGGCCGCGGCGATCGGGTCCTGTGCCGCGCTCATAGCGCCCAGGCCTCGGTGGCCTGGGCGGTCAAGCGCAGCCCCAGGCAGGCCAGGTCGCGCTCGCCATGGCTCTGGCGCAGGAACACCGGCAGGTCGGCGGCCAGTTGGGCGAAGTGGTGGTCGCGGCAGAAGGGCGTGGCGCCCAGGGCACGGCCGACGTGCCACTGCACCGCCTCCACGGCGCCCTCGACCTGGGCCCGCACCCGCCGTGCGCCGAGTTCGGCGCAGGCGCCGGGGTTGTCGTCGATCCAGCTGGCGCATTCGCGCAGCGCGCCGGCGGCGCCGGCCAGGGCAGCGTCCACCGCGCCCAGGTGGGCCATGGCGTGGGGATCGTCGGTATGCCCATGGTGCAGGTAGCTGGCCAGGCGGCTGGCGGCGCCGTACCAGCAGGCGGCGATGCCCGCCGCGCCGTGCCAGAAGCCCGGGCGCTCCAGGTAGGCCAGCGGCCCGCCGACGCAGCGCGCCTCGGCCGCCTCGAAGGTAACCTCGACGCTGGCGGTGGCGGCCATGCCCACGGCGTTCCAGCCGCCCTCGGCGACCCGCACGCCGGGCTGCGCCAGGTCCACCGCCACCAGCTGCGGGCGCTCGTCCTCGTCACGGACGCTGACCAGGGCGCGGTCGACCTGGGCGGCACCGGAACACCAGGGCTTGACCCCGCTGATGCGCACCTCGTCGCCCCGGCGCGCCTGGATGCGCACCAGCCGGGCCGGTGGGTCGGCGGCCCACACCGCCCAGATGCCGGGGCGGCGCGGCACCTCGGGGGCCAGTTCGGCGAGGATCGCCAGGGCGTCGGTGTGGCCCTCGTACAGCTTGAGCAACGACAGGTCGCTGCCGGACACCGCCGCCAGCGCCTGCCAGCGCTGCAGAGTCAGGCCGCTGCCGGGGCGGGGCAGCTGGTCGAGGCCGGCGGCGCACAGCTCGCGCAGGCGGCTGCCCAGGGTGGCCGGCTGGCGGTTGAGGTCGCGGGGGAGTTCGAAGTCGGCGAGGGCCTGCAGCAGGCCGATGGGCAGGTCGTGGGGCATGACGGCTCCGGCGAAGGTCGTTTCCCAGCCGACTGCCACGCAGCGCCGCAGGTTCAAACCGAACGCCGAACGCGCCGCCTGCGCACCGCCGGGGAAAAAAGCCTGAACTCCGCCGCCGCGCCCGCCCCCAAGCAAGAGCCAGCGCGCGCCATGGGCGCCGCCCACCTGATCAGGAGATGGACAGATGACACAGAAGAAAGAGTCCGGCAAGCACAGCCAACTGGCGGGGACCCAGACCACCGACCGCGGCAACGGCAACGAGAAGCTCGAACAACTGGAGCGCTACCGCGAGGACGCCACCGGGCAGCCCCTGACCACCAATACCGGCACGCGCATCGCCGACAACCAGAACACCTTGAGCGCCGGCCCGCGCGGCCCCTCGCTGCTCGAAGACTTCATCATGCGCGAGAAGATCACCCACTTCGACCACGAGCGCATTCCCGAGCGCGTGGTCCACGCCCGTGGCTCGGCGGCCCACGGCTACTTCGAGGCCTACGACGATTGCAGCGCGCTGACCAGGGCGGCGTTCCTCGGCAAGGCCGGCAAGCGCACCCCGGTGTTCGTGCGATTCTCCACCGTGCAGGGGCCGCGCGGCTCGGCCGATACCGTGCGCGACGTGCGTGGCTTCGCGGTGAAGTTCTACACCGAGGAGGGCAATTTCGACCTGGTGGGCAATAACATGCCGGTGTTCTTCATCCAGGACGCGATCAAGTTCCCCGACTTCGTCCACGCGGTGAAGCCCGAGCCGCACAACGAGATCCCCACCGGCGCCTCGGCCCACGACACCTTCTGGGACTTCGTCTCGCTGCAGCCGGAGTCGGCGCACATGGTCATGTGGCTGATGTCCGACCGCGCCATCCCCATCGCCTTCCGCAACATGCAGGGCTTCGGCGTGCACAGCTTCCGCCTGGTCAACGCCAATGGCCAGAGCACCCTGGTGAAGTTCCACTGGCGGCCGAAGTCCGGCACCTGCTCGCTGGTCTGGGACGAGGCGCAGAAGCTCGCCGGCAAGGACCCGGACTTCAACCGCCGCACGCTCTGGGAAGACATCGAGAAGGGCGACTACCCCGAATGGGAGCTGGGCGTGCAGCTGATCGCCGAGGACGACCAGGACAAGTTCGACTTCGACCTGCTCGACGCCACCAAGCTGGTGCCCGAGGAACAGGTGCCGGTGCAGGTGCTCGGGCGCATGGTGCTGGACCGCAACCCGGACAACTTCTTCGCCGAGACCGAGCAGGTGGCCTTCCACGTCGGCCACATAGTGCCGGGCATCGACTTCACCAACGACCCGCTGCTGCAGGGCCGGCTGTTCTCCTACACCGACACCCAGCTGCTGCGCCTGGGCGGGCCGAACTTCAACCAGATCCCCATCAACCAGCCGCTGTGCCCGTTCCACAATAACCAGCGCGACGCCTTCCACCAGCACACCCTGCATTGTGGGCGGGCCTCCTACGAGCCCGACTCCATCGACGCCGGCTGGCCCCGGGAGACGCCGCCGGCGGCGCGCCAGGGCGGCTTCGTCAGCTACCATGAACCCATGACCGGCACCAAGGTGCGCGAGCGCCCGGACTCCTTCGGCGACCATTTCAGCCAGGCCGCGCTGTTCTGGCACAGCCTGAGCGAGGCCGAGCAGAACCACGTGGTGGCGGCCTACGCCTTCGAGCTGGGCAAGGTGGAGCGCCAGGCCATCCGCGAACGCGAGGTCAACGAGGTGCTGGCGAACATCGACGCCCAGCTGGCCGCCCGGGTGGCCCAGCGCATCGGCGTGCAGGTCACCGCCCGGGCCCCGCGGCGCACGCCGCCGCAGCCCTCGCCGGCGCTGAGCCAGGTGAACCTGCTGCCCGGCGACATCCGCTCGCGCAAGGTGGCGATCCTGATCGCCGACGGCGCCAGCGAAGGCGAGGTCGGCGACATGCTCCAGGCCCTGGGCGCGGAGGGTGCCAGCGCCAAGCTGATCGCGCCCACGGCGGCGCCGGTCAAGGCCGACAGCGGCGCCACCCTGACGCCCCAGGGCACCTGGGACGGCCTGCCCTCGGTGGCTTTCGACGCGGTCTACGTGCCCGGCGGGGTGGCGGTCACCCTGGGCGTGGACGGCGCCGGCATGCACTACCTGCTGGAGGCCTACAAGCACCTCAAGCCGCTGGCCTTCAGCGGCGACGGACAGGCCCTGCCGGGGCAACTGGGCCTGCAGCCGGACGACGGCGTGGTGATGGGGGCGACGGTGGCGGACGTGTTCGGCGGGTTGAAGAACGCCTTGCTGCAGCATCGTATCTGGGCCAGGGAAGCGCAGGTGGGGGCGGTGCCGGCGTGAGGTGAGCCCGGGTGGGAGCGCGGTGTTTGGGCCAGCGGCGGATAACCGCGAACGGTTATTCGCCCTACAGGCCGGCTGACGCAGCGTTATCCGCCAACACCGCGAGGCGGTGGATGCGCCGCGCGAGGACGGGTTCCTCGCCCGCCAGGCGCGGCGGGAGAGGAAATGACCTCGCGCCGGGGCGCCATCCACTGCACCGGTCCACTGGCAGAGAGCCTCCGGAGGCGAGGATGAAAAGACGCTACAGCCTGCTCTTGTCGAGCGTCCTGGCGATCCTGGCGTTGCTGCTGGTCGCGCATGTCGCGTTGCCCTACGTGATCCGCGACTACCTCAACGGCAAGCTCGACCGGATGGGCGACTACCACGGCCAGCTCGCCGACGTCGATCTCGCGCTGTGGCGCGGGGCATACCGGATCAATGGCCTGAAGATCGTCAAGGTCAACGGCAAGGTGCCGGTGCCGCTGCTGGACGCGCCGGTGATCGATCTGTCGGTGAGCTGGCACGCGCTGTGGTACGACCACGGCATCGTGGCGCGGGTGGTCTTCCTGCGGCCGGAGCTGAACTTCGTCGACGGTGGCGACCGCCAGGACTCCCAGAGCGGCGCCGGTACCGACTGGCGCGAGCAACTGGACAAGCTGCTGCCCACCACCCTGGACGAGGTGCGCATCGAGGACGGCCGCATCCACTTCCGCAATTACCGCTCCAGGCCGCCGGTGCATCTCACCGCCAGCGCGGTGCAGGCGAGCCTGTACAACCTGACCAACGTGGCGGACGAGAAGGGCAAGCGGGTGGCCCGCTTCGAAGGCCATGCCCGGCTGTTCGGCCAGGCGCCGCTGGAAGTGCAGGCGTCCTTCGACCCCTTCTCCGACTTCGAGGACTTCGTACTGCGCCTGCGGGCCAGCGACGTGGAGCTGCGGCGGGTGAACGACTTCGCCTCGGCCTACGGCAAGTTCGACTTCAACCAGGGCCACGCCACGCTGGTGATCGAGGCCACGGCGGACAAGGGGCGGCTCAGCGGCTACATCAAGCCGTTGCTGCGCGACGTCGACGTGTTCAACTGGCAGCAGGACGTGGAGGAGAAGGACAAGGGCCTGTTCCGCTCCATATGGGAAGCCCTGGTCGGCGGCGGCGAGACGCTGCTGAAGAACCAGCGCAAGGACCAGTTCGCTACCCGCGTCGACCTCAGCGGCAACATCCATGACCAGGACGTCAGCGCTTTCCAGGCCTTCCTCGGCATCCTGCGCAATGCCTTCATCCAGGCGTTCAATGCGCGCTACGAGCGTTCCGCGCCCGAGGACTGAAGCGCCCGCTCAATGGCTGGTGGAGTCCCGGCTGCCGCCTTGCGCCTGTGGGTGGGCGAAGGCGGCCGTCGACTGGCGTTCGGCGCTGCGCTGCGGCGTGGGCATTGCCTCGACGTTGCGCAGCTCGCGGACCGGGAAGGCGAAATCGACGCCCAGCTCCTTCACCCCGGCCAGCAGCCGGAGGTTGATCTGCTGCTGCACGTCCATGTAGCGGTTGTAGTCGGCCGTCTGCATGATGTAGACGACCTCGTAGAGCAGGCGGCTCTCGTCGAAGGCGAGGAAGTGGGCACGGTCGAACTTCGCCTCCGCCTGGGCGTCGATGATTTCCTTCACCAGCTCCGCCACCGCCTTCGCCTTGTCGGCCGAGGTCCGGTAGCTGATGCCGAACTGGAAGACGATTCGCCTGGTGTTCATCCGCTTGTAGTTATGCAGCGTCTGCTTGAGCAGTTCGGTGTTGGAGCAGACGATCTGCTCGCCACTGAGGCTGCGGATGCGCGTGGTCTTGAGCCCGATGTGCTCGATGGTGCCCGCCACGTCGCCGAACACGATGAAGTCGCCGATCTCGAAGGGCTTGTCGAAGCCGATCGAGAGTGACGCGAACACATCGCTCAACAGGGTCTGCACGGCGAGCGCCACCGCGATGCCGCCCACGCCCAGGCTGGCGACCAGGGCGGTGATGTCGACGCCCAGGTTCGCCAGGATGGAAAGCAGCATCACGGCCCAGACGACGATCAGGATCACCACCGAGAGGAGAGTCGTCATCACCGGGTTGCGGATGCCCCCGAAGCGCGAGCGGGCCAGCTCTCCGGTCCACAGGCGCACGCAGGCGTCGAGCCACAGGGCCACCTGCAGCGCCAGGACGACGAACCAGCCATGGGCCAGCGCCGCCTCCCAGTTGGCGGGGAAGGCGACGAACTTGAGGGCCAGCATCAGCGAGAAGACGAATAGCAGGAGGTTGCTGGTCCTGTTCGCGATGGCCGAGGCATAGCGGGCCCATTGGCTCGTCCGCGCCTCCAGGCGCTTTCTCAGGGACACGAGGAGCAAGCGAAGCAGCCCGAATGCGACCAGGACGGCGACTGTCACCAGCAGCAGGTGGCCGAGAAAGGCCAGGTCGGGCCAGGCATTCAGCGGCGCCATGGTATTCCCCTTGTCGACTCGTCTGAGTAGTTTTGTCGGGGCGTGGCGGGAGAAGTTCAGGAAAATGCCCCGCTGCGCCCCGGGCGGGGCGCCCGGCACCGCCGGGGAGATGTTCTGAACTCTCGGCCGCGGCGCTTTTCCACCGAGGGCGACACCAGAGAGGCTTTGGGGGCTCAGCCCCGGGAGAGAACGTGATGAGCAGCAAGAACACCATCGTGCAGAAACCCCGTCCCGGTCCGGTGGCCGAACATGACGACCCGCCGAAGGCGCCGGTGCGCGAGCGCCGTGGCGAGCCGCGCCGGCCCGGCCCGGTCATCGAGACGCCCGAGGAGGATGCCGACGACTCGGGCGACCCTTGCGCCAGCACCCCGGAATACGAACCGGACGACGTCGACATCCAGGGGATCGGCGATGAGAAGCGCCCCGGCTAGGGGGCAGGGGCGGGCCTCCCGGGCCGCGCGCGGCGGGGCCCGCCCCGGGGCGCCGCCCAGGAGACGCCCAAGGCCCCGTCCTTTTCCCGCTTCGCCCAGTGGCTCTCGATATGGGCCGGGCGCCCGCCGACCTTCGCCGTGGCCTGCGCCCTGCTGGTGGCCTGGGCCGTCAGCGGGCCCTTCTTCCACTTCAACGACACCTGGCAGCTGGTGATCAACACCTCGACCACCATCGTCACCTTCCTCATGGTGTTCCTCATCCAGAACACCCAGAACCGCGACACCGACGCCCTGCACATCAAGATCGACGAGTTGCTGCGCACCACCCGCGCGGCCCATGACGCCCTGATGGGGCTGGACGAGCTGGACGCCGAGCAGTTGCAGAAGCTGCGCGACACCTACCAGCGCATGGGCGAGGACGCCGGCGCCGGGGAAACGCCCCAGTGCGTGGCCGACGAGGAGCAGGCCGAAGGCGACGAACCGCCGCCCCGCTGACAGCCACCGACACCCGCCGAGGACCACCGCCATGCCAAGCCTTCGCACCCTCCGTCTCTGCCGCGCCTTGCCGTGCCTGGAGGACGATGGCTGCGAGGCGCAGCCGTCGCCCGTCGACTGAGCGCCGGCCCATGGGCTTCAACCAGTGGCTGCTGGTGCTCGGCGGCATCCTGCTCACCCTCGGGCTGACTTCCGCCTACCTGCGCCTGCTGCCGGTCAGTTCCTCGCTGCTTTACCTGCTGTTCGGCCTGGCCATCGGCCCGCTGGGGCTGGACCTGTGGCAGGCGGACATCGGCCGCATCAGCCCCTGGCTGGAGCACCTGGCCGAGGCCACGCTGCTGATCTCGCTGTTCATCGGCGGGCTGCGCATGCGCCAGAGCCTGCGCTCGCCGGTGTGGACCGCGACCTGGCAACTGGCCGGGCCGGTGCTGCTGGGCTGCATCGCCGGCAGCGCGGCGCTGGCGCACTACCTGCTGGGCCTGGACTGGGGCCTGGCGCTGCTGGTGGCGGCGATCCTCTCGCCCACCGACCCGGTGCTGGCGAGCATCGTCCAGGTCGACGACGCCAGCGACGACGACGGCCTGCGCTATGGCCTGTCCGGCGAGGCCGGGCTGAACGACGGGGTGGCCTTTCCCTTCGTCGGCGCGGCCTTCCTGCTGGTCACCGAGCCCCCCGGCGGCGCCCCGGCGCTGCTCCGGCAACTGCCGCACTGGCTGCTGCTGGACGTGCTCTGGGCCATACCCGCCGGGCTGCTCACCGGCTACTGCCTGGGCTACGGGGTGGGGCGCCTGGCCATCCACCTGCGCGCCCGGCACACCGACACCAGCGTGTCGGCCAACGATTTCCTCGCCATGGCGCTGATCGCGCTGTCCTACGTGGGTGCGGAAAGCCTCGGCGGCTGGGGCTTCCTGGCGTGCTTCGCGGCTGGCATCGGCTTGCGCCACGCCGAGGTGGCCACCATCGGCAAGCGCGAGGACCCGGCCGAAGCCCAGGCCGAGGCCGCGCACATCCGCGAGGCGGGGCAGGCCCACGGCGCCATCGCCTTCGGCGAGGATCGCAGCGAACACCCCAGGGTCGCCGCCGGGGCGGTGATGCTCGACATCCTCTCCTTCGGCGACCTGCTGGAGCGCTCCCTGGCGTTGCTGCTGGTGACCCTGCTTGGCGCGCTGCTGGCCAACCACTGGGACTGGCGGGCGCTGCCCTTGGCGCTGGGGCTGTTCTGCCTGCTGCGCCCGGCGCTGGTCTGGCTGCTGGTCACCCGCCGCGCCCTGGCGCCCCGGCAGCGCTGGCTGCTGGGCTGGTTCGGCATCCGCGGCATCGGCAGCCTGTTCTACCTGTGCCACGTGCTCAACCAGGCCGACGCGCCCCGGGCGCTGGGCGCCGCCAGCGACCTGGTGCTGAGCGTGGTGGCGCTGAGCATCTGCCTGCACGGGCTGACCACCCAGCCGCTGCTCGACCGCTACGAGCGCGCCCAGCTCAGTTGCCGCCCTCGGGAATGATGGAGATCTTGCCGTTCTTCTCGAGGATGGCGAAGCGGATCTGCTCCATGCGCTCCAGGCCCTGGGTCTGGCGCGCGGCGAGCAGGATGTCCTCCTCCCGCAGGCGGGCCTCGGCCAGGCGCGCGCGCAATGGCCGGCCGTACTCGACGATGAGCGTCGGCGAGCCCTCGATCAGCCGGTCCACCGCCGGGTGGCGCAGCTTGAGCAGCGACAGGCCGACGTCGATGACGATCAGCGTGACTATCACCAGCGCCGCGTTGATCAGCGAGAAGTCGTTGCCCAGCAGGGCCTGCTGGGTGGCCTCGCCGATGATCATCAACAGCAGCAGGTCGAAGGTGGTGATGTCAGCCAGCGACCGCCTGCCGGCGATGCGGAAGAGGATCAGCAACAGCAGGTAGATGGCCGCGGCGCGCAGGACGGACTCCATGGGGCACCTCCTCAGGGGTAGATCAGCTGGTTGAATTCCAGGGCCTGGCCGGCGCCTTCCACCCGGTAGCCGAGCAGGCCCGGCTCGTCGGGCAGCAGGGTCAGGAACAGGTGCCACTCGCCGCGCTCGTCGTGCCGCCCGCGCAGGGCCAGGCCGCCGCGCCAGCTGTCGCCGCGCAGCATCGGCTGCAGGCTCTGCACGCTCTGACGGGCGAGGAAGTCGCCGCCCAGGCGCAGCTCGGCCGGGCTGCCGGGGGCGCCCCGCAGGCGCACGTGCAGGTTGTGGCTGGCGCCGATGCGGCCGAAGCGCTCGTATTCGACCTGCAGCCGGCCGTCCTGGCTGGCCAGCTGGCGCGAACTCAGCGGGCCGCTGGCGAACAGGCCACTCAGGGCCACCAGCACGATGCCCAGCAGGACGACCAGCCCCAGGCGTTCCAGGCGCCAGGCGCGGCGTTGGCTGGCCATGTGCTCGTCGACCGGGTAGCTGCGTTCGCGGAACGCCTGCGCGGGCTCTGCCGGAGGGAGGCGGGGAGGCTCTGTCATGGCGGGTACCTTCGTTTGGCCGCTCTTTTGCTGCGACTGCGACGGCGCCGCTTGGTGCCGGCCAGCTTACCGGCGGAAGCGCTGGGCATTTTGCAGCGCGGCCGCGGGCGGGCAGCGCATTCTGCTGATGTCGCCCTGCCATGACCCGCGGCGCGGGTGCTCTGCGCCGGGGGCCGCGCCCGGCGCGGGGGTGGGCGTGGTTCTTGCTGGACTAGAGGAAGGAAGCATTCACCGACGGGGGACGAGCCATGAGCGAAACGGACAAGGTCGTACTGCTGCTCGCCGAGCAGGCCGACCAGTTGTGGCGCCTGGAGCAACTGCTGCTGGACCACGGCTACGCGGTGCTGAGCGCCGTGGACAGGATACAGGCGCTGGAGCACCTGTCCTCGTCGGTGGTGATCGACCTGATGCTGGTGGACGAGCCCTTCGCCGGGCCGCTCACCGGCGCCGCGCTGATCGAGTCCTGCCTGCCGCTGCGCCCGCTGATGCGGGTGCTGGTGCTGACGCAGAACACGGAGCGTTCCACGTTGCACGCCCAGGCCTACCCGGTGCTGCTCAAGCCGGTGGGCCTGGAAGAGCTGGGCCTGGCGATCGCCGTGGCGCTGCGCAGCCCGCCCGTGCAACCCTGGCTGTGAGGGGCGCGCCTGCCGCGGCGAACGGGCCTGAGCCCGGCCATTCCCTGCAACCGCCTTCGCGGAGGAGGACACCCATGGGCAACAGACCTCTGTACCTGGTCAGCTACATCCTCGACGACCAACCCACCACCCTGGCGCTGCACCGCGACGGCGAGCTCGATGCCGGCGCGGCACTGGACTTCCTGCAGGGGCTGCACGGCCCCGCCGCGCGCATCAGCGACGTGCAGGTGAGCCGGGTCAAGCGCAGCCAGGAGCGCGACGCCACTCCCGGGCACTACCGCCAGCCCTGAGCCTTCAGGCCAGGCGGCGCAAGGTCAGCAGCACCGCGGCGATGCGCTCCACCTGCCGGTAGGCGGGCTGCTCCAGTTCCTCGCCGAACACGTCCGGGTCCAGTTCCTCGTAGTGCCATTCCCAGCCGGGGCGGGCCGCCAGCAGCCGGCTCGCCTGGTGCCACAGCGGCGCCTCGCCGTCGATGACCGCGGCGCCCGTGTAGAGCAGCAGGCTGCCGCCGGGCGCCAGGCGGCCGAGGGCGCTTTCGAGGATGCGCAGCGACAGCTCCGCCCCTGGGAACCGCCGCCGTGGCGGTAGGTACGCTGGGCTGGGTCGAGCATGTAGGGCGGGTTGGCCACCATCAGGTCGAAGTCGCCGGCCAGGCCCTCCAGCAGGTCGCTGCGGCGCACCTGCAGCTGCGGCGCCTCGGCCAGCAGCGCGTTGACGCGGGTGAAGGCCAGGGCGTGGGGTTGATGTCCACGGCGTGCACTTCCGCCCGCGGGCAGGCCCCGGCGAGGAGGATGGCGCCGGGCCCGGCGCCGCAGCCGATGTCCACCGCACGGTGGACGTCGCGGCTGTCCAGTGCCTGCAGGTGCTGGCCGATGGCGCGGGCGAAGCGGTAGGTGTCGGGGCCGAAGAACACCGCCTCGGCCTCCTGGGTGGGGTAGGCCGAGTGCACGAACAGCTGGTCCTCCAGGCTCGACCAGCGCACCTTGCTGCGCCAGTGGCGGCCGTCCCAGTGCAGCAGGTCGGCGGCCGCCAGCAGGGAGAACAGCGGGCGCTCGAGCTGGCCGTCGGCGAAGGGCCGGCTCCAGCCGAAGATGTCGCGCAGGTCACGGGCCAGGGCGTTTTCCTCGCGGGCATTGACCCGCGCATGGGTGGCCGGGCTCACGGTGACGAAGGCGTAGCCTTCCCGGCGCAGGCGCAGCCCCAGCGCCAGCAGGGCCTCCAGGCGCGGTGGCAGCGCAGTCATGGGGCCACCCCCAGGTCCTGGCTGAACAGGCGGGTGGCCAGCAGGCCGAGGGGCGTCCAGTGGCGCTGCGGGGCCAACAGCGGCAGCAGGTGCTGGCGACGCTGGTGCGGCACCAGCTGGGCCAGTTCGCGGCGCAGCCGGCGTTCCTCCTCGTCGAGGTCGGCCGGCGCCGGCTCCAGCGCCAGCGGTCGCGGCGGCGCGTGCCGGGCCGGGGCGGGCGAGGGCGCCCAACTGCCGGCTATCCAGTCGTGCAGCAACTGCTGCTCGTAGCCATCGAAGACGCCGAACATGGCGGCGTCGGGGCCGCTGACCAGGCGCCAGAAGCGGCTGCGCGCCGGGTCGGCGTCGCGCAGGATCCAGCCTTCCTGCTGCAGCGCCCGCAACAGGGCGGCCACGCCCCAGGGCTGGGCCAGCCACTGGTTGAGGGTGCGGCCCTGGATGCGCGCGCGGTCGCTGTGCTGGTGGCGGGCGAAGGGCTGCTTGCGCTCCAGCATGGCCAGCAGTTCGTGGTCCAGGTCGAAGCCGTCGATCACCTGGGTGCTGGACAGGCCGACGTCGTTCAGCCCCATGCCGGCCCGCACTCGGGCGAGGAAGGCCGCGCGCCGCGGCTTGTCCGGCAGGTGGTTGAACAGTGTCTGCAGGGCCCGCCGGGCATGGCCGCAGCTGGCGTTGTCGATGGTCACGTGGAGGCGGAAGTAGGTGGGGTCTATGCCCAGTTCCTGCAGTTCCCAGGTGGTCACCAGCAGGTGCAGCGGCGGCAGTTCGTAGCCCAGGTTGTAGCCGATCAGCTCGGGCAGGCGCTGCCCGGCCAGGCAGCCCAGCGCCAGTTGCACCGTGCCCTGCAGGTAGTGCTCGACGGACAGGTCGGACGTGCCGGCGCAGCCCAGGCTTTCCAGCAGGTGGCGGTAGATCAGCACATGGTTGCAGCCGGCCACGCCGCGGCCCAGCTCCTCCAGATAGGTGTGCACCAGCGGCAGCAGCCGGGCGTCGCCGGCATGGGCCAGCACGCCGTACAGCCAGGCGCCGTCCACCAGCTTGGTGGGGCCACGCCGCGCAGGAAGTGGAGCGCGTGGGCACGGTTGCGGAAGTAGCGCCGCGGGGCGCCGGCATGCCGCTCGGCCAGGTAGCGCGCATAGTCCCGCGCGGTGCGGGCGGCTCGCGCGTCCAGCCACTGCGGCCAGGCCGCCGGGGTATCGGGCAGGTCCACGGGCCGCTCGGCCGCCCGTTGCAGCTGCCGTTGGAGGAAGGCGTCGGCCGCCGCCAGGTGTTCCTCCGGCGCGTGGAGCAGGGCCGCGTGCAGCGAGCGGGCATCGACCGCCTCTTCGCGGGGCGGGGTGCAGGGCAGGTTCATGGGGCGGCTCCTCTGGCGATGGCTCCTGAAGAGTGCGATCGGCGCCGGCGGCGAAGGTTTCAACAATCGGCCCGAGCGGCTGCGCGCAGGAAAGACGGAACCCGGGGCGGGGCCGCGGCGTCGATCCTGTAACCCTTCCGGCAGGGATCACCATGGCCGCGACGCCCGCGCACCCACCGGCCCGCTTCGGCATCGAGGAAGAGGCCTTTCTTCTCGACGGCGCCAGCCTCGACCTGGCCCGGCACGTCCCGCCCGAATGGGGACCGGCCTGCCGCCGGGCGCTGGGCGACTGCTTCGCCGAGGAAATGTTCCAGTGCCAGGCGGAACTGGTCAGCCCGGTGTTCCGCCAGTTGGGCGAGGCCGCCGCCTTCCTCGCCCGCGGCCGCGCGCAGCTGGCCGACCTGGCCCGCGCCCACGGCCTGCGCAGCCTGGTGGTGGGCGCGCACCCGTTCAGTTGCCTCGCCGACGCCGCGCCCAGCGAGCAGCCGCACTACCGCGCCTTGTTCGAGGACTACGTGCAGCCGGCCCGCAACAGCCTGCTGTGCGGCCTGCACGTGCACGTGGAGGTGCCGCCCGGGCAGGACCGGGTGGCGCTGATGAACCGGGTGCTGCCCTGGGCGCCGCTGCTGCTGGCGCTGAGCTGCTCGTCGCCGTTCTGGCAGGGCCGCCACACCGGGCTCGCCAGCTACCGCCGGGCGCTGTCCGGGCAATGGCCGCGGATGGGCATGCCGCCGTGGTTCGCCGACGAGCCGGCCTACCAGGCGCACCTGAAGCTGCTCCACGCCCGGGGCCTGATGCGCGAGCCGGGCCACGCCTGGTGGTTCCTGAGGCCCTCGGCGCGCTACCCGACCCTGGAGTTGCGCATCAGCGACGCCTGCCCGCGCCTGGCCGACGCGCTGTGCATCGCCGGGCTGTTCCGCGCGCTGCTCACCCAGGCCATGGCCGATGCCGATGCCGGTGACCCGCACCTGGCGCGCGCGCTGCTGGCGGAGAACTACTGGCAGGCCCAGCGCCACGGCTGCCGGGCGCGCTTCCTGCTGGCCGACGGGCGCTGCGTCGACCTGGCGCAATGGCTGGCGCAGGCCTGGGCACAGTGCGCGGCACCGGCCCGCGCCGGCAACGAATGGGCCTACGCCCACGCCTGCCGGCTGGCCCGCTCGGGCGGCAGCGCGCAGCGGCAGGTGCGCAGCCTGCGCCGGCATCTGGCGCGCGGCGGCGATGTGGCGGAGGCACTGCAGGAGCTGGTGGCCGAATTGCTGGAAGAGAACCGCCAGGTGCCGGAGGGCCTGCCCTGAATAGCCGGTGAGCCCGATCGCGGACAGAGTCCGCTCCTACGACCGTGCTTCCTGGAACCGTAGGAGCGGACTCCGTCCGCGATTTGGCGGATAACGCCGTAGGCGTTATGCGCCCTACGGGTTTCCAGAGAAACCACCGAGCGCACCGGAACGCCCCTTCAGAAGGCCGAGCGAAACCGGCGCTCAGGAGGTCATGCGACATGGATGTCGCTAGAGCCCCGATGGGCTACAGGGACGTACCCTCGGGGCGGGCCTCCGTGGCGGGGGAATTCGCGAGGGTAGCCCGGCTTCATCGGGCCCGTATGCGGGGCAAGCCTTTTTGGTTCCTTTTGTGGCGTTTGACAAAAGGGACTCGCCCGAGGGGCGAAACAAGAAACATCCGAGCACTCGGTGCGGCGCGCTACACCCAAACCCAAAAGTCTCTGGGTTATTCCCCTTCGGGCCAGCGCAAGCGCTGTTCGCGATGGAGCCGCGTCCCGCGTTCGCGGGAATGACGATTGTCTTGCAGTCCGCGCCGGGGTGCTCTTTGTAGGAGCGGGCCCTGCCCGCGATTTCGCGCGCAGGGCGCGCTCCTACAGGGAATGGCATGACTCGGGCTGCGTAGGAGCGGACTCCGTCCGCGATGACCCGCGGCCACGCCGATCATCGGGCATGGGCGGAACCACGCCCCAGCCGTTCGTCGCGCCGATGGCTCGACCGGGCTTCGCCGCGACTCAGCAGAATGTCCAGCCCGGAGGCCCCCGCAACCAGGAGAGCACGCCCATGTCCACGCACATCATCCATTTCACCGGCCCGATCAACTCGTCCACCTGCGGCAACCTCATCAGCACCTGCACCCGCGCCCTGCAGCAGGGCGCCAGCCACCTGCAGCTGAACATCGCCACCATGGGCGGCGACTGCAGCTACGGCTTCACCCTGTACAACTACCTGCTTTCGCTGCCGGTGCAGGTGGACACCCACAACCTCGGCACCGTGGAATCCATGGGCAACATCCTGTTCCTCGCCGGCCAGGTGCGCACCGCCTGCCCGTACAGCAAGTTCCTGTTCCACCCGTTCCACTGGTCGCTGCATGGCGCGGTGGACCATGCGCGCATGGCGGAGTACGCCATGAGCCTGGACTACGACCTGAAGCTCTACGCCGACATCGTCGCCGAGCGCACCCGGGGCGCGGCGGAACGCCTGGACATTCCCAGCTACCTGATGGCCTACCCGCGCATCCTCGGGGCGCAGGAGGCCATCGCCTGCGGCCTGGTCGAGCGGGTGGACGCCATGCCCATCGCCGATTCCACCTGCCAGTGGACGGTGCACGCCTGACGCCCGGGCAGATTGTTCGAACCCTGCCGGCGGCGGGGTGGGCCCTACCAGCGCGGGTTGCGGTCGGCCTGGGCGCGCAGGCGCTCGCCGGCCACCACGATCTTGCGCGGCCGGTGCTGGTAGTTGCCGGGGACGAAGGTGCGCAGCTCGATGCGCTTGAGGAACCAGTCGACGTTGTCCGGCTGCAGCGGGCCCGACTCGGTGATCAGGTCGCGGCGGATGCGTTCCACCAGGTTGTTCAGCAGAACCTCGTTTTCCTGCTCTTCCTTGTGCAGCACGCGCAGGGCGATGCGCTCGCCGTTGGCGTCGTGCAGGTCCATCAGCACCGAGCCGTCGGGGCGGAAGGTGAATCGCGGGGAATAGGCGCGGAACTGGTTCTGCAGGTGTTCGATGGCAGCGTTGGGGGTGGCAGGCATGACGTGCTCCCTGTTCGTTGGACGGTGGTCGAGGGCTTTGCAGCAATCGTTCCGTCTCTGTCGTCATCCTCAACCAACTGTTTTTGTTTAACTTCTTATTGGAGAGATGGCCCCTTGATACTTGCGCATTGCAAAGCGGCGGGATCGTCCGCCGCCTTACTGCATGCCAGGATGATGGCCAAGTGATGCTGAGGCGCGCCACCTCGCCGGTGGGATGACCTGGGTGCCGGCAACGTCCCGCGGCGCCGACCGTTCGTCCGGCCTGGCGCTTTTTTTGGCGACAAGAAAGCGGCGCGTGGGCTCGCAGTCCCGCTAAGTGGATGAAGCGCGGAGCGCTTTCGTCGATCAGGCATTCTGCATGGCCGAACGATAGCTCCCCGCCACCCTGTTTTCGCCGGCTGCCGGCGCTACCTTTGCTCAAAGACATTCTTTTCCTGGGAGGGGCATGCAGATGACCCACTTCACACGCGGTGAAATCGAAGACCTGTTGCAGCACAACCACCCGGCGTTCCGCTTCAGTTGCTGCCGGCAGCTCGATGGCTGCTACGCGATCAGCCTGCGCCACCCGTCGCAGGGCAGGGCGCCCGCCACCGTGGTGGGCATCAGCGGCGAGGAACTGTGCACCGCCGAGCAGGTGGAAAGCCTGGGCCAGGAGCTGATCCGCACCTACGACGCCGCCTGAACCGCGGCGGCCTCGCCCGCACGAAAAGCTGAACTCCCCGCTGGCGTCCGGCTCAACCCAGGTAGAGCTGACGCACGGAGGAGCCTGGAGATGAAACCCGATATCTGCGCCTGCCCCGGCTGCATCTGCGAGCTGGACGATGCCGCCGTGCGCGAGGGCGACCGCTACTTCTGCTGCCAGGCCTGCGCCCAGGGCCACCCCGGGGACCGGCAGTGCAAGGACCCCGAATGCCCCTGCGCCGACCGCGGCAAGGCGAAGAAGAGCCAGGAGCAGCAGCTGGACCACTCCCTGGAAGAAACCTTTCCCGCCAGCGACCCCATTTCCCCTGAGGCCGGCGCCGCTGCCTGCCCGGCAGCCCGAGGCCGGGGCAGGGCGGCGCCCAGCGAGAGGAGAAGGCCATGAACGACGAGCGCAAGCACAGCCAGCCCCAGGAAATCGACGACACCGAGGACCGCATGGGCTCGGTGCGCGAACTGGATTTCGACGAGGAGCGCGCCCAGGGCCGCATCGGCGACGAGCGCCCGCGGCGCGAGGTGAACGAGGAGTTCCCGCCGGAACGGGCGGCCGAGATGGGCATGACCGGCGGCGAGACCCTGGTCGACGGCGACTACGAGGACCATGTGGACAGCGACGACCTGGCCCCGGAGACGCTGCTCGACGAAGGCAGCGAATCCGAGCTGGAACCGGCCGACGACACGCCGGTGGACCGCGAGCTGCGGGTGGTGGGCGAGGAGGAGATCGGCGGCGGCATCGGCCTGGACGAGGCCGAACTGGGCCGCTCCGCGCCACTGGACGGCAAGCCCTGGACCGACCGGGTATCGCCGCCGGACACTGACGAAGAAGAACGCTGAACGCCCGAGCCACGGAGGAAGCACCGATGGCCAGTGACACCTCCAGCCTGGAGGAATACGCCCGCCGCCGCGACTTCGGCGGTACGCCGGAGCCGCGCGGCGAAGCCCCCGGGCGGCATGCCGGGGAACTGGCGTTCGTCATCCAGAAGCATGACGCCAGCCACCTGCACTACGACTTCCGCCTGGAACTGGACGGGGTGCTGAAGAGCTGGGCGGTGCCCAAGGGGCCCTGCCTGGACCCTTCGGTGAAGCGCCTGGCCATCGAGGTGGAGGACCACCCCCTGGAATACGCCGGCTTCGAGGGCCACATCCCCGAGGGCCACTACGGCGCCGGTGACGTCATCGTCTGGGACCGCGGCCGCTGGGTCCCCCTGGGCGACCCGCGCCAGGGCCTGGAAAACGGCCACCTGAAGTTCCGCCTGGAAGGCAGCAAGCTGCATGGCAGCTGGAACCTCATCCGCACCCGCATGGCCGGGCGCAAGCCGCAGTGGTTCCTGGTCAAGGGCCGCGACGACGAGGCCCGCGACTTCCCCCGCCACGACATCCTCGCCGAGGCGCCGCAGAGCGTGCTCAGCGGGCGGACGCTGCCCGGCGAGGCGGCGCCGCCACCGAAGACGCCGCCGCCGAAGCGCGCCATGCCGGCCAAGGCCCCGCACAAGGTGGCCGGCGCCATGCCCGAGCACATCTCCCCGGAACTGGCCACCCTGCTGGATGCGCCGCCCGAGGGCGACTGGCGCTACGAGCTGAAGCTCGACGGCTACCGCATCCTGGCGCGGGTGGCGGACGGCAAGGTGCGCCTGCAGACGCGCAACGGCCACGACTGGTCGGAGCGCCTGCCGGACATCTGCGCCGGGCTGCGGGCCCTGCCGCTGCGGTCGGCCTGGCTCGACGGCGAGATACTGGTGGTGGACGAGGAGGGCCGCCCGGACTTCCAGCGCCTGCAGAACGCCTTCGACGTGGGCGCCAGCGACGAGGTGCGCTACACCCTGTTCGACCTGCTCTGGCTGGATGGCGAGGACCTGCGCCGGCAGCCGGTGGAAAAACGCCGAGCGGCGCTGGCCGCGCTGCTGCAGGGCAACGCCAGCGACCGCCTGCGCTACTCGGAGGACTTCACCGACGATCCGCGCAGCATCCTCGACAGCGCCTGCCGCCTGGGCCTGGAAGGGCTGATCGGCAAGCGCGCCGGCAGCGCCTATGTAGAGCGCCGCTCCACCGACTGGATCAAGCTCAAGTGCAAGCGCCGCCAGGAATTCGTCATCGTCGGCATGACTCCGCCCAAGGGCAGCCGCCAGCATTTCGGCGCGCTGCTGCTGGGCCTGCACGACGACGAGGGCGAGCTGCGCTACGCCGGCAAGGTGGGCACCGGCTTCGACGCCGCCACGCTGAAGCGGGTGCACGCCAGCCTGCGCCCGCTGGCGCGCAAGACCTGCCCGCTGGCCGCGCCGCCCCGCGGCCAGGCCTACCGCGACGTGACCTGGCTGCGCCCCGAGCAGCTCTGCGAGGTGGCCTTCGCCGAGATCACCCGCGAGGGCCTGGTGCGCCAGGCGGTGTTCCACGGCCTGCGCAGCGACAAGCCCGCCAAGGCCATCGTCCAGGAACGCGCCAGCCCGGCGGCCGGGGTGGCCGGCAAGGCGGCGAAACCCACGGCCAAAAGCCCGAGGAAGGCGGCGCGGGACGACGCGAAGGTCGCCGGCGTCGCCATCACCCACCCCGAGCGGGTGATCGACGCCGCCAGCGGCCTGAGCAAGCTGGACCTGGCGCGTTACTACGAGAAGGCCGCCGAATGCATCCTGCCCTGGCTCGACGACCGCCCGGTGTCGCTGCTGCGCGCCCCGGACGGCGTCGGCGGCGAAGTCTTCTTCCAGCGCCACGCTTCGCGCAACGCCATGCCCGGCGTGGAACAGCTGGACCCGCGGCTGGACCCCGGCCACGCGCCGCTGCTGCGCATCGCCACCGCCAGGGCCCTGGCCGGCGCCGCGCAGATGGGCGTGGTCGAGCTGCACACCTGGAACGCCCGGGTGGATGACCTGGAGCACCCCGACCGCTTCGTCCTCGACCTGGACCCCGACCCCAGCCTGCCCTGGGCGCGGATGATCGAGGCCACCCGGCTGACCCTCGCCGTGCTGGACGAGCTGGGCCTGGCCTGCTTCCTCAAGACCAGCGGCGGCAAGGGCATGCACGTGCTGGTGCCGCTGGAGCGCCGGCACGGCTGGGACGAGGTCAAGGGCTTCGCCCACGCCATCACCTGCCACCTGGCAAAGCAGATGCCGGACCGCTTCAGCGCCGTGTCCGGGCCGAAGAACCGCGTGGGCCGGATCTTCGTCGACTACCTGCGCAACAGCCGCGGCGCCAGTACCGTGTGCGTCTGGTCGGTCCGCGCCCGCGAGGGCCTGCCGGTGTCGGTGCCGGTGGCCGAGAGCGAGCTGGACTCCTTGAAGGGGGCCAATGCCTGGACCCTCGGCAATATCGATGAACGCCTGGCGCTGCGGGGCAAGGACGATCCCTGGGCGGGCTGGGGCGATGTCCGGCAGCGCCTGACGCGGAAGATGTGGGAGCAGTTGGGGCGCAGCGCCGATGACGATGGCGGATAACGCCGTAGGCGTTATGCGCCCTACGCTCGAAAGAATCGGGATGACCCGGGATTTCCTGGCTGTACCGAACGTCTTCCTGGCCCCTCGTACGCAGGAGCAACTGTCTTCTGGGCTCCCTCGTTCACGGGAGTGACTGGATCAAAATCCGCGTCTCCCATGTTGCCCCATTGTAGGAGCGGGCCCTGCCCGCGATTTCGCGCGCAGGGCGCGCTCCTACAGGGGAATGGCATGGCTCGGGCAGCGTAGGAGCGGATCACGTGGCCGTGGCCGCGCGTCACGGCTTCTCCCCATCCACCAACTGCTGCGCGATCTCCCGCTGGTGGTAGAGCTGCGGCTGCCAGTGCCGGGCGAAGCGCTGCAGTTCGGCGTCGCTGCCGTCGCCGGCCAGGCGGTCGAAGAGTTCCACCGCCTGGCGGCTGGAGGCCAGTTGCGCCTCGGCGTAGTCGCGGTCGAAGCGCTGGCTGTTCGCCAGTTGCTCGCGGGCCTGGGTGGCGCGGGCTTCGCGGGTTTCGTCGCGGGGCGGAAGCAGGCCTTTCTTGCGCGCCAGTATCCGCAGGTCGTCCTGCAGGCGCTGGTGCTGGTCGATCAGCCCCTGGGCCTGGTCGCGCACCGCCGTGGTGTGGCCGTGGTCCAGGGCCAGGCGGGCGCGGGCCAGTTGCTGCTGGCTGTTGGCCAGGGCGCTGGCGACGAAGGTGGCGTGGGGTTCGCTGGCGGGGGCGGCGTGCGCCAGGCCGATGCAGCACAGGCAGGCGAACAGCAGCAGGGGGATGCGCGCGGCCATGGGCCTTTCCTCCGGTGGTGGGCTGTGCTGGGTGGACGTCCGCGGTGGCCGCAGGTTCAGAAAACGCGGCCGGCGGGCCGCTGGCGGAAAAAGCTGAACTCCACCGCCCGCCGCCGGCCGAACCCTGTGACCGGCGGGGCTGCGGCCCCGCTCCCTGACACCGAGCCGAAGGAGACCTGCGATGAGCGACCAACCCTGCGCCTGCCCCGGCTGCCAGTGCAGCCTGGGCGCCGCCGCCGTGTTCGCCGAAGGCCGCGCCTATTGCTGCCAGGCCTGTGCGGATGGACACCCCGACGGCGAGAAGCACTGCCAGGACCCCCACTGCCACTGCGGCGAGGCCGTGCCGCCACGCGGCTGAGGCCCCGACACCGACCGGCGCGCGCGCCGGAGAGGAGAGCGACCATGAGCGACAAACTACCGCCCCAGCACCAGGACCAGCAGCCCGGCCGCGAGGAGACCATGCAGCCGCCGCCGGAGTTCGCCTCGGAAAGCTACCGCGCCGCCGGCAAGCTGGAGGGCAGGGTGGCGGTGGTCACCGGCGGCGACAGCGGCATAGGCCGCGCCGTGGCCCTGACCTTCGCCCGCGAGGGGGCCGACGTGATGCTGCTGTACCTGGAGGAAACCGAGGACGCGACCAAGACCTGCCAACTGATCGAGGCCTGCGGCCAGCACTGCCTGGAGCTGGCCGGCGACGTCGCCGATGCCGGCTTCTGCGCCGAGGTGGCCCGGCGCCTGGAGGAACGCTGGGGGAGGGTGGACGTACTGGTGAACAACGCCGGCGAGCAGCACCCGGCCGCTTCCCTGGAGGACATCAGCGAAGAGCAGTGGGAGCGCACCTTCCGCACCAACATCTTCGGCATGTTCCAGCTGACCAAGGCACTGCTGCCGCTGATGAGCGAGGGCGCGGCCATCGTCAACACCACCTCGATCACCGCCTACAAGGGCAACCCCAGGCTGATCGATTATTCCTCGACCAAGGGTGCCATCACCGCCTTCACCCGTTCCCTGGCGCTGAACCTCGTCCAGCGCGGCATCCGGGTCAACGCAGTGGCCCCGGGGCCGATCTGGACGCCGCTGATTCCCTCGACCTTCAGCGCCGAGGAGGTGGAGACATTCGGCAGCAATACCCCGATGGGGCGTCCGGGCCAGCCCGACGAACTGGCGCCGGCCTACGTCTACCTGGCCTGCTCCGACTCCTCGTACATGAGCGGCCAGGTGCTGCACGTCAACGGTGGCACCGTGGTCAATGGCTGAAGCGCACGCGGCCCCCGGCGCGCTATCGCACCAGGGGCCGCGGGGCTCAGGCCTTGCGCAGGGCCTCGATCAGTTCCTGCTTGCGCATGCTCGAGCGGCCGCGGATGTTCTGCCGGCGCGCGCGTTCCAGCAGCTCCTGCTTGTTCATCGCCTCCAGGCGCTGGCCGGGGCGCGGCACGCCGTGCTTGGTGGCCACCGCGCGGCGCGCCGAGGAACGCCGCGATTCGGCCTTGGCACCCGGGCTCTTCTTCTGGCCCGAACCGCCGGAGCGCTCGCCACCGCCGGACTGCTTGTTGACGGTGGCCCAGGCCCGCGCTTCGGCCTCGTCCCTGGAGACGCCACGCTCCTCGTAGCTTTCCTCGATATGTTCGGCCTTGCGCTTCTGCTTGTCGGTGTACTTGTCTTTGCTGCCTCGGGGCATGGCTGTTCTCCTTTGTCGGCCGCTTCACTGCGGGGTTCGTTCGGGAGAGGCCGCAGCGCCGCGCGGTGTTCAGCGATTCGGACGGACGGCCGCCCCGGGCGGGGAAAACACCTGAACTCCGGCCCCGGCCCGGGGGCCTAGATACACGAGGCGGCCGGTGGCGCCGCCGTTTCCCACAGGCGAACCGTGGAGAGACCGCCATGCAAGGCTCCAGCACCCCCGTTCCCGAACAGGTGGAAAACTTCAAGCAGGAAGTGCTGACGCGACTGCGCTACGACGTCGGCAAGGACGCCGCCGACGCCTACGCCCACGACTGGTTCGAGGCCCTGGCGCTGGCGGCCCGGCGCTACATCGTCGATGGCTGGGACGAGGCCAGCCACAGCATCGACCGCGGCCGGCGCAAGCGCGTCTACTACCTGTCGCTGGAGTTCCTCATCGGCCGCCTGCTGATCGACAACCTGAGCAACCTCGGGCTGCTGGAGATCGCCCGCGAGGCGCTGCTGCAACTGGGCGTGGACCTGGAGCAGGTGCGCCTGGCCGAACCCGACGCGGCCCTGGGCAACGGCGGCCTGGGGCGCCTGGCGGCCTGCTTCATGGAAAGCATGGCGACCCTGGACATCCCCGCCTACGGCTACGGCATCCGCTACGAGCACGGGCTGTTCCGCCAGAGCATCGCCGACGGCTGGCAGCAGGAACAGCCGGAGACCTGGCTGGACTTCGGCAACCCCTGGGAGTTCGAGCGCCCGGAATGCAGCATCAGCATCGGCTTCGGCGGCAGCGTGTACGCCCTCAACGGCAGCGACGGCAGCGCGCGGCAGCACTGGGAACCCATGGAGCGCCTGCGCGCGGTGGCCTACGACATGCCCATCGTCGGCTGGCGCCGGGCCGGGGTGAACACCCTGCGGCTGTGGCGCGCCCGTGGCGAGGAAACCCTCAAGCTGGACCGCTTCAACGCCGGCGACCACCTCGGCGCGGTGGCCGACACGGCGCGCGCCGAGAGCATCTCGCGGGTGCTCTACCCGGCGGACAGCACCGAGGCCGGGCAGGAACTGCGCCTGCGCCAGGAATACTTCTTCGTCAGCGCCTCGCTGCAGGACCTGCTGCAGCGCCACCTGGGCCAGGGCCTGGCGCTGGCCAGCCTGCCGGCGCGGGTGGCCATCCAGCTCAACGACACCCACCCGGCCATCGCCGTGGCCGAGCTGATGCGCCTGCTGCTGGACGACCACCACCTGCAGTGGGAACAGGCCTGGGGCCTGACCGTGGCCACGCTGTCCTACACCAACCACACGCTGCTGCCCGAGGCCCTGGAGTCCTGGCCGGTGGCGCTGATGGAGCGCCTGCTGCCGCGGCACATGCAGATCATCTACCTGATCAACGCCTTCCACATCGATGCGCTGCGGGCCAAGGACATCCACGACTTCACCCTGCTGCGCGCGGTGTCGCTGATCGAGGAGGACAACGGCCGCCGGGTGCGCATGGGCAACCTGGCGTTCCTCGGCTCGCACAGCGTCAATGGCGTTTCCGCGCTGCACACCGAGCTGATGCGCGAGACGGTGTTCCGCGACCTGCACCGCCTGTACCCGGCGCGCATCAGCAACAAGACCAACGGCGTGACCTTCCGCCGCTGGCTGTTCCAGGCCAACCCGGAGCTGACCGGGCTGCTCTGCGAGTGCCTCGGCCGCGAGCTGCTCGACGACCCCGAGCGGCGCCTGCGCGGCCTGGAGGCCCACGCCGGCGACGCCGCCGTGCAACGCGGCTTCGCCCAGCAGCGGCGGCACAACAAGGCGCGCCTGGCGCAGCTGGTGGAGGAGCGCCTGGGCATCCGCCTGGACGTCGAGGCGCTGTTCGACGTGCAGGTCAAGCGCATCCACGAGTACAAGCGGCAGTTGCTCAACCTGCTGCACGCCGTGGCGCTGTACCAGGACATCCGCAACGACCCGGCCGCGCCGCGGCTGCCGCGGGTGAAGATCTTCGCCGGCAAGGCCGCGCCCAGCTACCACCAGGCCAAGCTGATCATCAAGCTGGCCAACGACATCGCCCGTATCGTCAACGACGACCCCACGGTGCGCGGCCTGCTCAAGGTGGTGTTCATCCCCAACTACAACGTCAGCCTGGCCGAGGCCATCATCCCCGCGGCGGACCTGTCCGAGCAGATTTCCACCGCGGGCCTGGAGGCCTCGGGCACCAGCAACATGAAGTTCGCCCTGAACGGCGCGCTGACCATCGGCACCCTGGACGGCGCCAACGTCGAGATGTCCGAGCGCATCGGCCTGGAGAACCTGTTCATCTTCGGCCTCACCGCCCAGCAGGTGGAGGCCCGCAAGCATGCCGGCGAGCTGTCCATGGCCGGCGAGATCGCCGCCTCGCCGCGCCTGCAGGAGGCGCTGCAGGCCATCGGCTCGGGGGTCTTCTCGCCGGACGACGCCAACCGCTACACGGCCCTGGTGGAGGGGCTGCGCCACGACGACAGGTTCATGCTCTGCGCCGACTTCGAGGCCTACTGGCAGGCCCAGGCGCGCGTCGAGGCACTGTGGCGCGAGCCCTCCCGCTGGTGGCGCGCGGCGGTGCTGAACACCGCGCGGGTCGGCTGGTTCTCCTCCGACCGCACCATCCGCGAGTACGCCGAGGAAATCTGGAAAGTGCCGGTGGGCGGCTAGGGCCTACCAGAAGCCGCCGCCATGGCGGCGCGCGAGGTAGTCCAGGCTCAGGCCGAAGCCGGCCTGGAAGAAGGCCTGCAGGCGGGTGTCCAGCACCATGCGGTTGAGCGAGGCCAGCGGCCCGACGATGCGCTCCGGGTCGCCGCGCCCGCCGTAGTGGTTCTCGTGCACCAGGCTGGCGCTCTGCGGGTCGGCGCTGATCAGGCAGTGGCAGTCCAGACCCTCGCCGGGGCGGCGGGCGTGCAGGCCCAGTTCGGAAAGCCCGCCGGCGCCGCGGTGCAACCCCAGGTGGCAGAGCAGCCCGTGGTCGCGGGCGTACTCGCCGGCCGCGGCGAAGGCGGGCAGGGCCACTTCGGTCAGGGCCTGCTCGTAGGCGTGGGCGAAGTCGTTTTCGTCGCTGTTCATGGCGCGTCCCTTTGTTCGGCGATTGCCGGGTTTGGACCGGCGCGGCGGCGAAACGCGCGGACCAGCCGCCGGGCGGTAGTGCTGGCGCTACCGCCGGGAAAATCGTTCAAACCATCGGCCGGCGCGGCAGTCTGCAACAGCAATACCCCTTCACGGAGAGGCCCATGGAGACCCTGTCGCGCATCGCCGAGGCCCTGCTGGCGGAGTTTTCCGACCTGCGCGAGTTGGAGCAGATCACCCGCGCCTGCTTCCGCCTGGCGCTCGCCACGCTGCTGGGCGGCCTGCTGGGCTACGAGCGCGAGAGCCAGGGCAAGGCCGCCGGGCTGCGCACGCACATGCTGGTCACCCTGGGCGCCGCGCTCTTCGTCATGGCGATCAGCGAAGGCGGCGCCGGCGACGACGCCATCAGCCGGGTGATCCAGGGCATCGCCGCGGGCATCGGCTTCCTCTGCGCCGGCACCATCCTCAAGGACAGCGCCGACACCGCGCGGGTGAAGGGGCTGACCACGGCGGCCGGGCTCTGGCTGAGCACCGCCATCGGCATCTGCGTGGGCCGCGGCCATTCGGCCACCGCGGTGCTCGGCACCCTGCTGGCGCTGGCGGTGCTGCACAGCCTGCCGCGGCTGTTCGAGCGGCCGCAGGTGCCCGATACATCGGAGGAGCGCCATGTTCCGTGACTTCAGCGGCAGCAGCGCCTGGACCGACGCCATGTGCGACGGCGGCGCCTACGTCGGGCTGATCCAGTACCAGCCCAAGCGCGAGGGCGCGCCGGTGGAAGTGCTCTGGGTGTTCGCCCCCGGCAGCCGCAACGCGGCCGAAGCCGAGGACGCGGCCCGGCGCATGCTGGCGCGCATCCGCGACATCGGCGCGGACGGCCGCGTCCGTTTCGACGATGGCATCTCACTGTAGGAGGCGCACATGGTGCGCGTGATCTGGAAGGGCGCGATCAGTTTCGGCCTGGTGCACATCCCCGTGGGGCTCAACAGCGCCAGCCGTTCCGGCGGCACCGACTTCGACTGGCTGGACGCCCGCAGCCTGGAGCCGGTGGGCTACAAGCGGGTGAACAAGGTGACCGGCAAGGAAGTGCCCAGGGAGCGGATCGTCAAGGGCGTGGAGTACGAGAAGGGCCGCTACGTGGTGCTCAGCGAGGAGGAAATCCGCGCGGCGCGCCCGCGGGCCACGCAGACCATCGACATCCTGCGCTTCGTCGAGCGTGGCGAGATTCCCCTGCCGTACTTCGACACCCCCTACTACCTGAGCCCCGAGCGGCGCGGCGAGAAGGTCTACGTGCTGCTGCGCGAGACCCTCGCGCGCAGCGGCAAGGTCGCGGTGTGCCAGCTGGTGCTGCACAGCCGCCAGCACCTGGCGGCGCTGCTGGCCGACGGCGAGGCGCTGCTGCTGATGACGCTGCGCTGGCCGGGCGAGGTGCGCCCGGTGGACGAGCTGGCGCTGGAGCTGAACGACATCGCCCTGGACAAGCGCGAGCGCGAGATGGCCACGCGCCTGGTGGAAGACATGAGCCAGGCCTGGGACGACTCGGCCTTCAAGGACACCTTCAGCGACGAGATCCACGCCCTGGTGGAGCAGAAGGCCGCCAAGGGCCAGCTGGAGGAAGTGCCCGGCGCCGAGGCGCCGGAGGCCAGCGAGGGCGCCGACATCATCGACCTCACCGACCTGCTGCGGCGCAGCCTGCGCGGCAACGCCAAGGGCGCTGGCGCCAGGCCGGCGGGCAAGGGCAAGGCCAGCGAGAAGCCGGCCGAGGAAGCGCCGGCGCGGCGCAAGGCCGGCAGCCGGCGACGCGCCGCGCGCTGAGCCGGCCCGCCGGCGAAAAGTCTGAACTTGCCGGCTGGCCCAGCCTCGGAAAGCATGGGGCCGCAGGTTGCGGCCGACGATCATCGAATCGCTTGGCGAGGAGGGCGCAGCGATGAATTCGGACCTGCACGGGCGCGCCAGCGCCGCGGCCAAGGCGCCGCGCATCTCCATCGAGGGCATCGAGCCCCAGGTCGAGGGCGGGCGCTTCGCCGCCAAGGCCATCGCCGGGCAGCGTTGCCCGGTCAGCGCGCGCGTCTTCATGGACGGCCACGAGCAACTGAGCGCCGAGGTGACCTGGCGCCTGGCGCCGGACGAGGCCTGGCGCAGCCAGCCGCTGGCCTGGCAGGGCAACGACCTGTGGCAGGCCGAGCTGCTGCCGCCCCACGAGGGGCGCATCCAGTTCGTGATCCAGGCCTGGCTGGACCGCTACGCCAGCTTCCGCCACGACCTGGAGAAGAAGTACGCCGCCGGCCAGGCCATCGGCCTGGAGCTGAGCGAAGGCGAGCAGCTGCTGCGCGAGGCACGCCAGGCGGCCCAGGGCGAGCCGGCCGAGCAGCTCGACGCCCTGCTGGCGCGGCTCGCCGCCGAGCAGCCCCGCGACGGCCGCGTGGCCCTGCTGCTGGCCCCGGCCACCCTGGCGCTGATGCAGCAGGTGCAGCCGCGCCTGCAGCGGGTGCGCAGCCCGGTGCTGAGCCTGGAGGTGGAGCGGCCGCTGGCCGGCTTCGCCAGCTGGTACGAGCTGTTCCCCCGCTCCGAGGGGGCGCGGCCGGGCGTGCACGGGCGCTTCGAGGACGTGCGCCGGCGCCTGCCGGAAATCGCCGCCATGGGCTTCGACGTGCTCTATTTCCCGCCCATCCACCCCATCGGCCGCAGCCACCGCAAGGGCCCCAACAACAGCCTGCAGGCCGGCCCGGACGACCCCGGCAGCCCCTACGCCATCGGCAGCGGGGAGGGCGGCCACGAGGCGGTGCACCCGCAGCTGGGCAGCCTGGAGGACTTCCGCGCCCTGGTGGCCGATGCTCGCGCCCACGGCCTGGAGGTGGCCCTGGACTTCGCCATCCAGTGCTCGCCCGACCACCCCTGGCTGCGCCAGCACCCCGGCTGGTTCAGCTGGCGCGCCGACGGCAGCATCCGCCATGCCGAGAACCCGCCGAAGAAGTACGAGGACATCGTCAACGTCGACTTCTACGCCGCCGACGCCGTGCCCTCGCTGTGGCTGGCCCTGCTGGAGGTGGTGCTGGGCTGGGTGGCCCAGGGCGTGACCCTGTTCCGCGTCGACAACCCGCACACCAAGCCGCTGCCGTTCTGGGAATGGCTGATCGCCGAGGTGCGCCACCTGCACCCTGACGTCATCTTCCTGGCCGAGGCCTTCACCCGCCCGGCGATGATGGCGCGCCTGGGCAAGCTCGGCTTCAGCCAGAGCTACACCTACTTCACCTGGCGCAACACCAAGCAGGAGCTGCAGAGCTACTTCGAGGAACTCGGCCAGCCGCCCTGGCGCGACTGCTACCGGCCCAACTTCTTCGTCAACACCCCGGACATCAACCCCTTCTTCCTGCAGCGCAGCGGGCGCGCCGGCTTTCTCATCCGCGTCGTGCTGGCGGCCACCGGCTCTGGGCTGTGGGGCATGTACTCGGGCTTCGAGCTGTGCGAGGCGGCGGCCATCCCCGGCCGCGAGGAATACGCCGATTCCGAGAAGTACCAACTGCGCCAGCGCGACTACCGCGCGCCGGGCAACATCGTCGGCGAGATCACCCGGCTCAACCGCATCCGCCGGGAGAACCCGGCGCTGCACAGCCACCTCGGTTTCCAGGCCTACAACGCCTGGAACGACAACATCCTCTACTTCGGCAAGCGCACCGCGGACCTGGACAACTTCGTGCTGGTCGCCGTGTGCCTGGACCCGGACAACGCCCAGGAGGCCGACTTCGAGCTGCCGCTGTGGGAGTTCGGCCTGCCGGACGACGCCGCCATGGGCGGCGAGGACCTGATGAACGGCCACCAGTGGACCTGGTACGGCAAACGCCAACGGATGCGCATCGAGCCCTGGCACCTTCCCTTCGGCATCTGGCGCCTGCACCCGCAGCGCCGGTAGGAGTCGCCCATGGCCAGACGCCTGAGAAAGCCCCGTCCCTTCCTGCACGACCCGCTCTGGTACAAGGACGCGGTCATCTACCAACTGCACGTGAAGTCCTTCTTCGATGCCAACAACGACGGCATCGGCGACTTCCCCGGGCTGATCGAGAAGCTGGACTACATCGCCGACCTGGGGGTGAACACCCTCTGGTTGCTGCCGTTCTACCCCTCGCCGCGGCGCGACGACGGCTACGACATCGCCATGTACCGCGGCGTGCACCCCGACTACGGCACCCTGGCCGACGTGCGCCGCTTCATCGCCGCCGCCCACGCGCGCGGCCTGCGGGTGATCACCGAGCTCGTGATCAACCACACCTCCGACCAGCACCCCTGGTTCCAGCGTGCGCGGCGGGCGAAGAAGGGCTCGCGGGCGCGGGAGTGGTACGTCTGGTCCGACAGCGACGAGCGCTACGCCGGCACCCGGATCATCTTCGTCGACAGCGAGACCTCCAACTGGACCTGGGACCCGCAGGCCGGGCAGTACTACTGGCACCGCTTCTACTCGCACCAGCCGGACCTGAACTTCGACAACCCCCAGGTGCTGCGCGCCGTGCTCGGGGTGATGCGCTTCTGGCTCGACCTGGGCGTGGACGGCCTGCGCCTGGACGCCATTCCCTACCTGATCGAGCGCGAGGGCACCAGCAGCGAGAACCTGCCGCAGACCCACGCCGTGCTCAAGCGCATCCGCGCCGAGCTGGACGCCCATTACCCCGACCGCATGCTGCTGGCCGAGGCCAACCAGTGGCCGGAGGACACCCGGCCCTATTTCGGCGGCATGGACGACAGCGGTCCCGGCGACGAATGCCACATGGCCTTCCACTTCCCGCTGATGCCGCGCATGTACATGGCCATCGCCCAGGAAGACCGCTTCCCCATCAGCGACATCCTGCGCCAGACCCCGGCCATCCCCGACAACTGCCAGTGGGCCATCTTCCTGCGCAACCACGACGAGCTGACCCTGGAGATGGTCACCGACGACGAGCGCGACTACCTGTGGAACTACTACGCCGCCGACCGCCGCGCGCGCATCAACCTGGGCATCCGCCGGCGCCTGGCGCCGCTGGTGGAGCGCGACCGGCGGCGCATCGAGCTGCTCAACAGCCTGCTGCTGTCGATGCCCGGCACGCCCACGCTGTACTACGGCGACGAGATCGGCATGGGCGACAACATCTACCTGGGCGACCGCGACGGCGTGCGCACCCCCATGCAGTGGTCGGTGGACCGCAACGGCGGTTTCTCCCGCGCCGACCCGGCGAGCCTGGTGCTGCCGCCGATCCTCGACCCGCTGTACGGCTACCAGAGCGTCAACGTCGAGGCGCAACTGCGCGACCCGCATTCGCTGCTCAACTGGACGCGGCGCATGCTCGCCGTGCGCAGGCAGCAGAAGGCCTTCGGCCGCGGCAGCATGACCCTGCTGTCGCCGAGCAACAGGCGCATCCTCGCCTACCTGCGGCAGTACCGCGGCGAGGAGGGCGAGGACAGCCTGCTGTGCATCGCCAACCTGTCCGGCGCGGCCCAGGCGGTGGAGCTGGAACTGGCCGAGTTCGAAGGCCGCGTGCCGCTGGAAATGCTAGGCGGCGCCGCCTTCCCGCCGATCGGCCGCCTGACCTACCTGCTGACCCTGCCGCCCTACGGCTTCTACTGGTTTTACCTGGCCGACTCGCAGCGCATGCCCAACTGGCACCGCCAGCCCGAGGAGCGCCTGCCGGAGCTGCCCACCCTGGTGCTGGGCCAGCGCCTGGAGGAACTCATGGGCGGCACGCCGCGCGAGCTGCTGGAGAAGGATTCGCTGCCGCGCTACCTGCCGCGCCGGCGCTGGTTCCCCATGCCCGGGCGCTGCCCGGCAGCGTGCGCCTGCTCTACGCGCTGCCGCTGGAGGAGGGCGACGCCGCGCCGTTGCTGGTGGAGCTGGAATACCGCGACGGCGAGCTGTGCGAGCACTACCAGCTGCCCCTGGCCGCGGCGCCGGAAAAGAGCAGCAGCGGCTATGACCTGCCGCAGCAGCTGGCCATGGCCCGCCTGCGCCGTGGCCGCCGCGTCGGCATGCTGACCGACGCCCTGAGCCTGCCGCGCTTCAGCCGCGCCGTGCTGCAGCTGCTGCGCCAGGGCGCCATCCTGGCCGGCCCGGGCGGCGAGGTGCAGTTCGTGCCGCAGCCCGGCCTGGCCGGGCTGGAGCTGGCCGAGGACGCCCCGGTGCGGGTGCTCGCCGCGGACCAGTCGAACACCTCGGCGCTGCTCGGCGACGGCCTCCTGCTCAAGGTGCTGCGGCGCGTCTCGCCCGGCCTGCACCCGGAGGCGGAACTGGGCGCCTACCTGAGCCGCCACGGCTTCGCCAACGTCGCGCCGTTGCTGGGCGAAGTGCGCCGGGTGGACGAGCAGGGCCAGGCGCACACCCTGATGCTGCTGCAGGGCTACCTGAGCAACCAGGGCGACGCCTGGACCTGGACGCAGAACAACCTGGAGCGGGCCATCCGCGAGGCCCTGGCCGCCGGCGCCGCGCAGCCCCCGGAGTTCGATGCCCTGGACGAGCTGCGCGGCTTCGCCGCCACCCTCGGCCGGCGCCTGGGCGAGATGCACCAGGTGCTCACCGAGGGCGTGGACGAGCCGGACTTCGCCCCGCGGCGCAGCGGCTCGGCCGATAGCCGTGCCTGGCAGGAGGGCGTCGGCGCCCAGGTCGGCCAGGCCCTGCAGGCGCTGGAAGACGCCCCGGGCCTGGACGAGCGCGGCCGCGCCCAGGCCGCCCGCCTGCTGGAGCTGCGCGACGAGCTGCTGCTGGCGGTGGGCAACCTGGCGCGGCTGGCCGAGGGCGGGCTGATGATCCGCGTGCACGGCGACCTGCACCTGGGCCAGGTGCTGGTGGTGCAGGAGGACGCCTACCTGATCGATTTCGAGGGCGAGCCCAACCGCTCGCTGGAGCAACGCCGGGCCCTGAACAGCCCGATGAAGGACGTGGCCGGGGTGCTGCGTTCCTTCGACTACGCCGCCGCCATGGCCGAACGCAACCTGCAGAGCGCCGACGTCTCGGAGGAGGCGGTGCAGGTGCGCCGCGCCATCGCCCAGCGCTACCGCACCCAGGCCCGCGACGCCTTCCTCGATGCCTACCGCCTGGCGGCTGCCGGGCTGCCCCATGAATGGCACGGGCGCGAGGGGGAGGGCGCGGCCATGGCGCTGTTCAGCCTGGAGAAGGCGGCCTACGAAGTGGTCTACGAGGGCGGCCACCGGCCCGACTGGGTCGGGGTGCCGCTGCTGGGAATGCTGGAGCTCGCGCTCCACCTGCTGGGAGGAAGGACATGACACAGGCGTTGCACGACGACGAACGCAACCACCTGGAACGGCTGCAGCGGGCCGAGCACGGCGACCCCTTCGCCTTCCTCGGCGCGCACCCGGAGGGCGACGGCTGGCGCGTGCGGGCCTGGCTGCCGGGAGCCTTCGCCTGCGAGCTGCTGGGCCGCGAGGGCGAGTTCCTCGCGGCCATGGAGCAGCAGGACGCCAGCGGGCTATTCAGCGCCCACCTGGATGCGCGCCAGGCCTACCTGCTGCGCATCCACTGGCCCGAGGGCGAGCAGATCACCGAGGACTCGTACGCCTTCGGCCCGCTGCTGGGCGACACCGACCTCTACCTGTTTGCCGAGGGCAACCACCGCCACCTCGGCCAGTGCTTCGGCGCCCAGGCCATGACCCTGGACGGCGTGGCCGGGGTGCGCTTCGCGGTGTGGGCGCCCAACGCCCGGCGCGTGTCGGTGGTGGGCGACTTCAACGCCTGGGACGGGCGCCGCCACGCCATGCGCCTGCGCTACCCCAGCGGCGTCTGGGAACTGTTCGTGCCGCGCCTGCAGCCCGGCGAGGTCTACAAGTATGAAATCCTCGGCCCCGGCGGCCTGCTGCCGCTGAAGGCCGACCCGCTGGCGCTGGCCACCGAGCGGCCGCCGGCCACCGGCTCGCGGGTGGCCGAGCCCACCCCGCGGCAATGGCGGGACGAGCGCTGGATGCGCGAGCGCCACGGCCGCCAGGGGCCGCAAAGCCCGCTGGCGATCTACGAGCTGCACGCCGGTTCCTGGCAGACCCTGGACGGCCGGCCGCCGAGCTGGGACGAGCTGGCCGAGCGGCTGATCCCCTACCTGCAGGACATGGGCTTCACCCACGTCGAGCTGATGCCGGTCATGGAGCACCCCTTCGGCGGCTCCTGGGGCTACCAGCCGCTGTCGCTGTTCGCGCCCACCGCGCGCTATGGCAGCCCGGCGCAGTTCGCCGCCTTCGTCGAGCGCTGCCACTTGGCCGGCATCGGCGTTATCCTCGACTGGGTGCCGGCGCATTTCCCCACCGACGAGCACGGCCTGGGGCAGTTCGACGGCACCGCGCTGTACGAGTACGCGCACCCCTTCGAGGGCTTCCACCCGGACTGGGACACCTACATCTACAACCTCGGCCGCACCGAGGTGCACGGCTTCCTGCTGGCCTCGGCGCTGCACTGGCTGCGCGAGTACCACGTCGACGGCCTGCGCGTCGACGCCGTGGCCTCGATGCTCTACCGCGACTACTCGCGCAAGGAAGGCGAGTGGATCCCCAACCGCCACGGCGGGCGCGAGAACCTGGAGGCCATCGAGTTCCTCCGCCACCTCAACGAAGTGGTGGCCGCCGAGGTGCCCGACGCCCTGGTGATCGCCGAGGAATCCACCGCCTGGCCCGGCGTCAGCCGGCCGGTGGCCGAGGGCGGGCTGGGCTTCTCGCACAAGTGGAACATGGGCTGGATGCACGACACCCTGGCCTACATCCGCGAGGACCCGCTGTACCGCGGCTACCACCACCACCGCCTGACCTTCGGCCTGCTGTACGCCTTCACCGAGCGCTTCATCCTGCCCATCTCCCACGACGAGGTGGTGCACGGCAAGGGCTCGCTGCTGGCCAAGATGCCCGGCGACCGCTGGCGCCAGTTCGCCAACCTGCGCCTGTACCTGAGCCTGATGTGGACGCACCCGGGGCGCAAGCTGCTGTTCATGGGTTGCGAGTTCGGCCAGTGGCGCGAATGGGACCACGACGACCAGCTGGACTGGTACCTGCTGCGCTACGCCGAGCACCTGGGGGTGCAGGCGCTGGTGCGCGACCTCAACGGCCTGTACCGCGGGCTGCCGGCGCTGCACCAGCTGGACGACGGCCCCGAGGGCTTCCACTGGCTGATCGGCGACGACCAGCGCAACAGCGTCTACGCTTGGCTGCGCCTGGACCGCGAGCGTTCGCCGCTGCTGGTGGTGCACAACTTCACCCCCCAGCCGCGCGAGGGCTACCGGGTGGGGGTGCCGCTGCAGGGCGCCTGGCGCGTGCGCCTGAACTCCGACGGCGCCGCCTACGCCGGCTCCGACGCCGGCAGCCGCGAGCGCTGCGAGACGCTCCCGGAACCCTCCCATGGCCAGCCGTATTCGCTGCTGCTGGACCTGCCGCCGCTGGGCAGCCTGATCCTGGAACCGGCTCCCGATGCGGGGCTGTAGCCACGGGAGCGCGGGCCAACGGCGGATAACCGCGAACGGTTATTCGTCCTACAGGCCAGGGAGGCATGGATTCATCTGCGATTTCGCAACGGGGCTCGGCCTATCGCGGACGGAGTCCGCTCCTACGATTCCAGGAAGCATGGATGTAGGAGCGTGCCCTGCCCGCGATTCGCGCGCAGGGCACGCTCCTACAGGGGAATGGCATGGCTCGGGCGTAGGAGCGGACTCCGTCCGCGATTGGACTCGCCGGCCATGCCGGACGCCCCGGTGGCACGGATGACGGCGGATAACCATAACCGGTCCGAAGCACGACCCCCATCCTACGGCGCATTCTCCGCCGCCCGCGCCAGGCGTCGCTGGCGGCGGCGCAGGCGGCGGGCCCGGCGTTCCAGCCAGAGGTAGACCAGGCAGGCGAGAAACAGCGGCACCAGGAAGTACAGCACCCGGTAGCCGATCAGCGCCGCCAGCAGGGGGCCGCGGCCCAGGTGGTCGTGGAGGATGGCGATGAACACCGCCTCCAGCACCCCCAGCCCGGCGGGCACGTGCAGCACCACCCCGGCGATGCTGCTGATCAGCAGGGTCGCCAGCACTTCCGTGTAGCTGGCCCTGTCCGGCAGCAGCACGCTCACCAGCAGCGCCATCAGCGACCAGTTGGCCGCCCCATGGCGCCCTGCAGCAGCGCCAGGCGCCAGCTCGGCAGGGCCAGGCTGTACTGCCGCCAGCCCCAGGCGCGGCGCCGGGCGAAGCGGCAGGCCAGGGGGTAGGCCACGCCCAGGGCCAGCAGCAGAGCGCCGATCAGCCGCAGGCCGTTGCGGCCCACCGACCAGTCGTCCGGCAGGTCGGGGTAGCCGGTGACGAACAGCGCGCCGGCCAGCAGCAGGTAGCCGTACCAGTTGGTCACCAGGCTGAAGCTGAGGATGCGGGTGATGTCCGCCGCGCTCATGCCCAGGCGGCCGTACAGGCGGTAGCGCAGGGCCACGCCGCCGACCCAGGAGCTGAGGTTGAGGTTGAAGGCGTTGCACACGAAGGCCACGGTGAACACCCGCCGCACCGGCAGCGGGTGGCCGATGTAGTAGCGGCTGAGCACGTCGAAGCTGCTGAACACCGCGTAGCTGGCCAGGCTGATGGCCAGCCCCAGGAGCAGGGTGGTGGCGCGGTACTCGCGCAGCAGGTGGAACACCTCCTGCCAGTCGGTGGCGCGGATCAGCAGGAACAGCAGCACCGGCAGCAGCACCAGCAGGGCGATGGAGAACCCGCGCCGGGCCAGCTTCCAGGCCTGCTTGTGCCGCTCCCGCGGCGCGGCGGCGTTCATGGCCGCACCCGCGGGGCGTCCGCCGCCGGCTCGCCGTCCAGCCCCCGTGGCGAGCGCAGCTTCTGCCGGTGCGCCGGCAACTGCCCGGCGATGGCCGGGAAATGGCGCAGGAAGTGGAAGCTCAGGAACACCAGGGGCGCGCGCCACCAGTAGCCGCGGCGCGCCACCTTGCGGCTGATGCGCCGGCAGTTGTCGCGGGCCAGGGCGTCCAGGTGCGCTTCCAGCGCCTGGGCGAAACCTGCGTCGTCGATCATCAGGTTGCCCTCCAGGTTCAGCGACAGGCTCAGCGGGTCCAGGTTGCTCGAACCCACCGTGGCCCAGCGGCCGTCGGCCACCGCCACCTTGCCGTGCAGCGGGCGGTCGCAGTACTCGTAGATCCGTACGCCATCGCGCAGCAGGGTGTCGTAGAGCAGCTTGCTGCACAGGCGCACCAGCGGCATGTCCGGCAGGCCCTGGAGGATCAGGCGCACCTCCACTCCGCGCTGCGCGGCCTGGCGCAGCGCCCGCAGCAGGCGGTAGCCGGGGAAGAAATAGGCATTGGCGATGGTCAGCCGCCGGCGCGCGCGCTGGATCGCCGCCAGGTAGTGCCGCTCGATGGCCGTGCTGCGCGGGCCGTTGTCGCGCAGCACCAGGCAGGCGCGGGTCTCGCCGGCCAGGCTCGGCAGGCCGGGCGGCAGCCGCTCGGGGGTGCTGCCGTACTCCTCCAGCAGGGCCAGGCTGGCCTGGCGGATATCCTGGGCCACCGGGCCCTGCACCAGCACCGCGTAGTCCTGCTTGGCCATGGTGCCGAAGTCGGCCAGGTGGTCGGCGCTGAAGTTGATGCCGCCGACGAAGGCGGTGCTGCCGTCCACCACCAGCAGCTTGCGGTGCAGGCGGCGGAACAGGTTGGTGCGCAGGCCCAGCAGCCGCGGGCGCGGGTCGAACAGGTGCAGGCGCACCCCGGCCTCCAGCAGGCTGCCGATGTAGTCCGTGCCCAGGTCGGCGGTGCCGTAGCCGTCGACGATCAGCTCGACCCGCACGCCGCGCCGGGCCGCCGCCAGCAGTGCCTTGCGCAAGGCCAGGCCGACCTTGTCCTCGTAGATGATGAAGGTCTCCAGCAGCACCTCGCGGCGGGCCCTGGCGATGGCCTCGAACACCCGCGGGTAGAAGGCCTCGCCGTTGACCAGCAGTTCGACACGGTTGCCCGCGTGCCAGCGCTCGTTCATGGGCTCACCTCGGCGAGCAGGGGAAGATGGTCGGACAGGTGCGGCCAGGGCCGGCCGCCCAGCACCTGGCTGGCGTGCACCCGCAGGTTGCGCAGGTAGATGCGGTCCAGGCGCAGCAGCGGCCAGCGCGCCGGGAAGCTGCGCGGGGCGCCCGCCTTGTGGGCGAAGGCCGGCGCCAGGCCGCAGCCGGCGAGCAGGGCGCCGGCCTGGCAGCGCCAGTCGTTGAAGTCGCCGGCGACGATCAGCGGCGCCTGGGCGGGGAGGCTTTCCACCAGGCGGCAGAGCAGCGCCAGTTGCTGCCGCCGCTGCGCCTCGCGCAGCCCCAGGTGCACGCACACGGCATGCAGCGGGGCGCTGCCGGGCAGGTCGATGCAGGCGTGCAGCAGGCCGCGCTGCTCGTTGCCGGCGATGGAGATGTCGTGGTTGTCGTGGCTGAGGATCGGGTAGCGCGAGAGCAGGGCGTTGCCGTGGTGGCCCTCGGGGTAGACGGCGTTGCGGCCGTAGGCGAAGGCCGGCCACATGCTGTCGGCGAGGAACTCGTAGTGCGGCGTGGCCGGCCAGCCGGGGTGGCGCCCGGCGTGCAGCTGGTGCTCGCCGTGCACTTCCTGGAGGAACACCAGGTCCGCCGCGGTGGCGCGCACCGCCTCGCGCAGCTCGTGGAGGATGAAGCGGCGGTTGAAGGCGTTGAAGCCCTTGTGGGTGTTCACCGTCAGTACCCGCAGCGAAAGGCCGCTGGCCATCGCCTGGCCGGCGCCGGTGCGGGCCGGCTGGTTCATGCCCAGCCCTCCACCGCGGCGCCCGGCACCTGCTGCTGCGGCAGGTGGACGTCGAGCAGCTGCATCAGGCGGAAGGCATCGAAGGGCGCGCGCACCTTGATGTCGTTGTCGAAGTAGCAGTACAGCTCGCGGTGCCGGCGGTCGCCGCGCCTGTCCGCGTCGATCAGCTCGGCATCCGCGGGCTGCAGGCCGTTGCGCCACAGGCGGATGCGCTCGCACCAGCGGCGCAGGGCCTTCTCGCCGTAGCCGCTGGCATAGAGTTCCTCGGCGCCGTGCAGGCGCAGGTAGGTGAAGTCCGGGGCGGTGAGGTCCTCGGCGTAGGGCCACTTCGACGGCGCGTCGGCCATTACCAGGGCCACGCCGTGCCGGCGCAGCTGGTCGGTGAAGCCGGGGGTGCAGAAGCTCTTGTGGCGCACCTCCAGGGCATGGCGCAAAGGGAAGCGCCTGCCCGGCGGGCGCTGCCCGTGGCGCAGGCGCTCGTCCGCGGAGCCCGCCAGTTCGGCCGCCGCATGGCTGTCGCGTGGCAGCAGGGCGAGGAACTCCTCCAGCAGTTCGCCGCTGTAGGCCAGGCTGGGCGGCAGCTGCCAGAGGAAGGCGCCGAGCTTCTCGTCCAGCTCCAGGGGGCCGGAGGCGAAGAAGTTGGCCAGGCCCTGTTCCGGCTCGCGCAGGCGCCGCAGGTGGGTGACGAAGCGCGGGCCCTTGACGCTGAAGCGGAAGCCCTCGGGGGTCTGCGCCTTCCATTGACGGTAGCGCTCGGGCGTCTGCAGGCCGTAGAAGGAACCGTTCAGCTCGATGCTGGCGAAGGCATGGGAGGCATAGCGCAGCTCCTCGCGCTGGGGCAGGCCCTTGGGGTAGAACTCGCCGCGCCAGGGGGCGTAGCGCCAGCCGGAAATGCCGATGTGCAGGCCGTCCGTTCCCATGGCGTCACTCCGTGGCGGGCGGCGCCGGCTGGCGGACGCGTTCCTCGTCGCCCGCGGCGGCGTGCCGGCGCTGCGGTTGCAGTTCCACCTTCACCCAGCCGGTCTGGCGCTGGTCGAACGCCTCGAAGGCGGCGATGGCGTCGCTGATGGGCTTGACCTGGGTGAGCACCTTGGCCGGGTCGATGCGCCCGCTCAGCACCAGTTCGATCAGCCGCGGGATGTACTTGCGGTGGTGGCAGTTGCCCATCTTCAGCGTCAGGTTGCGGTTCATCGCGATGCCGATGGGGAAGGTCCGCGAGTCCGGCCCGTACACGCCGATGATGCCGAGGGTGCCGGCCTTGGCCAGGCCGGCCACCGCCCAGTCGAGCACCTGGGCCGGCGCGTTGCCCGGCGTCCAGGGCGACTCGTGGCCTTCACTGGGCGCCGGGGTGACCTCGCCGTGGCTGCGCTCGGCATCCACCCCGACGGCGTCGATGGCGCGGTCCACGCCGATGCCGTCGGTAAGCCAGAGCAGCGCCTGCAGCGGGTCCTCGCGCTCGAAGTCGATCACCTCCGCGCCCTGCTGGCGGGCCATGTGCAGGCGGTCGGGGTGGCGGTCGATGGCGAACACCCGCGAGGCGCCCTTCAGCAGCGCGCTGGCGACGGCGAACTGGCCCACCGGGCCGCAACCGAACACCGCCACCGTGTCGCCGCTGCCCACCTCGGCCAGCTCGGCGCCGAACCAGCCGGTGGGGAAGATGTCGGACAGCAGGATCGCCTGGTCGTCGCTGATCTGCGAGGGCAGGCGGATGAGCCCGATGTTGGCGTAGGGGATGCGCGCCTTCTCGGCCTGCAGCCCGTGGAACGCGCCGTTGGCCTCGGGCCCGCCGAAGAAGGCGGTGCCGGCGCGCTGGCCGCCGGGGTTGGCGACGTCGCACTGGGCGTAGTAGCCGGCGCGGCAGTACACGCAGTTGCCGCAGGCGATGGTGGAGGGGACCACCACCCGGTCGCCCACCTGCAGGTTGCGCACCTCGTCGCCCAGTTCCTCGACTATGCCCACGCCTTCGTGGCCGAGGATGGTGCCGGGCTTCATGCCGCCCACGCTGCCGCGCACGAAGTGCAGGTCGGTGCCGCAGATCGCCGAGGCGGTGAGGCGCACGATGGCGTCGTTGGGCTGGCGCAGCGTCGGCTCCGGGACCTCGTCCAGGCGGATGTCGCCGACGTCGTGGAATACCACAGCTTTCATGTCGTTCTCCCGCTGTGCGGCCGGCCACGGCCCGGGCGGCGCCGTGGCCAGGGGGCTGGTCAGTGGGCCTGGGCCACGCCGCGCAGCACGGTGTCGCTGGCCTGGGCGTCGCGGCAGGCGGCGATGTTGCCGAGGGAGACCACGCCCACCAGGCGCTTCTCGCGGGTCAGCACCGGCAGCCGGCGCATCTTCACCTGCGCCATGTTGCGGGCCACGTGCTGCACTTCTTCGTCCTCGAAGCAGTAGTGGATGTCGCCGCTCATCACCCGCGACACCGGGGTATCCACCCCCAGCCCGGCGGCCACCGCGCGGACGACGATGTCGCGGTCGGTGACCATGCCCACCAGGCGGTCGCCGTCGTTGACCAGCAAGGCGCCACTGTCGATCCGTGCCATGGCCGCGGCGGCCTCTTGCAGCGAGGTGTCGGGGGCGGTGGTCTGGACGTTGCGCGTCATGACTTCGCTGATTTTCATGCTGTCCTCCATAGCGGTTGCGGTTGGGGACGCCTTCGCGGGCGCCTATAGCTTCCGACTGGGCGCCGGGGGCACCGTTCAGGCGGATTTCATCCGATTGTCCGGGGGAGGGTGTGCTGGCGCCGAACGCGGATAACACAGCGTCAGCCGGCAGGTTCGTAGGGCGAATAACCGTTCGCGGTTATCCGCCGTCGTTCCATGCACCCGGGCCCGACGCAAACGGCGGATAACGCCGTAGGCGTTATGCGCCCTACGGGAAACCACGCCCGTCACCCATCCCCCTCCTTGCGCAACACGAACAACGCCAGCGCCCGCGGGCCCAGTTCGAAGGCGGCGTCGAAGCCGTGCACCAGGCCGTCGTCCAGGGCCGGCGGCTCGGCCATGGTGTCCAGCAGGCATTGCCAGTCGCGGCCCTGGGCCACGCCGGGGAGCTGGAACTGCAGCGGCTCGTGGTGAGCATTGAGCAACAGCAGCAGGGTGGCGTCGGCGCCGCTGCGGCGGATGCCGGTGGGTTGCGCGCGGCCGTCCAGGAGCATTCCCAGGCAGCGGGCCTGGGGCGTTTCCCAGTCTTCCTGGGTCATCTCGCGGCCGTCGGGGGCCAGCCAGGTCACGTCCTTCACCCCCAGCTCGGCGTTGTACTCGCCGACCAGGAAGCGCCCGCGGCGCAGGATCGGGTAGCGCCGCCGCAGGCGGATCAGGTAGCGGGTGAAGGCCTGCAGCTGGCGGCCCTCGTCGTCGAGGTTCCAGTCGATCCAGCCCAGTTCGTTGTCCTGGCAGTAGACGTTGTTGTTGCCCTGCTGGGTGCGGCTGAACTCGTCGCCGGCCAGCAGCATGGGGGTGCCCTGGGCCAGCAGCAGGGTGGCCATCAGGTTGCACATCTGCCGCAGGCGCAGCTGGCGGATCGCCGGGTCGCCCGTGGGGCCTTCCTCGCCGTGGTTCCAGGAGCGGTTGTCGTCGTGGCCGTCGCGGTTGTCCTCGCCGTTGGCCTCGTTGTGCTTGTGGTCGTAGGACACCACGTCGCGCAGGGTGAAGCCGTCGTGGGCGGTGATGAAGTTGACCGAGGCGTAGGGCCGGCGGCCGCGATGGTTGTACAGGTCGCCGGAGGCGGTGAGGCGCCGCGCCAGGTCCGGCAGCTGGCCCTCGTCGCCGCGCCAGTAGCTGCGCAGGGTGTCGCGGAAGCGGTCGTTCCATTCCACCCAGCCGGGCGGGAAGCGGCCCACCTGGTAGCCGCCGGGGCCGCAGTCCCAGGGTTCGGCGATCAGCTTGCGGTGGCTGAGCAGCGGGTCCTGGCGGCAGGCCACCAGGAAGCTGTGGCGCTCGTCGAAGCCTTCGGCGTAGCGGCCGAGGATGGAGGCGAGGTCGAAGCGGAAGCCGTCCACGCGCATCTCGGTGGCCCAGTAGCGCAGCGAGTCGGTGACCATCTGCAGCACGCAGGGGTGGCTGAGGTCCAGGGTGTTGCCGGTGCCGGAGTCGTTCACGTAGTAGCGCCGGTCGTCGGCCTGCAGGCGGTAGTAGGAGACGTTGTCGATGCCGCGCATGCTCAGCGTCGGGCCCAGCTCGTTGCCCTCGGCGGTGTGGTTGTAGACCACGTCGAGGATCAGCTCGATGCCGGCGTCGTGCAGGTGCGCCACCATTTCCTTGAACTCGTTGACCTGGCCGCTGGCCAGGTAGCGGGCGTGGGGGGCGAAGAAGGCGATGCTGTTGTAGCCCCAGTAGTTGCTCATGCCCTTTTCCAGCAGGTGCTTGTCGTCGACGAAGCCGTGCACCGGCAGCAGCTCCAGGCTGGTGATGCCCAGGTGGCGCAGGTGCTTGATCAGCTCGGCGTTCATCAACCCCGCGCAGGTGCCGCGCAGGCGCTCGGGCACCGTCGGGTGGCGCATGCTGATGCCGCGCAGGTGCGCCTCGTAGAGCAGCGTCTCGTCCCAGGGGATGCGGGTGAACTGCTGCTCGCCCCAGGTGAAGGCCGGGTCGATGACCTTGCACCTGGGCACGAAAGGCGCGCTGTCGCGCGTGTCGAAGCTCAGGTCCGCGTCGGGCGAGCCGATGGTGTAGCCGAACAGCGCCTCGGACCAGCGCAGCTGGCCCACCAGCTGGCGGGCGTAGGGGTCGATCAGCAGCTTGTTGGGGTTGAAGCGGTGCCCGGCGTCCGGCTCGAAGGGGCCGTGCACGCGGTAGCCGTAGATCTGCCCGGGGTGGGCGTCGGGCAGGTAGCCGTGCCAGATCTCGTCGCTGTATTCGGGCAGCTCGATGCGTTCCAGCTCGCGCTTGCCGCTGGCGTCGAACAGGCATAGTTCGACGCGGGTGGCGTGGGCCGAGAACAGCGCGAAGTTGACGCCCAGGCCGTCCCAGGTGGCACCCAGGGGGAAGGGGCGGCCTTCGGTGACTCGCGAGTGCGAGCGTTTGCTCATGAGGGGGTCCTCTGCTTGCCGATGGGGCGGGGAAGGCGCCGGGCTCAGCCCTCGTCAGGGCGCTCGGGGTCGGCGGCGGGCAGCTTGCCCTTGCGCCGCGGCGGTTTCTGCAGCAGGGCCGGCTTCTCCGGCGCCTCGCCGGGGGCCTCGCGCTGGGCGATCTGTTCCTGCTCGGCCTCGGCCAGGCTGCGGGCCATCCGCCAGTGGCGTTCGGCCTGGCCCTCGGGGCGGCCTTCGGATTCCCAGATCTGGTGGGCCAGTTCGCGTACCCGGCGTTCGTCGATGTTCATGGGCTTGCCTCCTCGTCGGCGCAGGTCAGCAGGTTGGCCGGCAACTCGCCCAGCAGGGCGGCCACCGCCAGTTCGGCGTCGTCGTCGCGGTGCCCGCCGGCCAGGCCCTGCCAGTGGCGGCCGGCCAGCCCGGCCGGCAGGCGCACGCGGGTGTCGCCCCAGCGCTCGGCGCCCACCCGCGGCAGCGGCGTGTCTTCCAGCAGGCCCGCGCACAGCCGCGGCACCAGCACCAGCAGGTGCCGGCCGGCATGGCTGCGCAGGAAGGCGAGCAGGCAGCCGGCGTGCTCGCCGTGCAGGTCGAGGGGCTGGTAGCCGCCGTGCTCGAAGAGTTGCGGCCAGCGCCGGCGCAGCTGCAGCGCCTGGTGCAGCAGGGCCTGCTTGATGCGCCCGTCGCGCCAGTGCTCCAGCAGCTGCGGCCAGTCGGGGTTCGCTTGCAGGGTGGCCTGGCGCCGGGCGTAGTCCGGGGTGCGGCGGTTGTCCGGGTCCACCAGGCTGAAGTCCCAGAACTCGCAGCCCTGGTACAGGTCCGGCACCCCGGGGGCGGTGCAGCGCAGCAGGCACTGGGCCAGGCCGTTGAGGGCGCCGGCGGGCATCAGAGCCCGGGCCGCCGCGGCCACGGCGCCGCGCAGTTCCCGGCCGGCGGGTTGCAGGAGCAGGGCGTCGAGGAAGTCCGCGCAGGCATTTTCATAGGCCTGCACGGGGGCGCTCCAGTCGGTTTCCAGCTTGGCTTCGCGCAGCGCCTTGAGCTGCCACCGGGCAATGCGCCGGTGGTAGGCGCGCAGCCCTTCGGCGTCGTCTTCGCCCAGCTCGTGGGGCCAGCTGGCCAGCAGGCACTGGTAGAGGATCAGCTCGTCGCCGCCGCTGGGCGCATGGGGCGTCCCGGGGTGGCGCAGGGCCGCGGCCAGGGGGCGCCACTGCGCGACCTGCTCGGCGAACCAGGGGGCGCGTTCGCTCAACGCGGCCAGGCGGGCGCGGCAGTCCTCGCCGCGCTTGTGGTCGTGGGTGGCGGTGGCCAGCAGGGCGCGGGGGAATTCGGCCAGGCGCGCCTGGCAGGCGGCGTGGAATTCCGCGGGTGGCGCCGCCAGGCGCTGCGGGTCGAAGCCCACGTCGTTGCGTCCCAGGGCGGCGGCGTGGCGGTAGCAGGCGGTGTCTTCCAGGGCCTTGGCGGCGATGGGCGGAGTCAGTTGCTGGAAGCGCGCCAGCACCTGCCGGCGCTTCTGCCGCAGCGGCCCGGGCGGCACAGCGCGCAGGGGCTCGCCGCCCAGCACCCGGCCGAGCCAGGCCAGGGTGCGCCGGTCATGCTCGTCCAGGCGTTCCTCCGCGGCGCCGCGGGCCTGTTCGAAATAGCGCCGGTCCTGGGCCGAACGGCCGCAGGCGCCGGCGTAGGTGCGGTACACCGGGAAGGCCCGCAGCAGCTGGAACAGCGCGCGGCGGATGGAGCCCAGGGGCAGGTCGCGGCTGGCCAGGTCGGTGCGCGCCAGTTGCCAGAGCTCCTGGGCCATGCCTTCCAGGTCGCCGGCGAAGGCGCCGCCCAGCACCCATTCGCGGGCCGCCAGGCGTTCGTCATCGAAGCCCTGGCGGCGGCCGCTGGTCTGCTCCCAAAGTGCCCGCAGGGGGATTTCGCCGCGCGGGTCGTGCTGCAGCAGCGACACCTGGTTCATGAAGTCGTAGCCGCTGCTGCCGTCCACCCGCCAGTCGGCCGGCAGCCGTTCGCCGACGGCGAGGATCTTCTCCACGTACAGTGGCGCCGTCCCGTCGCGGAACGCCCGGCGCAGGCGCCGGCAGTAGCCGCGCGGGTCGGCCAGGCCGTCGACGTGGTCGATGCGCAGGCCGTCCACCAGGCCTTCCTGCATCAGTTGCAGGAGGTAGGCGTGGCAGGCGCCGAACACATCCGGCAGCTCCACGCGCAGGCCGACCAGTTCGTTGATGTCGAAGAAGCGCCGCCAGTTGATGTCGTCGGCCGCCACCCGCCAGTTGGCCAGGCGGTAGTGCTGGTTCTCCAGCAGGCGGTGCAGGGGCCGCCAGTCCCGGCCCTCGGCCACCTGGTAGAAGCCCAGCAGGCGTTCGCACAGCGCTCCGTCGCCCAGCCGCGCCGCCAGGCGCCGGCACAGGGCGGTGGCCAGCACGCGGGCCTGGGGGTGGCCGCGCAGTTCGGCGAAACGCGGCGCCAGTTCGTACAGCGGGCCTTCGCCGGCGTGCACCAGGATCATCCCGTAGGTGGCCGGGCACACCGGGAAGCACTGCTCGCCGTAGTGCAGCTGGAAGCAGCCGGCGTGCTCGGCGAAGCCCAGGCGGATGCGCCCGGCCCGCAGTTCGTCGAAGTAGTCGCCGCCCAGGCAGGGCAGCAGCACCTGGCGGTCCAGCAGCGGGTCGTCGCTGCGCCAGTGGATGTCGAAGAAGTGCGCGTAGGGGCTGGCCAGGCCCCAGCGCAGCACGTCCTGCCACCAGGGGTTGGCCTGGCCGATGCGCATGTGGTTGGCCACGGTGTCGACGATCAGCCCCATGCCGCGCGGGCGCAGGCCGCCGACCAGCCGGCGCAGGGCCGCCTCGCCGCCCAGCTCGGGGTTGATGCGGGTGGGGTCGACCACGTCGTAGCCGTGGCCGGAGCCGGGCTGGGCGGTGAGCAGCGGCGAGGCGTAGAGGTGGCTGATGCCCAGTTCGGCGAAGTAGTCCAGCCAGGGCAGGGCGTCGTCCAGGGTGAAGTCGCGGTTGAACTGCAGGCGCAGGGTGGCGCGGATGGCGTTCATGAGTCGTGCCCCCGGCGCGCCTGGTCCAGGCGTTCCAGGCGCGCGTTCACCGCGGGGATGTCGAGCATCTGAGCGGCCCGGGCCGGGTAGCGCCGGCGCCAGTTCGGGTGTTCGTCGCCGGGGCCGGGCAGATTGGGCTGCTCGACGCTGCCCAGGGCGTCTTCCAGGGGCAGCAGCACCAGCGGCGCCGGGGTGCGGCCGACGAACTCGATGGCGCCGTCCAGCGGTTCGCGGGCGATGCCGTTCCCGGCCAGCGCCCGGGCCAGGCTCTGGACGTCCCGCTGGCGTTCCTCGCGGTCGTGCCGTGCCTGTTCCTCGCTACGCTGGCCCAGGCGCTCGCGCCAGTCGATGTCGTGGCCCTGGCGCCAGCCCTCCAGGCTCGGCAGGTCGTGGGTGGTGGTGGTGGCCAGGGCCGCGTCCGGCCAGTGCGCCAGGGCGTGGAAGTGGCCGCCGGCCTGCTCGAACAGCAGCACCCGCATGCCCAGGATGCCGTGCTCGGCGAGCCGCTCGCGCAGGCCCCCGGGGATGGTGCCGAGGTCTTCGCCGATGATCAGCGCCCGGGCTCGCCGCGCCTCCAGGCAGATGAGCCGGAGCAGGTCGTCCAGCGGGTATTCCAGGTAGGCGCCGGTTTCCGGCGGCGCGCCCTCGGGGATCACCCACAGGCGGCGCAGCCCCAGCACATGGTCGATGCGCAGGCCGCCGGGGTAGCGCAGGTTGGCCCGCAGCATCTCGATGAAGGCACGGTAGCCGTGCAGGCGCAGGCCGTGGGGCGAGAAGGCGCAGATGCCCCAGTTCTGCCCGGCGCGGTTGAGCACGTCGGGCGGGGCGCCGACGCTGACCCCGGCCAGCAGTTCGTCCTGCCGCATCCAGGCCTGGCTGCCGCGCGGGTCGGCGCCCACCGCGAGGTCGGCGATCAGGCCGATGCCCATGCCGGCGTCGCGCGCCGCCTGCTGGGTGTGTTGCAGGCAGCGCGCCAGCAGCCATTGGCAGAACTGCTGGAAGTCGATTTCCTCCGGCTGTTCGAGCATGAACTGGCGCACGCCTTCGGCCTCCGGGCGGAGGAAGGCCGCCGGCCAGTGGCGCCAGTCCAGGCCGTCGCCGGCCTCGCCGCGGCGGCGTTGCAGGGCCTGGAAGCAGCAGTGCTGCAGCAGGGCCTCGCCACCCTCGTGGCGGAAGCGCTGGAAGTCACGCTGCAGGCCGGCGTCGGCCCGGGCGAAGCCGCCATGCAGTTGCCGCAGCAGGCGCTCGCGGGCCCGGGCGCTGCCTGGCCAGTCCACCAGGGGCAGGCTTTCCAGCTCGTGCAGTTCCTCGCCCAGCCCGGCCTCGGCGATGGCCCGCTCCACCGCGGCCTGGCCGAAGACCTGGCGCGGCGCGGCGTGCAGTTCGTTGAAGAACAGCCGGCTGGAGGGCGAGTAGGGGCTGTAGGCCTGGCGGGCGGCGGCGAACATGGCATGCAGCGGGCTGATGGCCAGGGCGTCGGCGCCCTTGGCGGCGGCGCTGCGGGCCAGGGCCTCCAGCGCCGCCAGGTCGCCCAGGCCACCGTCGCCGGGCTCGCGCAGGGCATACAGCTGCGCCGCCAGGCCCCAGGCGTGGCGGCGCCCGTCGCAGAGTTCCGGCACCTGGGGGCAGCGAGGCGGGGCGACGGCCAGGCTCAGCTCCCGCTCGGCCAGTTGCAGGCGGTAGTAGCCGCATTGGGCCACGGGGGGCAGGGCGCTGGCCTCGTCCAGGCGCCCCTCGATGTCCTCGCCGTGCTCGGGGACCAGCCGGAACGACTCGTTGGGCCTGGCCAGGGGGCCCAGTTGCAGCGGCCGGCCCTGGTCCAGGGTCAGTAGCGAGGGCGGCGCGGCGCGCTCCTGGCGCACCTGGCCGAGGCTCTGGCGTAGCTGCCCGGGACTCTGCGCCGGCAACCCCAGGGCCTCCAGCACCTGGCGCAACACCTCGGGGCTGGCCTGCTGCGGGCGGTTGTCGGCATCCACCCAGTCGAGCTTCAGGCCCGCCTCGCCGGCCAGTTCGCGCAGCAGCGCATCGCTCATGGGCTGTCCTCCAGGCTCAGGGCCAGGCTGCCGGGGGCGAGCCGGCCGGCGCGGTAGTCGGCGACTTCCTGGCCTTCGCAGAAGAGGATCTGCGTCTGCGCCGCCGGCGCCTCGACGAAGACTTCCTCGCTGCCCAGGTTGAGCTCGATGCGCCACAGACTGCCATCGCCCAGGCGCCAGCGCGCGCTCACCGCCGCCTCGCCCAGGGGCACCGCGCCCAGGGCGCGGGTGCCGTCCAGGCGTGGGATGAGCCAGGCATGGCGCAGCTCCAGCAGGCGCCGGTAATGGGCGCGCCAGGCGCTGTCGGCGTGTTCCGGGCGCGGCCGCGAGGCGACGAAGGTCTCGTAGTCGTTGGGCTCGGGGAGGGCGCCGGAGAAGCGGCCGAAGGCGGCGAACTCCTGGCTCCGCCCGTCGCTGACCGCCTTGGCCAGGTCGCCCTGGTAGTCGGTGAAATAGAGGAAGGGGTTGCGCTCGCCCCATTCCTCGCCCATGAACAGCATCGGCACCATGGGCGCCAGCAGCACCAGGGCCACCGCCACGCGCAGGCGCTCGGGACGGCTCAGGGCGATCAGGCGCTCGCCCAGGGCGCGGTTGCCGACCTGGTCGTGGTTCTGCAGGAAGGCCACGAAGGCCAGCGGCGACAGCTCGGCGCTGGGTTCGCCGCGCACCCGCCCGCGGTAGTCGCGCTGGCCCTGGAAGACCAAGCCCTCGGCCAGGCAGGCGCACAGCTTGGCGGTGGTGGCCCCGGCGTAGTCGGCGTAGTAGCCCTCGCGCTCGCCGGTCAGCAGGTGGTGCAGCACGTGGTGCAGGTCGTCGTTCCACTGCGCGTCGAAGCCCTGGCGCAGCAGGCTCGCCTGGTTGTCCTCGTTCTCCAGCACCAGGTGCAGGTGGCGGCCCTGGGCGGCGCTGCGGGCGCGCCCGGCCAACTCGACCAGGAAGGCCTTGTCGGCGATGGCGTGCACGGCGTCCAGGCGCAGGCCGTCGACGCGGTAGTCGCGCACCCACATCTCGGCGTTGCCGATGAAGAACTCGCGCACCGCCGGGCGGGCGAAGTCGATGGCGTGGCCCCAGGGCGTGGGCTGCTCGCCGAAGAAGCCCGAGGCGTATTCGCCCAGGTAGTTGCCCTGGGGGCCGAAGTGGTTGTAGACCACGTCGACGAAGACCATCAGGCCCAGCAGGTGGGCCTGGTCGATCAGCCGCCTGAGGTTCTCCGGGGTGCCATAGGCCGAGGCGGGGGCGTAGGGCAGCACGCCGTCGTAGCCCCAGTTGCGGCGCCCGGGGAAGGCGTTGAGCGGCATCAGCTCGATGGCGGTGACGCCCAGTTCGACCAGCCCCGGGAGGAAGTCGAGCAGGGCGCCGAAGCCGTCGAACAGGCCCACGTGCAGTTCGTAGAGCACCGTCTCGTGCCAGGGCCGGCCGCGCCACTCGCGGCTCTGCCAGGCGTAGGCGGTGGGGTCCTGCACCAGGCTGTCGGCCTCCACGCCGCCGGCCTGGGCCCGCGAGGCCGGGTCGGCCACCGACAGCCGGTCGTCGATGCAGAAGCGGTAGGCGCTGCCGGCCGCGCAGGGGATTTCCAGGCTGTACCAGCCGTCGTCCAGGGCCTGCATGGGCAGGCGGCTGCCGTCGCCCAGCTGCAGGTCCACCCGCCGCGCGTCCGGCGCCCAGATGGCGAAGCGCGTCAGCCCGTCGGGCTGCGGCAGGGCTCCGGCCCGGGGCAGCTGGCGGCTCATCGGCGCACGCTCACGGGCAGTTCCGCGAGCAGGTCGCGGTACAGCCGGGTATAGGGGCGCACCGCCTTGCTCCAGTACGGTGGGGCTTCCATGGCCTTGCAGCGCATGGCGTTGAGCAGCTCGGGGTAGCGGTGGATGTTCAGCGCGCGCTGCACCGCTTCGAAGTAGCTGTCCGGGTCGCCCTCGCGGAACAGCAGGCCGGTGACGCCGTCGACGATGGTGTCGGCCAGGCCGCCGGTGCAGCGGGCGATGGGCAGCGAGCCGAGGCGCTGGGCGTACATCTGGCTCAGCCCGCAGGGTTCGTAGCGCGAGGGCATCAGCAGGAAGTCGCTGGCGGCGTAGATGCGCCGCGCCTCGGTCTCGTCGAAGCCGATGCGCACGCCGACGCGCCCCGGGTAGCGCTCGGCCAGTTGCGCCATGGCCCGCTCCAGCGGCGGCTCGCCGCGGCCGATCGCCACCAGGCGGCCGCCGGCCTCGACCATGCGGTCGGCGATGGCCAGGGTCAGGTCGATGCCTTTCTGCTGCACCAGGCGCGAGACCACGGCGAACAGCGGGCCGCGCCCGGGCAGCAGGCCGAAGCTGCGCTCCACGTACTCGGCATTGCGCCGCTTGCCTTGCAGGCGGCGGGCGTCGAAGCGCGCCACCAGGTGCGGGTCGCTGCGCGCGTCCCAGCTGGCGTCGATGCCATGGGTGATGCCGCTTAGGCGGCCTTCCCGGCGGCGCTGCGCGAGCACGCCCTGCAGGCCGCAGCCGAAGGCCTCGCCGGTGATCTCGCGGGCGTAGGTCTCGCTGACGGTGGTGATGTGGCTGGCATGGTTGATGCCCGCCTTGAGGAACGACAGCTTGCCGTAGAACTCCATGCTCTCCGGCAGCCCGGCGTGCTCGGGCAGGCCCAGCTCGGCGCAGCTGCCCAGGGGGCAGGCGCCCTGGTAGCCGAGGTTGTGGATGGTTAGCACGCTGGGCGTGGCCTGCCCGCGCCAGGCCATGTAGGCCGGGGCCAGGGCGCTGGGCCAGTCGTTGACGTGGAGCAGGTCGGGGCACCAGCCGGGGGTGGCCAGGCCGGCGGCCATGTCGGCGGCGGCCAGGCTCAGGCGGGCGAAGCGGATGTGGTTGTCCGGCCATTCGTTGCCGGCGTCGTCGCCATAGGGCGTACCCTCGCGGTCGTAGAGTTCGGGGCAGATGACCACGTAGACGCGCAGGCCGTCGGCCAGTTGCAGCTCGCCGATGTCGCAGGGCGGCAGCGCGGCCAGGCCCGGCAGGTGGCCGACCACCCGGCAGGCGACCGCGCCCTTGAGCACCTGGCGGTAGCCGGGCAGCAGCACGCGGATGTCGTGCTCGGCCAGCAGCGCCCGCGGTAGGGCGGCGGAGACGTCGCCCAGGCCGCCGGCCTTGACGAAGTCGGTGAGCTCCGATGTGACGAAGAGGATCCGCCTGCGCCGCACGGGGGTGACTTCCGCCGTCAGGGAAAACGGCGGCAGCGTGGGTGGGCAGGGGTCTTCCAGGCGGGCATCGGCCAGCAGGTTTCGCATCTTCCACTTCCTCTTTGCAGTGGGCCGGACAATCCTGCCGGCCTTCGTTGGGAGTCTCCGCTTCGCCGGCGACCTCTTCAGGGGGACCGGGCCGCGCGGTGCGAAGTTTCGATTTTCTGCCGGGCCGGGCCGGCGTTTGCCGCTGCGGAACGCACTGCGGGGCAGGCGCCCCGGGCTCAGTACGCAAAGCAGGCTCCGTACCAGGCGGTGCGCTTGTTTCAGGCCGTTGATTCAGAAGGGGAAATGGTGAGTCTGATGGCGTTGTGATGCGGGCGCGTTGCACGACCGGGATGGAGGTGCCGCGCATTTTGCAGGGGTGGGTGGGGAGGCGAGGTGGGGGCGAATATCCGTGGTTTTGCCTGATGATTCGTGCGGCCGCTGGGCCATCGCGGACTCCGTCCGTGATTGGATTCACCGGCCGCGCCGGACACCCTGGTGGCACGAATGACGGCGGATAACCGCAAACGGTCATTCGGCGCCGACGGCATCACCCGCCCCGGCGATGCTTCCGCGCCTTGCCCGCCGGGGGCGCGTCGCGGGCGGCTTCCACCGGGAGGATTTCGCCCAGGTGTTCCCGGGCCATTCGCCAGTGGCGTTCGGCCTGGCCGCTGGGGCGGCCTTCGGCTTCCCAGATTTCGTGGGCCTTCTGGCGTATCTGCGCCTCGCGGTCCTGGTCCATCGTCCTGTCCTCGCTTCATCGACTCCGTAGAACCACTGACTGCGGGCACAGTCGAGTGTTCATACGCCACGCACGAAGGGAGCGGCCGCATGATCCACGCCGAGAATCGACGTATCGTCATCGCCACCTCGCCGCAGGCCGACCCTGCGCCCGAGGACGCCTGCAGCAACCGCGAGCTGGCCCGCTGGCTGGCGGAAATCCAGGGGCTGGAGTTCTTCGACGGCCCGCCCGCGGCACGGGACCCGCAGCGACACTACTACTGGGTGCCCAGCGACACCCTGGTGGGCCGCGAGCAGGCCCGCCGGCTGGGTGTGCAGGGGCCGCTGGACCTGTTCGGCGGCTATGTCGAGCAGGCCCACCAGGCCGGCAAGGCGATCGTCCACCCGCTGATCGAGCACGCCGCGCTCACCCCGCGGGGCTGGACGGCCGGCTTCGCCGAGCGGGTGGCGTCGGTGGTGCTGGATGGCCACAGCGCGTTCTGCCGCCAGGACGCCTGGCGCTGCGCCAGCGCGCGCCTGCCGCGTGGCCCGCAGCGGCTCAAGCCGGCGGGCGCGCGCGGCGGCCTGGGGCAGCGGGTGGTAGTCGACGTGGACGAACTGGAGGCGGCGCTGGCCGGCTACGACGAGGCGGACTTCCTGGCCGGCCTGGCCATCGAGGACGACCTCGCCGAGGTGCGCACCCTCAGCGTCGGCCAGGCCCAGGTCAGCGGCGTGCTGCTGTCCTACCATGGCTTCCAGCAGCAGAACCGCAACGCCCGCGGCGAGCTGGTCTACGGCGGCTCCGACCTGCTGGTGGTACGCGGCGACTTCGACGCCCTGCTGGGGCTGGACCTGGCCGCCGAGGTTCGCCTGGCGATCCAGCAGGGCCGGGCCTTCGACCGCGCCGCCAGCCAGTGCCTGCCGCACTTCTTCGCCTCGCGGCGCAACTACGACATCGCCCAGGGCGTGGATGCCCGGGGCCGGCAGCGCAGCGGCGTGCTGGAGCAGTCCTGGCGCGTGGGCGGTGCCACCGGCGCCGAGCTGGCCGCCCTGCAGGCCTTGGTGGCGGACCCGGCGCTGCAGGCGGTGCGCGCCTCGTCCTTCGAGATCTTCGAGGACAAGGCGCTGCCGGCCAACGCCCGGGTGATCTACCGCGGCCCCGACCGGCGTGGCGACTTCCTGCTGAAATACGCAATGGTGGAGGACCTATGACGCCTTATGACGAGCGCATCGACATCAACGTCGACTCCCTGCGCCTGCAGGGCAACTTCCTCAGCCCGCGTACCCATGTGCCCGGCGTGCTCTTCGTGCACGGCTGGGGCGGCAGCCAGCAGCGCGACCTCAGGCGCGCCCGCGGCATCGCCGGCCTGGGCTGCGTGTGCCTGACCTTCGACCTGCGCGGGCACGGCGCCGAGGAGCGCCAGCGCGAGTGGATCACCCGCGAGCACAACCTGCGCGACCTGCTGGCCGCCTACGACCGCCTGGCCGCGCACCCGCAGATCGACCCCGGGGCCATCGCCGTGGTCGGCACCAGCTATGGCGGCTACCTCGCCTGCATCCTCAGCGAGCTGCGCAAGATCCGCTGGCTGGCCCTGCGCGTGCCGGCACTGTACCGCGACGAGGACTGGGACCGGCCCAAGCGCGAGCTGCCGCGGGACGACCTGATGGCCTACCGCTCCAGCCGCGTGCCGGCGGCGAGCAACCGCGCCCTGCGCGCCTGCGCCGCCTTCACCGGCGACGTGCTGCTGGTGCAGTCGGAGCACGACGACTTCATCCCCCGCGCGACCATCCTCAGCTACCGGGCCGCCTTCCAGCAGACCCACTCGCTGACGCACCGGATCATCGACGAGGCCGATCATGCGCTGAGCACCGAGCTGGCCCAGGACGCCTATACCGACATCCTGGTGCGCTGGATCACCGAGATGGTGGTGGGCGAGCGCGCCAACCGCCTGGTGCTGGGCTGACGCGGGCCGGGGCGGGGCCGCCCCGGCGGCCGCCGTCACCTGGAGGGATGCGCCTTGGCCAGGTCCTGGGCCATCTGCAGGTGCTGCTTGAGCACCGGCAGGGTCACCCGGGCGAACTGCTGCAGGTCGGGATCGCTGGCGCTGTCGGCCGCTTCGGTGAACAGTTGCACGGCCTTCTCGTGGGCCGCGACCTGGTTGTCGGCGTAGGCGGCGTCGAAGGACTCGTCGCGCATGTCCAGCGCCTTCGCCTTGGCCCTGTCGGCCATGCCCGGCTGGTCGGACAGCTCGAGGTGCTTCCGGGTGGCCAGGGCCTGCAGTTCGGTGTTGGCCTTGGTGTGGTCGTCGATGATGTGCTGGGCGAAGGTCTTCACGTCGGCCGCCTGGCTCTTCTGCAGGGCCAGCTTGGCCGCGTCGATCTCGGCCTGGCCGGCGGCGGAGGCCTCGCTGGCGAAGGCCTGGTCGCGGGCGGCGGGCTCCGCGGCGAAGAGGGGTGCGGCGGCGCCCAGCAGGGTGGCCGACAACAGGGTGCCGCGCAGTAGGGCGGGGATGTTCATGGCAGTTCTCCATCGGTCTGTGGGATGGCCCCGGGGCATGGGGCCCACAGGGTTGACGGGGCCTGGCGGGGCGGGTTCAGACTTTCCACCCGGCGGGCCCCTTTTGGCGGCCGATGAGGTACGCCCTGCGAAGCTGTGCTTTGCTGAAGCGATTCGGTGGAGGAACGCCATGTCAGGAACGATCGCCAGCAACGCGCAACTGGTGGAGGACGCCCGCTATCGGTTGCTGATGGAGGCGGTGACGGACTACGCCATCTACATGCTCGACCCCAACGGCCTGGTCGGTAGCTGGAGTTCCGGGGCACAACGGCTCAAGGGCTACGAGGCCCGCGAGATCATCGGCCGGCATTTCTCCTGTTTCTACCCGCCCGCCGACCGCAAGGCGGGGCTGCCCGAGCGGGCGCTGGCCACCGCGGCGCGCGAGGGGCGCTACGAAAGCGAGGGCTGGCGGCTGCACCGCGATGGCTCGACCTTCTGGGCCCACGTGGTGATGGACGCGGTGCGCGACGACAGCGGCGAGCTGCTGGGCTACGTGAAGATCACCCGTGACCGCACCGCCCAGCACGAGACCGAGCAGGCGCTGCGCCGCAGCGAGGAACAGTTCCGCCTGCTGGTCAACGGCGTGTCCGACTACGCGCTGTACATGCTTGAACCGGACGGCCGGGTGGCCAGCTGGAACTCCGGGGCGCAGCGGATCAAGGGCTACCGTCCGGAGGAGATCATCGGCCGGCATTTCTCCTGCTTCTACACCGCCGAGGATTGCAACGACGGCGTACCCGAGCGCAGCCTGAACATCGCCCTGGCCGAGGGACGCTACGAGGAGGAAGGGCTGCAGGTGCGCAAGGACGGCAGCCGCTTCTGGGCCAACCTGGTGATCGACCCGGTCCACGACGACGCCGGTACCCTGCTGGGCTTCGCCAAGATCACCCGCGACATCACCGACAAGCGCTATGCCCAGGAGGAGCTGGAGCGGGCGCGCAACGAGCTGATCCAGTCGCAGAAGATGGAGTCCCTGGGGCAGCTCACCGGCGGCGTCGCCCACGACTTCAACAACCTGCTCACGGTGATCATCGGCGGCCTGCAACTGCTGCACCGGCACCTGCCGGCCGACGCCGAGCGCGTCCAGGACATCTGGCGCAACGCCCTGGAGGCCACCCGCCGTGGCGCCCAGCTGACGCAGCGGATGCTCGCCTTCGCCCGCAAGCAACGGCTGTTCCCGCAGCCGATCGAGCTGCCGACGCTGCTGCAGGACATGAGCGAGCTGCTGCTCAGTTCGCTGGGGCCGACCATCACCATCGAGACGCGTTTCCCCCTGCACCTGAACCGGATGATGAGCGACCAGAACCAGCTGGAGCTGTCGATCATCAACCTGGCGACCAACGCCCGCGACGCCATGCCCCAGGGCGGAGCCATCACCATCTCGGCGCGCAACGAGACGCTGCTGGACGGCCAGCGCACCAACCTGGCCGGCGGCGACTACGTGTGCCTGGCGATCTCCGACACGGGGCAGGGCATGGATGCCGAGACCCTGCGCCGGGCGGCGGAGCCCTTCTACACCACCAAGGCCACTGGCAAGGGCACCGGCCTGGGCTTGTCCATCGTCCATGGCATAGCCCAGCAGCAGGGCGGCGCGCTGATGCTGCACAGCGCGCCGGGGCAGGGCACCACCGCGGAAATCTGGCTGCCGGCGGTGCTCCCCGCGGCGGACGGCGAAGAGGACGCCCAGGAAACTGCGGCCCAGGCGGCTATGCCGGAAAGGGTGGAACTGAGCGTGCTCATCGTCGACGACGACCCGCTGGTGCTGACCGGCACCGCGGCCCTGCTGCTGGAGCTGGGCTGCGAAGTGCGCCGCGCCGACTCCTCGCAGCATGCGCTGGAGCTGCTGGCGAAGGAGGGAGAGGCGTTCGACCTGCTGCTGACCGACTACGCGATGCCCGACCTGGACGGCATGCAGTTGATCCAGCGCGCCCGGCAGGCGCTCCCGACGCTGTGCTGCGTGCTGATGACCGGCTACCCGGCACGCCTGGAAGGCTGCCCCGCGTCACTGCGGCGCCTGGCCAAGCCCTTCGACCGCGAGCAGTTGCTGGCGCTGCTGGTGGAGGTGCAGGCCGAGGCCGGAAAAACCGAACCAAACTGACGCGGCGCGTCCAAAGCAAGGGTGACAGCCACCCTTGCCCAAGGAGGTACGCCATGGTCCCTTTCATACAGCTCCAGCGGCCCCAGCCCGAGCAGCCGCCGACGTTTCCCGACCGGGAAAGCCAGGTGCCCGAGGAGTTCCCCGAGGAAGTGCCCATGCAGCAACCCCCGGAGGAGCCGCTGCCGCCGCCGCACTCACTGCTCCAGGTATTCGCCGCTGCCGGCCATGCTCTGCCCCCAGAGTTCCAGGAAGGCGAAGGCCGTGGTCAGTAGCGCCAGGAAGCCGAAGCCGAGGATGCACGAAGCGTAGAACACCGCCGAGCGTCGACGCAGGTGCATGAACACCGGCAGCCCGCTGAACAGCAGGAAGGCCGAGCAGGCCGTGGCCAGCGCCGCGGCGAGCAGCATCACCCAGCGGTAGGGCACCAGCGCCACCACCCCGGCCAGCATCAGCGGCACGGCGATGGTGGTGGTGAAGGCCATGCTGCGGCCGATGTCCGGCCGGCTCTCGGTGCGGAACAGCACCCAGCGCACCAGGTAGGCCATGATCACCACCCCGCAGAGAAAGCCCAGGTAGCACCACAGCGCCAGTAGCGCCCCGCTGCTGGCGCTCAGGTATTGCACCTGGTCGTTGCCCGGCAGTTGCCAGCCCACCTGGGTGGTGCCGATGAACAGGCAGACCGCCGGGATCAGCGGCAGGGCCAGCCACAGCGGCACGAAGGCCCGCGGGTGGCGGTCGACGCTGGCGCTGAGGTCGCCCCAGGCATGTTTCGGTTGGGTCAGCAGGGTCGTGAACGGGATCATCGATGAGCCTCCTTCCGTTGCGGCGGGCCGTCAGCGGGAATGTTTGGTGGGGTCGTCCGGCCGTTCGCTTTCCAGCAGCGAGCCGGGGTCCTCGTTGCCCGGGTCGTTGATGCCGCCGGCGGGCGGCGGCGTGGTTTCCTGCAGGGGGATGTCCATCGGCAGGACGGTGGCCCCGGACACCTCCTTGAGCCGCGGCAGCAGCTCGTCGCGGAAGCGTTGCTGCTGCTCCTCGGACAGCGCGGCGAAACCGTGTTCGAGGATGTAGCGGGCGAGTATCTCCTCGCGGCTGTCCGGCTCCAGGCTGCCCTGGGCGAACAGCTGCCGCAGCGCAGCCGTGAACGCGGCGTCCCGATGGTCGTTCCAACCCATGTGCCAGTCCTCCTGTCGGTCGGTGGATGCCCGCGGGCATGCGGCCGGCGGTCTCTCGGAGGACTGGGGGGCGGTGGCCACGTTCAGCCACCGGGACGAACGGTAGGTCGCCGCGGCGCCGGTCCAGGCGATGGAACCTTGGCCGCGCGGGCCGGCCCACCGCAGACATCGAACGAGCCGAGGAGGTGCGCCATGACCACGTTCGTATCCCTGATGCTGATCGCCGCCGCGGTGATCATCGTGCTGCTGGACCTGTGGGCCATCGTCAGCGTGTTCCGCAGCGACAAGGGCGTGAATGCCAAGGCCCTGTGGGCTCTGCTGATCGCCATTTTCCCGGTGCTGGGCCTGGCCATCTGGGGCATCGCCGGGCCCCGCGGCCTGGCCCAGCCGCCCGGCTCGACGGAACAGGGCGAGTGAGCGGGAGCGGCCGGTTCAGTCGGGCAGTAGCGGGTTGTGCGAAGTCTTCAGGCGCTCTATCTGCTCGGCCGGTGTGCCGATCAGCAGGTGGGCGAACAGCCAGGGCTCCATGCCCATGCAGCGGGCGTGGATGCACAGCTCGGCCCAGCCCTTGCGCAGGCGGTAGGCCTGTTCGTCCTCGTTTTCCTCGAGGCGGGAGCGCTTGATCTCCCGCGCCAGGGCGGGAACGCGGAGAAGAAACTCCGCCACCGCAGCCTGCTGCTGCGCGGGACTCAATAGGGTTCGCATGGAGGGGGGAACAACCTGACAGGAGGGAAGGCCCCGAAGACAGCCGGGGAAGAGTGCTGCGGAAGAACTGGAAAAGTAATCCTCTGACCACGATGACTCAAGCGAAAAAAGGAATCGGTTGAAATTATGAATACGAGGCAGAGCAGGGAAATCGGGGGATTATCCGTAGGCCGCGTATTCAGCGGGTTTCGGGATGAGTGGCATTACCTTGATATCAGCATGATGCGGCCTGCCGCTGCGCCTTCTTCATGCAATATGCAGGAATCGACTTTATAGGCTCGATATTTCGAACATGGCTTGCGCAGCCCCTGGCGCTCTGCCTGAATGATTCGGGCGAACTCCCCTTACTTATGGCCCCAGGGACGGGGCGCTTCTTTTTGTCCTTTTGCATCGCCTGCCCGCGCATTTCGCCGCATTCTTCCTTCCCATGGGGCACCTGCAACGAGGGCCGCGCGCAGTCGCCGGCGCGGCACGGCCGCCGCGACGGAAACCGTTGCGCACGCCGGCCAGGCCCAGGGCCACCGAGAACAGCCGCTCCCAGCGGCCCAGGTTCTGTGTACTCATCTGCTGTCCCTCCGTCTGCTTCGGTGAATGGGCGTCAGGCCGCCTGCAGGGCCTTGCCGATGGCCTCGTCGAAGGCCGGCAGGTCGTTGGGGTTGCGCGAGGTGACCAGGGTCCAGCCCTGGGCCGGGCAGACCATGGCCTCGGCGTCCACCCAGTCGGCCCCGGCGTTGACCAGGTCGGTGCGCACGCTGGAATAGGAGGTCAGCGTCTTGCCGGAAACCACGCCGGCGTCGATCAGCAGCCAGGGCCCATGGCAGATGGCCGCGACCGTCTTGCCGGCTTCGGAGAACTCGCGGACCAGGCGCTGCGCATCGGCATCCTGGCGCAGGGTGTCGGCGTTCACCGTGCCGCCGGGAATCACCAGGGCATCGTAGTCCGCGGCGCTCAGGCCCTGGAGACGGGCATCGGAGGTCACCTTCAGGTCCTTCTCGCTGTCCTTGAGCCAGGTCTGGGCCTCGCCGCCCTTGACGCTGCCATGGGTGACGCTGGCGCCTTGCTCCTTCAGGGCCTGCAATGGGCGCAGCAGTTCGTCGCGCTCGATGCCGGCGTTGGCGGTGATGATCAGGACCTTCTTGCCTTGCAGGTTCGTACTCATGGTCGGGCTCCTTCGCGGAAGCGCCACGCGGGCGCGGTGGCTGGCCACGCTTCGCGGCGCGGCACTCACCAGGGTTTGGAACCCCTGGCGGCGACGAGTTCGAAAGAATTGCCCAACGGAAAAGGCGCGCCGTTGCTCGGTGCGTTCGAACTCCCGGCCGGCCCGGCAGTCGCAACAGGCAGGACCGGCGGCGAACGCCGGCAAGCCATCGACCCACGCGGGAGACACGCCATGAGCTACGACTGGGACCTGATCGAACAATTGCTGCTGCACGCCCAGCAATGCGCCGACGAACCCTACAAGGCCCGCGAGTACGGCGAGGAAGTGGCCGAGGAACGCATCGCCCGGGGCGAGCCCCTGGAAGGCAGCGTCGACCACGTCAAGCGCGTGGCGGGCGACCTGGAAGGCGTGCTGTTCGATGGCGGCTTCATCCAGGACCGGCCGCGCGACCACGGCGGCACCGGCAACAACTTCGAGCTGACCGACCGCGGCCTGCGCCTGCTGACGCTGATCGGCCGCAGCTTCCCGGAGCACCTGGTGTTCCGCCGGCTGCTCGACGAGCAGGGCGAGGAGGCACTGACGGCGGGCACCTTCGACGCCCTGGCCGCCCGCGCCTCCCGGGACCGCGTCGACGACAAGCCGATGGCGTGAGGCGAGGGCAGGGCGGCGCTGCCCGGTCAGACCGCGGGTAGCTGTGCGCTCACCCGACCTCCCGCTTGTTGCAGGTCAGCCATTGCGCCATGGACGAGTCTTCCAGGGCGTATTCACCCCGGCTGGCCTTCCACTCTTCTCGATGCCGGCCTTGCGGACCGCCTTGGTGAAGGTATTTTCGTGCTCGGCCAGCACCTTGGCGATGGCACCCGCTATCAGGTCGGCGGGGTCACTCTCGCGGTCCACCCACAGGTCGACGTAGATGGGTTGCCAGCCCGACGCTCACACGCGGGCACGAGGTCGTTGCGCAGGAAGTGCTCTTGCCGGTGCGCCGCGGAGCGGCCAGGAACATGCCGGAGCCATAGTCGGCCAGGGATTCGCCGGCCAGGTCGCGGACAAGGTTCTCGGCCAGGGCCTGGCGGCTGAAGATCGGTAGCGTCGGACTCACGCTCCAATTATCTCAATAGCTACAGATTATAGTTGCCAGGTATAGATTGACTATACAGCTTGGCGGCCAGCCGAGCGAACGACCGCCAGCCACAGGGGAAACGGGCATCGCATGGAACCGGCAGGTCAGGGTGGGGGATGGCTGCGGATCGTTCCATGTTGCAACGCAACCGTGAACATTCCGGTCGATAGCCGGATAGAACTTGCTTCAAGTATTCCGCTTATACCTGACACTACGAAAATGCAGTTTCCACCCGCTTGCAGAGAACAAGATCGTATCGGCAGGTATGTTCACAAGGCCCCAGGCCAGGGACGCGTAGTTTGAGCCGGATGGGGCTGCCAGCGGATATGCGATATCGCCGTATCGAATGAGCGTGCCTGGAATGAAGATTGAAAACGAGGTGATTTCCCTGTAGGCCTGCCTTATGGTTCGGCAGGCATATCCGAATGTATGGTTTCAGCACTTCAGGTGTTTGGATTCGCAGAGTTTGTCCGGTATATTCTTCGATTGGAAAAACTTTTGTTGAAGAGGTTTCCCATGTCCAAGCTGGCAGAATTTCGCGCTGTAGAGAAAGCGCTCGCTGAACAGATCGCCCATCTGGAGTCGCTGAAGAACGATGTCAATCTTCAGAAGGAAATCGAGTTCGAGCGGAAACTGAATGAACTGATGGCGGCATATGGCAAGTCGCTGTACGACGTGACCGCCATCCTCGACCCACAGGCGCTCGGCGAAGCGGGCCCGCGCGGCGGCCGGGGCGCGCGGCCCAAGCGTCGCGCCCGGGCGGTCAAGGTCTACCGGAACCCGCACAGCGGGGAAGTCGTGGAGACCAAGGGTGGCAACCATAAAGTTCTGAAGGCCTGGAAGGCGGAATATGGCGGCGATGTCGTCGACGGCTGGCTGCAGAAGAAGTAACCGCTTTGCGGGGAATTAGCCAAAGAGCCTTGCTCGACCTCTGGATTCAGTGGCCCCACTGAGTCTTCGCACGCTTTTCTTCCAGGGCTTTCGTAGATGTTTCGTCGCCATGCGGATAGTGCGCGGGCCATGTGCCGCCGTTCGTCCGCATGATTCAAGTATTTCAATTGGTTGACGATCAATTGCGCTAGAGATTCTTACCAGGGGTTGTGTCTTGCAGGTTAGTCAGGAAAGTCTGGTCCGCCATCTTCGTCATCAGTTCAATGCACTTCTGGGGGTGTCGCTGTTCTCCTGGGCGACCATGGCCGGGCTTCTGATATTCATCTGGCTACATGGCCAGGCCCTGGGCATCAAGTCCTTTGCATGTTTTGTTCTGGGCGCCTGCCTGAGTTCGCTTCAGTTGTTCTTTCTGGTGCTGGTCGCCGTGCGCATGCACCGCACCATGAAGACCCGTTCGAAGTTGTTGTCGAGCCTTGAATACGCGTCCGGCCACGACGTGCTGACCGGGCTGCTCAACCGGCGCGGTTTCGACCTGTCGCTGCGCGAGGCGCTGTCGGCGGCGGGGCACCAGAAGAAGTCGCTGACCCTGCTCTACCTGGACCTGGACGGCTTCAAGCAGGTGAACGACCTGCACAGCCACGCCGTGGGTGACCGCCTGTTGCAGGGGGTCGCCAACCGATGGAGCCGGACGGTGAGGAACGGGGACCTTCTCGCGCGGCTGGGCGGGGATGAGTTCGCGCTGATCACCGGCGCCACGGGCACGGAAGTCGAAGCGCTGTGCGAACGGCTGCTGGGGGTGGCGAAAACCAGCCTGCTGGAGGAGTTCCCGGACCTGCAGATCGGCGTCAGCATCGGTGTCGCCGAATTCCCCCGCGATGGCCAGCAGGCCGACGGGCTGGTCCTGGCCGCGGATTCGGCCATGCTGGTGGCGAAGGCCCTGGGCAAATCGTGCTTCCAGTGGGCGCTGCCGTCCACGGGGCAGGGGGCGGGGGCCCGCGCACGGGCCTAGCCTGGGCCGGCAGCGAGTGGCTGCCGGCGCCGGGCCCGGGGCATCAGTGGTGGTAGCCCTCGCCGACCTTCACCTTGCCCCGGAACACGTAGTAGCTCCAGGACGTGTACATCAGGATGAAGGGCAGGATGAACAGGGCGCCGATCAGGGCGAACAGTTGGCTCTGCACCGGCGACGCCGCCTGCCAGATGGAGACCGCCGGCGGGATGATGTTCGGCCAGACGCTGATGCCCAGCCCGCTGTAGCCCAGGAAGATGACCAGCAGCGTGAGCATGAAGGGCGTCACCGTCGCCCGGTGGGCGAGGGTGATCAGGGTGGCGAAGAAGCTGAAGAGCAGCAGCGCCGGCACCGGCAGGAAGTAGATCAGGTTCGGCAGGCTGAACCAGCGCTGGGCGATCTGCGGGTGCGACAGGGGCGTCCAGACGCTGATGATGGCGATGGCGAACAGCAGTATCCAGATGAAGTAGGACGAGTAGCGGTACATCTCCGCCTGCAGCTGCCCCTCGGTCTTCATGATCAGCCAGGTGCTGCCCAGCTGCGCGTAGGCGACCAGCAAGGCGAAGCCGCAGAAGATCGGGAAGGGCGCCAGCCAGTCCAGGCTGCCGCCGGCGTAGGCGTTGTCGGCCACCGGTATGCCGTCGATGAAGGCGCCCAGGGCCACGCCCTGGGCGAAGGTGGCCACGATGGAGCCGCCGATGAACGCCTTGTCCCACCAGTGGCGGTTCCGGTCGCTGGCCTTGAAGCGGAACTCGAAGGCCACGCCGCGGAATATCAACCCCAGCAACATGAGCACCAGGGGAAGATAGAGCGCGCTGAGCAATACCGAGTAGGCCAATGGGAAGGCACCGAACAAGCCCGCGCCGCCCAATACCAGCCATGTTTCGTTGCCGTCCCATACGGGGGCGACGGTATTCATCATGACGTCGCGTTCTTCCTTGTTCTTTATCGCCAGGAAGAGAATGCCGATGCCCAGGTCGAAACCGTCCATGATGACGTACATCATGATGCCGAAGATGATGATCAATGCCCAGATCAGTGTGAGATCGACGCCCATGTTATTCGCTCCTCAAGTTTGAAATGCTTGCGGGTCAACGGTCGTCGGATGCCGACAATGGACGTGCAGGCGTACGCATCTGGCCCGCACCGCCTTCGATGGGATGTTCCGCATCGTGGGGCTGCGGCCCTTTATGTACGAGTTTCAGCATATAGGCGATGCCGGTGCCGAACAGCACGAAATAGATGAGCACGAAAAGTACCAGGCTGATGGTCATTTGCGCGGTGGTTTGCGCCGAGGCGGCATCGACGGTGCGCATGTAGCCGTAGACCACCCAGGGTTGGCGGCCCATTTCGGTAGTTACCCAGCCGGCCAGCAGCGCGATCAGTCCCGAGGGGCCCATGCAGAGCACGAACTTCAGGAACAGCGGGGAATCGTAGAGTTTCCCGCGCCATCTCAAATACAAACTCCAGAACCCTGTAAGTATCATCAGAAGTCCCATGGCGACCATTATCCGGAAGGTCCAGAAAATGACCGTGGAATTGGGTCTGTCTTCCGGTGGGAATGATTTCAATGCGGGAATCTGGCGATCGAGACTGTGGGTGAGAATAAGGCTGCCGAGCATTGGAACTTCTATGGCGAAGTGGGTCTTTTCCGCCTTCATGTCGGGCCAGCCGGCCAATATCAGGGGCGAGGGCTCGCCGGGAACGTTCTCCCAGTGGCCCTCGATCGCCGCGATCTTCGCCGGCTGGTGTTCGAGGGTATTGAGCCCGTGGGCATCGCCGACCACCGCCTGGATGGGCGCGACCAGCAACGCCATCCAGGCCGCCATGGAGAGCATGGTGCGGGCGGCCGGGTCGGTGCTGCGGCGCAGCAGGTGCCAGGCCCCGGAGGCCCCGACGAAGAAGGCGGTGGCGAGGAACGCGGCAATGGCCATGTGCGCGAGCCGGAAGGGGAACGAGGGGTTGAAGATGACCGCCAGCCAGTCGACCGGCACCGCCCGCCCATCGACGATCTCGAAACCCTGCGGCGTATGCATCCAACTGTTGGAGGACAATATCCAGAAGGTGGAAATCAATGTGCCCAGCGCGACCATGGCGGTGGCGAAGAAGTGCAGGCCGCGGCCGACGCGCTCCCAGCCGAAGAGCATCACGCCGAGAAAGCCCGCTTCGAGAAAGAAGGCGGTCAGAACTTCATAAGTCAGCAATGGCCCGGTAATACCGCCGGCGAAATATGAAAAGCGACTCCAGTTGGTGCCGAACTGATAGGCCATCACCAATCCGGAAACGACGCCCATGCCGAAGTTGATCGCGAAGATCTTTACCCAAAAGCTGTAAAGATCCCGGTAGACATCTCTTCCGGTTCTAAGCCAAAGCCCTTCGAGTACTGTCAGGAAACTGGCGAGGCCAATGGTGATGGCCGGGAAGACGATATGGACGCCAACGGTGAAGGCAAACTGCAGACGGGCCAGATCAATTGCGGTCGAACTGTATGTGTCCATGCTTTCTCTGCCTCGCGGAGTGGAGGGAAAGTTCGACGAAGAGTGTCGGGCACAAAGCAAGCTAACTAAGTGCCCGCCTGCGCCTGTGCAACTCTCGTTGTTTGCCTTGACATCTCGGAAGTGCGCCGCTTAGATTCTAGAGCACGATCCCGCGGCATGGGCAAGCTATTTTTTCTCGCAACTTCTTGTTGATCCCGCTCGGCAAGTCATGTAACAGGCGCCAGTTTTTCGTTGACTGGCGGCGATGGTTTCTTCTTGAAAGAAAGAAGTTTTGTTTTCTCGGGAGGGTAGCGCGCAAGGCAATATCGCTATAGCGCGGAAAGATAATCGCTATAGCGGCTGAACATATACAACCATCGATCCATGCCCAACTACCGGCATGCTCGTATATATGGAGCGATCATGACTATTCGACGCAAGGTACCTGGTGTTCGTAAATACGATGGTCCCGCTGGTGGTTGGGGCGCTCTCAAGGCGACGGCCACGGCCGTCCGGGAACAGATGGATACCCTCAAGGCGCCCATCACCCTGATGCGCACCAACCAGCCCGCCGGGTTCGACTGCCCCGGCTGCGCCTGGCCGGACAAGGAACACCGGTCCACCTTCCAGTTCTGCGAGAACGGCGCCAAGGCGGTGACCTGGGAGGCCACCAGCAAGCGCGTCACCCCCGAGTTCTTCGCCAACCACCCGGTCGCTTCCCTGCTGCACCGCACCGACTACGAACTGGAGGACCTCGGGCGCATCACCCACCCACTGGTGTACGACCGGGCCTCGGACACCTACCGGCCCATCGAATGGGAAACCGCCTTCGCCCGCATCGGCGAGATACTCCGCGGGCTGCAGCCCGACGAAGTCGAGTTCTACACCTCGGGCAGGGCCTCCAACGAGGCGGCCTATCTCTACCAGCTGTTCGCCCGGGAATACGGCACGAACAACTTCCCGGATTGCTCGAACATGTGCCACGAGCCGACCAGCGTCGGCCTGCCGCGCTCGATCGGCATCGGCAAGGGCACCGTTTCGCTGGATGACTTCGACACCTGCGAACTCATCATCTCCATCGGCCACAACCCCGGGACCAACCACCCGCGGATGATGGGCACGCTGCACGAGGCGTCGCGGCGCAAGGTGCCGATCATGGTCTTCAACCCGCTGCGCGAGCGCGCGCTGGAGCGGTTCGCCGACCCGCAGGACATGATCGAGATGGCCACCTACGGCTCCACGCGCATCGCGTCCTCCTACTTCATGGTCAAGGCGGGGGGCGATGCGGCGGCGATCAAGGGGATCATGAAGGCGCTGCTGGAGATCGAGGAGAACCTGGGCGGCGCGCTCGACCATGAATTCATCAAGGACCACACCGTCGGCTTCGACGCGCTGGTGGCCGACCTGCACGCGACCCAGTGGCCGGACATCGAAGCCGCCAGCGGCCTGAAGAAGTCCGACCTGGAAATGGTCGCGGCGGCCTACGCCAAGTCCAACGCCACTATCGTGACCTACGGGATGGGGATCACCCAGCACAACGAAGGCACCGCCAACGTCAGGCTCATCTGCGACCTGCTGATGCTGCGCGGCAACTTCGGCAAGCCCGGGGCCGGCATCTGCCCGCTGCGCGGCCACTCCAACGTCCAGGGCAACCGCACGGTGGGCATCACCGAGAAGCCATCGGGCGCCTTCCTGGGCAGGATCGAGCAGGTGCTGGGCTTCAAGCCGCCGGCGGAGCACGGCCACGATGCCGTGCAGGCGATGCAGGCGATGATCGACGGCAGCGCCAAGGCCCTCATCTGCCTGGGCGGCAACTTCGCGGTGGCGCTGCCCGACCCCGGGCAGTGCTTCCCGGCCATGGGCAAGCTGGAGCTGAGCGTGCACATCGGCACCAAGCTGAACCGCACGCACCTGCTGGTGGGCAAGCACAGCTTCCTGTTCCCCTGCCTGGGGCGGACCGAACTCGACGTGCAGGAGGGCGGGCCGCAATCGGTGACCGTGGAAGACTCCATGTCGATGGTCCACGCCTCGGCCGGCAAGCTCAAGCCCGCCTCCGACGTGCTGCGCTCCGAGCCGGCCATCGTCGCCGGCATGGCCAACGCCACGCTGCCGGACAGCAAGGTGCCCTGGCTGGAGCTGGTCGCCGACTACGACCGGATCCGCGAGCTGATCGAGAAGACCGTGCCCGGCTTCGACGACTACAACGCCCGCATACGCATCCCGGGCGGTTTCCGCATGCCGCTGCCGCCGACCGAGCGCAAGTGGGATACGCCCTCGGGCAAGGCCGAGTTCTTCGTCTTCCCCGGCCTGCACGAAGACAAGGTGGTGGAGGGCGAGGACGTGTTGCGCCTGGTGACCATCCGCAGCCACGACCAGTACAACACCACCATCTATGCGATGGACGATCGCTACCGCGGCGTCTTCGGGCGGCGCGACGTGCTCTTCATGAACCCGGACGACCTGGCGGCCAGGGGGCTGGAACATGGCGACCTGGTGGATATAGAAACCATCACCGCGGGGCGCAAACTTCGTTACGAGAAGATTACCGCCATCGAGTACAAGATCGCCGCCGGCTCGGTCGCCGCGTACTATCCCGAAGCCAATAGACTGGTGCCGCTGGACTACATCGACGTGGACAGCGGAACACCTTCCTATAAATCCGTTCCGGTGCGGGTGATGCGCTCCGAAGTCAACTGAGACAGTTGGCCAACAGATACTCGGGGGTGCGGACGGCACCCCCTTTCTTTGTTCCCGGGTGAAATCAATTCGACACTTCGATGGCGCATTATCATGCGCCCGGTAATATCTGGTAGTCTCGATCGCCCAACCGTGATGGTAGTTGCCAAGCAAAATGACAGAAGAACTCCCCATTCCCCAGGCAGTCGATAGTCCAATCACCAGTAGTGCGATCTTTCTCGTGGCGACACTGGTTTCCGGCGAGGAAAACCATGCTGCCGTGCGCGCCTTGTGCGGGGATATCGCCGCCCTGGTGCGCTCGGTTGGAAAGCGGGCGCCGGCGGGCAATCTTTCCTGCGTCATGGGCTTTGGTTCCGACGCCTGGGACAGGCTGTTCGGCGCGCCCCGCCCGGCGGCGCTGCACAGCTTCCGCGCAATAGGCTCCGGCGAGCGCGTCGCCGTCTCGACGCCGGGCGACATCCTGCTGCATATCCGCGCGGACCAGATGGATCTGTGCTTCGAGCTGGCGACGCAGATGGCCACGCGCCTGGGCGGGGCGGTGGAGGTGGTCGACGAAGTCCAGGGCTTCCGCTATTTCGACATGCGCAGCATGGTCGGCTTCGTCGACGGCACCGAGAACCCGGCGGGCCGCGAGGCGGCCCACTTCACCCTGATCGGCGACGAGGACCCCGGCTTCGCCGGCGGCAGCTACGTCCTGGTGCAGAAGTACCTGCATGACATGGCCGGCTGGAACCAGCTGTCCGTCGAGGCCCAGGAGCGCATCATCGGGCGCACCAAGCTGTCCGACATCGAGCTGGACGAGGCGGTCAAGCCGAGCTGCTCGCACAGCTCCCTCACCACCCTGGTCAAGGACGGCAAGGAAGTGAAGATCCTGCGCGACAACATGCCCTTCGGCCGGCCGGGGGCAGGGGAGTTCGGCACCTATTTCATCGGCTATGCCCGCTCGCCCGAGCCCATCGAGGAAATGCTGCAGAACATGTTCGTCGGTCGCCCGGCGGGCAACTACGACCGCCTGCTGGATTACAGCCGCGCAGTGACCGGCAGCCTGTTCTTCGTGCCCTCCGCGGACCTGCTGGAGTCACTCGCCGAATAACTTCCGTATTCGCGCGGTTTTTCCAGTAACTTTCCCGAACCATTGCGGCGAGTCACTTCGCCGTAATGGTTCTCGCCTGTCGCGGTGCAGTTTTTCATTCATCGACAGGCACTGTGAAAGTTATGTTCGTCATCTTTTCCGGATAGTTCCGCGTTACTTCGCCGTTTCGTCACTATGGCGCGGCTTCTTATCATCTTTCGTTGTTTGGCTATCGTCGATTTCGTCTGGCGCCCTCCCACTTCCCGGACTATGGTGAACGGACGGTGTAATAGCCGTTACTGCTTTTCGAGTTTTCCTGTCTCTTTCGTTTCGAAAAAACAGCGTATGCCAGGACTTGGGGTTCGTTATTGAACTCATTCATGGCTATTCGCTGCTGGAGATGCGGCCGCTCGATTACAAGCGCCCACTTGTTCCGTGGAGAGAGTTCATCATGGCGAATCTCTGTGAAATCTGTAATGCGAGACCCGCTGTCGCCCGCGTGACCGTCGTACAGAATGGCGAGCGCAAGTCGATGTCGATCTGCGACCACGACTACCGCCAGCTGATGCGGCACCAGAGCATGCTGAATCCGTTCGACTCGCTGCTGGGGGGCGGCGGGCTTTCGCGTTTCTTCGACCGCTTCGGCGGTGGCGCGGGCGACGAGGGCGAGGGGTTCGGCATGGCCGCCGAGGTGCCCCGCGAGTCGGTCGACGCCACCGACGCCTTCAGCGCCCAGACCCTGGAGATACTCCAGCGCGCCGCGGAAAAGGCCCACGAGCTCCGGCGCAACGAGCTGGATACCGAGCACCTGCTGTACGTGCTGGCCGATACCGACGTGGTGTCCGCCCTGCTCAAGGAGCTGAAGCTGTCGCCGCAGGACATCAAGGGCTACATCGACCAGCATGCGCAGACCGGCAACGCCTCGCCCGATGCGCCGGTCGACCGCATGACCATCTCGCCGCGCCTGAAGAAGGCCTTCCAGCTGGCCTTCCAGGCCTCGCGGGACCTGGGGCATTCCTACGTCGGCCCGGAGCACCTGCTGATCGGCCTGGCCTCGGTGCCCGAGAGCCTGGCCGGCACGCTGCTGAAGAAATACGGCGTGACCCCGGAGACGCTGCGCCAGAAGGTGGTCAAGATAGTCGGCAAGGGCGCCGAGGACGGCCGGGTGGATACGCCCAGCGGCACGCCGACGCTGGACAAGTTCGGCCGTGACCTCACCCAGCTGGCGCGCCAGGGCAAGCTGGACCCGGTGCTGGGGCGGGCCCAGGAGATCGAGAACGCCATCGAGGTGCTGGCCCGGCGCAAGAAGAACAACCCCGTGCTGATCGGCGAGCCCGGCGTCGGCAAGACGGCCATCGTCGAGGGGCTGGCCCAGCGCATCGTCAACGGCGACGTGCCGGAAGTGCTGCGCGGCAAGCGCCTGGTCGAGGTGAACCTGAACTCGATGGTCGCCGGCGCCAAGTACCGTGGCGAGTTCGAGGAGCGGGCCAAGCAGCTGATCGACGAGGTCACGGCCAAGCATGACGAGCTGGTGCTGTTCATCGACGAGCTGCACACCATAGTCGGCGCCGGGCAGGGCGGCGAGGAGGGCGGGCTCGACATCGCCAACGTGCTCAAGCCGGCCCTGGCCCGCGGCGAGCTGAGCCTGATCGGCGCCACCACGCTCAACGAGTACCAGAAGTACATCGAGAAGGACGCCGCGCTGGAACGCCGCTTCCAGCCGGTGTTCGTCCCCGAGCCCACGGTGGAGCAGACCATCGTCATCCTCAGGGGCCTGCGCGACAAGCTCGAGGCCCACCACCAGGTGACCTTCGCCGACGACGCCTTCGTCGCCGCCGCGGAGCTCGCCGACCGCTACATCACCAACCGCTTCCTGCCGGACAAGGCCATCGACCTGATCGACCAGGCCGCCGCCCGCGTGCGCATCGGCGCCACCTCGCGGCCGGCGGACATCCAGGAGCTGGAGGCGGAGATCGCCCAGCTCAAGCGCGAGCAGGACTACGCGACCTCGCGCAAGCGCTTCGACGAGGCCAAGAGCTTCGAGGAACTGATCGGCGAGAAGCAGGCGCAGCTGGATGAACGCTCCGAGGCCTGGGAGCGCAAGACCGGCTCCGAGACACTGGAGGTGACCACGTCGTCCATCGCCGAGGTGGTCTCGCGGCTTACCGGCATCCCGGTGGCGGAGCTGACCCAGGAAGAGCGCCAGAAGCTGCTGAAGATGGAAGAAACGCTGCGCCAGCGCCTGATCGGCCAGGAGCACGCGGTGGTGGCGGTCAGCGACGCCGTGCGCCTGTCGCGCGCGGGGCTGGGCCAGGCCCACCGTCCCATCGCCACCTTCCTGTTCCTCGGCCCGACCGGGGTGGGCAAGACCGAGCTGGCCAAGGCGCTGGCGGAGAGCGTGTTCGGCGACGAGCAGGCGATCATCCGCATCGACATGTCCGAGTACATGGAGCGCCACGCCGTGGCCCGGCTGATCGGCGCGCCGCCGGGGTACGTCGGCTACGACGAGGGTGGCCAGCTGACCGAGCGCGTGCGCCGGCGGCCGTACAGCGTGATCCTGCTGGACGAGATCGAGAAGGCCCACCCCGACGTCAACAACGTACTGCTGCAGGTCTTCGACGACGGCCGGCTCACCGACGGCAAGGGGCGGGTGGTGGACTTCAGCAACACCATCATCATCGCCACCAGCAACCTCGGCGCCTCGATCATCATGGACAACCTCGAGCGCCCCGAGGCCGAGCGCATGGACGACAAGGCGCTGCGCGACGAGCTGATGGGCGTGCTCAAGGGGCACTTCCGTCCGGAGTTCCTCAACCGCGTCGACGACATCATCGTGTTCCATGCGCTGTCCCGCGACGACATCCGCGCCATCGTCCGCATCCAGCTGCAGCGGGTGGTGCGCACGGCGGCGGCGCAGGACATCACCCTGACGGTCGACGATGCCCTGGTCGACCACCTGGTCGAGGTGGGCTACCAGCCCGAGTTCGGCGCCCGCGAGCTGAAGCGGCAGATACGCCAGGAAGTGGAGACGCGGCTGGCGCGGGAAATCCTCGGCGACAAGGTGGTGTCCGGGGACAGCGTCGCGCTGGGCTACGACAAGGAGGCCGGCAAGGTGACGCTGGAGAAGGGCGGTGCCAAGCCCGAGGCGGCCGAACCGCCGGCGCCGCCCGCGGGGGCGGAGGAAACCGGGACCTGAGGACGCAGGGACGGGCGGCGCCGGCGCGCTGCCCGTCCACTCGGCCGGCTATTCAGCCACCCGTCACGGTCGGGAAGAACGCCACCTCGTCGCCGTCGGCGACCGGCTCGTCCAGGGCGCACAGTTCCTGGTTGCGCGCACACATCATATTGGCCTGGGTGAATACCTCGGCCCAGGCGCCGCCGCGGTTCGCCAGGAGTTCGCGGATGTCCTCCAGCGTGGCCAGGGCGCCTTGCCAGGGCAGGGCCTCGCCCTCGCTGCCGAGCAGTTCCCGGTAGCGGGCGAAGTACTGCAGCCGGATCATCGCGCATCCTCCACCTGGTACAGGCCCGAGCGGCCGCCGGCCTTGCGCAGCAGGCGCACCCAGTCGATCTGCATGCCGCGGTCGATGGCCTTGCACATGTCGTAGAGCGTCAGGGCCGCGACGCTGGCCGCCGTCAGGGCCTCCATCTCCACTCCCGTGGCGCCTTTCAGGCGGCAGGTCGCGACAATGCGCACCGAGTCCGGCCGCACCGGCTTGAGCTCGACGCCGACCGCGCTGAGCAGCAGCGGGTGGCACAGCGGGATGAGTTCGTGGGTGCGCTTGGCCGCCATGATCCCGGCGATCCGCGCGGTGGCGAAGACGTCGCCCTTGGGGTGGCCCTGCTCGAGGATCAGCTCGAGGGTCTCGGGTTTCATCCTGATCCAGGCTTCGGCCACGGCTTCGCGCTGGCTGTCGGGCTTGGCGGTGACATCGACCATGCGGGCATGGCCACGGTTGTCCAGGTGGGTCAGCGTCGCCGCCGACTCATGGGGTTGGTTCATCGAGACTCCGGGGCGCGCCTGTCAGGGCGCCGGGCTGTAGAGCCTGGGCAGGCTGCGGTGGGGGACGTGAATGAGGTTGAGCTGGTTGCGGCGCGCCCATTCCACGGTCAGCGCGGTGGGCGCCGAGAGGCTGACCAGGGTGCCGATGCGGGCGCGCACCGCCTTGTGGACGAGCTCCAGGCCGCAGCGGCTGGTGACGACGACGAAGCCCTCGGCGGGGTCGACGCGCGCCTGGGCCATGGCGCCTATCAGCTTGTCCAGGGCGTTGTGCCGGCCGATGTCCTCGCGGCACAGGCGTACCTCGCCCTGCCCGTCGAGGTACAGGGCGGCGTGCAGGGCGCCGCTGCCGCGGGCGGCCGTCTGGGCGACGCCGATCCGCTCGCGCAGGCCTTCCAGCAGGCTCGCCTCCGGCAGCGGCGCGAAGCGCAGCGGGGTCAGCGCCGGCAGCGCCTGGTCCAGCGCCTCGACGCCGCAGATGCCGCAACCGCTGGTGCCAGCCAACTGCCGGCGGCGGCCCTTCAGCGCCCAGAAGGCGCGGTTGGCCAGTTCGACCTGCGCCAGGTACGCCTCGCCGGAACGGCTGACTTTTATATCGTGGATTTCATCCAGGGAAGTGACGATTTCATTGGTCAGGCTGAAGCCCCTGACGAAATCTTCCATATTGCCGGGCGATACCATCATCACGGCCTGACTGATGCCGTTGTAACTGATGGCCAGGGCGGTTTCCCGGGCAAGTACGGCCTCGCCGATTATCCAGTTCTCGCCCAACTCAACATAACTGTAGGCTTGCGCGGGGTCGGGCGGCGCATTGATGTCGGATATATCGGTTCGAGTTTCGTCGATCAGCACCATCACGGCACCCTTGGATTCTGTTGCCTGTTTTTCAGGTTACGCACGTGGCCAAATAGCGTCCAATCGCTTCTTCCGATCCGTCGATAAGACGCCTCTATGACGGAAACGACGCATTGCATGGGGGTTTAAAACGGCTTCAGGGCCGCGCTCCATTTGCCGATAGAGGCCCCCGATCATGGGGTTTGCCATATCGATTGGACGGCCTGGTCGTTCATCTCTAGTTTGGCGCGGAAACTTCCAACTGGAGCGACGGGCGTGAACGTCAAGCCGAATACGGAATTCATTCCACTCAATATCGCGGTATTGACCGTCAGCGATACGCGAACTTTCGAAACCGATACTTCCGGCGAGTTGCTGGCGAGCCGCTGCGTCGAGATCGGCCATCGCCTGGTGGCGCGCGTGCTGCTCAAGGACGACCTCTACCGGATACGGGCCCAGGTCGCCGCCTGGATCGCCGAGGAAGCGGTGCAGGTGGTGCTGATCACCGGCGGCACCGGCTTCACCGGCCGCGACAGCACCCCGGAGGCGGTCGCCTGCCTGCTGGACAAGCAGGTCGAAGGCTTCGGCGAACTGTTCCGCGCCTTGTCGATCCTCGATATCGGCACCTCCACCGTGCAGAGCCGCGCCCTGGCCGGCCTGGCCAACGGCACCCTGGTGTGCTGCCTGCCGGGCTCCACCGGCGCCTGCCGCACCGCCTGGGAAGGCATCCTCGTCGAGCAGCTCGATTCGCGGCACCGCCCCTGCAACTTCGTCGCCCACCTCAAGCCCGGCAATGCCTGCGGGCCGCGCCCATGAAAGCCAAGGGGTTGATGCCGGTCGACGAAGCCCTGGGCCGGTTGCTGGACCTGGCGGAGGCTTCGCCCATCGCCGACATCGAGGAACTGGAGCTGGCCCGGGCCGATGGGCGCGTGCTGGGGCGCGACCTGTTCGCCCGGATCGACTCGCCGCCCTGGGCCAACAGCGCCATGGATGGCTATGCCTTCAGGCTTGCCGACCTGGACGGACGGGCGCTGCGGGTCTCCCAGACGATCTTCGCCGGCCAGGCGCCGGCGCCGCTGGAGCCCGGCACCTGCGCGCGCATCTACACCGGCGCGCCGTTGCCGGCAGGGGCCGACTGCGTGCAGATCCAGGAGAACTGCACGCGCCTGGACGACCAGCACGTACGGGTCGAAGGCCAGCCGCGGGCCGGCGCCAACGTCCGGCCGCAGGCGGACGAGATCGCCGCCGGCGAACCGCTGCTGAACGCCGGCCGGGTACTGGGCCCCGTGTCCCTGGGGGTTCTGGCCTCCCAGGGCTACGCGAGCGTGCCGGTGGTGCGGCGGCCGAGGGTCGCGCTGCTTTCCACCGGCGACGAGCTGGTCCCCCCGGGCCAGGCGCTCGCGCCCGGGCAGATCCATGACAGCAACCGCCCGGTGCTGCGCGCGCTGCTCCAGCGCCTGGGCTGCGAGGTCGTGGAGCTGGGCCGCGTCGGGGACGACCCGCAGGCGATCCGCACGGCCCTCGCCGCAGGCAGCGCGAGCGACCTGATCCTCAGCTCCGGCGGCGTCTCGGTGGGCGAGGCGGACTTCATCGGCAAGCTCCTGCGCGAGCAGGGCGAGGTGATGCTCTGGAAGCTGGCCATCAAGCCGGGCAAGCCTTTCACCTTCGGCAAGCTGGAGGCGACGCCTTTCATCGGGCTGCCGGGGAACCCCGGCTCGTCCCTGGTGACCTTCCTGCTGCTGGTGCGGCCCTACCTGCTGCACCGGATGGGCGTGGCCGCGGTCCAGCCCAGGCGCCAGCCGCTGCCGGTGGGCTTCGACTGGCCCAAGGCGGGCACCCGCCAGGAATACCTGCGCGTGCGTATCGAAGACGGTATCGCCCGCCTGCTGCCGGGGCAGAGCTCCGGCACCCTGCTGAGCGCGACGCTGGCCAACGGCCTGCTCGAAATCCCGGCGGGAAGGACCTTCGAGGCGGGGGAGTGGCTGAACTTCCTGCCGTTCGACGGCCTCTGGGGCGCGGCGAATGACGCGCGCTGAACATTACATCGTCATCGGCGACGGCGCCCTGGCCCTCAACGCCTGGCGGGAACTGACCGCAAGGGGCCAGGCGGCGGTCCGCCTGCTGCCCGCGCGGGCGTCGGCGGAAGGCCCGGACAGCTTGCGGGGCGACCCCGGGGACGCGGAAGTGCTGCGGCGGGCGGGCGCGGAGCGGGCGGTGGCCGTGCTGGCGATGCTCGATGACGATGCGCACAACCTGTCCGTGCTGCGCGCCTTGCGGACGCTCGCCAGCCCCGCGCTCACCGTGGTGACGGTGAATGACTCGCGGAACCTTCCGCGCATCCGCCAGCTGCGCCCTGGCGCCGTCATCGCGCCGCTGCTGGAGGATGGGGTGCTGGCCGCCCGTATCGTCCATGGCGAACAGATACCCTCGGACCTGCTGCCACACTGCGTGCTCCAGCAGGGGGAGGTCGAACCCGCCTAGTCGCGGAGCCGCAGGGAATGGATAGGCGGGCCGTATTTCGGCCTGGCGACAGGCCCGGTTACGCGCCTCGCTATATAGTTTTGAACACAGCGATGCGGGGGCTCATCGCCTGCCAGCAGACATAGAACGACAACCCACCACTGGAGCACATCGATGAAACACGCATTCACCCGTCTTTCCCTGGCCCTGGCCGCCTGCCTGGCCGCCCACGCGGCGCTGGCCGACGAGGTGCAGGTCGCCGTCGCGGCCAACTTCACCGCGCCCATCCAGGCCATCGCCAAGGACTTCGAGAAGGACACCGGGCACAAGCTGGTGGCCTCCTTCGGCGCCACCGGGCAGTTCTACGCGCAGATCAAGAACGGCGCGCCCTTCGAGGTGTTCCTCGCCGCCGACGACACCACCCCGGCCAAGCTGGAGCAGGAGAAGGCCACCGTGCCCGGCTCGCGCTTCACCTACGCCATCGGCAAGCTGGCGCTGTGGTCGGCGAAGGACGGCTACGTCGACGCCAAGGGCGCGGTGCTGAAGCAGGGCGGCTTCCAGCACCTGTCCATCGCCAACCCGAAGACCGCGCCCTACGGCCTGGCCGCCACCCAGGTGCTGGACAAGCTCGGCCTGAAGGACAAGCTGGCCGGCAAGCTCGTCGAGGGCCAGAACATCGGCCAGGCCTACCAGTTCGTGTCCAGCGGCAATGCCGAGCTGGGCTTCGTGGCGTTGTCGCAGATCTACAAGGATGGCAAGGTGAACGGCGGTTCGGCCTGGATAGTCCCGGCCGACCTCTACGAACCGATCCGCCAGGACGCGGTGATCCTCGAGAAGGGCAAGGACAACTCCGCGGCCAAGGCCCTGGTGGACTACCTGAAGGGGCCGAAGGCGGCGGTGGTGATCAAGGCCTACGGGTACGAACTCTGATCCCCATCCCTCTCCTGCAAGGGGAGAGGGGTGTGTGAACACCGTCGTCCGGTCCTGCGTGGCCGGTGAATCCAATCGCGGACGAAGTCCGCTCCTACGCCCGTGCTTCCTGGAACCGTAGGAGCGGACTCTGTCCGCGATCATGGCGGATAACGCCGTAGGCGTTATGCGCCCTACGGGGAGCCCGGGAGCCTCGTGGTTTCGCATCGCGCCGGACGGTTCCCTCTCCCGCTTGCGGGGGAGGGTTAGGGAGGGGGTGCGGAGTCAGGGTTTGGCAGAGGTGCGTGGGCGAAATCCGTCCCCTCTCCCCAACCCTCTCCCTGAAGGGAGAGGGGGCTTGTCCGTGCCGAGAAAGGATTTGGTGTCAGTCGGGCACTCGGTACAAGCCGGCTAACACAGAAATACCAGCGCACTCCGAACGGTCCCCTCTCCCTTCAGGGAGAGGGTTAGGGAGAGGGCTCTTGGCTCTGTTGCTCTTAACACCCCCCCTCCAGACCCAAGACCTAGAACAACGGCAACGTATAACTCACGATCAACCGGTTCTCGTCCTGGTCCCGCTGCGTCGCCGTGCCCGAGCCGCTGACCGGCAGGCCGCTGCGCATGGTGGCGTTCTTCCAGGCCAGGCCCAGGCCCTTGAAGGTGCCTTCGGGGACCACGTAGCCCACGGCGATGTCGCGTTCCCACTCGCCCTGGTCGCCGCGGCCGGTCTTGATGTCGTCGGCGTTGAGGTAGAGCACGCTGAAGGTCAGGCCCGGCACGCCGAGCTTGGCGAAGTCGTAGGCGTAGCGGCCGATCCAGGTGCGCTCGCCGGCGTGGTTGAACTTCAGCAGCTGGGCGTCGGTGTGCAGGTAGGTGCTGGTGCCTTCGCCGTCGCCGCGGTTCAGGTAGGGGAAGTCGCTGTCGCCGGTGAGTACCTGGTAGCCGGCGCCGAGGCTGTGGCCGCCGAGGCTGTAGGTGAGCAGGCCGCTGTAGACGTTGTTGTCCACCTCGCCCTTGGTCACGCCGCTGCCGTAGTAGCCGCTGCTGACGTAGCCGTCCTTGCGCCCGGCGGTGCTGCCGTTCTTGCCGTCGGAATCGCTGATGAACACCCGCAGGTCGGTCTTCAGGGTGCCCGGGCCGATCGCCCAGTTGTGCGTCAGGCCAAGGAAGTGCTGCTGGTAGAAGTCGGTCAGCTGGCCGTAGTAGTACTGCAGCGTCAGGTCCTTGGTGGCCTTGTAGTCGCCGCCGGCGAAGTAGAACTTGTTGCTGTCGCGGGAGCTGGCGGTGCTGCCGTTGGCGCCGGCGATGGACATGCTGCGCCAGTCGGTGGAGTTGCGGCCCTTGGTGTGGCTGAGCTGGCCGCCGATCAGGGTCAGGTCCTTGAACTCGTTGGAGGTGACCTGGCCGCCCTCGTAGGTCATCGGCAGCAGGCGCGCGTCGTTGTAGACCACCACCGGCAGCTTGGGCTGCAGGGTGCCGTAGCGGAACTCGGTCCTGGAGACCTTGGCCTTGGCGGTCAGGCCCAGGCTGCTGAACTCGTCCACCGCGCTGCCGTCGCTCTCCAGCGGGAAGATGGTGCCCGGCTGGCGGTCGATGCCGCTCTTGCCGGACTTGCCGCCGCCGTCCAGGCGCAGGCCGAGCAGGCCCAGGGCGTCGACGCCGAAGCCGACGGTGCCCTCGGTGAAGCCGGAGGCGTAGTTGAGCATGAAGCCCTGGCCCCATTCCTCCTGCTTGCTCGGCGAGGCGGGGCCGTTGCGGTTGTCGGTGTTGATGTAGAAGTTGCGCAGGCCGAGGCTGGCCTTGCTGTCCTCGATGAATCCGCCGGCGCTGGCCTGCTGGGCGAGGGCCGCCGTGGCGATGGCCAGGGCGAGGGTGGATCGCTTCATGTGAATGCTCCTAATAACGGCTTGAGTGTTGTGCCTGACTCCGAGCAGAAAGTGCTTTATTACGTTATTTACTTTTTTATATAGCGAAACTTGTAAAAAAACGCCATGAATATGGCGTGTATGAAAACAGGTGCGCTTCTTCTTGCTACGTAAGGCGGGTGACATGACGCCAAACTGCAGCAAAAGTGTCAAGCGATATTTCACTTTTGTGAGGAGCAAAACGCGAAGTGCATTAGCGGATACTCGAAACTGATCTTGCCAGGTATGAATTTTCCTGGTTGAACAAGCGAAAGGTTATTGCTTTTCGAAAAGAGCCGAAGTCAATGGAAGTTTCAAACATGCATTTCAGAAATGCCCAAACGCCGAGGGGGCGGGCGTCAACCGCCCCTCGGCGAAGAGTGGAATGCAAGTTACAGGCGAATATTCCGGGAGTGTTCTCTTTCATTTCCAGGCGGAACATCCGAACTTGCCCGTAACTGCCATCAGGAACGGGATGGATAGCTCGAATACTTCACCAACCCCGGAATACCACTGCGGGCATTGGCGGCGGCGGCCAACTGGCGTTCCTCGGCACTGGCATGTTCGCGGTCCCAGGCCAGCACCTTGGGCGTCATCAGCTTGTGCCAGAGCGGCGGCAGCATGGCGACGATGATGGTCGTCAGGTAGCCGCCGATCATCATGGGCGCGTCGGGGAAGGGTTTCAGGTCCTGGTAGGGGACTTCGCCCTGGGCGTGGTGATGGGAGTGGCGGGTCAGGTTGAACATGGTCCAGGAGCTGATGCGCCTGTTGGTGTTCCAGGAATGCCGCGGCTGCACGGGGGTGGCCGGGTTGCGCACCATGCCGTAGTGCTCCATGTAGTTGACGATTTCCAGCAGGGCCTTGCCCCACAGCCCGCAGGCGATGAAGAAGAGCGCGGCGGGCCACTGGCCGATGGCATAGGCGGCGGCCACCAGCAGCAGGCTCATCCCGTGGCCGCGCAGGACCGCGTTGCGCCAGCCGAGCAGCCAGTAGCCCTTGCGCGCCAGGCGCTGCTTCTCGATGTGCCAGGCGCTGAGGTTGCCCCTGAGGGTCGAGATCAGCACGTGGGCGTAGACGTTGCGGCCGCGGGGCGCGGTGGCGGGGTCCTCGGTGGTGGAGACGTAGCGGTGGTGGCCGTAGACGTGCTCGATGGCGAAGAGGGTGTCGAAGCTGAACGCCAGCAGCCAGCGGCCGATGAGCATGGAGACCGGGTCCCAGGTGCGGTGCGTCAGCTCGTGGGCGGTGATGGTGCCGATGATGCCGATCATCAGGCCGGTGAGGATCCACGCCGTGACGTGCTGGCCGATGCCGGTGGCGGCCCGGGCGCCGAGCAGGTCGTAGCCCGTCGCCTGGCCCAGGGCGGCGCCGAAGCCGAGGAAGTCGCCGTCGCTGACGCCCCAGAGCGCCGCGAAGACGATGAAGCACAGCAGCGGCAATGCCAGCCATAGCTGGAAGGTGAGGATGCCCGGGTGTTTGAACTCGGGCGTGGTGGTGTCGTCACCGCAGACCAGGTCGCCGATCACGTAGAGGGTCAGCACGGCGACCAGGCCGTAGGTGATCCAGGGGCCGCCGGCGAGCAGGGCGGCGGCCGAGAACAGGCCGACGGCGTGGAAGAGGAAGTACTTGAGGTAGTGCAGCGCGTTCATGGTCGTCTCTCTTGTTATGGGATGGCACTTTTTACTGGATGGCACTTTCCGTGGTTGCGCACGGAGCCTGTTGCAGCGTGAAGCGGTCGGCATGGATGTTTTCGCGGGCGACGCCGTGCCGTTCCAGCAGGGCGCTGGCGCTGTCGATCATCCCCGGCGGCCCGCACAGGTAGGCGTGGCTGCCGGCCTGCAGCAGCACCGGGATCTGCTCGGTGACCAGGCCCCGCGCGCCGTCCCAGGGGGCCTGGCGGTCCACTTCGGACAGCACCGGGACGAAGTGGAAGGGCCCGGGCCACTGGCGGGCCAGGGCATGGATGTCCTCCAGGGCGTAGAGGTCGTGCGCCTGCCGGGCGCCGAACAGCAGGGTGACCGGGCGCCGCACGCCACTGGCGAGCGCGTCCTGCAGGATGGCCAGCAGCGGCGCCAGGCCGCTGCCGCCGGCCACCAGCAGCAGCGGGGCCTCGGCCGGGCGCAGGTGGAACTGGCCCAGCGGGCCCTTGAGGCTCGCGCCCTGGCCGAGCAGCGGGCGGCTGTCGACCAGCCCGGTGAGCTGGCCGCCGGGCACCTTGCGGATGAAGAAGCTGACCTTGGCGTCGGCCTGGGGCGGGGAGGCGAAGGAGAAGCTCCGGGCATGGCCGGGCAGGCAGTCCAGGCTGAGCTCGGCGTACTGCCCGGCCTTGTAGGGCAGGCTCGCTTCGAGCTGGAGGGTCAGGCGGGTGATGTCGTGGGTCAGCCTGTCCTGCGCCACCACCTTGCCGCGGACCTGGCGGGTATCCTGCTGCGCGCCGTCGAACTCGATGCTCACGTCGCCGCGCGGCACGCTCTGGCAGGCCAGGATGTAGCCCTGGTCGAGCTCCTGGGCGGAGAGGATGTAGCCGGTCTCGGTCAGTTCCCTGACCTTGCCCTGCACCAGCCGGCACTTGCAGGTGGCGCAACCGCCGACGCGGCAGCTGTGGGGGAAATCGATGCCCTGGCGCAAGGCGGCCTGCAGCAGGGTCTCGCCAGGCTCGACGCGGATGCTGGCGCCGTTGATCGAGGCGTTCGCCGCACGGTTTCGGCTCAGAAAGGCAAACATGCGTCCTCCGTTCTAATCGTTGTGGGTTGGGACGCTTCGATGCTAGGGGCGGCGGCGGACGGCGGAGAGGTTCCCGATTGACATTCCAGGGGTCATTTGTTGACATCTTCGCGCCCCTGGAACCCTGTGAGGTCGAGCCCTTGTCGGACTTCGTGTTGCCAATGCCCTACCTGCGGCAGATCGCCGAGCAGCTGCGGGCCATGCAGAAGGACCCGCAGGCGTGGTTCGCCCGCAGCGGCCTGAGCGAGCGCCAGCTCGACGAGGCGGGCTTCCAGCTCGGCTTCCCGCAGTTCCAGCAGCTGCTGCGCGACGCCATCGCGCTGACGGCCGAACCGGCGCTGGGGCTGCTGATCGGCGAGCGCCTGGTGGCCAACACCCACGGCATACTGGGCTACGCGGCGATGCAGAGCGGCACGCTGCGCCAGGCCCTGGAGCTGCTGCAGCGCTACCTGGCCCTGCGCACCACGCTGGTCAGCCTGAGCTACGAGTGCGATGAACAGGCCGGGCAGGTGCATGTCCGCTTCCTGCCCGGCTACGCCCTCGGCGACATCGAGCGCACGGTGCTGGAGGCGGTGATGCTGGCGGTCAGCAACATCTTCGAGGCGATGACCCTGGGCAGTTGCCCGCTACGCCAGGTCCGGCTGCCTTTCGCGGTGCAGCCCTACGCCGCGCTGGCCGAGGAGCTGTTCCGCTGCCCGGTGGCCTATGGGCAGCGCTGGGCGGGCTTCAGCCTGGACCTGGCGGCCATCGACCAGCCGCTGAAGCTGGCCGACCCCGCGGCCTTCCGCGAGGCCGAGGCGATATGCCGGCGGGAGCTGGCGAGGCTGGGCGAGACCGCGACCATGGGCGCCCGGGTGCGGCGGACGATGCTGGAGAAGCAGAACGGCTTCCCCAGCCTGAAGGTCACCGCGCGCCTGTTCCACATGACCCCGCGCACCCTGCACCGGCACCTGCTGGAAGAGGGCACTTCGTTCAGGCTGATCCTCGAGGACGTGCGCCGCACCCTGGCCATCGAGCACCTGAAGGCCGGCCACCTGAGCATCGAGGAGATCGCCTACACCCTGGGCTACACCGACCTGGCCAACTTCCGCCGCGCCTTCAAGCGCTGGGAGGGCATGCCGCCCTCGGCGTACCGCGCCCGGCTCGGCGCGCTCAACTGAGGACGTAGTCGACCGGCTGCAGGGGCGGCGGCAGGTCCCGGTAGCCCAGGGCACCGAGGACGTCGCGCTCGATGATGCGGACCATGGCGTCGGTGGGCAGGTCGTTCTCCTCGCGGCCGAAGGGGTCTTCCAGCTCGTTGCTGATGGCGTCCAGGCCGAAGAAGGTGTAGCTGACGATGGTGGTGAAGATGGGCGCCATCCAGCCCAGCGGCTCGGCCATGGCGAAGGGCAGCAGGATGCAGAAGATGTAGATGGTGCGGTGCAGCAGCAGCGTGTAGGGGAAGGGGATCGGCGTCGCCTTGATGCGCTCGCAGATGCCCTGGGCATCGGTGAAGGCGCCCAGGCGCTGCTCCAGGGTCAGGTAGCGCCATTCGCTGATGCGCTTCTCCTCGGCCAGCTGCGAGCAGACGCTGCCGACGTGCTGCAGGATGCCGTCGGTGACGTTGTGCGCGGTGATGGGCGTGTCGCTGGCGAGCCAGGGGCGGGCGGCCTTCAGCTCGTCCTCGTTGCGCAGCCGTGCATTGAGCGCGTGGGCGTAGCCGCAGAGCGCGCGCAGCAGCTTCTCGCGCAGCGCCTGGTCCGTGATGACGACGCTCTCGCGGATGAACGAGCGCATCTCGATGACGATCGAGCCCCAGGTCTTGCGGCCCTCCCACCAGCGGTCGTAGCAGGCGTTGTTGCGGAAGCTCATGAAGATCGACAGCGACAGCCCCAGCAGGGTGAAGGGCGTGGCGTTGACCCGGGCGAAGAACGCCGGGTGGTGTTCCTCCACCAGCACGATCAGCGCCGCCAGGAGGGTGACCATCAGGCTGCGGAAGGCGATGCGCTTGGCGATGGAGCCCTTGAGCGTGAACAGCACGCGCAGCATGTCGGGTTGCGGTTGGACGATCATGGGGGTTCCCGCGGGGGCGGCTAGCCGCCGGTCATGTTCATGAAGCGGAGGATCTGCACCTCGCCGCCGACCTCGAAGTGGTGGCGCTGGGGCTTCAGGCGCATGGCCTGGCGGATCGCCCGGTCCAGCCGCTCGGCGTCGCCGGGGTGGCCGCGCAGCACCTGCTTGAGGTCGGCCGAATGTTCGTTGCCCAGGCACAGCAGCAGGCGGCCCTCGACGGTCAGGCGCACGCGGTTGCAGCTGCCGCAGAAGTTGTGGCTGTGCGGCGAGATGAAGCCGATGCGGATGTCCGGCGCCTCGGCCAGGCGGCAGTAGCGGGACGGGCCCTGGGTGGACTCGGCGGATTCGATGAGGCTGAACTTCTCGCCGATGCGTTCGCGCACCTCGTCGCTGGAGCAATAGGACTCGCCGCGCTGGTGCTCGCTGATGACGCCCAGGGGCATTTCCTCGATGAAGGAAATGTCCAGCTGGCGGTCGATGGCGAAACGCACCAGGTCGACCACCTCGTGGTCGTTGCGGCCCTTGAGCACCACGCAGTTGAGCTTGGTGTGGCGAAAGCCCGCGCGGCGCGCGGCGTCGATGCCGGCGATCACCTGGTCGAGGTCGCCGGTGCGGGTGAGCGCCTTGAAGCGCTGCGCATCCAGGCTGTCGAGGCTGATGTTCAGCCGTGCAAGGCCGGCGTCGTGCAGCGGTTGCGCCAGGCGCTGCAGCTGCGAGCCGTTGCTGGTCATACACAGCTCGCGCAGGCCGGGGAGGGCAGCGATGCGCGCGCACAGCTCGACGATGCCCTGGCGCACCAGGGGCTCGCCGCCGGTGAGGCGGATCTTGCGCGTGCCCAGGGCGACGAAGCGCTCCGCCACGCGGTACAGCTCGTCGAGGGTGAGGATGCGCTGGCGGGGCAGGAACTGCATGTTCTCGGCCATGCAGTACACGCAGCGGAAGTCGCAGCGGTCGGTCACCGACATGCGCAAGTAATCGATCTTGCGATTGAAACCGTCGATGAGTTCGCCAGTGGTGTTGTTCAATTCAGAGTTGCCTCTCGAGTTGATCGCTCATTGCTCTTTGCACGCATGCATTGATGTTTCAATCAATAACCTGGCGATCTTCGGAATGAGGCTAGCCAGCCACTATTGGAGCGTCAAATTGCTTTTGATTACCGGTTGATAAGAACGCTCTATCAAGTGGCTCCATTATTCTGGAAAGCGCTCTGGATCGGGAGCGGGAGGACTGATAGACGGTTCTGATCAGGGCGTAATTTATTTCGATTGGACGCAATGCTTGGTTCTCAATAGCCTGAGATCACAAGGCGAGCCAATGTCTCTCCGGTTTCCAGGCCAAGGCTTTGGAAGATGAACCCGAATGCAACTTCAATTCGCGGCGAAGAAGAAGTTTCGCCCGCAGTAGTTGCTCGTCCGGAGTTCGATATCGGTACGCCCGTAGTGTCGCCTTTTTCTGCCTGAGAACTTTCATTCTCTGCGTGTAATCGAGGAATGCCTGAATGAGCCAAGACGAACACATAAGGAGCTATACCGCGCCGGCCGCCGGCTGGGGCGCGCTCAAGAGCGTGACCAAGAGTTGGCTGGGCAGCGAGAACGCCGTCAAGAACCTGCGGGCGATGCTCAAGACCAACCAGAACAGCGGCTTCGACTGCCCCGGTTGCGCCTGGGGCGAGTCCCCGAGAACGGCCTGGTGAAGTTCTGCGAGAACGGCGCCAAGGCGGTCAACTGGGAGTCCACCGGGCGCTCCGTCGACCCCGACTTCTTCGCCAAGTACAGCGTCAGCGCGCTGGCCGGGCAGAGCGACTACTGGCTCGAATACCAGGGCCGGCTCACCCACCCCATGCGCTACGACGCGGCCACCGACCACTACGTGGAAACCACCTGGGAGGAGGCCTTCGCCCTGGTCGCCAGGCACCTGAAGGCGCTGAAGTCGCCGGACGAAGCGGAGTTCTACACCTCCGGCCGGGCCAGCAACGAGGCGGCCTTCCTCTACCAGCTGTTCGTCCGCGCCTTCGGCACCAACAACTTCCCCGACTGCTCGAACATGTGCCACGAGGCCAGCGGCCTGGGCATGGCGGAAACCCTCGGGTGGGCAAGGGCACCGTGGTCTTCGACGACCTGGAGAAGGCCGATGCCATCTTCGTCATCGGCCAGAACCCCGGCACCAACCACCCGCGCATGCTCGAACCGCTGCGCGAGGCCGTGCACCGCGGCGCCCAGGTGATCTGCATCAACCCGCTGAAGGAGCGCGGCCTGGAACGCTTCCAGCACCCGCAGCACCCCCTGGAGATGCTGAGCAACGGCTCGGAGCCGACCAACACCGCCTACTTCCGCCCGGCCCTGGGCGGCGACATGGCGATGTTCCGCGGCATGGCCAAGTTCCTCCTGCAGTGGGAACGCGAGGCCCAGGCCAACGGCGAGCCGCCGGTGTTCGACCATGCCTTCATCCGCGAGCACACCAGCGGCCTGGACGCCTACCTGGCGGCGGTGGACGCCACCCCCTGGGAGCACATCGTCGGCCAATCCGGCCTGAGCATGGCCGAGCTGGAGCTGGCGGCGCGCATGTACCGCCGCGCCGAGCGGGTGATCATGTGCTGGGCCATGGGCCTGACGCAGCACCGCCACTCGGTGCCGACCATCCAGGAGGTGGTCAACCTGCAACTGCTGCGCGGCAACGTCGGCAAGCCCGGCGCCGGCCTGTCGCCGGTGCGTGGCCACAGCAACGTGCAGGGCGACCGCACCATGGGCATCGACGAGAAGCCGCCGACCTGGCTGCTGGACGCCCTGGAGAAACGCTTCAAGTTCAAGGTGCCGCGTGGCCACGGCGACAACGCCGTGCTGGCCATCCAGGCCATGGAAGCCAGGCGCGCCAAGGTGTTCCTGGCCCTGGGCGGCAACTTCGCCCAGGCCACCCCGGACACCCCGCGCACCCACGCCGCGCTGCGCAACTGCGAGCTGACCGTGCACATCGCCACCAAGCTCAACCGTTCGCACCTGGTCACCGGCCGCGACGCGCTGATCCTGCCGTGCCTGGGCCGCACCGAGGTCGACCTGCAGGCCGACGGGCCCCAGGGCGTCACCGTGGAAGACACCTTCAGCATGGTGCACATCTCCCACGGCCAGCTGAAGCCGCGCTCGCCGCACCTGCGCTCGGAGCCGGCGATCATCGCCGGCATCGCCAAGGCCACCCTGGGCAACCAGCCGATCGACTGGGACTGGGCCATCGCCGACTACGGGCACATCCGCGACCTGATCGCCGACGTCATCCCCGGCTTCGCCGACTTCAACGCCCGGCTGCAGCACCCCGGCGGCTTCCACCTGGGCAACGACGCGGCCGAGCGGGTCTGGAAGACCACCAGCGGCAAGGCCCGCTTCACCCCCAGCGAACTGCCGCAGGAGCTGGTCAACCAGGCGGTGCTGGCGCGCGGCGAGCGGCCCGACCTGATCCTCCAGACGCTGCGTTCCCACGACCAGTACAACACCACCCTGTACGGCCTGGACGACCGCTACCGCGGGGTGTTCGGCCTGCGCGAGGTGGTCTTCGCCAACGAGCGGGACATCCGCCGCCTGGGCTTCGCCCCGGGCGACAAGGTCGACCTGGTATCGCTGTGGGAAGACGGCATCGAGCGTCGCGTCAGCGGCTTCCAGCTGGTGGCCTACGACCTGCCGGCGGGGCAGGCGGCGGCCTATTACCCGGAAACCAATCCGCTGGTACCGCTGGAAAGCTATGGCGACCGCACCTTCACGCCGACTTCCAAGTTCATCGCGATCAGGATCGAGAAAGCCCGGGAAGACAGCCTGATCCATTCGACTGTCGCCTGAGACGGACTCCCATACGGCAGGCGATTGGGGCCTGCCGTCACTCAATGAGCGATCAATAAGGGTTTCGCCATGTTGAACATACAGGCGTTGGACCTGGCGCGGATTCAATTCGCGTTCACGGTCTCTTTCCATATCATCTTCCCGGCCATCACCATTGGCCTGGCGAGTTTCCTGGCCGTGCTCGAAGGGCTCTGGCTGAAGTCCGGCAACCCGGTCTACAAGGACCTCTACAAGTTCTGGTCGAAGATATTCGCGGTGAACTTCGGCATGGGCGTGGTCTCCGGCCTGGTCATGGCCTACCAGTTCGGTACCAACTGGGCGCGCTTTTCCGACTACGCCGGCAGCATCACCGGGCCGCTGCTGACCTATGAGGTACTGACGGCGTTCTTCCTGGAGGCCGGCTTCCTCGGCGTGATGCTGTTCGGCTGGGATAGGGTGGGGCGCCGCCTGCACTTCTTCGCCACGGTGATGGTGGCCATCGGCACCATGATCTCGATGTTCTGGATCCTCTCGTCCAACAGCTGGATGCAGACGCCCCAGGGCATCGACATCGTCGACGGGCGCATCGTGCCGCTGGACTGGCTGAAGATCGTCTTCAACCCGTCCTTCCCCTACCGCCTGGTGCACATGGCGCTGGCCGCCTACCTGTCCACCGCCTTCTTCGTCGGCGCCTCGGCCGCCTGGCACCTGCTGCGCGGGCGCGACAACCCGGCCACGCGGACCATGCTGTCGATGGCCATGTGGATGGTCCTGGGCGTGGCGCCGCTGCAGGTGCTGGTGGGCGACGCCCACGGCCTGAACACCCTGGAGCACCAGCCGGCGAAGATCGCCGCCATCGAGGGGCACTGGGAGAACAGGCCGGGCGAGCCGACGCCGCTGATCCTCTTCGGCATCCCGGACATGCAGGCCGAGCGGACCCGCTACAGCCTGGAGGTGCCGTACCTGGGCAGCCTGATCCTGACCCACAGCCTGGACAAGCAGATCCCGGCGCTGAAGAGCTTCGCCCCGCAGGACCGGCCGAACTCCGCGGTGATCTTCTGGAGCTTCCGCCTGATGGCCGGGCTGGGGATGCTGATGATCCTCTGCGCCCTGGCCGCCCTGGTGCTGCGCCGCGGTGGCGCGCTGTACCGCAACCGCGCCTTCCTGAGCCTGGTGCTGGCGATGGGTCCCTCGGGGCTGATCGCGCTGCTGGCCGGCTGGTTCACCACCGAGATGGGCCGCCAGCCCTGGGTGGTCTACGGGATGCTGCGCACCAGCCAGGCGGTGTCCAACCACAACGTCGCGCAGATGAGCCTGACCCTGGCGCTGTTCGTGGTCATCTACTTCTCGGTGTTCACCGTCGGCCTGGGCTACATGATGCGCCTGGTGCGCAAGGGCCCGGGCCTGCACCACGACAACGATCCGCTGGTGAGCGAGCCCGCCGGGCACTCCAGCGTCCGCAGACCTATGTCGGTTGCCGGCTGAGGGGAGGTTGAAACATGGGTATTCAAGGCATCGACCTGTCGGTCATCTGGGGCGTGATCATCGCCTTCGGGCTGATGATGTACGTGATCATGGACGGCTTCGACCTGGGGCTGGGGATTCTCTTCCCGCTGGTGTCCGACTCCAGTGAACGCGACGTGATGATGAACACCGTCGCCCCGGTGTGGGACGGCAACGAGACCTGGGCCGTGCTGGGCGCCGCCGCGCTCTACGGCGCCTTCCCGCTGGCCTATTCGGTGATCCTGGAGGCGCTGTACCTGCCGCTGGTGCTGGTGCTGGCCGGGCTGATCTTCCGTGGCGTGGCCTTCGAGTTCCGCTTCAAGGCCAAGCCGCAGAAGCGCCACATCTGGGACAAGGCGTTCATCGCCGGCTCCTTCCTGGCGACCTTCTTCCAGGGCGTGGCCATCGGCACCTACATCGACGGCATCCCGGTGGTGGACCGGCAGTTCGCCGGCAGCCCGCTGGACTGGCTGTCGCCGTTCCCGCTGTTCTGCGGGGTGGGCCTGGTGCTGGCCTACGCGCTGCTGGGCAGCACCTGGCTGCTGGTGAAGACCGAGGGCATGCTGGAGTCGCGCATGCGCCACTACAGTCGGCCGCTGACCTACCTGCTGGCGGCGGTGATCGTGGTGATCTGCGCCTGGACCGCCTGGCTGCACCCGAACATCGCCCAGCTGTGGTTCTCCGGGCGCCACTGGGTGCTCTTCGCGGTGATCGCTGCCCTGGCGGTGGCGTCGATGTGCCTGATCCAGTCGAACCTGCGCAAGCGCCATTCGCACCTGCCGTTCATCAGCGTGCTGGTACTGATGTTCCTCGGCTACCTCGCCCTGGCGGTGAGCATCTGGCCGAAGATCATCCCGCCGGCCATCGATCTCTGGCAGGCCGCTTCGCCACCGTCCAGCCAGCTGTTCGCCCTGATCGGCGCGCTGTTCATCATCCCGATCATCCTCATGTACACCTTCTGGAGCTACCACGTGTTCCGCGGCAAGGTCACCGCCGCAGACGCCTACCACTAACTCCCTACGAGCCATACGACAGCTGGCGGTGGCCGCGCCCGAGCGCGGCCACCCCCGGCGCGGGGACGCTTTTTTCCGAATTCCAGCGGGCCGCCCATGCCGGCCCGGACAGATACCGATAACGGAGCCTTGCGATGAAAGACGACAAAGATGCCATCCGTGACGACGACGCCCACGAGCAGGATGCCGACCACGCCGACCAGGCGTTCGTGGAATCGCTCCGCGAGCTGATGGGCGAGTACGACAAGAGCCTGGAGGACGTCATCGAGATCCTCGAGACCGACGTCGACTGGATCGCCAACGGCCACCAGGCCAAGGGCGCGAAATACCAGAAGATCCGCGCCCGCAAGGTGTACCGCAACCCGCATACCGGCGAGACGGTGCGGACCAACAACCGCGACCACAAGACGCTGCTGGGCTGGAAGGACGCCTACGGCGAGGACGTGGTGGAGTCCTGGATCCTCAGCTAGCCGGGGAGGGCAACGGCGGATAACGCCGTAGGCGTTATGCGCCCTACGGGTCCCGGAAGGCACGTAGGGCGCATAACCGTTCGCGGTTATCCGCCGCCGGCCGGAACACCGACACCTGAGGATTCGCGCGGCTGGGGGCAATCGCGGACGGAGTCCGCTCCTACGGGTTGCCCAGGCGCCGTACCCTTGTAGGAGCGCGCCTTGCGCGCGAATCGCGGGCAGGGCCCGCTCCTACAGTTGAGGCCGGAGGTGGGCATGGGGTTGTCCATTGGGCTCCCGCGTTCGCGGGAACCCGCAGGAGGACTCCGTCCGCGATCAGCCATCGGCCGGATCATTTCTTGCCGGGCGTCAGCACCACGCTGGCCTCGGTGGTGAGCACGCGGAAGGTGAAGGTCTCCAGGAAGTACAGCTCCACGCTCGTCGCGGTGTGGCTGGCATAGCCGATGGAGATGTCCTGGCCGATATCCAGCTCGAAGTCCCCGCCGCGCGTGCTGAGCACGAACCCGCCTTCCAGGGCGGGGGCCCAGATGATACCGCCGTCAAGTTGCTGCTCCATGTGGTGGAAGACCGGGTAGCCCTCGTCGCTGCCGCCGCTCGCCGCCGTATAGGCGTCCGCGCCCAGCACCAGGGCGTAGGGGCCGTTGACGCCGGCCAGGCGCAGCTGGCTCAGCGCCTGCGCCACGGCGCCGGGGTAGCCGCGCACGTTGGCCGGCAGCACCACGCCGGCGTTGCTGCTGGCCTCGCGGATGCCCTGGATGCCGGCCGCGGCGTAGCCATCGAAGACCGCGCGGTCCTCGGCGAAGGCGAGCTTGCGGGCGGCCGCCTTCAGCGGGTCCCAGTCCGAATCGTCCGAGCCGCGCTCCACGTCGTCGATGGCCTGGCGGCTCAGCTCGAAGGGCACGCGCAGCTCGACGATCGCCCGGGCATCGCGCTGGGCGGCCTGGATGCCGTCGCCGGGCGCCTGCAGCGAATGCAGGTGGCCGGTGCCCACCGCGGACAGGGCCAGGCCGCCCGGCGGCGGCACGTCGACCACGCGCCGGGCCGCGAGGTGGCGCTTGAGGGTGCGCGTGGCCTCTTCGTCGATCTGGGCCCAGGCCTTGTCGGAGATGGGGGCGAGTTCACGGTGGAGGTTATTCATTGCCTGCTTCCTTTAGTGAGCCAATGCCGAGGGAGCCATCGCGGGGGCCGTCCGGGGGCCCGCCATCCCGTGCGGGGAGGGCGGGGAAGGCGGGCGCGGCATCCGGGGTTACCTGTTCGAGAAAACTGGCCGAAGGCACGAAGAACAGGCTGCCGGTCACCGCGCGGCTGAAGTCCAGCAGCCGGTCGTAGTTGCCCGGGGGCTGGCCGATGAACATGTTCTCGAGCATCCGTTCGATGCGCCGGGGCGAGCGGGCGTAGCCGATGAAGTAGGTGCCGAACTCGCCCTTGGCGATATCGCCGAAGGGCATGTTGTCGCGCAGGATCTCCAGCTGCTCGCCGTCTTCGATGATGGTGGTCAGGGCGTTGTGGGCGTTGCTCGGCTTGACAGCGTCGTCCAGCTCGATGTCGGAGAGCTTGTGCCGGCCGATGATCCGTTCCTGCTCGGCCACCGGCAGCGCGTTCCACTGGGCCAGGTCGTGCAGGTACTTCTGCACGATGACATAGCTGCCGGCGACGAAGGGCTCGTCCTCGCCGGCGACGAGGGTGGCGTCCGTCGCGGCCTGGCCGGCCGGGTTCTCCGTCCCGTCGACGAAGCCCAGCAGGTCGCGGGCATCGAAATAGCTGAAGCCGTGTACCTCGTCCGCGGTGCGGACGGCGGCGCCGAGCCGGGCCATGATCTGCGTCTCCAGCTCGAAGCACAGGTCCATGCGCTCGGCGCGGATGTGGAAGAGCAGGTCGCCCGGGGTGGACACCGCGTGGTGCGCGCCCTGGATTTCGCGGAAGGGGTGCAGGTCCCGCGGCCTGGGCAGGCCGAACAGGCGGTCCCAGGCCGCCGAGCCGAAGCCCAGGTTGCAGGACAGTTGCCCCTGCGGGGCGCGGAAGCCGATGGCCCGCAGCAGGCCCGCCAGGTCGGCGCACAGGGCGCGCACCGCGGTTTCGCCGGCCTGGCCGGGGTCGATCGTCAGCACCAGGAAGATGGCGGCCCGGCTGAGCGGGGCGGTGACCGACTGGGGAACGGCTCTGGACACGCGTGGTTCCTCTTGCAGGCTCATTTCAACTGGTAGGATTGGGCGCCGGTGCCGGCGAGCGCGCCGCCGTCGACGATCAGGTATTCCTCGCGGATGGGCCTGCCGGCGAAGTGGCTCTGGAGGATTTCCAGGGTCCCCGCGGCATAGCGGGCCTGGGCGGAAAGCGAGGTGCCGGACATGTGCGGCGTCATGCCGTTGAACGGCATGCTGCGCCAGGGGTGGTCCGCCGGCGCGGGCTGGGGGAACCAGACGTCGCCGGCATAGCCGGCGAGCTGCCCGGAGGCCAGCGCCCGCACCACGGCGTCGCGCTCCACCAGCTTGCCGCGCGCGCAGTCGATCAGGTAGGAACCGCGCTTCATCCGGGCGAGCATGGCGTCGTCCAGCAGCCCCTCGGTGGAAGGGTAGAGCGGCACCTGCAGGTTGACGATGTCGACCGCCGCCACCAGCGAGGCGACGTCGCCGTGGTAGGTCAGCCCCAGCTCCTGCTCGATGGCCGGGGCCAGCCGGTGGCGCTGGGTGTAGTGCAGGTGCAGGTCGAAGGGCTTCAGCCGGCGCAGCACGGCCAGGCCGATGCGCCCCGCGCCTATGGCGCCGAAATGCATGCCCTCCACGTCGTAGCTGCGGGCCACGCAGTCGGCGATGTTCCAGCCGCCGTCGTGGGCGACCTGGTGGGCGGGCAGGTAGTTGCGCACCAGGGACAGCACCATCATCACCACGTGCTCGGCGACGCTGACGCAGTTCGAGCCGGTGACCTCGGCGACGGTGACGTGGGCCGCCGCCGCGGCAGCCAGGTCCACGTGGTCGGAGCCTATGCCGGCGGTGACGGCGAGCTTCAGCCGGCGTGCCTTGGCGATCCGCTCGGCGCTCAGGTAGGCGGGCCAGAACGGCTGGGAAATGACCACCTCGGCGTCGGGCAGGTGGCGCTCGAACACCGAGTCCGGGCCGTCCTTGTCGCTGGTCACGACCAGCTCGTGCCCGGCCTGCTCCAGGTAGGCGCGCAGGCCCAGCTCGCCGGACACGCAGCCCACCAGTTCACCGGGCGTGAAGCCCAGCGGCGGTTGCGGCGACGGCGCCGTCTGGCCGTTGGCATAGACGCCGATGTGCGGAATGTCGCTGCGGGCGTAGCGGGGAGGGTAGCCGGCCAGTGGATCGGGGTAGAGAACGCACAACACCTTTGCCATGGACGGAACCTCCTCTCATCCGGCACCTGCGCGCATGCAGGCAGCCACACTTCCCGCAGGCCAACTATCGGCCCGAGGAAGATGGTTCAGTAAAGTTCAACTTCCTTTTGCACGCCAATGTTGCAGACAGGAAAAGACGGTTTTCTCCGAAAGCGTTCAGCCGATGTCAGTTACTGGCGTCCTTCCGTTATTCAGGAACTCTTCCAGTTTCGGCTTCGACATATCATCGAGAGTGTTTTGTGAACGGGAGGTTGATTCAGGAGAGTCAAGGGTTGGATATATACGATCAGCCATGCCCGGCTCTTTGCCAATGGCAGAGGATATTAAGTTCTTCAACTTCGGAAGCATCGATCCGGGACTCTTCGTCCCATGCAAAGCCGAGAGCAGGCGAGTACGCGAACGGCTCGGGCCGTTTCATCGCCTGGCCGTCCGATCACTGTAGGATTGAAGTAAGCTTCAAGGTCAACGCTTTCCCCGAGGGTGCTGCATGAGAATTGGAGAACTGGCGAAGCTCAGTGGGCTGGCGCCTTCGCGCATTCGCTTCTACGAGGCGAGCGGCCTGATCAACTCGGTCGAGCGCAAGGCCAACGGCTACCGCGACTACGCGCCGGAGACGCTGGTGATCCTGGAGATCATCACCGGCGCCCAGAGCGCGGGCTTCTCGTTGGAGGAGATTCGCCCCTTGCTGCCACTCAACGCCAGTGGCTGGAAGCACGACGAGTTGCTGGAGGGGCTCAAGCGCAAGGTGGGCGAGATCGAGGTGCTGCAGAAGCGCCTGGCGCAGAGCAAGGCGCAGTTGCTCGTGGCCATCGAGAGCATCGAGAACAAGCCCGAAGGGATGCAATGTGCCGACAACACCCAGCGGGTGCTGGACCGTCTGCGCCAGGAAATGGATGTGGCGGCGGAAAAGAAAAGTCAGGCCATGCGGGCCTGACTTCGAGTACCTGCAACTGACGCCGCGGCGTCAGTTCTTGCCGACGAGGGTGTTCAGCGGCCTGGGCGCATAGAGCGCGCTCTGGAACTGCGGAACGTATTCGTACTTCATCATCTTTCCAAGCTTCAACGCCTTGATGTAGGCGGAAAGTTCCCCCTCGCCGAGGATCAGCCGCGCCGAATCCCCGTCAGTGCTGGCTGCATGGCTGAGCTGGCGCGAAACCGCATAGCCATAGGTCAGTTCACCCTTCGGGTCGGTATTGGTGAAACTGTTGGTGACCCACTCTTCATCCTTCGAGAGGGCGGCCAGTTTGTCGGCCTTGAACACGACATCCACTTTTCCGGTCCGGCTATCGACTATGTCGTAGGACACACTGCGCTCGTCTTCCCTGACATCGATGCCTGTGAGCCATTTCGGCAAGTTGTAACCCACTACGCCGCGGACTCTTGCCAATTCGGTATTCACCGGAAGTTTGAGCACATAGCCCCAATAGTCCCTGGACAGCGACTGGCCGATCAGCGTGATGGGGCCGAGGTTGGACTTGCCGGGCTTGTTGGTGATGATGGAAAGCGCGACTTCGTTATAACTGTCGTTGTCGCAGTAATGGTAGGAATAAGCGGTAAACGCCACCAGGCCCCGCCCGGGCCATACCTGCAGCGGCTGCACCTGTTCCAGCACCCTGGCCGGCATCAGTTCCTTCAACTTCGCCAGGTCCGCCGTATAGACGGCGGTGACCCTGCTGTTCCTGTAGTAGAAGTTCGGCGAGTAGGATTCGAAGCCTATGTCCACCTTCGTCTTGGCAAGCCCCTTGAACCAGCTCAGGTCGACATTAGGGTGGTCTCCGGCTGGCTGTTCGTCGCTGTAGCGTCAGCCCAGGCAGAGGCTGTGACGAAAAGTCCGGCTATTGCGGCAACACTTCCGAGTTTCACTGTCGAGGGTCTCCAGGGGTGGGCATGAGGCTTGGGGCATGCTGTCCAGCAGCTTGCGGAAGGCACCCTAACCTTCAACTGAACTTCAAGGTCAAGAGATGGACCTGGGGCTTTTTCCCTGGCGATGCGTGGGGGAGGGGTGGCCATCAAGGCGGTGGAAAAGCCTCTTGACCTTGAAGTTGACTTCAAGGTTACGGTAGCGCAGTCGCCAAACCTGGAGCCCGTGATGACCCCCTTCACTGCGTTGACCCTGCCCAATGGGGCAGTCATTCCCAACCGCTTGGCCAAGGCCGCCATGGAAGAGAACATGGCGGACAGGGACCATGCCCCCTCGGCGGCGCTGATCCACCTCTATCGCACCTGGGCTGAGGGCGGGGTAGGCCTGATGATCACCGGCAACGTCATGGTCGATCACCGCGCCATGACCGGGCCGGGCGGGGTGGTGCTGGAGTCCGGGCGCTTCGGCGAGCGCTTCGGCGCATGGGCGCAGGCCGCGCGCTCCCACGGTGCCCAGGTGTGGATGCAGATCAACCACCCGGGCCGCCAGATGCCCGCGGCCTTGAAGCAGGACACCATCGCCCCCTCGGAGGTGCCCATGGACCTGGGCAACTTCTCCAGGCAGTTCATCCCGCCACGGGCGATGACGGAGAAGGATATCGCCGAAGTCCAGGCACGCTTCGTCAGGACGGCCGTGCTCGCCGAACGCTTCGGCTTCACCGGCGTGCAGGTCCATGCCGCGCACGGCTACCTGCTCAGCCAGTTCCTGTCGCCGATCACCAACAAGCGCACGGACCAGTGGGGTGGCTCGCTGGAGAACCGCGCCCGGCTGCTGCTCGACGTGGTCAGGGAAATCCGCGCGGCCGTGGGCGCCAGCTTCGCCGTGGCGGTGAAGCTCAACTCGGCCGACTTCCAGCGCGGCGGGTTCAGCACGGACGACGCGAAGAAGGTCATCGCGCTGCTCAACCCCCTGGGGGTGGACCTGATCGAGCTGTCCGGCGGCAGCTACGAAGCGCCGGCCATGCACGGCCAGGCCCGCGACGGCCGCACCCTGGCCCGGGAAGCCTATTTCCTGGAGTTCGCCAAGGACATCTCGTCCGTCGCGCGGATGCCGGTCATGGTCACCGGCGGCGTGCGCCGGCTACCGGTGGCGGAGCAGGTGCTGGACAGCGGCATCGACATGGTGGGCATGGGCACCGCGCTGGCCATCGACCCCAACCTGCCGAAGGACTGGCGGGCAGGGCTCGGCAACGCGCCCGTGCTCAGGCCCATCACCTGGAAGAACAAGGTGCTGGCCTCGGTCGGCTACATGGCGATGGTGAAGCACCAGCTGCGCCGCCTAAGCCTCGGCAAGCTGGCCAACCCGGATGTCGCGCCGGCGCTGGCGCTGCTGGAGCAGCAGCTGGATACCCAGGTCCGCAGCTGGCGCTATCGGCGCTGGGTGAGAAGCCTCGGCGCCTGATCCGGGCCCTGGCCGATGCGGCCTCGCGCGCGTCGGCCAGGGCTCAGGCGCCCCGGGGCGCTTGCGCGCGCGAGGTGAGCAAGCCCAGCAGGGCGGCGAGCAGCAGCACCGCCGCACTCGCCACGAAGGTGGCGCGGTAGCCGCTGCCATCGAACAGCAGGCCGCCCAGGGTGGAGCCCAGGGCGATGGACAGCTGGATCACCGCCACCATCAGCCCGCCGCCGGCCTCGGCGTTGCCGGGCAGGGCCCGGGCGATCCAGCTCCACCAGCCGACCGGGGCTGCGGTGGCCAGCAGGCCCCACAGGCCCAGCAGGGCCGCGACGGCGAAGGCCCAGGCGCCGAAGGGGATCAGCGCCAGGGCGATCGCCGCCATCAGCGCCGGCAGGACGATCAGCGGCCCGAACAGGCTCCGCTTCAGCAGCGTGCCGATCAGCAGGGTGCCGATGAAGCCGGCCACGCCGATGACCAGCAGGATCAGCGAGAGCGTGGAAACCTCCACCCGCGTCACCGTTTCGAGGAAGGGCCGCACGTAGGTGAACAGGGCGAACTGCCCCATGAAGAAGGCCCCGCAGGCGCCCATGCCCAGCGCCACGGCGCGGTTGCCCAGCAGCCTGAAGGGGTTGCCGGCGCCCGGCGAGCGCTCCCCGGCTGGCATGGACGGCAGGCTGGCCCACTGCCAGGCGAGGGCCAGCGCCGCCACCGGCACCAGGCAGAAGAAGGCGCCGCGCCAGCCGATGACCGCGCCCAGGTAGCTGCCCAGGGGCGCCGCCACCACGGTGGCCAGGGCGTTGCCGCCATTGAAGATGGCCAGCGCCCGCGGCACCTGCCGGGCGGGCACCAGGCGCATGGCGGTGGCCGCCGACAGCGACCAGAAGCCGCCGATGACCACGCCGATGAGCGCGCGGCCGAACATGTAGGCCGGGTAGTTCGGCGCCAGCGCGACCACGGCGCCGGACAGCGCCATCACCCCGGTCAGCGCCAGCAGCAGCGTCTTGCGGTTGAGGGTGCCGGCCAGCGCGGAGATCGACAGGCTGGTCAGCACCGCGAAGGCGCCGGAGATGGCGATGCCTTGCCCGGCCATGCCTTCGCTGACGCCCAGGTCGGCGGCCATGGGCGTGAGCAGGCTGACGGGCATGAACTCGGAGGCGATCAGCGCGAAGACGCACAGCGACATGGCGAAGACGCCGCTCCAGTAGGCCGGTTGCGTCTGTTGCGGGGTGGCGGCGGTGCCCGTGGGGGCATCGAGGGTGTGGGCTTTCATGGACTTCTTCTGGGGCTGTGGGCGCGCCGGCAATGAAGGGCGTGGCCTTCGCCAGCGGCGGGTGACTTTTTAGTGGATGAATGCTCCCGTAGAAGGGCGGCCATGACTAGCTAATCAATGCTTAAAGCGGCTATAAGCCCACCTAATCAATGCTTCGATCCGTTCGCCAGGTGCGCTAGCGCCTTTGCCGGCGCTCCATCCGCAGCGCGTCGAGCACCAGGGAAAAGGCAGGGGAGGGCTGGCGCCGGCTCGGGTAGTAGAGGTGGTAGCCGGAGAAGGCCGGGCACCAGTCCTCCAGCACCCGCTGCAGGCGCCCTTCGGCGAGGTGGGGGGCGAACTCCTCCTCCGGCAGGTAGGCGATGCCCACGCCGGCGAGCGCGGCGTCGGCCACGTGCACGGTGGTGTTGAACACCAGTTGGCTGTCCACGTGCACTTTCAGCTTCTTGCCCCGCCGCTCGAACTCCCAGGCATCCACGCCGCCATAGGTGGGAAAGCGGATGTTGATGCAGCGGTGCCCCACCAGGTCGCTGGGTGTCCTGGGGATGGGGTTGTCGGCGAAGTAGGACGGCGCCGCCACCACGGCCATGCGCAGGTCGGGGCCGATGGGCACGGCGATCATGTCCCGGTCGAGGGTTTCGCCGAAGCGCACGCCCGCGTCGAAGCGGTCGGCGACTATGTCGCGGAAGCCGTAGTTGATGTCGAACTCGAGGCGGACGTCGGGGTATTCCCGCAGCAGCGGCATCAGCCTGGGCAGCAGCGTCGTCTTCAGGACGTGGTCGCCGCAGGTGATGCGCACCGTGCCGCCCGGCTTGTCGCGCAGCTCGGTCAGGGCGTCCAGCTCGGACTCGATTTCGTCGAAGCGGTGGCCGATCGCCTGCAGCAGGCGCTCGCCGGCGGCGGTCAGCGAGACGCTGCGGGTGGTGCGCGTCAGCAGGCGGATCTCCAGCCGCGCCTCCAGCCCGGAGACGACCTGGCTGACGGCGGACTGGGTCACCCCCAGGTGCGCCGCCGCCCGGGTGAAGCTGCCTTCCCGGGCCACCACCACGAAGGCCATGAGGTCGTTGAAGTTGTGCCTGGCCATGCCGCGCTCCGCTGAATCAACTGATTAGCCCAGTTTATAACCGCATTAAGCATTCATTACCTAATCAATGGCTCGCGCTTGCGCGAGAATGCCCCCATCCCCTCGCCAGAGGGGTTCTTCAACCAGGGGCGCGCGCCGCCCGCCAACCGAATAGAGAGGGTCCGGTGAAAAGACTCATCGTGTTGCTTGGACTGCTGCTCGCTTCGTTCACCGCCATGGGGGCCGATATGTCCAAGGGTGCAGACAACTTCTACAAGAGCGACAAGGTGACGGTGCAGCCGGTCGTCTTCAGGAACCAGTACCAGCTGAACGTGGCGGGCAACCTCTTCCTGCCCAAGGGCCTGGGGGAGGGCGCCAGGGCCCCCGCCATCGTCGTCGGCCACCCCATGGGCGCGGTGAAGGAGCAGAGCGCCAACCTGTACGCGCAGAAGCTGGCCGAGCAGGGCTTCGTGACCCTGTCCCTGGACCTGTCCTTCTGGGGCGGCAGCGAGGGCCAGCCACGCAATGCCGTGCTGCCCGACCTGTACGCCGAGGACTTCAGCGCCGCGGTGGACTTCCTGGGCACCCGGCCCTTCGTCGACCGCGAGCGGATCGGCGCGCTGGGCATCTGCGGCAGCGGCAGCTTCGTCATCAGCGCGGCGAAGATCGACCCGCGCATGAAGGCGATCGCCACCGTCAGCATGTACGACATGGGCGCGGCCAACCGCAACGGGCTCAGGCACGGGCAGACGCTGGAGCAGCGCAAGCAGGTGATAGCCGCGGCGGCGCAGCAGCGCTACGTGGAGTTCAGCGGCGGCAAGACGCTGTACACCAGCGGGACCGTGCACGAACTCAGCCCCGACACGCCCGCCATCCAGCGCGAGTTCTACGACTTCTACCGCACCCCGCGCGGCGAGTTCACCCCGGCGGGCGCCTCGCCGGAGCTGACCACCCACCCGACCTTGAGCAGCAACGCCAAGTTCATGAACTTCTACCCGTTCAACGACATCGAGACCATCTCGCCGCGCCCCATGCTGTTCATCACCGGGGCAGAGGCGCACTCCCGGGAGTTCAGCGAAGAGGCCTACCGCCTGGCCGGCGAACCCAAGGAGCTCTACATCGTCCCCGGCGCGGGCCACGTCGACCTCTACGACCGCGTGGAGCTGATCCCCTTCGACAAGCTGGGCCGCTTCTTCCGCGACAACCTGAAGTAGCCGCCGGGAGGAGGCCTTGGAGGATCAGGCAAGAAAACCAGCGGAATGGTCTACAGCTTCGGCCTGTCCCACCGGGAAAATGAACCTCACGCAATGCAGGAGGATTCTTCAATGCAAGTCAGAGCCTATGGTGCCCGCGCGGGCAACCTGCCCCTGGAGCCGCTGAGCATCACCCGGCGCCTGCCCGGCGCCCACGACGTCCGGATCGACATCGCCTTCTGCGGCATCTGCCACTCGGACCTGCACCAGGTGCGCTCCGAATGGGAGGGGACGCACTATCCCTGCGTGCCCGGCCACGAGATCGTCGGCCGGGTGGCGGCGGTCGGCGCGCAGGTCACCGCTTTCAGGTCCGGCGAGCTGGTCGGCGTGGGCTGCATCGTCGACAGCTGCAAGCACTGCGAGGACTGCGACGCCGGCCTGGAGAACTACTGCGACGGCATGGTCGGCACCTACAACTTCCCGACGCCGGACGCCCCCGGCTGGACCCAGGGGGGCTACTCCCAGGCGATAGTCGTGCATGAGCGCTACGTGCTGCGCATCCGCCATCCCGAGGCGCAACTGGCGGCGGTCGCGCCGCTGCTGTGCGCGGGCATCACCACCTACTCGCCGCTGCGCCACTGGGGCGCCGGGCCGGGCAAGAAGGTCGGCGTGGTCGGCATCGGTGGCCTGGGGCACATGGGGATCAAGCTGGCCCATGCGATGGGTGCCCACGTCGTAGCCTTCACCACCTCCCAGGGCAAACGCGAGGCGGCGCTGCAGCTCGGCGCGGACGAGGTCGTGGTATCGCGCGACGCGCAGGCGATGGCGGCCCACGCCAAGAGCTTCGACTTCATCCTCAACACGGTGGCGGCGCCCCATGACCTGGACGCCTTCCTGGTGCTGCTCAAGCGCGACGGCGCCATGACGCTGGTCGGCGCGCCGGCCTCGCCGCATACCTCACCCAACGTCTTCAACCTGATCATGAAGCGCCGCACGCTCGCCGGCTCGATGATCGGCGGCATCCCGCAGACCCAGGAGATGCTCGACTTCTGCGCCGAGCACGGCATCGTCGCGGACATCGAGCTGGTGCGCGTCGAGCAGGTCAACGAAGCCTACGAGCGCATGCTCCGCGGCGAGGTCAAGTACCGCTTCGTGATCGACAACGCCACCCTGGACGGCTGACTTTTCCCGGAGGCCCCATGGAAAGCATCGATCTGCTGGTCCTGCGTACCGCCCGCGACTGGCTTGCCGCCGGCGAACGGGTGCTGCTGGTGACGGTGGCGCGCACCTGGGGCTCGTCGCCACGGCCGGTGGGCTCGATGATGGCGCTGCGCAACGATGGCCGGGTGGCCGGCAGCGTTTCCGGCGGCTGTATCGAGGACGACCTGATCCATCGCCATACCACCGCCTATGGTGGCGACGGCCTGCCGGAAGCCTTGCCAGCCCTCGTGCAGTACGGCATCAGCGCCGATGAAGCCCATCGTTTCGGCTTGCCTTGCGGCGGCACGCTGGAGCTGGTGCTCGAGTTCATGCCGTCCCTGTCGTCGCTGGAACGGTTGCTCGCACGGCTCGACGCGGGCAGCCTGGCGCGGCGCATCCTGAACCTGAATAGCGGGCAGGTGACCGTCGAAGGCACCTCGACGCCGGAGCAGTTCCTCTTCAACGGCAGGCGCATGGTCAACACCCTGGGGCCCGGCTACCGCATGCTGCTGATCGGGGCGGGCGCGCTGGCCGAGTACGTCGCCACCATGGCGCTGTTCAATGGCTTCAAGGTGACCATCTGCGACCCCAGGGCCCAGTACCTGGACGCCTGGAGCGTGGAGGGGGTGGAGCGGGCCAGGGGCATGCCCGATGACGTGGTCAGGGCGTTCTCGCCCGACCTGCGCACCTGCATCATCGCGCTCAGCCACGACCCCAAGCTCGACGACCTGGCCTTGCTGGAGGCCCTGCAGAGCCCGGCCTTCTACATCGGCGCCATCGGCTCGCGGCGCAACAGCCAGAGCCGGAGAGAGCGGCTGATCGAGCATTTCGGCGAGACGGAGGCGTCGCTGCGCCGCTTGCGCGGGCCGATCGGCATCTACATCGGCAGCAAGACGCCGCCCGAAATAGCGGTCAGCGTCATGGCCGAGGTCCTCGCCGCCAAGAACGACGTGTCGTTGCCCGACGAGCTTTCCGTGTCCCGGGCGAAGCACGCCAGGGATCCGTTGCGGTTCACCCCGGCCCTCTCCCGGAGGGAGAGGGGGCCGTTCGGTGTGAACGGATAACGCAGCATCAGCCGGCAAACTCGTAGGGCGGATAACCGTTCGCGGTTATCCGCCGCTGGCCCGGGTACCTATGCCAGACGATTGGCGCGGCCGGAGGCCAATCGCGGACGGAGTCCGCTCCTACGTCCGTGCTTCCTGGAACCGTAGGAGCGGACTCTGTCCGCGATCATGGCGGATAACGCCGTAGGCGTTATGCGCCCTACGGGGAGCCCGGGAGCTTCGTGGTTTCGCCTCGCGCCGAACGGTCCCCTCTCCCGCTTGCGGGGGAGGGTTAGGGAGGGGGTGCGGCGTCAGGGTTGGCAGAGGTGCGTGAGCGAAGTCCGTCCCCTCTCCCCAGCCCTCTCCCTGAAGGGAGAGGGGGCTGTCCCGAGCTGTCGGATAACGCAGCATCAGCCGGCAAGCTCGTAGGGCGAATAACCGTTCGCGGTTATCCGCCGCTGGCCGTGCTACCGGGGCGTCCGGCGTAGCCGGTGAATCCAATCGCGGACAAAGTCCGCTCCTACGACCGTGCTTCCTGGAATCGTAGGAGCGGACTCTGTCCGCGATTCGGCGGATAACGCCGTAGGCGTTATGCGCCCTACGGGTTTCCAGTGAAACAACCGAGCGCATCGGAACGCCCCTTCAGAAGGCCGAGCGAAACCGGCGCTCAGGAGGTCATGCGACATGGATGTCGCTAGAGCCCCAATGGGCTGCAGGTACGTACCCTAGTGAACAGCATTACACCAGGCTCAGGCCGCGCCAGGCCCGGCGAAGTACTGCTCGTCGCTGACGTGCTCCATCCACTCGACGTTCTTGCCGTCCAGGGCCTCCTGGATGGCGATGTGGGTCATCGCCGTGGTCGCCGACGCGCCGTGCCAATGGCGGTGGCCGGGCGGGCACCAGATGACGTCGCCGGCGCGGATCTCGACGATGGGTTCGCCTTCGCATTGCGTCCAGCCGCAGCCTGCCGTCACCACTAGCGTCTGGCCCAGCGGGTGGCTGTGCCAGGCCGTGCGGGCACCGGGCTCGAAGGTGACGCTCGCGCAGGAAACCCGGGAGGGTGCCGGCGGGGCGTTGAGAGGGTCGATGCGAACGGTCCCGGTGAACCATTCCGCCGGGCCTTTGATGGAGGGCTGGGAGCCTGCGCGCTTGAGTTGCATGTGAATCACCATGGCTGAAAGAGGAGGGCACTGGCAGGGAATGCCAGGAAGGCTTTCAGTCTGGAACGAAGTCGATTAGCTTTGTAGATGGCAAATTCAGGATGCTTTGGTGCAGCAGATTCACCTATGGCTCGCGATAACCTCAACGATCTGCAAGCCTTCGTCCTGGTGGCGAGGGAGCGCAGCTTCACGAAAGCGGCCGCCCAGCTCGGCATGTCCCGCTCGGCGCTGAGCCACGCCATCCTCGGGCTGGAGGAGCGCCTGGGCGTGCGCCTGCTCACCCGTACGACCCGCAGCGTATCGCCGACCGAGGCGGGCAGCCGGCTGCTGGAGACCGTGGCGGCGCGCCTGGACGAGATCGAGCAGGAACTGAACTCGCTCGGCGCATGGCGCGAGAAGCCGGCGGGAAAGGTACGCATCACCGCGCATGACCACGCGATCGCGACCGTGCTCTGGCCACGGCTCCTGCCATTGCTCGAGCAGTACCCCGACATCGAGGTCGAACTGTGCACCGACTACGCCCTGGTCGACATCGCGGCACAGGGCTTCGATGCCGGCGTGCGGGTAGGCGACCTGGTCGACAAGGACATGATCGCCGTCCGCCTCACCCCCGAACTGCGCATGGCGGTCGCCGGCTCGCCGGCGTACCTGCAGGCCGCCGGCACCCCGGGCACGCCGCAGGACCTGGCCCGGCACCACTGCATCAACCTCCGGCTGCCCACCCATGGGGGCCTGTACGCCTGGGATTTCGAGAAGGACGGGCAGGGCGTCAAGGTCCGGGTACGTGGGCAGGCAGTGTTCAACAACACCTACCACATGCTGCAAGCCGCGATCGATGGCGTCGGCCTGGCCTACGTGCCCCATGACCTTCTGGCGCCTCACATCGAGGCGAAGCGGCTGGTCCCGGTCCTGGAGGACTGGTGCCCGGTGTTTCCCGGCTATCACCTGTACTACGCCAGTCGCCGGCATGTTTCGCCGGCGCTGGGCCTGGTGATCCAGGCGCTCAGGCGGGACTGAGGGTACAAGGCGGAAAGGATTTGGTTGGCTGGGCCTGGCGGCCAAGTCCTCGGCTTGCCGGCTGGAAGCGGTGAAGCCAGGAAAGCGAGGAGGGGAGCCAACGGTGGCACCGCAGCTTCATGGGGCGGCTTAGGTGCAGCCTTGCGAATCCCTGAAGGTGCAACAAAGCATGGGCGTGACTCTGGAGTACACATTTTTAACTATCCATATATGAACCAATATTGCGGATTAATGCCTATAATAATCCATATGTGACCCGTTAAATGAGAGGCTGCCGTGGCCCTGACCCATTCCCTGCTTGCCCCCGGCGAGCTAGCCCAGAAAATCGGTGCCAACGCTCGGGAGGCACGACTGGCACAGAACCTCTCCCGCAAGTCCCTGGCGTTGAGGGCAGGTGTTTCCGAGTCCACCATCAAGCGGTTCGAGTCCAGCGGGCAGATCACCCTCGACGCCCTGGTGCTCATCGCCACTGCGCTTGGCGCTACCCGTCAATTCGCGGAACTGTTCAAGCATGAGCGTCCAGTATCGCTCGAAGAAATCAAACAGGCAGGACGCACTCGGGGGCGCCAATGAAGCCGATCAACACCGTGGAGATACTGCTGGCTGGCGAACCTGTCGGGGAACTGGTCGCCAGCCGACAGGGCATCTACTTCGCCTATCACCCCAAGTGGGTGACACAAGGCTTCAACCTGTCCCCCTGAACATGGACTTCACCACCCAACCACAGAAAGCTGCGGACCCAGTCCTTTTCGCTGGTCTACCAGGCGCACTGGCCGACTCCCTCCCGGACGGCTGGGGCATGCTGCTCATGGACCGTTATTTCCTTGCCAGGCATGGCAAGGACCGAAGGGACATTTCCCCTCTAGATCGACTGGCTTATATGGCCGACAGGGGCATGGGCGCATTGGAGTATCGCCCAGTCATCGAGCGCACCACCGACGAAGACAATATTGACCTGGCCCAGCTCTACCAGGAGTCCCAGGCTGTCTACGAAGGAGAAACCTCGGCCACTCTCGATACTCTGCGCTTGGCAGGTGGCTCCCCTGCAGGAGCCCGCCCCAAGGTGGTCGTTGCACTATCCCAGGACGGAAGGCGGTGCAGTACGTCTTTCAAGCACCTTCCGGCCGGCTACCAGCACTGGCTGGTGAAATTCAGGACACCAACCGAGCATCGTGATACCGGAGCGATCGAGTTCGCCTACTCACGGCTGGCAGAACGTGCCGGGGTGAAGATGGCCGCGAGCAATCTGCTCACAGTCCAGTCATCGACCGGGACCGAGCGCTTCTTTTCTGCCCATCGCTTCGACCGGAACGGCGATAGCAAAATCCACATGATGACCGCTAGCGGTATTCTCTATGCCGATTACCGTGCGCCATCGCTGGATTATTCGGATTTACTCAGAGCCACCAATGCCATCACCAACCATGCGGCAGAGGTCGAGCGCATGGCGAGGCTAATGGTATTCAACGCCCTGACCCACAACCATGACGACCACGCCAAGAACTTCGCGTTCCTGCACGACCAGGGGCGGTGGACACTGGCCCCAGCTTATGACCTGACCTATGCCCCGGTCCGTGGTTATGCGGATGAGCACACAACCTCTTTCAACGGTGCCGGCCTGGCCACTCGCAAGCAGCTGAAGCAGGTTTGCGCTCCCTTCAGCTACCTGAAGCCGGACCTCTACATCGAGCAGACTCTCGACGCCCTTTCCGGGTGGCAGCCCTTATGCCGTGAACTCGAGATCGACCCAGAGCAACAGAGGGTGATTCAGCGGGCCTTCGATGAGATCCGCAAACGCCTCGGCCGATAGCGAGAAGCCTTTGCTGGCACGTACTCGCAAGACCAGATTGAGCATGCCAGACAGGTTATCCCAAGTGTCTGAGCAAGAGCCGGCAGAGGGGAGGGGCGATAACGATGTCCCATAGCATCTCTGCAGCGTCTTCCTGGGAAAGCTTTTGGTCTCGCCGACCGTAAGCCGCCATTCCCTGTGGCGTCAGGTAGAGCGCCTGGTCGTCAGCGTCGACTGATAAAGACTCATTGTACGAATTGCTCTCCATCGACTGGCCTTGGAGATAGTGAATGCCTGATCCGAAGCCGCTTCCGATGAACACGGTCGCCCGGACCACGTCCTTGCCATCTTTGTAGATGGTGGCAAAGAAGCGGTTTGCATCGACGCGTCGAAAAATAGAGCCGAGGGAGGTGAGAAGCGATTTTGTCCAGAAACCTCGACGGTCACAACTCAACTTCGAGCAGCAGTGGTAAAGCTGTGTCTGCGTTCGATATCCTGGCAAATACTTAATTTAACATAATATACATTATGCGAACTCATGGATAAGCGCAGGTGCAGATGGCCCCTGCAGAATTCACCAGGGAAAACCGCTTGTTTGCCGGCTTCGACACCGTCCCCCTGATCGACCAGCTCTTGCGGTCCAGCTTGCCGTTGGGCGTCAGTTGCTTCGTCTCCGCTCAGTCGCCATTGCTGCTTGCCCGTTGCCCGTTGCCCGTTGCCCGTTTCTCTTTCTGCCTTCCTGTCGAACCAGCTTCGTATTGTCGATCCATCGTGGCCTTCGGTTTCTCGCTCACAAGCTCAGTGCTCAGTACTCAGTGCTCAGTGCTCAGTGCTCAGTGCTCAGTGCTCAGTGCTCAGTGCTCAGTGCTCAGTGCTCGATCATTCCAGATTCCCCGAGCGAATCCGCCGGCATCCGTTCAAGCCCTGGTCCAACACCAATGCAGCGCGACGCTACGTGAAATCTGCAAGCCTCGTGGCCATTCCCCGTCACGCTTTTCACGCAGGCACATCAGCCGTTCGTGCAGTTCGCCTGTCACAGCGACACGCAACCGACCTCAGGCTGCATTGGCGCTGATCCGCGTTCTATGGGTTGGCGGGATTCATCGACGCAGCCCCAACCCGAGCCAGAGCTGCAACCAGTCATCCAGGCCCGGTTGATCGCGGCGAGACATTCAGAGCGCCTGTCCCAACCGGCCTCCAGCGGCCATGGACGTTGCAATGCCTGCCTTGCCGCGACATGTGAAAATCGCCTCACAACCCCTCGACCTGCAGGGATCAAGCTGTCTAGAATGCAGGTTACAGGCTTTCCTGCCTGTCGCTTCCCGCCCCGCCAGGTCTATTCGTTAGCGCGCAAGCAATATCCGATAACAGCCAGACCTGGATATTGCACGCTACCCCGGTGCGACCACCGTTTTTCCCATTCCCAGCCTTGACGATGCCGCAATCGCCACAACCGCTCTTCGAGACCTTCGCCCGTTTCCATGAACTGAACTTCATGCAGCTGAGCGAAGAATTGCCCGTGGTGCGCGGCTACCTGCAGGCGTTCGATGAAGACGTGCGGGCCATCGAGGGCTACTTCGCCGTGCGTGGCTTCCTCAAGTCCTATGGCGGCAACGAGGCCACCTATACCTCCTATCGCACCCACGTCGAGCGCCTGCTGCTATGGGCCCTGCTGGTGGCCGGCAAGCCGCTGCTCGACCTGCGCCGCCGCGACGCCGAGGCCTTCATGGAGTTCTGCCTCAACCCGCCCGCCGACTGGGTCGGCCCGGTCATCAAGTCGCGTTTCATGCGCATGGGCGGCCGCAAGAAGCTGGAGTCCGACAGCCATGTGCCGAACCCCGCCTGGCGCCCCTTCAGCACCACCCTGGCCAAGCGCGAGCGCAAGCTCGCCAGCGAGGCCATGAGCCCCCTGCCCTTGCGCCCGTACCGCATGTCCCAGGGTTCGGTGGCGCAGGTCTTCGCCGTGTGCGGCAGCTTCTTCCAGCACGCCATGGACGAGGGCTTGACCGAGGTGAACCCGTTCCGCGCGGTGAAGCAGAAGTCCATCTACAAGCAGCGCAACACCCTGAACGTGGCCTCGCGCTCGCTGACGCAACTGCAGTGGAGCTATGTCATCGAGACGGCCGAGTTGATGGCTGCCGAGGACGCCAGCCACGAGCGCACACTGTTCATCGTGGCCACGCTGTTCGCCATGTACCTGCGCATCTCCGACCTGATCGGCCGCGACAACTGGACGCCGGGCATGGGCGACTTCCGCCGCGATAGCACCGGCAACTGGTGGTTCCACGTGGTCGGCAAGGGCAACAAGGCCGCCCGCATCAGCGTGCGCGACGACTACATCCACGGTTACCTGGCCCGCTACCGCCGCCACCTGGGCCTGCCTCCCCTGCCCTCGCCCCAGGAACGGACGCCGCTGATCGGCACGCTCAAGGGCCGCGCCGGCTTATCCGACCGCCATGTGCGGCTGCTCCTGCAGGCGCTGTTCGACCGCGCGCTGCAGCGCATGGCGGCCGAGGGCTGGAGCGACGACGAGGTGGACCAGCTGCGCTCGGTCTCGCTGCACTGGCTGCGCCACACCTCGGCCACCTTCGATGCGCCGCTGCGCGACATGAAGGACCTGCAGGCCGACCTGCGCCACAACAGCCTGAGCACGACGCAGAACACCTACTACAACTCGCTGGACGAACAGCGCGCGCATTCGGTGAAGGGGCTGAAGCTCAAGCCCTAGGACAATGGCAGCCTTGCCGGACACCCGACGAAAACCAAAGGCCGGCTACGCCGCCCTGCGCCATATCCCCAAGGGCATACGCTGCCGCTATGCTTGTGCAATGGACTGGAGAAATAGAGAATGCGATTCATTCACATCAAATGCATTCGCCTACCATGTCTTCCTCCCTGCAGAGGCTCTATACAGAACACAACGGATGGCTCAGGCAATGGCTGCGGCAACGCCTGGGCAATGCCCATGATGCGGCGGACCTGGCGCAGGACACGTTCATGCGCGTGCTCGCCTCGCGCGATTGCGAAACCATCCGTGAGCCGCGCAGCTACCTGAGCGCCATTGCCCGCGCGCTGATGATCGACGGCTTTCGCCGCCGCGCCATCGAACAGGCCTACCTGGAAAGCCTGGCTGCGCGGGCGGAACCACTGGACATCTCGCCGGAGATGCGGCTGTCGATCCTCGAGACGCTGACTGCCATCGACGCCGTGCTCGACGGCCTGGGCGAACGCACCCGGCGGATCTTCCTGGCGGTGCAGCTCGAAGGGCTCAGCTACCCCGCCGTCGGCGAACGCCTGGGCGTTTCGGTAACCACGGTGAAGAAGCACATGATCCGGGCCATGACCCATTGTCTGCTGCTCTGCGAGGATTGATGCATGGCCCTGGACATAAAGGTACTGGAGGCCGCTGCGACCTGGTTCGTGCAATTCGCCGCCAGCCCGCCGGGAGACGCCGAGCGCCAGGCCTGGCGCCAGTGGCTGGAGTCCGATCCGGCCCACCGCCTGGCCTGGGAGCGCATAGAGCGCCTGCAAGGCCAATGGAATTCGTTACCCCGGACATCTCCCTGAATACCCTGGCCGGAGCCCGCACCCGCCGCCGTGCGGTACTCAAGACACTCGCATTGCTGATAGGCGCCGGCGGCACGGGCTGGCTGGCAAGGGAACACGTGCCCTACCCGGCCCTGCTGGCCGGGGAACGCACCGGCGTTGGCGAACGCCGCCAGTTGCGGCTGACCGACGGCACCCGGGTGGTTCTGAACACCGATACCGCACTGGACGTGGCCTACGGGGAACATCTACGCCAGCTGTACCTGCGCCAGGGCGAGATTCTGGTGGAAACCACGCCCGACCCGACCGGCCGCCCCTTCCTCGTGCATACCCCGCAGGGCAGCATCCGCGCGCTGGGCACACGCTTCACGGTACGTTGCCAGGCGCGGAACACCCGCGTGTGCGTGCTCGAGCACGCCGTGGAGCTGCGCCCGCTGGATGCGCCACAACATCCGTTACGCCTGGCCGCCGGACAACAGGCCAGCTTCGACGATACCCGGGTATCCACGCCCACGCCCCTACGCGACGGCGACGGTACCTGGGCGCAGGGCATACTCACGGTGGTGGATTGGCCCCTGGGCGAGTTCATCGCCGAGTTGGACCGCTACCGCCACGGCGTACTGCGTTGCGCCAATGAAGTCGCCGGCCTGCGCCTGTCCGGCGCGTACCGCCTCGATCAGATCGACATCATCCTGCAGAACCTGGGGAAATCCCTACCGGTACGGGTGCGCTATCTGACGCGCTACTGGGTCACTGTAGAAGCTACCTAAGGCGTGAATGAGAAAAATTTCTCGCCAAGGGGTTGCCGATTTTCATTCTCGTTCGGCCAACAACTGAAGCAGCCGTCCGTGCTGCCGCTGCGTACCTGCCAACGAAAAGGAAAATCGAATGTCGCACTTCCCTCTGCACGCCCTCGGGCCCTTGCCCCGCGCCATGCGCCTGGCGCTGCTCAGCCTTGGCGTGGGCTGCGTGCCGGTTCTCGGCATGCTGCCGGGCACCGCCCTGGCGCAAAGCCAGGCCATGCTGTTCCATATCCCGCCCGGCGACCTGGGCCAGGTCCTGAGCCTGTTCGCCACCACAGCCAACATCACCCTGTCGTTCAGCGCCGAGCAGACCCGTAACCGCAACAGTGCCGGGCTGCAAGGCAGCTACAGCGTCGAGGCGGGTCTGTCCCGGCTACTGGCGGGTACCGGCTTGAAGGCCCAGCGCGAGGCCAACGGCGGCTATATCCTGGTTCACGATGAAGCCCCGCTGGAGATGGGCTCGACCACCGTGCTCAGCAATCAGTTGGGGACCATCACCGAAGGCAGCGGCTCCTATACGCCCGGCACCATCGCTTCCGCCACGCGCCTGGTACTGACGCCGCGCGAGACACCGCAGACGGTGAACGTGATGACCCGCCAGCAGATGGACGACTTCGCCCTCAACAGCATCGACGACGTCATGAAGCGTACCCCCGGCGTCACTGTGCAGAAGCTCGACAGCGAGCGCAGTGCCTACTGGGCGCGTGGCTCGCAGATCACCAACTTCCAGTACGACGGCATCCCCTCCTACCTGGATACCGCCTACGCCGACGGCAAGACCCTCAGCGACATGGCCATCTACGACCGCATCGAAGTGATCAAGGGGGCCACCGGCCTGCTCACCGGCAGCGGCCAGCCCGGTGCTGCCCTGAGCCTGATCCGCAAGCGCCCGACCCACAGCTTCGCCGGTCACCTGTCCCTGGGAGCCGGCTCCTGGGACAACTACCGCGGCGAGCTGGACGTCGGCGGCCCGCTGACCGACGAAGGCAACATCCGCGGACGCTTCGTCACGGCCTACCAGGACAAGAACGCCTACATGGACCGCTACGAGCAGAAGAACTCCACCTATTACGGCATCCTGGAGGCCGACCTGACGCCGAGCACCCTGTTCAGCATCGGCATGGATTACCAGGACACAACGCCCACAGCCTCCAGCTGGGCCGGGGTGCCGCTGTTCTACTCCGACGGTTCCAAGACCGACTTCCCGCGCTCGTTCAACCCCGGCACCAACTGGAGCTCCTGGGAGCAGTACAACCGCACGGTCTTCGCCACCCTCGAGCACACGCTGGAGAACGACTGGACCCTCAAGCTGCACCTGAACCACCAGGAAAGCGGCTACCATGCCCCACTGGGCTCCGCCGGCGGCGGCTACCCGGACCCGGTCACCGGTGAAGGCGGCATCCTCTTCCATGGCAAGTACACCGGCGATACTCGCCGCGATTCGGTGGACATGTACGCCTCCGGCCCGTTCGAACTGTTCGGCCGGGAACATGACGCGGTGTTCGGCTACAACGTCACGCGCTCGGTAACCAAGGGCAACGGCTACTGGGACTACCCTACGCCCTATGACCCCAACATCCCGAACATCTTCACCTGGAACGGCAAGTTCCCCGAGCCGGACTGGGGCTCCAAGGCCAACCTGAAGAACTACTCGCAGCTGCACCAGTCCGGCTACTACGGCACCGTGCGCCTGAAGCCGACCGACGACCTGGCGCTGATCGCCGGCGCCCGCGTGGCCGACTACCACGACAGCGCCGAGCAGATCTCCGACAGCCAGTACGGCTACTCCGTCACCCCGCAGAGCACCCGCAAGAGCGGCGTCGTGGTGCCCTACCTCGGCGTGGTGTACGACCTGAACGACAGCTACTCGGTGTATGCCAGCTACACGGATATCTTCCAGCCACAGCAACTGCGTGACATCAACGACAAGCCGCTGGCCCCGGAAGAAGGCAAGAGCTACGAGCTGGGCGTGAAGGGTGAGTTCTACGAAGGTCGGCTCAACGCCAGCCTCGCGGTGTTCGAGTCGCAGCAGGACAACCTCGCGGTCGAAACCAGCAATGCCACGCCCTCCGGCGGCATCGCCTACGACAGCGTCAACGGCACCAGGACCCGCGGCTTCGAGCTGGACGTCGCCGGCGAGATACTGCCGGGCTGGCAACTGCAGGGTGGCTATACCCATGCGGTCACCCGCGACAAGGACGGCAGCCGTATCCGCACCCTGAACCCGGACCAGCTGTTCCGCCTGTACACCACCTACCAGCTGCCGGGTGAGCTGAACCAGTTCACCGTCGGCGGCGGCGCCAGCTACCAGAGCAAGTTCTGGACGAACGTCAGCGACCAGAACTACGAAACGGTGAAATACACCCAGGGCAGCTACTGGCTGGTGGACCTGATGACCCGCTACCAGGTCACCGAGCACCTGTCCGCCACGGTCAACGTCAACAACCTGTTCGACAAGAAGTACTTCAGCAACCTGGGTTTCTACAACACCGGCTACTACGGGGAACCGCGCAACCTGATGTTCACCACGCGCTACGACTTCTGAGGCTGATCTCCGGGCCGCCAGTGCAGGCGGCCCGGCATTCGTTGTCTAGTCCATGTGCAGTTGCCGCGATCCATCCGCCGTAAGACGATGTCCACCCAGCAGATAGATCCAGCCTCAGGCCGTCTCGGCGGCGTGCGCGGAGACCGTGCGCCCGGTCGGTTGCGGCTGCAGGTGCTGGAACAGCGAGGCGGAAATCTCCTCCGCCCGCGCCGGCAGGACCGACAGCAGGGTGTCGCTGAGGCCATGGCTGGCCTGGCTGAAGCCCTGCAGGTAGATGGGGGCGCGCAGTTGCGCGTCGGTCTGCAGGCGGTAGTCGCGGCCGACGCGAAAGTCGCCCAGGTGCGCCTGCAGCGGCGCCAGCAGTTCGCGGTGCGAATTGCGCTCGTAGCCGGTGGCCAGGATCACCGCATCGTACTGCTTCTGCTCCACCTCGCCGGTGGCGCTGTCGCGCAGGCTCAGGTGCACGCCGGCGTTGTCTGCGCGCACGCCTTCGACGTGACGGCGGCAGAGGAAGCCGTGGCGGGCCTGCCCGGAAACCTTCTGGCGATAGAAGATGGCGTAGATGCGCTCGATCAGGTCGAGGTCGACCACCGAGTAGTTGGTGTTGTGGTACTCGGCGATCAGCTTCTCGCGTTCGCTCTCCGGCTCCTGGAACACCAGGTCGGTGTAGTTGGGCGCGAAGATCTCGTTGACGAAGGGGCTGTCGTCGGCCGGCTTGAGCACGGCGGCGCGCAGGATCATGTCGACCTGCACCGAAGGGTAGCTGTCGTTGAGGTCGATGAAGGCCTCGGCGGCGCTCTGCCCGCCGCCGACCACGGCGATGCGCATCGGCTCGTGGCGCACGCAGGGCTGCTCGGCCATGCGCTCCAGGTAGCGCGCGTGGTGGAACACCCGCGCATCGCCGCGCAGGCTGGCGAAGGCCTGCGGAATGCGCGGCGTGCCGCCGGTGCTGAGGACGATGGAGCGCGCCAGGCGGAAGTTCTCGTGGCCCTCGGCATCGCGCGAGACCACCTTGAGCAGGTCGATGCCGTGGGCGCCGGCGACCGGCTCCACGCGCTGCACTTCCTCGCCGTAGCGGGCCTGCTCGGCGAACTGCCGGGCGACCCAGCGCAGGTAGTCGTTGAACTCCATGCGGCACGGGTAGAAGGTGCCCAGGTTGATGAAGTCCGCCAGGCGCCCCTGGTGGTGCAGGTAGTTGACGAAGCTGTAGGGGCTGGTGGGGTTGCGCAGGCTCACCAGGTCCTTGAGGAAGGAGATCTGCAGTTCGCTCTGCGCCACCAGGGTGTTGCCGTGCCAGCGGTAGTCGCCCTGCTTGTCGAGGAACAGCGCGTGGTAGTCGAGGCCCTCGCGTTGCGCCTGCTCCTGCAGCGCGATTGCCAGCGCCAGGTTGGAAGGCCCGAAACCGATGCCGAGAACGTCGTAGGTGGGGGTGATCATCTGGGTCATGCTGCCAATATCCTTAGCCCGTTTGCCAGGAGGCGCGGCGGGTGTCCGCCGGCCAATTGGGGGCGCCGCATCGGCGCCTTGTTTCAGAAAGACGAGGTCGCTTTACGGAAATTTAGAATGCGTCCCATTAGTGTTTTCTGTAGGAGTTCCCAGCCGCGAGGAAGCGCACCGCCCCTTCCCCGCCGGCCGCGCGGGACGCATCACTGCAGACGGCGAGCCTCGCCCTCTTCGTCCAGCGCCATCGAGAACGAGGGCGCCAGGCGGTAGCGGCGCTGCGCATCACGCACCAGCACGCCGCTGCGCCCCAGGCTGCGCAAGGTGCTCTGAACGCACGCCTGGGTGATGGAGTTGGTCGGTTCGCGCAGCCGCTGGTACAGCTCTTCCACCGTGTAGGCGTCCTGCTCGTGGAAGGCGCTCAGCACCACCAGCCGCGGCAGGCTGGTGCGCAGGCCGGCATGGGCCAGAATCCGCCGCGCGGGCTCGCTGGCTCTGGATTGGGTCATCCGCTTCTCCTTGTCCCCCTGGGCCGGGCGCAGCCAGTGTTGCGGGTGCGCCGCCCTCCTCTTGCATGGTCGAATCCGTTCCGCAGGTGCCAGAAGCTCGCTGGAAATCATGGCAAACGCCTCCTCTTGTCGTTATTGCGCCAGGCGCACCACCTTGAGGGTGGGGTCCGCGTCGATCTGCACCTCGGTGAAGGGCAGCGGCGACCAGGCCTGGCGCGAGAACAGCCGGGTCTGGTCGGCATGGTGCGGCGAACGCGGCTCGCTGGCCTGGGAGAACGCCAGCAGCCCCTTGGCCTGCGGGCCCTCGGCGGTGAAGCTGACCAACTGGATGTAGCTGCTGCCGCTCACCACCTCCAGGTGGTCGCCGTGGGGCACGCTCTGCATGGCGTTGTAGATGCCCAGGTGGCCGTCGCCGCCGGGGATCGGGATGGGCGGCTGGGCCGCGCTGCTGACCTGCAGCTCGCCCCAGCGCTTGCCCACCCCCTGCTTGTTCACTTCCTCGCTGGCGGCCAGCAGCGCTTCGCCCACCTGCTTCACCACTTCGGGCTTGTCCAGGGCGATGCCGCTGGGCGTCTGCAGCGGCCGCGCGGGGTCGAACGGCACCTTCCAGGCGCCCTCCAGCGCGTCGAAGCGGGCCATGAAGCGCTGGAAGTAGACCAGGCCCGGGCCGGCATCGAGGTTGGCGCTGCGGTCCCACTTGGCGAGGCTGCCACAGGCCGGCGACAGTGCGGCGTCCTGCAACCGGCGGCACAGCTCCAGCAGGTCGGGCAGCACCAGGTCGGCGGCGTAGACGTGGTTGCCGGTGACCAGGTGCTGCAGCAGGGGCTCGTCGATGCTGCCCTTGCCCTGCAGAGCCTGCAGCGCGAAGCGGGCACGCAGGCCGAGCGGCTGGTCCTGGCGGCTGGCCAGCGGCGAGAAGCCCTCCAGCGGCGCCGCCGGGTTGGTCATCCAGGCGCTGTCGTTGGAGTTCTGCACGAAGTCGCGGCGCACCAGCGCCGGCAACTGCGTGGCCGGCTGGATGCCGGGTTGCGCTGCGGCGGGGTCGCGGCTCCAGCCACAGCGCCCGAGGTTGCCCTGCAGCGCCGGCAGGCCCTCGGCCACCAGCGCCGGGATGGCGCAGGCCTGCAGCTGCCCCGGGGTCAGGTTGGGCACCACGGACTGGTTCAGGTAGAGCACGTCGCCGTGCTCGTCGGCGGCCAGGGTGTTCACCCAGGGAATGCCCTGCAGGGACTCCACGCGGTGGCGCAGGTCCGCCACGTCGCGCGCCTGGTTGATCGAGTACCACTGCTGCAGCACCCGGGTGTTGTCCAGGTTGGCGTCGCGCAGGGCATAGGCTTCGCCGGCGCTCCAGTCGAGCTTGCCGGGCCAGACCAGCACCGGGCCGTAGACCGATTCGTAGAGCGTGTGCTCGACCGTCTGCAACTGGCCGTCGGCGCCGCGCACCTGCACCTTCACCACGCGCTTCTCCAGCGGCTGCCAGCGCCCGTCCAGGCGGTAGTGCAGCGGGTTCTGCGGGTCCAGCTCCAGGCGGTAGAGGGTGAAGTGGCTGGAGGTGTCCACCGTGTGGGTCCAGGCCAGGTGCCGGTTGAAACCGATGTTCACCATCGGCAGCCCGGGCAGCGCTGCGCCCATGACGTCCAGCTTGCCGGGGATGCTCAGGTGCAGCTGGTAGAAGCGCATGGCGCCCTGCCAGGGGAAATGCGGGTTGGCCAGCAACAGGGCGTGGCCGCTGGCCGAGCGCTCCGCACCGACGGCGACGGCGTTGCTGCCGCGCTCCAGGCGGAAGCGCTCGCGGCGCTGCTCGGCCAGGCGGAAGCCTTCCGCACCGGTCAGGGCCGCATTGGCAGCCCCTGGCGGCGCCGCGGCCACCACGGCCTGGGCGAACTGGCCGACGCCGCCCTCCACCAGCAGGCGGCGGGTCAGGCGCACCAGGTCGGCGCTGTCGATCGGCTTCAGCCAGGGCTGGCCCAGGCAACTGGTGGTGTCGGCGCTGGCCTCGCGCAGGAAGCGGTTGAACCCCGCCGCGTAGCCTTCCAGCAACTGCGTCACTTCCGTGGACTGGACCTTGCGGAAGGCCTTCACGGACTCCGGGCGGTTGAGCCAGGTGAAGAAGACGTCCGAGGCGAGGTTGCCGACCTGCGCCGAGGACTCGCCCTCGGCGCCGAAGTAGCGCGAGCGCTCGCCACGGGCGGTGACGATCTCGTCGGCCAGCAGGCAGGCGTTGTCGCGGGCGTAGGCATAGCCGATGCCGAAGCCCAGGCCACGTTCGTCCGTGGCGCGGATGTGCGGCACGCCGTAGGCGGTCCAGCGGATGTCGGCGGCCAGGGCGGCCGGGCGGGCGCTGTCGGCCTGGGCCTGGGGCAGCAGGCCGAGCAAGGCGCCGGCGAGGCCGGCCAGGAGGATACGCTTGGGCATCGATTCTTCTCTGTACGAGCGCGCCGCGGCCCGGTGGGATGCGGATGGCGCAGGACGACTGGGAACCATGGCGTTCGGGGCATGGATGTTCCGCCCCGGACGCCGGCATTCAGGGGAACGAAGCGCACCCGGGAAACTTTACCGGCGCCCTCCGTGCGCGCCCCGCCGGGCCGGATTCGGGTGGCTGGCGCCCGGGCGCGGCTTTCCGTAGGATGCGAGCTCTCCTATAATTGCGCCCATCCTTCCTACGCCATCGCGGCGCCGGACACAGGCGCGGCAAGGTTCAACCGGCCCCTTCATGACTACCCCTCCTTCCCCTTCGAGCGATCCCGTGGCGCAAGCCGCCGCGCACTGGTGCATGCGCCTGCACGAGCCGGACTGCAGCGACGCCGAGCGCGCGGAGTTCCAGCAGTGGCTGGAAAGCGACCCGCGCCATGCGGCCAAGTACGCCGAAGTGGAGAATATCTGGACGCTCAGCGCGCACCTGCTGGAAGCCCGGCCCACCCCGCGCACCAGCGGTCGCCGGCCACCGCTGCCCCGCCCGCCGGCACAGGCGGTGCGCCGCCGGCGCTCCTGGCGCAAGCAGCTGCGCGCCGCCGCCCTCGCCCTGCTGGTACTGCCGCCCGCCGGCTACCTGGGATGGCTGCAGGGCTGGGTGCCGGACAGCTACCACCGCTACCAGGCCGACGCCACCTTGCGCAAAGTGGTCCTGCCCGACGGCAGCGAGGTCGAACTGAACCTCAATACCCACCTGACCTATGCCAACTTCCGCGACGTGCGCCAGGTGGTGCTGGACCAGGGCGAGGCCTACTTCCACGTCAGCCACGACGCCAGCCACCCCTTCGTGGTGCGCGCCGCAAAGGGCACCATCACCGTCACCGGCACGCGTTTCGACGTATGGAAGTACCAGGACCAGGTCACCGTGACCGTCACCGAAGGCTCGGTGCGGGTGCGCAGCGGGAAGGACGGCAACGACAGCAGCCTCACCCCCGGCATGCAGGCCAGCTACCGCGCCGGCATGCTGCAGCCGCTGGTGGCCAGCGCCGACCCGGCCCAGGTACTGGCCTGGCGCGACGGCCGCCTGGTGCTCGACGACCTGTCGCTGGCCGCCGCCCTGCCGCTGATCAACCGCTACCTGGACGCCCCGCTGGTGCTGGCCGACCAGGCGGTCGCCAGCCTGCGCATCGGCGGCACCTACCGCACGCGCAACCTGCAGGAACTGGTCAACGCCCTGCCCCGGGTGCTGCCGGTCGAGCTGCAGCGCCAGGACAACGGCAGCATCCGCATCAGCAGCCGCTACGCGCAGTTGTAACAGCGTGCGGATAAAGCTCCGCCACCCCTATCGGCGCTAAATTTCCCCGGGCATCATTCGTCTTCCCGAAAGTGCATGCCTGGCCGCAACCCCGCGGCGGCAGGCCTCCCAAGCCCTGGCCGGAACCCTGAATGAAACGCCCCCGCCGTACTGGTCGCGCGCTGCTGGTCGCAGCCTTCCTCACCTCCCTGCTCGCCGTCGCCGCCTGGCAGTTCCTCCCCGGCACCGACGGCCTGGTCACCGCCCCGGTCGCCCGCGGCGACATCGAAAGCAGCGTCACCGCGCTGGGCACCCTGCAGCCGCGGCGCTACGTGGACGTCGGCGCCCAGGCCTCGGGGCAGATCCTCAAGCTGCACGTGGAACCCGGCGACGAGGTCAAGGAAGGCCAACTGCTGGTGGAGATAGACCCCTCCACCCAGCAGGCGCGGGTCGACGCCGGCCGCTACTCCATCGAAGTGCTCAAGGCGCAGTTGGCCGAGCAGCGCGCCCAACACCTGCTGGCGCGCCAGCAGTACCAGCGCCAGCAGCGCCTGGCCTCCGCCAGCGCCACCCGCGAGGAAGACGTGCAGACCGCCTACACGCAGGTGCAGGCGACCCAGGCGCGCATAGACATGTACCAGGCGCAGATCCACCAGGCCAAGGCCACCCTGCGCAGCGACGAGGCCGAGCTGGGCTACACGCGCATCTATGCGCCCATGTCCGGCACCGTGGTGGCGGTAGACGCCCGCGAGGGCCAGACGCTCAATGCCCAGCAGCAGACGCCGCTGATCCTGCGCATCGCCAAGCTGTCGCCGATGACCGTCTGGGCCCAGGTCTCCGAGGCCGACATCGGCCGCGTCAAGCCGGGCATGCCGGCCTACTTCACCACCCTCGCCGGCGAGCAGCGGCGCTGGAGCGGCACGGTGCGGCAGATCCTCCCGGTGCCGCCCAAGCCGCTGGACCCGAACAACCAGGAAAGCACCAGCAGCGGCTCCGCCAGCGGTTCCAGCGGCAGCGGCCGGGTGGTGCTGTACACGGTGCTGGTGGACGTGGACAACAGCGACCACCAGCTGATGGCGGAGATGACCGCCCAGGTGTTCTTCGTCGCCGCCACTGCGCAGGGCACCCTCACCGCCCCGTGGCCGCGCTGCACGACGACGGCAACGGCGGCCGCCACGTCTGGGTGGTGGGGCGCAACGGCAAGCCGGAGAGCCGCAAGGTCGAGACCGGCATCAGCGACCGCCTGCATGTCCAGGTGCTGTCCGGCCTGCAGGAAGGCGAACGCCTGCTGATGGCCGCCCCGGACAATGGCGAGGGCTGAATGAACGAAACCCTCCAGGACGTCCCGCTGATCGAACTGCGCGACGTACGCAAGCGCTACGGCGGCAACGGCAGCCCCGAGGTCGAGGTGCTACGCGGCATCTCCCTGAGCATCCACCCCGGCGAGTTCGTCGCCATCGTCGGCGCCTCCGGCTCCGGCAAGTCGACGCTGATGAACATCCTCGGCTGCCTCGACCGCCCCAGCAGCGGCCGCTACCTGTTTGCCGGGCGCGACGTCGCCGAGCTGGACAGCGACGAGCAGGCCTGGCTGCGCCGCGAAGCCTTCGGCTTCGTGTTCCAGGGCTACCACCTGATTCCCTCGGCCTCGGCCCAGGAGAACGTCGAGATGCCGGCCATCTACGCCGGCACCCCGGCCCTGCAGCGCCATGGCCGCGCGCGCCAGTTGCTGGAGCGCCTGGGCCTGGGCGAACGCACCGGCAACCGCCCGCAGCAGCTTTCCGGCGGCCAGCAGCAGCGGGTGTCCATCGCCCGCGCATTGATGAACGGCGGCCACATCATCCTCGCCGACGAGCCCACCGGCGCCCTCGACAGCCACAGCGGCGCCGAGGTCATGGCGCTGCTGGACGAGCTGGCCGCCCTGGGCCACGTGGTGATCCTGATCACCCACGACCGCGACGTCGCCGCCCGCGCCAAGCGCGTCATCGAGGTGCTGGACGGCGAGATCGTCAGCGACAGCGCCAATGGCGCGCCGGCGCACCCGGCCACCCCCGGCTTGCGCGCCGAGGAACTGCGCGAGCGCCTGCTGCAGGGCAGCGCCGAACCCGCCGGGGCCTGGCGCGCCGAGCTGCTGGAGGCGATCCGCGCGGCCTGGCGGGTGATGTGGCTGAACCGCTTCCGCACCGCCCTCACCCTGCTGGGCATCGTCATCGGCGTGGCCTCGGTGGTGGTGATGCTCGCCGTGGGCGAAGGCAGCAAGCGCCAGGTGATGGCGCAGATGGGCGCCTTCGGCTCCAACATCATCTACCTCAGCGGCTACTCGCCGAACCCGCGCACGCCCATGGGCGTCGTCAGCCTGGACGACGTCGCGGCCATCGCCACCCTGCCCCAGGTGAAGAAGGCCATGCCGGTGAACGGCGGCGAGCTGGTGGTGCGCCACGGCAGCCTCGACTACCACGCCTATGTCGGCGGCAACAACACCGACTTCCCGGCGATCCTCAACTGGCCGGTGAGCGAAGGCAGCTACTTCACCGAGCGCGACGAGGCCAACGCCGCCACGGTCGCGGTGATCGGCGCCAAGGTGCGCGAGAAGCTGTTCGGCCCCGCCAGCCCGATCGGCCGCTACATCCTCATCGAGAACGTGCCCTTCCAGGTGGTGGGCGTGCTGCAGGCCAAGGGCTCCAGCTCCGGCGACCAGGACGCCGACAACCGCATCGCCGTCCCCTACTCCGCCGCCAGCATCCGCCTGTTCGGCACGCGCAACCCGGAGTACGTGATCATCGCCGCCGCCGACGCGCGCCGCGTGCACGAGACGGAAAAGGCCATCGACCGCCTGATGCAGCGCCTGCACCGTGGCCAGCGCGACTACGAGCTGACCAACAACGCCGCGCTGATCCAGGCCGAGGCGCATACCCAGAACACCCTGTCGCTGATGCTCGGCTCCATCGCCGCCATCTCCCTGCTGGTGGGCGGCATCGGGGTGATGAACGTGATGCTGATGACCGTGCGCGAGCGTACCCGCGAGATCGGCATCCGCATGGCCACCGGCGCGCGGCAGAGCGACATCCTGCGCCAGTTCCTCACCGAGGCCACGCTGCTCTCGGTGGTCGGCGGCCTGGCCGGCGTCGGCATCGCCCTGGGCATCGGCGGCGCGCTGCTGCTGGCCAAGGTGGCGGTGGCCTTCTCCCCGGCGGCCATCCTCGGCGCCTTCGCCTGCGCCCTGGCCACCGGCCTGGTGTTCGGCTTCATGCCGGCGCGCAAGGCCGCCCGCCTCGACCCGGTGGCCGCCCTGGCCAGCCAATGACGGATTTCCCGATGAAAGCCCTGAGCCTATTGCCCGCCTGCCTGCTGCTGGGCGCCTGCGCCGGCGCCCCGCAGCCCCTCGACAGCGGCATCGCCACCCCGCCCGCCTGGCAGTACGGCGCCAGCGACGCCCGCCGTGGCGAGCTGCAACGCTGGTGGACGCGCTTCGGCGCCCCCGAGCTGGACGGCCTGGTCGCCCGCGCCCTGGCCAACAGCCAGGACCTGGCCGCGGCCATCGCCCGCGTCGACCAGGCCCGCGCCAGCGCGGTGATCGCCGGCGCGCCGCTGCTGCCGGAGGTCAACGCGCAACTGGGCGCCACGCGCGAGAAGCTGCTGCACGGCGCCGGCTACAGCGGCATCGACGCCAGCGAGGACAACGAGGCGGTGGACACCTTCACCGCCAGCCTCAGCGCCAGCTACGAGGTGGACTTCTGGGGCGGCCGCCGCGCCGCCTACCGCAGCGCGCTGCAGAGCCTCAAGGCCAGCGAGTACGACCGCGCCACCGTGGAGCTGACGCTGGTGGCCGGGGTCGCCGACGCCTACCTGCAGGTGCTGGCCCTGCGCGAGCAGCAGCGCATCGCCCGGCTCAACCTGGAGAACGCCGAGCAGGTCCTGCGCCTGGTGCGCAGCCGCCGCGAAGCCGGTTCCGCCACCGAGCTGGAAGTCGCCCAGCAGAGCGGCCTGGTGGCTGCTCAGCAGCGCCAGCTGCCACTGCTGCAGCAGCAGGAGCGCGATGCCCAGGTCACCCTGGCCACCCTGCTCGGCGAACCGCTGCCGGCCCTGAAACTAGGCGGCCAGCCGTTCGACAGCGTGCGCTGGCCGCAGATCGGCGCCGGCCTGCCCAGCGAGCTGCTCACCCGCCGCCCGGACATCGCCCGCGCCGAGGCGCAACTGGCGGCGGCCCAGGCCGACGTGCAGGTGGCACGCGCCGCCATGCTGCCCAGCCTGACGCTGACGGCCAACCTGTCCTCCGGCGCCAACCATGCCTCCGACCTGTTGCGCACCTCCTACTACGACCTGGGCGCCAACCTGCTCGCGCCCATCTTCAACCACGGCCGCCTGGGCGCCGAGCGCGACCGCCGCCTGGCGCTGCAGCGCGAGCTGCTGGAGAACTACCGCAAGGCCATCCTCGGCGCCTTCGCCGACACCGAGCGCTCGCTCAACGGCATCGACGGCATCGACCGCCAACTGCACTGGCAGCAACAGGAGCTGGAACAGGCGCAGCGCGCCTTCGAGCTCTCCGACAGCCGCTACCAGGCCGGCGCGGAAACCCTGCTCACGGTGCTGGACACCCAGCGCACCCTCTACCAGGCGCAGGACGCCGCGGTGCAACTGCGCCTGGCGCGCCTGCAAGCAGCGGTGGGGCTGTTCAAGGCCCTGGGGGGCGGCTGGGACGCCGCCTCGCCCCTGGCGCGCAACGACCCCTGATCCGGCCTTCGAATCGCGGACAGAGTCCGCTCCTACGACCATGCTCGACCGTAGGGCGAATAACCGTTCGCGGTTATCCGCCGTTAGCCCAAACACCGATGCCCGACGACGATGGCGGATAACGCCGTAGGCGTTATGCGCCCTACGGGTTGCAAGGGGGCGACGTAGGATGGGTTGACCTGCGAAACCCATGCAGTGGCGGTGATGGGTTTCGTTTCGCTCAACACCATCCTACGGGTGTTTCCCTTGCAGCCCCGTAGGAGCGGACTCTGTCCGCGATTTGGACTCACCGGCCACGCCGGACGCCCCGCTCAGCGCTGCGCCAGCTTCAGGTTGCGCGCATACCACGGCCGCCGCGGCGCGCGTTCTAGCCAGCCCTTGCGCTCGTCGTCCTCGGTGAGGATGACGCGCAGCGCCAGCTTCATGGTCTCCACGTCCAGGGCCACGTCGCTGCTGCTCGCCTGCAGGTCGGAGAGGCCGCAGCCATGGGTGGCCGGGCCCAGCCAGGGGTCGTCGATCTCCACCCAGCGGCCACGGGCGAACCAGGGGGTGCCCTGGACCTCGGCGCGGCGCACTTCGCCGGGGTGGAAGCGTTCGTGGGCGCGGAACCAGTCGTCGATGCGGTCGTCGATCCAGCCGTGGAAGCACCAGAACACCGGGTTCACGTGGGACGAGAAGGGGTCGCCGAGGAAATCGTTCTCGCGCAGGAACCAGCGCGGCGCGAAGTCGGCGTAGTTGCGGTCGGTCATCAGCGGCGCGCCGTTGGACGGGTCGCGCGTCACGCTGGCCCAGCGCATGTGCAGCCAGTCGTGCATGCCCAGCTCCAGCTCCGAGCCGAACTGGCCCAGGGTCAGCTTCGCCAGGTAGGCCGGGTCCTGGTACTGCGACTCCCATACCTGGAAGTTGCCGTGGTAGGCGTCGGCGCTCTTCAGGCCGTGCAGCCACTGGCTGTATTCGTCATCGTCGGGCGCCACCCAGGCCGGCGGCACCGAGCAGCCGTCGGCGTTCTCGAAGTAGCGGATGAAACCGGCGCGGTCGTATTCCAGGGGCACGGCCGGCGGCGGCAGGCGCGTCCAGGACGGCAGGTCCTGTAGCGAGCGAGCCTTGGCCAGCATGCGGCGGTGCATGAACAGGAAGTCGACGCCGGAGGCGTTGCGGTCCTTGTGCCGGCCGCGGGCGTCGCGCTCGGCGTCCAGCGGCCCGGGCTGCCAGCCCACGCCGCGCAGGGCGTTGCGCTGGGCCTCGTCGAGGTGGTGCCACTTGTCCCGCGAGGCGTGCCACAGCTGGTGGAACAGCCGGTGCTGGGGAGAGACCAGCCAGGCCAGCAGCGCTTCGTTGAGCGGCAGGCGCTCGCGGGCCAGGGGAAAGGGGCGCTTGCGGGCGACGAAGCGGCAGTCCTGCTGCGGCAGGGCCAGGTCGCGGTCCAGGCGCTGGAGGCGGCCGCTGAGGGTGCCGTCGCCGGCGTTGGCGAAGTTGTCCCACACCTCGTCGAACACGGTGCTGCATTCATGGCTGGGTGTGGCGCCCTCGCCCAGCAGGCGCCAGCGGATGTTCGCCGAGCTGGCGCCGACCAGGTCGCCGAGCACCCGGTAGCGCGGCTGTTCGGTACCGCGCAGGCGCTCGGGGGTGTCCAGCCAGCCGATCAGCCCGCGCCCGCGGGGGCCGCAGTCGAGGATCAGCTGCAGGCCTTCGGCGGGCAGGCCCGGCAGCCCGAGCCCGGCATCGAGCAGGCGCAGGTCCCAGATGCCGCGCAGGCGGTCGGCCAGGCGCAGCTCGGCGCCGGCGGTGGTTTCCAGGCTGGCCTCGCCCGGCGTCTCCGGCTCCCGCGCGTCCAGCTCGCGGCGCTGCAGTTCGCGGTAGCCGAAGTAGGCCGCCGTCGGCAACGCCGCCGCCCCCGTCACTGCCAGGGCCGCCATGAAACCGCGTCGAGAAACCGTCATCGTCCGTCCTGTGTCCGTCGCCAAGCAGGCTGTACCGAGGCTAGAACGGTCGGCCAGGCGACAAATTTAGCGCCGCGGCCGCGCTAAATTTCCGCCCGCACGCCTCGTCCTCCCCCACAGGCGATGCCCTGCCCCGGGCCGCCATCCGACTCCGACGCTGACTGGGACGGCAATGACTAGCACCCGCACGAAAAAGATCCTCTGGCTCACCCTGCCCCTGCTCGCACTGGTCCTCGTGGCGGGCGCCGCGGCCTGGCTGCTGCTGGCCCGCGCCCAACCCTACCCGCGCGAGGTGATGGCCCACGCCGAGGCGCTGCACGAGCGCATCCTGTCCTTCGACAGCCGCGTGACCGTGCCCCTGGACTTCGGCACCGAAGGCCACGAGGCCGACCGCGACGGCCCCTCGCAGCTGGACCTGGTCAAGGCCGCGCGCGGCCGCCTGTCCGGAGCGGCCCTGGCGATCTTCGGCTGGCCGGAGATGTGGAGCGGCCCCGACGCCCCGCACAAGCCCACGCCGGGTTTCGTCGACGAGGCGCGGCACCAGCAGGAGATTCGCTACAAGATTCTCACCGGCATGGTCCGCGACTTCCCCGAGCGGGTGGGCATCGCCTACACGCCCGAGGACTTCCGCCGCCTGGCCATGGAGGGCAAGTTCGCCATCGTCATGAGCATGCTCAACGCCTACCCGCTGGGCGACGACCTGTCCCAGCTGGACCTGTGGGCGGCCCGCGGCGTGCGCATGTTCGGCTTCAACTACGTGGGCAACAACAGCTGGTCCGACTCCTCCCGCCCGCTGCCCTTCTTCAACGATTCGGCCGACGCCCTCGGCGGCCTCTCGCCCCTGGGCAAGCAGGCGGTGCAGCGGCTCAACGACCTGGGGGTGGTCATCGACGTCTCGCAGATGTCGACCAGGGCCCTGGAGCAGGTCGCCGCCCTCAGCCGCGCGCCCATCGTCGCCTCGCACTCGGCGCCGCGCGCCCTGGTGGACATCCGCCGCAACCTCAGCGACCACGAGATGCAGCTGATCAAGGACAGCGGCGGGGTCATCCAGGTGGTCGGCTTCCCGGCCTACCTGCGCCCGCTGAGCAAGCCCACCCTGGAGAAGCTCGACGCCCTGCGCGCGCGCTTCGACCTGCCGCCGCTGGCCGGCCTGGACTACGCCCTGATGCCCGGCGACCCGGTGATCGCCATCTGGCCGGAGAAGAAGTTCGGCGAGTACGCCAGCAGCCTCTACGGCATCCTCGACGAGGAGCCCAAGGCCGGCCTGGCGGACTTCGTCAACGCCATCGACTACACGGTGAAGAAGGTCGGCATCGACCACGTCGGCATCAGCTCCGACTTCAACGACGGCGGCGGCCTGGACGGCTGGAAGGACGAGAGCGAGATCCGCAACGTCACCGCCGAGCTGATCACCCGCGGCTACTCCGACGCCGACATCGCCAAACTCTGGGGCGGCAACTTCCTGCGCGCATGGGGCGAGGTGCAGAAACGCGCCAAGCCGCCCGTCGCCAGCCGCTGACCCACGCCAAGGACATTCCATGAACGACCGCCGTACCTTCCTCAAGCAGGCCGGGCTGCTCGCCGCCAGCCTGCCCCTGCTGCAGGCTTCCGACCTGGCCCTGGCTGCTACCGAAACGGCCGGCAACGACAAGTGGCAGGCCCTGCGCCGGCAATTCGACCTCGCCCCGGACTACCTGCACTTCGCCAGCTTCCTGCTGGCCTCGCACCCGCGCCCGGTGCAGCAGGCCATAGACGCGCTGCGCGCGCGCTTCAACGCCAACCCCGGCGAGGCGGTGGACTGGGACCGCGAGGAGGTCTGGAAATACGAGGACGAGGTGCGCGCCCAAGCCGGCCGCTACTTCGGCGTCAAGCCGGCGCAGGTGGCCCTCACCGGCAGCACCACCGACGGCCTCGCCGCCATCTACGGCGGCCTGCTGGTGGCGCCGGGCAAGGAAATCCTCACCACCGTCCACGAGCACTATTCCACCTACACCACCCTGGAATACCGCCAGCAGCGCATGGGCACCCAGGTGCGCAAGGTTCCCCTGTTCAAGGACCCGCACCGGGCCTCGGCCGACGAGATCCTCGCCAGCATCCGCAGCAACATCCGTCCTGAGACGCGGGTGCTGGGCATGACCTGGGTGCAGTCGGGCAGCGGCGTGAAGCTGCCGGTGCGCGAGATCGGCCAACTGGTGGCCGAGGTCAACCGCAATCGCGACGCCGCCGAGCGGATCATCTACGTGGTCGACGGCGTGCACGGCTTCGGCGTGGAGGACGCGACCTTCGCCGACTTCGGCTGCGACTACTTCATCGCCGGCACCCACAAGTGGCTGTTCGGCCCGCGCGGCACCGGCGTCATCATCGCCCGCGAGGAACAGTTGCAGGACCACCTGGTGCCGAGCATTCCCACCTTCACCCGCGCCGACAGCTTCGGCACCTTGATGACCCCCGGCGGCTACCACGCCTTCGAGCACCGCCTGGCCCTGGGCAAGGCCTTCGAGCTGCACCTGCAGCTGGGCAAGGCCGACGTCCAGGCGCGCATCCACCAGCTCAACGGCTACCTCAAGCAGCGTCTGGCGGAGCACGCGAAAGTGCGCCTGGTCACGCCGGCCAGCCCCGAACTCTCCGCCGGCTTCACCTTCTTCCGCGTCGACGGCCGCGACTGCGACGCCGTGGCCCGGCACCTGATGGCGCACAAGGTGATCGGCGACGCCGTGGACCGCGACGTCGGCCCGGTGGTGCGCCTGGCGCCCAGCCTGCTCAACGACGAGGCGCAGATCGACCGGGTGATGGACATCCTCGCCCCGCAGCTCGCCTGACCCGACTTCCCACTTCACGAGAACCGCCATGCACGCATTACCGCCCCTGGCCCTGGCCGCCCTGCTCCTGGCCGCCCCCGCCGCCTTCGCCACCGAAGCTCACAAGCCGGGCGCCGTGTTCAAGGATTGCAAGGACTGCCCCGAGATGGTGGTGCTGCCCGCCGGCAGCTTCACCATGGGCACCCCGGAGGACGAGACCGGTCGCCAGCCGGACGAAGGCCCGCTGCACACCGTGACCTTCGCCCGGCCCTTCGCCATCAGCCGCTACCAGGTCACCGCCGCCGAACTGGACGCCTACCTGAAGGCCACCGGGGTGCGCCTGGCCAACGGCGACACCCGCCCCGGCCGCGAATGCATCGCCGGCAAGCCGCGCTACAAGCAGGGCCCGCGCCAGCCGGCGGTGTGCGTCGATTATGAGGACGTGAATCGCTACGCCGCCTGGCTGTCGAAGAAGACCGGCCAGCATTACCGGATGATCAGCGAAGCCGAACGCGAATATGCCGCCCGCGCCGGCAGCGCCGGGCCCTTCCCGTTCCCCTTCGACGAGGGCAAGGAGTACAGCATCGCCAAGCATGCCAATACCTACGGCGCCGCGGATGGCTACAACTTCACCTCGCCGGCGGGCAGCTTCCCGCCCAACGCCTTCGGCGTGTACGACATGCACGGCAACGTCTACGAGTGGGTCGCCGATTGCTGGCACGACAACTACAACGGCGCCCCCAGCGACGGCAGCGCCTGGATCGACAGCGACTGCAAGCTGGTGCAGATCCGCGGCAACGACTGGGGCGAGGCGCCGATCTTCTCCCGCTCGGGCAACCGCAACAATGCCTACAAGAGCGACCGCGGCGACTGGATAGGCTTCCGCGTCGCCCGCGAGCTCTAAACGACAGGGCCGGCACGACTATCGCCGTGCCGGCCCCGGCAATCCCTCGCCCGTCAGTTACCCTGCTTTTCCGCCAGCAGCGCCAGCCCTTCGTGCAGGGCCGGGAACAGGCTGTTGTTGAAGTTGTTCCAGCGCAGCTCGAGGATGTTGTCCTCGGGGGATATCTGCGTCTTCAGCACGTCATGGAAGACTTCGCCGGAGTCGATGCCGTTGTCCACGTAGTGGAACGAGGCCCCGGTCCAGTACAGCGGCTCCACCGCGACCTTTTCCAGGGTCGTCCAGTTCACCACCTTCTCGCCACGCGCGCCGTGCAACGCATCGAGGGTCGCGTAGGCGCCACGGCGCTCGTAGGGCGAGTCCTCGCGGGTAACGCCGGGGTGGATGTTCATGATCCGCCGGGCGAAAGGCGCGCCCGGGCGCACCAGCTCGTCGAGGATCACCAGCAGCCCGTCCAGCACCGCGACATCGGTCCCCAGCTCCACCAGGGTGTCATGCAGGCGCCGTTCGAAGTCCTGTTTGCCGGCGATGTGCTCGGGCGTGCCGCGCGGGTGCCGGCGATAGGTCGAGGGCACGCTGAGCAGCAGGTCGTTCAGGCGCTTGCCCTGGACCTCGAGATCGGCCGGGTAGAACCACTGCCGGCCCGGCTGGTAGGCGAAGCCGTAGTCGCGGATCTTCTCCTGGTCGCGCGGCGACTGCGGATCGTCGTCGTAGATCACGCCGACCAGCTCGTAGTGGTCGCCCAGCGACGTCTGGTTCAGCGATTCGACGAGAAACTCCAGCACCGACTTCATGTAGCGCTCTTCCCCCTTGTAGGGGACGTACTGGCCGGCCTTGTCCGCGGCTGCATTACGCAGCGACCAGATATAGGCGAGTTTGCGTTTCTTCATGGTGGTTTCTTTCCTGGGCATGGCTCGGCTTGGCGCGCGCGGGCGCGCGCCGTGGATACGGCGGGCCGGGGCATCGAGCCCCGCCACCCGCTCTTCACTAAGGGCAACGAACGACCCCGGGGCGAATTTATCCGGGCGCCGCGGCCTCCTCCGCCGGCCCCGGCCCGGCGCGCCCTGCGCAGCGGCGCACAGTCCGCTAAATCGGACGGCCCGCGCTTCGTCTTTGCACTAAATCGGGCGGGCCGTTCATCGTCTCTCTAGTTCGACGCGCCATGCCATTGACCTTCCGCAGGCATCCGAGAAGCCCATGCCCCGCACAGCCGAAAGCCTCACCCATGAAACCCTGACACTCCTCAAGCCCTTCTGGCCCCAGCTGCTGCTCTCCGTGCTGCTGGGAATCGCCGGCGGCCTCAGCATCACGGCGCTGCTGGCCACCATCAATACCGCGATGAACATCGAGGGCGGCCCGAACCTGCGCATCGCGCTGGTGTTCGCGCTGTTCTGCGTGACGACCCTGGCCTGCTCCACGCTCTCCAAGCTGCTGACCAACTACATAGGCCAGCGCGTGGTCGCCACCCTGCGCCGCGACCTCGCCGCGCGGATCCTCTGCGCGCCCATCGAGCAGCTGGAGCGCTACCGCGCCCACCGCCTGATACCGGTACTGCTCAAGGACGTCAGCTCGCTGAGCATCTTCGCCCTGAGCGTGGCGCCCATGCTGATCGCGCTCAGCGTGACCCTCGGCTGCCTGGGCTACCTGGCCCTGCTGTCCTGGCAGATCCTCGCGGTCACGGTGCTCACGGTGGTGGTCGGCAGCGGCGCGCAGTACCTGGCGCACCACTTCGGCACCCACAGCCTGCAGGCGGCCCGCGACGGCGAGGACGACCTGCAGAAGCACTACCAGGCGATCTCCGCCGGGGCCAAGGAGCTGCGCATCCAGCGCGAGCGCCGCCTGGACCTGCTGGACCGGCAGATCCACGACAGCACCGAACGCATCTGCAAGGCCAACATCCGCGCCGCCGCGATCTTCATCAGCGCGGAAAGCTTCGGCTCCATGCTGTTCTTCGCGGTCATCGGCATGGCCATCGCCTTCCTGGCCATCTGGCCCGCCACGGAAAAGACCGTGCTCGGCGGCTTCGTGCTGGTGATGCTCTACATGAAGGCGCCACTGGAGCAGCTGGTCACCAGCATTCCCGGCCTCAGCCAGGCCAAGGTCGCGCTCATGCGCATCAACGAGCTGTCGCGCCGCTTCTCGACCGCCGAGCCGCAACTGCTGGCCAGGGCGGGCGGCGCCCCGGCGAACCTGGCCCCGAAGCTGATCGAGCTGCACCAGGTGCGCTACGACTACCCGCAGGCCAGCGCCGGCCAGTCCTTCCACCTGGGCCCCGTCGACCTGAGCATCCGCCAGGGCGAGATCGTCTTCATCGTCGGCGAGAACGGCTGCGGCAAGACCACACTGATCAAGCTGCTGCTGGGGCTGTACAACCCGCACCAGGGCGAGATACGCCTGAACGGCCAGGCCATCGGCGACGGCGAGAGGGACGACTACCGGCAGCTGTTCGCCACCGTGTTCACCGACTACTACCTGTTCGACGAACTGCTCAGGGGCCGCACGGAGATTCCGGAGCAGGCGATCAGGTACCTGGAGCGCCTGGACATCGCCCACAAGGTGGGGATCCGCGACGGCAGCTTCACCACCACCGACCTGTCCACCGGGCAGCGCAAGCGCCTGGCGCTGATCAACGCCTGGCTCGACGACCGCCCGGTGCTGGTGTTCGACGAATGGGCGGCCGACCAGGACCCGGCCTTCCGGCGGGTGTTCTACACCGAGCTGCTCCCCGAACTCAAACAGCAGGGCAAGACCATCATCGTGATCTCCCACGACGATCGCTATTTCCACACCGCCGACCAGCTGGTCCGCCTGGCGGCGGGAAAAGTCATCCATGAACGGGAGGCAGCCGAAGTGTAAGTTCCGACCTTTGCCGACCAGGCCCACGACCCGAAACGACAGGGAATGCTCCGGGCCATTCGCCTTTTCACCTCTGCCAAAACACTAGAAGAGCAATTATCCATGCCAGCACATTACGCTTTATCACCCTTGAGCAAGGCCGTCCTGATCCGGCGCTACCTCGGCAGCAGGCTCGCACCGCACTCCCTGGCCGTGGCCATGAGCCTGCCGCTGGCCGGCTACGTCCAGGCCCAGGAAGTCAACTTCGACATTCCCGCGCAGTCCCTGGGCAGCGCGCTGCAGACCTTCGGCAAACAGGCCAACCTGCAGGTGCTCTACCGCCCCGAGGACGTCAGCGGCAAGCGAAGCAACGCGCTCAGGGGTAAGCGCGAACCGTCCCAGGCGCTCTCCGAGCTGCTGCAGGGCACCGGGGCCGCCCAGCACATCGAGGGGGACACGGCCACTGTCAGCTTCGGGGGTGACAACGGCAGCCTGGAAATGGGCGCCACCACCATCGTCAGCAACCGCCTGGCCACCACCACCGAAGGCACCGGCTCCTACACCACCGGCGCCACCGCCGCCGCCACCGGCCTGCCGCTGTCGACGCGCGAGACGCCGCAGTCGGTCAGCGTCATCACCCGCCAGCGGATGGACGACCAGAACATGACCACCCTCGGCGACGTGCTGGCCAACGCGCCGGGCATCTCCGCGCCGCAACTGGATAGCGAGCGCACCGTCTTCGCCTCGCGCGGCTTCTTCATCAACGACCTGCAGTACGACGGCATTTCCAGCTACTACAAGAGCAACTACGCCGCGGGCGAGTCCGAGCTGGACGCCATCATCTACGACCGCATCGAGATCGTCCGCGGCGCCACCGGCCTGCTCACCGGCGCCGGCGAGCCCTCGGCCTCGGTCAACCTGGTGCGCAAGCGCGCCGACAGCAAGGAATTCCGCGGCGAGGCCCAGGTCAGCGCCGGCTCCTGGGACAACTACCGCAGCACCCTGGACCTGTCCGGCCCGCTGACGCCCACCGGCAACGTGCGCGGCCGCCTGGTGGGCGCCTACCAGGACAAGAAGAACTTCTTCGACCGCTATTCCCGCGAGGGCCACGTGATCTACGGCGTGGTCGACGTGGACCTGACCGACGCCACCACCCTGAGCCTGGGCGCCAGCTACCAGAAGTCCGACGCCGACGGCCTGACCTACGGCGGCGTGCCGCTGTGGAACAGCGACGGCTCGAAGACCCACTACAGCCGTTCGTTCAGCATCGCGCCGAAGTGGAACACCGAGGAAGTCGAGGTCAAGAACTTCTTCGCCAACCTCGAGCACCGCTTCGATAACGACTGGCAGGCGCAGTTCCGCGTCATGCACAACCGCAACGAGGTGGACAACGCACGCATCTTCAACTGGGGCTTTCCCGACCCCGAGACCGGCCTGATCGACGCCGAACCCTCGCAGTCGCGCTTCCCCGGCGAGCGCAAGCAGCAGAGCACCGACCTGCGCCTGTCCGGCCCCTTCGAGCTGTTCGGGCGCACCCACGAGGCCGTGGTCGGCGCCACCTACTTCGACCACAAGTACTCATTCGACTGGATCGGCAACAAGACGCCCTGGCAATCCCCGGTCAGCGTGTACGACTTCGGCCACGTGGCGGAGCCGGAGTGGGATTACGAGAACCGCGAACTCTCCGAGCGCAACCACACCAAGCAGAAGGCCGGCTACGCCGCCCTGCGCCTGTCCCTGGCCGACCCGCTGAAGCTGATCCTCGGCGGCCGCTTCACCCAGTACGACCGCGAGGGCGCCGGCTGGGCCTCCTCGGGCGAGTACGACTACAGCGACCACAAGTTCATCCCCTATGCCGGCCTGGTCTACGACCTGAACCAGACCTACTCGCTGTACGCCAGCTACACCAGCATCTTCAACTTCCAGGACTACCGCGACCGCAACGGCGCCTGGCTCGACCCGGTCACCGGCGACGCCTACGAGGCCGGCATCAAGGGCGAATTCCTCGACGGCAGGCTGAACGCCTCGCTGGCCGCCTTCCGCATCGTCCAGGACAACCTCGGCCAGCAGGACGTCGGCTACTCCGTGCCCGGCAACCCCGACAGCCCGGCCTACTACGCCACCGACGGCGCCACCTCCAAGGGCGTGGAGTTCGAGCTGTCCGGCGCGCTCACCGAGAACTGGAACGCCTTCTTCTTCGCCACCCACTACAGCGCCAAGGACTCCGACGACAACGACGTGAACACCCAGCTGCCGCGCACCATGGCACGCCTGTTCACCACCTACCGCCTGCCGGGGCAATGGAAGCAGCTGACGGTGGGCGGCGGCGCCAACTGGCAGAGCCGCATCTACTACGACGGCGTGGGCCCCCAGGGCCAGCGCCAGGAGCAGTCCGACTACCTGGTCGCCAACCTGATGGCCCGCTACGACATCACGCCCCAGGTCTCGGCGCAGCTGAACGTCAACAACCTGTTCGACGAGAAGTACCAGACCGCGGTGAACTGGTACGGCCAGGGCATCTGGGGCGCCCCCAGGAACCTGATGGGCACCCTCAGCTACAAGTTCTAAGCGTCACGCGGCAAAAACGACGGGGGCCTGGCCCCCGTCGTCATTTCCACTCCCCTCCCCGACTAATCGTAGGGCGGATAACGCCTACGGCGTTATCCGCCGCCGTCGCCAGGCACCCACTCATCGGCCAGCTGCGCCGCGCCGCTCTTCGTAGGATGGGTTGAACTTGCGAAACCCATGCGGTCGTGGCGATGGGTATCGCTTCGCTCAACACCATCCTACAGAGCCACAACCCCGCGTTCGCGATAGTTCGTAGGGCGCATAACGCCTACGGCGTTATCCGCCATGATCACGCACAGAGTCCTACGACCGTTCCTCATAGGAATTGTAGGAGCGGGCCCTGCCCGCGAATCGCGCGCAGGGCGCGCTCCTACAGGGGAACGGCATGGGTGGGGCAGCGTAGGAGCGGACTCCGTCCGCGATTGGATTCATCGGCCACTCCGGACGCCCCGGTAGCACGGATGGCGGCGGATAACCGCGAACGGTTATCCGCCCTACGAACCTGCCGGCTGACGCTGCGTTACCCGGGCACCCAATGAAAACGCCCCCGGCGCAGCGTTGCTGCGTCTGGGGCGTGGTTCGCCAGGCTGCGGCGGGCTCAGGCGGTTTCGCCCTCCAGTTCGCCCAGCCGCGTCGAGGGAACCGCCGCCACCAGGCAGGCGAGCAGCCGTTGCAGCTCCGCGCCCAGCGACTCGACCACTGCCGCCTGGAAGCGATCGAGGCGGTAGTCGAAGTGGAACCCCCAGACCTCGTCCAGCTCGACGTACAGCGTCAGCGGCGTGCTGGTCTGCTCATGGTGCCGCATGCCGAGGAACTGCAGCGCCTGGCTGCCCTCCTCCGCCTGGGACAGCTCTCCCGGATAGTTCTCGAACACGATGACCGTATCGAAGAGTTCCGAGCCATGCCATTGCTGCAGCTCGGCCAGCGACGCGTAGCCGTGTTCGCGCATGCGCAGGTTGAACGCCTGGATCTCCTGCAGCCACTGGGCGATGCTCAGTTCCGCCGCAAGCTCGGCCACCAGCGGCACGTCGTTGATGTACAGCCCCAGCTGCCGCTCGATGCCGGGCAGCTCCGCCGGCCGCCCGGACAGCGTCACCCCGCAGGCCACCGTCGTCCGCTGCAGCCGGCGCCCCAGCAACAGCAGCCAGGCGGCCTGCACCAGGGTATTGACCGTGACCCGCTGCTGCCGGGCGAACTCGCCCAGGGCCGCGCTGCGTTCGGGCGTGAGGGCGAAGAACAGGTGTCCGTGCCCGCAGGCCCCCTCGCTCGCCGCCGGCGCCAGCAGGCTGGGCGCGTCCAGGCGCGCCAGCGCCTGCTGCCAGAAGCGCCGGTCGCCCTCGTGGTCCACACCCTGCAGCCAGGCCAGGTAGTCGCGGAAGCTCCCCGCCACGGGTGCCGGGGCGCCAGCCAGGTAGGCCCGCAGGATGTCCTCGTACAGGCGCGAGGCGCTCCAGCCGTCCAACAGGATGTGGTGGCTGGTCAGGGCCACGCGGTATTCGTCGTCGGCGAGCCGCACCAGCGTCAGGCGCAGCAAGGGCGCCTTCGCCATGTCGAAGGGCGTGAGGCGGTCTTCGAGCAGGCGCTCCTCCACCTCCAGGGGCGTCAGTCCGTGCCCGTCGACCAGCGTGAAAGGCGCCTCCACCGCCCGGTACACCACCTGCAACGGCTGGCGCTGCGCCGTCGCCGCGACGAAGCCGGTGCGCAGCATGCCGTGGGCGTCCAGGGTGGCCTGCCAGGCCCGGCGGAAGCGCTCGGGGTCCAGCCCGCGCACGCCGAGGGTGTGCTGGCAGATGAAGTCGCCCTGCTCGTGCACCGCCTCGGGCAGCATCCCGAGCTGCATGGGCGTCAGCGGGTAGATGTCCTCGACCCGCGCCGCCTCCAGGCCCAGCGCATCCAGTTGCGCCTGGGTCAGGCCGGCCAGGGGCACGTCGGCGGGCGTCAGCGCCCCCACGCCCGGCTGGCAGCAATGCTCGATCAGCCCTTCCAGTTCACGGCGATAGTCCTCGGCGAGCCGTTCGATGCCCTCGCCCTGGAAGACCTCGCGACTGAAGGTCCAGGTCAGGCTCAGCTCGCCGTCGTACACCTGGCCGTTGATGCTCAGCCAGTTGCCCAGCGGGGCCTGCTCGCTCAGGTCGGCGCCGGCACGCTCGGTGGAGAAGCGGTGCCCCGGCTCGCCTTCGGCGGCTCCCGGGCCCTCGAACTGCCCCAGGTAGTTGAAGGTGATGCGCGGCTCCGGCAACTCCCTCAGCGCTTGCTGGCTAGCGTCGTCGCCGAGGTAGCGCAGCAGGCCGAAACCGATGCCCCTGCCCGGTACCGCCCGCAGGTGTTCCTTGATGCGCATGAGGGAACGGCCGGCATCCCGCTCCGGTACCAGGCGCAACGGGTAGACGCTGGTGAACCAGCCCACCGTGCGCGAAAGGTCGATGTCCTCGAACAGGTCCTCGCGGCCGTGGCCTTCCAACTGGATCAGCGCATGGTCCTGGCCGGTCCAGCGGCAGACCGAGCGGGCCAGGGCGGTGAGCAGCAGGTCGTTGACCTGGGTGCGGTAGGCCGCCGGCGCGACCTGGAGCAGCTTGCGCGTCATCCCGGCGTCGAGGCGCAGCTGTACATGCTCCGCATCGCACAGCCGGCGGGAGCCTTCGGGATTGTCGCAGGGCAGCGTCGGGTCGGCGCCCTGCAGCTCCGCTCGCCAGTAGCCCAGCTCCTGCCGCAGCGCGCTGCTGCCGGCATGTTCGAGCAGGCGCGAGGCCCAGGCCTGCAGCGAACTGGTTCTGGCCGGCAGGCGCGGCGGCTGGCCGGCGGCGAGTTGGCGATAGGCGCTCTCCAGGTCCTCCAGCAGGATCCGCCAGGACACCCCGTCCACCACCAGGTGGTGGATCACCAGCAGCAGGCGCTGGCTACCATCGGCCAACGTGGCCAGTACCGCCCGCAGCAGCGGGCCGCCGGCGAGGTCCAGACTGCGTTGTGCCTCCTCGCCCAGGGCCTCCAGCGCTTCCGGGCCATCCAGCTCGGCTTGCCAGAGGATGCCCGCCTGTTCCCAGGCAGACTGCACCTCGGCCACTTCCTTGTAGCGCGCCGAGCCGGCGTCGAAGGCCAGGCGCAAGGCGTCGTGGTGGATCACCAGTTCCCTCAGCGCCCGCTCCAGCACCTCGCCGTCCCAGGCTTTGCCCGGTGCCGCGAGCAGCACCGACTGGTTCCAGTGGTGGCGCTGGGGAATGTCCTGTTCGAAGAACCAGCGCTGGATCGGCGTCAGCGGCAGCGTACCGCTGGCCGGCCCCTGGTCGACGGCGGCCTCTTCCGCGCGTCGGGCCACCCGTGCCAGTTCCTGCACGGTCTGGTGCTGGAACAGCTCCTTCGGCGTGAAGCGAATCCCCGCCTGGCGGGCCCTGCTCACCAGTTGCAGGGAAATGATCGAGTCACCGCCCAGTTCGAAGAAGTTGTCGTTCAGCCCCACCTGCGGCAGCTTCAGCACCTCTTGCCAGATGTCCGCCAGTTGCCGCTCCAGCTCGCTGCGCGGCGCTACGTAGTCCTGCTGCAGCTCGCTGATGTCCGGCTGCGGCAGGGCCTTGCGGTCCAGCTTGCCGTTGGGCGTCAGCGGCAGCGTTTCCAGGAACAGCAACTGCGCCGGCACCATGTATTCCGGCAGGCAGGCCTTCAGTGCCGCTTTCAGCTCATCGCGCAGGGCGTGTCGCTGCTCAGCCGCCAATTCTTCAGTCGGCACCACATAGCCCACCAGTTGCTTGCCACTGGCGCCGTCGCGGGCCAGCACCACCGCCTCGCGCACCGAATCCTGCTCCAGCAGCCGCGCCTCGATTTCGCCCAGTTCGATGCGGAAGCCGCGGATCTTCACCTGGTGGTCCACCCGGCCCAGGTAGTCCACCACCCCATCTGGCCGGGCGCGGGTCAGGTCGCCACTGCGGTAGACACGTTCGCCGTTGCCGAACGGGTCCGGTACGAAGCGTTCGGCGGTCAGCGCCGGGCGTTCCAGATACCCTCGCGCTACGCCCTCGCCACCCAGGTACAGCTCACCAGCCAGGCCCACGGGCAGCAGGTTCAGCTCGGCGTCCAATACATAGCCGCGGCGTTTGCCCAGCAGTGTGCCGATGGGGGCATAGGCCGCCCCGCACGGGTCTTCCTTGCGGGCCTTCCACAGCAAGGGCGTTACCACCGTCTCGGTGGGGCCGTAACCGTTGAACAGGTACTGCGGGCGCAGTGCCCGCCAGGCCAGGTCATAGCTCGCCTGCGGTACTGCATCACCGCCGAAGCAGTAGACGCGGGTCGGCGGCGGGTTGCCGTCACGCTCGGCATGTTCGGCCAGTTGCTGCAGGTAGACCGGCGGGAAGACCGCCAGGGTGACGCGGTGGCGATGCATCTGCGCGTAGGTCTGTTCCGGCAGCCACAGGCTGTCGTCGCGGATCAGCACGCGCGCACCGTTGATCAGCGGATGCATCCAACCTTCATGGGCGCCGTCGAAGGCAAAGGACATGAAGTGCAGTTCGCAGTCGTCGGCATTCGTCTCGTAGCGCTCGCCGGTAGCGCGGATGTGCGACACCAGCGGTCCGTGGGACACCGCCACGCCCTTGGGCAAACCGGTGGAGCCGGAGGTGTAGATCACGTAGGCCAGGTTATCGCCGTGCAGCGATACCTGGGGCGCGCTGGCCGGGCGGTCCTGCCACTCTTCAGCGCGGTCCACGGCCAGGGTCGGCAGCCCCTCCGGCAGCGGCAGTTGGCTTTCCAGATCGCCCTGGGTCAGCACCAGCGCTGCCGCGCAGTCCTGCATCATGTACAGCAGGCGCTCGCTCGGGTAGGCCACGTCCAGCGGCACGTAGGCACCGCCCGCCTTCAGCACGGCGAGGAAGGCCACCATGGTCTCGGCCGAACGGCGCATGGCAATGGCCACCCGCACTTCCGGCCCCACGCCCAGTTCGATCAGACGGTACGCCAGGCGGTTGGCCCGGGTGTCCAGCTCGCCATAGGTCAGCGGCTGGTCGGCAAAGATCACCGCCACCGCATCCGGCGTCTCCGCTGCACGATCCGCCACCAGTTGGTGGATATAGCGGTCGCTCGCGTAGTGATCCGCAGTGTGATCCCAGCGCTGCAGTATCTGCGCCCTCTCCGCCTCACCAAGCATTTCCAGCTCGGCCAGGCGCGCCTGTGGGCGCTCGCACAGCGCCACCAGCAGGTTACCGAAGTGCCCGGCCACCTGGCCGAGCGTTCCCTCGTCGAAGTGCTGGCGGTCGTAGCTGTAGTGCACCTCCAGCCGCTCGCCCAGCAGCACGGCCAGGGCCAGCGGGTAGTTGGTCTGCTCGTGGTTGCCCACCTCGCCGAAGCGCAGCCCGGCTGGAGTACCCTGTTGCAGGGCCTCGGAAACCGGGTAGTTCTCGAACACCAACAGGCTGTCGAACAGCGCTTCGTTGCCCAGCCGCGCCCAGCGTTGCACCTCGTATAGCGGGGTGTGCTCGAACTCGCGCAGGGCCAGGCTGCGCGCCTGCACCTGGGCGATCCACTCGGCCGCCGTCTGCTCCGCGCGCGGGCTGCCGATCACCGGCAGGGTGTTGATGAACAGGCCGACCTGTTCCTCGATGCCGGCCAGCTCCGCCGGACGCCCCGCCACGGTGGCGCCGAAGCACACCGTGTCCTGCCCGGTGTAGCGCCGCAGCAACAGCAGCCAGGCGGCCTGCACCAGGGTATTCAGCGTCACCCGCAGGCTGCGGGCGAACTCACCCAGTTGGCGGGTACGTTCCTCATCCAGCACCTGGCTGTACAAACCGTGGCCGGCCTGGCCCGCCAGGGCCGGGCGCAGCGCGTGGGTCAGCCGCGTCGGCGCGTCGAGTTCCACCAGCTGGGTTTTCCAGAACGCCTCGCTGGCCTGCGGGTCCTGCCGCTGCAGCCAGTCGATGTAGTCGCGATAGTTCCCCGCGGATCGGCCGGTGGGGTGTCCGGCATAGCGTTGCAGCACCTCGCCCAGCAGCCGCGAGTTGCTCCAGCCGTCCAGCAGGATGTGGTGGCAGGTGTAGATCAGGTGGTGGCTGCGCTCGCCGGTGCGGATCACCGTCAGGCGCAGCAGCGGTTCCTCCGCCAGGTCGAAGCTGCGTTCGCGGTCGGCCTTCGCCCAGGCATCCAGGCGCGCGCCGAGGTCCGCCTGGCCCTGCCAGTCCAGCACCGCGAACGGCACCGGCATCTGCCGGCGGATGACCTGCAGGGGTTGCGCCAGGTCGCTGATGAACGCGGCACGCAGCACGTCGTGGGCATCCACGGCCGCCTGCCAGGCGCGCCGGAAGCCCTCGACCTCCAGGCCCTCCACGTCCACGCGCATCTGGTTGACGTAGTCGCCGCCCTCCCGCTCGTACAGGCTGTGGAACAGCATGCCCTGCTGCATGGGCGAGAGCGGGTAGATGTCGGCTATCTGCGCCGCCGGCAGCGGCAGGCTGTCCAGCTGGCCCTGGCTCAGGCGCGCCAGGGGAACGTCCGAAGGCGTCAGGCCGCGGTTGGCCGTATCGCTGCAATGCCCGATCAGTTCGCGCAGCTCATCGGCGTACTCGCTGGCCAGGCGCTGGATGGTCCGCTCGTCGAACAGCTCGCGGCTGAAGCCCCAGTCCAGGCTCAGCTCGCCGTCGTACACCCGCCCGTTCAGGTTGAGCAGGCCGTCCAGGGGCGCGTTCTCGTCCAGGCCGGCGCCGCTGCTTTCCTTGGCGGGGACGAACAGGCCGTCTTCGGCGTCGAAGCTCTGGTCGAACTGCCCCAGGTAGTTGAAGACGATCGCCCCGCTCGGCAGGCTTTCCAGCGCCCGCCTCGCCTCGTCGGAGCCCAGGTGGCGCAGCAGGCCGTAGCCGAGCCCCTTGCCGGGCACTGCCCGCAACTGCTCCTTGATGGTCTTGATGGAATCCGCCAGGCCCGCCCGGGGCTGAGGCGCACCGGGTACATGCTGGTGAACCAGCCGACGGTGCGCGTCAGGTCGATATCCGCGAACAGCTCTTCCCGGCCATGGCCTTCCAGGCGCACCAGGGTTTCCGGTTGCCCGCTCCAGCGGCAGATCACCCGCGCCAGGGCGGTCAGCAGCAGGTCGTTGACCTGGGTGCGGTAGGCCGCCGGCGCTTCCTGCAGCAGGCGGCGGGTCCAGTCGCGGTCCAGGCGGGTGCTGGCATAGGCGACGTGCTTCTGTTGCCGCCCGCCGGCCGGGTTGGCGCAGGGCAACTCGTCGCTCACGCCGACCAGCTGGGCCTGCCAGTAGGCCAGTTCCGCTGCGGCGGCCGCGCCCTGGGCATGGGCGGCCAGGCGCTCGGCCCAGGCCTGGAACGAACTGGTCTTGGCCGGCAGCTCCGCCGGCTGCCCGGCAACGGCCCGGGCATAGGCTTGTTGCAGGTCGTCCAGCAGCACGCGCCAGGACACCCCATCCACCACCAGGTGGTGGATCACCAGCAGCAGGCGCTGCTCGCCGCCGGGCAGCTCCGCCAGCACCGCCCGCAGCAGCGGCCCCGCCGCCAGGTTCAGGCTGCGCTGCGCCTGGTTGGCGACATCTTCCAGCGCCTCCGGCGTGGCCAGGCGGCGGCTCCACAATACGTCCGCGTCCGCTTGCGGCGCGCTGAATTCGGCGCGCCAGGCGCCATCATGCCGCTCGAAGCGCAGGCGCAGGGCGTCGTGGTGCGTCAGCAGGGCTTGCAGCGCGGCCTGCAGGGGCTGGGCCTGCAGGGGGTGGCGCGGCGCCAGCAGCAGCGACTGGTTCCAGTGCTGGCGGTTGGGATGTCCTGCCCGAAGAGCCAGTGCTGGATCGGCGTCAGCGACAAGGCGCCGGTGACCGGCCCCTGCGCCACCTGCAGGCCCTCGGCGCGCCGGGCCACGCTGGCCAGCCCCTGCACCGTCTGGTGCTGGAACAGGTCCCTGGGGGTGAACTGGATGCCCGCCTGGCGCGCCCGGCTCACCACCTGCAGCGAGACGATGGAGTCGCCGCCCAGTTCGAAGAAGTTGTCGGTCGCGCCCACCTGCGGGCGCTTCAGCACGTCCTGCCAGATGGCTGCCAGTTGCCGCTCCAGTTCGCTGCGCGGCGCCACGTAGTCCTGCTGCAGCTCGCTCGCGTCCGGCTGCGGCAGGGCCTTGCGGTCCAGCTTGCCGTTGGGCGTCAGCGGCAGCGCTTCGAGGAACAGCAGCTGCGCCGGCACCATGTAGTCCGGCAGGTTCGCCTTCAACGCCGTCCTCAGGGCCTCGCGCAGTTCGCGCTGGCCCCCGTTCGCCACGCTTTCAGCCGGCACCACGTAACCCACCAGCTGCTTGCCGCTGACCCCGTCCTGGGCCAGCACCACCGCCTCGCGCACCGCGTCCTGCTCCAGCAGCCGCGCCTCGATCTCGCCCAGCTCGATGCGGAAGCCGCGGATCTTCACCTGGTGGTCGATGCGCCCCAGGTACTCGATCACCCCGTCGGGCCGGTAGCGCGCCAGGTCGCCGGTGCGGTAGAGCCGGCCGCCACCCTGCCCGGCGAAGGGGTCGGGAAGGAACTTCTCCGCCGTCAACGCCGGCCGGTTCAGGTAGCCACGGGCCAGGCCCGCCCCGACCATGCACAATTCGCCGCCCTTGCCGATGCCGGCCGGCTCGCCGGTGGCGTCGATGAGATGCACGCCGCTGTTGGCCAGCGGGCGGCCGATGTTGGCGCTGCCGCCCAGTGTCCTCAGGGTGTAGGTGGAATAGGTGGTGTCCTCGGAAGGGCCGTAGAGGTCGTAGACCCGCTCGATGTGGCTGAGCCCGTAGAGGTTGTCCACCACCGCCTGGGCGAGCGGCTCGCCCGCCAGGTTGACGATGCGCACCGAGTCGGGAACCTGCCCCGCCTCGCAGAGCATGCGGATGGCCGAGGGCACCGTGTTGACCAGGCGCACCCGCTGCCGGGCCGGCAGCTCCGGCAGTGCCAGGGCGTTGTCGGCCAGCACCACGAAGCCGCCGCTGGCCAGGGTGACGAAGAACTCCCACACCGAGAGGTCGAAGCAGATCGAGGTGGAGGCCAGCACGCCCTGCAGGTCTTCCCGGCTGTAGACCGTGCCGGCCCAGCCGACCAGGGCCGCCGCGTTGCGGTGCTCGATCATCACGCCCTTGGGCTTGCCGGTGGAGCCGGAGGTGTAGATGCAGTACGCCAGGTTCTCCGGGCCGGCCAGGTGGCAGGGGTCGTCCTGCGGATACGCCTCCAGGGCCAGGTCGTCGACCGCCAGCACCTGCGCCGCGCCCCCCTGCGGCAGTTGGGCGAGCAAGGCGCGCTGGGTCAGCAGCAGGCGCGCCTGGCTGTCCTCCAGCATGTAGGCCTGGCGCTCCTTCGGGTACTCCGGGTCCAGCGGCACGTAGGCGCCGCCGGCCTTGAGGATCGCCAGCAGCCCCACCAGCATCTCCAGGCGCCGCTGCATGGCGATCCCGACCAGCACCTCCGGTCCCACGCCCAGCTCGCGCAGCTTGTGGGCCAGGCGGTTGGCCCGCTGGTTCAGCTCGCGGTAGCTGTACTCCTGCTCGCCGTCGATCAGCGCCAGGGCTTCCGGCGTGCGCGCCACCTGCTCCTCGAAGAGTTCGTGCAGGCAGGCCTGGCGATAGGGCGCGGCGGTGTCGTTCCATGCGTGCACCACCTGGTGCCGCTCGGCGGCGCCGAGGATGGGCAGTTCGGCGATGCGCCGCTGCGGGTCGGCGCAGACCGCTTCCAGCAGGTTCCGCCAGTGGTCCGCCAGGCGCTCCACGGTGGGCCGCTCGAAGAGGTCGGTCGCATAGGTCAGCGAGGCCCGCAGCCCGCGCTCGGACTCGAAGGTGTCCAGGGTCAGGTCGAACTGCGCGGTGCTGACTTCCCGCGGCAGGCTCTCGACGATGAGGCCGGGCAGTTCCCGCGCCTTGCCCCGGCTCTCGTTCTGGTGGTTGTACATCACCTGGAACAGCGGGCTGTGGCTCAGGTCGCGCTCGGGCTGCAGCGCCTCCACCAGTTGCTCGAAGGGCAGCTCCTGGTAGGCCTGGGCCTCCAGCGCGCGCTGCTTCACCTGGCCCAGCAGGTCGTCGAAGGTGGTGTGCAGCTCGAACTCCGCCTTCAGCACCTGGGTGTTGACGAAGAAGCCGATCAGCCCTTCGGTTTCCACCCGGGTGCGGTTGGCGATGGGCACGCCCACGCGGATGTCGGCCTGCCCCGAATGGCGGTTCAGCAGGCTCTGGAAGGAGGCCAGCAGCAGCATGAACAGGGTCACGCCGCGGCGCTGGGCCAGTTCGCGCAGCTTGCGGGCCAGCTCGTCGGCCAGCGGGATCTCCACCTCGCCGCCGCGGTAGCTCTGCACCGCCGGCCGCGAACGGTCGCTGGGCAACTCCAGGGGCGGCTGCCCGCCGCCCAGCCGTTCGCGCCAATAGCCCAGCTGGCGCTCGCGCTCCCCGGCCTCCATGCAACTGCGCTGCCACAGGGCATAGTCGGCATACTGGATCGGCAAGTCCGCCAGGGCGGCCTCGCGCCCCTCGCTGTACGCCGCGTACAGGCGCACCAGTTCGTCGACCATCAGCGCCATGGACCAGCCGTCGGCGATGATGTGGTGCAGGGTCAGCACCAGTACATGCTCGTCCGCCGCCAGGCGTAGCAGCTTCACCCGCAGCAGCGGGCCGTGCTGCAGGTCGAACAGCGTCCGGATTTCCGCCTCGATGCGCGCCTGCAGGGCCTCCTCGCTGCGCGAGGCCAGCGCCTCGTAGCCCAGCTCGAACGGCAGCTCGGGGTGGACCACCTGGACGGCCTGGTCCTGTTCCTGGCGGAAGTGGGTGCGCAGCGTCTCGTGGCGCGCGATCAGCGCCTCGAAGCTGCGCCGCAGGGCCCCCAGGTCCAGCCGGCCGCGCAGCCTCAGCACCGCCGGGATGTGGTAGGCCGCGCTCTCCGGCGCCATCTGCCAGAGGAACCACTGGCGCTGCTGCGCATAGGACAGCGGCCGCGTCCCGGCCTCGTGGCGGGTGACGGGGATCGGCAACTGCGACAGGCCGATGTTCTTCGACACCAGCTTCTGGAAGAACAGCCGGCGTTGCTCGAGGGGAGGCGAACGAAGCGATGGGCCAGGTCCAGGTTCTTGTCGGGTTGCATGTCACACTGCCTCGAGTTCGGTCATGAAGTCGCGGAGATCGTCGAAGTCCGCGTCGCTGCTGGGGGCGTACTGCGCCGCCGAGGCCGCATAGGCCTCCAGGGTTTCGCTCTGGAACATCAGCGCCAGGGGCAGGTTCACGCCCAGTTCGTCCTGCGCCCGCGCGGTGGCTTGAGTGGCCAGCAGCGAGTGGCCGCCCAGGTCGAAGAAGTTGTCCTTCAGCCCCACCTGCGGCAGTTTCAGCACTTCCTGCCAGATCGCCGCCAGTTGCCGTTCCAGCTCGCTGCGCGGCGCCACGTAGTCCTGTTGCAGTTCGCTGATGTCCGGTTGCGGCAGGGCCTTGCGGTCCAGCTTGCCGTTGGGCGTCAGCGGGAGGGTTTCGAGGAACAGCAGCTGTGCCGGCACCATGTATTCCGGCAGATTGGCCTTCAGCGCCGCTTTCAGCGCATCGCGCAGGGTGTGCCGCTGCTCGGCCGAGATCGGTTCGGCCGGCACCACATAGCCCACCAGTTGCTTGCCACTGGCGCCGTCGCGGGCCAGTACCACTGCTTCGCGCACCGCGTCCTGCTCCAGCAGCCGTGCCTCGATTTCGCCCAGCTCGATGCGGAAACCGCGGATCTTCACCTGGTGGTCCACCCGGCCCAGGTAGTCCACCACGCCGCCCGGCCTGGCGCGGGTCAGGTCGCCGCTGCGGTACACGCGCTCGCCGTTGCCGAACGGGTCCGGCACGAAGCGCTCGGCGGTCAGCGCCGGGCGTTCCAGATACCCTCGCGCTACGCCCTCGCCACCCAGGTACAGCTCACCAGCCAGGCCCACGGGCAGCAGGTTCAGCTCGGCGTCCAATACATAGCCGCGGCGTTTGCCCAGCAGTGTGCCGATTGGGGCGTACGCCGCCCCGCACGGGTCTTCCTTGCGGGCCTTCCACAGCAGCGGCGTTACCACTGTCTCGGTGGGGCCGTAGCCGTTGAACAGGTACTGCGGGCGCAGCGCCCGCCAGGCCAGGTCGTAGCTCGCCTGCGGTACCGCATCGCCACCGAAGCAGTACACGCGGGTCGGCGGCGGGTTGCCATCACGTTCGGCGTGTTCGGCCAGTTGTTGCAGGTACACCGGTGGGAATACCGCCAGGGTGACGCGGTGGCGATGCATCTGCGCGTAGGTCTGTTCCGGCAGCCACAGGCTGTCGTCGCGGATCAGCACACGGGCGCCATTGATCAGCGGGTGCATCCAACCTTCATGGGCGCCGTCGAAGGCAAAGGACATGAAGTGCAGTTCGCAGTCGTCGGCATTGGTTTCGTAGCGCTCGCCGGTGGCGCGGATGTGCGAGACCAGCGGCCCGTGGGAGACCGCCACGCCCTTGGGCAGGCCGGTGGAGCCGGAGGTGTAGATCACATAGGCGAGGTTGTCGCCATGCAGCGCCACGGCCGGCGCGCTGGCGGGTTGGTCCTGCCATTCCTCGGCGCGGTCCACCGCCAGGGTCGGCAGCCCCTCCGGCAATGGCAGTTGGCTCTCCAGGTCGCTCTGGGTCAGCACCAGCGCTGCCGCGCAATCCTGCATCATGTACAGCAGGCGTTCGCGCGGATAGGCCACGTCCAGCGGCACATAGGCGCCGCCAGCCTTCAGCACGGCGAGGAAGGCCACCATGGTCTCCGCCGAACGACGCATGGCGATGGCCACCCGTACTTCGGGGCCGACGCCCAGTTCGACCAGGCGGTGGGCCAGGCGGTTGGCCTGGCTATCCAGCTCGCCGTAGGTCAGCCCCTGGTCGGCGAAGATCACCGCCACCGCATCCGGTTTCTCCGCGGCACGGTCCGCCACCAGTTGGTGGATGTGGCGGTCGCTCGGGTAGTGATCCGCGGTGTGGTCCCAGCGCTGCAGTATCTGCGTGCGTTCCGTCCCACCAAGCATTTCCAGCTCGGCCAGGCGCGCCTGCGGGCGCTCGCACAGCGCCACCAGCAGGTTGACGAAATGCTCGGCCAGGCGGGCAACCACGGGCGAGGGCAAAGCCCGGGCGTCATGGTTGAAATGCAGCGCCAGGGTGCTGCCCAGGTGCACACCCAGGGTCAGCGGGTAGTTGGTCTGCTCGCGGCTGTCCACCTCGCCGAAGCGCAGCCCGGCCGGGGCTCCCTGCTGCAGGGCCTCGGCCACCGGGTAGTTCTCGAATACCAGCAGGCTGTCGAACAACGCCTCGCCGCCGCGCCCGGCCCAGCTCTGCACCTCGTACAGCGGGGTGTGCTCGAAGTCGCGCAGGGCCAGGCTGCGCGCCTGGACCTGGGCCACCCACTCGGCCACCGTCTGTTCCGCCTGCGGGCTGCCGACCACCGGCAGGGTGTTGATGAACAGGCCGACCTGCTCCTCGATGCCGGCCAGCTCCGCCGGGCGGCCCGCCACGGTGGCGCCGAAACACACCGTCTCCTGCCCGGTGTAACGGCGCAGCAACAGCAGCCAGGCGGCCTGCACCAGGGTGTTGACGGTCACCTTCTGGCGCTGGGCGAAGGCCCTCAGGCGCTCGCTGGCCGGCCGCTCCAGGTCCCTGCGCAGCAGGCCGTGGCCGCTCTCCCCGTCGTTACCGGCAGACAACGAGAGGGCCAGCCGCGTCGGCGCCTCCAGTTCGGCCAGCTGCTCCTTCCAGAAGGCCTCTTCGGCCTGAACATCGCGCCGCTGCAGCCAGTCGATGTAGTCGCGGAAGGTGCCCGCCGGCACCGCGGGCGCCTGCCCGGCATAGTGCTGGAGCACCTCGCCCAACAACCGCGAGTTGCTCCAGCCGTCCAGCAGGATGTGGTGGTGGGTGTGGATCAGGTGATGGCTGTGCTCCCCGGTGCGGACCAGTGTCAGGCGCAGCAGGGCCTCCCCGGCCAGGTCGAAGCCACGGCGGCGCTCGGCCAGGGCCAGGCGCTGCAGTTCCTCCTGCAGATCCCCCGGCCACGCAGGTCGACCACCGCGAAGGGCACCTCCATTTGCTTACGGAGCCACTGCAGCGGGCGTTCCAGCGTACCGAGGAAGCCGGCCCGCAGCACGTCGTGGCGGGCCACCACGGCCTGCCAGGCGTTGCGGAAACGCTCGACGTCCAGCCCCTCCACGTCCACCCGCAGCTGGTTGACGTAGTCACCCTCCTCCCGCGCGTAGAGGCTATGGAACAGCATGCCCTGCTGCATGGGCGACAGCGGGTAGATGTCCTGTACCGCGGCCAGTTCCAGCGGCAGCGCGTCCAGCTGCGCCTGGTCCAGGCCGGCCAGGGGGAAGTCCGAGGGCGTCGCCCCGGCGTGGCGCGGGTCGCGGCAGTGGTCGATGAGCGCCTGCAGCTCGCGCGCGTAGTCGTCCACCAGGCGCTGCACGCTGGCCGCCTCGAACATTTCCTGGCTGAACGCCCAGCTCAGGTTCAGCTCGCCGCCGTAGACCTGGCCTTCGATGCTCAGCCAGTTGGCCAGCGGCGCGCGCGGGTCCTGGGCCTGGCCGGCGCTTTCCGCGGCCGGCAGCAGCAAGGCGGCTGCGTCGAACTGGCGGTCGAACTGGCCCAGGTAGTTGAAGGTGATGCGCGGCTGCGGCAGCGCCGCCAGGGCCTGCGCCGCCTCGTCGCCGGCCAGGTAGCGCAGCAGGCCGTAGCCGACGCCCTTGTCCGGCACGCCGCGCAGTTGTTCCTTGACCGCCTTGATCGAGGCGTCGATATCGGCGGCCGGCGTCAGGCGCAGCGGGAACAGGCTGGTGAACCAGCCGACGCTGCGGCTCAGGTCCAGCCCGCCGCCCAGGTCCTCGCGGCCGTGGCCTTCCAGTTGCACCAGCAGGCTGGCGTCGCCGGTCCAGCGGCACACCACCCGGGCCAGGGCGGTCAGCAGCAGGTCGTTGACCTGGGTGCGGTAGGCCGCCGGCGCCTCCTGCAGCAACTGGCGGGTGCGCTCGGCGTCGAGGGTCAGGGTGAGCTTGCGTTCGTGGCGGTTCTCCAGCGCGCCTTGCGGGTTGTCGCAAGGCAGGCTGCGCGGGGCGTCGGCCAGTTGCGCCTGCCAGTAGGCCAGTTCGCCCAGGCGCTGCGGCGCCTGTTCGTGCAGCTGGCGCGTCCAGGCCTGGTAGGCGCTGCTGCGCGGCGGCAGGCCGGCGTCCGGCTGTTCGTACAAGTGCTGCAGGTCCTCCAGCAGGATGCGCCAGGACACCCCGTCCACCACCAGGTGGTGGATCACCAGCAGCAGGCGCTGACCACCGTCGGCCAGGTCCACCAGCAGCGCGCGCAGCAGCGGGCCGTTTTCCAGGTCAAGGCTGCGCTGGGCCTCTTCGCAGAGCGCAGCCAGCGCCTCGGGCGAATCGGCCTGGCGCCGCCACAGCGGGCTTTCGGTCTGCTCGGCGTAGGCCTGGTGCCAGGCGCCGTCCGCCTGGCGGAAACGCAGGCGCAGGGCGTCGTGATACGCCAGCAGGCGGGCCAGCGCGCGCTCCAGGCGCTCGCCGTCCAGGCGCTGGCGGGCTTCCAGCAGCAGCGACTGGTTCCAGTGCTGGCGGTTGGGAATGGCCTGCCCGAAGAACCAGTGCTGCACCGGCGCCAGGGCCGCCTCGCCATGGGCCGGGCCCTGTTCCACCGCGGCGGCCGTCAGGGGCTTGGCCACCTGGGCCAGGCCGCGCACGCTCTGGTGCTGGAACAGGTCACGCGGGCTCAGCTGCAGCCCGGCCTGGCGCGCCCGGCTGACCACCTGGATGGCGATGATGGAATCGCCGCCCAGGGCGAAGAAGTTGTCGTCCAGGCCGACCTGGGGAAGGCCCAGCAGGTCCTGCCAGATGGCCGCCAGGCACTGCTCCACCTCGTTGCGCGGTGCCACGTAGTCGGCCTGGGCCACCGCCGCGTCGGGCTTGGGCAGGGCCTTGCGGTCCAGCTTGCCGTTGGGGCTCAGGGGCATCTGCTCCAGGGCCAGCCACTGCGCCGGGACCATGTATTCCGGCAGGCTGGTGGCCAGATGCGCGGCCAGGGTTTCACGCCAGTCATCCTGCTCGGCATCGAGCACGACGTAGCCGACCAGTTGCTTGCCGTCCACGGCCAGCACCGCCGCTTCGCGCACCGATTCGTGTTCCAGCAACCGCGCCTCGATCTCACCCAGCTCGATACGCAGGCCGCGCAGCTTCACCTGGTGGTCGATACGCCCGGCATATTCGATCACGCCGTCGGCGCGGTAGCGGGCCAGGTCGCCGGTGCGGTACATGCGCTCGCCGGCCACGAAGGAGCTGGCGACGAAGCGTTCGGCGGTCAGCGCCGGGCGTTGGTGGTAACCACGGGCCAGGCCTTCGCCGGCCAGGTACAGTTCGCCCAGCACGCCTGCCGGCACCGGCTCCAGGTTGTCGTCGAGGATGTGGCAGCCCAGGTTGGCGATGGGCTGGCCAATGGGGACGGCATCCTTGCCCTCCTCCACGCAGGTCCAGTGGGTGACGTCGATGGCGGCCTCGGTCGGGCCGTAGAGGTTGTACAGGCCGGCCTGCGGTAGCTTGGCGAAGACCTGCTGCTGGGCGTCCACCGGCAAGGCCTCGCCGCTGCAGACGATGCGCTTGAGGCTGGTGCAACTATCGACTGCGGCGTCCTGCAGGAAGGCCTGCAGCATCGAGGGCACGAAGTGCAGCGTGGTCACGCCTTCGCGATTGATCAGTTCCACCAGCTTCGCCGGGTCGCGGTGATCGCCCGGTGCCGCAACGACCAGGCGGGCACCGGTCATCAGCGGCCAGAAGAATTCCCAGACCGAGACGTCGAAGCTGAAGGGGGTCTTCTGCAAGACGGTATCGCCGGCATCCAGGCCATAGGCCTGCTGCATCCAGCACAGGCGGTTGGTCAGCGCGCGATGGCGGTTTCCGGCGCCCTTGGGCTTGCCCGTGGAGCCGGAGGTGTAGATCACATAGGCGAGGTTCTCGCCGTCCACGAGCGCAGCGGGATTGGCGTCGCTGTAGCCTTCCAGCCAATCGCTCTCCTGGTCCAGGTCGATGCGCTGCACCCCCTCGGCCGGGGGCAGGTCAAGGTGCGACTGGCTCAGCAGCAGTTTCACGCCGCTGTCTTCCAGCATGTAGGCCAGGCGTTCGGCCGGGTACTCCGGGTCCAGCGGCACGTAGGCGCCGCCGGCTTTCAGAATCGCCATCAAACCAACGACCATCTCGATGGAACGTTCCACCGCAATGCCCACCAGGCTGTCCGGCCCCACGCCGCGCTCGATCAGGGCATGGGCCAGGCGGTTGGCGCGCTGGTTCAATTCCGTATAGCTCAGGCGCTGCTCGCCGAAGGCCAGCGCCGGTGCATTCGGGTGACGTTCGACCTGCTCTTCGAACAGCTGGTGTACGCCGCGTTGCAGCGGGTATTCGGTAGCCGTGGCATTCCACTGTTTCAGGACCAGCTCGCGCTCACCGGCGTCCAGCATCGGCAGTTCGCCGACCGCCTGTTGCGGGTTCTCGATCATCGCCCGCAGCAGGTTCTGCCAGTGCCGCGCCATGCGTTCGATGGTCGCCGGCTCGAACAGGTCGGTGGCGTAGGTCAGCGCGGCGTACAGGCGGCCGCCCTTCTCGTAGGTGTCCAGGGAAAGGTCGAACTGGGTGGTGCGGCTCTGCCAGTCCAGGCGGCTCAGGCGCAGGCCGGCCACGTCGTCCAGGGCCTCGATGTCGGCCACCTGCGGCTGGTGGTTGTACATCACCTGGAACAGCGGGCTGTGGCTGAGGCTGCGCTCCACCTGGAAGGCGTCCAGCAGGCGCTCGAACGGCAGGTCCTGGTGGGCCTGGGCGCCCAGCACGCTGTCGCGCACCTGGGCCAGCAGGCGCTCCACCGGCGTCTGCCCGTCGAATACCGCGCGCAGCACCTGGGTGTTGACGAACAGGCCGATCAGTCCTTCCACCTCGGCGCGGTTGCGGTTGGCGATGGGTACGCCGACGCGCAGGTCGCCCTCGCCGCTGTAGCGTTGCAGCAACACGTCGAAGCCGCCCAGCAGCAGCATGAACAGGGTCAGCCCCTGGCGCCGCGCGGCGGCGCGCAGCGCTTCGGCCAGTGCCGGCTCCACGGCGAATTCGTAGCGGGCGCCGCGGTAGCTGGCCTGGGCCGGGCGCGGGTGGTCGCCGGCCAGCTCCAGCACCGGGTGCTGCTCGCCGAGCTGCTTGCGCCAGTAGTCCAGTTGGCGTTCCTGCTCGCCGGCCTCCAGCCAGCTGCGCTGCCACAGGGCGTAGTCGGCGTACTGCACCGGCAGTGCCTGCAGCTGCGCCTCGCCGCCCTGGGCGTAGGCGCTGTAGAAGCGGCCGAATTCCTCGATCAGCAGGTTCATCGACCAGCCATCGGAGACGATGTGGTGCAGCGTCAGCAGCAGCACGTGCTCCCGTTCGCCCAGGCGGATCAGGCGCACCCGCAGCAGCGGGCCATTGCCCAGGTCGAAGGGCTGCAGCGACTCGCGCTGGGCCTCCTCGCGCACCCGCGCTTCCCGCTCGTCCGCCGCCAGGGCGCTGAAATCCTCGTACACCACCTGCAGCTCGCCGGGCATGGGCGCCAGCCGCGGGGTGCCGTCCGCACCGGGGACGAACACCGTGCGCAGCGTCTCGTGACGCTCGACCAGGCTGGCGAAGGCGCGCTCCAGGGCCCGGCGGTCCAGCGCCCCGTCCAGGCGCACGGCGCCGGGCAGGTTGTAGGCGCCGCTGTGCGGGTCCAGCTGCCAGAGCAGCCACATGCGTTGCTGGGCGTAGGACGGCCGGTCGCGCTCGGCGCCCGGCACCCCGGCCGGAATCGGGAACAGCGAGAAGTCGACGCCTTCCGCGCTCAGGCTCGCCAGGAACATCCGGCGTTTTTCCAGGGGCAGCTCCAGGAAGCGGCGGGCGAGTTTCAGGGACTGTTCTGCGTTCATCTGTCTTCTTCCGTGCACGTGGGCAACGAGCGCCAGGGCTCGAGTGGGCTCATGGGGAACGGACAGGAACGCCGGAAAATTAGCTTCGCGGCACAGCCGGGGACGGCCGGTCGAAGCGGACTTTCAAAGTGATATCAACTACTTGGCAGCGAGCAACGACGAAAGCCGGGTGCCCTCGCCTGCACCCGGCCCGATCTTCACGCGGCGGACTTCAGAAGGTCGCGGCGGCGGCCGCCGGTGCCAGCGAACCCTCGCCGGCGCGCCAGCGTTGCAGGCGCTGCTCGATGCAGCCCAGCACGGCGGCCTCGTGCTCGTGGATGAAGAAGTGCCCGCCGTCGAACAGTTGCAGCCCGGAACCGGCGCAGGTCTCCTCGCCCCAGGCCCGCAGCTGTTCCTCGCTGGCCTTGTCGGCACGGCCGCCGAGCACCTGGATCGGGCAGGCCAGGGGCGCGCGGCGCTGGTAGCGGTAGCCGCCGCAGAGCAGGAAGTCGGCGCGCAGGATGGGCAGCGTCAGGCTCATCAGCTCCTGGCTGGCCAGCACTTCCTCGGGGGTGCCCTGCAGGTCGCGCAGGTCGGCGATCAGCTCGGCGTCGCTCTTGGGTTCGGCGAAGCCACGGTCGTATTCCGCGCGCCGCGAAGGCGCCGCGGTGCCCGAGGCGAACAGCCCCAGGGGCGTCGGGCTGCCCAGCTCGCGCAGGGCGTAGAGCAGCTCGCAGGCGAGCAGCGCGCCCAGGCTGTGGCCGAGCACCGCGTAGGGGCCCTGGCGCACTTCGTCGTGCAGCTCACGGGCCAGTTGCCGGGCCAGGCCGGCCAGTTCGGTCTGCAGCGGCTCGGCCATGCGCGCGCCACGGCCCGGCAGCTCCACCGGGCGCAGTTGCAGCCAGGCCGGCAGCTTGCGCCGCCAGCGCCCGTAGACCATGGCGCTGGCGCCGGAGTACGGCAGGCAGAAGAGTCGCAGCGCCACTCAGCCGGCCGCCTTTTCCATGTGCTGGCGCAGGCTCAGCGGGCGCATGTCGGTCCAGACTTCCTCGATGTAGGCCAGGCAGTCCTTCTTCAGCCCGCTCTTGCCCACGGCGCGCCAGCCGGCGGGGATTTCCTTGTACTGCGGCCAGATGGAGTACTGCTCCTCGTGGTTCACCACCACTTCGAACTGGATGTCTTCGCGGTCGAATACGGACGTCATTGCACTTTCCTCAACTGGATGGACAGGCCGCCCCGTGGGTGGCCGCTATGGGTTAACGAAGTTGGCGGGGAGAAAATTAGGTGATCTTCGTAGGAGCGAGCTTGCTCGCGAACGGTGCCAGCCGGTGGCTCAGGTGTTTGGGGTTGACGCCGTCCCCTCTCCCCAACCCTCTCCCTGAAGGGAGAGGGGGCCGTTCGGCGTGGGCGGGACGTTCGGCGTCAACCTGTAGGAAGATCGCGGACGGAGTCCGCTCCTACGCTTCCCCCCACACGCTATTCCCCTGTAGGAGCGCGCCCTGCGCGCGATTTCGCGGGCAGGGCCCGCTCCTACGGTTTGCCAGCAGGCACCGCCGCAGCCAGGGCGCGGGCGAAGCGGCGGGCCACCTCGTCGACCTGTTCGGCGCTGATCACCAGCGGCGGCAGGAAGCGCACCACCGCGCCGTGGCGGCCGCCCAGTTCGAGGATCAGCCCGCGGCGCAGGCATTCGCGCTGGATGCGCGAGGCCAGCGCGGGGTTGGCCGGCGGGTGGCCGAGGCTGTCGGCGGCGCCCTCGGGGTCGACCACCTCCACCCCGAGCATCAGCCCGTGGCCGCGGATGTCGCCCAGCTGCGGGTAGCTGCGCTGGAGGATGCGCAGGTGCTCGGCCAGGCGTTCGCCCATGGCCGCGGCGTGGGCCGGGATGTCGTGTTCCTTCAGGTAGCGCATCACCGCGGAGCCCGCGGCCATGGCCATCTGGTTGCCGCGGAAGGTGCCGGCGTGGGCGCCGGGCTGCCAGGTGTCCAGCCAGTCGCGGTAGACCACCACCGCCAGCGGCAGGCTGCCGCCGATGGCCTTGGACAGCAGCACCACGTCGGGGACGATGCCGGCGTGCTCGAAGGCGAACATCCGCCCGGTGCGGCCGAAGCCGGTCTGGATCTCGTCGACCACCAGCGCCACCCCGGCCTTCTCGGTGATGCGCCGCAGGCCGCGCAGCCACTCCAGGTCTGCCGGGACCACGCCGCCCTCGCCCTGGACCACCTCGACCACCACCGCCGCCGGCAGCGGCACGCCGCTCTCAGGGTCGTTCAACACGCTTTCCAGGTAGTGCAGGTTGGCTTTCACCCCGGCCTCGCCGCCGAGGCCGAAGGGGCAGCGGTAGTCGTAGGGGTACGGCAGGAACTGCACGCCGTTGCCCAGCACCGCGCCCAGGGCCTTCTTCGGCCCGAGGTTGCCCATCAGCCCCAGGGCGCCCTGGGTCATGCCATGGTAGCCGCCCTGGAACGACAGCACGGTGCTGCGCCCGGTGGCGGTGCGCACCAGCTTGAGCGCGGCCTCGGCGGCGTCGGCGCCGGTGGGCCCGCAGAACTGGATCTTCGCCTCGCGCGCCAGTTGCGCCGGCAGCAGGCCGAACAGGTCCTGGACGAAGGCGTCCTTGACCGGGGTGGTCAGGTCCAGGGTGTGCAGCGGCAGTTCGTCGGCCAGCACCTGCCGGATCGCCTCGATCACCACCGGGTGGTTGTGGCCCAGGGCCAGGGTGCCGGCGCCGGCCAGGCAGTCGATGAAGCGGCGCCCCTCGACGTCCTCCACGAACAGCCCGCTGGCCTTCTTCAGGGCCAGGGGGATGCGCCGCGGGTAGCTGCGCGCGTTGGATTCCTGGTGGCGCTGGCGCGCCAGCAGCGGCGACTCGGCGAATTCGTAGAGGGTTTCGCCCGCGGCCGGTTCGGCATGGGCAGGCTGGTCATCGATGACGCTGGTAGCGACTTGCATGTCTTCAACCTCGAGACGTGGTGGTGTGCCACGGTTGACGGGTGCCCCGCGATGGCGGAGCGGCTGTAGGGAATAACGCAGCGCGGCGCTCGGGATTTACTGCCGGCCGCGCCCTGCCCCGGCGCCCTTTTCACGGGCGCGGGGCGGCCCGTGCGCGGCAGGCCGCGCAGGGGTTGCAAGTGTTTGGCGATGGGCCCGCGGGGCCTCGGTGGCCCCGCGGGAAGCGCCGTTCTAGAGCATTTCCAGCTGCGACATCAGGTCGTCCAGGCGCGCCGCCTTGTGCTCGTCGATGGCGCTGGCCGCCTGTGCCTCGATGTAGCTGGCCAGCTCCTCCACCGTGCTGCACTCGAACATGGCCCGCAGCGGCACGTTGCGTTGCAGGGCCTTCTGCACGCGCGAGGCGATCTGCGTGGCCAGCAGCGAATGCCCGCCCAGCTCGAAGAAGTTGTCGAACACCCCGACGCGCTCGACCTTGAGCACCTCGGCCCAGATCTGCGCCAGGGTGCCTTCCAGCTCCGTGCGCGGCGCCTGGTAGGCGTGGGCCAGGGCCTGGCCGATATCCAGCGCCGGCAGGGCCTTGCGGTCGAGCTTGCCGTTGGCGTTGAGCGGCATGCGCTCCAGCACCTGCCAGTGCAGCGGCACCATGTAGTCCGGCAGGTCGGCGCGCAGGTGCTGGCGTACCTGTTCCAGCCAGGCGCCCTCCTCGACTGGCGTCGCGGCGGGCACCAGGTAGCCGACCAGGTACTTGCCGGTGGCGCTTTCCTGCACCGCCACGGCCGCCTCGCGCACGTCCGGCAGCTCGTGCAGGCGCGCCTCGATCTCGCCCAGCTCGATGCGGAAGCCGCGGATCTTCACCTGGTGGTCGACGCGCCCGACGTACTCCAGCACGCCGTCGGCGCGGCGCCGCGCCAGGTCGCCGGTGCGGTACAGGCGCTCCCCCGGCGCCCCGAACGGGTGCGGCACGAAGGCCTGGGCGGTGCGCAGCGGGTCGCCGACGTAGCCGCGGCCAACGCCGGTGCCGGCCACGCACAGCTCGCCGACCGCGCCCAGGGGCACCAGGTCGAAGTCGCCCTCGGCATCCAGCAGGTACAGCTGGTTGTTGTCGGTGGGGCTGCCGATGGGCAGGTAGGTAGCTTCGGTGGAGGCCGCATCGACGCGGAAGAAGGCCACGTCGTCCGAGCATTCCGCCGGGCCGTAGGCGTTCACCAGGCCCACCTGCGGGTAGCGCTGCAGCCACTGCCGCGCCAGTTCCGGCGGCATGGCTTCGCCGGTGGGCAGCATCCAGCGCAGGCCGGGCAGCGCCCCGTGCTCCTCGGCGAGCATGCCCTGGATCAGCGAGGGCACGCTTTCCAGCACGCTCACGCCCTGCTCCACCACATGTTCCAGCAACGCCTGCGGGTCCTGGGCGATGGCGTTCGGCACTATGGCCACGCGGCCGCCGAACAGCGGCGCGGCGAGGAATTGCCAGACCGAGATGTCGAAGCTCTGCGAGGCGGTCTGGGCAATCACGTCGCCCTCGCCGAGGGCCAGGTAGGGCACCTTGCTCAGTTGGTTGTTGAGCATGCCGGCCTGCTCCACCATCACGCCCTTGGGCAGCCCGGTGGAGCCGGAGGTGTAGATCACGTAGGCCAGGTTGCCCGGCCCGCTGTAGCGCTGCGGGTCGTGCTCGGCGGCCGCGCCGTGCTGCACCTCGTCCCACACCAGCAGGCGCGGGCGGCTGCCGCAGCCCAGTTCGGCGAGCAGCGCCAGGGCCTGCTCGTGGCAGGCGGCGCTGCACACCAGCACCGGCGTGCGGCTGAGCTCGAGGATGCGCGTCAGGCGCTGCGTCGGGTGCGCCGGGTCCAGCGGCAGGTAGCCGGCGCCGGCCTTGAAGCTGCCGACGATCATGCCCAGCAGGTCCAGGCCGCGTTCGCCCAGCAGCGCCACCGGCTGGTCGAAGCCCACGCCGGCGGCCAGCAGCGCATGGCCCAGGCGGTTGGCCCGGCGGTTCAGCTCGGCGTAGCTCCACTGCTGGCCGAGGCAACTGGCGGCGATGCGCTGCGGGTGCGCCGCCACCCGCGCCTCGAACAGGCGCACGTAGCCCTGCTCCAGCGGGTAGGCGTGCTCGCTGCGGTTGCAGTCCTCCAGCAGGAAGCGCCGCTCCTGCGCGCCCAGCAGCGGCAACTCGGCCACCTCGCCATGGAAGCCGTCGGCCAGGGCCAGCAGCAGGCGCTTGAACTCGCCGAGCAGCCGTTCGATGGTCGCGGCCTCGAAGTAGCGCTGGTCGTAGGACAGGTGCAGGCCCAGGTCGTCGCCGGGGTAGCAGACCACGGTGAGCGGGAAGTTGGTGTGGGTGCGCCCGGAGTCGGAGCTGGCCTTCAGGCTCTGCGCGCGGTCCAGCACCGAGACTTCCACCGGGGCGTTCTCGAACACGAAGAGGCTGTCGAACAGCGGCTGGCCCTTGGGCAGCTCGCTGCTTTCCTGGATGGCCACCAGCGGCAGGTGCTCGTGCTCGCGCAGCTCCAGGTTGCGTTCGAACAGCCCGGTCAGCCAGTCGCGCACCGTCTGCCGCTCGCCGGGCGCCGGCAGTCGCACGCGCAGCGGGATGCTGTTGATGAACAGCCCCACGGTGCGCTGCATCTGCGGCATGCCCACCGGGCGGCCGGCCACGGTGACGCCGAACAGCAGGTCGCGCTCGCCACTGAAGCGGCGCAGCACCAGGGCCCAGGCCGCCTGGGCGAAGGTGTTGACGGTCAGTTGGTAGCGCTGCGCCAGTTCGCGCAGGCGCGCGCCATCGGCGGCGTCCAGGCGGGTGTAGCGGTCGCCCACCATCATCCCGCCGCTTTCCCCGGCGCGCTCGTGGACGATCGGCCGGTCGCTGGGGACGTAGGTGGCGCGCTCGAAGCCGCGCAGGTTGTCGCGCCACCAGCGGCGCGAGTGGTCCAGGTCCTGGCGCTGCAGCCAGGCGATGTAGTCGCGGTAGCGCGGCGGCGTCGGCAGCTCGGCCGCGCGGCCCTCGCCCAGGGCGCTGTAGATCTCGAAGAAGTCGCTCATCAGCAGGCCGCGGCACCAGGCGTCGATGAGGATGTGGTGGTTGCTCATCATGAACCAGTAGCACGCCGCGCCCAGGCGGATCAGGCGCAGGTGGAAGGGCGGCGCGTTGAGCAGGTCGAAGCCGGCCTCGCGTTCCTGCTTGTGCAGCGCCTGCAGGCGTTCCTCGTGGCCTTCCTCGGGCAGCTCGCTCCAGTCGAGGTAGTCCAGCGCCACCGGGCCGGGCTTGTGGATCACCTGCAGCATGGCCTCGCCGGCGTTCCACGAGAAGGACGCGCGCAGCGCCTCGTGGCGCGCCACCACGGCCTGCCAGGCGGCGGCGAAGCGCTCGCGGTCCAGCTCGCTGTCGATGCGGTAGCGGTCCTGCATGTAGTAGATGCCGGTGCCCGGCTCCAGCAGGGTGTGCAGCAGCAGGCCCTCCTGCATCGGCGTCAGCGGGTAGACGTCGTCGATCTGCGCCGCCGGCACCGCCAGGGCGTCCAGCTGCACCTGGCTCAGGCGCGCCAGGGGAAGTCCGAGGGCGTCAGGCCGCCGGCCTTGTCGTCCAGGCAGTGGGCGACCAGGGCCTGCAGCTCGTCGAGGTAGGCGTTGGCCAGGTCGGCGATGGTCCGCTCTTCATAACGCTCGGCGCTGTAGGTCCAGCGCAGCACCAGCTCGCCGCCGTACACCTGGCCGTCCACGCTCAGCTCGTTGGGCAGCGGCGCGGCGGCATCGTGGATGGCCCCGGTGGGCTCGTCCAGCGGGTGGAACAGGGCGTCCTCGGTGAAGCTCTGGTCGAACTGGCCCAGGTAGTTGAAGGTGATGCGCGGCTGCGGCAGCGCGGCCAGGGCGCGGCGCCCCGCCTCGTCGCCCAGGTGGCGCAGCACGCCATGGCCCAGGCCCTTGTGCGGCACGGCGCGCAGCTGTTCCTTGATCGCCTTGATCGAGGCCGCAAGCCCGGCCTCGCCCGCCTCGGTGGCGGGCGCCAGGCGCAGCGGGAAGGCGCTGGTGAACCAGCCCACCGTGCGGCTGAGGTCGATGTCGTCGAACAGCGCCTCGCGGCCGTGGCCTTCCAGCTGCACCAGCACCGAAGCCTCGCCGGTAGCGCGGCAGAGCACCCGGGCCAGGGCGGTCAGCAGCAGGTCGTTGACCTGGGTGCGGTAGGCCGCCGGCGCCTGCTGCAGCAGCTGGCGGGTGCGCTCGCGGTCCAGGCGCAGGCTCAGGCTGCGGGCCAGGGCCTCGTCGTTGCGCCCCTGGGGGTTGTCGCAGAGCCAGGTGCCGGGGGCGCCGTCCAGCTGGCCGTGCCACCAGTGCAGCTCCTCGCGCAGCGGTTCGCTGCCGGCATAGGCCTGCAGGCGCGCGGTCCAGTCGCGGAAGGCGCTGGTCTTGGCCGGCAGTTGCACGGCCTCGCCGGCGGCGAGCTGGCGGTAGGCCTGCTGCAGGTCTTCCAGCAGCACGCGCCAGGACACGCCGTCCACCACCAGGTGGTGGATGGCCAGCAGCAGGCGCTGGGCGCCGGGGCCGTCCACCAGCACCGCGCGCAGCAGCGGGCCGTCCAGGGCCAGGCTGCGCTGGGCGCGCTCGAACACCTCGGCGCAGTCGGCGAAGCTCGCCACCTGCGCCTGCCACACCAGCCAGGCGCCGTCGTCCGGCGCCCGGTGCTCGGCCTGCCAGCGGCCGTCTTCCTGGCGGAACGCCAGGCGCAGCGCGTCGTGGTGCCTGGTCAGCTGCAGCAGGGCCTGGCGCAGCAGGTCGGCGTCCAGCGCCTGGCGCGGCTCCAGCAGCAGCGACTGGTTCCAGTGCGCGCGGTTTTCCAGGGGCAGTTCGAAGAACCAGTGCTGGATCGGCGTCAGCGCGCTACCGCCCTGCACTTCGCCCTGCTCCGCCAGGCTGGCGCCGACGCTGCGGGCGACGCCGGCCAGGCTGCGCACGCTCTGGTGCTGGAACAGGTCGCGCGGGCTGAACTGGATGCCCTGCTGGCGGGCGCGGCTGACCACCTGGATGGACAGGATGGAGTCGCCGCCCAGCTCGAAGAAGTTGTCGTCCAGGCCGACCTGGGCGACGTTCAGCACCTCGCCCCAGATCGCCGCCAGCTGGCGTTCCAGCTCGCTGCGCGGGGCCTCGTAGGCGCGCTCGCCAAGGCCGGCGTCCGGCGCCGGCAGCCCGCGGCGGTCGAGCTTGCCGTTGGCGGTCAGCGGCAGGCACTCCAGCAGCACCAGGTGCGCCGGCACCATGTAGTCCGGCAGTTGCTGCTTGAGGTGGGCCTTGAGCGCCTCGCGCAGTTCGGCCTGGGCAGCGGCGTCGGCGGTTGCCAGGGCGGTGCCGACATAGCCCACCAGTTGCTTGCCGCTGGGCCCGTCCACCGCCAGCACGGCGGTTTCGCGAACCTGCGGGTGTTCCTGCAGGCGCGCCTCGATCTCGCCCAGTTCGATGCGGAAGCCGCGGATCTTCACCTGCTGGTCGATGCGCCCGAGGTATTCCACCTGGCCATCGGTGTGCTGGCGCACGCGGTCGCCGGTGCGGTACAGGCGGCCGCCGGGGGCGCCGAAGGGGTCGGGCACGAAGCGCTCGGCGGTCAGCGCCGGGCGCTCGTGGTAGCCGCGGGCCAGGCCGGCGCCGCCGACGTACAGTTCGCCGCCGGCGCCCTGGGGCACCAGGGCCAGGTCGGCGTCGAGGATGCAGGCGCTGCGTTCGCCCACCAGGCTGCCGATGGGCACACCGGCGCCGGCTTCCACCTGCTCCGGGGCCAGGGCCGCCAGGGGCATGACCACGGTTTCCGTCGGGCCGTAGGCGTTGAAGAAGTAGCGCGGCGCGAAGGCCTGGCGGATGCGCTGCAGATGCTCGGCGGTCAGCGCCTCGCCGCCGGTGATGCACAGGCGCACCGGCAGTTGCCGATCCTGCGTCTGCAGCCACTGGGCCAGCTGGCTGCCGTAGCTGGGGGTGAAGCCGAGGATGCTCACGCGGTGCTCGGCGATCAGTTGGCAGATGTCCTCGGCGCCCCATTGGCCCTGGGCCCGCAGCACCACGTGGGCGCCGCACAGCAGCGGCGTCAGCAGGCGCTCGCTGGCAGCGTCGAAGTTGATGGAATAGAAGTGCAGCTCGCAATCGTCGGCGCGCATGCCGAAGCGCTCGATCACCGCCCGGCAGTGCATGGCGATCTCGCCGTGGGACACCACCACGCCCTTGGGCTTGCCGGTGGAGCCGGAGGTATAGATCAGGTAGGCCTGGTGCTGCGCCTGGCTGGACGACGGCAGCGGGCCGTCGTCCAGCGCCGCCAGGGCCGCGCCCTCCTCCGCTGGGCAGCAGCGGCCGACGCCGGCGGGCAGCTCGCCCAGGGCCTCGAACAGCGCCGGCTGGCCGAGCAGCAGGCGCACGCCGCTGTCCTCGATCATGTAGTGCAGGCGTTCCAGCGGGTATTCCGGGTCCAGCGGCACGTAGGCGCCGCCGGCCTTGAGGATGGCCAGCAGGCCGACGACCATCTCCAACGAGCGCTCCAGGGCCAGGCCGACGCGCACTTCGGCGCCCACGCCGCGTTCGCGCAGCAGGCGCGCCAGGCGGTTGGCGCGCTCGTCCAGCTCGGCGTAGCTCAGCGTCCGGCCGGCGAAGGTCAGCGCCGGCGCCCGTGGCGTGGCCGCGGCCTGGGCGGCGAACAGGCCGTGCAGGGTGTCGCTGAGTTGCGGCCCGCTGCAATGCAGCAGCGCATCGCGCTCGCCGGCCTCGAGCATCGGCAGCTCGCCCAGGCGCTGCTGCGGGTCGGCGATCATCGCCTCCAGCAGGTTCTGCCAGTGGCGCGCCATGCGGGCGATGCGCGGCTCGTCGAAGAGGTCGCGGCTGTAGGTCAGGCAGCAGCCCAGGCGCTGGTCGAGGTCGGTGACTTCCAGGTTGAGGTCGAACTTGGTGGCGCGGGCGTCGTTGACCAGGTATTCCACGGTCATCCCGGCCAGCTCGCGGGTCTGCTGGAACTCCCAGCGCTGGACGTTGCACATCACCTGGAACAGCGGGTTGTAGGCGGCGCTGCGCGGCGGCTGCAGGGCGTCCACCAGGTGGTCGAAGGGCAGGTCCTGGTGCGACTGGCCGTCGATCACCGTCTGCCGCACCTGTTCCAGCAGCTGGGCCACGCTCATCTGCCCGTCGAGGCGGCAGCGCAGCACCTGGGTGTTGAGGAAGGCGCCGATCAGGCCCTCGCTCTCCGGGCGGATGCGGTTGGCCACCGGCGCGCCGATGCGCAGGTCCTGCTGGCCGCTGTAGCGGTACAGCAGCACGGCCAGGGCGGCGGTCATGGTCATGAACTGCGTCAGGCCGTTGCCGGCGTTGAAGCGGCGCACGCGCTCGGCCAGCCGCGGCGCCAGGTCGAAGCGGTAGAGGTCGCCGCGGTGGCTTTGCAGCGGCGGCCGCGGGCGGTCGCCGGGCAGTTCCAGCACCGGGTGCTCGTCGCCCAGCTGGGCGCACCAGTAGTCCAGCTGGCGCTGGCGTTCGCCGGCCTCCAGCCACTGCCGCTGCCATAGGCTGTAGTCCAGGTACTGCACCGGCAACGGCGCCAGGGGCGATTCGCGGCCTTCCAGGAAGGCCTCGTAGAGCGCGCCCAGCTCGCGGGCGAAGATGTCCATGGCCCAGCCTTCGGTGACGATGTGGTGCAGGGTCACCACCAGGTAGTGCTCGGCCTCGGCGAAGCGGACCATGTACACCCGCAGCAGCGGGCCCTTCTCGAGGTCGAAGGGCTTGTGCGCCTCGTCGTCGGCCAGTTGCTGCAGGGCCTGCTGGCGGCCCTCGGCGCCGAGGTGGGAGAAGTCCAGGCGCTGCATGCGCAGGTCGCTGTTCTCCTGCACCTGCTGATGGGGCACGCCGTCCACGCTGGGGAAGCAGGTGCGCAGCGTCTCGTGGCGCCGCACCAGGGCCTGCAGGGCGCGTTCGAAGCAGTCCAGGTCCAGCGCGCCGCGCAGCCGCGCCATGCCGCCGACGTTGTAGGCCGGGCTGTCCGGCTCCAGTTGCCAGAGGAACCACATGCGCTGCTGCGAGTAGGACAGCGGCACCGGCCGGCTGCGGTCCGCCGGATGGATGGCACCCTGGCTGTCTGCGCTGCCGGCGGCGCGCAGCTGGCGCACCCGCTCGGCGAAGGCACCCAGGGTGCTGGCCTCGAACAGCTCGCGCAGCGGCAGCTCGATGGCGAAGGCCTGGCGGGCGCGGGAGACGATGCGGGTAGCCAGCAGCGAGTGGCCGCCCAGCTCGAAGAAGTCATCGTCCAGGCCCACCTGCGGCAGGCCCAGCACTTCGTTCCAGATGGCGGCCAGGCGCTGCTCCAGCTCGTCGCGCGGGGCGACGTGCTCGCGCTGCCGACAGGCCGGTTCCGGCAGGGCCTTGAGGTCCAGCTTGCCGCTGGGGCCCAGGGGCATTTCCTCCAGACGCATCAATTGCGCCGGCACCATGTACTCCGGCAGCGCTGCCTGCAGCGCGGCGCGCAGGGCCTGGCCATGCTCGGCCTCGGCCGGCGCCGCGGGGCTGGCGGTGTAGTAGCCCACCAGTTGGCTGCCCAGGTTGCCGGCCTGGCGGATCACCAGCACCGCCTGGGCCACGCCCGATTGCGCCAGCAGGCGCGCGCGGATTTCGTCCAGTTCGATGCGGAAGCCGCGCAGTTTCACCTGGCCGTCCTGGCGGCCGAGGTATTCCAGCACGCCCTGCTCGCTCCAGCGCGCTCGGTCGCCGGTGCGGTACAGGCGCGCGCCGGGCACGCCCAGCGGGTCGGCGACGAAGCGTTCGGCGCTCAGCCCCGGGCGGCCCAGGTAGCCGCGGGCCAGGCCGGCGCCGCCGATGCACAGCTCGCCGGCGGCGCCCGGCGGCAGCGGGTTCAGCTCGCTGTCGAGGACGCGGCAGATGACGTTGCCCAGCGGCCGGCCGATGGGCGAGCGCGCGCCGTCTTCCACCGAGCACTGCCAGTGGGTGACGTTGATCGCGGTTTCCGTGGGGCCGTAGCGGTTGTGCAGGGCCACGCCCGGCAGGCGTTGCAGCACGCGGTCGCGCAGCTGCGCCGGCAGCGCCTCGCCGCCGGAGAACAGGCGGCGCAGGCTGGTGCAGGCGTCCACGCCGGGCTCGTCGATGAACAGTTGCAGCAGCGGCGGCACGAAGTGCAGCGTGGTCACGCCGAACTGCCGCACCAGCTGGGCGATGCGCGCCGGGTCGCGGTGCTCGCCGGGGCCGGCCAGCACCAGGCGGCAGCCCGCCAGCAACGGCCAGAAGCATTCCCACACCGAGACGTCGAAGCTCACCGGCGCCTTCTGCATCAGCACGTCGTCGGCCTGCAGCGCATAGGTGGCCTGCATCCATTGCAGGCGCTCGGCCAGGGCGGCGTGGGTGTTGCCCACGCCCTTGGGCTGGCCGGTGGAGCCGGAGGTGTAGATGACGTAGGCCAGGTTGTCGCCATGCAGGTGCAGGCCCGGCGCGCTGGCGGGCCAGCCGTCCAGCTTGAGGCCGTCGAAGCACAGGGTGGCGACGCCTTCCTGGCTGGGCAGGCGGTCCAGCAGGTGGGCCTGGGTCAGCAGCAGCGTGGCGCCGCAGTCGGCCAGCATGTAGGCCAGGCGCTCGGCGGGGTAGTCCGGGTCCAGCGGCACGTAGGCGCCGCCGGCCTTGAGGATGGCCAGCAGGCCCACCAGCAGCTGCGGCGAGCGTTCGGCGCAGATGGCCACCGGCACGTCGGGGCCCACGCCCTTGTCGCGCAGGTAGTGGGCCAGGCGGTTGGCCTGGGCGTGCAGCTCGGCGTGGCTGAGTTCGCCGCCATCCCATTGCAGCGCCACGCGTTCGGCGTATTCCGCCTGCGTGCGTTCCAGCTGCTCCGGCAGCCAGCTTCGCGCCGGCTCGCAGGGCGCGCTGCCCCACTGTTCCAGGCGCGCCAGCTCGGCGTCACCGACCAGGGTGATGTCGCCCAGGCTCAGCTGCGGCTGCGCCACCACCTGGCGCAGCAGGGCCACGTACTGGTCGGCCAGGCGCTGGATGCTCGCCGCGTCGAACAGGTCGGCGGCGTAGTCGAAGTTCAGGCGCAGGCGGCCGCGGCCATCTTCCTCGGTCTGCAGCTGCAGGTCGAACTTGGCCTCGCGGCTGTGCCAGGGCAGTTCCTCGGCGAGCAGGCCGGGCAGCCGGCGTAGGGCCGAGAGGTCGCGCTGCTGGTGGTTGAACAGCACCTGGAACGGCTGGCCGCCGTGGCCCGGCAGGGCTTCCAGCAGGCGGTCGAAGGGCAGGTCCTGGTGTTCCTGGGCGCCGAGGGTGGCCTCGCGCACCTGGGCCAGCAGTTGGCCGAAGGCCTGCCGCGGGTTGGGGGTGGCGCGCAGCACCAGGGTGTTGATGAAGAAACCCACCAGCCCCTGCACTTCCAGGCGCTGGCGGTTGGCGCTGGGCACGCCGACGCGGATGTCGGCCTGCCCGCTGTGGCGGTGCAGCAGGGCCTGGAAGGCCGCCAGCAGCCACATGAACACGCTGGCCTGGTTGGCCCGGGCCGCCTCGCCCAGGGCCTGGCCGAGCTTGTCGTCCAGGCGCAGGCTCAGGCGTGCCGCCGGCGAGGCGGCGTTGCCGCGCGGGTGGTCGGTGGGCAGTTCCAGGCGCGGCGCTTCCTCGCCCAGTTGCGCCTGCCAGTAGGCCAACTGGCGGGCGCCCTCGCCCGCCTCCAGCCACTGCTGCTGCCAGCTGGCGAACTCGGCGTAGCCGATGGGCAGCGGTGCCAGGTTGGCGCTCTGGCCGCCCTGGCTCTCGGCGTACAGGCGGGCGAACTCGTCCAGCAGCAGGTTCAGCGACCAGCCGTCGGCCACGATGTGGTGCAGGGTCACCCACAGCTGGTGCAGGTCGTCGCCCAGGCGCACCAGGCTCACCCGCAGCAGCGGGCCCTGTTGCAGGTCGAACGGCTCGCGGGCCTCGGCTTCGCGGCGCTGTGCGGCTTCGGCGGCGTCCAGTTCCAGCACCTGCCAGTGGAACTCGCCCCTGGGCTCGATGCGCTGCAGGGTCTGGCCGTCGCGTTCGAGGAAGCGCGTGCGCAGCGCTTCGTGGCGCTGCACCAGGCGGGCGAAGGCGTCGTACACCGCGTCCTCGTCCAGTTCGCCGCGCAGTTGCAGGCCGCCGGGGATGTTGTAGGCACAGCCCCGGGGTTCGATCTGCCAGTTCAGCCACAGCCGGCGCTGGGCCGCGGACTGCGGCAGGTCGCCGCCGCGCGGCAGGCTGGCGATGGCCGCCTGGGGCGTGGCGCCGGCGGCCAGGCGGGCGGCCACGGCGGCGCTGAAATCGGCCAGGCGCGGCGCCTCGAACAGCAGGCGCAGGTTGAGCTCGGCGCCCAGGCCGTCGCGCAGCGCGGCCATGGCCTGGGCAGCGGCGATGGAATTGCCGCCGAGCAGGAAGAAGTTGTCGTCCGCGCCCACGCGCTCGACACCCAGGTGCTCGCGCCAGACCTGGGCGATACGCGCCTGCAGGGCATCATCGGCCTCGACGGCGGGCGCGGCGGCTGCCTGAACGCCGGGGTAGACGGCGTAGGCATCCAGGCTGCCGTCGGCCAGGTGCGTGCGGCAGGCCGAGCGTTGCAGCTTGCCGCTGGAGGTGCGCGGCAGCGCGCCAGGGTTGAGCAGCGCCACGACCTTGGGCGCTTCCTGGCAGGCTTCGGCCACCGCCTGGCGGATCCTGTCGATCAACTCGGCGGCCGGGATGCGTTTCTGCAGTGCGCGGCCGACCTCGGCGGCGATGCCGATGCCCTCCTCGCCGTCGACCTCCACGGCGAAGGCCGCCACCCGGCCCTTGCGCACCGCGTCCACCTCGGTTTCCACGGCGCGCTCGATGTCCTGCGGGTAGAGGTTGTGGCCGCGGATGATGAGCATGTCCTTCAGGCGCCCGGTGACGTACAGCTCGCCGTCGCGCAGGCAGCCCAGGTCGCCGGTGCGCAGCCAGGTGCGGCCGTCGCGCTCGACGAAGGCCCTGGCGCTGGCCTCGGGGTTGCGCCAGTAGCCGTGGGCGATGCTCGGCCCGGCGGCCCAGACCTCGCCCACCCGGTTCTCGCCCAGGCTGGCGCCGCTGTGCGGTTCGACGATCATCACCGCGTGCTCCGGCTGGCTGCGGCCGCAGCACATGAGCACGCTGCCGCTGCCCGCCTCGATGCGGTTCTGCGCCAGGGCCGCCTCGTCCACGCCCAGGGCGGCGATGCCCTGGCCGCGCCGGCCGCCGGTGACGAACAGGGTGGCCTCGGCCAGGCCGTAGCAGGCGAAGAAGCTGGAGGCCTCGAAGCGGCTGGCGGCGAACCTGGCGGCGAAGCCGTCCAGGCTGTCCTGGCGGATCGGCTCGGAGCCGGAGAAGGCCACGCGCCAGCGGCTCAGGTCCAGCCCGGCCAGGGCCGACTCGCTGACGCGCTCGGTGCACAGGCGGTAGGCGAAGTCCGGCCCGCCGCTGACGGTGCCGCCGTGCTGGCTGATGGCTTCCAGCCAGCGCAGCGGGCGTTCGAGGAAGTAGCGCGGCGACATCAGCACGCAGGGCACGCCGCTGTAGACCGGCTGCAGCAGGCCGCCGATCAGGCCCATGTCGTGGTACAGCGGCAGCCAGCTGACGATCACGTCGTCGGCGCCGATGCCGAAGCCGCCGCGGATCAGCCGTTCGTTGGCCACCAGGTTGCCGTGGCTGACCTGCACGCCCTTGGGCAGCGCGGTGGAGCCGGAGGTGTACTGCAAGAAGGCGATGTGCTCGGGGCGGATGTCCACTTCCCGCCAGGCCTCGGCGCCGGCCGGGTCCAGTTCGTCCACGCACAGCAACTGCGGCGCGGCGGCGCCGGACAGCGCCGGGCAGCCTTCCAGCAGGGCCCCGCGCAGCTCGGCCTGGGTCAGCACCAGGCGCGGCGCGCAATCGTCGATGATCGACAGCAGGCGCTCCTGGTGGTGGCGGCGCGCCGATTCCGGCGGGTAGGCGGGCACCGCGACCATGCCGGCGTACAGGCAGCCAAAGAAGGCGGCGACGTAGTCCGGGCCGCTGGGGAACAGCAGCACCGCGCGCTCGCCCTGCCCCGCACGGGCCTGCAGCGCGGCGGCGATGCAGCGGGCGCGACGGTCCAGCTCGGCATAGCTGAGCACCACGTCGCCCGCGCCGTCCTCGGCCAGGAAGCGCAGGGCCAGCCGGTCGGGTTGGGCGCCGGCGCGCATGCGCAGGGCCTGGGCCATGGAGAGGGGATGTTCGAACGCGTCCATTGTGTGTTTCCTGCTGAGTGCACCGCGACTGGTCAATCGACCGGCAAAGGCCTACTCGGGCCTACAGCCGGTTCTCTCAGAGGTGTACGGACGGTCATTCGAAATAATTAGTAATCTCAACTGGCCAAAGGCGCTGGCGGAGATGGCACAAAGCCAGTCTGCATGGGGCTTTCCGGCCTGGAAGAACATTCATTTACAATTGTTGACAATGATTCTCATTTCAAATACTTTCCGGCTCGGCTCGCTGGATGCGTACCTCCACTAGCGAATTGCCCACCCACACTGCCGCTAGGTGATTCTCATGCTGGATGAACTGCCCACCTCCCGTTATGCCTCGCCGTTGGTCGCGACCTTCATCGAGAATCGCTCCATCCTGGTCAAGTTCGCCTCGCGCTTCCTCGGTTGTCGCGCCCATGCCGAGGACGTGGTGCAGGACACCTTCTTCCGCCTGCAGAACGCCTCCGGCGCCTCCATTCCGCTGAAGGCGCAGATGAGCTACCTGTTCCAGGTGGTGCGCAACCTGGCCATCGACCACTACCGCAAGCAGGCGCTGGAGCAGCGCCACACCGGCGCGCCCCAGGAGCTGATGGAGGCCGAGGCGGCCTACGGCGCCACGCCGGAAACCCTGCACATCAACTTCGATACCCTCGAGCAGATCGACGAGGCCCTGAGCCAGCTGCCCGAGCGCACCCGCTACGCCTTCGAGATGTACCGCCTGCACGGCGTGCAGCAGAAGGAGATCGCCCGCGAGCTGGGGGTTTCCCCGACCCTGGTCAACTTCATGATCCGCGATGCCCTGCTGCACTGCTGCGCCAGCGTGGCCAAGGACGAACAGCCGGCCCGCCGCGCCTGAAGCCCCTTGCGCCCCGCTGCCGGAACCAGGCACGCCGGGGCAAGGGGCGGCCGCCCCTGCTCGCCCCCCCGCTCGTCCTATAGCTCCGACGGAACATTCCCGCTTTCCAGGCCCTACCTCTGAATCTCCGCCGATACCCCCGGCGCGGCGCCCGGCCTTGTCCATAATGGCGCCCTAGCGTCCGCGATCCCCCTCGTCCGGCCACGGCGTCGAGTGCCTCGAAAGCCCGCTCGCGCCGGGCATGTCCGGCCAGGGTGGATGGCGAGGCGATATCCATAGCATCGACGGAATTCGCCATGTCCTTGGGGCCCATGCCCAGGCTCAACCTGCGCACCTTGATCCTCCTGTTCGCCTCGCTGGCGGCCATCGCGACCCTGGCCAACGACCTGTTCACCACCTACCGCATCCAGCGGGAGGCGCTGGTCCTCAGTGCGCTGGAGCACAACCGCGCCTATGCGGCCAAGGTGGCGCTGAGCATCAGCCAGAGCCTGGCCTCGTCCCTGGACCGCCTGGCCTACAGCGCGACCCTGCTCGGGCAGGATTTCGCCGATGCGGCGGTCCGCGACGCCGAGGTGGAACGCCTGGCCCGCCAGGACGGCAGCTTCAACACCGTGGTCATCGCCGACGCCTCGGGGCGGATTCTCACCGCCGTTCCCCGCTGGCTCGGCGCCAACGGCCGCAAGATACTGTCCCGGCGCCCCCTGGAAGAGCGCCAGGCGATGATCAGCCCGGCCTTCCACTCGCAGTCCGGCGAACGGGTGGTGTTCGTCTCCCAGCCGGTGTGGAACGCCCGCGGCGACTACCTGGGCCTGGTCGGCGGCACCATCTACCTGAACCGTACCAACTCGCTGAACCACATCGTCAGCCGGCACTTCCAGGAGGACACCTCCTTCGTCTACCTGGTGGACGAACAGCGCCAGTTGCTCTACCACCCCCAGCGCGAGCGCATCGGCCAGACGGTCGGGCCCAACACCGCGGTGGACGCCGCGCTGCGCGGCGAAAGCGGCGCCCTGCAGATCATCAACACCCTTGGCCTGGAGGTGCTCGCCGGCTACGCGGCGGTGCCGGACAGCGGCTGGGGCGTGGTCTCGCAGCAGCCGCTGAGCGTCACCCTCGGCGCCGTGCGCACGCTGATGCTGCAGGTGCTGGCGGGAATCGTGCCGATGATCCTGCTCGGCTTCCCGCTGCTGTGGTGGATAGCCGCGCGGATCAGCCACCCCCTGCGCCGGCTGGCCGACTACGCGGCGCAACTGGACAACACCGAGCGTATCGAGGAGGTGCGTGCCTGGTACTTCGAGGCCTGGCGCATCCGCCGGGCGCTGATCATCGGCGGGCGGATGACCCAGGAGCGCATCGGCCAGCTCAACCGCCAGGCCCAGAGCGACCCGCTGACCGGCCTGGCGAACCGCCGGGCGCTGGAGGCCACCCTGGCGAGCTGGGTGGCGCGCGGCGAGCCCTTCGCCGTCATCAGCATGGACATCGACCACTTCAAGCAGGTCAACGACAGCTTCGGCCACGCCGCCGGCGACCAGGTGCTGCAGGCCTTCGCCGAGGTGCTGCGGTGCAACTCGCGCAGCGGCGACCTGCCGTGCCGCGCCGGCGGCGAGGAATTCATCCTGCTGCTGCCGGGCACCTCGCTCGGCGTGGCGGCGGAAGTCGCCGAGCGCATCCGCCTGTCGACGGAGCAGACGGCGTTCCCCCGGGTGGGCCGGGTGACCCTGTCGCTGGGCGTGGCCTTCAGCAGCGAGGGGCGGACGGATGCCGACGCGGTGCTGGCGGCGGCGGATACCCTGCTCTACCAGGCCAAGCAGGCCGGCCGCAACCGCGTCGTGGTGGCGGACGAACGCCCGGCCGGCGTGGCGCAGCCTCATCCTTCCTGAGGGGCGGTGAGTCCAATCGCGGACGGAGCCCGCGCGCTTCCCTGGAACCGTAGGAGCGGACTCCGTCCGCGATTTTCCGTCGCTGAAAACCCGGCATGTTGCCAGGGAGCTTCGCGATTGCGCTTCGCGCCGAACGGTCCCCTCTTCCGCTTGCGGGGGAGGGTTTAGGGAGGGGGAACGGAGTCAGGGTTGGCAGAGGTGTGTGAGTGGAGTCCGTAACCCTCTCCCCAGCCCTCGCCTACGCGGCCCGCCCTGAAGGGAGAGGGAGCCGTTCGGCGTGCACGGATAACACAGCGTCAGCCGGCAAACTCGTAGGGCGAATAACCGTTCGTGGTTATCCGCCGTTGGCCGATGCGCCGATACACGACGCAAACGGCGGATAACGCCGTAGGCGTTATGCGCCCTACGGGTTTCCAGAGGAATATCCGCGCGCACCAGAACGCCCCTTCAGAAGGCCGAGCGAAACCGGCGCTCAGGAGGTTCCCGCGTTCGCGCACTGCTGTCCGGAATAAATTTTGCGAGGAAAAGCCTGGAGGGCTTGCGGGGGCTGAAGGCACGGATTAAACCGTTGAGCGCCAACTCAACCCCAGCCCCCGCAAGATGTTCAGAATAAGCCGTTTTCACGATGTTCTAAAAGCTCTGCCCCGCGGAGTCTTCGATCGACTGGTCGCCGAACAGGGCGCCGACAAGCACAGCAAGCGCTTTGGCAGCTGGCATCACCTGGTCGCCATGGTGTATGCCCATCTGGCCAGCGTAAGCAGCCTGCGTGCGTTGGAAACCAGCTTCAACAGCCAGTCCAATCATCACTATCACCTCGGTGCGGGCCCGATCCGGCGCTCGACCCTGGCCGACGCCAACGAGCGCCGTAATGCCCAGGTCTTCGCCCTGGCGGCGCAATACCTGATGACCGGCGCCTGCCGCCAACTGCGCCGCGACGGGAAAGAATTGCTGTACCTGCTGGACTCCACGTCGATCACCCTCAAGGGCCCAGGCTTCGACGAGTGGACGTTGAGCAACCGAACCCGCACCCAGGGGCTGAAAGTCCATGTGCTGTATGCCGAGCAGGCCGCCGCGCCGGTGCATTGCAGTTTCACTGCCGCCAACGTCAATGATGTCGACGAAGGCAAGACGCTGAGCATCGAGCCGCGGGCCACCTACGTGTTCGACAAGGGCTATTACGACTTCAATTGGTGGGCGAGCCTGGATGCCCAGCAGGCCCGCTTCGTCACGCGTTTCAAGTCCAATGTGGCGCTCAAGGTCCTGGCCCAGCGCGAAGTGCCCGTGCAGGACCGGGAAACGATCCTGCAGGACGCCGAGGTGCGTTTTTCCAATCGTTCCCCCGGTGGCAGACGGCGCAATCACTACACCAAGCCGCTGCGACGAATCCTGGTGAATCGCCCGGGCGGTGAGCCTCCGCTGAGCCTGGCGACTAATGACCTGACCAGCCCAGCGACCGAGATTGCGGAGCGCTACCGGGATCGCTGGCGAATCGAACTGTTTTTCAAATGGATCAAGCAGCACCTGAAGATCAAGCGCTTCCTGGGGCGCAGCGAGAATGCCGTGCGCATCCAGATTCTCTGTGCGTTGATCAGCTACCTGCTGCTGAGTCTTTACCAACGTCGGACCGGAGCCCGGCAAAGCCTGTGGATGCTGATGGTGGAGGTACAGGCGACGCTGTTTCAGCGCCCTGGCCTGGAGGCCGAACGCTCCCGACGACGACGGGAGCGACTACAGGAGATTAACCAACGGCAAGGGCAGCTGTTAATAGCATGAAGAGTGCCGGACAGCAGTGCGCGTTCGCGGGATTGAGTGCAAGGGCTCGCAAACGAAACCATAACCCCACCCCATATGAAAAATGCCGTTTCTCCCATGAAGAGAAACGGCATTCTTCCTTAAGTGAACAGCAAGGACATTCTCGTTACGCGAACCTCAGGCAGGCTGCTTGGCATAGCGCGCCAGCGTCGGATCACGCTGCATCACCGCCAGGGTGTTGGCGTAGACCTGCTCCCCAGTCGCATCCTTACTGGCAAAAATCTCACCAAAATGCCGCTGAGTAACCTGCGCGAAATGCGCACGATCCTGAGCCTGCACCCCCAGCAGGGTGGCATAGGCATCCAACGCATCCCCATGCCCCTTGGCCATGTCCTCGGCAATGTTGTCGAGCATGCCGTTCATGGCGAAGATCGAACGGCCGCCATACCCCAGGCGCGCATCGGAGTTGCAGCCGTTGGTGCCGGAAGTCAGGCCGAAGGTGGCGTTGCCCGAGGTGCCGTTGGTGGTGGTCGCCAACAGGTGCGGGAACAGCCCACGCTGCCCTTCGAACACCATGTTGCCCCAGCCGCAGCCGTTGCCGCCGGCCTGGTCCGCCTGGGCCAGCAGGCTGGCGGCGCTGAGAACCGCGAAGATCGCACTCTTGCTGAGCAGTTTGCTTGTCATGGATGTCGTTCCTTGGTCGTTAGACATGGTTGGCGTGCCCTACCCCTTCGCTGCCCAGCACGGCTGGAACAGCCTGGCTCGACTTTAGGTTTAGGCAAGGAATGGCCAGGTTTCAAACCCGGCGGCGCCAGGATTCGCAGAATGAATACAAAAGGGCAGGCGTATGGCACGGAATTGTCGAGCGGCGAGGCCCGTGGCAGCGCTTCCAGGCACATCGGCGTCGAATCCAGGCAATTCCTCTTCGGGCAATGCCCCTATGGTGACGGGCCATACCCCACCGACCTGGAGCTGACATGTCCGACTTCATCACCGTGCTGCGCGAAACCTGCCCCACTCCCGTGCTGGATGCCACCAAGTGGAAGCGCATCGGCGGCGACCCGCACACCGTCAACCTCAACGCCTACACCTCGGCGGACGGCAGCAAGATCATGGGCACCTGGATCTGCACCCCCGGCAAGTTCGAGGTGAACTACGAGAAGTGGGAGTACTGCCACTTCCTCGACGGCTACTGCATCATCACCCCCGAGGGCGAGCAGCCGGTGCACCTGAAGGCCGGCGACGTGTTCGTCATCGAACCGGGGCTGAAAGGCACCTGGGAAGTGGTGGAGACAGTGCGCAAGTACTTCGTGTTCGCCTAACGCCTATGGCGTTATCCACCAATCGCGGACGGAGTCCGCTCCTACGGTTCCAGGGAAGCACGGACGTAGGAGTCCGCGCCGGGGTGCTCTTTGTAGGAGCGGGCCCTGCCCGCGATTTCGCGCGCAGGGCGCGCTCCTACAGGGGAATGGCACGACTCGGGCTGCGTAGGAGCGGACTCCGTCCGCGATTGCCCTCGGCAACGCCAGTGCTCCACCCTACGGCTCGCCCGCATTGGCCAGCAGGCGGCGGGCGCGGGCCAGGACCGGGGCGTCGACCATCTGGCCGTCCACCTGGAAGGCCGCCGCGCCGCTTTCGGCCGCTTCCACCACCCGGAGTGCCCAGGCCAGCTCCTCGGTACTGGGGGCCAGGGCCGCGTGGAGCACGGCGACCTGTTTCGGGTGGATGCACAGGGCGCCCACCAGGCCCAGGTCGCGGCCATGGCGAAGGGTCGCGGCGAAGCCTTCGGCATCGTCGAAGGCCGGGTAGACGGTGTCCAGCGGCGGTTGCAGGCCGTTGACCCGCGAGTGCAGCAGCAGGCCCAGGCGCACCTGGTCGTAGACGGTCTCCGCCGCCGCGGTGCCGCTGCTCATGCCGATGTCCAGGGCCAGGTCGAGGCCGCCGAAGGTCAGGCGCTCGATGCCCGCGCAGGCGGCGATCTCCCCCACCGCCAGCAGCCCGCGGGCGCTTTCGATCAGGGGCCACACCGGCTTGCCGCAGGCTGCCGCGGCGCGCACCTGGTCGGCGCACTCGGCCTTGGGCAGGAGGATGCCGGCGATGCCCGGCAGGCGCCGGCACAGTTCCAGGTCCGCGGCGTGCTCGGGGTGCCCGGCGGCGTTCACCCGCACCCGCACGCGGGCTTGCGGGCTGGCTGCGAGGAAGGCCGCCAGGTCGTCGCGGGCGCGGGCCTTGAGCGATGCCTCGACGGCATCCTCCAGGTCGACGATCACGGCGTCGGCGCCGGCGGCCAGGGCCTTGGCGAAGCGCTCCGGGCGGCTGCCGGGGACGAACAGGGCGGAACGGACGATGGCGGTCATGGCGGTCCTTGGTCGGGTTCGGCTCACACCGCGCCCTGCTCGTGCAGGCGCTGGATGTCGGCGGCGGTATAGCCCAGCTCGGCGAGCAGGCCGTCGGTATGCTCGCCCAGGCCCGGCACGGCGTCCATGCGCGGCGCATAGGCGTTGCTGCGGGCCGGCGGCAGCAGCGCCGGCAGGCGGCCCACCGGGCTGTCGATCTCGCGCCAGGCGTCGCGAGCCTGCAGTTGCGGATGCTGCCACAGGCCCTGCATGTCGTTGACGTGGGCGTTGGCGATCTGCGCCTGCTCCAGGCGCGCCACCACCTCCGCCGCGCTCAGGTCGGCGAAGGCTTCGACGATCAGCGCGCGCAGGGCCTCGCGGTTGACCACCCGCAGGCTGGTGGCGGTGAAGCGCGGGTCGGTCGCCAGTTCCGGGCGCCGCAATACCACCTCGCAGAAGACCTTCCACTCGCGCTCGTTCTGCACGCCGAGCATCACGTTCCTGCCGTCGCCGGCGGGGAAAGGCCCGTAGGGGTAGATGGTGGCGTGGGCGGCGCCGGCGCGCGGCGGTTGCGCCTGGCCTTCGAAGGCGTAGTACATGGGGAAGCCCATCCACTCGGCCATGCCTTCGAGCATGGAGACCTCCACCCGGCTGCCCTCCCCCGTGCGCTCGCGCAGCAGCAGCGCCGAGAGGATGCCGCTGTAGGCGTACATGCCGGCGGAGATATCGGCGATGGAGCAGCCGGCCTTGGCCATTTCGTCCGGGCCGGGGCCGCCGGTCACCGAGAGGAAGCCGCTCTCGCTCTGGATCAGCAGGTCGTAGGCCTTCTTCTGCTCGTAGGGGCCGCCTTCGCCATAGCCGGAGATGTCGCAGACGATCAGCCGCGGGAAGCGTTCGTGCAGCGCCTCGAACGACAGCCCCAGGCGCGCGGCGGCGCCGGGCGCGAGGTTCTGCACCAGCACGTCGGCCTGGCCCAGCAGCTGGTCCAGCACGGCGTGGGCCTCGGCCTGCTTGAGGTCCAGGGCCAGGCTTTGCTTGGAGCGGTTGGTCCAGACGAAATGCGAGGCCATGCCGCGCACGCGCTCGTCGTAGCCGCGGGCGAAGTCGCCGACGCCGGGGCGCTCGACCTTGATGACGCGGGCGCCGAGGTCGGCCAGCTGGCGGGTGCAGAACGGCGCGGCGATGGCGTGTTCCAGGCTGATGACGGTGATGCCGTCGAGGGGACGCGGGTTCATGGGTGCTCCAGGTGTCTCGTGCGCCGCCGCCATGGACGGCGCGGCGCTGTCGGTGTGTATCCACGGTCCGGGCGGGCGGCGCACCGCGCTCTGTGAACCCCCGGGTTCCGGAGGCCGCCCGCCCGGGCCGCGGGCTACTCAGGCGAAGGCTTCCAGGCTTTGCAGGGCATGCAGGCGCCAGCTGGCGTCGATCAGCCGCGCGGCTTCGGCCTCGCCACGCTCGCCGGCGAAGGCCAGCAGGCGGCGAAACTTGTCTTCCAGTTCGGCGCGGCTGAGGCTGTTGCCCGGGTCGCCCTTGGGCTCGTCTATGCCGCCGTGCAGCTGGCGACCGTCGATGGTGAGCACCTCTACGCGGCCCAGCCAGCGCTGCGGGTAGGCGCCGTCCACCTCGGCATCCAGCTGCATGCCCACCTTGTCGCGGAAGGCCGCCACGCGCGGGTCCTGCAGGGCGAAGCGTTCGAACTCCACCAGCCCGGCCTTGCCGTGCACGGCGATCAGGCCCAGCACCGTGCCCATGGAGAACTTCGCCTGGTGCACCGTCTGCGGCACGACCACGCGGCCGAGCACGTCGATGGCGCCCTGGTGCACGCGGGTGGTGACGCGGGCGATGTCCTCGGCCTGCAGGCCCTCGCGCTGCATCAGCGCCAGCAGGGCGTCCGCCGCCGGGTGGGTGTGGCGGCAGGAGGCGTGGAACTTGAACGAGGTCTCCACCAGCGCCCAGCGGCTGCCCAGGCCGTCCGCCAGCCAGCGCGGCTCGGCGTCGCTGGACATGCCGGCGGCCATGCCCTGCTCGCCCTCGAGGATGTTCTGCGCGCCGGTCAGGCCGTCCGCGGTCAGGTACGCGGCCAGCAGGCCGTCGGCGGCGGCCTTGGCGGTGTGCAGCTGTTTGGAGTCGGCGGCGTCGCGGAGGAACTCCCAGAGCCCGGCGGCCTGGGTCCCGGCGCTGCCCAGGCAGTGCACGAACTGGCGGGCGTCCAGGCCGAGCAGCTTGCCGACGGCCACGGCCGCGGCCAGGGTGCCGACGGTGGCGGTGGTGTGGAAGATGCGGTAGTGCGAGCGGCCGAGGAACTCGCCGATGCGGATGCCCGCCTCGTAGCCGGCGACCGCCGCGAGGATCAGGTCGCGGCCGGACCTGCCCAGGTCCTGGGCGGCGGCCAGGGCCGCCGGGAACACCACCGTGGCCGGGTGCAGCACCGAGCTGTTGTGCAGGTCGTCCTGCTCCACCAGGTGCGAGCTGGCGCCGTTGACCAGGGCGGCGAAGTACGCCGAGGTGGCGCTGCCGTCCACCAGCACGCGGCTGCGGCCGTCGGCCGGGCCCATTCTGCGGGCGTAGCGCTGGAACAGCGGGATGGGGTGGCGGCCCTGGCTGGCCAGGGCCGAGCCCAGCCAGTCGAGGAACAGGTCTTCGGTGCGCGCGACCACCGCTTCGGGCAGGTCTTCGTAGCGCAGGCCGGCGAGGAATTCGGCCAGGGCGTGGGTATTGTTCATCGCTTGTCGTCCTTGGGCGCGGCTCAGAAGGAACGCGGCAGTTCGAGCAGGTGCTCGGCCACGTAGGAGAGGATCAGGTTGGTGGAGATCGGCGCCACCTGGTACAGCCGCGTCTCGCGGAACTTGCGCTCCACGTCGTATTCGCAGGCGAAGCCGAAGCCGCCGTGGGTCTGCAGGCAGGCGTTGGCCGCCTCCCAGCTGGCCTTGGCCGCCAGGTACTTGGCCATGTTCGCCGCCGCGCCGGCGTTGCGCCCGGCGTCGTATTCCGCGCAGGCCTTCCAGCGCATCAGGTCGGCCGCTTCCACCTCGATGTGCGCCTCGGCGATGGGGAACTGCACGCCCTGGTTCTGCCCGATGGGGCGGCCGAACACCACGCGGTCGCGGGCATATTGGCTGGCTTTCTCGATGAACCAGCGGCCGTCGCCGATGCATTCGGCGGCGATCAGCGTGCGCTCGGCGTTGAGGCCGTCGAGGATGTAGCGGAAGCCCTTGCCCTCCTCGCCGATCAGGCTGCTGGCGGGGATTTCCAGGTTGTCGAAGAACAGCTCGTTGGTCTCGTGGTTGACCATGTTGGCGATGGGCTGCACGGTCAGGCCGTTGCCGATGGCCTCGCGCAGGTCGACCAGGAAGATCGACATGCCCTCGGCCTTTTTCTTCACCTCGGCCAGCGGCGTGGTGCGGGCCAGCAGGATCATCAGGTCGGAGTGCTGCACCCGCGAGATCCACACCTTCTGGCCGTTGATGACGTACTTGTCGCCGCGGCGCACGGCGGTGGTCTTGATCTTGGTGGTGTCGGTGCCGGTGGTCGGCTCGGTGACGCCCATGGACTGCAGGCGCAGCTCGCCGCTGGCGAGCTTGGGCAGGTAGTAGCGCTTCTGCTCCTCGCTGCCGTTACGCAGCAGGGTGAACATGTTGTACATCTGCCCGTGGATGGTCCCGGAGTTGCCGCCGCAGCGGTTGACCTCCTCGAGGATCACCGAGGCCTCGGCCAGGCCCAGGCCGGAACCGCCGTACTCCTCGGGGATCATCGCCGACAGCCAGCCGGCCTCGGTCATGGCCTTGACGAAGGCTTCGGGGAAGCCCTTGCGCTCGTCGATCTCGCGCCAGTAGGCGCTGCCGTATTCCGCGCACAGGGCGCGCACGCCTTCACGGATGGCCTGCAGTTCTTCCGGGGTGCTGCTCATGGGGTTCCTCGATGGGGGTTCAGTCGAATTCCACTTCGCCGCGCTGGGCGATGCCGGCGCCGTTGCCGGCCCAGACCTCGGCCTTGCCGGGGCCGCTGGGGCGGCCGCCCAGCTCGAAAGGCTCGGGGCAGATCAGCGGGCGCAGGCCGCGGTAGGCGAAGCGGCGCAGGCGCGCCTGCGGGTTGGCGCGGCAGAAGGCGCGCAGGCTCAGGGTGGCGATCAGCGGGCCGTGCACCACCAGGCCCGGGTAACCCTCGGCCTCGGTGACGTAGGGCCAGTCGTAGTGGATGCGGTGGCCGTTGAAGGTCACCGCGGAATAGCGGAACAGCAGCACCGGGCTGGGTTCCACCGCCTCGCGCCAGGCGCCTTCGGGCAGCGCCTCGGTGCCGCCGAGCCTGGGCGGGCTGGGTTCGCGGTAGACGATGTCCTGCTCCTCGCGCAGGGCCAGGTGGCCGTCCTGCAGGTAGTCGTGGCGCAGGGTGACGAACAGCAGCGCGCCGGTGCGGCCGTGCTTTTCCTCGACGTTCAGGATGCGGGTCACCCGGCTGGCCTCGCGGCCGACGCGCAGCGGCGCGTGGAACTCCAGGCGGCCGCCGGCCCACATGCGGTTGCGCCCGTCCGCCGGCGGCAGGAAGCCGCCGCGCGCCGGGTGGCCGTCGGCGCCCAGGCCGGCCTCGGCCACGGCGTCCTGGAAGAATGCCCAGTGCCACAGCGGCGGCAGCGCCTCGCCGGCGGCCGGGGCCTGCTCGCCGAGGGTGGCGGCCAGGCGGCTGACCAGCAGCGTGCTCAGCTCGTCGCGGCTTTCCTGGCTGCGGCCTATCCAGGCCTTGTAGGAAGATTCGCTCATGCTCAGTGTCTCTGACCGGGAAATTTCCGAACAGCATGCAAGTTGGCTTGCGTTCCGTGAATCCGCATTTCCATAATCCAGCGTTAACCGAAACCGAACGCCATCCGGACGCCCCGCCATGCATTTCGACCTGGCCGACCTGCGCCTTTTCGTGCACATCGCCGAATCCCCCAGCCTGACCCAGGGCGCCCGCCGCGCGCACCTCTCGGCGGCCGCCGCCAGCGCCCGCATCAAGGCCCTGGAAAGCCAGCTCGACAGCCGCCTGCTGTACCGCGACAACCGCGGCGTCGAGCTGACCCCCAGCGGCCAGCGCCTGCTGCAGCACGCGCGGCTGATCCTGCGCCAGGTGGAGCGGCTCAAGGACGACTTCGGCGAACAGGGCGGCGACCAGGCCGGGCACATCCGCATCTTCGCCAACACCACGGCGGTCACCGAGTTCCTCCCGGAGGTGCTGGCCGGCTTCCTCGCCGCGCGCCCCGCGGTCACCGTGGACCTGCAGGAACGCCTGAACCGCGACATCGTCCGGGCCATCCTCGACGGCTCGGCGGACCTGGGCATAGTCGCCGGCCCGGTGCGCGCCGAGAGCCTGGAGATCCTCCACTTCAGCACCGACCACCTGGTGCTGGCGGTGCCGCCCGGCCATGCCCTGGAACGCCTGGGCCGCCCGCCCACCCTGGCCGACACCCTCGGCTATTTCCACGTCGGCCTGCACGAGGGCAGCACCCTGCAGAGCTTCCTGCGCGAACAGGTGGAGCGCCTGGGCGGCACCCTCAACCTGCGCATCCAGGTGGCCAGCTTCGAGGCGGCTTGCCGGATGATCGAGGCCGGGGTGGGCATCGGCGTGCTCCCGGAAACCGCCGCGCGCCGCCACCAGCGCAGCATGGGGCTGAGCATCCTGCAGCTGGACGAGCCCTGGGTGGTGCGCGAACGCAGCGTGCTGGTGCGCGAGCGCGAGGCACTGCCGGGTTGCGCACGGACGCTGGTGGAACTGCTGCGCCAGGTGGGAGATGGGGGTAGCGTGGGGGCGGTTGCGGATGGGGTTTAAGATCGCCCTCTCCCCAGCCCTCGGCTGCGCGTTCGTAGGGCGCATAACGCCTACGGCGTTATCCGCCGAATCGCGGACAGAGTCCGCTCCTACGGTTACAGGGAAGCACGGGCGTAGGAGCGGACTTTGTCCGCGATTGGACTCACCGGCCACGCCGGACGTCCCGGTGGCACGAACGGCCCCTCAGGAAGCGGGCTACGGACTTTGCCCTCGAAGCTCAGCCAAAAAAAACCGCCAACCGAGCGTCCCCGGTTGGCGGTCCGTTGGGCCGTGCGCACCGCTGCACCGGTGCGCGCCGGGCTCACTTGGCGGCGGTCAGCGTGCTGTAGCTGGTGATCAGGTTGCGGTAGTCCGGGATGTGCGCGGAGAACAGCGCGGCCAGGCCCTCGATGTCGTTGCGCCAGTCGCGGTGCAGTTCGCAGGCCACGCCGAACCAGGTCATCAGCTGCGCGCCGGCGGCTTCCATGCGGCGCCAGGCGGCGTCGCGGGTGACTTCGTTGAAGGTGCCGGAGGCATCGGCGACCACGAAGACGTCGAAGCCTTCCTCCAGGGCCGACAGCGCCGGGAAGGCCACGCACACCTCGGTGACCACGCCGGCGATGATCAGTTGCTTCTTGCCGGTGGCCTTGACCGCCTTGACGAAGTCCTCGTTGTCCCAGGCGTTGATGTTGCCCGGACGAGCGATGTACGGAGCATCCGGGAACATTTCCTTGAGCTCCGGCACCAGCGGGCCGTTGGGGCCGCTCTCGAAGCTGGTGGTGAGGATGGTCGGCAGCTTGAAGTACTTGGCCAGGTCGGCCAGGGCCAGCACGTTGTTCTTGAACTTGTCCGGCTCGATGTCGCGCACCAGGGACAGCAACCCGGCCTGGTGGTCGACCAGCAACACGGCGGCCTGGGACTTGTCGAGACGGACGTAGGGCTTGCTCATTGCGCTTTCCTCTTGCGGTGGGAAGGCCCGGCTTGTAGCGGGCGCGGTCGGGATTCAGCGTTGCGAGTCCAGCACCTCGTGGTTGTTCACCACTTCCTGGGCCTTGGTGTAGCTTTCGATCAGCAGGCGGTAGTGCGGGAAGATGTGGCTGTAGGCCTCGGCCCACTCGGCGGCGTCGGGGCGGTTCCAGGTGCGCTGGATTTCCGAGCACACCGCGGCGGTGTCCATGGGCACCACGCCGGCCTGCACCACGCGGGCCAGGGTGATTTCCTGGGCGGCCTTGGAGTAGGTGCCGGAAGCGTCGATCACCGCGAATACCCGGTAGCCGGCGTTGACCGCGGCGATCGCCGGGAAGGCCATGCACACGCTGGTGATGGTGCCGGCGATGACCAGGGTCTTCTTGCCGGTCTTCTCCACCGCGGCGACGAACTCGGGGTTGTCCCAGGCGTTGATCTCGCCCTTGCGCGCCACGTACTGGGCATGGGGCGCGGCTTCGTGGATCTCGGGGATCAGCGGGCCGTTGGGGCCCTGGGGCACCGAGGCGGTGGTGATCACCGGGATCTTCGCCAGGCTGGCGATCCTGGCCAGGGTGATGGCGTTGGCGCGCAGTTCGGTCATGGGCATGTCCTTGACCGTCTGGAACAGCCCGCTCTGGTGGTCGATCAGCAGCATGGCGGTGTCGTCGGGATCGATCACCGGGCGCTGGCCGTTGAAGTTGGCGATATTGCCGAAGTTGCTCATCTTCGTTTCCTCGCAAGTGGGCCTCCCGCCCGGATGCCCCACGCCTCCCTGCGCGGGCGTTCAACCAGACTAGGCGCTGGCCGAGTCCGGCATGTGACGATCAGCCGGCCATCTGTCCGAAACGCCCGCGGCGGAAATCGTCGAGGGCCTGCTCGATCTGTTCGCGGGTGTTCATGACGAAGGGGCCGTAGCCAACGATGGGCTCGTCCAGCGGTTCGCCGCTGAGCAGCAGCACCAGGGCGTCGCTCTCGGCCTCCAGGTGGATGGCGTCGCCGCGTCGCTCGAATAGCACCAGTTGGCCCTCGTCCGCCCGCTCCTCGCCGTTCAGCCGCAGGCTGCCGCGCAGCACCACCAGCGCCGTGTTGCGGCCCGGTTCGACGCGCAGCTCGAAGGCCTTGCCGGGGTTCAGCCGCAGGTCCCAGACATCCAGCGGGCTGAAGGTGTGGGCCGGGCCGCGGTGGCCGCGGTAGTCGCCGGCGATCACCCGCAGCTGGCCGGCGCCGCCGGGCAGTTCGACGCGGGGGATGCTGGTGTCCAGCAGGGTCTGGTAGGCCGGCGCGGTGAGCTTGTCCCGGGCCGGCAGGTTCACCCACAGCTGCGCCATGTGCAGGGTGCCGCCGCTGCGGGCGAAGGCCGGGGCGTGGTACTCCTCGTGGAGGATGCCGCCGCCGGCGGTCATCCATTGCACGTCGCCGGGACCGATGCGCCCGCCGGCGCCGCTGGAGTCGCGGTGCTCCAGCTCGCCCTGGTAGACGAGGGTCACGGTCTCGAAGCCGCGGTGCGGGTGCTGGCCGACGCCACGGCGCGCGCCGTCGCCGGGGAAGTCGTGCGGCCCGGCATGGTCGAGCAGCAGGAAGGGGCTGAGCTGGTCGCCCAGGCGGTCGTAGGAGAACAGCGAGCGGACCGGGAAGCCGTCGCCGACCCAGTGCGGGCGCGGGGCGCTGTAGATACCGAGGATGTCTTTCATGGGGGTGCCTCCTGAGTGCATGGAGACACCTTAGAATCGCAACGCTACAGTCGGTAGACTGCGAAAATCATCTTCAGCGTTCCATTTGGAGAACACCGTTGTGGAAGACCTCAACGACCTCTACTACTTCGCCCAGGTGGTCGAGCACGGTGGCTTCGCCCCGGCCGGGCGGGCCCTGGGCGAACCCAAGTCGAAGCTCAGCCGGCGCATCGCCGCCCTCGAGGAACGCCTGGGCGTGCGCCTGATCCAGCGTTCCACCCGGCACTTCTCGGTGACCGAGATCGGCCAGGAATACTATCGCCACTGCCTGGCCATGCTGGTGGAGGCCGAGGGCGCCGCCGAGGTCATCGAGCGCCACCGTGCCGAACCCCAGGGCCGGGTGCGGCTGAGCTGCCCCACGGCGCTGCTGAACTTCTGGGTCGGCCCGATGCTGGCCGAGTTCATGCTGCGCTACCCGCTGGTGGAGCTGCAGGTGGAGGCCACCAACCGCCAGGTGGACCTGATCCAGGAAGGCTTCGACATCGCCCTGCGCGTGCGCTTCCCGCCGCTGGAAGGCAGCGAACTGGTGATGAAGGTGCTGGGCGAGAGCCGGCAGTTGGTGGTGGGCGCGCCGGCCCTACGCCAGCGCCTGAGCGAGCGCCCCTCGCCCACCGAGGTGGCGGCGCTGCCGACGCTGCACTGGGGCTCGCCGCAGCGCGACTACCAGTGGCAGCTGGACGGCCCCGACGGCGCCCGCGCCCAGGCCCGCTACCAGCCGCGGCTGGTCACCGACGACCTGCTAGCCCTGCGCCAGGCGGCGGTGGCCGGGGTGGGCGCCGTGCACCTGCCGTCGGTGGTGGTGCGCGAGGCGCTGGCCGACGGCAGCCTGGTCAACCTGCTGCCGGACTGGGCGCCGCGTACCGGCATCGTGCACGCCGTCTACCCTTCCCGGCGCGGCCTGCTGCCGTCGGTGCGCGGCTTGCTGGACTTCCTCGGCCAGGGCTTCGCCCACAGCGACATGGCCTGAGCCCGCCGGTCGCTAGCGGCGCAGGATCGGAAAAGGTTCGAGGCCCGCACTATTCGCAGAAGCGCCCCTGCCGTGCCTCGGGCATCAGCTCCAGGTACTGGCGGCCGCTCATGTGCACCACGGCGTTGTGGTCGCCGGCCTCGAAGTAGATGTCCGATTGCTCGCCCAGGGATTCGTCGATCAGCGTCTCCAGGCCGAACAGGCTGCCCACCGCCGGGATGGCGCCGGGCGCGCAGTCCTCGAAGCGCGCGGAGAAATCGCCCTCGTGGGCCAGGCGCCAGTTGCGCCGGGTGAGCTTGTGCACCTTGTGCAGGTCGACCTGGCGGCTGGCCGGCACCACGGCCATCAGCCAGTGGCCCTGAAAGTCGTCGAGGATCACCGGCTTGGCCATCTGCTGCGGCGGCACGCCGGCGCGGCGGGCGGCCTCGCGGGTGGTCATGGACGTGGCGTGGGGCAGCAGATCGTAGCGACTCTGGTGCTGCGACAGGCAGCTCTGCAAACGACTGGACATGCTCATGGCACACCTCCGGGAAAGCGGCGCCGCCCCACTGCCCCGTGGCGCCGGCGCGGCCGGCTGCGGGGGAGCCTCCCGCTCCCCGTTTGCTCCAGTCTAGCGCCGCCGCCCCGGCACGGGCGGCGGGCCGACCAGGGGCGTCAGAACAGCGGGAGCGGGTAGTTGAGGATCAGCCGGTACTCGTCGAAGGCGTTGCTGCTGAAGTCGCGGCGGATGCTGGCGTTGCGCAGGCGCAGGTTCAGGCGCTTGAACGGCCCGCTCTGCACCACGTAGCCCAGTTCCGTCTCGCGCCCGCGCTCGCGGCCGTCGGCGGTATCGCGGGTATGCACGTTGCTGCCGCGGATGTAGCGCGTCATGAACGTCAGCCCCGGCACCCCGGCGGCGGCGAAGTCGTAGTCGTAGCGCAGTTGCCAGGAGCGCTCGCGGGCCTGGTCGTAGCTGGAGTTGAAGCTGTCGTTGGCCAGGCTGCCGCCGGCGCTGCCGTTCACCCGCATCCAGCCACTGTCGCCGGACAGCCGCTGCAGGCCCAGGTAGAAGGTGTGCCCCCCCTGCCCCGCCGAAAGCAGCAGCGACAGGGTGCGGTTGTCCAGCTCGCCGGCGCGGGCGGCGCCATCCTCGCGGCCGACGAAGTAGCCGAGGTCGGCGCCCAGGCGCCAGTCGCCCAGCCCCTGGCCGTGGCGCAGGTTGACGTACTGCTGGCGGTAGATGTCCTCCAGCCGCGCGTGCCACAGGCCCAGCTGCGTGGCCTGGCCGTTGAAGCGGTACTCGGCGCCGGCGAAGTCGAAGCGGTCGGAGGTGGCGTCCGGGCGCCCGGCCATGGACAGGTCGTCCTGGCTGGCGTCGTTGCGCGGGCTGTTGCTGCGGAACTGCCCGGCGTACAGGCCCAGGCCGTCGATCTCCCGCACGCTGAGCTGGGCGCCGCGCAGGGTCTGCGGCAGCGAGCGGCCGTCGTCGGCGCGCAGCACCGGCAGGCTGGGCATCCACTCGCCGACCTTCAGCTCGCTGTTGGCCAGCCGCGCCTTGGCCGCTACCGCCAGGCGCCCGAAGTCGTCCGCCGGGCGGCCGTCGTCGTGCAGCGGCAGCAACTGGGTGTCGGCGGTGCCCTTGCCACCGTCCAGCTTCAGCGAGTACAGGCCCAGCACGTCGACGCCCAGGCCCAGGACGCCTGGCGTATAGCCGGAGCGGGCGTCGAGGATGAAGCTCTGCGTCCATTCCTCGGCCTTGGCGCGGGGGAAGTCGGCGTCGACGAAATTGCGGTTGATGTAGAAGTTGCGCAGGTTCAGCGAGGCCTGCGCATCCTCGGCGAAGCCCCCGGCCAGGCTCTCGCCGCTGGCCAGCAGGCAGGCGGAGGTGAGGCCGAACAGGCGACGGCCGGGGGTGGACAGCGGGTTGGCAAGGATTGTCATTGTTGTTGTTTCCTTTTCTCGGGACGAAGGCCGCCGCACCGCTGCGGGGCAACGGCGGGACGCGGCCGGGGATGGAGGCGCGGCGGCCTCCGGATGGCTCAGCCGGCCAGCGCGAGCAGTACCGGCACGCTGAGGACGGCGGTGTAGTAGCCCATGAACTGCACGCCGATGTTGAAGCCGAGGAAGCGGCCGAGCAGGCCGCCGAGCAGGCCCACGCTGAGGATCACCAGCAGGCCCAGCACCCCGCCCTCCCACAGGCCGATCACCAGGATCAGGCCGACGAAGGTGGCGATCACCGCCTCGTGGCTGACCCGCCGCGAGACGAACGAGGCCGCGCGGTGGGCGAAGTTCATCGCGAAGGGATAGGCGATCAGCACCGCCACCAGCACCGCCAGCAGGCCGAACACCAGGAATTCCCAGGGTTCCATCAGGCTGTGCAGGTTGTGCACCTGGCCGCTGGCGGCATCCACGTAGAAGCGTGGCGGCGCGTTGAACAGCGGCGCCGCGGGGCCCGCCGCCACCGGGCTGAGCGGCAGGCCGAAGGCGATCAGCGGGATCAGCGCCTCGGCGATGTAGGTGGACTCGGTCACCCCGTTGCGCGCCGCCAGCACCGAGGTCAGGCGGTGGTAGGCATGGCGGATGCGCGAGCCGACGATCTCGCCGAGGATCACCGTCATGGCCACCGGGCTGAACACGAAGGTGGCGCTGGAGACGGCGGCGGTGCCGAGGGTCCAGCCGGTCTGGCGGCGGTCGAGCACCTTCAGCGGGTTGGGGAAGTAGCCGTCCCAGCCCTTCACGTCCGGCGCCAGGGCGAAGGTGCGCGGCTCGCTGCGGCGCATGCGCTGGCGTTCGGCCGGCGCCAGCAGGGCGAACAGCGAGACGATCAGCGGCCCCACGGCGATGCCGAGGAAGTAGCTGACCGCCAGCTTCACCCCGTGCTGGGCGGTCAGCGCCTGCAGCGCCACGATCAGCAGCACGAAGGGCCCCAGGGCCAGCAGCGCGGCCCAGCGCCCGGCGGAGAACCAGGCGATGGCCAGGGCCGCGCAGAGGAACACCCAGGGCGCCGCCTGCTTGATGGCCTCGCCGAAGGGGGCCAGCAGCACCGCGAAGAGCACCGCCAGGGGCACCGCGATGAACGCCGCCAGCACCGCGCCGGAGATCATCTTGCGCAGGGCGATGTGCGGCACGCCGAGGTTGCGCAGGAAGTTCGCCTCGCGCATCAGCGGCGTGGCCATGGTGTCGCCGGGGATGCCCAGCAGCGCCGTGGGCACCGCGTGGGTCATGTGCTTGGCCACCGCGCCGGCGAGGAAGAAGGCGAACACCCCGGCCGGGGCCACGCCCAGCAGCACCACCAGCAGGGTCAGCGGCGCCAGGGTGGTGGTTTCGTCGCTGCCGGAGACCAGGCCGATGGCGGCGAAGGCCACGGCGCCGATCACCGCCATCAGCAGCGCGACGGGCAGTTGGTCGAGGAACAGCTCCATCAGGCCGCCCCTCCCATCACCGGCGCCGCGGCAGGCACGCGTTTCTCCGCGGCCCCGTGGGCCTGGGCGAACAGGTCGTACAGCTGGACCTCCTTCAGCTCCGCCAGCACTTCCGGCGGCAGGTCGCGCAGCTCGCCGAGGCCGCCGTACTCGGCCTCCAGCTCGCGCAGGGCCTGCTCGCGCCAGGCCGCGTCGGCCACATGCTCGACCACCAGGCGCTTGGGCTTGAACAGCATGGCGCTGATCGCCCCGCCGGCCAGGCAGCCGAGGATGCCCACCAGCATGGCGTAGGCGCGGGCCATCTGGCTGGAGTCGACGAGGCCGAGGAACAGCCGCTCGGCGAGCAGGAAGGCGCCCAGGCTGACCGCGGCGCCTATGGCGATGGCGCCAGCCAGGTGGCGGCTGTCGATGGTGTCGCCCCAGACCTCGTAGAGCCGGGCTTCGGGATGGGGACCAGGCGCCGTCGACGGCGCCGTTTCGTGGGTGTTCATGGTAAGGCTCCTGCCCTGCTGGGCTCTTGTTGTTATGTTGCGGTTGCGCTGTTTCAGGGGTGCCGCTCACCGCCTGCGGCGGCCAGGGCGCGGCCGGCGCGCGAGGCGTTGGGCCGGCCCAGCCGCTGGCTGATGGCCGTGCCCAGGCGGGCCACGGCCGGCAGGTCGACGCCGGTGGCGTAGCCCATGCCGTGCAGCAGGTGCAGCACGTCCTCGGTGGCGACGTTGCCGCTGGCGCCCGGCGAATAGGGGCAGCCACCGAGGCCGGCCAGCGAGCTGTCGAAGGTGCGCACGCCGGCCTGCAAGGCCGCGTGCACGTTGGCAACGGCCATGCCGAAGGTGTCGTGGAAGTGCCCGGCGAGGGCTGCCAGCGGCAGGCGTTCGGCGCAGTGCTCCACCAGCCGCGCAGTGGCATCCGGGGTGCCCTTGCCGAGGGTGTCGCCCAGGCTGATCTCGTAGCAGCCCAGCTCGTACAGGCGCTGCGCCACCTCGCCGGCCCGTTGCGGCGCCACCGGGCCGCCGTAGGGGCAATCGAGCACGCAGGACACGTAGCCGCGCACCCGCACGCCGCGCTCGCGGGCCAGCGCCAGCACCGGCTCGAAGCGGCGCAGGCTGTCGGCGATGGAGCAGTTGATGTTGCGCTGGGAGAAGGCCTCGGAGGCGGCGGCGAACACCGCCACCTCCTCGCAGCCCGCCGCCAGCGCCGCCTCCAGGCCCTGCTGGTTGGGCACCAGGGCGCTGAAGCGCACCCCGGGCCTGCGCCCGAGGCGGCGCAGCACCTCGCCGCTGTCGGCCATCTGCGGCACCCAGCGCGGCGAGACGAAGGCGCCGGCCTCGATGTGCCGCAGCCCGGTGTCGGCCAGTTGCTCGACCAGTTCGACGCGCGCCGCCACCGGCAGCGCCTGGGGCTCGTTCTGCAGGCCGTCGCGCGGGCCGACCTCGACGATTTTCACCCGGCCGCTCATGCGCCACGCCTTTCGCGCAGCAGTTCCACCGCGCGGTCGGCGCGCACGTCGCCGGCTTCCACCAGGCGCCGCGCCAGCCAGTCCACTTCCTCGCCGCGGGCGCCGGCCACCAGGGCGATGTTGCGCGCGTGCAAGGCCATGTGGCCGCGCTGGATGCCTTCGCAGGCCAGGGCGCGCAGGGCCCCGAGGTTCTGCGCCAGGCCCACGGCCACGGCGATTTCCGCCAGTTCCTGGGCGCTCTGCACGGCGAGGATGCGCAACGACAGCTGGGCCAGCGGGTGGGTGCGCGTGGCGCCGCCGACCAGGCCCACCGGCATGGGCATCTCGATGCTGCCCACCAGGTGCCCTTCGGCGTCCTTCTCCCAGGTGGTCAGCGAGCCGTAGTGGCCGCTGCGGCAGGCGTAGGCATGGGCGCCCGCCTCCACGGCGCGCCAGTCGTTGCCGGTGGCGACGATCAGGGGGTCGATGCCGTTCATGATGCCCTTGTTGTGGGTGGCCGCGCGGTAGGGGTCGACGGCGGCGAAGCAGTAGGCGTCGAGGATGCCCTCGATCACCGCCTCGCCGCTGTAGTCCCGCGACTGCAGCTGTTGTGGGGCGATGCGCACCTGGGCCCGGGCCAGGCGCAGGTCGGCCAGGTTGGAGAGGATGCGCAGGCGCGCCTGGCCGCCGGTGATGCGCTCCATCAGCGGGGCCACCGCCTCGGCCATGGTGTTCACCGTGTTGGCGCCCATGGCGTCGCGCACGTCGACGATCAGGTGCGCCACCAGCATCGGCCCGCGCGGGCTGTCGGCGAAGCAGTGCACCTCCAGGTCGCGGCAGCCGCCGCCCAGGCTGTTGAGCAGCTGGTCCTTGCGGTTGGCCAGCTCGAGTATCTCTTCCTTGTGCCGCAGCAGCGCCAGGCGCGCGTTGAACGGGTCGCCCAGGCCCACCAGCTGGACCTGGGCACGCATCAGCGGCGCGCTGCTGGAGGTGCGGAAACCGCCGCCGGCGCGGGCCAGCTTGGCCATGTAGGAAGCCGCGGCGACGATCGAGGGTTCCTCCACCACCATCGGCACCAGCAGCTCGCGGCCGTTGACCACGAAGTTGCTGGCTACCGCATAGGGCAGCTCGAAGGTGCCGAGCACGTTCTCGATCATGCCGTTGGCCACCTCCAGCGGCAGCGCACCGGGTTCGGCCAGGCGCTGCAGCTCGGGCAGCTGCAGCAGGGCCGCGAGCTGGTCGAGGCGCTGGCGAGGCGACAGGTTGCGGAATTCGGGAAGGCGGGAATCGATGGGCATCGTGGGCGTCCGTTGTGGTTCTTGTGGGATGCGGGCGGCGCCGGGGCCGCCCGAGGCCCTAAGGTGCTATGACTGGTCCCGTCGATGAAGGTACAGTTGGCTGCAACAGTACCCACACTGTACCCATGACACTCCCGGAGAGCGCCGTGCCCCGCCAGACCCTCGCCGAGCAGGTCGCCCAGTCCCTCGCCCGGCAGATCCGCGAAGGCGCGCTGCAGCGCGGCGACCGCCTGCCCTCGCTGCGCGAGTACATGCGCCTGCACGGCCACTCGAAGAACACCGTGATCACCGCCTACGAGCTGCTGGCCGCCCAGGGCCTGGTGGAGGCGCGCCACGGCAAGGGCTTCTTCGTCCGCACCAGCGTCCCGCGCGGCAGCGAGGCCGAGGAGCCGCTGCCCTACACCCGCGCCCTGGACACCATCTGGATGATGCGCCAGCAGTTCGTCCGCGAGCCGGCCCGGGCGCCACTGGGCGAAGGCTTCCCGCCGGTGGCCTGGCTGCAGGACATGCGCCTGGACCGCTTCACCCGTCAGGTGCTGCGCACCGACGCCAATTCGCTGTTCCGCTACGGCAACCGCCTGGGCAACCCGGCGCTGCGCCAGAGCCTGGTGCGCCGCCTGGCCGGCTACGCCATCGACGGCAACCCGCGGCAGCTCCTCACCACCCACGGCGCCAACCATGCGCTGGACCTGATCGTCCGGCGCTTCGTCGCCCCCGGCGACGCGGTGCTGGTGGAGAACCCCGGCTACTACCCGCTGTTCGGCAAGCTGCAGCTGCAGGGCGCGCGCATGCTCAGCGTGCCGCGCCTGGCCGACGGGCCGGACCTGCAGGTGCTGGAGCAGTTGCTGCGCCACGAACGGCCGAAGCTGTTCTTCCTGCAATCGGTGGGGCACAACCCCACCGGCTCGGACATTTCGCCGGTGAAGGCGCACCAGTTGCTGAAGCTGGCCGACGAGCACGACCTGCTGCTGGTGGAGGACGACGCCCTGGCCGACTTCAAGCCCAGTTCGGCGATCAAGGTCGCCACCCTCGACCAGCTGCGCCGCACGCTCTACGTCGGCAGCTTCTCCAAGTCGATCTCGGCCTCGCTGCGGGTCGGCTTCATCGCCGGCAGCCGCGAGCGCATCGAGGAACTGGCGGACCTGAAGATGCTGCTGCACACCAGTTGCTCGGAGCTGTGCGAGCGCACCGTGGACGTGGCGCTGGGCGAAGGCTACTTCCTGCGCCACCTCACCCGCCTGCAGGCCCAGGTCGCCGAGGCCACCCGCGCCGCGCTGGCGGTGCTGGACGAGTTGGGCGCCGAGGTGCTATGCCGCCCGCAACAGAGCCTGTACCTCTGGGCGCGCTTCCCGCACATCGACGACGCCGAGGCCTTCACCCGCACCACGCTGCCCCAGGGCCTGGCCCTGGTGCCGGGCGCCATCTTCAGCACCGATCGCGGCCAGGCCAACCCCTGGATGCGCCTGAACGTCGCCTACCTGCAGGACCCGCTGTTCGCCGCCTGCGTGCGTCAGGCCCGGGGCGCGCGGCGGTAGACCAGGGTGTCCTGGGTGCCATGCCAGGCATCGTTGCGCGCCCCGCGCAGGGTGCGCACCAGGCAGAAGCCGGCGGCCTCGGCCAGGCGCTGGCTGCGCGGGTTGGCCGAGGACGTGGTGAGGTAAAGCCTGGCCCTCGGCAGTTGCGCGCAGACCTCGCGCAGGGCCGCGCTCAGGTAGCCCTGGCCGGCGAAGCGCGAACTGGCCCAGTAGCCGATCACGTAGCTGTCGCCCCTGCCCCGGGGTTGCAGGCCGATGCAGCCGATCACTTCGGCGCGGTCGGCGGAGAGCAGGAACAGGCGCTTCTCCGCCAGGGGCGCGGCGTAGTTGGCGATGGCGCCCTTGAGCGAGCGCAGCACCTGCTCGGCGCTCACCTGCGGCGTCACCCAGTCGAGGAAGGGCGCGTGCTCCGCGTAGCTGTCCTGCAGGGCCCGGCGCAAGGGTTCGCAGAGCGCCAGGCTGGGGCGTACCAGCACGGCGTCGCGGGTGGTCAGGCGGTACTCCACGGGTGGCGTCTCTTCAGGTGGCGGCATTCGGCCAGACTACCTCAGCCCGGCGCCGCCGGCACCTCCCGGCTGCGTCGGGCGGCGGCGGGACGGGCGGTCGCTGGCGGGGTTCCCGGCGCCTGCTTTACTTCGATTAGCCCGGCCGATTGGCAGCGTGCCACGCCAAGGAGGACGCCCATGCCCCGCGTGCAAAAGGACCCGCTGGAGCCCCAGCTGGAGAACGAACGGGAGCGCATCGCCTTCCGCCGCGAAAGCCTCGGCCTGAACGCCGATGCGTACAAGTGGGGGCTGGGGCTGTCCGGCGGCGGCATCCGCAGCGCCACCTTCTGCCTGGGCGTGCTGCAGGCCCTGGCCCGGGCACCGTCGCCGCGCCGCGGCGAGCAGGCGCAGGGCGAGGCGCCGCCGCTGCTGGCGGACTTCGACTACCTGTCCACGGTCAGCGGTGGCGGCTACGTCGGCAGCTTCCTCTACAGCCTGTTCCTGCCCGGGCGCCTGCGCGAACTGCCGCCGCGCCACCCGCCGGCGCCGGCCAGCGATGCACGCCAGGCCGCCCTGGACGCCTATGGCGTGTTGCGCCACGAACCGCCGGGGCGCATCAGCACCAGCACCGACTACCAGGGCGCCAACATCCTCGGGGCGCCCGGCGCCTGGCTGCGAGAGAACGGCCGCTACCTCACCCCCACCGGGGCCGGCGACATGTTCTATGCCCTGGCGATGACCTGGCGCAACTGGCTGTCGCTGCACCTGGTGATCGGCATGCCGCTGCTGCTGGCCTTCGCCCTGCTGTACCTGTTCCGCCTGGCGCTGACCGCCAACCTGCTGCTGGTGCCCGCCGCGCTGTTCGTCTTCGCCGTGCTGCCGCTGGTGATCGCCTACTGGCAGGTCATCCCGCGCAACGACCTGGACGAACGGCCGAGCCTGTTCAACTGGGCCGCCGGCGCCACGCTGGCGATGTTCATCGCGCTGGCCATCGGCTGCGTGCTGTGCCTGCTGCTGGGCTACGGGCCGCTGGCCGCCTGGCACCTGGTGGCCGCGGTGGTGGTGGCGCTGGCCATGCTCGCCGCCGCCCTGCTGGTCCGCCGCATGGCGCCGAAGCGACCGCGCCCCGGTGGCGGCAGCGGCCCGCGGGCGCGCCTGGGTGCCGCCATCGAGCGCCTGGCGGGCACCCTGCAAGGCACCGGCGTGCTGCGCGGGGTGGCCCGCAACTGGCTGCTGCAGTTCGCCGCCTGGGTGCGGCCGGGGCCGCGCGACGAGCTTGGCCCCGACTCGGTCCGCAACTACCGGGTGCTGGTGACCCGCTGCCTCAGCCAGGCGCTGATCCTCACCGCCGCCCTGCTCTACCTGGCCCTGCTCGGCCTCCTCGCCGAGGAGCTCTACGAGAAGCTGCACGGCCCCTGGGCCGCCGGCGTGGGCGGGGTGCTGCCGCTGCTGATCTGGCTGGTGCGCAAGCTGGCGGTGTTCAAGGACGAGAAGGCCATCCCCGGCTGGCTGGCGAAGCTGCCGCTGGACGTGCTAGGGCTGATCGCCGGTGTGCTGTTGCTGTCCGTGGTGTGCCTGGCCTGGGCGCTGTTCGCCCTCTGGGTGGGCGCCGACGGCGCCGTCCGCCTCGACCAGGACGGCGCCCTGCTGCGGCTGTTCCTGCTCGGCCTCTCGGCGCTGCTGGTGGCCTTGCTGAACAGCCAGTTCGTCGGCTTCCTCAATACCTCGACGCTGCAGCCCTACTACGCCGCGCGGCTGACCCGCGCCTACCTGGGCGCCTCGAACGGCGAACGCTTCGCGGAAACCGACAGCGCCACCCGCAAGCGCCAGATGAGCGTCGCCGAGCCCCAGCGCGGCGACGACCTCGCCGTGGAGCACTACTACGGCCCGCCCACCGCCGGCCCGCTGCACCTGCTCAACGTCACCCTGAACCTGACCGTCGACCCCGCCGAGCAACTGGTCCAGCGCGACCGCAAGGGCAAACCGCTGTGCCTGGCGCCCGGCGGCCGGCACATCAGCGAGCCGGCCTTCATCTACGACGGCACGCCGCAGCGCCGCGGCCCGGCCACGGGCCTGGCCTCGGAAATCGGCATGCCGCTGAGCATCGGCCAGTGGGTGGGCATCTCCGGCGCCGCGGTCAGCACCGGCCTGGGCCGCGCCACCAGCCTGGGCTATTCGCTGGTGCTGGGCCTGGCCAACGTGCGCCTGGGCGTCTGGTGGCCGAGCCGCTTCGAGGCCGTGCACGACCAGGCCCCGGGCTTCGCCAGCCTGCTGCCGACGCAGACCTACCTGCTCTACGAGCTGACCGCGCACTTCCACGGCCACCGCCGCGAGTACCAGTACCTGTCCGACGGCGGCCATTTCGAGAACACCGCCGGCTACGAACTGCTGCGCCCGGGGCGTGACATCGAGCTGACGCTGGTGTGCGACTGCGGCTGCGACGCCGACTACCGCTTCGACGACCTGGCCAACCTGGTGCGCCTGGCGCGCATCGACCACCACCTGGAAGTGCGCGAGGACAGTGGCGTGCTGCGCAACCCGGTGCTGGCCAAGGTGTTCGGCAGCCTGGAGGAGTTCCGCCAGCCGCCGGCAACGAACGCCAGCAAGTGCGCGCTGCTGTTCGAGGTGAGCGACTGCGCCGATGGCGAGGCGCGCCCGCCCCGCCCGGAGGCGCCGCCGCGCCGCTGGCTGCTGGTGCTCAAGCCGCGGCGGATCGCCGGCATGTCCGCGGATGTGCTCAACTACGCCCGCGAAAACCCCGAGTTCCCCAACCAGACCACCGCCGACCAGTTCTTCGACGAGGCGCAGTTCGAGAGCTACCGCCAGCTCGGCCTGGACATAGGCCGCCTGCTGTTCGGCGACGGCCAGGTCGCGCGGGAACTGTGGGATTACCTGGACATCCATTGAGGCAGGGGCGCCGCTCCCCTGCCAGGAGAACGCCTGTAGTGACGGGAACCAAGCCATGATCGACCTGGAACTGACCAAGCGCCTGCTGGAGGGCGCCCGCCGCGCCGACGGCGGTCCCTTCCCGGCGGAGGCCATCGCCCGCCACTACCACGCCGAACTGCACCGCCGCCTGGGCGCGGAGGCGCCGGATGCCGACGTGGTCATCGCCAACGCGCTGATCCTCACCGACCTGATGCGCCGCCTGGGCCTGCTGGAAGGCCTCTACCACGGCAACGAGGTCGGCACCCCCAGCGACGGCGAACGCCTGACCGGGGACGGCGAGCGCTTCCTCGTGCTGCTGGACGATCCGCGATTCGTCGAGTACCTGGGCAGCCAGCCGCTGCGCGGCGACCGCGATACGGTGCTGGAGGCTATTCGTCGATTCAGTCCGGCGGGTGGATGAGCCTGGCATATGGGGCTTGCGTAGGATGGGTGTCGTACCAGCCGGCAATGCCGGCGTTTCCGGCTGGCGCCGGACTTCCCACTCACAACGAACGGTCCCCTCTCCCTTCAGGGGAGGGTTAGGGAGGGGCTTGGTGTCAGGGGAAACGCCATCACTGGGATCGAGCTCCGTCCCCTCTCCCCAGCCCTCTCCCTGAAGGGAGAGGGGGCTGTCCCGAGCAAACGGATAACGCAGCGTCAGCCGGCAAGTCCGTAGGGCGAATAACCGTTCGCGGTTATCCGCCGCCATTTCGTGCCGCCGGTGAGTCCAATCGCGGACGGAGTCCGCTCCTACGACCGTGCTTCCTGGAACCGTAGGAGCGGACTCTGTCCGCGATCATGGCGTTATCCGAATACCTCACCCCGAATCGAGCTCCGCACCCTCTCCCCAGCCCTCTCCCTGAAGGGAGAGGGGGCTATCCGTGCCCAGCGTGAGTGTCGTGCCAGCCGGTGATACCCGGTGTTTCCGGCTGACGCAGAACTTCCCGTTCACGCCGGACGGTGCCCTATCCCCAATCCTCGCCTACGCGATCCGCGTTGAAGGGAGAGGGGGCTGTCCCGAGCAAACGGATAACGCAGCGTCAGCCGGCAAGTCCGTAGGGCGAATAACCGTTCGCGGTTATCCGCCGCCATTTCGTGCCGCCGGTGAGTCCAATCGCGGACGGAGTCCGCTCCTACGACCGTGCTTCCTGGAACCGTAGGACTCTGTCCGCGATCATGGCGTTATCCGAATACCTCACCCCGGATCGAGCTCCGCACCCTCTCCCGCTCAGAACCCCACGCTCGCCTGCACGAAGAACGTCCGCGGCTGGCCGGCGTAGATGCCGGCGTTGTTGTCGCTGGAGCGGGTGAAGCTCTCCTTGTCGAAGATGTTCTTCACCCCCGCGCCGAGCTTGAGGTTGGACAGCTGCGGGCCGAAGTCGTAGCCCACCCGGGCGTTCCACAGGGCGTAGCCGGGGATGTCGCCGTACTGGCCGTCGGCGGTCGGCTCGGTGATGTAGTTGTGGGTGAAGCTGCCGTCGGCGTTGGTGCTCGGGCCGGGGGAGCGCTGTTTCGACTGGGCGAAGGCGTCGACGTTGTAGGTCCAGCGGTCGCGCACGTAGCGCAGGCCCAGGGTGACCACCTGGCGCGAGTAGAACGGCAGGTCGCGGCCCTTGAAGCCGGGGATCTCGCCTTCGTAGGTGGCGCGGGTGTAGGTCAGGGTGCCGTAGGCGGACAGGCCTTCCAGGCGCGGGTCCAGCGCCGCCAGGTCGTAGTGCAGCGAGGTCTCGATGCCCTGGTGCTTGGTGGCGCCCAGGTTGGTCCAGCCCACGTCGTTGCTGATGTACTGCAGCTCGTCGTCGAAGTCGATGTAGAACAGCGTCACCTCGCCGCCCCAGGCGCCGTCGTCGTAGCGCGTGCCGAGCTCGTAGGTGCGCGCCTTCTCCGGTTCCAGGCCGTCGGCGGTCTGGTCGCCGCGGCCGCCCTGGCCGAGCTGGAAGTACTGCAGGCTGCCGAAGGAGGTCTCGTAGTTGGCGAACAGCTTCCAGGCGTCGGAGACGTGGTACATCACGCTCAGCGCCGGCAGCGGCTCGTTGTAGTCCTTGCTGCGGTTCTTCGCCTGCACCGGCTTGCCCTTGTTGTCCAGCACCGGGCGGTCCTGCCAGTCGGTGGAGATGCGCTCGAAGCGGATGCCGGGGGTCACCGTCCAGTTGCCGACGTCGATCTTGTCGTCGATGTACAGCGAGTTGGCCTCGGTGCCGCCGGTGCGGTCCTGGTAGACGTGGCCGTCGGCGCCGGGTTGCGGCGTGGGCACGTTGTTCACCAGGGCTACCTGGGAGGCGCGCTCTTCCATGTCTTCCTTCAGGTAGCGGTAGCCGACGCTGGCTTCCTGGGTGGTCGGGCCGAGGAAGAAGATCCGCGACAGGCGCGGCTCGAAGCCGAAGGTGTGGTAGTCGCGCGGGTAGGACGCGAGGGTCTTGAGGTCGCGGTTGGCGATGTCGCTGCCGCGGAAGCTGTCGCTGTAGTAGGTCAGCACTTCCAGCTGGGTCAGGTCGTCGATCTTGCGCGTCCACTTGAACGAGCCGTCGCCGCGGCGCCCGCGGAAGTTGTCGTAGTCGCGCACCGACTGGTAGGGGTCGTGGTCGTACTGCGCCTGGGTCAGGCCGCCGGGCATGTCGGCGGTGCCGTCGTAGTAGTGCAGGTTCAGCGCGAAATCGTCGGCGTCGGTGGGCGCCCAGTGGGTCTTCAGGGTAACGTCGTCGATGTCGTTGTGGTTGTTGCTGTCGCGGTAGCCGTCGCCCTTCACCCCGGAATACAGCAGGGCCATGCCGATGCCGTTGTCGGCGGTGCCGCCGATGAAGGCGTTCTGCATCTGCTTCCAGCCGCCATGGCCGGCGTGCTCGACGGTGGTGCCCACCTCGCCGGAGAACTTCTCGGGGATGGCCCGGGTGACGAAGTTGATCACCCCGCCGACGTTCTGCGGGCCGTAGCGCACGGAACCGGCGCCGCGCACCACGTCGATGCTGTCGTAGCTGCCGGCCACGCCGGGGAACATCGACAGCTGCGGCTGGCCGTAGGGCGCCACGGCGGCCGGCACGCCGTCGATGAGGATGGTGGAGCGCGGCGACAGGCGCGAGGTCAGGCCGCGCACGCCGACGTTGAGGGAGACGTCGCTGCCGCCGGTGCCGTTGTTGTCCTGCACCTGCACGCCGGGGATGCCGCGCAGCGCCTCGCGCACGCTGACCACGCCCTTCTCCTGCATGGCCTCGCGGCGCACCACGGTGCGCGCGCCGGGGTGGTTCTGCACGTCGCGTTCCTGGGCGTCGGCCAGCCAGTCGCCGACCACCTTCACCTCGGAGGACTCCATCTGCAGCGGCTCGTCGGCGCCGGCCGCGCGCTTGCGCAGGACGATGCCGTTGCCGACCACCTCGTAGTCCAGGCCGCTGCCCTGCAGCAGGCGCTCCAGGGCCTGCTCCGGGGTCAGCTCGCCGCTGACCGCCGGGGTCTGCTTGCCGTCCACCAGGTCGGGGGTGAAGAACAGCTGCAGCGACGTCTGCTGGCCCAGTTGCTTGAGCGCGTCGTTCAGCGGCATCGGGCGGATGTCCACCTGGGCGGCCTGGGCCTGGCCGATGGCGGCGGCGATGGCCAGGCTCAGGGCCAGTGGCAGCAGGCGCCGGCCGGCGCGGGGGGAAGGCATGCGAAGCGAAGGGTTGGTCACGATGTTCCTGTTCCTTGAGGTCCCAATGGCGGCTCGCAGGAAAGGGGCCTGGCGAGCCTTTGCCGGGGAAGACGAAACAGGGCGATGAAAACCTGAATCTAACGGAGAATTATTTCGCTCGAGCCGTCGGGCAAGGCCCGCACCCTGACCGGCAGCAGGTGCGGCAGCGCCATCAGCAGGGCGTCGGTGTCGTCCACGCGGAACACGCTGGTCAGGCGCATCTTCGCCACTTCCGGCCCTGCGACACGCAGCGGCTGGGCACGGTAGCGGGAAACCTCGCGGGCCACTTCGGCCAGGCTCGCGCCGTTGAACACCAGGCGCCCGTCGCGCCAGGCGGTCTGTGCGGCGACGTCGGTGGCCGCAGCCGGCGCCACCCGCCCCCGGGCGTCGATGCGCGTGCCCAGCCCCGCGGTCAGCAACTGCTCGGCGGCGGCCGCTTCGCGCCCGGCCACCCGTACCTTGCCCTCCTCCACCGCTACCCGCACTTCCCCGGCGTCGCGGCGCACGTCGAAGCGCGTGCCGGTGACGGTCACCGCGCCCAGCCCGGCGTCGACCACGAAGGGCCGGTCGGCGGCATGGGCGACGCTGAACATGGCCTCGCCGCGCTCCAGGGTCACGTCGCGGCGCAGGTCTCGGAAGCGCACCTGCAGGCGGGTGTTGCCGTTGAGTTCCAGCTGGCTGCCGTCGGGCAGCTCCACCTGGCGGCGTTCGCCCAGGGCGGTGTGGAACTCGGCGCTGTAGTCGCGGCCCCAGCCGCCGAACAGCACGACGCCGGCGGCCAGCCCGGCCACGCAGGCCGCCGCGGCGAACGCCGGCCAGCGCCGCCGCGTGCCGCGCGGGCGCAGGGCGATGGGCTCGTCGGCGGCCAGCTGGCGCAGGCGCTGCGCCGGGATCAGGTCGGCGGCGCGCCACAGGCGCTGCAGCTGCTCGAATTCGTGGCGGTGCGCCGGCGTCGCCAGCCAGGCCTCGAAGGCGGCCTGCCCGGCGGCGTCCAGCGCGCCGTCCTGGAGGCGCGCGAACCAGCGGGCGGCGGCGTCGCGCGGCGGCTCGGTCAGCGCCACGGGCGTTTCCCCGGCACGGTCCTGAGGGTGGGTTTCACTGGCTGGTCCTTCATCACGGTGAATCACGGTGCATCGCCCAGGCGGTCCCTGAGGTGGCGCAGGGTACGGATCATATATTTTTCCACCATGTTCTTGCTCAAGCCCAGGCGCTCGGCGATTTCCGCCTGGGACAGCCCCTCCAGCTTCTGCCAGACGAACACCTTGCGGCAATTGGCCGGCAGTTCGGCCAGGGCGCGTTCGATGGAACCGGCCAGCTGCACCGCGTGCATGGTGGTCTCCGGGTCGCCGTCGGGGGCTTCGTGCCCGTCCAGGTGCTCGATGCCCACCGGCGGGTGCGCCTGCTCGCGGCGGAAGGCGTCGATGGCCAGGTTGCGCGCCGTGCGATGCAGGTAGGCACGCGGCTGCGCCACCGCGGCCTGCGGGGTTTCCAGCAGGCGCAGGTAGGTGTCGTGGGCCAGGTCCTCCGCATCGACGCGGTTGCGCAGGCGGCGGGTCCAGGCTCCGATGAGCTCCTCGTAGTGTTCGAAGAGGCCAGGCTTGCGCGGTGGTTTGGCGGGCATGGGGGGAATAAACGCGAAGAATGAGCAAATGGTAATGCTTCCTGTTTTCCGCTGGCAATCTCCGCCCGGCAACTTCCCGCGGCATTTCCACCGGCAAGCCGCCGGAACCCCGGGCCGCCTGTGCCCGTCAATCCAGTAGACGCAACGAGGAAGGAGCATCGAACATGAAAGGCATTGGCATCCTCCGCGGCGCCCTGCTCTGGGGCGCCCTGCTGGTATCCGCACCGCTGCTGGCGGCGGACGCCGGGGTGCAGGACTTCGTCAGCCGGGCCTCGGCCGCCGGCCTGGCCAACATAGACGCGGCCAAGATGGCGCTGAGCAAGAGCCGCTCGGCGGACGTGAAGACCTTCGCCGTCCACCTCATCGACGACAACACCAAGACCAACGTCCAGCTCAAGACCCTGGCCGAAAGCCGCCGCCTGCAACTGGCCGAAGGGCCCGACGAGGCCGGCCGCGCCAGGCTGCAGGAGCTGCAGGCGCGCCAGGACGACTTCGACGCGGCCTTCGCCGACAGCCAGGTGCGCGCCCAGGAAGAGGCGCTGCAGTTGTTCAGCGAGGCGGCGGAACAGGCCGGCGACGAGGATGTGCGGCAATTCGCCCAGAACAACCTGGCGGTGCTGCGCCTGCACCTGCAGATGGCCCGCCAGCTGGCCGAGGCCCATGGCGCCGGCTGAGCCGCTGGCCAGCCATCCGAAACCCCGAACCCTGGCCCTGCCCCGGCCTCTGCCGAATGAAACCGGCTAAACCTACTGAGGACGATCAACGAAGGACGGTTCCGGGCAGCGCAGGATTCCCGGACGAAGCCTCACCCAGACACCACAGGAGAACCCCATGACTCCGCATCGATGGTTTCCCTCCCGCCGGCACGACGGCGTGGCCGAACTGCAGACCCTGGTCGACGAACTGGGGGCGCTGCTCGAAGGCAGCCACGACCTGGCCGCCAAGGACATCCCCGCGTTCAAGGCGCGCCTGCGCCACCTGACGGATGACTGCCATGCCATCGGCGACCGCCTGGCCTACCAGGGCCGGCGCGCACTGCGCCGCGGTGGCGACTACGCCAGCGAGCATCCCTGGCAGGTCGCGCTCATCCTCGCTGCCACCTGCGGAGCGCTGGTCGCCGCCTGCCTGATCAACCGCCGGCGCTGAACCCGTACCGCCGCCTCCCGGGCGCCAGCCCCGCACCTCGTACGCAAACCGCGCCACGGATTGGGCGCGTGCTGGCCTTCGAGCGCTTCCCCATTGTGTATTTTTAGTATGTAATTACATGCTACGTAGTACATTACGAAATCACGGGAGCGGCCATGGCACGGGGCGGAATCAACAAGGCGCTGGTACAGAAGGCACGCATGGCCATACTGGCCCGCGGGGAAAACCCGAGCATCGACGCCCTGCGCGTGGAGCTGGGCAACACCGGCTCCAAGACCACCATCCACCGCTACCTGAAGGAGCTGGAAGCCGAGGCCGGCGGCAGCGCCGGGCGTCCCCTCGCCTTCAGCGAGGAGCTGGGCAACCTGGTGGCGCAGCTGGCCGAGCGCCTGCAGCAGGAGGCCCGCGACTCGGTGGCCGAGGACCGCGCCAGGCTGTCCCGCGAGCGGCTGGACTACCAGCAGCAGGTGCGCACCGCCCAGCAGCGCATCGAGCAGTTGCAGGCCCAGAACCAGGCGCTGGAGACGCAGCTGCGGGAAACCCGCGAGCAGCTGGAGCAGACCCGCCAGCAGAAGCACCAGGGCGAGCTGGCCAGCGCCCGCCTGCGCCAGGCCGCCGGCGACCTGGAGACCCGCCTGCGCGAACGTGACGCGCAGATCGCCGCGCTGGAGGAAAAGCACAACCACGCCCGCCTCGCCCTGGAACACTACCGCCAGGCCGCGAAGCAGGAACGCGAACAGCAACAGCGCCAGCACGAAGCCCAGCTGCAGCAGCTGGCGGGCGAACTGCGCCAGGCGCAGCAGGGCCTGGCCGCGCGCCAGGACGAGCTGACACGGCTGAACCGCGACAACGAGCGCCTGCTCACCGAGGCGCGCCTGCTGCGCGACCAGCAGCAGGAGCAACAGCAGCAGCTGGCCCGCCACGCCCTGGCGATAGAAGCCCTGCGCCAGGAACGGGCCCAGGCCGAAGGCGCCCGCTCGGTGCTGGAGCAGCGCAACCTGGCCCAGGGCGAGGAACTGGCGCGCCTGGAGCAGCACGGCCGCGAGCAGTCCCGGCAGTTGCAGGCCCTGCAGCAGCGCCTGCAGGAGCTGAGCCTGGCGCTGCGCGACGAAGCGCCCTGAAGCGCCTTCTGCGACTTATTGCCGGTGGCGCCCCGCGTCTCGCCAGCTAGGCTATAGCGACCACCCGGGTTTCTTTCGCAGCGACCAGCGACCTCCCGCAAGCCGGGACGTCGGCCCTGCCGGCGATTGGTCCAGCGGCTTTCCGGCCCTTCGGCCGGGGGATTGCCCGGGGCGCTGAACAAGCGTGGACCTATCGCAACCGGCAAGGTATTCCGCAATGCACGATATCGACCCCGTTGAAACCCAGGAGTGGCTGGACGCACTGGAATCGGTGCTCGACCGCGAAGGCGAAGAGCGCGCCCACTACCTGATGACGCGCATGGGCGAGCTGGCCAGCCGCACCGGCACCCAGTTGCCCTACGCCATCACCACCCCTACCGCAACAGCATCCCGGTGGGCCACGAGGCGCGAATGCCGGGGGACCTGTTCATGGAGCGGCGCATCCGCTCGCTGGTGCGCTGGAACGCCCTGGCCATGGTGATGCGCGCCAACCACAAGGACCCGTCCCTGGGCGGCCACATCTCCACCTTCGCCTCCTCGGCGACGCTCTACGACATCGGCTTCAACTACTTCTTCCGCGCCCCCACCGAGGAACATGGCGGCGACCTCATCTACTTCCAGGGCCACGCCTCCCCCGGCATCTACGCCCGCGCCTTCATCGAAGGGCGCCTGAGCGAGGAGCAGCTGGAGAACTTCCGCCAGGAGGTGGACGGCCACGGCCTGTCCTCCTACCCGCACCCCTGGCTGATGCCGGACTTCTGGCAGTTCCCCACCGTATCCATGGGCCTGGGGCCGATCCAGGCCATCTACCAGGCGCGCTTCATGAAGTACCTGGAAAGCCGCGGCTTCATTCCCCCGGGCCAGCAGCGCGTGTGGTGCTTCCTCGGCGACGGCGAGACCGACGAGCCCGAATCCCTCGGCGCCATCTCCCTGGCCGGGCGCGAGAAGCTGGACAACCTGATCTTCGTGGTCAACTGCAACCTGCAGCGCCTGGACGGCCCGGTGCGCGGCAACGGCAAGATCATCCAGGAGCTGGAAGGCGTGTTCCGCGGCGCCAGCTGGAACGTCATCAAGGTCATCTGGGGCCGCTTCTGGGACCCGCTGTTCGCCAAGGACACCGCCGGCCTGCTGCAGGCGCGCATGGACGAGGCGGTGGACGGCGACTACCAGAACTACAAGGCCAAGGACGGCGCCTACGTGCGCGAGCACTTCTTCGGCACCCGCCCGGAACTGCTGGAGATGGTCAAGGACCTCTCCGACGACGAGATCTGGAAGCTCAACCGCGGCGGCCACGACCCCTACAAGGTCTACGCGGCCTACCACGCGGCGGTGAACCACAAGGGCCAGCCGAGCGTGATCCTGGCCAAGACCATCAAGGGCTACGGCACCGGCACCGGCGAGGCGAAGAACATCGCCCACAACATCCACGAGATCGACGTGGCCAGCCTGCGCGCCTTCCGCGACCGCTTCGACATCCCGATCCGCGACGCCGACCTGGAGAAGGTGCCCTTCTACAAGCCCGAGCCGGGCAGCGCCGAGGCCAAGTACCTGGCCGAGCGCCGCGCCGAGCTGGGCGGCTCGGTGCCGCACCGCCCGGGCAACGCCTTCAGCGTGCCGGTGCCGCCGCTGGAGACCCTCAAGGCCATGCTCGACAGCACCGGCGACCGCGAGATCTCCACCACCATGGCCTTCGTGCGGATCATCTCGCAGCTGATCAAGGACAAGGAGATGGGCCCGCGCATCGTCCCCATCATCCCCGACGAGGCGCGCACCTTCGGCATGGAGGGCATGTTCCGCCAGCTGGGCATCTATTCCTCGGTCGGCCAGCTGTACGAGCCGGTCGACAAGGAACAGCTGATGTTCTACCGCGAGGACAAGAAGGGCCAGATACTGGAGGAAGGCATCACCGAGGCCGGCGCCATGTCCTCGTTCATCGCCGCCGGCAGCGCCTACAGCAACTACCGCCAGCCGATGCTGCCGTTCTACATCTTCTACTCGATGTTCGGCTTCCAGCGCATCGGCGACCTGGCCTGGGCCGCCGGCGACGCCATGGTCCGCGGCTTCCTGCTCGGCGGCACCGCCGGGCGCACCACCCTCAACGGCGAAGGCCTGCAGCACGAGGACGGCCAGAGCCACGTGCTCGCCTCGGTGATCCCCAACTGCCGCACCTACGACCCCACCTACGCCTACGAGCTGGCGGTGATCATCCACGACGGCGCGCGGCGCATGCTGCAGGAACAGCAGAACATCTTCTACTACATCACCGTGATGAACGAGAACTACCCGCACCCAGCCATGCCCGCCGGCGCGGAGGAAGGCATCATCCGCGGCATGTACCTGCTGGAGGAGGACAAAAAGGACGCCGCCCACCACGTGCAGCTGCTGGGCTCGGGCACCATCCTGCGCGAAGTGGAGGCCGCGGCGAAGATACTGCGCGAGGACTTCGGCATCGGCGCCGACGTCTGGTCGGTGCCCAGCTTCAACGAGCTGCGCCGCGACGGCCTGGCCGTGGAGCGCTGGAACCGCCTGCACCCGGAGCAGAAGCCGGCGAAGAGCTACGTCGAGCAGTGCCTGGAAGGCCGCAAGGGCCCGGTCATCGCCTCCACCGACTACATGAAGCTGTACGCCGAGCAGATCCGCCAGTGGGTGCCGGGCAAGGAATACAAGGTCCTGGGCACCGACGGCTTCGGCCGCAGCGACAGCCGCCGCAAGCTGCGCGACTTCTTCGAGGTGGACCGCCGCTGGATCGTCCTGGCGGCGCTGGAATCCCTGGCCGACCGCGGCGACATCGAGCCCAAGGTGGTGGCCGAGACCATCGTCAAGCTCGGCCTCGACCCGAACAAGCGCAACCCCTGGACTGCTGAGGAGACGCATCGTGAGCGAGCTGATCCGCGTACCCGACATCGGCAACGGCCAGGGTGAAGTCATCGAACTGCTGGTCAAGGTCGGCGACAAGGTCGAGGCCGAGCAGAGCCTGCTGACTCTGGAATCCGACAAGGCCAGCATGGAAATCCCCTCGCCCAAGGCCGGCGTGGTGAAGAGCATCAAGGTCAAGGTCGGCGACACCCTGAAGGAGGGCGACGAAATCCTCGAACTGGAGGCCGAGGGCGCCGCCGCCGAGGCACCCGGGGCAGAAGCTCCCACCCCGGCTGCCGAAGCGCCTGAGGCGGCGCCTGCCGAGGCACCAGCGCCAGCACCGGCACCGCGGGCAAGTGGCGGCGGCGTACAGACGGTGCGGGTGCCGGACATCGGCAACGGCCAGGGCGAGATCATCGAGCTGATGGTCAAGGTCGGCGAGCGCATCGAGGCCGACCAGAGCCTGCTGACCCTGGAGTCCGACAAGGCCAGCATGGAAATCCCCTCGCCCGCCGCCGGCGTGGTCAAGGCCCTCAAGGTGAAGCTCGGCGACACCTTGAAGGAAGGCGACGAAATCCTCGAACTGGAAGCCGAGGGCGAGGCAGCCCCGGCTGCAGCCTCTGCGGCGGCGGCACCGGCAGCGGCGCCGGAAGCCACCCCCAGCGCCCCGGCGCCCGTCGCCGCGCCGGCCAAGGCCGAGGCGCCCCCGCCGGTGGGCGCGCCCAGCCGCGACGGCACCAAGGTCCACGCCGGCCCGGCCGTGCGCATGCTGGCCCGCGAGTTCGGCGTCGAGCTGGCGGAAGTGAAGGCCACCGGGCCCAAGGGCCGCATCCTCAAGGAAGACGTGCAACTGTTCGTCAAGGAGCAGCTGCAACGGCCCAAGGGCGCGGCGGCGGGAGCCGGCGGCGGCGCGGGCATTCCGCCGATCCCGGAAGTGGACTTCAGCAAGTTCGGCGAAGTGGAAGAAGTGGCCATGACCCGCCTGATGCAGGTCGGCGCCGCCAACCTGCACCGCAGCTGGCTGAACGTGCCCCACGTGACCCAGTTCGAGTCGGCCGACATCACCGAGGTGGAAGCCTTCCGCGTGGCGCAGAAGGCGGTGGCGGAAAAGGCCGGCACCAAGCTGACCATCCTGCCGATCCTGCTCAAGGCCTGCGCCCACCTGCTCAGGGAGCTGCCGGACTTCAACAGCTCCCTGGCCCCCAGCGGCAAGGCGCTGATCCGCAAGAAGTACGTGCACCTCGGCTTCGCCGTGGACACCCCGGACGGCCTGCTGGTGCCGGTGATCCGCGACGTCGACCAGAAGAGCCTGCTGCAGCTGGCCGCCGAGGCCGCGGAACTGGCGGAGAAGGCGCGCACCAAGAAACTCCCGGCCGACGCCATGCAGGGCGCCTGCTTCACCATCTCCAGCCTCGGCCACATCGGCGGCACCGGCTTCACGCCGATCGTCAACGCGCCGGAAGTGGCGATCCTGGGGGTGAGCAAGGCGACCATCCAGCCGGTGTGGGACGGCAAGGCCTTCCAGCCACGGCTGATGCTGCCGCTGTCGCTGTCCTACGATCACCGGGTGATCAACGGCGCCGCCGCCGCGCGCTTCACCAAACGCCTGGGGGAACTGCTGGCAGATATCCGAACGTTGTTGCTGTGATCCGCCATGATCGCGGACAGAGTCCGCTCCTACGGTTCCAGGTAGGCGCGGACTCACCGACAATGCCCTACACGAATCCCGTAGGGCGCATAACGCCTACGGCGTTATCCGCCGCCACCCCAGGCACCGACGTTCCGGCCAACGCGGATAACCGCGACGGATGGGCACCGGTGCCACGACGCAGGATGGGTTGAGCGAAGCGATCCCCATCACCACGGCAACATGGGTTTCGCCCAGGCCCACCCCATCCTGCAAAAGGCACGAGCCCATGCCCCTCCCCGTCATCAGCTATGCTGAAACCACGGGTTCGCAAGCACCCCCTGCCGCCACCTGGGCGGGCCGCAAGCCTCAGCCGGAGCCTGTCGACACCGTGTTAGCCAGCCCTGCCCTGACCGCCTTCATCGCCCCCAGCGGCCCCGCCCTGCGCTTCGCCGGCAAGACCCTGCTGGCCGGCGGCATCGCCCTGTGGCTGTCGTTCCGACTGGACCTGGAACAGCCGCAGTGGGCGCTGATGACGGTGTTCATCGTGTCCCAGCCGCTGTCCGGGATGGTCGTCGCCAAGGGCCTGTTCCGCCTGCTCGGCACCCTGGTCGGGACCACCATGGCGGTGGTCATCATGGCGCTGTTCGCCCAGACGCCCTGGCTGTTCCTGCTGGTGGTGGCGCTGTGGATGGGCCTGTGCACCGCGGCCTCGACCCTGCTGCGCAACCATGTGTCCTATGCCTTCGTGCTGTCCGGCTACACGGTGGCGATCATCGCCCTGCCGGCGATCAACGTGCCGCTGCAGGTGTTCGACCAGGCCGTGGCGCGCTGCACGGAAATCTGCCTGGGCATCGTCTGCGCCTCGGTGGTCAGCGCCACCCTGTGGCCGCAACGGGTCGAGGAGAACCTCGCGCGGGTCGCCCGCGAAACCCTGGACGCGGCCCTGCAGGCGGCGACCAATGCGGTGCGCGGCCAGGCACGCGAGCCGGAGGGCATCCTGCAGTTGCTCGGCCGCATCGTCGCCGCCGACGCCCAGCGCGACCACGCCTGGTTCGAAGGGCACCAGGGCCGGCGCCGGGCGCTGGCGCTGCGCACCCTGTCGCGCGACGTGCTGAGCCTGCTGCGCAGCGCCCGCGGGGTGTCGCGCCAGCGGCAGTTGCTCACGCCCGAAGCGGAAGCGCAGCTGCGCCCCTGGGCCGACGAGTTGCTGGCGCTGCTGCCGAGCCATTCCCTCGAGCGGCTGCACGACCTGCGCGACCGCCTGCTGCAGGCCAGCGCCGACGAGGCCCTGGACAACGACCTGCGCTACTGCCTGGCGCGCTGCGCGTTGCTGCTGGTCAAGGCCGAGGCCGCCGAAACGGCCGCCGCCGGGGTGGCCAGCGGCGAGTTCAGCGGCGACGCCAGCAGCGGCCTGTCCTGGCACCGCGACTGGCAGATGGCGCTGTTCTATGGCCTGCGCAGCGCCCTGGCGCTGCTGGGCATCGCCGCCTTCTGGCTGGCCAGCGCCTGGCCGGCGGCGGTGGGCGGCATGCTCATGGCCGGCATCCTCTGCAGCCTGTTCGCCAACCGCGACAACGCCGTGGAGCTGAGCATGAGCTTCCTGCGCGGCATCCTCTACGCGCTGCTGGCAGCCATAGTGGTCGACCAGTGGCTGCTGCCGCAGTGGAACGGCTTCCCGCTGCTGTGCATGGCCCTGGGCGTGCCGCTGTTCTTCGCCGCCCTGGGCATGGCCGGGCCGCCTGTGCTGATCGGCACCGCCACCACCTTCGCCATCCAGTTCATCACCTTCATCGCGCCGCGCAACGACATGCACTACGACTTCGCCAGCCTGCTCAACTCGGCCCAGGCCACGGTCATCGGCGTGGGCTTCGCCGCCATGGTGTTCCGCCTGCTGGCGCTGCCGCCGGACTGGGTGATCCGCCGCCAGGGCCAGGCCATGGCGCTGGACCTGGGGCGCCTCACCCGCTACCCGCTGGCCCAGGCGGAAAGCTGGTTCGGCGGGCGCATGGCCGACCGCCTGATGCGCCTGGCGCGGCACTACGCGCTGCTGCCCCAGGCCCTGCAGCGGCGCTGGCTCGACGGCCTGCTGGCGCTGGACATGGGCAGCGAGCTGCTGCACCTGCGCCACTGCCTGGCCGGCGCCCGGGGCGTGCTGCGCAAGCGCCGGCAGGCCTTCCTCGACCAGCTGGGCGACCTGCTCCAGGCCGGCCCGGCGCCGGGGCGCGAGGCGCGCCTGGACGAACTCTGCGACGCACTGGACGCCGCCCTGCGCAACGACGCCAGCCACCTGGACGAGGACAACCGCCTGGCCCGCGCCGCCCTGCGCCAGCTGAGCCATACCTGGCGCGCCTGGTGCCGCCTGGAGGACGGCCATGAACCTGGTTGAGCTGCCCCTGGGTGGCGTCTACGTCAGCCCGATGTTCCTCTACGCGCTGGTCGCCCTGGCCCTGACCATCGTCCTGCGCAAGCTGCTGCAGGCCACGCCGGCGGGGCGCTGGATCTGGCACGAGGCGCTGTTCGACTGCGCGCTGTTCACCCTGCTGCTGGCCGCCGTCGCCTGGTGCGCCGGCATCGCCAACGGATAACGAGGAGCGCCCGACGTGCGAGCTTTCCTGCGAGTCCTGACCACCCTGCTGGTGGTCGCCGCCGCCGTGCTGGCCGGGCTCTGGCTGTGGCGCTACTACATGCTCTCGCCCTGGACGCGGGACGCCCGGGTGCGCGCCGACGTGGTGGTGATCGCCCCGGACGTGTCCGGCTGGGTCACCGAGCTGCCCATCGTCGACAACCAGAAGGTCAAGGCCGGCGACCTGTTGATGCGCATCGACCGCGACCGCTACCAGGCCAACCTCGACCAGGCCCGTGCCCTGGCCGAGACACGCAAGCAGGAATACCTGCTGCGGCAGAGCGAGGCCGACCGCCGCAGGCGCCTGACCAGCGCGGCGATCAGCGCCGAGGACCGCGAGACCGCGCAGCTCAACGCCAACATCGCCAACAGCCAGTACCAGGAGGCCCTGGCCGCGGCGCGCCTGGCCGAGATCAACCTGCAGCGCAGCGAGGTGCGCGCCCCGCGCGACGGCCAGGTGACCAACCTGCGCCTGGCCCAGGGCAACTACGCGCAGACCGGCCAGGCGGCGATGGCCCTGGTGGACCAGGGCTCGTTCTACGTCACCGCCTACTTCGAGGAAACCAAGCTGCCCGGCATCCACGTCGGCCAGCGCGCGCGGGTGACGCTGATGAGCGGCGAGCGCGTGCTCGAGGGCCGGGTGCAGAGCATCAGCAGCGGCATCACCGACCGCAACGCCCTGCCCGACACCCAGCTGCTGGCCAACGTCGAGCCGACCTTCAACTGGGTGCGCCTGGCCCAGCGCATCCCGGTGCGCATCGAGCTGCGGGAGGTGCCCGGGGACATCCACCTCAGCGCCGGCATGACCGCCACGGTCAACATCGAAGCGGATGCCGCGCGCTGATGGCGCTCACCAGAGCGCCAGCGTGTAGTCGACGTTCAGCCGCAGCTCGTTGTCGTCGCGGTGGGTGGCGCCGGGGGCGAAGTCGTTGCGGTACCAGGCGTGGCGCACACGGAAGGCCACGCCCTTGAAGCTGCCGCTCTGCACCGTATAGGACAGCTCGACGTCCTTCTCGCTCTCGGTCAGGCCGCTGCCGCCGAATTTCGCCAGCTCGACGTTGTCGCCGCGCACGTAGCGCAGCATCCCCTTGAGCCCCGGCAACCCGGCGCCGGCGAAGTCCTGGTCGAACTTCACCTGCCAGCTGCGCTCCTTCGGGTTGATGAACTCGGAGCTCAGGGTGCCCTCGGTGATCACCAGCGGCTCGGTGCCGAACAGGTAGGGCATGGCCGTGTCGCCGTCCAGGCGCATGTAGCCCACGCCCAGGCTGTGGCTGGCCCAGGCGTAGGTGAGCATCAGCGCGCTGTTGCGGTTGTCCACCTTGCCGGCCTTGGCGGCGCCGTCCTCGCCGGTGACGAACAGGCGGAAGTCGCTCTTCAGCCTGCCCGGGCCCAGCGCGCGCTCGTCGACGAAGCCGAAGTAGTCCTTGCGGTACAGCTGGTCCAGCTCGGCGTGGTAGTACTTCAGCGTCAGCTGTTTCGACCAGGCGTAGTCGCCGCCGAGGAAGGTGAACCTGTCCGAGGTGGCGGCGCCGTTGAAGCGGCCGTTGGGCGCGCCGACGCTCATCTTCTGGTAGTCGGTGGAGTCGCGCAGGTTGATGCGGTCGAGCCAGCCGGCGTGCAGCGTCAGGCCGTCGATGTCCTGCGAGCGCAGGTAGGTGCCGCGGAAGGTCTGCGGCAACAGGCGCGTGGGGCTGGCGAAGGCGATCGGCAGGAAGGTGCTGATGGTGCCGGCCTGCAGCTCGCTCTTCGACACGCGCATCTTGGCGGTCAGGCCCAGCTCGGAGTAGTCGTCGGCCGGCTCGCGGGTGACCGGGTCGTAGGGCAGCAGCCCGGTGCCGGCGCGGTCTGCCGAGGAGTCCAGCTTCAGCCCGAGCATGCCCTGGGCATCCAGGCCGAAGCCCACCGGGCCCTCGGTGAAGCCCGACCTGAAGTTGAGGATGAAGCCCTGGGCCCATTCGCGGGCGGCGGCCTGGGGCGTCTCGCCCAGGTAGTTGCGGTCGAAGTAGTAGTTGCGCAGGACCAGGTCGGCGTAGCTGTCGTCGACGAAGCCGGCGGCGCCGGCCGCGGTGGCGGACAGCAGGGCGATGGCGGCGGCCAGGGTGTTCAGGGGTGCCTTGTGCATGGTGCTCTTCACTTTCTTGTAGTTGTACGAAGCCCTGCCGCGCGGGGCGGCATGGGCAGGCGAGGTCGGATCAGTCGGGCAGTTGCGCGGGGCGCCGGGCGGCCAGGCGGAACAGCGCCAGGGCGGCGACCACGATGCCCGGCGCCGAGGCCAGCAGCACGCCGGCGCTGCCGGTGCCCAGGGCGAGCATCTGCCCGGCCACCAGGGGCCCGCTCATGGCGCCCAGGCGGCCCACCGCGACGGCGGCGCCCACCCCGGTGGCGCGCACCCGCGCCGGGTAGAACCAGGGCGCCAGGGCATAGAGCACGCCCTGCCCGCCGGTGGCGAAGAAGCCGGCGACGAAACCGGCCAGCAGCATGCTGCGCAGCTCGGCGGCCAGGCCCAGGCCGGCCAGCGCGGCGAGGATGCCCAGGTACACCAGGGCCGCCGTGGCCCAGGCCGGCAGGCGCTCCATCAGCACGCCGAGGGTCAGGGTGCCGATGGCCGCGCCTATCTGCAGGGCGAACATCACCCAGCTGGCCTGGCTGGGGCTGAAGCCCTGGCCCACCAGCAGGCTGGGCAGCCAGTTGATGAGGATGTAGACCACCATCAGGGTGAAGAAGTAGCTGAGCCAGAGCAGCCAGGTGGCGCCCTGGCCGAGCAGGTCGCGGCGCAGGCTGGCGGGGCTCCCGGACTCCGCGGCGGCGTGGAACCCGCCGGATTCCGGCAGGTACAGCGCCAGCAGCGGCAGGATCAGCAGCGGCACCACGCCGCCGACATGGAACACCAGTTGCCAGTTGCCGGCATAACCGGCGATGCCGATGCCGGCGGCCAGCGCCGCGCCCAGGGGCACGCCACAGTACATCAGGCTTACCGCGCTGCCACGCAGGCGCGCGCCGGCGGCCTCGGAACTCAGGGCGATCAGGTTGGGCAGCGCGGCCCCCAGGCCAACGCCGGTAAGCAGGCGCGCCGCCAGCAGGCTGTGCAGGTCCCAGGCGTGGGCGGTGGCCAGGGAGAACACGCCGAACAACGCCACCGAACCGATCAGCACGCGCTTGCGCCCGACGCGGTCGGCCAGCCAGCCGCCGGCGAAGGCGCCGGGCAGCAGGCCGAGGATGCCGGCGCTGAATACCCAGCCCATCTGCAGCTTGTCCAGCGAGAAGGCCCTGGCCATGCCCGGCCCGGCGATGCCGGCGGCCTGCAGGTCCAGGCCCTCCAGCAGCGCGACCAGGAAGCACAGGCCGAGGGTGGCGAGCAGGCGTGGCTGCTCGCGAAGAATCGCGGTGGAAGGTGTCATGCCGCGGCCCTCCCCTGGCGGGAATACGGGGCGTAGCGGTGGTGCAGCGAAAGGCGATTGCTCATGGGATTTCACCCGTCTTGTTCTTGTAATGGGTGGCGCCGGCCCTCGCGGGGCAGGTGCCGTTCTTTCAACGCCAGCCCAACTCGGCGGCGTGTTTTTGTAGGAGCGCGCCCTGCGCGCGAATCGCAGGCAGGGCCTGCTCCTACAGTCGAGGTGGGGCCCACCGTAGGAGCGGACCTTGTCCGCGATAGCCGGGGGTTCCGGCGCGATTCGCGGATGAGATCCGCTCCTACGGGTTGCCCCTGCACCGTGCCTTTGTAGGAGCGTGCCCTGCGCGCGAATCGCAGGCAGTACCTGCTCCTACAGTTGAGGTGGGGCCCACCGTAGGAGCGGACCTTGTCCGCGATAGCCGGGGGTTCCGGCGCGATTCGCGGATGAGATCCGCTCCTACGGGTTGCCCCGACACCGTGCCTTTGTAGGAGCGCGCCCTGCGCGCGAATCGCAGGCAGGGCCTGCTCCTACAGGGGCTAGGTCGGTGCGTTGAGCAGGTCCAGGGCGACGTCGACGATCATGTCTTCCTGGCCGCCGACCATGCGCCGCTTGCCCAGCTCGACGAGGATGTCCACGGCCTTGATCCCGTACTTCGCCGAAGCCACCTCGGCGTGGCGCAGGAAGCTGGAATAGACGCCGGCGTAGCCCAGGGCCAGGGTTTCGCGATCGACGCGCACCGGGCGGTCCTGCAGCGGGCGCACCAGGTCGTCGGCGGCATCCATCAGCGCGTAGAGGTCGGTGCCGTGGTGCCAGCCGAGCTTGTCGGCGGCGGCGATGAAGACTTCCAGCGGCGCGTTGCCGGCGCCGGCGCCCATGCCGGCCAGGCTGGCGTCGATGCGGTTGCAGCCCTCCTCCACCGCGGCGATGGAGTTGGCCACGCCGAGGCTGAGGTTGTGGTGGGCGTGGATGCCGGTTTCGGTCTCGGGCTTGAGCACGGCCTTCACCGCACGGAAGCGCGCGCGGATGTCATCCATGTTCATGGCGCCGCCGGAGTCGACCACGTAGATACAGGTGGCACCGTAGCTCTCCATCAGCTTGGCCTGTTGCGCGAGGCCTTCCGGGGTCTGCATGTGGCTCATCATCAGGAAACCCACGGTGTCCATGCCCAGCTCGCGGGCGTACTCGATGTGTTGCCTGGAGACATCCGCTTCGGTGCAATGGGTCGCGACACGGACGACGCGGGCGCCAGCGTTGTAGGCAGCCTTCAGGTCGTGGATGGTGCCGATGCCCGGCAGCAGCAAGGTGGCAATCTTTGCGTGCTTCACCGCGTCCGCCGCGGCTTCGATCCATTCCAGATCGGTGTGGGCGCCGAAGCCGTAGTTGAACGACGAACCTTGCAGGCCATCGCCGTGGGCGACTTCGATGGAATCCACCTTCGCCATATCCAGCGCAGCAGCGATGGCGCGCACATCCTCCAGCGAGTACTGGTGGCGGATGGCATGCATGCCGTCGCGCAGGGTCACGTCGGAGATATAGAGTTTCTGGCTCATGCCGAGGCCCCATTGCTTGCGCCATGCGCTCGGCAGTGGCCAACGCGGCGGAGGTCATGATGTCGAGGTTGCCGGCGTAGGCCGGCAGGTAGTGGGCGGCGCCTTCGACTTCGAGGAACACCGAGGTCTTCAGGCCGCTGAAACGGCCGTGACCGGGGATGTTCAGGTCGCGGACCTCGTCGAACTGCACCTTCTGCTTCAGCCGGTAACCGGGGACGTAGGCCTGCACGGCAGCCGCCATTTCCTCGATGGAAGCTTCGACCTTCGCCTGATCCACGGCTTCGGACAGGACGTAGACGGTGTCACGCATGATCAACGGCGGCTCGGCCGGGTTCATGATGATGATCGCCTTGCCCTTGGCCGCCCCGCCGATCACTTCGATGGCCTTGCTGGTGGTCTCGGTGAACTCGTCGATGTTGGCGCGGGTGCCGGGGCCGGCGGATTTGCTCGCGATCGAGGCGATGATTTCCGCGTAATGCACCTTGGCGACACGCGAAACCGCGGCCACCATCGGAATGGTCGCCTGCCCACCACAGGTCACCATGTTCACGTTCAGTGCCTGCAGGTGCTGCTCCAGGTTGACCACCGGCACGCAATACGGACCGATTGCGGCCGGGGTCAGGTCGATCACGCGAAGACCGGGCTTGTGGCCCCGCAGCAAGGCGTCGTTCTTCACATGGGCGCCGGCGCTGGTGGCATCGAAGACGAAGTCGATCTCGTCGAAGATCGGCAGGCGGGTCAGGCCTTCCACGCCTTCGTGGGTGGTGGCGACGCCCATTCGTGATGCGCGGGCCAGACCGTCGGAGGCCGGGTCGATACCGACCATGGCGGCCATTTCCAGGTGCTGCGCGTGGCGCAGGAGCTTGATCATCAGGTCGGTGCCGATGTTGCCGGAGCCGATGATGGCGACTTTGCGTTTGCTCATGGTTTTCTCTCTGCTCATTCGGCGCTGAAGGTCACGCCGACGCGGCCCAGGCCGTCGATCTCGGCGTCGAAGCGGTCGCCCGGGGCCACCGCCACCATGGGCCCGAGGGCACCGGTGAGGACGATGTCGCCGGCCTTCAGCGGGTCGCCCAGGCGGGCCAGGGTGCGCGCCAGCCACACCGCCGCGTTGAGCGGATGGCCCAGGCATTCGGCGCCGCTGCCGGCGGAAGCGTCCTCGCCGTTGCGGCTCATGCGCATGGCCGCGCCGCGCAGGTCCAGGCCGTCGAGGCGGCGGGCCGGGCCGCCGAGCACGAAGCAGCCGCTGGAGGCGTTGTCGGCCACGGTGTCGGCGAAGCGGATGTTCCAGTTGGCGATGCGGCTGCCGACGATTTCCAGGGCCGGCAACACCCAGCCGGTGGCATTGATAACGTCGGCGAAAGTGGTGTCGGTGCCGGGCAGGTCGCGTTCCAGCACCAGGGCGATCTCCGCCTCGATCTTCGGTTGCAGCACGCGGCCGAACGGCACCACTTCGTTGTCGCCGTAGGCCATGTCGGCGAACAGCCCGCCGAAGTCCGGCTGGTCCACGCCCAGCTGGGCCTGCACCTTGGGGTTGGTCAGGCCGATCTTGCGGCCGACCAGGCGCCGGCCGGCGGCCAGGGCGTGGGCGACGTTGAGGCGCTGGATGGCGTAGGCGGCCTCGCCGTTCTCCTCGCCGAGGGTGTCACGCAACGGGGCAATGGCCTCGCCCTGCGTTTCCGCGCGGCGCAGGTCGGCGGCCAGGCGTTCGAGGGTCTCTTGGCTGATGGTCATGGGGCACCTCGGGTTCAGTGCTGGAGGAAGTCCAGCACCAGGCGGTTGAAGGGTTCGGCGTGTTCCCACTGGGCCCAGTGGCCGCAGTTGTTGAACACGTGCAGCGTGGCGTCGGGGATGCCGGCGAGCAGGCGCAGACCGGCGTCCATGGGCACGAAGCGGTCGTTGCGGCCCCAGACGATCAGGGTTTTCGCCCGGATCTCGGGCAGGCGCGGGCCGAAGTCGGGGAACTGTTTGGGGTTGGCGGCGAGGCTTTCGACGAAGTTGTCCAGGTGCTCGCGGCGGCTGAGCATGTTGTCCAGGCGCGTCTGGAACAGTTCCTCGGTGAGGTCGCTGGGGTCGAAGACGAAGACGTTCATCATCCGCTTCAGGTTGTCGATGGTCGGCTCGCGGTACAGGCCGTTGAGCAGCTTGATGCCCTCGGTGGGCATCGGCACGAAGGGGCTGGCGCCGCCGGTGCCGCCGCCCATGAGCACCAGCTTGCCGACGCGCTGCGGGTTGGCCAGGGCGAAGGCCACGGCGCTGTGGGCGCCCATGGAGTTGCCGAGCAGGTGCACGCGCTCCAGCCCCAGCACGTCGAGCAGGCCCTTGAGCACCGTGGCGTTGAGGTCCGAGCGCGAGCCGCGGCAGACGATGGGGTCGCTCCGGCTCCAGCCGGGGCAGTCCATCAGCACCACGCGGTAGCCGGCGGCCAGCAGCGGTTCGAGGTTGCGGCTGAAGTTGGCCCAGCCGCTGGCGCCGGGGCCGGAGCCGTGGAGCATCACCACGGTCTCGGCGCCCTCGCCCAGGTCGTTGTAGTGCAGCTGCAGGTCCAGGTCGCCTTCGCGGATGCGGGCGAAGCGGCTGCTGGCGGCTTCGCTGATGTCGATGGTCATGGGCAGGTCCTCTGGGTCAGGTAAGGGAGTGGGCGGACAGCGAGCCGAAGCCGGCGATCCATTCGGGGATCGGCCGGTAGTAGCGCTCGCGGGCCTGGTAGGGGCCGAAGGCGGACAGGGCGGCGAAGGCGGCCACCCAGGTCTTCACCTCGTGGGTGGACTTGCCGGCCAGGGCCGACAGCTCGGCGTTACCCAGGCCGTCCAGCTCGGCGAAGCGCCGCTGTTCCAGCAGGTCGAGGAAGTGGTTGTCCCACTCGGGGTTCAGTGGGTGCAGCGAGTTCGGGTCGGCGACGAAGCCTTCGGCGGCGCTGATCACCCGCTGCTGGCGGGCCTGGCGCTCGTCCGCCGGCAGGTCGCGGCCGCTGCCCATCAGGCGGTCGGCCATGCGCGCGTCGACCCTGGCCAGCTCCGGCACCGGCGGCTGGTGCGACAACCCGCCGGAGCCGAGGAACAGCACGCGCTTGCCGGTGGAACGGGCGAAGCGGCCAATGGCCTCGCCCAGCAGCCGGGCGCGCTGGAAGCCCGGCAGCGGCACCGCCACGCCGTTGATGAACACCGGGATCACCGGCTTCTCGGCGAGGCCGCCGAGCAACAGTTCCAGCGGCTGGGCGAAGCCGTGGTCGACCTGCATGCGGTAGGACACCGCGGCATCCACCCCCGCCTCCAGCACCGCCGCGGCGCAGGCCTCGGCGGTTGCGCGGGGCACGTCCAGCGGCCCGGCCAGGCTGTGGAAGTCGCCGATGGCGTGGGCGGCCATGCCGATGCAGAAGGACGGCATCACGTCATAGAAGAAGCCGTTGTAGTGGTCCGGGGCGAACAGGAACACCAGCTGCGGGTCGAAGGCGGCGATGCGCGCGCGGGCGGCGGCGACCACCTCGTCCACCTCGGCCAGCACCTCGGTGGCCGGGTCGACGTAGCCCACCAACGGAGTGTGCGACAGGCAATGCAGGTAGGCGCTCATCTCAGGCCACCCTGGACGCCAGCGGCGCCTGCTGCCGGGCCTGGGGGATGGCGGCCAGCGCGCGCAGCAGCTGGTCGCCGACCTGGCCGAGGGTCTGCGGGATGGCCACCCCGGCGACGAAGCGGTCCGGGCGCAGCAGCACGATGGAGGCCGGGTAGCGGCCGAACCACTCCTTCAGACGGCCACTGCTGTCGCCAACGCGGATCACGCCCTCGGGCACCTTGCATCCGGCCTTGAGCTGCACCTCCGGCAGTACCTGGATGAAGCGCGTGCCCAGCGCACGCCAGGCCTCGACCTGGGCGCTGGAGAGCCCCCAGAGCGGGTCGCTGCCCCAGGCGATGATGGCGAAGTTGCTGCCGATCACATCGTCCAGCAGCACAGTGTCGCCGGCCTCGGTACGCACCTTCGGCTGGATGAACATGCGCCCCACCGGCGAGGCCTTGCCGCCCTGCTCCGCCACCAGCGCGCCCTTGGCGTACCGCGGCATCGGCTTGAAGCGCATCTCCAGGAAGTAGCGCTTCACCGGCGGCAGGTAGTTGAGCAGCCAGGAGATGCCGTCGCGCAGCGCGCCCTGCCAGCGCCTGGGCGGCGCCAGCACATGGCCGGCCAGCACCGAGAGGTCGATCATCGCCTTGGCGTGGTCGCGGCGCTCCTGCTCGTAGGTATCCAGCAGCGCCTCGCCGGCCAGGCCCTCGACCACCAGGGCCAGCTTCCAGGCCAGGTTGCTGGCGTCGCGCATGCCGCTGTTGTAACCCTGGCCCTGCCATACCGGCATGATGTGCGCGGCGTCGCCGGCGAGCAGCACGCGCTTGACGCGGAACTGCCCGGCCAGGCGCGCATTGTGGGTGTAGACGCGCTTGCGGATCAGCTCGACGCGGTCCGGGTCGGGCAGCACCTTGGCCAGCAGCTGGCGCAGGTTTTCCGGCTTGCCCAGTTCCGCCTCAGTCTCGCCGGGCATCACCATGAACTCGAAGCGGCGCACGCCGTGGGGCAGCGCGGCGGAGACGTAGGGCCGCACCGGGTCGCAGCAGAGGTAGACGTTGGGGGTGCCCAGTGGGTCGTTGGCGACGTCGATGACGATCCACTGGTTGGGTGCGGTCTTGCCTTCGAAGGACACGCCCAGGGCGCGCCGCACCAGGCTGTTGCCGCCGTCGCAGGCTACCAGGTAGCGGGCGCGCACGGTTTCCACGCGGCCCTCCGGGGCGTTCAGGCGCAGGCTGACGCCCTCCTCGTCCTGCTGGAACTCCACCAGATCGCGGGAGAACAGCGTCTTCACGTTGGCGAAGCGCGCCAGGCCGCGATGGAGCACGGCGTCCACCTGCGGCTGGATGAAGGCGTTGCGCCGCGACCAGCCGAACTCGTCGGTCATCGGCTGGATGTCGGCGAAGCAGCGGCCCCCGGGGGTCAGGAAGCGCATGGCGTGCCAGGGCGTGGTGTGCGGCAGCACCTCGTCGACCAGGCCGATGGCCTGCACGGTGCGCAGCGATTCGTCGTCGATGCCGATGGCGCGCGGGTAGTCGATCAGCTGGTCGAGCTTCTCGAGCTGCAGCACCTGCACCCCGACCTGGCCGAGGTAGTTGGCGATGGCCAGGCCCACGGGGCCGGCGCCGAGCACCACCACGTCGGCGGTGTAGTCGGGGCTGTGAACGGGACTATTGGTGGTCATTGTCGTGTCCTCGGCACTGCCCGGCGACCGGCCCCGGAAGAATCTCGGGCAAGCCGGGGCCGTCCCCACGCACGAGGCGCAAGGTGGTCGCTGGGGGCTGTTCGGGTGGTTAGGTTCTAGCGGATGCTCGCCACGCTTCTGGACGAAGACGCGGGGGCGGACGGGAAGGACGCCACCGGCGGGAGGCTCGGCGAGGTCCGGAAGGCGGCCGTCAGGCGCGGCCGCTCGGAAGCGGATGCAGGCAGGTACGCATGGCTCATGGCTCTATCCCCTGGAAGGGCGTTTATCGTTGTTGCGGCGAGTATAGGAACGGCCAATTCTGTCCTACAATGAAAAACAGCCTCCCTGTGCACCTGGTGCACATCATTGTTTTAAAAGAATTTTAATGAATAAAGACCGGGATTCGGACTACAAGACGGTGCGCGGCCTGAGCCGCGGCCTGGCCCTGCTCAATGCCCTGAACCGCCTCGACGGCGGCGCCAGCCCGACGCGCCTGGCCGAACTCACCGGCCTGCACCGCACCACCGTGCGGCGCCTGCTGGAAACCCTGCAGGACGAGGGCTACGTGCGCCGCAGCGAGTCCGACGACAGCTTCCGCCTGAGCATGAAGGTGCGCGAGCTGAGCGAGGGCTTCCGCGACGAGCAGTGGATCTCCGCCCTCGCCGCACCGCTGCTGGCGGACCTGCTGCAGGAGGTGGTGTGGCCGACCGACATCTGCACCCTGGACGTGGACGCCATGGTGGTGCGCGAGACCACCCACCGCTTCAGCCGCCTATCCTTCCACCGCTCCATGGTCGGCCGCCGCCTGCCGCTGCTGCAGACCGCCACCGGCCTGGCCTACCTGGCCTTCTGCGAAGACGCCGAGCGCGAGCAGATCCTCGCCCTGCTGGCCCGCCGCGAAGAGCCGGAGTACCGCCTGGCGCGCGATCCGCTGGCGCTGGACAACCTGCTGCGCAAGGTGCGCCACCGCGGCTATGGCGAGAACTTCATGGCCTGGAACCAGGAAGAGAAGATCGCCTCCATCGCCATCCCGCTGCATGCCGGCGAGCGCCTGATCGGCTGCCTGAACCTGGTCTACGTGGCCAAGGCGATGAGCATCGAGCAGGCGGCGGAGCGGTATCTGCCGGCATTGCGACGCACGGCGGCGAGGATCAGCGAGCGGATGCTGGAGGGTTGCGAAACCAGGAAGCTCCCGGGCTCCCCGTAGGGCGCATAACGCCTACGGCGTTATCCGCCGAATCGCGGACAGAGTCCGCTCCTACGGTTCCAGGCAGCACGTGCGTAGGAGCGGACTCCGTCCGCGATTGGATTCACCGGCCACGCCGGACGCCCCGATGGCGCGGCCAACGGCGGATAACCGCGAACGGTTATCCGCCCTACGAGTTTGCCGGCTGACGCTGCGTTATCCGTGCACGCCGAACGGCTCCCTCTCCCTTCAGGGAGAGGGCTGGGGAGAGGGGACGGACTTCGCTCTGACACCTCTGCCAAACCTTGACTCCGTACCCCCTCCCTAACCCTCCCCCGCAAGCGGGAGAGGGGACCGTTCGGTGTGATGCAAAACCACGAAGCTCCCGGATTCCCATGTAGGGCGCATAACGCCTACGGCGTTATCCGCCGAATCGCGGACAGAGTCCGCTCCTACGGTTCCAGGCAGCACGTGCGTAGGAGCGGACTCCGTCCGCGATTGGGTTCACCGACCACGCCGGACTCCCCGGTGGCACGGCCGACGGCGGATAACCGCGAACGGTTATTCGCCCTACGGCTGGGCGCGTGCGTAGGAGCGGACTCCGTCCGCGATTGCCGGGACCGCTCAGCGCCGCCAGGCACACCCCAGCGCGCTCAGCGCCAGCACCGCCGCGGCCCCGGCGTAGGCCCAGAACGCCGGCACCACCGGCAGCAGCACGCCGGCCAGCATGGGCCCCAGGCCCGCGCCTATGTCGCGCCAGACGGCGTTGCCGGCCAGGGCCTGGATGCGGTTCTGCGGGTTGCGCTGGGCCACCAGGGTCATCACCAGTGGCAGCTGCAGGGCGCGCAGCAGCAGGACCAGGAAGGCGCCGACGAACAGCCAGTGGCTGCCGAAGATCAGCAGCGCCACCGAGGTCGCCAGGGACAGCGTCACCAGCATGCGCAGCGCGCCGAAGTGGTCGGCCAGGCGCCCGCCGAAGGGGCTGAAGAGCATCTCGCTGAGGTAGCGCACCGCCATCAGGATGCCCGCCACCAGCACGCCGGTGCCGCCCAGGTGGCTTTCCGCGTAGAGCGACAGGCCGAAGATGAACAAGCCGTCGAGGGTCACGCCCTCGATGAAGGACCAGGTGGCGATGCTGTCCGGCAGGCGCAGGCGGCGCCCGGTCGGGGTCGGCAGGTCGTGGCCCTGGTTCGGCAGCGAGCGGGCGCGCCACAGGCCCAGCAGCGCGCTGGCGAAGAGCACGAAGAACACGCTGCGCGGCCCCCAGGCCTGGGCCATCAGCGCCGCCAGCGGCAAGGCCAGCATCGGCCCGATGGAGATGGTCGCCCGCGAGCGCCCGGCACGGCGCGCGGCGCCCTGGGCCTCGGCGGTGGCCAGGGTCTGGGTGCTGAGGTTGAAGCTGGCGTAGCTCAGGCCCCACATCAGGCGCAGCACCAGCAACGCGGCGACGCCGGAGAGCGTTGCATAACCCAGCGCGCACAGCGCCGAGGCCAGCGCCGCCAGGCTGCAGGTGGCGCGGTCGCCGTGGCGGGCGTAGAAGCGCACCACCCAGCCGTAGCCGACGATGCGCACCAGGCGGTTGGCCGCCAGCAGGATGCCCGCCTGGGCCAGGCTGACGCCGAAGTCGGCGGCGTACATCGGCAGCAGCAGGTAGAGCACCACGTCGCCGGGCAGGCACAGGCCCAGGACCTGCGCGGCGCGGCGGGAAGCGTTATCGGCGCGGCGCAGGCGTGGCTGCGCCAGGTCTGATGACATGGTCCCTCCCGGACGACAAGGCAAGCGCGCACCTTACCCGATGCGCACCCGCCTGCCGAGCGGGAAGTGCCAGGCTCAGCCGGCGGCGGTCGCCTGGGGTTGGCCCTGGGCTGCGGTTGCCGGGCGCTCCAGGCCGATGAAGCGCATCACCCGCTCGCCGCATTCGCCGTTGCGGATGGCCGCCGGCGCCGCGTCCACCTGCACCTGGCCGTTCTCCATGAAGATCACCCGGTCGGAGATCGACAGGGCGAAATCCATCTCGTGGGTGACGATAACCATGGTCATGCCCTCCTTCGCCAGGTCGCGGATGACGTTGAGCACGTCGCCCACCAGCTCCGGGTCCAGCGCCGAAGTCGGTTCGTCGAACAGCATGATGTCCGGCTCCATGGCCAGCGCGCGGGCGATGGCCACGCGCTGCTGCTGGCCGCCGGAGAGCTGGTGCGGGTACTTGTGCGCGTGGGCCAGCAGGCCGACCTTGTCGAGCAGCGCCAGGGCCCGCTGCTCGCAGAGCTCGCGGCCGTCCAGGCCGTGGAAGCGCGGCGCCAGGGTGACGTTGTCGAGGATGGTGCGGTGCGGGAACAGGTTGAAGCCCTGGAACACCATGCCGATGTGCCGCACGCCGCGGCGCAGGCGCAGCGGGTCGGGCTGGCCGGCCTTGATGTAGGACTCGCCGAACAGCACGATCTCGCCGCCGTCGATGCCCTCCAGGCCGTTCACCGTGCGGATCAGCGAAGTCTTGCCGGAGCCCGAGGGGCCGATGATCGACACCACCTCGCCGCCGGCCACCTGGAGGAACACGCCCTTGAGCACCTGGTGGCTGCCGTAGCTCTTGCGGATGTCGCGCAGGTGCAGCGCCGGCGGCGTGCCCGGCGCGGGGGCCTCGCGGCGCGCCACCGAGGGTTCCGGCAGGCTCTGGCGCAGGCTGTCGAGGCTGGCGTCGGCGAGGGTTTCCGGCTTGCGCGCGTTGAGGTCCAGGCGGTGCTCCAGGTACTGCAGCAGCCAGCCGAACAGGGTGACGATCAGCACGTAGTAGATGGCCACCGCCGAGAGGGTTTCCATCACCAGGAAGTTCTGCGCGTAGAGGCGCTGGCCGACCATCAGCAGCTCGGTGAGGGAAATCACCGAGACCAGCGAGGTCAGCTTGACCACGGTGACGTATTCGTTGATCAGCGTCGGCAGGGCGATGCGGAACGCCTGCGGGATCACCACCAGGCGCTGGATGCCGAAGGCGCCGATGGCCAGCGCGCGGCCGGCCTCCTTCTGCCCCTTGCTCACCGAGAGCAGGCCGCCGCGGTGGATCTCGGCCATGTACGCGGCCTCGGTCAGCACCAGGGCCAGCAGCCCGGAGATGAACGGGTTGGACAGCAGCGCGCCGCTGGCCGGGAACAGTTGCGGCAGGTTGTAGACGAACACCACCAGCACCAGCAGCGGCACGCTGCGGAAGAACCAGATGTACAGCCCCGCCGGCACCCGCAGCCAGCGCGATTCGGAGAGCTTGGCGCTGGCCAGGAGGAAGCCCAGGAACATGCCGATCAGCCAGGCCAGGGCGCTCAGCTCGACCACAGTGACGCAGGCCTTCCAGAAATCCGGCAGGGAGAACAGCGAGAAGAAATAGGACCAGTCGAACTGCATGGGCACCTCGGCGGACGGGCCTGGCGCCAGGCCCGTCTCTCATGTTGCGTTGAAACGGTTACTCGGCCGCGGCTTCTTCCAGGGCGTACTTCTTCAGGATGGCGGCGAACTCGCCGCTGTCCTTGGTCTTCTGGAAGGCCACCTTCAGCGCGTCGTACAGTTCCTGGTTGCCCTTCTTCACGTACATGCCCAGGGTCTGCTTGTAGATCAGCTCCTTGGAGGTGACCACCACGCGGCCCTTGGAGCGCTCGGCGATCATGTGCGCGGCCCCGGAAATCTCCACCTGGGCCTGCACGTGCCTGGACAGCAGGGCCTGGGTCACTTCCGGCGCGGACGGGTACTCGCTGACGCTGATGGCGCCCTTGCCGTTGGGCTCGCAGTAGCTCTTCGACAGTTCGGCGAACTTGGCCACCCAGGTGGTGCCCTGCTCCAGGCCGACCTTCAGCCCGCAGAGGTCCTCGGGTTTCTCTGGCTTCAGCTCGCTGCCGGCCGGCACCATGATCGCCGCGCCGGTCTGCGCGTAAGGGATGGCCAAGGCCTGGGCGGTGCGCTCGGGGGTGATGTACATGCCCGAGATCACCGCGTCGAAGTGCCCGGCGTTGAGGCCGAGGATCAGCCCGGAGAACTTGGTGTTCAGGTAGCTGGGCTGCAGGTCCATGTGCCGCGCCAGGGCCGCGGCCAGCTCGGGGTCGGAACCCACCACCTTGTCGCCGTCGTAGGACTCGAACGGCGGGTAGGTGATTTCCATGCCGATCTTCAACTGGCCCGGGGTGGCGGTGACGGCGGCGGCGTTCTGCGCGCCGCCCAGCAGGGCCGCGCCGAGAACGCCGGCGGCCAGGAGAGTGCGGGTGGTCTTGTGCATCGTGATTGCTCCAGGTCGAGAGTGAACGCGCAGTTCAGGAAGGCTGCGTCTGTTTTTTCAGGTGGCCGAAGCTGGACGGCTTGCGCGCCCGCTCCGGCAGTTTCAGTTCGCCGTCGGCGACCTTGCGCCGCAGGTAGCTGTAGGTCTGCAGCGCCTGGCTCCACATGTGCTCGCCGATGGCGATGGTCTCGTAGGCCTGGCCGCCGTCGTCGAACTGCGGCAGCGGGCGGATCTGCGTGTGGTAGTCGCAGGCGTAGAACAGCGGGAAGGAGTAGCGCTCCTCGCGCACGGTACGCACGCGGTGGGCGGTGGCGACGAAGGCGCCGTTGGTCATCACCTCCAGCATGTCGCCGATGTTCACCACGAAGGCGCCCGGCACCGGCGGCGCGTCGATCCACTCGCCGTCCTCGTTCAGCACTTCCAGGCCCGGTTCGGTGGCGTGGAGGATGGTGAAGCACTCGTAGTCGGTGTGCGCGCCTATGCCCGGGGCATCCTGGGCCTCGCCGTCGAACGGGTAGTGGATCAGCCGCAGCTTGGACGGCGGGCGGCTCACCAGCGGGTCGAAGTAGCCTTCCTCCAGGCCCAGGGCCAGGGCGAAGCCGTCGAACAGCTTGCGGCCGAGGGCGAACACCGCCTGGTAGTAGGCGCGCACCCGGGCCTCGAAACCCGGTACCTCGGGCCAGCGGTTGGGCCCCAGCAGCGGCGTGCCGGCCAGCACCAGGGGATCGTCGGCGGCCACCTCGTAGCCGACGTCGAAGGCTTCCTTGTGGTCGGGCTTGCCCTTGGAATACACCTCCTCTCCTTCAGGGACGAAGCCCTTGTGGCTTTCCGAGGCGCCGATGTAGTGGCGCATCTTGGCCGCCAGCGGCTGGGCGAAGTAGTCCCGCGCCGCCGCCTGCAGGCCCTCGATCAGCGCCGGGTCCAGGCCGTGGTTGCGGATGTACAGGAAGCCCACCTCGCGGGCCGCCTTGCCCAGCTCGGCGGCGACCGCCAGGCGGTCTTCCAGGCGCGCGCTGAACAGCCCGCCGATGTCGACCACGGGGATGGAAGTGAAGGCCTTGCTTGCATGCTCCTGCATGGGTCGTGCTCCGGCTCAGGTTTCGAGGAAGGTCTGGAAATGCCGGCGTTCTTCCGTGGCCATCCAGCGGTTGAGGTCCCACAGGTCGGCGACTGGCGCAGCGGTGAAGGGAAGCCGATGCAAATACCCGTCCGGGCCGAACTCCGGGGTCAGGGTGGTCACGGCCTGGCCACGCGCCTGCTGGGCGCGCCACACCGCTTCCCAGTGGCGCTGGTGGAAGGCCAGCGCGGCGGCGTATTCCGGCGCGCCCGGGTGCGGCACCTGCGGGCCCTGGTCGTAGCCCACGCGTGCCTGGATGTGGTGCACGCGCTCGACGAAGGGGCCCAGGTCGTCGGCGGCGTCGTCCAGCAGGCGCTCGCAGACCACCACCCAGTGGCTGATGTCGCTGGTGAAACGCAGCTCGGGCAGTTGGCGGATCAGCTCCAGGGTCACCCAGGGGCTGTACAGCGAGCGGGCGCGGTGGGTCTCGAAGCAGCAGGTCAGGTCCTGGGTAGCGGCCAGTTCCAGGGCGCGGCCGAAAAAGTCCACCTGCGCCGCCAGCGGCCAGCGGTCGTTGCCGCCGAGCACGTTGACGAAACGCGGCGCCAGCTCCGCGGCCAGGCCCAGCTTGCGCTGCAGGTCGTCGAGGTGGACCTGCGGGCTGGCGGCCTGGTCGGGCAGCACGTCGTGGGCGGTGAACAGGGTGCAGATGTAGGGCACGCCCTCCTCCACCAGCAGCCGCGCGTACTCGGCGCGGGTGGCGGGGTCCAGGGGCAACCGTGCCTCCAGGCCGTCGAAACCGGCCTCGCGCAGTTCGGCGATGGCCTGCGGCCAGCCATGGGCGTAGCCCCACAGGGTGCGGAAGATCTCGAGTCGCATGGACGAACTCCGGGCAGGATGAACCGCGCCGTCGGGCACGGCGAAAGTCACGGCGCGGCTCAGCGCGGCATGGCGGGAATCGGCGGAATGGCGGCGGGCGTCCGGCCGCGGCTGGGCGGGGACGAGGGGAAACGGGGGATGAGCGCAAGCATGGACACGATGGTATTCCTCTGACAGACCGGCAGCATTGACGGGCTGATACCCGCCGATTGTTGTTTTGCGCCTGGCGTGGCGCCGGGCGTGCTTGGGCAGTAAGGAACAGCGTGGCGCGCGGATGTTGTGGGGGCTCCGCTGCACCGGCGCCAGGGCTGGTGTGGCCTGGCGCCGGTGCAGTTGTCGCAGGTAGGCGGCGGGGGAAAAATAGCCGGCGGCAAATAATCAGTTCAGGAATTCCTGAACTATCCCTCCGCCGGCGGATGCGCGGCGGCGGGCCTTGCTCAGTAGCTGTAGGTCAGCGTCAGCATCAGGTTGCGCGGTTCGCCGTAGATACCGTAGTAGGACGAGGGCACGCGGGCGAAGTAGTGGCGGTCGAAGGCATTGTTCAGCGCCAGGCTGGTGTCCAGGTGGCTGTTCACCTGGTAGCCCAGCAGCGCGTCGTAGACCGCATAGCCGCCCTGCGCCTCGGCGCCGCGGTCGGTCGGGCTGTACGCCCGCAGGCCGCCGCCGACGCGCCAGTCGGCCAGGGTGCCGCCCTGGAAGCGATAGGTGTTCCACAGCTTGAGGCTGTGCTTGGGTTCCTCGCTGTCGTAGACCTTGCCTTCGTTGTCCGGGTCGGACAGGTAGCGGTTGAGCAGGAAGGTGTAGCCGGCGTAGAGGTCCCAACCCGGCAGCGGGCTGCCGCTGATCTCGGCTTCCCAGCCGCGGCTCTCGATCTTCCCGGCGTTGACGTAGAAGCCGGCGTTGTCCGGGTCGGCCACCGCGCGGTTCTCGTCGCGCAGCAGGAAGGCCGCCAGGTTGGCGTTCAGCGCGCCGTTCAGGTAGCTGCCCTTCAGCCCCACCTCGTACTGCTTGCTCTTGCGCGGGTCGAGCAGCTTGCCGCTGGCGCTGTTCTGCGTCTGCGGGATGAAGCCGCTGCTGTAGCTGACATAGCTGGACAGCTCCGGGGTCAGTTCGTAGATCAACCCGGCGTAGGGCGTGTACTTGTGGTTGACGCTGGGCGAGCGCACCCAGGGGCCGGACTCCGGCAGCACGTCGCTCTGCTCGGTGCCGTACCAGCTCAGCCGCGAGCCGAGCACCAGGGTCAGCGGGTCGAGCAGCTTCAGCCGCGTCTGGCCGTAGACGCCGCCCTGGGTCTGGCGGGTGTCGTGGCCCGAGTCGAAGGCCAGGTCCGGCTTGGGCAGCACCGGGGCGAACACGTCCTGGTTGCCGACGTCCTCCCAGGCCGACAGCGAGCGGTCCTTGAACAGCGCGTAGTTGGCGCCCAGCAGCAACTGGTGGGTGCGGCCGAAGGCGTCGAAATCGCCGTTGAGGTTGCTGTCCAGGCTGTACCAGTCGTAGTCGTCGTGCTGGCGCTGGTTGGTGAAGTCGCCCTGGTTGGTCGCCGGGTCGACGCCGCCGCCGAGGTAGGCGTACAGCGAGCTGCTGTCCAGGCCGCGGTAGTTGAAGGTGGTCTTCGAGGTCCAGGCGTTGGCGAAGGCGTGGCTCAGCTCGGCGTGGAACTCCTTCATGTACAGGTAGCTCTGGTTCCACCTGGCGCCGTAGAACTGCGAGCGCGGCGCCTTGAGGAAGCTGCCGTCGTAGTACACCGACTGGCCGTAGTCGAAGGGCCCGATGTCGGTCTTCTGGTAGCTGGCCGACAGGCTCAGCAAGGTGTCCGGGTCCAGGTCGAGGTCGAGTGCGCCATAGACCATGCCCAGCCCGGAGTGGCCCTGGTCGTAGAAGTAGTCGCGGTCCTGGGCGGCCACCACCAGGCGGCCGCGCATGTGCTTCTGCTCGTCCAGCGGCCCGGTGACGTCGATGTCGCCGTGGTAGTTGTCCCAGGTGCCGGCGCGCAGGTGGCCGGTCAGGGCGAACGCGTCGCGCGGGCGCTTGCGCAGCAGGTCGACGCTGCCGCCCGGCTCGCCGGAGCCCTGCAGCAGGCCGCTGGGGCCACGCATCACTTCCACCCGGTCGTACATCGCCAGGTCGAACTGCTGCTGGTACTGCAGGCTGCTGTCCGAGGGCACGCCGTCGTACATGACCGCCGCCGGAAAGCCGCGCGACTGGAAGTAGGCGGTGCCGTCGCCGTAGTCGATGGCGGTGATGCCGGTGGTGTCGCGCAGGGCGTCGGCCACCGTGAGCATGTTCTGGTCGTCCATGCGCTTGCGGGTGACCACGCTGACCGACTGCGGGATGTCCTTCTGGCTCAGCTGGCCCTTGCCGATGGTCAGCAGCGGCGTGGTGTAGGAGTCGCGGTCGTCGGTGTCCGGGCTCAGGCTGTTGCCGGTGACGGTCGTCGAGTCCAGCGAATAGACGTCGTCGTTCACCAGCGCGTAGTGCCCGGGCGACACCTCGCTGGCCTTGAGCCCGCTGCCGGCGAGCAGCGCGGCGAAGCCCTGGTCGACCGCGTAGCGGCCGCGCAACCCGGCGCTGCGCTTGCCGACCGTGCGCGCGGCGTCGAACGACAGCACCACGCCGGACTCGGCGGCGAAGCGCGCCAGCACCTCGCCCAGCGGCCCGCCACCCAGGGCGTACTCGTGCAGGGCCGCCTGCCCTGCCGGCGCGGCCAGCGCCGGCAGCGCGCCCAGGCTCATGCCCAGGGCCAGCGCCAGGGCGCTCAGGCCGCCGCCCAGCGCCTTGCCCCGCCCTGCCCGGGCCTGTTCGTTGATCCGCTTGTTCATCTCTGGACTCCCCCGATGGTGAGCGGCAAATGCCGCGAATTCGGGTAGGAGTCGGATGAGCGAATGAGAATCGACAATGCTCGCCGAAAAAATTTTCACCGGGCGTCGCCTCAGGCCGGCAGCACCCGCACCCAGTAGTCGGTGAAGCGCCGCAGGCGCACCGGCAGCGCCCGCGCCACCGCCTGCAATGCCTGCTCCGGCTCGTCCAGCGGGTAAGCCCCGGACAGGCGCAGGCCGGCCACCGCCGGGTCGCAGCTGAGCACCCCGGGGCGGTAGCGGCCGAGCTCGGCGAGCAAGGCGTCCAGGCGCCAGGCATCCGCCACCAGCCAGCCGTCGGCCCAACTGGCGGCGCCCGCCACGGCCCTTTCCGTCTGCCCCAGGTGCGCGGCGCCGAAGCGCAGTTGCTGGCCGGCCTGGACGATGCGCTGCTGCCCCGGCAAGGCGAACGGCTGCACCGCCACCGCATCCTGCAGCACCGTCAGGCGCGTGCAGCCCGCCTCCTGGCGCACGCAGAAGCGCGTCCCCAAGGCATGCAGGCGGCCCTCGGCGCTGTCCAGCAGGAACGGCCGGCTGTCGTGGGCGGTTTCGATCAGCACTGCGCCCTTGCGCAGCAACACCAGCCGTTGACCGGCATCGAAGCGCAGGTCGACGGCGCTGGCGGTGTCGAGGGTCAGGCGGCTGCCATCGGCCAGGCGGACCTTGCGCCGCTCGCCGATGCCGGTGCGGTAGTCGGCGAGCCAGGCGGCCTGGTTGCCGTAGCGATAACCTCCGCCGGCCAGCGCCGCGCTGCCGGCGAGCAGCAGCGCGCCCTTGAGCAGGCTGCGCCGCGGCAGGCCGCGCGGCTGGCTGAGGGTGTCGTAGGCAAGGTTGCCGGAAACCCCGCGCAACTGCGCCTGCAGCGCCTCGACGCGCTGCCAGGCCCAACGGTGCCCGGGGCTCTGCGCGCACCAGCGCTGCCAGGCCTGGTGCTGGCTGTCGCCGGCATCCTCGGCGCACAGCCGGGCATGCCAGCGCGCCGCCTCGCCGAGCAGCGCGCGCTGTTGCCGCGGGTCGGCGGGCATCACAGGCCGGCGTCCAGGGCGAACAGCAGGCAGGCTTCGGTGGCGCTGGCCACGTACTTGGTCACCGAGCTGACCGAGACGCCCAGGCGCTCGGCGATCTCGACGTACTTCAGGCCCTGCAGCTGCGACAGCAGGAACGCCTGCTTGGCCCGCTGGCCCAGGCCATCGAGCATGGCGTCCAGCGCCAGCAGGGTTTCCAGCATGATCTGCCGCTCCTCGGGCGACAGCTCCCCGGCCTCCGGGCGCTGCGCCAGGCCTTCGAGGAAGGCGCGCTCCAGGCTCTGCCGGCGGAAGTGGTCGACCATCACCCGCTTGGCCACGGTCACCAGGTAGTGGCGCGGCTCGCGCAGTTGTTCCATGGGCTGCGGGCGCGCCGCGCACAGCAACCGCAGGAAGGTGTCCTGGGCCATGTCCGCGGCCTGCTGCGAGCAGCCCAGGCGGCGGCGCAGCCAGCCGTTCAGCCAGCCGTGATGGGCGAGGTACAGACCGTGGACGCTGTCGGCGGAGGGGCTGGCGGGCATGCGGGGGAATCATTGCCAAATGTTAATAATTCCCATTCTATGGATGCGCCGCGGCGCCGGCAAGCCGTGCCGGGTGCCGCGGGCTCGGGCGACACCTATCCGCAGGACGCGCTCAGCCCATCCCCTGCTCGTACACCGCCAGGTGCACGAAGGCCGCTTGCAGCAGCGGCAGGTCCAGCCCGGCCGCCTGGCCGCGGCCCAGCAGGTCGCCGATGATCTGCTCGGCCTCCACCGGGCGGCCGCCGACCAGGTCGCGGTACATGGACGAGGTCTGCGGCGAGCCATGCAGGGTGAGTTGCCGGCGCGCCTCGGCGAGGAAGGCTTCGCGCGGTTCCAGGCCCACCGCGCGGACCACCGCCACCACCTCGTCCAGCAGGCGGTTGACGAAGGCCTCGCCCTGGGGCGCGGCGACCACCGAGCCGATGTTGCCGCGCATCAGGCAGGTGATGCCGCCCAGGGACGCCAGCAGCACCCATTTCTCCCACATCTCGCGGTGGATGTCGGCGCTCAGGCGGGCGTCGAAGCCGGCGTCCTGCAGCAGCGCGTCCAGGCGCAGGATGCGCTCGCTGCGGGCGCCGTCCATCTCGCCGTAGGACAGTTCGTTGAGGGTGCCGTACTGGACGATGCGGCCGCGCTCGTCCAGGGTGCTGGCGATCTTGCAGACGCCGCCCAGCAGCGGCCCGCGGCCGAAGTGCTCGACGATGGCGTCGACCTGGTGCATGCCGTTGAGCACCGGCAGGATCATGCTGCCCGGCTCCACCGCCGGGGCGATGTCGCGCAGCGCCGCTTCCAGGGCGTAGGCCTTCACCGTCAGCAGGATGAGGTCGTAGGGCCCGTCCAGCTGCTCGGCACTGACCAGTTGCGGCGTCAGCGCGAAGTCGCCGTGGGGGCTGAGCACCTGCAGGCCTTCCTGCTGCAGCTGGTGCGCCCGCCCGGCGCGCACAAGGAAGGTCACGTCGCGCCCGGCCCGGGCCAGGCACGCCCCGAAGAAACCGCCCGTGGAACCCGCCCCGACTACCAGAATACGCATGGCCCGCCCTCCTCGGCTGCCCGGCGCACTGGCGCCGGCCCATTGCCTGTATATAGACGCAGCGCCGGCAAAATGCACTGGCTAGCCCAGGCGCCGGCGGTACAGGCTGCGCGCCAGGGCGTCGAGGGCGAAGCCCAGGGCGCCGATCAGCAGGACCATGGCCATCAGCTCCGAGTAGGCCAGGCGGTCGCGGGTGTCGAGGATGTAGTAGCCCAGCCCGGCGCTGACGCCGAGCATCTCGCAGGGCACCAGGACGATCCAGAGGATGCCGATGGCCAGGCGCACGCCGGTCAGCACGTGGCCGAGCACGCCGGGCAGGATCACCTTGCGCAGGGTCTCCCAGGGCGTGGCGCTGAGGCTGCGCGACAGCTGCAGCCAGCGCGGGTCGAGCTGGCGCACGCCGGCGGCGGTGTTGAGCAGGATCGGCCAGACCGCGGCGAAGGCCAGCAGGAAGTAGATCGGCTGGTCGCCCACGCCCATCAGCATCACCGCGATGGGCATCCACGACAGCGGCGAGATCATCCGCAGGAACTGGAAGGCCGGCGTGGTCGCCGCCTCCAGGTGCCGCGAGGCGCCCACCAGCAGGCCCAGGGGCACGCCCACCGCCAGCGCCAGGAGTAGCCCTAGCAGTACGCGCCTGAGGCTGACCAGCACGTGCTCGTACAGCTCGGGGCGGCCGAGCAGTTCGCCCAGGCTGGCGAAGGTGGCCCCGGGCGCGAACAGCTGCCCCAGGCCGTCGCCGCCGAACAGGCGCACGCCGGCCCACCACAGGCCGAGCAGCGCCAGCAGCCCGGCCAGGCCCAGCAGCCAGTGGCGGCGGCCGGACAGTACGGCAGGGCTCACGTGGTGATCTCCTCGCTGCGCTCGAAGCTGTCGGGAATGCCGAAGGCGGCCAGGCCGCCGACCTGGGCCAGGGCGTTGCGCACGAAGCGATCGTCCACCAGGTCCCTGGCGGTCTGCGCCGGGTCCAGCGCGGCGAGGAAGCCCTTGTCGCCCTGGATCAGGGTGTCCTTCAGGCGTTTCACCAGTTCCTCGGTGTAGCTGGGGAAGGGATACGGCTGGAAGTCGATGCGCTCCTCGTGCCAGTCGGCATGGCGGATGGCGCCGTCGGCCAGGTATTTCTCACGTTCGCTCGGCGCCGGGGCCAGCACCCGGCCGAGCACTTCCGGCGCGTGCGGGGTGTAGCGGTTGGCGCCGTCCCTGGACAGTAGCTTGGCCGCCTCGGCGCGGTTGTCGCGGGTCCACAGCTGGGCCTTGACGATGGCGTTGACCACCTTCTGCGACCACTCCGGGCGGCCGTTCAGGTCGTGCTCGTGCATGAACACCACGCAGCAGGCGTGGTTGCGCCAGACGTCGCCGGTGAAGCGCTGGATGCGCCCGACCTTGAGGTTCTCGGCCAGGGCGTTGAACGGCTCGGCGACTATGTAGCCGGCGATGCGCTTGCTGGCCAGGGCCGGCGGCATGTCCGAGGGCGGCAGCACCACCAGGTTGACCTCGTTGGCGGCGAGCGGGGCGTTGGCCGGCCTGCTCACCGCCACCAGGCCGTTGTCGCGCAGCAGTTGCTGCAGCACCACGTTGTGGATCGAGTACCAGAACGGGATGGCCAGGCTGCGCCCGCCCAACTGCTTCACCTCGCCGATGTCCGGCGCCACGGTCAGGCCGGAGCCGCCGACGTGGTTCCAGGCCACCACCCTGGCCGGCACCTTGCTGCCGTAGCGGGCCCAGACGGTCATCGGCGAGAGCAGGTGGATGACGTTGACCTGGCCGGAGATGAAGGCCTCGATCACCTGCGCCCAGCTGCGCAGCAGCACCGGGCGCTCGGCCTTGATGCCCTCGGCCTCGAACAGGCCGTTGGCGTGGGCCACCAGCAGCGGCGTGGCGTCGGTGATCGGCAGGTAGCCGATGCGCACCGGGGCGTCCGGTTCGCTGGCGGCGCGGGCGCGCAGGCTGGTCAGCAGCGGCAGTGCGCCGGCCGCGGTGAGCAGCGCACTGAGTTTCAGAATGTCACGTCGAGAATGAGTGGGATCGTCCAGGCACATGGGCAGCCTCCGGCGCAGTCGTGGGGTTCGCGTGGGGTCGGCTCGCCCGCCGTAGGGTTCTGAGAATCTCGACCCGCAGCGCGCCCAGTTCCTCGACCAGCTCCGCACGCGGGTGCGGCAGGTCGATGCGCCACTCGCCCAACGTCCGCGCCGGGGTGTCGCCCAGTAGCAGGATGCGTTCGGAGAGCAGCAGGGCCTCGTCGATGTCGTGGGTGATCAGCACCGCGGCGGTGCGCCGCTCGCCGATCACCCGCAGCAGCAGTTGCTGCATGTCGGCGCGGGTCACTTCGTCCAGCGCGCCGAAGGGTTCGTCCAGCAGCAGCACCTGGGGCTGCCGCGCCAGGCAGCGGGCCAGCGCGGTGCGCTGCGCCATGCCGCCGGAAAGTTGCGCCGGCGCCAGGTGCCGCGCGTGCTGCAGGCCGACGTCGGCGATCGCCTGGTCGACGCGCTGGTGCAGGCTGGCCTTGTCCAGCTTCGGCTGGCGGGCGAAGTCGAGGCCGAAGGCCACGTTCTTCTCCAGGCTCAGCCAGGGCAGCAGGCTCGGGTCCTGGAAGGCCACGGCGACCCGCGGGTGCGGGCCGTCGATGGCCTCGCCGAGCAGGTGCACGCTGCCCGCCGCCGGCTTCTGCAGCCCGGCCAGCACCCGCAGCAGGCTGGACTTGCCGACGCCGCTGGGGCCGAGGATGGACACCACCTCCCCCGGCGCCAGGCTCAGCTCGAAGCCTTCCAGCACGCTGCGCCAGGCCTTGCCCTCGGGGTAGCCGAGGGCGACGCCGGCGGCCTGCAGCAACACCTCGCTCATGCCCGCGCCTCCTGGCGCTGCAGCTCGGCGCGCAGTTGCACCAGGCTGGGCGTGACGATGGGCACGAAGGCCGATTCACGCCAGCGGCGGGCGAAGGCCGCGCCGTGCTGGCTGAGGTAGGCCTTGCCGCCGCTGGCCTGCAGCTCCAGCTGCACCGCCGCCGCGGCGCCTTCGGCCAGGCCGATGCGGATGCGGAACAGGCGCGCCGGTTCGCTGCCGAACTCGCCGCTGGCAAGGCCGGCGCGCAGGCGCTCGACCAGGGCTTCCAGCTCGCCGCGCAGGCGTTCCTCCTCCTCGCGCAGCACCGAACGGCTGCCGCCCAGGTGCTCGCGCACCGCCTCCAGCGCGCGGCGCGTGAGGCCGATGGTCATGGCGCACTGCAGGCCGAGGAAGGCCGGGCGCACCTGCGGCAGGTAGCGCCGGGCGTCGTCGTGCAGCAGCCACTCGCGGGGCAGCTGCACCGCGCTGAAGTCCAGGGCGGCGGTGTTGCTCGACTGCAGGCCGAGCAGGCGCAGGTCGTCGGAGCGGCTCAGGCCGGCGCTGCCCGAGGGAATGGCCGCCACCAGCGGCGCCGCGCCCTCGCGCTCGATGGCCGCGGCCACCACGAAGTGGCCCTTGCGCAGGTTGGTCACCCAGGGCAGGCGGCCGTCCAGGCTCCAGCCATCATCGGCGGCGGGGCTGGCCTTCACCTGCAGGCTCTCGATGCCGGAAAGGAACTTCATCGCGTTGGACAGCCCGGTGGCCCCGGCCAGGCGGCCGTCCAGCAGCTCGCCGAGCAGGCGCTCGCCCAGCTCGCGGTTGGGGCTCTGCAGCAGGTATTCGATAAAGGCGCGCTGGCCCCAGAAGACGAAGGCGGCAGTCAGCGAATGGCCGGCCACCGCGGCGATGGCCTCCACCGCGTCGAGCAGGCTGCCGCCGGCGCCGCCGCGCGCCTCGGGCACGCCTATGCCGAACAGCCCGGCGCCGGCCAGTTGCGGCAGCACCGACTGCGGGTCGGCCTGGCCGAGGTCGAGGGCCTCGGCCTGGGCATCGAGCCAGCGGCTCAGGGTCGGATCGAGCATGGTCGCTCTCCTGTCGGCGGGCGGCGGCACGGCAGCCGCCCGGTCATGGGAAACTCAGGCCTTTTCCCAGCGGTACTTGCCCAGTTCGGGGTTGAGCGGCGTCTGCGCCAGCACGTTGGCGAAGTTGCACAGGGTCGCCAGGCTGATGCCCAGCAGCACCTCCAGGGCGTTGCCGTCGCTGAAGCCGGCGGCGCGGAAGGCCGCAAGGCCGGCGTCGCTGACCGCGCCGCGGGTGGCGATGGCCTCGCGGGCGAAGGCGGCCAGGGCCTCCAGGCGCGCGTCCGGCAGTTCGCGTTGTTCGCGCAGGGCGGCTATCACTTCCTCGGGGAGCCTGGCCTTGTTGGCCGCCACCGCGGTATGCCCGGCCACGCAGAAATCGCAGCCGTGGGTGGTGGCGGCGATCAGCTGGACCACCTCGCGCTCGGCCAGGCCCAGCTCGGCCTTGGCGTTGAGGCCGGAGACGGTCACGTAGGTCTCCAGCGCCGCCGGGGCGTTGGCCAGCACGCCGAGCAGGTTGGGAATGAAGCCGGAGTTCTTCAGCGCGTTCTCGAGGAACGGCCGGGCCGCTTCCGGGGCGCTGTCGAGGGTCTGGATGGGCAGGCGGGACATGGTTCGACTCCGTGTACGGTAGGTGTCGAAAAAGTCTGTTGGTAATAAGAAAACCGTTCAATATTCTAAAGTCGCTATCACTTGCTCCAGAGTCTTTTCGTTAGATGATTTCGTCGAGCCCCCTTGTCGATTGGTTATTAGACAGCCTGGAACTGGACGCCAGCCTGTTCCACGTGGGCCGCTACTGCGGCGGCTGGCACGCGTCCACCCAGGGCCTGGCCAGGGCCAGCTTCCACCTGGTGGTGCAGGGCCACTGCTGGCTGCACCTGGAGGGCGAGGCGCCGGTGCGCCTGGACGGCGGCGATGCCGTCTTCCTCCTGCGCGACCTGGCCTACCGGCTGTCCGACGCCGCCAGCGCCGAGGCCGCCGCCTGCCAGCCGCGCCAGGCCATGACCGCCCTGGAGCTGCAGGCCGAGGACGGCGTCGGGCTGGTCTGCGGCTTCTTCCATTTCCACTCGGGGCTCTCCGCGCTGATCATCGACGCCCTGCCCGCCTACCTGGTGCTGCGCGCCGACGAGCCCTCGCAACGCGCCGCGCGCAGCCTGTTCGAACTCATCCTGGAGGAATGCGCGCGCCAGCCGGCGCCCTCGCAGCAACTGCTGGAGCGCCTGAGCCACCTGCTGTTCCTCTACGTGCTGCGCCAGCAGGTGCTGGACAACCCCGGCCTCGGCGGCCTGGTGGCCCTGGCCCGGCAGCCGCAGTTCGCCGGCCTGCTGGAAAGGATGATCGAGCAGCCGCAGTTGCCCTGGACACTGGAGGACATGGCGGCCTGCGCCGGGCTGTCGCGCTCGGCCTTCTTCAAGCGCTTCAACGAAACCTGCGGGCAGTCCCCCGGCCAGGTGCTGCTGGCCCTGCGCATGGGCCAGGCCTGCCGCCTGCTCAAGGCCGACCAGAGCGTGGCCGAGGTGGCCGCGGCGGTCGGCTACCAGTCGGTGGCGGCCTTCACCCGCGCCTTCCACAAGAGCACCGGACAGCAGCCGGGGGCGTACCGGCGCAGCCGCGATCAGGGCAGCCGCCGCTGAGGGGCCTCCACTGGCGGGGCCAGGGCGTCCTGCATGGTACGCAGTTTCAGGCAGGTTTCCCGGTACTCGGCCTGCGGCTCCGAGGCGGCGACTATCCCGCAGCCCGCGAACAGGTGCGCCCTGTCGCCCCGCAGCAGGGCCGAGCGCAGTGCCACGCAGAACTCGGCGTCGCCCGCGGCATCCAGCCAGCCCACCGGCGCGGCGTACCAGCCACGGTCCATGCCCTCGTGGCGGCGGATGTAGTCCAGCGCCGCCTCGCGCGGCAGGCCGCCCACCGCCGGGGTGGGGTGCAGCGCCGCCACCAGGTCGAGGATATCCACCCCCGCACGCAGCCGCCCACGCACGGGGTCAGCAGGTGTTGCACCCGCGCCAGGCGATGCAGGCGCGGCAACGCCTCGATGTCCAGCCGTTCGCAGTAGGGCGCCAGGGCTTCGCGCAGGCACTCGACGACCAGTGCATGCTCGTGGCGGTCCTTGGCGCTGTTCAGCAGCGCGGTGCCCAGGCGCGCGTCTTCCTGGGGCGTTGCCCCGCGCGCCAGGGTGCCGGCCAGCGCCACGGTGTCCAGTTCGCCCCCGGCGACCCGCAGCAGGCGCTCCGGGGTCGCCCCGAGGAAGCAGGCGCCGCCACGGTCGAAGGCGAACAGGCAGGCCGTGGGGCCGGCCTGGGCCAGGCGCTCCAGCACCTGGCCACAGGGGAAGCCGCCCACCGCCTGCAGGCATACTTCGCGAGCCAGCACCACCTTGCGCAGCCCACCCTGGGCGATATGCGCCACTGCCGCCGCCACCCGCGCCTGCCAGTCACGGGCGTCCAGCGTCTCGCGCGCCACCGGGGCTTGCGCCAGGGCGGGACAGCGCGGCCGGTGGAGGTAGCGGGCGAGCAAGGTGCTCCATTCGGCGCGTAGCTCACGGACCGCGGCATCGACGTCGGCATCCGGCTCCAGCCAGCGGCTGAAGGACAGGAAGGAGCGCCCTGCCCGGCGCAGGTAGAGGATGCGCGGCAACACCAGCGAGGTGGCGGCGAAGGCGCGCCAGTGTGGCGCCGTCGGCGCCTGGGCGTCGAAGGCGAAGCCACCGCACAGGCGCGGCGGGCACGGCCCGCGCCAGGCCATGCGGGCCAACAGCTCGCGCCAGATGTCGGCGCTGGCGGCGAAGCGCCCGGCCGCCGGCGGGCTGACTTCCTGGGTACAACTGAAGCCGGCCATGGCTTCGGTGCCCTCTTCCGCCCGCCACAGCAGGCTCTGGCCGAATACCTGGCGGTTGGCGGCGAACAGCCGCATGGCGTCGAGTTCCGCACAGGCCGTGGTGCCGACCGCCAGTACCGGCCACCCCTGCTCGCGGGCCTGGCGCGCGGCCGCCGCGAAGGCCGCCCGCAGTTCGTCGAAGGTATCCGCGTTCATGCCTGCCCGTCCTCCTCCAGGCCGTTCCGACGGCGCCAGTGGCGTACCTGCTGGTCGATGTTCCACTGGATGATCTGGGCATACAGCGGGCCGACGAACGCCGGGTCCAGCCCGGCGGCGCGGGCCCAGGCGCGGCGTTCGGGCAGCATCGCGGCGACCCGCTGCGGCGCGGCTATGCTCGCCTCGTCCGGCTTGAAGCGGGCCGCCGCCTTGACGTAGGCCAGGCGCCGGCCGAGGGCGGCGATGATCTCGCGGTCGAGGCTGTCGATGCCCAGGCGCACGTCGTCGAGGCTGGCGCATTGTTCCGGGGTCTTCATTGCGTTCGCTCCTTGCGATGGGTTCAGGGCCACAGTTGCCAGGCCGGCTCGCGGTAGCTGGCAAGCCAGCCGCCTATGTGTTCGAGCACGGCGCGGCGCTGCGCGCGCAGGTAGGAATGGCCACCGGCGAAACGCCGCACGTCCAGCCCGCAACGGCTGGCGGCGGCCCAGGCCAGGGCCTCGTCGTCGTTCACTTCCCCGTCGTCCTCGCCCAGCAACAGCGAGACCGGGCAGTCCAGTGGCTCGACACGCTCGCGCCGGTAGCGCTCGATCAGCCGGTAGTCGGCCCGCAGCGCCGGCAGGAACAGCTCGCGCACGGCCGGATCGTCCAGCGCCGAGGGCGCGCCATCGGACTGTCGGCACACGTCCGCCAGCAACGCCGCGTCCGTCTGCAGGTGCAGGCTGCCGCCGCGCTGGCGATGGGGCGGCGGGTGGGCGGAGACGAACAGGTGCAGGGGCGCCCGACCGCGCGCCTGCAGGGCCAGGGCGATCTCGTACGCCAGGGCCGCGCCCATGCTGTGGCCGAACAGGGCCAGCGGGCGCTCGTCGAGGCCGGCGCAGGCATCGGCTATGCATGCGGCCATGGCCTCCAGGCTGGTTGCCATCGCCTCGCCGTGGCGCTCCTCGCGCCCCGGGTACCGGGCGGCCAGCAGCTCCACGTCCGGCTCCAGGTGCCTGCGCCAATCGCGGAAGAAGCTCGCGCCGCCGCCGGCATGGGGCAGGCACAGCAGGCGGAAGCCGGGGTTCGGCAGCCCGGGGAAACGGCGCAGCCAGGGACTTTCCGTTGCCTGTCTCATAGCGCGCCCTCCTCCACCGGGCAGGCATCCGCGGCGGCCTCGCCCTGGCCCAGTCGCAGTTCGGGCAGCCAGGCCCGCAGCCGTTCCAGGCACTCGCCCGGCGGCAGCACCTCGGCGGCGAAGTGCAGCCCCGCCGGCAAGCGCTCCAGGCACTCCACGGCAAAGGCTGCCGTCGCGGCCGTCAGGCGCGAGCCATCGCCACCGAGCAACCAGGCACTACGCTGCACGTCACCCTCGCCACTGCGCCCTCGCAGCTCCACGGCCAGCACCTGGTAGGGCGTGCGTCCGGCGGCATCCAGGCGGCTGGCGGCGACCAGCCCGGCGATCGCTCCGGCCCTGTCCTCCCCCGGCCCGCCGCGGCCCTGGATACGCCGCAGGCAGGCCAGCAGCTGGCCGTCCTCGAACAGGTTGAAGGCGCAGCCGCTGGCCACGCCCAGCGCGGCGAACAGCCGCCGGCCCTCCGCGCCCAGGTAGGGCATGGCCAGCAACTCCCGGTTGCCGAGCCAGGGTCGCCGCAGCGCCTCGGCGGGCGCGCCGTTCCAGGCGATCGCGCGGCCATCGCGCCAGGCCTGCCGGGCCCGGCCGAAGCCATGGGCGGGGTCGAGGCTGAGCAGGAAGTCTTCGGCAGCGCTGGCGGAAAACACCCCCAGGCCACCGGCATAGCAGCGCATCTCGTCGATCCGCTGCAGGCCGGCGGCCAGGTAGCGCGGCAGCAGCCCGGACAGCCCCGGCAGCATGCCGGCCGAGAGCAGCGCCCGGCGGCCTTCGGGAACCCGGCCAGCGAGGCGCTGCCAGAGCGGGTCGTCACCCCCGACGTCCAGGTAGTCGGCGCCTGCCGCCAGGGCCACCCGCGCCACCCGGTCGAGCACCCGGTAACTCGGGCCCGCGCAGTTGAGCACCAGGCGGCAGCCGTCGACGAAGCCACGCAGCGCGCCCTCGTCGTTCAGGTCCAGGGCATGCGCCTGCACATCGTCCTGTTCGGCGGCCAGGCGCTGCAACACCCGCAGGTCGCGCCCGCCGATGCGCAACGGGTGCCGCGACCGCAGCAGGCGAACGACTTCACGGCCGACGCTGCCGCTGGCGCCCAGCAGGCCTATGGGGTCGCCATTCATGCCAGTGCCTCCTGCCGTTGCTTGCAGGCCCGCGCCACCGCCTGGACGTGGGGCGCCTGCATGCAGCTGAAGTGGTCGCCGGGCACGTCGACCACCTGCAGGCGGCCCAGGCACAGCCCGCGCCAGTAGGCGCTCATGTCGCGGTGCATGCCCGGCAGCACCTGCACTTCGCCGGTCTGGCGGACGAACAGCATGTCGCCGTCGTAAGGCGTGGCCTGGTGCAACGCCACCGCCGCCAGGCTGTGGCGCAACACGCGCAGTTGCTCGCCGAGCCAGTCCAGGTCGCTGAACTGCGAGCCGGCATGGCGCATGGCGCGGGCGATGGCCTGCAGGCGCTGCTCGGGCGAACATGCCGCCAGCCTGCGCATGGCCGCCAGGGCGTCGCGGGTCTGCGGGCGCTCCTCCAGTTCCTGCCATACGCCCCGCGTCACCCGCCCCGGGGTACGCCGCAGGGCCTCGGCGATGGCCTGCTCCAGGCCGACCTCGTCCATCGGGTAGCCCAGCTCGCGGGGGTCGGCCTGCATGACCCGGGCGAACACGTATTCGGCCAACAGGTCGTCTTCGATCAGGAAAGGCACGCGGTAACTGCTGATCACCGTCAGCGCCTCGACCGCCACGCCCCGCGCCTTCAGGCAGGCCGCCAGCTCGCTGGCCAGCAGGCCGCCCAGGCAATAGCCGACGATGCTCAGGCTACGGTATCCGGCGGCTTCCAGGGTGGCGGCGTAGCTTTCGGCCAGGCGGCGGATGGCCTGCTCCGGCGCCAGCGCCAGGTAGGCGGCCACGTCGGCCAGCACCAGGCCGTCGGCGCCGCCTTCCAGGGCAGCGAACAGCGCACGGTAGGGCGCCAGGGTGCCGCTGCCATCGTGGACGAAGATGCGCTTGTGGCCTTCCCCCTGTTCGCGGATCGACACCAGGGGCGAACCCGGCCGCGCCGCATCGCTGGCGCGGACGAAGTCGGCCAGCGCCGCCACCGTCGGCTGGTTGATCAATTGGCGTAGCAACTGGTCCCACTGCACGCTGCGCAGCTGCGGCAGGCGCTCGCGCAGGCGGCCGACCACCTGGGCCACCAGCAGCGAGTCGCCGCCCAGTTCGAAGAAGCCCTGCTCGCGCCCCACCGCCGGCACCCGCAGGGTTTCCCGCCAGACCTCGGCGATGGCCCGCTCCAGTTCGTCCCGCGGCGGCTCGCCGGTGGCGGTCGAGCGCTCGGCGCCCTGGGCGCGCAGCGTGGCCAGGGCCTGCCGGTCGACCTTGCCGTTGGCGGTCAGGGGCAGCTCGTCGAGCACCAGCATTTCCGCCGGCAGCATGTACTCCGGCAGGCGCCGCGCCAGGTGGGTGCGCAGGGCGACGGGCTCCAGGCGCTGGCGGTCGGCCTTGAAGCGGGCGATGAACAGGTGCTGGCCGATGCAGGACATGGCCTCCCCGGCCTCCGGCAGGCATAGCGGCGCCTCGGCCCCGGCCTCGGCCAGCAGGGCCTGCCATTGCTCGCGGCGCAGGAAGGTGGTGTCCAGCTCGCGGCGCAGGTCCTCGAACTCGGTGAGGCCCTCCTTGAACTCCATGGACGCCATGATCTGGTAGGTGTCGCGGGTGGCCTCGATGAACACCAGCCAGCCACCGGGCGCCAGCATCCGCCGCAGGCGCGCCAGCACCCGGCCGGCATCGCGGGCGTTGTGCAGCACGTTGGCGCAGAGGATCACGTCCAGCGAGTTGTCGGCAACGCCCTGGCGCCAGGGCTCCTGGTTGAGGTCGAACAGGCCGTAGCGCACCCAGGGATAGTCGGCGAAGCGTTCGCGGGCCTCGTTGAGGAAATACTGCGAGAGGTCGGTGAACTGGTAGTCCACCGGCAGCCCCGCCAGCGCCGGGATCAGGTCGCAGCTGGTGCCGCCGACGCCGGCGCCTATCTCCAGAAGGCGCAGCGGCCGTTCGGCGTCGAAGTCGGCGGCGATGCGGCGCAGCGCGGCGCACACCGCTCGGTTCAGGTACTGGCTGATGAGATTGCGCCGGTAGGCGCCGTCGGCCACCTCGGTGCGCCCTTCGGGGAACAGCAGGTGCAGCGGGTCGAGACGGTCGCTCATCAGCTCGGGCAAGCGCTCCTGGCTCTCGCGCAGGTAGCGCAGCACCTCGGCGCCCCAGCCCACCCGGGGCTCCAGTTCGCCGATGCGCGCCCAGGCCTGGCGCAACCCGGCGTCCGGCGCCTGCAGCCCGTGGTAGCCGCCACGCGCCTCGTCGAAGGCCAGCAACCCCTCCTCCACCAGGGCTCGCAACCAACGCCGGATCAGCCGCTGGTTGCGCGGCGCCACTTCACAGGCCCGGTAGATGTCGTCCAGCGAATGCCCCCGTACGCTCTCGTCGAACAGCCCCGGCCGTTTCAGCGCGGCGGCCATGGCCAGCAGCGCGGCGCGCTCGACCTGCTCCGACATCTCGCGGATCTCGCACGGGTCCAGGCCGCCGCTGACGCCCTGCCCCGCCGCCCGCGCCTGCTCGGCCAGGCCCTCGGGCCAGGGCGCGGGCGCCGCGGGCTCCGCACGGAGGAAGGCCACCAGGCGCCGCTCCAGGGCATCCTCGCCCTGGGCCACGACCACCGCGGATTGCACGCCCGGGTGCTCGAGCAGTGCGCTCTCCACCTCGGCCAGTTCGATGCGGTGGCCGCGCACCTTCACCTGGAAGTCCTCGCGACCGAGGAACTCGATGCTGCCGTCCGCCAGGTAGCGCCCCAGGTCGCCGGTGCGGTATAGCCGCTCGCCGCTGACGGGGTGGCGGATGAAGCGCTCCGCGGTCTTCTGCGCATCGCCCAGGTAGCCCAGGGCCAGGCCGTCGCCGGCGATGTAGAGTTCGCCGGCCACGCCGTCCGGGCGGTCGCGCAGACGCTCGTCGAGCACATGGAAGCGCTGGTTGGCCAGCGGCCGGCCGTAGGGAACGCTGCGCCAGTGCGGCGGCACCTCGTCCAGTGGCTGGATGATCGACCAGATCGCCGCCTCGGTGGCGCCGCCCAGGCCCACCAGGCGCAGGCGCGGCAGCGACGCGGCGCTCTCCGCCGCCAGGTTGAGCGGAATCCAGTCGCCGGAGAGCAGCGCCAGGCGCAAGCGCTGCGGGGCCGCCCCGGGTTCCGAGCGCAGGTAGTGCAGGAGCATCTGCAGTTGCGCCGGCACCGAGTTCCACAGGGTCACGCCCTGCTCGCGGGCGCAGGCCGCCCAGTGGGAGGGGTCGTTGCGCCGCCGGGCATCCGGCAGCACCAGCGTGGCGCCGGCGGCCAGCGCGCCGAAGATGTCGTAGACCGACAGGTCGAAGCCCAGGCTGGCCAGGCCGAGGATGCGGTCGTCGGCATCGACCTGGAAGCGCTCGTTGATGTCCGCCAGGGTGTTCAGCGCCGCCCGGTGGCTGATCATCACCCCCTTGGGCGTGCCGGTGGAGCCGGAGGTGTAGATCACGTACGCCAGTTCGTCCGGCCCCGCCGCAGCGGCCGGCAATGGCGCACCGGCATACGGCTGCAGGCGGTCCACGGCGAGCGTCTGGACGATCCGCGCCGGCCAGGCCAGGTGCCCTTCCAGCGCCGAGTGGGTGGCCACCCGCCACACCCCGGCGTTCTCCAGGATCAGCTCGCGGCGCGCTTCGGGCTGGCTGGTGTCCAGCGGCAGGTAGGCGGCGCCGGCGCGCAGGATGCCGAGCACGGCGACCACCTGCTCGATGCCCTTGTCCATGCACACCGCGACCCGCTCGCCGGGCTGGCAGCCGGCGTCGAGCAAGGCGGCGGCCACCGCCTCGGCGCGCGCGACCAGCTCGGCGAAGTCCAGCCGCCGATCGCCCTGCACCAGCGCCGGGTGTCGGGGCGCCAGGCGCGCCCGGGCGAACACCGGCTCGTGCAACAGGCCCTCGGGCAGCGGCGCATCGGTCTGGTTGGCCAGCTCGCGGGCCAGGCGCTGGGTGGCGGGCAGCTCCAGGCAGTCGTCCAGCGCCCAGGCCGAGGGTTCGCGCGCCAGGCGCAGCAACAGGGCGCAGAAGGCATCGAACATGGCGCGCAGCACGGGTTCGGCAAAGGCGCCTTCGCGGTAGTCCCAGTTCACCCAGAGGCCGCCGTCGCGCTCGGAGACCTGGCAGTCGATCAGCACCTGGGGCGTCTGGCTGATGCCATGGACCAGCTCGGCTCCGGGCATGAAGGGGCCTCGGCCGGCCTCGCCGCCGGCGCCCAGGGTGCTGGTGAAGGCGTAGGGCAGCAGCGCGGCATCGCGGCCCCGGCGACGCGCCAGTTCGCGCAGTACCTCGATGCCGGAGAACAGCCGGTGGTCCATGTCCTCCCACAGGCGCGCCTGCAGTTGCGCGGCGCGCTCGGCGAAGCTGCCGCCCTGGCGGGTATCCACCTGCAGCACCTCCACCGAGCTGAAGTCCCCCACCAGGCGTTCCACCTGCGGGTGCAGCGCCAGGCGGTTGAGCAGCGTCAGGCTCAGGCAGAAGTCGCCGCGCCGGCTCCAGCGCCCCAGGGTTTCCGCATAGGCGGCGAGCACCGCGGCGGACACCCCGATGCCGGCGCCGGCGGCGTTGAGGCCGAGGGCCCGGTAGTCGCGCTCGTCCACCTGCAAAGCCAGGCGGCGGAAGCGGGCCCCCGGCTGCGCGTCGGCCATGGGCAGCTCGGGCGCGCCAGGCAAGCCGTCGATGCGGGCCAGCCAGTAGTCGCGGTCGCGGCCGTAGCGCGGCCCTTCGCGCAGGCGGCGCTCGGCCAGGACGTAGTCGCGGAAGCTGATCCGCGCAGGCTCCGCCAGGGAACCGCCGTGGTACAGCTGGTGCAGCTCGCCGAGCAGCAGGCGCACGCTCTGGTAGTCGCACACCAGCAGGTCCACCGACAGGTGCAGGCGGTCGCCGTCGGCGCCGCGGCTGACGCACAGTTCCACCAGCGGCCAGCACTCGGGGCCGGCGCGGCGCAGCTCCATGCGCTCGCGCAGCTCGGCCAACCGCTGGCCCTCGGCATCTCGCAGGTGCTCCTGCAGCCGGTAGTACGGCACCTCGGCCAGGATGCGCTGGTGGCCCTCGGCGCTGACCACCGCGCGGAGCATGGGATGGCGCTCGATCAGCTGGTTCCAGGCCCGCTCCAGGCGCGCCACCTCCAGGCCGGGGAAGGAGAACTCCAGGTAGCCGTGGCAGGCGACCCCGCCATGGGCGAAGGCGGTGCTGCGGCCGAGCAGATAGGCGGCCTGCACGTCGGTCAGTGGGAAGGGCTCCCCCTGCTCCGCCGGGTCGCCCTGCAGGGCCTGCTCGCGCTCCGTCGCCAACTTGCCCAGCAGTTCGTCGCGGGCCTCGCGCAGGCGTTGCAGCAGAGCCTCGTCCAGGGCCCCGGCCGGCGCCCGGTAGCGCAGCAGGCCGTTCTCTTCCCACAGCTCGACGCCCAGCGCGTCCAGTTCATTGCGCAGTTCATGGATGTTCATAGTGCCCCCTCCTGCAACGGGTTGACGGACGCCTGCCGCTGCGCCTGCCGGGCCGCCACCAGGGCGGCCTGGGTGGCGACGCTGGCGGCGCCGAAGAAGTCCTTGAGCGTCAGTTCCACGCCGAATCCGCTGGCCAGGCGCTCGATCAGCCGGGTGGCCAGCAGGCTGTTGCCACCGAGGGCGAAGAAGCCCTGGTGGCGGCCGACCCACGGCACCTCCAGGAGCGCGCGCCAGTGGCGGGCGACCTCGGCCTCCAGTTCGCCGAGCGGCTCCTCTTCCGCCGCCGGGGCGCTGCCCTGCAACTGCTCCTGCAGCAGCCAGGCCAGGGCCTTGCGGTCCACCTTGCCGTTGCCGCTCAGGGGCAGCCGCGGCAGCGCGAGGATGCGCTCGGGCAGCATGTGCGCAGGCAACCAGTCGCCGGCCCAGTCACGCAGCTGCGCTTCCTGCGGCGTCTCGCGGCCGCCAGCGGGCACCACCGCGGCGACCAGGCTGGCCCGTGCGCCGGGCAGCACCAGGGCCACGGCACGCGCCAGTGCCGGATGGCGTTCGAGGGCGGCCTCGACCTCGGCGAGTTCGACGCGGTGGCCGCGCAGCTTCACCTGCTGGTCGACGCGGCCGAGGAACTCCAGGGTGCCGTCGGGCCAGTAGCGGCCCAGGTCGCCGGTGCGGTACCAGCGTTCGCCGTCGTGCTCGACGAAGCGCTGGAGGGTCAGCGCCGGTTGCCCGCGATAGCCCAGGGCGACGCCGGCGCCGCCGATCCACAGCTCGCCGGCGACCCAGTCCGGGCAATCCCGGCCGAGGCCGTCGACCACCCGGTAGCGCTGATTGTCCAGTGGCCGCCCGTAAGGGATCGAACGCCACTGCGGCGGCACCTCCCCGACTTCCTGGAAATTCGACCAGACCGCCGCCTCGGTAGCCCCACCCAGGGCCACGAAGCGGCAGCCGGGGGCGACCTGGCGCAGGCGCGGCGGCAGGTCCAGGCCGATCCAGTCACCGGAGACCAGCGCCAGGCGCAGGCCGCCCAGCCCGAGGCCGCCACGGTTGCGCAGCAGCAGCATGTCGAGCAATGCCGGCACCGAGTTCCACAGGGTGACGCCGTGCCGGCGCAGCAGCTGCAGCCAGTGCGTGGGCTCCTTGCGCAGGGCCTCGTCCGGAAGCACCAGGGTGCCGCCGACGCCGAGCACGGCGAAGAGGTCGAACACCGAGAGGTCGAAGTCCAGGGCCGAGACGCCGAGCAGGCGGTCGCCGGCCGTCAGCCGGTAGCGCCGGCGCAGGGCATCCAGGGTGTTCAGCGCGGCGCCGTGGGCGACCTCGACGCCCTTGGGCTCGCCGCTGCTGCCGGAAGTGAAGATCACGTAGGCGGTGGCCGACGGCTCCACCGGCAGGGGCTTGGCCAGGGGTTCGAAGGCCTGGCTGTCGGCCAGCTCGCGCACCACCGTGACGGCCGGCCAGGTGCCCTGCCCGGCCCGCTCGGCGTCGGTCAGCACCAGGCGCACGCCGGCCTGGCGCAGGATGGCCGCGCGCCGCGCCGGCGGCTGTTCGATCCCCACCGGGACGTAGCACGCGCCGGCGGCAAGCACGCCCAGCACGGCGATCACCTGGCCCGCCCCCTTGGGCAGCGTGATGGCCACGCCGTCGCCGGCCGCCACGCCCCATTCGCGCAGCGCTGCGGCCAGGCGCAGGGCAGCTTCGGCCAGTTCGGCGTAGCTGTACTGGCGTTCCTGCTCGTCGTGGGCCACCAGGGCCAGGTTATGGGGGTTGTTCCGCGCCTGGGCGAAGAAGCCCTGGTGCAGCACGCCGGGCTCCAGGTCCGCGCGGGTGTCGTTGACCTGGTAGCGCACCTGCGCTTGCGCCGCAGGCAGTTCCAGCGATACGGGTTGGCCCCAGTCCTGCTCGGGCAAGCCCTCTATCAGGCGCTCATAGGCGGCGAACATGGCTTCCAGCAGGCCGTCGGGAAACAGCCCGTCGACCGCGTCCCAGTTCAGCAGCAGGCCCTCCTCCAGCGGGTAGGTCTGGTGGTCGAGCCAGACCTGGGGCGTCTGCGACAGCGCCCAGCCGGGACGGCCGAGGGTTTCGCGGCAACGCGCGTCCACCAGCGGCTCGCCCAGGTTGCAGGCGAACACCACGGGGGCGCCCAGGCCTTCGCCGTCCTGGCGCTGGGCCAGCTCGCGCAGCACCTCCATGCCCGACCAGGCCGCGTGGCCCAGGTCCCGGTGCAGTTGCGCCTGCAGGGCGGCGGCCTGCTCGGCGAAGCTGCCCGCGCGGGAAAGGTCCACCTCCAGCAGCACCAGGTTGGAGAAGTCCGCGACCATGTGCGCCACGCCGCTGTCCAGCGGCTGGCGGTCGAACAACGGCAGGTTGAGGACGAAGCGCTGGCTGGCGCTCCAGCGCGCCAGGACCTGGGCGTAGGCGCAGGCCAGCACGCTGGCGAGTGTCAGGCCATGTGCCCGGGCGCGGGCTTCCAGGAGCGCCAGGCGCGGCTTCTCGAGCAGCAGTTGGAGGCGGCGGAAGCGCGGCCGGCCAAGACGCTCCGGGGCCTCGGCCAGGGGGAGCTGCGGCGGGCCGGGCAGGCTGTCCAGGCGGGTGCGCCAGTAGTCGCGGGCGCTCGCCAGTTGCGGCAGGCGCAATTCGCGCTGGGCGGCCAGATAGGTCGGGAAATCCATGCCCAACGCCGGCAGCGTTCCGCCCTCGCCACGGTAGAAGGCCGCCAGGTCGCGCAGCAGGATGGCGAAGCTGAGCACGTCGGCGACCAGCAGGTCGAGGTTCAGGTGCAGCCGGCCGCGCCCATCCGGCAGCAGGCTCAGTTGCAGGTCGAAGACCTGCCCGGCGGCGACGTCCAGGCAGCGCTGCGACAGTGCCTCGCGCAGTTGCGCCAGGCGCGCTTCGCGTTCGGCCCCGGCGAGGCGGCGCAGGTCGTGCACGCGCAGGCCGGCCCAGGCCGGCTCGCTGCGGATGCGCTGGCGGCCGTCGGCCAGGAACTGCGCGCGCAGCATGGCGTGTCGCTGGCAGAGCGCGCGCACGGCGCTTTCCAGGCGCGGCGGGTCGAGTTCGCCGCCGTCCAGTTCCTGGTACAGCTGACAGGCCACCCCGCCGAGGCTGCGCTGCTCGTCGCGGCCCAGCCAGTATGCCTGCTGCAGGGGCGTCAGTTCGAAGCCGTCGCCGACCGCGGGCGTGGCCGGCTCCGCCGCGGCCACCGCGCCGGCGCACTCGGCGAACAGGCGCAGCCAGGCCTCCAGGGTCGGTCGCTCCATCAGCTCGGCGAAGCCGACCCGCACGCCATGGCGGGCCAGTAGCGTGGGCAGGCGCATGAGGTTGATGGAATCCAGGCCCTGGTCGATCAGCGACAGTTGCGCGTCGATGGCCGCGGCGTCGCAGCCCAGGGCCGGCGCGAGCCAGTCGCGCAGGCTGTGTGGATCGGTGCCGGCGAGGTCGTCGCCGGGGTGCGCCCGGGGTGAATGAGCGCATGCCAGTGCTGGGTTATCGTTCATGCTGGGCAGTCCTTGCGGAAGCGGGGTGGATGGGGCCACGCAGGCGCCAGCGGTTGACCGCTTCGCGCTCGTGGAACAGCTCTCGATAGCGGCCCGGCTGGGCCAGAAGCTGACGGTGGGTGCCGCGCTGCACCAGGCGGCCCTGGTCGAGCACGAGGATCTGTGCGGCCTGTTCGGCCAGGCTCGGCCGGTGGGTGGCCAGCAGCAGCGTGTGGCGGCCGGCGAGGCCGAGCAGCAGGCGGTTGATGCGCGCCTCGCTGGCCGGGTCCAGGGCTGCGGTGGGTTCGTCCAGCAGCAGCACGGGGGCGCCCTTGAGCAGCAGGCGGGCCAGGGCCAGGCGTTGCCGTTCGCCACCGGACAGGCCGTTCCCGGCCTCGCCCAGGGGGCTGCGCCAGCCTTCGGCCAGGCGCCTGGCGAGGCTTTCCAGGCCGCAGGCGCGGGCCATCGACAGCAGCGTCGCGTCGCTGGCCGCGGGGTCGCCCAGGCGCAGGTTGTCCAGCAGGCTGCCGGGCAACGGGGCGCAGTCCTGGGGCAGCAACGCCAGGCTGCGGTCGCGCTCGGCGGCAGCGATCTCGCGCAGGTCGACGCCCCCCAGCAGCACCTGGCCTTCGTCCGGGTCGGCACAGCGCGCCAGCAGACGCAGCAGGCTCGACTTGCCGGCCCCCGAGGCGCCCACCAGCAGGTTGAGCGAGCCGGGCGCCAGGTCGAACTCGATGCCGCAGAGCACCCGGCGACCCTGGCGCACCAGGCCCAGGCCGCGCGCCTGCAGGCGGTGGTCGGCCGGAAGCCGCGGCCGGGCGGGCTCGGGCAGCGGCGCCACCTGCAGTACCTGGCGTAGCTGGCGCAGGCCATGGCGGGTCTGGCGCAAGGTGGCGCCCAGGTTGACCAGGGTGCCCATGGGCTCCACCAGGCAGGTCGCCAGCAGCCCCAGGGCGAGGAACTCCGTGGCCGCCAGGTGCCCGCCGAGCACCGCATGCAGCCCGCCCAGCAGCAACAGTGTGTACAGCGCCTGCAGCGCGCCGGCCAGGCCCAGCGCCGCCGGGAAGGTGCGCCAGTGGGCTCGGCGCTGGGCGCGGCGCTGTTCGTCGAGGGCCCTTTCGAGCAGTTCGAAGCCGGCCTCGGTACGCCCGCTGACACGCAGCAGCGCCTGCTGGCGGACGAACTCCAGGACCCGCGCCGCGGCCTCGGTGCTCGCCCGCTCGCTGCCCTCCTCGGCCTCGCCGCCCCAGCGCACGCCCCAGCGGTAGAACAGCCACAGCGGCAATGCCGCCGCCAGCCCCGCCAGGGCCAGTTGCGGCATCTGCAAAGCCAGCACGGCCAGCAGCGCGAGCGGTGTCAGCAGCGCATTGAGCAGCGGCTGCAACAGGTGCGCCGGCACGCTCATCACCTGCAGCACGTTGTAGGTCACCAGGCGGTTGAGCTCGGCGCCGCGGCGCTCGACGAACCACTCCAGGGGGATCCGCGCCAGGTGCTGGCCAAGACGCCGGTTCAGCCCGCGGGCGGCTTGCGCGCCGGCGCGATAGCCAAGCAGCTGGGCATGGCGGCGCAGCCACAGGCAAGCCATGGCCAGCACGGCGAAGGCCAGCGGCCAGTGCCATGCCGGTGCGCCGCCGAACAGTTCGGCGAAGGCCAGCGGCAGCAGGCCCAGGGCAACCCCCTGGGCGCTGGCCGCGGCGGCCATGGCCAGCACCGCCAGGCGCAGGCGGCGAGCCTGGGCCGGCTCCAGGCAACGCAGCAGTTCGACGATCATGCGCCGCCCCCCTGCTCCGCCGCCCACAGCCGGGCGTAGGCGCCGCCCTGCTGCAACAGCGCTTCGTGGCGCCCCATTTCCAGCACCCGGCCACCGTCGAGCACGACGATCCGATCGGCATCGCGCAGGCTGGCCAGTCGGTGCGCGATCACCAGCACCGTGCGCCCGGCCGCCAGCACCGACAGGGCCTGCTGGATCGCCGCTTCGGACTCCGGGTCGGCCGCAGCGGTGGCTTCGTCCAGCACCAGGATGGGGGCATCGGCCAGCAGCGCACGGGCGATGGCCAGGCGCTGCCGCTCGCCGCCGGACAACGCCTGGCTGCCGTCCAGCACGGTGGCGTAGCCCTGGGGCAATTGTTCGATACGCGCATCGATCTGCGCGGCCCGCGCCGCGGCCCTGACTTCGTCGAGCGTGGCCTCGGGCCTCGCCAGGCGCAGGTTGTCCAGCACGCTGGCGCGCAGCAGGCGGACCTCCTGGAAGACGAAGGCGACCTGCCGGTACAGGGTGGCGTTGTCCATCTCGCGCAGGTCCACGCCGCCGATGCGGATGGCGCCGCTGCTGACGTCGGCGAAGCGCGGCAACAGGCTCGCCAGGGTCGACTTACCGGCGCCGGATTCGCCCACCAGGGCGGTCAGGGTGCCCGGCGCCAGCACCAGGTCGATGCCGTCCAGGGCCAGGCCACCATCGGCGTGCCTGAGGCTCACCGCTTCGAAGCGCACTTCGGCACCCTGCGGCTGGCGCGGTGATGCCGGCTGCGGCAGCGGCGCGGTGGCCAGCAGCTCGCCGATGCGCCGCGCGGCCTCGCGGCCCTGGACGATGGCGTCGCCGCCGTGCCCCAGCGCCGCTACGGGCGCAGCCAGGGCCGGGCCGAGCAAGGCGAAGGGCAGCAGTTGCACCGGCTGCAGCTCACCTGCGAGCACCAGGCCGCTGCCGGCCAGCAGCACCAGGGCGATCATCAGCAGCGGCGAGAGCAGCACCTCGACGCTAGCGCCCAGCCCGGCCCAGCGCCCGACCCAGGCGGCGAAGAAGCGGGCGAAGTCCTCCACAGCGACGAAGAAGGCGCCCTGCACCTGCCCGGAACGGCCGAAGGACTTGACCATTGCGATGCCCTGGACGAACCCCAGGGTCGCCTGGGACAGGCCGCCGATGGCGGCCCCCAGGGCCTGGCGGTCGGCGCGGTAGACAGCCGAGCGCAGCGCGGCGAGGCGCCACAGCGCCAGCAGCGGCGGCAGCAACACCACCAGGGTCATGCGCCAGTCCTTCAGCACCAGGTAGGCCAGGCAGGCAGCCGGCGCCACCAGCGCCGCGGCGAGGTTGTTGGGCAGGTGCGCCACCAGGTGATGCAGGGCGCCGACGTCGTCCACCAGCACCCGGTTCAGCCGCGCCAGGTTGCGCCCGGCATACCAGCCCAGGGGCAGGCGCCCGAGGTGGACGGCCAGGCGGCGGCGCAGGTGCAGCTGCAGGTCGCTGTCGGCCAGGTGGGTCATGTGCAGTGCGCAACTCAGGCCCAGCAGGCGCAGCAGCAGCGCGGCGGCGCCGGCCAGGGCCAGGAGCGGCGCCCGGGCGTCGTCGAGGCTGCCGGCCAGCAGCGCCGGCGCCAGTTCGGCCAGGGCGACGAAAGGCAGGATGCCGGCCAGAGCCGACAACGCCTGCAACGTCACCGCCAGCAGCAGGCGGCCGCGCACCGGGCGCAGCAGTACCGCCAGAGGGAAGCCCGCCTCAGCCACGCGCGCACGCCTCCCGCGGGGTGAAGTACTGTTGCTGGAGGGCCTCGCGCAGGTGCCGCCGGCTGACCTTGCCGACACCGGTCTGCGGGAAGGCCTCGATGAACTCGAAGCGGTCCGGCAGCTTGAACGCCGCCAGTCCGCAGCCGCGCAGGTAGGCCTTGAGTTCACCGGCGGCAGCCGGCGAGCGGCGGATCACGAACGCGCAACTGCGTTCGCCGAGGAAGCCGTCGGGCATCGCCACCAGCGCCGCATCCAGCACCGCGGGGTGGGCCAGCAGCAGGTTCTCCACCTCCTCCGCGGCGATCTTCTCGCCGCCGCGGTTGATCAGGTCCTTGTCGCGCCCTTCCACCACCAGGTAGCCGTCGGCAGTCAGCGCCACCCGGTCGCCGGAGCGGTAGAAGCCGTCGGCCGTGAAGCACTCGGCGTCCTGCCCGGGGTTCCGGTAGTAGCCGCGGATGGTGTAGGGCCCGCGGGTCAGCAGCAGGCCCACCTGCCCGGGCGGCAGGTCGTTGCCCTGCTCGTCCACCACCCGCACTTCGTCCGCCGGCGACAACGGCCGGCCCTGGGTGCGCAGCAGGTGCTCGGCGTCGTCGTCCGGGCGGGTGTAGCAGATCAGCCCCTCGGCCATGCCGAACACCTGCTGCAAGCGGCAGCCCAGTGTCGGCTCGACGCGCCGCGCCGCCGCCTCGCTCAGCCGCGCACCGCCCACCTGCAGCAGCAGGCCGGGCAGGCCGCGCCCGCGGACCTCGGCCGCCTCCATCCAGACCAGGGCCAGCGGCGGCACCAGGGCGGTATGGGTCACGCCCTCGGCCTCGACCAGCGGGAAGCAGCATTCCGGCGTCGGCTGCGCCGCGGTCACCACCCGCCCGCCGCTGTACAGGGTGCCCATGAAACCCGGGCAGCACATGGGGAAGTTGTGCGCCATGGGCAGCGCCGCCAGGTAGGTGCTGTCCGGCCCCAGGCCGCACAGCTCGGCGCTGGCACGCAGGTTGTAGAGGTACTCCCGGTGCCGCCGCGGAATCAGCTTGGGCACCCCGGTGGAGCCGCCGGAGAGCTGGAAGCAGGCCACCGCGTCCGGCGTCGGCCCGGGCAACGCCAGGGGCTCGGCCTGGTAGAGGTCGGCCAGGGCGACGAACTCCTGCGCCTCACCGGCCACCAGCACGTGGCGCAGTTGCTTCTGCTCCGCCTGGAGCCGCCGCGCCAGGGCGCGGAAGTCGAAGTCGCCGGCACGATCGGTGCAGATATAGGCGCGGGCCTCGGCGAAGCGGCAGAAGCTGGAAAGCTCCAACTCGCGGTGCGCCGGCAGAGCGAAGATCGGCCGCGCGCCAAGGCGGTACAGGGCGAAGCAGGCCTCGACGAAGGCGATGCCGTTGGGCAATTGCAGCAGCACGTTGTCGCCAGCGCGCAGGCCCAGGCCGTGCAGGCCGGCGGCCAGGCGCTCGACCCGCGCGTCCAGCTCGCGGTAGCTCAGGCGCCGCTCCCCTTCCACCAGTGCCTCGCGCTCGGCGAAGCGCCGGGCGGCTTGGCGCAGCAGGCCGGAGAAGGTTTCCTCGCGCCAGTAGCCGGCGTCCTGGTAGCGCCGGGCGAATGCCTCGGGCCAGTCGGGGCAATCGGTGCGGTCGTCGCCAATGGTCATCTTGCTTCCTCGCTTTTTGCGGACATGAGCGGGCCTGGGACCTTGCCGGGAAGGCCGTGCAGGACGTCGGTGGGGTCTGGACGGCGGCAAGGCTGCCGCCTCTGAAGTGCCCGGGCGTGGGCGGTACGCAGTGGAGTTCCCTCTCCCTGTTGTTGCGAGTCATTATCAATATCCCGCTAATCCGACAGCGGCAAGGACGGTCGCCTTCGATCCCGCGCCTTTTTCTTTGGATCGTGGAACCGCTGCCGGCCGGCGCGGCGCCTTCGCGCCCGATGGGCCGCGGCATGGCGCCTGGTACCGGCACAAACAATAATAATTCTCATTAACGGGAGGGTTTTCCCATGCTAGCCTGGGGCTCCATCCGCCAAGCAAGGAGAGAAGGATGTCCAGCAGCAAGGCTACGCTGCGCAGCGTGCCCAACGACTTCACCCTCAGCGTGCCCGGTTGCGGCGCTGCCCTGGCGGGCGGGGCGGCGGACATCACCCTGTCCGCCGGCACCGTGGTGATGCAGAGCCAGGCCTGGATGCAGGAGCCGCTATGGAAGGGCCTGAAGCTGATCCTGGTGCTCAGCGGCCGCCTCGACTGCCGCGTCGAGGGCCAGCCCCCGGTGGAGATCCGCGGCCCCACCCTGTGCGCGGTGGCCAACCAGGGCGAGTTCTGCGGCGACCACCTGTTCGCCAGCGGCGTGCCGGTACGCTATGCCACGGTGCAACTGGACTTCCCGGCGATCCGCAGCGTCGGCCTGGAGCCCGACCGCCTGTTCCGGCAGCGCCACGACGGCGGCCCGGTGCTGTTCTGCCGGCCTGCCTCGCGCTCGCTGCTGGCCCTGGCGCGGCAGATCGTCACCTGCCCGCTGCACGGGCCGTCGCGGGCCTTCTACCTGGGCGGCAAGGCGCTGGAACTGACCGCCCTGGGCCTGGAGGACCTGCTGGCCGACCAGGGGCCGGCCAACGCCGGGATGCGCCTGAACTCCGCCGACCTGGAGCGGGTGCAGGCCGCCCGCGAACTGCTGTGCCGCGACCTGCAGCATTCCCCATCGCTGGCCGCACTGGCGCGCCAGGTGGGGCTCAACGCACGCAAGCTCACCGAGGGCTTCCGCCAGTTGTTCGGCAGCAGCGTCTACGCCTACCTGCAGGAGGTCCGCCTGAGCGAGGCCTATCGCCTGCTGGCCAGCGGCGAGAGCAACGTGTCCAGCGCCGCCTACCGCGTCGGCTACAGCCCGGCGCATTTCTCCATCGCCTTCCGCAAGCGCTTCGGGGTATCGCCCCGCGAGCTGCGCTGAGCGCTCCAGGCGGCAGGGGTTCCGCCGTTTTTTCCCAATCGAAAGAAATGGTCGCGCAATCCAATGTTTTCCCCCGGCGCCACGAATGCTTGTTGAGATAAGTTCGCATTCGCATTTTTGAACCCCTCTCAGCATGGAGCGAATCATGGCAACCGGCCCCCGGCAGTTCGGCCCCCGAAACCTACCCTCCCACCTCCTCCCCCGCGGCCTGCGCCTGGCCGGGGCGATCCACGCCCTGGCCCTGGGCGTCGGCCTGGCGAGCCTGCCGGGCCAGGCCCTGGCCGAGGGCGACGAGCGCCCGGAACAGGACGTGCTCTCGCTGGACAGCAGCACCGTCCTTGGCAGCGGCGAGAACCCCGTGGGCCCGGTGCCCGGCGTGGTGGCCCGGCGCAGCCTCAGCGGCACCAAGACCGATACGCCGATCCGCGAGGTGCCGCAGGCGCTGTCGGTGGTCACGCGCAAGGAGATGGACGAACAGAAGGCGCAGTCGGTGGCCGAGGCGCTGCGCTACACCGCCGGCGTGCAGGACACCACCGGCGCCGCCTCGCAGCGCTTCGACTCGATCAAGATCCGCGGCTTCGACGTTTCCAGCACCGGCATGCTGCGCGACGGCCTGCGCGGCACCACCAGCCAGGCCTGGCCGAAGGTCGAGCCCTACGGCCTGGAGCGCGTCGAGGTGCTCAAGGGCCCGGCCTCGGTGCTCTACGGGCAGAACGCCCCGGGCGGGGTGGTCAACCAGGTGAGCAAGCGCCCGCTGGACCAGCCTTTCCATGAGGTGGAGGTGATCGGCGGCAACCACGACCGGCGCCAGGGCCAGTTCGATTTCAGCGGCCCGCTGGACGACGAGGGCAAGTTCCTCTACCGCCTCACCGGGCTGGGCCGCGACAGCGACACCCAGACCGACCACATCGTCGACCGCAAGACCTTCGTCGCCCCGGCCTTCACCTGGCGCCCCGACGAGGACACCGACCTGACCGTGCTGGCCGAGTACGCCGAGGACGAGTTCGGCGCCCCGCGGGTGTTCGTGCCGCTGCGCGGCAGCCTGCTGCCCAACCCCAACGGCAAGATCAAGCACAACCAGTTCCTCGACGAGCCGGGGCTGGACAACCACCGCACCCAGTACGCCCTCGGCTACCTGCTGGACCACCGCCTGAACGACGTCTGGAGCCTGCACTCCAGCGCCCGCTACAGCCACGTCAACCTGCTCACCAACACCGCCAGCGGCATGGGCCTGGCCGCCGACCAGCGCACCCTGATGCGCAGCGCCTACCGCTTCCGCATCATCGGCGACGTCTACGCCCTGGACAACAACGCCCAGGCACGCTGGAACATCGGCGACACCCAGATGACCTCGCTGCTGGGCCTGGACTACCGGCGCACCCGCGAGGACTACTACCTGCGCGCCGGCAAGGCTGCGTCCATCGACATCTTCAACCCGGTGTACGGCCAGGGTTTCGGCCCCGCCGACCAGCCCATGGCGCAGACCCAGCAACGCGCCGACCAGGTCGGCGTCTACGCCCAGCAGCAGTTCACCTTCGACGACCGCTGGGTACTCAGCCTCGGCGGCCGCCAGGACAGCTCCAGCGCGCGCACCGACAACCGCCTGGCGGACAGCGGCAGCAAGCAGCGCGACGAGAAGTTCACCTACCGCGCCGGCCTGGTCTACCTGGCCGATAACGGCCTGGCGCCCTACGTCAGCTACTCCACCTCGTTCAACCCCTACCTGGGGACCGACTTCTACGGCAACGCCTACAAGCCGCTGACCGCCAAGCAGTCGGAAGTGGGCGTGAAGTACCAGCCCAAGGGCTACGACAGCTTCATCACCCTGGCGGCCTACGAACTGACCCAGGAGAACGTGCTGACCACCGACCCCGACAACAACCTCAACCAGGTGCAGACCGGCGAGGTGCGGGTGCGTGGCCTGGAACTGGAAGGCAAGGCCAGCCTGGCCCGCGGCCTGGACCTGGTCGGCAGCGCCACCTACAACGACGCCGAGGTGACCAGAAGCAACAACCCCGTGGAAAAGGGCCACCGGCCGACCAACACGCCGCGCAAGATGGCCTCGCTGTGGCTGGACTACACCCAGCCCGACGGCCCCCTGGCGGGCCTGGGCTTCGGCGCCGGGGTGCGCTACCTCGGGCGCACCGAGGCGGACGCGGCCAATACCATCACGGTGCCCTCCTACACGTTGCTCGACGCCGCGGTGCACTACGAACTGGGTCGGCTGTTCCGCGAGGCCGATGGGCTGCGCCTGTCGCTCAATGCCAGCAACCTCACCGACAAGCACTACTACAACGGCTGCAGTACGAGCAGTTGCACCGTCGGCGAGGACCGCAGCCTGATCGCCAGCCTGAGCTACCGCTGGTAGGCCGCCGATGGCAGATCCGCTGGTATCGACCAGGGCCGGCCGGCGGCGTGCCTGGCTGGCCCTGCACCGCTGGCTGGCGCTGCTGTTCGGCCTGCCGCTGGCGCTGCTCGGCGCCAGCGGTGCGCTGCTGGAGCTGCGCGGCCCCATCCTGCGCTGGGAGCTGGGCGCGGCCGCGCTCAGCGCCAAGCCCCACGCCGCCAGCGCTACCGCCCTTGACGACGCGGCATTGCGCGAGCGGGCGCGGCGGGCCTACCCGCGCTTCGCCCGCGTGCTGGGCAGCGCGGCGCCGCGCCAGGGTTTCCTGACCAGCGACAACGCCCTGGTCTTCGGCACCCTGGTCGACCGCCCGGGCACCGCGGTGGCCATGCTCGACCCTTACGACGGCGAGCCGCGGGCCTTCTTCGTCTTCGACGACCTGTGGCTGGCCAAGGTGGTCGCGCTGCACCGCAGCCTGTTGCTGCCGCCGCCACTCGGCTTGCCATTGCTGGTGGCGTGTGGCGCGGCGCTCTGCCTGTCGCTATTCAGCGGCCTCTACCTGTGGTGGCCGGGCCGCCGCAACTGGTGGGCCGCGGCCAGCCTGCGGCGCGGCAGCCAGGGCACGCGACGGCTGCGGGAATGGCACAACCTGTGCGCCAGCTGGCTGTACCTGCCGCTGCTGCTGATCGCCCTGACCGGCACCTGGCTGGCGCTGCCGCCTGGGCTCGCCGGCGCTGCGCCAGCCAAGCCGCTGCTCTCGGCCCTGCACGGGCGACTGGGCCTCGGCACCGCGGGCATGGCCATCGCCTTCCTCGCCGGGCTCGCCCTGCCCGTGCTGTACCTCACCGGCCTGCTGCTGTGGTGGCGCCGCCGCCCGGCGCGCCAGGCCCTTCCCTCCACGCAAGGAAACCCATCCCATGATTAGCCTCCTGAAACAGGCCTGCCGTGGCCTGCTGCTGTTGCTCCTGTGCACGCCGGCCCTGGCGGCCACCCTCACCGACCTCGCCGGACGCAAGGTCGAGGTGCCGGCCCAGGTCAAGCGCGTGCTGCTCGGCGAAGGCCGCATGATCTACTCGCTGTCGCTGCTCGAAGGCGCCGATCCCTTCGCCCGGGTCGCCGGCTGGCAGGGTGACTTCCGCGGCCTCGACGTGCAGGGCTACGCGGCCTACCGCGCGCGCTTCCCGCAGGCGGACCAGGTGCCGCTGGTGGGCGGCACCTCGGCCGATACCTTCAGCGTCGAGAAGGCCCTGGCCGTGCACCCGGACCTGGTGCTGCTGGCGCTCAGCGGCGGCCACGGCCCGGGCCCCGGCAGCGAGGCCGTGGGCCAACTCGAGGCGGCCGGGGTGGCGGTGCTGTTCGTCGACTTCAGCGAGCATCCGCTGCTCAACACCGTGCCGAGCATCCGCCTGCTCGGCGAGGCCCTGGGCCGGCAGCAGCGCGCCGAGGCGTTCATCGCCTTCTACCAGCAGGCCATCGACGCCGTGCGCCAGCCCCTGGCCGCGGCCGAGGCGCGCGGCGAACTCGAGCGCCCGAAGCTGTTCATCGACATGCTCGCCGGCCTGCAGGACTGCTGCGGCTCGCCCGGACGCGGCAACTTCGGCGAACTGATCGAGCTGGCCGGCGGGCAGAACATCGGCGCCGGGCGCATCCCCGGCGCCATCGGCACCCTCAACCCAGAATACATTCTCGCCAGCGACCCCGAGCAGTACGTGGCCACCGGGGTATTCGGCGCCGGCCGCGGCGGCGTCACCCTCGGCTATACCGCCACCCCCGAGCAGGCCCGCGACAGCCTGGCGCAGATCGCCAGGCGCCCGCCGCTGAACGAGTTGCGCGCGGTGCGCGAGGGCCACGTGCACGCCATGTGGCACATCTTCTACGACTCGCCGGAACACCTGGTCGCCGCCCAGGCCCTGGCCAAGTGGCTGCACCCGGCGCTGTTCGCCGACCTCGACCCCGAGCGCACCCGCGAGGAGCTGTACCGGCGCTTCATGCCGATCCCGCCCGGCGGCGTGTTCACCGTCAGCCTGCAGCCATGAGCCTGTCGCTTTCCCACGAAGGCGCCGCGGCCGGCTACCGGCGGCGCTTCGCCCACCGCCGCCTGGCGCTGCTGGGCCTGGGCCTGGCGTTGCTCGCCAGCCTGGCTCTGGACGTCGCCAGCGGCCCCTCGGCGCTGGAGTTGTCGCGCCTGCTGCAGATTCTCTGGGACCCCGACGCGGTGCCCAGGGTGGAAGCGGTGATCGTCTGGTCGGTGCGCCTGCCCTATGCGCTCATGGCGGTACTGGTCGGCGCCGGCCTGGCGCTGGCCGGCGCGGAGATGCAGACGGTGCTCGACAACCCGCTGGCCAGTCCCTTCACCCTCGGCGTGTCGGCGGCGGCCTCGTTCGGCGCGGCCCTGGCCATCGTGCTGCAACTGGGCATTCCGGGCGTGCCGGCGCAGTACCTGATCTCGGCCAACGCCTTCGTCTTCGCCCTCGCCTCGGTGGCGCTGCTCTATGCCCTGGCGCGCTGGCGCGGGTTCGGCGTGGAGAGCCTGGTGCTGTTCGGCATCGCCCTGGTGTTCGCCTTCAATGCCCTGGTGGCGCTGCTGCAGTTCGTCGCCAGCCAGGACAGCCTGCAGCAACTGGTGTTCTGGAGCCTCGGCAGCCTGGCCCGGGCCAGTTGGGCGAAGCTCGCGGCCATGGCCCTGGCGCTGCTGCTGTGCCTGCCCTTCGCCCTGCGCCAGAGCTGGGCGCTGACCGCCCTGAGCCTGGGCGAGGAACGCGCCCGCAGCTTCGGCGTGGACGTCGGCCGCCTGCGCCTGTTCAGCCTGCTGCGCATCAGCCTGCTGGCGGCGCTGGCGGTGTCCTTCGTCGGCACCATCGGTTTCATCGGCCTGGTGGCGCCGCACATCGCGCGGCTGCTGGTGGGCGAGGACCACCGCCTGTTCATCCCCGCCAGCGCCCTGGCCGGCGCGCTGATCCTGTCGCTGTCGTCGCTGGCCAGCAAGACCCTGGTGCCGGGCGTGCTGGTGCCGGTGGGCATAGTCACGGCCCTGGTGGGCATTCCCTTCTTCATGGCCATCGTCCTGCGCCAGCGTGGAGGTATCCGGTGAACGGCCTGCACATCGAACGGCTGAGCATGGGCTACGGCGCCCGGCGCATCCTTCGCGACCTGGACCTGCCGGCGTTGCAGCCGGGCAGCCTGACCGCCCTCATCGGCCCCAACGGCGCCGGCAAGTCCACACTGCTGCGCGGCATCGCCGGCCTGCAGCCAATCGCCGGGCGGGTACTGCTGGACAATGTCGACCTCGGCCGCCTGCCCCTGGCCGAGCGCGCGCGGCAGGTGGTCTACCTGCCGCAGAGCCTGCCGGAGCGCACCCGCCTGTGCGCCTTCGAAGCGGTGCTGGCGGCGGCCATGGCCGGGCGCAGCCTGTCGCTGCTGGGCGGCGGGCACCCCGACGCGCAAACCCTGCGCGGCATCGAGCAGGCGCTGGCGGCGCTGGACCTGACGACGCTCGCCGACCGCCCCATCGACGCCCTGTCCGGCGGCCAGCGCCAACTGGTCGGCCTGGCCCAGGCCCTGGTGCGGCGCCCGCGGGTGCTGTTGCTGGACGAGCCCACCAGCGCCCTGGACCTGTACCATCAATGCCAGGTGGCGGAAGCGATAGTCGAGGCCACCCGGGCGCGCGGGCTGATCAGCCTGATGGTGGTGCACGACATCAACCTGGCCCTGGCCTGCGCCGACCGGGTGCTGGTCCTGCACCAGGGCGGGCTGGCCGCCGCCGGAGCGCCCGCCGAGGTGATAGACGCACGCCTGCTGCGCGAGGTGTACGGCGTGCGCGGCAGCGTCGAGCAGGTGCGCGACCGCGGCCTGCTGCTGGTCGAGGGGCGCCTGCGCCCTTGAACCCTCTTCCCACTACCCAGGAGCCCCCATGTCCGAAACCCCCGACGCCGTCCCCGCCACCGCCGAGGCGTCCTTCGACCTTCGCCCGCTATTGTTCTCCACCATGGCCGGGACCATGGCGATGATGGCCTTCGTCTCGCTGGTCGGGCCCATCGCCCGGGTGCTCGGCCTGCAGGCCTGGCAGGCCGGCGCGGCGGTCACCGTGTCCGGCGTGCTCTGGCTGCTGCTGGCGCGGCCCTGGGGCAATGCCAGCGACCGTGTGGGGCGGCGGCGCATCCTGCTGCTGGGCAGCGCCGGGGTGACCTTGTCCTACGTGCTGCTGGCGGTCTTCGTCGACACCGCCCTGCGCCTGCAGCCCATCGCCGCGCTGTCGTTCCTCGGCCTGCTGCTCGGCCGTGGCGCGGTGGGCGCCTTCTATGCTGCGCTGCCGGCCGCCGGGCAGGCGCTGATCGCCGACAACTACCCGCCACGGCAGCGCGCCGCCGCCCTGGCCAGCCTGGGCGCGGCCAATGCCGTGGGCATGGTGCTGGGCCCGGCCATCGCCGCCCTGCTCGCCCGGCACAGCCTGAGCCTGCCGCTGTACGCCATGAGCGTGCTGCCGCTGCTGGGCTTCGGCGTGCTCTACGCCCGCCTGCAACGCCAGGAGCACCACCTGCAGCGCGTGGCGCAGAGCATCCGCCTGGGCGATGCGCGCCTGCGCCGGCCGATGCTGGTGGCCTTCGTCGCCATGTTCTGCGTGGCGGTGGCGCAGATCACCGTGGGCTTCTTCGCCCTCGACCGCCTGGGCCTGGCGCCGGGCGAAGCGGCCCAGGCCGCCGGGGTGGCGCTGACCACCGTGGGCGTGGCGCTGATCCTCGCGCAGTTGCTGGTGCGCCGCCTGGACTGGGCGCCGCAGCGGTTGATCCGCGTCGGCGCGCTGGTGGCCGGCATCGGCTTCGCCGGCACCTGCCTGGCGCTGCAGGCCTGGCAGCTGTGGCTGGCCTTCTTCGTCGCCGCGGCGGGCATGGGCTGGGTGTTCCCGGCCTTCTCGGCGCTGGCGGCCAATGCGGTGAATGCCGACGAGCAAGGCTCCACCGCCGGCTCCATGGGTGCCGCCCAGGGCCTGGGCGTGGTGCTCGGCCCGCTGGCCGGCAGCCTGCTCTACGGCCTGGAGCCGCGCCTGCCGTACCTGCTGGTCGGCGCCCTGCTGGTGCTGGTGGCGGCCTGGCCGGAAGGCGCGCGGGCGCCCGCCGCGGCGGCCTGATCAGGCCGGGTAGTGACGGCCGAGGAAGTCCAGCAGCAAGGCATTCACCTCGGCCGGACGCTCGTTCTGGATCCAGTGGCCGCAGCCTTGCAGGCGGTGCTGCTCCAGGGCCGGCACCACCTCGGGCATGCGCTTCAGGGTGTAGGCCTCCAGGCTCGCCACCGGGTCGCGGTCGCCCACCAGGAACAGCGTCGGCGGCTTGACCAGTTGGCCGGCCAGGGGCTCGCTGAAGCGCCAGTTGCGCTCGAAGTTGCGGTACCAGTTGAGCGCCCCGCGGAAACCGCGGCTGGCGAAGGTCTCGATGTAGTGCGCCAGGTCCGCCTCGCTGCACCAGGCCGGCAGCGCCCGCGGCGTCGGCAGGCCGTCGAACAGCCGCGCGTCGGCGGGCTTGTCCTGGAGGAAGGGGTCGCCCTCGTCGGCATCGCGGAAGAACAGGCGCAGGCTGCGCTCGATATCGGCGTCCAGTTCGGCCTCGGCCAGGCCCGGCTGCTGGAAGTAGAGGATGTAGTTGAAGCGCCCGGCGAAGACCTCGCGCAGGATCTGCGTGGCCGGCCGCTTCGGTCGCCCGGCATAGGGCACCGACAGCGTGGCCAGGGCCTCTACCCGCTGCGGCGCGAGCAGGGCCAGGTGCCAGGCCACCAGGGCACCCCAGTCGTGGCCAACCACCGCCGCGCGGGCCTGGCCGAGGGCGTCCATGGCGCCGAGGATGTCGCCGCACAGGCTCTGCAGGTCATAGGCCTCGATGGGCTCGGGCGCGTCGCTGCGGCCGTAGCCGCGCATCTCCGGCACATGTACGCGATAGCCGGCCCGCACCAGGGCCGGTATCTGGGCGCGCCAGGAGTGCCAGCACTCGGGGAAACCGTGTAGCAGCCAGACCGGGCGGCCCTCCTCCGGGCCGGCTATGTGCACGCACAGGTGGATGCCGTTGACCGGCAGGGTGCGTCGTTCGAGGGGCTGCATGGCGAGTCTCCGGGCTTTTGTCGGGACGCTAGCAAGGGTGAGGCATGGCGTCATTCGTATTCGTCGGGCGAATGGTTGGGCATGGGAATCGTGGGATGGATGATCGCGGACGAAGTCCTACAATCGTGTTTCCAGGTGACGCAGGCGTTGGGTTCAAAAGCGCCCTCTCCCCAACCCTCTCCCGCAAGCGGGAGAGGGGGCTGTCCTGAGCGGCGAGAGAATCCTGAGTCATCCTGAAAACACCTAACCCCACCCCGTCATTCCCGCGAACGCGGGACGCGGCTCCATCGCGAACAGCGCTTGCGCTGGCCCGAAGGGGAATAATCCAGTGACTGCGGGGTTCGCGAGCAAGAACTAGGCGTCCCCCTCGATCCTACGAAGAGCCGTGTCGCTCTTGATTTTGGATTTCCAGAGAAATATCCGAGCGCACCGGAACGCCCCTTCAGGAGGCCGAGCGAAACCGGCGCTCAGGAGGTCATGCGACATGGATGTCGCGAGAGCCCCGCGGGCTACAAGGACGTAACCTCGGGGCGGGCCTCCGTGGAGGGGGAGTTCGTGAGGGTAGCCCGGCTTCATCGGGCCCGTATGCGGGGCAAGCCTTCTTGGTTACTTCTTTGGCGTTTGAAAGAAGTGACTCGCCCGAGGGGGCGAAACAAGAGACATCAACGCACTCGGAGCGGCGCGCTACACCAAGCCCCCATGTTTTGTGGGGTTCCCGCGAACGCTGGAAGCCAATAGACAGTGGCTCCTACGACCGTACTCAACCATAGCCATGGTGATGGGTATCGCCACCCCACCCATGCCATTCACATGTAGGAGCGCGCCCTGCGCGCGATTCGCGGGCAGGGCCCGCGGCAGGAAGGCATGGCATTCTCCCCTCGTAGGAGCGGACTCCCCCTGCCCCGCGCATATCCATATGCAAATCCGATCTTTCCCACCCGGATTCTTATTCCCCTATAGTCGCCCCACAACTCGTCATAACAAGTCATAGCCATGACCGAACTGCTCCCCCTCTCCCCCGTCCCCCTGTACAGCCAGCTCAAGGAACTGCTGCGCACGCGCATCCTCGACGGCACCTACCCGCCCCTCAGCCGCATGCCCTCCGAGGCCGAGCTGGGCAAGGCGTACGCCGTCAGCCGCATCACCGTGCGCCAGGCCCTGGGCGACCTGCAGAAGGAAGGGCTGATCTTCAAGATCCACGGCAAGGGCACCTTCGTCGCCAAGCCCAAGGCGTTCCAGAACGTCAGCACCCTGCAGGGCCTGGCCGAGTCCATGGGCCAGCGCGGCTACGAGGTGATCAACCGCCTGCGCAGCTTCCGCTTCGTCCCCGCCGACGCCCAGGTGGCCGCGCGCCTGCAGGTGGCCGAGGGCGACACGGTCGCGCAGATCAAGCGTGCGCGCCTGGTCAACCGCGAGCTGGTGTCGCTGGAAGTCACCTACCTGCCCGAGGCCCTCGGCCGCCGCCTGGAGAAGGCCGACCTGGTGACCCGCGACATCTTCCTCATCCTCGAGAACGACTGCGCGCAGCCCCTGGGCCACGCCGACCTGGCCATCGACGCCATCCTCGCCGACGCCGAGCTGGCCGCCGCCCTGGAGGTGGAAGAAGGCTCGCCGGTGATGCGCATCGAGCGCCTCACCCACACCGCCGACGGCCAGCCGCTGGACTACGAACACCTCTACTACCGCGGCGACGCCTTCCAGTACCGCCTGCGCATCGACCGCCACAAGGGCCCGCACGCATGAGCCACATCGACCTCCCCGAAGACAAGGAAAGCGCCTACGACATCGTCGTCATCGGCGGCGGCACCGCCGGCCCCATGGCGGCCATCAAGGCCAAGGAAGCCAACCGCGAGCTGCGCGTGCTGCTGGTGGACAAGGCCAACGTCAAGCGCAGCGGCGCCATCAGCATGGGCATGGACGGCCTGAACAACGCCGTCATCCCCGGCCACGCCACGCCCGAGCAGTACACCAAGGAAATCACCGTGGCCAACGACGGCATCGTCAACCAGGCCGCCGTCTACGCCTATGCCACCCACAGCTTCGAGACCATCGAGCAGCTCGACCGCTGGGGCGTGAAGTTCGAGAAGGACGAGGTCGGCGACTACGCGGTGAAGAAGGTCCACCACATGGGCGCCTACGTGCTGCCGATGCCCGAGGGCCACGACATCAAGAAGGTGCTCTACCGCCAGCTCAAGCGCGCGCGGGTGGAGATCACCAACCGCCTGGTGGCCACGCGCCTGCTCACCGACGCCGAGGGCGCGGTCAACGGCCTGCTCGGCTTCGACTGCCGCACGGCGCAGTTCCAGGTGATCCGCGCCAAGGCGGTGATCCTCGCCTGCGGCGCCGCCGGGCGCCTGGGCCTGCCCGCCTCCGGCTACCTGATGGGCACCTACGAGAACCCGACCAACGCCGGCGATGGCTACGCCATGGCCTACCACGCCGGGGCGGAGCTGGCGAACCTGGAATGCTTCCAGATCAACCCGCTGATCAAGGACTACAACGGCCCGGCCTGCGCCTACGTCACCGGCCCGCTGGGCGGCTACACCGCCAACTCCAAGGGCGAGCGCTTCATCGAGTGCGACTACTGGAGCGGGCAGATGATGTGGGAGTTCCACCAGGAGCTGGAAGGCGGCAACGGCCCGGTGTTCCTCAAGCTGGACCACCTGGCCGAGGAAACCATCCAGACCATCGAGGACATCCTCCACGGCAACGAGCGCCCCAGCCGCGGCCAGTTCCACGCCAACCGCGGCACCGACTACCGCAGCCAGATGGTCGAGATGCACATCTCCGAGATCGGCTTCTGTTCCGGCCACTCGGCCTCGGGCGTATGGGTCAACGAGAAGGCCGAGACCAGCGTCCAGGGCCTATACGCCGCCGGCGACATGGCCGCGGTGCCGCACAACTACATGCTCGGCGCCTTCACCTACGGCTGGTTCGCCGGGCGGAACGCCGCGCAGTACGTGGCCGAACGGGACTTCAGCGAAGTCGACCGGGCCCAGGTGGAACGCGAGCGCGAACGCGTCTTCGCCCCGCTCGGGCGCGAGCACGGCCTGCCGCCGGCGCAGGTGGAGTACAAGCTGCGGCGCATGGTCAACGACTACCTGCAGCCGCCGAAGGTGACCAGGAAAATGGAGATCGGCCTGCAGCGTTTCGCCGAGATCGGCCACGACCTGCAGCAACTGAAGGCGAACAACGCCCACGAGCTGATGCGCGCCATGGAGGTCAGCGTGATCCGCGACTGCGCCGAGATGGCCGCGCGCGCCTCGCTGTTCCGCACCGAGAGCCGCTGGGGCCTGTACCACCACCGCGTGGACTACCCGCAGCGCAACGACGCCGAGTGGTTCTGCCACGCGCACCTGAAGAAGGACGAGAACGGCGCCATGACCAGTTTCAAGAAGCCGGTGGAGCCGTACCTGATCGCCTTGGACGATGAGGAGCAGAAGGCCTATGAGCGGTTGCGGGTGAAGAACGAAGCGGCCTAGGAGCCCTAGGAGCCCCTCTCCCCCGCCCTCTCCCGCAAGCGGGAGAGGGAGCTGTTCGGCGCGAGCGGCACTGACGGAGTCAGCCGGCGAGCGCGGAAATATCCATCGTTCAGGACAGTCCCCTCTCCCTTCAGGGCGGGGCGCGCAGCCGAGGGTTAGGGAGAGGGTGGCGAGCCGAGCGCCGAACCTTCCCTGAGCCACCAGACCACCGGCACCAAGACCGGCCAGCAACACCACGAGGAACCGTGCCATGCCCCACCAGCCCCAGGAAATCTTCTTCCGCTCCAGCGCCCCGGTGACCGTGGACGAGGACAAGTGCATCGCCGACAAGGGCTGCACTGTCTGCGTCGAGGTCTGCCCGATGGACCTGCTGGCGATCAACCCCGCCACCCAGAAGGCCTACATGGCCTTCGACGAATGCTGGTACTGCATGCCCTGCGAGAAGGACTGCCCGACCGGCGCGGTGAAGGTGGAAATCCCCTACCTGCTGCGTTGAGCGACGCTTCCCTGTAGGAGCGGGCCCTGCCCGCGATTCGCGCGCAGGGCGCGCTCCTACACCCACAACGACAACCGGACACGCCACCGGACGCCTGATGCACCGCCCCTCGTTTCCCACCGCACACCGGCGGCGGAGACGATTCCAACACTGATGATTCGAGGGGAACACCCATGACCTTGCGCACTACCCTGGCCGGCCTCGCGCTGGCCATCGCCAGCCTTTCGGCACATGCCGAGACCATCCGCGTCGCCATCGGCACCCAGGACACCACCATCAACTGCGCCGCCGGCGGCCTGCTGGTCCGCGAGCTGAACCTGCTGCCCAAGTACCTGCCCCACGACGGCAAGTACAAGGACGCGCAGTACGACATCCAGTGGAAGAACTTCACCAGCGGCGCGCCGCTGACCAACGAGATGGTCGCCGGCAAGCTGGACTTCGGCGCCATGGCCGACTTCCCCGGCTCGCTCAACGGCGTGGCCTTTGAAGCCGCCGGCAAGCGCAGCCTGTTCATCAGCGTGCTCTCCGGCAGCATCGAGGGCAGCGGCAACGGCATCGTGGTGCCGGCCTCGTCCAAGGTGCAGTCGCTGGCCGAACTCAAGGGCCAGACCATTTCCGTGCCCTTCGCCTCCACCGCCCACGGCCTGCTGCTGCGCGCCATCGCCGCCCAGGGCTGGGACCCGGACAAGGACGTGACCATCATCGCGCAGCCGCCGGAGGTCGCCGGTTCCGCGCTGCAGGCCGGGAAGATCGCCGCCCACGCCGACTTCGTGCCCTTCGCCGAGCTGTTCGAGAGCCGCGGCATCGCCCGCAAGATCTACGACGGCTCCCAGGCCAAGGCGCCGACCTTCCACGGCGCGCTGGTGGCAGCCGACTACGCCCAGCAGTACCCGGAGATCGTCGAGGCCTACCTGCGCGCCACCTACGAGGCCAACCAGTTGCTGGCCGCGGAACCGGAGAAGTACAGCGAACTGATCGAGAAGGTCGCCGGCATCCCCGCCGAGGTGAACTACCTGTTCCACGGCCCGCTCGGCCTGCAGACCCGCGACCTGACCTGGAAGCCGGAGTACCGCCAGGCCGTGGCCACCGCCATCGACACCCTGAAGCTGCTGAAGAAGGCCGACCGCGGTTTGAACGTCGAGCAGTTCGTCGACGACCGCTACATCCGCGCCGCCTTCAAGGCCGCCGGCGCCGACTACGACGCCGCGCTGAAGAACTACGCCCAGCAGCCGCTGACCGCGAAGGACGCGCTGACCGGCAAGGCCATCGACGACGCGCGCCACGTCGCGCAGATCTGGGTGCGCGGCGAGCCCAGGGTGCGCAGCTACGCCTCGGCGCAGGAGGCCCTGGGTGAGCTGGCCAAGCTCAAGCAGCAGGGCAAGGAAGTCCGCGCGGTGTACGCCCAGGCCAGCGACAGCGGCATCAAGCTGCTGGCCAGCCAGGCCTGGTTCGTCCTGGGCAAGGACGGCGCGCTGAACGCCTTCCTGCTCAAGGAACAGGCCGAACGCTACGCGCAGAGCAACGGTGGCGAAGTGCGCGACTTCGCCGGCGCCAGCCAGCAAGCCGTGGCCAGCCGCTGACGTCCCCGCCCGGCGCCGCGCGCGCCGGGCCCTTGCGGAGCCTCGAAGATGAACCTGAACAACCTGACCCGCTGGAGCCTGCGCCTGGCCTCGCTGCTGCTCTGCGTGGCGCTCTGGCAGCTGGCCAGCGCGCGCCACCTGAACCTCGGCATCGTCACCTTCGCCAACGTCCCCGGCCCGCGCGAGGTGCTCGACGCGGCCTGGCAACTGGCGCAGTCCAGCAAGCTCGGCCGGCACCTGGGCAGCAGCCTGGCGCGGGTGCTGGCCGGCTACCTGCTGGCGGCCGTCGCCGGCGTGCTCCTCGGCCTGGCCATCGGCCGTGGCCGCTGGGCCCGCGACAGCCTGCTGCCGCCGCTGGAAGTGCTGCGGCCGATCCCGGCGGTGGCGTGGATCCCGCTGGCGATCCTGATGTTCCCCAGCTCCGAGCTGTCGATGATCTTCATCACCTTCACCGGCGCGCTGTTCCCGATCCTGCTCAACACCATCCACGGCGTCGAGGCGGTGGACCCGCGCCTGCTCGCCTCGGCCCGCAGCCTCGGCGCCGGGCGCCTGGCGCTGCTGCGCGAGGTGGTGCTGCCCGGCGCCCTGCCGAGCATAGTCACGGGCCTTGCCATCGGCATGGGCACCTCCTGGTTCTGCCTGGTGACCGCCGAGATGATCTCCGGGCAATGGGGCATCGGCTACTACACCTGGGAGTCCTACACCTTGCAGAACTACCCCGACATCGTCGTCGGCATGCTGCTCATCGGCGTGCTCGGCATGGCCAGCAGCCTGCTGGTGCGCCAGCTCGGCGCCCTGGCCACGCCCTGGCAGCGCCAGGCCGGAGGCAAGCCATGAGCCTGCCGGAGAACCTCCCCGCCGGGCACGTGCGCGTCGACAACCTGTCGATCCACCTGGGCAGCGGCCGCGATGCCTTCGAGGCGGTGCACTCCCTCGGTTTCTGCATCGAGCCCGGCGAATTCGTCTGCGTGCTCGGCCCCTCCGGCTGCGGCAAGTCCACCCTGCTCGGCGCCCTGGCCGGGCACCTGCGCCCCAGCGGCGGCAGCCTGGAAGTCGACGGCCAGCCGGTGAACGGCCCCTCGCCGCAGCGCGGCATGGTGTTCCAGCACCACACCCTGCTGCCCTGGCGGCGGGTGCGCGACAACGTCGCCTTCGGCCTGAAGATGCGCGGCGTGCCCCGCGCCGAACGCCACGCGCGGGCCGAGGAAATGCTCCAGCTGGTCGGCCTGGAAGGCTTCGCCCAGCGCTGGCCGTCGCAGCTTTCCGGCGGCATGCAGCAGCGGGTGGAGATCGCCCGGGTGCTGATCAACCAGCCGCGCCTGCTGCTGATGGACGAACCCTTCGGCGCCCTCGACGCGCAGACGCGGATGATGATGCAGGAGCTGCTGCTGGACATCTGGACGCGCCTGCGCACCAGCGTGCTGTTCATCACCCACGACATCGACGAGGCGCTGTTCCTCGCCGACCGCATCCTGGTCATGAGCCCGCGCCCGGGGCGCATCCTCGAGGAAATCCGCCTGGACTTCCCGCGCCCGCGCCACGCCGAGCTGCTGACTAGCGCCGAGTTCGCCCGCCTCAAACGCCACTGCCTGGAACTGCTGCGCCACGAGGACGGCCGCCAGCTGCCGCGCCTGACGCCCCTGGGCCTGCCGATCAACGAACAGACAAGACCGCGATTCGCCATATGACTGACTTGATGACCGACAACCCCGACATCCTCGACCTGCAACCGCGCCTGCAGCACGCCGACCCCGGCGTGCGCCGCATCGCGCTCATCGACCTGGCCGACCTGGAGGAGCCCGAGGCCCTGCCCTGGCTGGCCCGGGCACTGACCGCCGACCCGGCCGCCGCCGTGCGCGCCGAAGCCGCGCGGCTGTTGGAAGCCTGGGAGGAACCCGAAGTGGTCCAGGCCCTGTGCCAGGCCCTGGCCGACAGCGACGAAAGCGTGCGCGAAGCCGCCGCGCAAAGCCTCAGCGAACTCAAGACCGCCGAGGCCGGGCGCCTGCTGATGCCCTGGGCGCAGCACGCCGACACCTTCGTCCGCCGCAGCGCCCTGCGCGCCCTGCGTGAACTGCGCCTGGACGAAAGCGTGGCGCCGGCCCTGGCCGCGCTGGACGATGCCGACGCCGGCGTGCGCCGCGAGGCGGTGGGCATCCTCGGCTGGCTCAAGCGCATCGAGGCCCTGCCGCGCCTGGCCGCCCTGGCCAGCGACGATGCCGACAGCGAAGTGCGCCGCGCCGCCGCCGGCGCCCTCGGCCTGGCCAGCGACGCCAGCGTGCTGCCGGCCCTGCGCGCCGCGCTGAACGACAAGGCCTGGAAGGTCCGCGAGGAAGCCGCCGGCACCCTCGGCAAGCTGGGCCTGCAGGAAGCCGGCGAAGCCTTGCTGCAGGCGCTGCAGGACGACTTCTGGCAGGTCCGCCTGCGCGCCGCCCGCGCCCTCGGCAACCTGCGCTACCAGGCCGCCCGCGAGGCGCTGCAGGCATTGCTCGGCCACGCCATCAGCAACCTGCGCAAGGAAGCCGCGCTGGCCCTCGGCGAACTCGGCGACATCCGCGCCCTGCCCGCCCTGCAAGCGGCCCAGGCCGATGGCGACCCGGAAGTGCGCAAGGCCGTGCGCATCGCCCTCACCCAGTTGGGCGCGCCGGCATGAACGCGCCCCGTGCCCTGCACCGCTCCAGCGCCGGGCGCGAGCTGCGCATCGACTGGGGCGACGGCGAGGTGCAGCACATCGCCTTCGCCCGCCTGCGCGGCGCCTGCCCCTGCTCGCAGTGCCGCGCGGCGCGCCTGCAGGGGCGCATCGCGCTGGTCGGCGCCGAGGTCGGGCTGAGCGCCGTCAACCCGCAGGGCTACGGCGTGCAGCTGGTGTTCGACGACGGCCACGAGCGCGGCATCTACCCCTGGAGCTACCTGCGCCAGCTGGGCTGAACCGCTACCACTCGCCGATGCGCACCAGCTTGCCGCCTTCCGGCTCGCCGTAGCGGAAGGCCTGGCCGCGCAGGTCGATCTCCTCGTTGCTGATGGTGGTGCGCCGCTTCAGGCCGCGCAGCCACTGGAACAGGTAGGCCTGGTGCTGCTCGCGGACGTCCGCATGGGCCGGGTCGGCGCCCAGGTCGCGCAGTTCGCCCGGGTCCGCCTGCAGGTCGAACAACTGCGGGCGGAAGCCGTCGTAGGCCAGGTACTTCCAGCGCTCGCTGCGCACCATGTACATGCGGCAGGCGTCGATGGGCCGGCCCAGGCGCTCGCGGGCCGGGGCCTGGAAGGCGTAGTCGTATTCGGCGATGGCGTATTCGCGCCAGTTCGCCGGCCTGTGGCCATGCAGCAGCGGCAGCAGCGAGCGGCCCTCGACGCGGTGCGCCGCGCCCGGCACGGCGAAGGCGTCGAGCAGGGTCGGCAGCACGTCGATGGACTGCACCAGCGCCTGCTCCACCGTGCCCCGCGTGCCATCGGCGGCGGCGCGCGGGTCGCGAACCAGCAGCGGCACGCCCACCGCCGGCTCCAGCAGGAACTCCTTCTCGCCCAGGCCGTGGTCGCCCAGGTAGTCGCCGTGGTCGCTGGTGAAGACGATCAGGGTGTCGTCCCAGCGGCCGCTGCCCTGCATGTGGTCGAACAGCCGGCCGAGCTGGTCGTCGATCTGCCTGATGAGTCCCATGTAGGTGGGGATCACGGTGTTGCGTACGTCCTCGCGGGAGAAGTTCAGGCTCTCCTGGTGCTGCTGGAAGGCCTGGTACACCGGGTGCCGGCTCTCCTCGCCCGGCGCCGCGCGCAGTACCGGCTGCACATGCTCGGGGCCGTACAGCGCGTGGTAGGGCGCAGGCGCGATATAGGGCCAGTGCGGCTTGATGTAGGACAGGTGCAGGCACCAGGGCCGCTCGCCCTGCTCGCGCATGAAGTCGATGGCGCGGCCGGTGGTGTAGACGGTCTCGCTGTGCTGCTCCGGCAGGCGCGTGGGCAGCCCGGCGTTGCGCATCTGCCAGCCGCTGAGCAGCTCGCCGTTGGCGCCCTCGGCGGCGTTGGCCCAGTCGTGCCAAGGGTTGTCGCCGGTATAGCCGAGGCTGCGCAGGTAGTGGGTGTAGGGCGCGCTTTCACGCTTGTCGGCGAACAGTTCGCCGTCGGGGTAGATGCCGTCGTTGCGATCGTAGGGCTCGAAGCCGGCCTCGGCCAGTTGCAGGCCACGCTCGCTCTGCGGGTCCACGCCCAGCGCCTGCATGCCTTCGAGGTTGGCGGTGGCGTGGGTCTTGCCCACCAGCGCGGTGCGGATGCCGGCCGGGCGCAGGTAGTCGCCCAGGGTCAGCTCCTCCAGCGGCAGCGGCACGGCGTTCCAGCTCACCTGGTGGCTGCTGACGTAGCGCCCGGTGTAGGAGGACATCCGCGAAGGCCCGCAGATGGTGCCCTGGGTGTAGGCCCGGGCGAAGCGCACGCCCTCGGCGGCCAGGCGGTCGATGTTCGGCGTGTGCAGGTGCGGGTGGCCGTAGCAGGACAGGTAATCGCGACGCAGCTGGTCGCACATGATGTAGAGGACGTTGCGGATGGGCTGGGGCTGGCTCATGGGGCGTTCGGCATGACGGATGGAGCCACCATTTCGCCGGCTGCCGGGCCGGGTGACAAACGCATTTGCAGCAAGATTTGCATGCAGGGAATGCAATGGGGTGGTGGTGTGGGAGCGAGCTTGCTCGCGAACAGAGTTCACCGGCGGTTATGGCGTATTGGTTTTACTCCGCTCCCTCTCCCCAGCCCTCTCCCTGAAGGGAGAGGGGGCTAGATCGTGCCGAGAAAAGTGATGGTTTCAGCCGGGTACTCGGTACAAGCCGGCTAACGCCGAAACATCAGCGCACTCCGAACAGTCCCCTCTCCCTTCAGGGCGGGGCGCGCAGCCGAGGGTTAGGGAGAGGGCGTTCTCAACCCCAGCACCCACAACTCCCGGTGAACTCTGTTCGCGAGCAAGCTCGCTCCTACGCAAAGACGAAAACCCCTACACCGTCTCCTCGTCGATCCGCTGCAGCTCCCCGATCATCGCCTCGGCCAGCGGCGACAGGCTGTAGCCCGCGCGGTACACGATGCCGTAGCGCGTATGCAGCTCCTCCAGGTCCTCCGGCAGCTCCGCCACCGTCAGCGCCACCAGCGGCTCCCCGGCGCCCTGGCCCAGGCCGCTGGCGATGCCGATGGCGTTGGAGGCCAGCACCACGGCGTTCAGGCCATGGCCGTTCTCGCACTCGATGTCCGGGCGGAAGTCCGGGCGGCCGCTGAGGTCCACCAGCACCTTGCGCAGGTTCGGCGGGCTGAGGTTGGTGGCGATGGGATAGCTGAGCAGTTCCGCCGCGCTCACCATGCCGCGGCCGGCCAGGGGTGGCCGGGGCGGCAGCAGAAGTGCCACTTGCGCGGTTTCAGGCGCAGGGTGCGGTACTCGGGGTTGGCCTCGAAATGGCGGGTGTCGGCGACGAAGAACTCGAAGTCCTCGCCCTGCAGGCGCTTGCCCAGCACCTGCCAGTGCTCCACCTGGAAGACCACCCGCGCCTTGGGGTAGCGGCCGTTGAACGCGGCTATGGCCCGCGGCACCAGCCAGGCCGCCGGTGCCGGCCCCGCGCCGAAGCGCAGCTCGCCCGCCTCCAGGCCGTTGAACAGGGCGATCTCGTTGGCCAGCTTGTGCGCGCCGCTGACCAGCCGGCGCGCGTGCTCCAGCACGATCAGGCCCTGCTTGGTGGGGTTGAGTTCCTTGCTCGCGCGGTCCACCAGGCGGCAGCCGGCGCTGTGCTCCAGGGCCTGGATGCTGCGGCTGAAGGCCGATTGCGACAGGCACACGGCGTCGGCCGCGGCGACGAAGCTGCGGTGCTCGGCAAGGGCGATGAAGTGGCGGAGCTGGCGAAGGTCTATATGCATTTTCTACATAAAAAATATTGGGCAAATGCAATTGTCCGAAGGTGGACGGCCTTCTTATAAAGGCAATCTCTTATTCCGTAAATAAATCGAAATACATAAATAAAGATCGATACGGAATAAAAAGATTGCAGGCCGACGAGCCGGTCCTGCGCGACACGACCTCTTCTCCAGGACCATCCCATGCACCACCGAGATTCCGCGCCCCGCTTCCGCCGCCGGCTGTTGCCGCTGTCCATCCTGCTGGCCTCCGGCGGCCTGGCCATGGGCGCCTTGCACGCCGAGGAAGCCACCCCGCAGGACGCCGCCACCCAAGCCCAGGCCCAGGGCGAAGCCAGCACCCTGGGCACCGTCACCGTGACCTCGCGGCGCCGCGAAGAGAACTCCCAGGACGTGCCCACCGCCATGAGCGTGCTCGGCGGCGAGACCCTGGAAAGCCAGCGCATCTACCGCGTGCAGGACCTGCAGCAGCTGGTGCCCAGCACCAACGTCGCCTACGTCCACGCGCGGCAGTCCAGCGTGTCCATCCGCGGCCTGGGCAACAACCCGGCCAGCGACGGCCTGGAAGGCAGCGTCGGCCTGTACCTGGACAACGTCTACCTGGGCCGCCCCGGCATGGCCTCCTTCGACCTGCTGGACATCGAGCAGCTGGAGGTGCTGCGCGGGCCCCAGGGCACGCTGTTCGGCAAGAACACCACCGCCGGGGTGATCAACATCTCCACCCGCCTGCCCAGCTTCACCCCCGAGCGCAGCGTCGAGGTGTCCGGCGGCGAGGACGGCTACTTCCAGGGCAAGGCCACGGTTTCCGGGCCGCTCACCGACGAGCTGGCCGGGCGCTTCTCGGCCTACCGCACCCGCGACGACGGCTACGTGAAGAACGTCTTCGACGGCAACACCCTCAACGGCGGCGCCCGCCAGGGCTTCCGCGGCCAGCTGCTGTACAAGCCCGACGAGGACTTCAGCCTGCGCTGGATCGGCGACTACAACGAGGAGAACTCCAGCAACGGCATCCTCACCCTGTTCAGCACCGGGCCGACCATCAATGGCGTCAACCGCTACGAGCAGCGCGCCCGCGCCGCCGGCGCCAGCCTGGTGTACGGCGACGACCGCAAGGTCAACTTCGACGCCGCCCAGCGCGTCACCGTGTTCCAGGGCGGCACTTCGCTTGAGGCCAACTGGAAGCTGGCCAACGACTTCACCCTGACCTCCATCAGCGCCTACCGCTGGTGGGACTTCACCCCGCGCAACGACGACGGCCTGAACGTGGCCGCGGCCTACAACGCCGGCGTCTCGGTGCGCGACAAGCAGTGGTCGCAGGAGCTGCGCCTGGCCTCGCCCACCGGCGGCTTCTTCGACTACGTGCTGGGCGCCTACTACTTCGGCCAGGACCTGGACAACCACTCCTTCAACCTCTACGGCCCGCAGGCGGACATCTGGAACGGCACCGCCACGGGCGCGCTGGCCAACGTCACCAGCCTGGGCGACGGCCACATCGACACCGACAGCTACGCGCTGTTCGCCCAGGGCACCTGGCACCTGACCGACCGCCTGGACTTCACCGCCGGCCTGCGCGGCACCTACGAGGAGAAATCCGCCTCGGTCGGCCGCGATGCGCCACTCGGCGGGGCCACCGTCAGCGGCGCCGCCCTGGCTGCGCGCAATGGCCGGGCCGGCGCCTACGATTCCGGCGACCTTTCGGTGTACAGCTTCTCGCCCTCGGGCCTGCTCAGCCTGAACTACCACTTCACGGACAATCTGATGGGCTACGCCTCGCTGTCCCACGGCGAGAAGTCCGGCGGGGTGAACCTGACCGTGGCCAGCGCCCCCACCGCCGGCGCCGACTCCCTGCTGGTGGGCAGCGAGCGGGCCAACGACGCCGAGCTCGGGATCAAGAGCACGCTGTTCGACCATCGCCTGATCCTCAACGCCAACCTGTTCGCCACCGTGGTCCACGGCTACCAGGCCAACGCCTACGACGAGGCCACCCGCACCTCCTACCTGACCAACGCCGGCGACGTGCGCTCGCGCGGGGTGGAGTTCGAGGCCACCGCCCTGCCCGTCCGCGGGCTGACGCTGAACCTCAACGGCTCCTACAACGACGTGCGCTACCTGTCGTACAAGAACGCCCCCTGCCCGCCGGAAGTCGGCTTCCAGGCCGGCGCGCCGGCCTCCTGCGACCTCAGCGGCCACCAGGTGGTGGGCGCCTCCAAGTACATCTTCAACGCCAACGGCGAATACAAGTGGCGCCTGGAAGACAACCTGGAGCCCTACGTCACCGCCAGCTACGCCTTCCGCTCCAAGGCGGTGGGCACCATCGACGACTCCGACTACGGGCAGATCCCCAGCTACGCCATCGTCAACACCGCACTGGGCCTGCGCGGCGACTACGGCGACGGCCGCTGGGACCTGTCGCTGTGGCTGAAGAACGCCTTCGACAAGACCTACTACACCAGCCTGTGGAACTCGGCCAACGGCGGCTACGCCGGCGTGCTGGGCACCCCGCGCACCCTGGGCGTAACCGCCCGCTATGACTTCTGACCCCCGCTAGGAGCACTGCCATGAAGCACACCCGCGCCACCGCCCTGCTCGCCTTCTCCGCCTCGCTGCTGGCCACCGCCGTCAGCGCCGCCCCCAGCGTGTTCCCCACCGGGGTGACGCGCTACGACCCGCAGAAAGCCTTCAACCAGTACGTGATCTTCAGCGGCGCCGACAACCGGACGCACCTGATCGACATGAACGGCAACGAGGTGAAGCGCTGGGACCGCCCCGGCTTCCCCTCGGCCATCCTCGACCCGAAACTGGCCAATGGCGAGCGCGGCCACGTGCTGCTGCAGACCGCCGACCTGGCCGACCCGGGCAAGCTGTCCTCGGCCGGCAACGGCCTGCGCAACCAGGCCGTGGGCGAGCTGGACTGGGCCGGCAAGACCGTCTGGCAATGGGGCGACCAGGCCCCGGCGGCGCCGCCCGCCAGCACCACGACCTGCGCCGGCTGGCCAACGGCAACACCCTGGTGCTGGCCAACCGCGTGCACGCGGTGAAGGGCTTCGAGGTGCCGGAGGTGATCGACGACGTGATCTACGAGGTCACCCCGCAAGGCAAGGTGGCCTGGAGCTGGACCGCCTCCGAGCACCTGCACGAGTTCGGCTTCAGCGCCGAGCAGCTCAAGCTGGTGCACGGCACCAAGAACCCCGACTACCTGCACATCAACAACCTCGCGCCGCTGGGCCCGAACCGCTGGTACGCCGCCGGCGACAAGCGCTTCGCCCCGGACAACCTGCTGTTCGATTCGCGCAACGCCAACTTCATCGCCATCATCGACAAGGCCAGCGGCAAGGTGGCCTGGCGCCTGGGCCCGAACCTGCCGCCGATCGACCCGCGCAACGCGCAGAAGCTGCCGCGCCCGGTGGACCAGATCAGCGGCCAGCACGACGCCCATCTCATCCCCGAGGGCCTGCCGGGGGCCGGCAACCTGCTGGTGTTCGACAACCAGGGCGACGCCGGCTACCCCTCGGTGCAACGCGGGGTGATCTCCGGCTCGCGGGTGCTGGAGATCGACCCGCTGAAGAACCAGATCGTCTGGCAGTACACCGCGGAAAGCTCGAAGCAGCCGGGCTGGGCCTTCTTCAGCTCGTTCATCAGCAGCGCCCGGCGCCTGCCCAACGGCAACACGCTGATCGACGAGGGGCAGAACGGCCGCTTCTTCCAGGTCACCTCGGCGGGCGAGATCGTCTGGGAATACGTCAGCCCCTACTTCGGCAAGGCGCCGCTGGGCGACGCCATCAGCAACTGGGTGTACCGCGCCTTGCCGGTGGACTACAGCTGGGTGCCCGAAGGCACGCCGCGCGAGGAAAAGGCCGTGCAGGCCGCGGTACCGGGCGCGCCGGCCGTCACCGCGGCGCGCTGAGCCGCGGCGGGAGCCCTGTCGCGATGCCTGAGGATCGGCGCGGCCGGGGGGCATCGCGGACGGAGTCCGCTCCTGCATCCGTGCATCCTGGAACCGTAGGAGCGGACTCCGTCCGCGATTCGGCGGATAACGCCGTAGGCGTTATGCGCCCTACGGGGAGCCCGGGAGCTTCGTGGTTTCGCATCGCACCGGACGGTCCCCTCATCAGCCGGCAAACTCGTAGGGCGAATAACCGTTCGCGGTTATCCGCCGTCGGCCGTGCCACCGGGGCGTCCGGCGTGGCCGGTGAATCCAATCGCGGACGGAGTCCGCTCCTACGACCGTGCCTCCTGGAGCCGTAGGAGGACTCCGTCCGCGATCTGGCGCCTTCACCCCCGGCTCGCCAGGCGGTACTGCTCCGGCGTGGTGCCGGCCTGGCGGCGGAACATGGCGATGAACGCCGAGGCGCTGCTGTAGCCCAGGTCGAAGGCGATCTCCTGCACCCCGCGCCCGGCCTCCAGCGCCTCGATGGCGGCGAGGAAGCGCAGGCGCTGGCGCCATTCGCCGAAGCTCATGCCCAGCTCGCGCTGGCACATGCGCGCCAGGGTGCGCTCGGTACTGTGCACCTGCCTGGCCCAGTCGGCCAGGGCGCGGTTGTCGCCGGGCTCGGCCTGCAGTGCGGCGAGCAGCTCGCCCAGCTGTGCGCTCTGGGCGAACGGCAGGTAGTCCTCGCGGCAGGGCGAGGCCTTCAGCTGGTCCAGCACCACCTGGGCCAGGCGCCGGTCGGCCGCGCTCTCGGGGATGTTCACCCCGCGCGCGGCGAAGTCGTTGAGGATGGCCTTGAGGATGTCGCCGATCTGCAGCGTGCAGGGCGAGGCCGGCAGTTGGCGGGCCAGCTCGGCGCTGACGTACAGCGAGCGGTAGACGATGGCCTCGCGGTTGTAGCAGCCGTGCTCCACGCCCGGCGGCACCCACACCGCGTACTGCGGCGGCGAGAGGAAGCGCTGGCCGCCGACGTCCAGCTGCATCACCCCGTGGGAGGCGTAGTTGAGCTGGCCCCAGGGGTGGCTGTGGGGCGCCGAATGGGTGTCGGCGCCGAACTCGTCGTAGCGGAAGTACAAGGGTGCCGGCAGGGCCTGGTGGTCCGGCAGCGGCAGGGGGATGTATTTCTTCGTGGGCATGTCCGGATGGCGCGGCGAGTTGTCCGGAACGAAGTATAAGCGCCAATCCGGACGGCGGGACAATGGCGCCCGTCCTTCAGAGATGTCCGCTGCAATGACTTATTTCTTCCCGCTCTTCGCCGTGCTCGTCTGGGCCGGCAACACCGTGGTCAACAAGCTCGCCGTGGGCCGCATCGCCCCGGCCGAGATCGGCTTCTTCCGCTGGCTGGTGGTGGCCGTGCTGCTCACGCCCTTCGTGCTGCGCCCGCTGCTGGCGCGGCGCGCCGAGATAGCGCCGCTGCTGCCGAAGATCGTCGTGCTGGGCCTGCTGGGCATGGCCGTGTACCAGAGCCTGGCCTACTACGCCGCGGCGCTGACCAGCGCCACCAACATGGGCATCATCCTCGCGCTGATGCCGCTGATGTCCATGGGCCTGGCCAGCGCCCTGCTCGGCCAGCGGCTCAATGCCGGCGGCGTGCTCGGCTCGCTGCTGTCGCTGCTGGGCGTGCTGCTGGTGATCGCCCATGGCGAACTGGGCAGCCTGCTGCACCAGGGCATCGGCCTGGGCGACGGCATGATGCTGGTGGCCACCCTCGCCTACGGCCTGTACGGCGTGCTGCTGAAGAAATGGCAGGTGCGCCTGCCGGGGCTGCAGCTGCTGTACCTGCAGGTGCTGGTGGCGGTGCTGGCGATGCTGCCGATGTACCTGCTCTCGCCGCACCACGGCCTGGACGCCGGCAACCTGCCGCTGGTGGCCTACGCCGGCCTGCTGGCCTCCATAGTCGCGCCCCTGGCGTGGATGCGCGGCGTGCAGGAGATGGGGCCGAACCGCATGGCGCTGTTCTTCAACCTGCTGCCGCTGGTGACCGCGGCCATCGCCGCGGTGATCCTCGACGAGCGCCTGGGCGTGCACCACCTGTACGGCGGCGCCCTGACCCTGGCCGGGGTGCTTCTTGCCGAACGTTGGCGGCCTCGGCCGGCGGCGGGTCTGGCTGCCGACTGAGGCCTATCGCGGATGAATCCGCTCCTACAGGTGCCTCCCGGAAACCTGTAGGAGCGGGCCCTGCCCGCGATTTCGCGCGCAGGGCGCGCTCCTACACGAGGGTTCGGAGTAGGGACAACTATCTTGCGCGGGGTGCTCTTCGTAGGAGCGAGCTTGCTCGCGAACCAGCCCCGCTGCGGAATCTGTTCGCGAGCAAGCTCGCTCCTACAGGTCGGCCTCCGACACTAACGTGGCCACCAGTTCCGCCGCCGGCAGCTCGCGGGCCAGGGGCGCGCCCTGGCCGGCCCATTGCACGGCGAAGTCGCCGTTGCCCGCGGCCTGGGCCGCGGCGACCAGCGCCTTGGTGGCGTCGTAGACCATGGGGTAGTCCGGCAGCGCCGGGGCGTCGGCGCGCTGCAGGTCGCTGAACAGGCGGTTGGGCAGGCCGCGCGCCGGGCGCCCGGAAATCGCTGCCGTGACTTCGGTGTGCCAGGCCCGCTCGCTGCGCAGCGCCGCGCGGTAGGCGGCGTTGGCCGAGGACTCCGGGCAGGCGACGAAGGCCGTGCCCATCTGCACCGCCTGGGCCCCCAGGTCGAAGGCGGCGCGTATGCCGCGGCCGTCCATGATGCCGCCGGCGGCGATCACCGGGATATTCAGCGCCGGCACCAGGCTGCCGACCAGCGCCAGGGTGCCGATGCGGTCATCGTGTTCGCGGTCGAAGATGCCGCGGTGGCCACCCGCCTCGTAGCCCTGGGCGACCACCGCATGTAGCCCTGCGGCCTCGATGGCGCGGGCCTCCGCCAGGTGGGTGGCGCAGCCCAGCAGGACGATGCCGGCGGCCTTCAGCCGGTCGATCCAGCCCTGTCCGGGCAGGCCGAAGTGGAAGCTGACCACCGCCGGGCGCTCTTCCAGCAGCACCTCCAGCATCTGCGGGTCGTCGACGAAGCTGCGGTAGATCTCCCGCAGCGCCGCCGGCGGCTCGCCGCCCAGCTCCTCGAACAGCGGCCGCAGGTGTTCCAGCCAGGCCGCCTCGCGGGCGGCATCGGCGCGGCCCGGGCGATGGCAGAAGAAGTTGTAGTTCACCGGTCTTGTGCTCAGCGCGCGGACCTGGGCGATCAGCTCGCGGGCCTGGGCCGGGGTGCTGGCGCCCAGGCCGATGGAGCCCAGGGCGCCGGCGTTGGACACCGCGGCGGCCAGCGCCGGGGTGGAAACCCCGACCATGGGCGCCTGGATGATGGGGTGGTCGACGCCGAGCAGTTCGCGAAGGGACATGGCGATGATCTCTTGGGGTGATCGATGGTTGACTTAAAATCTCATACAGAGAATATTCTGCGCAATACATTCTCAAGCAGAGATCACCGATGGACCTTTCCAGCCTGGAAATCTTCCGCTGCGTCGCCGAGGAGCAGAGCGTGACCCGCGCCGCCGCGCGCCTGCAGCGGGTGCAATCGAACGTCACCACGCGCATCCGTCAGCTGGAGGAAGACCTGGGCGTGGCGCTGTTCCTGCGCGACGGCAAGCGCATGGCGTTGACCGACCAGGGCCGCGACTTCCTCGCCTATGCCGGGCAGCTCCTGGCCCTGGCCGCCGAGGCGCGGCAATCGCTGCACCCGCGGGAGGCCAGCGGCAGCCTGCGCCTGGGCAGCATGGAAAGCACCGCCGCCAGCCGCCTGCCCGGGCCACTGGCGAGCTTCCACAAGGCCTGCCCGCAGGTGCAGCTGGAAGTCGGCACCGGCACCAGCCAGGCGTTGGTGGATGGCGTGCTGTCGCGGCGCCTGGATTGCGCGCTGATCGCCCACCCCGATGCCCTGCGCGCCGAACCCGGCTTCGAGGCGGCCCTGGAGCGCGGCCTGCAGGGCGAGGCGGTGTTCCGCGAGGAACTGCTGCTGGCCCTGCCCGGCTGCCACCCGCCGGTGCGCGGGCCCGGCGATGTGAAGGTGCGCAGCCTGGCCGGCTTCGCCCGCGGCTGCACCTACCGGCAGATCGCCGAGGACTGGCTGAACGCCGAGGGGCCGCGCGTGCAGGTGCAGGAGGTGGGTTCCTACCATGCCATCCTCGCCTGCGTCGCCGCCGGTTCCTGCGTCGGCATCCTGCCGCGCTCGCTGCTCGACCTGCAGCGCGAGCCCCCGGCGGTGCAACTGCTGCCGCTGATGACCGTGGACACCCTGCTGGTCTGGCGCGAAGGCTACGCCACCGGCGCCTTCGCGCGCTTCCGCGAAAGCCTGGGGGCCGCCTCATGAGCCCGCGCAGGGAACTCGCGCTGGCGCTGAGCGCCGCGCTCATCCTGGCCATCGGCATGGGCTTCGGCCGCTTCGCCTTCACCGGGCTCTACCCGCTGATGGTCGGCGAAGGCGTGCTGAGCGTGAACGGCGGCTCCCTGGCGGCCTCGGCCAACTACGCCGGCTACCTGCTCGGCGCGCTGGCCCTGGCGCGCAGCCCGGAACGCCTGGCGCCGCTGCTGTGCCGGGTCGCGCTGCTGGGCACCCTGCTGGGGCTGGCGGCCATGGCCGTGCCGGCGCCGGCCTGGTTCGCCATCGGCGTGCGCCTGCTGGCCGGGGTGCTCAGCGCCGTGGCCCTGGTGGGCGCCTCGGTGTGGCTGCTGCACGTGATGCAGCAGCATCGCGGCGCGCCGCTGATGTTCTCCGGCGTGGGCGTGGGCATCCTGCTGTCCGCCGAGCTGATCGCCGGCGGCCATGGCGCGGGCCTGGGCAGCCCGGCGATCTGGCTGCTGCTGGCCGGCGCCGGAGCCGTCCTCGCCCTGCTGGCCTGGCCGGCGCTGGGCCGCCCGGCGGCTGCCAGCACGGTCCACGCCCCGGCACAGGCACCGGCGCTCGCGCCCATGCCGGCGGCGAGCCTGCTGCTGATCTACGGCCTGGCCGGCTTCGGCTACATCATCACCGCCACCTACCTGCCGCTGCTGATGCGCGGCGGCGCGCTGTCGCCGCTACAGGCCTGGGCGGTGTTCGGCCTGGCGGCGGCGCCGTCGTGCTTCTTCTGGCACTGGCTGCACCTGCGCCTGGGCACGCGCCGGGCGCTGGCGGCGAACCTGCTGGTCCAGGCCCTGGGCGTGATCCTGCCGGTGCTGCAGCACAGCGCCCCGGCCTACCTAGCCAGCGCCCTGCTGGTGGGCGGCACCTTCATGGGCACGCCGACCATCGCCCTGCCCACCGCGCGCCTGGCTGCGTCGAAGGTGCGCTTCAACATGCTGGCGGCCATGACCGCGGTGTACGGCGTGGGGCAGATCGTCGGGCCGCTGGCCTCCAGCGCGCTCTACCAGCTGGGCGGAAGCTTCGGCCCGGCGCTGCTGGCGGCCGGCGCCGCCCTGCTGCTGGGGGCGGCCTGCACCTGGCAGCCGGCGCGGGCCGCCGCAAGCTGCCCGCGCTGAGCCTCAGGCGTCGCGCTGGCGCTTGCGGTGCTCGGCGACCTTGTGGCGGTTGCCGCACAGGGCCATGCTGCACCAGCGCCGGCGGTGCGACTTGGTGCGGTCGTAGAACCACAAGGTGCAGTCCGGGTGCTCGCACACGCGGACCAGCTCGAAATCCCCTTCGGCAAGCAACTGCGCGCCCTGCTCCGCCAGCGGCGCCAGCAGCCATTCGGCGCCGGGCTTCACGGCCTGGTGGCGCAGGTGCGCGCCCTGCCCGTCCCAATCCAGCTGCGGATAGCTGGCGACCTTGCACAGGAAGGCGTTGAAGCGCGCCGGGTCGGCCGGCTCGCCACGCTTGCGCTTGCCCACCAGCTCGCGCAGGGTCTCGCGCAGCTCGATGGCGGCGGCCAGCAGCTCACCCTCGGCGAAGTCCGCGCCCTCCGCCGGCAGGCCCAGCAGGCGCAGCCAGTGCAGCACGTCGGCGTCGCTGTGCCAGGCATCGGAGACCGACAGGGCCGCGGCATCGGCGCGGCTCAGGCTGTTGAGCAAGTCCAGCACCGGGTGGTCGGCGAGGATGTAGGGCGGCTGGGGGGTGGTTTCGCGCATGCTCGCTCCGGGGTCGGGTGTCGACGCCCATGGTAACCCTCGTCCAGGCGTTTTCAAGTTACAGCATCGGGCGACTGGCGGGCCGCGCCAGCCTGGCCAAGACTGTTCAGTCCCCTTCCCCTGATCAGGAGCCCTGCCATGTCCATCGACAACGTGCTGTACCGCGCCTACGCCGAAGCCACCGGTGGCCGCGAGGGCCGCGCCATTTCCTCCGACGGCGTGCTCGACGTGGAGCTGACCACGCCCAAGGAACTGGGCGGCAACGGCGAGCGCGGCACCAACCCGGAGCAGCTGTTCGCCGCCGGCTACTCGGCGTGCTTCCTCGGCGCCATGAAGTTCGTCGCCGCCCGCGACAAGCTGGCGATACCCAAGGACCCGTCCATCGAAGGCGTGGTCGGCATCGGCCCGGTGCCCACCGGCTTCGCCATCGAGGTGGAACTGCGCATCTCCCTGCCCGGCCTGCCGCGCGACCAGGCGCAGACCCTGGTGGACCGCGCGCACATCGTCTGCCCCTACTCCAACGCCACCCGCGGCAACATCGACGTCACCCTGACCATCCTCGACTGAGCCCCGCCCCGGCTGCGGCGCCCGCCGCAGCCGCCTTTTCCCCCTTCCCTGCCAAGGCCTATCCCGGATGCCGGGCTGCGCCTGTCCGGACGAACGGCCGCGTAACTCTTAAAGTAGTTATTGACAGGTTACAAGGTGAGCGCAGAATACAACCTTGAGTAACCGTATAAACACGTTTAAAGAGTTACAGAGGTGACCCGCCATGTTCGCCCGACTGCTGCACCGGCTCTTCCCGCACCCCGCCGAAAAGGACCTGGACCGCTGGGCCGACGACCTCGCCGCCGAACGTCGCTGGCGCGCCAGCCCGGCCGCGCGGGCCCGCTACTACGCCCTGCCCGGCAGCCTGCCGCGGCAACCCCGGCGGCGCTAGAGCGCCGGCAGCTGGCGGAAGCTCACCGCCAGGCGGTTCCAGCAGTTGATGGCGGAAATGGCCACGGTCAGGTCCACCGCCTCGCGCTCGTCGAACTGGCTGCGCAGTTGCTGGTAGACCTCGTCGGGCACGTTGGACTGCGACAGCAGCGTCACCGACTCGCACCAGGCCAGCGCGGCCCGCTCGCGGTCGCTGAAGAAGGGCGAGTCGCGCCACACCGCCACCGCGTACAGGCGCCGCTCCGACTCGCCGCTGCGCCGCGCCTCCAGCGCGTGCATGTCGGCGCAGAATGCGCAGTTGTTGACCTGCGAGACGCGCACCTTGACCAGCTCCAGCAAGGGCTTCTCGATGGACAGGTCGAAGGTCGCCGCCTCCAGCGCCAGGATCGCCTTGAGCGCTTCCGGCGAGGCCGTGTAGTAGTCCAGGCGTGGTTCCATGGCGGATTCCTCGGAAGTGGATGAAGGCCATTCTGCCGGGCGCGTGGCTGCGCCAGGGTGGCCAATCGGACGAAAAATACCTACGCAACTTCGCACCCACGCCAGCCGCTGGCTACTCTTGCGCCAATACAGAGCGGGCGCGGAGAGGCATTCATGGAGTTGCACATCGTCATCCAGGGCCAGAAGGACCTTGGCGGGCAACTCTACGCGCAGCTGCGCGAGGCCATCGACAGCGGGCGCCTGGCCGCCGGCGCGCGGCTGCCGCCCAGCCGCCTGCTGGCCGAGCAACTGGGCCTGTCGCGCAAGACGGTGTCGGACATCTACGCCCAGCTCACCTACGAGGGCCTGCTGGTCGGCCGCGTCGGCAGCGGCACCTTCGTCAACGCCCGGGCGCCGCGCCACGAGCGGCGCCCGCAGGCCATCCGCTACGCCGCCCAGGACGCCATCGACACCTGGCAGGCGCTGCAGACGCGCATCGTCCATCCCCACGCCGGCGCCACCCTGCGCGCCGATTTCCTCGGCGGAGCCAGCAGCCTCGCCAGCTTCCCCCACGAGGACTGGCGCCGCTGCGTGCACTTCGCCCTGCGCCAGATGCAGGGCCCGCGGGCGGTCTACTCGCAACCCGAGGGCCTGCCCAGCCTGCGCGACGCCATCGCCCGGCACATCGCCTACAGCCGTGGCGTGCAGTGCCGCGACGAGGACATCATCGTCTGCAACGGCGCCCAGCAGGCCCTCGACCTGCTGGCCCGGGTGCTGGTGCGCCCCGGCACCCGGGTGGCCATGGAGGACCCCGGCTACCCGCCGGCGCGCCTGCAGTTCGCCATGCAGGGCGCGGAGATCGCCAGCGTGCCGGTGGACGCCGAGGGCCTGTGCGTGGAGCGCATTCCCGACGGCACCCAGCTGATCTACTGCACCCCGGCGCACCAGTTCCCGCTGGGCATGCCCATGGGCGAGGCGCGCCGCCAGGCCCTGCTGGCGCGCGCCGCCGAGCTGGGCGCGGTGATAATCGAGGACGACTACGACAGCGAGTTCCGCTACGCGGGCCGCCCCCACGAGACGCTGCACAGCCTCGACCGCCAGGGCCTGGTGGCCTACGTCGGGACCTTCTCCAAGACGCTGCTGCCGGAGCTGCGCCTGGGCTACCTGGTGGTGCCGCCGGGCCTGCGCCCGGCGCTGCTGCGCGCCCGCCAGCTGAACGACTGGCACAGCTCGACCCTGGCGCAGTGGGCGCTGGCGAAGTTCATCGGCGACGGCTGCTTGCTCAAGCACATCCGCCGCTGCCACGGCATCTACGCCAGCCGCCGCGAACGCATCCTGGCGCGGGTCGAGGGCGACCTGGCGCCCTGGCTGCAGGCGGTGCCGTCCAACGCCGGCTTCCACCTGGCGCTGCTGTTCCGGGTGCCGGTGAAGCTGCCGCTGCTGGTGGAGCTGGCGCGCAAGCTGGAAGTGGGCATCTACCCGCTGGACGGCTTCTACCACCGGGAGGAAGTGCGCCAGGGCCTGCTGATGGGCTTCGGCGCCATCGAGACGCTGGACATCGACCCGGCGCTGGACAAGCTGCGCGACCTGCTCCGGCAGATCGCCTGAAGCCACGCAGCCGCGCGCCTCAGAAGGCCGAGCGCACCACCCCGCCGTCGGCGCGCAGGGCCGCGCCGTTGGTGGCCGAGGACGCCTCGGAGCAGACGTAGACCACCAGGTTGGCCACCTCCTCGGGCGTGGTGAAGCGTTTGAGCAGCGAACTGGGCCGCGCGCTGCGGAAGAACTCCGCCTCGAACTCGGCGAAGGGCTTGCCACCGGACAGCTTGCCGACGAACTCGTCGACACCCTCGGAATGGGTCGGCCCCGGCAGCACCGCGTTGACCGTCACCCCGGTGCCCGCGCAGTCCTCGGCCAGGCCGCGGGACAGGCCGAGCTGGGCGGTCTTGGTGACGCCGTAGTGGATCATCTCCACCGGGATCTGCACGCCGCTCTCGCTGCTGATGAACACCACCCGCCCCCAGTTGCGCTGCTTCATGCCCGGCAGGTAGGCGCGGCTCAGGCGCACGCCGGACAGCAGGTTGACCTGCAGGAAGCGCTCCCAGTCCGCGTCGGGGATTTCCGCGAAGGGCTTGGGATCGAAGATGCCCAGGTTGTTCACCAGCACGTCCACCTGCGGATAGCGGCCCACCAGTTCGGCGATGGCGGCAGGTTGCGACAGGTCGCCGGCGAAGCCTTCGACGCGGGCGTCGGGCTGCCGCTCGCGCAGCCTGGCCAGGGCGTCGTCCACGGAGGCCTGGGTGCGGCCGTTGAGGATGACCCGCGCGCCCTCGCGGGCCAGGCCCTGGACGATGGCGAAACCGATGCCGCGGGTGGAGCCGCTGACCAGGGCGAGCTTGTCTTGCAGGTTGAAGTTCATGGTGCTGCTCCCGAACGGATTCTCGAGACGGAGGAAAGGACCGGACCCAGCAGCCTAGGCGCAACCGGCGGCCGCGTCCAAGCGACGGGGCGGATTGGACTGCCGGTTTTACCGCGGATTGTCCGTTATCCCCTGCCTGGCCGCCGCCTAGTATCCGCTTCACGAAATCCTTTCCCTTCCCTGGAGTCCCGCCATGCAACAACGCATCCTCGTCATCGGTTCCGGCTTCGCCGGCATGTGGGCCGCGCTGGCCGCCGCCCGCGTCCTCGACCAGCACGGCCGCAGCGCCGAAGTGGAAATCGCGCTGATTTCCCCCGAGCCCGTGCTGCACCTGCGCCCGCGCCTGCACGAGGCGGCGCCGGCCGGCATGACCACGCCGCTGCTGCCGCTGTTCGAGGCCGCCGGGGTGCGCTACCTGCAGGGCAGCGTCGAGCGCATCCACACCGGCGACCGCAGCGTCGAGGCCGTCGACGCCCACGGCGAACGCTTCACCCTCGCCTACGACCGCCTGGTGCTGACCACCGGCAGCCGCCTGTTCCGCCCGGCCATTGCGGGCCTGGCCGAGCACGCCTTCAGCATCGACCAGACCGACGAGGCCAGCGCCCTGGACGTGCACCTGGCGCGCCTGGCCGACCTGCCGCCGAGCGACGCGCGCAACACCGTGGTGGTGGCCGGCGGCGGCTTCACCGGCATCGAGATCGCCTGCGAGCTGCCCGCGCGGGTACGCCGCGTGCTCGGCGACGACGCCGAGGTGCGCGTGGTGATGGTCGAGCGCAGCCACGTGGTCGGCCCCGATCTGGGCCCCGGCCCGCGCCCGGTGATCGAGCAGGCCCTGGACGAACTGGGCGTGGTGCGCTTCCTCGGCGCCGCGGTCGAGGCCATCGATGCCAACGGCCTGACCACCGCCACCGGCGAGCGCATCGAGGCCAGGACGGTGATCTGGACCGCCGGCATGCGCGCCAGCCCGCTGACCGAGCAGGTCCCCGGCGAACGCGACGCCCTGGGCCGCCTGCACGTGGAGCGCGACCTGCGGGTCAAGGGCGCGGACGGCGTGTTCGCCGCCGGCGACGTGGCCCTGGCCCAGGTCGACGACCAGGGCAACCACGCCCTGATGTCCTGCCAGCACGCGATGAACATGGGCCGCAGCGCCGGCCACAACGTCGCCGCCGACCTGCTCGGCCTGCCCACCCAGGCCTACAGCCAGCCGGTCTACGTCACCTGCCTCGACCTGGGTCCCTGGGGCGCGGTCTACACCGAGGGCTGGGAACGCCAGGTCAAGCTGCAGGGCGCCGAGGCCAAGGCCCTCAAGCGCCGGATCAACACCGAATGGATCTACCCGCCCCAGCCCAGCCGCAAGGCCGCCCTGGAAGCCGCCGACCCGCAACGGGTGGTGGTGGCGTAGGGCGTATGACCGTTCGCGGTTATACGCCGCTACACCCATGCCATTCACCGACGCCATGGTCGGGCCTGGACTGCGCTTCCGGCCATGGCGATGGGTATCGCTTCGCTCCACCCATCCTACGGGAACCCAGAAAACAGCGTAGGACCTTGTCCGCGATAGCGGGAGGTTCCGGCGCGATTCGCGGATGAGATCCGCTCCTACGCCGCCCCCCCACACCATTCCCTGTAGGAGCGCGCCCTGCGCGCGAATCGCGGGCAGGGCCCGCTCCTACAGGTTGGCCGTCGCAACGGTGCCCGGGCCAACGGCGGATAACCGCGAACGGTTATTCGCCCTACGCTCGGGCGCAACTGTCTCGCAGGCTGCGCCGAGGGCTCTTCGTAGGATGGGTTGAGCCTTGGCGAAACCCATGCGGCCATGGTGATGGGTATCGCTCAACCCATCCTACGACGGTGTTCCTCCTCCACCTTGTAGGAGCGGACTCTGTCCGCGATTGCCGGGACCACCACGCCACTCCATCGGGGCGTCTCGTAAACCGCACCCATGAAAAAGGCCCGGGCACCGCAAGGTGCCCGGGCCTCTGCCAGCGGCGGCTGTCTGCGTGGTTACGGCATGACCGGCGGCAGGTACTGCAGGGTGGTCCCCAGCGCCCAGAGCAGGAACAGCACCAGGGGGATGTGCACCAGCAGCTGGACGAAGGAGAAGCCGATCAGGTCGCGGGCCTTCAGGCCCAGCACGCCGAGCAGCGGCAGCATGTAGAAGGGGTTGATCAGGTTCGGCAGCGCCTCGGCGGCGTTGTAGATCTGCACCGCCCAGCCCAGGTGGTAGTTCAGCTCGGTGGCCACCTGCATCACGTAGGGCGCCTCGATGATCCACTTGCCGCCGCCGGAGGGGATGAAGAAGCCCAGCACCGCGGAGTACACGCCCATCAGCAGCGCGTAGGTGTCGTGGGAGGCGATCTGCACGAAGAAGGTCGAGATGTGGTGCGCCACCGTGGCGCCGTCGGCGCCTTTCACCGTGGTCATGATGGCGGCGATGGAGCCGTACAGCGGGAACTGGATCAGCACCCCGGTGGTGGTCGGCACCGCGCGGGCCACGGCGTCGAGGAAGTTGCGCGGGCGCCAGTGCAGCAGCGCGCCGACCATCAGGAACAGCAGGTTGTAGGTGTTCAGCCCGGAAATGGCGAGGATCGCCGGCTTGGTGGCGAACTCGTGGAACAGCCAGCCGGCCGCCAGGGCCACCAGCAGCAGGATCAGCAGCGGGCTGTGCTCCAGCCATTCGCCGGGGCGGCTGGGCTTGCTCATCTGCGGCGGGGTGAAGCTGACGTCGACGCCGCAGTCCTGGGCATCACGGGCGTTGGACTCGCTCGGCGCGGTCATGTAGGCGATCACCACGGACACCACCACCAGCGCCAGCAGCATCAGGCCGGACTGCCAGAGGAAGATGGTCTCGGTGAAGGGGATCACCCCGGTGATGGCGAGGATCGACGGCGGCAGGCTGCCGGGGTTGGCCTGCAGCTGCGCGGCGGAGGACGACAGGCCCAGCGCCCACACAGCGCCCAGGCCCAGGTAGGCGGCGGCGCCGGCGGCGCGGTAGTCCATCTTCAGGTCCGTGCGGCGGGCCAGGGCGCGCACCAGCAGGCCGCCGAAGACCAGGCTCAGGCCCCAGTTGAGCAGCGAGGCGAGCATCGACACCACGGCCACCCAGGCCACCGCCGAGCGGCCGTTCTTCGGCACCCGCGCCAGCAGCGCGATCAGCCGCGAGGCCGGGCCGGAGCTGGCCACCACGTAGCCGCCGATGACCACGAAGGCCATCTGCATGGTGAAGGGGATCAGGCTCCAGAAGCCGTCGCCGAAGGCCTTGGCGGTCTCGCCGGGGGCCGCGCCCATGGCCAGGGTGGCCACGGCCACGATCAGCACCGCCAGGGTGGCGAACACCCAGGAGTCGGGGAACCAGCGCTCGGCCCAGGCCGAGCAGGCCATGGCGAAGCGCGCGGAACGGCTTTCCTGCAGTTGCAGTTTCGCGTTCATTTTTCCTACCTCGATTTATTGGAGTTATTTTTCTTTGTAACGCCGAACGCCCCGGAGTTCGTCCGGGGCGTCCGTCACGCAGGCACGCGGGGCTCGGTCAGTCGCGGGCCAGGGCCAGGGCCACGCCCTGGCCACCGCCGATGCAGAGGGTGGCCAGGCCCTTCTTCGCATCGCGGCGGAGCATTTCGTGCAGCAGGCTGACCAGCACGCGGCAGCCCGAGGCACCGATGGGGTGGCCGAGGGCGATGGCGCCGCCGTTGACGTTGACCTTGGCGGCGTCCCAGCCCAGCTCCTTGCCCACCGCCAGGGACTGCGCGGCGAAGGCTTCGTTGGCCTCGACCAGGTCCAGCTCGCCCAGCTGCCAGCCGGCCTTGTCCAGGCAACGGCGGGTGGCGGAGACCGGGCCGATGCCCATGATCGCCGGGTCGACGCCGGCGCTGGCGTAGGCAGCGATGCGCGCCAGCACCGGCAGGCCCAGCGCCTTGGCCTTGGCGGCGCTCATCAGCAGCACGGCGGCGGCGCCGTCGTTGAGGCTGGAGGCGTTGCCGGCGGTGACGGAGCCGTCCTTCCTGAACGCCGGCTTGAGCTTGGCCAGGGCCTCGGCGGTGGTGCCGGCGCGCGGCTGCTCGTCGGTGTCGAAGCTCAGCGCCTCGCCCTTGCGCTGCGGGATACTCACCGGGACGATCTCGTCGCGGAAGCGCCCGGCCTCGATGGCGGCCACGGCCTTCTGCTGCGAGGCGGCGGCGAAGGCGTCCTGCGCCTCGCGGCCGATGCCGTACTTGTCCGCCAGGTTCTCGGCGGTGATACCCATGTGGTAGTCGTTGAAGGCGTCCCACAGGCCGTCGACGATCATGCTGTCGACCAGTTGCGCATGGCCCATGCGCAGGCCGGTGCGGGCCTTGGGCAGCACGTAGGGCGACAGGCTCATGTTCTCCTGGCCGCCGGCGATGACCACCTCGGCGTCGCCGCAGCGGATGGCCTGGGCCGCCAGGTGCAGGGCCTTGAGGCCGGAGCCGCAGACCTTGTTCAGCGTCAGCGCGGGCACCTCGTGGGGCAGCCCGGCCGCGATGGCGGCCTGGCGCGCGGGGTTCTGCCCGGCGCCGGCGGTGAGCACCTGGCCGAGGATGACCTCGTCCACCTGTTCGGGCTTGACGCCGCTGCGCTGCAGCAGCTCGCGGATGACGATGGCGCCCAGCTCGTGGGCGGGAATGTTCGCCAGGCTGCCCTGGAAGCTGCCGATGGCGGTACGGGTGGCGGCGACTATCACTACGTCTTGCATGATTGGCTCACTCCGGTGGCTTGGGCTGCCCTCTCCCCCCGCCCTCTCCCTGAAGGGAGAGGGCGCTGTCCGTGCCAGGATGACTCATGTGCTCATCCCGACTCCGAACCAGTCCCCTCTCCCGCTTGCGGGAGAGGGTTAGGGAGAGGGTGCTCTTGAAGCGTTGGATCAGAAGGTCATCTCTTTCACGTCGTCCGGCACGATCAGGCGCCCGGCGGTCTTCTCGGCGATCTCCTCGACGCTCACCCCCGGCGCGGTCTCGCGCAGGACGAAGGCGCCGTCCTCGATCTCCAGGTAGGCCAGGTCGGTGAGCACCTTGCGGATGCAGCCGGCGCCGGTCAGCGGCAGGCTGCAGCGGTCCAGCAGCTTGGACTCGCCGTCCTTGGAGGCGTGGGTCATGGTGACGATGATGTTGTCGGCGCCGGCCACCAGGTCCATGGCCCCGCCCATGCCCTTCACCAGCTTGCCGGGAATCATCCAGGAGGCGATGTTGCCCTGCACGTCCACCTCGAAGGCGCCGAGCACGGTGAGGTCGACGTGGCCGCCGCGGATCATCGCGAAGGACTCGGCGGAGGAGAAGATCGACGCGCCCTTCACGGCGGTCACGGTCTGCTTGCCGGCGTTGATCATGTCGGCGTCGAGGGTTTCCTCGGTGGGGAAGGCGCCCATGCCGAGCAGGCCGTTCTCCGACTGCAGCATCACTTCCATGCCCTCGGGCACGTAGTTGGCCACCAGGGTCGGGATGCCGATGCCGAGGTTGACGTAGTAGCCGTCCTTGAGTTCGCGCGCGACGCGCTGGGCCATCTGTTCGCGGGTCAGTGCCATGGTCTTGTCTCTCTTGTCCGGTGGGCTCAGGAACGCACGGTGCGCTTCTCGATGCGCTTCTCGAAGGTCCCCTGGATGATGCGGTCGACGTAGATGCCGGGGGTGTGGATCTGGCTCGGGTCCAGTTCGCCCGGTTCGACGATCTCCTCCACCTCGACCACGGTGATGCGCCCCGCGGTGGCCACCACCGGGTTGAAGTTCTGCGCGGTGTGGCGGTAGATGACGTTGCCGTAGTGGTCGGCCTTCCAGCCCTTGACGATGGCGAAGTCGCCGGTGATGGCCTGTTCCAGGATGTGCGGCCGGCCGTTGAACTCGCGGACCTCCTTGCCCTCGGCGACCGGAGTGCCGTAGCCGGTGGCGGTGAAGAAGGCCGGGATGCCGGCGCCGCCGGCGCGCAGTTTCTCGGCCAGGGTGCCTTGCGGGGTGAGTTCCACTTCCAGCTCGCCGGACAGCAGCTGGCGCTCGAAGAGTTCGTTCTCGCCCACGTAGGAGGCGATCATCTTGCGGATCTGCCGGTCCTCCAGCAGCACGCCGAGGCCGAAGCCGTCGACGCCGCAGTTGTTCGACACCACCGTCAGGCCCTTCACGCCCAGGCGGCGGATCTGCGCGATGAGGTTCTCGGGAATGCCGCACAGGCCGAAGCCGCCCGCCAGTACCGTCATGCCGTCGGTGAGCCCGGCCAGGGCCTCCGCGTAACTGCCAACCCGCTTGTCGAGTCCTGCCATGTCGCTGCTGCCTCTCTTGTAGTTAGGGTTTCCGACCGGCCGGTCGGAGAGCGTCTGCAGCTTCACCGCTGGGGACTGATTTGTTAAGTTTGTTTTTCCAATCGATTATTCGGCTTTGCTTATCAATGACCGTCAAGCAACTGCGTGCCTTCCTCGCCGTGGCCCAGAGCCTGAGCTTCGCCCAGGCCGGCGAGCGCCTGCACCTGTCGCAACCGGCGCTGAGCCTGGCAATCAAGAACCTGGAGGAATCCCTCGGCGGGCAGCTGCTGGTGCGCACCACCCGCAGCGTCGCCCTCACCCCGAGGGCGAGACCCTGCTGCCCATCGCCCGGCGCCTGCTGGCCGACTGGGACAACGCCGAGGAACTGCTGCGCCAGCACTTCACCCTGCAGCTGGGCAAGGTCTCCATCGCCGCCATGCCCTCCTTCGCCGGCAACCTGCTGCCGGGGGCGCTCATGGCCTTCCGCCAGCGCTACCCGAAGGTCAACGTGGCGGTGCACGACGTGATCAACGAACAGGTCCTGGAGATGGTGCGCAACCGCCGCGTCGAACTGGGCATCGCCTTCGAGCCGGACAGCCTCGACGGCCTGAGCTTCCAGGCCTTCTACAGCGACCGCTTCGTCGCCGTGCTGCCGGCCGGCTCGCCGCTGGCCGGGCTACGCCGGCTGACCTGGACGCAGTTGCTGCAGCAGCCCTTCATCACCCTGCAGCGGCCCTCGGCGGTGCGCCTGCTGCTGGAAGACAGCGTGGCGGCCAGCCACGGCAGGCTGGCGGTGGCCTTCGAGAGCCACCAGCTGGTCACGGTGGGGCGCATGGTCGCCCAGGGCCTGGGGGTGAGCGCGGTGCCGCGCCTGTGCGTGCAGCAGATGGAGGAACTGGGGGCGCGCTGCGTGGACCTCTACGAGCCCACGGTGGAAAGGCGCGTGGGCCTGTTCAGCCTGGCCGAGCACAAGCTCTCCAGCGCTGCCCAGGCGCTGAGCGACGTGCTCTTGCAGATAGCCGACTGGCCGAGGTTGCAGCAGGAAGGGTACGGGGAAGGGAAAGCGGATTGAGCAAGGGGCGCGCGGCGCGGGCGGCATAGGGACACCGCCCGTTGCGCTGGGATCGTCAGATGTCGCTGCACATCTCGGTCTGGCGCAGGTACTCGAGCACGTGGACCTGGCCCTTGGAGTCGGCGTAGGTCATCTTCGCCGGGGCGACTTCGCAACGGTCGTTGGCTTGCTCGATGCTGATCACCTTGGCCACGTCGAGCTTCATGCCGTACTGGTAGACCACGGGCGCGGCGTCGGCGGCGTTGGCGGCCAGGGCGGCGCCCATCAGGGGGATGGCGAACAGGCTGAAAAGAGTGCGTTTCATGGTGGGATTCTCCGGTTTCCGGCGTACTGGCCATTTGGCCTTGCCGTGTATACAAATTTAGTTGAACGGCCGTTCCGGACACAGAGGCAATCCGACAAGGGATTAGTGCGCAACCCGTAACAATAGGGGCTTGCCAAGTCGCGCTGGCCTCGTATCGGGCCACCGGATGGGCATAAAGCGCGGCACCAATGGCAGGATTCGCTCGTATTGGCGCTTTGCAGCCAATCCGCTACGCGGCCACAATGGCAAGTCCGTTCGTCGCCAGGAGTGCCCCATGAAGCGCGTGGCCATGCTGCTGTTCCCCGGCGTGCAGGCGCTGGACGTCGCCGGCCCGCTGGACGTCTTCGCCGAAACCAACGCCTACGTGGCGCCGGGCAGCGGCTACCAGGTGCTGACGCTGGCCGAGCATGCCTTTCCCATCCCCGCCTCCAACGGCCAGCTGCTGGGCGCGCAGCACGAGCTGGACAGCGCCGTCGGCGGCTTCGACATCCTGCTGGTGCCCGGCGGCCCGCAGTTACCCGTGGAAGAACCGTCCACCGCCCTCCTCGCCTGGCTGCGCCGGGCCTGCGCCGAGACGCCGCGCTACGGCTCGATCTGCACCGGCGCCTTCCTGCTCGGCCACGCCGGCCTGCTGGACGGCAAACGCGCCACCACCCACTGGAGCGATGCGGCGCGCCTTGCCCGGCTGTTCCCCCGGGCACGGGTGGAGCCCGACAGCATCCACGTGCGCGACGGCGCGCTGGTGACCTCCGCCGGCGTCACCGCGGGCATCGACCTGGCCCTGGCGCTGGTGGCCGAGGACCATGGCCCGGCGGTGGCGCTGAGCGTGGCCAAGCGCCTGCTGGTGGTGGCCCAGCGCCAGGGCGGGCAGTCGCAGTTCAGCCCCTACCTGCAGGCGCCGGCCGCCGACGACTCGCCCATCGCCCGCGTGCAGCGGCACGTGCAGGCCCACCTCACGGACGCGCTGTCGGTAGCGGAACTGGCGGCGGTGGCGACCATGAGCGAGCGCACCTTCGCCCGGGCGTTCGTCCGCGAGGCCGGCATCACCCCGGCGGAGTTCGTCCAGCGCGCTCGGTTGGATGCGGCGCGGGGGCTGCTGGAGGGCAGCGGGCTGCCGCTGAAGGTGGTGGCCTGGCGCTGCGGCTTCGGCAGCGCGGCGCGGATGCGGCTGGTGTTCGTGCAGAGGCTGGGGGTGACGCCGACGGAGTATCGGGGGCGGTTTCGGGGGATGGGTAGGGTTCGAGGTGTCGTAGGAGCGAGCTTGCTCGCGAATGGTGCATCAACTGGGCCTATGGTGTTGGCCCTGAAGAGCGCCCTCTCCCTAACCCTCTCCCTGAAGGGAGAGGGCTGGGGAGAGGGAGCGGAGTCAAGCCAAGGCACCTGTGTTGCCGACGAACTCCATTCGCGAGCAAGCTCGCTCCTACAAGCGCTCTTTACAAACTCCGAGCAATCACCAACCGCTGCACATCACTGGTGCCCTCGTAGATCTGGCACACACGCACATCCCGGTAGATGCGCTCCACCGGGAAGTCCTGCAGGTAGCCGTAGCCGCCGAGGGTCTGGATCGCCGCCGAGCACACCCGCTCGGCCATTTCCGAGGCGAACAGCTTGGCCATGGAGGCCTCGGTCAGGCACGGCAGGCCGGCTTCGCGCAGGCTGGCGGCGTGGTGGACCATCTGCCGCGCCACGGCTATCTCGGTGGCCATGTCGCTCAAGCGGAAGGCCACCGCCTGGTGCTCGATGATCGGCTTGCCGAAGGTCTGCCGCTCGTGGGCGTAGTCGCGGGCGCACTCGAAGGCGGCGCGGGCCATGCCCACCGCCTGGCTGGCGATGCCGATGCGCCCGCCCTCCAGGTTGGCCAGGGCGATGCCGTAGCCCTGCCCTTCCTCGCCCAGCCGGTAGGCGGCCGGGATGCGCAGGTCGTCGAAGGCGATCTGGCAGGTGTCCGAGGCATGCTGGCCGAGCTTGTCCTCCACCCGCACCACGCGGTAGCCGGGGGTGTCGGTGGGCACGATGAAGGCGCTGATGCCCTTCTTGCCCGCCGCCGCGTCGGTCACCGCGAAGACGATCACCAGCCCGGCGTGGCTGCCGGAGGTGATGAACTGCTTGCTGCCGTTCAGCACGTAGTGGTCGCCGTCGCGGCGCGCGCGGGTCTTCAGGAAGCTGGCGTCGGAGCCGGCCTGGGGCTCGGTGAGGGCGAAGGCGCCGATCATCTCGCCACGGGCCAGGGGCACCAGGAACTGGCGCTTCTGCTCCTCGCTGCCGAACTTGGCGATGGGCATGCAGCCCACCGAGTTGTGCACGCTCATGATGGTGGAGCAGGCGCCGTCGCCGGCGGCGATTTCCTCCAGGGCCATGGCGTAGGCCAGGTGCCCGGTCTGGGCGCCGCCCCATTCTTCCGCCACCAGCATGCCGAGGAAGCCGAGGTCGGCCATTTCCTTCAGCGCCTCGGCGGGGAAGCGGTGCTCGCGGTCCCACTCGGCGGCGAAGGGTTTCAGCCGCTCCTGGGCGAACTGGCGGGCGACGTCGCGGATCTGCAGTTCTTCTTCGCTGGGAATCATGCTGGGCTCCTTACAGGCGCTCGACCGCGATGGCGGTGGCCTCGCCGCCGCCGATGCACACCGAGGCGATGCCGCGCTTCAGGTCGTACTGCTGCAGCGCCGAGAGCAGCGTCACCAGGATGCGCGCCGCCGAGGCGCCGATGGGGTGGCCCAGGGCGCAGGCGCCGCCGTGGACGTTGAGCTTGGCGTGGGGAATGTCCAGCTCGCGCATGGCGGCCATGGCCACCACGGCGAAGGCTTCGTTGACCTCGAACAGGTCCACCTCGCCCAGGCCCCAGCCGCTGCGCTGCAGCAGGCGCTGGATGGCGCCCACCGGCGCGGTGGGGAACAGGTTCGGCGCGGCGGCGTAGGACGAGTGCCCGCGGATCGCCGCCAACGGGGCCAGGCCACGCTTCTCGGCCTCGGACAGGCGCATCAGCACCAGTGCCGCGGCGCCGTCGGAGATGGAGCTGGAGTTGGCCGCGGTGACGGTGCCGCCCTCGCGGAACGCCGGCTTCAGCGTCGGGATCTTGTCCGGGCGGGCCTTCGGCGGCTGTTCGTCCTGGCTGACCTCGCGGGTTTCCTTGCCGGCCTTGACCGTCAGCGGGACGATCTCGGCGGCGAAGCGCCCGTCGCGCATGGCCTGCTGGGCGCGGGTCAGCGAGGCGATGGCGTACTCGTCCTGCTGCTCGCGGGTGAAGCCGTAGCTCTGCGCGCAGTCCTCGGCGAAGGTGCCCATCAGCCGGCCCTTGTCGTAGGCGTCCTCGAGGCCGTCGAGGAACATGTGGTCGAGCACCTTGCCGTGACCCATGCGGTAGCCGCTGCGGGCGCGCTCTAGCAGGTAGGGGGCGTTGGACATGCTTTCCATGCCGCCGGCCAGCACCACGTTGGCGCTACCGGCCAGCAACGCGTCATGGCCCTGCATCACGGCCTTCATGCCCGAGCCGCACATTTTATTGATGGTGGTGCACGGCGTGCCGCGGTCCAGGCCGGCACCCAGCACCGCCTGGCGCGCCGGGGCCTGGCCCTGGCCGGCGGAGAGCACGCAGCCGAGGATGGCCTCGTCGACCTGGTCGGCGCCCAGCTTCGCGCGCTCGATGGCGGCGCGCACGGCGGCGGCGCCGAGGGTGGCGGCGCTGGTGTCCTTGAAGTCGCCGAGGAAGCCGCCCATGGGCGTGCGGACGGCACTGACGATGACGATGGGATCGTTCATGGTTTCACTCCTGTCACTTGGCGGCCATGCGGATGGCGCCGTCGAGGCGGATCACTTCGCCGTTGAGCATGCTGTTCTCGACGATATGCCGCACCAGCGCGGCGAACTCGTCGGGGCGGCCCAGGCGCGGCGGGAACGGCACGCTGGCGCCGAGGGAATCGCGGACTTCCTGGGGCATGCCGGCCATCATCGGCGTCTCGAAGATGCCGGGGGCGATGGTCATCACGCGGATGCCGTGGCGCGCCAGTTCGCGGGCCACCGGCAGGGTCATGCCGACCACCCCGGCCTTGGACGCGGCGTAGGCGGCCTGGCCGATCTGTCCGTCGAAGGCCGCCACCGAGGCGGTGTTGATGATGACGCCGCGCTCGCCGCCGGCATCAGGTTCATTGCGGGCCATGGCCTCGGCGACCAGGCGCAGCATGTTGAAGCTGCCGACCAGGTTGATGTTGACGGCACGGGCGAAGCTCTCCAGGCCATGCGGGCCGTTGCGCCCGAGGACTTTCTCGGCGGGCGCGATGCCGGCGCAGTTGGCCAGCCCGTGCAGCGCGCCGAAGTTGGCCAGGGCGGCCTCCACGGCGGCGCGGCCGTCGGCCTCGCTGGTGACGTCGGTGCGGATAAAGCGCGCGTTGGCCGAGCCCAGCTCCTCGACGCGCGCGGCCGCGGCGTCGGCGTTGACGTCGGCCAGCAGCACGCGGCCGCCGGACTCCACCAGGGTCTTCGCGGTGGCCGCGCCGAGCCCGGAGCCGCCGCCGGTGATGAGGAATACCTTGTCCTGGATGTGCATGGAATCTCTCCGAATCAGTTCTGCGCGGCCGCGCGTTCGGCCGCCTCGCGTTGCCGGGCGATCTCCTGGTTGCGCAGGAGGAAGCGCTGGATCTTGCCGCTGGGGGTCTTGGGCAATTCGGCGATGAACTCCACCTCCCGCGGGTAGCTGTGGGCCGAAAGGCGCTTGCGCACGTACTGCTGCAGTTCCTCGGCCAGTTCTGGGCTGGGCTGGTGGTGCGGGCACAGCACCACGTAGGCCTTGACCACCTCGGTGCGCTCGGGGTCGGGCTTGCCGATCACCGCCGCCTCCATCACCGCCGGGTGCTCGATCAGCGCGCTTTCCACGTCGAAGGGGCCGACGCGGTAGCCGGAGGTGGTGATGAGGTCGTCCGAGCGGCCGACGAAGCTGATGCTGCCGTCGGCGTTCAGCTCCACGGTGTCGCCACTGAGATAGTAGTCGCCGACGAAGGCCTTGGTTTCCATGCCCTGGTAGCCGGCGAACCACATCAGCGGCGAGCGCGTGCGGTCCATGGCCAGGATGCCGGGCTGGCCGGCGGGCAGCTCCTCACCGTTCTCGCCCAGCACCACCACCCGGTGGCCGGGGATGGAGTAGCCGGCCGCGCCCAGGTGCACCGGGTGCTGCAGCGCGTGATGGTTGGCCAGGACCATGCCCAGTTCGGTCTGCCCGTAGTGGTCGTGGATGGTCACCCCGAGGCCCTCGGCGAACCAGCGGATCACCTCCGGGGTCAGCGCCTCGCCGGCGCTGCTCACCGCGCGCAGGCAGCCCTTGATCTCGCGTGCCACTTCCTCGCCGGAGGCCTTGAGCATGCGGTAGGCGGTGGGCGAGCCGGCCAGGTTGGTGATGCCGAACTGGCGGATGATCCGGCAAGTGCTTTCGACGCTGAAGGCGCCCTCGTAGAAGGTGGTGGCGTGGCCCAGGGCCAGCGGGCCGGTGACGGCGTAGTAGAGGCCGTAGGCCCAGCCCGGGTCGGCCAGGTTCCAGAAGCGGTCCTCGGAGCGCAGGTCCACCGCGTGGCGCAGGTAGCCGGTGAACGCCAGGATGGCCTTTAGCGGCACCGCCAGGGGCTTCGCCAGGCCGGTGGTGCCGGAGGTGAACATCAGCATGAACGGATCTTCGCCGCGGCGCATGACCGGTTCGAACTGCTCGGAGCGGCCTTCCAGGGCGCCCCAGAAATCCAGGTCGCCGGCCGGGATCGCCTGGCCGCCGCTGACGGTGATCACCTGCGGGGCGTTGGGCACCTCGTCCAGCTTGGCGCGGTTGCCGGCGTCGGTGACCAGCACGCGGCTGCCGGCGATGCCCAGGCGGTGCTCGATGGCCTTGGGCCCGAAGGCGGTGAACAGCGGCTGGTAGACCGCGCCCAGGCGCCAGGTGCCGAGGATGGTGACCAGCAGCTCGGGGGTGCGCGGCAGCATGCCGGAAACCCGGTCGCCGGGGCGCACGCCCAGGTCGTGCAGCAGGTTGGCGAACCGCGCGGACAGCGCCTGCAGCTGGGCGAAGCTGTACTCGGCGCGTTCGCCGTTGCGGCCCTCCCAGTACAGGGCGACGCCACCGGCCTGGGCGTGGCGGTCGCAGCATTCGACACAGGCGTTGAGGGCATCGAGGCTACCGGCAAGGGTGTCTCGGGCGGTGGCCGCGTAATCGAACTCGGCAACGGCGGCAGCATAAGGGCGCATCGCGGAACTCCTGGCTTGTTCTTGTAGGGAGTACCGGGATGTTCGCGCCGCGACGGCGCGGCGGCAATGTCGAAAGGGACCGTTCTGGCTGAGCGGATTGGACAGCCAAAACGGCGGATAACGCCAAGGTCAACCTCGGCGTCGCCCGGGATCACGGCCAAACGGCGGATAACGCGGAGCGTTATTCGCCCTATGCCGAGCCCGACCGCCGCGTAGGGCGTATAACCGTTCGCGGTTATACGCCGATACACCTCGCTTCCCGACACCTCCATGGCCGAGCCCGGGAACATGCCAGAGCCCCAAGGCTCGTTTCCGAGCGGCCGGCGGCGAAGGTCAAACGGCAGGAGCGGGGAAGCGGAATCTGTAGGAGCGAGCTTGCTCGCGAACCGATCCTCCGCAGCGGGGCGGTTCGCGAGCAAGCTCGCTCCTACGAAGAGCTGGTGGCGCTCAACGCAGCCCGGCGACGATCTCCAGCGAACGCAGGCGCAGGGCGTGGTCGTAGATATCGCTGGTGAAGATGATCTCGTCGGCGCCGGTCTGCTCCAGCAGTATCTCCAGGCGGCTGCGCACCTTCTCCGGGCCGCCGATCACCGCCAGGCCGAAGAAGTTGCCCACCGCCTCCTGCTCGTGGGGCAGCCACAGGCCGGCCATGCGCTCCACCGGCGGCTTCTGCTTCAGGCTTTCGCCGCGGATCAGCGCCAGCACGCGCTGGAAGGCGGTGGTGGCCAGGTATTCGGCTTCCTCGTCGGTGGGCGCGGCGATCAGCGGCACGCCGATCATGGCGTAGGGCTGCTCGAGGATGGCCGAGGGCCTGAAGTTCTGCCGGTAGATGCGCAGGGCGTCGTGCAGGTAGCGCGGCGCGAAGTGCGAGGCGAAGGCGTAGGGCAGGCCCTTTTCCGCCGCCAGGCGAGCGCTGAACAGGCTGGAACCGAGCAGCCAGATCGGCACCCGCGTGCCCTCCCCCGGGATCGCCAGCAGGTTCTGCTGCGGGCGGCGCGGGCCGAGGAGCATTTCCAGCTCGGCGACCTGTTCCGGGAAGTCCTCGCCGTCACCCAGCAGGCGGTCGCGGCGCAGGGCGCGCAGGGTCGCCTGGTCGGCGCCGGGGGCGCGGCCCAGGCCCAGGTCGATGCGCCCCGGGTAGAGGCTGGCGAGGGTGCCGAACTGCTCGGCGATCACCAGCGGCGGGTGGTTGGGCAGCATCACCCCGCCGGAGCCGACGCGGATGCGCGCGGTCTTGCCGGCGATGTGGCCGATCAGCACGGCGGTGGCCGAGCTGGCGATGCCATCCATGTTGTGGTGCTCGGCCAGCCAGTAGCGGGTGAAGCCGAGGCGCTCGACGTGGCGGGCCACCTCGACGGCGTTGTTCAGCGCCTCGGCGACGGAGCCCTGGTCGCGGATGGGGACCAGGTCGAGCATGGAGAAGGCGGTTTCGGACAGGGACTTCATGGAGGCTCCAGTCTGGGCCCGCACGGCTGCCGTGCAGGCGTGGCTTTGAGCCGGACTCTAACGGCATGCCCGGCGCATGACCACGCGTCGGCGTCGATAGTACTCATGCCGCGCAGTGATGGAGGTGCCCCGCCCCGGCCCTCAGGCCGCCGCCGAGACGCCGTCCAGGCGGTGGAACAGGCGGTTGAAGTACACCAGGCTGTCGCCCTGCTCGCGCACCGCGGCGCGTTCCAGCTCGACGAACAATACCGAGTGCGAGCCGACTTCCTTGCACTCGCTGATGCGCCCTTCCAGGGTGACCAGGGCGTCGCGCAGCACCGGCACGCCGGCCACGCCGTCCTCCCAGAGGGCCGAGGCGAAGCGTTCCTCCATGGGCACCCGGGTCATGCCGGCGAAGTGCCGGGCCAGCTCTTCCTGCTCGCCGCGCAGCACGTTGACGCACAGGTGGCCGTTGGCGCGGAAGGGTTCGTGGCTGGCGCTGCCGCGGTTGATGCACACCAGCAGCGTGGGCGGCGAGTCGGTGACCGAGCAGACCGCGCTGGCGGTGATGCCGCAGCGCCCGCCGGGGCCGTCGCTGGTGATGATGTTCACCGCGGCGGGCAGCCGCGCCATGGCGTTGCGGAAGTCGATCTGGGTCTGGCTCAGGTTGTTCATGGCGCGCCCTTGTGGCCGGTTGTCGATGCTTGCCAATCTACGGCCGCGCGGCCAGGCGCGGTATCCAGGCGAATCCCATGGCGGCGGTGGCTGGCCTTTAGTCGACTAGGGGGTTTCTTTATCGCCAGCGCCGCCCCGCCTGGGTATGCTGGCCCCTGGGCGCCCGCGCGCCCGCCCGTGCGTGCCGCAGCGAAGACTGCGAGCCAGACCTAATAAGAAGAACCGTGGCAGTGCCCTGATGGATACCCGCAAACCCGTTGTGTACATCGTCGACGACGACAAGGACCTGCGCACCTCGCTGGCCTGGCTCCTGGAGTCGGTCAGCATCCAGGCGCAGTGCTTCGCCGGCGCCGAGGAATTCCTCGCCCACTACGACGCCACCACCCCCGCCTGCCTCGTGCTCGACGTGCGCATGCCGGAAACCAGCGGCTTCCAGCTGCAGAGCATGCTCAACGAGCGCGGCGCGGCCTTGCCGATCATCTTCGTTTCGGCCCACGGCGACATCCCCATGTCGGTGCAGGCCATGAAGAACGGCGCCCTGGACTTCGTCGAGAAACCCTACAACCCGCAGCAGATGCTCGAACGCATCCAGGCCGCGCTCAAGGCCGCGGTGCAGGTGCACGCCGGCGCCGAGCAGAAGCGCCAGCTGCAGCAGCGCCTGGACCTGCTCACCGGGCGCGAGCGCGAGGTGCTGGGCATGGTGATCGACGGCAAGGCCAGCAAGGTGATCGCCCGCGAGCTGAACATCAGCGTGAAGACGGTGGATGTGCACCGCACCAAGATCAAGGAGAAGATGGGGGTTTCCAGCATTGCGCTGCTGGTGCGGGAGGTGTTGGACCTGGGGGTGCCGTAGGGGCGCTTCGGGGTTGGCCACGAGGTGGCGTGGCGCCTGGTGTATCGGCGTATAACCGCGAACGGTTATACGCCCTACGCAACGGCCGGGCTCGGCGTAGGGCGAATAACGCGAAGCGTTATCCGCCGCTTGGCCTTGGCCAAAGAGCGCTTCGGGGTTGGCCACGAAGTGACGTGGCGCCTGGGTGTATCGGCGTATAACCGCGAACGGTCATACGCCCTACGCAACGGCCGGGCTCGGCGTAGGGCGAATAACGCGAAGCGTTATCCGCCGTCTGGTTCAGAGGTCCAGCACCAACCGCGCCGACCTGGCCCGCGAGACGCAGGCGCAAATCTGCCTGTTCGAGGCCTTCTCCTTGCTCGACAGGCAGTTGTCGCGGTGTTCCGGTTCGCCTTCCAGCACTTCCACGATGCAGGTGCCGCAGATACCTTCGCGGCATTCGGTGTCGATGTCGCAGCCGTGGGCCTGGAGCACGTCCACCAGGCTGGCGTCGGCCGGCACCTGCAGGACCACGCCGCTGCTGGCCAGCTCCACCTCGAAGCTGCCGGCCGGGGCCGCGTTGGCGGCCGGGTCGGCCTGGAAGTGCTCCAGGTGGATGGTGTCTTCGCTGCGGCTGCGCTTGGCGACGTCCACCACCTTGTTCATGAACGGCGCCGGACCACAGGTGTAGACGTGGGCCGCCACCGGGGCGCGTGCCAGGCAGGCGGCCAGTTCGGCTTCGAGGTCGGCCGGCTCCACGCCGTAGTGGAATTCCACCTTGCCGGCGAACACCGGGCCGGACAGCAGCTCGACGAACGCCGCATGCTCCGGCGAGCGGGCGAAATAGTGCAGCACGTAGGGCTCGCCCCTGGCGTTGAGCTTGTAGGCCATGCTCAGCAGCGGCGTCACGCCGATGCCGGCGGCGAACATCACGTGCTCGCGGGCTTCGGGGGCCAGGCGGAACAGGTTGCGCGGGGCGCCCATCTCCAGCTCCATGCCCTCTTCCACCTGTTCGTGCAGCGCCGCGGAGCCGCCGCGGGAGGCGGCTTCCTTCTTCACCGCCACCAGGTAGGCGGCGCGATCTTCCGGCGGGCTGCACAGGGAATACTGGCGGGTCACCCCGGTGGGGCCGGTGACGTCGACGTGGGCGCCCGGCTCGTAGGCGTCGAACGGCTGGCCGTCGGCGCGCACGAGGCGGAAGGAACGGATGTCCAGGGCTTCGTCGACGATCCTTTCGATTCTTACCTTCATCATTGTTGTTACCTGCAAGGCGTGGATTCGGGGTGTGGGGTATGCCGGGGTGCTCACTCGTACCTCGGCTCCCTCTCCCCAGCCCTCTCCCTGAAGGGAGAGGGGGTTGTACGGTGTGTACTGGGAGTCCTGCGTAAACCTCAACGCATGAACAGGCCGCCGTTGATGTCCCAGCAGGCGCCGGTCACCGAGGCGGCGTTGTCGGCGGCCAGCAGCAGCACGCTGTCGGCCACGTAGTCCGGGTCGCCCAGGCGGCCCACCGGGATGGTCTTGAGGATCTGTTCCAGGCGCTCCGGAGCCACCGTCTCGCGCACCACTGGCAGGTCCAGCGGGCCGGGGGAGATGCTGTTGACGGTGACGCCGGCCGGCGCCAGTTCGCGGGCGAAGACCTTGGTCAGGGTCGCCACCCCGCCCTTGGCCGCGGCGTAGTGCCCGCCGGTGGCGGTGCCGCCGTTCTGCCCGGCCAGCGAGGCGATGTTGACGATGCGGCCGAAGCCGCGGCTGGCGAAGTGCGCGCCGAACACCTGGCAGGCGACGAAGGTGCCGCGCAGGTTCACCGCCAGGGAGGCGTCGAACTCCTCCGGGGTGATCTCCATCAGCGCGGCGACCCTGGACACCCCGGCGTTGTTCACCAGGATGTCGCAGCCGCCCCACTTGGCCTGCAACAGGTCGCGGGCGCGTTCGAAGTCGGCTTTCTCGCGCACGTCCAGTTCCACCGCCAGCACGCTGGCGCCGCTGGGGTCGAGCTCATCGGCCAAGCGCTGGGCGTCGCCCAGGCGCACGTCGGCCAGGGCCACGCGGTAGCCGGCGCCGTGCAGGCGCCGGGCGATGCATTCACCGAGGCCGCGGGAGGCCCCGGTGACGAGTGCGGTACGGGTCATGGACGGGTCCTCAGAGCAGGAAGCCGATGGCGCCCAGGGCGTCCTGGGCGTTGATCAGGCGCACCACCTTGCGCTCCAGGCGCGGGCCTTCGGCGGCGAAGCGGATGCGGTGCTCCAGGTCGGCGACGAAGGGGGTGTGCACGCCGCGCTTGTAGGCGTAGAGGATCTGCGCCGAATGCACTTCGACGAGGTCGCCGGCCGCTTCCACCAGGCGGAAGCGCGACACCGTGCGCACGGTCCTGGCCGAATCCACCGCCGAGGGCGAGAAGCCGGCGCTCAGGCGCTCGATGCGCAGAGCGCGCATGCGCGCGTCGTCGAAGGCGTAGTTGAGGCTGGCGGAGAAGTCGTCGCCCTCGGCGTCGATGGGCACCACGTAGATGCCCTCCTCGCTCCACAGCGCGCTCCACTGCGCGTAGTCCTTGCGGTCGAGCAGCTCGGCTTCGCGCCAGATGAATTCGATGGCCTTGGCCAGCGGGCCGGAGAAGCCGTTCAGGGTGTCGTTGCTCATTGGCTCATCATCCTCTTCCACATTTGGTAGGCCTCGCGCATGCCGCCTTCGTCGGTGGCGTGGGAAACCTTGTCGCCGTTCTCGGCCAGCACCTCGCGGTTCAGCCCGCGGTTGACCAGGATCGGCGCCTCGGGGCCGGCGTAGGAGCCGCGCTGCACGCGGTCCCAGGCTTCCGCGTCGTCCGGGCTGCCGAAGCCGAACGGGCCCTGGAAGTGCTCGTGGATGCGCAGGCGTTCGCGGTTGGCGATCTCCGGGCCGCCGTCCATGCCCAGGGCGACGTGGCGGATTTCCGTCTCGGTGACCGAGACCGGGCGCAGCACGCGGAAGAACGACATGGACATGGCCACGTTGGGGAACAGGTTGAGGTTGAAGCCGGCGCCGTGCAGCGAGCGGACGATGCGGCGCACCTGTGCAGGCTCCATGGTCCTGGACAGCTCCTCGGTGACGTGGGCGAAGCGCTCCTGCAACTGCTCGGTGCCGTCGTCGTGGTCGAGGTCGACGTGCTCGGGCACCATCACCATCACGCTGTGGCCGTTGCCCAGGGCGTGGGTCACCGCCTGCGGGTCGGTCATGAACGAGAGCATCTCGCTGGTCTCGTCGTCCACCGAGGACATCCACGACTTGTGCACGATGGGGAAGTGGTAGCCGTCGGTGGTGTTCTCCAGCTGGATTTTCCAGTTGCCCCTGAAGGTGAACCTGTGTTCGCCCTGGACCTTGATCGGGAAGCCCGCGCCCTGCTTCATGAACAGGTCCATCCAGTGCTTCGCCCCGCCGAGGAAGTCTTCCAGCGGCTCGATGTCGGCGTCGTAGCTGGCGAAGATCATGCCGGCGTAGCTTTCCACCCGCAGGCTGGTCAGCGGCAGCTCGGCCTTGTCGAGGATGTCCTCGTAGCCGTCCGGGTACGGCAGCGCGCGCAGCTTGCCGTCCAGGCCGTAGGACCAGCTGTGGTACGGGCAGGTGAAGCCGGTGGCGTTGCCCTTGTGCTTCTCGCAGACCGTGGCGCCGCGGTGGCGGCAGCGGTTCTCCAGGACGTTGATCGCGCCCTTCTTGTCGCGCACCACGATCACCGGCCGGCGGCCGATCATGGTGGTCTTGAAGTCGCCGGGGTTGCGCACTTCGCTGACGTGGGCGACCCACACCCAGGTGCGGTAGAAGATCTTTTCCAGCTCGGCCTCGAACAGCGCCGGGTCGTGGTACAGCGATACGTCGACGCGGTCGCTCTGGACCAGTTGCTCGGGGCTGCCCGTCTTGGCGATCAGCCGGTATTCGGGGGCGCTCATGGGTGTCTCCTCATGCCATTTTCTTGTTCGTCGGCCGCTCGGCGGCCAATGCCTGTTCCAGCTGCGCGCCGAAGGCGCAGACGCGTTCGTCGTCGCCCTTGCGGCCGATGACCTGCAAGCCGACCTTGAGCCCGCCGTGCTCCAGCTCCACCGGCACGCTCAGCGCCGGGTGGCCGCTGAGGTTGAACGGGCGGACCAGGGCGGTCAGCGCGGCCACGCTCCTGCCGCTGCGCGCATCGCTGAGCAGCGGCGGCAGGCTGGCCAGGGTCGGCAGCAGCAGCACTTCGTAGTCGTCCAGGGCGGAATCGATGGCGCGGGTGAAGCTCGCGCGCACGCCTTCGGCCTCGGCCAGTTGCGCGGCGCTGGTGCGCCCGGCGGCGAGCAGGCGCTGCTCGACGTCGGCGCCCAGCAGGCCCTTGCCGGTGAGCTGGCCGAGAGCGGCCCAGTTCTCGTGGTTGATGACCATAAGGCCTGCCTCGAAGGCCGCCTCGAACTCGCCCAGGTACAGGCTCGCCCGGCGCCAGCCGGCGCGGTCGGCGGCGGCGCCCAGGCAGGCCTGGATGTGCGGGTCGGCGGGCACTTCGAGGAAGGCCACGCGGGCGTTGGCGCCTGGCGGGTTCACGGCGCCGAAGCCGGGGCAGATCACCTGCATGGCGGCGACCAGCTCGGCCATGTTCGCGGCGAAGGGGCCCACGCAATCCAGGCTGCTGTGCTCCGGGTGCACGCCGGCGCGGCTGACGCGGCCGAAGCTGGGCTTGAGCCCGGCCACGCCGCAGCAGGCCGCCGGCACCCGCACCGAGCCGCCGGTGTCGGTGCCCAGGGCGATGTCCGCCAGCCCCGCGCCGACGGCGGCGGCCGAGCCGCTGGACGAGCCGCCGGGCACGCGGTCCGGCGCCTGCGGGTTGAGCGGCGTGCCACTCCAGTCGTTGATCCCGGTGACGCCGAAGGCCAGCTCGTGCAGGTTGGTCTTGCCGACGATGCGCCAGCCGGCGTCCAGCACCCGCTGCACCACTTCGGCGTGGCGCTGCGCGGGTGCGCTGTCGGCCAGCGCCCGGCTGCCGCAACGCGTCGGGTAGCCGGCGATGTCGATAGTGTCCTTGATGGCGACGCGCTTGCCGGCGCCGCCGAGTTCTAATTCAATGACGAATTCGCTGACGAAGATGCTCATGCCTCGCCCTCCGCGAGCGCGCCCAGCGGCATGGCCAGCAGCCGCCGGGTACGGAAATGGGTGATCTGCCAGGTGTCGCCGAGGCGGCGGAAGTCCAGCTGCAGGCGGGTGCCGAACAGCTCGCTGCGACCGTCGGCGTAGGTCGACAGCTGCTGCATCAGCCACTGGCCGCGCGCGGTGTCGCCGCCCTCGCCGACCTCGATCGACTCGCTGCCGAGGAAGTGCAGGTTGAGTGCGAAGTGCTCGGCCGGTGGCAGGTAGCCGGCGACAAACGCGGCCACCGCCTCGCGGCCTTGGTGGCGGCCGAAGCTCTGCTCGGCGCGCGCGCCCAGGCCTTCCCAGACGGCGTCCTCGCTGAACAGCTCGGCCAGCTCATGCTGCAACGCCAGGCTGCCGCGCGGCACGTCGCAGAGGTCCATGTAGCGGGCCATCAGGCGACGCACCGCGGCTTCGCCTTCGAGGCGTTCCAGGCGCGCTTGCAACAGCTCCAGGGCCTGGCCCATGGCTCAGCTCCGCGCCGCTTCGGGAATGGTCAGCGGGCGGCCGACGCGGGCCTCGATCCTGGCGTACTTCCACAGGCTGTACTGGCCGACCTGCACGGTGCGGAACAGGTTGCAGGCGTCGACCACGGTCTGGTGGCAATCGACGTCGGCCATGATGTACACGGTCCAGGGCGCGGTGTTGGAGGCGCCGACCATCAGGCGGTCGTCGTCGAGCACGCCGAGGACGTTCATCCCCGGCAGCGCGCCGAGTTCGCCCAGCATCTGGCTGAAGCCCTTCCAGACGCTGATGCCTTCGCCGGTGGGCAGGTCGAAGAAGTTCTGCGTGATGCCGATGCAGAACAGCACGCGCATGGGTTCGGCGGTGGGTCGGGTCATGGTTTCTTGTCCTTGTGGTCGATCAGAGGTAGCCGGGGAACGGCGGCACATCGAGCAGCACGGAACCTGCGCCGTCGTACATGCCGTCGCTGAGGAAGGCGTGCTGGGTCACCACCATGGCGTCGCGCAGGTAGCGCTGCAGCGGGTGGCGCAGGTAGATGGCGGTGGTCCCGGCCAGGCCGTAGGCGCGCTGCACCACCTCGGCGCCGGCCCGCGAGACGTGCACGGCGGACAGCCGCAGCAGGCTGACCTGCTCCGGGGTCACCGGGTTGCCGGCGAGGATGGACTCCCACACCTGCCCGGTGGCGTCGTAGAAGAAGCCCCGCGCGGCGTGCAACTGCGCCTCGGCCTTGCCCAGCTCGATGCGCACGTAGGCGCGGTCGGCCAGTTTCGGCGCGCCGGTCACGCCGCTGCCGGAGGCCATGCGGGCGATCTCGTCGAGGGCGGCGCGGGCCAGGCCCAGGTTGACCACCGCCAGCACCTGGGCGGCGTAGGCGATGGTCGGGTAGCGGTACAGCGGCTCGTCGATGCTGCTCTGGCCGCCGCGGATGAAGGTCCAGGCATCGGGCACGAAGACCTTGTCCAGGCGCAGGTCGTGGCTGCCGGTGCCCTTCAGGCCGACGACTTCCCAGTTCTCCACGATCTCCACGTCGCGGGCCCGCAGCAGCGCGGTGCGCGGCTTGCCGCCGGGGCCGCCGAGGCCGATGCCGACGCCGAGCACGTCGGCGCCCTTGCAGCCGCTGGCGAACTTCCAGGTGCCGCTGACACGCCAGCCGCCCGCCACCTGCTCGGCCGGCTGGATGGGGAACAGGCCGCCGGCGAACACCAGGTCCGGGCCGTCGGCGTACAGCTCGGCGAGGGTCTCGCGGGGCAAGGCGGTGAGATAGGTGCTGGCGCTGCCGAAGCTGGCCACCCAGCCGGCGGAGCCGTCGGCCTCGGCGATGCGTTCGATCAGGCGCAGGAAGTCGGCCGGCGGCAGGGCGTCGCCGCCGAAGCAGCGCGGGGTGGCGGAGCGGTAGATGCCGGCCTCGATGAAGCGCTCGATCATGTCGCGCGGCACGTGGGAACGGGCATCGAACTCGTCGCGGCGCTGGCGGACCTCGCCGAGCACCTGCTCGAACAGGTCGGCACGGCTGGCGAGGGGCGAATCTGTGGCGGCGGCGGCTGAACGCGGCATGGGCGTCTCCCTGTGTTCTTGTGGGCCGGCCGTCCGGTGGGAGCCGGCGGCCGTCGATGGGGCCCAGTGTAGGGAGCGCGCCGAGCGGGCCTCTATTGGGGCGTGCCGCCCGCGAACTAAAGGAATCCCCTAGTGCCCGCCGGGTTGTTTCCTAGCGCCGACGCGCTAGGCTGCGCGCTATAAAAAGCCGTACCCCGCGTTCGGGGACGCGCCCCTGAAGAGCCGCCGCCATGTTCCAGCCCGCCGAAACCGACTTCCACGCCCTCATCGAGGCCATGCCGCTGTGCATCCTGCTGCACGACGCCCAGACCAAGGAGATCCTCTGGGCCAACAGCGCCGCGCTGCGGGCCCTGGGCTTCAGCCTGGAGGAACTGGTGCCGCTGAAGGCCCCGGACATGACCAACCCGGCGCCCAAGTACCGCCGCGCCATCGGCCTGCGCTGGCTGGAAGGCGCGGCGCGCACCGGGCAGCGCGCCATCGAGTGGTGCTACCGCTCCAAGCAGGGCGTGGACATCCTCTCCGAGGCGACCGCCACCCTGGTCCACCTGGCCGAGCGCGACGTGCTGATGGTGCAGTTCCGCGACATCTCCAAGGAGGAGAAGGTCAGGCGCGACCTCAAGCGCACCGAGAGCCGCCTCAAGGCCTTCATGCAGGACCTGGCCGAAGGCGTGGCGGTGCTCGGCCCGGACGGCGACATCCGCTTCATCAGCGATTCCGCCCTGGCCCTGCTCGGCGCCGCGGACCGCCGGAGCCTGGCGCGCAACTTCCTCGACGCCTGCGACGAGAAGTCCCGCCAGCGCCTGCGCCAGCACCTGGGCCGCACGCCGCCCACCCGCGAGCCCTACAGCGTCGCCTACCACCTGCGCCGCGGCGACGGCGACTGGCGCTGGCACCACGCCACCTGCCGCTACATCGAGATCGAGGACGACCTCTGCGGCCACCTGCTGCTGTTCCGCGACGTCAGCGAACAGGTGCGCGCCGAGGAAGCCCGGCGGCAGAGCGAGCAGAAGCTGGAGTACCTGGCGCGCTACAACGCCATGGGCGAGATGGCCGTGGCCATCGCCCACGAGCTGAGCCAGCCGCTGGCCGCCACGCGCAACTTCATCGAGGGCTCGGTGATCCGCCTGGGCCAGCAGGGCGAGGTCGAGCCGAACGTGGCCTGGGGCCTGGACAGCGCGGTGCGGCAGATCGAGCACGCCTCGGAGATCATCAAGAGCGTGCGCGAGTACGTGGTGCGCCTGGAGCAGGCCGAGCAGTGCGTCGACCTCAACGAGCTGCTGGCCGACGCCCGCTACTTCATCGACCTCAAGGGCCAGCCGGCCGGCGTGCGCCTGGAACTGGCGCCCTGCGCCGAGGCGCTGCCGGTGAGCTGCGAGAAGGTGCTGATCGGCCAGGTGATCCTCAACCTGGCCTTCAACGCCATCGAGGAGATGGCCGAGCTGCCCGCCGAGCGCCGCGTGCTGCGCATCCATACCCGGCGCCAGGGCGGCAGCGCCCTGCTCTGCGTCGAGGACCGCGGCCGCGGCATCGACGCCGGCGCCCGGGAGCGGCTGTTCGACGGTTTCTTCAGTTCCAAGGTCAGCGGCAACGGCATTGGCCTGGCGCTGTGCAGGAACATCGTCTCGCGCCACCGCGGCGACATCTGGGCGCAGAACGTCGAGCCCAGCGGGGCCATGTTCTGCGTCTCGCTGCCACTGGCCGCGCCCGCCGACCAACGGTGAGGCGCGGCGCCCGAACCGCGTCGATCCTTGCCCTGGCACACCGGCGCAAGCCCTGTCAGGGACACACAAGGGCTTGGCACGCAGAACAAGGCAGCACCGGGCAGCGCGGGGCAGACTAGGGCTGCAGTCTTCTGCCCACACCGATCCGCGGGCCGACCATCCAATAAAATCGAGGGAGCCACCCCCCATGCGAATAACCAGGATCCTTGCTCGTACCACGCTGGCGCTAGGCGTCTCGCTGGCCGCCGTCGGCGGCGCATTCGCCGACCTGCCGCCGGAGACCGTCGGCCAGACGACCCTGCCGTTCCCGCCGGATCCGCACCGCGCCTACGTCGTCGACGTGGAATTCGACAGCTTCGTGACCGGCCGCGTGACCGTGGTGGACCCGCAGCAGAAGAAGATGCTCGGCATGGTCAGCACCGGCTTCGCCGCGCCTTCGACCCTCAGCCACGACCAGCGCACCCTGTACACCGCCGACCTGTACTACTCGCGCGGCACCCGCGGCACCCGCACCGACGTGCTGACCGCCTGGGACACCTCCACCCTGGCCCCCACCTGGGAAGTGGTGATCCCCAGCAAGCGCTCCGAATCCCTGACCCAGCGCTACGGCCTGGCGGTCAGCGGCGACGACCGCTTCGCCTACGTCTACAACTTCACCCCGTCCACCTCGGTGACCGTGGTCGACACCCAGGCCAAGGCGGTGACCGCCGAGATCGCCATCCCCGGCTGCGTGCTCAACTACCCGGTGGGCAAGCGCGCCTTCGCCTCGCTGTGCGGCGACGGCAGCGTGCAGCTGGTGACCCTCGGCGAGGACGGCAAGGAAACCGCGCGCAGCCGCACCCCGTTCTTCGACCCGAACAAGGAGAAGCTGGTGGAGCGCGCCATCAACGATGGCGAGACCTACTACTTCACCACCACCGAAGGCGTGATCCACACCATCGACTTCTCGGGCAAGCAGCCCAAGGTGCTGCCGACCTGGTCGCTGGTCACCGACGCCGAGCGCAAGGCCGGCTGGGCTCCCGGCGGCTGGCAGGAACTGGCCCTGGCGCCGAAGCTGAACCGCCTGTACGTGCTGATGCACGACAAGCACGAGCCGATGAAGTGGGAAGACCCGAGCACCGACATCTGGGTCTACGATCTGAAGACGCAGAAGAAGATCGGCACCCTCAGCGCCCCGGCCCCGGTCTGGAGCATGACCGCCACCAGCGACGACGCCCCGCTGCTGTACGGCGCCAACGTCGAGGGCGGCCTGGAGATCTTCGACCTGAAGGCCGGCAAGCACACCGGCACCGTGGAGAAGATCGCCAAGACCGCCACCCAGGTCCTGACCCACTGATATAGAGGCATGACCATGCAACCCGATCCCATCTACGTGATCGCCGCCGCCGTCTCGGTGGCGGTGATCCTGGCCAGCGCCGCCAGCCACAAGTGGCGCGCGCCGGGGCGCTTCACCCGGCAGCTGGAGGACTACCGGCTGCTGCCGCAGGCCCTGCTCAAGCCCGCCGCCCGCGTGCTGCCGCTGGTCGAGGGCGGCGTCGCCTTCGCCCTGCTGGTGCCGGCCAGCCGTTCGCTGGCGGCCCTGGCCGCCGCCGCGCTGCTGGCCCTGTACGCCGCGGCCATCGGCATCAACCTGTGGCGCGGCCGCCGCGACATCGACTGCGGCTGCGCCGGGCCCGACCAGGCCCAGCCGCTGCGCCCGGTGCTGCTGGCGCGCAACGCCGTGCTCATCGCCCTGGCCCTGCTCGCCAGCCTGCACCCGCAGGCCCGCGACCTGGGCCTGTTCGACGGCTTCGTGACGCTGGCCGCCAGCGCCGTCGCCCTGCTCCTCTACGTCGCCGCCGATGGCCTGCTGGCCAACGGCCCCCGTCTGCTCAAACTCATTGGAAGGTGAACCATGGAAGCCATGATCGTTTCCAACATCCTGCTCTGGTGCCTGCTGCTGGCACTGGCCTTCGTCGTCATGGGCCTGGTGCGCCAGATCGGCGTGCTGCACGGGCGCATCGCCCCGGCCGGCGCGCTGATGGTCGACAAGGGCGTATCGGTCAATGAACCGGCCCCGCAGGTCACCGCCGCCGACCGCCAAGGCCGCCCGGTGAACTTCGGCTACGCCGGCGAGAAGGCCCAGTTGCTGTTCTTCCTCTCGCCCACCTGCCCGATCTGCAAGTCGCTGCTGCCGGCGATCAAGTCCATCGCCAAGGAACAGGCGCACCGCCTGGACGTGGTCTTCGTCAGCGACGGCGAGCCGGCCGCTCAGCAGGCGCTGATCGCCGAGCACAAGCTCGAAGGCGCCACCTACGTGGTCGGCCCGGAAGTGGGCATGACCTACCAGATCGGCAAGCTGCCCTACGCGGCGCTGATCGACAAGGCCGGCATCCTGCGCGCCAAGGGCCTGGTCAACTCCCGCGAGCACCTGGACAGCCTGTTCGAGGCCGAGCACCTGGGCAGCGCCACCCTGCAGCAGTACCTGCAGGCGCAGCAGCCTCAGGTTCACAGCCACGAGCCTGGCCATGCGCACTCGCACAGCGCCCACTGACAATAAAAAGGGATAACCGATGAAATTCCTCGACCAGCTCTTCGAGCGCTCCTCCCGCCGCATCGCCGACACCACCTCGCGGCGCAAGCTGCTCTCGCGCATGGGTTCGCTGCTGGTGGCCGGCGCCGCGCTGCCGGTGCTGCTGCCCATCGACCGCACCGGCAAGGCCCTGGCCGCCGACAAGCCGATGGCCGGCGACCCGGGCGACCCCAACAGCTGCGACTACTGGCGCTACTGCTCCATCGACGGCTTCCTCTGCTCCTGCTGCGGCGGCAGCGTGTCCAGCTGCCCGCCGGGCACCGAGGTGTCCCAGGTGGCCTGGGTCGGCACCTGCCACAACCCGGCCGACGGCAAGAACTACATCATTTCCTATAACGACTGCTGCGGTAAGCACAGCTGCAACCAGTGCGCCTGCACCCGCAACGACAGCGAGGAACCGGCCTACCGTCCGTTCAACAACAACGACGTGAACTGGTGCCTGGCGGCCAAGTCGCACATCTACCACTGCACCGTCTCGGTCATCCGCGGCGTGGCCGTGTAGGGCGCGGGGTCAGCCATGAAACGCTCGCTGCTGACCCTCGGGCTGTCGTGCCTGCTGGCCATGCCCATGGCCCAGGCACGCAGCATTCCCGACCCGCACCAGAAGCACGCGCCGGGCAACGAGGCGGAGCAGACGCCGATCGCCCAGGCCGGCTACAGCAACGCCACCAACTACCAGTTGCAGTGCGCCGGCTGCCACCTGTCCGACGGCGCCGGCTCGAAGTCCAACGACGTGCCGAGGATGCTCGGCTTCGTCGGCAACTTCCTCAAGGTAGACGGCGGCCGCCAGTTCCTGGTGCGGGTGCCGGGCATGTCCATGTCGGCGTTGAGCGATGCGCAACTGGCGGACATGCTCAACTGGCTGCTGCGCGAGGACGGCATGGCCGGCAAGAGCATGCCGGCGGACTACAAGCCGTACACCGCGGAGGAAGTAGCGGGGATCCGTCACGAAACCATGCTCAACCTCCCGGGAACCCGCGCCCAGCTGATCGCCGCGATGCGCAGGCAGGGCATCGCCATCGACGACGGCATGGGCGACTGAAAGACGCCTTTGGTTCCGCTTCGGCCCGCCGTATGGCGGGCTTTTTTTGGTTGGTTTTTCGTAGGAGCGAGCTTGCTCGCGAACAGAGTTCACTGGGAGTTGCGGGGCTGAGGTTGAGAGCACCCTCTCCCTAACCCTCTCCCTGAAGGGAGAGGGGACCGTTCGGCGTGCTCGGGTATTTTAGAGTTAGCCGGCAACGCCGCAGGTTTCCGGCTGAAACCATTCCTTCTCTCGGCACGGACAAGCCCCCTCTCCCTTCAGGGCGGGGCGCGCAGCCGAGGGCTGGGGAGAGGGTTCGGAGTCAACCGGAAACACCATGGCCGCCGGCGAGCACGGTTCGCGAGCAAGCTCGCTCCTACAAAAAACCAAGCCCCCTGCTCTACCGCAAGCCTTTTCGCGCCAAGCGTGAAACCTCCCCCACCGGCGTGCGACAATGCCTACATTTGCGGAACCCATGCTGCTGGAGAACCTATGCAGATCCTCGATAATCAGAACGACCTCGCGGGCTACCTCGGCCAACAGCGCGACAAGAAGATCACGGTCGTCACCGCCTTCGCCGCCGGCACCGAACCCCTGGTGGAAAGCCTGCGCGCCAACGGCAACCGTCTGGACATAGTGGTCGGGACCATCAACTCCTTCACCTCCCCGGACTTCATCGAGTACTGCATCGGCGAGGGCGGCGACGACCTGGCGCTGTCCGTCGACTTCCGCTACCAGAAGAGCATCCACTGGAAGCTCTACCTGGTCGAGCCGGACATCGTCATCCTCGGCAGCGCCAACTTCACCGAACTGGGCGTCGGCCTGTCCCGCGACAATGCCGTGGTCATCCAGGACGCCGCGCTCTACGCCGGGCACCTGGCCCGCGTCGAGGCGCTGAAGGCCACCGAGGGCGTGCTGCCGGCCAGCGACAGCGAGGCCTTCGACGAGGCCCTGGAAACCTACCGCTGGAACCACCGCCGCATGCAGGCGGGCCTGGCGCGCACCGCGCAGTACCTGGACGGCGAGAGCTGGCTGGGCGAGGAGTCCAACCAGAGCATCCCGCTGTTCATCTGGTACAGCGACCACTCCGAGGACTCCGAGACCACCGCCGAGGGCTTCCTGCGCGCCAGCAGCGGCGTGGACTGGGACGACGTACGCGAGTTCTTCACCTACGAATGCGCCGAGGGCGCCCTGCCCTACGAGGAAGGCGACGTGGTGCTGACCGCGCGCTGCAACGGCTCGCACATCGCCTTCTACACCTTCGACCGCATCCTCTACCGCGACGGCACCTACTACATCTATTCCTACCGCAAGAAGCGCTACCCGGCGCCGTTCAACCTGGACGACACCAAGGAAGGCCTGAAGGACGTCATCCCGCGCTGGTACGAGGAAGGCCGCACCGAGATGAACCGGGCGGACATCCTGCGCTTCATGATCTGAAGCCCCTCCCCGGCCACTGCGAAAACGCCGCGAACGGTTCCCCGTCGCGGCGTTTTTCATTCGGGCGCCCGCTGGACAGCACCATCTTGAGGCCGCGGCGCCCGACTTCCGTGCACTTCTTCCCTCTGGCCACCTCGCTCCATGGCCGCCCCGATGGTCGGGCCCTCGCGCCACGCGGGCCGTGCCGACCAGCGACACCCTTGTATCCAAAATTCCTGACGACCTGGCCAGGTTCTTGCTTCGCTCCGGGCGGCGTGCAGGCAGCCGCCTGCGCATTTCACGGAAGATTATTTTTTCTTTCTAATCAAATAGTTCAGAGCGTCGAGCAAGATTTTGTATACAAGGTAGTAGCCAAACACACACAACCGTGTCTACATTGCTCGGCACAACAAAACAAGCGAGTCCTCCAGCCATGAATGACCGTTCAGCTGTAGCGTCTTCCAGCACCCGCCCGGAAGACGAGAACCTCGGTGTCGGCGCCAACCTGGCGTACGGCCTGCAACACGTTCTGACCATGTATGGCGGCATCGTCGCCGTGCCGCTGATCCTCGGCCAGGCCGCCGGCCTGTCGCCCGCCGAGATCGGCACCCTGATCGCCGCGTCGCTGTTCGCCGGAGGCCTGGCCACCTTGCTGCAGACCCTCGGCCTGCCCTTCTTCGGCAGCCAGCTGCCGCTGGTGCAGGGGGTGTCCTTCGCCGGGGTGGCGACCATGCTCGCCATCCTCACCACCGGCTACGAGGGCGGCGGCATCCCGGCCGTGCTGGGGGCGGTGATGGCGGCCTCGGCCATCGGCCTGCTGATCACCCCGGTGTTCTCGCGCATCACCAAGTTCTTCCCGCCGCTGGTCACCGGCGTGGTCATCACCACCATCGGCCTGACGCTGATGCCGGTGGCCGCGCGCTGGGCCATGGGCGGCAACCCCAAGGCCGCCGAGTTCGGCAGCACCGCCAACATCGGCCTGGCCGCCGTGACCCTGGTGATAGTGCTGCTGCTGAGCAAGCTGGGCAGCGCCGCCATCTCGCGCCTGTCGATCCTGCTGGCCATGGTGATCGGCACCGGCATCGCCTATGCCGCGGGCATGACCGACTTCTCCAAGGTGGCCGAAGGCCCGATGCTGGCCATGCCGGAAATCTTCCACTTCGGCATGCCGACCTTCCACGTGGCGGCGATCATCTCCATGTGCATCGTGATCCTGGTGACCCTGGTGGAAACCTCGGCGGACATCCTCGCCGTGGGCGAGATCATCGGCACCAGGGTGGACTCCAAGCGCCTGGGCAACGGCCTGCGCGCCGACATGCTGTCGAGCATCCTGGCGCCGATCTTCGGCTCCTTCACCCAGAGCGCCTTCGCCCAGAACGTCGGCCTGGTGGCGGTGACCGGAGTGAAGAGCCGCTACGTGGTGGCCACCGGCGGGCTGATCCTGGTGACCCTCGGCCTGCTGCCGGTGGTCGGCCGGGTGGTGGCCGCGGTGCCCCCGGCGGTGCTCGGCGGCGCCGGCCTGGTGCTGTTCGGCACCGTGGCGGCCAGCGGCATCCGCACCCTGTCGAAGGTGGACTACCACAACAACATGAACCTGGTGATAGTCGCCACCGCCCTGGGCTTCGGCATGCTGCCGATCGCGGCGCCGAACTTCTACCATAACTTCCCGGGCTGGGTGGAAACCATCTTCCACTCCGGCATCAGTTCCTCGGCCATCATGGCCATCGCGCTGAACCTGCTGTTCAACCACTTCAAGACCGGCAACTCCGACCAGCAGTCGGTATTCGTCGCCGCCGAGGAACGCACCCTGCGCTACCGCGACATCGCGGCGCTGAACGAGGGCGACTACTTCCTCGACGGCAAGCTGTTCGACAAGGACGGCAACGAGGTGCCGGTGATCGACGAGGAGAACGAACACGCCGAGCAGGCGCCGCCGAGGACGGTGAAGGCTGTGGCCCACTGACGACCAGAACGGCCCCGCGAGGGGCCGTTTTCATTAGGAGGCTGGCGTTTTACGCCTATCGCGGACGGAGTCCGCTCCTACGGGATATATGCCGTGCCCATCGGCAACCTCCTGTAGGAGCAGGCCCTGCCTGCGATTTCGCGCGCAGGGCGCGCTCCTACAGGGGAATGGCATGGGTGGGGCGGCGTAGGAGCGGATCTCATCCGCGAATCGCGCCGGTGGTTCCGGCTATCGCGGACAAGGTCCTCCTACGTTGCAGGCGAGCATGGCTTCTCGTAGGAGCGAGCTTGCTCGCGAACAAACGCGGTGCCATGCGGTTCGCGAGCAAGCTCGCTCCTACGAAGAGCACTTCGGTAGAGCCTGTAAGACAGTTGCTCCTACGTTGTTTTCTGGGTTATACCCCTACGCCGCATCCCGCCTTTCCGGCTCCAGCAAGCCGATGAAGGCCCGCAGCGCCGGGGTGTCGGTGCCGCGGCGCCAGAACAGCCAGGTGGTGGCTTCGGCGTGGCCGGGGGCCAGGCGGTGGATGGTCACGTTGCGCCCACCCGCCAGGCTGTCGAACATCGCCCTGGGGATGATCGCCACCCCGCCCCCCGCGGCTATGCAGGCGAGCATGCCGTGGTAGGACTCCATCTCCATGATCTTGCCCGGCACCACCCGCTGCTCGGCGAACCAGCCTTCCAGGCGCTTGCGGTAGGAGCAGCTGTCGCGGAAGGCGAACACCGTCTCCCCCGCCACGTCGCGGGCGTCGCGCACCGGTGGGTGGCCCTGGGCGCTCATCAGCACCAGTTCCTCCTGGAACACCGGGCGGCCGTCCAGCTGCGGGTGGTTGGCCGGGCCGTCGGCGAAGGCGGCGATGAAGCGGCCGGCCAGCACGCCGTCGATCATCTCCCCCGAAGGGCCGGTGGAAAGGTCCAGCTGCACCTTGGGGTAGCGCTGGTGGTAGCGCGCCAGCAGCTCGGGGATGCGCACCGCCGCGGTGCTTTCCATGGAGCCCAGGGAGAAGCTGCCGTGGGGCTCGGCGCCGCTGGCCACCTGGCGGGCTTCTTCCACCAGGTCGAGGATGCGCTCGGCGTAGTCGAGGAAGCTGCGCCCGGTGGGCGACAGGCGCAGGCGCGACTTCTCGCGGATGAACAGTTCGGCGCCCAGCTCGCCTTCCAGCTGCTTGATGCGCGTGGTCAGGTTCGACGGCACGCGGTGCAGGCGGCCCGCGGCGGCGGTGATGCTGCCGTCCTGGGCGACGGCGCGGAAGAACTCCAGCTGGGTCAGGTCCACGTTTCTCTCCGAAAGAATGGTTCTTTCTGAATTATTCATTTGTCATGAAAGGTACGCCACCTTAATTTCTCCGCCATGCCGGCGCCAGTGTCGCCGGCCCAACGACCCACGCCGCCGACCAACGGCGGCAAGCCCCACCTGCCGTGCAAGGACCTTCCATGAACCAGATCGCCGCCATCCCCGCTGCCATCTCGCGCAGCCCCGCCACCGGCCAGGAACTGGCCCGCTACCCCTTCGAGGACGCCGCCCAGCTGGAAACCGCGCTGGCCCGCACCGACGCCGCCTTCCGCCAGTGGCGCGATACTCCGGTGGCCGAGCGCGTCGCCGTGCTGCGCAGGATGGCCGAGGTGCTGCGCGCCAACGTGGAGCCCATGGCCCGCGTGGAAGCCCAGGAAATGGGCATGCCGGTCACCCAGGCGCGCGGCGAGATCAACAAGTGCGCCAACCTCTGCGACTGGTACGCCGAACACGGCCCGGCCATGCTGGAAGACGAGAAGACCAGCATCGAGGGTGCGTACATCTCCTACCTGCCGCTGGGCCCGGTGCTGGCCGTGATGCCGTGGAACTTCCCCACCTGGCAGGTCATGCGTGGCGCGGTGAGCATCATCCTCGGCGGCAACACCTACGTGCTCAAGCACGCGCCGAACGTCATGGGCTGCGCCTACCAGCTGCAGAAGGCCTGGCGTGACGCCGGCCTGCCGGAAGGCGTGTTCGAGGTGCTGAACGTCGAGCCGCCGCTGGTCTCCAAGGCCATCGCCGACGAGCGTATCGCCTCCATCGCCGTGACCGGCAGCGTCGGCGCCGGCGCGGCCATCGCCTCCCAGGCCGGCGCCGCGCTGAAGAAGTGCGTGCTGGAACTGGGCGGTTCCGACGCCTTCATCGTGCTGGCCGACGCCGACCTGGACGCCGCCGTGAAGGCCGCCGTGGCCAGCCGCTTCGGCAACTGCGGCCAGGTGTGCATCGCCGCCAAGCGCATGATCGTCGAGGAATCCGTCGCCCCGGCCTTCACCGAGAAGCTGCTGGCCGCGGTCAAGGCGCTGAAGATCGGCGACCCGCTGGCGGACGACACCTTCGTCGGCCCCATGGCCCGCTTCGACCTGCGCGACGAGCTGCACGGCCAGGTGCAGCAGGCCATCGCCGACGGCGCCAGCCTGCTGCTGGGCGGCCACAAGCTGGAAGGCGAAGGCAACTACTACGCGCCGACCGTGCTGGCCGACGTGAAGCCGGGCAACACCGCCTTCGTCAAGGAAATCTTCGGCCCGGTGGCCTCGGTGATAGTCGCCCGCGATGCCGAGCACGCCCTGGAGCTGGCCAACGACAGCGAGTTCGGCCTGTCCGGCGCCATCTGGAGCGCCGACAAGGTCAAGGCCCAGCAGATGGCCCGGCGCCTGGTCAGCGGCGGCGTGTTCATCAACGGCTTCTCCGCCTCCGACCCGCGCGTGCCGATCGGCGGCGTGAAGAAGAGCGGTTTCGGCCGCGAGCTGTCGCACTTCGGCCTGCGCGAGTTCCTCAACCCGCAGACCGTCTGGATCGACCGCAAGTAAAGCTATAGTCTTGGCCTTTGGCCCGCGCCGCTCTCCTGGGCGCGGGCGTTGTACGCCCCGGCACCGTGCCGGGGCGTCCCACTTCAGGAGGTCCCATGATCGAGCTGTACTACTGGCCCACTCCCAACGGCCACAAGATCACCCTGTTCCTCGAAGAAACGGGGCTCGACTACCGCATCCACCCCGTCGATATCAGCGCCGGCGACCAGTTCAAGCCGGAGTTCCTCGCCTTCTCGCCGAACAACCGCATGCCCGCCATCATCGACACCGCCCCGGCGGACGGCGGCGAGCCGATCAGCGTGTTCGAGTCCGGCGCCATCCTCGTCTACCTCGCCGAGAAGACCGGCCGCTTCATGCCCGGCGACGTGCGCGGGCGCAAGACGGTGCTGGAATGGCTGTTCTGGCAGGTCGGCGGCCTGGGCCCGATGGCCGGGCAGAACCACCACTTCGTGCAGTACGCGCCGGAAAAGCTGCCCTACGCCATGCAGCGCTACATCAACGAGACCAACCGCCTGTACGGCGTGATGGACAAGCGCCTGGCGAAGGTGCCCTACCTGGGCGGCGAGGAATACAGCATCGCCGACATGGCCAGCTACCCCTGGGTGGTGCCGTGGCAGCGCCAGCAGCAGGACCTGGACGAGTTCCCGCACCTCAAGCGCTGGTTCGAAGGCATAGCCGCCCGCCCGGCGACCCTGCGCGCGTATGAGAAAGGCCAGCCGTTCTCCTCGCGGCCGTCGGTGACCGAGGAAAGCAAGAAGATCCTCTTCGGGCAGACCGCCGCCAGTGTGAGCAAGGGCTGATCGCGGACAGAGTCCGCTCCTACGGTTCCAGGAAGCACGATCGTAGGAGCAACTGTCTTGCAGGCTGCGCCGCCTCTCTCCAACCCGTAGGGCGCATAACGCCTACGGCGTTATCCGCCGCGGCCGTCGGGCACCGGCGTTCCGGCCAACGGCGGATAACCGCGAACGGTTATTCGCCCTACGGTCGAGCACGGACGTAGGAGCGGACTCCGTCCGCGATTGGCCCCCGGCCGCGCCAATCGTCAGGCATCGGTTTCCCGGACCGCGGCGGATAACCGCGAACGGTTATCCGCCCTACGCAGGATGGCGTTGAGCGCAGCGATACCCATCGATCAAACGCGGAACTGCCCCATCAACCCCTGCTGGTGGTTGGCCAGGTCGTTCAGCGACTGGCTGATCTGCGCCGATTCCTGGGCCTGGCCGGACAGCGACTCGGTCACGTCGCGGATGCCCGCCACGTTGCGGTTGATCTCCTCGGCCACCGCGCTCTGTTCTTCGGCGGCGCTGGCGATCTGCAGGTTCATGTCGTTGATCACCCCCACCGCTTCGCCGATGCGACGCAGCGCGGCCACCGCCTGTTCCACCTGGCTGACGCTGCCCTGGGCCTGCTGGTGGCTGCTGTGCATGGCGCTGACCACTTCGCGGGTGCCGTTCTGCAGGCCTTCGATGACCTGGCGGATTTCCTCCACCGAGTCCTGGGTGCGCTTGGCCAGGTTGCGTACTTCGTCGGCCACCACCGCGAAGCCACGCCCGGCGTCGCCGGCGCGGGCCGCCTCGATGGCGGCGTTGAGCGCCAGCAGGTTGGTCTGCTCGGCGATGGCGCGGATCACCTCCAGCACCGAGCCGATCTGCTCGCTGCTGGCCGCCAGGCCCTCGACCTGGGTCATCGCCTGGCTCATGTCGCGGGCCAGTTCGTCGATGGCGCGGGTGGTCTGGTCGATCACCGCCAGGCCGTCACGGGTGGCGCCGTCGGCGCCGCGGGCGGCATCGGCGGCTTGCGCGGCGCTGTTGGCCACGTCGTGGGCGGTGGCGCTCATTTCCTGGGAGGCGGTGGCCACCTGCTCGATCTCGCGGAACTGCTGCTGCATGCCGGCGCTGGTCTGGGTGGACAGCGCGGCGGACTGGTCGGCGGTGGCGCGGGCGTCCTGCACCGAGGCCTTCACGTCGCGGATGATCGGCTGCAGCTTGTCGAGGAAGCGGTTGAACCAGCCGGCCAGCTCGCCCAGTTCGTCCTGGCCCTGGTACTTCAGGCGCTGGGTCAGGTCGCCCTCTCCGCTGGCGATGTCGCGCAGCATGCCGGCCACGCCGAGGATCGGGCGCGTCACGCCGCGGGCGGTCAGCCACAGCAACAGCAGCACCACCAGCGCCAGGCCGACGCCGAAGGCGGTTTCCCAGAGCGCGCCGCTGAGGTTGCGCGCGTCCAGCTCGCCCTGCAGCTTCAGCGACGGCTCCAGCAGCACCTGGCGCGGCACTTCCAGCAGCACGCCCCAATTCTTCGAATCCGGAATGGCCTGCAGCGGCTCGACCACCTGCAGCCGGTCCTCGCCCATCAGCGCCCGGGGCGCGCCGGCGGCCTGCACGCCGAGGATCTCGGCGGCGTTGGCCACGGACTTGGCCAGCGGCTGGCCGAGCTGGTTGGCGTCCTGGCTGTCGCCGGCCAGCAGCCCGGCCGGGCTGAGGATGCGGATGCTGCCCTGGCCGGCGTAGAGGTCACGGTCGCCATCCAGCGCCAGTTGCTGCAGGCGGCTGAGGCTGATGTCGGCCCCCACCACCGCCAGCAGCTTGCCGTTCTCCAGCAGCGGGAACACCACGGTGGTCATCAGCACGCGCTGGCCCGAGGCGTCGTCGAAATACGGGTTGAGCACGCAGGGCCTGAGGTTCTGCTTCGGGCACTGGTACCAGGTGTTGAAGGGCGAGCCGTCGAGCATCGCGGTGGTGTCGGCGATCATCGCCTCGGTCACCGCCAGGCTGCTGTCGCCGCTGGCCTTCTGCGCCCAGTAGGCGCCGAAACGGCCCTTCTCGCTGCTGCCCAGGGCCTGCTGGCCGGCGAACCGGGCGTCCTGGCCGTCCAGGGCGTCGGGCTCGAACACCACGTAGAGGCTGAGCAGCGTCGGGTTGGATTTCAGCCCATCGTGCACCAGCTTCACCAGGTCCTCGCGCAGCACCTGCGCATCCACGCCGTGCCTGGCGCTCTGCGCGCGCAGCTGGGCGACCTGGCGGCTGAACTGGTCGCCGAAGTGGTAGACGTCGGTGAAGAAGCGCTGGATGGTCTCCGCCTGCTGCTCGGCCCGCGCCTGCATGCGCGCCTGGGCCGCGTCCTCGAGCATCTGCGCGTTGGCCGTCTTCACCAGCTGCAGGTTGTGGTTCATGCGGTACAGCGAGCTGCCGACCAGCAACGCCACGGTGCACAACAGGCAGAGGCCGGCCAGCAGGGTGATCTTCCACTGGATCGAAAGGCGCGTCAGGAACATGGGTGGGAGTCCTTGGAACGTGGGAGTGCCCCAGGCTATCGGCCTGGCGGGGAATTTCTGGAGGCGTCGGGCCAGTCGTTTTCCTGCTGCATCAGCGCGCGGTACTGGCCGGGGGTGGAGCCGGTCCACTTGCGGAAGGCCTTGTAGAAGGCGCTGGTGTCGGCGAAGCCGAGCGCCTCGGCCAGTTCGGCGAAGTTGCCCTCGCCGGCGTCCAGCCGGGCGATGGCCAGGTCGCGGCGCAGCTGGTCCTTCAGCGCCTGGTACGACTGGCCCTCGGCGGCCAGCTTGCGGCGCAGGGTGGACGAGGCCATGTAGAAGTGGCTGCCCAGCGCTTCCAGGTCCGGCCAGCGCTCGCAGCGCTGGCTGCGCAGGTAGGCCTTGATGCGCGCGGCCAGGCTCTGCGGGTCGCGGTAGCGCACCAGGATGTTGGCCGGGGCGCCGGCGAGGAAGCGGCGCAGCTCGCGCTCGTCACGGCGCACCGGCAGGGCCAGCGCCTCGGCGTTGAACAGCAGGCGCGTCTGGCGGCGGGCGAAGCGCAGGTTGTCGCTGAACATCACCCGGTAGTCCTCGATGTAGTCCGGCTGCGGGCAGCGCAGGTCGAGGGCGAGGATGGGGATGCGCCGGCCCACCAGCCAGCAGGCCAGGCCGTGGACCATCAGGTACAGGGTGAAGTAGCAGAAGGCCCGCTGCGGCGGCGCCGCGCCCTCGTCGAGCTGGATCGCCGCCACCCCGTCCTGGCTGACCAGGCGCGGCTGCAGGCCGTCCAGCACCAGGCCGAGGAAGGCCAGCGCGCGTTCCAGCGCCGCCTCGAGGCTCGCCTCGTGGATGGCGGTGCGGGCCATGAAGTTGAAGCTGCCGGACTTCATGCGCCGGGGGTTCATGGCGAAGAACTCGTCGTCCAGCTGCCGTGCCAGGCGCAGCCAGAGCCGCGAGTAGGCCTGGATGGGCACCCGCGCGTAGGGCTTGCCGGGCAGCTCGGCGGCGATGCCCGCGGCGGCCAGCAGCGCGGACGCGTCGAGGCCCTGGCGGACGGGTTCGGCCAGGGCCTCGTTGACCAGGCGGATGGAGATGGTGCCCTTTTCTACCGGCATGCCGCCTCGCGCTCGTCAGCCATCGCCCCTGCGCAGTTCCTCGATGCTGATCTCGCGCATGCGGAACTTCTGGATCTTGCCGGTCACCGTCATCGGGAAGTCGTCGCAGAAGCGGAAGTGGCGCGGCACCTTGAAGTGGGCGATGCGCGCCTTGCAGAAGGCCCGCAGCTCCTCCTCGTCGACGCCGTGGCCGGGGTGGAACTTGACCCAGGCCACCAGTTCCTCGCCGTACTTCTCGTCGGGGATGCCGATCACCTGGGCGTCGGCCACCGCGTGGTGGGTGTAGAGGAATTCCTCGATCTCCCGCGGGTAGATGTTCTCGCCGCCGCGGATGATCATGTCCTTGCTGCGCCCGACGATGCGCACGTTGCCCGCCTCGTCCATCACCGCCAGGTCGCCGGTGAGCATCCAGCGCGCGGGGCTGATGGCCTCGGCCGTGGCCTGGGGGTTGTTCCAGTAGCCGAGCATCACGCTGTAGCCGCGGGTGCACAGTTCGCCGATGGTGCCGCGCGGGACGATGCGGCCGTCGCCGTCGATGATCTTGCTCTCCAGGTGCGGCTGGGTGCGGCCGACGGTGGTCACGCGGATTTCCAGCTCGTCGTCCGGGCCGGTCTGCAGCGACACCGGGCTGGTCTCGGTCATGCCGTAGGCGATCTGCACCTGCGCCATGTGCATTTCGCTGATGACCCGGCGCATCACCTCGATCGGGCAGGTGGCGCCGGCCATGATCCCGGTGCGCAGGCTGGACAGGTCGAATTCGGCGCGGCGCGGGTGGTCCAGCTCGGCGATGAACATGGTGGGCACGCCGTAGAGCGCGGTGGCGCGTTCCTCCGACACCGCGGCCAGGGTGGCCTCGGGCTCGAAGCTGGGCGCCGGGTAGATCATGGTGGAACCGTGGGTGAGGCAGCCGAGGTTGCCCATCACCATGCCGAAGCAGTGGTACAGCGGCACCGGGATCACCAGGCGGTCGTGCTCGGTGAGGCCGATGCTCTCGCCGACCATCAGGCCGTTGTTGAGGATGTTGTAGTGGCTGAGGGTGGCGCCCTTGGGGAAGCCGGTGGTGCCGGAGGTGTACTGGATGTTGATCGGTTCGTCGAACTGCAGCAGCGCCTGGCGCTGGGCCAGTTCCTCGGCGGAGACGGCGGCGCCGATGCCCTCCAGCTGGTCCCAGCGCAGGAAGCCGGCGGGGGCCTGGGCGGCCAGGCTGATCACCCCGCTCAACTCCGGCAGGCGCGCGCTGTTCAGCTCGCCCGGGCGGCAGTCGCGCAGCTCCGGCAGCAGCTCGGCGAGCATGCCGTGGTAGTCGGAGGTCTTGAAGGCGTCGGCGCACACCAGCCAGCGGCAGCCGGACTGTTTCAGCGCATATTCCAGCTCGTTGGCGCGGTAGGCCGGGTTGATGTTGACCAGCACGGCGCCGACCTTGGCGCTGGCGAACTGGGTGATGCACCACTGCGCGCAGTTCGGCGCCCAGATGCCCAGGCGGTCGCCCTGGCGCAGGCCCAGGGCGAGGAAGGCGCGGGCCGTGGCGTTGACCGCCTCGGCCAGCCCGGCCCAGGTGTAGCGCAGGTTCTGGTGCCGCACCACCAGCGCCTCGCGGTCGGCGAAACGGCTGGCGGTGTCGTCGAAGGCAGCGCCTATGGTCATGGCCAGCAGCGGCTTGTCCTGGCGGCCACGGGTGTAGCTCGGGTGGTTCATGGCGTTCCCTTGTTGTGCTTGTTCTGGGACTGGGCTCGCGGCCGGGCCCACAGGCATGGGCATGACCGGCCGGTCGACGGCTCGCGGACCATCTTTACGTTAACGTAAAGGTAAACGCAAGTCCGCATTCCGCCCCGTTCTCTACAGCTTAGCCAGTCAAGCTTCATGCCACAGAAGTCGAACACCTTGTAAATCAGACACTTGGAATATTCCGACAGCCGACACCCGGACTGCGCATTCGCATTTCGCAACACTTGGCGAGACACTTTCTCATTCCCGCCGTTGCGCTTTCAAAGTGATACACGCACTTGTACGCGCAAGCCCTTGAAATTCTTTCCCCCGGGCCGCCGTCGGGCTGATGCGCGGTCACCGGTCATGGATTAGAATTCTGGGAAATTGCCTACACGGATGTAGACCCTCCCACTTGTGCGAATCACATCCATGAACACTCGTCGTTCGATCCTCGGCCTGCTCTTCGCCTGCACTGCCGCCCTCGCCCTGCCCTCCCTCGCCGCCAGCAAGGCGGAAGTCACCCCCGGCCAACTGGTCCTGGCCTCCGGCAGCGCCCTGGTGGTGGACCTGAATTCCGACAAGGTGGTCTATTCCAGCAACCCCGAGGTGGTCCGCCCGATCGCCTCGGTGACCAAGCTGATGACCGCCATGGTGGTGCTCGACGCCAAGCTGCCGCTGGACGAGCAGATAGACGTGGACATTTCCGAGACCGCCGAGATGAAGGGCGTGTTTTCCCGCGTGCACCTGGGCAGCCGCATCGACCGCCGGCAGATGCTGCTGCTGGCGCTGATGTCCTCGGAGAACCGCGCCGCCGCCAGCCTGGCCCACCACTACCCGGGCGGCAGCGTGGCCTTCGTCAAGGCGATGAACGCCAAGGCGAAGTCCCTGGGCATGCTGCACACCCACTACGTGGAGCCCACCGGCCTGTCGATCGAGAACACCTCCACCGCCCACGACCTGATCCGCCTGGTCAAGGCCGCCTACCAGTACCCGCTGATCCGCGAGCTGAGCACCACCGCGACCAAGGACGCGCGCTTCACCCACCCCAGCTACGCGCTGAGCTTCTTCAACACCAACCCGCTGGTGCGCGCCGGCAAGTGGGACATCCGCCTGACCAAGACCGGCTTCACCAACCAGGCCGGGCACTGCCTGGTGATGGTCACGGTGATGAACGGCCGCCCGGTGGCCCTGGCGCTGCTCGACGCCTTCGGCAAGCGCACCCACGTGGCCGACGCCGCGCGCATCCGCCGCTGGGTGGAGACCGGCAAGGCCTCGCCGGTGCCGGCGGTGGCGCTGCGCTACAAGCAGGCGAAGCAGACGCAGGGGATGCAGGCGGCGGAGTGATGGTGTTTCCCGGGGCTTGGGTGTCCGGGGTTGAGAGCCCCTCTCCCTAGCCCTCTCCCTGAAGGGAGAGGGGACTGTTCGGTGTGCTTGGATGCTCATGAGTCAGCCGGCAATCACTGAGGAGCGCAGGCACGGATTGGCTTGGTGTAGGAGCGAGCTTGCTCGCGAACGGGGTTTCCCGGCACTTCGGTGCCAAGGCTGAGAGCGCCCTCTCCCTAACCCTCTCCCTGAAGGGAGAGGGGACTGTTCGGTGTGCTTGGATGCTCCTGAGTCAGCCGGCAATCACTGAGGAGCGCAGGCACGGATTGGCTTGGTGTAGGAGCGAGCTTGCTCGCGAACGGGGTTTCCCGGCACTTCGGTGCCAAGGCTGAGAGCGCCCTCTCCCTAACCCTCTCCCTGAAGGGAGAGGGGACCGTTCGGCGTGCGTTGGTATTTCGGCGTTAGCCGGCTAGCACAGAGATTGCCGGCTGAAACCTGGCCTTCAGCCGGCACGGCCTAGCCCCCTCTCCCTTCAGGGCGAGGCGCGCAGCCGAGGGCTGGGGAGAGGGTTGCGGACTCCCCTGCCACACCAGAGCCCAACCCATACTCCGCCCTTCCCTACTGACCCACCCAGCACATCCCGGTACAGTGCCCGCTCAAAGCCCCCAAGCACCAGGCCGCCCATGCACGACAACTACTCCCTCACGGACTACCAGAGCGTCCGCCAGTTGGCGATCCGCTCGCTGTTCGAGATCTTCGAGCAGTTCAGCGAGGGCACCGTGATCGTCGACCGCGACGCGCGCATCGTCTGGATCAACCAGCGCTACGCCCAGCGCTTCGGCCTGGACGGGGCCGAGCAGGCCATCGGCCGCCCGGTGGAGAGCGTGATCCCCGGTAGCCTGATGCGCGAGGTGGTGAGCAGCGGCCGGCCGATGCTGCTGGACATCCTCGACATGCCGCGCGACCCGCTGGTGGTGATGCGCATGCCGATCCGCGACGACGCCGGGCAGGTCATCGGCGCCATCGGCTTCGCCCTGTTCGACGAGCTACGCTCGCTGTCGCCGCTGCTCACCCGCTACCAGCGCATGCGCCAGGAGCTGGCCTCCACCCGCTCGCTGCTGCAGGCGCGCCAGGCCAAGTACAGCCTGGCGCACTTCATCGGCAACGGCAGCGCCAGCCTGGAGGTCAAGCGCCGCGCCCGCCGGGCCGCGGCCAGCGAGGCGCCGGTGTTGCTGCTGGGCGAGACCGGCACCGGCAAGGAGCTGCTCGCCCACGCCATCCACAGTGCCTCGGCGCGGGCCGGCAAGGCCTTCGTCAGCATCAACGCCGCGGCCATCCCGGAAACCCTGCTGGAGGCGGAGTTCTTCGGCACCGCACCGGGCGCCTTCACCGGCGCCGACCGCAAGGGGCGGCCGGGCAAGCTGCAGATCGCCCAGGGCGGCACCCTGTTCCTCGACGAGATCGGCGACATGCCCCTGCCGCTGCAGAGCAAGCTACTGCGCGTGCTGCAGGAGAAGGAATTCGAGCCGGTGGGCTCCAACGAGGTGCTGCGCAGCGACGTGCGGCTGATCGCGGCCACCTCCATCGACCTGGACAAGGCCGTGCGCGAGGGCCGCTTCCGCGCCGACCTGTACTACCGCATCAACGTGGTGCCGATCGTCATCCCGCCGCTGCGCGAGCGCCTGGAAGACCTGCCGGCGCTGTGCGAGGCGATCCTCGACGACCTGCGCGAGGACAAGCACGCGCTCTACGAACTGGGCGCCGACGCCCTCGACCTGCTGCGCCGCCACGCCTGGCCCGGCAACGTGCGCGAGCTGCGCAACCTGCTGGAGCGCAGCGTGCTGCTCAACGACCGCACGCAGCTGGACGCCCAGGCCCTGCGCGCCGCCCTCGGCCCGCTGCAGGCGCCGCCGGCGCAAACGGACGGCAACCGCGCCAGCCTGGCCGAGGGCCAGGACTTCTACGCCGCGCGGGCGGCCTTCGAACGCGAGCTGATCGGCAACGTGCTGGCCGAACACGCCGGCAACGTCGAGGCGGCCGCGCGGCGCCTGGGGCTGGGCCGTTCGACGCTGTACAAGAAGATGGCCGCCCTGGGCCTTTCGTCCTGAAATAGAGACTTTTCTCCATTTAGAGACAACAGCGGTTTTCCTGCGTCTCCAGTCAGGACGAAGAGGGTTTTGTCCACGAATAGAGACAGAACTCATCGCACGGGCATGTAAATATCAAATAAATTACTTTTAAATCAGTAAGTTAACCACCTGGCACGGTTCTCGCTATCCGGCTTGCGCGGCTACCCGCCGCACGCCGACATAACAACAACCAACGTGTCGCGCACGAACGCCATCCACGGGGCCCACGGCCCGCCCCGGTTCGCCGCCGCGCCACGCCAGGAGTACTTCCGACCATGAGCAGCACCCCGCTCAAGCATGCCGCCGCCCTCGCCACCCTGGGCACCTCCCTCGGTATCACCCTGCCCGCCCAGGCCGACTTCCTGGCCGACGGCAAGGCCAGCCTGGAACTGCGCAACTTCTACTTCAACCGCGACTTCCGCCAGGACGCCGCGCCCCAGTCGAAACAGGAGGAATGGGCGCAGGGCTTCCTGCTGCGCTACGAATCCGGCTTCACCGAGGGCACCATCGGCGTGGGCGTCGACGCCATCGGCCTGCTCGGCGTCAAGCTCGACTCCAGCCCCGGGCGCGCCGGCTCCGGCCTGCTGCCGCGCGACCGCGAGAAGCTCCACGGCGCCCAGGACGACTACAGCGAACTGGGCCTGACCGCCAAGCTGCGAGCCTCCCACAGCGTGCTCAAGGTCGGCACCCTGCTGCCCAAGCTGCCGACGGTGCTGGCCAACGACTCGCGCCTGCTGCCGCAGACCTTCCAGGGCGCGCACCTGAATTCCACCGAGTTCGCCGGCCTGACCTTCGACGGCGGCCGCCTGCGCCAGGTCAGCCAGCGCGACTCGTCCGACAGCGAGGACATGACCCTCACCACCGGCAACGCCCGCGGCATCACCGCCAGCGCCAGCAGCGACCGCTTCGACTTCGCCGGCCTGAGCTACAAATGGACGCCGCAGCTGACCACCGGCTACAACTACGCCAGGCTCGACGGCCTGTACAACCAGCACATCGTCAACCTGCTGCACGTGCTGCCCGTCGCCGAGGGCCAGGCGCTTAAGACCGACCTGCGCTTCGCCCGCTCCAAGGACGACGGCCACAGCAACGTCGACAACCGCGCGTTCGGCGCCATGCTCACCTACAGCCTCGGCGGCCACGCCTTCGGCGCCGGCTACCAGGCGATGCGCGGTGACACCGGCTTCGCCTACATAGGCGGCACCGACGCCTTCCTGGTCAACTTCGTGCAGATCGGCGACTTCGCCAACCGCGACGAGAAGTCCTGGCAGCTACGCTACGACTACGACTTCGCCGCCCTGGGCGTGCCCGGGCTGACCTTCATGACGCGCTACCTGTCCGGCGACGACATCGAGCTGGGCGCCGGCAGGCCCGAGGGCAAGGAATGGGAGCGCAACACCGACATCGGCTACGTGGTGCAGAGCGGCCCGCTGAAGAACTTCGGCGTCAAATGGCGCAACGCTACCGTGCGTTCCAGCCATTTCGGCAACGACCTGGACGAGAACCGGCTGATCCTCAGCTACGTGCTGCCGCTCTGGTAAGCGCCGGCCTTCCCCTCGTCACGACAAGAACCACGCGCGGCCGATGCGCCGCGCGGCTCCAGGAGAACTGCCCATGAGCGTGGTCATCGCCCTCGCCGCCCTAGCCCTGCTGATGCTGGCCGCCTACCGCGGCTACAGCGTCATCCTCTTCGCCCCCATCGCGGCGCTGCTCGCCGTGCTCTTCACCGACCCGTCCGCGGTGGCGCCGGCCTTCACCGGCGTGTTCATGGAGAAGATGGTCGGCTTCGTCAAACTCTACTTCCCGGTGTTCCTGCTCGGCGCCGTGTTCGGCAAGCTCATCGAGCTGTCGGGCTTCTCGCGCTCCATAGTCGCGGCCGCCATCCGCCTGCTCGGCACCCGCCAGGCCATGCTGGTCATCGTGCTGGTGTGCGCCCTGCTCACCTACGGCGGCGTGTCGCTGTTCGTGGTGGTGTTCGCGGTCTACCCCTTCGCCGCCGAGATGTTCCGCCAGAGCGACATCCCCAAGCGGCTGATCCCGGCGACCATCGCCCTGGGCGCCTTCAGCTTCACCATGGACGCCCTGCCCGGCACCCCGCAGATCCAGAACATCATCCCCACCGCCTTCTTCGGCACCAACGGCTGGGCCGCGCCCTGGCTGGGGCTGATCGGCAGCCTGTTCGTGTTCGCCGTGGGCATGCTGTTCCTGCGCCGCCAGGCCAACCGCGCCCACGCCGCCGGCGAAGGCTATGGCCGCGAGCTGCGCAACGAACCGGAAACCGCCAGCGACATCGCCCTGCCCAACCCACTGCTGGCGCTGTCGCCGCTGGTGCTGGTGGGCGTGGCCAACCTGCTGTTCACCCACTGGATCCCGCAGCTCTACGGCAAGACCCACAGCCTGCAGCTGGCCGGCATGGCCGCGCCGGTGACCAGCGACGTGAGCAAGCTCACCGGCATCTGGGCGGTGCAGGCGGCGCTGCTGCTGGGCATCCTGCTGGTGCTGGCCAGCAGCTACCGGGTGATCCGCAGCCGCCTGGCCGAGGGCAGCAAGACCGCGGTCTCCGGCGCCCTGCTGGCGGCGATGAACACCGCCTCGGAATACGGCTTCGGCGCGGTCATCGCCTCGCTGCCGGGCTTCCTGGTGCTGGCCGACGCGCTCAAGCGCATCCCCGACCCGCTGGTCAACGAGGCCATCACCGTCACCGCGCTGGCCGGCATCACCGGCTCGGCCTCCGGCGGCATGAGCATCGCCCTGGCGGCCATGTCCGAGCAGTTCATCGCCGCCGCCCACGCCGCCAACATCCCCCTGGAGGTCCTGCACCGCGTCGCCGCCATGGCCAGCGGCGGGATGGACACGCTGCCGCACAACGGCGCGGTCATCACCCTGCTGGCGGTCACCGGGCTGACCCACCGCGAGGCCTACAAGGACATCTTCGCCATCACCCTGATCAAGACCCTGGCGGTATTCGTGGTGATCGCTACCTTCTACGCAACCGGCATCGTCTGACGCCACGCATCACCCGGCGGCCCTTTCCGGGCCGCCACCGGCAGGAGAAACACCCATGAACCTCAAAGGCAAGATCGCGCTGGTCACCGGCGCCACCAGCGGCATCGGCCTGGGCATCGCCGAGCGCCTGGCCGCGGCCGGCGCCCAGGTGGTGATCAACGGTTTCGGCGACGTCGCGGGCGCGCTGGCCGAACTGGGCCGCCACGGCACCCGCGTCGGCCACCACCCGGCGGACATGGCCGACCCGGCGCAGATCGCCGAAATGATCGCCTACGTCGAACGCGAGTTCGGCGCCCTGGACATCCTGGTGAACAACGCCGGCATCCAGCACGTGGAGGCCGTGGAAGACTTCCCGGTGGAACGCTGGAACGCCATCATCGCCATCAACCTGTCGGCGGTGTTCCACACCACCCGCCTGGCGCTGCCGGGCATGCGCCGGCGCGGCTGGGGGCGCATCCTCAACATCGCCTCCACCCACGGCCTGGTGGCCTCCGCCGGCAAGAGCGCCTACGTCGCCGCCAAGCACGGGGTGGTCGGCCTGACCAAGAGCGTCGCCCTGGAAACCGCCACTACGCCCATCACCTGCAACGCCATCTGCCCCGGCTGGGTACTGACGCCGCTGGTGCAGCAGCAGATCGACGCCCGCGTCGCCGCCGGCGCCAGCCCCGAGCAGGCGCGCCACGACCTGCTGGCGGAAAAGCAGCCGTCGCTGGAATTCGTCACCCCCGCCCAGCTGGGCGAGCTGGCCCTGTTCCTGTGCAGCGAAGCCGCCGCCCAGGTGCGTGGCGCCGCCTGGAACATGGACGGCGGCTGGGTCGCGCAGTAGCGCCGCGCCAGGCGGGGGCCCGTCCCCCGCCCATTCATCGATGGGCTGAAGCCGCCGGAATCCCGTGCCACACTGGCAGGACAAGAAGTGGATGGACGGACGCCCCGATGAAGCCCTTGTGGACCCCCTCCGCCGAACGCATCGCCGCCACCCGGCTGGATGCCTTCCGCCGCCAGGTCAACCAGCGCCACGGCCTGGAACTGGCCGACTACCCTGCCCTGCACGCCTGGAGCATCGAACATCGCGAGGCCTTCTGGCAGGCCATCGTCGACGGCTTCGACGTGCGCTTCCACAGCCCGCCGCGCACGGTGCTCGAAGAAGGCCCGCGGATGCCCGACGCGCGCTGGTTCTCCGGCGCCACCCTGAACTTCGCCGAACACCTGCTGCGCCGCCGCGACGATGCCACGGCCGTGGTCGCCATCGGCGAGGACGGCAGCCGCGAAAGCCTCAGCCACGCCGAGCTGGCCGCCCAGGTCGCCGGCCTGCAGCGCGCCCTGCGCGACGCCGGGGTGGGCATGGGCGACCGCGTGGTGGCCTTCATGCCCAACACCTGGCAGACCCTCGTCGGCATGCTCGCCGCCACCAGCCTGGGCGCCACCTGGTCCAGCTGTTCGCCGGACTTCGGCACCCAGGGGGTGATCGACCGCTTCGGCCAGATCGAGCCCAAGGTGCTGATCGCCTGCGCCGGCTACCGCTACGCCGGCAAGGTGCTGGACCTGACCGGCAAGCTCAACGAGATACTGGCGCAGTTGCCATCGCTGCAAGAGTTGGTGCTGGTGCCTTATGCCCGGCCAGAGGCGCGTGCAACGGATTGCAAATCCGCTGCACGCGTCACCCTGTGGGACGACTTCTACCAGGGCGGCGGCGAACCCGGGTTCACCCCGGTGCCCTTCGCCCACCCGCTGTACATCCTCTACTCCAGCGGCACCACCGGCGTGCCCAAGTGCATCGTCCACGGCACCGGCGGCGTGCTGCTGCAGCACCTGAAGGAGCACGCGCTGCACACCGACCTGCACCCGGGCGACGTGCTCTTCTACTACACCACCTGCGGCTGGATGATGTGGAACTGGCTGGCCTCCGGCCTGGCGGTGGGCGCCCGCCTGGTGCTCTACGACGGCTCGCCCTTCCACCCAGGCCCCGAGCGGCTGGTCGACCTGATCGACGCCGAGGGCATCAAGGTCTTCGGCACCAGCGCCAAGTACATCGCGGCGCTGGAGAAGGCCGGCGTGCGCCCGGCGCAGACGCACCGCCTGGACAGCCTGCGCAGCATGCTCTCCACCGGCTCGCCGCTGGCCCACGAGAGCTTCGACTACGTCTACCGCGACATCAAGGCCGACCTGTGCCTGTCGTCCATCTCCGGCGGCACCGACATCGTCTCCTGCTTCGCCCTGGGCAACCCCACGGCGCCGGTATGGCGCGGCGAGCTGCAGTGCAAGGGGCTGGGCATGGCGGTGGAAGTCTGGGACGACGACGGCAAGCGCCTGCGCAGCGGCAAGGGCGAACTGGTCTGCACCCGGCATTTCCCGTCGATCCCGGTGGGCTTCTGGAACGACCCGCGGGGCGAGAAGTTCCACGACGCCTACTTCGCCACCTTCCCCGGCATCTGGGCCCACGGCGACTACGCCGAGGAAACCGCCCACGGCGGCCTGGTGATCCACGGCCGCTCCGATGCCGTGCTCAACCCCGGCGGCGTGCGCATCGGCACGGCGGAAATCTACCGCCAGGTGGAAAAGGTCGACGAAGTGCTGGAATCCATCGCCATCGGCCAGGACTGGCAAGGCGACGTGCGCGTGGTGCTGTTCGTGCGCCTGCGCGAAGGCGTGCAACTGGACGAAGCGCTGCAGGAAAAGATCCGCCGGACCATCCGCGCCAACACCACGCCCCGCCACGTGCCGGCGAAGATCATCGCTGTGGCGGACATCCCCCGCACCCTCAGCGGCAAGATAGTGGAGCTGGCGGTGCGCAACGTGGTGCACGGCCGGCCGGTGAAGAACACCGACGCCCTGGCCAACCCGCAGGCGCTGGAGCTGTACCGGGACCTCGAAGTGCTGAAGTCATAAGGCGGGCCACGCCTGCCGGTTGCAGATCGGGACCGCGCGAAGGCCGCCTCAGGGGTCGGCAACCCGACGACCGAACAGGGCCCTGGGTGATTTGCCGTAGTAACGGGTGAAGGCAACGGTGAAATTGTTGGCGTATCCGTAGCCTACCTGCCAGGCGACCTGGGAGACCCGCTCGCCGGTCTCGAGCAAGCTGAGAGCCCTGGTCATGCGCAGCTTCAGCAGCAGCGCCGCCGGCGTGGCATCGTACAGGTAGAGCATGCCGTCCTTGAGCTTGTTCCTGTTGATGCCCACGGAGGTGGCCAGGTAATCGAGCGTCAGGGGCTTGTCGAGGTGTTCGTCCATCATCTGCCGCGCTCGCTCGATGCACTCGATATCCGCCGGTGAGAATGGGGACGAAGCGGCGCCATGTTCCGGCAACAGAAGGCTGAACTGTTCGTTGAGCAGGCTGAGGGCGTGGATGTGCAGGTCCAGCCGCGAGAGCTGACTCCGGCAAGGTAGCAGGTGGCTGATCAGCGCATTGGCATGGGCCATCGCCGCCGGCGTGCTGGCCCGGAAAGCCAGGCGGCTGAGTTGCCGGCTGCCGAGGATTTCCGCGGCCCGCTGCGGCCCCAGGTACTTGCCGATCAGGGACTCGTGCGCCACCACGCGCAGCTGCGACACGGTTTCATCTGCCTCGTAGCGCCTCTCGCCGGCTATGCCCTGGAATGAAGAGACGGTGGTATAGCCCTTCTGAAATTCCAAGCGGGTGGCGTCTTGCCCTTCGTAGCGGGAGCGACCTTTCATGCCGAGGGTAATGACCATGACCCGCCCCTCGTGCGGCCCGTGGGTTTCCTCGGTCAATGCAATGCCGGGGCGGTAGTGCAGCCTGCCCAGGCCCAGCCCTGGCTCCAGTTCGACAAAATCATGGAAGCAATCACCGATTTCGTCGGGTAGTTGCAGGCGTGTCTTGCCGTCCGCCAGGACGCTGTGGATGCGGGGCGCTTCCAGTGTCAGCCGACAGCGGCTTTTGCGTGCGCTCATCTCTTCCTTCCGCCCTTGCAGATCTTCCGCATAGAAATCCGTGCCTCTCGCATACATAAAAAGCAATGATTCTCATTAATTTAAGGCATCGCTCCATCGGGGACCAGCATTGCCTCCCCATGAACAAAGCCGAAAAGGAAAACCGATGCCTTCGATTCACAGAGCAGAGGGGCTAGCCATGGCGCCTGAACCCATCGAGAACCTGACGCCCCCTCCTCCTCTCGCCCGACCCCACGTCCTGCAATCCTGCTGGGACATGCAACTGGCCGGCCTGGGTGCCGACGCCTTGCGGGCAGCCCTGGAGGCGAAAATGTTCGTGCAGTTGGACGACTACGTCAGCACGCAACAACTCGCCGAACGCCTGTCGCTGTTGCCCGCCAACGCCGGCTATTTCCTTGAGCTGTTGTGGAGCCTGGATGTGCTCGAGCGCAAGTACACGGCCAACGGCGAGGCCACCTACCGCACGCGTACTGAACTGCAACCCTACCTGCATGCGGGCTCGCCCCGTTACTGCGGAGATGCCTTGCTCTATCGCCATCGGGTGCTACGGCAGGCAGGCATGCAGTTGCCCGATCAACTGTGCGAGCGCACGCCACCCTTGCCCGCCCCGGTTGCGCAGCAACAAGGCTGGGCCGAGGCGGCCCGGGTGCAGATTGCCCAGGAGCAGCAGGCGATCACGGTCGAAGTGGCCTGCGCGGTCCTCGGCCAGCAGCCGGAATTCGCCACGGCGCGACGGATGCTGGACCTGGGCGGCGGCCCCGGCCTGGTGGCGATCGCGCTGGCGAAGCTGCAGCCGGAACTGTCCGGCGCGGTGTTCGAGTACCCGGCTGTCGCGGCGGTGGCGCAGCAGAACATCGAGCATGCCGCCCTTTCCGGCCGTTTGACCGCATGTGGCGGTGACCTGGCGCAGGACGATTTCGGCAGCGGCTACGACCTGATCTGGTGCTCGTCGGTGCTGCATTTCGTGCCGGATGTCCCGGCCACCCTGAACCGCCTGTATACGGCGCTGCGTCCAGGCGGGCTGCTTGTCTGTTGCCATGCCGAGATCGCGGACGCCGCGCGCCAGGCCAGGCCGGTTCTGCAGTATTACCTGCACATGCGCATGCAGGGGCGCCACGTGTGGCACGCTGGGCAGTTGGCAACACAGCTGCAGCGGGTAGGGTTCGACCGGGTCGAGCAACTGGACGACGTCCGCTTTCCGGTAGCCCCCGTTGCCGTTCTGCTTGCCCGCAAAGGGAAGGACCGCCCATGAGCAGGTCCGGGCTGTTCGGCCTGCAGCTGTTGTTCGGCTGGATGAACCTGGCGTTGGCGGTGCCCGGCATCTATCTGATGTTCGGCATGCCGCTGGTGATGCGTCAGCACGGCTGGACCGGCACCGAGATCGGATTGTTCCAGCTTGCCGCGCTGCCGGCGATCTTCAAATTCCTGCTTGCCGTACCTGTACAGCGCATACGCCTGGGGCGCGGGCATTTCGTGCACTGGCTGTTGCTGCTCTGTGCGCTGCTGTTGGCGCTGTATTGGCTGATCGGTCGGCACGACCTGATCGGCGATCGCGTAATGCTGTTTGCACTGACCTTCGCCATCAGCATTGCCGCCACCTGGACCGATATCCCACTGAATGCGCTGGCGGTGCAGTGCCTGCCACGCAGTGAGCAGTTGCGCGCCGGCAGCATCCGTTCTGCCGCGCTGTTCCTGGCTGCCATCCTCGGCGGCGGCATCCTGATCATGGTGCAGTCGCGTCTGGGCTGGCGGGCACCCTTCTGGCTGATGGGCGCAGGTCTGCTGATCGGTGCCTTGCCCTTCCTGTCGCTGCGCGTAAAGGCGGCATTGCCCGCGCAGACAACCTCTGGCGTTGCGCCAGCCCCGAGCGTGAAGGCGGACTGGGCCGGCTTTTTCAGCCAGCCGGGAGCACGGCAATGGACGCTGTTGCTGCTGACCAGTTTCCCCTGCATAGGCGCGGTGTGGCTCTACCTCAAACCGCTGATGCTCGACATGGGCATGCCGCTGGAGCGCGTGGCCCTCATCGTCGGTGTCGTCGGCAGCATGACCGGCGCGCTGTCCAGTCTGCTCGGCGGGCAACTGGTGCCGAGACTGGGCGCTGCACGGGCCATCGCGCTGTACCTATTGGCGGCCCTGTGCGCGCTTGCGCTATTGACGCTCACGGTCTGGGCCGGACTGGGGGCGACCTGGCTGATCGCCAGCGCCATCGGCGTGGCGGCCAGCATGGGAGCCGTCTCGGCACTGATGTTCGGGCTGACGATGTTCTTCACCCGGCGCCAGCGCAACGCCTCGGACTATGGCCTGCAAACCACGGTATTCACCGTCTCGCGCCTGGCTGTGCCGATCGCGGCGGGAGTGCTGCTCGACCACCTGGGCTACACCGGCATGCTTCTCATGTTGACCCTGGGGGTGCTGTTCTCCTTCGTCCTGGCCTGGCAGGTACGCGGAAAAGTGGAGCGCTCGGCACAGTCGATATTGGCCGAAGAGGCCCACGAACCAGGCGTTGAGCCCTACGTGACCGGGCAACCGACAACGGAACCGAAGCAAAACTCGAAGGAGCACATATGAAGGGACCACGAGGCCCCATCCCTCGCAGGGGCAAAGGTGCAAGGGCGCTTGGCCGGCGGGCCATGATGGCCTCCGTTCTGATCTCCGCCTTTGCGCCTGATACCCAGGCGGCATTCGCAGCGGATGCCACCAACGCCAAGGAAGAACCCCAGGCCCTACCGGCAATTACCGTCACCGCGGAGAAAATGGAACGACCGCTGGAAGAAGTGCCCGCCAGCGTGGCGGTGATCGATGGCCGGGATGTGGAGCAGTCCGGCATTACCAGCCTCGAGCAACTGGAAGGACGTATTCCCGGCCTGTCATTCCAGCCGTTCGGGCAAGCGGGTATGAACTCGCCTGTCATGCGCGGGCTGACGGCCAACTTCAACAGCTTCTCCACCTCCACTCTGCTGCTGGTCGATGGCGTTCCCACGCTGACGGCGCAGGGGTTCGAGAACGGCATGCTGGATCTGGATCGCATCGAGGTCATTCGCGGTCCGCAATCCACCCTGTATGGCCGCAACGCCGAGGCCGGCGTGATTGCCATCCACAGCCTGCCGATGGACGCCACGCCCAGAGCCAGCGTATCAGCGCAAGCAGGCAGCCGGGATAAGCGCGTCATGCGCTTCGCGCTCAGCCAGCCGCTGGTGGACGACCTGTTATATGCCAGCGTATCGGGCAACTGGTCGAGCCAGGACGGCTTCATCGACAACACCCACACGGGGCACGAAGAGGACGATCGCGAGCAGAACAACCTCAATATGGGGCTGCGCTGGACGCCAGGGGCCTCGACGGATGTGGTCATGCGCTATACGCGTCAGGCGTATGACGATGGCGCATCCCTCTGGGGCTCACCCAGCGCGCCAAGAGCACAGGTCGCTTCCGGAACGCCGAGCTGGAATCGCTCCGAGGGACAGACATTGTCCTTCAATGTCCAGCATGAATTCGCCTCGGGCCTGCGCTTGCATTCGGTGACGGCCTGGAACGACTTCAAGGACCGGATTCAGCAGGACACGGACTTCATGCCGGCCGACGTCTTGCACGTCGGGCGCGATCATCATCTGCGCACGCTATCCCAGGAGTTCCGCCTGGAGGGAAAACTTGGGGAGTCCAGTTGGCTGGTTGGCGTCTATGGCGATCACAGCGACAACGATCTGCACAGCACCAGCAAGACCATGATGGGGCTGTCGGACATCCGCGCAGATCAAGAGAGCGATACCGCCGCCCTGTTCACCCACTGGAACCTCCCCTTGTCAGCCAAGTGGTCCCTGGATACCGGAGCACGTGTCGAGCGCAATGAAGTGGAACTGCATCCACGAGGGGCTACAAGCCAGGAAAAAGGCTGGACACACGTATCGCCCAAACTCGCGCTGCAATACCAGATAACCGCCAATCACCAATGGTATGTGAGTGCCAGCCGGGGCGTGCGCACAGGCGGCTTCAATGTGCTGGCCCCCGCCATGGGTTATCTGCCCTACGACCCGGAGAAGAACTGGTCCTATGAAACCGGCCTCAAGGGCTGGCTTCTCGACAAGCGCATTCGTTATTCGCTGGCCGCCTATGTCATGGACATCGATGACATGCAGGTCATGCAGATGCCCACCGTCGGCATGATGTACATCACCAGCGCCGCAACGGCGACGTCCAAGGGCGTCGAGCTGGATATGGACTACCTGCTCGGCGATGGCTGGCAGCTCAAGAGCGGGCTGGCCTGGAATCGTACGCGCTTCGACCGCTTCCAGGATGGTGCTGCCGATTACGACGGCAAGCACAACCCGTTCGCGCCGGATCTGACCGGGCACATCGGCATCCGCTACGACGCGCCGCAGGGTTGGTACGCACAAGCCAGCGTGACAGGCAGCAGCAAGGTCTACCTGGATGCGGCCAACCAGTATGAACGCAATGGTTATGCCCTGGTGAACCTGGTGGCCGGATACCAGCGCGGCAACTGGGAAGTCGCGGCCTATACCGACAACGCCACCGATCAGCGCTACGACGCGGTGGGCTACCAGAACGGCTTCGTCACCGTCTACAGCCCGCCGCGTGAAGCAGGCCTGAGGCTGACGTGGCGCCTGTAGGATGGGTGGACATGAAGCGATACCCACCGCCATGGCCCCGAATGGTATTCCCTGGCGGTAACTGTGCTTCGGGTTGGCCCTGCGCCCTCTCCCCAGCCCTCTCCCGCAAGCGGGAGAGGGAGCCGTCCGGCGTTGTCGGGAAGTCCGGTGTCATCCTGAAAGCCCGATCGCGGACGGAGTCCGCTCCTACGACCGTGCCACCGGATGGTTCCGCGTGGCGGAGGCAATCGACCGTAGGGCGAATAACCGTTCGCGGTTATCCGCCGTTGGCCGTGCCATCGGGGTGTCCGGCGTGGCGGGTGAATCCAATCGCGGACAAAGTCCGCTCCTACAGGGAAATGCCACGCCTTCCGGCAACCTGTAGGAGCGAGCTTGCTCGCGAACCGCATGGCACCGCTTTTGTTCGCGAGCAAGCTCGCTCCTACGAAGAGCATCTCGGCGCAGGCTGCAAGACAGTTCCTACAAGAGCGTGGAGCGGAGCCGCATCAAGCGCGCAGGAAGGCCAGCACCTTGTCGCTGAAGGCATCGCCGGCCTGGACGTTGGACAGGTGCGCGGCGTGGAATTCCACCAGTTCGGCGCCCTGGATATGTTCCCGCAGGAAGCGGCCGTGCTCGGTGGTGGTCACCGGGTCACCGCTGCCGCAGACGATCAGCGTCGGTGCGCGGATGGCACCCAGTTGCTCGCGGAAGTCGGCGTCGCGCACGGCGGCGCAGTTGGCTGCGTAGCCCTCGGGGGAAGTCTGCGCCAGCATGGCCACTATGGGTTCGACCTTGGCCGGCTGGGCCTCGGCGAAGTCGGCGGTGAACCAGCGCGAGATCGAGGCGTCGCGCAGGTCGCGCATGGCCTGGGCGCCGCCGGAGAGCACGGTGTCGATGCGCGGGTTCCAGACTTCCGGGGTGCCGATCTTCGCGGCGGTGTTGCACAGCACCAGGCGCTCGATGCGCCCGGGGGCGTTGATCGCCAGCCACTGGCCGATCAGGCCGCCCATGGACAGGCCGCAGAAGCTGGCCTTGGCGATGCCCAGGGCATCCAGCAGGGCCAGCAGGTCGCGGCCGTTCTGCTCGATGCTGTAGGGGCCGGGGGTGACCAGCGAGGCGCCGTGGCCGCGGGTGTCGTAGCGCAGCAGTTGGAAGTGTTGGGTGAAGGCCGGCACTTGCGCGTCCCACATGTGCAGGTCGGTGCCCAGGGAGTTGGACAGCACCAGCACCGGCGCGCCGGCCGGGCCTTCGAGGAGGTAGTTCAGGTCGCCGTCGGCGAGTTTGACGGTAGGCATCGGAAACTCCCGTTCATTCATGAGCGGCGCCCGCTGGAATGCGGGCGCCGGGATTATTGCAGCTTCAGTCGCTGGTTTCCCGCGTTCGCGGGAAACCAATAGACAGCCTCAGACGCGCTCGACCGCCAGGGCCACGCCCTGCCCCACGCCCACGCACATGGTGCACAGGCCGCGTTGGCCGCCGCTTTTCTCCAGCTGGTGCACGGCGGTCAGGACCAGGCGTGCGCCGCTGGCGCCCAGCGGGTGGCCGAGGGCGATGGCGCCGCCGTTGGGGTTGACCCGCGCGTCGTCGTCGGCGATGCCCAGCTCGCGGGTGACCGCCAGGCCCTGGGCGGCGAAGGCCTCGTTCAGTTCGATGACGTCGAAGTCGCTCACTGCCAGGTTCAGGCGCTCCAGCAGCTTGCGTACCGCCGGCACCGGGCCGATGCCCATCACCCGCGGGGCGACGCCGGCACTGGCCATGCCCAGCACCTTGGCGCGGGGCTTCAGGCCGTGTTTCTTCACCGCTTCGGCGGAGGCCAGGATCAGCGCCACCGAGCCGTCGTTGACGCCCGAGGCGTTGCCGGCGGTGACGGTCTTGTCCGGGCCGTTGACCGGCTTGAGCTTGGCCAGGGCTTCCAGGGTGGTGTCCGGGCGCGGGTGCTCGTCGGTGTCGACGACGGTTTCGCCCTTGCGGCCCTTGATCACCACCGGGACGATTTCCTCGGCGAAGTAGCCGGCGGCCTGGGCGCGCCCGGCCAGTTGCTGGCTGCGCAGGGCGAAGGCGTCCTGGTCGGCGCGCGAGACCTTGTAGTCGTCGGCGACGTTGTCGGCGGTCTGCGGCATGGCGTCGACGCCGTACTGGGTTTTCATCAGCGGGTTGATGAAGCGCCAGCCGATGGTGGTGTCCTCGATCTTCTGGCCGCGGCCGAAGGCGCTGTCGGCCTTGCCCATTACGTAGGGCGCGCGGGACATGGACTCGACGCCGCCGGCGATGACCAGCTCGGCCTCGCCGCTGGCGATGGCGCGGAAGGCGCTGCCCACCGCGTCCATGCCCGAGGCGCAGAGGCGGTTGAGGGTCACGCCGGGGATGCTTTCCGGCAGGCCGGCCAGCAGCAGCGCCATGCGCGCGACGTTGCGGTTGTCTTCGCCGGCCTGGTTGGCGCAGCCGAGGTACACCTCGTCCAGCTGCGCCCAGTCGACCTGCGGGTTGCGCTCGACCAGGGCCTTGACCGGCACGGCGGCCAGGTCGTCGGCGCGCACCGCCGAGAGCGCGCCGCCGAAGCGGCCGATGGGGGTGCGCACTGCGTCGCAGATGAAGACCTCGCGGCTCATTCCTCACCTCCTTGCTGGCCATGGGCGGCGGCGGTGCGGGCTTCGAGGGCGCGCAGGGCTTCCAGTTCCACCTCGGTGGGGGCCACGGTCTCGATCACCTGCTCGGCGAAGCGGATGGCCCAGCCGGTGTTCTCCACCACCTGCTCGCGGCTCACGCCCGGGTGCAGCGCGGTGACGATGAATTCGTTGGTGCCGGCTTCCGGTTCCATGATGCACAGGTCGGTGATGATCGCCACCGGGCCCTTGCCGGGCAGGCCGAGCTGCTGGCGGTGGTCGCCGCCCTCGCCATGGCCGACCGAGGTGATGAAGGCCAGCTTGTCGACGAAGGTGCGGTGCGACTGCTTGAGGATGATCAGCACTTCCTTGGCGGAACCGGCGATTTCCGGGGCGCCGCCGGCGCCGGGCAGGCGCACTTTCGGCGAGTTGTAGTCGCCGATGACGGTGGTGTTGATGTTACCGAAGCGGTCCACCTGGGCGGCGCCGAGGAAGCCGACGTCGATGCGCCCGCCCTGCAGCCAGTAGCGGAAGATTTCGCCGGTGGGCACCACGGTGTCGGCGGTCTCGGCCAGCTCGCCGTCGCCGATGGACAGCGGCAGCACGCTGGGCTTGGCGCCGATGGGGCCGGATTCGTAGATCAGGACCACGTCCGGCGAGGAGGTCAGGCGCGCGAGGTTGGCGGCCTTGGACGGCAGGCCGATGCCGACGAAGCACACGGCGCCGTTCTTCAGGCGGCGGGCGGCGGCCACGGTCATCATTTCATTGGTGCTGTAGGCGCTCATTATTTGCCCTCCGCGATCTTGGCTTGGAACTCGCTGAAATCCTGGGTGCCGCGGATGTAGGTGTCGATCCAGGCGGTGAAGCTCTCGCGGTCGCGGGCGATCGGGTCCCAGGCCTGGTAGAAGCGGTTGTCGCGCTCGTAGTAGCCGTGGGCGTAGGACGGGTGCGCGCCGCCGGGCACGTGGCAGACGGCGGACAGCGCCCAGGTCGGTAGCACGCAGGCGTTCATCGGCGCGTTCAGGTCGTCGACGATCTCTTCCACGGTGACGATGCAGCGCTTGGCGGCCAGGGCGGCTTCCTTCTGCACGCCGAGGATGCCCCACAGCAGCACGTTGCCCTTGCGGTCGGCCTTCTGCGCGTGGATCACGGTGACGTCCGGGCGCACCGAGGGCACGGCGGCCAGTTGCTCGCCGGTGAAGGGGCACTCGATGAACTTGATGTTCGGGTTGACCTTCGGCAGGTCGGAGCCGGCGTAGGCGCGCAGCACCGCGAACGGCAGGCCGGAGGCGCCGGCCACGTAGGAGTTGGCCAGGTCGGCGTGGCTGTGCTCGTCGATCTCCAGCGCCCGCGGCCAGCCCTTCTCCACCGCGTCGCGCAGGCGGTGCAGCGAGCCCACGCCGGGGTTGCCGCCCCAGGAGAAGGTCAGCTTGCGCGCGCAGCCGGCGCCGATCAGCAGATCGTAGACCAGGTCGGGGGTCATGCGCACCAGGTGCAGGTCTTTCTTGCCCTGGCGGATCAGCTCGTGGGAAGCGGCGGTGGGGATCAGGTGGGTGAAGCCTTCGAGGGCGACGGTATCGCCGTCGTTCACGAAACGCTCGACCGCTTCGCGGAGGGTCAGGAGTTCAGCCATTGTCGGTCTCGTCTTGGGTCCAGGGCATCCGGGGATGCCGATGGGCAAGACAGTAGCGCCGGCCACCGGGACCAAACAATGCGATTATCGACTATCGGTGCGGTTATCGAACACTTCTACTGCCATGGATGCCTGGGCGTAGGGCGTACAACCGTTCGCGGTTGTACGCCGATTCACCGCGATCACCGGTGGCGCCAAGGCCGAATTCGGCGCTGCCTGAAACCAAGGCCAAACGGCGTATGACGCGGAGCGTCATACGCCCTACGTCCCGGGAGCATCCGCAGTCAGCGATCCTGCTCGCAGTTGACCATCCAGGGCACCCCGAAGCGGTCGGTGAACATGGCGAAGGCGGCAGCCCAGAAGGTCTGCTGCAGTTCCATGGTGACCTGGCCGCCCTCGCTCAGGGCGTCGTAGATGCGCCTGGCCTCGGCCTTGCTGTCCACCTGCAGGGAAACGGACACGCCCTTGGTGCCCTCGTAGGGCATCGGCGGGCAGTTGTCCGAGCCCATCAGCACCTGGTCGCCCACCTCCAGGCGCACGTGCATCACGCGGTCGGCGGCATCCGGCGGAATCTGCCCCATGTCCGGGGCGTCCTTGAAGCGCATCAGCATCGGCAGCTTGCCGCCGAGCACTTCGGCGTAGCGGGTGAAGGCTTCCTCGCAGTTGCCGTCGAAGATCAGGTAGGCCTGGATTTTCATCTGGAGTCTCCTGCCGGCTCAGGATTTGCCGGCGATCCGGGCGCGCAGGCGTTCTTCCTGCTCGCGAAGTTCCTCGGTGAATTCGGCGCCGAAGTCCTCGGCCTCGAAGACTTGGCGAATCTCGATCTCCGACGGGCCGTCGAAGGGATTGGGGCTGCGCTTGATCCAGTCGACGCATTCCTGCAGCGAGTCGCACTGCAGCAGCCAGAAGCCGGCGATCAGCTCGCGGGTCTCGGCGAAGGGGCCGTCGATGACCGTGCGCGAGGCACCGTCGAAGCGCACCCGGGCACCCTTGGCGCTGGGCTGCAGGCCCTCGCCGGCGAGCATCACCCCGGCGGCCACCAGTTCCTCGTTGAACTTGCCCATGGCCGCCAGCAGCTCTTCGGAGGGCATGACGCCGGCCTCGGAGTCGGCGGTGGCCTTGACTATCGCCATGAAGCGCATGGTGGTTCTCCTCTTCTCGTGAAGTCGAGTGGGCCCACTGCCCCGCTCTGCCGGTTAGTCGATGCGCGGGTGGCGCAATCGACAGCGGCGCCGACCGTTCGTCGGCACCGTCGGGGCGGCAATGGCAGGAAGAACGATAGACAGGGAGCGCGAGGGTACAAGCCGGCGCGACGAATGCGCCCGGTGGCACCTGGCCACCGGGCGGAGGGAGGGTCAGAACAGCTTGAGCAAGTTGAGGTAGAAGCGCGGCGACTTGCCGTTCTTGTCGTGCAGTTCCTCGGCGGAAACCGAACGGGTCAGCGGGAAGGCCAGTTCCGGGCTCACGTAAGTGTCGCTGGCGACCTGGAAGTGCGCGCCGAAGCCGGCCGAGGCCAGGCTCTCGGAGTTCACGTAGCGCGGCTTCTCGTTCCACACCTTGCCCACGTCCCAGTAGCCGTAGTACTGGGTCGGCACCGGGTGGCGGAAGAACTCGTGGTAGCGGTTGTACTGCAGCTCCACCTTGCCGGCCAGGCCCTTGTCGCCGGAGATTTCCGACGGGTCGTAGCCACGGCCGAACTGGCTGCCGCCGACGCCGAACTGCTCGGGGTGAGCAGCGCGTCGCCGAAGCTGGTCTGCCCGGTCAGGGCCAGGTAGAGGTTCAGGCCCTCGGTGATCCAGCTCATGTCCTGCAGGCGCTGGGCGTCGAACTGCAGCTTGGTGAAATCGGTCTGGCCCTCGTAGCGCGAGGGGTTGAGCCGCGACTCGTGGCTGGCGCCCATGACGTCCAGGCCCTGGCTCAGCTCGGCCTTGAACAGGTTGCGGCCGCCGTACTGGTCGACGAAGTCGTAGCTGGCGCCCACGCGCAGCGCGCGGATGCGGTCGTCGCTGGAGGGCGGCAGGTCCGGCTCGTCGAAGTAGCGCGACTTGCCGTTGAACCAGGTGAAGGCCACCGAGGTGTTGAAGTTCTCCGCCCGCGAGCGGATCCACGGGTGGGTCAGGCGGGCGACGAAGGTATCGCCGCTGCTCTTGGCGTTGAGGAAGCTGAAGGTGTCGGCGTGGCCGTCGCTGTGCTGGGCGAGCAGGCTCAGGGTAGTGCCCTGGGCGTTGACCGGCAGCTCGTACTGGCCCTCGTAGAAGGCCATCTCGTTGCCTTCCAGGGAGTGGCCGTAGCGCACCGAGAGGCGGTCGCCCAGGCCCAGCGGGTTGTTCAGGCCGACGCCGCCGTAGGCCTGCCAGGGGCCGAAGTAGCGGCTGTCGCGGTTGTCGGCGCCGACGAAGCCGTCCCAGCGCTTGAACTCGCTGTTGTCGGCGGTGAGGTCGGTGCCTTCGCGCACCGGCGAGGCGGACAGGGTGCCGTGCACCTGGTTGCCCGGCAGGTCGTTCATCAGCAGCAGGTTGCGCTCCAGGGTCGAGCGCTTGAGCGGCGCTTCCTGGCGGATGTTCTCGGCGTAGGCGCGCATGGCGCGGCTGGATTCGCCCCGGATCTCCACCTGGTTGATGCGCCCCTCCACCACCCGCAGGCGCAGCACGCCTTCGTCCAGGCGCTGCACCGGGACGAAGGTGCGCACCAGCGGGAAGCCGGCTTCGCGGTAGCGGCGGGTGATCTTGGCGGCCACCGCGTTGACCTCGGCGAGGGTCACCTTGCGCCCCTCCAGGGTGGCCAGCAGCGGGCGGAAGGTGCTCGGCGGGTAGCTGGTGGAGCCTTCCAGCACGACCTCGCGTACCAGGAAGGGCCGGCTGTTGGTGGCCGGCATCTGCGGCGTCTTGTCGGCGTCGATCAGCGGGCCCTGGGGGCTGACGGTGCCGGGCGCCCTCTCCAGGGTGCCGGGCATGTCGTTGGGCGAACTGCGCCGACCGTCGGCGCCGGGCATCTCGACACGGCCCGGGTCCATGGCCTTGAAGGGTTGCGGGGAGGCCGCGCCGGCCGGGAGCAGGGGCCCGGCCAGGCCGGCGCAGATCGCCAGGGCAAGCGCCCGGCGCAGGGGGGTGTGGGAGAGGTTCATTTTACTTGGCCTCCTTCGCCTTCAGCTCGAGCTCGTGCGGGATCACCCCGCGGTTCCAGTCCGGCAGGCGGAACCTGTCGCCGTCGATGAGGCTGTTGGCATAGTTGATGAGGTCGATGCGGTCCGGCAGTTGTTCTTCCGCCGTGCCGTAGCTGCGCGGCTTGCACACCAGCTGCACGCTGTAGCTGCGCACCACCGCGGGGCTCACGGTGTCGCTGGCGATGATCGAGGCCGGCGATTCGATGGGTGTGCAGCGTTCGCTGGTGGTGCCGGCGTTCAGGCCGCTGCTGGTGACCGGCTGGCGGCTCGGCGGCAGCGGCGGTTCCGGCGTCGGCTCGGGCGTGGGGCCGGGTTCGGGCTTCGGCTCGGGGCCCGGTTCAGGCGCCACGGGGCCGTCGATGCGCAGGTTGCCGTCGACGAAGATGACCTGATAGTTGGCGCTCACCAGGCGTGTGCCGTCCTGCTCGAAAATGCGGTAGTTGCCCGCCGCCTCGCCCGGTTCTCGGGCCAGGGTGAAGTCACGCGCGTCCTCGGCGAACTTCCAGCCGCTGGCCTGGTAGGTCAGCGCCGGGTCGGCGTCGCCGACCTGCTTGGCCTTGTCGTCGGCCACCACGCGCAGCGGTGCCGGGGTGATGGTCAGGGTGGCGCTACCGAAGCTCACATCGTAACGCTGGGACATGTGGCTGCCGGGGCTGCCGGAGGTCTGGATGGCGTACTGGCCAACGTTGGATCGCTCGGTGGCGGCCGTGCCCACCTGGGTGTTCAGCGCCAGGCGGTCCTGGCCGAGCTGGCGGTCGACGAAGCTGTCCACCTCGCGTGCGGCGGCAGCGGCGGCATTGTCCCGGGTGCTGCTGGTGAAGCCGGGGTTGGCGTCGCCGTAGGTGCGGCTGGCGTCCTGGGTGCCGACCTCGACCGTGGCCTTGCGGGCGGTCAGGCTGACCGACTCCGGTGCCTGCTCGGTGGACAGGAAGTGCACGATGGCCCGCTCGCGCAGCACGCTGGAAGTGGGCCCGCTGGGATCCACCGGCGGGTCGTTCCAGATACCGTCGTCCATCAGCCAGCCGAGGGTCACCTGCACCTGGTCGACCTTCTGCCCGAGGCTGATGATCAACTGCTGGCTGCTGCCGTCCTGGACGTTGTGCTGCACCTCGGCCTGGTTCACCGCGCCAGGAATGTACTGATAGGTCTCCACGCCCCAGCCCGTGGTGCCTGGCAGCGTGGAGACCACCTGCAGGCCGCCGTTGGCATCGAGGGCGAAGCCGAGCGGCAGGCTGCCCTGCGGCACGCCGTCGATGAAGAACTGCGTCAGGTTGGCGTCGCTGGCGTCGGGCTTGAAGCTCCAGGTCTCGTTGCCGACCTTGAAGGAAATGCCGTTCACCAGATAGTCCGAGCTGTCCAGGTAGTTGAGCAGCACTTCGGGCGACAGCAGCTGGCCGTCCGGGCCGACGAAGCCGGTCGCCTCGAAGACCAGGTAATCGAACGACTGGCCGCCCAGGTCGAACACCAGCGGCAGGTCGCCTGGGCCGGAGCCGGTGTCGGCCACCACCTCGCGGGAACCGACGTAGCGCAGCTCCTGCGCCGTCACCCCGGTGAGGCTCTCGCTGGAATACGGCGAATTGACCGTGCCGGTGGACGTGGTGCCGCTGGCGTTGGTCTGGCTGAAGCGGAACACGCCGTTGCTGGCCTTGCCGGCCAGGGTGCCGGCGAAGTTGAGGTCGCTGTCCAGCAGCACGCTGGCGCCTTCCACGGCCAGTTGGCCGGCCTTGATCGCGGTGCCGGCGTCCTGGCTGACGCTGGCGACGTTGGAAGTCTTGATCCAGACGATGCCGTCGCCGACGTCGATGATGGCGCGCGCCATCATGGCGGCGTCGCCGCTCTGCCCGGGGGTGTTGTTGACCAGGCGCACGTCGCCGGTGGCGGCGATGAACAGGTTGCCGCCGGCCAGCAGGATGGGTGCGTTGATGTACACCGAGCCGCCGTCGTCGTGCAGGTCGGCGCGGTTGCCATTGGCGTCCACGTAGCCGCGGCCCTGGGTCGGATTGCCGGCGGCGATCAGCGCCAGGGTGCCGCCGGTGGGGTTGCCCTGGGCGTCGACGGTCTGCCAGACCTGCCTGGCGATGATCGGCGCGTTGACGTTGATCCGCTCGCTGGCGCTGATTTCCACGTTGCCGGTCTTCAGCGCCTCGACGATGGTGCTGGCGGCCACTGCGTCGGCGCCGCCGGCCTCGTCGATGGTCACCGTCTGCGGGTCCAGCAGCCAGGTGCCGGCGCGCTGGCTGCCACCGGTGTCGACCTTGGCATCGGCCGTCACCTGCAGCTGCTTGCCGGAAGTCTCCACCACCCCGCCACGCTGGCCGCCGCGGGCACTGGCCTGGCCGGCGAAATGGGTACGGCCGTCGGACCAGGCGACGATGGTGCCGCCGTCGGTGGCGCCATCGGCGCGCAGTTGCGCGCCCTTCTCCACCGCAGTGTTCTGCGCCCGCTGCTCGCTGCCCTGGCCACGGAAACCGCCGCCCACCAGCAGCGAACCGCCCTTGCCACCGGTGCCCGAGGCGTCGAGGCGCGCGCCGTCGGCGATGCTGACGTTGTCGCCCAGCACCTTGATGCTGCCGCCTTCATTGCCGCGCGCAGACAGGCTGCCGGTCACGCGGGTCTGCTCGGCATTGCCGAGGACGATGCTGCCGCCCTGCTCGCTCACCGAGTCGGCCACCACCGCGCCGCCGAGGCTGATCACCGAGTCCAGGTGGCGCGCCGCGCGGGCCGCGCTCATCACCACCGAGCCACCGCCGACGTCGATCACGCCGCTGTTGTGCACGCCGCCCCTGAGGTCGTCCTTCACGTCGCCATGGGGGTCGCCGGCCAGACTGATGAGGCCGTCGCCGCTGAAGTCGATGGTCGCCTGCGGACCGCTGGCCAGGGTCGCGCGGCCCTTCTGTGCGCGGATCAGCCCGGTGTTCTCCACCTCGGCGCCGAGCAGCGCGACCACGGCGTTCTCGCCGCTCATCACCATCTGCCCGTGGTTGGCCACCTTGCCGGTGAGGTCGATGTCCAGCTTGCCGGTCTGCCGGAAGCGCTCGATCTGCTCGTCGGTCACCCGTCCGGCGCCAGCCACCAGCGAGGCGGTGGAAACCCGCGAGTTGGGGCCGAACCAGATGCCGTTGGGGTTGAGCAGGATCAGCTTGCCGTTGGAGGTGAGCATGCCGTAGATCGCCGAGGGGCTGGCCCCGGTAACGCGGTTGAGGGTGATGGAGCTGCCGTCCGGTTGCTGGAAGTGCACCTTGTTGTCGGCGCCGATGCTGAAGTTCTTCCAGTCGATGGCGGTTCGGCCGGTCTGCGTCTGGATCTGCATCGACGAGCCGTCCTGGGAGATGTTCACCGCGCCCTGCACCACGTTCTGGATCTGCGGCAGCTCGCCCGCCAGGGCCAGCTGCGCGCTGCCTGCGGCCAGCGCCATGGCCAGCAGCAGGCGCTTGAGCGGGTAGTCCGCGAGGCGCCGCCGGGTCGGCCGGCGCGAATGGGAAACGAGGTTCATGAGGATTGCCTCCTTCGTCGTGCGGCCCTCTGATGGTGCCGCTGATAGTTAGGAGGCTATCGATCATTTCTGTAAATGAGTCTGCCTTTGGTCAAGGATTTTTAGATTTGTCAATAAACAAGAGCTGAATGAACCGTCGGAATTGTTCGAAAGAAACGAATCCATGACCACGGCGCCAGCAAGCTGGACGCCCGCCACCCCAGGCCCTAGATTGGCCTGTTCCCGAGAAATCCCCGAGCAAGGAGCCCCTGCATGAGCCTGGAATCGGTCCGCGCCTTCTTCGCCGAGAAGGCCCCCGACATCGCCATCATCGAACTGGACACCAGTACCGCCACCGTCGCCCTGGCCGCCGAGGCCCACGGCGTGGAACCGGGGCGCATCGCCAAGACGCTGTCCCTGCGCGTGGGCAAGCGCACCGTGCTGGTGGTCGCCCGCGGCGACGCCCGCCTGGACAACCGCAAGCTCAAGGAAGCCCTGGGCGGCAAGGCGAAGATGCTCGGCGCCGAGGAAGTGGTGGAACTGACCGGCCACCCGGTGGGCGGCGTCTGCCCCTTCGGCCTGGCCAGCCCGCTGCCGGTGTACTGCGACGTGTCGCTGCGCGCCTTCGACGAGGTGCTGCCGGCGGCCGGCGCCCTGCACAGCGCCGTGCGCATCGCCCCGGAACGCCTGGCCAGCCTGGTCGAGGCCGACTGGGTGGACGTCTGCCAGGAACCGGCCTGAGGCCGCCCGGCCCGCCACTGTTGCCCAGCCAACAGTGGCTCGACACTGTGTCCGCAGACGGACAGGCAACTGTCGCCACCGACACGCAACTCACTGATCCATAAGGCTTTCTAAAGCCGGCACAGCTTGTGCAACGCCTCTGGCGAACGGGCCCGACCGCGGGCCCGATGCCATCGCATTCCAGAGGTAGCCCCCGCACATGCCACAGCCTTTCGCGCCCCTCCCGCCTCCGCCCGCCATGCCGGCCAGCCTCGCCCTGCGCGCCGCCAGGGCCTGAGCCCCGCCGCGCCTTCACCCGCCCCTCCCGGGGCGTGGAGATGGACCTCCCCCGCCACCGCTACAGAAGAGCTTTGCCCATGACCGACGAAACCCTCACCCAGGACCTTCGTGACCAGGCGCCCCGGCTACTCCCGGCGCGCCGCATCGACAACGACGCCCAGGCCCTGGAGGCCGCCCACGAGGTGGCCCGCCTGGCGCGCCCCGGCGCCGCCGCACGCGACCGCGAGCGGCAGCTGCCCTGGACCGAGCTGGAAGCCTTCACCCGCCTCGGCCTGGGCGGCATCGGCATTCCCCGCGCCTACGGCGGGGCCCAGGTGTCCTACGTGACCCTCGCCGAGGTGTTCCGGGTAATCTGCGCCGCCGACCCGGCCCTGGGGCAGATCCCGCAGAACCAGTTCGGCCTGCTCAACGTCATCGACAGCGTCGCCAGCGAGGCGCAGAAGCGTGCGCTGTTCGGCGGCGTGCTGGCCGGCCGGCGCATCGGCAACGCAGGCCCGGAACGCAACACCCGCGACACCCTGGAACTGCGCGCGCGCATCTGGCGCGAGGGCGAGGGCTATCGCATCAGCGGCGAGAAGTTCTATTCCACCGGCGCCCTCTTCGCCCACTGGGTGGCGGTCAAGGCCCTGGACGAGGACGGCCGCGCGGTGATGGCCTTCGTCGAGCGCGGCGTCGACGGGTTGCGCATCGTCGACGACTGGTCCGGCTTCGGCCAGCGCACCACCGCCAGTGGCACGGTGCTGCTGGACAACGCGCCGGTGGCCGCCGACATGCTGATCCACAACGGCCGCCTGGCCCAGGTGCCGAACATCCAGGGCGCGGTGTCCCAACTGATCCAGGCCGCCATAGACGCCGGCATCGCCGCCAACGCCCTGGAGGATTGCCAGACGTTCCTGGGCGAGCGCTCGCGGCCCTGGATCGACGCCCTCGAGGCCGGTGCCGAACGGGCCAGCGACGAGCCCTTCGCCATCGCCGAGATCGGCCGCCTGCAGGTCGAGCTGCACGCCGCCGAGGCCCTGCTGGAGCGCGCCGGGCGCGTGCTGGACGAGGTCAGCGCGCGGCCGATCGACGACGAGTCCGCCGCCCGCGCCTCCATCGCCGTGGCCGAGGCCAAGGTGCTGACCACCGAGATCAGCCTGACCGCCAGCGAGAAGCTGTTCGAGCTGGCCGGCAGCCGCGCCACCCTCGCCGAGTTCAACCTGGACCGCCACTGGCGCAACGCCCGCGTGCACACCCTGCACGACCCGGTGCGCTGGAAGGTCCAGGCGGTCGGTGCCTACCACCTCAACGGCGCCCGTCCGGCGCGCCATTCCTGGATCTGAGGAGCGCGCCCATGAGCCTGGCCGAAATCAGCGAAGCCCCCGTACACCTCATCGCCAGCGACGACGAAGCGCTGGAAACCGCTCGCGACCTGGCCGCCGGCCTGCGCGCCGGCAGCATCGAACGCGACCTGCAGCGGCGCCTGCCCTGGGACGAACTGGAGCGGCTGAGCCGTTCCGGCCTGTGGGGCATCAGCGTGCCGCGGGAATACGGCGGCGCCGGCGTCTCGCGGGTCACCCTGGCGCGGGTGATCGCCATCCTCGCCGCCGCCGACGCCTCCCTCGGGCAGATTCCGCAGAACCACTTCTATGCCCTGGAAGTGCTGCGGGTGAACGGCAGCGAGGCGCAGAAACGCCGGCTGTTCGCCGAGGCCCTGGGCGGCGTGCGCTTCGGCAACGCCCTGGCCGAGATCGGCACCCGCAGCGCCCACGAGCGCACCACCCGGCTGCGCCGCGACGGCGACGGCCTGCGCATCGACGGCCGCAAGTTCTATTGCACCGGCGCCCTCTACGCCCAGCGCATCCCCACCCTGGTGGTGGACGACGATGGCGTGCAGCAACTGGCCTTCGTGCCGCGCCACAGCGCGGGGCTGCAGGTCATCGACGACTGGTCCGGCTTCGGCCAGCGCACCACCGGCAGCGGCTCGGTGGTGTTCGACGGCGTGCCGGTGCGCGCCGAGGACGTGGTGCCCTTCCAGGCCGCCTTCGAGCGGCCGACCACGGTGGGCCCGCTGGCACAGATCCTCCACGCCGCCATCGACACCGGCATCGCCCGCGCCGCCTACGAGGACACCCTGGAGTTCCTGCGCAAGCGCGCCCGGCCCTGGATCGACGCGGGCGTGGACAAGGCCAGCGACGACCCGCTGGCGATCCAGGAAGTCGGCCGCCTGGCCATCCGCCTGCATGCCGCCGAGGCCCTGCTGGACCGCGCCGGCCGCGCGCTCGATGCCGCCACCGCCGGGCCGGACGCCGAAACCGTGGCCGCCGCCTCCATCGCCGTGGCCGAGGCCCGCGCCATCAGCACCGAGGTCTCGCTGCTGGCCGGCAGCAAGCTGATCGAACTGGGCGGCAGCCGCGCCAGCCTGGCCGAACTGGGCCTGGACCGGCACTGGCGCAACGCCCGGGTGCACACCCTGCACGACCCGGTGCGCTGGAAGTACTTCGCCATCGGCGACTACCACCTCAACGGCCGCCGGCCACCGCTGCGGGGAACCATATGAGCGTCCCACCCAGCGTTTTTCGTAGGAGCGAGCTTGCTCGCGAACCTTCCAGGCACGCGGCTGTTCGCGAGCAAGCTCGCTCCTACAGGAGAAAGGCATGAGCCAGAAGCAGATCCTCCTCAACGCCTTCAACATGAACTGCGTGGGGCACATCAACCACGGCCTGTGGACGCACCCGCGGGACGACTCCAGCGACTTCAACAAGCTGCGCTACTGGACCGACCTGGCCAGGCTGCTGGAGCGCGGCCTGTTCGACGGCCTGTTCCTGGCCGACATCCTCGGCGTATACGACGTGTACCAGGGCGGCATCGACCTGACGCTCAAGGAGGCCATCCAGCTGCCGGTCAACGACCCGCTGATGCTGGTCTCGGCCATGGCCGGGGTCACCGAGCACCTGGGCTTCGGCGTCACCGCCAACCTCACCTACGAGCCGCCCTACCCCTTCGCCCGCCGGCTGTCGACCCTCGACCACCTGAGCGACGGGCGCGTCGGCTGGAACATCGTCACCGGCTACCTGGAGAGCACCGCCAGGGCCATGGGCCAGCAGCGGCAGATCGACCACGACCGCCGCTACGACCGCGCCGACGAGTACCTGGAAGTGCTCTACAAGCTCTGGGAAGGCAGCTGGGAAGACGACGCCGTGGCCCGCGACCGCCAGGGCCGCGTCTACGCCCGGCCGGGCAAGGTGCACAAGGTGCGCCACCACGGCGAGTTCTTCGACGTCGAGGGCTACCACCTCTGCGAGCCCTCGCCGCAGCGCACCCCGCTGCTGTTCCAGGCCGGCGCCTCCAGCCGCGGCCTGGCCTTCGCCGCGCGCCACGCCGAATGCGTGTTCGTCTCCGGGCAGAACCGCGAGGCCACCCGCGACCTGGTCCGGCGCATCCGCGAGGCCGCGGTGGGCGCCGGGCGCCGCGCCGAGGACATCAAGGTGTTCATGGGCATCAGCGTGATAGTCGCGCCCACCGCCGCCGAGGCCCGCGACAAGGAGGCCGAGTACCGCCGCTACGCCAGCGCCGAGGCGGGCCTGGCGCACTTCGCCAGCAGCACCGGCATCGATTTCTCGCGCTACGGCCTGGACGAACCCATCCGCTACGAGAAGAACAACGCCATCGAGTCGGCGACCAAGGCGCTCACCGTGGCCCGCACCGACGCCACCGTGCGTGGCCTGCTGGAGCAACTGGCCCTGGGCGGGCGCTACGTCACCCTGGTGGGCGACCCGCTGCAGGTGGCCGACGAGCTGCAGGGCTGGATCGCCGATACCGGCCTGGACGGTTTCAACCTCACGCGCACGGTGACGCCGGAGTCCTACGCCGACTTCATCGACCTGGTGATCCCCGAGCTGCAGAGCCGCGGCGCCTACAAGACCGCCTACGCGCCGGGCACCCTGCGCGACAAGCTGTTCGGCCAGCCGCGCCTGCCCGCCCGCCACACCGGGGCGCGCCACCGCACGCGCCCGGCAACCGCCACTGGAGCGACTCCGGCCCCCACCCACTGAGCCGCACAAGGAATAGCCGCAATGACCAAGACCGCCCGACTGGCCCTGGGCCTGTCCCTCTCCCTGCTCGCCGCCGGCCTGGCCCAGGCCGCGCAGACGCTCAAGCTCGGCACCACCGCCGCCTTCGCCCCGCCGCTGGAGGTGGCGGTGAAGGAAGCCGCCCGCCAGGGGCTGGAGGTGGAGCTGGTGGAGTTCACCGACTGGAACGCGCCGAACATCACCCTGGCCAACGGCGACATCGACGCCAACTACTTCCAGCACATCCCCTTCCTGGAGAACGCCAACCGGGAGGGCGGCTTCCAGCTCAAGCCGTTCGCCCCCGGCATCATCAACAACGTCGGCCTCTACTCGAAGAAGTACAAGGCCATCGCCGAGCTGCCCGACGGCGCCAAGGTGGCCATCGCCAACGACCCGGTCAACGGCGGCCGCGGCCTGCAGCTGCTGCAGAAGGCCGGGCTGATCCGCCTGAAGGACGGCGTGGGCTACAAGGCCACCCTGGACGACATCGTGGCCAACCCCAGGCACCTGCAGATCATCGAGCTGGAAGCGGTGCAGCTGGTGCGCGCGCTGGACGACGTCGACCTGGCCCAGGGCTACCCGCACTACATCCGCCTGGCCGGCACCCTGGACCCGAACGGCGCGCTGCTGTTCGACGGCATCGAGAACAAGGAGTACGTGATCCAGTTCGTCACCCGCGCCGACTACGCCGACCCGGAAGGCAAGCTGAGGAAGTTCGTCGACATCTACCAGCATTCGCCGGCGGTGCGGGCGGCCCTGGACCAGGCGCATGGGAAGCTTTACCAGCCGGGGTGGTGAGCCTCGCTGCCGTTCACTGGATTCCCGCATTCGCGGGAATGACAGTTGAGGTCGGTGTGCCCCCGTCATTCCCGCGAACGCGGGAACCCAAAAAACCACGTCTTCACAGGCAACCCCCATGGCCAGCTTCAACCACAACCTGGAACTCGCCACCCAGCACATCCAGCTCAAGTCCCTGGCCAAGACCTACCCGGGCGCCAACGGCCCGGTGCAGGCCCTGGCGGATATCGACCTGAGCGTCCAGCGCGGCGAAATCTTCGGCATCATCGGCCGCAGCGGCGCCGGCAAGTCGTCGCTGATCCGCACCCTCAACCGCCTGGAGCAGCCCAGCGCCGGCCAGGTGCTGATCGACGGCGAGGACATCGCCGGCTACGACGCCCGCCAGCTGGTCGGCCTGCGCCGGCGGGTGGGCATGATCTTCCAGCACTTCAACCTGATGTCGGCCAAGACGGTGGCGCAGAACGTCGGCCTGCCGCTGCAGGTGGCCGGCCTCGACAAGGCCCGCATCGCCGCGCGCGTCGATGAGCTGCTGCAGCTGGTGGGCCTGCCGGACAAGCGCGACGCCTACCCGGCGCAGCTTTCCGGCGGGCAGAAGCAGCGCGTGGGCATCGCCCGCGCCCTGGCGCACCAGCCGCAGTTGCTGCTGTGCGACGAAGCCACCTCGGCGCTGGACCCGGAAAGCACCCAGGCCATCCTCGCCCTGCTGCGCGACATCAACCGGCGCCTGGGCCTGACCATAGTGCTGATCACCCACGAGATGGCGGTGATCCGCGAAATCTGCCACCGCGTGGTGGTACTGGAACGCGGCCGCATCGTCGAGCAGGGCGAGGTCTGGCGGGTGTTCGGCGCGCCACGCCACGAGGTCACCCGTACCCTGCTCGGCGGCCTGCAGCAGCACCTGCCCGCCGACCTGCAGGCGCGCCTGTGCCAGCCCGGCGCCGGGGAGCTGGTGCTGGGCCTGCACTACAGCGGCGAGCAGGGCCGCGAGCCCGACCTGCAGGCCATCGCCCAGGCCCTGGGGCGCCCGGTGAACCTGCTGCACGGCGGCATCGAGCGCATCCAGGGCCGCAGCCTCGGGCGCCTGCTGCTGGGGGTGGGCGCCAGCGCCGACGAGCTGCCGGCGCTGCTGCAACGCGCCGCCGGCGTGGCCGACCGCCTGGAGGTGTTCGGCCATGCCTGAACGCCTGCTCCAGGGCCTGCTGGACACCCTGCTGATGATCGGCGTGTCCTCGGCCATCGTCCTGCCGGTGGGCGTCGCCCTGGCGCTGGTGCTGGTCACCAGCGGCCCCGACGGCATCTTCCGGGCGCCGGCGCTGCACCGCGGCCTGGGTCTTGCGGTCAACGTGCTGCGCTCGATCCCCTTCCTGATCCTGATGGTGGCGCTGATCCCCTTCACCCGCCTGATCGTCGGCACCAGCTACGGCGTCTGGGCCGCGGTGGTGCCGCTGACCATCGCCGCCACGCCTTTCTTCGCGCGCATCGCCGAGGTGAGCCTGCGCGAGGTGGACCAGGGGTTGATCGAGGCCGCCCAGGCCATGGGCTGCGAGCGCCGCCACATCGTCTGGCACGTACTGCTGCCGGAGGCGCGGCCGGGCATCGTCGGCGGCTTCACCATCACCCTGGTGACCCTGATCAACTCCTCGGCCATGGCCGGCGCCATCGGCGCCGGCGGCCTCGGCGACCTGGCCTACCGCTATGGCTACCAGCGTTTCGATACCCAGGTGATGCTGACGGTGATCATCGTCCTGGTGCTGCTGGTGGCGTTGATCCAGTTCGGCGGCGATCGCCTGGCGCGCTGGCTGAACAAGCGCGCCTGAGAATCGTCGGGCCTTCGGTGCATCGGCAGTCCGCTCCTACGGTTCCGGGAAACACGGTCGTAGGAGACTCCGTCCGCGATTGGCATCATCCACGCCGGACGCCCCGGTGGCACGGCCAGTGGCGGATAACCGCGAACGGTTATGCGCCCTACGCTATGGGAGGGCTTGGCGTAGGGCGCATAACGCCTACGGCGTTATCCGCCATGATCGCGGACAGAGCCCGCTCCTACGGTTCCAGGAAGCACGGTCGTAGGAGGACCCCGTCCGCGATTGGCATCGGCCACGCCGGACACCCCGGTGGCACGACCAGCGGCGGATAACCGCGAACGGTTATGCGCCCTACGGTATGGGAGGGCTTGGCGTAGGGCGCATAACGCCTACGGCGTTATCCGCCATGATCGCGGACAGAGCCCGCTCCTACGGTTCCAGGAAACACGGTCGTAGGAGCGGACTCCGTCCGCGATTGGCATCGGCCACGCCGGACACCCCGGTGGCACGGCCAACGGCGGATAACCGCGAACGGTTATGCGCCCTACGGTATGGGAGGGCTTGGCGTAGGGCGCATAACGCCTACGGCGTTATCCGCCATGATCGCGGACAGAGCCCGCTCCTACGGTTCCAGGAAACACGGTCGTAGGAGCGGACTCCGTCCGCGATTGGCATCGGCCACGCCGGGCGCCCCGCTGGCTCACCTCAACGCTCGCGCAGGGCCTCGGCGCGGGCGCGCAGGATGGGCTTGAGCAGGTAGCTGAGGATGCTCTTCTTGCCGGTCATGATGTCCACGCTGGCGATCATGCCGGGGATGATCAGCAGCGGCTTCTCGTCGCTGCCCAGGTGGCTTTTGCGGGTGCGCAGCTTGATCAGGTAGAAGCTGTTGCCGTCCTCGTCGGTGACGGTGTCGGCGCCTATCTGCTCCAGCTCCGCCGGCAGCCCGCCGTAGATGGTGTAGTCGTAGGCGGTGAACTTGACCATGGCCTTCTGCCCGGGGTGCAGGAAGGCGATGTCCTGCGGGCGGATGCGCGCCTCCACCAGCAGGGTGTCGTCCAGCGGGACGATTTCCACCAGGTCGCTGCCCGGCTGGATCACCCCGCCGATGGTGTTGACCAGCAGCTGCTTGACGATGCCGCGCACCGGCGAGGTGACCAGGGTGCGGTTGACCCTGTCCTCCAGGGCCTTGCCGGTGGCCTCGGCCTTGCTCAGGTCGGTGCGCGCCTCGTTGAGTTCCTTGAGCGCGTCGCTGCGGAAGCGCGAGCGGGTCTCGGCGACCTTGCGCTCGACTTCCTTGATCGCCGCCTCGGCGCGGGGAATGGCCAGGCTGGTGGCGTCCAGCTGGCCGCGGTTCTCCACCTCGGCGCGCTTGAGGCGCAGCAGCTCCACCTGGGACATGGCGCCCTGCCCCACCAGCGGCGCGGACATGGCGATTTCCTGGCGCAGCAGCTCCAGGCTGTTGCGGTACTGCGCCTGCTTGGAGACGAACTCGCGCAGCTCCTGCTGCTTCTGTACCAGCTGCTGCTCCAGGCCGGCGACCTCGTCCTTGAGCTGCTGCTGGCGGCTGTGGAACAGCGCCTCCTCGCTGCCGGCCTGGCCCGGGACCTTGGCGCGGACATCGTCGGGGATGCGCAGCTCGCGGTCCTCCACCTCGGCGGACAGGCGCTCCACGCGCAGGAACATGGCCAGGCGGTCGGCCTCGGTCTCGCCGACGTTGGATTCGAAACGCGTCGGGTCCAGGCGCATCAGCGACTCGCCGGCCTGCACCACCTGGCCCTCGTGGACGAATATCTGCGAGACGATGCCGCCCTCCAGGTTCTGGATCTTCTGCACCTTGGACGAGGGAATCGCCTTGCCTTCGCCGCGGGTCACCTCGTCTATCTCGGCGAAGTGCGCCCACAGGCCGAGGAACAGGGCGAAGCCGACCAGCGTCCAGATGGTCAGGCGCACCACCCGCGGGGCGTCTTCCACCAGGGCCTTGCTGACTTCCGGCAACGGCTGCCCGGAAAGGTCCTCGCTGCCGCGGAAGTAGCCGCGGATGGACTGGCCGAAGAGGCCGAACGGATTAAGCGACACTGATCTGCCCCTTCTTCAATGCGTCCAGTACCACGTCCTTGGGGCCGTCGGCGATGATCCGCCCGCGGTCGACGATCACCAGGCGCTCCACCAGGCTGAGCATGGAGGCGCGGTGGGTGACCAGCAGCAGCGTCTTGTCGGCGATGAGCGGCTGCAGGCGCTGCTTCAGGCGTTCCTCGCCGGCGTTGTCCATGGAGCTGGTGGGCTCGTCGAGCAGCAGGATCGGCGGGTCCAGCAGCATTGCGCGGGCCAGGGCGACGTTCTGCCGCTGGCCGCCGGAGAGGTTCAGCCCGCGCTCGCCCACCTGCAGCTCGTAGCCCTGCGGGTGCAGCCGGGCGAACTCGTGCACGCCGGCCAGTTCGGCGGCGCGCAGCACCGTCTCGTCGTCGACGTAGCGTGCGCCGGCCACCAGGTTGTCGCGCAGGCTGCCGCTGAACAGGTTGATGTCCTGGGGCAGGTAGCCGATGTTGTGGCGCAGGTCGCTGACGTCCAGTTGCCGGGTGTCGACGCCGTCCACCAGGAGGCTGCCGCTGTCGGCGCGGTGCAGGCCGACGATCAGCTTGGCCAGGGAGCTCTTGCCCGAGCCGCTGCGGCCGATGATGCCGACCTTCTCGCCGGGGCGGATCGCCAGGTTGATGTCGTGCAGCGCCTCGACCTGCTGGTTGGGGTAGGCGAAGCTCAGCTGGCGCAGCTCGATGCCGCCCTGCAGCTGCTGGCGGCTCAGCGGGCGCTCGCTGCTGTTGCGCTCCTGCTCCAGGGCCATCATCTGGTCGGTGCTGTGCATGGTCAGGCGCGCCTGCTGGTAGCGCTGGATCAGCCCGGAAAGCTGGGTCAGCGGACCGAGGGCGCGGCCGTTGAGCATGTAGCAGGCGATCAGGCCGCCCATGCTGAGGTCGCCGGCGATGATCAGGTAGACGCCGCCGATGATCATCACCACCCCGGCCAGGGCCTGGATCAGCAGCGTCAGGTTCATCGCCAGGCTGGACAGCAGCTTGACCCGCAGCTCCAGGCGGCCGAGGGTGCCGATGGTCTGCTCCCAGAGGTACTGGCGCTCGCTCTCGGCATTGTTGACCTTGACCGCGTCGAGCCCGGCGAGGGTCTCGATCAGGCTCGACTGGCGCTCGGCGGCCAGGGCCATGGTGCGGTTCATGGTCTCCACCAGCGGCTTCTGCAGCAGCCAGCCGATGCCGGCGGCCAGCGGGAAGGCCAGCAGCGGGACGAACACCAGGGGCCCGCCGATGATGCCGATCACCAGCAGGATCAGCAGGGTGAACGGCAGATCGATCAGGCTGGTCAGCGTCAGCGAGGCGAGGAAGTCGCGCAGCGTCTGGAACTCGTGGATGTTCTGGGCGAAGCTGCCGACCCGCGCCGGGCGCTGCTTCAGGTCCATGCCGACGATGCGCTCGAAGAGGGTCGCGCTGATGATCAGGTCGGTCTTCTTGCCGGCCAGGTCCAGGCACAGGCCGCGCAGGGTCTTGAGCAGCAGGTCGAACAGGTAGGCGCCGCTGATGCCGATGGCCAGCACCCAGAGGGTGGCGGCGGCCTGGTTGGGCACCACGCGGTCGTAGACGTTCATCACGAACAGCGGCGCGGCCAGGGCGATGAGGTTGATCAGCAGGCTCGCCGCCACCGCATCGACGTACAGCCAGCGCGAACGCATGAGGGTGTCGCGGAACCAGCGCCGCGCCCGGGGATCATCTCGCCGTGCTGCAGGTCGTACTGGTGCTGCGGCTGGGCGAAGAAGGCCTGGCCGGCGTAGTCCTCGGCCAGCAGCTCGCGGGCCACGCGCACCTCGCCGCCGTCGCTCTCGCTGAGCAGCAGGCGCGCCTCGCCGCCGGCCTCCCAGCCCAGCAGCACGGCGCAGCGGCCTTCGCGCAGCAGCAGCATGGCCGGCAGCGCGATGGCCGGGATCTGCTCCAGCGGCCGCCGCAGCAGGCGCCCCTGCAACCCGGCGCGGGCCGCCGCGCGCGGCAGCAGCTCGGCGGACAGGCGCTGCCCGGGCAGCGGCAGGCCGCTGGTGAGCATGGCCCGGCTGGCCGGCTTGCGGTGCAGCGCGCACAGGCTCAGCAGGCTGTCCAGCAGGGGGTCGTCCAGCAGGACGCGCGGATCACGACTCAAGGGGACTCGGCTGGTTTCCTGATCCACGCGGCTCTACTCCGGGGTTGGGTGCGGGGCCGGCTCAGTTGAGGCCGGGCAGCTGCACCTGGGGTTTGACGTCTTCGCTGGCCACGCTGGCCAGGGGCGCGACCACGCCCTGGCTCTTGAGCAACTCGCCCAGGGTGGCCTTCACCCGGTACTGGGTGAACAGCTCGGTGTAGCGCAGGTCGACCAGGCGGCGCGAGGCGTTGAACAGTTCGTTCTCGCTGTCCAGCAGGTCCAGCAGGGTGCGTTCGCCGATGCTGAACTGCTTCTGGTAGGCCTCGCGCACGCGGGTGCTGTAGTCCACGTACTGGCGGGCGATGGGCAATTGGTCGCGGGCGTTGGCCAGGGCGTTCCAGGCCAGGCCGAGCTCTTCGTTGAGCTGGCGCAGGGCGTTGTTGCGGATGTCCAGGGCCTGGTTGGCCTGGTACGACTTGGACTGCAGCTCGGCCTTGTTGCTGCCGCCGGCGAACAGGTTGTAGCGCATGCGCAGCATGGCCTGCCAATCGTTGTTGTGGCCCGGGTCGCCGGAGAGGTTGTTGTCGGCGTTGCGCGACAGCTCGGCGTCGAAGCGCGGGTAGAACGGCGCCTTGGCCGCCTCGTACTGTTTCTCGGCGGCGGCCACGTCGGACTCGGCCGAACGCAGGATGGGGCTGTTCTCCAGCAACTGCCGGCGCGCGTCCTGCAGGTCCTGCGGCAACAGGCCCGGCAGGCCGGCCGGCTCGCTCAGCTCCAGCGGCTCGGCGCCGACCACGCTCAGGTAGTTGGTGCGCGCATCGGCCAGGTTGGTCTGCTCGGTGAGCAGGTTGTTGCGCGCCTGGGCCAGGCGCGCCTCGGCCTGGTCCTGGTCGGCCAGGCGGCCGACGCCGCGGGCGCTGCGCAGGCTGATCTGGTCGTAGATGCGCTGGTGGCTCTTCAGGTTCTCCTCGGCCAGGCGGACCATCTCCTGGCGGCGCAGCACGTCGGTATAGACCTGGGCGACTTCCAGCGCGGTGCGCTCGGCGGTGCCCAGCAGCGCGTAGGCGCGGGAGTTCACCGTGGCCTTCTGGCGGCCCACCTCGCTGGAGGTGGCGAAGCCGTCGAACACCATCTGCCGCAGGCTCAGCGCCGACTCGCCGCGGTTCATGGTCCGCCAGTGGTCGCCCTCGCCACGGGTGGTGGGGTTGTCGGCGCCCTCGCGGCCATAGCCGGCGGTGAGGTCGACCGAAGGCAGGTAGCCGCCCTGGGCGGCACGCAGCTGCTGGTCGGCGGCCAGGCGGCTGTTCACCCCGGCCTGGATCTCCGGGTGCACGTCCATGGCGCGCTGCATGGCTTCGTTCAGGGTGGTGGCATGGGCAGGGGCCGCGCAGGCCAGCGCGAGGGGCAACAGGGGCACGAAACGCAAACGCATGGTTTGAACATCCTTATCGCAGGGATATGGACAGCGATTCGTGTACCCAGGGGTGGCATCGGAGGACCGGCGAATGCGCTGCACGTGAGGAGGTCATTGGCGCCCGGAACCCCGTGGAAAATTTTTTCGCGAGGCTCTTTGACATCACAGTGACATCGTTTTGCCAATTGTTTAGGATGCCTCGGAAATGGTCAATAGATTGGCATAAACCTAATCGCGAAAACATATTAAGCCAATTAGTTGACGTCAGTTTTCCAGCTTCAGCCGACAAGGGAATGCCACCTGGCGCCGCCATCAGGGCCGCGACCCGGCCGGCACGCCAGCATCCGCCTCAGGGGAGAAGTGCAATGAGCAGCGTCGTCGCAGTGGTGAAAAGCGTCATCGGGCAAGTGCTGGCGGTATCCGCCGAGGGGCAGCGCAGGGTGCTGGTCGAGGGCGACCGGATCTTCCTGGGCGACCTGGTGCAGACCGGCGACGCCGGTGCGGTGGCCCTGAAGCTGCCCGACGGCCGCGTGCTCGACCTGGGCCGCGACAGCCAGCTCAGCGCCAACGAACTGGCACCCCAGGCGCCGTCCCCGGCTGCCGCAGCGGGCAGCACCGAGGAGCTGCAGAAGGCCATCGCCGCCGGCGCCGACCCGACCCAGACCCTCGCCCCACCGCGGCCGGCCCGAGCGCCAGCGCCGGTGGCAGCGGCCCGGCCGGCGGCGGCCACAGCTTCGTGCTGCTGGAGGAAACCGGCGGCCACGTCGACCCGAGCATCGGCTACACCACCAGCGGCCCGGGCGCTGCCGGCCAGGGCGACGGCGAACGCCAGCAGGAGCAGGCGCCGAACCTCGCGCCCAGCTTCGTCGACGACCAGGGCAACGCCCTCGCCGGCCTGCAACTGAGCACCGCCGAAGATACCCTGCTGCAGGGCGCCTTCCAGGCCCGCGACCCGAACGGCGACAGCCTCACCTACTCCCTCGCCCGGGGCCCGGCCAACGGCAGCCTGATCGTCAACGCCGACGGCACCTGGCAGTACCTGCCCAACCCCGACTACAACGGCGCCGACAGCTTCGTGGTGACGGTCACCGACAACCGCGGCGCGTCCAGCAGCCTGACCGTCGACATCGGCGTGAGCGCGGTCAACGACGCCCCGGTGGCCAGCGGCAGCTACGGCGCAACCCTCGTCGACACCTCGGCCAACGACAGCTTCGCCGACATCAAGGGCCAGCTGCAGGCCAGCGACGTCGACGGCGACCAACTGACCTGGAGCGGCAGCGCCAAGGGCGCCTTCGGCCAGCTCACGGTCAACCCCGACGGCAGCTACGTCTACGTGGTCGACGCCGCCGCGGTGAATGCCCTGCCCGCCGGCCAGCACCCGCAGGACAGCTTCACCGTCACCGTGCGCGATCCGTCCGGGGCCAGCGACACCCGGGTGATCGACATCGACATCCAGGGCGCCAACGACACGCCCCGGGCCACCAACGCCCAGGCCCAGGCAACCGAGGACGGGCAGCTCACCGGCCAGATTGCCGCCAGCGACCCCGACACCGGCAGCAGCCTGACCTTCGCCGTCGACGGCAAGGCCCCCGCCGGCTTCACCCTGCAGCCCGACGGCAGCTGGAGCTTCGACGGCAAGGACCCGGCCTACCAGCACCTGGGCGAAGGCCAGACCCAGGTGATCAGCATCCCGGTGGTGGTAACCGACGACCAGGGCGCCAGCAGCACCAGCACCCTGACCATTACCGTCACCGGTACCAACGATGCGCCCGTGGCCCAGGCCGGCACTGCGACTACCGGCGAGAACGGCGTCCTGAATGGCCAGGTTCCGCCGGCCACTGACGTCGACGGCAGCATCGCCGGCTACCAGCTGACCAGTGGTGTAGGGAATGGCAACGGCACGCTGACCTTCAACAGCGACGGCAGCTACCGCTTCGATCCGGGCCAGGACTTCGACAGCCTGCCAGCCGGTACCAGCCGTGACGTCACCTTCACCTACCAGGCCAAGGACGACAACGGCGCGCTGAGCGATCCGCAGACCATCACCATCACCATTACCGGCAGCAACGATGCGCCGGTAGCCCAGGCCGCCACTGCGGCGGTCGATGAAGACAGCCAGATCGGCGGCCAGTTGCAGGCCAGCGATGCCGACCAGGGCGCCCAGTTGCAGTTCGGCTCGGACAGCCCCCTGCCCGCCGGCTTCACCCTGGGCCAGGATGGCAAGTGGAGCTTCGATGCCGGCAATGCCGCCTACCAGCATCTGGCTGCAGGACAGACGCAGGTCATCAACGTCCCCTACTTCGTTGTCGATGACCAGGGCGCCAGCACCAGCAGCACCCTGACCATTACCGTCACCGGTACCAACGATGCGCCTGTGGCCCAGGCCGCCACTGCGGCGGCCGACGAGGACCAGGTGAGCACCGGTCAACTGGTGGCCACCGATGCCGACGATGGCGCCGTCCTGACCTATGGCATCGATGGCAATGCGCCCGCCGGCTTCACCCTACAGCCCAACGGCAGCTGGAGCTTCGATGGCAAGGATGCGGCCTACCAACACCTGGCCGCTGGCGAAACCCAGGTGATCAGCGTTCCGGTGATCGTCACCGATGATCAGGGCGCTACCAGTAGCAGCACGCTGACCATCACGGTCACCGGTACCAACGACGCACCGGTCGCTCAGGCTGGCAGTGCGACTACCGGCGAGAACGGCGTTCTGAATGGCCAGGTTCCGGCGGCCACTGACGTCGACGGCGGCATCGTCGGCTACCAGTTGACCAGCGATGTAGGGAATGGCAACGGTTCGCTGACCTTCAACAGCGACGGCAGCTACCGCTTCGATCCGGGCCAGGACTTCGACAACCTGCCGGCTGGTGCCAGCCGTGACGTTACCTTCACCTACCAGGCCAAGGATGACAGTGGCGCGCTGAGCGATCCGCAGACCATCACCATCACGGTGACCGGCACCAATGACGCACCGGTGGCCCAGGCTGCCACTGCGGCGGTCGACGAGGACAGCCAGATCAACGGCCAGTTGCAGGCCACCGATGCCGACCAGGGCGCCCAGTTGCAGTTCGGCTCGGACAGCCCGCTGCCCGCCGGCTTCACGCTGGGGCAGGACGGCAAATGGAGCTTCGACGCCAGCAATCCTGCCTACCAGCATCTGGCTGAAGGCGAGATTCAAACCATCAGCATCCCGGTCGTCGTCACCGATGACCAGGGGGCTACCAGCGGCAGCACCCTGACTATTACCGTCACCGGCACCAACGACATCCCCGTTGCCCAGGCCGCCAGCGCTGCCGTTGATGAAGACCAGGTGAGCACCGGTCAACTGGTGGCCACCGATGCCGACGACGGCGCCGTCCTGAGCTTCAGCATCGATGGCAATGCCCCCGCCGGCTTCACCCTACAGCCCAACGGCAGCTGGAGCTTCGACGGCAAGGATGCGGCCTACCAACACCTGGCCGCTGGTGAAACCCAGGTGATCAGCGTTCCGGTGATCGTCACCGATGATCAGGGCGCTACCAGTAGCAGCACGCTGACCATCACGGTGACCGGCACCAACGACGTGCCGGTAGCTCAGGCCGCCACTGCCGCGGTCAACGAAGACAGCCAGATCAATGGCCAATTGCAGGCCACTGATGCCGACCAGGGCACCCAACTGCAATTCGGCTCGGACAGCCCCCTACCCGCCGGCTTCACCCTGGGCCAGGATGGCAAGTGGAGCTTCGACGCCAGCGATGCCGCCTATCAGCACCTGGCTGCGGGACAAACCCAGGTCATCAGCATCCCGGTGGTCGTCACCGATGACCAGGGGGCTACCAGTAGCAGCACCCTGACCATCACCGTCACCGGAACCAACGATGTCCCCGTCGCCCAAGCTGCCAGCGCAGCAGCCGACGAAGACCAGGTGAGCACCGGCCAATTGGTAGCCACTGACGCCGATGATGGCGCCGTCCTGAGCTTCAGCATCGACGGCAATGCGCCCGCCGGCCTCACCCTGAAAAGCGATGGCAGCTGGACTTTCGATGGCAAGGACCCGGCCTATCAACATCTGGCGGATGGTGAGACGCAAGTAATCAACATCCCGGTCATCGTCACCGATGAGCATGGAGCTACCAGCTCCAGCATCCTGACCATTACCGTCACCGGGACCAATGACGCACCGGTCGCCCAGGCCGGCAGCGCTACGACCGAAGAGAACACCGTTCTCAATGGCCAGGTCCCGGCGGCCAGCGATGTCGACGGCACCATTGCCGGCTACCAGTTGGCCAGTGGTGTCGGCAATGGCAACGGCACGCTGACCTTCAACCCCAATGGCGGCTATACCTTCGATCCGGGCCACGACTTCGACAGCCTGCCGGCCGGCGTCAGTCGCGATGTCAGCTTCACCTACCAGGCCAAGGATGACAGCGGCGCGCTGAGCGATCCGCAGACCATCACCATCACCGTGACCGGCACCAACGATGCGCCGGTGGCCCAGGCCACCACTGCCGCGGTCAACGAAGACAGCCAGATCAATGGCCAGTTGCAGGCCACCGATGCCGACCAAGGAGCCCAACTGCAGTTCAGTTCGGACAGCCCCTTGCCCGCTGGCTTCACGCTGGATCAGGACGGCAAGTGGAGCTTCGACGCCAGCAATGCCGTCTACCAGCACCTGGCTGCCGGTCAGACGCAGGTCATCAGCATCCCGGTGGTCGTCACCGATGACCAAGGCGCTACCAGCGGCAGCACCCTGACCATTACCGTCACCGGCACCAATGACATCCCCGTCGCTCAGGCTGCCAGCGCGGCGGCCGACGAAGACCAGGTAAGCACCGGCCAGTTGGTGGCCACAGACGCCGATGACGGCGCGGTCCTGACCTTCAGCATCGACGGCAATGCGCCCGCCGGTTTCATCCTGAAGGCCGATGGCAGCTGGACCTTCGACGGCAAGGACTCGGCCTACCAGCATCTGGCGGATGGCGAGACGCAGGTCATCAGCATTCCGGTGATCGTCACTGACGACCAGGGCGCCACCAACACCAGCACTCTGACTATTACCGTCACTGGCACCAACGACGCGCCGGTGGCTCAGGCTGGCAGCGCCGCGACCGAAGAGAACACCATCCTCAATGGCCAAGTCCCGGCCGCCAGCGATGTCGACGGCACCATTGCCAGCTACCAGCTGACTACCGATGTCGGCACCGGCAACGGCACACTGACCTTCAACTCCAATGGTGGCTATACCTTCGATCCGGGCCACGACTTCGACAGCCTGCCTGCCGGTGTCAGCCGCGACGTCACCTTCACCTACCAGGCCAAGGACGACAGCGGCGCACTGAGTGCCCCGCAGACCATCACCATTACCGTCACCGGCACCAACGATGCGCCGGTAGCTCAGGCGGCCACTGCAGTGGTCAACGAGGACAGCCAGATCAACGGCCAGTTGCAGGCCACCGATGCCGACCAAGGAGCCCAACTGCAATTCGGCTCGGACAGCCCGCTTCCCGCCGGCTTCACCCTGGATCAGGACGGCAAATGGACCTTCGACGCCAGCAATCCCGCCTACCAGCACCTGGCTGAGGGAAAAACCCAGGTCATCAGCATTCCGGTGGTCGTCACCGATGACCAGGGCGCTACCAGTGGCAGCACCCTGACCATCACCGTCACCGGCACCAACGACGCCCCTGTCGCCCAAGCCGCCAGCGCAGCGGTCGACGAAGACCAGGTGAGCACCGGCCAACTGACGGCCACCGACGCCGATGACGGCGCGGTCCTGACCTTCAGCATCGACGGCAATGCGCCCGCAGGCTTCACCCTGCAATCCGACGGCAGCTGGACCTTCGATGGCAAGGACCCGGCCTACCAGCACCTGGCCAATGACGAAACCCAGGTCATCAGCATCCCAGTAATCGTCACCGACGATCAGGGCGCCACCAGCTCCAGCACCCTGACTCTGACCATTACCGGTACCAACGACGCACCGGTCGCCCAGGCTGGCAGCGCTACGACTGAAGAGAACACCATCCTCAACGGGCAGGTCCCGGCCGCGAGCGATGTCGACGGCACCATCGCCAGCTACCAACTGACTACCGATGTCGGCACCGGCAACGGCACGCTGACCTTCAACCCCAATGGCAGCTATACCTTCGATCCGGGCCAGGATTTCGACAGCCTGCCGGCCGGTGTCAGCCGCGACGTCACCTTCACCTACCAGGCCAAGGACGACAGCGGCGCGCTAAGTGCTGCGCAGACCATCACCATTACCGTCACCGGTACCAACGACGCGCCAGTGGCCCAGGCCGGTGCCGCCACCACCGAAGAAAACACCGTCCTCAACGGCCAGGTACCGGCTGCCAGCGATGTCGATGGCATCATCGCCAGTTACCAGCTGACCAGCGACGTCGGCACCGGCAACGGCACCCTCACCTTCAACGCCGATGGCAGCTACCGCTTCGATCCGGGCCAGGACTTCGACAGCCTGCCGGCCAACGTCAGCCGCGATGTCACCTTCACCTACCAGGCCAAGGATGACAGCGGTGCGCTGAGCCCCCCGCAAACCATCACCATCACTGTCACAGGCACCAACGACGCCGCCGTCATCACCGGCGCCCAGGTCAGCGTCAACGAGACCGACACCCCGGTCAGCACCGGCGGCCAACTGAGCATCACCGACGTCGACAGCCCGGCCACCTTCGTCGAGCAAACCAACGTCGCCGGCCAGTACGGCCACTTCACCCTGACCGCCGACGGTACCTGGAGCTACACCGCCGATTCGGCCTATAACGAACTCAGCGCCAGCCAGTCCCTGACCGACACCTTCACCGTGACGAGCGCCGACGGCACTACCTCCAGCGTCACCGTGACCATCCAGGGCACCAACGACGCCGCCGTCATCACCGGCGCCCAGGTCAACGTCAACGAGACCGACACCCCGGTCAGCACCGGCGGCCAACTGACCGTCACCGACGTCGACAGCCCGGCCACCTTCGTCGAGCAGACCAACGTCGCCGGCCAGTACGGCCACTTCAGCCTGGCTGCCGACGGCACCTGGAGCTACACCGCCGATTCGGCCTACAACCAGCTGAACGTCGGCCAGTCGCTGACTGACACCTTCACCGTGACGAGCGCCGACGGCACCACCTCCAGCGTCAGCGTAACCATCGACGGCACCAACGACGCCGCCGTCATCACCGGCGCCCAGGTCAACGTCAACGAGACCGACACCCCGGTCAGCACCGGCGGCCAACTGACCATCACCGACGTCGACAGCCCGGCCACCTTCGTCGAGCAGACCAACGTCGCCGGCCAGTACGGCCACTTCAGCCTGGCTGCCGACGGCACCTGGAGCTACACCGCCGACTCGGCCTACAACGAGCTCAAGCAGGGCGAGACACTCACCGACACCTTCAGCGTCCAGAGCGCGGACGGCACGCCGTCCAGCGTCACCGTCAACATCGTCGGCAGCAACGACGCGCCGGTGGCCCAGGCCGCCAGCGCCAGCGCCGTGGAAGGCGGCAGCCTGCAGCCGGGCGCCGTCGCCAATGCCACCGACGGCTCGGCGCTGACCCTGACCATCACCACCACGCAGCCGGGCGAGACCATCGGTTTCAACTGGACGTTCAGCACCCAGGACTACGCGCCCTTCAACGACTTCGCCTTCGTGCAGGTCAACGGCCAGGTCGTCACCCTGCTGAGCAGCGTCGCCGCGGTGGGCGACTACGGCACTTCGGGCCCGCAGGCCTTCAGCCATACCTTCGACCAGCCGGGCACCTATACCCTGGTGATCGGCGTGGCGGACAGCGGCGACAGCTCCGTCGACTCCACCCTGGTGCTGAGCAACCTGCCGCCGCAAGCCAGCGTCGTCGGCACGGTCGGCCAGGCGGTGCAAGGCGGCACCGGCTGGACCCTCACCAGCAACGGTGCGAACAACCAGGCGCTGGTGAACCAGCTCAAGCCGGTCAGCGAGATCACCGGCCAGCTGCAGGCCAGCGACGTCGACCATGGCGCCCAGCTGAGCTACTCCGTCGACGGTACCGCGCCGGCCGGCTTCACCCTGCGCAGCGACGGCAGCTGGGTGTTCGACGCCAAGGACCCGGCCTACGACAGCCTGGCCGCGAACCAGGTGAAGGTGCTGCAGATCGGCTACACGGTGACCGATGAATACGGCGCCACCGGCAGCAGCACCCTCACTCTGACCATTACCGGCACCAACGACGCACCGGTGGCCAACGCCGACCAGGCGCAGACCCCGATCAACGTGGCGCTGCCGAGCATCGACGTGCTCGGCAACGACACCGACGTCGACGGCGATACGCTCAGCGTCAGCAAGGCGGTGCTCGCCGACCCCAGCCAGGGCAGCGTCAGCATCAATCCCGACGGCACCCTGAACTTCGTGCCCGGCCAGAACGTCAGCGGCAGCGTGGTGATCCACTACGAGATCAGCGACAGCCATGGCGGCAGCGCCAGCGGCAGCCTGACCGTGGAGGTGGGCGGCAACACCCCGCCGCAGGGCGCCGACCGCACCGACAGCATCGCCGAGGACAGCAGCCGCAGCTTCAGTGCCGCCGACTTCGGTTTCAACGACGCCGATGCCGGCCAGCACCTGCAGGCTGTGCGCATCGACAGCCTGCCGGGCGCCGGCAGCCTGACCTTCGACGGCGTCGCCGTCGTCCAGGGCCAGGTGATCGCCGCCGCCGACCTCGGCAAGCTGCTGTTCACCCCCGACGCCAACGGCAATGGCGCACCCTACGCCAGCTTCGGCTTCAGCGTGCAGGACAGCGCCGGCGCCTTCGACAGCACTCCGCACACCTTCACCCTGGACGTCACCCCGGTGGACGATCCCTCGGTACTGGCGCCGAACTACGCGAGCCTGGACGAGGACAGCGGCAGCGTGAGCGGCAACGTGCTGACCAACGACGTCGACATCGACGACATCCTGAGCGTGAGCAGCTACAGCGTCGCTGGCTTCAGCGGCAGCATCGCCGCCGGCACCAGCACCACCATCGTCGGCGTCGGCAGCCTCGTCATCAACGCCGACGGCAGCTACAGCTTCACCCCGGACGCCAACTACCACGGCGCCGTACCGCAGATCACCTACACCACCAACACCGGCTCCAGCTCGACGCTGGACATCACCGTGAACTCGGTGAACGACGTGCCGCTGGCCGATAACGGCAGCAAGACCACGCTGGAGGACACGCCGGTTTCCGGCCAGGTCGTGGCCAGCGACGTCGATGGCGACACTCTCACCTACACCCTGAAGTCGGGCGGTGAGCCGGCACACGGCACCCTAGTCCTGGATCCTGCGACAGGCAACTACACCTATACGCCGAACGCGAACTACCACGGCGACGACAGCTTCATCGTCGTGGTCGACGATGGCCACAACGGCACCACCGAATCCGTCGTCAACATCACCGTCACCTCGGTGAACGACAACCCGACGACCAGCGATGACAGCAAGACCACCGCCGAGGACACCCCAGTTTCCGGTCAGGTCGTGGCCAGCGACGTCGATGGCGACACTCTCACCTACACCCTGAAGTCGGGCGGCGAGCCGGCACACGGCACCCTGGTCCTGGATCCTGCGACAGGCAACTACACCTATACGCCGAACGCGAACTACCACGGTCCGGATAGCTTCACCGTGGTGGTCGATGACGGCCATAACGGCACCACCGAGTCCACCGTCACTCTCACTGTTACCTCAGTGAACGATGACCCGGTGACCAGCGACGACAGCAAGACCACCGCTGAAGACACTCCGGTCTCCGGCCAAGTCGTGGCTAGCGATGTCGACGGCGATGCCCTCACCTACACCCTGAAATCCGGCGGTGAGCCGGCCCACGGCACCCTGGTGCTGGATCCTGCGACCGGCAGCTACACCTATACGCCAAACCTGAACTACAACGGCGACGACAGCTTCACCGTCGTAGTCAGCGATGGCCACAACGGCACTACCGAATCTACCGTCACCCTCACCGTTACCTCGGTGAACGATGTCCCGGTAACCAGCGACGACAGCAAGACCACCGCTGAAGACACCCCGGTTTCCGGCCAGGTCGTAGCTACCGACGTCGACGGTGACGCTCTCACCTACACCCTGAAGTCGGGCGGTGAACCGGCACACGGCACCCTGGTGCTGGATCCTGCGACCGGCAGCTACACCTATACGCCGAACGCGAACTACCACGGTCCGGATAGCTTCACCGTGGTGATCGATGACGGCCATAACGGCACCACCGAGTCCACTGTCACCCTCACCATTACCTCAGTGAACGATGATCCTGTGACCAGCGATGACAGCAAGACCACCGCTGAAGACACTCCGGTCTCCGGCCAGGTCGTGGCCAGTGATGTCGATGGTGATGCCCTTACCTACACCCTGAAATCCGGTGGTGAGCCGGCTCACGGCACCCTGGTGCTGGATACCGCGACCGGCAGCTACACCTATACGCCGAACCTGAACTACCACGGTCCGGATAGCTTCACCGTAGTGATCGATGACGGTCACAACGGCACCACCGAGTCCACCGTCACCCTCACCGTCACCTCGGTGAACGACGCCCCGACGACCAGTAACGACAGCAAAACCACCGCTGAAGACACTCCGGTCTCCGGCCAAGTCGTGGCTACCGACGTCGATGGAGACATCCTGAGCTACACCGTCAAATCCGGCGGTGAACCGGCCCACGGCACCCTGGTGCTGGATACCGCGACCGGCAGCTACACCTATACCCCGAACCTGAACTATCACGGTCCGGACAGCTTCACCGTAGTGATCGATGACGGCCATAACGGCACCACCGAATCCACCGTCACCCTCACCGTCACCTCAGTGAACGATGTCCCGGTGGCCAGCGATGACAGCAAGACCACCGCCGAAGACACCCCGGTTTCCGGCCAGGTCGTGGCTAGCGATGTCGACGGAGACATCCTGAGTTACACCGTCAAATCCGGCGGTGAGCCGACCCACGGCACCCTGGTGCTGGATCCTGCGACAGGCAGCTACACCTATACCCCGAACCTGAACTACAACGGCCCGGACAGCTTCACCGTCGTAGTCAGCGACGGCCACAACGGCACCACCGAATCTACCGTCACCCTCACCGTCACCCCGGTGAACGACGCCCCGGTCGCCGCCAACGACAGCAAGACCACCGGCGAAAACAGCGTGCTCAGCGACCATGTACCGGCCGCCAGCGACGTCGACAGCACGGTCAACCCCAACGGCTACACCCTGGTCAGCGGGCCCGGCGCCGGCAACGGCCACCTGACCTTCAACGCCGACGGCACCTACGTGTTCAACCCGGGCAGCGACTTCGACAGCCTGGCCCCGAGCGAAAGCCGCCAGGTCAGTTTCACCTACACCGCCAAGGACACCGAAGGCGCCACCAGCGCCCCGGCCACAGTGACCATCACCGTGACCGGCGCCAACGACGCGCCCACCGGCACCGACGCTACCATCACCCTGGACGAGGACAGCAGCCGCAGCTTCAGCGCCGCCGACTTCGGCTTCCAGGATGTCGACCACAACGACGCCCTCAGCGCCGTGCGCATCGACAGCCTGCCCGGCGCCGGCAAGCTGACCCTCAACGGCGTGGCGGTCAGCGCCGGCCAGGTGATAGCCGCGGCCGACCTGGGCAAGCTGGCGTACACCCCGGCGGCCAACGCCAACGGCGACAACTACGCCAGCTTCACCTTCTCGGTGAAGGACAGCAACGGCGCCTTCGACAGCACGCCGAACAAGCTCACCGTCAACGTCACCCCGGTCAACGACGACCCCGTGGCGGTCAACGACAACTACCTGGTCGGCGGCCTGCAGGGCAACTACTGGGGCTACCGCGAAGGCACCGACGGCAGCAACCTGACCAGCCTGAGCATGATCAGCGCCTTCATCGCCAAGACCGCCCCCAGCGCCACCTTCACCGCCACGGCGCTCAACTACGGCAACGGCGTGAGCAGCGACCTGGGCGGCGACCAGCAGTTGCAGAAGTTCCTCGGCAGCGACGCCACCTCGCTCAGCACCGACCCGGCCAATACCTCCGACGCCATCGTCCAGCTCACCGGGCTGGTCAACCTCGCCGCCGGTAACTACACGTTCAGGGTGACGGCGGACGACGGCTTCAGCATCCGCATCGACGGCGTGGAGGTGTTCAAGTACGACGCCAACCAGAGCCCGACGGCCCGCGTGTCGGACAGCTTCACCATCGCCCAGGGCGGCAACCACCAGATCGAGATCCTCTACTGGGACCAGGGCGGCAACGCCCAGCTGAAGGTCGAGCTGGCCCCCGCTGGCGGCAGCTACAGCGTGCTCGGCGGCAGCAGCCTGAGCCACCCGCTGGCCGAACTGGTGACCAACGAGGACACCGCCCTGACCATCGCCGCCAAGACCCTGCTGGGCAACGACAGCGACGTCGACGACGACAGCCTGTCCATCCTCAGCGTGCAGGGCGCGGTCAACGGCACGGTGAAGCTGGAGAACGGCAATGTCGTCTTCACCCCGGCCAAGGACGTCAACGGCACCGGCAGCTTCACCTACACCGTCAGCGACGGCCACGGCGGTACCGCCACCGCCAGCGTGACCGTCGGCATCAACGCGGTGAACGATGCGCCGGTGGCCAAGGCCGACAGCGCCTCGACCCAGGAAGACAAGCCCGTCACCCTCAACGTGCTGGCCAACGACAGCGACGTCGACGGCGACACCCTGAGCGTCACCAGCGCCTCCGCGACCAATGGCAGCGTGACGCTGAACAGCGACGGCACCCTGACCTACACGCCCAAGGCCAACTTCAGCGGCAGCGACACCATCAGCTACACCATCAGCGATGGCCACGGCGGCACCGCCAGCTCGACTGTGGCGGTCAGCGTCACGCCGGTGGCCGACGTGCCGCTGCTCAACAGCGGCAGCATCTTCGCCCTCAACCCCGGCGCCACCAGCATCAGCACCACCCAGGCGATCAGCCAGGCCAACCTGGAGACCGAGACCGGCCTGAGCTCCGGGGCCCTGGACGGCATGAACCCACCCAGCGGCGCCCTCACCCATACTGGCAACGTCAACGTCATCGACGGTTCGCTGACCAGCTCGGATTACTCGCTCAAGGCCGGCACGCAGGTCAGCTTCGCCTGGACCTTCACCAACGGTGAAAACTCCAGCAGCGAGATCAGCAACGGCTTCAACGACATAGTCGCGCTGGTGGTCACAGGCCCCGACGGTGTCCGCCAACTGATCCAGGTGACCTCCTCCGAGCAGCGCGGCGCCAGCGTCAACGGCAGTGGCGTACAGACCTACACCGCCACCAGCAGCGGCGACTACCACTTCGACTGGCTGGTGCTCAACGGCGGCGACGCCGACAAGGACTCAAGCCTGAGCCTCAGTGCTCCCACCTTCACCCTGGGCGGCAAGACCTACGGCGCGCCGATCGACGTCGGCATCAACGCCGCCCTGAGCGACACCGACGGCTCGGAAAGCCTCTCGGTGAAGATCACCGGCGTGCCCAACGACGCCACCTTCACCAGCGGCACCCACAACGCCGACGGCAGCTGGAGCTTCACCGAGGCGCAACTGCACGACCTGCAGCTGCTGCCGGCCAGCGGCTACAACGGCACCCTGACCCTGGGCGTCACCGCCACCGCCACCGAGTCCGACGGCAGCACGGCCAGCGCCACGCAGACGCTCAGCATCACGGTCGCCTCGACCACCACCAACTCGTTCTCCGGCACCACCGGCAACGACCTGATGCACGGCTACGGCAGCACCGACACCCTCAACGGCGGCGACGGCCACGACATCCTCTACGGTGGTGCGGGCAACAGCACCCTCAATGGTGGCAGTGGCAACGACACCCTGTACGGCGGCCTGGGCAACGACACCCTCGACGGTGGTACCGGCAACGACCTGCTGATCGGCGGCAAGGGCAACGACACCCTGACCGGCGGCACAGGCGCCGACACCTTCCTCTGGCGCGCCGGCGATACCGGTAACGACACCATCACCGACTTCAAGCCCGGCGATGGCGACCGCATCGACCTGGTGGACCTGCTGCCGGATGCCGCGCACAACGACATCCTCAGCTACCTGAAGGTGGACACCGCGACCTCGACCCTGCAGATCAGCACCACCGGCCAGGTGAACAGCTCGACCGACGTGACCATCAAGCTCACCGGCGTCGACCTCAAGACCTACGGGGCGACCTCGGCGGACATCATCAAGTCGCTGGTGGCCGGCGCCGACCCGCTGGTGAAGACCGAGCACCACTGAGCCCGCGCGGCGGCGCCCCTCCGGAGCCGCCGCGTCCCCCACCCCCTGATGGAGACGAGGCGATGCCTTACATCCAGCGTGACGCCGAAGGCCGGCTGATACGCGTCGAGAGCGCCGCCTTCGCCGGCATGAGCGGCAGCCTGGCCGACGGCGACGAGGAAGTGCGCGCCTGGCGCGAGGCCGAATCCAGCCTGCACCAGCTGCAGCAGAGCGACCTGGAGATGATCCGGGTGCTGGAGGACCTGATCTCGGTGCTGATGGCCAAGGGCGTCATCCGCATCACCGACCTGCCCGAGGCGGCGCGCTCCAAGCTGCTCAGCCGCACCCAGGCACGCGAGGCGCTGGGCGGCCTGCACCGGCTGATCGACGAGGACGAGGATGGCGGGTTGATCTGACGCGCGAAATCGCGGACGGAGTCTGCTCCTACGACGGTGTGTCCTGGAACCGTAGGAGCGGACCTTGTCCGCGATTTGGCGGATAACGCCGCAGGCGTTATGCGCCCTACGGGGAACCCGGGAGCCTCGTGGTTCCGCATCGCGCCGGAGGGTCGCGGGAATGACGGAGGTGTGAGGATGACGCCGGCCTTTCCTCTCGCAGAGGACAGCCCCCTCTCCCGCTTGCGGGAGAGGGTTGGGGTGAGGGCGCTCTTGAGCCCAACGCCTATGTCATAGGATGGCCTGGGCGCCGGCCTTGCCGGCGAAATCGCGGATAAGATCCGCTCCTACAGGTTGCCGGGAAACACGTACGCGTAGGGCGAATAACCGTTCGCGGTTATCCGCCGTTGGCCGTAACACCGGAGCCCGGATAATGGCGGATAACGCCGTAGGCGTTATGCGCCCTACGGGTGCCGATACGCCGTGCCCTTGCAGGAGGCACGTACGCGGAGGGCGCATAACCGTTCGCGGTTATCCGCCGCCGGCCATAACACCGGGCTCACCCCTTCCCCCACGGCCTCGGCGCGCCGAACAGTTGCCCCTGCACGCCCTGGATGCCCATCCCCCGCAGCACGCGGAACTCCGCCTCGGTCTCGACGCGCTCGGCGATCAGCGGCAGGTCGATGCTGTGCGCCGCATGCTGCATGGCTTCGATGAACAGGCGCTTGTCGTTCTCCACGTCGATGGCGCGGATGTGGCTGCCGTCGACCTTCAGGTAGGCCAGGCCCAGGCGCGCCAGGTTGCCGATCATGCTGAAGCGGCCGCCGAAGTGCTGCAGCGCCAGGCCGTAGCCCAGCTCGCGCAGGCGCCGGGTCAGCGCCTCCAGGGCGGCCTGGTCGGGCAGTTGGTCTTCTTCCAGCTCCAGCACCAGGCGGCCGCCGTACTGCGGGTGCTGGCGCAGGCGTTCGAAGGCCCGGGCCAGGGCGCGTTCGTCGCGCAGCAGCGCGCCCGAGAGGTTCAGCGCCAGCACCTGGTCGTGGCCGGCCAGGTGCGCCAGGGTCAGGTCGAGCATCAGCAGGTCCAGCTGCGCCGACCAGCCGAAGCGCTCCAGCCAGGGCAGGAAGCGCCCCGCCGCCAGGCTGCCGCCCTGCCCGTCCGGCAGGCGCGAGAGCACCTTGTGGTGCAACACCAGCTCGGCGTCCTCGCAGGCCACCACCGGCTGGAAGTACAGCTCGAAGCGCTTCTCGCGCAGCGCCCGCTCCAGCAGCTGGTGCCAGCTGTGGCGCGCATCGGCCAGTGGCGTCGGCTCACCGTCCAGCCGCGCCCAGGCGCAGTGCTGCTGGCGCTCGGCCTGGGCCAGGGCCTGGTCGGCGCCCTGCATCAGGTTCGCCGGCGCCTCGCCGGGGTGGAACGGCACCAGGCCGATGGCCGCGACCCGCGGCTGGTCGCTGGCGCCGGTGCTGGCCAGGCTGGCGAGCATGCCTTCCAGGCGCGTGGCCAGTTGCTCGGCCTCCTCTTCCAGCAGCCCCGGTGCCAGCAGGGCGAACTCGCCGCCGCGGGTGCGCGCCAGGGTGCGCCCGGCGCCCAGGCCCTGGCTGGCGCGCTGCAGCTGCTCGGCCACCGCCTTGAGCAGGGCGTCGGTGCGCTGGCCGCCCAGGCGCTGGTTGAGCCCGGCGAGGTCGAGCACCCGCAGCAACAGCAGGTAGCCGCTGCTGACCTGGTCCTCGGCGCTCAGCCGCGCCTGCAGCTGCAGGTCGAAGAAGCGCCGGTTGCCCAGCCCGGTCAAGCTGTCCTGGTAGGCCTCGTCGCGCAGCCGCTCGCTGCGCTCGGCCTGCTCCTGGAACAGCGCCTTGAGCTTCTCCACCATCTGGTTCATCGCCTGCACCAGGCGGCGCAGCTCCGGGGTACGCGGCAGTTCCGGCAGGCTGAGGAATTCGCGGCGGGCGATGGCATGGGACTGCGCCACCATGTAGTCCAGCGGGCGCAACTGGCGGCGCAGCAGCCAGGCGCCGAGCAGCGCGCTGGCCACCCCGCACAGCAGCAGCCAGCCGAGGCTGCCCAGGGCGCTCTGCCAGAGCTTGGCGATGGCGAACATCGGGTGGCTCACCACCTCCACCCGCGCCGCCTGGGTCCAGCCGCGGCTGACCACGGCGTCGCCGCCGGCCGCGGGCAGGCCGATCAGCGCAACGAACCACTGCGGCGCGCCCGAGGCCACGGCGTCCGGCACGCCCTGGCGCTCCACCATCACCTTGCCGGTGGCCAGGTCGACCACGCGGATGCGCTCGAAGTAGCCGCTGTCGAAGATCGAGCTGACCATCAGCTCGACCATCGCCGGGTCGTCGATGTGCGGAGTGAGCGACAGCCCCAGCGCCGTGGCGGCGTCCTGGGCGTGGGAGCGCAGCTGGTTGACGTACTGCTCGCGGGAGCTTTCCAGGCCGACCATGAAGCTGCCGCCGAAGGCCACCACCAGGAACAGGCAGATGGCGACCAGGAGTTGTTTGAACAGGGACATCTCGACTCCGCTACTCGCGCGAGGGGAACCCCTCGGCCTCCATTTTCCGCAACAGGTCCTGCCAGCGCGACAGCCGCTTGCTGTCGCCCACCTGCTTGTCCGCGCCGGCGTTGGCCAGCCACAGCCCCTCGCCGTTGAAGGCGTACACCGGCTGCAGGTCGTCGCGCTGCGAGGCCGGCAGGATGCTGCCGATCAGATTGTCCAGCACCAGCGGCACCGCTTGCGGCCGCGGGTAGTAGGTCAGCACCATGTGCGCCTGGTTCAGGCGCAGCGCCTTGACGTAGGTGATGCGCAATTTCTGCGCCGGCACGCCGAGGTGGCGCAGGCTCACGTACTTGGCGATGGCGAAGTCCTCGCAATCGCCGGCCCCCTTGGACAGGGCCTCCACCGGCGTGGCCCAGTAGTCCACCTGGTGCCACAGGCCGAGGTCGTCGGTGAAGCGCAACTGGCGGTTGAAGAAGTCGTTGACCGCCCGCAGTTGCTGTTGCTCGTCGGCCCCCGCCTCGTCGGCCAGCATGCGCTGCCAGGCCTCGATGCGTGCCCGGCCGGGCCCCAGGGGGCCATACAGCGCCTCGGCGCGGCGGGCGATCAGGGTGAAGTCCCAATCCGCCGCAAGCCACCCCGGGAGCCATGCGAAGGTACCGCTCACGATCATGGCGGCCAGCCACGGCAACCGCCGCCGCAAGCCCCCCATTCGCCCGTTCGACAACATCGTCACTTCCTGCCAGCGGACCATCCGGCGCCCCATGGGGGGCCGGCGCCGCATGGTGCGGGCTGGCGCGGGAAAAGGCAATGGCAATATGAAATCATCCGTTCCCCGGAGCGTTCGCGCCAATGCCTGAAGAGCATGTTCGAGCCGCACCTGTAACAGCCCGGACAATACTTGTCGCCAAATGAAAACAGTCAGGCCGAGGCAACTTCCAAAGCCCTGTCCGCCCGACAGGAAAGCCCGTCCTAGAGGCCGCGGAGCAACATGACCATTCGGTCATGAAATACTTCCGCAAGCACTCATTCATCTAATGCATATACCTCAGAAACTTCCTTAAGGAATTGATGTAACAAATCTGAGCAACTTCACGATTCCTGACTAGGCTAAGGGCCAGGAAATGCTCGCGTTAGAAGTCCGGGCGTTGTTTTCGATCGCTGACGATTTCCGATGTGGGTATTCGTATGGACATGCCGAAACCGAGCCGCCCGGCTGCCGCTTTCCGTCCCCGTGGCCAGGCCCTGGCGCTGGAGCCCAGGATCCTCTTCGATGGCGCCGCCGCATCCGCCGCCGACCAGCAACACCACGACACCGACCCGGCCGGCCAGGCCGACGCCAGCCACACGCCCAGCACCCCGGACGCCCAGGCCGCAGCAGCCAAGGCCCCGGGCCAGTCGCGCACCCTGGTGGTGCTGGACAGCCGGGTGGAGAACCGCGAACAGCTAACCGCCAACCTCGCCGCCAACGTCACCACCCTGGTGGTGGACGCCGGCCAGGACGCCCTGGCTGCCATCAGCGCCACCCTGGCGCAGCTGGGCAAGGTCGACTCGATCCAGATCTTCTCCCACGGCGCCTCCGGCCAGTTCACCCTGGGCAACCAGACCTTCACCGCGGCCAACCTCGACCAGTTCGGCAGCACCCTGAGCGGCTGGCGTGGCGAGCTGCAGGCCGGCGCGGACATCCAGCTCTATGGCTGCGCCGTGGGCGCGGGCTCCGCCGGCCAGGCCCTGGTCGACCGCCTGGCGCAATGGACCGGCGCCGACGTCGGCGCCTCCAGCAACGCCACCGGGGCGGGCTCGGCCGGCGGCGACTGGAACCTGGAGGTACGCCACGGCGACCTGGACAAGAGCATCGCCCTGTCCGCCAGCACCCTGGCCAGCTTCCAGGGCCTGCTGGCCGACGCCGCGCCGACGGTGAGCATCGGCATGCCCGACAGCGACGTGCTGATCGGCGACCAGTTCACCTTCACCGTCGACCTGAGCAACGCCTCCAGCCAGGTCGGCTATGCCCCCTACGTCGACCTGTTCCTGCCGGCCACCGGCAAGGACGGCGACGACGGCATCAGCTTCGTCAGCGCCACCTACCTGGGGCAGCCGGTGAAATCCTTTGTCGTCACCTTCGACGCCAACGGCAACGCCACCCACCCGCTGGCCAAGGGCGCGGATGGCAACCCGCTGGTGATCACCGCCGCCAGCGTCGGCATGCGTCCGGGCGACCAGATGGTGGTGCTGCAGGTGCCCTACGCCAGCGTGTCCCAGGACCAGCCGACCATCTCCCTGCAGATCACCGCGCGGCTGAGCAACCTGGCCGACACCAGCCTCACCGGCGGCAACCCGGACCTGACCATCAGCGCCCGCGGCGGCTTCGAGTACGGCAACGACTCGCTGAACAACCCCACGGTCGACCCCAGCCTGGTGGAGGCCACCCTGCACCCGCTGCTGGTCCACCCGACCCTGGTCGACCTCACCCAGAGCATCGACATGACCGAGGGCGAGACCGCCACCGGCCCCAACTTCACCCACAACCAGACGGTCACCGTCACCCCGGCCAGCGGCCAGACGCTGCACAACGTGGTCATTACCCAGAGCGTGCCGGGCGACGTCCAGGTCACCGCCATCACCCCCGGCGCCGGCGGCACCCTGACCTCCATCACCCTGCTCGACGGCACGGTGCTGACCAACCCGGCGGCGATCGCCGCGGCCATCGCCAGCGACAGCATCTTCATCACCTCCTACAGCATCACCTACGCGACCCTGAGCGCACCGACCACCTCCACCGTCACCTTCTACGTGCCGGAAGTGGGCGCCGACGGCAACGCCGTGCTCGACCCCGCCACCGGCAACCCGGTGACCATCGACTTCGGTGCCCCCAGCGCCAGCGGCAAGTGGACGCCGCTGGACCCGCGCGACCTGACGCCACCGGCCACCGACGTGGACTTCAGCGCCACCGGCGACGGCACCGGCGGCGAGTTCGTCGCCAAGGCCATCACCCTGCAGAAGCAGGCGGTGCTGCAGACCGACGTCGGCACCACCGGCCTGAGCCCGGGCGACACCCTGCGCTACGTGCTCAACGTGGCCCTGTCGGACTACTTCGCCTTCGGCGAGAACATCCTCCGCGAAGGCCAGTTCACCATCACCGACACCCTCGCCGACGGCCAGACGCTGACCGGCCCGCTGACCATGGCCGTCAGCCAGAACGGCGCCACCGGCACCATCAACCTGCTCTACACCGCCACCGCCAACGCCGACGGCACCACCACCATCGTCATCGACATCGGCGAGTCGTTGCGCCAGGCCTCGGAGCTGCTCGGCGCGCTGTTCGGCGACCTGGCCTTCGACGACGTGCAGACCGCCGCCACCACCGCGGTGATCAGCTACAACGTCTTCATCAACCAGGCCTACACCTCGACCTACCCGCAGAGCGAGATCAACGAAGGCGACAGCTTCGGCAACAACGCCACCGTCACCGCCACCGTGCTCGAGGACGTGGTCAACATCGGCGGCGACCAGAGCGACGGCTCCAGCACCAGCAGCACCATCGCCACCAGCCAGGTGGACATCGACATCGTCCAGGTCAACGGTGGCACCCCGCCGGCCTCCGGCGAACTGCGCCCGGGCGACCTGGTGACCTTCCAGCTGTCCTACGACCTGGTCACCGGCGACTACGAGAACTTCCAGCTCACCGCCTACCTGCCGCTGCCGCTGCTGGACGTGAGCAGCCTTGGCACCCTGGTCCAGGGCAATGGCGTCAACCAGTGGAACTTCGGCGCCGGCGACAGCGACCCGGGACGGGCGGTCACGGTGTCCGTCGGCCCCGGCAACTCCATCGTGTTCGACTTCGGCGACTACCAGATCAGCCAGATCGCCGGCGGCAAGATCGTCGTCACCTTCACCCTGCGCGTCGGCGACCAGCCCTTCGCCGACCAGCGCTCGCTGGACGTGCTGGCGCAGTCCAGCCAGACCACCACCATCGACCAGACCCCGCTGCTGTCCTCGGACGTCGAGGAAGTGGTATCCATCGCCGAGCCGGTGCTGGACATCAAGCACGGCGTGGTCTCCAGCAGCAACGGCACGGTCACCGGCACCAGCGGCACCTGGACCGCGCCGGGCACCGGCGGCAAGCCCTTCAGCGGCAACGTCACCGACCTTGCGGCGATCAACGGCGACGTCAGCGGCATCGACGCCGGCGACACCCTGCGCCTGGCCACCGCCATCGAGAACAGCGGCGGCGGCGGCGCCTTCGACGTGGTCACCAGCATCACCCTGCCGCCGGACCTGGCCTTCGTCGGCGGCAGCCTGGCCGCGGCCAACCTGCAGATCTACCGCGGCGACGGCACCCTGCTGCAGTTGAACGTGGACTACAGCGTCTCGGGCAACACCATCACCTTCCTCGACGCCGGGGCCGTGGCCACGCTGCTGCCCGGGCGGTCCGGCACCGCCGCCGACAACAGCGGGCAGAACATCGTCGTCATCACCTACGACGTCACCGTCAACACCTCGGTGGCCGCCAGCCGCACCCTGCAGAGCACGGCGAGCCTGTCCCATTACGCCAGCGTCGAGGGCGGCAGCGACTTCCTCCCCGGCGCCGACCTCACCGAGCTGGCCAACCAGCAGGTGGCCGCGCCGGTGATCAGCAAGGTCTTCGCCGGCGGCAGCCTGGACGACGGCGACTCCAGCGCCAGCCACACCACCGGCAGCAACCTGGTGGTCGGCGAGAGCATGCTCTACGACATCGTCGTGCGCCTGCCCGAGGGCAGCACCAGCAACCTCAGCATCGACGACCTGATCCCGCCGGGCATGCGCCTGGACACCAGCTTCAACGGCGGCCTGGGCTACCAGCTGATCCTCACCGCCGCGGGCAGCGGAGGCAGCCTGGCCCAGGACTTCGCCGGCAACGTGGTGATCAGCGGCATCGCCGGCGTCGGCGGCACCCTGGGCGCCGACGGCGTCGACGCGCGCTTCAGCTTCAGTGCCTTCGCCACCAGCGCGGACAACAACACCGGCAACAACACCTTCGTCATCCGCGTGCAGCTGGTGGCCAGCAACGTCATCGGCAACCAGGCCAACAAGTCGCTGCAGAACAGCGCCAACCTGCACTACCAGGACCCCGACGGCGACACGCCCAACGGCGCCACGCCGCTGGACCGCCAGGTCGACCTCAGCGGCGGCGCGCCGACCGTCACCCTGCGCGAGCCCACCCTGCAGGTCACCCAGACCGTCGACACCACGCCCGACTTCGGCGGCTTCGACGAAGGCGACGTGGTGGACTTCACCATCACCATTCGCAACGGCAGTGGCGCCAACGACTATGCCGCCTTCGACATCAGCCTGCTGGACACCCTGCCCAGCGAGCTGGACGGCGTGACCATCACCGGTGTCATCTACTCGGGCGCCACCAACAACGGCGGCGTCGACTTCGTCATCCAGGGTGGCCAGCTGGTCACCGCCAGCGGCGCCAACATCGACATTTCCAAGGGCGGCAGCATCGTCCTGCACCTGCGCGGCACGGTGAACGCCAGCGCCGCCGGCCAGGCGGTGTTCAGCAACGTCGCCCAGGTGCAGTGGACCAGCCTCGACGGCGCCAACGCCGGCGAACGCACCGGCGCCGACGGCGTGCTCGATGGCGGCACCCTGAACGACTACCGGCTGAACTCCATCCTGCCCTTCCCGGTCAGCAACGGCATCCGCATCTCCCACGTCGGCGGCATGCAGGACACCCCGCCGCCCACCAACGGCAGCGGCGCAACCGACACCTCCGGGATCACCGAGACGGTGGCCGTGGGCGAGGTGATCCGCTACCGCGTGGCGGTGCTGGTGCCCACCGGCGACAACCCCAACTACCAGATCCGCATCGAGCTGGCCGCCGGGCTGGAGTTCATCCCGGCCGACCTGAACAACATCCTCATCGCCCTGGTGTCGAGCAACCTCAACGGGCTGTCCAGCGACGCCACCCTGGTCACCGGCGGCAGCATCTGGATGCAGGGCAACCAGAACAGCGCCGTGGCCCAGCCGCTCAACGCCGACCTCAGCGGCGTGGTGCCCAGCGGCCTGTTCGACGGCAGCCGCGTGACCATCGTGACCAACCCCGACGGCAGCCAGACGGCGACCTTCAACCTGGGCAACCTGACCAACACCGAGACCAGCGACGCCGACATCGAAGGCGTGGTGCTGGAGTTCAACGTGCGCGTCACCAACGTGGCCAGCAACCAGAGCAGCGCCAGCCTCGGGGTGCAGGCCTTCGAGCACGTCGGCCTGCCCGGCGAGGACGTCGACCGCGGCAAGAGCGACATCCTCTTCGAGCGCGTGGTGGAGCCGGGCTTCACCGGCCTGGACAAGCAGGTCATCGACATCCTGCCGGGCGTCGGCACCACGACCACCACGGTCTCGGTGAGCTTCACCCAGAACGGCGAGATACCGGCCTACAACGTGCACCTGCAGGACCAGTTCCCCAACGGCAGCAACTACCAGGTGCAGAGCATCCTGATCAACGGCGCGGCGCTGAACCTGGCCAGCCTGCCGGCGGGGGTCAGCGTCAGCGCCAACGGCGCCATCGCCATCGACTTCGACCGCCTGGCGGTGGGCGACAAGGTGCAGGTGATCTACACCGTCACCGTGCCCAACACCGTGGTCCCGGACAACGCGGCCAGCGCCGCGGTGCTGACCTGGACCAGCCTGCCGACCGCCTTCGAGACCGGCGGCTGGGGTGGCTCGCTGCCCGGCACCGGCGGCAGCGCCGACGGCGAACGCACCGGCCAGGACGGCACGGCCGGGCTGAACAACTACGTGCTCAGCGAAGGCGCCGGCCTGGGCCTGGTGCAGGGCACCCTGTGGGACGACACCCCGTCGGCGGACAACAGCACCACGCCCGACGGCACCGGCTTCGCCGGGCTGACCGTGCAGCTGACCTGGGCCGGCGCCGACGGTATCTTCGGCAATGGCGACGACCGCGTGTTCAGCACCCTCACCGACGCCAACGGCCACTACGAGTTCGCCCTGCTGCCGGCCGGCAACTACCTGATCGTGGTGCCGCAGAACTTCCAGCTCAGCGCCACCAACCGCTTCCACGTGCGCATCGATACCGACACCGGCACCAGCGCCAGCGGCCTGGGCAGCGTCAACGTTGCCCTGGGCGAAGGCGCCAGCGGCACCGCCGACGCCGGCTACGTGCACATCAACGAGGCACCGATCAATACCCTCGCCGGGCAGCACGGCCAGGAAGACACGGTGCTGCACCTGGGCGGCCTGGCCGTGGCCGACTCCGACGCCGGCAGCGGCATCCTCAGCATCACCCTCACGGTGCAGCACGGCGTGCTCTGGCAGAGCGCCACGACGCCGGCGCCGAACGCCACGCCGCCCGGCGGCGCCAGCAACACCCTGGTGCTCACCGGCACCCTGCAGCAGCTGAACGTGCTGCTGTCGCAGGTCTATTACAAGGGCAACCAGGACTTCAACACCTTCCGCGACGGCGAGACCCTGACCATGGAAACCCATGACCAGGGCAACTTCGGCGACGCCGACAACGATGGCATTCCCGGGCAGCCGGGGGACGACCTGGTCGACATCGACACGGTGCAGATCATCGTCGACCCGGTCAACGACGCGCCTGTCGCCAACCCCGACACGGCCGACGCCATCGAGGCCGGCGGCACCAACAACGGCACCCCCGGCAGCAACCCCAGCGGCAACGTGCTGACCAACGACACCGACGTCGACATCGCCACCAACAACGACGTGCTGCGGGTGATCAGCGCCGGGCCCCAGGGCGGCAACCAGCAGAGCGTGCCGGCCAACGCCTTCACCCTGGTCGGCGGCACCTACGGGACGCTGGTCATTTCCGCCGCCGGCGGCACCACCTACATCGTCGACAACAACAACCCGGCAGTGCAGGCACTCAGGCTGTCCGGGCAGACGCTGACGGAAACCTTCACCTACACCATCAGCGACATCGCCGGCGCCACGGCCACCTCGACCATCACCATCACCATCCACGGCGCCAACGACACCCCGGTGGGCGTCAACGACGACGCCACCGCGGTGGAGGCCGGCGGGGTGGACAACGGCAGCGGGGGCGTGAACCCCAGCGGCAACGTGCTGACCAACGACACCGACGTCGACAGCCCGGCCAACGGCGAGACCAAGGCCGTCACCGGCATCCGCAACCTGCGCGAGTCGGCCTCCGGCGGCATCACCGACGTCGTCGACGGCACCCCGACGGTCATCGCCGGTACCTACGGCACCCTGACCATCAACGCCGACGGCAGCTACACCTACGTGGTGGACAACGGCAACACCGCGGTGCAGCGGCTGGTGCCAGGCGACCAGCTGTTCGAATACTTCACCTACCGCGTCACCGACGCCGGCGGCCTGAGCGACCTGGCCGAGCTGCGCATCACCCTCAACGGCGACTACGACAACCCGGTGGCCAGCGACGACCAGGCCTCGGCCCAGGCCGCCGCCACCAACGACCCCACGCTGGAAAGCAACCCCAGCGGCAACGTCATCCTCTTCCCCAGCCGCCCGGGACCGGCCACCCAGCCCGGCGGCAACGGCGTGGACAGCGACGTCGACCGCGTCGACCGGCCCAACACCAACCTGCACGTCACCGGCATCAGCTCGGCCACCGAGCTGTCCAACCCCGGCATGACACTGGTGGCCGCGGACAGCACCTCCACCAGCAACGGCACCGTGATCCAGGCCACCTACGCCGAGCAGAACGGCGCCCAGGTCACCGACCCGGACTCCTTCGGCGCCCTCACCATAGGCGCCGACGGCTCCTTCACCTTCGACGTCAACAGCGACAACATCACCATCCGAAACCTGCCCGCCGGGCAGACCATCCAGGTCATCTACACCTACGAGATCACCGACACCGAGGGCCTCACCGACCGCGCCCAGCTGGTCATCACCATCCGCGGGGTGAACGACCCGCCGGTGGCCCAGGTGGTGGTGGCCACCGCCGTGGAAAAAGGCGGGGTGAACAACACCTCCCCCGGCAGCGACCCCAGCGGCGACATCACCCTCAACGCCACCGACCCGGATGGCGACCCGATCAGCGTGGCCACGGTGAACGGCACCCCGCTGTCGAGCACCGGCCCCACCATCATCGACGGCACCTACGGCACCCTGACCATCAACGTCGATGGCACCTACAGCTACGCCCTGAACAACGCCAACCCCGACGTCGAGGCGCTGCGGCTGGACACCGACCGCCTGTTCGAGGGCTTCACCTACACCCTCACCGACGGCGAGGGCGGCTTCTCCGAGCCGTCCTTCCTGCTGATCGTCATCCACGGCCAGAACGACAACCCCGTGGCCCGCGACGACAGCGCCGCCGCGGTGGAGGCCGGCGGCATCAACAACAACCAGCCGGGCGTCGACCCCACCGGCAACGTGCTGCTCACCGACCCGGCCGGGCCGGGCAACGACAGCGACGTCGACTCCCCGGCCAACGGCGAGACCACCAGCGTCAGCGCCGTGCGCACCGGCGCCGAGTCCGGCAGCGGCAGCGCCGGCAGCCTGGGCGTGGAGCTGCGCGGCCAGTACGGCTGGCTGACGCTCAACGCCGACGGCAGCTACCGCTACCGCCTGGACAACAGCGACCCAAGGGTGCAGGCCCTGCGCAGCAGCGCCGACCAGTTGGTCGACACCTTCACCTACACGGTGATCGACACCGCCCAGGCCACCGACCAGGCCACCCTCACCATCACCATCAGCGGCGCCAACGACACCCCGGTGGCGCAGAACGACAGCGCCACCGCCATCGAGGCCGGCGGCCTGAACAACGGCACGCCCGGCAGCAACCCCAGCGGCAACGTGCTGGGCAACGACAGCGACGTGGACGCCGGCGACGTGCTCAGCGTGGCCGGCTTCCGCCAGGGCGTCAGCATCGGCACCGTGGGCAGCGCCTTCGCCGCCACCTACGGCACCCTGACGCTCAACGCCGACGGCAGCTTCAGCTACGTGCTGAACAACGCCGACCCGCGGGTGCAGGCCCTGCGCACCGCCGGCGACACCCTGCAGGAAGTCTTCACCTACACCCTGCGCGACCTGGCCGGCGCCACCACCACCGCCACCCTGACCATCACCATCCAGGGTCGCGACGACAACCCCCTGGCGCTGGACGACAGCGCCGAGGCCGTCGAGGCCGGCGGGGTGAACAACGGCACCCCGGGCAGCAACCCCAGCGGCAACGTGCTGACCAACGACACCGACGTGGACGCCGGCGACAGCAAGACGGTCGACGGCATCCGCACCGGCACCGAGGCCGCCAACGGCACCTTCACCGCGGTCAACGGCAGCCAGGTGATCGCCGGCCAGTACGGCGTGCTGACCCTCGGCGCCAACGGCGCCTTCAGCTACGTGCTGAACAACCAGGACGCCCGGGTACAGGCGCTCAAGGCCGGCGAGACGCTGGTGGAAACCTTCAGCTACCGCATGCACGACACCGCCGGGGCCACCGACATCGCCCAGCTCACCCTCACCATCCGCGGCGCCTACGACACCCCGGTGGCCAACGACGACCTGGACCTCGCCCTGGCCGCCAAGCCGGACATCAGCGACGGCTTCGACCCCAGCGGCAACGTGCTGGACAACGACACCGACGTGGACGCCGGCGACAGCAAGAACGTCAGCGGCATCCGCAGCGGCCAGGAAAGCGCCGGCGGCACCCTGCAGGCGGTGAGCGCCGGCACCAGCAACGCCAACGGCACCATCGTCAACGGCCTCTACGGGCAACTGATCATCGGCGCCGACGGCACCTACACCTACCACGTCGACAACAGCAACCCGGCCGTGCAAGAGCTGGGCCTGCTGGAAACCCTCAGCGACTACTTCACCTACGAAGTGCGCGACGGCGGCGGCCTGGTGGACCTGGCGCAACTGCACATCGTGGTGTTCGGCCTCAACTCGCCACCGGTGGCCAACCCCGACAGCGGCGACGCCACCGAGGCCGGCGGCCTGAACAACAACGTCCCCGGCGTGGACCCCGGCGGCAACGTGCTGAGCAACGACACCGACCTGGAGAACGACCCGCTGACCGTCACCGAGGTACGCACCGGCACCGACACCGGCACCCCGCCCGACGGCGTGGTGGGCGTGCCGCTACAGGGCCGCTACGGCACCCTCACGCTCAACGCCGACGGCAGCTGGAGCTACCGGGTGGACAACGCCAACCCCGAGGTGCAGGCCCTGCGCATCGCCGGCCAGACATTGTCCGACGTGTTCACCTACACCATCGCCGACCGCTGGTTCACCACCAGCAGCACCCAGCTGGTGATCGTCATCCACGGCGCCAACGACACCCCCATCGCCCGGGACGACAGCGCCATCGCCGTGGAGGCCGGCGGGGTGAACAACGGCACCCCGGGGGTGAACCCCACCGGCAACGTGCTGGACAACGACCAGGACGTCGACGGCGTGGCCAACGGCGAGACGCGCCAGGTACTCACGGTGAGCAGCGAAACCGGCGCCGCGGCGAATGCCGGCAGCGTGCTGCAGGGCCGCTACGGCACCCTGCTGCTCAACACCGACGGCAGCTACCGCTACGAGGTGAACAACGCCGACCCCGTGGTGCAGGCCCTGCGCACCGCAGGCCAGACGCTGCGCGAGGTCTTCACCTACCGCATGCGCGACACTGCCGGCGCCACTTCCGATGCGCGCCTGACCGTGGTCATCCAGGGCGCCGACGACAACCCGGTGGCGCGCGACGACGGCAACGTCGCCAGCGACCAGGTGGTGGCGCCCCAGGCCAGCGGCAACGTGCTGCCCAACGACAGCGACGTGGACGGCGGCGACGCCCTCACCGTGGTCGGCGTGCGCGCCGGCGCGGAAAACGGCAGCGGCAGCGCCGGCGCCATCGGCCAGGTACTCGCCGGGCGCTACGGCTTCCTCACCCTCAATGCCGACGGCAGCTACACCTACAGCATCGACATGACCAACCCCGAGGTGCTCGCCGCCGCCGGCCTGGGCCAGGTGCTGCAGGACATCTTCACCTACACCGTCGCCGACCTCACCGGCGCCACCGACCAGGCCCAGCTGGTCCTCACCCTGGACATCGCCTCGCCGTACATCCAGCCACCGGCCGGCCCCTACTTCGGCGGGCGCTCCGGCGACCGCGCGCCGCCGCCCGTCAACCTCGACCTGCAGCCGGCGATCTTCGTGCTGCCGGAGGTCGAGCGCATCGAGCAGCGCCTCATGCAATCCATGTGGCACGTGGATGGCAACCGCGCCGACCTCTTCCTCACACCCGAGGTCGAGTCGCAGTCGGTCGGCGCGGGCCTTGGCCTGGTGCCCGGCCAGTACGTGGCCCAGGCAGTAGCCGAAAGCCGCAAGGCCAGCGAGCAGGAAATGGCCTGGATACTCGGCCGCCACGGCCGGGCCAACCTCAGCGCCGACGGCCTGCTCAGCGAGCCTTCGCTGTGGGCGCCGCGCGCCAGCGACCTGGTGCCGGCCGAGAAGCCCGCGCAGACCGCCCGCGGCTTCCGCGAGCAGCTACGCCAGGCCGCGCAACGCCGGGGCAGCGCCAACTGAATCAGGACCGACAGAGAAAACCACGCATGGATCAAGGAACGCTTATGCCGGGACATCGCCTCAAGGCCTTGAGTGCCATCATCGCCGTCAGCACTGCGCTCGCCGCCTGCTCCTCGCTGATGGAGTCCAAACCCTACGACGAACAGGAAATGCGCCAGCGCGTCATCGACGACCAGGCGCGCATGTACCGCGAGCAGGAAGCGGTGACCGCCCCCATCACCTTCTACGAGGCCGCCGCGCGGGCCCTGAAATACAACCTCGACTACCGCCTGAAGCTGCTGGAAAGCGCCCTGGCCGCCGACCTGCGCGACGTCACCGCCCACGAGATGCTGCCGCGCCTGGTGGCCTCTGCCGGCTACGCCGGGCGCAACAACGACTCCGGCGGCACCTCCATCGGCATCCAGGACCGCCAGGTCTCCCTGCGCCCGTCCACCTCCGAGGAGCGCTACCGCGACATCGACAGCCTGGGCCTGTCCTGGAGCCTGCTGGACTTCGGCGTGGCCTACTACCGCACCCAGCAGAAGGCCGACCAGATCCTCATGGCCGAGGAACGCCGCGAGCGCGTCGCCCAGAACGTCCTGCAGGACGTGCGCAACGCCTACTGGCGGGCCCTGGGCGCCCAGCGCCTGCTGCCGGAGGTGGACAACCTCTTGATGCGCACCCACCGCGCCCTGACCGCCGCCCGCGAGGCCGAGAACCAGGGCCTGCTGCCGCGCCAGGACATCCTCGCCTACCAGCGCGCCCTGCTCGACTCGGTGTACATGCTCACCGTGCGCCGCCAGGACCTGGAGTTCGCCCGCGCCGAGCTGGCCGCGCTGATGTCGCTGCCGCCGAACTCGAAGATGGTCCTGGCCGACACCCGCGAGCAGCCGCTGCCCATGGTCACCGGCAACGTCGAGAAGCTGGAGCAGCTGTCGCTGCAGCACCGCCCGGAGATCATGGAGGAGTGGTACCGCAAGCGCGTCGACGAGAACGACCTGAAGATCGCCAAGGCCCAGCTGTGGCCCAACGTCAGCGTCAACTACGGCTACCAGTACGACTCCAACAAGTACCTGTACAACAACCACTGGAACGAGACCGGCGTGCAGGTCTCCATCAACCTGCTGCGCCTGCTGCAGTACCCGGCGCTGAAGACCGCCCAGCAAACCCAGGCCAAGACCGACGACATGCGCCGCACCGCGCTGTCCATGGCCATCCTCACCCAGGTCCGCGTCGGCCTGTTGCGCTACCAGCTGGCGCGCCAGGAGGTGGAGTTCGCCGACGACAGCCTGCGCGTCGACAAGAGCCTGCTGGACTACGCCCAGAAGGCCCGCAGCGCCGCCCTGGGCACGGAGCTCGAGCTGATCCGCGCCGAGGGCCGCTACCTGCTCTCGCGCTACCAGCGCGAGGCCGCCTACTCCGACGCCCAGGCCGCCTGGGGCCGGCTGTACAACTCGGTGGGCTTCTCGGTGCTGCCGGACAAGGTGGAGAACCACGACGTGAAGACCCTGGCCCGGGAAATCCAGCGCACCCTGGAGCAGGAGACCGGCAGCAACCTGCTGACCGCCAGCAACGGCACGGGCAACAGCACCCTCTCCAGCAGCAACGAAGGAAGCGCCAATGCCGCACAGCCGTAAGCCGTACCTGTCGTTCCTGCCCTGCCTGTTCCTCGCCCTGCTGCCGTCGGCGTTCGCCGCCGACGGCGACCCCGCCCTCCCGCCGCCGGCCGCCGGCGACGAACCCAACGCCATCCGCGTGCTGCTGGTGTCGGACCTGGAGACCACCCTGTCCAGCCAGATGAACGGCACCCTCGGCGAGCTCAAGGCCAGCCTTGGCCAGAAGGTCGCCAAGCAGGCCCTGCTGGCCCAGCTCGAATGCGTAGAGGTGCAGGCCCGCGCCAAGGTCGCCAGCGCCGAGCTGGGCATGGCCCGGCAGAACCTGGCGGCCAAGCGCAACCTGCAGAAGCTCGACGCCGCCGGCGAACTGGAAGTGGCCATGGCCACCACCGAGGTGAGCAAGGCCGAGGGCGCCCTCACCCTGGCCCGCGCCCAGGCCGGCTACTGCCAGATCCAGGCGCCCTTCGCCGGGCGCGTGGCCAAGGTCTACGTCAAGCCGTACCAGACCGTGCAGGCCGGCGCGCCGCTGTTCGACCTGGTCAGCGACGGCGCCCTCAAGGTGCGCCTGAACGTGCCCTCTACCCTGCTGCCGCGGCTGAAGCCGGGCATGCCCGTGGAGGTGGAGATCCACGAGACCGGCAAGCGCTACCCGGCCAAGGTCAGCGCCATCAACGCGCGGGTCGACGCCGTGGCCCAGACCGTCGAGCTGGAGGCGCGCCTGGATGCGGCCTATCCTGAACTGATCGCGGGGATGAGCGGTACCGCGCGCTTCCCCGATGCGCAAGAGTGAGCGGCCATGAGCGAGATGTTCCCGCCACCCCAGCTGCTGCTGAGCCTGGCCAACCTGCGCGACCGCGCCCTGGCCGCGGAGTCGCTGAACGCCCTGGCCTTCTCCATGGCCAACGACCTCTACGCCCTGCTGCGCTTCCACCAGGCGCTGGTGCTGGCCCAGCACGGCCAGCAGCTGGAGCTGCTGTGCATCTCGGGCCTGGCGCGGCCCACCGAGGACTCGCCCTACCTGGTCTGGCTGCGCCGCGCCGGGCGCTGGCTGAGCGGCCAGGTGCAGGACGCCGCGCCGCGCTGGCTGCCCCGCGAGGCCCTGGAGGTGCCCGAGGACATCGCCGAAGGCTGGGCCGAATGGTGGCCCGGCGGGCTCTGGGTCATCCCCCTGCATGACCGCCACGGCCAGCGCCTGGGGCTGCTGGTGTTCCTCCTCGACGAAGCCCCGGCGCCCTCGGTGGAGAGCCTGCTGCAGGGCGTCTTCCAGACCTGGGCGCACTGCTGGGCCGCCTTCGGCAAGCCGCGCTCGCTGCGTTTCTGGCGCCCCGGCAAGCGCCAGCTGCTGCTCGCCGCGGTGGTGCTGGCGGTGATGCTGCTGGTGCCGGTGCGGCAGACCGCGCTGGCCCCGGCCGAAGTGGTGTCGCGCAATGCCCAGGTGATCAGCTCGCCGATCGACGGGGTGATCGCCCGCATGCTGGTGCGGCCGAACCAGAGCGTCACGGTCGGCACCCCGCTGTTCGCCCTCGACGAGACCACCCTGCGCAGCCGCGCCGAAGTGCTGGCCAAGGAAGTCGCGGTGGCCGACGCCGAACTGCTGGCCGCCAGCCAGCGGGCCTTCGACAACCCGCAGAGCAAGGGCGAGCTGGCGGTGCTCAACGGCACCGCGCGGCAGCGCCGCGCCGAGCTGGCCGCGGTGCAGGCGCAACTGGCGCGCACCACGGTGCTCTCGCCGCGCGCGGGGGTGGCGGTGTACAGCGACCCCAACGACTGGCTGGGCAAGCCGGTGGTCACCGGCGAGCGCATCCTCCAGGTCGCCGACCCCAGCCAGCCGGGCATGCGCATCCAGCTGCCGGTGGCCGACGCCATCGCCCTGGACAGCGGCGCGCCGGTCACCCTGTTCCTCACCGCCTACCCGCTGTCGCCGCTGCACGGCGAAATCCTCGAGACCAGCTACGAGGCGCGCCCCGGCGAGGACGGCGTGGCCTCCTACCGCCTGCTGGCCAGCGTCGAGGGCGCCCCGCAGCACGCCCGCCTGGGCCTGCACGGCACCGCCAAGCTCTATGGCGAGCGCGTGCCGCTGGGCTACTACCTGCTGCGCCGGCCCCTGGCCGCCGCCCGCGCCTGGACGGGCTGGTGATGGACGCCGCCCTCGAGGACCTGCCCACGCCGCCGCTGCGCGACGACCTCGACATCGCCGAGGCCGGCACCAACAGCGACGGCGAACCGGCCTGGGTGATCCACGACAACGTCACCAACCGCTTCTTCCGCATCGGCTGGCTGGAGTTCGAATGCCTGCTGCGCTGGGAGCAGACGCCGCGGCGCATCGCCGAGGAGATCGCCGAGCAGACCGCGCTCAAGCCCGACGCCGAGCAGGTCCTGGGCTTTCGCGCGTTCCTCGAGCGCCACCAGCTGGTGCGCCCCGGCGCCCAGGCCCTGGAGCGCCTGCGCGAGGCCAGCGAGGGCAACCAGTGGTTGACCTGGAAGTGGTGGCTGCACCACTACCTGTTCTTCCGCATCCCGCTGCTGCACCCGCAGCGCCACCTGCGGCGCCTGGCCGGCGCCCTGGGCTGGCTGTTCCATCCCTTCACCGGCGTGCTGGTGGTGGGCCTGGGCCTGCTCGGCATCGTCCTGGTGGCGCACCAGTGGGACAGCTTCCGCCACGACGTGGTGGAATCCTTCTCCACCGAGGGCCTGCTCAGCTTCGCCCTGGCCCTGGTGGTGGCCAAGACCCTCCACGAGCTGGGCCACGCCCTGGTGGCCACGCGCCTGGGGCTGAAGGTGGCGCACATGGGCATCGCCTTCGTGGTGATGTGGCCGATGCTCTACACCGACACCGGCGAAAGCTGGAAGCTGCGCAGCTCGCGGCAGCGCCTGGCCATCGCCAGCGCCGGCATCCTCACCGAACTGGGCCTGGCCGGGCTCGCCACCCTGGGCTGGGCGCTGAGCGACCCGGGCCCGCTGCGCAACGCCCTGTTGTACCTGGCCACCACCAGCTGGGCACTGTCCCTGGCGCTGAACGCCAGCCCCTTCATGCGCTTCGACGGCTACTTCATCCTCTCCGACCTGCTCGACTTCCCCAACCTGCACGAGCGCGCCACGGCCCTGGCCAAGGTCACCCTGCGGCGCAACCTGCTGGGGCTCGAGGAGGCCTGGCCGGAAGCCTTCCCGGCGCGCCAGCGGCGCCTGCTGGTGGCCTTCGCCATGGTCACCTGGGTGTACCGCCTGGTGCTGTTCCTCGGCATCGCGGTGACCGTCTACCTGTTCTTCTTCAAACTGCTCGGGATCTTTCTGTTCGCCGTGGAAATCTCCTGGTTCATCGTGCAGCCGATCTGGCGCGAACTGAAACACTGGTGGCAGCACCGCGGCGAAGTGCGCCGCGGCCGCCGCCATCTCTTCCTGGTTCTGCTGGCGGCCATCCTGCTGCTGGTGGCCATCCCCTGGCGCAGCCAGATCCACGCCGTGGGCCTGGCCCGCGCCGAGCACCAGGTGCGCCTCTACGCGCCCTTCCCGGCGCTGCTGCAGGAAGTGCGCAAGGCCGGCCAGGTGCAGGCCGGGCAGACCCTGGTGGTGCTCGACCAGCCGGACATCACCCTGCGCCTGGCCGGCAACGAGGCCAGCATGCAGGGCTACCGCGCCCGCCTGGCCGGCCTGCTGGCCGACCCCGCGGGCCTGGCCGAGGAAGCCGCCACCCGCCAGCGCTACGGCGTGCAGTTCCAGGAAGCCCGCGCCGCCCGCTCGGAAATCGCCCGGCTGAACCTGCAGGCGCCCTTCGCCGGCCAGTGGCTGGACCTCAACCCGGACTGGCATAGCGGCCAGTGGATCGGCACCCGCGAGCCCCTGGGCGTGCTCATCGACCCACGCAGCTGGCAGGTGGACGCCTACGTCGGCCCCGACGAGATCCAGCGCCTGGGCGAAGGCAGCCCGGTGCGCTTCTACCCCGAAGGCGTGCCCCGGGCGATCCCCGGCAAGGTCCTGCAGATAGGCACCACGCGCATCGGCCAACTCGGCCAGCCGGCCCTGGCCTCCCGCCACGGCGGCCCCCTGGCGGTGCAGCCCCACGGCGACCAGCTGGTGCCCAGCAGCCCGCTGTTCCACGTGCTGGTGCAGCTCGACGAAGCCCCGCCGAACCTCCACGAGACCCGCGGCCACCTGCAGATCGAAGGCCAGCGCCGCAGCCTGCTGGCCGACGGCCTGATGCACCTGGCGGCGGTCTTCATGCGCGAAAGCGGGTTCTGAGCCGCTTTCGCTTCTCGCAGGAGCGAGGGGGACACTGTGCTCCTATCTCCCCATCGTCATTCCCGCGAACACGGGAAACCAGTGGATTGGGGATTGGTGTAGCGCGCCGCTCCGAGTGCGTTGATATCTCTCGTTTCGCCCCCTCGGGCGAGTCACTTCTTTCAAACGCCAAAGAAGTAACCAAGGAGGCTTGCCCCGCATACGGGCCCGATGGAGCCGGGCTACCCTCACGAATTCCCCCGCCACGGAGGCCCGCCCCGACAGCACGTCCCTGTGCTGATCGGGGCTCTCGCGACATCCATGTCGCATGACCTCCTGAGCGCCGGTTTCGCTCGGCCTTCTGAAGGGGCGCTCCGGTGCGCGCGGAGGTTTCTCTGGAAACCCGTAGGGCGCATAACGCCTACGGCGTTATCCGCCATCGTCGTCGGGCATCGGTGTTTGGGCTAACGGCGGATAACCGCGAACGGTTATTCGCCCTACGGACTTGCCGGCTGACGCTGCGTTATCCGTGCACGCCGAACGGCCCCCTCTCCCTTCAGGGAGAGGGTTGGGGAGAGGGTGACGGACTTCGCCCACGCACCTCTGCCAACCCTGACGCCGCACCCCCTCCCTAACCCTCTCCCACTTGCGGGGGAGGGTTAGGGAGAGGGGCTCTTGAACCCGACGCCCACGGCCGCCGACGGCCCCCTCCACAACATATTGCAACGCCTTCGCTTCGGCGGCGGCCACCCCCTTCGGTTACCCTCCTCCATTCCCACGACGAAAAAGGATGCCGCTCGCCACCTTCCGCGAGCAGGACAACGCACGTGATGAGGAAAGCCCCGTGACCCAAGCCCGCTACACCCCCGCCCAGATCACCCTGCACTGGCTCAGCGCCCTGCTGGTGCTGGCCATCATCGCCCTGCCCTACGGCAAGGACCTGTTCGCCGGCCTGCTCGGCGGCGCCGGCGGGGTGTTCACCCTGCACAAGTCCCTGGGCCTTTCGGTCCTGCTGCTGACCGTCGCGCGGCTGCTGGTGCGTGCCCGCCATGGCGCGCCACAGCTGCTGCCGGCCAGCGAGCGGCTCAACCTGCTGGCCGCCAAGGCCGGCCATGCCCTGCTCTATGCGCTGCTGATCCTGATGCCGCTCAGCGGCCTGCTGTTCGGCAAGCGCCCGGTGAGCCTGTTCTGGCTGGTGGAAATCCCGCCGCTGCCGCTTGCCGATGCCGTGCGCGAGGCGGCCAAGGCCTTCCATGTCACCGCCCAGTACCTGCTCTTCGCCCTGATCCTCGGCCATGCCGCCGCGGCCATCTGGCACCACCACGTGCGCCGCGACGACGTGCTGCGCGCCATGCTGCCGGCCCGCGAGCAGGCCTGAGGCACCACCCGGGGCCGGCTCGCCACGCGCCGCCCCCATCATCCCATTCATCATCCTGATCGCACTTCCGGGCGATATCGCCCCGCCACCCCGCTGCCTATCCTCGCCTGGCCGGCCCCGCCCCTCGACGTGCCCCCTGACCCGACCTGGGGCGGTGGCCGGCACCTCCCGACAGCATTCCCGGAGCAGCCCATGTCCACACCCGCCCCCTTCGACCTCAGCGGCAAGGTCGCCTTCGTCTCCGGCGCCAGCCGCGGCATCGGCGAGGCCATCGCCCACCTGCTGGCCCGCCAGGGCGCCCAGGTCATCGTCTCCAGCCGCAGGCTGGAGGGCTGCCAGGCGGTGGCCGAGGCCATCCAGGCCGCCGGCGGCAAGGCCTCTGCCGTGGCCTGCCACATCGGCGAGCCGGAGCAGGTCCGGGCCACCTTCGACTGGATCCGCGAGCGTTTCGGGCGCCTCGACATCCTGGTCAACAACGCCGCCACCAACCCGCAGTACGGCAACGTGCTGGACACCGACGTCGCCGCCTTCCAGAAGACCGTGGACGTCAACATCCGCGGCTAATTCTACATGTCGGTGGAAGCCGGCAGGCTGATGCAGGAACAGGGAGGCGGCAGCATCGTCAACGTCGCCTCGGTGAACGGCGTCAGCCCCGGCGAGCTGCAGGGCATCTACTCGGTGACCAAGGCCGCGGTGATCAGCATGACCAAGGTCTTCGCCCGCGAGTGCGCGCCCTTTGGCGTGCGCTGCAACGCGCTGCTGCCAGGGCCCACCGACACCAGGTTCGCCGCCGCCCTGGTGCAGAACCCGGCGGTGCTCGACGGCATCCTGCAGCGGGTACCGCTCAAGCGCGTGGCCAACCCCGAGGAGATGGCCGGCGCCGTGCTCTACCTGGCCAGCGACGCCTCCAGCTACACCACCGGCATCAGCCTGGCGGTGGACGGCGGCTATCTCATCTGATCCGCGCGCCCGCGGCGCCCTCCTGACCTCCGAACGCACCGGGCACTGGCCCGGTGCGCGCGTTGCCATGGGTGAATTCCTTCGGACAATTCTCACGTCTGACCGGGCCAGTGAATGAAGGACCATTCATCGCATTGCTGAACCCCGCTGAAACCCGCGCCACAGCACGACTCATACCTTCTTCCGACACGCCACTCGTACTTTCGCGCGCTTATCCGCGCCCGGCGCTCCACATAGGTTGTGCCTGCAGTCTTCCAACCGAGCACCGGAGCGCTACATGAAAACAATAACAAGACCTGGCTTCTTCCAACCGCAGCTGCTGGCCCTGGCGGTGGCCCTGGGCGTCGCGGCCCCGGCCAAGGCCGTCAACTTCAGCATCGGCGAGATCGAGGGGCAGTTCGACTCCTCCCTGTCGATCGGCGCCAGCTGGAGTACCCAGAGCCCCCACCAGGACTTCATCGGCTACAACAACGGCGGCAACACCGCCACCCACACCACCGACGACGGCCGCCTGAACTTCAAGAAGGGCGAGACCTTCTCCAAGCTGTTCAAGGGCATCCACGACCTGGAGCTGAAGTACGGCGACACCGGCCTGTTCGTCCGCGGCAAGTACTGGTACGACTTCGAACTCAAGGACGAGAGCCGGCCGTTCAAGGACATCAGCGACGAGGGCCGCGACAAGGGTGCCCGCTCCTCCGGCGCACAGCTGCTCGATGCCTTCGTCTACCACAACTACGACATTTCCAACCTGCCGGGCAGCGTGCGCCTGGGCAAGCAGGTGGTGAGCTGGGGCGAGAGCACCTTCATCCCCAACAGCATCAACAGCATCAACCCCATCGACGTTTCCGCCATCCGCCGCCCCGGCGCCGAGATCAAGGAAGCGCTGCTGCCGGTGAACATGTTCTACCTGTCGCAGAGCATCACCGACAGTTTCTCCGCCGAAGGCTTCTACCAACTGGGCTGGGACAAGACGGTGCTGGACAACTGCGGCACCTTCTTCGGCGGCGACGTGGTACCCCACGGCTGCAACCTGAACAACGCCAACAACGCCGCGCCCGGCTTCGGCGCGCTGATGGCGCGGTTCGAGCCGATCGCCGCGGCCAACGGCCAGGGCTTCATCGCCAACGACGAAGGGGTGATCCTGCCCCGCGGCGGCGACCGCGACCCGCGCGACAGCGGCCAGTGGGGCCTGGCCCTGCGCTTCATGACCGACGACGTGGAGTACGGCGCCTATGCGATGAACTACCACAGCCGCAACCCCTACTACAGCAGCCAGACCGCCGGCGCCGACACCCTGGCCTCGCTGGGGCGCATCCTGGCCGCCACCGGCGCTGCCTGCGGCGGCCGCCCGGGCTGCTCCTCGGTGGTCCAGAGCATGGCCCTGAGCACCGTGCTGGGCAACAGCAACTACTTCATCGAGTACCCCGAGGACATCCGCCTCTACGGCCTGAGCTTCGCCACCACGCTGCCCACCGGCACCGCCTGGCAGGGCGAGGTCAGCTACCGGCCGAACATGCCGCTGCAGATCAACACCCCGGACATCTCCCTGGCGGTGCTCAACCCCATCGCGCCGACCACCTCGCCGACCATGCCCACCGCCCCCGGTGCCGACAACCATGGTTACGAGCGCAAGCCGATGACCCAGTTGCAGACCACCTTCACCCACTTCTTCGAACAGGTGATGGGCGCCGACCGCCTGACCCTGGTGGGCGAACTGGGCCTGACCCACCTGAGCGACCTGGAACCCACCAGTTCCATGCGCTACGGCCGCACCCCCGAGTACGGCCAGTGGGCGCCGGGCAACACCCACGGCTTCTACACCAACACCTCCTGGGGCTACCGCACCCGCGCCATCCTCGACTACGGCAACGCCATCGCCGGCATCAACCTCAAGCCGAACATCGCCTGGTCCCACGACGTGGAAGGCTACGGCCCGACCTTCAACGAAGGCGCCAAGGCCATCAGCCTGGGACTGGATGCCGACTACCGCAGCACCTACACCGCCAGCCTGTCGTACACCAACTTCTTCGGTGGCGACTACAACACCCTGATCGATCGCGATTTCCTCGCGTTCAGCGTCGGCGTGAACTTCTAATCCGCGAGGACTCAACGATGAACAAAGCACTACGAGTGATCGGCGTCTTCACCCTGTCCCTGCTGGCCGGCAGCGTACTGGCCGCGGTCTCCCCGGACGAGGCCGCCAAGCTGGGCGCCAGCCTCACCCCGCTGGGCGCCGAGAAGGCCGGCAACGCCGACGGCAGCATCCCCGCCTGGACCGGCGGCCTGGCCCAGAACGCCGCCCCGGTGGACGCCAAGGGCTTCCCCGGCAACCCCTTCGCCGGCGAGAAGCCGCTGTTCACCATCACCGCGCAGAACCTCGAGCAGTACAAGGCGAAGCTGTCCGAGGGCCAGCTGGCGCTGTTCAAGCGCTACCCGGACTACAAGATGAACGTCTACCCGAGCCACCGCACCACCGTGGTCCCGGAGTTCATCAACCAGGCCGCCAAAACCAGCGCCCTGAAGACCAGCCTGGTGGAAGGCGGCAACGGCCTGCAGGGCTTCGCCGACAGCCGCTGGGTGGCCTTCCCGATCCCGAAGGACGGCCTGGAGGTGGTGTGGAACCACATCACCCGCTTCCGCGGCGTGAACATCCTGCGCTCCTCGGTCACCGCGGCGCCGCAGACCAACGGCGCCTTCACCGCCATCCGCTACGAGGAGGACCTGGCGGTGCCCAAGGGCATGGCCGACCTGGACGCCAAGGACGCGGAAAACCTCCTGTACTACTACAAGTCGCGCGTCACCGAGCCGGCACGCCTGGCCGGCAACGTGCTGCTGGTGCACGACTCCCTGGACCAGGTGAAGGAACCGCGCATGGCCTGGCAGTACAACGCCGGCCAGCGCCGCGTGCGCCGCGCCCCGCAGGTGGCCTATGACAGCCCGACCACGGAAGTCGACGGCCTGCGCACCTCCGACGGCCTGGACATGTACAACGGCGCGCCCAACCGCTACGACTGGAAGCTGGTGGGCAAGAAGGAAATCTACATCCCCTACAACAACTACGAGCTGGCCTCGCCGAAGCACAAGTACGAGGACCTCCTCAAGGCCGGCCACGTCAACCAGGACCTGGCGCGCTACGAGCTGCACCGCGTCTGGGTGGTGGAAGCGAGCCTGAAGCCGGGCGAGCGGCACATCTACGCCAAGCGCCGCTTCTACGTCGACGAGGACTCCTGGAGCATCGCCCTGTCCGACCAGTACGACGGCCGCGGCCAGCTGTGGCGCGTGGGCGAGGCCATGCTGACCCAGGACTACAGGCAGCAGGTGCCCTGGTATGCCCTGGAAAGCCTGTACGACCTGATCTCCGGCCGTTACGCGGTCAGCGGCATGATGAACGAGGAGAAGAGCTGGATCCGCTTCGGCGAACCCTCCTCCGCCGCCAAATTCACCCCCGCGGCCTTGCGCAGCGACGGGGTGCGCTGAGCAGCAGCACCTGTGGTTTTGGGCGACCTTCGGGTCGCCATTTTTTTGCGCGCCCCGCGCGAACGGTTATCCGCCCTACGAGTTTGCCGGCTGACGCTGCGTTATCCGACAGCTCGGGACAGCCCCCTCTCCCTTCAGGGAGAGGGCTGGGGAGAGGGGACGGACTTCGCCCAGGCACCTCTGCCAAACCTTGACTCCGTACCCCCTCCCTAACCCTCCCCCGCAAGCGGGAGAGGGGACCGTTCGGCGCGATGCGAAACCGCGAAGCTCCCGGGCTCCCCGTAGGGCGCATAACGCCTACGGCGTTATCCGCCGTTTGCGTCGTGTATCGGCGCATCGGCCAACGGCGGATAACCGCGAACGGTTATCCGCCCTACGAGTTTGCCGGCTGACGCTGCGCTATCCGCTTGCTCGGGACAGCCCCCTCTCCCTTCAGGGAGAGGGTTGGGGAGAGGGTGACGGACTTCGCCCACGCACCTCTGCCAAACCCTGACTCCGCACCCCCTCCCTAACCCTCCCCCGCAAGCGGGAGAGGGGACCGTTCGGTGTGGTGCGGACCCACGAAGCTCGGGCTCCCCGTAGGGCGCATAACGCCTACGGCGTTATCCGCCAAATCGCGGACAGAGTCCGCCCCTACGGTTCCGGGAAGCACCGACGTAGGAGCGGACTCCGTCCGCGATTGGCATCCGCCACGCCGGACGCTCCGGTGGCACGACCAGCGGCGGATAACCGCGAACGGTTATCCGCCCTACCCAATCGTCTGGTCCCTGCTCCGCTACTGGACGCGGCTCACCTGCGGCAGCGCGTAGCGGCCGTCGAGGATCGCGGCGTCCGGCTGGTACAGGCGCAGCAGCAGGTAGAAAGCGCCCTTGGGCGCCGGCAGCCAGTTGGCCTTGTCTTCGCTCCTGGGCTGGTCGTGCTGGATCGGGATGCTGATGGAACCATCCGCCGCCACCTGCAGGCCGGGGGTGTCCGAGCCGATCTTGTAGCGGCCGATGGGGTTGTCCACCAGCATCTTGTCGCCGGCGTTGTAGAGCGTCAGCGACCAGAAGGCCCCGACCGGCGGCGCCTTGGCGAAGGTCAGGCGGTACGGGTGCTGGCCGTCGAGCGGCCTGCCGCGGTCGTCCGTGAAGCGGATCGGGTAGACCGCCTCCTCCGCCAGGTTGCCACCCAGGTAGGCGCCGGCCATGACCGAGCGCCCGGGGTAGTCGTAGCCGAACTCGTTGACCATGGCCACGTTCCAGCCGTTGCGCAGCACGGTGGAGGTCATGGTGGCCTTGCCGGCCACCAGCGGGCCGTCCGCCAGGGCGCGCTTGAGCCCGCGCAGTTGCTCGGCGGTGAGTCTGGAACGGTCGAAGCCGTGTTCCGCGCTCAGCCCGATGCGCTGCAGTTGCCCCGCCAGCGCCGCGTCCACGGTCTTGATGCGGTTGTGCTGCATGGCGTACCCCAGGTGCGTGAAGAAGCCCAGGTCGTCGCCCTCGATCGACGGCAACGGCGGCAGCTCTTCCTTCGGCGCCTGGTAGCCGGCCTTGCCCAGCTGGCTCAGCGGGCGCAGGTCGAACCCTTCCTGCAGCGCCAGTACCGGCGCCAGGTCCTCGCCCTGGCGGATGTGCAGGCGCCCCCACAGCCAGAGCTTGTCGGTGCTCACCGGCAGGGCCTTGACGCCCTCGGGCAGGGTCCCCTGCCAGCCCGGCGGTACCAGGGCGAAGCGCCCCGCGCCGGTGCCGGTGGCGCGGCGGCCGATGTAGTGCTCCAGGTCGTGGTACATGTCGAAGACGTTGATCACGTAGTAGCGGTCGGCGGTGTCCGGCACGCTCAGCACGTAGGGCTCGTCCAGCCTGACCACCGCGCTCATGTACAGGGTGTCGTTGTTGGCCGTGGGCATGTCCTTGTCCGCCGGGGTGGACAGCGCCGTGGCCCAGCCGATGCGGTTCAGCGGCGCGCGGTAGCTGGTCGGCGGCTTGTTCGCCGGTACGTCGATGTACTCACGCAGGATCCGCTCCAGGCGCACCAGCGGGTAGCCCCAGGTGTAGGCCATCACCCCCAGGGTGTAGGCGTCGATCTCCTGAGCCTGGGCGACCTTCTGCGGCGTCATCACCAGGCTGACCTGCGGGTCGGCATAGCTCGGCGCGGCCAGGCAGTGGCCGGCGGCCAGGGCGACGGCCACGCTCAGCGCGGACAACATCGTGCGTGTGGCTTTCATCATGAACTCCTTGCTCTGGATTGGAACTGGTGCGGCCCCCACCCGCGCGTCAGAACGAAGACAGGGGCACGGAAAGCGTCAGGTAGGCGGCGTGGCCTTCCAGGCGGTTGTAGGCGCCCTGCTCCTTGAAGGCCTTCAGCCGCAGCGACCAGGGCCGCGCGCCGGGGAAGTTCCAGGCCAGGGTCGCGCCCAGGGCCCGCGTGCGCCCGCGGAACGGCCCGAGGCTGGCGCCGCGGCCGCTGTCATCGCTGACCTGGCGGTAGTGGTAGCCGAGCAGGCCGGCGGAAAAGCGCGGGCCGAAGTGCTGTTCGGCGCTCCATTCCAGGTGCGCCTCGTTGCCGCTGCGGTAATCGGTGGCCGGGTTGGCGGCGTTGAAGGTCACGCCGGCGGCCACGGACAGGTCCAGGCCGATGGCCGGGTCGAACCAGGTCAGCGCGGCGAAGGGGTCGGCGCCCCAGTGGTGGAAGGCGACGTTGGCCAGGGCGTCTTCGTCGTAGTCACCCGCCGGTACGTTCAGCGCCACCCCGCCCTGCCAGTGGAAGTTGCCGCGGTGCCAGCCGAGCATCGCCGCCAGCACCGGGTCGCCGTAGGTGTAGTTCGAGGCATGCACGTCGGTGCCCAGACGCTGGACATGGGGCCCGGTCAGCTCGGCGTCGACGTCCAGGGCCGGGCCGCCCAGGGGCTGGCTCCAGGACAGCCCCAGGTTGCCGCCCGCCAGTTGCCAGGGCATGGACCAGAGCAGGGTCGGCATCGCCAGCCGGGTTTCGAGCTGGATGCCGGCCACCACCCGGCCGCCGACGGGGAAGTCCTTGGCCGCCCCGGCACTGCCCGCATAGCGGTAGAGGTCGTTCTGCAGGTACAGCCCCGGCGGCGGCAGCGCGCCGGCCATGGGGCCGCGGGAGCCCAGCAGGTAGAAGCCTACGCCGTTCTCCGCGGCCTGCGCCTGGCTGGCCGCCAGCAACAGGCAGCCGGCCAGGAGCTTGCGCCCGCCACGGTTCATGGCAGCAGGTGGCTGCCCATGGCCAGGCCCGCCGGTATGACGCCCGGCTGGCCGAGGCTAGCCGCGGCGGGCTCGTCCACCCGCTCGAAGTCGGGCATCTTGAAGCGCTTGTCGAACAGCGCGTCGGTGGCGCCATAGAAGCGCAGGGCCGGCAGCGGGCGCTTGCCGCCGGTGGGAATCCAGTTGGCTTCCAGGCCCTTGGGCGCCTGCGGGCCGACGTAGAGGGTGACGCTGCCGTCGGCGTTCTTCTTCATCTTGTCCAGGCCGTAGGAGTCCAGCGTGGTGCGCCCCTCCCGGGTGTAGATGAAGGCCATGGTGGCGCGGTCGTAGAGGGTCAGCGACCAGAACTGCTTCACCGGCATGTCCGCCGGCACCACCAGCTTGTAGGTGGCCCCCGCCTCCAGCGGCCGCCCCTGGTTGTCCGCCATGGCCATCAGGTAGTAGGCCGCGGGCCGCTCGGGCACCTGCCGGGGCACCAGGGTGCACCAGAAGAACGCCAGGGCGCGGCCATCGATGTCGATGCGCCCGGGGTATTCGAAGCTGAAGCCGCGGTTGGCGTCGGGCAGCAGCAGCGGCACGTACTGGCGGTCGGGCCAGTAGTAGTAATCCCTGGGCAGCTGGTCGAAGCGCTGCTGCAGGTAGAACCAGACGTCCACCACCGCCTGGCGCATGGCCCGGCGGGTCTTCTCGTCCGGCTGGTAGGGCTTGCCCTGCTCGATGCCCAGCGAAGCCAGCAGGCCGAGCATGTGCCTGTCCTGGGGGCGCGCCGGCTCGTAGGCGATGGTGTCGTGGAGCAGCCGGAAGTAGCGCTCGTCCTGGGGCAGCAGTGACGAGAAGCGCTGATCCACGGCGTCGACGAAGCGCTGCTGTGGTGGGTTGGCCGCCTGCGACAGGTAGTACATCTTCAGGCGCTTCGAGTAGGCATAGGCGTCCGCGGCGCTCTTGCCCGGCGCGCGCACCGAGCGGAAGGCGAAGACGATCCGCCGGGTCGGCGACACCACCTGGCGGTAGCCGGCCGGCACCGTGCCCTTGAAGTCGGGGCCGGTGAGCAGCAGCTTGCCGCCCTTGCCGGCGTCGATGCCCGAAGGCCCGATGTCGGCGATGGTCATCTGCCAGGCGTCCGTCACCTGGCCGTAGAGGCTGCCGTCGGGCCCTGCCGGCGGCACCTCCAGCACCACCGGCTCGCGCGCCAGGTCCGAGTAGGCGAAGACGTAGGGCGTGGAGCTGTTGGCGGTCCAGGTCTCGAACTTGGGCGTGGCCGGGCCGGACATGGCGACTATATCGTTGTCCCTGGCGCCCAGGCCGCCGAGGGTGGCCTCGCGGCCGCTCTGGGCCTGCACCGAGGGCAGCGACCAGAGCACCGCCTCGAAGGCGCGCTGGTACTTCACCTGGTAGTCGAAGTCGCTCACCGAGGGCCGCGCCCCCGCGGCGGGCTGCCCGCCGACCGGCTCCGCCGTGGCCGACTCCGCGGCCTGGCTCTGCAGCGCCATCGCCAGCAGCAACGGCATCATCAGTGTTCTACGTGGCATACGGGTCTCCCATGCAAATGCCTGTCGGTTTGCCGGCCGCGAGTCCCGCCGCAGCCGGCGCGGGTTCAGCGGCGCTCGGCGCGCAGCGCCTTGGCGAGGGTCTGGTCGGTGATCCAGCGCAACAGGCCGCTGGTCTTGCGCGCCATCGCCCGCAGCAGCCTGGCCCGTAGGCCCGGGGTGATCATGAACTGGCGCCGGCGCAGGCCATCGAGGATGCCGGCCACCGCCTCCTCCACCGTCAGCACCCCGGCGGTGGCATTGAGCGCCTCGGTGACCTTGCTGCCATGCTGGCGCTCGTAGGTCAGCAGGGGCGTGGCGATCTCCCCGGGGCACACCACCGACACGTCGATGCCGCGCGGCTTCTGCTCCAGGCGCAGGACCTCGGCCAGGCCCACCACGCCGAACTTGGAGGCGCTGTAGGCGGCCTGGGTGTAGCCGCCGATGATCCCGGCCAGCGAAGCCACCAGCACCAGGTGGCCGCCGCGGGGCATGTGCCGCAGCACGCCGGCGGCGAAGTTGCGGCTGCCGATCAGGTTGATGCGCACCACCAGCTCGAAGGTTTCCGCCGGCAGCTCGGTGAACAGCGCGGTGCGCAGGATGCCCGCCGAGTTGAAGGCGAAGTCCGGCACGCCCAGCCTGGCCACGGCGGCCTCCACCGCCGTGTCGACCTCCACGGCCTGGGTGATGTCGACGACGAACGTCTCCACCTGCTGCTGCGGCTGCCGGCACAGGGCGCGCAGCTCGTCGAGCACCCGCGGCTCCAGGCGCAGGTCGAACAGCGCCAGGCTCGCGCCCTCGGCCGCCAGGGCCTTGGCGATCTGCAGGCCGATGCCGCTGCCGGCGCCGGAGACGAAGGCGACCCGCGGGGCGCCGTGGTTCCACTGACTCATGCTCGACTCTCCAGCCTTGCCGTTGCGCTTGCGGCACCCGCCGGCGCCTGTTGCTGTGTGCGGAAGTGTTCGGCCAGCTCGGCCATGGCCGCCTCGAAGCTCACCGGCGGCCGGTAGCCCAGCAGGCGCCTGGCCTTGTCGGTGGCGAACTCGTTGGGCCCGCCCATCAGGCGGAAGGTCTGGCGCGTCAGGTGCGGGCGCTGCGCCTGCTTGCGCAGGTGCCCCCACCATTCCAGGGCGCTGGCCATGAAGCGCGCCAGCCAGTTCGGCAGGCTTTTCGGCGGCGGCGTGCCGGCGGCCCTGGCCAGGGCCTCCAGGTAGGTCTTCCAGGTCACGCCGAAGCCGTCGGCGGCGATGAACACCTCGCCGTGCACGTACTCCGAGCGCGCGCAAGCGAGCAGGATCTCCACCAGGTTGTCGACGTGCACCAGGCCGGCGTCCCACTTGCCGGAGCCCAGCAGGCAGGGCGCGCCTTCGCGCAGCACCTGCACCAGCGAATTCACCCAGGGCAGGCTGCCGACGCCGAAGACGTTGGCCGGCCGCACGATGGTGGCCTTGAGCCCGCGCCTGACGCCCTCGCGGGTGACGCGCTCCTGCTCCTGCTTGCAGAACTCGTAGGCCGACGAGGGCACGCCCACCGGGCTGTCCTCGTCCAGCCGGCCCCTGGCCAGGGCGCTGGCGAAGGCGCAGACGCTGGTGGTCACCACGAAGTGCGCGCCCCAGCCCAGGGCCAGCTCGATGGCATGCTCGGTGCCCTTGACGGTCACCTCCACGTGGGACTGGGTGCTACCCCAGTCGCTGACCACCGCGGCCAGGTGGAAGACGGCATCCACCGGCCCGATCTGCTCGCGCAGCGCCAGCAGCCGGCGCACGTCGCCGACCACCACCCGCACCCTGTCGCCCCACTCCGCCGGCACCGGCTCGCCCGGCATCATCAGGGCGACCACGGCGACCTGCTCGGCCAGCAGCCGGCGCACCAGGTGGCGGCCGATGAAGCCGCCGGCGCCGGTCACGAACGCACTGTTCAGCGCTGCCATGTCACTCACCGAGGACGATCAGCTTGTCGCAGCTCTTGCCCTCGGCCGCGCACAGGGCGCGGTAGACGGTCAGGGCCGTCTTGGCGTCGAGGATGCGTACCACGTCGCCCTTCTCGTCGATGTCGACGTTGCTGCCGAAGATGGCGAACCAGACGTCGGCGACCTCGGTGGCGTCCTCGGCCACGCACAGGGTGTGCAGCGAGTGCGCCGGCTCGTAGAGGTAGGAGCCGGCCTTGTTCACCTTGTCCGGGTATTCCCGGTAGAACCATTCGCCCTGCAGGGTGACCGCGAACACCGGGCCGGTGTGGTAGTGGGTGTCGACGCCGAAGCCGGGGCTCATGCGGGTGCGGTTGATCCACAGGTTCTGGTTCAGGTCCACGTGCAGCAGCTGGATGGTGGAACCGTCGGGCAGGCTGACCCAGGGCAGGTCGTCCTCCAGCAGCAGGATCGCCTCGCGGGCATGGTCGCGGGACACCACGGGGGCGTTCTGCATGGCGGCGAAGACCTGCATCGCGGCGGGGCTGAGCTGACTCATCGGGAAACTCCAATCTTGTTGTTCTGGGCGCGGCGGGCGCGCGGGGGATGCGGCGGCCGGGCGTCCGGCCGCCGCAGGGTTCACTTCTCGGCCTGTCTGAGGATCTGTTCCTTGAGCTGGTCGAAGCTCAGCGACACGCCCTTCTGCGCCGGCGGGAAGTCCTTGAAGGTCCGCAGGTGCGCGACTATCGCGTCGGTCATCTGGTGGAACACGTAGCTCTTCTTCTGCAGCAGGTTGGCGCGCGGGCCCGGCGCCTGTTCGTAGCTCTCGAAGGGGTCCTGGCGGATGTTGAACAGCCAGGGCATCTCCAGGGTGGTGGTGGCGCCGTAGTAGCCGTCGCGGGTGTAGAAGTGGGCCTTCCACTGGTTCAGGCGCACGGCCTGCAGGCGGCTCTCGGCGTAGTAGAAGATTTCGTGGCGCGCCGACTGCCCGGCCTTGCCTTCCCAGTAGGCCAGGTTGTCGACGCCGTCGATGTAGTTCTTCTTCACCACGCCGGTGCCGAAGTCGTCGCCCTTGGCCAGGCGCTCGCGCACGTCGGTGGCGCCGGCGGCCACCGCCAGGGTGGTGAACAGGTCCTCGTGGGACTGGATGCCGTTGAGCTCCTCGCCCGCCGGGATGTGCCCCGGCCAGCGGACCATCATCGGCACGCGCACGCCGCCTTCCCAGGTGGTCATCTTGGTGCTGCGGTACGGCGTGGTGGCGCCGAAGGGATAGGTCTCGTGCTCCGGGCCGTTGTCGGTGGTGTAGATGACGATGGTGTCGTCGGCGATGCCCAGGTCGTCGAGCTTCTTCAGCACGCTGCCGACGTCCTCGTCGTGCTGCAGCATGCCGGCGCAGTGCTCGTCCTCGCCGCTGGTGAACTGCTTGCACTGCTGCAGGTATTTGTCGGGCGTGTGGGTGAACACGTGCATGCGCGTGGTGTTGATCCAGGCGAAGAACGGCTTCTTCTCGGCCACGGCCTTGTCCATGAACCTGAACGAGGCCTGGATCAGCTCCTGGTCGACGGTCTCCATGCGCTTGCGCGTCAGCGGGCCGGTGTCCTCGCAGCGCTGCCGGCCCCACTTGCCGAAGCGCGGGTCGTCGCCGGGCTGCTCGGCGTCGGTGGCAAAGCAGTGCAGCACGCCGCGCGGGCCATAGCGCTTCTTGAAGTCGGGGTCGGCGGGGTAGTCGATGTCCTCCGGCTCTTCCTCGGTGTTGAGGTGGTAGAGGTTGCCGAAGAACTCGTCGAAACCGTGCACCGTCGGCAGGTGTTCGTTGCGGTCGCCCAGGTGGTTCTTGCCGAACTGGCCACTGGTGTAGCCCTGGGGCTTGAGCACCTCGGCCAGGGTCACGGTCTGCGGCTTCAGGCCGAGCATGCCGCCGGGCTGGCCGACCGTGGTCATCCCCGAGCGGATCGGCAGCTGGCCGGTGATGAAGGCCGCGCGCCCGGCGGTGCAACTGGGCTGGGCGTAGTGGTCGCTGAAGATGGCGCCACCCTTGGCGATGCTGTCGATGTTCGGCGTGCGGTAACCCATGGCGCCGCGGCTGTAGGCGCTGAGGTTCCACAGGCCGACGTCGTCGCCGAAGATCACCACGATGTTCGGCTTGTCCGCCGCGGCCGCCGGCAGTGCAGGCAGCAGAGCAGACAGCGCCAGGCCCAGCAGGGCCCGCATCAGCGGGCGACGGCGCCTGGCCGGGGACGAGGGCGCGGCACCGTGCTGCGGGCGAGTAGGCATCTCGGTCATTGTTTGATTCTCGTTATATGATCGGGCGATCGACGGCGCCGCGTCTCGGCACGGCTCTGTCGGGCACATGAAACGGCAACAGGGGCCAGGCGAGACATGTCCGAAAGGGACAAAAATCAGACAAAAGTGGCCAGCGCCGCCGTCCGCAAACGCCACCGCGGCGCCATGGGCCGGGTGCTGGCGCGCTTCCTCGGCGAGCAATGCGACGTGCTGGAATTCGACCTGCCCGGGCTGGAGCAGCTGTGGGAGCGCGCGAGCCGCGTCGACCCGGCCATCGGCCTGCACCTGTTCGGCCGGTTCGCCCCCGGCGATCGCTTCGTGCTGGTCCACCTCGCCCTGTGCAGCGCCACCGTCGGCGAGGCCCTGCGCCACTGGCAGCGTTTCGCCCGGCTGGGCTCGGACCTGGACCGCCTGCACATCCGCGAGGAAGACGGCCAACTGATCCTCGAAGTGCGCATCGAGGGCTCCGAACGCCTGCGCCGGCCCTACTGCGAGCACGCGCTGGTGATGACCATGACGCAGCTGCGCGAAGGCTGCGTGGAGCCGGTGCTGCCGCTACGCGCCGAGTTCGACTACCCGCGGCCGCCCTACCACGCCGAGTACCGCGAGTGGTTCGGGCCCCACCTGCGCTTCGCCAGCGAGCACAGCCGCCTGGTGTTCGACAGGCGCGTGCTCGACATCCCCATGCGCGGCCACCACCCGGTGGTGGCGGAGCTGATCGTCAGCGGCCTGGAACAGCGCCTGGCGCGCCTGCAGCAGTTCAGCGGGCCCGCCGCCAGGGTCGCGCAGCACATCCGCCACGAGCTGGAAAGCGGCATGCCGCCCAGCCTGGAAAGCGCCGCCGCGGCCCTGCACCTGACCCCGCGGACCCTGCGCCGGCACCTGCAGGAACAGGACCTGGGCTACCGCCAGGTGCTGGCCGCGGTGCGCCTGGAACAGGAGCAGTACCTGGAGTTGCAGGGCCTGGGCCGCGAACAGATCGCCGAGCACCTGGGCTACGCCGACAGCGCCGCCTACCTGCGCGCGCGCAAGCGCTGGCAGGAACACAAGGGCAGCTGAGGCCCCGCCACCTCGCCCCTGCCCGCCGGGCGGCGGCGCACCGATCGCCCAGCGTCCAGGGGGTTGGCCAGCGGCCCCTGGAGCGGCCTTCCCGATACCCCGAAAGGGGTAGCCACGCCTGCCTCTTCCGCGCCTTCGCAGCGCAAATCCCGGACAGTCCCCCACGACATCCCGCTCCACCATCTTCCGTGATCGTGACGTGAGCCGGCGCCGCGCGAACGCCTTCGCAGCGGCCACGGGCAGCACCGAAACGAAAGGGAAGCGACAGAACAAGAATAAGCAGGAGTCCTGATGAACGCCCCTCTACCCCACCAGAGCGTCACGCTCGACGACAAGTTCGAAACCCGGGAAGGCTGGATCTACCTCACCGGCACCCAGGCCCTGGCCCGCCTGCCATTGCAGCAGCGCTGGCGCGACCAGGCCGCGGGCCTGAACACCGGCGGCTTCATCTCCGGCTACCGCGGCTCGCCGCTGGGCCGCTACGACATGGAGCTGTGGGCCCAGCAGGCACGCCTGGAAGCCAACAACATCCACTTCATGCCGGGGGTCAACGAGGACCTGGCGGCCACCGCGGTCTGGGGCTCGCAGTACGTGGGCCTGCTGCCCGGCTCGAAGGTGGACGGGGTGTTCGGCATCTGGTACGGCAAGGGGCCGGGCACCGACCGCAGCGCCGACGCCATGCGTCACCTGGGCAGCGCAGGCACCAACAGGCACGGCGGCGTGCTGGCCATCGCCGGCGACGACCACGGTGTCAAGTCCTCGTCGGTGATCAACTTCTCCGACCCGATCTTCATCGCCGCCGGCCTGCCGATACTCTACCCGTCCAACACCCAGGAGCTGCTCGACCTGGGCCTGCACGGCTTCGCCATGAGCCGCTTCTGCGGCTGCGCCGTGGGCTTCAAGGTGCACAACGACGTGGTCGAGGGCGGCGGCTCGGTGCGCGTCGGCCCCGACTCGCCGCGCATCGTCCTGCCCGAGCTGCAGGTCGCCCCGCACCTGGGGCCCCAGGGCCTGAACATCCGCACCTTCGACATCCCGCTGATGGGCGAGGAGCGCCTGGTCAACCACCGGCTGCCGGCGGCCGTGGCCTACGCCCGCGCCAACCGGCTCAACCATCTGCTGCAGGAGGTGCCCGGCGCCCGGCTCGGCGTGCTGTCGGCCGGCAAGTCGTACCAGGACGTGCTGCAGGCCCTGGCCGGGATGGGCCTGGACGAGGCGCGCCAGCGCGAACTGGGCCTGCGCATCGGCAAGGCCGGGCTGATCTGGCCGCTGGACCCGCAGTTCGTGCGCGAATTCGCCGACGGGCTGGACGCCATCCTGGTGGTCGAGGAAAAGCGCGGCATCCTCGAAGACCAGGTCAAGGGCATCCTCTACGACCTGGCGCTGCCCAACCACCCGCGCGTGGCCGGCAAGTACGAGGCGGCCCAGGCCTTCGCGCCCGGGCATGGCGAGGCGGTGCTGCAGGGCTGGGGCGAGCTGTCGCCGACGCAGATCATGCACGCCATCCACGCCCGGCTGCGCAAGCTGCACCCCGACCTTCCCGATATGGCGCTGCCGCCGGCCACCCACAAGCTGCCGGGCCTGCCCGAGCCGGCCTCGCCCAACCGCAACCCCGGCTTCTGCTCGGGCTGCCCGCACAACCGCTCGACCCAGGTGCCTGACGGCTCGCGGGCCATGGTCGGCATCGGCTGCCACGCCATGGCCGTGCTGCACGACCCGCTCAAGACGCCGCCGATGTTCACCCAGATGGGCGGCGAAGGCATGCACTGGCTCGGCCAGCACCGCTTCACCGGGGAGAAGCACGTATTCGTCAACATCGGCGACGGCACCTACTTCCACTCGGGCTTCCTGGCCATCCGCCAGGCCATCGCGGCCAAGGCCAACATGACCTACAAGGTGCTGTTCAACGGCTTCGTCTCCATGACCGGCGGCCAGCCCATCGACGGCGAGCTGTCGGTGCCGCAGGTGGTCACCGAGCTGATGGCCGAGGGCGTCCGGCACATCTTCGTGCTGACCGACGACCTGGCCAAGCACCCCGCCGGCAGCCTGCCAGCCGGCGTGCCGCTGCTGCCGCGCACCGAGCTCGACGCGGTGATGCTGCGCTGCCGCGGCATCGAAGGGGTGTCGGTGATCGTCTACGACCAGCCCTGCGCCACCGAGCGCCGGCGCCTGCGCAAACGCGGCAAGTGGGCCGACCCGGACAAGCGCACTTTCATCAACGCGGCCGTATGCGAGGGCTGCGGCGACTGCTCCAGGGCCTCCAACTGCCTGTCCATCGAACCGCTGGAAACCCCCTTCGGGCGCAAGCGCAGGATCAACCAGAGCTCGTGCAACAAGGATTACTCCTGCGTCGAGGGCTTCTGCCCGAGCTTCGTCACCGTGCACGGCGGCAAGCTGCGCAAGGCCAGGACCTCGGGCGTGGGCGCGGCGGACTTCCCGGCCATCCCGGACCCGGCGCTGCCGGCGCTCACCCGTGATTTCTCGCTGCTGATCACCGGCGTCGGCGGCACCGGCGTGGTCACCATCGGCCAGGTGCTCGGCATGGCCGCGCATATAGAGGGGCTGGCGGTCTCGGTGCTGGATGTCACGGGGCTGGCGCAGAAGTACGGCGCCGTGATGTCCCACGTGCGCATCGCCACCGATGCGCAGCGGCTGCATGCCACCCGCATCGCCACCGCCGAGGCCGACACCATTGTGGGCTGCGACCTGGTGGTGACCGCCGGCGACGAGGCGCTGCTGCGCATACGCCCGGGCCGCACGCGGGTGATAGTGGCGAGCGACCTGGTGCCCACCAGCGACTTCGCGCGCAACCCCGACTGGCAGATGGATGCCGGCGCGCTGCTCGAACGCATCCGCCAGCGCTGTGGCGACGGCCAGCTGCTCGCCATGGAAGGCCTGCGCATCGCCGCGCAGCTGATGGGCGACAGCATCGCCGCCAACATGTTCATGCTCGGCGCGGCCTGGCAGCTGGGCAGCGTGCCGCTGTCCCACGCGGCCATCCTGCGCGCGCTGGAACTCAACGCCGTGCAGGTCGACTTCAACAAGGCGAGCTTCCTCTGGGGCCGCCGCGCGGCGGTCGACCTGCAGGCGGTGGAAAAGACCGCCTGCGCCGGCAGCCCGGTTGCGCCCGCGCCACGCATCGACATGTCGCTCGAAGCCATCGTCCAGCGCTCCATGGCCTACCTGGCCGACTACCAGAACCAGGCCTATGCCCGCCGCTACAAGGCACTGGTGGACCGGGCCCGCGCCGCCGAGCGCGAGCGCAACCTGGGCGAGCGCTTCAGCACGGCGGTGGCGCGCTACTACTTCAAGCTGCTGGCGATCAAGGACGAATTCGAAGTCGCGCGCCTGTACGCATCCGGCAGCTTCAGGCAGGAACTCGATGCGGTGTTCGAAGGCGACTACAAGGTCCACTTCAACGTCGGCGCCTGGCCCTTCGGCGGCCTGGACAAGGACGGCAAGCCGTACAAGAAGGAAGTCGGGCCCTGGCTGCTGAAGGCCTTCGGCCTGCTCAAGCACTGCAAGGGCCTGCGCGGCACCCTTCTCGACCCCTTCCGCAACGGCGCCGAACGCCGGCTGGCGTTGCGCCTGCTGGCCGAGTACGAGCGGGAGATCGACGGGCTGATCGCCAGGCTCGACGCCGGCAACCTCGACGCCGCGGTCGCCCTGGCCTCGCTGCCGGAGAAGATCCGTGGCTATGGCCACGTGCGCCAGCGCCACGTCGAGCAGGTGGAAAAGGAACGCGCGCAGCTCGAGGCCTCGCTGCGCGACATCGCCCGAGCGCCAGCCGCTCCCCGCTAGCAGAGGATTGCATATGGACCCCATCGTCGAGGCGCTGCGCGCCATCGTCGGCGACAACGGCGTGCTCTGCGCGGCCGATCTCGCCAGCCGTTCAGCCGGCGCCTTGCGCGCCGACAACCTGCGGGCGCGGGCGCTGGTGCGCCCGGCCAGCACCGAGGAAGTCGCCGCCGTGCTGCGCTGGTGCCACCAGCGACGCCTGCCGGTGGTGCCCCAGGGTGGCCTGACCGGCCTGGTGCGCGGCGCCGATGCCGGGCCCGGCGAGATCATCCTGTCGCTGGAGCGCATGCGCGCCATCGAGGCCATCGACCCGCAACAGCGCACCGCCACGGTACAGGCCGGCGTCACCCTGCAGGCCCTGCAGGAAGCCGTGGAGGCACAGGGCCTGGTCTATCCGCTGGACCTTGGGGCGCGCGGCAGCGCCACGCTGGGCGGCACCGCTGCCACCAACGCCGGCGGCACCCGTGTGCTGCGCTACGGCATGACCCGCGACATGGTGCTGGGGCTGGAGGCCGTGCTGGCCGACGGCACCGTGGTGTCCGCCCTGCACCCGCTGATCAAGAACAACACCGGCTACGACCTCAAGCAGCTGTTCATCGGCAGCGAAGGCACCCTGGGGGTGATCACCCGCCTGGTGCTGCGCCTGCGCGAGAAGCCGCTGGCCACTCACACCGCGCTGCTGGCGGCGCCGGGCTTCGACGCCGTGGCCGGCCTGCTGCGCCACCTGGACCGCGCGCTGGGCGGCGCGCTGTCGTCGTTCGAGGTGATGTGGCAGTCCTTCTACCGGCTGGTGACCACGCCGCCGGCCAGGAGCCTGCCGCCGCTGGGCCAGGAACATCCCTTCTACGTGCTGGTCGAGGCCCAGGGGGCCCACCGCGAAGCCGATGGCCAGCGCTTCGAGGCCGCGCTCGAGACGGCCCTGGCGCAAGGGCTGCTGAGCGACGCGGTGCTCGCCCGCTCCGATGCCGACGCGCAGGCCTTCTGGGCGCTGCGCGACGACGTGGAACAGGTGATGCAGCACGGCACGCCGCTGGGCTTCGACATCTCGCTGCCGATCGCCGCGATGGACGGCTACGTGCGCCAGGTGCAGCAGCTGCTGCTCGCGGAAACCAGGGCGCAGCTCTACGTGTTCGGCCACCTGGGCGACGGCAACCTGCACCTGGTCGTCACCCTGCCCCACGCCGACCTGGCGCGGCTCAAGCCGCGCATCGAGGCGCTGGTCTATGCGGAACTGCGGGCGCGCGGCGGCTCGGTGTCGGCCGAGCACGGCATCGGGCTGGAGAAGAAACCCTGGCTGTCGATCACCCGCAGCCCGCAGGAACGCGCGCTGATGGGCGCGATCAAGCGCACGCTGGACCCCAGCGGCATCCTCAACCCGGGCAAGCTGCTCGATGGCGGTGCGCCATGACCTGCATCACCTGCATCGAGGACCTGCGTGCCCTGGCGCAGCGCCGCGTGCCGCGCATGTTCTACGACTACGCCGACTCGGGCTCGTGGACCGAGAGCACCTACCGCGCCAACGAGGCCGACCTGCGGCAGTTGCTGCTGCGCCAGCGCGTGGCCATCGACATCGACCGGCGCAGCACCGCCACCACGCTGCTCGGCCAGCGCCTGTCCATGCCGGTCGCGCTCGCCCCGGTGGGCGCGCTGGGCATGCAGCACGCCGACGGCGAAATCCTCGCGGCCCGTGCGGCACGCGCCTTCGGCGTGCCCTTCACGCTGTCCACCATGGGCATCTGCTCCATCGAGGACGTGGCCGAGCAGGTCGGCCAGGGCTTCTGGTTCCAGCTCTACGTGATGCGCGACCGCGCCTTCGCCCGGCGCCTGGTCGAACGCGCCCGGGCCGCCGGCTGCACGGCGCTGGTGCTGACCCTGGACCTGTCGCTGGTGGGGCAGCGCCACAAGGACCTGAAGAATGGCCTGACCGACCCCTCGCGCATGAACCTGCGCCAGTTGCTCGACGTGGCCATGCACCCGCGCTGGGCGCTGGGCATGGCCGGCACGCCGCGGCGGGCGTTCGGCAACGTGGTCGGCCACGCGCCCGGCATCGACAGCATGGCCGACATGGCGCGCTGGCGCGGCGGCGAACTCGACCCATCGCTGAACTGGGCCGACGTCGCCGAAATCCGTCGCTGGTGGGATGGCCCGCTGCTGCTCAAGGGCATCCAGGACGTGGACGACGCCCGCAGCGCCGTGGCCCACGGCGCCGACGCCATCGTGGTCAGCAACCACGGCGGACGCCAGCTCGACGGCACCCAGTCGAGCATCCGCGCGCTGCCGCCCATCGTCGAAGCGGTGGGCACGCAGACTGAGGTATGGATGGACGGCGGCATCCGCAGCGGCCAGGACGTGCTCCGCGCGCGTGCCCTGGGCGCGCGCGGCTGCCTGCTCGGCCGCGCCTTCGTCTACGGCCTGGGCGCGCTCGGCGAGGCCGGCGTGACCCGCGCGCTGGAGATCATCCACAACGAACTGAGCCTGAGCATGGCCTTCTGCGGCCATACCGACATCGAATCCGTCGGCCCGAGCATATTGCTGCCCCCCTTCCCCTGGCCGGGGGCCAGCGCCCATCCGCACGGCCCGGTCCGTCCAGGGCGGGACGCGCGGCTACCCACTGGAGACCTATCATGAACACGCAAACCCCCATCCAGCGCCTGGAGCGCCTGTTCGCGCTGCAGAAGGCGGCCTTCGCCCAGGACATGTTCCCCAGCGCCGAGACGCGCATCGAGCGCATGTCGCGCATCGTGCCAATGCTGTACCAGTACCGCGCCAGGATCCACGAGGCGCTGGCGGCGGACTTCGGCAGCCATCCGGGCGCGGCGGCGGACCTCACCGAAATCCTGCCGATGATCGAGCGCGTGCGCTTCGACTGCGCCCACGTCCATGAATGGATGAAGCCCATCGCCAAGCCCGTCGACCCCGCCACCCAGGGCGAGTCGCTGGCCTACGTGCAGTACAGCCCCAAGGGCGTGGTCTGCAACATGGCGGCGTGGAACTTCCCGTTCGATGTCGGCATCGGCCCGCTCGTCGACATGCTGGGCGCCGGCAACCGGGTGATCCTCAAGCCCTCGGACCTCACGCCCCACAGCGGCGCCCTGCTGCAGGAAATGTTCGCGGCCTACTTCGCCGAGGACGAGGTCGCCGTGGTCAACGGCGACCTGGCGCTGGCCCGGCACTGCGCCACGCTGCCCTGGGACCACCTGCTGTTCACCGGCGGCACGGCGGTGGGCCGCGAGATCATGAAGCGCTGCGCCGAGAACCTGGTGCCGGTCACCCTCGAACTGGGCGGGCGCAACCCCACCATCGTCGGCCGCGACAAGCTCGACGACGCGCAGACGCTGGCGACCATCGCCGGCATCAAGGCCATCAAGCGCGGCCAGCTGTGCATCACCGTCGACCACCTGCTGGTGCCCGAGGACGGCCTGCAGGACTTCGTGAACGCCCTTGGCGAGGCGATGCACAACAGCTTCGGCCACGACAACGGCGCCAGCAGCGCCAGCGGCATCATCAGCCAGCGCCACGTCGAGCGCCTGCAACGCCTGCTGGAGGACGCGCAGGGCAAGAGCGACCGGGTGATCCGCATTGGCCGCGAGATGGATGCCGGCGCCCGCGACATGCCCTTCCACATCGTGGTCAACCCGCGCGACGACGCCCAGGTGGTGCGCGAGGAAATCTTCGGCCCGATCCTGCCGGTGCAGACCTACAGGGACACCGACGACCTGGTCGCGCGCATCAACCGGGGCGACACGCCGCTGGGCATCTACCTGTTCAGCGACGACCCGGCGCTGCGCCAGGCGATCGCCACGCGCACCCGCTCCGGCGGCGTGTGCTTCAACATCGCCGTGATGCAGGGCGCGCTGGCTTCCATGGGCTTCGGCGGGGTGGGCGCCAGCGGCATGGGCCGGCACCACGGCGAGGAAGGCTTCCGCGAGTTCTCCAACCCACGCGGCTTCTACGAGCGCCGCGTGGGCGGCAGCTTCGAGCTGATCACACCGCCCTACGGCGCCGCCACGCGCCAGTTGATCGACACGGTGGCCTACCCGCAGGTGGCGGCCGCGCTGGGGCTCGAACCCTGACCCGCGCTTCGCGCCCTGCCTGACGGCCGGTGCCCTGGCGGCCTGCCGCCGGGGCACTGTCCTGCATGGCGAGCCTCGCCCGAAACGCGCCGCCAATGGCGGCACCATGGGGAACCAACCATGAAAGCACCTTGGAATACCGGGGCTGTGCTCCTGCTGCTCGCGGCGCCGCTGGCCTGGCCGGCCGGCCCGGCGGCGGTCGACGCCCGGCGCCTGAATGCCGCCGACAGCGAGCCCGGCAACTGGATGAGCACCGGCCGCACCTACGGCGAGCAGCGCTATTCGCCGCTGGAGCAGGTCAACGAGGGGAACGTGGGGCAGCTCGGCCTGGCCTGGGACTACGGCTTCGGGCTGGACCGCGTCGTCGAGGCCACGCCCCTCGTGGTGGACGGCGTGATGTACACCACCAGCGCCTACAGCATCGTCCACGCGCTGGACGCGCGCACCGGCGAGCTGCTGTGGAAGTACGACCCCGGGGTCTATCGCGGCATCCAGGGCTCGGGTTGCTGCGACGCGGCCAACCGCGGCGTGGCGGTGTGGAGCGGCAAGGTCTACGTGGGCGTGTACGACGGCCGGCTGGAGGCCCTGGACGCCCGCGACGGGCAACGCCTGTGGTCGGTGGACACCGTGCTCGACCACGGGCGCAACTACACCATCACCGGCGCCCCGCGCATCATCAAGGGCAAGGTGGTGATCGGCAACGGCGGCGGCGAGTTCGGCGTGCGCGGCTACGTCACCGCCTACGATGCCGAGACCGGCGCGCAGGCCTGGCGCTTCTTCACCGTGCCGGGCGACCCGGCCAAGGGCGACGAGACCGACACCATCGGCATGATCCGCAAGACCTGGTTCGGCGACCAGTACTGGAAACAGGGCGGCGGCGGCACCGTGTGGGACTCGATGGCCTACGACGCCGAGCTCGACCTGCTCTACCTCGGCGTCGGCAACGGCGCCTTCTGGAACTATGGCCAGCGCTCCCAGGGCAAGGGCGACAACCTGTTCCTCTCCTCCATCGTCGCGGTCCGCCCCGACAGCGGGCGCTACGTCTGGCACTACCAGACCACGCCGGGCGACGCCTGGGACTATACCGCCACGCAACACATCGTCGTCGCCACCCTGCCCATCGACGGCAAGCCGCGCAAGGTGGTGATGCAGGCGCCGAAGAACGGCTTCTTCTACGTGCTGGACGCGGCCACGGGCAAGCTGCTCTCGGCCGCCCAGTACGCCCCCAGGGTCAACTGGGCCAAGGGCGTGGACAAGGACAGCGGCCGGCCGATCATCGACCTGGAGGCGGCCGACTACTGGAGCAAGGGCGAGGCCAGGCTGGTGTTCCCCGGCTCCCAGGGCGGGCACAACTGGCAGCCGATGAGCTACAGCCCGAAGACCGGCCTGGTCTACATCCCCACGCAATCGACGGCCGACATCCATCACCCGAAGGCGAAGCTGGATACGCCCGCCAAGGGCCGGTGGAACACCGGCCTGGAGTTCCCGCCGATGCCCAGGGACAGCAGGAGCATCGACGAATTCGCACGGATCTACACCGGCAAGCTGCAGGCCTGGGACCCCGTGCGGCAGCGGGAAGCCTGGTCGGTGCCCTACGCGCAGATCGCCAACGGCGGCACCCTGGCCACCGCCGGCAACCTGGTGTTCCAGGGCACCCACGATGGCCGCCTGCTGGCCTACGCGGCCGATAGCGGCAAGCTGCTGTGGCAGCGCGAGGTCAGCAGCGGCGTGGTGGCCGCGCCTGTCACCTACAGCGTGGACGGCGAGCAGTACGTGACCTTCAGCAGCGGCTGGGGCGGCTCCTACCCGATCACCTTCGGCGCCCTGTCCGAACGCACGCGCACCGTGCCCGACGCCCGGGTGTTCACCTTCAGGCTCGGCGGCACCGCGCCCATGCCCCAGGTCAGGCGGCGCGCCATACAGCTGCCCGAGCCACCGCCGATGACCGCCGACGCGGCCACGGTGGCGGCCGGCGACCAGCTGTTCCGCGAACACTGCGGGGTGTGCCACGGCCTGGGCGCCTTCAGTGCGAACGTCATTCCCGACCTGCGCTACATGACGGCGCAGACGCACGAGGACTTCCAGGGCATCGTCGCCGGCGCACGGGCCGGCCGGGGAATGCCGCCGTTCGCCGGCCGGCTGACGCCGGAGCAGGTGGAGCAGATCCGCGCCTACCTGATCGAGCGCGCCCACGACCGGCGCGCCGAACTGCAGGCCGCGGGCCAGCCGCCCTCGGGCACCTAGGCTTGGTGGGCTAGCGGTCCGGCCGCTCCTGGGTCAGGGTTTGCAGGGCGTCCGGGCGCAGCAGCAGGAGCTGGCCATAGCGCTGCCGGATCAGGCCCTGCTGCTCCCACTGCTTGAGCACCTGGTTGACACGCTGGCGGGTGGCGCCGATGAGCTGCGCCATGGACTCCTGGGATAGCCGCAGGTCCAGGCTCACCCCCTCCTCCGCCTTCGCCCCGAAGGCTTCGCTCAGGCCCAGCAGGCGCCCGGCCAGGCGCTGCTCCAGCGACTGCGTGGAAAAGGCGGAGAAGGCCACCAGCATGGTGCGCAGGCGCGACACCTCCAGGTCCAGCAGCATGCGCACCAGCGCCGGGTGGCGGTCGCACAGCTCACCCAGGGCCAGCGGGCTGATGTGCAGCACCTGGGAGGGTACGTGGGCATGGGCGTCGTGCAGGCGCGTGCTGTGGTCGAGCATCGACACCTCGCCCAGCCAGCTGCCCGGTTCGTAGAAGTTCAGCACCGCCTCCTGGCCGTCGCGGGTGGTGTTGCTGAGCCGGATGATGCCCTGCAGCACGATGTACAGGCCGTCCGGCGGCTCGCCGCAGCGGAACAGCTGCTGCCCGCTGTTCAGCGCGCGGACGCCGGCGCGGGCCAGCATGTCGTCGCGCACTGGCGCCGGCAGGCCGCCGAACCAGGGGCTGGCCATCAGCACGGCCAGATGCGACTCGGACAACATCGAGGGAAGGTCACGCCTGCAGGCTCCATGGATACGGGACGGTGCCGCTCATTATTCGGCCGCCCGGCGAGCCGCACAAGGCGTGCCGGCAGCTTCCCCCGTCGACGAGTGCCTGCGGGCTAACGCCACCGTCCAGGCGTCAAATTCAGGACAGTTGCCGGGCCGCGCCAGGACGTAGCCTGCGGTGCTCCACCACAACACCGACAAGAAGGAAGCACCATGCCCCACGAACTCGCCCTCCCCCATGTGCGCGACCAGGTGAGCGACGAAGAATGGCGACTGCGCGTCGACCTGGCCGCCTGCTACCGGCTGGTGGCGCTGTACGGCTGGACCGACCTGGTCTTCACCCACATCAGCGCGCGCATCCCCGGCCCCGAGCATCACTTCCTGATCAACCCCTACGGCCTGCTGTTCGACGAGATCACCGCCTCCAACCTGGTGAAGATCGACCAGAACGGCGACAAGGTCATCGACGGCCCCTACAACGCCAACCGCGCCGGCTTCGTCATCCATAGCGCCATCCACGCCGCGCGCCATGACATCCAGTGCGTGCTGCACACCCACACCAGGGCCGGCGTGGCGGTCAGCACCCAGGAATGCGGCATCCTGCCGATCAGCCAGCAGTCCACCTTCGTGCTCTCCTCGCTGGGCTACCACGACTACGAGGGCGTGGCCCTGCGCGACGACGAGAAGCCGCGCCTGCAGGCCGACCTCGGCGACAAGCTGTTCTTCATGCTGCGCAACCATGGCCTGCTCACCGTCGGCCGTAGCATCGCCGACGCCTTCCTCAACATGTACACCTTCGAGACCACCTGCCAGATCCAGCTGGCGGCCCAGGCCGGCGGCAAGCTGATCGAGGTAGACCCGCGGATCATCGAGGGCGTGGCCGAGGTGGCGCACAAGCAGACCGGCGGCCAGGGCGGCGACTTCGTCTGGCCGGCGCTGCTGCGCAAGCTCGACCGCATCGACACCAGCTACCGCGACTGAAGGAACGAGCGATGAGCGAAAAACCCTGCATCGCCCTGTCGCGCCAGGTGCCCGATGCGCTGTTGGGCAACCTGCGCGCCCATGCCGACATCCGCATGCCGGACCAGGGCATCCCCGAGGACCTCGCCGGGCTGCTGGGCGAGGCCGACTACGCCCTGGTGGTGCCCGGCGACCGCATCGACGCCGCGCTGCTGGCGCGCTGCCCGCGGCTGAAGGTGCTGAGCACCGTCAGCGCCGGCTTCGACCACATCGACGTGGCCGCCTGCACCGCCCACGGCACCCGCGTCTGCAACACGCCCAAGGCCGTCGCCGCGGCCACCGCCGACCTCGCCTTCGGCCTGCTGCTGGCCGCGGCCAGGCGCATCGTCGAGGCCGACACCTTCGTCCGCGGCGGCGGTTGGCGCGCCGACTCCTCGCCGTTGTTCGGCCAGGACGTGCACCACAAGCAGTTGGGCATCCTCGGCCTGGGCGGCATCGGCAGGGAGCTGGCCAAGCGCGCCCGCGGCTTCGACATGGACGTCACCTACTGCAACCGGCGCCGCCTGCCGGAAGCGGAGGAGGCCCGGCTGGGCGTGCGCTACCTGGACTTCGACAACCTGCTGGAACAGAGCGACGCGCTCATCCTGCAACTGCCCTACAACGCCGCCACCCACCACATCATCGACGCGAAAGCGCTGGCGCGGATGAAGCCCCAGGCCATCCTGATCAACACCGCCCGCGGCGGCCTGGTGGACGAGAACGCACTGGCCACGGCCCTGCGCGAAGGCCGCCTGGCGGCAGCCGGGCTGGACGTCGCCGAGGACGAACCGGCGGTGAACCCGGCGCTGCTGCCCCTGAGCAACCTGGTGCTGTCGCCGCACAACGGCGCCTCCACCCGCGAGACCCACCGGCGCATGACCCTCGAGGCCTTCGACAACCTGCTCGACGCCCTGCGCGGCGAACCGCTGCGCAACTGCATCAACCCCCTGCCAGAGGAACATTGCGCATGAGCGTGCAGAGCGTAGTCATCACCTGGCTGAAGGAGCCGGGCAACCTCGAACACATCGCCCGGCTGACCGCCGCCTGCGAAAACCTGCGGCAGATCCCGGGGGTGCGCGAGGTCCGCTTCGGCCCCCGCGCCAGCCTGGGCCGCAATGGGCCGGACGAGAGCTTCGACTTCGGCACCATAGTCACCTTCGAGTCACTGCAGGCGGCCCAGGACTACGGCCCCCATCCCATGCACCTGCAGGCGGCGCAGCTCACCCTGCAACTGGCCGAGCGCTTCCAGAGCTTCTATTTCGAAACCTGAGTTGGGGCTAGAAAATCGCGGACGGAGTCCCACACCGCCACCGCTGTCCCACCTGTAGGAGCGCGCCCTGCGCGCGATTCGCGGGCAGGGCCCGCTCCTACAATGGGGCGACATGGGAGACGCGAATTTCGATCCAGTCACTCCCGCGAACGACGGAGCCCAGAAGACAGTTGCTCCTACGTCCGCGCTCGACCGTAGGGCGAATAACCGTTCGCGGTTATCCGCCGCTCGCTGGCGCACCGGTACCCGGCGGCGGCGGATAACGCCGTAGGCGTTATGCGCCCTACGGGTTGGAAAGAGGCGGCGCAGCCTGCAAGACAGTTGCTCCTACCCCACGCCCACCTCCTGCAGGTTGACGCTGAACGTCTCATTCATGCCGGGCAGCCCCCTCTCCCGCTTGCGGGAGAGGGTTGGGGAGAGGGAGCGGAGCCAAGCCGATACGCCGAAGTCACGGGTGAATCCAATTCGCGAGCAAGCTCGCCCCTACGGGTGGCACCCGCTCTTGCCTGCCGCCTGCCGCCTGCAATGACGTAGGCGTTATCCGCCCTACGGTGCCTCCCCGGACTCCGTCCGCGATACCGCCGGCCAGGCCGACGCCAAGCGCCATCAGCCCCATGAATCCCCCGCCCTCCATTCCGCTGATTGCGCCACAAGGCCCGTCCCAGAGCCTCTCCGGCGCCCATCCATCAGCCTTTGGTACGAATCTCCAGCGCCCTCGCCGGCAGTTTCTCCACGCCGCAAATTCCGGACAGTTCATACCCCGGTACCAGCCTCACCATGCCTGCAAAACAATAAGGAGACACTTGCAGTGCAAACCCCCTGGACCCGCTCATACCCTGCCGGCGTACGCTGGGACAACGACCTCTCCGGCCTCAGCGTGCTGGACATGCTCGACGATTCCGTGCGCCGCTGGCCGGACCGCCCGGCCATCGACTTCATGGGGCGCAAGGTCGCCTACCGCGAGTTCGCCTCGCTGATCGACCACGCCGCCAAGGGCCTGCAGGACCTGGGGGTCGGCCCCGGCGTCCACGTCGGCCTCTACCTGCCCAACGTGCCGCAGTACGCCATCGCCTTCTTCGCCATCCTGCGCGCCGGCGGCACCGTGGTGAACTACTCGCCGCTGGATGCCGGCGACGTGCTGGCGCACAAGATCGAGGACAGCCGCACCGACATCCTCGTCACCCTCGACCTGGACAGCCTCTACCCGCTGATGGAGCGCCTGCTCCAGAGCACCCGCCTGCACACCCTGGTGGTGGGCTCGCTGGGCGACTTCGGCGCGCAGCCGCGGGAGACCCGCGCCCGCCTGCAGCAGGAGGGCCAGCTCGCCCAGGTGCTCTACAGCGAACAGTGCCTGCCCTTCGAGCAACTGCTGGACAACGACGGCAACTGGCAGCCCCACCCGCTGCCGCCGCTGGACCAGGCCCTGGCCGTGCTGCAGTACACCGGCGGCACCACCGGCCTGCCCAAGGGCGCCATGCTGACCCACGCCAACCTCGGCGCCGCCGCGGCCCAGGTGGCGATGATCAACGTCGACAACGACCAGCGCCTGCACGAGGGCCGCGAAAGCATCCTGGTGGTGCTGCCGCTGTTCCACATCTATGCCCTGGTCGGCTGCCTGCTGTTCCCGGTGGCGGTCGGCGCCGAGATGCGCCTGCACGTGCGCTTCGACGCCGGCGCGGTGCTGCGCGACATCCACGACAACCGGGTGAGCTGCTTCCCCGGCGTGCCGACCATGTTCACCGCCCTGCTCAGCCACCCGCAGGTGGGCGAGTACGACCTGCGCTGCCTGAAGATCTGCGCCTCGGGCGGCGCGCCGCTGCCGGTGGAGCTGATGCAGCAGTTCAAGGCCCTGACCGGTTGCCAGATCACCGAGGGCTGGGGCATGACCGAGACCTGCACCGGCGGCACCTTCACCCCGGCCGAGCGGCCCAGGGCCGGCTCCTGCGGCATCCCGCACATCGGCGTGGACATCTGCTTCCTCGACCTCGACGCCCCCGAACGCAAGGTGCCGCTGGGGCAGAACGGCGAGCTGGCCATCCGCGGGCCGAACATCATGCGCGGCTACTGGAACGCCCCCCAGGCCAGCGCCGAAGCCTTCACCGCCGACGGCTACTTCCGCACCGGCGACGTCGGCTACATGGACGAGGACGGCTACATCCACATCGTCGACCGTACCAAGGACATGCTCCTGTGCGGCGGCTACAACGTCTACCCGCGGGTGATCGAGGAAGCCATCTACGCCCACCCGGCGGTGGAGGAAGTCATGGTCCTGGGCATTCCCGACGCCTACCGCGGCCAGTCGCCCAAGGCCTACGTCAAGCTGCGCGCCGGCCATGCCCCCTTCGACCTCGACGGGCTCAAGGCCTTCCTCAAGGACCGCCTGGGCAAGCACGAGATGGTGCAGGCCCTGGAAATCCGCGCCGAACTGCCCAAGACCGCCGTGGGCAAGCTCTCCAAGAAGCTGCTGAAGGACGAGATCGCAGCTGCCCAATCACCCAGCAACACCTGACCCGTACCCCCGTACAAGGACACCGTCATGCCCTCGATCTTCCCCGCCTCCATCACCGCGCCCTTCCGCCGGCACCCCGTGGAGCGCCGCCCGTCCCCCTGCTCTGGGCGCTGGAATCGCGCGCCCTGCTGGAATGGGCCTCGATCCCGGCCGCCATGCCCTGGCTGCTGCTCAACGTGCCGCGCGGCGATGGCCACAGCGTGCTGGTGCTGCCCGGGCTGATGGCCAACGACTACTCCACGCTGCCGCTGCGGCGCTTCCTCGCCAGCCGCGGCTACGACGTCCATGGCTGGGGCCAGGGCCTCAACCGCGGGCCCGGCGAAGGCGTGGTGGACAGGCTGCTGGCCCAGCTGCAGCAGTTGCACGAGGATTCGGGACGCAAGGTCAGCCTCGTCGGCTGGAGCCTGGGCGGCATCTTCGCCCGCGAGCTCGCCCGCGCCCTGCCGGGCAACGTGCGCCAGGTGATCACCCTCGGCAGCCCGCTGTACGGCCCGCCGCAGAGCAGCACCAACGCCTGGGAGCTGTACCGCCTGGTGCGCAGCTTCAAGCGCGATGCCGAGGAACGCGGCGAGGAGGCGCCGCCGGTGCCCACCACCTCCATCTACAGCCGTGGCGACGGCATCGTCGGCTGGGGCGGCAGCGTGGAACGGCGCGGCCGCCTGACCGACAACATCGAGGTCAACTGCGCCAGCCACATCGGCCTGGGCGTGCACCCGCTGGTCTGGTACGCCATCGGCGACCGCCTGGCGCAACCGGAGGACCAGTGGCGGCAGTTCCGCCCGCGCGGCCTCAAGCGCGCCCTGTTCCCCTTCCGCGCGCCGAAACGATGAGGAACTGAACCGCCCGCCGCAACGGGCCTTGCGAGCAATTTCCCAGCAACGACAAGAACAAGGTTGGTGACGCGATGAAACATCTGAGCGGGATGGACGCCATATTCCTGCATATGGAATCGGCCGAGATGCCCACGCACATTGGTTCGCTCCATGTGCTGCAACTGCCTGAAGGCTACGAAGGCGACTTCTACGAAGAGGTCAAGCGGTACCTGGCCGGGCGCCTGCACCTGGCGACGGTCTTCACCCGCAAGCTGGCGTTCATGCCCTTCGACTTGTCGGACCCGGTCTGGGTCGAGGACGAACACCTGGACCTGGAGCACCACATCCGCCACATCACCCTGCCCAAGCCGGGCAGCAACCGCCAGTTGCAGCAGGTGGTCGCCCGCGCCCACTCGAGCCTGATGGACCGCAGCCGGCCGCTGTGGGAAATCACCATCATCGACGGCCTGCGCAGCGGCGAGGTGGCGCTGTACGCCAAGGTCCACCACGCCAACGTCGACGGCCAGGCCGGCATCGAGCTGGTCCGCGCGCTGTTCGACGACGTGCCCAGCGGCCGCGTCATCCCGCCGGCGCCGCCGCGGCTGCGGCGCAACCCGTACCAGCTCGGCGTCGCCGAACTGGCCGGGGCGGCCATCGGCAACGCCGGCCGCCAGTACGTCAAGCTGGCCCGGATGCTGCCGGACATGCTGCGCGCCGGCCGCAGCCTGCTGCCGGTGGTGGGCGACAGCAGCCTGCGCAACTGGCGCAACCTCGACCCGCGCAAGCTGCTGGCCCCGCGCACCCCGCTGAACGTGGCCATCACCAACCAGCGCAGCTTCGCCGGGCGCACCGTGCCCCTGGCGGAGATCAAGGAAATGGCGCGCCAGCTGGAGGTGAGCTTCAACGACGTGGTCATGGCCACCGTCTCCGGCGCCCTGCGCCGCTACCTCAAGGCCAGCGGCGAGCTGCCGGAGAAGCCCCTGACCGCCGCGGCGCCGGTGAGCCTGCGCGCCCCCGGCGACGACACCGCCAACAACCAGGTGAGCATGCTGGCCATCGACCTGGCCACCAACGCGGCCGACCCGCTGGAGCGCCTGCGCCGCATCAACGCCTCCTCGACGCAGCGCAAGGAGGCGATGAACCGCTTCCGCTCGGCCATCCCCATGGACTTCCCGATCTTCGCCGCGCCCTGGCTGCTCTCCGGCCTGGCCGCCATGTACGGCCGCTCGCGCCTGGCCAACTGGATGCCGCCGCCGGCCAACCTGGTGATCTCCAACGTCACCGGCATTCCCATGCAGCTGTACTTCGCCGGCGCCAAGGTGCTGTGCTACTACCCGGTGTCCATCCCCAGCCATGGCATGGCCCTGAACGTCACCGTGACCAGCTACCACGACCGCCTGGACTACGGCCTGATAGCCTGCCGCCGCGCCCTGCCCGACCTCAACGACCTGGGCGACCACCTGCTGGCCGAGCACCGCCGCCTGCTCGAACTGGCGCGCGACAAGGCCGCCGTGGCGACGCCGCAGGGCAAGGCAAGCGACACTCCCGCCGGGCCGAAACGCCCCCGCAGCGCCCCCAGGGCCGCCACCGCCAAGCAGGGCGACGCCCGGGGCAAACCGGCCGCCAAGGCCGGCCACCCCGTCAAGGCGCTGCCCAAGGCCAGGCCGGCCACCCCGCCGCGGCGCAAGGTGAACGGCGCCGCGGCGCAACAGCCCAGCCCCGCGCCGCAGCCGGCAGCGGTCGAAACCACCCAGGTCCAGTAGTCCCGGCGCCGGTCCGCCGCGCGGCGGCCCCACAAGGGCCAGGCGCGGCGGCCGGCACCCCGTGGTCGACCTCCCCCGGAGCCTCGCATGTCCACACTCATCAGCGCGCCCGCGGCGGCGCAAAGCGGCCTGGCGCCCCACGGCAACGTCGAAGCCGTCTACGCCAGGATCACCCGCCGCCTCATCCCCTTCCTGTTCATCTGCTACCTGCTGAACTTCATCGACCGTGCGAACATCGGCTTCGCCCAGCTGCAGATGAAGACCTCGCTGGGCTTCAGCGATGCCGTCTACGGCCTGGGCGCGGCCATGTTCTTCGTCGGCTACGTGCTCTTCGAAGTGCCCAGCAACATGCTCCTGCAGCGTATCGGCGCGCGCCTGACCATCATGCGCATCATGCTGCTCTGGGGCCTGGCCTCCAGCGCCACGCTGCTGGTCACCACGCCCACCCAGTTCTACCTGGTGCGCTTCCTGCTCGGGGTGTTCGAGGCCGGCTTCTTCCCCGGCATCGTCCTCTACCTCACCTTCTGGTACCCGCCGCAGCGCCGCGCCCGGGTGCTGGCGCTGTTCTGCATGGCCCAGGTGGCCGCGGCCTTCATCACCAGCCCGGTGTCGGGCTGGATACTGAAGAACATGCACGGGCTGCACGGCTGGGAAGGCTGGCAGTGGATGTTCTTCATCGAAGGCATGCCCACGGTGCTGCTCGGCCTGCTGGTGCTGTGGCTGCTGCCCAACGGCCCGCAGGACGCCAGGTGGCTGAGCGCGGACGAGCGCGAGCTGCTGCGCCAGGGCCTGCAGGGCACGGCCAGCGACAGCGAGGCCAGCGGCGGCCACGGCAAGGGCGCGCTGGCCGCGGTGCTGCGCGACCCGCGCATCTACCTGCTGGCCTTCGGCGCCTTCGTCTCCGGCTGCGCCGGCTACTTCCTGGCCTTCTGGACACCGACCATCATCCGCGAGCTGGGCGTGGCCGACCTGCAGATGGTCGGCCTGTACGCGGTCATCCCCAACGTCTTCGCGCTGTTCGCCATGTTCTGGTACGGCCGCCGCTCCGACCGCCGCAACGAACAGCGCCTGCACTGGACCGCAGCCTTCATGGCCGCCAGCGCCGGCTTCCTGCTGCTGGCCTGGGCCATCGGCAACGGCAGCCTGGCCTGGACGCTGGTCGCCATCACCGCCGGCGGCTCGGCCCTGGTGGCGGCCACCCCGGTGTTCTGGGCCATGGTCACCCGCTACCTGGAGCGCGAGCGCGCCGCCGTCGGCATCGCCCTGGTCAACACCCTGGCCAGCGTCGCCGGCATCAGCCCGGCCGTGGTCGGCGCCATCAAGGCCCGCACCGGCAGCCTGGACGACGCCATCTACCTGCTCTGCGCGCTGTTCGTGATCGCCGCCCTGGCCATGGCGCTGGGCATGCGCAAGGCCCTGGCGAACACCGAACAGCCGGCCTGAACCCCGAGGAGACACCCGTGAGCAACCCTTCCGAATACTTCGCCCAGGACTATCGCCAGGCCCGCCGGCAGTTCCTCGCCCGCGCCCACGCCGCGGGCCTCGAGGCCAGCAGCCACGTCCACCCGCTGCCCGGCCGCGACGGCGAGCAACTGGCCATGGACGTGGCCCGCTTCGGCGCCGCCGACGCCCAGGCCCTGCTCATCGTCAGCAGCGCCTGCCATGGCGTCGAGGGCTTCTGCGGCTCCGGCGTGCAGAACGCCCTGCTCGACGACCCGGGCTTCCACCAGCGGGCGAAGGCCGCCGGCGTGGCGGTGCTGTACATCCACGGAATCAACCCCTGGGGCTTCTCCTGGTGGCGCCGCTGGACCCACGAGAACGTCGACCTGAACCGCAACTTCCAGGACTTCGCCGGGCCCCTGCCCGCCAACCCGGGCTACGACGCACTCGCCCGGGCCCTGGTGCCGGACACCTGGCCGGCCCCCGAGGCCGACGAAGCGCTCTACGCCTACCTCGCCGAACACGGCCCGCGGGCCATACAGCAGGCCGTCAGCGGCGGCCAGTACAAGCACCCCGACGGCCTGTTCTACGGCGGCAACGCGCCAACCTGGAGCAACCTCGCCCTGCGCGCGATACTGGGTGAACACGCCAGCCGCTGCGCGCGCCTGGGCTGGATCGACCTGCACACCGCCCTGGGCCCCTGCGGCCACGGCGAGCGCATCGCCCACGCCCGCCCCGGCGACGCCGCCGGCCTGGCCCGGGCCCGCGCCTGGTGGGGCGCGGACGTGACCTCGCTGTACGAGGACGGCTGCGTGTCCGCCGAACTGGCCGGCAACATGTGGCACCTGGCCTACCAGGCATGCCCCCAGGCCGAATACACCGGCATCGGCCTGGAGTACGGCACCCTGCCGTCGGAGGACGTGCTGATGGCCCTGCGCGCCGACCAGTGGCTGAGCAACCACCCCGAAACCGACGCCGCCACCGCCGCGGCCATCAAGCAGCGCCTGCGCGACGCCTTCTACGTCGACACCGACCACTGGAAGCGGCGCGTCGTCGAACAGGCGCTGGACGCCGCCTTCCAGGCCCTGGACGGCCTGGCCGGCCAACCGGGAGCCCGCCCATGAACGATTCGCTGCACCTGCTCGACGCCACCGCCCAGGCGCAACTGGTCACCCGTGGCGAAGTCTCCCCGCTGGAACTGGTGGACGCCGCCATCGCCCGCATCGAACGGCACGACCCGGCGCTCAACGCGGTGATCTGGCGCCAGTTCGAACAGGCCCGCGCACGGGCCCGCGGCCCGTTGCCCGGCGGCCCCTTCCGCGGCGTGCCCTTCCTGCTCAAGGACCTGGCCGGCGGCGCCGAGGCCGGCCAGCCGCTGTCCTACGGCAGCCGCCTGGGCGTGCACAACCGCGCCGACCACGACACCGAGCTGGTGCGCCGCTACCGCGCCGCCGGCCTGATCACCGTCGGCCGCAGCAACACCCCGGAATTCGGCATCACCCCCACCACCGAGCCGGCGGCGTTCGGCCCCTGCCTCAACCCCTGGAACCTCGCCCTCTCCGCCGGCGGCTCCAGCGGCGGGGCCGCCGCCGCGGTGGCCGCGCGCCTGGTGCCCATGGCCCATGCCAGCGACATCGGCGGCTCCATCCGCATTCCCGCCTCGGCCTGCGGGGTGTTCGGCCTCAAGCCCAGCCGCGGGCGCAACCCGGTGGGGCCCAAGGTCGGCGAAGGCACCGGCGGCCTGCCCGCCGAGCACTGCTGCTCGATCTCGGTGCGCGACAGCGCCGCCCTGCTGGACGCCACCTCGGCGCCGGACTACGGCGCCCCCTACCTGGCCCCGCCCAGGAGCCGCCCCTACCTGCAGGAAGTCGACGCCCCGCACCGCCGCCTGCGCATCGGCCTGCTGCGCACGCCGCTCACCGGCGTCGCGGTGCACCCGGACTGCCAGGCCGCGCTGGAATCGGCCGCCCGGCTCTGCCGCGAGCTGGGCCACGAGGTCAACGACGAGGCGCCGACGGTGTCCGACGTGCCCGCCCTCGGCCAGGCCTTCGCCCGCCTCTTCGTGGTCTCCGCGGCGCTGCACCTGCGCAGCCTGGAGCAGCAGGTGGGCCACTCGGCCGGGGCCACCGACATCGAGCCGCTGACCCGCGTGCTGGTCGGGCTCGCCGGCCAGGTCAGCGCCACCGACTACGTCCTGGCCCAGCGCACCCTGCAGCGCATGGCGCGGGAAATCGCCGCCTTCCACGAGCACTACGACCTGATCCTCAGCCCGACCCTGGCCTGCCCGCCGGGCGCCATCGGCGAGCTGGCCTACCGGGAGGGCGAGCCCATCGACAGCTACTTCGGCCGTTCCGCGCCCCTTGCGGCCTTCACCTCGATCTACAACGCCACCGGCCAGCCGGCCATGAGCGTGCCGCTGTACTGGACCGAGGGCGGCACGCCCATCGGCGTGCAGTTCGCCGCGCGCCTGGGCGACGAAGGCACCCTGTTCCGCCTCGCCGCGGAACTCGAACGGGCCCGCCCCTGGGCCTCCCGACTGCCGCCGCTGCGCGGCTGAGCCGGCCACCGTACCCGCAATGCCGCCCCGGCCAGGTCCGGGGCCAGGAGCCTCGCAGATGAACCCGCACCCCAGCGTCCACGCCATCGCCAGCCGCGCCGCCCCCGCCCCCTGAGCGGGGCGCTGCCGCTGCTGCCGGCCCGCCACCTGGCGCGGCCGCGCCTGCTGCAGCGCCTGCTCGGCGGACGCCAGCGGGTGAACCTGCTGCACGCCCCCGCCGGCTTCGGCAAGAGCGTGCTGCTCAACGAGTGCGCGCGCCAGGCCGGCCCCCGCGGGCGCGTCGCCTGGCTCGACCTGCGCGGCCGACCGCTGCGCCCGGACGACTTCCTCCGCCGCCTGGCCATAGTGCTGGACCTCGACCCCGCCGCGCGAAACTGGCAGGACGACCTGCAGCGCCTGCTGGAAGGCGGCCCGCAGCCGCTCTGGATAGTGCTGGACGACTACCCGCGCCAGGCCGATGCCGAACTGGACGCCTGCGTGGCCGGGCTGCTGGAGAACAGCGCCGCCGACATCCGCTGGTGGATCGGCGCCCGCCGCCGCCCGGACTGGAACCTGCCGCGCCTGCTGCTGCAGGGCGAGCTGCTGGAACTGGGCGCCGCCGACCTGGCGCTGGACCGCGACGAACTGGAACAGCTGCTGCGCAAGCAGCCGGCCGACGCGGCCGAGGACGACGCCGACGAGTTGCTCGGCCGCAGCGCCGGCTGGCCGGCCCTGCTCGGCCTGCTAGCCCTGCAGGGCCGCCTGCGCTGGCCCGAGGCCGGCGGCGGCCTGCTGCACGACTACCTGCGCCGCGAAGTGCTCGCCCCGCTGCCGGCGCCGCTGCGCGAGGCCCTGCGGGTGCTGGCCCACCTGCCCCGCTTCAAGGCCGGCCTGTGCCGGCACCTGGCGCCGGTGGGCGAAGCGGCCTTCGCCCAGCTGGAGCAGATGCAGCTGCTCCGGCGCCTGGACGAAGGCAGCGGCTGGTTCGCGCTCTGGCCGCCGCTCGCCGAGCTGCTGCGCCAGGCCCACGACGAAGCGCCGCCCGCCGACGCCCTGCTGGCCGCCAGCCAGTGGTTCGCCGAGCACGGCGACCTGCGCCAGGCCACCCAGCTGGCCCTGGCCGCCGGCTCCATCGAGCGGGCCGTGGCGCTGCTGCAGGACGCCAACAGCGACCAGATGATGGTCGAGCACAGCGCCGTGCAACTGCTGCGCTGGCGCGACGAGCTGCCCGAGGGCCTGCTGCAGTCCAGCCCCAAGCTGATCCTCCTGGAAACCTGGGCGCTGATCCTCTGTGCCCGCCTGGACGAGGCCATGGCCTGCCTGCAGGGGCTCTCGCGCTTCCTGCCACGGCCGGACGCCCACCGCCAGCGGCTCTGCCTGGCGCACTACCAGGCCACCCTCGGCGTGCTGCAGCGCCAGTTCGCCCTGCCCGATGCGCGGCGCAACTGCAGCGACGCCCTGCAGCACCTGGAGGAACGCTTCTGGGGCCAGCACATCCTCTGCCACCAGGCCCTGGCCCAGCAGGCCATGGTCGAAGGCGACCTGACCGTCGCCCGCCAGCACTGCCAGGCCGGCCTGCGCCTGTCGCGGCGCCACGCCAACCTGTGCTTCGAGGCCCTGCTCAGCGTCGAGCACATCCACCTGCTGGCCCTTTCCGGCGAACACCGCCACGCCCTGGACTATGCCGAGCAGATGCTCGCCGAGTTGCGCAAGCACGCCCACGGCGGCCCCATGAGCGCCCGCCTGTACGTGCTGCGCGGCGAGCTGCTGGCCCTGCGCGGCGACGACGCCGGCGCCGAGGCCGGGCTCCAGCGCGGCCTGCGCGAAGCCGAGGAAAGCCAGGACGCCTACCTGCTGTACGCCTACCACGCGCTGATCAGCCTGGCCTGCGAGCGCGGCGAGGTGGAGCGCGCCCACCAGCTGCTGCTGGCCGCCGAGCGGCGCATGCAGCGCCTGTGCATCCCCGAGATCCGCTACCGCGAAGTGCTGCGCCTGGCCCGCGCCCGGCTGTGCCTGGCCAGCGGCGAACCGGCCAGGGCCCGCGACGAACTGTTCGGCGTGCTCGCCGAGCTGGGGCTCAACCCGCTGCTGGCCCCCACCGGCTTCTACGACCTGCAGTACCGCGTACGCCTGCTGCTGGCCCAGGCCCACGACGAGCTGGGCGAAACCACCCGCGCCAGCCACGAACTGCAGGCCCTGCAGCGCGACTGCCAGCGCCTGGGCCTGCGCAGCCTGGCCTGCGAAACCCAGCTGCGCCTGGCCGAGACCCTCCACGCCCTGGACCAGGCGGCCGCCGAGGAACACCTGCGCGAAGCCCTGCAGGACTGCCGCAGGCTGTCCCTGCTGCGGCCCCTGGCCCGGCTGCAGCGCAACGACGCCAGCTGGTCGCGGCAACTGCTGGCGCAACTCCCCGCCCTCGCCCCGGCCAACCGCGCGCCAGGCACCGCAGAGGCCCAGCCGGCGCCAGCGGAAATGCTCAGCCAGCGCGAACTGGAAGTGCTGGAACTGATCGCCCAGGGCTGCTCCAACCAGGAAATCGCCGAGCAACTGGAAATCTCGCTGCACACGGTGAAGACCCACGCCCGGCGCATCAACATCAAGCTCGAAGTGGAAAGACGCACCCAGGCCGTGGCCCGGGCCAAGGCGAGTGGGTTGTTGGCTTGATGGGGGTCTTGGTGGGTGTTTTTCCTGTGGTATCGGTGTACTGGGGCGAGTCCGCTCCCTCTCCCCAGCCCTCTCCCTGAAGGGAGAGGGGGCTTGTTCGTGCCGAGAGAAGGAATGGTTTCAGCCGGTAATCTCTGTGCTAGCCGGCTAACGCCGAAACACCCCTCTGCACCGCTTTTTCCCACCCCACCTGAACCTACCCCCAACCCCACTCCAGCGCACACTATCAACCGGATCAGCGAGGCCAACCGCCCCGCTGCCGATCTGCAGCCTCCGCCGCCCCAACCCCGGTCGCACCCGGGATGGGTGCGGCGGTTTTTTCCCGCAACTGTACTGGTAGCGCCCCATCGCCCGGCGCTAGAGTGCCTGCTGCACAACGGGAAAAGAGAACGCCATGGGCCAGCCACTGACCTTCGACGCCGCCGACGGCTACCCGCTCCAGGGCCGCCTCTGGCGCCATGCCGACGCGGCCGCGCAGCCGCGCCCGCTGGTGATCGTCAACCCGGCCACCTCGGTGCGCGGCGACTACTACGCGCGCTTCGCCGACTACCTGCACGGCCAGGGCTTCGACGTGCTCTGCTACGACTACCGCGGTATCGGCGGCTCGCGCCCGGCCTCGCTGCGCGGCTTTTCCGCCAGTTGGCTGGACTGGGGCCGCCTGGACTTCGAGGGTGCCCTGCGCTGGGCCGCGGCCAACGCCCCGCGGCAGCCGATCCTGGTGGTGGCCCACAGCGTCGGCGGCTTCCTGGTCGGCCTGGCCCCCTCCAACCATCTCGTCCAGCGCGTGTTCAGCATGGGCGCGCAGTTCGCCCACTGGCGCGACTATGCCCCGCGGCGGCGCCTGCGCATGCTGCTCAAGTGGCACCTGGCGATGCCGGTGCTCAGCGGCCTGTTCGGCTACTTCCCGGCCAAGCGCCTGGGCTGGATGGAAGACACCCCCCACGGCGTGGTGCGTGACTGGACGCACCCCGGCCCGCGCTTCGAAGACGCCTACCGGCGCGGCCCGCAGGCCATGAGCGCGGAAGAACGCTCGCGCCTGGCCGAGGGCTTCGCCGGCCTGCGCGGCGCCACCCTGGCCCTGAGCGTGACCGACGACGAATTCGGCACCGGCCCGGCCATCCAGCGCCTGCTGGCCTACTACCGCAACAGCCGCTGCCTGCACCTGCGCCTGCCGCCCCAGGCGCTGGGCCTGCAGGGCATCGGCCACTTCGCCTTCTTCCACAGCCGCTTCCAGGACAGCCTCTGGCCCATCGCCCTGCGCTGGCTGCGCGACGGCGAGCTGGACGACAGCCTCGCCGCCTACCTGGTGGCCCCCGCGCGGCAGCAGCCCGCACCGGCCTGAACGGCCTTTTTCCCAGGTGAATCAATGATCTGCCCGGCCGCAGGCAGTGATATCCCCTGGCCATTACACAAGACTGTCACACGGCTTTCATATGCTCTGCGCGTCCGAAACCCGCTCGCCAGAGCATCACAGCAGCCCGTGGTAGCCCGTGATGAAGAAACCCCAAGCCCTCCTCGGCCGATTCGCCCGCTGGGAGCCCCTGCGGCGCCTGCGCATCGGCCAGCGCACCCTGCTCTGCTTCCTGTTCAGCGCCGCGCTGCTGGGCGGCGTCGGCGCCTATTGCCTGTACCAGATGGCCGCCATCCGCGCCCAGGGCGAGGCCATCGACGGCGACCAGCTGCCGAGCATCGCCCTGGCCGACAGCATCGCCCTCAACCTCGCCCAGCTGCGCGTGCGCTCCATGCAGCAGGTGGCCAACCCCGAGCCCATGGTGCGCAGCGGCAACAAGGTGATCATCGAGCAGCTGGCCCTGGACATCGAAGAGGAATTCCGCGCCTACCAGGCGCTGATCAGCGACGACACCGAGCGTGGCGCCATCGAGGCGCTGCACCAGGCCTTCGGCCAGTTCATCCAGACCATCCGCGAGGAACAGCAGCTGCTGGAGCAGCAGAAGCTGGACGAGGCGCGCACCCTGCTGGTCGCCAACATCGACCAGCAGGGCGAAGCCATCGACACCCAGGTGCAACTGCTGCGCGAGCTCAACCGCCAGGCCGCGGACAGCGCCACCAGCGCGGCCGCCAGCGCCTACGCCCAGGCCCTGCGCATCGTCTGGGCGGCCCTGGGCGGCGCCCTGCTGGTCACCCTGCTGCTGGCCTGGCGCCTGACGCGCAGCCTGGTGCGGCCGCTGGCCGAGGCGCTGCAGGTGGCCGAGCGCATCGCCGCCGGCGACCTCAGCCAGGGCGTGCACAGCCAGGGCCGCGACGAGGCGGCGATGCTGCTGGAGCGCCTGGGGCGCATGCGCGACAACCTGCAGGGCACCATTCGCCAGATCGGCGAAGCCGCCGAGCAGCTGGCCACCTCCAGCGAGCAGATGAGCGCGGTGATGGACGAAGGCAGCCGCGGCCTGCACCAGCAGCACGGCGAGATCGACGACGTCAGCCGCGCCATGAGCCAGATGAGCGCGGCGGTGGGCGACGTCGCCGAGCACGCGCAGAGCACCGCCGAAGTGGCCCGGCGCTCCAACGACGAGGCCCTGGACGGCCAGCGCCAGCTGGCCACCACCCTGGGCTCGCTGCGCGAACTGGGCGAAGGCGTGCGCCACGCGGCGCAGCAGGCCCGCGGCCTGGCCGAGCAGACGCTGAACATCAGCAAGGTGCTGGACGTGATCCGCAACGTCGCCGAGCAGACCAACCTGCTGGCGCTCAACGCCGCCATCGAGGCGGCCCGCGCCGGCGAGGCCGGGCGCGGCTTCTCGGTGGTGGCCGACGAGGTGCGCGCGCTGGCCAAGCGCACCGGCGACTCCACCCGCGAGATCGAACAGCTGATCGGCGCCATCCAGCAGGGCACCGGGCGCACCGTCGAGGCGCTGCAGCACAGCGCCGAGCAGGCCGACCACACCCAGGGCCAGGCCAGCGCCGCCGACCGTGCCCTGGCGCAGATCATCGAGGCCGCCCGCAGCATCGACGAACGCAACCAGCGCATCGCCGAGTCGGTGGAACACCAGGCCACCATGGCCCGCGACATCGAGACCAACCTGGGCAACATCCGCGACCTGTCCAACCAGAGCGCCGCCGGCTCGCAGCAGACCAGCACCGCCAGCCACGAACTGTCGCGCCTGGCCGTGGACCTCAGCGGCCTCGTGCAGCGGTTCCGCCTGTAGGACCGGGGCGAAGCCCTACAGTTGCAGGAAAAGCGCCGGCGTAGGGCGCATAACCGTTCGCGGTTATCCGCCGTTGGCCATGCCACCGGGGCGTCCGGCGTGGCCGGTGAGTACATGGGAATCCGGGAGCTTCATGGTTCCGCATCGCACCGAACGGTCCCCTCTCCCGCTTGCGGGGGAGGGTTAGGGAGGGGGTGCGGCGTCAGGGTTGGCAGAGGTGCGCGAGCGAAGTCCGTCCCCTCTCCCCAACCCTCTCCCTGAAGGGAGAGGGGGCCGTTCGGCGTGCACGGATAACGCAGCGTCAGCCGGCAAACTCGTAGGGCGAATAACCGTTCGCGGTTATCCGCCGTTGGCCGATGCGCGACGCAAATGGCGGATAACGCCGTAGGCGTTATGCGCCCTACGAGCTATCGCGAACGCGGAAAACCAGGTTCGCGAGCAAGCTCGCTCCTACGAAGAGCATGCCCGCTCTTGCTCTGGTTTTTTTGGACTTCCAGAGAAACCTCCGCGCGCACCGGAACGCCCCTTCAGAAGGCCGAGCGAAACCGGCGCTCAGGAGGTCATGCGACATGGATGTCGCGAGAGCCCCGATGGGCTACAGGGACGTACCCTCGGGGCGGGCCTCCGTGGCGGGGGAATTCGCGAGGGTAGCCCGGCTTTATCGGGCCCGTATGCGGGGCAAGCCTTTTTGGTTCCTTTTTGCGGGGGTGGCCTTCCACCGTTTGACAAAAGGGACTCGCCCGAGGGGGCGAAACAAGAAGGTCGGGCAGACTCGGAGCGGCGCAGAAATACCCAAGCCGAGGCAGCTGGGTTTCCGCATTCGCGGGAATGGCAAGGTTGAAGCGCGGGAACCCAAGGTTCGCGAGCAAGCTCGCTCCTACAAGAGCGTTTCCAGCGAAACATCGGTGCGTGTTCGCGGTTATCCGCCCCACGGGGAAAACCCCGGCCATCACGCCGATTTTGCCCCGGATCAACCCCTTTCGAGCCGCGTCTGGCCTAGACTTGCCTTATCGACAGAATGGACAAGGACCCACCATGGATTCCTTCGGCGTCACGCTCGCAGTCATCATCTTCGGCATGTTCATGCTCGGCATCGGCTTCACCATCCGCGAGCGGGGGGCGGGCGTGCTGCTCATGTGGGTCGGCGTGCTGAGCATGCTGTCGATCATCACCTACCGCATCTACCTCGCCACCTCGGCGGTCTGAGCGCCGCGCCAGCCGTGCATCGCCCGGGCGTAGCCGGCCGGGGCGAAGCGCAGGGTCACCCCCAGCATCAGCAGCACCGACAGCGCCAGCAGCGTCCAGGAGGCCTGGAAGCTGCCGGTGGTGTCGCGCAGCCAGCCGGTGACGTAGGGGATGATGCCGGTGATGATGAAGCCGATGCCCTGCACGAAGGCCGCCAGGCTCCCCGCCGGGCCGGGTTCGGCCAGGTGGTCGAGGGTCAGCGTCAGGCTCAGCGCGAAGCAGGCGCCCAGGCCGTAGCCGATCAGCGCCACCCAGGCCGCCGGCAGCCCCAGGGGCGCCAGCAGCAGGCCGGCGAAGCCGCCGAGCTGGATCAGCAGGCACAGGCACAGCCAGGGCCGGCGGTCCGCCGAGCCGCGGCTCAGGGCCGGCATGCTCAGGGCGCCGAGGACCTGGAAGATGGTCATCAGGCCGATCAACTGGCCGCTGCCCTGGGCACTCCAGCCCAGTTGCCGGTAGAACATCGGCAGCCAGGCCACCATGCTGGTGTAGCCGCCGTTGATCAGCCCGAAGTACAGCGCCAGCAGCCAGGCCCGGCGGCTGCCGAAGAAGTGTTCGCCACGCCGCGCCACGCTGGGCACCGCCGCCTCGCGCGGGCGCGCCAGGGCCCACAGCAGCAGCCCCAGCACCGCCAGCGCCACCCAGGCGCCCAGGCCCAGCTGCCAGTGGCCGGAGCCGCCGGACAACACTGGCGCCAGCACCGCCGCAGTGCCGCCGCCGGCCATCAGCGAGGCCGAGTACAGGCCCATGGCCGCCGGCACCCGCTGCGGGAACCAACGCTTGACCACCCCCGGCACCAGGGCCTGGATGATCGCCACGCCGGTGCCGGCCAGCACCGCGCTGGCGATCAGCGCCAGGCCGCTGTCCAGCAGCAGGCGCCAGGCGCAGGCCACGGCGATGGCCAGCAGGCCGCCGAGCATGCCGCGGCTCTCGCCCAGGCGCGGGCCCACCCAGGGCAGCGCCAGGGCGAACAGGCCCATGCACAGCACCGGCAGCACCGTCAGCAGCGACGCGCCCTGGAAGCCCAGGCCGGTGGCCTGGCGGATCTCCGCGAGCAAGGGGCCGATGGAGGTGAGGATCGGCCGCAGGTTGATGCCCAGGGCGACGATCACCAGCAGGCCGATCCAGCCGACCCGCGCCTTGCCGGTGCTCATGGGCGGCGCTCCTGCCAGAAGCCGTACAGCCCCTCCTCGTCTTCCGGGCGCAGCGCCTGCAGGGGCAGCGACTGCCACTCCACGGGCTGCGCCATCTGCGCATAGACCGCCGCGGTGGACAGCCCGTAGGGCTCGCCGTCGGCGTTGGAATAGGCGTAGTAGGCGGCGCTGACGCCGCTCAGGTGCATGGCCGCCAGGCACATCGGGCACGGGTGGCCGCTGGCGTAGACCACGCAGCCGCCCAGGCGCGGGCTGCCCAGGGCGCGGCCGGCCGCGCGCAGCGCCAGCAGTTCGGCGTGGGCGGTGGGGTCGTGGTCCAGGTGGGTGCCGTTGGCGGCGCGGGCGATGACCTCGCCGTCGCGCACCAGCACGGCGCCGAACGGGCGGCCGCCAGCCTCGACGTTGGCCCGCGCCAGGGCCAGGGCTTCGCGCATGTATGCCAGGTGTTGCATGGGGGAATCCTCTTCGGCAGGGCCCATTGCGGCGCCCCCTTCGTCGAAAGGGATTATCCCGGCGCGGCCTTCCATGGTGAAATTAAATGGAAAAATGACTTCCAGTGGATTTCCGAATGCTAGACCCGACCCTGCTGCGCAGCTTCGTCATGGTGGTGGACGCCGGCAACTTCACCCGCGCCGGCGAGTGGCTGCACCTCACCCAGTCCACCGTCAGCCAGCAGATCCTGCGCCTGGAGGAACAACTCGGCTGCCGCCTGCTGGAACGCGGCCGCCGCCAGGTGCTGCCCACCGAGGCCGGCGAGCGCCTGCTGGGCTATGCCCGGCGCATCCTCCAGCTCGGCGAGGAAGCCCGCGCCGCCCTCGGCGAGGAACACAGCGAGGGCGTGCTGCGCCTGGGCATGCCCGAGGACTTCGCCGGCGAGCGCATGATGCCGCTGCTGGCGGCCTTCGCCTCCCAGCGCCCACGCCTGCGCCTGGAGGTGGCCAGCGGGCTCAGCCACGAGTTGCTGCGCCAGTACCGCAACGGCGAGCTGGACCTGGCCCTGGTCAAGCAATGGGGCGCCGACAGCGACTGCCTGGCGCGCTGGCCGGAGCCGTTGTGCTGGCTGGACAGCGCCGCCAACCCGGCGGCCGCCCGCGAGCCGCTGCCGCTGGTGGCCTTCCCGCTCGGCGCGCTGTACCGCCAGGAGATGATCCACGCCCTGGAAGCCCAGGGCCGGCGCTGGCGCGTCGCCTACGGCAGCGCCGCCCTGGCCAGCCTGTCGGCGGCGGTGGCGGCGGGCCTGGGCGTCAGCCTGCTGCCGCAGCGCTGCCGGTTGCCGGCGCACCGAGTGCTCGGCGCTGCCGAGGGCTTCCCGGAGATCACCGGCCTGGAACTGGCGCTCTACGCCCGCGCCGACCTGCCCAGCGCCGGCCGTAGCCTGTGCGAGCAACTGCGCGAGCTGTGCGCACAACTGAGCCTCACACCGGCTGGGTGAGGCAGCCGAGGAACTGCTCGGCCGGGCACGGCTGGCCAAGCAGGTAGCCCTGCAGCGAGTCGCAGCCCAGGCGAGTGAGGAAATCCTGCTGGCGCGGCGTCTCCACGCCCTCGGCGACGATGCGCAGGTCCAGCGCCTGGCCGAGGGCGACGATGGCCGAGACGATGGCGGCGTCGTCGCTGTCCTGCTCCAGGTCGCGGACGAAGCCGCGGTCGATCTTCAGCTCGTTGGCCGGCAGGCGCTTGAGGTAGAGCAGGCTGGAATAGCCGGTGCCGAAGTCGTCGATGGACAGGTCCACGCCCATGTCGGCCAGCTGGCGGAGGATCGCCAGGCTGTTGTCGGCATCGCGCATGGCGGTGGTCTCGGTGATCTCCAGGGTCAGGCAGTTGGCCGGCAGGGCGTGGCGTCGCAGGGTCGCGGCGACGCTCTCCACCAGCGCGGCATGGCAGAACTGCAGCGCCGAGAGGTTCACCGCCACGCGCCAGTCGACATGGCCCTGCCCGTACCACTGGCGCATCTGCCGGCAGGCCTCGTCCAGCACCCAGTCGCCGATGGGGATGATCAGCCCGGTGCGCTCGGCCAGGCCGATGAACTCGTCGGGCATCAGCAGGCCGCGCTGCGGGTGCTGCCAGCGCAGCAGCGCCTCGGCGCCGATCAGGCGCTGGCTGGCGGCGTCGAACTTGGGCTGGTAGTGCAGCACGAACTGGCCCAGGCCCAGGGCCGCGCGCAGGTCCTGGAGCATCTGCAGGTGGTTGCGCGCGTTGGTGTTCATCGACTGCTCGAAGAAGCTGTAGGCGTTCTTGCCGGCGCCCTTGGCGTGGTACATGGCGGCGTCGGCGTTCATCAGCAGTTCCTGCTGGGTGGCGCCGTTGCCCGGGTAGAGGGCGATGCCGATGCTGCCGGAGATGCGCAGCTCCTGCTCGCCGACGCGGAACGGCTCGGCCAGCAGGCCGATCTGCTGCCCGGCCAGGGCCGCGGCGTCTTCCGGCGCCTTCAGCTCCACCAGCAGGACGAACTCGTCGCCGCCGATGCGCGCCAGGGTGTCCTCGCCGCGCAGGCTCTCGCGCAGGCGCCGGGCCACGGCCTGCAGCAGCTGGTCGCCGATGTGGTGGCCGAAGGCGTCGTTGACCGGCTTGAAACCGTCCAGGTCGAGGAACATCAGCGCGAAGCAGCCGCCATGGCGCTGCACCTTGGCGATCAGCTGGCCGATGCGGTCCTCCAGCAGCAGGCGGTTGGGCAGGCGCGTCAGGTTGTCGTGCAGGGCCAGCTGGGTGAGCTCCTGGTTGGCCTGCGCCAGGGAGTCGGTGAGCTGCGCGGTGCGCGCCTCCAGGCGGGCGTCGAGCACCGAGGTGAGCAGCGCGATGGCGAGGATGGCCAGGGTCACGAGGATCACCAGCAGCGCCAGCCAGCCATTGTCCAGCCCGGCCGGCGCGGCGCCGCAGAAGCTGCCCAGGGGGAAGCGCGCGGCGGCCATGCCGGTGTAGTGCATGCCGACGATGGCCAGGCCCATCAGCAGCGCCGCGCCACCGCGCACCAGGCGCACGTAGGGGGTGTTGCGGCGCAGGCGGAAGGCGATCCACAGCGCGGCGCCGGAGGCCAGCGCGGCGACCACCAGGGACAGGCCGAACAGCAGCGGGTCGTAGTCGATGCCCGGCTGCATGAGCATGGCGTACATGCCCAGGTAGTGCATGCCGGCGATGCCGCAGCCCATCACCAGGGCGCCGGCCAGCAGCTGCCAGCCGGGCAGGTGCGGCTGGCCGACCAGGGCCAGGGCGAAGCCGGAGCTGAGCACCGCCAGGGCCAGGGACAGCAGCGTCAGGCTCAGGTCGTAGCCCAGCGGGATGGGCAGGCTGAAGGCGAGCATGCCGATGAAGTGCATGGACCAGACGCCGATGCCCATGGCCACGGCGCCACCGCCGATCCACAGCAGGGCCCCGGCGCCCCGGGCCCTGGCGATGCGCCCGGCCAGGTCCAGGGCGGTGTAGGAAGCCAGGACGGCAACGAAGAGGGAAATCAGCACCAGCGCAAGGTCGTAACGGCCTGTCAGCATCTCGAATCTCTGGAGCGCGGCCCGTAGCGCGCGCAAAAAGCGCAGATTCTAGCCAAGCGCCAGCACCTCGAACCAGATGCATTTTCATTGCGCGACAGCCGCGGGTTTGCCGCTCGTCGGCCACAGCACCTAAGCTGAGCGGGTCCGCCCCCGCGAGGAGAGCGCAGCGCCTTGGCGAAAGTCCTGCAATTCCTGGCCCGGCCCTGGCGCCGCCTGGCCAACCCCTACACCCGCTACCGCTACGCCGCGTGGATCCACTGCGTGCGCGTGGGCCTGGCGCTGCTGGCCTCCATCCTGCTCACCACCGGCATCGACATCCCCCACGGGCTCTGGGCCTCGGTCACGGTGCTGGTGGTGATGGGCGGCCTGGTGCACCAGGGCACCATCCGCGGCAAGTCCCGCGAGCGCACCCTGGGCACCCTGCTGGGCGCCGCGGTGGGCCTGGCGATCATCCTGGTGCACAACCTCACCGGCTCCGATCCGCTGGTCTATGTGCTGATGTCGGTGGCCGGCGCGGTCTCGGCCTTCTACGCCATCCGCCGCCCCGGCTACGTGGCGCTGCTGGCGGGGATCACCATGTGCACGGTGGCCGGGCATGGCGACAACAGCATGACCGAGGGCCTCTGGCGCATGCTCAACGTGCTGGTCGGCGTGGCCCTGGCGCTGGTCTTCGCGCAGATCTACCCGCTGCGCGCGGTCTACGTCTGGCGCTACCTGCTGTCGGACAACCTGCGCGCCTGCGCCCGCCTGTTCGGCCAGCTGAGCAGCAGCACCGACCTGCGCGCCGAGCACTTCGCCAGCCAGCTGGAGGAACTGGACCAGCGCCTGGTGGCGTCCCGCGCGCACCTGGCGCCGGTGGCGCGGGAAACCGGCATGCCGCTGCGCGAGCTGGAGCTGATCCAGCGCGCCCACCGGGCCATCATGGGCACCCTGGAATCGCTGCTGGCCTCGCGCCAGTTCGCCGCCCAGGCCGGCGGGATCGCCCCGCTGCCGGCAGACCTGGAACCGCTGCGGCAGGCCATCGGCCGCCTGCTGCTGCAATCGGCCCATGCCCTGAAGTTCAGCCGCACCTCGCGCCTGGTCCAGGAATGCCAGGGCACCGCCCACCTGCCGCCACGCCCGCAGAGCCTGGCCGGCGCCTTCGAGACGCAGGGCTTCTACTGGCTGACCCTGCGCCTGTACGAGCAGGTGGAGCAGCTTTCCGCGCAACTGGCCGGCAGCGCCGCGCACTGGAACATCCAGAGCCGGGAGCGGCCGGCGGCGCGGTGAGGTTTCGGGAACTCAAAGCTCCAATTGCGCCGGCGCAATGCCGAGTGCCCCGGCGATGCGCGCGCGGGAGGCTTTCCTCGGCCGTGTCGAGGCCTCCTGCTGCGCATAGGCGGACTGCGTCACCCCCAGGCGCTCGGCCACCTCCAGCTGCGTCAGCCCCAGGTGCTCCCGCCAGGCCCTGATCGCGCTTGCACCATCCACCATGCGGCTGACCACGTCATGGGGAATCAGGTTCTCGTCCAGGCGGTGCTGCGCCACGTAATCGGCATAGGGAATCACCACGAAGGCCGGTTTACCGTCTGCGTCATTGATGATCTGCACCTTAGTAGGTTCGCTCATCGCGCTTCCTCACTTCTTGCACCGCAACGATCCTGATTTCACCGTCCCAATCGAACAGTACCCGGTAGTTGCCGACGCGAAGCCGGTAACCGTAGGCGTGATCGCTCAGTGCCTTCACTTGCCGGCAGTCGGGCATCCGCCTCAGCTCGCCAACGGCGTCGCGAACCTGCACCTGGTGACGCCTGTCCAGCCTGAGCAACTGCTTGACCGCCTTCCGCGTCCAGTTGACGGAGTTCATCGGATATTAGCCTTTTATTAGAGTTCCGATAAATACCTTATATCCATGCCAATCCCCGGGACTGCACTCCTCGAAAGCGACTCATGCCTTGGGCATTGGTGGGATGACGGGCAAGGCAGGTGGCGGTATTGCTTGCCGCCACCTGCCTCCGCGAAAGGTCTCAGGCCGCGAAGCCGCCGTCGATCAGCAGGTTGGCACCGGTGATGTAGGCCGCTTCCGGGCCTGCCAGGTAGGCCACGAAGGAGGCGATTTCCTCCGCGCGGCCGTAGCGGTCCAGGGCCATCAGGCCTTTCAGCGACTCGGCGAAGTCGCCGCTGTCCGGGTTCATATCGGTGTCCACCGGGCCGGGCTGCACGTTGTTCACGGTGATGCCGCGCGGGCCCAGGTCGCGGGCGAAGCCGCGGGTCAGGCCGGTCACCGCGGCCTTGCTCATGGCGTAGACGCCGCCGCCGGCGAAGGGCATGCGCTCGGCGTTGGTGCTGCCGATGGTGATGATGCGGCCGCCCTCGCCCATGTGCCGGGCCGCGGCCTGGGTGGCGACGAATACGCTGCGCACGTTGACCGCCAGGGTGCGGTCGAAGTCTTCCAGGGTGAATTCGTCCAGCGGCGCCACGGCCAGCACGCCGGCGTTGTTCACCAGGATGTCGAGGCGGCCGAAGTGCGCGGCGGCGCGCTCGATGGCGGCCTTCAGCGAGTCGGCGTCGGCGCTGTCGGCCTGGATGGCCAGGGCGCGGCCACCGGCGGCCTGCACGGTGGCGGCCAGGTCCTCGGCCTTCTGCGCCGAGCTGACGTAGGTGAAGGCCACGGCGGCGCCGTCGCGGGCCAGGCGCTGGACGATGGCCGCGCCTATGCCGCGCGAGCCGCCCTGGACGAAGGCGACCTTGCTGGCGAGGGGAGTGTTGGGGGTGCTGTTGCTCATGTCGGTGCTCCGGGAATGGGGGAAGGTGAAGCGACGGGCACAGTCTCCTCCCGCGATTCATTACCCGGTAGCCGGTAATCGCTATATTCAGTCGATCCATCCGGTTTACACGAGCGCGCCATGGAAACCCTCAACAGCCTCGAATGCTTCGTCCGCAGCGCCGAGGCCGGCAGCTTCGCCGCCGCGGCCCGGCGCCTGGGCCTGACGCCGGCGGCGGTGGGCAAGAACGTCGCCCGCCTGGAGGCCGGCCTGGGCGTGCGCCTGTTCCAGCGCAGCACCCGCAACCTCAGCCTGACCGAGGCTGGCGAACGCTTCCTGGCCGAAGTGGCGCCCGGCCTGGGCAGCATCCGCAACGCCCTGGCCAACCTGGCCAGCGCCGACGGCCAGCCCGGCGGCACCCTGAAGGTCAGCATGGGGCTGGTGTTCGGCCGCGACTACATCCTGCCGCTGCTGGGCGAGTTCCTCGGCCGCTACCCGGCGATCCGCCCGGACTGGCACTTCGACAACCGCCAGGTGGACCTCATCGCCGAGGGTTTCGACGCCGCCATCGGCGGTGGCTTCGAGTTGCCGCCGGGGGTGGTGGCGCGGCGCCTGTCGCCGGCGCACCTGGTGTTGCTGGCCAGCCCCGCCTACCTCGACGGCCGCCGGCCGATCCGCACGCCCGCGGACCTGGCGCAGCACGACGGCATCCGCATCCGCTCGCCACAGACCGGCCGCGTGCGCCCCTGGGGGCTGAGCCACCGCGGCGACAAGGGCCAGGCGCCCATCGCGCTGGGCGAGCGCATGTTCATGAGCGACCCGGAGGCGGCCTGCCATGCCGCCCTGCAGGGCCTGGGCATCACCCTGGTGAGCATGCAGCACGCCCTGCCCTACCTGGAGTCGGGCCAACTGCGGCGGGTGCTGCCGGACTGGTACGTGGACGCCGGCATCACCAGTGTCTACTACACCGCCCACAAGCTGCTGCCGGCCAAGACCCGCGCCTTCGTCGACTTCGTCCTCGAGCACTTCCGTGCGCAGCAGCTGGAGCGGCGGTTTTCCGCGCTGTAGCGAAAAACGGCGGATAACGCCTGGGGCGTTATGCGCCCTACGGGATGGACGCGCGGATGGCGGGGGCGAAAAAAATGACACGAACGGCGCGGGGGCCGGTCGAAACAGGCGTCAGGTATTCCTGGCCACCTTGATCGACATCAGGTGAAGCGGCATCCACGGGCCCGCGGGCTTGCTCGCGCACGGCCCCGCCCCCAGGTTCACGATGAACCCGTTCAGGAGACAACCCCATGAAGAAGATCGTCCTCGTCCTCGCCGCCACCCTGGCCCTGCCGATGGCAGCCATGGCCGACAGCAAGCTCTGCGACGCCAACCTGACTCAGTTGAAGGACTTTCTCGCCACGGCCAGCAAGAACGCCACCGGCGTGAAGGTCAACGTGGTCCAGGACCATGTCGACCAGGCCGAGAAGGCCCGCGCCGCCGGCGACTACGAGTCCTGCGTGAACCACACCACCCAGGCGCTGCGCATCATCCGCAAACCGGCCAACCGCTGACCGGGCCCCGCCCGTGCGGGAGCCCGCGCCGGGCTCCCGTCACCCCGCACCCGGGCATTGCACGCCGGGCGCAGTTCTCCCACCTCAACCGCAGTTGAGCCCGCGCACCAGTTCGCGGTCGTCGACATTGATGTTCAGCCGCTGCGAGTTGTACTCCAGGGTCACCGCGTCATGGGGATGCAGCACGCGTGCGTTCTGCGCGCCGGCGTCGCGCCGGGCCTGCTCCACCAGCGCCTGGGACAGCGGCTTGCCGACCAGCGACTGCACCGCCCCGGCATTGCAGCGGCCGGCTTCGGGCGCGGCGGCCGGGGATTCGGCGGGCTTGTCGGCACTGCTGCAACCGGCCAGCAGGATGGCGCCGAACAGCATGGCCGGCAGGGCTCGATTCAAGGGCATAAAGCCTCCTTGGCTTGAGGGAAAACCCCAACCATAACAAGCCGCGCCGCCGCAGGCCCGGTTTTTGTGTTGCCGGCTGCATCGAAGAAACCCCGGAACGACCGTATGGCGCCCTTTACACAGGATTTACACAGCGCCGGTTACACTTTGCCTGAACAGAATGTCTTAGAAGTATCCGACCTCAAGGCCGGAACTTTCAGGAGGTAAGACAGATGATTCGCCGGATTCCGCAACTCGCCCTGGTGTTGTGCGCATCCTTCGCCCTGGCCGGGCAGGCATCGGCCAACAGCAACACCGATGCCGCGGCCATAGGCGCGGTGGTCGGCGCCGTCGTGGGTGGCGCTGTCGTCGCCGGCGCCTCCGCGCCGCCGGCACCGGTCTACGTGCAACCCGCCCCGCCGCCGGCCTACTACTACCCGCCGGCGCCGGTGTACTACGCCCCGCCGCCGCCAGTGGCCGTGGTGGTGCCGCCGCCGGTGCGCTACTACCGGCCGGTGTACTACGGGCCGGCGTACTATGGCCCGCGCTACTACGGGCCGCCGCATGGCTACTATCGTGGGTATCGCCACTGGTGATGGTGCGCGGGTCATGAGGAAACGCCGTTTTCTTTAGTAAGGGGAACGGCGTTTTTCATTTCCAACGAGGGGGCGAGGCTGTTGTAGGAGCGTGGGGGATGCCTGGTTCTTGCTCGCGAAGCTTGGGCCCGCACACCTCACTTCAACCTCGTCATTCTCGCGAACGCGGGAACCCAGTGGCTTGGGGCTCGGTGTAGCGCGCCGCTCCGAGTGCGTTGATATCTCTCGTTTCGCCCCCTCGGGCGAGTCCCTTTTGTCAAACGCCACAAAAGGAACCAAAAAGGCTTGCCCCGCATACGGGCCCGATGGAGCCGGGCTACCCTCGCGAATTCCCCCGCCACGGAGGCCCGCCCCGAGGGTACGTCCCTGTAGCCCATCGGGGCTCTCGCGACATCCATGTCGCATGACCTCCTGAGCGCCGGTTTCGCTCGGCCTTCTGAAGGGGCGTTCCGGTGCGCTCGGTTGTTTCTCTGGAAGTCCAAACGCCAGAGCAAAAGCGCTTTTGCTTTTCGTAGGATCGAGGGGGACGCCTAGTTCTTGCTCGCGAACCCTGGCTTCCCGCGTTCGCGGGAATGAGGACGGCGGTGAGGACTATCAGAATGACTCCGGACGCTCCGGCAGCTCGGGACAGCCCCTCTCCCTTCAGGGAGAGGGTTGGGGAGAGGGGACGGACTTCGCCCACGACCTCTGCCAACCCTGACGCCGCACCCCCTCCCTAACCCTCCCCCGCAAGCGGGAGAGGGGACCGTTCGGCGCAATGCGGAACCGCGAAGTTCCCGGGCTCCCCGTAGGGCGCATAACGCCTACGGCGTTATCCGCCAGATCGCGGACAGAGTCCGCTCCTACGGTTCCAGGAAGCACGGACGTAGGGGCCCTGCCCGCGATTCGCGCGCAGGGCGCGCTCCTACAGGGGATTGGCATGGCTCGGACGTAGGAGCGGACTCCGTCCGCGATTGGGCTCACCGGCCGCGCCAGACGCTCCGGTGGCGTGGCCGACGGCGGATAACCGCGAACGGTTATTCGCCCTACGGTAGCGGGGTGTGAGGATGACGCCGGGCTCTCCGCCTGCACAGGACAGCCCCCCAAAATGCCACTCCAGTCCCATTCCCGAAAAATCGCCCCCCGCGCCATGGCCGCTCCGCCGGGCCGTGCCTATCCTTTGAGCATTCCACCGCCGTAAACCACAGCGTCGCCACCGGTCACCGACCCAGGAGCCCTGCATGGCCGCGACCAGGAAGATGGGCCTCACCGGGCTGACCACCCTGGTGATGGTCAACATGATGGGCTCGGGGATCATCATGCTGCCCTCCAGCATGGCCCAGCTGGGTGCGGTCTCGCTGCTGTCGTGGGTGTTCACCGCCGTGGGCTCCATGGCCATCGCCTACTGCTTCGCCCAGTGCGGCATCTACTGCCCGCGCTCCGGCGGCATGTCCGCCTACAGCGAGGAGGCCCATGGCAAGTCGGCGTTCTTCCTCTGCTCGTACCTGTACTTCCTGTCCCTGGTGATCAGCAACGTGGCCATCAGCCTGTCCGCGGTGGGCTACCTGACGCCCTTCTTCCCCTGGCTGGGCAGCGGCTCGGTGCCCCTGTTCCTCGGGACCCTGGGGCTGATCTGGCTGACCACCCTGGCCAACTTCGGCGGCCCGCGGATCACCGGGCGGCTGGGCTCGGTCACCGTCTGGGGGTGATCATCCCGGTGGCCGGGCTGGGCTTCTTCGGCTGGTTCCGCTTCAGCCCGGAAACCTTCGCCGCCGCCTGGAACCCCAACAACCTGCCGGTCAGCCAGGCGATCACCGACAGCATCCCGCTGACGCTCTGGGCCTTCCTCGGCATGGAGTCGGCGGCGCAGAACTCCGACGCGGTGGACAACCCCAAGCGCAACGTGCCGCTGGCCTGCCTGCTGGGCACCCTGGGCGCCGCGGTGGTGTACGTGCTGTCCACCACCGTGATCCAGGGCCTGGTGCCGAACCCGGAACTGGCCAACTCCAGCGCGCCCTTCGCCCTGGCCTATGCGCACCTGTTCAACGACGGGGTGGGCAACCTGGTGATGGCCCTGGCGGTGATGGCCTGCGTCGGCTCGCTGCTGGGCTGGCAGTTCACCCTGGCCGAGACGGCCAAGGTCACCGCCGCCCAGGGCCTGTTCCCGCAGTTGTTCACCCGCGTCACCGGGCGCGGCGCGCCTTTGGCCGGGCTGGTCACCTGCGCGGTGCTGCAGAGCCTGATCGCCCTCTCGACCATCTCGCCCAACGCCACCGCCCAGTTCACCAAACTGGTGAGCCTGGCCGCGGTCACCAACATCATCCCCTACATCACCTCGCTGACCGGGCTGGTGGTGATCCTCTACAAGGCCGGCGTCGGCCTGGAGCTGGTGCGCCGCAACACCGCCGTGATGCTGGTCGCCGCCTGCTACTGCTTCTACGCGCTCTATGCCTCGGGGCTGGAGGCGGTGTTCGGCGCGGCCCTGGTGATGGTGGTCGGCTACCTGCTGTTCGGCTTCATCGCCAAACGCTTCGTCAAGGCCTACGAGCGCCTCGCCGCGCCGCCGGAGTCGCCATGAACCGCCTGTTCGCCGCCCTGTTCCTGCTGCCGCTGCTGCTGGCCCCCGGCGCCCGGGCCGACAGCCTGGCGCGCATTCACGCCAGCCATACCCTGGTGCTGGGCTTCCTGGCCGACAACGCGCCCTTCTCCGAGGGCGACGAGCACACCGCCAGCGGCTACGCCATCGACCTGTGCCAGGCGCTGGCCGCCCGCCTGCGCAGCGCGCCGGGCCTGGCCGACCTGCAGGTGCGCTACCAGCCGCTGCCCCTGGAACAGGCCCTGGCGGCCGTGAGCGGCGGCCAGGTCGACCTGTTCTGCAGCCCGCTGGTGGAAACCCTGCAGCGCCGCGAAAGCGTCAGCTTCTCGCTGCCGGTGTTCACCGCCGGGCTCGGGGTAATCCTGCGCCGCGACGCCGACGCCACCCTGCAGGCCGCGCTCAGCGGCGCCCCGCGCGAGCGCACGCCGACCTGGCGGGGGACCGTCAACCAGGGCCTGAACAAACGCAGCTTCGCCGTGCTCAAGGGCACCACCAATGTCCAGTGGGCGCAGCAGAGGGTGCGCGAGCTGGGGCTGCAATCGCGCCTGGTGGAGGTGGCCAGCTACCAGGACGGCGTCGACCGTGTGCTGCGCCGCGAGGTGGACGCCTTCTTCGGTGAACGCCTGTCGCTGCTCAACTACCAGGCCCGCTCGGCCCAGGCCGACCGCTTGCAGGTGTCCGACCACCTGTTCGAGATGGCCAGCGTCGCCCTGCCCCTGCCCCGCAACGACGACGCCTTCCGCCTGGAAGTGGACCATGCCCTCAGCGACGCGCTGCGCGGTGCCGCGGGCGAGGCGCTGTACAGCCGCTACTTCGGCCCGCCTTCGCCACAGCAGCGCCTGCTGCTGCGCCTCTACTCCCTGCCCTGAACCCGGGAAGCCCCCGCGGGACAAGCCCGCCCCTACCGCTATATACTTTTGTAAATAGCGATAGCCGTCTCCCCGGATTCCCCATGAGCGACCAGGCCACCCGCCCTGCCCGTACCCCCGCCAACCGCCGCAAGGCCAGCGTCGACGACAGAGAACCGCTGGGCATCCGCGAGCGCAACCAGCGCCTGATCCTCGGGGCCGCCAGCCAGGAGTTCGCCGCCAAGGGCTTCCAGGCCGCGCGCACCGAAGACATCGCCGCCCGCGTGGGGCTGCCCAAGGCCAACGTCTACTACTACTTCCAGAACAAGCGGAACCTCTACGCGCGGGTGCTGGAAACCCTGGTCGAGCCCCTGCTGCAAGCCGCCGCCCTGCTGCGCGCCGAACTGCCCCCGGAGCAGGCCCTGCCCGCCTACATCCAGGCGCGGATGCGCGTGGCCCACGAGCACCCGCACACCTACAAGGCCGTGCTCGGGGAAATGCTGCTGGGCGCCCGGCAACTGCCGGCCCCCTGTGGCGAACGCCTGCGCCAGGCCGCGCAGGACAACCTCGCCTGCCTGCGCAGCTGGATGGAACGCGGCCTGATCGCCCCGGCCGACCCGCAGCACCTGCTGCTGTTCCTCTGGTCGGCCACCCAGGCCCACAGCCACTTCGGCTGGCAGGCCTCGCTGATCACCGGCAAGGCCCGGCCGGTGGAGGCCGACTACCGCGCCGTGGCCGAAAGCGTCAGCCGCCTGGTGCTGGGTGCCCTTGAGGTGGATGGTGCGCGGGGGCGGTTGCGGCCTTTTCCGCTTTAGTGGGCAGCGGGCTTTCGTAGGCCGCTCCGGGGCGCTCTTCGTAGGAGCGAGCTTGCTCGCGAACCGGCTTCACTGGTGATTTCAGTGCACTCGGTTGACTCTGCTCCCTCTCCCTAACCCTCTCCCTGAAGGGAGAGGGGACCGTTCGGAGCGCTTGGGTGTTCTGGAGTTAGCTGGCAGCACCGAAAGTTTCCGACTGAACCATCACCTCTCTCGGCACGGACAAGCCCCCTCTCCCTTCAGGGCGGGGCGCGCAGCCGAGGGCTGGGGAGAGGGTGCTCTTGAACCCGACACCACAGCCACCCCGTTCGCGAGCAAGAACTAGGCGTCCCCCTCGCTCCTACGAAAAGCCACTCCAGTCGCTACACGTCCCCCAGCAACTCACCACTCCCAGCAAAGCGCGACACGGCGCAGAGCACGGCCTGGATCGAGGCACTGACGATGTTGGCGTGGCTGCCGGCGCCGAAGCGCGTGCCGGCCTCGCCCGGCCAGGCCACCTCCACCAGCGCCAGGGCCTGGGCGTCGGCGCCGCCGCCCAGGCTGCGCTCCTCGTAGCCGTCGACGCGTATCGGCAGGCCCAGGGCGGCCACGCAGGCGTCGATCGGGCCGTTGCCCACGCCCTGCAGGTGGCGCCGGCGGCCATCGGCCAGTTCCACCTCCAGCACCATGCCCTGCCCGCCATCGGCCTCGAACAGCCGGTGGCCGACGTAGGCCAGCTCACCGCCGGGCCGCGCCGGGGCCAGGTAGGTGCGTTCGAACAGCCGCCAGAGTTCCCCGCTGCTCAACTCGGTCTCGCTGCTGTCGGCCTGCTTCTGCACGATGGCGCTGAACTCCACCTGCATCCGCCTGGGCATCACCACCCCATGGTCGCGCTGCAGCAGGTAGGCAATGCCGCCCTTGCCCGACTGGCTGTTGACCCGCACGATGCTGTCGTAGGTGCGGCCCAGGTCCCTGGGGTCGACCGGCAGGTAGGGCACCTCCCAGAAGCCGTGCGGGTCCTGGGCGGCGAAGCCCTTGGCGATGGCGTCCTGGTGCGAGCCGGAGAAGGCCGTGAACACCAGATCGCCGACGTAGGGATGGCGCGGGTGGATCGGCAGCCCGGTGCAGGCCTCGGCCACCCGCGCCACGCCGGCGATGTCGCTGAAGTCCAGGCCCGGGTGGATGCCCTGGGTGTAGAGGTTCAGCGCCAGGGTCACCAGGTCGAGGTTGCCGCTGCGCTCGCCGTTGCCGAACAGGCAGCCCTCCACCCGCTGGGCGCCGGCCAGCAACGCCTGCTCGGCGCAGGCCACGCCGGTGCCGCGGTCGTTGTGCGGGTGCACGGACAGCACCACGTGCTCGCGGCGCTCCAGGCGTTCGTGCATCCATTCGATCTGGTCGGCGAAGACGTTGGGCGTAGCCACTTCCACGGTGGTCGGCAGGTTGACGATGATCGGCCGGCCGGGCCCGGCGTCCCAGGTGCGGATGGCGGCGTTGCACATGCGCAGCGACACGTCCAGCTCGGCCATGCAGAAGGTTTCCGGCGAGTACTGCAGCACCCATTCGGTCTGCGGGTGCGCGGCCACCCTGTCCTTCAGCAACTGCACGTGGCGCACTACCAGTTGCTCCACCTCGTCCAACGACAGGCCGAACACCACCCGCCGCCACACCGGGGCGATGGCGTTGTACAGGTGCACTATCACCCGCCGCGCGCCGGCCACGGCGCGCACGGTCTCGTCGATCAGGTCCTCGCGCAGCTGGGTCATCACCATGGGCGTGACGTCGTCGGGAATGCCGCCCTCGTCGATCAGTTGGCGGATGATCTCGAAGTCGGTGCGCGAGGCGGCCGGGAAGCCCACCTCGATCTCCTTGAAGCCCAGCCGCACCAGCTCGCCGAACAGGCGCAGCTTGCGCTCGCGGTTCATGGGTTCGAACAGCGCCTGGTTGCCGTCGCGCAGGTCGGTGGACAGCCACACCGGGGCCTGGGCGATGGTCTGCGACGGCCAGCGGCGGTTGGGCAGGTCAATGGTGGGGAACGGGCGGTACTTGGTTTGCGGGTTCGCTTGCATGGTCTGGCCTCGAACGGGTGTCCGGGCCCAGCATAGGCGGGGCGTAGCCGTCCAACTCGCGCCAAAGGGTCCATCGTTGTCGCAAAAGGGTCATCCTGCGCTAAGCTCGCCCTTCCCCCGCAACGGACGCGCCCCATGGTCGACCACGCCTGCCTGCCCTACGAATCCCTGGAGATGCCGGTCACCGGCGTCGCCATCGACTACCCCAGCGGCCACGTGGTGCCGCCCCACAGCCACCCGCGGGCGCAGCTGATCTACGCCATCGAGGGCGTGCTGGTGGTGGAGACCCCGGCCGGGCGCTGGGTGACGCCACCGACCCGCGGCGTCTGGCTGCAGGCGGGCGTCGAACACTCGCTGCGCATGCGCGGCGTGACGCGGGTGCGCAGCCTGTTCGTCAACCCCGATGCCATCGACGGCCTGCCCGCCGGGGACTGCGTGATCGACGTGTCGCCGCTGCTGCGCGAGCTCATCCAGGCGTCCACCCAGGTGCCCGCGCGCTATGCCGGCGACAGCCGCGACGGCCGCCTGATGCGCTTCCTCCTCGACGAACTGCGCAGCCTGCCGGTACTGCCCTTCCACCTGCCCTGGCCGGACGACGAGCGCATCGCCCGGGTCTGCCGCGCCCTGGCGGAAAACCCCGCCCGGGGCGGCAGCGCCGAGCACTGGGCCGGGCAACTGGCGATGAGCCCGAAGACCTTCCACCGCCGCTTCCAGCGCAGCACCGGCATCACCTTCGGCCGCTGGCGCCAGCAGGCGCGCCTGCTGCTCTCCCTGGAGGCCCTGGCCCAGGGCCTGCCGGTGCTGCAGGTGGCGCTGCAGCACGGCTACGACAGCCAGAGCGCCTTCGCCGCGGCCTTCCGCCGGCAGTTCGGCGTGGCGCCCTCGGCGTTCTACCACTGACCTGGGCGTAGGGCGAATAACCGTTCGCGGTTATCCGCCGCTACACCGCGGCCACAGTCAACGCCAAGGTCGGCCCCGGAGCCGCCGGGCATCAAGGCCAAACGGCGGATAACGCCGTAGGCGTCATGCGCCCTACGTCCCGCCCGGCGTTGTCCGGTGTGCGGGCCCGCGCGGGTGACGCCGCGGGCCCCGGCGGGTAAGCTGCCGCCCCTCGTATCACCCGCACAAGGAGGCCCCCATGGCTGACAACGACCTCACCTTCCTCCCCGACGCCGATCCCGAGTCGATCTCCTCCGACGTGTCCGGCTTCGGCGGCCTGCTGGTCTCCACCCAGATTCCCACCCGCGAAGACGGCAGCCTGGAGCTGGGCGGCATCGTCGAGCAGAGCGAATGCACCCTGCGCGCGCTGAAGGCCGCCCTGGAGCGCGCCGGCAGCTCCATGGATCGCGTGCTGCACCTGACCATCTACCTCACCGACATGGCCGATCGCGCCGCCTTCAACGAGGTGTACCAGCGCTTCTTCGCCAGGCCCTGGCCGGTGCGCGCCGCCGTCGGCGTGGCCGCCCTGGCCGTGGAAGGCATGCGCGTGGAAGTCACCGCGCTGGCCGCCAGGGCCTGACCGGGCCCCTTCGCCGTCCGGCGCCCCGCCGGGCGGCGCCACCACCGGGCAGCGCACGGGTGCCCGGCGGGCGTTTCGCCGCTACAATGCGCGCCTTGCCGTGCCACGCCTGATGAAGAAGAAACCATGTCCCTGCCCAAGAACCATCTGGAACTGCTCAGCCCTGCCCGCGATGTAAGCATCGCCCGCGAGGCCATCCTGCATGGAGCCGATGCCGTGTACATCGGCGGCCCGAGCTTCGGCGCCCGGCACAACGCCTGCAACGAGGTGAGCGACATCGCCCGGCTGGTGGAATTCGCCCACCGCTACCACGCGCGGGTTTTCACCACCATCAACACCATCCTCCACGACGACGAGCTGGAGCCGGCCCGCGCGCTGATCCACCAGCTCCACGACGCCGGCGTCGACGCGCTGATCGTGCAGGACCTGGGCGTGCTCGACCTGGACATCCCGCCGATCGAGCTGCACGCCAGCACCCAGACCGACATCCGCACCCTGGGCCGGGCCAAGTTCCTCGACCAGGCCGGCTTCTCCCAGCTGGTGCTGGCCCGCGAGCTGAACCTGAAGGAAATCCGCGCCATCGCCGACGAAACCGACGCGGCCATCGAGTTCTTCATCCACGGCGCGCTCTGCGTAGCCTTCTCCGGCCAGTGCAACATCTCCCATGCGCAGACCGGGCGCAGCGCCAACCGCGGCGACTGCTCCCAGGCCTGCCGCCTGCCCTACACCCTGAAGGACGACCAGGGCCGCGTGGTGGCCTTCGAGAAACACCTGCTGTCGATGAAGGACAACAACCAGAGCGCCAACCTCAGCGCCCTGGTCGACGCCGGCGTGCGCTCCTTCAAGATCGAGGGGCGCTACAAGGACATGGGCTACGTGAAGAACATCACCGCCTACTACCGCCAACGCCTGGACGGCATCCTCGCCGAGCGCCCGGACCTGGCCCGCGCCTCCAGCGGCCGCACCGAGCACTTCTTCCTGCCCGACCCGGACAAGACCTTCCACCGCGGCAGCACCGACTACTTCGTCAGCGAGCGCAAGATCGACATCGGCGCCTTCGACTCGCCGACCTTCACCGGCCTGCCGGTGGGCGTGGTGGAGAAGGTCGGCAAGCGCGACCTGATCGTCGCCACCGAGCAGCCGCTGTCCAACGGCGACGGCCTGAACGTGCTGGTCAAGCGCGAGGTGGTGGGTTTCCGCGCCAACATCGCCGAGCTGAAAAGCGAGTTCGAAGAAGATGGCCAGAAGCGCTACCGCTACCGCGTCGAGCCCAACGAGATGCCCGAGGGCATGTACCGCCTGCGGCCGAACCACCCGCTGTCGCGCAACCTCGACCACAACTGGCAGCAGGCCCTGCTGAAGACCTCCGCCGAGCGCCGCGTCGGCCTCTCCTGGGTGGCCCGCCTGCGCGAGGAACGCCTGGAGCTGAGCGCCACCAGCGAGGAAGGCGTCAGCGCCAGCGTCGCCCTGGATGGCCCCTTCGGCCTGGCCAACAAGCCGGAGCAAGCGCTGGAGCAACTGCACGACCTGCTCGGCCAACTGGGCACCACCCAGTACCACGCCGAAAGCATCGAGCTGGACGCGCCGCAGGCCTTCTTCATCCCCAACTCGCAGCTCAAGGCTCTGCGCCGCGAGGCCATCGATGCGCTCACCGCCGCGCGCATCGCCGCCCACCCGCGCGGCAGCCGCAAGGCCGAGACGAACCCACCGCCGGTGTACCCCGAGGCGCACCTATCGTTCCTGGCCAACGTGTACAACCACAAGGCCCGCGAGTTCTACCACCGCCACGGCGTGCAACTGATCGACGCGGCCTACGAGGCCCACGAGGAGGCCGGCGAAGTGCCGGTGATGATCACCAAGCACTGCCTGCGCTTCTCCTTCAACCTGTGCCCGAAGCAGGCCAAGGGCGTCACCGGCGTGCGCACCAAGGTCGCGCCCATGCAGCTGGTGCACGGCGACGAGGTGCTAACGCTGAAGTTCGACTGCAAGCCCTGCGAGATGCACGTGATCGGCAAGATGAAGGGCCACATCCTCGACCTGCCGCAGCCGGGCAGCGCGGTGGAGCAGATCGTCGGCCAGATCAGCCCGGAAGACCTGCTCAAGACCATCCGCCGCGCGCCGCACTAAGGCGCGACAGCCAGACAGGGCGGCCGCCACGGCCGCCCTGCCCGTCCTTCCCGGTCAGCCCGCCGGCTGCGCACGCTCCCCGAGCAACTGGCGGATGATCGCCTCCTGCCCTTCGTAGTCGCCCTCGCCCACGTGCAGGTGGCGGACGCGGCCCTTCGCATCGATGAAGTAGTGCGCCGGCCAGTACTGGTTGGCGAAGGCGTTCCAGATGCGGTACTGGTTGTCCAGCGCCACCGGGTAGTGGATGTCGTGCCGTTCCACGGCCTTCTGCACGTTCGCCGGGATGCGCTCGTAGGGGTATTCCGGCGTGTGCACGCCTATCACCACCAGCCCCTGGTCGGCATAGCGCTTCGCCCACTGGTTCACGTACGGCAGGCTGTGCTGGCAGTTGATGCAGTCGTAGGTCCAGAAGTCCACCAGCACCACCTTGCCGCGCAGGTCCGCGCTGGCCAGGGGCGCGCTGTTGAGCCACTGCACGGCGCCGTCCAGGCTGGGCATGGCGCCCATATCGGCCAGGTCAGCGGCGCTTGCAGTGGGCATCAGTCTGTCGAGCAGCTTCGGCACGCCGTCCAGCACCTTGTGCTCCAGGCCGGCCAGCACCCGCGAAGAACCCGGGCCGACCAGCTGCGCACTGGCGCCGCTGCCGATCACCACCACCGCCAGCAAGGCCAGGACCCCGGCCCCGCGGCGCAGCCATTCCAGCGCCCCCAGCGACGGGCGCAGGCGCTGGTACAGGCCGCGCCCGAGGAACAGCGCGGCGCCCAGGGCGACGGCGCTGCCCAACCCGTAGGCCAACAGCAGCAGGCTGGTGGAGGCGCTGGGCCCCTGGAGCATGGCCCCGGAGAGGATCAGCCCGAGGATGGGCCCGGCGCAGGGCGCCCACAGCAGGCCGGCGGCGAAGCCCAGCAGCCAGGCCGACAGCGCCGGCGGCAGGCCACGGGCCTGGCCGTGCAAACGGTCGCCGAGCCAGGCCCAGGGCCGCGACAGCCAGGTGCCGAAGCGCGGCGACAGCAACGCCACGGCGGACAGCCCGAGCAAGCCCAGCACCAGGTAGCGGCCGACCTCGCTGGCCTCCACCACCCAGGCGCTGGAAACCGCGGCCAGGCTGGCCAGCACGGCGAAACCGCTGGCCAGGCCGGCGAGGGTCAGCAGCGGCGACCAGGCCGGCCCGCCGGCGCGCTGCAACAACAACGGCAATACGGGAAGGATGCAGGGGCTGAGCAGGGTCAGCACCCCGCCGAGAAAGGCGATGAGCAGCATGGCGACCTCGTCTGCAGGGGGATCGGGGCGTTATGGCCATCCCTGGCCAGGGCACGGTGCATCAACCGCCTTCGTTGCAGTCGCTGGAGAACTTCTGGTAGGCCAGGCTGTGGGGCTGGCCGTTGGAGTCCAGGTAGTCCATGCGCGCCTGCACCACCTGGCAGCTGCCGGGCTCCTCGTGCAGGGCCAGGACCTTCTTCACGTCCAGGTGCTGGCCGTAGTGGTACTGCTCCACCGGTGCGGGGGCGCTGGCGGCGAAGCTGGCCAGGGGCGCGGCGAAGGCGAACAGGGCGGCGGCAAGGGTCAGGGTTTTCATGGCGGTATCCTCGGTGGTGGGTTCGTGGCACGGAGGCCTTGTGCCTTCCGCTTGGTGCCCATTTCACCGGCCGCGGGTATCGCGCCTGTGTCCGCCACGCCCGGCGAATGCCGCCCCAGGTATCCAGGTACCTCGCAGATACAGTGGAATACAAAGCCCGGCAGGCAAGCGCCGCCCCGCCCTATACACTCAGCCTCACGAGCGAAGCCCACGAGGAAGCCCCATGGAACACGTCGATCACGTCCTGATCGTCGACGACGACCGCGAGATCCGCGAGCTGGTCGGCAACTACCTGAAGAAGAACGGCCTGCGCGTCAGCCTGGCCGCGGACGGGCGGCAGATGCGCACCTTCCTGGACGCCAACGCCGTGGACCTGATAGTGCTGGACATCATGATGCCCGGCGACGACGGCCTGAAGCTGTGCCGCGAGCTGCGGGTGGGCAAGCACAAGGCCACCCCGGTGCTGATGCTCACCGCGCGCAACGACGAGACCGACCGCATCATCGGCCTGGAAATGGGCGCCGACGACTACCTGACCAAGCCCTTCTCGGCTCGCGAGCTGCTGGCGCGGATCAATGCCGTGCTGCGGCGCACGCGCATGCTGCCGCCGAACCTGTCGATCACCGAGAGCAGCCGGCTGATCGGCTTCGGCCAGTGGCGCCTGGACACCAGCGCGCGCCACCTGCTGGACACCGAGGGCACCCTGGTCGCCCTGAGCGGCGCCGAGTACCGCCTGCTGCGGGTGTTCCTCGACCACCCGCAGCGGGTGCTCAGCCGCGAGCAGCTGCTGAACCTGACCCAGGGCCGCGAGGCGGACGTGTTCGACCGCTCCATCGACCTGCTGGTCAGCCGCCTGCGCCAGCGCCTGCGCGACGACGCCCGCGAGCCGGACTGCATCAAGACGGTACGCAACGAAGGCTACGTCTTCTCGCTGCCGGTGCAGCTCATCGAACCCGCCGGGTGACCGCCATGCCCCGCACCCTGGCAGCGCGCCTGGCGCTGATCTTCCTCACCGGGCTGGTGCTGGCCTACGGCCTGTCCTTCAGCTCGCAATTCTACGAGCGCTACGTCAGCGCGCGGAGCATGATGCTCGGCAACCTGGAAAGCGACGTGAGCACCGCCGTCGCCCTGCTCGACCGCCTGCCGGCGAACGAGCGCGAGCAGTGGCTGCCCATGGTCGAGCGCCCCAACTACCGCTACCGCCTGGACGAAGGCGAACCCGGCCAGGCCATGGACATGGCCCGGGCGCCCATGGCCGCGACCAGCATCGAGAGCGCCATCGGCTCGCGCTACGCCCTGCGCTTCGAAACCCTCCCCGGCCCCGCCGCGCACTTCCAGGCGCACCTGCGCCTGGCCGACGGCAGGCCGCTAACCATCGACGTCACCCCCGCGGGGTGGCGGCGGTGGCGCGCTGGCTGCCGGTGGTGCTGGTGCTGCAGCTGGCCGTGCTGCTGGCCTGCACCTGGCTGGCGGTGCGCACCGCGATCCGCCCGCTGACGCGCCTGGCCCAGGCCGTCGACCACCTCGACCCGGACACCCCGGCCGCGCCGCTGGACGAGAACGGCCCGAACGAAGTGGCCTACGCCGCCCGCGCCTTCAACGCCCTGCAGGGCCGCATCGGCGACTACCTGAAGGAACGCATGCAACTGCTGGCGGCCATCTCCCACGACCTGCAGACGCCGATCACGCGCATGAAGCTGCGCGTCGAGCAGATGGACCCGTCGCCGGAAAGCGAGCGCCTGTGGAGCGACCTGGAGGAAATGCAGCACCTGGTCCGCGAAGGCGTGGCCTATGCCCGCAGCATGGACGGCGCCAGCGAGGCGCAGCGTCGCGTCGACCTCGACGCCTTCCTCGACAGCCTGGTGCTCGACTACCAGGACGCCGGCCAGCAGGTCAGCCTGCAAGGCCGCGCCGGCGTGCCCCTGGAAACCCGCCCGCATGCCCTGCGCCGGGTGCTGGGCAACCTGCTGGACAACGCGCTGAAGTTCTCCGGCGCCGCGCAACTGGAAGTGCGGCGCGACGGCGGCACCTTGTGTATCCGTGTACTGGACCGCGGCCCGGGCATCGCCGAAGCCGAGCTGGAAGAAGTGTTCAAGCCCTTCTACCGCGTGGAAAGCTCGCGCAACCGCAGCACCGGCGGCACCGGCCTGGGCCTGGCCATCGCCCGCCAGCTGAGCCAGGCCCTGGGCGGCCGCCTGAGCCTGGCCAACCGCGACGGCGGCGGCCTGTGCGCGCAGCTGGAGCTGCCGCTTTCGGCCTGAGGGCCTGTACACGGGGATACAAGGCGGCCCCGGCGGGACACATCCGGGACAAGCCGCCTTGCCAGCATGGCTCCACCGGCAGCGACGGCACCCCGCCGCTCGCGCCGGCCCCTGGAGCCCACCATGAACCCCACCGCACCCACTGCCAGCCTGCACGGCTGGCGCCTGTTCACCGCCCTAGCCGTCGCCGTGCTGGCGGTCACCGCCCTCTGCCTGCTCTGGCAGCCGCAGCTGGTGGAGGCCCTGCGCAGCGCCATCCGCGCCACCGCGCGGACCTCCTTCGCCCTGTTCCTGGCGACCTTCCTCGCCTCCGCCCTGGCCACCCTGGTGCCCAGCCCCGGCAGCCGAGCCCTGCTGCGCGAGCGGCGCTTCCTCGGCCTGGCCTTCGCCTTCTCGCACCTGGTGCACGGCGTGCTGATCATCGCCTACGTCAAGCTGTTCCCGGAGACCTTCTGGGCCGGCCGCACGGCGGCGGCGAACATCCCGGGCTCGGTGGGCTACCTGTTCATCCTGGCGCTGGCCCTGACCAGCTTCCCGGCCGCGGTGAAGGCCCTGGGCGCCCGCACCTGGAAGCTGCTGCATGGCACCGGCACCTGGGTGATCGCCGGCATCTTCTGCCTGTCGTTCTTCAAGCGCATCCCCATGGGGCCCTGGTACGTCCTGGGCTTCGCGCTGATCTTCAGCGCCATCGTCCTGAAACTCACCGCCAAGCTCGCCACCCGCCAACGCCGCGCCACCCCGGCCCTGCGCGGCGCCACCCGCTGAACGCCCCCAGGAGACACCGCCATGCAAAGCACCCTCGCAACCACCCTGCGTCCCCTCGACCGCCTCGGCGCCTGGGGCGCCGACATCCCCCTGCGGCTGTTCCTGGCCTGGGAATTCCTCGAATCCGGCCTGGAGAAATGGAACGGCGAGAACTGGTTCGCGCAGATCCACGGCGCCTTCCCCTTCCCCTTCGACCGCCTGCCGGCGAGCCTGGACTGGCAGGTCTCCATGTGGGCCGAACTGATAGCCCCGCTGCTCCTGCTGCTGGGCCTGGGCACCCGCTTCGCCTCGGCGGTGCTGATGGTACTGACGGTGGTAGCCATCGCCGCCGTGCACTGGCCGGCGCACTGGTCGAGCCTGGGCGAACTGGCCATGGGCTATTCCATCAGCGACAACGGCTTCGGCAACTACAAGCTGCCGCTGATCTACCTGGTGGCGCTGGTGCCGCTGCTGCTCAAGGGCGCCGGGCGGCTGAGCCTGGATGCGCTGCTGCGGCGGCGCCTTGCGTAGGTAAGTGCACCGTCCTGACGAACCCGCCGCATGGCGGGTTCTTCTTTTTCGTCCCCCTCGAACACAGGCGCCCTGGCCCACGTTGGGCACGTGCGCAGGAGCGGACTCCGTCCGCGCTTGGTCCCGTAGGGCGCATAACGCCTACGGCGTTATCCGCCGTCGCCCCCGAACACCGGTGCTTCGGCTTGTTTATTACGTAGGAGCGAGCTTGCTCGCGAACAGATATCGCCTGCCCCTCCGCTGCCTTGGCTTGAGTCCGTCCCTCTCCCCAACCCTCTCCCGCAAGCGGGAGAGGGGGCCGTCCTGAGCGGCGTCGAGATCAGGCGCCATCCTCCAGGCCAACCTGTATGGCGCTCTCCGTCATCGCCCCGAACACCGGCGCTCCGCCCCACGTTGGGCGCGTGCGTAGGAGCAACTGTCTTGCAGGCCGCGCCAGGGTGCTCTTCGTAGGAGCGAGCTTGCTCGCGAATGAGCCCCGCAGCGAAGTGTGTTCGCGAGCAAGCTCGCTCCTACGAGAAGCCATGTCCACCGGCATGGTAGGAGCGGACTCCGTCCGCGATTGGTCCCGTAGGGCGCATAACGCCTACGGCGTTATCCGCCATCGCCCCCGAACACCGGCGCTCCGGCCGGCGGCGGATAACCGCGAACGGTTATTCGCCCTACGCTGCCCCACCCGCACCGATTGCCCATCCGTTCGCCATCGTGCACTGCTTCCTCAACGAAAAAGCCCGCGCACCTGGCCAGGCATGCGGGCTTCTCGAACATCACCTCACTGCATCACGGAATGGTGCTGTCCGGTATGTCGGTCATCGCGGTGTCACCCTGGGGGCTGAGGAATGCTGTCGACGGTGGGTGGCGCACAGGTTGCGCGTGCCGAGCACCACGCCCTGTGCGTGGAGGGCCTGCAACAGGGCCAGGCCCTGCCGCAGGATGGGTTCGGGGTCGGCGCCAATGGCCTCGGCCAGCGCCTGCAGGTGTTCCCGGCCGCTCAACTGGCGGTCGCGCACGGACTCCAGCAACGCGTGGGCCAGCGGCGCCAGGCGGGCGAAATGCACCTGCTGGTCGTCGCCGCGGCGGGCCAGCAGCAGCGTCGGCTGCTCTGGCGGCTGCCCGGGCAGGTGGCCGGGGCCCAGGTCGCTCACCGGCCAGGCGTAGGCCAGTGGCCAGGCCAGGGACGACAGCAGCGGCACGCCCTCCAGCAGGTCGCCCTGCGGGTCGTGGGCCGGCTCCCGGCTGTCGCTGAGCGACAGGGCGGTCTCCACCCACTCGTAGTGCGCCAGTTCGACGGCCCAGGCCGGCGCGTCGGTCCCGCGCTGTTCGAGGAAGGCGACGAACTCGCCGGCCAGCTCGGTGAACAGCGGCGTCTGGCAACGGTAGTCAGCGTAGAAGCGCTCCGTCAGGGCACTCCACTGGTTGTCGGCCAGGCTGGCGCGCAGCACCGGGAAGCTGCCGGCCAGCAACGACTGCACATTGCCCAGGAACAGTTGGCGATACACCGCCAGGCGCCGTGCCTCGATGCCTGGCGGCGGCGCGTTGCGCTGCGGGTCGCGGATGTGCCGGGCCAGTTGCAGTTGCTGCTCGCGCAAGGTCTCAGCCATGGCTCACCTCCCGCGGCGCGGCGGCCTGCTGCAGGGTGCGGATGCAGTCCACTTCCGCCAGCAGCTCGGCCAGCGGCGGGAAGTTGAAGTCGCGTTCCAGCAGCGTCGGCACCACGCCGCAGCGGGCATAGGCCTGCGCCAGCAGGTGCCAGACCGGTTGTTGCACGCTAGCGCCGTGGGTATCGACCTTCAGGTCCGGCGCCTCGTCGTAGTGCCCCGCCACGTGGATGCAGGCCACCCGCTCGGCGGGCACCCGGGCCAGGAAGGCAGCGGCGTCGTAGCCGTGGTTGCAGGCATTGACCACCAGGTTGTTGACGTCCAGCAGCAGGTCGCAGTCGGCTTCCGCCAGCACGGCCCGGAGGAAATCTATCTCGCTCAGCGCCTGGTAGGGCGCGGCGTAGTAGGAAATGTTCTCCACCGCGATGCGCCGCCCCAGCACGTCCTGGGCCTGGCGGATGCGCGCGGCGACGTGGTGCACCGCCTCGTCGGTGAAGGGCAGCGGCAGCAGATCGTAGAGCTGGCCGTCGTCGGCGCAGTAGCTCAGGTGCTCGCTGAACAGGCCGACGCGGTGGCGGTCGAGGAACTGCCGGGTGCGCCGCAGCAGCTCGAGGTCCAGCGGCCCGGGGCCGCCGAGGGACAGCGACAGGCCGTGGCAGGCCAGCGGGAAGCGCTCGGCGAGCTGCGCCAGGCCATCGCCATAGGCACCGCCGACGCCGATCCAGTTGTCCGGCGCGCATTCGAGGAAGTCCACGGCTTCGGCGGGCATCGCCAGCAGCTCGGGCAGCAGCGCGCGGCGCAGGCCGAGGCCGGCCCCGCGCGGTAGGGAATGGGCATTCATGGCAAGGCTCCACGGGGGAGGAATGCCCTCCCCGCAGGGAGGGCCGGGTTGGCGGATGACTCAGTGGCGGTCGCCCTGGAACCTGGCGAACAGGCCGGCCGGCATCGGCTTGCCATGGGCCTCGAAGACGCTCTTCAGGTGCTGGTAGGCCTCGGCCTCGGAGATGAAGCCGTCGTGGTCGGCGTCGATCCTGTCGAAGTCGCCAGCGCGGTCCCTGGCCACGGCCAGGAACTCGTCGCGCGAAACCTTGCCGTCGTGGTCGCTGTCGGTACGCGAGAAGGAGGCGTCGCCGCACTTGCCCTCCCCGCACTTGCCTTCGGCCTGGGTCGCCTTGGCCTTGCTGGCGCCGCACTTGCCTTCGCCACACTTGCCCTCCCCGGCCTTTTCGGCGGCGGCGAGCTGGTAGCCCTGGGGCAGCGCCTCGACGGCGAAGGCCGAGGTGGCCAGGTTGGCGCCGCCCACCAGGGCGATGGCGAGCAGGCCGAGGCGGGTCTTGGTCTGGATCGGGTTACGGGACATGGGTGTTTCTCCGATGCTGGGCGCTTGGCGCGCGGGTCTGGGTTCTGGTCGAACCCGGACGAGCGGGGGGCCGGCTTTCGAAGCCCGCCGGGTCTCTCGTCCGGGTGTGGCCATTTGGCCCGCGCCATGTATCGGCGACGTATCGGAGGGTGGCCGGGTTTGTATGCCTGCCTCGTGCAGGGGCTGGCTGGATACATTGGGATACAGCGCCAGGATGCCCAATGGCTCATGCGGCCGGAGGCCATCGCGGACGGAGTCCGCTCCTACAGTTACCCTGAGGCGTGACATTCCCACCCGGAGCGGACCTTGTCCGCGATAGCCGGAGGTTCAGGCGCGATTCGCGGATAAGATCCGCTCCTACGCTGCCCCACCACTCCGTGCCCATGTAGGAGCGCGCCCTGCGCGCGATTTCGCGGGCAGGGCCCTACAACATCACCGGTTGGCAGCGCTTTTCGTAGGAGCGAGCTTGCTCGCGAACCGCATGGCACCGCGTTTGTTCGCGAGCAAGCTCGCTCCTACGAAGAGCATCTCGGCGCAGGCTGCAAGACAGTTGCTCCTACAATCCGCCATGACGCATGGCATCCCCCGTAGGAGCGGACCTTGTCCGCGATAGCCGGAGGTTCAGGCTCGATTCGCGGATAAGATCCGCTCCTACACTGCCCCACCACACCGTGCCCATGTAGGAGCGCGCCCTGCGCGCGATTTCGCGGGCAGGGCCCTACAACATCACCGGTTGGCAGCGCTTTTCGTAGGAGCGAGCTTGCTCGCGAACCGCATGGCACCGCGTTTGTTCGCGAGCAAGCTCGCTCCTACGAAGAGCATCTCGGCGCAGGCTGCAAGACAGTTGCTCCTACAATCCGCCATGACGCACAGCATCCCCCGCAGGAGCGGACCTTGTCCGCGATAGCCGGAGGTTCAGGTGCGATTCGCGGATGAGATCCGCTCCTACGCTGCCCCACCACACCGTGCCCATGTAGGAGCGCGCCCTGCGCGCGATTTCGCGGGCAGGGTCCGCCATGACGCACGGCATCCCCCGTAGGAGCGGACCTTGTCCGCGATGGCCGGAGGTTCAGGCGCGATTCGCGGATGAGATCCGCTCCTACGCTGCCCCACCACTCCGTGCCCATGTAGGAGCGCGCCCTGCGCGCGATTTCGCGGGCAGGGCCCGCTCCTACAGGTTTTCGTGAGGTACCTGGCCCTACGGCTCCTCAGAAGTTGTAGCTCAGCGAAGCCGTCACGTTGCGCGACGGGCCGTAGAAGCCGGAACCCCCGCTGTACAGGCTCATCAGGTACTTGCGGTCGGTGACGTTGTTCAGGTTCAGCGACGTGCTCCAGTGCTTGTCGATGTCGTAGCTGGCCATCAGGTCCACCAGGGCGTAGGCGTTTTGCCGCACGCGGCTGTCGTCGTCGAGCTGGATGGCGCTCTGCCAGGCCACGCGGGTGCCGAGCTTGGCCCGGGGCAGGCCCGGCAGCTGGTAGGTCAGGCTGCTGCGCAGGCTGTGGCTGGGCACGTACTGGCGCGCCTTGTGGCCGTCCGGGTCCTCGATGTGCACGTAGGTGTAGCCGCCCTGCAGTTGCAGGCCGGGGGCCAGTTGGCCGCTGGCTTCCAGTTCCACGCCATGGCTCTTGAAGTCCTCGCCGTTGTAGATGGTCTCGCCGCCGGGTAGGCTCTGGTCGGTGGCTTCGGCGACGTTGCGCTGGTCGGTCTTGAACAGCGCAGCCGACACGCTCAACTGATCGTCGAGCAGGCTGCCCTTGATGCCGGCCTCGTAGCTCTTGCCTTCCAGCGGGTCGAGCACCTTGCCCTGGGCGTCCATCACGTACTGCGGGTTGAAGATCTTGGTGTAGCTGGCGTACAGCGAGTACTGCTCGTTCAGGTCGTAGACCACGCCGGTGTAGGGCGTCACCTCGCCATGGATGCGCACGTCGCGGGCGCTGCCGTAGTCGGTGCCGTCGCTGTCGACGCTGAGCATGCGCGCGCCGAGGATCCAGTGCAGCCGGTCGGTGAGGTTCAGGCGGGTGCCGGCGTAGACGCTCTTCTGCCGGTCGGTGAAGCGCGCCATCTCGATGGTGTCGTTGGTGTAGGTCAGGCTCGGCCTGGGTACGGCGCCGCCCAGGGTCTGGCCCAGGTCGGCGTCCATGAACTCGTCTTCATTGTTGTAATAGCCACGGTCGCTGTGCCGCGAGCGGCCGTAATCCACGCCCAGTGTCAGGTCGTGCTGGCGCCCGCCGAGGCTGAACGGGCCGCTCAGCTGGGCCTCGCCCAGCAGCTGCTTCTCGCCGGAGTGGCTGTGGCTGGGGTCGGCCAGCCAGGGCGTGTCGGCGTCGTTGGCCATCAGGTAGTACATGTTCGCCTGCTGGCTCTGGTCCACGCCGGTGACGTTGAGCTTGCCCTTCCAGCCGGCGCCGAAGTCGTGGGCCAGCTCGACGAAGGCGCGCTGGGTGTGCACGTCCCAGTAGGTCCAGTCCTGGCCGATGTTGGCGCCGCGGCGGCTGTAGTGGATCAGGTTGCCGGCGTAGTCGGTCAGCGGCAGCGCGCCCCAGCTGCTGCCGTTGGAATTGCTCTTGTTGTCCGAGAAGCCGACGGTGAGGGTGTCCGCCGCCGAGAGGTCGAAGGCCAGCATGCCGCTGAGCACGTTCTTCTCGTGGGAGTAGCGGTCCAGGTAGGAATTGCCGGTCTCGTTGGCGTAGATGAAGCGGCCGCGCACGGTGCCCGAGTCGGTGAGCGGGCCGGCGGCGTCGAGGTCGACGCGGCGGGTGCCCCAGGAGCCCACCGACAGCTTCACCTGGGCCTGCGGGGTGTAGGTCGGGCGCTTGCGGATGAAGTTGACGGTGGCCGAGGGGTTGCCGGTACCGCTCATCAGGCCGTTGGCGCCATGGAGAATGTCCACCTGCTCGTACTCGGCCAGGTCCAGGTCGCCGCTGAGCAGGCCGGCGCTGAACGGCGAGCCGATGCCGTCGTACTCGAAGTTGTTGATGTCGAAGCCGCGGGAGGTGAAGTTGGTGCGGTCGGTCTCGTACTGCTCGACCGTCACCGAGGGCGCGCTGCGCAGCGCGTCCTTCACGCTGTTCATGTTGAAGTCGTCCAGTTGCTGGCGCGACAGCGTGGTGACGCCCTGGGGCGTTTCCCGCGGCGTCAGGCCCAGGCGCGTGGTGCTGCTGTCGCTCAGTTGCTGGTAGCCGCCCGGGGTGCCGGCAGCGCCGGCACTCGCCTGGATCACCGTCTCGGGCATGGCCAGGGCATCACGGCCCTTGCCGAGCACGGTTTCGGCCGGCATCTGCAGCGCGGTGCCGGAATCCTCCAGCGCGTAGATGCCCGCGCCGCGCTGCACCGGTTGCAGGCCGCTGCCGCGCAGCAGGCGCTGGAAGCCTTCGTCGACCGTGTAGCGGCCCTTCAGGCCCGGGCTGCTGCGCCCGGCCAGCTTCGCCGGGTCGAACACCAGTTGCACCCCGGCGCGCGCGGCGAAACGGGCCAGCACGTCGCTCAGGGCGCCGGCGCCGATGGCGTAGTCGCGCGCGTCCTCGGCGGCCATGGCCACGGATGGGGCCAGGGCCAGGCCGGCGCAACCCAGGGCCACGCCATGGATCGCCGCCGCCAGGGCCAGGTGGGTGATTCGGCCAGTGCCGGAATGCCGTCGGTGCTTCGAAGCCATGCTCATTGCCATCCTTCAAGCCGCGCGTCGCGCGGGCTGCCCACCCCTCCCCACGAGGCGTGTTCAGCCTCTTTCCCGGACGAGACGGAAAAAGTGCTCAGGGGACGTGAAATTTTTTTCGCTAGCGGGCGGAAACCGTCACCCAGTAGCGGCTCAGGCGCGACACCCGCACCGGCAGCGTCAGCTCCAGGGCGTTCAGCGCCTGGTCGGTGTCCGCCACCGACAGCGCGCCGGAGACACGCAACCCGGCCACCTCCGGGTCGCAACGCAGCAGGCCGTGGCGATAGCGCCCCAGCTCCGCCAGCACCTCCGCCAGCGGCTGGTCGCGGGCCACCAGCATGCCCTGCTCCCAGAGCGCGGCGCTGTCGTCCACCGCCACGGTGCGCAGCACGCCGCGGGCGTCGAACCAGGCCTGCTGGCCGGCGGCCAGGCGCAGCACGGCGCCGGCATGCGGGCGAATCTCCACCTGGTGCTCGAACACCGCCACCTGGCACTGCTCGCCCAGCTGGCGCACGCTGAAACGCGTGCCCAGCGCCTCGACCACGCCCTGCCGGGCATCGACCAGGAACGGCCGGCGCGGCGCCACCGGGTCGGCGTGGGTGGTCACCAGCACCTCGCCATTGCGCAGGCGCAGGCGGCGCGCCGTGGCGTCGAAGCGAACGTCCAGCCCCGATGCCGTGTTGAGCACCACCTGGCTGCCATCGGCCAGCGTCAGCGCCCTGCGTTCGCCGGTGCCGGTGCTGGCATCGGCCAGCCAGCCGTCCCAGGGGGCGCTGCGCGCCACCAGCCAGCCGGCCGGCGCGGCCATCAGCAGCGCGCTCAGCAGGCGCAGCGCGCGGCGCCGGCTCAGGCCCTTGAGCCCCTCCAGGCCATGCAGCGCCTGGCGGCCCAGTTCCGTGGGCACCGCGTCGAAGGTGCCGAACACCCGCTCGGCGCGCGCCCAGGCCTCGCGGTGCGCGTCGCTCTGCCCGCGCCAACGCTCGAAGGCTTGCCACTGCGCCTCGCCGGGGGCGTCGAAGCGCAGCGTCATGATCCACTCGGCCGCCTCTTCCAGCAGCCTGGCCGCGGGCGCGGCCCGGGCATCCCCGCGGCTCATGGGTCGCAGGCCGCCATGCAGGCCACCAGCGCCTTGTGGATGTGCCGGCGCACGGTGATCAGCGCCATGCCGGTGCGCTCGGCGATCTGCTGCAGGGTGAGTTCGTGGAACTGCGCCAGCAGGAACACCTCCCGCGTCTGGCGCGGCAGCCCGTCCAGCATCGCGTCGATGCGCAGCAGCGACTCGACGATCAGCCAGTGGGTTTCCGGCGCCGGCACCTGCGCCTCGGGCAGGTGCGCGATGGCCTCGCGGTAGGCGCGCTCCACGTCCTGGCGGCGCCACAGGTCGATGACCAGGCCCTTGGCCACCTGCACCAGGTAGCGCCGCGAATCGTCCGGCGGCGGCGTGCGCCCGGAGGTGAGGATGCGCAGGTAGGTGTCATGGGCGATGTCCGCCGCATCCGGGGCATTGCCCAGGCGCTGGCGCAACCAGCCGAACAGCCAGCCGTGATGGTCGCCGTAGAGGCGCTCCAGCGCGGCTGCCGGCGAAGCGTGGGACGAAGCGGGAAACATGCGCGGGCATCCTTGGCGGGACCGCCGAAAGGGTGAAAATGAGAAAGCGTCTCATTTTATTTCAACGCGACAGGTTTCCACAATGCGCGTCAACGCCCTGCCCCGGCACCGGGCTCAGCCCGGGCTGGCGATGGCCAGGGCCAGCTGCATGTCGCTCAATCCTGAGCGCGGATGCGCCTGCCGGTAGAGGCGCAGCGCCTGCTCCAGTTGCGCGCCATGGATGCGCCCGGCGGAGGCGACGTAGGCCAGCGCGTCGTCGCGGGCGGCCCGGTAGGTCCGCAGCGGCTGGCTGGAGGACTCGCTGGCCGCCGCGGTGCCCAGGCTGGTGGCGACGGTGAAGTGGTCGGACGAGTTGCCTTTTCCGTCCATGGCCCCCGCCTGGCCGGCAGCGGCCAGGAGCGTGGCGATCAGCAATGGGCTTGCGCGTTTCAAGGTGGGGGCTCCGGCAGCGGGCGACCGCTCCTTTTACCCCGCCCTGGCGTTGGCGGCCATAGGTGCCCCCAGATTCTCCTGGCCTCACGCTGATCGACAGCACCGGCGCGGGCCGGGCAGGCTTTGATGCTATGTTGCGAAAATGAATGGAGGGTTTATGAGCAAAGCCGCCACCAGTGTCGCCAGCCAGGTCCGCAAGCTTGCCAAGGCTCACGAGGTCACCGCAGAGCGCGACGAAATGAGCCGCATGGCGATGACCATCACCCGTCTGGCCGGCGACGTGGTCGAACTGGACAGCGTTGAGCAGTTGCTCGTCAACCTGAAGAAGAAAGGCATTCTGAGCAAGACGGAAACGCTTGCCCTCCAGGGGCGGTACCTCCAGGAAAAGAGGGGCTCGAAAAAGAAACTCAGTGCATGAGTTTCGACCCTTTCGGCGATTTCGAAACCGCCGGCTATCTGCGGAATCTTCAAGGCCTCAAGGACCCAGTCGAAGTCAAGGAGTCCGAGCACTTCATCTTCGAGCTGAGTATCGACGAGGCCTTTTCGTACCTGGCCCAGAAGAAGCCACTCGATTACCGGGCCGTCCTCGAGGTTCACAAGATCCTGTTTGGCGGTTTCTATCCGTGGGCTGGCCAGGATCGGAACGAACTCGTTCCGCACCTTCATGGAGCTCTGCTACCGCTCCGGGTTCGCGATCGACTGGTCCGCAACGGGCAAGGACGATTATCTCAGGGCGGTCGGCAGTCAATCCCGGTGCCAGTCGACGCTCAGGTAGTACTCGCTATCACTGTGGCGATAGCTGCTTTGCCCATCGTAGGCGGCTTCCAGGGCATGCCCGATGCGGTTGACCAGGTGAGTGCCGGTGGTGGTGGCCAGCAGTTCCTCGCCGTCCCTGACGATGGTGATCAACCGCTCGAGGGCGTGGTCGTGCTTCGCCCGCTCCTCTTCGTTGCGCATAAGGCGGATGATCTCGTCTTCATGGGCCTTCAGGAAGTTGCCGGATACCCGCACCTGCCCCGCCGGGGCCTGGTCGTCCACGCGGCGGCATGCCGGGCAGACGAAAGCCTCGACCGACTGCGCAGGCAGGTCGAGGTGCCAGGTCCACTGCCCCGCATGGTACTTGGCGCCGCAGCGTGGGCATTGCGCGAGGCCGCGGGGGCGATGGGCCTCGGCATAGGCATCGGGCCGGTCCGGCTTGAACAGCTTGTCTTTGTGGCTTTGCTGGTACTTGTCCATCTTCGCTCACCTGCTGCGTGAAACTGTCGAAGGTACGCCGCGCCTTTCCATGCCGGCGCATTCAGGCCCCCTGGCGGATGACCGAGGCCGGCTAGGGCTTCTGCGCCGGCACGCCGCTGCGGAAATGCTGCTGCCACATCATCTGGTCCATCATCTGCTGCTGCATCTCCAGGTACTGGTCCATCCGGTACTGGTGGTGGCGCATCTGCTCGGGCGTGAGGTGCGCGTAGTACCCACGCATGTGCTTCCAGCCGCCGTTGCCGCCCATCATGCCCGGGCCCATGCCCATCGCCCCACCGCCCATGCCCCCATGGGGCATGCCACCCCACAGGTCGTGCATCGCCGCCATGGTGTCGCGCATGTTGCGCCAATGCTCGTCCAGCAACTGCTGCCTTTGCTGCGGGTCCTGGGTTCGCTGGATCTTCTGCATCTGTTCCTGCATGGCGTTCATCTGTTGCCGGATCTTGTCCAACTGCTCGTCGAACCCGCTGCCATCCGGCGACTTTTCCGTAGGTTGCGCGGCCGGGCCCTGGCTGTTGCCGGCGGCGGCCTGGGCCCCCAAGACCGATGCCAAGGGCATGCTTGCCAGCAGGACCGTGGCCACTGTCAGTGCGATTCTGTTCATGCTGCCTCTCCAGTGAACGATGGGTTGGCCGGCAGGTTCGGCGCGGGATCATTCGCCCGGGCGCACGGCCAGCACGCTGCCCTCGACGTGCTCGATCAGGTGTTCGGTGGTGCTGCCGATCAGCCGGTCCACGGCCCGGCGGTGGATGCGGCCCATCACGGTCACGTCGATGGCGTTCTGCTCGACGAAGTTCGCGATGCCGCGCACCGCCGTGCCCATCAGGAAGTGGCGGCGCTCCTCGGGGACGCCGTACTGGTCCGCCAGGGCGAGGAAGGGCTTGTGCAGCGCGCCGCGCATCTCTTCGACCAGGTCGACCCAGGCCACGCCGCCCTCGCCGCCATTGGCCATGTAGGCCGGCATGCAGTCGTAGATGAACAGCAGGTGCAGCTCCGCGTTGCATTGCAGGGCCAGGCCATTGGCGGCCGAGATGACCCTGTCGTTGATGTCGCTGAGCTGGGTCTGCGGGTCGGACGGGTCGACCGCCGCGACTATCCGGCGCGGCAGGGGCTGGCGGATGTCGTTGACCAGCAGCAGCGGCGCCGGGCACTCCCGCAGCAGATGCCAGTCCAGGGGGGTGACGAAGGAACGCTTGAGCGCCGGCTCGTGCCGCACGTCCTTGATCACCATGTCCGGCTGCATCTCACGGATGTCCTGGAGCATCTCCTCGCGCAGGTTGCCCGCTGCCACGACCGAGGCCGTGACCTCCAGCCCACGCCCCCGCTGGGCCGCGCATTCGCTTTCCCAGGCTTGGCGCTGGGCCTGCAGCATGCTTTCGCGTGCCTGCTCCATGACCTTGCGGTCCAGCAGGAAGGTCGCGAAGGGCTCCACGTAGACGAGCACGTGAAGGGCCGCGTCGCAGGCCGATGCCAGGGCGAGCGCGCGCTGCAGGCCGGGAGAATGATGTTGCTCGGGATGGGTCACGAACAGGAGCTTGCGTAGCTGACTCATATCGCACCTCGTGATTGTCCGGCCGCGCGCCGGAAGGCAGGGGCAACCGCTTCCGGCTCGATGGAAGCGCCAGCAACGAGTTTCCGGCGCCCGGCAGGCGCAGGATTTGCGTTGGATCAAATTCGTCCATCGTCCGACGCGGGATGGTGGATGCCATGGCAGCCCCAGCCCATGGGCCCTGCCCCACTATTGCCCGGAGGCCCCATGGCGAACCCGAACGATGCGCAACGCCTGACCCTGTACGACGCCCGGGAGCTGGATGCGGTGCTCCTGGAAATGGCGCGCAGGGCCGCCCCGCTGCTGCCCCCGGGCGACAGCGCCCTGGTCGGCATCCTGCGGCGTGGCGAACCCCTGGCGCGGCGGCTGCAGGAACACCTGGTGCAGCACTGCGGGCACGCACCGCTGCCCGTCCACGCCCTGAAGGTGAAACGCTACGCCGACGACCTGAGCCTGCTGCACCCGGAGACGGCGCTCACGGAAAACCCGCAACTGGCCGGCATGGACCTCGGCCGCACCACGCTGCTGGTCGTGGACGACGTGCTCTACGAGGGGCACTCGCTGCTGCGCGCCTGCGCGTACCTTGCGCAACTCGGCGCGCGCCACGTCCTGGCCGCCGTGCTGGTCGACCGCTGCGTGAGCCGCCAGCCGGTGCATGCCGACGTGGTGGGGGTGCATCTGCAGGTGGCGCCGGACGACATCGTCGAATGCAACGTGCCGCCCTACGAGGCGGAGCTGCGCATCGACGTGCTCCGCCATGGCCGGCGCCGCACCTGACGGACGCTAGGCTCCGCCCGCCTCCCGCTGCCAGGCCCGCTGCAGCAGGTCCACCACCTCGGCGTCGCTGGTCTGGGAGAAGTCCAGGTACCAGCGGCCGATGGCGCTGAACGGCTCCGGGGTGAACGGGCAGACCACCTCGTCGACCTCCTCGCGCAGCTCCGCCAGCACCTCCGCCGGCGCCACGGGAACGGCGACGACTATGCCCGCGGGCGCCTGGCGGCGTACCGCCCGCACGGCGGACAGCATGGTGGCGCCCGTGGCCAGGCCGTCGTCGACCAATATCACCTGCCGGCCACGCAGTTGCGGCACGGGCCGCTGCCCGCGGTAGGCGCGCTCGCGCCTGTGCAGCTCGGCGCTTTCCCGGTGCTCCACCGCCTCCAGGGCACGCGCGTCGACGCCATATGTCCGCAGCACGTCCTCATTCAGCACCCGCACGCCGCCGCTGGCGATGGCGCCCATGGCCAGTTCCGGGTACGAAGGCACGCCGAGCTTGCGCACGATCAGCAGGTCCAGGGCCACATCCAGTTCATTGGCCACCTCATAGCCGACTGGCACCCCACCACGCGGCAGGGCCAGCACTATCACCCCGGGGTCGCCCCGGCGGGCCTGCAGCAGCCGCGCCAGGGCCCGGCCGGCATCGGCGCGGTCGACGAAGGGAAGTCTTGCGTCACTCATGGCAGCCACCTGGCCCGGGAGGGCCTAGTAATCCTCTTCGCGCTCGCCCTCTTCGCGCAGGTTCTGGAACCCCACCAGCCGCGAGAGGTCGCGCAGGTTGTCGGCCAGCACGCCGAGCAGGTCGTCCGCCGAGACGATCCCCACCAGCATCCCCTCGTCGTCGACCACCGGCATCCGCCGTACGCCGGCCTGGCGCATGCGGGTGATGACATCGAACAGGTCGTCGCTTTCCTTCACGGTGATCAGGTTGCGCAACTGGATGTCGCCGGCCTGGATGCTGCCCGGCTCCGGTTCGTTGTTGGCGACGACCTCCAGCACGATGTCGCGGTCGGTGATGATGCCCACGGGCCGGTAGCGCTCGCGCTCGACCTGCTCGGCGAGCACCAGGTCGCCGACGTGGTACTGGCTCATCAACTGGGCGGCGGTCAGGATGGATACGGTGGGCGCCGCGATGACGACGTCGCGGTTGCAGTATTCGCCGATGGCCATGGTGCGTCTCCTCTGCGGGCAAGCGGACATTCGCTTGCCTTGCACCATGGGCGCGGCGCAACGGCCTCACCTTGATCTCGATCAGATTGGCGCCGCCCCCGGCCCCCGCGCCCCGGCCAGCGGATGAACGGCCCGGTCAGCGCGATGCGCGTTCCTGCTGCGTTTCCAGGCCGCTCATCCGGCACAGGCCCTGGCGATCCAGCAGGCGCACCTCGCGGCCGTGGCATTCGATCAGGCCGGTCTGGACGAAACGGGTGAACAGCCGGCTGACCGTCTCCATGGTGAGGTCCAGGTAGTTGCCGATGTCGCCGCGGCTCATCGGCAGGGTGAAGCGCTCCTGCGACAGGCCGCGCTGGTGGTAGCGGGCCGACAGGCCGAGGAGGAAGCCGGCCAGGCGCTGTTCGGCGCGCTCGCGGCTGCAGCGGATGTGCGCGTGCTCGCCCTGGATGCTCTGGCTGAGGATATGCAGCAGTTGGTGGCGCAGGCCGGGGATGCGCCCGGAAAGGTCCTCCAGCTGTTCCAGGCCGATGCTGCACACCAGGGAAACCTCCAGCGCCACCGCATAGCCCGGAAAACGCGGCGAGCCGATGGCATCCAGCCCCAGCATCTCGCCGGGCAGCACGAAGCCGGTCACCTGTTCGCCGCCGTTGGCGTCGAGCAGGTAGCTCTTCAGCGCCCCGGAACGCACGGCGAACACGTGCTGCATCGGCTCGTCGGCGCGGAACAGGTACTCGCCCTTCTGCAGCGGGCGGCTGCGCCGGACGATGCGGTCCAGCTCCTCGACTTCGCCGTCGCTGAGGCTGGCCGGCAGGCACAGACGGCTCAGCGAGCACGCCTGGCAGTTGACCTGCGGGTGCGGCGTGGAGCGATGAGCGTCGGACATGGCGGGACCTCCGACAGGAAGGGGATTTTCCCACTATAGCCGTTTCGCCATGCCGCGCTTCGCCCCTCGACGAAGGGGCGCGCCTGCCGCCAGGCGCGCCCGGATGCGTCAATCGTTGGCCTTCACCGGGATGATTTTCTCCGGATGGACCGCCTCGGCGCGCTTGGGCAGGTGCACCTGCAGCACGCCCTTGGCGAACTGCGCGTGGACCTTCTCGGGGTCGACCTCCCGGGGCAGCCGGAACACCCGCTCGAAACTGCCGTAGTGGCGTTCCGACAAGTGGTATTCCTTGCGCTGCTCGTCCTTCTCTTCCTTCTTCTCGCCCTTGATGACCAGGTTGCCATTGGCCAGCTTGACCTCGATGTCCTTCTCATCCATGCCGGGCAGCTCGGCGCTGATGCGGTATTCCTCGGCCTGCTCGCTGACGTCCACCGCGGGCAGGCCGCGGGCGAAGGGCTCGCGCCGCCAGAACGGCTCCACGTCGAAGGCGCTGTGGCCGAAGGGCAGGCGCAGCGGCGTGCGGCCGAAGTCGTCGAACAGGCTGTCGATCTGCCGTCGCAGGGTGTCGAAGGGCCCGGCAGCGGGGGCTGGCGCCTTGGCGGGCTGGTTGGCGGACGGCGTGATGGGGACTTGCTTGGCGGGGTCGGACATGGGGAATTCCTCCGCAAGATGAAAACGCCTCGGAAATGGGGCGAATCGATTCTGCGACTGCCGCGGGCGCTGTCCTTGATCCCGGTCAAAACGCCGGCCGCGGCCCCCGCGGCGCAGAACTTGATGGCGGTCAAGGCGGCGCGGCCCGCGACGCCTAGCCTGGACCGGGAAGCCACGCGTCATCGACCTCGGCAAGGGGGCGCGCAATGGAACGGGTACGGCTACTGGAGGTGCTTTGCGTGCCGGGCACGGGGCAATGCCTGCGCCTGGCGCTTGAGGATGACGAAGGCAGCGCCGTCATTCCCGGCCAGTACTGCCTGCTCGGCCCCCATGGCGGGACGCTGCAGCCGTACAGCTACATCAGCCTGCCGGAGCACCACGGACCTTTCATCGTCAGCGCCAGCCATCCCGGCCGGTTCACCGCCACCGAGGGCTGGCTGGACTACCAGGGCCCGCTGGGCATCGGCTGGCCCCTCCCCCTGCGCGCCGGCCAGGTGCTGGTGCTGGCCAGCGGCAGCGGCCTGCTGTCGGTAGTCGCGGCGATCGACGAGCTGGCCTGCTGGATGCCCGGGCTGCACCTGGACCTGATCGCGGATGCGGCCAGCCTGGCAGGCCTGCCCCCGGAGTGCCGCCGCTCGTTGCACTCCCTGGGCCTGCTCGACGAAAAGGTGCACGGGGCCTGCCTGTTGGAGCGCCTGCACCGACAGTTGCTGGAGCGGCTGCCCGACGTGGTGTTCTGCGCCACCTCCGACTTTCTCGGCCGCAGCGCGGCACAGGCCTGCCTGCGCAGCGGGGTACCGGCAACGCGCATCTGGCTGCGCAGCGAGCGCCTGCCGTCGCCGCCCCCGGGGCAGGTGCCCGCGGAAGGGCCGGTGGTCCGTTTCGACCGGCTGCCGGCCCCTCTCCACCACCGTTCTTGATACGCATCAAAGTACCCCTGCCGGCCCCGGCCCAGGCTCACACCCACCCAGCCCGCGCCCGGTAGGCGCGGGCGCCGCTGCGGAGACTGCCATGAACGCCTACTCGCGCCTGCTCCTGATCTGCGACACCCACCTGCACTATTCCGCCGCCATGGCCCGCGCCCAGGCCCTGGCCGGCTCCGCCGGCGCCAGCCTGCACATGCTGATGCCGGACAGCCTGGCGCCGGCCCTGAACACCCTCGACTACGAACTGCAGCAACGCGCCCGGCGGACGATCCAGGAGCACCACCAGGGCTGGCTCGACGACCAGGTGGCGTTGCTGCGCGGCCGCGGCATCGAGGCCAGCGCCGAGGCGATCTGGAGCGACGACCCGCTGCAGGAAATCCTGCGCCTGGTGCGCGAGCGCGGTTTCGACCTGCTGGTCAAGGACGTGCACTACGAAACGGCAGTCAGCCGGGCGCTGATGACGCCGCTGGACTGGCAACTGCTGCGCCAGTGCCCGGTGCCGCTGCACCTGGTGAGCCACGCCGAGCATCCGCTGCCGCGCAAGGTGGCGGCGGCGCTGGACCTGTCCCAGGACGACACCCGGGTCGACGAGCTGAACGCGCGCATCGTCGAGTCGGCCCAGCAGTTGGCGCGGCAATGCGATGCCGAGCTGCACCTGCTGCAGGCCTACGACCTGAGCAGCAGCTTCCTCGCCTATGCCGTGGGGCCGGTGGCCTGGACCAGCGAGATCCAGGAACAGATGAGCGGCCGCGCCACCGAGCGCATGCAGCGCCTGGGTGAGCGCTTCGGCATCGAGCAGAAGTGCCTGCACCTGATCAAGGGCGCGGCCAACCGGGTCATCGCCGAGTTCGCCGACGACTACCGGATCGACGTCGTGGTCATGGGCACCCTCTACCACGCCGGGCTGGCGAAGATCGTCGGCAGCACCACCGAGCAGGCGCTGTACCGGGTGCACTCCAGCATCCTGGCGATACGCCCCTGAAGGCCAGGCGCATGGCCGCCCCGCGTGGGCGGCCGGGAGGGCCCAGGGCACAGTGCCCGTGGGCCGCGGGCAGGCTCAGCCGGCCTGGCGCTTCTCGGCGTCGCGGCGTTGCGCCTCGGCCAGCACGTGGGGCGCAGCGATGCGCTGCTGCAGGCACGCCAGGTAATCCCGGGCCTGCTCCGCGCCCTGGAAAGGCACGCGGATCTGGTCGAGCTGGACATAGCAGCGCCCGTCGCTGGTGCACAGCAGTTGGATGTGCATGGCTGCCTCCCCGCCTCAGGTCGCCGGCTGCAGTTGCAGGGTGTGGATCGTCTGCGTCGGGTCGTCCGGGTCCTGGTGGCTGTTGAAGCCGAGGAAGCGCACCAGCTCGTGCATCGGGGCGTTGGCCGCCGAATCGATCGAGTACATCTGCGTCATGCCGTTGCGCCGGGCGGTCTCGATCAGGTGGCGCATCAGGGCCGCCGCCAGGCCGCGGTGCCGCCAGTCGTCGGCCACCGTTACCGCGCACTCGCACTGGCCGGCGTCGGCGCCGCGGGCGTAGCGGCTGACGCCCACCTCCACCAGCTCGCCATCCTGGTGCACCAGGGCGACGTAGGCGACGCTGTCGTGGAAGTCCACCGCCATCAACTGGTCGAGCAGCGCCGGGCTGACCTCGCGCATGCTGCAGAGGAAGCGGAAGTGCCGCGCTTCCGGCGACAGCCGGGCGATGAAGTCCGCCTCGCGCTGGCGGTCCTCCGCGCGCAACGGCCGGATCAGCACGTGGCTGCCGTCGGGCAGGGCCTCGACCCAGTGCTCGTCGGTGGCTTGGGTGGGCTGTGAAGGCTGGGCGATGGGCATGGAAACCTCCTGGCGTGGCGCCGGCATGGGAAGGAACCGCCGGGTCACTTGTACGCCGCGGGGCGAACGGAAGTTTGACCCCGATCAAATCACACCGACGCCACCGCCCCCGGCGGTCGAACGGTACCCCACCCTGCCGCCTGAAGCCTGAAGCCTGCGGAAAATGGATAGAACGCCCCCCGCCCTACGGACGAAACTAGCCCCGCGGCCAGGCAGCGGCACGCTGCCGGCGCACCCACCAGAACCCATGGACCATCCGAGGCTTGTATGAGCACCCCCGCCGAGCAACTGGAGCAACGGCTGAAGCAACAGAAAATCACCGAAGTCGAATGCGTGGTCAGCGACCTGACCGGCATCGCCCGCGGCAAGATTTCCCCCACCAACAAGTTCCTCGGCGAAGGGGGCATGCGGCTCCCGGAAAGTGTGTTGCTGCAGACCGTCACCGGCGATTTCGTCGATGACGACGTCTATTACGACCTGCTGGACGAAGCCGACATCGACATGGTCTGCCGGCCCGACCCGAACGCCATCTTCCTGGTGCCCTGGGCGCTGGAACCGACCGCGATGGTCATCCACGACACCTTCGACAAGTACGGCAACCCCATCGAGCTGTCGCCGCGCAACGTGCTCAAGCGCGTCCTCGGGCTCTATGCGGACAAGGGCTGGAGCCCGGTGGTGGCGCCGGAGATGGAGTTCTACCTGACCAAGCGCAGCAGCGACCCGGACTTCCCCTGGAGGCCCCGGTAGGCCGCTCGGGCCGCGCCGAGAGCGGCCGGCAGAGCTTCTCCATCGACGCCGCCAACGAATTCGACCCGCTGTTCGAGGACGTCTACGACTGGTGCGAGCTGCAGGGCCTGGACCTGGACACGCTGATCCACGAGGACGGCCCGGCGCAGATGGAGATCAACTTCCGCCACGGCGACGCGCTGAGCCTGGCCGACCAGATCACCGTGTTCAAGCGCACCATGCGCGAGGCCGCGCTCAAGCACGACGTGAGCGCCACCTTCATGGCCAAGCCGATCACCGACGAGCCGGGCAGCGCCATGCACATCCACCAGAGCGTGCTGGACATCGCCACCGGCAGGAACATCTTCGCCAACGAGGACGGCTCCATGAGCGAGCTGTTCCGGCACTTCATCGGCGGCTTGCAGAAGTACATCCCCAAGGTGCTGCCGATGTTCGCGCCGAACGTGAACTCCTTCCGCCGCTTCCTGCCGGACACCTCCGCGCCGGTGAACGTCGAGTGGGGCGAAGAGAACCGCACCGTGGGCCTGCGCGTGCCGGCCGCCCCGCCCGCGGCCATGCGCGTGGAGAACCGCCTGCCCGGTGCCGATGCCAACCCCTACCTGGCGCTGGCCGCCAGCCTGCTCTGCGGCTACCTGGGCATGCTCGAGCGGCTCGAACCCAGTGCCCCGGTGCAGGGGCGCGCCTACGAGCGCCGCAACCTGCGCCTGCCGATCACCATCGAGGACGCCCTGGCGCAGATGGAAGACTGCGAGGTGCTCGGCGAATACCTGGGCCGCAAGTTCGTCCAGGGCTACGTCGCGGTGAAACGCACCGAGCACGAGAACTACAAGCGCGTGATCAGCTCCTGGGAGCGCGAGTTCCTGCTGCTGAGCGTCTGATCCGCCCTTCACGTCGATCACAACAACAATTCAGGAGCCGTCATGAGACTGCTGCGCTACCTTGCGCCCTTCGCCCTGGCCACGCTGGCCGCGGGCGCCCACGCCGAACCGACCGTCAGCGTCTACAACTGGACCGACTACATCGCCCCCGACACCCTCGGCGGCTTCCAGAAGGCCACCGGCATCAAGCCGGTCTACGACGTCTTCGACTCCAACGAGACCCTGGAAGGCAAGCTGCTGGCCGGCCGTTCCGGCTACGACGTGGTGGTGCCCTCCAACCACTTCCTCACCCGCCAGGTGCAGGCCGGGGTGTTCCTGGAGCTGGACCGCAGCAAGCTGCCGAACTGGCAGCACCTGGACCCGAAACTGCTCAAGCTGCTGGAGCAGAACGACCCGGGCAACAAGCACTCGGTGCCCTACCTGTGGGGCACCAACGGCATCGGCTACAACGTCGCCAAGGTCAAGCAGGTGCTGGGCGTCGACCACATCGACTCCTGGTCGGCGCTGTTCGAGCCGGAGAACATCAAGAAGCTCAGCGCGTGCGGCGTCGCCTTCATGGACTCGCCCGACGAGATGATCCCCTCGGTGCTCAACTACCTGGGCCTGGACCCCAACAGCACCAACCCGGCGGACTATCCCAAGGCCGAGGCCAAGCTGGTGGCGGTGCGCCCCTACGTCACCTACTTCCATTCCTCGAAGTACATCTCGGACCTGGCCAACGGCAACATCTGCGTGGCCTTCGGCTACTCCGGCGACGTATTCCAGGCCGCGGCGCGGGCCAAGGAAGCCGGGAACGGCATCGAGATCGCCTACGCCATTCCCAAGGAAGGCGCCAACCTGTGGTTCGACCTGATGGCCATTCCCTCGGACGCGACCCACCCCGAACAGGCCCTGGCGTTCATCAACTACATCCTCGACCCGAAGGTGATCGCCAGCATCAGCGAGTACGTCGGCTACCCGAGCGCCAACGGCGACGCCAAGGCGCTGCTGCCTGCCCGGATGCAGAACGACCCCGAGGTCTACCCGAGCCAGGAAGTGCTCGACAAGCTGTACATCGCCAAGGCGCCGCCGCCCAAGATCATGCGCCTGATGACCCGCAGCTGGAGCAAGATCAAGTTCAACCAATGAAGCGAGAGCGAGCCATGCGCCACACCGACGAGCAGGTCGCGTCCTACTACGCCGCGACCGCCCGGGACAAACAGCCGTATCCCTCGCTGGAAGGGGACGTCCGCGCGGACGTCTGCGTCGTCGGCGGCGGGCTCACCGGCGTCAACACCGCCCTGGAGCTGGCCCAGCGCGGCCACTCCGTGGTGCTGCTGGAGGCCCGGCGCATCGGCTGGGGCGCCAGCGGGCGCAACGGCGGCCAGCTGATCCGCGGCATCGGCCACGACGTCAGCGGCTTCGCCAGGTACGTCGGTGATGAAGGGGTGCGCTACCTGGAGCGGGCCGGGATCGACTCGGTGGCCCTGGTCGCCGAGCGCATCCGCGACCTGAACATCGAATGCGACCTGCGCTGGGGCTTCTGCGAGCTGGCCAACACCCCGGCCCAGTTCGCCGCCATGGCCGAGGAGCAGCAAGCCCTGAACGCGTCCGGCTACCCGCACCAGACCCGCCTTGTCGAGGCGAGCCGGATCCACGAGGTGGTGGCCAGCGACCAGTACGCCGGCGGCCTGGTGGACATGGGCTCGGGGCACCTGCACCCGCTGGACCTGGTGCGCGCCGAGGCCCGCGCGGCAGCCGCCCTCGGCGCCAGGGTCTTCGAGCGCAGCCCCGCCCTGCGCATCGAGCATGGCAGGCAGGTGGTGGTGCACTGCACGCAAGGCCGGGTGCTGGCGGACAACCTGGTGCTCGGCTGCAATGCGCACCTCGACGACCTGGAACCGCGGCTGACCGGCAAGGTGCTGCCCGCCGGCAGCTACGTGGTGGCCAGCGAACCGCTGCCCGAGGCGCTGGCGGCGCGGCTGATCCCGCAGAACATGGCGCTGTGCGACCAGAAGGTGGGGCTGGACTACTACCGCCTGACGGCCGACCGCCGCCTACTGTTCGGCGGCGCCTGCCACTATTCCGGGCGCGACCCGAAGGACATCGGCGCCTACATGCGGCCGAAGGTGCTCAAGGTGTTCCCGCAGCTGGCGGACGTGAGGCTCGACTACCAGTGGGGCGGCATGATCGGCATCACCGCCAACCGCTTCCCCCAGGTCGGGCGGCTCAAGGCACAGCCGAACGTGTTCTTCGCCCAGGGCTACTCCGGCCACGGGCTGAACGTCACGCACTGGTCGGCGAAGCTGCTGGCGGAAGCCATCCACACCGGCCACAGCCAGGGCCTGGACCTGTTCAGCGCGGTGCCGCACCTGACCTTCCCCGGCGGCAAGCTGCTGCGCTCGCCGCTGCTGGCCCTGGGCATGGCCTGGTACCGGCTGCGCGAGATGCTGGGCTGAGGACGCGCCGAAATGCTCTTCGTAGGAGCGAGGGGGACGCCTGGTTCTTGCTCGCGAACAGACTCCGCTGCGGGCTCATTCGCGAGCAAGCTCGCTTGCCGCTCCTACTAGTAAGAGCACCCTCTCCCCAACCCTCTCCCGCAAGCGGGAGAGGGGGCTGTCCTGAGTGCGCTGGTAGTTCGGCGCCATCCTCGCACTCCACCTTTCCCATACCGTAGGGCGCATAACCGTTCGCGGTTATCCGCCGCAGGCCGAAACGCCGATACCCAGGGTTAACGGTACTAAGGCCGTGCCCCCTGCCGGACAGTGGCCTTGGGGTACTCGCCGAACAGCGCGTGATAGGACTGGGAGAAGCGCCCCAGGTGCCAGAACGACCACTTCATGGCCACCTCGGCGACGCTCACGCCCGACCCGGCGGCGCCCAGCAGGTCGCGGCGGGCGGCGTTCAGGCGGCGGTTGCGCAGCCAGACGATGGGCGGCATGCCGGCGTAGCGCAGGAAGGATTGCTGCAGGGTGCGCGGCGAGACGCCCGCCTTCGCGGCCAGCTCGGCCATCGCGAAGTTCTCCTCGGGGCAGTCGTTCACCAGGTCCCGGACGCGCTGCACCACGCGCTTGGCCTGGACGATGGAGCGCGCGCGGTGCTCGTCGCCGGCCGGCGCCTCGCAGAGCAGGGAGAAGCAGTTGGCGACTATGGCCTGCACCACACCGGGGGCGTCCACCGGCTGCGCCCCGGCGCCCGAGCCGGTGAGCATGCTGCTCAGCGAAGCCGCCAGCGCGCGGAAGCCGTCGGAGCGCAGGGGCGTCAGCACCAGGTCGGCGAAGTCGTCCAGCGCCTGGTCCCACTGCCCCGCCTGCTTGATCACCACCGCCACCTCGCGGTAGTTCTCCGGCGTGACCCAGGCGTTGCGCGTCTCGCCATCGAGCAGGTAGAGGCTGTTCTCCGACATGTCGAAGCTGAACACCAGCGCGCCGGGCGGCGCATGGAACTCCTGTTCCACGCGCAGGTTCATCTGCTCCTCGTAGAGCTCGATGCCCTCGACCTCGGCATGCAGGATGCGCCCGGCGAACCGCCCGGCGGACATCTGCGTGTACTGCTGCTCCCAACCCGGAATGGCTATCCGCTGCTGATCGACTTCCTGCGCTTCGACAACCCTGATCACCATACCCGGGGCCTGTGTTCTTCTTAGGCCGCGAAGGCTACCAATGGCCGCGAACGCGACGCAAGCGGCAACGCCGGCCGGTGGCCCGGGATGGCTTCCCTGCGGGTCCGGGGGTGGTGTCACGCCGGGCCGGAGGGCTCACCAGGAGCCATAGGGAATCCCGTATTTCTCGATATAGGCTTTGGACTCCGGCTCAAGGGGTAAAGCATATTGACCGCCGCTCAGCCCACCGTCGGGTCCTTTCCTCACCACGGTGCCCTGCACCCGCGTGACATCGATCGGCGCCAAACACCCTCCCATAAGCCAGACCTTGGCGATGCCTCCCGGCGCCAAGCCTACCGTCAGCATGTCGCGATAGTCTTCGCGCCAAATCCCCTGGCCGGGCAATAGCCTGTCTCCGGTTTCACCATCGCTCTTCGGGTGGCCTCAGGGATTACGATATAGGCCTCGTAGGTCTGCGGCTCGGCCAGGGACTGCCAGCGCACGTAGATCAGGCGCGGCAGGTCGGCCCCCAGTACCTGTTTGCCTGCCCCGGCTCCAGGCCGGGTCGGCCAGCCCCGTGGATCACCCTTGAGGTTCTTCGGGGTATTGATCGCGGCAACCCCGTTCATGGCACGGCGAAAGACGCGATCCTGCACATCCACCGCATCGGCGGTTTCGATCCACACTTCCATGTAGTTGGGCGCGAACAAACCCAGGCGCCACGAGTCATAGGGCAGCCGGTGGGCGCCACCGGCGCAGCCGGCCAGCCCGAGCAGCAAGCCCAGCAGCACCAGCGTTCGGAGCCTGCGGTCAATGGGATCACCACGAACCATAGGGAATCCCATACTTCTCGATATAGGCTTTGGACGTCGCGGATAGTGGCCGGTGCTGGCCACCCGACTTGCCTCCATAGGGACCTTTCTTCACGACGGTACCCTGCACCCGCGTGACATTGATCGGCGCCAAGCACCCTCCCATGAGCCATACCTTGGCGATACCTCCCGGTGCCAGGCCTACAGTCAGCATGTCGCGATAGCCCGTGATCCACTTGGCATCGGCTCGGCAGAATGCCTTTTCCCCTATAACCATCAATTGCCGGGTGGCTTCGGGGATCACGATATAGGCCTCATAGGTCTGCGGCTCGACCAGGGACTGCCAGCGCACGTAGATCAGGCGCGGCAGGTCGGCGCCCACCACCTGTTTACCCGCTCCGGCTCCAGGCCGCTCTGGCCAGCCCCGTGGATCGCTTTTGAGATCTTTCGGCCTCTGGGTCGAGGCAATCCCACTCATGGCGCGATGGAAGACACGATCCTGCACATCCACTGCATCGGCGGTCTCGATCCACACCTCCATGTAATTTGGGGTACCGAAACCCAGGCGCCACGAGTCATAGGGCAGCCGGTGGGCTCCGCCGGCACAGCCGGCCAGCCCGAGCACCAAGCCCAGCAGTACCAGGATTCTGAATCTACTCATTGGGGTGCTCCTTGCGCTGCATACCCTCGGCTGGGCGATGGATGAACGCCACGTCCAGGGCGCTGTTGTTCCAGCCCTTGGCGGCATTCCAGTTGGCCGAGAGGTGGATGTAGCGACGGCGCAGCAAGGCGGTTTCCTCGGCGGTGAGGGGCGTGAAGGCTTCGCCCAGGGCGAAAGCCTGCAACTTGGCGGCGATGGGCTGCAGTTCTTGCGGCAAGGCCATGCGGTCGTCGTTCGGGTCTATCGGATCGAATGCCACCCCGGCACGCACCGCCCATTCCCGCATGATGCGCAGGTACACCAGCGACAGTTCGCCGCGCACCTCTCGCTCGCTGGCGATGGCGGCGTACACCCGCTTTTCCGCCACCGTGTCCCGTGCGCGATGGCGAACCTGTACCGACCAAGTGGCGACGCTCAACCCCTCGGGCGGTACATAGGCCGACCAGTGGCGCAACTCCCGGTCGAAGCGCTGCCTGGTGCGCCAGTGGGCCCCGCTGCGCTCGGTGGCGAGCGAGGCGATCTCGAGGCTGCTGTCGGGCTTGCTCAGCAACAGCTTCTCCCTGGCCAGGGGCAGGTAACCGCCACCGATGTCCGAATGGCAACCCGGGAGCACGATGTCCAGCTCGGCCTGGGTCAGGGAGAAGTTGTGGCGGTATTCATGATCGGCCACCAGGTGAACCACCTGGCGGGCCGTGCCCGGTGCGAGCCGCAGCTGCAACCCGGAATTCCTGGCATTGTGCGGGCTGAAATCGAGGGTCTGCGGCGAGACGATGCCGGCCACGGTATCGAACAACCCGATGAAGTTGAGGATGACGTCGCTGCGATGGCGCCAGACGAACCCGGGTACCAACAAGGACGAGCCGGCGGGCAGCGAGCGGGCCAGCAGGCTGTTCGCGCCCTTGAGCAGGTCGTTGGCGCAGTGCCGCGCCGCCGCCGCGCCCCGGCTGAAGCCGAACAGGTCGATCTCGATCCGACGAATTTTGAGGCCGGGGTTAGTATCTTGCAGTAACCGTAATTGCTTCAGAGTCAGCGCCGGCATCTGTTCGACCCGTGCCACCACACCGGTATCCCCGTGGCCAGTGCCCTGGCTATAGAGGGAGTCAGCCAGGCCACTGCTGGTGCCGATGCCTTCAAGATAAACCTTGATGTGAGCTTCTTCAGCTCCTGGAGGCAATTGCACGAGCGTATCGTCCGGATAGAGGCCATAGAGACGCGCGACATTACTGAGGTCATTGCCATAACTGTTGTCCGGCGCCCCGCCCTGGCCGTCATACCCCAGGGCCGCGCAATACTGGCGAATGTCCTCGGCGACTTCCGCAGCCAGCCCCACATCGGCGGCGAAGCAGCCGGCAGCGGCCGCGCTGTTGGCCTCGTTGTTGCCGGTGCCGTCGAAGAACAGGCCCAGGCGCAGCACGATGCCGGCCTCCTCCAGCTCTTCCTCTTCTTCCTCCTCTTCCTGAAAGTTGTTGACGAGCGGTTTTGGGGGCTTCAATGAAGCTGCGGCTAGCGGCATCGCGACAACGGGGGATGGCGGTGCGGCTGTCGCGGCCCTGAGGTCACCCTGGGCCGATCGGTAGGTAGCGCTGAACAACGATGGGATCAGCCTGGCCTTGCAGGGGCAGCCACTGATGCTGTCCAGAGAGCCCGCCACGAGTTTGCCGTGGCTGCGGATATGTGGAATCCCTCCGAGGATTCGGTAGGTCTTGCCGTCCTTGCCACAGGAAACCCGGTCGCCCTCACGCGCACGGGCAACGCCGAACATCATGACGCGCGTATCGGCTTCCAGCACCACACCACCACAGCTGGTCTTGTCCCCACAACGAATGAAATATCCGATAGCCACTGAGGCCCCTCTATTGGGAGCCCCACGCGAGCAGAGCGCCCTTCCCATTGACGATGGATGGCACCGGTCCGCCAGCCGAAGGCTGTCGGGCAACGCCAGGTCCAAGGTTCAGGGGGTGGGGCGTCACTAATAAATGGGAAAGGTCTGAGTTGTTCCCGGAAAGGACCAGAACTCGTCGGAAAGAGCCCTGCCCGATGCTCGCCAATACCGGGACATCACCACGCCGGAGGTCCGCCGATGACCCAGACCGCCCATGCCGAACGATTGCCGAAGGCCCTGGCCATCGTCGACCGCCCCGCCGATGCCTCAGGGTTGCCGGGGCGCCGCCGGCAGCGCCGCGCCCAGGCGGTAGAACACCCCGCCGGCGACGACGAAGGCGCCCAGCATCACGAACATCCAGTGCGCCGGCAGGCTCGCCAGCACCCAGCCGCAGAGCACCGGCCCCAGGGCGCCGCCGAGGTTGGAGAGGTTCTGCGCGCCGTAGTACATGCCGCGCAGCCGCGGCGGGGCGATGCGGTCGATGAACATGTATTCGGCGGGGAACACGATGATCTCGCCCAGGGTGAACACGGCCATCGCCAGCACCCAGTGCAGCACGCTGGTGGACAGCGCGAAGCCGATCACCCCGGCCAGGAACAGCGCCAGCCCGGCCAGCAGCCAGGTCTCCAGGCGGCGCTCGTCGATGCGCCGGCCCAGCGGATATTGCAGGGCGATCACCACCAGGGCGTTGACCGCCACCACGCTGCTGATGACCTGGTAGGCCGCCTCGGCGCCGCGGGTGGTGACCAGGTACTGCGAGAGGTAGGCGGTGAACTGGCCGAACACCACCGCGCTGAGCACGCCGCCGAAGGTGAAGCAGACCAGGCGCCGGTCATCCAGCAGCACACGGCCCAGGGCGAGGAAAGCCACCGGCGCCTGCCCGGTCGGGGCCGGGCGCTGGCTGCGCTCGCCATGGACCAGGTAGAGCAGCAGGAAGCCGCCGCCGAGCAGCGCGGAGACCACGAATGGCAGCTTCGGCGCCCAGTGGGCCAGCCCGGCGCCGAGGAAGGGGCCGACGGCATAGCCGATATTGATGAAGGTGTAGCGGATGGAAAAGGCGCGGCCCTGTTCCTGCGCCGGCAGCAGGCGGCCGAAGCTCGCCTTCACCACCACGTCCACCGCCGAGTAGGCGAAGTTGAAGGCCACCAGGAAGCCGAAGAACAGCCAGAGGTCGGCGGCCAGGCACATGCCGACGAAGCCGGCGATGAAGCACGCGGTATAGCCCAGGATGAGCCCGCGGCTGGAGAGGCGGTCGGTCAGGTAGCCGCCGTACAGGCTCAGCACGGAGCCGGCGATCAGCGCGCCGCCGACGATGGCGCCGATGCGGGCGATCGGCAGGCCGAAGGTCGAGGACAGGTAGACGACCAGGAACGGCAGGCTGATGGCCCGCCCCAGGGTCAGGACGAAGGTGGCGCAGAACAGCAGGTTCACCGACCGCGGGTAACGCTTGAGTGCAGCGAGCATCCCTGTTCACTCGGCTGGGGAGGACAACCGCCTCAGCCTAGCACAGGGCGCCGGCGCCCCGTGCGTTCGGCCCGGCTCGGCGCCGGGCCGTGTGGCTCAGGCCTTGGTTGCCGCCAGGTAGGCGCCCAGGCGCCGGCCCATTTCCTCGCCGAGGGCCTGCAGGCCGCTCATGGGGCGGACCATGACTTCGAACTCGACGATGCGGCCCTGCTCGTCGAAGCGGATCATGTCGATGCCCTTGAGCTCGCGGCCGTTGACCTTGGCGCTGAACTCCAGCACCACGCTCAGGCCGTCGGCGGTGGCCAGCTCGCGGTGGTAGGTGAAGTCGGCGAAGACCTGCAGCACGGTGTTGAGGATGGTCGCCGCCACCTTCGCCCCCGGGTAGGGCGTGTGGGCCATGGGCGAGCGGAACACCACGTCCTCGGCCAGCAGCTCAGGCAGCGCGCCGAAGTCGCGCCGCTCGATCATGCGGTGCCAGTGCTGGAGGGAAGCGGCAGCCTGGGGGTGCAGTTGCAATTCGCTCATCATCGGTTCCTCTGTCTTCTTGTCATGGAGAACCATCCGGCAGCGCCGGACGCCGTGGTCAGAGGAACCATAAGACCGGCCCCGGCGCGGCTCAATGATCGGAAATGACAGACCTATGACCCGGGCGCACAGTGCCTCAGTGGGTGACCGGCGTCACCAGGTAGCTCAGCAACTGCTCGTCGTCGACCGACTCGATGGGCCGCGCTGGCCGCGGCAGTTCGGCCAGCACCGCCTGCCAGAAGGCCCGGGCCGTTTCGTCCTGGCGGTAGAAATGCACCAGCCAGGCGCCCTCCCCGCGGGTCAGCACCTGGGTCGCCACGGCGCGGCCGATGCCCTGGTGGCGGTACTTCTTCAGGATGAACAGGTCGGCCAGCTCCAGGGCGTCGATGCCCGGCAGCTCGCTGCGCTCGATGAGCACGAAGCCGGCGATGAAGCCGTCGACCAGCACCAGCTCGGCGCTCCACTGCGACGCCTGCCAGTAGCGCGCCAGGTGTTCCTCGTGGATGTAGAAGCGGCCGTCGGCCTCGACGTCCTCCTGCTCCCAGTCCGAGGACTCGTAGGCATAGAACTGGTAGAGGTTGCGGATCAGCTCGCTGTGTTCGGGGCCGGTACGCACCAGCTCGACGGTGGCGGTGCTCATGGGCGGTGCTCGCGGATGGCGGTCATGGGAAAGCTCGGTATGGGGCGGCGGGCGCGCATTCTTCCCCAAAGCGCGCGCCGGTGCCAGCGCGGGGCACCGGACACGGGCCCCGCTTAACCTCTAGACTAGGCGCTTTCCATCCGCCAGGAGGCGCCATGTCGCAAGCCAGCTACCAGTTCACCCCGGGCGCCGATCCCCAGGCCCGGGCCGTCGTGGAGGAAGGCCTGCGCGCCTACAACATCGAGCAGATGGGCGAGGCCTACGGCTACGAGGACTTCGAGCTGTACGCCCGCGACGCCGGGGACCGGGTGGTGGGCGGGATGTTCGGGCATTCGGGGATGGGGTGGTTGTACGTGGACTATCTGTGGCTGGATGCGAGGCAGCGCGGCGCAGGGTTGGGTGCGCAGTTGCTGGCGCTGGCCGAGGAGGAAGCGCGGCGCCGCGGCTGCGTGGGGGTGTTCCTCTATACCTACAGCTTCCAGGCGCCGGAGTTCTATCGGAAGCAGGGGTTCGAGCCGATGGGGGTGCTGGAGGATTGCCCGCCGGGGCATCAGCGGTTTTATTTGAAGAAGCGGTTGGTGGGGTGATGCTGGTAGGGGGGTGTTTGCCGGGGGGTCCGGTGCGGGAGTTCAAGGCCGCCCCTCTCCCTAGCCCTCTCCCTGAAGGGAGAGGGGACCGTTCGGCATCAAGCGCACCTGCAGTGCTCGTCGGAAACTACGGCGTTGCCGGCTGGCACGGAAATAGCCGCCGGCACGGAAAGCCCCCTCTCCCTTCAGGGAGAGGGCTGGGGAGAGGGTGCGGAGCCAACCCGGCACACCTCACTCGCCGGCAAACTCCCGCCCCTCCACCCCCTCGAACACCCCCAGCAAATCCAGCACCGTGCTCTCCAGGTAATCCCCCGCCCGGTACGCCGGCTTCACCCTATCCCACCCCGCAACCACCGCCTGCGGCCGCTCGACGAAACGCCCCACCAGCTCGAACCCGGCGTCCAGCACCGCCACCACCGGGATGGCGATGCGCTCCAGGCCCAGGCGCTGCCGCAGGTCGTCCTCGGCGCGGCCCTTGGAGATCACCGCCAGGTCGATGCGCGGCTGCCGGCGGCACAGCCAGTCCAGCGCGGTGACGTTGAGCTGGCAGTCCGGGCACCACATCTCGCCGGCCACCAGCAGGTGGTAGCGGCCTTGCACCGCGGCCAGGCGTTCGCCGGTGGCCGCGCCGATCAGGCCCGGTTCGTCGAGCCTTCGCTGCACCACCCGCACCGCGGCGATTTCCGCCGGCAGGCCGTGGGCGACGAAGGCGTCGAAGTTTTCGCCGATGGCGAAGAGTTCCTGGTAGCTGGCCATGGCGGGCCCCTCGTTGACGGTCGACCGGGGCATCCCAGCAGAAATGGCCGGCGGCGGCAATCTCACTGTTTCAGCGGGGTCAGCACCGGGGCCTGCTCGTCCAGCAGCATCCACACCAGCAGCCTGGCCGGCTGCGTGGCGCTGGCGTTGCGCGAGACCAGGTGCGGCGTGTTGGCCGCTTCGTACCAGGACTGGCCGGCCTTGTAGGTCACTGGCGCCTGGCCCTGCAGCTGCGACACCACCGCGCCCTCCAGCACGTAGGCGAACACCGCGCCGGCATGCACGTGGGGCCCCGACGCCTCGCCGGGCTTGTAGCTGACCTCGATCAGCAAGCCCTTCTTGCCGGGGGCGTCGGGCAGCGCGTGTTCCTGCAGGGTGGCGATCTTCTCGTGGCCGCCGGCAAGGGCCAGCGCGGGCAGCGCCAGCACCAGGGCCAGGCCGGCGAGCAGCAGGTGGCGGGGGTTGCGGATGGACATGGGACGGCTCCTCGGGCCACGGGCCCCTTGGGTTGTGCCCCCAAGCTACCCCGGCCCGGGGCCGGCCCAAGGGCCAATCGCGGCGAAGTTCGCCAGTCCACTGCCCTGCCCTAGCCGATGAACAGCCGGTACGCCGGGTTCTCGCTCTCGTCCCAGTAGCGGTAGCCGATGGCGTCCAGCACCGCGCCCAGCTCGCCACGCTCGTGCTCGGGCACCTGCAGGCCGGCCAGCACGCGGCCGTCGGCGGCGCCGTGGTTGCGGTAGTGGAACAGGCTGATGTTCCAGCGCCCGCCGAGCTTGCTGAGGAAGTTGAACAGCGCGCCCGGCCGCTCGGGGAACTCGAAGCGGAACAGCCGCTCCTGCTCCACCTGCGGCGCGCGGCCGCCGACCATGTGGCGGATGTGCAGCTTGGCGGCCTCGTTGTCGGTCAGGTCCAGCACCGGGAAGCCCTGCTCGCGCAGGCGCTCCACCAGGGCCGGGCGCGGGTCGTTCTGCGGGTGGGTCTGGATGCCGACGAAGATCTGCGCTTCCTCGCTGCGGTCGTAGCGGTAGTTGAACTCGGTGATCTGGCGCTTGCCCACCGCCTCGCAGAAGGCCTTGAAGCTGCCCGGGCGCTCGGGGATGGTCACCGCCAGGATGGCCTCGCGGCGCTCGCCCAGCTCGGCGCGCTCGGCCACGTGGCGCAGGCGGTCGAAGTTGATGTTGGCGCCGGAATCGATGGCCACCAGGGTCTGCCCCGCCGCGTCGTCGCGCTCGACGTAGCGCTTGATCCCGGCCACCGCCAGGGCGCCGGCGGGTTCGGTGATGGAGCGGGTGTCGTCGTAGATGTCCTTGATCGCCGCGCAGATTTCGTCGCTGCTGACGGTGATCACCTCGTCCACGTAATGGCGACACACCTCGAAGTTGTGCGCACCTATCTGCGCCACCGCCACGCCATCGGCGAAGATGCCCACCTGCGGCAGCACCACGCGCTCGCCGGCCACCAGGGCGGCCTGCAGGCAGTTGGAGTCGTCCGGCTCGACGCCGATGACCTTCACCTCCGGGCGCAGGTACTTCACGTAGGCGGCGATGCCGGCGATCAGGCTGCCGCCGCCCACCGGCACGAAGATGGCGTCCAGGCGCCCGGGGTGCTGGCGGAGGATTTCCATGGCCACGGTGCCCTGGCCGGCGATCACGTCCGGGTCGTCGTAGGGCGGCACGAAGGTATAGCCGTGGGCCTCGGCCAGTTGCAGGGCGTGGGCCAGGGCCTCGGGGAAGGCGTCGCCGTGCAGCAACACCTCGCCGCCGCGGGACAGCACGCCCTGGACCTTCAGCTCGGGGTGGTGCGCGGCATGACGATGGTCGCGCTCACGCCCAGTTCCTTCGCCGCCAGCGCCAGGCCCTGGGCATGGTTGCCGGCGGAAGCGGCGATCACCCCGCGCGCCCGCTCCGCCGCGCTCAGCTGCGCCAGCTTGTTGTAGGCGCCGCGCAGCTTGAAGGAGAACACCGGTTGCAGGTCCTCGCGCTTGAGCAGCACCTGGCAGCCCAGGCGCTCGGAAAGCTGCCGCGCGCCCTGCAGCGGGGTTTCGATGGCCACGTCGTAGACCGGCGCGGCGAGGATCTTGCGCACGTATTCCTTGAGCAGCGCGTCCTGGCTCATGCCCGCGCCTCCCGGGTTCGGCCGCCGGCCGGCAGGCCGTCGAGCAGGTCGGCGCCGTAGGAATTGTCGACCGCGCAGCGCCACTGGCCGTCGGCCTCGCGGCGGAACACGTAGGTGGCCTTGCGCGCCTGCACCTGCGGGCCCTCGTCGGTCTCGCCGGCCACCAGGGTGCGCGCCAGCACCAGCGCGGTGTCGCCCGCCTCCAGCACCTCCATGGCGGCCTGGCGTACCTGCAGGCTGCCGTGGAAGTACTGGTCGATGGTCTCGAAGGCGCGGCGGATCTGCGCCTTGCCGCAGACGCTCAGGCCCGGACGCAACACCAGGGTGGCGTCGTCGGTGTAGAAGTCCATGAGGGGCTCGAACTGCCGGGCGTTGATCAGTCGATCCGCCTGTTCGATGGCCTGGGTCACACGGTGGGGGCTCATTGCCTGTCTCCTGCTGGGCTCTTTTTCGGCGCCCTGGAGACAGTCATGAAAAACCCGCCTCTAGGGCGGGTTCGGTGGACGTCGGCTAACCCGCCAATTGCGTAATGGCGGTAATAATGATTCGGCCGAGGTTCAGGGATGTGCGGGTCATGGCGGCCAACTTAGGCGAAGCCGGGGGCGGCCGTCAAGCGCCGGTCGCAGTGACGGGCCAGCGGCGTCGCCGGGGCTAGCGCGGCCGGGTGGGCGATCAGACGTCTGACAGACAGGGCTGCGTCAATTTCAAGCGTGACGGGAACGGTCGCGATCTTCTGCGGTCTTTCGGGGATAGGACTGGAAAACGGCCTGGACGAAATCAGATTGCCAGCGTCGCCGCGCCATAGTCAGATTTACGACGCCGAATTGGAGCGAAATGCATCGTTCGCCGGATGTCGCCATAAGTTTGACGAACCGGCGACTGGCAGGCTCTCCAGGCCCAACCATACTGTCGATACCGCTCAACGCAGGGATCGCCCAGACACGAACAGGGAGAAGTCCTTCGTGCAGAACTTCCTTCATCACTATCGAAACGCCTACCGCAAGCTGCGCAACCTGCATTGCAACGGCCTCACCGCCATGCACCGGGCCTTCCGCTACGCGGCCTTCGGCAGCACCGGCCGCTTCGTCAACGGCTACACGCAGATGCGCATCCACCTCAGCCGCTGAGCAGGCGGGCACCCGCCGCGGCGGGTGCCCGGGCGCCTCAACCCAGCAGCGCGCTCAGGTCCAGACCGGCCGCGCCGCGCGGGGGGCACCAGTAGTAGCCGCCGCTGAGCGGGCGGCTGAAGCGGTACAGGGCATCGACGATGCCGTCCTCCAGGCCGCTCATGCGCCGCAGCTGCACCTCGAAGGCATCCAGGGTACGGCCGAAGGCCAGGAACATCAGGCCGGCGTCGCTGCCCGCGGTCCAGGGCATGGAGCGGCGCACCACGAAGGCCTCGGGCTCGAAGCTCTCCTGGGCGGTGCGCTTGACGTGGGCGGACTCGGGCGCCTCGTCCAGTTCCTCGTTGTCGCGCTTGCGCCGGCCGATGATGTCGTCCTGCTCGGCCTGGGGCAGCGCGGCGAAGACCTGCAGCTGGTGGCGCCACTGCTGGAGGGCGGCGAAGCTGCCGCCGTCCAGGCCGGCACCGGCGCCGGCGACCACCGCCGCGGCCACTGCGTCGTCGTCCCGGGGGTTCTCGGTGCCGTCCTCGTAGCCGGTCAGGTCCAGGCCGGCGCCGTGGCGGAAGGCCTCGACCCTGTCTGCGAGAACCAGCGCCGGCGCCAGCTCGCGCTCCAGCTCATGGGTGCGCAGCAGCAGCTCGCCGCGTTCCTCGCCGCGCAGCCACAGCCACAGGGCGTGCTGGGTGGAAGGGTTGTCGACGCCGACGCCGGCCAGCGCCGGGAACTCGCGCAGCCCCGCGACCTGGCGGCCCAGCGCGCGCACCAGCGATTCGCCGAAGCCGACCACCACGGCCTCGCCATCGGCCAGGCGCAGCAGGCGGTCGAGGGCGGCCGGCAGGTGCTCGGCAGCCTGCAGGTCGAAGAACAGGTGGCGGGCGTGGGCGGGCACCGGGGTGGCGAGAATGCCGGGCTGGTAGAGGCTCATGGGGCGTCCTTGTGCGAAAAAGCCGCGATTCTACTGGCTGGCGGCGGTTTTCCATACCCGCCGGGTCAATGCGCGGCGCGGCCGGCGCCCCCTGGACGAAAGCGGGAGGCCCCGGGGCGCGGGCATGATCTGGACGCAACAGTCACGAAACGCCTCCCAGGTCACGCCGACCGGCACGAGCGTTGTTCTTATCGAACACCAGCTGTCAAATATTTCTGACTACCGGCACAGAGCAACCGCACTAAATCAAACAGTTGGGTGAATCAAGACAGCACGCCTGTCATTTTTTTCATTCAATTGCTCTGTAATTGTTTGACATATTTTACGTCTTTGGCAGACTGCTCGCCCGTTGCGTCCCGGCCGGCAGCCCCTCCTGCCGACCGGGCCTGGCGCAAGCCGGGCCGCCAAGTCCAAAAACAAAAACCTGCCAGTCTGCGCCTCCCTACCCCGCCGCGCGCACCTGGCCAGCCAATGGAAAGAACGAACAAATGCTGATCTGGTTTGTCGGGATCTACCTGCTGATTACGGTCATCGTCGGCTTCTACGCCGCGACCCGCGTGCACAACTCCTCGGACTACGCAGCGGCCGGCCGCAGCATGTCCTTCCCCTGGTCGTGACCATGGTGTTCGCCACCTGGTTCGGCTCCGAAGCCGTCCTGGGCATTCCCGCCACCTTCCTCCAGGAAGGCTTCGCCGGGATCATCGAAGACCCCTTCGGCTCCTTCGGCTGCCTGATGCTGGTGGGCCTGGTGTTCGCCCGCCCGCTGTACCGCATGAACCTGATGACCATCGGTGACTTCTTCCGCAAGCGCTTCGGCCAGCACGTGGAAATCTTCACCAGCCTGGTGATCATCATTTCCTACATGGGCTGGGTCGCCGCCCAGCTGACCGCGCTGGGCGTGTGCTTCAGCGTGCTCTCCGACGGCGCCATCACCACCACCCAGGGCATGCTGCTGGGCACCGTGATCGTGCTGCTGCACACCCTGTTCGGCGGCATGTGGTCCGTGGCCCTGACCGACTTCCTGCAGATGATCATCATCGTCTGCGGCCTGTGCTACCTGGTCTGGCTGATCGGCGACATGGCCGGCGGCCCGCAGGTGGTGATCAGCCACGCCGCGGCCGAAGGCAAGTTCCACTTCCTGCAGGGCACCTCGGCCAAGGACATAGTCGCCTTCCTCGGCGCGGCGGTGACCATGATGTTCGGCTCCATCCCGCAGCAGGACGTGTACGCCCGGGTGATGTCGGCCAAGACCGAGAAGATCGCCTCGCGCGCCACCATGACCGGTGCCTGCTGCTACCTGGTGTTCTGCATGCTGCCGATCTTCCTGACCTACGCCGCGTCGATGATCGACCCGCAGATGGTCCAGCACTGGCTGAACGAGGACGCCCAGCAGATCCTGCCGCACCTGATCATGGAGCGCACCCCGATGTTCGCCCAGATCATGTTCTTCGGCGCCCTGCTCTCGGCGATCATGTCCTCGGCCTCCGGCGCCCTGCTGGCCCCCTCGGTGACCCTCACCGAGAACATCCTCAAGCCCATGCTGCCGCACCTGAACGACCACCAGGCGCTGAAGCTGATGCGCGCCAGCGTGCTGGCCATGACCATCGCCACCTGCGTGTTCGCCCTGTACTCCAACGCCAGCATCTACGAGATGGTCGGCAACGCCTACAAGGTGACCCTGGTCGCCGCCGTGGTGCCGCTGTTCTTCGGCCTGTTCTGGAAGCGCGCCACCACCCAGGGCGCCCTGACCGCCATCGCCTGTGGCCTGATCGGCTGGATCTCGCTGGAAATGGGCCACCAGGAAGGCGACTTCTGGCCGCCGCAGCTGGTGGGCCTGATCTGCAGCGCCTTCGGCATGATCATCGGCTCCCTGGCCCCGCAGTTCAGCAAGAACCACGGCGACCACACCGAGACCCTGACCGAGCAGGCCGCCGCGGCCGCCGCCGGCAACTGAGCCTCGCGCTTTTCTTTTGCGCGCTCTTCGTAGGAGCGAGCTTGCTCGCGAACAAACGCGGTGCCATGCGGTTCGCGAGCAAGCTCGCTCCTACGAAAAGCCGTGCGATAGCCGGAATCACCGGCGCGATCGCGGATGAGATCCCCGCACCATTCCCCTGCAGGAGCGCGCCCTGCGCGCGAAATCGCGGGCAGGGCCCGCTCCTACAATTCGTGAATCCACGGCAACTATCCTTTGCCGCTACCGGCGTTTTTCTCAGCAGTGCCTCCCGGGATACTAAGCTCCAGTACAACCCATCCCCCACTGGAGATTCCCATGAGCATTCCCGACCTCGGCCTCGGCACCTTCCGCCTCAAGGACCAGGTGGTCATCGACTCGGTGTCCACCGCGCTGGAGCTGGGCTACCGCGCCATCGACACCGCGCAGATCTACGGCAACGAGGCCGAGGTCGGCCGGGCCGTGCTGGCCAGCGGCGTGCCCCGCGGCGAGCTGTACCTGACCACCAAGGTGTGGACCGAGAACCTCTCCCGCGACCGGCTGGTCCCCAGCCTGGAGGAGAGCCTGTGCAAGCTGAAGACCGACTACGTCGACCTCTGCCTGATCCACTGGCCCTCGCCGGGCGGCGCGGTGCCGGTCGCCGAGTACATGGAGGCCCTGGCCGAAGCCAAGTCGAGCGGCCTGGCCCGCGAGATCGGCGTGTCCAACTTCACCCTGGCGCTGATGCAGCAGGCCATCGACGTGGTCGGCGCCGGCGAGATCGCCACCAACCAGGTGGAGCTGCACCCCTACCTGCAGAACCACAAGGTCGCCGACTTCGCCAAGCGCCACGGCATCCGCATCACCTCCTACATGACCCTGGGCTACGGCAGGGTGCTGGGCGACGCGGTGATCGGCGAGATCGCCCAGCGCCATGGCGCCAGCCCAGCGCAGGTGGCGCTGGCCTGGGCCATGCAGCTGGGCTACGCGGTGATCCCCTCCTCCACCAGGCGCGCCAACCTGGCGAGCAACCTCGCCGCCCGCGAGCTGAGCCTGAGCGAGGCGGACATGGCCGCCATCGCCGGCCTGGAGCGCAACGAGCGCATCACCAGCCCGGCCGGCCTGGCCCCGGCCTGGGACTGAAAGCGGCGGCTTGCGCCTCGGCCACGGCACGGGTAAATGTCGTGGCCGCCACTTTCGCTTCGAACAGGAGAACACCATGGATCTTGGAATCGCAGGACGCTGGGCACTGGTCTGCGCCGCCAGCAAGGGCCTGGGCAAGGGCTGCGCCAGGGCGCTGGCCGGCGAAGGCGTGAACCTGGTGATCAACGCCCGCGGCGCCGAGGCCCTGGAGGCCACCGCCGCGGAACTGCGCCGGCACGCGCCGGGCGTGGAGGTGCGCTGCGTGCCCGGCGACGTGGGCCAGGCGGAGGTCCGCGCGGCGCTGCTGGCGGCCTGCCCGCAGGTAGACATCCTGGTCAACAACGCCGGCGGCCCGCCGCCCGGCGATTTCCGCGCCTGGGGCCGCGAGGAATGGCTGGGCGCCCTGGAGCTGAACATGCTCACCCCCATCGAGCTGATCAAGGCCACGGTGGACGGCATGGCCGAGCGCGGCTTCGGCCGGGTGGTGAACATCACCTCCTCGGCGGTGAAGGCACCCATCGACATCCTCGGCCTGTCCAACGGCGCGCGCAGCGGCCTCACCGGCTTCGTCGCAGGCCTTGCCCGCCAGCCGCACCTGGCCTCGCGCAACGTCACGCTCAACGCGCTGCTGCCCGGCTCCTTCGACACCGACCGCCTGCGCAAGGGCCTGGGCGACGACCAGGGCAAGGTCGAGCAGTGGCTGCAGGCGATCCCCGCCGGGCGCTTCGGCACGGCGGAGGAGTTCGGGGCTTTCTGCGCCTTCATCTGTAGCGCCCACGCCGGCTACCTCACCGGGCAGAACCTGTTGCTGGATGGCGGGGCTTATCCGGGGACGTTCTGAGCGGCGGCTTTACTTGTGGGAGCGAGCTTGCTCGCGAACGGGGCTTCGCCGGCAATCTCGGTACTTGGCCTGAAGAACACCCTCTCCCTAACCCTCTCCCTGAAGGGAGAGGGGACCGTTGGGCAGAGCTGGGTATTCTGGCGTTAGCCGGCAACACCAAAGGTTCCCAGCTGAAACCATCACCTCTCTCGGCACGGACAAGCCCCCTCTCCCTTCAGGGAGAGGGCTGGGGAGAGGGAACGCAGTCAACCCAATGCACCGCGCCCACCGGAAAGTGCCACTCACAAACAACCTCGCCAGCCCCAAGGCCCCCAATGAAAGTCCAATCCGACGAACTGCGCACCTTCACCACCGTCATCGACAGCGGCTCCATCACCGCCGCCGCCGACCAGCTCGGCCTCACCGCCTCGGCGGTGAGCCGCACCCTGGCTCGCCTGGAGGACAAGCTCGGCACCACCCTGCTCAACCGCACCACGCGGCGCATGAAGCTCACCGAGGAGGGCCAGCTCTTCCTCGACAGCGCGCGGCACATCCTGGCGCAGATGGAGGACCTGGAGGAACGCCTGGCGCTGCGCCGGCAACGGCCGGCCGGGCGCCTGCGGATCAATGCTGCCTCGCCCTTCATGCTGCACGCCGTGGTGCCGCACATTGGCACCTTCCGCGAGCAGTACCCGGACATCGAGCTGCAGCTGAACACCAACGACCTGAACATCGACCTGCTGGAACAGAGCACCGACATCGCCATCCGCATCGGCACCCTCAGCGACTCGACGCTGCATGCCCGGCCGCTGGGCAGCAGCCGCCTGAACCTGCTGGCCAGCCCGGCCTACCTGGCGCGGCACGGCGCGCCGCAGAGCGTGGAGGACCTGGCGCGACACAGCCTGCTCGGCTTCACCCAGCCGGAGAGCCTGAACATCTGGCCGCTGCGCCACGCCGGCGGCGAGAGCCTGGCCATCACCCCCAATCTCTCCGCCTCCAGCGGCGAGACGCTGCGCCAGCTGGCCCTGGCCGGCCAGGGCATCGCCTGCCTGGCGGGCTTCATGACCTGCCACGACATCGCCGCCGGGCGCCTGGTCAAGGTGCTGCCGGAGTGGGTGCGCGAGCAGCACCAGCCGATCAACGCGGTGTACTACCGCAACTCGCAGCTGGCGCTGCGCATCCAGTGCTTCCTGGACTTCATCCAGGAACGGCTGGCGGCGACGCTCGGCGCCTGATCAGTCCGCCGCCACGCTGGCGGCCGCCGGCTTCGGCTGGCTGGTCAGGGTGGTGCCCACCGAGGCGACCATGATCGCGGCGATGGCCAGCCACTGCAGCGAGGTCAGCTGCTCGCCGAGGAACACCAGGCCGGACAGCGCGGCGAAGGCCGGCTCGATGCTCATCAGGGTGCCGAAGGTGCGCGCCGGCAGGCGCGTCAGGGCGATCATCTCCAGGGTGTAGGGCAAGGCGCTGGAGAGCACCGCCACGCCCAGCAGCGCCGGGATCAGTTGCAGGTCGAAGAGCGCGGCGCCCGAATGCGCCAGGCCGACGGGGAAGATGCACAGCGCCGCGATGGTCACGCCCATGGCCGCCGTCTGGGTACCGTGGTCGTTGCCGGCGCGCTGGCCGAACAGGATGTACATCGCCCAGCAGGCCCCGGCGCCCAGCGCCAGCGCGGCGCCCAGCGGGTCGACGCCGTGGCCGAGGTCGCCGACGGGCAGCAGCAGCCACAGGCCGAGCACGGCGATGGCGATCCACAGGAAGTCGATGGGCTTGCGCGAGAAGTACAGTGCCACCGCCAGCGGCCCGGTGAACTCCAGGGCCACGCCGACGCCCAGGGGGATGGTGCGCAGGGCCATGTAGAACATCAGGTTCATGCAGCCCAGGGTGATGCCGTAGGCCAGCAGCGGGCCCCAGGAGCCGCGCGCGACGGGCTTGCGCCAGGGGCGCAGCACGGCGAGCAGGATGATGGCGGCGAACAGCAGGCGCATGGCCGTCACGCCCTGGGCGCCGAGCACCGGGAACAGGCTCTTGGCCAGGGCCGCGCCGCCCTGGATCGAGGCCATGGCGACCAGCAGCAGGGCGACCGGGAAGAACAGCGTGGCGAAACGGGAACGCGGCATGGGGGCAGACCAAAAGGGTTGAAATGTGGCCAGGGACCTGGCGTATGCTTATGTGCAACATAATGCGCAAAACCGGTCGAATGAGCAATATATTGCCCAACACCAATGAACGCCCCAGCGTGCTCGTCCACGTCGCCGACAACGTCAAGACCCTGCGCCGCGCCGCGGGGCTGAGCCAGGACGCCCTGGCCAAGGCCAGCGGCGTCAGCCGACGCATGCTGGTCGGCATCGAGAGCGGCGACACCAACGTCAGCCTGGCCACCCTCGACCGCATCGCCGCGGCCCTCGCGGTGACCTTCGCCGACCTGGTGCGCGCGCCCCAGGCCGGCGACCTCGCCCGCGTCGACGTGGTGGCCTGGGCCGGCCGCCAGGCCGACAGCCGCGGCACCCTGCTGGCCAGCACCCCGGCCAGGGGCCAGGCCGAGCTGTGGCACTGGGCCCTGGCCCCGGGCGACAGCTACGACGCCGAACCCGACGCCGAAGGCTGGTACGACATGGTCTACGTCATCGAGGGCCACCTGACCCTGGAGATCGACGGCCAGCGCTGGGAAGTGGCCAGCGGCGGCTTCCACGTGTTCAAGAGCAACCAGCGGTTCTCCTACCGGAACCTGGGCGACAGCCTGTTGCGCTTCGTGCGCAATGTGGTGAATTGAGGGGCTTTTCGTAGGAGCGAGCTTGCTCTCGAACAGAGTTGGCTGGGGATTGCAGGTGCTGGGGTTGAGAGCGCCCTCTCCCTAACCCTCTCCCTGAAGGGAGAGGGGACCGTTCGGAGCGGTTGGGTTTTCCAGAGTCAGCCGGTAACTCTGGAGTTGCCGGCTGACATCAAATCCTCTCTCGGCACGGACTAGCCCCCTCTCCCTTCAGGGCGGGGCGCGCAGCCGAGGGCTGGGGAGAGGGTTGCGGGGCCAACCCAATACGCCATAACCGCCGGTGAGCACCGTTCGCGAGCAAGCTCGCTCCTACGAAAAGCCCCCACCCAGCAACGAAAAAGGCCCGCCGAGCAGGCTGTGTGAAAAACCGAGCGGCTCTTCGAAGAGCGCGTTCTTACGTGAAATCTGAAGAGGCTTGGCTATTCAGCCAATCCAGAATCCACGTAGAAACGCGAAATCCAGGTTGTTTTTTAACCAGTGGGACCGATCCTGAGGTTTTCACACAGCCTGCGAGGCGGGCCTTTGTCTCACACCGGAAAACCTCAGAAGCTCTGCGGCATCTCCCCGCGCGCCAGGCGGGCGTTGATGTCGGCCACCACCGCCGGCAGCTCGGCGATGGTGTCGATCAGGTAGTGCGGGCGCGAGCCCTCGAACATCTGCCCGATGCGCCGGCGCTCCTGCTCCAGCTTGTCCGCCGGCAGCGCCTTGTACTGCTCATAGGTCAGGCCCAGGGCATTGCCCGAGCAGGTCAGCGCCACCGTCCACATGCCGGCGCGGCGGCCTTCGAGGATGCCCGGCCAGGTGTCGTCGACCTTCACGCAGGCGGCCACGTCGTCGATGCCCAGGGCGATCACGTTGGCCAGGGCCTGGGCCGGGTGCGGGCGGCCGTTGGGCACTTCGTCGGTGGCCACCACGTGGTCGGCGACGTAGCCCTTGGTGGCGGCCAGCTTGACCACCTTCTCCATCACCACCGCCGGGTAGCCGGAGCAGGAGCCGATCTTCAGGCCCTGTTCGCGCAGTTGCTCGATGGCTTCCAGGGCGCCGGGGATCAGCGCCGAGTGCTCGGCGATCTTCTCGATCTGCAGCGGCATGAAGCGCTCGTAGATGGCGGTGACGTCGTCGTCGCTCGGGACGCGGCCGAACCTGGCCTTGTAGCGCTCGGCGATGGCCGGGATGTCGCACAGGGTGCGGATGTGGTCCCACTTGCCCATGCCCATGGGGCCGCGGGCTTCCTCCAGGCTGACCTGCACGCCGAACTCGGCGAAGGCCTCGACGAAGATCTGCGTCGGCGCGAAGGAGCCGAAGTCGACCACGGTGCCGGCCCAGTCCAGAACGGCGGCTTGCAGTTGCTTGGGTTGTTCGTAGTTCATCGCTTCCATCCTGTTTGTCGGGCGCAGGCCGGGCCTGCGCCGGGAAAGGGGTTCAGACTTCGAAGACTTCCATCTCGCGCAGGGTCTCGGCGATGGCGGCGACCGCCTCGCGCATGCCCTGGGCGTCGACCTGGCCGATGCAGCCGACGCGGAAGGTTTCCACCTGGGTCAGCTTGCCCGGGTAGAGGATGTAGCCCTTCTCGCGCACCCGGTTGTAGAACTCGGTGAAGTTGTAGCGGGCATCGCGCGGGGCGTGGAAGGTGACGATGATCGGCGCCTGGATGGCCGCCGGCAGGAAGCTGCGCAAACCGAGCTTGGCCATCTCGTCCAGCAGAGTCTGGCAGTTGTCCGCGTAACGTTTGTGACGGGCCGCCAGGCCGCCCTCCTCCTCGTACTGCGTCAGCGCCTCGTGCAGCGCGGCGACCACGTGGGTGGGCGGGGTGAAGCGCCACTGGCCGGTCTTGGCCATGTAGGCGTGCTGGTCCTGCAGGTCCATGGCCAGGGAGTGGCAGTTGCCGGCGCTGGCCGCCAGCGAGGCGTTGCGGGCGAACACGAAGCCCATGCCGGGCACGCCTTCCAGGCACTTGCCGGAGGCGGCGATCAGCGCGTCGAAGGGCACCTTGCGGGCGTCGATGTCCAGCGCGCCGAAGGAACTCATGGCATCGATGATCAGGCGCTTGCCATGGGCCTCGATGACCTTGGCGATGGCCTCGAGCGGGTTGAGGATGCCGGTGCTGGTCTCGCAGTGGATCAGCGCCACGTGGGTCACGGCCGGGTCGGCGGCGAGCAGGCGGTCGACGTCCTCGGCGGTGGTGGGCACGTCTTCCTCAGTCTCGAAGGTGGAGAACTCGCGGCCGATCACCTGGCAGATCTTCGCCAGGCGCTTGCCGTAGGCGCCGTTGATCAGCACCAGCACCTTGCCGTCGCGCGGCACCAGGGTGCCCACCGCGGCCTCGACGGAAAAGGTGCCGCTGCCCTGCAGCGGAACGCAGGTGTGGCTGCCTTCGCCGTGGATGATGGCCAGCAGGCGGGAACAGACGCTGGCGGTCAGGGCGTTGAAGTCGTTGTCCCAGGAGCCCCAGTCGACCAGCATCGCGCGGCGGGTCCGCGGGGAGGTGGTCAGGGGGCCGGGGGTCAGCAGGATGGGCGCGCGCTCGGCAGTGCTCATGCTCGGTTCCTCTTCAGGGGAAAACCTGTGCGGGGTGAGGTTCTTGTCACGGCCCGTCGACCGGGCCTGGGCATACGTTGCCAAGCGGCGAGTTATCGCTCAAATTGTTTGTCATGATCCCAGGCATAAGTCGGACCTATACCCATGAACCTGTTCCAGCTCCGCGCCTTCGACGCCGTCGCCCGCGAAGGCAGCTTCACCCGCGCCGCCGAGCGCCTGTTCATCAGCCAGCCGGCGGTGACCGGGCACGTCAAGGCGCTGGAGGAGCACTACCAGGTCAACCTGTTCCGGCGCACCGCCCGCGCCGTCGAGCTGACCGAGGAAGGCCGCCGCCTGGCGGCCATCAGCCGTACCCTGTTCGCCCTGGAGGAAGAGGCCGAGACGCTGCTCGACGCCAACCGCAAGCTGCTCAGCGGGCGCCTGGAGGTGGCGGCCGACGGCCCGCACCTGGTCATGCCCCTGCTCGCCCGCCTGCGCGCGCGCTACCCGGGCATCACCGTCAACCTGCGCCTGGGCAACGCCCACGAGACGCTGAGCGCCCTGCTCAGCGAGCACGTGGACGTCGCCGTGGTGACCGAGGTGGACGAGCGCCCCGGGCTGTACCTGCGCGAGCTGGTGGAATCGCACCTGTGCGCCCTGCTGCCGGCGGAGCACCCCTGGTGCGGGCGCGGCGAGGGCGTGCCGCTGGCGGAGCTGGATGGGCAGATCATGGTGCTGCGCGAGGCGGACTCCATCACCCGGCGCACCTTCGACCGCGCCTGCGGCGCCCTGCCGATACAACCGCGGGTGCTGATGGAGCTGAGCAGCCGCGAGGCGGTCACCGAGGCGGTGGCGGCGGAACTGGGCATCGGCATCGTCTCCTCGCTGGAAGTGAGCCGCGACCCGCGGGTGCGCGCCGTGCCGCTGGTCGGCGAGGAACTGGTGAACCGCCATTCCATCGGCTGCCTGGAGCGGCGCCGCGGGTTGCGGGTGGTGAGCGCGTTCCTGGAGTTGGCGGAGGATGGTGTGGCCTGACCCGCCGTTGCCAACCACGGACAGAGTCCGCGGTTCCAGGAAGCACGATCGTAGGAGCGGGCCCTGCCCGCGATTCGCGCGCAGGGCGCGCTCCTACAGGGGAATGACATGGCTCGGCCTGCGTAGGAGCGGACTCCGTCCGCGATTGAACGCCCAGGCCGCGCCGGCCTACCCGGTGGTCCCCTCCAGATCCTCCCGCACCACATCGAGGAAGGTCGCCACTATCCGCCGCGAACTCTGCTCGCGCAGGCACACCAGCGTCTCGCTCATGCGCCTTTCGCAATCGACGATCGGCAACGCGTGCACGCGGCTGTCGGCACCGAACTCGGCGGCCGACACCACACCCAGGCCGATGCCCGCCACCACCGCCTCGCGGGCGGCCTCGCGGCCTTCCACCTCGATGGCCGGGCGGATGCGCAGGCCGGCGCGGTGCATTTCCTCCTCGAGGGTCTGGCGCGTCACCGAGCCCTGCTCGCGCAGCACCAGCGGCGTGTCGTCCAGGTCCGCCAGGCGGATGGATTCGCGCTGCGCCCAGGGGTGGCCGCTGGCGACGAAGGCGACGATGGGGTCGCTGCGCAGGGTCACCGACAGCAGGCGCTCGTCCTCCACCGCGCGGCCCAGCAGCGCCAGGTCGGCCCGGTAGTTGAACAGCGATTGCAGCGACTCGTCGGTGTTGCCGCTCTCGATGCGCACGTGGATGCCCGGGTAGCGCTGGCAGAAGCGCGCCACCTGCGGCAGCAGGTGCACCGCGGCGTCCACCGCCAGGGTCAGGTTGCCGGTCTGCAGGGCGCTGGAGGCCGCCAGCAGCTCGTGGGCCTCGGCCTCGATGACGAACAGCCGCTGGGTCACCGCCAGCAGGCGCTCGCCCAGGTCGGTCAGGCGCACCGAGCGCTTGTTGCGGTGGAACAGCAGCACGCCGTAGCGCTCCTCCAGCTTGCGCACCTGGTCGGAAACCGCCGGCTGGGTGAGGAACAGGCGCTCGGCGGCGCGGGTGAAGCTGCCGGTCAGGGCCACGGCGTGGAAGGCCTTCAGTTGCGCGTGGGAAACCTGCATGGGCCTGGCTCCGCGGGGATCGGGAAGCCGCCACTCTGTCACCGGGCTGTGTGACTTACAAGTCAGACTTATTTTTAAAATTTGATAAATCGATTTTATTTATTTATCCGAAGTTGCTTCCATTCGTTTCACCGCGCGCCCCAGGCCCACGGCAACCTCACCCGCATTGGCTCTGACCCGTCACCTCCGGAAAGGGACGGCCCGCTCATATAACAACAACAAGTTTTTCCCTGACTGCCGGCACTCCTACAACAACGAGGTCAGATCAGATGAGCAACCCCACCGGTACCGCAGCCCGCGCGGGCAAAGGTTCCATGCAACGCTGGCGCGTGCAGATCTTCGCGATCACCTGGCTCGCCTACGCCGCCTTCTACTTCACCCGCAAGGCCTTCTCCGTGGCCAAGCTCGGCATCGCCGAGGACACGAGTTTCGAACTGGACAAGGCGATGATGGCCGACATGGACGCCATCTACCTGGCCGCCTACGCCGTGGGCCAGTTCACCTGGGGCGTCTTCGCCGACCGCTTCGGCCCCCGCGTGGTGGTGTTCGGCGGCCTGGTGATCTCCACCCTCGCCGCCCTGGTCATGGGCACCTTCGCCACCGTGCCGATCTTCGCCAGTTGCATGGTCATCCAGGGCCTGGCGCAGTCCACCGGCTGGTCCGGCCTGTGCAAGAACATGGGCAGCTTCTTCGCCGCCCACGAGCGCGGCCGCATCCTCGGCCTGTGGAGCACCTGCTACGCCTTCGGCGGCCTGGTCGCCTCGCCCTTCGCCGGCTGGTGGGCCTACAGCGTGTTCGGCACCTGGCACGCGGCCTTCTATTCGTCCGCCGCGGTGGTCGGCGGCGTCGCCCTGCTGTTCCTGCTGCTGCAGCGCAACCGCCCGCAGGACGTCGGCCTGCCGCCGATCGAGGAAGACGAGCCACAGGCCGTGCACTATGCCGGCTTCCACGAGCAGGGCAGGAACCCCGGTTTCTGGGAAACCCTGGGCGCCGTGCTGCGCAACCGCACCGTGATGACCCTCGGCCTGGCCTACTTCCTGCTCAAGCCCGCGCGCTACGCCATCCTGCTGTGGGGCCCGGTGATCGTCTACGAGCGCATGCCGGCCCTGGGCAAGGTGGGCGCCGCGGTGCTGCCGACCTCCTTCGAGATCGCCGGGTTGCTCGGCCCCATCCTCATCGGCCTGGCCTCGGACAAGCTGTTCGGCGCCCGGCGCATGCCCGCCTGCGTCATCAGCCTGATCGGCCTGACCGCCTGCCTGGCGCTGTTCGTCCCGGCCATGCAGACCGGCAGCGCAATGCTGGTGTTCGCCCTGCTGTTCATGATGGGCCTGACCCTCTACGGCCCGGACTCGATGATCAGCGGCGCCGCCGCCATCGACTTCGGCACCGGCAAGGCCGCCGGCACCGCGGCCGGCTTCGTCAACGGCTGCGGCTCGGTGGGCGCCATCCTCGGCGGCCTGCTGCCCGGCTACTTCGACACCTACAGCGTGTTCATCGGCTTCACCATCACCGCGCTGATCGCCGCCGCCATCCTGCTGCCGCACTGGAACAGCCTGCCCGAAGGCGCGCGCCAGAGCGCCCCGGCCACCCCCAACCGGCCCCTGCGGGTACGCCCGGCGCGCACCTGAAGCCCAGGGCACAAGGACGTGCCCAGCCCACGACACCAGACGCACGCCGGCCGCCCCGGCGCGGCGAACCCTGCCCGAAATCCGACACGGAGCTTCCCCATGCGCCCCTTCTGGCTCGACCAGGCCCTGCAGCACGACAGCGACAGGGCCGCCCCGCTGCAACAGGACACCCGCGCCGACGTGTGCATCGTCGGCGGCGGCTACACCGGCCTGTGGACCGCCATCCAGCTCAAGGAACAGAACCCCGGGCTCGACGTGGTGATCGTCGAAGCCGACATCTGCGGCGCCGGCGCCAGCGGGCGCAACGGCGGCTGCGCGCTGTCCTGGTCGGCGAAGTTCTTCACCCTGGAGCGGCTGTTCGGGCTGGCCGAGGCGATCCGCCTGGTGAAGGCCTCCGAGCGCAGCATCCACGCCATCGGCGAGTTCTGCGAGAAGTACGGGGTGGATGCCGACTACCGCCTGGACGGCACCCTCTACACCGCGACCAACGCCGCCCAGGTCGGCGCCACCGACGGGGTGATAGCCGCGCTGGAGAAGCACGGCATCAACTCCTTCAGCAAGCGCCCGCTGGAGGACGTGCGGCGCATGGCCGGCTCGGACAGGCACCTGGAAGGCTGGTTCTCCCCCGCCGCCGCCAGCGTGCAGCCGGGCAAGCTGGTACGCGGCCTGCGCCGGGTGGCGCTGCAGCTGGGCGTGCGGCTGTACGAGGGCACGCCCATGACCGGCCTGGAGGAAGGCCGCCCGGCCAGCGTGCACTCGCCCCACGGCAAGGTGGCGGCGGACCGCGTGGTGCTGGCGATCAACGCCTGGATGGCGCGGGCCTTCCCGCAGTTCGAGCGCACCGTGGCCATCGTCTCCAGCGACATGGTCATCACCGAGCCGCGCCCGCAGCTGCTGCAGCGCATCGGCCTGACCTCGGGGGTGACGGTGCTCGACTCGCGCATCTTCGTGCACTACTACCACAACACCCCGGACGGCCGGATCATGCTCGGCAAGGGCGGCAACACCTTCGCCTACGGCGGGCGCATGCTGCCGGTGTTCGACCAGCCCTCGCCCTACCTGGAACTGCTGCGGCGCAGCCTCGGCGAGTTCTTCCCGGCCTTCGCCGAGGTGCCCATCGCGGCGAGCTGGAACGGCCCCTCCGACCGCTCGGTGACCGGCCTGCCGTTCTTCGGCCGGCTCGGCGCCGACGGCAACATCTTCTATGGCTTCGGCTACTCCGGCAGCGGCGTCGGCCCCTGCCACATGGGCGGGCAACTCCTCGCCTCGCTGGTGCTGGGCCTGGACAACGAGTGGACGCGCTCGCCGCTGGCCCTGGGCCCGCTCGGCCACTTCCCGCCCGAGCCGGTGCGCTACCTGGGCTCGCTGATGGTGCGCAACGCCATCCGCCGCAAGGAACAGGCCGAGGACCACGGCCGCCGCCCGCGGCGCCTGGACGTGCGCCTGGCGAAGTTCGCCGCGGCCGCCGGCAAGGCCGACAAGGCCTGAGCCCTCCCTCCCCCTTTTCCCTCACAAGCCGGCTGAGGGACGAGCGAGGCCGTGCCCGCGGCCTCGCTCTTTTTTTCTGCACGGCCCGGCTTGTGCCGGCCACCCCTCGCGAACAATAATAATTCTCATCCGAAAACGACTTGCATGGACGTCGCGTGAGCCTTTCCCACCTCGACACCGTGTTCCTCGCCCAGCGCACCCCGCTCCTGCGCACCCTGGCGAGAATGGTGAAGAACCCCAGCATTGCCGAAGAACTGGTCCAGGAGACCTACCTGCGGGTGGCCCGCACCCTGCGCGAACGCCCGGTGGAACACCTGGAGCCGTTCCTCTTCCAGACCGGCCGCAACCTCGCCCTGGACCACCTGCGCCACCTGCGCATGCAATCGCGCACCCTGCTCGACGACGTGCCCCAGGAGGTGCTCCAGGCGGTGCCCTCCAGCCAGAGCTCGGCCGAGGACGGCCTGCACGCCGAGCAACTGCTGGAGCGCCTGGGCTCGGCCCTGGAACGCCTCACCCCGCGCCAGCAGCGGATCTTCATCCTCAGCCGGCTGCACGGCTGCGGCTACGGGGAAATCGCCGAGCAGCTGGGGGTGTCGCCCAGCACGGTGCAGAAGGAACTCAAGCTCATCATGGCCATCTGCATCGACGTGCTCGGGCGCCTGGAGGCCCCGGCATGACGGGCTACCCATCGGCCCGCGGCTGGCCCACAATGTGCGCCCCCGATTCGAGGAACGCCGCGTGACCGCCCCGGACCCGCACCTGGCCGAAGCGCTGGACTGGCTGATCCAGCTGGAAGACGCCGACGCCGCCACCCGCGCGCGCTTCGACGCCTGGCTGGCCGCGCACCCGGCCAACGCCCGCGCCTTCCAGCACGCCAGCAGCCTGTGGGACTCGCCGCTGCTCGACCTGGCCGCCACGGGCCTGGAGGCCCAGGCGCAGCACCGCGCCCGCCACGGCAAGCGCCGGCGCTGGCGTTCCTTCGCCGCCGCCGCGGGCCTGCTGCTGGCCGTGGGCGTGGCCCTGCAGGGCGACCTGCTGACGCACATCCGCGCCGACCACTACACCGCCGTCGGCCAGCGCCAGAGCCTGCAGCTGGCCGACGGTTCGCGCATCCTGCTGAACACCGACACCGCGCTGTCCAGCCACCTCGACGAGCAGCGCCGCAGCGCCCGGCTGTACCGCGGCGAGGCCTACTTCGACGTGGCCCACGACCGCAGCCGCCCCTTCGAGGTGGACGCCGGCCCCGTGCAGGTCAGCGTGCGCGGCACCGCCTTCGCCGTGCGCTACCTGGGCGACGAGGCGGAAGTCAGCGTGCAGCACGGCGAGGTGGACCTGCGCAGCGCCGGCGACGACACCCGCGTCAGCCTAGGCGCCGGCGACAGCATCCGCGTCGGCCCCGGCGGCTTCGGCGAGCGCCGCCACAACGGCGAGAGCCAGCGCCTGCTGGCCTGGGTGCAGGGCCGCCTGGTGTTCGAGAACTGCCCGCTGGGCCAGGTGCTGGCCGAGCTGCGGCGCTACTACCCGGGCTGGATCGTCAACGCCGACGAGCGCCTGAAGGACGTCAGCATCACCGCCAACTACCGCCTGGACGACCCACTGGGGGCCATGCGCTCGCTGGCCCAGATCACCTCGTCGCACCTGCGCGAATACCCGCGCCTGCTGATCCTCAACTAAGGCGCGCCGGCTACCGCGGGTGGCGTGTGGCAGCCCTTGCAGGAGCGCACCGGGCCGGCCTGCTGGAACGCCTGCAGGCGCTTCAGGTGGCAGCCTTCGCAGAACTGGTGGAACTCGTGCTCGATGTTCACCGCCAGCTGCGGCGACTCCTTGTGGCAGAGCACGCAGGTGCGGCTGCCGCTGGGCGAGGCCGAGGTCGACCTGTCGACGAAGTCGTGATGGCAGGTGACGCAGTTGATGCTGCCATGGTTGGTGTGGTCGAAGTTCATCGGCAGCAGCGGGTGCTGGCGCACCAGGTGGTCGTGGCCATGCCGCGCGCCGATGACGAAGGCCGCCAGCAGCGGGATGGCCAACAGCAGGTACCAGCGCTTCATAGCAGCGGCAGGTCCACGCTGCCGAGCAGCGCGTAGAGCCCGGCCAGGGCCAGGCCGGCGCAGAGCACGGCAAGGCTCAGGCGGCTGGCCAGGTAGGCGCTGTGCCGCCGGCGCCCGCCCTCGGCGTAGTGCGGCGTGGGCCGCGGCAGCAGCGGCCAGGCCAGCGCGGCGAGGCTCAGCGCACCCCAGAGCACGGCCTTCCAGGTGGCGCCGCTGTAGTAGCCGGCGCCGATCATGTGCACCGCGGCCAGGGCGACTATGGCTGCGCTCCAGCCGTAGTGCCAGCGGCGGAAATCGACGTGCCTGCGCCAGATGCGCCGGCGCACGGCGGTCAGGCTCACCGGCAGGATCAGCAGCAGGAGCAGGGTCGCGCCATCGGCGGCGAGCATGTGCCAGGGCGCGCCGGGCAGCAGTTCGTCGAGCACCAGCGGCTCCTCCACCAGCAGCACCGCCACGTGGACGGCCAGCAGCACGGCGGCGACGAACGACAGGTCGCGGTGCAGCACCATGAAGAACTTGCCGTCGTGCCGCGGCCGGGCCATCGGCTTGCCGGTATAGGCGAACAGCAACAGGAACAGCGCCCCGGCGACGAAGCCGGCGACGTTGGCGAAGTCCCAGGCCGGGTGCACGCCGGGCATGGCCTGGAACAGGAAGATGGCGGCGAACGGCAGCAGGCAGGCCAGCGCCACGCGCAGGGTCAGTGCGAACATGCGGTCAGCCTCCTCTGCGGCCTCGCCCGGGAAAAGCGGCGTAGCGTGCCGCCACGCGGCACGCTACGCAAGCCGGCATCAGTGGGCGATGCACACCGACTTGATCTCGGTGTAGGCCTCGACCACCGCGCGGCCGAACTCGCGGCCCATGCCGGACTGCTTGACGCCGCCGAAGGGCATGCTCGGGTCCAGCAGCACGTGGGCATTGACCCAGACGGTGCCGGACTCGATGCGCGGCACCAGGTTCATCGCGCGGGTCAGGTCGTTGGTCCACAGGCTGGCGCCCAGGCCGTACTCGCTGTCGTTGGCCATCTCGATGGCCTGGTCCTCGGTCTTGAACGAAAGCACCGCCAGCACCGGGCCGAAGACTTCATTGTGGGCCACGGCCATGTCCTGGGTGACGTCGGCCAGCACGGTGGGGCGGACGAAGTAGCCGTCGCAGTCCATCGGCTCGCCGCCGCAGACCACGCGGGCGCCTTCGCGGCGGGCGGTCTCGATGTGCTTGAGCACCGAGGCCTGCTGCTTGCGCGAGACCAGCGGGGTGATCTGCGAAGTATCGTCCATGCCCTCGCCGATGCTCATGCCGGCGACCACCGCGCCGAGCTTGTCGACGAACTCGGCATAGCGCGACTCGTGCACGTAGAAGCGCGAGGCCGCGGCGCACACCTGGCCGCTGTTGAGCAGGCCGCCCAGCAGCGCGCCCTGCACGGCCTTGTCGATGTCGGCGTCGGCCAGGATGATCATCGGGTTCTTGCCGCCCAGCTCCAGGGCGAAGCGCGTCATGTTCTGCATGGCCGCGATGCCGACGCTGCGGCCCACCGCGGTGGAGCCGGTGAAGGACACCTTGCTGACCAGCTTGTGCGCGGCCAGGCCGCCGCCGATGCGCGCGCCGTCACCGGTCACCAGGTTGAACACGCCGGCCGGCACGCCCGCCTCGAAGGCCAGCTCGGCCAGGCGCAGGGCGGTCAGCGGGGTTTCCGAAGCGGGCTTGATGACCACGGTGTTGCCGGTGGCCAGGGCCGGCATCAGCTTCCACACGGCGATCATCAGCGGGAAGTTCCAGGGCACGATGCCGGCGACCACGCCCACCGGCTCTCGGCGGGTGAAGGCGGTGAACTTCGTCCCCGGCGGCAGCGGGATGGAGACGTCCAGCGACTGGCCCTCGATCTTGGTCGCCCAGCCGGCCATGTAGCGCATGAACTCGACCGTGGCGCCCACGTCGAGCATGCGCGTCAGGTTGATCGACTTGCCCTGGCTCAGGGTTTCCAGCTGGGCCAGTTCCTCGGCGTGCTGCTCCACCAGGTCGGCGAAGCGCAGCAGGATGCGCTCGCGGTCGGCCGGGCGCAGGTCGGACCAGACGCGCGCCTTGAAGGCGGCATGGGCGGACTTCACCGCGCGGTCGAGCATGTCCGTATCGATATCGGCGATCCGCGCGATGACCTCGCTGGTGGCCGGGTTGAGCACGTCGCTGGTGGGGCCGTCGTAGGCCACCCAGGCGCCGTCGATGAAGCAGCCGTGGCGGCGCTGGAGGAACTCGGCGACCTGCGGCAGGGTTGCGGTGATGCTCATGGTGACTCCTGTTCTTGCGGCCCGCGGGCCAGGCAGGGAACCGCTCGCCGGGAGCGGCCGGGAAAGGTCAGTGCTGCTGGCTGAGCCACAGGCTCAGGGCCTTGCGCTCGTCGGCGTCGGCCAGGCCCTGGTAAGGCATGTAGGTGCCCGGCACGGCGGCCTGGGGCTGGGTGACGAAGGCTTCGAGGCTCTCGCGGCTCCAGGCCGCGCCCTTGTCCTTCATCGCCTGGGAATAGCTGAAGCCGGCCAGGGAGCCGGCGTTGCGGCCGATCACCCCATGCAGGTTGGGGCCCATGATGTTGGCGCCGCCGGCATTGGCGGTGTGGCAAACCGAGCAGTCGCGCTCGAACACGGCCTGGCCCCTGGCGGCCAGGTCATCGGCCAGGGCCAGGCCGGACTGCGCGAAGCCTGCGGCCAGCAGCAGGCCGCAGAGGCCGGTCTTGATTCGGGTTTTCACGGTGAAAAGCATGCAGGGGCACTCTTGATCGATTCTTATCGGCCGCGTCTATGCACGGTCGGTCGAGGACGATTGTCGCCAGGGGCGGGAGTGCGGGTGTTTTTCTGTGTGCCAGTTGTGTTGGTGGGGGTGCCAATAAGGCGGCTGCAAGCGGCAGGCTGCAAGCTGCAAGCAAGAGCGGCAAGAGCGGATCGTGCCGGGGCGGCACGGTCGTAGGAGCGGACTCCGTCCGCGATTGGCATCGGCCACGCCGGACGCCCCGGAGGCACGGCCAACGGCGGATAACCGCGAACGGTTATTCGCCCTACGTCATGGGAGGGCTTGGCGTAGGGCGCATAACGCCTACGGCGTTATCCGCCGCCGCCGTTGGGCACCGGCATGGGGTTTGAGAGCGCCCTCCCCCTAACCCTCTCCCTGAAGGGAGAGGGGACCGTTCGGAGTGTTTGGCTGTTTTGGAGTTAGCCGGCTAGCACAGGGATTGCCGTCTGGAGCCAGGCCCCCTCTCGGCACGGACAAGCCCCCTCTCCCGCTTGCGGGAGAGGGTTGGGGAGAGGGGCTCTTGCCGCTCTCGCTTGCAGCCTGCAGCCTGCCGCTTGCAGCCGCCCCTAATGCACATACCGCTTCCGATACTCCCCCGGCGAAACCCCGAAGCGCGACTTGAACGCCGTGGAGAAGTAGCTGGAGTCCGAGAACCCCCAGGCGTACCCCAGCGCCGAGAGCTTCTGCTCGCCGGCCGCGTTGCGCAGGGACTCGGCGCAGAAGTCCAGGCGGCGGTTCTTGATGTACTGCGCCACCACCAGGCCCTTCTTGGCGAACATGCGGTACAGGCCACGCACCGACACGCCCACTTCGCGGGCGATCAGTTCCGGGCAGAGTTCCTCGGCGCCGATGTGCTCGTCGATGAAGGCCACTGACTTGCGGAACAGCCTTTCGTGGCTGTCGCCGTCGGCCTCCGCGCAGGCCAGGGCCGGGCGCAGCAGGCTGACCAGGGCGTCGAGGGTGGCCTCGCTCTCCTGCATGCCCAGGCCGTCCTGGCGGGTGGTTTCGAGGATCAGCGTGTTGGCCAGCACCGCCACCGGCGAGGTGGCCGGGATGCGCCGCGCGCAGTCGATGCCGGAGAAGCGCAGGCCGCGCTCCAGCACCTGGCGCGGGAGGATCAGCGACAGCTGCCGCGAATCGGCCTCGTAGTTCATGTCGCAGGGGCGGTTGGCGTCGATCAGGGTGATGTCGCCGCGCCCCAGCTGGACGCGGTTGCCGTTCTGCTCCATGTGCGCGCGCCCTTCGAGCTGGAATACCGCGAAGAAGTGGCCGTTGCCGCTGGAGCTGATCTCCTTGCTGGTCCGGTACAGGCGCACCTGGGCCATGTCGACGACGCTGAGCTTGATGGCACCGCCCTGGTACTCCCTCAGCTTCCCATGGAAGGCCGGCCCCAGGGTGCGCGCGTCGAAACGCCCGCAGGCCCGGTTGACCTGGCCCAGCCATGCCTCGAAAGCCTCATCCCTGGAAATCGATGAAGGGTTCATGACCTAAAGCCTCATGCACGCATTGTTGTTATCAGCGGACGCTCAGGCCGGCGCCCGTCATGGTCCGGCCCTGGGCCGGCGGTCCCGCAGCGCCGCCTCGGTCCGGCGCTTGTGAAGCATGTTTCGAGCCAACCCGGCTCAGGCCAGCCCCCGAAGCGCCGGTAGAAGCTCTCGCCGGCATCCGGCAAGGGACCGTCGGCGGTCTCCAGGGCGCTGTTCAGCCACACCTCGGCCCTGGCGTACACCAGGCGGTAGAGGTTGCGGCACAGCTGCCGCGCCGCGCGCCCTTCCCAGTCGCCGGGGAGCAGTTCGTCCGGCAGCTGCGGGTCGCGCAGTAGCAATTTGCGATATTCGTGGATCAACAGGGTGCGCGCCAGGAAACAGTCCTGGGCATCCGGCTCGCCCTGCTCGCGCAGCGCCTGCCACAACGGGCGGAACAGGCGGATGAATTCGCTGTAGTGGCGGCCCAGCTCGTCGATCTTCCAGCTCTCGCGCACCTGCAGGCGCATGGCCTTGGAGGCCAGCACCTCCTGGGCGTGGGTCTCGAAGACGATGCTGTCGTCCAGCGCGTCCAGGTCCAGCAGGGTCGCGGTGAGGTCGGCGCGGTCGCAGCGCGGGCAGGCCAGCACGCTCGGGGCGATGGCGCCGAAGCCCTGCCATTCCAGTTCCTCGCGCACCTGCTTGCGCTTGTCCGCCGCCAGTTGCGACAGCAGCACCAGCGTCCAGGCGCCGTCCCAGGCCGGCAAGCCGGGGCTGTAGACGCGCTTGAAGGCCTTCTCGAAACGCCGCCGGCCGGTGCCGGTGAGGCTGTAGTAGCTGCGCCGGCCGACCTTCTCGGCGGTCAGCCAGCCTTCCTTGGTCAGGCGGAAGATCGAGGTGCGGATCAGCCGCTCGTTGATCCCCATGGGCTCCAGCAGGCCGATCAGGCTGCCCAGCCAGACGGTGCCGCCATGGGGTTCGATGGCGTCGCCGTAGAGGGTGATGATCAGCGAACTGGCGCGGATCGGCGTCTGTTCCTGGAAGCGGGTGATCAGTTGGTTCAACGGGGCGAGACTGCTCATGGCTCGGTCGGGCGCGGATAAAGCGCCGACTATACCTGCCCGCCGGGCCGCCTGGCCATTGGAGCGAACCCCTACGAGGCTCATGCGCCCTGCCCCTTCGGGCGGAACCCGGAATCGCCCAGGCGCGGGCGCCCCGCCTCCACCGCCGCCAGCGGCTGGCATTCCACCAGGCTGGCCAGGCAGCGCCTGCTCAGTTGCTGGTACTCGGCGGTGCCGCGCTGCTTCCAGGCGACCTCCTGCTCGCTCAGCTCGCGCCTGACCGTGGCCGGCGAGCCCATCACCAGGCTCTGCGGCGGGCACTCGAAGCCGGCCTTGACGAAGGCGGTGGCGGCGACGATGCAGCGCTCGCCGATGTGCGCCTTGTCCATCACCACGGCGTTCATGCCCACCAGCGCGTCGGCGCCGATGCGGCAGCCGTGCAGCACGGCGCCATGGCCGATGTGGCCGTTGCGCTCGACCACGGTGTCGCTGTCCGGGAAGCCGTGCATGACGCAGGTGTCCTGCAGGTTGGCGCCCTCCTCCAGGATGATCCGCCCGAAGTCGCCGCGCAGCGCCGCCAGCGGCCCGACGTAGCAGCCGGGGCCGACGATGACGTCGCCGATCAGCACCGCCGTGGGATGCACGTAGGCGGTCGGGTCGACCACCGGGGTCAGGCCTTCGAGGCTGTAGCAGGGCATCTCAGGCCTCCTCTTCGGGCAGGCGAAGGGGGCGCTGCACCCCGGGAGGGCATCCGGCTTCGGCGAGGGATTCCAGCGCGCAGGCGCAGGGGGCGGACGGCATCGAGGCGACTCCTTGTGCACGGCGGCGCCAGGGGCGCCGGCAAGGCGGGACGGGAAAGGACCCGTCGTGATTCGTTGTCTGGAAAATCTTGTATCACAACAAATCCGATCGTCAATGCACTCAATGCTGTATCACTTCCCGCAACGACGATCGGCACCCCGCCACCCTCCAAGGAGGTACGGCCCCGGACCATCGTTTCCACGGGCCTCGAGGCCGCCTGACAACCTCCGTGCCTGGCATGCGCAGCAAGTCATAAGACACACAAATCAATTTTAGACTTGTTGTATTGTATCACTTTAGGCATATACTGGGGGCAAGCCAGGTTCCCTCCACGCCCCGGGCGCGGCGAACCGCAGAACAATTCCAATAAGCCGGCCCCCGGCCGTGCGTGCAGCCTGAGGAGCTTTACATGCCTCGTACCCTCGCCGTGCAGGCGCCGGAGGACGGCGTCCGCCTGATCACCCTGCAGCGCCCCGAGGCGCTCAACGCCCTGAACACCGAACTGCTGGGCGAACTGGCGGCGGAACTGGACGCCGCCGAACGCGACGCCGAGACCCGCGTGGTGGTCCTCACCGGCAGCCGCAAGGCCTTCGCCGCCGGCGCCGACATCAAGGAAATGGCCGAGCGCGACCTGGTCGGCATCCTCGATGACCCGCGCGTGGCCCACTGGCAGCGCATCACCGCCTTCGCCAAGCCGCTGGTCGCCGCGGTCAACGGCTTCGCCCTGGGCGGCGGCTGCGAACTGGCGATGCACGCCGACATCCTCATCGCCGGCGAGGACGCCCGCTTCGGCCAGCCGGAAATCAACCTCGGCATCATCCCCGGCGCCGGTGGCACCCAGCGCCTGCTGCGCGCGGTGGGCAAGTCCCTGGCCATGCAGATGGTCCTCACCGGCGAGGCCATAGACGCCCGCCACGCCCTGCGCGCCGGCCTGGTCAGCGAAGTCACCCAGCCCGAATTCACCGTCGAGCGCGCCCTGCAGGTCGCCCGCGTCATCGCGCGCAAAGCGCCGCTGGCCGTGCGCATGGCCAAGGAAGCGCTGCTCAAGGCCCAGGACACGGACCTGGCCAGCGGCCTGCGCTTCGAGCGCCACGCCTTCACCCTGCTGGCCGGCACCGCCGACCGCGAGGAAGGCATCCGCGCCTTCCAGGAAAAACGCCCGGCCCGCTTCCTCGGCCGCTGAGCCCCTTCTTTATATAGACCGATTGATGGAGCGAGCCCGCCCATGACCTTCGAGCACATCCTGTTTTCCATCGAGGACGGCGTCGCCCTCCTCAGCCTGAACCGCCCGGAGCAGCTGAACAGCTTCAACGCCACGATGCACGGCGAGGTGCGCGAGGCGCTCAAGTTGGTGCGCCAGAGCGAGGAAGCCCGCGTGCTGCTGCTGACCGGCGAAGGCCGCGGCTTCTGCGCCGGCCAGGACCTGTCCGACCGCAACGTCGCCCCGGGCGCCGAGATGCCCGACCTGGGCGAGTCCATCGAGAAGTTCTACAACCCGCTGATCCGCGCCCTGCGCGACCTGCCGCTGCCGGTGATCTGCGCGGTCAACGGCGTGGCCGCCGGCGCCGGGGCCAACATCCCGCTGGCCTGCGACCTGGTCCTGGCGGCGCGCTCGGCCAGCTTCATCCAGGCCTTCTGCAAGATCGGCCTGATCCCCGACTCCGGCGGCACCTGGACGCTGCCGCGGCTGGTCGGCCTGGCCCGCGCCAAGGCCCTGGCCCTGCTGGGCGAGCGCCTGAGCGCGGAACAGGCCGAGCAATGGGGCCTGATCTACCGCGTGGTGGACGACGCCGCCCTGCGCGAGGAAGCCCTCAAGCTGGCCCGCCACCTGGCCACCCAGCCGACCTACGGCCTGGCCCTGATCAAGCGCAGCCTCAACGCCAGCCTGAACAACAGCTTCGACGAGCAGCTGGAGCTGGAGCGCGACCTGCAGCGCCTGGCCGGGCGCAGCGAGGACTACCGCGAAGGCGTCGGCGCCTTCATGGAAAAACGCACCCCCAGCTTCAAGGGCCGCTGACATGCACGCACTGGATAGCAACGCGCAGGTCGCGGTGATCGGCGCCGGCGCCATGGGCGCCGGCATCGCCCAGGTGGCGGCCCAGGCCGGCCACCCGGTGAAGCTCTACGACAACCGCCCCGGCGCCGCCGCCCAGGCCATCGACGGCATCGACCGCCAGCTCGGTCGCCTGGTGGAGAAAGGCAAGCTCGGCGCCGGGCAGCGCGCCACCACCATCGCGCGCCTGCAGCCGGTGGAAGCCATCGAGGCCCTGGCCGATGCGCGCCTGGTGATCGAGGCCATCGTCGAGAACCTGGAGGTCAAGCGCGGCCTGCTGGGCCAGCTGGAAGCGCTGTGCGCGGCCGACTGCATCCTGGCCAGCAACACCTCCTCGCTGTCCATCACCAGCCTCGCCGCCGGCCTCAAGCACCCCGAGCGGGTGATCGGCATGCACTTCTTCAACCCGGCACCGCTGATGGCCCTGGTGGAAATCGTCTCGGGCCTGGCCACCTGCCCGGAACTGGCCAAGGCCCTGCACGCCACCGCGAAGCACTGGGGCAAGCAGCCGGTGTACGCCCGCTCCACCCCGGGCTTCATCGTCAACCGCGTGGCCCGCCCCTTCTATGCCGAGAGCCTGCGCCTGCTGCAGGAAGGCGCCGCCGACTGCGCCAGCCTCGACGCCCTGCTGCGCGACGCCGGCGGCTTCCGCATGGGCGCCTTCGAACTGACCGACCTGATCGGCCACGACGTCAACTACGCGGTGACCTGCTCGGTGTTCGCCGCCTACTACGGCGACTTCCGCTTCCAGCCCTCGCTGATCCAGAAGGAACTGGTGGACGCCGGCCGCCTGGGCCGCAAGACCGGCCGCGGCTTCTACGACTACGCCGAAGGCGCCGAGCGCCCGCAGGCGGCGGAACTGGACAGCGCTGCCGAAGTCGGCAGCTGTGTCGTCGAAGGCGACCTGGGCGTGGCCCAGCCGCTGGTGCAGCGCCTGAAGGACGCCGGGGTGAACGTGATCGAGCGCGCCGGCAGCGGCCTGCTGCGCGTCGGCGACGCCGTGCTGGCCCTTTCCGACGGCCGCCTGGCCAGCCAGCGCGCCCGGGAGGACGGCCTGCGCAACCTGGTGCTGTTCGACCTGGCCCTGGACTACGCCAAGGCCTCGCGCATCGCCATTGGTTGGTCCGCCGATACCACCGGCGAAGCCCGCGACCAGGCCGTGGCCCTGCTGCGCCGCGCCGGCCTCAAGGTCACCGCCCTGGCCGACCTGCCGGGCCTGGCCGTGCTGCGCACCGTGGCCATGCTCGCCAACGAAGCGGCGGACGCAGTGCTGCAGGGCGTGGGCTCGGCGGCCGACATCGACCTGGCCATGCGCGCCGGCGTCAACTACCCGCGCGGCCCGCTGGCCTGGGCCGAGGCCATCGGCACCGGCTACCTGCTGCGCACCCTGGACAACCTGCAGCGCAGCTACGGTGAGGAGCGCTACCGCCCCTCCCTGCTGCTGCGCCGCAAGCACGCCGAAGGGAGCCGCCTGCATGACTGAACGCCCCCCCGAACAACTGGCCCGCGCCTGCGCCGACGCCATGTTCAGCCGCGACCAGGCCACCCAGCGCCTGGGCATCGTCCTGCTCGACGCCGGCCCCGGCAGCGCGCAGCTGCGCATGCCGGTGCGCGAGGACATGATCCAGGGCCACGGCACCTGCCACGGCGGTTTCCTCTTCGCCCTGGCCGACTCGGCCTTCGCCTTCGCCTGCAACAGCTACGACGAGGCCACCGTGGCCATCGGCTGCAGCATCGACTACGTGGCCCCGGCGCGCCTGGGCGACGAGCTGACCGCCAGCGCTATCGAGCAGAGCCGCAGCGGCCGCACCGGCAACTACGACGTACGGGTGGTGAACCAGCATGGAGCGCTGGTCGCCCTGTTCCACGGCAAATCCTACAAAGTGCGCGGCACCGTGCTGGCGCAGGAGACCCCGAATGACTAACGCCATTCCCAGCGACGCCCTGATCATCGACGCGCTGCGCACGCCCATCGGCCGCTACGCCGGCGCCCTTTCCGCGGTACGCGCCGACGACCTCGCCGCCATCCCGCTGCGGGCCCTGGTGCAGCGCCACCCGGAACTGGACTGGAGCGCCATCGACGACGTCATCCTCGGCTGCGCCAACCAGGCCGGCGAAGACAACCGCAACGTCGCGCACATGGCCTCGCTGCTGGCCGGCCTGCCGACCAGCGTGCCCGGCACGACGATCAACCGCCTGTGCGGCTCGAGCCTGGACGCCATCGGCAACGCCGCCCGCGCCCTGCGCTGCGGCGAGGCCGGGCTGATGCTCGCCGGCGGCGTCGAGTCCATGTCCCGCGCGCCCTTCGTGATGGGCAAGGCCGAGCAGGCCTTCGGCCGGACCGCGGAAATCTTCGACACCACCATCGGCTGGCGCTTCGTCAACAAGCTGATGAAGGCGCAGTTCGGCATCGACTCCATGCCGGAAACCGCGGAGAACGTCGCCGAGCAATTCAACATCTCCCGGGCTGACCAGGACGCCTTCGCCCTGCGCAGCCAGCACAAGGCCGCCGCCGCCCAGGCCCGCGGCCGCCTGGCGAAGGAGATCGTCCCGGTGGAGATCCCGCAGCGCAAGGGCCCGGCGAAGATCGTCGAGCACGACGAGCACCCGCGCGGCGACACCACCCTGGAGCAGCTGGCCAGGCTCGGCACGCCCTTCCGCGAAGGCGGCAGCGTCACCGCCGGCAACGCCTCGGGGGTCAACGACGGCGCCTGCGCCCTGCTCCTGGCCAGCCCGGCGGCCGCCCAGCGCCACGGCCTTAAGGCCCGCGGCCGGGTGGTCGGCATGGCGGTGGCCGGCGTCGAGCCGCGGATCATGGGCATCGGCCCGGTGCCGGCGACGCGCAAGGTGCTGGAGCTGACCGGCCTGTCGCTGAACGACATGGACGTGATCGAACTCAACGAGGCCTTCGCCGCCCAGGGCCTGGCCGTGCTGCGCGAACTGGGCCTGGCCGACGACGACGCGCGGGTCAACCCCAACGGCGGCGCCATCGCCCTGGGCCACCCGCTGGGCATGAGCGGCGCGCGCCTGGTCACCACCGCCCTGCACGAGCTGGAGGAACGCGGCGGCCGCTACGCCCTGTGCACCATGTGCATCGGCGTCGGCCAGGGCATCGCCATGGTCATCGAACGGCTCGGCGGCTGAGCCGGGCAGGCAGAACAAAGATTCTGGCCAAGGCCACAAAGACCGGAACCGGCGGGGGCGGTATGCTGCCCCCATGACACTCGCAGCCCGCACGCGGGCTGGCGTACAAGAACAAATCGAGTGAAACCATGAATATGTACCATGATGCCGAACGTGCCCTGCTCGACCCGCTGGAGACCGCCAGCGTCGATGAACTGCGCCAGCACCAGCTGCAGCGCCTGCGCTGGAGCCTGAAGCACGCCTACGAGAACGTCCCGCTGTACCGCAAGCGCTTCGACGAGGCCGGCGTGCACCCCGACGACCTGAAAACCCTCGACGACCTGGCGAAGTTCCCCTTCACCGGCAAGAACGACCTTCGCGACAACTACCCCTACGGCATGTTCGCCGTGCCCCAGAGCGAGATCGTGCGCCTGCACGCCTCCAGCGGCACCACCGGCAAGCCCACGGTGGTCGGCTACACGCAGAACGACATCGACACCTGGGCCAACGTGGTGGCGCGCTCGATCCGCGCCGCCGGCGGGCGCAAGGGCGACAAGGTCCACGTGTCCTACGGCTATGGCCTGTTCACCGGCGGCCTGGGCGCCCACTACGGCGCCGAACGCCTGGGCTGCACCGTGATCCCGATGTCCGGCGGCCAGACCGAGAAGCAGGTCCAGCTGATCCGCGACTTCCAGCCGGACATCATCATGGTCACCCCGTCCTACATGCTCAACCTGGCCGACGAGATCGAGCGCCAGGGCATCGACCCGCACAGCCTGCGGCTGCGCCTGGGCATCTTCGGCGCCGAGCCCTGGACCGCCGAGCTGCGCCGCGCCGTGGAAGAGCGCCTGGGCATCACCGCCCTGGACATCTACGGGCTGTCCGAGATCATGGGCCCGGGCGTGGCCATGGAATGCGCCGAGACCAAGGACGGCCCGACCGTCTGGGAAGACCACTTCTACCCGGAGATCATCGACCCGGCCACCGGGCAAGTGCTGCCCGACGGCGAATACGGCGAGCTGGTGTTCACCTCGCTGTCCAAGGAAGCGCTGCCGATGATCCGCTACCGCACCCGCGACCTGACCCGCCTGCTGCCGGGCACCGCGCGACCGATGCGGCGCATCGACAAGATCACCGGGCGCAGCGACGACATGCTGATCATCCGCGGGGTGAACGTGTTCCCCACGCAGATCGAGGAGCAGGTGCTGAAAGTGAAACAGCTCGCCGAAGTCTACGAGATACACCTGTATCGCAATGGCAATATGGACAGCATGGACGTGCACGTGGAGCTCAAGCACGACCTGCAGCTCGACGCCGAACAGCAGAAGCAGGTGGCCAACGAGCTGAGCAAGCAGGTCAAGACGCACATCGGCATCAGCGCGCGCATCCTGATCCAGCCCTTCCACAGCCTCAAGCGCTCCGAAGGCAAGGCCTGCCACGTGTTCGACAAGCGCAACCAGGGCTGATCGCCCGTTCCACGAAAACCCCGCTGCGGCGGGGTTTTTCGTTTGCACACGACGCCACACCCTGTAGGAGCGAGCTTGCTCGCGAACGCTCTTAAGCGGCCCAGGTTCGCGAGCAAGAACTAGGCGTCCCCCCTCGCTCCCACGAAAAGCGCAGCCTCCTGCAACATCCCGTCACGAACTCCCGCCGCTCCACCCTCCCCAGTCCGCGCGCCCTGGGGACAATCCATTCGTGACACGTAATTTTCTATTTAATTAGAATTTACGTATCACACAAACGCCTCGACAACCTCACAACAACAGAGAGCGCGCCATGACCCTGCCCCTGGAACGGCTCCGGGAACACCCGGACTTCCTCCTTCTCGTCCGCCGCAAGCAACGCCTCACCTGGACCCTCACCGCCACCCTGCTGCTGGCCTACTACGGCTTCGTCCTGCTGGTGGCCTTCGCCCCCGGCCTGCTGGGCCGCCCGCTCACCGGCGGGGTGACCAGCGTGGGCATGCTGGCCGGCGTCGGCCTGATCCTGCTCTCGGTGCTGCTCACCGGCCTCTACGTGCACCGGACCAACAAGGTGCTGGACCCGCTGAACGACAGGCTCAAGCAGGAGGCCCAGGCATGAAGGCGCTGCTCCTGCTCGCCGGCGTGACGCTGGCCGAACCGGCCCTGGCCGCCGGCGCCGAACGGCCGCTGAACTGGCACGCCATCGGCCTGTTCCTGGCGTTCGTCCTGTCCACCCTGGCCATCACCCGCTGGGCCGCCCTGCGCACCCGCTCGGCGGCCGACTTCTACACCGCCGGCGGCGGCCTGAGCGGCATGCAGAACGGCCTGGCGATCGCCGGCGACATGATCTCCGCGGCCTCCTTCCTGGGCATCTCGGCGATGATGTTCGCCAGCGGCTACGACGGCCTGCTCTACGCCCTGGGCGTGCTCGCCGGCTGGCCGATCATCCTGTTCCTGATCGCCGAGCGCCTGCGCAACCTGGGCAAGTACACCTTCGCCGACGTGGTCTCCTACCGCCTGGAGCAGGCGCCGATCCGCATCACCGCAGCCTTCGGCACGCTGATCGTGGCGCTGCTGTACCTGGTGGCGCAGATGGTCGGCGCCGGCAAGCTGATCGAGCTGCTGTTCGGCCTGAGCTACCTGCAGGCGGTACTGGTGGTGGGCGCGCTGATGGTCTGCTACGTGACCTTCGGCGGCATGCTGGCCACCACCTGGGTGCAGATCATCAAGGCGGTGCTGCTGCTCTCGGGCACCAGCTTCATGGCCTTCATGGTGCTGCGCCATTTCGGCTTCAGCAGCGAGGCGATGTTCGCCGCCGCCACCCAGGTGCACGCCAAGGGCGTGGCCATCATGGCCCCCGGCGGCCTGCTGGCGAACCCGGTGGACGCCATCTCCCTGGCCCTGGGCATGATGTTCGGCACCGCCGGCCTGCCGCACATCCTGATGCGCTTCTTCACCGTCAGCGACGCCCGCGAGGCGCGCAAGAGCGTGTTCTACGCCACCGGCTTCATCGGCTACTTCTACCTGCTGCTGATCGCCGTGGGCTTCGGCGCCATCGTCATGGTCGGCAACGACCCGGCCTTCCGCACCGCCGAGGGCGCCCTGATCGGCGGCGGCAACATGGTCGCCGTGCACCTGGCCCAGGCGGTGGGCGGCAACCTGTTCCTCGGCTTCATCTGCGCGGTGACCTTCGCCACCATCCTCGCGGTGGTCGCGGGCCTGGCGCTGTCCGCCGCCTCGGCGGTGTCCCACGACCTCTACGCCTGCGTGCTGCGCAAGGGCCAGGCCAGCGAGGCCGAGGAAATGCGCGTGTCGCGCCTGGCCACCCTGGGCATCGGCGTGCTGGCGGTGATCCTCGGCGTGCTCTTCGAGTCGCAGAACATCGCCTTCCTCTCCGGCCTGGTGCTGGCCATCGCCGCCTCGGTGAACTTCCCGGTGCTGTTCCTCTCGATGTTCTGGAAGGGCCTGACCACCCGCGGCGCCGTGGCCGGCAGCCTGGCCGGGCTGTGCAGCGCCATCGCCCTGCTGGTGCTCGGCCCGCCGGTGTGGGTGGCGGTGCTGGGCAACGCCGAGGCGGTGTTCCCCTACAGCAACCCGGCGCTGTTCTCCATGAGCGCGGCCTTCCTCGCCGCCTGGGGTTCTCCGTGAGCGACCGCTCGGCGCGGGCGGAGGCGGAGCGCGGGCGCTACCTGGGGCAGTTCATCCGCTCGATGACGGGAATTGGGGCGGCGGTGGCCAGTCGGCATTGAGTGGCCAGGTTCAACTTTTTCATCAAGCTGACCTCCGTCCCCTCTCCCTAACCCTCTCCCTGAAGGGAGAGGGGACTGTCCTCTGCCTGTTGAGGCATCCGAGTACTCCTGTAGCCTCCGGCTGACGCATGACTTCCCATCCACGCCGAACGGCCCCCTCTCCCTTCAGGGAGAGGGCTGGGGAGAGGGAACCCAACTCCCATCAAACACCAAAAACATCCAGTTCACTCCCCGACCACTCATCACCTCTCTCCCCACCCCCGTCGATCCTCCCCCACCCTGAACGACTATCAATCGACCCCACGGGAGACCCACCTCCCCTCAGACAGCAAAGGGAGCCCCACCATGAACTACATCGACGGCTTCATCGTCCCCGTCCCCACCGCCAACCGCGAGGCCTACACCGAGCTGGCCCGCAAGGCGGCGGTGGTCTTCAAGGAGTATGGCGCGCTCAGCGTGGTCGAGTGCTGGGGCGACGACGTCCCCGAAGGCAAGGTGACTTCCTTCCCCATGGCGGTGAAACGCAAGGACGACGAGGCCGTGGTGTTCTCCTGGATCACCTGGCCGTCCCGCGAGGTACGTGACGCCGGGATGAAGAAGGTCATGGAGGACCCACGCCTGAAGGACAACTTCCAGTCCATGCCCTTCGACGGCCAGCGCATGATCTTCGGCGGCTTCCAGGTGATAGTCGACGCCTGAACCGACAGCGGCGCCCGCCCCGGCGGGCGCCATCGGAAACATTCAATACAGAACGCTCCATATTTTACGTATCGCTTTACCAGCCTCCGCTCGTCACTCCAGCATTGCGCCGACACACTGGGAAGCCCCGGCCTCTCAGACGACCAATAACGCCACGAAACCCCAATTTTCCAGCCAGATAGCGGCATATTCCTACGCTCATCCACTCCAAACCGCCCATCGACGATCGCTCCCCTCCCCGCGCCTACTCCCAAAGCGATACAAAAAACACATTCGACACACTATTTAGTGTTAGACATTGGTTTCTGTATCATTTAAAAATAGCGCCATGGCCAAGGCCTCCCCACAACAGAACAAAGGCTGGAGACACAGCATGTACGCACAACTGGTCGAGACTGGCGTCAAGCGAGTCAAGTCGCTCGAGGAAATGTCCCCGAGGAACGCGCCTTCCAGGAGAAGATCGACGCCGAGATCAAGATCGAGGCGAAGAACTGGATGCCCGACGCCTACCGCCAGACCCTGATCCGCCAGATTTCCCAGCACGCCCACTCGGAGATCGTCGGCATGCTGCCGGAGGGCAACTGGGTGACCCGCGCACCGACCCTCAAGCGCAAGCTGCAACTGATGGCGAAGATCCAGGACGAGGCCGGCCACGGCCTGTACCTGTACAGCGCCATGGAAACCCTCGGCGCCGACCGTGACGAGGAAGTCGCCAAGCTGCACTCGGGCCGCGCCAAGTACTCCAGCATCTTCAACTACCCGACGCTGAACTGGGCCGACATGGGCGCGGTGGGCTGGCTGGTGGACGGCGCCGCCATCGTCAACCAGGTGGTGCTGCAGCGCACCTCCTACGGCCCCTACTCCCGCGCGATGATCCGTATCTGCAAGGAAGAAAGCTTCCACCAGCGCCAGGGCTACGAAATCCTCCTGACCATGATGCGCCACGGCACCCAGGCGCAGAAGGACATGGTCCAGGACGCCATCAACCGCCTCTGGTGGCCGGCGCTGATGATGTTCGGCCCCAGCGACGAGCACTCCCCCAACAGCGCCCAGTCCATGGCCTGGAAGATCAAGCGGCAGAGCAACGACGAGCTGCGCCAGCGCTTCATCGACCAGACCGTGCCGCAACTGGAACTGCTCGGCTGCACCGCCCCCGACCCGCACCTGAAGTGGAACGACGCGCGCGGCCACTACGACTTCGGCGAAATCCAGTGGGAAGAGTTCTACGAAGTGCTCAAGGGCAATGGCCCGTGCAACGCCGAGCGCATCGCCACCCGCCGCAACGCCATCGAGAGTGGCGCCTGGGTCCGCGAAGCCGCGGTCGCCCATGCCCGGAAAAAACAACAGAAACGCGACGCCGCCTGAGCCGCGAGGAGATAACCGCCATGGCTGAATGGACCCTTTTCGAAGTCTTCGTGCGCAGCAAGCACGGCCTGAACCACAAGCATGTCGGCAGCGTGCATGCCGCCGATGCCGCGATGGCCATCGAGAACGCCCGCGAGCTCTACACCCGCCGCAACGAAGGCGTGAGCCTCTGGGTGGTGCCCTCGGCGCTGATCACCGCCTCCTCCCCCGACGAGAAGGACCCGCTGTTCGACCCGGCGCAGGACAAGGTCTACCGCCACGCCAGCTTCTACGAGCTGCCGCCCGAAGTCGGCCACATGTGAGATCGCGTGCATGAACCCGCATAACGACAAGATCGAATACCTGCTGCGCCTCGCCGACAGCGCCCTGATCCAGGGCCAGCGCCTGTGCGAATGGTGCGGCCGCGCCCCGGCCCTGGAAGAAGAGCTGGCGCTGATGAACGTCGGCCTCGACCTGGTCGGCCAGGCGCGCAACTGGTACGAGTACGCAGTGGAACTGCTGGACGACGGCCGCGACGCCGACCAGCTGGCCTTCCGCCGCGACGAGCGCGCCTTCCGCAACCTGCTGCTGGTCGAGCAGCCCAACGGCGACTTCGCCGTGACCATGACCAAGCAGTTCCTCTACGACGCCTGGCACTTCCACGTGCTGCGCGCCCTCAGCGACTCCAGCGACGCGCGCATCGCCGCCATCGCCGCCAAGGCGCTGAAGGAAGTCACCTACCACCTGCGCCGCTCCGGCGAGTGGGTCGAGCGCCTGGGCGACGGCACCGAGGAAAGCCACGCGCGCATGCTCGCGGCCATCCCGCAGGTGTGGCGCTTCACCGTCGAACTGTGCCCTTCTCAAGAGCAGGCCGACGAAGTCGAGCAGCGCCTGTTCGCCGCAGGCGTGGCGCCGAACCCCGAGGAACTGGCCGCTGCCTGGCGCGCCAAGGTCGCCGACATCTTCGCCAGCGCCACTCTGCCGCTGCCGGAACCGGCGGTGAACTTCTACCTCAGCGGCCGCCGCGGCCTGCACACCGAGCACCTGGGCATCCTCCTGGCCGAGATGCAGTTCCTCCAGCGGGCCTACCCCGATGCGACCTGGTGAGCTGATCGCCAGCGACCGCGGCGCGCGCCCGGGCTCCGCCGACGACCTCGGCCAGGCCTGGCGCGTGCTGGGCCAGGTGATGGACCCGGAGGTGCCGGTGGTCAGCGTGGTCGACCTGGGCATCGTCCGCGGCCTGGACTGGCAGGACGGGCACCTGCACGTGGTGGTCACCCCCACCTACTCTGGCTGCCCGGCCACCGAGGTCATCGAGCAGGACATCCAGCACGCCCTGGAGCATGCCGGCTTCGCCGCGCCGCTTCTGGAACGGCGCCTGGACCCGGCCTGGACCACCGACTGGATCAGCGACGCCGGGCGCCAGGCGCTGCGCGAGTACGGCATCGCCCCGCCGGCCGGCAGCACCAGCAAGCGCAGCCTGCTCGGCGAGACGCCGGAAGTGCGCTGCCCGCAGTGCGGCAGCCTGCACACCGAGCAGCTCAGCCAGTTCGGCTCCACCGCCTGCAAGGCGCTGTACCGCTGCGTCGATTGCCGCGAGCCCTTCGACTACTTCAAGTGCATCTGAGCGGCGCCGCCGCCGGAGAAGAACAATGAGCAAGTTCCACAGCCTGAAAATCAAGGAAGTGCGCCCGGAGACCCGCGACGCCGTGTCCATCGCCTTCGACGTCCCCCGGGACCTGCAGGACAGCTTCCGCTTCGAGCAGGGCCAGCACCTGGTGGTGCGCGCCCAGCTGGACGGCGAGGAAGTGCGCCGCTCCTACTCCATCTGCAGCGGCGTCAACGACGGCGAGCTGCGCGTGGCCATCAAGCGCGTGCCCGGCGGGCGTTTCTCGGCCTACGCCAACGAAGCGCTGAAGGCCGGCGCCAGCCTGGAAGTGATGCCCCCGGCCGGCCACTTCAACGTGCCGCTGGATGCGGCGCGCCACGGCAACTACCTGGCGGTGGCCGCCGGCAGCGGCATCACGCCGATCCTGTCGATCGTCAAGACCACCCTGGGAGCCGAGCCGCACAGCCGCGTCACCGTGCTCTACGGCAACCGCTCCAGCAACGCCGCGATGTTCCGCGAGCAGCTGGAGGACCTGAAGAACCGCTACCTGCAGCGCCTCAACCTGATCTTCGTGTTCAGCCGCGAGCAGCAGGACGTGGACCTGTACAACGGCCGCATCGACGCCGACAAGTGCGGCCAGCTGTTCAGCCGCTGGCTGGACGTGAAGCACCTCGACGCCGCCTTCATCTGCGGCCCGCAGGCGATGACCGAGACCGTGCGCGACCAGCTCAAGGCCAACGGCATGCCGGCCGAGCGCATCCACTTCGAACTGTTCGCCGCCGCCGGCAGCGAAAGCAAGCGCGAAGCCCGCCAGGCCGCCGCCGCGACCGACAGCGGCAAGAGCCAGGTCACGGTGATCAGCGACGGCCGCGAGCTGTCCTTCGAACTGGCGCGCAACAGCGTCAGCGTGCTCGACGCCGGCAACGCCCAGGGCGCCGAACTGCCCTACTCGTGCAAGGCCGGCGTGTGCTCGACCTGCAAGTGCAAGGTGATCGAAGGCGAGGTGGAGATGGACAGCAACTTCGCCCTGGAAGACTACGAGGTGGCGGCCGGCTACGTGCTGAGCTGCCAGAGCTTCCCCCTGACCGACAAGGTAGTCCTCGACTTCGACCAGCTCTGACCCGCTCTTCGTAGGAGCGAGCTTGCTCGCGAACCGCACTCTGCCGCTGTTTCGTTGCGCACGGAGACATCGATCGCGGACAAGGTCCGCTCCTACAGGGGAGGCACGGCTCTCGTAGGAGCGGACCTTGTCCGCGATTCGCCGGCAGGGCCGGCGCTGGGTGGGTTCGCGAGCAAGCTCGCTCCTACACAGGCAAAGATTCAACCGCCCCGGGCCCACAAGGCCCCCGGCGTCCCTATCCGGCGGCTTCGTACCGCCACTGTTCCAACGCGCCGCCGCGGCCCACCCGGCGCGGCGGTCACCGGCCCCGGCCGGCACCCTTGCGTACCTTTTGGAGGATAGAGTGATGGCCCAAGAGCCCACCCTGCAGAGTTTCATCGGCGGCCGCTGGATCGGCCAGCATGGCGCCCAGGCGCTGCGTAGCGCCCTCGACGGCCAACTGATCGCGCGCACCCACGAAGAGGCCCTGGACTTCGCCGAAGCCGTGGCCCACGCCCGCCAGCAGGGCCTGGCCGAACTCATGGCCATGGACTTCCAGCAGCGCGCCCAGCGCCTCAAGGCCCTGGCCCTGTACCTGACCGAGCGCAAGGAGCAGCTCTACGAGATTTCCCGGCACACCGGCGCCACCCGCGCCGACAGCTGGATCGACATCGAGGGCGGCGCCGGCACCCTGTTCGCCTACGCCGGCGTCGGCGGCCGCGAGCTGCCCTCCGGCAACGTGGTCCACGAAGGCCCGGCCATGCAGCTGGGCAAGACCGGCAAGTTCGCCGGCAGCCACATCCTGGTGCCGCGCGGCGGCATCGCCGTGCACATCAACGCCTTCAACTTCCCGATCTGGGGCATGCTGGAGAAATTCGCGCCGAGCTTCCTGGCAGGCATGCCCTGCATCGTCAAGCCGGCTACCGCCACCAGCTACGTGACCGAAGCCGCCGTGCGCCTGATGCACGAATCCGGCCTGCTCCCGGCCGGCAGCCTGCAGCTGATCATCGGCGGCACCGGCGACCTGCTGGACCGCCTGCAGGGCCAGGACATCGTCACCTTCACCGGCTCGGCCGACACCGCCGCCAAGCTGCGGGTGAACCCCAACCTGATCCGCAACTCGGTGCCGTTCAACGCCGAGGCCGACTCGCTGAACTGCGCCATCCTGGCCCCGGACGTGACCCCGGACGACGAGGAATTCGACCTCTTCGTCAAGGAAGTGGCCCGCGAGATGACCGTCAAGGCCGGGCAGAAATGCACCGCCATCCGCCGCGCCATCGTCCCCGCCAGGCACATCGACACGGTGGCCGAGCGCCTGCGTGAGCGCCTGGCCAAGGTGGTGGTCGGCGACCCGGCGGTGGAGGGCGTGAAGATGGGTGCCCTGGCCTCCCACGCCCAGCAGGCCGACGTCGCCGAGCGCGTGGAAGCCCTGCTGAAATCCAGCGAGCTTCTATTTGGTTCGAAAGATGGCTTCGCCCCGCGCGGCGAAGGCGTCAGCGAAGGCGCCTTCTTCGCCCCGACCCTGCTGCGCAGCCGCGACCCGCACGCCGAGGGCGGCGCCCACGACATCGAGGCCTTCGGCCCGGTCAGCACCCTGATGGCCTACGACGACCTCGACGAAGCCATCGCCCTGGCCGCCCGCGGCAAGGGCAGCCTGGTGGCCAGCCTGATCACCCGCGATCCGCTGGTGGCGGCCAAGGTGGTCCCGGCCATGGGCGCCCTGCACGGCCGCCTGCACATCCTCGACCGCGAATCCGCGGCCGAGTCCACCGGCCACGGCTCGCCGCTGCCGGTGCTCAAGCACGGCGGCCCCGGCCGCGCCGGCGGCGGCGAGGAGCTGGGCGGCCTGCGCGCGGTCAAGCACTACCTGCAGCGCACCGCGGTACAGGGCTCGCCGACCATGCTGATGGCGGTCACCGGCGAATACGTGCGCGGCGCCAAGGTCTACGAGAGCGAGGTACACCCGTTCCGCCGCTACTTCGACGAGTTGAAGATCGGCGAATCCCTGCTGACCCACCGCCGCACCGTCACCGAGGCCGACCTGGTCAACTTCGGCTGCCTGTCGGGCGACCACTTCTACATGCACTTCGACGAACTGGCGGCCAAGGACTCGCAGTTCGGCAAGCGCATCGCCCACGGCTACTTCGTGCTCTCGGCGGCCGCCGGCCTGTTCGTCTCCCCCGGCGTCGGCCCGGTGCTGGCCAACTACGGCCTGGACACCCTGCGCTTCATCAACCCGGTGGGCATCGGCGACACCATCCAGGCCCGCCTGACCTGCAAGCGCAAGATCGACCAGGGCAAGAAGAGCCCCAAGGGCGAGCCCCAGGGCGTGGTGGCCTGGGACGTGGAAGTCACCAACCAGCTCGGCGAGCTGGTGGCCAGCTACGACATCCTCACCCTGGTGCTCAAGCGCGCCTGATCGTCGCCAACTCCGGTGTCACCCTCGACCGGCCTGTGGGCCGGTCTTTTTTTGCGTTCGCGCGGGTGTCCGTGCCACCGGGGCGACAATCGCGGACGTAGTCCGCTCCTACAACCGTGCTTCCCTGGAACTGTAGGAGCGGGCCCTGCCCGCGATTCGCGCGCAGGGCGCGCTCCTACAGGGGCACGGTGTTAGGGCATGGCGTAGGAGCGGATCTCATCCGCGAATCGCGCCGGAACCTCCGGCTATCGCGGACAAGGTCCGCTCCTACGACCGTGCTTCCTGGAACTGTAGGAGCGGGCCCTGCCCGCGATTCGCGCGCAGGGCGCGCTCCTACAGGGGCACGGTGTTGGGGCATGGCGTAGGAGCGGACTCCGTCCGCGATCATCCGTCGCGTTATTCACCACCGCCCACCTAGGGCTGCCGCGGCGCCTGCCGTTCGGCCACGGCGCGGAGGGTGCGCAGGGTATCCAGCGGCGCGTCGACGACGAAGCTGTCGGCCAGCCAGGACGGTACGCTGCCGCCGGGTTCCGCGCGCATCTGGTAGGTCACCCGGGTGCGCCCGTCGCCCAGCGGCGCCAGGCTCCAGATGCCGCTCAGCTGGCGCACGCGGATCTGCCCCGGCACGGCCGGCAGGTAGTCCGGCAGCGCGCGGATGTCCCGCAGCAGGCCGCCGTCGGCGGTGCGCCGGGTGGTCACCTGCAGCACCATGTCGCGCGGCTGCACCGGCCAGGGCAGCTGGGTTCGCATGTACAGCCACACGTCGTCGCCGCTGGCCTTCAGCAAGCGCAGTTCGGCGCAGGCGTACAGCCACTTGCAGGCCACCCGCAGGTTCTCCTGCAGGTCGGCCAGCGTGCCCACGTCGGCGCGCATGTCCGCCACGCCGCGGTAGCTCTGGTAGCGCGAGCCGGGCACCGCGGTCAGGTAGACGCGGATGCCGTCCTCGTCACGGGCCAGGCGCCAGTGTTCCCGGGGCGCCGCCTGCAGCGCGGTGGCGACCAGCAGCAGCCCCGCCAGCCAGGCTTTCACACCCCACCCCCGCCCCCAGGCGCTGGCGCAGGCCAGCGGCCATGGACTGCAGGGCCTCCGGCGGGTTGTGGCCGATCAGCAGGTAGGCGTGGCCGGAGTCCTGCCAGTACACCAGGTTCATGCCTTCGCGGCGCTCCTGCTGCGGCGCGGCGGCGCGGCCGTCGCTGCGGGTGATGCACAGCGCCATGGGGCCGTAGCGCTCGTCCAGGTAGGTGAGCTGGGCGATGGGGATGCCGTCGTACTCCAGTATCTGCGCGCGGCGCAGCTGGGCGCCCTCCAGGGCCAGGTCCGGCGCCGGCAGCGCCAGGCCCAGGCGCTCGCCCACCGTGGCCAGTTGGGCCTGGTGGATGGCCTGATCGCCGGGCAGGTGGTCGAGGGTCTGCACGGTGTACAGCGACATGTAGTCGGCCACCCGCTGGCGCCAATTGAAGTCTTCCTCGTGGTGCAGCGGCAGGCCGCCGAGCAGCAGGCGGTCCAGGGCCATGCCCAGCACCAGGCAGGCCGCCGCGGCCAGCGCCAGGCCACGGCGGCGCGGCGCCCGTGGCTGCGCCAGCGGCAGGCTGGCCAGGCCGGCGCCCAGGCGCTCCAGCGGGGCGCGCTCCAGCAGCGCGTCGAAGGCCTCGGCCAGGCCCTGGCCACCGCAGCAGAGGCTGTCGAAACGCTGGGCCAGCTCGGCGTCGGCGGCTATCCGCGCCTCGACTTCGCGGGCCTGTTCGGCGTCCAGCTCGCCGTCGATGAAGGCGACCAGGGTCTCGTCGGAAACCCGCGGGCCTGTGCCATGTTCGTTCATCGCCGTCCTCCCCTGGCCGGTTCCGCGTCCGGCACCGCGGCTTGCGCCAGTTTCAAGCGTGCCGCCGCCAGGCGGCTCATCACCGTGCCCACCGGCACCCCGAGGATGTCCGCCACCTCGCGGTAGCTGAGCCCCTCGACATAGGCCAGGAACAGCGTCTCGCGCTGCGCTTCCGGCAGCGCCGCCACGTACCGCAGCACCTGGCTGGCGAGCACCTCGGCCTGGGCCTGGCGCTCGCCGTCGAACACCAGTTCGCTCTCCGCGTCCACCACCCCGTGGCCACTGCGCACCCGCCGCGCGCGCACCTCGTTGAGCCAGATCGAACGCAGGATGGTGAACAGCCAGCGATCCAGGCGGCTGCCGGCGCTGAACTGGGCGGCGCGCTCCAGCGCCCTCACGCAGGTGGCCTGCACCAGGTCGTCGGCGACGTGGGGCTGGTGCGCCAGGACCATGGCGTAGCGCCACAGGCGCGCCAGGTACTGGCCGATCTCGGCGCGAATATCCGCAGGTTGTGCGATGGTCGCCTCCGCTGGGCTGCGCGGCCGCCGCGACGGCGGGCCGGGTGGATGACGCTCGGGCACGACGACCGGGGTCCGCGGGTGCTCCCATGCCAGCGGCCGCAGCGTCTGGCTAGGCTCGTTCATAGGGGCGCGGCCCCGGCTATCGCCCGGGCCAGGTCGCGGTATTCCTCGCACCCCGTGCCGCAGAGCCCCTGGATGCTGCGCAACTGCTCGCGGGCCAGGTCCAGGCGCCCCTGGGTCACGTAGGCCTCGCCCAGGTACTCGCGTACCTTGGCGTACTTCGGATCGAGGCGTACTGATTGCAGATAGTAGCCGATGCCTTCGTCCACGCGACCCAGCTTGCGCGTGGCATAGCCGCGGTAGTTGAGGGCCTCGGCGGTGTCGGGCCGGCGCAGGGTGTCCAGCAGCGCCAGGGCCTCCTGGTAGCGCCCGGCCTTGGCCAGGCGGTAGGCGTAGGCGGTGCGGTCGGCGTCGCCCAGGCGGGCGCTGGTCTGCTCGACGCAGCGTTCCTCGGCGCGGTCGCGGACCTGGCCGGCCGGGCAGTCGGGCGCGGCCTGGGACCTGTCGTCATCGTCGCCGCCGCCACCACCATCGGCACGCAGCGGGCCGCCGGAAAGCGCGGCACCCAGGCAGGCCAGCAACAGCAGCAGTGGTAGGCGGAAGGCGGGGCGCGGGGTCATTTCGGCAATCTCCTGGCAATCACGAAGGTGGCCAGGAGTGAACACCCAAGGGTGGGGCGTTATTCGGTGCGCACGGCGATTTTCCGGCCGCTCGTCGGTGGTGGCGCGGGTCAGCGTCGGGGAAGAGTGTTCGCGAGCAAGCTCGCTCCTACGAAAATGCAGGGTGCATAACACCCCGCCGGGAAAGCCGTTGACCCGGGCACCGATGCCTGACGACTGGCGCGGCCGGGGGCCAATCGCGGACGGAGTCCGCTCCTACGACCGTGCTTCCTGGAACCGTAGGAGCGGACTCTGTCCGCGATTCGGCGGATAACGCCGTAGGCGTTATGCGCCCTACGGGGAGCCCGGGAGCTTCGCGGTTTTGCATCACGCCGAACGGTCCCCTCTCCCGCTTGCGGGGGAGGGTTAGGGAGGGGGACGGAGTCAGGGTTCGCGAGCAAGCTCGCTCCTACGAAGAGCCGTGTCGCTCTTGATTTTGGACTTCCAGAGAAACATCCGCGCGCACCGGAACGCCCCTTCAGAAGGCCGAGCGAAACCGGCGCTCAGGAGGTCATGCGACATGGATGTCGCGAGAGCCCCGATGGGCTACAGGGACGTACCCTCGGGGCGGGCCTCCGTGGCGGGGGAATTCGCGAGGGTAGCCCGGCTCCATCGGGCCCGTATGTCGGGGCAAGCCTTTTTGGTTACTTTTGTGGCGACTGACAAAAGTGACTCGCCCGAGGGGCGAAACAAGAAACATCAACGCACTCGGAGCGGCGCGCTACACCAAGCCCCCAAGTTTTTGGGTTATTCCCCTTCGGGCCAGCGCAAGCGCTGTTCGCGATGGAGCCGCGTCCCGCGTTCGCGGGAATGACGGGGTTGAGGTTAGGGGTAGAAGGATGGCGCCTAACCGACGCATCGCTCAGGACAGCCCCCTCTCCCTTCAGGGCGGGCCGCGTAGGCGAGGGTTGGGGAGAGGGAACGGAGTTGACCTCAAGCGCCGAAGCCACCGGCAAACTCCGTTCGCGAGCAAGCTCGCTCCTACAGGGGTGAAGCGATCAGACCAGCAGCTCCGGCTCGACCATGTCGCATTCGAAGCTGATCCGCCCCCCTTCTCGTCCGCACTGCCACCAGTGATCGGCCCGTAGTAGTTGAGGCCATTATCCAGGCTCACACAGACGTGAGTCGGCTCGTCCGGCGCATCCAGCTGCCCCTGGAACACCAGCTCCATCACCCCCGGCTCCAGGGTACGCAACTCGACGGCAATGGCCGGATTGTCCACGGCCTCGGTTTCACGCCCCCGGTGCTCGGCGCTGACGGTGACAGTGGCGGTGAAGTGCGGCATGAAGTGCTCCAGGGCTGGGGAAAGGAATGCGGGCGCCAATCTGCCCGGCGCGGCGGCGCCTGGCAAGGGTCAGCCGACGTGAAAGCGAAAGCGCAGGTGCGGCCAGGCGTCGGGGTCGTCCACCGGCAGCGGCACGGTGCCGCGCGGCACCACCCGCAGCCAGAACGCCAGGGCGTCGCGGTTGCCGGTCAGCACGTTGAGCTGCCAGTCGCCGGGCTGGCGGGCGAACAACGCCCGGGCTGCGGCACGGCCCACGCCCCGGCGGCGGAACGCCTGGCCGACGTAGAACTCGGCCAGCTCGTGCAGGCCCGGCCGTTCCAGGGCGCGCACCAGGGCGAAGCCGGCGACCTGGCCGTCGACGCGGATCAGGTAGGGCCGGCGGCCGGGCTCCACCCAGTACAGCGCCAGGTAGGGGTACAGGTCCGACTCGACGCCGAGCTCGCGCAGGTAGCCCGGCAGCATGGCCGACAGCAGCGGCTCCTCGTCCATGCCGGCGACCTGTACTTCGACTTGCGGGTTCACGGTGGCCTCCCTTGGGCAGTGGTCCATGCACCATAGCCCATCGGGCCGTCATCCGGCCCGCCGTGGCCCCCTAGAGGTACTCGATGCGGTTGCGCCCGGCCTGCTTGGCGCGGTACAGCGCCAGGTCGCTGCGCGACAGCACCGCCTCGGCCGTGGCGTCGCCGGCGAGCATGTCGGCGACGCCGATGCTCAGCGTCAGCGGGATGCGCTCGCCGGCGTGCACCAGCGGGGTCTGCGCCAGATGCTCCTGCAGGCGCTGGGCGAAGGCCACCGCGTTCTCGCGGCTGGCGTCGCTGAGCAGCACGGCGAATTCCTCGCCGCCCATGCGCCCGACGCTGTCGCTGCGCCGCACGAGGCCTGCGAGGATGTCGGCGAAGTGGCGCAGGGCCAGGTCGCCCACCGCGTGGCCCCAGCGGTCGTTGATGGCCTTGAAGTGGTCCAGGTCGCACATCAGTACCGCGGCGCTGCGTTCGCCGCCGCGCTGCACACGGCCCAGCTCGGCCTGCAGCTGGTGCATGAAGCAGCGCCGGTTGGGCAGCTGGGTGAGGAAGTCGGTGGTGGCCAGCACCTGCAGCTCGGCCTCGATGCGCTTGCGCTCGGTGATGTCGGTGATGAAGCCGTGCCAGAGCACGCTGCCGTCGGCCTGCAGGCGCGGGTGGGCATGGCCCTGGCGCCAACGCACGCCCTGCCCCGGCAACTGCACCCGGTACTCCATCTCCCAGGGCACCAGGGTCCGCGCCGAGACCTCCAGGGCGGCCAGGTAGCGCGGCAGGTCCTCGGCATGGATGATCCCGCGGATGCGCTCGACGGGGCCGTCGGCCAGGTCCTCCGGGGCCATGCCGTAGATTTCCCGGCTGCCGGCGCTGACGTAGGGGAAGCGCGCCGAGCCGTCGGGCAGGCGGCGGAACTGGAAGACCATGCCGGGAATCTCGTTGGTCAGGTTGGTGAGCAGCTCCAGGTTCTGCCGCAGGCGCTCGGCCAGCACGCGCTGGGCGGTGATGTCGGTGGTGGTGCCGAGCATGCGCAGCGGCCGCCCCTGGTCGTCGCGCTCGACCACCTTGCCGCGGCTGCACACCCACATGTAGCTGCCGTCCTTGCGGCGCAGGCGGTGCTCCACCTCGTAGGCCGGGGTCCGCCCGGCGAAGTGCGCCTCCAGGGTCGCCCTGACGTAGGCCAGGTCATCGGGGTGCACCCGCGTGTAGCTTTCCTCGATACGCTCGCCGATCTCCTCCTCGGCGTAGCCGAGCAGGGCCTTCCAGCCGCGGGAATAGTGGATGGTGCCGCTGGGCACGTGGCGGTCCCAGATGCCGGTGCCGCTGCCCTCCACCGCCAGCGCCAGGCGCCGCTCGGTGGCGCGGGTGCGCTCGGCGCCGCGCTCCAGCTCCAGCAGCGCGGCGGCCATGCCGGCGTACTCGGCCAGGGCCTCGCCCTGCCGGGCGTCCAGTTCACGCGGGCGCTCGCCCAGCAGCCAGAGCTGCCCCAGCAACTGGCCGCCGGCCGAGCGCACCGGGCAGATGCGCAGGAACGCCCAGCGCGCAGCCAACCCCGCCACGCCGCCGTCGAAAGGCCCGCCCAGGCATTCGAGCCAGGCCCTGTCCTCCGCGCCCAGGCCCAGGCAGGCGCACAGCCGCCAGGTGCCGCCGCCGTCGCAGGTCAACGCCGCCGCGTCCAGGGCCAGGTGCCCCAGCGCCAGACGCAGCAGCCCGGCATGATGTCGCTCGCCCACACTCTCCATCGCGCACCCAGTACTCACGGACTGCATCTGCACACTGCTCGCTCAGGCATCCACGGATGCCACCAGGAAAGTCGGCCATTGCCCTGATGAGTCTATCCATAATGGCGTTCTGACGTCATGGCTACCCATCGGCTGGCAGGCACAGCTCATCGCCCGCCGGCCACGGGGCGCCCCCGACAAGGAATATCAATTTGACATCATGCAGGGGTGGGCCCTCATGATCTAGGCTAGCCTCATGCCAGAATTCTCCTACAGAAGTTTTCCGCTGGAGCAAGGGAATGCCGGAAGATCCGCGTAACTTCGACTCGGTCATCCTGATCGTCGACGACCAGGTCAGCGACATACAGCTGCTGGGCGAGGCGGCCAGGGGGCTGGGCGTGACGCACTTCGCCGCCGACGGCCGCCAGGCCCTCGAGCTGGCCCGGCGCATCCGTCCGGACGTGGTCCTGCTGGACATCGAGATGCCCGGCATGGACGGCTTCGAGGTGTGCCAGGCGCTGATGGCCGACGCCAAGCTCAGCGACGCCGCGGTGATCTTCGTCACCGCCTACGACCAGGTGGCCCACGAACTGCGCGCCCTGCAGATGGGCGGCGTGGACTTCATCACCAAGCCGATGAACCTGCCGGTGGCCCGTGCGCGCATCCGCACCCACGCGCGCCTGCGGCACATGGCGAAGATCCTCGCCAACCAGGACCCGCTGACCAACCTGCCCAACCGCGCCCTGCTCGGCGACCGCATGGCCCAGGCCATCGAGGGCGCGCGCTGCAACCAGCAGCGCGTCGGCCTGCTGTTGCTGGACCTGGACAACTTCAAGGCGATCAACGACGCCGAGGGCCACTCCCTGGGCGACGCCATCCTGCAGGAGACCGCGCTGCGCCTCAGCCGGCACTGCCGGGCCATGGACACCGTGTGCCGGCCCGGCGGCGACGAGTTCGCCGTGCTGCTGCCGGAAGTGCACAGCCTGGAGGCCATCGGCGATTTCGCCGCGCGGGTGCAGGCGGCCCTCGGCGAGCCCTACGTCATCCGCGGCACCAGCTACCACCTCACCGCCAGCATCGGCATCAGCCTCTACCCCGACGACAGCGACGGCGCCGAGGACCTCTACCGCCACGCCGACGCCGCCATGTACCAGGCCAAGGCCGCCGGGCGCAACGGCTACAGCTTCTTCTCGGCGGACATCGAGAGCCGCATGCGCGCCCGCCACCTGCTCGAGCGGCACATGCGCCTGGCCCTGGAGATGGGCGTGTTCGAGGTGTTCTACCAGGCCAAGGTGCACGCCGCCACGCGCGCCATCGTCGGCGTCGAGGCGCTGATCCGCTGGCGCGACGGCGAGGGCCGCCTGGTGCCGCCGGCGGAGTTCATCCCCCTGGCCGAGGAAACCGGGCTGATCGTGCCCATCGGCCAGCAGATCCTCCTGCGCGCCTGCCAGGACGCCCGCGCCTGGAACGACGCCGGCCACCCGCTGACGGTCAGCGTGAACATCTCGGCGGTGCAGTTCCGCAACGAGAACTTCGTCGGCCAGGTGGCCGAGATCCTCGCCCAGACGCGCATGCAGCCGGGCAACCTGGAGCTGGAGATCACCGAGGGCGTGCTGGCCAGCGACCGCTACGCCTCGCGCCAGACCCTGGCGGCGCTACGCGACCTGGGGGTGCGCATCGCCATCGACGACTTCGGCACCGGCTACTCCAGCCTGGCCTACCTCAAGCGCTTCCCGGTGAACGTCCTGAAGATCGACCAGAGCTTCGTCCGCGACATGCTCCAGGACCGCAGCGACTCGGCGATCATCGAGGCCATCATCAAGCTCGCCCAGGCCCTGGACCTGGAGCTGGTGGCCGAAGGGGTGGAATGCCCGAACCAGGAGAGCGCGCTGGTGGCGCTGGGCTGCCCGGTGATGCAGGGCTACCTCTACTGCCGCCCGGTGCCCCGCGACGACATGAGCCGCCTGCTGGCCGACGGCCTGCAGCCATGACCACAGGCACGAGCGCAACGGGAAGGATCGGGTGAAGACGACACCGGGCAACCTCAGGTTCAACCGCTGGTCCTGGGCCGTCCTGGCCCTGGGCGTGTTCTGCTCGGCGCTGGGCGCCTGGCTGGTGCAGCGCGGCAACGAGCAGCAGGCCAGCGCCGCCGTGGCGCAGGAGGCCAGGCGCCTGGCCGACACCGTGCTGGCGCGCATCGAGCTGTACCAGTACGGCCTGCGCGGCGCCCGCGGGGCGGTGCTGACCGCGGGCGAGGCGCACATCAGCCGCGAGGTCTTCCACCGCTACGCCCAGACCCGCGACATCGCCAGCGAATTCCCCGGCGCGCGCGGCTTCGGCTTCATCCGCCGGGTGCCGGCCGAGGCGCTGGACGACTTCCTGCGCAGCGCCCGCGCCGAGGGCCGGCCGGACTTCGCCGTGCGCGAGGTGACGCCCAACCCCGGCGAGCGCTACGTCATCCAGTACCTGGAGCCGGAGCCGGCGAACCTGGCCGCCATCGGCCTGGACGTGGCCTCCGAGCCGCGCCGCCGCCAGGCCGCCCAGGCCGCGCTGCGCACCGGGCTGCCGCGGCTGAGCGCGCCCATCACCCTGGTGCAGGCCTCGGGCGCCTCGCAGCAGTCCTTCCTCATGCTGCTGCCCATCTACCGCGGTGGCGCGACGCCCGCCGACATCGAGCAGCGCCAGGCCGAGGCCATCGGCCTGAGCTACGCGCCGCTGCTGATGCGCGACGTGCTGGACGACCTGCACCTGGACGACCCCGCGGTGCACTTCCAGCTCGCCGACGTGACCGACGGCATCCCCGGCGACACCTTCTACAGCAGCGGCGACGACGCCAAGGCGCCGCGGCTGTACCCGCAGAGCCTGCAGCGCGACGTGTTCGGCCGCCGCTGGCAGATCGACTTCAGCGCCCACCCGGCCTTCGTCCAGCGCCTGCACCCGCTCTCCCCGCCCCTGGTGTTCGGCGCCGGCTGCCTGGGCAGCCTGCTGCTGGCCGCGCTGCTGGGGCCATGGCGGTCAGCCGCCAGCGCCGCGGCCAGGTGCTGGAGCAGCAGGCGCGGCTGGCGGCGATCGTCGAATCCTCCGCCGACGCCATCGCCGGCAAGAACCTGCAGGGCGAGATCACCAGCTGGAACGCCGGCGCGCAGAAGCTGTTCGGCTACGCCGCCGAGGAGGTGCTCGGGCGCCAGGCCAACGGGCTGCTGGTGCCCGCCGAGCGGGCGGCGGAAGAGGAGCCCCTGCTCAGGCGCGTGGCCCGGGGCGAACGCCTGCCGCCCTTCGACACCCAGCGCCGGCACAAGGACGGCCGGCTGATCGAGGTGTCGCTGAGCGCCTCGCCCATCCTCGGCCCGCGCGGCGAGGTGGTGGGCACCTCGACCACGGTGCGCGACATCTCCGCGCAGAAGGCCGCCGAGGCGCGCATCCGCGAGCTCAACAGCGGCCTGGAGCGCCAGGTGGCCGAGCGCACCGCGGAACTGGCCGAGGCGAACCGCCTGCTGACCAACGTGCTGCGCTCGGCCTCGGAGGTGTCGATCATCGCCACCGACGCCGGCGGCGTCATCCGCATCTTCAACCGCGGCGCCGAGCGCCTGCTCGGCTACCGTGCCGAGGAGGTGGTCGGCCAGGTCACGCCGCAGCACCTGCACCTGGAGGAAGAACTGGCCACCCGCGCCGCCCAGCTGAGCGAGGAATACGGCCGCCCGGTGCCGGGCTTCCGCGCCCTGGTGCAGAAGGCCGAGGACCAGGGCGCCGAGACCCGCGAGTGGACCTACGTGCGCAAGGACGGCAGCCGGGTGCCGATGAGCCTGGTGGTCACCGCCATCCGCGACGAGGCCGGCCAGGTCACCGGCTACCTCGGCATCGCCGTCGACATCACCGAGCGCAGGGCCGCCGAGGACCGCCTGCGCCTGGCCCACGACCAGCTCGCCCTGGCCGCCGAGGCGGCCGGCCTGGGCATCTGGTGGTGGCGCCCGGCGGACGACACCCTGCACTGGAACGAGCGCATGTTCGAACTGTACCAGCAGCCGCCGGCGCTGAACGGCAACGGCCTGTGCCTGGAACACTGGCGCGAGCGCCTGCACCCGGAGGACCTCGACACCACCCTCGCCAGCCTGGCGGACGCGGTGGAAGGCCGCGGCCACTACGAGCCGACCTTCCGCATCAATCGCCCCGACGGCCAGGTGCGCTACATCCAGGCCGCCGCCCGCGTCGAGTACGACGCCGACGGCACGCCGCTGCGCGTCACCGGCATCAACCTGGACATCACCCGCGAGCGCGAGATGCAGGCCTCGCTGCGCCAGGCCAAGGAACAGGCCGACGCCGCCAGCGCGGCCAAGTCCAGCTTCCTGGCCAACATGAGCCACGAGATCCGCACGCCGATGAACGCCGTGCTGGGCATGCTCTTCCTCGCCCGCCAGACCGAGCTGAACCCGCGCCAGCGCGACTACATCGACAAGGCCCACTCCGCCGCCAACGCCCTGCTCGGCCTGCTCAACGACATCCTCGACTACTCCAAGATCGAGGCCGGCAAGCTGCTGCTGGAGGAACACCCCTTCGAGCTGGAGGCGCTGATGCGCGACCTCGCCGTGGTGCTCTCCGGCAACCTCGGCAGCAAGGACGTCGAGATGCTCTTCGACATCGACCCCAACCTGCCCGGCAGCCTGCTCGGCGATCCGCTGCGCCTGCAGCAGATCCTCATCAACCTGGCCGGCAACGCCATCAAGTTCACCGACCACGGCCAGGTGGTGGTCAGCGTCCAGCAGCTGGGCCGCACGGGCGAGCGCCTGCGCCTGCGCATCGGCGTGCGCGACAGCGGCATCGGCATCGGCCCGGCGCAGTTGCAGAGCATCTTCGACAGCTTCACCCAGGCCGAGGCCTCCACCACCCGGCGCTTCGGCGGCACCGGCCTGGGCCTGTTCATCTGCAAGCGCCTGGTGGAACTGATGGGCGGCCGGCTGCAGGTGGAGAGCCGGCTGGGCAACGGCAGCCACTTCTGGTTCGACCTGGACCTGTCGGTGGTCGGCGAGCGCCCGCTGAAAGCCGGCTGCGCCGTCATCGACCGGCCGCTGCGGCTGCTGGTGGTGGACGACAACCCCAGCGCCGCCGAGCTGCTGCTGCGCACCTGCGAGTCCCTGGGCTGGCACGCCGACCAGGTCAGCGGCGGCATGCAGGCGGTGGCGCGCTACCGCGAGGCGACGCGCCAGGGCCAGCACTACGACGTGGTGCTGATGGACTGGCGCATGCCCGACCTCGACGGCCTGCGCGCCGCGCGCCTGATCCAGCGCGAGGCCGGGGCGCGCACGCCGCCGACCATCATCATGATCACCGCCTACGGCCGCGAGGTGCTGGCCGACGTGCGCGACGGCGACACCCCGCCCTTCATCGACTTCCTGACCAAGCCGGTCACCCCGCGGCAGCTCGCCGACAGCGTACAGCAGGCCCTGGGCGGCGAACCCGCCGAAGCGCCCGCCGCCCCCGTGGCCAGCGCCCGCCGCCTGGCCGGGCGGCGCCTGCTGGTGGTGGAGGACAACGCGCTGAACCGCCAGGTGGCCGCCGAGCTGCTGGCCAGCGAGGGCGCCGAGGTGCTGCTGGCCGAGGGCGGCCTGGAGGGCGTCGAGCAGGTGTGCCACGGCGGCGTGCCCCTGGACGCGGTGCTGATGGACGTGCAGATGCCGGACATCGACGGCCTGGAAGCCACCCGGCGGATCCGCGCCGACGGCCGCTTCGCCGCCCTGCCGATCCTCGCCATGACCGCCAACGCCGCCCAGTCCGACCGCGAGGCCTGCCTGCTGGCGGGCATGGACGACCACATCGCCAAGCCGATCGACAAGGAACGCCTGGTCAGTTGCCTGCTGGCCCACCTGGAAGCGCGGCAGCCCGTCCGCGAAGCGCCGCCGCAGGCACCAGCGGCGGACGCCATCGTCGAGAGCCGCGACAGCGTGCTGGGGCGCTTCGGCGGCGAGGAGAAGCTGATCCACCGCGTGCTGCGCAGCTTCGAGCCGGAGATGGACAAGCTGCTGGAGCGCCTCGACCGGCTGCGCGGCAGCGGTGACGTAAAGGCCGGCGCCGGCCTGCTGCACACCCTCAAGGGCAGCGCCGGGACCATGGGCGCCAGCGCCCTGGCCGAACGCTGCGCAGCCCTGGAGGCCGAGCTGCTGCGCGCCCCGGCCGAGGCCCAGGCGGACGCGCTGGCCACCCTGCCGGTGGACGAGCTGCGCCAACTGCTGGCGGTGACATTGGGCGAACTGCAGGCGCTGTTCGCCGAACCGCCGGGCCTGGCCGAAGGCACGGCCGCGCAGCTCAGCCGCCCGCAGGTGCGCGAACGGCTGGAGGAAATCCTCGCCCTGCTGGAATCGGGCAACCTCGACGCCCTCGACCGCCTGGAGGCGCTGGCCCGCCACCAGCACGCCTGGCCGCGGCATTTCCTGCGCTTCAACGACCTGGTCCAGGCCCTGGACTTCAAGGGTGCGCTGCAGGTGGGCCGGGAGATGCTCGATGAACTGTGAGCCGCACGGCAGCCCACGCGCACGCCCGCTCAAGCCGCCGCACGGGCTGCCGACACATTCCTGCGACAACTTGTCGGGCGTGGCCCTGCGTGCGACATACCGATGGAACGGCCACAGGCGGGAACCATGAGCCTACCCGAGTACCCCACGGCCAGCGGCGAACGGCAGATCCCCGCGCACCTGCAGCCGGCCCTGCGCGCCTACGTGCTGCAGCACTACCGCGGCTTCCTGCTGGCGATCAACTTCATCGCCATGGCGGCCTACGACGCCTACGTCTTCGCCGACGCCGCGCTGATCCCGGACATGGCGCTGCAGTCGCTGCTGGTGCGCGGCCTGCTCAGCCTGGTCGGCCTGCTGAACATCTACCTGGTGTTCCGCCACAGCCGCAGCGTGCTGCTGATGGACCTGCTGATGCCGCTGCACGACATCGTCTCGGCCATCGCCTGGTTCGAACTGCTCAAGCGCAGCGCCTCGCCGGACGTGCCCACCTTCCTCTACGCCTCGGTGGTGTTCATCGTGCTCGCCAACCTGGGCGTGCGCTATTCCTTCGCCGGCATCCTCGCCTGCTCCCTGGCGATCTCGGCGGTGATCCTCGGCAACGTGGCGCTGATCCACGCCGGCGATCCCAAGGCGGTGCTGGTGTTCACCCTGGTCTACCTGCCGGTGCTGGTGTTCAGCCTGTTCATCAGCTGGACCAACATCCATGGCGTGCGCCGGGCCTTCCTCGCCGACCTGGAAGGCCAGCGCCAGCGCGCCGAGCTGGCCGAGCTGAACCAGCGCCTGCAGGAACTGGCCGCCACCGACGCCCTCACCGGCATCGGCAACCGCCGCGCCTTCGACCTGCGCCTGGAGCAAAGCTGGCGGCAGATGCGCAGCCACGGCCGGCCCTTCGCCCTGCTGCTGGCCGACATCGACTACTTCAAGCCCTACAACGACCACTACGGCCACCCGGCCGGCGACCGCTGCCTGTGCGAGGTGGCCACCTGCATGGCCGAGGCCCTGCGCAGCGGCCAGGCGCAACTGTTCCGCTACGGCGGCGAGGAATTCGTCATCCTCCTCCAGGTGGCCAGCCCGCAGGAACTGCGCCAGGTCGCCGAACGCCTGCGCGAGCGGGTGGCGGAACTGGACATCGAGCACCTGCACCGCCCCGACCGCCTCTGCCGCCTGACCATCAGCCTGGGCGGCGGGCTGCCCGACAGCGGCGGCTTCACCGAACCGGGCGAGCTGCTCGCCCACTGCGACCGCCTGCTCTACCAGGCCAAGCAGCAGGGCCGCGACCGGGTGTGCCTGGCCGAGGGTTAGGCGGCGCAGGTGGAAGTGCTCGCGCAGGGAAAATACTGGCCGGGATAATCCGGAACAATAGGTTCAAGCTGAACTTTCCAGAACTCCAATTCGGACAACTTCAATTAACGGAATGCCGTTTTCGAAAGAACTTTCGATCCGCATCATCGCCGTACGCAACATAGAGTTCGCCCGAAATCGCCCTTCCCCTGAAACCCCCGTCGCAAAGGCTTCCGATCTAATCGGGAGAGACCGATAGAGCACACTTATCGGTTGGTAATCAAAAGCGATTTGACGCATCTGGAGCGGCTCTCTAGCCTCGGCGCAACGCTGTAGCCACGGCCTTGGAAACGAACTTCCGACTCTTCCAGAGATGCCCCGGCAGACGAGCCGTACCGCATGGCGGAGCGCTTCGTCGCCCCAGGCACGCGCAAGTCCTGCGCTGCATGAACATGACCGGCGGCCTACCGCCCTCCCCCTGTCCACGGACGTACCATGATCGTTCACCCCACCCCAACATGTTCAGCGTGCTGTTCACGCTCAAGGGGTCCATTGCCAGGCGCATCGCCTGGCGCAGCCTGATGGTCACCCTGCTGGCGTCGCTGATCGTGCTGGTCGAGACCCGTCACCCGGCGTTCTTCGCGCGGGTCAACGCCACGCCCTTCACCCTGCTGGGGCTGTCGCTGTCGATCTTCATGAGCTTCCGCAACAACGCCTGCTACGACCGCTGGTGGGAGGGCCGCAAGGCCTGGGGCAAGGTGGTCATCGAGATGCGCTCGTTCATCCGCGAGAGCGTCGCCATCGGCGACCAGGCGCTGCGCGAGAAGCTGCTGCGCGCGCTCTGCGGCTACGCCCATGCGCTCAACGCGCGGCTGCGGGGCGAGGACGAGTTGCAGGCGGCGCGGCCGTGGCTGGCGGCCGATGCGCCGGTGGCGCTGCACAACGTCAGCGACGGCATTCTCCAGCAGGTCGGCGAGGCCTGCTCGGCGCAGGCCCGCTGCAACGCCCTCGGCGAGTGGCGCTACGTCACCCTGGAACAGCGCCTGGTGGGGCTCAGCGAGGCGCAGGCGGTGTGCGAGCGGATCAAGGGCACGCCGCTGCCCTTCCCCTACACCCTGCTGCTGCACCGCACCATCTACATCTTCTGTATCCTGCTGCCCTTCGCCATGGCCGAGCCGCTGGGCTGGATGGCGCCGCTGTTCACCACCATCGTCAGCTACACCTTCTTCGGCCTGGACGCCATCAGCAACGAGCTGGAAGACCCCTTCGGCCGCGACGAGAACGACCTGCCCACCGACGCCATGGTCCGCGTCATCGAGCGCGACATCCTCGGCGCCCTGGGCGAGCGCTCGCTGCCGCCGCCGCTGGCGCCGGTGGACTGTATCCTCAGCTGAAGGGCGAGGGGCGGTTCATTGCCGCGATTCGCAGGGCTTGCCGGGCTTGAGGTGGGCGACGAAGTTGCAGGGCCGGTGGCGGGCGTCGAGCTGCTCGGCGAGGATGCCTTCCCAGGCGGTGCGGCAGGCATTGGTGGAGCCCGGCAGGCAGCACACCAGGGTGCCGTTGGCCAGGCCGGCCAGGGCGCGGGTCTGCACGGTGGAGGTGCCGATGTCGAGGATCGACAGCGCGCGGAACAGCTCGCCGAAGCCTTCGACCTGCTTGTCCAGCAGGCAGGCGACCGCCTCGGGGGTGCTGTCGCGGGCGGTGAAGCCGGTGCCGCCGGTGACCAGCACCACCTGGACGTCATCGTCGGCGATCCAGGTGGCGACCTGGGCGCGGATCCTGTACAGGTCGTCCTTGAGCAGCACGCGGGCGGCCAGGCGGTGGCCGATCTCCACCGAGCGGCTCGCCAGCAGCTCGCCGGACGTGTCGTTGTCGAACGTGCGGGTATCGCTGACGGTCAGCACGGCGATATTCAGCGGAACGAATTCCGCATTGGGTTTGACGCTCACGCCTTCATCTCCGAACAGGGAATTCGCAGCCACGCTAGAGACAAACCCATACCCCGTCCAATCGATATGGCAGACTGAGCGATCGACGCCCTCTATCGGCGATTCCGGCCTTTCGCGGCCTGCTTTCACGCATGATAGGACCGGCCTATCGGGCGGTCGGCAGCAACGATTGGACGCCGTCCGCAACGCCCGGTAACGTGCCGTTCATCCGGGCCGGACGAGCAGCCCCACGACAAGACCGACGGCGCAGCGCCGCACGTTCGGCTACACACTAATGAACGACGCCGGCCAGGCCTTCGCCCCCACTACCCGACAGGCAGCTCCCATGGACATCAAGCAGCTCAAGTTCCTCATCGCCCTGGACCAGACCCGGCACTTCGGGCAGGCTGCCGCGCTCTGCCACATCACCCAGCCCACGCTGTCCATGCGCCTGCGCAACCTCGAGGACGAGCTGGACCTGGTGCTGGTGACCCGCGGCCAGCGCTTCGAGGGCTTCACCGAGGCCGGCGAGCGCATCCTGGCCTGGGCCCGCACCCTGCTGGCCGCCTACGACGGCCTGCTGGCCGAGGCCGCCAGCTGCCGCGGGCAACTGGTGGGCAGCCTGCGCCTGGGCCTGGTGCCGCTGTCCAGCTTCAACCCCATGCAGGTGCTCAAGCCGCTGTCCCAGCGCTACCCGGAGCTGCAGTTCCAGCTGTCCTCGCTGAGCTCGGAGCAGATCATCGACGGCCTCAGCCGCAACCAGCTCGACCTCGGCATCTGCTACCTCGACCAGGTCAACACCAGCTACTTCGAGGTGCTGGAACTGGCCACCACCACCATGGGCCTGCTGCACGACGTGCGGCACTTCCAGTTCGAAGACGGCGAACTGCGCTGGGACAGGCTCAACGACATCCCCCTGGGGCTGCTGAGCAAGGGCATGCACTACCGCCAGTCCGTCGACCTGAGCTTCCGCAGCCGCGGCATGGACCCGCTGCCGGTGCTGGAGAGCGACTCCAGCTTCCAGCTGATCCAGGCCATCGGCGAAGGCATGTGCTGCGCCATCATGCCGCTGAACTGCGGCCTGGAAACCCTCAGCGAGCACCTGAAGATCACCCCATCGCCGGCGCCAGCATCCACAGCCCCATCGGCCTGCTGCAGCGGCGCACCGAGCCGCGCTCGGCCCTGGCGGAAAAATGCTTCGCCGAGGCGCGCACCATCCTCGCCGGGGAAGACCCGAGCGCATGAGCCACTGAAACCCAGGTGCCGCCCGGCACCCCGGAGCCCGCATGAACCCCACCCCGAACCCCACGCTGCCGACGCAGCAGCCGAACGCCGAACCCAGCCGGCCCCTGCGCCGACAACTGCTGTGGCTGGCCGCCCTGTGGCTGGGCGGCGTCGGCAGCGTCCTGCTGGCCGCCGAGCTGATCCGCCTGGCCATGGCCGCCGCCGGCATGAAGAGCCACTGACGCGCCGCTAGCCGCGGCGCTTCGCCAGGTTCAGCGCCACGGCCGCGCGGATCAGCGCGCGCAGCGCCGCCTCGTCCAGCACGTCGCCCTGGTGGATGTCGATGGCCCGCCGCGTCGTGCCTTCGAGGCTGGCATTGAACAGCCCCGCCGGGTCCTCCAGCGCCGCGCCCCTGGCGAAGGTCAGCTTCACCACCTGCCTGTAGGTCTCGCCGGTGCAGAGGATGCCGGCCCGGGACCACACCGGCACGCCCCGCCACTTCCACTGCTCGACCACCTCCGGCTCGGCCTCGTGCACCAGCGCCCGCACCCGCGCCAGCACCTCGCCGCGCCAGTCGCCCAGCTCGGCGATCCGCGCCGTGATCAGGGCAGCGGCGTCGTCCGTCTCTTTCGTCATCGCACTCGTCCTCCCGCGCGCCGGCGGTTGCCGGCATGACCGCTTGAGTATCGACCAGGCGCGCGGTCGCGGCAGGACAGATCGTCAGGGGAGCGTTGCCGGCGGCTCCGCCCCCACCTCGAAGATGGCCCCCTCGATGCCGAGCACCTCGCCGGTGTCGGCATAGATGCCCACGCCCTTCTCCCAGACGTTCTTAATGCGCCCGTCGGCGCAGCGGATGCGGTAGGTCAGCTCGTAGGGCTCGCGGCGCAGCAGCGCCTGCTGCACGCCGGCCCAGACGTATTCGGCGTATTCCTCGAGGATCAGCGTGCTGTAGCTGTGCTCGTAGGTGTCGGTCAGGTACTGCGCCGGGTAGCCGGTGAGCTGCAGGCAGCCGGCGCTGACGAATTCCATGGTCCACTGGCGGTTGTTGCGCCCGCGGTAGATCAGCCCGGGCAGGCCGTCGAGCAGGCTGGCGGCGCCGCGCCGGCTGGCCTCCAGGCGGGCGTCCTGGCGGCGCTGGCTGGTGGCGTCGCTGAGCGACAGGTAGAGCGCCTCGGCGTCACCGTCCAGCTGCACGTCGAACCAGCGCAGGCGCCCGTGGGCGTCGATGAAGCGCAGGCACTGCCGCGCGCCTTGGCCCTGGCGGGCCTGGCTCAGCACCGCGCGCCAGCCGGGCAGGTCCTCCTGGTGCAGGCAGGCGGCCAGTTCCTCGCCCAGGCCGCTGTCGCCCATCAGCGTGCGCCAGGCGCGGTTGGCCCGGCGGATGCGGCCGCGGCCGTCCAGGTGCAGCAGCGCCACCGGGTAGCGGTCGCCGTCGTCGCGGGTGTCGGCGGGCGGGGTCGCCATGCTCGTCCTCCTCATTGCAGGCCGCCGCCGCGGTGGACCCAGGCGGCCAGTTCCAGGCGCGAGCCCAGGTGGAACTTGCGCAGCAGGTTCTTCACGTAGATCTTCACGGTGCCGTCGCTGATGCCCAGCTCGCGGGCGATGCGCTTGTTGCTCAGGCCCTGGGCGATCAGCGCCAGGGTCTGGCCCTCGCGGGCGGTGAGCTCGTCCGCTGCCGGCGCCGCGGCCGGCGCGGGCTCGGCGAGCAGCGCCACCAGGCTGTCGTCCAGCTGCACCGAGCCGCGGCTGCAGCCACGCACGTAGGCCAGCAGCGCCTCCGGCTCGGTGTCCTTGAGCAGGTAGCCCTCGGCACCCAGGCGCAGGGCGGCGGCCAGCTCGGTGCGCTCGGCCGAGGCGGTGAGCACTATCACCTGGCTGTCCAGCTCCAGCTGGCGCAGCTCGTCGAGCACCTGCAGGCCGCCCAGGCCGGGCATGTGCAGGTCCAGCAGGATCAGCTCCGGGCTCAGCTGGCAGGCCAGGCTGATGCCCTCGCGGCCGCTGGAGGCCTGGCCGACCACGGTGAACTCGCCGCTTTCGCCGAACAGCTCGGCCAGGCCGCGGCGGAACAGCGGGTGGTCATCGATCAGCAGCAAGGTGGCGTTGTGCATCGGCTTTCTCCTCCGGTTGGGCGGCCACGCCGGGTAGCCGCAACGCGACCCGCGTGCCCCGTGGCGGGATGGTCTTCACGCTCAGGCTGGCGCCGATGGCCAGGGCCCGCTCGCGCATGATCGACAGGCCGAAGTGGCCGGTCTCGCCGCTGGCCTGCAGGCCGATGCCGTCGTCCTCGACCGCCACCCGCAGCTCGCCCCGGGCCAGGCGCAGGTCGATGCGCGCGGTGCGCGCGTGGGAGTGGCGGACGATGTTGGCCAGCGCCTCGCGGACGATCTGCAGCACCTGCAGGGCCTGCTCGTCGTCGAGCAGGCCGTCGGGCAGGCGGTTGTCCAGCTCGAAGACGATGGTGCTGCGCCGGCCGAACTCCTCCACCGAATCCAGCAGCGACTGGCGCAGGCTGCGCCCGTCCAGGCTCAGGCGGGCGTTGCCGATCAGCTCGCGGACCTGGCGCTGCACCGCCTGCAGGCCGTGGCGCAGTTCCTCCAGCAGCGGCGCGGCTTGCTGCGGGCGTTGCAGCTGGCCCTGCAGGCGGTTCGCCTGGAAGGCCAGGAAGCCCAGCTGCTGGGCCACCGAATCGTGCAGCTCGCGGGCCAGCAGGGTGTCCTGGCCGTGGCGCTCCAGGCGCAGCCGCGCACGCTGCCGGGCGATGCCGTGGACGCTGGCGGCCAGCAGCGGCAGCCAGGCCAGCAGCGCCCGGTGCTGGCGGCCGGTGAAGTCCTGCAGCGCCAGCGCGGCCTGGCCGCCCTGCTCCAGCGGCCAGAGCTGGCGCGGCTCGCCGCGCGCCCGGCAGGGGCGGCACGGGCCGGCGCGCAGGGCCGGCAGGTCGCGCAGCGGGCAGTCGGCCTCGGCGCAGAAGGCCGCCGGGCGCCGCAGCGGCTCCGCCAGGCCGGGCTCGTCCAGCAGCAGGCACGGCGCCGCCCCCGGGTGGGCCGCCGCCAGGTCGGCGAGCAGGCGCGCCAGCGGCGCCCAACTGCCCGGTTCCTCCAGCAGGCCCCGCAGCAGCTCGGCCTCAGCGCGCCGCGGCGCGGCCGCGACGGCGCCTGCAAGCCATCGTTGCCGCCAGCGATCCAGCCACCCCGCACGCCGTGCGCCCATGCCCAGCCCTCGTTCGCAAGTGCCATACAGGCAGCAACTTTCATGCCCCCGGCGGGGCCTCCCCGCGACCCTTACCCCTTTGGAGATATCACCTCCTGCGGATTGAGCGGTTATTCGCATCAGGAAAATATCTTCCCCAACGCGAAACACGAAAGTTCGCCGCCGCCAGCGCCCGGATGCGCACCAACTCAAGGCCCCGCGCCTCAGGATCGGGCACGGCGGCGGCCCACCCAGCGAGGAAGCCATGACCGATACCGCTCTCTCCGGCAGCGCCCCGCCGCTGCCCAGCCTGCCCCGCTACGACGCCCTGCCGCGCCTGGCCGGCGGCCACGCGTTGCTGGTGATGCAGCGGGCCGACGCCGACTACGCCCATGCCCTGGCCAGCCGCCTCGGCCTGGCCCCCGGCGAGCTGGAGCTGCTGGCCAGCGGCCCGCAGGGCCCGCAGCGCGCCCTGCTGGAACGCCTGGACAGCGCCAGCGTCGGCCTGCAGTTGCTGCTGTGCGGCGACGAGGCCTTCCTCTGGCCGCTGCACGCCCTGGCCCGCCAGGCCGGCCTGCGCCCCGACGAGATCCACCTGCTGCGCCGCGGCGAGGACACCCGCACGCTGTACTGCGTGCACTGCGGCACCTTGCAGGGCACCGGCAGCGGCGACCGCCACGACTGCCAGCACTGCGGCGTGCATCTCGAAGTACGGCGGCATTTCTCCCAGCGCCTGGGCGCCTACCTGGGCGTGTGCGCCGACGCCGACCAGCCCTATGCGGAGGCCCGCCCATGAGCGCCTTCTTCGACGTGCGGGTGAGCGCCGTGCGCGCCATCACCCCGGTGATCCGCGAATTCACCTTCGAGGCCATGGACGGCGCGCTGCCCGGCTTCTCCGCCGGCAGCCACGTGCAGCTGTGCCTGCCCAACGGCCTGCGCAACGCCTACTCGCTGCTGGGCGACCCGGCGGACAGCAGCCACTACCGCATCGCCGTGCGCCGCCAGGAGAAGTCCCGCGGCGGCTCGCACTACCTGCACGAACAGCTCCGGGTGGGCGACCGGCTGCGCGTCGGCGCGCCGGCCAACCTGTTCGCCCTGCACGGCGAGGCGCGCCGGCACATCCTGGTGGCCGGCGGCATCGGCATCACGCCCTTCCTCGCCCACTGCCGCGAGCTGCTGCGCCGCGGCGCGGACTTCGAACTGCACTACGCCTACCGCGCCGGCCTGAGCGACGCCTACCTGGGCGAGTTGCGCGAGCTGCTGGGCGAGCGCCTGCACGAATACGACGGCGTGCAGCGCGCGCTGGACCTCAACCAGGTGCTGCGCCACCGCCCGCTGGGCAGCCACGTCTACGCCTGCGGCCCGCAGCGCCTGCTGCTGGCCCTGCGCGAGCAGGCCGCGGCGCTGGGCTGGAGCGACTCGCGAGTGCACTGGGAAGCCTTCGCCGCCCCCGAACCCGGCCAGCCGTTCCGCGTGGAGCTGGCGCGCAGCGGCCGCCAGCTGGACGTGGGCGCCGAGCAGAGCCTGCTCGAAGCCCTGGAAGGCGCCGGCGTGGAAGTGCCCAGCCTGTGCCGCGGCGGAGTCTGCGGGCAGTGCCAGACGCGCTACCTCAAGGGCGAGGTGGAGCACCGCGACCACTTCCTCGACAGCCGCGAACGCGAAGGCAGCCTGATGCCCTGCGTATCCCGCGGCTGCGGCCCGATCCTGCTCGACCTCTAGGAGACCCGACGCCATGCCCACGACCCTCAAGCCGGTGGAGCGCTACCGCGAGGCCTTCAGCTTCGCCAACAGCCCGGAGGCCATCCGCCGCTTCCCGTTCCCCTTCCCGGAAGACCAGTACCAGTACTCGGTGAACATCGAGCCGGCGGTCTCCCGCGACCCGGGCTCGGTGTTCGAGCACCTGTTCGACATCGACGAGCACTACCGCTCCGAGGTGGCCGAGCGCGCCCTGGTGCTGCAGCGCGACCCGACGCGCTGCCTGGTGATGCCGCACATGCAGCCGGCCGCCTGGGACGCCCTGGCGCTGCTGATGGAGCGCCTGGCCGCCGACTACCCGCAGTACTTCCAACTGCGCCGCGAGGGCGCGCAGTGGGAGTGGCGCAACCTGGCGCTGGGCATCCACCAGCACTTCACCTTCGGCGACGCCGCCACCCTGCCCTGCGAGCCGCTGGAATACATCACCCGCCAGGTGCAGGGCGACTTCGCCCTGCTCGACCAGCGCGACGGCGACCTGTTCATGGACGCCGGCATGGTCACCGGGCCGGCCGACTGGTCGCTGGCCTTCGACGCCGGCATGAGCTTCAAGCAGTGGCACTCGCCGGTGCCCATGGCGCACCAGATGGGCATTTTCGACCGCGCCCTGAAGTACCTGCTGAACCTGCAGGTGGGCCAGCCGATGCGCCGGCTGAACTGGACCATGACCATCAACCCGCGCCTGGATACTTCGCCCGAGACCTACCACGAATGGGGCGCCGACCGCGGCACCGTCACCGCGCAGAACGCAGGCGAGCTGGTGCACCTGCGCGTGGAGCTGCAGGTGATGGCGCGCCTGCCGCGCAGCCATGCGCTGATGTTCAGCATCCGCACCTACCTGATCGGCATGAACGAGCTGGCCACCCAGCCGCACTGGGCCCGGCGCCTGTACCGCGTGCTGCGCGACCTGCCCGAGCCGATCGCCGACTACAAGGGCCTGACCCGCTACCGCGGCGCCCTGCTCGACTGGCTGCGGCCGTTCGATCCGCAAGCCTGAAGAACCGCCACCCACTACAAGAGGATCACCCCATGGCCAATTCCTGGCGCATCAGCGCCCTGCGTGAACGCCACCTGGCACTTGGCTCCAAACTCGAGGACTGGAACGGCATGGGCACCGCCTGGACCTACGCCAGCGACCTCGCCGACCACCACGAGGCGATCCGCACCCGCGCGGGCCTCATGGACGTGTCCGGGCTGAAGAAGGTGCACTACGTCGGCCCCCACGCCGAGAGCCTGCTGGACTGGGCCACCACCCGCGACATTTCCAAGCTGTACCCGGGCAAGTCGGTGTACGCCTGCATGCTCGACGAGGACGGCAAGTTCGCCGACGACTGCATCGTCTACCGCACCGGCCCCAACGCCTTCATGGTGGTGCACGGCGCCGGCGTCGGCCACGAGATGCTCATCCGCTCGGCCCAGGGCCGGCAGGTCGCGGTGCTGTTCGACGACGACCTGCACGACCTGTCGCTGCAGGGCCCGCTGGCGGTGGACTTCCTCGCCGAGCACGTGCCGGGCATCCGCGAGCTGCCCTACTTCCACCACCTGCAGGGCAAGCTGTTCGGGCACCCGGTGATGATCTCGCGCACCGGCTACACCGGCGAGCGCGGCTACGAGATCTTCTGCAAGGCCGCCGACGCCCCGGCGATCTGGGACGGCATCCTGGAAAAGGGCAAGGACCTGGGCATCATCCCCTGCGCCTTCACCGCCCTGGACTGGCTGCGGGTGGAGAGCTACCTGCTGTTCTACCCCTACGACAACTCGCAGATGTACCCCTTCGCCGACGAGAAGGCCGGCGACAGCCTCTGGGAGCTGGGCCTGGACTTCACCGTGTCGCCCGGCAAGCAGGACTTCCGCGGCGCCGGCGAGCACTACCGGCTCAAGGGCCAGGAGCGCTTCCGCATCTTCGGCGTGCTGCTCGACGGCGAGCAGGCGGCCCAGGCCGGCGACACCCTGTGGCACGCCGGCCAGGAGGTGGGGCTGATCACCTGCGCCATGTACTCGCGCCTCACCGGCCGTTCCATGGCCATCGCCCGCCTGAGCACCGACTGCGCCGAGCAGGGCGTGCCGCTGCAGGTGCGCGGCAGCCTGCAGACCAGCGCCATCGCCCACACCCTGCCCTTCGACGACCCCGAGAAGAAGAAGCGCACCGCCAAGGGCTGAGCGCCTCCGCCCGGCCCGCCGGGCGGCCTTCCACCACGCCGCGAGAACGCAAATGGACACCCACTACATCCTCACCATCGACTGCCCGGCGCGCTCCGGGATAGTCGCCGCCGTCAGCACGTACCTGGCCGGGCGACAGTGCTACATCAGCGAGCTGTCGCAGTTCGACGACGAGATCACCGGGCGCTTCTTCATGCGCGCCGTGTTCCGCTTCGACGCCGACGCCAAGGGCGACATCCAGGCCCTGCGCGACGGCTTCGAGGACGTCGCCGTGCCCTTCGACATGCACTGGCAGCTGTTCGACAGCCAGCGGCCGATGCGCGTGCTGCTGATGGTCAGCAAGTTCGACCACTGCCTGGCCGACCTGCTCTACCGCCACGCCAAGGGCGAGCTGGACATGCAGATCACCGCCATCGTTTCCAACCACCTCGACCTGCGCCCCATGGCCGAACGCGAGGGCATCCGCTTCATCTACCTGCCGGTGACGAAAGACACCAAGGCCCAGCAGGAAGCCGAGCTGCTGAAGATAGTCGCCGAGACCGGCACCGAACTGGTGGTGCTCGCCCGCTACATGCAGATCCTCTCCGACGACCTGTGCAGGCAGCTCTCCGGCAAGGCCATCAACATCCACCACTCCTTCCTCCCCGGCTTCAAGGGCGCCAAGCCCTACCACCAGGCCTACGAGCGTGGCGTGAAGCTGATCGGCGCCACCGCGCACTACGTCACCAGCGACCTCGACGAGGGCCCGATCATCGAGCAGGAAGTACAGCGCGTGGACCACGCCTACAGCCCCGAGGCGCTGGTCGCCATCGGCCGCGCCACCGAGACCGTCGCCCTCTCCCGGGCGCTCAAGTACCACCTGCAGCACCGCGTGTTCATCAACCGCGACAAGACCGTGATCTTCTCCTGACAACTACGAACGTGGAGCACCGGACATGAAGCAAAGAGTCGCCATCATCGGCGCCGGCCCCAGCGGCCTGGCCCAGCTGCGCGCCTTCCAGTCGGCGAAGGAAAAAGGCGCCGACATTCCCGAACTGGTCTGCTTCGAGAAGCAGGCCGACTGGGGCGGCATGTGGAACTACACTTGGCGCACCGGCCTGGACGAGCACGGCGAGCCGGTGCACGGCAGCATGTACCGCTACCTCTGGTCCAACGGGCCGAAGGAATGCCTGGAGTTCGCCGACTACAGCTTCGACGAGCACTTCGGCCGGCCCATGGGCTCCTACCCGCCGCGCGAGGTGCTCTGGGACTACATCAAGGGCCGCGTGGTCAAGGCCGGCGTGCGCCCCTACATCCGCTTCAACACCACGGTGCGCAACGTCACCTGGGACGAGGCCAGCGGCACCTTCGAGGTCACCGCCCACAGCTACGACGACGACCGCACCTACAGCGAAACCTTCGACTACGTGGTGGTCGCCAGCGGCCACTTCTCCACGCCCAACGTGCCCTACTTCGACGGCTTCGAGAGCTTCGCCGGGCGCGTGCTGCACGCCCACGACTTCCGCGACGCCCTGGAATTCCAGGGCAAGGACGTGCTCATCGTCGGCGGCAGCTACTCGGCCGAGGACATCGGCTCGCAGTGCTTCAAGTACGGCGCGCGCTCCATCACCAGCTGCTACCGCAGCGCGCCGATGGGCTACAAGTGGCCGGAGAACTGGGAGGAAAAGCCGCTGCTCACCCGCGTCAAGGGCAGCACCGCCTTCTTCGCCGACGGCAGCAGCAAGCGCGTCGACGCCATCATCCTGTGCACCGGCTACAAGCACCACTTCCCCTTCCTGCCCGAGGAGCTGCGGCTGAAGACCGACAACCGCCTGTGGCCGCTGAACCTCTACAAGGGCGTGTTCTGGGAGCAGAACACGCGGCTGATCTACCTCGGCATGCAGGACCAGTGGTACAGCTTCAACATGTTCGACGCCCAGGCCTGGTACGCCCGCGACGTCATCCTCGGGCGCATCGCCCTGCCGGAGCCGGCGCTGATGCGCGCCGAGGACCTGGCCTGGCGCCAGGAGGAGGAAACCCTGGAGAACGCCCGGCAGATGTTCGAGTTCCAGGGCGAGTACATCCGCCAGCTGATCGAGGCCACCGACTACCCCAGCTTCGACATCGCCGAGGTGAACAACACCTTCCTGCAATGGAAGCAGGACAAGTACGAAAACATCATGGGCTACCGCGACAAGTGCCACCGCTCGCTGATCACCGGCACCCTCGCCACGCCGCACCACACGCCCTGGCTGCAGGCCCTGGACGATTCGCTGGAGGCCTACCTGGCCGACCAGCCGGTGGACCAGCTCAGGAAAGCCCTCTGAGCCTTCTCCCGGGGCGGCCCCGCCGCCCCGCCTTGCGTGGAGCACGAGAATGAACCTGCCCGTGACGAGCCGGCCCTTCGAGCCGGCCCTGTTCGCCCGCGCCCCGGCGCTGGAGCGCCACCGCGTCGCCCCCGGCGGGCTGACCGTGCTGGCCCTGGAAGCCGGCGACCGGCTGCAGGTCGTCGACCTGGAAGGCGACCAGGCCGCCGAGCTGCTGGCCTTCACCACCGACGGCCGGCCGGCGCTGGCCGAACTCGGCCTGGCGCCCAGCCCCGGCGCCGCCTTCATCCACCACCTGCTGCACGACGGCAGCCGCGAGGCCGCCCACGTCAGCGCCGGCCTGGCGCGGCGCGGCGTCGACTGCCGCCACTTGCCGAGCCCCGCGCGGCTGTGGGAGAGCGGCACGCCGGCCGGCTTCAGCCGCACCCTCGACGCCGGTGCGGCGCTGCTGGTGCTGGTCGCCGCCCCCGGCGGACGCACGGCGGTGGACAGCCAGGCGCGGGCCAGCGAGCTGCGCCTGCTGGTGCACCGCGCCAACCCGCGCCAGGCGCTCGCCCCGCCGCTGCCGGCGCCGCTGGCCGAGGTGCTGGACGAGTTCACCATCAGGCCCGGTACCGCCAACGCCTACACAGTCGCCGCCGGCCAGTACATCCAGGTGCTGGACGTGGCCGGCCGCCAGTGCTCGGACTTCGTCGCCTTCGACCGCCGCGGCCTCGATGCCGGCCGCGAGGTCGACCTGGACCCCACCGTCACCCGCACCCTGAACGGCAACGCCTACCCCGGCCCGGGCCTGTACAGCCGCTTCTACGACCGCGACCTGCAGCCGATGCTGGAGGTGCTGCGCGACACCGTGGGCCGCCACGACACCTTCGCCCTGGCCTGCACCGCGCGCTACTACGAGGCCCAGGGCTACTTCGGCCACGCCAACTGCAGCGACAACCTCAGCCGCGCCCTCGCCGCCCACGGCGTGCGCGGCCGCGCCGGCTGGCCGGCGATCAACTTCTTCTTCAACACCGGGGTGGACGCGCACCAGCAGCTGACTCTCGACGAGCCCTGGTCGCGCCCCGGCGACTACGTGCTGCTGCGCGCCATGACCGACCTGGTCTGCGCCAGCAGCTCCTGCCCCGACGACATCGACCCGGCCAACGGCTGGCAGCCCACCGACATCCACGTCCGCGTGTACAGCGAAAAGGAGCGTTTCAGTATCGCCATGGCCAACCGCAAGACGCCCGACGCCGACCCGGTGCTGACCCGCGAAAGCGGCTTCCACCCCGGCACCTCCGCCCTCACCCGGCAGTTCGTCGACTACCGCGGCTTCTGGACGCCGACCCATTTCGACGGCTACGGCGCCATCGAGGAGTACCACGGCTGCCGCGAGAAGGTGGCGGTGATGGACCTTTCCGCCCTGCGCAAGTTCGAGGTGCTGGGCCCCGACGCCGAAGCGCTGCTGGACTACTGCCTGACCCGCGACGTGCGCAAGCTCGCGGTGGGCCAGGTGGTCTACTCGGCCATGTGCTACGAGCACGGCGGCATGCTCGACGACGGCACCCTGCTGCGCCTGGGGCCGGACGCCTTCCGCTGGATCGGCGGCGAGGACTACGCCGGCGACTGGCTGCGCGAGCAGGCGCAGAAGCTGGGCATGAAGGTGTGGGTGAAGAGCGCTTCCGAGCAGATCCACAACATCGCCGTGCAGGGCCCGCTGGCCCGCGAACTGCTCAAGGGCATGGTGTGGACGCCGGGCACCCAGCCGAAGCTGGAGGACCTGGGCTGGTTCCGCTTCCTCAGCGGCCGCCTGGACGACTACAACGGCCCGCCGCTGATGGTCTCGCGCACCGGCTACACCGGCGAGCTGGGCTACGAGCTGTGGTGCCACCCGAGCGACGCCATGGCCGTGTGGAACCGCCTGTGGCAACTGGGCGAGCCCCTGGGCCTGGTGCCCCTGGGCCTGCATGCGCTGGACACGCTGCGCATCGAGGCCGGGCTGGTGTTCGCCGGCTACGAGTTCGACGACCAGACCGACCCCTTCGAGGCCGGCATCGGCTTCTGCGTGCCGCTGAAGACCAAGCAGGCCGACTTCATCGGCAAGGATGCCCTGCTAAGGCGCAGCGCCAACCCGCAACGCCGCCTGGTGGGGCTGGAACTGGAGGGTAACGAGACGGCGCACCACGGCGACTGCGTGCACGTCGGCCGCGCCCAGGTGGGCGTAATCACCAGCGCCACCCGCTCGCCGCTGCTGGGCAGGAACATCGCCCTGTGCCGGCTGGACGTGGGTTACTGCGAGCCGGGCACGCCGGTGCAGGTCGGCAAGCTCGACGGCCAGCAGAAGCGCATCCCCGCGCGGGTGGCCGCCGGCACCGTGGCCTACGACCCGCAGAAGAGCCGCGTGCGCGCCTGAGGCGCTTTCTGGATTGGCTTTTGCAAGGCTGCAGCCAGACACGTCGCTCGCAGCCCCAGGAGGAAAGGCCGATGTGGTTCAGCAAGGCATCCCGCAACCTGGCCGAGGAACTCGGCCAGTGGCTCGACCAGCTTCCCAGCGCACCGGACACGGCGCCCCCGCGGCACTGCGAACCGCGCCTGCGTAGCAGCCTGGAGCGCCTGCAGAGCGGCTGGCACGAACTGTTGAGCTTCCGCCAGCACGCCGAACGCCAGGCGCCGCCGCCCTGCAGCGCCGAGGAATACGCCGCGCTGACGAAACGCCTGGCCCAGGCCGAACAGCAGAACCTGCAATTGCGCGGCGAGCTGGAACAGCAGCAGGGCCAGTTGACGGCCCTGGAGGCCGAGCGCCGCCAATGGCAGGAGGAACGCGAGGTCTGGGAGCTGACCCAGCGCACCCTCACCGAGGGCTGCTGGGCGATGAACGTGGTCAACGGCGACCCCGACCACCCGCACAACCTGATCCGCTGGTCCGAGCAGTTCCGCGAGCTGATCGGCTACAGGCGCGAGGAATTCCCCGACGGCTGGGACAGCTACTTCGGCGTGGTCAACCCGGACGACCTGAAGACGGTCATGCAGACCTTCAACGCCGCCATGGCCGACGCCAGCGGCGACGGTTCCTACGCAGTGGAATACCGCATGCGCCACAAGACCCGCGGCGAGGTCTGGTTCCGCGAACGCGGCCGCTGCCTGCGCGACGGCCGCGGCCGGCTGGTGTACGTCACCGGCGCGGTGCGCGAGATCAGCGACGAGAAAGCCGCCGCGGCCCTGCACGAACGCGAGCAGGCGAACATCCAGGCCACCTACGGGCAGATCGCCCAGGTGGCCGGGGTGATCCGCGGCATCGCCGAACAGACCAACCTGCTGGCCCTCAACGCCGCCATCGAAGCCGCCCGCGCCGGCGACCAGGGCCGCGGCTTCGCCGTGGTGGCCGACGAGGTGCGCAACCTGGCGCGGCGCACCCAGGAGTCGGTGCAGCAGATCCAGGCGATGCTGCAGCAGCACTGAACTGGCAGGGCGCACGCTTTTCGTAGGATCGAGGGGGCGCCTAGCTCTTGCTCGCGAACGGTGCTCGCCGGCAGCAGCTGTGCTTGAGATGAACGCCGTCCCCTCTCCCCAGCCCTCTCCCTTCAGGGAGAGGGCTGGGGAGAGGGCGCTCTCAACCCCAACACCTCTGTCCCCCTGTAGGAGCGGGCCCTGCCCGCGATTTCGCGCGCAGGGCGCGCTCCTACATGGCAATGGCGCGAATGGGACAGCATCCACGATGGCCTCCTACACCACCTCCCCCCGCCCACCAGCTTCAGCCCGACGATCCCACCCACGATCATCACCAGGCACAGCGCCTTCAGCGCCCCCAGCGGTTCGCCGAGGAACAGGCTGCCGTAGGCCACCGTGCCCAGGGTGCCGATACCCACCCAGACGGCGTAGGCCAGGCCCAGCGGCAGCTCGCGCACGGACAGGCTCAGCAGGTAGATGCTCAGCGCCAGGAACACCCCGCAGTACAGGCTCGGCCCTAGCCGGGTGAAGCCTTCGGTGCGGGGGATGATCGAGGCGTAGAGCACTTCGCAGAGCCCCGCCAGGACCAGGTAGCCCCAGCCGTTCAACCAGGCCATCGGTCATTTCTCCTTTCCCAAAAAGAACGCCGACGCGGGGCGTCGGCGCAGGGTGTCGCGAGGGGCTCAGACGGCGTCTTCGCCCAGCTCGCCGGTGCGGATGCGCACGATGCTCTCCAGGTCCTGGACGAACACCTTGCCGTCGCCGATCTTGCCGGTGCGCGCCGCCTTGAGGATGGCGTCGACGGCGGCCTGGCACAGGGCGTCGGCGACCACCACTTCCAGCTTCACCTTGGGCAGCAGCTCCACGACGTACTCGGCGCCCCGGTAGACCTCCGAATGGCCCTTCTGCCGGCCGTAGCCCTTGACCTCGGTGGCGGTCACGCCATGCACGCCGGCCTCGGTCAGCGCCAGGCGCACGTCGTCCAGGCGGAACGGCTTGATGATCGCGGTGATGAGTTTCATGGCAGCGATCCTCAGTTGGAGTACTTGTAGCCGACTTCGCCGTGGGCGGAGAGGTCCAGCCCGTCCACCTCGGCTTCCTCGTCCACGCGCAGCCCGCCGCACAGCGCCGCGGCCACCTTGAAGGCGACCAGGCTGGTGATGGCCGAGAAGCCGATGCTGAACAGCAGCACGCCGCCATTGACCAGCAACTGGTCGAACAGCCCGCGGCCCTCGGGGAAGCCCTGGCCGCCGATGGCGCTGAGGGCGAACACCGGGGTCAGCAGGCCGCCGAGGATGCCGGCCACGCCGTGCACGCCGAACACGTCGAAGGCGTCGTCCAGGCCGATCATCGGCTTGAGCTTGTCCACCGACCAGACGCACACCGGGCCTGCGATCAGGCCGAGCAGGATGGCGCCCATGGGGCCGACGTAGCCGCAGGCCGGGGTGATCGCCACCAGCCCGGCGATGGCGCCGGAGACCGCGCCGAACAGGCTCGGCCGGCCCTTGTGCTGCCACTCCACCAGCATCCAGGCCAGGGCGCCGGCGCAGCTGGCGAGCATGGTGTTGACCATCACCAGCATGGCGAAGCCGCTGGCGGCCAGCGCGCAGCCGCCGCAGAAGCCCAGCCAGCCCACCCACAGCAGCGAGCCGCCGGTGAGCGTCATGGTCATGTTGTGCGGCGCCAGGGTGGCGGTGCCGAAGCCGCGGCGGCGGCCCAGCAGCCAGGCGCCCACCAGCGAGGCGATGCCGACGTTGAGGTGCACCACGTTGCCGCCGGCGAAGTCCTGCACGCCCAGGTTGAACACCCAGCCGCCGCCCCAGGCCATGTGCGCCATGGGGATGTAGTTGATGGTCAGCCACACCGCCATGAACACCATGACCGCACCGAACTTCATGCGCTCGGCGAAGGCGCCGACGATGATCGCCGGGGTGATGGCGGCGAACAGCAGCATGAACAGGAAGTACAGGTACTCGGGGATGGTGCCGACCACCGAGTCCTTGGTGATGCCGACCATGAACAGCTTGTCCAGGCCGCCGATCACCGACTGCAGCGCGCCGCCGTCGGTGAAGGTCAGGCTGTAGCCGTAGACGGCGAACAGCACCGACATCAGCGACGCGGTGCAGAACACCTGCATGAGGATCGACAGCACGTTCTTGGTCCGCGCCATGCCGCCGTAGAACAGCGCCAGGCCCGGCAGGGTCATCAGCAGCACCACCAGCGAGCAGAGCGCGACGAAGGCGGTGTCGCCGCTGTTGATCGCCGGCGGCGCCTCGTCCGCCAGGGCGGCGACACTGCCGAACAGCAGGGAAAGGCCCAACATACTGCGGCTCACATGTGAAAACCGGATCATTGCCTGTTGCCTCCAACCGACGGGGACGGGGCCGGCCCGCGGTCGGATGCACGGGCCGGCGTTTCGAGCGCCCTGGGCAGGTGGACGGGCCGCAGCCAGTGCCTTCCTGTAGGGCAACTTTATTTCCTTGTAGGCATAGCAATTGGCCTGCCAAGGCCCGTCGGGGGCGGCCAATTTTTGCTATGTGGTTGAATGGAAAGGGTTTGTTTTGGCAGGCGGGTAAGCGGGCCGAGGCCCTGATCGGCAGGTCGCGCATTTTCTTGGTGCGAATTTGAATTTCCTGCCAGGCAATATGGCAGCCCTGTCTGGCGTTGGTGCGGGGCTCGGCAAATCGCGGATAAGATCCGCTCCGCCACCCCACCGCACCATCCCCCTGTAGGAGCGCGCCCTGCGCGCGATTTCGCGGGCAGGGCCCGCTCCTACAATTGCCATGAGGCACGCTACCCCGTAGGGCGCATAACCGTTCGCGGTTATCCGCCGTTGACCGGAACACCGGTGCCCGGGGCTGCCGACGAATACGGCTCCTCGCAGGATGGGTGGAGCGAAGCGATACCCATCCTGCGGAAGACGCCACCGAGCGCCCAGGAACCGTAGGAGCGGACTCCGTCCGCGATGTCCCCTGCCGGAGAAAACAAAAAGGCCGGCGATCGCTCGCCGGCCTTCGGTATCACCCGCTGGGGCTCAGTACTGCACCTGCCCCGGCACCCAGCTGGTGCCGGCCAGCGGCACGCGGGCCATGGCCGCAGCTTCCACGGTCAGGGCCACCAGGTCCTCGGGGTCGAGGTTGTGCAGGTGCGACTTGCCGCAGGCGCGGGCCATGGTCTGGGCCTCCAGCACCAGCACCCGCAGGTAGTTGGCCAGGCGGCGGCCGGCTTCCACCGGGTCCAGGCGCTTGGACAGCTCCGGGTCCTGGGTGGTAATGCCGGCCGGGTCGCGGCCGTTCTGCCAGTCGTCGTAGTAGCCGGCGGCCGAGCCGATCTTCTTCAGCTCCTCGTCCAGGCGCGGGTGGTTGTCGCCCAGGGCCACCAGCGCGGCGGTGCCGATGGCCACCGCGTCGGCCCCTAGGGCCATGGCCTTGGCCACGTCGGCGCCGTTGCGGATGCCGCCGGAGACGATCAGCTGCACCTGGCGGTGCATGCCCATCTCCTGCAGCGCCTGCACCGCCTGGGGAATGGCCGGCAGAATGGGAATGCCGACGTGCTCGATGAACACTTCCTGGGTGGCCGCGGTGCCGCCCTGCATGCCGTCGAGGACGATCACGTCGGCGCCGGCCTTCACCGCCAGCTTGACGTCGTAGTACGGGCGGCTGGCGCCGATCTTCACGTAGATGGGCTTCTCCCAGTCGGTGATCTCGCGCAGCTCGGCGATCTTGATCGCCAGGTCGTCCGGGCCGGTCCAGTCCGGGTGGCGGCAGGCGCTGCGCTGGTCGACGCCGATCGGCAGGGTGCGCATGCCGGCGACGCGCTCGGTGACCTTCATGCCCAGCAGCATGCCGCCACCGCCCGGCTTGGCGCCCTGCCCCAGGACGATCTCGATGGCGTCGGCCTTGCGCAGGTCGTCGGGGTTCATGCCGTAGCGCGAGGGCAGGTACTGGTACACCAGGTGCCGGGACTGGCCACGCTCTTCCGGGGTCATGCCGCCGTCGCCGGTGGTGGTGCTGGTGCCGGCGATGCTGGCGCCGCGGCCCAGGGCTTCCTTGGCGTTGGCCGAGAGCGCGCCGAAGCTCATGCCGGCGATGGTCACCGGGATCTTCAGGTGGATCGGCTTCTTGGCGAAGCGGGTGCCCAGCACCACGTCGGTGCCGCATTTCTCGCGGTAGCCTTCCAGCGGGTAGCGCGAGACGCTGGCGCCCAGCAGCAGCAGGTCGTCGAAGTGCGGCAGCTTGCGCTTGGTGCCGCCGCCGCGGATGTCGTAGATGCCGGTCTCGGCGGCGCGCTGGATTTCCTGGATGGTCAGGCGGTCGAAGGTGGCGGACTCGCGCAGCACCGGGGTGTTCTTCTCGCTCATGGGGGATTCCTCGCTGCGGATCAGTACGCGGATGCGTTGTCGACTTTGAAGTTGTACAGCTGGCGGGCCGAGCCGTAGCGCTTGAAGGCGGCTGGGTCCTCGTCGAAGCCGGCGCGGTTGAGCAGTTCCCTGAGTTCTTCCAGGTGCTCGGCGCGCATTTCCTTCTCGATGCAGTCCGAGCCCAGGGACTTCACCTCACCCTTGACGTAGATGCGCACCTCGTACAGCGAGTCGCCCAGGGCGTCGCCGGCGTCGCCGCAGACCACCAGGCGCCCGGCCTGGCCCATGAAGCAGCTCATGTGGCCGATGCTGCCGCCGACCACGATGTCCACGCCCTTCATCGAGATGCCGCAGCGCGCGCCGGCGTCGCCCTCGATCACCAGCAGCCCGCCATGGGCGGTGGCGCCGGCGGCCTGGGAGGCGCTGCCCTTCACCCGCACGCTGCCGGACATCATGTTCTCCGCCACGCCCACGCCGACGTTGCCGTGCACGGTGACGCTGGCCTTCTGGTTCATGCCCGCGCAGTAGTAGCCGGCGTGGCCCTGGATATCCACGGACACCGCCTGGTCGATGCCCACGGCGAGGTTGTGCTTGCCGTCGGGGTGGGTCACCAGCCATTCGCGGTCCTGCACTTCGCCGTGCAGGGCCTGGTTCAGTTCGCGCACCGAGGCGCTGGAAAGGTCGATGGTCTTCATGCAAAGGTCTCCAGAATGTTCTGCTCGGTGCGGATCAGGCGCTTTCGCGCTCCCAGACGTAGAGGGTGGCCGGCTCCGGCTCCCAGACCCGCGCCTTGTCGATGCCCGGCAGGCTGGCCAGGGCCTGGTATTCCGAAGCCATGGCCACGTAGTCGTCGGTCTCGGCCAGCACCGCCGGCTTGCAGGCGATCGGGTCGCGGATTACGGCGAAGCCGTTGCGGGTGCCGATGGCGAAGGTGAAGAAACCGTCCAGGTCGTTCAGCGCGCCGTCCAGGGCCTGGGCCAGGCTGTCGCCCTGGCGCAGGCGCCAGGTCAGGTAGCCGGCGGCCACTTCGCTGTCGTTGTCGGTCTCGAAGGCGATGCCCTGGCGCTTGAGTTCCTGGCGCAGGCGGAAGTGGTTGGACAGCGAGCCGTTGTGCACCAGGCACAGGTCGGCGCCGGTGGAGAACGGGTGGCTGCCCTCCATGGTCACCGCGCTCTCGGTGGCCATGCGGGTGTGGCCGATGATGTGGCTGCCCTTCATGCCGGCCAGGCCGAAGCGCTGGGAGATTTCCTGCGGCAGGCCCATGCCCTTGAGGATCTCGATGCTCTGCCCGGCGCTCATGATGCGCACCGCCGGGGCCAGCTCGGCCAGAGCCTCGCGCACCGCGGCTTCGTCGCAGTGGATCTTCAGCACCGCGGCGCTGGCGTTCTGGAACCAGTCCAGCGAGCAGCCCAGGCGCGCTTCCAGGGCGCCCATCAGCTCGGCCCAGGGGTAGCCGGCGTCGCTGGCCTGCAGGGTCAGCTTGACCCAGCCGTCGGCCACCTCGTCACCGTAGATGGCGAAGCCGGCGCTGTCCGGGCCGCGGTCGGTCATGGCTTGCAGCATGGGTTCGAAGAGCTTGCCGAGCTGGCTCTCCAGCTCGGGTTTCTTCAGGTAGAGGCCTACGATTCCGCACATGGTTCGTCTCCTTCGAGGCAGCAGGCGACCGCCGCGTGGTGTTCACGGTCGCCCAGAGGGGTAAATGAGGTGCGCCCGGCGGGCGCGGCGGTCAGAAGAATTCGGTGTAGCGCTGAATCTCCCAGTCGGAGACGTGGCGGCTGTACTCCACCCACTCCATGCGCTTGAGCTTGATGAACTCGTCGACGATCTCGGCGCCGAGCACCTCGCGGAACAGCGGGTCGGCCTCCAGGGCGTCGGTGGCTTCCTTCAGCGACTGCGGCAGGGTCTTGATGCCGCGCGCGGCGATCGCCTCCAGGCTCAGGTTGTAGAGGTTCTCGTTGCACATCTCGCCCGGTTCCAGCTGGCGGTCGATGCCATCCAGGCCCGCGGCGATGATGGCGGCGGTCACCAGGTAAGGGTTGCAGCCGGCGTCGGGCAGGCGGAACTCCAGGCGGCCGTAGGGGATGCGCACCATCGCCGAGCGGTTGTTGGCGCCGTAGGCGATGAACGCCGGGGCCCAGGTGGCGCCGGACAGCGAGCGGCCCACCACCAGGCGCTTGTAGGAGTTGACCGTGGGCGCGGCGAAGGCGCACAGGGCCGGGCCGTGGGCCAGCAGGCCGGCGGCGAAGTGGTAGGCCAGCTTCGACAGGCCCATGCCGCTGGGGTCGGACGGGTCGTGGAAGAGGTTCTTGTTGGTCGCGCTGGCGATCGACAGGTGGAAGTGCATGCCGTTGCCGGCGCGCTTGGGATCGGGCTTGGGCATGAACGAGCAGATCATGCCCAGGTCGTTGGCGATCTCGCCGGCGGCCATGCGGAAGAAGGTGAAGCGGTCGGCCGACTCCATGGCGTCACTGTAGGTGTAGTTGATCTCGAACTGGCCGTTGGCGTCCTCGTGGTCGATCTGGTAGATGTCGAAGCCCACCGGCTGCAGGGCCTCGGTCAGGCGTTCGAGGAACTCACGGGAGCGCGACAGGCCCTTGTAGTCGTAGCAGGGCTTGTCGAGGTTGTCCGAGGCGTCCACCAGCTGCAGCTTGCCCTGGGCGTCGCGGCGGAACAGGCTGAATTCCGGCTCCAGCCCGGTGTTCAGCACCCAGCCCTTGTCGGCCAGGCGCTGCACCTGCTGCTGCAGCACGAAGCGGCTGTCGTAGGGGTGCGGCTTGCCGTCGACGTGGCCGATGCAGACCACCCGGCCGTAGCCCGGCTGCCAGGGCACCGGGATCAGCGTGGCAAGGTCGCCGCGGGCCATGAAGTCCGGGCCGTGGGGCTCCATGCCCATGCCGCAGATGGCGAACCCGGCGAACCCGGCGCCCTCCTCGGCCACCGCCTTGAGGCCGGACACCGGCACCGACTTGGTCTTCGCGGCGCCGTGGATGTCGACGAACTGCGCCAGCACGTACTTGATGCCGTGCTGGTCGATGGTGCGCTGGGTTTCGGGTGGCAACATGGGGGAGCTCTCCGGTTGAATGGGCAAGGCGTTGTCGATGCCTGGGGCGGTTTGCGCCGGGGCTTTCGCCCGTCGAATTCCGCTCAGGAAACTTACTTTCCCATTAGGAATGCAATGCCAGTGCCAAGTCCGGTGCACCATGATGGATGGCAGCCACGGCGGTTTTTCTTCTGTATATATGGGAAACTAGCTTTCACTGTGGGAAAGTGGCAACGCACCACTCGCCCTCCGCACTTTCTCAGTGCGAAACTAATATTCTTGAACCTAAACCGTGCAGGAACCCTGAATGTCGACCGAGACCCAACCGCGCCTCCGCCTGGAGCAGTACCTGGGCATGCAGATCAAGCGCCAGCGCCAGGCGCAGGAGCTCAAGCTGGCGGACGTGGCGCGCATCGCGGGGATCAGCCAGGGCATGCTGAGCAAGATCGAGAACGCCCAGGTCTCCACCAGCCTCGACACCCTGAGCCGCCTGTGCGACGTGCTCGGCATGCCGATGTCGAAACTCTTCAGCCAGTACGACCAGCCCGACGGCAACGCCCTGCTGGTGAAGGCCGGCGACGGCCTGGAAGTGGTGCGCCGGGGCACCGAGAAAGGTCACACCTACCAGTTGCTCAACCACACCCGCGGGCCGAAGAAGAACTTCGAGGCCTACATGGTCAGCATGGACGACGCCAGCGAGGAGTTCCCGACCTTCTCCCACCCCGGCACCGAGTTCCTCCACCTGCTCGAGGGCGAGCTGGTGTACCGCCACGGCAACCAGCTCTACCCCATGCAGGCCGGCGACAGCCTGACCTTCGACGGCGAGACGCCCCACGGCCCGGAGAAGCTGGTGCAGGTGCCGATACGGCTGTTGTCGATCATGAACTACGGCAACGACTGAGGCGCCGGGAAGCCGGGAACGGCCTTCCTCCGCAGGAGCGGATTCATCGGCGATTTCCCAGCGGGGCTCGGCCTATCGCGGATAAGACCCCATCGCACCATCCCCTGTAGGAGCGCGCCCTGCGCGCGATTTCGCGGGCAGGGCCCGCTCCTACAATTGCCATGAAGCACGGTATCCCGTAGGGCGCATAACCGTTCGCGGTTATCCGCCGATGGCCGTGGCACCAATGCCCTGCGTCCTTCCTTCCCCTCGACCATTCGGCCGAAAACTTTCCTGACAGGATAAAAATTTTCCCAAGGGTATGGACCCACGGATTCGCTTCGCCTATAAAAGCGCGAAAGGAAATTTATATTCCCAACAGTAAAAAATCCTTCGCCGGCGAAAGCCCCTTTCACCGGCGAACCTTCCGCCCTTGCGCGCCGAGCTGCCTCCCACTCACTTCGAGGACCCGACATGCACCACGCCCCCAGCCACTTCATCATCCGCATCAGTTGCCCGGCGGTGTCCGGGATAGTCGCGGCGGTGACCACCTACCTGGCCGAGCAGGGTTGCTACATCAGCGAGATGGCGCAGTTCGACGACGAAGGCAACGGCCGCTTCTTCATGCGCGCCGTGTTCCGCTTCAACCAGGGCCTGGATGGCGACATCGGCAATATCGAATCCGGTTTCGCCGACGTGGCCAGCCGCTTCGACATGGACTGGAGCCTGCACAGCAGCGCCAAGCCCATGCGCGTGCTGCTGATGGTCAGCAAGTTCGACCATTGCCTGGCCGACCTGCTCTACCGCCACGCCAAGGGCGAGCTGGACATGCAGATCACCGCCATCGTTTCCAACCACCTCGACCTGCGCCCCATGGCCGAACGCGAGGGCATCCGCTTCATCTACCTGCCGGTGACGAAAGACACCAAGGCCCAGCAGGAAGCCGAGCTGCTGAAGATAGTCGCGGAGACCGGCACCGAACTGGTGGTGCTCGCCCGCTACATGCAGATCCTCTCCGACGACCTGTGCAGGCAGCTCTCCGGCAAGGCCATCAACATCCACCACTCCTTCCTGCCCGGCTTCAAGGGCGCCAAGCCCTACCACCAGGCCTACGAGCGCGGGGTGAAGCTGATCGGCGCCACCGCCCACTACGTCACCAGCGACCTCGACGAGGGCCCGATCATCGAGCAGGAAGTGCAGCGCGTGGACCACGCCTACACCCCCGACGACCTGGTGGCCATCGGCCGTGACACCGAGACCATCGCCCTCTCCCGCGCGGTGAAGTACCACCTGGAACACCGCGTCTTCCTCAACCACGACCGCACGGTGATCTTCAAATGAATGCCATTCCCAGCGTCAAGCTCATCGACGGCAAGGCCACCTCGGCACGGGTGCTCGCCGAGGTCCGCGAGGAAGTCCTGGCCCTGCGCGAGCACGGCATCCAGCCGGGCCTGGCCGTGGTGCTGGTGGGCAGCGACCCGGCCAGCCAGGTCTACGTGCGCAATAAAGTGCTGCGCGCCGAGGAGGTCGGCATCCGCTCGCTGGAGCACAAGCTGCCGGCCGACACCGGCGAAAGCGCCCTGCTCCAGCTCATCGCCGAGCTGAACGACGACCCGGCGGTGAACGGCATCCTCGTGCAACTGCCGCTGCCCAAGCACATCGACGAAAACCGCGTGCTCCAGGCCATCGACCCGCTGAAGGACGTCGACGGCTTCCACAGCGAGAACGTCGGCGGCCTCAGCCAGGGCCGCGACGTGCTCACGCCCTGCACCCCGGCCGGCTGCATGCGCCTGCTGCACGACACCTGCGGCGACCTGACCGGCAAGCACGCGGTGGTGATCGGCCGCTCCAACATCGTCGGCAAGCCCATGGCCGCGCTGCTGCTCAAGGCCCACTGCACGGTGACCGTGGTGCATTCGCGCAGCGCCAACCTGCGTGAGCTGTGCCGCCAGGCCGACATCGTGGTCGCCGCGGTGGGCAAGCCGCGGCTGGTCGACGCCAGCTGGCTGAAGCCCGGCGCGGTGGTGATCGACGTGGGCATCAACCGCATCGACGAAGGCGGCCGCAGCAAGCTGGTCGGCGACGTCGACTTCGACAGCGCCCTGGCCCAGGCCGCGGCCATCACCCCGGTGCCCGGCGGCGTCGGGCCGATGACCATCGCCTACCTGATGAAGAACACCCTGGCCGCCGCGCGCCTGCAACGCGCCGGCGCCACTGCGGAGTAAGCAGCATGCCTTTCGCCCTCCTGAAATACGGCCTGAGCGCCGACTACCCGGTGGAAGTCGACCTGCCGCCGCCCTGCGAGCTGAAGCCGCGCTACGACGTGGTGATCATCGGCGGCGGCGGCCACGGCCTGGCCACCGCCTACTACCTGGCCAAGTACCACGGCGTGACCAACGTGGCGGTGCTGGAGAAGGCCTACCTGGGCGGCGGCAACACCGCGCGCAACACCGCGGTGATCCGCTCCAACTACCTCACCAGCGAGGGCGTGAAGTTCTACGCCGAGTCGGTGCGGATGTTCCAGGGCCTGTCCAACGAGTTCGACTTCAACATCATGTACTCCGAGCGCGGCCAGCTGACCCTGGCGCACACCGACGCCACGGTGCGCGCCTTCCGCCAGCGCGCAGAGGTGAACAGGCACTTCGGCGGGCGCACCGAGATGATCGACCGCCAGCAGATCCGCGAGCTGGTGCCCACGCTCAACCTCGACCCCGGCCACCTGCCGGTGCTCGCCGGCCTGTGGCACATCGACGGCGCCACCGCGCGCCACGACGCCGTGGCCTGGGGCTACGCCAAGCAGGCGGCCAAGCGCGGCGTGGAAATCCACCAGCTCACCGAAGTGCAGGACCTGGTGGTGCGCGACGGCCGCATCGAGGCGGTGAAGACCAACCGCGGCACCGTGCAGTGCGGCTGCGTGGTCCAGGCCATCGCCGGGGCCAGCTCGCTGCTGATGGCCAAGGCCGGCATCCGCGCGCCCATCCACACCTACCCGCTGCAAGCCATGGTCACCCAGCCGTTCAAGCCGTTCCTCGACCCGCTGGTGAGCTCCTCGGCGCTGCACTGCTACGTGCAGCAGACCAGCCGCGGCGAGATCGTCTTCGGCGGCGGCTCCGACCCCTACCCGCTGTACAACACCCGCTCCACCCTGGACCTGAAGGAAAGCCTGCTGGCCCACGCCATCGAGATGTTCCCGTTCATGGCCAACGCCAAGTTGATGCGCCAGTGGGCCGGGATCACCGACATGACCCCCGACTACAGCCCGATCATGGGCCTGTCGCCGGTGGAGAACTACTACCTCGACGCCGGCTGGGGCACCTGGGGCTTCAAGGCCACGCCCATCTGCGGCAAGACCATGGCGGAACTGGTGGCCAGCGGCGGCAAGGTGCCGGCGCTGATCGCGCCCTTCGCCCTGGAGCGCTTCAGCCGCTTCCAGCAGGTCAACGAGATGGGCGCCACCGCGGCCAGCCACTGAGGAACCAGCGATGAAGATCCTGACCTGCCCGCTCAACGGGCCGCGCAACATCAGCGAATTCACCTACGGCGGCGAGTTCAAGCGCATGCCCGACCCGGCCAGCTGCTCCGATGCCGAGTGGGCCGACTACGTGTTCAACAGCGACAACGCCGCCGGCATCGTGCTCGAGTGGTGGCTGCACAACGCCTCCAGCTACTGGTTCCTGGCCGAGCGCCACACGGTCACCGACCAGGTGATCCGCACCTTCGACCCGAAGGAAATCTTCGACCGCCGCATCGACTTCGCCGTCGCCCCGCAGGAGACCGCCCAATGAGCGCCCTCAACCGCCTGCCCGCCCCCATGGGCCTGCTGATCGACCGCGAGAAGCCGCTGCGCTTCTCCTTCGACGGCCGCGACTACCAGGGCTTCGAGGGCGACAGCATCGCCAGCGCCCTGCTCGGCAACGGCCGCTGGCTGCTCTCGCGCTCGTTCAAGTACCACCGCCCGCGCGGCCCCCTGACCCTCGCCGGGCAGGACGCCAACACCCTGGTGCAACTGCCCGACGAACCCAACGTGCTGGCCGACATGCACCCCGCCCGCGAAGGCCTGGCGGTGGAAGGCCAGAACTTCTCCGGCAGCCTCGAGCACGACCGCGACGCCTACCTGGGCAAGTTCTCGCGCTTCATGCCGGTGGGCTTCTACTACCGCTCCTTCTACAAGCCCAAGGGCATGTGGAAGGTCTGGGAACCGCTGATCCGCAAGAAGGCCGGCCTCGGCGTGCTCGACTTGGAATTCAGGCCGCAGTACTACGACAAGGCCTACCTGTTCGTCGACCTGGCGGTGATCGGCGCCGGCCCCGCCGGCCTGCGCGCCGCGCTGGACGCCGCCAACGCCGGGGCCAAGGTGCTGCTGGTGGAGCAACAGCCGGTGCTCGGCGGCTCGCTGAACTACGCGCGCTTCGACATCGCCGGCAAGCGCGCCGGCGAACTGCGCGCCGAACTGGTGGCCGCCGTCGAGGGCCACCCGAACATCCAGGTGCTGACCCAGGCCACCTGCAACGCCTGGTTCACCGACAACTACCTGCCGGTGATCCAGCACAAGCGCCTGTACAAGGTGCGCGCCACCCGCTGCCTGGTGGCCGCCGGCTCCTTCGACCAGCCGGTGGTGTTCCGCAACAACGACCTGCCCGGCGTGCTGCTGACCAGCGCCGCGCAACGGGCGATGAAGCTCTACGCGGTGAAACCGGGCAACCGCGCCGTGGTCCTGACCGGCAACGACGACGGCTACCTGGCCGCCCTAGACCTGCAGGAACAGGGCGTGAGCGTGGCCGCCGTGGTCGACATGCGCGACGCCCCGGCCGACGCCCGGCTGGCGGACGAGCTGAAGTACCGCGGCATTGCGCTGCACACCGGCAGCACCGTCTACGAAGCCCTGCACGAGCCCGGCCTGCGCCACGTCAGCGGCGTCGACATCCGCCGCATCAGCGGCCAGGGCAGCGTCGCCGGCGAAGGCACCCAACTGGCCTGCGACCTGCTGTGCATGTCCGCCGGCTACATGCCGGTCTACCAGCTGCTGTGCCAGGCCGGCGGCAAGCTGGCCTACGAGGAGGAACGCGCCGAGTTCGCCATCAGCGGCCTGCCCGCCGGGCTGGACATCGCCGGCTCGGTGAATGGCCGCCACGCCCTGGTCAACGTGCTCGCCGACGGCGCCCGCGCGGCCGCCGCCGCCCTCGCCGCCCTGGGCCTGGAAGCGCCGGCGCCGCGGACCTTCACCAGCGAGGCACGGGTGAACTTCGCCTGGCCGATCTTCCCCCACCCCAAGGGCAAGGACTTCGTCGACTTCGACGAGGACCTGCAGGTGCGCGACATCGTCAACGCCACCCGCAGCGGCTACCGCGACGTGCAGCTGGTCAAGCGCTTCTCCACCGTCGGCATGGGCCCGTCCCAGGGCCGCCACTCGGCGCTGCCCACCGCGCGCCTGGTGGCCCAGGCCACCGGCCGCGGCATCGGCGAAACCGGCGTGACCACCGCGCGCCCGCCGTTCGAGGCGGAGAAGCTGGCCCACGTCGCCGGCCGCGCCTTCGACCCCTACCGGCAGACGCCCATGCACCGCCGCCACCTGGAAGCCGGGGCGAAAATGATGCCCGCCGGCATCTGGCAGCGCCCGGCCTTCTACGGCAAGGCCGAGGACCGCGAGCGCTGCATGCAGGAAGAGGCCCGCCACGTACGCGAGAAGGTCGGCCTGATCGACGTCTCCACCCTCGGCGGCCTGGACGTGCGCGGCCCGGACGCCGCCGAGCTGCTCGAACGCCTGTACACCTTCGGCTTCGCCAAGCTGGCCATCGGCCGCACCCGCTACGCGCTGATGACCAACGAGCACGGCGTGGTGATCGACGACGGCGTCTGCGCGCGCCTGGGCGAGCGGCACTTCTATGTCACCGCCACCACCAGCGGCGTCGACCGCATCTACCAGCAGATGCTCAAGTGGAACGCGCAGTGGCGGCTCAACGTCGACATCACCAACGTCACCGCCGCCCTGGCCGCGGTGAACCTCGCCGGCCCGCTGTCGCGCCTGGTGCTGGAAAAGCTCTGCGACGACGTCGAGCTGTCCGCCGCAGCCTTCCCCTACCTGGGCGTGCGCAGCGGCAAGGTGGCGGGGATTCCGGCGCGCATCCTGCGCGTGGGCTTCGTCGGCGAACTGGGCTACGAAGTCCACGTGCCGGCGCGCTTCGCCGAACGCCTGTGGGACGCGCTGATGGAAGCCGGCGCCGAGCACGGCATCCGCCCGTTCGGCGTGGAGACCCAGCGCCTGCTGCGCCTGGAGAAAGGCCACGTGATCATCAGCCAGGACACCGACGGCATGACCCACCCGGCGGAGATCGACATGCAGTGGGCCATCGGCCGCAAGAAGCCGTTCTTCGTCGGCAAGCGCTCGATCGAGATCCTCGAGGCGCAGCCGCTCAAGCGCAAGCTGGTGGGCTTCACCCTGCCCAGGGGCAGCACCCAGCCGCTGGAGGGCCACCTGGTGCTGGACGGCGCCGACATCAGCGGCAACGTCACCTCCTGCGAGTACTCGCAGAGCCTCGGCCTGATCGTCGGCCTGGCCTACGCCGGCGCCCACCAGGCCACCCCGGGGATGCAGATCCCGATCCGCGTGGAGGGCGGCGAGATGGTGCGCGCCACCGTCGTCCAGCTGCCCTTCTACGACCCGCAGAACCTGCGCCAGGAGCTCTGAGCCATGTCCAGCCTGAAAGCCGAAGACTTCATCGAACGCAGCCCGCTGTACCCGCTGCACCGGGGCGCGCGCCTGGCTGCCCTGGGCAGCGCCGCCATAGTCGCCCGCTACGGCGAGCAGGAAGAACACGCGCAACTGCGCAGCTGCGCGCTGATCGACCTGAGCAACCTGCCGCGCGCCGGTTTCCGCGGGGCCGATGCCGCCGCCTACCTGCAAGCCCGCGGCTACGCCTTGCCGGAAGCGCCCAACCGCGCCCTGCGCCAGGCCGACGGCGGCCTGGTGGCGCGCCTGTCGCAGACCGAGTACCTGCTGCTGGGCAGCCTCCACGACGGCGGCGCGCGCGTCGCCGGCGAAGAGGCCGCCTGGCTGCTGGACGACAGCGCCAACTACCTGCTGCCGCGCCAGGACAGCCACGCCTGGCTGCAGCTGAGCGGCGAGCACTACGCGGCGGTGATGGCCAAGCTCTGCGGCGTCGACCTGCGCCCGCAGGCCTTCGGCCCCGGCGCGGTGGCGCAGACCTCGGCGGCGCGGATCAACGTCATCGTCATCAACGCCGGCGGCGACGACCTGCCCAACCTGCAGATCCTCTGCGACCGCGCCTCGGTGCAGTACTTCTGGGAAGCGCTGCTCGACGCCATGGCCGAGTTCGACGGCCGCCCGGTGGGCATCGACGCCCTGCTCGACTGACCGGCCGGCGGCGCCCCGCGAGGGGCGCCGCCGTGGAGGCCCCATGAGTGAAAGCGACTACCGCGTACCGGCCCTGGAACGCGGCCTGAACCTGCTCGGGCTGTTCAACGCCCGCCAGCGCAGCCTGGGCATGAACGAGATGGCCGAACGCCTGGGGGTGAGCCCCTCGGCGCTCTACCGCATCGTCCAGACGCTGCAGGGCATGGGCTACCTGAACCGCCTGGAGCGCAACCAGTACGAGCTGGGCGCGCGGGTGATCTCCGACGGCTTCGCCTACCTGTGCAGCCGCGACATCGTGGAAATCGCCCTGCCCCACCTCAACGCCCTGCGCGACAGCACCTCGCTGTCGTGCCACCTGAGCATCCGCGAGCAGACCGACAGCCTCTACATCTACCGCGCCTTCGCCCCGCAGCGGCTGACGGTGAACATCCCCGTGGGCACCCGCCTGCCCTGCCACGTCACTGCCCTGGGCCGGGTGCTGCTCACCGCCCTGGACGAGGAAGGCCTGGCCCAGCTCTACCAGCAGGTGCGCCTGGACGACTACCCGCCACCGGCGCCGCGCACCCTGCTGGAGCTGCAGCACACCATCGCCGAGGACCGCGAACGCGGCTGGGTGCTGCACCGCTCGGACTACTCCACGGCCATCGCCACCGGCATCCGCGACCGCAGCGGCCAGGTGGTCGCCGCCATCAACCTGTCCGGGCCGGAAGCGGTGCTGGAGTCCCCCGGAGCCGAAGGCCGCTACCTGCGGCTGCTGCAGGAAACCGCGACGGCCATTTCCGGCGAGCTGATGCCCTAGGAAAACCGGGCGGCAGGGCGGCGGCGAAGCTCCGGATAACGACTCCCTCCAACGGGCAGGCCGGCTTGCAAATTCCATTAGCGCTAATGTAATTTGCCGCCAACCTCCAGGGAGACCCGTCATGAGCGGAAAGAACGAGCCCGGCCTGGGCGAACTGCTGCGCCATGTGTCGGAGCTGGTGGAGCTGGGCGCCGAGGAACACTACCGGCAGATGGGCCTGGACTACCGGGCGCGCTACACCCCAGTGCTGCGCGCCCTGCGTGCCGGCGCGCAGACGGTCACGGAGATCACCGCGCGCAGCCACCTGACCCAGGGCGCCATCAGCCAGACGGTCGGCCACATGGAGGCCGACGGGGTGATCTTCCGCCAGCGCGGCGAGGATGGCCGCAAGAGCGTCATCCGCCTGACGCCAGCCGGCAAGACGCTGCTGGGCAAGCTGGACTCGCACTGGGCCGCGACCTTCGAGGCCATCGAACAGCTCGAAGAGGAGATCGGCCACCCACTGCGCCGCGTGCTGGAAGACGCGGCCAGGGCACTGCAGCGCCAGGGCTTTTCGCAACGCCTGAGCCACATCAAGCAAAACCTCGCGACGGGAGCCTCCCACGATGAATGACGCCACCACGGAACCGAAGAACTGGTTCGACCATGGCGGCCAGGCCTACGCGCAGTTCAGGCCGGAGTACCCGCCGGAGCTTGCCGCCTACCTGGCCTCGGTGGCGCCCGACCGGCTTCTCGCGGTCGATGTCGGCTGTGGCAACGGCCAGTTGACCCGCCGGCTTGCCGCGCATTTCAGCACGGTGGTCGGGTTCGACCCGAGCGAAGACCAGATCGCCCACGCCACGCCCCAGGCGAACGTCAGCTACGGCTGCGCCCGGGCCGAGGAGCTGCCGCTGCCGAACCATGGCGCGAGCCTGATCAGCGCAGCCCAGGCGGCGCACTGGTTCGACCTGCCCCGCTTCTATGCCGAGGTTCGCCGGGTGGCGCGGCCGAACGCGATCCTCGCGCTGATCAGCTACGGCGTACTGCGCCTGGAGGGCGAACTGGGGGCGCGCTTCGAACAGTTCTACTGGAACGAGATCGGCCCCTACTGGCCCGCCGAACGCAAGCTGGTGGACAGCGGCTACGCCACCCTCGACTTTCCCTTCGCGGAGCTGGAGGGCCCTTCGATAGCCATCCGGCTGGAATGGAACCTCGACGCGTTCCTCGGCTACGTCTCCACCTGGTCGGCGGTGCGTAGCGCCAGGGAGGCCGGGCGGGAGGAGCTGCTCCAGCGGTTCGCGGCCGACCTCGCCGAGCGCTGGGGCGACCCCGCCAGCCTGCAGCCGGTGGCCTGGCCCATCAACATGCGGATCGGGCGTCTGTAAGCGAAATCAGCGCTCGCCTGGCGCGGCCGTCGGGGCGCCGTCGCGGCCGCGGGCGGACTCCATGGCCAGCACCAGGTCGCGGGCGCCCGAGCCCCATTTGGTGATGACCTTGACCGCCTGGGTGAAGGGCACGTCGATGGGGTGCACCCGGGGCCCGTCCAGCACGTAGACGGCACCGGCGAAGGGCGTCGGCACCGAGGGCACGAACACGGTGTAGCGGCCGTCCTCGAACGCCTCGATGATGAACCCGGGCACCAGCGCCTCCTCGATCTCCACCAGCGCCGGCTTCCAGATGCCGTCGTTCTTCTCGCCCGCCACCTGCAGCGTCAGGTTGCGCAGCAGCTCGTAGCCCGGGATCCTGCCGAACACCGACGTCTCCAGCCGGCCACGGGCCGCCCGCCCCAACCGGGTGCGCACGGCCAGCCCCAGGACGAAGCAGACCACCAGCACCAGCAGGACGGACAGAATCTCCTGGGCCGGCAGGCTCTCCGGCAGCAGCCGGGTGAAGGGCCGCACCAACTGGCCGGCCGAAGCCATGCCCTTGAGCAGCAGCAGGAGCGCCAGGTAGATCGGCAGGACGACCAGCAGGCCGGCCAGCACGCACCTGCCGATGAAAACGACGGCGTTTTTCACGGGAGAGTCTCCTTGCAGTGCTGGTCGCGGTCTGTGCCTGACCCCCTATGGGGAGACGACAGGGCCTGCAGACAGCCTAGACGACGGCGGGCCGTTTCTCCGCGGCCGCGCAGAGGGAGGCGCTGCGATGCTCCGTCAGCCGTCGGGCGGCAACGGCCCTTCGTCCGCCAGGCTGAACTCGCCCAATTCCTGGAAGGGCGCGGCAAGCGGGAATGCCTTGAACAGCGCGTAGGCCCGCCGGCCACGGTGGCCGAGCCCGTCCTCGGACAACTCCGCCCCGGCGACGAAGCCCCTGGCCAGCAGCTCGCCATCTTTCGGGCCCGGGTGCGGGTCCGTCTCCACATAGTGCTGCAGCAGGCGCCTGGCGACGGCCAGCTCGCCCGAGTCCCCGAGGTCCGCCTGATGCTCGATGGCCTGCTGCAATGCCGAGCGCATCCCGCCGGCCCCCAGGCTGTTGGCCAGGCCGATCATGCAGCCCAGGGTGAACTGCAGCTTGAAGCCCCGGTGCTGGAAGGCCTCGAAGCTGGGGTCGATCTTGCCGTGCCTGAAGTTGGCCAGTTGCACGCCACGGATGTGCGGATCGGTCAGGATGCGGTCCAACCCCTGGCGCAACCAGGGGAAGCGGATCAGCCCCTGGTCGTTGGCCGCGGCGCCCTTGCCGCCGGCGTTGTTCTGCTTGATCCAGGCCAGGCTCAGCAGGTCGTGCGCATGGTCGGCGAAGGCCGCGGCGAATTCATCGGGGAAGTGCTGGTTGACCCGTTGCATGAACTCGGCGACACCGCCATCGGTGGCGAAGTCGGTGATGCCGAAGGTCAGCCCATCCTGGCCGGAGAGGGTTTCGAAGTTCTTCGACTGGCCGTTGCGGGTGATCACCCGCAGGCAGGTGGAGATGAACGAGCCATTGGCCGAGGCGTCCAGCACGTCCCGCCGTACCCACTCGGCCGGCTGCGGTGCGTACAGGGTGTAGTTGGGGGTCCCCGGATGCAGCGGGGGCGTTTCCAGGCTCGGGATGCGCGGGGGCATGGGGGTCTCCAGTGCTGGCGTTGCGGGGCGTCGGCCAGCCCCTGCGCGGCACCGCCCCGGCATGGCCGGAGGCGGCATCGCATTGGCGCAGAAGGCGTTGCGAACGGACTCGGAGCAAGCCTAGGCCAGGGCGCTGGCCGCCCCCTGCCGGCCTTGAGACGGCTTTCGCATAGCCGTTATCGCGGCCGGTTCCAGCGCCTCAACGCAGCGTGCGCGGCGCCGCCGCCTCAGATCCACTGGTCGTTGCGCTTGCGCCGCACCCGCAGCAGGGTGGGCAGGATCAGCCCGACCAGCAGGCCGGCGCCGGCGATGCTGCCGCCGTAGGCCATGTAGCGCATCAGCACCTGCTTGTTCTCGTCGCCCAGCTGCGCCTGCGCCGCGCGCAGCTCGGAGCGGGCCTTGGTGAGCTCGTCGTCGAGGCCGGCGCGGGCCGCCTGCAGCTCGTCGATGAGTTTCTTGCGCGAGTCCAGGGTTTCCTGCATGCCCTGCACGCGGCGCTTCCAGCTGTCGTCGATGCCCGCCAGCTCGGTGCTCAGCTCGCTCACCTTCTGTTCCAGCTGCGGCAGGCGCTCGGCCTGGCCGGGCTTGTCCTGCAGGTCGCGGCTGGGAATCCAGACGCTGTTGCCGCTCTCGGCGCGCACCTGGCTGTAGTCGCCCTGGGTGTTCAGCAGCTCGACCTTCTGCCCCGAGGTCAGGGTGCCGACGATGCGATAGCCGTCGGTGGGGCCGCTGCGCACGTAGGTCGTCAGGCTGTCGCTCACCCAGCGCGCATTGCCGGCGCCCTCCTCGGCCTGCGCCGCGGCGCCGGCCGCCAGCAGGCCACCCAGCAGGCAGGCGCCCAGGGCGCGGGTGGGAAGGGATACGGAGGCGGGGAAATGACGGGATAGGGACATGGGCAATCTTCACATGGCGATAAACGAACCCCGGCGAGCGGGCGCGGTAAAAAGCCGGCCAGGCAAATGGTCAGGGACGCTACGAACTGGGAAATCAGGGCAGCGCAGTCACCCGGGTGGCGCAGGCCCTGGCCCGCCGCCCGGGTGGGCCGACAGCAGACAGACAGCGCAACGGCACGATGAGTTCACCGGCCACGGCGACAGGGGGATGGGTGGTCGGCCGGGCCGGCCCTCCGCTCGTCGCCTGCTTAGGCGCCGGCGGGTATTCGCGTGTTTGCTGTAAGCACCACCTTCGCGGAGGGCTCGCCATGCGACGGCAGTTCCTTTTCCCGCTTGCCACGCTGATCACCCTGGCCCTGGGAACGGCCGCCTGCAGCAGCCAGGACTGTACCCCCGGGCAGCAGACGGACAGCAAGGACCGCACCAGCCGCCAGCAGATACCCCGGCAGCAGATCGATCCGCGGGTGCAGTCGTTGCCCAGGTATTGAGGGGCGGTTTGGCTGGAGTGCGAGGGGTAGTCCGCTTGCCCTCTCCCCCCGCCCTCTCCCGCAAGCGGGAGAGGGAGCCGTTCGGCATGAGGCGCAATCGTAGAGCCCGCCGGTTACGCCGGAGTTGCCGGCGAACGCGATGATTTCCGCTGGCACGGATAGCCCCATCGCGGACGGAGTCCGCTCCTACGCGGCCCCACCGCTGCACTCCCCTGTAGGAGCGCGCCCTGCGCGCGAAATCGCGGGCAGGGCCCGCTCCTACATCACCGGCTGGCAGCGCTTTTCGTAGGAGCGGACTCCGTCCGCGATTGGCCCCACCGGTGGCGCCCTACGGTTCCTCCTGCGCCCCCGTGGTATCGCGGATCAGCGTCGCCGCCTTCAACTCCGGCCTGGGCTGGCTGCGCAGGGCCTTCACCTGGCCGGCGTCCACCGCTTCGGCCTGGTTGCCCCAGCTGCTGCGGATGAAGTTGACCACCTCGGCCACCTGCTGGTCCGACAGCCGCCAGGCGAAGCCGGGCATGCTGAAGGTGGACGGCGCCGTCGCCGTGGCCGGCAGGGTGTGGCCGTCGAGCACGATGTGGATCAGCGAGGTGGCGTCCGCGCTCTGCAGCACCGGGTTGCCGGCCAGCGCCGGGAACACCCGGGCGTAACCCTTGCCGTCGGTGCGGTGGCAGGCGGCGCAGTTGTCGACGTAGAGCGCGGCGCCGGCCTTGCCGTCGTCGCCCTTCCACAGCGCCTCGGCGACCTGGCGGTCCTCCTGGAACGGCTTGTCGTCCGGGTTCACCGGCGGCAGCGTCTTGAGGTAGCGGGCGATGGCCGTGAGGTCGGCATCGGTCATGTACTGCATGCTGTGCTCCACCACGTCGCCCATGCCGCCGAACACCGCCGTGCGCTCGGTGCGCCCGGTCTTGAGGAAGGCGACGATCTCCGCCTCGCTCCAGCTGCCCAGGCCGTCCTTGTGGTCGCCGCGCAGGTTCTTGGCGATCCAGCCCTCCAGCGGCGCGCTGCCGGCCAGGTAGGCCGGGCCGTCGGCGGCGCTCAGCGCCTTCTCCTGCATGGTCGGCGCCCGTGGCGTATGGCAGGCGCCGCAGTGGCCCAGGCCCTCCACCAGGTAGGCGCCGCGGGCCACGGCCGGGTCGTTGCCGGCGGCCGCGAAGGGCTTCACCTCCGGGGCGAACAGGTTGCGCCAGATCGCCAGCGGCCAGCGCATGCTCAGCGGCCAAGGGATGTCGCTGTCCTTGTTCTCCTGCACCACCGGCGCCACGCCGTGCATGAAGTAGGCATAGAGCGCGCGCATGTCCTCGTCGCTGACGCGGGCGTAGGACGGGTACGGCATGGCCGGGTACAGGGTGCTGCCACCCTTGCCGATACCCTGGCGCACCGCACGCTCGAAGTCCTCGTAGCTGTAGTTGCCGATGCCGGTCTTGTCCGGGGTGATGTTGGTCGAGTAAATGGTGCCGATGGGCGTCGCCATCGGCAGGCCGCCGGCGAACGGCTGGCCGCCCTTGGCGGTGTGGCAGGCCACGCAGTCGCCGGCGCGGGCCAGATATTCGCCCTGCTTCACCTGCGCCGGGTCGGCGGCGTGCAGCGCGGTGCTGGCGGCCAGGGCCAGGGCGGCGATGGGGAATCTCTTCATGCTCCAGCCTCCTATGCCTGCACCAGCGGGCCCGGGTTCTTCAGGTAGACCTCGCGGATGGCCCGCGCCGACCAGTAGGTCAGCGCCGCCACCAGCCCGGTGGGGTTGTAGCCCAGGCCCTGGGGGAAGGCCGAGGCGCCGGGCACGAACACGTTGTGCACGTCCCACACCTGCAGGTAGCGGTTCAGCGCGCTGGTCTTGGGGTCGGTGCCCATGATCGCCCCGCCGTTGAGATGGGTGGTCTGGTACACGGTGGCGTCGAAGTGCTGGCCGAATTCCTTCATCGGCGCGGTGACCACCTTGGCGCCCATGGCATCGGCGATCTTGCGCATCTGCGCGACCATGAAGCGGTTCATCTTCACGTCGTTGTCCTTCCAGTCGAAGGTCATGCGCAGCAGCGGCTGGCCGTAGGCGTCCTTGTAGACCGGGTCGAGGTCCAGGTAGTTGTCGCGGTAGGACTGGTGCGCGCCGTGGGTGTCCATCGCCAGCATGTGCCGGTAGCTGTCGGCCAGGGCGGCCTTCCAGGCGCTGCCCCACTTGGGCGTGCCCGGCGGCACCTTGGCCCCGGCGATGGGCTTGGTGCCGGCCTGGTTGACCCAGAACGGCGAGCCGCCGACGAAGCCGTGGGGGCCGTGGTCGAAGTTGTCGGCGTTGAAGTCGTCCACCGCCACGCCGTTGCCGCCGGCGCCGATGAAGGGGTTGGTGTGGTGGCTGGCCTTGTCGAAGAAGGCGCTCACCGTGGAGATGTTCTGGAAGGCGAAGTTGCGCCCCACCACGCCTTCGTTCTTCAGCGGGTCGTAGGGCTTGCCGATGCCCGAGAGCAGCATCAGGCGCACGTTGTTGAACTGGAAGGCGCCGAGGATCACCAGGTCCGCCGGCTGCTCCACTTCGCGGCCCTGGGCGTCGACGTAGGTCACGCCGGTGGCCAGGTCCTTCTCGGCGTTGAGGTTCACCCGCAGCACGTGGGCGTTGTTGCGCAGCTCGAAGTTCGGCACCTGGCGCAGCGCCGGCAGGATGTTCACGTTGGGCGAGGCCTTGGAGTACATGTAGCAGGCGTAGCCGCTGCAGAAGCCGCAGAAGTTGCACGGCCCCATCTGCACGCCGTAGGGGTTGGTGTAGGGCCCGGAGGTGTTGGCCGACGGCAGGTTGTAGGGGTGGTAGCCGACCTCGCGGGCGGCCTTCTCGAACAGCTGCGCGGACACGGTGTTCTTCTGCGCCGGCAGCGGGAAGTCGCTGGAGCGGTCGGCGGCGAAGGGGTTGCCGCCCTTGTCGCGGCCCACCACCTGGCCCTTGACCGACCAGGCCGTGCCGGAGGTGCCGAAGACCTTCTCGGCGAAGTCGAAGTACGGCTCCAGCTCGTCGTAGCCGACGCCGAAGTCCTGGATGGTCATGCCCTCGGGGATGAAGGCCTTGCCGTAGCGTTCCTCGTAGTGGCTGCGCAGGCGCAGCTCCACCGGGTCGACGCGGAAATGCACGCCCGACCAGTGCAGCCCCGCCCCGCCGGTGCCGGTGCCGGGCAGGAAGGCGCCGAACTGCCGGTAGGGCACGGCCATGTCGTTCAGGCCGTGGCGCAGGGTCACGGTCTCGCGGGAGATGTCCATGAACAGCTTCTTGCGCGAGTTGTAGGTCAGCTCGTCCATGGTCTGCGGGTAGACGCCGTCGGGGTAGGTGTCGCGGGCCGGGCCGCGCTCCAGGGCCACCACCTGCAGGCCCGCCTCGGTCAGTTCCTTGGCCATGATGGCGCCGGTCCAGCCGAACCCGACGATGACCGCGTCGACTTTCTTCAATACCTGGGCCATCGCCTCAACCTCGCTCGCCGCTGATGGAAACCGGGGGGAAGGGATAGCGCTCGTCGCGCTCCACCCAGTCCATGAAATCGGCGCGGGCGCCGGGGAAGCCGATCAGCTTCCAGCCGGCCAGGCCCTGGTTGCCGCCGTGGAGCGGGTCGCTGAAGAAGCCTTCGCGGGTGTTCAGCCAGAGCATGGCGAAGAAGGTCGCCGCCGGCACCGACTGGAACGCGGCCTTGCCGGCGTCCAGGGTCTCCAGCGCCTGCTGTTGCTGCGCGGCGTCCAGTTCGGCGAAGGGCTTGCCCCACTGCGCCTGGCACCAGGCGTCGGTTTCCTGGATGCCCAGGCGGTAGATCTCCTGCGGGCTGAGCTTGAGCTGGTAGCCCAGTTCCGCCGGGGCGTCCGGGTGGAAGGGCCCCTGCATGTACCAGAGCCCGCCGCTGCCGTAGCGGGTGTTCAGCTGGCGGTCGATGAACTCCGGCACGCCGGCGTCCGCCGCCCCCGGCCCCAGCCCGTCGGTGGGGATGAGCACGGCCACGGCGGCCTGGACGAAGGCCCATTCCTGGGCGGTGAAGAAGGTCGGCTGGTAGGCGCGCGCCCCACCCTGCCCCGGCTCGGCGGCGGGTTGCGGGGCAGGCGCGGGCTGGGCCTGCTCGCCGAGCACCACGTTGCCCACCCCGGCGCCGGCCAGGGTGGCCACCGGGATCAGCGTCAGGGACTTGCGCAGGAACTCGCGCCGCGCCGGTTGCGCGGCGCTGGGGTCTTCGTTGGACATGGCTGGGTATCTCCTTTTTCCAACAGGTCAATCAGGTCGTGTAGGTCTTCTCGCCCCTTTTGCGGCCGGTGGTGCTGGGCGCGCGGGGCTGTTGTTCGTGTCGGTAAGCATAGGTGGCTATCGAAAGCTCACCGGCGGATATGTCTACATAGGACGCATAACGCCTACGGCGTTACCCGCCGAATCGCGGACGGAGTCCGCTCCTACGGTTACAGGGGAGCACGGACGTAGGAGACTTTGTCCGCGATTGGATTCACCGGCCACGCCGGACGTCCCGGTGGCACGGCCGACGGCGGATAACCGCGAACGGTTATACGCCCTACGCACCCGGGATGACGCCGGATTAACGTCATCACCACCCCAACCTCACCGCAGGAATTTCAGATCGGAAGGCGCATCGATGGCGAGCTTCTGCAGCGTCTCGCCCAGCTTGCCGCTGGCCGGGTCGCGGCGCATGACCACGACCTGGTTGCTCTTCTGGTTGGCCACCAGCAGGAAGCGGCCGCTGGGGTCCAGGCTGAACTCGCGCGGCTCGACGCCTTCCACCGGGCGCCGCTGCAGTTCCTTCAACTGGCCGCTGGCCGGGTCCACCGCGTACACCAGCAGTTCGCTGGCCTTGCCGCGGTTGCTGGCGTAGAGGAAGCGCCCGTCCGGCGACAGGTGCACGGCGGCGGCGGCCTTGTGCGCGGCGTCCTGGCCGGCGGCCATGTCCACCAGTTGCTTGCGCTGCAGCTGGCCGTCGCGCACCTCGAACATGGCGATCTGCCCCGCCATCTCCAGGGTCAGGTAGGCGTAGCGGCCGTCGCGGCTGAACAGCAGGTGGCGCGGGCCGCTGCCCGGCGGCAGGTCCACCGCCGGCGGCTGCGCCGGGCTCAGCGGGTGCTCGCGGTTGGCGGCGTCGTAGCGGTAGACAAAGACCTTGTCCGCCCCCAGGTCCTGCACGTACACATGACGCCCGTCCACCCCGGACACCACCGAGTGCACGTGGCTGCTGGCCTGGCGCTCGGGGTTGACGCGGGAGGCGCCGTGGCGCTCCTGCTGCACCACCCCGGTCAGCTGGCCCTGCTCGTCGATGCCCAGCACCGCGAGGTTGCCGCCGGGGTCGGGGTGCACCGCGTAGTTGGCCACGAACAGGTGCCTTCCGCCGGCCGCCAGGCTGGAATGGGTGGGCTCGTCGCCGCGGCTTTCCACCTGGTTCAGCGGGCTCAGCTGGTGGCTGGCCGGGTCGATGGCGAAGGCGCTGACCTTGCCGACCACGTCCCTGCCACCGGGGCCGTTCTCGTTGACGGCGTACAGGCGCGTCTGGTCGGGGCCCAGGGTCAGCCAGGAGGGGTTCTCGCTGGGCACCACCTGCAGCGGCCTGGCCTGGATCCGGCCACTGGCGCTGTCGAAGCGGTAACGGTAGATGCCCTGGCTGCCGGCACCGGTGTAGGTGCCGACCAGCAGGTCGTAGTACTGGGCGGCGCCGGCCGGGCCGGCGAACAGGCCGGTGCTGGCGCACAGTAGCAGGGTCAGGGCGGCAGGTTTGAACATGGCAGTGTGTCCTTGGCAACGGGGGTCCATCTGGGTGGGACCGGCCTCATGGGGGGTGGTTCAGCCGGATCGACGGGCCCAGGCACCGGGGTTGACCAGGTTCGCCGGGCGCTCGCCGGCCAGCGCGGCCAGCAGGTTGTCGACCGCGCAGCGGGCCATGGCCTCGCGGGTATCCTCGGTGGCCGAGCCGATGTGCGGCGTCGCCACCAGGTTGTCCAGTTTCAGCAGCGGCGAATCCGCCGGCAGCGGCTCGCGGACGAACACGTCCAGCCCGGCGCCGCGGATGCGCCGCTCGCGCAGGGCCCGCAACAGCGCCTCTTCGTCCACCACGCGGCCGCGGGAGATGTTCACCAGGATGGCCGAGGGCTTCATCAGCGCCAGCTCGCGTTCGCCGATCAGCCCTTCCGTTTCAGCACTCAGCGGCACGCACAGGCAGACGAAGTCGGCCTCGCCCAGCAGCGCCTCCAGCGGCAGGTGGCGCGCGCCGTAGCGGGCCTCCACTTCCGGCCGCGGCCGCCGCGCGCTGTACAGCACGCGCATGCCGAAGCCGGCCTGGGCGCGGCGCGCCAGGGCCTCGCCGATGCGGCCCATGCCGACGATGCCGAGGGTCTTGCCGTGCACGTCGCAGCCGAACTGCGCCGGGCCTATGCCGGCCTGCCAGTGGCCGGCGCGGATCCAGCGGTCCAGCTCGGCCACCCGCCGGGCGCTGGCCAGCAGCAGGGCGAAGCCGGTGTCGGCGGTGGTCTCGGTCAGCACGTCGGGGGTGTTGGTGAGCAGCACGCCGCGGCGGTCCAGCTCGGCGATGTCGTAGTTGTCCACGCCCACCGAGACGCTGGACACCACCTCCAGCTGCGGCGCCAGGTCCAGCAGCCCGGCGTCCAGGCGCAGGCTGGCGCCCAGCAGGCCCCGGGCGCCGGGCAGCGCCGCGCGCAGGCGGGCCAGGCCGTCGGCGGCCGGGTCCTCGACCAGGGTCACGTCGGCGTGGGCCTGCAGGCGCTGCATCAGTGCGTCGGACAGGCGCTTGTAAAGGACGATGCGTTTCTTCATGGTCGTATCTTCCTAGTGGCCCAGCGCCGGTCGAAGGCGCTCGGCTTTCTGCGAGGGGTTGAGGACGGCGGTCAGGGCCACGGCCGCCAGCAGCGAGCCGCACATGAACAGGTAGGAGGCGCCGGGCCCGCCGGTGGCGCCGTTGAGGTAGCCCACCAGCCAGGAGCCGGAGAACGAGCCCAGCGCGCCCATGCTGTTGATCAGCGCCATGGCGCCGCCGGCGACGTTGCTCGGCAGCACCTCCGGGACGATGGCGAAGAACGGCCCGTAGGGCGCGTACATGCAGGCCCCGGCGAGCACCAGCAGCGCGTAGGAGGCCCAGAAGTGCTGGCTGCCCAAGGCGTAGGAGCCGTAGAAGGCCAGCGCGGCGACCAGCAGCGGCGGCCAGACGAAGCGCTTGCGCTTCTGCAGGCGGTCCGAGGCCCAGGACACCCCGAGCATGGCCAGCACCGCCACCAGGTACGGCAGCGCCGACAGCCAGCCGGCGCTGACGATGTCCAGGCCCGAGGCCTGCTTGAGGATCGACGGCAGCCAGAGCACGAAGCCGTAGACGCCGATGCTCCAGCAGAAGTACTGCAGGCAGAGGATGATCACCTTCGGCGAGCGGAATGCCTCGCGGTAGTTCTTCATCGGCTTGATGCCCTGCTGCTCGGCGGCCAGGGCGCGCTGCAGCGCGGCCTTCTCGGCCTCGTCGAGCCACTTGGCCTGGGCCGGGCGATCATCCACCAGGCGCCACCAGATGAAGGCCCAGAGCACCGCCGGCAGGCCCTCGATGATGAACATCCAGCGCCAGTCGAACTGGCTCACCAGGTAGCCGGAGAGCACCGACATCCAGAGGATGGTCACCGGGTTGCCGAGGATCAGGAAGGTATTGGCCCGCGAGCGTTCGGCGCGGGTGAACCAGTGGCAGAGGTAGATGAGCATGGCCGGCATCACCGCCGCCTCGACCACGCCGAGCAGGAAGCGGATGCCCACCAACAGGTAGACGTCGCGGACCATGCCGGTCAGCGTGGCCAGGCCGCCCCAGAGGATCAGGCTGGCGAAGATCAGCTTCTTCACGCTGCGCTTCTCGGCGTAGATGGCCCCGGGCACCTGGAAGAAGAAGTAGCCGAGGAAGAACAGCGCGCCCAGCAGCGACGACAGCGCCGGGGTGATGTTCAGGTCCTCGGCCATCCCGGAGGCGGCGGCGAAGCCGTAGTTGGCGCGGTCCAGGTAGGCCAGGCTGTAGGTGACGAAGACGATGGGCATGATGTGCCACCAGCGGCGTGGGGCGAGTCGGTCGATCTGCATGGCGTTTCTCCTGAGCTTGTTGTTCTTGTCGCAACAGGTGCCGGCCGGGCCGGCGGGTTTCGGGGTTCAGGCACGCAGGCGCGCGTCGTGGGCTTCCAGTTCGTGGCGCTGCGGCAGGCCCTCCATGTCGCCGCGCGACTGCACCGCGCGGCTGCCGCACCAGTTGCCGCGGGCCACCGCCTGGCGCAGGTCGCGGCCTTCCAGCAGGGCACTGATCACGCCGACGGCGAAGGCGTCGCCGGCGCCCACGGTGTCCACCACCCGCGCCACCGGCTGCGGCGGCACCACGCCTTCGCGGCCGTCGGCGTCGCGGAAGTAGGCGCCCTCGGCGCCGAGCTTGATGGCCACGCATTCCACGCCCTGCTCAAGGTAGAAGCCGGCGATGGCCTCGGGCGACTGGCGCCCGCTCAGCAGGCGGCCCTCCTCCAGGCCCGGCAGCACCCAGTGGGCCTTGAACGCCAGGGCGTTGACCTCGCGCACCATGGTCGCGCGGTCCGGCCACAGCGAGGGGCGCAGGTTGGGGTCGAAGGAGACGCTGCGGCCGGCGGCGCGCATGGCGTCCAGCAATTGCCGGGAGAGTTCGCGGCAGCTCGCCGACAGCGCCGGCGGGATGCCCGTGGCGTGCAGGTGGCGCGCCCGCAGCAGGCCCGGGCGCAGCAGCGCCGGGGACAGGCGGCTGGCCGCCGAGTTGCGGCGGAAGTACTCCACCCGCGGGTCGCTGCCGTCGTCGCAGCGGGCCTTGAGCTGGAAGCCGGTGGGGTGCTCGGCGTCGATCTCGACGCCGTCGCAGTCCAGCCCCTCGCGGCGCAGGCTGGCGAGCACGAAGCGGCCCAGGGAGTCGTCGCCCACCCGGCTCAGCCAGTTCACCCGCAAGCCCAGGCGCGCCAGGCCGATGGCCACGTTGCTGTCGGCGCCGGCGATGCGCTTGCCGAAGCCCTCCACCTCGGCCAGGTCGCCGCACTGCTCGGCGACGAACATGGCCATGGTCTCGCCGAAGCAGAGCACGTCGTGTTCAGCCATGGCGCACCTCCGGGGCGCGGCCCAGCTGCGCCAGTTGCTCGACCTGCTCGCGGGTCAGGCTGGCCAGGTCGTCGCCGGCCAGCGGGTATTCGATGGCGCGCGGCACCCCGGGGGCGAAGCGCGCCAGCAGCGCCTCCCACTCGTCGAGGTCGGCGGCCTGCGGCGGCACCGCCACCAGGCGCCCGTCCTCGCGGCGGCGCACCGCCTTGCAGTGCACGTAGCGCACCCAGGGCCCGAGCAGGCGCGCCGCCTGCTGCGGCGACTCGCCCTGCCAGTGCCAGTTGCCGATGTCGAAGGTCATGGCCAGCGGCAGGCCCAGCTCGCCGGCGCGGCGGAAGAAGCGCAGCAGCGGCTCGACGCGGCCGCCCTGGGCGGTCTGGTCGTTCTCCACCAGCAGCACCGGCCCCTGCCCGAGCAGGGGGCGCAGGGCTTCGAGGTCGCACTCGTCACGGTAGTGGCCGAGGGAAACCTTCAGCGCCACTGCACCGGCCTCCCCTGCCAGGCGCAGGCGCCCGGCCAGCGCCGGCTCCAGGCGGCCATCGGCGCGCCACAGCTCCAGCGGCGCCGAGTACAGGCTTTCCAGGCCCTGGGCGGCGCTGGCCGCGGCCAGGGCGGCGGCGTCGGGCAGCGCGTCGAAGAGTTCTTCGCGCCATTCGACGCGGCTCGCGCCGGCCTCGGCCAGCAGTTCCAGGTAGGCGGCCTGGCCCCGCTGCCGCACGGCATCGGCGCCGAAGCTGGACAGGCTGATGGATACGGGGTTCGCGTGCATTGTTCTTGTCCTTCTCGTTCAGCCGGGATGAAACCGGTTTCATTTCTAGCCGAAAACCGCTGCGGCCTGGGCCGCAGCGGCTTCAGCCGCGTACTGGGGTGGAACCTCGGACGATGAGTTCGGCGCGCAGGTCCAGGCGCCGCGCCGGTTGCGTGACGCCCTGCAGGCGTTCCAGCAGGCACTGGAAGGCCGCTTGGCCGATGCGTTCGGTGGGTTGGGCCAGGGCGGTGATGCCGCCGCCGACCAGGGGGTACCAGTCCAGTTCGTCGAGGGCGACCAGGCCCAGGTCGTCGAACAGGCGCACGCCCATCTGGTGCAGGGTGCGGGTGGCGCACAGGGTGGCCACGCCGTTGCAGGTAAACAGGGCCTGGGGGCCGTGCCCGGCGCTGGCGAGGAAGGCGGCCAGGCGTTCGCGCAGGTCGTCGCCGGTCTCCAGCACCTGGCCGCGCAGGCCGGGCCGGCGGGCGATGGAAGCCTGGAAGGCGACCACCCGCTCCTGCCGCGAACTGGTGCCGTCCAGCGGCTCGCTGACCGCCAGGATGTCGCGGTAGCCGCGGGCCTGCAGGTGGTCCAGGGCCTGCTCCACGGCATCGGCGTTGTCCAGGCCCACCAGGTCCGAGCGCAGCTCTTCCAGCTGGCGGTCCACCAGCACCATGGGCAGCTCGCGCGCCAGGCTGGCCAGCTCGCCGGCGTGGTGGCCGAGGGTGTTCACGATCAGGCCTTCGACGTTGTACGACTGCAGCGCCTGCAGGTGCAGGCGCTCCTGCTCGTCGTCGCGGTCGGTGTTGCACACCACCAGGCTGTAGCCGTGCTGGCGGCAAGCGGTCTCCACGCCATGCATCACGGCGACGGAGTAAGGGTTGCGGATGTCCGCCAGGAGCATGCCCACCAGGCGCGTGCGGCCGCGCTTGAGGCCGCTGGCCATGCGGCTGGGGCGGTAGCCGAGCTGCTCGATCACCGCCTCGATGCGCTGGGCGGTGGCATCGGCGAGCAGCTGCCGGTCGCCGCCGATGTAGCGCGACACCGTGGCCTTGGAGACGCCGGCGGCCCGGGCCACCTCGCTGATGGTGACCCGCCCGCGGGCAGGCGGAAGCATGTCGTTCACCCTGTCGATCCTTTTGTATTCACTTGTGCCGGAGGGCTATGAAACCGGTTTCAATAAATCAGGGATGGAGCATGCCGTCAAGCACCGGCGGACGCAATGGGCCTTCCGCGGATATTCTGCTAGGGTAGGAACCAGGAGATGGCATTCCTCCTTTAACCGCCCCCGTGCTGATGATGCCTGCATGACCCCGGACGACATCCGCCCCCGGAGGAATGGATCATGTCATCAGCCATGCAGCCGCTTTCCGGCACCGCCGCGCTCGATCCGCACGTCGCGGACACCACGACCGGCGACTTCCACAGCATCCTCTTCCCCGGCGCCCGCCGGCCAACCCTGGCCAGCGCGCCGCCGCCCTGCTTCAGGGACCTGAACCTCGACCAGGTGGTCGACGCCATCACCGCGGACCGCCACGAGTACGACCTGGAGCCGTTCTTCTACACCCACCTGGACGACCTCGACGCCATCGTCTACCGCCAGGAAGTGATGCACGACCTGCTCGACCCCGGCCTGCTCGCCGACCTCCAGGCCTTCGCCGCCGGCATGCGCGCCGTGCGCCGGCACCTGGTGCCGGAAGAGAAGCTCTACTACGCGCGCCAGCAGCAGCGCAGCTTCGTCGAGGCGGTGCGGGTGTATTGCGATACGCTCACGCAACTGGCGCGGGCCCTGGCCGCCCGCCCCTTCGCGTCGCGCGGCCTGCGCGGGCTGCTGGCGTACCTGGGGCGCTACCTGGCCTCGGAGCGCTTCGTCGGCCTGGCCGGGGACACCCGCCACCTGCTCGACGGGCTCGGCGCCGTCACCTACTCGATGCTGATCAGGGACAACCAGGTCCGCGTCCAGCGCTACGAGCCGACCGAGGACATCAGCGAGGCCATCGACAGGACCTTCGCGAAATTCCGCCAGGGCGACGTGCGCGACTACCACGCCAAGTTCAACGAATGGCCGGGCATGAACCACGTCGAGGCGGCCGTGCTGGACATGGTGGCGCAGCTCTACCCGGAGGTCTTCGCCGAGCAGGCCGGATTCTGCGAGAAGCACGCGGACTTCATCGACGCGACCGTCCAGGACTTCGACCGTGAGGTGCAGTTCTACCTGGCCTACCTGGCCTACATCCAGCCGCTGGTGGACGCCGGCATGCCCTTCTGCTTCCCCGGCGTGCGCACCGACAGCAAGGCCGTGTTCGCCCGCAACGCCTTCGACCTCGCCCTGGCCAGCCGCCTGGTGCGCAACAGCAACCGCCTGGACGTGGTGTGCAACGACTTCGAGCTGGCCGGGCGCGAGCGCATCCTGGTGGTCTCCGGCCCCAACCAGGGCGGCAAGACCACCTTCGCCCGCCTGGTCGGCCAGCTGCACTACCTGGCCTGCATCGGCTGCCGGGTGCCGGCCGAGGCCGCCGAGCTGTTCCTCTTCGACCGCCTCTACACCCTGTTCGAGAAACAGGAGCGCCCCGGCGACCTGCGCGGCAAGCTGCAGGACGACCTGCTCCGCGCCCGCGGGATACTCGAGGGCGCCAGCGGCCGCAGCCTGATCCTGATCAACGAGATCTTCTCCTCGACCACCGCCAGCGACGCCGCCTTCCTCGGCCAGAAGATCCTCGCGCGGATCATCGCCCTGGACGCCCTCTGCGTGTGCGTCACCTTCATCCACGAGCTGACGCAGATGGGCCAGAGCATCGTCAGCATGATGAGCTGCGTCGACCCCGACGACCCGTCCCGGCGCACCTTCAAGGTCCTGCGCAAGCCCGCGGACCGGCTGTCCTACGCCCTCTCCATCGCCCGCAAGCACCGCCTCACCTACGACAGCGTGAAGGAGCGCATCCGGCCATGAAAGCCCACCTCATGTACCCGCAGGCCGACTTCGACCTGGACAAGCCGCCGCCGCTGCACGCCGAGGACCTGGTCCAGGACCTGGCCCTGGACACCCTGTTCGACGCCATGGCCGGCGACGACAAGTACCTCCGCCAGGTCGCCCGCTGCGCGCTGCTGACCGCCTTCGACAGCACCCCGGAGGTGGTCCGCTACCGCCAGGCGGTGCTGCGCGACTGCCTGGCCAACCAGGCGGTGGTGCGCGACCTGTACCGCCTCGCCCTGGACGTGCTGGGGCTGGAGCAGAACATCTACCTGAGCTTCATGACCAAGTACCCCAGCAGCATCATGCACCGCTCGCTGAAGCTGCTGCACCTGCAGATCGACCTGCTCCGACGCCTGCGGCGGATGGCCGACGAGCAGGCCGGGCACTTCGCCTCGGAGGGCTTCGGCAAGCTGTTCGCCCTGATCCGCGAGGAGATCAGCGACCAGTACTTCGCCGAACTGCAGGACCACTTCGAGCAGCTCAAGCTGCGCAAGGGTTTTCTCGTCAGCGCCCGCCTGGGCCCGCTGAACCGCGGCGTGGCCTACTGCCTGCGGCGCTACCCCAGGCCCCAGGGCTCCTGGCTCAAGCGCCTGCTGGGCAAGAAGCCGGAGAGCTACGTCTACGAGATCGCCGAGCGCGACGAGACCGGCGCCACGGCGCTGTCGGAGCTGCAGGACAGGGGCGCCAACGAGGTGGCCAACGCCCTCGCCCAGGCCGCCGAGCACATCACCGGCTTCTTCGCCATGCTGCGCACCGAGCTGGCGTTCTACATCGGCTGCCTCAACCTGCGCGAGCACCTGAGCGAGCTGCGCGGCGACATCTGCTTCGCCGACGTCAGCCCCGCCGGGCAGTACCGGCAGGCCTTCGAAGGCCTCTACGACATCTGCCTGGCGCTGAACATGCGGCGCGCGGTGGTCGGCAACGACCTGGCCGGCGACGACCGACAGCTGTTCGTCATCACCGGCGCCAACCAGGGCGGCAAGTCGACCTTCCTGCGCAGCATCGGCATCGCCCAGCTGATGCTGCAGTGCGGCCTGTTCGTGCCGGCGCGGCAGCTGCGCGCCAACCTCTGCGACGGCCTGTACACCCACTACAAGCGCGAGGAGGACGCCAGCATGAAGCGCGGCAAGCTGGACGAGGAACTCGCCCGCATGAGCGACATCGTCGACCACCTGAGCCCGCGCTCCATCCTGCTGTGCAACGAATCCGTCGCCGCCACCAACGAGCGCGAGGGCTCGGAAATCGCCCGCCAGGTGGTGCGTGCGCTGGCCGAGGCCGGGGTGAAGACCTTCTTCGTCACCCACCTCCACGACTTCGCCCACAGCCTTTACGAAGCGCCGCCACCGGGCAGCCTGTTCCTCCGCGCCGAGCGCCGCGACGACGGCGGGCGGACCTTCCGCATCACCGAGGACGCCCCGCTGGCCACCGCGTTCGGCACCGACCTGTACGCGCAGGTCTTCGCCGAGCCCGCGGCCGCCGGCTAGCCGCCGCGGGCCTGCAACCGGGCCAGCGCGGCGGTGCCCGCGGCCATCAGCACGGCGGCGCAGACGAACGCCAGCACCGGCGAGACGGCGCTCCAGAGCAGGCCGACCGTCGCGCTGGAAACGAACTTGGCGGTGCCGTTCACGGTGCCGAGCGCGCCATAGCTCAGGGCCAGCGTCTGCGGCTGCACCATGTCGGCGGTCACGGTGGACTCCAGGGCCTCCTGCACCGACACGTACAGGCCGGCGACGGTGAACAGCAGCGCCAGCAGCGGCAGGCTGTCCACCCGCAGCCAGAAGGCCAGGGCCGCCAGCAGCGCCGTCAGGGCGCCCAGGGCATAGCCGGCGACCAGCACCGGCAGGGAGCCCAGGCGGTCGGCCAGCGCGCCGACGGGATAGGACGTCAGCACCTGCACCAGGTTGCGCCAGACGTACAGCAGGCCGGCGACCTGCGCCGCCTGGACCACGCCCAGGCTGCCGGCCAGCAGCTGCGTGGCGGCGAGGATGAGCAGGCTGTGGCTGAAATCGCCGATGCCGAACAGCCCGACGGCCCCCAGGTAGCGCTTGAAGCGCAGCGGCAGGCCCTTCAGCGTCTGGAAGAACTTCAGCCCGGGGTTCGCCGAGTGCTGCGGGTCCCTGACCAGGGTCAGGAACGCCAGCACGGCCAGCACGCCGGGAATCACGCTCAGCCACAGCACCAGGCGGAACGGCCCGCTGGCATCATCCCAGGGCAGCCGCTGGGCCCAGCCCAGCAGCGCGACGCCCAGCAGGGGCCCGGCCACGGCGCCCAGGGTGTCCATCGCGCGGTGGAAACCGAAGGCCCGGCCGCGGCTCTCGGCCGTCACCGCCTGGACCACGATGGCGTCGCGCAGCGGGCCGCGCAGCCCCTTGCCGAACCAGGAGACCAGCCGCCCGAGGAGGATCAGCGGCCAGCCCAGGGCAAGGGCCAGCAGCACCTGCCCGACCGGCGTCAACCCGTAGCCGATCACCACCAGCAGCTTGCGATGCCCCAGCTTGTCGGCGATGTAGCCGGAGAACATCTTGGTGTAGGCGGCCAGGGCGTCGGCGATCCCCTCGATGATGCCCAGCGCGGCGGCGGGAATCCCCAGCACCGCGAGGAACCCGGGCAGTATCACGGTGGTGGTCTCGTAGCAGAAATCGCCCAGGGCGCTGGTCACCCCCGCCCCCACCACCGTGCCGTTGAGCCAGGCCGTGCGGCCCGCCTTGCCGGCCGTTTCCGGCGCCTGCTGCTGCGATGGGTGCATCATGCCTCCTCGGTGGCGGAGCACGCGCGCCGGACCGCCGCTACGCGGCGCGGCGGGTGGCTCGCGGGTTCAGCGGTTCTCGTCCTGTGCCTCGAATACCCGCTGGGCGTAGGTGTCCAGCAGGGCCTCGCACGCCTGCAGGCGCTGCTGCGCCTCGGCCAGCAGCGGTGCGCCGTAGAAATCCAGCCTGCGGATCTTCTCCAGCCAGTTCTGCAGCTTCTTCAGGTCGACGTCGTTCTCTTCCAGCTCGGCGTAGGTGAAGTGGGAAGCCGCGGTCTCCTTGGCGATCTCCGCCTCGAAGTCGTCGCACTTGTCGAGCAGCTCGCGGTATTCCTCGTCGCGGTCGGCCCGGAAGCGGGCCACCACCTTGTCCTCCTGCAGGCGGTCCAGGGCGACGGTCTCGAGGATCACCGAGTCGCCTCCCATGGCGCCGATCTCGTGCTCCAGCATCTTCAGCTGGCGCACGTGCTCGTCGTTCTTGGGCAGCAGGCAGACGCCATTCTGCAGGTACACCGCGCCCATGCCCTTGAGCCTGCGCCACAGCGCGATGCGCTTCTTGGCCGGTTCGGAGGGACCTTGTAGGTAAGCAGGAGCCAGTTCTGGTTCGTCATGCGTGCAACTCTAATGTAACCGTCGTTACATTTTAAAAGAATCAAAACTCATAAGCTTATTGTTGCAGGCAACGCTGGCGATATGAAACAGGGGGCAACGCCGCCAGGGAGAGGCCGGGGGCTTTTCCCCGGTGCGGCAAAAGTGCTAGCTTTCGCCGCAGGAGATGGCATTCCTCCTTTAACCGCCCTCGTGCTGATGATGCCTACGTGAACCCTGGACAGGGTGCGTAGGCGTGCGTCCTGTCCTTTTGCAAAAGGACCGGACCGTGACCGCGACACCCCACCCACTCCCCTCCCCGGCATCGCCCGTACCCTCCTCCGACGGGGGCCCGCCGGCATGCTGAAATCCATCCTCGCCATTGCCCTGGGGGCCTCGCTGGGCGCCCTGCTGCGCTGGTTCCTCGGCCTGCAGCTCAACGCCCTGTTCCCCACCATCCCGCCGGGCACCTGGGCCGCCAACGTCATCGGTGGCTACGTCATCGGCCTGGCCGTGGCCCTGTTCGCCGCCAACCCCGGCCTCAGCCCGGAATGGCGCCTGCTGCTGGTCACCGGCTTCTGCGGCGGCCTGACCACCTTCTCGACCTTCTCCGCGGAAACCTTCTCGCTGCTACAGACCGGCCGCGTGGCCTGGGCACTGGGGGAAATCGCGGTGCACGTCGTAGGTTCGCTGCTGGCGACGGCCGCGGGCGTTCTAACCTACACATTGCTGGGCGCACGCTGACGGAGGCGTAATCATGAAAGGCTACCTGGTGACCTTCTTCACCCAACAGAGCCGCCGCCACGGCGGCAAGCTGATCACCGACTGGATGGTCGACCTGGCCCGCGGCATGAAGCTCAAGGGCGCCACCCTGGTCGTCGGCGCGGAAGGCTTCGGCCATGCCGGGCGGGTGCACTCCTACCACTTCTTCGAACTGGCCGACCAGCCGGTGGAAATCTGCCTGGCCGTCTCCGAGGAGGAGTGCGAGCGCCTGTTCGAGCGCCTGGAAGCCGAGGACCTGGCGCTGTTCTACGTGAAGACGCCCGTGGAGATGGGCACCGTCGGCAAGCGCAAGGCCGACCGCGACACCCCCACCACCTGACGACCACGGAGACCCGCGCCATGAGCTTCACCGACCTCCCCGCCGGCAAGGGCATCCCGGACGACCTCTACGCCGTGATCGAGATCCCGGCCAACCACGCGCCCATCAAGTACGAACTGGACAAGGCCAGCGGCCAGCTGTTCGTCGACCGCTTCCTCAGCACGCCGATGTTCTACCCGGCCAACTACGGCTTCATTCCCTCCACCCTCAGCGAGGACGGCGACCCGCTGGACATCCTCGTCGTCGCCCCCTGCCCGGTCGCGCCCGGCACCGTGCTGCGCTGCCGCCCGCTGGGGGTGATGTACATGACCGACGAGGCCGGGCCGGACGCCAAGATCATCGCCGTGCCCCACGACAAGCTCAGCACCCTGTACGCCGGCCTGCACCAGTGCAGCGACCTGAGCGACCTGCTGCTCAGGCAGATCCAGCACTTCTTCGAGAACTACAAGACCCTCGAACCCGGCAAGTGGGTGCGCATGGAACGCTGGGGCAGCCTGGACGACGCGCGCGAGGAAATCCGCAAGTCGGTGGCTGCCTACGAAGCGGCGCACCGGGCCTGAACCCCACAAGACAAGAAAACGCCACGATCAGCCGATCAGGAACCCCCATGCCAGACTACCGCTCGAAAACCTCCACCCACGGCCGCAACATGGCCGGCGCCCGCGCCCTCTGGCGCGCCACCGGGATGAAGGACGAAGACTTCAAGAAGCCGATCATCGCCATCGCCAACTCCTTCACCCAGTTCGTGCCCGGCCACGTGCACCTGAAGGACCTGGGCCAACTGGTCGCCCGCGAGATCGAGAAGGCCGGCGGCGTGGCCAAGGAATTCAACACCATCGCCGTGGACGACGGCATCGCCATGGGCCACGACGGCATGCTCTATTCGCTGCCCAGCCGCGAGATCATCGCCGACTCAGTCGAATACATGGTCAACGCCCACTGCGCCGACGCCATCGTCTGCATCTCCAACTGCGACAAGATCACCCCCGGCATGCTGATGGCCGCCCTGCGCCTGAACATCCCGGTGGTGTTCGTCTCCGGCGGGCCGATGGAAGCCGGCAAGACCAAGCTGGCCAACCACGGCCTGGACCTGATCGACGCCATGGTCGCGGCCGCCGACGACAGCTGCTCCGACGAGAAGGTCGCCGAATACGAGCGCAGCGCCTGCCCCACCTGCGGTTCCTGCTCCGGCATGTTCACCGCCAACTCGATGAACTGCCTGGTGGAGGCCCTGGGCCTGGCCCTGCCGGGCAACGGCACCACCCTGGCCACCCACGCCGACCGCGAGCAGCTGTTCCTGCGCGCCGGGCGCCTGGCCGTGGAGCTGTGCCAGCGCTACTACGGCGAAGGCGACACCTCGGTGCTGCCGCGCAGCATCGCCAACGTGCTCGCCTTCGAGAACGCCATGAGCCTGGACATCGCCATGGGCGGCTCGACCAACACCATCCTGCACCTGCTGGCCGCCGCCCAGGAAGGCGCGGTGCCCTTCGACCTGCGCGACATCGACCGCCTGTCGCGCAAGGTGCCGCAGCTGTGCAAGGTGGCGCCGAACATCCAGAAGTACCACCTGGAAGACGTGCACCGCGCCGGCGGCATCTTCTCCATCCTCGGCGAACTGGCCCGCGGCGGCCTGCTGCACACCGAGGTGCCGACCGTGCACAGCCCTTCGATGAAGGACGCCATCGCCGAGTGGGACATCACCCAGACCTGCGACGAGCGGGTGCACACCTTCTTCCAGGCCGGCCCGGCCGGCATCCCCACCCAGACCGCGTTCAGCCAGAACACCCGCTGGCCGAGCCTGGACGACGACCGCGAGAACGGCTGCATCCGCAGCGTCGAGCACGCCTACTCCGCCGAGGGCGGCCTGGCCATGCTGTACGGCAACATCGCCCTGGACGGCTGCGTGGTGAAGACCGCCGGCGTGGACGAATCCCTCTACGTGTTCGAAGGCAGCGCGAGGATATTCGAAAGCCAGGACGCGGCGGTGAAGGGCATCCTCGCCGACGAAGTGAAGCCGGGCGACATCGTCATCATCCGCTACGAAGGCCCGAAAGGCGGCCCGGGCATGCAGGAGATGCTCTACCCCACCAGCTACCTGAAGTCCAAGGGCCTGGGCAAGCAGTGCGCCCTGCTCACCGACGGCCGCTTCTCCGGCGGCACCTCGGGCCTGTCCATCGGCCACGCCTCGCCGGAAGCCGCTGCCGGCGGCGCCATCGGCCTGGTGCGGGACGGCGACCGCATCCTCATCGACATCCCCAACCGCAGCATCGACCTGCTGGTCGGCGACGAAGAACTGGCCGCCCGCCGCGTCGAGCAGGACGGCAAGGGCTGGAAGCCGACGCAGCCCCGCGCGCGCAAGGTCAGCAGCGCGCTAAAGGCCTACGCGCTGCTGGCAACCAGTGCCGACAAGGGCGCAGTACGCAACAGGGCGCTACTGGAGGACTGAACATCCACCCCGGCGCCTTGCAAGCCTGGAAGCCGGTGATAGAGTTCTCTCAGGAGATGGCATTCTCCGTTAACCGCTGACACGTTCAGCTGATGATGCCTACCGAACCCGCGAAGGCGGGGGCGGTAGGCATTTTCGTATCTACCGCCCCACCTCGCTCAGGTCGTTTCCCCGCCAGCCTCGCTTCGCCGTACGGCACCGGCTGGCTCCGTCACCTGGAGGTACAAGTGGGCACTCCCATGCATGAAGACGCAGCGTGGTCATCGTCGGTGACCAGCCTGGTTTCCGATGACCTGGACGCATTTCTCCAGGCGCTTCCGGCGCACCACGTACTGCTGAAGATCACCTATCCCGCCGCAGCGCAGATCGCCCGCGAGCAACAAGAGCACGTGGCACGGCTGCTGTTCACCCAGGGGCTGAAGCGCTCCGCCCTGCTGGTCGAAAGCGGCGCGCAATGCCTGGTTTTCTCCGAGCCCCGCGAGGCCTGGGATACCTACTGCTGCCTGCGCTTCGCCAGCCTGGCCCTGGAGGTGCGCATCTATCGTGTCGGCTTCTATCGGGAGGCATTGGCCGAGCGACGTGCCCGGGATACGGCACTGTCCCCGCCCGCGCCCTACCGCCTGCCCGCATCGATCGTCGACGGCACGGGGAGCCCGACATGAGCGAGACACTGGGAACCCCGTCGACGGATTCGCAGCCCGGCCCGGACCCGGAGCTGCAGCGGCTCGCCGCCGGCCTGCTGCACAAGGCCGGCATCCAGATCAACGGCCAGCGCCCCTGGGACATGCAGGTGCTGCGCCCGCGCGTGTTCGAGCGCGCGCTGGCCCAGGGCAGCCTGGGCCTGGGCGAAAGCTACATGGACGGCGACTGGGACGCGCAGCACCTGGACGAGTTCTTCCACCGCCTGCTGCGCGCCCGCCTGGACCAGGAGGTCCGGCCCTGGCGCCTGCTCGCCCACGTCCTGCGCTACCGCCTGCTGAACCTGCAGAACAGCCGCCGCGCCTGGCAGGTGGGCCGGCGCCACTACGACCTGGGCAACGAACTCTACCGGGCCATGCTCGACTCGCGCATGACCTACAGCTGCGGCTACTGGGAAACCGCCAGCACCCTGGAGCAGGCCCAGGAAGCCAAGCTGGAGCTGATCTGCCGCAAGCTGCGGCTGGAGCCGGGCATGCGCCTGCTGGACATCGGCTGCGGCTGGGGCAGCCTGATGGCCTATGCCGCCCAGCACCACGGCGTGGAATGCGTGGGCGTGACCGTGTCCCAGGAGCAGGCGAACTGGGCCAGCGACCGCTACCGCGACCTGCCGGTGGAGTTCCGCCTGCAGGACTACCGCACCCTGACCGGCAGGTTCGACCGCATCGCCAGCGTCGGCATGTTCGAGCACGTCGGCCACAAGAACCACCGCGCCTTCATGCAGGTGGCCCAGCGCTGCCTGGCCGACGACGGCCTGTTCCTGCTGCACACCATCGGCAAGAACACCCGCCACGGGCGGCCCGACCCATGGATCGACCGCTACATCTTCCCCAACGGCGACCTGCCCTCCATCGGCCAGCTCGGCGACGCCGCCGACGGCCTCTTCGTGGTCGAGGACCTGCACAACTTCGGCGCCTGCTACGACCGCACGCTCATGGCCTGGCACGCCAACTTCGAAGCGGCCTGGCCGCGCTTCTCGGCGCTGGGCGAGCGCTTCCGGCGCATGTGGCGCTACTACCTGCTGTCCTGCGCCGGCGCCTTCCGCGCCCGCGACATCCAGCTGTGGCAGTGGGTGCTGTCCAGGCGCGGGATGGCCGGCGGCTACCTGCGCCCGCAGTTGTGAGGGGCCCCCTCATGCATTCGAACGAACCAAGGAGAGCGGCATGGCCATCCTGATCCAGCAGATAGACGCCCGGGAAATCCTCGACTCCCGCGGCAACCCCACGGTGGAAGTCGACGTGACCCTGGAGGACGGCGCCCGCGGACGCGCCTCGGTGCCCTCGGGGGCCTCCACCGGCAAGCACGAGGCGGCGGAACTGCGCGACTGCGACCCGGCGCGCTACGCCGGCAAGGGCGTGCTGCGCGCGGTGCACAACATCCGCAGCGAAATCGCCCCGCTGCTGCGCGGCCACGACGCCAGCGAGCAAACGGCGGTCGACCTGGCGATGCTGCAGTGCGACGGCACGCCGAACAAGGCGCGCCTGGGCAGCAACGCCATCCTCGGCGTCAGCCTGGCGGTGGCCCGCGCCGCGGCGGCGGCCGCCGGCATGCCGCTGTTCCGCTACCTCGGCGGCGACCAGGCCAGGCGCATGCCGGTGCCCATGTTCAACGTGCTCAACGGCGGCGTGCACGCCCACTGGCAGGGCACCGACTTCCAGGAATTCATGATCGTCCCCTCCGGCGCCGGCAGCTTCCGCGAGGCACTGCGCTGGGGCGCGGAAATCTACCGGCAGCTGCGCACCCTGCTGGAGGCCAGGGGCTTCTCCACCTCGGTGGGCGACGAAGGCGGCTTCGCCCCGCCGCTGAAGTACAACGCCGAGGCCCTCGACCTGCTGATGAAAGCCATCGAGGCCGCCGGCTACCGCCCCGGCGAGCAGGTCCAGCTGGCCATCGACCCGGCGCCCAGCGCCCTCTACGAGAACGGCTTCTACCGCCTGCACAGCGAAGGCCGCCTGCTGGACGCCGACGAGATGATCGGGCTGTACGCCGACTGGGTGGAACGCTACCCCATCGTGGTGCTGGAAGACGGCCTGGCCGAGGACGACTGGGAAGGCTGGAAGCGCCTGACCGAGGCGCTGGGCCAGCGCATCGAGCTGGTCGGCGACGACCTCTTCGTGACCAGCGCCGAACGCATCCGCCGCGGCATCCGCGAACGCACCGCCAATGCCGTGCTGATCAAGCCCAACCAGATCGGCACCCTCAGCGAAACCCGCACCACCGTGCTGCTGGCCCACAACAACGGCTGGGGCGCGATGGTCTCGCACCGCAGCGGCGAGACCGTCGACAGCTTCATCGCCGACCTCACCGTGGCCTTCGGCACCGGCCACCTGAAGGCCGGCGCGCCCTGCCGCGGCGAGCGGGTGGAGAAGTACAACCAGTTGCTGCGCATCGAGGAAATGCTCGGCGGCACGGCCCACTACGCCGGCCGCCAGGCCTTCGTCCACTAAAGGGGCAAAGGGGCGCCTCGCGCCCCCGCGCCACCCGAGCAGAGGTGAAGCATGAGCGCCGCCGACCGTCTGGCCGCCCCGGAATCGATCGCCGAACGCATCCTCCGGCATTTCCGGGTGGCCCTGGAGGAGCGCGGCTACAGCGCCGACCCTCAGCAGCAACACGCCATCGAGCACCTGGCCAACTGGCTGGAACACTTCCTCCAGGCCCGCCACGCCTGGTTCCACAAGCCCACCGCCGGCGTCTACCTGTGGGGCGACGTGGGCCGCGGCAAGAGCTTCGTGATGGACGCCTTCTTCGCCGCGGCCCCGCTGCAGGCCAAGCGGCGCGTGCACTTCCACGCCTTCCTGGACGAAATGCAGGCGCGCCTGCAGGCCTTCGCCGGCCAGGCCGAACCGCTGGCGAAGAGCGCCCGCTGCATCGCCGGGGAAACCCGCCTGCTGTGCTTCGACGAATTCCACGTGCACGACATCGGTGACGCCATGCTGCTGGGGCCGATGCTGCAACAGTTGGTGGACCGCGGCGTCGGCCTGGTGTGCACCTCCAACTACCCGCCGGCCGGGCTGTGCGCGGACCCGCTGTACGGCGAGCGCCTGCGCCCCGTGGTCGGCTTGATCGAAAGCCGCTTCGAGGTGCTGGCGCTGGACAACGGCGAGGACTACCGGCGCCGGCTGACGCCGCTGGACGCCTGGGGCAGCTACCTGTGGCCCGCCACCGCCGACGACCCGACGCCGCTGCGCGAGCGCTTCGGCCTGGGCCCGCAGGCCCGCTTCGACCAGGTGCTGCAGGTCAACCACCACCCGCTGTGCGTGCGCGCCCACGACGACGACCACGCCTGGCTCGACTTCGCCGAACTGTTCGAACGCCCGCACTCGGCGGCCGACTACCTGTGGCTGATCGAACGCTTCCCGTACCTGGCGGTCAGCGGCCTGGAACCGCTGCAGGACTACCCCGACGACGTCGCCAGGCGCTTCCTGAACTTCATCGACATCGCCTACGACAAGCGCCTGAAGCTGCAGCTCTACGCCACGGTGCCGCTGGAACGGCTGGCCGGCGGCAGCACCACCCTGGACTTCGAGCGCACCCTCAGCCGCCTGCGGCAGATGACGCCGGTGCCGCTGGCGGCGGCTGCACCGTAGGGCGGATAACCGTTCGCGGTTATCCGCCGTTGGCCGTGCCACCGGGGCGTCCGGCGTGGCCGATGCCAATCGCGGACGGAGTCCGCTCCTACGCCCGTGCTTCCTGGAACCGCCGAGGTGCTCTTCGTAGGAGCGAGCTTGCTCGCGAACGGTGTTTCCCGGTGCCGTAGGTGCCGGGTTTAAGAGCCCCTCTCCCCAGCCCTCTCCCTGAAGGGAGAGGGAGCTAGTCCGTGCCGAGATAAGGAATGGTTTCAGCCGGAAACCACCTTGCTTGCCGGCTGACTCGGGAAAACCAGACCGCTCCGAACAGTCCCCTCTCCCTTCGGGACGGGGCGCGCAGCCGAGGGTTAGGGAGAGGGAAAGGCGTCCAGCCAAAACACCGCAGTCACAGGTGAGCACCGTTCGCGAGCAAGCTCGCTCCTACGAAAAGCCGTGCGTCCTGGAACCGTAGGAGCGGACTCCGTCCGCGATCATGGCGGATAACGCCGTAGGCGTTATGCGCCCTACGCCAAGCCCTCCCATACCGTAGGGCGAATAACCGTTCGCGGTTATCCGCCGTTGGCCGTGCCACCGGGGCGTCCGGCGTGGCCGATGCCAATCGCGGACGGAGTCCGCTCCTACGCCCGAGGCTCCCTGGAACCGCCGAGGTGCTCTTCGTAGGAGCGAGCTTGCTCGCGAACGGTGTTTCCCGGTGCCGTAGGTGCCGGGTTTAAGAGCCCCTCTCCCCAGCCCTCTCCCTGAAGGGAGAGGGGGCTAGTCCGTGCCGAGATAAGGAATGGTTTCAGCCGGAAACCACCTTGCTTGCCGGCTGACTCGGGAAAACCAGACCGCTCCGAACAGTCCCCTCTCCCTTCGGGGCGGGGCGCGCAGCCGAGGGTTAGGGAGAGGGAAAGGCGTCCAGCCAAAACACCGCAGTCACAGGTGAGCACCGTTCGCGAGCAAGCTCGCTCCTACGAAAAGCCGTGCGTCCTGGAACCGTAGGAGCGGACTCCGTCCGCGATCATCCGTCGTTGAAAACAGCCTCAACCCTCAGCCTTCACCCCGGCCAGATGGTAGGTCTCGTTGAGCCGGTGCAGCGTGAAGACGTCATTCTCCACGACCAACTCGTTGACGCAGCAAGGCTCCTGCTTCAGCCGCCAGTAGCGCGCCAGCGGCAGGCCCAGGGCCTGCAGCAGCAGGACGCGGTTGATGCTGTCGTGCCCCACCAGCACCAGGGTCTGCCCGGCATGCTGCCGCAGCACCTCGCGCAGCACGCGGGTGCCGCGGGCCAGCACGTCGGCCAGGCTCTCGCCATCGGGGATGGCCGCCAGGTCCGGCGCCTCCAGCCAGATGCGGTGCTCCTCCGGCCAGCGGGCGCGCACTTCGTCGTGGGTCAGGCCCTGCCACTGGCCGTAGTCGGTGTCGGCCAGGCCTTCCAGGGCCTGCGCCGGGGCGCCGGTGGCGCGAGCGATGGCGGCGCCGGTGTCGATGCAGCGCGACAGCGGGCTGGTGTAGATCGCCACCGGCTGCCAGCTTTCGGCGATGCGCCGGGCCACCGCCTCGGCCTGGCGCCGGCCCAGCGCCGACAGCGGCAGTTCGGCGCGGCCGCGGAAGCGCTCCGGGGCGATCCAGTCCACGTGGCCGTGGCGGGTCAGAATGATCCTTGTCATCGTCCTGCTCCTGTCAGGTTCAGCAGCGCAGGCTGGCAATGATGCGCTGCGGGTGGCTCAGCATATCCAGGGCGCTGAGGATGTCCAGGGCGACCAGGTCCGCCGAGCCGATGGCCACCGAGGAAGCGCCCTCCGGGCCGATCACCGCGATGCCCAGGGCCGACTGCTGCAACATGTAGCGGTCGTTGCTGCCGTTGCCGATGGCCACCACGCCGTGCAGGCCCAGGGTGCGCAGGTAGTCCTCCTTGGAAATGGCCTGGTCCTTCTCGGACAGCACCAGCAGGTTCACCTCCAGCGCCGCCAGTTCCGCCTCGGCGCTGCCGAAGGTGTCGCCGGTGACCACGTGCAGGGCCAGCTTCCGGCCCAGCACCTCCAGGCGCTCGGCCACCCCGTCGATCAGCCGGCCATCCACGGCCAGGGTGCCGTTGTAGTCGCAGATCATGTGTTTCAACTGCAAGCTGCCCACGCCGGGAATGTCGATCTGCAGCATGTCGTTTCCTCCTCCTGCCGCTCAGCCGCGGATGACCGTGACCGCGCAGGGCGCGTGGTCGATCACCTGGCGCGCCACCGAGCCCAGCAGCCAGCGCTCGAACCCCGAGTGGCCGCGGTGGCCGATGACGATGTGGTCGATGTGGTGCTCCTCGGCGTAGCGCACGATCTGCTCGGCCGGGCGCCCCACCGAGACGTGGGTGGTCGGCCGCTCCTCCACCGGCATGCGGCTGTAGCCCAGCAGCTTGAAGGCGTGGTGGAAGTGCGTGCGGGAGCGCTCGATCACCGCCTCGGTCTCCACCTCGTCGCCGAACTCCGGCGGTTGCGCCACCGAGAGGATGTGCAGGCTGGCGCCGAAGCGCTCGGCCAGTTCGTTGGCGAAGTTCAGGGCCAGCTCCGCCGCCGTGGAAGCGTCGTAGGCCACCAGGATGCGCTTGATCATGCTTCACCTCCTCTGCGCCGCGTCTGCGGGCGCAAGTCGTCTTGGTGCGCAGGTTGCGGGGCTTGCGCCGGCGGGCCGGCGGCCTCCTCCGGGTCGTCCCTGGGCAGCAGGTGCCGGGGCAGGAAGAAGGCGTTGGCGATCAGCGTCGGCACCACCGCGCTGCCGATCACCGCGGCCACCAGCGCCGAGTACTGGCCCTGGTCGATCAGCCCGTGGGCCAGGCCGAACAGCGCCGAGATGGTGCCGAAGGTCAGCCCGGTGGACATCAGCAGGGTGGTGTAGGCCCCTTCCCGGCGCGGCGAGCCGTAGAACAGGCAGGTGGGGTACACGCCCACCAGCTTGGTGAGCATCTTCACCAGCAGCAGCAACACGAAGGCCGCGGGCGCCGCGGCCAGCGCCGGCAGTGACACCAGCGAGCCGGCGCGGATGAAGTAGAACGGCGTCAGCAGGCCGAAGGTCAGGGTGCGCAGGCGGCGGATCAGCGCGTGGTCCTTGCCCACGGTGCCGGCCAGCACCATGCCGATCAGGTAGGCCGGCAGCACCGCCTCGCTGTCGGCCCAGGTCGCCGCCGCGCCCAGGGCGAACAGGCAGAACATGAGGAACTTGGCTTCCAGTTCCGAGGGGCGGCCGCCGAAGCGCCGGAAGAAGCGCGGGGTGATCCACGGCAGCAGCAGCGCCGCCAGGACCAGGATGCCGGCGAAACCGGCGGTCCTCAGGGTGAAGGGGGCGAAGATCAGCCCCAGGGCGATCACCGTGGCCAGGTCGTTGACGAAGCAGGCCGCCAGCACGATCTTGCCGTACTCGCTGGTGTTCAGCCCCAGCTCCAGCATCACCGCGTAGACCACCGCCACCGAGGTGGTGGACATGGCGATGCCGGCCAGCCAGCTGGCCTGCGCATCCCAGCCCAGGCCCCAGCGCGCCAGCGCCGCGCAGCCGATGAAGGGCACCACGAAGCCGACCAGGCCGATCACCGTGGCCTGCTTCCAGTGGCTGCGGAACACCTTCGGGTCCAGCTCGGCGCCGGCCAGGAAGGTCAGCAGGATGGCCCCGGCGCCGGAGAGGAACTTGATCCAGCTGGCGTCGCCCTGCAGCACCGCCATGCCCAGCAACGCCCCGATGATCAGCTGGGCGATGGTCCCGACGACGATCTCCGACAGCGCCGTGGCGATGCGCAGGAAGATCGACACCAGCGTCGCCAGCAACGCCAGCCCCAGCCACAGGGCGGCCTGGGCCCATATCTCAGTCATGGCGGCCTCCGTTGGCGGGCTCGTCGTCCTCGCCCAGTACGCCGAACTCGACGGGGGTCTTCACGTACACCAGCTTCAGGTGTTCCTCGGCCAGGCGCGTGAAGATCCGCTGCATTTCCGCCTCGGTGACCATCATCACCACTTCCAGGGGCTGGTCGGCCAGCTCGAAGAAGCGCGCGGCATGCATCCGGTGGTGGTGGCCGAACCCCTCCCTGGCGGCCAGCAGGGTGGCGCCATGCACGCCCAGGCGCAGCGCCTCGGCCATCAGCCACTCGGCAACGGGCTGGTGGTGGACCTTGCGGTCCTGCTGGGTGAAGAAGGTCAGCTGGTAGCCCTTCATGGCGCACCCTCCCCCGCCGGCGAGCGGCGGCGCAGCACGGCGTACCGGCTTGCGGGAAGCAGGGTGCGGAAGGCGGCGGAACGGGACGGGTCGGGCATGTGCGCTGTCCATGGGCAGACCATGGACAGCAGAACAATGCCTACGCCGCCCATGGAGGGTTATGCGTAGGCATCATCAGCCGGGGGCGGTTAGAGGAGGAATGCCATCTCCTGGTTAACGACATTAGCAAAGCCTTGGAAAAATGCACGCGGTCGGCGACGGCCGCGCAGGCCTGGCCTAGTGGCTGCCGCCCAGCAGGTCGAAGGAATCCAGCAGGCGCCAGGCGATTTCCGGGGTGCGCTCCAGGCCCCGGCGGATGGCCGCGGGGATGGCCTGGCGGGTCTTGCGGCACAGGCCGGGCTGCCCGGCGATGCGGATGTCCAGGCCGCGCATGCTGCGCACCTCGTTGAAACCGGGGGCGATGCTCAGGCGCAGGCCGAGCTGCTCGTACATGCGCTGCTGCATGTGCTGCAGGTCGGCCAGGTCCTTGAGCTGCTCCAGGCGCTGCAGCAGGCGCTGCTCTTCCTGGCGGGTGAGCAGGAGGATGCGGATGTCGCCGTGGGGGTCGGCCAGCAATGCCTCGCGCCCGCAATCGCAGGCGCCCGGCGGGCAGGGTTGGCGGAGGGGGAGCTGGCCGTTCATGGCCCCGAGCATAGCGATTCGCCGCGGGCGGCGCCCCTGCCCCGCGTAAAAATTCCCACGCTGAATTCGCCTTGAGGTCCTACGAGGGCGCTGGATAGATTCCGCCCTGCCGCAGCCTTGCTGTGGCCGGGGGTAGGATCCCGTTGCGGAGGGTGGTGCGTCATAGCCGTGAGCGCAGTCGGTCCATCGTTGTGTGCACTCACGTTCCGTGGCGGGCCGTCCGGGGAGGCCTTCGGGCCTGCCGTCTTCTTTCGCAACGGTATCCTACCCCCGTACGGTCCGCCTCCCTTTTCCGGGAGGCGGCTCTTGATCCCGCTCAGGAGCAATGGAACATGCACTCTCCGCACTTCGCCCTCCACACCCAGGAGGCGCGCCATGTCTGATCTGCAACCCCTCACCAACCTGGCCCAGCCCCACGACGACGTACTGTTCGTCGACGCCGGAGCCCCCGCCCAGCACCTGTTCGAAGCCGCCGAGCGCCGCCTGGTGGCCCTGGAGGACCTGCTGTGCCTGCTGGCGGACTGCCCCGACGAAATGCCGCTGGTGCAGGGCCAGGCCCGCCTGGTCTCGGCCCTGCTGCCGATGGCGGCGGAAGCGCGGCAGCTCTACCAGTTGGCCCAGGACCGGCGCTGAGCGCCCCGGGCGTTCCGTACGGGGCGGCGCAGCGCTGCCGCTCCGTACCGGGCTAGCCGGCGCCCTCGGACAGCAGGCGGCAGCCCTGGCGGCGGATTTCGATGTTCGGGTAGACCGGCGGGCGCGCCTCGCCGCTGGCGCGCAGGGCCTCGACGCGCTCCAGCGCCGCCTCGATGCGTTGCAGCGGCAAGGCGGCGATCTGCGCCGGCGCCAGGTCCCACCAGCGGCTGGCCAGCAGGCGCTCGCGGATTTCCGCCGGGAAGCGGTAGCGCACCACCTTCGCCGGCGAGCCGGCGACTATGGCGTAGGGCGGCACGTCGCGGGTCACCACGGACATGGCCGCCACCACGGCGCCATCGTGGACCTTCACCCCGCTCATCACCACCGCCCCCTCGCCGATGAAGGCGTCGTTGCCGATCCAGGTGTCGGCGTCGGTGTCCTCGTAGCGCTGGCGCGGCGTGTCGTAGCGGTCGAACACCCCTGGCTCGTACTGCACCGAGCTGGTGCTCAGCCAGTCCATCGGGTGCGCACGGGCAGCCAGGCCGACACGGCAGTGCTGGCCGGTGGAGCTGAAGCGGCCGATGTGCGAGATGCGGTGGAAGCTGGTGGCGCGGATGGTGGAGAAGGCGCCGATATGCATCTCGTCGCGGTAGATCTTGAACTCCGCCTCGCCGATGCTGCCGGGCGCCTCGACCAGCAGGCGCTTCCCGCGCCCCAGGCGGCTGACGCCGCTGCGGAATTCGATGTCGTGCTCTTCCAGCCAGTGCTTCCAGCGGCTGTTGCGCCAGCTCTTCAACATGGGTCCGTGGTCCTTTTGTATTTTTTCCGATACGGACCTCTGACAGGCGGGATACGTGCAAGGTTCGGTTGAAGTGAATTGCGGGGGTGTGAGTTGCTTTTCGTAGGAGCGAGCTTGCTCGCGAACGGTGCTCACCGGTGACTTCGGTGTTTCGGTCTGGCGCCTTTCCCTCTCCCTAACCCTCTCCCTGAAGGGAGAGGGGACCGTTCGGTGCGGTCTGCTTTTCCCGAGTCAGCCGGCAGGCAAGGTGGTTTCCGGCTGAAACCATTCCTTATCTCGGCACGGTCTAGCCCCTCTCCCTTCAGGGAGAGGGCTGGGGAGAGGGGACCGTGGTCAAGCCCATGCAGCGAAGTGGCCGGTTCACGCCGTTCGCGAGCAAGCTCGCTCCTACGAAAAGCGGTGCACCGCCCCCATCGAGACTGTCACCCCAGATGCGCAGCAAAGCCAGTCAACTGCGGTGCAATATCCTCACGCAAGGTCAGCGCGGGTATCTCGTAGTCCCCAGCGTTCTGCCGGCGGAACGGGAGGGGCGCGGCGCTGAACAGCCTGTCCAGGCGCTCGCCATAGGCCTGCTCGATGGCGGCATAGCGGGCCTCGTCCATGCGCCCGGCGCGGTACACCAGGAACGCCGGCAGCACCTCGAAGCCCGGGTAGTAGAGGATGCCGTGGTGGATGGGGAACAGCAGGTCGTCGATCGGCCCGTTGATGCCACGGGCGCTGTAGTGCGACTCCCAGCCGCCGGTGGTGACCACCAGCATGGCCCGCTTGCCGGCCAGGCTGCCCTCGCCGTAGCGGTCGCCCCAGCGCGCATCGGAGTGCTCGCCCACGCCGTAGGCGAAGCCATAGGCGTACACGCGCTCGACCCAGCCCTTGAGGATGGCCGGCATGGAGAACCACCACAGCGGGAACTGCAGGATCAGCGCGTCGGCCCAGCGCAGCTTGGCCTGCTCGGCGGCGATGTCGGCGCTCTGCCGGCCGCCGGCGTAGGCGCGGCGGGAATCCTCGGAGGGGTCGAAGCGCCCGGCGGCCGCGCCGTCCAGGCTGTCGGCTGCATCCAGCGGGGCCTTCCAGCCCATGGCGTAGAGGTCGGACACCTGCACCTGGTGGCCGGCGGCCTGCAGGCGGCGCACGGCGAAGTCCTTGAGCGAGCCGTTGAGCGAGCGGGGTTCGGGGTGGGCATAGACGATGAGGATGTTCATGGCGGTCTCCAAAAAGTGGATGGCCGCAGCATGGCGTTGCCCACGGTATAGTGGAAATGAATATCCATTACACCAGGTATAGTCATGACCAATCTGCGCACCCTGGACCTGAACCTGCTGGTGACCCTCGACGTGCTGCTGGCCGAGCACAACGTCACCCGCGCCGCGCAGCGCCTGCACTTCTCCCAGCCCTCGGTGAGCGTGCAACTGGCCAGGCTGCGCGAGCTGTTCGACGACCCGCTGCTGCTGCCCGGCCCCCGCGGCATGCGTCCCACCGCCCGCGCCGAGGCGCTGCGCGAGCCCCTGCGCCAGGCCCTGGCGGCACTGGAGCGGGCGGTGGCGCCGAGCGAGCCGTTCAACCCCGGCACCGCGAACAACACCTGGCGCCTGGTGGCCTCCGACTACAGCGAGGCCACCGTGATGCTGCCGGCCCTGCGCGGCCTGCGCGAGGCGGCCCCGGGCACGCGCCTGGCGCTGTTGCCGCTGCAGCCGGCGCTGATCGTCAGGCAACTGGAACAGGGCGACGCCGACCTGGTGTTCCACACCACCGAGGACGCTCCCGAAGGGCTGCGCCGGCGCCCGCTGTTCCAGGAACGCTACGTGCTGGTCGGCCGCGCCGGCCACCCGCGGCTGAAACGCCGGCCCAGCCTGGATCGGTTCTGCCAGCTGGAGCAGGTGATCGTCTCGCCGGACGGCGGCGGCTTCCACGGCCCCACCGACAAGACCCTGGCCGGGCTGGGCCGCGAGCGCCGGGTGGTGCTGTCGGTGCCGCACTTCCAGTTCGTCGCCCCGGTGCTGGCCAGCACCGACCTGGTGGCCATGCTGCCGCAACGCCTGGTGCGCCCGGACAGCGGCCTGCGCATGGTGGAAGCGCCGCTGGAGGTGCCGGGGTACGAGATGTCGATGCTCTGGCACGAACGCGCGCACCGCGACCCGGCGCACCAGTGGCTGCGGGGGTTCATCGCCGCGGCGGTGTGACGGCCTACCGCTCGGCCGGCCGCCGCCGCCGACGCCCTCAGCGGCGTAGGCTGGTGCGAGAACAGGAGGAGGACACGAGCATGCGGCAGCACAGCCACCCGGATTTCCACCTGCACGAGGCGCGCCGCGCCATGCTGCTGCGCTGGGCGCAGATGGCGCAATGGTTCGGCCTGGTGATGATCCTGCTGACCATTGGCCTGGCGGCCCTGGGCGACAGCCTGGACGACCCCACCGGCACGAGCATCATCACCCTTTGCGGGGTATTGGGCCTGGCGGCGCTGATCCCGGCGCGGATGGTCCTGGCGCACTACCAGAAGCAGGACGAACGCGACGGCCGGCCCTAGCCGAAACGCACGCAGTAGATCGGCGGCAGGTGCGCGGACAGGCATTCCCAGCGCTCGCCGCCATCCTCCGACAGCCACAGGCCGCCGGTGGTCGAACCCATGGCCAGGCGTTCGCCGTCGTCGTCCACGGCCAGGCCGTGGCGGTACACCAGGTCGTAGCACGGGCCCTGGGGCAGGCCATGGTCCAGGGCCTGGAAGCTCTTGCCGCCATCCTCCGTGCGGTTGACCAGCAGGCGCCCGGCCACCGGGATGCGGCAGACGTCCCTGACCGCCGGGACGAACCAGGCGGTGTCCGGCCGGGTGGGATGCACGGCCACGGCGAAGCCGAAGCTGGAAGGCCGGGCCGGCACGTCGCGCCAGTGAACGCCGCCATCGCTGGAGGTGAAGATGCCGTTGTGGTGCTGCACCCACAGCCGGTCCGGCTGCGCCGGGCAATGCACCAGGCGGTGCGGATCCTGGATGGCGCCGTCCTCGCGCAGCTCCGGCGGCATGTAGTCGGCGTACATGCCGGCGGTGGTGTTGCGCCAGCTGGCGCCTTCGTCGTGGCTCTGCCAGACGCCGCCGCAGGACACGCCGACGGTGAGGTGGCGGCTGTCACGCGGGTCGACGCTGACGGAGTGGATGCCCGGCCAGTCGTAGCCGCCGCCGAACCAGCGGGCGCGCTCGGGGCGGTCCCACAGCGGGCGGTTGAGCGTCCAGCTGTCGCCACGGTCGTCGCTGCGGAACAGGCCGCCGGGAATGGTCCCGGCCCAGAGGGTGCCGGCCTGGTCGGTGCCGCCGGTCTCCAGGCACCAGATCAGTTGCAGGCTCCAGGGCGCCTGGGGAGCATCGCCTTCGGCCGGCTCGGGCAAGGCGTCCGGCTGCGGCGGGTAGACCGGCACCGCGCACTCCTGCCAGTCGGCGCCGCTGGGCTTGCGCCACAGCTTGCAGCCGAAGTGGCCCAGGTCCAGCGCCGCGTAGAGGGTGTCGTCGCGGGGGTCGGCCAGCAGCATGTTCACCGGCTCGCCGAGGAAGTCCTGGCCCGCCTCGTGCCAGGCGCCACGGTCGTTGAGAAAGGTGAACAGGCCCTTGCGCGTGGCCACCAGCAGTCGATCGTCCATGCTTCCTCCTTCAGCCACCCGACAGCGCCTGCACCACGTACACCTCGCTGTCGGCCGCCAGGGCATCGCCCAGGCCATGGCGGTCGCGCAGGCGCAGGCCGTCGATGAACACGGTGACATGCCGGCGCAGGCCGCCCTGGTCGTCCAGCAGGTAGCCGCGCAGGCGCGGGTGCCGAGCGAACACGCCTTCCAGCAGGCCGCCAAGGGTGGCGCCGGGCAGGTCCTGCTCGGGTACCTCGACGTGGCGCTGGATGGACGGGGCGAAGACGATGTGGGCCATGGGCTGCGCGGCTTGACGGGTTTCGCTCAGTTTAGGCGGCATGGCCGACGCCGGCGGCGCGGATCGACCGGGCGGCAATCAGTTTCGATTTCGCTCAACTGAGTTCCACTAGATTCACATTTAAAGCACCCATCGCCTGTGCCAGTCTCCGGGCATCGTCCTCCACGCAGCCACCCATGCACCTTCTGCAACAGCACTTCGCCGCCGCCAGCGCCTCCGCCCCCGGGCAGAGCCCCTGCGCCTGCCGCGCGAACGCTGCCGCTGGCTACGCCTGCAACCCCTCTCGCTGCCGCTGGAGCTGGCCTTCTGGGCGCTCTGGCACTGCCGCCACGCGCGTCCACCGGATAGCGCCGCACGCTGACGGGCGCCCCGCGCCCGGCCCTTCGCCGGCACTACGCTGAACGCAAGCGACACACGCTCCGCGGTCCAGCCGTAGCCATAGCATCGCCTGCCCCGCCGCAGCCCGGCCGTGCAGGTCATCAGCGCGCCCATCGGCGCTATGCGAGAACAACAATGAAATTCGCTCCCGAGCAAGAGGCCCAGGCCTTCCTGGCCGCCAACCCCGACATCGAGATGGTCGAGCTGTTCATCCTCGACGCCAACGGCGTGCCCCGCGGCAAGCTGCTGCACCGCGAGGAACTGCTGGCGGTGTACGAGTCCGGCCGGCCCTTGCCGAGCACCATCCTCGGCCTCACCCTGCATGGCGAGGACGTGGAGGATTCCGGGCTGGTGTGGGACGTCGGCGACATCGACTGCCGCGCCTACCCGCTGGAAGGCAGCCTGGTGCGCCTGCCCTGGCGGCAGATCCCCACCGCCGCGGTGCAGGTCAGCATGCACCCGGTCGAAGGCAAGCCGGCCGACATCGCCGACCCGCGCCACGTGCTGGTCAAGGTGATCGACGAGCTGAAGGCCGCCGGCTACCACCCGGTGATGGCCTGCGAGCTGGAGTTCTACCTGCTGGACGCCAGGCGCGACGCCAACGGCCGCCCGCAACCGGCGCTGGACGCCGACGGCGGCCGGCCGCGCTCCACCCAGGTCTACGGCCTGCGCGAGCTGGAGCAGATCGAACCCTTCCTCGCCGACCTCTATGCCGCCTGCAAGGCCCAGGGCATCCCGGCGCGCACCGCCATCTCCGAGTACGCCCCCGGCCAGGTGGAGATCACCCTGGAGCATGGCGACGCCCTCACCGCCATGGACCAGGCCGTGCGCTACAAGCGCCTGGTGAAAGGCGTGGCGCACAAGCACGGGATGCAGGCCTGCTTCATGGCCAAGCCCTTCGACGACCTGGCCGGCACCGGCATGCACATGCACGTGTCCCTGGCCGATGCCGAGGGCGAAAACCTCTTCGCCAGCGAAGACCCGGCCGGCACGCCGCTGCTGCGCCAGGCGGTGGGCGGCATGCTCGAGAGCCTGCTCGACTCGCTGCTGCTGTTCTGCCCCAACGCCAATTCCTACCGGCGCTTCCAGGCCAACAGCTACGCGCCGCTGGCGCCGACCTGGGGTTGCGACAACCGCACCGTCAGCCTGCGCGTACCGGGCGGGCCGGCCCACACCCGGCACATCGAGCACCGCATCTGCGGTGCCGACGCCAACCCCTACCTGGCGGCGGCGGCCATCCTCGCCGGCATCCACCGCGGCATCCGCGAAGACATCGACCCGGGCGCGCCGGTGGAAGGCAACGGCTACGCCCAGGCCAAGGAACTGCTGCCCACCGACTGGCTCACCTCGCTGCGCGCGCTGGAGCGCTCCAGCTGGGCGCGGGACGCGCTGGGGCGTGAGTTCCTGGGCGTGTACCTCAAGGTGAAGCAGGCGGAGTACCGCCAGTTCATGGGCGAGGTCGGGGAGCAGGATTGGCGGTGGTATCTGCACCAGGCTTGAGCATGAAGCTGAGAGCCAAGAGCCCCTCTCCCCAGCCCTCTCCCTGAAGGGAGAGGGAGCATCCGTGCCGAGATGGGAATCGTGCCCTCCGGAAACACCAGCGCAACCGGCTGAAACCGAATCAAAAGCCCGCTCCGATCCAGTCCCCTCTCCCTTCAGGGAGAGGGCTAGGGAGAGGGAACCCAGACAACAGGAAAAACACAAAAATGAACGCCGCACTGAAACCCGCCAGGCCCGCCCCGAGCGCGCGCCTTCCTACTACTCCGCCAGCCTCGCCGTGGAAACCGACTACCCCACCCTGCAAGGCGAGGTGAACGTCGACATCGCCATCATCGGCGGCGGCTTCACCGGCGTGACCACCGCCGTGGAGCTGGCCGAGCGCGGCTACAAGGTGGCCCTCGTCGAGACCAACAAGGTCGGCTGGGGCGCCAGCGGGCGCAACGGCGGCCAGGTCACCGGCAGCCTCTCCGGCGACGCCGCCATGCGCAAGCAGATGCAGCAGTGGCTGGGCCAGGACGTCGACGACTTCATCTGGCACCTGCGCTGGCGCGGCCACGAGATCATCCGCAACCGCGTGGAAAAATACGGCATCGCCTGCGACCTCAAGTTCGGCCACCTGCACGCGGCCATGAAGCCCTCGCACATGGCCGAGCTGGAGACCTCCTATGAAGAAGCCGTGCGCCGCGGCATGGGCGACGAAGTCAGCCTGCTCGACGCCGCCGGCGTGCGCCAGCACCTGGAAAGCGACCTCTACTGCGGCGCCATCAAGAATATGCGCAACATGCACCTGCACCCGCTCAACCTGTGCATCGGCGAGGCCAAGGCCCTGGAAAGCCTGGGCGGGCTGATCTTCGAGCATTCAGAGGTGCTGGACATCGTCCACGGCCCGCGCCCGGCCGTGGTCACCAACGGCGGGCGGATCAACGCCGCCCAGGTGCTGCTGGCCGGCGACGTCTACCACAAGCTGGAGCGCAAGCGGCTCAAGGGCATGATCTTCCCGGCCATGGGCGGCATCGTCACCACGAGGCCGCTGGGCGAGCTGGCCAGGCGCATCAACCCGCAGGACCTGGCGGTGTACGACTGCCGCTTCGTGCTCGACTACTACCGCCTGACCGCCGACGGCCGCCTGCTGTTCGGCGGCGGCGCCAACTACTCCGGGCGCGACTCGCGGGACATCGCCGGCGAACTGCGCCCGTGCATCGAGCGCACCTTCCCGGTGCTCAAGGGCGTGGAGATCGAGTTCCAGTGGAGCTGCGCCATGGGCATCGTGATGAACCGCATCCCGCAGCTGGGCAAGCTCTCGGACAACGTCTGGTACTGCCAGGGCTACTCCGGCCACGGCGTGGCCACCACCCACATCATGGGCGAGATCATGGCCACGGCCATGAGCGGCGACCTGGAGAAATTCGACACCTTCGCCCAGTGCAAGCACGTGAAGGTGCCCCTGGGCGACGTCTTCGGCAACCCGATGCTGGCGGCCGGCATGTGGTACTACCAGATGCTGGAGAAATTCCGCTGAGCCCCGCGGCTGCGGGCCCCGCCTCGCGGAAGGACGGCTTTTCGTAGGAGCGAGCTTGCTCGCGAACGGATTCCGCAGCGTGGCTCATTCACGCGCAAGAGCCAGGCGCCCCCTCCATCCTACGAAGAGCTCCCACGCCGTCGCCCCCGGGCACCGGCATGCCGGCCGGCGGCGGATAACCGTGAACGGTTATCCGCCCTACGCGATGCACGCCCCAAAGCCACTCATCTTTCCTGCCGATCAATCAGAAATTTCCATTGCCGGATTCAATAGTTCCAACTGGAGCGGTGCGTACCCGGCCACGTATCCTGCGCGCCCGCAGCGGCCGGCACCGGTGCCCGCAGGGCCCGGCTGCAACTGGCGTCGTTCTTGCTTCATCTTTTTTGTGACAAATTCATGACAAGCGTTGTCTGCTATTACAGGTATATGCGGCAAGCAGTATCAGGGGGTGCCCATGGGTAGTGCGATCAAGGAACGGGCGACAATCATCTGCCGCCAGGACGACAAGATCCTTTTCGTGCGCAAGGCCCGGCGCAAATGGAACCTGCCCGGCGGCCGCATCGAGGCCGACGAGGCACCGAGCCAGGCAGCACAGCGCGAACTGGCCGAAGAGACCGGCCTGCAGGTGGAGGCCATGGCCTACCTCGCCCCGCTGGAGCTGTACCAGACCCTCCACTACGTGTTCGAGGCCGCCCTGCCCGAGCCGCAGAACCCCCGCCCGCAGAACGAGATCGCCGATTGCCGCTGGTTCTCCCTGGACGAACTGGCCAAGCGCAACGTCAACAAGGCCATCAAGCGCCTGCTCAAGGACTGCCAGCGCCCGCCGCAGTGACGCGGCGGGCCCCTCCCCCCGGAACGGCAGCGTCAGTTTCAGCCAATAGGCGTCACCGCCGAGGCGGGGCTCATCGCGGACGGAGTCCGCTCCTACGTCCGTGCTTCCTGGAACCGTAGGGCGAATAACCGTTCGCGGTTATCCGCCGTTGACCAATGCACCCATGCCCACGAACGATGGCGGATAACGCCGTAGGCGTTATGCGCCCTACGAACGGCGCAGTTCCGTGCAACTGGAGGCCGGCGCCTACAGCCCACCACGAGGCACGGTATCTCCCGTAGGAGCGGGCCCTGCCCGCGATTTCGCGCGCAGGGCGCGCTCCTACAGGGGAATGCAGCGGTGGGCCGCGCAGTAGCAAGCGCGCCCTACCGCCCACTCTCTCAAGGCGCGCCGAACAGCATGGTCCAGTACACCCCCTGGTCGCTGCGCGCCTCGCTGGCGTAGGCCGCGCCGACCTGGGTGAACATCGGGTTCATCAGGTTGGCGCAATGCCCGGGGCTGGCCAGCCAGCTCGCCATGGCCTGGCTCGTCGAGCCCTGCCCGGCGGCGATGTTCTCGCCGATCTGGCGGCCGCGGTAGCCGGCGGCGCGGGCGCGGTCGGCCGGGGTGTCGCCGTCGGGGTCGCGGTGGGCGAAGTAGTTGCCGCGCGCCATGGCCCGGCTGTGCGCCTGCGCCGCCGCGCCCAGCGCCGGGCTCCAGCTCAGCGGGCGGGCCGCGGCGAAGCGCCGGCCGCCGCACAGCCTTGCCCGCGAGCGCGCCGCGTTGACCTCGGCCAGCAGCGCCCGGCCTGCCGCGCGCGGGTCCTCCAGGGTGCCGCCGCCCGTCGAGCGCGCCAGCACCAGGCGCCACTCGCCGCGGGCGCGGCTTACGCCGGCGTCGGCGAACTGCGGGTCCAGCAGCGCCGAGCAATAGCGCTCGCGCAGCATGCCGAAGGCTTCATCGGCATCGGCCGCGCCCACCAGGCGGACGCTGCGCACCACCTGCGCCTGGTAGCCGGCTGCCCGTACTTCCTCGCGCAGGCCGCCGCCAAAGCCCACCGGCAGCGCCAGGCTGGCCTGCGCCCTCAGCGGCGGCAGGCGCCGCGGCGTGCTCCCGGCGCACCCCGAGGGGTGCGCGCGGTAGGCGTTGATGGCCGCCAGCAGGCGGCTTTCCTCGCCGGCGTGGGCCAGCAGGGGCGAAAGGCAGAACAGGAACGACAGACACGACGGCAGACGGCGGGCGATGGGGCGCATGAGCAACGCTGGACTCGGGCTGGGTGGACGACACGGGCGGCGCCCACTGGGGCACCGCGGCCAGCCTCAGACTGCCGCCGCCGGCCAAGGTTCAGCGCCGCCGGGAGCCGCTCAGCCCCCATCCTTGGCGCGGGCCGCGCGGTAGCGCCCGGGGCTCATGCCCGTCCATTGGCGGAACGCCCGGTGGAACGCGCTGGGCTCCTGGAAGCCGCAGCGCGCGGCGATCTCGGCGATGCTCAGGCGCGCGTCGTCGAGGCACTCGAAGGCCAGCGCCCGGCGCACCTCGTGCTTGATGGTCTGGTAGGAGAAGCCTTCGCGCTCCAGCTGGCGGCGGAAGGCCGACTCGCTCAGCGCCAGCTGCGCGGCCATCTGCGCCTGGGATGGCCAGTCCAGGTCACTGCAGGCCTTCAGCCGGCGGTAGACCTTGGCCGACAGCCCGGAGCGGTTGCGGAAGCGCACCACCACGCCCTCCGGGGCCTGGCGCAGGAACTGCTTGAGGCTGGCGAAGTTGCGGATCACCGGCAGCGCCAGCTGCTGGGCGTTGAACTCCAGTTCGGTGCGCTCGGCGTCGAAGCGGATCCACGGCCCCCACAGCAGCGGCTCGGCGCCGTGGGGCGGTTGCGGGTGGCCGAAGCGGGCGCGGTCGGGGTTGATGCGCCGCCCCACCAGCCAGCAGGCCACGCCGATGACCATGCTCAGGTAGATTTCCTCGGCGACGCCGCGCAAGGTGGCGTCGTCGATGCGCGTCTGCAGCACGATGGCCTCGCGGTTGCCGCGCAGCTCCAGGTGCGCGCGGATATCGCGCAGGAACAGGTTGAAGCCGGCCAGGCACTGGCGCAGGGCGTGGCCCAGGTCCGGCTCGTGCAGCACGCTGCGGCAGACCAGGGCGAAGGCGCCGCGCGGCAGGCCGGCGGAATCGAAGGCGAAGAACTCGTCGCCCAGCTCCTCGGTGAGCAGCAGCCACAGGCGCGTCACCGCGTCCGCCGGCACGCGGTGCAGCGGGTCGTCCAGCCAGTGCGGCTCGATGCCGGCCTGCGCCAGCAGTTCGCCGGCGCGTTGCGGGCGGTCGGCCAGGCGGTGCAGCGCGGCCTTCACGAAGTAGGCCGCCACCGAGTCGCGCCGGCGCCGGGTGCCGGTCTCTTCCGCAGGGCCCTGGGCGGTTTTCATCATCCGATATGTCCAAATCCGTCAGCCGGGACTGCGCAATTCTGGCATAGGACGCCGTGGCATCGCCTTCTAGACTGCTCGCCATTCTGCCAGGAGCCCTTCCCATGAACAGACCTGAAGTCTTCGTCATCAGCGCGGTGCGCACCGCCATCGGTACCTTCGGCGGCACCCTCAAGGACACCCCGCCCGCCCAGCTCGCCACCCTGGTCGCCCAGGCCGCGCTGGCGCGCGCCAACTGCGACGCGCAGCGGGTCGAGCACGTGGTGTTCGGCCACGTCATCCCCACCACGCCCAAGGACGCCTACATCAGCCGCGTGGCGGCGCTGCAGGCCGGCATTCCCAAGGAGGCCCCGGCCTTCACCGTCAACCGCCTGTGCGGCTCGGGCCTGCAGGCCATCGTCAGCGCCGCCCAGGGCCTGATGCTGGGCGACTCGCGCATCGCCCTCGCCGGCGGCGCCGAGTGCATGAGCCAGTCCGGCTACCTGGTGCCCAGCGCCCGCTGGGGCGCGCGCATGGGCGACGTGAAGATGCTCGACTACATGCTCGGCGCCCTGCAGGACCCGCTGCACGGCATCCACATGGGCATCACCGCCGAGAACATCGCCAAGCAGCACGGCATCACCCGCGAGGACCAGGACGCCCTGGCCCTGCAGAGCCAGCAGCGCGCCGCCCGGGCCATCGCCGAAGGCCGCTTCGCCGGGCAGATCGTGCCGGTGGAGATCCGCAGCCGCAAGGGCACCAGCCTGTTCGAGGTGGACGAGCACGTGCGCGCCGAGGCCAGCCTGGAGCAACTGGCGAAGATGAAGCCGGCTTTCATCGAGGACGGCAGCGTCACCGCCGGCAACGCCTCGGGCCTGAACGACGGCGCCGGCGCCCTGCTGCTGGCCACCGCCGAGGCCGTGAAGAGCGAGAACCTGCAGCCCATGGCGCGGGTGGTGGCCTATGCCCACGCCGGCGTCGAGCCCACCCTGATGGGCCTGGGCCCCATCCCGGCCACCCGCCTGGCCCTGCAGCGCGCCGGCCTGAGCGTGGCCGACCTGGACGTGATCGAGTCCAACGAAGCCTTCGCCGCCCAGGCCTGCGCGGTCAGCCGCGAGCTGGGCTTCGACCCGCAGAAGGTGAACCCCAATGGTTCCGGCATCTCCCTGGGCCACCCCATCGGCGCCTCCGGCGCCATCATCGCCACCAAGGCCATCCACGAGCTGCAGCGCATCAAGGGCCGCTACGCGCTGGCCACCATGTGCATCGGCGGCGGCCAGGGCATCGCCGTGATCTTCGAACGCGTCTGATCGGGCCGGCCGGCCAGGGGCGGGGCCCAACCCACGAAGCGGGCCCCGCGCCGGCCGGCCGCCCTTTCGGCGCGCCTTCCCGGCGAGCGGCCGCCACACCGCCCGCCAGCCACGACGTACAGGTGCCCAGATGACCGCCACTTCCGGCTCGCGTTTCGCGCGCAACCGCCCCAAGGCCCTGGAACTCTTCGCCCGGCGCGGCTTCGCCCAGGTCAGCCTGCGCGAACTGGCGCGCCACCTGGAGCTGACCGCGGGCTCGCTCTACAGCCATTGCGCAAGCAAGGAAGAGCTGCTGCTGGAGTTCATCGAGGAACACTACCTGGCGCTGCTTTCGCTGTTCGACCGGCGCCAGCTGCGCGGCTGCCCCAGGGCAGCCCTGCAACGGGTGGTCGAAGGGCTGCTGGCGTTGTACGAGAGCAACCCCCTGCACTTCCAGTTGGCAACCCGCGACGCCGGCTGCCTCACCGACGAGCAGCGCCAGTGCGTCGAGCGGCTGCGCCGGCAGCTCGGCCAGAAGCTCGATGCGCTGCTGGGCGCGGCCGGCTACGCCAGCCCCGGCCAGGCCTGCCAGCCCACCCTGGAGCTGTTCGAGCACCTGCCCCTGTGGCTCGCCCGCTACCCGCAGGACCGCGAGCAGCGCTGCGCCACCCTGCTGCGCTCGCTGACCGCCGCGCTGGCGCCTGCCGGTTGAAGCCTCGGGGCCGGCAGGGTGCCGGCCCCTCGGCGGCTCAGAAGCGCATCAGAAGCGCACGGCCACCCCGGCGGTGACGTTGAACGGGTCGCCCGGGTAGAAGTTGGCCGAGTCCCGGCCCTTGGCGTCGTAGGCGGTGTTGGCCGCGGTGGCGTAGTGCTCGTTGGTCAGGTTGCGCAGGTCGAGGAAGACTTCCCAGCGCCGGCCCGGCGCCTGGTAGCCCAGCTTGGCGCCCCACAGCGTGTACGACGGCGCGCCCAGGGTGTTGGCGTAGTCCACGTAGTAGCTGGAGGCCGCCCGCGCGTTGAGTTCGGCGTAGTAGCCGTCGTGCCGCTGGTAGTTCAGCTGCGCCTGGTACACCTGGCGCGGCAGGCTGGGCAGCTCGTTGTCGCCGAAGGTGCTGTCGCCGCGGTAGTGGAAGTCGTTCAGCGTCCAGGCCTGGCGCAGGTCCAGGCGGTCGCCGTTGGCGCCTTCCCAGAGCTGGATGCCCAGCCCCGCCTCGATGCCCTGGTGGATGGTCGGGCTGGCGTTGGAGTTGGCCACCAGCGCGTCCGCCGTGGCGGTGGCCTGGCGCACCACCACCGAGAGCAGCTCGTCCTTCACCCAGGAGCGGTACAGCGCCAGGCTGCCGTCCACCACGCCGACGCTGCCGCGGATGCCCACCTCCAGGGTGTCGGCCTTCTGCGGGGTGAGCGGGCGGACGTAGGGCACGCCGGTGCTGCCCAGTTGCCAGGTCACCGGCGGATCGATGGAGCGGCTGGCGTTGCCGAACAGCTGGACGTCCGGCGTCAGCTGGTAGCGCAGGCCCAGGCGTGGCGCCGCGTACCACTTGTTGTAGCTGACCTCGCCGGGGAACTCGCTGGTGTTGGCGCTGGTGCTGTACTCGATGCTCACGTCGCGGTCGATGTTGATCGCCGAGAGCCCGCTCACCAGCCACAGCCGCTCGTCCAGCTGCAGCTCGTTGCCGAAGGCGAACACGCTATCCCGCGAGCCGGTGTAGTCGGTGTGCTGCAGCTGCTGGCCGGTGGCCCGGCTGTGGGACTTCACGTCGGCGAACTGCGAGCGGGTGCTGCTGAAGGTCAGGGTGGTGTCGCTGGGCAGGCCGAACAGGCGGTCCTGGCGGCGCAGGTAGCGCAGCGTCAGGTTGGTGTCGGTGGAGCGCCAGTCCTGCGGCGTGGCCGAGTAGCGCCAGCCGTTGAGCAGCGGGTAGTCGTTGACGCTCAGGCCCACCTGCAGCCGCGAGTCGTCGTCGAAGCGGTAGGTGGTGGTGCTGCCCACCCAGGTGGAACCGTCCTTCTTGCGCCCGGTGGGCACCTTGTTGGAGTCGGAGTCGTGCTTGATCTGCTCGCGGGTCAGGGTGTTGCCCTGGGTCAGCGTCTCCTCGCGGTAGCGCACGATCAGCCGGGTATCCAGCCTGTCGTTGAAGCGGTGGCCGAGGTTGGCCACCAGCTCCTGGCCCTTGTTCGGGGTGTCGTGCTGGTAGCCGTCGCGCTCGTTGTGGAAGATCGACACGTAGTAGTCGCTGTCGTCCACTACCCCGCCGGTGCTCAGCTGCTGCTTGCGGTAGCCGAAGCTGCCGGCCTCCAGGCGCAGGTAGTTGCCCGGCGCGGTGTAGCCGCTGTGGGTGACGAAGTTGATGGCGCCGCCCAGGCTGGTGGCCGCGTAGTCGAAGGCGTTGGCACCGTAGAGCACCTCGGTGTGATCGATGCCGTTCATGCTCAGGTAGTCTTCCTGGGTGCCGCCCGGACCGGTGATGGGCAGGCCGTCGAACAGGTATTTGATGCCCAGCGCGTAGCCCTGGTAGAAGGTGTTCAGGCCCGAGCCGCGGATGGAAATCTTGTTCGCCCCGCTGCCGCTGGTGGCCTGGGCGAATATCCCCGGCTGCAGCGCGAAGACGTCCTCGGCGTTGGTCGCGCGGCCCTTCTCCACCTCCTTGTTGTCCACCACCACGGCTGCGCCGGGCACCTTCTTCAATTGCTCCGCGGCCTTCTGCGCCTCGCTGCGCGCGGCGCCCTCGACCACCACGGTGGCCAGGCGGGCGTCGGCCGCCCCGTCCTCCGCCTGGGCGGCCCACAACGGGCCGCCGGCCAGGCACAGGCCGGCGCCGAGGCTCAGCAGCCGGCCCCCCAGGCCGGCGGGGGTGACATGGGTTCTGGTTTTTTTCGAATGCACGGCAAGGCTCCTATGGTCCTCCGATGAGTGGCTGAGCCTCTATGCGCATAGTCGTGCTCCACAGCGCCCGCGCAGAATCCATGCCAAGCGGTAAATCCTTGTGAATCAGCAAGTTACGGAATGACAGCGGTGTACTCGAACGAACATCTGTTGCCAAGCTGTTGATCGCTCCACAACCGCCCCGACCGCCAACTGCTCAGCCAGCAACAGCGAATCGACAAACTGCCCGCGCAGCAGCGCGAAACCGGGGCGAAACCCCACTGGAATGCGCCTTCCAGGCCGGGCATGGCTTGTGCAACGCAGCCTGGGCGGCCGTGCTCGGCGAGCGCAGGCCGCCCCGTCTTCCACCTGCAGAAGGCTGCCCACGCTTGAAGCCCAGACGCCCTACCCCACATTCCCTGGCCCTCGCCCTGTCCCTGCTGCTGGCCGCGCTGCTCGGCGGCTGCCGCGAGGCGCAGGAGCACCAGACCCACGGCGACACCCCGGTCAGCGGCGGCACCCTGACCTACGCCACCGACCGCGAACCCATCTGCCTCGACCCCCACGTCGCCGGCGACATGCCCCAGGTGTTCCTCGCCCGGCAGTTCCTCGACTCGCTGGTGTCCATGGACGCCAACGGCCGCATCGGCCCCTGGCTGGCGAAAAGCTGGGAAGTCTCCGCCGACGGCCTGAGCTACACCTTCCACCTGCGCGACGACGTGCGCTTCAGCGACGGCACCCCGTTCGACGCCAGCGCGGTGAAGGCCAACCTCGACCACATGGTCGACCCGCGCACCCAGTCCAGCACCGCCGGCGGCTACGTGCGCCAGTACCGCGGCACCGACGTGGTGGACGCGCATACCGCGGTGGTGCACCTGGCCACGCCCTACGCGGCCTTCCTCGAAGTGCTGGCCCAGGGTTTCCTCGGCATCCAGTCGCCCGCCGCGCTGCGCCGCCCACGCGACGAGAACTGCGAAAGCCCGGTGGGCAGCGGCCCGTTCAAGGTGCTGCGCTGGGACCGGCAGAACCAGGTGCTGCTGGAGCGCAACCCCGACTACCACTGGGCGCCGCCCACCGCGGCGCACCAGGGCCCGGCGTACCTCGAGCGCATCGTCTGGAAGTTCATCCAGGAGCCCTCGGTGCGCTTCGCCTCGCTGCAGGCCGGCGAGGTGGACGTGATCGAAAGCGTGCCGCCCGAATCCCACGCCGCCGCGCGGGCCAACCCGGAGGTGTCGCTGCTGGTCGCCCAGCGCCCCGGCAACCCCACCAACGGCACCCTCAACATGACCCGCGCGCCCTTCGACGATATCCGCGTGCGCGAGGCCTTCATCCGCTCGGCCGACATAGACGCGGCGCTCAGGAGCGTGTACTTCGGCGAGTTCCCCCGCGCCGGCGGCCCGCTCAGCCCGGCCACGCCCTTCTACAGCGCGGACTTCGAGCACGCCCAGGACTACGACCCGCTGCGCGCCGAGCAGCTGCTCGACGCCGCCGGCTGGACCGGCCACGACGCCGAGGGCTACCGCACCCGCGACGGCAGGCGCCTGCAGGTCCACGTGATCATGGGCAACCGCACGCCGCCCTCGGAGTTCAGCCTGTGGGAGCAGGTGCAGGCCACCGCCCGCAGCGCCGGCTTCGAGGTGATCATCGAGCAGATGAGCGACGTGCTCGCCCAGCAGCGCCAGGCCGACTGGGACTACGACATCCGCATCGGCTACTGGAACACCAACACCCCGGACGTGCTGCGGATCATCTTCGGCTCGGCCTTCCTGCGCCCGGCCGGCGTGCGCGGCTACCACCAGAACACCGCCGGCTTCGACGACCCGCGCTTCGACGCCCTGATGGAACAGGCCCTGGCCACCCAGGACGCGGCGCGCCGCCGCGAGCTGTACCACCAGGCCCAGGCCCTCGCCTCCAGCCAGTACCTGCAGCTGACCACCTACCCGCAGAGCACCCGCCTGGGCATCTACAAGCGCGCCCACGGGGTGCGCCTGGAGCCGTCGCTGGCGGTCACTTCCCTCTATGACGCCTGGGTGAACCCATGACACTTTCCGCACCCGATCCACGCCGCGAACGCCTGCTGCGCCTGGCCCGCCATGCCGCCTGGCGCCTGCTCGGCGGCCTGCTGGTGCTGTGGGCCGCCGCCAGCCTGACCTTCTTCGCCCTGCGCCTGATGCCCGGCGACCCGGTGCTGGCGATCCTCGGCGGCCCCAGCGGCAACCCCACGCCCGAAACCATCGCCGAGGCCACCCGCGAATACGGCCTGGACCGGCCCCTGGCGGTGCAGTACGCGATCCACCTGGGCCACCTGCTGCGCGGCGACCTCGGCACCTCCTACTCGCAGCACCTGCCGGTGACGCGCATCCTCGCCGAGCAGACCGGCGCCACCCTGCAGCTGACCTTCGCCGCCCTGGCCCTGGCCTGGCTGATGGTGCTGGGCTGGACGCTGCTCAGCGCCGGCCGCCGCCACTGGTTCGGCGGCCTGGCCTCGCTGCTGGAGACACTCGCCGCGGCGCTGCCACAGTTCTGGCTGGCGATCCTGCTGCTGGCCGCCTTCGCCTTCGGCCTGCAGTTGTTCCCCCGGCCGGCAGCGATGGCCTGCGCAGCCTGGTGCTGCCGGCCCTGGCGCTGGCGGTGCCGCTGGCCGGGTTCATCGGCCAGGTCACCCGCGAGGCGCTGGAGATCACCCTGGAGCAGCCCTTCATCCTTTCCGCGCGCACCCGCGGCCTGAGCGACCGCGCCGTGCGCTACCGCCACGCCCTGCGCCATTCGGTGCTGCCGGCCATCTCGCTGTCGGGCTGGGCGCTGGGCGCGCTGCTCAGCGGCTCGGTGGTGGTGGAAGTGATCTTTTCCCGCAAGGGCCTGGGCCGCCAGCTGTTCCAGGCCGTGCAGAGCCAGGACCTACCGCTGGTGCTGGGCATCACCCTGGTGGTCGCCGCCGGCTACGTGCTGGCCAACATCCTGATCGACCTGCTGTACGAGCTGGTCGACCCCCGCCTGCAAAGGAGTGCGCCATGAGCGAACTGGCCCCGCCCCTCGAGCTGCCCCTGGCGCCACGCCGCCAGGCCCGCCCGCTACCCTGGCCGGCGCTGCTGGCCACGACCTTCCTGGCGCTGCTGGTGGCCGCGGCGCTGTTCCCGCAGCTGTTCGCCCACGGCGACCCCCTGGCCATCCAGCCGCGCGAGGCGTTCAGCGCGCCGGGCTGGGCCCACTGGTTCGGCACCGACCAGTCCGGCCGCGACATCTACGCACGGGTCATCCACGGCGCGCGCCAGTCGCTGACCATCGGCCTGGCCGCCACCGCCCTGGCGATGAGCATCGCCATCGGCCTGGGGCTGGCGGCAGGGTTGGCCGGCGGCGCCGTGGACCGCGGCATCGGCTGGCTGCTGGAAGTGCTGTTCGCCTTCCCCAGCCTGATCCTCGCCCTGCTCTTCGTCGCCATCTTCGGCAGCGGCATCGGCCCGCTGATCATCGCCACCGGCATCGGCAGCGCGCCGGGCTACGCGCGCATGGTCCGCGGCCAGGTGCTGGCGGTGCGCAACGCCGGCTACATCGAGGCGGCCCGGGCGCTGGGCCACGGCCCCTGGCGCACCATCGTCCGGCAGATACTGCCCAACGCCATGCGCCCGCTGATCGTCACCCTGACCATGGGCGTGGGCCACGCCATCGTCTGGGCCTCGGCGCTGAGCTTCCTCGGCCTGGGCGCGCGGCCGCCGGCGCCGGAATGGGGGACCATGCTGTCCATGGGCCGCGACTTCATCGTCAACGCCTGGTGGCTGACCTTCTTCCCCGGCCTGTTCATCGTCCTCACCACCCTGTCGACCACGGTCGCCGGGCGCTACCTGCAACGACGCCTGGAGGGCCGCCGCTGATGCCGCGCCAACCGCTGATAGTCGAAGACCTGTCCGTGCATTTCGGCGAGCACCGCGTGCTCGACCGCCTGTCCTTCACCCTGCAGCCAGGCCGCGCGCTGGCCCTGGTCGGCGAGTCCGGCTCGGGCAAGAGCGTGCTGGCGCGCAGCCTGGTCGGCCTGGCCGGGGTTGGCGCGCGCGTCCAGGCGCGGCGCCTGGAATACGCCGGGCGCGACCTGCTGGCCCTGGACGAGCGGCGCTGGCGCGAGCTGCGCGGCCGCGAGATCGGTTTCGTGCTGCAGGATGCCCTGGTGTCGCTGGACCCGCTGCGCCCGGTGGGCCAGGAAATCCTCGAAGTGCTGGCCACCCACCGCTGGGGCGACCGCCACAGCCGCCAGCAGCGGGTGCTGGAGCTGCTGGAGAAGGTCGGCGTGCCGGAACCGGCGCTGCGCGCCCGGCAGCGTTCCGAACAGCTCTCCGGCGGCCTGCGCCAGCGCGCGCTGATCGCCAGCGCCCTGGCCCTGGACCCGGGCCTGGTGATCGCCGACGAGCCGACCACCGCGCTGGACGCCACCGTGCAGGCGCAGATCCTCGGCGTGCTGCAGCAGGTCAAGGAGCGCGGCGACTCGCTGCTGCTGATCAGCCACGACCTGGCGGTGGTCGCCCAGCTCGCCGACGAGGTGCTGGTGCTGCGCCACGGCGAGGTGGTGGAACAGGGCCCGATCGAGCAGATCCTCCACGCCCCGCGCCACCCGTACACCCGCAGCCTGCTGGAGGCGATCCCCGCCAACCGCCCGCGCGGCACCCGGCTGACGCCCGGCGCGGCGCCGGCCGCACGCCGCGAGGCTGCCGCGGCCCCCGAGGTGCTGCTGGAGGCCCGCGGCCTGGGCAAGCGCTATCGCGGCCCCGACCAGCAGTGGAGGCAGGTGCTCGACGACGTCAGCTTCCGCCTGCACGCCGGGCACACCCTGGGCATCGTCGGCGAATCCGGCTCGGGCAAGAGCACCGCCGCGCGCATCGCCCTCGGCCTGCTGGAGCCGGACGCCGGCAGCGTCGAATTCGCCGGCCAGCCCTGGAACGCCGCGCCCGCGCAACGCGTGAGCGAGCGCGAACGGCGCCCGCGGCGACGCGACATCAGCGTGATCTACCAGGACCCGCTGAGCTCCTTCGACCCGCGCTGGAGCGTCGGCCAGGTGCTCGACGACGCACTCCAGGCCGGCGGCCTGGACACCGCCCTGCGCCCGGCGCGCATCGCCGAACTGCTGCGCCAGGTGCGCCTGCCGGCGGAACTGGTGCAGCGCCGCCCGCTGCAGCTCTCCGGCGGGCAGCGGCAACGGGTGGCCATCGCCCGCGCCCTGGCCAGCCAGCCGAAGGTGATCATCTGCGACGAGCCGGTGTCGGCGCTGGACGTCTCGGTGCAGGCCCAGGTGCTCGACCTGCTGGCCGACCTGCAGGACGAGCTGGGCCTGGCCTACCTGTTCATCTCCCACGACCTGGGGGTGATTCGCCACCTCAGCGACGAGGTGCTGGTGATGCTGCAGGGCAAGGTCGTCGAATCCGGCCCCACCGAAGCGCTGCTGCAGGCCCCGCAACACCCCTACACCCGGCGCCTGCTGGCCTCGGTGCCGCAGCTGCCGGCCGAGGGCCGCCCGCTGCCGCCACGCCTGGCGCCCGCCAGCGTCGACCTGGCGCCGCCGTTCGAGGAGCGCTGGCTGTGGGGGCTGGCGGTCTGAAGGGCGCGCGGGGGCGGGCACTGCTGTTGTAGGAGCGAGCTTGCTCGCGAACGGGGTTTGCCGGTCGGAGGCGGTGCCTGTCCTGAAGAGCACCCTCTCCCTGAAGGGAGAGGGGACTGTCCTCTGCCTGCCGAGGCCTCCGCGTAATCCTGTAGCTTCCGGCTAACGCCTGACTTCTCAGCCATGCCGAACGGCCCCCTCTCCCGCTTGCGGGAGAGGGCTGGGGAGAGGGTACGGCGTCAACCTCCCACGCCAGCCCCACCGGCTGAAGCCGTTCGCGAGCAAGCTCGCTCCTACGAAAAAACACCCCAACTTTCCCCGCCCGGCGCAATACAACTTTCCGCCATCCAACATCACGTTATTTGCATATAACCCAAGCACTGCGCACAAACCAACAGAACATCAGCACCTGTTGATCCAGCGCAAGCAGACAGAAAATTCAAACAAACTACAACTCATTGAATTTAAACAAATTATTGAATTGGCACGACTTCTGCTCAAGTAGAAACGGAGCATGACTATACGAATAGAAAGCTGAACATCTTGTCTATCCCACGAGGACTTTGAAGTTGGCTGTTAATTATGTTGGGGGTGAATGGGGGAAACTTGCCTTGGCGATCCGTCGGGCAACGTTCTGGTCGGCAAGCATAGGTTCGGCGGTATTGCTGGTGGGGAGCCAGGCAATGGCCGAAACGTCGGGCGGCGACGCCAGCGACGGCGACAAGCAAAGCAGCGGCACCCGCCTGCAGACGGTGGTGGTGCAGGCGCAGAAGGAAAGCCCGGTGGAGGCGGCGCGCAGCCAGCTCGCCGACGTCCCCGGCGGCGTCAGCGTGGTGGACAGCGAGCAGCTCTCCAAGGGCCGCACCGCCAACCTGCAGGACACCCTGGCCTACCAGCCCGGCGTGTTCGTGCAGTCCACCGGCGGCAACGACGCGGCGAAGATTTCCATCCGCGGTTCGGGCGCCAACACCTCGCCGGGCTACTTCCGCGAGGGCATCAAGTTCCTCTTCGACGGCCTGCCGCTGACCGGCCCGGGGGGCACGCCCTACGAGTTCCTCAACGGCTCGGGGGTGAACTACACCGAGATCCTGCGCGGCGCCAACGCCTTCCAGTACGGCGCACTGACGCTCGGCGGCGCGGTGAACTTCGTCAACCAGACCGGCTACACCGCGCCCGGCACCCGCCTGCGGGTAGAGGCCGGCAGCTACGGCTACCAGAAGGAGGTGCTGAGCGCCGGCGGCGTGGCCGGCGGCTTCGACTACTACGCCAACGTCGACAACTACCGCAACGACGGCTACCGCGACTACAGCCTGTCGAAGAGCCAGGGCGTGGTGCTCAACCTCGGCTACAGCTTCAACCCGAAGCTGCAGACGCGCCTGCTGGTGCGCTACCGCGACGAGTACCACAACGACCCCAGCGCCATCACCCTCAAGCAGCTCAAGCACGACCCGGACAAGGCCAGCCCCACCGCCGCCAGCAGCGGCGCCGGCAGCCGCCGGCCGGGCAGCACCTGGGTCGGCAGCAAGACCACCTATACCTTCGACGACGACGCCAAGCTGGACGTCGGCCTGGTCTACTACGACTACCCGCACAACAACAGCCCGGACAGCCCGACCAACCCCAGCTACTGGGACTGGCACGACCTGAGCTTCGTCCTCAACTACTCGCGCACCGACCAGTGGTTCGGCCATGAAAGCCGCTCCAGCGCGGCCTTCACCTCCACCGAACACCTCAAGGGCGGAGTCGACTCGACACGGGCCAACAAGCAGCCGGTGAAGGTAGTGGACTACGGCTCGTCCTTCGACCATGTCTTCTCCTTCGGCAACGACCTGGAGCTGACCGAGGACCTCTGGCTGACCACCGGCCTGTCCTTCATCAACGTGCGCCGCAGCACCGACATCAAGTACGTGAACACCGCCAACACCAGCGGCTACCCGAGCAAGGACACCTACGAGAACTGGAGCGCCGCGCCGCGCATCGGCCTGCGCTACCAGTTGACCCCGGACCTGCAGCTGTTCGGCAACTTCAGCCGTTCCATCGACCCGCCGGCGTCCTGGCAGTACTCCAACTCGGCGGCCGCCACGCCTTTCGTCAAGCCGCTGGTGGAACAGAAGGCCAACACCCTGGAAGTCGGCATCAAGGGCTCCCACGGCATCTTCGACGGCAGCCTGGCGCTGTACCGCTCGTGGATCCGCGACGAGCTGCTGAACGTGCAGATCATTCCCGCCACCGCCACCACCGCCGCGGTCACCTCGGCCTTCAACGCCGAGAGCCCGACCATCCACCAGGGCGTCGAGGCCGGGCTGAACACCCTGCTCTGGGAGAACAGCGTCGGCGAGAAGATCAGCTGGCGCCAGGCGTACACCTACAACGACTTCTACTACCGCCACGACGACACCTTCGGCGACAACCAGCTGCCGGGCATTCCCAAGCACGTCTACCAGGGCGAGCTGCAGTACCAGCACCCCAGCGGCTTCTATGGCGGCGTCAACGTGACCTCCGCCTCGCGCACCGCGGTGGACTACGCCAACAGCTTCTACGCCCCCTCCTACACCATCTTCGGTGCGGGGGTCGGCTACGAGGCACCGAAGAAGGACTGGAAGGTCTCCCTCGACCTCAAGAACCTCGCCAACGAGAAGTACGTGACCGCCGTGTCGCCGCAGTACGACGCCAAGGGCAAGGACGTCGCCGCCCTCTACCCGGGCGACGGCATCGGCGCCTACGTCGGCCTCGAACTGCGCTACTGACCGGCCGCGCCGCCCGACCGGGGCGGCGCGCACTGACGCGGGCGGTGCGATCCGCCGCCCGCCTGGCAACAGGACCCCGTAGATGCCATCGACACTGCAAGCCCCACCGGCCGCCTCGCGGAGGCCGGCATGATCGACAGACTCCTGCCCCTGGCGGCCGGCGCCCTGCTGGCCGCTGTTCTGGCCGGCTGCTCGCCGGCCGCCGACGACACGCCCGGCGCCAGCGGCGCCGCCCTCGACACCGGCACCCTCAAGGACGGCCAGCTCAGCTACCCGGCCGAGGACTTCCACGAGCAGGCTCCCGGCCAGCCCGGCGGCACCCTGCGCGTCACCGCGGCGCTGGACACCTACTCCTTCGACATCCACGCCCTGTCCCACGGCAACGTGCAGTGGCTGGGGCGCATCCTCTACGACTGCCTGGTGTACCAGGACGAACAGGGCAAGGTGTCGCCCTGGCTGGCCAGGTCCTGGGAGATTTCCCCCGACGGCCTGACCTACACCTTCCACCTGCGCGACGACGTCACCTTCAGCGACGGCACGAAATTCAACGCCGAGGCCGTGCGCATCAACCTCGAACACATGCGCGACCCGGCCACCAAGTCGCCGCTGGCCGCGGCCTACATCGCGCCCTACCAGTCGGGCAAGGTGCTCGACGAGTACACCTTCCAGGCCACCCTGCGCGAACCCTACTCGCCCTTCCTCGACGTGCTGGCGCAGTCCTGGCTGGGGATGATCTCGCCGAAGCAGATCCTCGAAGACCCGAAATCCATCGCCGCCCACCCGGTGGGCTCCGGCCCCTTCGTGCTGGAAAGCTACACCCGCGACCAGGGCGCCGCCTTCGTCCGCCGCGCCGGCTACCACTGGGCGCCGCCGGTGCTGCGGCACCAGGGCCCGGCCTACCTGGAGCGCCTGGAGCTGAGCTTCGTGCCCGAGGCGCTGATCCGCTACAGCTCGCTGGTCTCCGGGCAGTACGACTTCACCCTGGACGCGCCGACGCAGAACGCCCAGGCCATCCGCAAGGACCCGCAACTGGTGCTGCGCAGCCGCATCCGCAAGGGCAACCCGGTGCGCAGCCTGACCTTCAACGTCGAGCGCTTCCCCTTCGACGACGTGCGCGTGCGCAAGGCCCTGGCCCGCGCCATCGACCGCGACGGCCTGGCCTGGATCACCGGCTTCGGCGAGTTCCAGGTCAAGGCCGACTTCCTCGCCGCCAACACCCGCTTCTACGACCCGGCCTACCGCGACGCGCTGAGCTACGACGTGGCCGCGGCCAACGCCCTGCTCGACGAGGCCGGCTGGACCGGGCGCGATGCCGGGGGCTACCGCACCCGCGACGGCCAGCGCCTGGCCGCCACCCTGCTGATGATCGACAGCCCGGCGCTGCCGGCGAGCGTGGCGGTGGCCATGCAGGCCGACGCGAAGAAGGTCGGCATCGACCTGGGCCTGCGCGTGCTGCCCCAGGCCCAGGTCAACGACCTGCGCTACGCCGGCGACTACCAGGCGCTGGTGGGCGGCTACTGGCACACCAACACCCCGGACGGCCTGTACATCCTCTACCACAGCAACTCCATCGCCACGCCGAAGCTGATCGGGCAGAACAGCGCGCGCCTGCGCGACGCCCAGCTCGACGACCTGCTCGCCCGCGCCCGCCGCAGCACCGACGCCGCCGAGCAGCAGCGCCTGTACAGCGCCGCCCAGCAGCGCCTCACCGAGGTGGTGCCGGCGGTGCCGGTGTACGAAAGCCAGCTGACCATCGCCTACCGCCGCAACGTCAAGGGCGTGGTGTTCGACAGCTCGCACAACGTGCCCTTCTTCACCAGCGTCTGGCTGGACCGGGAGCCGCAACCATGAAAGCCCTGCGCCGCGTGCTCTGGCGTTTCCTCGGCGGCCTGGCGGTGCTCTGGGGCGCCGCCAGCCTGACCTTCGTCGCCCTCAACGTCAGCGGCGGCGACCCGGCCCTGGCGATCCTCGGCGGGCCCGACGCCATGCCCACCGCCGAGGCCATCGCCCAGGTGCGCCGCGACTACGGCCTGGACCAGCCGCTGCCGGTGCAGTACGCCCACTACCTGGGGCGCCTGGTCCAGGGCGACCTGGGCGAGTCCTACCGCCTGCGCATCCCGGTGGCCCAGGCCATCGCCGGGCAGATCGGCGCCACCGCCCAGCTGGCCCTGTGGGCGGCGCTGGCGGCGGTGCTGCTGGCGGTGGCCGCGGCGGTGCTGACCGCCAACCGCGCGCCCTGGGCCCGCGGCCTGGCCTCCGGCGGCGAGCTGCTGCTGTCGTCGATGCCCAGCTTCGTGCTCGGCATCCTCCTGCTGCTGGTGTTCTCCTTCCAGCTGCACTGGCTGCCGCCCACCGGCTCGCGGGGCTGGAAGAGCCTGGTGCTGCCGATCCTCACCCTGGCCCTGCCGGTGGCCGCGGTGCTGGCCCAGGTGCTGCGCCAGGAGCTGGAGGAAATCCTCGAGCAGCCCTTCATCGCCATGGCCCGCGCCCGCGGCCTGTCCGAGGCCGGCGTGCGCCTGGGCCACGCCCTGCGCCATGCGCTGACGCCGCTGATCACCCTGTCCGGCTTCGTCTTCGCCGCGTTGCTGGGCGGCGCGGTGATCACCGAGAACCTGTTCGCCCGCCAGGGCATCGGCCGCCTGATGCTCAACGCGGTGAACGACAAGGACGTGCCCGTGGTGCTCGGCATCACCCTGCTGGCGGCGTTGATCTACGTGCTGGTGAACCTGGCCGTGGACCTGCTCAACGCCCTGGTCGACCCGCGGGTGAGCGAGGCATGAGCATGACCGCGAGCATCGCCCTGGCCAACCTGCGCCAACTGTTCGACGCCCGCGAGGCGCCGCTTCCTTCCATCGCCCGCCCCGAGGACACCGCGATGATCTTCCCCGACGACCTTCCCGCCGCCGCCGGCGCGCCGGCGCACCCCGACGACACCGCCCTGCTGCAGCGCTTCGAACCGGTATTCGAGCGCATCGCCGCCGGCGCCATCGACCGCGAACAGCAGCGCGAGCTGGCCTACGAGCCGGTGGCCTGGCTGCGCGAGGCCGGCTTCGGCGCGCTGCGCGTGCCGCTGGCCTACGGCGGCCTGGGCGCCAGCCTGCCGCAGCTGTTCCGCCTGGTCCGCCGGCTCGGCGCCGCCGACTCCAACCTGCCGCAGATCTTCCGCGCGCACTTCGGCTTCGTCGAAGGCCGCCTCAACGACGACGACGAGGCCAGCCGCCAGCACTGGTTCCCGCGCATCGTCGGCGGCGAGCTGTTCGGCGCGGCCATGGCCGAGCGCAGCGAAGTCACCGGCAACAGCGTCACCCTCACCCGCCAGGACGGCCACTGGCTGCTGGACGGCGAGAAGTACTACTGCACCGGCACCCTCTACGCCGACTGGATCGCCGTGTCGGCCAGCGATGGCGACGAGCACGTCGCCGTGGCCGTGTCCACCGCCGCGCCCGGCGTCACCCGCCTGGACGACTGGGACGGCTTCGGCCAGCGCCTGACCGGCAGCGGCACCACCCGCTTCGAAGGTGTGCGCGTGGAGGAGCACCAACTGTTCCGCCGCTTCAAGGTCGGCGAAGGGCGCAGCGACAGCTACATCACCGCCTTCTACCAGCAGGTGCACCTGGCCACCCTGGCCGGCATCGCCCAGGCGGTGCTGCGCGACGCCATCGAGTTCGTCCAGGGCCGCACCCGCGCCTTCGGCATCCCCGGCCGCTCCAGCCCGCGCCAGGACCCGCTGGTGCAGCGCGTGGTGGGCCGCCTGGGCAGCCTGGCGTTCTCCGCCGAGGCGCTGGTGGAGGCCGTCTCGGCCACCCTCGAACGCACCTGGCAGGCCCACCGCGCGGGCACTGCCAGCCGCGAGCTGTACGGCGAGGCGGACATCCGCGCCTACCAGGCGCAGCAGGTCGTCCTGCCCCAGGTGCTGGAGGCCGCCACCCTGCTCTTCGAGGTCGGCGGCGCCTCGGCCACCAGCAGCGGCCGGCGCCTGGACCGGCACTGGCGCAACGCCCGCACCCTGGCCTCGCACAACCCGGCGATCCTGCGCGAGGCCTACCTGGGCGACTACCACCTCAACGGCACCCTTCCCAGCGAGGCCTGGAGCGAGCGCTTCGCCGCCGCCAAGGCCACGCAACAGCAAGCCCCCAGCACCGAGGAGACCCCGGCATGAGCAACGCACAGCGGCAAATGAGCATCGGCATGAACATCCTCGGCTTCGGCGCCCACGCCGCGGCCTGGCGCACCGGCGAGGTCCCGCCCACCGCCTACCTGGACGTCGGCTACTACCAGAACATCGCGCGCATTTCCGAGCGCGGCACCCTCGACGCCATCTTCCTCGCCGACGGCCCGGCCCTGGCCGGCGACGTCGGCCGCCAGCCGGCCGGGCGCCTGGAGCCCACCGTGCTGCTCACCGCGGTGGCCGCGGCCACCCAGCGCATCGGCGTGATCGCCACCGCCTCCAGCTCCTACAACGAGCCGTTCAACCTGGCCCGGCGCATCGCCTCCCTCGACCACATCAGCGGCGGCCGCGCGGCCTGGAACGTGGTGACCAACGCCGGCGACGCCGCCGCGCAGAACTTCGGCCTGGCCGGCGCGCCGCTGCACGTGGACCGCTACGCCCGCGCCGAGGAGTTCGTCGACGTCACCCTCAAGCTGTGGGACAGCTGGGAAGACGGCGCCATCATCGGCGACGCCGCCTCCGGGCGCTTCGCCGACCCGGCCCGGGTGCACGCCATCGACCACGTCGGCAAGCACTTCTCGGTCAAGGGGCCGCTCAACGTGCCGCGCTCGCCCCAGGGCCGCCCGGTGCTGGTCCAGGCCGGCTCCTCGGAGGGCGGCAAGGCCCTGGGTTCGCGCTTCGCCGACGCCATCTTCACCACCCAGACCACCCTCGCCGACGGCCAGGCCTTCTACCGCGAGATGAAGCAACGCGCCCGCCAGTGGGGGCGCAACCCCGAGCACCTGAAGATCATGCCCGGCCTGTCGACGGTGCTCGGCAGCACCGAGGCCGAGGCGCTGGAGCGCTTCGAGCGGCTGAACAGCTACCTCGGCGAGGGCGGCCTGCTGCGCCAGATCGCCCAGCGCATCGGCGTCGACGCCAGCGAGCTGGACCCGGACGCGCCGCTGCCCTGGCAGCGCATCGGCCCGGTCAACGAGTTCGAGAAGGGCTCCCACGGCTTCCTCGAGGCCCAGCTGAACCTGGCCCGCGCCGAGAACCTCAGCGTGCGCCAGCTGTCGCGCCGCATCCTGGTCGGCCACCGGCTGCTGGTGGGCACCCCGAGCAGGTCGCCGCCAGCCTGGAGGAATGGTTCCTGGCCGGCGCCGCCGACGGCTTCAACATCATGCCCGACAGCTTCCCCTCGGGCGTGGAGATCTTCGTCGACGAAGTGGTGCCGCGCCTGCGCAAGCGCGGGCTGTTCCGCCACGAGTACCAGGGCAGCACCCTGCGCGAACACCTCGGCCTGCCCTACCCGGCCAGCCAGTACGAACACCCCGCGGCCGCCTCGGCCTGACCCCTTGCGAGAGACCTCCACATGAAATACCGCCCACTCGGCAACAGCGACCTGAAGGTCAGCGTCATCGGCCTCGGCAGCATGACCTGGGGCCACCAGAACAGCGAGGCCGACGCCCACGCCCAGCTCGACTACGCGCTTTCGCGCGGGGTCAACCTGGTGGACGCCGCCGAGATGTACCCCACCCCGTCCCGGGCCGACACCTGGGGCGACACCGAACGCTTCATCGGCACCTGGCTTGCGCGCAGCAAGCGCCGCCAAGACATCGTCCTGGCCAGCAAGATCGTCGGCCCGCCGCGCCAGAGCGGGCACATGCAGCACATCCGCGACGGCGCCACGCGCTTCGACCTGGCCACCCTGCGCAGCGCCCTGGACGGCAGCCTCGACCGCCTGCAGACCGACTACCTGGACCTCTACCAGCTGCACTGGCCCAGCCGCAGCAGCAACTTCTTCGGCACCCGCGACTACCCCTGGGTGGACGACGAGGAAAGCGACGACATCGGCGAAACCCTCGCCGCCCTGGCCGAGCTGGTGAAGTCCGGGCGGGTGCGCCATATCGGCGTGTCCAACGAAACGCCCTGGGGCGTGGCCGAGTTCCTCAGGCAGTCCGAGCGCCTGGGCCTGCCGCGCATCCTCAGCGTGCAGAACCCCTACAGCCTGCTCAACCGCCAGTACGAGACGGGCCTGGCGGAATTCAGCCACCGCGAGCGCATCGGCCTGCTGGCCTACTCGCCGCTGGCCTTCGGCGTGCTCACCGGCAAGTACCTGGACGGCGCCCAGCCGGCCGGCGCGCGCCTGAGCGCCGGTTCCGCCTACGGCCGCTTTGCCCGCTACGCCAGCGCCGAGGCGCAGCAGGCCACCCGCGCCTACGTGGAACTGGCCCGCGAGCTGGGCCTGGCGCCGGCGCAACTGGCCCTGGCCTTCGTCATCGGCAAGCCCTTCGTGGCCAGCGCGCTGAACGGCGCGACCAGCCTGGAGCAACTGGCGCAAAACCTCGACGCCGCCGAGCTGCAGCTGACGCCGGAGGCGCTCGCCGCCATCGACGCCATCCACGCGCGCCTGCCGAACCCGGCGCCCTGACAGGAGAACGCCCATGGCCAGTCCGTCGACCGCACTGCCCCGCCTGCTGCCCGCGACCTCGCGGCGCCGCCGGCTGCCCGCCTTCCTCGGCGCGGCCCTGGCCCGCCCGGGGCTGACGCTGGCCGGGGTGTTCCTGGTGCTGCTGGTGCTCGCCAGCCTGGTGCCGACCTGGCTGGTGGCCACCGACCCGCTGGCGGCCAGCGCCCGCCACGCCTTCCAGGCACCCGGCGCGGCGCACTGGCTGGGCACCGACGAGAACGGCCGCGACGTGCTCGCGCGGCTGGTCCACGGCGCCCGGCCGTCGCTGCTGATGGGCCTGGCGGCCACCGCCATCGGCCTGCTCGGCGGCATCGCCGTGGGCCTGCTGGCGGGCCTCGGGCCGCGCTGGCTGGACGCCGCCGCCATGCGCTGCATCGACGTGCTGCTGGCCTTCCCCGAGCTGCTGCTGGCCCTGGTGATCATCACCTTCTGGGGCCAGGGCCTGGTCAACGCCATGCTCGCCGTGGGCATCGCCGGCATCCCGCGCTACGCCCGCCTGGTGCGGGCCCAGGCGAAGGTGGTGCGCGGCGCTGCCTACGTCGAGGCGGCGGTCACCCTGGGCCTGTCGCGGCCGGCGGTGATCTGGCGCCACCTGCTGCCCAACGCCATCCGCCCGGTGCTGATCCTGGCCACCCTGGGCATAGGCGCGAACATCGCCGCCGGCGCCTCGCTGAGCTTCCTCGGCTTCGGTGCGCCGCCGCCGGCGCCCGAGTGGGGCGCGATGCTCTCGGTCGGCCGTAACTTCCTTTCCAACGCCTGGTGGCTGGTCGCGGCCCCGGGCACGGCGGTGACCCTCACCGTGGTCGCCGTCACCGTGCTCGGCCGCGCCCTGCTGCGCTACAGCGAGGGCAAACGCCCATGACCACCCTGATCAACCCGTTCCGCCCGCTGCTGGAAGTGGCCGGCCTGGACGTCGCCTTCGGCCGCGCCCAGCCGGTGCTGCAGCAGGTCTCCTTCAGCCTCTACCCCGGCGAATGCCTGGCCCTGGTCGGCGAGTCCGGCTCGGGCAAGAGCGTCACCTCGCGCACCCTGGCCGGGCTCACCGGCGCCGGCGCCCAGGTCCGCGCGCGGCGCCTGGCCTTCGACGGCCTCGACCTGCTGGGCCTGGGCACGCGCCAGTGGCGCGAGCTGCGCGGCTCGCGCATCGGCTTCGTGATGCAGGACGCCCTCGGCTCGCTCGACCCGCTGCGCCCGGTGGGCCGCGAGATCGACGAGCCGCTGCGCCTGCACACGGCCCTGGCGCGCGAGCAGCGCCAGCAGAAAGTCCTCGACCTGCTGCGCGCGGTGGGCGTGCCCGAGGCCGAGCTGCGCGCCCGCCAGTACCCGCACCAGCTCTCCGGCGGCCTGCGCCAGCGCGCGCTGATCGCCTCGGCCATCGCCTGCGACCCCGACCTGCTGATCGCCGACGAGCCCACCACGGCGCTGGACGCCACCGTCCAGGCGCAGGTGCTCGACCTGCTGCAGAGCCTGCGCCAGCGCGACCGCGCCATGCTGGTGGTGAGCCACGACCTGGCGGTGGTGGCGCGCCTGGCCCACCGCGTGGCGGTGATGCAGCACGGCGTGATAGTCGAGGAAGGCCCGGTCGACCAGGTGCTGGAAGACCCGCGCCACCCCTACACCCGCTCGCTGTTGCGCGCCGCCTCGGCGGTGCACATCAGCCATGCGCCGCAGCCCGCCGCCAGCGAGCCGCCGCCGGCCAGCCTCGGCGCCCGGCCGGTGGTGCTGGAGGCGCGCCAGCTGGCCAAGAGCTTCGCCGGCCCCGACGGCGCGCCGCGCCAGGCGGTGGCCGCGGCCTCCTTCACCCTGCGCGCCGGCGAGACCCTGGGCATCGTCGGCGAATCCGGCTCGGGCAAGACCACCCTCACGCGCATGGTGCTCGGCCTGGAGCGTCCCGACAGCGGCGAGGTATACCTGCGCGGCCAGGCCTGGAGCGCCCTCGACGCCCTCGCCCAACGCCGCGAACGGCGCCGCGTGCAGGTGGTGTTCCAGGACCCGCTGGCCTCCTTCGACCCGCGCTACACCGTGGCCCGCGTGCTCGACGAGGCCCTGGCCCAGGCCGGCGGCAGCCGCGCCGAGCGCCAGCAGCGGGCACGCGAACTGCTGGAACTGGTGCGCCTGCCGGCGGGCATGCTGGCGCGCCGGCCCATCGAGCTGTCCGGCGGCCAACGGCAACGCATCGCCATCGCCCGCGCCCTGGCGGCGCAGCCGGAAATCCTGGTGTGCGACGAGCCGGTATCGGCGCTGGACGTGTCGGTGCAGGCGCAAATCCTCGACCTGCTCGCCGACCTCAAGCAGCGCCTGGGCCTGGCCTGCCTGTTCATCTCCCACGACCTGGGCGTGGTGCGCCACGTCAGCGACCGCGTGCTGGTGATGAAGGACGGCGACATCGTCGAGACCGGCCCGGTGCGCGAGGTCTTCGCCCGCCCGCAGCACGCCTACACCCGCGCCCTGCTGGGCGCCATCCCCCACCTGCCGCAACCCCGGGAGCGCCGCATCCGTGTCGAAGCCATTGCACGTTAACCTGTTCGAGATGAACTGCGTCAGCCACATCGTCCACGGGCTCTGGGCGCACCCGGAAAACCAGCGCCACCGCTTCAACGACATCGACTACTGGACGGAACTGGCGCAACTGCTGGAGCACGGCACCTTCGACGGCGTCTTCCTGGCCGACGTGGTGGGCGTCTACGACCGCTTCCGCGGCGGCCCCGAGACGGCCCTGCGCGAGGCCGTGCAGGTGCCCAGCAACGACCCGCTGATGGTCATCCCGGCGATGGCCGCGGTGACCCGCAACCTCGGCTTCGGCGCCACCTTCTCCACCACCTACGAGCCGCCCTTCGCCTTCGCCCGGCGCATGAGCACCCTCGACCACCTGACCCGCGGCCGCGTCGGCTGGAACATCGTCACCTCCTACCTGCCCAACGCCGCGCGCAACTTCGGCCTGGACGACGAGGTGCCCCACGACCGCCGCTACGAGATCGCCGACGAGTACCTGGACGTGCTCTACAAGCTCTGGGAAGGCTCCTGGGACGACGACGCGGTGATCGCCGACCGACAGCTGCGCCTCTACACCGACCCGGCCAAGGTGCGCTACATCGACCACGTCGGCGAGCACTTCAAGGTCGCCGGGCCGCACCTCTGCCAGCCCTCGCGGCAGCGCACCCCGGTGCTGTTCCAGGCCACCGGCTCGCCGGCCGGCACCGAGTTCGCCGGGCGCCACGCCGAAGTGGTGTTCACCGGCGGCCCGACGCCGGCGGCGGTGCGCCGCAACATCGCCCACATGCGCGAACGCGCCCGCGCCCACGGCCGCGCCCCGGCGGGCATCAAGTTCATCGTCCAGGCGGCGGTGATCGTCGGCCGCAACGACCTGGAAGTGCAGGCCAAGCTTGAGGACTACCGGCGCCTGCAGAGCCTCGACGGTGCCCTGGCGCACATGCAGTCGGGCCTGGACCTGGCCGCCTACCCGGCGCACACCCCGCTGACCGAGCTGCCCAGCGGCGGGCCCTGGGCGGCGCTGCTGGCCAGCGACCCGCAGGCCACCGTCGGCCAGCTGGTGAAGCGCCTGGGCGGCTTCGACGAGGGCCGCTTCTTCGTCGCCGGCACGCCGAAGGTGGTGGCCGACGAGATCGAGAAGTGGCTGGACGAGGACGGCATCGACGGCATCAACCTGCGCCAGTTCCTCACCCCGCATACCGCCCGCGACTTCATCGAACTGGTGGTGCCCGAACTGCGCCGCCGCGGCCGCTTCCGCGAGGCCTACGACGACGGAGAGACGCTGCGCGAGCGCCTGTTCGGCGCCGGCCACGCGCGCCTGCCCGCCGACCACCACGGCGCGCGCTACCGCGACCCGGCGGCCCTGCACCAGGCCGCCCAGCCACTGCGTTTCGCCCAGGCGCCGGCCTGACCCCCTTCAGCTGATGGACCCGAAGATGTCGACTACCGCTGCAACCGCCCTGCCCCCTGCCAGCCCCGAACCGACCAGCCTCGACCTGGCCGAACTGCGCCGCCGCGCCGTGCCGCGCCTGGCCGCCATCGCCGAGGGCGCCGCCGAACGCGAGCGCCTGCGCCAGCTGCCCCACGAACAGGTACGTGCCCTGGCCGCCGACCGCCTGCTGTGCTTCCGCATTCCCGTCGAGCACGGCGGCGCCGGCGCCAGCGTGCGCGACACCGTGCAGTTCGTCATCGACCTGGCGGCGGTGGATTCCAACGTCGCCCAGTCGCTGCGCCCCAGCTTCGCCTTCATCGAGGGCCTGCTCGCCCGCGGCGACGAGGCCGAGCAGCGGCGCTGGTTCCCGCGCTTCCTCGCCGGCGAAGTGTTCGGCAACGCCGGCTGGGAGGTCGGCGGCGCCAACGGCGCGGTGAGCGCGCGCCTGCGCCGCGACGGCGAAGCCTTCCGCGCCAGCGGCAGCAAGTACTACAGCACCGGCTCGCTATATGCGGACTGGGTCAGCGCGGTGGCCCTGGACGAGGACGACAGGCCGGTGTCCTTCGTGGTCCCGCGCGACCGCGAGGGCCTGGAACTGCTGGACGACTTCGACGCCATGGGCCAGCGCCTCACCGCCAGCGGCACCACGCGGCTCAACGACCTGCTGGTGCAACCGGGGGAGATCCGCCCGCGGGTGGTGGAGGAAGGCCAGCGCTCCATCGTCACGCCCTTCCTGCAGCTGTTCCTCGGCGCGGTGGAGGCCGGCATCGCCCACAACGCGCTGACCGACGCCGTGGCCTTCGCCCGCGACCACGCCCGGCCGATCAAGCACAGCAGCGCGCAGCGCTCGGTGGACGACCCCTACGTGGAATTCGCCGTGGGCGAGATTTCCGCCCGCGCCCTGGCCGCCGAGGCGGTGATCCTGCGCGCCGCCGAACGCATCGACCAGGCCTGGTCGGCGGGCCTGGCCCACGACGCGGTCAACCCGGCCGCCGTGGAAGTGGCCCAGGCCCAGTACATCGCCGTGGAATCGGCGCTCAAGGCCGCCGAGCTGCTGTTCGACGTCGGCGGCGCCTCCACCACCGGCCGCCAGCACAACCTCGACCGCCACTGGCGCAACGCCCGCACCCTGGCCAACCACAACCCGCGCCACTGGAAGGCCGCGGTGGTCGGCGCCTGGCACCTGAAGGGCAGCGAGCCGCCGACCTCGGGGCTGTTCTGATGGGCGCAGCCATGCGCCCCCTGCCCTGCGTTACCGATGCCCCGGCGCGCGGCGGCCGCCTGGTGCCGATGATCACCGGCGCCGCGCTGTTCATGGAGCTGCTGGACAGCACCGCGGTGCTCACCGCGCTGCCGCAGATGGCCGCCGACTTCGGCGAGGCCGCGGTGCGCATGAACCTGGTGGTGTCGCTGTACCTGCTGGCGGTGGCGCTGTTCGTGCCGGTCAGCGGCTGGGTGGCCGACCGCTTCGGCCCGCGCCGGGTGCTGCTGGCGGCCATCGGCCTGTTCATGCTCGCCTCGCTGGCCTGCGCGGCCTCCACCTCGCTGCTGCAGCTGTCCCTGGCGCGCCTGTTCCAGGGCGCCGCCGGGGCGCTGATGGCGCCGGTGGGCCAGGTGCTGCTGTTGCGCTGGTCGACGCCGGACACCCTGCTGCGCAACATGGCCGCGCTGGCCATCCCGGCGCTGGTCGGGCCGCTGCTCGGCCCGCCCGTGGGCGGGCTGCTGGTGGACCTGCTGTCGTGGCACTGGATCTTCCTGGTCAACCTGCCCATAGGCGCGCTGGGCATCGCCCTGATCCTGCGCTTCGTCCCGGACTTCCCGGGCGATGGGCAAAGGCGCCTGGACCGCCGCGGCTTCCTGCTCAGCGGCTGCGCCCTGGCGGCGCTGGTGTTCGGCTTCGAGGCCCTGGGCCACCGCCTGCTGCCGTTGCCGCTGGTGGCCGCCCTGCTGGCCGGCGGCGCCCTGGCGGCCCTGGCCTACCTGCGCCATGCCCGGCGCCACGCGGCGCCGCTGATCGACCTCGGCCTGCTGCGCATCCCCACCTTCGCCACGGCCATCTGGGGCGGCAACCTGTTCCGCCTGGGCAGCGCCGCACAGCCGTTCCTGATGGTGCTGATGCTGCAACTGGGCTTCGGCCACGGGGCGCTGGACGCCGGCCTGCTGACCCTGGCCGGCGGCGCCGGCGCGCTGAGCGTGAAGTTCCTCTCGGTGCGCATCGTCCAGCGCCTGGGCTTCCGCCGCACCCTGGTCGGCAACGCCCTGCTCTGCGCGCTGTCCATCGTCGGCTGCGCCCTGCTGCGCGCCGACACGCCCTGGTGGCTGCTGGTGGCGCTGCTGTACGTCAGCGGCCTGCTGCGCTCGCTGCAGTTCAGCACCCTGGGCGCGCTGACCTTCTGCGAGGTGCCGCGCGAGCTGGCCAGCCGCGCCAGCAGCCTGTCGGCGATGTCCATGCAGTTGGCCATGAGCCTGGCGGTGGGCCTGGCCGCCAGCCTGCTGGGGCTGGTCATGCACGCCCAGGGGCACGCCCGGCCGCAGGTCGGGGACCTGTCCCTGGCGATGCTCGCCGGGGCGCTGCTGTGCGCCGCCTCGGCGCTGCCGTTCCGTCGCCTGGGCGAGGCCGCCGGCGCCTCGGTCAGCGGCCGCGCCAGCCCCTCGATCAGCGACGCCGCATGCCCCGAGGAGGCCGCCCATGGCTGAGCCCATTCCCGCGCTGATCCGCCACGCCCGCGAAGGCGATGCCCGGCCCATCGCCGAAGCCCACGTGCAGAGCTGGCAGGCGACCTACCGCGGGCTGCTGCCGGACAGCTACCTGCAGGGCCTGGCCGACAAACTGCAGCGCCGCGTCGACTTCCTCGACAACGCCATCCGCAATGGCGGCCGCGACATCCGCGTGGCCGAGCGCGGCGGCGCGGTGGTCGGCTGGAGCTCCTTCGGCGCCAGCCGCGACCCCGACGTCGAGCCCGGCACCGGCGAGCTCTATTCCATCTACCTGGTGCCGTCGGCCTGGTCCGCCGGCATCGGCCGCGCGCTCTGGCTGGCCTCGCGCCAGGCCCTGGAGGCCGCGGGCTTCGCCCGCGTCACCCTCTGGGCGCTGGACGGCAACGCCCGCGCCGAACGCTTCTACCGCGCCGCCGGCTTCACCCCGCAAGGCAACGCCTCGCGGGTCTTCGAGGAGGACGGTACGGCCTTCCCGGTGACCCGCTACCTGCTGCCCCTGACCCACGCCTGAAGGACCCGACCCACCATGAGCCATACCCCGGACGACACCGCCGGCGAACGCCAGGCCCCCGCCTGGAACATCCGCTACCTGCCGGAGGCGCCGGTACCTTTCGTCATCCACTTCGTCAGCCAGTACCGCTGGGCCTACCTGGCGATCCTGCTGCTGCAGATCACCGCGGTGGTCTGCACCGTGCTGATCCCCTGGAGCCTGGGCCAGGTCACCCGCCTGGTGAACGCCGGCTCCGCCCCCACGCGCTGCTCTGGCCGGTGGCCGGCTTCGCCGTGCTGGTGGCCCTGGAGGTGGTCTTCAGCCGCAGCGCCAACACCATCAACATCCGCGTGCTGCCGCGCCAGCGGGCGCGCGTCACCTACACCGTCTACGCCTACCTGCAGCAGCACTCGCACCGCTTCGTCAGCAACGAGTTCGCCGGCGCCCTGGCGCACAAGGTCTCGGAAGTCGCCATGGGGGTGAACCAGACCATGAACATCCTGCTCTTCGACCTGATCCCGCTGCTGGTCACCCTGAGCCTGGCGAGCCTGGTGCTGGCCAGCGCCTCGGGCCTGCTGGCGGTGTTCATGCTGGCCTGGTCGGTGCTGTTCATCGGCATCTCCTTCCTGCTCGCCCGGCGCAGCCACCCGCTGGCGCAGAAGTACTCCGCGGCGCGCAGCATCAGCACCGGCAAGGTGGTGGACGCGGTGACCAACCTGAGCAACGTGCGCCTGTTCGCCCGGCATTCCCACGAGCTGGAGTACCTGTCCGGCTACCTGGACGGCGAGCTGGCGGCGGCCCGCCGCTCGCTCGGCTACATGGAGAAGATCCGCTGGTTCCAGAACAGCTGCGGCATGGCCCTGAAGATCGGCATGCTGCTGCTCACCCTGTGGCTGTGGCGCAGCGGCGCCATCAGCATCGCCGCCTTCGTCATGGCCACCAGCATGGCGCTGCTGATCATCAACGACGTGGCCAGCCTGTCGCGGCGCTTCCTCGAGCTGTTCGAGGCCACCGGCAACATCGCCAACGGCGTGCGCACCCTGATCCGCCCCCACGAGGTGGTGGACAGCCCCGACGCCCGCCGCCTGGAGGTGCGCCAGGGCAACGTCGAGTTCCGCGGCGTGCGCTTCGGCTACCACCCCGGCCAGCCGATCTTCGAGCAGCTCGACCTGCGCATCCCGGCCGGCCAGCGCGTCGGCCTGGTGGGCTTCTCCGGCTCCGGCAAGTCCACCCTGCTCAACCTGCTGTTGCGCCTGTACGACGTCGACGGCGGCCAGGTGCTGATCGACGGCCAGGACATCCGCGAGGTGACGCAGCACTCGCTGCACCGGCAGATCGGCCTGATCCCCAGGAGCCGGGGCTGTTCCACCGCAGCATCCGCGAGAACATCCACTACGGGCGCCTGGAGGCCAGCGCCGAGGAACTGGCCGCGGCCATCCACGGCGCCGGCGCCAGCGCCTTCATCGAGCGCATGGAGCACGGCTACGATTCCCTGGTGGGCGAGCGCGGCGTCAAGCTCTCCGGCGGCCAGCGGCAGCGCATCGCCATCGCCCGGGTGCTGCTGAAGAACGCGCCCATCCTGGTGATGGACGAGGCCACCTCGAGCCTGGACTCCATCACCGAGCGCTTCATCCAGGATCAGCTGGACAGCATCATGCAGGGCAAGACCGTGATCGTGGTGGCCCACCGCCTGTCGACGGTGGCGCACCTTGACCGCATCATCGTCTTCGACAAGGGCCGCGTGGTCGAGGACGGCAGCCACCAGGAGCTGCTGAAGAAACGCGGCCAGTACTACCGCCTGTGGAGCCGGCAGTCCGACGGGCTGTTCCAGGAAGAGGCCGAGGCGGTCTGAATTCCCCAACCGGAGAGCGACATGAACTACCGAACCCTGGGCCGCTCCGGCCTGCAGGTCTCCCCCTGGCGCTGGGCAGCATGATGTTCGGCGGCCAGACCGACGCCGCCACCTCGCGGCGCATCGTCGACCAGGCGCTGGAGCGCGGGATCAACTTCATCGACACCGCCGACGTGTACAACGACGGGCGCTCGGAACAGATCGTCGGCCAGGCCATCGCCGCGCGCCGCGACGACTGGGTGCTGGCCTCCAAGGTCGGCATGGGCCCGGCGGACGCCTGGCCGAACCGCCGCGGCCTGGGCCGCAAGCACATCGCCGCGGCCCTGGATGCCAGCCTGAAACGCCTGGGCACCGACTACCTGGACCTGTACTACCTGCACCGCGAGGACCAGCAGACGCCCCTGGAGGAAAGCATCGCGGCCATCGGCGACGCCATCGGCCAGGGCAAGGTGCGCCACTGGGGGCTGTCCAACTACCGCGGCTGGCGCATCGCCGAGGTGGTCCATGTGGCCGAGCGCCTGGGCGTGCCCCGGCCCATCGCCAGCCAGCCGCTGTACAACCTGGTCAACCGCCAGGCCGAGACCGAGCAGTTCACCGCCGCCGCGTACCACGGCCTGGGCGTGGTGCCCTACAGCCCGCTGGCGCGCGGCGTGCTCAGCGGCAAGTACCTGCCGGGGGTGGAACCGGCCGCCGACAGCCGTGCCGGGCGCCAGGACAAGCGCATCCTGGAGACCGAATGGCGCGCCGAATCCCTGGAGATCGCGCAGAAGGTGAAGGCCCACGCCCAGGCGCGCGGCATCGGCGTGGTGCAGTTCGCCATCGCCTGGGTGCTGAACAACGCCCTGGTCAGCGCGGCCATCGTCGGCCCGCGCACCGAGGAGCAGTGGCAGGACTACCTGAAGGCGCTGGACGTGCGCCTGGACGCCGAGGACGAGGCCTTCGTCGACGCCCTGGTCACCCCCGGCCACGCCTCCACGCCGGGCTACAACGACCCGACGCACTTCGTCCCCGGGCGCCGCCCGCGCGGTGCATGACGGGAGCGACTATCCCGCCAGCCGCGCCGAAATGCTCTTCGTAGGAGCGAGCTTGCTCGCGAATGGGGCTCGGTGCCAGGACCAAGAGCACCCTCTCCCCAGCCCTCTCCCTGAAGGGAGAGGGGGCCAGTCCGTGCCGAGAAAGGATTTGGTGTCAGCCGGCTACTCGGTGCAAGCCGGCTAACGCTGAAATATCAGCGTACTCCGAACGGTCCCCTCTCCCTTCAGGGAGAGGGTTAGGGAGAGGGGCGGAGTCAGCCCGATGCACCGGCACAACCGGGAAGCCCCATTCGCGAGCAAGATCGCTCCTACGAAAAGCCGTGCTCGCCCGTCCGCCCCGCCCGGTTCAGATCGACAGCCGCACGATCCGGCTGGCCAACGGCGCTGGCGTGCGGCGCTTGTTCACCACCAGTTCGCCGGCGGCAATCAGCCGTGCCCTGACGATGTTGCGGCTGAGCCCCAGCAGGTCGGAGGTGTGCACCTGGTTGGCATGGCAGAACTGGTAGGCCTCGCGCACCAGCAGGCTTTCCACCTGCTCGTGGACGTGACTGCGACGTTCGCTGAACAGGCGCAGGAAGGCGCGCTCCAGTTGCGCCTCCAGCGGCTCGTCGGCGGCGGCTCCGCCGTCCAGGCGCTCCGGGCGCAGCCCCGGCAGGCGCAGGTCGGCGGCCTCGATGCGTTCGTCCTGGCACACCAGCAGGGTGTGGTGGATGACGTTCTCCAGCTCGCGGATGTTGCCCGGCCAGTCGTATTCCGCCAGCTTTCGCGCCGCCGCGTCGGAGAGGCCCACCGTCTCGAAGCCGAGCCTGCGGCCGTAGGTGCCGATGAAGTGCCGCACCAGCGGCAGGATGTCGCCGCGCCGGTCGCGCAGCGCGGGCAGTTGCAGGGTGACGACGTTCAGGCGGTAGTACAGGTCCTCGCGGAAGTGCCCGGCGTTGATCGCCTTCTCCAGCTGCACGTTGGTGGCCGCCAGCACCCGCACGTCGATGGGGATGCCCTTGCGCGAGCCCAGGCGCACTACTTCGCGCTCCTGCAGCACGCGCAGCAGCTTGACCTGGATGGCCATGGGCAGGTCGCCGATCTCGTCGAGGAACAGGGTGCCGCCGTCGGCCGCCTCGAACCAGCCGGCCTTGGCGCCCAGGGCGCCGGTGAAGGCGCCCTTCTCGTGGCCGAACAGCTCGGCCTCCACCAGGGATTCGGAGAAGGCGCCGCAGTTCACCGCGACGAAGGGCCGGTCGCGCCGGCCGCTGAGGTTGTGGATGTGGCGTGCGACCAGCTCCTTCCCCGTGCCGGTCTCACCGATGATCAGGACGCTGGCCTCGCTGGGGGCGACCTGTTGCAGATGGGTGAGAAGCGCCTGCGATTTCGGGTCTTCGAAGACCTGTGCGGTTGCCCGGATCGAGGTGGCCAGTGTCGGGTTGGGTGGGAGGGTCAGCAGTTGCATGGGCTTCCTTACGAGTAGAACGTGGGCGAAGGTCGCTGCCGGTTGAGCGCCCAGGCGCCGAGCTCCTGGACACGGTAGTCGAGGGGGTCGTGCAGGCTCTGGGTGCGCAGGTTGCGCCAGTGCCGGTCGAGCCGCAGCGCGGCGTGGGTGGCGCGAGCGCCGGTGACTTCGAAGAGGCGGCTACAGAGCTCCAGGCCGACGCGGGTGGCAGCCACCTTGGCGGTGCCGATGGCGATGGCCAGCTCGGCGCGCTCCTCGGCGCCCAGGCGCTGCTCCTTGCGCCAGGCCGCGTCGAACTGCGCGGCGGCGCGCTCCACCAGCAGGCGCACGCCTTCCAGGCCGACCCAGAAGTCGCCGTAATGGCGCAGCACGTACGGGTCCTCGGTGATGCTTTCGGCGCTGGAACGGAACCAGGGCCGCGCTTCCTTGAGGGTGTAGCCGCGGAACTCCTCGAAGGCGCCCTCGGCGATGCCGAGGAACACGTGGGCGAAGATCAGCTGCGCCAGCAGCGGGCGCAGGCAGGCGAAGGGCGTGCTCAGCGGGCCCGGGTCCAGCAGCAGCTCGGACTGCTCCACCCGCACCCGCTCGAAGGTCACGCTGCCACTGTCGGTCTGGCGCTGGCCCATGTTGTCCCAGTCGTCGTGCACGCCGATGCCGCTGCGCCCGCTGGGCAGCGCGGCGATCAGCAGCTTGCCGCCGGCGCCCTCGTCCACCGCCGAGGCGATCAGCATCTCCGAGTCGCTGGCGCCGGAACAGAAGCTCTTCTTGCCGGAGAACTCGCACCAGCCGTCGAACCACTTCACCTGGGTACGGGTGTCCAGCGGGTTCAGGGCATTGCCCCAGAACCAGTTCTTGCGTGCGGTCAACTCGAACCACGGCTGCCACTGCTCGGGGCGGGAGAACAGGCGCACGGTGGCCAGCATCAGGTGGTGGAAACCGAACACGTGGGCCACGGAACTGTCGGCCCGGGCGAACTCGCGGACCACCTCCAGGGTCAGCGACCAGTCCGCGCCATGGCCGCCGAAGGCGCCGGGAATGCTCAGGGCCAGCAGGCCGCTGCGGCGGATGGCGTCGCGCTCGGCCTTGGGCGTGCCGCCGCGCTCGTCGCGTTCGGCGGCGTTCTCGGCGAAGCCGGCGGCCAGCTGGCGGGCGATCTGCAGAGGATTGAGAATGCGGCTGGGCTGGTTGACGCTCACACGGTATCCCTCGTCGGTCGGGGCGGCCCTCACGCGGTCAGCGCCCCGGCAATGAACCTTCGGCCGCGGCCGCCATGGGCCCGACCGGCGAAATTGAACTGCGCGGTGGAGCCGAGCAATAACCATTCCAGCGTCCGCCGGGCGGTTTCCCCGGCCTGGCGCGGGCCGCTTGTTGTTATCTGAGCAACAACTGTTGATTCACTGTTGCGCTGGCCCCTCCGCCGATCGGCAACCCCTGGCGCAGCGCATCGCTACCGGCTACACCCGCTTATAGGGACGGCGCGCGACGCAGCCGCGCCGACGCGCGCAGGTCGGTTTCAGGATGCGCCGGGTCGCTTGGGTGCAAACCCCGGGCGACGGGGATGGCAAGCTTGCACGATGCCCCCGGACCGGTGCGTGAAGACGCCGGCCGGCGGCAGGGATGGCGACCGGATGGGCCACGCAGCCGTGACGTGGACGGTACGCCGCAGCCGAAGACACCGGACGGTCGCCGCCAGGGCGGGCCGGGCCGCGATGCCGAGGTACGCTGTATGCCTGATGAGACGCTTCACCTGCCGCTGATCCACGACGTGCTGGCGCGCGAGAAGGACGCCCCCGGCGCCCTGCTGCCGATCCTCCACGCCATCCAGGAAGGTTGCGGGTACGTCCCCGACCTCGCCGTCGCGGAAATCGCCCATGCCCTCAACCTCAGCCAGGCCGAGGTGCGCGGGGTGATCAGCTTCTACCACGACTTCCGCACCACGCCGCCGGCGCGCCATACCCTGCGCCTGTGCCGCGCCGAATCCTGCCAGAGCATGGGCGCCGAGCGCCTGGCCGCGCAGTTGCGCGAACAGCTGGCGCTGGACGACCACGGCACCAGCGCCGACGGGCGCATCAGCCTGCGGCCGGTGTACTGCCTGGGCGCCTGCGCCTGCTCGCCGGCCCTGGAGCTGGACGGCCGGCTGCACGCCCGGCTCACCGCCGAGTGCCTGCGCGAGCTGGTGAGCGGCTGCCTGGAGGACGACCCATGCTGAGGCTCTGCGTCCCCCGCGACTCCGTGGCCCGCGCCGTGGGCGCGGAACAGGTGGCCGCCGCGCTGGCCCGCGAGGCCGAACGCCGGCAACTGCCGCTGGAGCTGCACCGCACCAGCTCCCGAGGCCTGTACTGGCTGGAACCGCTGGTCGAGCTGGAAGACGCCGACGGCCGCCGCCTGGGCTTCGGCCCGCTCGCCGAGCAGGACGTGCCCGGCCTGCTCGACGCCCTGGCCGCCGGCCCCGCCGGCCACCCGCTGGCCCTGGGGCCGGTGGAGGACATCCCCTACCTGAAGAGCCAGCAGCGCCTGCTGTTCGCCCGCGCCGGCATCACCCGGCCGCTGTCCCTGGAGGACTACCGCGCCCAGGGCGGCTTCGCCGGCCTGGAACGGGCCATGGCGATGGACACCGCGGACGTGGTCGCCGCCGTGCTCGACTCCGGCCTGCGCGGCCGCGGCGGCGCGGCCTTCCCCGCCGGCATCAAGTGGCGCACCGTGCGCGAGGCGCCGGCCACGCCGAAATACGTGGTGTGCAACGCCGACGAGGGCGACTCCGGCACCTTCGCCGACCGCATGCTGATGGAGGGCGACCCCTTCCTGCTGGTCGAGGGCATGGCCATCGCCGGCCTCGCCGTGGGCGCCAGCCTGGGCTACATCTACGTGCGCTCGGAATACCCGGACGCCATCGCCACCCTCGACCAGGCCCTGGCCATCGCCCGCGCGGCCGGCTACCTGGGCGCCGACGTGCTCGGCAGCGGCCGCGCCTTCGACCTGCAGGTGCGGGTGGGCGCCGGCGCCTACATCTGCGGCGAGGAAACCGCCCTGCTCGACTCCCTGGAAGGCAAGCGCGGCGTGGTCCGCGCCAAGCCGCCGCTGCCGGCCCTGCAGGGCCTGTTCGGCCAGCCGACGCTGGTGCACAACGTGCTCACCCTGGCCTCGGTGCCGGTGATCCTGGCCCGCGGCGCGCAGTTCTACCGCGACTTCGGCATGGGCCGTTCGCTGGGCACCATGCCCTTCCAGCTGGCCGGCAACGTGCGCCACGGCGGCCTGGTGGAACGCGCCTTCGGCCTGACCCTGCGCGAGCTGGTGGAAGGCTACGGCGGCGGCACCGCCAGCGGCCGGCCGCTGAAGGCGGCGCAGGTGGGCGGCCCGCTGGGCGCCTGGGTGCCGCCGGCGCAGTTCGACACGCCGCTGGACTACGAGGCCTTCGCCGCCATGGGCGCCATGCTCGGCCACGGCGGCGTGGTGGTGGCCGACGACAGCCTGGACATGGCGCGCATGGCCCGCTTCGCCCTGCAGTTCTGCGCCGAGGAATCCTGCGGCAAGTGCACGCCCTGCCGGCTCGGCTCCACCCGCGGCGTGGAGGTGGTGGACCGGCTGATCGCCGCCACCGACGTCACCGCCCGCGAGGAACAGGCGCGGCTGCTGACCGACCTCTGCGACACCATGCAATACGGCTCGCTCTGCGCCCTGGGCGGAATGACTTCCTACCCGGTGACCAGCGCCCTCAAGCACTTCCCCGCCGACTTCGGTCTGGCGACCACGGAGGCCGACCAGTGATCAACCTCTTCGACCCCTCCAGCGACATCGTCGACCTCGGCACCCCGCCCCGCGACAGCGAGGTGCAGGTCAGCCTGAGCATCGACGGCCGCGAGATCAGCGTGCCCGCCGGCACCTCGGTGATGCGCGCCGCGGCGCTGCTGGGCACCAGCATTCCCAAGCTCTGCGCCACCGACAGCCTGGAAGCCTTCGGCTCCTGCCGCATGTGCCTGGTGGAAATCGACGGCATGCGCGGCTACCCCGCCTCCTGCACCACGCCGGTGGCCGAGGGCATGGTGGTGCGCACGCAGACGCCGAAGCTGGCGACGCTGCGGCGCAACGTCATGGAGCTGTACATCTCCGACCACCCGCTGGACTGCCTGACCTGCCCGGCCAACGGCAACTGCGAGCTGCAGACGGTGGCCGGCCAGGTAGGCCTGCGCGAGGTGCGCTACGGCTACGCCGGGGCCAACCACCTGGACGAGGCCAAGGACGTCTCCAACCCCTACTTCGACTACGACCCGAGCAAGTGCATCGTCTGCAACCGCTGCGTGCGCGCCTGCGAGGAAATCCAGGGCACCTTCGCCCTGACCATCGCCGGCCGCGGCTTCGACTCGCGGGTAGCGGCGGCCGGCGGCGACGACTTCCTCGACTCCGAGTGCGTGTCCTGCGGCGCCTGCGTGCAGGCCTGCCCCACCGCCACGCTGATGGAGAAGAGCGTGGTGCAGCTGGGCCAGCCGGAGCGCAGCGTCGTCACCACCTGCGCCTACTGCGGCGTGGGCTGCTCCTTCCGCGCCGAACTCAAGGGCGAGCAACTGGTGCGCATGGTCCCGGACAGGAACGGCCAGGCCAACCACGGCCACGCCTGCGTCAAGGGCCGCTTCGCCTGGGGCTACGCCACCCACCCCGAGCGCATCACCAAGCCGATGATCCGCCAGCGCATCAGCGACCCCTGGCAGGAAGTCAGCTGGGAAGAAGCGCTCGCCTACGCCGCCGGCGAATTCCGCCGCATCCAGCTCAAGTACGGGCGCGACTCCATCGGCGGCATCACCTCCAGCCGCTGCACCAACGAAGAGACCTACCTGGTGCAGAAGCTGGTGCGCGCCGCCTTCGGCAACAACAACGTCGACACCTGCGCGCGCGTCTGCCACTCGCCCACCGGCTACGGCCTGAAGCAGACCCTGGGCGAGTCCGCCGGCACCCAGAGCTTCGACTCGGTGATGCAGGCCGACGTCATCCTGGTGATGGGCGCCAACCCCACCGACGCCCACCCGGTGTTCGGCTCCCAGCTCAAGCGCCGCCTGCGCCAGGGCGCGCGGCTGATCGTCATCGACCCGCGGCGCATCGACCTGGTGGACTCGCCCCACGCCCGCGCCGAGCTGCACCTGCAGCTGCGCCCGGGCACCAACGTGGCCATGCTCAACGCCCTGGCCCACGTCATCGTCACCGAGGGCCTGGTCGACCAGGCCTTCGTCGAGGCGCGCTGCGAAGCGGCGGACTTCGCCCACTGGCGCGACTTCGTCAGCCAGCCGCAGAACGCCCCCGAGGTGCTCGGCCCGGTGTGCGGCGTGCCCGCCGGGCAGATCCGCGCCGCCGCCCGGCTCTACGCCACCGGCGGCAACGCGGCCATCTACTACGGCCTGGGCGTCACCGAGCACAGCCAGGGCAGCACCGCGGTGATGGGCATCGCCAACCTCGCCATGGCCACCGGCAACATCGGCCGCGAGGGCGTGGGGGTGAACCCGCTGCGCGGCCAGAACAACGTCCAGGGCTCCTGCGACATGGGCTCCTTCCCCCACGAGCTGCCCGGCTACCGGCACATCTCCAACGCCCAGGTGCGCAGCCAGTTCGAGCAGGCCTGGAACGTGCCCCTGCAGCCCGAGCCGGGCCTGCGCATCCCCAACATGTTCGAGGCGGCCCTGGACGGCAGCTTCAAGGCGCTGTACTGCCAGGGCGAGGACATCGCCCAGAGCGACCCCAACACCCAGCACGTCACCGCCGCCCTGTCGGCCATGGAATGCGTGGTGGTGCAGGACATCTTCCTCAACGAGACGGCCAAGTTCGCCCACGTGTTCCTGCCGGGCAGCTCCTTCCTCGAGAAGGACGGCACCTTCACCAACGCCGAGCGGCGCATCTCGCGGGTGCGCAAGGTGATGGAGCCGCTGGGCGGCAAGGCCGACTGGGAAGCCACCATGGCGCTGTCCAACGCCCTGGGCTACCCGATGCACTACAGGCACCCGTCCGAGATCATGGACGAGATCGCCCGCCTGACGCCCACCTTCGCCCGCGTCAGCTACGCCGAGCTGGATCGCCACGGCAGCCTGCAGTGGCCGTGCAACGACGCCGCGCCCGACGGCACCCCGACCATGCACATCGAGCAGTTCGTGCGCGGCAAGGGGCGCTTCATGCTCACCGGCTACGTGCCCACCGACGAGAAGGTCAACAGCCGCTACCCGCTGCTGCTGACCACCGGGCGCATCCTCAGCCAGTACAACGTCGGCGCCCAGACGCGGCGTACCGGCAACGTCGCCTGGCACCCCGAGGACCGCCTGGAGATCCACCCCAGCGACGCCGAGGCCCGCGGCATCGCCGACGGCGACTGGGTCGGGGTGGGCAGCCGCTCCGGGCAGACGGTGCTGCACGCCAAGGTCAGCGAGCGGGTGGCGCCGGGGGTGGTGTACACCACCTTCCACTTCCCGGAATCCGGCGCCAACGTGATCACCACCGACAACTCCGACTGGGCCACCAACTGCCCGGAATACAAGGTCACCGCGGTGGAAGTGGTGCACGTCTACCAGCCCTCCGAATGGCAGAAGCGCTACCAGGCCTTCAGCGACGAACAACGCCGCCTGCTGCGCGAACGCCGCCACGCCGAGAAAGCCGAGGTGCGCCGATGAGCATCGACAACCTGGTCAAGATGGCCAACCAGATCGGCCAGTACTTCGCCAGCGAGCCGGACCGCGAATTGGCCGTGAGCGGCGTGCGCCAGCACCTGCGCAGCTTCTGGACGCCAGCCATGCGCCGCGAGCTGGCGGCCTGGCTGGCGCAGCACCCGGAGGCCAACCTGCACCCGCTGGTGCAGGAAGCGCTGAAGGAACCGGCGGAAAGCGCCTAGCGGGCACACCGGGGACGGCCGGGCTATGATGCCGTCCCCGACCGCTGGCGCGCCGGGTCTTCTTCCAACCCCGGGACGCATGAACATGAACGAAACCCTCCACGGCAGCTGCCTCTGCGGCCACATCCGCTACCAGCTGGCGACGCCGCCCAAGGCGGTCTCGCACTGCCACTGCAGCCAGTGCCGCAAGGGCCATGGCGCCGCCTTCGCCACCTACGGCAGCGTGCCGCGCAGCGCCCTGAGCCTGCAGGGCGCCGAGCAGCTGAAGACCTTCCATTCCTCGCCCACGGTCAGCCGCCAGTTCTGCGGCCAGTGCGGCGCCACGCTGTTCTGGTCGGACAGCCAGGGCGACTACCCGGACTGGATCGCGGTGGCCCTGGGCACCCTGGACAGCGACTTCCGGCCGTCCAGCCAGAAGCACATCTACACCGCCTCCAAGGCGCCCTGGTACGACATCGACGACCGCTGGCCGCAGGAGCCCTGAGCGACGCGTTAATCACCCAGGCGCCGGGCGCCCACCAGCAGCAGCATCGGCCGCTCCAGCTCCTCGGCCAGCGCAGGCTGTGCCGCCAGCTGCTCCGCGCTGGGCGCGAACTCGTGCACCTCGCCAATGGCGAAGCCGTTGCCGATCAGCGTGTTGAGGGTGGTGGCCAGGGTGCGGTGGTACTTCAGCACGCCCTTGGCGAACCAGTCGGTGCGGCGCTCGCCCTCCAGCGCGTACTGGTTCACCGGCCAGGTCTTGCGGCCGCCCTGGTCCGCCAGCCAGCCGGGGTGCGCGGTGGCCATGTAGATCGGGTGCTCGATGCTGAACACCAGCCCGCCGCCCGGCACCAGGGCCCGCTGGAGCATGCGCACCAGGCGCGGGAAGTCGCGCAGGTAGTGGAAGGTCAGCGAGCTGTAGGCCAGCTCGAAGGCGGCCGCCGGCAGCTCCAGGGTCTCAAGGTCGGCCCGGTGGTACTCGATGGCCGCGTCCGGCGTGTCGGCGCGGGCACGCTCGATCATCCTCGCCGACAGGTCGATGCCCAGCACCGAGGCCGCGCCCTGCTCGCGCATCCAGCGCGCGGCCCAGCCGAAGCCGCAGCCCAGGTCCAGCACCCGCGCCCCGGCCAGCGCCGGCAGCATGGCGCGCAGTTGCGGCCACTCCGGCGCGCCGTCCAGGCCATGCACCTGGCGCGGCAGCTGGGTGTAGCCGGCGAAGAAATCGGGGTTGTCGTAGATGTTCTGCGCCATTGCGGGCTCCTGGGTGTACGTCGACCGGGCCATGCAGCCCTGGGCGGACATGCAAGCAGAGCGGCGGGCGCGGCACAAGCCCGCGGCCTGCGCCGCGAAGGCGGCGCAGGCAGGCTTCAGCGCAGGGTGTAGCCGTTGTCGACGACCAGGTCCTGGCCGTGGATGCCGCGGGCCCGCTCCGAGAGCATGAAGAGGACCGCATCGGCGACCGCCTCCGCTTCCAGGAAACGGCCATCCAGCAGGCGCCCGTTGACGGTGGCGGCGACCTTGCCCAGGGCCTCGTCGTCCAGCCCCAGGGTGCCCCAGATCGGTGTCGCCGTGGGCCCGGGGGACACGATGTTGACACGGATGCCCTCGGCCGCCAGCTCCACCGCCAGGGTGCGGGCCCGGGCCTTGAGCGCGGACTTCGAGGCGATGTAGGCCGCCAGCCCCGGGAAGGTGACCTGGGACAGGAAGGTGCCGATGAACACCACCGAAGATGGCCGCGCCATCTGCCCGCGCAGGGCGGCCAGGGTGTTCAGCGCGCCGGCGCCGTTCACCGCCCACTGCCGCTGGAACGCCGCCTCGTCCAGGCCGTCGGCCAGTTGCGCGATGCCGGCGTTGGGCAGCAGGTAGTCCACCGGCCCCAGTTCCCGGGCCAGGTCCGCCAGGCATTGGAGATCATCGGCGCGGGTGACGTCGCCGCTCAGCCAGCACAGATGGCCGCCGGCCTCGTCGAGTTCGGCCGGTGGCACCTCGCGCCGGGCCATGGCCACTACCCTGGTGCCTTCGCGCAACAGCCGCCGGGCCACGGCCAGGCCGATGCCCGAACCGGCACCGGTGATCACCGCCAGGGGGGACCTGGAATCATTGCTTGGCATGTACATGCTCCTGATGGTCTTCAGTGGGATGCGCCTGGCGCGTGGCGTTCCACACACCGGCGCCAGGAGCCGTCAACAACTTCCATGCCATGAATAAATCGTTTTATTATCAATACCTTGAAATAAACAGGAGTCATCATGACTCGCCGCAAAGCGAGTGCTTTCGACTGCACACGAGGTACTTCGGACTGCGTGCCGGCCCGGGCGCCCAAACCTTTTCGCCCCATCCCATCGGCATTCCGCAAGATGGCGGCAGAAAGCTATCCTTCAGATAATTCGTAAGGATTCTGCGACGTCTCCACCCCATGGAACGTCCGCCGACCGAATGCTCCGGGGCCTGCAGCGCCCCTCGGCAAGGGAGCCGCCGATCTCACCCCTTTCATCACCGGGAGCCGGTATGCCTTGCCAGCCCTTCACCAGGTTCGTCGCGTCCGCTCGCCGCTGGCTGGGCATCGGCCTGCTCGCGCTGGCAACCGCCGCCGGTGCTGACGAACACGCGCCGCTGCGGGTGATGACCGACTACTGGCCGCCCTTCCGCATCGAGGGCGCCGACGGCCGCATCAGCGGCCTGGACATGGACCTGCTGGCCGAGCTGGAAAGGCGCACCGGCCTGCGCTTCGAGGTGCACCGCGCGCCCTGGGCCCGCGGCCTGGCCGCCCTGCAGAGCGGCGCGGCGGACCTGATGACCGGCCTTGCGCGCACCCCGGAGCGCGAGCACTACATCGACTACCTGCCCCTGCCCTACTACTCCTGCGCGCCGCGCCTGTATGCCTCGCCACAGCTGGCGCCGGCCATCGCCCGCTACGACGACCTGCTCGGCCCCACCATCGGCTACGTGCTGGAATCCGCCTACTTCGAACCCTTCGACTCCGACAAGCGCCTGAAGAAGTTCGGCGTGAACAACGAGACGCAGCTGCTGCAGATGCTCGCCCTCGGTCGCCTGCAACTGGTGATAGGCACCGACTGCCAGGTGGACTACGAACTGCGCGACCCGCAGCTGGCCCGGCAGATCGTGCGCACCCGCTTCCAGCCGGACAGCCGCACCGACCTCTACCTCGGCTTCTCCCACCAGCGCCCGCTGACGGCCGAGCGCCAGCTGATCGAAGGCGCCCTGCGGCAGCTGCTCGACGAAGGCTGGGTGCAGCGGGCGGCCGGGCGCTACCAGGCGGCGAGCGGGAACTAGCGTTCCGGCCGAAGCCCTGGCGCGCCGGGCGGTTAAATGGGCGGATAGATTTGCGGAATGCTTATAATGGCGGGTTATTCATTTTATTTTTTGCCGTGGTAAACCCGCATGGAAATCAAGGTCAATTTTCTCGATAACCTTCGGCTCGAAGCCAGGTTCGACGACTTCACGGTGATAGCCGACCAGCCGATCCGCTACAAGGGCGACGGCTCCGCACCGGGTCCGTTCGACTACTTCCTGGCTTCGTCGGCGCTGTGCGCGGCTTACTTCGTGAAACTCTACTGCCAGACGCGCAACATCCCCACCGACAACATCCGCCTGTCGCAGAACAACATCGTCGACCCGGAGAACCGCTACAAGCAGATCTTCAAGATCCAGGTGGAGCTGCCGGCGGACATCTCGGAAAAGGACCGCCAGGGCATCCTGCGCTCCATCGACCGCTGCACGGTGAAGAAGGTGGTGCAGACCGGGCCCGAGTTCGTCATCGAGGAAGTGGAGAACCTCGACGCCGATGCCCAGGCGCTGCTGATGCCCAGTGCCGACGCGGGCGCGCGCACCTGCATCCCGGGCAAGGACCTGCCGCTGGAGCAGACCATCGCCAACATGTCAGGCATCCTCGCCGGCCTGGGCATGAAGATCGAGATCGCCTCCTGGCGCAACATCGTGCCCAACGTCTGGTCGCTGCACATCCGCGATGCGCAGTCGCCGATGTGCTTCACCAACGGCAAGGGCGCGACCAAGGAAAGCGCGCTGGCCTCGGCCCTGGGCGAGTTCATCGAACGCCTGAACTGCAACTTCTTCTACAACGACCAGTTCTGGGGCGAGGAGATCGCCAACGCGCCCTTCGTGCACTACCCCGACGAGCGCTGGTTCAAGCCCGGCCACAAGGACGCGCTGCCGGCGGAAATCCTCGATGCGCACTGCCTGGCCATCTACGACCCCGAGGGCGAGCTGCGCGGCTCGCACCTGTACGACACCAACTCCGGCAACGTGCGGCGCGGCATCTGCTCACTGCCGTTCGTGCGCCAGTCCGACGGCAAGGTGGTGTACTTCCCGTCCAACCTGATCGAGAACCTCTACCTCAGCAACGGCATGAGCGCCGGCAACACCCTGGCCGAAGCGCAGGTGCAGTGCCTGTCGGAAATCTTCGAGCGCGCGGTGAAGCGCGAAATCCTCGAGAACGAACTGGCGCTGCCGGACGTGCCGCAGGAGGTGCTGGCGAAGTACCCGGGCATCCTGGCCGGCATCCGCGGCCTGGAGGAACAGGGCTTCCCGGTGCTGGTCAAGGATGCGTCCCTGGGCGGCCGGTTCCCGGTGATGTGCGTGACCTTGATGAACCCGCGCACCGGCGGCGTGTTCGCCTCGTTCGGCGCCCACCCCAGCCTGGAGGTGGCGCTGGAGCGCAGCCTGACCGAGCTGCTCCAGGGCCGCAGCTTCGAAGGCCTGAACGACCTGCCGCAGCCCACCTTCGAAAGCCAGGCGCTGACCGAGCCGAACAACTTCGTCGAGCACTTCATCGACTCCAGCGGCGTGGTGTCGTGGCGCTTCTTCAGCGCCCGGGCCGACTTCGCGTTCGTCGAATGGGACTTCTCCGGCCAGGGCAAGGAGTCCAACGCCGAGGAAGCCGCCACCCTGTTCGGCATCCTCGAAGACCTGGGCAAGGAAGTGTACATGGCAGTGTACGAGCACCTGGGGGCGACGGCCTGCCGCATCCTGGTGCCGGGCTACTCGGAGATCTACCCGGTGGAGGACCTGGTCTGGGACAACACCAACAAGGCGCTGGCCTTCCGCGAGGACATCCTCGACCTGCACCGCCTGGACGACGCCCGCCTCGAGGCGCTGCTCGACCGCCTGGAAGACTGCGAGGTGGACGACTACACCGACATCACCACCCTGATCGGCATCGAGTTCGACGACAACACGGTCTGGGGCCAGTTGACCCTCCTCGAGCTGAAGCTGCTGATCCACCTCGCCCTGCAGCGCTTCGAAGACGCCAAGGAGCTGGTGGAGGCCTTCCTCCAGTACAACGACAACACGGTCGAGCGCGGGCTGTTCTACCAGGCCCTGAACGTGGTGCTGGAGGTGGTGCTGGACGACGAACTGGAAATCGCCGACTACGAGGCCAACTTCCGCCGCATGTTCGGCGACGAGCGGATGGACGCGGCGCTGGGCTCGGTGGACGGCAGCGTGCGCTTCCACGGCCTGACGCCGACCAGCATGAAGCTGGAGGGCCTCGACAGGCACCTGCGGCTGATCGACAGCTACCGGAAGCTTCATGCGGCGCGGGCCAGGCTGCAGCCCGTGGCGGATGCTGGCGCGAACGGCCCCGGCAGCGGCCTCAAGCCGCGGCGCCTGGCGATCCGCAAGCCAAATGCGGCGCGGGGCCGGCCGGCGGGTTGATTCGGCCGGGCGTGGGTTGGCCCGCGGGTTCAATCGCGGACGGAATCCTACGGGGGATATGCCATGACTACCGACAACCTGTAGGAGCGGGCCCTGCCCGCGATTCGCGCGCAGGGCGCGCTCCTACATGGGCACGGTGTGGTGGGGCAGCGTAGGAGCGGATCTCATCCGCGAATCGCGCCGGGCCCTCCGGTTATCGCGGACAAGGTCCGCTCCTACAGTTCCAGGAAGCACCGTCGTAGGAGCGGACTCCGTCCGCGATGATCCGTCGCCGGAAACGGCGGATGGATTTCCCCGCCGAAGCCGCCCTACGTAGGGCGCAGGGCCGGGTCGGTCAATACCTCCGATGGCCGGAATCGCCTGGCACCGAACATTGACCGAGGTCAATCCCTCCTCGGCCGACGCCGTTAGATTCCACAACATATTGTTGTCTTGAAAATTCAAAACACATCATGTTGTGGAATCCAGCCAAATGACCCAGCCACGGAATGCCCCGCTTCCCGGCCGCCTGCGCAAGCGCAACGGCGCCGCCGTCCCCTTCGACCCGAGCAAGATCGAACGCGCCATCGCCGCCGCCGGCGAGGCCAGCGGCGAGTTCGCCGCGCCCCATGCGCAGGAACTGACGCGCCGCGTGCTGGCGCGCCTGCCGATGCAGGGCGACCTGGACGTGGAGCAGGTGCAGGACCTGGTCGAGCGCAGCCTGATGGAGGCCGGCCACTACCCCACCGCGCGGGCCTACATCGTCTACCGCGAACGCCACGGCCGCCTGCGCCGCGAGCGCAAGACGCTGGTGGACGTCGCCGCCTCGATGAACGAATACCTCTCGCGGGAAGACTGGCGGGTGCGCGCCAACGCCAACCAGGGCTACTCCCTGGGCGGGCTGATCCTCAACGTCTCCGGCAAGGTCACCGCCAACTACTGGCTGGACGAGGTGTACGACGAAGCCATCGCCGCCGCCCACCGCGAGGCCGACCTGCACATCCACGACCTCGACATGCTGGCCGGCTACTGCGCCGGCTGGTCGCTGCGCACCCTGCTCAACGAGGGCCTCAACGGCGTGCCGGGGCGGGTCGAGGCCGGGCCGCCGAAGCACCTGTCCAGCGCCCTCGGGCAGATGGTGAATTTCCTCGGCACCCTGCAGAACGAGTGGGCCGGCGCCCAGGCGTTCAGCTCCTTCGACACCTACCTCGCCCCCTACGTGCGCAAGGACCGGCTGGGCTACGACGCGGTGCGCCAGGCCATCCAGGAGTTCATCTACAACCTCAACGTGCCGTCGCGCTGGGGCACCCAGACGCCCTTCACCAACCTGACCTTCGACTGGGTCTGCCCGGAAGACCTGCGCGAGCAGGTCCCCTACGTCGGCGGCGAGGAAATGCCCTTCGCCTATGGCGAGCTGCAGGCGGAGATGGACCTGATCAACCGCGCCTACATCGAGGTGATGCAGGCCGGCGACGCCCATGGCCGGGTGTTCACCTTCCCCATCCCCACCTACAACATCACCCACGACTTCCCCTGGGACAGCGCCAACGCCACGCGCCTGTTCGAGATGACCGCGCGCTACGGCCTGCCGTACTTCCAGAACTTCCTCAACTCGGACATGCAGCCCAACCAGGTGCGCTCCATGTGCTGCCGCCTGCAGCTGGACGTGCGCGAGCTGCTCAAGCGCGGCAACGGCCTGTTCGGCTCGGCGGAACAGACTGGCTCGCTGGGCGTGGTGACGCTCAACTGCGCGCGCCTGGGCCATCGTCACCGCGGCGACCTGGCAGGGCTCTACCGCCAGCTGGACTACCTGCTGGCCCTGGCCTTCGACAGCCTGGAGGTGAAGCGCAAGGTCATCCAGCAGCACATGGACGCCGGCCTCTACCCCTACACCAAGCGCTACCTGGGCACCCTGCGCAACCACTTCTCCACCATCGGCGTGAACGGCCTGCACGAGATGGTGCGCAACTTCACCGACGACCGCGAGGGCCTGCACACCGAGGCCGGCCGGCAGATGGCGCTGGCGCTGCTGGACCACGTGCGGGCGCGGCTGGTGGGCTTCCAGGAAGACAGCGGCCACCTCTACAACCTGGAGGCGACGCCCGCCGAGGGCACCACCTACCGCTTCGCCCGCGAGGACCGCAAGCGCCACCCGGACATCCTCCAGGCCGGCACGCCGGAAGCGCCCTACTACACCAACTCCTCGCAGCTGCCGGTGGGCCTCACCGACGACCCCTTCGAGGCGCTGGAACTGCAGGACGCCCTGCAATGCAAATACACCGGCGGCACCGTGCTGCACCTGTACATGGCCGAGCGCATCTCCAGCGCCGAGGCCTGCAAGACCCTGGTGCGCAGCGCCCTCGGGCGCTTCCGCCTGCCCTACCTCACCGTCACGCCGACCTTCTCCATCTGCCCGGTGCACGGCTACCTCGCCGGCGAACACGAGTTCTGCCCCAGGTGCGACGACGCCCTGCTGCAACAACGCGCCGCCAGTTGCTGCGGCAGCTGCGGCGGCTGAGCCGACGGCACCCCGCTTCACCAACCGCAAGAAAGGAGCTCTACCGATGAAAGCGAACCAACTGCCCGAAAACCAGCGCCAGCGCTGTGAAGTCTGGACCCGCGTGATGGGCTACCACCGCCCGGTGTCGGCGTTCAACGCCGGCAAGCAGTCCGAGCACCGCGAGCGCTGCCACTTCCGCGAGACGCGATGAGCGCTACGCTCAGGGTCGGGGGCCTGGTGCCCCTGACCACCCTCGACTACCCCGGCCTGCTGGCCTGCGTGCTGTTCTGCCAGGGCTGCGCCTGGCGTTGCCGCTACTGCCACAACCCGCAGCTGATCCCGGCTCGCGGCGAGGCGCGGCTCCCCTGGGAAGACATCCTCGCCTTCCTCCGCCGGCGCCAGGGCCTGCTGCAGGCCGCGGTGTTCAGCGGCGGCGAAGCGACGCTGCAGGCCGCGCTGCCCGGGGCCATGGCCGCCGTCCGCGAACTGGGCTTTCGCGTTGGCCTGCACAGCGCCGGCATCCAGCCGCGCGCCTTCGCCCGGGCGCTGCCGCACACGGACTGGGTGGGGTTCGACGTGAAGGCGCTGGCCGAGGACATGGACGCCATCACCGGCGTGCCCCGCAGCGGCCGCGCCAACTGGCGCAGCCTGGAACTGCTGCTGGAAAGCGGCGTGGACCACGAATGCCGGACCACGGTGCACTGGCAACTGTTCGACCTGGCGCGCCTCCGTCGCCTGGCCACGCGCCTGCGCGGGATGGGCGTGGAAAGCTTCGTGGTGCAACTGGCCCGCAGCGGGCGCCAGCTCGATCCGCGACTCATCGCAACGCCTGCCCCTCAGGGCGCAGCGGCATTGTGGGGCGAGCTGGAAGCGCTGTTCCCGAGATTCGAATTGCGGGATGCCTAGCGAGTTCCTGCTCGCTAAGGGTGTTCGCCGGTTACCGAAAATCGCGGACGGAGTCCGCTCCTACGGCTATCCCCATCCACGCCATTCCCCTGTAGGAGCGCGCCCTGCGCGCGAATCGCGGGCAGGGCCCGCTCCTACAGGGAGACTCGGCGCAAGAGGCCAAACTGTAGGAGCGGACTCATCCGCGATCCGGGGGAAAGCCCGAGCGCCGAGGTAGATGACGAAGTTCAATCATGAGTAAAACTTGATTTCATCGCAAATAAATTGAGTTTGTCTCATGAACCACCAATCCCGAAAATCCCTCCACTGGTTTTTCAATGGAGAGATTTACCCATGGCATTGGCCCACAACCTCGGCTTCCCGCGTATCGGCCGGGACCGCGAACTGAAGAAAGCCCTGGAAGCCTTCTGGAAGGGTGAACTGGACGAGGCCGGCCTGCGCGCCGTCGGCAGGCAGTTGCGTGCCGCCCACTGGCAGGTACAGAAGGACGCCGGCATCGAGCTGCTACCGGTGGGCGACTTCGCCTGGTACGACCAGGTGCTGACCCACTCGCTGACCTTCGGCGTCATCCCCGAGCGCTTCCGTGGCCATGGCGATGCCAAGCCGACCCTGCAGACGCTCTTCGGCATGGCCCGTGGCGCCGTTGGAACGAAGAGCAGCGACAGCTGCTGCGGCGGTGCCCATGCCCAGCCCCTTCTCGCACAAGAGCTGACCAAGTGGTTCGACACCAACTACCACTACCTGGTCCCCGAATTCACTGCCGACCAGCAGTTCGAGCTGAGCTGGGAACAGCTGTTCGAAGAGGTCGATGAGGCCAAGGCCCTGGGCCACAATGTGAAGCCCGTGCTGATCGGCCCGCTGACCTACCTCTGGCTGGGCAAGGCCAAAGGCTCCGATTTCGACAAGCTCGACCTGCTGGAGCGCCTGCTGCCGCTCTACGGCCAGATCTTCCGCCGCCTGGCCGCCCAGGGCGTGGAATGGGTGCAGATCGACGAGCCGATCCTGGTGCTCGACCTGCCGCAGGACTGGAAGAACGCCTTCGAGCGCGCCTACAACCTGCTGCAGAGCGAGCCGCTGAAGAAACTGGTCGCCACCTACTTCGGCGGCCTGGAAGACAACCTCGGCCTGGCCGCCGGCCTGCCGGTGGACGGCCTGCACATCGACCTGGTGCGCGCCCCGGAACAGTACCCGAGCATCCTCGACCGCCTGCCGGCCTACAAGGTCGTGTCCCTGGGCCTGGTCAACGGCCGCAACGTCTGGCGCTGCGACCTGGAGAAGGCCCTGGACATCGTGCGCCACGCCCAGGAACGCCTCGGCGAGCGCCTGTGGCTCGCGCCGTCCTGCTCGCTGCTGCACAGCCCGGTCGACCTGGAACGCGAAGACCAGCTCGACGCCGAGCTGAAGAGCTGGCTGGCCTTCGCCGTGCAGAAGTGCGCCGAAGTGGCCGTGCTGGCCCGCGCCGCCACCGAGCCGCAGGCCGCCGACGTCGTTGCCGCCCTGGAACAAAGCCGCGCCGTGCAGGCCAGCCGCGCCGCCTCGCCGCGCATCCACAAGCCGGCCGTGCAGGCCCGCCTGGCCGCCATCGAGCCGAGCGATGCCCAGCGCCACTCCCCGTTCGCCGAGCGCATCGCCAAGCAGCGCGCCGGCCTCGACCTGCCGGCATTTCCCACCACCACCATCGGTTCCTTCCCGCAGACCTCGGCCATCCGCCTGGCGCGCCAGTCGTTCCGGCAGGGCAAGCTGAGCCAGGCCGAGTACACCGAGGCCATGCACAGCGAGATCCGCCATGCCGTGCAGATCCAGGAGAACCTGGGCCTGGACGTGCTGGTGCACGGCGAGGCCGAGCGCAACGACATGGTCGAGTACTTCGCCGAGCAGCTCGACGGCTACGTCTTCACCCGCTTCGGCTGGGTGCAGAGCTACGGTTCGCGCTGCGTGAAGCCGGCGGTGATCTATGGCGACCTGAGCCGCCCGAAGGCCATGACCGTGGAGTGGATCACCTATGCCCAGAGCCTCACCGGCAAGGTGATGAAGGGCATGCTGACCGGCCCGGTGACCATGCTGATGTGGTCCTTCCCGCGCGAGGACGTGCCCCGCGAGGTGCAGGCGCGCCAGCTGGCGCTGGCCATCCGCGACGAAGTGGTCGACCTGGAAGCGGCCGGCATCAGGATCGTGCAGATCGACGAAGCGGCCTTCCGCGAAGGCCTGCCGCTGCGCAGGAGCGCCTGGGCGCCCTACCTGGAGTGGGCCACCGAGGCCTTCCGCCTGTGCGCCTCGGGCGTGCGCGACGAAACCCAGATCCACACCCACATGTGCTACAGCGAGTTCAACGACGTGATCGAATCCATCGCCGCCATGGACGCCGACGTCATCACCATCGAGACCTCGCGTTCGGACATGGAGCTGCTGGAGGCCTTCGAGAAGTTCGACTACCCGAACGAGATCGGCCCTGGCGTCTACGACATCCACTCGCCGCGGGTGCCGAGCCGGGAAGAGATGGTCAAGCTGCTGCGCAAGGCGGCCCAGCGCATTCCCGCCGAGCGCCTGTGGGTGAACCCGGACTGCGGCCTGAAGACCCGCGCCTGGCCGGAGACCGAGGCCGCGCTGGTGAACATGGTGGCGGCGGCCCGCGAGCTGCGCAACGACCTCGCCGCCCTGGCCTGAGCGGCCGGCGATGATGGAACGGGACGCCTGGCGTCCCGTTTCGCCTTGTGGCCCGCGCAAGGCGGGCCTCGATGCCCGGTGCGGGGGCCTGGCCACGGCCAAGCGCTCCCGCCCAGGGCCTTCCCGGTGCGAATTGCCCGTTTCTCGATACCCGACGTCCGAAACTCGCAAGACGGGCGGCCCGGCACTGCCTAGGATAGGACTCCGCCAATCAATAACGATGGCCGCGCCCGCGCGCCGGCCGCACCTTGCTGCCCGGAGTACCATGTCCACTATCGCCGCCCCCACGGCTGCCGCTTCCGTCGCCAGCCAAGCAAGCCCCCTGGTCATGCGCGTGATCGGCGCCTGCGCCCTGGCCCACCTGATCAACGACCTGATCCAGGCCGTTCTGCCGTCGATCTACCCGGTGCTCAAGGCCAACTACGGGCTGAGCTTCACCCAGGTCGGCCTGATCACCCTGACCTTCCAGCTGACCGCCTCGCTGCTGCAGCCCTGGGTGGGCTACCACACCGACCGCCATCCCAAGCCCTGGCTGGCGCCGGCGGGCAGCGTCTGCACCCTGGTCGGCATCCTCCTGCTGGCCTTCGTCGGCAGCTTCCCGGCGATTCTCCTGGCCTCGGCGCTGGTGGGCATAGGCTCCTCGACCTTCCACCCGGAAACCTCGCGCATCGCGCGCCTGGCCTCGGGCGGGCGCTACGGCCTGGCACAGTCCAGCTTCCAGGTCGGCGGCAACGCCGGCAGTGCCTTCGGCCCGCTGCTGGCCGCGGCCATCATCGTGCCCTACGGCCAGGGCAACGTGGCCTGGTTCGGCCTGTTCGCGGTCTTCGCCATCGGCGTGCTCTACGGCCTCAGCCGCTGGTACCGCAACCACCTGAACCTGTTCAGGCTCAAGCAGGGCAGCAAGGCCACCCACGGCCTGTCCAGGGGCCGGGTGAACGCCGCGCTGGTGGTGCTGGCGCTGCTGGTGTTCTCCAAGTACTTCTACATGGCCAGCTTCACCAGCTACTTCACCTTCTACCTGATCGAGAAGTTCCACCTCTCGGTGGCCAGCTCGCAGCTGTACCTGTTCCTGTTCCTCGGCGCCGTGGCCGCCGGCACCTTCTTCGGCGGCCCGGTGGGCGACAGGATCGGGCGCAAGGCGGTGATCTGGTTCTCCATCCTCGGCGTGGCCCCCTTCACCCTGGCCCTGCCCTACGTCGACCTGTTCTGGACCGGCGTGCTGAGCATGGTCATCGGCTTCGTCCTCGCCTCGGCGTTCTCCGCCATCGTGGTCTTCGCCCAGGAACTGGTGCCCGGCAACGTCGGCATGATCGCCGGGGTGTTCTTCGGCCTGATGTTCGGCTTCGGCGGCATCGGCGCCGCCCTGCTCGGGCACCTGGCCGACATCCACGGCATCGAGTACGTGTACAAGCTGTGCTCCTACCTGCCGCTGCTGGGCTGCCTGACCATCCTGCTGCCGTCTACCAAGCGGGCCTGACCGGCCCCGGGCGCTCGCACGAGCGCCTGTCGCCATCCGCCCTCAGCGCTTGCCGCGGCGCGGGCGGGCCAGTTCCGCGGCGAGGTAGGGCGCGGTCCGGCTGCCCTTCACCTTCGCCAGTTGCCGCGGGGTGCCGCAGGCCACCAGGCGGCCGCCGGCCTGGCCGGCGCCCGGGCCCACGTCCATCACCCAGTCGGCCTGGGCCACCACGCGCATGTCGTGCTCGATCATCACCACGCTGTTGCCGGCGTCGGCCAGCCGCTGCAGCTGCACCATCAGGCGGTCGGCATCCGCCACGTGCAGGCCGGTGGTGGGCTCGTCCAGCACGTACAGGGTGCGGCCGCGCTGGCTGCGCTGCAGCTCGGTGGCCAGCTTGATGCGCTGCGCCTCGCCGCCGGACAGCTCGGTGGCCGGCTGGCCCAGGCGCAGGTAGCCCAGGCCGATCTCGCGCAGCAGGCGCAGCGGGCGTGCCACCGCCTCTTCGGCGGCGAAGAAGTCGCAGGCCTCTTCCACCGTCATGCGCAGCACCTCGGCGATGTTGCACCCGTTCCAGCGCACCTGCAGCGTGGCCTCGTTGTAGCGGGCGCCGTGGCAGGTGGGGCATGGCGCGTAGACGCTGGGCATGAACAACAGCTCCACGCTGACGAAGCCCTCGCCCTCGCAGGTGTCGCAGCGTCCCTTGGCCACGTTGAACGAGAAGCGCCCGGCGTCGTAGCGGCGGCGGCGCGCGTCGGGGGTGGCGGCGAACAGCTTGCGCACGTGGTCGAACAGGCCGGTGTAGGTGGCCAGGTTGGAGCGCGGCGTGCGGCCGATGGGCTTCTGGTCCACCTGCACCACGCGCTGCACGGCGTCGACATCGCCGGCCAGGTGGCCGCCGGTGCTTTCGAGGATCGCCGGGCCCTCGTCGCCGCCCTGGGCGGCATCGTCCTCGGGCTCGTGCCCCAGGTGCGCCAGCATCAGCTCGGGCAGCGCCTGGGCGATGAGGCTGGACTTGCCCGAACCGGAGATGCCGGTGACCGCGGTGAGCACGCCCAGCGGGATGCGCGCGTCCACCCCACGCAGGTTGTGCCGGTGGATGCCGTGCAGCTCCAGCCAGCCGGCGGCCTCGCGCCCGCGGCTGGGCGGCGCGGACAGCTCGTCGAACAGGTAGCGGGCGGTGTGCGACTGCGCCACCTCGCGCAGGCCGGCCGGCGCGCCGCTGTAGAGCACCCGGCCGCCGCGCTCCCCGGCGTCGGGCCCGACGTCCACCAGCCATTGCGCGCGGCGCATCAGCTCCAGGTCGTGCTCCACCACGAACACCGAGTTGCCCGCGTCGCGCAGCTTGTCCAGGGCGTCGTACAGGGCCTGGCTGTCGGAGGGGTGCAACCCGGCCGAGGGCTCGTCGAGCACGTAGACCACGCCGAACAGCATGGAGCTCAGCTGCGTGGCCAGGCGCAGGCGCTGCAGTTCCCCGGTGGACAGCGTCGGCGTGGCACGGTCCAGGGTCAGGTAGCCCAGGCCCAGCTGCTGCAGGGTGCGCAGCCGCGCCACCACGCCCTCGGCCAGGCGCCGCGCCGCCAGTTGCTTCTCCTCCGAGAGCGCGCCACCGGGCCGGGCACGGAAATCGCCCCGGGCGATGGGCTCCAGCAGCGCCGCCACCTGGTCCAGCGGCATCTGCGCCAGCGCGCCTATGTCCACCCCGCCGAAGGTCACCGCCAGCGCCTCGGCCTTGAGCCGCTTGCCGCCGCAGGCCGGGCACGGCCGGCCCTCCATGAAGCGCGATACGCGCCTTCTCATCAGGGCGCTCTGGGTGCTGGCGAAGGTGTGCAGCACGTAGCGCCGCGCACCGGTGAAGGTGCCCATGTAGCTGGGCTCCAGCTTGCGCTTGAGCGCCGCGCGGGTCTCGGCGGGGGTGAAGCCGGCGTACACCGGCACCGTCGGCGTTTCCTCGGTGAACAGGATCCAGTCGCGGTCCTTGCGCGGCAGGTCGCGCCAGGGGCGGTCGACGTCGTAGCCCAGGGTGACCAGGATGTCGCGCAGGTTCTGCCCGTGCCAGGCCGGCGGCCAGGCGGCGATGGCCCGGTCGCGGATGCTCAGCGACGGGTCCGGCACCATCAGCGCCTCGGTCACCTCGTACACGTGGCCCAGGCCATGGCAGGCCGGGCAGGCGCCCTGCGGCGTGTTCGGCGAGAAGTCCTCGGCGTACAGCAGCGGCTGGCCCGCCGGGTAGGTGCCGACGCGCGAGTACATCATCCGCACCAGGCTGGACAGGGTGGTCACGCTGCCCACCGAGGAGCGCGCGTTGCTGGCGCCGCGCTGCTGCTGCAGCGCCACCGCCGGTGGCAGGCCGTCGATGGCGTCGACGTCCGGCACGCCCACCTGGTCGATCAGCCGCCGGGCATAGGGCGCCACCGACTCGAAGTAGCGCCGCTGCGCCTCGGCATAGAGGGTGCCGAACGCCAGCGAGGACTTGCCGGAACCCGATACGCCGGAGAACACCACCAGCGCATCGCGCGGGATGGCGACATCCACGTCCTTGAGGTTGTGCTCGCGCGCGCCGCGCACTTCGACGAAACCGCTGGCGCCGGGGGCGCAAGCGGGGGCTTGCTGTGGGGCATGGGGACGGACTCGGTGCTCTGTTGCCCGGCAGTATGCCTGACGAGGCCCGCGCTATCCGAGAGCCTCGATCGGGTGGGTGGGCTCCGCCCCGCCGCCGTCAAGCCTCGCGGTAGGTACCCTTCTGCTTGGCGGCGTGGGTGGCCAGCGCGTCCATCAGCGGCGGCGACAGGCAGTCATAGGGCTCCAGGTTCAGTTCGCGCAGGCGCTGGCGGATCGCCGCCATCTGCGCCGGCGGGGTGCCGCTCTCGATCACCGAGGAGACGAAGGCGGCGAAGCCCGGCGCCGACCAGCCCTCTTGCGGGGAAAGCTCGGTGTGCACGAAGTCCAGGCCGTAGAAGGCATGCCCCTGGTTCTCGATGCGGCCGAACAGGTGCGCGCCGCACTCGCGGCAGGCATGGCGCTGGATGACCGCGCTCTCGTCGACGATGTGCAGCTTCTCGGGGTGGGCGCGCACGCTGACCTTGTCCCGCGGCACCACCGCGACCACCGAGAAGGTCGCCCCCGCGGGCTTCCAGCACTTGGTGCAGCCGCAGGCGTGGTTGTGCAGCGTCTGGGCGCCGACCGCGACTTCCACCTTGTCGGTCGCGCACAGGCATTGCAGGGTGCCGCCGGCGAAACCGGGCTGTTCCGGGCGGATGCCGTTGTCCAGCGAGGGGTGAATGTGAATCGCGCTCATGGGGTTGACCTCCTGGCGTTCGCGCCGGCGGGCCGGCACCGCGACATGCCGTGCCGCGAAGCCCTGCCGGTCGAGATGGGTGGCTCATGGCCCGGACGGGCCATCGGTGGATTGTCCCGCCAAACGCACGGCTCCGGTGGCGGGCCGGACATCCGGTAGGGGCATCTCCAATCGCGGACAGAGTCCTTACGACCGTGCCCGACCGTAGGGCGAATAACCGTTCGCGGTTATCCGCCGTTGGCCGTGCTACCGGGGCGTTCGGCGTGGCCGGTGAATCCAATCGCGGACGGAGTCCGCTCCTACGACGGTGCTTCCTGGAGCTGTAGGAGCGGGCCCTGCCCGCGATTCGCGCGCAGGGCGCGCTCCTACAGGGGAATGGCATGGCTCGGCCCGCGTAGGAGCGGACTCTGTCCGCGATTTGGCGGATAACGCCGTAGGCGTTATGCGCCCTACGAACTATCGCGAACGCGGAAACCCAGGGTTCGCGAGCAAGAGCTAGGCGCCCCCCTCGCTCCTACGAAAAGCTGCGGTCCACCAGGCGGATGCTGTCGCGCCCGCCGCGCTTGGACTCATAGAGCGCGGCGTCGCCCTGCTCGATCAGCGCCGCCAGGCTCGCCGGCGGCTGGTCGAACAGGCTGGCGCCGATGCTCAGGGTCACCGCCGCGGGGGTGGCGAAGGCCTGCGTGGCGGCCTTGTGGAACTGCTCGCGCAGCGCGCCGCCCAGCGCCACGACCCGCTCGGGGGTCACGTCGCTCAGCAGGATGACGAACTCGTCGCCGCCCAGCCGGGCCGCGAGCGCGCCCTCGGGTAGCAGCGAGCGGATCATCTCGCTCAGCGTCACCAGCAGCCGGTCGCCGGCGATGTGGCCGTGCAGGTCGTTGACCAGCTTGAAGTTGTCGATGTCGATCAGCAGCAGGGCGCCCGGCCGCACGCTGGAGACTTCCTCCAGCAGCCGCGGGGCGCGCACTTCCAGGGCGCGGCGGTTGTACAGGGCGGTCAGCGGGTCGCGGGCGGCCAGCCGGGCCATGCGCTTCTCGCGGCGGTAGCGCTCGGTGCCGGTCATCGACAGCGCGATCAGCATGATCGCCATCGCCCCCTCCACCAGCGAGACCTGGATGATCTCGCCGCGCAAGGCCGTGAGGTCGATCAGCGTGCCCGGCAGCACCGCCGTCAGCGCCTTGGCCAGGTAGAACAGCCCGTGCAGCAGCAGCACGTAGCGCAGCTGCACCGCGCCCACGCTCAACGACTTGCCGTGGGGCCGCAGCAGCGCGCTGGCGCGCAGCGTCGGCAACGCCACCAGCAGCGAGTTGGCCAGCAGCATCACCTTCGACCAGGCCTGCCCATCCGGCAGCAGCAACATGCCCGCCCAGGCGACGAAGATCAGGTACCAGGCGCGGGACAGGCGCGCCTCGGTGAAGCGCGCGACGCCCAGCAGGAACAGCCAGTGGGCGGTGACCAGCAGGCCGTTGGCGAACCAGATGCCGATGAGCGGGAAGCCGCGCATGCGCAGCAGGGCGAGGGTCGAGCCGACGGTGATGGTGGCGAAGCCCGCGCTCCAGAACAGCAGCGAGGGTTCGCGTACGTTGCGCCACTCGATCGCCAGGTACAGGGCGGCGGCCGCTGCCAGGGCGATCGAGAGGGTCAACATCGTGGGAGGATCGAGCGCCATACGTCTGAACGGGACTGTCTGTACGGTGGAGGGTGGCGGATTCTAAGCGTTCGCGGCGCTTTTTCGCAGGGCCCTCCCCGCCCTGCCGACGGGAAGCGCCCGGATGTCCGCGCCGGGCCGGAAGATGCTCCCACGAGCATAGCCCCTTCCTGTATTTTCACAGCAACCGCCAAGGCCGGCGGGAGACATCCCAAGGGTCGATTCCAGAGGAGATGCAGCATGGACCAGTTCACCGGCGGTTGCCTGTGCGGCAACGTCCGTCTCGTGGCATCGGGGCGCCCCTACCGGGTCGGCCTCTGCCACTGCCTAGACTGCCGCAAGCACCATGGCGCCCTGTTCCACGCCTCGGCGATATTCCCCGAGGCCGCGGTGGCCATCGAAGGCGAGACCCACGACTACGCGGGGCGCCATTTCTGCCCCCGCTGCGGCTCGTCGGTGTTCCTGCGCAGCGCGGACGAGGTGGAAGTGAACCTGGGCGCCCTGGATGCCCCGGACCAGTTCGTGCCGACCTACGAACTCTGGACCCTTCGCCGCGAATCCTGGCTGCCGGCCTTCCCCCTGGCCAGGCACTACCTGCGCGACCGCGAGGGCACGGGCCGCCACGAGGAATAGGCGGCCGCGCCCTCCTCCCAAAGTCCCGCCCATCCGCCGCCAAAGGCGTAGTGCCCCGCGCCGCGCCAGTGGGTAGCGTCATCGGCACCTGTCGGCTGCCGAGGCAGCATCACCCGGAGGATGGACACATGATGGACTGGAACGCACACCGCAATCAGCTGATGGCCGGCGTGGGCGAGCTCGGGAAGCTCTCCCCGGGCACCGTCGACGGCTACCTCACCGCCAGCGGCGCCGGCCAGGAAACCGGCCACCTGGACGCCAAGACGCGCCAGCTGATCTCCCTGGCCGTGGCGGTGACCACCCGCTGCGACGGCTGCATCTCGGTACACGCCGCCGAAGCGGTGAAGGAAGGCGCCAGCAAGGCGGAAATCGCCGAGGCCCTGGGCGTGGCGGTGGCGATGAACACCGGCGCCGCCCTGGTGTACTCCACGCGGGTGCTGGCCGCGGTGGACCAGGCGGGCGGTGCCTGAAAGGAAAATCGCGGACGGAGTCCGCTCCTACAGGTTGACGCCGAACCTCCCACTCACACCGGACAGCCCCCTCTCCTTCAGGGAGAGGGAACGGCGTAAACCTGTAGGAGCGGGCCCTGCCCGCGATTCGCGCGCAGGGCGCGCTCCTACAAGGGAATGGCGTGGGCCGGGCTACGTAGGAGCAACTGTCTTGCAGGCTGCGCCGCCTCTTTCCAACCCGTAGGGCGCATAACGCCTACGGCGTTATCCGCCGCGGCCGTCGGGCACCGGCGTTCCGGCCAACGGCGGATAACCGCGAACGGTTATTCGCCCTACGGTCGAGCACGGACGTAGGAGCGGACTCCGTCCGCGATTGCCCCGAACGGCCTAATGGGAAGACACATACACCGCCTCCCCATGCACCGGCGGAATCGCAAAACTCTCGCGCATCCGCCTGGCCTCCGCCTGGGGCGAACGGCCGAACAGCCGCTTGAACTCCCGGTTGAACTGCGAGGCGCTGGCGTAGCCGACGGCATGGCTGGCGGCCTGCGCCGTCATGCCCTGGCGCACGATCAGCAGCCGGGCCTGGTGCAGGCGCGTGCACTTCACGTACTGCATGGGCGAGGTCTGGGTGATCGCCTTGAAATGGCTGTGGAACGACGGAACGCTCATGCCGGCTTCGTCGGCAAGCTGCGGCAGATCGAGCGGCTGCGCGTAATCGGCGTGGATGCGCCGCAGCGCCCTGGCGATCCTGCCGAAGCGCCCCTGCATGGCCAGCGCCGCGCGCATGGCATTGCCCTGGGCGCCGGTCAGCACGCGGAAATACAGCTCGCGCAGCAGGGCGGGGCCGAGAACCCTCGCCTCCAGGGGGTCGTTCAGCGCCGCCAGAAAGCGCAGGACGGAAGCGGCCAGCGCCTCGTCCATGGGGCTGGACATCATGCTCCGCGGCGCATCCTCCGGCGCGGGCGCCCGCTGCTGGTCGATCTGGATCATCAGCTCGGCGGCGAGCTGGAAATCCAGGTGCATGTAGAGGGCCAGCAGCGGGCGTTCGGCCGTCGCGTCCGTTTCCATGGTGAAGGGCACGGGCACCGCGACGGCCAGGTAATGCTGCTCGTCGTACACATAGACCTGGTCGCCGAAGTACCCGCGCTTGCAGCCCTGGCAGACGATCACGATACCGGGGTCGTAGAGCACCGGCGTCCGGGCCAGCGGGCGATCCGACCTGAGGATGCGCACGCTGGCCAGGGACGTGAGGTTGTATCCCTCGTTGGGGGCCAGCGCCTCCAGCAGGGCGACCATGCGTGCCCGGTTGCGGTCGGATGCAATGCTGCTCATAGAATCAGGCAATGAAGTCAGAAGATGAGGTCTCTCAAGCGGGCCGAATGGTGAGTATTGTGCGCTCATTCCCCCTGCAATGGAGCCATCGCCATGTCATCTTCCAAAACCTTGCTGATCACCGGCGCCAGCAGCGGCTTCGGGCTCGCCCTCGTCCAGGAGGCATTGGCCGACGGGCACCGCGTGGTGGGCACGGTGCGCAGCGCGCAGGCAAAGGCCGCGCTCGAAGCGCTGGCCCCCGGCCGGGCAACGGGCCGCCTGCTGGACGTGACCGACTTCGCGGCCATCGAGCCGATGGTCGCCGAGGTCGAGAGCACCCTCGGCCCGCTGGACGTCCTGGTGAACAGCGCCGGGTACGGCCACGAAGGCATCCTCGAAGAGTCTCCGCTGTCGGAGATGCGCCGGCAGTTCGAGGTGAACGTGTTCGGCGCCGTGGCGATGATGAAGGCCGTGCTGCCCTACATGCGCCAGCGCCGCCGCGGCCACATCCTGAACATCACCTCCATGGGCGGCTTCATCACCATGCCCGGCATCGCCTACTACTGCGGCAGCAAGTTCGCGCTGGAGGGCATATCAGAAGTGGTGGGCAAGGAAGTCGAAGGCTTCGGCATCGCCGTGACCTCCGTCGCGCCCGGCTCCTTCCGCACCGACTGGGCCGGCCGCTCCATGGTGCGAAGCCCCCGCAGCATCGCCGACTACGATGCCCTCTTCGACCCCGTCCGCCAGGCGCGACAGGAAAAAAGCGGCAAGCAGCTCGGCGACCCGAAGAAGGCGGCGCGCGCCATGCTGGAAGCGATCGGCTCGGCGAATCCTCCGGCCCATCTGCTGCTGGGCAGCGACGCCCTCGGCCTGGTGCGCCAGAAACTGGGGGCGCTGGAAGAGGAAATAGCGGCCTGGGAAGCCACCACCCGTTCCACGGATGGTTGAACCGGCCCTAGCGGATCTCACGATACCTCCGGCTATCGCGGACAAGGTCCGCTCCTACGGGGGAATGCCATGCTTCACGGCGACCTGTAGGAGCGGACTCCGTCCGCGATTGGACTCACCGGCAGCATTGAGGCCCTCAATAATCCCAGAAGGCCGCCACCCAGCGGAAAGCCTCCCCATCCACCGCCACCCGCCCAACGGAGGGAAACGGCAGGTGGGTAGCCACCAGCAATTCCCCGCTCGCCGCCGCCTCGCGCAACAGGCGCACCCGCACCCGCACCGACTCCTCGGGGTCATGCTCGAAACCGTTGTGCCAGTCGGGGTGGTCGAAGGCAACCGGGAATAGCGCGTCGCCCGCGAAGGTCAGCCGTTCGCCGGCGGACGTCACCTGCACCACGCTGTGCCCCGGCGTGTGGCCGCCGGTGAGCCTGGCGACCACGCCCGGCGCCACTTCATGTTCATTCTCGAAGGTGTGCAGCTTGTCGCGGTATGCCTCCATGAACTGCCCGGCGGTCGAGCGCAGGACGTCCGGCACCGGCGACGGCATGGCGGTAAGGGAGAAATCCGGCGCCGCCCAGAACTCGACCTCGGCGGCCGCGACGTGGATCCGCACATCCGGGCGCAACCGGTTCTTCACCGCGTCGACGAGCAGCCCGCCGATATGGTCCATGTGCATGTGGGTGATCACCACGTCGGTCACCGTCCCCAGGTCGATACCCGCGGCGGCCAGCCGCCCGGGGAACTGCCCGGCCCGCGGAAAGCCGGGGAACTGCCCGCCCAGGCCGGCGTCGACGAGTATGGTCTGCTCGCCGCTGCGCACCACCAGCACGTTCAGCGCCCAGTCGAAGGCCTCCGGCCCCAGGAACATGTCCTTGAACCAGGCCGCGCGGGCGGCCGGGTCGGCATTGGTGGACATGGTCGCGGTCGGCAGCGGCAACACCCCGTCGCTGACCACCAGCACGTCGATCTCGCCGACGCGCAACGCATAGCGCGAAGGCACCAGTTCCTCCCTTGGCGGGTGGGCTCCATCCTGTTGCTCGGGATAGCTCGGATGCATGTTCATGACTGTTCCTCGGAAGAAGTGGCCAATGACCTGGAAGTCGTTCCTTCGCGCCCGGCGGGGCAATGGGCGAGCGCCGAACCGCAGGACCCTTGCAGCGAATCGTCGCTGTGAATCCATGCTATTGGCGGGTACTTCCTGGCGCACTTCTACATCGGGACGGTAGCGCTATACGTCAGGGGCGGGGGTATATACGAAGGTATCTGTCGCCACTCGCTTTCACGGGTATATAGGCACGTGACTGTAGTCATTCTCCTACAGGCACTTCAGAGCTGCCCTATCGTGCTTTCGACTCCGTCAAATCCAGGCTGGGGTCGTTCTCTTGCGTAATCGGTCATTCTGGCCATCTGCAAACAGGGCCGTGTTGCCGGAAGACGGCCGGCGGGTTACCCGGCCAGTGCTGCGGCGCTGCGCAGGTAGTAGGCCACCTGACGCGCCTCGACGTCGTCGGGCGTGCGCAGCTTGATGTGCCGCCGCTGCTTGCCGCTCCCCTCCAGTACCTCGTGGGGGTCGTCCAGGCTGGCACCCTGGCTGAGCTCCAGCGAGACGTGACCCGCATAGGCGAAGACGCCGCCGAAGGGCCGCGCCCGGGAGAACAGTACGCCGCCGTACTTCACTTCGTCATGGACATCGGGGGCCACCGCCAATGCCAGTTCACGTACCCGGCAGAGCAGCCGGAAGTTCGTCTCGCTGACCAGGCGCACGTCCTGCAGCAGCCTGTCGACGGCACCAGCCTGCTTCTCATAGCGCACGTCACGGGCATCGAGGCTGGCCACCTTTCGCCAGCCCTGGCGCTGGTAGAAGGCGTTGGCGCGGATGCCGTCCGAGCCGTCGGTGACCAGCCAGATGCGCGCATGCTCGCGGAACAGGCTCGTCTCGGCCGTCGCCAGCAGCAGGCGCCCTACCCCGCGGCCTTCGTATTCCGGGCGAACGAACAGGGCGAAGACTTCCCCTGCCGTCCCATCCACCATGGCGAAGCCCGCGGCCACCCCATCCGCCTCGGCCAGCCAGCAGCATGGGCCGAGGCGGATGGCCTCGGCCACGCTGGCCGGGGTGATGCCCAGTTCGGCCAACTGCCCGTGGGACAGGTGGTTCTGGCGCACGCTGGTGCGGATGGCGAACAGGGTCGCCACGTCCGCCTCGGTGGCGGGGCGAATATGGATCATCTTCGAGGCTCCGGCCTTTGCATGGGTTGTCGAGCATAGGCCTCCCGCCCTGGGCCTTGAGGAGGAAGGTGTATCGGGAAGTTAGCCGACATTCCGGGAATGGGAGCAATCCGCCTCATCCGCGATAAGGCCTGGCACCGGCCTGGCGGCCGGATCGCGACGTTTCAGGCGAGCACGGCTTTTCGTAGGAGCGAGCTTGCTCGCGAATGAACCCCGCAGCGGAGTCTGTTCGCGAGCAAGCTCGCTCCTACAATTCACCCACCTCCGAGCCCACCTGTAGGAGCGGACCTTGTCCGCGATCGCGGATAGAGTCCGCTCCTACGGGGGCGTCCCGGCATCTTGCGTGATCGGGGCCTCGAACAGGCGCTTCGTGGCCGAATCTGCGGCGCGCCGGGGATCAAGGTCAAACGGCGGATAACCGCGAACGGTTATTCGCCCTACGGTTGAGTTCGACCGTAGGAGCGGGCCCTGCCCGCGATTCGCGCGCAGGGCGCGCTCCTACAGGGGGATGGTTGCGTACGCCGCCCTACCCCACCTCCAGGCTATAACCCACCCCGTAGACCGAGCGGATCGGGTCGTGCCCCGGCGCCACCGCCGCCAGCTTGCGCCGCAGGTTTTTCACGTGGCTGTCGACGGTGCGGTCGGCGACCACGCGGTGGTCCTGGTAGATGTGGTTCATCAGCTGGTCGCGGGACAGCACCTGGCCGGGGCGTGCGGCCAGGGCGGCGAGCATGCGGAACTCCACCGGGGTGAGGTCCAGCGCCACGCCCAGGTAGCGCGCCTGGAAGGCCCGCGGGTCCAGTTCCAGGCCCGGGTTCGGCGCCTGGGCGCCGCTGCGCCGCAGCACGGCCTTGACCCGCGCCACCAGCTCGCGGGGGAGAAGGGTTTGCAGATGTAGTCGTCGGCGCCCAGTTCCAGGCCCAGCAGGCGGTCGATCTCCTCGACCCGCGCGGTCATCATGATCAGCGGCATGCGGCTGAAGCCGCGCAGTTCGCGACAGATGTCCAGGCCGTCGCGGCCGGGCAGCATCAGGTCGAGCAGCAGCAGGTCGTAGGCCTTGCCGCGCAGCGCCGGGATCACCGCGTTGCCGTCGGCCAGGTGCGCCACGTCGTAGCCGGCGGCGCGCAGGTAGTCGCCCACCAGCGCGGCCAGCTTGGGCTCGTCTTCCACCAGCAGGATCTCGCCCTGGCTCATTGCGCGTCTCCCGCCAGCGGCAGTTCCAGTGTCATCAGCAGCCCTCCCAGGCTGGAAGCCCGGGCGCTCAGGCGCCCGCCGTGCACCTCGGCGATGCCGCGGCAGATCGCCAGGCCCAGGCCGGTGCCGCCGCTGGCGCGGTTGCGCGAGCGCTCGGCGCGGTAGAAGCGCTCGAACAGGCGCTCCAGCGAGGCCGCGTCGACGCCCGGCGCGGAGTCCTCGCACTGCACCAGCACGCGCTCGCCGTCGCGCAGCGCGCGCAGCACCGTGCGGCCGCCGGGGTCGGTATAGCGCCGGCTGTTCTCCAGCAGGTTGTGCAGCAGCTGGCCCAGGCGCGACTCGTCGCCCAGCACCCACAGCGGTTCGTCCGGCAGTTCCAGGTCCAGGCCCAGGCCCAGGCCGCGCTCGGCGAAGCTGGCGCGGAAGGCGTCGGCCACCACCGGCAGCAGCACCCGCAGGTCGATGCGCTCGCGGCGGTAGGTGGGCCCGCCGACCTCGGCCAGGGACAGGTCGAAGAGGTCCTCCACCAGCTTGGTCAGCGCCCCCACCTCGGCCTGCAGCGAGCGCACGGCGGTGCCGTCCAGGGGCGGATGCCGTCCTCCATGGCTTCCAGCTCGGCGCGCATCACCGCCAGCGGGGTGCGCAGCTCGTGGGAGATGTCGGCCATGAAGTCGCGGCGCAGGCGTTCGTTGCTGGCCAGGGTGGCGGCCATGCGGTTGAAGTCGGCGGCCAGCTGGCCGGCCTCGTCGGCCGAGCGCACCGGCAGCTGGATGGCGTAGTCGCCGGCGGCCAGGCGGTGGGTGGCGCCGGCCACCTGGCGAATGGGCCGCAGCAGGCTGCGGGTCAGCCACCAGGCGATCACCGCGGTGGCCAGCAGGCAGGCCAGGCCGATGAGCAGGCTGGAGCGCAGCTGGTTGAGCTGGAAGCGCCGGTCGCCGACGCTGGTCACCGACTGCAGCGGCGCCAGGGCCATCCAGCCGACCACCCGGCCCTGGTGGCGGATCGGCCGCAGGACCATCTCCGCCGGCGGCGCGTTGTAGCCGATGATCAGGCGCTGCGCCTCGTCCAGCAGGGCGAAGCGGACGAAGGCGCCGGTGAGGTCGGAGACGGTCAGGTGGCTGGGATCGAAGTCGCGGTCCTGCTCCACCTTCTCGGGGCGCAGCATGTCGAACCACTGGTCGCGGTCGCTGCGGATGAAATCCCAGCTGCCGTGGGTGGCGAAGGCCCGCTCGGCGCGCGGGACGATGAGCTCCATGCGCTCCTCGGCCTGCTGGTTGAGGTAGCCGAGGAAGCCGTACCTCAGGCTCAGGTAGGCGGCGAAGACCATGCCCAGCACGGCGAAGGCGCAGACCGCCAGCATGGCCAGGAAGAACTTGCTGGAAAGGCTGATTTTCATGGCACCGCCGCGCCGCTGTCGGGATGCCGCCATTGAAGCGCGGCCCCCGCGGTCGTTCAAGGCGCGGCGGGCAATCTCCCAGATTTCTGCACATTGCCTGCACATTCGCCGAGCACCCTGGACACTGAATCCAACCCAGGATCGGAGTCCCGGATGCCCTCGCTCGTACCCCCGCTTTCCACCCTGGCCCGCGCCCTGCTGCTGGGCGCCGGCCTGCTCGCCCTGGGCGGCTGCCTCGACGACCGGGCGGCCCCGCCGCAGCCCGACCTGCAGGAGGTCGGCGTCTACCGGGTGCGCAGCGCGCCCCAGGCGCTCAGCCTCACCCTGCCCGGCCGCGCCAGCGCGCACCTGGTGGCGGAGATCCGCCCGCAGGTCGGCGGCATCATCCAGAAACGGCTGTTCGAGGAAGGCCGGACGGTGAAGGCCGGCCAGGCGCTGTACCAGATCGACCCGCAGCCCTACGAGGCCGCCCTGGCCCAGGCCGAGGCCAGCGTCACCTCGGCCCGCGCCACGCTGAAGGCGGCCGAGCTCAAGGCCCGGCGCGACGCCCGGCTGGTGAAGATCGACGCCATCAGCGCGGAAGACAACGAAAGTGCCCAGGCCGCCCTGCTGGAGGCCCGCGCCAGCCTGCAGTCGGCCCAGGCGTCGCTGAAGACGGCGCGCATCAACCTGGGCTATACGCGGATAGACGCGCCCATCTCCGGGCGCACCGCCACCTCCTCGGTCACCCCCGGCGCGCTGGTCACCGCCGAGCAGACCAGCGCCCTGACCACCGTGCAGCAACTGGACCCGATCTACGTCGACTTCACCCAGCCCAGCGCCACCCTGCTGCGCCTCAAACGCGAGCTGGCCGAGGGCAAGCTCGCCCCCGCCGACGAGAAGGACGCCACGCGCATCAGCCTGGAGCTGGAGGACGGCAGCCGCTACGCCCACGAAGGCACCCTGACCTTCAACGGCGTGAGCGTCGACGAGGGCACCGGCAGCGTGACCCTGCGCGCCCTGGTGCCCAACCCGAGGGCCTGTTGCTGCCGGGCATGTACCTGAAGGCGACGCTGCAGGAAGGCGTGCAGCAGGACGCCATCCTGGTGCCGCAGCAGGGCGTGGCCCGCGACGAGCGCGGCGAGGCCACCGCCCTGGTGGTGGTCGACGGCAAGGTGGAGCAGCGCCAGCTGAGCCTGGCCCGCGCGGTGGGCAACCGCTGGTGGGTCGGCCAGGGCCTGGAGGACGGCGACCAGCTCATCGTCCAGGGCACGCAGAAGGTCCGCGTCGGCCAGCAGGTGAAGGTGCTGGACGCGCAGCTCAGCGCGCAGAACGACGCACGCGACTGAGGGCACGCCATGGCACGTTTCTTCATCGACCGCCCCATCTTCGCCTGGGTCATCGCCATCCTGGTGATGCTCGGTGGCGCCATGGCCATCGTCCAGCTGCCGCTGGCGCAGTACCCCGACATCGCGCCGCCGCAGATCACCCTCAACGCCACCTACACCGGCGCCTCGGCCAAGACCATGGAGGACTCGGTGACCCAGGTCATCGAGCAGCAGATGACCGGCCTGGACGGCCTCACCTACATGTCCTCCAGCAGCAGCTCGGCGGGCAGCGCCAGCATCACCCTGACCTTCGAGGCCGGCACCGACGTCAACACCGCGCAGATGCTGGTGCAGACCAAGCTGGAGCAGGCCAAGGCGCGGCTGCCCGACGCGGTGCAGCAGCAGGGCATCGAGATCCGCAACTCCTCCAGCGACTTCCTGATCATCCTCTCGCTGGTCTCCGACAACCCCGAGGTCAGCGCCACCGACATCAGCGACTTCATTTCCAGCACGCTGTACGACCAGATCAGCCGGGTCGACGGCGTCGGCCAGGTGACCACCCTGGGCTCCAGCTACGCCATGCGCATCTGGCTCGACCCGGACAGGCTCAAGCAGTACGCGCTGATGCCCTCGGACATCAGCAGCGCCCTGCAGGCGCAGAACGTCGACACCTCCGCCGGCCAGCTCGGCGCCCTCCCCGCGCGGCCCGGCCAGCAGCTCAACGCCACCATCAGCGCGCGCAGCAAGCTGCAGACCGCCGCGCAGTTCCGCGACCTGGTGCTCAAGCACGCCAGCAACGGCGCCGTGGTGACACTGGCCGACGTGGCCCGGGTGGAGCTGGGCAGCGAAAGCTATGACGTGGTGGCCGAGCACAACGGCCGGCAGTCCGGCGGCATGGCGGTGAGCCTGGCCAGCGGCGCCAATGCGCTGGACGTCTCCGAAGCGGTGCAGGCGAAGATGGCCGAGCTGGAGAAGTTCTTCCCCAGCAGGCTGCAGCTGCACTCCGAGGTGGCGTACAACACCGCGCCCTTCGTGAAGATATCGATCGAGGAAGTGGTCATGACGCTATTCGAGGCCATCGCCCTCGTCGTGCTGATCATGTACCTGTTCCTGCAGAACTGGCGCGCCACCCTGATCCCGGCCGTCGCCGTGCCGGTGGTGCTGCTGGGCACCTTCGGCGTGCTCTCGCTGATGGGCTACTCGATCAATACCCTGACGATGTTCGGCATGGTCCTGGCCATCGGCCTGCTGGTGGACGACGCCATCGTGGTGGTGGAGAACGTCGAGCGGATCATCGCCGAGAAGGGCCTGTCGCCCCGCGAGGCCACGCGCGAATCCATGGGCGAGATCAGCGGCGCGCTGATCGGCATCGCCGTGGTGCTCTCGGCGGTGTTCGTGCCCATGGCCTTCTTCGGCGGCTCCACCGGCGTCATCTACCGGCAGTTCTCGGTGACCATGGTCGCCGCCATGGCGCTCTCGGTGCTGGTGGCCATGACGCTCACCCCGGCGCTGTGCGCCACCGTGCTCAAGCCGGGCAAGGCGCATGGAGGGGAACGCCGTGGCTTCTTCGGCGGGTTCAACCGCACCTTCGAGCGCGGCTCGCAGAGCTACCGGCGCGGCGTCAGGGCGGTGCTGGCGCGCCCGCTGCGCGCCCTGCTGGTGTATGCGCTGGTGCTGGGCGGCGTGGCGCTGCTGTTCCACAAGCTGCCCACCGCGTTCCTCCCCGACGAGGACCAGGGCATGCTGATGATGCAGATGACCCTGCCGGTGGGGGGCACCGACGAACGCCTGCAGGCGGTGACCCGGCAGGTGCGGGAATACATGCTCGCGCAGCCGGAGGTCGCCTCGATCCTCACCGTGCGCGGCCTGGGCAACGGCGGCAACGCGCAGAACTCCGGGCGCGCCTTCGTCAAGCTCAAGGACTGGTCCGAGCGCCGCGGCGAGGAGCACGGCGCCGCGGCGGTGGCGCGCCGGGCCAACCTGGCGCTGATGAAGATCCTCGACGCCAACGTCTTCGTCATGTCCCCGCCGGCCATCATGGGCCTGGGCGAAAGCTCCGGCTTCGACGTGCAGCTGCAGGACCTGGGCGGCCTCGGCCACGCCGAGCTGCTCAAGGCCCGCGACAGGTTCCTCGAACTGGCGGGCAAGGACCCGCGCCTGGCCAACGTGCGCGCCCAGGGCCTGGAGGACACCCCGCAACTCGACATCGCCATCGACGACCGCAAGGCCGGCGCCATGGGCGTGTCCTCCAGCGACATCAACGACACCCTCAGCGCGGCCCTGGGCGGCAGCTACGTGAACGACTTCCTCGACGCCGGCCGGGTGAAGAAGGTCTACCTGCAGGGCGACGTCGACAAGCGCATGCAGGCCGAGGACATCGGCGACTGGTACGTGCGCAACAGCGACGACGCCATGGTGCCGATGTCGTCGTTCATCAGCACCCGCTGGAGCACCGCCTCGCCGCTGCTGGAGCGCTACAACGGCTTCGGCGCCTACGAGCTGGTGGGCGAGCCGGCGGCCGGGGTCAGCTCCGGCGTGGCCATGGCCGCGGTGGAAGAGATCATGGCGCAGTTGCCGGAAGGCATCGGCTACGCCTGGACCGGGCAGTCCTACCAGGAACGCCTGGCCGGCAACCAGGCGCCGCTGCTCTATGCCATCTCCATCCTGTTCGTGTTCCTGTGCCTGGCGGCGCTGTACGAAAGCTGGTCGGTGCCCTTCGCGGTGATGCTGGTGGTGCCGCTGGGCATCCTCGGCGCGCTGCTGCTGACCGGCGTGCGCGGGCTGTCCAACGACGTCTACTTCCAGGTCGGCCTGCTGACCACCGTGGGCCTGGCGGCGAAGAACGCCATCCTCATCGTCGAGTTCGCCAAGGAGAACCTCGAACGCGGCCAGGACCTGCTCGCGGCGACCCTCGAAGCCGTGCGCGTGCGCCTGCGCCCGGTGCTGATGACCTCGCTGGCGTTCATCCTCGGCGTGCTGCCGCTGGCCCTGAGCAGCGGCGCCGGCGCCGGCGGGCGCCAGGCCATCGGCACCGGCGTGCTCGGCGGCATGCTCGCCGCCACGCTGCTGGGCCTGTTCTTCATCCCCCTGTTCTACGTGCTGGTGCAACGCCTGGCCGGGCGCCTGGCCGCCGCCAACCATGCCGCCAGCGCGCAAGGAGAAGCCTGATGCGCCTTACGCCTCTACCCCTGGTTCTCGCGCTGGCCCTGGGCGGCTGCGTGAACCTCGCCCCGGACTACCAGCGCCCCGAGGCGCCGGTGGCCGCCCAGTGGCCCGGCGCCACCGCGGCCGGCCAGGCCAGCGCCGACATCGCCTGGCGCGAGCTGTTCGTCGACACCCGCCTGCGCGACACCGTGGCCCGCGCCCTGGCCAACAACCGCGACCTGCGGGTCGCCGCGTTGAACGTCAAGTACCAGCAGGCGCAGTACCGCATCCAGCGCGCCGAGCTGTTCCCGACGCTTTCCGCCACCGCCGACGGCACCCGCCAGCGCGGCGTGGCCGAAGGCAGCGGCAATACGGTCAGCAGCCAGTACAGCGTCGGCCTGGGGGTGAGCAGCTACGAGCTGGACCTGTTCGGCCGCCTGGGCAACCTCAGGGACGCCGCCCTGGAGGACTACCTGTCCCTGGAGCAGACCCGCCGCAGCACCCAGATCAGCCTGGTGGCGGAAGTCGCCAGCGCCTGGATGACCCTGGCCGCCGACCAGCAACTGCTCGAACTGGCCCGCGACACCTACGCCAGCCAGCAGAAGACCTACGCGCTGGTGCAACAGGCCCACGGCCTGGGCGGCGAGTCCGGGCTGAGCCTGGCCCAGGCGCGCAGCACGGTGGAGTCGGCCCGCGCCGACGTGGCCAACTACGCCAGCCAGGTGGAACAGGACCGCAACGCCCTGGAACTGCTGGTGGGCGAGCGCCTGGACGATAGCCTGCTGCCGGGCGACGCCAAACTGGACGTCGCCCTGCTGGTCGGCGTGCCGGCCGGCCTGCCCTCGACGCTGCTGCAGCGCCGCCCCGATGTGCTCGCCGCCGAGCACACGCTCAAGGCGGCCCACGCCGACATAGGCGCGGCGCGGGCGGCCTTCTTCCCCAGCGTGACGCTCACCGCCAGCGGCGGCAGCGCCAGCAGCGAGCTGTCCGGGCTGTTCAAGTCCGGCAGCCGCGCCTGGAGCTTCGCGCCCTCGATCAACCTGCCGATCTTCGACGCCGGCAGCAACCGCGCCAGCCTCGACGCCGCGAAGATCACCCGCGACATCGACGTGGCCAACTACGAGAAGACCCTGCAGACCGCCTTCAGCGAAGTGGCCGACGCCCTCTCCGTGCGCAGCCACATCAGCGAGCGGCTCGACGCCCAGCGCAGCCTGACCCAGGCCACCGACCGCAGCTACGCGCTGTCCCTGGCGCTGTACAAACAGGGTTCGCAGAGCTTCCTCGAAGTGCTCGACGCGCAACGCTCGCTGTACTCGGCGCAGCAGACGCTGATCAGCCTGGAGCTGTCCGAGCAGGTCAACCGCGTCACCCTGTACAAGGTGCTGGGCGGCGGCTGGCAGGGCTGACGATCAGCTGCGCGCCGGCATGACTGCGTTGGAAACAGGCGAGGAATGCTCATTCAGCGGCTTCCTCGCCGGTTTCTGCCTTGTTCTGCTCCAGCTCGCGAGATCGTGAATAGCGCTCTCAGAACAGCCGCGGCAGCTCGATGCGCACCAGCAGCCCGCCGCCCTCGGCGGGCTCGGCGGTGATCCGCCCGCGGTGCAGCTGCACCGCGCGGCTGGCGATGGCCAGGCCCAGGCCGAAGCCGTCCGGCCCGGCGTCGGGGCCGCGCTCGAAGGGCTCGAAGATGCTGCCCAGGCGGCTCCCGTCGACGCCCGGCCCATGGTCGCTGATGCACACCACCAGGCGTTCGCCCCCCTCCACCAGGCTCGCGCCGACGCGCACCTCGGTGCCCGCCGCGGTGTAGCGCACGGCATTACGGATGACGTTCTCGAAGGCCCGGTAGAGCAACTCCTCGTGGGCGCGGCCGAGGAACGGCTGGTCGGCCACCAGGCGCACCTGGCAGCCCTTGCCCGCCGCCTCGAAACGGGCGTCCTCGACGATCTGCGCCAGCAGCTCGACGACGTCCAGCAGGCGGCGCTCGCCGTTGTCCTGGCGCGACTGCGCCCGCGCCAGGGTGAGCAGTTGCTCGATCAGCTCGTCCATGCGCCGCGACTCGCGCTCGATGCGCTCCAGCATGCCGGGCTGCCCGGGCACCTGCCGCAGCAGGCCGATGGCGGCGTTCATCCGCGTCAACGGCGAGCGCAACTCGTGGGAGATGTCGTGCAGCAGGTGCTGCTGGGCCTCCACCAGGGCCTTGAGCTGGCCGGCCATGCGATCGCAGTCCTCGGCCAGGTCGACGATCTCGTCGCGGCGCCGGCCCAGGCGCGGCCTGACGCGCACCTCGAAGCGGCCCTGGGCGACCTCGCCCATGGCCTGGCGCAACCAGGCCAGCGGCCGGGCCAGGTAGTGGCTGAGCAGCAGGGCGAAGAGCGCGCTCATCAGGGTGCCGGTGAGCAGCGGGCCGAGGGAGCGCGGCGGCGGCGCCTGGTCCAGGGAGCTGGCGGCCGAGGCGCGCAGCACCAGGCGCTGGCCGTCCTGGCTGGTGACCGCCAGCTCGAAGCGCACCGGGGCCACCGCCCGCCCGGCGAGCAGCCCGCCCCGGGCATCGTAGAGGCCCACCTGGACGTCCGGCGGCTGCGGCGACACCTCCAGCAACTGGCGCCCCGCCGCCTCGCCGAAGCGCTGCAGCAGGCGCACCTCGGTGGCCAGCAGCGAGCGCAGCGCCGGGGTGTCGCCGCGCAGCTCGTCGAACATGAAGGCGCCGGCGCCCACCAGGAAGGTCAGGCCGTTGGCCAGCCAGAAGGCCAGGAACAGCTTCCAGAACAGGCGTCCGCGCTTCATTCGACGATCAGCAGGTAGCCCATGCCGCGCACGCTCTGGATCCAGCTGCTGCCGTCGGCGCGCGGGCCGAGCTTCTGGCGGATGCTGCTGATGTGCACGTCGATGCGCCGGTCGTAGCGGGTCAGCGGGCGACCCAGGGCATTCAGCGACAGGTCCTGCTTGCCGACCAACTGCCCGGCCTGGCGGGCCAGCACCTCCAGCAGGCTGAACTCGGTGCCGGTCAGCTCCAGCGGCTGGCCGCGCCACTGCGCCTGGCGCTTGCCGGGCCAGAGCAGCAGGGCGCCGCTGCCGACCGCCTCCGGGGCGCTCTCGGCCGGCGCCTGGGGCTGCACCCGGCGCAGGATGGCGCGCAGCCGGGCGACCAGCTCGCCGGGCGAACTGGGCTTGGGCACGTAGTCGTCGGCGCCCAGCTCCAGGCCGGCGATACGGTCGATGTTGTCGCCCCGGGCGGTGAGCAGCAGCACCGGCACCTGGCTGCGCGCGCGGATGCGCCGCAGCACCTCGATGCCGGAGATGCCCGGCAGCATCACGTCCAGCACCACCAGCGCGTAGGCGCCGCCGAGGGCCTCGGCCTCTCCCTCCTCGCCGGTGCCCACGGCGGTGGCGCGGAAGCCTTCGCGGGCCAGGTACTGGCCGAGCATTTCGGTGAGTTCGCGGTCGTCGTCGACCAGCAGTACGGGAATCATGGAGGGCACGCGGTTCAAGGCCTGGAAGCCGCAATGATCCCTTCCGCCAGGCCGCCGTGTCACCGCCGCACGGGCAAACTTTACACATCTTTACCCTGGGTTAACCGCGCCGAACACAGCCCGCTCTTATCCTCATCGGCCGCCAGCCCGGGCCGGGCGGCAGCGCCCGGACGATCGCCGTGCGAGCCGTCCGCGCCCCCTGCCACCGCCTGCCTGGAAGTCATGATGCGCCCTACCCGCCTGCTGTTCCCGATCCTGCTGTTCAACGCCACCCTGGCCCATGCCGCAGGCTTCAAGATCGCCGACATCCGCGTCAACGGCCTGCAGCGGGTCTCCGCCGGCAGCGTGTTCGCCGCGCTGCCGCTGAACGTGGGCGACCAGGCCGACGACCACGCCCTGGTGGAGGCCTCACGCTCGCTGTTCCGCACCGGTTTCTTCCAGGACATCCACCTCGGCCGCGACGGCGACGTGCTGGTGGTGGACGTGGTCGAGCGTCCGTCGATCTCCAGCATCGAGATCGAAGGCAACAAGGCCATCAGCACCGAAGACCTGATGAAGGGCCTCAAGCAGTCGGGCCTGGCCGAAGGCGAGATCTTCCAGCGCGCCACCCTCGAAGGCGTGCGCAACGAACTGCAGCGCCAGTACGTGGCCCAGGGCCGCTACTCGGCCAGCATCGAGACCCAGGTCACCCCGCAGCCGCGCAACCGCGTGGCGCTGAAGATCACCGTCAACGAAGGCACCGTCGCGGCCATCGCCCACGTCAACGTGGTCGGCAACACCGTGTTCTCCGACGAGGACCTGACCGACCTGTTCCAGCTGAAGGAGAGCAACTGGCTGTCCTTCTTCAAGAACGACGACAAGTACTCCCGCGAGAAGCTCTCCGGCGACCTGGAGCGCCTGCGCTCCTACTACCTGGACCGCGGCTACATCCACATGGACATCGCGTCCACCCAGGTTTCCATCACCCCGGACAAGAAACACGTCTACATCACCGTCAACATCAACGAGGGTGAGAAGTACAAGGTCCGCGAGGTGAAACTGACCGGCGACCTCAAGGTGCCGGAAGAAGAGATCAAGAAGCTGATGCTGGTCGAGCCGGGCCAGGTGTTCTCGCGCAAGGTGATGACCTCCACCTCCGACCTGATCACCCGCCGCCTGGGCAACGAGGGCTACACCTTCGCCAACGTCAACGGCGTGCCGGAAGCGCACGACGACGACAAGACCGTGTCAATCACCTACGTGGTCGACCCGGGCAAGCGCGCCTACGTCAACCGCATCAACTACCGCGGCAACACCAAGACCGAAGACCAGGTGCTGCGCCGCGAGATGCGCCAGATGGAAGGCGGCTGGGCCTCCACCTACCTGATCGACCAGTCCAAGCAGCGCCTGGAGCGCCTGGGCTACTTCAAGACGGTCAACGTCGAGACCCCGGCGGTGCCCGGCACCGACGACCAGGTGGACGTCAACTACAGCGTCGAGGAACAGGCCTCCGGCTCCATCAGCGCCAGCGTCGGCTTCTCCCAGAGTTCCGGGCTGATCCTCGGCGGCTCCATCAGCCAGAGCAACTTCCTCGGCACCGGCAACTACACCAGCATCGGCCTGACCCGCTCGGACTACCAGACCAAATACAACTTCGGCTTCACCAACCCCTACTTCACCAGCGACGGCGTCAGCCTGGGCTACAACCTGTTCTACCGCAGCACCGACTACAGCAAGTACTACGACGACGATGACGAAGTGTCGTACTACTCCATCGACAGCTTCGGCGCCGGCGTCAGCATCGGCTACCCGATCAGCGAGACCTCGCGCCTGACCTACGGCCTGACCCTGCAGCACGACGACATCACCCCGGGCACCTACAGCGCCGACGAGATCTACGACTTCATCTCCCGCGAGGGCAGCACCTTCAACAACCTCAAGGCCTCCATCGGCTGGTCCGAGTCCACCCTGAACAAGGGCGTGATGGCCACCCGCGGGCATTCCCAGAGCCTCACGCTGATGGCCACGGTGCCGGGCAGCGACCTGAGCTTCTACAAGGTCGACTACAGCGCCCAGGCCTTCCTGCCGGTGAGCGACCGCACCGCCATCCGCCTGCACACCCAGCTGGGCTACGGCAACGGCTACGGCTCCACCGACGGCCTGCCGTTCTACGAGAACTACACCGCCGGCGGCCTGAGCTCGGTGCGCGGCTTCAAGGACGGCACCCTGGGCCCGCGCAGCACCCCGGCCACCGGCGACTACGCCAGCGCAGGCCAGGCCTACTACTCCGACCGCGACGCGGAAGTGTTCGGCGGCAACATCCTCATCACCGGTGGCGTCGAGTACCTGTTCCCGCTGCCCTTCATCAAGGACCAGAGCCAGCTGCGCAGCACGCTGTTCTGGGACACCGGCAGCGTCTTCGCCGACAAGTGCTACCTGTCCACCACCCAGGGCTGCGGCAGCGTCAGCCTCGACCAGATGGCCATGTCCATGGGCGTCGGCCTGACCTGGCAGAGCCCGCTGGGCCCGCTGAGCTTCAGCCTGGCCACGCCGCTGAAGAAGCCCGACGGCGCCGAGACCGAGGTGTTCCAGTTCTCCCTCGGGCAGACCTTCTGAGCCCGGAATTACCCGCCTTTACCCTGGCTTAACCCAAGTTCACAGTCGCCCTCCCTATGCTGGCGGCACCTGTTCCGGCGGCCGCCACGGCCGCCGCCCTGCCACTCGACCCCGGGGACGACCATGGGCCAGACCGACCACGGCGCGCTGCGCGAGGAAGTACCGCTGCAACTGCTGCACGACGTGCAGCACCAGCTGCAACGCATCCTCGGCACGCACTTCACCGCCACCCTCGCCGCCGGCGGCGCCAGCCACTACCAGCTGTCCATCCGCCACCACCCCAGCGACCTGTCGCTGGAGCACCGCGGCAGCGTGGCGCCGCCCTTCATCGAAGAACTGTTCGCCCTGGCCTGGCGCATGAAGGCCATGCTCGAATCCGCCGAACTGCAATCCATGGACGAACCCGGCCCGGTGCGGCGCCTGGCCTGGATCAGCGAACTGACCTGCCCCGCCGAGCTGCAACGGGTGGCCGCCAGCCTCTACCCCGCGGCGCGGGTGTTGAGGTGTTCTTCCCAGGGGTAAACCGATGTACCGATGCCCAAGAACCGGGTACCAGCGGAGAGTCCGGTGCGGTCGATGGGCCAATCGCGGACGGAGTCCGCTCCTACGGCCGTGCCTCCCGGCGGCTGCTGTCCGGCGCGGGCGGGGAATCCGGCGTCAACCTGTAGGAGCGGGCCCTGCCCGCGATTCGCGCGCAGGGCGCGCTCCTACAGGGGGAATGGCGGGGGTGGGGCCGCGTAGGAGCGGATCTTATCCGCGAATCGCGCCGATGCCCCCAGCCATCGCGGACGGAGTCCGCTCCTACGGCCGTGCCTCCCAGCGGCTGCTGTCCGGCGCGGGCGGGCAATCCGGCGTCAACCTGTAGGAGCGGGCCCTGCCCGCGATTCGCGCGCAGGGCGCGCTCCTACAGGGGAATGGCGGGGGTGGGGCCGCGTAGGAGCGGATTTCATCCGCGATCCGCGCCGATACCCCCGGCCATCGCGGACGGAGTCCGCTCCTACGGCCGTGCCTCCCGACGGCTGCTGTCCGGCGCGGGCGGGGAATCCGGCGTCAACCTGTAGGAGCGGGCCCTGCCCGCGATTCGCGCGCAGGGCGCGCTCCTACAGGGAAATGGCGGGGGTGGGGCCACGTAGGAGCGGATTTCATCCGCGATCCGCGCCGATACCCCCGGCCATCGCGGACGGCGTCCGCTCCTACGGCCGTGCCTCCCGACGGCGGCTGTCCGGCGCGGGCGGGCAATCCGGTGTCGACCTGTAGGAGCGGGCCCTGCCCGCGATTCGCGCGCAGGGCGCGCTCCTACAGGGGAATGGCGGGGGTGGGCCGCGTAGGAGCGGATCTTATCCGCGAATCGCGCCGATACCCCCGGCCATCGCGGACGGAGTCCGCTCCTACGGCGCCTAACCGGCCTCAGCCCTCCAGGCGTTCCACTTCCAGGCGGTTGCGGCCGTCGGCCTTGGCGCGGTACAGGGCGCGGTCGGCGGCGTTCACCAGTTGCCATTCCTGGCCGCCGGCCGCCCTGGCCGGGGCGGTGGCCAGGCCGAGGCTGGCGGTGACCACGCCGAAGGGGCTTTCGCGGTGTTCCAGGCGCTCGGCCGCCAGGCGTTGCAGGAAGCCGCGGGCCACCGCTTCGGCGCCGGCGCCGTCGGTGCTGGGCAGGATCACCGCCAGTTCCTCGCCGCCGTAGCGCGCCACCAGGTCGCCCGGGCGGCGCACGCAGGCGCTGAGCAGCCCGGCCACCACCTTCAGGCAGTCGTCGCCGGCCTGGTGGCCGTAGCTGTCGTTGTAGCGCTTGAAGTGGTCGATATCGATCAGCAGCAGCGACAGCGGCGCGCCTTCGCGGGCGCAGCGGCGGGCCTCGGTGCCCAGGGTCTCGTCGAAGCAGCGGCGGTTGGCCAGGCCGGTCAGCGCGTCCTGGGTGGCCAGCACGCGCAGCTGGTCGTTGGCCTGCAGCAGTTCCTCGCGGGCGCTGGCGAGCTGGCGGCTGGTGCGGGTGCGCCGGCGGATGCCGATGAGCAGGCGCTGGCCGGTCAGGCCGAGCACCGCCAGCAGCGCCAGGGCGATGCCGGCATTGAGCTCGGCCTGGGTGCGCCAGTCCTGCAGGACCTCCTCCTTGCTCAGCGCCACCGTGGTCACCAGCGGATAGTGGTCGTTGCGGCGAAACACGTAGAGCCGCTCCACGCCGTCCAGGCGCGAGGTGGCGCTGGCGCTGCCGGAGTCGGCGTGGCGCAGGTAGTCGGTGAACAGCGGCGAGTCCGACAGGTCGCGGCCCATGTCGGCCTCGCGGAAGGGATGGCGCACCAGCAGCTGGCCGTTGTCGCGGGTCAGGCTCATGGCTCCGTGGCGGCCGATGTCGAGGCGGCCGAACAGGCCGAGGAAGTTCTCGATGCTCAGGGTCGCCACCACCACGCCGGCGAAGCTTCCGTCCGGGTGGTCGAGGCGGCGGCTGACGGTGATCACCCACTGGCCGGTGGAGCGGCTGCGGATCGGCGGGCCGATGAAGATGTCCCGCGAGGGGTCGTCGCGGTGGTGGATGAAGAAGGCGCGGTCCGCGCTGCTCGCCCCCGGCGGGACGCTGCCGCTGGACACCAGCAGCCAGCGGCCGCGCGCGTCGAACAGGGAAATGCCGAGCACCTGGCTGAGCACCTTCTGCTGGCGCCCCAGCAACCCCTGCAGGTGTTCCAGCTGCAGGGGCCCCAGGCCATCGCTCTCGATGCGGTCGGCCAGGTCCAGCAGCAGCACCTCGCACTGGCGGATGACACCCTCGGTGTAGGAGTCCAGCGCCTGGGTGAGGTTGAGCATGTCGGTGTTGACGTCACGCAGGGTGCGCTCGCGCGAGGACCAGGTCTGCCAGGCGGTCAGCAGTGCCAGGGAGACGCAGGTCATGAACAGCAGGAGGGACGCTACGCGGGTATCACGCTTCACGGCATCACGGGCTCAACACGGGGAAAACCGTTGCCGGACGGCGCGGCCCCCTGTCGGGACCGGCAGCGGCGATCGGGCGCAGCCGTCTGCGCGCCGGGTATTCTAGCCCGCTAGCGCGAATCCGCCCATGACCGGTCGGTCACGCCGGCGCATCGAGCAAGGCGCTGAGCACCGCGCGCAGCTTGCCCGGTTTCACCGGCTTGTTCAGCAGCGGGATGCCCAGGCGCTGCAGGGCGCGGCGGCAGTCGTCGCTGCGGTCGGCGCTGATCATCACCGCGGGGATCTCGCGGCCGTAGTGGCGGCGCAGGTCGCGCACCAGTTCGCAGCCGGTGGCGCCGTGGTCCAGGTGGTAGTCGGCGAGTATCGCCTCCGGCGGCCGCCGCCCGAGCAGCGCCAGGGCGGCGTCGCGGTCGGTGGCAGTGAGCACCTCGCAACCCCACTGGCCGAGCAGCGCGGCCATGCTGAAGAGGATCGAGGTCTCGTTGTCCACCACCAGCAGGCGCCGCCCCGGCAGCGGGTCGCCGGTGCTCGGGCGCGGCGCGGTATCGCCGCTGGCGCGCGGCGGCAGGGCCTCGGCCAGGGGCACTTCGAGGGCGAACAGCGAGCCGCGCCCGGGCACCGAGCGCACCTGCACCGCGCAGCCGAGCAGCCCGGCGATGCGGTCGACGATGGCCAGGCCCAGGCCCACGCCCTGGCGCTCGGCGGCGCGGCCGGCGTCGAGCTGGTTGAATTCGAGGAAGATCGCCTGCAGCTGGTCCGCCGGGATGCCGCGGCCGGTGTCCCACACTTCCAGGCGCACGCTGGCACCGCGCCGCCGCGCGGCCAGCAGCACGCCACCATGGCCGGTGTAGCGGCAGGCGTTGCTGAGGAAGTTGCGCAGGATGCGCGACAGCAGGCGGGCGTCGGTGCGCACCGACAGGTTGGGGATGCGCACCCGCAGCTGCAGGCCGGACGACAGCGCCACGCTTTCGAACTCCGAGGCCAGCGGGCCGAGCAGCTCGTCCAGGCCGTGCACGTCCAGGTCCGGGCGAATCGCGCTCTGGTCCAGGCGGGCGATCTCCAGCAGGTCGGTGAGCAGGTTCTCGGCGCCTTCCAGGGCCTGGTGGGTGCGTTCCACCAGTTGCTGCTCGGCACCCGGCAATTGCCGCTCGCGCAGGGTGGCCACCAGCAGCCGCGCGGCGTTGAGCGGCTGCAGCAGGTCGTGGCTGGCCGCCGCCAGGTACTTGTCCTTGCTGCGGTTGGCCGCCTCGGCGGCGTCGCGCGCTTCGCGCAGCTGCTGGTTCAGCGCTTCCAGCTCACCGGTGCGTTCGGTGACGCGCTGCTCCAGTTCCTCGTTCAGGGTCTGCAGGCGCTGCTGGGCCAGGATGCGCTCGGTGATGTCGGCGACGAAGCCTTCCACCAGGCCTTCCTCGTCGGGCTTGAGCAGCAGGTTCATGAGCACGTCGACGTGGCTGCCGTCCTTGCGCAGCAGGCGCGTCTCGTAGCCGAACAGCCCGCCCTGCTCGCGCATCAGGTCGCGGATACGGCGCATCTCCGCCTCGCCGCCGGCGAACAGCTGGGTCGCCATGTCCTGCAGGTTCCACAGCACCTGCTGCGGGTCGGCGTAGCCGAGCATCCGCGCCAGGGCCGGGTTGGCCGCGCGCAGCCCGTCGCTGAGGCTGGCCTGGAAGATGCCGTGCACGGCGTGCTCGAACAGCCACTTATAGCGGTTGCGCTCGGTTTCCAGTTCCTCCAGGCGCGCCAGCAGCTCGGGGTAGTGGCTCTTGCGCGTGGAGTGGCTGCCCAGGCCGAGCAGCGCCGCCAGGGCGTCCTGCTGGGGCTCAGAGGGCCTCGCCATAGACCACCTCGACGTCGCGCTGGCTGGACTCGCGCGGGTTGGTGAGGATGCACGGGTCCTGCATGGCGTGGCGCGACAGGAAGGGGATGTCGGAGATGCCCACGCCGTGCGGGCCGAGGGTCTCGTGGAAGCCCACGGCGCGCTTGAGGGCGATCAGGTGCTCGACCAGGCGCTGGCGGATCTGCGCGTGGGTGAGGCCGCGGCAGTCGATGCCGAAGGTCTCGGCGATCACCTTGAAGCGCTCGGGCGCGGCGTTGTAGTTGAAGGCCACCACGTGCTCCACCAGCACCGCGTTGCACAGCCCATGGGGCAGGTCGAGGTAGCCGCCCAGGCTGTGGGACATGGCGTGCACCGCGCCGAGGATGGCGTTGGAGAAGGCCAGCCCGGCCTGCATGCTGCCGAGCATGATCTTCTCGCGCAGGGCGATGTCGTCGGGGTTGGCGATCATCCGCACCAGGTTGCCGTCGATCAGGCGCATGGCCTCCAGCGCGTGGCTGTCGGTGAGCGGGCCGTGGCCGGTGGAGACGAAGGCCTCGATGGCGTGCACCAGGGCGTCGATGCCGGTGCAGGCGGAGAGGAAGCGGTCCATGCTCAGGGTGGTTTCCGGGTCGATCAGCGACACGTCGGGCACCACCGCCTTGCTCACCACCGAGAACTTCATGCGCTCGTCCTGGTTGGAGATGATGACGAACTGCGAGACGTCGGCCGAGGTGCCGGCGGTGGTGGGGATGAGGATCAGCGGCGGGCTGGGCACGCGCAGCTTGTCCACGCCCTCGAACTCGAGGATGTTGCGGCCGTGGGCGGCGACGATGCCGATACCCTTGGCGCAGTCCATGGGGCTGCCGCCGCCGACCGCGACTATCACGTTGCAGCCTTCGCTGCGGTACAGCTCGGCGCCGCGCATCACTTCTTCCACGCGCGGGTTTGGGGATACGTCGGTGTACAGGCAATGGTCAATGCCCTGCCCGGCCAGGCTGGCCTGCACGTCGGCCACCCAGCCGGCGGCGAGCACGCCGGGGTCGGACACCAGCAGCACCTTGCGGGCGCCGAAGGTCTTGGCGTAGTTGGCGACGGTATGCCGGCAGCCGGCACCGAAGATGATCTCTGGCGAGACGAATTTGCGCAGCAGGCTGAGGTCGTGGCTCATGGGGTGCTTGTTCTTGTTATGAAATGTTTCCGCGAGCCTACTGCATCCGCCGGCGATTGCAATGCGACCTTGGCCAGACCGTCAGCCGCCCAGCAGCGCACGGTAGAAGCGCCACTCGGCATCCAGCGCGTGGGCCAGGTTGGCCGCCTGTCGGAAGCCGTGGCGCTCGCCGGGGTACAGGTGGCATTCCACGGCCAGGCCGCGCTGGCGCAGGCTGGCGACCATGGCGCGGGTCTGCTCGGGCACCACCACCGCGTCCAGCTCGCCCTGGAAGAAGATCACCGGCGCCTGGATGCGCGCGGCGTGCAGCAGCGGCGTGCGCGCCCGGTAGCGGCGGGCGTCGCGTTGCGGGTCGCCGATCAGCCAGTCGAGGTAGTCGGCCTCGAACTTGTGCGTCACCCGCCCCAGCGCCAGCGGGTCGCTGACGCCATAGAGGCTGGCGCCGCCGCGGAAGCCGCCGACGAAGGCCAGGGCGCAGAGCGCGCTGTAGCCGCCGGCGCTGGCGCCGCGGACGAACACCCGCTGGCGGTCGATCTGCCCGTCGGCGGCCAGCCGCACCACCGCCGCCCAGATGTCCTGCACCTCCACCCTGCCCCATTCGCCGCGCAGCCGCTCGCGGTAGGCGCGGCCGAAGTTGGCGCTGCCGCGGTGGTTGAGGTCGGCCACGGCGAAGCCGCGCTGGGTCCAGAACTGGATGCGCGCATCGAACGCCGGGTAGCAGGCCGAGGTCGGCCCGCCATGCAGGAACACCACCAGCGGCGGCCGCCGCCCCGCCGGGCCGCGGCACTGGGCGTTGCGCGGCGAGTAGAAGAAGCCGTGGCCGCGCTCGTTGCCGGCCACCGGGTAGGCGAAGGGCTGCGGGCGCGACAGCTCGGTGTCCTGCAACGGGCACTCGCCGCCGCAGAGCAGTTGTACGTGGCCATCGTCACGGCCGATGGCCAGCACCGCCGGCAGGCGGTCCTCGGCGGCGGCGATGCAATAGAAATGCGTGGCGTCGGCGGCCAGGGCGCGGAAACGCGAGAAGTCCGGGGCCAGGCGCCGTTCGCCGCCCTCGGCGGCGCGCAGGACCAGCAGCCCGCGGCCTTCCTCGAAGCGGCTCAGCAGCGTTTCGCCGCCGGGCAAGGGCAGGTAGCTGCGCCCGCCCAGTTGCCAGGGCGCCGGGGCATGGTCGGCGGCGGCGAAGGCACCGGCTTGTCCATCCTCGACCTCGGGGCGCCACCAGCCGCTGTGGTCGCTCAGCCAGTGCAGGCTGCCCTGGCCGTCGAAGCGCGGTTGCTGGATCGACTCGCCGCCGCCCTCGCCCGCCAGGCAGCGGCGCAGGCCGTCCTGCAGCAGGCACAGGCGGGTCGCGGTCCAGGGTTGTTGCGGGCGGTCCCATTCCACCCAGGCGATGCGCGCCCCGTCGGGCGCGGCTACCGGCGCGGCGTAGAAGTCCGCGCCCTCGGCGACGACCTGGCGCGCGCCGTCGGCCGCCAGGCGCACGATGCGGTGCACCACCGCGTCGCCCTCGCGGCTTTCCTCCACCGCCAGCAGCGCGTTCCAGGCCGCCACGTAGTGCAGGTCGCCATAGCGGCACTGCGGGCGCTCGGTCAGTTGCCGGGGCGGCTCGCCGAAGCGCAGCCAGCGCACCTGCTGGTCGCCCTCCTCCACCCAGGCCGCGCCGTCGGCGGTGGCGCAGCAGGCGCCGCCGCCGTACTCGTAGACGCGGCTGCGCGCCGAGGCACCGGGGGGCGTCAGCTCCCGCAGCTCGCCGGCGCGCCACAGGTACAGGCGGCAGCGTGCGCTGCGCGGCTCGAACGCCAGCCACAGCAGCCCGCCATGGGCCGCGTGCAGTTCGGCGAAGTCGCGCCCCGCCGCCACCGCGCGCTCGGCGCTCCAGGCGCTGGGCCAGTCGCCGTAGGCCAGGCTGCGCACCCTCAGGCCTTGCAGATCAGCTGCGAGGCACGCTGGTTGCGCCAGGTGAGCTGGTCCAGGCCCTGCGGCGCTTCCTCGGCCTGGCGCCGGGCGTCGAGGATCAGCCCGTGGTGCTCCGACTTGGCGCACACCGGGTCGGTGGCGTCGGCGTTGCCGGTGAGCATGTAGGCCTGGCAGCGGCAGCCGCCGTGGTCGCGCTCCTTCTCCGAGCAGGAGCGGCACGGCTCGGGCATCCAGGCATCGCCGCGGTAGCGGTTGAAGCCGAAGGACTCGTACCAGATGTGCTGCAGGCTGTGCTCGCGCACGTTGGGGAACTTGACCGGCAGCTGCCGCGCGCTGTGGCACGGCAGCGCGGTGCCGTCGGGGGTGACGTCGAGGAACACGCTGGCCCAGCCGCCCATGCAGGCCTTGGGCCGCTCCTCGTAGTAGTCCGGGGTGACGAAGATCAGCTTGCAGGGGTTGCCGGCGGCGGCCAGGCGCTCGCGGTATTCGTTGGTGATGCGCTCGGCGCGCTCCAGCTGCGCGCGGGTGGGCAACAGGCCGGCGCGGTTGAGTTCGGCCCAGCCGTAGAACTGGCAGGTGGCGAGTTCGACGAAGTCCGCCTCCAGTTCGATGCACAGCTCGATGATGCGCCCGATGTTGTCGATGTTGTGCCGGTGGGTGACGAAGTTGAGCACCATCGGGTAGCCGTGGGCCTTCACCGCGCGGGCCATCGCCAGCTTCTGGGCGAAGGCCTTGCGCGAGCCGGCGAGCAGGTTGTTCACCTCCTCGTCGGCGGCCTGGAAGCTGATCTGGATGTGGTCCAGCCCGGCCTCGGCGAACTGCGCCAGGCGCGCTTCGGTGAGGCCGATGCCGGAGGTGATCAGGTTGGTGTAGAAGCCCAGCCCGCGGGCCGCGCCGATCAGCTCGGCGAGGTCCTGGCGCAGCAGCGGCTCGCCGCCGGAGAAGCCCAGCTGCGCGGCGCCCAGCTCGCGGGCCTGGCGGAACACCTCGATCCACTCGGCGGTGGAAAGCTCGCCGCCCTGTTTGGCGAAGTCCAGCGGGTTGGAGCAGTACGGGCACTGCAGCGGGCAGCGGTAGGTCAGCTCGGCCAGCAGCCACAGCGGCGGGCCGGCGCCTTCAGTGCAGCTCGATCCAGAATTGCGCATGGGCCACCTCGAGGAACGCCAGGATGTCTTCGTCGATGCCCGGCACGCCGGGGAAGCTCTTGCTCAGCTCGGCGATGATCGCCGCCACGTCGCGGCTGCCATCGACGCGCTGGAGGATTTCCCCGGCGCTGTCGTTGAGCTTGACCATGCCTTCGGGGTAGAGCAGCACGTGGCAACCCTGGGCCGGCTCGAACTGCAGGCGGAAGCCGCGGCGGATGCGCGGCACGCTGTCCAGCGAGGGCAGGCTCATCACAGCAGCCCCCTGTGCCAGATGCGCTCGCGGGTCACCGTGTGGTAAGGCGGGCGCTCCAGCTCGTAGGCCATGCTCATGGCGTCGAGCATGCTCCAGAGCACGTCGAGCTTGAACTGCAGGATCTCCAGCATGCGTTCCTGGGCCTCGCGGGTGCGGTAGTGCCCGAGGGTGATGCGCAGGCCGTGCTCGACGTCGCGACGCGCCTGGGACAGGCGGCTGCGGAAGTAGTCGTAGCCGGCCGCGTCTATCCACGGGTAGTGCTGCGGCCAGGCATCCAGCCGCGACTGGTGGATATGCGGGGCGAACAGCTCGGTCAGCGAGCTGCTGGCGGCCTCCTGCCAGCTGGCGCGGCGGGCGAAGTTGACGTAGGCGTCCACCGCGAAGCGCACGCCGGGCAGCACCAGTTCCTGGGACAGCACCTGCTCGCGCTCCAGCCCCACCGCCTCGGCCAGGCGCAGCCAGGCCTCGATGCCGCCGGGCTCGCCGGGGCGGCCGTCGTGGTCGAGGATGCGCTGCACCCACTCGCGGCGGGTGTCGCGGTCCGGGCAGTTGGCCAGGATGGCGGCGTCCTTCAGCGGGATGTTCAGCTGGTAGTAGAAGCGGTTGGCCACCCAGCCCTGGATCTGCTCGCGGGTGGAGCGGCCCTCGTACATGGCCACGTGGAACGGGTGGTGGATGTGGTAGCAGGCGCCCTTGGCGCGCAGCGCCTGCTCGAATTCGGCGGGGCTCATGGCGGCGTTCATCGCGTACTCCCTCTACAGGTGGATGGCCATGCCGTCCCAGGCCACTTCGACGCCGCGGGCGTCCAGCTGGGCGCGCTCGGGCGAGGCCGGGTCGAGGATGGGGTTGGTGTTGTTGATGTGGATGAGCACCTTGCGCGGCCCGGGCACGCCGTCCAGCACTTCGAGCATGCCGCCGGGGCCGCTCTGGGCCAGGTGGCCCATCTCGCTGCCGAGCTTGTCGCCCACCTCGCAGCGGCGCATCTCGTCGTCGCGCCACAGGGTGCCGTCCACCAGCAGGCAGTCGGCGCGGCGCATCCAGCCCAGCAGGGCGTCGTCCACCTGGCCCAGGCCGGGGCGTAGAACAGCTTGCCGCCGCTGCCCAGGTCCTCGACGAACAGGCCGATGTTGTCGCCCGGGTGCGGGTCGTGGCGGTGCGGCGAATACGGCGGCGCGGCGCTGCGCAGGGGGATGGCGGTGAAGCGCAAGTTGGGGCAGGCGGGCACGCTGAAGGGTGCGCCGTCCAGCTCGATCAGGTGGTGGCGCAGGCCGCCGTTCCAGTGCTGCAGCATGCTGAACAGCGGGAAACCGGTGGAGAGGTCCTGGTGGACCATGCGCGTGCACCAGACGTCGTGCGGGCAGCCCTCGCGCAGGCTGAGCAGGCCGGTGCAGTGGTCGATCTGGCTGTCCAGCAGGAGGATGCCGGCGATGGCCGTGTCGCGCACCTTGCGCGCCGGCTGCAGGGCCGGGAAGGCGGCGAGCTGGGCGCGGATGTCGGGCGAGGCGTTGCAGAGGATCCAGCGCTCGCCGTCGTCGGACAGGGCGATGGAGGATTGCGTGCGCGGTTGCGCCAGCACCTGGCCGGTGCGCACGCCATGGCAGTTGCGGCAGTTGCAGTTCCACTGCGGGAAGCCGCCACCGGCGGCCGAACCGAGAATACGGATGTGCATGACAGTGCCCCGTGGGCAGGGGCCCCGGAAGACCGGGGCCGGGTGGATCAGCGGTTGGCGAAGTACAGGGTCACTTCGAAGCCAAGGCGCAGGTCGGTGAAGCTAGGCTTGGTCCACATGGGTCTGTCCTCTTCTTGTTGGCCGGCGATTCCGGCAGGTCGAGTTAAACACCGGGGGTGGGTCCTCCGAATGATACTTTCGAAGGAGTTTTCCCCCTGATTTGGTAGGGAGGGGGGACGGCTTTTTTGTGGATGGTGCCTCCCGGTTGCAGGGGTGCGAGTGTTGATGCCGTTCCCTCTCCCTAACCCTCTCCCTGAAGGGAGAGGGGACCGTTCGGCGTGCGCGGGTGTTTCGGCGTTAGCCGGCAACTGCGGGATTCCCAACTGACTCCATTTCCCTTCTCGGCACGGACTAGCCCCCTCTCCCTTCAGGGAGAGGGCTGGGGAGAGGGAGCGGAGTCACACCAAGACACCGCGATCACCGCGAGGCACCCAAGCCCCCTCCCCCCAAAAACAAAAAACGCGGCCGAAGCCGCGCTCGACAGTCCCGCCGCGCCCGGAAGTGGGAGGGACGCACGGGTCGCCCACGGACGGGCGCATCGAAAAAAGGTGGCCCGGTGGAGCGCCGGGCGCGGGTGTTAAGCACGCTTGCCGGAACCGGCCCGCGCCCCCGGATGGGGACGGGTTCGCGGGCGGCAGCTCTACCTCAGAAGAAGCCCAGCGGGTTGACGTCGTAGCTCACCAGCAGGTTCTTGGTCTGCTGGTAGTGGTCGAGCATCATCTTGTGGGTCTCGCGGCCCACGCCGGACTTCTTGTAGCCACCGAAGGCGGCGTGCGCCGGGTACAGGTGGTAGCAGTTGGTCCACACGCGGCCGGCCTTGATGCCGCGGCCCATGCGCCAGGCGCGGTTGATGTCGCGGGTCCAGACGCCGGCGCCCAGGCCGAACTCGGTGTCGTTGGCGATGGCCAGGGCCTCGGCTTCGTCCTTGAAGGTGGTGACGCCCACCACCGGGCCGAAGATCTCCTCCTGGAACACGCGCATGCCGTTGTGGCCCTTCAGCAGCGTGGGCTGGATGTAGTAGCCGCTGGCGAGGTCGCCGGACAGGCGTTCGCTCTGGCCGCCGGCCAGCAGCTGGGCGCCCTCGTTCTGGGCGATGTCGAGGTAGGAGAGGATCTTCTCGTACTGCTGCTGCGAGGCCTGGGCGCCGACCATGGTCTCGGTGTCCAGCGGGTTGCCGCGCTTGATCTGGGCGATCTTCTTCTGCACCTCGGCCATGAACGGCTCGAAGATCGACTCCTGCACCAGCGCGCGGGACGGGCAGGTGCACACCTCGCCCTGGTTGAAGAAGGCCAGCACCAGGCCTTCGGCGGCCTTCTCGATGAAGCTCGGCTCGGCGCGCATGATGTCGTCGAAGAAGATGTTCGGGCTCTTGCCGCCCAGCTCCACGGTGGACGGGATGATGTTCTCCGCGGCGCAGTGGAGGATGTGCGAGCCCACCGGGGTGGAGCCGGTGAAGGCGATCTTGGCGATGCGCTTGCTGGTGGCCAGGGCCTGCCCCGCCTCCTTGCCGAAGCCCTGGACGATGTTGAGCACGCCCGGCGGCAGCAGGTCGCCGGCGATCTCGGCCAGCAGCATGATCGACAGCGGCGTCTGCTCGGCCGGCTTGAGCACGATGCAGTTGCCGGCGGCCAGGGCCGGGGCGAGTTTCCAGGCGGCCATCAGCAGCGGGAAGTTCCACGGGATGATCTGCCCGACCACGCCCAGCGGCTCGTGGATGTGGTAGGCCACGGTGCTGTCGTTGATCTCGGCGGCGCCGCCTTCCTGGGCGCGGATGCAGCCGGCGAAGTAGCGGAAGTGGTCGGCGGCCAGGGGCACGTCGGCGTTGAGCGTCTCGCGCACGGCCTTGCCGTTGTCCCAGGTCTCGGCCACGGCCAGCTGTTCCAGGTGTTGCTCGATGCGGTCGGCGATCTTCAGCAGGATCAGCGAGCGCTCCTGCACCGAAGTGCGGCCCCAGGCATCGGCGGCGGCATGGGCGGCGTCCAGCGCGCGCTCCACGTCCTCGGCGGTGGAACGGGGGAACTCGGCGATCGGCTGGCCGTTCACCGGCGAGGTGTTGGTGAAGTACTGGCCGAGCACCGGCGGCACGAATTCACCGCCGATGTAGTTGCCATAGCGCGGCTTGAGGGTGACGACGGCACCGGGGGTTCCGGGTGGGGCGTAGATCATGGCGAAGCTCTCCTGTGGCGTCCCGGCGCACCAAGCCCGGGCCTTGCGGCGATCTTAGGCAGCGCCCGCGCCGGCCAGGAATGCGCCCATGGGCGTGAGGGGGTAGTTATTTGGTAGTAGAGGGGGGTGTTCGTAGGAGCGAGCTTGCTCGCGAACAGCGGCATCAAGCTCAGCCATGGAGCGTGGTTGGAATCCGCAACCCTCTCCCCAGCCCTCGGCTGCGCGCCCCGCCCTGAAGGGAGAGGGGGCTAGTCCGTGCCGAGAAGGGCTCTGGTTTCAGCCGGAGACTCGATGCAAGCCGGCTAACATCGAAATATCAGCACACGCCGAACGGTCCCCTCTCCCTTCAGGGAGAGGGTTAGGGAGAGGGAGCGCGGCCCAGCCCAAACACCGGCGCAACCGGCAAACTCCATTCGCGAGCAAGCTCGCTCCTACAAAAAGCAAAAAGCCAAAAAGCAAAGGGCCGGCACCACGCCAGCCCCCTGCCCTCACCCCAGCGAACTCAGCGCTTGCTCACCAGGTCCTTCGGCAGCTTGAAGGTCCAGATCATCCCGCCCTGGTCCAGGTCCTTGATGCGCTTGGCCACCTCGCCGCCCCACAGCGGCACGGCGCCGCCCCAGCCGGAAAGCACGGTGACGTACTGCTCGCCGTCCATCTCCCAGGTGATCGGCGAGGCGATCACGCCCGAGCCGGTGTTGAACTCGTAGAGCTTCTTGCCGGTCTTGGCGTCGAAGGCCATCAGGTAGCCCTCGGGGTTGCCGGTGAACACCAGGTTGCCGTGGGTGGCCAGCACGCCGCCCCACAGCGGCGCGTAGTTCTCGTAGCGCCAGACCTGCTTGCCGGTCTTCGGATCGATGGCGCGCAGCACGCCGATGTACTTCTCGTTCAGCGGCTTGATGGTGAAGCCGGCGCCCAGGTAGGCCGCGCCCTTCTTGTAGGTCACGTTCTCGTTCCACATGTCCATGCCCCACTCGTTGGAGGGCACGTAGAACAGGCCGGTGTCCTGGCTGTAGGCCATGGGCATCCAGTTCTTGCCGCCGAGGAACGACGGCGAGACGAACACCGAGGTACCCTTGGTAGCGTCACCCGGCGCGCCGGGGCGGTGGGCGTCGTCGTAGATCGGCCGGCCGTTCTCATCCAGGCCCTTGGCCCAGGTGACCTTGTCGACGAAGGGGAAGCCGCGGATGAACTTGCCGTTGGTGCGGTCCAGCACGTAGAAGAAGCCGTTGCGGTCGGCGGTGGCCGCGGCCTTGATGGTCTTGCCGCCGTCCTTGTAGTCGAAGGACACCAGCTCGTTGACGCCGTCGAAGTCCCAGCCGTCGTGGGGGGTGGTCTGGAAGTGCCACTTGATCGAGCCGTCCTCCGGGTTCAGCGCCAGGCGCGAGGAGGAGAACAGGTTGTCGCCCGGGCGCAGGTGCGAGTTCCACGGCGACGGGTTGCCGGTGCCGATGAACAGCGAATCGGTGCTCGGGTCGTAGTAGCCGCCCAGCCAGGGCGCGGCGCCGCCGGTCTTCCACAGGTCGCCCGGCCAGGTCTTGCCGGCCTCGCCGCCGGAAATGCCGTTCTCGATGGCCTTGCCGTCCTTGTACACGTAGCCCATGTGGCCTTCGACGGTCGGGCGGCTCCACAGCAGGTTGCCGTTGCTGGGGTCGTACGCCTCGATCTTGCCGACCACGCCGAACTCGCCGCCGGCCACGCCGGTGATCAGCTTGCCCTTGGCGATCAGCGGCGCGGCGGAGATGGAGTAGCCGGCCTTGTAGTCGGCCACGGTCTTCTTCCACACCACCTTGCCGGTGTCCTTGTTCAGCGCCACCAGCTTGGCGTCGAGGGTGCCGAAGATCACCAGGTCGCCGTACAGGGCCACGCCGCGGTTGATCACGTCGCAGCAGGGCATGATGCCGTCGGGCAGGCGCGCGTCGTACTGCCAGAGCTTGCGCCCGGTGCGCGCGTCCACGGCGAACACCCGCGAGTAGGAAGCGGTGACGTAGATCACGCCGTCCTTCACCAGCGGCTGGGCCTGCTGGCCGCGCTGCTTCTCGCCGCCGAACGACAGCGCCCACACCGGGCGCAGCTCCTTGACGTTGTCGCTGTTGAGGGTCTTCAGCGGGCTGAAGCGCTGGCCCTGCTGGTTGATGCCGTTGACCACGATCTGGTCGGTGCGCTTGGCGCTGTCACTGATGTCCTGGTCGGTAACCGCGGCCTGGGCGCCCAGGCTGGCCAGGGCGAGTGCGGCGAAGAGCGCGCTGCGCGCGAAGGAAGGGGTGGGACCTGCATGTCTCATTGCGGCTACCTCTGCGGATTTGTTGTTGTACCCGGGAAGTTTTCCCGGTCTGCCGCAGATTCTTGGCCCGGTGCGGTGGGCCAACAATTGACCGCTTTGCCGAATTCCCTAGTTCCTTGGTAGCAATACCCGAACCTCGGCGCAGGTGTAGCGGGCCTGGTGTAGGGCGCATAACGCCTACGGCGTTATCCGCCGTTTGGCCTCGATCCCCGGCGGCTTCGGGGTTGGCCTTGGCGTTGGCCATGGCCTCGGTGTATCGGCGTATAACCGCGAACGGTTATACGCCCTACGCGAGCCGGGGCGGCTCATTGTTGATCGATACGCGGCAGGGCCTTCTGTTCGTAGCGCGGGTACAGGTGGGTGACGCTGCGGATCAGCTCGTAGCGCGTCAGGCTGATGCCGGCGAAGCGTTCGGGGATGGGGGTGCGCAGCAGCTCGTTCATGTCCGCGCCTTCGCGGGTGCCTTCGCGCATCACGCTGTCGAGCCAGCCGAGGTAGTCGCGCATCTGGGCGAAAGGCTTGGCGTCGGTAGCGATGGGGCCGTGGCCGGGCACGATCAGCTTCCAGGGCAGCGCCTGCAGGGTATCGAGATCGGCCAGCCAGACGTCCAGCCCCGGGCTGTTGGGCGTGGTCAGGGCGCGCTCGTAGAACACCAGGTCGCCGGCGAACAGCACCCCGGTGGTCTCGTCGAGGATCGCCAGGTCCGCCCCGGTGTGGCCACGCAGGCCCAGCAGGCGCAGGCGGTGCGTGCCGACCTGCAGCTCACCCGGCTCCACCGCCTGCGTCGGCAGCACCACCTCGGTGCCGCGCATCCAGTCGCCCACCAGGCGGTACATGTTTTCCGCCATGGCGTTGCCCTGTTCCTTCAGCAGCTTGCTGGTGCCGGCCAGCGCACCTATGGGTACGTCGGTAAAAGCCTGGTTGCCCAGGACGTGGTCCGGGTGGTGGTGAGTCAGCAGCACCTGCTTCACCGGCTTGCCGGTGGTCTGCTGGATGACCGCGCGCAGCGCCTCGCCGTAGCGCCGCGAGGGGCCGGTGTCGATCACCAGGATGCCGTCGCCGGTGTCGATGAAGGCGACGTTGACGATGTTGCCGCCGTTGTCCTTGGCGAAGTTCTCGGTGCTGCCCTCCACCAGCCAGGTGCCCGCGGCGATCTGCCGGGGTTGCAGGTGGTACTGCAGGTCGGCGAGGACCTGGGTGCAGAGCAGCAGCAGGAAGGTCAGCAGGTAACGCATGGGCACCTCGCGGGCGGGCCGGCCGCCTCAGAGGGCGGCCTCGAATTCGTTGCCGTTGTTGTCGTGCAGGAACAGCTTCGCGTGGGGATGGCCGCGCAGTTCGAAGCTGAAGCTGGGGTTCTCGCTCACCGCCGGGAACAGGTCCAGGCGCGCCAGCACCTCGCCCTCGGGCGTGCGCAGTTCGGCGTGGTCGAGGTAGAACTCCGGAATGCCGCCGACCAGGCCGTTGTCCATCGGGTGGTCCACCTTCAGGCGCAAGCGCGTGTTCGGCCCGCGGGAAAAGGCGCCGCCGTGCACCTGGCCCAGGCGCTGCTCCCAGCCGGCCTGGGCGCGCACCACGCTGGGCGCGGTGCAGCCGCCGCCGGCGGCGTCGACCCAGGCCGAGCCCACGTGCCACACACCGTCCTCGCCGCGCAGTGCGGCGCGGATGGCGGTGGCCTGCTCGATGCGGATGCGCACCGCCAGCAGCGCCTCCAGGTCCTTGCCCGGGTAGAGCGTCAGCACGTGGGGGATGGGGTTCAGCTCGGCCCACAGCACCAGGCGCTCGTAGCGCCCGGGCAGCTGCCGCGCGTCCACCTCCACCGGCACCTGCCGCGAGTCCTCGGCGAAGGGCGGCACGCTCAGCTTCACCCGCTCGTCGAAAACGAAGGGCCCGCCGCCGAGCAGGCGCTTGTGGTGGTAGTCCCACATCACCGAGGGCACCGGGTCGCCCTCCACCGCCGCGGCCAGCAGCGGCAGGCCGCACAGGCCCAACAGCAGGCTACGTCTGCGCATCCCTCCTCCTCGTGCTATTGCACGTCCTGGTACAGACCCGGCAACTCGTAGCGCACGCCGTAGCCGGCGTAGAGCTTGGCCAGCTCGCCGCTGCGCACCAGCTCCTCCAGCTCGCCGTCGAGGGCGTTGGACAGCTGGCGGTTGCTCTCGTGCACCGCCATGCCGATGTCCCAGTCCGGCTGGCCGAGGCTGGGGTAGGTGTTCTCGGCGTTCTTCAGCTGCTCGTCATGGGCCTGGGCGCGCATCCAGTCCAGCTCGCCGCGCAGCGCCATCACCGCGTCCACCTTGCCGCCGCGCATGGCGTCGAAGGCCGCCTGGGTGCTGGGGAAGTGCACGGTCATGGCGCTGAGCTGGCCGCCCAGCACCGAGGTCAGGTAGAACGAGGGCACGCTGTCCAGCTCCACGCCGATGCGGTGCTCGCGGAACGCCGCGATGGTGTCCACCTGCGGCAGCCGGCGGGCGTCGTTGACCACCTGCCAGCGCTCGCGCTGGTAGGGGCCGAACATCACCACCTGGTCGTTGGCCAGCTCGCCGACGTCGTTGCGCTTGTTCGAGTAGTCGCGGTCGTAGGGCACCCGCAGCATCACGTCGGCGACCACGCCCGGGCGCAGGTAGTGGCCCTTCCAGATGAAGTTGCGCAGGTCGTCGTCCAGGCGCTCGCCGGGGATCACCCAGAGGAACTCCGCGCGCAGCCCCAGGCCCTGCGCCAGGCGCGTGGCCAGGTCGACGTCGATGCCGTGGGGTTGGCCGCCCTGCATGTAGCTGTAGGGCGGGAAGTTCTGATAGACCGCCACCCGCAGCACGCCGGAAGCGACCATGTCTTCGTAGGGCCGGACCTTGGCCTCGGCCTGCCCCAGCATCAGGAGCAGGCCGCACAGCAGGCTGAGCAGGCGCATGGCGGCGTCACTCGTCCACGTGCACGCTTTCCAGGTAGCTGCGAATCGCCCACAGCCCTTCCTGGCTGATGTAGTCGGCCATCTTCGGCATGTACACGGCGCCATCGCGCACCGCGCCGTTGATTACCCGTTCCTTGAACCACTCGTCGCCCTCGGCGCCCAGGTCGAGCTTGCGCAGGTCGGGGGCGATGCCGCCGGACTTGGCTTCCAGCCCGTGGCAGCGCGCGCAGTTCTGGTTGTAGGCGGAGGAGCCGATCTCCACCGCCAGCTTGTGGTTGGCGTAGGGCTCGCGGTACGGGTTGGTGTCGCGCCACTCCTTGCCCAGGGGCTCAAGGCCCTTGGTATCCACCGCTTGCGGGGTCACGTTGCCGTGGGCCAGGGCCAGGGCCGAGACACTGAGGCCGGCCAGCACCAGCAGGCCGCGCAAGGAGTTCTTCTTGTTCATCACTTCATTCCTCTGGGGTAGGACAAGGCACGGGCGCCACCGGGGCGCTCCTCGACCATGTTAGGAAGCCCCGCCCGCGCCCCGAATGCTGCTTTGGATGTCCCCGCCTACTCCCTTCGTACTAGGGCGCAGGGCTGCCGCGCCAGCGCCTTCGGCAGCAAGCCCAAGTCATGCCCCGGCCGGGAACTTGTCCCGGCCGATGCGGGAGCTTTTCCGTTTCCGCCACCGCCGCCGGCTCCCACCATGGAACCGCCGCGGCCCGAGCAGCGGCCCGCCGTTTCTCGACCCAACACAAAAAACGGGAACCCGAAGATGACAACAAGAACCTCACCCGCCTCTTCACCCAGCTCTGCCGGCCCCCTGCGCCTCGCCCTGCACAGCCTGACCCTCGCCATCGCCCTGGGCGCCGGCGGCGCCGCGCTGGCCAAGGACGTCAGCTGGGACGACATCGCCAACGACCACAAGACCACCGGCGACGTGCTGCAGTACGGCATGGGCACCAACGCCCAGCGCTGGAGCCCGCTCAAGCAGGTCAACGCCGACAACGTGTTCAAGCTGACCCCGGCCTGGTCCTACTCCTTCGGCGACGAGAAGCAGCGTGGCCAGGAATCCCAGGCCATCGTCAGCGACGGGGTGATCTACGTCACCGCCTCCTACTCGCGGCTGTTCGCCCTCGACGCCAGGACCGGCAAGCGCCTGTGGACCTACAACCACCGCCTGCCCGACGACATCCGCCCGTGCTGCGACGTGGTCAACCGCGGCGCCGCCATCTACGGCGACAAGATCTTCTTCGGCACCCTCGACGCCTCCGTCGTGGCGCTGAACAAGAACACCGGCAAGGTGGTGTGGAAGAAGAAGTTCGGCGAACACGGCGCCGGCTACACCATGACCGGCGCACCAACTATCGTGAAGGATGGCAAGACCGGCAAGGTGCTGCTCATCCACGGCAGCTCGGGCGACGAGTTCGGCGTGGTCGGCCGCCTGTTCGCCCGCGACCCGGACACCGGCGAGGAAATCTGGATGCGGCCCTTCGTCGAAGGCCACATGGGCCGCCTGAATGGCAAGGACAGCAGCGTCACCGGCAACGTCAAGGCGCCGTCCTGGCCGGACGACCCCAACTCCCCACCGGCAAGGTCGAATCCTGGAACCATGGCGGCGGCGCGCCCTGGCAGAGCGCCAGCTTCGACGCCGAGACCAACACCATCATCGTCGGCGCCGGCAACCCCGGCCCGTGGAACACCTGGGCGCGCACCGCCAAGGGTGGCAACCCGCACGACTACGACAGCCTGTACACCTCCGGCCAGGTCGGCGTGGACCCGAGCACCGGCGAGGTGAAATGGTTCTACCAGCACACCCCGAACGACGCCTGGGACTTCTCCGGCAACAACGAGCTGGTGCTGTTCGACTACAAGGCCAAGGACGGCAAGATCGTCAAGGCCACCGCCCACGCCGACCGCAACGGCTTCTTCTACGTGGTGGACCGCAGCAACGGCAAGCTGCAGAACGCCTTCCCCTTCGTCGACAACATCACCTGGGCCAGCCACATCGACCTGAAGACCGGCCGCCCGGTGGAGCGCGAAGGCCAGCGCCCGCCGCTGCCGGAACCGGGGCAGAAGCACGGCAAGCCGGTGGAAGTCTCGCCGCCCTTCCTCGGCGGCAAGAACTGGAACCCCATGGCCTACAGCCAGGACACCGGCCTGTTCTACGTGCCGGCCAACCACTGGAAGGAGGACTACTGGACCGAGGAGGTCAACTACACCAAGGGCAGCGCCTACCTGGGCATGGGCTTCCGCATCAAGCGCATGTACGACGACCACGTCGGCAGCCTGCGCGCCATGGACCCCACCAGCGGCAAGGTGGTGTGGGAGCACAAGGAGCACCTGCCGCTGTGGGCCGGCGTGCTGGCCACCGCCGGCAACCTGGTGTTCACCGGCACCGGCGACGGCTTCCTCAAGGCCTTCGACGCGAAGAACGGCAAGGAGCTGTGGAAGTTCCAGACCGGCAGCGGCATCGTCTCCCCGCCCATCACCTGGGAACAGGACGGCGAGCAGTACATCGGCGTGACCGTCGGCTACGGCGGCGCCGTACCCCTGTGGGGCGGCGACATGGCCGAACTGACGCGCCCGGTGGCCCAGGGCGGCTCCTTCTGGGTGTTCAAGCTGCCCAGCTGGGACAACAAGACCGCCAGCCGCTGAGCCCACCGACCGCGCCCCCAGGGGCGCGGTTTTCCATGCCCCGGGAGAACGCCATGAAAACCATCACCCTGCTCGCCGCCCTGCTGCTGGTCGGCCTGGCCCACGCCAACGACGAATCCGCCGACACCGACGACGCCACCGTCATCGCCCACTGCCGCATCGAGCCCGGCAGCCAATGCCCCGGCGCCGACCTGCGCGGCGCCGACCTCAAGGGCCAGGACCTCACCCGCATGAACCTCGCCGGCGCGGACCTGTCGGGCGCCGACCTGCGCCACGCCACCCTGGACCTGGCCAACCTGGAAAAAGCCAACCTGCGCGGCGCCAACCTCACCCGCGCCAGCCTGCAACAAGCCAACCTGCGCGCCGCCGACCTCTCCGGCGCCAGCCTGGTGGCCATCCAGGCCTGGGGCCTGTTCGCCCAGGGCGCCCAATGGCAAGGCGCCGACCTCACCGCCGCCTACCTCGAATTCGCCCGCCTGAGCGGCGGCAAACTGCACCAGGCCAACCTGCGCGCGGCGGACCTGGAAATGACCTGGCTGTCCCGAGCGGACCTGAAGGGCGCGGATTTGCGGGATGCGAACCTGCAGGAGGTGAAGCTGGCGGAGGCGAACCTGGAGGATGCGGATTTGCGCGGCAGCAAGCCGAGGTTCGGGAACTTCCAGGGGACGAATATGCAGGGGTGCAAGGGCTGTCCCGGCGGCTGGGACTGAACGCTACGCTCGAACTCGCGAATGGGGTTTCCCGTAGGGCGCATAACGCCCCAGGCGTTATCCGCCATCGGCCCCTGTGCCAAGGCCACCGGCGGATAACCGCGAACGGTTATGCGCCCTACGAGCCTGACCGCATAGGCAGCTTTAGAGCAGAAAATAAATGCGTCCCCTTTTAGGTCCTCGCTGGAGTACCTGGCGGCCGATGCCGAGCGGTTGTATGCCGCTGCCGAGGATGGCAGCCAGGCGTAGGGGGCGTGATGCGAAGCGTTAGTCGCTGGTGGCGCGTGGCGCTTCGCTTCATATCGGTCCTGTAGGAGCAACTGGCTTGCAGGCAGTGCCGAGGCGCTCTTCGTAGGAGCGAGCTTGCTCGCGAATGGCGCTTCCCGGGCACCGTTAGTGTTTGGATCAACTCCGCCCCTCTCCCCAACCCTCTCCCTGAAGGGAGAGGGGGCCGTTCAGAGCGTGTGGCGAGTTCAGTGTCATCCTGATACGCCTAGCCGCGAACGCGGAAATCCAATAGACAGCCTCACACCGAGCCCCATGTAGGAGCGCGCCCTGCGCGCGAATCGCGGGCAGGGCCCGCTCCTACAGGTTGACGACGAACCTCCCGGCCATGCCGGACAGCCCCCTCTCCCGCTTGCGGGAGAGGGGCCGTTCGGAGCGTGTGGCGAGTTCAGTGTCATCCTGATATGCCTAGCCGCGAACGCGGAAATCCAATAGACAGCCTCACGCCGTGCCCCATGTAGGAGCGCGCCCTGCGCGCGAATCGCGGGCAGGGCCCGCTCCTACAGGTTGACGACGAACCTCCCGGCCATGCCGGACAGCCCCCTCTCCCGCTTGCGGGAGAGGGGGCCGTTCGGAGCGTGTGGCGAGTTCAGTGTCATCCTGATATGCCTAGCCGCGAACGCGGGAATCCAATAGACAGCCTCACACCTTGCCTCTTGTAGGAGCGCGCCCTGCGCGCGAATCGCGGGCAGGGCCCGCTCCTACAGGTTGACGACGAACCTCCCGGCCATGCCGGACAGCCCCCTCTCCCGCTTGCGGGAGAGGGGGCCGTTCGGAGCGTGTGGCGAGTTCAGTGTCATCCTGATATGCCTAGCCGCGAACGCGGGAATCCAATAGACAGCCTCACGCCGTGCTCCATGTAGGAGCGCGCCCTGCGCGCGAATCGCGGGCAGGGCCCGCTCCTACAGGTTGACGACGAACCTCCCGGCCATGCCGGACGGCCCCCTCTCCCGCTTGCGGGAGAGGGGCCGTTCGGAGCGTGTGGCGAGTTCAGTGTCATCCTGATATGCCTAGCCGCGAACGCGGAAATCCAATAGACAGCCTCACGCCGTGCTCCATGTAGGAGCGCGCCCTGCGCGCGAATCGCGGGCAGGGCCCGCTCCTACAGGTTGACGACGAACCTCCCGGCCATGCCGGACAGCCCCCTCTCCCGCTTGCGGGAGAGGGTTGGGGTGAGGGTGCGGAGTAAACCCGAAACATCAGTGCCGCCGGTAAGCACCGTCCACAGTCAGGCCCGGCACGCCATCAGCACCATCAACTCCGCGCCTGCGCCTCCAGCGCCTCTATCTCGGCGATCCGCCATTGCCGCCTTTTGCCTTCCAGCACACCCTGGCGCTGCCATTCGGCCAGCAGGCGGTTCAGGGTTTCCGCGCGTACGCCGAGCTTGGCGGCCAGTTGGCGCTGGCTCAGTGGCAGTTCGATGTTCTGCCCGGCGCGGCGCGGCAGGCGTAGCAGGTAGGTCGCCAGGCGCTGCGGCGCGTTGAAGCCGGCGAGGCTGTCGACGTCGTCGATCCTTGAACTCAGCGCCTGGCCGGCTATGTCCAGCATGTCCAGCGCCAGGGGCGGGTGTTCCAGGCAGGCGCGGCGCAGGTTTTCCCGGTGCAGGCGGCACAGCAGGCTGGGCATGGCCGCGCGGGTGCCCACCGGGTATTGCCGCTGCGGCATGAACATCACGACGGGCGCCAGCAGTTGGCCGCGGCCCACGTGCTGGATCACCCGTTCCTCGCCGTCCATGCCGTAGCGCAGGGTGTCGATGCGGCCCTCCAGCACCACGTACCAGAACAGCGCCGGCTGGCCCTGGTTGAACACCGCCGCGCCCTCCTCCAGCGCGCACAGGCTGGCGTCCGCCAGCAGGCTTTCGCGCAGCGCCTCCGGCTGCGCGCCCAGCAGCGGGTGGCCGGCGAGCAGTTCGCGGGCCAATACCAGGCCGTTCTTGACATTTCTCATTTGATACAAGCCCGCAAAGGTGGATTATTCGCAAATGATAATTCATGTCATTTACAGCGTGCAGCTCTTTTGCTAAGGGCGCACACCATCCTTGGGGGAGGCATTGATCGTGGTTCTGAAGTCCTATCGTGCACTGTTGCTGGCACCGGCCCTGAGCGGCCTGTTCACCCTGAGCCCGCTGGCCCAGGCGGAAGACACCAATAAAGAGCTGGAAAGCCTGACGGTGACCGCCACCCGCTCCTCGGCGGTGGCCGAGGATTCGCCGCGCACCCTGACCGTGATCAGCGGCGAGCAGGTCCGCGAGCGGGTCGGCAGCGGCGGCATCCAGAGCCTGCTGGCGGAAATCCCCGGCATCGAGTTCGCCCGCAGCGGCGGCCTTGGCGGGCAGCTGGTGGTGCGCGGCTTCAACAGCAACTCGGGGCGCTCGATCCTGGCCATCGACGGCGACCGCTACCGCGGCCGCAGCACCCTGGAATTCAACATGATCGACCCGGATTCGATCGAGCGCATCGAGATCATCCGCGGCCCCGCCTCGGCGCTCTATGGCTCCGACGCCATGAACGGCGTGGTCAACATCGTCACCCGCAGGGCCAAGGTCGACCCATCGCAGAGCTTCGAGCTGACGCCGAAGCTGCGCGCCCTGGAATGGAACAGCGGCAACAGCATGGTCGGCGGGCGTGCCGAGATGGTCGGCGGCGGCAACGGCTTCGACGTGCTGCTGGGCGTCAACCAGCGCAGCGCCAGCGACTACTCCACCCCCATCGGCGATGCCGCCAACAGCGGCTACAGCTCGCTCGGCGGCGACTTCGCCATCGGCTACAGCCCCGACAACGATTCGCGCTGGGAACTCTCCGGGCGTTACCAGCGGGTGGTCAGCAAGCGCGCCGGCGGCCTGGGCGCGGCGCCGGGCGAGCCCTTCATGGACGTGCGCGAAGACCCGATCACCGAGCGCTACCTGCGCCTGGGCTACCAGAACTACAACGTCGGCGCCTGGGCCGACAGCCTGGACAGCAGCCTCTACGTGCGCGACTTCGAGACCGACATCTACCAGCGCAACAGCACCGCCGCCACGGTCGACGCCTTCGCCCACATCAAGGTCTACACCCCACCGTCTGGGGCGGCCACCTGACCGCCATGAAGCAGTTGGGCGAGCACAACCTCAGCTACGGCGGCGATTTCTTCAACGAGCGCTTCGACGGCCGCGAGAACAATGCCCGGCGCTACAACCGCAGCACCGGCGCGCTGCTCTCCGACAGCGGCTGGAACCAGATGGAGCGCGATTCCGAGTCGACCAACCTGGGCCTGTTCGTCAACGACGACTGGCGCTTCGACGAACGCTGGTCGTTCACCGGCGCGCTACGCGGCGACATGGTCAACGTGGACATCGGCGACACCTTCGCCGGCGAGGCCGCGAGCCTGGCCAACGCCTACCGCGGCAACACCGACCAGCGCCACTATGCGGTCACCGGCAGCCTCGGCGCGGTGTACCGGCTGACCCCGGCCTGGCACCTGGTGGGCAACCTCAGCCGCGGCTTCCGTGCGCCCTCGGGCAACGATCTGACCATCTCCAGCACCGCCGGCACCCAGCCGACCCTGCCCTCCCCCGACCTCGACCCGGAAACCAACGTCACCGCCGAGGCCGGCGTGCGCTGGTACGGCGAGCACAGCCAGCTGAACCTCACCGCCTACCAGAGCAAGTACAAGGACCTGATCAGCCTGGTGCGCCTGGATTCCACCCTCTACCAGCGGCAGAACGTGGCCAAGGCCACCATCCGCGGCCTGGAGCTGGACGGCCGGACGCAGCTGGCCGAGCGCTGGAGCCTGGGCTACGCCGCCACCCTGACCCGCGGCCGCGACGACAAGACCGACCAGGACCTGCCCTACATCGCCCCGCTCACCGGCAACCTCAAGCTGCGCTACGACACCGGCCACTGGTACGGCGAGGGCGTGGTGCGCGCCTACCAGGGCAAGCACCACATCGACGAGAAGCAGGAGCGCGAGACCTCCAGCTACGCCATGGTCGACCTGTACGCCGGCATCGACCTGGACCGCGTGCTCGGCAACGGCTGGCAGGACTGGAAGCTGATGGGCGGGGTGGAGAACCTGTTCGACCGCGTGGGCCGCAACCCCACGGTGGCCGAGAACCTCGCCTACCCCAACGACCTGGTGGGCAACCCGCTGGTGGAGCCGGGCCGCGCCCTGGTGGTCAAGCTGTCGGTGGACTACTGATGCGGCGCCCCATCGCATTGCTGCTGGCCCTGCTCGGCGCCGTCCCGGCGCTGGCCGCCCAGGTCGTCGACCAGAGCGGCCGCAGCGTGGAGCTGCCGGCGCGGGTCGAGCACCTGGTGGCCATCCCCATCCCGCTGGCGTCGATGATCATGGCCGTGGACGGCGGCCCGCAACGCCTGGCCGGGATGAACTCGGCCAGCCGCGCCGACTTCGAGCACGGCCTGCTCGGGCGCATGTACCCACAGGCGCAGCAGGTGCCCTCGCAGGTAGCCGGCGAAGGCTTCGTGCCCAACGTCGAGGCGCTGGCCGCCACCGGCGCCGACCTGGTGTTCCAGTGGGGCGACCGCGGCGACGACATCGTCCGGCCGATCAGCGCCCTGGGCATCCCGGTGATCACCCTGCGCTACGGCGACAGCGCGCTGGCCGCCGGCTGGCTGCGCCTGGTCGGCGCCGCCCTCGGCAAGCCGGAGCGCGGCGAGCGCCTGGCGCAGTGGTTCGAGGCGCGTAGCCAGGCCATCGCCACGCGCACCTCCACCATCCCCGCGGCGCAGCGGCCGCGGGTGCTCTACCTGCAGCGCACGCGCTCGGGGCTGATCGCCGCCGGCGCCGGCACCAGCATGGACGGCGACATCCGCCTGGCCGGGGGCAGCAACGTCGCCGCCGGCGTGCCCGGCTTCGCCCCGGTGGACGTCGAGCAACTGCTGGTGTGGGACCCGCAGGTGGTGCTGCTGAACAACTTCGAGCCGGGCCTGGCGCCGGCCGAGCTGTACGGCGACAGCCGCCTGGCCGGCCTGGCCGCGGTGCGCGAGCGGCGCGTCTACAGCTACCCCCACGGCGGCTTCCGCTGGGACCCGCCGAGCCAGGAAACGCCCCTGGCGCTGGACTGGCTGGCCAGCCTGTTCCACCCCGAACGGGCCGAACCCGGCCTGCGCCAGCGCATCACCGAGGCCTACCAGTTGCTCTACGGCTATGCCATGGGCCCGGCCGACCTCGACGACCTGCTCAAGCTCGCCGGCAACGGCGACAGCGCCCACTACCGCGCGCTGTTCGCCGGGGAGGCCCGATGAGCCTGCGCCAACGCCTGGCCACGCCGCTGTTGCTGGTCGCCCTGCTGCTGGCCGCGGTGCTCGCCCTGGGCGCCGGGCGCTATGCCATCGAGCCCTGGACGGTGCTGCGCATCCTCTTCGCCCCGCTGTTCGGCGAAGGCGACTGGAACGCCATGCAGCAACGCGTGGTGGAAGGCGTGCGCCTGCCGCGGGTGCTGCTGGCGGCGGTGGTCGGCGCCGGCCTGGCCGGGGCCGGGGCGGCGCTGCAGGCGCTATTCCGCAACCCGCTGGCCGAGCCGCAGCTGCTCGGCGTGTCCTCCGGCGCGGCCTTTGGCGGCGTGCTGGCCTTCCTGCTCGCCGGCGACGGCTGGCCGGTGGTCACCGGCGCGCTGGTCTGGGGCCTGCTGGCGCTGCTGGCGGTCTACTGGCTGGCCGGCGGGCGCGGCAGCCGTGGCAGCAGCACCGTGCTGCTGGTGCTGGCCGGCATCGTGGTCAGCGCCGTGTTCGCCTCCGGCGTGTCGCTGATCAAGCTGGTGGCCGACCCGCAGAACCAGCTGCCGGCCATCGTCTTCTGGCTGATGGGCAGCCTGTCCGCGGCCGACACCGGCAAGCTGCTGATCGCCCTGCCCTGCATCGGCCTGGGCCTGGCCCTGCTCTATGGCCTGCGCTTCCACCTGATGGCGCTGTCGGTCGGCGACAGCGACGCGCGCAGCCTCGGCGTGCCGGTGCAGCGCGTGCGCCTGCTGGCCCTGCTCGCCGTCGGCGTGATCGCCGCCTCCAGCGTGGCGGTATGCGGCGTGGTCGGCTGGGTCGGCCTGGTGGTGCCGCACCTGGTGCGCATGGGCTGCGGCAGCGACCACCGCGGCTTCCTGCTCAACACCGCGCTGGCCGGCGCCACCTACCTGATCCTGGTCGACACCCTGGCGCGCACCCTGACCCAGCTGGAAGTGCCCCTGGGCGTGCTGACCGCGCTGCTCGGCGCCCCACTGTTCGCCTTCCTCATCCGCCGCCTGGGAGGGACACTGCATGGCTGAAGCCGCCCTGCGTTGCCACGACCTGCACCACGCCTACGACAGCCGTCCGCTGCTGCGTGGCCTCGACCTGGCGCTGCCGCGCGGCGCCCTCTGCGCGCTGCTGGGCGGCAACGGCGCCGGCAAGTCCACCCTGCTGAAGATACTGGCCGGCAGCCTGGCGCCCAGCCGCGGCCGGGTGGAACGCCACGGCCGCCTGGGCTTCGTGCCCCAGGAAGTGCACCCGGCGCTGCCGATGACCGCCCTGGAGATGGTCCTGCTCGGGCGCTCCGCCGGCATCTCCCTGCTACGCGCCGCCGGCCGCGACGACTATGCCGCCGCCCGCCGCGCCCTGGAGCGGGTGGAAGCGGCGCACCTGGCCGAGCGCGCCTTCGCCTCGCTGTCCGGCGGCGAGCGCCAGCTGGTGCTGCTGGCCCGCGCCCTGGCCGCCGAGGCCGACATCCTGCTGCTGGACGAACCCACCGCGGCCATGGACTGGCACAACCAGGCCCTGACCCTGCGCCTGCTGGCGGAACTGGCCGGCGCCGGCATCACCCTGGTGTTCAGCACCCACGCCCCGCAACACGCGCTGGAATTCGCCAGCCATGCCCTGCTGCTGTTCAGCGAAGGCGCCCACGCCTTCGGCGAGCCGGCGCAGGTGATGGATGAAGCGGCCTTGTCGCGCCTGTACCGCATACCCGTACGCCGGGTCCGCCTGGACGAGCTGCCGCAGAGCGGCACGGCGGTCCCGATCTTTTCCCAACTCCCTCAGGAGAACCGTGAACAGCCATGAGCAGCATCCTCCACATCCGTGCCGTCTCCCATGAACTGCCGGCCTTCGTCGCGCGCCTGGAAGCGCTGGGCATCGACTCCCTGTCGCTGCGCCAGATGAGCGACGAGCACTTCGCCGGGCGCAGCGCCATCCTCGTCGAGGGCCACGTCGACCAGCGCGCCCTGCTCACCCACCGCGACGCCCTGCGGCGCCACCTGGACGCCGGCGGCACCCTGGTGTTCAACGGCCACCTGGTCTACCCGATCTTCGACGGCCTGGCGGACTTCGTCGTGGCGCCTCGGCGCGGCGTGAAGGAGCTGGAAGTGGAGCGCGTGAACCCGCACCCGGTGTTCGACGGCGTGGACTGCCACGACCTCAGCTACCGCCGCGGCGTCGCCGGCTTCTACGCCCGCGGCGCCAACCCGCCGCCGCCCGGCGCCGTGGTGCTGCACCGCCTGCGCGCCGACGGCTCGCCCATCGACTGGGTATGGCAGCGGCCGGATGGCGGGCAGGTGTTCATGCACAGCGGCAACAACCTCTGGATGTACATCAACGACGACACCAGCGCGGCGCGCATCGCCCCGCAGCTGCTGGACTGGGTGCGCGCCGGCGCGCCCGCCGTCACCTACGCGGAACAGGAGTGAAAGCATGCGAATCGCCTTCGTCGACGGTGGCACCTACTACCACCACGCCACCTACAACGACCCGCAGTTGCACGCCTACTTCGACCGCAACCTCTACGCCCCGGAACTACCCGGCGCCGACCTCGACGACATCGACTGTCTCTACGTCGCCAGCCGGCAGAACCCCGAGGACCTGATGGCCGCGCAAGACACCATCGCCGCCTTCCTCGCCGCCGGCAAACTGGTGGTGGCCCTGGGCGAAAGCCGCGCCGACCTCTGGCTGCAAGGCGTACGCTGGCGCCCCTGCGAAACCAACTTCTGGTGGTGGCTGGAGCCCGGCGCCGACTCCGGCCTGCGCCTGGGCGCGGCCGACCACGGCCTGTTCGCCCACCTCGACCTGGCCGCCGCCACCTGGCACCGCCACGGCGAACTGCAGCCGCCGGAAGGCGCGATCTCCCTGGTGAATACCGTGGACGGCGGCTCGGTGCTCTACGACGACAGCGTCACCACGCCAGGGCGGATGATCGTCTCCACCCTGGATCCGTGCTACCACCATGGCAGCTATTTCATGCCGGCTACCACGCGCTTCCTGCATGGGTTCCTGCCGTGGCTGAAGGCAGGGGCCAGGGTTAGGTCAAACGGCGGATAACGCGGAACGTTATTCGCCCTACGCCAGGCCCCCGTAGGGCGCATAACCGTTCGCGGTTATCCGCCGCCTCACCTTCCTTGTCGGCAACGCCGTGGTTGAGCCTGGCGCGGCTCCGACGGCGGCTCCGTGCCCGGCACCGAGCGGAATGCGGCCAAGGTCAAACGGCGGATAACGCGGAGCGTTATTCGCCCTACGCCAGGCCCCACCGTAGGGCGCATGACCGTTCGCGGTTATCCGCCGCCTCACCTTCCTTGTCGGCAACGCCGTGGTTGAGCCTGGCGCAGCTCCGACGGCGGCTCCGTGCCCGGCACCGAGCGGAATGCGGCCAAGGTCAAACGGCGGATAACGCGGAGCGTTATTCGCCCTACACCAGGCCCACCCGTAGGGCGAATAACCGTTCGCGGTTATCCGCCGCCTCACCCATCGCCACGCCGGAATCGACCTTCGGCGACCTCAAATGGTCCGCGAGAAGCGCTCCCGCTGCTCGCCGCCCAGGTAGGCGTCGAAGGCCATCGCCACGCTGCGCATCATCAGCTGGCCCTGGGGCAGCAACAGCAGCCCGTCGTCATGCAGTTCCACCAGCCCGTCGTCGACCTGCTCCCGCAACTGCCGCAGCGAGTCCTCGAAGTACTCGGTGAAGCGGATGCCGTGGCGTGCCTCCAGCGGTGCGTAGTCGACCCGGCCGTGGCACATCAGCTCGCCTATCACCTCGCGGCGCAGGCGGTCGTCGTCGCTCAGGCGGTAGCCCTTGTGCACCGGCAGCAGGCCTTCGTCGAGGCGGGCGTAGTACTGGGAGAGTTCCTTCACGTTCTGCCCGTAGGTGTCGTCGACCTTGCTGATGGACGACACGCCCAGCGCGATCAGGTCGCAATCGGCGTGGGTCGAGTAGCCCTGGAAGTTGCGTTGCAGCGTGCCCTTGGCGCGGGCCACGGTCAGCTCGTCGTCGGGCAGGGCGAAGTGGTCCATGCCGATGTAGGCGTAGCCCTCCCCGGTCAGCCGGCCGATGGTCAGCTCCAGCAGTTCCAGCTTGCGCTCGGGCGGCGGCATGTCCTCGCGGCGGATCAGGCGCTGGGCGCGCACCCGCTCGGGCAGGTGGGCGTAGCTGTAGGCGGCGATGCGGTCGGGGCGCAGCGCGACTATCTTGCCCAGCGTGGTATCGAAGCTCTCCACCGTCTGCAGCGGCAGGCCGTAGATCAGGTCCACGGACACCGACTTGAAGCGCGCCTCGCGGGCGGCCTGGACGAGGTCGAAGATCTGCTGCTCGCTCTGCACGCGGTTGACCGCGGCCTGGACCTTCCCGTCGAAGTCCTGCACGCCGAAGCTCAGGCGGTTGAAGCCCTGGGCGCGCAGCTCGGCGATGCGCTCGCGGCTGATGGTGCGCGGGTCGACCTCGATGGAGAACTCGTGGTTGTCGCTCTCGTCGAGGTTGAAATGCTCGCGCAGGCAGTCCATCAGCTCGGCCAGCTGCTCGCTGGTCAGGTAGGTCGGCGTACCGCCGCCCAGGTGCAGCTGGGTGAGCTTGCGCTGGCCGTCGAACAGCGCCGCCTGCATGGCGATCTCGCGCTTGAGGTAGGCCAGGTACTCGACGGCGCGGTGGGTCTTCTGGGTGATGATCTTGTTGCAGGCGCAGTAGTAGCAGAGGCTCTTGCAGAACGGGATGTGGATGTACACCGAGAGCGGCTTGGCCGGTGCCTGGTTGCTGCGCCGAGCCGCCGCGCGGTAGTCGTCGGCGGCGAAGGCGCCATGGAACTGCGGCGCGGTGGGATAGGACGTATAGCGCGGCCCCGGGCGGTCGTACTTCTCCACCAGGGCGCGGTTGAAACTCATCGACTCAGGCATGACACGGCTCCTCTGGCTCGCCGTCCGTTGCGGCGGGCTTCGCGGGCAACGATACACCCGACCGGCTGCGTTGCTCCTGAGTGGGATCAAGAACCGCTCAGGCGCGCACGGCGGTTTCGTCCGTTCAGGATAGGCCTTTCCAGGATGGCAGGCGCCCGGGGCCTCGACGAGGTGACGGATGCCACTGGCGAAACCCATGGACCATGGCGATGGGTATCGCTTCGCTCCACGCTATCCTGCGAGGTCGCGCGCCGGACGCTGCAGAAATGGAAAGCCCCGCATCGCGGCAGGGCTTTCGAGCTTCAGGCGATATCGGCGAAGCGCTCGATATGTGGCTGCTCGCGGTGCCTGGCCTGCCAGATGTCATAGTCGGCCTGCACGCCGAGCCAGGTCCGCGCCGTGCCTATGCCGGCCAGCTCCAGGCGCACGGCCAGGTCCGGGCTGATGGGTGCGCGGCCGTGCAGGACGCGCGACAGGGTTTCACGTGCGAAGCCCAGGCGGCGGGCCAGTTCGGTGACGCTGATGGCAAGTGCCGGCAGCACGTCTTCGCGCAGGGTTTCGCCAGGATGTGGTGGATTGAACATGACCATGGGCGCCCCTCCTGTTCAGTGGTAATCAAGATAGTCGACGAAGCGTGATGCAATACATCACACCGATCAACAGGCAGATAGAAAACCCAATGGCGCAGGGCTGGTTATGCGTGGGAGAAGATGGGTATCGCTTCGCTCCACGCCATCCTGCGGTGGCGTTGCCCATGCAGCCGTAGGAGCGGGCCCTGCCCGCGAATCGCGCGCAGGGCGCGCTCCTACAGGTGGGACAGCGGTGTCGGCGTACAAGCGGACTCCGTCCGCGATCGGATTCACCGGCCACGCCGGACGCCCCGGTGGCGCGGCCGGCGGCGGACAACCGCGAACGGTTATTCGCCCTCCGTCCCCCTGCCCGCGAATCGCAGGCAGGCGGGCCGCCCTACCCGGCCAGCGCCTCGCCGCTCACGCGCAATACCCCGCTGTCGATCGCCAGGTGCACCAGCTCCGCGTGGGAACTGACCTGCAGCTTCTGCTTCAGCAGCGTCACATGGTTGGACACGGTCTTGGCGCTCACGCACAGGTGTTCGGCCACCTGGCGTACCGGCAGGCCGCGGGCGAGCATGACGAAGATTTCGAATTCGCGGCGGGTCAGGCCGTGCAGGCGCGGGTCGCCCTGTTCCAGGCCGCGGGGCTGGCAGGCCAGGCGGGTGGCCAGGGGTTGCTCGATGTAGAGCTGGCCGGCCAGCACCCGGCGCACCGCTTCCAGCAGCACCGCCGGGGCCGCGCCCTTGGTCACGTAGCCGGCGGCGCCGGCGTCCAGGGCCTGGCGGACCAGGGGCAGTTCGTCGTGCATGCTGAAGAACAGCACGCGCAGTTGCGGCAGGCGCTGGCGCAGGCGGCGGGTGACCTCCAGGCCGCTGATGCCCGGCAGGCCGATGTCGAGGATGACCAGCGCGGGGATTTCCCGCTGCACCGCCTGCAGCGCTTCCTCGCCGTCGGCCGCCTCCAGCACTTCCGCTTCCGGCAGCAGGCCGCGCAGCAGGGCGGCTATGCCTTCGCGCACCACGAAATGGTCGTCCACCAGCAGGATCTTCATCGCTTTTCTCCTCTCATGCCGCTGCCGGCAGCGGCACCCGCAGGCGCAGCGCCAGGCCCAGGCCGGGCTGGCTGCGCAGTTGCAGCTCGCCGCCCAGGCAGCGGGCGCGCTCGCGCATGGAGCGCAGGCCGATGCCGGCGCGTGGCGGGCCGTCGCTGCCGCGGCCGTCGTCGCGCACGCCCAGGTACAGGTAGCCGCCGCGCGCTTGCAGGCGTACCCACACGCGGCTGGCGCCGGCGTGGCGGGCGACGTTGGTCAGGGCTTCCTGCAGCAGGCGGTACAGGTGCGCTTTGGCGGCGTCGTTCAGGACCGGCAGACGCTCGGCCAGGTACAGGGTGCAGGCGATGCCCTGGCTGGCCTGCCAGTCCTCGACGTAGGCGCGCACCGCTTCGTCCAGGGCCAGGTGTTCCAGCACCACCGGGTAGAGGTCGCGGATCAGCGCCCGGAAGCTGTCGTTGAGGCCGCGGCAGTGCTGGTCCATGCGTTCCAGGGTGGGTTGCGCGGCGGGTTGGTCGTGGAGGCTGTGCAGCAGGAAGAGTTGCGCGCGGATGCCGGCCAGGTACTGGCCGATGTCGTCGTGCAGGGCCTGGGCCAGTTCCTGGCGCTCGCGCTCCTGCACGGCCAGCAGCGAGCGGGTCAGCTCGGCGTTTTCCTGGCAGGCGCGCTCCAGGGCCTCGGCCATGCCGTTGAAGCGCCCGGCCAGGCGCTGCGCCTCCGGCAGCGAATGGCCGGGCAGGCGCACCTGCAGGCGGCCCTGGGCGATCTCGCCGAACGCGGCCTGCAGCTGCTCCACCACCCGCAGCCCGCCATGCACCGCCCAGCGGATGGCCAGCAGGCTGACCGCCAGGGCCACGCCGAACAGCGCCAGCAACTGCACCAGGGAGTCGCGGACCTCGTCGATCTCGTCGCGCGGGTCCACGCTCAGCTGCACGCGGCGGCCGTCGGCCAGTTGCAGTGGCTCGGCACGGTACACGTCCGGGTACAGGCGCGCCGCCAGCCATTCGTCCAGCCAGCCGCGGGGCGCCGGCGGCGGCTGGTCGAGCCAGTGCACGCGCACGTGGCGCAGGCCGCCGGTCAGGCTCTGGTCGAGGCTGGCCGGGTTGCGCAGGGCCGCCTCGCGCAGGTATTCCACCACCGCGCGGGCGGCGTCCAGCTCGCGGCGCACGTCCTCGTCGCCCTGGTGCAGCAGCACGGCCACGCACAGCGCGGCCACCAGGGCGAAGAACAGCCCGACCAGCAGGTTGATCCGCCACAGCGCCGACATGGACGAACCTTACGGCCCCACGCGGCAGGGCTGGCCGGCGATGCAGACGGTGGGCACGCCGGGGCGGGTGTGCAGGCTGTACATGAAGTCGAAGCCCAGCAGGCTGAGGATCAGCAGGATGGGCAGTACCAGGGTGACGGCGATACGCATGGCTCGGCTCCCGTTGTCTTTGTTGTTGTAGGGCCATGCTAGGACGCGGCCGCGGGCGGCGATCTACTACCTTGGTACTGCCCCGGCGGTACTTTCTGCATATTTCCCGGCCCCTGGCGCGTTCCTATGCTGGCGACACAACAACAATGGAGTCGCCCATGCGCCAGTTCGCCCTGCACGGCGTGGCCTACCTGCTGGCGGTCGCCTGCGCCGCCCTGCTCTGCCTGGACGTGCGTGCCGAGGAGGCCCCGGCCGAGCTGCAGGTGCGCATCGCCTACCTCGGCTACACGCCCGACCCCGGCCCGCTGCTGTCGAACGTCATCCCCGAGCCCACCGACGCCGGCCTGCGCGGCGCGGAGCTGGCCATTGACGACAGCAATACCACCGGGCGCTTCCTCAAGCACCGCTACAGCCTGGTCACGGCCACCAGCGCCGATGCGCAGCAGCTGCTGGCCGAGGCGCGCAAGCTGCACGACGACGGCCTGCGCCTGTTCGTGGTCAACGCCCCGGCCGACAGCCTGCGCCAGCTGGCCGCCGCGCTGCCGGACAGCCTGCTGTTCAACGCCGGCGCCGCCGACGACGACCTGCGCGCCGACCAGTGCCCGGCCAATGTGCTGCACACCCTGCCCAGCCGGCTGATGCTGACCGACGCCCTCACCCAGTTCCTGGTGCTGCGCAAGTGGACGCGCTGGCTACTGGTGGTCGGCCAGCGCCCCGAGGACCAGGCCTACGCCGCCGCCCTGCGCCGCTCGGCCAGGCGCTTCGGGGCGAAGATCGTCGAGGAGAAGGCCTTCACCTTCGCCAACGATCAGCGCCGCAGCGCCCAGGCCGACATGCCGCTGTTCACCCAGGCCGACGACTACGACGCGGTGCTGGTGGCCGACGAGCACGGCGACTTCGGCGAGTACGTGCCCTACAACACCTGGCTGCCGCGCCCGGTGGCCGGCACCCAGGGCCTGGTGGCCACGGGCTGGCACAAGACGGTGGAGACCTTCGGCGCGGCGCAGCTGCAGAAGCGCTTCGAGGAACACGCCAGGCGCTGGATGAACGACCGCGATTTCGCCGCCTGGGTCGCCGTGCGCAGCGTAGCCAGCGCCGTGACGCGCCTGCGCAGCGCCGAACCCATGGCCATCCGCGCCCTGGCGCTGTCGCCGGACCTGCCGCTGGACGGCTTCAAGGGCTACCGGCTCAGCTACCGCCCCTGGGACGGCCAGCTGCGCCAGCCCATCCCCTGGTGCAGCCGCGCGCGCTGGTCAGCACCTCGCCGCAGGAAGGCTTCCTGCACCCCGAAAGCGAACTCGACAGCCTCGGCCTGGATGCCCCGGAAAGCCGCTGCCACCTCGCCGACGCCAAGCCCTGACTGGAGACACCCCATGTTCCGAGCCACCCTTTTCCGACCTGCCATGTTCCCAGCCACCCTGGCCCCTTCCCTGCTGGCCGCCGCGCTGAGCCTGGCGTCGCCGGCCTTCGCCGCCAAGGCCTACGTGTCCAACGAGAAGGACAACAACATCAGCGTCATCGACCTGGACAGCATGACCGTGACCGGCACCCTGGACACCGGCAAGCGCCCGCGCGGCCTAGCGCTGTCCCACGACAACAAGCTGCTGTACATCTGCGCGAGCGACTCCGACACCGTGCAGGTGATGGACCTGGCCAGCGGCAAGATCGTCAAGCAGCTGCCCTCCGGCGCCGACCCCGAGCAGTTCGCCCTGCACCCCAACGACCGCTGGCTGTACGTTTCCAACGAGGACGACGCGCTGGTGACCGTGGTGGACACCCAGACCGCCCAGGTGCTCGGCCAGATCGACGTGGGCGTGGAGCCCGAGGGCATGGCGGTGAGCCCCGACGGCAAGTGGGCGGTGAACACCAGCGAGACCACCAACATGCTGCACTGGATCGACACCGCCACGCAGAAGCTGGTGGACAGCACCCTGGTGGACCAGCGCCCGCGCCACGCGGAGTTCAACAAGGACGGCAGCCAGGTCTGGGTGTCGGCGGAGATCGGCGGCAGCGTCAGCGTGGTGGACGTGGCCAGCCGCAAGATCCTCAAGAGCCTGCGCTTCGCCATCAAGGGCGTGCACCCGGACAAGATCCAGCCGGTGGGCGTGAAGCTGACCAGCGACGGCAGGTACGCCTTCGTCGCCCTGGGCCCGGCCAACCACGTGGCGGTAGTGGATGCCAAGACCTTCGAGGTGCTCGACTACCTGCTGGTGGGCCGCCGCGTCTGGCACCTGGCGTTCAACCCGGACGAGAGCCTGCTGCTGGCCACCAATGGCGTCAGCGGCGACGTCTCGGTGATCGACGTGAAGGACCTCAAGGTGACCCGCTCGATCAAGGTCGGGCGCTACCCCTGGGGCGTGGTGGTGACGCCATGAACGCCCTGCGGGTGGCCGGCGTGGGCTTCGCCTATGGCGCGCGCCAGGCGCTGGAGGGCATCGACTTCGCCCTGCCGGCCGGACGCTTCACCGCCCTGCTGGGGCCCAACGGCGCCGGCAAGTCGACGCTGGTCGCCCTGCTCACGCGCCTGTACGACCTGCAACAGGGCGAGATCGAGGTATGCGGCTGCAGCCTGGCCCGCCAGCCGCGCCTGGCCCTGCGCCAGCTGGGCGTGGTGTTCCAGCAGAGCACCCTGGACCTGGACCTGAGCGTGGAGCAGAACCTGCGCTACCACGCCGCCCTGCACGGCCTGCCGCGGGCCCTGGCGGCCGAGCGCATCGAGCTGGAGCTGGCGCGCCAACAACTGCAGGAACGCCGCCGCGACAAGGTGCGTACCCTCAACGGCGGCCACCGCCGCCGCGTAGAGATCGCCCGCGCGCTGCTGCACCGCCCGCGCCTGCTGCTGCTCGACGAGGCCAGCGTGGGGCTGGACCCGGCGGCGCGCCAGGGGCTGAACGAACACGTGCGCCAGCTGTGCCGCGACGAGGGCCTGGCGGTGCTGTGGACCACCCACCTGCTGGACGAGGTGCGCGGCGACGACCGCCTGCTGGTGCTCGACCGCGGCCGCCTGGTGGCCCAGGGCGAAGCGGCCCAGGTCAGCGCCGCCGACGGCGGCGACCTGCCCCGCGCCTTCGCCCGCCTCACCCGCCTGGAGGCCTGCGCATGAGAGCCTACGACGCCATCGGCTTCGGCCCGGCCGCCTACTGGCAGTGCCTGCGCGGCATCGTGGTGCGCGAGTGGCTGCGCTTCGTGCTGCAGCGCTCGCGCTTCCTCAGCGCCCTGGTGCGCCCGCTGCTGTGGCTGCTGGTGTTCGCCGCGGGCTTTCGCGCCGCGCTGGGCATCTCGATCATCGAGCCCTACGACACCTACGTCACCTACGAGACGTACATAGTCCCCGGGCTGTGCTGCATGATCCTGCTGTTCAACGGCATGCAGGGCTCGCTGTCGATGGTCTACGACCGCGAGATGGGCAGCATGCGCGTGCTGCTCACCAGCCCGCTGCCGCGCGCCTTCCTGCTGGCCGGCAAGCTGCTGGCCACGGCGCTGGTGTCGCTGCTGCAGGTGTACGCCTTCCTCGCCATCGCCTGGCTCTACGGCGTGCAGCCGCCGGCCTGGGGGCTGCTGGCGGCGCTGCCGGCGCTGCTGCTGGCGGCCCTGCTGCTGAGCGCCCTGGGCCTGCTGCTGTCCAACGCCATCCGCCAACTGGAGAACTTCGCCGGGGTGATGAACTTCGTGATCTTCCCGCTGTTCTTCCTGTCCTCGGCGCTGTACCCGCTGTGGAAGATGCGCGAGGCCAGCGTGGGCCTGTACTGGCTGTGCGCGCTCAACCCCTTCAGCCATGCGGTGGAACTGGTGCGCTTCGCCCTGTACGAACGGCTGAACCCGCTGGCGCTGGCGGTGTGCCTGGGGCTGACGCTGCTGTTCGCGGGCCTGGCGGTGCTCACCTTCAACCCGCAGCACGCGGCGCTGCGCAAGGGGTGAAATCTCCTACTTTGGTACTGGATCAACCCTCCGGACGTCGAATTTCCAAAGCAGCGCCCCTGGCATGTAATGGCGGGCAGAAGAATAAATATCGAGATGCCACCATGCCTCGCCTAGCCCCTGCCCTGCTCTGCGCATTGCTGGGCCTGCCGCTGGCCCATGCGGACGAAGCGCTGTTCTCCAGCGACGGCTACCGCACCAGCCAGTACCGCAGCCCGACCCCGGCCAGCGCCGACCATGCCACCACCCTGGACACCGCCACCCTGCGCGCGCTGCTCGAGCGCGAGCCGCGTACGCGCCTGGTGGACGTGTACCGCCGCACCTGGCTCAACGGCCAGTTCGTGGCCAACGAAGCGCACCGCAACCTGCCCGGCAGCCTGTGGCTGGCCAACACCGGCGACGGCGTGCTGAGCGCGCCCTGGCTGGCCTACTTCCGCGAGAACCTGCGGCAACTCAGCGAGGGCGACCCGACGCGCCCGCTGGTGTTCTACTGCCGCTCGGACTGCTGGGCGAGCTGGAACGCGGTCAGGCGCGCCCACGCGCTGGGCTATTCCAACCTCTACTGGTACCGTGACGGGGTGGACGCCTGGGAACAGGCCGGCCTGCCCCTGCAGGACGCCCAGCCACGGCCCTTCCCCTGAGCGCAACCCAACGGCTAGCCGCCGCCATAACGACAACAACGAGGTGTAGGCCATGTACAAGATCCTGATCGCCGACGATCACCCGCTGTTCCGCGAGGCCATCCACAACGTCATCGCCGACGGCTTCCCCGGCAGCGAAGTGATGGAGACCGCCGACCTGGACAGCGCCCTGGGCCTGACCCAGGAACACGACGACCTGGACCTGATCCTGCTCGACCTGAACATGCCCGGCATGCACGGCCTGAGCGGCCTGATGAACCTGCGCAACGAGGCGCCGACCATCCCGGTGGTGATCGTCTCCGCCGAGCAGGACAAGCAGGTGGTGCTGCAGGCCATCACCTACGGCGCGGTGGGCTTCATCACCAAATCCTCGCCGCGGGCGCAGATGACCGAGGCCATCGAGCAGATCCTCAACGGCAACGTCTACCTGCCCTCGGACATCATCCGCACCCAGAAGGCCTCGCCGCGGCGCAGCGGCCACGAGGAGCACGGCATCCCCCCGGAACTGCTTCAGGCGCTGACGCGCAAGCAGCTGCTGGTGCTGGAGCGCATGACCAAGGGCGAGTCGAACAAGCAGATCGCCTACAACCTGGAGATCGCCGAGACCACGGTGAAGGCCCACGTCTCGGCCATCCTGCGCAAGCTCAAGGTGCACAACCGGGTGCAGGCCATCCTCAGCGCCGGCGACATCGACTTCGCCGCCTACCTGCGCCGCTAGGGAGCGCCCATGCCCGCTTCGCGCACCCTGCTCCTGACCGCCCTGGCCATGCTGGCGTTCGCCGGCAACTCGCTGCTCTGCCGCCTGGCGCTCAAGGCCACCCAGCTCGACGCGGTGAGCTTCACCGGCGTGCGCATCCTCTCCGGCGCGCTGATGCTCGGCCTGCTGCTGCGCCTGCGCGGCCGGGCCGGCCAGGCCCGCGGCAACTGGCGGGCGGCGGCGGCGCTGTTCACCTACGCCGCGGCCTTCTCCTATGCCTACGTGCAACTGGACGCCGGCACCGGCGCGCTGCTGCTGTTCGGCGCGGTGCAGGTGACCATGCTGGTGGTCGGCCTGCTGCGCGGCGAACGCCTGGCCGGCCAGGCCCTGCTGGGCTTCGGCCTGGCCCTGGGCGGCCTGCTGGTGCAACTGCTGCCCGGCGCCGGCGCACCGCCCCTGGCCGGCGCCCTGCTGATGCTGCTGTCGGGCGTGGCCTGGGGCCTGTACTCGCTGCTGGGCCGCAACGCGGGCGATCCGCTGGCGGTGACTACTGGCAACTTCGTCCGCGCAATAGCCTTCGCGGCCGTGCTGGCCCTGGTGTTCCATGGCCAGTTGCGCGCGGATGTGCCTGGGGTCGTCTACGCGGTGCTGTCCGGGGCGCTGGCTTCGGGGATTGGCTATGCCATCTGGTATGCGGCGCTGCCGGGGTTGTCGGCGATCCAGGCGGCTTCGGTGCAGTTGAGCGTGCCGGTGCTGGCGGCGTTGTCCGGGGCGCTGGTGCTGGGGGAGCATATCGGGGTGCGGTTGTTGCTGGTGTCTTGTGCGGTGCTGGGCGGGATTGCGCTGATCCTGCGCGCCAAGGTTCGCGCGCCGGCTGTGCAGCGGGCCTGAACACTGGTTGGCTTTTCGTAGGAGCGAGCTTGCTCGCGAACCGGCCTCCCGGTGACTCCGCTGCTGAACCAACCTCCGTTCCCTCTCCCTAACCCTCTCCCTGAAGGGAGAGGGGACCGTTCGGAGTGAAGTGTGATTTCGGCGCTCGCCGGCCACGTCGGTGTTGCCGGGTGGCACGAAAACCATCGGCGGCACGGATAGCCCCCTCTCCCTTCAGGGCGGGGCGCGCAGCCGAGGGCTGGGGAGAGGGTCGCGGACCCAACCCCTGCGCCAAAGTCGAACCTGATCCGTTATTACGCGACCACCACAACCTGCTACTCCACTGCCAAACCCACCCTCGCTCCCTCTCCCTAACCCTCTCCCTGAAGGGAGAGGGGACCGTTCGGCGTGAAGTGTGATTTCGGCGCTCGCCGGCCACGCCGGTGTTGCCGGGTGGCACGAAAACCACCGGCGGCACGGATAGCCCCCTCTCCCTTCAGGGAGAGGGCTGGGGAGAGGGTCGCGGACCCAACCCCTGCGCCAAAGTCGAACCTGATCCGTTATTACGCGACCACCACAACCTGCTACTCCACTGCCAAACCCACCCTCGCTCCCTCTCCCTAACCCTCTCCCTGAAGGGAGAGGGGACCGTTCGGAGTGAAGTGTGATTTCGGCGCTCGCCGGCCACGTCGGTGTTGCCGGGTGGCACGAAAACCACCGGCGGCACGGATAGCCCCCTCTCCCTTCAGGGAGAGGGCTGGGGAGAGGGTTGCGGACCCAAACCCGGCACCGAAGCCGAACCTTCGCCACCACGGCCGGTGGATAACCGCGAACGGTTATCCGCCCTACCCGACCCACCCACCATTCCCATGTAGGAGCGCGCCCTGCGCGCGAAAATCGCGGGCAGGGCCCGCTCCTACAGGTACAGCGCCAGCCTCAGCCAGCCCTGTCCATCAAATGGCACAACGCCGTCTTCAGCTTCATCGGCCTGACCGGCTTGTGCATCAGCGTATGGCCCAGCTCGCGCACCTGCTGCTTGAGTTCGTTGCTGTAGTTGGCGGTGATCATCAGCGCCGGCAGCGGCGTGCCGCGGCGGGCGTTGATCGAGGCCACCGCGTCCACGCCGTTGCAGCCGTCGTCCAGGTGGTAGTCGACGATCAGCAGGTCGGACTCGGCGTGGAAGTTGTCCACCTGGCGCGCCAGGTCCTCTTCCGATAGCGCCGTGACCACCCGGCAGCCCCAGGCCTCCAGCAGCGTGCGCATGCCGGCGCAGATGGCCGCGTCGTTGTCCAGCACCCACACTCGCGAGCCGCGCAGGCGTTCCACCAGATGCTCGGCCTGCTGCGCCGGCTCCGGCCGGGTGCGGGCCACGCGGCGGGCCAGGGGCACCTCGACGGCGAAGCGCGAGCCCTTGCCGGGCACCGAGCCGACCTGGATGCGGTGGCCGAGCATGCGTGCGATCTTCTCGACGATCGCCAGCCCCAGGCCCAGGCCGCGGTCCTGGTTGGAGCGCTGGGTGTCGCCGCGCTTGAACTCCTGGAAGATCTCGCCGAGCTTGTCGGCGGGGATGCCCATGCCGGTGTCCCAGACCTCGATCCACAGGCTCTGCCGGCGCCGTCGGCAGCCCAGCAGCACGCGCCCGCTGGGGGTGTAGCGGATGGCGTTGGACAGCAGGTTGCGCAGGATCCGCGCCAGCAGTTGCATGTCGCTGCGCACCTGGGCGCCGCAGGCCACGTAGTCCAGGCGCAGGCCCTCGCTGGCGGCCACCTGGCGGTATTCGGCGGCGAGGTTGCCGAGCAGTTCGCTGACCTCGAAGGGCGCGATGTCCGGCTTGATCACCCCGGCGTCGAGCTTGGAGATGTCCACCAGGGTGCCCAGCAGGTTCTCCACGTCCTCCAGCGAGTGGCTGATGTTGCGCACCAGGCCGTCGCCGCCGCGCTCCTGCAGGGCGCTGGTGAACAGCCGCGCGGCGTTCAGCGGCTGCAGCAGGTCGTGGCTGACGGCGGCGAGGAACTTGGTCTTCGACAGGTTGGCCTGTTCGGCCTCGCGCTTGGCCTCGCGCAGGCGCGCCTCGACCTGGCTGCGCTCGTCGATCTCGCGCTTGAGCTGGTCGTTCAGGCTGGTCAGCTCGGCGGTGCGCTCGCGCACCCGCTGTTCCAGGTTCTGGTAGGCCTGGTGCAGGGCCTCGGCGGTGCGGCGGCGCTCGGTGATGTCACGGATCAGCACGAAGAGCCCGGCGACCTGGCCGTCGGCCTGGCGGTTGGGCACGTAGGAACGCTGCATGTAGCGCTCCTGCCCGGCGAGGTTGGTCTCGGCGATCTCGAAGGTCACGCTCTCGCCCGACAGCGCCCGCTCGAAGTAGGGCTCCAGGCGCTGGCAGTGCTCGGCGCTGTGCACGTCGCGCAGGTTGCGCCCGAGCATCGAGCCGCTGGGCCAGCGGTACCACTGCTCGTAGACCTTGTTGGTGAATTCGTAGTTGAGGTCGGCGCTGAGGTAGGCGATCAGCGCCGGCACCTGGTCGGTGATCAGGCGGATCCAGCGTTCGCTCTCGCGCAGCGCCTCGGCGTGGCGGTAGCGCTCGGTGATGTCGGTGAAGGTGTTGACGAAGCCGCCGGTGGGCAGCGCATGGGTGCGGATCTCCAGCATGCGGCCGTCGAACAGGCGCTGCTCCAGGGCCGCCAGGGGCGCGCCGGAAGCGTCGCGGCTGCGCGGGGTGAGCAGCGGCAGGCCGCTCTCGCCCATGACGTCGGCGAAGGGCCGGTGCGCGCCGATCGGCGCCAGCCCGCAGAGCTCCAGGAAGCGCCGGTTCCACAGCTCCAGCGTGCCCTCGGCGCCGACCATGGCCACGCCCTGGGACAGGTTGTCCACGGCGCGCTGCAGCAGGTGCGACTTCTGCGCCACCGCCTGTTCGCGGCGCGCGGTCTCGCTGAGCTTGATCTCGGTGATATCGGTGTAGAGCACCACCAGGCCGCCGTCGCGGGTCGGCCGTTCGCTCATGCGCACCCAGCGGTCGTTGCGCAGGCGGTAGAGGGTGTGTTCGTCGTCGCTGCTGCGCTGCTCCTCGACGATCAGCCCGCTGCTCTGCGCCAGGCGGCGCACTTCGCTCAGCCGGGTGCCGGCGCCCAGGCGCGCGCGGGTGGGCGCCCAGAGCGCGCGGAAGCGTTCGTTGAACAGCACGATGCGCTGCTGCGGGTCGAACAGCACGAAGGCGTCGGAAATGCTCTCGATGGCGTCCAGCAGGTGCTGGTGGGCGGTCTCGGCGCGCAGGCGGGCATCGCTGAGCAGCTGGTTGCTGGACTTCAGCTCGGCCATGGCCTGGCTCAGCGCGTCGGTGCGTTCACGCACCTGCTCGGCCAGCACCACCGAGTGCTGGAAAGCCCCGTAGGCGCCGTCGCCGGGCGAGGCGCTGGACTCGATGCGCTCGATCAGCGCGGTGTTGATGCGCTGCAGCTTGAGCTTGTCGCGCTCGAGCGCCTCGATGCGCGCCTGCAGCTCAGCCGGCTGCGCCGCCACGGGGACGGCCAATGGCGACACCGGTGAAGGTCTGGTTGATGTGCATGCCATTGAATTGCTCTCCGTAGGTGTTGAAGCCGATCACCTGCTGGTGGCGGAGAAACTCGGCGGTGGCTGCGGTGTCGCCCGCCACTTCCAGCTCCAGGCGGCGCAGGAAGCAGTCGCAGCCGATGGTCAGCAGCGGCGGGCCGAGGCGTTCGTGCAGGCGCGCGAACTGCGCCCGCAGGTTGGGCAGCAGGGGCCCGGTGCTCATGGCGGTGAGGACGATGCCGTTCTCCACCGCGCAGTAGAAGGTCAGGCTGAAGTCGTCGTTGACCTGCTGGATGGAGCGCACGTAGTACTGGTCCTTGATGCGCACCGCCAGCGGGTGGCGGGAGAACAGCTCGAAGCTCAGCGCCTGGGGCTCCACGCCGACCAGCCGGGCGTACTCCAGGGCCGCCGGCTCGGCATTGAGTTCCAGCACCCGGCGGCTGGCGCTGTCGGCGCGGGTCACCACCAGCTTCTCGCCGCGCGGCACCACGTGGTGGGTGGTGAACACCTCGAAGTCGAGCCAGGTGTTGAACAGCAGCACCACCGCCGCACCGGTGTGGAACTGGCCCTGGTAGTAGACGTGGGTGTGGGTGAGGTGGTTGTCGTCGCCGGCCGAGCCGCCGAAGTGCGGGATGGCGCCGAGCGCCGCGCTGAGCGCCGCCAGCACCACCTCCTCACGGCTGGACAGGCCGTCGAGAAGGGTCAGGGCGAAGCTGTGGTCCTTGATCGGCGCCAGCTCGCTGCTGCGGCAGTCGGCCACCAGGGCCTCCACCAGCTGCTGCGCGTCGATCAGGCTGAAGCGCTCCATCTCGTCGATCAGCGCGCTGGCCACGGCGAAGCTGCGCACGTCGAAGCCCACCGCGCTGACGCAGCCGCGGCCGTAGCCCTGGGGGTGATCTCGCCGGCGGTGGTGCAGCCGACCAGCTCGATGCCGCCGAAGTACTGCTCCAGGGCGGCGGCCAGGGCCGGCAGGTCGTGCTCGGCGGAACAGAAGAACAGCACGAAGCCCAGGTGCGGGTGGATCAGCTGGCGCGCCAGGTCCTGGGCCACCGCCTCCGCGTCGCGGGCACTGGACATGCCCCTGACCACGCCTTCCCCCTGCCCTTCCTGCATACGCCTGCCTCAACGCCGGTTGACCTCGCGAGCATTCTACGAAGGCGCCCGGCGCGGCCCCATGCTACTTGGGTGCTGGCGGGGACCTCCGAAAGGCGTAGCTCCGTGTCATTCGCAGGAACGCGCCCTGCGCGCGATTCGCGGTACAGCGAACAGCGGAGTCAGGTTCAGCTGCGGAGCGGGGGTTGGAGTCCGCAGCCCTCTCCCTTCAGTTTCGTAGGGCGCATAACACCTACGGCGTTATCCGCCGAATCGCGGACGGAGTCCCCTACCCTGCCGGGGGCACTGCTTCTCGTAGGAGCGAGCTTGCTCGCGAACAGGCTCCGCTGCGGGGCTTATTCGCGAGCAAGCTCGCTCCTACGAAGAGCACATCGGCGCAGCCGGCAAGACAGTTGCTCCTACGGTTCCGGGAAGCACTGGCGTAGGAGCGGACTCCGTCCGCGATGGCCCGCCGCGCGCAGAAGGCCGTGGATGGACCCCGCCCGCCCTGCCTGCAAAAAAAACGGCGGGCCGACGTCACCGTCGCCCCGCCCAATTGCTGCCAAAGGAGCTCGGGAATTACCAGTTCAGTACCGCGCCAACCGCGAAGGTGTCGGTGTCCTCGCTCACCAGCGAGCCCTTGCGGCCGTCGATCTCGTACTGGTTGTACTCGGCCACCAGCTTGAGGTTGTCGTTGATGGTGCGGAAGTAGGCGATGCCGCGGGTGGAGTAGTCGGCCGCGCTGCCCAGGCCGTTGCCGTCGTCCTCGGTCTTGCCGTAGGACAGCGCCACGCGGTTCTTGCCCCAGCTGTAGGAGCCCTGCAGCAGCATGCCGCGGCTGTCCACCTCGCGCAGCGCGGCTTCGCCGGCGTTGTTGGTGAAGAAGGGGTTGATGCCCTTGGCGGTGAAGCCCGAGCCGGTCAGCGACACGCCGCCGAACTTGGCCTGGATGCCGTAGCCCAGGCCCTTGGAGGTGACGTCGTCGACCTGGTCGTTGGTGTTCTTCGAGGTCTGGTAGGCGCCGTTGACCCAGCTGTAGATCTGCGCGCCGGCCAGGTCGAACTGGTAGCTGATCTCGCTCTCGTAGCGCGGGTTGTCCTGGTAGGCCTTGTCGTCCAGGCCGTCGCTGGCGTCCTTGTCGATCTGGTTGGTGTCGATCGGGTCCATGATGCCCACCGCCACGCGCAGGCCGTCCACCAGGTTGTTGTTGCGGTAGGTGATCTGCGAGGTGGGGAACGGGTACGGGTAGCCGGTGCCGATGTTGCCGAAGGACACGCCCTTGCCGTCCACCAGGCCGAGGGTGTCGCTGGCGTTGCCGAAGCCGGCCAGCAGTTCGTCGAGGAAGATGTTGGAACGCGAGAACAGGCCGAAGTCCTTGCCGATCAGCACCTCGCCCCAGTCGCCGGCCACGTTGCCGTAGAACTGCCGCACGTCGATGGCGGTGTCGGTGCCGTCCTGCTCGCTGTCGTTGATGGTCACCCAGAACGAGGAACGCCCGGTGAGGGTCAGGCCGTCGATCTTCTTGCCGAAGTTGAAGCCGATGTAGTTGGGCAGGAAGCCCATCTTCACCCGCGACTGGCGGCGGTCGTAGGTCTCGCCCTCGCGGTCCACGTCGCTGTTGACGTAGAAGGCGTTGAAGTAGCCGTCGGTGGAGAAGGTGGTGTCGTCCTTGTCGTACAGCTTGATGTCGGCGACGGCCGGCAGGCAGCCCAGGCTGCCCAGCGAGGCCAGGGCCAGGGGCAGGAAACGGCGAATGGCGGTGTTGTTCTTGTTCATGACGCGCTCCGCAGGGGATGGATGACCGTTCGGGGTCGTGGCGGAGGCGATTATCGAAACGGCTTGCGCGGCGCCATACGCTGCTTTGGGCGCGCTTCGGCGCTGCTTGCGTGGGGCTTGCCGGAGCGCTGCGCAAGGCCATGGCACCAGGCCACCACAAGGCTCGGCGCCTTGGTCGCGGGGGTAGCGGCACCTTGGCAGCGGGCCTTGCGGCGCAGGACCAAAGTCGCAGGCGTACGTGCCCGGGGCGGTATGCCCGGGCAGCGGTGGAAGGAGGGTTGGAGGGGCTCAGGCGCGGTTGGTCAGCAGCCAACTGCCGCCCTGCTCGCCCAGCAAGGCGGCGTGGGCGGCCAGGAGGTCGGAGCGGGTCATGCGCCGGGCCGCCTCGGCCACGCGTTTCGCGTGGTCGGCGGCGACGCCGGCGAGCTGGTCGCGCCAGGCCGCGTCCTCGCCGGCGGGCTCGTGGGCCAGGGCGTTGGCGAGGTCGTGCAGGCGGGCCTCGGGCAGTTCGCCCAGGGAAGCGGCGGCGCTTTCCAGGAAGGCGCGCAGGTGGCCATACAGGGCCTCCGGCTGCGTGTGCGGCGACTGCACCGCGAACAGCAGCCCGCGCCAGCCGGCCACCTGGCGGAAGCCGCAGAACAGCGCGTAGCCCAGGTTCAGCTCGACGCGCAGGCGCTGGTAGAAGCCGCCCTCCAGCTCGCGCGCCAGCAGCCGCCAGGCGGCCTCCTGCGCCGCGCCACGTCCTGGCAGCGGGCAGAACAGCAGCAGCGCCGCCTCGCCCTCGCCCGCTACGACGCGGCGATGGTAGCCCGCGGCCAGGGCCGGCGGCAGCAGAGGCTGCGTCGTCGGCAGGCCGGGTACCCGGCTCGCCTGGGGTGGCTCGGCATGGCGGGCCAGCACGTCCCAACGCGCCGCGGACCAGTCCGGCAGGCCCTCGCCCTCACCCGCCAGGCTGGCCGGCAAGGCGTCGAGCAGGCGGCGGATCGGCAGTTCGGCGGCCTTGCGCTGTAGCTCGCGCTGCAGCAGGCGTTCGCCCTGGGCGGCCAGCGCCGCGGGGGGCTCGGCCAGCAGCGCCAGGGCGCGGTCCAGGCAGCTTTGCAGGCGGTCGGCCGGGCCCTGCAGGCCCAGGGCCCAGTCGGCGCCCTCCTCGTCCAGGCGCAGGCTCACGCCACTGCGCCGCGCCAGCCCGGCCAGCGGGCGCAGGCCGTGGCGCAGGGCGAGGAAGTGGCTGCGGGCCGGCACATTCGGGAAGCGCCAGCGCAGGTGCAACGTACCCGCCGGCGCTGTGCTGGCCGGTGCCGGCGCCTCGAAGCGCCAGGCCCGGGGGGCGAAGTCCAGGGGCTTGGCCGGCCCGCGCCTGAGCTGCAGTTCGAAGCCGGCCACGCAGGTGGGCCGGCCCGGCGCATCCGGCGCGACCAGCAGGCGGACCGGGCGCGAAGCGTCCAGCGCCGCCAGCCACTGCGGCACGACCGGCGCCGGCAGGCCGCGGGCCCGCTGGCGCAATTGCTCCAGGGGCGCCAGGTGATGCCATTCGGCCGGCACCAGCGCCTCGCCGCTGCCACTGCACAGTGCACGCAGCCAATCGAGGAAGGCCGCTTCGACGGTCGGCGCATGCCGGGCCTGCGCCAGCTCGAAGGTCACGGCCAACAGCGCCTGCCCCGCTGCGCGGTAGGCCACCCGGAGGGCCGCCGCATCGCACAACCCCCGCTCCCCCAGCCAGGCCAGCAGCCCGCCAGCCGCCTCGTCGGCCAGCAGGCCGGCCAGGGCGTCGAGGGTCTGTTCGGCGGCGGCGTCCAGCTCATCCACGGCGAAGCCCAGCACCAGGCGCGGCGCACCGGGCAGGCGCAGGTGGAGCCAGTCCTCCGCCAACGGCGCCAGGGCCGGAGGGCGCTCGCGGGCCGGCAGCTGGCCGGCCGGCCAGCCCTCGCAATACCTGGCGGCGAGCGCCTGCAATTCGTCGAGCGACTGCGGCCCCTGCAGCCACAGCTGCAGGTTGCCAGGCTGGTAGAAGCTGCCGTGGAAGTCTCGCAGCGCGCGCTGGAAGCCCTCCTCTTCCACCGCCAGGCTGGCACGCCGGCCGGCCACGAAACGGCGCAGCGGATGCCCCTCGGCCACCCCGGCGGCCAGGGCCGCGTCGATCAGGGTGCCGGCATCGGTCGCGCGGGCGATGTACTCCGCTTCCAGCACCTCGCGCTCGCCGAGCTGCGCGCCGGCCTCCGGCAGCGGGCCGGCCAGCATGTCCGCCAGGCGCGCCAGGCCCCCGTCCAGCGCCGCGGCGGGCACCTCGAAGAAGTAGTCCGTGGTGCGTGCCAGGGTGCTGGCATTCAGGCGCCCGCCCCGCGCCTGCACCCAGGGCATCAGCCGCTCGCCCGCGGCGAAGCGCGCGCCGCCAAGGAACAGCAGGTGCTCGAGGAAATGCGCAAGCCCCGGGTGCGCCGGCGGCTCGTCATGGCTGCCGGCCGCCACCCGCACCAGGGCGGCGGCGCGGGTGGCCTGCGGATCGTGCACCAGGGTCAGCCCCAGGCCGTTGGCCAGGACGACCTGGCGGGCCTGCGGGGGCGTGGCGTTGCGGTTCATGGGCAATCCAGTGGTGTTCTGCCGCCACCTTACCCGCACGCCGGAGGAAGGGAATAGTGCTTTGGAGGGGTCAGGAGCCGCTGGCGCTGATGACGCCCGTGCGCACCTGCTCGGCCATGGCGATCAGCCGTTCGGCATCGCCCTGCAGGAACGCCGCCATGCGCACCAGGTGCACCGCCTGGGACGCCGGCAGCTGCTCGGCGGCCCGCCCAGGTCGGTCGCCAGCCCCTCGTGGCGGAAGGCCATGTTCAGTAATTCGCGCCGCAGCCGCTGGCTCGCATCGTTCAGGCCCATGACGCACCCTCGCAAGGCAGTCGAAAATTCCAGCATAGCCGAGCCGGGTACGGCCGGGGCGCTCGGCGCGGCGGGGACAATCGCGGACGGAGTCCGCTCCTACGGCCGTGCCAACCGTAGGGCGGATAACCGTTCGCGGTTATCCGCCGCTACACCTTCCTTGTCGGCAACACCGTGGTTGAGCCTGGCGCAGCTCCGACGGCGGCTCCGTGCCCGGCGCCGAGCGGAATGCGGCCAAGGTCAAACGGCGGATAACGCGGAGCGTTATTCGCCCTACGCCAGGCCCACTCGTAGGGCGCATAACCGTTCGCGGTTATCCGCCGCTACACCTTCCTTGTCGGCAACGCCGTGGTTGAGCCTGGCGCGGCTCCGATGGCGACTCCGTGCACGGCACCGAGCGGAATGCGGCCAAGGTCAAACGGCGGATAACGCGGAGCGTTATTCGCCCTACGCCAGGCCCACCCGTAGGGCGGATAACCGTTCGCGGTTATCCGCCGCTACACCTTTCTTGTCGGCAACTCCGTGGTTGAGCCTGGCGCAGCTCCGACGGCGGCTCCGTGCCCGGCGCCGAGCGGAATGCGGCCAAGGTCAAACGGCGGATAACGCGGAGCGTTATTCGCCCTACGCCAGGCCCACCCGTAGGGCGAATAACCGTTCGCGGTTATCCGCCGCTACACCCTCCTTGTCGGCAACGCCGTGGTTGAGCCTGGCGCAGCTCCAACGGCGGCTCCGTGCCCGGCGCCGAGCCGAATGCGGCCAAGGCCAAACGGCGGATAACGCGGAGCGTTATTCGCCCTACGCCAGGCCCACCCGTAGGGCGAATAACCGTTCGCGGTTATCCGCCGCCTCACCTTCCTTGTCGGCAACGCCGTGGTTGAGCCTGGCGCAGCTCCGACGGCGGCTCCGTGCCCGGTACCGAGCGGAATGCGGCCAAGGTCAAACGGCGGATAACGCGGAGCGTTATTCGCCCTACGCCAGGTCTACCCGTAGGGCGCATAACCGTTCGCGGTTATCCGCCGTTGGCCGTGCCAGCGGGGCGTCCGGCGTGGCGGGGGGCAATCGTGGACGGTGGCCTGTCGCGGCTATGGGGCCTCGTCCGGGCGGCCCCGCAGGCTGAAGCGGACGAGCGCGCCGCGGGGTGGGTTGGCCAGCGCCTGGAGCTGCCCGCCATGGGCCTCGACGATCGAGCGGCAGATCGACAGGCCCATGCCCAGGCCGCTGGGCTTGGTGGTGTAGAAAGGCGCGAAGAGCTGCCCGGCGTCCTGCGCGGCGAACCCCGGGCCGGAGTCGCCGATGCTCACCGCCACGCCGCCTTCGTCGTCCGCCACCGTTTCGATGTCCAGCTGGCGCACCCCGTCGTCGACGTCGCCCATGGCCTCGATGGCGTTGATGATCAGGTTGAGCAGCACCTGCTGCAGCGCCACCCGGTCGCCCTGCACCGGCGGCAGCCCGTCGGCCAGCCGCGTGCGTACGGATACACCGCCCTTGGCGGCCTGGCCGCGGGTGAACTCGACCATTTCCAGGATCGCCTCGTTGATGTCCACCGCGGCCTTCTGCGACGGCGCCTTGCGCAGCAGCCCGCGGATGCGCTTGAGCACGTCCGAGGCGCGGTTGGCGTCCTTGACGATACGTTCGAGCACCTGCCCCACCTCGCCCAGCTCCGGCGGCCGTGCCGCCAGCCAGCGCTGCGCCGCGTAGGCGTTGGTGACGGTGGCGGCGATCGGCTGGTTGACCTCGTGGGCGATGGACGCGGTGAGCTGGCCCATGGTCGCCACGCGGTTGGCGTGGGCCAGTTCGGCCTGCACCTCGCGGTAGCGCCGCTCGCGCTCGGCGACGTCGCGGTACAGCCGGGCGTTCTCCAGGGAGCTGGCGGCCTGCGAGGCCACCAGCTTGAGCACCGCGGTGCGCGCCGGGCTGAAGGCCCGGGCGGTCAGGTTGTTCTCCAGGTACAGGGCGCCGGTGAGCTGGCCCTGGTTCATCAGCGGCAGGCAGAGGATGGAGCGCGCCTGGCGGCTGCGCACGTAGGCCGAGCTGGCGTACGCCGCCTCGGCCAGGGCGTCGTCCAGCACCAGGCTCTGGCCGGTGCGCAGCACCTGGTAGAGCACCGCCTCGGGCAGCAGCGCCTCGCTCACCGGCTCGTCGCGCAGTTGCAGCGCCGGCGCGTCGTCGTCGACCGTCGCCTGGGCCACGATGCGCGGTTCGCCGGCGCCCTGGAGCACCAGTACGCCGCGTTCGGCGCCGGCCTGTTCGATGGCCGTGCGCATGACCCGGTCCACCAGCCCTTCCAGCGCGATCTCGCCGGAGGTGGTCTGCAGCACCTTGAGCACGGTGGCCAGGTCCAGCTGCTCCACCGGGGTGGCCATGGTGGCCGTGGGGCCCGGCGCCGGCGCCTGCTCGCCGAGGAAGGGATGGCGCGCCTGCAGCTGCCGCACCTTCCCCTCGGCGCCCCAGCGCTGGTAGCAGTCGCCGGCGCCCTGCAGGTAGACACGGGCCACCCTGTCGAGCCCGCGTGCGGCGTAGCAGGCGGCCGCCAGCTCGTTGGCCAGCGCCTCGACCTGGATGAAGCCGCCTTCCTGGGCCGCGCGGATGGCCTGCTCGTAATGCAGTTCGGCATCCGCCAGGCGGCCCTGCAGGCGGGCGAGTTCGGCCTCCAGCAGCAGGACGTGGCAGGTGAAGTTGGCCGGGCACAGGTGCGCCCACATCCGCAGTTCCTCCCGGTGCGCGGCCACGGCGCCGAGGTGGCGGTCGCCCGGCGCAGCGGCGTCGCACAGCGCCGCGTGGGCGAGCGCGTCGAAGAAGCAGTATTCGGCTTCCTCGATGAACGCGTGGGAAGTCCACAGCAGCGGCTGCGCCTGGGCGGAGGCCTCCAGTGCCGCCGCGTGGTCGCCGGCGAAGTAGCGCGCCTGCAGCTTGCGGATCCAGTACCAGCAGCTGTACACCCGCGAGGCGCCGGCCAGGCGCGCCTCGGTGTCAGCCTCGCTGAAACCGTCCTGGTCCAGGTGGCCGAAGCGCGGCGCCAGGCCCCGCAGCATGCGGACCAGGGCGAGCTGGTTGTCGAGGAAGTCGATGACCAGGCCGAACCCCACCTTGCCGGCGTAGCCCAGGCCGCGCTCCGCCTCGGCCTGCAGCTCGGGCAGCGGCTCGCCGCCGAACAGCAGGTTGGACACCAGGCTGTTGCAGGCGAAGGCGCCGAACGGCAGGTCGCCGGTGCGGTTGGCGCTGTCGAACACGCGGCGCAGCTGCTCGTCGCAGGCGCGCACCGGCTGCACCCAGCGCGCGGCGAACAGCGAGAAGGAAAGCAGGGTGCGCGCCTCGTAGCGCTCCAGGCGGCGCCGTTCGACGAGTTCGCAGCCGAGCCGGCCGAAGCGCAAGCCGGCGTCGTAGTCGCCGAAACGCCGCCCGGCGACCCGCGGGATGTTGGCGTAGGCCACGCAGGAGGCGTCGCCGTTGCCGTGCTCCAGGCTGAGGTTGATGGCCTTGCAGATGGTCAGGCAGGCCAGGTTGCCGTCGGTGTGCAGGGCCGGCGAGAACAGCGTGGTCAGCGCCTCGATGGTGGCCAGGGCGAGCGGGTCGCGCATCGGCGGCAGGTCGATGAGCGTCTCGATGGGCCGCGCGCCGAGCTGCGTACGGATGCGCTCATACTCGGCCTGCACCGTGGCGTCGTCCGGGTGGGCCGGCCAGTCGATGCCCACGTGGCGGAGGAAATCCAGGCACACGGCCACCGCGTCGTCGCGGCGGTCGAGGATCAGGTAGACGTCCACCTGCAGGCAGGCCACCCAGGCGCGTTGCACGGTCGTCGCGGCGCGTCCGGACAGCGCCCGCAGGCGCTGCTCGGCCACGGCCACCTGGCCGGTGACGAACTCGCACTCGGCGCGGCCGGACTCCAGGGCGAACATCAGCTCGTGCCGGGCCTGCCAGCACGCCTCGTCCAGCAGTTCCAGGCCCCGGCTGAAATAAGCCAGCGCCGAGGCATAGGCGGCCGAGGACCTGGCCCGCTGCCCGGCGAGCAGGTTGAACCCGGCCAGCCGCTCCCGTTCGGTCGGTTCGGCGATCAGCGCGGCGCCGCGGTTGAGCTGGCCGACGATCTCGAAGATGGCCTCTTCGCGCGCCTGCGGCGGCGTCTGCTCGGCCAGCAGGCGGCCGATCCGCAGGTGCGCCGCGGCGCGTTCGGCCTGGGGGATCAGCAGGTAGGCCGCCTCGTGGATGCGGTCGTGGGCGAAGGCGTAGGCGCCGTCCACGCGTTCCACCAGCTCCTGCCGGATGGCCGCCCACAGGGCCCGCTGCAGCTGGCCGCGTGGCAGCGCCAGCACGCGGCCCAGCGCCCCGGCCTCGGCGCGGTTGCCCAGGCAGGCCAGCTGCTGCAGCACCTCGCGGGTCTGCGCCGGCAGGCGGCCCAGCTTGTCGAGCATCAGGTCGACGACGTTGTCGGTGTAGCCCATGGCCTGGATGCGCCCGAGGTCCCAGCGCCAGCCCCGCGCGCCGGCGTCGAAGGCCAGCAGGCCCTCCTCCGCCAGGGCCTGGATGAACTGGATGACGAAGAACGGATTGCCGGCGGTCTTCCCGTGCACCAGTTGCGCCAGCGGGCGGACGCGCGCCGGCTCGCCGTGCAGGGCCTCGGCGATCAGTTGCTCGACGTGGGCGCGGCCGAGCGGCGCCAGGCCGATCTCGTCGATGCGCACCTGTGCCTTGCCGACCTTGCGCAGCGTGGCGCGCAAGGGGTGGGCCTCGTCCACCTCGTTGCTGCGGTAGGCGCCGACCAGCATCAGGTGGCGCAGGTCGTCGCTGGTCAGCAGCTCTTCCAGCAGGCCGAGGGTGGCCGCATCCAGCCATTGCAGGTCGTCGAGGAACAGCGCCAGCGGGTGCTCCGGCCGGGCGAACACGCCGATGAAGCGCTTGAACACCAGCAGGAAGCGGCGCTGCGCCTGCTGCGGCTCGAGCAGCGGCAGCGGCGGCGGCTCGCCGATGACCAGCTTCAGTTCCGGGATCAGCTCGGTCATGACCCGCGCATTGGCGCCCAGCGCCGCCAGCAGGGCCTGGCGCCAGCGCGCCAGTTCCCGGTCGTTCTTGCCCAGGAGCATGCGCACCAGGCCCTGGAAGGCCTGCACCAGGGTCGAGTACGGGATGTTGCGCTTGTACTGGTCGAACTTGCCGGCGGCGAACAGCCCGCGCGGCGGCACCAGCAGCTTGTGCAGCTCGTTGACCACCGAGGACTTGCCGATGCCGGAATAGCCGGACACCAGCACCAGCCCTGGCGCGTCACCGCCGACTATGCGCTCGAAGGCGGCGACCAGGGTGGCCACCTCGGCGTCGCGGCCGTAGAGCTTCTCGGGGACCAGCAGGCGCTCCGGCACGCTGTGCCCGTCCAGCGGGAAGTCGTCGATGCGCCCCTGGCGCTGCCAGCTCGCCAGGCAGCGGCGCAGGTCGTGCTCCAGCCCCGCGGCGCTCTGGTAGCGTTCCTCGGCGGTCTTGGCCAGCAGCTTCATGACCAGCCGCGACAGCGGCGGCGGAATGCTCGCCACCCGCGCGCCGGGCGGCACCGCCTGGCGCGCGATGTGGCAGTGCACCCACTCCATGGCCTCGCTGGCGGCGAACGGCAGGTCGCCGGTGAGCATCTGGTAGAGGGTGATGCCCAGGGCGTAGAGGTCGCTGCGCGAGTCGATCGAGCGGTTCATCCGCCCGGTCTGCTCGGGCGCCATGTAGGCCAGGGTGCCGGCGATGGTCTCCGGCGGCTCGGGCGCCTGGCGCTCCCGCGGCAGCCACGAGGCCAGGCCGAAGCCGGTGAGGCGGACGCGGCCGTCGGCGCAGTCGACCAAGATGTGCGGCGGCTTCAGGTCCTTGTGCACCAGGCCGCGCTGGTGCAGGCGGCCCAGGGCCGCGCTGATGCCCACGGCCAGCTGCAGGAAGCGGCCGGTCTCCATGGGCGCCCCCAGCCGGGCCGACAGCGGCTCGCCGCCGGGGTCCTCCAGCACCAGCAGGCTGCGCCCGCCCTCGCGCAGCAGCGCCAGCGGGCGCACCGCCCAGGCGCCATCCAGCTCGTCCTTCAGGCCGAACTCGTGGGCCAGGCGTTCCAGGCTGGCGGGCTGCGGCGGCTCGCCGGCCGGGCGCGCGAGCAGCACGCCCAGCGCTTCGTCACGCGGGTGCCGTCCACGGCTGAAGACGCGCTCGCCGTCGTCCCACAGGGCCTGCTGTCTGTCGCTCATCCCCGCTCCACGCCGCGCCCGCTCAGGGGGCCCGGCGCGTCTGCGGCGCGATGCCCAGGGCCTCGGACTTGCGCACCAGGTCCGCCACCGAGCGCGCCGCCAGCTTGCGCATCAGCTGCCCGCGGTGGACCTTCACCGTCACCTCGCTGAGGTTCAGCTCGGCGGCGATCTGCTTGTTCATCAGGCCGGCCACCACGTAGCCCATCACTTCCCGCTCGCGGGCGGTGAGCGCGGCGTAGGCCTCGCGCAGCCCGGCGCTGGAGCGCTCGGCGGCGAGCCGCTCGGTGTCCCTGGCCAGGGCGCTGGCCACGGCGTCGAGCATGTCCTGGTCGCGGAACGGCTTGGCGAGGAAGTCGACCGCCCCCGCCTTCATGGCCTTGACGGTCATGGCGATGTCGCCGTGGCCGGTCATGAACACGATGGGCATGCGCAGGCCGTGCTTCTGCACCTGCTCCTGGAAGGCCAGGCCGCTCTCGCCGCGCAGGCGCACGTCGAGCACCAGGCAGCTGGGCACGTCGTGGCGGGGGAAGGCGAGGAAGTCCCGGGGGGATTCGAAGGCCTCCACGCGCAGGCCGATGGAGCGCAGCAGGCCCGACAGCGCCAGGCGCATCGACTCGTCGTCGTCCACCACGTAGACCACGGGGTCCTGGTGGCCGGCGGCGCCCTGGGCCGAACCCGATTGCGACCACGAACTCATTTCGTCTCCTCTGGCGGCCGGCGGTGCGCACGGCATGCAGCCCGAAAAATCTAGCCCATGCCGCCACACCCGGCAACGCGGCGGCCGGACGGTTGTCATCCGGAAAAGGCTAGCGCGCCGCCGCGCGCACCCGCCAGGCCATAAATCCCAGGTTATCGGCCAGCGCCGACGCCGCGCTTGCAAAGCGCAGCCGCAGGCGGTATTCCGCCAGGCAACTGGAACGGGCATGGCGGCGTGGCGATGAGCGAAACCCCTGGCGACAGCATGATGAACGAAACACCCGGCGGCCCGCGCGACGTGCTGTTCGTGGCCTACCCGGACATGGGCCTGCTCGACCTCAGCGGCGCCCAGACGGTGTTCTGGGCCGCCAGCAGGGCGCTGGCCGAACGCGGCCTGCCCGGCTACCGCCTGCGCACCGCCAGCCTCGCCGGCGGCCTGGTGCGCACGGTGGAGGGCCTGGCGGTGGACAGCGTAGCCCTGGCCCCGCCGCAGAACCTGGCGGTGGACACCCTGGTGGTCCCCGGCGCCCCGGACATCTGCCAGACCCTGGACAGCCACGCCGAGCTGGCGGCCTGGATAGCCGCCGCCGCACCGCGGGCCCGGCGCGTCGCCGCGGTGTGCAGCGGCGCCTTCCTGCTGGCCAAGGCCGGCCTGCTCGACGGCCGCCGCGCCGCCACCCACTGGGCCCTGTGCGACACCCTCGGGCAGCGCTTCCCGGCGGTGCAGGTGGATGCCGACGCCATCTTCATCCAGCAGGGCGCGGTCTGGACCTCGGCGGGCGTGAGCGCCGGCATCGACCTGGCGCTGGCCCTGGTGGAGGCCGACTGCGGCCGCGAGGTGGCCATGGCGGTGGCCCGCGAACTGGTGGTGTACCTCAAGCGCCCCGGCGGCCAGGCGCAGTACAGCACGCTGCTGCAGTCCCAGGCCGCGGACAGCCCGCTGTTCGACGAGCTGCACCTGTGGCTGGCCGAGCACCTGGGCGAGCCCGGACTGACGGTGGAAAGCCTGGCCGAGCGCGCGCGGATGAGCCCGCGCAACTTCTCGCGGGTCTACAAGCAGAAGACCGGCCGCACCCCGTCCAGGGCCATCGAGCTGTTCCGCCTGGAGGCGGCCAGGCGCCTGCTGGAGCACTCGACGCAGAGCATCGAGCAGATCGCCCGGCAATGCGGCTTCGGCAACGAGGAGCGGATGCGCGTCACCTTCCAGCGCAACCTGTCCCTCTCCCCGCGCGACTACCGCAGCCGTTTCACTCGCGAGGCCTGAGTGCTGCCTTCGTCTTCGTATGGATGAGCTTGCCTTTTAGTGATCAAGGCAAGTTACGAAGTTGTGGAAAGTGCCTCGACGGAAGTTTGCAAGAACCCATACCCAGGTCTCGCCGGACTATACCCAGGTATACTTCTTCGCCTTGTCCGCTGGCGTATCTTGAAATCTCGACAGATACCGCCACGAGCAATTCCGGATGATCCAAGAACCCCCGAGTCGCCATACGGCCGTGATTGCCGTGGTCGACGACGATGAATCCGTGCGCGCGGCGCTGGAGAGCCTGCTGCGCGCCAGCGGCTACCGCGTGCGCAGTCATTCCAGCGCTTTGGACTTTCTCTCCGCCGGAGAGCCCGGCGAGGTGCAGTGCCTGGTTTCCGACGTGCAGATGCCCGGCATGAGCGGCCTGCAGCTGCATGCAAGGCTCATCGCCATGGGCCTGTGCGTTCCCGTCATCTTCATCACCGCCTACCCCGAGGCGGTTCCCGTCCCGCTCGCCTGCCTGTCCAAACCGTTCGACGCCGAGCGCCTGCTCGCGTGCATCGAAAGCACCCTGCGCCAGCCCTGCTGAAACCTCCCCGGCAAGTTCCGCCGATACCTAGGTATATATCCGCCAGACCAACGCACTATTCCGCGAACCCCATGTAGAAGTGTGCGGCGCAAGTTCCCCGAATAGCATGAATTCCACAGCGGACGATCGGATGCGCCAATGCCGGCACGATGCTCGTCACGCCGGACCTGAAGCCGAAACTTCAAGGTCATTCATCCCCTCACCTATTCGGGAGCAAGTCATGAAACAGCAGATTCTGATCGTTGGCGCAGGCTTCGGTGGGCTCTGGAGCGCCTTGAGCGCGGCACGCCTGCTGGACAAACACGACCGTCACGACGTACAGGTCACCCTCCTGGCGCCCCAGGCGGAGCTGCGCATCCGCCCACGCTTCTACGAGCCCGAGGTGGACCGCATGTTCGCCCCGCTGGACGCCCTGTTCGACACCGTGGGCATACGCTTCGTCCAGGGCACCGCCGAGCGCATCGACGAGCAGGCGCAGACCGTCGGCTACCGCGACGCCGCCGGCCGCCAGGGCGAGCTGGGCTACGACCGCCTGGTGCTGGCCACCGGCAGCCAGCTCGCCCGGCCGCCGGTGCCGGGCCTGGGCAGCCACGCCTTCGACGTCGACCAGATCGAGTCCGCGGCACGCCTGGAAGAACACCTCAAGGCCCTGGGCGAGCGGCCCGCCAGCCCGGCGCGCAACACCGTGGTGATCGCCGGCGGCGGCTTCACCGGCATCGAGACCGCCACCGAGATGCCGGCGCGCCTGCGCCAGGCGCTGGGCGCGGACCAGGACATCCGCGTGGTCATCGTCGACCGCGGCGCGCAGGTGGCCGCCGCCCTGGGCGACGGCATCCGCCCGTCCATCGTCGAGGCCTCCAGGGAACTGGGCATCGAATGGCTGCCCGGCGCCAGCGTCGCGGCGGTGGACGCCAATGGCGTGACCCTCGCCGACGGCCGCCGCATCGACAGCCACACGCTCATCTGGACCGTGGGCTTCCGCGCCAGCCCGCTGACCGGGCAGGTGGGCGGCGAGCGCGACGCCCAGGGCCGCCTGCACGTGGACGGCAACCTCCGGGTACGCGGCCAGGGCAGGATATTCGCCGCCGGCGACGTGGCCTACGCCGCCACCGACGACCTCGGCAACCACGCGGTGATGTCCTGCCAGCACGCCATCTCCCTGGGCCGCCACGCCGGCAACAACGCCGCCGCCGACCTGCTGGGCGTGCCACCCACCACCTACCGCCAGCCCAAGTACGTGACCTGCCTGGACCTGGGCGCCTGGGGCGCGGTGTACACCGAGGGCTGGGACCGCCAGGTCAAGCTGGTCGGGCAGCCGGCCAAGGAGCTGAAGACGCAGATCAACACCCTGTGGATCTACCCGCCGGCAGCGGACCGCAGCATCGCCCTGGCGGCGGCCGATCCGCTCATTCCGGTGGCCTGATCGCGGACGCGGGGAGCCAGGGTTCGCGAGCAAGAACTAGGCGTCCCCCTCGATCCTACGAAGAGCCGTGCCGCTCTTGATTTTGGACTTCCAGAGAAACCTCCGAGCGCACCGGAACGCCCCTTCAGGAGGCCGAGCGAAACCGGCGCTCAGGAGGTCATGCGACATGGATGTCGCGAGAGCCCCGATGGGCTACAGGGACGTACCCTCGGGGCGGGCCTCCGTGGCGGGGGAATTCGCGAGGGTAGCCCGGCTCCATCGGGCCCGTATGCGGGGCTGCCTTTTTGGTTACTTTTGTGGCGTTTGACAAAAGTGACTCGCCCGAGGGGGCGAAACAAGAAACATCAACGCACTCGGAGCGGCGCGCTACACCCAAACCCAATAGACAGCTGCTCCTACCCCACCACCGCTGTCCCACCTGTAGGAGCGCGCCCTGCGCGCGATTCGCGGGCAGGGCCCGCTCCTACCCTGCCGGCGGGCACTGCTTCTCGTAGGAGCGAGCTTGCTCGCGAATAAGCCCCGCAGCGGAGCCTGTTCGCGAGCAAGCTCGCTCCTACGAAGAGCAACCTCGGCACGACCTGCAAGACAGTTGCTCCTACGGTTCCAGGAAGCACGATCGTAGGAGCGGACTCCGTCCGCGATTGCCCCCCGGCTCACCCCTGCGCGCTGGGCACCTCGTCCTCGCTGATGCAGTGCTCGATCTCGGTCACCTTGTGCAACGCGAGATCGGCGCAGGGGTAGGCCCCGAAAATGCGTCCCTGGTAGAAGACCACCCAGACGAACCCCAACGGCTCCACGCCCGCCAACCCCCGGACCAGCGTCTGGAACCGAGGGGGCAGGTCGTCGATGTGCATCTGTGCCATACCGCGCAGGATCATGGCGGCTCACCTCTTGCCCGGAAGGCCGCATTCTCGGTTCCCGGCGGCCGCTGGGCAATACGACGGAAGTTTGCCGGAGGCGGTTATCGGAGTGCGGCGACCACCTGGAGAAGATGCCGTTGCCCATACCCCTCCGGGTAGCCAGCGGATCACAGGGTGAAGACGATGCGCTCGGCGGCGTTGCGCTGCCAGGCCGACTCGACCTCGCTCAGCGGCACCGCCTCGGCGTCCACCTTCAGCCCGGCCGGCCCGATGGCCTGCAGCAGTTGGCCGACCACCTTCACCAGGCCTTCGTTGGACACGCTGCCCAGGCCGCTGCCGAGCAGTTCCAGGCCGGAACTGCGCAGCGCGCCGGGGCCCATGGGGATGCTCGCCCCGGCGAGCGAGCCGATGTTGACGAAGCGCAGGCGCGGCGCGGCCTTGCCGCTGCCGTGGCTGACCACCGCGTCGAGGATGCAGGCCGCCGGCGGGCCCCACAGGTAGTCGAGCACCACGTCGATGCCGCGGCCCTGGATTTCCTCGCGAAAGGCGGCGGTCAGCTGCTCGGCCGGCTGGTCGAGGCGGATGAAGTCGTCCGCGCCCAGGGCGCGCAGTTCCGCTTCCACCGCCGGGTTGCGCGCGGTGGCCACCACGCGGGAGGCGCCCAGGTGCTTGGCCACCTGGATGGCAAGGCGCCCGGAGACGCCGGCGGCGCCGTTGACCAGCACGCTCTCGCCGGGCTTGAAGTGCGCGCGCTCCTGCAGCGCCGCCCAGGACGACATGCCGGGGTTGGCGATGGCCGCCGCGGTGATGTCGTCGACGCCCTCGGGGATGGCCACGCACTGGCGCGCATCCACCGCCACCACCTCGGCCATGGCGCCGATGGGCGCGCGGGGGAAGGCGAAGTACACGCGGCTGCCGTCTTCCAGCAGGCCGACGCCATCGGCGCCAGGCACCACCGGCAGGGTCTTGCCGCTGCTGTAGTGCTTGCCGCTGGCCTGGGCACGCACCAGCTGGCTGAGCGCGGCGGCGCGCACACGCACCAGCACCTCGCCGGCGGCGGCCTGCGGCGCGTCTATCTCGCCGTAGCGCGGCGGCTGCTCGAAGGAATGGACGATGGCGGCTTTCATTGCGGGTTTCTCCAAGGCACAAAACAGCGATTCTCGCCCGGCCAGCCCCGTGGCGCCAGCCATGCGGGCCCGGCGAAGACCGGGCGGCGCCGGCTCGTGACCGACGCCGCCCGAGCCCGGCGCGAGGGAAGAACGCCGCCGGGCGCGGGTAGCGCCGGCGGCGGCATGCGCATCCGGCGCATGACGGCGACGAAGCCGGGACGGCAGGCCCGGCCTCGTCGTGCCGACCTCCTGTCGGCACTATCGCTTCAGGCCGCCTCCTCGCCCTGCCCGGCCGGCAGCCCGCGGCGCAGCGGCGCGGTCTCGCGCAGCAGGCAGGCGACCAGCAGGCCCAGCGCCACCCCGCCCAGAGCCAGGTAGAGGGTGTACTGGATGCCGTGGTGCTGGGCGATGTAGCCGGCCAGCGCCGGCGCCACGCCGCCGCCGAACACCTCGCCTATGCCCACCACCAGGCCGGTGGCGGTGGATACCAGGGGCAGCGGCACCGACTCGCCGGTGAGCGGGCCGACGGTCATGCAGATCATGCTGAAGTTGAAGAAGGTGGTGAGGAACAGCAGGGCGAACAGCACCAGCGGCTCGGCCCCGGTGTGCATCAGCAGCCAGATGCAGGCGCCGGTGGCGACGAAGCTGCCCAGCACCACCGACTTGCGCCCCAGGCGGTCGGACAGCGCCGGCAGCACCAGCTGGCCAACGAAGCCGCCCAGGCCGATGGCGGACATGACGAAGCCCATCTGCTGTACGCCCAGGTGCAGGTAGTCGGTAAGGTAGTTGGGCATCATCACGCTGAGCACGAACAGGCTGGTGAGCATGCAGAACATGCCGAGGATGTTCAGCGGCACGTTGCGGTAGCGCAGCGCATCCAGCCAGCGGCCCTGCTCCGGTTCCTGCGCCTGGGCAGGTGCCGCCGCCACGCGGGTCTCGCGCAGGCTGCGGTACATCCACCAGGCGAGCAGGAAGCCGGGCAGCGAGACCACCGCGAACACCCAGCGCCAGGACGGCAGCACCAGCAGCAGCTGGGTGGCGAGGATGGGCGCCAGGCCCAGGCCGAGGATCGGGAAGAAGGCCTGCTGGATGCCGATGTTCAGCCCGCGCCGCGACGGGTGTGAGGACTCCGCGGTGGCGGCGATGGCGGTGGGCGTGAAGGCGCCCTCGGAGATGCCCATCACCGCGCGGATCAGCAGCAGCGCGGCGACGCCGTTGGCCAGCCCGGACAGCCCGGCCAGCAGGGAGAACAACAGCACCGCGGGGATCAGCACCTTGCGCCGGCCGATGCGGTCGGAGAGCCGGCCCATGAAGATCGAGGAGATCCCCAGGCGATGGCCAGGACCGCCGAGATGTTGCCCAGGTCCTGATAGTCCAGCTGCAGCTCGTTCATCATCACCGGGAACAGCGGCAGGATGATGAAGCGGTCCAGGCCGACCAGGCCGAAGCCCAGGGCGAGCATGGCGACGGCGGTGTATTCGTAGCGCGCATTCCACTTCTTGTCGTTGTTGTGCATGGCATGGGTACTCGGGGCGGTGGCGGGCGGTCAGAAGTAGAACAGCGCTTCGACCATGGTGGAGAGTTGCGAGCGGTCGCGGCCGTTGCCGTAGGGGCGGTCGTGGTCGCGGGCATCGAACCAGTCGTAGCGGACCTCCGGGCGCAGCGAGAGGTTGCCGGTCACGTCCCAGCGCAGCCCGCCGGTGAGGGCGTTGTAGTCGCCGCGGGCGCTGCTGGTGGGGAACAGGATGAAGCCGTCCGGGTCGCTGAAATGCTCGCCGCGCACCGAGAACGACAGGTCCGGGCGGTACTGGTAGGTCAGCACCGCGTTGGAGCCCCACCAGTGGGCGCCGTCGAAGCCCGGGCCGCTGACGATGTCCACGGTGCCCGGCTTGCCGTCGCCGGCCTGGTGGCCGTAGACCACTTCGGCGCCCATGGACCAGCGTTCGTCGAACTTGTGCCAGCCGTTGAGCGAGTGCTGCTGCTTGAGCTGGCCGCTGTCGGCGATCAGCCGCGCGGTCGGCGCCTGCACGTCGGAGGTGCTGTCGTTCTGCTCGTCGCCGACGATGAATTCGTAGTCGACCCAGGTGTTCATGTCCGGCGTGCGCCAGCGCAGGGCGCCCATGACCGACTTGCCGTCGTTGTTGTCGCGCAGGTTGTTCCAGCCCTGCACCACGCCCAGCTCCAGGCCGAGGATGCCGGGGTCGCCATCGAGCAGGCGGGTGCCCACCAGCACCCCGGAGACGGTGCCCGGCTCGCTGACGAAGGCGTAGGTCTTGCTGGCGAAGGGGTTGCGCGCCTGGCGTATGTTCGGCGGTATCTCGTAGCCCAGCGCCGGGCCGAACACCCCGGCCATGAAGTTGAAGCCCGGGCCGTAGGGCACGTAGGCGGTGGCGGCGATGTTGGGGACGGCGAGGAAGCGGTCCTTGTCCTTCTGCGCCTTGGCGTTGTCATCCTCGTTCAGGTTCCAGTGCATGTCCCAGCCGAAGGTGCGGGCGAACTGGGCGTTGCGGCCGTAGTTGGCCTCGAAGGTGAAACCGAAGGCGAAGTCCTGCGGCTTGGGCCCCGGCAACGGGGTGATGCGCGGCACGAAGGTGCCCTTGAGCGCCTTGTCGACGAACAGGTGCAGGCTGCCCCACTCCAGGCCCTCGTCGGACATGCCGGTGAGCGGCAGGTTGCTCAGGCCGTCCCGGCGTTCGTCATGGGTGGAGCGGTTGTTGCGCACGTAGGCGATGTCCAGCAGGTTGGAAACGGTGATGCCGTAGTTGCGCTCCAGGCTGTCGCCGAAGAGGCCCTTGAACAGAGCGCCCTCCCCCGGCGCCGGCGCCTCGGCAGCATGACATTCCACGAATGCCAGGGCGGCCAGGACCGCACCAAGCGTTTTCACCTTGATGTTGAGCATCGTTCTGTCTCTTGTTGTTGTTTTCAGAGGGGTGCCGCGGGGAGTGCCCCGCGGCCGAAGTGACCTAGACCTGGGCGGCGAGCGGCCGCCGCGCCTCGCGCAGCGCGCCGCCCTGGCCCTGCTGCAGCGCCAGGTCGCGGCGCAGCGCGTCGAGCAGTTGCGGCAGTTCGCTGGCGTGGCCGATGCCGCCGTAGATGTAGAAGTCCGGGCGCACCAGCACCGCCTGCAGCCCGGCGGCGCGGAGGAACTGGTGGTACTTGCCGGAGAGGTCGCGGCAGGTGCCCGGCGCGCCGTCCTCGCTCAGGCGCACGGTCTTCACCTCCAGCTGTTCGAGCAGCGCCTTGTGCGCCTCGCCCAGCCCGGCCAGCGGGTCGTCGCCGATGCTCACCAGGTGGAAGCCGCGGCCGAAGGCGTCGTCGTAGCGCTGGCGGTGTTCGTCGCGCTCGATCTCGCCGTGCACGCCCAGGCAGCCGGCCGGGCCCAGGGCGCGGCCGTTGCGCTCGTCCTTGTGCACCACGCCGTCGACCAGGCCGGGGAACGGCGGCAGCGGCGGCACTTCGCCGGCGAGGAAGGCGGCGTCGCGTTCGGCGGCCTTCTGCGGGTCGGCCACGCAGACCACCTTGCCCATCGCCACCGAGGCATCGATCACCGCGCGGATCTGCGGCTTGCGTTCCAGGGTGTAGCTGTCCAGCAGCCTGTCGGAGCAGATGCCGCGGAAGACCAGGTCCAGGCGCCAGGACAGGTTCCAGGCGTCGCGGATGCCCGAGCACATGCCCTGGCCCATGAACGGCGGCATCAGGTGCGCGGCGTCGCCGGCCAGCAGCACGCGGCCGTGGCGCCAGGTTTCGGCGATGCGCGAGCGGAACTGGTAGACGGCGTGGCGCACCAGGGTGGCGGTGTCCGGGGTGACCCAGGGCGACAGCAGTTCCCAGACCTTCTCGGTGCTCTGCAGGTCCTCGATGCTCTCGTGGGGCAGGCGCATGAACTCCCAGCGGCGGTAGCCGGGGCCGCCGGGGACCATGGTGGTCGGCCGCGCCGGGTTGCACCACTGGCCGATGTCCGGCACGTCCAGCTCGACGCCGGGGTTGGGCTGCAGGTCGACCACCAGCCAGTCTTCCTGGAAGCCCAGGTCCAGCCAGTCGATGCCGCACTCGCGGCGCACCACGCTGTTGGCGCCGTCGGCGCCGATCACGTAGCGGGCACGCACCGTGCGCTGCTCGGCGGCCTGCGCCGGGTCGCCGCGCTGGGTGCGCTGCAGGCGCAGTTCGCAGCCCTGCTCGTCCTGGCTCAGCCCAAGCACTTCCCAGCCCTGGTGAACCTCGACCTGGTCGATGGCCTTGGCCCGGCGATCGAGTATGGCCTCCAGGCCCGGCTGGTTGAACAGGTAGCCGAAGGGGCCGTCGCTGATCGACTCGGCGGACCAGTCGATCTCCACCAGCACCTTCCAGTCGGCGTTGAACCACTGGTAGCAGGCCGAGGGCTGGGAGATTTCCTTCAGCTCCTCCTCCAGGCCCATCATGCGGAACACGCGGCGGATCTCGTGGTCGTGGAACACCGCGCGCGGCAGCGGGTAGAGGGACTGCCAGCGCTCGTACACGGCGACGCTGTAGCCCATGCGACCGAGGAGGATGGCGAGGGTCTGGCCGACCGGCCCGTAGCCGACGATGGCCACGTCGTGGATCTTGTTTTCGTTCATCTGTGCTGACCTGAACCGGGTGGGTTTGGGCAAGCCGCTCCCCGCTTCCCTGGACGGCAGGAAAGTGTGCGGGACGTGGGGGCGGCCTGCGTCGCTGTGGGCGCTAGCTTTTGGCTGGCGCGCCGTCTGCCTCGGTGTTGAGGACGAAGTACTCGGGGACGCTGGGACCCCAGAGGTACAGCGAGTTCTCGGGCGGGAAGTCGCCCGCCGGCCACTGGCTGCCGGCGTCGATGAAGTCCATGTCCGCCGAGTACTCGCAGAACGAGCCCCAGGGGTCGCGGACGTAGTGGAAGTAGTTGGAGCCCAGGCAATGCCGCCCGGTGCCCCAGCCCTCGCGGTAGCCGGCGCTGGCCATCTGCTCGGCGCCGTTGCCGACGTCGTCCACGCCGTCCACTTCCCAGGCGGCATGGTGGAAGCCCCTGGCGCCGCTCTTGCAGAAGGCCACCAGATGGTGATCGCAGCCGTGGGGGGCATGGGTGAAGGCGATGATGTCCTGGGAGTGGTCGGACAGGCGCAGCCCCAGGGCCCGCTCGTAGAAGGTGACCGCCTGGGGCACGTCGGGGCTGAACAGCAGCACGTGGGACAGCCGCCGCGGGCGCACCCGGGCCACGGCGTCGCGGGTGCCGACGCCGCGCACGGCGGGCCGGGCCGGCGCCGACAGCTGCTTGTGGTCGGGCATGTGCTTGGCGCCGACCTTCACCTGCAGCAGGTTGCCATCGGGGTCGCGGAACCAGAAGCCCTCGCCGTCGCCGGCCTCGAAGCGCGCGCCGGCGGCCTCGGCCTGCTGGCGCAGGGCCGGGTAGTCCTCGGCGAAGCAGTTGAAGCTCAGGTAGGCCAGGCTCTTGCGCGGCCCCGGCAGCATCCGCGCCCAGCGGTGGCCGTCGGCGGCCCGCAGTTCCAGGGCGTCCGGGGTTTCGCCGACTTCCAGGCCGAAGCTGGCGAAGAACTGGCGCGCGTCGTCCAGCGAGGGCACGAACAGCGCGTAATGATCGATCGAATGCACACCACGGATGGTGGGAGTCATGATCGCCTCCGATTGTTGTTCTTGTCGTCGAAGCCTCGGAGCGGGAGGCTTCGATCTGGCCGGGAACTGCCCGGGGTCAGGCTTCGTCCAGCACCGGGTTGACCAGGGTGCCGATGCCTTCTATGGACACTTCCACCACGTCGCCGGCCTTCAGGTAGACCTTCGGCTCCATGCCGAAGCCGACGCCCGCCGGGGTGCCGCTGACGATCACGTCGCCGGCTTCCAGGGTCACCGCCTCGCTAAGGGTGGAGATGATGGTGGCCACGTCGAACAGCATGTCCTCGGTATTGGCCGATTGCACCACCTTGCCGTTGACGCGGGTCTGCAGCAGCAGGCCCTTGCCGCCGGCCGGCAGTTCGTCGGCGGTCACCAGGTCCGGGCCGAAGGCGCCGGTGTCGTCGAAGTTCTTGCCCACGGTCCACTGCGGCGACTTGAACTGGTACTCGCGCACCGAGCCCTCGTTGAACAGCGCGTAGCCGGCCACGTGCTGCAGCGCCTGCTCCTTGGGAATGTGCCGGCCGCCGCTCTTGAGCACCACGGCCATCTCGCCCTCGTAGTCCAGGGTGTCGGAGATGCGCGGGCGCACCAGCGGCTGGTTGTGGCCGATGAGGCTGCTGTTGAAGCGCGGGAACAGGGTCGGGTAGTCCGGCTGGGCGTAGGGCGATTCCTTGGTGTGGTCGGCGTAGTTCAGGCCGACGCAGACGATCTTGCCGGGCTTCTTCATCAGCGGCAGGTAGTCCTGCTCGCCGATCTGCACCAGCGGGCCCTGGGCCTGGGCGCCGTAGGTGGTGAGGTCGACGCCGCGCTCGAGCAGCGACTCCAGGGTTTCCTCGCCGAGAACCCGGACGCCTTCGGCGGTGCGAACGCCCAGTACCGGGCGGCCTTGGTGGGAGAAGCGAACGTAGCGCATGGAGCAGACCTCTTGTTGTGGTTCGTGACGACCGCCAGGCAGTGCGGTATGGGCCCTAAGCTAATCCCGATAAAATATGCCGTCAACGATAAAATATATTTTTTCAGAATTATCGATAAAAGGCTCCCGTGTGTATCATCTGTCTCATCCGTCATCATCCGTGGAACAGCCCATGAACCGAGCCGAACGCTGGGCGGAACAGCCCGAAGCCTCGGAGAAGCGCACCATGGCCTCGCAACTGGAGGCCCGGGTCCGCGAAGACATCATCAACGGCCGCCTGGCGCCGGGCAGCCGCCTGCGCCTGAAGGAGCTGGCCGAGCATTACGACGCCGGCGTCATCCCCCTGCGCGAGGCGCTGTCGCGCCTGGCCGCCAGCGGCTTCGTCAGCGCCGAGGACCAGAAGGGCTTCAGCGTCGGGCGCATCTCCGCCGGGGAAATCCGCGACATCACCGCCACCCGTCTGCTCATCGAATGCCAGGCCCTGGCCGACTCCATCCGCCACGGCGACCTGGACTGGGAAAGCCGCCTGATCGCCGCGCACCACCGCCTGGACCGCCTGCCCATCGTCGAAGGCCCGGAACGGCTGCTGAAGCCGGAATGGGAGAACGCCCACGTGGCCTTCCACGAGGCGCTGATCGGCAGCTGCCGCTCGCCCTGGCTGCTGCGCCTGTCGCACATGCTGCGCGACCAGACCGCGCGCTACCGCATGCTCTCGGTGCACTACGCCGAAGGCGCCGAACGCGACGTGCCCGGTGAACACCGCGCGCTACTGGACGCCGCCCTGGCGCGGGACGTGGACAAGGCCTGCGCGCTGCTGGCCGAGCACTACGAGACCACCACCCGCAACGTGCTGGCCCACAAGGTGCTCAAGGGCTGAGGCGACGCCATGGGAACCTGGGCCAGCAGGCGCCGTAACGCCCTGCAGGAGCGGATCTTGTCCGCGATAGCCGGACGTTCCGAGGCGATTCGCGGATGAGATCCGCTCCTACGCCGCCCCACCCGCGCCATTCCCATTGTAGGAGCGCGCCCTGCGCGCGAATCGCGGACAGAGTCCGCTCCTACAGCTCCAGGGAAGCACGGTCGTAGGAGCGGAACTTTTCCGCGATAGCCGGACGTCCCGGCGCGATTCGCGGATGAGATCCGCTCCTACGCCGCCCCACCACGCCATTCCCATTGTAGGAGCGCGCCCTGCGCGCGAAATCGCGGGCAGGGCCCGCTCCTACAGCTCCAGGGAAGCACGGTCGTAGGAGCGGAACTTTTCCGCGATAGCCGGACGTTCCGGCGCGATTCGCGGATGAGATCCGCTCCTACGCCACCCCACCACGCCATTCCCATTGTATGAGCGCGCCCTGCGCGCGAATCGCGGATGAGATCCGCTCCTACGCCGCCCCACCACGCCATTCCCATTGTAGGAGCGCGCCCTGCGCGCGAAATCGCGGACAGAGTCCGCTCCTACGGTACAGGCAGGCACTGCTTCTCGTAGGAGCGAGCTTGCTCGCGAACCGCATGGCACCGGGTTTGTTCGCGAGCAAGCTCGCTCCTACGAAGAGCACCTCTGCACAGTCAGAAGTAGTAGAGCGCCTCGACCATGGTCCCCAGCCGCGTGCGGTCACGGCCGTTGCCATAGGGGCGATCGTGGTCCCGGGCGTCGAACCAGTCGTAACGGACTTCCGGGCGCAGCACTGGGCGTCGGCGGCAAGCGTCCACGGCAGCAGGTCACGAACCATGGGCGCAACCTGGTGCCGAGCCCGCGCCGGAGGCTCCGGGGGAAACGGCCGGCCCCGTCAGCGGCGATCCACCCAGACGGTCTGCGCATTGCAGAACTCGCGCACCCCGAAGTGCGACAGCTCGCGGCCGAAGCCGCTCTTCTTCACGCCGCCGAAGCCGACGCGGGCGTCGCTGGCGCTGTAGCCGTTGATGAACACGCCGCCCACCTCCAGCTCGTCGGCCATCTGCCGCGCGCGGGCCTGGTCGGCGCTGAACACCGTGGCGGTCAGGCCGAAGTCGCTGTCGTTGGCCAGTTCCAGGGCATGGCGGGCGTCCCTGGCGCGGATGATCGAGGCCACCGGGCCGAACAGCTCCTCGCGGAACGAGGTCATCTGCGGGGTGACCTCGGCCAGCACGGTGGGCTGGTAGAAGTTGCCCGGGCCCTGCGCCTTGTCGCCGCCCAGCAGCAGGCTGGCGCCTTCGGCGAGGGTGCGCTGGACCTGGTCGTGCAGTTCGTCGCGCAGGTCGAAGCGCGCCATGGGGCCGACGTAAGTCCGCGCCTGGGTCGGGTCGCCCATCGCCAACTCGCGGACGGCGGCGACGAAGCGCTCGGTGAAGGCATCGGCGATGCCGTCCTCGACGATGAAGCGCTTGGCCGCGGCGCAGACCTGGCCGGAATTCTGGAAGCGCCCGGCGACCGCCGCCTTCACCGCCAGGTCCAAGTCCGCGTCGGCCAGCACGATGAAGGCGTCCGAGCCGCCCAGCTCCAGCACGCACTTCTTCAGCACCGCGCCCGCCTGCGCGCCGATGGCCGAGCCGGCGCGCACGCTGCCGGTCACGGTGACGGCGGCGATGCGCGCGTCGCGGATGGCCTGGGACACCAGGTCGTTGCCGACGTTGATCACCTCGAACACGCCCGCCGGGAACTGCGCCTGGCGGAACGCCTGGAGCAGCAGGTAGGCGCAGCCCATGACGTTGGGCGCGTGCTTGAGCACATAGGTATTGCCCGCCAGCAGTGCCGGCACGGCCCCGCGCAACACCTGCCAGATGGGGAAGTTCCACGGCATCACCGCGAGGATCGGGCCCAGCGGGCGGTATTCGATCCAGGCGCGCTCGTGCTCCACGCTGGTCGGCTCGGGGGCGAGCATCCGCGGGCCGTTGGCCGCGTACCAGTCGCAGAGCCCGGCGCACTTCTCCACCTCGCCGCGCGCCTGGGTGATCGGCTTGCCCATCTCGGCGGTGATGCACTCGGCCAGGGCGTCGGCGTTGGCGCGCAGGGCCTGGCCGAGGCGGACCAGCGCGGCGGCGCGCTGCTCCAGCGGGGTGCGCCGCCAATTGGCATAGCCCTGGGCCGCGCGGGCCAGGGCCTGTTCCAGGGCTTCGGCGGACTCGAAAGCGTAGCTGTCGATCACCTCGCCGGTGGCGGGGTTGCGGGAAATCGCGTGGGTCTGGGGCGTGATGCTCATGGCGCGCTCCTGGGGGCGGATTGGGGTAGCGCCAGTTTCGCGCTGAGTGATACTTATGAAAACTGAATAATAGAGAGTATTACGCTCTCGTTTGGAGAATGAAATGGACCTGGTCCAGCTGGAGATCTTCTGCGCGGTGGTCACCCACAAGAGCATCGCCGCCGCCGCGCAGGCCATGCACCGCGTGCCCTCCAACCTCACCACGCGGATCAGGCAGTTGGAGGCGGACCTCGACGCCGAGCTGTTCATCCGCGAGAAGAACCGCCTGCGGCTCTCCGTGGCCGGGCACGACTTCCTCGCCTACGCCACGCGCATCCTCGGCCTGGTGGAAGAAGCGCGGGTGGCGGTGTCCGGCAAGGAGCCCAGCGGGCGCTTCCCCCTCGGCTCGCTGGAAAGCACGGCGGCGGTGCGCATCCCCAGGCTGCTGGCGCGCTACCACCAGCAGTACCCGAAGGTGGAGCTGGACCTGTCCACCGGGCCTTCCGGGGCGATGATCGACGGGGTGATCGCCGGGAAGCTGATCGCCGCCTTCGTCGACGGCCCGATCAAGCACCCGGCGCTGGAAGGCATGCCGGTGTTCGACGAACAGATGCTGGTGGTCGCCCCCTCGCACCACGCGCCGATCCGCCGTGGCCAGGACGTCCACGGCGAAATGATCTACGTGTTCCGCGACAACTGCTCCTACCGCCACCACTTCGAACGCTGGTTCGCCGCCGACGGCGCCGCGCCCGGCGCCATCCGCGAACTGGAGTCCTACCACAGCATGTTGGCCTGCGTGAGCGCCGGCGGCGGCCTGGCGGTGATGCCGCGCAGCATGCTGGCGAACATGCCGGGCAGCGCCTCGGTCAGCGCCTGGCCCATGGCCGGCGACTTCGCCCGGCTGAACACCTGGCTGATCTGGCGCAGCGACTCGCGCTCACGCTCGCTGGAGCTGTTCCGCCAGTTGGTGCGGGAGCAGGCGGCGGCGCTGGACATGGCCGGGGGCTGACAGCGCCAGGGGAACCGCCGTCGAAGCCTGGCGGCGCCGGCCACATGAGCTGCGACGCCAAGGCGCTGGAACGCATCTACCAGGCCATGGCCACGCAGCAGCTGGTGCTGGTGCCTACGCGCCGGTGAATGGAAAGACCGGGCCCCGACGGGCTATGAAATCTTCATGCGCGAAGTCAGGTTCTGCTGCATGAAGTCCAGGAAGCGTCGCTGGAACAGCATGGTGTGCTCGTGGGCGGCCTTCTCCGCCGCGTCGGCGTCGCGGGCGGCGATGGCCTCGACGATCTCGGCATGGTCGCGCCCCATGCCGTCGGTGCTGGCGGCGCTGATGATGAAGTCGAAGTACAGGTGCGAAAGCCGTTGCCCTTCTCCCAGCAGCTTCTCGTAGTAGCCAGTGAGGCAGGGGTTCTTGCCGGCGCGGGAGATTTCCATGTGCAGCGCCTTGTTCGGCTCCGTCATGGCCTGGAAGTCGCCGCTGGTGATCGAGGTCATGTACGCGGTCTCCGCGGCGCGGATGCGCTCCAGGTCCTCGTCGTTGCGCTGGATGGCCGCCAGCCGGGTGACGGCGCGCTGAAGCAGGTCCGGCGCGGCGATTCTGGTAGGTGCGCGCGTCCAGGCGGTTGCGGAACATCACGTAGGGCACTTCGTCGATCTGCTCGTACAGCGGATGCTGGCGGTTGATCCTATCCTTGAGTTTCACCCCGGCGTCGGCCAGCTCGCGGGTGTTCTCGGGGCGATGGACGAGCCGGCGCAGCAATGCCGCGCCGCCGGTGAAGAAGAGAAAACAGGCGGAAAATCAAAAAGTTATATGAACAGGCGGGAAGCGCGGGCGGCAGCCCGCGTGTGGCAGGCGGGTCGAATGGAGGGGGCGAAGCCGGGGTTACGTTAGGATTTCAACACATGAAGGTAAGAAATATTGGATTCATCCAACATGAAACTTGCCATCAAGATAGTGGCCACGCCCAGGGTGCCGAGCCGTAATGGACGGCTATGGCCCGGGCGCAGGAATCATGGGGCAGCCCCCGGCGAACGCCGGGCCGGGCGCCTCTGCCAGCGTGCCAGTGGACGCAAGGTGAGCTGCATTGTCGGGGGGCGAGCCTTGCGCCATCAGCACCACGGGTGCCGGAGGTTCCGGCACCCGTTTTTTTGCCGGGCGACCCGCGGCCGTCCGCTCAGCGCACCCGCCGCCAGAGCAGCCTGGCGGTTCGCGCCTCGGGGGTGCCCTCCTCCAGGCGTGCGCTGAGCGCCAGCACGTCGCCCTCCAGCTGGGCGATGCGGCGCTGGCTGCCGCCCTCCCAGTTGGGGAACAGGCTATGGCGCACGTGGTGCAGCACGGTATCACCCTGCACTTCGTAGCCGCCGGCGTAGGTCAGGTAGCTGCCGTAGGCGGCGGCCTTCTCTTCATCGCTGGCCGACCATTGCCCGCCGCTGCGGAAAGGCTCGCGGTCCTTCCTGGCGACCACGCAGAACATGCCATGCGCGCCGTACTCGATGAAGCCCTCCAGCGCCACGCCCATCGGGTGGAGCACGCGCCCGTCGTCGTAGAGCTGCTCCCAGGCCAGGATTTCCCAGCGGCCCTGGATGTCTGTTGCGTTCATGCTGTCACTCCGCTGCATCGGTGAGGAAATCAATCAGCAGGCGGGTGAACGCCCGCGCCCGCTCGATCTGCACCCAGTGCCCGCACTCGCCGAACACGTGCAGCTGCGCATGGGGGATCAGGCGCAGCAGGCGCTCGGAGACCTCCAGCGGTATCACCCGGTCGTCGCGGCCATGGATGAGCAGGGTCTGCTGGGGCAGTTCGCGCAGCGCGGCTTCAGGCACCGCGAGCATCTCCACCCCCTGCTGGCGCGGCGCGGGGAACAGCTGGGCGAAGCGTGACTGCACGTCGTCGCGGATGCTGGCCTCGTAGCGCATGCGCACCAGGTCGTCGTTGATCAGCGAATGGTCGTAGGCGAACACGCCCATCAGCTCGCCCATGGCCTGCAGCGAGGGCTGGTAGCCCCAGACCTTCTCCAGGCCCTCGGTGATGGGGAACGAGATACCCGCCGAGCCCATCAGCACCAGGCGTTTCACCCGCTGCGGATGCCGCTGGGCCAGCGCCAGTGCGATGGCGCCGCCGAAGGAGTTGCCGACCACAGAGACCCTGTCGATGTCCAGGGCGTCGAGCAGGCCGGTCAGTTGCCCGACCCAGGCCTCGGGGTCCAGCCGGCGGCCGGCCGGGCACTGCGTATAGCCGAAACCGAGCATGTCCGGCGCTATCACCCGGGCGCGCCCGGACAGTTCGGGGATCACCCCGCGCCAGTTGGCCCAGGCGGTGACACCCGGGCCGGAGCCGTGGATCAGCAGGATCGGCTCGCCCTGCCCCTGGTCGTGGTAGTTGATGGTGCAGTCGCCGACCCGCAGGTGGTTGGCGATTTCCGCTGATGTCGAAGTAGTCATTGTCTGGCCTTCGCGGTCTGGCTGGTGGTAACGACGGGGGCACGCATCCCCTGCTCGGCCAGGCGCTTGAGGATCTGCCTGGCCTCCTCGCGCTTGTCCGGCGGCAGCCAGGTGCGGTCATGCCCCCACAGGCTCATGCCCTGCAGCTCTTCCACCTCCCAGTCGGGGCCGATGGTGCGCCCGGCCCAGCCGAGCTCGAACATCCAGCCGTCGGGGTTCTTCAGGTAGAAGGAGGTGACGTGGTCGTTGATGTGCCGGCCGAGGGTGACGCCGATGCACTCGGGGTCGGCCAGCGCCATGTCGTAGGCCCGCCCGAGGTCGTCGAAGTCGTTGTACTCCAGCATCATGTGGTAGATCTTCGCCGGCCCGCCGGTGTGGGCGATGCCCAGGGTGTGGTGGCGCGGGTTGACGTGGAGGAACTCGACGCGGAACGGCGCCCGCGCGCGGTCGCTGACCTTGAAGCCCAGCACCTCCTTGTAGAGGTGGCACATCTGCTCGAAGTGCGCGGTGATCAGGGCCACGTGGCCGATACCCAGCTCGCCGGTGCGGAAACCGCCCAGCGGGCGCCCCGGCACGAAGGGGCTGGCGGCGTCGGCCAGGCCCCAGGCCACCTCGATGCGCACGCCGTCGGGGTCGCGGAAATGCAGCATTCCGGCGACGCCGCGCAGGGCGTTCTCCTGCTCCGTGCCGCGGCTGACCGGGTAGCCCGCCGCCGTCAGCGCCTGGGCGGCCTGCTCCAGCTCCTCCGCATCCCCGACCTCGAAGCCCATGCCCATGCTGGGTTCGCCTTCGCAGGCTTCGAGCAGCAGACGCTGGACCTTCTGGTCGGCGCGCAGGCGCACGCAGCGCCCCGGCTCGACCACCTCCACCTGCAGGCCGATGTGTTCCGCCGCCTGCTTCTGCCAGGCCGGCAGGTTGGGAGTGCCGACTATCACGTAACTCAGTGCCCTGATCATGCTTGCGCCTCTCCTGCGCTGGTCCATGTCTGTGTCATTCCGCCGACATCCCGCCATCGACCGAGAGGGTGGCCCCGGTGACGTAGGAGGCCTGCCCGGAAAGCAGCCACAGCAGCGCCGCGCCGACCTCCCCGGGCTGGCCGATGCGCCGCATGGGCACGCCGTCGTCGTACAGGTGGTCGTCGCCGCCGGTGACGCGGTCGAAGCTCGGCGTCTTGATCGGCCCGGGACAGAGGGCGTTGACGCGGATGCCGCGGGTCGCGTAGTCCAGCGCCGCGGCGCGGGTGGCGCCGACGATGCCGTGCTTGGCGGCCACGTAGCCGGCGGTGCGCGGCATCGCCTTGAGGCCGAAGATCGAGGCGTTGTTGACGATGGAGCCGCCGCCCGTGCGCAGCATCGCCTCGGCTTCGAACTTCATCATGTAGAGGACGCCCTTGAGGTTGATGTCGACCACCTCGTCGAGCTCTGCCAGGGGCGTTTCGTGGATGTCGTGGAACGCGCGCTGCAGGCCGGCGTTGTTGAAGGCGCCGTCGAGCCGCCCGTAGCTCTCCACGGCCAGCGCCACCAGGGCGCGGCAGTCGGCGGGGCGGGACACGTCGGTGGCCAGGAACAGGGCCTGGCCGCCGGCCGCCGCGATTTCCTCGACCACGTCCGCCCCGCCCGCGCATCGCGGTTGCCCAGCACCACCCGGGCCCCCGCCCTGGCGAGCGCCAGGCAGGCCTCGCGGCCGATGCCGCTGCCGCCGCCGGTCACGACTATCACCTTGTTGTCCAGATTCATGCTTGCTCCTCCAGGAAAGCGACCGGCATCAGGCCGGCGGGATGCGCCCGAGCACGGCTTCCAGGGCGATGCCCACGGCCAGCAGGCGGCGGTCCGAACCAAAGGGCGCGTCCAGTTCCAGGCCCACCGGCAGCCCCGTGCGCGGGCCCAGCCCGATGGGCAGCTGGATGCCCGGCAGGCCGGCGCTGGCGGCCGGCTCGGTGTTCTGGATCAGCCGCTCGAAATACTCCGGCAGGTTGACCTGGTCGCTGGCCGGCGGCGCCACTATGGGCGTGGTGGGGAAGACCAGGGCATCCAGCCGGTACTGCTCGAACAGGTCCTGGTAGTGCTCCTTCAGGGCCGGGCGGGCAGTGTTCCGAGCCGCCTCGTAGAGCGGCGCGACGTCCACCAGGCCGCCCTCCCCCGGCGCCTTGCGCGGCAGCACCCACTGCTCGTAGATGGCGCGCACGTCCGGGCTGTGGATGTCCCGGGCCAGTTCCTCGATGCTGATGCCCGGCCCCTCGTCGCGCAGGTAGGCGACCATCGAGTCGTAGGCTTCGTGGATCACCACCGGAAAGCCGACGGCGCGGTTCAGTTCCTGCAGGCGCGTCGCCGGCAGCTCGACGAGGCTCACGCCATGGCTGGAAAGCTTCGCCAGGGCGGCCTCGGCCACCTCGCGGACGTCGTCGTCCAGATGGCTCCAGAAGTCCTCGACGATGCCCAGGCGCAGCCCGTCCAGGCTCACCGGCGGCAGCGCGTATTCGTCGCTGATCAGGGCATCGAGCAAGGCGACGTCGGCCATGCACAGGGCCATGGGCCCCACGGTGTCGCGGCTGCGGGCGATGGGGATCACCCCCTCGCTGGAATAGCGGCCGGCGCTGGGGCGCAGCGAGGAGCAGCCGTTGAGCGCGCAGGGAATGCGCATCGAGCCGCCGGTGTCGGTGCCCAGCGCCGCCAGGGCCATGCGCGCGCCCAGCGCCGCGGCGCTGCCGGAGGACGAGCCGCCGGCGATGCGCTCGCTGTCGTAGGCGTTGCGCACGCCGGGTTGGCTGCCTGTGTTGAAGGCAGCGTTGTAGCCGGTGGCGCCGAAGGCCAGCTCGTGCATGTTGGTCTTGCCCAGCAGGATCGCCCCGGCGTCGCGCAGGCGCTGCAGCGTCGGCGCGTCCTGGCGCGGGACGAAGCCGGCCAGCGCCGGCGTGCCGGCGGTGCACGGCAGGCCCGCGGCGTGGATGTTGTCCTTGACCACGATGGGGATGCCGGACAGCGGCTTCTGCCGCCGCCCCGCGCGGCGCGCGGCGTCGGCGGCCTTGGCCTCGGCCAGCGCGCCGTCGCCGTTGAGGGTGACGTAGACGTTCAGCTCGCGGCCGTCCTCGGCGCGGTCCAGGCAGGCGCAGACCAGTTCGGTGCTGCTCAGTACGCCATCGCGGAAGGCCGTGACGGCTTCGGCGATGGTCAGGTCGGCAAGGGTCGGGGAGTCTTGGAAGAGTTTCATGCGGTGGCTCCGTTCAACGGCTGAACGCCTCGTCCTTGAGTCGCTCCGGACTGGGATAGGCAAGCTTGCTGTGGGCGAGGCCGAGGTCGAGCAGCACCTCGCACAGCTTGTAGGCGATGACGCCGGGGTTGAGCACCGGGACGTCCAGGTGCTGGCTGAGGAAGGCGTGGGACTGGTGCATGGTGGTCGAGCCCAGCACTATCACCTCGGCGCCGTCCTCGTGGATGGCCAGCCGGGCGGCGTCCAGCAGCTTGGCGAAGACCACCTCCTCCTTGCCCTGCAGCAGGGCCTCGGTGTCCGGGCGCACGTCGATGGAGCGCAGCGAGGCCAGCCGCGATTCGAGGCCGTATTCCCTGAGCGTCTTGCGGTACAGCGGGAACCAGCGCGGCCACATGGTCAGGACGCTGAACTTGTGGCCCAGGGCGCAGGCCAGGTGGAAGGCGCTCTGCCCCGGCGCCAGCACCGGGATCGACAGCCGGGCGCGCAGCGCGGCCAGGCCCGAGTCGCTGACGGTGTTGATGCACACGGCATCGAAGCCCTCGTCCTCGGCGCGCATGCCGGCCTCGATCACTGCCAGCTCCATCAGCGCCATGTCGTAGTAGCTGTCGGCCAGGGTCGAGACGCTGCCGGCGCCGACGAAGCACACCTCGATGTCCGGGCGCTGCAACGCCGCCGGCAGCTGGGACTCGACCAGGGGCCGGGTCTGCTCGCTCAGCGGCACGGGGAAGATCATTTTCACGCGCTTGCGCATGTTCGTTCTCCCGGGCTCAGAGGCCCAGTTGCTGGCGTGGACGGGTCAGGGTGTCGATCAGCGCGTAGAGGATCTTGCGCGCGCAGGGCATCAGGTCGGGCACGTAGGTCGCGCCCATGCCGCCCAGGCCCTCGGCCACCGGCAAGGGCGCGCCCTGCGCCGGCCACGGCCAGCCGATGCGCGCGGTGGGCACGCCGTAGCGGCGCAGCGCGGCGCCGTCGGTCTGGCCGCCGAGCCAGTCGGGCGTGCCGTGCGGGCGCCGCTCGATGTGTTCCCAGCCACGCTTGCACGACTGGACGATCCAGTTCTGCGGGTCGGTGCTGCCGCCGGGCACGGAGCCGTACATGTCCCACTCCAGCTCCAGGTCGGGGCGCCGCGCCTGCAGGTCGCGGACGAATGCGGCGAACTGCGCCTTGACGTCGCCCGGGCTGCTGCGCGGGTTGATGCGTACGTCGAAGAAGATTTCGGTGACCGCCGAGGGGAACGCCGGGCGCTCGACGTCGCCGCCGCGGATGCCGGCGATCCAGCCGTGGGGCTTGACCACCCCGGAGGTGTTGCGCTCGGCGTAGTCGATGATCCATTGCTCCAGCTCGCCGACCACCGCCGCCGCCGGCACCACCGAGCTGCGGAAGCCCGGGGTGCCGCGCGGCACGCCGGCGTAGCCGAGGCTGCCGTAGACACGCAGCTTGAACCAGGCCATGCCCGGCTCCTCGTGGTACACCCAGTTCCACGGCTTCATGATGATGGCGAAGTCCGGCGCGGCGCCGCGGTTGAGCAGGTGCAGCACGCCGTTGGACATGCCCGCGTGCTGTCGCGCCGAGATGTCCACCGGCATGCCGCCGTCGGCCAGCCCCAGCAGCAGGTCGCCGGTCAGCGGCACCCCGGCTTCGATCAGCGCGGTGGCCACTTCGGTGAGGGTGGCGATCATGCCCTTGGGGTTGGAGGCGCCGAGGCCGAACACCCAGTCGTCGACCTGCTGGGCCATCGGCAGCATGTCGGCCTGCCCGGCTTCGCCGGTCAGCAGCTTCTCGGCCTCGTCGCATTCCAGGTGGGTGTCCAGCGGCGCGTACAGCATCACGCTGGCGCCGCCGCCGCTGCCGCGCAGTTCGCCCAGCACGTTGCCGCTGGTGAAGCTCATCGGCTGGTAGCGGGCGGCCATGCCGATCTGCTTCAGGTGGGCGGTCATGAACTCGCCCACGGCACGGGCCGAGCCGGTGGGGCTGTGGATGTCGGTGATGGCGAACAGCAAGTCCTGCAGGCGCCTGGCGTCGAGCCTGGCGCAGGCCTGCTCGTACCATTTCATCTGCTCGGCGGAGAACGGCATGGAGGTGGTGGGTTGCATGCTGGCGCCCTCAGTGGCTAGCGACGAACTGTTCGCTGAAGATGTTTTCGGGGGCGACGCCCAGCTCGATCAGCCGCGCCGTGGCGGCATCGATCATCGGCTGGGGGCCGCACAGGTAGGCCACGCAGTCCGGGCCGCTCACGTCGCCCTCGCGCAGGGCGCTGACCGGGCTGCCGTGGTGCAGGTCCTCGCGCGGCTCGCGGTCCACGCAGATGCGCGCTTCCAGGCTCGGCAGCCACTGCTTGCGCAGCTCGATCTCGTCGAGGCCGAACAGCACTTCCGGGGTGGCGCAGCCGAAGCTCAGGAGCATCGGCGGCTTGCGCCCGCCGAGCTTGTGCAGTGTGTCGATCATCGACAGGATCGGCGCCAGGCCGGTGCCGCCGGCGACGAAGATGTGCGGCGCGCGGCGCTTCTCCTCGCGCAGGAAGAAGGCGCCGTAGGGGCCGCTGAGGGTCAGCACCTCATCGGGTTTGACCTGCTCTTCCAGGTAGCTGGACATGGCGCCGCCGGGCAGCAGGCGGATGAGGAACTCCAGCTTCGGCAGGTCGGCCGGGGTGCTGGACGGTGAGTAGCTGCGCAGCACCTCGAAGCCCGGCACCTGGATCTGCATGAACTGGCCGGGGCGGAAGTCCAGGCATTCGCCATCGGCCAGTTCCAGGCGCAGGCGCACCACGTTGCTGGCGATGCGCTCGACCGAATCGACGAAGGCATGCACCTCACCGGCCGCCCCCGAGCCGACCTCGCTGCCGTAGGCCAGCTCGAAGGTACAGTCCGTTTGCGCCTGGCACAGGCACAGCAGGCGCTGGCCGGCGGCGTACTCGCTGGCCAGCAGCGTGGAACTGGCGCCGGGGCGGGTGACCGCCTCGCCGTCGGCGAGGTGGGCGATGCAGCTGGAGCAGCTGCCGGAACGGCACTGGTACAGCAGCGGCACCTGCGCCTCGAGGGCGGCGTCGAGGATGCTGGCGTCGGCAGGGACGCTGAAGCTGCGGCTGACGCCGTCGGAGAAGTTCACGGTGACTTGGTGTGTCTGGTCTTTCATGAGTGGGGTCCCACGGGATACGTCGATGGTGCGGCGGGCCGGCCGGCCTGCTCAGTCCTTGTGGAAGATCGCCAGCTTGTTGCCGTCCGGGTCGCGGAAATAGGCCATGTAGAACCCCTGGAAACGCTCGCCGGGCAGCCCTTCGTCGCTGGCGCCCAGCGCCAGGGCCAGGGCGTGCAGCTGGTCCACCCGCTCGCGGGAGCCGGCCGGCAGGGCGACCATGTTGCCGTTGCCCGGCTGCGCGGGGCGTTCGTCATAGGGGGTGCAGATGCCCAGCATCGGTTGTTCCAGGGCCTGCCCGTACAGGCTCAGGCGCGGGGACTCCAGCAGCGCGGTGGCGCCCATGGCGCCGAGGAAGGCGCCATAGAACGCGCGGGCGCGTTCCAGGTGGTTGCTGCCCAACAGCGTGTATCCAATCATTGCAAGGCCTCCGGAGCAGGCAGGGCGTCTTTCGTTGTCATGGCCCGATCATAGGAACCGGGGGTGGCGCCCACACTCCAATGGGTTCCCCGGTTATCCCGCCAGCGCAAATAAACCCAGCGCCGCAGGAGGAGAAACGGCGGCCCCTCCCGGGCCGCCGTGCGGGCTGGCTAGGCGCTCTGCGCGCGGGCCAGGTCCTGGTAGCGGCCGCGGTGGAACAGCAGCGGCCGCATGTCCGGCTCGGGCGCCGCCATGCGCAGCACGCGGCCGACCAGGATCAGGTGGTCGCCGCCGTCGTAGCGGTGCTCGGTGGCGCACTCGAACACCGTCAGGCAGCCCGGCAGCAAGGGCACGCCGCCCACGCCGGTGCCGACCTCCAGGCCGGCGAACTTGTCCGTCGAGGCCTGGGCGAAGCGGTCGGACAGCGCCCGCTGCCCCTCCCCCAGCACGTGCACGGCGAAGTGCTCGGAACCGGCGAACGCGGGGTAGCTGTAGGCGGACTTGCCGATGCTCCACAGCACCAGCGGCGGCTCCAGCGAAACGGCGTTGAAGCTGTTGGCCGTGACGCCGATGGGCCAGCTCTCACCATCCAGGGTGGTAACGATGGTGACGCCGGTGGCGAACTGGCCGAGGGCCTGCCTGAGTTGGGCTCTTTCGATCATCGCAATGCCTCCGCTCAGAACGCCACGCCGTAGCTCACGGACAGCCAGTGCTGGCCCATGTACGGCGAGGTGACCGCATCCGGGCCGGCGCCCTCGCCTTCCACCTTGTCCTTGAAGGAACGGGCGTAGGCCAGGGACAACTCGTGGCCGCCGGTGAGGCGGTAGGTGCCGCCGAAGGTCACGTGCCGGTGGTTGGCGGCCGGCGCCAGGATGCCCAGGTAGGTGTCGTGGCCATCGAGCAGCTGGTTGGCGTCGTTGTAGCCGGCCCGCAGCGTCAGCCGCTGGTTCAGGTCCCAGGCCGCGCCCACCCGCCAGATGCGCTGGTCGCGCCAGCCGAAGCCGGGCCCGTCGGAGTCCCCGGGCGCGCCGGTGGCGCGGCTCACGCCGGGGTTGCCGAGGGACCTGACGTCGCTCCAGTAGACCTTCTGCAGGTCGGCGGCGAGGGTCAGCGGGCCGTGCTTCCAGGCCACGCCCAGGGCCCAGTTGGACGGCATGTCGAGGTCGCCGCCATCGGCCAGCAGCTTGTCGAAGCGGTGCATCTTCGACATGTAGCCGCGGGTGGAATAGCTGGCGCCGAGGCTCCATTCGGGTGTCAATTGGCCGATCCAGCCCAGCCGCAGGCCGGCGCCGTAGGACTCGTCGCGCCCCTGGGGCAGGCCGATGCTGGCGGTGCCGTCGATGTCCAGCACCTGGCGCAGCAGCATCAGGCCCACGCCGACGCTGTGCTGCTCGTTGAGCTTGCGGGCGTAGCTGGTGGTGGCGACCATCTGCTGGAACTGCGAACCGGGGTTGCGCAGCCCGCCGAAGTCGGCGTCGCGGGCGTAGGCGGTGCCCACGCCGTTGCCGACCACCGAGATACCCAGGCTGCTGACGTCATCGAGCATCTTGTTGGCGCCGAACTGCGGGATCACGTACAGGTCCCGGTCCTTGGAGCCGCTGATCGTGTTGCCGGCGAACTCGGCGCCGTTGTCGGCCTTGAGGAAGGCGGCGCCGACGTCCAGGCGGTCGCCGACCGCGACCATCCCGGCCGGGTTGGAGGCGCCGACCAGGGAGTCCTGCGGCAGGGCGATGACCACCCCGCCCATGCCCTCGGACTTGACGCCGTAGCCATGCGGGAAGGTGCCCTGCGTCGCCCAGGCGGCCTGCAGCGGGAGCAGGCAGGCGACGAGCGCACCGGCACGGCCGGGCAACAGCGCTTTGTTGTGCTGTACGGGCATGGCGGTCACCCTCGCGCGGCGCTGAAGGAGGCGATGAAGCGCTCGGCTTCGGCGCTGTCGTAGTACCAGGGCACCAGGCTCTTCGGGTCGTCGAAGGCATTGGCCACGGCGGCGGCCAGCGCCGGGTCGGCGGCACAGGCGGTGAACACCTTGAGCACGGACTCCGGCGGCGGCAGCAGGTGGGTGTTGGTGAAGCGCGCGACCCACTGAGCGTAGTCCCAGTAGCGCTCGAAGGTGGCGTTCTTCCAGGTGTCGTCGAAGGGTGCCCGCCCCTGTTCGAGAATGGCGTTCATGTAGATGTTGGCGCACTTGCTGGCGTTGTTCGAGCCCTGCCCGGTGATGGGGTCGTTGAGCACCAGCACGTCGGCCATGCCCAGCACGGTGCGCCCGGACGGCAGGTAGCCGATGGGCTTGCGCACGGTGGGGGTGACCCGCCCGACCAGGATGCCGAGGTCGTCGGTCAGCCGCAGGTTGCGGCAGCGTGGGGCCTCCCAGGGGAAGAAGCGCTCGATCAGCTCCACCGCCAGCGCCAGGTGTTCCGCCGGCGTGCTGACTTCCGCCCAGCGGTCCATCGGCCCGCCCTCGATGCATTCGAGGTTGATGATGTCCCCTGCCCCGCTCAAGGTCAGGCAGGGGAAGTTGACGTACTCGCCGATGCCGGGGTTGATGCTGATGTTCAGCGCGCTGTAGTCCTCGCGGGGTAGCATGCCGTGCACGTAGGTCAGCGAGATGGTGCGCATGGGGCGGTCGAAGGTGCTGCGCTCGGCGTCGCGCTCGAACAGCTTGCCGATCTCGCCCTTGCCGCTGGCGACTATCACCAGGTCGGAGGTGGCGGCGTAGCGCTCCAGGTCATCCAGCCCCGCTTCCTCGATCACCAGCCGGCCGCCCAGGCGTTCGAACTCGTGCATCCAGCGCGGCATCTTGATCCGCTGGTCGACCGACTGGCCGGGGGCCTTCATCGGCGAGCGCCAGTCGACCATCAGGCCCTCGGCGTTGCCGGCACGCATGTGCACGCCCACGGTGGGCGGGCAGCTGTCGTCCCAGAACGCCAGGCCCAGCTGGCGCTCGAAGCCCAGGGCCATGTCGTACATCGACTGGCTGGACAGTACCCGGCCGGCGGCGATGTCCGCGGCGCTGCGGTTGGAGATCAAGGCGACGTCGTAACCCTGCTTGAGCAGGCCGATGCCCAGTTGCAGCCCGGCCTGCCCGGCACCGACGATAGTTATTCTTCTCATGCGGTCCAACTCCATCATCAAGTTTGGCGATGGCTGCGGGTGCAGCCACGGCCCTCAATGTGGAGCAAGGCGGACACAGCGAATATGCAGGCCCTGCAGCGATCATGCGAATACTGCAAGAAGCTCGCGGGGCGTCAGCCGCGGCCCCTGGCCAGGGTCTGGCGCGGCGTCTCGGCATAGCGCTGGCGGTACTCGATGGCGAAGCGGCCGAACTGGAAGAAGCCCCAGCGGGCGAGTATCTCGGTCACCCGGGCGGGCTGGCGCGGGTCCTTGAGGTCCTGGTGCACGCGCTCCATGCGCACGTCGCGCAGGTAGCGCATGGGGCTGACGCCCAGGAAGCGCTGGAAGCCGTGGTAGATCGAGCGGCCGCTGACACCGGCGATGGCCGCCAGCGTCTCCACGCTGATCGGCTGCTCGGCGTGGGCCTGGATGTAGTCCACGGCCAGCTTGACGTGGCGCGGCAGGACCTGGGCCGAGGGCTCGCCCAGCCGATCGCTCAGGGTGTTGGGCTGCCAGGTCAGCAGCGTGGTCATCAGGGTCTGCTCGAACTGCGCCCTGACCAGGGGCATCTCGAACAGCTGCGGGGCACGCTGCAGCACGTCGAACAGCTGCCGCGCCGTCTGCCCCCAGACCGCCCCGGCGGCGTTGCGCAGGTCCATCAGCGGGTGGAACGCCAGGGGCTGCTGGGCGTCGTGATCGAGCAGCGCGACGGCATGCCGTTCGAGGGCGCCGCGCTCGATGCGCACCACCAGCTTCTGGCAGTCGCCGCTCCAGTTCATCTCCAGGCTCTCGTCAGGCGCATGGATGCTGCCGTGCAGGCTGTCGCTGAGCAGCTCGCGGCGGCCGATCCGCTGCCGGTCGTGGCCGGCGAAGGGCAGCTGCACCAGGTAGAACGAGCCCAGCTCGCCGGGGCGGATGTGCACGTCGGCGCCGTAGCGCATGCGGCTGAAGCTCAGCTGTTCGGTGCGCAGGTGCTGGTGCCGGTAGTCCAGGCGGCTCGCCGCCTGGCGCAGCTCCAGGCGATGCTCGCAGAACACCGAGGCCACCAGCCGGCGCGTCTCGTCGAGGTCCTGCGAATGCAACAGCGCATCGCAGTTCAGGTGGCAGCCGTCGGGCACTGTCGTCATCTTCGCCTCCCAAGGGAAATCGCCTTGCCGGGTTCCCGCTTCGCCGCGCCGGGCCTGCACGCGCCCACCGTACCCCGCGAGGCGCCCTGTCCGGTATGCAGGGGCTGGAAAAAAAATCCCGTGCCCAGGGGGCACGGGCAAACCAAGGAACGCAAATGACGGAACTAGGCTCCCGCCGGCAGCAGCACGATGCAGCCAGTGGTCCGCCGGGCCTCCAGGTCGCGTTGCGCGCTGGTGGCCTGCTCCAGCGCATAGCGGTGCATGACCGGGATCCGCACGTCGCCCCGCGCCACCCTGGCGAACAGCTCGTCGCTGAGCGCCTGGGCCCGCTCGCGGCTCGACACGTGGTGCCACAGGCCCTGGTAGGTCAGGTACAGCGAGCCCTTGCTCACCAGTTGCGCCGGCGCGATGGCCGGCGCGGGGCCGGAAGCGTCGCCGTAGGCGACCAGCAGGCCGAAGGGCGCCAGGCAGTCGAGCGACTTCTCGAAGGTGTCGCGGCCGACCGAGTCGTACACCACCTTGACGCCGCGCCCGCCGGTGATTTCCCGCACCCGCTCGACGAAATCATAGCGGCGGTAGTTGATCGCATGCGCGGCGCCGTGCTCCAGCGCCAACCGGCACTTCTCGTCGCTGCCGGCGGTGGCGATCAGTTGCAGGCCCAGCGCCCTCGCCCACTGGCAGGCGATCAGGCCCACGCCGCCCGCCGCGGCGTGGAACAGCACGCTATCGCCGGCCCGCAGCCCTTCCACCGGGGGGCAGCGCGTCAGCAGGTAGCAGGCCGTCCAGCCCTTGAGCATCATCGCCGCGCCGGTCTCGAAGTCGATCGCGTCCGGCAGCCGGCAGACCGTCATCGCCGGCATCAGCCGCACGTCGCAGTACGCGCCCGGCGGGAAGCCGGCGTAGGCCACCCGGTCGCCTGCGCGCAGGTGCTCCACGCCGGCGCCCACCGCCTCGACCACGCCGGCCCCTTCCATGCCGGGTTGCAGCGGGAACGGCAGGCCGTACAGGCCCTTGCGCTGGTAGATGTCGAGGAAGTTCACCCCGACGGCGTGGTGGCGGATGCGCACCTCGCCCGGGCCGGGCTCGCCGACGGCGACCTCGACCACGCGCAGCGCCTCCGGGCCGCCCGCCTGGTCGATGCGGATGGCCCTGCCAGTGTGCAGGCTCATGTCTGTGCTCCCCTTCGAAGGTAAGGCGGATGGCCCCGGCCGGGGACATCCGCCAGGGTGTTTCTCAACGCCTGGCCAGCGCCGCGGCGATTTCGTCGAGCACCCGCGGGTCGTCGATCGTCGCCGGCACCACGGGCTGCTGGCCATCGGCGAGGGCCCGCATGGTGGAGCGCAGCACCTTGCCCGAGCGCGTCTTCGGCAGGCGCGGAACGATCAGCACGGTCTTGAACGAGGCCACCGCGCCGATCTGCTCGCGCACCCGCGCGACCAGCTCCCGTTCGAGGTCCTCCGCCGGGCGCCGGACGCCGGCCTTGAGCACCACCAGGCCCAGGGGCAGCTGCCCCTTGAGCGGGTCGGCGACGCCGATGACCGCGCACTCGGCGACGTCCCCGTGCCCGGCCAGCGCCTCCTCCATCGCCCCGGTCGACAGGCGGTGGCCGGCCACGTTGATGATGTCGTCGATGCGCGACATGATCCAGGCGTAGCCGTCGGCGTCGAGGTAGCCGGCATCGCCGGTCAGGTAGTAGCCGGGGTAGCGTGCCAGGTAGTTGTCGAGGTAGCCCTGCACGTCGTTCCACAGCGTCGGCAAGGCGCCCGGCGGCAGCGGCAGCTTCAGCACCAGGTTGCCGATCTGCCCGGCAGCGACCTGCGCGCCGTCGGCGTCGAGCGCCTGCAGGTCGAAACCCGGCACCGGCACGCTGGACGACCCCGGCTTGACCGGCAGCGCCTCGATGCCCTGGCAATTGGCGATGGCCGGCCAGCCCAGCTCCGTCTGCCACCAGTGGTCGACCACCGGCACCCCGAGCAGCGCCTGCGCCCAGGCGATGGTGTCCGCATCGGAACGCTCGCCGGCGAGGAACAGCGCCCGCAGGCAGCCGATGTCGTGGTGCTGCAGCCGCTCGCCGCGGGGGTCTTCCTTCTTGATCGCCCGCAGCGCGGTCGGCGCGGTGAAGAAAGTGCTGACGCGATGCTGCGCGATCACCCGCCAGAACGCCCCCGCATCCGGCGTGCCCACCGGCTTGCCTTCGTAGAGCAGCGTCGTGCAGCCGAGCAGCAGCGGCGCATAGACGATATAGGAATGGCCGACCACCCAACCGACGTCCGAGGCGGCCCAGAAGACCTCGCCCGGCTTCGCCGCGTACACCGCGCGCATCGAGTAATGCAGGGCCACGGCATGGCCGCCGTGGTCGCGCACCACGCCCTTGGGCTTGCCGGTGGTGCCGGAGGTGTAGAGCACGTACAGCGGGTCGGTGGCCGCCACCGGCACGCAGTCCACCGGCTGCGCGGCGGCCATGGCCGCCTGCCAGTCGAGGTCCCGCCCGGCGACGAGTTCGGCCTGCAGCTGCGGGCGCTGCAGCAGGATGCAGTGCGCGGGCTTGTGCGCCGACAGCGCGATGGCCTGGTCCAGCAGGGGCTTGTAGGCCACCGTGTGGGTCGGTTCGATGCCGCAGGAGGCCGTCACCACCAGTTTCGGCTGCGCATCTTCGATGCGCTTGGCCAGCTCCGGCGCGGCGAAGCCGCCGAACACCACGGAATGGACCGCGCCGATCCGCGCGCAGGCGAGCATGGCGATCAGCGCCTCGGGCACCATCGGCATGTAGATGACCACGCGGTCCGAACGCTCCACGCCCAGCGCCCGCAGGCAGCCGGCGAAGCGCGCCACGAGGTCGCGCAGCTCACGGTAGCTGAAGGTTTCGCAGCGGCCGGTGACCGGGCTGTCGTAGATCAGCGCGGCCTGCTCGGCCCGCCCGCCCTCGACGTGGCGGTCGAGGGCGTTGTAGCAGGTGTTGAACTCGGCCCCGGCGAACCAGCGGTACAGGGGCGCCCGGCTTTCGTCGAGCACTTCGTCCCAACGGCGGTGCCAGTGCAGGTGCCGCGCCTGCTCCGCCCAGAATGCCCGCGGGTCCGTCAGCGAGCGTCGGTGCTCCTGGCGGTAGCGGCTGTCTTCTTCCTGCCCGGTGGCCGGGCACGCATGGACTTCGTTCATTTGTTGTTCTCTGGGTTGCATCCGGGCCCGTACCCGCCGCGGGAAACACGGCGCCGCAGGCTCAGCCCGATCTTATGAACCGCCCCTGCCCCGCACACTCCCGTGGGCGGGGCCTTTATCCCGGCAGCGCAAGAAAGCGCTCAGATGCCCGGTGGGTGCCTGCGGTGCCAATCGCTCGCCTTCTGCAACGCCATGCCCGCCCGGCACAGCACGGCCTCGCCGCCCTTGCCGGCGATGAACTGGCAGCCCAGCGGCAGGCCTTGCGGGGTGAAGCCGCAGGGCAGGCTCAGGCACGGATGGCCGCTGACGTTGAAGGGCGCGGTGAACTGGATCAGCCGGCGATTGGCCTCCGCGTCCAGCGCCAGGGCCGCCAGTTGCTCGTGGCTCGGCGCCGCGTAGGGCTGTACCGGGGCCAGCAGCAGGTCGACCTGGGTCAGCAGGCTTTCCAGCTCGCCGCTGAAGCGCTGCGCGGCGAGCAGGATGCGCTGGTAGTCCATGCCCGAAAGCGCCCGGCCGCCGTCGATCAGGCGGCTCAGCGCCGGCCCGTATTCCGCCGCGTGTTGCGGGTAGGTGGCGGCATGGGCGACGGCGGTCTGCACGCCGCAATGGGCCTCCCAGTTGGCGCTCACCGGGCGGGTGTCCGGCATGCGCACGCGCAGCAGCCTGCCGCCGCCCTGCAGGACGATCTCCATGACCTGCTGCAGCGCCTGCTGGATGAGCGGGTCGACGCCGTCGCTCAGCCAGGCCTCGTCCACGCCGATGCGCAGGCCCTGGAACGACTCGTCCAGGCCGGGGATCTCCAGGCACACGCTGGGCAGCGAGGTGGGGTCCCGCGGGTCGTGGCCGGCGATGGTCGACAGCAGGAACAGCGCATCGCGGGCGCTGCGGGTGATCGGACCGATGTGGTCGAGGCTGGCGGCCAGCTCGAAGCAGCCATGCCGGCTGACCCGCCCCCAGGTCGGCTTCAGGCCGGTCAGGCCATTGGCCGCGCAGGGGAAGCGGATCGAGCCGCCGGTGTCGCTGCCCAACGAGGCGTAGCAGAGCCCGGCGGCGGTGGCCACCCCGCAGCCGCTGGAGGACGCGCCCGCCCAGTGCCCGGCATGCCAGGGGTTGTTCGGCGCGACCAGGCTGGGATGGTGGATGGCGAAGGCGCCCTCGGTCATCTGCAGCTTGCCGAGCAGCACCGCGCCGGCCTCGCGCAGGCGTGCGACCACCGTGGCGTCCTCCTGCGGCACGCGGCCGTGCAGCAGCGGCATGCCGGCGCAGGTCGGCACCCCGGCGGTGTCGAAGAGGTCCTTCACCGCGATGGGTATGCCATGCAGCGGGCTGCGGCATTCGCCACGCATCAGCTCGCGCTCCGCCTGGCGGGCCTGTTCCAGGGCCAGCTCGGCGGTGACGCAGGCATAGCTGTGCAGCTGCGGCTCCAGGCGCTCGATGCGCGCCAGCTGCGCCTCGACCACCTCCACCGGCGACAGCTTGCCGCTGCGGATCAGCCCCGACAGCTCGTACATCTCCAGGTAGTGCAGTTCAGTCGAGGCGTTCATTCGTGCCCTCCGATGAAGGTCAGCGCCAGCGCATTGAACTCGTCCGGCGCTTCGCTCTGCAGGTGATGCGCGAGGTTGCCCAGCACGTGCAGCCGGGCATCGGCGAACTGGTTGAGCATCAGCATCGGCACGTCGACGCCACCGAACCAGTCGTGCAGCCCCCAGCAGATCAGGGTCGGCGCCAGCACCCGGGAGAACACCGGCATCAGGTTCTCCCACTGGCCGAAGGCCCCGGGGGTCTTCAGCAGCGCTATGAAGCCGGGGTTGGCGCTGGCCTCGAAGCGCAGGCGCAGGGTTTCCTCGTCGAGGCGGGCATCGTCATGCAGTTCGTAGCGGCGGATCAGTGCCGCCATCTTGTCCAGGCTCGGCCCGCCGTCGGCCAGGTAGTAGTCGCTTATCAGCCCCGCGGCGTGCTTGCTGAACAGCGGCAGCGGCTGCATCACCCCGCGCTCCACCGGCTGCGAGCCGATCAGCAGCAGGCTGCCGACGCGATCGGGGTGGTCGACGGCGAAGCGGATCGCCACGCAGCCGCCGAAGGACTGGTTGACCAGGTGCGCCCGGGGGATGCCCAGGGCATCCATGAAGCCCAGCAGCTTGCTTGCGTGCCAGCTGAAGACCGGGCCCTGCACCGGCACCATCTCGGACTGGCCGAACTGCGCCAGGTCGAGGAAATAGCAGCGATGCCGCGCGGAGAATGCCGCGGCGCTCAGGCGAAAATTGCTCCAGGCGGTGCAGCCGGGCCCGCCGCCATGGGTGAAGATCACCGGCGGGCGGTCGCTGGGGCCCTCGACCAGACGGTAGTGCAGGCGCACACCGTCCACCGTGAGGAAATGGCTGCTGGAGCCGGGTATCTGCGGCATGGGGGTTCCCCTGGGAAGGTGACCCGGCCTGGAGCGCAGGCCGGGTCGGGCTGGCGGTCAGTCCTTGATCTGCTCGACCTTGTACCCCGGGCGCTTGCCGTCGGCGGTCTGCTTGAAGATCAGGCTGGTGTCCTTGACCGCGCCGGCCACGCCGCGGCCGGGCTTGGCGATGCCGCGGTTCCAGCGCGAGGCCAGCTTGCGCCAGGTGATCGGCGAGACGTCGGTGGCGACCAGTTGCTCCTCGTCCCAGCCGGTGCCGTCGTAGTAGAAGTTCTGCATGGCCTCGCGGGCGTACAGGTCGCAGTCGTTGAAACCGTGCAGGCACAGCGGCTCGTAGACGCGGTCGAAGCGGTACTGGTGCTTGGTCCGCTCTTCCTCGGTGTTGCACACGCGGACGATGATTTCCCAGTATTCGTGGGTGTCGTCGGTGATGGGCACGTACCACTCGTACTGCGCCATGTGGTCGCCCGGCCAGTTCTCCACCATCAGCACGCCGGGCAGCACCACCGAGGTACGGTAGAAGCGACCGTTGACGCCCTCGACCTTCAGGCCCAGTTCCTTGTTCTCCAGCACCGGCGCCCACTTGTCGGTGAACAGCCACTGCATCAGGCCCTTCGGGCCGTTCTCCTCCTCCACCACGCTGATGCAGTCGTCGCCGGTGGGCAGCAGGCCCAGCGGCAGGACCCAGTCCATGGCATGGACGATGGTGTTGTCCTTGTGCACCAGGATGTGCGCGTTGTCGAAGCCGTTCTCGCAGGCGATGCGCCAGTTGCCGAAACCGGTGCGGTGCATGCCCAGCACCACCGCGTTGTCGTCCAGCAGGCTGGGCGAGGCCGGCCACAGCGGGTGCGGGAACTGCTCGCTGCGCTCGGGGAAGCGGAACGGCAGGTCCTGGGCCAGCGGCGGTACGTCCTCGTCCGGGTAGTCGTCCTCGCGGACGAAGACGAAGATCATGCCGTTGACTTCGTGCACCGGGTAGGTGGTGACGCCGGTGGTGCCGATCAGCTTGTCGTCCGGGTTGGCGACGATGGTCACCAGCTTGCCGCTCTCCAGGTCGAAGGTGAAACCGTGGTACCAGCAGGAAATGGTGCTCTTGGTGAAGCACATGGGCTTTTCCGAGAGCCGCACGCCACGGTGCAGGCACTGGTCCTTGAGGGCGAACACCTTGCCGTTGGCGCGGCGCAGCACGATGGGGATGCCGCAGATCTGGATGCCTTCGACCTGGTCCTCGACCAGCTCATGGCTGAACAGCGCCGGGTACCAGTGGTTGATGAAGCCCCAGGCCGCGTCCTTGTAGGGCTGGTACTGGCTCTGGGTCTTGGCGTTGTTGACGCGGGCATCGCTGATGCCGGTCTTGACCTGGCGGCGACGGATGATCGGTTGCTCGGACATGAAGGGACTCCCCATTGGCTGACTGGACAGGCGCCGCGCCATGCGGCGCGCTTGCGGGCCATCCTAGAAAGCCGCTTCCCGGCTGACGCTCCCGGAACCGAGGGCGTTATCCCCCCAGCGCAGAAAAAGCGCACGGGTTGCAGGGGCATGGGCAAAGGGGCTGGGCGGGGCGCGGGAACGAGCGGGGAAGCCGTGCGGGGAAGAGGGACATCCGTGTCCGCGCAGGTCAACGGGCGAGGGTTTCCGAGGGGCTTTCGCCGAAGCGGCGCTTGTAGTCGGTGGTGAAGTGGCCGAGGTGGCTGAACCCCCAGCGGAAGGCCACGGCGGTGACCGTGGTATTGCCAGGGGACTGGCGCTGCAGTTCCTCCTGGACGTGGCGCAGGCGCACCTCCTTCAGGTACAGCATCGGCGAGGTGTTGCGGTAGCGGCGGAAACCGGTGAACAGCGAGCGGCTGCTGACGCCCGCATGCTCCGCCATGTCGATGATGGAAATCGGCTCGTGGGCGTGCTCCTCGATGTAGCGCTCGACCTTCTTGACGAAGGACGGGGCGATCACCGGCCCCTCGTTGGCGAGCATTTCCGCGCTGTAGTTGTGCGGCTGGCAGGCCAGCAGCACGTTCACCAGCGCCTGCTCGAACTGCGCGGCCAGCAACGGCGAAGGCTCGCTGTCATCGGCGGACAGGCTGTCGTAGATCCAGCCGACCGTGCGCATCCAGCAGCGCCCCTGGGGCGTGTCCAGCGGCATGCCCGGCTGGAACTCCAGTTCCTTGCGCAGCATGCGCCCCAGGTGCTGCTGGCAGTTGCGCTCCAGCAGGCTGGTGTCGATGCGGATGATCAGCTTCTCGGTGCTGTTGCTGTGGTTGATCCGCGACGGCAGGTGGGCGTTGAGCACCGAGCCCATGTGCACGTTGGAAAGCACGCGCTGGTTGCCGCACTCGATCTGCTCCTGCCCGCAGATCGGCATCTGCACCAGGGTGAAGGTGTCCAGCTCGCCGGGCTCGATGGTGATGTCGCCGCCATAGCTCATGCGCCCCATGCCGATGCTGCCCAGGCGCCGGTAGTAGATGCGGGTGTTGACGGTGCTGTTGGCGTCCAGGCTGGACAGGCGGTTCTCGCAGAATATGCGCTCCCCGCACTTGCGGGCCTCCTCGAGGTCCTGCGTACGACAGACTTCGTAGCGCGACAGGACGACGTCCGGTGGTACCGCAGGGGAAAAGAACAGGCGTTCCATATAGCACCCTCCTCCGCCCGGGCACGCGACCGGGCAGGCTCTCACGTTTTATTCGGTGCACGGCGTCGGGGACTGCGCACCATTATTGTTATCGCGACCAGGACCGGCCGACCGCTGCGGCGCAGCCCAAGCGGGGTGCGTCACGCATCGCTGCGGTGCGGCGGGCGGCGCCTGGGCGTCGCCCGGCCGGTACGCGGGGCCAGCAGCGCCGGGGCGCGCTGTCACCGCATCGGGTATCCCGGGCCGTCCTCCCATGCAGATGCAATAAGCACGCCCATCGGCCAGGCCGGGCCATGGAAACGGACGGCCGGGAAAGGTCTTGCAGCTACGCGCCGGGGGCCTTTTCCCAAGGCGCTCTAGGATGATGTTCTCTGGCCCGGGGCAGCGCCCCGGGCCGCTTTCGGCGCACCTCGCCGGACGAGCGCGTCAGCGCCGCGCACCGACCATCACGAAGAGCATTCGCGCCGCAGTGTTACCGGTGTTACGCCAGGCATGCCGGGTACCCGACTGGACCACCACATCGCCCTGGCGCAGGCGGGTGCTGCGCCCCTCGTCGAGTTCCAGGAGCAGCTCCCCTTCCAGCACCACGCCGTAGTCGATGCTGTCGGTACGATGGAAGCCTGGATGCTCGGGCTCGAACAGCTCCGCCATGCCCGGCAGCCGCGCGCGCATCTCGTCGACCGCGGCGGCGGCGTCGACCTCCTCGGCGGGCGCATCCTGCTGCGGCGGGAAGGTCACCAGCATGACGCTGGTGCCGCCCGGCACCGGCAGCACCGAGGCCACGCCCAGGGACGGGTCCCCGGGGTTGGCGACGATCCGCGGGTCCGCTCCGGTCTGCCATACCAGGGCCGCGGAAAAGCCCGGGGAATGGACGAACGGCTCGGTGCCGGCGAGCGGGCCCTGGCTGTCGATCTGCGAAAGGCCGCGGCTGTCGTGGCCGGTCACGATGCGATTTACCTGCATGGTCGAGTCTTCCCTCGGTTGTTCATTCGTGCGCGATGTGGAAGTTGACGAAGCCGCTGGCCTGCGCCTGGATGTCTTCCAGCGCCTCGTTCAGGCGCTCCAGGGTGTAGGCCCGTTCCTCCAGCAGGGACAGGTCGAGCACGCCCGACTCGATCATGCTGGCCATCTCGTCGCCTTCCACCGGGGTGAACCAGAGCGAGCCGATGTACTGCAGCTGCGCGCACATGAAGGGGTGCGGGTCGATGGGGATGGGGCCGGCCACGCCGCCGATCTGCACGATGCGCCCACCGCGGCCGACCGCTTTCATCGCCTCCACCGAAAGCGACGCGGGCGCCTTGGCGCCGAGGGTGTCGAGCATGGCGTCGACGCCGCCGGGCACCTGCTCCAGCACCTGCTCGTGGACGCTGCGCTCGCCGATGCGGATCGCCACGACACGCTGCGGCGCCAGCGCCCGCAGGCGTTCGAGGGCAGCGCCGTCACGCGCGGCGACCAGTACCTGCGAGGCGCCGAAGGCCAGGGCCAGCAGCGCCGCGCCAACGCCCAGGGTGCCGGAGGCGCCGAGGATCAGGATGCTCTGCCCCGGGCGCAGGCCGGACTTGCGGATCGCCGAGTAGGCGGTGCCGAGGTAGCCGAAGCGGGTGGCCTGGGAGAAGCTAAGGCGTTGCGGCAGGCGCACCAGGTTGTTCGCCGGCGCGGTCATGTACTGGCCGTAGCCGGCATACGGGTAGCGCTCGAAGATCGCCTGCGAACCGGGGCCGAAGCCGAAGTAGCCGAGGAAGGTGTACGCCTCGCAGCGCGGCGTTTCGCCCTGCCGGCAATGCCGGCACTCGCCGCAGCCGACGCCGGGGTTGACGTAGACGCGGTCGCCCGGCCTGAAGGCGCTGACCGCGGCGCCGACCTCGGCGACCACCCCGGCCGAGTCCAGGCCGAAAGTCGCCGGCAGCGCCGGCAACGGCAGGAAGGGATACCACTCGGGGAAGTGGGTGGTGACGTTCTTCAGGTTGGGAATGACCCCGCTGGCCTCGACCTTCACCAGCACATCATGGGGGCCGGGTGCCGGCCGGGGTAGTTCGTCGATGCGGAATCGTCCGCCGATCTCGTGCAGGCGCGCGGCCTTCATGGTCGACATGCTCGTGTTCTCCGAAGGGCCCGGCGCCGCCGTTGCGACGCGTGGCCCGGGGTGGCGGGAAAGAGGGGGCGGCATCCGTGCCGCGGGGAAACCGTGCCGGGCCCGCCGTCAGCGGCCGGCGGCCTGCAGGGTCTGCAGGGAGAAGTTGCTGGCCTTGGCGGGGAAGTTGGTCTTCCAGCTCGCGGTGTCGATCAGCGAGACCGTGGCATGGTTGCGCTGGAAGTCGATGACCGCGCCGGCGGTGGTCCGCACGTCGCCGTCGGCGATGTTGGAGTAGGAATGGAACTCCATGAACTTCCAGAACTCACCCTTGCGGTCGTAGGCCTCGGCGTAATAGAAGCGCGGGTACTTCACGTCCATGTACAGCACCTTCTTGCTGTAGGGGTGGATGGACGGGGTGATGGCCTCGATCACGTATACCTCGCGTGGCTCGAAGTTGTTGTTGTTCATGTTCCAGTACGGCGGCTGGTCGTCGAGGACCGGGTACTTCTCGGCCGGCGTCTTGCCGTCGGTCTTCCACAGGCCGGTCTTGCTGTTGGCCACGGCGAGCACCCAGCGGGTGCCGAGCAGCTTGTACTGCGGGTACCAGCACGGGCGCGCGTTGAAGACGTCCAGGTCGTCCTGCAGCTGGTCCGAGGAGCCGACCGGGTCCATCCAGGCGCCGCCGGACAGGCGGCGCACGCGGCGCACGGCGGGGATGTAGGCCCAGACGTCGTTGACCTTGTCCGAGTCGTACATCTGCGTATAGGTCCCCAGCCCCTTCATGTCCGATGGCGACTTGAAGTACAGCAGCTGGCGGCCGCGCTCGCTGCCGTCGCCCTCCACCGCCTGGTCGCCGGTCAGGCGGCCCTTCATGGAGTAGCGGCTGAACTCCGCCACCGGCTCGGCGTGGATGCCCTTCTTGCCGTCGATCAACAGCTGGGTGAACTGCGGGACCTGGGAAACGTCACCCACCAGTTGCCCCAGGTGCCAGTTCCAGACCAGCTTTTCCGCGGCCTGCGGATCCTTGGCGTCGACGTTCGGGAAGGGCTCGCCGGCCACCCAGTTGTCCACCCGGCAGGCTTCCTTGTTGATCACCGTCTTGCCGGCATTGGCCTGCGATGCCTTGACCCAGCGCGGGTCGAGCTTGACCTCCTGGGACTTGGCCAGCGGCAGTTTCCAGCCGGTGTTGCGGATTCGCCATTCCATCTTCTCGGTCAGCAGGCTGGCGATGCTGTGGCCTTCGAAGGTGTCGTTCTTCACCTGGTCGAGGTTGGCCGCGGAAATCACCGTGCCCGGCGCAAGCTCGGCAGCGGAGGCCAGGAGTGGGGACAGGCAGGCCAGGGTCAGGCCCAGGGTGCGTTGCAGAACCGGTCGTGCGCGTTTCATGGTCAGGTCTCCACTACGGGTCAGAACAGGTAGGTCAGGCTGGTGTAGAGCTGGTCACGGTTGTGGAAGTAGCCGAACAGCGTGGTCTTGTCGCAGTTGGCGGCATTGCCCGGGGTGCACTTGTCGCCGTCGCGCCAGGCGTCGTCCCAGAAGGCGTCGTACTCGACCTTCCAGCGCCACTTGCTGGACAGCTCGAAGGTGACCGAGGGCACCGCGAAGCCGCCGTTGTTGCTCAGGTCGGCGCCCAGCACCAGTTGCGGGCGGATGCGCCCGCTGTCGTAGCTGAGGTCGAAGATGGTGGTGGCCAGGACCGAGTGTTCCTTGACCTTGCCGCCCCAGCCGACGCTGTAGAGCAGCTGGTCGTCGGAGTCGTAGTTCTGCACCCACTTGTCGAACAGCTGGACGGAGAAGAACATCGGTTTCTCGGTGCCCAGCAGGCTCTGGGTGGCGGCGATGTTCTTGTCCATGCGCAGCATCAGCGCCACGACGTTCTTGGTCTGGAAGCCGTCGAAGCCCGGGGCGATGTTCTGGCTGAGCGGGGTCGGTACCGGCAGCGCGATCTGGTAGGGCGCGTCCTTGATGTACGCCACCTCGGTGCTGAACACCGCATCGGCCGCGTCGGAATAGCGGCTGGCGGTGAAGCCGTAGATGTTGACGATCGGGTAGATGATCTCGCCGGCCAGGCCCTTGGTCTGGTCGGTGCCGACGGTGTTGGCGCCGGACGGCACCTCGGGCAGGCCGAACAGCGCGAGGTTGTTGGAGGCGTTGAGGATCGGCGAGTTGTAGAAGGTGCGCAGGTAGGACAGCGAGTAGTTGGTGTCGCCGAGCATCCCGCTCCAGCGCAGGCCGCCGGTCCAGTGGCGGTAGTCGCCTTCGTTGTTCTCGTAGTTGTAGGGGTCGATGTTGCGGAAATCGACGCCGGCGTAGGGCTGGCTCGACCAGCGCGCGCCGTAGATGTCCAGTTCGCTGCCGATGTCCTGCTTGCGGTCCAGCCCCGGCCGCACGAAGGCCTCGATGCCGCCGTCGGCCTCGGGCACGTCGACGTTCACCTTGACGATGTTGTTGGTCTTGCGCAGTTCTTCGTTGGCCGGCTCGAGGAAGCTGCGCCAGGTGTAGTCGAAGCCGTGCACCAGGTCGTTGGCGGCGAAGAAGTCGGTCTCGCCCCAGGCGATCTGCTGCTTGCCGATACGGAAGCGGGTGCGTTCGCCAACCGGGAAGTCGATGTACAGCTCGCGGATTTCCTCCTTGTCGTAGAGGTCCATGATGTCGCCGTGCTCGCCGGAGTGGTAGTTGTTGGCGCCCATGTCCTCGAGGTGCTTGAGGAAGTCGGTCTTGACCTCGCGCGAGGCGCGCAGCTTGGCCACCACCGAGACCTGGTCGGTCGCCGCCCAGTCCAGGTTCAGGCGCGCGGTGCTGCGCGCCATGGACAGCTTGCCGCCGTCGCTGTAGCCGGGGGTATCCTCCCAGTTCTTGGTGTTCCAGGACAGTTCCTCGCGCAGGTAGCCATCGACCTTGAGACTGTCGTCGGCCAGGGCCGGCACGGTCACCGGCACCAAGGCGATGGCCAGGGCGAGCTTGTGAAGTGCAACACGCGGTTGCACGCAGGAGTCGACGCTAGAGTTCACCGGATACCTCCCCAGAGGTTAAGAGCGGCCAGAAGCCATGGTTTTGGTTTTGTTGTTGTGCGTTCGCTTTCACACGGCCTGCAGCGGGGCCGGCTCCAGCGCCTGCAAGGCAGCCGCATGCGGCTGCCCGGCGAAGATGAAACGGGGACGGAAGACGTAGATCAGCGAGGGCATCACGAACAGCGCGGAGATCGCCGACACGCTCAGCCAGATCGCCATCAGCAGGCCCATCTCGGCCTGGAAGCGCAGCGACGAGGCCCACCACAGCAGGGTGCTGAGGATCAGCACGCTGGCGGTGACGATCACCCCCATGCCCGCGGAGTGCAGGGCCTGGCGGATGGCGTGCTCGGGGCTGCTGCCGATGGCGATCTCTTCCTTGACGCGGTCGGCGATGTAGAAGGCGTAATCCACCCCCAGGCCGATGCCAAGGGCCGCCACCGGCACCGTGTTGATGTTCATGCCGATGCCCTTCCAGGCCATGAAGCTGAAGGTCAGCATGTTGGAGATGATCACCGGGACCATGAACAGCATGCCGGCCACCGCCGAGCGGTAGACCAGGGTGCAGAGCACGGCGAGGACCAGCAGCGCCAGGGCGATGGCCTCGATCTGGCTGGACAGGATGATCTCGTTGACCGCGGCCATCACCCCGATCACCCCGCCTGCCAGCTGCCAGTGCCCCTGGCTCAGGGGGTTCTCGGCGATGAACTCCTTGATCCGCGCCACCGCGGTGCGGATGGTCTCGCCCTGGCGGTCGCGGAACATCAGGGTCACCGAGCCGTTGGCGTACTGGGTGTCGGTGAAGCGGTCCATGTCGCCCGGCTCGGACACCGAGTCGAGCATGGCCACCAGGCTGCCGTTGATGGCGTCGTCGTTGCCCAGCTCCAGGTAGCGCGGGTTGCCTTCGCGCAGGCTGCTGTTGACGTGGGGCAGCACGTCGGCCAGCGACAGCGAGCCGCCGATCTCCGGCTGGGCCTCGATGAAGCGCTGGAAGCGGTTCATCGCGTGCAGCGCCTCGTTGCTCTTGACCAGCCCGGGATGGCCGTCGTCGCCGAGGACGATGAACATCCGGTCGACGCCTTCGAAGCGCCCGTTGATCGCCGTGGAATCGAGGTTGTACTGCGCCTGCGGCCAGAGGATCGGCGAACCCGGGTTGGCGTCGCCGATCTTCAGGTTGAACGCGTACCAGCCGGCGCCCAGCACCAGCAGCAGGCTGCCGCCGAGCACGACATAGCGGCCGCGGGACAGCGTCACCGCGACGCTCAGGTCGAGTACCTTGCGCAGCGCCGGCAGGCAGTCGAACGGATGCGCGAAGCTGTGCGGACGGCGGATCCACGACAGCATCACCGGCGTCAGGATCACCGCGCTGACGGTCAGGGTCGAGACCCACACCACCGACAGCACCGTGAGCTTCTGCAGCATCGGGATCGGGCTCAGGGCGACCACCGCCATGCACGCGGCGTCGGCGATGACGCCCAGCATGCCCGGGCGGAACAGGTCGGCCAGGGCGACCCGCGCGGCCAGGCGCGAGACCGCCCCCGCCGGCCCACCCGGTGGCAACAACGCCAACTCGTCATCGAAGCGGTTGACGATCTGCACCGAGTGGGAGACCGCCCGCGAGGTGATGAGCATCGCCACCACGATCACCAGCGGCTCGAAGTTGATCCGCAGCAGGTGGCAGATGCCCAGCGCCCAGAGGGCGCTGACCGCACCGGCGAGCAAGGGCAGGAACACGCCGCGCCAGGTCCGCAGCAGGATGAACAGCAGCACCAGCGTCACCGCCACGGCGGCCAGCACCAGGTGCAGGGTTTCCGGCACGTGGTGGTTCACCCAGCCATACAGGATGGGGTCGCCGACCAGGCGGATCTTCACGCTGCCGTCGTCGACCTTGGCGACCAGTGCGCGGATCTGGTCGAAGACCTTGGCGTAGTCCACCTGCTGGTCGATGAAGTCCACGGTGATCAGCGTCGCCTGCAGGTCCTTGGACACGTAGGGCCCGTAGACCAGCGGGTTGCGCAGCACCGCCTGCTTGAGTTCCTCCATGCCCTGGGCGCTGTCCGGCACGTCCGGCCACATCAGCGGGCGGCTCTCGATGCCCTCGGTGGAGGCGCGGACCTCCTTGAGCTTCTTCGAGGCCAGCGAGGTGATCTGGTACTGGTTGACCGCGGACACCTCGCGCAGCCCCAGGGTCACCTGGCGCACCTTCTCCAGCAGCGGGCGCTGGAAGATGTCGCCCTGCTCCACCTCGAACATGATGGTGACCATGTTCGAGCCGCCGAAGGTGTCCTTGAATTTCTCGTGGGTGCGCACGTACTCGTGGCGCGAGGGCAGCATGTCCTCGAATACGGTGCGCACCTCGATGTGCAGGGCGGACCAGCCCAGCAGCAGGGTCAGCGCCATGAGGATGCCCGCCACCCAGGCACGCCGGCGGATGCAGAAATCAGCAATGCGTTCGATCATCTCGTTGTCTCGGAAAAGTGGACGAGGCAGGTCAGGGTTTCAGCGGCGACCAGTGGCGGCCGTCCCAGCGGCCGATGCCGTCGCCGGCCAGCCAGGTCTGCTTGCCGCTGGACAGCGCGCCGGTGTGCCAGGACAGGTCGCGCGCATCCAGCGTGCCGCTGCGCCAGGCGATGTCGCCCGCGCCGACGCTGCCGGCGACCCAGCGGCCGAGGGCGCCGAAGGCCAGCCATTGCCGCTGCGCCGGGTTCCAGATCACGCTGAACAGGTGGTCATGCACGCCGAGCTCGACCGGCTGCCACTGCCGGCCGCCGTCGCGGGTCACCAGCAGCGTCCCCTCCACCCCACCGCGACGCCATTGGCGGCATCGCGGAAGCGCACGGCCATCAGCGAACCGGGCACCGGGGCGGGAATCTCCTCCCAGTGCGCCCCGAGGTCCTGGCTGAGCAGGATGCGGCCGAACTCGCCGACCACCACCAGGCGGCCGTCGTCCAGCAGCGCGGCGTCGTTCCAGGCGACGTCCTCTTCCTCGCGCAGGCGCTGCCAGTGGGCGCCGAAGTCATGGCTGACCAGCAGCGCGCCCATCTCGCCAACGGCGATCGCCAGCCCCGCCGGCCCCACCCGCACCCGGTTGAGCTTGTTGGCCACCGCCGAGCGCGGCACGTCGTCGGCCAGGCGCCAGTGCCGGCCGGCGTCGTCGCTGTGCAGGATGACGCCATCGTTGCCGACGGCCACCAGGTGGTTCGCATCCCAGGCGGCGATGTCCTGCAGGGGCTTGTCGCTGGGCGTTTCCTGGCGGCTGATGCGGCCGTCGGCGGAGATGGCCAGGACCTTGCCGTTGGAGCCGCAGGCCAGGACCGTGCCGTCGGGCAGCTGGGCCAGGCCGTAGAACTGGTCGCGGCGCTCCAGGGGCGGCGGCGTGACGCTGCCGCCGACCGGCTGCGGCTTGATGAACAGGCCCGCCCAGAGCAGGCCGCCGATGATCGCCCAGGGCAGCACCACGGCCAGCGCGTTCAGCGCGCGGCGCGGCAGGCCCGGGCCTCGGGCGCCCTGCTGCGGGGAGGATGCTTCGATACTGATGAGTTTTGTCATAGCGTTGGATTCGCACACAAGGATGGTCTTCTGGCCGACGACCAAGGCGATTCCACTCTAGGGAAGGGGGCTGCGGGGACTATCCCGCCACTGCAGGGGTTATCCGCTGTGCGCAGATTAGTGGCCTGGATCAATTGCACGCCGCGCGCGGCAAGGCTTTCCCGGCAACGCACGAGGCCCGGCTTGCGAGGGCCGGGCCACGGGCATGGCGAGGAAACGGCTACAGGCGGAACCGGCTGACCAGGGCGCCCAGGCGCTCCGCCAGTGCCTGCAGGTCATGGCTGCGACGGCGCACCTGCCCGGCGCTGAGCGAGGCAGCGTCGGCGGAGCTGGCTATCGAGGCCAGGCTGTGGGAGAGCTGCTCGCTGGTGGAGGCCTGCTGGCCGGTCACGCTGGCGATCTGTTGGCTCATGTCGCGGACCTGGCCGATCATCCGGGTTATGCGGTGCAGGGCGTCGCTGGCCTCGCGGGCGCTGGCGACGTTGCCCAGGGAGGTGTTGCGGCTCTTCTCGAGCATGCCGACCACGGTTCGCGTGCGCTCCTGGATCATCGACACGCTGCGGTACACCTCCTGGGTCGATGTGTGCGTGCGCCGCGCCAGGGCGCGCACCTCATCGGCGACCACCGCGAACCCCCGCCCCTGCTCGCCGGCCCGAGCCGCCTCGATGGCGGCGTTGAGCGCCAGCAGGTTGGTCTGCTCGGCGATGCCGCGGATCACCGCCACCACGGTGCCGATGTCCTCGCTGGCGGACTCCAGCTGCCCGGTCAGGGTGCAGATCTGCTCCAGCGTCCGCGCATCCTCGGCAATGGCCTCGTTCAGGCAGGCGACCGTGGCCTGCCCGTGGCTCACGGCCTGGTCGCCCTCGCGCGTGGCCTGGGCGGCCTGGTCGGTGTTGCCGGCCACCTCCTCGATGCCCTGGGACATCTGCCGCATGGCGGTGGCCAGCTGGCCGATCTCGTCGCGCTGGGTGTCCACCCCGCGGCCGGTGACCTGGCTTTCCTCCTGCAGCGCCTGGGCCGCGCCCTGCAAGGCCTGGCTGGTCGCCGTTATCTCCTGCACCAGGGCGGCCATGATGTCGAGGAAGCGGTTGAACTCCCGGACCAGCACCGCCAGCTCGTCGCGCCCCTCGAACGGCAGGCGCGAGGACAGGTCGGCCTCCCCCGCCACCAGTTCGCGGATCGCCTTCACCACCGCATCCAGGGGCCGCGTCATGGCGCGGCCGAGCCAGAGGATCAGCCCGCCGATCAGCGCCGCGGCCAGGCCGCCCAGCACCAGCAACTGCACTGCCAGGGCCTTCACCCCGCCCAGCAATGCCGCGCTGGGCAAGGCGGCGCCGAACGACCAGGGCGCGCCGGTGGCGCCTATGGCGACCGGCACCGCCAGCATGAACACCTCCTCCCCCATCGCCGGCGAGAGGAAGCGGATCGACAGCGGCTTGCCGTTGCGCACCGCGTCGACCATCGTCTGCAGGTGGTCGCCGAGGAAATCCGACTCGGTCTCGGCGGTGTGCCGCCCGACGCGCCGGGGATCGGGATGGGCGACCAGGGTGGTGTCGTTGGCCGTCAGCGCCGCCAGGCCGACGCCCAGTGGCCGCAGCTGGGCCACCTTCGCCTGGAGCTTCTCCACGTCGAGGCCAAGCCCCAGGTGCCCTGCCAGGTGGCCGTTCTGCCGCACCGGCAGCAGCACGGGAATCACCGCCTTCGTCAGGCCGGCCCGCGCCGGCGAGCGGGGCGACGCCACGCTCTCGCGCTCGCCGGCGGCGCCGCCCAGGGCCTCGACCACCGACTCGCACTGCTCGGCCGTCGCGGCCTGCACGGCCTGCGCGTCACGCAACCAGCACAGCGCATCCGCTGCATCGGCGTGCGATGGCACCCACCAGGCGATGCTGACCTGGGGGCTGTCCAGCAACAGCGCCTCCAGCAGCTGCTCGCCGAGCCGGCGGTCCGGCAGCACGCCATCGGCCAGCTCGCGGGCGAGCATGTCCGCGGTCACCCGGCCCGAATGCATGGCGCCATCGAAATACGAGGAAATCTCCGCAGCCTGCTGCTGCACGATGGCCTGCACGGCCACCTCGGCCAGCGCCTCGGTGGAGGCCTTGCTCGATTGGTAGACCAGCACGACCGTCGCCAGGTAGATCAGCGTCGTCAGCGGCAGGACGGTCAGCAGCAGTTTGCTCTTCAGCGACAGGTTGGCCAGCATGGTGGGGCCCGTTTTCAATGTCGACGATCATGTCGTCCCGGCCGCCAAGCCAACGCGACGGCGTGCTTTTCGTAGGAGCGCGCCCTGCGCGCGAATCGCAGGCAGGGCCTGCTCCTACAGTCGAGGTGGGGCCCACCGTAGGAGCGGACCTTGTCCGCGATAGCCGGAGGTTCCGGCGCGATTCGCGGATGAGAGCCGCTCCGGGTTGCCCCTGCAGCGTGCCTTTGTAGGAGCGCGCCCTGCTCGCGAATCGCAGGCAGGGCCTGCTCCTACAGTCGAGGTGGGACCCACCGTAGGAGCGGACCTTGTCCGCGATAGCCGGAGGTTCCGGCGCGATTCGCGGATGAGATCCGCTCCTACGGGTTGCCCCTGCACCGTGCCTTTGTAGGAGCGCGCCCTGCGCGCGAATCGCAGGCAGGGCCTGCTCCTACAGTCGAGGTGGGGCCCACCGTAGGAGCGGACCTTGTCCGCGATAGCCGGGGGTTCCGGCGCGATTCGCGGATGAGATCCGCTCCGGGTTGCCCCTGCACCGTGCCTTTGTAGGAGCGCGCCCTGGGCGCGAATCGCAGGCAGGGCCTGCTCCTACAGGGGCTAGGTCGGTGCGTTGAGCAGGTCCAGGGCCACGTCGACGATCATGTCTTCCTGGCCACCGACCATGCGCCGCTTGCCCAGCTCGACGAGGATGTCCACGGCCTTGATCCCGTACTTCGCCGAGGCCACTTCGGCGTGGCGCAGGAAGCTCGAATAGACGCCGGCGTAGCCCAGGGCCAGGGTTTCGCGGTCCACCCGCACCGGGCGGTCCTGCAGCGGGCGCACCAGGTCGTCGGCCGCGTCCATCAGCGCGTAGAGGTCGGTGCCGTGGTGCCAGCCAAGCTTGTCGGCGGCGGCGATGAAGACTTCCAGCGGCGCGTTGCCGGCGCCGGCGCCCATGCCGGCCAGGCTGGCGTCGATGCGGTTGCAGCCCTCCTCCACCGCGGCGATGGAGTTGGCCACGCCGAGGCTGAGGTTGTGGTGGGCGTGGATGCCGGTTTCGGTCTCGGGCTTCAGAACACTTTTCACGGCACGGAAGCGCGCACGGATGTCATCCATGTTCATCGCCCCGCCGGAGTCCACCACGTAGATGCAGGTGGCGCCGTAGCTCTCCATCAGCTTGGCCTGCTGCGCGAGGCCTTCCGGCGTCTGCATGTGGCTCATCATCAGGAAGCCCACCGTGTCCATGCCCAGCTCGCGGGCGTACTCGATGTGTTGCTTGGAGACGTCCGCTTCGGTGCAATGGGTGGCCACGCGCACGACGCGAGCACCGGCGTTGTAGGCAGCCTTCAGGTCGTGGATGGTGCCGATGCCCGGCAGCAGCAGCGTGGCGATCTTGGCGTGGTTGACCACGTCCGCCGCCGCTTCGATCCATTCCAGGTCGGTATGCGCGCCGAAGCCGTAGTTGAAGCTGGAGCCTTGCAGGCCATCGCCGTGGGCCACTTCGATGGAATCCACCTTGGCGAGGTCAAGGGCGCTCGCAATCGCACGCACGTCTTCCAGCGAGTACTGGTGGCGGATGGCATGCATGCCATCACGCAGGGTCACGTCGGAGATATAGAGTTTCTGGCTCATGCCGAGGCCTCCATTGCTTGCGCCATGCGCTCGGCGGTGGCCAGCGCGGCGGAGGTCATGATGTCGAGGTTGCCGGCGTAGGCCGGCAGGTAGTGGGCGGCGCCTTCGACTTCGAGGAAGACCGAGGTCTTCAAACCGCTGAAACGGCCGTGGCCGGGGATGTTCAGGTCGCGGGCCTCGTCGAACTGCACCTTCTGCTTCAGGCGGTAACCGGGGACGTAGGCCTGCACGGCGGCGGCCATCTCTTCAATCGAGGCTTCCACCTTGGCCTGATCGACCGATTCGCTGAGCACGTACACGGTGTCACGCATGATCAGCGGCGGCTCGGCCGGGTTCATGATGATGATCGCCTTGCCCTTGGCCGCCCCGCCGATGACTTCGATGGCTTTCGAGGTGGTCTCGGTGAACTCGTCGATATTGGCGCGGGTACCCGGACCAGCGGACTTCGACGCGATGGAAGCGATGATTTCCGCGTAGTGGACTTTGGCCACGCGAGACACGGCCGCCACCATCGGAATGGTCGCCTGCCCACCACAGGTCACCATGTTCACGTTCAGTGCCTGCAGGTGCTGCTCCAGGTTGACCACCGGCACGCAATACGGACCGATTGCGGCCGGGGTCAGGTCGATCACGCGAAGACCGGGCTTGTGGCCCCGCAGCAAGGCGTCGTTCTTCACGTGAGCGCCGGCTGAAGTGGCATCGAAGACGAAGTCGATCTCGTCGAAGATCGGCAGGCGGGTCAGGCCCTCCACGCCTTCGTGGGTGGTGGCCACGCCCATTCGTGATGCGCGGGCCAGACCGTCGGAGGCCGGGTCGATGCCGACCATCGCGGCCATTTCCAGGTGCTGCGCGTTGCGCAGGATCTTGATCATCAGGTCGGTGCCGATGTTGCCGGAGCCGATGATGGCGACTTTGCGTTTGCTCATGGTTTTCTCTCTGCTCATTCGGCACTGAAGGTCACGCCGACACGGCCCAGGCCGTCGATCTCGGCGTCGAAGCGGTCGCCCGCGGCCACCGCCACCATGGGCCCGAGGGCGCCGGTGAGGACGATGTCGCCGGCCTTCAGCGGGTCGCCCAGGCGGGCCAGGGTGCGCGCCAGCCACACCGCCGCGTTGAGCGGATGGCCCAGGCATTCGGCGCCGCTGCCGCTGGACACCAATTCGTCGTTGCGCGTCATGCGCATGGCCGCGCCGCGCAGGTCCAGGCCGTCGAGGCGGCGGGCCGGGCCACCGAGCACGAAGCAGCCGCTGGAGGCGTTGTCGGCCACGGTGTCGGCGAAGCGGATGTTCCAGTTGGCGATGCGGCTGCCGACGATTTCCAGGGCCGGCAGCACCCAGCCGGTGGCATTGATGACGTCGGCGAAGGTGGTGTCGGTGCCGGGCAGGTCGCGTTCCAGCACCAGGGCGATCTCCGCCTCGATCTTCGGTTGCAGCACGCGGCCGAACGGCACCACTTCGTTGTCGCCGTAGGCCATGTCGGCGAACAGGCCGCCGAAGTCCGGCTGGTCCACGCCCAGCTGGGCCTGGACCTTGGGGTTGGTCAGGCCGATCTTGCGGCCGACCAGGCGCCGGCCGGCGGCCAGGGCGTGGGCGATGTTGAGGCACTGGATGGCGTAGGCGGCCTCGCCGTTCTCCGCGCCGAGGGTGTCACGCAACGGGGCAATGGCCTCGCCCTGCGTTTCCGCGCGGCGCAGGTCGGCGGCCAGGCGTTCGAGGGTCTCTTGGCTGATGGTCATGGGGCACCTCGGATTCAGTGCTGGAGGAAGTCCAGCACCAGGCGGTTGAAGGGTTCGGCGTGTTCCCACTGGGCCCAGTGGCCGCAGTTGTTGAACACGTGCAGCGTGGCGTCGGGGATGCCGGCGAGCAGGCGCAGGCCGGCGTCCATGGGCACGAAGCGGTCGTTGCGGCCCCAGACGATCAGGGTCTTCGCCTGGATCTCGTGCAGGCGCGAGCCGAAGTCGGGGAACTGCTTGGGGTTGGCGGCGAGGCTTTCGACGAAGTTGTCCAGGTGCTCGCGGCGGCTGAGCATGTTGTCCAGGCGCGTCTGGAACAGTTCCTCGGTGAGGTCGCTGGGGTCGAAGACGAAGACGTTCATCATCCGCTTCAGGTTGTCGATGGTCGGCTCGCGGTACAGGCCGTTGAGCAGCTTGATGCCCTCGGTGGGCATCGGCACGAAGGGGCTGGCGCCGCCGGTGCCACCGCCCATGAGCACCAGCTTGCCGACGCGCTGCGGGTTGGCCAGGGCGAAGGCCACGGCGCTGTGGGCGCCCATGGAGTTGCCGAGCAGGTGCACGCGTTCCAGCCCCAGCACGTCGAGCAGGCCCTTGAGCGCCGTGGCGTTGAGGTCCGAGCGCGAGCCGCGGCAGACGATGGGGTCGCTTTTGCTCCAGCCGGGGCAGTCCATCAGCACCACCCGGTAGCCGGCGGCCAGCAGCGGCTCGAGGTTGCGGCTGAAGTTGGCCCAGCCGCTGGCGCCGGGGCCGGAGCCGTGGAGCATCACCACGGTCTCGGCGCCCTCGCCCAGGTCGTTGTAGTGCAGTTGCAGGTCCAGGTCGCCTTCGCGGATGCGGGCGAAGCGGCTGCTGGCGGCGTCGTTCGGCGCCCTGTTCGTCGTGGTCATCGGCGGCATCCTTCAGTTCTGTTCAGGTTCGGCGCCAAGGGCGCCAAAACCGGCGATCCACTCGGGAATCGGCCGGTAGTACCGGTCATGTACGCGGTAGGCGCCAAAGGCGGAGAGCGCGGCAAAGGCGGCCACCCAGGTTTTCACCTCATGGGTCGAGCGGCCGGCGATGGCCGACAACTGATCGTTGCCCAGGGCATCCAGCTCGCCCAGGCGGTTCTGGGCGAGGATGTCGAGGAACTGCTGGTCCCATTCGGGGTTGAGCGGATGCAGGGAACCGGGGTCCTCGACGAAACGCCGCGCCGCCTGGATCACCCGCTGCTGCCGCGCTTCCCTTTCGTCGGCGGGCAGGTTCCGCCCGCTGCCCATCAGGCGGTCGGCCATGCGCGCGTCGACCTTGGCCAGCTCCGGCACCGGCGGCTGGTGCGACAGCCCGCCGGAGCCGAGGAACAGCACGCGCTTGCCGGTGGAACGGGCGAAACGGCCGATGGCCTCGCCGAGCAGCCGGGCACGCTGGAACCCGGGCAGCGGCGGCGCCACCGAATTGATGAAGACGGGAATCACCGGATAGCGGTCGAGCCCGCCGAGCAATTGCTCCAGCGGCTCGGCAAAGCCGTGGTCGACCTGCATGCGGTAGGAAACCGCCGCGTCGACGCCGGCCTTGAGCACTTCGCCGGCACAGGACTCGGCCAGCGCCCTGGGCACCGAGAGGGTGCCGCTCAGCGTGCCGAAATCGCCAATGGCATGGGCGGCGACACCGATGCAGAAAGACGGCATGACATCGTAGAAGAAGCCGTTGTAGTGGTCCGGCGCGAACAACACCACCAGCTCCGGCGCGAACGCCGCAATCCGGTCGCGCGCCATGCCCACCACGTCGGCGACCTCCTGCAGCACTTCCGGCGCGGGGTCCACGTGCCCGATCAGCGGCGAATGCGAAAGGCATTGGAGGTAGGCGCTCATCGCCAGCACCTACGGCAGGGAATCTGGGTCATCGGGGTATTCAAGGGCAGGCACTCCATGGACACGGCAAGCAGCCAACGCAGCTACGGGTAGCTCGGCGACTCGTCGAGATCATAGGAAGAAAGCCGCCGCCCCACGCTCCCCTGGCGGAAGGGCTTATCCCGATAGCGCAGAAACCCTGCGCGGCGCCGGTACGGCACACAGCGCCCCTGCTTCGCTGCCTGCCATGCAGGCGAAGCCCGCCCGGTTTCCGGGCGGCTTCGGGCGAGGCCAGCCCGCTAACGAGGGAGCCCCGTGCAGCAGAAGATGAAACCGTACCGAAGACGGCAAAAGACGCGGTGGCGCCGCTGACCTAGCGCTCGATCCGGGCGAAACGCGCGCTCTCCCCGGGCGCCGGCGCCATCCTGGCGGGGGGCCTGGTCGCCTGCTGCAGCTGCGGGTCGCCGCACAGTGCCTCGTGCAGTGCTTCCAGCAGCACCTGCACGCGGGCGTCGGCCAGGCTGTAGTAGATCGAGCGGGATTCGCGGCGGGTCTTCACCAGCTGGTTCTGCCGCAACTCCGCCAGTTGCTGCGACAGGCCGGGCTGGCGCAGGCCGAGGTCGCGCTCCAGTTCCGCCACGGAGCACTCGCCGCGGGCGATCTGGCAGAGCAGCAGCAGGCGCGTCGGGTTGGCCAGCAGGCGCAGCAGCTCGGCGGCGTCGTTGGCGCGCTCCTTCAGGGCTTCCAGGCCCTCGTCGGCCGGGGTTTTCATGGTTTCTTCCAGCGGTAGTACCAGGTTTCGTCCGGGCCGGGTTCGACCTGCAACGCCTCGTGCGCATCCAGGGCCACCGGCTCCAGCAGCGCGCCGCCGGGCTGCCAGCCCTCCGGCGTGGAGGCGGCGTGCCGGTCGGTGGCCTGCAGCGCGGCGACCAGGCGCAGCAGTTCCTCCACCGAGCGGCCGACGTTCATCGGGTACCAGCTCAGGGCGCGGATGATGCCCTCCGGGTCGATCACGTAGCTGACCCGGGTGGTCGAGCTGTCCACCGCATCGGGGGCGACCATGCCGTAGCCGCGGGCGATGGCCATGGAGGGGTCCTCGATGATCGGGAAGTCGATGGCCACGCCGAAGCGCTCATGGATGTCGCGTATCCACGCCAGGTGCGAGTAGAGGCCGTCCACCGACAGGGCCAGCAGTTCGCAGCCCAGTTCGTCGAAGCGCGGCTTGGCGCGGGCGAAGGCGATGAACTCGCTGGTGCACACCGGGGTGAAGTCCGCCGGGTGGGAGAACAGCAGCAGCCAGCGGCCGCGGTAGTCGCTCAGGGCGACGTCGCCACGGGTGGTGCGGGCGCGGAACTCCGGCGCACGGTCGTTCTGGCGCAGCGGCGGCATGGAGGGAGCGGCACAGGCATTGGCTTCCACGGTGATCCAGATCCTCGGCTGAACAGGCCGTCATGCTACCGCCCCGGCCCGGTAGCGTCGACGCCGACACTTCGACGTTTTCATAATTGCACTATTAAAGAAATAGTGTAAGCATGATTCAGGTCAATGCCGCAGGAGACGTCCCCCATGTCCGCCCACCATGCCGATGCCGCCCTGGCCGCCGCCAGCGCATTGGTCGACGACGCCGCCGCCGGCCGCGCCCTCGCCCCTCAGGTCACCTCCTTCTTCGACGAAGCCACCTTCACCGTCAGCCACGTGGTGCGCGACCCCGCCAGCAACGCCTGCGCCATCATCGACAGCGTGCTCGACTTCGACCAGGCCAGCGGCCGCACCCGCCAGGAATCGGCCGAGGGCCTGATGGCGTTCATCCAGGCCAACGACCTGCGGGTGGCCTGGCTGCTGGAGACCCACGCCCATGCCGACCACCTGTCCGCCGCGCCGCTGCTGCAGGAGCGCCTGGGCGGCCGCCTGGCCATCGGCGAACGCATCACCCGGGTGCAGCAGACCTTCGGCAAGATCTTCAACGCCGGCAGCGCCTTCGCCCGCGACGGCAGCCAGTTCGACCATCTTTTCGCGGATGGCGAAAGTTTCCGCATCGGCAACCTGCAGGCCATCGCCCTGCACGTGCCCGGGCATACCCCGGCCTGCATGGCCTACGTGATCGGCGATGCGGTATTCCCCGGCGACACCCTGTTCATGCCCGACTACGGCACGGCGCGCTGCGACTTCCCCGGCGGCGACAGCGCCACGCTGTTCCGCTCCATCCGCCGGCTGCTCGGCCTGCCGGGGCGCACGCGGGTATTCCTCTGCCACGACTACAAGGCCCCGGGCCGCGACCACTACGCCTGGGAAACCAGCATCGGCGCGCAGCGCGCCGGCAACGTCCATGTCCACGACGGCGTGGGCGAAGCCGAGTTCGTCGCCATGCGCGACGCCCGCGACGCCACCCTGCCGATGCCGCGCCTGATGCTGCCCTCGGTGCAGGTGAACATGCGCGGCGGCCACCTGCCGGAGCCGGAAGACAACGGCGTGCGCTACCTCAAGCTGCCGCTGAACCTGCTTTGAGCCGCCGACGGCGGGCCATGACGGCCGCTGTCCCGCCGCCCTCCCCTTGCCTTGCGCCGCCGAAAGAAGAAGAGGAACCCGCCATGCAACGTCTGCCCCTGGACGATGGCCTTTGCGTCGCCCCGCAACTGAACCCCGAAGACCTTCCCTCCCTGGCCGCCGCCGGCATCCGCGGCCTGATCTGCAACCGCCCCGACGGCGAGGCCGACGGCCAGCCGGACAGCCGGGCCATGGCCGCGGCCGCCGCCGACCAGGGCCTCGCCTTCGTCTACCTGCCGGTGATCAGCGGCGCCATCGGGGACGCCGACGTGCGCGCCTTCGCCGCCGCCCTCGCCGGCCAGAGCGGCCCGACGCTCGCCTACTGCCGCACCGGCACCCGCTCGGCCACGCTCTGGGCGCTGTCCCAGGCGGGGCAACGGCCCCTGGACGACATACTCGCCCGCGCCGCCAGGGCCGGCTTCGACCTCGGCCAGCTGCGCCCGCGCCTGCAGGCGGCCGCCGGCCCGCGCCCGGCACGCGGCGAGCCCCTCTACGACCTGGTGGTGATCGGCGCCGGCGCCGCCGGCCTGGCCACCTGCGCCAGCCTGCTCAAGCGCCGCCAGAACCTGAGCATCTGCATGGTCGAGCCGGCCACGGAGCACTACTACCAGCCGGGCTGGACCATGGTCGGCGCCGGCGTCTTCACCCCCGACCGCACGGTGCGCCCGATGGCGGCGCTGATTCCCGACTGCGTGGCCTGGGAGCGCTCCGCCGCGGCGGCCTTCGCGCCCCAGGACGACCGGGTGATCCTGGCCAACGGCGCCAGCCTGAGGTACCGCGTGCTGATCCTGGCGCCCGGCCTGAAGCTGGACTGGAACGCCATCCCCGGCCTGGCCGAGACCCTCGGGCGCAACGGCGTGACCTCCAACTACCGCTTCGACCTCGCGCCCTACACCTGGCAGCTGGTGCGCGGCCTGCACCGCGGCCGCGCGCTCTTCACCCAGCCGCCGATGCCGATCAAGTGCGCCGGCGCGCCGCAGAAGGCCATGTACCTGTCCGCCGACCACTGGCTGCGCGGCGGCCGCCTGGACGGCATCGACATCCAGTTCCACACCGCCGGCGCCGCGCTGTTCGGCGTGGCGGACTACGTGCCGGCGCTGATGGAGTACGTCGAGCGCTACCGCGCCCAGCTCAACTTCGGCTCGACCCTGGCGGCCGTCGACGGCCCGGCGCGCACCGCCACCTTCGCCCGCACCGATGCCGACGGCCAGCGCCACGAGGAAGTGCGCGAGTTCGACATGCTCCACGTGTGCCCGCCGCAGACCGCCCCGGACTTCATCCGCAGCAGCCCGCTGGCCGGCGACGCAGGCTGGATCGACGTCGACCCGACCACCCTGCGCCATGCGCGCTTCGCCAACGTCTTCGCCCTCGGCGACGCCAGCGCCGCGCCCAACGCCAAGACCGCCGCGGCGGCACGCAAGCAGGCGCCGGTGGTGGCGCAGAACGCCCTCGCCTGCCTCGACGGCCAGCCCCTGACGGCGGCCTACGACGGCTACGGCTCCTGCCCGCTGACCGTTGAGCGCGGCAAGATCGTGCTCGCCGAGTTCGGCTACGGCGGCAAGCTGCTACCCACCTTCCCGCGCTGGCTGCTCGACGGCCGCAAGCCGTCGCGCCTGGCCTGGCACCTGAAGTCCGAGGCGCTGCCGGGCATCTACTGGAACGCCATGCTCAAGGGCCGCGAGTGGCTCTGCGCGCCCGGCCGGCGCAACGCCGAACAGTCCGCCTGAGGAGGCCGAGATGCCGACCCTCAGCCTGTTGCAGTACCTGCTCGGCGCCGCCGCCGGATCGCTGGTGGGCTTCACCCTCGGCCTGGTCGGCGGGGGCGGCTCGATCCTGGCCGTGCCGCTGATGGTCTACCTGGTCGGCGTCGACAACCCCCACGTCGCCATCGGCACCAGCGCCCTGGCGGTGGCCGCCAACGCCGCCGCCAACCTGCTCAACCATGCCCGCCGGGGCAACGTGAAGTGGCCCTGCGCCTCGGTGTTCGCGCTGGTCGGGATGGTCGGCGCCTTCTTCGGCTCGTCCCTGGGCAAGGCCTTCGACGGCCAGAAGCTGCTGGTGCTGTTCGCCCTGCTGATGCTGGTGGTGGCGGCGCTGATGCTGCTCGGGCGCGCCAGCGAGGGGGACGCCGCGGTGGCGCTGGGCCGCGGCAACGCCCCGCGGCTGGCGGCGTTCGGCGGCCTGGCCGGCACCCTGTCGGGATTCTTCGGCATCGGCGGCGGCTTCCTCATCGTCCCCGGCCTGATGGCCGCCACGCGCATGCCGATCCTCTTCGCCGTGGGCAGCTCGCTGGTGGCGGTGACCGCCTTCGGCCTGACCACCGCATTCAACTACGCACGCTCGGGCCTGGTGGACTGGCCGCTGGCGGTGGTCTTCATTGGCGGCGGGGTGGCCGGCGGGCTGTGCGGCGCCTGGCTGGCGACGCGCCTGTCACGCAGCCAGGGCACCCTGAACCTGGTGTCCGCGAGCCTGATCGGCGCCACCGCGCTGTACATGCTCTACCGCAGCCTGGGGGCGCTGGGCGTCATATGAAGGGACATTCGCCAGGCATGCGCCAGGGCGAGCAGGCGCCGCCTTCAGGTGTACTTCGTGAAGATCGCCCGGACCCGCTGCAACGTCTGCGCCGGGTCCTGCTCGCGGTCGTCGAAGGCCTCTTCCAGCAGGCAGGCGAGCAGCTCCTGGTAGGCCTTGTCCAGGGCCTTGCGCGCCGCGCGGAACTGCAGCGCGATGGTCTCGCACTCCTCGCCCCGGCGGATCATGGCCTGCAACCCGCGCACCTGGCCCTCGATCCGGGCCAGGCGGTTGAGCATCGCTTCCTGGGGGGTGATATCGGTTTTTCTACTCACGTGTACCTTCCAACGCGCATCCCGAGGTGACGGCCCCATGCGGTTTCCATCCCTGGCAACCCGGCGCCCGGACGTGAGGGTAGCGCTGTTCGCCGGGCACAGCCAGCCCGGCGACGGGGAAGCCGCCGGGCATGGCCCGCGCCCTGCGTCAGGCTCGCTTGCAGGCCTTGCAGGTACTGATGCCCAGCAGCGGGTAGGCCGGGCAGAAACGGAAGATGCCGGTGGCCAGCGGCACTACGCCGATCCACCCCCACCAGCCGATCACGCCCGCGAGGCTCAGCCCGATCAGCAGCAGCCCCACGATGATGCGCACAGCGCGGTCGACAGTCCCGACATTCGTTTTCATGACGATCTCCTTGGTCAGCTCCCGCGCGGGTCATCCGGCACGGTGAACATGAGTGGCGCGGCTTGCCGGGTTGGGCGCCGGACGAAGGTCCGTGCGCCTGCTGCGTCAATCTGCCATCTCATTGGAAGGGCACTTCTGAAATACCCTATGGGGTATTACAGCAGCCGCTCCAGAGGTGCACAAGTGAGTGCGTCAATCCGCTCCCCGAAGCTGGTCAGGGAACTGGCGGCCATCGTGCTGATCAAGCTGGCCCTGCTCCTGGCCATCAAGGCCATCTGGTTCGACCACCCCACCCTTCCCGTCGAGGGCCAACGGCAGGTCAGCGCGCACCTGCTGGGCACCCCCGCGCCCACATCCACCCCCGCCAAGGAGTCCCCGTGATGATTTCCGAAGCCGTAGTCGACCTGTCACGCCTGCAGTTCGCCATGACGGCGATGTACCACTTCCTGTTCGTCCCATTGACGCTGGGCCTCGCCTTCCTGCTGGCGATCATGGAGTCGGTCTACGTGATGACCGGCAAGCAGGTGTACAAGGACATGACGCAGTTCTGGGGCAAGCTGTTCGGCATCAACTTCGCCCTCGGCGTCACCACCGGGCTGACCATGGAGTTCCAGTTCGGCACCAACTGGGCCTACTACTCCCACTACGTCGGCGACATCTTCGGCGCGCCGCTGGCCATCGAGGGGCTGATGGCCTTCTTCCTCGAGTCCACCTTCATCGGCCTGTTCTTCTTCGGCTGGGATCGCCTGTCGAAGGTCCAGCACCTGAGCGTGACCTGGCTGGTGGCCCTGGGCTCGAACCTCTCGGCGCTGTGGATCCTGATCGCCAACGGCTGGATGCAGAACCCGGTGGGCGCGGAATTCAACTTCCAGACCATGCGCATGGAACTCACCGACTTCGGCGCCCTGCTGTTCAACCCGGTGGCCCAGGTCAAGTTCGTCCACACCGTGGCCGCCGGCTACGTGACCGGCGCCATCTTCGTCCTGGCGATCTCCAGCTACTACCTGCTGAAGAAGCGCGACCAGGGCTTCGCCCGCCGCTCCTTCGCCATCGCCTCGGCCTTCGGCCTGGCCTCGATCCTCTCGGTGATCATCCTCGGCGACGAATCCGGCTACGAGATCGGCGACGTGCAGAAGACCAAGCTGGCCGCCATCGAGGCCGAGTGGAACACCGAGCAGGCGCCGGCCGGCTTCACCCTGTTCGGCATCCCCGACCAGGAGCAGATGCGCACCCACTACGCGATCAAGATCCCTTATGCGCTGGGCATCATCGCCACCCGCTCGCTGGACAAGGAGGTCACCGGCATCAAGGACCTGCTGGTGCAGCACGAGGCGCGCATCCGCAACGGCATGACGGCCTATGCGCTGCTGGAGAAACTGCACGGCGGCGACACTTCCAAGGCCACCCTGGCCGCCTTCGACGCGGTCAAGCTGGACCTGGGCTACGGCCTGCTGCTGAAGAAATACACCGACAAGGTGGTCGACGCGAGCGACGAGCAGATCCGCCTGGCCACCCTGGACACCATCCCCGACGTGCTCACGCTGTTCTTCAGCTTCCGCATCATGGTCGCCTGCGGCTTCCTCATGCTCGCCCTGTTCGCCTGCGCCTTCTGGGCCTCGGCGCGCAAGCACGAGGAACGCAAGCCCTGGCTGCTGAAGTGGGCGCTGCTGAGCCTGCCGCTGCCCTGGATCGCCGCGCAGACCGGCTGGTACGTCGCCGAGCACGGCCGCCAGCCGTGGTCCATCGGCGAGGTGCTGCCGGTGCACCTGTCCGCCTCCAGCCTGGGCACCCACGACCTGTGGGGCTCGCTGATCGCGCTGGTCGCCTTCTACAGCCTGCTGCTGGTGGTGGAGATGTACCTGATGATCAGGTTCGCCCGCCTCGGCCCGTCGAGCCTGCACACCGGCCGCTACCACTTCGAGCAGGGCGCCGCGCAGCGCCCGGCCACCGCCTGAGGAGCCCGCCATGGACTACGAAACCCTGAAGATCACCTGGTGGGTGCTGATCGGCGTGCTGCTGATCGGCTTCGCCCTCACCGACGGCTTCGACATGGGCGCCATGGCGCTGCTGCCCTTCGTCGCCCGGGACGACCACGAGCGGCGCGTGGCGATCAACACCATCGCCCCGCACTGGGACGGCAACCAGGTGTGGTTCATCACCGCCGGCGGCGCCCTCTTCGCCGCCTGGCCGATGGTCTACGCCACCGCCTTCTCCGGGCTCTACTGGGCCATGCTGCTGGTGCTGTTCGCGCTGTTCTGCCGGCCGGTGGGCTTCGACTACCGCAGCAAGCTGGAGAACCCGCGCTGGCGCAAGGCCTGGGACTGGGCGCTGTTCGTCGGCGGCTTCGTCCCGGCGCTGGTGTTCGGCGTGGCCTTCGGCAACCTGTTCCAGGGCCTGCCCTTCACCCTCGACGAGCTGATGCGGCCGGCCTACCACGGCGGCTTCTTCGCCCTGCTCAACCCCTTCGCCCTGCTCGCCGGGGTGGTCAGCCTGAGCATGCTCTGCCTGCACGGTGGCGCCTGGCTGATGCTGCGTACCGACGGCGAGCTGGCAGAACGCTCGCGCCGCGCCGCGCAATTGTGCGCGCTGGCGTACCTGGCGGCCTTCATCGGCGCCGGGCTCTGGGTCAGCCTGGGCATGCACGGCTTCAGCCTGGTCTCGGCGGTGGACGGCAACGCGGTGCTCAACCCGCTGCACAAGACAGTGACGCTGGACAACGCCGGCTGGCTGGCCAACTACCACCGCCAGCCGCTGACGATGCTCGCCCCGGCGCTGGGCATCCTCGGCGGGCTCATCGCCCTGGCCAGCGCCAGCGGCGGCAAGGGCGGCCTGACCTTCCTCGGCAGCGCCCTGGCCATCGTCGGCACGCTCTGCACCGCCGGCTTCGCGCTGTTCCCCTTCGTCTTCCCCTCCAGCGAGAACCCGGCGGCCAGCCTGACCCTGTGGGACGCGGTATCCAGCCACAAGACCCTCGGCATCATGTTCGCCGTGGCCTGCATCTTCGTCCCGCTGATCCTCTGCTACACCCTCTGGGGCTACGTGCGCATGTGGGGCCGGCTGAGCCGCGGGCACATCGACGCCAACCCCCACGGACTCTACTGAGGAGCGACAAGCATGTGGTACTTCACCTGGATTCTCGGTGTGCTGCTGGCCTGCAGCTTCGGCATCATCAACGCCCTCTGGCTGGAAACCACCCAGGACCTGGACAGCGATGACAGCCGCCAGTCCTGAACGCGCCCTGTGCCGCCGCTGGAGCCGCGCGCTGTCGCTGCTGCTGGCGGCGCCGCTGGCGCTGGTGCTGCTGATCCACCCGGCGCTGATGCTCGATGCCCACGGCGGCTACAGCCATGGCCTGCTGATGCTGGTGATGCTCGGGGTGAGCGGCGGCTTCGTCCACGGGGTGGGCTTCGACCCCCGTGGCCGGCTGTGGGCCCTGCTGTTCGGGCCGGCCATGGCCTGGCCGCTGATGCTGCTGGGCTATGGCCTGCTGCTCTACGTGCGGACGAGCTGAGGCCGCCCTTCCCTTCACATCGAAAGAACCACGCCCATGCACCACCTGGCCCACTACGCAGCGGCGATCCTGGGTACCTCGACGCAGCCCCGGATCGTCCGCGAAAGCACCACCAGCACCCACTGGCATGAGAATGGCTTCGAAGTCCGGCAGTCGATCTCCACCTACGAGTTCAGCGATGGCGTGATCATCCGCCGCATGCTGGAACGGGACGACTACCCGCCGGATGAAACCCTGCTGTGCGCCGAGTGCTGGATCACCTACGAGGTCGTTCGCGACGGCCCTGTGGCCGCCGCGGTGCAGCCCAGGCGCATGACGTTCGACTCCACGTGCCGCGAGGCCTTCTGGCTGAGGTTCCATGCCGCCCCGGCAGCGGGCAGCGGCATCTGCACAACGGAAGGCCCTCCACGCTAGCGGGCCATCCGACGGCACCACAAACCCCATATTCCGGTTCAACTCGACCTGGCAGGTTCGAACATGAAAAGCCTTTCCATCGTCATTCCGTTGCTCGCCATTCTCTTCTCCACGGGCTGCGCCCAGCTGGAGAAGGCCCGGGAGAAGCGCGACGCCGATCCCGCCGCCTACGACGCCCTGGACCTGAACAGGCACTACTTCTCCCAGGATCCCCGCGACTGGGTGCAAGGAAGCTGATCCTGCCAGGGCCTGGCGGGAATGGCCCCACCGGCCCGGGGCAAGAAGCGCCAAACCTGAACGACAACTGAACGGTGCGGCCATTGCGCACGGAAACAGCCCGCAGGCATTGATCCCGGTCAATCGCTCCGGACCTCAGGCGGAAACATAGTGAAACCGAGCGCCCGAGGGGGCCAGGCAAGGACGCCGGCCGGTTATCCCGCCCTCGGGCGCTCCCCCATCGCACCGTAGGGCGCATAACGCTCCAGGCGTTATCCGCCGTTGGCCCCGGCTCCGTCGTTCCGCCTGTCGTAGGAGCGGACCTTGTCCGCGATAGCCGGAGGTTCCGGCACGGTTCGCGGATGAGATCCGCTCCTTGCCGCCCCACCGACACCATTCCCATGTAGGAACGCGCCCTGCGCGCGAAATCGCGGGCAGGGCCCGCTCCTACAGGTTGCCGGGAAACACGGTATTTCTCCCCCGTAGGAGCGGACCTTGTCCGCGATAGCCGGAGGTTCCGGCACGGTTCGCGGATGAGATCCGCTCCTTGCCGCCCCACCGACACCATTCCCATGTAGGAACGCGCCCTGCGCGCGAAATCGCGGGCAGGGCCCGCTCCTACAGGTTGCCGGGAAACACGGTATTTCTCCCCCGTAGGAGCGGACCTTGTCCGCGATAGCCTGAGGTCCCGGCGCGGTTCGCGGATGAGATCCGCTACGCTGCCCCACCGACACCATTCCCATGTAGGAGCGCGCCCTGCGCGCGATTTCGCGGGCAGGGCCCGCTCCTACAGGTTGCCGGGAAACACGGTATTCCTCCCCCGTAGGAGCGGACCTTGTCCGCGATAGCCTGAGGTTCCGCCGCGGTTCGCGGATGAGATCCGCTCCTACGCTGCCCCACCGACACCATTCCCATGTAGGAGCGCGCCCTGCGCTCGATTTCGCGGGCAGGGCCCGCTCCTACAGGTTGCCGGGAAACACGGTATTGCTCCCCCGTAGGAGCGGACCTTGTCCGCGATAGCCGGAGGTTCCAGCGCGGTTCGCGGATGAGATTCGCTCCTACGCCGCCCCACCGACACCATTCCCATGTAGGAGCGCGCCCTGCGCTCGATTTCGCGGGCAGGGCCCGCTCCTACAGGTTGCCGGGAAACACGGTATTGCTCCCCCGTAGGAGCGGACCTTGTCCGCGATAGCCGGAGGTTCCGGCGCGGTTCGCGGATGAGATTCGCTCCTTGCCGCCCCACCGGCACCATTCCCATGTAGGAGCGCGCCCTGCGCGCGATTTCGCGGGCAGGGCCCGCTCCTACACAAAGCTCTCTGATCCCCCATGAAAAAGCCGCCACGACGCATGGGGTCGTCGTGGCGGCCAAGGGGAATGAATCGGACGGCCGAAGCCGGCATTCACGAACTCAAGGCGGTTTGAATGAAGTCAACGGGCGACCCTCGATATATGGAACACGCGGTATTAACTGATACTTCGAAAAAGGTTTGTTAATTCGCAACAAACCTAGAACTTGGCTTCCAGGTCCAGTTGCAGCGTATCGATGTCCGCATCGTTACGCGTACCACTGGCAGCGTCCGACTTGGCCATGAAGTAAGTGGCGCCCAGGGCGAAGTTCTTGTCGATATCGTAGGCGACCTTGAACTTGTGGCCGCGGGATGCGCTATAGCCATTGGCGAAGTCCGAATCGGTAAAGGCGCCGACCACCGCGTTGCGCCGCACGTCGCGATAGTTGTAGTCGAAGCTGAAATCACCCAGCCTGGTCTTTGCACCGGTCAGCCAGGCCGTATCCGCATTACTGTCGGTCGCCTGGTTGACCACATACTGGCCGTAAAGCGAAAGCGGAACCGGCAGGTTGCCGAAGTCCAACTGGCCGAAACCTTCGTAGAGGCGGAAGTCCTTGGTGGTATTGCCATTGGCGGAAAGCTGGCACGGCGTCGTGGTGGCCGAACCGCAAGCGCTGTCGGCATCGTTGTCGTACGCGTAGAGGCTCGCCCCGAGGGTCGCCTTGATGCCGTCGACGGGGCTGAAACGCGTGCCGAACTGGCCACTGTACAGGCGCAGGTCATGCTGGAACGCATAACCTTCGCCATCGACGTTGTCCTTCAGGTCGAAGTAGCCCGCGCTACCGAAGAGTTCGGCACTGCCACCCAGCGGATACTTGTAGGTGACGGCAAGGCCTTCGGGGTTGATGTCGCCGTCCCAGATGACGTCGCCTTCGCTGACCCACGGCTGGTTCATCTTGCCGCCGATCAGGTGCAGGTTCTTCACCGCGGCGGGGTGGAAGTCGATATAGGCCTGGTCCAGCCACAGCTGCTTCTTGTCGAAGTAGTTGTCCATGCTCTGGTTGGTGGAGCGGGCATCGTCGCCACTGCCGGTGGCAATGCGGATGCCGGTGTCCACCTGCGGGTTGATCTGGCTGTAGAAGCCGACCCGGGCGCGGATGCGCTGGCGGTTCTGGTCCCCCTTGGTGCCGCTGTTCTGCGCATGCACGGTTTCCTGGCGCACTCGGACGTCGCCCTTCACCTGGGTCCTGGCGGCCCAGGCGATGCTCTGCTCGAAGGCGCTCATCTGCTCCTTCTTGGCCTTGGCCTGTTCCGCGGCGACCTGGTTCTCCTTGTCCAGTTCGGCCGTGAGTTCGGTGTACTGGGCGGCGCTGATCGAGCCATTGGCCTTGAGCATTTCCAACAGCCTGGCATCGACCCCCGCCTGCGCCGGAACACTCAGAACGAGCAATGCCCCGGCACAAATCCCCATCCCGCCCAGTGCAGAAATACTACGCATCAAGAATCTCCTGAAATCCGATAAAGGCGGCAACTGCCACCCAATTAATTCGGTTCCCACAAAGTTCTCCGCCACAGGCGAAGACCTTGTCCCCAAACCGGGGCAGATTCTTGTTTTTTGAATATTTCAGAATGGTTTCAGACAAAGGCGGGACATGAACAAGCAGAACATCAAGAGCCCTTGCAGCCCTTATGAACTGCGGATTCATATACTATTTGGCGAGGGTGTTTTTACGCGCAGCGGCTATATTGGCGAGCGGGAAATACCTAGCATTTTAAAAGTGAAGAACCCTTCTATTTCGGTCGAATGGAAGTTCTTCCGAGTCACTCAATAGACTGGCCTCGCCCCTTCAGCTCCAACCCCAGAACATCAACCACCAGCCGCCCAGCACCGGCACGCAGGCCAGCGCCAGGCAGGCCAGGGCGCCTGGCTGGCGCAGGGGCGGAACGCCGTGGCGGCGGAGGATCCGCCAGCCCAGCCACAGCGTCCAGGCGCAGGCGCCCGCCAGCAGCAGGGCCCGTGCCGGCTGTACCCAGCCGAGGGCCAGCCCCTCGTAGCGCAGCAGTTTCACGGTGGTGGCCGAAAGCCCCAGGAACAGCCCGCAGGCTCCCAGCGGGATCAGCGCCTGGGCCAGGTGCGCATACACTGCCCGGCCCTGCCCCGCCACCCGGCCGGCCAGGCGCAGCGCCGCTGTCAGCCAGCCGCCCATGAGCAGCGCCCAGGCCAGCACGTAGACCACCAGCACGCCGCCATCGAGCCAGGTGAAGGCGTCGTTGTTCTGCGGGTAGTGCGTCAGCACCCACCAGGGCGCGTTGGCCTCCAGCGGCCAGACGATGCCCCGCGCCACCAGCCATTCCGCGCCCGCCTGCTTGAGCGCGATGAACCAGGGGCTGAGCGTCCAGTTGAAGGCGCCCATGGCCAGGCCGATCATCCCGAACAGCAGCAGGCGCACGGGCCACGGGCTTTCCGTGCGCTGGCCGTGGACGACGATTTCCTCGTTCGGCCAGCGCGGGCTCAGGGCCACGGCGCCGCGCTGGCCGCTGCAGCGGCCGCAGGAATGGCAGTCGGCGCAGCCGGTCATGCGGCGGATGTCGATCAGCGGGGCGCAGTTGGGCGTCGGCAGGTGCGGCCCGGCATTGGCCAGCCAGCGCTGTTCGTCGACGCGGAAGTGCACCGGCGCCAGCCGCGCGAGCAGGTTGAACACGCCGCTTACCGGGCACAGGTAGCGGCACCAGACACGCTTGCCACGCCCGTACAGGAACCCCACCAGCATCGCCGCCAGGGTCGAGCCGCCGAGGATCAGCAGCGCCGGCAGCGCGTAGTCGTAGACGCTGACCAGTTGCCCGTACAGGGTGGTCAGGCAGAAGGCCACGAACGGCCAGCCGCCCCAGCGCATCCAGCGTGGGACGCCGCGCCCGCGGCCGTGCCGGCTCGCCCATTCGCTGAGCGCGCCCTCGGGGCAGAACAGCCCGCACCAGAGCCGCCCGAACAGCAGCATCGACAGCAGCACGAAGGGCCACCAGATGCCCCAGAACACGAACTGCGCGAACACCGCCAGGTTGTCCAGCATGCGCGCCTGCGGCGGGGGCAGGTCCAGGCAGGCCGGGACGACCAGCAGCACCGCGTAGAACAGCACCACGGCCCATTGCAGCGCACGGATCAACCCGGCATGCCGGCGCATGCCGTCCCCCAGCCGGGCCAGCGGGGAAGGTGCGTCGCTCATGCCAGCCGGGCCTCGGCGTGGTGCTCGCCGCGCCGGCACAGGTAGCTCGCCAGCGCCCAGTAGGCCGGCAGCAGCAGTACCGCCAGCAGCGAGGGCGCGGCGCGGTAACCGGCGAACCCGGCCAGGGCCGCTCCCAGGCCATGGCCGTCGCTGAGCCAGGCGGAGGTATCCCACAGCGGGTCGCCGAACAGCCCGTAGCACCATTCGGGCAGGTCCAGCGCCATGACCTGCCCCGCCACCCGGTCCAGCGCCGCCATCAGCAAGGCGCCGCCGAGCAGCAGCAGGAGGACTTCGCTGACGCGGAAGAAGCGCCGCCAGGTCAGTATCCGCGAGGACCACTGCAGCGCGGCGTAGGTGGCCAGCGCCAGCAGGAAGCCGAGCACGCCGCCCAGCGCGAACCAGGTCCAGTCCGCCCCCTGCTGCGCGCCGATGCCATAGAGGAACACCACCGTCTCGCTGCCTTCGCGGGCCACCGCCAGCATCGCCAGCAGCAGCACGCCCCAGCCGCCGTCCTCGGCGAGGCTGCGCTCGGCGTCATGCTCCAGCTGGCGCTTCATGCCGCGCCCGTGGCGGTGCATCCACACCACCATCTGCAGGATCAGCAGGCTGGCGCAGAGCACCATGGCGGCCTGGAACCATTCGCCGGACGGCCCCGCCAGCCACTCCCCGGCCAGCATGAAGAGCGCGGCCAGCGAGCAGGCCAGCACCACGCCCAGCATCACCCCGCTCCAGAGCATGCGCAGGCCGCGCGCCGGCTCCGGGCGATGGCAGAGCCAGGCATGCAGGATGCCGACGACCAGAAGCGCCTCGACGCTTTCGCGCCAGACGATGAACAGGGATTGCAGCATGCTAGCTCCGGGTCAGTGCGCCACGATCTCGCCTTGCGGCAGGTCCATGTGGAACTCGTCGAAGAAGGGATAACGGCCGGGGCGCAGGGGGTGGATCACCACGAAGGAGGTGACGCCCGGCGAGAGCACCTTCTCCACCCGCAGTGGCGTGCTCTCGAACTCCGCCGGCCCGCTGCCGGCATTGCGCACCACGACCTTGAAGCGCTGCCCGGCGGGGACTTCCAGTGTCTGGGGGGTGAAATGGCCATCACTGATGGTCAGCTCATAGGTGGGGAGCGGCGCCGCCTTCGCGGCAACGGCGAACGACAATGCCAACAGGCAGAAGAACGAGCGCAACATGACGGCCTCGCGACTCTCGGGAAGGGAACGCCGCACCCGCAGCGGGCGCGGCCCGCGCATCAGTAGCCGCCTTTCTTGCCGATGCCGGCATAGGTGAAGTCGTATTCCACCTTGCATTCCTTGAACCAGGGCGCCACGCCGGTTTCCTTGTCGACGTGGCGGCCGAACATGGAGGCTTCCGACGGCGGCAGGATGGTGTAGGTCAGGTGGTACTTGCCTGGCCCGAGCAGCTTGAGGTTATCGCCGTAGTGCGGGCCGTCGCTGGCCACCATGCCGTGGAAGTCGCCCTTGAGGACCTGGTCGCTGCCGTCCTTGCGCAGTTCGTAGGCCACCCGCAGGTAGGGAATCCAGCTGCCTTCCTGGAAGCCGTTGGGGTTGTCGGCGGTGGCGGCGATGTCGGCCTCCAGGTGCACGTCGGACTGCGCGGCGGCGCGCATCATCCCTGGCGGGTCCATCTCGATCGGCTGCAGGTACACCGCGCCGATCTCCATCCCGCCGCAGGCCTGCGGGGCGCCGATGGGGTATTCCTTGGCCGCCGCGAACGGGGCGGCGAGCGCCAGTATCACGGGAACGGCACGGTTGATTCGCATGGTCTTCTCCTTGGCTCGGGGATGGGGAATCACGAGCCCGCATTTAGGCGCCAATCGACGCTATTGAGAATGATTTGTATCAAGAATTCCTGAGGTAAATCCGCAAAGCCTGCGCGGCAGGGCCATGAGGGCCTGCCGCCCCGTATCGGCAACTGGGCTAAGCTGAGCACTTCCACTTTCGCGGCGTCGATTTCCGATATGGCCTGCCCGGCCCCGGACGGCGCCCGTATCGAAGAGGAGCCTGGGCGATGAGCAAGCGATTCGAGATTGGCGACCATGTGAGCTGGAATTCCGAGGCCGGCCGGGTGTCGGGGACGATCATCGCCATCCACACCCGCGACTTCGACTACAAGGGCCACCGCCATCACGCCTCGGAAGACGAGCCGCAGTACGAGATCAAGAGCGACAGGACCGACCACGTCGCGGCGCACAAGGGCAGCGCCCTCACCCCGGCGTGACGCGGGCGGCGCGTGAAGCTTCCGTTCTTCACCATCGGCCATTCCAACCGCAGCCTGGAGGCGTTCGTCGAGCTGTTGCGCGGGCCCGGCGTCGAGCGGGTCGTGGACATCCGCAAGGTTCCGCGCTCCGCGAGCAACCCGCAGTTCAATGCCGATACGCTTCCCGCGGCGCTGGCGGGCTGCGGCATCGGCTACGAGCACCTGGCCGCGCTCGGCGGGCTGCGCGGCAAGGCCCGGGGCCTGCCGGCGCAGGTCAATGGCTTCTGGGCCAACCGCAGCTTCCACAACTACGCCGACTACGCGCTCTCGGCGCCGTTCCACCAGGGCCTGGAGCAGCTGCTGGAGGCCGGGCGCCAGCGGCGCTGCGCGATCATGTGCGCGGAAGCCCTGTGGTGGCGGTGCCACCGCCGCATCGTCAGCGACTACCTCATCGCCCGGGGCGAGACGGTCTTCCACATCATGGCCGAAGGCCGCCTGGAACCCGCCCGGCTGACGGCCGGCGCCGTCGTCCAGGCGGATGGCTCGGTCGCCTATCCCGCGGCCTGAGCCCTGCGGGCCGCAGGCGGATGCCGGAACGCGACGCCCTTCCGGCCCGCCCTCGCCTTACCAGAGCGGCAGGCTGTAGCTGACGATCAGCCGCGTCTCGTCCATGTCGTTGCCGAAGCTGCTGCGGAAGGTGCTGTTGCGCACCTTGAAGCCGAGGTTCTTCAGCGCCCCGCCCTGCACCACGTAGCCGACGTCGGTGTCGCGCTCCCACTCCTTGCCGTCGCCCTGGCCATCGAGCAGGTCGATGTCGTCGCCACGCAGGTAGCGCGTCATCAGGCTCAGCCCGGGCAGGCCCAGGGCGGCGAAGTTGTAGTCGTAGCGCAGTTGCCAGGAGCGTTCGTCCTTGTTGGCGAAGTCGCCGATCTGCACGTAGTTGACCAGGTACGGGTCGGTGCCGGCCAGGTAGGCGAAGCCGGTGTCGCCGGACATGCGCTGGTAGCCCAGGCCGAAGGCGTGGTTGTCCAGCCTGTAGGTGAACATCGCGTTGAGCGCGCGGTTGTCGACGTTGCTGCCGCCGTCGTCGCTGGAGCGCGCCCAGCGGATGTCGGACTTCAGCGACTGGCCCGCGGCGATCGGCAGGACGTGCAGCAGAGCCAGGTAGTGCTGGCGGTAGAGGTCTTCGAGATTGGCGTAGTGGTAGCTGGTGCTGAGGTTTTCGCTCCAGCGGTAGGTGCCGCCGGCCAGGTTGAAGCGGTCGCTGGTGAGGTGGCTGCCGGCGCTGATGTTGCGCTTGTTGCCGCGGGTGATGCCGAGGTCCTCGGCGTTGGACGAATCGCGCTGCTTGACCTGGCGCAGCTGGCCGGCCTGCAGGTCGAGGTCGTCGAGTTCCTTCGACTCCACCAGCGCGCCCTGGAAGGTCTGCGGCAGCAGGCGGGTATCGTTGTACTGCACCACCGGCAGCTTGGGCAGCAGGGTGCCGACCTTCAGCGTGCTGCGGGACAGGCGCAGCTTGGCGGTCAGGCCCAGGTCGCTGTAGTCGTCGGCGGCGCGGCGGTCGCTGGCCGAGTACGGCAGCAGGCCGGAGCCAGAGCGGTCGGGGCTGGAGTCCAGCTTCAGCCCGAGCAGGCCCAGGGCGTCGACGCCCACGCCGACGGTGCCCTCGGTGTAGCCGGATTCGTAGCGCAGCAGGAAGCCCTGCGCCCACTCCTCCGAGTAGGACTGCGTCGCGCCGGACTGGCGGTAGTCGCGGTTGAAGTAGAAATTGCGCATTTCGAGGCTGGCCTTGCTGTCGGCCAGGAAGTCGGCATGGGCGAACAGGGGCAGCAGCGCCAGTCCGGGGACCAGCACAGGGGTACGGCGAATCTTCATTGTTGTTGTTTCTTTGCAGGGGTGTTGGCGAAACGCCGGGCCGCTGGACGCCGGCCCGGCAAGGGATGGGCTGGGGGTCGGCTCAGACGGCCTTTTCCAGCGCGGGGACGACCTCGAACAGGTCGCCCACCAGGCCGTAGTCGGCGACCTGGAAGATCGGCGCCTCCTCGTCCTTGTTGATGGTCACGATGACCTTCGAGTCCTTCATGCCCGCCAGGTGCTGGATGGCACCGGAGATGCCCACCGCTACGTAGAGCTGCGGCGCGACTATCTTGCCGGTCTGGCCGACCTGCATGTCGTTGGGCACGAAGCCGGCGTCGACCGCGGCGCGGGAGGCACCGACGGCGGCGCCGAGCTTGTCGGCCAGGGCGTAGAGGAGCTTGAAGTTGTCGCCGTTGCCCATGCCGCGGCCACCGGAGACCACGATCTTCGCGGCGGTCAGTTCCGGACGGTCGGACTTGGCCAGCGCTTCGCCGACGAAGGCCGAGCTGCGGGCATCGAAGACCTCGCCCAGCGCCTCGATGCTGGCACTGCCACCTTCGGCAGCGACGGCGTCGAAGCCGGTGGTGCGCACGGTGATGACCTTGACCGGCGCCGAGGACTGCACGGTGGCGATGGCGTTGCCGGCGTAGATCGGGCGCTTGAAGGTGTCGGCGCTGACCACGTCAACGATCTCGGAGACCTGGTCGACATCCAGCAGCGCGGCCACGCGCGGCAGGTAGTTCTTGCCGCTGGTGGTGGCCGGGGCCAGCACATGGGTGAAGTTCTGGGCGATGGAAACCACCAGCGGCGCGATGTTCTCCGGCAGCTGGTGGGCATAGGCGGCGGCGTCGGCGACCAGCACCCTGGCAACGCCCGCGATCTTGGCGGCGGCTTCGGCCACGGCGCCGACGTTCGCGCCGGCGACCAGCACGGCGATGTCACCGCCGATCTTCTGCGCGGCAGCGACGGTATTCAGGGTGGCGGCAGCCAGCGCGCCATTCGAATGCTCTGCAATAACCAAAACAGCCATCAGATCACCTTCGCCTCGTTCTTCAGTTTCTCGACCAGTTCAGCCACGGACTTGACCTTGATGCCGGCGCTGCGGGCAGCCGGAGCTTCCACTTTCAGGGTCTTCACGGTGGAAGCGGTGGAAACGCCGAGGGCGTCCGGGGTCACCACGTCCAGCGGCTTCTTCTTCGCTTTCATGATGTTCGGCAGCGACGCGTAGCGCGGCTCGTTCAGGCGCAGGTCGGTGGTGACGATCGCCGGCAGCTCCAGCGCGACGGTCTGCAGGCCGCCATCGATTTCGCGAGTGACCTTGACCTGACCGCCAGCGACTTCGACCTTGGAGGCGAAGGTGCCCTGGGCGTAGCCGGTCAGCGCGGCCAGCATCTGGCCGGTCTGGTTGTTGTCGCTGTCGATGGCCTGCTTGCCGAGGATGACCAGCTGCGGCTGCTCCTGGTCGACCACGGCCTTCAGGGCCTTGGCGATGGCCAGCGAGCCCAGCTCGGCGTCGGTCTCGACCAGGGTGGCGCGGTCGGCCCCCAGGGCCAGGGCGGTGCGCAGTTGCTCCTGGGCAGCGCCGGGGCCGACCGAGACCACGACCACTTCACTGGCGACGCCCTTTTCCTTCAGGCGCACGGCCTCTTCCACGGCGATCTCGCAGAAGGGGTTCATGGACATCTTCACGTTGGCGAGGTCGACGCCGGAGCTGTCCGCCTTGACGCGGACCTTCACGTTGTAATCGACCACGCGCTTTACCGCGACCAATACCTTCATTCGATTCTCCTCTTGGTTGCAGGTGCGTAGGGCGAATAACCGTTCGCGGTTATCCGCCGCTTGACCTTGGTCACGCGATGCTCCGAGGTCGGGCCCGGAGCGCCCCGGACAGGCGCTCCGGAATGGCCTCGGCAGCGGGATGGGTTCGCGAGCAAGCTCGCTCCTACGAAGAGCAGGTATCTCCCTGCAGGAGCGAGCTTGCTCGCGAACACGTCACAGGCCGCCCTCAGCCCTCGCCGAGCTGCTCGATCACGCCCTTGGCCTTGAGCTCGGCCAGGCGTGCCTCGTCCAGCCCCAGCCGGCACCTGAGCACTTCGTCGGTGTGCTCGCCGAGCATGGGCGCCGGGCGCTGGTACTGCACCGGCGTCTCGGACAGCTTGAGCGGGCTGCCGACCATCCTGAAGCCGGGGTTGAGGGCGTGGGGAATCTCCACCAGCATGTCCCGCGCCAGCACCTGCGGCTCGTCCAGGGCGCGGCCGATGTCGTTGATCACGCCGACCGGCACCTTGACCGCGTGGATGCGGGCCACCCAGTTGTCGGCGCTGTCCTTGCGGAAGTGCTCGGCCAGCTGGCCGACGATGACCTCGCGGTTGCGCACGCGGTCGGCGTTGCGGGCGAAGCGCGGGTCCCTGGGCAGCTCGGGCAGGCCGATGGCCTCGCACAGGGCAACGAACTGGCTGTCGTTGCCGCAGGCGATGATGAAGTCCCGGTCGCTGCCGGAGAACACCTGGTACGGCACGATGTTGACGTGGGCGTTGCCCTGCCGCCCCGGCGAGCGGCCGGTGGCGAGGTAGTTCTGGCTCTGGTTGCCGAGCATGGCCACCTGCACGTCCAGCAGGGCCATGTCGCAGTGCTGGCCGCGGCCGGTCTTCTCCCGCGCCAATAGCGCGGCCTGGATGGCGACCACCGAGTACAGCCCGGTCATCACGTCGGACACCGCCACGCCGACCTTCTGCGGGCCGGCGCCGGGCACCCCGTCCTTCTCGCCGGTGATGCTCATCAGCCCGCCCATGCCCTGGATAATGAAGTCGTAGCCGGGCTCCTCGGCGCGCGGCCCGGTCTGGCCGAAGCCGGTGATGGAGCAGTACACCAGGCGCGGGTTGAGCTGCGACAGGCTTGCGTAGTCCAGCCCGTACTTGGCCAGCGAGCCGGCCTTGTAGTTCTCGATCAGCACGTCGCATTCGCCGGCCAGCGCGCGCACCAGCGCCTGGCCCTCGGGGTGGCCAGGTTCAGCGCCACCGACAGCTTGTTGCGGTTGGTCGACTGGTAGTACGACGCCTCGGGGCTGTCCGCGCCGTCCGCCGCCTTCATGTAGGGCGGGCCCCAGCCGCGGGTGTCGTCGCCCACGCCGGGCCGTTCGATCTTGATCACCTCCGCGCCCAGGTCGGCCAGTATCTGGCCGCACCAGGGGCCGGCCAGGACACGGCTGAGGTCGAGTACGCGGTATCCGCTCAAAGCACCCATCTTCATATCCTCACTGGCGCGTTCACACGCGCTCGATAACCATGGCGAGCCCCTGGCCCACGCCGATGCACAGGCTGACCACCGCATAGCGTCGACCACTGCGCTGCAGTTGTCGCGCCGCGCTCAGCGCCAGCCGCGCGCCGGAAGCCCCCAGCGGGTGGCCGACGGCGATGGCGCCGCCGTTGGGGTTGACCCGCGGGTCGTCGAAGGCCACCCCCAGGCCGCTCAGGCAGCCCAGCACCTGGGAGGCGAAGGCCTCGTTGATCTCGATGATGTCCATGTCGGCGAGGCCCAGGCCGGCGCGCGCCAGCGCCTTGTTGATCGCCTCGACCGGGCCGACGCCCATGATGCGCGGCGCCACCCCCGCCGCCGCTGCGGAAAGGATCCGCGCCAGCGGCTGGAGCCCATGGCGCTCGCCAGCCGCCGCCGAGCCGATCAGTAACGCCGCCGCGCCATCGTTCACCCCCGAGGCATTGCCAGCGGTGACCACGCCGCCCTCGAACAGCGGCTTCAGGCGCGCCAGCGCCGCTTCGTCGGAGTCCGGGCGCGGGTGCTCGTCCTGCTCGATCACCTTCGGCGGCGTCTTGCGCCCGGTGGGCACGCTCACCGGGACGATCTCGCCAGCGAAGAAGCCCGCCTGGCGGGCCGCCTCGTAGCGCGCCTGGGAGGCCGCGGCGAAGCGGTCGGCCTGCTCGCGGCCGATGCCGTATTCGCGGGCCACGTTGTCGCCGGTCTGCGGCATGCTGTCGTTGCCGAATTCGGCGACGATCCGCGGGTTCGGGAAGCGCGCGCCTATGGTGCTGTCGAACACCGCCAGGTCGCGGCTGTAGGCCGCCTCGGCCTTGGCCATGACGAAGGGCGCGCGGGACATGCTTTCGACGCCGCCGGCGACGAACAGCTCACCCTCGCCGCAGGTCACCGCCCGCGCGGCGTCGATGACGGCGGCCAGGCCGCTGGCGCACAGGCGGTTGACCGTCTGGCCCGGCACCGTCACCGGCAGCCCGGCCAGCAGCGCGGCATGGCGCGCGACGTTGCGGCTGTCCTCGCCGGCCTGGTTGGTGTTGCCGAGGATCACGTCCTCGATGGCGTCGCCCGGCACGCCGTGGCGGGCGAGCAGTTCACGGATGACGTGGGCGGCCAGGTCGTCCGGGCGCACCGGCGCCAGGGCCCCGGCATGGCGGCCGAAGGGGGTGCGCAGGCCGGCGTAGATAAAGGCGTTGAGCATGGAAGTCTCCTTGGATCGGGTAAGCGCCGGGCCTCAGCCCAGCGCGGGCTCGGCATGGCGCAGCGACAGCCCCAGCGCGGCGCGGCGGCGCAGCCAGGGCCGGGGCGGTAGCGGGCATCGCCGGTCAGGTCGGTCATGCGTTCCAGTATCGTCAGCAGCCGCGCGGCGCCGACGCCGTCGCCCCAGGCCAGCGGCCCCTGCGGGTAGCCCAGGCCGCGGCGCACGCCCTCGTCCAGGTCGTCGACGCTGGCGATGCGCTGCTGGACGATGTCGCCGGCCAGGTTGACGATCAGCGCCAGCACGCGCTGGGCGACGAAGCCGACGCTGTCGTTGATCAGCGTGACGCCGACGCCATCGGCGGCCAGCAGCGCATGGGCGGCATCGCGCATGGCCGGGGCGGTCGCCGGGTTCTGCATCAGGCAGCGGTGGCGCTGCAGGTCGAGCAGCGGGTCGATGCACAGGGTGCGCGCCGGGTCGGTGCCGAAACGCAGGCTCGCAGTGGTCGCGTCGATGCCGTAGGGGGCCAGTAGGCACAGCGCCTCGCTGCTCGGCTGTGCGCCCTGCTCCAGGGTTGCGCCAAGCGTCTTCAGCAGCCCGGCGAGCCGTTCGCGATCCTCGTCGTTCTCGGCGCTGAGCCACACCGGCGGCAGCGCCGCCACCCGCGGCACCGGCTGCGGCGCCGGCGGGTCGATCATCCGGCCGTCCTCGTAGCGGTAGAAGCCGCGGCCCACCTTGCGCCCCACGAAGCCGGCCTCGAGCATCTGCCGGGTGAGCGCCGCGGGCCGGTAGCGCGGCTCCTGGTAGAACTGGTTGTAGATGGACTCGATCACCGGGTGCGAGACGTCCAGCGCGGTCAGGTCGAACAGCTCCAGCGGCCCCATGCGGAAGCCCAGGCCCTCGCGCAGGATGCGGTCGATGTCGGCCGGCTCGGCGATGCCTTCCTTGAGCATCTGCAGCGCCTCGGTGCTGTAGGCGCGCCCGGCGTGGTTGATGATGAAGCCGGGGGTGTCCTTGGCGCGGATGCCGCGGTGGCCCATGCGCGCGGCGACCGCCTGCAGGCGGTCGCCCACCTGCGGGTCGCTGGCCAGGCCGTCGATCACCTCGACCACCTTCATCAGCGGCACCGGGTTGAAGAAGTGGAAGCCCGCCACCCGCTCGGGGTGCTTGCAGCCACGGGCGATGCTGGTGACCGACAGCGACGAGGTGTTGGTCGCCAGGATGCAGTCGGCGGCGACCACCGCCTCCAGCTCGGCCAGCAGCGCCTGCTTGGCGTCCAGGCGTTCGACGATGGCCTCGACCACCAGCTCGGCGTCGGCCAGCTCGGCCAGGGAGCCGGCGACCAGCAGGCGGGCCATCGTGGCATCGGCGTCCTCGGCGCTGATCTTGCCCTTCTCCGCCAGCTTGCCGAGGGTGCGCCCGAGGTTGTCGCGCGCCGATTGCGCGGCACCCTCGCGGGCGTCGAAGAGTTTCACCCGGATGCCGGCCTGGGCAGCGATCTGGGCGATGCCGCTACCCATCACACCGGAGCCGACGATGGCCATGCGTTGGATGTCACGCGTCATGGATCATTCCCCCTGGAAGCTGGCTTGGCGTTTTTCGAGGAAGGCGGCGGCGCCCTCCTTCTGGTCCCTGGAATCGAACAGCAGCTGGAAGGCCTTGCGCTCCAGGGTCAGCGCGCTGTCCAGCGGCAGGTCGGCGCCGGCGAGCATCACTTCCTTGATCTGCGCCACGGCCAGCGGCGGCAGCGCGGCGATCTCGGCGGCCAGCGCCAGGGCGCGCGGCAGGGTCTGCGCGTCGCCCACCACCTCGCTGACCATGCCCATCGCCAGGGCCTCCGGCGCCTTGACCAGGCAACCGGTCAGGGCCAGGCGCATGGCCTGGAACTTGCCCACCGCACGGATCAGCCGCTGGGTGCCGCCGGCGCCGGGCATCAGGCCGAGCTTCACCTCCGGCTGGCCGAAGCGCGCCGACTCGCCGGCGACGATGATGTCGCAGTGCATGGCCAGCTCGCAGCCGCCGCCCAGGGCGAAGCCGTTCACCGCCGCGATCACCGGTTTGGGGCAGCGGCCGATGGCCTCCCACAGCAGCTCGGTGTGCCGGCGGTACATCTCGATGGGGCTGGCCTGGGCGAACTCGCGGATGTCCGCGCCCGCCACGAAGCACTCCTCGCCCCCGGTCAGGACGATGGCCCGCACCTGGCCGTCGTCGGCCAGCGCGCGGAAGTGCTCGGCCAGTTGCTGGCGCACGGCGGCGTTGAGGGCGTTGCGGGCTTCGGGGCGGTCGATGCGGACCACCGCCACGCCATCGGCCTGGAGGGTTCGGTGGACCACGCTGGGGTGCTGGGTGCTCATGCTCGTTTGGGCCTCAGTATTGTTTCGTCTGACGAAACTACATTCCGTATTTCAAATTAATCATAGTGATCATCGCTCGACGCTGTAAACGGCATCCGTTCGGATAAGTTATTTTTAACTTTAAAAACAACAAGTTGATAAATGTCTCAGCGACAATTTTACGCAGACCGGAAAACCCTTTATAATTTCGTCTGACGAAACTGAATTTTATTTTATTGATTTTCTCGGAAAAGGGTTCTACCATGCGCCGCAACAAGACGGAGCTGGATTCGGCTGCGCCGACGAAAAACGAAGGTGAGATCGGCCTGTTGGAACGGGGGATGTTCGACCCCGCCACGGCACTGAGCGAGGAGGAGAACAGCGGCCAGTTCGTCACGGCCCTGGCTCGCGGCCTGGAAATCCTGCGTTGCTTCACGCCACGGGAAAACGTGCTGAGCAACCAGGACCTGGCGCGCAAGACCAGCCTGCCCAAGCCGACCGTGACGCGACTGACCAACACCCTGATGCGCCTGGGCTGCCTCAAGCGCGAGGTGCACTCGGGCAAGTACCAGCTGGACGTCGGCGTGCTGGGCTTCGGCTACGCGATGCTGTCGAACCTGTCGATCCGCGCGGTGGCCCACCCGCTGATGGAGGAACTGGCCAACCACGCCCAGGCGGCGGTGGCCATGGCCGCCCGCGACCGCCTGCAGATGGTGTACCTGGACGTGGTCCAGGGCCAGGGGAACATGACGATGCGCCGGCAGATCGGCAGCTACCTGCCGCTGGCGGTGAGCTCGGTGGGCCGCGCGTGCCTGGCGGCGATGCCGGAGAACGAACGGGAGTTCCTGCTCGACCACATCCGCGAGCGCGAACCGGAACACTGGCCGGCCATCCGCAAGGGCCTGGACCGCGCCTTCAGGGACTTCACCGACTACGGCTACTGCCTGTCGATCGGTGAATGGCACCGCGACGTCAACTCCGTCGCCGTGCCCTTGGTACATCCGCAGTACGGGCTGCTGGCCTTCAACTGCGGCGGACCGAGCTTCCAGCTGCCACGCGAGAAGCTCGAGGACGACATCGGGCCCCGCCTGATCAACATGGTCAACAACATAGGTGCCGCCGCTCGCTGATGCTCGGGTGACGGTGCCCTGCCAGACAGGCCCGCCCGGCGGGCCCTTGAGGAGAGCACATGATCCGAGACCCAGAGACGCTGCAGATACTTCTGGATTCCATCCACCAGTTCGTCGACGAGGTGCTGATACCGCGCGAGAACGAAGTCGCGGAAACCGACGCCATTCCCCAGGACATCATCGAGCAGATGCGCGAGATGGGCCTGTTCGGCCTGACCATCCCCGAGGAATTCGGCGGCCTGGGCGTCACCATGGAAGAAGAGGTGAACATCACCTTCGAACTGGGGCGCACCTCCCCGGCCTTCCGCTCCTACATCGGCACCAACAACGGCATCGGCTCCATCGGCATCCTGATCGACGGCACGCCGGAGCAGAAGAGCCACTACCTGCCCAGGCTCGCCAGCGGCGAGCTGCTCAGCTCGTTCTGCCTGACCGAGCCGGACGCCGGCTCCGACGCGGCCTCGCTGAAGACCAGCGCCGTGCGCGAGGGCGACCACTACGTGCTCAACGGCACCAAGCGCTTCATCACCAACGCCCCGCACGCCGGCATCTACACCGTGATGGCGCGCACCAACCCCGAGATCAAGGGCGCCGGCGGCATCAGCGCGTTCATCGTCGAGCGCGGCACCCCGGGCATCTCCCTGGGCAAGCCGGACCACAAGATGGGCCAGAAGGGCGCGCACACCAGCGACGTCATCTTCGACAACGTGCGCGTGCCGGCCAGCCAGCTGATCGGCGGCGTCGAGGGCGTGGGCTTCAAGACCGCCATGAAGGTGCTCGACAAGGGCCGCCTGCACATCGCCGCGCTCAGCGTCGGCGCCGCCGAACGCATGCTCGACGACGCCCTGCGCTACGCCCTGGAGCGCAAGCAGTTCGGCAAGCCGATCGCCGAGTTCCAGCTGATCCAGGCGATGCTCGCCGACAGCAAGGCGGAAATCTACGCCGCCCGCTGCATGGTGCTGGACGCCGCGCGCAAGCGCGACGAAGGCCGCAACGTCAGCACCGAGGCCTCCTGCGCCAAGATGTTCGCCACCGAGATGTGCGGCCGCGTCGCCGACCGCTGCGTGCAGATCCACGGCGGCGCCGGCTACGTCAGCGAGTACGCCATCGAGCGCTTCTACCGCGACGTGCGGCTGTTCCGCATCTACGAAGGCACCACGCAGATCCAGCAGGTGGTCATCGCCCGCAACATGATCCGCGAGGCCACGCACTGAACGACCCCTCGCCGCCCTGCCCCGCCGGGCGGCGAGCCGCAGGCTTACCGATGGGCCGGCAACCCCGGCCCACGAATAAATACAACAGGTAGTTCGCCCATGGAAACCACTGCTTCGACCTCCCAAGCGACCACCCAGAGCAAGACCTGGGTGATCGTGTTCCTGTTCTGCTTCATCGGCCTGCTGATCGACGGCGCCGACCTCATGCTGCTGTCCTACAGCCTCACCAGCCTGAAGGCCGAGTTCGGCCTGAGCAACGTCCAGGCCGGCAGCCTGGGCAGCTTCACCCTGGCCGGCATGGCCATCGGCGGCATCTACGGCGGCTGGGCGTGCGACCGCTTCGGCCGGGTGCGCACCGTGGTCTGGACCATCGTCCTGTTCTCCGTCGGCACCGCCATGCTGGGCCTGACCCACAGCTACTGGCAGTTCGCCGCGGCGCGCTTCGTCGCCTCCCTGGGCCTGGGCGCGCTCTACGTCGCCTGCAATACCCTGATGGCCGAATACGTGCCCACCAAGTACCGCACCACGGTGCTGGGCACCCTGCAGGCGGGCTGGTCGGTGGGCTACATCGTCGCCACGCTGCTGGCCGGCTGGATCCTGCCGAGCTACGGCTGGCGCTACCTGTTCTACGTCGCGATCATCCCGGTCGTGCTGGCGGTGGCCATGCGCCGCCTGGTGCCGGAGCCGGCCGCCTGGGCGGAAGCCCAGGCCGAGCGCAAGCGGCGCAAGGCCATGGGCCTGCAGGAAGTCGCCGAGAAGAAGCCCGAAGGCGCGTTCCGCATGATCTTCGGCGACCGCCGCGCCCGCAGCATGTTCATCTTCTGGTCGCTGACGGCGGGCTTCCTGCAGTTCGGCTACTACGGCGTGAACAACTGGCTGCCCTCCTACCTGGAAACCGAGATGGGCATGAACTTCAAGTCCATGACCGCCTACCTGGTGGGCACCTACGCGGCGATGATCCTCGGCAAGGTCCTGGCCGGCGTCGCCTCAGACTGGCTGGGCCGGCGCAAGGTGTTCGCCTTCGGCGCCCTGGGCACCGCGGTGTTCCTGCCGGTGATCGTGCTCTACCACAGCCCCGAGGCGATTCTCTGGATGCTGGTGGTGTTCGGCTTCCTCTACGGCATCCCCTACGGCGTCAACGCCACCTACATGACCGAGAGCTTCGCCGCCCGCTACCGCGGCACCGCCGTGGGCGGCGCCTACAACATCGGTCGCATCGGCGCGGCCATCGCCCCGGCGGCCATCGGCTTCCTGGCCACCCAGGTGTCCATCGGCGCGGGCTTCCTGGTCATGGGCGCCGCCTACTTCGTCTGCGGCATCATTCCCGCCCTGCTGATCCGCGACAAGCAGTTCGACCCGCAGAGCGAGTGACCTGTGAAAGGCCCGGCGCCGCAACGGCGCCGGGCCCCATGCCGCCAGGCACGGGCATGCCGCCGGCGACTGCCGGCCCCGGCGGCAGCGGCGCTAGGCCCTGGCCCTGCGCAAACGCAACCCGCGCCGGCGTTCCAGCCAGCGGAACATCGCCCAGGCATACACCGACACCGCCAGGAACAGCGCCAGGCGCACGGCGAAGGCGCGGTAGACGTCCTGCCCCGCCGCGCTGTCCTGCACCGACTGGCCGAGCAGGATCAGCTGGGTGGTCAGGCAGCTCATCCAGAACCCCGGCCCCTGCCGCGTCGCCACCACCGCATAGAGCCGGCGCGCCTGCAGCAGGGCGAACAGCAGCACCCAGAGGAAGAACATCCACAGGTGGGCGAACAGGCTCAGGGCGCTCCAGGCGGCTATGGCCAGGGCGCCGGCCAGCAGGGTCGAGCCGATCAGCTCGCGGCCGGCCTGGCGCGCACTGGTCTCGCAGCTCTGCTGGCCGAGGCTGACGGCCTTCATCACCAGCGGCATGAAGCGGTCCGGCGCGATCAGCGCCAGGAGGAAGGCCGGCAGCACGATCAGGGTGGCGCGCAGGGCGATCCAGGCGCTGTCCTCGGCGGCCGGCAGGGCGGCGCCGGTAGCGACGGCGCGTCCGCAGGCTCGGGGAACAGGACGTGCGCCAGGGTCACGCTCAGCGCCGCCAGCAGCATGCCCTTGGCCATGGCCTCGACCACCGCCAGGGCCAGGCCGAAGTCACTGGCACCGGCGGCCGAGACCATGCTCAGGCCGATCACCAGGAAGTTGGCCAGCAGCGCGTTGCCGCCGCGCAGGGCATAGCGGAAGCAGAGGAACAGCCCCAGGCCGACCAGCAGCACCCCGCTGGCCGGGGTGTGCACCAGCAGCGGGATCAGCAGCAGGCCGCTGCCGGCGCTGCACAGCACCAGCAGCGCCAGGGCCGGCGCCAGGCGCAGGGGCAGCGGCTGGCTGCGCAGGGCCAGCAGCAACAGGGCGAAGATCGGCGCCAGGATGGGCACCGGCAGCCCCAGGCCGAAACTGGCCGCCAGGCACGAGGCGGTGCCCCAGGCCAGGCGCAGCGCGCGCCGGCGGCGCAATTCAATAGGCATAGGACACCCAGCTCATGAACCACATGAACAGGCGGCCGAGCAGGTTCAGCGGGTTGCCCTCCCCGGTCAGCGCCATCACCTCGGCCTGGCCCCCCACCCGCAGGTTGGCGCTGTCGGCCAGTTCGTCGCGGTCGAGCTCGACGATCACCGGGAAGCGCTGCGCCGGGCGCAGCCACTCGCGGCTGTTCTGCACCGTCGGCAGGCTGCCCGGCGGCGTGCTCTGGCCGACGCTGACGCCGTAGCCGATGCTGCGCACCCGGCCATGGAAGAGCTCGCCGGGGCGCGCGTCGAGCACCACCAGCACGGGGGCGCCGGGGCGCAGGCGGCCGAGGTTGTTCTCGGTCATGTCGGCGCTGATCCACAGGTCGTGGATGGCGATCAGCGTCATCACCGGGCTGCCGGCGCCGACGTAGTGGCCGACGTCGGTGCGCAGGTCGGTGATCAGCCCGTCCGACTCGGCCCGGACCAGGGTGCGCTGCAGGTCCAGGCGGGCCTTCTCGACGGTGGCGGCGGCGCTGCGCAGCTGGGCGTTGTCGCTGTCCTGGCCGCCCTGCTGCTCGCGGGCCCGCTCCACCTCGGCGCGGGCCGCGGCGACCTGGCTGGCCGCCTGCTCGCGGAGCGCCTGGGCGCTCTCCAGGCGGCGCACCGACACCGTGCCCGGGTCCTCGCGGTACAGCCGCTGCAGGCGCTCGCTGTCCTGCCGGGCCTTGCGCTCGTTGGCCTGGGCCGCAGCCAGCGAGGCCCGTGCGGCGTCGATGCCGGCGGTGTTGGCGCCGATCTGCCGGCGCACCGTGTCCAGGTCCGCCTCGGCGCGGGCCAGGGAGATGCGGTACTGCTCCTGGTCCAGCTCGAAGAGCACCTCGCCCTTGCGCACTTCCTGGTTGTTGCCCACCGCCACCCGCTTCACCTGGCCGGCCACCTCGGCCGTCACCGGCACCACGTAGGCCTGCACCCGCGCCTGCTGGGTGTAGGGCGTGAAGCGGTCGGCCAGCAGGTACCAGGCCAGGCTCAGGACAATCACCAGCATTACCCCACGCACGCCGCGCTCCGGGGCCGGGGCGGCGGGCTCGGGGGCCGGCGGGGCCGGGTTCGCGGGGCTGTCGGTCATGGCGCCTCACCTCGTTCCTGGGCTGTGGGGGCCGGCGCGTCCAGCAGCTCGCCCCAGTCGGTGCGCCCCTGCATCTGCCGGCGGGTGGCCGCGTCGACCAGGGCGCGGCTGTCGTCCCAGCCGCCACCGAGGGCCTTGTACAGGGCCACCAGGCCGCCCACCGCGTTGCCGCGGCTGACCAGGTAGCCGTCCTGCTGCTGCAACAGCAGCTGCTGGGCATCCAGCACCCGCTGGAAGTCGGCGAAGCCTTCGCGGTACTGCGCGCTGGCCAGGTTCAGCGAGCGCTCGGCGGCCTGCGCCGCGTCCTGACGGATGCGCGCGCTGTCCAGGGCGCGGACCAGGCCGCTGGCGGCGTCGTCGGCCTCGCGCGCGGCCTGGCGCACGTCCTGCTGGTACAGCTCGATCAGCTGCTGCAGGCGGGCGTCCTCCACGCGCACGGCATTCCTGCGCCGGCCATGGTCCAGCGGGTTCCAGAGCAGGCTGGGGCCGGCGGCGAGGTCGAAGCTGTCGGGCAGGTTGTGCGCCGAGACGAAGCTCCAGCCGATGCTGCCCAGCAGGCTCAGCGCGGGGTACAGGTCGGCCTCGGCGACGCCTACCAGCGCCGATTGCGCGGCCACCGCCCGCTCGGCGGCGCGGATGTCCGGGCGGCGCAGCAGCAGGCTGGCCGGCACGTCCTGCAGCACCGCGCGGTCGGGCAGCGGCAGTTGGCCGCGGCGCGCGTCCAGCTCCGGCATCGGCCCCGGCGGGCGGCCGACCAGGGCGCAGAGGGTGTTGCGCAGGGCGTTCACCTGGTTCTCGAACTCGGGGATGGTCGCCTGGGTCGCCAGGTACTGGGTGCGCGCCTGTTGCCAGTCCAGCTCGTCGTTCTCGCCATGGCGGAACAGCCGTTCGGTGATCTGGAGGCTGCGCGCCTGGCGCCGGGCGTTCTCCCGGGCGATGTCCAGGCGCGCCTCGGCGGTGCGCAGGGCGAAGTAGGTGTCCGCCACCTGGGCGCGCAGCAGCACCTGGGCGTCGGCGTAGTTGGCGCCGGAGGCGAAGTAGGCGGCGTCGGCGGCCTCGATGGCACGGCTGAAGCGGCCCCAGAAGTCGATTTCCCAGCCGATGTCGAAGCCCGCGCTGGACTGCCAGAACACCGAGTCCTGCGCACCCGGGCCGGACTGGTCGCGCTTGAGGTAGAGGCTCTCGCCGCGCAATTGCTGCAGTTGCGGGTAGCGCCCGGTGCGGACGATGGCCAGTTGCGCGCGTGCCTCGGCCACGCGCAGCCCGGCCACGCGCAGGTCGCCGTTGTGGGCGTCGGCCTCGTCGATCAGGGCCTCCAGGGTGGGGTCGGCGAACACCGCCCACCAACGGCGCAGGTCCGGGCTGGCCACCACGTGGCCGGCCTGCTCCAGGGCCGGCGTGTTCCAGTGCTCCACCCAGGGCGTGGGCGGCGTGCGGTGGTCCGGCCCGACCTGGGTGCAGCCGGCGAGCAACAGGCACAATAGGCTGGCGCGTCGGCCCATGGGCGATTCCCGCCGGGTCAATCCGGCTGCCCGGGGTCGGCCGGCGCGTCCTGTTCGTCCACCCACTGCCAGAACAGGTTGTAGGCCACCGCCAGGATCACCGGGCCGAGGAACAGGCCGATGATGCCCTGCACCACCATGCCGCCCAGCGCGCCGAGCAGCACCACCGGCATCGGCACGTCGACGCCGCGCCCCAGCAGCAGCGGCTTGAGCACGTTGTCGGCCAGGCCCGCGACCAGGCTGTAGACGGTGAAGACGATGGTCGCCAGCGCCACGCCCTGGGTGCCCAGCACGTAGGCGATCACCGGCAGGGTGACCAGCGTCGCCGGCAACTGCACGATGCCCAGCAGCAGCACGACCAGGGCGAGGATGCCCGCGCCCGGCACGCCGATGGCGACGAACCCCACGCCCACCAGCAGCATCTGGATGAAGGCGATGCCGATCACCCCCTGGGCCACTGCGCGGATGGTGGCGGTGCACAGGGTGACGATGCGCGGGCCGCGCTCGGGCCCGGAAACCCGCGTGGCGATGCGCTGGGCCGCGTGGTGGCCGCGCTCGCCATAGGCCATGCAGATGCCGGCGATGATCAGCGCCGCGACGAACAGCAGGAAGGCCGCGCCGACGTTGGCCAGCGCCCCCAGCAGCGCGCGGCCGCTGCCCTTGAGGTGCGGCAGCAGGCGCTGCAGCGCGCTGGTGAGGTCGCCGGAGGCCGACAGCCAGGCCTGGTGCAGGCGCGGCCCCACCAGCGGCCAGCCGGCCACCGCGTCGGGCGGTGCCGGCAGGCTCCAGTCGCCGCTGCGCAGCAGGGCCAGCAACTGCTCCAGCGAGTCGCCCAGGGACACCAGCAGCAGGTAGACCGGCACCAGCAGCAGGGCCAGCGCCAGCAGCACGATCAGCGTCGCGGCGCGGCCGTCGCGCCCGCCCAGGCGTTGCCGCAAGCGGCACTGCAGCGGGTAGAGGGTCACCGCCAGGATCAGCGCCCAGAGCATCAGCTCCAGGAACGGCCGGAACACCTGGAAGGAAAAGGCCACCAGCACGGCGATGAGGCCGGCGCGGATGAACAGGTCGAGCAGGTCCCGCGACAGCCTGCCGTCCAGCCTGAAGCTCGGTTGCATGGTCATGCACTCCCCTCTGTGCCCGCGCCGCTAGTGCTCCCGCGGCAGTTCCGGCGGCATCGCCGGGTCGTCTTCTTCGTCGAAGGTGGCCTCGGCGGGCGCATCGCTCCCTCCACGGTGGAGGTCCGCCAGGCGTCGCTCTTCCTGTTTCTGGTAACCCCGCACCCAGGCCGCCGCCTGCGCCTCGTCCACGCCCAGGGCGAGCAAGGCGCGGCGGGCCATCTCCAGGCTGGAGTGGAAGGTCTCGCGCACCGGGCTCGCCCCCAGGTCCAGCAGCTGCAGCACGTGCTGGCGGTTGCGCGCGCGGGCGATCACCCGCGTGCCGGGATAGTGCCGGGCGATCACCTCGGCGGTGCGCAGGTTGCTCTGCGGGTCGTCGGTGGTGACGATGACCAGTTCGGCCTCGCCCACCCCGGCCGCGTGGAGGATTTCCGGACGCGTGGGGTCGCCGTAGAAGACCGGCACCCCGGGTACCTCGCGGCCCAGGGCCTGCACCGAGGTCTCCAGCGCCACCAGGGGAATGCCGCGGGCCTGCAACAGGCGGGCGATGACGCGGCCCATGCGGCCCATGCCGGCGATCACCACCCGCGGCGCCTGGTCCACCTCCGGCTCGGCCACCGGCGGGGCCCGTACCTCGGCGGCCGGCGCGCGCAGCTGCCGCGCCAGGGCGAGCATCAGCAGCGGCACCAGTGCCATCGACAGGGTGATGGCCAGCACCAGCAGGTCGTGCAGGCGCTGGTCGAGCAGGCGCTGCTCCAGGGCCAGCCTGAACACCACGAAGGCGAACTCGCCACCGGAAGCCAGGACCACGCCCAGGCAGACCGCCCCGGCATGTTCCAGGCCACCCGCCAGGCGCCCCATGGCATACAGCAGCGGCAGCTTGACGGCCACCAGCAGCAGGGTCAGGCCCAGCACCACCCAGGGTTCGCCCAGCAGCAGGCGCAGGTCGGCGGTCATGCCCACGCCGACGAAGAACAGCCCCAGGAACAGCCCCTTGAAGGGCTCGATCTGCGACTCCAGCTCGTGGCGGTATTCCGATTCGGCCATCAGCAGGCCGGCGAGGAAGGCGCCCAGGGCCATGGACACGCCGACGTGTTCCATGATCCAGGCGGTGCCCAGCACGATCAGCAGCGCCATGGCGGTGGCCAGCTCGCGCAGGCCGGGGCCCACCGCCCAGGTGAAGGCCGGGCGCAGCAGGTAGCGGCCACCGAGGATGACCAGGCCGACGCCGGCGGCCACCGCCAGGATCGGGCGCAGCCCGCCGCCGGCGTCGGCGGCATCGCCAGCCGAGGCCCCCAGCAGCGGCACCACGGCGATCAACGGGATGGCGGCGATGTCCTGGAACAGCAGGATGGCCACCGCCAGGCGGCCGTGGGGGCGGCCCAGTTCCTTGCGCTCGGCCAGCACCTGCAGGCCGAAGGCGGTGGACGACAGGGCCAGGCCCAGGCCCAGCACCACCGCCGCCGGCAGGCGCTGGCCGAGGGCCAGGGCGATGCCGCCCAGGAGCACGGCGGTGAGCAGCACCTGCAGCAGGCCGACGCCGAACAGCGCCCGGCGCATGCTCCACAGGCGCCGCGGGGACAGTTCCAGGCCGATGATGAAGAGCAGCATCACCACGCCGATTTCCGAGAGCCGGCTGACGTTCTGCGGGTTGTTCACCAGGCCCAGCACCGAGGGCCCGATGAGGATGCCGGCCAGCAGGTAGCCGGGCACCGCGCCCAGCTTCGCGCGCTGTGCCAGCGGCACCAGCAGGACCACGGCGAGCAGGAAGATCACCGTGGCCTGGAGCAGGCTCCCGTCATGGGGCATGGCTGCGTCTCCCGGCGGGCGTTGGGCTCAGAAGCGCTCGGCGACCATCCGGAACGGATAGGGAGCGGCCTTGTACTTGCCGATCCGCCCGCGCCTGGGCAGCTCGACGACCTCCTCGCGGGTGATGTCCTTGTAGGGGATCTGCGCCAGCAGGTGGCTGATGATGTTCAGCCGCCCGCGCCGCTTGTCCTCGGAGCGCGCCATGTACCAGGGGGCCCAGGAGGAATCCGAGGCGGCGAACATCTCGTCGCGGGCGCGGGTGTAGTCGTCCCAGCGGCCGTAGGACTTCAGGTCCATGGGCGACAGCTTCCACAGCTTGCGGCCGTCGTTGATGCGGTCCTGCAGGCGGCGCGTCTGCTCCTCGGCGCTGACTTCCAGCCAGTACTTGAGCAGGATGATCCCGGACTCGACCATCATCTTCTCGAACAGCGGCACCACGGCGAGGAACTTGCGCGACTGTTCCTCGGTGCAGAAGCCCATGACCCGCTCGACGCCGGCGCGGTTGTACCAGCTGCGGTCGAAGATCACCACCTCGCCGGCCGCCGGCAGGTGCGTCAGGTAGCGCTGGGCGTAGATCTGCGACTTCTCCCGCTCGGTGGGCGCCGGCAGCGCCACCACGCGGAACACCCGCGGGCTGACGCGTTCGGTGATGGCCTTGATGGTGCCGCCCTTGCCGGCGCCGTCGCGGCCCTCGAAGACCACGCAGACCTTGAGCCCCTCGGCCACCACCCACTCCTGGAGCTTCACCAGTTCCACGTGCAACTGCTTGAGTTCGGCTTCGTAGGTCTTGCGGTCGAGCCGCTGCGTTGCGTCGTCCTTCGCGTGTTTCCTGTCTTTCTTGGATTTGGCCATGAGGCCCTCCGTGCGCTGCCTTGGCCCCGTGCGGACGGCGCCCGCTCCTGCGGCGCCCGGTACGTGGGATGTCCTGGCTGAGTATGGATGATCCCTGGCGGTTTGCCGGCGGCCCGGGGGCCTTTTCGAACACTCGCCAGGTCGCCCGGGACGGACCGCCAGGCGGCATCGGGCACGCCGGTGCTTCTGTAATTCGTCGCCTCGCCCGCCTCCGCTCGTCGCCCGCCCTCGCGGCCGCCGGGATTCCCGTGTTTGCTCAATGGACCACTTCGCGAAGGAAGAGCCGCTATGCGACGCCCCACCCTTGTCCTGCTCACCGCCCTGCTCGCCCTGGCCGGCGCCGGCTGCAGCAGCCAGAGCTGCGAACCCGGACAGCCCCGCAGCACCAGCAGCGACACCGAGCGCGACACCCGGCAGCAGATCCCCCGCCAGCAGATCGACCCGCGGGTGCAGTCCATTCCCCGTTACTGAATGACGTAGGGCGCATAACCGTTCACGGTTACCCGCCGCCGTCCGTGCCACCGGGGTGTCCGGCGTGGCCGGCAAATCCAATCGCGGACGGAGTCCGCTCCTACGCCCCTGCATCCTGGAACCGTAGGAGCGGACTCTGTCCGCGATTCGGCGGATAACGCCGTAGGCGTTATGCGCCCTACGGGGAGCCCGGGAGCTTCGCGGTTTCGCATCACGCCGAACGGTCCCCTCTCCCGCTTGCGGGGGAGGGTTAGGGAGGGGGACGGAGTCAGGGTTCGCGAGCAAGCTCGCTCCTACGAAGAGCAGTGCCGCTCTTGCTCTGGTTTTTGGGTTTCCAGAGAAACAACCGAGCGCACCGGAACGCCCCTTCAGAAGGCCGAGCGAAACCCGCGCTCAGGAGGTCATGCGACATGGATGTCGCGAGAGCCCCGATGGGCTACAGGGACGTACCCTCGGGGCGGGCCTCCGTGGCGGGGGAGTTCGTGAGGGTAGCCCGGCTCCATCGGGCCCGTATGTCGGGGCAAGCCTTTTTGGTTACTTTTGTGGCGACTGACAAAAGTGACTCGCCCGAGGGGGCGAAACAAAAAACATCCGAGCACTCGGAGCGGCGCGCTACACCACCCCCCCAAGCCAATTGGGTTATTCCCCTTCGGGCCAGCGCAAGCGCTGTTCGCGATGGAGCCGCGTCCCGCGTTCGCGGGAATGACGAGGTCGGGTTGGGAGCGCGGGACAAGGCTCCGCAAGTGAAGCCATCCCCCCACACCCCCAGCCACCTCACAACCGCCGGCCATTCAGCAGGAAGTGCGACAGCGCCGGGATCAGCAGCAGCGCGCCGAGCATGTTCCAGAGGAACATGAAGGTCAGCAGGATGCCCATGTCGGCCTGGAACTTGATCGGCGACCAGGCCCAGGTCACCACGCCGGCGGCCAGGGTCACGCCGACCAGCGCCACCACCTTGCCGGTGAAGATCACCGCCTGGCGGTAGGCCAGCGCCAGGGAGAAGCCGGCGCGCTGCAGTTGCAACTGCACGCTGAGCAGGTAGAGCGCGTAGTCCACGCCGATGCCGACGCCCAGGGCGATCACCGGCAGCGTCGCCACCTTCACGCCGATGCCGAGGAACACCATCAGCGCCTCGCAGAGCATGGAGGTCAGCACCAGCGGCAGCATGGCCACGAGGGTCGCGCGCCAGCTGCGGAAGGTGATCAGGCAGAACAGGCTGACCGCCGCGTAGATGTACAACAGCATGGTGTGGTTGGCCTGGCGCACCACGCTGTTGGTCGCCGCCTCGATGCCGGCGCTGCCGGCGGCGAGGAGGAACTGGCGGTCCGGCGTGCCATTGGCCTTGGCGAAGTCTTCGGCGATCGCCGTCACCTCTTCCAGGGTCTTCGCCTTGTGGTCCCTGAGGAAGGCGATCACCGGCATCACCGAGCACTCGGTGTTGAACAGCTCCGGGGTGTTCACCGAGGCCTGCTGGGCCGAGTAGTTGAGCACGTCCTGGTTGCGCTGCAGGCTGGCGAACTTGGGATTGCCCTCGTAGGTGCCGGCGGTGATCTGCCGCACCGCGTCGGCCAGCGACACCGTCGCCTGCACCCCGGGGTGCTGCTGCAACGCCCAGCCCAGGCGGTCGGCGAGCACCAGCGTGCGGTAGTTCAGGCAACCTTCGGCCGGGGTTTTCACCATGACCGCGAACAGGTCGCTGGACAGCGCGTAGTGGCTGGTGATGTAGGCGTTGTCGCGGTTGTAGCGCGAGTCGGCGCGCAACTCGGGCGCCCCGGCGTCGAGGTCGCCGATCTGCAGGTGCTGGCTGACCGCGAAGCTGCCGGCGCCGATCAGCGCGGCGCAGGCCAGGGCGATGCTGGCCCAGCGCCGTTCGGTGAAGTGGTCGAGCAGGCTCCACAGCCGGCCCAGGCCCTGCTCGCGGGCCTCCTGCTGCTCCTCGCGCAGGGCACGGGCGGCGGCGCGCGGGCTGACGCCGATGAAGGACAGCGCCACCGGCATCAGCAGCAGCGAGGTGAAGACCAGTACCGCCACGCCGATGCTCGCGGTGATCGCCAGCGCCTTGATCACCGGGATGTCGATCAGCATGAGCACGCCGAAGCCCACGGCGTCGCACAGCAGCGCGCTGACGCCGGCGAGGAACAGGCGGCGGAAGGTGTTGCGCGCCGCCACCAGGCGGTGGGTGCCGCGGCCGATGTCCTGCATGATGCCGTTCATCTTCTGCGTCGCATGGGACACGCCGATGGCGAAGATCAGGAACGGCACCAGGATCGAGTACGGGTCCAGGGCGTAGCCCAGCCAGGCGATCAGCCCCAGCTGCCAGACCACCGCCAGCAGTGAGCAGAAGATCACCAGCAGGCTGCTGCGCAGGCAGCGGGTGTAGAGCAGGATGATGACGAAGGCCGAGACCACCGCCAGGCCGAAGAACATCATCACCCGCAGCAGCCCGTCGATCAGGTCGCCCACCAGCTTGGCGAAGCCGATCACGTGGATGCGCACGGCGCCCTTGCCCGGCCCGCCGGCGTCGAAGGCACGCTGGTCGCCCTGGTACTCGTACTTCAGGCGCAGCGCATCCAGCTCGTGGGAGAACTGCCGGTAGTCGATGCCCTTGCCGGTGGCCGAGTCATGGTCCAGCAGCGGCACCACCAGCATGCTCGAGCGGAAGTCGTTGGCCACCAGGCTGCCGACGATGCCGGCGCGGGCGATGTTCTGCCGCAGCCCGGCGATGCCCGCCGCGTCGCCGGCATAGCCGTCGGGCATGACCGGGCCGCCCTGGAAGCCCTCCTCGGTCACCTCGGTCCAGCGTACTGCCGGCGACCACAGCGACTTCATCCAGGCACGGTCGACACCGGGGCTGAGGAACAGCTGGTCGTTGATCTGCTTGAGCGTTTCCAGGTAGGCGGGGTCGAAGATGTCGCCGTGGCTGCTCTCCACCACCACCCGCACGGCGTTGCCCAGCCCGCGCAGCGCGGCGCGGTTGTCCAGGTAGTTGCGGATGTACGGATGGCTGTGGGGGATCATCTTCTCGAAGCTGGGCTTGATCTCCAGGCGGGTCAGGGCCGTCCAGCCGAGCAGCAGCGTGACCAGGGCGATCAGGCTGACGAACAGGATCCGGTGGTTGAACACCAGGCGCTCCAGCAGGCTGCCGCTGTGCGCGTCGAAATCCCGCAGGTCGTGGATGACGGGCATCTGCCCTTGCTTGAGGTCGACCATGATGAGGCTATCTCTTTTATCTTGTTCTTATCGGGCGGCCGGCAGCGCGCTGCGCTGCAGGCCGCGGCTGCCCACCAGCAGCAGGCTGTCGCCGCTGGCCAGGGCGGCGCTGACCGGCGTGCGCTGGGCCAGTGCCAGGGGCGTGAAGCTGGCGCCGTCGTCGCTGCTCACCAGGCCCTGCCCGGACTGGCTGAACAGGTAGAGGCGGCCATCGTCGGCGAAGCCGGCCGCAGTCAGGCTCACCGGCAGGCCGGTGCTCACCAGGGCCCAGTGCGCGCCGTCATCGACGCTGCGTGCCGCATGGCCGCGCAGGCCGTAGGCGAACAGCAGGCCGGGCTTGCCGACGATGCCGAAGAAGGTGCCCTGGTACGGCGAGTTCAGCGCGACGAAGCGCTGGCGCTGGCGGTCCAGCTTCAGCAGCAGGCCCTGCTCGCCGACGATGAACAGGTCATCGCCCACCGCCGCGATGGCGGTCAGGTGCAGCGATTGCGGGTTGTCGATGCGGTGGTTCCAGGGCGTCCAGCTGAGGCCGCCGTCGGCGGTGTGCAGGATCAGGTCGAAGGCGCCGACGACGAAGCCCTCGCGCGCGTCCTTGAACCAGACGTCGAGGAACGGCTTGTCGGCGCCCTCCTCCTTCATGCGCTGTGCCTGCTCCAGCAGCGGGGCGTTGTCCGGTTGCGGATTGGCCGCGTAGAAGTCCAGCATCAGCTGGCCGATGCGCCGGCCGTCGAGCTGGCGCGTCCAGTGCAGGCCACCGTCGGCGCTGTGCAGTACCACGCCGTCGTGGCCGACCGCCCAGCCGTCCTGCGCCGTCGGGAAGCGGACGGCGGTGAGGTCCGAACTGACCGGCACCTCGGCCTGCTGCCAGCGCTTGCCGTTGTCGTCCGAATACAGGATGTGCCCGCGCTGGCCGACCACCACCAGGCGCTGGCCGGCCCGGGCGATGGACGCCAGCGGGCTGCTCTGGGCCAGCGTGGAACGCTGCGCCGGCAGGTCCAGCACGTCGACGTACTCGTCGGCCCGGGCCACGCCGGCCAGCAGCGCCAGCCCCAGGCCGGCGCAGGCCAGGCTGGGCATGAAGGGAAATCGCATACCGCTACCTCATCAGATGGAAGGCGGCGGCCCGTGCGGGCCGCCGCTGCCGGGCCCGGCGCGTCAGCGAATGCCGCTGCCGGCCAGGGCCTCGGGGGACCACTGGGTCTTGGCCAGCGGTTCGATGTAGTTGATGCCGCCGTAGGGCCCGACGATGCCGTTGATGTTGTAGCTGCCGGCACTGAGGTCGTAGATCATGAACGGCGTGGCGTCCGGGATCTGCTTGTCGTAGCTCTGGCTGAGGAAGGCGAAGGAGCCGCGGTACAGCTGGCCGCGCGCGTCGTACTCGTCGGACGCCAGGGCCACCCAGCTGTCCTCGTCGAGGTAGAAGCGGCGCTTGGCGTAGATGTGCCGCGCATCCGACTTCAGCGTGCCTTCCACCACCCACACGCGGTGCTTCTCCCAGCGCACGTAGTCCGGCGCCAGGTGGTTCGGCGTGACCACCGGCTTGATGTCGCTGGCGTAGGTCAGGCGGTAGGTGTTGTAGGGCACGATCATTTCCTGCTTGCCCAGCAGCTTCCAGTCGTAGCGGTCCAGCGCGCCGTTGAAGACGAACACGTCGTCGTAGGTGCCGGCGCCGGCCATGCCCGGGTTGGGGGTGTCGTAGGCCAGGTTCGGCGCCAGCTTCACCCGGCGCTGGCCGGGCAGGTACTGCCAGGCGCGGCGCGGCTGCTGCAGCGGGTTGGCGGCGTCCTTGAGCATCATCGCCTCGCCGGCGCGGCGCGCGGGGCCGGTGTAGTAGAGCTTCATCTGGTAGTAGACCTCGGTGCCCTTCACCGGCTGCGCCAGGTCCTCGTAGATCGGGTAGTTGATGAAGGCCTGGCCGGTGGTGGCGAGGTTGGCGCTGCCGGCGGCGTCGACGTTCCAGGAGTCGTACTTGGCCTTGATGTTCACCCCCTGGTAACGCAGCAGGAAGTTCCACATGGCCTCGGCGCCGCTCTTGGGAATCGGGAAGGGTACGCCCGGCAAGGCATTGTCGATGGCCATGCCGCCTTCCAGGGCCTGGGTGGCCACGGCGTTCTTCTTGCTGTTTTCCAGCACGGCCTGGGGCAAGGCGGCGCTGCGGTGGGTCGGGTAGACGTCGACGCGGAAGCTCGGGTAGCGCTTGGCCAGTTCCAGGGTGGTGGCGCTGAGCTGGGCCTTGTACTGCTCGGCGTTCTTGCCGTCGATCACCAGCAGCGGCTTGTCGCCGGCGAAGGGGTCCGGGCGCATGCTGTCGCCGGGCTTGAAGCCGGCCGGGGCCTGGGTCAGGCCGCCGCTGTAGGCGGGAATGGCGCCGTCGGCGCTGGCGCCCTTCTCGGCACCGACCGGGGTCAGGCTGGCGCCCAGCTGCGCGGCCTCCTGGGGGGAAACCGCGGCCAGCGCCGCGCCGCTCAGGGCCAGGCCGAGCGCCGTGGCCAACAGGGAAGGCTTGAGGTTCATGGGGTGTATCTCCTGCTCCGCTCACGGAGCCGTACGTGAATTCAGAAGGTTGCCTTGAACGAGGCGGTGACCATGCCGCGGTCCTTCAGCAGGGGCGCGAGGCCGGCCTGCGAGGTGATCTGCCCGGGGATGCACTGGTACAGGCCGTTGGCGCCGGGGGTGTTGTTGTCGCGGCCGGTCTCGCAGGTGTCGAAGGGACCGAAGGCGTCGACGTACTTCAGGTCGAAGCGGTACTTCTGGTGGAAGTCCGCGGCCACGCCGACCGAGTAGCTGCCGGCATCCTCGTTGCCGCCCAGCTGCACCGCCGAGTTGCCGTGCAGGCCGACGTTGTAGGCCATCGGCATGGACAGGTCGACGCCGGGGAAGGCCTGGTACCAGGTGGGGGTGAAGCTGGCGGACATGGCGTAGGCGTTGGGGGTGACCTTGTCGACGCCGCGGTAGCTGGAGTCGCCCTTGAAGGTCTGTTCGCCCTCGGTGACCTTCACCAGGTGCGTCAGGGTGCCTTCCAGCGCCAGGCTGGAAGCGTCCCACAGCGGGGTGGCGCCGAAGGTCACCAGGCCGTTGAGCACCACGTGGAAGGTCTTGCCGCGGGCCAGGCCGGTATCGCCGTCCGAAGGCCGCTCGCCGATCAGGTTGGCGCCGTTGATCAGGCCGCGCTGGGCCGCGGCGTAGAGCGTCGGGTTGATGGTGGTGAAGTTGCTCGCCAGCGGCATGTTCTCGCGGTAGTTCAGGTCCAGGCCGACGCTGACCGGGCCGATGTTCTTCGACAGGCTGATGCCGTAGATGTCGATGTCGTCGGCGTAGGCGGTGAAGTAGTTCATCCCCGGCAGGCCGGCCAGGCCGGGCCGCTGCAGGTTGGGCGCATCCACCAGCACCGCCGGCAGGGTGTCGGAGGTCTTGCGGTAGTAGAAGCCCAGGGTGCCGTCGAGCCACTCCGGGCTCCACTTGGCCATCAGGCCGAAGTCGCCGGTGTTGCTCGGCGTGGCATCGTGGCCGCGCGGCGCGCCGTAGTAGGCCGCCGAGGCCGGGATCGGCAGCCAGAAGACCTTGCCGCCGTCGTTGAGCATGTCGTACGGCCCCATGTAGGTGCCGCCTTCGGGGAAGCGCGAGTTCTCGAACTCGAGGAAGTACTGCGCCGCCAGGGTCAGCTCCGGGTTCACCGTGAGCGACATGGACAGCTGGTTGCGCGGCATGAACAGTTCCTTGGCCTCGGTGCCGGGCACGTTGTACAGCTTGCCCAGGTCCAGGGCCGACTGGCCGTAGTTGATGCCGTTGGCGGCGCTGAACAGCGTCTCGCCCCAGTACACGGTGTGGCGGCCGAGCTTGCCGCTGAGCAGCATGCCGTCGCCGACCTCGTGGCTGGCGAAGACGAAGGCGTCCAGCAGCTCGCCCGAGGGCCCGTTGTAGTAGCGGTCGGCGAAGCCGTTCAGGCCGCTGGTGGCCGGCTGCGCGCCGGCCGGTGCGAGCACCCTGCCGCTGCCGTTCACCAGGTGGCCGGCGTTGGCGCGCTGCCCGGGGAAGGCGTTGCTGCCGCCGACGTGGTCATAGGCATGGTCGTACCAGCCGGCGCCGCTGAGGCGGAAGCCCATGCTGTCGCGGTAGACGAAGTCCAGCTCGCTGAGCAGGTCGAAGCGCTGCGTCACCGCACTGCCGACGCCGAAGTTGCGGTCGCCGTCGTTGACGTTGGCGGTGTTGGCGATCTTGCTGTTCTGCCCTTCCACGCGCTGCCCGTAGCTGAGCTTCACGGTGTTGTCGAAGCGCAGGCTGATGTCGGGGTTGCCGGTATCGATCTCCACCGCCTGCACCAGCGGGCTGCCGATGCTGGCGAGGATGGCCGAGGCCAGCAGGCAGCGGCGCAGGGGCCGTGCCGGGTACTTCTGATTGTGCATTGGATTGCTCCGTTTCTTGTTGTTGTCGGCACGCACTTCAGGCTCGTCTTGCGGCCCTTTCTTGTTCACGCCCCGGAACCTGCGGGCGAGGCACGGCTCCGGCGGCGGGCGCCGGCGCCATGAGTCGGGAAACTCAGTGGTCCAGCTGGCGGATCAGGGCGTCGGCCCGTGGCCAGTCGCCGAACCCGGAGGCCGGGTTGAGGTGGCCGACGCAGCCCAGCTCGACCAGGCTGCCGCCCCAGTCGCGGGCCATGCGCTGCACCGCGGCGAGGCTGGCCAGGTGGTCGTTCTCGCTGGCCGCCACCAGGCTGGGGAACGGCAGGCGCCGGCGTGGCAGCGGGGTCCAGCCGTTCTCGGCCAGGCTCTGCGGCGTCGGGTAGCCTTCCGGCCAACGGGCGTCCAGGTCCGGCGGGGTGGCCAGCAGCGCGCCCTTGACCGGCCGGCTGTAGCGCGCCGCCCAGTGCACCACCATCAGCACCCCGGCGCTGTGCGCGACCAGGATCAGCGGCCCGTCGATCTGCTCGACCTCGCGCTGGATGGCCTCGACACGGGCGTCGAGGTTGAGCTTGTCCTCGGTCAGCGGCGGTACCGAGCGAACCTTCGGCAGGCGCGCCTGGAGCAGCGTCTGCCAGTGCCCGGGCACGTGCTCGCGCAGGCCGGGGACGATGAGGACGGTGGTGTCGTTGGAATGGCTCACCGGATTACCTCGCGGCGGTTTCGAAGATGTTGGAGCAGACAGTAGAGGCGCACCGCCGGGGCTGCTTTGCATAGGGCGTCAGGCACTTCGCATTTGATGACACCGCGGTGCCCGGCCGTCCTGCGCCGGCCGCGTCACCCGAGGCCTGCGCCCTCTGCGACGGGCCCAAGGCGCGCCCCTGGGCTAATCTTTCCCGCGCGGGCGGCCGAGACGGCCGATAGAATCTGTCGCCGTGGAGCAAGCCGGACCGCGCGGCTGCCGCCTCGTCCACTTGACCTTGCGTGACACCCTCGACGACAGAAGAAGAAAAAGAAGGCGACCGATATGACCCCAATGGTGCGTGTGGCGGCCCTGACCAACTACCTGGAGGTGGCCCGCCACCTCGGCCTGAACCCGCAGCAGCAGCTCAGCCAGGTGGGCCTGAGCCAGTCCATGCTCGACAACGCCGAGCAGCGCATTCCCACCGTGGCGGCGGTGCGCCTGCTGGAGGAATCGGCGCGCGCCAGCGGCTGCGAGACCTTCGGCCTGCGCATGGCCGAGTCGCGGCAACTCTCCGACTTCGGCGTGATCAGCCTGCTGCTCACCCACCAGGCGACCCTGCGCGAGGCCATCGACACCATCGTCCAGTACCGCCACCTGATCAACGAATCCCTGGCCCTGTACGTCGACCAGGAAGGCCGCACGGTGATCCTCCGCGAGGAGCTGGTGACCGTGCCGCCGATGCCGGCGCGCCAGGGCATAGAGCTGGCGGTGGGGGTGCTCTACCGGCTCTGCGGCGCCCTCCTCGGCCCGCACTGGAAGCCGCTGAGCGTGAACTTCACCCACGACGCCCCGGCCGACCTGCAGGTGCACCGCCGGCTGTTCGCCTGCAAGATCGATTTCGGCAGCGAGTTCAACGGCATCGTCTGCCCGGCCACAGCCCTGGACGCGCCCAACCCCCTGGCCGACCCGGCCATGGTGCGCCACGCCCGCAGCTTCGTGGACTCGCTGCCTGGCGCCGCCGAGGCCAGCACCCTGAACGAGGTGCGCAAGGCCATCTACCTGCTGCTGCCCATGGGTCGCGCCACCATCGAGCAGATCGCCCTGTCCCTGGGGCTGAACGTGCGCACGCTGCAGCGCCGCCTGGAAGACAACCGGGTGACCTTCTCCGACCTCATCAACGAAGTGCGCCGCGAACTGGTGCTGCGCTACCTGGAGAACCCGCGCTACAGCCTGGGGCGCATCGCCGACCTGCTCGGCTACTCCATGCCCAGCTCCTTCACCCGCTGGTTCACCCAGCAGTTCGGCATGGCCCCGGCGGCCTGGCGGCGCCAGCACGGGCGCAAGGAGGAGTGAGGGACGGTGGTGCCGGCGGTTGGTTCGGCGTGGGCGGGCTCAAGAGCCCCTCTCCCGCAAGCGGGAGAGGGGGCTGTCCTGAGCTGCCGGAGCGTCCGGAGTCATCCTGATAGCCCTCACCGCCGTCGGCCGTGCCACAGGGATGTCCGGCGCGGCTGGTGAGTCCAATCGCGGACGGAGTCCGCTCCTACACCCGTGCGTCCTGGAACCGTAGGAGCGGACTCTGTCCGCGATTCGGCGGATAACGCCGTAGGCGTTATGCGCCCTACGGGGAACCCGGGAGCTTCGTGATTCCGCTTCATGCCGAACGGTCCCCTCTCCCGCTTGCGGGGGAGGGTTAGGGAGGGGGACGGAGTCAGGGTTCGCGAGCAAGCTCGCTCCTACGAAGAGCAGTGCCGCTCTTGATTTTGGGTTTCCAGAGAAACAACCGAGCGCACCGGAACGCCCCTTCAGAAGGCCGAGCGAAACCGGCGCTCAGGAGGTCATGCGACATGGATGTCGCTAGAGCCCCGATGGGCTACAGGGACGTACCCTCGGGGCGGGCCTCCGTGGCGGGGGAGTTCGTGAGGGTAGCCCGGCTCCATCGGGCCCGTATGTCGGGGCAAGCCTTTTTGGTTACTTTTGTGGCGACTGACAAAAGTGACTCGCCCGAGGGGGCGAAACAAGAAACATCAACGCACTCGGAGCGGCGCGCTACACCAAGCCCCCAAGCCAATAGGGTTCTCGCGTTCGCAGGAATGACGACTGGTGGAAAGGCGCACGAGCCAAAGGTCCGCAAGCAAGCCCCTATGAATCCCCCTCACACCAGACGAAAAAAAGGCCGGCAAGGGCGCTGCCCCCCTGCCGGCCCCACCTCGGGTCGAGCTGTGGTTGACCGTCACAGCCCCCAGTGCAGCATCGCAAGCACCAGCACGGCGAGGAAAACGGTTTCGCCAACCATCAGCAGGATCGGCCGGATCCCCACCGTGGCCAGCTCGCGCAGCTGGGTCTTCATGCCCAGCGCGGCGATGGCGATCACCAGGCACCACTGCGACAGCTTGCCACCAGCCTGCTGCACCACCTCGGGCACCAGGCCGGTGCTGTTCAGCGCGGCCAGCAGCACGAAGCCCACGGCGAACCACGGCAGCAGCGGCGGGCGCTTGCTGCCCGGCTCCACGCCGCGGGCACGGGTGATCATGGCGGCGCAGAGGATCACCGGCAGCAGCATGGCCACGCGCATCAGCTTGACCACCGTGGCCACGTCGCCGGTCTCGTGGGACATGCTGTAGCCGGCGCCCACCACCTGGGCCACGTCGTGGATGGTGCCGCCGAGGAACATCCCGGCCTGCAGCGGCGGCAAGGCCAGGAGGTGAGCGATGGTCGGGTAGAGGATCATCGCCAGGGTCGACAGCGCCGAGACGCCGAGCACGGTGAACAGCGTGGCCTTCTCCTTCTTCTCGTGGGCCGGCAGGGCCGCCGCCAGCGCCAGTGCCGCCGAGGCCCCGCAGATCGCGGTGGCGCCTCCGGAAAGCAGGCCGAACAGGCTGTTGAAGCCCATGGCGCGGGCGGCGGCGATGGACACCAGGATGGTCACGACCACCAGCACGACCACCATCGCCACCGGTTGCCAGCCCAGCGCGGCGATCTGCCCGAGGGTGATGCGGATGCCCAGCAGCGCCACGCCCAGGCGCAGCACCTCGCGGGCGGTGAACTCGATGCCGGCCTTGCAGGTGCCGTCGGCGGAGAGGAAGTTCAGTGCCAGCCCCAGCAGCAGGGCGAAGAGCATCACCGGCGCGCCGTAGTGCTCGGACAGGAAGGTGGCCGCGGCGGCGACCATGGCGCTGACCAGCAGGCCGGGCAGCAGGGTACGGCTGCGCGTACCCAGCGCAGCGATGGCGGTGGCGCTCATGCGGGAAGCTCCTCGGGCGCGGAATCGGAAATCACGACGATGCAGGTGTCGCCGTCCCATTCGATGGCGTGGCGGCGCACGCCGAACCCGGCCACCCCGGCGGCGCAGCCCGTGGCCAGGTCGAAGCGCAGGCCGTGGGCCGGGCATTGCAGCCAGCGGCCCTGCAGCTTGCCGGAGAACAGCGAGGCGCCGGCGTGGGGGCAACTGTCGTCGATGGCGTAGTACTCGCCTTCGACGTTGAACAGCAGCACGCCGCGCCCGTCGAGGAAGAACAGGCGCCGCCCGCCCTCCCCCGGCAGTTGCCCGGCGGGCACGGCCAGGTTGCTCATGCCCCTGCCTCCGCCTGGTGCTTGCGTTCCACGGCGCGCGACAGGGCCGCCAGCAGTTGCTCCGGCGGCTGGGCGCCGAGGGCGAAGGGCCGGCCTTCGAGCAGGAACAGCGGTACGCTTGAATCGGCCAACCCCACCCGGCGGCCGATAAAATAGCGTGCTCCCTCCGTCAGTGCCTGCTCGAAGTCACCGGTCTGGTAGCCGCAGGCGCGCAGGATGCGCCGCAGCGAATCGGTTTGGCCAAGGTCGTCGCCCAGCACGAAGTGCGCGCGGAACAGCTGTTCCAGCAGGCACTCCAGTTGTACCGGCGTACCGACCTGGGCCGCGCGCTGGAACACCCGGTGCGCGTAGGTGGTGTTGGGCATGACGCGGATGCGCTCCAGCTCGATGTCGACCCCGGCCTTGCGCGCCGCGTTGCGCACCTCGGCCTGCCGCGCGCGCACCGCGCGCTTGCCGCCCAGGCGGCGCAGGTAGAACTCGGCGAAGGGCTCGCCCTGCATCGGCACCTGCGGCAGCAGTTGCAGGCCCAGCCAGGAAAGGTTGACGCGAACCTCCGGGCGCTGCTGGGCGAACGCGCGCAGCGCCGTATCCAGGTTGCGCTTGCCGATCAGGCACCAGGGGCAGATGAAGTCGAAGGTCATCTCCAGTTGCAGGTTCAGCATGCTGCGCCCTCCCCGCCCCGCAGGCGCTGGATGTCGGCCGGGTAGTGGCGGTAGGCGTAGCAGAACACCAGGGCCGCGGCGACGCTGATCAGCGGTATCAGCTGGAAGGCCCGGTCCAGCCCCAGGTGGTCGGCCAGCACGCCGGTGAGCAGCGGGCCCGGAGCCAGGCCCAGGAGGTTGTTGACCAGGGTCAGGGTGGCGAAGGCGGTGCCGTGCACGGCGGCGTGGGTCAGGTTGGCGACCATGGCCCCGGCCGGCCCGGACGTGCCGGTGGCGACCAGCATGGCCAGGGCGATCAGGCTCAGCTGCACGGCACCCGGCGGCAGGCGGAAGGCGACCGACAGCAGCAGGCAGCTGATCACGCAGAAGGCGATGGCCAGGACGATCTTGCGCTGCGGCGCGGTGCGCCCCAGGCGGTCGCAGAGGATGCCGCAGAGCACCATGCCGGTGCCGCCGACCAGCACCACCAGGCCCGAGACCATGCCGGCGCGGTCGGTGCCCATGTGGTAGTAGCGGTTCAGGTAGCTGGGCAGCCAGACCATCACCGCAGCGCCGACGAACAGCTGCAGGCCACTGCCGATGTAGGCGCTGACCACCGAGCGGCTGGCGAACAGGCTCTTCAGCGAATGCCCGCTACGCGTGCCCGAGGTGGTGCGCACATGGCCGATGCGCTTGTCGTTGACCAGCAACGGGTAGGCCAGGGCCAGCAGCAGGCCGAACAGCGCCATGCCGGCGAATGCCCAGCGCCAGCCCAGGTGCGCGGCCAGCACGCCGCCCAGGCCCATGCCCAGCACCGAGCCGAACATGCCGCCGGCCATGAAGGCGCCGGTCAGGGTCGCGCGCAGGTGCGCGGGGAACACCGAGATCACCACGGCGATGCCGACGCTGCCGTAGGCCGCCTCGCCCACGCCCACCAGGAAGCGCGCGGCGAACATCTGCGGGAAGTTCTCGGCCAGGGCGCAGCCGAGGGTGGCCAGGCTCCAGAGCATGGCCATCAGCACCAGGCTGCGCACCCGCCCCCAGCGGTCGGCCAGCAGCGACAGCGGGAAGGTCAGCACGCCGACCATCACCGCCACTATGCCGCTGAGCAGGCCCAGCTGCGCATCGCTCAGCACCCACTCGGTCTTGAGCAGCGGGAACACCGCATTGAGCACCTGGCGCGACATGTAGTCGGAGATCAGCAGGCCGAAGGTCAAGGCGAACACCACCCAGGCGTATCGGCGCGACACGCTGGGTTCGGTGGCGGGAATGTCGCCCAGGGCGACGGAGTGGATGGCCATGGCGCTACCTCTCCAGGCGAGATGGTTTCTTGTTGTTGTAATGGACGGCGGCCGGGGCACGGGCCCCGGCCGGCACTGCTCAGGCGCGTTGCGGCACGCCTTTCTGACCCGGCACGCGGTTCGGCGCCATGCCGTTCATGCGCAGGGTTTCCTCGATGCTCTCGTACTGTACGCCGATGCGGTAGATCGCCCGTGCCTCGCGGCCGTCGGCGACTTCGCGGCCCAGTTCGTGGGCGACGCGCACGCACTGCTGGATCTGCTCCACCGAGGTCATGCGCTGGCCGTGCTGGTCGATGATGGTGTCCTCGATGCCGCAGCGCGGGTGCAGGCCCATGGCCATGGCGATCATGTTGAACGGCAGCACGTTCTTCAGCAGCGACTCGGCGGTGACGCAGGCGCCATCGGGTGCGCGGTGCACGAAGTTCATGAAGTTGAACGGGTTGGGGCCGTCGAAGCCACCGCCGATGCCGATCCAGGTCAGGTTCAGCGGGCCCTTGTAGACGCCCTTGCGCACCAGGCGCTCGAGGGTTTCCAGGGCGTGCATGCCGGTCAGCTGGAAGTGCGGCTGGATATCGTTCGCCTGCAGGCGCTTGAGGTGCTCCTCGACCCAGGCCGGGCCGGCGGGCACGGTCATCTCGCTGTAGGCCGCCTGGTACGCCGGGTTGGCCAGGGAGGTGCCCGCCAGGTATTCCGGGTAGAGCAGCTCCATGATGTTCATCTGGGTGGTGTTGATCGCCACCGTCACCTGGTCCGGCTTGGGCGTCAGCTCGGCGAGCATGTGCCGGGTGTCGTCGGACAGCCACTTGGCCGCCTCGCCCTCGTCCTCCGGGGCGAAGGAGATGGAGCCACCGACCTGGATGATCATCTCCGGCACCGCCTCGCGCACGCCGGCGATCAGCTCGTTGAACTTGGACAGGCGCTTGGAGCCCTTGCCGTCCAGCTCACGCACGTGCAGGTGGAGCACGGTGGCACCGGCCTCGTAGCAGTCCACGGCCTTCTGCACCTGCTCGTCCATGGTCACCGGGATGTCCTCGGGGAAGTCCTCGGGCATCCATTCCGGGCCGTAGGGAGCCACGGTGATGACCACCTTCTCCTGGTTTTCCGGGTGCAGGGAATCGTCGAAAAATTGCATGTCGGTCTCCTCGGATTGTTCTTGTCGGATCGACGTCGGGCGCGCGGCCCGGCTCAGTACGGCTTGTCGCCGATGATCCCGGCGCGCTCCATCTGGCGCACGCAGGGCGGGTAGTCCATCACTGCGTAGTGCTGGGTGCAGCGGTTGTCCCAGATCGCCACGCTGTTCTTCTTCCAGCGCCAGCGCACCTGGTACTCGGGGATGTAGGCCTGGCTCACCAGGTAGCGCAGCAGGTCGCCGGCGCCGGGGTTGGCGTCCTGGCCGAAGCGCACGTTCTGCGCGGTGTGGTAGTTGCTGAAGTGGGTGGTGAAGGCGTTGACGAACAGCACCTTCTCGCCGGTTTCCGGGTGGGTGCGCACCACCGGGTGCTCGGCGTCGGGGTACTGCGCCTTGAGCGCCAGGCGCTTGTCGATCGGCATGGCCGCGCCGAAGCTCGCCTCGATGCTGTGGCGCGCGCGCAGGTCGGCGATCTTCTCCTTGATCTCCGCGGGCAGGTTCGCATAGGCCAGGGCCATGTTCGCCCACAGGGTGTCGCCGCCCACCGGCGGGCACTCCACGCAGCGCAGCACGCAGCCCATGGGCGGGATCTCGCGCCAGGTGGCGTCGGTGTGCCAGGCGTTCTCGTAGCGGTCGTTGGGCTGGTTGGGGTTCTTGTAGATGCGCACCAGGCCCGGGTGCTCCGGGTCGCTGCCGGCCACCGGGTGGTCCTCCAGCTCGCCGAAGCGGCGGGCGAAGGCCACGTGCTCGGCGCGGCTGATGTCCTGGTCGCGCAGGAACAGCACCTTGTGTTCGAGCAGCAGGCGGCGGATCTCGGCGAACAGGTCGGCGTCCCGTGAGGCGTCGCCCAGGTTCACCCCGGAGATTTCGGCGCCGATGCTGCAGGTCAGTCGTTCCACGTGCATGGCCAGGTCCTCAGATGACGAAGATGGATGAACCGGTGGTCTTGCGCGCTTCCAGGTCGCGGTGCGCCTGCACGGCGTCCTCCAGCGCGTAGTGCTGGTTGATCTCGATGCGGATGTCGCCGTTGCCGACGTGGCCGAACAGCTCGTCCAGCAGCGCCTGCTTCTCCAGCGGGTCGGCGATGTAGTCGGCCAGCGCCGGGCGGGTGAGGAACAGCGAGCCCTTCATCGCCAGCAGCACCGGGTCGAAGGCCGGGATAGGCCCGGAGGCGGTGCCGACGCAGACCATCAGGCCGCGGCGCTTGAGCGAATCCAGCGAGGCCATGAAGGTGTCCTTGCCGACGCTGTCGAAGACCACGTCGACGCCGCGGCCGTCGGTCAGCTCGCGCACGCGGCTGGCGACGTCTTCCTCGGCGTAGTTGATGACGTGGGCGCAACCGTGGTCATAGGCGATCTGGGCCTTGGCCGCGCTGGACACGGTGCCGATCACGTTCAGCCCCAGCAGCCTGGCCCACTGCGCGACGATTAGGCCGACGCCGCCGGCCGCCGCGTGCAGCAGCACGCTGTCGCCCGGCTCGAAGTAGTGGATGCGGCGCAGCAGGTAGGCCGAGGTGAGGCCGCGCATGGTCATGGCCGCGGCGGTCTCGAAGGCGATGTTCTCCGGCAGGCGGATCAGCGGCGCGGCCGGCACCAGGCGCTCGGTGGCGTAGGCGCCGAGGGTGTTGACGAAGCCGGTGTAGGTGACGCGGTCGCCGGGCGCCACGTTGGCCACGCCCTCGCCCACCGCCACCACCACCCCGGCGGCCTCCACGCCCATGCCCGAGGGCAGCGGCACCGGGTAGGTGCCGTTGCGGAAATAGGTGTCCGCGTAGTTCAGGCCTACCGCCACGTGGCGGATGCGCACCTGCCCGGGGCCGGGGTCGCCGACCTCCACCTCCTCGAAGCGAAGTACCTCGGGGCCCCCTGTCTCGTAAAAGCGTACGGCCTTGGCCATGCCGGATTCTCCAGTCTGCATTGTTCTGCTGGGCACTCGCCCATGGACCGGACTCTAGGCAGGGGGCCTGCTGGCTGCTTCACATGGCACGACAGGCAATTCGCATTTCATGACAGGGGCACGAAGCCAGCTGTCGAGCCGACCGCAGGCCCCTCGCCGCCCCACCGCTGGCGGCCGAACGCTTCGATACGCGCCGGCAGGTCGTCCTCGACGAGGCCAACGCCATGGGCTACCACGCCGGCCTCTCGCGCACGAGCCGCTCGCTCGCCGAGGTGGCGGTGGCGCTGACCTTCTCCATCGTCATCGGGCTGATCGCGGACCTCGACCGCCCCCACGAAGGCGCCCTGCAGGTGAGCCAGCAGGCGTTGATGGACCTGCGGCAGTCCATGTAGGTGAATTCCCGTGGACCTGCACCCATACCGCAGCTGGGCAACGCAGCGCATGGCGGCCTGGTTTCAGCCGCCATGCCCGGTGCTGCGGGGCCCCGTCACTTGCCGCTGGTCACCCGCGTCCACAGCCGCGTGCTCAGGCGCATGCCGGCCGGCGACAGGGTCTGGATCGGGAACAGGCTGTCGAGGACTTCCTTCGGCGGGTAGACCGCCGGGCTGTCGCGCAGCGCCGGGTCGACGTACTGCAGCGCGGCGGCGTTGCCGTTGGGGTATTTCACCGCGTTGCTGATGTTGGCGATCACCTTGGGCTCGAGCAGGTAGTTCATGTAGGCGTAGGCGTTGGCCAGGTGCGGCGCGTCCCTGGGGATCACCACGGTGTCGATCGCCACGGTGGAGCCCTCGCGCGGGATGCTGTAGCCCAGGTTCATGCCGTTCCCCGCCTGGTGCGCGCTGCTCATGGCCTGCAGCACGTCGCCGCTGAAGCCGATGGCCACGCAGATGTTGCCGTTGGCCAGGTCGCTGACGTACTTGGACTGGTGGAAGTAGCGGATGTAGGGACGGATGGCCAGCAGCGCCGCCTCGGCCTTCTTCAGGTCCTCGGGGTTCTGGCTGTGCGGGTCCAGGCCCAGGACCTTGAGGGTGATGGAGACGATCTGCGTCGGGTTGTCGAGGAAGGCCACGCCGCACTGGCTGAGCTTCTTGATGTTCTGCGGGTCGAACAGCAACTGCCAGGACTGGGTCACGTCGGTATTGCCGAAGATTGCCTTGACCTTGTCGGCGTTGTAGCCGATGCCCACCGTCACCCACATGTAGGGGATCGCGTACTGGTTGCCCGGGTCGCTGGCCGCGAGGATCTGCATCACCTTGGGATCGAGGTTGTTCCAGTTGGGCAGCTTGCTCTTGTCCAGCGCCTGGATGGCGCCGGCCTTGATCAGGCGCGGCAGGAAGTGGCTGGACGGGCTGACCAGGTCGTAGCCGCTGCCGCCGGTCATCAGCTTGGCTTCGGTGGTCTCGTTGCTGTCGATGACGTCGTAGGTGGGCTTGATGCCGGTACGCTGGGTGAACGTGGCCAGGGTGTCGTCGGCGATGTAGCCGCTCCAGTTGGCGATGTTGACGGTTTCCTCCGCCTGGGCGGTGCCGGCGAGCAACGCCATCGAGAACATGGCGGCACAGGTGCGCTTGATCATCTGCTTCCTCTCTTGTTTTGGCTGTGGCCTGTGAATCGCGGGGTCAGCGTTCGTTTCTCGCCCGGTGGACTTCCCAGGCCATGCGCACGCTGGCGCCGATGTCGAAGAAGGGCCTGGGCGGCAGGTAGCCGGGCCGGGCCTGGCTGAGCACGTCGCCGAGCAGGGGTGAGTCGATGCCGCTGGCCATCTCCACCAGCAGGCGGCCCCACAGGGTGCCGCGGGCGACACCGGAGCCGTTGCAGCCGGCGACCGCGTGCAGCCCCTCGTCGACCCGGGCGAAATAGGGTTCGCCGGAGCGGGTGCCGCTCAGGTGGCCGGTCCAGGTGTATTCGAGGTCCTGCGCCTGGATACCCGGGAAGCGCTTCTGCAGCCCCCGCAGGTGCTCGCCTTGGCGCACGGCCAGTTCGCCGGCGTCGAGGTCGCGCTGGCGGTACTCGACGGTGTTGCGAATCATCAGGCGGCGCCCCGGCAGCAGGCGCAGGGTGCAGCCGCCCGGCAGGGTCGAGAGCACGCCCCAGCCCTGCTCGTCGAACAGCGACTGCCAGTGTTCTTCGGTCAGCGGGCGGGTGATGCTGGCGCTCAGTTCCAGCGCGAAGGTGCCGCTGCGCCGCAGCCCCACCCGCGGCAGGAAGGCGCCGACGCAGACCAGGACCTGCGCGGCCTCCACCTCGCCGACCGAGGTGCGCGCCTTCCAGCCCCGGCCCGGCAGGCGCCGCAGGTCGGTCACGGCGCTGTTTTCATGCACCGCCACCTGTTCCGGCAGGCTGTCGGCCAGGCCTTTGACGTAGCGCGCCGGCTGCAGCAGCCCGTTGCCCCCGGCGCAATGGATGGCCCGGGCATAGAACGCCGTGCCCAGGCGCTTCTGCAGGGCATCGCCCTCGAAATAGCGCGCCTGGGCGCCGACCGCCTGCAGGGTTTCCACGGCCCGTTCGGCCTGCTGCAGGTGCGCCGGCTCATGCACCGCGAAGTGGTAGCCGTCGTCGCTGAGTTCACAGGCTATGCCCAGCTCGGCGATGCGCCGGCGCACCTCCTTGCCGGCCTCGGCGCCGATGCGCGAAGCCACCTGGTAGGCGGCGAACCCCGGGGCGCCGATCAATTCGCCGGCGCCGGGCAGCTCGTGGCTGACCACGAAGCCGGAGTTGCGCGCGGAGGCGCCCTGGGCAACCCGCTGGCGGTCGAGCAGGACGATGCGCTGCGACGGGAAGCGGCTCGCCAGGGCATGCGCCGCCGAGAGGCCGGTGATGCCGCCGCCGATGATCAGCCAGTCGGCCTTGTGGGCGCCTTCCAGGCGCGGCCGCACGGGAGATTCGCCGGCCAGCGCGATCCAGCCGCAGTGGTTGTTCATTGCCTTTCACTCCTTCACAATCGATGCGCAGGCGTTATTGGCAATAACCCCATGAATGCGCCGCATGGCCTTAATCTACGGGCAGACATGGCCAGGTTCTAACGTTAAAAATTCATCCATCAATTCGGAATTCGCATGGATAACATGCTTCGCGTTCCCTCGCTGCAGGCGCTGCAGGCCCTGGTTCGGGTCGCCGATACCAGCAACTTCACCGAAGCCGCCCGGCAGCTGCACCTGACCCAGAGCGCCATCAGCCGGCAGGTGCAGCAGCTCGAGGAGCACTACCAGACGGCGCTGTTCGAACGCACCAGCCGCAAGGTGGCGCTGACCGCCCACGGGCGGGAGGTGTACGAGGTCGCCCGGGAGATGCTCAAGGCATTGCGCGCACTGGAGCAGCGCCTGGCGCCGCCGCCCAGGACCGGCCGTTCCGCATCCGCATCTTCGTGTCGCTGGCGGTGCGCTGGCTGCTGCCCAGGCTGAGCTCGTTCTATGCCGTCAACCCCGGCCTGTGCCTGTCCATCGAGACCGTCAGCGGCGAGACGGTGGACACCGGCGGCGACTGCGACGCCTACGTGCTCTACCTGCCCGGCGGCCTGGACGAGCGCCCGCTGACGCCGCTGTTCGACGAATACCTGATCCCCGTCTGCGCCCCGCAGCTCAGCGGCGGCCTGGCGCCGCCACGCTCGCTCGACGAACTGGCCGGCCACGCCCTGATCCACGGCTCCACCGGCCGCCACGAATGGACGCTCTGGCTGCAGGCCCAGCAGGACCTGGCCGAGCGCAGCTACAAGCACATCCTCTTCAACCTCGACGACCTGGCGCTGGACGCCGCGGCCCGGGGCCTGGGCGTGGCCATGACCGACAAGGTCCTGGCCCACGACGCCCTGGCGCGCGGCGACCTGGTCGTCCCCTTCGGCGAGGCCCTGCGAACCGGCGGCGTGTACGCGCTCTGGCTACGCGACAGCGGCGTGAAACACCCCGCGTGCCAGGCCGTGCTGAACTGGTTCGAGGAGCAGCTCGAACAGACGACGGGGCAGGCGCAGGGGGATCGGGCCGGCTGATCCGGCACGCCCATGTCGTTCCGGGGCCAGGTGGACGGCCCCGGCTGCGAAAAAACCTGGTGGGTGCGCCTGCCACCCACCCTCACTGGCGCTTGCCGCCATTTATTGAGATGATAATTATTCGCATATACGCCTAACCCCTCCCCTCGCGACCGTCAGACACCCGGCACCGTGACAGACCCAGGCCAACACAAGCTGCAGCTGTTCCTTACCCACCGTACCGCGCTGGTCACCTACGCCACGCCCATCGTCGGTTGCCGGGCGCACGCCGAAGACGTCGTCCAGGAGGCCTGGCTGCGCTTCGCCAGCGCGGAGATGAACGTCGCCCAACTGCACCAGCCCAGCGCCTACCTGTACCGCATCGTGCGCAACCTGGCGCTGGACTTCGTGCGCCGGCCACTGCATGGGGAACAGCAGGCGGCAGACGATGACTTCTTCGATTTCCTCAGCGACCAGCGCCCCTCGCCGGAACAGATCGCGCTGCAGCGCGAGGAATTGCAGCGCGTGCACCGCGCGCTCGGCGAGTTGCCCGAGCGTACGCGACGGGTGTTCGAGCTGTACCGCCTGGAAGGCCTTACCCTGCAGGCCATCGCCGACCAGCTGGGGCTTTCCGTGGGGATGGTCCACAACCTGGTGCGCCAGGCCCTCGGCCACTGTGCACGGAGCCTGACCGACGATGGACAATGAAACCTGGCGCCGCAGGCGCAAGCGCCCGACAATGGCGCCCTCCTACCCCATGGATGAGCAGGACTGCGTGAGCGAGACCGACGAGCGACACCCGCCCCGGGACGATGACCCGGTCTGGCAGCAGGCCATGGACTGGCTGATGCGCCTGCGCGAAGCGCCGGGCTCGATGGAACTGCGCCGCGCCTGCCGCGCCTGGGCCGAGGCCGACCCGCGCCACGCCCGGGCGCTGCGCCAGCTCGGGCGGGCCTGGCAGCTCAGCGGCATGCCCGCCGAAAGCGCATCGGCGCAAGCGCTGGCGCCCCAGGCCGCGCCTGTGGCGCCAAGGCCCCAGCCCCGGCGGCGCAAGCGCTGGCCGCAGGCATTGGCGGCCTCGCTGCTGCTGGGCATGCTCGCCTGGACCCTCCAGCCGGAGGACCCCAACCGCTTCAGCGCCAGCACCAACCGCGAACTGCGCCTGCCCGATGGCAGCCAGGTATCGCTCGCCGCCGGCAGCCGCCTGGAGCTGGCGTTCAGCGGCAACCAGCGGCAGGTCCGCCTGGTGCAGGGCGAGGCCTTCTTCGACGTCGCCCACGACAGCGCGCGCCCCTTCAGCGTCGAGGCCGGTGGCGGCACGGTGGTGGTGACCGGCACGGCCTTCGACGTCCGTGCCGAGGGGCAGGCCTGGGAGGTAGCGGTGGCGCGCGGTTCGGTGCGCGTCCAGCCGCCCCGTGGCCTGCCGCCGCGCCAGCTGGGCCCCGGTGACCGGCTGCGGGTCGAGGTGCCCGACGGGCAGGTGCGCCAGGAGAAGGTGCCCGCCGGACAGATCGGCGCCTGGCGCCAGGGCCAGTTGCTGGCCAACGACACACCGCTGCTCGACCTGCTGGAGCAACTGCGGCGCAACTACCCGGGCGTGCTGCTGGTGGATGAACAGGCCTTCGCCGGCAAGCGCGTCACCGGCATCTACGACCTGCGCGATCCACGCCGCGCACTGCAGGCCATGGTCCGGCCCTTCGGCGGCGAAGTGGGCGGCTGGGGCCCGCTGTGGCTGTCGGTACATCCAGGAAAGTAAGAAATTTCATTCGGCGATTGAAAAATCGCCCCCTCACTTACGTCATTGAGCGCTGAACACGACTGATAGTCGTTATCAACTGCACATGGCGCCTTCGCGCGCCTTTCGGAGACAGCGCTCCATGAATCTGAACGGGAAGTCCGTGGCCCACGGCCGCGGCCGTTTCTACCTGCCCCTGCGCCGACTCGGCGGCATCGGCCTGCTGTGCCTCGTCCCCCTCGCGTCCCTGCCCGCCCTGGCCGATGCCCCGGCCCAGGACGACGACGCGCCACTGGAGCGCAAGCAGCGCTTCGAGATTCCCGCGCAACGGCTGGCCACCGCCCTGCTCGTCTTCGGCCAGCAGAGCGGCCTGCAGGTCAGCGCCGACAGCGAACTGCTGGAAGGCCTGCGCAGCCAGGCGGTGTCCGGCCAGATGAGCGCCTGGGACGCCCTCAACCAGCTGCTGCAGGGCAGCGGCCTGCACTGGCGCTACGGCGAGCCGAACCTGGTGTCGCTGTTCCGCGTCGACCTCAGCCATGCCATCCCCACCGCCGACGTCTGGGTGCGCGCCACGCGCGAACAGGACTTCCAGGGTGCGATGAGCTTCGACCGCGAGCTGATCGAGCGCATGCCGGCCGGCAACGGCGACATCACCAGCCTGCTGAAGATGGACCCCAACGTGCAGTTCGACGACGCCCAGCTGAGCAGCAAGACGCCCGGCGAGATCGACCCGGCCAACGTCAGCATCAACGGCGCCAAGTACTGGCAGAACCTGTTCCTGGTCGACGGCGTGAGCATGAACAACGACATCAACCCGGCCGCCGACGCCGGCAGCGCCAGCAACATGACCGACGTGCCCGGGCGCAGCCAGGGCCTGGCCCTGGACACCGACCTGCTCGACTCGGTGACGGTGCTCGACAGCAACGTGCCGGCCGCCTACGGCGGCTTCAACGGCGGGGTGATCGAGGCCAACACCCGGCAGCCCACCCAGGAGCTGCACGGCAAGGTCTCGGCCCAGGTCAGCCGCTCGGAGTGGACGCGCTACCACATCGACGAACGCGACCAGCAGAGCTTCGAGGACTCCACCAGCTACCTCAACCAGCCGGAATTCGACAAGCTGGTGCTGCGCAGCACCCTCGAAGGCCACGTCACCGACGACTTCGGCCTGCTTCTGAACTACTCCTCCAAGCGCTCGACCATTCCGCTCAAGGGCTACAACGCCAACTACAGCGACCCGGCCGAGGGCGTCGACAAGGACCAGACCCGGCGCATCGACAACTACTACCTCAAGGGCGTCTGGCAGGCCCGCGACGACCTCGCCTTCGAGGGCGCGCTGACCTACGCGCCGCAGGACAACCGCTACTTCATCGTCAACGGCCGCGACTCCATGCTCGACATCGAGTCCGGCGGCTACCAGGCCAGCCTGCGGGCGATCTGGGACGCCTCGCTGGCCAACGTCACCCAGACCTTCGGCTGGTCGCGCCTGGACAACTCCCGCGACAGCCAGACCAACTACTACAAGGGCTGGCGCTGGTCGCCGGAGAAGAACTGGAGCGCGCCCAACGCCACCAGTTCCACGATGCTCAGCTCCGAGGGCAACTACGGCGACATCGAGCAGCGCCAGACCAGCCTGACCTACAAGCTCAACGCCGACTGGCATCCCTGGCACCTGCTGGGCAGCGAGCACGAAGTGCAGACCGGCCTGGAGCTGGCCCGGCAGAACGCCTACTACGAGCGCCTGGAGGAATTCCAGTACGGCTCGCTGCTCAAGGGCAGCGACGCCTGCGTGGAAACCGACTGGTGCTCTTTGAGCCCGGCACCCTACTTCCCCAAGAACCAGGGCCAGGCGTTCACCCAGCTGAACGTCTACGAAGCCGGCAAGATCGAGCTCGACACCACCTCCTGGGCGCTCTACGCCCAGGACCGCATCGCCATCGGCCGCCTCACCCTGCGCCCCGGCCTGCGCCTGGACGGCGACGACTACATGGACAAGAAGACCCTGGCGCCGCGCTTCGCCGCCGAGTACGACCTGTTCGGCGACGGCCACACCCGCTTCAGCGCCGGCGCCAACCGCTACTACGGGCGCAACATGTTCGCCTACCGCCTGTACGACGGCCGCAGCGCCCTGCAGTACAAGATGACCCGCGCCAGCGGCGGCGCCGACTGGGGCGCCCCGGTGCGGACCCTGAACGACACCCGCTTCAACCAGCTGGACATCCCCTACGACGACGAGTGGACCCTGGGCGTCAGCCAGTTGGCCTGGAACACCGAGTTCGCCCTGAAGTACGTGCACCGCGACGGCCGCGACCAGATCATCCGCACCCAGGGCCGCTACCTCGGCCAGCCGGCCAGCGGCGACCTGAGCACCAGCTACTACACCTACACCAACGACGGCAGCAGCGAGAGCGACATCCTCACCTTCACCGTCACCCCGCAGCGCCGTTTCGAGCTGGCCGGCACAAGCAGCATGCTGCAGCTGGCCCTGGACTGGACCGACGTGACCAGTTCCAACGTCGACTACTCCACGGCGGTCAGCGAGGCCGACCTGGCCGACCCGATCATCCAGTACGACGGCAAGTTCATGCGCTACTCCGAACGCCCGGCGGACAACTTCAACCGCCCCTGGACCGCGCGCCTGACCACCATCACCGAGATCCCCCGGGCCAACCTCACCTGGAGCAACTTCCTGCGCTACCGCGCCGGCTACCGGCAGATCATCGACACCGGCGACAGCGTGGACTACCAGGGCACCCCGGTGGACGTCTGGGAAGAAAAGCGCCAGAGCGCCGTGGTCACCTGGGACCTGCGCCTGGCCTGGGAGCAGCCGACGGCGAAGGACCAGGCGGTGTTCGTCAACCTCGACGTGTTCAACGTGCTCGACAAGGTCGCGGTGAGCACGGTGAGCAGCACCTCCGGCATCCCCACCTACGAGGTCGGCCGCCAGTTCTGGGTGGAGGTGGGCTATCGCTTCTAGGACGCTGCTGGCCGCCGGGCTGCTGCTCGCCGGCCTGGCCCACGGCGAGGACTGCGCCACGCGCCTGGAGGCGAAGCCGGTGGACTACGCCTGCCTGCGCCAGGTCTACAGCCGGCCCGCTGCGCAGTGGCCGGCGCCCCATGTCGACCCCGGCGTGGCCTGGCGCGAGCTGGCGCCGCTGTCCGCGCCGCCGGCCCAGGACAAGCGCCAGGTCGACCTGGGCAAGCGGCTGTTCTTCGACCCGTTGCTGTCGCGCTCCGGGCAGATCGCCTGCGCCTCCTGCCACGAGCCGGACCTGGCCTTCGCCGACGGCCGCCGCGTGTCCTTCGGCCACGACCGCCAGGCCGGCACGCGCAACGCCCCCAGCGCGGCCATGGCCGGCCACTTCGCCAACCTGTTCTGGGACGGCCGCGCCGGCAGCCTGGAGCAGCAGGCGCTGATGCCCATCGTCGACGCCGCGGAGATGGCCTTCGCCATCGACCCGCTCCTCGAGCGCCTGCGCGCGCACCCAGACTATCCGCGGGCCTTCGCCGACACCTTCGGCAACGCGCCGATCGACGCCGCCCAAGTGGGCAAGGCGCTGGCGGCTTACCAGCGCAGCCTGACGCCCCGGCGCGGCGCCCTCGACCGCTTCCTGCTGGGCGACGGCAAGGCGCTGAGCGACACCCAGCTGCATGGCCTGCACCTGTTCCGCGGCAAGGCGCGCTGCCTGAACTGCCACCAGGGCGAGGCCCTGAGCGACGACAGCTTCCACAACCTCGGCCTGACCTACTACGGCCGCCGCTACGAGGACCTCGGCCGCTACCGGGTGACCGGCCGCGCCGAGGACGTCGGCGCATTCCGCACGCCCTCGCTGCGCCAGGTCGCGCGTACCGGGCCCTGGATGCACAACGGCCTGTTCGGCGACCTGCGCGGCATCCTCAACATGTACAACGCCGGGATGTTCCACCCGCTGCCGACGGCCCGGCAGAAGGACGACCCGCTGTTCCCGAAGACCTCGCCACTGCTCAGGCCCTTGCAACTGGATGCGCAGGAGCTGCAGGCATTGCTGGATTTTCTCCAGGCGTTGTAGGTGTCATCGGTGAGAGTGGTCTTGCCGAGAATCATGACGCCAAACAGTTCTTCATCTTCGAGGGGCACCATCAGAAGGTAGCGAAGACGTAGGAGTGCATTGTCGAAAACGACGATGGGCAATTCCTCCCGGATGATTCCGTGATCCAGGATACCGCTCAGGTCCACGCTCGACGGCGACATGCTGTCGGTGGTGTCCATCTCGCTGAACTCGTAACCGGACTCGATCGAGTAGACCGTTCCGTTGCTCATCATGAAGTCAGTCGGGTACACAGCCAATCACACCACGATGCCAGGCCACGATACGGGCGCAGCAAACCCTCGTCCGTGGTTTCATAGGACTCTAGAAATGACGAAGCCCGCTCAGGGCGGGCTTTATTCGTTGCTGACCGTCTATACGGCTATAGGCCGAGAAGGACCTGCGCCAGAGGGGTAACTGCCAGCGCCAGGCAGCCAAGAGCAATCAGCAAAATAGCGACGCCGATACAGGCGCGAATCCACCAGTCAGTGACAAGATCCATTTTCAGCCCCTCTCTCGGGTGAATCTCTAACTTTGATCGACTATCATCCAATCACGCTCTCCTCATGGTCTGTACATGGGGTGGATGAAAACTCCCGCGAGCCGGCCAAGCTCTTGGGGGTTTTGCTTTTTCTATGAAGAAATTTTGCACCCGATCTATCGCCAATTACAGGCGAAGGGGTTCAGCAGTTCTTCATGGTTTTCTACCAACCGACTCCCGCTAGAAGGGTTTCTCCTGCACGTTTTCTGCAATAAAAAAGACTGCCACACCCCTTGCGCACGCAACCGGACTCCCAGCCAGAATGGTCCTTACCCCACGAACGGTCTTTTGGAACCTTCCAAAATTCCGCGCGCCAAGCGTTAATTCTGCACTGGCGGTAGTACTCGATGGACTGCGCAGCCATGACGCCACGCCGCTTATCCTTGTCCGAGTAGTAAGCCAATCGACTTGCCTAGGCCCTGCCTGTCTGCGGCCTGATGTTGACCGCCCCACCTCTGACGTAATCGCTGAAACCAGTAGAGTTGATCACCACGGGAGTGGTCATGTTGCTAACACCCGTTACCAGAGTGCGCAGGTCGTTTATTTGCATCATCCCGACAACGCCAGTGACGCCAATAACGAAGCTGTGCGAGTCCTCGGCAATGACTGCGCTACTTCTTGTAAAGTGCGGCGAGTTCCTCTACAGCAAGCCCACTCAGTTCGATTGCCTTGACCAACCAGGGCCTCAGCGTCCTTCTGATTTACCAGTCGTGCAGTTCTCCAGAAACAATGCAGGGGCCGAAGCCCCTGGTTGTCGTTGTGGGTTGGATCAGCCGAGGAGCAGTCCGATGTGTTCGAACTTAATGGCGTGGCCCCAGGCCAGACAGACGTGATAGGCGGTCCGCAGAAACTGGCGATAAACCGGGTCTTGAGGGCCGGCCGATCAGCGGGTCGGTGATGGTCATCACATCATCCGTCATGTCGCCACCTTCCGGCATGGTGGGATTACGGGTCGCCAGCACAATTGCCAAGCGAGTGCGTCCTCGCCACGTTGTTCGACATCTAAAAGGCCGTCGGCGTATGTGTTGGCTCGGACGCAGCGGATGCGTCGCATCATCTAGCTGACCGTATCTCCCTCGACGCTGCAGCATGCACTTGCTGTGCTGTGCTGTGCTGTGCTGTCTACGAGCCAACTCGAGATATCGCTTACGCGCAGTATGCAATGCCTGAGCATGGCTTAGCGGCAGAGACCTGCCTGGGGAAACTTAGAAAATCAGTGCCATTTCCGCGGCCAAATCCTCAGGTGGAACAATAGAAAGACCGACATTAGAGCGAATGGCACAACAGCAGTTACCAACTGCCACTTCAGGGAAAGATCGAAGAGAAATGTCATCAGTGCGGCAAACGCAGATGCAATGGCCGGAATGGCAAGAGCAAGCGCCCATTCATGCCAGCGGCTTTTGTTGAGAACGACACCGAGAACGCAAAAAGCGATGGCAAGCAATAGCCATCCAAAAGCACCTAGATACACAGACATCTCCTTGAATTGAAAGCTCTTCCTTGGTGCCAGCAATCAACCTACTGACTGGCAGCAACGGTACTCATCTATCGGATTGTGCGTAACCCGCCCTTCCCTAGCGCCATCCGCGGCCCTGCAGCGAGGCGGCCTGGCCATCGGCATATTCGGCTCGTCGATCCTGGACCTGGTGCCCCAGGTGCTCAAGCGGTTCACCAGCGCCCACCCCGAGGTAAGGGTCGCCCTGCACCCAATGGACAAGGACGCGCAGATCCAGGCCCTGCGCGAGCGCCGCCTGACCATCGGCTTCAATCGGCTGGTTCCCGCGTAACCGGACATCGCACAGGAAGAGGTACGCCAGGAGCCGCTGATACTGGCCCTGGGGGAAGGCCATCGGCTGGCGCAGCAGGAAAGCATCGACCTGCAGGAGATTCTCGAAGAACCGCTGATTCTCTACCCGCGCGGCGTGCGCGGCAGCCTGGTGGTGCAGATCCGGCAGATGTTCGAGCGCTACGGGGCTCAGCCGGTGGTGGCGCACGAGGTCACCGACGTGACCACCAGCATCGCCCTGGTCGGTGGCGGCATGGGCCTGAGCATCGTGCCGCGGGCAGCGGTCAACCTGCGCCTGCCGGGGGTGATCTACCGTCCGCTGAATTGCCGCGGCGACTCGACCATCGAACTGATCTGCCTGTACCGCAAGGGTGATCAGTCGCCGGTGCTACGAGCCTTCCTGGAAGTGCTACGCGGCTTCAGAGATATCGAGTAGCACCCCGCTCCGGTTGCCAGAGCCCGTGGACGATGATTGGCTTGCTCCCAGGCATTCGCACAGCGTTTGGTCGGCGCGGCCAAGCGGCCACCCCCTCGATCAGAAGCCAATCAGCTCCTTGCCCGGCACAACCGACAACGCAGTGCCATGAACCACAGCCCGGTCGCCAGCAGCCCCGCCCCGGCCATGGCGACAGACATGGGGTACGCCGTGCCATCCTGCAAGGCGGCGACCAGGCTGCTGACGAGAAAGGCGAAGAGGAACTGCAGGATGCCTATGAGCGCCGAGCCCATCCCTGCCAGGCTGCCGCTGGCGCCCATGGCGAGGGCGGCGGCGTTGCCGGCGATCAGCCCGAGCGAGGCGATGCACAGCCACAATGGCAACAGCAGTAGCGCCAGCTGGCCCAGGCCAGCCACTGCGACCAGCGCCAGCCCGGCAGCCAGGTTCAAGCCGAGCGCCAGCCCCAGCAGGCGTTCCATCGAATGGCGGCGCAGCAGTTGCCGATTGACCTGGGCGCCGACGATCAGGCCCAGCGCATTGAGGCCGAACAGCCATCCATAGGCCTGCTCGCTGACAGAGAAGGTCTCCATGAATACGCTGGGCGAGCCGGTGATGAAGGCGAACATGCAGGCCTGCGCCAGGCCGCCGACCACGGCGGGTATCAGGAAGGCCGGGGTCCGGCACAGCGCCAGGTAGCCACGCCCCACGGCCAGCGGATGAATCGACTTGCGTCGCTGCGGCCCCAGGGTTTCCGGCACGTATCGCCACACCAGCCCCAGGCACAGGGCGGCGAACGACAGCAGGAACACGAAGATCGCCTGCCAGCCGGCGAACAGCAGGATCCACCCGCCAAGCAGCGGCGCGACTATGGGCGCAAAGGCCATCAGCGACATCAACAGCGACAGCACCCGGGCGCTTTCCAGCGGGCCGAACAGGTCGCTGACGATTGCCCGGCCAATGATCATGCCGGCGCAGCCGCCCAGCGCCTGGGCGAAACGCATGCCGCTGAACACCTCCAGGCTCGGCGCCAGCAGGCAGCCGAGGCTGGCGCCGAGGAACAGGACCACGCCCAGCAACAATGGCAGGCGGCGGCCGTAGCGGTCTATCAGCGGGCCATAGAAGAACTGCCCGACCGCCAGGCCGAGGAAGAACAGCGACAAGGTCGACTCCATGCCGCCATGGCTGGAGCCGAAATGCGCAGCCAGTTGTGCGAAGGCGGGCAAATACATGTCGGTGGCGAAGGGCGCGAAGGCGGCGAGCATCGCCAATACGACGATCAGGCGCCTGACGGCGTTGGGTGAACGGATATCTGCCGATGCCCGCATGCAGCGTTTTCCTTGTAGCGGATCCGATGGAGATTGGAGCGGCCTACGGGAACGGGGCGAGGCGCAAGCCGGCCCCCGCCCCAGGGGTCATCCGGCGGTGGCGCCGCCGTCCACCTTCAGGTCGCTGCCGGTGACCCAGGCGGACTCGTCGCTGGCCAGGTAGAGCGCGGCCCAGGCGACGTCCTCCGGCTGCCCGATGCGCTGGCGCAGCATCTGCTTGTCGAGCGCGGTCTGGAGGAACGCGGGGTCGCGCGCCAGGTGCTCGCGGGTGGCATTGGTCTCAATCAGCCCGGGCGAGATGCTGTTGGCGCGAATCCGGTGTGGCCCACCCTCCAGGGCCAGTTGCCGGGTCATCGCCAGCACGCCGCCCTTGCCAGCGCAGTGGGCCAGTGCCGGCGAGCCTTCCAGGGCCATCCAGGCATTGGCCGAGGCGAAGTTGACGATGGAGCCGCCGCGCCGCTTCAGATGAGGCCAGGCGGCCTGGCAGAGCAGGAAGACGATGTCCAGCTCCCCGCTCAGCGTCCGCCGCCACTGGCTCTGGTAGTCCATGTCCTCGATCCAGGCGAAGGCACCGAACGCCGCCGCATTGACCAGGACATCGATGCCGCCGTGGCTGGCAATGGCGAACTCCACCAGGCGCCTGGTGTCCTGCGGCTCGGTCAGGTCGCAGGGGTGCAGGCTGAGCAGCTCCAGCCCCTGTTCGCGGGCCATCGCCAGCGTCCGCTCGGCGGCCGCGGCATCTATGTCGCACCCCACCACCCGCGCCCCTTCCCGAGCGAACAGCAGGGCGCAGCCCTGGCCGATGCCGCTGCCGATACCGGTGACGATGGCGACCTTTCCGGCCAGACGTTGTCCCTTGGTCATTCAGGCGTCCTCCAGGTTGCGGGCCACCACGCGGACGATGCATCTCTTGCGCTTGTATCGGCACAGGCAGGCGACGAAGGCGGCCAGGACGACGGGCACCAGGGCCCAGCCCAGCCACCCCACGGTGACCGGCAGCGCGCCGCTGGCGCGGCTCAGGGCAACCACCAGGATCGGGCTGAGGAACATGCCGAGGCAGTAGCTGCCGTACCACATGCCGGTTCCCAGGCCGCGGCGGAACCAGGGCAGCTCGCGCATGTTCCAGATGGCCAGCGTCGGTAGCAGCAGGCCGCAGCCCAGGCCGTTGACCAGGGCGACCTCGAGCATCCCGCGGCTGTCGTGGACGCCGGGAATCAGCAGGAAGCTCGCGGCGATCAGGCCGAAGGCCAGTGTCAGGCAATGCGGCGTGCGCAGCCCCAGGCGCACCAGCAGGTGCACCGAGAGGGTGCCCAGGACGATCATCACGCTGCAGGCCGAGGCGATCAGGCCGGCGGTGCGTGGCGAGTGCTCGCCGATGCCCGCCAGCAGGTAGGCCATCTGGATCTGCAGGACCATGAAGGCGACCGCGCCGACGAAGGTGATCAGGCAGATACCCAGCAGCAGGTAGGGCCGGAAGACCTGCGGGCCGCCACGGCTTTCCTCCTCGGCCCGGGCCAGCTCCGCCGGCAGAGGCTCCCACAGCAGCAACTGGCAGAACAGCGCCAGCAGCAATGGCAACGAATAGACCACGTACGGCACGCGCCAGCCCAACTCGCCCAGGGCGCCGCCGATCATGAAGAAGAGGATCGCCGAGGTCGAGGCGAAGGTCGTCTGCAGGGCCAGGTACTTCTGGCGCTGGGCACCGCTGTAGTAGTCACCGATCAGCATGGTGCTGACGGTCACTATCACCGCCTCCACGCAGCCCAGCGCGACACGGCTGGCGATGATCGCATGCAACGATTGCAGGAACATCGGCAGAGTGCCGAGCACGCCGTAGCCGACGATTGCCCAGATCAGCAGGCGCTTGCGCCCGAAACGGTCGGCGAGCACGCCCACCAGCGGGCTGAGCAGCGCGACCAGCAGGCCGGGAATGGTCAATGCGACCGGAACCAGGAACTCGACGTGGGGCACGTCGGCGAAATGCGCCTGCATCTGGGGCAGGCTCGGTGCTATGACGATAGCCGCCATGGGGGACAGGCAGTTGACCAGCAGCAGCAGGTAGGTCGCCAGCGCCGCCTTCGGCGAACGGGCCAGGCTGGATGAGCTCATCGGACTCTCCGGTTTGTTCTTGTATCAGATCGAGTCGACAGGGGTGGCGGCCCTCGCCCGGGAACCCGGGACGAAGGCGCGCCGCAACCGCAGGCGCTAGTGCGGCATCCCCATGGAATGGGTGACGCCATCGGTGGTACGGCTGAAGCTGTAGTAGCCGACCTTGATGTCGGTGAACTTACCTTCGTCGTTGAGCTTGTAGAAGATCGGCCCATGGAACTGGAAGCGTTCGCCCTTGCGCAGCGGGCCGAACGGCGTATTCGCCGCATCCCTTGGCACGTCGAAGGTCACGAGCAGTTGCACGGCGAGGGTCTTGCCATCGAAGAGGAACTCCTCGAGGTTGACCTTCTCGTCCATCGCCCCCAGATCTTGCGGTAGTGCGCCTCCACCTCCGGGATGCTGTTGAACACCAGCCCGCCGTTGGACATACGCACGTTGGGCGCGTAGTACTTCTCGAACGCAGCCGGGTTCTTCTGGTTGAACAACGCCAGGTAGTGCTCGAAGCTCTGCCGGTCAACCACGTGTCCCTCCTCCGGCGCGCTGGCATCGGCGGCGTATGCGCCGGCGATTGCACCCAGGGCCATGGCGGTGACGGCGAGTACGGCGGCGAACTTGTTCAGTTTCATGGTCTTGCCTCTCTCTTTGTTGTTGTACGAGGAAAAATTCAGGCCGGCTCGCGCCAGGCCATGGCGTTGTCCACCAGCGACTGCACGCTGCCGTCGTGGCGGAAACCGATCGCTTGCGCGGCGCGGGCATCCAGCGGCGGGAGACAACCGAAGGCGGCCTCCAGCTGTGCGTCGGGCCGGTAGTCGACCAGCGCCCGGCGTTCTTCTCCGAAGCGTGCGGCCAGCCCCTCCACCACTTCCGCCACGCTCAGGCGCAGCACCGGCAGGGTATAGGCGCGTCGCGCAGCAACCTGCTCGGGCAGCAGCCGGGCCGCATGCAACAGGTTCCCGGCGCAGCAGCCGACCGACATCCACCAGGCCACCGCGCCGGCGGACACCGGGCAACGGAAGGGCTCGCCGGCGGCCAGCTTCCAGAACAGGTCGCTCATGAAAGCCGACAGCAGCCCCGAGGGCTCCGGCGGCCTGGCGACTATGCCGGGCAGGCGCAGGATGCGGCCATCCAGCAGGCCGCGGCGGCTGTAGTCCTCCAGGAGGATTTCGCCAACCAGCTTGTGCGCCCCGTAGGACAACCCCGGGCGCAGCGGCGAGGCATCGTCCACCTGCGCGGGCAGCGGCGAGCCATAGACCGCGATGGTGCTGGTGAAGACCACCCGCGGGCACCTCCCCTGCTGGGCGAGCCGCTGGAACAGCGCGAGGGTCGCGTGGAGGTTGACCTGCAGGCCCAGCTCGAAATTGCGCTCGGCGGCCCCGCCGGGAATGCTCGCCAGGTGGAACACCAGGTCCGGCGCCACCTCCAGCGCGGCATCCAGCACCGCCGGATCGGCGATGCTGCCACTGACCAGATGCAGCCGCGGGTCGGCCGGCAGGTGCTCGCCGCCCATGTCCACCACGCTCAGGCGCCGCAGCGGGGTCCCTTCCGGCAATGGCGAAGCAGCCGCCAACAGGCGCTTGACCAGCTCGCGGCCGACGAAGCCGTTGCCGCCGGTTACCAGTACGTTCATGCCCTGCCCTCCGTGGACACCAGGCGCTGCTCGATGGCGCCGAACAGCGACTGGCCGTCGAGGCCGAGCATCTCGAAGCGCAGCACCTCGCCGAAGCGCATGAAGCCGGTGCGCGGCTCACCCTGTTCGAGCTTCTCGATCGCCCGGCGCTCGGCCAGGCAGGCCGAGCCGACCTCGCGGTAGCCACGGTTGGAGAAGGTCCCCGAGGCCAGCACGGTGCCGGCGCGCAGGTTCCGGTTGTAGGCCAGGTGGGCGATCAGCTCGCCGAAGGAGAAGTCCATCTCCGCGCCATTGGGGTTGCCGAACCATTCCCCGTTGCGGCTCACCTGCAGGTCCAGGTGCACCCGTCCGTCGCGCCAGGCCTCGCCCAGCTCGTCCGGCGTCACCGCCACCGGGGCGAACACGGTGGCGGGCTTGGCGTTGATGAAGCCGAAGCCCATCGACAGCTCGCGGAACAGGTGCGCGCGCATGGACACGTCGTTGAGCAGCAGGAACAGCTTGATGTGCGCCTGGGCCTCCTGCGCCGTCACGCCCATGGGCACGTCATCCAGCAGCACAGCCACTTCTCCTTCGAAGTCGCAGTTGTCCTGCTCGCTCGGGAAGGGATAGTCGTCGCGGGGGCCGCGGAAGTCGTCGCCCTGGCGCTGGACCAGGATGGGCACGCCGCTTTCCTTCCTCACGTCGAGGTCATAGGCGCGCTCCATGATCTCGCCGTGGTTGAGGAAGGCCGAAGCGTCGACGAACTGGTAGGCGCGCGGCAACGGCGCCATGACTTGCGTCGGCTCGAAAACGAAGGCATCCGTCGCCGTGCCGGCGTTCAGCGCGGCGTATTCGGCCTGCAGCGCGGGCTCCAGCTCATCCCAGCGCTCGATGGCCGCCTGTAGCGTGGGCGCGGCCTGGGCAAGGCACGCACGGGCGAGATCGCGTGACACCACCAGCAGCCGGCCATCGCGGCTGCCGTCCCTCAGGGTCGCCAGTTTCATTGAGTGTTCTCCTTGCAATCGCTTGTGGATGACGCCCACAGCTCGGGGCACTGGATCAGCTCCAGCAGGTTTCCCGAGTTGTCGCGGATGAACGCCATGGGCGTGCCCTGCACCACCTTCTCGAAGACGATGTCGGCGCCCTTCTCCCGCAGCCCGGCGACCGTCGCCGGGACATCCCGCACGGCCAGGCACAGGTGCTTGTTGCCATGGGTGCGCACGTCCTGGTTGGGTTCGCGGCGCTCGGCCGGCAGCGGCGCGGCGCCCTCGACCTGGAACAGCTCCAGGCGGAAGTCGCCGCGGCGGACGAAGGCCACGTCCGCCGGGATGATGTCGATGAAGGCGCGCATCTCCAGTTCGAAGCCGAGCATGCGCTGGTACCAGCCGATGGCGGCGTCGATGTCCGGCACGCTGATGCCGACGTGATGCGGGCGTATCTCCGGCAGGGTCGAATTCATCGCTGCGCTCCTGTCGCTCAGCTCAGGGGGCGACCGCCATCCACAGGGATGACGGCGCCGGTGGTGAAGGTCAGATGGGTGGCCGCCGCCAGCACGGCATCGGCCACCTCCCGTGGTTCGGCCAGGCGCCGCAGTGGCGTGCGCTCGGCCTGCTCGTCGCGCCAGGCGCGGTCCATGCGCTGGACGAACTCGGTGTCGGCCAGCCCCGGCGACACCGACACCACGCGGATCGCCGGCGCCAGCGCGCGGGCCAGCGAGCGGGTCATGTTGTCCAGCGCCGCCTTGGACGCGCAGTAGGCGACATTGCTGCCCATGGCGCTCACCGCGGCGATGGAGGAGATGTTCACCACTATCGCGGCGTCGCTGCGCTGCAGCAAAGGACGCAGTGCCCGCAACGTGGCGAAGGGGCCGCGCACATTGGTGGCGAGTATCCGCTCGAACAGCTCGTCGTCGAGGCCATCGAGGTCGTCATGGGGGACGTAGCGCGTGGTGCCGGCGCAGTTCACCAGCAGGTCGCAACGGCCATAACGCCGTTCCACTTCCGCCGCCAGCCCGGCAAGCGCCACGCTGTCGGTCACCGGGACCGGTAACGCGCAATGCGCGCCGCCGGTTTCCGCCAGTTCCTCGACCAGACGCAGCGCGGGCTCGCGGGAGCTGTTGTAGCCCACCACCAGGTTCGCCCCGGCCGCCGCCAGCGTCCGGCAGATCGCCGCGCCTATGCCGCCGGCGCCACCGCTGACAACGGCCACCCGGCCCTGCAGGGATACGCCCATGGCTCAGGCCGTCTTCTTCAGGCGGCGCACGCGGATGTCCGCCTGCTCCTTGTGCCCGGCGAAGTGTTCGAGGGCGCACAGGCGCGAGCAGTATTCGCCGATCAGCACCGAGGCCTCGTCGGTCAGCACGCGCTGGTAGGTGTGCGTCTTGATGAACTTGCCCACCCACAGGCCACCAGTGTAGCGGCCCGCGCCCATGGTCGGCAGGGTGTGGTTGGTGCCGATGACCTTGTCGCCGTACGACACGTTGGTACGGTGGCCGAGGAACAGCGCGCCGTAGCGGGTCATGCGCTGGAGGAACCAGTCGGGGTCGCGGGTCATCACCTGCACGTGCTCGGAGCAGATGCGCTCGGACTCCTGGAGCATTTCCTCGTCGCTGTCGCAGAGGATGATCTCTCCGTAGTCGCGCCAGGCGACGCTGGCCACCGCCGCGGTGTCCAGGCGTTCGAGCACCTTCTCGATGGCCGCCGGCAGCTCCTCGGCGATCTTGCGGCTGGTGGTCAGGCAGAAGGCCGGGGAAGTCGGTCCGTGCTCGGCCTGGCCGAGCAGGTCGACGGCGACCAGTTCGGCATCCACGCTGTCGTCGCAGATCACCATGGTCTCGGTGGGCCCAGCGAACAGGTCGATCCCCACGCGCCCGTAGAGTTGACGCTTGGCCTCGGCGACGTAGGCGTTGCCCGGGCCGACGATCATGTCCACCGGCGCGATGCTCTCGGTGCCCAGGGCCATGGCGGCAACGCCCTGCACGCCGCCCATCACGTAGATTTCGTCGGCGCCAGCCAGGGCCATGGCGGCGATGATCTCGGCCGAGGGCTTGCCGTCGAACGGCGGCGCGCAGGCGATCACGCGCTTGACCCCGGCGACCTTGGCGGTCAGCACGCTCATATGCGCCGAGGCCAGCAGCGGGTACTTGCCGCCGGGGATGTAGCAGCCCACCGAGTTGACCGGGATATTGCGGTGGCCGAGCACCACGCCGGGCAACGTCTCCACTTCGACGTCGCGCAGCGACATCAGCTGCACCTGGGCGAAGCGGCGGATCTGCGCCTGGGCGAACCGGATGTCCTCCAGCGCCTGCGGGCTCAACGAGTCGATGCAGGCCTGGATCTCTTCCTGGCTCAGACGCAGCGACGGCGGGTTCCACTTGTCGAACTTCTCGGAGTACTCGCGCACCGCCGCCTCGCCGCGCGCCTCGATGTCGCGGATGATCTGCTCGACGGTGCCACGCACCTGGGTGTTGAGCTCGGCCTTGACCTCGGCCGGTTTGCCTTTCTTCAGATACTGGATCATTGCTGGTTTCTCCGTTTTCGGTTGCCCCTCGCCAGGGCGAGGGCTTGCTTGCTCATCAGGTCCAGGCCGCCACGCTTTCCACCTCGACGCCGAGGGTGACGACGAAGCGGGCGACCATGTTGTAGGTGGCGACCACGCCGACCAGCTCCACCAGGCGGGTATCGCCCAGTTCGCCGCGCAGCTGCGCCAGCAGCCCCGCCGGCGCGCGGCCCTGGCGGGTCATGTCCAGCGCCAGGCGCAGCACGGCCCGCTCCAGCGGGTTGAACAGCGCCTCGTGGCCGATGGCGCTCTTCAGGTCGCGCAGGGCGTTGAACTGCGCGGGCGTGCCGCCGGCCTTGAGGAACAGCGGGCCGTGGTGGTGCATCTCGTATTCGGCGCCGCACAGCCCGCACACCGCGCACAGCGCCAGCTCGCGCAGCTTCTCCGGCAGCCCCAGCTCGTTGCGCACCTTGCCCAGCAGCGAGCCCCAGCCTTGGGTGAAGGGCACGCTGTGCAGCAGCATGCGGTCGATGTTGAGCAGCGTGCCGCCACGGCGTTCGAGGATGGGGGCCAATACGTCCGGCGGGCCGGCAGCGTCCGAGGGCTTGTAGGGAATGCCCGGCATAGTCGATCTCCAGCGATCAGTCGGAGGGGGTATGGGCGGCCGGCGCGGCCGCCGTTCAGTTGGATCAGGCGGTGCTCGGCTGCAGGGCCTCGGCCTGTGCGGGCCGGGGCCTGGGCAGGAGAAAACAGGCCAGCGCCGGCAGCAGGACCATGGCGCCGAGCATGTTCCAGAGGAACATGAAGGCCAGCAGCACGCCCATGTCGGCCTGGAACTTGATGGCCGAGAAGGCCCAGGTGGCGACGCCCACCGCCAGGGTCAGGCCGGTCAGCAGGACCACCTTGCCGGTGAAGGTCAGCGCCGCGTAGTAGGCGTCCGAGAGGCTGTCGCCGGCACGCATGCGCGCCAGGGTCACCGAGAGGATGTAGAGCGCGTAGTCCACGCCGATCCCCACGCCCAGGGCGATCACCGGCAAGGTGGCGACCTTCACGCCCATGCCCAGGGCCACCATCAACGCCTCGGCCAGCAGGGAGGTGAGCATCAGCGGCAGGACCGCCACCAGCACGGCGCGCCAGGAACGGAAGGTGACGAAGCACAGCAGGATCACCGCGCCGTAGACCAGGAACAGCATCTGCCGCCAGGCCTGCTTGACCACGATATTGGTTGCCGCGTCTATGCCGGCGCTGCCCCCGGCCAGCCTGAAGTGAATGCCGTCCCCGTCGTTGGCGGCGGCGAAAGCCTCCACCGCGCCGACCACGCGCGACAAGGTGTCGGCCTTGTGATCCTTCAGGTACACGTAGAGGGTCAGCAGGTCGCAGGCGTCGTTGTACAGGCCGCGCGGCGCCCCGGCGGTGATGAAGTTGAGCATCGACTGGTTCTTGATCAGCTCGAACCATTTCGGGTTGCCTTCGCTGAGGCCGACGAGCACCTGGCGGTTCAGCCGCGCCAGCGAGTTGGTCGACTCCACGCCCGGCAGCTGGCGCAACTGCCACTCCAGCGCGTCGACCCGCTTGAGCACCTCGTAGCCGGCGCAGCTGCCGTTGCCGTCGGTTTCCACCATCACGGCGAAGAGGTCGCTGCTGGCGCCGAAACGCTGGTTCATGAAGACCACGTCGCGGTTGTAGCGCGAATCGTCACGCAGTTCCGGGGCCCCCGGGTCGAGGTCGCCGATCTTCAGCTGGTGGCTGCCCAGCGCCCCCACTCCGGCCAGCAGAACGGCAACGGCCAGCGCCAGCACGGCGCCCCGGCGGCGGGTGAAGCGGTCGAGCAGGCGCCACAGCGGATGGCGCGCGCCGGCCTGCTCGGCGCGCAGGCTGCGCGCGGCGGCACCAGCGCTGACGCCGCTGAACGAGAGCAGGATCGGCAACAGGATCAGGTTGGTGAAGATCAGCACGGCCACACCCAGGCTGGCGGCGACGGCCAGTTCCTGGATCACCCGGATGTCGATCACCAGGAGCACGGCGAAGCCCACCGCGTCGGCCAGCAAGGCGGTGAGCCCGGCGAGGAACAGGCGGCGGAAGGTGAAGCGTGCGGCGACGTACTTGTGGGTACCGCGGCCGATGTCCTGCATGATGCCGTTCATCTTCTGCGCGCCGTGGCTCATGCCGATGGCGAAGACCAGGAAAGGCACCAGCATCGAGTACGGGTCCAGGTCGTAGCCCAGGGTCCTGATCAGCCCCAGTTGCCAGATCACCGCGATCAGCGAGCTGGCGACGACCAGGGCGGTACTGCGCACGCAGCGGGTGTACCAGAACACCATGGCGGTCACGATGACCACGGCGATGGCGAAGAAGGTCAGCACCTCGCGCAGGCCGTCGATGAGGTCCCCGACGATCTTGGCGAAGCCGGTGATGTGCAGCTCGATATCGCCCTGCTGGTAATGCGTGCGCAGGTCCTCCAGGCGTGCGGACAACTGCGCATAGTCCAGCTTGCTGCCGTCGGGCAGGCGGCTGAGCAGAGGCACGTAGATCACGCTGGCGCTGCCGTCCGCGGCCACCAGCTGGCCGATTTCGCCGGAGCGGTCGACGTTGGCACGCAGCTGGCGCAGACTGGCCGGCGAGCCATCGTAGCCGTCGGGGATCACCGGGCCACCCTCCATGCCCTCCTCGGTCACGCCGGTCCAGCGGGTGTTCGGCGTCCACAGCGACTTCATGCCGGCACGGTCCACGCCAGGAATCAGGAACACCTCGTCGTTGAGCTTGCGCAGGGCCTCCAGGTAAGCCGCGCCATAGATGCTTCCGGAACGGCTGACCACGCCGATGCGTATGGCGTTGCCCAGCCCGCGCAGGTCGTCCTGGTGGCGCAGGTAGTTGGCGATGTACGGATGGTTGGCCGGGATGGTCTTCTCGAAGCTGGCATTGAGCTGCAGCCCCAGGGCTTTCCACCCCAGCAGCAGGGTTGCCAGCAGGCACAGCGCGATGACCGCGAGGCGATGGTTGAACAGGAGGCGCTCGACCAGGCTGCCGGACTGCCGATCGAAATCGGCCAGGCTGGCGACGATGGGGAAGCTGCTGGATGCGGGCTGTTGCATGACGACCTCGGCTCTTCAGTGCTGCGCCGGCATGGCCGGCTGGGCGATACCTTGCAGGCTGCTGACCAGCAGCTCGCCGGCGGCGTTGCGGAGCATTGCCGTGGGTGCCGGCAGCGCCGTGCGCGCCAGCGGCTCCAGGCGCGTGCCGGACGAGCCGCCCTGCCATAGCTGGCCGGCCTGGTCGAGGAGCAGCACACTACCGTCGCGCTGCAGCTGGCTGGCCACCACCGACACCGGCTGGGGCAGCGCCAGCCGGCTCCAGCTCTGGCCGTGGTCGTCGGAACGGAAGGCATTGCCGCGCAGGCCGGCGACCACCAGGCTGTCGCCGTGGGCGCTGACGGTGAAGTAGCTGCCCTGGTAGGGCGTGTTCAGGCGGGTGAAGCTGGCGCCATGATCGGCGGAGCGGAACACCCTGCCCTCCTCGCCGACGATATAGAGGTAGGCCCCCGCCCCGGCGATCGCATACAGATGCCGTGAGCCCGGGTTGTCGAGGCAGGTGGAAAGCGACTGCCAGCTGCGGCCGCCATCCTCGGTCCGCAGGATCAGGTTGTAGGCGCCGATGATGAAGCCGTGCTTCTCGTCGGCGAAGTGCAGGTCGAGGAAGGGCTTGTCCGGACCGTCCTCGACCAGGCGCTGGGCGTTGCCCACGGCACTGGACTGGCTATCGGCCCCATCGCGCGCCTGGGCCTCGTCCAGCACGAGCTGGGCTGCCTGGCCGCCGCGCAGCTGGACACTCCAGCTCAGGCCGCCGTCGTCGCTGTGCAGCACGGTGCCGAAATGCCCCACGGCCCAGCCCTGCTCGGGCGTGGGGAAGCGCACTGCGGTGAGGGTCACGCTGACCGGCACGCGTGCCTGGCGCCAATGCCTGCCGCCATCCTCGGACAGCAGGATCAGGCCGCGCTCGCCCACCGCCACCAGGCGCCTGCCGGTGTCCTGCAGGGCGAGGATGGCCGCCTGTTCGAAAGACTCCGCGTGCAGCGCAGGGCGGCTATCGGCATCGGCCAGCGGCAGGGCAGCCGGCGCACCGGCACCGAACGCACCGCTGACCAGAACCAGGGAAACGGCAAGGATCGATGAACACCATGGACGCGTGGCAACGCGGCGGCGCGAGCCGCTGGGCAAGGCAATCTGCATGACGCTGACTCTTGTAATTGTTATGGCGGTGGCGGCGGTGCGGCGTGATCAGAACACCGTGCCGCCGTCGGCGTTGAGCACCTGGCCGGTGATGAAATCCGCCTCCTCCGAGGTGATGAAGGCGAGCAGCCCGCACAAGTCTTCCGGTACGCCGTTGCGCTTGATCAACTGTTGTTCGCACACCGCGGCGAACAGCGCCGGCGGCAGGTTCTTCTCCGACGCCGCGGTGCGCGTAAGACCTGGGGAAATCGCATTGACGGTGATGCCCTGCGGGCCGAGCTCGGCGGCCAGGGCGCGGACCAGGCCGATACCGGCCATCTTGGTGGTGATGTAGGCGGCGAAGTTGGGCATCGGATTGCCCACGGTGCTGGAGGCGATCTGCACGATACGGCCGTATCCACGGCTGGCCATGTCCGGGGCGAAGCACTGGGCCAGCAGCAGCGAGGCCTCGACGTTCACCGCCTCGAAGCGCCGGAAGCATTCCAGGGTCAGTTCGGCGAAAGGAACCAGCGGCATGTAGGCGGCATTGTTGACCAGGATGTCGCAGCGCCCGAAGCGCTCCAGCACCTTGCCCGCGAAGCGTCGCAGGGCCTCGGCGTCGGCCAGGTCGAAGGCCTCGGCATGGACCTCGGCGCCCAGTTCGCGCACCGCGGCGATGGTTTCCTCGGGGAGGCTCAGGTCGGCCAGGGCCAGGTGGCATCCCTGGCGGGCCAGGCGGCAGGCGAAGTGGTGGCCCAGGGCGCCAGCGGCGCCGGTGATGACCGCGACGCGGCCGTGATGAGTACTCTGCACGATGAGTTTCCTCGTTGTTGTTCTTGTTATCGGGGCGCCCGCTTGGCCGCCCGGCTCTATGGCAACGACCTTATCGCCCGCCTATCCATTCGGGAAATCGTTTATCGGAATCCAAGGTATCCATGGAACAAATGAGTCAACGCTCCCCGCCAAAAAGCGAATGCCCGTGCCTACCACCTCCCTGGCAAGGGATGGGCGGACACGGGCATTCGGAGCTGACGGGGCCTCTCAGATGGGTGCGCGCAGGGCCTCTTGGGCCGTGATCATCACCCGGGTGTGCTCTTCCAGAGAGCCGCCTTCCTGCTCGATCTGCCCCAGCCGCCCGGAGGCGCGCACTACCAGGCTGGCGCGGTCGAAGTGGCGCCCGGCGTAGGCCGTCAGCGCGCCTTCCAGCGAGTGCCGCCGGCCCAGCTCCTCGGCCAGGACGATGGCGCCCTCGATGGCGATGCCCGCGCCGGACGCCAGGTGCGGCGTGGTGGCATGCACGGTGTCGCCCAGCAATACGATGCGCCCCTTGTGCCAGGGCGCCCCTATCATGTGCCCGGCCAGCGGCCGGTACAGCAGGCGGTGGTTGCGCAGCGAGCCATCGAGGATGCCCTCGCGGATCTCGGCGACCTGGCCGCCGAACTCCCCCAATAACTCGGCCAGCTTGCCCGGCCACTCCTCCGGCGGAATGAAGTCCATGCCTTCGCGCTTGTCGAGGACGAACAGGTAGCATTCGCTGTCGCTGATGGGGTTCACCCCGGCCTTGGTGGTACGCCCCATGTAGACCGTGGAGTTCTCCCTCTGCCGCGGCACCACGGCACGCCACGAACCCTGCCCGGTGAAGCGTGGGCCGGGGAAATCAGGCAATACGAGCTTGCGCACTGCCGAGTTGACCCCGTCGGCGCCTATCACCAGGTCGTAGCGTTCGCCAGTGCCGTCGCTGAACAGCACGTCCACCCCTGCCTCGTCCTGGCGCATGTCCCGGAAGCTCTGTCCCAGGCGTACGCGCACCCCTGCCCGCTCGGTCGCCCGGGCCAGGATGCGGGCCAGCACCGGCCGCAGAATGCCGGCCGCCCCCGGCAGGCCCTCGGCGCCTGGAATGGCGGCTATCGGCACCGTGCGGGTGACGTTGCCGTTGGCGTCACAGATGTCGATGGCCCGCCAGGAGCCACCTTCGTGCAACACCTCGTCGACCACGCCGATCTGCCGCAGGGCACGCAGCGTCGGCCCACTGATGGTGATGCCGGCGCCGTCAGGCGCCCAGTTCGGGTTGATCTCCACCAGCTCGACGGCGATGCCCTGCTTGCTCAGTTCGATGGCGGCGCACATGCCGCCGATCCCCCCACCGACAACGAGCGCACGCTGAATCAATGCCATGGTCTTTCTCCTGGATGCATCTGTGCCTGTAGGCTCATTCGGTGGTTCCGCCCAGTCGTTCCGCCAGCCAGTCGGCGATCAGGGCTCCGGCATTGCCGGGGTTGTCCAGCGAGCTGTGTTCGACGCCGCCTTCGCGGTCGGTGAAGACGATCAGCTCCTTGTCCGGGCTGTTGACCAGTTGCTCGAAGGTGAGATGGGCATAGCGCAGGGGGATCTGGCGGTCGTTCTCGCCGTGGGTGACGAGGAAGGGCACGCGGATGCGCTCGAGCACCCCGTCCAGGTGCATGTGCTCGGCCTTGGCGAAGAAGTCGTCGAGGTCGCGGGCGCCGAACACCCATTGCACGTGCTTCCAGTAGTGCGGCACGGGGTTTTCGCCCTCGCGCTTCAGGCGTGCCTGTTGCACGGCCCGCCAGTCGTGGTTGGCGCCCCAGACCGCGCCGCAGGCGAAGCGCGGCTCGAAGGCCACGGCGCGCGGGCAGTAGTAGCCGCCCAGGGAAACCCCGAGCGCGCCGATGCGACGAGGGTCCACCTCGGGGTGTGTCTCCAGCCAGTCGACCACCCGGCTCGCCCACACCTCGGTGTCATGCACCGCCGGCATGCCATGCAGGCGCAAGGCCTCGCCGGTCCCCGGCTGGTCGATGAACAGTGCCGACAGGCCGCGCTCGGCGAACTGGCTGCCCATGACGCTCTTCTGCAGCATCTCCTTGGTGCTGTCGAGGCCGTTCATGATCACCACGATGGGCGCACGGGCCCCGGGGGCGAGGCCCTCGGCGCGAACGTAGAGGCCGCTGATGCAGGCCTCGCCATAGGGAATCTCGACCCGCTGGCAGTTCTCGTGGCGCAGCTGGCGGCTCTGCTCGAAGAGTTCCAGCGAACGCTTGTACAACGCCAAACGGTGCTCATAGCCGTGCGCCTGCATGCGCTCGGCGATGGTGTAGTACAGGGCGGCGCGCCCCAGCTTGTCACCCGCGGAACGCTTGCGCCCACGCGCCAGGTCCGCGTCGGCCAGTTCGACCAGCTTGTCGCCGCCGCCCTTCCAGGCCTGGAAAAAAGCCTCGGTGCCGGGGTCGTCCCCTGCCCTGGCGACTTCCAGCAGGGGAGCGCACATCGCATCCACCTCCCCGATGTTGCCGCCGTGGGTCAGGGCGATCATCGTCGAGAGGCTCCAGACATAGTTGGTGGGAAAGTACTGAAACATGGGTTCGACCTTTAGCTTGAAATCAGGATTGCCTGGCCACGCGCCGCTGCGGCGCCGACGCGGCCGGGAGTTGCCGGGGAATCCACACGCCGCCGTCGGCCGCCACGCGCGCCGGCACCGGCGTCAGGCGCTGGCCGACGCAGGGTCCGGCGAAGCAGTGTCCGGCGCGGATGTCGAAGTGCGCGGAATGGGCGAAGCAGACGATGTGCTGGCCATCGCCGGAGAGAAACATGTCCTGCCGGTAGTCCAGCGGGCGATGGTTGTGCGGGCAGTCGTTGAGCCAGACGAACACCTCCTCGCCCTGGCGCACCGCGAATACCCGGTCGTCCCGCCCCTCGCGCAACAGGCCCCGGGCGCCGCCGTCGGGAATGTCCCGGAGCAGGCAGAGCAGTTGTTCATCCGGCATGGCCGCTTCCTCACTCACCCGGCGCCCATTTGTCGATGGCGTCGAAGAGGAAGATCTGCGAGTTGTCCGAGCCGGGGTCCATCGCCCGTGCCGCCCACAGTTCGTCGTGCTGGTCCATGTCGGCGTCCATTTCCATCACGGCGCCAAAGGGGCTGTTGAAGTACCAGAAGTAGTTGCTGCCCATGATGTGCCGTCCCGGCCCCCAGAAGCTGCGATAGCCCTTCTTGACGAAGCGCCAGCCCTGCTGCAGGACCTCGCCGGCCGAGCCCAGGTGGAAGGTGAAGTGGTTGCAGCCGACCATGTGCTCGTTCTGGCTCTGGATCATGAACAGCGTGTGGTGATCCAGGGTGCCGGCCGGGCGCATGAACGGGCCGAGGTGGTTGAAGCGGTCGGTGACCACGAAGCCCAGGCGCCGGTAGAAGGCCTCGGCCTTGTCCACGTCGGAGACGAAATACACCACGTGCGACAGCGAGCGCGGTTCGATATGGGCATCGGGGTCCGCGGCGCAGTCGTTGGGGGCCCGCCCCGGCGCCTGGCCCGGTACGTTGAAGCCCAGGTAGCGCGCCTGGATCGGTTGCCGGCGGGTGACCATGAAAGCCACGCCGAAGCCGCCGTCGTCCAGGCAGTGCAGGCTGCCATCGGCGTCGATGCGCAGCTCCCGGTCACGCCCGAGCTCGTCGCGGATCGCCGCCAGCGTGGCCTCGTCGGCCACGCCATAGACGGTCTCGCGCAGTGAAGGCGAAACCGCCCCCGGCGGCAGCGCCGGCAGGCCGGGCGCATCGCTGCGCCGCACGATGAGGCCGGTGCCGTCGAGGGCAACGTAGACGCCGCCGCCCGCCGGGTCGTAGTCCTGCACGCGCAGGCCGTAGTCAACCAGGTACTGGTGGGCGCCCTGGAGGTCTTCGACGCCGAAGACCAGGTATTCAAGACCGACGATATTCATGGTGCTTTGCTCCTGTCCCGGATCGCTCAGGACTGCTTGGCTTTGCGGAACGGCAGGCTGGCGAGAAACGCCATGTCCTTGAGGCTCAGCATCTTCAGGCCGGCCCGCGTGGCGGCGCCGTCCAGCCGTGCCTCCATGGGCAAGGTGCCGAAGCTCTTGCCCTTGATCACCAGCTCGTCGCCGACCCGGCGGATCGACTCGACGTGCATCAGTTCCTCGTCCGCCGGCCCGCGCAGCACCATGCCCTCGCGGGCGGCTGCGGCCTGGCCGACCGGTGGCGGCAGGTCCTCGCGCACGCCGGAGGAGACCGCACCGAAGTCCATGCCCAGTTGCTCGAACATCTTGATCGCGGTGGCCCGGCCGGCGCCGTAGACACCGCCGCCGGGATGCTGGAACGGACCGGCGAGGTACAGCCGCTCCACGCCGGGCACGGTGAACTGGCCGAGGTCCGGCGTCGGACGGTGGCCGGCGCTCTGGTAGAAGTAGGGCGCCACGCCATGCAGGTCGCCGCGCATCATGCTGTTGGGGCTGGAGCGCTCCAGGTCGACCGGGCTGACGATGCTGCGGGCGATGATGTTGTCGCCGGTCAGGTTGGTCACGAACTTGCGGTAGTGCTCCAGCGACAGGTCGCCGATCTCTTCCTTGAAGTCGTCCCAATGGCGGTCCTTCCAGCGCGGGTCGTTGACCTTGTAGGGCGCGAAGGTGATGCCATGGAACATGCCGGCCCCGGCGGGGACGCGGGTCTTGTCGCCGATGCTTTCGTCACCGCCGGCGCACAGGCGGCGCTGGCTGATGTAGCCGCGCTTGAGCTCGTCGAAATCGGCCAGCATCTCGTCCAGGGAGTCAGTGGCCATGAACTCCAGCATGGTGGCGTACCCCACCTCCTCGCCCGCGTGGTACTTGCAGTTCTCCTTCAGGTCGTAGTGGCTGACCATGATCGAGAACGGCGCCAGGGTCGCGCGTTCCGCCCGCGCCAGCACCGGCTCGGGCACACCCTCGACGAACTTGCGCACGACGTGGGGGTGGATGGCGCCGATCACCGCGTCACGGGCCTGGATGGTCTCGCCGCTGCTCAGGCGCACGCCGCTGGCGCGCCCGCCGCTGGTGAGGATCTGCGCCACCTCGGCGTTGCAGCGCACCTCGCCGCCGTGGGACTCGATGCAGCGCACCAGCGACTCGGTCAGCTTGCCGCTGCCGCCGATGGGTTGCGAAACGCCGTAGGTATGGATGATCCCGGGCATCAGCAGCACGCCCATGCCGGTGCCCAGTTCGTTGGGCGCCTGCAGGTTCTCGCTGACCAGGCGCAGCAGGTGGATCTTGATCTTGTCGCTCTCGTAGAGCTGGTTGACCAGGTCCAGGCAGTCGCGATTCATGTAGTCCAGCATCAAGCGGCCTTCATCGCTGCGGTCGAGCATCGCCACCAGTTCGCCCAACGGGGGCGGCGGCGCGTACAGGCCGGGCATGAACATCTGCAGGATGTTCTGGCTGAGCTTGACGAAGTTGCGATAGGTCTCGGCATCCTTCGGCGAGACCTTGGCGAAGCATTCGCAGGTCTTGTCGACGTCCCTGTAGGTGAACAGCGCCGACTGGTCCGGGAAGATGGTGGCGTGCGGCACCGGCGAGTAGTGGTACTTCAGCCCGTGCTGGCTGAGCAGGCCCAGTTCATCCTGGCGCAGCATCGGGTTGCCCTGGATCATGATGTGCACGCTGGAATGCTCGTCGTGCCAATAGCCGGGGGTATTGAGCTGGCGCGTGGTGACGCCGCCGCCGGGATAGCCCTTGCGCTCCAGCACCAGGACCTTCTTGCCCGCCTTGGCCAGGTAGGCCGCAGCCACCAGGCCGTTGTGCCCGGCGCCCATGGCGACGATGTCGTAGGGGGTATTGCTCATCTTCAACTCCTTGCTGAATCGGGAGGGAACGGCCGCTGGCGACCGTTCCCGGCCCCCTCGCGGGGGCGGGACTTCAGGTACTCAACGAACCCCTTCGCCGGCCATCGCTTCCGGGGTGAAGGTGGTTTCCGGATAGGTCGGCACGATCTTGTACTGCTCCTTGGAGTCGTTGAGCATGCCGTCGAAGTACCAGCTGCCGGAGATCAGGTCGTAGAACCCGAAGCTCTGCGGCGATGCGGTGGCGGGAATGTCGGGCATCACTATCGGATCGGCGAAGCCCATCTGCCAGAGCTGGCCATTGGCGTCCCAGTGGTCGGCCAGCACGGCGATCCAGGTGTCCTCGTCGACGTAGTAGCGCCGCTTGGGCGCCAGGTGGCGCTTGCCGGGGGCGACCGTGGCCTCGACCACCCAGACGCGGTGCAGTTCGAAGCGCATGTCCTGCGGGTTGATGTGGTGGTCCAGCAGCACTTCCTTGGAAGTGCGCTGCAACAGGCGGTTGGTGTTGTAGGGGATGTACATCTCCTTCTTGCCGACGATCTTCCAGTTGAAGCGGTCCAGGCGGCCGGTGAAGACGTCGGTCTGGTCGAACATGGAGATGCCCGCGCTGGCCGGCGTCGGTGTGTCGCAGCAGGCGTTGGGCAGCTTGCGCACGCGGCGCTGGCCGGTCAGGTAGACCCACGACTGGGTGCTGTCCGGGTCAAGGTTCTCGTGCCCGGTGATGGCCTCGCCGGCGCGGATCGGCGGTCCGTAGTTGAGCATGCGGATCATCCAGTAGTTGTTGCCGTAGCGGCTCTTCAGCTGTTCCGGCGAGCCTTCCTTGAGGTAGTACGGCATCTCGAACGACCCCGAGGCCAGCACGCTGGGCACGTGGTTGCCGTTGGCGGTGGTCTGCACGCCGCGCACGTCGACGTGCCAGGACGAACCACGCCAGCGCAGCAAGTGGTTCCACATGATCTCCTCGGCACTTTGCGGGATCGGGAAGGGAATGCCGCCATAGGCACCTTCCAGCTTGCCGTTGTCGAGCCTGGCGCTGCTGGCGTTCTTCAGGGTGTTGTCATACACCCACTGAGGGGCCGCGGCGGTGCGGTGGCTCGGGTAGACGTCGATGCGGAAGCTGTCCGGGTACTTCTGCATCATCGCCTTGACGCCTTCGGAGAGCTTGTCGGCGTACTGGCTCATGTTGCCCGCATTGATGCTCAGCAGCGGTTTCTCGCTGGCGAAGGGATCGGGGCGGCGGCCGCCGTTGACGAAACCGGGAATCGGCTGGGTGTAGCCGCCGGTCCAGGCCGGGATGCTGCCGTCGGCATTGCCGGCCTTCTCTCCTCCCAGGGGAGTCAGGTCCTTGTTCAGGCGCTCGGCCTCCTGGGGCGAGACGGCAGCCAGCGCCAGGGAACCGAAGGTCAGCAGTGCGCCTAGGATGGCCGTGCGCAGCAGCAGGGAGTGGGCGTTCATGTCAGTTCTCCAGCAGGATCAGAAGGTGCGACGCAGGGTCACCGCGACGAAATCGCGGTCCGCCAGGTTTTGCTTGTAGGAACCGTGGCCATCGGCATCGATAGCGTTGTCCACGGGGCCGAAGTAGTGGGTGTAGGAAACACCGAAGCGCCAGACGTCCAGGTAGGTGGCGTTCAGCCCCACGTTGAGGTCGCCGACATGCTCGCCGAGGAACGAGCCCACCACCGACGAGTTGCCGTCCAGGCCGTAGCCCACCCCCATCGGCACCGAAAGGTCGAGGCCCGGGTAGACCTGGCGGTATTTCGGCTCGTAGACCATGCGGATGTTGGTGGCGTCGCGGTCGGCATTGGGGTTCAGCGCGCTGCGGTTCTTGGTCACGCTGCTCAGGCGGTTCCAGGCGATCTCGCCCAGCAGGTCGGCCTCGTTGGAGATGAAGTTGGGCCCCAGGCTGGCCATCCAGTTGACCTGTGCGTGCACCGAGTTGCCCACCGCGTAGAGGACGTTGCCGTCGCCATCGGCGGTACCGGTAGAATCCACCTGGGCATCGCTGCTGAGCGGAGTGTTGCGGCGGATGGAGATCTCCCCGGCGACGTTCACCTCGCCGAAGGTGCGCGAGGCGCTGGCGCCGAAGGAACGGACGTCTTCCGGGTAGACCCAGCGATAGCTGCCGGCGCGGTAGCCCGAGTCGGTAGCGCCGGCGCCGACGCCCGGCAGGATGTAGATCTGCGGGGTCTTCTCGTTGTAGCGCACTGCGTACAGGCCATAGTCCACCTCGCCGACACGGAAGCGCAGTTGCACGCCGCCCTGCCCCGAGTCCTTAGCCTTGATATCGCTGATGCGGCGGAAGTAGCTGCTGCCGTCGCTGGCCAGCAGCATCCGTTCCGCACCGTTGCTGAGGAAGTCGACACCGGAGAAATAGCTGCCGGCGCCCGGCAGCAGGCTTTTCTCCCACTCCAGCTGGTAGTAGGCGCCAATGGCAACGTCCGGGGTGAGCTGCAACTGGCCGGACACCTGGTTGACCGGGCGCATCAGTTCCTTGAACTGCGTGTTGGGTACCGACTGCGCCTTCACCACATCGATCGGCGCCTGGGCGTTGGCGATGCCGTTGCCGCCGAAGAACAGGCTTTCGCCCCACAAGGTGGTATGTCGTCCGAGACGGCCGGTCAACGGCATGGAGCCCAGGTCGAAACGGCCGAACACGAAGGCGTCGAGCACCTCCGCGTTGCCGCCGTGCAACTTGCGCGTGCCGGAGGTGAACTCGTCATGGTCCACCGAGATGGCGTTGGCGGTGGCCGGCGAGTCGTTGTCGTTATGACCGTGGTACTCGGTGTCGTACCAGCCGGCGCCGCTCACGCGGAAGCCATAGCGCTGCTGGTAGGTCAGGTCGAATTCGCTGAGCACATCCAGGCGATTGGAGATCAGCCCCTTGTCGAAGTTGCGGTCGCCGTCATCGGTGTTGGGCCAGTTCGCCTGGGGCTCGCGAGTCAGCCGCGAATCCTGGCCCTCGACGCGGAAGGCCGCCGAGTATTTCGCGGTGGTGTCCCAGAGGATCTTCAGGTCCGGGTTGTCGGTATCGATCATGAAGGCTTCGCTGGGAGCGCTGCCGAGAGTGGCGAGCACCGCAAGGGCCAGGGTCTGGAGGCGCAGGCCCGGGAGCCCCGGGGCCTGAGGCTTCGCATGTAGCGTGGGTTTCATCGTCTTATCCTTGTTCTTGTTTTGGGACAATGCTGGTGTTGGCGTTCGGCGCCACGGCAGCAGGCGCTAGCGCCAGTGAATCAGCGCCTGGCCGGCCACCGGGGCGCGGAACCAGGGGATGCGGGTGCCTTGCAGGCTGCCCAGGTAAACCGTCTTCAGGTCGGGACCGCCAAAGGTCAGGCTGGCCATCCAGGGCGCGAGGGTGCCGCGGGCCGCGGCCATGATCTCGGGGGTCAGGGTCTTGTCGGCGTAGTGCCGGTTGAGCCGCGCGGTGGCCTGCGGGTCGCCATCGTCGAGCAGCGTCAGCACCTCGCCATCGGGCGTGATGGCAATCAGCTTGTCGCTCATCACCAGCGTCACCCAGAGGTTGCCGTAGCTGTCGAAGGCGAAGCCGTCGGGGAAGCCCTCCAGTTCGCTGGGCCCGTAGATTTCCCGCTCGCCCAGGGAACCGTCGGGACGCAGGCGCAAGCGCGAGATGCGCCGCACGTTGCTCTCGACCACGTAGAGCCATTCTTCGTTGTCGTCGAAACGGATCTCGTTGGTGCCGCCGAAACCCTCGGCGACGATGCGGATGCCCTTCTCGTCGATCACCCCGATGTAGCCATCGAGCACACCGGAATTGATCGAGTCGGTCCATGGCTGCATGGTCGTGGTCACGGTGAACCAGATGCGCCCCCTGGAATCGAGCAGAGGGAAGTTGGTCTTGCCCAGCGGGCGGCCATCCAGGTGGTCGTGCAGTACCTGCAGGCGGCCCTGGCGGTCCAGGCGCTCGATGCGATCCAGGCCCCAGTTGCAGATGATGAACTCGCCCTCGGCGGTCAGCGCCAGGCCATTGGGCAGCGAGGCGCCCTGGGACTGCACGTAGCGCTGCTCGAAGGACACCTCGGCAACCGCCGCCTGCTGCGGCGCCAGCAGCACCTGGCTGCCGTCGGCGCCGATGTGCATCACGCCTCCGCGGGCATCGGCGGCCCAGAGCGTGCCGTCGGGCTGCGCGACTATGCACTCCGGACGTTGCAAGTCATGCCCGATGAACTGGATGGCTTGCCGATCCACTTGCCATCCCTTGAGAGGATTGTGTCCACCCATCATGCGATACCTATGTGCTGGACTGCTGGCGCCGGCCGTGCAGCCGCCATCGACGGCGCAGCCGGACCTCGCCGGGCCTTTCGGCTGGCACCAGGTGAGTCGGGTAATGGAACCTGTGCCCGCGCTGCGCCCGGACGGGGCATCAGATCGACGGGTACGCGGGGGTCATGCCCAGGCGGCGTCCCGGCGCGGTCGCGCGCATTCGGGAGGCCCGGACGGATTCGGGAAGGAGTCGGTGAATGCCGGGCCAGAACTGGCCGGCAGCGAAGCGCAAGGGGCAAGGTCCTGCCCGGACGTACCTGAGGCGTGGCAGCGCATGGTCATCTCCGGTTTTCGTTCTTGTTCTGCACGCCGCGGCGATCGGCCTGGCGTCTTCCCCTGTCGGTTCTGCGACGGGGCAGTGACGAAATTACGCAACCCTGAACCATTCGGGAAATTTTTAATTGACATACAAACCATAACTGCGGTGGATTGTAAAAAGCCCCCGCCCCCGGACGGGTAAAACAACAACAATCATCTCGGCGCCCGCCATCGGCAGGCGTCCGACGTGCCGACAAGAGCCGAATCCGATGCGTTTCTACGGTCTGGACCTCAACCTGCTGGTCGTCCTCGACGTCCTGCTCACCGAGCAGAACATCACCCGTGCGGGCGAGCGCCTGCACCTCAGCCAGCCGGCCACCAGCGCCGCCCTCGCCCGCCTGCGCGACTACTTCCAGGACGACCTGCTGGTGCAGATCGGGCGCCGGATGGTGCGCACGCCGGTGGGTGACGGCCTGACGCTGCCGATCCGCGAGTTGCTGATTCAGATGCGTGCCACCCTGGAAAACCGCGCATTGTTCAAACCTGCGGAATCCAGCCGGAAATTCAGCCTCATCGTCTCCGACTACGTCGGTACCGTGCTGATGCCGGAGGTGAGCCGGCGGATCAACCAGTCCGCGCCCCTGTGCTCGATAGAGATGTTCCCGCCCCACAACGCGCCCACCGAACAGATCGAGCGTGGCGAGATCGACCTGCTGCTCCTGCCGGACCTGCAGATCACCACCGAACACCCGTCGCAGGCCCTGTTCCAGGATGAATTCGTCTGCGTGATGTGCCGCGACAACCCGCTGACGGAGTCGACCCTGAGCTTCGAGCAGTACAAGCAAATGAAGCACGTGCTGGTGCGCTGGGGCGAAAAGCGGGTTCCCACCGTGGACGAGTGGTTCCTGCACAAGTTCGACATCGAGCGCCGCTTCGACGTGATCACGAACACCTTCAACAGCGTGCCGTCCTACCTGATAGGCACCGAACGGCTGGCCACGATGCACCGCCTGCTGGCGGAGCGCTGGGTCACCTACCTGCCCCTCAAGATCCTGCCATTGCCCTGGACCGCCCCACGCCTGACCATCGCCATGCAGTGGAACAAGTACCAGCAGCACGATCCTGGGCTGACCTGGCTGCGCAGCCTGATCGTAGAGGTTGCTGCATCCATCTAGATGTCGACGTTTCCGGAAGCGAACCGACATGCAGCTTTATCGAACACCGGCCCCTGTCCTGCCGCAAGAATCAGAAAAAATCCTTGAAGCGTCCCGCAAAAACAGAAAACAAGAAATCCATTCCACTGATGCAGATCAATGAATTCGGCAAAAGTGATGTCATATTGATATTATTCGTAAAGAAAACTGCACAGAGAACAACGATTGCGTGCCAAAGACAGAGTAAGGATCGATGTTTGTGAATTGACCGTCGGAATGTATGTGCTGGAGCTCGACGAGTCCTGGGAAAACACCCCGTTTCTGTTCCGTGGTTTCCAGATCAGGACCATGAAGGAGCTGGAGCGGATCAGGCAGATAGCGAACCATGCCTGGGTCGAGGCCCGGTCCCTGCCCGAGGGTCCCTCCGGGGACCCCGACATGGCGCTCGTGCCGCTCATCGGCAAGGTGGACTTCAGGCAAGAGATCGAGCAGGCACAGCAGACCTGGTGCGAAGCGCTGGAGGTTTCCCGGGGCCTGCTGGACGCGGTGCGCCTGGGCCAGGCCCTGGACATCCCCGGGGTCAAGCGAACCATCGAGGGGTGCGTCGAGAGCATCCTGCGCAACCCCGCGGCAATGCTCTGGCTCACCCAGATCAAGAACAAGGACGACTACACCGCCGAGCACTCGCTGAGAACGGCCATCTATGCGATTTCCCTGGGCCGCAGGCTCGACATGCTGCCCCGGGAACTGGTCGACATCGGCATGTGCGGCATGCTCCACGACCTCGGCAAAATCAAGGTTCCGCTGCCGATACTCACCAAGAACGGCCGGCTGTCCGCGGACGAATACCTGATCATGCAGACCCATGCCGACAGCGGCCGCAAGTTGCTCATGAGCACCAGCGACGTGCCACCGGCGGCCGTCGATGCCGCCTACTGCCACCATGAGCGCCTGGACGGCAGCGGCTACCCCCGGGGCCTGCGGCACGACAAGATCCCGCAAGTGGCGAAGCTGGTGGCGATAGTCGACGCCTACGATGCCATCACCAGCGACCGGGTCTACAGCAAGGGGCGCTCCAGCCTGGAAGCGCTGCGGATAGTATTCGATGCAGCCGGCACGCACTTCGACGAGGAGATGGTCGCGCACTTCGTCAAACTCATCGGCATCTACCCGCCGGGGGAAATAGCCGAACTGAGCAACGGCGAAGTCGGCATCATCATCGGCTGCCCACCCGGCAACAAGCTCAAGCCCAAGCTGCTGAGAGTGCTGGACGCCGACAAACGCCCCTGCCGGGAACGGGTCATCGACCTGGCGACGAACCCGAAGGACGACCAGGGAAAACCCTACTACCTCTATCTGGTCCACCCCAGCGGCGCCTTCGGCATCGACATCGAGCATTACCGCAAGAAGGGTCTTCTCGTTCCCGAGAATCTCTAGCCGAGTTCAGATGACATGACGGCTCTGCATCAGGCTGCACCAGGTCAGGGTCGGTACCGCCAGTGGTGGCACGCGCCGATCCGACATGCATCAGCTCGGCCGAGTTCGTCACCGAGAAACCCCAGGAAGATCTACATCCGCCACGGCTTCAATCGCGAAGCCGGCGAAATAGCGGGAGCTTCGGAGCGCGCTCCGACTTGTCGGGCTGTCGCCGTTCCCCGAGACAGTCGCTGGAGGTCCGGCAGCGCGAAGCCGGCATGGACTGGCAGATCCAGGAAAGCCCGGTCCATTTCAAGGCAGACGCAGTTGGCCATCTGGGCAGAGCGAAGTTAAATACCCGCATTGACAGCAAGAACCTTCAGAGGGCACCTGCAGGTAGCGGGCGGCGGGGAGGGGTCACCGTGCAGCATCTTCCGGCACGTAGATCATCCGCCCGTCGGCCAGGCGGTAGGTCACGCCGGCGCGGGTGCCCTGGCCTTCGCCGATCTCGCCGCTGGCCTCGTAGCGCTTCAGCTCCTTGCCCTCCTTGACCAGCAGGCGCATGTCCGCCTCCCCGGGGTTCTCGACCACCACCACCTTGTCCTGGCTGAACGGGTTGAGCGGGTTCTGCACGATCACGATCAGCAGGATGCCGATCACCACCAGGAACAGGTCGATCAGGTTGACCATCGAGAGGATGGGGTCGTCCGCCTCGTCGTGTTCGAGAAAGCGCATCAGTTGCCCTCCTGCGCGCGCTCGACGGCCCGCAGTTCCTGGAGCAGCCAGCGGCGGCGCACGGTGAGGACGAAGAAGGTGATGCTGGCGCTGACCAGGGCGAGGATCACCGCGGAAAACGCCACCACCAGGTTCTCGCCGATACCCTGCGCATCGTTGCGGGTCAGCGCCAGCAGGGCCGGCCCCATGGGGATCATGGTCGCCACCAGGCCGAGCATCGGCGTGCTGCGCGAGGTCACGCGCAGCCATTCCAGGCGCTGCATGATCCACAGTTCGAGGTCGTCGCTGTTGCCGCCGTGGGCTCTCTGCCAGGCCGCCAGGCGCGACTGGTAGCGCCCGCTGCGGCGCTGCCAGGCTTCCACGGCGAAGCCGCCGAGGGCGATGAAGGCGTAGGCCAGGGCGGCCAGGATCAGCAGCAGCACCGGCAGCAGGAACAGGCGCGTCAGTTCGTAAAGGCTGGTTTCCAGGGCATTCATGGGCGGTTTTCCATCAAACGGCGGTTGATAACGACTTGCCGGCCGGCGCCGGCGATAAACAGGACCAGTAGCAGCGCCAAGGCCAGGCGGATGCTCGCGTCCGGCTCGCCCCCCTGGGGCGGCGCGACCTCTTCGAGCACGCGGCCGCTGACCGCCTCGGCGGCACCGGCGGCCGTGGCGCCATCGGCCGGCGCCGTGGCGGCGGACTCGCCGAAGCCGGCGGCCATCTGCTCGATGAAGGCCCGGGTCGTCGCTTCGCTCCCCTGCCCCGCGCCGGCGGCGGCCAGTTGTTGCCAGCGCTCCGCCAGTTCGCGGCGGGTCTGTTCGCTGGCATCCCAGTAGCCCTTGCGAATGGCCTCGGCCAGGCGCTCGATGATCTGCGCCTGGGCCCTCGGGTTGTGCTGCTGGAACCATTCGGCGAGGCCGAGCTGGCGGCGGTCCATGACGAAGGTGTCGTGCAGCGCCTGCCACTGGTCGGCACGGACCATGCTGCGGTCCGCCGCCTGCCAGCCCCACAGGTTGTTGGCCAGGTCGAGCATTTCCAGGCTGCCGGCGTAGCCTTCGCGCTGCATGGCGCTGATCCATTGCGGGTTGAGGTAGCGCCCGCGCAGCTCGTTGGCGAGGAATTGCGCCGCGCCCGTGGTTCGCGGCTCGCGCTGGCGCAGGTCGGCGATGTACAGCGCCGGGCTGGCGCCGTCCAGGTGGCGGACGGCCAGCGACAGGCCGCCGAGGAACTCGAACGGATGGTCGCTGGCGAGCACGCCGTTGAGCGTCGAGGAGCGCGACAGGATCGCCGCCCGCACGCCCTTCAGCTGTTCGGCGAACAGGTTGCCGCCGTCCAGCTTCACACCCCAGTCGCGGCTGCCGTAGGCGTACTGCAGGCGGCCGAGGAACTGCTCGGCGAGGGCCGAATCGTCGTCCCAGCGGGTGGAGTCCAGGGCCAGTTGCGGCAGGCCGGTGCCATAGTCGCCCGGCGCGTTGCCGAACAGGCGAAGGCGCGACAGCCGCTGCGCCATGTCTGGCGCCACGCCCTGCTCGCGCAGGCGCCGTTCCAGCGCGCGGCTGTTGGCGGCCAGCGGGTTGCCCGGCTCGTCCAGGCTGGCCAGGCGCTCGATGGCCTGCGCGAGCAGGCGCATGAAGCCGTCGAACTGGTCGCGGTAGACGCTGGTCACCTGCAGCACCACGTCCACCCGCGGCCGGCCCAGCTCCGTCGCCGGCACGATGTCCAGCGCCAGCAGGCGGCCGCCCGCATCCCAGCGCGGGCGCAGGCCGAGGGCGTGCAGCACCTCGCTTTCGACGATACCCAGGTGGCGCATGGTTTCCGAGGACCAGAGACTGAAGGCGAGCTTGTCCGGCGCCTGGCCCTGGTGCTCCGCCCGGTAGTTCTCCAGCAGTTGGCGGAACGCCTCGTCGCCGGCCTCGTAGGCGGCCCGGGTCGGTACCTTGTCCGCTTCGAAGGCATAGAGGTTGCGTCCGCTGGGCACCCCGGGGTTGCGGATCGGATCGCCGCCGGGGCCCGGCGCCACGAAGCGCCCGGCCAGGCCGGCGAGCAGCGCCTCGAGTTCGCCGGTCTCGCCGAGCTGGCGGTCCAGCACCCGTGCCCGCAGCAACTGCTCGCGCAGGCGCGGCTCGGCGACCGCGCCAATATCGCCGTCCTCGCGCAGGTAGCGTTGCAGGGTGCGGTAGGCGCGGCTTTCCTGCAGGGCCTTGAAGTCGCGGGCGAACAGCTCGTTGGGGTCGAGGCCGAGTGCCCGGTAGTAGGGCTCGCCCAGTTGCTGCATCACGGTGCTCAGGCGCAGCTCCGGCGCCGCGGCGACGCCGAAGGTGTGCAGGCCCAGCGGCATGGCCGCTCCGGCGAGCCCGTGCAGGTGGTCGTGGAGCTGCGCGAGGAACGCGGGGAAGTCCTGGCGCATCGCCTCCTCGCTCCAGCCCAGGTCGTCCTGCAGGTGCGAGGCCAGCACCGCGGCGCGGATCTGCTCGGCGCTGCGCTCACGCACGGCGCCCTCGTCCAGCTGCTGGTATTCGTGGATCAGGTGGTGCAGGTCGCGCAGTTCGTCGTACAGGCCCGCCGGGGCGAAGGACGGTGTCTGGTGGCTGACGATGACCGCACGCCCGCGCCGGCGCGCCTGGATCGCCTCGCCGACGTTGTCCTGGATGTACGGATAGAACACCGGCAGATCGCCGAGCACGCGCATGGGGTAGTCACCCGCGGCCAGCCCGCGGTCCTTGCCGGGCAGCCATTCCTGGGTGCCATGGGTGCCGAAGTGGATCAGCGCGTCGGCGGCGAAGCCCTCGCGCACGAACTGGTAGACCGCCAGGTAGAGGTGGTCCGGCGGCACCGCGCTGTCGTGGTAGGCCTCGCCCGGGCGGCCGGCGCGCGGTGGCTGCGGCAGCAGCAGGAGGTTGCCCAGGCGTGCCGCCGGGAACAGGAAGCGCCGCTGGCCGTCGATCTCGCGCAAGGCCCAGTGCTTGCCGGGCTCGCCCCAGCGCTGGCGCAACTGTTCGCGCAACGGGGCCGGCAAGGCATCGTACCAGCGCAGGTAGGCATCCAGCGGCAGGCTGGCGGCCAGGCCGTCGCGGTACAGCGCATCGAGGGTGTCCGGGCGGTAGTAGCCGCCGAGCAGGCGCTGCGCCGTGTCGATCAGCGCGGCCTCCGAGGTTGCCGGCACCAGGTAGCCGGCCCCGTGCAGCGCCTCGCCCAGCCTGGCCAGGCTGGCCGGTACGTTGAGATGCGAGGCGGCGACGTTCTTCTCGCCCTCGGGGTGGTTCCAGAACATCAGCGCCAGGTGCTTCTGCGCCGTCGGCAGGCGGCGCAGCCGCACCAGGCGGTCGAGCTTGCCGAGCAGGGCCTCGGCCTGCCCCGCCATCAGCTTCGGCTCGCCGTGTTCCAGGGCGCTGATCACCAGGGGGTCGCTCATGCCCCAGGTTTCCGGCACGCCGAGGAAGGCCGCCGCGGTGCGCGGCGGAATCCCGCTGGCGGCGGCGAGCCAGTCGGCCTCGCTGCCGTCGCGGTAGCCGAGGGTCTGCAGCACCGGGACGTCCAGGGCGAGGAACTCGGCGCGCCGGGCCGGGCCGTTCTGCAGGTGCTGCAGGTTGACCAGCGCCTGGATGCCGGCCCCGGCGAACGACCGTGTCAGCGCTTGCGCGTCGCCGTCGTCGAACCACAGCGCCAGGGGCGCCTGGCCATGCCGCTCGCTGCGGCGCAGCAGTTCGTCGATGGCTGCGGTCTGGGCGTCGGCGATGGCGCTGCGCGGGATCACGAAGGCGATCCGCGGCGCGTCCTTCGCCCAGCGTGGCGTGGCCCAGGCCAGGTAGTCGGCGAGGTTGGCGAACGGCGCCGGCGCATCGGGGTGGTAGAAGCCCGTTTGCGGCAGGCGCTGCGGCGCCGGCACGGCATCGGTCGGCAGCCCGGCGTGCTGGCGCTGGAGCAGTTCGAACAGGTGGCGCAGGTTGGCCTCGCCGCCATTGGCGTAGTAGCCGACCAGCCGCTCCGCCAGGGGCGCCGGCAGGTTGCCGAAGCCCGGCGCGCCGCCACCGACGCGGATCCAGGGCAACGGCCGGCGCTGCAACAGGTCGCCCAGTGCCTGCTCGACCTGCGCCCGGTCGCCGGGGCGCGGGGTATCGAGGATCAGCAGGTCGGCCCCGTCCAGCCAGCGGGCATCCGGTTCGCCGCCCTCGCCCAGGCGCAGGCCTTGCAGCTGCACGCCGGCGTCGCGGGCCCAGCCCGCCAGGCGCTGGTGCTTGCCCGGCAGCACGAAGTCGCTGCTGAGCACGCGCACCTGCGCCGGCTCCGCCCAGGCGCCGGCGCACCCCATCAGGGCACAGCAGAACATCAGCAGGCGGCGCATCAGAAGCTCGCCACCAGGCCGATGTGGAAGGTGCGCCCCGCCTCGGCGTAGGTGAAGTTTTCGTTCTGCTCGGCCAGGCGTTCGTCGCCGAGGTTCTCGATGCCGCCGCGCAGCGTCAGGTTGTCGCTGAGCTTCTGGTTCAGGTCCAGGTGCCAGAGGCTGTAGGCCGGCAAGGCGTAGCCGACGTTGCTGCTGTAGGCCACCTGGCTGCCGACGTACTCCGTGCGCAGCTGTGCGCTGAAGCGCGTGTTCGGCGTCCATTTCAGCAGGCTGTTGGCGAGGTGCCGGGAACGGTCGCCGAGACGCTGGCCGACGGTCTGGTTGCGCGCGTCCAGGTAGGTGTAGTTGAGTTCCCAGCGCAGGTCGGCCGGCAGGTCGATGCCGCCGCCCAGCTCGATGCCGCGGATGCGCGCCTTCTCGACGTTCTCGTAGTTGCGCACCTCGGCGCCGCGCACGCCGCAGCGTGACACGCAGACGGTCTGGATCAGGTCGCGCACGTCGTTCTCGAACAGTGTGCCCTTCAGCGACCAGCCCTCCCCTTCGTAGTCCGCGCCCAGCTCGTAGGAGGTGTTGGTCTCCGGCTTCAGGTCGGGGTTGCCGTAGATGGTGAAGCGGCCTCCCCCACCCACCGCCGCGTATTCCGGCGACAGCTGCTTCAGGCTCGGCGCCTTGTAGCCGCGGCCGACGCCGGCGCGCAGGCTGAGCGCATCGGAGTAGTGGTGCAGCAGGTACAGGCGCGGGCTGCTCTCCCAGCCGAACGCCTCATGCTTGTCGAAGCGGCTGCCGAGGGTCAGCGACCAGTCGGGGGCGAAGGCGATCTCGTCCTGCAGGAACAGCGCCTTGTGCCGCGCGCTTTCATCACCAGCGGCGTTCACCGTGCTGTCCTCCAACTGCTCCTTGCGCCATTCGCCGCCCACGCTGAACAGGTGCCAGTCGAACGCCGGCACGCTCACATGGCCATCCACCACCGTATCGGTCAGGCGCTGCGGGTCGCTGGCCGGCTGGGCGTCGGAGCGCGCGTTGTGCCGCTCCAGGCGGTTGCGGTAGGTGCGCAGCTGGCTGCTGCCCCAGTCCCACTCGCCGCTGTGGGCGAGCGACCACTGCTCGCGCTCGATCCGGTCGCGGGACTCGTAATAGCTCGAACGCGCCCCGCCGGTCTCGCTGTTGCGCCAGCGCCGCTCGCGGCCGCGCTGATGGCCGAGGTCGATGCGCTGGGCCTCGTCCGGCGTCCAGCTCAGGTTCAGGCCGCCGCTGTCGGCGTTGCGCCCTTCCAGCTCGGACAGGCGCCGATTGTCGGCATCCGGCGTCTCCTGCTGGCGGCGCGTCTCGCCGTTCAGGCTGAGCCCCAGCTTGCCGGGCACCAGCGGCCCCGCGACATAGACGCCGAGCTGCTGGTTCTGCCCGCCCAGGCCATCCTCGCGCACGCCGCCGTCGAGCAGGCCGCTGCCGTGCCAGGCATCGGTCGCCCGGCGAGTGATGACGTTCACCACGCCGCCCAGTGCCTCGGAGCCATACAGAGACGACATCGGGCCGCGCACGACCTCGATGCGCTCGATGCTTTCCACCGGCACCCAGCCCAGGTCGAAGTCCGAGTGGGCGATGGCGCCGGACGAGGACGCCAGGCGCTTGCCGTCCACCAGCACCAGCGTGTGTTCGCTGCTCATGCCGCGGATGCTGATGCCCCGCCGCTCCAGGCCGATGCCGTTGAACTGCAGGCTTTCCGAGCCCCGCAGGGCTTCCTGCAGGTCGCGCACCGGCCGTTGCTGCAGCGCTTCGGCGGTGACCACGGACACGCTGGCCGGCGCGTCCCTGAGCTTGCGTTCGGTCGTGGTGGCGCTGACCACCGTGGGTTCGAGATCGACCGGCGCGGCCATGGCCAGCCAGGGGAAGAGGCAGACAAGCGGCATGGAACGGGCCAGCCGCGGTGAAGGGAAATGGCACGAGTAGGGAGTCGGGGTCATGGTCTGGAAGGTATTGGAAGAATTAATTGACATGTTATAACGTAACACTAAAGTAAATCCATCAAAGTACGCAGGGAGCGTCGCCGGACACTCGGCCACTCGCTACTGCAGCATCAGGTCACGCTTCCAGTGCCGGCCACCCTCGCGATAGCCCAGGCAGGCATAACCGCCCCGCGGGTCTACATGGCTGCCATCGATTCCGCCACTCCGCACATAGGCCGCGGACAGTGACAGGCCGCGGGCACCAAGGGGCGCGAGGTCGAGATCGTGTTGAGGGCGTGGAAGTCCGACAGCTGCACGGCGTTGCCGAGGAAGATCGCGCCGCGCGTGACGTAGCCGAAGGGCGAATCACCGTCCACCTGCTGGTAGCCCAGGCCGATCCACTGCGGGCCGAAGCCATGGCCGCCAAGCAGGCCCCAGGCGGTGTTGTCACCACGCCTTGCCAGTATCGCGGCGGCGGTAGAGGTTGAGCTCCAGCGACAACGCCCTCCCCTCGCCCAGCGGCCGGTGCGAAATGCACGCCATCCAGCGGATTGTGCCCGGCCACCAGCAGCAGGCCGAATCAGCGCCCCCCTGCAAACATGCATGTGCGAATAGCTCGTAGAAGCGCTTGGGCCCCCATCGAGGCGATGCCGAAATCGGAAACGCATGCAGTCCGGCATGAGCACCAAAGCGAAGGGGCTTGGGGAGAGTCCATGCATGGGCGTTTAGCAATGCTGTCGTACGGCTATGGCCTGTCGGTAACCGCCGTGCAGCTGGCCCACGCCTACGCCACCCTGGCCAATGGCGGGCGGATGATGCCCCTGTCGCTGGGTGCCGCGAGCGCGCGCCGAGCCCCGAGCAGGTCATTCCGGAAAGGGTCGCACGTACTGTGGCGGCCATGCCCGAACAGGTGGTCGAGTCGCCTCGCGGCATCCATCGCGCCCGGGTGCCCGGCTATCACGTGGCCGGCTCGACCGCCCTGAGGCTGGGGGCAGTTCTGGAGGCAATGGAGAAATCGACCATTGAACCGCAAACGACTCGGCATCGCCCTGCGCTACCGCTCCAGGCGCTGGAAGCGCCGCCAGTTGGCCGGGGACATGCCGGCCAGGCGGAGGAATACCCGGGAGAAATGCGACTGGTCGGCGAAGCCGCAGTCCAGGCCTATCTGCGACAGGCACAGCGAAGTGTCGCGCATCAGTTCCTTGGCCTTCTCCACACGCCTCCTCAGCAACCAGTCGTGGGGCGACAGGCCGGTGCTGAGCTTGAAGGCGCGCGTGAAGTGGCTGCGGGACAGCGCACACTCCTGAGCCAGGCGGGCTACCGACAGGCCGTCGCTCAAATGGTTGGCGATCAGTTCCTGGGCACGCCGCAGTTGCCAGCCGGCCAGCCCCCTGGCCGACTCCCGCGGCGCGGGGCCTCGCCGTAGCGCGCGTTGAGGTGAGTGCACAAGGCGAGCATCACCTGGTCGATGAACAACTGGTTGACCTGGCCCGGCATGCCCAGCGCAGGCAGCAGGGCCTGCGCCAGGTGGTAGGCGACGGGATCGACCTGCCCGGTGATCCTGTCGAACGCCACGGGCCTCGGAACGCCCTCCTCGTAGAACAATTCGTTCATGGCGGTGCACGGCAGGGTGAAGCGGAGGTTGTCGTAGGCCGCCCGGTGCTGGCAGCGCACCTCGTCGCCCAGGTAGGCGATGGACATGCTCTGCCGCGCATGGCCGCCGTCGTACACCAGGCTGCCGCCGCGCCAGAGACGGTGCGAGGCGAAGTCCCGGAGCTGGACGATGACCGAGAACGCATCGTCGCAGGGGATCTTCAGCACCTGTTCGGCGTCCGGACGCTCCTCGCATTTGCGCAGGATCGAGTAGTTCCCGCTGCCGAGGGCCGCCGGCGCCCGCGCCTGCCCGTCCCGGGCCGCTTCCTGCCCTGCCTTTTTGTCCAAGCGCATGGCCTGCCCTCCCGGCTCGAATTCATCTGTCCAATTGCCCCGAAGCTCCAGAACGCCCCTTTGGGGCGATGCCTGGTGAGCCCGGTATAGAGCCCCTGCATTGCAGCGAGACGACAGACTGCAGAATAGACGCCCCGCCACCCGGCCACTCCCGGATCGTTCGAGGAAGATGATATTGAGCGCCTGGATGAGTACAAATAGAATCAATGGAATTCCATCAATTCCGAATCATGCATGAAACTCCTTCCCGACCTGGAAGCCTGGGCGATCTTCGCCCAGGTGGCCAACAGCGGTTCCTTCGCCGGCGCGGCCGAGGCGCTGGGCATCTCCCAGCCCACCGTGTCCAAGGCCATCGCGCGCCTGGAACGCCGCCTGGGCACGCCCCTGCTCCACCGCACTTCGCGCCGGCTCTCGCTCACCACCGCCGGTACGCAAGCCTGGGAACGGGCCTTGCGCATCCTCGAAGAAGGGCGTGCCGCGGAAGCCGAGGCCTCCGCCCAGGCCAGCATGGCGTGCGGCCGCATCCGCATGACCGCGCCGATGTCGTTCGGCCTGAAGTACCTCGCGCCGCTCGTCCCGGCGTTTCTTGAGCGCTACCCTGAAATAGAGCTGGACCTGTCCCTCGACGACCAGGTGGTCGACGTGGTGGCCGGGGGCTTCGACGTCGCCCTGCGCATCGCCGAGCTGCCCGACTCCAGCCTCAGGTCACGCCGGCTGTGCGCCGTCCGGCGGCCCCTGGTAGCCACGCCGGAATACCTCGACCGGCACGGCCGCCCGCGCCACCCGCAGGACCTGGCGCAGCACCGCTGCCTGCTCTACAGCAACCTGCCGACGCCGGAGGCCTGGAAGTTCCACCACCCGACCCAGGGCGACTGCAGCGTGCCGGTGCGCGGGCGGCTCAGCAGCAACAATGCCGACGTCATCAGCCCCGTGCTGCTGGCCGGCCAGGGCCTGGCGCTGCAGCCGGAGTTCATCGTCTGGGATGCCCTGAAGAGCGGGGCGCTGGAAGAAGTCCTCGCGGACTGGCACATCGCCAATATCCACATCAACCTGGTGACGCCGCCCGGGCCCTTGCGCCCGGCGCGGGTCACCGCCCTGCTCGACTTCCTGGGTGAACACCTGGCCCATGCGCCCTGGGCCCTGGACGGAGACTGAGCGGGCGCACAAACGTCCCAAATGCGCGCATCGCTACAAGACCGGGGGGAGCTGGCCAGCGCACAGTCTGCACTCCACGTTCCCACCGGAGACTCTTCGCCATGGGCTGCCCCCGGCCACACGCTGCCGCGCCCGGCCGATCACACCCTGATCGGCCACCGGTCGCAGATGCCCTTCGCCACCCGGTCCATCGACGCCTCCGAAGGCCACTGAACGCCATGCCGGCAGGACGGTGGCATGGCCTTCCCGCCGGTTGTCGCCAAGCGCCGTCCTGCCACAGCCCTGGCATCCGCTACCGTCCGGCTGCCCTGGCCGGGCGGCCACCTGCCCGTCGCGCTATTCGTCAGCCGTGCTGCTGACCTACCTGCTCGTGCCGGCGGCCGGCCGCCGTTTCGCCACCTGGCTGCCTGCCCGCCGACCGAGGAGCACCCGATGAGCCAAGACCCATCCAACCCCAGCCGCCGCCACTTTCTCGCCGCCGGCTCCGTGCTAGGCGCCGCGGGAGCTCTGCTGTCCGCCCTGCCCCTGAGCGGCGCGGCTGGTTCCACGCCTACCGAAACCCGAGGGAGCCCCATGATTGCCGACCTGATCCTGCACAATGGCCGCATCCACACCGTGGATCGCGAAAACCCCACCGCCAGCGCCGTGGCCATCAAGGACGGCAAGTTCCTCGCCGTCGGCACCGACGCCCAGGCCATGGCCCTGCGCGGCAGCGCCACCCAGGTCGTCGACCTGAAGGGGCGCACCGTCATCCCCGGCCTCAACGACTCGCACCTGCACCTGATCCGCGGGGCCTGAACTACAACCTCGAACTGCGCTGGGAAGGCGTGCCGTCGCTGGCCGATGCCCTGCGCCTGCTCAAGGAGCAGGCCGAACGCACACCTTCGCCGCAGTGGGTCCGCGTGGTCGGCGGCTGGACCGAATTCCAGTTCGCCGAGAAACGCATGCCGACCCTCGACGAGCTGAACCAGGCCGCCCCGGACACCCCGGTGTTCGTCCTCCACCTGTACGACCGCGCCCTGCTCAACCGCGCCGCCCTGCGCGTGGTCGGCTACACCAAGGACACGCCGAACCCGCCCGGTGGCGAGATCGTCCGCGACAGCAGCGGCAACCCCACCGGCATGCTCATCGCCCGGCCCAACGCGATGATCCTCTACGCCACCCTGGCCAAGGGGCCGAAGCTGCCACTGGAATATCAGGTGAACTCCACCCGCCAGTTCATGCGCGAGCTCAACCGCCTGGGCCTGACCAGCGCCATCGATGCCGGCGGCGGCTTCCAGAACTACCCCGACGACTACCAGGTCATTCAGCAATTGGCCGACGCCGGCCAGCTGAGCGTGCGCATCGCCTACAACCTGTTCACCCAGAAGCCCAAGGAAGAGCTGGCCGACTTCAGGAACTGGACCGGCAGCGTGAAGTACGGCCAGGGCAGCGACTTCTTCCGCCACAACGGCGCCGGCGAGATGCTGGTGTTCTCCGCCGCCGACTTCGAGGACTTCCTCGAACCGCGCCCGGACCTGCCACCGAACATGGAAGCCGACCTGGAGCCGGTGGTGCGCCACCTGGTGGAACAACGCTGGCCGTTCCGCCTGCATGCCACCTACAACGAATCCATCTCGCGCATGCTCGACGTGTTCGAGAAGGTCAACCGCGACATTCCCTTCAACGGCCTGCCGTGGTTCTTCGACCACGCCGAAACCATCACGCCGCAGAACATCGAGCGCGTGCGGGCGCTGGGCGGCGGCATCGCCATCCAGGACCGCATGGCCTTCCAGGGCGAATACTTCGTCGACCGCTACGGCGCCAAGGCCGCCGAGGCCACCCCGCCGATCCAGCGCATGCTCGCCGAGGGCGTGCCGGTGGGCGCCGGCACCGATGCCACCCGCGTGTCCAGCTACAACCCCTGGACCTCGCTGTACTGGCTGGTCAGCGGCAAGACCGTGGGCGGGCTGAGCCTGTACCCCGAGGGCCTGTCCCGCGACACCGCGCTGCAGTTGTTCACCCACGGCAGCGCCTGGTTCTCCAGCGAGCAGGGCAAGAAGGGGCAGATCAAGGTCGGCCAGTTGGCGGACCTGGCGGCGCTCAGCGCGGATTACTTCAGCGTCGAGCAAGAGCAGATCAAATGGCTCGAATCGGTGCTGACCGTGGTCGGCGGCAAGATCGTCCACGCTGCCGGCGAGTTCGACAAGCTGGCGCCGCCGGCACTGCCGGTGCTACCCGACTGGTCGCCGGTGGCCAAGGTCCCCGGCCACTGGAAACCGGCCGCGCCGCTCGCAGCGCAGGTGCACCAGTGCGTCGGTGCCTGCGCCGTGCACGCCCACGATCACGGGCGGGCGCGCCGGTCGAACGTGCCGGTCAGCGACTTCCAGGGCTTCTGGGGCGCCTTCGGCTGCTCCTGCTTCGCCTTCTGAAAGCCGGCGCGGGCCTGGCGGCCCGCGCCCCCAGCGAGAACCCGCGATGGTCCGAGCCCCCTACATCCTCCTGCCCTCCCTGGCCTGCGCCGCCTCGGTCACTTGCGCCGCGCCCCACGGCGGCCTGCTGGACGGCGCGCAGTGGTCGCTGCTCGGACGTAACTATTTCCTGCAGAACGACTACCGCACCCGGCCCTCGCCCAGCGGCCAGAGCCTGCGCCAGGAATGGGCCCAGGGCTTCATCGCCGACTTCCGCTCGGGCTTCACCCCGGGCGCCCTCGGGCTGGGCTTCGACGCCCACGCCTTCCTCGGCCTCAAGCTCGACGGCGGCCGCGGTCACGCCGGCACCGGCCTGCTGCCGCGCAATGCCGACGGCTCCGCGGCCGACGACTATTCCGACGTCGGCGGCGCGCTGAAGCTGGACCTCTCCCGCAGCACCCTGAAGTTCGGCGAGATGACCGTGGAGACGCCCGTCTTCGACACCGGCGACAAGCGCCTGCAGCCGGAATACGCCAGCGGCACCCTGCTCGAGGTGCGGGAGTTCGACAACCTGCGCATCCAGGCCGGGCGCTTCACCGCCTTCAGGAACCAGGACTCGGCCTACGCACACGGCGACTTCGATGGCTATGGCGCCAGCACCCGCGGCAGCGCCCTGAGCTTCGCCGGCGCCGACTTCGCCCCCAAAAGTGACTTCGGCGGCTCGCTGTTCGCCGGCCAGCTCGACGACACCTGGCGCCAGTACTACCTGAACCTGCACTACGGCCACGCCGGCCTGCTGGTCGATGGCAACCTGTACAAGACCCGCGACGAAGGCCAGGCCCGCGCCGGGGCGATGGACACCACCGCCTGGAGCCTGTCGGCGCGCCAGCGCTTCGGCGCCCAGGCCCTGACCCTCGCCTACCAGCAGGTCGACGGCGACACCCCCTTCGACTTCGTCGGCGGCGACTCCATCTACCTGGCCAACTCCATCAAGTACGCCGACTTCAACGGCCCCGGCGAGAAGTCCTGGCAACTGCGCTACGACCTCGACCTGGGCGTGCTCGGCGTACCCGGCCTGGGCTTCATGGCCCGCTACGTGCGCGGCAGCGGCATCGACGGCAGCCATGCCCCCGCCGATGGCGCCTACGCCGGGACGTACGGCCGCGGCGGCCGCCACTGGGAGCGCGACAGCGAGCTGCGCTACGTCTTCCAGTCCGGCCCGGCCAAGGACCTTTCGCTGTACCTCTCGCAGGTCAGCCACCGCGCCGACGCGGCCCAGGGCGGCGACGACATCGACCGCCTGTACCTGATCATCGAATACCCCCTCAAGGGCGCCCTATGAACCCTGCCCGCTCGGCCTCGGCAACGGGCCACGGAGCGTTCCCGCGGCATTCCCCGCGCGCGGCCTGGGCCGTGGCTCGTCGTCACGGACAGACCGCCGACCACCCGGCGCGGCATCTACGCCGCGCTCCATCCACTCGATCCATGAAGGAAGAGTCCCATGACCAACAAATACCTTGAACTCCTGACCCCGCAGAACAGCCAGGTCATCTTCATCGACCAGCAGCCCCAGATGGCCTTCGGCGTGCAGTCGATCGACCGCCAGGTCCTGAAGAACAACGTCGTCGCGCTGGCCAGGGGCGCCAAGGCCTTCAAGATCCCGACCACCATCACCACGGTCGAGACCGAAGGCTTCTCCGGCTACACCTACCCGGAACTGCTGGCGGTGTTCCCGGAAAACAGGATCCTGGAGCGCACCTCGATGAACTCCTGGGACGACCAGAACGTGCGTGACGCACTGGCCGCGAACGCGGCCCAGGGCCGCAGGAAGGTCGTCGTCTCGGGGCTGTGGACCGAGGTGTGCAACACGACCTTCGCCCTGTCGTGCCTGCACGACACCGACTACGAGATCTACATGGTGGCCGACGCCTCGGGCGGCACCTCGGCAGATGCCCACAAGTATGCGATGGACCGCATGATCCAGGCCGGGATCGTACCGGTGACCTGGCAGCAGGTGGTGCTGGAATGGCAGCGCGACTGGGCCCGCAAGGAAACCTACGAGGACGTCATGGCGCTGGTCAAGGATCACTCCGGCGCCTACGGCATGGGCGTGGACTACGCCTACACCATGGTCCACAAGGCGCCCGAGCGCGTGCAGCACGGCGAGCGCATCGGCCCGAACCCGGCCAAGTAAGGCCGCACCACGAGCCCCGGGGGGAACCGCATTGTCGGTCCCCCCAGGGCCCATCCCCGACCTTCATGCACGCTCCGGCCAGGCGCCCGCGCCCCGTCCCGGAGTCGAGGTGAACCATGAAACTGTATGTCCTGTCCCTGGGCGCCGGCCTGCTGGTCGGCGTCATCTACAGCCTGCTGAACGTACGCTCGCCCGCCCCGCCGCTGGTGGCCCTGGTCGGCCTGCTCGGCATCCTGGTGGGCGAACAGATCATCCCGGTCGGCAAGCAGTTGCTGAACGGCACAGCCTTCAGCACGGCCTGCGACAAGACGCAGGCCACCCGCCATGTGCTGGGCCAACTGCCTGGACGGCATGCGTCGGAAGAGGCGCCCGAACGGGAACGGACGTGAACGGCTTGGCGCCATGGGATAACGCCCCACTGCCCGGAGGGCTCGAGCGCATCCCCGGCACCTGCGGCAGCCAGAGGGCTTCCGCGATCCACCTTCGCGGTTGTTGTCCGCTCAATGCGCCCTGCCCGCCATCGTATCGAAGGAGCCACCATGGAACAGCCCGCCGTCTCACCCACGCTCGCCGGACTGCTGGGGTTCAACGCCGGCTATGTCGATACCGCCGGCTTTCTCGCCCTGCATGGGCTGTTCACGGCCCATGTCACCGGCAACTTCGTCACCCTGGGCGCGACACTGGTGCACGGGACCGGTGGCGCCCTGGCCAAGCTCTCGGCCTTGCCGATCTTTTGCCTGTGCGTGGTGCTGGCGAGGCTGATCCGCTCGCCGGGATGGCTGATGCTCGCCAAGATTCCCCTGCTGTCGGCCGCCGCCGCCATCCTGATCGCATCCGGGCCGTTTCAAGATGCTGACGCGGCCCCCGCTTTCACCGCAGGCATGCTGCTGGTCGCCGCCATGGCCATCCAGAACGCCCTTCAGCGCATGCACCTGTCAAGCGCGCCACCCTCGACGCTGATGACCGGAACCACCACGCAGATCATGCTCGACCTGGCCGACCTCCTGCGCGGTGTGGACGCCCCGGCGCGCTCCCTCGCCCTGGGCAGGATGCGCAAGATGGCATTCGCCATCCTGGTCTTTGCCGCCGGGTGCGGCCTGTCGGCACTCGCCTACGCCTGGGTGGGGATGTGGTGCTTCGCCGTGCCGCCCGCCATCGCCCTGGCTGCAGCGCTTGTCGGTTCGCGCGGTGGGGTGGGCCAGGTTTCGTAGCGTCCAAGAGGGGGCTGCCCATCAGAGCTCGTCGATGCAACTCGCACCACGGATTTTGGACCAGGTACCGGCCTGATGCCCAGGGAGAGCGGCCAGTCGTCCGCACAGTTCGAGCACAAGGCCAAACACATCTAGTCCGAGCAGCTATCGCAGTGGTGAGGGCAACTCATCCAGAGGGTGGGCTTTGGGATGACAACCGGAGGAATACCATGAGCAACACTGAACGGATGAAACTGACCAAGCTAGGAAAAATGATCATCACGAAGGGCGGAATCCGCATTCCTGGCTTCGATGCAGAGAACGTCAGTTGCCAAGAGGTCACAATCATGATCTTCGCCTGGGCTAGACTACCGGGGAGCTTCAGCGTGAGATTCTGAAGACGATAGAGCAACTAGATGGGGGAAGACTGATCATTGATAAAACCATGCCGCCTGACTCTTGAAGTCACGCAATGCAGGCTCCAACGACCTGCTGGACTCCGCATCAAGCTCGTCCCCAGCAGATTTAACAACTGGATGTTCTGCAACTCGAAAAAGCTCTCGCCATCCATAACGATGACTCTTGCCTTTGCGAGACTCGTATCCAGTTTCTGCGACCAGCGAGCATATTCCGTCAACTTCCGCGGACTGAGTTGTTCGATGTCGCTATCACTCATTTTCTGCAGCTCTTCCGTTGGGGTAAGAAGCTCTTGCCTTAGCGCCTGATGAAGGTCACTCATCCAGAATCTGAGCCCTGCCAACTGACCAGCGACTACCGTTTTCTTGGGCCATCCTTTAGCTAGCCACGCCTCAAGTGTCTGAACCTTCCCATCGGCGTTTTCTTTCGCCATATGGACGTATTGGCGCTCTGCCTCTTCCCTCGTCATGGGAATTCGAGTACCGAGAACAGGGTTATTCAGTTTGCTGCGACCAGTAAGAACACGAACAAGATTTGGATGACACCTATTCAGTAGGATCTTCAACCTGGATACACACTCAGCTGCAGACTTTAAGGAATCCAACTCACTCTGCAATGAACTAATCCGCATCTTGATAGCTCTGATCTGTTCAATATTTCGCTGATGACTCTGTTTCTTCCTGTACAGACTAGTCTTCTCGGTAAAGACGGCACCCAGATGCTTTTTACCACACACGTTCCCAATATTTGTTTCCAAGCCATCCGTAGTACTAATTAGGTAGCCGCGACGATGCGGTGTACGACAATTGCGAATTCCACACTTCACCGACTTGGTATCAGGAAAGATGTAGGCGCCGAGGATATCGAGAAGCTCTCGGCCAGCGCTTTCACCGAAGTCCAAGACCTCTCGATAGTTTGGCCGACTTTCAAGATCGTCGGCTGTCTTGATCTCTAGCGACATCAGTACACATCCCGTTGTGTTGTTGGAAGGCAAACTGCCACTAGCCTACCTCAGTCATCGAATACATCACCACTATCGCCTCCTCTAGGTAGACGGCAGCCGAAAGTACGGTCGGCCATCCGCCAGAACATGACCAGAGAGGAGATGCAACTGACCTGCCCACCGGGAAACTGGTCACCCAGGTAGCCCTAGCCTGCTCGGACAAGCTCAGCTTCGTGCTCGACGACAAGCCGTCAATCCAGCGCCTGCACTTCGAGGACCTGCTGCAAAAGTAGGCAGAAAAAGACGGCGGCTACGATGCCGCGGGCCAGTTCGACGCGAGCTTTGTCCTGATCATGCTCACCTTCCGCCAGCTCCTGCCTGCCATCTTCGATGGTCTTGGGCGGACAAGAAGTCCCCACCGAGATCTGACGCTACGGAGGTTCCATGGATGACTTCTACTACTGCTCCACCACCCCGCGCATCGTCGCCCTGGTACGCGCCTGGTACCTGCAGCGCGACGTGTTCGAGGCCCAGCGGAAGCATCTCGGCGAAGCCTTCGGTGCCGAGGCCTCGGTGATGCGCGGCATCGACTCCCTGCACATCGGCGGCCTGAAGCTGCCCCTGGCGCCCGACATGGACGTGCACTGGCGCCAGCCGGACAACCACGGGTATCGCAACCTACGCACCGCCGGCCAGCCGCCGAAGGGCTCCAGCAAGGCCCACCGCGCCGCGGTCCGCAAGGAACACGCCCGCCTCACCGCCCTCTGGCAGCAGCTGGGCCTCAACACCGGCAGCCTGCTGATGTGCGGCGGCGTCATGTTCGAGATTGGCGGAACCGCCTACTCCAACCTCGGCTTCCCCATCAACGAGCACGAGCACCTGGCCGCAACCGCCAACCACAAACCCTCCTACGGGTGGATCGAAGGCGCCGAGGAAATCCTCTCCAGAGCCTACTTCTCCGCCCGCGACCAGAAGAACCGCACTGCCACGCCCAAGGAGGCCGCCCATGCGTAACGGAAACTCCCACACTGCCGCCAAGTTCGTCGTCCGCCTGCCCGACGGCATGCGCGACCAGGTCGAGCAGCGCAGCAACACCGACCACATCAGCATGAACAGCTTCATCGTCCAGGCAATCGAGGAGAAGCTGGTCCGCGCCGCCGGCAAGCCGGACCTGGTCAGCCACTTCGGCTAACGCCTGGCGGCCTTGGAGCGACGCATGGACGATCGCGCAGGGCTGCTGTCGTGACCATCCACCACTGCTCGATCGACATCGCCAATGGCGTGATCCGCTACGCCAGGACGCCGCGTCGTCTGGATGGCCTGCTGAAGGAGGCCAGCACCGGGCTCAGCCTCCCGGGCGAGGAGGCTCTGCGCCTCGCCTAGGGCATGGCCGACAAAGGCCTCGAGGTCATGCCGATCGGCTGCGACCACTTCGACAGCAGGGCTATTGCCTTGGCCACGAGGAGAAGCCATGAAGCGACCACCCTCCCCCATGCAGGACGAAACGCTCGGGCACATCCGAGCGTTCTGGGCGGAGAAAGGCTAAGCGCCCACCGTAGCCGAGCTGGCCGCCGCGGCCGGCGTCTGCCTCTTCGCCATGCAGCAGCGCCTCGACGCCCTCGAGGAGAAAGGCCACATCAAGCGCGACGCCGGCGTCGCGCGCAACATCCGCCTCCCGTTACCCCTCCTGCGCCTGAATGCCGCGGCTCCGCCGGCGGCACGGCGGCGTTCGCCCTGGAGTGCCCACGCCCCCACCCCGCCCGATCCTCCGCTACCACGGCGGAAAGTGGCTGCTCGCCCCGTGGATCATCCAGCACCTCGCCCCGCACCACACCTACGTCGAGCCGTTCGGCGGGCCGCCTCTATCCTGCTGCGGAAGGCACGCAGCTACGCCGAGATCTACAACGACCTCGACGGGACTTGGTGAACCTCTTCCGCGCCGCCCGTGACCGTGGCGAAGAACGGCTCCAGACGCTGGCATTGACGCCATTCGCCCGGGAGGAATTCGACGCCAGCTACGGCGAGACGACGGATCCGCTTGAGCGCGCCCGGCGAATGGTGGTCCAGTTTCCAGGGCTTCGGCAGCGCGGCAGCCAGCGGTGAGCGCACGGGGTTCCACGCTTTGTCCAGCCGCACCGCTACTTCTCCGGCCATCGACTGGCGCAACTACCCGGAGACCCTGTCGGCGATCATCGACCGCCTGCAAGGGGTGGTAATCGAGTACCGCGACGCCCTGGACGTGATGGCGCACCAAGATCGGCCGAGCACGCTGCACTATGTCGATCCGCCCTACGTCCACTCCACCCGCAGCACCAAGGTCCGCCACAACGCCACCGGCAAGTCATACCGCCACGAGCTGAGCGACACCCAACACCGCGACCTGGCCAAGTTCCTCAAGGAGCTGCGCGGCATGGTCGTGCTCTCCGGCTACCCCTGCCCTCTCTACGACCGCCTCTACCGCGACTGGTACCGCCTGGAGCGCAACGCTCTCGCCGATGGCGCGCGCGATCGCATCGAGTGCCTCTGGCTCAACGAGGCAGCGCGGCGCGGCCTGGCGCAACTCGACATCTTCCACGACACCAAGGAGCTAGCAGCATGACCACTCCCAACGGTGTGCATGCAGTCCTTTTAATCAGCCTTCAGCGTCTTCTGGATTAGCTCTGCCGCATTCTGCATTTCCGGCGATATACCAGAATCGCGATTGTATTCGCTTTGGAGAACCTCTCTTTCCTGGGAAACCAGAGATTCTGCTATAGCTGGAGACAATTTTCTGTGGGAAACCAAGTCGAAAAAGTCCTTGGAAAAGACAATGACAAGTGGCTGTACGCCAAGCTTCGGATTAATGGTACCGAAGAACATCCCTTTTGCTCCGAGGACTCGCTGAAACACAGAACCGCCCTCCAGCCCTTTTGAAATAGCAGCAGCTTGTTCCTCGAAGGCATTCTCAGCGCCCTGTTTCAGCCCGGCTCTGTATGCAGCAATCGCAACCACTACTCCGACAACTGCAATGATCAGTTCTAACACGCCTTCCTCTCCTTGACCGGCCCATGCCGGGCCATTCGAACCTACCTTAAAGAGCATCAAATGGCCACTACTCGTAATGCCCTCGTTCCAGGTACTCTTAGTGCTCTTCCTGACGCCAAGGACAACTCATGACCTCGCCATTCGAGATCGCATTCGAAATCGGCCAGATCTACGATCGCCGTGCGGACATCCACGGGCCTTTCGGCGGAAGCAAGCAAAGCGGTATCGCGCCCTCCCTACGGGTGCCCGCGATCTTCCTCTTCACTGGCGACAGCGGCGAGCAATACGGGTACAGCGATCATTTCGACGATTTCGGCGTATTCCACTACTCGGGAGAGGGTCAGGTCGGCGACATGCAACTGACGGGAGGCAATAAGGCGGTCCTGCAACACGCTCAGACTGGGCGCTCGATTCATCTTTTCAAGGCACTGGGGAAGAAAGCCAGCAAGCGCTACATGGGGGAGTTTGTCTTCGCCGATCATCACTGGAGCGATGGCCTTGATCGAGAAGGCAACATGCGCAAGATCATACGGTTCTGCCTCGTTCCGGTCGGGCGAGTAATCGAGGGGGACGTCGAGGATGAAGTGAAGGCCGACTTCCCGAGCTCTTTGGATGCGGCTCGCGAGTTGGCACTGAAAGCCATAGTGTCCGGCGAAGACGCCAGCCAAGGCGCAGCGATGCGGAACATATATTTGCGCAGCGCTCATGTGAAGAACTACGTACTTCTCCGCGCCGCGGGATATGCGAGTCCTGCGATAAGCCAGCCCCCTTCCTCCGGAAAGATGGCCGTGCCTACCTAGAACCTCACCATATCAATCGGCTATCTGATGGAGGCCTGGATCATCCTCAGTTCGTCGGAGCTGTGTGCCCAACCTGTCACCGTGAAATCCACTATGGGGCCAACGGCGTGAAGAAGAATGAGCGGCTCCGCGCGCACGTGGAAAGCCTGGAAAAAATGCTCGCGAAGAAACTCGCTTGAGGTAGCTACGGGAACAGCAAGGCTATTCCCGTGGTGCTGTGGATTGCGCGCAGTTTGCTCGAACAGGTCCAGGCGAGATACAGGACTTAAGTCACGAATAATGCGATCACTGACACCACCAGCGCTACCAACGAAATCGGAATGGCGAGGCCCGAGTTCTTGTTCGCGTAATCAATCCACTCATCCCACCGATTCATTGACGCGCGGGCGTAGCCTTCAGGGGTTAGCGAGAACTGAGCCCCACCAATGCTCGTCATGTGTCCCGCGTTCCGCAGTTCTACGAGAAGGTCCACCAGCAGGTATCGAACCATGTTTCCGTCCTGCTCGCGAAGTTCAGGCATCCGATCCAGGTAAGCCTCTGCCTCGGTTGTAAGAACCGTGTATTCGTTGAGGTTTCTTGTCCCCTCTCCAAACTCTTCGACGTATTCCGCATAGAAGATCTTCAGCAGCTTGAGCTGCATCTTCTTCGTCACCTTCTTCGTTATGGCCATCGGCGTTCCCTCGCAAAAGGTCATGACGCTAACCCACTCCCTGCCGTTGCGCCACTACGGCGTCGTGGAGCGAATTTCAAGCATCCGTCGATGCCTGCAGTCGCCACCAATAGTCATGATCGTCCCTGTCATGCATCTGCTCCAGCACCGAAGAGCAATTCCCGCATCGATACGTGCGGAAGTATGCCTTTGGCCTAGCGAAATACTGCCAGGACTTCGAATCGATCATCACGAGACCTGAATGCGGACCAGTTCGACCTGGCCCGGAAAGCTGTTGCTGGCAGTCAGCACAGAGAGTCATGTTGTCTCCCTCGGGATACGCAAGGCATCAACCTATCCCCATCTTCTTACGACCTGCCAGCCATACCGACGAAGGGTGGCAAGGAGACCTCATGCCCGCAGAAAATGAGCCGCTGGCCATCACCGGAGTGAACCCCAAGACGCGCGAGTGCACCCTCATCGCGCGGTGCCACCCTGACGACGTGATGGAGGCCCTGGCCGCCGGCTTGGCCGTTATCCCCATCACCGCCGAACAAGCGCGCTGGGCCTTCGGCGAGGTCATCGCCGAGCCGTTCGAACTCGCCAAAGCAGGAGCGCCGTCATGAACCAGTTCGGCACCGAGAACATGGCCAGCCTTGCCGGCGACCTCCTCAGCTGACCGGCCTCCGCCGCCAGCGCCCGAAATAGAACCTCCCCACAAACTCCACGCCACCAGGCGAGGTATCCACATGCCCGAAAAAAGCATCCCCCCGCCGGCCTCAGCTACGCCCGGCAAGCTGCGCTACTTCGCAGCGCTCGACGACTGGCAGGCCATGCTGTCGACCTTCAGCAGCACCCGCAGCCTGCTGGCCGAGGCCCGCACCTGGCTGGGTGACGGCATCAACGCTGGCCGCCTGGCGCGCGATGTCTGGCCCGCCGGCCTGGCCGGACTGCTCGAGCGCATCGACACTGACACCGTCCCGAAACGCCGCCAGCCGGGCATCACCCGCGCGGAGGAGAACAACGTAAGTACAGAGGTGGCATCCATGTCTTCCGCCAAGACAGGAGCAATTGCATCTGCGCACACGCAAAGGTGCGCTTCCATGGCATGTCGAGGAACACGTTGCAACTGATCGGCGTACTCAGATGCCGACAACGAAAATCGAAACTCACATGCAACCAGTCACTGGGGAGACAATGAAAAATCCTCCCCTCGCTCACAAGAATCGGCAATTGCCTGCCCCCTCCAAACTCTGTCGCCAGACCTAATTACCGAACTAAATTGAAACGCGTTACCAATGGACCCAACGAAAAACTCATCTACATCCCCAGCACAATCACCACCCAAATAACTAAATGTTATCCTGCAAACCCAAAATCCTTCATAATCCTTATCATTTTCATCCATTAGCAGTCGATCTTGTAATTTATAAGAGTCCCTTTTCAAAGAATCTATTATTCGCATACCCTCATGATTATTTACTGCACTAAAAATAAACCTCCTTCCTTCTTCATGATTTATCCACGGATGAGATGCCAGAGTTTTTTGAACCTCGTCGCAATCTGGATAGTCTCCAAGCGCAACGGTTGGACCAGTTAGAAACGCCAAAACAGAACCCCAAAAAAACAGCTTATAGCCATTCAGGCCTATGATATTCATGCCGAGCCTCCAAAGCAGATTTCGTATACCTCAGTCTCGCGCCTCAAGCTCCCACGAAACCATGCATTGGTATCCTCCACTTACACTATCCTTATCACAGTCACACTGACTAATTTTTATCTTAGTCTTCGTTGAACTTAGTACTGCCTTACTCTCAGCTTTTGCTCTTGCATAGCTACTAGCGGACTTACACGCTGAAACACGATCAGCTCCGCTACCAGTTTCTTGACCGCTATCGGATTCCGCAAAAACATGAACAGAAAACAATAATAACGAATAGAAAATTAGGCGCCCCATATCACCACCTTCCTCGCAAGCTAATTAGACAAGACCAGAGGAAATCCGAACAAAATTCTCACTAAAACGATCCTAAACAATTGAAATTTCAGTCTAGCAAAACCCAACTGACCTGCTCAGAAATGAGCCTTTCCTTAGGACCACTACAGAGGGGAGTTTAGCTAGTCAGCTCATCATAGCTAGGCGACGGATGCATACAGGCAAACGCGGATCGTCGGGATCACATCGATACTGACCGGCATTTTTCTGAAGGCCCACCGGTTCACACACATCACTTTCGCCATCCACTGAACTCGCGGCGCGGCGGCACTCTACCTGGAGAAACCATGACCATCAGCTACGGACCGGTCTGCAGCGGCATCGAGGCCGCAAGCGTGGCCTGGCACCTGCTGGGCTTCCGCGCCAGTTGGTTCGCAGAGATCGAACCCTTCCCATCCGCCGTGCTGGCCCACCGCTGGCCGGCGGTGCCTAACCTCGGCGACATGACCAAGCTGGCCCGCGAGGTGCTGCTGGGCATCATCGCCGCACAGCTGATCCTGGTGGGCGGCACGCCCTGCCAGGACTTCTCCGTAGCCGGCATGCGCGCCGGCCTGGCCGTGGCCAATCTCTACGCCTACCGCGCAACGGACCCGCGCGAGCTGTGGCGGTGCGCCGATCCGGTCAGTCCGGAAAATGACAGGCACCTGACGGAGCTGGGCGCCGAGTACGGCGACATCGTTTGCGCCTGGGGCTCGCACGCGAGGCCGGAGCGAGTCGCCGCAGTGGTGGGTCTCCTGCTGGCCGCCGGCGCGCGCCTGTGGTGCCTCATCACCAACAGAGACGGCAGCCCGAAGCACCCGCTCTACATCAAGCGTGACCAGCCACTGGTCGAGTGGCAGCCGCCAGCACCGCTCCAGCGCTAACCCCCCATTCAGCACCACCCCCGCCCCTACGGTGAAAACCGCATGGCTGCTGAGCCTGGCCCTCGATAAGGCCGGGTTCGCTCCTACGGCACCACCAGGGTATGCACCTCCTTTCCACCATCGCTGGCCGCCCGCGCCGGCGCGATGAGGTATTGCCCATGGAAAGCGAAATTCTTTCCGATGAGGAACTGGCCGAGATCACCGGCTACAAAGCCATGGCCTGGCAGCGCCGCTGGCTGAAAGAACGAGGCTGGACTTTCGTTGAAAGCCGCGGTCGCCGCCCTCTGGTAGGTCGCCAATATGCACGCATGAAACTGGGCATTCCGCCTGAGACGACCATCATGCAGACGTCGGCACTGCCGGCAACGACCTGGACGCCTGACTTCTCCCGGGTGAGCTAAATACGACCGCGCAACAAGGAAAACCGTGACCTTCCGCCAGGCGTGTACCGGCGGAAGCGCACGCGCAAGAACGGAAAAGTCTGGGTTGGCTACTACTACGAGGATGTGGACGGCAACGAGCGCCCTTTGGGCACCGACCTTGATATGGCCAGGATCAAGTGGGCTGAGCTGGTTGCCAAGGAGAAGCCGGCCGACCTGCGGATCATGGGTGCCATCTTCGACCGCTACATCCGCGACGTGTTGCCAGGCAAGGCGCCCAGGACGCAGAGCGACAACCTGAATGAGATCAAGCAACTCCGGAAGCTGTTCGACGAAGCTCCCATCGACTCCATTACGCCGGCGATGGTCGCGCGTTACCGTGATGCCAGGAAGGCGAAGGTCAGGGCGAACCGGGAAATCGCCACCCTCTCGCATGTCTTCAACATGGCCATCGAATGGGGGCTTACTGGCAATGCAAATCCTTGTCGTGGTGTGCGCAAGAACAAGGAGAAACCGCGCGACTTCTACGCCAGCGATATGATCTGGGACGCGGTCTACCGCAAGGCGGTGCCGGAGTTAAAGGACGCTATGGACCTGGCCTATCTCACCGGCCAGCGGCCGGCGGACGTGCTATCCATGCGCAAGAGCGATATCGATGGCGACTACCTGCTGGTCAAGCAGGCGAAGACCGCGCACAAGGTGCGGATCTTGCTGCGCATCGACGGTGTGGAAACGAGTCTTGGCAGGCTGCTCAAGCAGATTGCCGCCAGGAACGAGCAGTTCAGCAGTCCGTACCTGATCATCAGTGCCCGGGGCAGGCGCGTCGGCGCCTCCATGCTCCGAGATCGCTGGGAAGCAGCCCGTGAGGCGGCCCAGCAAGCGGCCATCGAGGCGGGCGATCCGGAGTTCGGCGCCATCGTCCGGAACTTCCAGTTCAAGGACATCCGGCCGAAAGCGGCAACCGAGATCAACGATCTGAAGGAAGCAAGCCGGCTGCTTGGGCACACAGAGGAGGAGATCACCAAGAAGATCTACATTCGCCGCGGCGCGGTGGCAAGGCCTGCAAAATAGGCGACAGTTTCGGAACTCGTTCCGATTCTTTTCGGAACTCCTGCCATTTTCAGCCCCATCATCGAGCCTTAATGTAGGTCGCCGAAAATGAAAAGGCCCTGAAAAATCAGGGCCTTGAAGATGGCGGAAGTGTAGAGATTCGAACTCTAGGACAGTTGCCCGTCGACGGTTTTCAAGACCGTTGCCTTAAACCACTCGGCCACACTTCCTTTCGGGGGCGCATAGTACCGGATCGCAACACACTGTCAAACTCTGATCCTACGCCTGACAGGCGGGTTTGGTATCATCACTGCAACTATGGTCACGGAATCCCATTCCGCTTACAGGAGTGTCTAGCCATGCAAGAACGGCAATATCTCAACCCCGCCGCGGCGGAGCAACGGGAAGTCAGCGGAGTCCTGCGCAACACCTACGGCCTGCTGGCCATGACCCTGGCCTTCAGCGGCCTGGTCGCCTACGTCTCGCAGCAGCTGCGCCTGCCCTACCCGGGCCTGCTGCTGACCCTGGTCGGCTTCTACGGCCTGTTCTTCGCCACCCTCAAGCTGCGCGACAGCGGCTGGGGCCTGGTAACCACCTTCGCCCTCACCGGCTTCATGGGCTACACCCTCGGCCCGATCCTGAACCTGTACCTGGGCATGGCCAACGGCGCCAACATCATCGCCTCGGCGTTCTTCATGACCGCCCTGGTGTTCTTCGGCCTGTCCGCCTACGTGCTGACCACCCGCAAGGACATGAGCTTCCTGTCCGGCTTCATCACCGCCGGCTTCTTCGTCCTGCTGGGCGCCATCCTGATCTCCTTCTTCGTCCAGATCAGCGGCCTGCAACTGGCGATCAGCGCCGGCTTCGTGCTGTTCTCCTCGGCGGCCATCCTGTTCCAGACCAGCGCCATCATCCACGGTGGCGAGCGCAACTACATCATGGCCACCGTCAGCCTCTACATCTCCATCTACAACATGTTCATCAGCCTGTTGCAGATCTTCGGCATCATGGGCAGCGACGACTGACGCTTCCCGGCAACACCGGAAAAGCCCGCTTCGGCGGGCTTTTTCCTTTTCCGGCGCAGCAAAATCCCCGCACTGGCCTTATCATCGCGTTGTAATCCGCCGACCGGCCCATGCCATGAAATTCGCCATCGCCCTCTTCGCTCCTCCCCACTCGCCCGCCGCCCGGCGCGCCCTGCGCTTCGCCGAGGCGGTGCTCGCCAGCGGCCACGAGATCGTCCGCCTGTTCTTCTACCAGGACGGCGTGCACAGCGCCTCGAGCAACCCGGTGAGCGGCCAGGACGAGCTGGACGTGGCGGCGGCCTGGACGCGCTTCGTCGGCGAGTACCGGCTCGACGCCGTGGTGTGCATCGCCGCCGCCCTGCGCCGTGGCGTGCTCAACGCCGAGGAGGCCGCGCGCTACCAGCGCCCGGCGGCCAACCTGCAGGCGCCCTGGGAGCTGTCCGGCCTCGGCCAGTTGCATGAAGCGGCGCAGTTGGCGGACCGCCTGGTCTGCTTCGGAGGCGACTGATGGCCAAGTCCCTGCTGATCGTCAGCCGCCAGGCCCCGTGGAGCGGCCCCGGCGCCCGCGAGGCGCTGGACATCGCCCTGGCCGGCGGTGCCTTCGACCTGCCCATTGCCTTCCTCTTCCTCGACGATGGGGTATTTCAGCTGGCGCCCGGCCAGGCCCCCGCCAGCCTCGAGCAGAAGGACCTGCAGGCCAACCTGCAGGCCCTGCCGCTGTTCGGCGTCGAAAGGCTCTACGCCGCCGCCCGCAGCCTCGCCGAGCGCGGCCTGCCCAGTGCAGGCCTGAACCTGGCGGTGGAAGTGCTGGACGACCTCGCGCTGCGCCAGCTGACCCAGCAATACGACCAGGTGATCACCCTCTGATGAGCACGCTGCATCTGCTTTCCCACTCCCCGTTCGGCGATGGCCGCTTCGACAGCTGCCTGCAGCTGCTGTCCCACGACGACGGCCTGCTGCTCAGTGGCGATGCCGTCTACGCCCTTGCCGCCGGCAGCGCCCCGCGCCAGCGCCTGGAGCACCTGTCCAACGCCTGCTTCGCCCTCGCCGAGGACCTGCAGGCGCGCGGCCTGCAGGCACAGCTGCCGGCCAACCTGAAGGCGCTGGACTACCCCGCCTTCGTCGAACTCTGCACCCGCTACGACAAGGTCAACGCCTGGCTATGACTACCCTGATGGTGGAAGGGCGCGGCATCGCCCTGGACAAGGACGGCTACCTGCAGTACCTGGACGACTGGTCGGTGCCGGTCGCCGAGGCCCTGGCCCAGCAGGAAGGCCTGCACCTCTCGCCGGAGCACTGGGAAATCCTCCACCTGCTGCGCGAGTTCTATGCGCAGTTCCAGCTGTCGCCGGCCAACCGCCCGCTGATCAAGTACGTAGCCCAGCGCCTGGGCGCGGAAAAGGGCAGCAGCCTGCACCTCAACCTCCTGTTCAAGGGCACCCCGGCCAAGCTTGCCGCCAAGCTCGCCGGCCTGCCGAAGCCGACCAATTGCCTATGACCGCCGCTCCCCTCGTCCTGCAGACACCCGCCGAACACCCCTTCGCGCAGTTCGTGCGCATCCTCGGCAAGGGCAAGCGCGGCGCGCGCAGCCTGACCCGCGAGGAAGCCCGCGAGGCCCTCGGCATGATCCTCGATGGCCAGGTCGAGGAGGCGCAGCTGGGCGCCTTCCTGATGCTGCTGCGGCACAAGGAGGAAAGCGCCGACGAGCTGGCCGGCTTCACCGAGGCCGTGCGCGCCCGCCTGGACGCACCGCGGATCGCCGTCGACCTCGACTGGCCCAGCTATGCCGGCAAGAAGCGCCACCTGCCCTGGTATCTGCTGGCCGCCAAGTGCCTGGCCGGCAGCGGCACGCGCATCCTCCTGCACGGCGGCGGCGCGCACACCGCCGGGCGCCTGTACACCGAGCAGTTGCTGCAGACGCTGGACATCCCGCTGTGCCGCGACTGGAACGCGGTGGGCGAAGCGCTCGACCGCGGCGGCCTGGCCTTCGCCCCGCTGCTGGACTGGATGCCGGTGCTGCAGCGGATGATCGACCTGCGCAACACCCTCGGCTTGCGCTCGCCCATCCACTCCCTGGTGCGCCTGCTCAACCCGCTGGGGGCCACCTGCATCCTGCAGAGCATCTTCCACCCCGGCTACCAGGAGACCCACCGCGAAGGTAGCCGCCTGCTCGGCGACCGCGCCATCGTGATCAAGGGCGAAGGCGGCGAGATCGAGATCAACCCGGACAGCCCGGCGCACCTCTACGGCACCGAGGCGGGCCAGAGCTGGGACGAGGAATGGCCGGCCCTCTCGGCGCTGCGCCACGTCAAGCCGGAGCGGCTGGAGCCGCAGGTGCTGGCGGAGGTCTGGCGCGGCGAACGGGAAGACGCGTACGGCGAACTGGCGGTGGTCGCCACCATCGCCCTGGGCCTGCGCGGGCTGGGCCGCGACCGCGAGGCGGCCTTCGCCGAGGCCCGGCAACGCTGGGCTGCCCGTGACAAATCGATCGGATAGATAGTTTCCACCCTGTTTTTGCAGCGATCCATCGATGGCAAGGGCGTAGACTGGCTCCCATACCCTTTCATGAGGAGCCAGTCATGGGACAGCTCATCGATGGCCGCTGGCATGACCAGTGGTACGACACCAGCAAGGACGGCCACTTCCAGCGCGAGAACGCGCAACGCCGCAACTGGGTCACCGCCGACGGCGGCGCCGGCCCCAGTGGTGAAGGCGGCTTCCGCGCCGAGGCCGGGCGCTACCACCTGTACGTCTCCCTGGCCTGTCCCTGGGCGCACCGCACACTGATCTACCGCCAGCTCAAGGGCCTGGCCGGGCTGATCGACGTCTCGGTGGTCAGTTGGCTGATGCTGGAGAACGGCTGGACCTTCGACCGCAGCCTGGGCTCCACCGGAGACGCCCTGGACGGCCTGGAGTTCCTGCACCAGCGCTACACCCGCGACGACCCGCACTACACCGGCCGCGTTACCGTGCCGGTGCTGTGGGACAAGCAGCGCAAGCGCATCGTCAGCAACGAGTCGGCGGAAATCATCCGCATGTTCAACTCGGCCTTCGACGGCCTGACCGGCAACGATCTGGACCTCTACCCCACGCCGTTGCAGGGCGAGATAGACGCGTTGAACGAGCGCATCTACCCGGCGGTGAACAACGGCGTGTACCGCGCCGGCTTCGCCACCACCCAGGCGGCCTATGAAGAGGCCTTCGTCACCCTGTTCGAGGAACTCGACTGCCTGGAGAAGCGCCTGGGCGAGCGGCGCTACCTGGCCGGCGAGCACCTGACCGAGGCCGACATCCGCCTGTTCACCACGCTGGTCCGCTTCGACGCCGTGTACCACGGGCACTTCAAGTGCAACCTGCGGCGCCTGGCGGATTACCCGAACCTGTCCGGCTGGCTGCGCGAGCTTTACCAGTTGCCGGGGGTGGCGAGCACGGTGAACTTCCAGCACATCAAGAACCACTATTACGGCAGCCACCGCACCATCAACCCGACCGGCATAGTGCCGCTGGGGCCGCAGCAGGACTTCAGCGGGCCGCACGGGCGCGTGCACCTGCCGGGCCAGGGGATTGCGCGCAAGGGTTGAAGGCGCAACGGCCTTGAACCTCGGCGAGGCCCATGCGGCATGGCGATGGGTATCGCTTCGCTCCACCCATCCTACGGAATCGGCGCTTCGGGTTCGGCCACGGCGTTGGCGGCAAGAACGGCAACGGCGTACAACCGCGAACGGTTGTACGCCCTACGGGTGGGCCTGGCGTAGGGCGCCTAACGCCTCCGGCGTTATCCGCCGATTGACCTTGGCCACATTCCGCTCGGTGCCGGGTACGGAGCCGCCGTCGGAGGCGCGCCAGGCTCGACCACGGAGTTGCCGACAAGAAAGGTGTAGCGGCGTACAACCGCGAACGGTTGTACGCCCTACGGGTAGGCCTGGCGTAGGGCGCATAACGCCTCCGGCGTTATCCGCCGTTTGACCTTGGCCGCATTCCGCTCGGTGCCGGGCACGGAGTCGCCGTCGCAGGCGCGCCAGGCTCAACCACGGAGTTACCGACAGGAAAGGTGTAGCGGCGGATAACCGCGAACGGTTATGCGCCCTACGGTCAGGAATTCGGCGCCTCAGAGCGGCTTGTCGATGCCGTCGTAGATCTTCTGCAGGGCGTCCAGGCGTTCCTGGTAGCGTTTCTTCAGGCAGGCCTTGTTGCTGCCGCAGGCGCGGCGCTGGTCCAGCCAGGCCAGCTGGGCGTCGCCCATGTTGCCGCGCATGCCCATGGCGAACAGGCCGCTGAGCAGGCGGTAGGTGGTGGCCATCTGCACGTCCAGCTCGGACAGTTGGCGGTCGGCGCAGATGGCTTTTTCATCGGTGTGGCGCGCCTTCCTGCAGTCGAAGCTGGCGGCGCCGGCCGGCAAGGCCGCGGCAGCCAGGGCGCAGGCCGCGCCCCAGGCCATCGTAGCGCGCCAGGCTTTCATCGCTGACCTTCGAACCAGGCGAGCTTGTCGCGCAGGGTGACCACCTCGCCGACTATCACCAGCGTCGGCGCGTGCACCTCGTGCTCGGCGACCAATTGCGGCAGATTGGCCAGGGTACCGGTGAACACCCGCTGGTGTTCGGTGGTGCCCTGCTGGATCAACGCGGCGGGCGTGTCGGCGGAGCGGCCGTGGCGCACCAGCTCCTCGCAGATCACCGGCAGGCCCACCAGGCCCATGTAGAACACCAGGGTCTGGCCCGGGGCCACCAGGTCGTTCCACGGCAGGTCGCTGGTGCCGTCCTTCAGGTGGCCGGTGACGAAGCGCACCGACTGGGCGTAGTCGCGGTGGGTCAGCGGGATGCCGGCGTAGGCCGCGCAGCCGCTGGCCGCGGTGATGCCCGGCACCACCTGGAAGGGGATGCCGTTGGCCGCCAGCTCGTCGATTTCCTCGCCGCCGCGGCCGAAGATGAACGGGTCGCCGCCCTTCAGGCGCAGCACGCGCTTGCCCTGTTTGGCCAGCTCGACCAGCTTGCGGTTGATCTCGTCCTGGGGCACCGCGTGGTCCGCGCGGCGCTTGCCGACGTACAGGCGGTCGGCGTCGCGGCGGCACAGTTCGAGGATGGCCGGGGCCACCAGGCGGTCGTAGAGCACCACGTCGGCCTGCTGCATCAGGCGCAGGGCGCGGAAGGTCAGCAGGTCCGGGTCGCCGGGGCCTGCGCCGACCAGGTAGACCTCGCCACGAGCTTCGGCCTGGCCTTTTTCCAGCTTGTCCGCCAGCAGGCGCTCGGCTTCCGCCGGCTGGCCGGCGAGCATGCGTTCGGCCACCGGGCCCTGGAACACCTCTTCCCAGAACTGGCGGCGCTGTTGCAGGTCCGGCAGGCGCCGCTTGACCGCTTCGCGGAAGCGGCTGGCCAGCCCGGCCAGCTGGCCGTAGGTGGCGGGGATCCAGGTTTCCAGCCGTGCCCGCAGCAGGCGCGCCAGCACCGGCGCGTCGCCGCCGCTGGAGACGGCCACCAGCAAGGGCGAGCGGTCGACGATGGCGGGGAAGATCACGCTGCACAGCGCCGGCGCGTCCACCACGTTGACCGGTACGCCGCGGGCGTGGGCATCGCGGGAGACCTGGGCGTTCAGCGGCTCGTCGTCGGTGGCGGCGATGGCCAGCACGCAGTCGGCCAGGTCGCCCTCGGCGTAGCGGCGTTCGAGCAGTTCGCCAGCGCCCTGCTCCACCAGTTCGCGCAGCTCGCTGTGGACCTGGGGCGCGACCACCCGCAGCACGGCGCCCGCGCTGTCGAGCAGGCGCGCCTTGCGCAGGGCGACCTCACCGCCGCCGACCAGGAGTGCGCGACGCCCGCGCAGGACGTGGAACAGCGGCAGCGCATCCATCTCAGCCGATCACCTCGATGCCGCCCATGTAGGGCTTGAGCACCTCGGGGACGCGGATGCTGCCGTCGGCCTGCTGGTAGTTCTCCAGCACGGCGACCAGGGTGCGGCCCACCGCCAGGCCGGAGCCGTTGAGGGTGTGCAGCAGTTCCGGCTTGCCGGTTTCCGGGTTGCGGAAGCGCGCCTGCATGCGGCGGGCCTGGAAGTCGCCGCAGTTGGAGCAGGAGGAAATCTCGCGGTACTTGTCCTGGCTCGGCACCCAGACTTCCAGGTCGTAGGTCTTGGCCGCGCTGAAGCCCATGTCGCCGGTGCACAGCGCCAGCACGCGGTACGGCAGCTCCAGGGCCTGCAGCACCTTCTCGGCGTTGCCGACCAGGCTTTCCAGGGCTTCCCAGGACTTGGCCGGGTCGACGATCTGCACCATCTCGACCTTGTCGAACTGGTGCTGGCGGATCATCCCGCGGGTATCGCGGCCCGAGGCGCCGGCTTCGCTGCGGAAGCACGGGGTGTGGGCGACGAACTTCAGCGGCAGCTCCCGGGCGTCGAGGATCTGCCCGGCGACGATGTTGGTCAGGGAGACTTCGGCGGTGGGGATCAGGTACAGGTCGGCCTCGCCATCGCGGCCGATCTTGAACAGGTCTTCCTCGAACTTCGGCAGCTGGCCGGTGCCCTGCAGCGCCGGCGCCTGCACCAGGTACGGGGTGTAGGCCTCCTCGTAGCCGTGCTCGCGGGTGTGCAGGTCGATCATGAACTGCGCCAGGGCGCGGTGCAGGCGGGCGATGGGGCCGCGCATCAGGGCGAAGCGGGCGCCGGACAGCCGCGCGGCGGTCTCGAAGTCCAGCCAGCCGTGCTGCTCGCCGAGGGCGACGTGGTCCTTGATGGCGAAGTCGAAGCTGCGCGGGGTGCCCCAGCGGCGCACTTCAAGGTTGTCTTCCTCGTCCGCGCCCACCGGCACCGACTCGTGGGGCAGGTTGGGGATGGTCAGCAGCAGCGCATCCAGCTCGGCCTGGATCACGTCCAGCTCGCGCTTGCCGGCTTCCAGCTCGTCGGCCATGCGGTTGACCTCAGCCTTGAGCGGCTCGACGTCCTCGCCACGCTTCATGGCCTGGCCGATCGACTTGGAACGCGCGTTGCGCTCGGCCTGCAGGGTCTCGGTGCGGGTCTGCACGGACTTGCGCTGGTTCTCCAGCGCCTCGATGCGCGCCACGTCCAGGGTGAAACCGCGGGCGGCGAGGCGGTCGGCCACTTCCTGCGGCTGGGTGCGTACCAGTTTGGAATCGAGCATGGTCTGTTCTCGTGTCTAGTGTCGGCGGCGCTCGGGCGCCGCTCAGGATTTTCTGCGTTTTCTCGGGCTGGCCCGGTCCAGGACCGCCAGGTGCTTGAGCTTCTCGCCGATCTTCAGTTCCAGGCCACGGGGCACGGGCTGGTAATACTGGCGCGGTTCGAGCCCTTCAGGGAAGTAGTCTTCCCCGGCGGCGTAGGCGTCGGGTTCGTCATGGGCGTAACGATACTCCTCGCCGTAGCCGAGGTTCTTCATCAGTTTGGTCGGTGCGTTGCGCAGGTGCAGCGGCACTTCCAGCGAGCCGTTCTCGGCGACGTCGCGGCGTGCCGTGTTGTAGGCGTTGTAGACCGCGTTGCTCTTCGGCGCGCAGGCCAGGTAGACGATGGCCTGGGCGATGGCCAGTTCGCCTTCCGGGCTGCCCAGGCGCTCCTGCACGTCCCAGGCGTGCAGGCACAGGGTCAGGGCGCGGGGGTCGGCGTTGCCGATGTCCTCGCTGGCCATGCGCACCACGCGGCGGGCGATGTACAGCGGGTCGCAGCCGCCGTCGAGCATGCGCGCGTACCAGTAGAGCGCGCCGTCCGGGCTTGAGCCGCGCACCGACTTGTGCAGGGCGCTGATCTGGTCGTAGAAGGCCTCGCCGCCCTTGTCGAAGCGCCGGCGGCTGTCGCCCAGCAGGTTCTGCAGCAGCTCGGGGCTGATCTCGCCGCCGTCCTCGGCCAGGTCGGAGGCGTTCTCCAGCAGGTTGAGCAGGCGCCGGCCGTCACCGTCGGCGGCGGCCATGAGGATGGCGAAGCTTTCCTCCGGCAGGCTCAGGTGGCGCTTGCCCAGGCCCTTGTCCTCGCTCAGCGCGCGCTGCACCAGCTTGCGCAGGGCGGCCTCGTCCAGGCTTTTCAGCACGTAGACGCGGGCCCGCGAGAGCAGTGCGTTGTTCAGCTCGAACGAGGGGTTCTCGGTGGTGGCGCCGATGAAGATCAGGGTGCCGTCTTCGACGTAGGGCAGGAAGGCGTCCTGCTGGCTCTTGTTGAAGCGGTGCACCTCGTCGACGAAGAGGATGGTGCGGCGGCCGTACTGCGCGGCCTGCTGCTTGGCCATCTCCACCGACTGGCGGATTTCCTTCACCCCGAGAGCACCGCGGAGATGGTCTCGAAGTGGGCGTCGGAGACCTGCGCCAGCAGCTTGGCCAGGGTGGTCTTGCCCACCCCCGGCGGGCCCCAGAAGATCATCGAGTGCAGCGCGCCCTGCTCCAGCGCCTCGCGCAGCGGCTTGCCGCGGGCGAGCAGGTGCTCCTGGCCGACGTATTCGTCCAGGCTGGCGGCGCGCAGGCGCGCGGCCAGGGGCTGGGCTACGGGTTCGGAACGGAACAGGTCCACGCTGCTACCTCACAGGCGCCGGCGGCGCCCGCTCACTCCTGGATGACGTCGACGCCCTTGGGCGCCTCGAAGACGAACTGCTTGGCGTCCACCGGCTGGTTCATCTTCACGTCGAAGAACAGGATGTTGGTGCGCTGGCCGACGCTGTCGATCAGCTGCATGTCGTTGACCACCCCGTTGCGGAAGGAAATCCGCAGGTTGTCGAACAGGGTGTCCTTGTCCTTCGGCTTGAGGATGAAGTCGACCACGTTGCCGCCGTCCTTGCTGGTGATGTCGAAGCTCTCGTGGATCTTCGAGATGTCGCCGGAGAGCAGCAGCGCCGGGGTCTGGGTCAGGCGCTGGTCGAGCTTCTGGATGGTCACCTGCTGCAGGTCCGGGTCGTACAGCCAGATCTTCTCGCCGTTGGAGATCAGCAGTTGCTCCTGGGGCGCGTCGGTGTGCCAGCGGAACAGGCCCGGGCGCTTGAGCGCCAGGTTGCCGGCGGTCTCCTGCAGGCGGGTGCCGCTGCCGTCCAGGGTCAGCTGGGAGAAGCGCGCGCTCAGGGTCTGGGCCTTGCTCAGCATCGCACTCAGGCGCTGGGTGGCGGCATCGTCGGCGTGGGCCTGGATGCCGGCGACGGCCAGCGCGGCAAGCACGAGCATGCGGATCAGTCGCATGGAAATCCTCGATCAGTCGCGGATGGGGGCCGGCGCGGTCACTTCGCGCGAGCCGTTGGAATTCATCGGGGTGACCACACCGGCCATTTCCATCGCCTCGATCATGCGCGCGGCGCGGTTGTAGCCGATCTTCAGCTTGCGCTGCACCGCGGAGATGGAGGCGCGGCGGCTCTCGGTGACGAAGCGTACGGCCTCGTCGTACAGCGGGTCGTCCTCGCTACCCTCGCCACCTTCACCGCCGCCGCCACCTTCGAAGCTGCCGCCACCGCCTTCATCGGCGCCAGCAAGGATGTCCTCGATGTAGTCGGGCGCGCCGCGCAGCTTCCAGGCCTCGACCACGCGGTGCACCTCGTCGTCGGAGACGAAGGCGCCGTGGACGCGGATCGGCAGGCCGGTGCCCGGCGGCAGGTAGAGCATGTCGCCGTGGCCGAGCAGTTGTTCGGCGCCACCCTGATCGAGGATGGTCCGCGAGTCGATCTTGCTCGACACCTGGAAGGCGATGCGGGTCGGGATGTTGGCCTTGATCAGGCCGGTGATCACGTCCACCGAGGGGCGCTGGGTGGCGAGGATCAGGTGGATGCCCGCGGCCCGCGCCTTCTGCGCGATACGGGCGATCAGCTCTTCGACCTTCTTGCCGACGATCATCATCATGTCGGCGAATTCGTCCACCACCACCACTATGGTCGGCAGCGTGTGCAGCAGCGGCGCCTCGTCTTCCATGCTCTCGCGGCGGTACAGCGGGTCGGTCAGCGGCGTGCCGGCCTCCTCGGCGTCCTTCACCTTGCGGTTGAAGCCGGCCAGGTTGCGCACGCCCATGGCGGCCATCAGCTTGTAGCGCCGCTCCATCTCGGCGACGCTCCAGCGCAGGGCGTTGGCCGCCTCCTTCATGTCGGTGACCACCGGGCAGAGCAGGTGCGGGATGCCCTCGTAGATCGACAGTTCGAGCATCTTCGGGTCGATCATGATCAGCCGCGCATCCTGGGGCGTGGACTTGAACAGGATCGACAGCAGCATGGCGTTCACGCCCACCGACTTGCCCGAGCCGGTGGTACCGGCCACCAGCAGGTGCGGCATCTTCGCAAGGTCAGTGATGACCGGGTGGCCACCGATGTCGTGGCCCAGGGCCAGTGGCACGGTGGACTTGTGCTCGTCGTACTCCGGCGACATCAGCACTTCGGAGAAGCGTACCATCTGCCGGTCTTCGTTGGGGATCTCGATGCCCACGGTGGTCTTGCCGGGGATGACCTCGACCACCCGCACGCTGATCACCGCCAGCGAGCGCGCCAGGTCCTTGGCCAGGTTGGAGATGCGGCTGACCTTCACCCCCGCCGCCGGCTGGATTTCGAAACGGGTGATCACCGGGCCCGGATGCACCGACTCGACCACCACCTCGACGCCGAACTCCTTGAGCTTGATCTCCAGCAGGCGCGACATGGCCTCCAGCGACTCCGGGGAGTAGCTGCGCTTCTTCTCGCCGGCCGGGTCGAGGATCGACAGCGGCGGCAGGGTGCCTTCGACGGCGGTGTCGACGAACAGCGGCGCCTGTTTTTCCTTGAGCACGCGCTTGCTGGGCTCGGCGGGCTTGGGCGGCGGCGGCGCGTCGATCTTCGGCGCCGGGCGCTTCTCGCGCTCCTGCACGCTCTTGGCCAGGGCCTCCTCGCGCTCGATCAGGCGTTCCTTGACCTTGGCCTGCTCGCGGCGGTCCGGCACCACGGGCGCGGCCACCTCGGCGACGCGCTCGTCCACCTCGCGCAGTTGCGCGACCAGTTGCCGGTGCTCGCTGCGCGCGCTCCACCAGCGGTTGAAGGCGTTCTGGATCAGCTCGAAGAGGTCCAGGGTGATCTTCCCGGTGACGTCCATCACCTGGAACCAGGACAGGTCGGCGAACACGGTCAGGCCGAACAGGAACAGGGCGATGAACAGCAGGGTGCTGCCCTGCACGTTGAGGGCGTTCAGCGCCAGCTGGCCGAGGCTCTCGCCCACGGCGCCGCCGGCGGAGGCCGGCAGGTGGCCGCCACCGATGTGGAAATGGATGTAGGCCAGCGCCGAGCCGGAGAGGATCAGGAACACCAGGCCGATCAGCCGCCAGGAGAACAGCCAGCCGCTGAACTCCCAGGACATGTGGCGCTTGCGGAAGATCTGCCAGGTCTTGACCCCCAGCAGCAGCGGGAACAGGTAGGCGAAGTAGCCCAGCGCGACGAAGAGGATGTCGGCGCTCAGGGCCCCCAGGCGACCAGCGGCGTTCTGCACCTGCTCGACGTGGCTGGAATGGCTCCAGCCCGGATCGGACGAATCATAGGTGAGCAGCGCCATCCACAGGTAGAGGCAGAGCGCGCCGAGCGCGATCAGGGCCCCTTCCTTCAGGCGAATGTGCAATTGCTGACGCCAGGCTGCGGCGTGGCTAGCGGTGGTCGAGTCCTTCAAAACGCGTCTATTCCTGCGCACTGGGCGCGTCCGAGAGTCATCTGGCGACAAAACGGGCCTATTGTACGGCTTTGGCCGCTCGATGCCACAGGGCCCGCCACGGCGCCTTTTGCCGCCTTTTCCAGGTTCGGTGTAGCATAGCCCACCAAGGTTTCACGGCAGCTCAATTGGAGCATGCATTCTCTTACGTGACAAAGGCTTATGGAGTCTTTTTATGAGTGAAGTCAAGCATTCGCGCCTGATCGTCCTGGGCTCCGGCCCGGCGGGTTACACCGCTGCCGTGTACGCCGCGCGGGCCAACCTCAAGCCTGTTGTCATCACCGGCATCCAGCCCGGCGGCCAGCTCACCACCACCACCGAGGTCGACAACTGGCCCGGCGACGTCGAGGGCCTGACCGGTCCCGCCCTGATGGAGCGCATGGAGCAGCACGCCAAGCGTTTCGATACCGAGATCGTCTACGACCACATCCACACCGCCGAGTTGCAGCAGAAGCCGTTCATCCTCAAGGGTGACAGTGGCACCTACAGCTGCGACGCGCTGATCATCGCCACCGGCGCCTCCGCGCAATACCTGGGCATGGCTTCGGAAGAAGCCTTCATGGGCAAGGGCGTCTCCGCCTGCGCCACCTGCGACGGCTTCTTCTACCGCAACCAGGTGGTCTGCGTGGTCGGCGGCGGCAACACCGCGGTCGAGGAAGCGCTGTACCTGGCCAACATCGCCAAGGAAGTGCACCTGATCCACCGCCGCGACAAGCTGCGCTCGGAGAAGATCCTCCAGGACAAGCTGTTCGAGAAGGCGAAGAATGGCAACGTGCGCCTGCACTGGAACACCACCCTGGACGAAGTCCTGGGCGACGACATGGGCGTGGTCGGCGTGCGCCTGAAGGACGTGAACAGCGGCGAGACCCGCCAGTTGGACCTGGCCGGCGTGTTCATCGCCATCGGCCACAAGCCCAACACCGACCTGTTCACCGGCCAGCTGGAAATGCGCGACGGCTACCTGGTGGTCAAGGGCGGCGGCGAAGGCAATGCCACCGCCACCAGTATCCCCGGCGTGTTCGCCGCCGGCGACGTGGCCGACCACGTCTACCGCCAGGCCATCACCTCGGCGGGCGCCGGCTGCATGGCCGCGCTGGACGCCGAGAAATACCTCGACGACAGCCACTGACAGGCCCGGGGAGGGCCCCGCCCTCCCCTACCCCGCCATGCTCAGCTGGCTTTCCCGCGGCAATTTCGACTTCCCGCCCCTCGACCAGGCCCTGCACGAGCCCAACGGCCTGCTCGCGGCCGGCGGCGACCTCGACCCGCGCCGCCTGGTGGCCGCCTACCGCCACGGCTGCTTCCCCTGGTACCAGGACGACCAGCCGATCCTCTGGTGGTCGCCGGACCCGCGCACCGTGCTCTTCCCCGACGAACTGCACGTCTCCCGCAGCCTGGCCAAGTGCCTGCGCCAGGGCCGCTACCGGGTGACCTTCGATACCGCCTTCGACCAGGTCATCGCCGCCTGCGCCGCCCCGCGCGACTATGCCGACGGCACCTGGATCACCCAGCCGATGCAAGACGCCTATCGCCAGTTGCACCGCCAGGGCATCGCCCATTCGGTGGAAAGCTGGGACGGCGAGCAGCTGGTCGGCGGCCTCTACGGCCTGGCCATGGGCCGGCTGTTCTTCGGCGAGTCCATGTTCAGCCGCGCCGACAACGCCTCCAAGGTGGCATTCGTCACCCTGGTGCAACATCTGCGCGCCGCCGGGTTCGTATTGATCGACTGCCAGATGCCCACCCAGCACCTGCACAGCTTCGGCGCCCGCGCCATCAGCCGCGCCGACTTCGCCAGCCACCTGCGCCGTCATCTCGACGAAACGCCGCTCTGCGACTGGCGTTCGCAAGCGGACTCGCGCGGACTGGCATAAACTTGCCAGAGGGTTATCGCGGGGGTTGACCATGACCGAACTGGCCCGACTGAAGTTCTACGCGACGCAGCCGCACCCATGCAGCTACCTGCCCGAGGAGCAGGCCACCACTCTGTTCCTCGATCCCAGCCAGCCCATGGATGCGCAGCTGTATGCCTCGCTGTCGGAAGTCGGTTTCCGTCGCAGCGGCGAGCACCTCTATCGCCCGCACTGCCAGCACTGCACCGCCTGCATCCCGGCGCGCATCCCCGCCGGCGGCTTCCAGCCCAACCGCCAGCAGAAGCGCATCATCAAGCGCAACGCCGACCTCAAGGTGCTCAAGCGCCGCCCGGCCTTCACCGAGGAGTACTACGCGCTGTACATGCGCTACATCGAGCAGCGCCACGCCGACGGCGACATGTACCCGCCCAGCCGCGACCAGTTCAGCACCTTCCTGGTGCGCGACCTGCCGTTCAGCTGCTTCTACGAGTTCCGCCTGCAGGGCCGCCTGCTCGCCGTGGCGGTCACCGACGTGCTGCCCAACGGCCTGTCGGCGGTCTACACCTTCTACGACCCCGACGAGGAACGCCGCAGCCTGGGGCGCTACGCCATCCTCTGGCAGATCGCCGAGACCGAGCGCCTGGGCCTGTACGCGGTGTACCTGGGCTACTGGATCAAGAACTGCCGGAAGATGAACTACAAGACCCAGTACCGGCCCATCGAACTCTTCGTCAACCAGCGCTGGGTGGCGCTCAGCTGAAGCCGGTGCGCCGCTTCTGGCGTATGACATGGATTTCAGGCACAATACTCGCCTTTTTTCAGGCCACCCAGGCCATTCATAGACACCGAGGGCTCTACTGCATGTCGAAAGAAGACAGCTTCGAAATGGAAGGCACTGTCGTCGACACCCTGCCCAACACCATGTTCCGCGTGGAGTTGGAGAACGGGCACGTCGTTACCGCGCACATCTCCGGCAAGATGCGCAAGAACTACATCCGCATCCTGACCGGCGACAAGGTTCGCGTCGAACTGACTCCCTACGACCTGAGCAAGGGTCGCATCACCTACCGCGCACGCTGAGCGCCGAGCGCAAGGTGAAACCGGGCTCCGGCCCGGACGAATAGCAAAACGCCCGGCATTGCCGGGCGTTTGCGTTTGGGCCGAAAAGCCGACCGTCAGGCCGGCTCCGCGGTGACCACCTCGTACTCGAAGACCAGCTCGCCGTCCTTCAGGTCGATGTGTGCCACGCCGCCGTGCTCAGCCAGTTCGCCGAACAGGATCTGCTCGGCCAGGGGCCGCTTGATCTTGTCCTGGATCAGCCGCGCCATCGGGCGAGCGCCCATCTGCGGGTCGTAGCCCTTCTCCGCCAGCCAGTTGCGCGCCGTGTCGCTGACCTCGAGCTGGACGCGCTTGTCCTCCAGCTGCGCCTGCAGCTCGGTGAGGAACTTGTCGACCACGCTCTTGATCGTCTCGTGGCTGAGCCGGCCGAACTGGATGATGGTGTCCAGGCGGTTGCGGAACTCCGGCGTGAAGCTCTTCTTGATCACTTCCATGGCATCGCTGGTGTGGTCCTGCTGGCTGAAGCCGATGGAGGCCCGTGCCGCGGTTTCCGCGCCGGCGTTGGTGGTCATGATGACGATGACGTTGCGGAAGTCCGCCTTGCGCCCGTTGTTGTCGGTCAGGGTGCCGTGGTCCATCACCTGCAGCAGCAGGTTGAAGACTTCCGGGTGGGCCTTCTCGATCTCGTCCAGCAGCAGCACGCAGTGCGGCGTCTTGGTGATGGCCTCGGTGAGCAGGCCGCCCTGGTCGAAGCCGACGTAGCCCGGCGGGGCGCCGATCAGCCGCGATACCGTGTGCCGCTCCATGTACTCGGACATGTCGAAGCGCACCAGCTCCACGCCCAGCGCCTTGGCCAGCTGGCGGGCGACTTCGGTCTTGCCCACCCCGGTGGGGCCGGCGAAGAGGAAGGAGCCGACCGGCTTGTCCGGCGACTTCAGGCCCGCCCGGGACAGCTTGATGGCGGTGGACAGCGACTCGATGGCCGCGTCCTGGCCGAACACCGTCAGCTTGAGGTCGCGCTCCAGGTTGCGCAGCAGCTCCTTGTCCGAACTGGTGACGTGCTTGGGCGGGATCCGCGCGATCTTCGCCACTATGTCCTCGACCTGGGCCACCTCGATGCGCTTCACGCGCTTCTCTTCCGGCTGCAGGCGCTGGTAGGCGCCAGCCTCGTCGATGACGTCGATGGCCTTGTCCGGCATGTGCCGGTCATTGATGTAGCGTGCGGCCAGCTCGGCGGCGGCGCGCAGGGCCTCGTCGCTGTACTCGACGTGGTGGTGCTGCTCGAAGCGCGGCTTGAGCCCCTTGAGGATGCCCACGGTATCTTCCACCGATGGCTCGGTGACGTCGACCTTCTGGAAGCGCCGCGCCAGGGCGCGGTCCTTCTCGAAGATGCCGCGGAATTCCTGGAAGGTGGTCGAGCCGATGCAGCGGATCTCGCCCGAGGAAAGCAGCGGCTTGAGCAGGTTGGACGCGTCCATCACCCCGCCGGACGCCGCGCCGGCGCCGATGATGGTGTGGATCTCGTCGATGAACAGCACCGCGTGCGGGCGCTTGCGCAACTCGTTGAGCAGCGCCTTGAAGCGCTTCTCGAAGTCGCCGCGGTACTTGGTTCCGGCCAGCAGCGCGCCCAGGTCCAGGGAATAGACCACGCTGTCGGCCAGCAGGTCCGGCACCTGGCCGTCGACGATGCGCTTGGCCAGGCCTTCGGCGATGGCGGTCTTGCCGACGCCGGCCTCGCCCACCAGCAGCGGGTTGTTCTTGCGCCGCCGGGCGAGGATCTGCGCCACGCGCTCCACCTCGGATTCGCGGCCGACCAGCGGGTCGATGCGGCCCTGGCGCGCCAGGTCGTTGAGGTTGCTGGCATAGGCGTCCAGCGGGTGGCTGGAAGTGGAGGACTCGCCGCCCTCCTCGTCCTGCATTTCCTGGTCGCTTTCCTGGTGCTCGGCATGGCCGGGCACCTTGGAGATGCCGTGGGCGATGTAGTTCACCACGTCGATGCGGGCGACGCTCTGCTGCTTGAGCAGGAACACCGCCTGGCTCTCCTGCTCGCTGAAGATGGCCACCAGCACGTTGGCGCCGGTCACTTCGCGCTTGCCGGAACTCTGCACGTGGAACACCGCGCGCTGCAGCACGCGCTGGAAGCCCAGGGTCGGCTGGGTCTCGCGGTCCTCGTCGTGCTGCGGGATCAGCGGCGTGGTGGAATCGATGAATTCCTGCAGATCACGACGCAGCTTGTCCAGGTTCGCCCCGCAGGCGCGCAGCACGGTGGCCGCCGCCTCGTTGTCCAGGAGCGCCAGCAGCAGGTGCTCGACGGTCATGAACTCATGCCGTTTTGCCCGCGCTTCCTTGAAGGCGAGATTGAGGGTGACTTCGAGCTCTCGATTCAACATGGCTTCACCTCGCTCCAAACATCCGCATCAGCTTTCTTTCTCAATCTCACACAACAGTGGATGCTGGCTCTCCCTCGCATACTGATTGACCTGCATGGCCTTGGTCTCGGCGATGTCACGGGTGAACGTGCCGCAGACCGCCTTGCCCTGAGTATGTACGGTCAACATGACCTTGGTCGCCTGCTCCCGGTTCATGTTGAAGTACAGCTCCAGTACCTCTACCACGAAATCCATCGGCGTGTAGTCATCGTTGAACATGATGACCCTGTACATCGGCGGAGGTTTCAGGGCCGGCTTGGATTCCTCGACCGCGAGCCCGGCCCCCTCTTCCTCGAGGGGATCGGGACGGTCCTGATTGAATGTTAGTCGAATCTGGCTACTTGCATGCATGCTGGAATAAATGGGTTCGCAACGTGGGAATTAAAGGCCTGAGTGGAGTTTGACCTGAATCTCAGGCGCGGACGAGAGCGCCTTGACTAACCCCAAAACGGTGTTACAAACAAAGGATACCCCACAGCGGGTATCAGGCGTTCTGCGGCCCTGGAATCTCTAGGGTTGGAGCGGAATCGTAGTGGATGATACTCCAGCGATGGAGTCCTTTGCAGAGGGATATCAGCATGCTCAGCGGTAAGGTCAAGTGGTTCAACAACGCCAAGGGCTATGGGTTCATCCTGGCCGACGGCCGAGATGAGGACCTGTTCGCTCATTACTCGGCGATCCAGATGGATGGCTACAAGACGCTCAAGGCCGGCCAGCCGGTCAGCTTCGAGATCCTGCAAGGTCCGAAGGGTCTGCATGCGGTGAACATCCAGCCGATCGGCGCCAGCGCTCCGGCCAGCACCGCCCAGGCCAGCCCCAGCAGCGAGGTGCAGAGCATCACCGCAGAAGCCTGATCCCCCTGCCCGCCATTACCGGCGAAGCAAATGAAGAAAGGCCGGCGAGCACCGGCCTTTTTTCGTTGTCTCACGCCTGTTACATCTTGGCGATCATGGCCTCGCCGAACTCCGAGCAGGACGCCAGCTTGGCGCCTTCCATCAGCCGCTCGAAGTCGTAGGTCACGGTCTTGGCCGCGATGGCGCCGTTCATCCCCTTGATGATCAGGTCGGCCGCCTCGCTCCAGCCCATGTGCCGCAGCATCATTTCGGCGGAGAGGATCAGCGAGCCCGGGTTGACCTTGTCCTGCCCGGCGTACTTGGGCGCGGTGCCGTGGGTCGCCTCGAACATGGCCACCGAATCCGACAGGTTGGCCCCGGGGGCGATGCCGATGCCGCCCACTTCCGCCGCCAGGGCGTCGGAGAGGTAGTCGCCGTTCAGGTTCAGGGTGGCGATCACGTCGTATTCGGCCGGACGCAGCAGGATCTGCTGCAGCATGGCGTCGGCGATCACGTCCTTGACCACGACGTTGCGCCCGGTCAGCGGATTCTTGAACTGCATCCAGGGGCCGCCGTCCAGCAGTTCGGCGCCGAACTCCTCGCGGGCCAGCTCGTAGCCCCAGTCCTTGAAGGCCCCCTCGGTGAACTTCATGATGTTGCCCTTGTGCACCAGGGTGACCGAGCTGCGGTCGTTGTCCACGGCGTACTGCAGGGCCTTGCGCACCAGGCGCCGGGTGCCTTCCCGGGATACCGGCTTGATGCCGATGCCGCAATCCTCGGTGAAGCGGATCTTCTTGACGCCCATCTCCTCGGTGAGGAACTTGATGATCTTCTGCGCCTCGGGCGAGCCGGCCTTCCACTCGACGCCGGCGTAGATGTCCTCGGAATTCTCGCGGAAGATCACCATGTCCACGTCGCCGGGCTTCTTCACCGGGCTGGGCACGCCCTCGAACCAGCGCACCGGGCGCAGGCAGACGTAGAGGTCGAGCTGCTGGCGCAAGGCCACGTTGAGGGAGCGGATGCCGCCGCCGACGGGGGTGGTCAGCGGCCCCTTGATGGACACCACGTAGTCGCGCACGGCCTCCAGGGTCTCTTCGGGCAGCCAGGTGTCCTGGTCGTAGACCTGGGTGGCCTTCTCGCCGGCATAGACCTCCATCCAGGCGATCTTGCGCTGGCCCTTGTAGGCCTTTTCCACGGCTGCATCGACGACGTCGATCATCACCGGGCTGATGTCCACGCCGATGCCGTCGCCTTCGATGTAGGGAATGATCGGGTTGTTCGGTACATTCAGGGAATTGTCGGCATTGACGGTGATGCGCTCACCTGCGGCCGGCACCTGGATCTTCTGGTATCCCATGCTGAACTCCGTGTTGTGGTTGAACCCTGTTGCAGCCCCTGAGGGTAGCCCAGTTGCCCGCCCCTAACCACAAACTTATGCCTTAGTCTAAAAGCCGCGGGTGCGTCACCCCGCCGCGAGAGTGGTATACTGCGCGCCGTGACTTCACAGTCATCGAGGCCCGGGCCGTCTGGGACCAGACCCCTCCCCTCGCAACGGCCACGTCGCCACCCTGACGCGGTCGTACAACGCTCTACTGGCGCCCCTATATCCCCGCGGCAATTCTCGAATGCCGGCACCTTGCCGTGTCGGACGAAAGCGCCCACCAAGGCGTATCGAGACTCTGTGCGCGCCCAGCAAAGAAGAGAGTCATAGTAGATGTCCAACCGCTCGAAGATCACCTACACCTTCACCGACGAAGCACCCGCCCTCGCCACCTACTCGCTCCTCCCGATCGTCAAGGCCTTCGCCGCCTCCGCCGACATTGACGTCGAAACCCGCGACATCTCTCTTGCAGGACGCATCCTCGCCGCCTTCACCGACAAGCTCGGCGACAAGGCCATCGAAGACGACCTGGCCTACCTGGCCAAGCTGGCCACCGCCCCCGACGCCAACATCATCAAGCTGCCGAACATCAGCGCCTCGGTACCCCAGCTCAAGGGCGCCATCGCCGAGCTGCAGGCCCTGGGCTACGCCGTCCCGGACTTCCCGGAAGACCCGCAGACCGACGAAGAGAAAGACACCCGCGCCCGCTACGCCAAGGTCCTGGGCAGCGCCGTGAACCCGGTCCTGCGCGAAGGCAACTCCGACCGCCGCGCCCCGGCCGCGGTCAAGGCCTACGCCCGCAAGCACCCGCACAGCATGGGCAAGTGGAGCATGGCCTCGCGCTCCCACGCCGACTACATGCGCGGCGGCGACTTCTTCTCCAGCGAGCAGTCGGTCACCATCCCCAAGGCCGGTGAGGTCCGCATCGAGTTCGTCGGCAAGGACGGCAAGGTCGAGCTGAAGAAGACCCTGAAGATGCAGGAAGGCGAAGTCCTCGACAGCATGTTCATGAGCTGCAACAAGCTGCGCGCCTTCTTCGAGAAGACCCTGCAGGATTGCAAGGAAACCGGCGTCATGTGGTCCCTGCACGTCAAGGCGACCATGATGAAGATTTCCCACCCGATCGTCTTCGGCCATGCCGTGACCGTCTACTACAAGGACGTGTTCGACAAGTGGGGCCAACTGTTCGAAGAGCTGGGCGTGAACCCGAACAATGGCATCTCCAGCGTCTACGACAAGATCAAGTCGCTGCCCGCCTCGCAGCAGGAAGAGATCCTCCACGACATCCACGAGGTGTACAGCCACCGTCCGGAAATGGCGATGGTCGACTCGGTCAAGGGCATCACCAACCTGCACATCCCCAGCGACGTGATCGTCGACGCCTCCATGCCGGCGATGATCCGCAACTCCGGCCAGATGTGGGGCAAGGACGGCAAGCAGAAGGACACCAAGGCGGTGATGCCGGAGAGCACCTACGCCCGCATCTACCAGGAGATGATCAACTTCTGCAAGACCAACGGCGCCTTCGACCCGACCACCATGGGCAGCGTGCCGAACGTCGGCCTGATGGCGCAGAAGGCCGAGGAATACGGCTCCCACGACAAGACCTTCGAGATGGAAGCCGACGGCACCATGCGCGTGGTCGACGCCGACGGCAAGGTGCTGATGCAGCACGAAGTCGAAGCCGGCGACATCTGGCGCGCCTGCCAGACCAAGGACGCCCCGATCCGCGACTGGGTCAAGCTGGCCGTCACCCGCGCCCGCCAGTCCAACACCCCGGCCATCTTCTGGCTGGACCCGGAGCGCGCCCACGACAACGAGCTGCGCAAGAAGGTCGAGCTGTACCTGAAGGACCACGACCTGACCGGCCTGGACATCAGCATCAAGGGCTACAACGAAGCCATCCGCACCAGCATGGAGCGCATGATCCGCGGCCAGGACACCATCTCGGTGACCGGCAACGTACTGCGCGACTACCTGACCGACCTGTTCCCGATCATGGAACTGGGCACCTCGGCCAAGATGCTCTCCATCGTTCCGCTGATGGCCGGCGGCGGCATGTACGAGACCGGCGCCGGCGGTTCGGCACCCAAGCACGTGCAGCAACTGGTGGAAGAGAACTACCTGCGCTGGGATTCCCTGGGCGAGTTCCTGGCCCTGGCCGTGTCCCTGGAGGAAGAAGGCATCAAGACCGGCAACGCCAAGGCCAAGGTCCTGGGCAAGACCCTCGACGAAGCCACCGGCAAGCTGCTGGACAACAACAAGTCCCCGGCGCGCAAGGTCGGCGACATCGACAACCGCGGCAGCCACTTCTACCTGGCGCTGTACTGGGCCCAGGCCCTGGCCGCGCAGAACGACGACGCCGAGCTGAAAGCCCACTTCACCCCGCTGGCCAAGACCCTGACCGAACAGGAAGCGACCATCGTCGCCGAACTGAACGGCGCCCAGGGCAAGGCCGTGGACATCGGTGGCTACTACCGCTCCAACCCGGAGAAAACCAGCCAGGTGATGCGCCCCAGCGCCACCTTCAACGCCGCCATCGACTCGCTGAACTGAGCCGACGGCTAGCGTGACCGACGAAAACCCCGGCCTGGTGCCGGGGTTTTTCATTTCAGGGCGTTAGCGCATACGTTTTTCGGCTTTTCGTAGGAGCGAGCTTGCTCGCGAACTGTGCTACCCGGTTGCTTCGGTGCCAAGCAGAACTCCGCTCCCTCTCCCCAACCCTCTCCCTGAAGGGAGAGGGGGCTAGTCCGTGCCGGCTGGGAGCATGGTTTTAGCCGGATACTTCAGGAGCTGCCGGCGAACTCAGGAGTATCCGAGCATACCGATCGGTCCCCTCTCCCTTCAGGGAGAGGGCTAGGGAGAGGGTTGCGGAGTCAACCCAACACACCGCACCCGCCGGGAGGCACTGTTCGCGAGCAAGCTCGCTCCTACAAAAGCCTCCACCCAACACCGCCCCGCCCTCCAGCGTTATCATGTCCATTTCCCCCGGAGGACCACCCATGCGCTGGCAACCGCACATCACAGTCGCCACCATCGTCGAGGACCAGGGCCGTTTCCTGCTGGTGGAGGAAACCTCCCACGGCAAGGCCGTGCTGAACCAGCCCGCCGGCCACCTGGAGGCCGACGAGAGCCTGCTGCAGGCCGCCGTGCGCGAAACCCTCGAGGAAACCGGCTGGGAAGTCGAACTGACCGCGGTCACCGGCATCTACCTCTATACCGCGCCGAGCAACGGCGTCACCTACCAGCGCGTGTGCTTCGCCGCCCGCCCGCTGCGGCACCGCCCGGAGCTGCCGCTGGACGACGGCATCATCGGCCCGCGCTGGCTGACCCGCGAGGAGCTGGAAGCCCGCAGGGACAGCTGGCGCAGCCACCTGGTAGCGCGCTGCATCGACGACTACCTGGCCGGCGGACGCTTCCCCCTGGCGCTGATCCGCGATGCCGAACTGCCCGTGCCGAACCCGGCCTGATAGAATCCCGCTTTTGCACCGAAGCCCGCGATAGCCTGCCATGTCCGATTCCAGCCCCACCTCCCCCGTCCAGCCCGGCAAGGGCCGCGTCATCGTCGGCATGTCCGGCGGCGTGGACTCCTCGGTTTCCGCCCTCCTGCTCAAGGAGCAGGGCTACGAGGTGGAAGGCCTGTTCATGAAGAACTGGGAAGAGGACGACGGCACCGAATACTGCACCGCCATGACCGACCTGGCGGACGCCCAGGCCGTCTGCGACCGCATCGGCATCAGGCTGCACACCGCCAACTTCGCCGCCGAGTACTGGGACCACGTCTTCGAGTACTTCCTCGCCGAATACAAGGCCGGGCGCACGCCGAACCCGGACATCCTGTGCAACCGCGAGATCAAGTTCAAGGCCTTCCTCGACTACGCCCTGGCCCTGGGCGCCGACCTGATCGCCACCGGCCACTACGTGCGCCGCCGCGACATCGACGGCCGCACCGAGCTGCTCAAGGGCCTGGACCCGAACAAGGACCAGAGCTACTTCCTCCACGCCGTGGGCGGCGAGCAGATCGCCCGCACGCTGTTCCCGGTGGGCGAGCTGGAGAAGCCGGAAGTGCGCGCCATCGCCGAGAAATACGGCCTGGCCACGGCGAAGAAGAAGGACTCCACCGGCATCTGCTTCATCGGCGAGCGCCGCTTCAGCGACTTCCTCAAGCAGTACCTGCCGGCCCAGCCGGGCGACATCGAGACCACCGACGGCACCGTCATCGGCCGCCATGCCGGGCTGATGTACCACACCATCGGCCAGCGCCAGGGCCTGGGCATCGGCGGCATGAAGAACGCCGACGACAGTCCCTGGTACGTGCTGGAGAAGGACCTGGCGCGCAACGTGCTGGTCGTCGGCCAGGGCAACGACCACCCCTGGCTGTTCTCCCGCGCCCTGCACGCCTCCGGCATCTTCTGGGTGAACCCGCTGGAGCTGCCCGAGCCACGCGCATTGCGCGCCAAGGTGCGCTACCGCCAGGCCGACCAGGACTGCCTGCTGGAGCGCACCGCCGACGGCTACCGCGCGGTGTTCGACCAGCCGCAGCGCGCCGTCACCCCGGGCCAGTCCGTGGTGTTCTACGACGGCGAGGTGTGCCTGGGCGGTGGCGTGATCGAATCGGCCGAGCCGGCCTACCCCAAGGAGCGTGCATGAGCGAGTTGCGCGACCAACTGATCGCCCTCGCCGGCGTCTTCGAGGCCGCCGCCCTGGTGGACCGCCTGGCCCGCACCGGGCAGATTCCCGAAGCCCCGCTGGGCTGCATGCTCGGCAGCCTGCTGGTGCGCGAGCCGAAGACCACCCTGGACGTGTTCGGCGGCGACATCCACAACCTGCGCGAGGGCTTCCGCGCCCTGGCCAGCGCCCTGGAGCGCGACCCCAACAGCCTGCAGCGCGAACCGCTGCGCTACGCGCTGTCGCTGATCGGCCTGGAGCGCCAGCTGGCCAAGCGCGACGACATGCTCGACCTGATCGGCTCGCGCCTGGACCAGGTGCAGCAGCAGGTGCAGCACTTCGGCCTGGTCCACGAGAACGTCATCGCCTCCTGCGCCGGCCTCTACCAGGACACCCTGAGCACCTTCCGCCAGCGCATCCAGGTGCACGGCGACATGCGCTACCTGCAGATCAACGCCAACGCCGCGCGCATCCGCGCCCTGCTGCTGGCCGGCATCCGCTCGGCGCGCCTGTGGCGGCAGCTGGGCGGCAACCGCTGGCAAATGGTATTCAGCCGGCGCAAGCTGCTGGGCGAACTGCGCCCGATCCTGCGCGGCGCCGACTGAAGCCGCCGGGGCGCCCGCACGGGCGCCTTCCGTATGGCAGCAAGTACGGGCGAAGGCGCGCCCATTCGTGTATGATGTGCGCCCTTTTCGTTGACCGACAGCCACGAGAACGCCCCATGCAGCTTTCCTCCCTTACCGCGGTTTCCCCCGTCGACGGCCGCTACGGCAGCAAGACCAGCGCCCTGCGTCCGATCTTCAGCGAATACGGCCTGATCCGTTTCCGCGTCCTGGTGGAGGTCCGCTGGCTGCAGCGCCTCGCGGCGCACGCCGGCATCCCCGAGGTCGCGCCCTTCTCCGGCGAAGCCAATGCCCTGCTCGACAAGCTGGCCGAGGACTTCCAGCTGGAGCACGCGCAGCGCATCAAGGAAATCGAGCGCACCACCAACCACGACGTCAAGGCCGTGGAGTACCTGCTCAAGGAGCAGGCCGCCAAGCTGCCGGAACTGGCCAAGGTCAGCGAGTTCATCCACTTCGCCTGCACCAGCGAGGACATCAACAACCTGTCCCACGCCCTGATGCTGCGCGAAGGCCGCGACCAGGTGCTGCTGCCGCTGATGCGCCGGATCGCCGAGTCGATCCGCGAGCTGGCGGTCCAGTTCGCCGACGTCCCCATGCTCTCCCGCACCCACGGCCAGCCGGCCTCGCCGACCACCCTGGGCAAGGAACTGGCCAACGTGGTCTACCGCCTGGAGCGGCAGATCAAGCAGGTCGCCGACGTCGAGTTGCTGGGCAAGATCAACGGCGCGGTGGGCAACTACAACGCCCACCTGTCGGCCTACCCGCAGGTGGACTGGGAAGCCAACGCCCGCGAGTTCATCGTCCATGACCTGGGCCTGGCCTGGAACCCCTACACCACCCAGATCGAGCCGCACGACTACATCGCCGAGCTGTTCGACGCCATCGCCCGCTTCAACACCATCCTCATCGACTTCGACCGCGACGTCTGGGGCTACATCTCCCTGGGCTACTTCAAGCAGAAGACCGTGGCCGGCGAGATCGGCTCCTCGACCATGCCGCACAAGGTCAACCCGATCGACTTCGAGAACTCCGAGGGCAACCTGGGCATCGCCAACGCGATCTTCCAGCACCTGGCCAGCAAGCTGCCGATCTCCCGCTGGCAGCGCGACCTGACCGACTCCACCGTGCTGCGCAACCTCGGCGTCGGCTTCGCCCACAGCGTCATCGCCTATGAAGCCAGCCTCAAGGGCATCGGCAAGCTGGAGCTGAACGCCGCGCGCATCGCCGAAGACCTGGACGCCTGCTGGGAAGTCCTGGCCGAGCCGGTGCAGACCGTGATGCGCCGCTACGGCATCGAGAACCCCTACGAGAAGCTCAAGGAGCTGACCCGCGGCAAAGGTATCAGCGCCGAGGCCCTGCAGGTGTTCATCGACGGCCTCGACATGCCCGCCGAAGCCAAGGCCGAGCTGAAGAAGCTGACCCCGGCGAACTACATCGGCAACGCCGCCGCCCAGGCCAAGCGCATCTGACATGCACTGAACATTTGCACGCCCGGCTGTGCCGGGCGTTTTTGTTTCAAGGACTTACATATGAATCCTGCTATTCCTCTTCAGCTCCTGGGCGGCATCAGCGCCGATGAATTCCTCCGCGACTACTGGCAGAAGAAACCCCTGCTGGTGCGCCAGGCCATCCCCGGTTTCGAAAGCCCGCTGGAGGCCGACGAACTGGCCGGCCTGTCCCTGGAAGACAGCGTCGAGTCGCGCATCATCCTCGAACACGGCAAGACGCCCTGGGAAATGCGCCGCGGCCCCTTCAGCGAGGACACCTACAAGGAACTGCCCGAGCGCGACTGGACCCTGCTGGTGCAGGCCGTCGACCAGTTCGTGCCGGAGGTCGCCGAACTGCTGGAGCACTTCAAGTTCCTGCCCAGCTGGCGCATCGACGACGTGATGATCAGCTATGCCGCGCCAGGCGGCGGCGTAGGGCCGCACTTCGACAACTACGACGTGTTCCTGCTGCAGGGCCATGGCCGCCGCCGCTGGAAGATCGGCCAGTTGTGCGATGCCGACAGCCCGATGCTGCAGCATGCCGACCTGCGCATCCTGGCCGACTTCCAGCAGAGCGACGAATGGGTGCTGGAACCCGGCGACATGCTCTACCTGCCGCCGCGCGTGGCCCACTACGGCATCGCCGAGGACGAGTGCATGACCTACTCGGTGGGCTTCCGCGCGCCCAGCGCCGCCGAGGTGCTGACCCACTTCACCGACTTCCTCGCCCAGTTCCTCTCCGACGAGGAGCGCTACACCGATGCCGGCATGGCCGCGGTGAAGAGCGGCGAGGACCAGCACAAGATCCAGCGCGACGCCCTCGACCGCCTGAAGAACCTGCTGCAGGAGCACATGAGCGACGAACGCCTGCTGCTCACCTGGTTCGGCCAGTTCATGACCGAGCCGCGCTACCCGGAACTGGTGGCCGGCGAGGAAATCGACGACACGGACCTGCGCCAGGCCCTCGAGGACGGCGCCGTGCTGGTGCGCAACCCCAGTGCACGCCTGGCCTGGAGCGAAGTGGACGTCGGCCTGCTGCTGTTCTCCAGCGGCCAGAGCGTGGTTCTGCCCAAGACCATGGAGCCGCTGCTCAAACTGGTCTGCTCGGCGGACGCACTGCACAGCGACAACCTCGGCCAATGGCTGGGCGATGAGGATGGGCGTAAGCTGTTGGCAGAATTGGTCAAACAGGGCAGTTTGGAGTTTGCCGATGAGTAACAAGATCAGGGTTCGCCTGGCCGACTGGCAGAAGGACAATGCCGACCTGCGGCGCATCCGCGAAGCGGTCTTCATCGCCGAGCAATCGGTGCCGCCGGAACTGGAATGGGACGCCGAGGATGCGGAAGCCGTGCACTTCCTCGCCTTCGAGGGGGACTACGCGATCGGCACGGCGCGCCTGCTGCCCGACGGCCACATCGGCCGGGTGTCGGTACTCAGGGACTGGCGCGGGCTGAAGGTCGGCGACCTGCTGATGCGCGCCGCCATCGAGGAAGCCGAGCGCCGCCAGCTCAAGCGCCAGCTGCTGACCGCCCAGGTCTACGCCATCCCCTTCTACGAGCGGCTAGGCTTCAAGGTGGCCAGCGGCGAATTCCTCGAAGCCGGCCTGCCCCACGTCGACATGGTGCGCGAAAGCGCCTGAGGAAACCGCGATGAAAGACGCCCCGGAACCTGAAGGCATCGACTTCCATTCCCCGGGGCGTTTTACCGTGCACAACCCGGAACCCGAGCTGCCGGCCTCCCGCCCCTGGGAGCCGGCGCCCTTCCGCCTCGGCGACGACAGCGGCCTGCAGCGTTTCGGCGAACCCGAAGCGGCCCGCGCCCACGCCCTGGCGCTGATGCAGCAGGCCCAGCGCAACCTGTGCCTGTACAGCCCGGACCTGGAAGCCTGGCTGTACAACCACAGCAGCATCCAGCAGGCCTGCACCCGCCTGCTGCTGCGCCACCCGCAGAACCGCCTGCGCATCCTCCTGCGCGACAGCACCCGCCCGGTCAAGGAAGGCCACCGCCTGCTCAACCTCAGCCGGCGCCTGTCCAGCAACCTGCACATCCGCCTGCTCAACCCGGACTACCCCAGCCCGGAACAGGCTTTCCTGCTCGCCGACCAGTTCGGCCTGCTGCTGCGAACCGAACCGGCGCTGCCCGCCGGCCACGCCCACTACAACGACCCCGGCCGCGTCCGCCAGTTGCAGGCGCAGTTCGACCAGGCCTGGGACACCAGCCGGTCCGACCCGAACCTGCGGAGCTTCCTGTTGTGAGCCATCGCCGAACCGCCCTGCTCCTCGCCTGCGCCATCAGCCTGGCCGCCCAGGCCGCGCCGCGCACCGAGATCCTGCCGCTGAGCTACCGCACCGCCGACGAAATACTGCCGGTGGCCCAGCAGGTCCTGGGCAACGAAGGCCGGGTGACCGCCTACGGCAACCAGTTGGTGGTCAACGCCGAGCCGACGAAGATCCGCGAACTGCAGCAGGTGCTGGAGCAACTGGACACCCGCCCCCACCGCCTGCTGATCAGCGTCGACACCAGCGACTCCAGCCAGCGCAGCCGCAGCGGCTACTCGGTGAACGGCTCGGCCAGCGTCGGCAACGTCGAGATCCAGAGCGGCCGCGGCGAGGTCCACGGCCGCGACCAGGTGCGCATCATCGACAGCTCCACCGCCAGCCGCAGCGGCGGCGTGCAGCAGGTCCAGACCACCGAGGGCTCGCCGGCGCTGATCCAGGTCGGCCAGAGCCAGCCGGTGTACAACGTCGGCGTCGGCCCCTACGGCCAGGTCTACAGCCAGACCCAGTACCGCGACGCCAACCGCGGCATGTACGTGACCGCCACCCTCAGCGGCAACATCGTCCACATCGACCTGGACACCCGCAACGACCGCTTCAACAACAGCGCCCCCGGCGCCATGGACACCGCCGGCACCAGCACCCGTCTCAGCGGCCGCCTCGGCGAGTGGATCGAGGTGGGCGGCACCAGCGAAAACAGCCGCAGCGACCAGGGCGGCCTGACGCGCAACTACAGCACCCAGGGGCGCAGCGACAGCAGCCTGCGGGTGAAGGTCGAAGTGCTCGACTGAGCCTTCCGGAGGTGACCGGGGAGTCCTCCTTAGACCTTCGTGTAGTAGTCCAAAAAAAACACTACAAAACGTTTGACGAACGTTTGTTCGAAAGGCATGATGGCCTCGCTCCCGCTAACCAGGGGCCCTGAACCGGGCCTCCGGGCCGAGGCCACAGCCCACTCGTTGTGCCGGTCCGTGTTGTTACAGCCCACAAGGCGAAATGACGAGGTTGCGACTGGCAAGAAGTTGTCCTGAGGGACGGGGAAGCAAAGAACGTATCAGCAAGATGGTCGAATGCAGCCATTCGCCCTCGCCCAACGGCAGCCACGAGCCGGCAAGCGATCCCGGATGCCATCGCTGCGATCATCTACCTGTTCGCCCGCTCCACCCCCTCTCCCTCTGCGTCAATCCTTCCAGTCGTCATTTCGCCATCTGCGGCGAGCAACCCGCTCCACTACCGTGACTACACACAGGTCTGGCGTGGGAAGTCGGTGCTCAACCAACACATTTTTTGAAGGATTGTTGACCATGTCCGCATATCAGAACGACATCAAGGCCGTTGCCGCCCTGAAAGAGAAGTTCGGCAGCAGCTGGAGCGCTATCAACCCCGAGTCCGTCGCCCGTATGCGCGCCCAGAACCGCTTCAAGACTGGGCTGGACATCGCCAAGTACACCGCGGCCATCATGCGCAAGGACATGGCCGAGTACGACGCCGACGCTTCCGTCTACACCCAGTCGCTGGGTTGCTGGCACGGCTTCATCGGTCAGCAGAAGCTGATCTCCATCAAGAAGCACCTGAAGACCACCAACAAGCGCTACCTCTACCTGTCCGGCTGGATGGTCGCCGCGCTGCGTTCGGACTTCGGCCCGCTGCCCGACCAGTCCATGCACGAGAAGACCGCGGTTTCCGGCCTGATCGAAGAGCTCTACACCTTCCTGCGCCAGGCTGACGCCCGCGAACTGGACCTGCTCTTCACCGCCCTGGACGCCGCCCGCGAAGCCGGCGACAAGGCCAAGCAGGAAGAAATCCAGAACCAGATCGACAACTACGAAACCCACGTGGTACCGATCATCGCCGACATCGACGCCGGCTTCGGCAACCCGGAAGCCACCTACCTGCTGGCCAAGAAAATGATCGAGGCCGGTGCCTGCTGCATCCAGATCGAGAACCAGGTTTCCGACGAGAAGCAGTGCGGCCACCAGGACGGTAAAGTGACCGTTCCGCACGAAGATTTCCTCGCCAAGATCAACGCGGTTCGCTACGCCTTCCTCGAGCTGGGCGTGGACGATGGCGTGATCGTCGCCCGTACCGACTCCCTGGGTGCCGGCCTGACCAAGCAGATCGCCGTGACCAAGCAACCGGGCGACCTGGGCGACCAGTACAACTCCTTCCTCGACTGCGACGAAATCAGCGCCGCCGAGCTGCAGAACGGCGACGTGGTGATCAACCGCGGCGGCAAGCTGCTGCGTCCCAAGCGCCTGCCGTCCAACCTGTTCCAGTTCCGCAAGGGCACCGGCGAAGACCGTTGCGTGCTGGACTGCATCACCTCGCTGCAGAACGGCGCCGACCTGCTGTGGATCGAAACCGAGAAGCCGCACGTTGGCCAGATCAAGGGCATGGTTGACCGCATCCGCGAAGTCATCCCGAACGCCAAGCTGGTGTACAACAACAGCCCGTCGTTCAACTGGACCCTGAACTTCCGCCAGCAGGTGTTCGATGCGTTCGTCGCCGAAGGCAAGGACGTTTCCGCCTACGACCGCGCCAAGCTGATGAGCGTCGAGTACGACGAGACCGAGCTGGCCCAGATCGCCGACGAGAAGATCCGCACCTTCCAGCGCGACGGCTCGGCCCACGCCGGCATCTTCCACCACCTGATCACGCTGCCGACCTACCACACCGCGGCCCTGTCCACCGACAACCTGGCCAAGGGCTACTTCGCCGACCAGGGCATGCTGGCCTACGTGAAGGGCGTGCAGCGTCAGGAAATCCGCCAGGGCATCGCCTGCGTCAAGCACCAGAACATGGCCGGCTCCGACATCGGCGACAACCACAAGGAGTACTTCGCTGGCGAAGCCGCTCTGAAGGCCTCGGGCAAAGACAACACCATGAACCAGTTCCACTAAGGACAGGTTCATCCGGTCCCTCGGGGCCGGGATGCGGCCCGGCCGCAAAGGTGTAGCTCCAGAAAAACGCCGTTCCCCCAGGGGAACGGCGTTTTTTCATGTCCTGCGCGCGAAAATCGCGGGCAGGGCCCGCTCCTACAGTTGCCACGCGGCATGGCATCCCCCCTTTTTCCGCAATAGCCGGACGTCCAGGCGCGTTTCGCGGATGAGATCCGCTCCTACGACCGCCCCCGACCGTAGGGCGTATAACCGTTCGCGGTTATCCGCCGCTGGCCGTGCTACCGGGGCGTCTGGCGTGGCCGGTGAATCCAATCGCGGACGGAGTCCGCTCCTACGTCCGTGCTTCCTGGAACTGTAGGAGCGGACTCTGTCCGCGATTTGGCGGATAACGCCGTAGGCGTTATCCGCCCTACGGGTTTCCAGAGAAACAACCGAGCGCACCGGAACGCCCCTTCAGAAGGCCGAGCGAAACCGGCGCTCAGGAGGTCATGCGACATGGATGTCGCGAGAGCCCCGATGGGCTACAGGGACGTACCCTCGGGGCGGGCCTCCGTGGCGGGGGAATTCGCGAGGGTAGCCCGGCTCCATCGGGCCCGTATGCGGGGCAAGCCTTTTTGGTTCCTTTTTGCGGGGGTGGCCTTCCACCGTTTGACAAAAGGGACTCGCCCGAGGGGGCGAAACGAGAGACATCAACGCACTCGGAGCGGCGCGCTACACCCAAACCCGACATCTTTTGGTTCCCGCGTTCGCGGGAATGACGAGATTAGGTTGGGTGCCTAGGCCAAGGTTCGCAAGCAAGCTCGCTCCTACGCCGCCCCCACCCGCACCACATCCTTGTAGGAGCGCGCCCTGCGCGCGAAATCGCGGACGGAGTCCGCTCCTACGGGCCCGCCGTGAGGCACGGCGCGTCCTGCGCGCCATACGCGCCCCACCCCGCAACGGCTCATTGGGAAATTCCCGACGACAATTGACGCCCATAAACCCATAAAACGGCCGACAATAAAAAGTACGACGCCTATATGTAGTAAAGTTACGGATAAACGACACCGCGAATGATAATATTTATCATTTATAGAGCAACAGAAATACTTTCTTCTTATCTGCAAAAGTGCCATTCGACCAAAGCCTCACCCGCGCCAGCCCAGGCGCGGAGCGGCCTGCAGCCGCGGGCCGGACAAAAATGCAAAAGGCTTTTGCCGGATTTGGAAGCATCTGTTTGTGTTAGAAAAATTTACTTGCCGGAGGCTTTGGGCATAAAATTGGAAAGATCACTCGAACCCTTAGCTCGCTATCTTGAGCCCTAGGTTCATGCAGACGGGCAAATGCCCGGAATCCAAGACCACCGCTAATTTTTGTAGGAAGGAGTATCGGCATGCCCAACCCAGCTGAACTTGCAGCTCAACACTGGGGACTCGCCGCCTTCCTTCTAGGCGTGGTCGGCCTGCTGGCCTTCATGCTAGGGGTTTCCTCGCTGCTGGGCAGCAAGGCATTTGGTCGCAGCAAGAACGAGCCCTTCGAATCCGGCATCGTTCCCACCGGCAGCGCACGCCTGCGCCTGTCGGCAAAATTCTATCTGGTCGCGATGCTCTTCGTGATCTTCGACGTCGAAGCCCTCTTCCTCTTCGCCTGGTCCGTGTCCGTCCGTGAAAGCGGTTGGGCCGGTCTGGTCGAGGCCACCATTTTCATTGCAATTCTGTTGGCAGGTCTTGTCTATCTATGGCGGGTCGGCGCGCTCGATTGGGCGCCGGCGGCTCGTCGCGAGCGGCAGGCGAAGCTAAAACAATGAGGCTTTGGCGATGCAATACAAACTTACCCGGATCGACCCCGATGCGGCCAACGATCAGTACCCGATCGGCCAGCGCGAAACGGTAGACGACCCCCTCGTAGAGGGGCAGGTCCACAAGAACATCTTCATGGGCAAGCTCGAGGATGTTCTCAACGGCGCCGTCAACTGGGGTCGCAAGAACTCGCTGTGGCCCTACAACTTCGGCCTGTCCTGCTGCTACGTGGAGATGACCACGGCGTTCACCGCGCCCCACGACATCGCCCGCTTCGGCGCCGAAGTGATTCGTGCGTCGCCGCGCCAGGCGGACTTCATGGTCATCGCCGGCACCTGCTTCATCAAGATGGCCCCGGTCATCCAGCGCCTGTACGAGCAGATGCTGGAACCCAAGTGGGTGATCTCCATGGGCTCGTGCGCCAACTCCGGCGGCATGTACGACATCTACTCGGTGGTCCAGGGGGTCGACAAGTTCCTCCCCGTGGACGTCTACATCCCCGGCTGCCCGCCCCGCCCCGAGGCGTTCCTGCAAGGCCTGATGCTGCTGCAGGAATCCATCGGCCAGGAGCGTCGCCCGTTGTCCTGGGTGGTTGGCGATCAAGGCATCTACCGTGCCGAAATGCCTGCCCAGAAGGACCTCAAGCGCGAACAGCGCATTGCGGTCACCAACCTGCGCAGCCCCGACGAAGTGTGAAGCGGACCTCCACGAGAGGCCCTTCTTCACTCCACCGTTGACCGATAGCGACCGAGACCATGACCGCAGACTCCGCTCTGTACATCCCGCCTTACAAGGCGGACGACCAAGACATAGTCGTCGAACTGAATTCCCGCTTTGGCGCCGAGACCTTCACCGTCCAGGCCACCCGCACCGGCATGCCGGTCCTGTGGGTGAGCCGCGAGAAGCTGATCGACGTCCTCACCTTCCTGCGCAACGTACCCAAGCCCTACGTGATGCTCTACGACCTCCACGGGGTCGACGAGCGCCTGCGCACCCACCGTCGCGGCCTGCCGGGCGCAGACTTCAGCGTGTTCTACCACCTGATGTCGCTCGAGCGTAACAGTGACGTGATGATCAAGGTGGCCTTGTCCGAAGGCGACCTCAACCTGCCCACCGCCACCCGTATCTGGCCGAACGCCAACTGGTACGAGCGTGAGGTCTGGGACATGTACGGCATCCACTTCAACGGCCATCCGCACCTGGTCCGTATGCTGATGCCGCCGACCTGGCAGGGCCACCCGCTGCGCAAGGACTACCCGGCGCGCGCCACCGAGTTCGACCCCTACTCCCTCTCCGTCGCCAAGCAGGAGCTGGAGCAGGAGGCCCTGCGCTTCAAGCCCGAGGACTGGGGCATGAAGCGCCACGGCGAGAACGAGGACTTCATGTTCCTCAACCTCGGCCCGAACCACCCGTCCGCCCACGGTGCCTTCCGCATCATCCTGCAGCTCGACGGCGAGGAAATCCTCGACTGCGTGCCGGAGATCGGCTACCACCACCGCGGCGCCGAGAAGATGGCCGAGCGCCAGTCCTGGCACAGCTTCATCCCCTACACCGACCGCATCGACTACCTCGGCGGGGTGATGAACAACCTGCCGTACGTGCTCTCGGTGGAGAAGCTCGCCGGCATCAAGGTGCCGCAGCGCGTCGACGTCATCCGCATCATGATGTCGGAGTTCTTCCGCATCCTGAACCACCTGCTGTACCTGGGCACCTACATCCAGGACGTGGGCGCCATGACCCCGGTGTTCTTCACCTTCACCGACCGCCAGCGCGCCTACAAGGTGGTCGAGGCCATCACCGGCTTCCGCCTGCACCCGGCCTGGTACCGCATCGGCGGCGTCGCCCACGACCTGCCGCGCGGCTGGGACAAGCTGGTCCGCGAATTCCTCGACTGGATGCCCAAGCGCCTCAACGAGTACGAGAAGGCCGCCCTGCAGAACAGCATCCTGCGCGGCCGTACCATCGGCGTTGCGCAGTACAACACCAAGGAAGCCCTCGAGTGGGGCACCACCGGCGCCGGCCTGCGCGCCACCGGTTGCGACTTCGACCTGCGCAAGGCCCGCCCCTACTCCGGCTACGAGAACTTCGAGTTCGAAGTGCCGCTGGCGGCCAACGGCGACGCCTACGACCGCTGCATGGTCAAGATGGGCGAGATGCGCCAGAGCCTGCGCATCATCGAGCAGTGCCTGAACAACATGCCCGAAGGCCCGTACAAGGCCGACCACCCGCTGACCACGCCGCCGCCCAAAGAGCGCACGCTGCAGCACATCGAGACGCTGATCACCCACTTCCTGCAGGTTTCCTGGGGCCCGGTCATGCCGGCCAACGAAGCCTTCCAGATGGTCGAAGCGACCAAGGGCATCAACAGCTACTACCTGACGAGCGATGGCAGCACCATGAGCTACCGGACCCGCATCCGCACGCCCAGCTTCGCGCACCTGCAACAGATTCCGTCGGTCATCAACGGCAGCATGATCGCCGACCTGATCGCCTATCTGGGCAGCATCGACTTCGTTATGGCTGACGTGGACCGCTGATCATGAGCACCATCATCCAGACTGACCGTTTCGCCCTGAGCGAAACCGAGCGCTCGGCCATCGAGCACGAACTGCACCACTACGAGGACTCCCGCGCGGCGTCCATCGAAGCCCTGAAGATCGTCCAGAAGGAACGTGGCTGGGTGCCGGACGGCGCCATTCCGGCGATCGCCGAGATCCTCGGCATCCCCGACAGCGACGTCGAGGGCGTGGCCACCTTCTACAGCCAGATCTTCCGCCAGCCGGTGGGCCGCCACATCATCCGCGTGTGCGACAGCATGGTCTGCTACATCGGCGGCCACGAGTCCGTGGTCGGCGAAATCCAGAAGCAGCTGGGCATCGGCCTCGGCCAGACCACCGCCGATGGTCGCTTCACCCTGCTGCCGGTGTGCTGCCTGGGCAACTGCGACAAGGCCCCGGCGCTGATGATCGACGACGATACCCACGGCAACCTCGAGCCGTCGGCGGTCGCCAAACTGCTGGAGGCCTACGCATGACCGTCCTCACCTCCTACGGCACGCCCAACCGCACCGCGCGCGCCGCGGAAACCCACCCGCTGACCTGGCGCCTGCGTGACGACGGCGCCCCGGTCTGGCTGGAGGAATACCAGGCCAAGAACGGCTATGCCGCCGCGCGCAAGGCGCTGGCCGAGATGGCCGCCGACGACATCGTCCAGACCGTCAAGGACTCCGGCCTCAAGGGCCGCGGCGGTGCGGGCTTCCCCACCGGCGTGAAGTGGGGCCTGATGCCCAAGGACGAATCCCTCAACATCCGCTACCTGCTGTGCAACGCGGACGAGATGGAGCCCAACACCTGGAAGGACCGCATGCTCATGGAGCAGCTGCCGCACCTGCTGGTGGAAGGCATGCTGATCTCCGCGCGGGCGCTGAAGGCCTACCGCGGCTACATCTTCCTGCGTGGCGAGTACGTCGACGCGGCGCGCAACCTCAACCGCGCCATCGACGAAGCCAAGGCCGCGGGCCTGCTGGGCAAGAACATCCTCGGCAGCGGCTTCGACTTCGAGCTGTTCGTCCACACCGGCGCCGGCCGCTACATCTGCGGTGAAGAAACCGCGCTGATCAACTCCCTGGAAGGCCGCCGCGCCAACCCGCGCTCCAAGCCGCCGTTCCCGGCCGCCGTCGGCGTGTGGGGCAAGCCGACCTGCGTCAACAACGTCGAGACCCTGTGCAACGTCCCGGCCATCGTCGCCAACGGCGTCGAGTGGTACAAGGGCCTGGCGCGCCCGGGCAGCGAAGACATGGGCACCAAGCTCATGGGCTTCTCCGGCAAGGTGCAGAACCCCGGCATCTGGGAACTGCCCTTCGGCATCCCGGTGCGCGAGGTCTTCGAGGACTACGCCGGTGGCATGCGCGAGGGCTACAAGCTCAAGGCCTGGCAGCCCGGCGGCGCCGGCACCGGCTTCCTGCTCCCCGAGCACCTGGACGCCCTGTTCTACGCCGGCGGCATCGCCAAGGTCGGCACCCGCATGGGCACCGGTCTGGCCATGGCGGTGGACGACAGCATCAACATGGTCTCGCTGCTGCGCAACATGGAAGAGTTCTTCGCCCGCGAGTCGTGCGGCTGGTGCACCCCGTGCCGCGACGGCCTGCCGTGGAGCGTGAAGCTCCTGCGCGCGCTGGAACGTGGCGAAGGCCAGCCCGGCGACCTCGAGACCCTCGAGCAGCTGGTCAACTTCCTCGGCCCCGGCAAGACCTTCTGCGCCCACGCACCGGGCGCCGTCGAACCGCTGGGCAGTGCCTTGAAATATTTCCGTCCCGAGTTCGAAGCGGGCGTCTCCCGCCAGGCTCAGGCCGCGCCGCAACCGCAACGCGTCGGCGCGTAAAGCTTTGGATGCCGGGCCCGCGGGCCCGGCGATGTTCCGTCGTAGCGCCGCGGCTCGCCGCCGGCCCGACGGAGCCGTGATTTCCCTTAGCCAAGCCCGCTGACAACGGGCCAACGAAGAACTTGAACCATGGCCACTATCCACGTAGACGGCAAGACGTTAGAAGTCGATGGGGCGGACAACCTGTTGCAGGCCTGCCTGTCCCTCGGACTCGACATCCCCTACTTCTGCTGGCACCCGGCGCTCGGTAGCGTCGGCGCCTGCCGGCAGTGCGCGGTCAAGCAGTACACCGACGAGAACGACAAGCGTGGTCGCCTCGTCATGTCCTGCATGACCCCCGCCACCGACAACACCTGGATCTCCATCGAGGACGAGGAGGCCAAGGCCTTCCGCGAAAGCGTCGTCGAATGGCTGATGACCAACCACCCGCACGACTGCCCGGTGTGCGAGGAAGGCGGCCACTGCCACCTGCAGGACATGACGGTGATGACCGGCCACAACAAGCGCCGGTACCGCTTCACCAAGCGCACCCACCAGAACCAGGAGCTCGGCCCATTCATCGCCCACGAGATGAACCGCTGCATCGCCTGCTACCGCTGCGTGCGCTACTACAAGGACTACGCCGGCGGCACCGACCTGGGCGTCTACGGCGCTCACGACAACGTGTACTTCGGCCGCATCGAGGACGGCGTGCTGGAGAGCGAGTTCTCCGGCAACCTGACCGAGGTCTGCCCGACCGGCGTGTTCACCGACAAGACCCACTCCGAGCGCTACAACCGCAAGTGGGACATGCAGTTCGCCCCGAGCATCTGCCATGGCTGCTCCAGCGGCTGCAACATCAGCCCCGGTGAGCGCTACGGCGAGATCCGCCGCATCGAGAACCGCTACAACGGCTCGGTGAACCACTACTTCCTCTGCGACCGCGGCCGCTTCGGCTACGGCTACGTCAACCGCGAGGACCGCCCGCGCCAACCGATGCTGGTGCTGAGCAAGCAGAAGCTGAGCCTGGACGGCGCCCTCGACCAGGCCGCCGCCCTGCTCAAGGGCCGCAAGGTGATCGGCATCGGCTCGCCGCGCGCCAGCCTGGAAAGCAACTACGCGCTGTCCGAGCTGGTCGGCGCCGGCAACTTCTACAGCGGCATCGCCGCCGACGAGCTGCAGCGCCTGCGCCTGGTGCTCAAGGTCATGCAGGACGGCCCGCTGCCCTCCCCCACCATCCGCGACATGGAAGACCATGACGCGGTCTTCGTGCTCGGCGAGGACCTGACCCAGACCGCCGCCCGCATCGCCCTGGCCCTGCGCCAGTCGGTGAAGGGCAAGGGCGAGGACATGGCCGCCGCGATGAAGATCCAGCCGTGGCTCGACGCCGCGGTGAAGACCATCGCCCAGCACGAGAAGAACCCGCTGTTCATCGCCAGCCTGGCCGAGACCCGCCTGGACGACGTCGCCGCCGAGTGCGTGCACGCCGCCCCCGAGGACCTGGCCCGCCTGGGCTTCGCCGTGGCCCACGCGATCGACCCGAGCGCCCCGGCCGTGGCCGGCCTGGAGCCCGAGGCGCAGGCCCTGGCCCAGCGCATCGCCGACGCCCTGGTGGCCGCCAAGCGCCCGCTGGTGGTATCCGGCGTATCGCTGCGCAGCAACGCCCTGATCGAAGCCGCGGCGAACATCGCCAGCGCCCTGAAGCAGCGCGAGAAGAACGGCTCGCTGAGCCTGGTGGTCCCGGAAGCCAACAGCCTGGGCCTGGCCCTCTTCGGCGGCGAATCCGTCGAAGCCGCGCTGGAACAGCTGACCTCCGGCGCCGCCGACGCCGTGGTGGTGCTGGAGAACGACCTGTACCGCCGCGCCGACGCCGCCAAGGTGGACGCCGCCCTGGCCGCCGCCAAGCTGGTGATCGTCGCCGACCACCAGAGCACCGCGACCGCCGCCAAGGCGCACATCGTCCTGCCGGCCGCCAGCTTCGCCGAGGGCGACGGCACCCTGGTCAGCCAGGAAGGCCGCGCCCAGCGCTTCTTCCAGGTTTTCGACCCGACCTACTACAACGCCGACAACCTGGTCCGCGAAGGCTGGCGCTGGCTGCACGCCCTGCACAGCACCCTCGAGGGCAAGCACGTCGACTGGACGCAGCTGGACCACGTGATCGACGCCGTGGTCGCCGCCAAGCCGCAACTGGCCGGCATCCGCGACGCCGCGCCGAACGCCGCGTTCCGCATCAAGGGCCTGAAGCTGGCGCGCGAGCCGCACCGCTACTCCGGGCGTACCGCCATGCGCGCCAACATCAACGTCAGCGAGCCGCGCACGCCGCAGGACATCGACAGCGCGTTCGCCTTCTCCATGGAAGGCTACTCCGGCAGCACCGAGCCGCGTCAGCAGATTCCCTTCGCCTGGTCCCCGGGCTGGAACTCGCCGCAGGCCTGGAACAAGTTCCAGGACGAGGTCGGCGGCCACCTGCGCGCCGGTGACCCGGGCGTGCGCCTGATCGAGGCCAAGGGCGAGGCCCTGTGGTTCAGCGACGTACCGGCGCCGTTCCACACCCCGGCCAGCCAGTTCAAGGTGGTGCCCTTCTACCACCTGTTCGGCAGCGAGGAGAACAGCTCCCGCGCCGCCCCGGTGCAGGAACGCATCCCGGCGACCTACGTGGCCCTGGGCCGCGAGGAGGCCGAGCGCCTGGGCCTGGCCGAAGGCAAGCTGCTGCGCCTGAAGGTCGCCGGCCACGAGCTGCGCCTGCCGCTGCGCATCAGCGAAGAGCTGGGCGCGGGCCTGGTCGCCCTGCCGGCCGGCCTGGCCGGTATCCCCGCCGGTGTGTTCGGCGGTGTCGCTGAAGGTCTGCAGGAGGCTGCCCAATGAGCTGGCTGACACCCGCCATCGTCGACATCATCATCGAGGTCATCAAGGCCATCGTCATCCTGCTCGCCGTGGTCGTCTGCGGTGCGCTGCTGAGCTGGGTCGAGCGCCGCCTGCTGGGTCTCTGGCAGGACCGCTACGGTCCCAACCGGGTCGGCCCGTTCGGCGCCTTCCAGCTCGGCGCGGACATGATCAAGATGTTCTTCAAGGAAGACTGGACGCCGCCGTTCGCCGACAAGATGATCTTCACCCTCGCCCCGGTCATCGCCATGGGCGCGCTGCTGATCGCCTTCGTGATCATCCCGATCACCCCCACCTGGGGCGTCGCGGACCTGAACATCGGCATCCTGTTCTTCTTCGCCATGGCCGGCCTGACCGTGTACGCGGTGCTCTTCGCCGGCTGGTCGAGCAACAACAAGTTCGCCCTGCTCGGCAGCCTGCGCGCCTCGGCCCAGACCATCTCCTACGAGGTGTTCCTGGCCCTGTCGCTGATGGGCATCGTGGCCCAGGTCGGCTCGTTCAGCATGCGCGACATCGTCGAATACCAGGCCCAGCACCTGTGGTTCATCATTCCGCAGTTCTTCGGCTTCTGCACCTTCATCATCGCCGGCGTCGCCGTGACCCACCGTCACCCGTTCGACCAGCCCGAAGCCGAGCAGGAACTGGCCGACGGCTACCACATCGAGTACGCCGGGATGAAATGGGGCATGTTCTTCGTCGGCGAGTACATCGGCATCGTGCTGATCTCGGCGCTGCTGGTGACGCTGTTCTTCGGTGGCTGGCACGGCCCGTTCGGCCTGCTGCCGCAGATCCCGTTCATCTGGTTCGCCCTGAAGACCTCCTTCTTCATCATGCTGTTCATCCTGATCCGCGCCTCGCTGCCGCGCCCGCGCTATGACCAGGTGATGGCCTTCAGCTGGAAGGTCTGCCTTCCGCTGACCCTGATCAACCTGCTGGTGACCGGCGCCTGTGTGCTGGCCGCGGCCCAGTAAGGAGAACCACCATGATCAAAGAAATCCTGCACATCGTGCATGGCACCTACACCCAGCTGCGCAGCCTGGTGATGATCTTCGGCCATGCCTTCCGCAAGCGTGACACCCTGCAGTACCCGGAAGAGCCCGTGTACCTGCCGCCGCGCTACCGCGGCCGCATCGTCCTCACCCGCGACCCCGACGGCGAGGAACGCTGCGTGGCCTGCAACCTGTGCGCCGTGGCCTGCCCGGTCGGCTGCATCTCGCTGCAGAAGGCCGAGACCGACGACGGCCGCTGGTACCCCGAGTTCTTCCGCATCAACTTCTCCCGCTGCATCTTCTGCGGCCTGTGCGAGGAAGCCTGCCCGACCACCGCGATCCAGCTGACGCCGGATTTCGAGATGGGCGAGTTCAAGCGCCAGGACCTGGTGTACGAGAAGGAAGACCTGCTGATCTCCGGCCCCGGCAAGAACCCGGACTACAACTTCTACCGCGTCGCCGGCATGGCCATCGCCGGCAAGCCCAAGGGCAGCGCGCAGAACGAGGCCGAACCGATCAACGTCAAGAGCCTGCTGCCGTAAGGAGACGTCGCGTGGAATTCGCTTTCTACTTCGCCGCCGGCGTCGCCGTGCTGGCAACCCTGCGGGTCATCACCAACAGCAACCCGGTGCATGCCCTGCTCTACCTCATCGTTTCGCTGCTCGCCGTGTCGATGACCTTCTTCAGCCTCGGCGCCCCGTTCGCCGCGGCCCTGGAGATCATCGTCTACGCCGGCGCGATCATGGTGCTGTTCGTCTTCGTGGTGATGATGCTCAACCTGGGCCCGGCGATCGCCGAGCAGGAGCGCAAGTGGCTCAAGCCCGGGGTCTGGATCGGCCCGGGCGTGCTCTCCGCCGTCCTGCTGGTCGAACTGCTGCTGGTCCTGTCGCGCAACCCCAGCGGTGCCGGCATCGGCCACACCACCGTGGACGCCAAGGCCGTGGGCATCAGCCTGTTCGGCCCCTACCTGCTGGTCGTCGAACTGGCCTCGATGCTGCTGCTGGCGGCACTGGTCGCCGCCTTCCACCTCGGCCGCCACGACGCGAAGGAATAACACCATGAATGCAATCCCCCTGGAACACGGGCTGGCACTCTCCGGCGTGCTGTTCTGCCTCGGGCTGGCCGGCCTGATGGTCCGGCGCAACATCCTGTTCGTTCTGATGAGCCTGGAAGTGATGATGAACGCCGCCGCGCTGGCCTTCGTGGTCGCCGGCAGCCGCTGGGGCCAACCCGACGGCCAGGTGATGTTCATCCTGGTGCTCAGCCTGGCCGCGGCCGAGGCGAGCATCGGTCTGGCGATCCTGCTGCAACTGTATCGCCGCTTCCATACCCTCGATGTCGACGCTGCCAGCGAGATGCGCGGATGAACCTGCTGCCCCTCACCTTCCTGTTCCCCCTGGTCGGCTTCCTGCTGCTGTCTTTCTCCCGCGGCAAGTGGTCGGAAAATCTCTCCGCGCTGGTCGGCGTCGGCTCGGTCGGCCTGTCCGCGCTGTCCGCCTTCTGGGCGATCTGGAGCTTCCACAGCGCCCCGCCGGAAGGCGGCGCCTACACCCTGGTGCTCTGGCAGTGGATGAACGTCGACGGCTTCGCGCCGAACTTCGCCCTGTACCTGGACGGCCTGTCGGTCACCATGCTCGGCGTGGTCACCGGCGTCGGCTTCCTGATCCACCTGTTCGCCAGCTGGTACATGCGCGGTGAAGCCGGCTACTCGCGCTTCTTCGCCTACACCAACCTGTTCATCGCCAGCATGCTGTTCCTGGTGCTGGGCGACAACCTGCTGTTCCTGTACTTCGGCTGGGAAGGCGTGGGCCTGTGCTCCTACCTGCTGATCGGCTTCTACTACAGCCACGTACCGAACGGCAACGCGGCGCTGAAGGCCTTCATCGTCACCCGCGTGGGCGACGTGTTCATGGCCTTCGGCCTGTTCATCCTGTTCCAGCAGCTGGGCACCCTGAACATCCAGGAACTGCTGGTGCTGGCGCCGCAGCACTTCGCCCAGGGCGACCTGTGGGTGAGCCTGGCGGCCCTGGCGCTGCTCGGCGGCGCGGTCGGCAAGTCCGCCCAGCTGCCGCTGCAGACCTGGCTGGCGGATGCGATGGCCGGCCCCACCCCGGTTTCCGCACTGATCCACGCGGCGACCATGGTGACCGCGGGCGTGTACCTGATCGCCCGCTGCCACGGCATCTTCACCCTGGCTCCGAACGTGCTGGAGCTGGTCGGCGTGGTCGGTGCCGTCACCCTGGTCCTGGCCGGCTTCGCCGCCCTGGTGCAGACCGACATCAAGCGCATCCTCGCCTACTCGACCATGAGCCAGATCGGCTACATGTTCCTGGCCCTGGGCGTCGGCGCCTGGGACGCGGCGATCTTCCACCTGATGACCCACGCCTTCTTCAAGGCCCTGCTGTTCCTTGCCTCCGGTGCGGTGATCGTCGCCTGCCACCACGAGCAGAACATCTTCAAGATGGGCGGCCTGTGGAAGAAGCTGCCGCTGGCCTACGCCAGCTTCATCGTCGGTGGTTCGGCCCTGGCCGCCCTGCCGCTGCTGACCGCCGGCTTCTACTCCAAGGACGAGATCCTCTGGGAAGCCTTCGCCAGCGGTCACCAGAACCTGCTGATCGCCGGCCTGGTGGGCGCCTTCCTGACCTCGATCTACACCTTCCGCCTGATCTTCATCGCCTTCCACGGCGAGCAGAAGACCGAGGCCCATGCCGGCCATGGCATCAGCCACTGGCTGCCGCTGTCGGTGCTGATCGTGCTGTCCACCTTCGTCGGCGCGCTGATCACCCCGCCGCTCTCCGGCGTGCTGCCGGAAAGCGCCGGCCATGCCGGCGGCGAAGCCCAGCACAGCCTGGAAATCGCCTCGGGCGCCATCGCCCTGGCCGGTATCCTGCTGGCCGGCCTGCTGTTCCTCGGCAAGCGCCGCTTCGTCAGCGCCCTGGCCAAGAGCGCGCCGGGCCGCTTCTTCGGCACCTGGTGGTACCACGCCTGGGGCTTCGACTGGCTGTACGACAAGCTGTTCGTGAAACCCTACCTGCTGATCTGCCGCCTGCTCGGCCGCGACCCCATCGACCAGACCCTGGTCCTGGTGCCGCTGTCCGCCCGCGGTGGGCACACCCTTCTGAGCCTGACCGAGAACGGCCGCCTGCGCTGGTATGCCGCTTCCCTGGTCGGCGGCGCGGTGCTGCTGCTCGCGCTGCTACTGGCCTAACGCATTCACGAAAGAGATCGAGCCCGTCATGATTCTGCCCTGGCTAATCCTGATCCCCTTCATCGGCGGCTTCCTCTGCTGGATCGCCGAGTACACCAGCAAGACCCTGCCCCGCTGGGTCGCGCTGGGTTCCATGACCCTGACCCTGGCGCTGAGCCTGTGGCTGTGGCACACCGGCGACTTCCACCTGGCGCCCGCGCCGGGTGGCGAGCCGCAGTGGACCGCCCAGTTCCAGCTGCAATGGATCGAGCGCTTCGGCATCAGCGTGCACCTGGCCATCGACGGCCTGTCGCTGCTGATGGTCGCCCTCACCGGCCTGCTCGGCGTGCTGTCCGTACTGTGCTCGTGGAACGAGATCCAGCGCCGCATCGGCTTCTTCCACCTGAACCTGCTGTGGATCCTCGGTGGCGTGATCGGTGTGTTCCTCGCCGTCGACCTGTTCCTGTTCTTCTTCTTCTGGGAAATGATGCTGGTGCCGATGTACTTCCTCATCGCGCTCTGGGGCCATAGCTCGGACGACGGCAAGAAGACGCGCATCTACGCCGCCACCAAGTTCTTCATCTTCACCCAGGCCAGCGGCCTGGTGATGCTGGTGGCGATCCTCGGCCTGGTGTTCGTGCACTACAACAGCACCGGCGTGCTGACCTTCAACTACGCCGACCTGCTGAAGACGCAGATGAGCGAGCACGTCGAGTGGCTGCTGATGCTCGGCTTCTTCGTCGCCTTCGCGGTGAAGATGCCGGTGGTGCCGGTGCACTCCTGGCTGCCGGACGCCCACGCCCAGGCGCCGACCGCCGGTTCCGTGGACCTGGCGGGCATCCTGCTGAAGACCGCCGCCTACGGCCTGATCCGCTTCGCCCTGCCGCTGTTCCCCAACGCTTCGGCGGAGTTCGCCCCGATCGCCATGACGCTCGGCCTGATCGGCATCTTCTACGGCGCCCTGCTGTCCTTCGCGCAGACCGACATCAAGCGCCTGGTGGCCTACTCCAGCGTGTCGCACATGGGCTTCGTGATGATCGGCATCTACTCCGGCAGCCCGCAGGCGCTGCAGGGCGTGGTGGTGCAGATGATCGCCCACGGCCTGTCCGCCGCCGCGCTGTTCATCCTCTGCGGCCAGCTGTACGAGCGCCTGCACACCCGTGACATGCGCAAGATGGGCGGCCTGTGGTCGCGCATCCCGTACCTGCCGGCCGTGGCGCTGTTCTTCGCCACCGCGTCGCTGGGCCTGCCGGGCACCGGCAACTTCGTCGGCGAGTTCCTGATCCTGCTGGGCACCTTCAAGGTGGTGCCGGTGATCATCGTCATCGCCACCTTCGGCCTGGTGTTCGGCTCGGTCTACTCGCTGATCATGATCCACCGCGCCTACTTCGGCCCGTCGAAGGCGGACACGCCGATCGCCGGCCTGAACGCCCGCGAACTGAGCATGGTGCTGGGCCTCGCCGCCCTGCTGGTCCTGCTCGGTGTCTACCCGCAGCCGGTCCTCGATACCTCCGCCGCCACCATGCATGGTGTGCAGCAGTGGTTCGACGCCGCCCTTTCCACCCTTGCCGCACGGTAGCCGCGAAATGACTTTCACGATCCAACACTTCATCGCGCTCCTGCCGCTGCTCGTCACCAGCGCCACCCTGGTGGTGGTGATGCTGGCGGTCGCCTGGAAACGCAATCACCGCCTGATCGCCACCCTCTCGATGATCGGCCTGAACCTGGCGCTGGTCTCGATCCTCTGGGCGATCAAGGCGACACCCATCGTCGTCACCCCGCTGCTGCTGATCGACAACTTCGCGCTGTTCTACTCGGCGCTGATCCTGGTCGCCGCCCTCGCCTGCTCGACCCTCGCCCATGCCTACATGGAGAGCTACCCGGGCAACCGCGAGGAGCTCTACCTGCTCCTGCTGCTGTCCACCGCCGGCGGCCTGGTGCTGGTGGCGGCGCAGAACCTGGCCGGCCTGTTCATCGGCCTGGAACTGCTGTCGGTACCGGTCTACGGCATGGTGGCCTACGCCTTCTTCAACAAGCGCAGCCTGGAAGCCGGCATCAAGTACACCGTGCTGTCCGCCGCGGGCTCGGCCTTCCTGCTGTTCGGCATGGCCATGCTCTACGCCGAAGCCGGCACCCTGGACTTCGCCGGCCTGGGCAGCGCCCTGGCCGAAGGCACCGTGCACAGCCCGCTGCTGACCATCGGCGTGGGCATGATGCTGGTGGGCCTGGGCTTCAAGCTGTCGCTGGCGCCCTTCCACCTGTGGACCCCGGACGTCTACGAAGGCGCCCCGGCCCCGGTGGCGGCGTTCCTCGCCACCGCCGCCAAGGTCGCCGTGTTCGCCGTGCTGCTGCGCCTGTTCCAGATCGCCCCGGCGGCCCTGCACAGCGGCGTGCTGCACGTCGCCCTGGCGGTCATCGCGGTCATCTCGATCCTGGTCGGCAACCTGCTGGCGCTGACCCAGAGCAACCTCAAGCGCCTGCTCGGCTACTCCTCCATCGCCCACCTGGGCTACCTGCTGATCGCCGTGGTGGCCAGCAACGGCCTGGCCGTGGAGACCGTCGGCGTCTACCTGACCACCTACGTGGTCACCACCCTGGGCGCCTTCGGCGTGGTCACCCTGATGTCCACCCCCTACGGCGGCCGCGACGCCGATGCCCTGTTCGAATACCGCGGCCTGTTCTGGCGCCGCCCGGTGCTGACCGCGGTGATGACCGTGATGATGCTGTCCCTGGCCGGCATCCCGCTGACCGCCGGCTTCATCGGCAAGTTCTACGTCATCGCCAGCGGCGTCGAGTCGCACCTGTGGTGGCTGGTCGGCGCCCTGGTCCTGGGCAGCGCCATCGGCCTGTACTACTACCTGCGCGTCATGGTCACCCTGTTCCTGGTCGAGCCGAACATGAAGCGCCACGACGCGCCCCTGGACTGGGCCCAGCGCGCCGGCGGCATCATGCTGGTGGCCATCGCCCTGCTGGCCTTCTTCCTCGGCGTGTACCCGCAGCCGCTGCTGGACATCCTCCAGCACTCCGGCCTGGCGGTCGCCGCCGCCGGCTGATAGCCAGAGCAGCAAAGAAAAACCCCGCCTCGGCGGGGTTTTTTGTTGCCTGCGAAACGCTGTTCGTACGCGCCGGGATTGTTCTTCGTAGGAGCGGATCTTATCCGCGACTCCGCCGGCAAGGTCGGCGCTCATAATTACCGAGCCCTCCCCTACCCCGCCAAATCCTCGGTTTCCTCGCGGCCGGTGAACAGGTCCCAGCTGGCGATGAACAGCGCGGCGATCAGCGGGCCGATGACGAAGCCGTTCAAGCCGAACAGCGACATGCCGCCGAGGGTGGAGATCAGCACCACGTAGTCGGGCATCTTGGTGTCCTTGCCCACCAGGATCGGGCGCAGGATGTTGTCCACCAGGCCGATCACCAGCACGCAGAAGAGGATCAGCACCACGCCCTGCCAGATCGCCCCGGTGAGCAGGAACCAGGCCGCCACCGGCACCCACACCAGCCCCGCGCCTATGGCCGGCAGCAGCGACAGGAAGGCCATCAGCGTGCCCCACAGCAGCGAGCCCTGGATGCCGAGGAACCAGAAGATCAACCCGCCCAGCGCACCCTGGGTGGCGGCCACGGCGATGTTGCCCTTCACCGTGGCGCGCACCACGGTGGTGAACTTGGTGAACAGGTGCTGCTTGTGCTCGTGGTCCAGCGGCACCGCCTGCTTGATCCGCCGGCCCAGGGTGCGGCCGTCGCGCAGCAGGAAGAACAGCAGGTAGAGCATCACGCCGAAGCTGATGACGAAGTCGAAGGTGTTCTGGCCGATGCTGAAGGCCTTGGTGGCGACGAACTGGCTGGCCTGCATGGCGCCGCTGGAGAGCTTCTCCTGCAGGCTCGACAGGTCGCCCAGGTCGAAGCGCTCCAGCCACTGGTGGGCCCACGGCGGCAAGGCGGCAAAGGCCTGCTGCACCAGGCCGGCGGGGTTCAGCTGGCCGGATTTCAGGCTCTGGTAGAGGTTGGCGCCCTCCTGCACCAGCGAGCCGGTGATGAAGATCACCGGCAGGATCACGATGAGGATGCAGGCGCTCAGGGTGATCAGCGCCGCCAGGTTCCTGCGCCCGCCCAGGCGCGCCTGCAACCGGCGGTGCACCGGGGCGAAGATGATGGCCAGGATGGTGCCCCAGAACACCGCGCCGTAGAACGGCAGCAGCAGCCAGGCGAAGGCGATGCTGACCACCGCCAGCAGTATCAGGAACGTCCGGTTTTCCAGTTTCGAATCGAGCATGTGCAATCCCATCTGCCGAGAGTGGCCTGCACATTAGTCAGCAGATGGGTGGCGAAGTGCAACCCGGCGCGAGACTGGCGCTCCAGAGGCCCAGCCGACGGACGGCAGCAATGTCTGTAAAGAAAATCGCACAGCCGCCGATATTTCCGAACACCCCCAAGGTTCCCGCAGAGGACACCCCCATGCCTTTTCGTCGCCTCTCCATCCAGTGGAAGATCACCCTGCTCGCGGGCCTGTGCCTGCTCGGCGTGGTTTCGCTGCTCGCCGGTCTGTCGATCTACCGCATGCAGCACAGCACCGCGCTGGTGAAGGAATCCAGCACCCGCATGCTGGACGACGCCGCCGAGGCCCGCCTGCGCGCCCGCGGCGAGATCCAGGCGATGCGTATCCAGCGCTACTTCAGCGACGCCTACCGCTACGCGCAGAGCTTCGCCCGGCAGGCCCTGGCCATGCGCCAGCTCGCCGCCCAGCGCGGCTTGGACACCCTGGCCCTGCGCGAGGAACTGAACCGGCAGATGCGCGACGCGGTGGCGGCCAACCCCGAGCTGCTCGGCCTGTACCTGGCCTTCGAGCCCGACGCCCTGGACGGCCGCGACGCCCAGGCCGAGGGCCGCACCGAACTCGGCAGCAACGAGAAGGGGCGCTTCTCGCAATACTGGGCCCAGGCCACCCCCGGCCAGCTGGAGGCCGAGCCGATGGACGAGAAGATGCTCGCCGACACCAGCCCCGGCCCCAGCGGCGCGGCCTACAACGCCTGGTACACCTGCCCGAAGGCCGCCGGCAAGACCTGCGTGCTGGAGCCCTACGTCGACGAGGTGGGCAACCGCAAGATCCTCATGACCAGCATCGCCCTGCCCCTGCAGGTCGACGGCAAGCTGGTCGGCGTGCTGGGGGTGGACATCGCCCTCGACCGCCTGCAGGAAATCGCCCGTGAAGGCAGCCAGGAACTCTACGAGGGCCAGAGCCGCGTCGCCATCATCAGCCCCGCCGGCCTGCTCGCCGGCTACAGCGCCGACGCCGGCAAGCTCGGCAAGAAGCTGCAGGAGGTCTACCCCGCCCAGGGCGGGCAGTTGCTGCAACTGCTCGGCGCCGGCCAGCACAAGGTCCTCGAACACGACGGCGAGTTGCGCGCCCTGCAACCGCTGCGCCCGATCCCCGAGGCCGAGGCCTGGGGCGTGCTCATCGACGTGCCGCTGCAGGCCCTGCAGGGCCCGGCGGTGAAGCTGCAGCAGGAGCTGGACCAGCAACGTACCCAGGGCACCGTCGTCGAACTCGGCCTGGGCCTGCTCGCCGCCCTGCTCGGCCTGCTGCTGGTATGGCTGACCGCCCGCGGCGTGACGCGCCCGATCCTCGGCGTGGCCGGCATGCTGCGCGACATCGCCAGCGGCGAGGGCGACCTGACCCAGCGCCTGAAGTACCAGGGCCAGGACGAACTGGGCGAGCTGGCCGGCTGGTTCAACCGCTTCCTCGACAAGCTGCAGCCGATCATCCGCGACGTGAAGGCCTCGGTGCAGGACGCCCGCGCCACCGCCGACCAGTCCGCTGCGCTGTCCACCCAGACCAGCGCCGGCATGCAGCAGCAGTTCCGCGAGATCGAGCAGGTGGCCACCGCCTCCCAGGAAATGAGCGCCACCGCCCACGACGTGGCCAACAGCGCCGCGCAAGCCGCCGATGCCGCCCGCGGCGCCGACGGCGCCACCCGCGACGGCCTGGCGGTGATCGACCAGACCACCCGCGCCATCGACGAACTGGCCCGCGACATGAGCCAGGCCATGACCCAGGTCGAGGGCCTGGCCGCCAGCAGCGAGCAGATCGGCTCGGTGCTGGAGGTGATCCGCGCCATCGCCGAGCAGACCAACCTGCTGGCGCTCAACGCTGCCATCGAGGCGGCCCGCGCCGGCGAGGCCGGCCGTGGCTTCGCGGTGGTGGCCGACGAAGTGCGCAACCTGGCCAAGCGCACCCAGGACTCGGTGGAGGAAATCCGCCAGGTCATCGAAGGCCTGCAGAACGGCACCCGCGAAGTGGTCAGCGCCATGCACAGCAGCCACCAGCAGGCCCAGGGCAGCGTCAGCCAGGTGGAACAGGCGGTGGCCGCGCTGCGCCGCATCGGCGAGGCGGTGGGGGTGATCAACGACATGAACCTGCAGATCGCCAGCGCCGCCGAAGAACAGAGCGCGGTGGCCGAGGAGATCAACCGCAACGTGGCGGGCATCCGCGACGTGACCGAGTCGCTGTCCGGCCAGGCCCAGGAATCGGCGCAGATCAGCCAGTCGCTGAACGACCTGGCCAACCACCAGCAGGGGTTGATGGGGCAGTTCCGGGTGTGATCGGCGGGGACGCCATACCTGTAGGAGCGAGCTTGCTCGCGAACAGGATTTCCCGGCGGCTACGGCGTTGGGTGTAAGAGCGCCCTCTCCCCAACCCTCTCCCTGAAGGGAGAGGGGGCCGTTCGGAGTGGGCGGACGATGCGGCGTCAGCCGGCGAGTTCGTAGGGCGCATAACCGTTCGCGGTTATCCGCCGCTGGCCGGAACCCCAATACCTCGGCCCCACACCCATCCTATGAAGGGCGCCTCGGCACAGGTCGACAAGCCCGCCCGTGTTTTCCTGAAACCAACAAAAAACGCCGTTTCCCATGACGGGAAACGGCGTTCTTCCTCGAACCGCGGGCCATGGGCCCGCCGGCATTACAGGCAGAGCTGGCGGTTGGACGCCTTGAGGAATTCCTGCTTCAGGTCCTCGTAGGTGTGCACCGCCGGGAACTGCGGGAACTCGCGGATCACGTTCTCCGGCGCATGGAACAGGATGCCGGCGTGGGCTTCGCTGAGCATGGTAGTGTCGTTGTACGAGTCGCCGGCGGCGATCACGCGGTAGTACAGGCTCTTGAGGGCGATCACCGACTGGCGCTTGGGGTCCTTCTGGCGCAGCTGGTAGCCGACCACGCGGTCGGTCTCGTCGGTGACCAGCTTGTGGCACAGCAGGGTCGGGAAGCCCAGCTGGCGCATCAGCGGCTGGGAGAACTCGTAGAAGGTGTCGGAGAGGATCACCACCTGGAAGCGCTCGCGCAGCCAGTCCACGAACTCCACCGCGCCTTCCAGGGGCTTCAGGGTGGCGATCACTTCCTGGATGTCGGCCAGCTTCAGGCCGTGCTCGTCGAGGATGCGCAGGCGCTGCTGCATCAGCACGTCGTAGTCGGGGATATCGCGGGTAGTCGCCTTGAGCGCTTCGATACCGGTTTTTTCAGCGAAGGCGATCCAGATTTCCGGGACCAGTACCCCTTCCAGGTCGAGACAGGCGATTTCCACGAACGATTCCCCGCAGGTTTGGACAGAAGGCGGCACTCTAGCGGCTCGTCCGGGCCGGCGCAACGCGGTGCTTATACCCAAAGAATACAGTCGACCTTCCTGATGGTTATTTAGGGGCATATCCCTGCCTTTGTTAAGATCGGCAGTCTTATAGCGCACCGCGCAAGTACAAGTGGAAAACCGCCTGATGAGTCATCCGTTCGACGTCGCCGAAATAGCCGCGACCTATGCCAGCAAGTCCCCCCAGGACGTCCTCAAGTTCGCCTTCGAGCACTTCGGCGACGACCTGTGGATCTCCTTCAGCGGCGCCGAGGACGTGGTGCTGCTGGACATGGCCTGGAAGATCAACAAGAACGTCAAGGTGTTCAGCCTGGACACCGGCCGCCTGCACCCGGAGACCTACCGCTTCATCGAGCAGGTGCGCGAGCACTACGGCATCGCCATCGAGGTCATGACCCCCGATCCGCGCCTGCTGGAACCCTTCGTCAAGGAAAAGGGCCTGTTCAGCTTCTACAAGGACGGCCACGGCGAGTGCTGCGGCATCCGCAAGATCGAGCCGCTCAAGCGCAAGCTCGCCACCGTCAGCGCCTGGGCCACCGGCCAGCGCAAGGACCAGAGCCCGGGCACCCGCAGCCAGGTGGCGGTGGTCGAGGTGGACGGCGCCTTCTCCACCCCGGAAAAGCCGCTGTACAAGTTCAACCCGCTGGCCAACATGAGCAGCGAGGAAGTCTGGGCCTACATCCGCATGCTGGAGATCCCCTACAACAGCCTGCACGAGCGCGGCTTCATCAGCATCGGCTGCGAGCCCTGCACCCGCCCGGTGCTGCCCAACCAGCACGAGCGCGAAGGCCGCTGGTGGTGGGAAGAAGCCACCCAGAAGGAATGCGGCCTGCACGCCGGCAACCTGATCACCAAGGGCTGAGGCCGTCGCCGGCGGGTTTTCCGCCGGCGCTCCAGCGCTTAAGGTAGGCCCTGCCCCTACCGCGAGAGGAAAGCCCCATGCGCATCACCATGGTCAAGAAGGTCCTGGCCGACGGCGAGGACTGCGGCAAGTGCAAGGACGTGCAGCAGCGCCTGGAGAACGGCGGCTACCTGCCGCGCATCGACCGCGTGCTGGTGGCCGACGAACGCAACCCGGGCAGCGCCGGCTGGATGGTCGCCGCCCAGTACGGCGTGGACAGCGCGCCCTTCTTCGTGGTGCGCCACGACGACGGCCGCGAGCAGGTGTTCACCGTGTTCATGAGCTTCCTCCACGAGATCCTCGAAGGCCGCGGCCCGGCCCCGCAGGATTCGCCCGAAGTGCTGGCCGAGCTGGCCCGGCGCGACGACCTCGACCGCCTCTGAGCCCACCCTCTTCATCCCCTCTTAAGCCCGCCTTCAGGCAGCGATGCCTATCGTGGCCCAGCGTGCCCTACTCCAAGAATCGAACATGCCCGACCCACTGCTCCCCGCCCCCGGCATCAGCCTGCTGGAGGCGCTCAACCGCCAGTCGTTCCTCGCCATCAACGCCACCGCGCAGACGCCGGCCTGGCTGATCGAGATCGCCCGCTTCGCCGCCACGGTGCCGCTCTACCTGCTGCCGCTGGCGCTGCTGGCCCTGTGGTGCCGGGGCGACCAGCGCCTGCGCAGCCAACTGCTACGGGCCCTGGGGGTGGCCGTGCTGGCGCTGGCCCTCAGCCTGCTGATCGGGCTGCTCTGGCCGCACCCGCGGCCCTTCGCCATCGGCCTGGGGCACGCCTGGCTGGCCCACGCCGCCAACGCCTCCTTCCCCAGCGACCACCTGACCCTCTTCGCCGCCTGCGCCCTCAGCCTGCTGTTCGACGACGTCTGGCTGCCCGGCGCGCTGATCGGCGCCGTCGGGCTGGCGGTGGGCTACGCGCGGGTCTGCCTGGGCATCCACTACCCGCTGGACATGCTCGGCGCGCTGGCCGTGGCGGCGGTGAGCAACAGCCTGGTCTGGTTGCTCTGGCAACGCCACGGCAGCGTACTCACAGCCCGGGCCGAGGCGCTGTACCGCCGCGCACTGGCACCGGCCATCAGCCGGGGCTGGCTGCGTCACTGAATGCATCAGGCGATCGGCATGGCTTCGCTCGTGAGCCTGGCCTCTCGTCATTCGCACGAACGTAGGGCGCATAACGCCTATGGCGTTATCCGCCGAATCGCGGACAGAGTCCGCTCCTACAGGTGGAATGCCATGCCTCATGGCGAACTGTAGGAGCAGGCCCTGCCTGCGATTCGCGCGCAGGGCGCGCTCCTACATGGGAATAGCGAGGGTGGAGCGGCGGATAACCGCGAACGGTCATGCGCCCCACGCTCCCGCCGGGGCCTGAACGAAAACGCCCGGCCGAAGCCGGGCGTCGCGGGGTGGCGTCGCCTCAGTAGACCGGCAGCTCGATGCCTTCGAACAGCTCGTCCAGCTCGGCCTTGTTGTGGCACTGCACGGCCTTGGCCAGCAGCTCGCGGGTCAGGTGCGGGGCGAACTTCTCGATGAAGTCGCACATGAAGCCGCGCAGGAAGGTGCCGCGGCGGAAGCCGATCTTGGTCACGCTGGACTCGAACAGGTGGCTGGCGTCGAGCATCACCAGGTCGCTGTCCAGCTTCGGGTCCACCGCCATGTGGGCCACGATGCCCACGCCCAGGCCCAGGCGCACGTAGGTCTTGATCACGTCGGCGTCGGCCGCGGTGAACACCACCTTGGGCACCAGGCCGCGCTGGTTGAAGGCCTCGTCCAGCTTGGAGCGGCCGGTGAAGCCGAACACGTAGGTGACGATGGGCTGCTCGGCGAGCAGTTCCAGGGTCAGCTTCGGCACCTTGGTCAGCGGGTGGCCCTGGGGCACGATCACGCAGCGGTTCCAGCGGTAGCAGGGCATCATGATGAGGTCGCCGAACAGCTCCAGGGCCTCGGTGGCGATGGCGAAGTCGACGGTGCCGTCGGCGGCCATCTCGGCGATCTGCATGGGCGTGCCCTGGTGCATGTGCAGGGACACGTCCGGGTACTGCTTGATGAAGCCGCTGATCACGCCCGGCAGCGCGTAGCGCGCCTGGGTGTGGGTGGTGGCGATGGACAGGGTGCCCTTCTTCTCGTTGGAGAATTCCTGGGCGATCTGCTTGATGCTCTCGACCTTGCGCAGGATCTCGCCGGCGGTGTTGATGATGCGCTCGCCGGCCGGAGTGACGCGGGTCAGGTGCTTGCCGCTGCGGGCGAAGACTTCCACGCCCAGCTCGTCCTCCAGCAGGCGGATCTGCTTGCTGATGCCCGGCTGCGAGGTGTACAGGCTCTGCGCAGTGGCGGAAACGTTCAGGTCATGGTGCGCGACTTCCCAGATATAGCGCAGTTGCTGGAGCTTCATGGAGATTCCTCGAAATGGATGTCGCGGCCCGCGACCCGGGCTCTGCTTTTATAACCATATTAATGGTTTGAGGAATAAAGTTAGACGTTTTTTTCGAGCTTGCCTACTACGCCCCCCATGGCGCGCCCCCGGCCACCCCCGGGCGCCGGGAAAAACGCGAGGCAGAGCGCCCCGTCCGTTCGTCGCGCAACCGCCTCAGCTGCGGTGCTGCAGCATGGGCACCAGGTACACCGGCACCTCCGCCAACTGCACCACCCGTGCGGCAGTACGCCCCAGGGGCGTGTTCATACCCTCGCCATGGCTGTGGCTGCCGGCGACTATCAGGTCCACCTGCAGGCGCTGCGCCTCGTCCAGGATCACCTGCGGCGGGTCGCCCTGCAGCACGCGCACCGAACGGATCATGCCCGCCTCCCCGTGCAGCTCGCCGAGCTCGTCGCGAAAGCCCTCCATCACCCGCCGCTCGATATTGCCCATGACGGTGCTCAGGCCGCTGCTGCGCAGCTCGGCGAGGGTGTCGGCATCCAGGTAGGTCTGCAGCACGGAATCGGCGAACAGCCCCATCGGCTCCACGGCGTGCACCACGTGAATCTCGGCGTCGTAGGCGCGGGCGAGGGACATGGCGTGCTGGAGGACGTACGGGGCGTAGAGACCAAGGTCGGTAGCGTAGAGAATCGATCGGATCATGCGGCCTCCTACTGCCTCGGCGGCGGGCCTCTGAGCAGAGTAGCAGCAAGCGGCCGAGGCCGCGCTAGCTGGCCGTCTGCGGCTCGTTGCTCACGCCGTGGGGCACGTGGCCGGTGGCGACCACCTCCCTGGCCCGCTCGCAGTGCCCGGGCTGGTCGTCGAAGAATACGTCGGCGCTGAAGGCCTCGAGGAACGCCGACTTGTCCAGGCCGCCGAGGAACAGCGACTCGTCGAGGCGGATGTCCCATTCGCGCAGGGTGCGGATCACCCGCTCGTGGGCCGGCGCCGAGCGCGCGGTGACCAGGGCCGTGCGGATCGGGCAGGACTCCTGGGGGAAGGCCTGCTGCACGCGGTTCAGCGCCGCCAGGAAGGGCTTGAAGGGGCCGCCGCCCAGTGGCTCGCGGGCGGACTCCTGCTCGCGGGTCTGGAAGGCCTCCAGGCCGCCCTGCTGGAACACCCGCTCGGCCTCGTCGGAGAACAGCACGGCGTCGCCGTCGAAGGCGAAGCGCAGTTCGCCGCCGGTCTCGCGACGGGCCCCGGCGGAGAGGATGGTGGCCGCGGCGAAGCCGTTCTCCAGGGCGCTGCGTACGTCTTCGACGTGGGTGGAGAGGAACAGGTGGCAACCGAACGCCGCCAGGTACGGGTAAGGGCTGCGCCCGCCGACGAAGGCCGCGCGGGAGATGCCCAGGCCGTGCTGCTGGATGGAGTTGAACACCCGCAGCCCGGTGTCGGCGCTGTTGCGCGACACCAGCACCACCTCCACCAGTTGCCGGCCGAGCATCTCGTTGAGGCCCAGCAGCTTCTGCACCAGGGCGAAGGCGTCGCCGGGCTGCAGCACCTCGTCCTCGTGGACGATCTGGTACTGCCGGTAGGCCTCCACGCCCTCGGATTCGTAGATGCGGTGGCTCTCGTCGAGGTCGAACAGCGCCCGCGAGGAGATCGCCACCACCAGCTTGTCGCCCAGCCCCTTGCCCATTGCCCGTTCCCCCGTGGTGAATCAGCGCGCCTGGTTGCGCGCGTCGATGAAGCGTAGCGCCCGTTGCAGCGCCTCGATGCGCGGCATCGCCGCCCCGGCGGCGGCCGCCGCGGCCAGGGGCGCGTCGTAGATGGCCTGCAGCTCCAGCGGCCGGCGCTGGGCGAAGTCGTGGTACATGCTCGGCAGGTAGTCGGGCATGCGCTCGGTCGCGCTCAGCATCGCCGCCGGGTAGCCGGCCGGCAGCTCGTGGCCGCAGGCGGCGGCGCCGGCCATCACCTCGTCCATGATGGCGGCGATCAGCGCGCGGCTGTCGGCATTGGCCATCAGCGCCCGGGTGCCGCTGTCGAGCAGCACCGACAGGCCGTTGTAGGGGATGTTCCACACCAGTTTCTGCCAGCGCGCGTGCTCCAGCGCCGGCATCGCCAGGGAATCCAGCCCGGCCGCGCGGAACAGCGCCGCGCCCTCCTCGGCCAGGGCCTGGCCGGCGGCGGCATCGGCGGCCGGCCCGCTGTGGTAGCCCAGGTGCACCGCGCCCAGGGCCTGGTGCTCGATCACCCCGGGGGCGGAGCGGTGCACGCAGATGTAGCAGAGCCCGCCCAGCAGGTGCAGCGAGTCCGGCAGCAGCGGGCGCAGGCCCTCCTCCACCGCCAGGCCGTTCTGCAGCAGCAGGACCTTGGCCCCCGGCGCCGCGGCGCGGGCGATCAGCGGAGCCAGTTCGGCGTTGCTGGTGGTCTTGGCGCCCACCAGCAGCCAGTCGCACGGCGGCAGCTCGGCGACGTCGTGGTAGGCCTGCACCGGCGCCAGGCTCAGCGCGCCATGCACCTGGCTGTTCAGGCGCAGGCCGTGCCCGGCCACCGCGGCGTATTCGCTGCGCAGCAGGAAGTGCACGTCGAAGCCGGCGCGGGCCAGCATCAGGCCGTAGAAACCGCCGATGGCGCCGGTGCCGATCACGCCGATGCGAACGGGGGAAACAGTCATTCAGGGCAACTCCTCGGGAATGCGCCGGGCCGCGGCACGCAGGGCCTGGGCCAGGGGGCCGGCGCGCAGGGGCGCGTCGAGGCGGCCATGGAAGGCCCCGTTGCGCACCAGGAACAGCGCCGGCAGGTGGAAGACTTCGTAGCGCTCGACCAGGCCGCCGTTGCGCCCGGCATCGACCCAGCACAGGCGCTGCACCGGCAGCCCCATGCCCGGCAGCTGCGCGCGGGCCCAGCGGCAGGAGGCGCAGCCCTCGGCGCTGAACACCAGCAGCGAGTCGCCGGGCAATTCGAGCAACCGGTGATCGGCGTCCAGGTCGGTGAGTTCGAACGACGGCACTATACTTGGCTCGATGCCAACACCAAAAAGATTGCAGTCGGAGCCTTCCGTCATGCGACAGTTCCTGCGTCACCCATGTGATCTACCGGTGGAGCTGGTGGTCCGCAGGCAGCTCTTCCTGCCGCGCCAGCGCCTGTACAATATCAGCCTCGGCGGGGTCGCCTGCAACGCCCCGCGCGGTTTCCGCCGCGGCACCGCGGTCGAGCTGCGCATCCCGCTGCTGGGCGACGCCGCGCGCTACCCCGGGGTGGTGGCCTGGAGCCGCAAGCTCGTCGACGACTACCTGGTGGGCGTGGCCTTCCTCGACGAGGACACCCTGTTCCGCGCGCGCATGGTCGAGCAGGTCTGCCAGATCGAGCACTACCGGCGCCAGCGCGAGCGCGAAAGCGGGCAGGCGCAGCCGCTGGAGGACACGGCGCTGGAGTGGATCGCCTGCAATGCCGCCGACTTCCCCCTGTTCTGCGCCATCTGAAACGGCGCAAAACCCCGTCGTCCGGGCATTTTCCCGGTGCCTGCCCATTGTCGAGCCGGCGTCCGACGCGTTAAGGTTCGACTTCCCCTTAGCGAGATTCATGCCTGCGCCCCATCGCATGGGGGTTCCTGGCGGCCGGCACCCGTGACCTGACTGAGTACCACGATGGCTGATTTACAGATCGACGACCTTAACGTTGCCTCCAACGAGACCCTGATCACGCCGGAGCAGCTCAAGCGCGAAATCCCCCTGACCGAAGCCGCCCGGCAGACCGTCGCCCATGGCCGCCAGGTCGTCCGCGACATCCTCGACGGCAAGGACCACCGCCTGTTCGTGGTGATCGGCCCCTGCTCCATCCACGACGTCAAGGCCGCCCACGAATACGCCGAGCGCCTCAAGGTACTGGCCGCCGAGGTCGCCGACAGCCTGTTCCTGGTGATGCGCGTGTACTTCGAGAAGCCGCGCACCACCGTGGGCTGGAAAGGCCTGATCAACGACCCCTACCTGGACGACTCCTTCAAGATCCAGGACGGCCTGCACATCGGCCGCCAGCTGCTGCGCGACCTGGCCGAGATGGGCCTGCCCACCGCCACCGAGGCGCTCGACCCGATCTCCCCGCAGTACCTGCAGGACCTGATCAGCTGGTCGGCCATCGGCGCGCGCACCACCGAATCCCAGACCCACCGCGAGATGGCCTCCGGCCTGTCCTCCGCGGTCGGCTTCAAGAACGGCACCGACGGCAGCCTGACCGTGGCGATCAACGCCCTGCAGTCGGTCTCCAGCCCGCACCGTTTCCTGGGCATCAACCAGGAAGGCGGCGTGTCCATCGTCACCACCAAGGGCAACCGCTACGGCCACGTGGTGCTGCGCGGCGGCAACGGCAAGCCGAACTACGACTCGGTGAGCGTGGCCCTGTGCGAGCAGGAGCTGACCAAGGCCAAGGTGCCGCTGAACGTGATGGTCGACTGCAGCCACGCCAACTCCAACAAGGACCCGGCCCTGCAGCCGCTGGTGATGGACAACGTCGCCAACCAGATCGCCGAGGGCAACAACTCCATCGTCGGCCTGATGGTGGAAAGCCACCTGGGCTGGGGCAGCCAGCCGATCCCGAAGGACCTCTGCCAGCTGCAGTACGGCGTCTCCATCACCGACGCCTGCATCGACTGGGAGACCACCGAGAAGGCCGTGCGCAGCATGCATGCCAAGCTCAAGGACGTGCTGCCCAAGCGCCAGCGAGGCTGAAGCGCAAGGCAATGAAAAACGCCGGGCATTGCCCGGCGTTTTCATTGGTGCTGGCGGCTCAGGCCATGCGGTCGGCGTGGCGCGGGTGGCGCTCCAGGTAGCGCTCGACGTAGGAGCAGGAGGGAATCACGCTGTAGCCCTTGCGCTCGGCGTACTGCAGCGCGTGCTCGGTGAGCGCCGCAGCGATGCCCCGGCCGCGCAGGCTGTCCGGCACGAAGGTGCGGTAGATGTCCAGCGTCTGCTTGCCCAGATCCATGTAGGCCAGGTAGGCACGATGACCGTCCACCGTCGTGACGAACTGGTGGCTGGACTCATCATGATGGATGGACAACGACTCACTCACTTGCACTCTCCTCTTGCGGGTCTCACAACTCGACCCGCACCTGATTGATCTTGTTCAGGCGGAGGTTCATCTCGGCCGAGCCCGTCCCCATGAGGACCGTGATATAGACTCGTCCGTTCTCCACCTTGTGCAGTACACCCTGGTAATAGGCACCATCGAAGGTGATGAACTGCAGGCGCTTGCCGGTGTACTGGGCAAGGCTGTCGATACTGACGAAGCCATATTGCTGCGTTCTCTTCTCCGACTCAACCGTTTCTTCGGCTGAAATCTTGTGGGCGGCCGAATCGACGGTGATCTTCTGCTTCAGCGGGTCGACCCAGGCGAAGCCGACCGGGCTCACCGCCTGCTGGTTCACCAGCAGCACCGGGCGCAGCATGCCGACCACGTCCTTGGCCTCGAAGAACTGCAGCCCGCCCCAGGTCATGCCCTCGGTGGGGTTGAGCTCCAGGCGCAGCGACTGCGGGTCGGCCAGGTAGCGGGCGTAGGCGTCGAGCAGCGGCGGGTCCAGCGCCACGCGCTGGCTGCGCATGGCCTTGTCGAACTGCGCCAGGGCCTGCTTGAGGTACTCCTCGCGCTTGATGCCCAGGCGCGCGGCACAGAACTCCTGGACCTTGCGCTGGTACTGGTTGTCGTCCAGCTCGACGGTCACCTGGGACACCCGCGGCGGGTTCACGCGCATGTCGCCGGGGCGTTCGGAGACGTTGCTCAGGGACATGCCGACGCGGGTGTCGAGCATGCCGCGGGCGTCCGAGCGCAGGTTGAAGGTCAGCTTCTGCGCGCCGGGTTCGAACAGGTACGAGAACTCGATGTCCGACTCCAGGGTGCGGTAGCCCATCTGCAGCAGCTCGTCGGAGCCGATGTTGCGGATGTTGCCGCAGGCCACCTCGCTCATGGCGGTGAACACGCTGCTCTCCGCCGGCTGCTCGTACAGCGCCTGCATGAACGGGCCGTGCACCTGCAGCTCGACGCCGGTGAGTTCCATGGCCATCTGCTTGGGCAGCTTGCCCTCGGCCAGGCGCTCCTTGAAGCTGAGCAGCTCGCGCAGGCCGTTGAACCTGAGCTGGGCATGGGCCACCTTCAGGCTGTCGCGGGCGGCCGGCACGCGGATCTCCACGTTCTTCAGGCCGACGCGGCCGTCGAAGGAAGAGGAAATCCCGCCGTAGGTGATCTCCACCATCGGCGACAGGCGTGCCACGGCGTCGTCGACGATGCTGCGCACGGACAGCCACAGCGACACCTTGATGATCAGCGCCACGGCCACGATGCCGAGCAGGCCCCACTTGAGCAGTTTCGACATTCGGAAGGACTTCCTTGTATGCGGATTGATACGGACGGCGGTGCTGGCAGCTTAACAGCACGGCCCGCGCGCCTCCATGCGCCGCCCGCCAAATTCGCCGGCTCGCCCGCCGGAGAGTGAAGCCCGTCGCAAAACCGCGGTGACCGGCCGGTCGGACACAGCGCTTTACGGTCGCCGTGGCCGCCAGTATGTTCTGCGCCACGCCCCTTTTCCCGGATGTCCTGCCATGAGTGAACTGATCAGCTATCAACTCGACGACGGCGTCGCCACCCTGACCCTCGCCAACGGCAAGGTGAACGCCATCTCCCCCGCCGTGATCGAGGCCTTCAACCAGGCGCTGGACCGTGCCGAGCAGGACCGCGCGGTGGTCATCCTCACCGGCCAGCCGGGCATCCTCTCCGGCGGCTACGACCTCAAGGTGATGACCTCCGGCCCGGAGAACGCCGTGGCCCTGGTGGCCGCCGGCTCGACCCTGGCCCGGCGCATGCTGGCCCACCCCTTCCCGATCATCGTCGCCTGCCCCGGCCACGCCGTGGCCAAGGGCGCCTTCCTGCTGCTCTCGGCGGACTACCGCATCGGCGTCGACGGCCCCTTCCAGATCGGCCTGAACGAAGTGGCCATCGGCATGACCATGCACCACGTGGGCATCGAGCTGGCCCGCGACCGCCTGCGCAAGTCGGCCTTCAACCGCTCGGTGATCAACGCCGAGATGTTCGCCCCGCAGGAAGCCATGGCCGCCGGCTTCCTCGACAAGGTGGTGAGCCCCGAGGAACTGCTGGACACCGCCCGCGCCGCCGCCCAGCAGCTGAAGAAGCTGAACATGACCGCGCACCGCAACACCAAGCTGAAGGTGCGCCGGCAACTGCTGGAAACCCTGGACCAGGCCATCGAGCAGGACAAGCAGCACCTGGCCTGAGGCAAGCGCCCCAATAGGCGCAACTGCCTTGCCGACAGCGCCGAGGTGCTTCTCGCAGGATGGGTTGAGCCTTGGCGAAACCCATGCGGCCATGGCGATGGGTATCGCTCCGCTCAACCCCTCCTACGCCGCCCCCTTGCAACCCGTAGGGCGCATAACGCCTACGGCGTTATCCGCCGCCGCCGTCGGGCACCGGCGTTCCGGCCGGCGGCGGATAACCGCGAACGGTTATTCGCCCTACGGTCGAGCATGGTCGTAGGACCTTGTCCGCGATAGCCGGACATCCCGGCGCGATTCGCGGATGAGATCCGCTCCTACGCTACCCCACCCACGCCGTTCCCCTGTAGGAGCGCGCCCTGCGCGCGATATCGCGGGCAGGGCCCGCACCTATGGAGCTCCTCGAATAGTTACGAAAAAGGCAAAACTGATTAAGCCCGTTCGGTCTTTTTCAAAAATTATTGCGCGTTAACCTATTGATGAACCCACAGGAAAAGCAACCAACGAGGTGTTCATCATGAAACTGCAACTGATCGCCACTGCCCTCCTCGCCAGCGCCACCCTGCTCGGCGCCCAGGCCGGCTTCGCCGAAGAATCGCCGCTGATGCAGAACCGCATGGTCAACCTGAACCAGGCCGCCCTGCAGCACAAGGCCGAGCAGACCGCCCACCAGCAGCACGACGCCCCGGCCCACCAGGGCTGACCGGCCGCCCGCCGGCACTCCGACGGCCCCGCACGCCCCGCTTCCGGGACGCGCCAGGCCGCCGGCCGCGCCTCAGCCGAGTTTCTCGTCGGCAGCCACGCCCTTGCGATAGACCGCATAGACCAGCACCGGGATGTCCAGATGGCCGAGATACCTGTCCAGCAACGGTCGCACATCCTTCCAGTCCAGCCCGCCGACGCCAGTGGCCAGGCAGGGCAGCGCCAGGCTGCGGACTCCCTCCCCCTCGACGAACTTCGCCAGCTCCCGCAGGCAGTGCCCGACGTTCTCCAGGCTGGCCTTGGCTGGCTTGGCGCTACGCCCGCTGCCCTGCATGTCCTGGGTCAGCAGGTTGACGATGCCGCGGGTCGAACCATCGGCGTCCACCCCCGACCAGGCCCAGATGGAGCCCGGCGCGGGCGCCGAGGCGTGCGCCGCATGACGGTAGTCGCGGACCAGCGACGGCCAGCGCTCGCGCAGGGCCAGGGCCAGGCCGCTGTCGAACGGGTCCTGGGGCGCGATGCCATGGGCGATGACCTGGGCCTTGCTCAGCAGAATGTCGCCTTCAACTTCTCGGATCATGAATCTTTCCTTGCTCGGTGGGGTACCTCGGAAGCCTTGTCTTGCGCTCCCGTCTATCTTCACGTTACGCCTGGCCGCACCGCGGACCTTGACCCGCATCAAGGCCGCATCCCCCTCGCGGCGCGGGGCGAAACATCAATTCCACCGATAGTTGAAAGCAACGAACATCGTTATTCCATCGACGAGACTGCTGGGAAACTGGCCGCAATCCCACTTCCGGCAGCCATCGCCATGCACCGCTCCACCGCCCGTACCCTGCGCAACGGCGCCCTCGCCAGCATCGGCCTGTACAGCATCCTGGTGCTCGTGGCGCTGGCCCTGAGTGGCGGCTTCCAGGGCAGCCGCAACGTCCAGCCGGAAGGCGTGGACAAGAACGCGCTGTTCCAGCGCTTCAACCAGGTGCTGCCCAACGCCCTGGCGGTCCTGCAGCAGAGCCTGCGCCCGCACTCCTGAGCCCCGCGCTGGCGGCCTGCGCCAGCTTGCCCATACTTTGCAGATCGCCGCCGGTGCCCGCCGGCACCGCCCGCCTCCGCCTGCCGGGAGAACGCGCCATGGGTCGAGTCGTCGCATCCGCCGTCTACTGCAAGGGCAAGAAGGTCGCCGATATCCCGCTGGAGGCGGGCTATCGCTGGGCCTGCCAGCCCGACCACTTCGTCTGGACCGGCCTGCAGGAACCCACGCCGGAAGAGCTGATGAACCTGCAGAAGCAGTTCAACCTGCACGAGCTGGCCATCTCCGACGCCCTGGAGAAGCACAGCCGGCCGAAGCTGGAGACCTTCGGCGACGCGCTGTTCATGGTGATCTACTCGCCGGTGCGCGCGGACAGCCGGCTGATGTTCGTGGAAACCCACCTGTTCGCCGGCATCGGCTACATCATCAGCGCCCGCCACGGCTTCTCGCAGTCGTACTCGCAGGTGCGCCAGCGCTGCGAGGCGCGCCCGCTGCTGCTGGCCCACGGCACCGACTTCGTGCTCTACGCCCTGCTCGACTTCGTGGTCGGCAACTACGAACCGGTGGTGGAGGAAATCCGCGGCGAGATCGAGGTGCTGGAGCAGCGCGCCCTGCGCACCTCGCTGAGCCAGGAGGAGATCGAGCGCATCTACGGCCTGCGCCGCGAGGTGCTCAAGCTGCGCCACTACGCGGCGCCCATGGTGGAAATCTGCCAGGAGCTGCAGCGCCTGGACTTCCCCTTCATCGACAAGCAGATGCGCCCGTACTTCCGCGACGTGGCCATCCACGTCAACCGCCTGCTGGAAGACCTCAACTCGCTGCGCGACATCGCCAGCCAGACCATCGAGGTCGGCCTGCTGCTGGAGTCCTCGCGGCAGAGCGTGGTGCAGCGCAAGTTCGCCGCCTGGGCGGCGATCCTCGGCTTGCCCACCGCGGTGGCCGGCATCTACGGGATGAACTTCGAGTACATCCCGGAGCTGCACTGGCACTACGGCTACTTCCTGGTGATGGGCCTGCTGGTGATCGGCTGCATCGGGCTGTACGTCAGCTTCAAGCAGGCGGATTGGCTCTGACCTGCCGGCCGCGCCGAAGCGCTTGCATACCTGTAGGAGCGGATTTATCCGCGATGGGCCTGGCACCGCCGGGTAGCTGGATCGCGGACGGAGTCCGCTCCTACGCTCGAGTTCCGACGTGAATGAAAACGCCGCTCCGGGGAGCGGCGTTGGTGGGGCGCGGCGGACTCAGGCGGCGTTCTGCTCGTCCTTCTTACGGCCCAGCTGGACGAAGCGCATCATCCACTCCGCCACCGTGGCGCCCTGATGCTCGCGGTCGAGGCTGTCGACGCCCTTCTGGTACACCGGTTCGCTGAAGATCTCCCGGCGCAGGTCGAGGATCGCCTGGGAGTAGTCGGCGACGAACTCCGGGTGGCCCTGGAAGCACAGCACCTGGTCGCCGATGGCATAGGCGGCGTTCGGGCAGAAGTCGCTGCTGGCGATGCGCCGGGCGCCCTCGGGCAGCCGGGTGACCTGGTCCTGGTGGCTGACCAGCAGGGTCAGGTCGTCCAGTGCCGGCTGCATCCACTGCGGCTGTTCCTCGATGCGGTAGTCGTGGATGCCCACGCCCCAGCCCTGGTCGGCGCGCTCGGTCTTGCCGCCGAGCAGCAGGGCCAGCAGCTGGTGGCCGAAGCAAACGCCCAGCAGCTTGTCGCCGCGCTCGTAGCGGGTCAGCAGGTAATCCTTGAGCTTGCGGATCCAGGGTTCGTCGCCGAAGGAGTCGTACTTGCTGCCGGTCACCAGGTAGGCGTCGTAGTGCTCGCTGTCGGGCGGGTAATGGCCCTCCACCACGTTGTACACCTTGAACTCGGCGGGCACCGGTTGCTTGGCGAACAGCTGCTGGAACATCCAGCCGTAGCCGGTGTACTGGTCGATCAGCTCGGGACGCAGGATATCGGTTTCCAGAATGCAGATTTGCAGCGACATGTAGTGGTGGGTTCCTGATGTTAAGCGGGCACGAACGCGCGTTTTCTTAACAAACTGCACGCTCCGTGAAAACTACACACTGTTTTTTCACGATACAAGATGGCAAAGCCATTCCATGCGTCGGAATTTCAGGGGAAATACCCGAAAAAACGCCGCGCATCAATGCCGGCGGGAACGATGGCGACCGACTGCTCGGTCGCCCCGCGCCATCGCCTGTGCCTGCGCCGTCTCCAGCACCCAGGCGTACTCGCCCTGCAGGTTGCCCAGGGCCATGGCGTGGACCTGCCCGGCGCTGTGCGCCGCGGTGTTGGGTCGTCGGGCATGGCGGGTCCGGAGGCGATGGGTTTCGCTGCGCTCTACGCCATCCTACGGTGCTTGCCGGCAAGAAAAAACCGGCCGTGGGGGGCGGTTTTGCTGCATTGGCGTTTTTCGTAGGAGCGAGCTTGCTCGCGAACGTGCTACCCGGTGGCTCCGCTGCCAAGCCCACCTCTGTTCCCTCTCCCTAACCCTCTCCCTGAAGGGAGAGGGGACCGTTCGGTGCGGTCTGGTTTTCCCGAGTCAGCCGGCAGCCTCGGTGGTTTCCGGAGGAAACCATTCCTTCTCTCGGCACGGTCTAGCCCCCTCTCCCTTCAGGGAGAGGGCTGGGGAGAGGGGCAGAGTCAATCCAATGCACCATAGCTGCCGGGAAATGCCGTTCGCGAGCAAGCTCGCTCCTACGAAAGTCCCTCAGAAGGCCTCGCCGCGTGCCGCCTTGTCCAGCAACAGCGCCGGCGGCTCGAAGCGCTCGCCGTACTGCTCGGCCAGGTACTGGGCGCGGGCGATGAAGTCCTGCAGGCCGTACTGGTTGATGAACTGCAGCGCGCCGCCGCTCCAGGCGGCGAAGCCGATGCCGAAGATCGAGCCGATGTTGGCGTCGGCGGTGGAGCGCAGCACGCCCTCCTCCACGCAGCGCACCGTCTCGATGGCCTGGACGAAGAGGATGCGGTCGCGCACGTCCTCGGCCGGGATCATCCCGTCGGCCTTTTCGAAGTGCTGCTTCAGTTCCGGCCACAGGTGCTTCCTGCCGTTGGCCGGGTACTCGTAGAAGCCGCCGCCGGCCGCCTTGCCCGGGCGCTTGTACTCGTTGAGCATCAGGTCGACCACGGCGAAGGCCGGGTGCCGCGGCAGGGCCTTGCCCTCGGCTTCCAGGTCCTTGCGGGTCTGCTCGCGGATGTGGCTCATCAGGCTCAGCGAGACTTCGTCGCTGATCGCCAGCGGGCCCACCGGCATGCCGGCCTGGCGCGCCTGGTTCTCTATCATCGCCGCCGGCACGCCTTCGCCGAGCATGGCCAGGCCCTCGTTGGTGAAGGTGCCGAACACCCGCGAGGTGAAGAAGCCGCGGCTGTCGTGGACCACGATCGGGGTCTTCCTGATCTGCAGCACGTAGTCGAAGGCGCGGGCCAGGGTGGCGTCGTCGGTCCTCTCGCCGCGGATGATCTCCACCAGCGGCATCTTGTCCACCGGGCTGAAGAAGTGCAGGCCGATGAACTTCTGCGGCTGCGCCACGGCCTGGGCCAGGCCGGTGATCGGCAGGGTCGAGGTGTTGGAGGCGATCACCGCGTCGGGCAGCGCGGCTGCCTCGGCGGCGGCGGTGACCTTGCCCTTGAGCGCGCGGTCCTCGAACACCGCCTCGATGACCAAGTCGCAGCCCTCGAAGTCGGCGTCACTGGCGCTGGGCTTGATGCGGGCGAGGAAGGCGTCGCGCTTCTCGGCGGTCATCTGGCCCTTGCCGACCTTCTTGTCCAGCAGCGCGGCCGAGTAGGCCTTGCCCTTCTCCGCCGCCTCGATGGAGACGTCCTTGAGCACCACCTCGATGCCGGCGGCGGCCGAGACGTAGGCGATGCCCGCGCCCATCATGCCGGCGCCGAGCACCCCGACCTTCTTCGTCCGGTACTGCGGGTAGCCCTGCGGGCGCGATTTGCCGGCGTTGATCTCGTTGAGCTGGAACCAGAAGGTGCCGATCATGTTCTTCGCCACCTGGCCGGTGGTCAGCTCGGTGAAGTAGCGCGCCTCGATCAGCTGCGCGGTGTCGAAGTCGACCTGGGCGCCCTCGACCGCGGCGCACATGATCTTCTCCGGCGCCGGGAAGCAGCCCTTGGTCTTGTCGCGCAGCACCGAGGGGGCGATGGCCAGCATCTGCGCCACGTTGGGGCTGGACGGGGTGCCGCCGGGAATCTTGTAGCCGGCGCTGTCCCAGGGCTGCTTGGCGTTGGGATTGGCGGCGATCCACTCGCGGGCCTTGGCCAGCATCTCCTCGCGGCTGCCGGCCAGCTGGTGGATCAGCCCGGCCTTGAGCGCCTGCTCCGGGCGCACCTTCCTGCCTTCGGCGAGGTACGGCAGGGCTTTCTCCAGGCCCAGCAGGCGCACCATGCGCACCACCCCGCCGCCGCCGGGCAGCAGGCCCAGGGTGACTTCCGGCAGGCCCAGCTGCACGTGGCTTTCGTCCAGGGCGATGCGGTGGTGGCAGGCCAGGCAGATTTCCCAGCCGCCGCCCAGGGCCGCGCCGTTGATGGCGGCCACCACCGGCTTGCCGAGGGTCTCCAGGCGACGCAGTTGGCCCTTGAGCACCAGGATGCCTTCGTAGAAAGCCTGGGCGTCGGCCTTGGTGACCTTGATCAGTTCGTTGAGGTCGCCGCCGGCGAAGAAGGTCTTCTTCGCCGAAGTGAGGATCACGCCGGCGATGGCGTCCTTCTCGGCCTCCAGGCGGGCGACGGTGGCGGCCATGGCCTCGCGGTAGACCGCGTTCATGGTGTTGGCGCTCTGGCCGGGCATGTCCATGGTCAGGACGACGATGTTGTCCTGGCCCTTCTCGTACTGAAAAGCGTAGCGGATGGCGTCGGTCATTTCTTGTTCTCCGGCCTCAAACCCTTTCGATAATCGTCGCGATACCCATGCCGCCGCCCACGCAGAGGGTGGCCAGGCCGTAGCGCAGGTTGCGCCGCTCCAGTTCGTCGAGCAGGGTGCCGAGGATCATGCAGCCGGTGGCGCCCAGGGGGTGGCCCATGGCGATGGCGCCGCCGTTGACGTTGACCTTGCCCTCGGGCACGCCCATGTCCTTCATGAACTTCATCACCACCGAGGCGAAGGCCTCGTTGACCTCGAACAGGTCGATGTCGTCGACGCGCAGGCCGGCCTTGGCCAGGGCCTTGCGGGTGGCCGGCGCGGGGCCGGTGAGCATGATGGTCGGGTCGGTGCTGGTGACCGCGGTGGCGACGATCCGCGCGCGGGCCTTCAGGCCCAGCTCGCGGCCCTTGGCCTCGGAGCCGATGAGCATGGCGGCGGCGCCGTCGACGATGCCCGAGCTGTTGCCCGGGGTGTGCACGTGCTCGATGCGCTCGACGTAGCTGTACTTGCGCAGGGCGGTGGCGTCGAAGCCCATCTGGCCCATCATCTCGAAGCTCGGCTTGAGCGCGCCGAGGCCTTCCAGGGTGGAGTCGGCGCGGATGAATTCGTCGTGGTCGAGCAGGACGATGCCGTTCTGGTCGGTGACCGGCACCAGGGATTTCGCGAACAGCCCCTCGGCGCGGGCCTTGGCGGCCTTCTGCTGGGAGCGCAGGGCGAAGGCGTCGACGTCGGCGCGGCTGAAGCCTTCCAGGGTGGCGATCAGGTCGGCGCCGATGCCCTGGGGCACGAAGCTGGCGTGCAGGTTGGTTTCCGGGTCCAGCGCCCAGGCGCCGCCGTCCGAGCCCATGGGCACGCGCGACATGGACTCCACGCCGCCTACCAACACCAGGTCCTCGAAGCCCGAGCGCACCTTCATGGCGCCCAGGTTCACGGCTTCCAGGCCCGAGGCGCAGAAGCGGTTGATCTGCACGCCCGCCACCTGCTCGTCCCAGTCGGCCACCAGCGCGACGGTCTTGGCGATGTCGGCGCCCTGGTCGCCCACCGGCGTCACGCAGCCCAGGACGATGTCGTCGACCTGGGCGGTGTCCAGCTGGTTGCGCCGCTGCACCGCGCGCAGCAGGCCTGCCATCAGGTTGACCGGCTTGACGCTGTGCAGCGCGCCGTCCTTCTTGCCCTTGCCGCGGGGCGTGCGCACCGCGTCGTAAATCAATGCTTCGGTCATGGCGTTCTCTCTTGGAGTGCTCTCTTGGCGTAGAGGTCACGCAGGCAGCGTGTCGGCCTACCTTAACCGCGTGGCGACGGCCGGCAATGACCGGATCGCTCAGGCGGATTGACCCCCGCGCTCAGCCCAGGCGACCGGCGGTCGCCTGGCGCACCGCTCTGGGCAGCGCTCCGACGGGCGGTCGGATGGGCGGTCGGGCCGCAGGCCAGAGCCGTCACCGCCTTGTCATATAGATGGAATATGCCTGGAACCATAGGATTTGCTGCCAGATCGTCTAAGCCCGCGCCAGCCGGGGCTTAGACTGAAATTTCGCAGTACCTATGGGACGTCGCTGCCGGGTCTTGCCGGGGCGGCCGGTATGCAAAGCCAAGGTCGCAGCCACCCGCGCCGGGTCGTAACGAGCGCGCGGGGGCGGGCCAACAACAAGAAAGGCGGAAGAACATCATGATGGATCAACAACCGAAGAAATGGCGGCAGGCCAGCCTGATCGTCTTCGTTACCGCAGTGGTGCTCATCATCCCCAACCTCAGTCGCCTGGTCGGCTAGCCAACCGTCCGCCTGCTGCTGCGAAGCCGGCGTCGCCCGAGGGGCCGCGGCCCTCGCAGCACAGGTGGCAGTGCCGTTCGTCGGCATCCTCTGCTATGTTTGCGCAGCCCATCGCTGGAGCCCGCCCATGCGCTTCATCCTGCCGCTGCTGATCCTGCTCTGCCCCACCGTATTCGCCGCCGAACTCACCCTGGAGCTGCCCACCGGCACGCGCACGCTGAGCAGCGCGCAACTGCTGTCCAACGCCCAGGCGCGCAGCATCGAGATCAAGGACGACGTGGCCTACAAGCGCACCATGCACTACCGCGCGGTGCCGCTGGCGGCGCTGCTGGAGGGCGTGGACGGCCGCGCCCACGTGCAGGCCGTGGCGCTGGACGGCTTCGCCGCCGAACTGCCGGCCGCGCCGCTGCTGCAGAAGGAAGGCGCGCGGGCCTGGCTGGCCATCGAGGAAGAGAAGAAACCCTGGCCGCCGCTGGGCCAGGGCAAGCCCTCGGCCGGGCCCTTCTACCTGGTCTGGAGCGACCCGCAGGCCTCGGCCATCGGCCCGGAGCAGTGGCCCTTCCAGGTCAGCACCCTGCGCGTGCTGGACTCGGTGGAAATCCGCTTCCCGGCCCTGCTCCCGGCCAAGGACGCCAGCGCCGACGTGCAGGCCGGCTTCGCCCTGTTCCAGAAGCACTGCCTGGCCTGCCACCGCCTGAACGGCGCCGGCGACGCCCAGTTCGGCCCGGACCTGAACCAGCCCCACAGCCCCACCGAGTATTTCGCCAAGGACTTCCTCCACGCCTACATCCGCGACCCGCAGAGCCTGCGCCGCTGGCCCCAGGCGAAAATGCCCGGCTTCGCCCCGGAAACCCTCAGCGACACCGAGCTGGACCAGCTGATCGACTACCTCGCGCACATGGCGGCGCTGCGCCAGGCGCTGATGTAAGGCCCCGGACGAAAAAAGGCGGACGTCCCCAGGGGGCGTCCGCCTTCTTTTTTTCGCACCCAAGGCAGCGGAAACGCCGCCCCTACCGCCTCACAGCTTGGCGATGGACACCTCGGTGGACTTCACGAAGGCGATCACTTCGCTGCCCACGGCCAGTTCCAGCTCCTTCACCGAGCGGGTGGTGATCACCGAGGTGACGATGCCGGCGGCGGTCTGCACGTCGATTTCCGAGAGCACCGGGCCTTCGATGATTTCCTTCACGGTGCCCTTGAACTGGTTGCGGACGTTGATGGCTTTGATGGTCATGGCGTTTCTCCTATGGGGAATGTCGGTAGTGCACGGATGAACGGTGGATCAGAGCGCCCAGCGCAGTTGCGTGGGCAGTGGGGACACGGGTTCCGGTTCGGGCGGCAGCGGCGGCAGCGCCAGCACGCGGTCGAGCACCTCGGCTTCCAGCGCGGCCAGGCGCGCCGAGCCGCGGGAGCGCGGGCGCGGCAGGTCGACCGTGAGGTCCAGGCCGATCTCGCCCTCCTCGATGAGGATCACCCGGTCGGCGACGGCCACCGCCTCGCTGACGTCATGGGTGACCAGCAGCACGGTGAAGCCATGGCGCTGCCAGAGGTTCTCGATCAGCCGCTGCATCTCGATGCGGGTGAGCGCGTCCAGCGCGCCCAGCGGCTCGTCCAGCAGCAGCAGGCGCGGCCGGTGGATCAGCGCACGGGCCAGGGCCACGCGCTGCTTCTGGCCGCCGGACAGGCTGGCCGGCCATTCCCGGGCGCGGTCGGCCAGGCCCACCGCTTCCAGGGCTTCCAGGGCCTGCTTGCGCCAGTCGCCCTTGAGGCCCAGGCCGACGTTGTCGATCACCCGCTTCCACGGCAGCAGGCGGGCGTCCTGGAACATCAGGCGGGTGCCGTCGCGGGCCTCCTCCAGGGGCGCGGAGCCGGCCAGCAGCTGGCCGTCGCTGGGGGCGTCGAGGCCGGCCAGCAGGCGCAACAGGGTGCTCTTGCCGCAGCCGCTGCGGCCGACGATGGCGACGAACTGGCCGGCGGGGATGCGCAGGTCGATGCCCTTGAGCACCTCGCGCTCGCCGAAGCGCTTGACCACGCCGTCCAGCGCCAGCGGGATGCCCTGCTTGAGGTTCTGCGGTGTGCTGAGCGCATTCATGCCGCACCTCCCTTGGCCTGGTAGGCCGGGTGCCAGCGCAGCCAGACGCGTTCCAGGCCACGGGCGGCGAGGTCGGCGAGCTTGCCCAGCACGGCGTACAGCAGGATCGCCAGGACCACCACGTCGGTCTGCAGGAACTCCCGGGCGTTCATCGCCAGGTAGCCGATGCCGGAGCTGGCGGAGATGGTCTCGGCGACGATCAGCGTCAGCCACATGAAGCCCAGGGCGAAGCGCACGCCGACCAGGATCGACGGCAGCGCGCCGGGCAGGATCACCTGGCGGAACAGGGCGAAGCCGGACAGGCCGTAGCTGCGCGCCATCTCCAGCAGCCCCGGGTCGATGTTGCGGATGCCGTGGTAGGTGTTCAGGTAGATGGGGAACAGGGTGCCGAGGGCGACCAGGAAGATCTTCGCCGACTCGTCGATGCCGAACCACAGGATCACCAGCGGGATCAGCGCCAGGTGCGGCACGTTGCGGATCATCTGCACCGAGCTGTCGAGGAAGCGTTCGCCCCACTTCGACAGGCCGGTGACCAGGCCCAGGGCCAGGCCGATGGAGCCACCGATGACGAAGCCGATGGCGGCGCGCCAGGTGCTGATCGCCAGGTGCTGCCAGAGCTCGCCGCTCTTCACCAGTTGGTAGCCGGCTTCCACCACCGCGCTGGGCGCCGGCAGGATGCGGCTGGAGAGGAAGCCCCCCTCCACCGCCACCTGCCAGACCAGCACCAGGGCCACCGGCAGGGCCCAGGGCGCCAGGCGCTGGGCCACTTGGTTGAGAGTATTTGTCTTCATGTCTTGTGCTTCTCCGGGTTGCTCGCGGGGTTCGCGAGCAAGCTCGCTCCTACAAAGTCGACTTCAGCTCTGCGCGGCCTGCTTGGGCAGGATGTCGTTGGCCACCATCTCGCCGAAGGGGCTGACGTAGCCGCGGGCTTCGGGCTGCTGCGGGCGGGCCAGCTGCAGGTGCGGGAACAGCAGTTCGGCGACGCGGTAGGACTCTTCCAGGTGCGGGTAGCCGGAGAAGATGAAGGTGTCGATGCCGAGGTCGGCGTATTCCTGCACCCGCGCGGCCACGGTCGGGCCGTCGCCGACCAGCGCGGTGCCGGCGCCGCCGCGCACCAGGCCGACGCCGGCCCAGAGGTTCGGCGAGACTTCCAGGTTGTCCTTGCTGCCGCCGTGCAGGGCGGCCATGCGCTGCTGGCCCACCGAGTCGAAGCGGGCCAGCGAGGCCTGGGCGCGGTCGATGGTGTCCTGGTCGAGGTGGCTGATCAGGCGGTCGGCGGCCTGCCAGGCTTCCTCGTTGGTTTCACGCACGATCACGTGCAGGCGGATGCCGAAGCGCACGCTGCGGCCGTGCTTGGCGGCCTTCTCGCGGACCTGGGCGATCTTCTCGGCCACCGCGGCCGGCGGCTCGCCCCAGGTCAGGTACAGCTCGACCTGTTCGGCGGCGAGGTCCTGGGCGGCTTCCGAGGAGCCGCCGAAGTACAGCGGCGGGCGCGGCTGCTGGATCGGCGGGTAGAGCAGCTTGGCACCCTGCACCTGGATGTGCTTGCCGGGGTAGTCCACGGTCTCGCCTTCCAGCACGCGGCGCCAGATGCGGGTGAATTCGACGGAGGCCTCGTAGCGCTCCTCGTGGTTCAGGTGCAGGCCGTCGCCGGCCAGCTCGTCCGGGTCGCCGCCGGTGACCAGGTTGAACAGCGCCCGGCCGCCGGACAGGCGGTCGAGGGTCGCGGCCTGGCGCGCGGCCACGGTCGGCGAGATGATCCCCGGGCGCAGCGCGACCAGGAACTTCAGGCGCTGGGTCACCGGGATCAGCGAGGCGGCGACCAGCCAGGAATCCTCGCAGGAACGCCCGGTGGGGATCAGCACCCCGCCGAAACCGAGGCGGTCGGCGGCCTGGGCCACCTGCTGCAGGTAGCCGTGGTCGACCGCGCGGGCGCCCTCGGCGGTGCCAAGGTAATGGCCGTCGCCGTGGGTGGGAAGGAACCAGAAGATGTTGAGGCTCATCGCTATAACTCCAGAGTGAGCGCGCCGGCGTGGCGTAGCCGCGCGATGATTTGTTTAACGTTCGCAGTTTTTTGTAGGAGCGAGCTTGCTCGCGAACCCGCCCAGCTTCAGAGCGGCAGGGAAATCCGTTCGCGAGCAAGCTCGCTCCTACAGGTTCAGTTGCTGGTGGCTACCTTGGCCGGCGGCGTCCAGACCACGTCCTTGATGCTCAGGGCCTTGGGAATCAGCTTCAGCTGGGTGAAGGTGTCGGCGATCTTCTGCTGCTTGGCCGTCACTTCCGGGGTGATGAACTGCGCGCCGTAGCCCTGGCGCTTGACCGCGGTGAGGGTGATGTCGGCGGGCAGGCCGAGCAGCGGGGCGACCTGTTCGGTGACCTGCTCGGGGTTGTGCTGCGACCACTCGCCCACCGAGCGCACTTCTTCCACCAGGGTGGTCAGCACCTGCGGGTGTTCCTTGGCGTAGGTGCGGGTGGCCAGGTAGAACTGGTGGTTGTCGGCCAGGCCGCGGGCATCGACCAGGGTGCGGGCGTGCAGCTGCTTCTCGGCGGCGGCCTGGTACGGGTCCCAGATCACCCAGGCGTCGACGGCGCCACGCTCGAAAGCGGCACGGGCGTCGGCCGGGGGCAGGTACACCGGCTGGATGTCGCTGTATTTCAAGCCGTTCTCCTCCAGGGCGCGCACCAGCAGGTAGTGCACGTTGGAACCCTTGTTCAGGGCGACCTTCTTGCCCTTGAGCTCGGCCACGGACTTGATGGGGGAATCCTTGGGCAGCAGGATCGCCTCGCTGGTAGGCGCCGGCGGCTCGTTGGCCACGTACACCAGGTCGGCGCCGGCGGCCTGGGCGAACACCGGCGGCGTCTCGCCGGTCACGCCGAAGTCGATGCTGCCGACGTTCAGCCCTTCCAGCAGCTGCGGGCCGCCGGGGAACTCGGTCCACTGCACCTTGATGCCCTGCTCGGCCAGGCGCTTCTCCAGCGTGCCGCGGGCCTTGAGCAGCACCAGGGTGCCGTACTTCTGGTAGCCGATACGCAGGGTACCGGGTTGTTCTTCGGCTTGGGCGCCGTGGGCCAGGGCCGCGATCAGCAGGGCCGCCAGTCCACCACGCAAAGTGAGGTTGCGCATTGCTTGCTCCTTCGTCGTCGTGTGCTCGCCGGACCTGCGCTCCCGTTGGCGGGATGCTGAGGACCTGGTTTCTTGTCGTCTGGCAGTCACGCACCTGCCTATTCGAGGCTCGGTAGCGCTCCACGCTTCTTCTTGCAGCTTGCCGCTTGCAGCCTGCAGCCGCCTCTCTCAAATACTCCAGCGCGCCTTCAGCAGCCGCTCGTTGAGCAGGTTCGGATCGATCGGCCGGGGCCGCCGCGCCAGGGCGCCGTGGAACTGTTCAAGGGATTCCAGCAGGCGCTGTTCCAGCACCGGCGCCAGCTGCGCCGGGCTATCGGCCGTGGCGTAGGCGATCTGCGAATCCTCGGCGAACACGCCGTGCAGCATCTCCTGGGCCTTCAGCGCCGCCAGCACCGGCTTGAGCGCGTAGTCCACGGCGAGCATGTGGGCGCTGCTGCCGCCGGTGGCCAGGGGCAGCACCACCTTGTGGCTCAGGGCGCGCTCGGGCAGCAGGTCCAGCAGCACCTTGAGGGCGCCGGCGATGGAAGCCTTGTACACCGGGGTGGCGATCACCAGGCCGTCGGCCCGCGCCACCTGCTCCAGCAGCTCCAGCACCTGGGGGCTGTCGAAGCGGGCATGCAGCAGGTCCTCGGCGGCGAAGTCGCGCACCTGGTAGGAACGCACCTCCACCCCACGCTCGTGCAGCCACTGCCGGGCAACGTCCAGCAGGACCGCGGAACGGGAACGATGGCTGGGACTGCCGGCGAGGGTGACCACATACATTGCACGCTTCCTTATAACTGAAAGAGCCGGCTTGAAGCCGGCTCGCTAACCAACGTGCATAGACCTTAACAGGGGTTTTTATATTCCAATAAATGTTATTTATTCATTTGCTTATAGCTAAAGGCTACAAGCGGCAGGCTGCAGGCGGTGCTCGCTCCTGCTTTGGCCTGCCGCCTGCCGCCTGCAGCCCTAGATGACGTGGGAATGCTGCAACTCCGTCAGCGCCTCCCCCCTCAGATACGCCAGCTCCACCGCGCGGCGGTCGCGGGGGCGTTGCAGGGGGACCGGGAACTCGCGGCGCAGGCGGCTCGGGGTGCCGCCCAGGAGCAGCACGCGGTCGCCCAGGTAGAAGGCTTCGTCGAGGTCGTGGGTGACCAGCAGGATGCTGATGTCGTATTCCAGCGCCAGGTCCTGGATCAGGTCCTGCAGGCGCAGGCGGGTGAAGGCGTCCACCGCGCTGAAGGGTTCGTCCAACAGCAGCACCTGGGGCCGGCCGTAGAGCCCGCGGGCGATGGCCGCGCGCTGGGCCATGCCGCCGGAGAGCTGTTTGGGCAGCAGGCCGCCCTTGCCTTCCAGGCCGACGTCGTGCAGCAGCCGGGCGATACGCGCATCGTCAGCCAGCCAGCCGTCGGCGAAACCGACGTTCTGCGCCACCGTCAGCCAGGGCAGCAGGCGCGGCTCCTGGAACACCACGCCGATGCCGCCGCCGCGGCCGCTCTCGCCGTCCGGGCCGAAGCCCAGCAGCGGGTTGCGCTGCAGCTGCCCGGCGAAATCGGCGTCCAGGCCGGCGGCGATGCGCAGCAGGGTGCTCTTGCCGCAGCCGCTGGGGCCCAGCAGGCTGACCACTTCCCCCGGCGCCAGCGCCAGGCTGACGTCGTCGAGCACGCGCAGGCCGTTGAAGCTCTTGCGGATGTTGCTCAGTTCCAGCAGCGCGCTCATGCCCTATCCTCCAGCCCTTCGAAGCTGTCGCGCCAGGCCAGGGCGCGCCGCTCCACGGCCTTGAGCAGGCCGTCGCTGAGCTTGCCGAGCACGGCCAGCACCAGGATGGCGGCGATGACGATGTCCGGCCGCGAGGTCTCGCGGCCGTCGCTGAGCAGGTAGCCCAGGCCGCGGGTGGCGGCGATCAGCTCGGCGGCGACGAGGAACATCCAGCTCAGGCTGAGGGCGCCGCGCAGCCCGGTGAACAGGCTCGGCAGCGCCGCCGGCAAGAGGATGCGCCGTGCCAGGGCGAAGCTGGACAGGTGGTACAGCCGGCCCAGCTCCACCCACTTGCGGTCCACCCCGCGCACCCCGGCGACCAGCGCCAGGTACACCGGGAAGAAGGCGCCGAGGGCGATCAGCACCACCTTGGGCGTCTCGTCGATGCCCAGCCAGAGCAGCAGCAAGGGCACCCAGGCCAGGCTGGGGATGGCCCGCAGGGCCTGGAAGCTCGGCTCCAGGTAGGCCTCGGCGCGGCGGCTGAGGCCGACCCAGGTGCCGATCACCAGGGCCGCGAAGGAACCGATGGCGAAGCCGCCGGCCACCCGCGCGAGGCTGGCACCGATGTGCTGCCACAGCTCGCCGTGGGCCAGTTGCCAGAGGGTCAGGGCGACGCTGCTGGGCGCCGGCATCTGGTTTTCCGCCAGCCAGCCGGCGCGCACCGCGATCTCCAGCGCGGCGCACAGCAGCAGCGGCAGCACCCAGGCCCGCCAGCGCAGCGGGCGCGGCCGCAACGACAGCACCAGGCGGCGGCTACGGCCAAGGTCGAGGGGCTGGCTGGGCACGCCCATGGTTCACTGCGCCCTGGCCAGCGGTTGCTTGCCGATGACCTCGCCGGCCAGTTGCGGGTCGATCAGTTGGTCCACCACCTTGGCCACGTCGGTGCCGGGGCGTACCAGTTGCTCATCCACCAGGATGGGCGCGGCGGCCTTGAGCGCGGCGACCTGCTCGGCGCCGGGCAGCGGCTGGCTGAAGTCGGTGCGCGAGAGCTGCAGCCTGGCGACCTCCAGCGGCAGCCTGGCCTCTTCGGCCAGCAGCCTGGCGGTCTCCTCCGGATGCTCGATGGCCCAGTGGCGGGCCCGCTCGTAGGCGCCGATAACCTGCTTGATCAGTTGCGGCTGCTCGCGGGCGAAGCGCTCGGTGACACTGAGCACGCCATAGCTGTTGAAGTCGACGTTGCGGTACAGCAGGCGCGAGCCGGCCTGCAGCTCGCTGGCCGCCATGTGCGGGTCGAGCCCGGCCCAGGCGTCCACCTGGCCGCGTTCCAGCGCGGTACGGCCGTCGGGGTGCTGCAGGTGGACGATCTCCACGTCGCCCTTGCCCAGGCCGGCGCTCTGCAGGCTGCGCAGCAGGAACAGGTAGGGATCGGTGCCCTTTGTGGCGGCCACCTTGCGCCCCTTGAGGTCGGCCAGGGACTTGAGCGGCGAGTCCTTGGGCACCACCAGCGCGGTCCATTCCGGGCGCGAGGCGATGTACACGGTCTTCAGCGGGCTGCCGTTGGCGCGGCTGAGTACCGCGGCCAGCCCCGCGGTGGAGGCGAAGTCCGTGCTGCCGGCGTTGAGGTATTCCAGCGAGCGGTTGCTGCCCTGGCTGAACACCCAGCGCACCTCGGTGCCCTCGGGCTTGAGCGCCTGCTCCAGCCAGCCGAAGTGCTTGAGCACCAGGCTGGTGGGCGCGTAGTAGGCGTAGTCCAGGCGGACTTCCTTCGGGGTTTCGGCGTGAGCGGCGGAAGTGAAGGCACCGAGCGGCAGACACGCCAGGAGAGCGGCGGTCAGGCTGCGGCGCCAGGTGGACGGACCCATGGTCGATCTCCTTGGCGGCGTGGCTGACGTCTTCTCCCCGTGTGGCGGGCAAGTCAGAGCGGAAAGAAAGCGCGGCGCGGGGCCGGGCGGGAACAGAAAAAAAGGCGGCCGGCGAACCGGCCGAATACCCTACTCGTGGTTTGGAACAGGTGCGGCCGCGCGGGGCAGCCGCGGGAAAATCAGCGGTTGGGCTGCGGCGTCAGGCGCAGGTACGGCTTGACCGCGCGGTAGCCTTTGGGGAAGCGCTGGCGGATTTCGTCCTCGTCCTTCAGCGAGGGCACGATGACCACCTCGTCGCCGTCCTGCCAGTTGCCCGGCGTGGCGACCTTGTGGTTGTCGGTCAGTTGCAGCGAGTCCACCACCCGCAGGATTTCGTTGAAGTTGCGCCCGGTGCTGGCCGGGTAGGTGATGATCAGGCGCACCTTCTTGTTCGGGTCGATGACGAACAGCGAACGCACGGTCAGGGTGTCGTTGGCGTTCGGGTGGATCAGGTCGTACAGCTCGGAGACCTTGCGGTCGGCATCGGCGATGATGGGGAAGTTGACCACGGTGTTCTGCGTCTCGTTGATGTCGTCGATCCACTTCACGTGGGACTCCACCGGGTCCACCGACAGCGCGATGACCTTGACGCCGCGCTTGGCGAAGTCGTCCTTGAGCTTGGCGGTCAGGCCCAGCTCGGTGGTGCACACCGGGGTGAAGTCCGCCGGGTGGGAGAAGAGGATGCCCCAGCTGTCGCCAAGCCACTCGTGGAAACGGATGCGGCCTTCGCTGGATTCCTGTTCGAAGTCGGGGGCGATGTCGCCGAGACGCAGACTCATGGGTTGGGCTCCTGGTTCGTGTGGGTTCACTATGCACAAGGCCGGAATTCATTAAAAAGAATATATTTTGATTTTCTTATAACCAAACAGATATATAGTCGACCAGCCTCGTGCCGCTGGCCATTGAGCATAGCCGCCAGGGCCCCCGCCGCCGTCCATTCGTCGCCTGCGCCACGCCGCCGCAGGGCCTGGCTACACTGAAATCATTAACCCGCAGGTGTGGGAGGTGTCTTCATGTTCGGTAAAAGAGTGACTGACGGCGAGCCGGGCACCCACTATCGCAGCGACCGGATCAGCGCGGTCAATGGCCAGTATTTCTTCTCGACCCGCGAGGGCACGCTGGAAGGGCCGTTCTTCACCCGCTTCGATGCGGAACGCGAGGTGATGCAGTACATCAGCCGGATGCAGCAGGCCGCCGGGTTGTATGCGCGGGTGGCGCAGTAGGTGTCGTTCGGTTTTTTAGGCGAGTCATGAACCCCGGCCAGGTGCCGGGGTTTTTCTTTGGGTGTCTTCCGGGGGCAGGTTCTTTTCGTAGAAGCGAGCTTGCTGGCGAACGGAGTCTCCCGGGTGTATTGGTGCATCGGCTGACCTCCCTTCCCTCTCCCCAGCCCTCTCCCTGAAGGGAGAGGGGGCTTGTCCGTGCCGAGAGAAGATTTGGCGTCAGTCGGAAACTTCGCGGCAGCCGGCTAACACCGAAACACCCGAGCACACCGAACGGTCCCCTCTCCCTTCAGGGAGAGGGTTAGGGAGAGGGCGTTCTTCAGGACGCACGCCGAACCTGGCCGGCAGAGCACCATTCGCGAGCAAGAGCTAGGCGCCCCCCTCGCTCCTACGAGAAAAGCCCGCAACGAAAAAAGCCCCGGCATCGCTGCCGGGGCTTCGCTATCGGCCCTCCTGCGTGGGGACGGCCGCCAGGCTCAGCGGACCGCTTCGAACAGGCCGGTGGCGCCCATGCCGCCGCCCACGCACATGGTCACGATGCCGTAGCGCAGGTTGCGCCGCTGCAGTTCGCGCACCAGGTGGCCGACCTGGCGCGAGCCGGTCATGCCGAAGGGGTGGCCGATGGAGATGGAGCCGCCGTTGACGTTGTACTTCTCGTTGTCGATGCCCAGGCGGTTGCGTGCGTACAGGCACTGCGAGGCGAAGGCTTCGTTGAGTTCCCAGAGGTCGATGTCGTCGATCTGCAGGCCGCGGGCCTTGAGCAGTTTCGGCACCGAGAACACCGGGCCGATGCCCATCTCGTCCGGCTCGCAGCCGGCCACGGTGAAGCCGCGGAAGAAGGCCCTGGGCTTGAGGCCCAGCTCCAGCGCCTTATCCAGGCTCATCACCAGGGTCATGGAGGCGCCGTCGGAAAGCTGCGAGGCGTTGCCGGCGGTCACCGAGCCGTCCTCGGCGAACACCGGCTTCAGGGAGTTCAGGCCTTCGAGGGTGGTGTCCGGGCGGTTGCAGTCGTCGCGGTCGACCACGCCTTCGACCACCTTCTTCTCGCCGGTGGCCTTGTCTTCCACGGCGTAGCGCACGTTCATCGGCACGATTTCGTCGTCGAACAGGCCCTCGGCCTGGGCGCGGGCGGTGCGCTGCTGGCTCTGCAGGGCGTAGAGGTCCTGTTCCTCGCGGGTGACGTTGTAGCGGCGGGCGACGATCTCGGCGGTCTGCCCCATGGGGTAGTAGATCCCCGGGAATTCCGCTTCCAGGCGCGGGTTGACGAAGTGGTCGGTGTTGCGCGACTTGGCCGTCAGGGTGATGGACTCGACGCCGCCGGCCACGATGATGTCGCTGCAGCCGGAGGCCACCTGGTTGGCGGCGATGGCGATGGCCTGCAGGCCCGAGGAGCAGTAACGGTTGAGGGTCATGCCGGCGACGTGGATGCCCAGCTTCGACAGCACCGCGGCGTTACGGCCGATGTTGTGGCCCTGGGCGCCCTCGTTGGAGCCGGCGCCGACCACGCAGTCGTCCACCAGCAGCGGGTCCAGCCCGTTGCGCGCCAGCAGCGCGTCGATGCAGTGGGCCACCATGTCGTCGGGCCGGGTCATGTTGAACTTGCCGCGGAAGGACTTGGCCAGGCCGGTACGGACGCTGTCGACGATCACCACTTCACGCATGGGAAACCTCGTTGCTTGTTGTTCGATTGGGGAGGTGCAGTCGGCCAAGCATAGGGCTAGGAAATGGCGGGATGCGACGATCATTCATCGCGGATATGCGCAGCCATCCCCCAGCGGATACGCGACCGCCGCCCTGGGGCGGCGGTCGCGGGCGCCCTTGCGGCGCGGTCAGACGGTGTCCACCTTCACCGCGTGGTCGGTCAGCAGGCCATTGAGCACCGTGTGGGTGTCGCCGCTGGAGACGATGGCGCCGCCGCTGTGGCCGGCGTACTTCGCCACCAGGTCGACGTTGACCAGGTCGATGGTCTGGGTGGTCGCGCCCCCCGTCGCGCCCGTGGGGTTCACCGAGATGGTGGTGGTCGCGGTGGTGGCGTTGACCGAGAAGGTCAGGTACTGCGCCAGCGAATCGGCGGTGGCGTGCTCGCCCTGCAGCAGGTCGGCCAGGTTCAGCGAGTCGCCCTCGCCGATGTTGAAGTCCTTGATCACGTCATGCCCGGTCTCGCCCTTCTGCCAGACGAACTGGTCGGCGCCGGCGCCGCCGGTGAGGATGTCGTCGCCCATGCCGCCGAACAGGATGTCGTTGCCGTCGCCGCCGAGCAGGGTGTCGTTGCCGCCCTGGCCGAACAGCAGGTCGTCGCCCTTGCCGCCTTCGAGGGTGTCGTTGCCGCCGCGGGTATCGCCGGCGACGTTGAGCTCGTAGGCGTGGGCGACGATGTAGTTGGTCAGCTGGCTCTGGGACGGCGCGGCGCCGCCGTTGGCGGCGCTCAGGTAGTCCACCAGGCCCTGGTAGCCGGCGCCGTTGTGGGTGCCGGCGGCATGCCCGGTCCAGCTCAGGGCGTCGGTGTTGATCACGTCGCCGAAGAGGATGTCGTTGCCGTCGCCGCCCACCAGGTGGTCGTGGCCCACCGCCTGCGGCGAGCTGTTGGTGAAGCCTTCCTGCAACGCGGTCTGCAGCTGTTCGGCGGTATTGATGACCTGCGGCTGGCCGACGTTGGCGGTGAGGTCCGGGGTGTTGCCGGTGAAATGCAGGGTGGCGGTGCCCGTGGTGCTGGTGTTGTCGAAGAACTGCAGGATGCCGCTGTTGATGCCGTCGCCGATGCCGATGGCGTTCACCGACACATGGTCGCTGCCGCTGAGCACTCCGCCGCCGTTGAGCATGCTGTTGGCGACGTCCAGCGCGTCCTTGATGTCGTGGTAGTTGGTGACGGTGCCGCTGTTGCTGCTGTCGCCGATGTAGGTGGTCGGGTTGCCGTCGGTGAGGAAGAACGCCAGGTTGATGTAGTCGTGGGCCGCGTTGGCGCCCCCGGCCACGGTGGCGTTGAACCAGTCGACGGTGGACTTCAGCGCCGCCTCGTAGTTGGTCCCGCCCACGGCGCCGAGGCTGTTGATGGCGCTGATCAGGGTGGCGACGTTGGTGCTGTTAAGGCCGTGCACCTGGGTCAGGGTCGAGCCGTCGGCGAAGGACACCAGGGCCAGGTTGATGGTGCCGTCGTGCCCCTTGATCTGGTTCAGCAGGTTGATCAGCGCTGCCTTGGCCAGGGCCATGCGGCTGAGCCCGGCGGTCCCCGAGGCATCGGCCATGCTGCCGGAGGTATCGATGATCAGCGCGATGTTGTAGTTCTTGCCCGGCACCGTGGTGGTGCTCACCCCGCCCACGTCGCCGATCAGCACGTCGTTGCCGAAGCTGCCGGCGATGGTGCCATGGTCCGGCCCGAGCGGGCTGGGCACGGTGTGGGTGGTGGTGGAGCCGTCGACGTCGCTGGCGTTGCTGCCCACCACCAGGATGGGCGCGCCGTATTTCAGGCAGATGTCGAGGTTGGCCGTGGCGGTGTCGCCGTCGCCATCGACGATGGTGTACTGGAACGACTCGCTGATCTGCCCGCTTTCCGGGAAGCTCACCCCGGCCTTGACCGCATAGGTGTAGTCGCCCATGTGGTGGCCGCCGCCGTCCTTCAGGTACAGCGTCAGGGTGCCGCTGTCGGTGCTGATGGTCAGCAGGCCGCTGCTGGCGTTGTAGCTGCCGGTGGCGTGGCTGGCATTGGGGTCGAGGTTGGTGAGGTTGCCGTTGGCATCCACCGCGAAGGTCTCGCCGCCGATGCTCACCTGGGTGATGCGCACGGTGCCGTCGGCGCTGGCCGGCAGGTCGTTGGCCAGCAGGTTGCCGCTGACCGCGTCGAGGTGGCTGAGGTTGACCAGGGTGGCGCCGAGGTCGCCGGGGTCGGTGACGATGACCGGCGTGCCATGGCTGTCCACCCGCACCAGGTCCTGGTCGGTGATGGAGGTGCCGACGCCGACGGCGAAGGCCTCGACGTTGTTACTGGTGCCGTTGTGCGCGGCGAGGAAGTTCTGCCAGTTGTCCAGCGCGGTGTTGGTGCTACCCGTGGTGGGCTCGCCGTCGGAGATGAAGTACACCCGGTTGATGGCCGAGGGGTCGGCCCCCGGCGCGTTCAGGTCGGCGCCGATGCTGGTCTGGGCGCGCTCCAGGGCGGCCTGGTAGTTGGTGTTGCCGCCGGCCTGCAGGTTGTTGATGGCGTTCACCAGGCTGGTGTAGCCACTATCGCCGGCGTCGTCGAAGCTGTAGTGGCTGGCGGCGCTGGCCGAGGAGGCGAAGCTGATCAGCGAGACCTGGACCAGCAGGCCCATGGACGCGTACTCGTGCAGCATGTTGATCAGCGCGGCCTTGGCCTGCGCCAGCTTGCTGCCCTGCATGCTGCCGGAGACGTCGAGCACCAGGGTCAGGTTGACCGCCGGCGGCGGCTGCACCAGCAGGCACGGCGGACGGTCGTCCACCGCGGTGGGGCCGTCGTCGGCGAAGCCGATCTTGTTGCCCAGGTCGAGGGTCTGGCTGCTGCTGGCCTTGTCGCCATCGTAGTCGGTGATGCTGGCGGTGCCTTCCAGGCCGACCAGACCGGTCTTCAGCCAGGCCACCTGGCTGTCGTAGTTGCCGGAAGCCCCCGGCCCGTCGTGCTGGATGGCCGAGTACTGGGTGAGGATCACCTTGCCGCTGTTACCGTCCAGGCGCAGGTCGAACACGGTGTTGGCCGCGGTCACGCCCTGCAGGCTGGTGGCGGTGCTGCCGACGATCTTGCCGCCGACGTCGTACAGGTGGATGCTCGCGTTGCCGCTGCTCAGCCCGCTGTCGGCGCCCTGCCCGGCCAGCAGCTTGAGGCTGTAGCTCCAGCTCACCGCGGAGGCCGGGGCGTCGGCGCCGGCACTCTGCGAGGTGATGACGAAGGCGCCGGTGAAGTCGCCGCTGGCGGTGTCGAAGTTCGCGCCAATGGTGTCGGCATCCTGGGTCTGCACCACCACCGCCTGGCCACCCAGGCCAACGCTGATGGACGGGCCGTCGTCGGCGAAGGCCACCTTGTTGCCCAGGTCGAGGGAGGCCGTGGAGCTGGCCTTGTCGCCATCGTAGTCGGCGATGGTCGCGGTAGCGTCCAGGCTCACCAGGCCGGTGCCGAGGAAAGCCTGCTGCGCAGCATAGTTGCCGGTGGCGCCGGGCAGTGCGTGATCGATCTCGGCGTATTGCGTCAGGGTGACGTTGCCGCTGCCATCCACCTTCAGGCTGAAGATGGTGTTGCTGGCGTTTACCCCGCCTTCACTGCTGGCGGTACTGCCGATGATCTGGCCGTTCTGCTCGTACAGGTAGATCTTCTGTCCGGTGCTGTTCAGGCCTGACTGAGTGCCTTCGGCCACGTCCAGTTTCAGCGCATAGCTCCAGCTCACCGAGGCCGGGGTATCGGCGCCGGCGCTTTGCGAGGTGATGGCGAAGGCGGCGGCGAAGCTGGTGGTCGCAGTGTCGAAGTTGCTGCCGATAGTGTCCGCGTCCTGTGTATGCAGCAGCACCGGAGCTTTGCCGCTCAGGTCGATGCAGATGGAGGGGCCGTCGTCGTCGAAGGCCACCTTGCCGCCCAGGTCGATGCTGGCGCTGGACGAGGCCTTGTCGCCGTCGTAGTCAGTAATGGTGGCGGTAGCGTCCAGGCTCACCAGGCCGGTGCCGAGGAAAGCCTGCTGCGCGGCATAGTTGCCGGTGGCGCCCGGCAGCGCGTGGTCGATCTCGGCGAACTGCGTGAGGGTGACGTTGCCGCTGCCGTCCACTTTGAGACTGAAAATGGTGTTGCTGGCGTTCACACCACCTTCACTGCTGGCGGTGCTGCCAACGATCTGGCCGTTCTGCTCGTACAGGTAGATCTTCTGCCCGGTGCTGTTCAGGCCTGACTGGGTGCCCTCGGCCACGTCCAGTTTCAGCGCATAGCTCCAGCTCACCGAAGCCGGCGTATCAGCACCGGCGCTCTGCGAGGTAATGGCGAAGGCGGCGGCGAAGCTGGTGGTCGCAGTGTCGAAGTTGCTGCCGATAGTGTCCGCGTCCTGTGTATGCAGCAACACCGGGGCTTTGCCGCTCAGGTCAATACAGATGGAGGGGCCGTCGTCGTCGAAGGCGACCTTGTTGCCCAGGTCCAGGGACGCCGTGGAGCTGGCCTTGTCACCATCGTAGTCGGTGATGGTGGCGGTAGCGTCCAGGCTCACCAGACCGGTGCCGAGGAAAGCCTGCTGCGCAGCATAGTTGCTGGTGGCGCCGGGCAGTGCGTGATCGATCTCGGCGAACTGCGTGAGGGTGACGTTGCCGCTGCCATCCACTTTGAGACTGAAAATGGTATTGCTGGCGTTCACCCCGCCTTCACTGCTGGCGGTGCTGCCGATGATCTGGCCGTTCTGCTCGTACAGATAAATCTTCTGTCCGGTGCTGTTCAGGCCTGACTGGGTGCCCTCGGCCACGTCCAGTTTCAGCGCGTAACTCCAGCTCACAGAGGCCGGGGTATCGGCGCCGGCGCTTTGCGAGGTGATGGCGAAAGCTGCGGCGAAGCTGGTGGTCGCAGTGTCGAAGTTACTGCCGATAGTGTCCGCATCCTGGGTATGCAGCAGCACCGGGGCATTGCCACTGAGGCCTACGCTGATGCTCGGGCCGTCGTCATCGAAGGCCACCTTGCCGCCCAGGTCGATGCTGGCGCTGGACGAGGCCTTGTCGCCGTCGTAATCGGTGATGGTGGCGGTGGCCTGCAGGCTCACCAGGCCGGTCCCCAGGGGCGCCTGTTGCGCCGCGTAGTCGCTGGTCGAACCCGGCAGCGCATGGTCGATCTCGGCGTACTGGGTCAGGGTGACGTTGCCGCTGCCGTCGACCTTCAGGCTGAAGATGGTATTGCTGGAATCCACTCCGTCTTCGCTGCTGGCGGTGCTGCCGATGATCTGGCCGTTCTGCTCGTACAGGTAGATTTTCTGCCCGGCGCTGTTCAGGCCTGACTGAGTGCCCTCGGCCACGTCCAGTTTCAGCGCATAGCTCCAGCTCACCGTGGCCGGGCCGTCGGCGCCGGCGTTCTGCGAGGTGATGGCGAAGGCCGCGGCGAAGCTGGTGGTGGCGGTGTCGAAGTTGCTGCCGAGGGTGTCGGCGTCCTGGGTCACCAGGCTGCCGAGCTGCGCGGTGCTGGCGCCGATGCCGATGCTCGGCCCGTCGTCGGCGAAGCCGATCCGGCCGCCCAGGTCCAGGTTCTGGCTGGCGCTGGCCGGGTCGCCGTCGCGGTCGGTGATGGTGACGCTGCCCTGCAGCTGCACCAGGTCGTTGCCGAGGGAGACGTGCTGGCTGTCGAAGCCGCTGGTGTCGCCCGGCAGGGCGTGGTCGATGGCGGCGTACTGGGTCAGGGTGACCTTGCCGCTGGCGGCGTCCACCGCCAGGGTGAAGACGGTGTTGGCGCCGCTCACCGCGCCGGCGCTGGCGGCCGTGGAGCCCACCACCACGCCGCCGATCAGGTAGAGGTGGATGCCCTGGCCGCCGCTGCTGAGCCCCGAGGCCTCGCCCTGGCTGGTGACGTTCAGGCTGTAGTGCCAGGCCACGCTGCCGGCGCCGTCGGCGCCATAGGCCAGGGTGGCCTTGAAGGCGCTGGCGAAGTCCGCCGAGACGCTCTCGGAGGCGCCGCCGCGGGTGCCCTCGTCATGGCTGAGCAGGCTCGGCGCCTCGCCGCCCAGGGCCAGGCCGGCGGTGGGGCTGTCGTCGTTGACGAGGATGGCCAGGCTGCCGCTGGCGGGCGTGCCGTTGCCGTCGGTCAGGGTGTAGGGGACGTTGAGGGCGATGTCGTCCTCGACGCCGTGCTGCGGGTGGTCCAGCGGCTGCTGCAGGACCAGTTCGTAGGTGCCGTTGGCGAGGCTGGTGAGGGTCAGGGTGAAGACCGTCTGGCCATTGGCCGAGGCGGTCAGCACGTGGCCGTCGGGGCTCACGCTGTAGCTCAGGGCCACGCCGCCGGAGGTCAGCGCCGGCAGGCCGGTGGTGCCCCAGGCGAAGCTCCCGGGGCCATCGGGGCCGAAGCTGTAGCCCAGGCTGCCGGAAGCGCTGGCGCCCACGCCGGGCAGGTCGTCGTTGCCCTGGATGCCGCCGGGCAGGCCGTCCTCATCCACCACGGTGGCGGCGTTGCCCGCGCTCGGCACGCCATCGACGGGTGGCGCCGGCGGTTCCGGTGGTGTCGGCGGCTCGGGCGGGGGCGCCGCCTGGGCCTGCTCGGGGCTGGGCACGCCGTCGAACAGCCGCGGGAACAGCGGGCCGCTGGCCAGGGGCCCGGTGGGGAAGCCGATGTCCGGATCGACGCGGCCGCCGGTCTCGGTCAGCAGCACGAAGGAGTGCCCGCCGCCGGCCTTGGCGTTGCCGCCGGCGGAGAACGACGGACCGGCCGCGGTGGCCTCGGCGACCTGGCTCGGGTCCTGCCCGGCGGCGATGGCCGCCTGCAGCGCCTTGACGTCGGTGAGGTCCTGCTGGCTGGGCGTGGCCGGGGCCTGCGCCGGCGCGCTGTCCGCGTACTGGTGGTGGGCGGCGGCGACCAGTTGGCTGCTCATCGGCATCGAACTGTCGCGCCCCAGGGTGAGCTCGCCGCCACCGGCGATCGCCACGGCCACGGCACCTTCGTGCCCGGTCACCAGTTGTTCGCCGACGAACAGCTTGTCGCCCTGGTGCAGGATGCGACGCGAACCATCCGCGGCCACGGCGAAGACCTCGCCCACCGCCTTGCTGACGATACCTACCAAGCTGGCCATGACTGCATCCTCCGCTCACCGCCCGGCGCCGCCTCCGGCGGCACCCAAGACCTCCGAGTTGGCCATGCCGTCGATGGCGCGCAGTGATGCGTAGAGGGAAGCTGAAGCCTGGAGGCGCTTTGGCATCAAAAAGCCAGCGGATGAATCCGCCATTTTTTTGACCACGCTTGCTTCGACACTTCGCGGAACGCCCCGCCCTAGCCGCCTGAAACGTACATGGCTGTATCTGCAAGCCCTATTCGTCCCCATAGCCAAGAAAAATCAGGGTTTGCGGGTTTTACAATGTGCCGGTTTTCATAGGTGGCATAAGATTTTTTCTGAATATGGGATGTGAAAAATTCTTCTGAGCTTCTCGAAAAGTTGTTCTTAGCTCTGATGTTACAGGCGTGAAACGCTTGATATCAAAAATAAGCCAAGTTTTTGGCGAATTGAAAGAGCATCGAAGTCGAGAACACCAGGAGAACGCCATGCGCAGTCGTAACGCGACGCTATGGAGCGGTGTATTTCTGGCGGCCACCTGCGCTCAAGCCCACGCGATGAGCCTGACCCAAGCCATACAGAGCACCCTGCAATATCACCCGGAGATCAGCCAGAGCATGAACAGCCGGCTGACCGCAGACCAGGAACTGAAGATCGCCCGCGGCGGCTACCTGCCCACCGTCGATCTGCTGCTGGGTTACGGCCGCGAAGGCGTCGATAGCCCCTCTACCCGTCAGGAAGGCAACCACAACAAGGAGACGCTCAACCGCGGCGACGCCGAGATCCGCCTGCAGCAGATGCTGTTCGACGGCTTCGGCACGCCCAACGAGGTGGCGCGCAACGAGGCCAACGTCAATTCCAAGGCGTTCCGCGTCCTGGGCACCTCGGAAAACGCCGCGCTGCGCACCGTCGAGGTCTACCTCAGCGTGCTGCAGCACCGCGAGATGGTGACCCTGGCGCGCAACAACCTGCAGGCCCACCAGCGCATCGGCGACCAGATCCACCTACGCAGCCAGCAGGGCGTCGGCAGCACCGCCGACAACGACCAGGCCACCGCGCGCCTGGCCCTGGCGCAGAACAACCTCTACACCGAGGAAGTCGACCTGCGCGACGCCGAGGCCAACTTCTACAGCGCCGTGGGCAAGCAGCCGGACGAGCTGGAGACGCCCTCCACCGTCAAGGCCCTGGTGCCCGCCAGCATCAACCAGGCGCGCCAGGAAGTGCTGAGCAACAACCCGCTGCTCAAGTCGGCCCAGTCCGACGTCAACGCCGCCGAGAAGCAGTACGAGGCGGCCAAGGCACCCTTCTACCCGCGCTTCGACCTGGAACTGTCGAAGGCGGCGAACAACAACGTCGACGGCGAAGTGGGCCACTACAACGACTGGGAAGCCCAGGTGGTGATGCGCTACAACCTGTTCAACGGCATGCGCGACAAGAACCGCCTCGGCGCCACCTCACACCAGATCGACGAGGCCAAGGACATCCGCGACAACGCCCTGCGCCTGCTCAACGAGAACCTCTCGCTGGCCTGGGACGCCATGGAGAACGCCACCAAGCAGACCGGCCCGGCGCGCGAGTACGCCGACTACACCCGCAAGGTCCGCGAGGCCTACCAGCAGCAGTTCACCCTGGGCCAGCGCACGCTGCTCGACCTGCTGGACAGCGAGAACGAACTCTTCACTGCCAACCGCCGCTACACCCAGGTGCGCTACACCGAAGAGTACTCGCGCTACCGGGTGCTGGCCGCCATGGGCGCCCTGCTGCGCTCGCAGAACGTAGTGCCGCCCCACGAGGGCGTGGCGCTGTCCGACGTGAAGACCGAAACACGCCTGCCCGACATGAAATGAGGCCCTGCCCGCCCCCGCCCGACGCCGGCCCCGCCGGCCGGCGGCGTTTGCGGGGCGCGGCGGCCCGCACGGGGCTCGAAGAAGCCCGGGAGAAGTAGCGTGACCATGATCATCCAGGAGCGCGGCAGCCCCGCCGCGGACGATCCCCGGCTGAGCCACGACGACCCCCTGCTCGACGGCCTGCTGATCCTCTGCCGCCTGCACGGCTGCCCGGTCAGCCGCACCAGCCTGAGCGCCGGCCTGCCGCTGCCGCAGCAACGCCTGAACGCCGAGCTGCTGCCCCGCGCCGCGGCCCGCGCCGGCCTGCAGGGGCGCCTGCTGCGCCGCGAGCTGAAGGCCATACCGGCGCTGAACCTGCCGGTCCTGCTGCTGCTCGACGGCGGGCGCAGCGCGGTGCTGCGCCAGTGGGGCGCGGACGGCCAGGCGCTGATCCTGCCCTGCGAGACCGAGGGCGGCGAGCAGTGGGTCAGCACCGAGGAACTGGCCGCGCAATACAGCGGCCTGGCCCTGTTCGCCCGCCCGCGCCATGAACTGGAGGCGGCGCGCCAGCCGCTGGTGCCGCGGGTGGAGGCCTGGTTCCGCGACACCCTCAGGCTGTCGCGCTGGCTGTACACCGACGCCCTGGTGGCCAGCCTGCTGATCAACCTGCTGAGCATGCTGGTGCCGCTGTTCGTCATGCAGACCTACGACCGCGTGGTGCCCAACCAGGCCGTCTCCACCCTCTGGGTGCTGGCCAGCGGGCTGCTGCTAGGCACCCTCTTCGAACTGCTGCTGCGGGTGCTGCGCTCGCACCTGCTGGACATGGCCGGGAAGAAGACCGACGTGGTGCTCTCGGCCACCCTCTTCGAGCGCATCACCGGCATGGCCATGAAGTACCGCCCGGCCACGGTCGGCGGCTTCGCCCAGAGCATCCACGACTTCCAGGGCCTGCGCGAATTCCTCACCGCGCTGACCCTCACCAGCCTGATCGACCTGCCCTTCTCGCTGCTGATGATCCTGGTCATCGGCCTGCTCGGCGGCAGCCTGGTGGCGGTGCCGCTGCTGGCCTTCCCGCTGACCATCGGCTTCGCCTACCTGATCCAGGTGCGCCTGCGCGACACCGTGCAGAAGAGCCTGACCCTCGGCGCCGAGCGCCAGGCCCTGCTGATCGAGACCCTCGGCGGCCTGGAGACGCTCAAGGCGTGCGGCGCCGAGAGCGAGCGGCAGTACCGCTGGGAAGCCACCCACGGCGCCCTCACCCGCCTGGACAACCACGCCCGCTTCCTCGCCACCCTGGCCACCAACGGCACCCTGTTCGTCCAGCAGTTCGCCGGCATGGCCATGATCGTCTGCGGCGTCTACGCCATCCTCGACGGCCAGCTCAGCGTCGGCGCCCTGGTCGCCTGCTACATGCTCAACAGCCGGGTACTGGCGCCGCTGGGGCAGATCGCCGGGCTGATCACCCGCCACCAGCAGGCGCGCCTGACCATGAAGAGCACCGACGCGCTCATGGCCCTGCCCCAGGAACGCCAGGCGAGCCAGCGCCCGCTGGAGCGCACCCAGCTGCACGGCGCGCTGGAGATGCGCCAGGTGGAATTCCGCTACCCCGAGCAGAACGCCCCGGCGCTGAGCCAGATCGGCCTGCGCCTGGCCGCCGGCGAGAAGGTCGGGCTGATCGGCCGCAGCGGCTCGGGCAAGAGCACCCTGGCGCGCCTGCTGCTGGGCTTCTACCAGCCGGACCAGGGGCAGATCCTGCTCGACGGCCTGGACCTGCGGCAGATCGACGTGGCCGACCTGCGCCAGCAGGTGGGCTACGTGGCCCACGACCTGCCGCTGCTGGCCGGCAGCCTGCGCGACAATCTGACCCTCGGCGCCCGCTACGTCAGTGACGCGCGCATGCTGGAGGTGGCCGAGCTGACCGGCGTCAGCGAACTGGCCCGGCAGCACCCGGCCGGCTTCGACCGCCCGGTGGGCGAGCGCGGCCAGCTGCTGTCCGGCGGCCAGCGCCAGGCCGTGCTGATGGCCCGCGCGCTGCTGCTGGACCCGCCGATCCTGGTGCTGGACGAACCCACCAGCGCCATGGACAACAGCAGCGAGGAAGCCCTGCGCCGGCGCCTGCAGGCGTGCTGCGCGGACAAGACGCTGCTGCTGGTCACCCACCGCACCTCGATGCTCGCGCTGGTGGACCGGCTGATCGTCCTCGACGCCGGGCGCATCGTCGCCGACGGGCCGAAGGACGCGGTGATCGAGGCATTGCGCAAGGGCCACGTCGGCCCGGCAGCGGGGTGAAGCCATGAGCAGCATGCAACCGGCGCCGGGCTACCTGGGCGCACGCAGCGACACCGAGTTCATGCCCGAGGTCCAGGGCACGGTGCTGGAGGACTCGCCGCTGGCCGCGCGCATCACCCTCTGGGCGGTGCTCGCGCTGCTGGTCTGCGCGCTGGCCTGGGCGCACTACGCGCACCTGGAGGAAGTCACCAAGGGCGAAGGCAAGGCGATCCCCTCCAGCAAGGTGCAGACCATCCAGAATCTGGAGGGCGGCATCGTCTCGGAAATCTTCGTCCACGAAGGCCAGGTGGTGGACAAGGGCCAGACCCTGCTGCGCCTGGACGACACCCGCTTCGCCTCCAACAAGGGCGAGACCGAGGCCGACCGCAACGCCCTGGAGGCCCGGGTGGAACGCCTGAGCGCCGAGGCCGAGGGCCGCGAGCCGGCCTTCTCCGCCCCCTGAAGCAGACCGCGCCGCAGGTGGTCGACGACCAGCTGCAGCTCTACCACAGCCGCCAGGCGCGCCAGGCCAGCGAGGTGAGCATCCTCCAGGAACAGCTGCGGCAGAAGACCCAGGAACTGCAGGAGTTCCGCGCCAAGGCCCAGCAGTACCGCTCCAGCCTCGGCCTGGTGCAGCAGGAGCTGAACATGTCGACGCCGCTGGTCAAGAGCGGCGCCATCTCCCCGGTGGAACTGCTGCGCCTGCGCCGCAGCGTGGTGGAGATCAACGGCGAGCTGAACGCCACCACCCTGGCCATCCCCCGCGCCGAGGCGGCCATGCAGGAAATCTCGCGGAAGATCGACGAGTCGCGCCAGGGCTTCCGCACCGACGCCCTGAAGGACCTCAACGAGGCCCGCACCGAGCTGAACAAGCTCACCGCCACCAGCCGCGCCATCGACGACAAGGTCAGCCGCACCACCGTGGTGTCGCCGGTGCGCGGCATCGTCAAGCAGCTGAAGATCAACACCATCGGCGGCGTGGTGCAGCCGGGCAGCGACATGGTGGAAATCGTCCCGCTGGAGGACAACCTGCTGGTGGAAGCGAAGATCCGCCCGCAGGACGTCGCCTTCCTCCACCCCGGCCAGCCGGCCACGGTGAAGTTCAGCGCCTACGACTACACCATCTACGGCGGCCTGAAGGCCAAGCTGGAGATGATCAGCGCCGACACCATCACCGACGACAAGGGCAACGCCTTCTACCTGATCCAGGTGCGCACCGACAAGAACCACCTGGGCCCGGACAACAAGCCGCTGCTGATCATCCCCGGGATGGTGGCGACGGTGGACATCATCACCGGCGAGAAGAGCGTGCTGGACTACCTGCTCAAGCCGGTGCTCAAGGCGCGCTGGGAGGCGTTGCGGGAGCGGTGAGGGGGTGCTTTTGCTCTTCGTAGGAGCGAGCTTGCTCGCGAACCGCATGGCACCGCGTTTGTTCGCGAGCAAGCTCGCTCCTACGAAGAGCATCTCGGCGCAGGCTGCAAGACAGTTGCTCCTACGGTTCCAGGAAGCACGGTCGTAGGAGTGGACTCCGTCCGCGATTGGATTCACCGGCCACGCCGGACGCCCGGTGGCACGGCCAACGGCGGATAACCGCGAACGGTTATTCGCCCTACGAGTTTGCCGGCTGACTCTGCGTTATCCGACAGCTCGGGACAGCCCCCTCTCCCTTCAGGGAGAAGGTTGGGGAGAGGGGACGGACTTCGCTCTGGCACTTCTGCCAACCCTGACTCCGCTCCCCCTCCCTAACCCTCCCCCGCAAGCGGGAGAGGGGACCGTTCGGTGTGGCGCGAAACCACGAAGCTCCCGGGTTCCCACGTAGGGCGCATAACGCCTACGGCGTTATCCGCCGAATCGCGGACAAAGTCCGCGCCTACGGTTCCAGGAAGCACGGACGTAGGAGCGGACTCCGTCCGCGATTGCCCCCCGCCACACCAAACCCTCCGGTGGCACAGCCCTCCCCCGCTAGATGTTGTACTCCGGCGGCGGCGCCGGCAGTTGCGCCAGCAGCTCGTGCAGCCCCGCCGACCACTGCTTGCGGATGCTCGCGTAGTAGGCGTCCTCCTCCGTCACCCGGTAGCCCGCCGGGACGATCAGGCTGTCGCGGTGGTACACCAGCAGGTCCAGCGGCATGCCCACCGAGAGGTTGCTGCGGATGGTCGAGTCGAAGGACACCAGCGCGCAGCGCAGGCCTTCGGCCAGGCTGGTGGTGAATTCCAGGTTGCGGTCGAGGATCGGCTTGCCGTACTTGCTCTCGCCCAGCTGCAGGAAGGGCGTGTCTTCCGTGGCCTGGATGAAGTTGCCCTGGGGGTAGATGCTGTACAGCTCCGGCGGGCCGCCGGCGATCTGCCCGCCGACCAGGAAGGAGCAGCTCAGGTCGGTGTTGCCGGCCAGGGGCGCGGCGTCGCGGGCCACCACCTCGCGCACGGTGGCGGCCACCAGGGCGGTGGCCTCGTAGAGGGTCGGCACGCTGTGCAGGTTGGCCTGGGCGGCGTCGCCCAGGCGTTGCTTCAGCAGGTTCACCACCGACTGCGAGGTGGCCAGGTTGCCGGCGCTCTGCAGCACGATCAGGCGCTCGCCGGGCACGCCGAAGGTGAACAGCTTGCGGAAGGTGGCGATGTGGTCGATGCCGGCGTTGGTCCGCGAGTCCGAGGCGAACACCAGGCCCTCGTCCAGGCACATGGCTACGCAATAGGTCATGGGATGGCCTTCTTCTGGGGTGCCCGGGGAATACTAGACCACCGGGCGCCTTCGCCCTGCCCCGTCGGGCTCACTGCTGGCCGCGCAGCAGCGGCGCCACCACCACCCGCGCGTGCATCTGCTCGCCCAGGCCGCTGCCGCGGCGCATGCCGCGCACCGGGCAGGCGTCCAGGTAGTCCAGGCCCACCGCCAGCTTCAGGTGGCGCTCCGGGCGCGCCAGTTCGTTGGTCACGTCGAAGCTGTACCAGGCATCGTCCAGCCAGGCCTCGGCCCAGGCGTGGTTGGCCAGGTCCTGGTCGCTGCCGCGGTACAGGTAGCCGGAGACGAAGCGCGCCGGGATGCCCAGGCTGCGCGCGCAGGCGAGGAAGGCATGGGTGTGGTCCTGGCAGACCCCGGCGCCACCGGCGAAGGCCTCGGCGGCGGTGCTTTCCACCCCGGTGGAGCCCGGCTGGAACGGCATCTGCGCGTGCAGGGCGTGCATCAGCCTGATCAGCGCCGCGCGGTCGCGGGCCTCGCCGCACTGCGCCAGGGCGAAGGCGCGCAGGGCGTCGTCGGGGTGGTCAGGCGGGTGTGGCGCAGGAACGGCAGCGGCGACTGGGCGTCGTGCTCGGCCTCGCGGCTCTCGTCGATCTCCACCAGGCCGCGGGCGCGGATCACCACGGCCTCGTGGGGTTCGTCGATGCTCAGCACGTGCAGCACGTTGCCGTAGGGGTCGCGCTGGGCGCGGGCCGGGCGCGGCAGCGTGAGCTCCCAGCTGAGCACGTGCTGGCGCTCGCTTTCCTGGGGCGTCAGGCGCAGGTACTGGATGCTGGCGCGCACCGGGTCGTCGTAGCGGTAGGTGGTGTCGTGGCTGATGGCGAGTTTCATACGGCCTCCAGATAGGAACTGTGGATTGCCCGGGCCAGTTGGCGGACCAGCAGGATGAAGTCGGTGAGCCAGGCGTGCAGGCCGTCGCCGAGGATCTCGTCGATCGCCGTGTAGCGCAGGCGCGCGGCCAGCTCGGCGGCCAGGCGCTGCGCCGGCCGGCCGTTGTCGCCGGGCAGGGTGGATAGGATGCCGTCCAGTTCCTCCACGCAGGCTTGCAGGGAACGGGGCACCTCGGCACGCAGGAGCAGCAGTTCGGACACGTGGCGGGCATCGGGCGAGCCACGGTAGATCTCGTTGTAGGCTTCGAAGGACGACAGCGCGCGCAGCAGCGCGCTCCACTGGTAGTAGCCGCGCGCCGAGGTGTCGCTGACCTCCTCGGCCTCCTCGCCGAGCAGCTCGTAGCGGGCGTCGAGCAGGCGCAGGGTGTTGTCGGCGCGTTCGATGAAGGTGCCCAGGCGGATGAAGCTGGAGGCCTCGCCGCGCATGATGGTGCCGTAGGTGGCGCCGCGGAACAGGTACGAGCGCTCCTTCACCCATTCGCAGAAGCGGCTGATGCCGTAGCGGCCCAGGCCCTGCTGGGCGATGCTGCGCATCTCCAGCCAGGTGGCGTTGATGTTCTCCCAGATGTCCGCGGTGATCCGCCCGCGCACCGCGTGGGCGTTGCCGCGGGCGGCCTGCAGGCAGCGGTAGATGCTCGCCGGGTTGTCGGCGTCGAGGGCGAAGAAGTGCAGCATGCGCTCGGGCTGCATCTTCCCGTGGCGCTCCAGGTAGTCGTCCATGGTGCCGGTGATCAGCAGCGGCATGGCCAGCTCGTCGGCGCCGCCGCCGCGGTCGTCCGGCGGCATCAGCGACAGCGAGTAGCTCACGTCGAGCATGCGCGCGAGGTTCTCCGCGCGCTCCAGGTAGCGGGACATCCAGTACAGGTCGGCTGCGGTACGGCTCAGCATCTCAGTCCTCCACCACCCAGGTGTCCTTGGTACCGCCACCCTGTGACGAATTGACGACCAGCGAGCCCTCGCGCAGCGCCACGCGGGTCAGCCCGCCGGGCACCAGGCGCGTCTCGCGGCCGGACAGCACGAAGGGCCGCAGGTCGATGTGCCGCGGGGCGATGCCGCTGTCGACGTAGGTCGGGCAGGTCGACAGGCACAGCGTCGGCTGGGCGATGTAGGCGTGCGGGCGGGCCTTGATGCGTTCGCGGAAGGCCTCGATCTCCTGGTTGCTGGCCGCGGGGCCCACCAGCATGCCGTAGCCGCCGGAGCCCTGGGTTTCCTTGACCACCAGTTCCGGCAGGTGCGCCAGCACGTGGGACAGGTCCTGGGGCTTGCGGCACTGCCAGGTGGGTACGTTCTTCAGGATGGGTTCCTCGGACAGGTAGAAGCGCACCATGTCGCCGACGTAGGGGTAGATCGACTTGTCGTCGGCCACCCCGGTGCCGATGGCGTTGGCCAGCACCACGTTGCCGGCGCGGTAGGCCGCCAGCAGGCCGGGCACGCCGAGCATCGACTCGGGGTTGAAGGCCAGGGGGTCGAGGAAGGCGTCGTCCAGGCGCCGGTAGATCACGTCCACCGGGCGCGGGCCGGCGGTGGTGCGCATGTACACGCGCTCGTCGCGGACGAACAGGTCGGCGCCCTCCACCAGCTCCACGCCCATCTCGCGGGCCAGGAAGGCGTGCTCGAAGTAGGCGCTGTTGAAGCGCCCGGGGGTCAGCACCACCACGCTGGGGTTGTCCAGCGGGCTGGAGCTGCGCAGGGTCTCCAGCAGCAGGTTCGGGTAGTGGTCGATGGGAGCGATGCGCTGCGCGGCGAACAGCTCGGGGAACAGCCGCATCATCATCTTGCGGTCCTCGAGCATGTAGCTCACGCCGCTGGGGGTGCGCAGGTTGTCCTCCAGCACGTAGTAGCTGCCGTCGGCGTCGCGCACCAGGTCGACGCCGGCGATATGGGCGTAGAGGTCGCGGTGCAGGTCCAGGCCCTGCATGGCGATCTGGTAGCCCTCGTTGGTCAGCACCTGCTCCGCCGGGACCACCCCGGCCTTGATGATGCGCTGCTCGTGGTAGAGATCGGCGAGGAACATATTCAGCGCCCGCACCCGCTGGATGCAGCCGCGCTCCACCACGCGCCATTCGCTCATGGGAATGCTGCGCGGGATGGTGTCGAACGGGATCAGGCGCTCGGTGCCCTGCTCGTCGCCATAGAGGGTGAAGGTGATGCCGGCGCGGTGGAACAGCAGGTCGGCCTCGCGCCGGCGCTGCTCCAGTGTCTCCGGCGGTGCCGCCGCCAGCCAGCGGGCGAATTCGCGGTAGTGCGCCCGGCACTGGCCATTCGCGTCATACATCTCATCGTAGAAAGTGCGGGACATGCCGAACTCCTTGTCGCCACCAGTACTCTTGCCATCGCAAGCCCCGTGCCATCGAAACAAAGCCTTTTGCTTCAATGACTTGCAAAACACGCCCAGCCCTGGTGCGCCAACTTGGTGCAGCCGGCGCGGGCAACGGGCCGGCACCGCCCCGTTTGGCGCCAACCGGGTCAGTCTAGGCCAGCGGCGGCAACCGGCCCGCCGGACTTGGGCCTATGCTTAGCCGGAACGGCGGCCGTGGGCTTGTAGCCCCCGCAGGGCGCGACTAGGCTGCCAGAGATGTCGATCTGCCATGACATGATGCTGTCGCCCAGGTGCCCCGCCCGCGGTGCGGTACGGCCGCAGAGGCTCCTACCCCCTTACAGGAGTCCGACCATGCCTTCCCCGAAATTCGCCCCCTGGCCTTCGCCGGCGTCTGCGCCCTGGCCAGCGCCGCCTCGCAGGCCGCCCAGAGCGGCGCGCCCGAGGGCGCCCTCGACATCATCGCCTGGCCCGGCTACATCGAGCGCGGTGAGAGCGACAAGAACTACGACTGGGTGACGCCCTTCGAGAAGGAGACCGGCTGCAAGGTCAACGTGAAGACCGCGGCCACCTCCGACGAGATGGTCAGCCTGATGGCCAAGGGCGGCTACGACCTGGTCACCGCCTCCGGCGACGCCTCGCTGCGCCTGGTCTACGGCAAGCGCGTGCAGCCGATCGACGTCAGCCGGATCCCCAACTGGAAGAACGTCGACCCACGCCTGCAGGACGCGCCCTGGCACACCGTCGCCGGCAAGCACTACGGCACGCCCTACCAGTGGGGGCCCAACGTGCTGATGTACAGCACCAAGGTCTTCCCCAAGGCGCCGGAAAGCTGGAGCGTGGTGTTCAAGGAACAGCAGCTGCCCGACGGCAAGAGCAACAAGGGCCGCGTGCAGGCCTACGACGGGCCCATCTACATCGCCGACGCCGCGCTCTACCTCAAGGCCACCGAACCCTCCCTGGGCATCCAGGACCCGTACCAGCTCACCGAGGACCAGTACGCCGCGGTGCTCAAGCTGCTGCGCGCCCAGCACGCGCTGATCCACCGCTACTGGCACGACGCGACCGTGCAGATGAGCGACTTCAAGAACGAGGGCGTGGCCGCCTCCGGCTCCTGGCCCTACCAGGTCAACGCCCTGCAGGGCGAGAAGCAGCCGATCGCCTCGACCATCCCCGCCGAGGGCGTCACCGGCTGGGCCGACACCACCATGCTGCACGTCGACGCCAAGCACCCGAACTGCGCCTACAAGTGGCTGAACTGGTCGCTGGAACCCAAGGTGCAGGGCGACGTCGCCGCCTGGTTCGGCTCGGTGCCGGCGGTGCCGGCCGGCTGCAAGGAAAGCCAGCTGCTCGGCGCCCAGGGTTGCGCCACCAACGGCTACGACCAGTTCGAGCGCATCGCCTTCTGGAAGACGCCGCAGGCCGAGGGCGGGAAGTACGTGCCCTATAGCCGCTGGACGCAGGATTACATCGCGATCATGGGCGGCAGGTAGCGCTCCGGCTTTTCGTAGGAGCGAGCTTGCTCGCGAACGGGGTCTGCCGGTGGCTTCGGCGCCAGGATCAAGAGCACCCTCTCCCCAGCCCTCGGCTGCGCGCCCCGCCCTGAAGGGAGAGGGGGCTTGTCCGTGCCGAGAGGAGGAATGGCTTCAACCTGAAACCACCGGCGTGTCCGGCTAACTCAAGAACATCCGCGCACTCCGAACGGTCCCCTCTCCCTTCAGGGAGAGGGGATCTCGCCTCGCACAGAAGCCCCCGGCAACCGTAGCCTTGGTTACCGGCCCACTCGGGTTCGACCCTGGGTGTAACGGCGTACAACCGCGAACGGTTGTACGCCCTACATCTGGATCCAGCCCGGCGCTGCCCCATGCACTACCCTGTTAGAGCACACCAGCCACGCGGGTAGCGCCATGACCACAGCCGTCCAGTTCACCGAGGTGAGCCGCCACTACGGCGAGGTGAAAGCCGTCGACCGGGTGTCCATCGAGATCCGCGATGGCGAGTTCTTCTCCATGCTCGGCCCCTCGGGTTCCGGCAAGACCACCTGCCTGCGGCTGATCGCCGGGTTCGAGCAGCCCTCCTCCGGCTCCATCCGCATCCATGGCCAGGAAGCCGCCGGGCTGCCGCCCTACGAGCGCGACGTGAACACGGTGTTCCAGGACTACGCGCTGTTCCCGCACATGAACGTGCTGGACAACGTCGCCTATGGGCTGAAGGTCAAGGGCGTGGCCAAGGCAGAGCGCCTGAAGCGTGCCGAAGAGGCCTTGAACATGGTCGCCCTGGCCAACTACGGCAGCCGCAAGCCGGCGCAGCTGTCCGGCGGCCAGCGCCAGCGCGTGGCCCTGGCCCGGGCCCTGGTGAACCGCCCGCGCGTGCTGCTGCTGGACGAGCCCCTGGGCGCGCTGGACCTGAAGCTGCGCGAGCAGATGCAGGTGGAGCTGAAGAAGCTGCAGCGCCAGCTGGGCATCACCTTCATCTTCGTCACCCACGACCAGGGCGAAGCGCTGTCCATGTCCGACCGCGTGGCTGTGTTCAACAAGGGCCGCATCGAGCAGGTGGACACCCCGCGCAACCTGTACATGAAGCCGGCCACGCCCTTCGTCGCCGAGTTCGTCGGCACCGCCAACGTGCTGCGCGGCGACCTCGCCCGGCGCCTGCTCGGCGAGGCCGGGGCCTGGTCGCTGCGGCCGGAGCACGTGCGCTTCGGCCAGGCGCGCGAGGGCGAGCTGCAGGTCGCCGGCACCCTGGTGGACGTGCAGTACCTGGGCGCCGCCAGCCGCTACGAGATCGCCCTGGACGACGGCGGCCGGCTGGTGGCCGCGCTGCCCAACGGCGAGCGCGAGGAGCTGCGCCCGCAGCCCGGCGAGGCGGTCAGCGCCTGCTGGGCGCGCAGCGCGCTGGTGCCACTGCGCGAGGAGCCGCTGCCATGATGCGCGCGGTCTCCAGCTTCCTCTACCGGCGCGGCAACCTCTACCTGCTGATGCTGCTGATCCCGCCGCTGCTGTGGTTCGGGGTGATCTACGTCGGCTCGCTGTTCGCCCTGCTGTGGCAGAGCTTCTACACCTTCGACGACTTCACCATGGCGGTGACGCCGGAGCTGACCCTGGCCAACTACAAGGCGCTGTTCAACCCGGCCAACTACGACATCGTGCTGCGCACCCTGGGCATGGCCGTGGCGGTGTCCCTGGCCAGCGCCGTGCTGGCCTTCCCCATCGCCTACTACATGGCGCGTTTCGCCGGGCCCAAGGAGAAGGCCTTCTTCTATATCGCGGTGATGCTGCCGATGTGGGCCAGCTACATCGTCAAGGCCTACGCCTGGACGGTGATCCTGGCCAAGGGCGGCATCCTCTACTGGATCATCGAGAAGCTGCACCTGCTGGGGCCGCTCAACCTGCTGCTGGACGTGCCCGGCGTGGGCGGCAACACCCTGTCCACCTCGCACCTGGGGCGCTTCTGGGTGTTCACCTACATCTGGCTGCCGTTCATGATCCTGCCGATCCAGGCCGCCCTGGAGCGCCTGCCGCCGTCGCTGCTGCAGGCCAGCGCCGACCTGGGCGCGCGGCCGCGGCAGACCTTCGCGCAGGTGATACTGCCGCTGGCCTTCCCCGGCGTGGTGGCCGGCTCGATCTTCACCTTCAGCCTGACCCTGGGCGACTTCATCATCCCGCAGCTGGTCGGCCCCAGCGGGCTGTTCATCGGCACCATGGTCTACGTGCAGCAGGGCTCCATCGGCAACATGCCGCTGGCCGCGGCGTTCACCCTGGTGCCCATAGTGCTCATCGCCATCTACCTGTCCATCGCCAAGCGGCTGGGGGCCTTCGATGCACTCTGAACGAGCTTCCTGGCCCCTGCGCCTGGCCGCCTGGGGTGGGCTGGTGTTCCTGCACTTCCCGATCCTGGTGATCCTGCTGTACGCCTTCAACACCGAGGAGTCGGCCTACAGCTTCCCGCTGCAGGGCTTCACCCTGCGCTGGTTCGCCGAGGTGGCCCAGCGCGGCGACGTGCTGGAGGCCATCTGGCTGTCGGTGAAGATCGCCTGCGTCGCCACCCTGGTGGCCATGGTCCTCGGCACGCTCGCCGCCGGCGCGCTGTACCGCCGCGACTTCTTCGGCAAGGAAGGCATCTCGCTGATGCTGATCCTGCCCATCGCCCTGCCCGGCATAATCACCGGTATCGCCCTGCTGTCGGCGTTCAAGACGCTGGGGATAGAACCGGGCTTCCTGACCATCGTCATCGGCCACGCCACCTTCTGCGTGGTGATCGTCTACAACAACGTGATAGCGCGCTTCCGCCGCACCTCGTTCAGCCTGATCGAGGCCTCCATGGACCTGGGCGCCGACGGCTGGCAGACCTTCCGCTACGTGGTGCTGCCGAACATCGCCACCGCCCTGCTGGCCGGCGGCATGCTGGCCTTCGCGCTGTCCTTCGACGAGATCATCGTCACCACCTTCACCGCCGGCCACGAGCGCACCCTGCCGCTGTGGCTGCTGAACCAGCTCACCCGCCCGCGCGACGTGCCCATCACCAACGTGGTGGCCATGCTGGTGATGCTGGCGACCATGCTGCCGATCCTCGGTGCCTACTACCTGACCCGCGGCACCAGCGACGTGGCCGGCGGCGGCAAGTGAACAGGCCCCCGCCCGGCGGGGGAGCAGCCACCGAACCAGAGGAGCCCGCCATGCAAAGCAAACTGCTGATCAATGGCCAGTTCGTCGCCGGCGAAGGCGAGAAGCTGGACATCCTCAACCCCTCCACCGGCGAGGTGCTGGGCCGGATAGCCGAGGCCAGCGAGGCCCAGGTGGACGCCGCCGTGCGCGCCGCCGACGCGGCCTTCGACGGCTGGTCGCAGAGCACCCCGAAGGACCGCGCGCTGCTGTTGCTGCGCCTGGCCGACCGGATCGAGGAACACGCCGAGGAACTGGCGCGCCTGGAATCGCAGAACTGCGGCAAGCCCTACGCCGCCGCGCTGAACGACGAGATCCCGGCCATCGCCGACGTGTTCCGCTTCTTCGCCGGCGCCTGCCGCTGCCTGCCCGGCTCGGCGGCCGGCGAGTACCTGCCCGGCTTCACCTCGATGATCCGCCGCGACCCGGTGGGGGTGATCGCCTCCATCGCGCCCTGGAACTACCCGCTGATGATGGCCGCCTGGAAGCTCGGCCCGGCCCTGGCCGCCGGCAACTGCGTGGTGCTCAAGCCCTCGGAGCAGACGCCGCTGACCGCCCTGCGCCTGGCCGAGTTCATCGCCGAGCTGTTCCCCGCCGGGGTGGTCAACCTGGTGTTCGGCCGCGGCCCCACGGTGGGCAGCCCGCTGGTCAGCCACGCGCTGGTGCGCATGGTCTCGCTGACCGGCTCGGTGGGCACCGGCAAGAGCATCATCCGCAGCGCCGCCGACAGCGTGAAGCGCCTGCACATGGAGCTGGGCGGCAAGGCCCCGGTGATCGTCTTCGACGACGCGGACCTGGCCGACGTGGTCGAGGGCATCCGCACCTTCGGCTTCTACAACGCCGGGCAGGACTGCACCGCGGCCTGCCGCATCTACGCCGGCAAGAAGATCTACGACAACTTCGTCGCCGACCTGGCCAGCGCCGTGTCCAGCCTCAAGACCGGCCTGCAGGACGACCCGGCCACCGAGCTGGGCCCGCTGATCACCGCCAGCCAGCGCGAGCGCGTGTCCGGCTTCGTCGAACGGGCCAAGGCCAGCCCGCACATCCGCATCGCCACCGGCGGCAGCGCGGTGGCCGGCCAGGGCTTCTTCTACCAGCCGACGGTGGTGGCCAACGCCCAGCAGGACGACGAGATCGTGCGCAACGAAGTGTTCGGCCCGGTGGTCTCGGTGACCCCGTTCAGCGACGTCGAGCAGGCCATCCGCTGGGCCAACGACTCCGAGTACGGCCTGGCCAGCTCGGTGTGGACCCGCGACGTCGGCCGCGCCTCGCGGGTGGCGGCGCGGCTGCAGTACGGCTGTACCTGGGTCAACACCCACTTCATGCTGTGCAGCGAGATGCCCCACGGCGGCTTCAAGCAGTCCGGCTACGGCAAGGACCTGTCGATGTACGGGCTGGAGGACTACACGGTGGCGCGGCACATCATGATCCGGCATTGAGGCCGGCTATCGCGGACGGGGTCCTACGCCATGCCCCACCTGTAGGAGCGGGCCCTGCCCGCGATTCGCGCGCAGGGCGCGCTCCTACAGGTTGAAGCTGAACTACGCATTCATGCCGGACAGCCCCCTCTCCCGCTTGCGGGAGAGGGTTGGGGAGAGGGGACGGCGTCAATCCGCGGCACGGTGCCGCCGGTGAACGCCCTTCGCGGACGGAGTCCGCTCCTACGCCATGCCCACCTGTAGGAGCGGGCCTTGCCCGCGATTCGCGCGCAGGGCGCGCTCCTACAGGTTGAAGCTGAACTTCGCATTCATGCCGGACAGCCCCCTCTCCCGCTTGCGGGAGAGGGTTGGGGAGAGGGGACGGCGTCAATCCGAAGCACGGTGCCGCCGGTGAACATTATTCGCGGACAAGGTCCGCTCCTACAGGGTCACGATGCAAGGCCAATCCGTAGGAGCGGGCCCTGCCCGCGATTCGCGCGCAAGGCGCGCGTTTCTCGGTGTCAGAGATCGATCACCAGCCGCGGCGTGCGCGAGCGGGAGACGCAGAGCATCAGGCTCTGCTGCGAAGCCTTTTCGTCGTCGCTCAGGTACTGGTCGAAATGCTCCGCCTCGCCTTCGAGGATGGCCGTCTCGCAGGTGCCGCAGACGCCCTCGCGGCACAGGCACTCGACCTTGGCCGCCTTCACGTTCTCGATGGCCTGGAGGATGGTCATGCCCTCCTCCACCCGCAGTTCGCGGCCGGAGCGGGCCAGCACCACGGTGAAGGCGGCGCCTTCGGCCGGGGCGGCGGCGAACTGTTCCCAGTGCACGCGCTCATCGCCGATGCCGGCCGCTTTCGCGCCTGCGATCACCGCGTCGATCAGCGGCTTGGGCCCGCACACGTATACATGTGCATCCTCGGCCAGGCCGGCGAACAGCGCCGCCAGGTCGAGCTTGCGCGCCAGGCTGTCGATGTAGAAGCGCACGTGTTCGGCGTGCGGGCCCTGCTCCAGCTCGGCCTGGAAGGCGCCATGCTCCGGGCTGCGGAACGCGTAGTGCAGCTCGTAGGGCGTAGCGCCGCCTTCCAGGTCGTGCAGCTGGGCCAGGAACGGGGTGATGCCGATGCCGCCGGCGATCAGCACGTGGCGGCCGGCGCCGGGGTCCAGGGCGAACAGGTTGTTCGGGGTGGAGATGGTCAGCCGGGTGCCGACCTCCACCTGCTGGTGCATGAAGGCCGAGCCGCCCCTGGACTGCTCTTCCAGGCGCACGCCAATCTGGTAGTGGCTGAGGTCGCGCGGGTCGCTCATCAGCGAGTAGGCGTTGCTGAAGGTACCACCTTCGGCGTCCTGCACGATCACGTGGCTGCCGCCGCTGAAGGCCGGCATCGGCTGGCCGTCCTCGCGCACCAGGGTGAAGCGCCTGATCAGCGGGGTCGCCTGTTCCACCGCGCTGACGCGGACGCTGAACATCTCGTATTTGTTGGCCATCATTCACCTCGACTGCATCGGCGCGCGGCAGGCCCTGCCGCGCGCCGGAACCCGTTGCCCGCTCAGACGGCGAGGCACAGGTACTTGATTTCCAGATAGTCCTCGATGCCGTACTTCGAGCCTTCGCGGCCCAGGCCGGACTGCTTCACCCCGCCAAACGGCGCCACCTCGTTGGAGATCAGCCCGGTGTTGATGCCCACCATGCCGTACTCCAGGCGCTCGGCGACCTTGAACACGCGGCCGAGGTCGCGGCTGTAGAAGTAGGCGGCCAGGCCGTACTGGGTGGCGTTGGCCAGCTCGATCACCTCGGCGTCGGTGGAGAAGCGCACCAGCGCCGCCACCGGGCCGAAGATTTCCTCTTCCAGCAGCGCCATGCCCGGGCGGATGCCGGCCAGCACCGTGGGCTCGAAGAAGCCGCCGCCCAGTTCGTGGCTGCGGCCGCCCAGCACCAGCTCGGCGCCCTTGCCGACGGCGTCGTCGATCAGGCTGCGCACCTTGGCCACCGCCTTGTCGCTGATCAGCGGGCCGACCTGGGTGCCCTCGGCGCCGCCGTGGCCGACCTTCAGCTCGCGCACGCGCTCGACGAAGCGGGCGGCGAAGCGCTCGTACACCGCGTCGTGCACGTAGAAGCGGTTGACGCACACGCAGGTCTGCCCGGCGTTGCGGTACTTGGCGACCAGCGCGCCTTCCACCGCCGCCTCGATGTCGGCGTCGTCGAAGACGATGAAGGGGGCATTGCCGCCCAGTTCCAGGGAGACCTTCTTGATGGTCTCGGCGCACTGCCCCATCAGCAGGCGGCCCACCGGGGTCGAGCCGGTGAAGGTCAGTTTGCGCACCAGCGGGTGGCCGGTGAGCTGCGCGCCTATGGCCACGGCGTCGCCGGTGACGATGCTCAGCAGCCCCGCCGGCAGCCCGGCGCGCTCGGCCAGCTCGACCAGCGCCAAGGCGCTGAACGGCGTCTCGTTGGCCGGCTTGAGCACCACGCTGCAGCCGGCAGCCAGGGCCGGGGCGACCTTGCGGGTGATCATCGCCGCCGGGAAGTTCCACGGGGTGATGGCCGCGCACACGCCGATGCCCTGCTTGATCACCAGCAGGCGCTTGTCGTTGCTCGGGCTGGGGATGACGTCGCCGTAGATGCGCTTGCCTTCCTCGGCGAACCACTCGACGAAGGAGGCGGCGTAGCGGATCTCGCCCAGGGCCTCGTGCAGCGGCTTGCCCTGCTCGAAGGTCATCAGCCGGGCCAGGTCGTCCTCGTTTTCCAGCAGCAGCTCGAACCAGCGGCGCAGCACCTGGGCGCGCTCCTTGGCGGTCTTCGCGCGCCAGCCTTCCAGGGCGGCGTCGGCGGCCTCGATGGCGCGGACGGCCTCGGCGCCGCCCATCAGCGGCACCTGGCCCAGCAGCTCGCCGGTGGCCGGGTCGGTCACCGCGACGGTGCGGCCGTCGTCGGCGTCGCACCAGGCGCCGGCGATGTAGGCCTGCTGGCGGAACAGTTTCGAATCGTTGAGTTTCACGCAAGTCTCTCCAGGCGCCGCCGCCGGCCGCGCGGGCCGGCGGCGGTCAGCCTCAGGCGTCCAGGTGGGCGACGGCGATCAGGTTGTGGAAGTGGGCGATGCCGTGCTCGCTGATGCCGCTGCGCTGCTTGTCCACCATGATCCGGCCCTGGCCGCGGTAGCCGCGGGACTTCAGGCCCTTCTGCACGCTTTCCACCAGGCGCAGGTCCTCGGGGCGGAACACGTCGCGGTACCACTCCACCAGCACCTTCTGCTCCTCGGTCAGTTCCTTGTTGAGGAAGTAGATGTCGTAGTGCTGCAGGGTGGTCTCGGCGTCCACCGGGAACTCGTAGATCACGGTCATGAAGTTGGCGCCCGGCGGCACGTTGAACATGGTGCAGGGCCAGGCCCAGAAGCCGGCGAAGGACGGGTCGGTGACCGACTCGTCGACCTTGAACGACTGCTCCGAGGACTTGGCGATGCCGTACTGCAGCGACCAGTTGCCGTGCAGGGTATGGCCGTACTGGCCGACGTCCACCGAGTCGGCGAAGCTGGGGTGCGCCGGGCCGCAGTGGTAGCACTCCATGTAGTTGTCGACGATGGACTTCCAGTTGGCCGGGGTGGTGGTGACGAAGCGCGCCGCCAGCTGCAGGTCGTCGATCACCGCGCAGGCCTGGCGCATGCGCGCCTGGAGGCCCGGCAGTTGGTCCTCGACGCTGCCGGCATCGTTGTCCATGTTGATGAAGATGAAGCCGGCGTATTCCTCGACACGCAGCGGCACCAGGCCGTAGTCGCCCTTGTCGAAACCCTGCACGGCGTCGCAGTTGCGCACGTGGGTCAGCTCGCCGTCGAGCTTGAAGGTCCAGGCGTGGTACGGGCAGGCGATGACGTTCTTGGCCTTGCCGCTGCCTTCCAGCAGCTGGTGGCCGCGGTGCGGACAGACGTTGTAGAAGGCCCGCAGCACGCCGTCGCGGCCACGCACGACGATGATGCTTTCGCCGATCACCTCGCGGGTGATGTACGCGTTGTTCTCCGCCACTTCGCTGCGGTGCCCCACGCAGATCCAGCTGCGGGCGAAGATGGCTTCCTTCTCGTGCTCGTACACCGCCTTGCTGGTGTAGAAGTGCGCGGGGATGGTAAAGGCTTCTTCGTGGTTGGTGCAGAAGTCGGCTGGCAGGCGTTGGAAGTCGTTCATCGGTTGGTCTCCGGTGTCGGGCACGGGCGTAGCCGTGCTTTTTACTTATTGGTTAACGGATATCTACTGGTTAACAAGCCGGGCAAAAAAATTTGCCGCAAGGTGCCCGCCTCCGCTCGGGAGGCGGGCCGTATCGCTTACTGCGCGGGCGCCGCGGCGGCCACCGGTTGCGGCTCGGCGTGGGGTTCCTCGCCGGCCAGGCGGGTGGCCTCTTCCTCGATCAGGTGCGCCGGCATCTGGCCGTAGTCCTGCACCATCCACTTGAGGAAGCCGTAGATCTTCACCAGCAGGATCGCCATGAACGGGATCGCGGTGAGCACCACGGCCGTCTTCATGGTCGACAGCGAGGCCTTGGCGAAGAGCATGGCCAGCGGCACCAGGGTCAGGGTCACGCACCAGAACAGCCGGTGGGTCGGCGTCGGGTCGTCGCCTTCCTGCAGGTTGCGGGTGCTGGTGGCGGCCACCGCGTAGGCCGCGGCGTCCATGTGCGAGGCGCAGAACACCGCCATGATGAACAGGTACACGGCGAGGAACGCCTTGCCCATCGGCAGGGCCGCCAGCAGCGCTTCCACCGCGCTCTCGCCGCCGTGCTCGCTGAGGATCTTCGGCACGTCGATGGCGCCGCTGATGAACTGGTGCATGCTGTAGCTTTCCAGCGCGCCGAAGAAGAACCAGCAACCGAAGCTGCCGCCCATCAGCAGGGCGAACACCACTTCCTTGATCTGCCGGCCGCGCGACACGCGGGTCACGAACATGGCCACGCCGGGCGCGTAGGACACCCACCAGAGCCAGTAGAACACCGTCCAGTTGCGGGTGAAGGCGCCATCCCCCGCCGGGTCGGTGAACAGGCTCATGTGCACGTAGTTCTGGATCATCAGGCCGATGGAATTGGCCGTGTTGTTGATGGTGAACTGCGTCGGGCCGACCAGCAGCACCACCGCGGCGAACACCAGGGCGCCGTAGCAGACCATCTTGCTCAGGTGCTGCAGGCCGCCGTCGATGCCGATGTAGGAGCTGAGCGAGAAGAGCACGGCGATCACGCCGATCACCATCAGCTGCACCATGAAGGTGTCGGGCGTGCCGACCAGGCCGGAGAGGCCGCGGGTAAGCGTCGAGGCGGTCAGCGCCAGGGACACGGTGAGCGCGCCCATCATGGTCAGCAGGAAGATCAGGTCCACCGCGCGCCCCACGGGCCCCGTGGCCTTGAAGCCGGTGACGGCCTCGACGATGGAGGCCAGGTTCAGGCCGCTCTTCTTGCGCACGTGGAAGTGGTAGGCCATGGCCAGCGAGGCCAGCGCGTAGATCGACCAGGCGCTGATGCCCCAGTGGAAGAACGAGTAGCTGACGCTGTATTCCAGCGCCTGGGCCGACTCGGGGACCATGTTCAGGCCGGGGGTCTGGTAGTAGTAGGCCCACTCCATCACGCCCCAGTACAGGGTCGAGGAACCCATGCCGGCGCAGATGAACATGAACACCCAGGTGGCGGTGGAGTATTCCGGCTTGCCGCTCCCCAGGCGGATGTTGCCGTACTTGCTGAAGGCCAGGTACAGCACCACCAGGGAACTGCCGAACACCAGCAGCTGCACGCTGGTGCCGAAGGTACGGGTGGAGAGTTCGAACAGGGTGTTGGCCAGCTGCCCGGACTGTTCCGGGAAGGCGGCCAGGCCGACCACGGTGAGCAGCACGGCGACAAGGCTTACGGTTATCAGGAACACATCAATCTTTTTGTTCTTGTGCGACATCAATCGACTCCTGGAGCAATGGAAGTCTCCCCGCCCGCGGGTAGGCAAATCCCGTCTGTGGGAGGGAAGGGTTATTTCGTTCGGCTGGGCTTGTTCTCCTTTCTGTTAACCTTAAGTTAACTAAAATCCAATGGTTAACAGTTTGCCTGTAACTCCTCTTGCCTGCAAGCCTGAGGCGCAGGTCTCACGCGGCTTTCCGGATGATCGGCGGCCCGCGTCCGTCGCGCGGCGGGCCGCCAGGGCGCACTCAGCCGGCGACGCGCGCGGCGATGGCCTCGCCCACTTGCTGGGTGGAGCGCTGGCCGCCCATGTCGCGGGTCACCTCGCCCGCGGCGATGACCTGCTCGATGGCCGCGAGGATGTCGTCGTGGGCGGCGCGGTAGCGCGCGTCGCCCTGGCCGAGGAAGTCCAGCATCAGCGCGCCGGACCAGATCATGGCGATGGGGTTGGCGATGTTCTGGCCGTAGATGTCCGGCGCCGAGCCGTGCACCGGCTCGAACAGCGAGGGGAAGCGGCGCTCGGGGTTGAGGTTGGCCGAGGGCGCGATGCCGATGGTGCCGGCGCAGGCCGGGCCGAGGTCGGAGAGGATGTCGCCGAACAGGTTGGAGGCCACCACCACGTCGAAGCGCTCCGGCTGCAGCACGAAGCGCGCGCAGAGGATGTCGATGTGCTGCTTGTCCCAGGTGATGTCCGGGTACCCGGCAGCCATGGCCGCGGTGCGCTCGTCCCAGTAGGGCATGCTCACGGCCATGCCGTTGGACTTGGTGGCCGAGGTCAGGCGCTTGCGCTCGCGGGTCTGGGCCAGGTCGAAGGCGTACTTGAGGATGCGGTCGACGCCGCGGCGGGTGAACACCGACTCCTGCAGCACGAACTCGTTCTCGGTGCCCTCGAACATGCGCCCGCCCAGGGAGGAATACTCGCCCTCGGTGTTCTCGCGGATCACCACGAAGTCGATGTCGCCGGGCTGCTTGTTGGCCAGCGGGCACGGCACGCCGGGGAACAGGCGCACCGGGCGGATGTTCACGTACTGGTCGAACTCGCGGCGGAACTTCAGCAGCGAGCCCCACAGGGAGATGTGGTCCGGCACCTTGTCCGGCCAGCCGACGGCGCCGAAGTACAGGGCGTCGAAGCCCTTGAGCTGCTCGAACCAGTCGTCGGGCATCATCTTGCCGTGCTGCAGGTAGTAGTCGCAGCTGGCCCACTCGAAGTGCTCGAACTCCAGCGCCAGGCCGTGCCTGGCCGCGGCCGCCTGGACGACGCGCAGGCCTTCGGGGAGGACTTCGTTGCCGATGCCGTCGCCGGCGATGGCGGCGATGCGATAGGTCTTGCTCATGCTGGGCACACTCTTGTTGGTATCAGGGCTGGTTGGTATCAGGGCTTGTTGGGTGTAGGGAAAGCGTGCTGCCCATGCTATAAGCGCCAATAGAAAACATAATCCCGCCATCCATGGATTCTTAAGACACGAATCGTGAACAATCTGCCGAACCTGGAAGACCTCGCCGTCTTCGTCCAGGTCGCCAGGCGCGCGAGCTTCGCCGCCGCCGCCGGCGAGCTGGGCATGTCCACCGCCTTCATCAGCAAGCGTATCCGCCTGCTGGAGCAGAACCTCGGCGTACGCCTGCTGCACCGTACCACCCGGCGGGTGTCGGTGAGCGAGGACGGCGAACGCGTCTACCACTGGGCGCTGCGCATCCTCGACTCGGTGCAGCGCATGGGCGACGAGGTCTCGGCGCTGCACCGCGAACCCAGCGGCCAGCTGCGCATCGCCAGCAGCCTGGGCCTGGGCCGGCGCTTCGTCGCCCCGGCGCTGTCGGAACTGGCGGCGCGCTACCCGCAACTGGACATCCGCCTGGACGTCCACGACCGCCTGGTGGACCTGCTGGCCGAGGGCGTGGACCTGGACATCCGCGTGGGCAACGAGATCGCCGCCAACCTCATCGCCAAGCCCCTGGCGCGCAACCGCCGGGTGCTCTGCGCGGCCCCGGAATACCTGGAAAGACGCGGCACGCCGCGCAGCCTGGCCGAGCTGACCAGCCACGACTGCCTGGTGATCAAGGAGCGCGACCACCCCTTCGGCATCTGGCACCTGGAAGGCCCGAACGGCGAGGAAAGCGTGAAGGTCACCGGGCCGCTGTCGTCCAACCACGGCGAGGTGGTGCACCAGTGGTGCCTGGACGGCCGCGGCGTGCTGCTGCGCTCCTGGTGGGACGTGCACGACAGCCTGGCCGACGGGCGCCTGGTGCAGGTGCTGCCCGAATACCAGCAGGCGGCGGACATCTGGGCGGTGCACGCCTCGCCCCTGGCCAGCTCGGCCAAGGTGCGGGTGGCGGTGGAGTTCTTCCGCCAGTACTTCGCCGAGCGCTACACGCTGCCGGAGGGCTGAGCGCAGCGCGGGTTTCAAGCCGATCGCGGACAGAGTCCGCTCCTACGACCGTGCTTCCCTGGAATTGTAGGAGCGGACTCCGTCCGCGATTGGATTCTCCGGCCACGCCGGACACCCCGATGGCACGGCCAACGGCGGATAACCGCGAACGGTTATTCGCCCTACATTGCCCCTCCACGCGGAACCATCCGGTGGCACGCTCGTAGGGCGCATAACGCCTACGGCGTTATCCGCCATCGGACACCGGTGTTCCCCGGCAGCCCCCTCAAACCTCCGGCAACGCCCAGTCGATCGGCGTCTTGCCGTTCTGCTCGAGGAACTTGTTGGTCCGGCTGAAATGCCCGTTGCCGAGGAAGCCGCGGTAGGCCGACAGCGGCGACGGGTGGGCGGACTTGAGGATCAGGTGCTTGCGCGGGTCGATCAGCTTCTGCTTGCTCTGCGCGTGGGAGCCCCAGAGCAGGAAGACCACGCCGTCGCAGCGCTCGTTGACCACCTCGATCACCCTGTCGGTGAAATGCTGCCAGCCGGCCTGGGCATGGGAGCCGGCGCGGGAGTGCTCCACCGTCAGCGAGGTGTTGAGCAGCAGCACGCCCTGCTCCGCCCAGTGCTGCAGGTAGCCGTGGTTGGGAATGGGGATGTTCAGGTCGCGCTGCAGTTCCTTGTAGATGTTCTGCAGCGACGGCGGCGCCGGCACCCCCGGCTGCACCGAGAAGCACAGGCCGTGGGCCTGGCCGGGACCGTGATAGGGGTCCTGGCCGATGATCACCACCTTGACCTTGTCCAGGGGGGTGGAGTTGAGCGCGTTGAAGATCAGCGGGCCCGGCGGGTAGATCACCTTGCCGGCGGCCTTCTCCCTGCGCAGGAATTCGCCCAGCTCGCGCATGTACGGCTTGTCGAACTCCTCGCGCAGAGCACTCTTCCAGCTCTCTTCCAGTTTGATACGATCGTCGCTCTCGGTCATGGGACACCTGATGGAACATGGCCGCCGCACCCTAAGAAAAGCTCCCGCCCCTTGTCAATGCGGCATAGTCCATGGATCCCTCGGAAAGCTCCCCTGCCATCCCCCTGCCGACGCCGTGCGCTTCGCGCTGTACAACCGTTTCCTCAAGGGCGAGGCCAAGGTGCCGCAGATGCCCGAGGCGCACCTGCGCGTGCGCCGCCTGCTGGGCGATGCACGCACTTCGCTGGAGCAGCTGGCGCGGGTGATCAACGCCGACCCGCCGCTGGCCGCCTACCTCATGCAGTTCGCCGAGAGCCCGCTGCTGCGCGGCGCGCGCCCCTGCGCCTCGCTGCGCGACGTTTTGGCGCGCCTGGGCACCCGGCGCCTGGGCAACCTGGTGCTGGGCTTCTCCCTGCGCAACCTCTACATCGGCAAGGAGCGCATCCTCCAGCAGATGTTCCGCGCGCGCTGGAACGCCGCCCGCGAGCGCGCCGCCTACAGCGCCCTGCTGGCCCAGCACGGCCGGGTGGCCGAGGCCGACGACGCCATCCTCGCCGGCCTGCTGCAGGACGTCGGCAGCCTGCCGCTGCTGGCCGAGCTGGAGCGCTGGCCGGACTACCCGCGTGACGCCGAGTCGCTGCAGCGCCTGTGCGAGCAGCTGTCCGGCGACATCGGCGTGGTCATCATGACCGTCTGGAAGCTGCCCACCCTGACCATCGAGTGCGCCCGCCAGCGCACCCGCTGGACCCGCGAGCACAACGGCCCGGCCGACCTCGCCGACCTGGTGCAGGTGGCCGAGCAGCTGCGCGACCCGGCCCTGGCCGGCGACGCCCTGGCCGAGCTGCCGGCGTTCCGCCGCCTGGCGCAGGCCTGCCCGGCGCTGCAGCAGCCGATCCCCCAGCTGCGCAAGCAATTGGCAGAAGAAGTGAAGCTCTGGCAGCGCCTGCTGGCCGGCCGCTGAGCCGCCCTACCCCTGGTGCAGCGCCCGGTAGTGACTGGGCGCCATCCCCACCACCCGCTTGAACAGCCGCGAGAAGTAATAGGCGTCGGCGTAGCCGAGCTGCTCGGCCACCTGGCGCACTTCCAGGTGGCCCTGGTCGAGCAGGCGGCAGGCGTGGGTCATCTTCAGCCGGATGAAGTCCTGGATCGGCGCCTGGCCGGTCAGGGCGCGGTAGGTCTTGGCGAAATGGAAGCGCGACAGGCGGAACTGCGCGGCCAGCTCGTCGAGGTTGAGGCTGCTGTCCAGGTGCTCGCGCATCAGCGCCTGCACCGCCTCGATGTCCAGCACCGCGCCGGACTTCAGCCGCGCCCGCACCGGGCGCAGCGCCAGGGAGGTCAGCAGGGCCTGCAGCAGGTGCGCGGCATGGATGAAGTGCGGCAGGCTCAGGCCCTGGCGGCGCAGCGCCAGCAGCGCGTCGAACTCCCCGCGCAGGCGCGGCTGCACGCCCACCCGCAGGCGCGGCGAGGAGCCCAGCGGGCGCAGGAACTCCTCGGCCAGGGCGCCGTCCAGGTGCACCCAGTAGATCGACCAGGGCCGCTCGACCGCCGCGCCATAGGCATGCACGCGCCCCCGGGGCAGCACCAGCAGGTCGCCGGCGAGCACCTCGAATCGTCCATCCACCGTCTCCAGCCAGCCCTCCCCGGCGCTGCAGTAGATCAGCAGGTGGTCGTCCGGCGCCTGGCGCTCCATGCGGTGCCCGGCGGCGGCCGGGTAATAGCCCAGCGCCAGCGGGTAGCAGGCCTGGCCCAGCGGGTGCCGCGCCAGGGCGCGGCGCAGGCGCGGCGGGGTGATGAAGCGGACGCCCTGCTGCGGCAGGGGCCAGGCCGAGAGAAGCGGGCTGCCGGACATGCGGACGAGTACCTCGATGAAGTCGATCCAATGCCAAGATCGTCCATCCCCGGGGCAAGATCGTCAATCCACAGCGGGGCCCGGCTCGCGCTATAACCGTGGCAGGCTGTCCCACTTCACAAGAACAAACCGAGGAAGCTCCATGGAATTCGATCTCAGCGAAGAACAGCGCCTGCTGGTGGAAAGCGCCAGGGCCTTCGCCCGCCACGAGTTGGCGCCGCACGCCGCGGACTGGGACCGCGAGCACCACTTCCCGGTGGACGTCATCCGCCGCGCCGCCGAGCAGGGCTACCTGGGCCTCTACATCAGCGAGGACGACGGCGGCCTGGGCCTGTCTCGGCTGTCCGCATCGCTGATCTTCGAGCAACTGGCCGCCGGCTGCGTGGCCACCACCGCCTACATCACCATCCACAACATGGCCACCTGGATGCTCGCCAGCTTCGGCGACGCCGCGCTCAAGGAGCAGTGGCTGCCCGGGCTGATCGGCGGCGAGTCGCTGGCCTCCTACTGCCTCACCGAGCCGGACGCCGGCTCCGACGCCGCCCACCTGCGCACCCGCGCCCGCCGCGACGGCGAGGAGTACGTGCTGGACGGCGCCAAGACCTTCATCTCCGGCGCCGGCTCCACCGACGTGCTGATCGTCATGGCGCGCACCGGCGCGGACGGCGCCAAGGGCATCTCCTGCTTCCTGGTGCCGGCCAACGCCGAGGGCATCCGCTACGGCCGCAACGAGGACAAGATGGGCTGGAAGGCCCAGCCCACCCGCACCATCACCTTCGAGGGCGTGCGCATCCCGGCGGGCAACCGCATCGGCCCCGAGGGCCAGGGCTTCGTCTACGCCATGAAGGGCCTGGACGGCGGCCGCCTGAACATCGCCAGCTGCTCCCTGGGCGCGGCCCAGGCGGCGTTGGAGCAGTCGCTGCGCTACGTCGAGGAACGCAAGCAGTTCGGCAAGGCCCTGGCCGAGTTCCAGGCCCTGCAGTTCAAGCTGGCCGACATGCTCACCGACCTCACCGCCAGCCGCCAGATGGTGCGCCTGGCCGCGCACAAGCTGGACCACAGGGACGCCGAGGCGACGCTGTACTGCGCCATGGCCAAGCGCTTCGCCACCGACCGCTGCTTCGCCCTGTGCAACGAGGCGCTGCAGCTGCACGGCGGCTACGGCTACCTCAACGACTACCCGCTGGAGCGCTGGGTGCGCGACAGCCGCGTGCACCAGATCCTCGAAGGCACCAACGAGATCATGCGGGTGATAGTCGCGCGCCGCCTGCTGGACCAGGGCGGCATGCTCGACCGTTTGCTGTAGCGCCTTTGATCTTCGTAGGAGCGGATTCATCCGCGATCGGCGCCGCGCCGTGGCCATCGCGGACGGAGTCCGCTCCTACGACAAGACGTGCAGCCCCGTAGGATGGGTCGAGCGAAGCGATACCCATGCCACGAAAAGCACCGCGCAGATAAATGGAAAAAACGCCCGGCCACGCGGTCCAATCCGAACGCAACGGACATGGACGCCCAGGCCCGGGCCCCCTAGAGTCCCCGCATACACCGGCGCCGGCCACGGCCCGCGCCCTGCCAAGGAGAACCCCATGAGCACCGCCGTCGAACCCTACAAGCCCGGCCACTTCGACCTGACCCACAAGCTCACCGTGGAGAAGCACGGCCACACCGCGCTCATCACCATCAACCACCCGCCGGCCAACACCTGGGACCGCGACTCGCTGATCGGCCTGCGCCAGCTCATCGAGCACCTCAACCGCGACGACGACATCTACGCCCTGGTGATCACTGGCCAGGGGCCGAAGTTCTTCTCCGCCGGCGCCGACCTGAACATGTTCGCCGACGGCGACAAGGCCCGCGCCCGCGAGATGGCCCGGCGCTTCGGCGAAGCCTTCGAGGCCCTGCGCGACTTCCGCGGCGTGTCCATCGCCGCGGTCAACGGCTACGCCATGGGCGGCGGCCTGGAATGCGCCCTGGCCTGCGACATCCGCATCGCCGAGCGCCACGCCCAGATGGCCCTGCCCGAGGCCGCGGTGGGCCTGCTGCCCTGCGCCGGCGGCACCCAGGCGCTGGCCTGGCTGGTGGGCGAAGGCTGGGCCAAGCGCATGATCCTCTGCGGCGAGCGGGTGGACGCCGACACCGCCCTGCGCATCGGCCTGGTGGAACAGGTGGTGGACAGCGGCGAGGCGCGCGGCACCGCCCTGCTGCTGGCGGCCAAGGTGGCGCGGCAGAGCCCGGTGGCGGTGCGCACCATCAAACCGCTGATCCAGGGCGCCCGCGAGCGCGGCCCGAACACCTGGCTGCCGGAGGAGCGCGAGCGCTTCGTCGACCTGTTCGACGCCGACGACACCCGCGAGGGCGTCAACGCCTTCCTGGAGAAACGCGAACCGAACTGGCGCAACAAGTAAGGACCGCCCCATGAACGTACTTTTCGAGGAACGCCACGGCCTGCACGGCTTTCGCATCGGCATCGCGACGCTGGACGCGGAGAAGAGCCTCAACGCCCTCAGCCTGCCGATGATCGAGGCGCTGCTGCAGCGCCTGAAGATCTGGCGCGACGACCCGCACATCGCCTGCGTGCTGCTGCGCGGCGCGGGCGCCAAGGCCTTCTGCGCCGGCGGCGACGTGCGCAAGCTGGTCGACGCCTGCCGCGAGCACCCCGGCGAGGTGCCGGAGCTGGCGCGGCGCTTCTTCGCCGACGAATACCGCCTCGACCACCTCATCCACACCTACGGCAAGCCGCTGATCTGCTGGGCCCACGGCTACGTCATGGGCGGCGGCATGGGCCTAATGCAGGGCGCCGGGGTGCGCATCGTCACCCCGTCCAGCCGCCTGGCCATGCCGGAGGTGAGCATCGGCCTGTACCCGGACGTCGGCGCCAGCTGGTTCCTCGCCCGCCTGCCGGGGCGCCTGGGGCTGTTCCTCGGCCTGGGCGCCACCCAGATGAACGCCCGCGACGCGCTGGACCTGGACCTGGCCGACCGCTTCCTGCTCGACGGCCAGCAGGAGGTCCTGCTCACCGGCCTGGTCCAGCTGAACTGGCGCGAACAGCCGGAGGTGCAGCTGCACAGCCTGCTCCGCGCCCTGGAGCACGAGGCCCGCGGCGAACTGCCCGAGGCCCAGCTGCTGCCGCGCCGCGAACGCCTGGACCAGTTGCTCGACGTGGCCGACGCCAGCGACGCCTGGCAGGCCCTGGCCGCCGTGCAGAACGACGCCGACCCGCTGCTGGCCAAGGCGGCCAGGACCCTGGCCGGCGGCTGCCCGCTGACCGCCCGGCTGGTCTGGGAACAGATCCGCCGCGCGCGCCATTCGTCGCTCGCCGAAGTGTTCCGCATGGAGTACGCCATGAGCCTGAACTGCTGCCGCCACCCGGAGTTCGCCGAAGGCGTGCGCGCCCGGCTGATCGACAAGGACAACACGCCGCACTGGCACTGGCCGGAGATCGCTGCCATACCTGAGGCTGTGGTGGACGCGCATTTCGAGGCGACCTGGGAGGGCGCGCACCCGCTGGCGGACCTGTAGCCCCCGCCCCCTCCCCGTAGGAGAGCCTCGCGGCGTTCACCCTGGCAACCAGAGGAGAACGCGGATGAAACAGATAGCCTTCATCGGCCTCGGCCACATGGGCGCGCCCATGGCCGCCAACCTGCTCAAGGCCGGTTACCTGCTGCGGGTCTTCGACCTGGTGCAGAGCGCCGTCGACGGCCTGGTGCCGCTGGGCGCCAGCGCCGCGCGCAGCGCCCACGACGCGGTGGACGGCGTCGACGTGGTGATCACCATGCTGCCGGCCAGCCAGCACGTCGAGGGGCTCTACCTCGGCGAGCAGGGCCTGCTGCAGCACATCGCCCCCGGCACCCTGGTGCTGGAATGCTCGACCATCGCCCCGGCCTCGGCGCGCAAGGTCCACCACGCGGCGGCCGAACGCCGCATCCCCATGCTCGACGCACCGGTCTCCGGCGGCGTCGGCGGCGCCGTGGCCGGCACCCTCACCTTCATGGTCGGCGGCGACGCCCAGGTGCTGGAGAAGGCCAGGCCGATCTTCGCCGCCATGGGCCGCAACATCTTCCACGCAGGGCTCGACGGCGCCGGGCAGGTGGCCAAGGTGTGCAACAACCAGCTGCTGGCCATCCTCATGATCGGCACCGCCGAATCCCTTGCCCTGGGCGTGGCCAACGGCCTGGACCCGCTGGTGCTGTCCGAGATCATGCGGCGCAGCTCCGGCGGCAACTGGGCGCTGGAGGTCTACAACCCCTGGCCCGGGGTGATGGAGAACGCCCCGGCCTCGCGCGGCTACGAAGGCGGCTTCCTCAGCGCGCTGATGGCCAAGGACCTCGGCCTGGCCCAGGAGGCCGCGCAACTCACCGGCAACAGCACGCCCCTGGGCAGCCTGGCCACCAGCCTCTACCGCCTGCTGCTCAAGCAGGGCTTCGGCGACAAGGACTTCTCGGTGGTGCAGAAGCTGTTCGACCAGGGATTGTGAAGCGCAGCTTACGAGTGCATGGCGGCCCGGCCGGTTTTTCCCGCGCCGGGCGTGGCCGATCATGGGCGCCTTCCCGCCGTGCTACGGCCTTTCCCACGGAGTCGCAAGATGAAGATCGCCCTGATCGGTGCCACCGGCCACGTCGGCCATTATTTCCTCGAAGAAGCCCTGCGCCGCGGCCACGAGGTGACCGCCCTGGTCCGCGACCCGGCGAAACTGGCCGGCCGCGCCGGCGTCAGCGCCGTGCAGGCGGACGTCTACGACGCCGCGCAGGTGGCCAGGGCCGTCGCCGGCCATGACGTGGTCATCAGCGCCTTCAACGCCGGCTGGGGCAACCCGGACATCCGCGCCGCCCACGCCCGCGGCAGCCGCGCCATCCTCGAAGGCGCCAAGGCCGCCGGGGTGAAGCGCCTGCTGGTGCTCGGCGGCGCCGGCAGCCTGGACATCGTCCCCGGCCAGCGCCTGGTGGACAGCCCGGAGTTCCCGGAAGCCTGGAAACAGGGCGCCCTCGGCGCCGCCGACGCCCTCGACCAACTGCGCGGCGAAAAGGACCTGGACTGGGCCTTCCTCAGCCCGGCCATGCTCCTGGAAGGCGAACAGCGCACCGGCAAGTTCCGCATCGGCGGCGACCAGGTGCTGTTCGACGCCAAAGGCGAAAGCCGCATCTCCCTCCCCGACCTGGCCGTGGCCATGCTCGACGAGGCGCAAACCCCCGCCCACCATCGCCAGCGGTTCACCGTGGCCTATTGAGCGGAACAATGTAGGAGCGGGCCCTGCCCGCGATATCGCGCGCAGGGCGCGCTCCTACAAGGGAACACCGCGGGCGGGGCGGCGTAGGAGCGGATCTTATCCGCGAATCGCGCCGGTGGTTCCGGCCATCGCGGACAAGGTCCGCTCCTACGGGGAAATGCCGTGCCTCACGGCGGACTGTAGGAGCGGGCCCTGCCCGCGATTCGCGCGCAGGGCGCGCTCCTACAAGGGAACACCGCGGGCGGGGCGGCGTAGGAGCGGATCTTATCCGCGAATCGCGCCGGTGGTTCCGGCCATCGCGGACAAGGTCCGCTCCTACGGGGAAATGCCGTGCCTCACGGCGGACTGTAGGAGCGGGCCCTGCCCGCGATTCGCGCGCAGGGTCCGCTCCTACAGGGGAATACCGCGGGTGGGGCGGCGTAGGGCGAATAACCGTTCGCGGTTATCCGCCGCCGGCCGGAACACCGGAGCCCCACGCCGATGCGCCCTTCGTAGGAGCGAGGGGGACGCCTAGTTCTTGCTCGCGAACCGCATGGCACCGCGTTCGTTCGCGAGCAAGCTCGCTCCTACGAAAAGCCACGCGATCACCCCTCGCGCTGCGCCGGCGTGGCGATGTCGAACCAGAAGTCGAAATCGTCCAGCATGCCGAACAGCTTGGCCAGCAGCAGCGGGTTGCCCGAGCTCTTCAGCTTGCCCTGGGCGATCAGCACCAGCGGGTTGACCTCCTTGAGCAGCAGGCGGTTGAGGTCGGCGCGGTCGATGGTCACCGTCTGCCCGGCGTCCTCGCTGCGCACCCCGCGGATGTTGTTCAGGTGCGAGTTCTTCAGCTCCAGCAGGTATTCCTGGCCGATGTCCGGCAGCACCAGGTTGATGGCGAAGTCCTCGCCCTCGGCCTTGCCGGCGTTCAGGCGCACGCCCAGGTAGTCGAACAGCAGGCCGGTGTCCATGGCCGCCAGGGCGTCGGCGCTGGAGGTCTTCAGCGGCGGCAGGTCGCGCGGCACGCCGTGGCGCAGCTCGTCCGCCGCGGCCAGGTAGCTGTTGCGCCAGCCGGCGTTCTCCGCCTGGTAGCCCAGCTGCTCCAGGGCGTCGGCCTGCAGGCGGCGGGCGGCCTGGTTGCCCGGCTCGGCGAAGACCAGCTTGTTGACCACCTCCACCACCCAGCGGTACTCGCCCTGGTCGAAGGACTTCTGCGCCATCTGCAGCACATGTTCGGCGCCGCCCATGAACTCCACGTACTTCTTCGCCGAATCCTCCGGCGCCAGCGGGTTGAGGGTGGCCGGGTTGCCGTCGTAGTAGCCCAGGTACTTGTTCACCACCGCGCGCACGTTGTGGCTGACCGAGCCGTGGTAGCCGCGGTTGTACCACTCGTTGGCCAGCTCCGGCGGCAGCTGGAAGCGCTCGTGGATCTGGTTGATGGTCACGCCCTGGTTGGCCAGGTGCAGGCTCTGGTCGTTGAGGTAGCCGTAGAGGTCGCGCTGCTTCTCCAGGGTGCGGACGATGTCGTCGTGGCCCCAGCGCGGCCAGTTGTGCACGGCGAACATCACCTCGGCCTGGTTGCCGTAGCGGTGCAGCGCCTCGTTGATGTACTTGCTCCAGCCCAGCGCGTCGCGGGTCTCGGCGCCGCGCAGGGTGTAGAGGTTGTGCAGGGTGCCGGTGACGTTCTCGGCCATCAGCAGCGCCTTCTGCTTCGGCAGCCAGACGTTCATCTCCGACGGCGACTCGGTGCCGGGGGTGTTCTGGAAGGCGAGGTCGACGCCGTCGATGCGCAGTTGCTCGTCGGGCTTGTCGATGGTGCGGGTCGGCGCGATCAGGCTCATGGGGCCGTGGGCCACGGCCTTGCCGATGGCCATGTCGACCAGGCCGCGCGGGCCCTGGGGCAGCTGGGTGCCGTACTGGTAGGTGGCGCGGCGCAGCATGGCGTTGCCGGCCAGCACGTTCTCCTTGATCGCCGACTCCATGAAGCCCTTGGGCGCGATGATCTGCACCTCGCCCTTGTCCACCTGCTCCTGGCTCACCAGGCCCTTCACCCCGCCGAAGTGGTCGACGTGGGCATGGCTGTAGATGATCGCCTTGATCGGCTTCTGCCCCAGCTCCTGGCTGACCAGGGCGTAGGCCGCCCTGGAAGTGGCCGGGGTGGTCAGGGTGTCGATGACGATCCAGCCGCTGTCGCCCTGGACGAAGGTGATGTTGGCCAGGTCGAAGCCGCGCACCTGGTAGATGCCGTCGGCGACCTTGTACAGCCCGTACTTGAGGTTGAGCAGGGCCTGGCGCTGCAGGCTGGGGTTGATGCTGTCGATGTCCTGGCCGGCGTCGAGGAAGCCGAAGCCGCCCAGTTGCCAGGCCACGCTGCCGTCCTCGTTGCGGATCACCAGTTGTTCCGGGCGCTTGATCAGGCCCTGCTCGACGCGGGCGAAGTCGGCGCGATCGCTGAACGGCAGCGCCTCGCGCACCTTCTGCTGCAAGGCCACGGTGAAGGCGCTGGGCGGCTTGGGCGCATCGGCGGGGTCGTCGGCGGCCAGCAGGATGGGCGACAGGCCGGCCAGCAGGACGGCGGCGGAAAGGCGCAGCATGGAAGACTCCGGTTCTTGTTATGGGAATGCCTGGCACTATGCCGGCAGGCATGCTCATAATTCCAATGCATTCCTTTATCAATTCCGATGCAAATCAAGCATGACCGACCTGCGCCAGCTCCGCCATTTCGTCGCCCTCGCCGAACACGGCCACTTCGCCCGCGCCGCCGAGGCGGTGAACCTCAGCCAGCCGGCGCTCTCGCGCAGCATCCAGGCCCTGGAAAGCCAGCTCGACTGCCGCCTGCTGGACCGCAACCCGCGCGGCATCAGCCTCACCGCCCACGGCCGGCTGGTGCTGGAGCACGCCCGCCGGCTGCTGGCCGGCAGCCGCGCGCTGGACAACGCGGTGAGCCAGCTGGGCAACCTGGAGGCCGGCGAGCTGCGCCTGGGCGCCGGCCCCTTCCCCGCCGCGCGCCTGCTGCCGCAGACCCTCGCGGCCTTCAGCCGGGCCCACCCGCGGGTCAGCGTGGCGCTGGCCATCGAGAACTGGCAGGTCCTGCACCGGCGCCTGCTGGACGACGAGCTGGAGCTGTTCGTCGCCGACTGCCGCGAACTGCAGGACGACCCGCGCCTGGATATCCACCCGCTGCGGGTGCACGACAGCCTGCTGTTCTGCCGCCCCGGCCACCCGCTGCTGGCCCGCGGGCCACTGGCGATCGACGACCTGCGCGCCTACCCGCTGGCCGGCCCGCGCCTGCCGCGCGACGCCCAGCAGCGCCTGGCGCACACCCTGGGCCACGAACAGCCGCTGGACGTGCAGTGCGACGACGTGCTGATGCTCAAGGAACTGGTGCGCGGCAGCGACGTGCTCTGCCTGGCGGTGGCCGACGTGGTGGCCGCCGACGTCGCCGCCGGGCGCCTGGCCACCCTGGCCTGGCCGCGCCAGGCCGGCGACGCCGCGCTGCGCGGCTCGGCCTACGGCCTGGTGCGCCACGCCAGCCGCAGCCTGTCGCCGGCGGCGCAGGCCTTCGTCGAACGGCTGCTGGAGGTCGACGGCCAGCCCACCGAGGGCCCGGCGCAGAACGACTGACGGCACCCTCGGGTGCCGTCAGCGATGGCATCAGCGACGCCAGTAGTAGCCGGGGGCCGGCGCGTAGCGCGGCGGCGGCGGAGGCGGCGCGTAGTAGCGGTGGCCGCCGCGCCAGCCACCGTGGTCGTGTTCGTAGACCACGCAGCCGGACAGCGGCAGGAACAACATCAGGGCAACGAGAAGACGACGCATGGCTAACTCCTGATCGGCATCCGCTTCGAATCAGCGGCTTATACGATCAGACCCGACGCCCCGGCGGCGGTGCCCGGCCGCAGGGTAAAGCTTATGTAAATCACCTATTTACCTCAGGGCAGGCAGGTGCAGGACGCCGAAGAACAGCACCTGCAGGCGTTCCAGCCAGGGTTGCGGGCGCGCCTTCAGGCGCCGGCCCAGCAGCAGCACCTCGCCGGCGTGCACCACCAGCAGCACGACCGAGAGCAGCAGCAGCGGGCGGTACAGCTCGCCGAAGGGGTACAGCAGGTTGACCGCGGCGGCCAGCCAGAACATGGCCAGCGCGCCCTTGGCGAAGGACAGCAGGTGCGACATGGGCGACTCCGATGGAGTGGATGGTCCGCGCAGTCTGCCGCGGCGCGCACGCCGGCCGACACCGACTTTCGACTGGCGCACCAGGATGTGGCGGCGTGCTTCATCAGGGCGCATGGCGGGGCGGCGAAACCCTCTTCGCGGCGGAGCCGGCCCTTCTGCCATGGGCCCTGCGCGAAGTTGGCACGCCCCTCGCTTTGTCCGCGACGTGCAGGAATCGCCCGCCAACGCGGGCCGGCGGCACCACAATTCGAAATGGATGGCTAGGGTTCCGGCTCGCGCAGCGAGCGACTGGTCCGAGAGCCATCGACCTCCAGCGAGGTTACACGGCGGGACAAAAGCCCGGGAGAAGAGCGCGACATAGCCGCCCGACTCCTGCCCGCCCGACAACCAACCGGAGGTTCCCCATGCGCAAGCCCCGTCTGCCCGCCCTGCTCGCCGCAGCCCTGACAGCCCTAAGCCTCGGCGCCTCCGCCGCGCCCAAGGACAGCTTCAACCTCTGCTGGACCATCTATGCCGGCTGGATGCCCTGGGAATACGCCGCCAGCCACGGCATCGTCGACAAGTGGGCGAAGAAGTACGGCATCCACATCAAGGTCACCCAGCTCAACGACTACATCGAGTCGATCAACCAGTACACCGCCGGCCAGTTCGACGGCTGCACCATGACCAACATGGACGCCCTGACCATCCCCGCCGCCGGCGGCGTGGACTCCACCGCGCTGATCGTCAGCGACTTCTCCAACGGCAACGACGGCATCGTGGTCAAGGGCGAGGGCAAGAGCGTCGCCGACCTCAAGGGCCTGGACATCAACCTGGTGGAGCTGTCGGTGTCCCACTACCTGCTCGCCCGCGCCCTGGAATCCGCCGGGCTGAGCGAGAAGGACATCAAGACCGTCAACACCTCCGACGCCGACATCGCCGCGGCCTTCAACACCGACCAGGTGCAGGCGGTGACCACCTGGAACCCGATGCTCGCCGAAGCCCGCGCCAAGCCCGGCACCAGCGAGGTGTTCGATTCCAGCAAGGTGCCCGGCGAGATCATGGACATGATGGTGGTCAACAGCCAGACGCTGAAGGACAACCCGGCCCTGGGCAAGGCCCTGGCCGGCGCCTGGTTCGAGACGGTGGCGCTGATGAAGGCCGAGGACGCGCAAGGCAAGGCGGCCCTGGAACACATGGCCAAGGCCTCCGGCACCGACCTCGCCGGCTACCAGGCGCAGCTGGCCACCACCAAGCTGTTCGCCACCCCGGCCGAAGCCCTGGCCTTCGCCACCAGCCCGGCGCTGGCGGAAACCATGCAGCGCGTCGCCAGGTTCTCCTTCGCCCACGGCCTGCTCGGCGAGGGCGCCAAGAGCGCCGACGCGGTGGGCATGAGCTTCGCCGGCGGCGCCAGCTACGGCGACGCCGGCAACCTCAAGCTGCGCTTCGACCCGAGCTACGTGCAGCTGGCGGCCGACGGCAAGCTCTGACGCGCCAACGCTCACGCTTTTCGTAGGAGCGAGCTTGCTCGCGAACGCCCCCGCACCCAAGGCATCAAGCGGGTTCGCGAGCAAGCTCGCTCCTACAGGAAGCAACCCCCGACAGACAGGTAGGGAACCATGCGCCTGATCAACCTCCACCCCCAGCGCGGCGGCCGCCTGTTCCTGGTGCTGCTGCCCTTCGCCCTGCTGCTGTTCGCCTACCTCACCGGCTCGGCGACGCGGCTGGCGGAAAACCCCAACGACAAGCTGCTGCCCAGCGCCGCGCAGATGGTCGACGCCGTCGAGCGCCTGGCGTTCAGCGAAGACAAGCGCACCGGCGAAGTGCTGTTCTGGGGCGATACCGGCGCCAGCCTGCAGCGCCTGGCCCTGGGCCTGGGCATCGCTGCCCTGCTCGGCCTGGTGCTGGGCATCGCCGCCGGCAGCGTGCCGCTGTTCGGCGCGCCGCTGTCGCCGCTGCTCACGGTGCTGTCGATGATCCCGCCGCTGGCGATCCTGCCGGTACTGTTCATCGTCTTCGGCCTGGGCGAGCTGTCCAAGGTGGTGCTGATCGTCATCGGCATCGCCCCGTGCATCGCCCGCGACATCGAGCAGCGCGCCCGGGAAATCCCCGGCGAGCTGCTGATCAAGGCGCAGACCCTCGGCGCCAGCACCTGGACGCTGATCCTGCGCGTGGTGCTGCCGCAGCTGCTGCCGCGCCTGCTGGTCTCGCTGCGGCTGATGCTCGGCTCGGCCTGGCTGTTCCTCATCGCCGCCGAGGCCATCGCCGCCACCGACGGCCTGGGCTACCGCATCTTCCTCGTGCGCCGCTACCTGGCCATGGACGTGATCCTGCCCTACGTGCTGTGGATCACCCTGCTCGCCTGGCTGATGGACTGGGCCCTGCGCCTGCTCACCCGGCGCGCCTTCCCCTGGTACGAAGGAGGCAAGGCATGAGCTTCATCGACGTGAGGAACGTCTGGCAGGAGTACGCCGACAACGTCATCCTCGAACGCCTGAACCTGAGCGTCGCCGAGGGCGAGTTCTGCACCCTGGTCGGCGCCTCCGGCTGCGGCAAGTCGACCTTCCTGCGCCTGCTGCTCGGCCAGGAACGCCCCAGCCGCGGCGAACTGCTGCTGGACGGCAAGCGCCTGGCCGCCGAACCCGACCCGAGCCGCGGCGTGGTGTTCCAGCGCTACTCGGTGTTCCCGCACCTGAGCGTGCTCGACAACGTCGCCCTGGGCCTGGAACTGCCACGGGCGAAGCTGCTCGGCCGGCTGTTCGGCGCGGCCAAGCGCCAGGCCCGCGAGGAAGCCGCCGCGCTGCTGCAGAAAGTCGGCCTCGGCCACGCCCTGGACAAATACCCCAGCGCGCTTTCCGGCGGCATGCAGCAGCGCCTGGCCATCGCCCAGGCGCTGGTGATGAAGCCCCGCGTGCTGCTGCTGGACGAACCCTTCGGCGCCCTCGACCCGGGCATCCGCAAGGACATGCACGAGCTGCTGCTGCAGCTCTGGCAGGAAACCCGGCTGACCGTCTTCATGGTCACCCACGACCTCGCCGAGGGCTTCAGCCTGGGCACCCGCCTGCTGGTCTTCGACAAGGTCCGCCACGACCCGCAGGCGCCCAACGCCTACGGCGCGCGCATCACCTACGACATCCCGCTCAACGCCGACCGCCGCCTCGCCCGCAGCCAGCTCCCCGCGCCCCTGGCGGCGCGCCTGGAGCAGCCGGCCGCGCCGGTGATCACCCCGGCCTACTGAGGAACCCCCATGCCCGCATCCCTCGCCCTGCGTCCCACCCTCTACGAAGAAACCGTCCCCGGCGGCGGCCACACCTCCTTCGTCCTCAAGCGCGGCCAGCTGCTGCGCCTGACCGACCTCGAAGGCGGCGGCAACCTCAGCCTGCTGCTGTTCAACGCCCAGGAGAAAAGCGAACGGCTGAACCTGCCCGACAGCCTCAAGGCCCAGCACACCGCCAGGCTGACCGCCGGCCACTGCCTGTACTCGGACATGGGCCGGGTGCTGGCGGCCATCACCGCCGACAGCTGCGGCTGGCACGACAGCTTCGGCGGCGTGCTCAACGCCGCCGAGGTGCTGGAGAAGTACGGCCAGGGCCGCTACCAGGAACTGCGCAACGGCTTCCACCGCAACGGCGTGGACAACCTGCTGGTGGAAATGGGCAAGTGGGACATGCGCCTGCAGGACCTGCTGATGTGCCTGAACCTGTTCAGCCGGGTGGACGTCGACGCCGACGGCTGCTTCCGCTTCGCCGCGGGCAACTCGCAGGCCGGCGACTACGTCGAGCTGTACGCGCCGATGGACACCCTGGTGGTGCTCACCGCCCTGCAGCACCCGCTGGACCCGAACCCGCAATACGCGCCCAAGCCCATCGGCCTGAGCTGGCACAAGGTCGAGTCCGACGGCATCAGCGTGCTCTGCCGCACCTCGCGCGCGGAAAACGGCCGCGGCTTCCACAACACCGAACGCCTGTTCATCTGATTGGAAGAGACAGAGGACACTTGCATGCCCATCACCCACAGCGCCAAGCACCCCGAAGCCGCCGTCTCGCGCACCCCGATCGCCGCCGGCGAACCCAGCCTCACCGAACTCAAGGCCGGTCAGACCCTGCGCATCCTCGACCTGGAAGGCAACCAGGCGGTCGACACCCTGTTCTACAACGCCGGCAACCCGCGCGAGCGCTACGACGTGCAGCGCACCCTGCGCAAACAGGGCAGCGTCTACCTGTCCACCGGCAGCGTGCTCTACTCCAACCTCGGCAACCCGATGCTGACCATCGTCGCCGACACCTGCGGCCGCCACGACACCCTCGGCGGCGCCTGCGCCCAGGAAAGCAACACCGTGCGCTACGCCCTGGACAAGCGCTACATGCACAGCTGCCGCGACAACTTCCTGCGCGCGGCCCTGCACGACGGCCGCCTGGGCAAGGCCGACATCAGCCACAACATCAACTTCTTCATGAACGTGCCGGTCACCGCCGAAGGCGGCCTGACCTTCGAGGACGGCATCTCCGGCGCCGGCAAGTACGTCGAGCTGCTCGCGCACATGGACATCATCGTGCTGATCTCCAACTGCCCGCAGCTGAACAACCCGTGCAACGGCTGGAACCCGACGCCGGCGGAGTTGCTGGTATGGGACTAGGGCGGCGGCAAGCTGCAAGCGGCAGGCTGCAAGCGGTTCGGCGCTGGTTGTGGCTGCTGTGCCAGAGCCGCTCGGGACAATGCAGCCCCGCGCTCCGAACCGCCCTTCGTAGGAGCGAGCTTGCTCGCGAACAAGCTCCCCTGACACCCCGGCGCTAATCCGGTTCGCGAGCAAGCTCGCTCCTACAAAAGCGTCAGCTCCACGGACGACCGTGGTGCACACCGACTGACGGCGGGACGGCCCGCCACCCCATGGGGATTTCCTCATGTTCGACAAGCTCCTGATCGCCAACCGCGGCGCCATCGCCTGCCGCATCCTGCGGACGCTTCGTGAACTGCGCGTAGGCGGCGTGGCGGTCTATGCCGAAGCCGATGCCGCCAGCCTGCACGTGCAGCAGGCCGACGAGGCCTTCGAGCTGGGCGCCGGCCCCGCCGCCGGCACTTACCTCGCGGTCGAGAAAATCCTCGCCGCCGCCCGCGAAAGCGGCGCCACGGCCATCCATCCCGGCTACGGCTTCCTCTCCGAGAACGCCGCCTTCGCCGAAGCCTGCGAGGCCGCCGGCATCGCCTTCGTCGGCCCCACCCCGGAGCAGTTGCGGCTATTCGGCCTGAAGCACACCGCCCGCGCCCTGGCCCGCGAACAGGGCGTGCCGATGCTCGAAGGCACCGACCTGCTGGAAGACCTCGACGCCGCCCTCGCCGCCGGCGAGCAGGTCGGCTACCCGGTGATGCTCAAGAGCACCGCCGGCGGCGGCGGCATCGGCATGCGCGTGTGCCGTTCGGCGCAGGAACTGGTGGACGCCTTCGACGCGGTGAAGCGCCTGGGGCAGAACAACTTCAGCGACGCCGGGGTGTTCATCGAGAAGTACATCCAGCGCGCCCGCCACCTGGAGGTGCAGGTGTTCGGCGATGGCGCCGGCGAGGTCGTCGCCCTCGGCGTGCGCGACTGCTCGGTGCAGCGGCGCAACCAGAAGGTGCTGGAGGAAACCCCGGCGCCGAACCTGCCGGCCGGCATGGCCGACGAACTCTGCGCGGCGGCGATCAAGCTGGCCAGGGCGGTCAGCTACCGCAGCGCCGGCACCGTGGAGTTCGTCTACGACAGCGAGGCCGAGCGCTTCTACTTCCTCGAAGTGAACACCCGCCTGCAGGTGGAGCACGGCGTCACCGAGCAGGTCTGGGGCGTCGACCTGGTGCGCTGGATGATCGAGCTGGCGGCCGGCGAACTGCCGCCGCTGGGCGAACTGGCCGCCGCACTCGAGCCCTCGGGCCATGCCATCCAGGCGCGGCTGTACGCCGAGGACCCGGGCCGCGACTTCCAGCCCAGCCCCGGCCTGCTCACCGCGGTCGCCTTCCCGCCGGCCGACGGCCAGGCCCTGCGCATCGACACCTGGGTCGAGGCCGGCTGCGAGATTCCGCCTTACTTCGACCCGATGATCGCCAAGCTGATCGCCTGGGCGCCCAGCCGCGCCGACGCCAGCACCGCGCTGGACCAGGCCCTGGCCGAAACCCTGCTGTACGGCGTGGAAAGCAACCGCGCCTACCTGCGCCAGATCATCGCCGACGCCCCCTTCGCCAGCGGCTCGCCCTGGACCCGCTGCCTGGAGGGCCTGCGCTACCGCGCCGAGACTCTCGAAGTCCTCTCCGCCGGCACCCAGACCAGCGTCCAGGACTACCCCGGTCGCCTCGGCTACTGGGCCGTGGGCGTGCCGCCCTCGGGGCCGATGGACGACCGCGCGCTGCGCCTGGGCAACCGCCTGCTGGGCAACCCCGAGGGCGCGGCGGCGCTGGAGATCACCCTCAGCGGCCCGACCCTGCGCTTCAACACCGACGCCGTGGTGGCCGTCACCGGCGCGCCCCTCGCCGTGCAGCTGGACGGCCGCGAACAGCCCATGGACACCAGCCTGTTCATCCCCGCCGGCACCACCCTCAGCCTCGGCGCCATCGCCGGCGCCGGAGCGCGCAGCTACCTGTGCCTGCGCGGCGGCCTGCAGCTGCCGGACTACCTCGGCAGCAAGAGCACCTTCACCCTCGGCCAGTTCGGCGGCCACGGCGGCCGCGCCCTGCGCGCCGGCGACGTGCTGCACCTGGCGCCGCTCTCCGACGCCCGCCATGGCCAGAGCCTGCCCGCCGAACTGCGCACCGAGCTGCCGGCGCTGCGGCGCATCCGCGTCATCTACGGCCCCCACGGCGCGCCGGAATACTTCACCCCGGCGTACATCCAGACCTTCTTCGCCACCGCCTGGGAAGTCCACTTCAACTCCAGCCGCACCGGCGTGCGGCTGATCGGGCCGAAACCGGAATGGGTGCGCGACAGCGGCGGCGAGGCCGGCCTGCACCCGTCGAACATCCACGACAACCCCTACGCCATAGGCGCGGTGGACTTCACCGGCGACATGCCGGTGATCCTCGGCCCCGACGGCCCCAGCCTGGGCGGCTTCGTCTGCCCGGTGACGGTGATCGAGGCCGACCTCTGGCAACTCGGCCAGCTCAAGGCTGGCGACAAGGTGCGTTTCGAACCCGTAGACATCCCCACCGCCCGCGCCCTGGCCGCTCTTCGTAGGAGCGAGCTTGCTCGCGAACCCGATGCCGATGCCGAACCGTTCGCGAGCAAGAGCTGGGGCGCCCCCCTCGCTCCTACAAGAGCAGCAGCGCTGACCTCCCCCATCGTCCTCGACCTCGGCCAGGCCGACACCCGCCTGGTCGCCCGCCTCGCCGGCGACACCCACCTGCTGCTGGAGATCGGCCAGCCCGAGCTGGACCTGGTGCTGCGCTTCCGCGCCCACGCGCTGATGCAGGCCCTGGAAGCCCTGGCGCTGCCCGGGGTGATCGACCTCACCCCGGGCATCCGCTCGCTGCAGGTGCACTACCAGCCCGAGACGCTGTCCCTGGCGCAACTGCTGGAAACCGTCGCCGGGCTGTGGGACGAAGTCTGCGCGGCGCGCGACCTCAAGGTACCCTCGCGGATCGTCCACCTGCCGCTGTCCTGGGACGACCCGGCCTGCCAGCTGGCCATCGAGAAATACATGACCACGGTGCGCAAGGACGCGCCCTGGTGCCCGAGCAACCTGGAGTTCATCCGCCGCATCAACGAACTGCCGGACCTGGAGGCGGTGTACCGCACGGTGTTCGAGGCCAGCTACCTGGTCATGGGCCTGGGCGACGTCTACCTGGGCGCCCCGGTGGCCACCCCGCTGGACCCGCGCCACCGCCTGGTGACCACCAAGTACAACCCGGCGCGCACCTGGACCGCCGAGAACTCGGTGGGCATCGGCGGCGCCTACCTCTGCGTGTACGGCATGGAAGGCCCCGGCGGCTACCAGTTCGTCGGCCGCACCCTGCAGATGTGGAACCGCTACCGCGAGGTCGCGGCCTTCGCCGGCAAGCCCTGGCTGCTGCGCTTCTTCGACCAGATCCGCTTCTACCCGGTGAGCGCCGAGGAACTGCTGCGCATCCGCCGCGACTTCCCGCTGGGCCGCTACCCGCTGCGCGTGGAGGAAAGCGAGCTGTGCCTGGCTGACTACCAGGCCTTCCTCGCCGCCGAAGCCGACAGCATCGAAGCCTTCCGCGGCCACCAGCGCGCCGCCTTCGACGCCGAGCGGCAACGCTGGATCGCCTCCGGCCAGGCCCACTTCGACAGCGAGGAGGTCGCCCCCGAACTGGGCGAAGACGCGCCCCTGGGCGCCGGCCAGCACGCCATCGAAAGCCACGTCGCCGGCAACCTCTGGCAGGTGCAGGTGGCCGAGGGCGCCAGCGTCAAGGCCGGCGACACCCTGGTGATCCTCGAGTCGATGAAGATGGAGATCCCCCTGACCGCCCCGCGCGACGGCGTGGTCCGCGAGGTCCGCGTGCAGCCCGGCTCGCCGGTGCGGGCGGGGCAGCGGGTAGTGGTGCTGGAGGAGGCTTGAACAGGCGCGCCAAGCAAGAGCAAAGAGCCCCTCTCCCCAGCCCTCTCCCGCAAGCGGGAGAGGGAGCCGTTCGGAGCGGGGGTGAAGATTCGATTCATCCTGCAACCACGGCCCGGTCCGTGGTTCGAACCCGACACCACGCCGAGCCGCTCTTTCCCCTCTCCCTTCAGGGAGAGGGCCGGGGAGAGGGTTGCCGGCCCAGAACTGGAATCCCGAGCATGCCCCACACCTTCGACCTCCGCCTCGCCACCCTCCGCGCCGCCTACCGCGAAGGCCGCGCCACCCCGCGCCGGCTGATCGCCGAGCTGCGCGACAGGGCCGCCGCGCTGAACCCCGACTACCACCTGTTCATCCACCTGCTCACCCCGGCGGAACTTGAGCCCTACCTGGCCGCGCTGGACGGCCGCTCGCCCGACGAGCTGCCGCTGTACGGCATCCCCTTCGCCATCAAGGACAACATCGACCTGGCCGGCATCCCCACCACCGCCGCCTGCCCGGCCTTCGCCTACGTCCCGGAAGCGTCGGCCAGCCTGGTGCAGCGCCTGGTCGAGCTGGGCGCCGTGCCCCTGGGCAAGACCAACCTCGACCAGTTCGCCACCGGCCTCAACGGCACCCGCTCACCCTACGGCGAATGCCGCAACAGCGTGCTGCCGGACTACCCCTCCGGCGGCTCCAGCGCCGGTTCCTCGCTGGCCGTGGCGCTGGGCGTGGCGAGCTTCGCCCTGGGCACCGACACCGCCGGCTCCGGCCGCGTGCCGGCGGCGCTGAACAACCTGGTGGGGCTCAAGCCGAGCAAGGGCCTGTTGTCCAACCACGGCCTGGTGCCGGCCTGCCGCACCCTGGACTGCATCAGCTACTTCACCGCCACCGCGGCCGAGGCCAGCGAACTGCTCGCCCTGACCGCCCGCCACGACCCGCGGGACGCCTACAGCCGCGCCAACCCGGCGTGGAACGACGGCAGCGCCTTCGGTACGCCCAGGCCCTTCCGCTTCGGCGTACCGCGCGCGCAGGACCTCGAGTTCTTCGGCTGCACGCAAGGCCCGGCGCTCTTCGCCCGGGCCATCGAGCAACTGCGCGGCATCGGCGGCACGCCGCTGGAAGTCGACTTCTCGCCCTTCCTCGAAGCCGCCCGCCTGCTCTACGAAGGCCCCTGGGTGGCGGAGCGCTACAGCGTCGCCGGCGAGCTGATCGAGCGCGATCCCAACGCGGTGCTGCCGGTGATCCGCGCCGTGCTGGAAAAGGCTCCCGGCGCCAGCGCCGTGCAACTGTTCCGCGCGCAGTACCGCCTGCAGGAGCTCAAGGCGCATTGCGACGCGATCATGGCCGAGCTGGACTGCATGCTCACCCCCACCATCGGTCGCCCGGTGCCCCTCGCCGAGCTGCACGCCGAGCCGGTGCTGCGCAACGCCGAACTGGGCTACTACACCAACTTCATGAACCTGCTGGACTACGCCGCCCTGGCCCTGCCCAGCGCCTTCATGGCCAACGGCCTGCCCTGGGGCCTGACGCTGTTCGGCCGGGTGTTCAGCGACCAGTACCTGCTCGGCCTGGGCGACGCCTTGCAGCGCGCCAGCGAGCTGCCCCTGGTCGGTGGCAACACCCTGGCCGGCCCGGCGCCCAAGGCCCCGGCGCGCAACGACCACGCACGCCTGGTGGTGTGCGGCGCGCACCTGGACGGCCTGGCGCTCAACGGGCAGTTGCGCCAGCGCGGCGCGCGCCTGCTGCAGGCCACCCACAGCGCGCCGGCCTACAGGCTGTATGCCCTGGCCGGCGGCCCGCCGCTGCGCCCGGGCATGCTGCGGGTGGCCGAGGGCGGCGTGGCCATCGAGGTGGAAGTCTGGGAGCTGCCCAGCGCCGAGCTGGGCTCCTTCCTCACCGGCATCCCGGCGCCCCTGGGCCTGGGCAAGGTGGAGCTGGCCGACGGCAGCTGGGAGACCGGCTTCATCTGCGACGCCTGGGGCCTGGCCGGCGCCGAGGACATCAGCGCCTGCGGCGGCTGGCGCGCCTGGCTCGCCAGCCGCGGCTGAGCGCCGCAGTGGAGCGCCGCCGTGGGAGTCGCTAGAGTGGAAGAGTGACCGCCCCCACTCCACCGGATGAACGCACTCGCAGGATGGGTTGAGCCTGCGAAACCCATGCTGCCGTGATGATGGGTATCGCTTCGCTCAACCCATCCTACGAAAAGCGATTCGGTGCAGTCGGCAAGACAGTTGCTCCTACGAGGTGCTCCATGCCCACGCTCAGCCATCACGACGCCCAGCAGCGGGTCAATGACATCCACGCCTTCACCCGCGAGCTGCAGCGCCTGGGCGAGGAAGGCGCGCTGAGCCTGGACGCGGCCCAGCGCGAGGGCCTGCAGGCGCACCACCTGCGCCTGCTGGACAGCTATCGCGAACAGTTCGACATCGACCGCGACAGCCAGGACAGCCGCCTGTCCCTGGGCATGCGCATCGCCTCCTTCCTCGGCGCGCTGGCCCTGGCGGCCAGCCTGTTCTTCCTCTTCTACCAGTTCTGGGGCCTGTTCGGCGAAGCCGTGCAGGTGGCCATCCTCATCGGCGCCTCGCTGCTCACCCTGCTGGCCACCTTCTGGCTGCAGCGCCGCGACGCCTCGGGCTACTTCGCCAAGCTGGCGGCCATGCTGGCCTTCGCCGCGCTGGTGCTGAACATCAGCATGCTCGGGCAGATCTTCAACATCACCCCGTCCGAGCGCGCCCTGCTGCCCTGGGCGGCCTACGCCCTGCTGCTGGCCTACCTGTGCGACGCGCGCCTGCTGCTGGCCACCGGGCTGCTCTGCCTGATGGGCTTCATCGCCGCGCGCATCGGCACCTGGAGCGGCGTCTACTGGCTGGACGCGGGCGAGCGCCCGGAGAACTTCTTCCCCGCCGCCGTGCTGGTGTTCCTGGTGCCGCTGGCGTTCGAGCAGCGCCGCTTCGACGGCTTCGCCGCGCTGTACCGGGTGTTCGGCCTGCTGGCGCTGTTCGTCCCCATGCTGGTGCTGGCCAACTGGGGCAACGGCAGCTACCTGCCCTTCGCCCCGCACCGCGTCGAGGGGCTGTACCAGGTGCTCGGCTTCGCCTGCGCCGCCGCGGCCATCTGGCTGGGCGCGCACCGCGAGTGGCCGGAGGTGGTCAACACGGGCCTGGCGTTCTTCGTCATCTTCCTCTTCACCAAGTTCTACGACTGGTGGTGGGAGGTGCTGCCCAAGTACCTGTTCTTCCTCGCCCTGGGCGTGGCGGCGGTGCTGATCCTGCTGTTCCTGCGCTACCTGCGCAACGCCCACGGCCTGCTGGGAGGACGCCTGTGATGAACTTCACCCGCAACCACGGCCTGCTGCTGGGCCTGGGCCTGATCCTGCTGAGCAACGCCGCCGCCCTCGGCGCCGCGGCCTGGAACCGCAGCGGCGAGCCGGACAGCCGCCTGAGCCTCGGCGAGCGCGAGCTGCAGCGCAACAGCGACTGGCACCGCGAGAACAGCGGCGTCAGCCTGCGCCTGCTGTGGCGCATCCCGGGCGACGAGGCCAACGCCGCCTGGGCGCCGCGCATCCCCTGGAGACCATGCGCGCGCTGGGCTTCCAGGTGCCCGGCAAGGTCGACCGCGACAGCGCCCTGGCCTTCGACCGCCAGCAGGCCCGCGACGCCCTGCTGGTGCTGGAGCTGGACGGCCCGCTGTACCAGCGCGAGCTGGGCCTTGCCCGCGAGCGCCTGGCCCAGGCGGAGAAGCGCCTGGCCGCCAGCCCCGACGACGTGCACCTGAAGAGCGAACGCGACTTCCAGCGCAACGCCCTGGACAACGAGGAACAGCGCGCCAGCCGGCTGTTCCTGGCCGACGCCGGCACCGACCTGCAGGCCCTGCGCCAGCGCTACCCGGACCGCCAGCGCTACGCCATCGTCCACGGCCAGGTGCGGCCCATCTCGCTGTACCGCAACCGCGCCTGGGCCCTGGGCGGCAGCGCCAGCACCGAGGGCGTGCGCGCGCTCAACGTGCCGCAGCGCTGGCACGACGAACTGGAGGGCCTGGCCCCGCGCGCCGAGCAGCGCGCGGCCCAGGAGCAGCCACAGCCCTTCGGCGCCGAGGTGGCCTTCGGCCAGCGCCTGGAACCCTGGATCGAGCAGATCCAGGCGCGCTGAGTGGGCCTGGCCAGGTGCCAGCAGGACTTTGGGCCTAATACCTATTGCACATTGCGCCACCGCGCCAGCGGGCTAAGGTGAAACACAGGCCCTGCCGATATCCGCGACGGAGCCCGTGCCAGTTGTAATGTCTCGAGGACTGCTCCCTTCCTCCCAGCCCCGCCACCCGGCGGGGCTTTTCTTCATGGCCTGGCACTCCCCTTGCTAGAGCTTCCCCGGCACGGCCCAACGGCGGGTCCGTCCACCGACACCGGCGTCCCTTCGCCCGCCCGTCGCGGCGCGAAGCGGCGCCTTTTTGCCCAGAGGTAGCGATGACCGACATTACCGCCAAGCTGCACCCACTGGCCTGGGTCGCCGGTTCCGATGCACCAGAAAAGAGCGTGCTCGACCTGGGCTTCATGGCCCTGAGCGACGCCGCCTCGCTGATAGTCGCGGCCACCCAGGGCTTCGCCCAGCCCTACGGGCTGACGCTCAACCTGCACCGCCAGGGCTCCTGGGCCATGCTCCGCGACGGCCTGCTCGGCGGCCAGCTGGATGCCGCCCATTGCCTGTACGGGCTGGTCTACGGCGTGCAACTGGGCATCGGCGGGGTGCCGGCCACCGACATGGCGGTGCTCATGGGCCTGTGCCAGAACGGCCAGGCGATCAACCTCTCCGCCGCCCTGCAGCGCGACGGCGTGACCAGCGCCGATGCCCTGCGCCAGCTGGTCCTGGGCCAGGGCGCGCGGCTGACCCTGGCGCACACCTTCCCCACCGGCACCCACGCCCTGTGGCTCTACTACTGGCTGGCCAGCCTGGGCATCCACCCGCTGCGCGACGTCGACACCCTGGTGGTGCCCCCCACGCAGATGGTCGAGCACCTGCGCGCCGGGCGCATCGACGGCTTCTGCGCCGGCGGGCCCTGGGGCGCCCTGGCCATCGACGAAGGCATGGGCTTCACCGTCGCCACCAGCCAGTCCATCTGGCCGGACCACCCGGAGAAGGTTCTGGGCGCCACCCGCGCCTTCGTCGAGGAATGCCCCAACGCCGCCCGCGCCCTGGTCATGGCCCTGCTCGACGCCAGCCGCTTCATCGAGGCCAGCGAAGAGAACCTGCGCGGCACCGCCCAGCTGATCAGCGGCAGCGACTACCTCGACGCGCCCCTGGCGAGCATCGAGCCACGCCTGCTCGGCCACTACCAGGACGGCCTCGGCCACGCCTGGAAGGACGCCCACCCGCTGCGCTTCCACGACGCCGGGCGGGCCAACCAGCCCTGGCTGTCCGATGGCCTCTGGTTCATCACCCAGTTCCGCCGCTGGGGCCTGCTGCGCGGGGAGCCGGACTACCAGGCCGTCGCCGCGCAGGTGCAGCAGCAGGCGCTGTACCGCGAGGCCGCCCGGGCCCTGGGCATCGACGTGGACGAGCGCGGCCTGCGCAGCTCGACGCTGATCGACGGCAAGCCCTGGAACGGCGAGGATCCGGCCGGCTACGCCCGCGGCTTCGCCCTGCACGCCCTGAACGACGCCTGAGGGAGCTGCGAAGATGCGCATCCTGCTGATCAACGACACCGCGAGCAAGGTCGGGCGCCTGCACGCCGCCCTGGTCGAGGCCGGTTTCGAGGTGCTCGACGAGTCCGGCCTGAGCGTCGACCTGCCGGCGCGGGTCCAGGCCCTGCACCCGGACGTCATCCTCATCGACAGCGCCTCGCCCGGCCGCGACGTGCTGGAGCAGGTGGTGCTGGTGAGCCGCGACCAGCCCCGGCCCATCGTCCTGTTCACCGACGAGCACGACCCCCAGGTGATGCGCCAGGCCATCCGCTCCGGGGTCAGCGCCTACATCGTCGAAGGCATCCAGGCCGCGCGCCTGCAGCCGATCCTCGAAGTGGCCATGGCCCGCTTCGAGAGCGACCAGGCCCTGCGCGCCCAGTTGCAGGCCCGCGAGCAGCAGCTGGCCGAACGCAAGCGCATCGAGCTGGCCAAGGGGCTGCTGATGAAGATGAAGGGCTGCCCCGAGGAAGAGGCCTATACCCTGATGCGCCGCCAGGCCATGAGCCGCCAGCAGAAGCTGGTGCAGGTGGCCGAGCAGATCATCGCGATGCACGAAATGTTGGGGCACTGACACGCGGCCAGTGGCCAGCGGCGGCACCGCGCGATCACCGCGCCAGCGCCGCTGCTGGCCCAGCCCGCGAGCGAAGCGGCCTATGCTGCTGCCGCCCCGCCCCACCGGCGGAGCCAGCATCCGCTTCCGCCGCCTACGCGGAAGCCCGCAGTGGGCGTGCGCGGCCAGGCACCCGGACGCCCATCCGTCAGCGCCGGCGCGCCGGCCCGAAAGAGGCACCCCATGCTCGACATCAGTACCTGGAACCTCAGCGTTCCCACCGACCCCAGGCCCACCGAGGTCACCACCCAGCAGATCGCCCGCGGCTACCAGAGCCACTTCTTCACCCGCAACAGCGCGCGCATGAGCTTCTGGGTGCCGGTCACCGGCTCGCACACCTCCGACAGCGTCTTCCCGCGCAGCGAACTGCGCGAGACGCTGCCCGACGGCTCCATCTACAACTGGTACTACCGCGCCGCCGACAACGAGCTGCGCGCCACCCTGGCGGTGGAGCAGGTGCCGTCGAAGAACAAGGTGATCATCGGCCAGATCCACAGCAAGTCGCCCTACAGCAACGACGGCGAGCCGCTGGTCAAGCTGCAGTACCACTACATCCCCGGCCAGGAAAGCGGCCGCATCGAGGCCCTGGTGCGCAACCACCCCGACGATTCCGCCGTGGTCAACGTGCCCCTGCTCAACGGCGTGCAGCTGGGCGAGCGCATCACCTACAGCCTGCGCGTCACCTCCTCGGGCAACCTGGGCATCCGCGCGCGTAGCGCCGACGGCGCGGAGAACTACTACAGCAAGGCGCTCAGCAGCACCTGGTCGAAGCAGCTGCTGTACTTCAAGGCCGGCGCCTACATCGCCGACAACTACGGCCCCAGCGACGAGGGCGCGCGGGTGACCTTCTACCACATCAACATCGCCCACCGCTGAAATCACCCGCGGGCAGGATGCCCGGGCGGGCCGCCAGGGCCTAGAATCGGCGCCTTCTTCCACCGCTTCGCGCAAGGTACCCATGGCCCGCCTCGACCTGCAGTTCCCCGAGGAACTGTTCTGCTACCAGACCCAGCTGACCGTCCGCGTCACCGACATCAACGGCGCCCGCCACCTGGGCAACGACTCCATGATCTCGATGATCTCCGAGGCCCGCGCCCGCTTCCTGTTCGACTTCGGCATCAGCGAGGGCGTCGGCGCGGACGGCATCGGCATCATCGTCACCGACCTGGCCACCACCTACCGCGCCGAGGCCCATGCCCGCGACCGCCTGCTGTTCGAGGTGGGCGTGATGGACTTCAACAGGTATGGCGGCGACATCATCTTCCGCATCAGCCGCCCGGCCGACGGCACCCTGGTGGCCATGGCCAAGTCCGGCTTCGTGTTCTTCGACTACCGCCAGCGCAAGGTGGTGCCCATGCCCGAAGCCATGCGCACGGCCTTCCCGGCGGTCAACCGGGTGGACTGAGCGCCCCATCGGCGGGCACCGGGCCCGCCCCGGCGCCCCCTTCTGGTTCGCCCGCGCGCCGGGCGGCCGGCCAGGTACCCGATTCCACGCCACTTGCGCGGTTGGCCCGGCCCTTGCTGGAGCCCCTGCGGTGGCGATCAACGGCGATCCCCCATTCACACGACAAAGGCGTCGCATCCGCACCTGCCCCCGGGGTAGTGCGCGGAGCGACGCCTTTTTCGTTTCACCCCGGCGCAGGGGTGTGCGGGACCTGAACGAGACGCGCGACCGCCGCTGATGGCGGCGCCACGACCCCCTCTACCGTTGCTGACGAGGTACCCCCATGAACACCAGCTTCTGGAAAGCCGGCCACGCGCCGACGCTGTTCGCCGCCTTCCTCTACTTCGACCTGAGCTTCATGGTCTGGTACCTGCTCGGCCCGCTGGCCGTGCAGATCGCCGCCGACCTGCAGCTGACCACCCAGCAGCGCGCCCTGATGGTCGCAACGCCGATCCTCTCCGGCGCCCTGCTGCGCTTCGTCATGGGCCTGCTGGCCGACCGCTGGTCGCCCAAGCGCGCCGGCCTGTTCGGCCAGGTGATCGTCATCGCCAGCCTCGCCGGGGCCTGGAGCCTGGGCATCCACAACCTGGAGCAGGCGCTGCTGCTGGGCGTGCTGCTGGGCATGGCCGGCGCCTCCTTCGCCGTGGCCCTGCCGCTGGCCTCGCAGTGGTACCCGCCGCAGCACCAGGGCAAGGCCATGGGCATCGCCGGCGCGGGCAACTCCGGCACCGTGTTCGCCGCGCTGTTCGCCCCGCTGCTGGCCGCCGCCTTCGGCTGGCAGAACGTCTTCGGCTTCGCCCTGATCCCGCTGCTGCTGACCCTGGTGGTGTTCGCCCTGCTCGCCCGCAACGCCCCCGAGCGCCCCGCGCCCAAGGCCCTGGGCGACTACCTCAAGGCCCTGGGCGACCGCGACAGCTGGTGGTTCATGTTCTTCTACAGCGTGACCTTCGGCGGCTTCCTCGGCCTGGCCGCCACCCTGCCCGGCTACTTCCACGACCAGTACGGCCTGGACCCGGTCACCGCCGGCTACTACACCGCCGCCTGCGTCTTCGCCGGCAGCCTGATGCGCCCGCTGGGCGGCGCCCTGGCCGACCGCATCGGCGGCATCCGCAGCCTGCTGGCGATGTACACGGTGGCCTCGGTATGCATCGCCGCGGTCGGCTTCCACCTGCCCAGCGCGGTGGCCGCCCTGGCCCTCTTCGTCGCCGCCATGCTCAGCCTGGGCGCCGGCAACGGCGCGGTGTTCCAGCTGGTGCCGCAGCGCTTCCGCCAGAGCATCGGGGTGATGACCGGGCTGATCGGCATGGCCGGCGGCATCGGCGGCTTCTGCCTGACCGCCGGCCTGGGCGCCGTCAAGCAGGCCAGCGGCGACTACCAGCTGGGCCTGTGGCTGTTCGCCGCCCTCGGCGTGCTGGCCTGGTTCGGCCTGCACGGCGTCAAGCGGCGCTGGCGCACCACCTGGGGTAGCGCTGCGGTGACTGCGGCGCGGGTGTGACAGGCGCGGCCGGTGAATCCAATCGCGGACGGAGTCCGCTCCTACGACCGTGCTTCCTGGAACCGTAGGAGCGGACTCCGTCCGCGATTCGCCGTCGTTGAAAACGGCGGACCGGGAATGACGAGGTGAAAGGATGATGCCGATCCCCCAGGCCACTCCGAACGGCCCCCTCTCCCTCTGGGAGAGGGCTGGGGTGAGGGCTCGGAGTCAACCTGATTCACCGCAGCCCAACCCCCTTCGCGAGCAAGCTCGCTCCTACGAAGAGCACGCACCCCCCATGACCTTGCAACTGACCATCGCCCAGGCCAGCGCCACCGGCCCGCGGGCGGAGAACCAGGACGCCCTGCGGGTGGTGACGCCGCCGGCCGACCTGGCCGCCAGCAAGGGCCACCTGTTCGCCCTCGCCGACGGCGTCAGCCAGTGCGCCGATGGCGGCCTGGCCGCGCGCCTGACCGTGCAGGCGCTGGCCAACGACTACTACGCCACCCCGGAGACCTGGGCCGTCGCCCAGGCCCTGGACCGCCTGCTGCTGTCGCAGAACCGCTGGCTGCAGGCCAACGGCGGCGGCCAGCCGCTGCTCACCACCCTCACCGCGCTGGTGCTGCGCGGGCGGCGCTTCACCCTCGCCCACGTCGGCGACTGCCGGCTGTACCGCTGGCGCGACGGCGCGCTGGAATGCCTGACCGCGGACCACGTCTGGGAGCAGCCGGGCATGCAGCACGTGCTCAAGCGCGCCCTGGGCCTGGACCAGCACCTGGTGGTGGACTACCGCGACGGCGAGCTGCGCGGCGGCGAGAGCTTCCTGCTGGCCAGCGACGGCGTCTGGGCCACCCTGGGCGACACCGGCATCCGCCGCATCCTCGGCGACGCCCGCGAGCCGCGCGGCGCCGCCGAGGCCCTGGTCAAGGCCGCGCACCTGGCCGGCAGCCAGGACAACGCCAGCGCCCTGCTGGTGCGCGTCGACGCCCTGCCCGCCAGCGGCCTGGGCGACACCCTGGCGCAACTGGAGCACTGGCCGCTGCCGCCGGAACTGCGCGCCGGCCAGGCGTTCGAGGGCTGGCAGGTCGAGGGCCGCCTGGCGCAGTCGCGGCAGTCGCTGATCTACCGGGTGCGCGACGCCCAGCAGCGCCCCTGGCTGCTGAAGACGCTGCCGCCGGCGCTGCACGACGACCCGCGGGCCAGCCAGGCGCTGCTGCTGGAGGAATGGTTCCTGCGCCGCGTGCAGGGCCGCCACTTCCCCGAGCTGCACGGCCTGCCGCAGCGCCAGCACCTGTACTACCTGATGCGCGAGTACCCCGGGCAGACCCTGGCCGAGCGCCTGGGCCAGGGGCACCTGCCGCTGGCCGAATGGCTGTGCCTGGCGCCGCGCCTGCTGCGCGCCCTGGGCCAACTGCACCGGCGCAACATCCTGCACCGCGACATCAAGCCGGAGAACCTGCACCTGGGCGAGGACGGCGAGCTGCGCCTGCTGGACTTCGGCCTGGCCTACTGTCCGGGCCTGTCCGGCGACGAGACCCACCAGCTGCCCGGCACGCCCTCCTACCTGGCCCCGGAAAGCTTCCAGGGCGTGGCCCCGGCGCCGTGCCAGGACCTCTACGCCGCCGGCGTGACGCTCTACCGGCTGCTCTGCGAGCGCTACCCCTACGGCGAGATCGAGGCCTTCCAGCACCCGCGCTTCGCCACCCCCACGCCGGCCAGCCGCTACCGTCCCGACCTGCCGGCCTGGCTCGACGCCTGGCTGCTGCGTGCCGTGGCCGCCGACCCGGCGCAGCGCTTCGAGACCGCCGAGGAAGCCCTGCTGGCGCTGGAACAGGGGGAGCGCCAGGCCGGCCTCGGCCAGTGCCCGCGCGCCCTGCTGGCGCGCAACCCGCTGGGCTTCTGGCGCGGCCTGGCGCTGGCCTCGCTGCTGCTCAACCTGCTGTTGCTGGCGTGGCTGCTGCACCGTCCCTGAGCACGCACCAGTTCGAGCCGCCTGCGCCTCATCGCGGTGCAGGAAACCCCCGCCGCAGCCTGGAACCCCCAGGAATTCCGGCCCCCGCTAACCTGGCACGACACCTGCAACGGCACTGGCAACAATCTACAAAAGCGCGTCCCTCAACGAAGAGGCTCGCACTTCCCGATCGATCGGGACTTGGACAAAGGCGTCCTCGCCGGGCAACCGGCGGGACGCCTTTTTTGTTTTCCGCGATTCCTGGAGCCACTCCCATGAAGAAGCTCAAGCTCGTCCTGATCGGCAACGGCATGGCCGGTATCCGCACCCTCGAGGAACTGCTGAAGATCGCGCCGGACCTCTACGAGATCACCGTGTTCGGCGCCGAGCCCCACCCCAACTACAACCGCATCCTGCTCTCGCCGGTGCTGGCCGGGGAGCAGACCTTCGAGGACATCGTCCTCAACGACCTCAACTGGTACGCCGACAACGGCATCCGCCTGCTGCTCGACCGCAAGGTGGTGAAGATCGACCGCCGCCTGCGCAAGGTCTTCGCCGCCGACGGCAGCGAGGCCGAGTACGACCGCCTGGTGATCGCCACCGGCTCCAACCCCTTCATCCTGCCGGTACCGGGCAACCGCCTGGAGGGCGTGATCGGCTATCGCGACATCGCCGACACCCAGGCGATGATCGAGACGGCGAAAACCCACAGCCACGCCGTGGTCATCGGCGGCGGCCTGCTCGGCCTGGAGGCGGCCAACGGTCTCAAGCAGCGCGGCATGGAAGTCACCGTGGTGCACCTGTCCGACTGGCTGCTGGAACGCCAGCTCGACCGCACCGCCGGCAAGCTGCTGCAGTCGGCCCTGGAGGCGCGCGGCATCCGCTTCCGCCTGAACACCGTCACCGACGAGCTGGTGGACAACGGCGACGGCCGCGTCTGCGCCGTGCAGTTCAAGGACGGCGACGTGGTGGCCGCCGACCTGGTGGTGATGGCCGCCGGCATCCGCCCCAACACCGAGCTGGCGGAAAGCGCCGGCATCCCCTGCAACCGCGGCATCCTGGTCAACGACACCCTGCAGACCTACGACCCGCGCATCTACGCCATCGGCGAATGCGCCAGCCACCGCGGCATCGCCTACGGCCTGGTGGCGCCGCTGTTCGAGCAGGCCAAGGTCTGCGCCAACCACCTGGCCCAGTTCGGCTTCGCCAGCTACAAGGGCTCGGTGGTCTCCACCAAGCTCAAGGTCACCGGCATCGACCTGTTCTCCGCCGGCGACTTCATGGGTGGCGAAGGCACCGAGACCATCACCCTCTCCGACCCCATCGGCGGCGTCTACAAGAAGCTGGTGATCAAGGACGACGTGCTGGTCGGCGCCTGCCTGTACGGCGACACCGCCGACGGCGGCTGGTACTTCCGGCAGATCCGCGAGAACCACAACGTGGCGCAGGTCCGCGACCACCTGATGTTCGGCGAGAGCAGCCTGGGCGACGCCGGCCACCAGGGCCAGAGCAGCGCCGCGAGCATGCCCGACAGCGCCGAGGTGTGCGGCTGCAACGGCGTCTGCAAGGGCACCATAGTCAAGGCCATCCAGGAGAACGGCCTATTCAGCGTCGACGAGGTGAAGAAGCACACCAAGGCGGCCAGCAGCTGCGGCTCCTGCGCCGGGCTGGTGGAACAGATCCTGATCAGCACCGTGGGCGGCGCGGCGGACGTCAAGCCCAAGAGCGAGAAGGCCATCTGCGGCTGCAGCGAACTCAACCACGGCCAGGTGCGCAAGGCCATCCGCGAGCACCACCTGACCTCCATGGCCGAGGCCATGCGCTTCATGGACTGGAGCACGCCCAACGGCTGCGCCACCTGCCGCCCGGCGCTGAACTACTACCTGATTTCCACCTGGCCGGGCGAGGCGAAGGACGATCCGCAGTCGCGCCTGATCAACGAGCGCGCCCACGCCAACATCCAGAAGGACGGCACCTACTCGGTGGTGCCGCGCATGTGGGGCGGCGTGACCAACCCGGCCGAGCTGCGGCGCATCGCCGACGTCGCCGACAAGTACCAGGTGCCCATGGTCAAGGTCACCGGCGGCCAGCGCATCGACCTGCTGGGGGTGAGGAAGGAAGACCTGCCGGCGATCTGGAAGGACCTCGACATGCCCTCCGGGCACGCCTACGGCAAGTCCATCCGCACCGTGAAGACCTGCGTGGGCAGCGAGTTCTGCCGCTTCGGCACGCAGAACTCCACCCAGCTGGGCATCGACCTGGAGCACGACCTGTTCAACATGTGGTCGCCGCACAAGGTCAAGCTCGCCGTCTCCGGCTGCCCGCGCAACTGCGCCGAGGCCGGCATCAAGGACATCGGCATCATCGGCGTGGACTCCGGCTGGGAGCTGTACATCGGCGGCAACGGCGGCATCAAGACCGAGGTGGCGGAGTTCTTCGTCAAGCTCAAGAGCGCCGACGAGGTCCGCGAGTACAGCGGCGCCTTCCTCCAGTTGTACCGCGAGGAAGCCTTCTACCTGGAGCGCACCGTGCACTACCTGCAGCGCGTGGGCATGGAGCACATCAGGAAGGCCGTGCTGGAGGACGCCGAGAACCGCAAGGCGCTCAACGCCCGCCTGCAGTACGCCCTGTCGCTGGAACAGGACCCCTGGCAGCAGCGCATCGAGCAGCCGCAGCTGAAGAAGGAATTCGAGCGCATCGCGCTCAAGCAACTGGAAACGGCCTGACCGCCCTCGGGAGAACAGCATGAACTGGCAAGACATCTGCGCCCTGGAAGACATCCAGCCGCTGGGCTCGCGCGTGATCGCCGGCCCCCGCGGCGACATCGCCCTGTTCCGCACCGCCGACGACGAGGTCTTCGCCCTCGACGACCGCTGCCCGCACAAGGGCGGGCCGCTGTCCCAGGGCCTGATCTTCGGCAAGCGGGTGGCCTGCCCGCTGCACAACTGGCAGATCGAGCTGGACAGCGGCAACGCCGTGGCCCCCGACGTCGGCTGCGCCCACCGCCACCCGGTGAAGGTGGAGAACGGCCGCGTACTGCTGGCCCTGAAAGACCTGGCCGCCTGCGCCTGAAGCGGCCGCGACACGGGAGAGCCCCATGAGCGAACGCCAAGTCACCGCCAGCACCTGCTGCTACTGCGGGGTGGGTTGCGGCGTCCTGATCGAGCACGACGGCGAGCGCATCCTCGGCGTGCGCGGCGACCCGCAGCACCCGGCCAACCTCGGCCGCCTGTGCAGCAAGGGCTCCAGCCTGCACCTCACTGGCGACCGCGCGGCCCGCGCACTCTACCCCGAGCTGCGCCTGGGCAAGGCCCTGGCGCGCGCCCGGGTGGACTGGGACAACGCCCTGGAGCACGCCGCCGGGGTGTTCGCCGAGACCATCCGCGAGCACGGCCCGGACAGCGTGGCCTTCTACGTATCCGGGCAACTGCTCAGCGAGGACTACTACGCCTTCAACAAGCTGGCCCGCGCCCTGGTCGGCAGCAACAACATCGACAGCAACTCGCGGCTGTGCATGTCCTCGGCGGTGGTCGGCTACAAGCGCAGCCTCGGCGCCGACGCCCCGCCCTGCTGCTACGAGGACCTGGAACAGAGCGACTGCGTGCTGATCGCCGGCAGCAACATGGCCTACGCCCACCCGGTGCTGTTCCGCCGGCTGGAGGCGGCCAAGGCGGCGCGGCCGCAGATGAAGGTGATCGTCATCGACCCGCGGCGCACCGACACCTGCGAGCTGGCCGACCTGCACCTGGCCATCCAGCCCGGCACCGACGTGGCGCTGTTCCACGGCATCCTCCACCTGCTGCTGTGGGAGGGCTGGGTCGACCGCGCCTACATCGAGGCGCACACCCAGGGCTTCGACGAACTGAAGAACCTGGTGCGCGACTACGGCCCGCTGGCGGTGGCGGAAATCTGCGGCATCGCCGTGGAGGATTTGCAGCGCTGCGCCGAGTGGATCGGCCGCACGCCCAGCTTCCTGTCGCTGTGGTGCATGGGCCTGAACCAGTCCAGCGCCGGCAGCGCCAAGAACAGCGCGCTGATCAACCTGCACCTGGCCACCGGGCAGATCGGCCGCCCCGGCGCCGGGCCCTTCTCCCTCACCGGCCAGCCCAACGCCATGGGCGGCCGCGAGACCGGCAGCCTGGCCAACCTGCTGCCCGGCCACCGCGACGCCGGCGATGCCTCGCACCGCGCCGAGGTGGCGGACTACTGGGGCGTCGAGGCACTGCCGGAAGCCCCCGGGCTGACCGCCGTCGAACTCTTCGAGGCGGTGCGCGCAGGAAGCGTCAAGGCACTGTGGATCGCCTGCACCAACCCCGCGCAGTCCCTGCCGGACCAGCAGCGCGTGCGCGAAGCGCTCCAGGCCTGCCCCTTCGTGGTGGTGCAGGAAGCCTTCGCCACCAGCGAGACCTGCCGCTACGCCGACCTGCTGCTGCCGGCCGCCAGCTGGGGCGAGAAGGAAGGCACCGTGACCAACTCCGAGCGCCGCGTCAGCCACGTGCGCCGCGCCGTGCCGGCCCCCGGCGAGGCCCGCGCCGACTGGTCCATCGCCTGCGACTTCGCCCGCCGCCTGGAGCGCCGGCTGCGCCCCGGCCGGCCGAGCCTGTTCGACTTCGCCGGGCCCCAGGCGCTGTTCGACGAATACCGCCCGCTCACCCGGGGCCGCGACCTCGACATGGGCGGCATCAGCTACGCCCTGCTGGACGCGCGCGGCCCGCAGCAATGGCCGTTGCCCGAGGGCAGCGGCCAGGGCCTCAAGCGCCTGTACGCCGACGGCAACTTCGCCACCGCCAACGGCCGCGCGCGCTTCGTCGCCGAGGCCTACCGCGCGCCGAAGGAGCGCCGCGAAGCGCGCTACCCGCTGACCCTCAACACAGGCCGATTGCGCGACCAGTGGCACGGCATGACCCGCACCGGCACCGCCGCCAGCGCCTTCGGCCACGTCGAGGAAGCCTGCCTGGGCCTGCACCCGGCGGAGCTGCGCCGGCGGCGCCTGGAGGACGGCCAGCTGGTGCGCCTGAGCAGCCGCCGCGGCAGCCTGGTGCTGCCGGTGCAGGCCGACGCCAGCCTGCTGCCCGGCCAGGCGTTCCTGCCCATGCACTGGGGCGAGCGCTTCCTCAAGGGCCTGGGGGTGAACGCCCTGACCCTGCCGGCCTTCGACCCGCTGTCGCGGCAGCCGGAACTCAAGCACGCCGCGGTGGAAGTCGCCGCCGTCGAACTGCCCTGGCAGTTCTATGCCCTGGTGGAAGGCGAGGTGCAGCAGCGCTTCGAGGCCCTGCGCCCGCTGTTCGACGCCCTGGACTACGCCAGCTTCACCCTGGTGGGCCGCGAGCGCCCTGCCCTGCAGGTTCGCGCCGCCCACGCCGAGGCACCGGCGGCCGGCTGGTTGCAGCAGGTCGATGCGCTGCTCGACCTGCTCGACGGCCCGCTGCTGGCCTACGACGACCCGCGCCGCGTCCAGGGCAAGCGGGTGCGCCTGGACAACGGCCGCATCGGCGGCCTGCGCCTGGCCGGCAGCAGCATCGCCAGCGATTGGCTCAAGGCGCTGTGGCTGTCCGGCGAAAGCGACGCCGACCTGCGCCGCAAGCTGCTCGCCCCGCCCGGTGCGCAGACCGCTGCGGCCAGCGACAAGACCCTGTGCAACTGCAGGAACGTGCGCCTGAGCCAGGTGCGCGAAGGCATCGTCCGCGGGCTGGACCTGGACGGCCTGAAGCGCGAGCTGGGCTGCGGCAGCCAATGCGGTTCCTGCGTTCCCGAAATACGGCGGTTGCTGGCCAGCGAAGCCGGCGCCCTGGCCGCCAATGCCTGAGGAGATGAAGATGAGCGGAAAAGTCTGGTTGATCGGCGCCGGCCCCGGCGACCCGGAACTGCTGACGCTGAAGGCCGTTCGCGCGCTGTCCGGCGCGCAGGTGGTGCTGCTCGACGACCTGGTCAACCCACAGCTGCTGGAGCATTGCCCGGCGGCGCGGGTGGTGCGCGTGGGCAAGCGCGGCGGCTGCCGCTCCACGCCCCAGGACTTCATCCAGCGCCTGATGCTGCGCTATGCCCGCCAGGGCTACCGCGTGGTGCGCCTGAAAGGCGGCGACCCCTGCATCTTCGGCCGCGGTGGCGAGGAAGCCGCCTGGCTGGAAGCCCGCGGCATCGCCTGCGAACTGGTCAACGGCATCACTGCCGGGCTGGCCGCCGCCACCACCTGCGGCATTCCCCTGACCCTGCGCGGCATCAGCCGCGGCGTCAGCCTGGTCACCGCGCACACCCAGGACGACAGCGAGCCGAACTGGGCGGCGCTGGCCCGGGCCGGCACCACCCTGGTGGTCTACATGGGCGTGGCGCGCCTGACGGAAGTCCGCGACGGCCTGCTGGCGGGCGGCATGCGCCGGGGCATGCCGGTGGCGATGATCGAGAACGCCTCGCTGCCGCAACAACGCGAATGCCGCAGCAGCCTGGCCGCGATGCTCGACGACGCCGCCGCCTTCGGCCTGCGCAGCCCGGCCATCCTGGTGATCGGCGAGGTGGCCGCCGAGGCCGCCCAGGCGCTGGCGCGCAGCGCCTGAACGCAATGCCGTTCATCGGGATGACGCCTGCGTTCAGCGAAGGCGCCCAAGCCTGGCTCCGCCCCCTCTCCCCAACCCTCCCCCGCAAGCGGGAGAGGGGGCTGTCCTGAGTGGCCGGGAAATAAGGCGCCCTCCTTTCCCTCATCATTCCCACGAACACCGTAGGGCGAATAACCGTTCGCGGTTATCCGCCGTTGGCCGTGCTACCGGGGCGTCCGGCGTGGCCGGTGAATCCAATCGCGGACGGAGTCCGCTCCTACGCCCGTGCGTCCTGGAACCGTAGGAGCGGACTCTGTCCGCGATTCGGCGGATAGCGCCGTAGGCGTTATGCGCCCTACGGGGAGCCCGGGAGCTTCGCGGTTTTGCATCACGCCGAACGGTCCCCTCTCCCGCTTGCGGGGGAGGGTTAGGGAGGGGGGCGGCGTCAGAGTTCGCGAGCAAGCTCGCTCCTACGAAGAGCCGTGCTGCTCTTGCTTTTGGATTTCCAGAGAAACCTCCGAGCGCACCGGAACGCCCCTTCAGAAGGCCGAGCGAAACCGGCGCTCAGGAGGTCATGCGACATGGATGTCGCTAGAGCCCCGATCAGCACAAGGACGTGCTGTCGGGGCGGGCCTCCGTGGCGGGGGAATTCGCGAGGGTAGCCCGGCTCCATCGGGCCCGTATGTCGGGGCAAGCCTTTTTGGTTACTTTTGTGGCGTTTGACAAAAGTGACTCGCCCGAGGGGGCGAAACAAGAGACATCAACGCACTCGGAGCGGCGCGCTACACCAAGCCCCCAAGCCAATTGGGTTCCCACAGGCAAAGAAAAACCCGGCCTAGGCCGGGTTTTTCCTGGAACTCAGACCAATTACTGCTGCTTGGCCTGGGCTTCCACTTCGGCTTCTACGCGACGGTTGACCGCGCGGCCTTCAGCGGTGGCGTTGTCGGCAACCGGACGGCTCTCGCCGTAGCCAACTGCGTTCACGCGGCCGCCTTCCACACCGTACTCGTTGACCAGTACGTCACGAACGGCGTTGGCACGACGCTCGGACAGTTTCTGGTTGTAGGCGTCGGTGCCGACGGAGTCGGTGTGGCCTTCAACGGTGGTGCTGGTGGACGGGTACTGCTTCATGAAGTCAGCCAGGTTCTTGATGTCAGCGTAGCTGTTCTCTTTGACCTTGGACTTGTCGAAGTCGAATTTCACGTCCAGCTGGACGCGGACGACTTCAGCGACGGCCGGGCAGCCGTTGGCGTCAACGGTGACGTTGGCCGGGGTGTTCGGGCACTTGTCGACGTTGTCGCAGACGCCGTCGTGGTCTTCGTCGGAGCAGACTTCGGCAACCGGTTCCGGAGCCGGGGCAGCCTTGCCACCGCCGAAGTTCATGCCGACGCCGACGCCAGCCATCCACTCGCCCTGGTGGCCGTTGTCACGCTTCTCCAGGCCGTACTGGCCGTCGAGGCTGGCCTTGGCGAAGAAGTTCTCGGTGAAGTAGTACTTCAGGCCGGCGCCGATGTTGGCCATGGTCAGGTTCTGACGGCTGCCGTTTTCGCTGTTGACGTTGGTCAGGCTCTGGTGGCCCAGGCCGGCGGACACGTACGGACGCAGGCCAACACCCGGGGTGCCGAAGTGGTAGATGGCGTCCAGGGAGGCCAGGTTGCCATGGACCTTCTTGTTGCCGGACTCGTAGGTGCCACGAATGTCGTGGTACTCACCGTAGGACAGAGCCAGCTCGACGTCGTCGGTCAGGAAGTAGCCGACGGAACCGCCGTACAGGTCGCCGTTCTTCATGTTGCGGGTGCTGTCAGTGAAGTAGCGCTTGCCGAAGGCTTCGGCTTCTACAGCGCCTTGGCCTTGAGCGAAAGCATTCACGGCGGAAGCGGCGATCATGGAGCCGATCACGACGCCCAGGGTGTTCTTCAGTTTCATCCGTTAAATCCCCATCTTGGTGGTCAGTAAGCCGATGACTGCCCACAAAAGGCAGGCCATACAACTTGCGGGCAAGTTTATCAGAACTTGCGAATTAGAGAGACAACATTTGCCCAACTATGTTTCGGATATTCCCGAAAACTTTTCACGGAGCCGATCGAGTGCCCGCTTGTATCGCATCTTGGTCGCACTCAGGCCCATGTGCATGATGTCGGCGATCTCCTGGAATTCCAGCTCTGCGACAAATCGTAGCACCAGGATTTCCCGATCAATGGGGTTGACATATACCAGCCATCGGTCCAGGCCACCCCGCTCCTCGACCTTCGGCGCCTTCTCCTCGGAGGCCTCCTCGATCGGGTCCAGACTCAGCGCATCGAGCAGGCGGCGCTTTCGTCTTTCCTTGCGATATTGGGTAATGCACTCGTTGTAAGTGATGCTATACAACCAAGTTTTGAACTTCGATTTGCCCTCGAAGTTCTTCAGGCCATACAGCACCTTCAGCATCACTTCCTGGCACACGTCATCGGCGTCCCGATCGTTGCCCAGATAGCGCGCGCAGACGTTGAACAGCGTGCGCTGGTATCGGCGCATCAGCTCCTCGTACGCCCGGGTGACGTGGAACAGCTCGTCATGGGCGCGCTCCACCAGCTCCTCGTCGGTCAGCTGGCGCGGGTCGTAGCGCTGGGACAATGGTTGCGGCTTGTTCAAGTCGGGTCGGGCCAGGTCATGTCGGCCGCCGACGCGGCTTTCGCGAAGCGGCGTCGGCGTTGCACGGGATCATCTCAGCGGCTGGTCACACGGCGCTCGAGGAGCACGCGGTTGGCAATGGACACCAACTCGCCCTCATCAGTCATCAGAATAGTCTTGATGGTGCCGATTTCTTCGATGATGCCTTCGACATCGTCCACTTTCACCTCTTGCCCGACCTGGTACAGCTCGCGCACGTAGATGCCGGCGATGATCTGCCCGGCGATCTCCCGGCTGCCCAGGCCCAGGGCCAGGGCGGCGGCGAGGCCGACGGTGATCAGCACGATGGCGATGATGTAGTTGAGCAGGTCGGTCTTGACCTCGAGCTGGCCGATGGCCACCGAGATGCTGATGATGATCACCAGCCACTGGGCCACGCGGCCCAGGCCGCCGGCGTATTCCAGGCCGACGCCTTCGGCGGCGCCGCGCACCACGCTGTTGAGCAGTTGCGCCAGGAGCACGCCGACGATCAGCACCAGGGCCGCGCCGAACACCTTGGGCAGGTACAGGGCGAGCACGTCGAGGGTGGCGGAGACGCGCTGCAGGCCGAGGGACTCGGCGGCGGACACCAGGAACACCAGCAGCACGAACCAGTAGACGATCTTGCCCACCAGGGTCGAGACCGGCACCTGGATGCCCACGCGGGCCATCAGCTTGGTCAGGCCGGTGCCGCCCATCAGGCGGTCCAGGCCGAGCTTGGCCAGCAGCTTGGACAGCAGGGTGTCGAGCAGCTTGGCCACGACGAAGCCCAGCAGTACCACCACCAGGGCGCCGAGCAGGTTCGGGATGAACCCGGCGAGCTTGCCCCACAGGGTGTTCATGGCGGTGAGCAGGCTTTGCGTCCAGATATCGAATTGCATCTTCAGTCGGCCTTGTCAGCGGAAGGGCGGAATTCTGCGTGCGCCGGGACACCGGCGCAAGGTGGGCGGCACCGCGGCTCACGCCCAGGCTCAGGGCTTCCAGCCAGTGGCCCATGAGGCTGAACAGATCGCCGGCGCCGACCTGGCGGTTGGCGGTCTTCAGCACGCGACCCAGGCGCGCGTCGTCCTCCGGCGCCTGGGCCGGCATGCGCAGCAGGTTGCGCAGGGATTCTTCGAACGGGTCGTGCATGCACAGCTCTCCTTCGTGTGCTGCCTTGACGCGGCACAGGCACCGGAAGTCACATCACAGCCAGCGCAGGCGGCGGAAGACCCACCACTGGAAACCGGCCACCCCGACCAGCAGCACGCAGGCGATGGGAAAGCCGTAGGGCGCGCTGGAACCGGGAATACCGCCGACATTGATGCCCAGCAGCCCGGTGATGAAACTCATGGGCAGGAAAAAGCCGGTGATGATACCAAGAATGTACATGGTCTTGTTCATCCGCTCGGTGATCCGCCGGTGCTCGGCCTCCTGGATCAGCGAGATGCGCTCGCGCACCAGCTCCAGTTCTTCGAGGTTGCGCGTCAGGCGGTTGTACAGCTCATTCCAGTAGTCGGCATCGTCGGCCAGCGTCCAGGACAGCTTGATCCGCGTCAGTTGCGCGTAGATGTCACGCTGCGGCGCCAGGTAGCGCCGCAGGCCCGCGGAGCGCCGGCGCAGGGCGCGCAGCTCGGCCTGGTCGGGCACGTTGCGCTCATCTTCCTCGATGGCCTCCTCCATGGCGTCGAGTTCGTCGGCCAGGCCGCCGATCAGGGTATCGATGCGGTCGGTGAGGTAGTGCGCCAGGCTCAGCACCAGTTCCGAGGCGTTCTTCGGGCCGCGCCCGGCGGCCAGGTCGGTGCGCAGGTCGGCCACCGCCTTGAGCGGGCGCAGGCGCAGGGAGATCACCCGCTGCTTCTCGGCGAACACCCGCAGCGAGACCATGTCCTCGGGCACCGCGCCGGGGTTGAGGTTGACGCCGCGCAGGAACAGCAGCAGGCGTTCGGCGCCCAGGTCCAGCAGGCGCGGGCGGGTCGCCTCCTCCAGCAGCAGGTCGCAGGTGAACTCGTTCAAACCGCTGGATTCGCGCAGCCAGGACTGCGCCTCGGGGACGCCGCGGTCCCAGTGCACCCAGAGGCTTTCCTCGGGCTTGAGGTCGATCAGGTGCAGCTCCGCGCGGCTGATCTGCCGGCCACCGCCGCGGCCATCGAGGACGTAGCCATAGATGAGCCCGCGCTCGGTTCCGCTTTCGTATTGCTGCATTACGTGTTCCATGAGGTGCCGGGCGCCGCCGGCAGGTGCGACCATTGACCGGCGAAGGCGCCCGGCGTTCAGCTCACTCGGGCATTTTCAGAGCCTGGGGGAGACGATGATGCCGTTGTTGTCGGCATAGACGAACTCGCCCGGGCGGAAGGTGATGCCGCCGAAGGTCACGGCCACGTTGAGGTCGCCGATGCCGCGCTTATCGGTCTTCATCGGGTGGCTGGCCAGGGCCTGCACGCCCAGGTCGGTCTGCGCGATCACGTCGACGTCGCGGATGCAGCCGTAGACCACGATGCCTTCCCAACCGTTCTTCGCCGCCTTCTCGGCCAGCATGTCGCCCAGCAGCGCGCGGCGCAGGGAACCGCCGCCGTCGACCACCAGCACCTTGCCCTTGCCGTCCTTGTCGACCTGGTCCTTGACCAGGGAGTTGTCCTCGAAGCACTTGATGGTGACGATTTCGCCGCCGAAGGAGTCGCGACCGCCGAAGTTGCTGAACATGGGCTCGACGACCTGGACCAGGTCGGGGTAGGCGTCGCACAGATCAGGGGTGACGTATTGCATGGAGAGACTCCTTGGAGTGTCGGGATGAACGGGCAGCGGACCGGCAAAGCGGCGATGACGCCCGGAATGACCGGAACCTGGCTTGGCGCCACAGTCTAGCGACTGTCACGCCATCCGCCTACGCCCGCCGCCCTGCCCCGCGGCTTTGCGGCCGCCAGGCGGACAAGGTAGGAGCGCGCCCTGCGCGCGAAATCGCGGGCAGGGCCCGCTCCTACAGGCTGCCGGGAAACACGGTATTGCTCCCCCGTAGGAGCGGACCTTGTCCGCGATAGCCGGAGGTTCAGGCGCGATTCGCGGATGAGATCCGCTCCTACGCCACCCCACCCACGCCATTTCCCTGTAGGAGCGCGCCCTGCGCGCGAATCGCGGGCAGGGCCCGCTCCTACAGGCTGCCGTGAGGCATGGCATTTCTCCCGCAGGAGCGGACTCCGTCCGCGATTGGATTCACCGGCCACGCCGGACGCCCCGGCGGCACGGCCAACGGCCCCACCCACGCCATCCCGTAGGGCGCATAACGCCTACGGCGTTATCCGCCGTTTTCGCCGGACACCAATTATCCGCCCTGCGCCGCCCCACCCGCGCCATTCGCCTGCCGGGGCAGCGCCTGGTGTTGCAGCCAGTGCAGGACCTGCGGCCAGACCTCGCGCTGGGCAGCCTTGCTCACCAGCATCTCGACGTGCCCGAAGTTTTCCGAAAAGCCCTGCCGGCGCCCCAAACAGAGGTATTCGCGGACCTCGGAGCCGAACTGCTCGAACAGCTTGCGGCAGGCCCAGGGCGGGTCCTGGCGGTCGCCCTCGGCGCTGACCGCCAGCACCGGCGCCCGCACCTCGGCCAGGCCGGCCCACCAGTCGTTGCCGCGCTCGCCGAAGCGGCCGAACAGGCCGTACCAGCGCAGGGCCTCCAGGGCCAGGCCGATGGGCTCGTCCTCCGGGCCGCGGCGCAGGCGCGGGCCGGGGATCACGCCCATGCGCTTGAGCAGGAAGCGCCCGCTCCAGGCCACCGGCGGCAGCTTCAGTGCCCAGTAGTCGCGGCTGACCTGGCTGCCGAACAGCGCCACGCTGGCGACCTGCTGCGGCGCCAGGTAGCCGCCGCCCAGGGCCGCGGCCAGGCTGGTGCCGCCCAGGGAATGGCCGATCCAGTGCGGCGCCTGGCCGCTCTGCTCGACGACGAAGGCGGCGATGGCCGGCAGGTCGAAGCGCGCGTAGGCGGCGACGCTGTTGCGCGAATAGTCGAGGTTGCGCGGCGACAGGCCGTGGCCGCGCATCTCCGGTATCCATACGTCGAAGCCGGCGCGCGCCAGGTAGGGCCCAAGGCCGATGGCCCTGGGCGAGTACCAGAAGCGCCGGTTGGAGAAGCTGCCGTGCACCAGGATCACCGGCACGCCGCGCTGCTCGCGGTCCGGCAGGCCCAGGCGGGTCAGCGCCAGCTCGACGCTGGGGTCCGGGCTGTTGTTGGGTTTCAGGCGGTAGACGTCCTCGGTGAGGTCGCCACGCAGTTCGGCGCTGACGAGCGCCACGGGGAAGAGTCGGCTACTGCTGTGCATATCGTTGAATGAGCTGGCACGAAAAAGGGCGGGTGCAAGCACCCGCCCTTCCTGAACCCGGAGGTCCGGTTGGCGTCAGGCCTGGCCTTCGGCCAGGAAGAACCAGGTGTCGAGCACCGAGTCGGGGTTCAGCGACACGCTCTCGATGCCCTGTTCCATCAGCCACTTGGCCAGGTCCGGGTGGTCCGAGGGGCCCTGGCCGCAGATGCCGATGTACTTGCCGGCCTTGTTGCACGCCTGGATGGCGTTGGCCAGCAGCTTCTTGACCGCCGGGTTACGCTCGTCGAACAGGTGCGCGACGATGCCGGAGTCGCGGTCCAGGCCCAGGGTCAGCTGGGTCAGGTCGTTGGAACCGATGGAGAAGCCGTCGAAGAACTCGAGGAACTCGTCGGCCAGCAGGGCGTTGGACGGCAGCTCGCACATCATGATGACCTTCAGGCCGTTCTCGCCGCGCTTCAGGCCGTTGGTGGCGAGCAGCTCGACCACCTGGGAGGCCTCGCCGAGGGTACGCACGAAGGGCACCATCAGCTCGACGTTGGTCAGGCCCATCTCGTTGCGGACCTTCTTCATCGCCCGGCATTCCAGCTCGAAGCAGTCGCGGAAGGATTCGCTGATGTAGCGCGAGGCGCCGCGGAAGCCGAGCATCGGGTTCTCTTCTTCCGGCTCGTAGAGCTTGCCGCCGATCAGGTTGGCGTATTCGTTGGACTTGAAGTCCGACAGGCGCACGATGACCTTCTTCGGCCAGAAGGCCGCGGCCAGGGTGCTGACGCCCTCGACCAGCTTCTCGACGTAGAAGCCGACCGGGTCGTCGTAACCGGCGATGCGCTTCTCGACGCTGTCCTTGATGTCCGCCGGCAGGCTGGCGAAGTTCAGCAGCGCCTTGGGGTGCACGCCGATCATGCGGTTGATGATGAATTCCAGGCGGGCCAGGCCCACGCCCTCGTTGGGCAGCTGGGCGAAGTCGAAGGCGCGGTCCGGGTTGCCGACGTTCATCATGATCTTGAACGGCAGCTCGGGCATGGCGTCCACCGAGTTCTGGCGCACGTCGAAGCCCAGTTCGCCTTCGTAGATCAGGCCGGTATCGCCTTCGGCGCAGGACACGGTGACGCGCTGGCCGTCCTTCAGCACCGCGGTGGCGTTGCCGCAGCCGACCACGGCCGGGATGCCCAGTTCACGGGCGATGATCGCCGCGTGGCAGGTACGCCCGCCGCGGTTGGTGACGATGGCGCTGGCGCGCTTCATCACCGGTTCCCAGTCCGGGTCGGTCATGTCGGAGACCAGCACGTCGCCCGGCTGCACCTTGTCCATCTCGGAAACGTCGTGGATCACCTTGACCGGGCCGGCGCCGATGCGCTGGCCGATGGCGCGGCCTTCGACCAGGACCTTGCCCTTCTCTTTCAGCAGGTAGCGTTCCATGACGTTGGCGCTGGAACGGCTCTTCACGGTTTCCGGACGGGCCTGGACGATGTACAGCTTGCCGTCGTCGCCGTCCTTCGCCCACTCGATGTCCATCGGGCGCTGGTAGTGCTTCTCGATGATCAGCGCCTGCTTGGCCAGCTCGGTGACCTCGGCGTCGCTCAGGGCGAAGCGCGCGCGGTCGGCCTTCTCCACGTCGACCACCTTGACCGACTTGCCGGCCTTGGCTTCGTCGCCGTAGATCATCTTGATCGCCTTGCTGCCCAGGTTGCGGCGCAGGATCGCCGGGCGGCCGGCCTCCAGGGTGGGCTTGTGCACGTAGAACTCGTCGGGGTTCACCGCGCCCTGCACCACGGTCTCGCCGAGGCCGTAGGCGCCGGTGATGAACACCACGTCACGGAAGCCGGACTCGGTGTCCAGGGTGAACATCACCCCGGCGGTGCCGGTTTCCGAGCGGACCATGCGCTGTACGCCGGCGGACAGGGCGACCAGCTTGTGGTCGAAGCCCTGGTGCACGCGGTAGGCGATGGCGCGGTCGTTGAACAGGGAGGCGAAGACTTCCTTGGCCGCGCGGATCACGTTGTCCACGCCGCGGATGTTCAGGAAGGTCTCCTGCTGGCCGGCGAAGGAGGCGTCCGGCAGGTCCTCGGCGGTGGCCGAGGAACGCACGGCGACGGCCATGTTGGCGTTGCCGCCGGCCATCTCGGCGAAGGCCTTGCGGATGTCGGCGTCCAGCTGGGCGGGGAACTCGGCGTCCATCACCCACTGGCGGATCTGCGCGCCGGTCTTGGCCAGGGCGTTGACGTCGTCGACGTCGAGGGCGTCCAGGGCGGCGTGAATGCGGTCGTTCAGGCCACTCTGCTCGAGGAAGTCACGGTAGGCCTGGGCGGTGGTGGCGAAGCCACCGGGCACGGAAACCCCAGCACCGGCGAGGTTGCTGATCATTTCGCCCAGGGATGCGTTCTTGCCCCCCACATGTTCGACATCATGGACGCCGAGCTTATCGAGGGAAACTACGTACTCTACCAAGGTGATCTCTCCACTGAATGTTGGAAAAGCTCAAACGGGCCACCGCGACGCTGCCCCTTTTCTGGCCGACGCCAGAAAAATAAGTGACAATGCCCCGGCAGGAGGCCTTGCAAAAGCGCGGCCTATCATACTCAGGATTCTTTCCTACATTAAGGCCCGCAGCGCAATGAAACGTACGGCTTTCTTCATTTCCGACGGAACCGGCATCACCGCCGAAACCCTCGGCCAGAGTCTCCTTGCGCAGTTCGAGAACATCCATTTCCACAAACTGACGCGGCCGTACATCGACACCGAAGAAAAAGCGCGCGTAATGGTACAGCAAATCAACGCGGCTGCGCAGGCGGACGGTGCCCGCCCGATCATCTTCGACACCATCGTCAACCGTGAGATCCGGGCGGTCCTGGCCCAGTCGAACGGCTTCATGATCGACATCTTCTCGACCTTTTTGTCCCCTCTGGAGCAGGAATTATCCGCGGACTCCTCGTATTCCGTCGGAAAATCCCACAGCATCGGCCACAATCCGCACTACATGGAGCGGATCGACGCGGTGAACTTCGCCCTCGACAACGACGACGGCGCCCGCACCCACTACTACGACAAGGCCGACCTGATCCTGGTCGGCGTGTCGCGCTGCGGCAAGACGCCCACCTGCCTCTATATGGCAATGCAATATGGCATTCGTGCGGCGAACTACCCGCTGACCGAGGAGGACATGGAGCGCCTGCAGCTGCCCAACGCCCTCAAGCCCTACAAGGGCAAGCTGTTCGGCCTGACCATCGACCCCGACCGGCTCACCGCCATCCGCAACGAGCGCAAGCCCAACAGCCGCTACGCCAGCTTCGCCCAGTGCGAGTTCGAGGTGCGCGAGGTGGAGAACCTGTTCCGCCGCGAGAACATCGCCTACATCAACTCCACCCATTTCTCGGTGGAGGAGATCGCCGCCAAGATCATGGTGGAGAAAGGCGTCGAGCGCCGCCTGAAGTAGCCCCGCCCGGCCCTGTGACACGGCTCACGCTGCCGCCCGCCGGGGCCCGGCGGGTGTCGTCACACGGGACCTGCGTGCTAGAATCGCGCCCCCGCATCCCTCCTGGGGGCCCACCCGCCCAGCCAAGGATGACTCGCCCGCAGGCCGTGGCGTTTGCCGGATGCCCCCGTTCACTGGCCTACGGCCCCCAGCGCTCAGGACTTATGAGACTCAAGCCCACAGCCCTGCTGCTCCTGCTTTTCCTGGCAGCCTTCGGCGGCCCCGCCGGCGCCGCCGGCAAGACCGTCTACGGGCTCATCGAATACGCCCACGTCGGCCAGCTCGACCAGGTGCTGGCGGCCAAGCTCGACACCGGCGCCAAGACCGCCTCCCTGAGCGCCCGCGACATCAAGCGCTTCAAGCGCGACGGCGAGACCTGGGTGCGCTTCTACCTGGCCACCGACACCGCCGACAGCCAGCCGCTGGAGCGGCCGCTGGCACGCATCAGCAAGATCAAGCGCCGCCACGGCGACTTCGACCCCGACGAGGACAAGGCCTACACCGCCCGCCCGGTCATCGAGCTGGACGTCTGCCTGGGCAGGCTGCGCCGCACCATCGAAGTGAACCTTACCGACCGCAGCGCATTCCAATACCCCCTGCTGATCGGTTCCGACGCGCTCAAGCGCTTCGGCGCCCTGGTCGACCCCAGCCTGAAATACGCCGCCGGCCAGCCCGGCTGCCCCGTTGCGAAACCTGCCGAGTAAAGCCCATGCGCTCCATCAACCTGCACCTGAAGATCCTGATCGCCATCCTGGTGGTCCTGGGCGTTTCCATCACCGCCTACCAGATCTTCATCCTCGGCATACCCATGACCGAGGCGGAAACCGACGACCTGTGGAACATCGACGCCAAGGTCGAGTTCGTCGCCACGCCGAAGACCCCGGTCAAGGTGCAGATGTTCGTGCCGCCGCTGACCCAGGGCTACGTCAGCCTCAACGAGAGCTTCGTCTCGAACAACTACGGGGTGAGCATCAACCGCGCCGACGGCAACCGCAAGGTGACCTGGTCCTCGCGCCGCGCCAACGGCAAGCAGACGCTCTACTACCGCCTGGTGCTGACCAAGCGCTTCAGCGGCGAGCAGCCCAAGGAGAAAGGCCCGATCTTCCGTGACAGCCCGCCCCTGGAAGGCCCGGAGAAGATCGCCGCCGAGGCGCTGATCGCGCCCATCCGCCAGCATTCGGCGGACATCGAGACCTTCGTCAGCGAAACCATCAAGCGCGCCAACAACCTGGCCGACGACAACGTCAAGCTGCTGCTGGCCGGCGACACCAGCCTGGAGAAGCGCTCCTACATCGTCGAGACCCTGCTGGCCCAGGCCCACGTGCCCATGGAGCGCGTGCACACCCTGCGCCTGCTGGCCAACCAGGCGCAGAGCCCGGAACTGTGGCTGCGCAGCTACAACGGCAAGGACTGGCTGTACTTCAACCCGGAAACCGGCGAACGCGGCCTGCCCGCCGACCGCCTGATCTGGTGGCTGGGCGACGAGCCGCTGCTGGCGGTGGAAGGCGGCAAGAAGGCGCTGATCAGCTTCAGCCTGAACAACAGCGAGATGAACGCCATCCGCCTGGCCAAGCTGACCAACGAGAACACCGACGCCTCCTTCCTCGACTACTCGCTGTACGGCCTGCCGCTGTCCACCCAGCAGACCTTCCAGATCATGATCATGATCCCCTTCGGCGTGCTGGTGATCCTGGTCCTGCGCAACCTGATCGGCATCCAGACCCTCGGCACCTTCACCCCGGTGCTGATCGCCCTCGCCTTCCGCGAGACCGGCCTGCAGTGGGGCATCGGCCTGTTCACCGTGATCACCGCCCTGGGCCTGTCGCTGCGCTCGTACCTGGAGCACCTGAAGCTGCAGATGCTGCCGCGGCTGTCGGTGGTGCTGACCTTCGTGGTGGTGATGATCGCCGCCATCAGCCTGCTCAGCCACCGCCTGGGCTTCGAGAGCGGCCTGTCGGTGGCGCTGTTCCCCATGGTGATCCTGACCATGAGCATCGAACGCCTGTCGATCACCTGGGAAGAACGCGGCGCCGCCCACGCCATGAAGGCCGCCATCGGCACCCTGTTCGCCGCGGCCCTGGCGCACATCCTGATGCGCGTGCCGGAGCTGGTGTACTTCGTGTTCACCTTCCCGGCGGTGCTGCTGCTCCTGGTGGCCTTCATGCTGGCAATGGGCCGTTACCGCGGCTACCGCCTGACCGAGCTGTTCCGCTTCAAAGCCTTCCTGAAGGACTGAGCCATGTTCGGCCTGATCAAGCGGTGGAAAGCCCTGGAAGCCAAGGGCATCATGGGCATCAACCGGCGCAACGCGGACTTCGTGCTGAAGTACAACAAGCGCCACCTATACCCGATCGTCGACGACAAGATCATCACCAAGGAGCGCGCCATCGCGGCGGGCATCCACGTGCCGGAGATGTACGGGATCATCTCCACCGAGAAGGAGATCGAGAAGCTCGACAGCATCATCGGCGAGCGCAACGACTTCGTCATCAAGCCGGCGCAGGGCGCGGGCGGCGACGGCATCCTGGTGATCGCCGACCGCTTCGAGGGCAACTTCAAGACCGTCTCCGGGCGCATCATCAGCCGCGAGGAGATCGAGTACCAGCTCTCCAGCATCCTCACCGGCCTGTACTCCCTGGGCGGCCACCGCGACCGCGCGCTGATCGAGTACCGCGTCACCCCCGACCAGATCTTCCGCAGCATCAGCTACGAGGGCGTGCCGGACATCCGCATCATCGTCCTCATGGGCTACCCGGTGATGGCCATGCTGCGCCTGCCGACGCGCCAGTCCAACGGCAAGGCCAACCTGCACCAGGGCGCCATCGGCGTGGGCGTGGACCTGGCCACCGGCATCACCCTGCAAGGCACCTGGCTGAACCGCAAGATCGCCAAGCACCCGGACACCACCAACGCGGTGGACGGCGTGCAGCTGCCGCACTGGGACGGCTTCATGAAGCTGGCCGCCGGCTGCTACGAGCTGTGCGGCCTGGGCTACATCGGCGTGGACATGGTGCTGGACCAGGACAAGGGCCCGCTGATCCTCGAACTCAACGCCCGCCCCGGCCTGAACATCCAGATCGCCAACGACTGCGGCCTGACCGGCCGCGCCCAGGCGGTGGAAGCCCACCTGGTGGAGCTGCAGGCCAAGGGCGTGCAGGAAACCCCGGAAGAGCGCGTGCGCTTCTCCCAGAAGCTGTTCGGGCACGTGCCGACGCGGGAGATCTGACGTAGGGCGAATAACCGTTCGCGGTTATCCGCCGCCATCCGTGCCACCGGGGCGTCCGGCGTGGCCGGTGAATCCGATCGCGGACAAGGTCCGCTCCTACGGGGGAGCAATACCGTGTTTCCCGGCAACCTGTAGGAGCGGGCCCTGCCCGCGAAATCGCGCGCAGGGCGCGCTCCTACATGGGAATGGTGTCGGTGGGACGGCGTAGGAGCGGATCTCATCCGCGAATTGCGCCTGAACCTCCGGCTATCGCGGACAAGGTCCGCTCCTACGGGGGAGAAATACCGTGTTTCCCGGCAATCTGTAGGAGCGGGCCCTGCCCGCGAAATCGCGCGCAGGGCGCGCTCCTACATGGGAATGGTGTCGGTGGGACGGCGTAGGAGCGGATCTCATCCGCGAATCGCGCCTGAACCTCCGGCTATCGCGGACAAGGTCCGCTCCTACGGGGGAGAAATACCGTGTTTCCCGGCAATCTGTAGGAGCGGGCCCTGCCCGCGAAATCGCGCGCAGGGCGCGCTCCTACATGGGAATGGTGTCGGTGGGGCGGCGTAGGAGCGGATCTCATCCGCGAATCGCGCCTGAACCTCCGGCTATCGCGGACAAGGTCCGCTCCTACGGGGGAGAAATACCGTGTTTCCCGGCAATCTGTAGGAGCGGGCCCTGCCCGCGAAATCGCGCGCAGGGCGCGCTCCTACATGGGAATGCTGTCGGTGGGACGGCGTAGGAGCGGACTCTGTCCGCGATTTGGCGGATAACGCCGTAGGCGTTATGCGCCCTACGAACTATCGCGAACGCGGGACCCCAAGCTCGCTCCTACAGTCCCGGGCCAGCCGCGGCGCCCCTCACCGCACCACCGCCAGCTCGAACCCACCCTGGTCCGCGTGCTCGCGCACCTTCATGCCTTCCCCGTTCACCGCCAGGTTTTCCAGCGGCCGCTTGTAGGGCTTGTTGTCCAGGGTCTGCAGGGCGCGGTCCTCGTCGGTGGTCAGCAGCAGCACGTAGCGCTCGCCCTGGTTGGCGCGCACCGGCACCGTGCCTTCGATGAAGGCGTAGCGGTACCAGGTTTCCGGGTTGAGCTTGTACACCGCGTCGCTGACCAGGCGCGTCGGGCGCTTGCGTTCGTCGAGGAACAGCAGCGACGGGTAGACCACCTGGTGGTTGGAGAAACTGCGCACGCGCAGGCCGTAGACCTGCTGCGAGGCCGGCAGCTTCATGGCCACGTAGTAGCTCTTGCCCATGGGGAAGTCGAAGCTGGGGGAGAACTTGTTGAGCTCCTCGTAGCGCGGCTCGTCGGCGTTCAGTTCGGTGAACTCGCCGTCGGCTATCTGCTCGCAGCAGCGCCGCTGCAGGTCCTGGTAGAGGTCGTCGAGGGTCTTGCCGCTGCCCTTGAGCAGGGCCTTCATGGCGTCCGTCTGCTCGCCGCTGCCATCCAGCCCGGGCAGGGCCTGCGGGCGCTGCTTGAACTGCACCTCGCGGCCTTCGGTGAAGGCGATCTGGCTGCGGCGGATGCCGTCGGCGCGGTCCTGGGCGGTGATCGGCGAGTTGTGCATGCGGCCCTGCTCGTCGACCCAGGTGTAGTACGGGTTGCCGTTCTCGCTGCGGACGAAGCCCTTGTCCTCGTAGGCCTCGGCGTCGATGTACTCGGAGGAGTGGTCGCCGTTGGGCAGCACGTAGTCGCCGCGCCCGGCGGGCACCTGGTTGCCGGCGTAGAAGCTGTTCTGCAGGTTGCCCTGGCCATCCACCCAGGTGAAGTAGCGGCGCTTGCTCTCCCCCGCCGGCGCGCTGCCGGGCCAGAGGGTGCCGCCGTCGTCGCGCTGGCGGGCGCGGTCGCTCTGGTCGATGCGCTTGGCCGCCTGGCGCTGCTGCTGGCCGTAGCCGGCGTCGACGAAGGTGTTGTGCACCTGGCCGCTGTCGTCGATCCACGACAGGTAGCGCCCGGCGTCGGCCAGCGCCGGCAGCGGCGCGGCCGCCGTGGCCAGCAGGCAGAGGAGCAGGTGGCGGGAACGCTGCATCCGTCCGGTCCTCAGAAGGTGGTGTTGTAGGTCAGTGCGAAGATATAGGCCTTCACCGTGGTGTGTACATCCATGCCGGCATAGGGGTTGTAGACCAGGTTGTCGATGCCGGTGCAGGTCAGGTTGCAGCTCTGCCCGTTCTTGATGCTCTGCTTGGAGACGAAGTAGTTGAAGCCCAGGTCGATGTTGGTGTCCTTGTCCCAGCGGTAGCCCAGGCCCAGGCCGTACAGGTCGGCGTCGCCGATGGGCACCAGGGCGTCGGCCTTGCTCTTGGGGATCGCCGAGGGCCGGTACTCGTAGCCGGCGCGCAGCTGCAGGCGGTCGTTGACGTCGTACTGCACGCCCATGGCGTAGCTCCAGGTGTCGCGGTAGCCACGGTCGAGGATGATGCTGTGGTCGGTGGCGCCGTTGGGCGCGAAGTTCTTGGCGATGCGCAGCAGGTCCAGTTCCTTGTCGAACTCGATCTCCAGGTTGTTCCAGTCGCTGTAGCCGCTCCACTTCAGATCGAAGTTGAACTGCCAGTCGTCGAACGGGCGCAGCTTGATGCCGGTGGAGAAGTTGTCCGGGTTGGTCATCTTCAGCGTGGCCACGCCGTGCTCCTCGTCGGCGTTGCCGTAGGGGAACAGGGGGCTGAGGAAAGCGCCGAACACCGAGTTCTGCAGGCCGGACCAGAAGCCCTGCCAGTCCTTGGTGTAGTCCACCCGGTACTTGCCCTTGAGCTTCATGCGCGACTCGCTCTGGTACACCGCGCCCCAGGCGAACCAGTCGTTGGGCTCCCAGAGCACGCCGAGGTTGTAGCTGGGCGAGAGGGTCTGCTGCATGTCCAGCTTGAGGTTGGCCAGGGTGTCGTAGGGGCCGATGCGGCCGCCGCAGACGTTGAACACCAGCTCGACGATCTCCTGCGCGCCGGGCACGCAGGTGGTGTCGTGGAGGGTCTGCAGCAGGCCGGTGAGCAGGCCCGGGTTGCGGAAGTCGGTGTCCAGGGCCATGGCCTGGTGCGAGAAGCCGATGGACAGGCCGAACGACAGGCTGTCGTTCATCTGGTAGCCCACCGAGGGCGAGAAGTAGGTCAGCCGCTGCAGCGACACACGGCGGCCGTCGTAGCGTCCCGGGTCGCTGTCCGAGTCACGCGAGTAGCCCAGCGCCTGCGGCGTGTAGACGTTGGTGGCGAAGGTGAACTTGGAGCCCGGCGGGTTGATCGACAGGCCCGCCAGGGGCGCCACCAGCATGGGCACGTCGGTCATGCCGCCCAGGCCGGGCAGGTACATGGTCGGCGTCATGGTGCGGCTGTGGGAGTTGGCCACCGGGTCGTCGCTGACGCCGAAGGTGCTCTCGCCGTAGTTCGGCGGCGCGTGGAAGCCGGCGCGGATGTCCATCACCCCGCTGACCAGCTTCACCGTGGTCTGCCGGCCCTTGAGCTTGGTCAGGGCGGCGGGGTTGTAGTGCACCGCGTCGATGCCGGTGGAATCGGCGGTGACCGCGTTGCCCAGGGCCATCGCCTTGGGGTTGCCGATGGTGATGTCGTTGGCCAGTTGGGCCTGGGCCGGCAGAATCCAGCCAAGCCCCGCCCCTGCCATCGCCAGCAACAGTGGCGAAATGCGCTTCGTCATGGGAACTCCGCTCGCCGTTTAGTCGGGCTTCAGGCCCTTGATATCCAGGGGCAGGGAAACCCCCAGCAAGATATCCGGTGAGTCTTCGGTCAAGCCGAAGCCGGCGTTCACGTTGACGATGTAGTCAGGCGAGGTTCGCAGGCCGAGCGAGAAGTTCATGACCGCGCTGGTCTGCTCGGGAGCCTCTACCGTGCGGGTGTCGAAGTGGTAGCGGCTCTTCATCTGGTAGGCCATCTGGTAGGAGGTGGCCAGGGACACGTCGTAGGACAGCGCGTAGGCCATGCCCATGGCGAAGTTCAGGGTGTCGCCCGGGGTGACCTTGTTCAGCTCCTCGCCATACTGGTTCTGGTGGATGTTGTCCACCTTCAGGTTGTAGGTGTAGCCGAGCGAGCCATAGAGCACGACGGGGTCGATCACGTAGGACATGTTGGCGCCCACGCCCAGGCTGTAGTAGCCGTTGCCGGTGGAGACGTCGTTGTCCGGGTTCATGTCGAACGGGCTGTCGCCGGTGGGCAGGCCGAGGGTGGCGTAGAAGGTGGTGACCGGGCGCCCGCGCATCGCCGCCCAGGGCTGCCAGCGCAGGGTGGCGGAGATGTCGCCGAGGCTGTAGGCGTGGATGTCGCGCTCGGTGTCGTACTTGGCCACGAAGGGCAGGCGCAGGCTGAAGGTCAGGTTGTCCCAGACGCCGTAGTCGAAGGTGAAGGAGTTGGTGAAGGTGTGCTGCGCCTCGCTGGTCGCCAGCACGCTGTAGACGCTCTCGCCGGTGCGCACCTGCTGGATGCGGGTGTCGCGCATCATCGAATAGTCCAGGCCGTAGGTGAGGGTCCGCTCGCCCTTCTTCAGCAGGGTGTAGCTCTTCTCCGCCGCCTGGAACACCTCTTCCAGGGCCTTGGCGCTGTCGGCATCGTCGGCCTTCTTGGCCAGCGCGTCACGCGCCTGGTCGACCGAGCCTTCCTCGGCAGGCGCCGGGCCCGAAGCCAGCAAGGCCAGTATGGCGGCGCACGCATACCCCCTGAATCTCATGATGCAATCCCCTGGTCTTGTTCTTATGGAAGGATGGAAACGCCGCTCACTTGCTGCGTATGAATTGCACGTCGCCCTTGGACGCGGCCTCGATCATCCGGTTGCTGGTGAACTTGCTCATCTCCGGGAACTCGCGGAAGGCCAGCAGGCTCACGGTGCGGTCGTCCACCAGGCGCAGGTCCTGCTCCTTCAGGGCCAGGGCGTTGTGCGGTTCCTGGCCGCCGGGGTAGATGACGAAGAGCACGTTCTGGTCCCAGATGGCCTCGAAGCGGCTGCGGGTGAAGCTGATGTTGCCCAGGGCGGGATCGGCGACGAAGACGTGGTCGTTGTAGACGTCGCGCACCACCACGAAATGCTTGAAGCCGCCGTAGTGGATGGGCACCAGCGCCGGGTGCTCCAGCGAGTCCAGGTCGGCGAACTCGGCGCGGAAGCCGCCGCTCTTGTAGCCCAGCGCGGCCGCGTAGCGCTTCATGTCCAGCAGCGAGAAGCCGCGGCGCTGGACGATCTTGTCGGCCTCGCCGTACTTCAGCAGGCCTTCCATCACCTGGCGTTCCTGCAGGTTGCGGCCCAGGTAGTAGTCCAGCAGGGTGGTCAGCGCCGCCGATCCGCAGCTGTAGTCGTAGGCCTGGCGGATGACATTGCGGAACTGCACCTGGCTCATGGGTTCGAGCTGCACGGACTCGCGGAAGGGGCCGTTGGGCGTGAGCTGCTGGGTGATGTTCACCGTGCCCTGGGATTGCGGTTTGGTGTCCACCGTCTGGGTGAAACCGAACAGGCCGAGCAGGCTTCCCAGCAGTATCTCGAACATCCCCTCTCCTCTCTCCTGGAAAAACCCTTGCCGGCACGGGCCGGCAAGGGGATACGCGTCACACGACCGATGGATCAGTGGCCCCAGATGCGGACCTGGGAACCGGCCATGTTCAGGTTGGAAACGGTCAGCGAACCGATGCTGGCGGCGCTGGTGTCGCCCACCTTGATGGCGCCCACCGAGACGTCGCCGGTCATGCCCGGCAGGCCCAGGGCCAGCTGCTGGGTGTCGGCGGTACCGATCTTGGTGGTGACCACGTCGACGGTCAGCGGGTTGGCGTCGTCGATCTTCAGGGCGGTGCCGCCCGGGCCGGTCAGGGTGATGTTCTCCAGGCGCAGGGAACCGGACTTGGTGTCGTCGATCTTGTCGGTGTAGACCACCGCCCCGATGCTCGCCTTGAAGTCACCGGCGATGCTGATGCCGTCCTGGCCGGTCACGCCGGCGAGTGCGGAGTCGTCCATGGATTTGAGATCGGCATGGGCCAGGAAGGGAGCGGCCAGAACAGCGCTTGCAAGAACCAGTTGTTTGATTTTTTTCATTCTTGTTTCTCTCCAGTGTTCAGGTGGGATTGCCCCAGGGCACTGCAGGAGGCGTCCTGCCCCGCTGCAGGTTGGCCGGCCAAGCCGACCCTCCAGACCCGCGCCGTCTTCCCTAGGTGCCGCGGGCATGGATTCGTGAAGCACCAGGCTTCGCGTCCTGTTTTCCAAGCTACTGGCCAACCCCCCACCTGCCAGCCCATCCAAGGGATGGAGCCGGACGATCCCCGCGCATCAGGCTTCGCTGAGCAATCCCAGGCTCTTGCCCTTGAGTACCGCCTGGGTGCGGCTGCGCACCCCCAGCTTGGCGAACAGGTTGTGCAGGTGCCACTTGATGGTGGCCTCCGACAGGTGCACCGCCTGGGCGATATCGCGGTTCGAAAGCCCTGCCGCCACCAGCCGCAGGATTTCCCGCTCGCGATGGCTAACATCCTGATTTTCCTCGAAACCTGCAGGGTCCACGGACAGCCTGCGGCACTGTTCGCGGAGCAGTTCGGCCACCCCCTGCCAGGCCGCCGCGCGCTTGGGCTCGGCCTCGCGCCAGGCATCCCAGAACGGCAGCAGCCAGACGGCGTCGTCCTGGAACAGCCGGCGGTAGCCCAGGTTCCAGGCTTCCTCGAGGGTGGGGGCGAACAGGGCGAAGGCCTTTTCGCTGTTACCTTTCTGCCAATACGCCACAGAAAGTAACAAGGCCAGGCGCAACCGCCGGTCGCGCTGGTAGGGCGAGGCGTTCGCCGCCAGCGCCGATTCCAGACGCTGCTGGGCGCGCTCGGCGCGCCGTTCCGACAGCGCCACCCGCGCCTCGGCCAGGGCCAGCGCGGCCTGGGCGTCGGCATAGCGTTCGGTGGAGAGGCCCGACAGGTGCCGCGCCAACTGCAGGCAGACGCGCTCGGCCTCGTTCGGCCGGCGCAGCCACAGCAGCAGCTGCACCTTGCAGCCCATGGCCAGCGCATAGACGCGTTCGTAGCCCGGCGACTGCAGGCCGGCCAGCCATTCGTCGAGCTGCGCCAGGCCCTGTTCGGCCTCGCCGGCGAAGAACCGCGCCTTGGCCATCACCAACTGGCCGCGGCTGATCAGCTCCATGGGCGTGGCGACGTCGCGCCAGGTGGTGGCCAGCGGCAGTTCAGCGAGGATGGCGGCATGGCGGTCCTGCTCGTAGAGGATGTCGGCATAGGCCAGGGCCAGCGGCCCGCCCACCCGGCTGCGCCGGCCGAAGACGCGCTCGACGCGGCTGCGCGCGCCCTCGGCGATGGTCCGGCCGCGCTCCAGCTCGCCGCTCTCCTTGCAGATCAGCGCCTCGATCATGCTCGCCACCACCTGCAGGTACTCGCTGTCGGCCATGCGCAGGCACTCGCGGGCCACGCCGATGGCGCCGGCGGCCTCGGCGTAGTCGCCCAGCAACGCGTGGGCGGCGGCGAGGATGCAGGCCAGGCTGGCGCGGAACACCGGCTGGTTGGCCGGCACCAGCGCCAGCCACTGGCGCGACACCTTGAGGCTGGCCTCCAGCTTGTCCTGGTACAGCAGCACCAGGGCCTTGAGCACCTGGGCCACGGCCAGCAGCTCGGCCAGGCCGAAGTTGCGCGCCTTGCCCTGCCCCATCAGCAGGCGGGCGCTGAGTTCCTCGATGAGCGCCTCGGCCTCGGCGAACTTCTGCTCGAAGGCCAGCTGCCAGGCGTAGAAGATCTGGAACACCGGGTGCTCGCGGATCACCTCGGCGGGAATGCCGCCGAGCATGCCGAGGATGCTGTACACCCGGTTGCCGGCGATCAGCCGGGCGCCCTGGCGCTCCAGCAGGTCGGCGGCGAAGGCGTAGTCGCGGGCGCGCAGGGCGTAGCGCACGGCGCGGTCGGCCATGTCGCGGCTTTCGCACCAGCGCGCGGCGGCGTTGAGCAGCGGCGTGGGGTCGGCGCTGCGGGTCAGGCGGCCCTGGAGGAAGTCGGCGAACAGGTGGTGGTAGCGGAACCACTCGCGCGCATCGTCCAGGGGGATGATGAACAGCTGCTCGTTCTGCAGGCGCATGAGCATGTCCAGGCCGTCGCGGCGCCCGGTCAGGGCGTTGCACAGCTCGGCGCAGAACTCGTCGAGCACCGAGGTCTGGTCGAGGAACTGCTGCAGCGCCGGCGGCAGGCTGGCCAGCACGTCCTCGGCGAGGTAGTCGGCGATGTCCCGCTCGGTGCCCGACAGGCTGCGCAGGAAGCCTTCGCGGTCGCTGTGCCGGGCCAGCGCCAGGGCGGCCAGGTGCAGCGCGGTGATCCAGCCCTCGGTGCGCTTGTACAGCAGGCCCAGCTCGGCGTCGTCCAGCTGCAGGCCCTTGAGTTCCAGCAGGTAGGTGTCGGCTTCCTCGCGGGTCAGGCGCAGGTCGGCGCCGTTGAGGCAGAAGGCCCAGGGCGCCAGCGCCGGCTCGTCCACCAGGAAGCGCGGGCGATAGCGGGTGCTGGTGACCAGGCGGACATTGTCCGGCAGGTGCTCGATCAGGTAGCGCGCCCCCGGCTGCAGGGCCGGGTGGCGGATCTGGTGGAAGTCGTCGAGGAACAGGTAGATCGCCCCGTCGATACGCTTGAGGTCGGCGAGGAAGGCATCCAGCAGCCCTTCCAGCGGCAGGGTCATGTCCGACTGCAGCAGGTTCGAGGTGTTGGCGCCGAAGCCGGGGGCGACGCTGCGGATGCTCTCCACCAGGTACTGCAGCAGGCGCTGCGGCTCGCTGTCGCCCTCGTCGCACGACAGCCAGGCGACCAGCGCGCCGCTGGCCAGCAGGCGCTCGCGGAACAGGCTGAGCACGGTGCTCTTGCCGAAGCCGGCCGGCGCGCTGAGGATCAGCGCGCGCTGCTTGCGCGCCGCGAACAGGCGGTCGATGAGCGCGCGCCGCGGCAACAGCAGCGTACCCTCGGTGCGCGGCGGGAACAGCTTGGTGCGCAACAGCGGCAGGGGCGGCTGCTGGGAATTGAGTGTGGTCATGTCAGAGCAGGCTCAGTTCGCGGGCACGGCGAATCGCTTGGGTCCGATTGCGCACCTTGAGTTTCTCGTAGATGTTGTGCAGGTGCCATTTGACGGTGCCCAGGGCCAGCGACAGCTGCTGGCCGATCTCCTCGTTGGAGAGGCCCTGGGCCGCCAGGCACACCACTTCCCGCTCGCGGTCGGTCAGCCCTTCCTCGAGCACGTCCTGTGCCTTGCGCGTTTCCTGGCCGGGCCAGAGCCCCAGCAGGCTGCGGATGAACACCTGCAGCGCCGGCTGGCGCTCGGTGGCCTCCAGTTGCTGGAGCATCAGGCGGATGCCCTCGCCCTCTTCGATGAACAGGCTGCGCACGCCTTCGCGCTCGGCGCCCACCAGGCACTGCCCGAGCAGGCTGTTGGCGCGTTCCTGGTAGCCCAGGCGCTGGTAGCTGAGCGCCGCCAGCAGGTCCAGGCGCAGGCGCTGCAGGCCGTGCCAGTTGGGCTGCAGCAGGCCGCGCAGCTGGGTGATCTCGTGCAGCGCCTCGCTGAAGTGGCCGCGCGCCTGCAGCAGGCGCACGCGGCTCAGGCCGCGCACCCAGAGCACCGGGTTGAACGGCCCCTGGCGGTAGGAGGCGGCGAGCTTCTGCCAGTCGATGCCGTTCAGGCGCTGTTCGGCGCGCTTGCAACGGTCCGCCGCCGGCTCCTGGAGGATCAGGTTGATCTCTTCGCCCACTGCCATGGCGAAGATGCGCCAGGAATGGTTGCGCGAGGCCAGGCTCTGCATCAGCCCGAGAGTCGCCTGGGCCTCCTTGCCGCGCCCCTGCAGGCGCTGCACCCGCGCCAGGCACTGCATGCCCTGGGCATAGAGGTCGATGGGGTTGATCACGTCGACGCGCCCCAGCGCCCAGCGCAGGCGTTCTTCCAGGCCGTCGACGTCCATGCGGTAGTAGGCGGTCAGGCCCTCGGTGATGGCCGGCAGGGCCAGCGCCTGGGAACGCCGGTCGAACAGCGGCACGGCCTGCTGCTTGACGCGCTCCACCAGCAGCTGCGCCTGCTTCACCTGGCCCTGCTCCAGGGCCAGCATCACCTCGATGGTGGACAGCTGCATGTGCAGGTAGCGGCCGTCGAGGAAGTGGTTGCGCTGCTGCGCCAGGCCCATCAGGCGGCGCGCCTGCTCGGGCTGGCCGTGCATGACCTGGGCGAAGGCGGCGACCAGCAGCACGGCGCATTCGAGGAAGGCCGAGTTCTGCCCCAGCTGGCTCTCCACCCGGCGGGCCAGGGCGATGCACTGCTCGAGGTCGTCCTTCTGCAGCGCCAGCACGGCCTTGACCGCCAGCGCCGAGAGGTACTGGTCGCCCATCGGCGTCTGCGGCTTGCCGTCGCTCCAGCGCGCCAGCAGCTCGTCGAGCATGCGGTTGGCCTCGGGCAGGCTCAGCTCGCTGGCGCGGGTCCAGACGTCGCTGAGCACCAGGATGGGGTAGCGCGCGGCGATCTCGTCGGGCACCTGCCGACGCCAGCGCGAGATCAGGTACAGCTGGCCACGGTTGATCAGCTCCAGGCCGTAGCCGTCCACCAGCGCGGCGAGCATCTCCGGGTCCTCGGCCAGGCAGGCGTGCTCGATGGCCAGGGTCGGCATGTGGTGGTTGGTGAACCACAGGCTGGCGTTGAAGTGCAGTTGCTTGAAGCGCTCCGGCTCGCGTTCGCGCAGGTGCGCGCGGAGGAAGTCGGCGAACAACTGGTGGAAGCGGTACCAGTGGCGCTCGCGGTCCAGCGGCATGAGGAACAGCTGCAGGCTGTCCAGGCGCTCCAGCAGGGCCTGGCCGTCCTGGCGTCCGGTCAGGGCGTTGGCCAGCTCGCCATTGAAGCGGCTCGCCACGCTGAGCGTCAGCAGGCTGTCGCGGATGTCCTGGGGCAGGCGTTCGAAGACGCTGCGCAGCAGGTAGTCGCCGACCTCGGCGGGGCCGCCGCCGAGCCCGGCCAGGTCGCGCTGGGCGCCGGCGGGTGGCTGGCGCAGCCACAGGCCGAACAGTTGCACGCCCATCACCCAGCCCTCGGTCCGGGCGTACACGGCCTTCAGGCAGGCCTCGTCGAGCTCCACGCCGCCACCGCTCAGGTATTCGCGGGTCTGCGCCTCGGAAAGCCGCAGCTCTTCCACCCCCACTTCCAGCAGCAGGCCCTTGGCCCGCCAGGTGGCGAGGTTCAGCGGCGGCTGCGAGCGGCTGCCGATGGCCAGGGTCAGGCCCGGCGGGGCGTACTGCACCAGGCGGTTGAGGCCGGCGAAGATGTCCGGGTGGGTGATCCGGTCCAGGTCGTCGAGCACCAGCAGCAGCGGCACGTCGACCCGCAGCAGGTCGCAGAGCAGGCTTTCCATGACCGCCACGGCCGGCACCCGCAGCGTATTGTGCAGGTAGGCGGCGGCATCTGCGCCGACGTCCGGCAGGCTGGCGGCCAGCGCCTCGGTGAGCTTGCCGCAGAAGCGCCCGGGGTCGTCGTCGGAGCCCTCAAGGGAAAGCCATACCACCTTCTGCCCCTGCGCTTCGCGGCGCTCGGCGAGCAGGGCCAGCGCGGCGCTCTTGCCGAACCCGGCGGGGGCGCTGAAGAGCAGGACGCGATGCTGGGTGGAACGCTCCAGGGCAGCCTGGAGCTGGGGGCGGTACTGGTATTCGGCAGGCACCCCGGAGGATGTCGATCTGGTACGCAGAAGGCTGCCGGCTGCGGTTTTTAGCACTACGTCCACGGCCTCTATCCCTGTTTCATTATCGTTGTGGTACGGAGCATGGCTTCCGCGGGATAATCCAATTCTTATCAGAATGCTTACCTTGCGTAAACCGAAGAGAAGGGCTCTAGCATCGACTCTTCGGGCGTGCGCAAGAATGGCTCTCAGCCTAGCCCAGGGTTCCTGTTCCTACCTATGTCCCGCTACTTCGTACACCCGCTCCCCTACCGGGAAGACCCGACGGCGCGCTTCGCCCGTATCGCCGGCGCGCCCGGCGCCGTGCTCCTGGACGCCGGCAGGCCTGGCGCCAGCCGTGGACGCTATGACCTTATGAGCGCCTGGCCATTGGCAGAACTGGCACCGGCCGCCGACGAATCGGCCAAGGCGTTCTTCGCCCGCCTGCGAACGGCGCTGCAGAGCCTCGGACAGGCCGAAGCGGCGGAAGTGCCGGACCTGCCATTCGTCGGCGGGCTGATCGGCTACCTGGGCTACGACCTGGGGCGGCGCATCGAACGCCTGCCGCAGCACAGCCGGGACGACATCGGCCTGCCCGACGCGCGGGTCGGCCTGTACGCCTGGGCGCTGGTCACCGACCACCAGCTCGGCAGCAGCCAGCTGGTGTTCCACCCGCACCTGGAAGCCGCCGAGCGCCAGCGCCTGCTGGCGCTGTTCGAGGCCGACGAGGCGCCGGCGCCGCTGCCGCCCTTCCGCCTGCACGCCGGCTTCCGCCCGGACCTGAGCCGCGAGCAGTACCGCCAGGCCCTGGAGCGGGTGCAAAGCTACATCCTCGCCGGCGACTGCTACCAGGTGAACTACACCCAGCGCTTCCGCGCGCCCTGCAGCGGCGCGCCCTGGCAGGCCTACCTGGCCCTGCGCGCGGCCTGCCCGACGCCCTTCGCCGGCTACCTGGGCCTGGGCGAGGGCGCCATCCTCAGCCTGTCGCCCGAGCGCTTCATCCGCATGCACCGGCGCCAGGTGGAGACGCGCCCGATCAAGGGCACCCGCCCGCGCGGCCGCACGCCCGCGGAGGACGCGGCCAACGCCGAGGAGCTGCTGGCCAGCCCCAAGGACCGCGCCGAGAACCTGATGATCGTCGACCTGCTGCGCAACGACCTGGGGCGCAGCTGCACGCCCGGCACGGTGCGGGTGCCGGAGCTGTTCGCGCTGGAGAGCTACCCCAACGTGCACCACCTGGTCAGCAGCGTGACCGGCGAGCTGGCCGCCGGCAAGGACGCCCTCGACCTGCTGCTGGGCAGCTTCCCCGGCGGCTCCATCACCGGCGCGCCCAAGGTCCGCGCCATGCAGATCATCGACGAGCTGGAGCCGAGCCGCCGCGGCATCTACTGCGGCAGCCTGTTCTACCTGGACGTGCGCGGCGAGCTGGACAGCTCCATCACCATCCGCACCCTGCTGGTGAAGGACGGCCAGGTCAGCTGCTGGGGCGGCGGCGGCATCGTCGCCGATTCGGACTGGGAGGCAGAGTACGCCGAGTCGCTGACCAAGGTGGACGTGCTGCTGCGCACCCTGGAGCGCCTCGGCGACTGAGCGCCGGGCGGCGTGCCCTAGGCCGCGGCCCGCCTCGGCAAGGCCACCCGCACCCGCAGCCCGCCCAGCTCGCTGCCCTCCAGCGCCAGGCTGCCGCCGCAGGCCTCGGCGATGTCGCGGGCGATGCCCAGGCCCAGGCCGTGGCCGGCCACCTGCTCGTCCAGGCGGGTGCCGCGTTCGAGCACGCTGTCGCGCAGTTCCTCGGCGATGCCCGGGCCGTCGTCGTCCACCAGCAGGCGGTAGCCGTCCTCGCCCTTCTCCACCTGCAGGCGCACCTCGCCGGCCGCCCACTTGCAGGCGTTGTCCAGCAGGTTGCCGAGCAGTTCCAGCAGGTCCTCGCGGTCGAACGGCAGGCGCAGGCCGGGCTCCGCCGCGCAGGTGATGCGCAGGTGCTGGCCGTGGATCAGCTGGAGCATCTCGCGCAGGCTGGGCAGCTCGGCGTCGCAGTCGAAGTGCGCGCCGGGCAGCGCCTCGCCCACCAGGCGCGCGCGGCCCAGCTCGCGGGCCAGGCGCTGGTCGATCTGCTCCAGCTGCTCCTGCAGCACCCGCTTCAGCTCCGGGTGCTGCTGCAGTTCCTCGCGCTCGGCCAGGCTGATCAGCACCGCCAGCGGCGTCTTCAGCGCATGGCCGAGGTTGCCCAGGGCGTTGCGCGAGCGGCGCAGGGTTTCCTCGGTGTGCTGCAGCAGGTGGTTGACCTGCTCCACCAGCGGCTCCAGCTCCTGCGGCACCTGGGTGTCCAGTTGGCTGCGCTGGCCGTCCTGCAGCTGGGCGATCTGCTGGCGCACCCGCTCCAGCGGGCGCAGCGCGCGGCGCACCGTCAGGCGCTGGAAGAACAGGATCAGCAGCAGCGCCAGCACCCCGGCGCCCAGGCCGATGTTGCGCAGGCGGTTGAAGCTCTTGAGGATCGGCGTGTAGTCCTGCGCCACGCTGATCCGCAGGGTGCGGCCGTAGCGCTTGTAGTCGCCGCGGAAGACCAGCAGGCGCTGGCCTTCCGGGCCCTTGGCCAGGCCTTCGCGCAGGCCCGGGTGGTCCGGCACCTTCAGCTCGTGGTCCCACAGCGAGCGGGAGCGCCAGTCGGTCTGCTCGAAGTGGATCTGGAAGTAGCGTCCGGAGAACAGCCGCTCGTAGGCGCCGTCGACGCGCTGCGGGTCCAGCTGCAGCCCGGCCGGGCCGCGGATGATCGCCACCAGCAGGCTTTCCGCCTCGTCCTGCAGGCCGCTGGCGAGGTAGCGGCGCAGGCCCTGGTCGAACAGCCAGAGCCCGGCCTGGGCCAGCGCCAGGCCGATCACCAGCAGCACAGCAGCGAGGCCGAAGCCCAGGCGCCGCTGGATCGAGATCAAGCCGCGCCCCCGGCGCTGCCGGCGAAGCGGTAGCCCTGGCCGCGGCGGGTTTCGATGATCTCGCGGCCGAGCTTGCGGCGCAGGTGGTTGATGTGCACCTCGATGACGTTGGAGTCGCGCTCGGTCTCGCCGTCGTAGAGGTGCTCGGCCAGGTGCGACTTGGACAGCAGCTGGCCCGGGTGCAGCATGAAGTAGCGCAGCAGGCGGAACTCGGCGGAAGTCAGGTCGACCTCCCTGTCGCCCTGCAGCACGCACTGGCGCGCCTCGTCCAGGCGCAGGCCGCCGGCCTCCAGCTGGGCCTGGTTGGCCACGCCGTGGGCGCGGCGCAGCAGGGCCTGGATGCGCAGGAAGAGCTCCTCGGGGTGGAAGGGCTTGGTCAGGTAGTCGTCGGCGCCGGCCTTCAGCCCGTCGATGCGCTCGGCCCAGGAACCGCGCGCGGTGAGGATCAGCACCGGGGTGGCCAGGCCCAGGCCGCGCCATTCGCGCAGCACGTCCAGGCCGGGGCGGCCCGGCAGGCCGAGGTCGAGGATGATCAGGTCGTAGGGCTCGCTGGCCCCCTGCACCGCGGCATCGCGGCCGTCGGCCAGCCAGTCCACGGCGTAGCCCTGGCGGGCCAGGCCGGCCAGCAGTTCGTCGGCGAGGGGGACGTGGTCCTCCACCAGCAGCAGACGCATCAGTCGTCTTCCTTATCCTTGAGGATGCGCCCGTCACGGGCATCCAGTTCCAGTTCGCGGACCACGCCACCGGGGGTGAGCAGCTCTATCTCGTAGATGTAGGTGTCGTGCTCCTTCTCAAGCTCCGCCTCGAGCAGGCGCGAGCCGGGGTAGCGCTGCAGCGCCGCCGGCAGTATCGACTCGAAGGGGCGGATCACCCCTTCGCGGGTCAGGCGCAGGGCCTCGTCCTGGCTGAGGTCGTGGGCCAGCGCCGGCCCGGCGACGCACAGTGCGGCGAGCAGGGCGTAACGCAGAGGATAGGTCATCAGTGGTCCTGGCGGTCCTTGAGCACTTCGCCGCTCACCGCGTCCAGCTCGACGTCCCATTTCACCCCCTGGGCGTCCTTGACGTCGACCTTGTACAGGTAGCGGCCGTGCTCCAGTTCAAGCTCGCTATCGTACACGGTTCCGCCGGGGTGCTTGCCCAGCGCGGCCTGGTTGAGGCGCTGGAAGTCCTGGATGGTGCCGGCGTCGCGCAGGCGCAGGGCCTCGTCGGGGCCGATGTCGTGGGCCAGCGCCAGGCTGGAGACGCCGAGCAGGCCGGCGGCGGCGATCAGGCGGGTAAGGGTGTGCATGGGGAAGACTCCTGCGAATTGCCAATGTCCGCAGGCTATCGAATAGCCATTAATCCAAGCTGAATGGGTGCGGGATGGATCATTCACCGGATGAAGGATGCTGCCTAGGAAAATACAGCGCTTATAATCGCCGCCTCGCCGGAGAGAGCCCCATGACCGCCATCCACATCAAGTCCCCTGCCCTCGTCCTCAAGGCCGGTGCCCGCGCCCTGCGGCGCATCCGCGAACGCGGCCTGGCGCCCGCCGACGTCGGCATCCTCCCCGGCGCCGCCGGCGGGCCGAAGGCGCTGGGCATCCAGGGGCTGGACCTGGCGCTGTTCGGCGAATGGCTGCCGCGCGCGCCGCGCGAGCGCTCGCTGATCGGCGCCTCGATCGGCTCCTGGCGCTTCGCCAGCGCCTGCCTGCCGGACGCCGCCGCCGGCATCCGCCGCCTGGGCGAGCTGTACACGCAGCAGCGCTTCTCGCGCAACGCCGACATCGCCGAAGTCTCGGCCAGCTGCACGCGGATGCTCGACGACCTGCTCGCCGGGCAGGACGCCAGCGTGCTGGCCAACCCGCACTACCGCCTCAACGTGGTGGTGGTGAAGAGCCACGGGCGCCTGGCCGACGACGGCAAGCGCACCCTCGGCCTGGGCCTGGGCGCGGTGATCCGCGACAACCTGCTCGGCCGCCGCCACCTGCACCGCCACTTCGAACGGGTGATCCTCCACGACGCGCGCCTGGCCCCGCCGCTGGCGCCGCTGCAGGACTTCCCCTCGCGCTGCCTGCCGCTGGACCAGGGTAACCTGCGCCATGCCCTGCTCGCCTCCGGCTCCATCCCCATGGTCATGCAGGGCGTGCGCGACATCCCCGGCGCGGGCCCAGGCACCTACCGCGACGGCGGCCTGCTCGACTACCACCTGGACCTGCCCTACGAGACCGACGGCGTGGTGCTCTACCCACACTTCACCGACAAGGTCATCCCCGGCTGGTTCGACAAGGGCCTGCCCTGGCGCCGCGGCGACGCCACCCGCCTGCAGGACGTGCTGCTGCTCGCCCCGTCCCGCGAGTACCTGGCCCGCCTGCCCCACGACAAGCTGCCGGACCGCAAGGACTTCAAGCGCTACCTGGGCGACGACGCCGGCCGCGAGCGCTACTGGAACAAGGCCATGGACGAGAGCCGCCGGCTGGGCGACGAATTCCTCGAACTGGCCGACGGCGGCCGCCTGGGAGAAAGGCTGGTCCCCCTGTAGGGCGCATAACGCCTACGGCGTTATCCGCCGTTCGGCCTTGGCCATACGCCGGGCAAGGAGCCGCCGTCAGGTTCAACCATGGAGTGGCTGGCAAGGAGGTGTAGCGGCGGATAACCGCGAACGGTTATTCGCCCTACGTCCATGGTGGGCTTGGCGTAGGGCGAATAACGCGAAGCGTTATCCGCCGTTTGACCGCGGCCCCATCCCGCTCGCTGCCGAGCACGGAGCCGCTGTCCAAGCCGCGCCAGGCTCAACAGGGAAGCACGTACGTAGGAGCAACTATCTTCTGGGCTCCCTCGTTCACGGGGGTGACTGGATCAAAATTCGCGTCTCCCATGTCGCCCCATTGTAGGAGCGGGCCCTGCCCGCGATTCGCGCGCAGGGCGCGCTCCTACAGGGGAATGGCATGGCTCGGGCAGCGTAGGAGCGGACTCCGTCCGCGATGGACCGCGCCCACACCCCACAGGATGACTCCCCTACCCCGGCTGCCCGTCGATCCGAGCCTTCCACAGCATCGGCCCGTAGTACCCGGCGAAGATCAGGAACGCCAGCGACCAGCACAGCGCTGCCAGCTGCAGGCCGCCCAGCGGCAGCCACCACACCACCACCACCCGCGCCAGCACGCCCAGGTTGAGCAGGGCGAAGCCCCAGGCCATCGCCTTCGGCGGCTGCAGCGCGCGGCCGGTGTGGCCCAGGCTGACGCGGGCGATCATCGCCAGGATCAGCCCGCCGACGCCGCCCACGGTCAGCGCGTGCAGCGGCAGGCTGGACGGCAGCGCCGCGCCGGCCGCGGACGCCGCCAGGCCGAACAGCGCCAGGGTCATCCAGGCATACGCCAGGTGCAGCGACCACAGCAGCGGCACGCTCCACAGGTCGCGGTCGTACCAGCGCCACAGGCGCACCAGGTGGCCCAGGCCGAGCAGGCCGAACAGCACCGCCAGCAGCGGCCCCGGTTGCAGGGCCGGGCCAGTGGCGCTGAGCACCGCCAGCAGCGCGCCGCCCAGCAGCAGCGCCCAGTCCAGCCACGGCCAGGCCGGCACCTGGGCGGTACGCCCCAGGCCGCGCTGGGTGAAGAAGGGAATCACCCGCCCGCCGATCAGGCTCATCAGCGCCACCACCAGCCACAGCGCGGCCAGGACGCCGCCACGCTGCCAGGCCTCGTTGCCCAGCGCCTGGCCGGCCATGACCTGGGCATCGGCCAGGGTCAGCAGGACCAGCACCATCAGCACCGGGTAATTGCGCGTCTGCCGCACCTGGTAGAGGCTGCGGCCGACGAACCAGGCCAGCGCCGGCGGGAAGGCCAGCTCCAGCACGGCCGCCAGCCACCAGGGCGCGCCCAGCAGCCAGGCCAGCCGCGCCGCCAGCCAGAGCAACGCCAGGTTGCGCAGCGGCGCGCCGCTGAGGCCCGGGCGGCCGGTCCAGGTCTGCACCGCGGTGAGCAGGAAGCCGGCGATGATCGCCAGGGCGAAGCCGAACACCATCTCGTGGCGGTGCCAGCCCAGCCAGCCGCCCAGCGGCTGCCACCCGGGCAGCCAGCCGGCCAGCGCGGCGAGCCAGAGGAAGATGGCGAGCGCCGCGAACAGCGCCCCGCCGAGGAAGAACGGACGGAAACCCAGCCGCCACAGCGGCGGGATCGCCAAAAGAACCTTGCGATCAACCAACAGCACAACAGACCTCCCAGCCCGGTTGGCGCATCTGCCGCTGGGCGATCAGGCGCAGCACGTAGCCCAGCTTGATGGCGGTCGGCCCGAGGACGGTCAGGGCGTGGGCGGCCACCAGTTGCGGCAGGTTGAGGAAGGCGTCGATGAAATAGGCGCCGAAGATGCCTCCCAGCAGCATAGCGGCACCTGCGCTGAGCAGGGCGTTGGAATGGCCGAGATTGCGTTGCGGACAGGAGAAGAAACCTTTCATCACACACCTCCGGTAGTACAGGGTGGCCGGCCCGCGGGGGCCGGCCGGTCTTGCGTCAGGCCTCCAGCGCGCTGGCGGGGCCGAAGAACTCGTAGTGGCACTGCTTTTCGGGCACGCCCAGCTCGCGCAGGTGGCGCTTCACCTGGGCCATGAACGGCTTGGGCCCGAGGAAGTAGGCGTCCAGGTCGCGCTGCGCCGGCAGCCAGTTGCTCAGCAGCTGCTGGCTGATGAAGCCCTCGGCATCGGCCTGGTCCTGCTCGCGCGGCTCGCTGTAGCAGAAGAAGTGCAGCAGCGTCGGGTGCTTGCGCGCCTGGTTCTCGATGAACTCGCGGAAGGCGTGCACGCCGCCGTGGCGCGCACAGTGGATGAAGTGCACCACGCGGCCGGCGTCCAGCGCCCGCTGCAGCATGGCCAGCGACGGGGTGATGCCGACGCCCGCGGTGATCAGCGCCAGCGGCTTGTCGCTGTCGCCCAGGACGAAGTCCCCGGCCGGCGGGAACAGGTCGATCTCGTCGCCCTCCTGGACCTGGTCATGCAGGTAGCTGGAAACCCTGCCTTCGGGCTCGCGCTTGACGCTGATGCGGTACTCGCGGCCGTTGGCCGGGGCCGACAGCGAATAGTTGCGGCGCACTTCCTCGCCATCCAGCTCCAGGCGCAGGCCGATGTACTGGCCCGGCTCGAAGTCCAGCAGCGCGCCGCCGTCCACCGGTTGCAGGTAGAAGGAGACGATCTCCTCGCTCTCGGCCACCTTGCGCGCCACGCGGAAGCGCCGCGCACCGCGCCAGCCGCCCTCTTCGGCGGCATTGCGGGCGTACACCGACTCCTCGGCGCCGATCAGGATGTCGGCCAGTTGCTGGTAGGCCGCGGCCCAGGCGGCGATCACCTCGTCGGTGGCGATTTCCTCGCCGAGCACCTCGCGGATGGCCCGCAGCAGGCAGGAGCCGACGATGGGATAATGTTCCGGGAGAATCTGCAGCGACACGTGCTTGTTGACGATCTGCCCCACCAGCGGGCCGAGGCGCTCGAGCTCGTCGATGTGGCGGGCGTACATCAGCACGCCGTTGGCCAGGGCCCGTTGCTGGTCGCCGGACGCCTGGTGGGCCTGGTTGAAGAGCGGGCGCACCTGCGGGTACTCGGTCAGCATCAGCTGGTAGAAGTGCCGGGTCAGGGCTTCGCCACCGGTTTCCAGCAGCGGGACGGTCGCCTTGATCAGGGTGCGGTGTTCGTTGGACAGCATGCGGATCTCCTTGGAACGCAAGACAGGGTGGGATCTGCCTGGGATATTTCAGGAAGCATGCCAAGGTCGCAGCCCAGTATTCCCGGGACTTTCGCCGCAACAGAAGTCATAATGACCAGCATTCATTCGAGTCATATGGACTGCCTAGAGGTCAAAATGACCAGAAACCCCTTGCTTGCCACCCTGCTCCCCCTGGTCGACGACCTGTCCCGCGAGTTGCCCGACGAGGAACGTTACCGCCGCCTGCTGGAAGCCCTGCGCGAACTGCTGCCCTGCGATGCCAGCGCCCTGCTGCGCCTGGAAGGCGAGCAACTGGTGCCGCTGGCGGTGGACGGCCTGAGCCCGGACACCCTCGGCCGCCGCTTCAAGATCGCCGAACACCCGCGCCTGCGGGCCCTGCTGGAACGCCCGGGGCCCACCCTGTTCGACGCCAACTGCGGCCTGCCCGACCCCTACGACGGCCTGGTGGAAGGCGTGCACCTGGAAGTGCACGACTGCATGGGCTGTCCGCTGTACCTGGACGAGCAGCCCTGGGGCCTGCTGACCCTCGACGCCCTCGAGCCCGGGCGCTTCTCCAGCGGCGACCTGGACAACCTGCAGGCCTTCGCCAGCCTGGCGGCCGCCACGGTGAAGGCCAGCCAGCGCATGCTCGACCTGGCCCTGCGCGCCGAGCACGAGCAGCAGCGCGCCGACGCCTACCAGCGCGCCGCCGGCGAGGCCCCGCGCGAGCTGGTCGGGCAGAGCCCGGCGCACCGCCAGCTGGTGGACGAAATCAAGCTGGTGGCCGGCAGCGACCTCAGCGTGCTGGTCACCGGCGAGACCGGCGTGGGCAAGGAACTGGTGGCCCAGGCCATCCACCAGCGCTCGCTGCGCCACACCCAGCCGCTGGTCAGCCTGAACTGCGCGGCGCTGCCGGAAACCCTGGTGGAGAGCGAACTCTTCGGCCACGTGCGCGGGGCCTTCTCCGGCGCCGTGGGCGAGCGCCGCGGCAAATTCGAGCTGGCCGACGGCGGCACCCTGTTCCTCGACGAAGTGGGCGAGCTGCCCCTGGCGATCCAGGCCAAGCTGCTGCGCGTGCTGCAGAGCGGCCAGCTGCAGCGCCTGGGCTCGGACCGCGAGCACCGGGTGGACGTGCGCCTGATCGCCGCCACCAACCGCGACCTGGCCGCGGAAGTGCGCGCCGGGCGCTTCCGCGCCGACCTCTACCACCGAATGAGCGTCTACCCACTGCACGTTCCGCCGCTACGCGAGCGCGGCAACGACATCCTGCTGCTGGCCGGCTACTTCCTCGAGCAGAACCGCCCGCGCCTGGGCCTGCGCAGCCTGCGCCTGAGCGCCGAGGCCCAGGCCGCCCTGCTCGGCTACCCCTGGCCGGGCAACGTGCGCGAACTGGAACACCTGATCGGCCGCGCCTCGCTCAAGGCCCTGGCCGCAAGCCCCGAGCGCCCGCGCATCCTCACCCTGGAGCTCGACGACCTCGGCCTCGACCAGGGCCTGCCGCTCCCCGGAGCCGACAAGGCCACGCCCACCCGCGAACTGCCGAAACCCGGCGTCGAACTGCGCACCGCCCTGGACGACTTCCAGCGCCAGCTGGTCGCCGCCAGCCTGCAGCGCCACGCCGGCAACTGGGCGGCGGTGGCCCGCGAACTGGGGGTGGACCGGGCCAACCTGAACCGCCTGGCGCGGCGGCTGGATCTCAAGTGAGCCGCGCCTGAACTATCTTTCCAGGCGCATAGTCCCGCTTCGAGGAGCCCCGCCATGCGCCACCTGCTCGTCGCCCTGCTCGGCCTCGTCCTGGCCGGCTGCATCTCGCCCAACCAGGGCCGGCCGCTGCATTTCGACGAGTTCCCCAGTGCCGAGTACCAGGCGCTGCCGGTCCACGGCAATGGCAGGATCGATGGCCGCGCCTTCCTCCGCACCCGCGCTGGCACCCTGAAGCCGGCGGCCGGCAAGGACGTGGCGCTGATCCCGGCGACGCGCTACATGGCGCCGCTGTACAAGGCCTACCAGGAGCGGCGGCCGCTAGGCGAGCCCGATGCCCGGGCAAAAATTTACACCCGCACGGTGCGCGCCGATGCCGAGGGCCGCTTCAGCTTCGGCCAGGTGCCGGCGGGGCGCTATTACCTGAGCTGCGAGGTGACCTGGGAAACCAGCGGCGCCAATGGCCCAACCACGGTGGGCGCGACCGTCATGGCGCCGCTGACCCTGCGCGAGGGCGAGGAAGTCCAGGTCGAGCTGACGCGCTGACCTGCCGACGGGGGTATGCCCGGCCGCTCGGCAAAGTGGGTACAATAGGCGGTTGCAATTGCCCACTGATGATCTGAAGGCCACCTCTTGGAACTGTTCAAGGAATTCACTTTCGAGTCCGCCCACCGCCTGCCCCATGTCCCGGAGGGCCACAAGTGCGGCCGCCTGCACGGCCATTCGTTCCGCGTGGCGCTGTACATCGAGGGCGAGGTCGACCCGTATACCGGCTGGATCCGCGACTTCTCCGAGATCAAGCAGATCTTCAAGCCGATCTACGAGCAGCTCGACCACAACTACCTGAACGACATCCCCGGCCTGGAGAACCCCACCAGCGAGAATCTCTCGCGCTGGATCTGGCAGCAGGTCAAGCCGCTGTTGCCGGAGCTGTCGCGGGTGCGGGTGCATGAGACCTGCACCAGTGGGTGTGAGTATCGCGGGGACTGAGGTCGCGCGACGCGCTGTAGGAGCGAGCTTGCTCGAGAACCTTGGCCCCCGCACCTCCCTTAACCTTGTCATTCCCGCGAACGCGGTAACCCAGTGGCTTGGGGGCTTGGTGTAGCGCGCCGCTCCGAGTGCGCTGAGATCTCTCGTTTCGCCCCCTCGGGCGAGTCACTTCTTTCAAACGCCAAAGAAGTAACCAAGAAGGCTTGCCCCGACATACGGGCCCGATGGAGCCGGGCTACCCTCCCGAATTCCCCCGCCACGGAGGCCCGCCCCGACAGCACGTCCCTGTGCTGATCGGGGCTCTCGCGACATCCATGTCGCATGACCTCCTGAGCGCCGGTTTCGCTCGGCCTTCTGAAGGGGCGTTCCGGTGCGCTCGGATATTTCTCTGGAAACCCGTAGGGCGCATAACGCCTACGGCGTTATCCGCCATCGTCGTCGGGCATCGGTGTTTGGGCCAACGGCGGATAACCGCGAACGGTTATTCGCCCTACGAGTTTGCCGGCTGACGCTACGTTATCCGCTTGCTCGGGACAGCCCCCTCTCCCTTCAGGGAGAGGGCTGGGGAGAGGGGACGGACTTCGCTCTGGCACCTCTGCCAAACCCTGACTCCGCTCCCCCTCCCTAACCCTCCCCCGCAAGCGGGAGAGGGGACCGTTCGGCGTGATGCGAAACCGCGAAGCTCCCGGGTTCCCACGTAGGGCGCGCCAAATCGCGGACAGAGTCCGCTCCTACGGTTCCAGGTAGCACGGGCGTAGGAGCGGACTCCGTCCGCGATTGGACTCACCAGCCGCGCCGGACATCCCTGTGGCACGGATGGCGGCGGATAACCGCGAACGGTTATTCGCCCTACGTGCACGTCCACGAAAAAGCCCCGCACTCAGCAGGCTGTGTGAAAACCCGAGCGGCTCTTCGAAGAGAGCGTTCCTACGTGAAATCTGAAGAGGCTTGGCTATTCAGCCAATCCAGAATCCGCGTAGAAACGCGAAATCCAGGTTGTTTTTTAACCAGCGGGACCGATCCTGAGGTTTTCACACAGCCTGACTCAGGCGGGGCTTTCTTTCATGGGGCAAGCCTCAGCGCGCCGCGGTGCGGCCGCCCTTCTTCTTGCCGCCGAGCAGGTGCGAGAACACCGCGTGCAGGTCGCCCGAGGCGCTGTCGCCTTCCAGGTTCAGCTTGTCGTCGATGTGCGCCATGTGGTGCATCATCAGGGTCACGGCCTTTTCCTTCTCGCCTTTCTCGATGGCGTCGAGGATTTCGTTGTGCTCGTCGAACGAGCAGTGCGAGCGGCCGCCCGCCTCGTACTGGGCGATGATCAGCGAGGTCTGCGACACCAGGCTGCGCTGGAAGCTGACCAGCGGGGCGTTCCTGGCCATCTCCGCCAGCTTGAGGTGGAACTCGCCGGACAGGCGGATACCCGCGCCACGGTCGCCACGGGCGAAGCTGGCCTGCTCCTGCACCACCATCTCGCGCAGCTCGGCGTTGGCGTTGTCCACCGCCAGCTCGGTGATGGCGCGCTCGACGGTGCGCCGGGCGAAGAGTATCTGCCGGGCCTCGTCGATGCTCGGGCTGGCCACCACTGCGCCGCGGTTGGGGCGCAGCAGCACCACCTGCTCGTGGGCCAGGCGCGACAGGGCGCGGCGGATGATGGTGCGGCTGACGCCGAAGATTTCGCCCAGCGCCTCCTCGCTCAGCTTGGTGCCGGGCGCCAGGCGCTGTTCGAGAATGGCGTCGAAGATGTGCGCGTAGACGATCTCGTCCTGCGTGCCGGTACGGCTCTTGCCGTTGCGCGCCGGCTTCTTGATCTGTTGCAGCGGGTCGGTCATGGATCCTCAACCTTGTTGGGCGGACCGGCGGCCTGGGCAATCCGCTGCCAGGTACGCGGGCGCGACGAAATGATGGCCACCAGTGTACACAAAATGCCCAGCGCCGCGCACCCGGCGCATCCCCCTTGCCCTGCGGCATTCGGCCGTCCCCGCTGTACAAATTCTGCGCAATGTCGGGACGAATTTTCCGATGAATTGTTTGGAAGAAGCCGAGCGATAGGTACGAAACATTATTTGATTTTTTTGTATACAACCTCATAATCGCCGGCGTGACTTCCTGACTCGCAAGTCAAGAACACGCCCTCACAGCCTTCCGCCGAGCCAGGGACGCAGGTGAACCAGCCGACGGCAAGGACCAACAACAAGAGCGTTGAGGAGTACCCGCTGTGGAAAGCACCAAACAAGAACAACAAACCGCTGTCGCCTCCAGCCCACCCGCCACCGGCCTGCTCGAACGCCTGTTCAAGCTCAGCCAGCACGGCACCACGGTGAAGACGGAACTGGCCGCCGGCCTGACCACCTTCATCACCATGGCCTACATCATCTTCGTCAACCCCAACATCATGGCCGACGCCGGCGTCGACCACGGCGCGGCCTTCGTCGCCACCTGCCTGGCCGCCGCGCTGGGCTGCTTCCTCATGGGGCTGTACGCCAACTGGCCGGTGGGCCTGGCGCCGGGCATGGGCCTCAACGCCTTCTTCACCTACACCGTGGTCAAGACCATGGGCTACAGCTGGGAAATCGCCCTGGGCGCGGTGTTCATCTCCGGCGTGCTGTTCATGGTGCTGACCTTCTCGCGCATCCGCGAATGGCTGCTCAACAGCATCCCGCCGAGCCTGCGCTTCGCCATGGGCGCGGGGGTCGGGCTGTTCCTCGGGCTGATCGGCCTGAAGACCGCCGGCATCGTGGTCGCCAGCCCCGCCACCCTGGTGCACCTGGGCGACCTGACCAAGCCCGGCCCGCTGCTGGCGGCGATCTGCTTCCTGATGATCGCCGTGCTGGAGTACCGTCGGGTGTTCGGCGGCATCCTCATCAGCATCCTCACCGTCACCGTGGCCGGCATCGCCCTGGGCCTGGTGCAGTTCGGCGGGGTGTTCTCCATGCCGCCGAGCCTGGCGCCGACCTTCCTGGCCATGGACATCGCCGGTGCCTTCAACGTGACCATGATCAGCGTGATCCTGGCCTTCCTCTTCGTGCACATGTTCGACACCGCCGGCACCCTGATGGGCGTGGCCCAGCGCGCCCACCTGGTGCGCGAGGACGGCCGCATCGAGAACCTGTCCAAGGCGATGAAGGCCGACAGCGCCTCCAGCGTGGTCGGCGCCGTGCTCGGCGTGCCGCCGGTGACCAGCTACGTGGAAAGCGCCGCGGGCGTGGCCGCCGGCGGCCGCACCGGGCTGACCGCGGTGACCGTCGGCGCGCTCTTCGTCGCCGCCATGTTCTTCGCCCCGCTGGCCGGCATGATCCCCGCCTACGCCACTGCCGGCGCGCTGATCTACGTGGCCATGCTGATGATGGGCGGCCTGGCCCACATCGACTGGCAGGAGCACACCGAGACCATCCCGGCCATCGTCACCGTGATCATGATGCCGCTGACCTTCTCGGTGGCGGACGGCATTGCCCTGGGCTTCGTGACCTACGTGGCGATGAAGGTCTTCACCGGCCGCCACAAGGACGTGACCGTCAGCCTGTATGCACTCTGCCTTATATTTGTAGCCAAATTCATCTTCCTGTAATCTGGACGAGCCCCGCCACGGCCCCGGCGCACACACGCCGGGGCCTTTGCATTCGAGAGTCCGCGATGAACCTGGAAACCTGGCTGCTCTACAGCAGCGCCGCCCTGATCGTGATCCTGATTCCCGGCCCGCTGTCGCTGCTGATGGTCAGCAACAGCCTCAACTACGGGCTGCGCCGTTCGCTGCCGGCCTTCCTCGGCGGGGTCAGCGCCTCCATCTGCCTGCTCAGCGCCTCGGCCCTGGGCCTGGGCGCGCTGCTGCTGGCCTCGGAGAAGCTGTTCAGCGTGCTCAAGGTGCTGGGCGCGCTCTACCTGTTCTACCTGGCCTGGCAGAGCTGGAAGGAGTCCCGCGTCGCCGGCCAGCCGCGCGCCGCCGAGGAACTGCCGGTCAACCCGGGCTTCCGCAGCCTGTACTGGAAGGCCTTCGGCCTGGGCGCCAGCAACCCGAAGGACATTCTGTTCTTCGCCGCCTTCCTGCCGCAGTTCCTCAGGGCCGACCACCCGCTGTGGCAGCAGCTGCTGGTGATGATCCTCACCTGGGCGCTGCTCGACTTCGCCTGCAAGCTGTTCTACGGCCTCAGCGCCCGCGGCGCCGCGCGCTTCCTGCGCTCGGGCAAGGGTCAGGCCTGGTTCAACCGCGGCAGCGCCGCGCTCTTCGCCACCGCTGGCGGGGCTTCGTTGCTCAGCCGCTGAGGCCCATAGAACCGTTCGCGAGCAAGCCCGCGCCTACGAAAAGCACTGGCACCTGTAGGAGCGAGCTTGCTCGCGAACAGTGTTTACCGGCAGCAATGATGTTTAGGGTTAACTCCGCCCCCTCTCCTTGGGAGAGGGGGCTGTCCGGCGCGAACGAGAGGTTCGGCATCAACCTGTAGGAGCGGGCCCTGCCCGCGATTTCGCGCGCAGGGCGCGCTCCTACATGGGAACGCGGTGTAGGTGAGGCGGCGTAGGATGGGTGGAACGAAGCTCAACCCATCCTACGAAAAGCACCTCGGCGCAAGGCAACCGGCCCCATGGTACAGGCAAAAAAAGACCCGCCGAGGGCGGGCCGATGGGACTCCACGAAGAGTCGGGGTGGGAAGCCGGGTGGCGGGCTAGCTGCCGCGGTAGGTCGAATAGCTGTACGGCGAGATCAGCAGCGGCACGTGGTAGTGGTCGCTTTCCGAGGCGATGCCGAAGCGCAGCACCACCTGGTCGAGGAAGGCCGGTTGCGGCAGTTGCAGGCCACGGGCGCGGTAGTAGTCGCCGGCGTTGAACAGCAGCTGGTAGACGCCGGGGCGGAAGTCCTCGCCCTGCAGCAGCGGCTCGTCGCAGCGGCCGTCGTCGTTGGTCACGCGGGTGGCGACCAGTTCCAGCTGCTGGCCTTCCACGCGGTAGAGCTCGACCTTGATGCCATGGCCGGGGCAGCCGTGGGCGGAATCCAGTACGTGCGTCGTCAAACGTCCCATGGGCTCTGGGCATCCCCGGCGCGGCCGGCGGACGCCGTCCTCCTTCTCGGTGTGGTGTGGGTTGCACCCCGCAGGCGGCGGCCGGCCGGGTGGGTTGGATGGGACGAAAATACGCCATCACATAAATATTGTATACAAAAAACTTGCTTCCACGCCCCGAAACGGCGCCACCGCCCCAGCATGCGGCATTCCGGTCCGCTGCCGGCACGCTTGAGGCCGGAGGCCGCCGAGCTGACCAGTTGGGCAGGTAATTTGCTTGCTCTGCCTACGGATGCGGATGACGACGGATGGCGAAACTGGGGTGCGGGATTGCATTTACATTCGGCCACACAACTTGTATACAATATCTCGCAACACGGTGGCGCACGCCCTACCGCCCCGCGCCGCCCCCAACAAGAAGGAACACTGCAGTGAGCGCTGACTACCCACGCGACCTGATCGGTTACGCCGACAACCCTCCCCACCCGCACTGGCCGGGCGACGCGCGCATCGCGCTGTCCTTCGTGCTCAACTACGAGGAAGGCGGCGAGCGCTGCATCCTTCATGGCGACAAGGAATCCGAGGCCTTCCTCTCCGAGATGGTCGCCGCCCAGCCGCTGCAGGGCGCGCGCAACATGAGCATGGAGTCCCTCTACGAATACGGCAGCCGCGCCGGCGTCTGGCGCCTGCTCAAGCTGTTCCGCAAGTACGACCTGCCGCTGACCATCTTCGCCGTGGCCATGGCCGCCCAGCGCCACCCGGACGTGATCAGGGCGATGGTCGCCGCCGGCCACGAGATCTGCAGCCACGGCTACCGCTGGATCGACTACCAGTACATGGACGAGGCCCAGGAGCGCGAGCACCTGCTGGAGGCCATCCGCATCCTCACCGAGCTGACCGGCGAGCGCCCGCAGGGCTGGTACACCGGCCGCACCGGCCCGAACACCCGGCGTCTGGTGCGCGAGGAAGGCGGCTTCCTCTACGACTCCGACACCTACGACGACGACCTGCCCTACTGGGACCCGGCCAGCACCGCCGCCAAGCCGCACCTGGTGATCCCCTACACCCTGGACACCAACGACATGCGCTTCACCCAGGTGCAGGGCTTCAACAAGGGCGACGACTTCTTCGAATACCTCAAGGACGCCTTCGACGTGCTCTACGCCGAAGGCACCGAGGGCGCGCCGAAGATGCTCTCCATCGGCATGCACTGCCGCCTGCTGGGCCGCCCGGCGCGCCTGGCCGCGCTGGAACGCTTCATCCAGTACGTGAAGGGCCATGAGAAGGTGTGGGTCGCCCGCCGCGTCGACATCGCCCGCCACTGGTACGAGAAGCACCCGTTCCAAGCCCAGGAGAAACAGGCATGAGCCGCTTCCAGACACTGACCCCGGCCAGCCTCGGCCGCGCCGCCTTCGTCGCCGCCTTCGCCGACATCTACGAACACTCCCCCTGGGTGGCCGAGAAGGCCTACGACCTGGGCGTGGACGAGAGCCTCAACGACATCGAGAGCCTGCAGCAGCGCATGGCCGACATCCTCCTGTCGGCCAGCCATGAGGCCCAGCTGGCACTGATCAATGCCCACCCGGACCTGGCCGGCAAGGCCGCCGTGCGCGGCGAGCTGACCGCCTCCAGCACCTCCGAGCAGGCTGGCGCCGGCATCCACGAATGCACCGCCGAGGAGTTCGCCCGCTTCAACGAGCTCAACGACGCCTACAAGGCCAAGTTCGGCTTCCCCTTCATCAAGGCGGTGAAGGGCAGCGACCGCCACCAGATCCTCGCGGCCTTCGAGCAGCGCATCCACAACACGCCGGAGCAGGAATTCCAGACCGCCCTGGCCGAGATCAACAAGATCGCGATGTTCCGCCTGCAGCAGCTGTGAGCGCGCAGGACCGGACTAACACGTCACCAAGGAGAACAAGATGAGAACCTACAACGCTCCCTTCGAGAAATTCGTCAACCTGGCCGACGAGCGCCTGGGGAGCAAGGTGATCAGCGTCACCGACGAATGGTTCGCCGCTGCCAGCCGCATGCTGCAGCCCACCCCCGCGGTGTGGAAGGAAGGCGTCTTCGACGACAACGGCAAGTGGATGGACGGCTGGGAATCCCGCCGCAAGCGCTTCGAGGGCTACGACCACGCGGTGATCCGCCTGGGCGTGCCGGGCTCGATCAAGGGCGTGGACATCGACACCAGCTTCTTCACCGGCAACTTCCCGCCGTCGGCGTCCCTGGAAGGCTGCTTCGTGGCCGAGGGCGACCCCAGCGACGACACCCAGTGGACCGAGGTGCTGCCCTCCGTCGAGCTGCAGGGCAACAGCCACCACTACCACGAGATCAGCGACGAACGCCCCTACACCCACCTGCGCCTGAACATCTACCCGGACGGCGGCGTGGCGCGCCTGCGCGTGTACGGCATTCCGTTCCGCGACTGGGCCAACCAGAACCCGAACGAGCAGGTCGACCTCGTCGCCGCGCTGAACGGCGGCCGCGCCCTGGCCTGCTCCGACGAACACTTCGGCCGCATGAGCAACATCCTGAACCCCGGCCGCGGCGTGAACATGGGCGACGGCTGGGAAACCGGGCGCCGCCGCACCCCGGGCAACGACTGGGTGATAGTCGCGCTGGGCCACGCCGGCATCGTCGAGAAGATCGTCGTCGACACCCTGCACTTCAAGGGCAACTACCCGGAAAGCTGCAACATCCAGGCGGCCTTCGTGAAGGGCGGCACCGACAGCCAGATCGCCACCCAGAGCCTGTACTGGCGCGAACTGCTGCCGAGCCAGAAGCTGCAGATGCACAACGAGCACACCTTCATCGAGCAGATCAGGGAACTGGGCCCGATCACCCACATCCGCCTGAACATCTTCCCGGACGGTGGCGTCAGCCGTCTGCGCCTGTTCGGCAAGGTGGCCAGGTAAGCGCAACACCTCCCCCGTCATCCCCGCGAACGCGGGGATCCAGAGACACCGGGCTCCCGCGTTCGCGGGAGTGACGCAAGGGAAAGCGGTCCCCGGGCTCGCCCGGGCACAGAACAACGAACACAAGTGACCAGCCATGCGTACCCTGAAGATCGAACCGTTGACCAAGGAAGCCTTCGCCCCGTTCGGTGATGTCATCGAAACCGAAGGCAGCGACTACTTCATGATCAACAACGGTTCCACCCGCCGTTACCACAAGCTCGCCACGGTGGAGACCGCGCAGGCCGAGGACAAGGCGATCATCAGCATCTTCAGCGCCGAAGCACTGGAGATGCCCCTGCGCATCCGCATGCTGGAGCGTCATCCGCTGGGCAGCCAGGCTTTCATCCCGCTGCTCGGCAACCCTTTTCTGGTCGTGGTCGCGCCACTTGGCGACGCACCTGTACCGGGCCTTGTCCGCGCCTTCCTGAGCAACGGAAGGCAGGGCATCAATTACCACCGCGGCGTCTGGCACCACCCGGTGCTGACGATCGAAAAGCGGGATGACTTCCTGGTGGTCGATCGCAGCGGTTCCGGCAACAACTGCGACGAGCATTTCTTCACCGAGGACGAGCAACTGCTCCTCGACCCCCAACTAAACTAATAAGAGAGGCCCGTCCGCCGCGACGCCGGTGGCCGGGCAAGAGGTAATGACTGTGGAAGCACATCTCATCGAATGGGCGAACCTGCTGGTTCGCTGGATTCACATGATCGTCGGCATCGCCTGGATCGGTGCCTCGTTCTACTTCGTCTGGCTGGAAAACAACCTCAACCGCGCCAACCCGCGCGAAGGGCTCTCCGGAGACCTCTGGGCGATCCACGGCGGCGGCATCTACCACCTGGAGAAATACAAGCTGGCACCGCCGAAGATGCCGGACAACCTCCACTGGTTCAAATGGGAGGCCTACTCCACCTGGCTCTCGGGCGTGTGCCTGCTGACCATCGTGTTCTACCTGAACCCCAGCCTGTACCTGGTGGCCCCGGGCAGCGACCTGGCGCCCGCCGCGGCCGTGGCCATCGGCATCGGCTCGCTGATCGCCGGCTGGTTCATCTACTCCACCCTGTGCGACTCGCCGCTGGGCAAGACCCCCGCCCTGCTCGGCGCCATCCTGTTCGCCCTGCTGGTGCTCGCCGCCTACCTGCTCAGCCAGGTGTTCAGCGGCCGCGGCGCCTACCTGCACGTCGGCGCGATCATCGGCACCATCATGGTCGGCAACGTGTTCCGGGTGATCATGCCGGCCCAGCGCGCGCTGGTGAAGGCCATCGAGGAAGGCCGCGAGCCCGACCCGGTGCTGCCGGCCAAGGGCCTGCTGCGTTCGCGGCACAACAACTACTTCACCCTGCCGGTGCTGTTCATCATGATCAGCAACCACTTCCCGAGCACCTACGGCAGCCACTACAACTGGCTGATCCTGGCGTGCATCGCGGCGCTGGCGGTGATAGTGCGGCACTACTTCAACACCCGCCACAACGGCAACGGCATGGCCTGGGCCCTGCCCGCCGGCGCCGTGGGCATGATCGCCCTGGCCTTCGTCACCGGCCCGACGCTGCAGAGCGCCGCACCGACCAGCGCCAGCGCCCCGGCAAAGGTCGAGTACCAGCCGCTGCCGGAAACCGCCATCGGCGGCAAGACCGCCGCCGAGCGCGCCAAGGAAGACAGCGAGAAGGCCGCCGCCCCGGCGCAAGCCCCGGCCCAGGCGCAGGCCAGCAGCGCCGGCGGCAATGGCGACTTCGAGAAGGTTCATCACGTCATCCAGGAACGCTGCACCGTGTGCCACTCGGCCAAGCCGACCAGCCCGCTGTTCAGCGCCGCCCCGGCCGGCGTGATGTTCGACACGCCGCAGCAGATCCAGGCGCAGACCGCGAAGATCCAGGCGCTGGCCGTGGCCTCCCAGGTCATGCCGCTGGGCAACATCACCCAGATGACCCAGGAAGAGCGCAACCTGATCGGCTCCTGGATCGCCAGGGGCGCCCAGACCAACTGAGCCACCGCGGTTCGCCGGAACCAGGAAAACCGCACCTTCGGGTGCGGTTTTTTTATGCCCGCAGGCTTTTCGTAGGAGCGGACTCCGTCCGCGATTCCTCCGGCAAGGCCGGCGCCCGATGTTTCGCCTGCACCGCCCAAGCCATGTAGGAGCACGCCCTGCGCGCGAATCGCGGACAGAGTCCGCTCCTACAGGAACACCGACTCCACGGAATAAAACTGTAGTCCCACCCGACCTACGGCTACATCCCGCCAAGACCACGTAACACGCGGCCTAGAGCGACCCGAAACCCGTCATTCACAAGCCGACTAGCTAGTTGTATACAAAAACATATTGAAGCGAATACACATCGACGCTATAAAGTCCCGCACCGCTTCACCCGCACGGCCCCGGGGGTGTGGCGAGCCAGTACTACCCGGTCGCCGAGCCTGATCGGCGCCCACCAGTGACACAACAATAAAAATCGAGGTGTTGCATGTCCGAGGTAACTGAGCGCCACGCTGCCGGCTCGTCCGCCGACCAGCGTCTGCCGTTGCTGCAACTGCTGCTGGTGGGATTCCAGCACGTGCTCCTGATGTACGGCGGCGCCGTGGCCGTCCCGCTGATCGTCGGCCAGGCCGCCGGCCTGTCCCGCGAGGAAATCGCCTTCCTGATCAACGCCGACCTGCTGGTCGCCGGCATCGCCACCGTGGTGCAGTCGCTGGGCATCGGCCCCGTCGGCATCCGCATGCCGGTGATGATGGGCGCCAGCTTCGCCGCCGTCGGCAGCATGGTGGCCATGGCCGGGATGCCCGGCGTGGGCATCAACGGCATCTTCGGCGCCACCATCGCCGCCGGCCTGTTCGGCATGCTCGTGGCGCCCTTCATGAGCCGCATCGTGCGCTTCTTCCCGCCGCTGGTGACCGGCACCGTGATCACCTCCATCGGCATGTGCCTGTTCCCCGTGGCCATCAACTGGGCTGGCGGCGGCAAGGGCGCGGCCAACTTCGGCGCCCTGGAGTACCTGTTCCTGTCCAGCCTGGTGCTGGCCGCCATCCTGCTGGTCAACCGCTTCCTCAAGGGCTTCTGGACCAACGTCTCGGTGCTCATCGGCATGCTGCTGGGCTACGTCGTCGCCAGCGGCATGGGCATGGTCGACCTGTCCGGCATCGACGCCCGCCCGGCCTTCGAGGTGGTCACCCCGCTGCACTTCGGCGCGCCCAGCTTCCACCTGGCGCCGGTGCTGTCCATGTGCCTGGTGGTGCTGATCATCTTCGTCGAGTCCACCGGCATGTTCCTCGCCCTGGGCAAGATCACCGGCGACGAAATCTGCCCGCGCCGCCTGCGCCGCGGCCTGCTGTGCGACGCCACGGCGTCCTTCTTCGCCGGCTTCATGAACACCTTCACCCACTCCTCCTTCGCCCAGAACATCGGCCTGGTGCAGATGACCGGGGTGCGCAGTCGCTTCGTCACCGTCGCTGCCGGCGGCTTCCTGATCCTCCTGAGCCTGATGCCCAAGGCCGCCTACGTGGTCGCCTCGATCCCGCCGGCGGTGCTGGGCGGGGCCGGCATCGCCATGTTCGGCATGGTCGCCGCCAGCGGCATCCGCATCCTCCACGAGGTGGACATCGTCGACCGGCGCAACCAGCTGCTGGTGGCGGTGAGCATCGGCATGGGCATGGTCCCGGTGGTGCGCCCGGACTTCTTCGCCGCCCTGCCCGCCTGGATGGAGCCGATCACCCACAGCGGCATCGCCATGACCGCGATCTGGGCCGTGCTGCTCAACCTGCTGTTCAACATCCTCGGCGAACGTGGCCGCGACGCCCTCTGCGGGCACCACTGAAGCCGACGCTTTCGGCGGGCCCCTCCCGACGCCTGCCGCTTCCAGCCGCGCCTCACTCCTGCGCGGCTTTTTTCATTCCCCGCCGCACGAAACCATCCGCAGGCACGGTTCGTAGCCATGATCGCGGACAGAGTCTCCTACAGGGAAATGCCACGCCTTCCGGCAACTTGTAGGAGCGAGCTTGCTCGCGAACGGACTCCGCAGCGGGGTTTATTCGCGAGCAAGCTCGCTCCTACGAAGAGCATTTCGGCACGGGCCGCAAGACAGTTGCTCCTACGGTTCCAGGAAGCACGGGCGTAGGAGCGGGCCCTGCCCGCGATTCGCGCGCAGGGCGCGCTCCTACAGGGGAATGGCATGGCACGGTCGTAGGAGCGGACTCCGTCCGCGATTGGACTCACCGGCCACGCCGGACGCCCCGGTGGCACGGCCAACGGCGGATAACCGCGAACGGTTATTCGCCCTACGCCAAACGGCCGGCCGCAAACGAAAAGGCCGCGCATCCTGCGATGCACGGCCTCACCTTCCTTCACCCGGCTTTCACCGGGCCGCTGCAGCCTCCCGCCGCATGGGACTGCGCAGCGCCGACGTCTCGCTCAGCGGCATGCTCTCGGGCCGGTAGCCCAGGCGCAGGCCGCCCCAGTGGCGGCCGTTGACGAAGATCGGCACCGACAGGTCGTGCATCAGCTCGCCGGTATCGCGGCAGTAGGTCTGCAGCAACAGCGCCTGCTGGTGGCTGCCGCAGCGGATCCCGGTGCGGTCGTCGAACAGGCGCTTGCTGCGGCTCTTCAGGCGGTCCACCTCGGGGTTGCCAGTGGGCGGCTGGGCGAAGGCGCGGTTGTGCGTCGGCACGTAGCCCTCGGCGGTGCAGGCGATGGCGAACACCAGGCCTTCGTGGCGCTGCAGCAGGTCTTCCTGGATCTTCGGCAGCACCTCGTCGGTATAGCGGTCGAAGCGCGTGCCGTACTTCTGCGGCTCGGTGCCGGGAATCGGCTGATAGTGGCGGTCGAACAGGTCCTCGACGGTGATCCGGCCGTCGTCGAGGTCGGCGGCGAAGCGCGCCCCTATGCTCGACGCCCCTTCGCGGGCCAGGTCGTAGACGCGCTGGTGGTAGTCGTCCAGGCCGACCTCGGCCAGGCGCTCGCTGATGGCCTCGGCCTGCGCCTCCAGGTGCACGGCGGCGTCGGCCAGGCGGTGGGTCTGCTCGTCGCTGACGCGGATGTCGCCGCGCATGCTCTCCACCGCGGCGAACAGGTTGTCCAGCTGGTGGCGGTTGATCTCGGCGCCCTCGGCGATCTCGGTGATCTGCCGCTCGACGCCGGCGGCCAGTCCGGCGATGCCTTCCAGCTGCCCGCCGGTGCTTTCCACCTGGGCCAGGCCCTCGTCGAGGTCGGCGGCCAGCTGGAGGATCTGCTCGGCGACCTGGGCGGTGCGCTGCTGGATGTCCTCGACCATCTGCCCGACTTCCTCGGTGGCCTCGGCGGTGCGCGCGGCCAGCCCGCGCACCTCGTCGGCGACCACCGCGAAGCCGCGGCCGTGCTCGCCGGCGCGGGCCGCCTCGATGGCGGCGTTGAGCGCCAGCAGGTTGGTCTGGCTGGCGATGGACTGGATCACCTGGGTGACGCGCTGGATGTCCTCGCTGCGCTGGCTCAGCGCCTCGATCAGCGCCCGGCTCTCGCCGGCGCGGCCGCTGAGCTGGTGCATGCGGGCGATCGCCTGCTGCAGCTCGGCACGCCCGGCGTCACTGCCGGCGCGGGCCTGGGTGGCGGCTTCCATGGCCTGGCGCGCCAGGCTGGAGGTGGCGCGCTCGGTGTGGATCATCACCTCGGCGCTGCCGACGATCTGCTCGGCCGCCGCCAGCTGCGACGCCAGGCGCTCCACCAGGCGCTGCACGGAATAGGACACGCCGGCGGCGGACAATGCATTGTGGCTGGTGCTGCGGGACAGGTCGCGGGTCAGCGCGGCCAGCTCCGGCGCCGCGGACGATACGCCGGGCAAGCTGCGGCGCTGGCCGACGAACCAGGGCAGCCAGAGCAGCGCGAAACCGAGCAGCAGGCACAGCGACAGCGGCCAGCCGCCCAGCGACTGGGCGATGAACAGCGCGAGAAGACCGGCAGTCTGCAGGGAAAGAACGAGGAAGATACGCGAACGTGTCGGGTCCATGAGGGCACCTCTCCAGCCACCGCCCGCCCCGTGGAACACCCGGGTTGGCGCAGGCCCTGAATTATTGTTGTCAGGGCCATTAGGCGACCATTTGTCAGCCGCGGCTATCGTCCCTTAGTCGGTAGTGTGGCCGTCATTCCGGGTTGACGCACCTACTGCGATTCGACTCCTGGTGCAGTAGGTGTCATCTGATTCAGAAGCAGGCACGGTCTACCCGCAAGGTGGAATAGCGCCCGAACGAGGACGGAGAGCGGCCTTGGCTGAGGGTGCGGGTGCCGGCCGAAGCCGCCGCGGACTGAGAACGCGCGGCCCGTGGGCCGCGCGAGGTGGCGCTCAGTTGCTCGAACCGGACTGGTAGGTGTTCACCACGCAGCCATTGGCGTCGTAGTTGATGCTGAAGAAGTTCAGGTACTTGTCGTTCCAGTAGGTGCTGCTGCCGGCGCCGTGGGCGCTGGCCTGGTCGCTCGGGGTGCCGAACATGTCCTCGATTTCCTTGCGGCTCATGCCCGGGACGATTTCCTTGCGCACCATGGCGGTCCGCAGGTCGCGCTCGGAAAGCCCGGTGGAGCAACCCGGCCGCTCCTCGGAGCCACCCACCACGGTCACCCGTGTGCCGCCGACCGGCGCCGGGTTGGCCGGTGGCTGCGCCGGATAAGCCCCCGCCGGGGCATAGTCCGCAGGTGGCGCCTGAAGCGCCGGCTGCGCCATCACCGCCCCCTCGCCGCTGCCGCTGGGCCGGCGGTTCTCCACGTTCAACTCGACACCGGCGTTGCCGCCGTTGGGGCAGGCCTGCTTGGTGAAAGTCACCTTGCCCTGCGCATCGACGCACTTGTAGATCGTATCCGCCTGCGCCCAGGCGGCGCAGAACAACAGCGGAACCGCAACGAGAACACCCTTCATACAGCCTCCCTGGCTGATCAGTGGCAGATTGACACCTCAGACCGCCGCCCCGGCAAAAGTTCCAGGACCGATACACGAAATCCTAACCGTATCGCCAGGAACAACCCACATCCCGGCATCTTCGCCCTTTCTGCTAGAATACCCGCCCCTTCACCGATCCCGCGCCGTGCCGGCCCCCGCCGCCGTGGCCGAAGCCCGTACCCAGCATGCCGCAAGACGCCCGCCCGCAACGCCCCGAGCCCTCCCGCCGCTTCTCCGTGGCGCCGATGATGGACTGGACTGACCGCCATTGCAGATTCTTCCTGCGCCAACTGTCGAGCCATGCCCTGCTCTATACCGAAATGGTCACCACCGGGGCCCTGCTGCACGGCGATGCCGCGCGCTTCCTGCGCCACGACCAATGCGAGCACCCGCTGGCCCTGCAACTGGGCGGCAGCGTGCCGGCGGAGCTGGCGGCGGCCGCGCGGCTGGCCGAGGCGGCCGGCTACGACGAGGTGAACCTGAACGTCGGCTGCCCCAGCGACCGGGTGCAGCACAACATGATCGGCGCCTGCCTGATGGCCCACCCGGCGCTGGTTGCCGAGTGCGTCCGGGCCATGCGCGAGGCCGTTTCGATCCCGGTCACGGTCAAGCACCGCATCGGCATCAACGGCCGCGACAGCTACGCCGAGCTGTGCGACTTCATCGGCCAGGTGCGCGAGGCCGGCTGCCACAGCTTCACCGTGCATGCGCGCATCGCCATTCTCGAAGGCCTGTCGCCCAAGGAGAACCGCGAGGTCCCACCGCTGCGCTACGAGGTGGCGGCGCAGCTCAAGCGGGATTTCCCGGACCTGGAGATCGTCCTCAACGGCGGCATCAAGACCCTGGAGGAATGCCAGGCGCACCTGCGCACCTTCGACGGCGTGATGCTCGGCCGCGAGGCCTACCACAACCCCTACCTGCTGGCCCAGGTGGATGCCGCGCTGTACGGCACCACGGCTCCGGCCATCAGCCGCGCCGAGGCGCTGTCGCGGATGCGACCGTACATCGAGCGGCACATCGCCGAGGGCGGCGCCATGCACCATGTGACGCGCCACGTGCTCGGCCTCGGCCAGGGTTTCCCCGGCGCCCGGCGCTTCCGCCAGCTGCTTTCGGTGGACGTGCACAAGGCCGCCGATCCGCTTCGGGTGCTCGACCAGGCCGTCGAACTTCTGGCCGGCCGCTAGGTCCCGTTGAGCGCCGTCCGGGCCTCGGGTAAGGTCATGGCATCGCCACCGGAAGAGTTGCCATGACCTCCAAGCTGGAACAACTGAAGCAGTACACCACTGTCGTCGCCGATACTGGCGATTTCGACGCCATTGCCCGCCTGAAGCCGGTGGATGCCACCACCAACCCTTCCCTGCTGCTCAAGGCCGCCGCCCTGCCCCGCTACGCCGAGCACCTGGCCCGCGCCACCGCGGCCAGCGGCGGTGACGCGGGCCTTGCCTGCGACCGCTTCGCCGTGGCGGTGGGCAAGGACATCCTCGGGGTGATCCCCGGGCGGATCTCCACCGAGGTCGACGCCCGCCTGTCCTTCGCCACCGAGGACACCCTGGCCCGCGCCCGCCGGCTGATCGACCTGTACGACGAACAGGGCATCGGCAAGGACCGCGTGCTGATCAAGATCGCCGCCACCTGGGAAGGCATCCGCGCCGCCGAGCAGCTGGAGCGCGACGGCATCCAGACCAACCTGACGCTGCTGTTCTCCTTCGCCCAGGCCGCCGCCTGCGCCGACGCCGGGGTGTTCCTCATCTCGCCCTTCGTCGGCCGCATCTACGACTGGTACAAGAAGGCCAACGCCCGCGACTACGTCGGCGCCGAGGACCCGGGCGTGCAGTCGGTGTCGCGCATCTACCGCTACTACAAGGCCAACGGCTACCGCACCGTGGTGATGGGCGCGAGCTTCCGCAACCTGGGGCAGATCGAGCAACTGGCCGGCTGCGACCGCCTGACCATCAGCCCGGAACTGCTGCAGCAGCTGGCCGACGCCCAGGGCGAGCTGCCCCGCGCGCTGCAGCCCGGCGAGGGCGAGGCGCGCCAGGTGCTCGACGAGAGCGCCTTCCGCTGGCAGCTGAACGAGGACGCCATGGCCACCGAGAAGCTGGCCGAAGGCATCCGCCTGTTCGCCCGCGACCAGGAAAAGCTGGAAGCCCTGCTCGGCGGCCGCTAGAAACGGCGCGCAGCAAGACCAACCGGCGCCCCAGGGCGCCGGTTTGCGTTCTATCGACGGGCTCCGGCGGATCAGTGGTGCTCGAGGGCACTCACCAGGTCGTGGAAGGCTTCACGGTTGGACTCGTTCAGGCCCATGAGGATGCGGTGGGCCTCCAGCACCTTGCTGCGCACCACTTCCTCGGACTGGTCCTGGGGCGGCAGGTCGGTGAGGCAATCCGTGCAGGGGATGGGCCGGTCGACGATGTTGAACACCTGGTCGAAGCCCATGGACTGCAGCAACCGGGTGATGTCCGGGTTGGTGGTCACCAGGGTCGGCAACAGCCCCACCTTCTGCCGCGAGAGGATGGACAGCTTGGCCAGCAGGCCCAGGGTGGTGCTGTCGATGCTCTGGGTTTCCGTGAGATCGATGATGATCGCCGTGAAATTCAACGCGGCGAAGATTTTTTCAATGGTGGCATCCAGCGCCGAACACAGGGTCAGTCGGACTTCGCCCACGAACTTCAGGACGAATGAGCCATCCTGCTCGGCGAACTGGATTTTACCGGTACTCATGCAAGGTTCCTGCTCAACACCAGCAAGGCGATATCATCCGGCATCTCGGACAACTTGGCCAGCCCGAAGACCTGGCGCAGGCCGTCCAGCGTCCCGCCGGCGGCGACGACCTGCTCGGGCAGGGCCGTCTCCTTTTCTTTCAATGTAGCCCCGGGCAGCACGTCCAGTATGCCGTCGGAGAACAACGACAGGCTGAAGGACCTGGGCAGGTCCATGGTCCGGTCGTCGTAGGTGGCGTCCTCGAACAGGCCCACGGGCAGGCCGCGGCCCTCGAGGTAGCGTGCTTCGCCGTCGACATAGAGTACCGGCAGCGGCAGGTGGCCGCCGATGCTGTAGGTCAGGCGATCGGTTTCCAGGTCGATCACCCCGCCGAGCATGGTCACGTGCTTGCCCAGCCTGGTGTTGATCAACCCGCGGTTGATGTGCCCGAGCACCTCCGAAGGCTTGAACTCGGGCAGCGTGCCCGCCCGCCGCGACTCGTAGAGCAGGCGGGTGGTCATGAACTTCAGCAGCACCGTGACGAAGGCCGAGGACGCGCCATGGCCGGAGACGTCGGCGAGGTAGAAGCCGATGCGCCGCTCGTCGACGCGGAAGTAGTCGACGAAGTCGCCGGACAGGTACAGCGACGGGATGATCTGGTGGGCGAACTTCAGGCCCTCGGCTTCCCAGGGCGTCACCGGCAGCATGTTCATCTGCACCTGGCGCCCGGCGTTCTGGTCTTCCTGCAGCAGGTTCAGGCTGGCCTGCAGCTCGCGGTTGGCGGTTTCCAGCTTCTCCCGGTAGCGGCGGTTCTCCGCACGCAGGTAGGCGCGGTCCAGGGCGCGGCGCACCGAGTGCTCCAGCACCGCCAGGTCTTCCAGGGGCTTGATCAGGTAGTCCGCGGCGCCCAGGCGCAGGGCCTCGACCACGTCGCTCATCACCCCGGCCCCGGAGAGCACGATGACCGGCGTTTCCACCGCCATCTCGCTGACCCGGCGGATCAGCTCCAGGCCGTCCATCTGCGGCATGCGCAGGTCACAGATGACCAGGTCGGGCAGTTCGTGCTGGAAGACCTGCAGGCCCTGCTGGCCGTTGGTCGCCTGCAGGACTTTGAAACCGCTGTCTTCCAGGTAGGCGGCGAGGCTTTCGCGAACGGCCTCGTCGTCGTCGATGATCAGCAGCGTGGCACTGGGTTTGTGCATGGGTTATCCAGGCAAACGGCGCCGGAGGTGGTGGATGTGGGCGCGCATGGCTATGAAAACGGCGCGGGTCGGGTGCGACAAGGCGCAGACACTACTCCCATCCGCCCGAGGGTTCAAGACGGCGGCTCGGCGCGCTTGCGGCAGCCCCGGGGCGGATGGGTGGCGAGTGTGTCAGAAGTCGTCTTCGACCTGGCCGTCCTTGACCTTGAACTCGCGGTTCTGCAGGTAGGCGTTGCGGATGAAGGTGTACTTGTCGCCGGAAATCAGCTTCTCGGACTTCAGCAGGTTGGCGCGGGTGTCCACCACGTCCACGGCGCGGAGGCTGTTGCGCACCGACACGTCGTCGATGTACGGGTACATGCCGGTGTAGGCGTCCGGGATCTTCGACGGCGCATCGCGCAGGGTGCTCGGGCCCAGCAGCGGCAGCATCACGTACGGGCCGCTGCCCAGGCCCCAGTAGCCGAGGGTCTGGCCGAAGTCCTCGTCGTTGCGCTGCAGGCCCATGCGGGTGGCCACGTCGATGAAGCCGGCCAGGCCGAAGGTGGTGTTGAACAGCAGTCGGCTGGTGTCGACCCCGGCGTGCTCGAGCTTGCCCTGCAGCAGGTCGTTGACCAGGTTGCGCACGTCGCCGATGTTGCTGAAGAAGTTGTGGACGCCGTCCTGCACGAAGTTCGGCGTCACCTTCTGGTAGCCCTGCGCCAGCGGTTTCAGCGCATAGGTGTCGAGGGTGTCGTTGAACACGAAGATCGGGCGGTTGACGCTCTCCCAGGGGTCGTCCTCGCTCGCGGCCTGGGCCAGGAAGGGAAGCATGACCAGGCCGGCTCCGGCCAGCAGGCGAGCGGTGCGCTGCATCCATTTGACGCCGTGTGGGCGCATCGGGTTTCTCCTTTGAAAGTCTCATGAGGCCGCCGCCGCGGCCTCGAACCGCTGCGCAGTATATAGTTCCAGATTCGATTTGCAGACATCGGATTGTTTCTAACGCCTTCGCCCCCGGAGCACGGCCGGAAGCGCCGCCCTCCCCTTACGATAGCCAAGAGCCAGCTTTTGTGCCGATGCGATTCGCTTGTCGACTGCGTTGGAAGGTCCTTCGTAGGATCGAGGGGGACGCCTAGTTCTTGCTCGCGAATGGAGTTTCCCGGTGGCTGGGGTGTTGGGGGTAAGAGCACCCTCTCCCCAACCCTCTCCCTGAAGGGAGAGGGGCTGTCCTGAGCGATATGTCAGTCAGGCGCCATCCTCCCACCCTCGTCATTCCCGCGAACGCGGGAACCCAGAGACTTTTGGGTTTGGGCTCGGTGTAGCGCGCCGCTCCGAGTGCGTTGATGTCTCTTGTTTCGCCCCCTCGGGCGAGTCACTTCTTTCAAACGCCAAAGAAGTAACCAAGAAGGCTTGCCCCGCATACGGGCCCGATGAAGCCGGGCTACCCTCGCGAATTCCCCCGCCACGGAGGCCCGCCCCGACAGCACGTCCCTGTGCTGATCGGGGCTCTCGCGACATCCATGTCGCATGACCTCCTGAGCGCCGGTTTCGCTCGGCCTTCTGAAGGGGCGTTCCGGTGCGCTCGGTTGTTTCTCTGGAAGTCCAAACGCCAGAGCAAAAGCGCTTTTGCTTTTCGTAGGAGCGAGCTTGCTCGCGAACCCTGACTCCGTCCCCTCCCTAACCCTCCCCCGCAAGCGGGAGAGGGGACCGTCCGGCGTGAAGCGGAATCACGAAGCTCCCGGCCTCCTCGTAGGGCGCATAACGCCTACGGCGTTATCCGCCGAATCGCGGACAGAGTCCGCTCCTACGGTTCCAGGAAGCACGGGCGTAGGAGCGGACTCCGTCCGCGATTGGATTCACCGGCCATGCCGGACGCCCCGGTGGCACGGACGGCGGCGGATAACCGCGAACGGTCATTCGCCCTACGGCTGGGCAGGGTCGTAGAAGCAACCACTGTTCGCGAGCAAGAACTAGGCGTCCCCCTCGCACCTACGAGAAGCCGTGCTCGCCTCCCCGCGCCCGCGAGTCAGTCCGGATAGCAGGCCTGGATGACGATCTCCAGGGCATCCGGGCGCCAGAACTCCCGGTCCAGCTCCACCACCCGCCCGCCCTCGGCGTAGCTCAGGCGCTCCAGGTACAGCCCCGGCGCGCCCGGCGCCAGTTGCAGCGGCGCGGCCTGGTCCGCGCCCAGGGCGCAGGGGTGCATGGCCAGCTCGCAGCGCTGCGGGCGCTTGCCGAAGCGCTCGCGCAGCACTTGCGTGAGGGAGCCGTCCAGGTCCTCCTCCAGCAACCCCGGGCACCAGGCCGCGTCCAGCAGGATGCGCTCCAGCAGCACCGGGCGCTGGTCGATCCAGCGCCGCCGCTCGATGGCGAACAGCAAGGCGCCCTCCTCCAGGCCCATGCGCCGGGCGGTCGGCGCGTCGGCGGCGCACTCGCGGCAGCTCAGGGTTTCGGTGCGCGGCTGGCGGCCCTGGGCGGCGACGTATTCCATGAAGCCCTGGGTGCGGGTGGGGTTGTAGCGCACCCGAGGCGGCGCGACGAACCAGCCGCGGCGGTTCTCGCGGTACAGCAGGCCCTCGGTCTCCAGCTGCTGCAGGGCCTCGCGCAGGGTCACCCGGGTGCAGCCGAAGCGCTCGGCCAGCTCGCGCTCGCCCGGCAGCTTCGCGGCCAGGCCGCCCTGGCGGATGTCCGTGGCCAGCTGGTCGCGGATGCGCAGGTAATGCAGGGGTCGTTCGGCCGCCATGGTGGGCTCTCCAGCGAAAGGCGCGCCATTATAAAGGCAGCGGGTACGCGCGCAGGCCGGCTTCACCGGATCGTCACAATGGGCGTCTAGTCTGGCCTAGACCATCGTCCAGACCACCGCGCCATGCCCGCCTCGACATCCGCCGACCTACCCCGCTTCACCTCCCTGCTCTTCGGACTCGCCGGCGACCTGGTGGACTTCGGCGCCCGCACCCTGCCCCTCGCCCTGCAGCAGAGCTGCCCGGAGTGCCCGCAGGAGCGCCTCGCCGAAGCCGCCACCCTGGCCCCGCACCAGGCCCTGGGCCACGTGCTCGGCCGCCTGCCCAGCACCGAGGAGATAGCGCGCTTCCGCAAGCGCCTGGCGGAAGCCGCCGACGCCCATGCCGAACCCATCGCCGAAGCCCTGCCAGCCCTCCAGCAACTGAACCGCCAGGGCGTACCCTGCGCCTGGCTGGAGGAGCTGCCGGAGCCGGCCAGCGAACGCCTGGCCGCCGCCCTCGACGGCGCCCTGGACAACGGCATCGCCCACGCCGGCCGCCCCTGGCCGGCGCCGGACGCCTGCTGGCGCGCGCTGATGGAACTGGGCACGCCGCAGCTGGACGGCTGCGTGCTGGTCAGCAGCCAGCCGCGCCTGCTCCAGGCCGGCCTCAACGCCGGGCTGTGGACCATCGGCCTGGCCGCCAGCGGCCCGTTGTGCGGCCTCTCGGTGCGCGACTGGGAGGCGCTGGACAGCCCCCGGCGCGACCTGCGCCGCGCCCAGGCGACCTTCGGCCTGTACCGCCTGGGCGTGCACTCGGTCATCGACCACCTGGGCGAGCTGGATTCCTGCCTGCTGGACATCGCCAGCCGCCGCGCCAAAGGAGAAAAACCATGAACCGCGCCCGCCACGCCTTCCTCGACGAGCTGGCCGAACGCTTCGCCAGCCACGGCGCCGAGCCCTACGGCGAATCCGTGAGCCAGGCCGAGCACGCCCTGCAGTGCGCCACCCTGGCCGAACGCGCCGGCTGTTCCGACAGCCTGGTGATCGCCGCCCTGCTGCACGACATCGGCCACCTCTACGAGAACCCCGACGAGATCGAGGCCTGCGACCTGCGCCACGAGGAAGTCGGCGCCAACCTGCTGCGCGCCCTGCTACCCGAGGCGGTGTGGCAACCGATCCGCCTGCACGTGGCCGCCAAGCGCTACCTGTGCGCGGTGGACGCGGCCTACCACGCCGGCCTGTCGCCGGCTTCGCGGCACAGCCTGGCGCTGCAGGGCGGGCCCTTCGACGAGCGCGGCGCCAGCGCCTTCCTCAGCATCCCCTACGCCCAGGACGCCGTCACCCTGCGGCGCCTGGACGACCTCGGCAAGGACCCGGCCATGCGCACCCCGGAGCTGGCGCACTTCTTCCCGCTGCTGGAACGCCTGCTGCGCATTGACGGGCATCAGACACGGTTGCGTCCGGCGAGTTAAGCTGTGTGGCATGGAGATGGATTTTTCGCCGCCGTGCGGCAGTCCATCCTGGGTAGCCACCGCAGAAGGAAACCACCATGCCCACACGTCAACTGCATGAAGAACTGCAGCGACTGCGCGACCAACTGGAACAGCAGCCGCCGCTGAGCGAAGAACAGCGCGCCGAGTTGCAGACACTGATCCAGGACATCGAACTGCAACTGGCCAACGAGGAAGCGCTGGCCGACGAAAGCCTGCTGGACGGCGTCAACCTCGCGGTGGAGCGCTTCGAGGTCAGCCACCCGACCCTCGCCGGCACCCTGCGCTCGATCATGCAGAGCCTGGCCAACATGGGCATCTGACCCCTTCTCCCGGCGGCCCGCCCCTCCCGGCGCGGGCCGCATCGCCTTTACCAGAGCGGCAATGTGTAACTAATGATGACGCGGGTTTCGTCCACGTCGTTGCCGAAGTCGCTGCGGAAGCTGCCGTTGCGCACCTTGAAGCCCAGGTTCTTCAGCGGCCCGCCCTGCACCACGTAGCCGATGTCGGTGTCGCGCTCCCATTCCTTGCCATTGCCCTGGCCGTTCAGCAGGTCGATGTTGTCGCCGCGCAGGTAGCGCGTCATGAAGGTCAGCCCCGGCAGGCCGATGGCGGCGAAGTCGTAGTCGTAGCGCAGCTGCCAGGAACGCTCGTCCTTGTTGGCGAAGTCGCCGATCTGCACGAAGTTGGTCAGGTAGGGGTCGGTGCCGGACAGATAGGCGTAGCCGGTGTCGCCGGACATGCGCTGGTAGCCCAGTCCGAAGCCGTGGCCGCCCAGGCGGTAGGTGAACAACGCGTTGAGCGCGCGGTTGTCGACGTTGCTGCCACCCTCGTCGGTGGAGCGCGCCCAGCGGATGTCGGACTTCAGCGACTGGTCCTTGGCAATCGGCAGCAGGTGCACCAGGCCCAGGTAGTGCTGGCGGTAGAAGTCCTCCAGGTTGCCGTAGTGGTAGCTGGTGCTCAGGTTGTCGCTCCAGCGGTAGGTGCCGCCGGCTAGGTTGAAGCGGTCGCTGGTGGTGTGCCGCCCGGGCAGGATGTTGCGCTTGTTGCCGCGGGTGATGCTCATGTCCTCGGCGTTGCTCGAATCACGCTGCTTCACCTGGCGCAGCTGGCCGAGCTGCATGGCCAGGCCGTCGATCTCGCCAATTTCCGCCAGGCCGCCCTGGAAGGTCTGCGGGTGCAGGCGGGTGTCGTTGTACTGCACCACCGGCAGCTTGGGTGTCAGGGTGCCGACCTTCAGGGTGCTCTTCGAGGCGCGCAGCTTGGCGGTCAGGCCCAGGTCGGAATAGTCGTCGGCGGCGCGGCGGTCGCTGGCCGAGTACGGCAGCAGGCCGGAGCCGGAGCGGTCGGGGCTGGAGTCCAGTTTCAGCCCGAGCAGGCCCAGGGCATCGACGCCCACGCCGACGGTGCCGTCGGTATAGCCGGATTCGTAGCGCAGCAGGAAGCCCTGTGCCCATTCCTCCGAATACGACTGGCTGGCGCCGGACTGGCGGTAGTCGCGGTTGAAGTAGAAGTTGCGCAGCTCCAGGCTGGCCTTGCTGTCGCCGATGAAGTCGGCCTGGGCGAACAACGGCAGGCAGGCGGCGGCCGAGGCCAGCGCCCGTGCGGGAAGATTTTTCATTGTTGTTGTCTCTTCGTTCGGATGAGGTGAAGCGGCGCCCTCCTGCGGCGCCGCGTGGGGAGTCGCGGTCAGTCGCCGAGCATGCCCTCCAGGCGTTGGCGCACCAGGGCGCGGGCCTGCTCGACGATGCCGCGCAGCAGCTCAGCGCAGCCCGGCTCATCAAAGATCAGGCCCTGGACCATGCCCGCCGACCAGATGCCCAGGTCGGTGTCGCCCTGCTCGTACACGGTGCGCCCGCGCTGGCCGCTGACCAGCGCGGCAATGTCGGCGTAGGTGGCCCCGCCGCGCGCCTCGATCGCCCGCACCTCCTGGCTCACCGCGTTGCGCGCCACCCGCGCGGTGTTGCGCAGGCTGCGCATGATGAGGTCGGTGGAGCGCTCGTCGGCGGCGCGGATGGCCGCCTTCACCTGCGGGTGGATCGGGCATTCGCGGGTGCTGAGGAAGCGCGTGCCCATGTTGATGGCGTCCGCCCCCAGCGCCAGCGCCGCCACCAGCCCGCGGCCGTCGGCGAAGCCGCCGGAGGCGATGATCGGCACCCGCAGGCGGTTGGCCGCCACGGGGATCAGCACCAGCCCGGGGATGTCGTCCTCCCCCGGGTGGCCGGCGCACTCGAAGCCGTCGATGGACACCGCGTCCACGCCCAGCTGCTCGGCCTTGAGCGCGTGGCGCAGCGAGGTGCACTTGTGGATCACCTTGACGCCGTGGCGGCGCAGCTCGGCGATGTGCTCGCCGGGGTTGTTGCCGGCGGTCTCGACGACGCCGATGCCGGCCTCGACGATCACCGCGCGGTACTCGGCGTAGGGCACCTGCTTCTGCGTCGGCAGCAGCGTCAGGTTGACGCCGAAGGGCCTGTCGGTCAGCTCGCGGCAGCGGGCGATCTCGCCGGCCAGCGCTTCCGGCGTCGGCTGCGTCAGCGCCGACAGCGTGGCCAGGCCGCCGGCGTTGGCCACCGCCGCGGCCAGCTCGGCGCGCCCCACCCACTGCATGCCGCCCTGCATGATCGGGTGCTCGACGCCGAAGGTCTCGGTGAAACGGGTCTTGAACACGCTCATGGCTGGCCCCCGCGGCTCAGATCGGGTCCCAGGAGAACACGTCCGGGCTGCGCGCCAGGTCCATGAAGCTGCCGCGCAAGGCCGGCATGCCGTGCTCGGCGATGCTCTGCGGGGTCCAGCCGTGCTCGCTGTGCACGCTGCGCAGCGGGCGGCTCTGGCTCATCAGGAACAGCTCGTGGTTGCGCGCGGCGAACACCTGGCCGTTGACCTCGCGGGCGGCGTCGGAGGCCAGGTACACGGCCAGGGGCGCGTTCTTCTCCGGGGTCATGCGCTGCAGCTTTTCCACCCGCGCCTTCTGCTCCGGGGTCTGGGCCGGGATGGAGTCGGTCATGCGGCTCCAGGCGAAGGGCGCGATGCAGTTGGAGCGCACGTTGTAGCGCTGCATGTCGAGGGCGATGGACTTGGACAGGGCGACGATGCCCAGCTTGGCCGCCGAGTAGTTGGCCTGGCCGAAGTTGCCGATCAGCCCCGAGGTGCTGGTCATGTGCACGAAGGCGCCGCTGCCCTGCTCGCGGAAGCGCTCGGCGGCGGCGCGGCTGACGAAGAAGCTGCCGTTGAGGTGGACGTTGATCACCGACAGCCAATCCTCGGCGCTCATCTTGTGGAAGATGGCGTCGCGCAGGATGCCGGCGTTGTTGACCACGATGTCGAGCCGGCCGAAGGCGTCCAGGGCGCTGGCGACGATGCGCCGGGCGCTGTCCCAGTCCGCCACGCTGTCGGTGTTGATCGCCCCCTCGCCGCCGCGCTGGCGGATCAGCCCGAGGGTCTCCTCGGCCGGAGAGGCGGAGCCACCCTCGCCACCCAGGGACACGCCGATGTCGTTGATCAGCACCTTCGCCCCGCTGTCGGCCAGGGCCAGGGCGATCTCGCGGCCGATGCCGCCACCGGCGCCGGTGACGATCGCTACCTTGCCTTCGTTGAGTCGTTCGGTCATCGCACTTTCCTCTCGTATGGATTCGCTGGGCGGCCCGGCGACGGCCGGGCCGCGCGGGGTTCAGCCCGGCAGGCCGAGCAGGCTCTTGGCCAGGATGTTGCGCTGGATCTCGTTGGTGCCGCCGTAGATGGTGGTGGGCCGCGACTGGATGAAGATGCCCGCCGGGTGCAGCTCGGGGTCGTCGGCGAAGGGCTGCAGCAGCGCCGAGTCGGGACCGGCGATCTCCAGGCCCAGCTCGCTGATGCGCTGGTACAGCTCGGACTGGTGGATCTTCAGCATCGACACGTCCGGCCCCAGGCTCTCGCCGCGCCGCAGGCGCTCGGCGAAGCGCTCGTACAGCGCCTTGTGGCAGTCCAGGTCCATGCTCAGCGCGGCGAAGCGCTGGGCGAACGCCGGGTCGTCCCACAGCCCCTGGTGGCGGGCCAGGCGCACCAGGCGTTCGAGGGCGAAGGTGGCCTGCTTGGGCGAGCCGAGGAAGATGCGCTCGAAGCCCAGCAGCGCCTTGGCCATGCTCCAGCCCTGGTTGACCTCGCCCACCAGGTGGTCGGCCGGCACCCGCACCTCGTTGAAGAACACCTCGCAGAATTCGCCCTGCAGCTCCAGGTTGAGGATCGGCCGCACCTCCACGCCGGGGCTGTCCATGGGCACCAGCAGGAAGCTGATGCCCTGCTGCGGTTTGCCGCCGCGCTCGGTGCGCGCCAGCACGAAGATCCAGTTGGCCTCGCTGCCCATGGTGGTCCAGGTCTTCTGGCCATTGATCACCCAGTGACCGTCCCGCAGCACCGCCTCGGTGCGCAGGCTGGCCAGGTCGGAGCCGGCGTTGGGCTCGCTGTAGCCCTGGCACCAGATGTCCTCGCCGCTGAGGATGCGCGGCAGGAAGCGCCGGCGCTGGGCGTCGCTGCCGTAGCGGATGAGCAGCGGGCCGAGCATGGTGATGCCGCTGTCGGGCAGGCGCGCGCAGCCGTAGCCTTCCATCTCCTCGATCATGATCAGCTGCTTGCCGGCGCTCAGGCCCATGCCGCCGTATTCCACCGGCCAGCCGGGGCACAGCCAGCCCTGGCGCGACAGCGCCTGGTACCACTCCCAGGTGTCGTCGCGGCCCAGGCGGTGGGCCGGGTTGCGGATGCGTTGCGGGTAGTTGGCGGCGATCCAGTCGCGCACCACCAGGCGGAATTCGCCATCGCCCAGGGCGTTGTAGTCGGTCATCTCAGTGTCCTTCGAAGTGGGGGGTGCGCTTGGCCAGGAAGGCCGCCTTGCCTTCGGCATGGTCGGCGCTGAGGAACAGCTGGCTCTGCAGCTCGCCCTCGCGCTCCAGCAGCAGGTCCAGGCCCTCGGCCAGCAGGGCCTTGGTCATGGCCAGCGGCAACGGCGCCTGCTGCTCGACCAGGGCCGCGCGCCGCAGCGCCGTCTCCAGGGCCGCGCCGGGGGCGCAGAGCTGGTCCACCAGGCCGATGCGCAGCGCCTCCTGCGCTTCCAGTACCTCGCCGAACATCAGCAGTTGCCGCGCGCGGCCGTGGCCGATGCGTGCCGGCAGGCTGTGCAGCAGGCCCAGGTCGGCGAGCAGGCCGACCTTGCCGAAGCCGGCGGCGAAGCGCGCCGTGGCGCCGCACACCAGGCTGTCGCAGGCCAGGGCGATGGACAGCCCGGCGCCCACCGCCCAGCCCTCGATGGCGGCCACCAGCGGCTTGCCCATGCGCACCATCTGCCGCACCAGGCGGGCGTTGGCCTGCATCCGCGCGCGGCCGGCGCCGAGGGTTTCCACGCGCATGTCGCCCAGGTCACCGCCGGCGCAGAACACTTCCGCGCTGCCGGTGAGCACCACGCTGCGCACGGCGGCGTCGCGCTCGGCCTCTTCCAGGGCGCCCAGCAGTTCCATGCGCAGCGCCGGCGACAGGGCGTTGCGCCGCGCCGGGTTGTTGAAGCGCAGCAGGCGCACGCTGCCGTGGGTCTCTTGCAGCAGGAGCTCGCTCATCAGGCCACCTCCCCGTGCAGCAGGGCGATGTAGCGCGCGCGGTGGAAGGCCAGCGAACCCTGGGCGTTGAGCAGCACCATGGCGCGGCGCAGGAACAGGCCGATGTCGGCCTCGTCGGTGTAGCCGATGCCGCCGTGCAGCTGGATCGCCTGGCGGGTGACCAGCAGCGCCGCCTCGGCGGCGCGCACCTTGGCGGTGGACACCAGGCGCCGCACCTGGTCGGTTGGCGCGCCGGCGTCGATGGCCGCGGCGGCCTCGGCGACCATGGCGCGGGCCAGTTCGATCTGGATCTTCAGGTCGACCATGCGGTGCTGCAGGGCCTGGAAGCTGCCGATGGCGCGGCCGAACTGGCTGCGCACGCCGAGGTACTCGCGGGTGCGCTCGAAGGCGGCGTCCATCGCCCCCACCAGGTAGGCGGCGCAGGCCAGCGCGGCTTCGTCCAGGGCCGGCGGCGGCGTCTGCAGCAGGCGCGCCGGGGTGCCGTCGAAACGCAGGCGCGCCAGGTGGCCGCCGTCCTGGGTCGGCTCGCTGCGCAGCTCCAGGCCCTCGGCGTAGCTTTCCACCAGCGCCAGGCCCTGGTCGCAGGCCACCAGCCAGGCGTCGGCGGCGGCGCCCAGGTGGACCTGGGCGACCTCGCCGCGCAGCGCGCCATCGCGCCACAGCGGCCGCGCGGCGGCGCCCTCGTAGCCGATGCCGGCCGGCAGGATCAGCCGCTCCCCGGCCAGCAGCGCGTCGCGCTCGGCCTGCGGCAGCAGCGGCGCCACCAGGCTGGCCTCGATCAGCGGCTCGGGCAGCAGGCCGCGGCCCAGTTCCTCCAGCAGCGCGGCGTACTCGGCCATGCCCAGGCCGCTGCCGCCCTGCGCCTCGGCCAGGCGCAGGCCCGGCCAGCCCATGGCGCAGACCTCGGCCCAGGCCGCGCGGTCCACCCCCGGCGCCTGGAAGCGCTGGCGGCGCACGCGGTTCAGGTCGCCATCGCGCGGCATCAGGGAGGCGGCGCTGTCGCGAATCAGCCGCAGGCGCTCCTCGCGCTCGCCGGCCATCTCGGTGTTCTCGGTCATCTCGTCATTCTCGTGTCGGTTGAACGGCTCCGGCCTGGGCGGGCCGGTACTTGAAGCTGCCGGTGGCGGTGGCGACCAGCTCGCCCGCCTCGTCGCGGATCTCCGCGGCGCAGAAGCACAGGGTGCGGGTACGTCGCAGCACCCGGCCGACGGCGTTCAGCTCGCCGCGGGTGCTGCCCATGAAGTGCGTGGCCATGTCGATGGTGACCATCGAGCAGCCCGGCGAGCAGATGCGGATGGCCCCGGCCATGGCGGCGTCGAGCACGCTCATCAGCACGCCGCCGTGGAAGTGCTCGAGGTAGTTCATCAGCTCCGGGCGGTGCCTCAGGCGGATGCGCGCCACCTCGCCCTCGGCCCAGCGCTCCAGGCCGAGGAACTCCTGGAAGGTGAAGCGGCCGGTGGGAAACACGCTCGCGGGCTCGGCCGGGGCGGCCGCCAGGGTCGAATCGTTCATCGCAGGGGCTCCGTCATGGGTTCAGGCCTTGAGCGGCCGCGGCTCGGCGGCGTCGGCGGCGTCGGCGCTCGCCGGGGCGGGCCCGGGCGTGGCGTCGGCATCGCTCGCCGCGCGGTTCGGGTCGTACAGGCGGTCGGGGATGAACAGCGCCGGGATCAGGCCGGTGATCACGTAGGTGATGCCCATCACCAGGAAGCCGGCGCCGATGGAGACGTGCGAGGCCAGCAGGCCGATGGCCGCCGGCGCCACCGCCGCGCCGACGCGGCCGAGGTTGTAGGCGGTGCCCACGGCGGCGCCGCGCACCCGGGTGGAGAAGCTCTCGGTCATGTAGGTGGCCAGCACGCCCACCGGCACGCCGTAGATGAAGCCGAACAGCGCGAGGATCCAGACGATGTTGTCCGGCGTGTGCCAGAACACGATCAGCGGCATGAAGATGGCGCTGCCGATGGCGCCAGCGGCGAAGGTGGCGCGGCGGCCGAAGTAGTCCGAGGCCATCCCGGCGACCACCTTGCCGAGGATCATCGCGGTGTAGGTGCCGACCATGTAGCCGGTCATGGACTTGAAGTTCATGCCCAGCTCGCTTTCCAGGTACGAGGGCATCCAGTTGTTGGTGCCGTAGTAGCCGAACAGCAGGAAGCACGAGGTCAGCGCCCAGAGCAGGAACATGCGGCGCGTGGCCGGCTCGCCCAACAGGCCGCCACCGGCGGCGGGTGCGGCGCGCACGCCGGCCGGTTGCTGGCGGCGCTGGGCCTGGGCCGCCAGCCAGGACGGCGACTCCGGCACCCAGGGCCGCAGCGCCAGGCAGACCAGCGCCGGGGCCAGGGCGGTGAAGAACAGCGCGCGCCAGCCGAAGTCGGGGATGATCTGCCCGGCGAGGATGGTCGCCACCAGGTAGCCCACGGTCCAGCCGGCCTGCATGGTCGCCAGGATGGTGGTGCGGTACTTCGAGGTGACGAACTCGGACATCAGGATGTTGCAGGCGACGAACAGCGAGCCCAGGCCCAGGGAGGACAGGAAGCGGATCAGCGCGAACTGCCAGTAGTTGTGGGTCATGCCCAGCAGCGCGGTGCCGACCGAGAAGATCACGATGGTCCAGGTCACCACCCGCACCCGGCCGAAGCGGTCGCAGCACCAGCCGCCGTAGATGCCGCCGATGGCCATGCCGGCCAGGGTGATGCTGCCCAGCGAGCCGGCCTCGAAGTTGCTCAGGCCGAACTCGGCCTTGAGGCTGTTCAGGCTGTAGGCGAGGAACATCAGGTCGACGCCGTCGGCGAGCAGCCCGAGGAAGCAGAAGAAGAAAGCGATGACCAGCGTACGCCGGGAAAACACGGGGCCCTGGGGAGGGCTCAGGGATGCGTTCATTGTTCTTGTTCTCGCAGGTGGGTTGAGGTGGGGTCGCGCCGTGCCGCCCGGGTCAGTTGCCGGCCTCCGGGGTCAGGCGCACGCGGCCGTTGTCCAGCACCACCACATCGCGCTCGACCACGCGGGTGCGGAAGGAGCCGTCGTTCCAGATTTCCGTGCGCAGGGTCTCGCCCGGGAACACCGGCGCGGAGAAGCGCACCTGCAGTTGCCCGAAACGCTCGGCGCGGTAGTCGGCGAAGCCGCGCAGCAGGGCGTGGAAGGCCACGCCCAGGGTGCACAGGCCATGCAGGATCGGCCTGGGGAAACCGCCGCGCGCCGCGGCCGCCGGGCTGGCGTGGATCGGGTTGTCGTCGCCGTTGAGGCGGTAGTACAGGGCCTGCTCCGGGCGCGTCGGCAGGTCGATGGCCAGGTCCGGCGCGCGCTCGGGCAGGCGGTGCGGCTGGCTCGACGACCGGCCGTCGCCGCCGAAGCCGCCGTCGCCGCGCAGGAAGGTGGTGCCGCGGGCGATGGCCAGCACCGCGCCGCTGGCGGCATCGCTCAGCACCTTCTCGCTGTACAGCAGCGCGCCCTTGCCGGCGCCCTTGTCCACCAGGCCGGTGACGCGGGTGCGGCCGACCACCTCGCCTTCCGGCGGCAGCGGCCTGAGCCATTCCACGCTCTGCTCGCCATGCACCAGGCGCAGGGCGTCGACGCCGGTGTCCGGATTGCCCAGCCAGAAACCGGGGTGGCCCAGCACCACCGCCATGCACGGCAGCGCCTGGATATCGCGGTTGGCGTCGACGAAGGCCAGTTGGTGCTCGTCCATCGGGTCGGCGCCCAGGCCCACGGACAGCGCGTAGAAGGCGCTGTCCTCGCGGCTGTAGCGCTGGCGCACCTCGGGGATGCGGTAGTTCAGCAGGTGCTCAGGATTCAGCGCCATGGGCCACCTCCTCGACTTCCAGCACCGCGTCGGCGGCCCAGGCGCCCTGCCCCTCGGGCATGGCGAACACCGGGTTGAGGTCCACCGAGCGCAACCGCGGGCCGGCCTGGGCGGCGAACCGCGAGAGCCGCGAGAGCACCTGCGCCAGCGCCTTCACGTCGGTCACCGGGCGGCCGCGGGCGCCGAGCAGCAGGGGCGCGCCCTTGATGCTGCGGATCATCGCCTCGGCTTCCGCGGCGTCGAACGGGCAGCGGCGGAACACCACGTCCTTGAGCACCTCGACGAAGATGCCGCCGAGGCCGAACACAGCCACCGGGCCGAACTGCGGGTCGCGCTGGATGCCCATGAAGCACTCCACGCCGCCCTGCAGCTGGCGCGCCACCAGCACGCCATCGATACGCGCCGCGGGCGCGTGTTCGGCGGCGCGGCGCAGCAGCAGGTCGAAGCCCTCGCGTACGGCCTCGGCGCTGTCCACGCCCAGCAGCACGCCGCCGATCTCGGATTTGTGCAGGATGTCCGCCGAGGCGATCTTCAGCACCACCGGGTAGCCGATCGATTCGGCGAAGGCCACCGCGTCCGCGGCGTTGCCCAGCACCCGCTCCGGCGCCGACTCGATGCCGACACGGGCCAGCAGTTGCTTGGCCTCCGCCTCGCCGGGGGTCTGCGCCGGCAGCTCCACGCCGCCGGGCGCCGGCACCTGGCGCAACGGCCGGGCGAAGGCCTCGCCGAGCCGGCCCATGGCCTGGATGGCGTACACCGCGCGGGTGGGATCCTCGAACAGGGCGAAGCCGGCCTTCTCGTAGGGCGCCAGTTCCTCGCCCTCGCCCATCACCGAGACCACGAACAGGCGCTCCGGGTGGTCCGCCTTGATGCGGGCGAACTGCTCGGCCAGGCGCGGGCCAATGGACGCGGCGGTGCCGGCCTGGGTGAAGAAGGCGATCAGCGAGCGGTAGCCGCCGTCCACCACCATGGATTCGGTGAAGTCGTGCACCAGGCTCAGGTCGTTCAGCGCCTGGGCGGTGCAGTCCACCGGGTTGATCGGCGAGGCGAACGACAGCCGCTGCTTCAGCCGCGCCTGGGCCGCCTCGGGCATGGACGGCATGGGCAGGCCGACCTCTTCGGCGGCGTCGCTGACGATGATGCCGGCGCCGCCGCTGACGGTGATCATCCCCAGGCTGTTGTTCACCGGGTAGATGCGCTGGGTGGCGAGGTAGGCGATGTCCATCAGCTCCTCGGTGTTGCGCGCGCGGACCACGGCGTAGTCGGCCAGCACCGCGTCCAGCACCTTGTCGTCGCCGGCCAGCGAGGCGGTGTGGGACATGGCCGCGCGGCCGCCCAGCTCGCTGCGCCCGACCTTGTGCAGGATCACCGGCTTGCCGGCGCGGTGGGCGGCCGCCAGGGCGGCGAGGAAGCTGTCGACGTTGCGGATGGACTCGGCGTAGGCCATGACCACGTCGACCTCCGGCGACTCCACCAGCCAGCCGATGGCGTCGCCCAGGGTGACGTCGGCCTCGTTGCCGGTGGCCACGCAGATCGGCGTGCCCAGCCCGCGCTGCCGCGCCAGCCCCAGCAGGTGCGCGCCATAGGCACCGGACTGGGTGGCGATGCCGACGCGCCCGGCCAGCGGCGTGCCGCGTTCCAGGCTGGTGGAGAAGAAGGCGTAGTAGCCCAGGTTGGCGTTGAACACGCCCAGGGCGTTGGGCCCCAGCAGGCGCATGTTCGCCGCGCGGGCGGCCTCGACCAGGGCCTCCTGCATCTGCTCGCCCTCGCCGCCCACCTCGCTGAAGCCGGAGGAGAACACGATGGCGCTGCGCGCGCCCTTGCGGCCCAGGGCCCGGATGGTCTCCAGCACCTGCGGCGCCGGCAGCGCGACTATGGCCACGTCGGGCGCCTCGGGCAGCGCCTCGACGCTGGCGAAGGCCGGCAGGCCCTGGATCTCGCTGCGGTTGGGGTTGACCGGGAGGATGCGCCCGCCGAAGCCGTTGCGCAGCATGTAGGCGATGGGCCGGCCGCCGATGCGGTGCGGGTCGCTGGAGGCGCCGACCACGGCCACGGAACGGGGTTGCAGCAGGGGCGTGAGGCTGGCGAAGCGCGAGGCGCCGCCGGGGTGTTGCGCGTGACTCACTGACATGACGTTTCCACCTGAACTGTTGACGGTTGCCGGACCGACCGTCCCGGCGCAAGGGCGAGCGCGTCCACGGCAGGCTGCCGAAGCGGCCACCGCTGGGGCGTCGAACCCGGGCTTCAGAGCACCGACTGGGTGCCGAGCAGGGCCGTGACCTGGCTGGACAGGGTGCCGCCGTTGCCGTGCAGCAGGGCGACGTCGGCCTTGCGCAACTGGCGTTCGCCGGCCTGGCGGCGCAACTGCGTCACCGCCTCGATGATCAGGAACATGCCGTACATGCCCGGATGCACGCAGGACAGCCCGCCGCCATTGGTGTTCACCGCCAGCTCGCCGCCGGGGGCGATGCGCCCGCCCTCGACGAAACGCCCGCCCTCGCCCTTCGGGCAGAAGCCGAGGTCTTCGAGGAACAGCAGGGTGTTGATGGTGAAGGCGTCGTAGAGCATCACCAGGTCGATGTCGGCGTGGCTCACCCCGGCCATCGCCATGGCCCGCGGGCCGCTTTCCGAGGCGGCGGTGACGGTCAGGTCGGGCATGGCGACGATGGAGCGGTGCCACTGCGCGCCAGCGGCGCCGAGGAAGTACACCGGTGCGTTGGGCAGGTCGCGGGCGCGGTCGGCGCGGACCAGCACGCAGGCGCCGCCGCCGTCGGTGACCAGGCAGCAGTCGGCCTTGCTCAGCGGGTCGCTGACCATGCGCGCGGCGAGCACGTCCTCGATGCCCAGCGGGCCGCGGGCGAAGGCCTCGGGGTTGAGGTTGGCCCAGCCCCGCGCGGCCACCGCCACTTCCGCCAGCTGCGCGCGGGTGGTGCCGTACTGGTGCATGTGCCGGCTGGCGGCCAGGGCATAGGCGGTGATGGGGTGGCGCGGCCTGTAGGGCGTCTCGTGCCACTGCGGCTCGCTCATCGACACCAGCTTGCCGCCGGCGGTGCGCTGGTTGGAGCCGTAGCAGATCAGCGCCGCGTCGCACAGCCCGGCCTCCAGGGCCAGGGTGGCCTGCAGCAGGTGCAGTTCGAAGCTGGAGCCGCCGATGTTGGTGCCGTCGACGAATTTCGGACGGATGCCCAGGTATTCGCACACCGACAGTGTCGGGAAGGCATGGGAACTGGTGGCGGCGAACACCGCGTCTATGTCCGCCAGCTTCAGCCCGGCGTCGGCGATGGCCTTCACCGAGGCCTGGCCGAGCAGTTCGATGGCGCTGTGGCCGGGGGCCTCGCCGATGCCGGCGCTGCCGATGCCGACGATGGCGGTCTTGCCGCGCAGGACCTGGCTCATGGCTGCACCTCCGCCAGGGGTTGGAACACCACCACGGGTGCGCCTTCCTGTTCGACGATGCGCGCCTTCAGGCGGGTGCCGATGGGCAGTTCGAGGTGGCCCTCGATGCGCGACATCATGCGCACGCCCTCGTCCAGGTCGACCAGGGCGACGTTGTAGTCGCCGCCGCGGGCGCGGTTGACGGTGATCGCATAAAGAGTGCCCAGGCCGCAGGCCGGGACCCATTCCAGGTCCGTCTCGCCGCTGCCGGGCACCAGGTTGCGCGGGTAGAACACGTGCCGCCCGCTGGAACGGCTGCGCTGCAGCATGAAGCGGCCCTCGGCGAGGAAGGCGAGATACTGGGCCTCGGGGCCCGGAACGACGCACTCGGGGAGATCTGCCACGTAGGTCCTCCTTTGTTCTTGTTCGACCTTTGCTGCAAAGTGCAGCGACGTGGACGCACAGCCGGCGGTTTCAAGGCAGCCGTTGTGCGCTCCGTGAAGCCAGCATATATTCACCCCAGTGAATGTCAATCCCAATAGTGAATATGAAAAACAAAGAAACCGTACCGGAAGCCAATACGAAGAGCTCCAGCACCAAGGACGTAGGGGCCGTGGTGAACGCTATTCAGATCCTCCGCCACCTGGCCCACGCCGAAGCCCCCGAAGGCGTGGCCGCCATCGCCCGCGCCACCGGCATCAGCCCCAGCAGCGCCTTCAACATCCTGCGCACGCTGCACAACGAGCAGCTGGCCTCGTTCGACAACGAGACCAAGACCTACCAGCTGGGCCTGGGCCTGTCGGAACTGGCGGTGAGCTTCATCGGCCGCAGCTACGCCGACCTGATCCAGCCGGAACTGGAGCGCCTGAGCCTCAACCACAACATCCTGGTGGCGCTGTGGCAGGTCACCGACGACGCGCACATCCGCGTGGTCGCCCGCGCCGCGCCGCCCATCGCCCACGTCAACGTCGCGCTCGGCACGCGCCTGCCGGAGCTGGTGGGCGCCGCCGGGCGCTGCATCGCCGGCCTCCGCCAGCTACCGGCGGACGAGCTGCGCCGGCGCCTGTCGCGGGTGCGCTGGGAGAACCCGCCGAGCTTCGAGCAGTTCCAGGCCGACGCCGCCGAGGCCCTGGCGCGCGGCTGGAGCATGGACCGCGACCACCTGTACCGCGGCGTGAGCATGGTCGCCAGCGCCGTCACCGACCACGACCACCAGCCGCGCTTCGTCATTTCCGCCATCGGCATCAGCGCCCAGCACCGCCAGGAGGAACTGGAAGGCATCGGCATCAACCTGCACGACACCGCCCGCTTCGTCGGCCGCGCCCTGTTCCCCAGGGCGGGGGTCGAAAGGCGTAGAATCAGAATGCCATTCAGTATTTGGAAAGGTATTCCCGGTTTTCGTAGGGCGCATAACGCCTATGGCGTTATCCGCCGTTACCGTCGGCACCGGCGCTCCGGACAACGGCGGATAACCGCGAACGGTTATCCGCCCTACGACCGTGCGTCCCTGGAACCGTAGGAGCGGACTCCGTCCGCGATGAAGCCGCGCCACGCGTTCGGGGCTAACGTTACTGCCGCACCAGCCGCCGGTTGTCCGGCGTGATCTCCCCGCTGCTGCGGTAGGGGTTGATATCCAGCCCCCGCGGCGCACGTAGCGCGCATAGACCGTCAGGCGGCTGGGCTGCAGCAGGCGCTGCAGGTCCAGGTAGATGCGTTCCACGCACTGCTCGTGGAAGTCCTGGTGCTGGCGGAAGGAAACCACGTAGGCCAGCAGGCTGGCGGGGTCCAGGGCCGGGCCGGCGTAGTCCACCACCAGGGTGCCCCAGTCCGGCTGGCCGGTGACCGGGCAGTTGGACTTCAGCAGGTGGCTGTAGAGCACCTCGTCCACCCGCCGCGCGTCGTCGCAGCGCAGCAGCTCCGGGCGCGGGTGGTCGTAGCCGTCCACGGCGATGTCGAGGTCGTCGATGCACTGGCCGGGCAGAATGGCCACGCCCTCCTCCGCCACTTCGTCCAGGCTGCGCAGGCGCACGCCCACCGGCGCGCCGGCGGCGGCGGACAGGTCGCGCTCCAGCACCGCCCGCAGCGCCTCGCGGCTATCGAAGGCGCTCTGGTTCAGCGAATTGAGGTAGAGCTTGAAGGACTTGGACTCGATGATGTTCGGCGACTGCGCCGGGATGGCGAACTCGCCGATGGCCACCATCGGCTTGCCGCCAGGGGTGAGCCAGGACAGCTCGTAGCAGTTCCAGATGTCCACGCCGCGGTACGGCAGGTTGGCGCCGTCCAGGCCTAGCTCGGCCCACTTGGTGGCGCGGCTGATGGGGAACAGCAGCTCCGGCGCGTAGGTGGAGACGTATTCGCTGGACTTGCCCAGCGGGGAATGTTCGGCGGGGTGCTGCATGGAATGGGCCTGCGGAAATCGTGTCGGCGCCCGCCGGGGTGGCGGGCCGGGCAAGTGTATACAAATGCCCCGGTGGTTTCAGCAGGCGCGGGATGCCTTCGTGACGGCTGGCGACCTCGGAGCGGATCGCGGACGGAGTCCTCCTGCACGCAGGGCGTATAACCGTTCGCGGTTATACGCCGTTGACCGGGACTCCGATGCCCTACGAACAGCCCCCTCTCCCGCAAGCGGGAGAGGGGGCTGTCCTGAGCGGCGTCGAGGCCAGGCGCCATCCTCATACCCCATCATTCCCGCGAACGCGGAAAGCCAATAGACAGTTGCTCCTACGTTGCAGGCGAGCACGGCTTCCCGTAGGAGCGCGCCCTGCGCGCGAATCGCGGGCAGGGCGTGCTCCTACGAGGGCTGATTTATCTCCGATTGCGCCAGCGCTCAGGGCTCGACGGTCAGGCGACCGACCATGCCGGCCTGGTAGTGGCCGGGGATGTTGCAGGCGAACTCCAGCTCCGTGGCCCTGGTGAAGGTCCAGGTCAGCTCGGCGGTCTTGCCCGGCTCCACCAGCACGCTGTTGGGGTCGTCGTGCTTCATCATCTTCGAATGGTCCATGCCGGCCATGCCGTGGCTCATGCCGGTGGGCGTGAGCATGCCCATCGCCTGCATCTGCTGCATTTCCTTCTGGTGCTCGGCGTGCATGGCAGCGTTGCCGAGGTTGAACTCGTGCAGCAGGCTGCCCTTGTTGTGGATGACGAAGCGCACCGTCTCGCCGGCCTTCACCTGCAGCGACTTGGGTTCGAAGTACATCTCGCCCAGGGTGACCTCGACGCTGCGGGTGGCCCGGGTGGCCTCGGCCGGCTTGCCGAAGTCGTACCCGTGACCGTGGCCGGCATCGGCCAGGGCTGGCAGGGCGAAGGCGGCGACGAGGCCGAGGATGGCGGCGTTGAATAGCTGGCGTGTACGCATGATGCGGACCTCTTGCAGATGATTGCCCCCATGTTGCCGCCGGCCACCTGCCGGTTGGCTGTCGGGAAGATTACAGTTGTGTCAGCTTGGCAGCGTCACCGGCAGCGCTGGATACAATGACCGGCATTCCCGCCACGGAGGCCATCCACCTTGAAACTGCTGATCGTCGAAGACGAACCCCGCATCGGCCAGTACCTGCGCCAGGGCCTGAGCGAGGCCGGCTATGCCGTGGACCTCTGCGGCGACGGCGCCGAGGGCGAGCAGCTGGCGCTGTCCGGCGACTACGACCTGGCGATCCTCGACGTCATGCTGCCCGGCCGCGACGGCTGGCAGATCCTCCGCGCCGTGCGCCAGGCCGGCCTGGCCCTGCCGGTGCTGTTCCTCACCGCCCGCGACGCCGTGGAGGACCGCGTGCGCGGCCTGGAACAGGGCGCCGACGACTACCTGGTCAAGCCCTTCGCCTTCGTCGAACTGCTGGCCCGCGTGCGCACCCTGCTGCGCCGCGGTGGCCAGCAGCTGCAGGAGACCGTGCTGCAACTGGCCGACCTGGAGCTGGACCTGCTGCGCCGCCGGGTGCAGCGCGGCGGCAGGCGCATCGAGCTGACCGCCAAGGAGTTCGCCCTGCTGGAACTGCTGTTGCGCCGCCACGGCGAGGTGCTGCCCAAGTCGCTGATCGCCTCCCAGGTCTGGGACATGAACTTCGACAGCGACACCAACGTCATCGAGGTGGCCATCCGCCGCCTGCGCGCCAAGGTCGACGACGACTTCCCGCAGCGCCTGATCCATACCGTGCGCGGCATGGGCTACGTGCTCGAAGAGCGGGCGCCGTGAGCGCCGCCGCGCGGGTTTCGCTGGGCGTCCGCCTGAGCCTGCTGTTCGCCGCCTGCACCGCGGCTGTGTCGCTGATCGCCGGGGTGGTGTTCAGCCGCGCCAGCGAGGCGCACTTCGTCGAGCTGGACCGCCAGGTGATGGCTGGCCGCCTGCCGTTCTTCCGCGAACTGCTCGGCCCGGTGCGCGATCCCTCCGGCCTGACTGCGCAACGCGAAACACTGGAGCACGAACTGACGCGCCACCCGGACCTGGGCCTGCGCCTGGAGGGCGCCGACGGCCAGCGCTGGCTGGACGAGCCGCCGCGCATGAGCAGCGGCATGGAAGGCATGGGCGAACCACCCGCCTACCGCGAGACGCGCGTGCCGCTGGACCCGGCCGAGCCCGCCGGGCGCCAGCTGACCCTGGTGCTGGACATCACCCACCACCAGCACTTCCTCGGCCGCATGCAGCAGCTGATCTGGCTGACCATGGGCCTCTCCGCCCTGGCCACCGCGCTGCTCGGCGCCTGGGCCACCCGCGCCAGCCTGCGCCCGCTGCGGCGCATGCGCGAGGTGGCGGCACAGGTGTCGGCGCAGTCGCTGACCACGCGCCTGGACGCCAGCCGCCTGCCCGCGGAACTGCGCGGCCTGGCCAGCGAGCTGAACGCCATGCTGGCACGCCTGGAAGAAGCCTTCCAGCGCCTGTCGGCGTTCTCCGCAGACATCGCCCACGAGCTGCGCACGCCGCTCACCGCGCTGCTGACGCAGACCCAGGTGGTGCTGTCGCGCCCGCGCGGCGAGGACGACTACCGCGAGGCGCTGCACGGCAACCTGGAGGAACTGCAGCGGCTGACCGCCATGGTCAACGACATGCTGTTGCTGGCCAAGGCCGACCACGGCCTGCTGGCCCCCGGGCGCGACAGCCTGGACCTGGCCGGGGAAGTGGATGCCCTGCTGGAGTTCTATGCGCCACTGGCCGAAGACCAGGGTGTCCGCCTGGAGCGCGAGGGCCAGGCACGTGTACTCGGCGACCGCGGCATGCTGCGCCGGGTGCTGGCCAACCTGCTGGACAACGCCCTGCGCTTCACCCCCGCCGGCGGCGCCATCCGCGTGCGCCTGCGGCCCGGCCAGGTCAGCGTGGAGAACCAGGGCCCGGCCATCCCCGCCGAGCAGCTGCCGCGGCTGTTCGACCGCTTCCACCACCGCGAACCGGCCCAGCGCGAGGGCCAGGGCGTGCACGCCGGGCTCGGCCTGGCGATCTGCCGCTCCATCGTCCAGGCCCACGGCGGCGGCATCCGCGCCGAATCCGACAACGGCTGGACGCGCTTCGTCATCGAATTGCCGGAAGCATAGGGCCACGGCCAGGCGGCGGATAACGCGGAGCGTTATTCGCCCTACGCCAACCCCACCCGCAACGTAGGGCGAATAACCGTTCGCGGTTATCCGCCGTTCCCCCATGGCATGGCGGCGTGCTTCAGATCACCAGCCGCCCGCTCGCCACCAGCCGCGCCTGGCCGGCGATGCGCACGCGGTCGCCCTCCAGCCGGCACCACAGCTCGCCGCCGCGGGCCGAGCACTGGAAGGCGCGCAGCTGCAGCTTGCTCAGGCGCTGCGACCAGTAGGGGATCAGGCAGCAGTGGGCGGCGCCGGTCACCGGGTCCTCGTTGATGCCGATGGCCGGGGCGAAGAAGCGCGAGACGAAATCGTGGTCGCCCTCCCCCGCGCGGTAACGATCACCCCCAGGTACGGCAGCCGGGCCAGGGCGACGAAGTCCGGCTTGCAGGCGCGCACCGCTTCCTCCGACTCCAGCAGCACCATCAGGTGCGCCGTGGTGCTGAGCGCGTCGACCACCGGCAGGCCCAGGGCCTGCTCCAGCTCCACGGTGCTGCCCGCCTCGCGGGGCGGCTGCGCCGGGAAGTCCAGGGCCAGGCGCTGGTCCTCGCGGTACACCCGCAGCGGGCCGGACAGCGAGTTCAGCTCCAGACGCTCGCCCGGCTCGCCGAACACCTCGAACAGCACGTGGGCGCTGGCCAGGGTGGCGTGGCCGCACAGCGGCACCTCGGCCGTCGGGGTGAACCAGCGGATGCGCCAGCCATCGGCCTCGCGGACCAGGAAGGCGGTCTCGGACAGGTTGTGCTCGGCGGCGATGTTCTGCATCAGCTCGTCGGCCAGCCAGGCGTCCAGGCGGTAGACCATCGCCGGGTTGCCGGCGAACGGACGGTGGGTGAAGGCATCGACCTGGTGGAATTCGAGCTGCATGGCGTTCTCCTTTGAGTGGGGTTCCAGCATGCCGCCCCGCACGCTCGGCGCTGCTATACAGTGTGCGACTTTCGCATCGGCACAGTCGCGCCCTCAGGCCCGGCCGATGGCGGCGAAGCTGGCCGCGGTCAGCCCGGCCAGGGTCTCGGCGCTCAGCTCCACCTCCAGGCCGCGGCGTCCGGCGCTGACGTGGATGCTCGGGTACTGCCGGGCGGACTCGTCGATGAAGGTGCGCAGGTGCTTCTTCTGCCCCAGCGGGCTGATGCCGCCGACCAGGTAGCCAGTGGCGCGCTGGGCGGCGCCGGGGTCGGCCATGTCGGCCTTCTTGGCCCCGGCGGCGTGGGCCAGGGCCTTCAGGTCGAGGCTGCCGGCCACCGGCACCACGGCCACCAGCAGCTCGCCCTTCTCGGTGGCGGCGAGCAGCGTCTTGAACACCCGCGCCGGCTCCAGGCCGAGCTTCTCGGCGGCTTCCAGGCCATAGGACGGCGCCTTGGGGTCGTGTTCGTAGCTCAGCACGCGGTGCTCGGCGCGGGCCTTCTTCAGCAGGTCGATGGCGGGGGTCATGACGGTCCGGGGTCTGTCCGTGAACGATGCCCAAGCATAGCAAGGGCCGGCGGCCGAATCCGCCACCGCCGCCTGCGCGCACGGCCCTTCACCCGGCGCGCGGAATGGCCTAAGGTCGCAGACGACCCGGGCTCTGCCGGATGCAGCACAAGGCCAACGTCATGACCGACAGCCAGAACAAGAAATACATCGTCGCCCTCGACCAGGGCACCACCAGCTCCCGCGCCATCATCTTCGACCGCGACGCCAACGTGGTCAGCGTGGCGCAGCGCGAGTTCGCGCAGATCTACCCCCAGGCCGGCTGGGTCGAGCACGACCCCATGGAAATCTGGGCCACCCAGAGCTCCACCCTGGTCGAGGCCCTGGCCCAGGCCAGCATCGGCTTCGGCGAGGTGGCCGCCATCGGCATCACCAACCAGCGCGAGACCACGGTGGTGTGGGACAAGGCCACCGGCCGGCCGATCCACAACGCCATCGTCTGGCAGTGCCGGCGCAGCGCGGGCATCTGCGAGCAGCTGCGCGCCGACGGCCTGGAGCCCTACATCCGCGACACCACCGGGCTGGTCATCGACCCCTACTTCTCCGGCACCAAGCTGAAGTGGATCCTCGACCAGGTCGACGGCGCCCGCGAGCGCGCCCGCCGCGGCGAACTGCTGTTCGGCACCGTGGACAGCTGGCTGGTGTGGAAGCTCACCGAGGGCGAGGTGCACGTCACCGACTACACCAACGCCTCGCGCACCCTGCTGTTCGACATCCACAAGCGCGACTGGGACGACCGCCTGCTGGCCGCCCTGGACATCCCCCGGGCCATGCTGCCGAAGGTCCAGGCTTCCTCCGGGGTGTTCGGCCACGCCAGGGTCGGCGGCCTGGGCGTGCACCGCACGCCCATCGCCGGGATCGCCGGCGACCAGCAGGCCGCGCTGTTCGGCCAGCTCTGCGTGGAGCCCGGCCAGGCGAAGAACACCTACGGCACCGGCTGCTTCCTGCTGATGCACACCGGCGCCAAGGCGGTGAAGTCCACCCACGGCCTGCTCACCACTATCGCCTGCGGGCCCCGCGGCGAGCCGCAGTACGCCCTGGAAGGCGCGGTGTTCAACGGCGGCTCCACGGTGCAGTGGCTGCGCGACGAGCTGAAGGTGATCAACGACGCCCACGATTCCGAGTACTTCGCCAGCAAGGTCAAGGACAGCAACGGCGTCTACCTGGTGCCGGCCTTCACCGGCCTGGGCGCGCCCTACTGGGACCCGTACGCCCGCGGCGCGCTGTTCGGCCTGACCCGCGGGGTCAAGGCCGACCACCTGATCCGCGCCACCCTGGAATCCATCGCCTACCAGACCCGCGACGTGCTCGACGCCATGCAGCAGGACGCCGGCGAACCGCTGCGCGCCCTGCGCGTGGACGGCGGCGCGGTGGCCAACAACTTCCTCATGCAGTTCCAGGCCGACATCCTCGGCACCCCGGTGGAACGCCCGCAGATGCGCGAGACCACGGCCCTGGGCGCCGCCGTGCTGGCGGGGCTGGCCAGCGGCTTCTGGCAGAGCCTGGACGAGCTGAAGGGCAAGGCGGTGATCGAGCGGGTGTTCCAGCCCCACTGCGAGGCGGCCGAGCGCGAGCGGCTGTATGCGGGCTGGAAGAAGGCGGTGGAACGCACCCGGGGGTGGGCGGCGGAGGATTGAAACCGACGTAGGGCGTACAACCGTTCGCGGTTGTACGCCGATGTGCCCGGGTCCGCAGGTCGGGACCGGAGCGCCCGAGACAGGGGCTCCGGGTTCGAAACCGCGGCGCCCCGGGCCAAGGTCAGGCGGCGGATAACCGCGAACGGTTATTCGCCCTACGCCTCAGGGGCTTCCAGTTGTGCCCATAGCGAGGGGGCGCCGGCGGACTTCTCCACTGCGGCGAGGCGCGCGGCGTGCGCCGCCAGTTCCTCTTCGCTGGCGCGGATCACCCGGGTCAGCGCGCGGCCGGCCGCCAGGCGGCGGATCGGGCTGGCCTGCGGGCGGCCGCTGCCGTCACCCTCGGCGCCCTGGCCGGCCAGCGACAGGCTGGTCTGGCCCCCGGTCATCGCCAGGTAGACGTCGGCGAGGATCTCGGCGTCGAGCAGTGCGCCGTGCAGGTCGCGGCCGGAGTTGTCGACGCCGTAGCGCTTGCACAGGGCATCGAGGTTGTTGCGCTGCCCCGGGTGGCGCTCGCGGGCCATCATCAGGGTGTCGAGCACCGAGCAGTAGTCGGCGACGTCGGTGCGCTCGCTCTGCCCCAGCAGGGCGAACTCGTTGTTGATGAAGCCGATGTCGAACGCCGCGTTGTGGATGATCAGCTGGGCGCCTTTGATGAACTCGAAGAACTCGTCGGCCACCTCGCGGAAGCGCGGCTTGTCCTTGAGGTGTTCGTTGGTGATGCCGTGGACCGCGATGGCGCCTTCGTCGATCTCGCGGTCGGGCTGCAGGTAGACGTGGAAGTGGCGGCCGGTGAGGCGGCGGCCTTCCAGCTCGACGCAGCCGATCTCGATGATCCGGTGGCCATCGGTGACCGGCATGCCGGTGGTTTCGGTATCCAGTACGACGCTGCGCATTTCGTGACCTTGTTGCTTTGACCAGGGAGGGCGCCCGCGGGCGCCCGTTGCAATATTCAGCGCGGCAGTTCGGCGACGCCACGGTTGGCGAGCATGTCGGCGCGCTCGTTGCCGGGGTGCCCGGTGTGGCCGCGCACCCACTGCCACTCGACATTATGCCGGTTGACCTGCTCGTCCAGCGCCTGCCACAGGTCGGCATTCTTCACCGGCTGCTTGGCAGCGGTCTTCCAGCCGCGCTTCTTCCAGTTCGGCAGCCATTCCTTGATGCCTTTCATCACGTACTCGGAGTCGGTGACCAGGCGGATCTCGCAGGACCGCTTGAGCGCCGCCAGGGCCATGATGGCCGCCGTCAGTTCCATGCGGTTGTTGGTGGTCTCCGGCTCGCCGCCCCAGAGTTCGCGCTCGGCGCCCTTGTAGAACAGCACAGCGCCCCAGCCACCGCGGCCGGGGTTGCCCTTGCAGGCGCCGTCGGTATAGATGACGACCTTCTCTTCTTCGCTCATATCACCTTCAGTACGGCCCGCGGCGTCCCGCCCCGGGAAGGTGGCACGAGGGACTGGCGAGGGCCGTCGCTAGATTTCGGAATCCCGCCGGCTGACCTTGGCCACCGGCAGCGGCACCAGTTGGCCGCGGGCCTCGCGGCGGGCCTGGCGCAACGGCCGCAGGCCGACCACCAGCTTGCGCGCCACCAGCAGGTAGAAGCCGGCGCCGGCGCCCTTCAGGCCCTTGTCCCAGTTCTCCAGGCGTTGCAGACGCGCCTGCCAGGCAGCCGAGGCAAGCGGCGGACGATAGCACCCGAAGCGGCGTTTCTCCAGCGCGAAGCCCAGCAGGTTGAGCCAGTCGCAGACCCGCCCGGGGGAAATGCAGCGCGCCCGGCCCAGGCCGTCGGAGGCGAAATAGTGCCGCAGGCCCCAGGCGCTGCGCGGGTTGACGCCGATCACCAGCAGGTGCCCGCCGGGCCGCACGCTGCGCGCGGCCTCGCGCAGCAGGCGGTGCGGCGACAGGCAGAAGTCCAGGCCGTGCTGCAGCAGCACCACGTCGGCGGCGTGCTCGCCCAGCGGCCAGGCGCATTCGTCGCAGGCGATCTCCACGCCCGGCAGCGGCGGCCCCAGGCGCACGCCGCGCTGGATGTTGCCGGTGCTCTCCGGCAGCTCGGCGTGCGGGCCGTAGTGCACCAGGTAACCGCCGAAGTAGCGCTGCAGCTCGTCGCAGAGCAGGCGCTGCTCCTCGGCCAGCATCATCGCGCCCAGCGGCCCGGCGAACCAGTCGCGCGCCTCGGCGATCAGCTCCAGCCAGTCGGCATCGGCCTGGGCGAAGGCTTCTCGTTCCATTCTCACCACCCCCTGAAACAGGTTGGCTGCCGCCGCCGGGAAGGCGGGCGACGCCCTTCGGCGAACACAGGACGGCACATTCGCACTACTATGCGCCAACCTATTCCGCTTAGCGACATCCGGCCATGATACAGATCGACGCGCTGCCCGCCTTTTCCGATAACTACATCTGGCTGTTGCAGGATGTGACCACGCAGACCTGCGCGGTGGTCGACCCGGGCGACGCCGCGCCGGTCGAGGCCTGGCTGGCCGCGCACCCGGGCTGGCGCCTGACCGACATCCTGGTCACCCACCACCACCAGGACCACGTCGGCGGCGTGGCGCGCCTGAAACAGGCCAGCGGCGCCCGCGTGCTGGGCCCGGCCGGCGAGCGCATCCCGGCCATCGACCAGGCGCTGCGCGACGGCGACCAGGTCCAGGTGCTGGGCCTGGGCTTCGAGGTGATCGAGGTGCCCGGCCATACCCTCGGGCACATCGCCTACTACCACGCCGACGCCGACGCGCCCCTGCTGTTCTGCGGCGACACCCTGTTCGCCGGCGGCTGCGGCCGCCTGTTCGAGGGCACCCCGGCGCAGATGCACGCTTCCCTGGGCCGCCTCGCCGCGCTGCCGGGCGCCACCGGCGTGTACTGCGCCCACGAATACACCCTGGGCAACCTGCGCTTCGCCCGCGCGGTGGAGCCCAACAACGCCGAGCTGGCCGCGCGCTTCGACGAGGTCAGCGCCTGGCGCGAACAGGGCCGCATCAGCCTGCCCTCCAGCATCGCCCTGGAGCGAGCCACCAACCCCTTCCTGCGCACCTCGGAAAGCAGCGTGAAAAAAGCCGCCGACGAGCGGAACGGCGGGCCGATAGCCAGCCCCGCAGAGGTTTTTGCGGTCATTCGGCAATGGAAAGATAAATTCTAAGGTCTGGCGAAATCTTGACCACGTCCGGTGTGGTTTCTAGAATCCCCGAAATTTTTACCCTGGACAAAGTCATCCGCCAATGCCGCCAAAGACCAGTAAGACCAGCGATCTAGACGCATTGGCCCGTGCCATACGAGTCTCCGTCCTGCTCGGCGCCGGCGCCCTCGCCGGTTGCCAGACCAGCCAGCACGGCACCGGCCAGGACGCCCTGACCTACCGCCCCGCCGCCAGCCGCGCGGTGGACGTACAGTTCAACCCGGCCTACGCCGACAGCGACATCTGGCAGCGCATGCGCCACGGCTTCCAGCTGCAGGCCGACGCCACCGACACCAATCCGCGCATCGAACGCCAGCGCCTGTGGTTCGTCGGCAACCATGCCTTCATCGAGCAGGCCTCCGAGCGCGGCAGCCCCTACATGCACTACGTGGTGGAGCGCCTGGAAGAACGGCAGATGCCGCTGGAACTGGCGCTGCTGCCGATGATCGAGAGCGCCTACAACCCCCTCGCCGTGTCCCGCGCCCAGGCGGTGGGCCTGTGGCAGTTCATCCCCACCACCGGCACCCACTTCAACCTGCGCCAGACCAGCTGGTACGACGGCCGCCGCGACATCAAGGCCTCGACCAACGCGGCGCTGACCTACCTGAACCGCCTGCACGACATGTTCAACGGCGACTGGCTGCTGGCCCTGGCCGCCTACAACGCCGGCGAAGGCACCGTCAGCCGCGCCATCGAGCGCAACCAGAAGCTCGGCCTGCCGACCGACTACTGGAACCTGCCGCTGCCCCAGGAAACCCAGGACTACGTGCCCAAGCTGCTGGCCCTGTCGCAGCTGGTGATGTCGCCGGAAGCCTACGGCATCAACCTCAACCCCATCGCCAACGAATCCTACTTCGCCGCGGTGAAGGTCAAGCCCGGCCTGGACCTGTCGCGCGTCGCGGCGCTGGCCGAACTCGACGAGGACGAGCTGTACCTGCTCAACCCGGCCTTCAAGCGCCGTATCACCATGGACGGCCCGCAGCAGTTGCTGGTGCCCAAGGAGAAGGTCGAGCGGCTCAAGGCCGGCCTCGCCTCCCTGCAGCCCCAGGACCTGGTGAGCTGGAAGCAGTACAAGGTGCGCCGCGGCGACAGCCTGCGCAGCATCGCGGCCAAGCACGGCATCACCGTGGCCGAGCTCAAGAGCAGCAACCGCCTGAGCTCCAACCGCGTGCGCAACGGCCAGGCGCTGCTGATCCCCGCCAAGGGCAGCCGCATGCCGGAACTGGAGCCCGCGCGCCAGGTGGCCAAGGCCGACGCGCCCAAGGCGCCCAGCCTGGCCAACGCCACCCGCAGCTACAAGGTCAAGCGTGGCGACAACCTCTGGCAGATCGCCCGCGCCACCGGCGTCGGCGTCGACGACCTGAAGCGCTGGAACGGCCTGGACAGCCACGGCGTCAAGCCCGGCCAGGTGCTCAAGCTGCAAGGCGCCACCCAGCTGGCGGCCCGCAGCGGCGCCAGCGGCAAGGCCAAGCAGCAGCAGGCGCAGGAAGCGGCGACCTACTACAAGGTCAAGCAGGGCGATTCCATGTACCTGATCGCCAAGCGCTTCAACGTCGAGATGCAGCACATCAAGCGCTGGAACCCGCGCAGCAGCGCCCACGCGCTCAAGCCCGGGCAGACCCTGACGCTCTACCTCGACACCGCCAGCCGTTGATTCCACGGTGTAACGGCGGATAACCGCGAACGGTTATTCGCCCTACGTCCATGCCTTGGCGTAGGGCGCATAACGCCTACGGCGTTATCCGCCGTTTGACCTTGCCCCCTCGGCGCCGAGCACGGAGCCGCCCGCCCCCGGCAACTTTCCCCCCAAAGCACGGCCTAAGCTTCCGGCCCGAGCTTTTTCCCCGCAATACAAGCTGTTACCGTGACCGCCTGGAATGCCTGTCGAAAAGCCGGCGGCGCCGGCGCTCCGCCAGGCTTCCCGGGGCCCGCCCCCTTGCACGGGACGGGCCGCAACCAGTACAAACGATGCCAGCCCGAACGGACCTACGAGCAGACCATGCCCAGACTGTCGACCAGCGCCCCTCGCCCCGCACCCGCTCCCACCACCGGAACGGCGGCGGAGCGCCGTCGATGAAGCTGCGCGCCCTCCTCCTGCTCGGCCTGCTCGGCCTGGGCGCCGGCCTGCAGGCCGCGCCGCAACATGCCATCACCCTCTACGACGAGGCGCCGAAATACCCGGCCGACTACCGCCACTTCGACTTCGTCAACCCCGACGCGCCCAAGGGCGGCACCCTGCGGCTCTCCGACACCGGCGGCTTCGACAGCCTCAACCCGTTCATTCCCAAGGGCAACCCGGCCTCGCAGATCAGCCTGGTCTACGACACCCTGACCTTCCATTCCCTGGACGAGCCCTTCACCGAATACGGCCTGCTCGCCGAGAAGATCGAGAAGGACCCCGAGCAGCGCTTCGTGCGCTTCTACCTGCGCCCGCAGGCACGCTTCCAGGACGGCACGCCGGTCACCGCCGAGGACGTGGTGTTCACCTTCCAGACCCTGGTCAAGCAGGGCGACCCGATGTACCGCAACTACTACGCGGACGTCGACAAGGTGGTGGCCGAGGACAAGCTGCGCGTGCGCTTCGACTTCAAGCGCCCGGGCAACCGCGAGCTGCCGCTGATCCTCGGCCAGCTGCAGATCCTGCCCAAGCACTGGTGGGCCAGCCGCGACTTCGCCAAGACCAGCCTGGAGCCGCCGCTGGGCAGCGGCCCCTACCGCGTCGCCAAGGTCGACCCGGGCCGCTCGATCCGCTACGAGCGGGTCAAGGACTACTGGGCCAGGGACCTGCCGGTGAACCGTGGCTTCAACAACTTCGACGCCGTGGTGGTGGATTCCTACCGCGACCTGACCGTGGCCCTGGAGGCCTTCAAGGCCGGGCAGTTCGACTTCAACGAGGAGCGCATCGCGAAGAACTGGGCCACCGCCTACGACTCGCCGGCGGTGCGCGACGGCCGCATCGTCCGCCAGGAATTGCACAACGACAACCCCTGGGGCATGCAGGGCTTCGCCTTCAACATCCGCCGCCCGGTGTTCCAGGACGCGCGGGTGCGCGAGGCCATCAGCCTGCTGTTCGACTTCGAGTGGACCAACAAGCAGCTGTTCTTCGGCTCCTACAAGCGTGACCGCAGCTTCTTCGAGAACTCCGAGATGGCCGCCCACGAACTGCCCGACGCCCAGGAGCTGGCGATCCTCGAACCGCTGCGCGGCCAGTTGCCGCCGCAGGTCTTCGAGCGCGTCTACGAGCCGCCGGTCAGCGACGGCAGCGGCATCATCCGCGAGCAGAAGCGCAAGGCCTACAAGCTGCTGCTGGAGGCCGGCTACAGGATCGTCGACGACCGCATGGTCGGCCCCGACGGCAAGCCGCTGAGCTTCGAATTCATGCTGGTCCAGGCCGACTTCCTGCGCGTGCTGCTGCCCTACAAGCGCAACCTCGCCGAGCTGGGCATCGACATGCAGATCCGCGTGGTGGACATCTCCCAGTACATCAACCGCCTGCGCTCGCGGGACTTCGACATGATGGTCGCCAGCTGGCCGCAGTCCAACTCGCCGGGCAACGAACAGCGCGAGTTCTGGCATTCGGCCAGCGCCGACAACCCCGGCAGCCGCAACTTCATCGGCCTGCGCGACCCGGCCATCGACGCCCTGGTGGACGGCCTGATCAAGGCCGATTCCCGCGAAGCCCTGGTGCGCCACGCCCGCGCCCTGGACCGCGCCCTGCAGTGGGGCCACTACGTGGTGCCCAACTGGTACCTGGACACCTGGCGCCTGGCCTACTGGAACCGCATCGCCCACCCCGCGAAGCTGCCGCCCTACAGCTACGCGCTGATGACCTGGTGGCAGGCCCGCGGCAAGGCCGAGCCGACCCAGGCCGTGACCCAGGCGCCGGAGACCCCCTGATGCTCGCCTACATCCTGCGCCGCCTGCTGCTGATCGTGCCGACGCTGTTCGGCATCCTGCTGATCAACTTCATCATCATCCAGGCCGCCCCCGGCGGGCCGGTGGACCAGATGATCGCCAAGCTCGAAGGCGTCAACGCCGCCGCCGGCGGGGCCACCGGGCGCATCGCCGGCTCCGGTGGCGAACTGGCCTCCTCCGGCGGCTCGCACTACCGCGGCGGCCAGGGCCTGGACCCGGAGCTGGTCAAGGAGATCGAGCGCATGTACGGCTTCGACAAGCCGGCGCCCGAGCGCTTCTGGATCATGCTCAAGAACTACGTGCACCTGGACTTCGGCAGCAGCTTCTTCCGCGACGCCAAGGTCACCGACCTGATCATCGAGAAGCTGCCGGTGTCCATCTCCCTGGGGCTGTGGAGCACCCTGATCATGTACCTGGTGTCCATCCCCTGGGCATCGCCAAGGCAGTGCGCAGCGGCAGCCAGTTCGACATCTGGACCAGCTCGGCGATCATCATCGGCTACGCCATCCCCGCCTTCCTCTTCGCCATCCTGCTGGTGGTGCTGTTCGCCGGCGGCAGCTACTGGGACTGGTTCCCGTTGCGCGGGCTGACCTCCAACGACTTCGACGAGCTGAGCACCTTCGGCAAGGTCAAGGACTACTTCTGGCACCTGGCCCTGCCGATCACCGCCCTGGTCATCGGCAACTTCGCCACCATCACCCTGCTGACCAAGAACAGCTTCCTCGACGAGATCGGCAAGCAGTACGTGGTCACCGCCCGCGCCAAGGGCCTGACCGAGCGCCAGGTGCTCTACGGCCACGTGTTCCGCAACGCCATGCTGCTGATCATCGCCGGCCTGCCCTCGGCGCTGCTGGGAGTGTTCTTCACCGGCTCGCTGCTGATCGAGGTGATCTTCTCCCTCGACGGCCTGGGCCTGCTCAGCTTCGAGTCGGCGCTCAACCGCGACTACCCGGTGGTGTTCGGCACCCTGTTCATCTTCACGCTGTTCGGCCTGATCATGAAGCTGGTCAGCGACGTCCTCTACACCCTCGTCGATCCGCGCATCGACTTCGAGAACCGGGAGTAAGCGATGCGCCTGTCCCCGATGAACCAGCGCCGCTGGGCGCGCTTCAAGGCCAACAAGCGCGGTTGGTGGTCGCTGTGGCTGTTCCTCGCGCTGTTCGTGCTGAGCCTGGGCGCCGAGCTGATCGCCAACGACAAGCCGCTGGCGGTGCACTACGACGGCCAGTGGTACTTCCCGGTGCTCAAGCGCTACCCGGAAACCGTGTTCGGCGGCGAGTTCCCCCTGGAAGGCAACTACAAGGCGCCCTACATGCGCCAGCAGTTGGCCGAGAAGGACGCCTGGGTGCTCTGGCCGCCGATCACCTACAGCTACGACTCCATCAACTACGACCTGCGCGTGCCGGTGCCCTCGGCGCCGAGCCGGGAGAACCTGCTGGGCACCGACGACCAGGCCCGCGACGTGCTGGCCCGGGTGATCTACGGCTTCCGCGTCTCGGTGCTGTTCGCCCTGGTGCTGACCCTGCTCAGCTCGCTGATCGGCGTGCTGGTGGGCGCCCTGCAGGGCTTCTATGGCGGCTGGGTCGACCTGCTCGGCCAGCGCTTCCTGGAAATCTGGTCGGGCCTGCCGGTGCTCTACCTGCTGATCATCCTCGCCAGCTTCGTGCAGCCGAACTTCTGGTGGCTGCTGGGCATCATGCTGCTGTTCTCCTGGATGAGCCTGGTGGACGTGGTGCGCGCCGAGTTCCTCCGCGGCCGCAACCTGGAGTACGTGCGCGCGGCCCGCGCCCTGGGCATGAAGAACGGCAAGATCATGTTCCGCCACATCCTGCCCAACGCGATGATCTCCACCCTGACCTTCATGCCGTTCATCCTGACCGGCGCCATCGCCACCCTGACCTCCCTGGACTTCCTCGGCTTCGGCCTGCCCGCCGGCTCGCCGTCGCTCGGCGAGCTGGTCGCCCAGGGCAAGTCCAACCTGCAGGCGCCGTGGCTGGGCATCAGCGCCTTCGTGGTGCTGGCGCTGATGCTCAGCCTGCTGGTGTTCATCGGCGAGGCCGCCCGCGATGCCTTCGACCCGAGGAAGTGAGATGAGCCACGACAACCTGGTCGAAGTCCGCGACCTTTCCGTCGACTTCGCCTGCGGCGAGGAATGCGTCCATGCCGTGGACAAGGTCAGCTTCGACATCCGCCGCGGCGAGACCCTCGCCCTGGTCGGCGAAAGCGGCTCGGGCAAGTCGGTGACCGCCAACTCCATCCTGCGCCTGCTGCCCTACCCCACCGCCAGCCACCCCAGCGGCAGCGTGCGCTACGCCGGGCTGGACCTGCTCAAGGCGCCGGAACGCAAGCTGCGCGGCATCCGCGGCAACCGCATCGCCATGGTCTTCCAGGAGCCCATGACCTCGCTCAACCCGCTGCACACCGTGGAGAAGCAGATCGGCGAGGTGCTCACCCTGCACAAGGGCCTGCAGGGCCAGGCGGCGCGCACGCGCATCATCGAGCTGCTCGACCTGGTCGGCATCCCCGACCCGGCCACGCGCCTGAAGGCCTATCCCCACGAGCTTTCCGGCGGCCAGCGGCAGCGGGTGATGATCGCCATGGCCCTGGCCAACGAGCCGGAGCTGCTGATCGCCGACGAGCCGACCACGGCGCTGGACGTCACCGTGCAGCTGAAGATCCTCGACCTGCTGGGCGAGCTGCAGGCGCGCCTGGGCATGGCGCTGCTGCTGATCACCCACGACCTCAACCTGGTGCGGCGCATCGCCCACCGCGTCTGCGTGATGCAGCAGGGCAGGATCGTCGAGCAGGCCGACTGCGAACAATTGTTCGAGGCCCCGCAGCACCCCTACACCCGCGAGCTGCTCGGCGCCGAGCCCAGCGGCGCGCCGGCGGCCAACCCGCCGGGCGCGGAGCTGCTGAGCGTGCAGGACCTGCGCGTGTGGTTCCCGATCAAGAAAGGCGTGTTCCGCCGCACCGTGGACCACATCAAGGCGGTGGATGGCATCGACTTCAGCCTGCCGCGCGGGCACACCCTGGGCATCGTCGGCGAAAGCGGCTCGGGCAAGTCCACCCTGGGCCTGGCCATCCTGCGGCTGATCGACAGCCGCGGCGCCATCCGCTTCGAGGGCAACGCCCTGGACACCCTGAACCAGGCCGAGGTGCGCCCGCTGCGCCGCGAGATGCAGGTGGTCTTCCAGGACCCGTACGGCAGCCTCAGCCCGCGCCTGTCGGTGGGCCAGATCGTCGGCGAGGGCCTGGAGATCCACGGCATCTGCGACGAGAAGGAACAGGAGCAGCGGATCATCGACGCGCTGCTGGAAGTCGGCCTGGACCCGGAGACGCGCCACCGCTACCCCCACGAATTCTCCGGCGGCCAGCGCCAGCGCATCGCCATCGCCCGCGCCCTGGTGCTCAAGCCGGCGCTGATCCTGCTGGACGAGCCGACCTCGGCGCTGGACCGCTCGGTGCAGCGCCAGGTGGTCGACCTGCTGCGCCAGCTGCAGGCCAAGTACAACCTCAGCTACCTGTTCATCAGCCACGACCTGGCGGTGGTCAAGGCGCTCAGCCACCAGCTGATGGTCATCCGCCAGGGCAAGGTGGTGGAACAGGGCCCGGCCGAGGCGATCTTCGCCGCGCCGAGCCACCCCTACACCCAACAGCTGCTGGAAGCCGCGTTCATGGTCCCGGCGGCCACCAGCCAGGCATGACCCGCACGGGAGGCGGAGCACCATGGGCTTTCTCACCGGCAAGCGCGCACTGATCGTCGGCGTCGCCAGCAAACTCTCCATCGCCTCGGGCATCGCCGCGGCGATGCACCGCGAAGGCGCCGAGCTGGCCTTCACCTACCAGAACGACAAGCTCAGGGGCCGCGTCGAGGAATTCGCCGCCGGCTGGGGCTCCGGCCCCGGGCTGTGCTTCCCCTGCGACGTGGCCAGCGACGCCGACATCGAGGCGGTGTTCCGCGAGCTGGGCAGGCACTGGGACGGCCTGGACATCATCGTCCACTCGGTGGGCTTCGCCCCGGGTGACCAGCTCGACGGCGACTTCACCGCCGTCACCAGCCGCGACGGCTTCCGCATCGCCCACGACATCAGCGCCTACAGCTTCGTGGCCCTGGCCAAGGCCGGCCGCGGGATGATGCGGGGCCGCCACGGCGCCCTGCTCACCCTCTCCTACCTGGGCGCCGAGCGCACCCTGCCCAACTACAACGTGATGGGCATGGCCAAGGCCAGCCTGGAGGCCGGCGTGCGCTACCTGGCCGCCAGCCTCGGCCCGGAAGGCACGCGGGTCAACGCGGTATCCGCCGGGCCGATCCGCACCCTGGCGGCCTCCGGCATCAGGAGCTTCCGCCGCATGCTCGCCGCCAGCGAACGGCAGACGCCGCTGCGGCGCAACGTGACCATCGAGGAAGTCGGCAACGCCGCGGCCTTCCTCTGCTCCGACCTGGCCAGCGGCATCAGCGGCGAAATCCTCTACGTCGACGGCGGCTTCAACACCACGGCGATGGGGCCGCTGGAAGAGGACTGAGCAGGCGGCGGGAATGCCACGCCTCACAGCAAACCGTAGGAGCGGGCCCTGCCCGCGATTCGCGCGCAGGGCGCGCTCCTACATGGCAACCACATGGCGTCGAGCTATCGCGGACAAAGTCCGCTCCTACGGGAAATACCGAGCCTCCGGCCTCCGTAGGGCGCATAACGCCTATGGCGTTATCCGCCGTCGAACTTCAGGCATGCCTCGCAGCAAACTGTAGGAGCGGATCTTATCCGCGAATCGCGCGCAGGGCGCGCTCCTACAGGGACCTCGTGGCTGCCCCCAACCACCGCACAAGGAAAAACGCCGCACCCGGTCACCCGACTGCGGCGTTTTCATCGGATCGCGGCGCGTGGCGCGCGGATCAATCCTCGCGGTAGCGGCGCAGGCGCAGGGCCTTGCCGGCGACGCGGGTGTCCTTGAGCTTGCCCAGCAGGCGCTCCAGGCCGTCTTCCGGCAGCTCGATCAGGCTGAAGGTCTCGCGGATCTGGATGCGGCCGATGGCCTCGCGGGACAGGCCGCCCTCGTTGAGGATGGCACCCAGCAGGTTCTTCGCCGCCACGCCGTCGCGCGCGCCCAGGGCGGTGCGGCAGCGGGCCTTGCCTTCGGCCGGGGCGGCCATCGGGCGGCGCTCGCCGGAGCGTTCGCCACGATCGCTGCGCTCACCGCGCTCACCGCGCTCGCTACGTTCGTAACGGTCGCTGCGCTCGCGCGGGGCGGCCGGGGTCAGCGGCTGCTCGCGGCGCACCGACTCCAGGTCCAGGGCCTTGCCTTCGGTGAGCTTGGCCAGCAGCACCGCGGCGAGGGTCTCGACGTCGGTGCCCAGGCGGCGGCACAGCTCGTCGCGCACGGCGCCACGGTTGGCGACCGCGGTTTCCAGCAGCGGCTGCAGGCTGGAGGCCAGGCGCGCCAGGCGCGCTTCCAGCACGGTGTCGGCGTCGGGCAGGCGCACTTCGCCGACCTTCTGCCCGGTGACGCGCTCGATCACCTGCAGCATGCGCCGCTCGCGCGGGGTCACCAGCAGCAGCGCGCGGCCTTCGCGGCCGGCGCGGCCGGTACGGCCGATGCGGTGCACGTAGGACTCGGGGTCGTACGGCATGTCGATGTTCAGCACGTGGGTGATGCGCGACACGTCCAGGCCACGGGCGGCCACGTCGGTGGCGATGACGATGTCCAGCGAGCCGTCTTTCAGCGACTCGATGACGCGCTCGCGCTGGGCCTGCGGCATGTCGCCGTTGAGCGCGGCGGCGCGGTAGCCCTGGCGCTCGAGCAGCTCGGCGATGTCCAGGGTGGCCTGCTTGGTACGCACGAAGCCGATCAGCGCGTCGAACTGCTCGACTTCCAGCAGGCGCAGGATGGAGGCGGGCTTCTGGTCGGCATGGACCATCAGGTGCGCCTGCTCGATGCGCGCCACGGTCTGGGTCTTGGCGGCGATGCGGACGTGCTTGGGTTCCTTCAGGTGGCGCTCGGCGATGCTGCGGATCGAGGCCGGCAGGGTCGCGGAGAACAGCACGGTCTGGCGGCTGGCCGGCATGGCCTCGAAGATCACTTCCAGGTCGTCCATGAAGCCGAGCTTGAGCATCTCGTCGGCCTCGTCCAGCACCAGGCGCTCGACGGTGGCCAGCAGGTTCTCGTCGCGGCGCAGGTGGTCGCACAGGCGGCCGGGGGTGGCCACCAGGACCTGGGCGCCCTGGCGCAGGGCCTTGAGCTGCGGGCCCATGGGCGCGCCACCGTAGACGGCTACCACGCCGACGCCGGGCATCTGCTTGGAGTAGGTTTCGCAGGCGGTGGCCACCTGCAGGGCCAGTTCGCGGGTCGGCACCAGGATCAGCACCTGGGGCTCGCGGCGGGCCGGCTCGATCTGCGACAGCAGCGGCAGGGCGAAGGCGGCGGTCTTGCCGGTGCCGGTCTGGGCCTGGCCGATCATGTCGTGGCCTTCGAGGATCACCGGGATCGACTGGGCCTGGATGGGCGAAGGCTCTTCGTAGCCGACCGCGGCGATGGCCGCCAGAATATTGGGATGAATGCCGAGCGCGGCGAAGCCGCCGGTTTCCTGGGTCATGGGTTTTGCCTCTAAATACATCCGCAAAGACCCAATGGCCGAGCTGCGCATGCCCTGTACGACAGTAGAAGTCACCCAGGCAGCTGGAAGCGGGGATTTGCGAACTGAACTGTTGGAAGAATACGTCAAGGAAGTCCGCGGAAGCGGACGCACAGCCAGAGCGTGCAGGCTCTGAAAGATGCGGTCCCGAACGGGGCCGTAACAGGCCGGCGCGCATCATACCGGAAAAACGCCGTCGATGTGTGGCTTTTCCGCCGCCGCTGGCCGAACGGTCAAGACTTGCACAATCGGCCACCCGCCGTCTATACCGAGCAGGGCCCACCTGCCAGGAGCACGCGCCGTGAACCCTACCAGCGAACCCCGCGTCACCGTCACGCGCCGTGGTCATCTCCTGCTGCTGGGCCTGAACCGGCCGGAAAAGCGCAACGCCTTCGACCAGCGCATGCTCGACGAGCTGATGCTGGCCCTGGGCGGGTACGAACGCGACGACGACCTGCGCTGCGCGCTGATCGTCGCCCACGGCGAGCACTTCAGCGCCGGCCTCGACCTGGCCGACGTCAGCCGGCGCCTGCACGACGGCTGGCAACTGCCGGCCGGCGCGGTCGACCCCTGGGGCACCCTCGGCGGGCCGCGGCTGAGCAAGCCGCTGCTGGTCGCCGTGCAGGGCTACTGCTACACCATCGGCATCGAACTGATGCTGGCGGCGGACATCTGCCTGTGCGCCAGCAACGCCCGCTTCGCCCAGATGGAGGTGCGCCGCGGCCTGCTGCCGCTGGGCGGCGCCACCCTGCGCCTGCCGCAGGTCGCCGGCTGGGGCAACGCCATGCGCTGGCTGCTCAGCGGCGACGAGTTCGACGCCCACGAGGCCTGCCGCCTGGGCCTGGTCCAGGAAATCCACCCGCCCGAGGAGCTGCTGCCCGAGGCCCTGAAGCTGGCCGCGCGCATCGCCCGCCGCGCCCCGCTAGCCGTGCGCGCCACCCTGGCCTCGGCGCGCCGCGCCCAGGAACAGGGCCCGGCGGAGGCCATCCGCGAGCTGCCGCAACAGCTCAAGGCCCTGCTCGCCAGCGAGGACGCCCGGGAAGGCCTGCAGTCGCTGCTGGAAAAGCGCGAAGGCCACTTCTCCGGCAACTAGCCATCGCGCCGCTTCGCGGCGCCGCCCGCGCACGCCTTCGAAGCCCCGGGAAAGCGCTATATCGAAAGTATTAGATTGCAATCAAAAGGCCAGCAATTCTGCTGAAATTTCATTCGAATCAACGGGATGCCTATAACAAACGACTATATACAAGATGCAATTTCGCCCCCTCCCGCAAGTACTGAAACTGTGCCGGCAATCAGTGGAAGTACTCTTGCCGACGGCGGACCGAGGCTTCTCCTGAACACCAGAGCCCTTCAGGGAGGAGCCCCAGATGTCTGGTCCCATTCGTGTATTCGCGTTGTCTCTCCTGGTCGTTGCCATGTCGCTGCAGGGTTGCAGCAGCAAGGGCGGCCATCACAGCAGTGTCGCCAGTTCCGGAAGCGGCTCCGACCAGGGCGCCGGCAACGGCGGCTCGGGTAGCGGCGGCGACGGCAACGGTTCCGGCGGTACCGGCAGCGGTGGCGACGGCGGCACCGGCGGTAATGGTGGAACCGGTGGCAACAATGGTGGCGACGGCGGTAACAACGGCGGAAGCACCGGCGGCACCAACCCCAGCACCACCAGCACCATCCTCAGCAACACCGGCGAAGCGGTCAGCTCGCTGGGCGACACCGTCAACGGCGTCGGCAGCGTGGTCAAGGGCGTGGGCCTGCCGGTGGTCGGCAGCGGCGTGACCGAAGGCGCCGGCAACGTCATCCAGGACGTCGGCCAGGGCGTGAACAGCCTGGGCAGCGGCATCACCAACGGCGTCGGCCAGCTCGGCAGCAACCCCAACGCCCTGGGCACCACGGTGGCCGGCGCCACCGGCACGGTGAGCAGCGTCGGCAATGCGGTCAGCGACCTGGGCGGCACCGTCGCCGCGGTAGGCGCCAACACTCCGCTGAAACCGGTGACCACTGCCCTGGGCGGCGTGGTCGACGGCGTTGGCGGGCAGATCAGCATGCTCGGCGACTCCCTCAGCGGCGCCGTCACCACCGGCCCGCTCAGCCCGCTGACCAAGCAGCTCAGCGGCACCACCGCGGGCCTGGTCGGCCAGGTCGAGGGCGTGACCCAGCAGGTCGGCGCGGCCACCGGCCTGGGCGCCCCGGTGAACAACCTGGTGACCACGGTCGGCGGCCTGGTGGGCCAGGTCGGCACCCAGCTCGGCAGTACCACGCCGGTCCTCGCGCCGGTCGGCAGCGTCGTGACCAACGTCGGCGAGGCCGTGAGCGCGACGGGCGGGCTGGTCAACGCACCGGCCGGCAGCAGCGCCAGCAACCCGATCGGCGGGCTGCTCTCCGGCGTCACCGGCGTACTGGGCGGTGCCACCGGCAGCAGCAACCCGGTCGGCGGCCTGCTCTCCGGCGTCACCGGCACCCTGGGCGGCGCCACCGGTAGCAGCAACCCGGTTGGCGGCCTGCTTTCCGGCGTCACCGGCACCCTGGGCGGCGCCACTGGCGGCAGCAACCCGGTTAGCGGCCTGCTCTCCGGCGTCACCGGCACCCTGGGTGGCGTCACCAGTGGCCTCACCAGCGGAGTCGCGACAGGCGTCGGCAGCAACGGCCTGGCCAGCAACAACGGCCTGCTCGGCGGCACCCTGGGCACCGTGGGTGGCCTGCTCGGCGGCGTGACCGGCAGCCTGGGCGGCAAGTCCGGAAACTGACGGCAAGCCCGCCAAAGCGAACGGCGAAGGGTCGGCAACGGCCCTTCGCCCTTTCATTTAACGGCTTCAGGGAGAAGCCATGCGCAAGCTAGCCGTAGTAACGCTGTTGTTAGCCAGCCCCCTAGCCTGGGCCGACCGCCCCATCCAACTGCCCGGCTCCGACATCGAACAGGGCCTGCCCCGGCCCAACCTGCCCGGCGGCGACGTGCGCCCGCAGGCGCCGCGGGTCAGCACCCCGGCGGCCGCGCAGCCGCAGCAACTGCTCGAACGGCGCATCCGCCTGCGGCGCATCGAGGTCGCCGGCGGCGGCCACTACCCGATCGCCACCTGGAAGCCCCTGCTGGAACCGCTGACCCGTCGCGACATCAGGATCGGCGAGCTGGTGGCGGCGGCCAAGGCCATCACCCGGCGCTACCAGGACGACGGCTTCGTCATTTCCTTCGCCTACGTGCCCAACCAGGACTTCAATGGCGGCGTCGGGCGCATCATGCTGATCGAGGGCCACCTGAGCGAGGTGCGCAGCGCCGGCGACCTCGGCGTGCACCAGGCCCGCGTGGCGCGCTGGATCGAGCGCCTGAAGGCGGAGCGGCCGCTGACCCGCGCCAGCTTCGAGCGCTTCAGCGTACTGATGAGCCGGGTGCCCGGCCTGCAGATGAACATGGTCCTCAACCCGCCGACCACCACCGACGGCGGCGCCGTGCTGGAGATGCTCGGCAAGCACGAGGTCGTCACCACCGGCGCCGACTTCGACTCGCGCCACGGCAACCCGCGCGGGCTGTTCAACGCCACGCTGGCCTCGCTGCTGGGCCGGGGCGAGCAGCTGCAGTTCAGCTACCTCTACCCGCCCGGCGACGACAAGGAGTACTACCGCGCCTGGAACTACAGCCAGTTGCTGGGCGACAACGGCCTGCAGCTGATGGCCGGCTACAGCCACTACAACGCCAGCCTCGAGGACCGCGTGGTGATCGGCCCGCTGCAATACGCGCGCAAGCGCGAGAACGAACGGCTCAGCGCCGGCCTGGGCATCCCCGTGCTGCTGCGCCGCGACCTGACCTGGGACGTCAACCTGCGCGCCTACACGGTGGACGACAGCAGCCGCTACGACCTGGTGGCGCCGGCCACCCCCTATAGCGTGAAGCTGCGCAACAAATTGCGCGTGGTGGGCGTCGACACCCTGGTCCAGCAGTTCGGCGAGAAGCAGGTGCGCGCCGGCAGCCTGGCCCTCTACAAGGGCCTGAACGCCTTCGACGCGCAGAGCACGGCACCGGCGCGCAAGGACTTCACCCGCGTGCTCGGCTTCGGCGCCCAGCAGAACCAGTTCGGCGAGCGGGTGCAGGGCGTGGCCAACGCCAGCTTCCAGTGGGCCCACGACAGCCTGCCGGACTCCGAGCAGGTCACCTACGGCGGCGCCAACTTCGGCCGCGGCTACCCGGACGACCAGGCCACCGGCGACAAGGGCTGGGGCGCCTCCTACGAGGTGAACTACGCCTTCCTCTGGCAAAACCGCTGGATGAACCAGTTGCAGCCCTATCTGGTGGTGGACGGCGCGCGCACCTGGTACAACGCCGACGGCCAGCCCGGCGCCAGGCTCGGCTCCGGCGCCGTCGGGGTGCGCTTCTCCAACCGCAAGCAGTACGTGCTGGGGGTGGAAGTGGCCAAGCCGTTCGCCGACCGCGCCATCGACAACGACGAGCGCAGCCCGCGGCTCAACCTGACGCTCAGCTACCAGATCCCCTGAGCCGGCGCCCCGCCGCTACTGCGCGGGGCGCAGCGCGTCGATGTAGGTGCCCAGGTCGTAGCCCAGGTCGCCCTGCAGGGCCCTGGCGCGTTTCTTCAGCCCGCGCGGCTCCAGGCTCTGCTCGACGTCGGCGGGAACGAAGACGATCACGTTGCCTTCCGGCACCGGGCATTCCAGGTAGTGGCGGTGGAAGCGCCCGCGCAGCAGGGCCGCGCCCAGGGGCCGGCCGTCGTCGGTGCTCCACTGGTTGATGATCAGCCAGCCGCCGGGGCGCAGCTTGTCGCGGCAGGCGCCGAGGAAGTCCCAGCCCAGGTGCGCCGGGGCGGGGCCGGTGTCGGTGTAGAGGTCGAGGAAGATCAGGTCGGCCGGCTCGCAGTCGCCCAGCTCCTCCACCGCGTCGCCGATGCGCAGCCGCAGGCGCGGCTCGTCCACCAGGCCCAGGTGCTCGCGGGCCAGGCGCGGGATCGCCGGGCGCAGCTCGACGGCCTCCGCCTCGTCCAGCGCCAGGTGCTTCAGGCAGGCCTGGGTCAGGCTGCCGGCGCCGAAGCCGAGGAACAGCGCGCGGCGCGGCGCCGGGTGGCACAGCGCGCCCAGCAGCATGGCGCGGGAATAGTCGTACTCCAGCCAGGCCGGGTCGCCGATGCGCACGCAGCTCTGCTCCACCTCCTCGCCGAACTCCAGGTAGCGGTAGCCGCCCTGCTCCACCACGCGGATCACCCCGTAGGCATCGCGCTCCTCGGCTATCAGCAGGTCCTCGCTCATGCCCGGCGCCCCCGGCCATGGCCACGGGCGCCGGCGCTGGGCCGGCGATACGGACGGGGATTCGAAGTCGGGCTCTGGTACACGCGGGGTTCTCCGCAGGGCAAGGACGGCGACGGCCGCGGGCTCATGGAAAGCGAAGGATACCAGCCCGGCCCCGCTGAAGGAGGCCCCGCCCGGTGTTACCATGGGCTGATACCCGCCATTGCCCGCGAGCCCCCGATGAGCCAGACCTGGAGCCCCGACAGCTGGAGAAGCCGCCCCATCCAGCAGCAACCCGCCTACCCCGACGCCGCGCGCCTGCAGCAGGTCGAGCAGACCCTCGCCAGCTACCCGCCGCTGGTGTTCGCCGGCGAGGCCCGCGAGTTGCGCCGGCAGTTCGCCGAGGTCACCGCCGGGCGCGCCTTCCTGCTGCAGGGCGGCGACTGCGCCGAGAGCTTCGCCGAGTTCTCCGCGGCGAAGATCCGCGACACCTTCAAGGTGCTGCTGCAGATGGCGGTGGTCATGACCTTCGCCGCCGGCTGCCCGGTGGTGAAGGTCGGGCGCATGGCCGGGCAGTTCGCCAAGCCGCGCTCCTCCGGCGAGGAAACCGTGGGCGAGATGACCCTGCCGGCCTACCGCGGCGACATCGTCAACGGCATCGGCTTCGACGAGGCCAACCGCGTGCCGGACCCGCAGCGCCTGCTGCAGGCCTACCACCAGTCCACCGCCACCCTCAACCTGCTGCGCGCCTTCGCCCAGGGCGGCTTCGCCGACCTGCACGAGGTGCACCAGTGGAACCTCGACTTCATCGCCAACTCGGCCCTGGCGGAGAAGTACAGCCAGCTCGCCGGGCGCATCGACGAGACCCTCGCCTTCATGCGCGCCTGCGGCCTGGACGGTGCGCCGCAGCTGCGCGAGGTGAGCTTCTTCACCGCCCACGAGGCGCTGCTGCTGAACTACGAGGAAGCCTTCATCCGCCGCGACAGCCTCACCGGCGGCTGGTACGACTGCTCGGCGCACATGCTCTGGATCGGCGACCGCACCCGCCAGCTGGACGGCGCCCACGTCGAGCTGTTGCGCGGGGTGGGCAACCCCATCGGCGTGAAGGTCGGGCCGAGCATGGGCGACGAGGAACTGCTGCGCCTGATCGACATCCTCAACCCGGACAACGACCCCGGCCGCCTCAACCTGATCGTGCGCATGGGCGCCGACAAGGTTGGCGACGGCCTGCCGCGGCTGCTCCGTACCGTGCAGCGCGAAGGCCGCCAGGTGCTGTGGAGCTGCGACCCGATGCACGGCAACACCATCAAGGCCTCCAGCGGCTACAAGACCCGCGACTTCGCGCGCATCCTCGCCGAGGTGCGGCAGTTCTTCGAGGTGCACAGGGCCGAGGGCACCCACCCCGGCGGCATCCACATCGAGATGACCGGGCAGAACGTCACCGAGTGCATCGGCGGCGCGCGGCCGATCACCGAGGCCGGGCTCAGCGACCGCTACCACACCCACTGCGACCCGCGGCTCAACGCCGACCAGTCGCTGGAGCTGGCCTTCCTCATCGCCGAGACGCTGAAGCAGGCGCGGCGCTGAAGCCGACGAACGGCGGGGCCGGGCTCAGACGCGCAGGTCCATGCCCTCGCTGAGGAAGCGCGGGGCGATGTAGCGGTCGTAGTGGGCCTCGGAAAGCAGGAAGAACTCGCGGTCGATGGCGTCGCGCAGCTCCGGCAGCGGCCGCTCGCGGAACTCCGGCAGCAGCGCCACGCCGTAGGCCTCGATGCTCTGGATCAGCCGCGAGCCGCGGGCGATCAGCTGGTAGGCCCAGCAGTACGGCGACTGCTCGGGGACGAAGCGGATCTGCCGCTGCTCCAGCTGGGCGCGCAGGCGCGGCGCATCGAACACCTCGAGCTTGGCCACCATCACCTGCACCAGCAGCACCTCCAGGCGCTTCCACACCGCGCGCTTCTCCTCCTCGCCGTACAGGTTCCAGTTCACCACCTCGTGGTGGAAGCGCTTGCAGCCCCGGCACACGAGGTCGCCGTAGACGGTGGAGCAGAGGCCGACACAGGGGGTCTTGATGCGCTGGGAGGACATGGCGGAACGGCTTCGGGACAACGGGGGACGGGCGTCATCTTAGCCCTTTGTCTAGGCAAGATCACCCTCCGCATCGGCGCAATGGCGCTTACTTTCAGCAATGAATTCCAGTAGAATCGGCCCGCCTTTCACAAGGCGCAATGCCCGTTCGAAGCTGTTTTCAAAGCGTCACGAAGCACAGATTCCGGCAGCCGCGCGGACCGGGCGCCCCCCTCAGGCGCCCAGTCCCTCACGTCCCAGGCCCTCCGGCGTAAAACTTTGAAAACAGCTTCTGTCTGGAGGCTGCCGGTGCCGTCGTAGGTCCGTGGATTACCGTCCACCATGCCTGACGAATGGATCGGCGAGGTCTCCTGGATACGCGTCCCACGGGACCACTGATGAGGGAAATACTGTGCTTGAAGCCTACCGCAAACACGTAGAAGAGCGTGCCGCCCAGGGTGTCGTGCCCCAGCCGCTGAACGCCGAGCAGACCGCTGGTCTGGTCGAACTCCTGAAGAACCCGCCGGCCGGCGAAGAAGAATTCCTCCTCGACCTGATCACCAACCGCGTCCCGCCGGGCGTGGACGAGGCCGCCTACGTCAAGGCCGGCTTCCTCTCCGCCGTCGCCAAGGGCGAAGCCACTTCCCCGCTGATCAGCAAGGCCCGCGCCGTCGAGCTGCTGGGCACCATGCAGGGCGGCTACAACATCGCCACCCTGGTGGAACTGCTGGACAGCGCCGAGCTGGCCGAAGTCGCCGCCGAGCAGCTCAAGCACACCCTGCTGATGTTCGACGCCTTCCACGACGTTTCCGAGCGCGCCAAGAAGGGCAACGCCGCGGCCAAGGCCGTGCTGCAGTCCTGGGCCGACGGCGAGTGGTTCCAGGCCCGCCCGGCGGTCGCCGAGAAGATCACCCTGACCGTGTTCAAGGTGCCCGGCGAAACCAACACCGACGACCTGTCCCCGGCGCCCGACGCCTGGTCGCGCCCGGACATCCCGCTGCACGCCCTGGCCATGCTGAAGATGGCCCGCGACGGCATCGAGCCGGTACAGCCCGGCGCCATCGGCCCGCTGAAGCAGATCGAAGCGGTCAAGGCCAAGGGCTTCCCGGTCGCCTACGTCGGTGACGTGGTCGGCACCGGTTCCTCCCGCAAGTCCGCCACCAACTCGGTGCTGTGGTTCTTCGGCGACGACATCCCCTACGTGCCGAACAAGCGCGCAGGCGGTTTCTGCTTCGGCACCAAGATCGCGCCGATCTTCTACAACACCATGGAAGACGCCGGCGCCCTGCCGATCGAGTTCGACTGCACCAACCTGGCCATGGGCGACGTCATCGACGTGTACCCATACGAAGGCAAGGTCGTGCGCCATGACAGCGGCGAAGTGGTCACCACCTTCGAGCTGAAGACCCCCGTGCTGCTGGACGAAGTCCGCGCCGGCGGCCGCATCCCGCTGATCGTCGGCCGTGGCCTGACCGAGAAGGCCCGCGCCGAACTGGGCCTGGCCCCGTCCACCCTGTTCAAGAAGCCCGAAGCCCCCGCCGACAGCGGCAAGGGCTACACCCTGGCGCAGAAGATGGTCGGTCGCGCCTGCGGCCTGCCGGAAGGCCAAGGCGTGCGCCCGGGCACCTACTGCGAACCGAAGATGACCACCGTCGGTTCCCAGGACACCACCGGCCCGATGACCCGCGACGAGCTGAAGGACCTGGCCTGCCTGGGCTTCTCCGCCGACCTGGTGATGCAGTCCTTCTGCCACACCGCGGCCTATCCCAAGCCCATCGACGTCAAGACCCACCACACCCTGCCCGACTTCATCATGACCCGTGGCGGCGTGTCCCTGCGTCCGGGCGACGGCATCATCCACAGCTGGCTGAACCGCATGCTGCTGCCCGACACCGTCGGCACCGGCGGCGACTCGCACACCCGCTTCCCGATCGGCATCAGCTTCCCGGCCGGCTCGGGCCTGGTGGCCTTCGCCGCTGCCACCGGCGTGATGCCGCTGGACATGCCCGAATCGGTACTGGTGCGCTTCAAGGGCAAGCTGCAACCGGGCATCACCCTGCGTGACCTGGTCCATGCCATCCCCTACTACGCCATCCAGGCCGGCCTGCTGACCGTCGAGAAGAAAGGCAAGAAGAACATCTTCTCCGGCCGCATCCTCGAGATCGAAGGCCTGAACGACCTGACCGTCGAGCAAGCCTTCGAGCTGTCCGACGCCTCGGCCGAACGTTCCGCCGCCGGTTGCACCATCAAGCTGCCGGAAGAGGCCATCGCCGAATACCTGAAGTCCAACATCACCCTGCTGCGCTGGATGATCGGCGAAGGCTACGGCGACGCCCGCACCCTGGAGCGCCGCGCCAAGGCGATGGAAGCCTGGCTGGCCAACCCGCAACTGCTGGAAGCCGACAAGGACGCCGAATACGCCGCGGTCATCGAGATCGACCTGGCCGACGTCAAGGAGCCGGTACTCTGCGCCCCGAACGACCCGGACGACGCCCGCCTGCTGTCCAGCGTGCAAGGCCGCAAGATCGACGAGGTGTTCATCGGTTCGTGCATGACCAACATCGGTCACTTCCGCGCCGCCGGCAAGCTGCTGGACAAGGTCAAGGGTGGCATTCCGACCCGTCTGTGGCTGGCCCCGCCGACCAAGATGGACGCCCACCAGTTGACCGAGGAAGGCTACTACGGCATCTACGGCAAGGCCGGTGCGCGCATGGAAATGCCGGGCTGCTCGCTGTGCATGGGTAACCAGGCTCGCGTACAGACCGGTTCCACCGTGGTCTCGACCTCGACTCGTAACTTCCCGAACCGCCTGGGCGATTCCACCGACGTGTTCCTGGCGTCGGCGGAGCTGGCGGCCGTGGCTTCGATCATCGGCAAGCTGCCGACCGTCGAGGAGTACATGGCCTACGCGAAGGACATCGACAGCATGTCTGCCGATATCTACCGCTACCTGAGCTTCGACCAGATCGCCGAGTTCAAGGAAGCCGCTGCGAACGCCAAGATTCCGGTCGTTCAAGCCTAAGCCTTTCGGCGTGAGGAAAGCCCTGGCCGGTACGGTGGGGCTTTGAAGAGAATGCCGTTTCTTCCCCTGGGGAGAAACGGCATTTTCGTTTGGGATGGGGTATGGCTTTGCTTGCGGGGCTTGGTTCCGCGCTCCGATCTCCCCCTCGTCATTCCCGCGAACGCCGGAACCCAAAAAAGACGTTGGGTTTGGGTGTAGCGCGCCGCTCCGACTGTTCGGATGTCTTTTGTTTCGCCCCCTCGGGCGAGTCACTTTTGTCAAACGCCACAAAAGTAACCAAAAACGCTTGCCCCGCCATACGGGCCCGATGAAGCCGGGCTACCCTCGCGAACTCCCCCGCCACGGAGGCCCGCCCCGAGGGTACGTCCCTGTAGCCCATCGGGGCTCTCGCGACATCCATGTCGCATGACCTCCTGAGCGCCGGTTTCGCTCGGCCTTCTGAAGGGGCGTTCCGGTGCGCTTGGATGTTTCTCTGGAAACCCGTAGGGCGCATAACGCCTACGGCGTTATCCGCCGTTTGCGTCGTGTATCGGCCAACGGCGGATAACCGCGAACGGTTATTCGCCCTACGAATTTGCCGGCTGACGCTGCGTTATCCGCTTGCTCGGGACAGCCCCCTCTCCCTTCAGGGAGAGGGTTGGGGAGAGGGAACGGACTTCGCTCACGCACCTCTGCCAACCCTGACGCCGCCCCCCCTCCCGACCCCTCCCCCGCAAGCGGGAGAGGGGACCGTTCGGCGTGATGCGAAACTGCGAAGCTCCCGGGCTCCCCGTAGGGCGCACAACGCCTACGGCGTTATCCGCCGAATCGCGGACAGAGTCCGCGATTGGACTCACCGCCCACGCCGGACGTCCCGGTGGCACGAATTCCCCTTGCACCCCGGCGCCACCCGCTGCACCCTGTGCAACCAGCGAAGCACCGACCTGCACCATGACCGACACGCCCGATCCCACCCGTTGCCCCCTCTGCGGCCAGCGCAATGCCTGCAGCCAGGCCGACCCGGACGCCGACGGCACGCTCTGCTGGTGCTTCCAGACGCGCATCGACCCCGCCGCCCTGGCCCGTGTCCCGCCGGAGCAGCTCGACCGCGCCTGCCTCTGCCCGCGCTGCGCGCAGGGCCTGCCGCCCGCCGACGAGCCCGCCTGATGCGTCTGGACCGCCTGCTCGCCAACCTGCCCCGCTTCAGCCGCCAGGACGCGCGCCTGCTGCTGGCCGCCGGGCGCCTTAAGGTGGACGGCGCGGTGGTCCGCGACGGCCGCCACGAAGTGCGCGAGTTCAGCCGCGTGGAACTGGACGACGAGGTGCTGCAGGCCGGCCGCCCGGCGCGCTACTTCATGCTGCACAAGCCCGCCGGCTGCGTCAGCGCCACCCGCGACGCCGAGCACCGCACCGTGCTCGACCTGCTGGACGAGCCGGACAAGCACGAGCTGCACATCGGCGGGCGACTGGACTACAACAGCACCGGCCTGCTGCTGATCACCAACGACGGCCAGTGGTCGCGGCGCATGACCCTGCCCGGGCGCAAGCTGCCCAAGGTCTACTACGTGGAGACCGAGCAGCCGATCGAGGCGCACTACGCCGAGGTCTTCGCCCGCGGCCTGTACTTCCGCTACGAGGACCTCACCACCCTCCCCGCGCAGCTGGAGATCCTCGCCCCGCGGGCGGCGCGCCTGACCCTCCACGAAGGCCGCTACCACCAGGTCAAGCGCATGTTCGGGCACTTCCAGAACAAGGTCACCCGCCTGCACCGCGAGCGCATGGGCGGCCTGGCCCTGGACGCGCAGCTGGCGCCGGGCCAGTACCGCGCCCTGAGCGCCGCCGAGCTGGCCGCGCTGGACTGAGAGACTGCCGTCCGGCATCGCGAATTGCAGGGGCGGCACGGCCCCGACTAAGCTGCGAGGACGCCCGCTCATCGAAGGAATACGATGAAGACACTGTCTTTCGCCCTGCTGCTGTTCAGCCTGGTCGCCCTGCCCGCCGTGGCCACTTCCAGCCACAGCTCGCCGCTCAACGACCTGCAGGCGGCGCTGAAGAAGCTCAAGCCCGGGCAGTTCCTCTGGTACCCGGAGATCTCCCCGCAGGGCCCGGTCACGGTGGTGGTCAGCCTCACCGAGCAGCGCGCCTACGTGTACCGCAATGGCATCGCCATCGGCCTGGCCACGGTCAGCACCGGCAAGCGCGGCAAGGAAACCCCCACCGGCGTGTTCACCATCCTGCAGAAGAAGGTGGAGTACCATTCCGACCTGTACGACAGCGCGCCCATGCCCTACATGCAGCGCCTGACCTGGGACGGCATCGCCCTGCACGCCGGCAACCTGCCCGGCTACCCGGCCTCCCACGGCTGCATCCGCCTGCCCATGGCCTTCGCCAAGAAGCTCTACGAGGTCACCGGCTTCAGCAACACCACGGTGATCATCTCCGACGCCAAGAGCTCGCCGGTGGAGGTCTACCACCCCGGACTGCTCGCCCCGCAGGTGACCGAAGGCAAGCCCAGCGGCCCGGCCAGCCCGGCGGTGGAGCCCTACTGGAGCGACCCGGGCGAAGCCGCCGGGCCGATCTCGGTGCTGATCAGCCGCGCCGACCGCCGCGCCTACGTGTACCGCGGCGGCACCCAGATCGGCAGCGCCCCGGTGGCCCTCGACAACCCCGGCGCGCGCACGGGCGTGGCGGCCTTCTCGCTGCTGGAACGGCCCACCCCGGAACAGCTCGCCAGCGCCTCGCCGAACCTGCGCTGGAGCGCCGTGCAGGTGAGCAACCCGCAGGCCGGCCTGACGCCCGCCGAACAGCTCGGCCAGTTCAGCATGGACGCGCACTTCCTGCGCTCGCTGCTGCTGGCCATGGACGTCGGCAGCACCCTGGTCATCACCGACCTGCCGTCCAGCCGCGAGACGCGCAGCAACCCGGACTTCACGGTGATCACCACCAACGACCGACAGGCGGTACCGGCATCGATCAAAAAATAGGCGAGAATCCCCTCAATTTCGCGCACTTGCATGCGCAATCGAAAACAGACCTTAGGAAGTGACAAAGGGGGGAACGGCGCCATGCCGTCCATATCCACCGTCTGGGGGAAACTCCGGCCGCTGTTCGCCGTGGGCGCGCTCTACGCGCTCGGCAGCAGCCTCGCCCAAGCGGCGCTGCCCAGCGCCGAGGAACTCCACCGCCTGGCTCCGGCCACCAACCTGCAGGCCCTGCGCCTGGCGCTCAGCGCCTACCAGTGCGCCAACGCCGCGCAACTGGGCGGGCGTGACGAACTGCTGACCGTCATCGACTACTCCAAGGCCTCGCGCGACAAGCGCCTGTGGGTGTTCGACCTCAAGCGGCGCAAGCTGCTGTTCGAGGAATGGGTGGCCCACGGCAAGAACAGCGGCGACGACCTCGCCACTTCCTTCTCCAACCGCCCCAACAGCTACCAGTCGTCCATCGGCCTGTACCAGACCGGCCAGACCTATAGCGGCAAGCACGGCCGCTCACTGCGCCTGCTGGGCCTGGAGCCGGGCTTCAACGACAACAGCGAAGAGCGCGCCATCGTCATGCACGCGGCCGCCTACGCCGACCCCAGGGTGGTCCCCGGCCTCGGCCGCCTGGGCCGCAGCCAGGGCTGCCCGGCGGTGCGCCCGCAGGTGGCGCAGAAGCTGATCGACACCCTGCAGAAAGGCAGCTACGTGTTCGCCTATTACCCGCAGCAGGAATGGCTGAACAACTCGCAGTTCCTCGCCGGCGCCAGCTGCAGCCTGGCCAAGGCGCAGAACCTGGGGCGCAGCGCGACCCTGGCCAAGCGCTGAGCCCGCAACGCGCCGAAACGCTCTTGGTATCTTCGTAGGAGCGAGCTTGCTCGCGAACCGCAAGGCACCGCGTTTGTTCGCGAGCAAGCTCGCTCCTACGAGAAGCCGTGCCTACCTGCCCCTGGGCAATAGCTGGTGCGGTTCGCGGATGAGATCCGCTCCTACGCTGCCCCACCCGCGCCATCCCTCTGTAGGAGCGCGCCCTGCGCGCGATTTCGCGGGCAGGGCCCGCTCCTACAGGTTGCCGGGAAACACGGTATTCCTCCCTCGTAGGAGCGGACCTTGTCCGCGATAGCCGGACGTCCCGGCGCGGTTCGCGGATGAGATTCGCTCCTACGCTGCCCTACCCACGCCATTCCATGTAGGAGCGCGCCCTGCGCGCGAAATAGCGGGCAGGGCCCGCTCCTACAGGGCCTCCGCCGGGAAAAACGAACGGGGGCCGAAGCCCCCGTTTTTACCTAACGCGCATTGCGCTCACTGCACCGTCGCGCCCTGCTCGTCCACCGCGTCCCGGCTGCCCGGGTTGACAATCACCGTGGTGGTGATGCCCGCCGCCAGCAGCACGCCGTCCGGCACTTCGTCGATGTGGATGCGCACCGGCACGCGCTGGGCCAGGCGCACCCAGTTGAAGGTCGGGTTGACGTCGGCGACCAGCTCGCGGCTTTCCGGGTTGTCGCGGTCGTAGATGGCGCGGGCGATGCTTTCCACGTGGCCCTTCAGGCGCTGGCCGCTCATCAGCTGCAGCTCGGCCGGGTCGCCCACGGCGATGTGCGGCAGCTTGGTTTCCTCGAAGTAGCCGTAGACCCAGTAGGAGTTCTGGTCGACCACCGCCATCTTCGCCTCGCCCGCGCGAGCGTAGTCGCCGCGGTGCACGTTGAGGTTGGTCACGTAGCCGTCCACCGAGGCGCGCACCTGGGTGCGCTCCAGGTTCAGCTTGGCGGCGTCCAGCGCGGCCAGGGCCTGCTGGTAGTCGGCCTCGGCGGCGGCGGCGGTGTTGCTGGCGTCGTCCAGGCTCTCGCGGGACACCACCTCGTTGTCCATGGCCGCGCGGCGCCTGGCGTTGAGCTGGCGCATCTTCAGGGTGGCCAGGCGCGAGGCGACCTGGGCCTCGGCCTGCTTCACGGCGATGCGGTAGTGGTCGGGGTCGATCTGCATCAGCAGGTCGCCCTTCTTCACCTGCTGGTTGTCGCGCACCGGCACCTCGACCACCACCCCGGACACGTCCGGGGCGACGTTGATGATGTCGGCGCGCACGCGGCCGTCGCGGGTCCAGGGGGTGTCCATGTAGTTCACCCAGAGGGTGCGGCCGATGAACACGGCGACCACCAGGATGATCAGGGTCGCCAGCAGGCTGAAGACGGATTTCAAGGTCATGGGTACTGGCTCGTTATCGGTAGACGGTCAGGGACAGGCCGCCGAACAGGCAGGCGAACAGGCACACGCGGAACAGCGCCGGGTGCCAGGTGAAGCGGTACAGGCCGATGGAGGCGAAGATGCGGTCGAGGCCCCAGCAGATCACCGCCGCGACCACGAAGAGCGCGGTGAGGGTCGGCATGTAGACGCCGTGGAAGGCGATTTCCCGCGGCAGGTCGTCAAGCAGCATGGCTGGCGGTTCCTTGGCTGGCATCACGCAGCGGCGACTGCGGGTCGAGCAGCGTGGTGCGGATGAAGTGCAGGTAGCTGACCACCCGGCGCAGGGGCGAACTCTCGAAGTCCGGCGCGCACGGCTCCTCGGTGGCCTTGGTGGTGAGTATGGCGTGCTCCACGGCGGCCAGGGCGCGCTCGCGGTTGGCCTCGCCCGGCTGCATGAACAGGCGGATCAGCGCCCGGCCCATGCTGCGGATGGCCTGGCGCCAAGGCATGGCCTCGGCGTAGCAGGGCTCGTCCGGCAGGCGCTCCTGCTCGTTGCGCAGCTCGATGACAGCATGGCCCACCTCCAGCACCAGGAACATCCAGCGCAGCAGGCCGCGCTGCACGTCCGGGCGGCGGGCGGCGACGCCGTAGGCCTGGTTCATCAGGTCGCGGGTGCCGCTCTCGAAGGTGGCTTCCAGGCCCGCGCCCCTGCCGCTGATGGCCTGCACCACGCGCATGCGCAGGTCCTTCTCCAGGCGCCGCCACAGCCAGGCGCTGGTGGGCGGCAGCAGCACCGCCACCATCAGCGCGGCGCAGCTCTGCGACAGCACCAGGGCGATGTACTCGTTGAGCATGCGCCCGGCGTCGTAGACGGTCATGTTGGCCGGGATGGCGCCGAAGCTGAAGAACACCAGCAGGCCCAGGCCGTAGCCGCCGTAGGCCGGCTTCACCGAGAGGAAGGCGCCCAGGGCGAACACCGGGGCCAGGGCCGCGCACAGCAGCGGGAAGCCGTCCAGGTGGGGGAACACGAAGAAGGTCTCGGCGAAGCCGAAGATGGCCGCGAAGAAGGTGCCCACGGCCATCTGCATGGCCAGCCTGGCCGGGTCCGGCACGGCCGAGACCAGCGCCGCCACCGCCGCAGCGTTGAGCACGAAGGTGCTGCCGCTGGGCCAGGCGGTCTCGATCCAGAACAGGCCGAACACCAGGATCATGATGGTGGTGCGCGCCCCGGCGACCAGCGAGCCGACCATGTTGGCCTTGGGCGAGAAGCCGAACTTCCAGTTCTCCCGTTCGTGGCGGTGGTCGGCCAGGGAGGCGTGGGTCAGGGCGTAGTTGTGCAGGTCGGCCACCAGGCGGTAGAGCAGCTCGGCGGCGGTGTTGAAGTCCAGCCGCTCGCCCACGTCCTCGACCTTCTCGCGCACACTGGCGCGGGCCTCGCGGATGCACTGCATCAGGCGCTGGCGGCGCATTTCCAGCTGCTCGGCCAGGGCCGCGGCGTCGCGGTCCAGCAGCGGCTTGCCCTGCCACGGCCCGAGCACTTCGCGCAGCTCGTCCAGGCACGGCTCCAGGGCTTCCAGCACGCGCTCGCCGCCCTGGCTGCGCAGGCGTTCGAGCAACTGGTGCAGGGCGTGGTAGCGGGTGGTCAGGACCATGAACTCGTTGTTCAGGCGCGCCAGGCGGCCGCTGCGCAGGCGCATGTGCGGGTCCTCGAAGCGCGTGGCGCTGCGCAGCGCCTCCAGGCCCACGGCCTGGGACACGAAGTTGACGTTGGCCGCCTCGAAGCGCTGGCGCTGGCCGCCGCCGAGGTTGTCGAGGACGAACCAGGCGAAGGCGCCGAAGCGCTGGTACAGGGCGTTGCGCATGGCCGCGGCGGAGGTCTGCGGCAGCACCACGGCGCTGACCACGGTCGAGCAGAGGATGCCCAGGCTGATCTCCAGCACCCGCCACACCGCCGACATGAAGGCGGCTTCCGGGTGCAGGGTGGCCGGCAGGCCGATGAGTGTCGCGGTGTAGCCGGCCAGCACGCAGGCGTAGGAGCGGAAGTCGCGGTAGCGCGCGGCGCCGGCGGTGCAGGCGCCGACCCACAGCGCCACCACCAGCAGGAACAGCACCCGCTCCTGGGCGAACACGGCGATCAGCGCCACCATCACCGTCAGCCCGACGAGGGAGCCGAGGATGCGGTAGAAGCTCTTGGCGAACACCTGGCCGCTCTGCGGCTGCATCACGATGAACACGGTGATGGTGGCGGTGCTCGGCTGCGGCAGCTCCAGGCGCATGGCCAGCCACAGGGTGAGCATGGCGGCGGTCAGCACCTTGGCGACGTAGACCCAGGTCACGCCGTCGCTGCGCGCCCACTCGAAGAAGGCGCGGCGCACCTCCTCCAGCGGCGAGCGGGTCTGCAGGGCTTGGCTGTTGGCCATCTCAGCGTTCGCCCAGGGGTTTCACGGAAACGCTCTCGGGGACCATCTGCCGCTCGCCCGGGGCGTCCTTGGGCGCCATCAGGCCGCCGCCGAGGGCCACCACCAGGCCGGCGTGGGTCTCCAGGCGCGCGGCCTGCACCTGCTGCAGCGTCAGCTGCTGCTGGAACAGGCGGGTCTGGGCGTTGAGCACGTTGAGGTAGTCGGTCAGGCCGCCGCGGTAGGCCTTGGTGGCGATGTCGTAGGTCTTCTGCGCGGACGCCACCGCCTGCTCGGCCAGGGTCTGCTGCTTCTCCATCGAATGGGTGCGGATCAGCTGGTCGGAAACGCCCTTGAGCGCCTGCACCAGGGTCTGGTTGTACTGCGCCACGGCGGCATCGTAGCCGGCCGACTCCTGGCCCAGCTGGGCGCGGCGGCGGCCACCGTCGAAGATCGGCAGGGAGATCGCCGGGCCCGCGCTGTAGGTGAACTTGCGCGCGGTGATGAACTCCAGCATGCCGCCGCCGACGGCGCTGTAGCCCAGGCTGGCGATCAGGTCGACGTTGGGATAGAACTCGGCGCGGGCCACGTCCACGCCCTTGGCTTGTGCTGCGACCTTCCAGCGCATGGCGACCACGTCCGGGCGGCGGCCGACCAGTTCCAGCGGCAGCGCGCTGGGCAGGCCCGGCTGCCTGGCCAGGGCCAGCTGCGGCCGCTTGAGCGCGGCACCGGCACCCGGGCCCTTGCCGGCCAGGGCGGCGATCTGGTTGCGCGACAGCGCGATGGCTTCTTCGATGGCGTCGATCTTGCGCTTGGTCTCCGGCAGCGGCACCTCGGCCTCGCTGACCTCGAACTGGGTGCCCAGGCCCCCGGCCAGGCGGCGCTGGGCCAGGGAGAGGATCTGTTGCTGCTGCTCGAGCATGGCCTCGGCGATGTCCAGCTCGGCGTACTGCAGCGACATCTGGATGTAGGCACGGACGACGTTGTTTTCCAGCTCCAGCTGGGCCATGCGCGCCTCGGCGGCGGTCATGTAGGCCACGTTCATGTAGCGCTCGGTGTTGCTGCGCTCGCGGCCCCAGAGGTCGAGGTTGTAGGAGAAGCCCAGCGCGGCGTTGTTGTTCCAGCTGGTGGTGTCGGCCAGGTCGCCCGGGCCGTAGAAGTAGTCGGTGGGCCACCTGTGGCGCAGCAGCGAGGCGTCGCCGTTGACCTGCGGCGCCTCGGCGGACTCGGCCACCCCGGCCATGGACAGCGCCATGCGCACCCGCGCCTCGGCCTCGGAAAGGCTCGGGCTGTTGTCCAGGGCGGTTTGCACCCAGGTGTTCAACTGCGGGTCGCCGAAGGCGCGCCACCACTGCTCGGCCGGCCACTTCGCATCGCGGTTGGCGGACTGGATGGCGGCATCGGTGGCCAGCTGGTCATTGCCCAGGCGCTGTTCCTGCGGGGCGATGCCATGGGTACTGATGCAACCGGCAATTGTTGAGAAAACGACAAAGGAGCCGACGAACGCCAGTCCTTTCACGAGGTGACGCGACACGGTTGAGGGTCCTGGAGGGTGGGCTTGCTGTTTCAGCGTAGAGGATGCCGAAGAAACCATTCGGGCGAGTAAATTCTAGGGAGACGGGGCGAAACGGATAAGACGGCCAATTTGTGAATCTTTATTACCAATAATGAAATAATGTGGCCGGATGTCTCATGTGACAATAGGTCACCCTGTCGTTCCCGAGGGCTCCGAATGGACACTCTGCAAACCATGCGCGCGTTCGTCTGCGTGGCCGAGACCGGCAGCTTCACCGCCGCGGCCCAGCAGCTGGGCACCACCACCGCCTACGTCTCGCGCGCCGTGGCCAACCTGGAAACCCACCTGCGCGCGCGCCTGCTCAACCGCACCACCCGGCGCATCGCCTTGACCGAGGCGGGCCAGCGCTACCTGCTGCGCTGCGAGCAGATCCTCGCCTACGTCGAGGAGGCCGAAGCCGAGGCCGGCGACGCCCACGCCCGCCCCGCCGGGCGCCTGCGTGTGCACTCGATGACCGGCATCGGCCAGCACTACGTCATCCGCGCCATCGCCGGCTACCGCCAGCAGCACCCGGAGGTCAGCTTCGAGCTGACCATGGCCAACCGCGTGCCCGACCTGCTCGACGAAGGCTTCGACGTGGCCATAGTAGTGGCCACCGAGCTGCCCGACTCCGGCCTGGTGTCGCAGCGCATCGGCGAGACCTACAGCATCCTCTGCGCCTCGCCCTCCTACATCGAGGCCCGCGGCGCGCCGCGCACCCCCAGCGACCTGGTCAACCACGACTGCCTGCGCCTGGTCAGCCCGGTGCTGGCCCTGGACAAATGGCTGTTCGACGGCCCCAACGGCCAGGAAATGATCACCGTCGGCCCGCCGACCTTCCAGGTCAACGTCGGCGACGCCATGACCGAGGCCATCCGCTGCGGCATGGGCGTGGGCGCGCTGCCGGTGTATTCGGCGCTGGAGGGCCTGGAAGACGGCTCGCTGGTGCGCGTGCTGCCGCACCACAAGCTGCAGTTGCTCAACGTCTACGCCCTGTACCCCTCGCGCCAGTACCTGGACGCCAAGATCAAGACCTGGGTCGGCTACCTGCGCGAGAACCTGCCCGGCGTGCTGCAGGCCGACGAGGCCGGCATGGCGCGCCCGCACCTGGCGCCGTGAGGCCCGGCGCGGCGCCGGCCGCGCGATAACCGCACCGCATCGCCGCCGCCGGGGCCGCCGGGGCCGCCGGGCTTGCCAAGGGCGGTGGCGGGGATGCTAGGGTTGCGCTCCCGTCTGTCAGTCGTTGCCTTCCCGAACATGAAAAAGAACGTCTTCGTCTTCAGCCGCCTGGCGCCCGAACACCTCGAACGCCTGCGCGGCCAATTCAACGTCAGCGTGCTCGATCCCAAGCAGGGCGAGGTCGACGCCCAGCTCGCCGCCGCCCTGCCCCAGGCCCACGGCATGATCGGCGTCGGCCGCCCGCTGGGCGAGAAGCAGCTGGCCCAGGCCGGGCAGCTGGAAGTCATCTCCAGCGTCTCGGTGGGCTACGACAACTACGACCTGGCCTACCTGAACCAGCGCGGCATCGCCCTGACCAACACCCCGGACGTGCTCACCGAGACCACCGCCGACCTCGGCTTCGCCCTGATCATGGCCACCGCCCGGCGCACCGCCGAGCTGGACGCCTGGACCAAGGCCGGCCACTGGAAGCGCACCGTGGACGCGGCGCAGTTCGGCGTCGACGTGCATGGCAAGAAGCTCGGCATCCTCGGCCTGGGCCGCATCGGCGCGGCCATCGCCCGCCGCGGCCGCTTCGGCTTCGACATGGACATCCTCTACCACGGCAACACCCGCAAGCCGGAGCTGGAGCAGCAACTGGGCGCGCGCTTCTGCGGCTTCGACGAACTGCTCGGCGAGGCCGACTTCGTCTGCGTGGTGGTGCCGCTGTCCGACGCCACCCGCAAGCTGATCGGCAAGCGCGAGCTGGAGCTGATGAAGCCCAGCGCCATCCTGGTCAACATCGCCCGCGGCCAGGTAGTCGACGAGGCGGCGCTGGTGGAGGCGCTGCAGGACAAACGCATCCTCGCCGCCGGCCTGGACGTGTACGAGAAGGAACCCCTGGCCGAATCGCCGCTGTACGCCCTGCCCAACGCGGTGACCCTGCCGCACATCGGCTCGGCCACCCACGAGACGCGCCGCGCCATGGCCGAATGCGCCCTGGCCAACTTCGAGGCGGCGCTGCGCGGCGAACGGCCGAAGAACCTGGTCAACCCGCAGGTGTGGAAGGGCTGATCCGAGCGTAGGGCGTATGACCGTTCGCGGTCATACGCCGATACACCCCACTCCATCGGCAACTTCGTGGCTGACCTTGGCGCTGGCTGGGGCCCATTTCGGCAATACCACGGCACGGTCTGATGCCACGGCTAAGCGGCGTATAACGCAGAGCGTTATACGCCCTACGTCCTTGCCAACCGTGTCGCCGGCTCCGGCTTCGGCTTGCGGAACACCAGCACGTTGCCGGCCATCACCAGCGCCAGCCCGGCCAGGGCCGGCGCGCTCCACTGGTAGCCCTCCATGAACGCCGAAACGTTCAGCGCCACCACCGGGAACAGCACGGTGCAATAGGCCGCGCGCTCCGGCCCCATGCGCCCGACGAGGGTCAGGTAGGCGGTGAAGCCGATCACCGAGCCGGGAATCGCCAGGTACAGCAGCGAACCGACGTAGCGCGCGCTGCCGTCGAAAGTGAAGGGCACGCCCTGCACCAGGCAGATCGCCAGCAGGATCAGCGCGCCGTAGAGCATGCCCCAGGCATTGGTGCTCAGCGGGCGCAGCCCGGCTTTCTGCTGCAGGCTGGACAGCAGGTTGCCGGCGGAGAAGCACAGCGTGCCCAGCAGGGCCAGGCCCAGGCCGTAGAAGGTCTCGCGGCTGGCGGCGTGGCCGGTCAGCTCCGGCCAGAACAGCAGGGCCAGGCCGAGCAGGCCCAGGGCGCCGCCGCCGGCGACGTTCGGGGCGATGCGCTGGCCGAAGAAAAGGCGCGCGTTCAGCGCGTTCCACAGGGTGGCGGTGGAGAACACCACGGCGATCAGCCCGCTGGGGATCCACTGGCTGGCGATGTAGAAGCACAGGAAGTTCACGCAGAACAGGCACACCCCCTGGGCCAGGCACAGCGCCTGGCCGCGCCGGCCCAGCGGTTGCAGGCGGCGGCTGAGCAGGAGGATGGCGAACAGCACCAGGGCCGCCAGGGCGAAGCGGTAGGCGATGGACAGCGGGATGGCCACCGCCCCCACCTGCAGCTTGATGGCGATCCAGGTGGTGCCCCAGATGAGCACCGTGAGCAGGTAGAGCGACAGGTTCATGGCTGGCCTCCGGTCATGGGAGGCCAGTTTCCGCCCTCGGGCAGGGGCGCCGCTTGCAGATTCTTGCGCTTATTGCGACAACCGGGCTGGCAACGCGCGCGGGCGCGGGTAGAGTGATGGCCTAGAGGAGTCGCCCCATGTCCGCCATCGAACAGCTGCAGGTCTTCCAGTCCATGAACAGTTCGCCCAACGCCCGCCTGGAGCGTTGCGCCGAGCTGGGCGACGGCCTGTCCGCGGCCATGTGGAGCAACCGCCACGACGCCCGCGACTACGTCTCGCCGGACCACCACACGCTGTCCTGCTACCTGGACGGCGGCACCGGCACCTTCCGCCGCGGCGCCCCCGGCGCCAAGGGCGCGCCGGACAAGCTGTGCATCATGCCGGCCGGCGAGGAAGCCTCGTGGATCGTCAACGGCGACATCCGCCTGGCGCACCTGTACTTCAGCCCGGAACGCTTCGCCCTGGGCTGCGTGCAGCTGTTCGACCGCGAGCCGCGCGAGCTGCAGCTGCGCGAAAGCACCTTCCTCGACGACCCGCAGCAGGCCGCGCGCTTCCGCCAGCTGGTGCGCCTGGACTGGCGGGAACCGGGCGAGCGCCTGCACACCAGCAGCCTGGCCCAGGCCATCATCGACCACGCCCTGCTCACCCAGGTCGGCCGCCGCGACGGCCTGCGCCTGAAGGGCGGCCTGGCCCCGGCCCTGCGCCGGCGGCTGTGCGAGTACATCGAGCAGAACCTGGCCGAGCCGCTCAGCCTGGGCGAGCTGGCGGCGCTGGCGGCGCTTTCGGAATACCACTTCGCACGCATGTTCCGCGAAAGCTTCGGCATGCCGCCTCACCAGTACGTGCTGGCCCAGCGCCTGGCCCGCGCCTGCGAGCTGCTGCGCCAGGGCAGCCTGGCGCTGAGCGAAGTGGCCCTGGCCTGCGGTTTCTCCAGCGCCAGCCACTTCGGCAACCGCTTCCGCGCGGCGCTGGGGGCCACGCCGGGGGAGTATCGGGTGGCGTTCAGTAGCTGAACGAGGGGCTTTTCGTAGGAGCGAGGGGGACGCCTAGTTCTTGCTCGCGAAGGGGGCTTATCCTGGCGTCATTGGTGTTTGGATGAACTCCGTCCCCTCTCCCCAACCCTCTCCCTGAAGGGAGAGGGGGCTGTCCGTGCCGAGAGAAGGCTAGGTTTCAGCCGGTAGCTTTCGATGCTGCCGGCTAACTCCAGAACATCCATTTCTGCCCAACGGTCCCCTCTCCCTTCAGGGAGAGGGTTAGGGAGAGGGCGCTCTTAACCCCAACACCAGAGCAACCGGGAATACTCCATTCGCGAGCAAGCTCGCTCCTACAAGAGCATCCCCAGCAATCACCCCAATACCGCCAACACCCCACCCACCAGCGGCACCCCCGCCGCCGCCGGCAGCGCCAGGCGTGGCAGCCAGGCCAGCAGGGCCACCAGGGTAATGCTGGCGAGCATCAGCAGGCAGGCCCAGTAGACCAGCCCCAGCTCGATGCCCAGCAGGTGGATGCAATAGGCCACTGCCAGGCCGCCGTCCACCAGCGCCACGCTGCGCAGCAGGCGCACGCGGCCCTCGCTGGGCGCGCTGCCGAACAGCTCGCGGTGGTGGCGGGCGAGCCCCAGGCAGGCGGCGGTCATCGCCAGCAGGTTGAGACCGAAGACCAGCAGCATCAGGCGTACTCCCCTTCCACGCGTTCACGTCGGCGCGCCCTGGTTTCGGGCGCCCGCGGGCGGCCCAGGCGCCAGGCCAGGGCGGCGCACAGCGCTCCGCTGAACAGCAGCGCCAGGTCGACACCGGCGAGCAGCCAGTCGCCGCGGGCCAGGCTGCTGGTCAGGCGGCCCGGCTCGGGGCCGAACAGCCCCAGCAGCGGCAGGCCGAGGGCCAGCACGGCGGCGGCCAGCGCCTGCTCGCGGGCGGTGCGGCCGCTGCCCTGGCGCCACGCCGCGTGCAGCAACGCCAGCAGCCAGACCACCACGAAGGTGCCGGCTTCCCAGCGTTGGCGCTGCAGCAGTTCCACCGGCAGCAGGCGCGAGGCCGCCAGCAGGCCCAGGCTGGCCAGGGGCAGGCCGCCGCAGACCGCGGCATTGAGCGTGCGCACCAGGCCCAGGCCGGCGCTGCCGCGGGCTTCGCGCTTGGCCACCCAGACCTGCAGGCCGCCGAAGATCATCCCGCAGCCGGCCAGGCCCAGCAGCAGGTAGAGGACGCGCACCAGGGGGCCGCCGAACTGCGCCATGTGCAGCCCGGTGAGCCAGGCGTAGGTCTTGTAGCCGTTGCCGTAGGGCGGCTGCACGTGCAGCAGCGCGCCACTGCCGGCATCGAAGGAGACGGTGCGCTGGTCGTTGACCATGCCGCGGTCCACGGCCCTGCGGATCTGCACCATGGAGGAGGCGTCGTTGGGGTGCTCGAGGTTGATCCAGCCCAACCGGCTGTCGTCGCCCCACAGCTCGTGGGCGCGCTCGACCATGCGCGAGATCGGCTTCGGCGGCTTCGCCGGGCGGCCCAGCTCCTCGCGGTCGAAGGCGTGCTGCACCTCGTGCTCGAAGCGCTCGAAATCGCCCTTGTAGGCGACCTTGATGCCGGCCTGCATGTACAGGGTGATGAAGATCACCAGCCCGGTGTAGGCCAGCAACACGTGGAACGGCAGGCCGACCACCCCCAGCACGTTGTGCGCGTCGAGCCAGCTGCGCTGGCGCGCCGCCTTCGGCCGCAGGGTGAAGAAGTCCTTGAAGATGCGCCGGTGGACGATCACCCCGCTGACCATTGCCACCAGCATGAACATCCCGGCGATGCCGACGATGTAGATGCCCGGGGTGCCGGCGTGCAGGCCGTAGTGCAGCTCGAAGAAGAAGCCGCCGCCGACGGTCTTCGGCAGTTCCTCGCCGGTCTGGGCGTCGATCAGGAAGGAGCGGAAGGCGCTGAGGTCGCTGGGCACCCAGCCGGCGGTCCAGTAAGGCCCGCGCTCGGTCGGCGGCAGCATCCAGTAGGCATGGGCCTTGGGCGCGCGCTCGACCAGGGCGGCATGGACCTGGTCCACGCCCACCGCCGGCTGCGGCGCCTGGTGCAGCTGCGGCAGCATCCAGCGCGTCAGCTCCGGCTCGAAGCACGACAGGCTGCCGGAAAAGATCACCACGAACAGCAGCCAGCTGACCAGCAGGCCGCTCCAGGTATGCAGGCCGGACATCGACTGGCGCAGGCTCATGGGCGCACCCCGAAGTCGTGGGGCAGGAACGCGGCCAGCGCCAGCAGCGCGCTCAGCGCCAGCGGCACCAGGCAGGCGCGCCAGGTGCTGCGGGCGGCGAACACGTAGAGGATGGCCACCACCCAGACCATGAAGCAGCCCAGGCTGGCGAAGGCCACGCGGTCGGCGCGGGCCAGCGGCAGGTAGACGCTGAGGAAGGCGGTGCTGGTGTAGGCCAGGGCGTAGCCGCCGAAGAGTGCTGCCAGGATGCGTGCGCTGAGCTGTGCGCCGAAGCGGCCCTTGCTGCTCATGGGCGCACCTGGGGCTGGAACGGCGGGAATCCGGACGGGTGCATGGCTGTGCTCACCTGCTGACAGAAGTTCACCCCGAACAGGGGTAGGCAAAAGCGGAAATTTATATGAAATGCGTTCGCATTTGAAAGAGATACGCAAGAACAGATGTGAATAACTGTGTGCGCCATACGCGCCATCAGGTATTCCAGGCCGTGAAACGGGCGGTTCCGGGTTCGACCTTGGCGTGGCCTGTGGCCAAGGTGAAACGGCGTATAACCGCGAACGGTTATACGCCCTACGTCACGGGAACGCCCGACGTAGGGCGCATAACGCCACAGGCGTTATCCGCCGCTTGGCCTTGGCCCCAGACGCGCACCGATCACCAGCGGTAGGTAGCGCTGCCCAGCACGTTGCGGCCGTTGCCGTAGATGCAGCGAGTGGCGTCGTAGCAGCCGGCGATGTACTCGCGGTCGGTCAGGTTGGTGGCGTTGACGGCGAAGCGCCAGGGGCCGGTGTCGTAGTGCACGGCGGCGTCCAGCAGGGTGTAGCTGGGCACGTTCAGCGAGTTGTCCGGGGCGCCCGGGCTGCGGCCGTTGTAGCGCACCCCGGCGCCGAAGCCCAGGCCCTTGAGTAGCCCGTCATGCAGGGTGTAGTCGGCCCACAGCGAGGCGATGTTGCGCGGCGTGGGGATGCTGATCGGCGTCTTGCCGTCGCTTTCGTCGTTGGCCTTGGTGTTCTTCACGTCCTGGTAGGTGTAGGTGGCGATCAGGTTCAGCTCGCGGCTCAGCGCGCCCACCGCCTCCAGCTCCAGGCCGCGCGAGCGCACTTCGCCGGTCTGCACGTAGCTGTTGACGTGGGTGGGGTCGGTGTCCGGGGTCAGCACGTCGCGCTGGGTGATCTCGAACACCGCCGCGGTCACGCTGCTGTCCGAGCCCTTGGGCTGGAACTTCACGCCCACCTCGTACTGCTTGGCGCGGGTCGGGTCGAAGGGCTTGCCGGCGTAGTCGGTACCGGCGTTGGGGGTGAAGCCCTCGCTGTAGCTGAAGTACGGCGCCAGGCCGTTGTCCGCCAGGTAGACCAGGCCGACGCGGCCGCTGAAGGCCTCGTCCTTCTGGCTGGTGTGGCTGCTGGCGGCGGTGCTCCAGCTGTCGGTGCTGGCGCTGGCCCAGTCGTAGCGGCCGCCCAGGGACAGCACCCAGTGCTCGTCGAAGTGCAACTGGTCCTGCAGGTAGACGCCGGTCTGGCGCGAGGTCTGGTCGCTGTAGGTCCAGTCGTCGGCGGTGAAGGCCGAGGCGTCCACCGGGCCGTAGGACGGGCCGCCGTAGAGGTCCAGCGGAGTGGTCAGCACGTAGGCCTGCGGGTCCCTGGTGTGCTGGCGCTGCCAGTCCAGGCCCAGCAGCAGGGTGTGGCGCAGCCAGCCGGTGGCGAAGTCGGCCTGGGCCTGGTTGTCCAGGGTCCAGCGGCTGTACTCGGGGTTCTCGATGCCGGCATAGCGCAGCAGGGTACGGTCGTCGCCCATGCCCCAGTAGGCCATGGTGCCGACGCCGTAGACCATGTTGTCGTTGAGGTCGAGGTGGGCGTAGCGCAGATTCTGGCGCACCTGCCAGACGTCGTTCAGGCGTTTCTCGAACTCGTAGCCCAGGCTGTACTGCTCCTTCTCGTATTTGGAGAAGTGCTCGTCGCCGGTGAAATAGCTGCGGTGGATCTTGCCGTAGGCACTGTGGTTCAGCGTGCCCGAGGCCGGCAGGAAGTTGTCCTGGGCGTTGCTGTCGTCCTTCAGGTAGCTGGCCAGCAGGGTCAGGCGGGTGTCCTCGTCGGGCTGCCAGCTCAGCGATGGCGCCAGGGCCACGCGGCGGTCTTCCCAGGGGGTGTCGCGGATGTCGCCGTCATGGCCGACCATGACCACGCGGTAGCTCCACACCCCGGCGTCGTCCAGCGGGCCGGTGCTGTCGAGGCCCAGCTGCTTGCGCGCATCGCTGCCGTACTGCACCTGGACCTCGTGCTGGGCCACGGTGCTCGGGCGCTTGGACACCTGGTTGATCACCCCGCCCGGGTCGCCCTGGCCGTAGAGCACGCCGGCCGGGCCGCGCAGCACTTCCACGCGCTCCAGCATGTAGGGGTCGACCATCCAGCTGGCCAGGTTGATGGTGGTGGGCAGTTGCAGGCCGTCCTGGTAGGTGGTCGGCGAGAAGCCGCGGATCACCGTGTACCAGTCCGAGCGGTTGTTGGAGCCGTAGGAGGACACGCCCGGAGTGTAGCGCAGCGCCTCGTTCACCGACTGCACGCCCTGGGCTTCCATGCGCTCGCGGGTGACCACCGAGATGGACTGCGGGGTCTCGTGGATCGGCGTGTCGGTCTTGGTCGCGGTGACGCTGCGCCTGGCCACGTAGCCATGCACCGGGCCCCTGGGGTCTTCCTCGGCCCGGGCGGTGATGGTCTGCGCCTTCATTTCCAGGGCGCCCTCGGTGGCGCTGCGCTGCAGGCGGTAGCTGCCGTCGGCGCTGGATTCGGCGGCCAGGCCGCTGCCCGAGAGCAGCACGGCGAAGCCGGCGTCCACCGGGTAGTCGCCTTCCAGGCCCTGGCTGCGCAGGCCGCGGGTCAGCGCCGGGTCGAAGGTCAGCAGCACGCCGGCCTGGCGCGCATATGCATTGAGCGCATCTTCCAGGCTGCCGGCCGGCACCTTGAAGTGCACCGCGGCCGGGGCGGCCAGGGCGGGTACGGCGACAACCAGCGGCAGGCTGGCGACCAGGCCCAGGGTGGCGATGCGCAGGGCGCGCAGCAGCGGGCGCGGCGACGTGTTGGGGAAGCGGGACATGCTGTGGATTTCCTCGTTCGCACAGGCGGGATTGCACAGAGGCCGAACGACCGTGGAAAACCTGCAGAAGAAAATGAAACTATTTTTCAGCGCCCCCGCCGGGCCTGTTCCATGGCCCGTTCGAGCAGTTGGAAGACCCGCGGAGACTGGCACTGGGCGACGTTGAAGCGCAGGAAGTCCGGCGCGTTCTGGCCCAGGCTGAAGACGTTGCCCGGCGCCAGCACCATGCCCTGCTCCAGCGCCGCGCGGGACACCGCCGCGGCATCCAGCCCGGCCGGCAGCCGCGCCCAGACGAACACCCCGCCGCGCGGCTCCAGCCAGGGCTGCAGGCCCAGGCCGCGCAGGCGCGCCAGGGTGTCGCCCATGGCCTCGGCCAGGCGCGCGCGCAGGCTTTCCATGTGCCGGCGGTAGCCGCCCTTGCGCAGCAGTTCGTGGAGCAGCTCGGCGTTGAACGGGCTGTTGCCGAAGGAGGTGGCCAGCTTCAGGTCCACCAGTTGCTCGCACCACTGCGGGCGCGCCGCGATGTAGCCGCAGCGCACCGAGGCGGACAGCGTCTTGGAGAAGCTGCCGACCTGGATCACCCGCTGCAGGCCGTCGAAGGCGGACAGCCGCGGCGCCTGCTCGTGCTCGAAGTCGGCGAAGATGTCGTCCTCGACTATCAGCAGGTCATGGGCCTCGGCCAGCTTCAGCAGGCGGTGCGCCACCAGCGGCGAGAGCTGCGCGCCGGTGGGGTTGTGGAAGGCCGAGTTGGTGATGTACAGGCGCGGCCGGTGGCGCTGCAGGATTGCGCCGAGGGCCTCGATGTCCGGACCGTGCGACGTGTAGGGCACGCCGATGGCCACCGCGCGGTGGGCGCGCAGCAGGGCCTGGAAGTTGAAGTAGCCGGGGTCGTCCACCAACACCTCGTCGCCGGGCTCCAGCAGGAAGCGGCAGACCAGGTCGATGGCGTGGGTACCCCCGTCGGTGAGCACTATCTGCTGCGCGCCGACCTGCAGGCCATAGTCGCCCAGGCGCCGCGCCAGCTGCTCGCGCAGGCCGGCATGGCCGTAGGGACGGCCGTACTCCAGGAGGCTCGACTGTGGCTCGCGGGCCAACTGGCGCAGGGCGCGGCGCAGCTCGTCCTCCGGCAGCCAGGACGGCGGCAGCCAGCCGCAGCCGGGCTTGAGCGCATCCTCGGCGGCCTCCAGCGACTGCCGGGAGATCCACAGCGGGTCGATGCTGCGGTCCAGCGCCGGGCCGATCTCGGCCAGCGACAGCGGCGGCAGCCGGCCACAGACATAGAAGCCGGAACCGCGCCGGGCGGCGATCAGGCCCTCGGCGGCGAGGCGCTCGTAGGCCTCCACCACGGTGCTCTTGGACACCTCCAGGCTCTGCGCCAGGGCGCGGATCGACGGCAGCCGCTCGCCCGGCACCAGGCTGCGCGCCGCCAGGCGCTCGCGTACCTGGCGCATCACCCCGTCCACCCGCGTCACGGCCATGGCCACCTCGACTGTACCGATAGAAATCCAGGACAGTTTGTTCGAATTGTACTGATCTGTCACTGGCCGCCCGCCCTCCCCCGCGCCACCATCGCCCCATCCCCTCTCGATTGGCGAATGCTCGATGAATGCATCTCTCGGCGGTTGGTTCAGCGGTTTCCTCGGCGTGCTCATCTTCAGCGGCTCGCTGCCGGCCACGCGGGTGGCGGTGGGCAGCTTCGAGCCGACCTTCCTGACCCTGGCCCGGGCCAGCATCGCCGGGCTGCTCGCCGCGGCCATCCTGTTCGTGCTGCGCCAGCGCCGGCCGGCACGCCAGGACATCCCGGCGCTGCTGGTGGTGGCCCTGGGCGTGGTGGTCGGCTTCCCGCTGCTCACCGCCCTGGCCCTGCGCCACGTCAGCTCGGCCCACGCCATCGTCTTCGTCGGCCTGCTGCCGCTGGCCACCGCCACCTTCGCCGTGCTGCGCGCCGGCGAGCGGCCGCGCCCGGCGTTCTGGGCGTTCTCGCTGGCCGGCAGCGCGGTGGTGGCCGGCTACGCCCTGAGCCAGGGCGGCGCCGGCAGCCTGCCGGGCGACCTGCTGATGCTGGCGGCCATCCTCGCCTGCGGCCTGGGCTACGCCGAGGGCGCGCGGCTGTCGCGGCACCTGGGCAGTTGGCAGGTGATCTGCTGGGTGCTGGTGCTGTCGTTGCCGCTGATGCTGCCGCTGACCCTCTGGACCTGGCCGGCCGACCTCGCCGCGGCCAGCCTGCCGGCCTGGCTGAGCCTGGGCTACGTGTCGCTGTTCAGCATGCTCATCGGTTTCTTCTTCTGGTACCACGGCCTGGCCCGCGGCGGCATCGCCGCGGTCGGCCAGCTGCAGCTGCTGCAGCCCTTCTTCGGCCTGGCCCTGGCCGGCCTGCTGCTGCACGAGCAGGTCAGCCCGCTGATGGCCGCCTCGACCCTGGTGGTGGTGGCCTGCGTGGCGGGGGCACGGCGCTTCGCCCGCTGAGCCGCCGGTGGCAGCACACCTCGGGAAATAGCGGTATCATCGGGCGTTTGTGTACTTCCCCGGGCTTGCCGGAAGGAACCTCCGATGACCCCACCCGCCGAGCCGCCGGCGGCGCCCGACGACCTGGCGCCGCGCCCGCGCCTGACCCTGGGCAGCCACGTGCACAGCGGCTTCGACCTGCGCAGCGGGCGCATGCAGAACATCGCCCGGCACCGCGCCGCGCTGGCCTTCCTGTATGCCGGCATGCCCGTCTCGGGGCCGATCAACCCGCGCACCGGCAGCGAGCTGCGGGTGTTCCGTGACGACCGCATCGTCCGCCTCAGCCGCCAGCCCGAGTGCGAGCAGCAGTTGCGCCAGCAGTTGCGCCAGTTCGGCTTCAAGCCGGCGATGCGGCGCAGCGACGCCCTGGAGGAAAGCGCCGGGGAGATGTTCGAGCTGCCCGACGACGCCACCTGGCAGCAGTTCATGCGCGAGGGCCTGCCGCAGCTGCGCGAGCGCGGCTGGGACGTGGACGTGCGCCCGGAGTTCGTCTTCGACCTGACGCCCATCGAGAACTGGTACGCCGAGATCGAGGAGACCGACGACCGCCAGTGGTTCGACCTGGAGCTGGGCATCGAGGTCGACGGCCGGCGCATCAGCCTGCTGCCGGCGCTGATCGAGCTGATCCGGCGCATGCCGGCGCTGCTCGACCCGGTCTCCCTGGCCCGCCACGCCGACGACGAGCAACTGGTGCTGCGCCTGGACGCCGGGCGCAACCCGGTGCACAGCTGGCAGACCGCCTCGGAGCGGCCGCTGCGGGTGGCCCTGCCCTTCGGCAAGCTGAAGCCGCTGCTGGGCACCCTGTCCGAGTTCTACCTGGGCGACCAGGCGCCGGTGCGCCGCCTGCGCATGGGCGCGCCGGACGCCGCGCGGCTCTCCGAGCTGGAAGAGCTGCCGCTGCGCTGGCAGGGCGGCGACGAGCTGCGCGAGATCGCCCTGCGCCTGCGCGACTACCGCGCCCAGCCGGCGCCGCTGCCCACGGGCCTGCGCGCCGAGCTGCGGGCCTACCAGCACGAGGGCCTGAGCTGGATGCAGACGCTGCGCGCGGTGGGCGCCAGCGGCATCCTCGCCGACGACATGGGCCTGGGCAAGACGCTGCAATCCCTGGCCCACGTGCTGCTGGAAAAACAGGCCGGGCGACTCACCGCGCCGGCCCTGGTGGTGATGCCCACCAGCCTGATCCCCAACTGGCTGGACGAGGCCGAGCGCTTCACCCCCGACCTGCGCGTGCTGGCCCTGCACGGCGCCGGCCGGCGCCGCGACTTCGCGAAGATCGAGGAACACGACCTCATCCTCACCACCTACGCCCTGCTCCCTCGCGACGCGGAGAAGCTCGGCAAGCACGCCTACCACCTGCTGATCCTCGACGAGGCGCAGAACATCAAGAACGCCGGCACCAAGGCGGCCCAGGCCGCGCGCCAGCTGAACGCGCGGCACCGCCTGTGCCTGACCGGCACGCCGCTGGAGAACCACCTGGGCGAGCTCTGGTCGCTGTTCCACTTCCTGCTGCCCGGCTGGCTGGGCGACGCCAAGCAGTTCACCCAGCACTACCGCACCCCCATCGAGCGCCACGGCGACCAGGCGCGCCTGGCCCACCTGGCCGCGCGCATCCGCCCCTTCCTGCTGCGCCGCACCAAGGAACAGGTGGCCTCGGAGCTGCCGCCCAAGAGCGAATTCATCCAGCACATCGAACTCAGCGAGGCCCAGCGCGACCTCTACGAGACGGTGCGCCTGGCCCTGGACCGCAAGGTGCGCGACGAGATCGCCCGCCGCGGCCTGGCGCGCAGCCGCATCATCATCCTCGAGGCGCTGCTCAAGCTGCGCCAGGTGTGCTGCGACATCCGCCTGGTGCAGAAGGACGCCCCGCCGGCCACCGGCCGCGCCAAGGCGGTGACCTCGGGCAAGCTGGAATACCTGCTGGACATGCTCGAGGAACTGCTCGCCGAGGGCCGCCGCGTGCTGCTGTTCTCGCAGTTCACCTCGATGCTCGCGCTGGTCGGCGAGGCCCTGCAGCAGCGCGGCATCGACTACGCCCTGCTGACCGGCGACAGCCGCGACCGCCGCCAGCCGGTGGAGGACTTCCAGCAGGGCCGCGTGCCGCTGTTCCTGATCAGCCTGAAAGCCGGCGGCGTGGGCCTGAACCTGACCGCGGCGGACACGGTGATCCACTACGACCCCTGGTGGAACCCGGCCGCCGAGAACCAGGCCAGCGACCGCGCCTACCGCATCGGCCAGGACAAGCCGGTGTTCGTCTACAAGCTGATCGCCCGCGGCACGGTGGAAGAGAAGATCCAGCTGCTGCAACGGGAAAAAGCCGCGCTGGCCGCCGGCATCCTCGAAGGCGCCGGAACGGATTGGCAGTTGGATGATGCCGATATCGACGCGCTGTTCGCGCCTTTGCCGAAGGCGGTTTGAGGTACCGGGGCGTCCGGCGTGGCCGGTGAGTCCAATCGCGGACGGAGTCCTCCTACGTCCGTGCTTCCTGGAACCGTAGGAGCGGACTCTGTCCGCGATTTGGCGCGTTATGCGCCCTACGAACTGGGCTGCCTGTAGGAGCGAGCTTGCTCGCGAATGGGCGTATCCCTTTGGCCACTGTTTTTGAGGCCAACTCCGCTCCCTCTCCCTAACCCTCTCCCTGAAGGGAGAGGGAACCGTTCGGAGCGCTTTGGTATTCCTGAGTCAGCCGGCAACACCTAGGGTTTCCGGCTGAAACCATTCCTTCTCTCGGCACGGACAAGCCCCCTCTCCCTTCAGGGAGAGGGCTGGGGAGAGGGCGCTCTTGAACCCAGCACCTACGCCACCGGCAAACACCAATTCGCGAGCAAGCTCGCTCCTACGAAAACACCTCAGCGCAACGTTAAAGCTGCGCCACGTGCCCCGCCGTCTGGTGCGCCCGCAGGTAGGGCAACACCGCCGCCAGCAGCGGCGCCTTGAAGGCTTCCTGGAAACGATGGGCCATGCCCGGAATGAGCTTCAGCTCGGCGCCGCGGATATGCGCCGCCACATGCACCCCATGCATCACCGGCAACAACGGATCGGCAGTGCCATGGATCACCAGGGTGGGCACGTCCAGGCGGTTGAGCAGGTCGACGCGACTGGGCTCGGCGAGGATCGCCAGCATCTGCCGCTGCACGCCCTCGGGGTTGAAGGCGCGGTCGTAGGACTGCGCCGCCTGGTGCAGCAGTTGCAGGCGGTCGTCCTTCACCTCCGGGCTGCCGAGCGCGGCCAGCAGGTCGGCCTGCTGCTCGATGGCCTGCTCGCGGCTGCCCGCCTCGCGCCGGGCCAGCAGTTTCAGCAGGCTGTCGCTGGGCGCCGGCAGGCCCTCGGCGCCGGAGCTGGTCATCACCAGGGTCAGGCTGAGCACCCGCTGCGGCGCAAGGTCCGCGACGTGCTGGGCGATCATCCCGCCCATGCTCGCGCCCAGCACGTGGGCCTGCTCGATGTGCAGCGCGTCCAGCAGGCGCAGGGCGTCCCAGGCCATGTCGGTGAGGCTGTAGGGCGCGCTGACCGGCAGGCCGAGGCGGTAGCGGATCACCTCGTAGGTGAGGTTGGCGCCGGGAGTGGGTACGCGCCAGGCGCTCAGGCCGACGTCGCGGTTATCGTAGCGGATGACGCGGAAGCCCTGCTGGCAGAGGGTCTGCACCACTTCGTCGGGCCAGTGGATGAGCTGGCCGCCCAGGCCCATGATCAGCAGCAGGGTCGGGTCCTTCGGCGAGCCTATGCTCTGGTAGGCCAGGCGCACGTCGCCCACGTCCAGGGTGTCGGTGGGTACCCGTGGATCGCAACGATCGCCGGCAAAGGCAGTGAGGGGCGCCAGGCACGACAGGGCCAGCGCCAGCAGAAACGCACGCATGTGAAAATCCGGAATGCAGAACCCCAGTGGAACCCGATTCTGATGAATTTCCGTGGAGCGCTCTGCCACACAACCGTGACACTTTGATGAAAGGCGCCGAGCGGTCGCCACCGGGCTGACCGGCGTCATGGCACGGGCGCGGCCGGCCCGGCATGGTGCGAAGGCCGCCGCCGTCCACCCGAGGGGTGCCCATGAGCTATCCGATCCTGCTGGTCCTGCACCTGCTGGCCGCCATCGCCTTCGTCGGCACCGTGTTCTTCGAGGTGCTGATCCTCGAGCGGGTGCGCCGCCACGTGCCGGAGGCCGCCCTGCGCACGGTGGAGCGCGCCCTCGGCCAGCGCCTGCGGCGGGTGATGCCCTGGGTGATCCTGACCCTCTTCGGCAGCGGCCTGGGCATGCTCAAGCTGCGCTACCTGCCGCTGCTGTCCCATCCGCTGGACTCGCCCTTCGCCACCCTGCTGAGCCTGAAGCTGCTGCTGGCCGCCAGCGTGCTCTGCCACTTCCTCTGCGCGATGTACCTGATGCACAGCGGCGGCATGACCGGACGGCGTTCGCGGGCCATCCACTACAGCGTCTTCACCCATGTCCTGGGCATAGTGCTGCTGGCCAAGGGCATGTTCTACCTGAGCTGGTAGGCCGGGTGGGGTACGGACAGGTCGACAGCGGGCTGCGTATGAGACAGACTCAACCCACTCGCGTTGAAATCAAGTTTTCCTCATGTTGGGTGCGGCGCCATGCTCGAGATTCGTCATCTGAAAACCCTCCACGCCCTGCGTGAAGCCGACAGCCTGGTGGAAGCCGCCGAACGCCTGCACCTGACCCAGTCCGCCCTGTCCCACCAGTTCAAGGAACTGGAGGACCGCCTGGGCCTGTCGCTGTTCATCCGCAAGACCAAGCCGGTGCGCTTCACCAGCGCCGGCCTGCGCCTGCTGCAGCTGGCCGACGCCCTGCTGCCGCAGATGCGCACTGCCGAGCGCGACCTGGCGCGCCTGGCCGGCGGCACCGCCGGGCGCCTGCACATGGCCATCGAGTGCCACAGCTGCTTCCAGTGGCTGATGCCGACCATCGACCAGTTCCGCGACGCCTGGCCGGAAGTGGAGCTGGACCTGGCCTCGGGCTTCTCCTTCGCCCCCTGCCGGCCCTGGCCCGCGGCGACCTCGACCTGGTGGTGACCTCCGACCCGGTGGACATCGCCGGCATCACCTACGTGCCGCTGTTCACCTACGAGGCGCTGCTGGCGGTGGACAACCAGCACCCGCTGGCCAGCAAGCCCTACATAGTGCCGGAAGACCTGGCCAACCAGACGCTGATCACCTACCCCATCGAGCGCGACCGCCTGGACATCTTCACCCGCTTCCTCGAACCGGCCGACGTCGAGCCGGCCCAGGTGCGCACCTCGGAGCTGACGGTGATGATGATGCAGCTGGTGGCCTCCGGCCGCGGCGTGTGCAGCCTGCCCAACTGGGCGCTGCACGAATACAGCTCGCGCGGCTACGTCACCGCCCGGCGCCTGGGCGAGAAGGGCCTGTACTGCACCCTGTACGCGGCCATCCGCGCGGACATGCTGGACGCCCCCTTCATGCGCGACTTCCTGCTGACGGCCAAGGACACCTCCTTCGCCACCCTGGAAGGGGTCAGCGCGGCGAAGGGGTAAGACATTGCGTAGGGCGAATAACGCGAAGCGTTATCCGCCGATCGAAATGCACGGATTCGGCCACGGCGCTCGGAACGGCGGCGTATGACCGCGAACGGTTATACGCCCTACCCCAAGGCATGGCATTCCCACCCGTAGGAGCGGACCTTGTCCGCGATAGCCAGAGGTTCCGGCGCGCTTCGCGGATAAGATCCGCTCCTACCGCCGCCCCATCCGCGCCATTCCCTGTAGGCGTGCCCTGCGCGTGAAATCGCGGACAGAGTCCGCTCCTACAGTGCAGGCGAGCATGGCTTCTCGTAGGAGCGAGCTTGCTCGCGAATGGGCCCCGCAGCGGAGTGTGTTCGCGAGCAAGCTCGCTCCTACGAAGAACACCCCGGCACGTCCTGCAAGACAGTTGCTCCTACGGCTTGCCTGCCGCCTTGGCGTGTTCCGCATGCCACTGCGCATCCCGCTCGGCGACCTTGGCGAAGGACGGGCGCGCGGTGACTTTCGCGATGTAGCGCTCGATGGCCGGGGTCTTCGGCACTATGCCGAAATGCGTGGTCCAGGCCAGCGCCGAGCCCCAGAGCACGTCCGCCGCGGTGAAGCGTTCGCCGAGCAGGTAGGGGCCTTTCTCCAGCTGGGCGTCGATGACCTTCATCACCGTCTCGAAATCGCCGTAGGGGCTGCGCGCCGGGGGCGCCGGCTCGCGGCCGAGAGAGCGGTCGGTCACCGCCGGCTCGAAGCTGGAGCCATAGAACACCAGCCAGCGCAGGTAGGGCCCGCGCAGCGGGTCGCCGATGGCCGGCGCCAGCCCGGCTTCCGGGTAGAGGTCGGCGAGGTAGATGTAGACGGCGCCCTGCTCGGTCACCAGCGCCTCGCCATGGCGGATGGCCGGGACCTTGCCCATCGGGTTGATCGCCAGGTACGCCGGCTGGCGCTGCTCGCCGGCCTGCATGTTGATCAACTGCAGGTCATAGTCGGCGCCCAGCTCCTCCAGCAGCGCCAGGGTGCCGGAGGAACGGGTCTGCGGGGAATGGTAGAAGGTGACGCGGCGGTCGCTCATGCTGTTCTCCTTTGCCGATGACGGGCCGGCCCGAAAGCATAGACCACGCCCCGCCCTCTTCCACCGTCAGAACAGCGCCACCTCGTAGCTCAGGTACACCCGGTTCTCGTCCACGTCGCGGCTGAAGCCGGAGCGGTAGGTCGCGTTGCGCCAGGTCAGGCCCAGCCCCTTCAGCGGGCCGCCCTGCAGCACGTAGCGGATGTCGCTGTTGCGCTCCCATTCGCGGCTGCCGCCGCCGGCCGTCGGTTCGGCGCCATGGCCGCTGAAGTAGCGCGTCATGAAGCTCAGGCCGGGCAGGCCCAGGGGCGCGAAGTCGTAGTCGTAGCGCAGCTGCCAGGAGGTTTCCCCGGCCTCGGCGAAGTCGCCGTACTGGCCGAAGTCGATCAGGTAGGGGTCGGTGCCGTCCAGGTAGGGGTAGGCGCTGGCGCCGTCCATCGCCTGGAAGCCCAGGCCGAAGGCGTGGCCGTTGTGCAGGCGGTAGGTGAACAGGCCGTTGAAGGCGCGGTTGTCGATGCGCCCGCCGCGCCCGGCGCCGGCGTCGCGGCTGATGGCCAGGCGCAGGTCGGCCTCCAGGCTGTCGGCGCCGATCGGCGTGCGGCCCTTGAGGCCGAGGAAGTGCTGGTCGTAGACGTCCTCCAGCTGGCCGTAGTGGTAGCTGCCGGTCCAGTTCGCGGTGAAGCGGTAGTCCAGCCCGCCCAGGTAGAAGTGGTCGGCCCGCGCCGCCGCGGCGAAGCGGCCGTTGCGGTTGTACAGCGCCAGGTCGCTGGTGCCGGCCTCGTTGCGCTGGCTCACTTCGTCCAGCCGGCCCAGGTTGAGGGTCAGGCCGTCGAATTCGCTGGAGGTCAGCAGGCCGCCCTGGAACACCTGGGGGAACAGCCGCCCGTAGTTGGGCTGCACCGTGGGCAGCCTGGGCACCAGGGCGCCGAGCTTCAGCTCCGTGCGCGACAGGCGCAGCTTGGCGGTGGGGTCGAGCCGCGCGTAGTCGTCCGCCGCGCGGCCGTCGCCCTGCACCGGCAGCAGGCCGGTGCCGCTGCGCTCGGGGCTGGAGTCGAGCTTGACGCCGAGCTTGCCGAGCACATCCACACCCACGCCCAGGGTGCCGGCGGTGTAGCCCGAGCGATAGTCGAGGAGGAAGCCCTGGGCCCACTCCTCGCTCTTCGAACGCCCGGCGCCGTCGCGGAAGTCGCGGTTCATGTAGAAGTTGCGCAGCCCCAGGCTGGCCTTGCCGTCCTCCAGGAAGCCGTCGGCCAGGGCCGGGCCACTGGCGGCCAGTGTGGTGAGAAGGAAAACAGTGCCTTTGTTGTTCTTGTTCATGCGTTCTCCGAGCGGTTGGCGGGGCGCCGCGGCGCCCCTTCTTCAGGACCTCAGCAGCGCTCCAGCACCATGGCCACGCCCTGGCCGACGCCTACGCACAGGCTGACCACCGCGTAGCGCTGGCCACGTTGCTGCAGGGTGCGGGCGGCGGTCAGCGCCAGGCGTGCGCCGGAGGCGCCGAGGGGGTGACCCACGGCGATGGCGCCGCCGTGGGGGTTGACACGCGGGTCGTCGAAAGCCAGGCCCAGCGCCTTCAGGCAGGCCAGCACCTGGGCGGCGAAGGCCTCGTTGATCTCGATCAGGTCGACCTCCTCCAGGCCCAGCCCGGCGCGCTGCAGGGCGCGGAGGATCGCCTGGTGCGGGCCGATGCCCATGATCCGCGGCTCCACGCCGACGCTGGCGGAAGCCAGGATGCGCGCCAGCGGACGGATGCCGTGGCGCTCGCCGATGGCGCGGTTGCCCAGCAGCAGCACCGCCGCGCCATCGTTGATGCCCGAGGCGTTGCCGGCGCTGACCAGGCCGCCGGGGAACAGCGCCGGCAGCCGGGCCAACGCCGCCAGGTCGGCCTGCGGCCGCGGGTGCTCGTCGTGCGCCACCGTCAGGGTTTCGCCCTTGCGCCCGCCCGGTACCTCCACCGGGAGGATTTCCCCGGCGAAGAAGCCCGCCTCCAGCGCCGCCTGGTAGCGGGCCTGGGACGCGGCGGCGAAACGGTCGGCCGCCTCGCGCCCGATGCCCATCTCGCGGGCCAGGTTGTCGGCGGTCTCCGGCATGCTGTCGTTGCCGTAGCGTTCGACGATGCGGGGGTTGGCGAAGCGCGCGCCTATGGTGCTGTCGAAGACGTTCAGCGCGCGGCTGAAGGCGCTGTCCGCCTTGCCCATGACGAAAGGCGCGCGGGACATGCTTTCGGCGCCGCCGGCCAGGTACAGCTCGCCCTCGCCGCAGGTGATCGCCCGCGCGGCGTCGATCACCGCCGACAGGCCGCTGGCGCACAGGCGGTTGAGCGTCTGCCCCGGCACCTGCCAGGGCAGGCCGGCGGCCAGCAGCGCGTGGCGCGCCAGGTTGCGGCTGTCCTCGCCGGCCTGGTTGGTGCAGCCGAGGATGACATCTTCCAGGTCGTCGCTGGAAAAGCCGGAGGTCTGCATCACCCGGGCCAGCAGCGTGGCGGCCAGGTCGTCCGGGCGCAGCCGCGACAGGGCGCCGGCGTGGCGGCCGAAGGGGCTGCGCAGCCCGGCGTAGAGGTAGGCATCGAGCATGGTGGGGTCTCGTCGGTAGGGTCAGGCCGGCAGCGAGGGTTCCGCCTGGCACAGGGAAAGGCCCAGGCTGGCGCGGCGGCGCAGCCAGGGGCTGGGGCGGTAGCGCGGGTCGCCGCTGAGGCCGTGGAGGCGTTCGAGGATGCGCAGCAGGCGCGCGGCGCCAAGTTCGTCGCCCCAGGCCAGCGGGCCCCGCGGGTAGCCCAGGCCCAGGCGCACCGCCAGGTCGATGTCGGCCGGTTCGGCGATGCGCTGCTGGGCGATCTCGCAGGCCAGGTTGACGATCGACGCCAGGCTGCGCTGGACGATGAAGCCGGCGCTGTCGCGGATCAGCGCCACCACCGCGCCATCGCGGGCGAACAGGGCGTGGGCGGCATCGCGCATGGCATCGGCGGTGACCGGGGTGAGCATCAGGCAGCGCAGGCGCTGCAGGTCGGCCAGGACGTCCAGCGCCACCACCCGCGCCGGGTCCACGGCGAAGCGCTGCGCGGCCTGGCTGGCGTCGTCGCCCAGGGGGGCCAGCAGGCACAGCGCCGCGGCGGAGGGGCGCTGGCCGGTCTCGACCCGCGCGCCGAGGCGTTCCAGCAAGGCCAGCAGCCGCGGGCGCTCCTGCTCGTCGTCGACGCCCAGCCATACCGGCGGCAGGCTCTCGCAGGCCGGCACGGCCGCGGCCACCCCGGCGGCCTGCGGCTGCCCTTCGCGGTAGTGGTAGAAACCCTGGCCGCTCTTGCGCCCCAGGTGCCCGGCCGCGAGCATCTGGCGCAGCAGCGGGTGCGGGCGGAAGCGCGGCTCCTCGTACCACTGCCGGTACACCGACTCCATCACCGGCAGGCTGACGTCCAGGCCGATCAGGTCGAGCAGTTCGAAGGGCCCCATGCGAAAGCCGGCGCCCTCGCGCAGCACCGCGTCGATCACCGGCACGCCGGCCACGCCCTCGCCGAGGATGCGCAGCGCCTCGGTGCCGAAGGCGCGCCCGGCGTGGTTGACGATGAAGCCGGGGGTGTCCCTGGCGCGCACCGGCTGGTGGCCGATGGCGACCACCAGGGCCTGCAGGCGCTCGCCGACCTCGGCGCGGGTGGCCAGGCCGTCGATCACTTCCACCAGGCGCATGCGCGGCACCGGGTTGAAGAAGTGCAGGCCGGCGACGCGCCCGGCGTCGTGGCAGGCCGCGGCGATGGCGGTGATCGACAGCGACGAGGTGTTGCTGGCGAGAATGGCGCCGTCGTCGAGCAGCGCCTCCAGTTGGCGGAACAGCGCCTGCTTGGCCGCCAGGTCCTCGACGATGGCCTCGACCACCAGTTGGCAACCACGCAGTTCGTCCAGGCTGTGCACCACGTGCAGGTTGTGCAGCGTGCGCTGCATGGCCTCGCCGCTCAGCCGGCCCTTCTCCGCCAGCCTGCCGAGGCTTGCCGCGACCTGCTCGCGGGCCTGCTGCGCCGCGCCGGGGCGCAGGTCGAACAGGCGCGTCGCCAGCCCGGCCCGGGCCATGACCTGGGCGATGCCCCGGCCCATGGCGCCAGCGCCGACGATTCCGATGCGGGTGATGTCCGATGCATTCATTGGCCCAGGTACTCCGGCTTGCGTTTCTCCAGGAAGGCACGCATGCCCTCCTTCTGGTCGCGGGAATCGAACAGCAGCTGGAAGGCCTTGCGCTCCAGCGCCAGGGCCTGCTCCAGCGGCATGTCCAGGCCGGCCAGCACCACTTCCTTGATCTGCGCCAGCGCCAGCGGCGGCATGCCGGCGATCTGCACGGCCAGCTCCAGGGCGCGCGGCAGCACCTGCTCGTCGCCCACCACCTCGCTGGCCAGGCCCATCGCCAGCGCCTCGCCGGCGCTCACCCGGCAGCCGGTCAGCAGCATGCGCAGCGCCTGGTACTTGCCCACCGCCCGCAGCAGGCGCTGGGTGCCGCCGGCGCCGGGCATCACGCCGACGCGGATTTCCGGCTGGGCGAAGGTGGCCGAGGCGCCGGCGACGATCAGGTCGCAGTGCATCGCCAGCTCGCAACCGCCGCCCAGGGCGTAGCCGTTGACGGCAGCGATGACCGGCTTGCTGCAGGCGGCAATCGCCTGCCAGTGGCGTTCGACGTGGCGCTGGTAGACCTGCAGCGCCGAGGCCTCGGCCAGCTCGCCGAGGTCGGCGCCGGCGGCGAAGGCCTGCGCATTGCCGGTGATGACGATCACCCGCGTCTCGGCGCAGCCCTCCAATTGCCGGAAGTGCGTGGCCAGCGCCTCGCGCAGGCTCATGTTCAGGGCGTTCAGCTGCGCCGGGCGGTTCAGCCGCAGCAGGGCCACGCCCTCCCGCGGGCGCTCCAGCAGCAGCGTGGCTTCGGGGCGCGCGGCCCCGTGGCTAGCGCTCATGGCGTTCTCCAAGGCGATGGATTCGAAGGGCGGCCGCCGGCCGCCCGGAAGGCTCAACCGCGGACGATGCCGCGCTGGTACAGGGCCTCGATGGTCTCGGGCGCCAGGCCCAGCTCCGCGAGCACCTCGCGGGTGTCGCCGCCCAGGGCCGGCGGCGCGCTGCGGTAGCTGGCCGGGGTGCGCGAGAGCTTCACCGGCGAGGCGATGCCGCGGTAGTCGCCCAGCTGCACCACCAGGCCGCGGTGGCGGGTGTGCGGGTGCTCCACCACGCGGTCCACCGTGGCCACGGCGCCGCAGGGCACGCCCAGGCGGATCAGCCGCTCGGCCAGTTCGCGGCCGTCGTGCACCGCCAGGTGGCCTTCCAGCGCCTGCTTGAGCGCCTCGCGGTTGACCAGGCGCTGGCCGTTGTCGGCGAAGCGCGGGTCCTGCGCCAGCTCGCCGGCGCCCAGGTACTCGCAGAGTTTCGCGAACTGGCGGTCGTTGCCCACCGCGAGGAAGATCGGCTCGGTGCCGGTGCGGTAGCTGTCGTAGGGAGCGATGTTCGGGTGGGCGTTGCCGGTGCGCCGCGGCGTGCTGCCGGAGGCGAAGTGGTTCGGCAGGTGCGGGTGCAGCAGCGAGATGCCGCAGTCGTACAGGGCGATGTCCACCGACTGCCCGCGCCCGCTGCGTTCGCGCTCGTGCAGCGCCAGCAGGATGCCGGCCACGGCGTTCAGCCCGGTGACCATGTCGACGATGGGCAGGCCGATGCGTAGCGGCCCGCCGTCGGCCTCGCCGTTCACGCTCATCAGCCCGGCCATGGCCTGGATAGCGGCGTCGTAGCCGGGCAGCCCGCCGAGCGGGCCGTCGGCGCCGAAGCCGGACACCGCGCAGTGGATCAGCCGCGGGAAGCGCTGGCTGAGCACCTCGGTGTAGCCGATGCCCCAGCGCGCCAGGGTGCCGGGCTTGAAGTTCTCGATCAGCACGTCGGCGCCTTCCAGCAGCTGCAGCAGCAGCTCGATGCCCTCGGGCCGCGACAGGTCGACGGCGATGCCCTTCTTGTTGCGGTTGACGCCGCGGAAGTAGGACGCGGTGTCGCCCTCGAAGGGCGGGCCCCAGCCGCGCGTCTCGTCGCCGCCCGGGGGTTCCAGCTTGATCACTTGCGCGCCGTGGTCGGCCAGGGCCTGGGAGCAGTAGGGGCCGCCCAGCACGCGGCTCAGGTCGATGACTTTCAGGCCACGCAGGGCACCGGTCTCGTGGTTCATGGCAACTCTCTTGTCGATTCTTGTCGGTTCTTGTCGGTTCTTGTCGGTTGCGGGGAATCAGGCGGGCAGCAGCTGCATGGCCTCGTCCAGGCTCAGCTCGCCTTCGTCGAGCAGCCGGGCCAGCACGGCCGGACTGCCCTGCAGGCCCAGCGGGTCGCGCGGCAGCAGCTTGTGCTGCAGCACCAGGTGGGCCAGGGCCAGGCGCCGGCTGTCGCTGGCCTGGCGGCCGGCTTCCCAGGCCATGAAGATGGCGCTGCAGATGTGGTAGAGCGCGCTGCCGGCCTGGCGCACCTGCTCGTCCCGGCGGCCCTCGGCCACTTCGGCCATGAGCGCCACGCTGCGCTCCAGCAGCGCCTCGAAGCGGGCGCGGCTGGCGCCCGGCAGGCCGCTCTCGGCCAGCAGGCCGCGCAGGTAGCGGTGTAGCGGCGCCAGGGCCTGCTCGCGGGTGACGGCGCGGGCGATGTCCAGCGCGACTATGTTGCTGGTGCCTTCCCAGATCGAGCCCAGGTGGGCATCGCGCACCAGGCGCGCATCGCTCCATTCCTCGATGTAGCCGACGCCGCCACGCACCTCCATGGCGTCGCCGGTGACCCGTCGCGCATCGCGGCAGGCGCGGAACTTGATGAGCGGGGTGAGGATGCGCACGCACTTCTGCGCCTCGGCATCACCACCGTCGGCGCGCGGCAGCAGGGTGGCGATCTGCATGAACATGGAGCGCGCCTGCTCGGCCGGCAGCATCAGCTTCAGCAACTGCTTCTGCATCAGCGGCATGTCGACCAGGTGCTTGCCGAACGCGCGGCGGTGGCGGGCGATGAACAGCGCCTCGCTCAACGCCCGGCGCATCAGGCCGGCGGCGCGCACGCCGTTGGACAGGCGCGACATGTTGACCATGTCGGCCATCTGCTGGAAGCCGCGGCCGACCTCGCCGATCAGGTAGGCGCTGGCGCCTTCCAGGCAGATTTCGCCGCTGGCCATGGAGCGGGTGCCCAGCTTGTCCTTCAGGCGCAGGATGCGGTAGGCGTTGCGCGAGCCGTCCGGGCGGTGCCTGGGCAGCAGGAACAGGGTCACGCCCTTCATGCCCTCGGGCGCGCCTTCGGGGCGGGCCAGGACCATGGCCAGGTCGGCGTCGGGGTTGGAGCAGAACCACTTGTCGCCATACAGCTTCCACTCCCCTCCTCCAGCCGCGCCAGGGTGCGGGTACGGGCCACGTCGGAGCCGGCGGCCTGCTCGGTCATGAACATGGCGCCCTGGAACAGGCTGTCGAAGTCACGCGAGGCCAGCGACGGCAGGTAGCGCGCCACCAGCTCGGGCGAGCCGAACTTGCGCAGGGTGCGGGTCAGCGAGTCGGTCATGCTCACCGGGCAGCACAGGCCGAACTCGGCCTGCACGAACAGGTAGGTGAGCGCGTATTTCACCAGCGGCGGCGGGCCGTCGGGGCGGTGGCTCATGGAGGCCAGGCCGAGTTCCGAATAGGCCACGCGCTCCAGGGCGACGTAGTCCGGATGCTTGCGGATGCTCTGCAGGTCCTCGCCGCGGCGGGTGCGCGGGGCCAGCACGGGCGGGTTCCTGTCGGCCGACAGGGCCAGCACGTCCAGCTCGTCGCCGGCGCGGGCGCCGAGGCCTTCGAGGGTGTCCTGCCACTGCGCCAGCACCTCCGGCGGCAGGTAGACCTCGAGCAGGCGTTGCAGCGAGGGGTCGCAGGCGTACAGGTTCATGCCCCGGCTGTCGGGAATGTTCAGGGCGTCTTCGGGGCCTGTCTCGGGCATAGCGGTCATGGCGCGTCTCCGTGTCTTGTTCTGGCGCCGAGACTAGGAGAGCGTGACGATAAGTATCCAATACAATAAAAATCATCCACGATAAGAAAAACAAATCGTAGAAACCCCGGTGCCCTGCCATGGACCTCAAGCAACTGCGCTATTTCATCGCCGTCGCCGAAGAGCTGCACTTCGGCCGCGCCGCCGCGCGCCTGTTCATCTCCCAGCCGGCGCTGAGCTTCGACATCAAGAAGCTGGAGGAGCAGCTGGGCATCCAGCTGCTGGTGCGCAACAACAAGTCGGTGAAGCTGACCAATGCCGGCCAGGTGCTGCTGGACGAGGCGCGCGACCTGCTGCTGCAGGCCGAGAAGGTGAAGCGCCTGACGCGGCTTTCCGCCGAGGGCGCGGTGGGCCAGCTGCGCGTGGGCTTCGTCAACTCCATGCTCTACCGCGGCCTGCCCCGGGCCATGGCGCGCTTCGAGGCGCAGCACCCGAACATGGAGGTGCTGCTGATGGAAATGAACACCTCCGAGCAGGCCCTGGCGCTGCAGCGCGGGCAGATCGACATCGGCTTCGTGCACTGGGCCAGGCTGCCGCCGGGGATCGTCTCCGAGTGCCTGGTCGCCGACCCCTTCCTCTGCTGCCTGCCGGCCGGCCACCGCCTGGCCGGGCAGGCGCGCATCGACCTCGCCGAACTGCGCGACGAGGGTTTCATCCTGTTCCCGCGCAGCCTGTCGCCGCACTACCACGACCTGATCATCGCCCGCTGCGTGGACGCCGGCTTCAGCCCGCACATCCGCCACGAGGCGCGGCTGTGGCAGACCATCGCGGCCATGGTCGGCCTGGGCATGGGCGTGGCGCTGCTGCCCAAGACGCTGTGCCTGGCCTGGAAGAACGACGTGAGCTACCTGGAGATCGAGCAGAGCGGCGCGCGCTCGGAGATCCACGCCATCCTCGCCGCGCAGGATGCGCCGCAGGCGGCCCAGGGCTTCCTGGCCACCCTGCGCGAGTGCCTGGCCGAGGCCGACGCGGGCGTCGATACGGAATCGCTTATCACACCATAAGATTAAAAAACTATTGATCCGCAGGGCCCCCGCATAGACTCCGAGCCAACCCGGGCCAACACCGACGCACGCCAGTCGCCACCCCGCGCCCTCCCCCGGAGGGTGCGGGCGGGGCCTGCGCGTCGGCGACAAAAACAATAAGCAGGATTTGCCCATGCCCCGCACGACTCCCCTCTCCGACGCCGAACAGCACAGGAAGGCCCGCAAGGCCGGTATCGCTTCCTTCATCGGCACCACCATCGAGTGGTACGACTTCTACATCTACGGCCTGGCCGCCGCCCTGGTGTTCGGCAAGGTGTTCTTCCCCGCCGACATGGACCCGGGCCTGGCCACGCTGCTGTCCTTCGTCACCCTCTGGTCCGGCTTCATCGCCCGTCCGCTGGGCGGCATCATCTTCGGCCACCTGGGCGACCGCATCGGCCGCAAGACCACCCTGGTGATCACCCTGATCATGATGGGCATCGCCACCACCTGCATCGGCCTGCTGCCGGTCTACGCGCAGATCGGCGTGTGGGCGCCCATCGCCCTGGTGCTGCTGCGCGTCATCCAGGGCATCGCCGTGGGCGGCGAATGGGGCGGCGCCATCCTCATCGCCAGCGAAAGCGCGCCCAGGGGCAAGGGCATACTCTACGCCGCCTTCGCCCAGCAGGGCTCGCCCACCGGCAACCTGCTGGCGACGCTGGTGTTCTTCGCCCTCAGCGCCCTGCCCACGCCGGAGTTCATCCTCTGGGGCTGGCGCATCCCGTTCCTGATCTCGGCGGTGCTGGTGATCGTCGGCATGGTCATCCGCCTGAAGCTGGAGGAATCGGAGGACATGAAGCGCCTGCTGCAGCAGAACAAGACCGTGAAGCTGCCGCTGGCGGAAGTGCTGCGCAAGCACTGGCTAATCGTGCTGCTGGGCGCCGGGGTGCTGCCGGTGATCCACGTCACCTACTTCAAGAGCACCTTCGCGCTGTCCTGGGCGACCAAGGCCCTCGGCTACAGCCAGGGCACCTTCCTCAGCATCATCGTCATCGCCCTGGTGGTGCAGTTCATCACCCAGCCGCTGGGCGCGCTGCTGACCTCGCGCATCGACATGCGCAAGGCGGTGTGCCTGATGGTGCTGCCGGAGTTCATCCTGATGCCGGCGATGTTCTTCGCCGTGGAAACCAAGGTCTACTGGATAGCTGCCGTGGGCATGTGCCTGGCCACGGTGCCCCACGCGATGTTCTACGGCGCGGTGGGCGGCATCCTCGCCCGCGCCTTCCCGGCCCGGGTGCGCTACACCGGGCTGTCGCTGGCCTACCAGCTGTGCTCGCTGCTGGTGGGCGGCGGCACCCCGGTGCTGGCCCAGTGGATCCTCAACAGCAGCGGCAGCATCGTCGGCGTGGCCATCGCCTCGGGGCTCTACGCCGCGGTTTCGCTGGCCTGCACCCTGGCGCTGCTGCGCATCACCGGCTTCAACGCCAGCGAGCTGTCCAGCGCCGAGCACGCCGACGCCCGCGACCTCGCCGCGGGCGCCGAACCGGAGCCCGTATCAGGCGAGCGCGGCCGGCGCGTGCACGCCGGCCCGCACCCGGCCTGAGTCAGGCTTCCTCGAAGTGCATCTCCGGCGGCTGCTGACGGAAGCCGCCGGTGAGCACGGCCAGGTAGACCACCCCGGCGGTGAGCCAGGCCAGGCCCAGGTAGATGGCCAGGTGGTCGAGGCTGACCATCAGCCACAGGTCGGCGACCAGGCCGATCAGCGGGAATGCCAGGAACAGCACCGCGCCGCGCAGGCCACGTTCGCCGCGGGCGATCCAGTAGTGGAAGATCACCGACAGGTTGACCAGGCTGAAGGCCAGGAAGGCGCCGAAGTTGATGAACGAGGTGGAGGTGGTCACGTCCATCTCCAGCGCCAGCAGGGCCACCACGCCGCACAGCACTATGCTGCCCACCGGGGTGCCGAAGCGCTCGCTCAGGGTGCCGAAGAAGGCCTTGGGCAGCACGCCGTCGCGGCCCATGGCGAACAGCAGGCGCGAGGCGCTGGCCTGGGCCGACAGGCCCGAGGTGAACTGGCCGACGATCAGGCCGATGAGGAAGATGCTGACGAAGAGGTCGCCGCCGATGTTGCGGGCGATCTCGTAGGCCGCCGAGTCGGCGTTCTGGAACTCGGTGGACGGGTGCGCGAGCTGCACGAAGTAGCTGGCGGCGATGAAGATGAAGCCGCCGATCAGGGTGATCAGCAGGATGGCGCGCGGGATGTTCTTGCGCGGCTCGTGGGTTTCCTCGGTCAGGGTGCTGACCGCATCGAAGCCCAGGAACGAATAGCAGGCGATGGCCGCGCCGCTCATGATCAGCGGCAGTTGCACGCCTTCCTTGAAGAACGGCTCCAGCGACCACAGCGGCTTGCTGGCGTCACCCAGCACGTAGTGCACCGCCAGCAGCACGAAGGCCGCCAGCACCAGGAACTGCACCAGCATCAGCACGCCGTTGACGTTCTTCGCCAGGCGCAGGCCGATGACGTTGATGCCGGTGGTCACCCCGATGAAGGCCAGCACCCACAGCGCCTGGGGCACCGCCGGGAAGGCCGAGTGCAGGTAGGCCGCGCCGATCAGCCAGATGGCCATGGGCAGGAACAGGTAGTCCAGCAGCACGCCCCAGCCGGCGAGGAAGCCCAGCTTGGGGCTGATGGATTTGCGCACGTAGGTATAGGCCGAGCCGGCCACCGGGAAGGCGGCGGCCATGCGCCCGTAGCTGAGCGCGGTGAAGAGCATCGCCACCGAGGCCACGAGGTACGCCGCGGGCACCACGCCACCGGTGGTGTCGGCGAGGATGCCGAAGGTGCCGAGGACGATGATGGGGGTCATGTAGGCGATGCCGAACAGCACCACCGCGCCCAGCGAGAGGGTCCGCTTGAGTCGAGCCATTACTGCTTACTCCGAGTTGTGGTTGTTATGGCAGAGTCGAAATCGACGCGTGCAAAGGCGCCTCCCCTCACCCGGGAGACGCAGGCGGAAGGGGCTCCCCCGCCGGTACTGCTTGGGAAGATCGGTCGGCGCGGCCCTGCGCCTTCCGGGGCTCAGCCCGGAATCAGCAGCTCGCGCAGGCCGTCGGCGTGCTCGCGCAACTCGCCGGGCAGCTCGAAGCGACGCTCGGCGAGGTAGCTGTAGTCGTGGCGCGACTGCTGCAGGCGCGCCAGGTCCAGTTCCACGCTCAGCCGGCACTCCTCGCGGCCGGCCTCGCAGAGCAGCTGGCCGTAGGGGTCGACCACCGCGCTGCCGCCGGCGAACACCAGGCCGCCGTCGCCTTCGCCGACGCGGTTCACCATCACCGCGTAGGCCTGGTTCTCCATGGCCCGGCCCATGATCGCGGTGCGGTGGGTGGGGCCGTAGGGGTCCATGTTGCCGTTGGTCACCAGGATCAGCTCGGCGCCCAGCTGGCCGAGGGCGCGGGCGCTTTCCGGGAACTCGATGTCGAAGCAGATCAGGATGCCCACCCGCACGCCCTTGAACAGCGCGGTGGCGTAGCGGTCGCCGGGGGTGAAGATGCCGCGATCGGAGGCCCACAGGTGGGTCTTGCGGTACTTCAGGGCGATGCCTTCGGGGGTGATCAGCAGCGTGGTGTTGTAATGGCGGCCGTCGTCGCCGGCCTCGGCGATGCCCACCACCACGGCGAGGTCGCGCTCCTGCGCGGCCTGCTGCACGGCGCGCACGCTGGGGCCGTCCAGCGGCTCGGCGAGGCGGGCGACGTTGTCCTCGGTGGGGAAGCCCATCAGCTGGGTCTCGGGGAACACCACCAGGTCGGTATCCGCGGCGCAGGCGCGGATGGCCGCCAGGGTACGCCCGAGGTTGTAGGCGGTGTCGCCGTCGCGGCCGGCCAGTTGGACGAGTTCGACCTTCATTGCAGCTCCTGTTGTTCTCGCGCCGGCCTCGATCGCCGCGCTCTGGGTGAATCAGCCGTCCTGGCCAGGGAAACATGACCGCCTGGCGCAAAAGGGTCAGAATGCGCGCCGGGCCGGTGCAAGGCATTCACCGAGTATGCAGTTCGCCATCGCGCCCGGGTAATTACGCCCACGTGGTAACCCAACAGGGGTAGAGGCATGAACCTTACGCTGCAGGACATCGCCTGGCACCGCTCGGTCGGGCAACTGATCGAGACGCTGGACAAGCCCAACTTCTGGCTCGCCCTGGTGCGCCTGCTGGACGAGTATGTGCCTTTCGACAGCTGGGTGGCCCTGCTCTTCAGCAACGGCCGCCCGCAAGTGTTCGCCGAATGCCCCGGCGAGGACGGCGGGCCCGACCCCTTGTTCCAGGACTACCTCAAGGGCCTGTACCTGCTCGACCCCTTCTACATCGCCAGCCGCGAGGCCCCGGGCAGCGGCCTGCTGCGCCTGGCCGACGTGGCCCCGGAATGCTTCGAGCAGACCGACTACTACCAGCGCTACTTCCGCCTCAACGTGGTGGCCGACGAGGTGCAGTTCAACGTGCAGCTCGATGCCGAGCGCACCCTCTGCCTGTCCCTGGGCAGCAAGGGCCGCTTCAGCGCCGAGCAGGTCACCCTGCTCGACCTGCTGCGCCCCTGGGTGGCCGGGCTGATGCGCCAGCGCATGGCCTTCGAGCGCGAACTGCTGGAACAGGCCACGCCCCCGGCGCCACGCTGGCAGAGCCGCCTGGAAGAAACCGTGGAACGCCTGGAAACCCCGCTGACTGCACGCGAGCTGGAAGTGGGCCGGCTAATGCTCAGTGGCTGCTCCAGCAAGGAGATAGCGCGCAAGCTGGCGATTTCGGCGGAGACGGTGAAGGTGCACCGCAAGCACATGTACAGCAAGCTGGGGATCAAGTCGCAGTCGGAGTTGTTTTCGTTGTTCCTGCAGGCGCAGGGGTAAGCCAGGGGCAATTTTTCGTAGGAGCGAGCTTGCTCGCGAACCTTACCCACGCACCTCTCTACCAATCGTCATTCCCGCGAACGCGGGAGCCAGAGACGTCGGATTTGGGTGTAGCGCGCCGCTCCGAGTGCGTTGATGTTTCTTGTTTCGCCCCCTCGGGCGAGTCACTTTTGTCAATCGCCACAAAAGTAACCAAAAAGGCTTGCCCCGACATACGGGCCCGATGGAGCCGGGCTACCCTCGCGAGTTCCCCCGCCACGGAGGCCCGCCCCGACAGCACGTCCCTGTGCTGATCGGGGCTCTCGCGACATCCATGTCGCATGACCTCCTGAGCGCCGGTTTCGCTCGGCCTTCTGAAGGGGCGTTCCGGTGCGCGCGGATGTTTCTCTGGAAGTCCAAAAAACCAGAGCAAGAGCAGGCATGCTCTTCGTAGGATCGAGGGGGACGCCTAGTTCTTGCTCGCGAACCCTGACTCCCCACGCTCGCGATAACTCGTAGGGCGCATAACGCCTACGGCGTTATCCGCCATGATCGCGGACGGGGTCCGCTCCTACGGTTCCAGGAAGCACGGACGTAGGAGCGGACTCCGTCCGCGATTGGATTCGCCGGCCACGCCGGACGCCCCGGTGGCACGGCCAACGGCGGATAACCGCGAACGGTTATTCGCCCTACGAGTTTGCCGGCTGACGCTGCGTTATCCGCTTGCTCGGGACAGCCCCCTCTCCCTTCAGGGAGAGGGCTGGGGAGAGGGGACGGACTTCGCTCTGGCACCTCTGCCAAACCCTGACTCCGCGCCCCCTCCCTAACCCTCCCCCGCAAGCGGGAGAGGGAACCGTTCGGCGTGATGCAAAACTGCGAAGCTCCCGGGCTCCCCGATTGGACTCACCGGCCACGCCGGACGCCCCGGTGGCACGGCCAACGGCGGATAACCGCGAACGGTTATTCGCCCTACGAGTTTGCCGGCTGACGCTGCGTTATCCGCTTGCTCGGGACAGCTCCCTCTCCCTTCAGGGAGAGGGTTGGGGAGAGGGGACGGACTTCGCTCACGCACCTCTGCCAACCCTGACGCCGCCCCCTCCCTAACCCTCCCCCGCAAGCGGGAGAGGGAACCGTTCGGCGTGATGCAAAACTGCGAAGCTCCCGGGCTCCCCGTAGGGCGCATAACGCCTACGGCGTTATCCGCCATGATCGCGGACAGAGTCCGCTCCTACGGTTCCAGGAAGCACCGTCGTAGGAGCGGACTCCGTCCGCGATCGTCTCCACCGGCCACGCTGGACTCCCCGGAAACCCACCCCGCTCCCTCCAATCGACCATCCCCCCAAACAGGTCCATGCTTGAACACAGGAGGAACGCAGCCATGACCCTCAGCGTCTTCGACATGTTCAAGCCCGGCGTCGGCCCGTCCAGCTCGCACACCGTGGGCCCCATGCGCGCCACCCGCGAGTTCGTCGAGCGCCTGCGCGCCGCCGGCCTGCTGACCCGCGTGGCCCGGGTGGAGGTGAACCTCTACGGCTCGCTCAGCGCCACCGGCAAGGGCCACGCCACCGACCGCGCCTGCCTGATCGGCCTGCTCGGCATCGACCCGGCGGACGCCGACCCGGCCGCCCTGGCGCCGCTGGTGGACGCCATCTTCGCCGAGCACAGCCTGGCCCTGGACGGCGAGCACGTCATCGACTTCAGCCCCGGCCGCGACCTGGTGTTCCACGACGGCAGCCTGCCCGCCCACCCCAACGGCATGCGCCTGCGCGCCCTGGACGCCGCCGGCCACGTACTGGCCGAGCGCACCTGTTATTCCGTGGGCGGCGGCTTCGTGGTGGACGAGGCCGACTTCAACACCGACCGCGCCCTGCCCGACAACCCCATGCCCCACCCCTTCCACAGCGCCGAGGAACTGCTGCGGCTGTGCCACGCCCACGGCTTCCGGCGCATCAGCGAGCTGATGTGGGCCAACGAACTGGCGCTGCGCAGCGAGGCGGACATCCACGCCGGCCTGGCGCACATCTGGGCGGAAATGCAGGCTTGCGTGCGCCGCGGCCTGGAGACCGAGGGCACCCTGCCCGGCGGCCTCAAGGTGCGCCGCCGCGCGCCCATGCTCTACCGCCGCCTGAACGAGGCCGGCAGCGGCAACCTGATCGCCAGCACCCTGGGCGCCATGGACTGGGTGGACCTCTGGGCCCTGGCGGTCAACGAGGAGAACGCCGCCGGCGGCCGCGTGGTCACCGCCCCCACCAACGGCGCGGCCGGCATAGTCCCGGCGGTGCTGCACTACTACGCGCACTACCAGAGCGACGCGCCCATGGACGCCATCGAGCGCTACCTGCTCACCGCCGCCGCCATCGGCATCCTGTGCAAGCTCAACGCTTCCATCTCCGGCGCCGAGGTGGGCTGCCAGGGCGAGGTCGGCTCGGCCTGCGCCATGGCCGCGGCGGGGCTGGCGGAAGTGCTCGGCGGCAGCCTGGAACAGGTGGAGAACGCCGCCGAGATCGGCCTGGAGCACAACCTCGGGCTGACCTGCGACCCGGTCGCAGGCCTGGTCCAAGTGCCCTGCATCGAGCGCAACGCCATGGCCTCGCTCAAGGCCATCAACGCCGCCCAGCTGGCCCTGCGCGGCGACGGCCAGCACCTGGTGTCGCTGGACAAGGCCATCGACACCCTGCGCGACACCGGGCGCGACATGATGGACAAGTACAAGGAGACCTCCAAGGGCGGCCTGGCGGTGAACGTGATCGCCTGCTGAGCGCGACCGGCCGGTCGGGAATCGGACGAAATGCCATTAACCATCTAGTTAATTAGCTTGCTAAGGGTATAATTCGCACCCCCACACTGCGAGATTCCCGGCATGAAACAAGCACAGCGCGCCTCCGGCGCCAGCACCTTCATCCTGGTCGGCCTGGGGGCGCTCATCGCCCTGCTCGGCCTCGCCCTGGCCGCCGGCGGTGCACGCCTGGCCAGCCTGGGCGGTTCCTGGTACTTCCTCATCGGCGGTTTGGCCATGGCCCTGGCCGGCATCCTGGTGGCGCTGCGCAAGCCGGCCGGCGCCTGGCTGTTCGGCGCCTTCCTGGCGGGCACCGCCCTCTGGGCCCTGGCCGACGTCGGCCTGCAGTTCTGGCCGCTGGTCTCGCGGCTGTTCATGTTCGGCGCCATCGGCCTGGTGGTGGCGCTGGCCTACCCACTGCTGGTGCGCGCCTCCGGTGGCGCGCCGGGGCGCGGCGCCTACGGCGTGGCGGCGGTGCTCGCCGTGCTGCTGGCGGTGGCCGCCGGCAACATGTTCGTCGCCCACCCCAGCGTGGCCCCCAGCGGCGACGGCCCCGGCCTGACCCCGGTGGACCCGGCCCACGCCCAGAAGGACTGGGCCCACTACGGCAACACCGAGGGCGGCAGCCGCTTCGCCGCGCTGGACCAGATCAACCGCGGCAACGTCGACAAGCTGCACGTAGCCTGGACCTACCACACCGGCGACGTGGCCGAGAGCGACGGCAACGGCGCCGAGGACCAGCTGACCCCGCTGCAGGTGGGCGACAAGGTGTTCATCTGCACCCCGCACAACGACCTGATCGCGCTGGATGCCGACACCGGCAAGCAATTGTGGAAGAACGAGATCAACGCGCAGTCCAAGGTCTGGCAGCGCTGCCGCGGCCTGGCCTATTTCGACGCGACCAGGGCCGTCGTCCAGCCCAGCCAGCCCGACAGCACCCCGGTCACCACCGTCGGCGTGCCGGCCGGCGCCAACTGCCAGCGCCGCCTGCTGACCAACACCATCGACGCCCGCCTGATCGCCGTGGACGCCGACACCGGCGCCTTCTGCCAGGGCTTCGGCGTCAATGGCCAGGTGGACCTCAAGGCCGGCCTGGGTGACGTGCCGGACTCCTACTACCAGCTCAGCTCCGCGCCGCTGATGGCCGGCACCACGGTGGTGGTCGGCGGGCGCGTCGCCGACAACGTCCAGACCGACATGCCCGGCGGCGTGATCCGCGGCTTCGACGTCATCAGCGGGCAGATGCGCTGGGCCTTCGACCCGGGCAACCCGCAGGACCGGCAGGCCCCGGCGGCGGGCGGCACCTATGTGCGCAGCACCCCCAACAGCTGGGCGCCGATGTCCTACGACCCGGCGATGAACACCGTCTTCCTGCCCATGGGCAGCTCCTCCACCGATATCTACGGCGTGGAGCGCACGAAGCTCGACCACACCTACGGTGCCTCGGTGCTGGCCCTGGACGCCACCACCGGCACCCAGAAGTGGGTGTACCAGACCGTGCACAACGACCTCTGGGACTTCGACCTGCCCATGCAGCCGAGCCTGGTGGACTTCCCCATGGCCGACGGCAAGCAGGTGCCGGCCGTGGTGATCGGCACCAAGGCCGGGCAGATCTACGTGCTCGACCGCGCCACCGGCAAGCCGCTGACCCAGGTCGACGAAGTGCCGGTCAAGGCCGCCAACATCCCCAACGAGCCCTACGCGCCGACCCAGCCGAAGTCGGTCGGCATGCCGCAGATAGGCGCGCAGACCCTGACCGAGTCGGACATGTGGGGCGCCACCCCCTATGACCAGTTGCTGTGCCGCATCGACTTCAGGAAGATGCGCTACGACGGCCTGTACACCGCGCCGGGCACCGACCTCTCGCTGAGCTTCCCCGGCTCCCTGGGCGGCATGAACTGGGGCAGCCTGTCCACCGACCCGGTGCACGGCTTCATCTTCGTCAACGACATGCGCCTGGGCCTGTGGGTGCAGATGATCCCCTCGGCCAACAAGGGCCAGGCCGCCGGCGGCGGCGAGGCGCTGAACACCGGCATGGGCGCTGTGCCGCTCAAGGGCACGCCCTACGCGGTGAACAAGAACCGCTTCCTCTCGGTGGCCGGCATCCCCTGCCAGGCGCCGCCCTTCGGCACCCTCAGCGCCATCGACCTGAAGACCCGCAAGATCGCCTGGCAAGTGCCGGTGGGCACCGTGGAAGACACCGGCCCGCTGGGCATCCGCATGCACCTGCCGATCCCCATCGGCCTGCCGACCCTCGGCGGCACCCTGTCCACCCAGGGCGGCCTGGTGTTCATCGCCGGTACCCAGGACTTCTACCTGCGCGCCTTCGACAGCAGCAACGGCAAGGAAATCTGGAAGGCCCGCCTGCCCGTGGGCAGCCAGGGCGGCCCGATGACCTACGTCTCACCGAAGACCGGCAAGCAGTACATCGTGGTCACCGCCGGCGGCGCCCGCCAGTCGCCGGACCGCGGCGACTACGTGCTGGCCTACGCCCTGCCCTGAACCCGACGCCCGCCACCCGGCGGGCGCCTCCTTCCGGCGCGGCCCCGGGCCACGCCCCTCTTCCGGTAAGTGTTCCGTCATGCGATCCCCCTTCACCTCCCCACACCTGCTGCCCCGCCTGCTGCTGGGCGCCGCCTGCCTCACCCCGTCCCTGGCCCTGGCCGACGAGCCGTTCCAGCGTTCGACCCTGACCGGCGACTGGGGCGGCCTGCGCCGCCAGCTGGACGACGAGGGCATCCGCTTCAGCGGCGAATACAGCGGCGAGACCGTCTACAACGCCGACGGCGGCCTGAAGCGCTCGGAGCGCTACTCGCAGAACCTCAAGCTCGGCGTGCAGTTCGACCTGGGCAAGCTCTACGGCCTGGACAACGGCGGCCTGGTGCAACTGACCCTCAACGACCGCCGCGGCAACGACGGCTCCGGCGACCTGGTGGGCAACCGCCTGCCGGTCCAGGAGAACTACGGCGGCCTCTACACCCGCCTCACCGAACTGAGCTACGAGCGCACCCTGTTCACCCCGGCGCTGGACGTGAAGCTCGGCTACATGGCCATGGGCAACGACCTCGGCGGCCTGGACAGCGGCATCCTCTGCAACTTCATGAACGCCGGCTTCTGCGGCCACCCGCTGAACATGTCCGGCGGCAGCGGCTGGGCCAACTACCCCAACGCCCACCTGGGCGTGCGCCTGAAGTACAGCTTCTCGCCGACCTGGCAACTGCGCGTGGCGGCCTTCAACGTCGACCCCGAGAGCAACGGCAACGCCAGCCGCGCCTGGCACCTCACGCCCAAGCACAGCACCGGTACCGTGGTGCCCATCGAACTGGTCCACAAGCGCCTGGGCGAGCTGCCCGGCGAATACAAGCTGGGCTGGTACTACGACAGCTCCGACGCCCAGCGCATCGGCAGCGACGAGGAAGTGGCCGGCCGCGGCGGCCACTACTTCCTCCTGGACCAGGCCGTCTGGCACGCACAGGGCCTGCCGGGGCAGCGCCTGCACCTGTTCGGCCAGGCCTCCGTGGCCAGCTCGGCGGCCTCGCCCTTCACCCGGTGGTACAGCGCCGGCATGGTGCTCTACCAGCCCTTCGCCGAGCGCCCGCGCGACACCCTGGCCCTGGGCTTCGGCCGCGCCGTGCCCAACCCGCGCAGCCGCGAAGTACAGGAAGACAACGCCCTGGCCAACGGCCAGGCCTACCCCGGCCTGGACAACGCCGAGCGCCTGGTCGAACTGAGCTACGGCTACCAGGCCACGCCCTGGCTGCTGCTGCGCCCGGACGTGCAGTACATCATCGAGCCGGGCGCCTTCTCCGGGCAGCGCATCGACAACGCCCTGGTCTTCGGCCTGCAGGTCAAGGCCACGCTCTGATCCGCACCGCCGGCCGCCAGCGAGCGGCGGCCGGCGCGCCAATATTGCAGTTCACGGGACAAGCTTTCTCAGCGACGGAAAATATCGTTAGCTTGCTTTCTTTTTTCCCCGCTTCGGGCTAAGTTCGGCCTCGCAAGCCTTCCACAGCATAAGAATCCGCCCGCAACGCCCAGCCCATTGACCTTCGCCCGAGCGCAGCGGCGCAACGCCTGCCATGCTCAATGGCGGTCCGCTGCGCCATGCCAGCAGCCCACCCCCGTGATCAAGCCCGACGACTGGAGATTCCATGAACCTGTCGCTGCTAAGCCGTTACGCCTTTTTCGCCGCTTGTGTGCTCTTCACCCTGTTCAGCCTGCCCTTCCTCGGGCACGACTGGGTCTGGCCCTTCACCCTGGTGACCCTCGCCCTCAGCCTGCTGGGGGTGTTCGACCTGCTGCAGGCGCCCCACGCGGTGCGGCGCAACTACCCGATCCTCGGCAACATCCGCTACCTGGTCGAAGGCATCCGCCCGGAAATCCGCCAGTACCTGCTCGAAGGCGACCGCGAGGCCCTGCCCTTCTCCCGCGCCCAGCGCGGCCTGGTCTACGCCCGCGCCAAGCAGGAAACCGCCGACAAGCCCTTCGGCACCCTCATCGACGTCTACGAGTCCGGCTTCGAGTTCATCGCCCACTCCATCCGCCCCGCGCCCCTGGCCGACCCCAGCACCTTCCGGGTGATGGTCGGCGGGCCGGAATGCAGGCAGCCCTACTCCATCTCGGTGTTCAACATCTCCGCCATGAGCTTCGGCGCGCTGAGCGCCAACGCCATCCGCGCGCTGAACAAGGGCGCGCGCATGGGCAACTTCATCCACGACACCGGCGAAGGCAGCATCAGCCCCTACCACCGCGAGTACGGCGGCGACCTCACCTGGGAACTGGGCAGCGGCTACTTCGGCTGCCGCACCGACGACGGCCGCTTCGACCCCGAGCGCTTCGCCGCCCAGGCCGCCAGCCCGCAGGTGAAGATGATCGAGATCAAGCTCAGCCAGGGCGCCAAGCCCGGCCACGGCGGCATCCTGCCCAAGCACAAGGTCACCGCTGAAATCGCCGCCACCCGCGGCGTGCCCATGGGCCAGGACTGCATTTCGCCCTCCAGCCACAGCGAATTCAGCACGCCCCGGGAACTGCTGGACTTCATCGTCCGCCTGCGCGAACTCTCCGGCGGCAAGCCGGTGGGCTTCAAGCTGTGCATAGGCCACCCCTGGGAATTCATGGGCATCGCCAAGGCCATGCACGAAACCGGCATCCTCCCCGACTTCATCGTGGTCGACGGCAAGGAAGGCGGCACCGGCGCAGCCCCGGTGGAATTCGTCGACCACATGGGCCTGCCCATGCGCGAAGGCCTGCTGTTCGTGCACAACACCCTGGTCGGCCTGAACCTGCGCGACAAGATCCGCGTCGGCGCCAGCGGCAAGGTGGTCAGCGCCTTCGACATCGCCAGCGTGCTGGCCATGGGCGCCGACTGGGCCAACTCGGCGCGCGGCTTCATGTTCGCCATTGGCTGCATCCAGAGCCAGAGCTGCCACACCAACAAATGCCCCACCGGCGTGGCCACCCAGGACCCACTGCGCCAACGCGCCCTGGTGGTGCCGGACAAGGCCGAACGCGTCTACAACTTCCACCGCAACACCCTGAAAGCCCTGGCCGAAATGCTCGCCGCCGCCGGCCTGCGCCACCCCTCGGAAGTGGAAGCCAAGCACCTGGTGCGCCGCGTCTCCTCCAGCGAAATCCGCCTGTTCGCCCACCTGCACTACTTCCTCAAGCCGGGCGAACTGCTCAGCGGCAATATCGAGGGGGAGTTCTACGAGCGGATGTGGCGCATGGCGCGCAGTGACAGCTTCGAGGCCAATGGGGCCTGATAAGCCTGTGTGTTCGTTTCCGGCCGGTGTTCGCTGCAATGGCGGCGCCGACCGGGATATACGACGAAGGTAAAGTCTGAAGGCGAATTCCTTGTCTGAGGATAAGTCCGAGGGATAGCATCGGGCCATTACCTGCAAGGATGCTCGACGTGCCTGGACCGCTACGCCTCTTCCTCCTCCTCGCCATCGCGCTTGCTGGGCTTTCGCTCCAGGCACATGCCGGCAACAAGCCCTGCTCGGGTAGCAAGGGCGGGATTGCCCGGTGCGATGGCGATCTATTCCTCTGTAATGACGGGTCGATCAGTGGGTCGAAGCGGAGTTGTTCGACCTATCTGGGTGGGGCGAACGGTTCTGGCAGCCAGGCTACGCCGTCCCAGCAGCGCTTTTCGGGTGCCTCCAGCGAATGCGGTTGTGGTTCCGGTAGTTTCTGTACGGGGCCTCGGGGTGGGGTTTATTGCCTGACGCCGGGTGGGCGGAAGAGTTATGTGAGGAGGTGAGTGATTTGCCAAGGCTCGGACTAAAGGGGCAACAGAGCGGACAGGTCGGTGGTTGGCAGCTATCGGCCAAAAGCGGACAGTCTCACTGGGACTGGGCTGGCGCGCCGGCGAGCGTGCTTGAATGCCTTGCTATGTATTCCTTCGCCGAGTAAGCGGGAAGACAAATGGCTTTTCTTGAGTTAAATTTATTTCGTTTAGCTTGTATTTAAACCTAATATCACCACAACTAAATCGTCGAATTAGATCTCTCACTTCAATATCACTTAGCTCGTAGTCCCAGGGCTGAATTATAGAGCCACCTCTAACTTTGTCGAAACCATACTTTTGCCCCAGGGCTACGGTGATAGTATTTTCAATCTCTGTAACCCACAGACAATCGCCAATTGATCTAAAGGCTGCATGTAAATGAGTTGCTTTTCTCTTTCCCGTGAGGCCGCTCTCCATATATTTGAAAGCGCCCTTTTTCTTTAATGTAGAGTAAGGGCTTTTCTTACCATGACTTCGCAGCCTTGATCTCAACCCCTTAGCCGTGCCCACGTACCATGAGTTCAGTTCAAGCTTCAAAATATAAATATACCAATTTCTAATTTCTTCACTCATTTTTCGGAATCAAATTGTGCATAGCGATTAAGCTACTTCGGCTGAGACACTACTCGATTCGCACTGAGCGTGTCTATTGCACATGGATTACGCCGCACGGCAGGAATATGTTTGCTGAGGTCGAAGCGTCTCATGCAGGTGTCTACCGGGGCGAGGGGTAGCCCAAAAACGTCCGCTCTTGGCCGGAACCAGTCTGCCGCGAGTGGCAGCTATCGACCCATAGTGGCCGTTGGCAGATGACTTAGATCAGTCCAGACTGGGCCGCTCATAAATATGCTTGACATGGTTTTGCTCACTAAAAGGAAGGTTTCGCTTCCGACAAGTACGCCCGACCAGAATAAAAATTCAGAGTATTTAATAATTCCCGGCGACATCACCATAAAATACTATGCTAGCGCTCTGTTTTTAATTCTACTGTTTTGAAGATATTTTGACATGCGCTATAGCCTGTATGTCGGCAATTTCATGCTCACTCACAGTTAGCGCGAATATTATTTTCTTTGTGGAATTGCCTGAGGTCCAAGCATAGCCGACGCTATGAATATTGCCAGCGCCATCCAGCTCAGTATTAAAGTCGGTAGTTTTCTTTGCGCTATACAAAGGAGGCGCAGAAGAGACAAATTTTATAAATAGACTCTCGGCTATTTTCGGGTCGGCACGCCGTGCAGTAACATGGCAGGCGTCTTGAGCTTCGGGGATTGAAAGAACAAAGAGGCCTTGTTCATTTGGCACTACCCAAGAACTCCCCGCTCTGAGTCCCAAGTACTTTTTAGCTTGCTCTGGGGGAGGGCTGATGAGTTCTTCAGGCTGGATTTTAAATGATCCAAGTTCTCTATATTTTTAACGCAAAAGTTTACAAATATCTCCTGAAGCGCTTGGGCTTGCATTTCAGGGTTCTCAGCAAAGCAAGTTGACGACGCAAGAATGAGTGGAATTGTCGTGATGGAGCCGATGATTAAATCGAAACACTTTCCCATGGGCAGATCGGTGCGCGGTCGTTTTGAATAACGTTCCTTGTTCATGCTGTAATTGCTCGCTAGTTTGTTGGGTGGGTTGCTTTTCCAGCCATCGCTATACGAAGCTAGGAATAGACGACGTGGTCTGACCGGAAGCGACGCGTGTACGACCGTAATTCCATCTGGTTACGCTCGATTCTAACCGCGTTCTGCCGAGCATAACCAGTTAAAGTCGACTCAGGCGGACGCTCACAAGCATTATTGGGCACTTGTCGAGTTAGCTGGCGATGCGCCTCAGAAGTTGGGAAAAGCGGTAGATAGCCGTGTTGATGTCATCCCTCGTGTCACCGTCCCAATCTTCAATAGTTTCGAGTTCGGCTTTGAGAAACGCTATCCGCTCCCTGATTTCAGCTGCCTCTGCAGCCCCGCATTGTGAGGCAATCGCCGCCCATTTCTCCTCAGGGATTCGCTCCTGAATCGAAAGTCCGGCCTGAGCTTCTGTAATTAGTGCGGCGAGTTTGCTCATCGATTCACGCTCCGAGTAAGACTATGTCAGCGCTATATCTTCCCAGATTTTATATGTCTGCTCCTGGCCGTATGCAGCCCTTCACGAAGGGCTGCTATGAGTTGAACGCAGCCTTCGCAAAAAGCAGCCATCGCTCACAAACAGTCTATAGGAAGACAAACTCCTTTCCCGCAACCCAGCCCTTTCGCTTTTAATCTTCGGCAGCGCCACACAACTGCACCAGCCTCTCGGCAACAGCCCGATTGAAGGCCCACATCCCAGCCTGAATCGCGGCGAGCGAAAGGATGAAGGCGATCAGCGATGGCGAGTTCAGCAGGAACCAAGCCGTTGCGGCAGCACAAAGATGAAGCTGGAACTGCCTGGCGTTACCCTCCGCAGCCTTGGCGTAGGTAGATGAGCGCGCCCCGTCTCTTCGCGCATGCAATGCAGCTCGCTCGACAAGTTTCATTGCATGCCCCTTGCTAGTACAGAGTAGGAAAATAGAGGCCGCACTGTTACTCGACAGCCTCAAACGCCTCATGGTACTGCACGGTGCCGGTCGGCAGTTCACCGGCAAATACCTGCGCCTGGAAGTATTCCCGGGGCACTCCAGGCAGTTCCAAACCCGGGTGGGCCTTGAAGCCAAAGCGGCCATAGTAGCCAGGGTCGCCCAGCACTACGCAGCCAATGCCGCCGAGGCGTTGCAGTTCCGCCAGCGCTGCTTTCATCAAGGCTGATCCAATGCCCTGGCCCTGGCGATCCGGCCATACGGAGATCGGCCCGAGTCCGTACCAGCCACTTGCGCCCGACGAGATTCGAACCGGCGAGATGGCGACATGGCCGATGACCTTGCCCTCTTCTACCGCCACCAGGGAAACGCTGAGTTGCCCGCAGCGGCGCAGGGCGTTGACGATGAATTGCTCGGTATGGCTTGAGTGTTCTTCGTTTTCGAATGCCGCTGTGGTCAGGCGCGTGATGGCGTCGATGTCTTCGGGCCGTTCGTTGCGGATGGTCAGGCGCATGGCGATTTTCCCTTCAGTGCCCTGGTCGATGAGGCGGATGGCTCCCGGGTGTTCCCTGCCGATCACGACTGCAGTGCGATGGCCAAGGCACGTCGGGAACCATGCAGCTCGAGAGGTGGCCGCATCACTGGGATCCGCTGGCGACGAAACACGCATATTACCGCAGCGGCCCCTCCCTGGGCCGCTACTCCGCGGAACGTGGAAAGACCTCAGCCCCGCGCCAGCACCGCCTTGACCGCCCCCAGCAACAGGGCCTCGGCATCCGCCGGCGCCCCTTGCGAACGCCAGGCCACATGCAGGTCCGGCCGCACCAGCAGGCAACCGTCCTCGTCTATCTCGCGCAGGCGCGCCCAGTCGCCGTAACTGTCTTCGTAGTCGAGGCCCAGGCCGATGCGGCGCACCACCAGGTCGATGCCCAGCTCACGGGCCAGCGTCTCGGCGGCCTGGCGCCAGGCGTCGCCGCCGTGGCCGGTGAGCAGGGTCAGGCGGCCCTGGCCGCAGAGGTCGAGGGTGGACAGCTTGCGCCCGGCGGTGTCGTGCAGCCAGGCGTGCGGCAGGTGGGCGCCGGGCCAGGTGGTGGGGTGGTAGTAGAGTTCGCGGTCGCGGGTGTAGGCCGGCTCTTCGCTGCCGTCGGCGAGCACTGCGCCGCTGCGGTAGCGTTGCCCCAGTTCCACCCCGTGGCAGCTGAACTGGTAGTGCTGCAACTGGATGGCCTGTTCCAGGGCGGCGCGGCGTTCGCGGCCCAGCGGGCTGTCGGCGCTCAGTTCGTGCAGGCTGTTCCAGCCCTCGGCCTCGCTCTGGCCCGGCTTGAAGCCCAGGGCGTTGGAGATCGGCAGCATGTTGCGCACGCTTTCCATGGCCCGGTCCACCACCTGGCGGCCGACGGGCTGGCGTTCGGCGGAGTAGCTGTCCAGCAACCCGGGGCCGGCCTGGCCCTTGAGCACCAGGGCCAGCTTCCAGGCCAGGTTGTAGGCGTCCTGCACCGAGGTGTTGGTGCCCAGGCCGTTGGCTGGCGGGTGGCGGTGCACGGCGTCGCCGCAGCAGAACACCCGGCCCTCGGAGTAGCGCTGGGCGACCACGTGGTTGATCTGCCACTTGCTGGTGGCGAGGATCTCCACCGGGATGTCGGCATCGCCGATCACCCGCCGCGCCCGCTCGATCACCGCGGCCTCGCCGAGGTCCGGCTCGCCCTGGGCGGGGTCGTACATGAACAGCATCACCCATTCGTTCCACGGGCGGACGCAGATGAAGGTGCCGCTGCCCACCCAGTAGTCGTTGCCCGGCTGGACCATCCAGTAGAGCACGCCCGGGCGGCTCTCGCAGTAGCGGCGCAGGTCGGCGCGCAGCCAGACGTTCACCGCGCAGCCCAGGCCCATCTCGCCCTCCAGCGGGATGCCGAGCAGCTCCATCACCCGGCTGCGGGCGCCGTCGGCGCCGATCATGTACTGGGCGCGCACGGTGAATTCGCGCCCGGTGCCGCGGTCGAGGATGCGCGCGGTGACGCCCTCCCCGTCCTGGGTGAAGTCCAGCAGTTCGTGGTTGAAGCGCATCTCGCTGCCCGCGCGCAGGGCCTCGTTGGCGAGGATCGGTTCCATCAGGTGCTGGGGGATGTTGCACATGGCCGAGGGGCTGGCCAGCTCGTAGTCGGACTTGCGCTCGATGGCGTTGCCCCAGGTGAGCAGGCGGCCCAGTTCCTGGCCGCTGAAGCTGGTGGCCCAGACGTTGTTGGCCATCAGCTCGTGGGGGCTGGCGGCGGCCACCACCTGCGCCTCGACGCCCGCGTCGCGGAAGACCTCCATGGTGCGCTGGTTGGTGATGTGCGCCCGCGGGCTGTTGGCGGTCCAGCGGTACTTGTTGACCAGCAGGTTGCGGATGCCATAGCGCGACAGCAGCAGCGAGGCCGTGAGGCCGGACGGGCCGCCCCCGACGATCAGGACGGGGACTTCGATGACGTGGGAGGTGTTGTGCGGGTTCATGATCGTACTCCGTACTCTTGTTCTTGAAATCGGAAAGGTGCCCACCAGGGCGGGCGCGGTGGCCCAGCCCCTGCTCACGGATCGCGGGCAAGCCGAACCCGTGCCGCCTGCCATGGCTGCCGGCAAATACGAAAGGAAATGGCTGCCGGGAACGGCGGTGCGCCGATCGGCCAGCGGTCCCGACGTCGAAGCTGAAGCGGCCTGGGGCGGGCCCTCCAGCGCACTCGACGTCGCCGACGAGAAGCACGGTAATTCCGCAACGATACTGCCGGTAGTCCGGCTGAATGGCTCTCAGCGTTCCATTTTCTGAACGCTGGACACCGCCCTGCCGATGGCGGGAACGAGCCCCTTCACATGCGACCGCGCACTGGTCGCTGGAGCCGCGCCCCGCGGGTGGGCAACGGCCGGAGATCGGGCCGATCGACGGACCGACATGCCCGCGGCAGCCTCCCTGGGAGGCCCGGCCTTGAGCTACCGGACGTGTGGCGTTGCGAACTCTTCTCGATTAAATGTAATATTATTACATTACATATAGGAGATACCCCATGAAACCAGGCATCCACCCCGACTACCGTCCCGTGCTGTTCCACGACACCTCCGCCGACGTGTTCTACCTGATCCGCTCCACCGTGCAGACGGACAAGACCTACACCCACACCGACGGCAACACCTACCCCTACATGACCCTGGACGTGTCCAGCGCCTCGCACCCGGTCTATACCGGCGAGCAGCGCAAGACCAAGTCCGAGGGCCGCGTGGCGGGCTTCAACAAGCGTTTCGCCGGCTTCGTCGGCAACAAGGGGGCGTGATGAAGGTCCTCGCCTCCCTGAAGAAAGCCAAGCTGCGCCACCGCGATTGCCAGGTGGTGAAGCGGCGCGGCCGGCTGTACGTGATCTGCAAGTCCAACCCGCGCTTCAAGTGCGTGCAGGGCCGGCCCAAGCCGAAGGTCCGGCGTTGAGCCCCTTCCGGCCAGCGCCCGCTGCAATGGCGGGGCTGGCCGTTCATGGCGGGGAACCCCGAGCGTGAAGGCAACAGGTGCAGGTGCTAATGGAGAGGAGCCTCCCCGCATCAAGCGCCTATTCGCAGCCGAGAACTGAATACCAAGCTCAGGGTCAGCCACAACCTCTTTCCAAAATGCTTCCCGGAAGTCATCAAACCGAGAGAACTCACGCCCCTCTCGTAGGGATCGGCACACCCAGCCCCTCGCCGGCTCCAGCCAACCAGATTCCGAAGACATCCTCACCCGACCCAGTAACTGTCCCAGCATCATGCCGGGCATTCATCACGATGCAGAGCGGTGCAATCCCAGAGCCAACCGGGAACACGAGGATGAAATCCTTGTATTCGGGCGGATAGATCGGATTGACGATGATCGTGTCCGCCTGCTCTACAGGTGGGTAGATCGATATGTATGGGGCTTGGGGAGCCGCCTCCAGGACGAGGATGCCGAGAGTGTCAGCAGGGTTGACGGCGGGCGCCAGATCAGTTCAACACCACCACCGAAATCGGACACAATCTGAGCGATAGCCAAGGCCCCCAGCTATCGCTATCTCGTTTCAGTTAGGTCAGTTGGACTTAAAGCCGGGAAGCCCGTTCGCTGCACGCCACTCTTTCACGGTGCGGGTGATGCCTTCCGGCGAATCGTCAACTCCTGACTCCGGGTAGTAGAGAAGATCTGAGCCTGCTGGATGGCCTGATATCTTGATGAAGTGGCTGAGCAAGCGATCCTCTTCTTTCTCTGGCATGTCACCGGAGCACAACTGCCGAAGCATATCGGTGAATTCCTGCTCCGTATAATCCGAAAGAGTATTTTTCAAATTCACGACCTGCCCTCCTTGTGAATCTCTACATGCCGTTTTGGAGTAGTGATCGAGATGTTATCAATGTCGTATACAGCACCACCATGTTGGATTTGCTCAATATGGTGCAACTCATATCGACGATTTTCGCCATTGTGCTCTGCCATCGGCGCATAGGGCGCCTTGCCATTGCGGACAAGTGATTGGTTCTTGGGATTCAACTGACTCATCAGCGAAGTGTCGCGGCTCACGGACTCCCACAGAGCCTTCCTGAAAGAATCAAAACTATTGAAGCTCCTGCCACGCAGCTTATCAGCAATTCGCGTTGGTATCGGAGTACCAAGGCCCTCGCCGGCCCCAGCTAACCAAATGCCCAACACATCCTCGCCCGCCCCGGTGACTGTCCCCGGATCATGCCGGGCATTCATCACGATATAGAGCGGTGCAATCCCAGAGCCAACCGGGAACACGAGGATGAAATCCTTGTATTCGGGCGGATAGATCGGATTAATGATGATCGTGTCCGCCTGCTCTACAGGTGGGTAGATCGATATGTGTGGGGCTTGGGGAGCCGCCTCAAGGGCGGGAATGCCCAGTGTGTCAGCAGGATTGGCGGCAGGCGTCCAAATCAGCTCAACACCACCGCCGAAATCAGCCACCATCTGATTGCCGGACAAGCCGGCTGGCTTGAATTGAATGACCGGAATCGTTTCCCAGTCGTGGCGGAGCTGAGTGTTGTAACCGTAGCCTTTCAGCGTTCCATCCGGCTTTTCCTCCACCCTGATGCGTACCCGCGTGCGGGCTTGCTTCATCGTGCGAAGCTGCTCCTCGGTGTAGAGAGCACTATCGCCCAAGCTCGACGGCCAGAGCATTGCAACAACCCCCAGCAAAGCACCGCCGGCCACGCCACCAGTAAGGATGCCGCCGCCAACTGCTCGGCCACCTCCCCCGACAATTACACGGCCACCACTGGCAACAGCGCCCCCTGCGGAAGCAACGTCACAAAGCCCACCGCAGGATGCACCAGCACCAGGGGCAAGCCCCCGCAATGCCAATGAACCGAAACCGGCCGGAACAGTCCCGCTGATTCTTTTGAGCTGAAGCTTGCCGCTATTATCGACCTCTCGACCACCCAGCAAAACGAGCCTGCCATAGTCGTTCACGGCATCAACGGGGAAGGTCCCCTGTGTCGTGCTGTAGTCGATCTCCGAGTCAGGCAACTTGCTGCACTTCGCAAATACGCAGGCGGCGCGCATGAGCTTGGCTGGTGCCATCTTCGGCTCAGACAATCGAGCCGCAGCCGGAGGGGGAGTATGTGCTGGGCTTGGAGAGCGTAGAGAATTGCTTGCCGCTTTTGCTGAACCTTCATCAGACCTGTAAGTTGAATTGAAAAAAGACGGAAGCAACTTGGCTCTGCACGGACAGCTGCTGATGCTGTGCAGTGTTCCCGCCACGATCCGTCCGTGACTATTGATGAACGGAACACCACCAAGAATCTTGTATACCTTTCCGTCCTTGCCGCAGGTGACGCGATCTCCCTCGCGAGCATGCGCAATACCAAACATCATGACCCGAGAATCGGCTTCCAGCACCGATCCCCCACACGTAGTTTTGTCGCCCAAGCGTATGAAATAACCAACTGCCATACCCTTTCCTTGGTCGTAGGAATTGAGCGGCAAGCATTGGCACATACCGTCAATCAGTGACTATAAGACTGATCCGAATTTCATGTGGACTCCTGCCTTCTGAGCTATGTCGGCCCATGCCCATCCATGTCTACCAGGCATCTGCCCCGGGTCAGAATCATCAGCACGGTGGATCACAATCACTGGAATTGAGTGTCAGAATCATTGGAATACACAAACAGGCGATAAAAGGTTCGACCGCTGCCGGCCATGACCGGACCACCACGCCCGCACTTGCCGCCCCCTCGCCGCCGGTCTACACCGGCAATAAGCCCTCCCCCGTACGCGACAGCCAGCGAGAAGCACAATGAGCAACGAAGTCCTGGCGGCAATGGTTGCCGCCCTCACCGGTTTCGGCGTTGCCTACCTCACCCTGCGCACGCAGATCAGGCAGGCGCGGATGCAGTTGGCGGCGGCGCACCGGGCCGAGATCATCCGCCGCCAGCTGGACGCCCTGGAGGCCATCTGGAGCATTTTCGCCGCGGCCTCCCGTTCGGGGGGCGAAGGCCGCATGCTGCTGGCCACGGGCGGCGGCCAGGCCATTTCGGTCGAGGAGGCCCGGGCGTTCATCCGCCTGCTGGAAGACACCTTCAATGCCAGGAGCGGGCTCTACCTGTCGCAGAAAGCCCGCCGGGCCCTGTTCGGCTTCCGCGACTACATCCGTGACGAGCTGATCGGGCACAGCAGCACCGGGCTCCTTCCGCTCTCCACCGAGCAGCTCGCCGCATTCCACGAGAAGAGAAGGTTCGTGCGCCTGTGCCTGAGGGCGGAAGTGGGCTCGACCGATCTTCGCGTGGCGCAGGAAGAGCTGCGTCTCTACGAGTCCGGGCACAAGCCCGGGCCTTGAAAAGCAGGGGGTGGACTACTATCTACCGCCATGCCTTTCCTCACAATCCGCCACCCAGGCTAGGTCCAGCGACACGAAGCCGATGTCCTCAGGCCTCTTTGGTGAGTCGAGAAGGTGAATCGATTTATTTAAGCAACCTAATCCCGAGCATGCGGGGAGTCTTATAGTAAGAAATAATATTTTTCGTACCTTTTACCATTCTTTCTCCCACAAGCCTCAAAAGAGAGCCACCAAAGTGTTAAAAACTCTTAACAGCGACCATCTCTTGACGCCAAAACATAGCTATTGACCAAACAATAAATCGTACTAATCTCGAATCATGTCTCCAAGACAAGGAGGTCAACATGAATCGTAGAGCCATACTATCTCTTTTACCTACCCTCTCCCTATTGTACTTAGGTTTCTTGCATAACCGTTGCGCACATGCTGGATGGCCAGGACAGGAAGAGTTCGAAGATAGTCCTACGGGAAGTGACATGCACGAAGAGGCCGGCTGGCCGAGCACATCAACCAACTCAAGAAAAACTGAAGGTCCGCAACTATCTGGTAACTCTGGATGCTCTCTTCATGGTCAAGCATTGAATCAGAGCGATGTTATTTCTATTCTTGCTCCTGACAATATTATCCCTTATCCCCTTTTACAAAAATCGAAAGCATTCCATGAGTCACTAGGTTCAATTTACCAACTAAAACCCGGAATTTCCTTCATCAGGGATGACAACTCACCAAATGCATTCGCAACTCCTGAAAACCTATTTCCAAGCAGCCAAGACGGGACGATATTACTAGGGTTGAATTTGTTCTTATCAGAATACCAAAAGGGTCCAATGACGTGGGAAGGTGCTGCCATCCTTATTCACGCGCATGAGTTCGGCCACATTGCTGAGTACAGCTTTGGCTATACAGGACCGGTTCCTATCATGGAACTGCAGGCAGATGCTCTTGCAGGATGCGTAATGGCTCATCAATTCATTACCGAAAGCATGAGCGCAATGAACATGAACTATATTTTAGCCGCACAACTTGCCTACCAAAGAACAGGGGCATTCATACATGCATCAAACTCAGTTTTCAGCATGGGAAGCTACGACTTCAACAATCCAAACTTCCATGGGACGCCACAGCAAAGATTGAGTGCATTCAGATCGGGCTTTCAGTATGTTGCAACATCAAGCAGACCTCGAAGCATCGAGAACTCAATGAAACAAACCAGGATGTTTGCCGAACAAATTTACACATAGAGACACAAACATGAAACCAATATTAAACCTAATAATCTTAATACTACTACCTCCAGCAATTGCAGAAGCCTCAGTGTGTGAAGATTTAAAATCTGTCACTAATCAGGCTTCTGATGGATTCTCAAGCTGGAAAGGAAGCTACGACTCCGACATGGAGGAATATACCGCCCTACAGCGCCTCCCCGGAGCTAGCGAATGTGTAATAGATGGTGATGAGGAGTTTCCATCCTATACCTGCAGATGGATTCTCGGAAGTGAAAATGAAATGCTAACTAGTTACAGATCCCTAGTAAGCCAAGTTACCAATTGCACCAACTTATTCTCCAGAAAACCCATAATTCGAGCAATGCCATACACCAGCAGAACAACTAGATACTTTTCCTATAAGAACGAGGAAACCACATCGATTGAAGAGCGAAGTGTCGAATTCAGAATAAAGATCAGATCAAAATCAATGACCAACTTGAGAAACCAAGAAAATAAAAATCTCGTGAGCATTACAATAGAGAGAAAATAGAGGTAAACAACACCAATACCGGCACCGGATAATTCACACAACGATCTTGCCCATATAAAGTCAAAACCATCAACTCTAAGAACTCACTAAAACCCAGATCAGTCCGGACAAGGGATCAGAATAGAACTAATATTATGACCAAATACAGCCCACTCTCGGCCATTATCTGACCTAACACTCACAACCTCTTCATGACACCCATCTTTGAATCTTGTCCTATAAGATGAAACCTTATAAATACCCTCAGGATATCCCGGAGGGTTTACTGTAACGCTTCCGCCAATTGGAGAGGAGCGTTCGACAACGTTCCCCAGAGCATAACGACCATTTTCATATACCGCTCGGTAAAGCACCCTATCTGCTGCAATAGTCTTCTTTGCTACATCATCTAGGCTATCCCATGCTTGGTCCAGTTCTCCCCGATCAACCTTCGCCAGAAAATCACGAACAATAGATGTCACGTCAGCCTCAGCTCCAAGCCACTTAGCGTTAAGCTTACCAGCCGAAATAACTATACTTGGCTGATTAATCAAAATAACAACAAAAACCGCAAGCGCCCCTCCTGCTTTAATATACCCTCCACCAAACACCAACCTCCCAGGAAGCACAACAGCAAAACCAGCTCCAGCAAGCGCCATAACAACCACCACAACCCAACAAGCCAAATCAGAGAGATCCTTAACAAATACAACCAATACGAGAAGAACAGATATAAACAGAACTCCAAACACGAACGCCAGAAGAGCATTAAAATTTATTCCACCAATTATTCTGGATTCAGCCATCTCACACACCCTCGCCAAGCGTCTTTACCCATGTCATCAGAAACCATAACTCGCAATCTAACCATAGTAACGCAATAGCTTTCGGACAAGTCCGAAAGCTATTTTTTATACGAAAAAACAAGCCGGCGCGTCTAGCATAGGTATGACACGGAAAAATAGGCTAACCACACTCATGACGTGAGTCATTACGAGCACATCTAAAATTAAAAGCAAAGAAGAGGTTCTAAAAAAGGAAATATTTATTTAAACAATCTAATCCTGACCATAGTGGCAGATTCAGGGTAGAAAAATGAATCTGCCTTTAGTCCTGCCGCCATGCCTTCCCTCCCCCTTCGTAACCAAGGCTAGCCCTGTAGACGGCGAACCGACACCCAACCATTGAAATGAGAATAATTATCAATTATCGTTCGCGCTTCCTGGGTGGGGGGAGTCGGTTTGAGCAAGGATCAGATGGGGTCGTTGTACATGGAGCACAACAGCTGGCTGAAGGGTTGGCTGTACCGTCGCCTGGGCTGCACCAGCCAGGCGGCCGACCTGGCCCAGGACACCTTCCTGCGCCTGCTCCAGGCCCAGCAGAAGACCGGCGAGGCGCTTGACCTGCAGCGCCCGCGCGCCTATCTGGCCACGGTCGGGCGGCGCCTGGTGTACGACCATTTCCGCCGCCACTCCCTCGAACAGGCCTACCTCGACCTGCTCGCCCGCACGCCCGAGGCCTTCGCCCTGTCCGCCGAGGAACTGTGGCTGATGCGCGAGACCCTGCAGCAGCTCGACGCCCTCCTCGACCGCCTGAAACCCGTGGTGCGCAGCGTCTTCCTGCTGTCCCAGCTCGACGGCCTCACCTACCTGCAGATCGCCCGCCAGCTCGGCATCAGCGAACGCACCGTGAAGCGCCACATGGTCAGCGCCTTCGAGGCCTGCATCCTGTTCGAAGGCGACCTCGGATGAGCGACAACGGCGCGCCGATCCGCCCCGAAGTGGCCCGCCAGGCGGCGCACTGGCTGATGCGCATGCACGACAGCGCGGCGGACAACGGCCAGCACCAGGCCTGCAGCCGCTGGCGCGCGGCCGACCCGGAACACGAGCGAGCCTGGCAGCGCGTGCAGCGGGTGCAGGAACGCCTCGGCCTGCTGCCGCGCGACTTGGCCATGGGCACGCTCAACCGCGAACGGCGCCAGGCGATGAAGAAGCTGCTGGTGCTGGCCGCGCTGCTGCCGGCCGGCTACCTCGGCTACCGCCAGGCCCCCTGGACGCGCTGGACCGCGGACTACCAGACCGCCGTGGGCGAGCGCCAGCACCTGCGCCTGGCCGACGGCAGCCTGCTGGACCTGAACACCGATACCGCCGTCGACCTCGACTTCAGCGCCGGGCAACGCCTGATCCGCCTGCTGCGCGGGGAAATCCTCGTCGAGAGCGGCGCGGACAGCGCAAGCCCGGTGCATCGCCCCCTGCGCGTGGCCACCGGGCAAGGCCTGCTGCAGGCGCTGGGCACGCGCTTCAGCGTCCGCCAGCTCGACGGCCTGACGCAACTGCAGGTGCTGCAGGGCAAGGTGCTGGTCATGCCCCGGCAAGGCGACGGGCAGGTCGTCGAGGCGGGCAGCCAGGTGCTTTTCAGCGAACTCGCCGTGGAAAAGCCGCGCGCCACCCAGGCCGACAGCCTGCTCTGGACCCAGGGCCAGCTGGTGGCCGACGACATGCCGCTGGGCGATTTCCTCCGCGAGCTGGGCCGCTACCGCAGCGGCTGGCTGCGCTGCGACGGCGAGGCGGCGCGCCTGCGCATCAGCGGCGGCTTCCAGCTGGACAACACCGACGCCATCCTCGCCGCCCTGCCAGCCACCCTGCCGGTGGAGGTCAGCTACCGCACACGCTACTGGGTCAGCGTCAGCAAACGCTGAAAGATGTTGGCCCCTTTTTCCACGCCGCCAGTCCTTTGATGTGGAACTGCCACACACCAAGGACAACCCATTCATGAAGCACCGCATCACCTCCGCCTCCGGAGCGCACCGCTCCTTCCCCGGCCAGCGCCTGGCCCAGCCGCGCCGCCTGCTCGCGCTCAGCGCGCTGGCCATGGCCCTGCAGTCGGCGATGCCACAGGCCCTGGCCGCGCCAGAAGCCGCCGGGCACGCCTACAGCATCCAGGCCGGCAGCCTCGGCCAGGCGCTGACCCGCTTCGCCGCCCAGGCGCAGATCACCGTGCAATTCTCCCCGGACCTGACCCAGGGCCTGAACTCCAACGGGCTGCGCGGCCACTACAGCGTCGAGGAAGGCCTGGCCGCCCTGCTCCGCGGCACCGGCCTGCAGGCGGTGTTCCGCGGCGACGGCGTCTACGGCCTGGTGCGCAACCCCGACGCGGCGCTGGCGCTGGACGACACCCTGGTGGTCGGCCAGACCCTGGGCAGCATGACCGAGGGCACCGGCTCCTACACCACAGGCGCGGCCAGCATCGGCGGCAAGAGCCCGCAGGCGCTGAAGGACATCCCCCAGTCGGTGTCGATCATCACCCGCCAGCGCATGGAGGACCAGGGCATCACCAACCTGGCCGAGGCGCTCGACCAGACCACCGGCATCACCCTGGTCGGCGGCAACGACGCCAACACCAAGGTGCTGTCCCGCGGCTTCGCCCTCACCAACATCCAGGTCGACGGCGGCACGCCCGGCTTCCGCGAGCAGACCTACGACACCCTGGCGGACACCACCGCCTACGACCACATCGAGGTACTGCGCGGCTCCGACGGCCTGTTCGGCGGCACCGGCGAGCCCTCCGGGGTGATCAACCTGATGCGCAAGCGGGCGCTGTCCGAGGCGCAGACGCAGGTCAACCTGTCCGCCGGGAGCTGGGACAACTACCGCAGCGAAGTCGACGTGACCGGCCCGCTGGCCTTCGACGGCGCGCTGCGCGGGCGCTTCGCCGCGTCCCAGGAAAACAAGCGCTACTTCTACGACGGCGCCGACAGCGACAAGCACGTGCTGTTCGGCGTGCTGGAGGCCGACCTCACCCCGGCCACCCTGATCAGCGTCGGCGGCACCTACGAGTGGCGCGACATGGACGGCTACTGGGAAGGCGGCCTGCCGCGCTACACCACCGGCGACCCGCTGGGCCTGTCGCGCAGCGACAAGCTGAGCGCCGACTGGTCGAGCAACAACTACAAGCGCAGCGAGGGCTTCCTCAAGGTCGAGCACAGCTTCGACGAGGACTGGAAGATCAACTCCAGCTTCACCCGCAGCCGCTACGACACCGAACAGGACATGGGCGTGGTGAGCGGCCCGATCAACCCCGACACCCTCGAAGGCGCCACCTTCCAGCGCATCGTCCGCAACTACAGCATCGACCAGGACCTGTTCGACGCCAACCTGCAGGGCGCCTTCGCCGCCTTCGGCCGGCGCCACGAAGTGCTGATGGGCGTGGACTACTCGGACATCCAGCGCAGCTACGCCGACCACAGCGAGTGGACCTCGCGGCAAGCGGTGGACGTGTTCTCCACCGACATCGGCTCGCTGCCCAAGCCGGCCAGCCCCGCGCTCTACTACGAGTACCCGGACTGGAACATCCGCAAGAGCGGCGCCTACGGCACCCTGCGCCTGGCGCTGGCCGACCCGCTCAAGCTGATCGTCGGCGCGCGCTACTCCGACTATTCCAATACCATCCACGCCCTGGTGCCCTCCTTCGGCACCAACAGCAAGGACGGCGGCCACGACAGCGGCATCGTCACGCCCTTCGGCGGCCTGGTCTACGCCCTCACCCCGCAGTGGTCGGTGTACACCAGCTATGCCGAAATCTACAAACCGCAGCCGGAAATCCTCGACCGCGACTTCAAGCCGCTCAAGGCCATCACCGGCGACACCTACGAGATGGGCGTGAAGGGCGAGCTGTTCGGCGGCCGCCTGAACCTCTCCTCGGCGCTCTACTACACCCGCCAGGAGAACAATGCGATCCAGCTGTTCTACGAAAGCACGCCGACCAACGCCTGCTGCTACGTGGCCGGCGGCAAGATGGTCAGCAAGGGCTTCGACACGGAAATCTCCGGCGAACTGGCGCCGGGCTGGCAGCTCACCGCCGGCTACACCTTCAACATCAACGAGCAGCGCAAGACCGGCGACGACACCGCGGTCGGCAAACCGATCAGCACCCAGACGCCCAAGCACCTGTTCAAGTTCTTCACCACCTACCAGTTGCCCGGCGAGCTGAACCGCTGGAAACTCGGCACCGGCGCCACCCTCCAGAGCAGCAACTACGTCAGCGGCGAAGTCCAGCGGCGCCTGGAAGACGGCTCGCTGAGCCCCAGCACCAACAGCTTCGAATACACCCAGGCCGGCTACGCGCTGTGGAACGCGCTGGTGGAATACCGCATCGACGACCACTGGACCGCCGCGCTCAACGGCAACAACCTGTTCGACAAGAAGTACTACCAGACCGTCGCCAGCAGCGACCAGGGCAACTGGTACGGCGCGCCGCGCAACTTCATGGTCACCTTGCGCGGGAAGTTCTGACGGCGTAGGGCCCTAGCTTGCCCGGATGCCCGCGGTTTGCGGGCATTCGTTTTCTTGTCGTCGAGAGGATGGGGATGGTAGGTGTCAGGAGGGGCTGCTATCGGCCAAAAGCGGACACTGACAGTTAAAGCTTTGCATAACGGCAGGTGAATCCGAGATGCCGCGCTAAGCGGGCTGATTCGCAGCTGCAGCACCTACAAAGGTTAGTCCGCTGGAGTCAGTGAAATTTCGACCAATGGCACTTTGCTCCACCATGGATCTGCCCCTATAGTGCCGCTATACCCCCACCATTCACAGGGATGTTGAGATGAAAAAACGTGATTTCCTGCTGCCCCTTGCTACCCTGACTGCCGCCGTAACCGCTAACCAAGCCTCGGCCTCCGTTGCAGTGCATGGAACCGACAAGGCAGCTGAGAACACTGCCATTGAGAACCAGGGGGCGGCATTGCCAATCGTCAACGTCGGCGAGCAAATGGTCACCGGTCGCCAAGGCGACAACCTCTTCAGCTTCATCCTCAAGCGTGGAGAAGACGGCCAGATGGTCGCTGCCCACTACTCGCATAGCTCGCACGCCTCCCATAGCTCTCACAGCTCGCACTACTCGAGCCGCTGATGGCTGGTCTCGCTGAGCTGACCTTCGACAGTCAGCTGTATGGTGTGGATGCGATCCAGAAGGCGGCATATCGCTCTATGCACGCCTTCACGCTCGATCTAAAGGTCGAAGGCGGGAACATGCTCTGCAAGCTGATCGGCAACATCACGACAGAGCAAGACGCGTTTGAACGCGCTGTCGAAGAGTTCCGCAAAGACGTCCTCGACTATCAGTTGCGGGCACAGCTTCACGCAGAAACCGCCCCCATCCGCAACCTAATCATGGGATTGGCTTTCTCCAATGCCAGGCTGAACTGAAGTGAGTAAATTCCAAGGACTGGATGCTTATATCCGGCGGGACGGGTACGAGCTGCTGCCGTTCAAATTCGACCGCCTCGAAGGTGATGACTATGTCATTACTAACATGACCGGCGAACACCTTGTCGTGCCGATGGAGGAGTTGCGCGCGCTCCTCTCCAAAGATCTTGCCGCTGAACATCCGCTCTATGCGTCGCTGCGTGCCAAGCATTTCATCCGATACGCCGATGAGCAGGCACCGCTGGATCTGCTGGCGCTGAAGCTGCGTACGCGCCTCTCGCGACTGGCAGGCCTCACTAGCCTCCACATCTTCGTTGTGACACTGCGTTGTGACCACAGCTGCCCGTACTGCCAAGTGTCGCGGCAAATGGACGGGGAAGCCTTCGACATGACGCCAGAGATGGCGGACAAGGCTTTAGATTTCGTTTTCCGATCTCCTAACCCAGCGATCAAGATCGAGTTCCAGGGCGGCGAGCCGCTCTTGAATTTCGAGATGGTGCGCTATGTGGTCGAGGCCGCAAAACGGCGTAACCTGGTTGAAAAGCGTGATCTTGAGTTTGTCATCGCCACCACGCTTTCACTGCTCACTGACGAAGTCCTCACGTTCTGCCACGAGCACGACATCATCCTGTCGACCTCGCTCGATGGTCCTGCAGACCTACACAACGCCAATCGCCCACGCGTCGGTCGCGATAGCTTCGAACGCTTCGAAGATGGCTTGGCCAAGGCTCGAAATGTCCTCGGCGTGGACAGAGTCAGCGCCCTCATGACTACCACGGACAAGAGCCTGCCTCGAGTCCGTGAAATCATCGATGAGTACGTTCGACTGGGGTTCAACGGCATTTTTCTTCGGGCTCTTTCTCCGTATGGATTTGCGATCAAAACCCGCAAATTCATGACCTACAATACGGAGCGCTGGCTGGAATTCTACAAGGAAGGCCTCGCGTACATCCTCGAGCTGAACAAGGCAGGCATCCCCTTCGTTGAGCACTATGCATCGTTGATCCTCAAGAAGATGCTGACCAGCAATGACCCGGGCTATGTTGATCTGATGAACCCCGCCGGCGCCGGCATCGCGGCGATCGTCTTCAACTACGACGGCTCGGTCTATGCATCGGACGAGAGTCGGATGCTCGCAGAGATGGGTGATCAGTCCTTCCGGTTGGGCAACATCCTGACTGACAGCTACGAAGACATCATCCTCTCCGATGTGCTGCTCGACGCTTTGGAACAGTCTTTCACGCTTAGTGCGCCGATGTGTTCTGACTGCGCCTTTGAGCCCTATTGCGGTGCCGAGCCGGTCTTCCATCACGCCATTTTCAAAGACGTCTTGGGGCGCAAATCAGAGTCCTCGTTCTGCAAGCGGAACATGACGATCTTCAAACACCTTATCCGCCTGATGCAGTCTGATGCATCCACTCGCCGCCTCTTCATGCAGTGGGCCAACGCATGCTGAAACTCGCTGGGAAAGTCGGTCGAATCCAACTGGTTGAAGTCCAAGATCGCCCATTGCTTCTGCAGGTGAGCACCAACCCGGAGCTGCCGATGGTGCTGCGGACGACTAGAGCATTCCTGGTCTCTTCGCAGGAGCTGCCGGAAGGCTACCAGCACTATCTAATCCCCGAGCCTCTTGAATGGCGCGTTCGAGAGCTGGAAGGAAAGAGCTCGTTCACCTTGCTGCCCAATGACTACAACTACCTGGGCCACAACGACATCATCCGCCTGGACGGCCAGGCGATCCGAGTGCTCTTCAGGGCCAACTCCGGTCACAACTCGCTGCTGGTAACTGAGCAGTGCAACCACTACTGTCTGATGTGTTCTCAGCCTCCCAAGAACATCGACGACAGCTGGATACTCGATGAGCTCGAGGCACTGATTCCCCTGATCCCCAGGGAAACGCCTGAGGTAGGTTTTTCAGGTGGAGAACCGACGCTGGCAGGGAGGCGATTCATCAATCTCATCCGGATGATGAAGTCGTATCTGCCGAGGACAGTCGTCCATGTGCTCTCAAACGGACGCACGTTCGCAGATGAGCATTTTGCTCGACAGTACGCAGAGATTGCGCACCCCGACATCATGATCGGAATCCCACTCTACTCCGATGATCCCGACCTGCATGACTACATTGTTCAAGCGCCGGGAGCATTCCAGGAAACCGTTCAAGGGATCCTCAACCTCAAGCGTCTTGGTCAGAAGGTTGAGATTCGGATCGTGCTGCACAAGCAGTCGATCAGTCGCCTACCGCAACTGTGCGAGTACATCGCGCGGAACCTTCTGTTCGTCGATCACGTGACGCTGATGGGACTGGAAATGATTGGCTTCACGCGCGCCAATTTGGATGCCCTGTGGGTTGACCCCGCAGACTACCGAGACGTCCTGAGTGAAGCTGTAGGCATCTTGGCAGCCTATCGCATGAACGTGTCCGTTTATAACCACCAGTTGTGCTTGGTGAACGATGACGTGCTTCCCTATTACCGTAAGTCCATCAGCGATTGGAAGAACGAGTACGTACCAGAGTGCGACGGCTGCGCCCGCAAATCCCAATGCGGGGGCTTCTTCTCCTCTGGCGTACGCAATGGGTACAGCAGAGCGATCACCCCGTTCCTAATGTGACGCCTGCCCAATGAAAAGCTCAGCTACGTCAGCCCGATGTTGAGCTGTGCCTCATGTTCGAGGCGGCGACTCGACAGGATGCGGCTGAGGTAACCGTAGATATAGATCTTCAGCAGGACGGCCGGGTTATACGCAGGCCGGCCAGGTTCCCGGGCAGCTGCGTGCATTGACCTCAATGCTCGCCTTGGATGAAACGCTTCGCGTATTCAGGCAAGAGAAAACTGCGCTGCTTTGGGTCGGTAGTGGCCTCTCATCAAGGGCTGCAATCGGCCATTAGCTACCTTTCATGACCGGCTGTGCCCGCCACTAATCTACCGTGAGAACTAACAGAAAACGGCCATAAACAGCGCTTGTACTAAAGCCGGATCCTGCAAATCGCTGCTACCTATTGGAGCATCCTGAATCTCGTCCTGACCATTTGCCGCCACACGAACCTTGCGTCGACTATGAAAGGCGATAGTTTCATATGGCCTTGTTTTGTGTTCTTCCGCGCCTTAGGCTGCTTCTCATAGTGCGTTTTGCGGTGCTGATGAAGACAAGGGAGTTAGTGAAGAGAAAGCCTTGGCATGAACGAACAGCCATGCTGGATGCCACCCTCTATTATTAGGGAAAATAAAAAGGAGCAAGAATGCTTGAATCAATTGAGCCAATGGATGCATACAACAAGAACATTAATATATTGATTGGATCAGGCGCTTCAGCAGATTTGTTTCCAACCCTTGCACTGGAAATAAAAAATGCCAAGGGCGAGAAAGAGACGATTGAAACGCTCGCTACCAAGTTTGAATATTGGCCTGAGAAGCGAACCGCATTGTTCATGCACTATTATAATACGTGCATATTTCCAGTTCAGACTTTCACGCCAGGCGCTATCACTTCTAATGAGGGTAAGATCAATCTTGAAAATTATGAGATATTTTTGACGACGCTTTTGGGACTGCTGGATAGGCGCAAGGATCTCAACCGAAAGATCAATATTTTCACGACCAATTACGACGGATGCCTAGCCTACACTGCTGACAACCTTCTCATGAAGGGGTCACATGATTTTGTGGTCAATGATGGTACATCTGGTTTTCACAGAAAACACTTGCACGCCAAGAACTTTAGTACCTTCCAGTGTCAGACCGGGATCTTTGAGAGAACCAACTACGGAATACCTCAACTCAATATCATCCATCTCCATGGCTCAGTCTACTGGTCAAAGAGTGGCGACAAAATTGAAGTTAAGTACGCCAACGACTTCAGCAACCTACTGTCTAAGCAAGCTATTAGCAAGATCAACAAGTTCTCTACCTTTCTTGGCACAAAAGGTGGCCTGAGCGCCTATATCCCATCTGTGCCATTCAGTCGCAAGCAGATGGACAATTTCTGGCGCGAGTATAACAAGCTCCCCATCGTGAACCCCACAAAGTGGAAGTTTCACGAGACGGTATTTGAAGAACACTACTATCAGATGCTCAGACTTTTGAGCTACGAACTTGAGAAGCCAAACTCCATACTCATCACCTTTGGCTTTTCGTTTGCTGATGAACACATTTTGAAGCTTGTCCAGCGCTCCTTGTCAAATCCGCAGCTTCAAACGTTCATTTGTTGCTACAGCCACGGCAGCGCCGAGAGAATGAGAGAGGAATTCAAGCCCTGGAAAAATGTCAAGGTAATTGGGCCGCCTGATGGCGTGAAATTAGACTTCACAAACTTTAATAAGTACATCTTTTCGCTCAAACCCGAAAAGTATGAGCATCCGGTTGAAGTCGAGGATGGGCTATGAGCGTCGTTGTAGGTGAAGTAATTGCAGTCACCGGCGTCCGAATCTCCCTTCGTATCTTTGAAGACTCCAGCCAGGAAACCATTTTCTATGATGGCGTGAAGTACAGAGGTGTTTCACTCAGAGAGCATCTATCCATCCAGCGCGGATTCATAGACATCGTCTGCTTTGTAGAAGGTGAGTACTTGGACGAGAAGAAGCTTGAGGCTGATGCTGAGAAAACACTGTACATCAGAAAAGTTGATGTTCGCCCCATTGGCTACATCGTGGATGACAAATTCTTTGAGGGCGTGAAGTACATGCCGATGATCAGGGACAAGGCATCCCTGCTCAGTGAGCCCATGGTGGGTAAAATCTATGGTGCCGAGGGTAAGACCAATTTTTCCATCGGTTCCATGCTCAAGGAAAATGTGCCCATCAACTTGCCGTGGACACGCATCTTCAACAGCCATCTTGGGATTTTTGGGAATACGGGTAGCGGAAAGTCCAACACGCTGGCAAAACTATACACAAGCCTTTTTAATGAGAAACTCCAAGCCCTCAAGAATAAGAGTCAGTTTGTAATAATTGACTTCAATGGTGAATATACTGAAGGCCAGATCCTGCCTACCAAAGACAAGAAAATAACTGTTCTGGATTCAAAGAAGGGTAAGCACAAGTTTAAGATCGAAGCTGTTCACTTTTGGGATGTTGAAACGCTCAGTCTGCTCTTTCAGGCCACAACCAATACCCAGCAACCATTCCTTCGTCGCGTGCTGTCTGGGAAAGAAAAATTCAAAGATGTGCCACTTAAGGAGTATGTTGCGAAAGTCTTTGAGAAGGCCTTCAGCACAGGTGAGGCCAAGTCAGATGCATTGGACTTGAGCCGGGAAATTGCCAAAATTATTGAATGCGCGCCCTTGCAGGGTCATTTAAAGGGCATCGTCTACTTCAACAAAGACAAGTTCTTCAGGCACAACAACGGCACCTATTACAACTCAAATGGTGCGGGGTTTGAGAATAACATCAAACCCATCATTTATGAGCATGTGAAGCTTGACGGAATCGACCAGTTCAACGAACTCATCTTGAGGTGTTATCTTCAGCTCTGTTCAGATGTCGTCTTTGGCTATGCCCAGTACGAGCACATCCAGCCGGTTCTTGCAAGAGCAAAATCATCTATCACGGCTCTTCGCAATGTTCTTGAAGTCGTGAATGTTCCACCGCTCCCACATCTCTTGCATGTCATTTCACTCAAAAGGTGCAAAAACGAAATCAAGAAAATCTTGCCGTTGCTCATCGCTAAGAATTTCTACACGAATCATAAAGACTCAGAGAGCCTGAAGAGTCCACCAAGCAGGACTCTTCACATCATTATCGACGAGGCTCACAACATCCTATCAGAGCAGTCCACGCGTGAGCATGAGATCTGGAAGGACTATCGGCTCGAACTGTTTGAAGAAATCATCAAAGAGGGGCGCAAGTACGGAGTCTATCTGACTCTCTCCAGTCAGCGACCAGCCGACATCTCGCCCACCATCGTTTCGCAGATTCACAATTTCTTCATCCACCGGCTGGTGAACGAACGCGACCTTATGCTCCTGGACAACACCATCAGCACATTGGATTCCAGTTCCAAGGCGCTGATTCCGACTCTTGCTAAAGGCTGCTGCGTGGTCACGGGGACGGCATTCGACCTACCCATGATCTTGAAGATCGATCCGCTGCTGAAGGAGCATCGGCCCAGCAGTGATGATGTGGACCTTGAAGAGCTTTGGGCATTGCCGCCCGCGTAGGAAGCCCCTGAACACCGACCAAAAGGGGAGCAGATTTATTTTCGCTGCTCTAAACGTCCGCTTCGGGTCGCATTTTACCGGTCACGACGGGCAAAGAACGGCCAAAAGCAGCCGGTTAGAAATAGGCCCCGCCGGTTGACTAATAGGCTGAACTTGCTCCCTCCCTCAAGTAGCTATCTACTTTCCCCGAAGCGCTTTTGGAGTTTGCTGAGATCGCGACCTTTTCCGAATTTACCTTCAATAACCTCGAGATCTTGCTGACTCAAATTAGCAGCGTCGACATCCCGAAGTACCGCCTGGCTGCCTAGCTGAAATGCCAGCTGCGCGAGGTTCGCCTTTATCGCCATTGAGGGGCATTGGGGAAGACAGTTCAGTAAGGCTGTTGCCGAGCGGTAGCGAATGTCCTGATCTGTTATCAGCGAGCACAGCTGCTTCAGATCCTCACTGACGGCGTCGGCTGCCTCCGGCGCAGAGGGCAATACAAGGATATGGGTCGCCAGATTGATCAGCTCTTGGGGGGCTGCACAGTTCTGAGCGACAATAGTTGCCGCCAAAGACGGCGCCTTCCTTGATCGGCAACCTCTGTACTCAGTACCGACTGCTTGAGCACCTCATAGGCTCCCGCACCTAACGATAGCGCCCACAATGTAAGACCTTGATCAGGAAGCTCACTTGTACCTATTGGTCCCTTCGCAACGATTTGAAGTGTTGCTGCTAGTCGTTCTGGCGGACTCTGATTTTTCGCAGCGTTCGCCCAGGCATTTTTCAACCACTCCACTTCATGCGCCTTGCTCCAATGGATAACATCGGGCAGCTTGGCGAGCTGATCCACTGACAGTGCTACGGTGGTGCGTGCGAGGAAACTCTCTGCTTCGGCCGGGTGGTTGTGCCAAATGATGCATGCCACTTCACTCAATGTTGCCCCATTCTCGGCACCTATGAGGCCAGCGCTAAGAATTGACTCGAGCGAGTGCAGCAGTCCGTGCTTGGCCTCCGCAGGGTATTGTCTTACTAGCTGGGCTGCAGCGTCGAAGATGACTTGCGGGTTGTAACCTGACTGAACCGCCTCGCTGGTCGGCCAGGTTCCTGCAAAGTATTGGTGCAGCACGTTGCATTGGGCGGGATAGCTACTGGCATTGGAGAACGTGTTATGCAGACTAGTCCCCACCGTGGCCGGGTCTGCATAGTGGTAAACCTTCGAAAGTCCTGGCAATAGAGATTCCAAGGTAGCCACGGCACTGCTGACTTTTGTATGAAGACCAGCCAACGCCTGGTTCAAATGCGTTTTGAGCTCGCCGGAGCTCCAGCAACTCGCCGGAATTTCTTGAGCTGCCATCGAATACAGCTCATTAAAGGTTTCCGGAGGGGTGGAGGAGGTAAATCCGCTATCGAAGTATGCTGAAATTTTTGCTTTCACCGCCCCAGGCAACCTAGCAAAGGAGCGGTAAAGAGCTGCGCTGCAACTCGCTGTGAGGGTATCTCCGAACATTGAAACCCACTGTGAGCCTACGTCTGATACCAATGCGTCGTCTCGGAGAATGACTCCTTCGTACAAGGCCACAGCGTCGTCTTCGTAACTGGGCCCAGTCGCCAAATTGCTTGCTAGGGCACCAAGTTTAGATTTTGCCTCTGCAGTCAGATCACCAAACCGTGAGGACGCGATATTCAACAACAGCTGGAAACCACGTTTGTAATCCACTTTTGGTTCTGGATGAGTGATTAGGATATCGGAGATGCCAATCAAGCAATCAGATAAAGGCTTCGTGTCGGCGAGTTGCTGTGACTGCTCCAGTAAGGTCAGTGCGCACCCTTGCAGCTCAACTGTTGGTAACGCCAGATACTGCTTCACTAGAGGCCAAAGTGCTGCGCGGCTCTGCTCGCCAGCCTGTGCGAGGCCAGCAAACAATCTATCAATGCGCCGCGCGGCTGCGACAAGGTCGATGTCAGCACCACGCCCTGCCTCAACCTCGGCAGCAAGGAGCAATGCGTAGTCATTACCCAACATGCCCAGGAGCATGTCTTCATAGCTTTTTATCCACTCTTCGAGCTGGCCAAAGCCGAAGTTATAAGTGGTAGTGCCTGCATTGAGATCACGAACCTTGAGCCATTCGATTAGTGCTCGATCTTGCTTGGCCGGCAAGCCACTTTTTTGTCGAACTTTCAAAACAATTGCAGATGCCTGAAGCACAAGATCTTTGGCCTCGTTGAGGTTCGGGCTCTGCATCGTTTCGCGCATGAACTCAATCTTACGATTGGTGGTGAGCAGGTCATCGATCAGCTCCGCCGCTATCTGGCGCTGCTCCTGAGTATTGGCACTTTCCAATACACGATCGATCTTGGGCAGCCCAACCATAGATCTCAGATCGATGGATGTTGCCAATTCAGTGCATAGCGGCCCCAGAATCAAGCGCCGCGTGCGCTCAGGTAGATACTCCAGAAGATTCGCTATGACCCGCAAAGCGTTGTGCCTACGGCTCAGTGTCTCAAGATGCAGGTCGCTAATCATCTGGTGAAGTAGGTGCGCTTGATCCTCACTGAGCACCACTTTATCTGCCCGCGGCGATAGAAACTCAATGACGCCTTTTGCATCTCCAGACATCAACAGACCATGCAGAGCACTGGCGCCTGCACCAAATCTCCGACTGATTGGGTCCTCGGAAAGCAGTAGTAAGCTCTGTAGTGAGTCAGGCCACCGAACACCCACGAGGCTCGCAAGAAACTGCCGCAACTCCCTGCAACCGTCCCGTACTTTTGTCCCCAGATCGTTGTCGTATGTAACATAGCGTTTAAGAAGCAGCGGCTGAGCCTCAACCGGTTGCTCCATCACCGAGTCACCATTAACAAGAATGGCAGTCAGTCTGCTAAGTAGTTGTGGGTCATCCTGAAGATCACGATAGAAGTCAGGGAAGCTCACGCGCGCGGCACTTAGTGCACCTAATGAAATCGGGTGTCCTGTCACAGCATGCTCGTGCAATCCGCCTGGCAGATCTCCAGCGCTTCCTTCCTCTTCGCGACGCTTAGCCAGCCACCACGACTGCGCAAATGCATTCACGATCTGAAGGGCGTTCCGAGGGTCAACAACACCCACATGGATCATTCGATCGATTACTTGCTCAGGACTTGAGCCACGTGCCTTTAAGTCGGCAACGATCTTGTCGAATGATGAAAGATGGGAGAGCGCGAACTTCCGCATATCGCTGCGAGGAGGTGGTGGAATCTCCAAGCGGAACTGAAAGATTCGATCTAGATAGCGGCGCGCATCAGTATGCGTAAACACAGTACCAGGCTGCTCAGGATTTCCTCGGCCATGCGCTAGAGCGTATGCAACCTTGGCTTCATCACACGAAATCACGAAAACAAGCCCAAGACCTAGAGGAAGCTTCTCCGGTGGGATCTCCATAAATGCCCTTACGGCATCCAGGCCTAACACCATTTCCTCTGCAGAAAGCCGATCCAGGTCGTCTACGAAGATAACGAGGCGCTCGCAGGCCTCTGCCCGCTTCAGTAAACCCGCTGGTTGTTTGAAGGTCTTCAACTGCTCAAGCAGCATCTCCTCGTACTGCTCAGTGCTCGCGCTAGGCAGCGATACCTTAGTTATCGACCTGTAACTGTCGACCTTTGAAGGCTTAAGGTGCTTGAGTAGATAGCTGTAGGCCCCAGAGATAGCGAGAACGAAAGCAGACTGTACGTAAGGGGTATCCCAGGGCAGGATTTTTAGCCCGATTACGATCAAGCCAAACAGAAACAGCATCGCAGCTAAAAAGGCCGGAAAAGGCATTGCCCAAGCGCGCCATAATTGGCTTGTGTATTCCTTCAAACCTTTCCACTGCTCCTCCGAACGGGTCACATTTCGGAATAGCCTGTCATGTAGCGCCTGCTCGTTTCCACCCAGTTCCAGAAATACATGCCGAAGAAGTGCACGCTTAATGTCCTGGTCTTTGCCCCCGAAGCGCCAAGCATTAAAAGTGATGCTCTTGAAGCGATGCATCCTAGGCTCACCGCCCGCTGATTTCGATGCATCGTCTTCTAAGCCGCGAATGTATAGCTCTTTGATAGAGCTTTTGCCTGTCCCCCATCCGCCCAGCAGTCCGATACTGAATGGAGGCGTATGGTGCTCAGACTCGACCAAGCTTCGCAGGGCTTGAGCAAAGTGCCTATGGCCAAAGGCATCTTGCTTTTCAGTGGAAATCTGCCGATCAAGCACAGCCGGCATCGAATCACGTGCGTCCTGCATACACCACGCTCCATTCATCTGCGATTTATGGCCGGGGCCACCATTGCTATGAGCCTACTTGATGTAGAGGGTGGATTTCTAGGCGGATTGAGATGGCCCAAAGCGCCTACAGAACCAAATGAAAAGACGAATGCTTCAAGCTAGAAGCCGAGCCACTTACTGGCTACTACGACGGCCCTCGACCGACGGCTAATGGCCGTTTTCTGCCAGCCGTGACCGGCTGCAGTCGGCCAGAAACGGACGTTTGCGCATACAATAAGCGCCTGATCTTTCCGATCATGAACATAGCTACCCGAACAAGGAACTCGCCTCCATGGCCTCCTCAGACAAACAGAAAAAGCGTGCCCAGCGGGCCAAAGCCAAGGCCAAGCAGAACCGCATGGGCAAGCCGAAAGCCAATGTCGTCCATCCGCTTCTGGCCAACCCGCTGATCAACGAGCCGTTCGACGATTTCGAACTCGACCTGAGCACCTTCGACTTCAAGGACATCCAGGAGAACGGCTTCGACTCGGTGTATTTCAGCGATCTGTTCGAGGCCATGAGAGACGCAGAGGACATCAGCCTGCTCGCCATGTGCCTGGTGTTCCTGCAATACCCGGTGTTGCAGTTGGTGGTCGCCGAGGAACCGGAAGAGGCTACGACCGATTTCATAATGGGCCTGCTGGTCACCTATCGCGAGATCTTCCACGATGAAGACGAAGACATGGCAATAGCCTGGATCGAAAGCAACGCCTTCCTGAGCGCCTATAACGAAGCGTCGGCGATCCTGCAGAAGAAGATCGCTCGCGCCTGAAGAGGCCACTTCGTATTTTGGCGATATCGAGCTTACTCAGGCCCGCCAGCGCCTCGGGCACGCGCCTGGCCTGGTGATGTGACTCAGGTGGGCCACAAAGTAGACCGTCGAGAGGGTGAAGCCACTCTATCCTCGCCTCAACCCAGGTCAGTGATCGCTAGAGCTCCCGGGGCGGCCGCCGGGCGCTCGCGATCAGTGCACCCGCCACGCATCACCTGGCCGCTACGCATCTCATCCGTAATCTGCTGACTTTGCCAATTTTTGATAGTAGCGTCGGCGCCATCCACGATACGTTGGGTCGCTAGCCTACGACGCCAGAGCCGGCAAAGACTTCGATAGCGTTACGGGTGCCAATATGAATAACAATCCCTGCGTAGATCGCGACGCTCTGTTTTCCAACTGGCACTCCCAGCCAGAAGCCGCGTGCCAGGTGCAAAGCCATTCCACGACCGACATTGACGACCATGCCTGCAGCATCAGTGGCTGGGACCAGGTATACGACCAGCTGAGCCCCGGCCATTACAGCGGGAGCATCACCGAGTGCTGGATTGACGACGTCCAGGTCATCCGTGAGCGCGCGAATCAATGCGTGCACCAGATGGGGCACGCCTGGAGAGGTGCGCGCACGTTCATCATTCCCATGGCTCAACAAGGCGCTTCGCGTTTCGGCTCCCAAGTCACCGAGGCCAGCGTGCCGGCAACGCTTGGCCCCGGGCAGGAACTGGACTTCCGCACCCCGCCTACGCTCGATGTCATGTCCATTGCGCTGAGCGCGGAATCGGTCTCGCAGCTGTCGATTTCCACTGAAGGTTTCGACCTGGAAACCACGCTCCGGGGAAGCCTCTGCCTGCATGGCGATAACGCAGGGCTTGAGGAGCTGCGCACCCTGCTGGCTTCAGTGTTCCACGTACTCCAGGACACACCCGAGCTGCTCGCCTACGCCGCAGTCCGCAAAGGGCTGCGCCATACGCTGCTGACCTCTTTCTTCTCTCTTTTCTCGAACGTGGACAGCAGCAGTGAGAAGAACCGGCGGACGCTTCTGCACAAACGTGTCGTGGACAAATCCAGAGAATACGTCCTCGAGAACACCGACAGACCGGTAACGATCGCAGAGCTCTGCGGCATAGTCGGAGTAAGCCGCCGTTCCCTGCAAATGTGCTTCCAGGAGATCACGGGTACCAACCCTGTCCAGTACCTGCGGGCCATCCGCCTGAACCAGGTTCGGCGAGAGCTTCGCCAGAACGAAGGGGCGAAGGTCAAGGTCCAGGACGTCGCCTGCAACTGGGGGTTCTGGCATCTCAGCAGCTTCACCGCCGACTACAAGCGAATGTTTGGCGAACTGCCTTCGCAAACCCTGCACAGAACCGCCTCGTAATCCCCTCCCCCAAGGCAGGGGCGACGCTCCTTGCCGCCCCTTCCGCCTTCGTCCTCTGCATGCCCCACACGTCCTGAGCAACCAGGGCTCCCGCGCCCCGGCACGCAAATCTTGCCGATATCTGCTAACGCTCCGCACCGCTCCATTTCCATGATGGAGCCGCTTCCGGAACAGGAAGCTCACTCGCCATTGCGCATCGCAGGCAAGTGCCCCTAATGCCCGACCAGACGCACGGAGAGCAGGCGACTGCCTCTGCGCGGCCGGGGAGGACTGGGCTGCTGCCAATGAAAGGAAAACAAGAGGCAGCAGCAGGATTGCCGAGGCTCCAGGTGGAGCACCGGCAGGATGATTTAGGAGCTCTTGATGTCACTACACAAGAATACGATCGGATGGCCCATCATCGCTGCAATCGGTGTTTCGATTGTGGTCGCCGGGCAGTTTTCCGGGTGGAACTACGGGCTGGCCTACGGTTGGCTCAACATGGCGGTTGCCACTGCGGTCATGTGCGTTTTCTACGCCGGGCTGTTGCAGTGCGTCTCGGAGCTTTCAGCCACCTGGCCAAGCGCCGGAGGCTTGGGCACCTACGTCGCAATGGCATTCGGCGAGCGCCTGGGCGGTTTCGTCAGCGTCGCCATGGCCATTGCCCTGATGGCCTGCGTTGGCGCGGTAGCCACCTTCATCGTGGCCTATGCCGCCTCCATTCTGCCCATCGATCCGCTGCTGCTGAAGGTCATCGTCTTCATCGCGGTGACGCTCCTTCATCTGCGTGGCGCCAGGGATGCCCTCTGGCTGACGCTGGTCGTCGGCCTGATCGCCATAGCGACCTTGCTGGGCTTTTCCGCCGGGGTGATGCCCCGCTTCCAGGCAAGCAACCTCGACATCGAACTGGGCTCGCTCTCCCTGGGCGGCGTTATCCATGCGATGCCGTTCGCGCTCTGGCTGTACGTGGGTGTCGAGCAGGCCATCACCGCTTCGGAAGAAACCAGGATGCCGGGCCGGGATATTTCCCGTGGCCTGGTCATTGCGCTGCTGGTACTGACGCTGACCGCGTTCAGCGTGCTCCTGGCCGCGCCTGGTGCCGGTGGCGTAGAGGCGGTTGCCCAGGCGGGCGACCCGCTGCTCGCCGCGCTTGGCAAAGCCAGTGGCGACAGCGCCGGGTTCTCGATGTGGATCGGGCTTGGCGCGCTTTTCGGCCTTCTCGCCAGCTTCTTCTCGATCACCTATTCGGCGTCTCGGCAAGTCTATGACCTGGCCCGTGGAGGCTTCCTGCCAGCCGGCATGGCGCAGGTGAATACGCGCGGCACACCGGTGTTCGCCGTCCTGGCCGTGGCCGTGGCGGGCTTCGCGACGTCGCTGATCGGACCTGAGCGGGTGCTGCTGGGCGTGGTCCTGCTCTTCACGTCCTCCTACCTGTTGACCATCTGCGCCTTCCTGCGCCTACGCCGCACCCGCTCGCAGGAGCCACGCAGCTACCGGACCATCGGCGGCAACGCCACGGCCTATCTCACCCTCATCCTGTCCCTGACGGTGCTGGCCTGCTCCTTCAAGCTGGATGTGCTCATCCTGGTTCCGATCGTCGTGCTCTTCCTTCTGACCTCGGCCTGCCGTCGCTGGGGACGCCTGAGCGCCAGCCAGTAACCCGCCGCGCCCCCATGACAAGAAAGAGGTACACCCTGTGAACGCTATCAATGAAGTTCTTCATAAAGACTATCTGGCGAGAGTCGCGCGTGAGGCGCTACCGCGCTGGAACATCTCCCAGGATGCAGATCTGCGGCTGATCAGCCTCTCCGAGAACGCCATGTTTCTGGTGGCGACCGAACAGCGCAAATGGGTGCTGCGGGTACACCGGCATGGCTACCACACCCATGACGGTGTCCGCTCGGAGCTGGCCTGGATGCGCGCGCTGCGCGAGGAAGCCGATGTGGAAACCCCCGTCGCGCTGCCGGGCATCGATCACGAACTGGTGCAACACGTAGCCGCCGAGCCGTTCAAGGAAGCCCGGATGGTGGTGCTCTTCGACTTCATCACAGGCACCCAGCCGGAGCCGGACAACCTCTACGACGCCTTCCGCCAGCTGGGCGCGATCACGGCGCGGATGCATCGCCACTCGCGGCAATGGCAGCGCCCCGCTTTCTTCGAGCGCCAGGTCTGGGACTACGAAGGAGCATTCGGCGATACGCCGATCTGGGGCCACTGGCGCGCCGGCTTCAGCAAGCACAAGCCCGGGCTCGGGATCGTCGAACAAGCCGAGGCATTGATGCAACGCCGCCTGGCGCAGTACGGGAAAGGCGCGGACCGCTTCGGCCTCATTCATACCGACTTCCGCCTGGCGAACCTGCTGGTGGACCAGGGCGAGGCAAAGGTTCTCGACTTCGATGACAGCGGCTTTGGCTGGTACCTGTACGACGTCGCCTCTTCGGCAACCTTCATCGAGAACCACCCCGATATCGCCAACATCATCGCCGCCTGGGTCGAGGGCTATCGAAAGGTCGAACCCTTGAGCGAAGAGGATGTAGCCGAAATCCCAACGCTGATGATGTTCAGGCGGCTGATCATCATGGGCTGGGCGGGCTCGCACCCCGGAACGGACCTCGCCCGGGAAATGGGCGACGACTACACGGTCGGCACTGTCGAGCTTGCCAGGAAATACCTCGCAGGCCAGGCCCTTTGCGGGCGCTGACGCGTCCGCCTTTTTATTGCTGGAGATCGTAATGAGCGAAACCCGCGAACTTCTCGCGCGCCGCCACAAGGCAATGGGCGCCTCCCCACTGTTCTACGACGAGCCGCTGCACTTCGTAAGAGGTGAAGGCGTTCACTTGTATGCCGCAGACGGCAGGCGCTACCTGGACTGCTACAACAACATTCCAGTGGTAGGACATTGCCACCCGCACGTTGCCGAGGCCATCACCCGGCAGAACCGGACCCTCAACGTTCACAGCCGCTACCTGAGCCAGAACATCGTCGACTACTCGGAACGGCTGCTTGGCACCTTCTCCTGCGGCCTCGACCAGGTGCTCTACACCTGTTCCGGCTCGGAAGCCAACGAGCAGGCGCTGCGCATCGCCCGCATGCTGGGGCGGGGCCGCGGCATCATCTGCAGCAACTACGCCTACCATGGCAACACGGCGGCGGTGGATCAGGTCTCGCCGCTGATGCACCGGAACAGGCAGTATTTCACCGAAGTGCGCAGCGTCCCGTTCCCGGAAACCTACAGGCCGCTCGACGGCTTGGCCGGTGAGGCACTCATCGAAGCCTACCTCGCCGAAATCCAGGGCGCGATCGATAGCTTCGAGGCGGCGGGTATCGGCTTTGCCGGCATGATCTTCTGCCCGATCTTCGCCAACGAGGGCCTGCCCAACATTCCGTCGGGCCTGCTGCAGCGCGCGGTCGCCCTGGTCAGGAAAGCCGGCGGGCTGATCATCATCGACGAGGTTCAGTCAGGCTTCGGCCGCACAGGCACGCTGTGGGGCCACGACCTGATGGGCATTACGCCCGACATCGTGACCCTGGGAAAACCCATGGGCAACGGCTACCCGGTGGCCGCGCTGGTGAGCAGGGGCGAAATCCTCGACGCCTTCCGCGCCACGGCCTTCTACTTCAACACCTTCGCCGCTTCCCAGACCGCTGCCGCCGCAGCTTCGGCGGTGCTGGACGTGATCGAGGGCGAAAGGCTCCCGGACAACGCACGCACGGTCGGCAACTTCATTCGCCATGGTTTCACCGACCTCGCCAGGCAGCACACGCTGATCGGCGACATTCGCGGTGAAGGCCTGTGGGTCGGCGTGGAACTCGTGCGTGACAGGCTCACGCGGGAACCCGCCGCCTGGGAGACCTGGCAACTGGTCAACGCCCTCAGGCAGCACGGCATCCTGGTCAGTCGTACCGGCCCGTTCGGCAATGTACTGAAGATGCGCCCGCCTCTCGTCTTCAGCCAGGAAAACGCCGAGGAACTGCTCTGCGCGGTCGACTTCGCCTTTGGCTCGCTTGGCAGCGCCGAGGGCAGGCGAGATGCGTTGGTATCCGATATGTCCGGCGTGTCCGTGCGATCGAGCGACCGCTGACGCTTCGTAGTACTCCGGGTGTTGGCTGCCCTGATCATCGCAGCAACACCCTCCCCCACCCGAAGCCAAAAAACAACCAACCCCTTCCCTCGCCCACCCCTTTTACATATAAGATATGATTTCATACTAATTTGACATCACCGCAAGCGACGAGGAGTGGCGAAGCATGTGGTTCGCAAAGGGTGCGAAGGAACTGGCGGGTGAGGTGAGCGAACTGTGCCGGCAGTGGCTGGCGGGCAACTGGCGCAGCCCGGCCGATGCTGCCGTGGTGCGCCGCCACCGGGACCTCGCGCAGGCCCTGCAGGACGTTCAGGACCACTGGCAGCAGGACCGCGCCAGCCTCAAAGGCCAGGCGGAACGCCACGCCCCCGTCGATGAAACCCGGCTGCGGGAACTGCAGGCGTCGCTCGATGCGCGGGAGCGACAGTTGGCCGAGACCGAGCAGGCCCTGAAGCGCGCCGAGGAATGGGCCGCCGCGGTCGAGGCCGAACGCGCGCGGCTTCTGGAGGAGCAGCAGGTCTGGGAGCTGACCAAGCAGACGCTGACCGAGGGTTGCTGGGACCTCAGCGTGGTCGACGGCAACCCCGACCACCCGGCCAACGTGATTCGCTGGTCGGATCAGTTCCGTTCGTTGATCGGCTACAACCGCCAGGAATTTCCCGATGGCTGGGACAGCTATTTCGCCATCACCCAGCCCGAGGACCAGCAGCGGGTCATGCAGGCCTTCGGCGAGATGATGGCCGACCCCACCGGGCAACGCGTGTACGTCGTCGAGTACCGCATGCGCCACAAGACCCGCGGCGATTTGTGGTTCCGCGAGCGCGGCCGCTGCCTGCGCGATGCCAATGGCGTGCTGTTGCGGGTCACCGGCGCCACGCGGGAAATCACCGACGAGAAAGCCGCGCAGGCCCTGCGCGAGCGGGAGCAGGTCAGCATCCAGAACACCTATGCCGAAATCTCCCAGATGGCGGGCGTCATCAAGGGCATCGCCGAGCAGACCAACCTGCTGGCCCTGAACGCGGCCATCGAGGCGGCGCGGGCGGGGGAACAGGGCCGCGGCTTCGCCGTGGTGGCCGACGAAGTGCGCAACCTGGCCAAACGCACCCAGGACTCCGTGCTGCACATCCAGTCGATGCTCAACAAGCAGCATGGCCAGGGCTGATCTCAGCGAAATCGGCCCCTGCCCCATACGAAATCTCCCACCCATATTCGCCCTTGTGAGCCTACAAACCCCGTCGCTAGATTCCGTTCCTGCCACGGTCGATCCCGTGGCCCGGATCGCAGTCCGGAATTGTCTATTTGCGCCAAAAGCGCCAAAGCTCCCAGCACCGGCGCTTTTTCTCGCCTGTTGCTTGAGCAGCCATGGCGGATCGTGCGGGGCAGGTTTCTGCCTGGCCGGGTAAATGCGCACTAGACAACCGGTACTGCGACCCCGCACGGTCCGCCGCCCTTTCCGGGCGGGCGGCTCCTTCCTCCGAACCAGGAGCAACGGAAATGCCTCATCACCCTCTGTTCGTTGTGCGTGCCTTGCCATCCCCCCTGCCCTGCGCCTCCGCCCCGGAGGTGCGCCATGCCTGATCGCAAGCTGGTACCGCTGCAGGCCCAGGCCTATGAAAGCGTGCTGTATGTCGACCTCTCCGCACCGTCGGAGCACCTCTACGAAGTGGCCGAGCGCCGGCTGAACGCGCTGGAGGACCTGCTACGGGTGCTGGAGGTGCACGAAGGCCATGATGTGCTGGTGCATGAAACGGCGCGCGTGGCTTCCGCCCTGGTGCCGCTGGTGGGCGAAGCGCGGCAGTTGTACGAGCTGGCGCGCAGGCGCGCGCTGGAGGCACCCGCCGGCGCCTGACCCACAGCCGCTGCCTTGCCGGGCCGGCGCCCGTTCGACGGGGCCGGCCTTTCTCATCCCGGCTCAGTCCCGGTCGGGCGCCCCCAGCGGGAACAGCGGGCGGTAGGGCCGGGCCTCATCCACCGCCCGGGCGAACGAGGGGCGCGCCAGCAGGCGGGCCCGGTAGGCGCGCAACGTCGGGTAGTTTTCGCCGATGGGGTGCGTCCAGTCGGCGTAGAACAGCGAGGGGGCTGCCGCGCAGTCGGCCAGGGTGAAGGCTTCGCCCGCGGCCCAGGTGCGGCCGGGCAACTGGCCCTCCAGCCAGGCGTAGGCGCGTTCGAGCTTTTCCACCGCGTCGGCCAGGGCTTCCTGGCGCTTGGTCGCATCGCCGGTCAGGGCGCCGCCCACGGCATGCTGCACCGGCGTCATCACGTGCAGGTCGAAGAAGCGGTCGAGAAAGCGCACGTCCAGGGCCGCCAGGGGCTCGTCCGGCAGCCAGCGCACCGGCCCGCCCCGGGTGAGCTGCAGGTATTCGATGATGATGCTGCTCTCGGCGAGGCTGCGCTCGTCGTCCAGCAACACCGGGAACTTGCCCAGCGGCCACAGCCGCAACCACTCCTCCGCGTGCTGCGGCGTGTCGGGGCCGATGCAGCGGAATTCGAAGGGTGTCTGGTTCTCGTACAGCGCCATCAGCACCTTCTGGGTGTACGAGGAAAACGGGTGACCGTAGAGCACGAGCGCCATGGCGGACCGCCTGTTTGTAGTGGATGTGCCAGCGGCAAGTGGTAGCACAGCCCGGCGGAGCGCGCCGCGAATCCGACGGCCGACCCGTCGCGCCGGCCGCGGCTTGCCGCCTGGCCGGTAGCGCTCCGGGGCGGCCGGCCATTTAGGGCCGAAAGCTGCCGGCGGGCCGATCCCGGCGCCTCGTGCGCCAGGCTCGCGAGCATTGGCAGGTAAGGCCGCAACGCGTCCTGCCAGGGGAAGGCGCCCCACGATGCGAAGCGCCTACCAGAGGGGCAGACGTCAGAACGAGCCCTGCAGCGTGACCATGAAGTTACGCGGCTCGCCGTAGAAGTTGCCCCAGGAAACGGCCCCCACGCTCTGGTAGTACTTCTTGTCGAACAGGTTGTTGCCGTTGAGGGCGACCGACCAGTGGTCGTCGATACGGTAGCCCAGGCGGCCGCTCCAGATGGCGTAGCCGGACTGCACCGACTTCACGCTGGACGACGTGACAGAAGTGTCGCTCTGCGTCGTAACGCCGGCGCCCACGCTCCACCGATCCAGTTCGCCAGCCAGTTGGTAGTCGGCCCAGGCGCGGAACAGGTGGCGCGGGAAATAGGTGACCGCGAAGGCCGTTTCCTGCGGGTTGTCGTCCGCGCTCTCAAGGTATTTGGTCTGGGTGTAGGTATAGCCGGCCAGCACCTGCAGCCTGTCGATCACCTCGCCGCTGATTTCCGCTTCGAAGCCCTGCGCCCGTACCTTGCCCGCATCGCTGTAGCAGTAGCCGTCCGAGGAGCCGGGGCAGGTGCTGTCGTAGTTCGCCTCGGCCCGGTGCTCCTCGACCGTGCGGAAGAGGTTGAAGGCCGTATTGACGCGGCCGTCCATCAGCTCGCCCTTGATCCCGACTTCGTAGCTGCCGCCGGTCCTGGGCCGCAGCGGGCTGCCGGATTCGTCGGTGTAGGTGCTCTGGGGCTGGAAGATATCCGCGTAGCTGGTGTACACGGACCATTCCTCGTTCAGGTCGTAGATGAGCGCCGCGAAGGGCGTGACCTGACCGTTTTCCTGGCTCTTGTCGTGCTGCCAGTAATCCCAGGCCTGGGTGTAGGAGTCGCGGTTGTTGCGGTACCAACTGACGCGGGAGCCGAGGACGAAGGTCAAGGGCTCGGCCAGCTTCAGCCGGAGCGTGGCGTAGGTGCCGAACTGCCGGGTGTCGGACTCGGTGGGAACCGGGCCGCCCCGGTAGGAGTTGGGGCGTAGAAGCTGTCCGCCGGCTCGGGCATGTGCGGGTTGGGGTTGAGGGGGTCCTGGGAGACGCCGAGCAGGCTGGTCATGTTGATCAGCGCCCAATGGTCATGGGTCTTCGCGCGGCTGGCGTTGGCGCCGACGGTCAGCTCGTGCTGCAGGCCGAAGGCATCGAATTTCCCGTCCAGGTAGGCATCGAAGCCGTAGTCGGTCTGGTCGTAGTCGAACAGCCCGGAGTAGACCGAGGAAGGCGCCGTGGTGGCGCCCGGGGTAACGCCGCCTGGCGTCTCGGACAGGGCGTACTTGATGTCCTGGTCGTTATGCGTCCAGACACCGGCGAACTTGAAGGCCCAGTCCTCGTTCAACTGGTGGGACAGGTCGGCGAAGACGGTGGTGCGCTCGCTGTCCCAGCTGTTCCAGGACGCCCCCAGGCAGGTCGAGCGGCTGAGCTTCAGGTCCGAGCCGTCGCTGTAGCGCGGCAGGCCATGCCAGCAGGGCCTGGCATCGAGCCGCTCGTAGGCGACGCCCAGCCCGACGGTGGTGTCCGGCGTAACGTCGTAGTCCAGGGCGCCGTAGAGGACCTGGTCCTTGCGCTTGCCCAGATCGTAGAAATACTGCCGGTCCTGCAGCGCCACCACGGTGCGCCCGCGCAGCGTGCCGGACTCGTTGAGCGGGCCGCCGCTGTCCACCTGGCCGCGGTGGTCGTCCCATGAGCCCGCCGAGAGCGTCAGGTGGGTGGTCGGCGTGCTCTGGCCACGCTTGCGCACGAAATTGACCCCGCCGGTGGAACTGCCCGAGCCCTTCATCATGCCCGCCGCCCCCTTGAGCACCTCGACCCGGTCGTAGAAGGCCATGTCCCCGGAGAAGCTGTTGGCCTGGACGTATTCGCCCCCGACATCCAGCGGCACGCCGTCGTACTGGTACTGCCCCTGCATCATGAAGCCGCGGGAGTAGAAGTACTTGCCGCCCATGGGCGACTCGTACACGGTGATGCCCGGGGTCTTTTCCATGGCCTGGTCGATGGTGGTGATGTTGCGGTCGTCCAGGTACTGGCGGGTCAGGACGGTCACCGCCTGCGGCGTTTCGCGCAGCGTATGCGCGCCCTTGCCGATGGTCACCGCGCGGGCCGAATAGGACTGGGTGCCCTCGCTGGTCGGGTCGAGCTGTTGGCTGGAGACGGTCGTGGCGCCCATCTCCAGCACCGCACCGGACTGCGGCGCGGGCACCAGGCCGTAACCGCCGTTGTCCAGGCGACGCACGCTCAGCCGCGTGCCGGAAAGGATGCGGGCGAAGCCGTCCTCGATGCTGTACTCGCCGTTGAGCCCGGCGCTGCGCTTGCCTTCGGTCAGCCCGGCGTTCACCGAGATCGGAATGCCCGCGCGCCGGCCGAATTCGCCCAGCACCTGATCCAGCGGGCCGGCGGGGATGGCGTATTGCTGGGTCCGCGTGGCCGTGGTTTCGGCCTGCGCCGGCAGGGCCGGCAGCAGGGCGAGCGCGGAACAGGAGAGCATGGCCAAACCAAGCGATTGGCGCAGAGCGCGAGCGATGGGGTGAAGCGTCATGGGCAGAGGGTCCGTTTCTCGTTGTGGGCCCGCGTGTGCGAGCAGGGATTTCCCCCTAGGCCAAGCGAGAAACGAAAACCTGCCACTTTCTTGAGAATTATTTTCATCGCCACGCTGGAGGGGGCGCTATCCGCCTCAGCGAGGGCCTACCGTCACCCAGTAGCGGGTACGCCGCTGGACCCTGACCGGCAAGCTGTCCGCCAGCATGGCCAGCACCTGGTCGGTATCGCCCAGCGGGTAGGAACCGCTCAGGCGGATGTCCGCCACCGCCGGGTCGCAACGCAGCAGGCCGGGACGATAGCGATCCAGCTCGGCGAGGAAGTCCGCCAGGCGCATGCGCTCGGCGATCAGGTAGCCATCGACCCAGGCGCCCTGGTTCACGTCCAGCGCCTGTGGCTTGTCCACGCCAGCCGCGCCGATGCGCGCCTGCCAGCCCGCCTCGATCACCGTCGGCGCACCGCCCGCCAGGGAGCTGGCGGCGACGCGCCCCTGGGTGACCGCCAGGAAGGTGCCCTGCCCGTCGTTCTCCCGCCGGACCCGGAAGCGCGTCCCCAGAGGCTGCAGCATCGCCTCCTGGCTGACGACACGGAACGGCCGCCCCGCGGCATCGCCGGCAGTGAGAATCTCGATTTCGCCATGGCGCAGGTACAGCTCGCGCGCACTGTCGGTATAACGCACATCGACTGCCGTGGCGGTATTGAGCCAGAGGCGCGTGCCATCGGGCAGCGCCTGCTGGCGGCGTTCACCGGTGCCGGTGTGGTAGTCGGCCATGGCGCCTTGCACCCAGTGGCTGTCGCGCCCCTGCCAGGCAAGCCCGCCGAGCAGGCCGAAGCCGACCAGCACCTTGAGCGCCTTGCGCCGGTCCAGCTCGCTGTAGTGGCGGCGCCCGGCCAGTTGCCGCGCCAGCGGGTCGGCCAGCGGGCCGGCGTGGCGCTGCAGGCTGAGCGGAATGCTGCTCAGGCGCTGCCAGGCGCGCTCATGCTCGCTGCTCGCCTCGCGCCAGTTCAGCAACTGGCGCTGCTCGACATCGCTCATGCAGCCCGACTGGGCCAGGGTGAACCAGGCGATGGCCTGGTCGCGGATGACCGCGGGGATGGGGCGGGAGTCGGTATCGCGGGGCATGGCACTCACTCGAAGCGGCTGGCGTAGCAGGCGGCGAAGGCCTTGCCCATCGCCTTTTGCACCTGGTTGACGCTCAGGCCCAGGTGCGCGGCGATCTGCGGGTAGGTCAGGCCGTCGAGCTGCGACATCAGGAAGATCTCCCGCACCTGCGCAGCGAGGCCGTGCAGCAGTTCATCCACCTCCACCAGCGCTTCGATCAGCAGCAGGCGCTCTTCTTCGGAAGGCGCCACCCGCTCCGGGCGCGCGGCCAGCGCTTCCAGGTAGGCACGCTCCACCGCCTGGCGTCGCCAACGGTTGACCAGCAGGCTATTGGCGATGGTGGCGAGGTAGGCCAGCGGCTGGCGCAGGTCGGCAAGGGGGCTGCGCGAACGCATCACGCGCACGAAGGTATCCTGAGCCAGGTCCTCGGCATCGGCATGCCCGCCCAGACGGCGCTGCAGCCAGCCCTTCAGCCAGCCGTGGTGGGCAATGTAGAGCCGTTCAACATCCCGTTCGAATGCCTGCTCGCGGTCCATGAACTTCCAGTCTTGTCAAACATGATAATCGTTCTCAACAGTACTGGATTTACCCTGCCCGGCGCAATTCACCGGAGCGCCTGGCCGCTGCAGGACATGTCCTACGGCTCGCGGGAATTCAGGGTACGCGACTGCAATGGCTATCACCTGGCCTTCGCCCAGCAGGCAAGCCCGCCGGCTGGCGCCTAGCGCATGGCCGCCAGCTTGATGCCGAACCCCAGCAGGCAGGCCCCGGCCAGGCGCTCCAGCAGATTGGCGACACGCGGATTGGCCCGCATGCGCTCGGCCAGTTTGTGGGTCAGCAGAACGGCCGCCAGGCCGTAGAGGAAGGTCACCACCGCCACGGTCACCGCCATGAAGGCGAAGGTCACCAGCCCCTGGTGTCTCAGCGGGTCGATGAACAGCGGCAGAAATGCCATGTAGAACACGATCGCCTTGGGGTTCAGCAGCGTGATCAGCATGGTCTGGCGCAGGTAATGGCCGCTTTGCATGCTGCTCTTGCGGGGCGCGCTGCCCGGCTTGCTCAACAGCATCCGCAGCCCCAGCCACGCCAGGTAGGCGGCGCCCAGCCATTGCACCGCATGGAAGGCCGCGGGGTAGGTGGCCAGCAAGGTCGCCACGCCCGCCACCGCCATCCACAACAGCACCTGATCGCCGAGGATCACCCCGCAGGTTGCCGCCAGCCCGGCCTTGATGCCGCCCTTGCCGGTGGCCGTGATCAACGCGAAGTTACCCGGCCCGGGAATGGCCAGCAGAACGAGGAACGCAACGAGGAACGCGCCGTAATCGGTCACTCCGAACATGAATGGATCTCCTTGGCGAGGCAGGGGCGCTGAAACGGTCCAGTCTATCACCGGCGCCGAAGAGCGCTTGGGGGATGCCTGCTCCGGCGCGTTGGCAACGGCTCGCCAGAAGCCGCCCCAATCCTGGCTTCCCCCTCATCACACCCGCAAATGCGAGAACGTAGGGCGCATAACCGTTCGCGGTTATCCGCCGTTGGCCGTACCACCGGGGCGTTCGGCGTGGTCGGTGAATCCCATCGCGGACGGAGTCCGCTCCTACGGGATATATGCCGTGCCCATCGGCAACCTGTAGGAGCAGGCCCTGCCTGCGATTTCGCGCGCAGGGCGCGCTCCTACAGGGGAATGGCATGGGTGGGGCGGCGTAGGAGCGGATCTCATCCGCGAATCGCGCCGGTGGTTCCGGCTATCGCGGACAAGGTCCTCCTACGTTGCAGGCGAGCATGGCTTCTCGTAGGAGCGAGCTTGCTCGCGAACAAACGCGGTGCCATGCGGTTCGCGAGCAAGCTCGCTCCTACGAAGAGCACTTCGGTAGAGCCTGTAAGACAGTTGCTCCTACGTCCGTGTTTCCCTGGAACGTAAGAGCCACTCGTCGAGGCGCTCTTCGTAGGATGAGTTGCTGGCAAGGCCCGCCGTTGGGCTGGCCCATCGCCGGGCCGGGCCGGAAGCCGCCACCCACGAAATCCCCCCGGAAATCGGCTATCGTCCCGAGGTCCTCACATGACCGCAGGGGCCGAACCCACATGCACATCGTCATTCCCGACGACTACCAGCACGCGATCCGGACGCTCGACTGCTTCGCCCGCCTGGCCGGGCACGACGTCAGCCTGTTCCATGACCTGGGCCCGGCATCGCCGGACGAGCTGGCGACACGGTTCGCCGACGCCGACGCCCTGGTGCTCACCCGCGAACGCACACGTATCGATGCCGCGCTGCTCGACAGGCTGCCGAAACTCAAGCTGATCAGCCAGACGGGCAAGGTCTCGGGCCATCTCGACCTCGACGCCTGCACCGAACGCGGCATCGTCGTGACCGAAGGCCGAGGCTCGCCTGTGGCGCCCGCCGAACTGGCCTGGGCGCTCATCCTCGATGCGCGCCGACAACTCGTACCGGCCATCGATGCGTTCAAGGCGGGCCACTGGCAGATCAATGTGGGCCAGGCACTGGCCGGGCAAACGCTGGGAATCTGGGGCTACGGCAAGATAGGCCAGCGCCTGGCGCGCTACGCCCAGGCGTTCGACATGCCGGTGCTGGTCTGGGGCAGCGAAGGCAGCCGGGCGGCCGCCACGGCCGACGGCCATCAGGCAGCGGCCTCTCGCGAAGCCTTCTTCGCCGAAGCGGACATCCTCAGCCTCAACCTGCGCCTGTCCGAGCGCACGCGCCATGGGGTCACCCTCGACGACCTCGCCAGGATGAAAAACAGCGCCCTGCTGGTGAACATCAGCCGCGCCGAGCTGATCGCCCCAGGTGCGTTGCTCCAGGCCCTGGATGCGGGACGCCCCGGCTACGCGGCCGTGGACGTCTACGAGCACGAACCCCTGCTCGCCCCCGACAATCCCCTGCTGAACCACCCGCGCGCGCTCTGCACCCCGCACCTGGGGTACGTGGAGAAGAACGGCTATGAGCTGTACTTCGGCGATGCCTTCGACAACGTGCTGGCCTTCTTCGAAGGCCAGCCGAAGAACGTTGCGAATCCGGAGGCGCTGGCGGTGCCGCGTGGCGAGTAGGTTGGGTGGAACCGGTCCGCTGAAAGGCGAGCCGCGCAACTTCACCCCGCCCCTGCGCGGCACCTTCCGGTAACGGCGAAAGCCCGCCGCACGAGCGGCGGGCTTCTTTCCGTGGGGAAGCAACCGCCCCTAGAAAGCGTATTCCGCCCCCACGGTCAGGCTGCGCCCGTTGCCGCTGAGAAAGGTCGGCTGGCTGGCATCGGCGCGATTGCGGATCACGTAGCTGCTGGCATAGGTCTTGTCCGCCAGGTTGTCGCCCTGCACATACACACTCAGGCCCTCGCGCGCCTTGTAGGCGGCTTTGAGGCCCCAGAGCGCGTAGGCGTCCTGATAGTTGTTGCGCGTGTTGGCGTGGTCGGTCGGGGTATCCTGGGGCAGCCAGCGCAGGTTGGGCCCGACGCTCCACGGCCCGCGCCGGTAGAGCAGCTCGGCCGACCAGAGCTGGCGCGGCACGCCGGCGATCTGGTTGCCCTGGAACTCGCCGCCGCGGAAGCGGAAGTCGCTGAAGGTCCAAGCCACCCGGTAGGCCAGGTCGCCGCCTATGCTGGAGGCAGTCGGCAGCAAGCCGTTCAGCCCCGCTTCGACACCGCGGTGGCGGGTACGCGAGCCGTAGTTGTAGGTTCCCACCTTCACCCCGTAGGCGTCGCTGGTGGAGATCAGCTCGTCTTCCACGTCGCTCTGGTACAGCGTCAGGCTCCAGTCGGCCCCGGCGATGCGACCGGCGCCGCCGATCTCGTAGGTGGTAGCGCGCTGCACGTCGAGGTCGACCAGTTGCGCTTGCGCCGCCGCCGGGGCTGCGGGCGAGACTTCGGCGGAAACGATTTCCCAGAACGTCGGCGCTTCGTGGCTGCGGCTGATGTTGGCGTACCAGCGCAGGTCCGGGCTGGGCGTCCAGTTCAGGCCGATCTTCGGCGTGGCGAAGTTCCAGCCCTGGTCGAGATGGCCGGCACCATCGCGCGAATCCGCATCGCGGCTGACATCGCTCCACTTCACCTCGGTCACCAGGGTCCAGTCCGGCGCCAGGTTCCAGTCCAGGCCGAGCAGCAGATCAAGGTTGGAGGCCGTGAGGTCGAAGTTGCCGAAACGCTGCATGCGGCTTCCGTTCTGGGGGTTGTTGGCGTACAGCTCGCGGGTCATGTCGCTGTAGGACCAACTGGCGCCCAGGCGGTAGCCGAACAGGCGCTGTTCGCCTTCGAGCAGCCATTGCGCACCGAGCGTGTCGCTGTCGGTCAGGGTGTGGCTGAGCGGATCGGTGAAATCGTCCTGGGTGTTCTGCCCGTAGACGCCGAAGCTCTGCTGCCAGCCCGCCCCGCTCCACTGCGTACGGTTGGCCAGTCGCAGTTGCTGGGTATCACGGTGCGGGTCACGCTGGTAGACGTTGAGCAGGCGATCCTGCGGCGTGTTGCCATCGCCCAGCACGCTGCGCGGATCGTCCTTCAGGCGCGCCTTGGTGATGACGTTGGGAATCTCGAAAGTCAGGTCGCTGTAGGACAGGTAGCTGCGATTCTGTACGCCGTTGCCCAGGTCCAGACCGAAGTTGCTCTGCACGAGGGTGCGATGGGAAGCGGAGTGGTGGCGATAGCCGTCGTACTCGTCGTGGCTGACGCTCACCCGTCCATCGTACGCCCCCTCGTCCAGCCCGGCGGCAGCCTGCAGGCCCTGGCGGCCGAAGCTGCCGGCCTCCAGGCGGACGCGTCCGGCTTCGTCGGCGCCGGTCAGCGAGTTGAACTCCAGCTCGCCACCCAGCGCGGTGGCGCCGGGGCTGCCGGCGTTGGCGCCGCGACGGGCACTGATCCACGACGCATTGCGTGGCTCCAGCAGGCCGATGATGAAGGAACCGTCGGCCTCGTTGAGCGGCAGCCCGTCCTGCAACAGCAGCACGCCGCGGTTGACCGGATTGCTCTGGATGCCCGAACCCCGGATGTTCAGGCGCGGCTGGTCGGTGCCACCGAAGAAGTCCTGGATCACCAGGCCGGGCTGGTAGTCCAGCGCATCGCGCAGGGTCGCCAGGCGTGTCTCCTGTTGCGGCTCGGCGAGGTTGGTGCCGCCCGGTACGCGGGCCAGGCGCTGGCGCTCGGCCTGCGCGGACTGGCTGACCGGCGCGAGGCTTTTTTCGCTGATCTGCATCGGCTCCAGCTCGAGGCGGTCCTCCGCCGCCACCGCCAGTGGCAGCAGGCCGAGGGCCAGCAGGGGAAGTGAAAGTTTCGAGGGAAAATGGCGTTTCGGGGAAGGACAACGACTCATGACAAGCTCCGTCTGCACGAAATCTGGCTTACCAGCTCAGGTAGAACATGCCCTTGGCCAGCAGCACGATGCCGACCATGTGGCTGAAGACGCTCAGGTGGATTCGGCGGAAATACGTCGAATTCATGCGCCCGCTGTGGAGGAGGAACATGGCGGTGAAGAAGTGCCCGAGCACGCTCAGGGCGAGCAGGATCTTCAGGCTCAGCAAGGTGCCGAAGGACGATGCCAGCGGGTCCGCCAGCAGCGGCAGGTAACGCGTCCAGACCATGCCCAGGCCGGCGCCGAACAGCACCAGCAGTACCCAGGGCATCAGCCGCCGCGCACGCTTGCCGATGCCCTGCTCCACCTGGCGCATCACCGCGGCCGGCACGTGCTTGCGCACGCTTTCGAAGATCAGCACCTCGAAGAACACCGTGCCGATGAACATCAGCGCGGCGAACAGGTGCAGGGTCAGCAGGATGGGATAGATCATGGCGCGGGTGCCTCCAGGGCCAGCAGGGTCTGATGCAGCACCGTCACCACCTGGTCGGCGGCATACCCGGTGAGGTCGAAAGGCTGCAACGCGCCGTCATTGACCAGCACGAAGCGCTCCACCAGGCCGATCAGCTCGGCCGGATGGTGGCTGACGCAGAGCAGCGCCGCGCCCGAGCTGGCGAGCCAGTCGCGGCAGAGATCGAGCAGGGATTCACGCAGGGCCGGGTCCAGCGCGCTGAATGGCTCGTCGAGCAACAGCAGGTCTGGCTCGATCGAGAACGCGCGCGCCAGGGCAACACGCTGGGCCATGCCGCCGGACAGTTGATGCGGCCAGGCGCGCTCGTGCCCGGCGAGGCCGACGCGCTCCAGCCAGTGGCTGGCCATCCGGCGCGCAGTCGCGCGGTCGAGGCCGCTCGCCTGCAGGGGGATTTCCAGGTTCTCCGCAACCCGGCACCAAGGCAGCAGGCGCGGCTCCTGGAAGGCCAGCACGGGATGGCGGAATCCATTCTCCACCTGCCCCCGACGGGGCTTTAGAAGGCCGGCAGCCAGGCGCAGCAGGCTGCTCTTGCCGGCGCCGCTGGGACCGAGAATGCCGACCCGCTCGCCGGGCAGCAGGCGCAGGGAGGCATCGGCAAACACCCGACGTTCGCCCAGCACCAGATCGACGCCGTGCCACTCAAGCATGGGCGGCCTCCTGCCAACGGCCCATGCGCCGCTGCAGCGGTTGCAGCAGAAGAAATTCCAGCGCGGCGACCAGCAGCAGGATCAGCAGAGTCCAGGCATACAGCCCGGCGCTATCGAAGGTGCTGCGCGCATTGGCCAGCGCGAAACCGGCGCCACTTTCCGCGCCAAGCACTTCGGCCATCACCACCAGGCGCACGCCGCCGCACGTGGCGATCAACAGCGCCGCGCCCAGCGGCGCGGTGAGTGACGGGATATAGAGCCGCCGCAGCTTCTGCCAGGGGCTGAAGCGGTAGACCCGCGCCATCTCCAGCAGGCCGCGGTCGACCATCTGCATGCCCTTGACGGTGTTCACGTACATGCCCGGCGCCAGCATCAGCACACTGATCAGCACCACCATGGCCGAACCGAGACCGACCCAGAGCATCGCCAGCACCACGACCACCACCGGCGGCACCGACATCAGCAGCCAGCGCAGCGGCTCCAGCAGACCGCGCACACGGGCGTCGAGCCCGGCCAGCAGCCCCAGGCAGAAGCCCAGCAGGCAGCCCAGGCCGACGCCCAGGACGATACGCAGCAAGCTGGCGCCGGCGTTAAGGCGGAAGTCAGCCTCGAAAGGCAGGCGGACCATGGCTTGCAGCGTCTGCCATGGCGTCGCCATGAGCAGCGGGCCCAGGCGCAGCGCCAGCAACTGCCAGCCCACCAGCAGAAGCATGCCGCCCAGCAAGGCCCAGCGTCGGGAGGTCATGGGTCTCATCTCAGGGCCCATAGAAACTGGCGGGCGGCAGGGCGCCCCCGATTGCCTGCGGATGGCGCCTTGCGATCAGCCCGAACAGCGCCTCCAGCGGTCCACGCGCCGCGCTGGCGGAAACACTCTCCAGGCGCGTGACGCGGATGGACTCTTCCAGCGCCTCCACCGGCAGGTGCGGCAGGTGCCGATGGACCAGCTCCGCGCAGGCCCGCGAGTGCGCGCTGCACCAACGGGCGGACTCGGCGTAGGCGGTGTCCACCGCACGCGCCAGTTCGCCGTCCTCGGCGCGCTGCGGGCTGCTCATCAGCCCTGCCTGAGGCAGTTCGGCCTGCTGCGGGAAGGCCTGCCTCCAGGCGCTCTCCAGGCTTTGCACGCGGTACAGCGGCGCCCCGCCCCGGCTGCGGTTGCGCCAAAGCAGCAGGGATACCGCCGGCTCCACCAGCAGGGCGTGATCGGCGCGGCCTGCCAGCAGCAGCGCCTGGGCGTCCTGGCCATCACGGACCGGGCGCAGCGTCAGGTCCCTGCCCGGCTTCAGGCCGTGGCTGAGCAGCAGTTCATCGACCAGGATCGCCGGCAGGTCACGCTGGAACGGCAGCACCACCTCCTTGCCGGCCAGGTCGGCGAAACCCTTCACCTGGGGGTCGCGGCTAACCAGCCAGATGATTCCCCACACCGAGACGTTGAGCAGCCGCACGGGTTGCCCGCGCCCGGCCATCAGCGCCGGCAGGTTCACCGGGGCGGCGCTGTAGTCGAGTTCGTTCTTGGCCAGCAGCACGCGCAACTGATCGGGGTTCTGCCAGAGGCGGAACTCGACGTGCTCGGCATACGGCTGCAGAGCACCGCTCTCCACCATGTGCAGCAGCGGGAAGCTCACCACGGCACCGGGGCCGCCCAGCCGCAGCACCGCTTCCCTGGCCGTACCGACAGGTGCCTGCAGGCACGCGCCGGCCGCCAGAACGAAAGAAAGGAGCAGGCGGGGGAGCTGTCGATTGATTGACTTGCGAATAAGACTTATCTTCATTCGCAGATCATTGCAGCCCGCATGCCCGCCACGAATGACAAATGTTAAGTTCTCGCCCAATCGCGGCGAATGCCTGCGATTGCTGGGCGCCATCCCCCTCTTCGCCGACCTGCCGCAGGACCTCGTGGCCAGCCTGTGCGACTCGGCCAGCCTGCTGCGCGCCGAGGGCGGCAAACTGCTGTTCCGCGAAGGCGACCCGGCCGAACACTTCCTGCTGGTGCGGCGTGGCTGCGTGGAAATGCTGCGCTTCACCTGCGACGGCGAAGAGCGTGTCTTCCAGCTGTTCCGCGAAGGTCAGTTGATCGCCGAAGCGGCCATGTTCATGCCCCACGGCCGCTACCCGATGAACGCCCGCAGCCAGGGTAGCGGCGAATTCTTCCGACTGAGCCGCAACGCACTGCACAAGGCCTGCGAGGGCCATCCGCCGCTGGCCATGCGCATGCTGGAAAGCCTCAGCCTGCGTCTCTACCGCCAGGTCAACGAGGTCGACTGGCTGACCGCAAGCTCCGCCTCCCAGCGCCTGGCCGCCTACCTGCTGGGCCTGCACCGTCGCCAGGGCGAAAGCCTGATGCTGCCGATCAGCCAGCGCCAACTCGCCACCCACCTGGGCATTCGCCCGGAATCCCTCAGCCGTCTGCTCTCCGACTGGCAGCAGGCGGGGCGCATCCAGGGCCGGCTCCGGCAATGGCGGCTGTGCGACCTCACCTACCTACAGGAACTGGCCAGCCCGGCGGTACGCTCCTTCTGAGGGGGTCGGCTTGTGCTCGCCGTCCAGCAATAGCGGGAACTTGCCCAGCGGCCACAGCCGCAACCACTGCGCCGCGTGCTGCGGCGTATCGGGGCCGATGCAGCGGAATTCGAAGGGCGTCTGGTTCTCGTACAGCGCCATCAGCACCTTCTGGGTGTACGAGGAAAACGGATGACCGTAGAGCACGAGCGCCATGGCGGACCGCCTGCCGGAGCGCACACACCAGCCCACCGCCGACATCCTGTTCAGTCTCCCGGCTTTACTATCGCAAGTGTATGTAATTACCGTCGCCAAATATCCGCAAAAGTTGAAAATACGGGAGGCGCGTGTCATTCCAGAATTACACATCAAATAACCAAACCCGATAATGAATTCCTACTTAATTTCATTATCGGATCAGCGCTGGAAAACTTCCCGATGGCGTTGGACAGCCCGCTGGGCGAAAGCTAGCTTCTGCCTGAACGCCGGGCCCTCCGGCGCCCTCCAAGCCACCACAGGGAAGTACCGAGATGGCCTTCGATCGCTTCAACTCCCGTATTGCAATCACCCTCGGCCAATTCACCTTGTTGAAACGTGCCGACCTGTTATTCGACCGTTATAGCGAGCCCTATATAGTTTCCCTCGCCATCGACACTTCGAATATTCACAAGGGTGCCCTCACTTTCAACTACATGCCCTTTCCGAAAGTTCGCCAGGGTTCGACGGTGAGCATGCTCGGCGACGGCCACCTGCTGTATGGCCCGGCCAACCCCGGCGAGTACGTCGCGCTGTCGCTGCTGATGATGGAGTCCGACGGCGACCTGCGCGAGGCGGGCGAGCGCATCCGCGACGTCGTCAGCAGCAAGGCCGTCGACCTGGGGCTCAAGGCGGTGATGCTGGCCAACCCCGGCTCCGCCGCCGTGGTCGCCCTGCTCAAGGAGCTGACCGCCTTCACCGCCGGGCGCCTGGCCAGCGATGGCGACGACGAGCTGTTCCGCACCGAGGGTGCCTTCCTGCGCGACCAGCCCAACCCCTACCACGTCAACCGAAGCTACCGGCAGGGCAACGACTTCATCGACCTGGAGCTGCGCATCCTCCCGCTCGACGCCCCCAACGGAGAAGGCTCCGCCCCGCAGGCGCTGCCACTGGCCTGAGCCCTGCCCGCCCCCATTACCGAGGAACGCACCATGGTCACCGGACTGGATCTCTACACGCTCGCCGCCACCAAGAAGGGCCAGAAGTACGCCAACGTGCTGGTCCCCAAGGACAACCCCAACTGGAACGGCCCCTGGGACTGCGCGGAATTCGTGTCCTGGGTGGCCTACCAGAAGCTGAAGAAGCTCTACGGCTGCGTGAACGACCAGGGCAACCCGGCGACCACCGAGGCCTATTCCGGCGCCTGGGTGCACGACGCCAGCAACGGCACCCTCATCCCCACCAACGAGGCCGACGCCATGCTCACCGCCGGCGTGGTCCTGGTGCGCAAGCCGCCGCTGCCCGGGCACATGGGCCACGTCGCCATCACCGACGGCGCCGGCAGGACCATGGAGGCCGCCGGCACCGGCCTGGGCGTGCGCGCCGGCAACGTCACCGGGCGCGTCTGGGACTACTACTGCCGCCTGCCCGGCGTGAGCTACAGCAGCAACCCGGGCACGCCGAAGCTCAAGCCGCCGCCCTCGGTCATCCGCCTGGAGCAGCCGAACGTGAAGGGGCCCAAGGTGACGGAAATCCAGCAGGCCCTGAAGGCGGCCGGCTTCGACCCCGGCAAGCTCGACGGCGCCTACGGCCCGCATACCACCGCGGCCGTATTCGCCTTCCAGACCACCCGCCGCCTGGTCGCCGACGGCGTGGTCGGCCCCGCCACCGCGCGGGCATTGAAGATCCAGTGGCCCTGACAGGGAGATCGAGCATGGAACAGCAACCGATGAAGGCGCCCTTCTACCCCATCGTCTACGTACGCGGCTACGCCATGAGCCGTGGCGAGATCGACGAGACCACCGCCGACCCCTTCTGCGGCTTCAACCTGGGTTCCACGGTGATGCGCGCGGTGGCCACAGCGGGCGCGCCGCCGCGCAAGTTCGTCTTCGAATCGCCGGTGATCCGCCTGGCCAGCCAGTTCGGCTACCGCGACGTGTACGAGGACGGCTACGACGTCCTCGACCCCAACTGGCTGGCGCAGAAGAACAACAAGCTGGCCGCCCGCTCCATCGTCATCTACCGCTACTACGACCCGGCCTCCACCCTGCTGGGCGTCGGCAAGACACCGAGCATGGAGCAGTTCGCCAAGGGCCTGAACGACCTGATCCTGCAGCTGCGCGACCTGGCCTTCGCCAACCCGGCCAACCAGTTGGCGAAGAAGGAAGACTTCCGCTGCCACCTGGTGGCGCACTCCATGGGCGGGCTGGTCTGCCGCACCTTCCTGCAGAACCCGGACTGCGGCTCGGCGGAGGCGCGCGCGGCGGTGGACAAGTTCTTCACCTACGCCACGCCGCACAACGGCATCGACATGGTCGGCATCAACGTCCCGAGCCTGCCGGTGTTCTCGCTGCCGTTCGACATCGAGAACTTCAACCGCGACAAGCGCATGCGCGAATACCTGCGCCTGCCCAGGCTGCCGAAGAACTACGACAAGGTCGACCTGCTGCCCGAAAGCGCCCTGCCCTCCAGCCGCGTGTTCTGCATGGTGGGCACCAACCGCAGCGACTACGAGGTGGCGGCGGGCCTGTCGCGCACCTTCGTCGGCCACGGCAGCGACGGCCTGGTGCGCATCGAGAACGCCACCCTGCACGGCCTGAACGCCGACGGCACGCTCGGCGAGGAATGCGCCAAGGCCTTCGCCTACCGCGCGCATTCCGGCTTCTTCGGCATCGTCAACAGCGAGGAGAGTTTCCAGAACCTGGTGCGCTTCCTGTTCGGCAACGTGCGCGTCGACATCTGGCTGGACGTCGACGAGCTGCGCCTACCCAAGGAAGTGCTCGACGCCGCCGATGGCGCCCCGGTCAACGCGCTCTACCAGATCGAGCTGCTGGCCTCGCCGCGCAGCAAGCCCTGGTATCTGTCGCGGCGCACGGCGGAGGAAGATTCCGCGGCCTGCCTCACCCAGGCTGAGTGGAAGCCGGGCACGCAGCTGTACCTGTCCAGCGTGTTCCTCGCCGAGTTCGGCAAGGTCGACCCCGAACTGCCCGGCCTGGCCTACAGCCTCACCCTCGGCGTGCGGGTGCCGGACTACGAGATCGACAAGCGCTTCTGGCCCAACAGCCACTACGAGGGCAGCTACCTGTACCGCGACACCGTCATCATCCAGCTGGAACGCCCCAGCGACGGCGGCGACCAGTGGACCATCCGCTACGCCTGGCAGAACACCGGGATGAACACCTCGACCATCCCCCTCCAGGCCAGCGAGCTGGACGGCAGCGGCATCCAGGTGCTGCTGCCGATCGACAGCGACGTCCACGGCAACCCCGCCGCCGCCGCCATCAAGGGGCAGGTGCGGCTGATGGTCTCGACCTGGAACCCGGAGGGCACCTGGCCCTGATGGCCGCCTGCACAAATCTTCCAGACGCCGCCCGCCCGCGGGGTATGCTGGACGACTCGCGGGCGCGGCGGAGGCGCGGCATGCACAGCGGCAACTGGATCGACCTGGCGCAGGATGCCGACACCGGCATCGAGACCCTGCGCGCCCATTTCAAGGGCCACGCGTACGATCCGCACTGGCACGACAGCTACCTGATCGGCTTCACCGAAACCGGCGTGCAGCAGTTCCGCTGCCGCCAGGCGCGCAACGTCAGCACGCCGGGCAAGGTGTTCTTCCTCGAACCCGGGGAGATCCACGATGGCGACGCGCCCACCGCCGGCGGCTTCACCTACCGCATGCTCTACCTCGACCCGCAGTGGCTGGAACGCGAGGTGGGCGCGCTGTTCGAGGAAGCCCCGGCAGGCTGCCAGCTGAGCGTGCCCCAGGTGCTGTTCGACGACACGCGCATGGCCGCCGCCATCGACGCCGCCTTCCAGGCCGTGCACGGCCAGGACCTGCGCATCGTGCGCCAGGCCGCCCTGGACGAGCTGCTCGGCGGCCTCACCCAGCGCCTGCACTGGCGCAAGCGCATCGACGCCCCTCCGCGCCTGCCGCTGGTGGCCCTGCGCGCGCGGGACTACCTGCACGCCAACCTGATGCAGGACATCGACCTCGACGACCTCGCCCGCGCCACCGGCTGCGACCGCTTCCGCCTCAGCCGCGCGTTCAAGGAGGCCTTCGGCCTGCCGCCGCACGCCTACCTGATCCAGCTGCGCCTGGCCCGTGCGCGCCAGTTGCTGGGCCGCGGCCTGGCCCCGGCGCAGGTCGCCGCCGACCTCGGCTTCGCCGACCAGAGCCACCTGGGCCGCTGGTTCCGCCGCGCCTATGGCGTTACCCCGGCGTACTACCGGCAGCGCTGCTCAAAGCTTCCAGACTGACGCCCGGCCCGCTGCGAGCATGCCGGCTCCACGTCCCACGGAGCCCACGCCATGATCCAGGCCCTGCAGCAATGGCTGCCCTTCCTTCTGTTCGCCTTCGTCGCCGCCATCACCCCGGGGCCGACCAACCTGCTGATCTTCAGCAACAGCGCCCGCCACGGCTGGGGCGCGGCACTACCCATCGTCCTCGGCGGCTGCGGCGGCGCCGCGCTGGTGGTGCTGGCGGTGGGCAGCGGCCTGGGCGAGCTGCTCGCCGGGCGGCCGCAGGTGCAGGGCATCATGGCCGCCGCCGGGGTGCTGTGGCTGACCTGGCTGGCCTGGCAGATCTGGCGCAGCCCGCCCCCCGGCCTGGAAAGCGCCGCACCGGCGCGGCGCATCGGCCTGCTGGATGCGGCCCTGCTGCAGCTGGTCAACCCGAAGAACTGGACCGTGGCCCTGGCGGTGATCGGCGTCTACGCAGGCCAGGGCGACGACCGCCTGCTGCGCATCCAGCTGATGTCGCTGCTGTTCTTCATGGTCGGCGTGCCCTGCCTGAGCGCCTGGGCCGGGCTCGGCGCCGGCAGCGCACGGCTGTTGCGCTCGCCGCGCGCGCTGCAGCGGCTGAACCGGGGGTTGGCAGTGCTTCTGCTGCTCTCGGCCTGGGCGGGGGTTTTGTAGGAAGGATCGAGCGGAGCGATACCCATCGCCAGGACCGCATGGGTTTCGCTCAACCCATCCTACGAGAAGCACCTCGGCGCGACCTGCAAAACGACCCTGAATGGGCACACTTCGAGACGAATGGTTTTACAAAAATAAAACTCGAAAGGTTATGCTTTTGTAAAACCTCAACAGGAGGCATGTTCATGACCACTCTTGCCCTGCGTAAATCCGGGGGGTCCCTGATCATTTCGGTTCCCGCGGCCTTCGTCGCCCAAAACAAGCTGCACGCCGGTAGTCAGGTTGAGTGCAACATCGTCGAGGGAGCCCTGGTGATCAAACCGATGACGCGCCCGAGCCTGGCACAGCTGATCGCCGAAACGCCCAAAGACTCGCTCGCTCCGGACTGGGACAACATGCAGGCCGTAGGCGCTGAGCAATGGTGAGGCGTCCACCGAGCGTTCCCGACCGCGGTGAGATCTGGCACCTGCAGTTCGATCCCTCGACGGGCCGTGAAATGATCGGCGACCACTTTTGCCTGGTCCTGTCGAAACGCGAATTCAATGAAATAGGCCTGGCCCTGGTCTGCCCCATCTCGCAAGGCACATCCAGTGTGGCGCGCAACCAGGGCTTCCTTGTCACCCTGATGGGCGAAGGCACCGACACCCAGGGCAATGTCCACAGCCACCAGGTGCGGACGCTGGACTGGAGGGCGCGCCGAGCCATGTTCAAGGAAAAAGCCCCCGACTCCGTAACCAACTACGTGCTTTCGCTGGTCGGAGCGATCCTGGAATAACCCCCACCCATCGCCCGCCGGCCCTGCCGGCGGGATCGCGGACGGAGTCCGCTCCTACGGTTCGCGGGGAAGCACGGTATTCCACATTCCGCCGCGATTCGCGGATGAGATCCGCTCCTACGCTGCGCCACCCGCGCCATTCCCCTGTAGGAGCGCGCCCTGCGCGCGAATCGCGGGCAGGGCCCGCTCCTACAATTGTCGTGAGGCCTGGAGTTTTCTCGTGGGACTCTGTCCGCGATTTGGCGGATAACGCCTGCGCCTACGGGAATGGCGTGGGATCGTAGGGCGAATAACCGTTCGCGGTTATCCGCCCTACGGGGAATGGTGCCGGGCACCCGGCCTCTACCAGCGGTAGCGCAGCAGCCGGCCGATGCGCCCCAGGGTGGGCCAGCGTTGCATCAGTTGCACGAACGCGCGTGACGACCAGGCCATCCGCCGGCATTCCTCGGGGGTGTAGGTGAGCCTTTCCTCGACCAGGCGCAGCCCCGGCACCAGCGCCTCCAGTTCCGCGGGGTCGTCCAGCGCCCAGTGCACCTGGGCGCCGCGCGCCCAGAACGGCAGGAACAGCTCCAGCATGCGGATGCCGAAGCGGTTGTAGCCGTCGAAGATCAGCTCGCCGTGGGGGCTGCGCGCCAGCAGCCCGCGCAGCAGCGCGCTCACCTCGGCTTCGCGCAGGTAGGGCATCAGGCCTTCGGCGACGATCAGCAGCGGGCGGCCGCTGGGCAGCGCGTCGAGCCAGGTCGGCTCGCCCATGGCGCCGGGCAGCAGGGTGCAGCCTTCGCGCGCCGGGTACACCTCGCTGCGCAGCGCCAGCACGTCCGGATAGTCCACTTCGAACCAGGCCACGCTGGCCGGCGGGTCGAGGCGGAACACCCGGCTGTCCAGGCCGCAGCCCAGGTGCGCCACGCAGGCGTCGGGGTGGGCGGCGAGGAATTCGGCGGCCCAGCGGTCGAGCTTCCAGGCGCGCAGGGCGATGCCGACGTAGCTGCTGCGGCCCAGGCGAAAGCGCGAGAAGTCGTAGTCCAGGCGCGCCAGCGCGGCGGCCGCGAAGCGGTCCTGCAGCAGCGAATCGGGCAGGCGGCTTTCCATGGCCTTGGCGTAGAAGGTGATCAGCAGGGTCTGCTTGACCCCACCGAGCTGGATGCGTGGCATGGGCGGCTCCCGGGGCGGACGACGGCACCGCCCTCCCCGGCAAGCCTAGGACCGCACCGCCAGGTGCTGCAAGCGCAGCGGCGCCAGCGGCTCAGCGCAGCTGCAGGCGGGCCCAGTCCCGCGGGGCGATCTCGCCGGCCAGTTGCAGGCCGCCGCGGGCGTCGCTGAACAGCACCAGCGAGGTGCCGTAGCCGGGGGTTTCCAGGTCCTGGTGGCTGAGCGTCTGGGCCAGCTGCTCCATGCATTCGCTATGGGTGACGAGGATCAGGTTGCGGTGGCTGGCCTTGTGTTCCAGCACGTGGTTGAGCAGGTCGCCCTTGCAGTCGGCGACCCAGGCCTGGCCCAGGGTGCCGTCGCCGAACATCAGGCTGGCGGTCTGGGTGGTGCGCGTCAGCGGGCTGGCGTAGACGTCGGCGTTGCCCAGGCCGAAGCGGCTGCGGTAGTCCTCGCCCAGGGCCGTGGCCAGCGCCCCGCCGCGCACCGTGATGCCATCCTCGGCGCCCAGGCAGGGGGCGTCGGAGCGGTCGCAGCGCTCGGCGTGGCGCACCAGCACCACCACCTCGCCCAGGCGCCAGTGGTGGGCCAGGTCGTCCGGGCTTGGCAACGGCGGGTGCTGTTGCGCCACGCTGGCCGCGCCGCACAGGGCCATCGCCAGCACGCCGAGCAGCCCGCAGGCCAGGGCCATGATGCGTCGGGGTGGGCGGCCAGCGCCCTGTCGCACGGTTTTCTGCCTCACTTCGCCACGGGCCTCGCAGGGGATGGGTCGGAGCGCACCCGGCACGCTGCCGGATGCTGGCCGCCATCCTGCGTGGACGAAGGTGAAAACTCCGCGAGGCGGATGTGAGGATTTCGTTGAGCGGCGCCCGCCGCCCCCAATGCCGACGAGCTGCCGGGCCGGGGCCGTCGGCGGACCCCGGCCCGGCGGGCGTCAGTCGCTGATGCCCTGGATGTCGTTGAAGGTGGACAGCAGGGTGTTCAGCGCGTCCAGGCTGCGGTCCTTGTCCGGGGCCTTGGCATGCAGCTCCCGCACCGCGCCCTCGACCGCCGCGTTGGCGGCCTTCCAGTCCTCCGGGCTCTTGCGCTTGAGCTCGGCGGCGGCGGCGCGCCACTTGGCCTGCAGGGTGTCGACCTTGGCCCGGGCGGTGGCGAAGTCGCCGGCGCCCACCGCGTCGAGCGACTCCTCGGCCAGGCGGCCGTATTCACCGAGGTCGCCCAGCGGGCCCTGCTGGTCGTCCGCGTCCATGCCGCTGGGCGGCGCGGCGTCCTCGGCCCAGGCCGGGTTGTGTGCGACCGGAACAACAGCAACCAGCAGCGCCGCCAGCGCCGCTGCCCATACCGTCCGCGAGGAAGAACTCATCGTCTGGCTCCTTAGCGTGGCCAATGTAGCTTCGAGGAGTGTAGAGGCTGGGCCGGCAAAATTGCAGCCGACGGTCATGGCGCCGGCAAACCGAGAACTCCCCTGAAAAAAATCTCATCAAGGAATTCCCCTACAACACATAACGCCCAGCTCCCACAGCCCGGATCGCTAGTCTTCCCGGCGTCATGGCGTTTGCCATGACAGGGTGTCGCAACCCAAAGGTCCTCCAGCACAGCAGCAGAACTCAAAGCAAGGCGCCACGTGCGTCACGCTTGCCTTGGTTATGGCTGGCCGTGCAGGGCAGGCTTCCGCCTGGCCGGAACTCTCCTTGGACCTCCGGTTTGCGACCCCTGTACGGCCCGCCGCCCCCGTGTCGCAACGGCAGCGGCGGGTTCCACCCGGTCCAAGGAGCGTAAGGAAATGCACCAGTTCCCTTCCAAGCCCGCGCCCCTCCGCGGCGAGAAAGCCCGGTCGGGCGCCCGGCAAGAGTCTTTCAGGGTTCGTGAATTCAAACCCCTGCCGGAAAGCTCGCAGGCCTTCTGCGAAGTGCTTTACATCGACGCGCTGGCGCCCGCGACGCAGCTGCTCGACACGGCCCTGCAGCGCCTGCGGGCGCTCGGCGGCCTGCTCGATCTGCTCGAAGACCACCCCGCCGCCAGCGCCTCGCAGTGGGACCTGGCGCGCTGGAGCACGACCTTGCGCATGCTCCACGCAGATGCCCAGGCACTGCTCGAAGCCGCGCACCAGCGCACCCTGGAGGAGCTGCCGGGCTAGCCGGCCCCGCCTCAGCGGCTGGTCTGCAGGCGGCGGCGCGCGGCGTGGCGTTCGAGGGCCAGGTCGATCAACCGGCTGACCAGCTCGCTGTAGCTCATGCCGGCGGCCTGCCAGAGCTTGGGGTACATGCTGATGCGGGTGAAGCCGGGCAGCGAGTTGAGTTCGTTGACCAGCACCTCGCCGTCGTCGGTGAGGAACACGTCGACCCGCGCCAGGCCCGAGCAGCCCAGCACCTGGAAGGCCTCCACGGCGAGCTGGCGGATGCGTTCGCTGGCCTGGGCGTCGATGTCCGCCGGCACCACCACCCGGGCGGCGTCTTCGTCGATGTACTTGCTGTCGTAGGAGTAGAAACCGCCGCGCACCACGATCTCGCCACAACCGCTGGCGATGGGCGCGTCGTTGCCGAGCACCGCGCACTCGATCTCGCGGCCCTTCACCGCGGCCTCCACCAGCACCTTGTCGTCGAAGGCCAGGGCCTGCTGCACGGCGGCATCGTAGCCGGCCTCGTCCTCGACCTTGCTGACGCCCACCGAGGAGCCCAGGTTGGCCGGCTTGACGAACAGCGGCAGGCCCAGGCGGCGCTGCGCCTCGGCGAAGGGCATGCGCGCGGCGCTGGCGCGGGTCAGGGTGACGAAGGGGGTGATGGCGATGCCGGCGTCGCGCAGCAGGCGCTTGCTCACGTCCTTGTCCATGCAGATGGCCGAGCCGAGTACGTCGGAACCGACGAAGGGGATGTCGGCCATGCGCAGCAGGCCCTGCAGGCAACCGTCCTCGCCCTGGGTGCCGTGGACGATGGGGAAGATCACGTCGACGTGGTCCAGCAGCTGGCGGCTGCCGGTCTCCACCAGCTGCCGCTCGGCCTTGCCGGGCACCACGGCCAGCTCGCGGTTGGAGCGGTTGAGCGCGATCAGCGCCGGGTTCTCCTGGTTGAGCAGGTAGTCGGAGGCATCGTTGAGGTGCCAGCGGCCTTCCTTGTCGATGCCGATCAGCACCGGCTCGAACCGCGAGCGGTCCAGGGCATCGACTATGTTCTTCGCCGACTGCAGCGACACCTCGTGCTCCGCGGAACGCCCACCGAAAATCACCCCGACACGCAACTTGCCCATGACTGCCTCCAGCTTGCTGATGGGCGCTTCTTATCATGGTGGTGGGGATTTTTACAGGACGGTGGTCGGGTGAGGTGGCTTGCGGAGGGTGTTCTGTCGGTCGGGGTGGTGCCTGTACTGAAGAGCACCCTCTCCCCAGCCCTCTCCCTGAAGGGAGAGGGAGCTTGTCCGTGCCGAGAACAGGCATGGTTTCTGCCGGAAACCTTCGGTGCTGCCGGCTAACTCCAGAATGCCCAGCTCTGCCCAACGGTCCCCTCTCCCTTCAGGGAGAGGGTTAGGGAGAGGGGGCGGAGTCCCCCAAAACACCGCTGCTACAGGTAACTACCGTTCGCGAGCAAGCTCGCTCCTACGAAAAGCGCGAGCCCCCCAGCCTCAGACCACCGCCAGGTGCGTCTTGCGCCTTGGCGGCGGGAAGGCCGCGTCCAGCTTCGCCAGGTCTTCCTCGTCCAGCCGCAGCTGCAGTGCCGCGGCGTTGTCGCGGATGTGCGCGGCCTCCACCGCCTTGGGAATAGCGATCACCCCCTCCTGGCGAATCAACCAGGCCAAGGCCACCCGCGCCGGAGTTGCGCCATGGCGTTCGGCCACTTCGCGCAGGGTGGCGTTGCGCAGCAGGCGGCCGCCCTGGCCCACCGGGCAGTAGGCCATCAGCGGCATGCGCTGTTCCTGGCACCAGGGCAGCAGGTCCCATTCGATGCCGCGTTCTTCCAGGCTGTATTGCACCTGGTTGGTGGCGCAGTGCAGGGCGCCCAGTTCCTGCATGTCGTCGAGGTCGAAGTTGGAGACGCCCCAGCGGCGGATCTTGCCGTCCAGACGCAGGCGCTCGAAGGCCTCGACGGTTTCCTCCAGCGGGTACTGGCCGCGCCAGTGCAGCAGGTAGAGGTCCAGGCAGTCGGTGCCCAGGCGCCGCAGGCTGCGCTCGCAGGCCGCCGGCACGCCGCGGGCGCTGGCGTTGTGCGGATAGACCTTGCTGACCAGGAAGACCTGTTCGCGCAGGCCGTCGATGGCCTCGCCGACCACCTCCTCCGAGCCGCCCTCGCCATACATCTCGGCGGTGTCGATCAGCGTCAGGCCCAGCTCGATGCCTTCGCGCAGGGCCGCCACCTCGCGCTTGCGCGCCGCCCTGTCCTCGCCCAGGCGCCAGGTGCCCTGGCCGATGGCCGGAACGCGCGCGCCATCGGCGAATACCACCTCTTTCATGCCTTGCTCCTTCTTGTTCACTACCAGTCGTTCAATGCCAGGGGTCGTAGGTGCCGAAGCTCCACACGTGCCCCTCGGGGTCGCGGCAGGTGAAGCCCTGGCCACCGTAGTCCTCGTCGCGGATGTCGATGACCATCCGCGCGCCGGCGTCCAGCGCTCGGCGGTACAGGGCCTCGGCGTCGGGCACCACCAGGTACAGGCTCTGGGTGCAGCCGCCGACCTCCTCGGGCCGGCGCATCAGCCGGCCGTATTCATTGTCCACCGCCGAGCCCAGCATCAGCATGCCGCTGCCGTCGGGCAGGCACAGCTGCGCGTGGGCCACGCCGCCCTCGCCGTCGTCCACCACCAACTGGCGGACGAAGCCGAAGGTCGCGCACAGCCAGTCGATGGCCGCCGGCGCGTCGCGGTAGCGCAGGCAGGGGATCAGGCGGGGATGGCTGGCCATGGCGGTCTCCTCGTGGCGATGGGCCCACAGAGCATAGACCGCGGCCCGCTACAGACGCAGGCGCCAGCGCCCGTTGCGGACCAGGCGCAGCACGCCCAGCGGCTCGACGTCGATGGCATTGAACGCCGCCGCGCCGGACTGCAGCACGTGCAACGCGGCCGCGCGCAGCACCGCGGGGTGGCTGACGACGACGAAGTGGCCGTCCTCGTCGAAGGCATCGAGCCAGGCGCCCACGCGCTCGCACAGCTGCACCTGGGACTCGCCGCCGTGGGGTGCGCTGGCGGGGTCCGCCAGCCAGGCGGCCAGCCCGGTCGCCGCGGTTTCCTGCAGGGCCTGGAGGCTCTGCCCGCGCCAAGCGCCGTAGTCGCAGTCGCGCAGGGCCTCCAGCAGCTGTGGCTCGGCCTCCCAGGCGGCGGCGGTCTGCCGGGCGCGCAGCTCGGGGGCGCAGAGCAGCCGCCGCGGCGCCTTGAGCCCGGCGCGGCGCTCGGCCAGGCGTTCGTCCTGGCCCGGCTCCAGCGGCTCGTCGGGCTGGGCGAAGCGGCCCTGGCGCTGGGCGGCGGTGCGCCCGTGGCAGACGAGGCTCAGGCGGCTCGGCATCGAATTCTCTCCCATTCGCAGGCGCCGGGGTTTACACTGCCCGACGCTCTCGTAGCACTTTGTTACCTGGAAGGAAGCCGGTGAAAACCCGGCACGGTCGCGCCACTGTATTCGGTCCTCGGGCCGAGAGTCAGACCCTTCCCTGCAAAAAAACAAATCGCCAACCGTTCAGGACGCGTAATCCTAGGAGGTTTCCATGGCTCATTCAGCCACCCACGCCGATACCGGCGTATCGCTCCCCGTCATCCCCCTTTCCGAACTGCTGCCCTGGGCCATCTTCGGCGGCCTGCTGCTGCTCCTGGCGCTATACTTCGTCGGCGCGGAACAGGGCGCCACCTCGATGTTCAAGGGCATGTACGTGCACGAATTCGTCCACGACGGCCGCCACCTGCTGGGCTTCCCCTGCCACTGACCCCGGGGATTCCCTACATGACTGGAAAACTCCTGCTGCGCGGGATGCTCGTCGGCGTCCTGGCGGGCCTGCTCGTCTTCGCCTTCGCCTTCGTCTTCGGCGAACCCCAGGTGGACCGCGCCATCGCCTTCGAAGAACAGATGTCGGCCCTGCACGAGGCCGCCGAAGCCACCAGCGGCGCCGCCCATGACCACGAGGAAGAGCTGGTCAGCCGCGAGGTCCAGGCCAGCTTCGGCCTGCTCACCGGCGTGGTGGTCTACGGCGCCGCCATGGGCGGCCTGTTCGCCCTGGTGTTCGCCTACGCCCTGGGCCGCACCGGGCGCCTGGGCCCGCGCGCGCTGAGCGCCCTGCTGGCCCTGGCGGCCTTCGTCGCCCTGTACCTGGTGCCGAGCCTGAAGTACCCGGCCAACCCGCCGTCGGTGGGCGACCCGGAGAGCATCCGCCAGCGCACCGCACTGTTCTTCCTGATGATCGCCCTGTCCATCGCCGCCGCCGTCATCGCGCTGAACCTGGCCCGCCGCCTGCTCGCCGAGCACGGCGCCTGGACCGGCGCCATCGCCGGCGTGGCCGTGTACCTGGGCATCTGCGCCGTCGCCGGCCTGCTGTTCCCGGCCGTGCGCGAAGTGCCGGCGGACTTCCCGGCCGACCTGCTGTGGCAGTTCCGCCTGGTGTCCCTGGGCATCCAGGCGATCCTCTGGACCACCGTCGGCCTGGTCTTCGGCTGGTGGATGGAAGCCGTTCCGCTGCATCGGCCGCGACTCGGCAAGGCCTGACCGGCCCCTTCGGCGCGCGGGTCCCGCCCAGGGGCCCGCACGCCCTGCCCCATCCCCCATTTTTCTCGAACACCCTCCCCTATCCGCCTGCTTCATCGCTGTCGCCCCCTGGGAAAATGCCTCTCCCATTTTTCGAGGCCATGACGATGAAGCATGACAGGCTCAGCCACGCCCTAGCCGCCACCCTGCTCACCCTGCCCCTGGGCCAGGCCCTGGCGGCGATCAGCGGCCAGGTGGAGGTTTCCCTCGAGATCGCCAGCGGCTGCCAGGTGAGCCAGGGTAACAGCGCCAGCGGCGTGATCAACCAGTTCGGCCACCTGGACTTCGGCAGGGCCGGCCCGACCTGGAGCAACGCCCTGAGCGCCCAGCTGATCGGCACCGGCGGCGGGGCCCTGCAGGTCACTTGCGACCCGGGCATCGGCGCCTTCGATGTGCAGGTCGACGGCGGCCTGCGCGGCGACCGGACGCTGGAAAACGAGAGCGGCGAGCACATTGCCTACTCGCTGTACGTGGACGCCGGGTACACCCAGGAATACCTGCCCGACCAGATGTACGAATTCGCCATTCCCAGCGACGGCACTCCCGTCGACGTTCCCATCCACGGCGCCATCGCGCCCAATGCCAGGGCCCTGCCCAGCGGCACCTACCGGGACACCCTGACCGTCACCCTGGAATTCTGAGGTCGCGGCCGGCCCATGCCAGCGCCTACCCGGCCGCCCCGCGTGCCTGCCAGGCCACGCCGCCGCGCCCTGGCCGCGCTGCTCCTGCTGCTCGCCCACGCCGGCGCGCAGCAGGCGGACGCCGCGACCCGGGCCAGCTTCCGCGTCTCCGCCAGCGTCACCCAGGGCTGCCTGGTCAACCAGGCGGCGCCGGGCAGTGGCAACGACTTCGGCCGCCTCGACTTCGGCCGGCACCCCTCCAGCACCAGCGGGACGATCAGCGCCCGGCTGCTGCCCAACGACGCCATCAGCCTCAGCTGCACGCCGGGGGTGAAGCTGCGCATGACGGTGGACGGCGGCCAGCACCTGGAGGGCGGCCTGCGCCACCTGGGCGCCGGCCAGGCGCGGCTGGCCTACCGCCTGTACCGCGATGCCGGCCTGAGCCAGGAAATCCCGGTCGGCGCCAGCGTACCCATCGACTACAGCACCCCCGGTGCCATCCAGCTGCCGATCAACGCCGCCCTCCGCCTGCCCGGCAACCAGACCGCCGGGCGCTACCAGGACCGGCTCACCGTGACCCTGTCGTGGTGAGCGAGCCGGAGCCCCCCGATGCCCTTCGCCCTGCTTCTCATACTGCTCGTGCTGCTGCCCGCCACGGCGCGGGCCGGCAGTTCCATCCTCATCTGGCCGATCGACCCGCGCCTGGAGCACGACCAGCGCGCCAGCGCGCTCTGGCTGGAGAACCGCGGCAGCCGGAGCACGCTGCTGCAGGTGCGCATCTTCGCCTGGAGCCAGCGCGACGGCGAAGAGCACTACCAGGCGCAGCGCGAGGTGGTCGGCAGCCCGCCGATGGTCCGCGTCGAGCCGGGCGCCCGCCAGCTGGTGCGCCTGACGCGCCTGGCGCCCAGCGCGGCCGGCACGGAGCACGCCTACCGCATCCTCATCGACGAGGTGCCCACCCCGCAGGACGAGGCGCAAGGGCCGGGGGGCAGCGGCATCCGCTTCCAGATGCGCTACTCGGTGCCGCTGTTCCTCGCCGGCCCCGGCCTGCCGGCCGAGGCGGGCCGCCCGGCGCTGGGCTGGCGCCAGGTCGAGGCTGGCGGCAAGGCCTACCTGGAGATCAGCAACAGCGGGCCACGCCACGCCCGCCTGACGCGGGTGGCCTTCGAGCGGGACGGCGCCAGCCTGGCCATGGACGAGGGCCTGCTCGGCTACGTGCTGCCCGGCAGCCACATGCGCTGGCCACTGCCGCGCCCGCTGGCCGGTGGCGAGCGGCTGTGGGCGGAGGTCAATGGCGAACGCGGCGAGATCGCCGCCGCGCCCCGCTGAACCGCGGCATGGCCCGGCTGCCGCTGCGCCGCTGCCACCTGCTGTTCGCCGGCCTGGCCCTGCTCGACGGCGAGGCCCCGCTGGCCGCACCCCTGCCCCCGCCACCGCGGGATGCGGGCGCGCTGGCCGACAGCGTGCGCCTGTACCTGGAGCTGGTGGTGAACCTGCGGCCCAGCGGCAAGGTGGTGGCCGTGGACCTGCAGCAGGGCCGCCTGCGGATGGACGCGGCCGACCTGCGCACCCTCGGCCTGCCGGTGGCGCAGGCGGGCTGGCTCGACCTCGGCGAGCTGGCGGGGGTGCAGGCGAGCTACGACGCCCAGGGCCAGCGCCTGCTGCTGCAGGTGCCGCCGCACTGGCTGCCACCGCAGCAGCTGGACGCGGCGGCGCGGCGCGCCCGGGTGCCGGCCCGCAGCAGCGTCGGCGCCCTGTTCAACTACCAGCTGTACGCCAGCAGCCCGCAGAACGGCCAGGACACCCGCTCGGCCTGGAGCGACCTGCGCCTGTTCGGCCCCTTCGGCGTATTCAGCCACAGCGGCGTCCACCAGCAGCCCTTCGGCGGCCCGGCGCAGCGCAGCCGCTACCTGCGCTACGACAGCCACTGGCGCTTCGCCGACGAGGAGCGCGCGCTGACCTACGAGGCCGGCGACCTGGTCAGCCGCTCGCAGGCCTGGGCCTCGCCGGTGCGCCTGGGCGGGGTGCAGCTGTCCCGCGACTTCGCCATCCGTCCCGACATCGTCACCTACCCGCTGCCGCGCTTCGCCGGCGAGGCGGCGCTGCCCAGCACCCTGGAGCTGTTCGTCGACGGCTACCGCAACGGCCGCTACGAACTGCAACCCGGCCCCTTCAGCCTCGGCGCCCTGCCCTACGTCAACGGCGCCGGCCAGGCCGTGCTGCAGACCACCGACGCCCTCGGCCGCCAGGTCTCCACCAGCGTGCCCTTCTACGTCAGCAGCGAACTGCTGCGCCCGGGCCTCAGCGACTTCGCCGCGAGCCTGGGCAGCCTGCGCCAGGGCTACGGCCAGGACGATTTCGCCTACGGCAGCGGCGCCGCCAGCGCCTCGCTGCGCCACGGCCTGAGCGACCACTTCACCCTGGAGGCCCAGGCCGAGGGCGCCGCCGGCCTGGCCATGGGCGGGCTGGGCGGCGTGCTGCGCCTGGGCACCCTGGGCGTGCTCAACGCCGCGGCCGGCCATGGCCGGCTGGAGGGCGACGGCGGCCGGCAGTTCAGCTTCGGCTACCAGTACAGCGCCCGCCGCTTCCACTTCTCGGTGCAGCGCAGCCAGCGCGACGCCGACTACGCCGACCTGTCACGCCTGGCCTACGAACGGCAGCGGCGCCGCAACGGCGACGACACTGCGCCGAAGCGCGGCTATTCGCCCACCCGCCGCAGCACCCAGGCCAGCGCCAGCGTGGCATTGGACGGCTGGGGCAGCCTGGGCGCCGGCTATTTCGAGGTGGAGGCCGGCGACGGCGGCCGCACCCGCCTGCTCAACCTGTCCTGGGGTCGCTCGCTGTGGGGCGAGGCCAGCCTGTACCTGTCCGCCAACCGCGAACTCGGCAACGGTCGCTGGAACAGCGCGGTGCAACTGGTGATCCCCTTCGACCTGCGCGGCACCCTCGGCATGGGCATCGAGCGCGGCGCCGACGGCCGCAACAGCCGGCGCGTCGACTACAGCGAGGCGCTGCCCGGCGAAGGCGGCTTCGGCTGGAACCTCGGCCACGCCGACAACGGCGGGGGCGGCGACTGGCACCAGGCCGCGCTGCACTGGCGCGGCCGGAACCTGCAGGCCCGCGGCGGCCTGTACGGCAACGCCGACGACTACACCCGCTGGGCCGACCTCGGCGGTTCGCTGGCCTGGATGGACGGCGCGCTGTTCGCCGCCAACCAGGTGCAGGACGCCTTCGTGCTGGTGAGCACCGACGGCCAGCCCGGCATCCCGGTGCGCTACGAGAACCAGCTGGTCGGCCAGACCGACGCCAACGGCCACCTGCTGGTGCCCTGGAGCAGCGCCTACTACCCCGGCAAGTACGAGATAGACCCGCTCGGCCTGGCCTCCAACGTCGAGGCGCCGGTGGTCGAGCAGCGCGTCGCGGTCAGGGCCGGCAGCGGCTACCTGCTGCGCTTTCCGGTGCAGCGCATGCTGGCCGCCAGCCTGCTGCTGCACGACCGCCACGGCCAGCCGCTGCCGCTGGGCACGCAGGTCGCCGGCGACGACGGCCGGGCCGCCTACGTCGGCTGGGACGGGCTGGTCTACCTGGAGCACCTGCAGGCGCGCAACCGCCTGCGCGCGAGCCTGCCCGACGGCGCCACCTGCAGCGCCACCTTCGAACTGGACCCCGCGGCCGAGGAACTGGCGCAGCTGGGGCCGCTGCCCTGCCTCTGAAGCCCGGAGTCGACGATGAACCCATGGCTACGCCCGCTGCTGCCCTTTTGCTCCTGGCCCCGCTGTCAGCCTGGGCCACCACCGCCCAGCAATGCCGCATGCAGCCCGGCGACAGCAACTTCGGCACCCACAGCTCCCTGGTCATCGCCCGCGAGCCGCTGCAGATCCAGACCCGCGGCGGCATGGCCTGCGACGTGCGCAGCGGCGCGATCATCGGGCAGAACTGGGTGCGCCTACGCCTGGAAAACCTCGACGGCAACGTCCTGCGCAATGCGAAGACCGGCGACAGGATCCCCTTCGACCTGTACGCCGACGCCTCGCTGAAGCAGATGCTGCGGCAGGGCGTGACCTACGACTATGCCAACCTCGTCGGCAGCGGCCACCTGGACCTGCGCACCTTCCCGCTGCATGCCCGGGTGCGCTCGGCCAACGTGGCGGCGGGCACCTACGTCGCCACGCTGCAGTTGCGCTGGTACTGGCGCATCTGCGTCACCGGCCAGGCCCTCGGCGTCTGCGCCTGGCCGGGCTGGGACAACAGCCCCGGGCTGAGCGGCGGCTGCCTGGGCCCGGTCTGCCTGCAGGAGCCGAGCAACTGGGGCAACGGCATGGTCACCCAGGTGCGCCTGGTGCTGAACGTCCGCAACGATTGCCAGCTCAGCGCCCCCGCCCTCGACTTCGGCAGCGCGCCCCTGGTCAGCAGCTTCCTTCCGGTGCAGCAGCGCATCCAGGTGCGCTGCACCAAGGGCGCGCACTACAGCGTCGGCCTCAGCGACGGCAGCCATGCCAGCAACGGCCAGCGCCACATGGCCAGCGGCAACGCGCGCCTGGCCTACGAGCTGTACAAGTCGGCCGGCGGCAACGAACGCTGGGGCGCCCAGGGCGCCGAACGCCGCCCCGACGGCAGCGCCGAGTCGAACCCCGGCCAGCTCGACGGCATCACCGCCCAGGGCTTCGACTACCGCGCGGAAATCCTCCCCGAGCAACCCACCCCGCCCGCCGGGACCTACACCGACAGCGTGGTGGTGGACGTGCGCTTCTGAGCGCTCAGGGGTACAGGGCGGCGGCCAGCTCGCGCGCCGCGCGGCCGCTTTGCGCCCCCGGCACCAACTGGCTGAAGGGCAGCGTCACGAAGCGCCCTTCGCGCACCGCGCGCAGGCGTGACAGCAGCGGGTGCGCGCGCAGGTAGCGGACCTTCTCCGCGGCCGGCGACCAGCGCGCGTCGGCCAGCAGGATCACATCCGGGTCGCCCGCCAGCAGCGCCTCGGGGCTGGCCAGGTAGCCGCGCAGCGCCACCGCCTCGAACAGGTTGCGCGCCCCGGCGGCGCGCAGCAGCTCGCTGACGAAGCCACGCCCGCCCTGGCTGGCCAGGCCGGCGTCGCTGCTGTCGAGGTAGAACACCCGCAGCGGCGCATGGCCGGCGGCCCTGGCGGCGGCCGCGCGCAGGTCGGCCTGTTGGGCATTTATCAGCCGCTGGGCCCGCGCCTCGACGCCGAGCAGCCGGCCCAGGGTGAGCAGGTCGTCACGCACGTTGCCGAAGCCATCTCCCGTGCGTTGCGCGCAGGCCGCCTCCAGCAGGTAGCTGGCGATCCCGGCGGCGCCCAGCTCGGCGCGCCCGCGCCCCGCGTCGAAGGCCGTGGCGAAGCCGCCCACCACCAGGTCCGGGCGCAGCGCGTAGAGCAGCTCGGCGGACGGGTAGCGCGCCGACACCACGGGTACGCCGCGGTAGCGCCCACCCTGCAGGTCCGGCCCCGGGTCGTCCAGGTAAGCCACGCCCACCAGCCGCGGCCCGGCGCCCAGCGCCAGCAGCAGGTCGGCGGCGTGCTGGTTGAGCGCCAGGATGCGCTCGGCCGGGCGCGCCAGGTGCCAGGCCTGGCCGCAGTTGCGGTAGTCCTGGGCAGCCAGGGCCGGTGCTGCCAGCAGCAACCCGAGCAGCAGTGCCAAGCCCTTCATGGCGCCCCCTCGATCAGCAGTTCGGCCACCGGCTCGCCGCCCGCCAGGTGCTGCTCCACCACGCGCAGCACCTGGGCCTCGTCGCGCACGCCGTACCAGCAGCGCTCCGGGTGGACGGTCAGCAGCGGCCCGCGGTTGCAGGGGAACTGGCAGCCGGTGCGGGTCAGCAGCACGCCCTCGGCGGTTTCGATCAGCCCGCGCCGGGCCAGTTCGCGGCGCAGCGTCTTCCACAGCGGCAAGGCGCCGCGGCGCACGCAACGCGGGCCGGTGCAGAGGAAGACCTGGCGCTTGTGCGGCGGCGGCGCCGACCAGTCCGGCTGCTCCGGCACCGGGCCGGCGTGGCGGCAATCCAGCTGCTGGCGGCCGTCGTCGATGGCCGCGCACACCAGCCGGGCATCCAGGCCACGGCGGCCGAGGGCCGAGGCGGTCACCCGCGGGCACGGCGCCCGGGGGTAGTCGCCGGCCAGTTGCGCCACCTCGCCGCGCAGCCAGTCGAGGTAGGCGCCGTCGCTGGCCGGTTCCAGGTCCACCAGCAGCAGCGCCCTGCCCGCCTGCAGGTGGGCGCGGACGGCCGGCCACAGGGCGTCGAAGCCATCGCTGGTGTCGATCGGCTGCAACGCCCCGCGCAGCGCTTGCAGCTCGGCGCGGAAGGCCTCGCCCTGGGCGCCCGCGAGGGGGCCGACGATCAGCACTGCCGGGTCCATGGCCACCTCAGAAGCTGAAGGTGTAGCGCAGCTCGGCGCTGCGCGGGCGGCCCAGGTTGTCCACCTGGCGGATGCCGTTGCTGGTGCGGCTGGTGGCGTAGTCGCGGTCCAGCAGGTTCTCCAGCAGCAGGCTCAGGCGGTGGCGGCGCGCGCCGTCCAGGTAGCGGTAGGCGTCGCCGTCGAGCACCGTGTAGTGGCCATAGTCGTCGCCCTGGGGGCTGACGATGGAGCCGACGTAGCGCACCGCCACGCCGAAGCCCCACGGGGCCTGGTCGTAGCCCAGCCGCGTGCGGGCGAAGAAGTGCGGGATGTTGTTCACCGTCACGCCCTCGCGGGTGTCCACCAGGTTGCGCGTGGCGTCGGCGGCCAACTGCCAATGCTCGCCCAGTTGCCACTGGCCGCTGGCCTCGATGCCGCGCACCTCGATCTCGCCGTCGCCGTTCACCCACTGGTCGCCGGCCAGGGTGATGAGGTCGCTGATCTCGCGGCGGAAGACGGTGACGCTGCCACTCCACGGCTGGCCGAACAGCGCGCCGCTGTAGTCCAGGCCCAGCTCGGCGTTGCGGCTGCGCTCGGGCTTGAGGTCGCGGTTGCCGATCTCGCTGCCCGGCTCGTTGACGAACAGTTGCTCGGCGTTGGGCAGCTTGAAGGCGGTGCCCAGCTGGCCGCGCAGCTTGAGCTGGTCGGTCAGGTCGTACAGCGAGGTGAGCATCCACACGGTGGCGCCCTCGCCGCCGCTCATTTCCTCGCGGCGCACGCCCAGGCTGGGGTGCCAGTTCGGCAGCAGGTCCACCTGCGGGCGCAGTTGCGCGTACAGGGCGTGGGACTCGGCCTTGTCGTTGTCGATGATGAGGACATCGTCCTGGCCCTTGTACCACTGGTTGTCGCTGCCGAAGACCAGTTCGTGGCCGCCGGCCAGGCGCGCCTTGCCCTCCAGCTGCGCACCCCAGTCGGTGAAGCCCCAGTAGTCGTTGTGGTTGAGCACCCGGGTGCCGCCGCCGGCGAGGTTGTAGATGCGCGTGTAGCTTGTGTCCCAGTCGTTCAGGTGGGCCTTGGCGAACCAGCTGAAGTCCTCGCCCAGGTGCTGCTCGAAGGTGGCGGTGGCGATCTGCTGGATGCGGTCGTTGGTGGTGTGGCGGTTGTCGGCCGGGCGGGCGTAGTCCAGGTCGGCGTCGGCGTACTGGTAGAACAGCTCCAGGCGCGAATCGCCGCCGAAGGCCTGGATGGCCTTGGCGCCGAACACGTTGACGTCGTAGGAGCGGCGCTTGTCGCTGACGGTGGCGGTCATGTCCTGCTCGCGGAACGGCTTGTAGCCGTCGGAGCGGTTGTGGCTGACGTAGGCCAGCAGGCCGAGGTCGCCCAGGCCGTTCTCCAGCACCTTCTCCACGCGTGCGTCGCCGCTGCGCCCGCGGAAGCTGTCCAGGCCCAGGTTGGCCTCGCCGGAGGCCTCGCGACTGCGCGCGCTGCGGGTGACGATGTTGATCACCCCGGACACCGCCTGGGTGCCGAACAGCAGGCCCTGGCCGCCCTTGAGCACCTCGATGCGCTCCACCGCGGCGGTCGGCAGGGTGTCCAGGTAGAGGCCGCCGTACAGGCGGTTGTTCAGGCGCACGCCGTCCAGCAGGATCAGGGTGTCGTCGTTGCGCCCGCCCAGCAGCGAGTAGGTGCCGTAGTCGAAGGGGCCGTTCTTCGGCGCCACGAATAGCCCCGGCACGTACATCTGCAGCACGCGGGTGACGTCGGCGCTGGGGCCGGCGCGCTCGATCCGTTCGCGCTCGATGACTTCGAGCCTGCTGCCGTAGCGGGCCATCTCGGCGACGGTGGTGGACTCCACCGAAGGGGCGCTGACGATTTCGTCCTGCAGCCCCAGGGGCGCGGCATGCAGGCAGGGGCTCAGGCACAGGCCGGCCAGCCACAGGGCGCGCCGGGGTACGGATTCAGGGAAGGGGAAATGCAAGGTGATCGCCTCGAAATGGGAATTTCGCAGGCGGCGCAGCGAGTTCCGGCGCGGGCGCGACCGGAATCCGGCTCACGCCCGCCCACCGCGGGTTTGCCAACAACGCTCCAGGCCGGTCTCCGGGCTCGCGAGGATCGTGGAGCATCCGCCTTCCCATGCCGGAGCACAGTGGCCTCGTGGATGCCCCGCTCGCTTACCGTTGCGGGGGCAGCGCCGGACTTGCCGCCAAGGGCGACGCACCGGCTTCCCGTTTCACCTCGCGCACGGCGGCACGAGGCACCTGGAACGGCGGGCATCTGACCACCTGGGCGGCGGAGCGTCAAGGGCGGCCCTTTACAGCATGCTTCCGCGCCGGGGCGCAGCCTGTGATGGCCTCCCTGCCGTCGTGGAAGCTTTCCGCTATCATCGGCGGACCTTCCCGACGCTCGAAAAGGACTGCCCATGTCGGTTTCTTCCCTGGTGCTACTGCTCGTCCTCGCCGTGCTGTTCTTCGGCGCCATCGCCATCTACAACCGCCTGGTGAACCTGCGCGCCCGCTACCGGAACGCCTTCGCGCAGATCGAGGTGCAGCTCAAGCGGCGCTACGACCTGATCCCCAACCTGGTGGAAACTGCCAAGGCCTACCTCAAGCACGAGCGGGAAACCCTGGAAGCGGTGATCGCCGCGCGCAACGCCGCGGTGGCCGGGCTCAAGGCCGCCGCCAGCCAGCCCGGCGCCCCCGCGGCACTGGCCCAGCTGGCCAACGCCGAGGGCGCCCTGGGCGGCGCGCTGGGGCGGCTCAACGTGACCCTGGAAGCCTACCCGGACCTGAAGGCCTCGCAGAACATGCAGCAGCTCACCGAGGAGCTGTCGAGCACCGAGAACAAAGTGGCCTTCGCCCGCCAGGCGTACAACGACGCGGTGATGGAGTACAACGCCTACCGCCAGTCGTTCCCCGCCGTGCTGCTGGCCGCCAACTTCGGCCACAAGGCCGACGCCGCCTCGCTGGAGTTCGCCGACAGCCAGCAGATCCAGGATGCGCCCAAGGTCAGCTTCTAAGCGCTGGCCGGCCCTATGAACTTCTTCCAGCACCAGGACCGCGCCCGCCGCCAGACCGGGCGGCTGATCCTGCTCCTGGCCATGGCGGTGACCTGCCTGGTGACGCTCACCAGCCTGGTCCTGGGCTGGCTCTGGCGCCATATCGGCGAGCCCGCCAGCCACTGGACCTCGCCGCAGCGCCTGCCCGACCTCGAGCTCTACCTGTGGGTGGCCCTGGTGGTGGTCGGCGTGGTGGTGCTCGGCGCCTGGTACAAGCACCGCCAGCTGCGCCTGGGCGGCCGCATCGTGGCCGAGCGCCTGGGCGGCCGGCTGATCAACCTGGACGCCCGCGACGCCGACGAGCGCCGGGTGCTCAACGTGGTCGAGGAAATGGCCATCGCCTCGGGCGCCCCGGTGCCACCGGTGTACCTGCTGGAGGATAGCGGCATCAACGCCTTCGCCGCCGGCCTGACGCCGCGCGATGCGGTCATCGGCGTCACCCGCGGGACCATCGGCCTGCTCAGCCGCGACGAGCTGCAGGGGGTGATCGCCCACGAGTTCAGCCACATCCACCACGGCGACATGCGCCTGAACACCCGCCTGGTGGCGCTGCTGCACGGCATCCTGCTGCTGGGCCTGATCGGCGAGACCATGGTCCGCGGCCTGTGGGACAGCCACACGGCCGACGACGTCGCGCGCATCCGCGTGCAGCGCAGCAACGCCGGCAACGACGCCGGCTCCGGCTCGGCCCTGGGCTTCATCGCGCTGGCCTTCGTCGCCGGCCTCTGCCTGTGGGTGCTGGGTTCGCTCGGCACCTTCTTCGGCAGCCTGATCAAGGCCGCGGTGAACCGCCAGCGCGAGTACCTGGCCGACGCCTCCGCCGTGCAGTTCACCCGCAACCCGGCCAGCATCGCCGGAGCGCTGAAGAAGGTCGGCGGCTACGGCTCGCTGCTCGGCGCCCTGCACCGCGCCGAATTCAGCCACCTGTACTTCAGCGACGGCCTGGCCAGCCACTGGTTCGGCCTGGCCACCCACCCGCCGCTGGAGGCGCGCATCCGCCGCATCGAGCCGGGCTGGGACGGCCGCTACCCGAAGCTGGAGCCACGCCTGGACGTCCCGCTGGTGGACCGCGAGACCTGGAACGCCGCCCTGCGCGGCTACCCCTCGGGCGCGGCGCTGGCATCGGTCGAGGCCATCGGCGAACCCGCCGGGACGCACCTGGAGGAAGCCCGGCATACCCTGCAGCGGCTGGACGACGGCCTGCAGGCGGCGGCCCATGCCGTCGATGGCGCCCAGGCCCTGGTCTACGGCCTGCTGCTGGATGCCGGGGCGACTGCCCGCGAGCAGCAGTTGCAACTGCTCAAGCCGCGCCTGGACCTGGGCGTGGCCTTCCAGCTCGACCGCCTGGAAGAGCGCCTGCGCGCCCTCGACCCGGGCCTGCGCCTGCCCCTGCTGGACCTCGCCATGCCGGCGCTGCGCCAGCTGGATGACAGGCAGTACGAGACCCTGCGCGGCAACATGGCGCTGCTGATCAAGGCCGACCGCCGGGTGAAGCCGCTGGAATGGACGCTGCTGCGCATCGTCGAACGCAACCTGCGCCCCGGCCCGGCGCGCATCGGCAACCTGCCGCTGGCCGAGCTGGGCGACGAGGCGGCCATGCTCCTGGCCTTCCTCGCCGGCCTCGACAACACCGACGCGCTGCACACCGAGCAGGCCTTCGCCCAGGCCTGGGCCGGCCTGCCCTTCGCCCCGCGCCAGCGCCCGCGTGCCGGCACCCTGCGCGAGCTGGAAGTGGCGCTGCGCCGCCTGGTGCAGCTGCGCCCGCTGCAGAAGCCGCAGTTGCTCAAGGCCATGGCCCGCTGCATCGAGTACGACGGCCATATCAGCGTGGCCGAGGCGGAACTGCTGCGCGCGGTGGCGGATATCCTCGATTGCCCGATGCCGCCGTTGCTGGGGAGGGCGTAGGGGTTCGCCCGACGCCGAGACGCTCTTCGTAGGAGCGGACCTTGTCCGCGATGGCCGGACGTTCCGGCTCGATTCGCGGATGAGATCCGCTCCTACGGCTTGCCCCAACGCCGTGCCCATGTAGGAGCGCGCCCTGCGCGCGATTCGCGGGCAGGGCCCGCTCCTACGGTCCGCCGGAAGGCCGTGCATTTCATTTTCTGGCCGCCCAAGAAAAAGGGCCTCCGAACAGACTGTGTGAAAACACGCTGAGAGCAAGGCCAAGCCAACGCCCCGACTGGTTCGGGGCGTTGGCTTTTCTGGGGAACATCAGGCCATCAATTCGATCAAGCGACGAGCACCGAGTACCTGGATCGCACGCTTGAGGTTGTAGGCCTGCACGGCCAGGGCCATTTCCGTGCTGGCGCCCCCTAACTGCCGTAGCAGGAAGCGGCCGTTGCCAAATATCCACTGCTTCAGGTTGCCGAAGGGGTGTTCAACGATGGATCGGCGCTTGGTCATCATGTCCGGTCGGGCCTTCAGGCGTTGCTGCATACGCTCGAAAGCCGATTCATGGGCGTGACGGGTGAGATGACGGCGCTTGCTGTTCGTACAGCGCGACTGCAAAGGGCAAGCGCAGCAATCGCCGCTGATCGCGTAAATCCTCTCCATGCCGCGTACCTGCTTGAGGAGGAGCCACTGGCCTGCCGGGCACTGGTAGCGGTCGTGCTCCGCGTCGTAGGTAAAGACGCTGCGATCGAACAGCTCCATGCCCTTGCCGTGGTTGTTGATACCACGGTTCAGCGGCACATACGCGGTGATGCCCGCCTCTTCGCAAGCATGGAACTGCTCGCCATTGGAGTAACCGGCGTCTGCCGTGACCGTCAGCTGTGCCTGCGCCAGCACCGCTTGGCTGGCTTCGGCCATCGGCTGCAGTTGGCGAGTGTCATTGCCGCCCCGGGTCACCTCGTGGTGCAGCACTAGGCAATGCTTGTCATCGACGGCGCTTTGCACGTTGTAGGCGACCCGCGCCCCCTGCTGGGTTCGCATCAACTGGGCATCGGGCTCGCCGATCACGAATTGCTCCAGCCCCTGGGCCTGCATCAGGACCTGGCAGGTCAGGTTGTCAGCATGCCGAGCCTGCAACTGTTCGAGGGCGGTCTTGACGGCCCCCCGGTCGATCCCTTCGCCGGCTTCGGCGCGGTCGGCTTCATCCAGATCGCTCAGATAACGAGCAATCTCGGCCTCCAGTCTGGCTTGCTGACGCTTGAGCCGCGCCAGGCTCAAGTGCTTGCGTCGTGAAGCCACCGCCTGAAACTTGCTGCCATCGATAGCCACCAACTGACCACCGATCAGCCCGACCTGACGGCAGAACTGCACAAAGGCACGGCAGGTTGCCTGGAACGCCACACCGTTGTCTTTACGGAAATCGGCAATGGTCTTGAAGTCCGGTACCAATTGGCCCAGCAACCACATCACTTCGACATTGCGCTGGCACTCGGCCTCCAGTCGGCGCGAGGAACGGATTCGATGGAAGTAGCCATACAGGTACAGCTTGAGCAAGTCGGCCGGATCATAGGCCGGACGTCCAACCTTGCTAGCTCGCGCCTTGCTGAAGCCCAGTCTGTGCAAATCCAGCCGCGCCACGTAGGCCTCGATCACGCGGACCAGATGTTCTTCGGGGACCAGTTCATCCAGACACACTGGAAACAAGCTGCCCTGATCACGCCCTTCACCGCGGATATAGCCCATAAACGACAATGCCCGTATTGATCGATACGGGCATTGTCTTGGGCTTGCACTCAGACTGCTAGGTTTTCACACAGTCTGCGAAGAGGCCCTTTCTCATTGCGTCACCGCGCTCACGCGCCGCTGGCGACCGCGCCCTGCTCGCCTTTCGGCGCCAGGTCGAACACGCGGTACAGCACCACCAGCAGGACCAGGAAGGCCGGGCCGATGTACAGGGCGATGCGGGTGTCCTCGAAGAACGCCATCAGCGCCACCACCAGCACCAGGAAGGCCATGGCCAGGTAGGAGCTCAGCGGGTACAGCCACATGCGGAACTGCAGCTTGCCGGCCTCGGCCGGGCTCAGGCCGCGGCGGAACTTCAACTGCGCCAGCAGGATCATGGCCCAGGTCCAGATGGCGCCGAAAGTGGCGATGGAGGTCACCCAGGTGAACACTTTTTCCGGCACCAGGTAGTTCAGCAGCACGCCGAACAGCAGGGCGACGATCGACAGGATCAGCGCATTGCGCGGCACGCCGCCCTTGGAGGTCTTGGCGAAGACAGCCGGCGCCTGGCCGTGCTGGGCGAGGCTGTAGAGCATGCGCCCGGTGCTGAAGATGCCGCCGTTGCAGGACGACAGCGCGGCGGTGATCACCACGAAGTTGATGATGCCGGCGGCGGTCTTGATGCCCAGGCGCTCGAAGGTCATCACGAAGGGGCTGCCCTGGGTGCCGATCTCGTTCCACGGGTAGATCGACATGATCACGAAGAGCGCGCCGACGTAGAACAGCAGGATGCGCCAGAACACCGAGTTGATGGCGCCGGGGATGGTCTTCTGCGGGTTCTTCGCCTCGCCGGCGGTGAGGCCGATCATCTCCACGCCCAGGTAGGCGAACATCACCATCTGCAGCGACATCAGCACGCCGGTGATGCCGTGGGGCATGAAGCCGCCGTTGCTCCACAGGTTGGAAATGCCGGTGGCCACGCCGTCGTTGCCCAGGCCGAAGACGATCATGCCGCCGCCCACCAGGATCAGCGCGAGGATGGTGACGACCTTGATCAGGGCGAACCAGAACTCGAACTCGCCGAAGGCGCGCACCGCGATCAGGTTGATGGTGCCCATGCTCGCCAGGGCCGCCAGGGCCCAGATCCAGCGCGGCACCTCGGGGAACCAGATGCCCATGTAGATGGCCACCGCGGTGATCTCCGCGACGCAGGTCACCAGCCACAGGAACCAGTAGTTCCAGCCGGTCAGGTAGCCGGCCAGCGGGCCGAGGTAGTCCTGGGCGTAGCGGGCGAAGGAGCCGGCCACGGGGTTGTGCACGGCCATCTCGCCGAGGGCGCGCATGATGACCAGGATGGCCAGGCCGCCGATGATGTAGGAGAGCATGATGGCCGGGCCGGCCATCTGGATGGCCTTGGCGGAGCCGAGGAACAGGCCGACGCCGATGCAGGCGCCGAGTGCCATGAGACGGATGTGCCGCTCGTTGAGATCCCGTTGGAGATCATGGGACGACATGATGGTGCAACCTCGATTTTGTTGTTGGGTATATCAGCGGCGACTCGAAGCGCGGTCGGGATGAGGAAGGCCCGCGACGGAAAAAGCGCCGCCGCCGCGCCGGTGGGCACGGGGAAGGAGTCGTCTGGGGCCTTCCGGGACTGCACACCGGAAGAGGCTGCCCGTTCTTGTGGAACGGACGTGGGCATTGCGGGAGTGAACCACTGAGGTCGCCGCGGAGTGTTGCACAAGATTGCCGGAGCGTCTGCCCCCTTATGGTGCGAACGAGACCAAAGGCTTATTCGGCCGGCGCGGCCACCAGCAGCAGCGAGCAGGCCTCGCCGGTATCCGGCCGCCGCGGCTCGCGCAGGGCCAGCAGGCGCCAGCCGCAGGCGTGCAGCAGGGCCAGCCAGGACTCGAAGGTACGGAAGTACCAGGGCATGGGCTCGCGGAACTCCTCGCCCAGGGCGCTGAAGGTCTCCAGGCGCCAGCCGTCCTCGTAGGGCTCGTCGCCACAGGCGCTCCAGGGGTGCAGCGTCTGGATCAGCAAGCGCCCGCCCGGCGCCAGGCGCTGTGGCAGGCCACGCAGCAGGGACGCGAGGTCTTCGTCGAACAGGGCGAAGTTGCACACCAGTGCGTCGAACAGTCCCAGGTGCGCACCCGCCTCACCCACCAGCTCGGCCTGGCTGAGCACCTCGTAGCGCCCGCCCCCGGCCTGGCGCGCCGCCTCGATCAGCGCCGCCGAGGCATCGACGCCCACCACCTCGCAGCCCCGGGCCTCCAGCACCCGGCACAGCCAGCCCTCGCCGCAGCCGATGTCCAGCACCCGCCGCGGCGAACCCTCCAGCACGGCGCGGACGATGGCCTCGTCGGTGGCCAGGCGGCGGCTGTCGATGCGCTGCTCGCGCACCGCGCGGGTCCAGGCACTGGCGTTGCTGTCCCAGCTGTGGCGGATGCGGGGGGGTTGTCGGGCATGGTGGGGTCCGGTTTTGGGGGTGTCGACTTCATTCTAGGCAAAGGCTTTTCGTAGGAGCGAGCTTGCTCGCGAACCGTGTTTCCCGGTGGCTGCGGTGCTGGCCCTGAAGAGCGCCCTCTCCCTAACCCTCTCCCTGAAGGGAGAGGGGACCGTTGGGCAGAAACGGAGGCTCTGGAGTTAGCCGGCAACACCGAAAGTTTCCGGCTGAAACCACTCCTTCTCTCGGCACGGACAAGCCCCCTCTCCCTTCAGGGAGAGGGCTGGGGAGAGGGAGCGGTGTCACCCCCAGCACCAAAGCCACCGGGAAACACCGTTCGCGAGCAGGAACTGGGCGCCCCTCTCACAACCCCTTCGGCACCGCCAGCCCCTTGGTCGAAGGCCCCTGCTTCAACGGCTGCCGGCACCCCGCGTCGCTGAACGGCCCGGACAGCTGCGTCCAGCCTTCCCCCGGCGAGGTCTGGCTGCAGGTCAGGTGGCCGTCCAGGCGGCTCTGCCACAGGTAGAACGGCATGGGCGCGGCCTGGGCGGCCAGGCAGGCGATCAACGGCAGGAACAGCAGGAACGGGCGCATCGGACGGGCTTCCAGGTCACTCGTCGGCCATTGTCGCGGGCTGGGCCGGACGAAGGCACGACATTCAGCAGAATTTTCCCCGCCTACTACGCTCAAAGAAAGGGGAGGCCGCTGGCACGGGGGCTTTCGCGGCACCGGGATGGGTGCCGGTCGTCACGTCGGCGGAGACCACTTACTCAGGCTTTCGCAAGCATGGGCAGGTCGTGATATGGCGCATACGGAGCATACCGGTCAACTGCATTCTCAACCGGGCGTGCCGGAGCCTGGCTTTTCCCCGAAGAAACCCAGCCACCACCGTTTTCTGCTGCTGTTTCTCTTCGTCCTGCCCCTGCTGGCGGCGATGGGCGCGGCGCTGCTCTACGAGGCGCGCACTTCCAAGCTGCAGGCCCGCGAACTGGCGCGCCTGGCCGGCGACCTGACCTGGCAGGTCGGCGCCGGCGCCAGCGACCAGGTGGTCTACCCGAAGGACGGCCCCTTCGACCGCCGCCTGGGCTACCTGCAACTGCCGGACTTCCTGCAGCGCCTGCATGACCGCGACTTCGTCACCCTCGACCAGGCGCGCTTCTCCCCTGCCCTGCTGCAGTACGCCGGCTACGGCATGTTCCCGCCCTACGCCGAGAAGGCCCAGGCCGGCGTCGACATCAGTGACTGCCGCGGCCTGCCGATCTACAACTTCCGCTACCCGCAGCGCCTCTACGCCAGCTATGACGCCATCGCCCCGCTGATCGTGCAGAGCCTGCTGTACATCGAGAACCGCGACCTGCTCGACGCCAGCCGCCCCTACCTCAACCCGGCCATCGACTGGAGCCGCTTCACCCAGGCCGCGGTGGCCCAGGCCGGGCGCCTGGTGGGCATGGGCAACCACGCCCCCGGCGGCAGCACCCTGGCCACGCAGATCGAGAAGTACCGCCACTCGGTGGACGGCCGCACCAACTCCATCCGCGACAAGCTGCGGCAGATGGCCTCGGCCAGCGTGCGCGCCTACCAGGGCGGCGCCGAGAACCTGCCGGCGCGGCGCAACGTGGTGCTCACCTACCTCAACTCGGTGCCGCTCTCGGCGCAGCCGGGCTACGGCGAGGTCAGCGGCCTGCCCGACGGCCTGTGGATCTGGTACGGCACCGACTACCAGGAGGTCAACCGCCTGCTCGCCGCGCCCGCCGGCACGGGCGCCGAGCTGGAGGCCCAGGGCCGGGCGCTACGCCAGGTGGTGTCGCTGATGATCGCCCACCGCCGCCCCTCCTACTACCTGTCGCGCGGGCGCAAGCCGCTGGGCGAGCTGACCGACAGCTACCTGCGCCTGCTGGCCCAGGCCGGGGTGATCGAGGCGCCGCTGCGCGATGCCGCGCTGGCCCAGCGCCTGGAGTTCCGCGACCCGCAGAACCAGCCGACGGTGCAGCCGCTGGAGCCGAACAAGGGCGTGAGCCTGGCCCGCACCCGCCTGGCCGGCATGCTCAACGTGCCGCTGTATGACCTGGACCGCCTCGACCTGACCTTCAGCACCACCCTGCAGGACGAGCTGCAGAACAAGGTCAGCGCCTACCTCAAGCAACTGGCCGACGCGGACTTCGCCTCGCAGATCGGCCTGTTCGGCGAGCACCTGCTGTCCAAGGACAAGACCGCCGACGTGCGCTACAGCTTCGTGCTGTTCGAGCGCACCGCCGACGGCAACCGCGTGCGCGTGCAGACCGACAGCACCGACCAGCCCTTCGACATCAACGAGGGCAGCAAGCTGGAACTGGGCTCCACCGCCAAGCTGCGGGTGCTGTCCAACTACCTGGAGCGCGTCGCCGACCTGTACCGCGCCTACACCGGCAAGCCCGCCGCCGAGTTGCGCAAGGTGCCGGTGGAGCCGCTGGACTTCATCACCCGCTGGTCCATCGACTACCTGGTCGCCAACCCCAACGCCGACCTCTCGGCCATGCTCGCCGCGGCCATGCAGCGCAAGTACTCGGCCAGCCCCTACGAGAGCTTCTTCACCGGCGGCGGCGTGCACACCTTCTCCAACTTCCGCCGGGAGGACAACGGGCGCATCCCCACCCTGCTCGAAGCCCTGCGCGAGTCCATCAACCTGCCCTTCGTGCGCCTGCTGCGCGACCTGGTGCGCCACGACATGTACCAGAAGGACGGCAACAAGCTGACCGTGCTGCAGGACGACAAGGACCCGCGCCGGCAGCTGTACCTGGACCGCTTCGTCGACCAGGAGAGCCGCGTCTACCTGCTGCGCTTCTGGCAGAAGTACCGCGGGCAGAACGCCGACGAGCGCCTGGACACCTTCCTCGACGGCCTGCGCCCCTGGCCGGTGCGCCTGGCGGCGATCCACCGCTACCTGCAGCCCCGGGCCGACCAGGCGAGCTTCGCCGCCTTCCTCCAGGACCGCCTGAAGCAGAGCCACTACACCGGCGAGAAGCTCACCGACAAGCGCATCGCCGACCTCTACACCCGCTACGGCCCCGGCGCCTACGACCTCAACGACCAGGGCTACGTGGCCCGCGTGCACCCGCTGGAGCTGTGGCTGCTGGGCTACCTGCAACGCCAGCCGCAAGCCAGCTTCGCCGACGCGGTGGCCGCCAGCAACGCCGAGCGCAAGCAGGTCTACGGCTGGCTGTACAAGTCGCGCTACAAGGCCGCCCGCGACAAGCGCATCCGCATCATGCTGGAGGTGGAGGCCTTCCTCGACATCCACCAGCAATGGAAGCAACTGGGCTACCCCTTCGACCACCTGGTGCCCTCGCTGGCCACCGCCCTGGGCAGCTCCGGCGACCGCCCGGCGGCGCTGGCCGAGCTGATGGGCATCATCCTCAACGACGGCGTGCGCCTGCCGACCCTGCGCATCGACAGCCTGCACTTCGCCGCCGGCACGCCCTACGAGGTGAGCCTGGCGCCGCAGGCCAACGTCGGCACCCGGGTGATGACCTCGGAGGTGGCCAGCACCCTGCGCGACTCGCTGTCCCAGGTGGTCGACCAGGGCACCGCGCGGCGCCTGTCCGGCAGCTTCCGCCGCGACGACGGCAGCGCGCTGGTGATGGGCGGCAAGACCGGCACCGGCGACAACCGCATCGAAAGCTTCACCCGCGGCGGTGCGGTGAAGAGCTCGCGCTCGCTGAACCGCACCGCGACCTTCGTGTTCTACCTCGGCCCGCGGCACTTCGGCACCCTCACCGCCTACGTCGCCGGCAGCGCCTCGAGCAACTTCAAGTTCACCTCGGCGCTGCCGGTACAGGTGCTCAAGGGCATGGCGCCGATGCTGCAGCACTACCTGGAGCCGGGCACCGAGTGCCATGCGCCCCAGGACACCCTGCGGGTGAGCTGGCTATGAGGCCGGCGGCCGGCGCCCAGCGCGCCGCCGCGGCCTGAACCCGGGAAAGGCCAGGGAAGCACGGCGCCAAGGGTTCGGCGCCGGGAGGTCCGGCCGGCCGTCAGCATGACCTGGCGCGGCGCCCCTTGCCGCGCGGGTCCGGGAGCCGGAGGGCACCGCCATGCCGCGCCGCCATGCGAACCTCAGGGACCAGGAACAGGCACTGCTGCGCCAGCGCCGTGCCCAGGCCGGCATCGACGTGCCGAGCGACTTCAGTTGGGGCCTGGCCCTCTCCGGCGGCGGCGTGCGCAGCGCCACCTTCAACTTCGGCCTGCTGCGGGCGCTGGCGAAGAACCACGTGCTCAAGCGCTTCGACTACCTGTCCACGGTCTCCGGCGGCGGCTACGTCGGCGCCATGCTCGGCCGCCTGTACGGCCCCGCCCAGGGCGCCCGCGAGGTGGAGAACGGTCTGGCGGCGGACGATTCGCTGCTGCTCTGGTGGCTGCGCAACAACGGCCGCTACCTGGCCCCGGCCGGCGGCCGCGACCTGCTGATGGCCGGCGCCTCGATGCTGCGCGGCTTCATGGCCACCCAGCTGGAGATCGGCATCCTGCTGCTGTGCATCGGCATGTTCACGGTGCTGCCCCACGTGCTGCTGGCTCTGGTGGGCACGCCGCCGGTGTTCCTCGGCAACCTCTGGTCGCTGTGGTTCCTCGTCGTGCCGCTGTTGCTGCTGGCCGCCGGCGCGCTGTGCTGGGCCTACTGGTTCAGCCGCGACCGCCAGGACCACGCCCTGCGCGACCTGCTCTCGGTGCTGCTGGCCCTGCTCGCCGCGCTGGCCCTGGCGGTGCAGGGCCTGTGGCCGCAGCTGCAGAGCGACATCGAGCTGGGCCCGCGGCTGCTGGCCTACGCCACCCTGGTCGGCGCCCTGCTGATCGCCCCGCTGGGCTGGCTGCTGCGCCTGCCGCTGCGTGCCTGCCCGCCGGACCAGCAGCGCCTGCGCCTGACCCACTGGCTGGGCTGGGTGCTGCTGGGCGGCGCCGGGGTCCTGCTGCTGGGCGCCTGCGAGGCGGCGACCTGGCACTTGGTCGTGCGCCTGCGCGAGAGCGGCAACTTCACCCTGGTCTCCTCTGGCGTGCTGGGCTCCACGGGCCTGGCTGTGGTGCTGTTGCGCGCCCTGCTGCCGACGCTGCTGGAGCGCCTGCGCCAGCAGGGCCTGCCCACGGCCTATGGCAGCCAGCTGGCCAACCTGCTGGGCCTGGCCCTGCTGGCGTTCCTGCTGCTGGCCTGGCTGACGCTGCTGCAGGCCTTCCTCTACCTGGGCGGCAACCTGCTCAGCCCCGGCGCCGCCATGCAGCCCTGGCTGCCGCTGCTGTACTGGGCCCTGGTGCTGGCCGCGCTGGGCTTCTACATCGGCATCAGCGGCGCCAACCTCACCCAGCTGAACCTCGCCTCGCTGCACTACTTCTACCGCTCGCGCCTGGCCCGCACCTACATCGCGGTGGCCAACCACGGCGGCCCCGAGGCGCGCTTCCCGGCCTCGCTGCTGGTGCCGGCCGAGCGCCGGCTGATCGAGGGCATCGAGTCGCTGCGGGAAATCCTCCCCGGCGACGACGTGGCCCTGGGCGACTACCAGCCGCACGCCTACGGCGGGCCGCTGCACCTGATCAACTGCTGCATCAACCAGACCCTCGACGACCGCACCCACAGCTACAACGCCGACCGCAAGGGCGTGGCGCTGACCGTCAGCGCCCTGGGCGTGGAGACCGGCACCCACGGCCCGCGGCCGCCCGAGGGCATGGAGCACGGCAGCCTGGCGCAATGGGCGACCATCTCCGGCGCCGCGCTGAGCACCGGCATGGGCTCGCGCACCAGCACCGGGCTGGCCGCGCTGGTGTTCATGACCGGCCTGCGCCTGGGCTTCTGGCTGCCCAACCCGACCCGCGCCGCCGAAACCGGCTGGCGCGCGCGCCTGGCCAAGTACCTGGCCACCCGCGCCGAGATGCTCGCCCAGTTCCCCGGCCTGCGCGCGCCCTTCTGGTACCTGTCCGACGGCGGCCACTTCGACAACAGCGGCGTCTACGCCCTGCTCAAGCGCGAGGTCGACCTGATCGTCGCCAGCGACTGCGGCGCCGACCCGCGCTACCTGTTCGAGGACCTGGAGAACCTGGTGCGCAAGGCCAAGATCGACTACGACGCCGACATCGAATTCATCGACCCGCAGAGCCTGGCCCGCGTCTCCGGCGACGACACCCGCGCCCTGCTGTTCGGCACCCCGGAGTCCATCTCGCCGGATTGCGGCCGCGAGTACCTGCTGCTGGCGCGCATCACCTACGCCAGCCACAGGCGCGGCACCCTGCTGGTGGTCAAGCCGCACCGCTGCGACTCGCCGCTGCTGGAGCTGCCCTTCGACCTGGTGGGCTACGCCGACCGCAACCCGGCCTTCCCGCAGCAGGGCACCGACGACCAGTTCTTCGACGAAAGCCAGTGGGAGGCCTACCACCAACTGGGCCTGGCCCTGGGCTCGGTGCTCAGCCGCGACCTCCTCCAGCGCCTGCCCGGCTGGACCGACCTGGCCAGCATCGTGACCCTCACCGCGGTCGGCCAGCCGGCCCCGGCCAACGCCCCGAACCGCCGCCAGCGCATCGCCCAGAACGTACGCACCACCCTCGGCGTGGGCCTTTCCGCCAGCCTGGTGGTGGCGCTCTGGCAGGGCCTGGAGCAGTACCGCGGCAGCATCGCCGACAGCGAGTCGAAGTACGCCAGCCAGCTGGAGGCCATCGCCGACCTCTACGCCAAGGGCAACAAGGTCAGCGACGCCCTGCGCACGCGTATCGGCCACCTGGAGAACTTCGCCAGCCGCAACGGCCTGTCGGTGGAGTTCGCCAGCGACATGCGCACCCTGTTCGAGCGCGCCAGCACGGCCTGCGCCAACGGCACCGAGTCGGCCGACTGCGACTACCTGCGCCAGCTCACCAGCGACCCGCACCCCAACAGCCCGGTGCAGCAATACTGGTTCGGCTTCACCCCGCTGCCGGAAGACAACCCGGCGCTGGCCAGCGCCCCGCCGCCCCTCCGCCACCACCACCCGCGGCGCCGGCATCGGCGCCGCCGGTCGCCGCCGAGATGGCGCCACCACCGGCCATGACCGCCGGCGCCGAACCCGCGACGGAGCCGGCGAACAACCCCTGCGTACGCGAAGGGCGGCGGCCGGTGGTGCTCTACACGCAGATCTACTCGTCCGACGAGCAGCGCCCGGCGCGGGACTTCCTCAAGCTGCTGGAAGGCAGCGGCATCAGCACCCCGGGCATCGAGAACGTGGTCAGCGCCGCCACCCGCCGCGGCTCGCCCCCGCCGCTGCCCTGGCCGCGGCCGACCTTCATCTACCACGCCCGCCGCGACGGCGAATGCGCACGCTGGCTGGCGCAGAAGTTCAGCGACAAGGCCGTGGCCCTGCCCCTGGCGGCAAGCCTGCAGGCCTCGCCCGGGGTGATCGAGTTCTGGCTGCCGGCGCAGGCGAAGCCCAACTGAGGTGACACCGAAATGCTCCTACGAAAAGCCATGCGCCCCGGTATGGTAGGAGCGCGCCCTGCGCGCGATTTCGCGGGCAGGGCCCGCTCCTACAGGTTGCCGGGAGACACGGTATTCCTCCCCGTAGGAGCGGACCTTGTCCGCGATAGCCGGCCATCCCGGCGCGATTCGCGGATGAGATCCGCTCCTACGCTGCCCCACCCACGCCATTCCCATGTAGGAGCGCGCCCTGCGCGCGATTTCGCGGGCAGGGCCCGCTCCTACAGGTTGCCGGGAGACACGGTATTCCTCCCCCGTAGGAGCGGACCTTGTCCGCGATAGCCGGCCATCCCGGCGCGATTCGCGGATGAGATCCGCTCCTACGCTGCCCCACCCACGCCATTCCCATGTAGGAGCGCGCCCTGCGCGCGATTTCGCGGGCAGGGCCCGCTCCTACAGGTTGCCGGGAAACACGGTATTCCTCCCCCGTAGGAGCGGACCTTGTCCGCGATAGCCGGCCATCCCGGCGCGATTCGCGGATGAGATCCGCTCCTACGCTGCCCCACCCACGCCATTCCCATGTAGGAGCGCGCCCTGCGCGCGATTTCGCGGGCAGGGCCCGCTCCCACAGGTTGCCGGGGTATCGGTCACGCCGGACCATCCGCTCGACCCTTCCCGCGCACCATCTGCACGTAGAGCTTCTCCACCTGCTCCCGCGCCCAGGGCGTGCGGCGCAGGAAGGTCAGGCTGGACTTGATGCTGGGCTCGCTCTTGAAGCAGCGGATGTCGATGCGCTTGGCCAATCCCTCCCAGCCGTACTGCTCCAGCAGGCGTTCGAGGATGGCCTGCAGGGTGATGCCGTGCAGCGGGTCCTTGGGTGTTTCGCTCATGGTCGGGCTTCGTCGATGCGGGAAATGCGCGCACCTTAGCAGCAAGCCGCCAGGCGCGCAGCCCAGGCGCAGACAGGCGCCCGGCGCGCGGCGTAGAATGGCCGCCGCGACCGCCGCATCCCCCATACCTACAACGACTCCTCTTCGCCCGCCCGCGCCCGGCCCCTCGACGCCGGGGCATCGCGCGTGGCCGGGGGTTCGGCCTGAGCCCCACCCCCACTCAGGATTCCCATGCACAACCGGCAAGACACCCGCACCGGCAGTTGGCTGAACGTCATCGCCCTGGCCATCGCCGCCTTCATCTTCAACACCACCGAGTTCGTCCCGGTAGGCCTGCTCAGCGACATCGGCCGCAGCTTCGACATGCGCCCCGAGCAGGCCGGGCTGATGCTCACCCTGTACGCCTGGGTGGTGTCGCTCACCTCGCTACCGCTGATGCTGGCCACGCGCAACATGGAGCGACGGCGCCTGCTGGTGGCGATCTTCTGCCTGTTCATCGGCAGCCACCTACTCTCCGGCGTCGCCTGGAGCTTCACCACGCTGATGCTCAGCCGCTTCGGCATCGCCTTCGCCCACGCGGTGTTCTGGTCGATCACCGCCTCCCTGGCGGTGCGCGTGGCGCCGCCCGGCCAGCAGGCGAAAGCCCTGGGCCTGCTGGCCACCGGCACCATCCTGGCGATGGTCCTGGGCATCCCCCTGGGCCGCGTGCTGGGCGAGGCCATGGGCTGGCGCGCGACCTTCCTGGCCATCGCCGGCGTGTCGCTGCTGGTGGTGCTCTGGCTGGCCCGTGCGCTGCCGCTGCTGCCCAGCCAGAACTCCGGCTCGCTGCGCAGCCTGCCGGTGCTGCTGCGGCGCCCGGCGCTGGTGTCGCTGTACGTGCTCACCGTGCTGGTGATCACCGCGCAGTTCACCGCCTACAGCTACATCGAGCCCTTCGCCCGCGAGGTGGCCGCGCTGGACAGCCAGCGCACCACCCTGCTGCTCCTGCTGTTCGGCGGCGCCGGGCTGTTCGGCTCGATCCTCTTCAGCCGCTACAGCGAGCGCTTCCCGCGGGCCTTCCCGTGCATCGCCATCGCGGTGCTGGGCAGTTGCCTGCTGCTGCTCCTGCCGCTGGCCCGCGAGCCCCTGGCGCTGCTCGGCCTGAGCCTGTTCTGGGGCGCCGCCATCCTCTGCTTCGGCCTGGCCCTGCAGGCCAAGGTGCTGATGCTGGCCCACGACGCCACCGACGTGGCCATGGCCATGTTCTCCGGGCTGTACAACGTCGGCATCGGCGGCGGCGCGCTGCTGGGCAGCCGGGTGGTCGGCGGCATCGGCCTGGCGCAGATCGGCAACGTCGGCGGCGCCGTGGCCATGGCGGGCCTGGCGCTGTGCCTGTTCGCCTGCTGGCGTTATGCCCAGGCGCTGCGCGGCGGGCACCCATGAAAAAGGCCGCGGCCCCTTGCGGGACCGCGGCCTTGGGTACAGCTCAGCGGATCAGCGGCCGGTGGCTGGGGCCGAGGCCGGCAGGTGGGCCTCGCCGTACTCCGCTTCGGCTTCGTCGAAGCGCTGCTGCATGGCCCTGGACGGGGCCGGGCCGAGCAGGCTGAAGGCCACGATGGCGATGCTGGAGAACAGGAAGCCGGGGATGATCTCGTACAGGCCGAGCCAGCCGAACTGCTTCCAGACGATCACGGTGACCGCGCCGACCAGCATGCCGGCCAGGGCGCCGTTGCGGTTCATGCGCTTCCACAGCACCGAGAACAGCACCAGCGGGCCGAAGGCGGCGCCGAAGCCGGCCCAGGCGTAGGACACCAGGCCCAGCACGCGGTTTTCCGGGTTGGCCGCCAGGGCGATGGCGATCAGCGCCACCAGCAGCACCATGGCGCGGCCGACCCAGACCAGCTCGAGCTGGCTGGCGTTCTTGCGCAGGAAGGCCTTGTAGAAGTCCTCGGTCAGCGCCGAGGAGCATACCAGCAGCTGGCAGCTCAGGGTGCTCATCACCGCGGCGAGGATGGCCGACAGCAGCACGCCGGCGATCCACGGGTTGAAGAGGATCTTCGCCAGCTCGATGAACACCCGCTCATGGTTCTCGGTGACCGCGCCGGCCTGTTCCGGGTTGGCCTGGAAGTAGGCGATGCCGAAGAAGCCCACGGCCACGGCGCCGCCCAGGCAGAGGATCATCCAGGTCATGGAGATGCGGCGCGCGGCCGGGATCGACTTCACCGAGTCGGCGGCCATGAAGCGCGCCAGGATATGCGGCTGGCCGAAGTAGCCCAGGCCCCAGGCCATCAGCGAGATCACGCCGATGAAGGAGGCGCCCTTGAGCATGTCGAAGTTGGCCGCGTCCTTCAGCTCGATGGCGGCGAAGGTCGGTTCCACGCCGCCGGTGGCGAACAGCACGATGATCGGGGTGAGGATCAGCGCGAAGATCATCAGCGAGGCCTGCACGGTGTCGGTCCAGCTCACCGCCAGGAAGCCGCCGACGAAGGTGTAGGCGATGGTCGCGGCGGCGCCGGCCCACAGGGCGGTCTCGTAGGACATGCCGAAGGTGCTTTCGAACAGGCGGGCGCCGGCGACGATGCCCGAGGCGCAGTAGATGGTGAAGAACACCAGGATGACCACCGCCGAGAGCACGCGCAGGATGCGGCTGTTGTCCTCGAAGCGGTTGGTGAAGTAGTCGGGGAGCGTCAGGGCGTTGCCGTTGTGCTCGGTGTGCACGCGCAGGCGGCCGGCGACGAACAGCCAGTTCAGGTAGGCGCCGACGATCAGGCCGATGGCGATCCAGCTTTCGGAGATGCCGGAGAGGTAGATCGCCCCCGGCAGGCCCATCAGCAACCAGCCGCTCATGTCCGAGGCGCCGGCCGAAAGGGCCGTGACGAAGCTGCCGAGGCTGCGGCCGCCGAGGATGTAGTCGGAGAAGTTGTTGGTGGAACGGTAGGCGGCGAGTCCGATCAGGACCATGGCCGCGATGTAGATCACGAACGTGACCAGTGTTGGCGTGTTGACGCTCATGGGGGCTCCCCTAACGCTTGTTTTTATCCAGGCCCGGTGGGTAACCCGGGCCCTTGCTCGTCGGGGCTGGCGCTGTTGGCGCCGGTCCCCCTGCCGTGCCGTTCGGCACGACGGGGTGGCAGCGGTCTTGCGCAAGCGCCGCTGCCACCCCTGTCGCCATCCGTCGCGGTTGCACCACGCGGGCGGCTGATTCTTCGGCGCCCCCTCACCAGTCCCGGGGCGGCCTTCGCACAGTGCCCGGCGCACGTCCGGGGACGCGCGCGGGCGGCGGATTCTAGCGCAAGGAAAAGCCCTTGTTGCACCGAATCGCCGAACGGTTGCACTCAGGTGCAACCCGCACAAGCGAATGGCGGAATCTAGTGGCACCCTGCCCCGGCATTCTTGCGAAAAGCTCTGGACTTCTTGCGAAAAACTCCACGGCACGCTGCCGATGAACCTGGCTTGAGCCTTGCCGCTAGCACTTTCGGGTCTTAAGACACTTGATTTTCAAACCCCATGAAATGTTATGTTATAACAAACCGTTTTAAAGCCGCCCCACCGAGCGGCCCGCCAAGCCCCGACCTTGAGCCTTCGCACAACCCGAACCGGCACGGGAGGGGCGCGTTCTGCCCGCAAAAAACCAAGGAGCCCACCGATGTCCCCGTCCCGCCCCCTGCCCCGCTGGCCACTGGCGCCACTGACCCTCGCCCTGTTCGCCGTTCCCGCCCTGGCCGACACCCGCCCCGCCGCCCTGCCGGACCAGGTGATCACCGCCAACCCGCTGGGCGAGGTGCAACCCGCCGCCCCAGCAGCGTGCTGCAGGGCGATGAGCTGACGCTGCGCCAGAAAGGCAGCCTGGGCGAGACGCTCGATGGCCTGCCGGGGGTGTCCTCCACCTGGTTCGGGCCCGGCGCCAGCCGGCCGATCATCCGCGGCATGGACGGCGACCGCATCCGCGTGCTGCGCAACGGCGTGGGCGCGCTGGACGCCTCGTCGCTGTCCTACGACCACGCCGTGCCGGAGGACCCCAACGTAGTCGAGCGCATCGAGGTGGTCCGCGGCCCGGCCGCCCTGCTCTACGGCGGCAACGCCATCGGCGGGGTGGTCAACAGCTTCGACAACCGCATCCCCAGCGAACCGGTGGACGGCGTGCACGGCCAGGGCGAGCTGCGCTACGGCGGCGCCGACACCACCCGCAGCGCGGCCGGCGCGCTGGAGGCCGGCGACGGCAACTTCGCCCTGCACCTGGACGCCGGCTCCCGCGAGTTCAACGACCTGCGCATTCCCGGCTACGCCCACTCCAGCCGCCAGCGCGCCCTCGACGGCGACGACGCCAGGCACCGCGTCGAGAACAGCGACGGCCGCCAGGACAGCGGCGCCATCGGCGGCAGCTACCACTGGGAGCACGGCTACGCCGGCCTGTCCTACAGCGGCTACGACAGCAACTACGGTTCCCCGGCCGAGGACGACGTGCGCCTGAAGATGCAGCAGGACCGCTACGCCTTCGCCTCGGAAATCCGCGACCTCGAAGGCCCGTTCAGCTCGGTGAAGCTGGATGCCGCCTACACCGAGTACCAGCACAAGGAGATCGAGGACGGCGAGACCGGCACCACCTTCAAGAACGACGGCTACGAGGCGCGCATCGAGGCCCGCCACAAGCCTATCGGCTCGCTGCAGGGGGTGGTCGGCGCGCAGGTGGCCAACAGCCGCTTCTCGGCCCTGGGCGAAGAGGCCTTCGTGCCGCACACCGAGACCGACAGCGCGGCGCTGTTCTTCCTGGAGAACTGGCAGGCCACCGAGCGTCTGGCGCTGAGCTTCGGCGGCCGCGTCGAACACAGCCGCATCGACCCGGACGCCAAGGGCAACGAACGCTTCGCCGAAAACGACGGCGGCCGCAGCTTCACCGCCGGCAGCCTGTCCTCCGGCGCGGTGTACCAGCTGACGCCGATCTGGGCCCTGGCCGCCACCCTCAGCTACACCGAGCGCGCGCCGACCTTCTACGAGCTGTACGCCAACGGCCCCCACGCCGCCACCGGCACCTTCGAGGTGGGCGACGCCGACGCGGACAAGGAGAAGGCGGTTTCCACCGACCTGGCCCTGCGCTTCGACAACGGCGTGCACAAGGGCAGCGTCGGCGTGTTCTACAGCCGCTTCTCCAACTACATCGGCCTGCTCGCCAGCGGCCGCTACCGCGACGAGGAAGGCGAAGTGGTCGCCGCCGACAGCGACGAGGCCCTGCCGGAATACCTCTACAGCGGCGTGCGCGCAGAGTTCTACGGCGTCGAGGCGCAGGACCGCATCCACCTGCTGGAAAGCCCCTACGGCAACTTCGACCTGGAACTGTCCGGCGACTACACCCGGGCGAAGAACCGCGACACCGGCCAGCCGCTGCCGCGCATCGCCCCGCTGCGCCTGAACAGCGCGCTGATCTGGGACCTGCAGCAATGGCAGGCGCGCCTGGACGTGGAACACGCCGCCTCGCAGCACCGGGTGCCGGACGAGGAATTCGCCACCGACGGCTACACCACCCTGGGCGCCAGCGTCGGCTACAAATTCGACGTGGGTGGCAGCCAGTGGCTGGCCTTCGTCAAGGGCGAGAACCTGACCAACCAGACGGTGCGCTACGCCAGCTCCATCCTGCGCGACAGCGTGCCGGCGCCGGGGCGCGGCATCGAGGCGGGGGTGAAGGTGGCGTTCTGAAGAACGTAGGGCGAATAACGCCCCGCGTTATCCGCCGTTTGGCCTTGGCCTCATCCCGCTCGCTGCCGAGCACGGAGCCGCCGTCAAAGCCGCGCCAGGCTCAACCACGCAATGGCCGGCAAGGAAGGTGTAGCGGCGGATAACCGCGAACGGTTATTCGCCCTACGTCCATGGTCGGCCTGGCGTAGGGCGCATAACGCCTACGGCGTTATCCGCCGTTTGGCCTTGGCCTCACCCCGCTCGCTGCCGAGCACGGAGCCGCCGTCAAAGCCGTGCCAGGCTCAACCACGCAATGGCCGGCAAGGAAGGTGTAGCGGCGGATAACCGCGAACGGTTATTCGCCCTACGTCCATGGCGGGCCTGGCGTAGGGCGAATAACGCTCCGCGTTATCCGCCGCTTGGCCTTGGCCTCACCCCGCTCGCTGCCGAGCACGGAGCCGCCGCTACTGCCGCATCCCCCGCCCGCTCACCAGCAGGCGTATGCAGAAGAAGTAGAGGATCACCGTCGCCACCAGCATGAACACCAGCGCCGTGCCGATCGGGATGTCCGACACCCCGAGGATGCCGAAGCGGAAGGCGTTGACCATGTGCAGGATGGGGTTGGCCAGCGACACCGTCTGCCAGAACGCCGGCAGCATGTGGATGGAGTAGAACACCCCGCCCAGGTAGGTCAGCGGCGTCAGCACGAAGGTCGGGATGATCGAGATGTCGTCGAAGTTGCGGGCGAACACCGCGTTGACGAAGCCGCCCATGGAGAAGATGGTGGCCGTCAGCACCACCACCAGCACGGTGATGCCCAGGTGGTGCACCTGCAGCTTGGTGAAGAACAGCGACAGCACCGTGACGATGATGCCCACCGCCAGCCCGCGCAACACACCGCCCACGGTGTAGCCGAGGAGGATGGTGTGCGGCGACACCGGCGACACCAGCAGTTCCTCGATGGAGCGCTGGAACTTGCTGCCGAAGAAGCTCGACACCACGTTGCCGTAGGCGTTGGTGATCACCGACATCATGATCAGCCCCGGCACTATGTACTGCATGTAGCTGAAGCCGCCCATGCCGCCGATCTGCCGGCCGATCAGGTTGCCGAAGATGACGAAGTACAGAACCATGGTGATCGCCGGGGGCAGCAGGGTCTGCGGCCAGATGCGGGTGAAACGGCGGACTTCGCGGTAGACGATGGTGTTCAGGGCCACCCAGTTGGCGCGCAGCTCGCTCATACCGCCACCTTCGACAGGTTTTTCTCGACCAGCGACACGAACAGCTCCTCCAGACGGTTGGTCTTGTTGCGCAGGCTCAGCACCTCGATGCCCTGCGCGTTGAGCGCGGCGAACAGGCCGTTGATGCCGGCCGCCTTGTCCACCTGCACCTCCAAGGTGTGGTCGTCCAGCAGCCGCGCCGGGTAGCCGGGCAGTTGCGGGAGCTGGGCCACGGCGCCCTTGAGGTCGAGCACGAAGGTCTCCACGTGCAGCTGGGTCAGCAGCTTGCGCATGCTGGTGTTCTCGACGATGGTGCCGTGGTCGATGATGGCGATGTTGCGGCAGAGCTGCTCGGCCTCCTCCAGGTAGTGGGTGGTGAGGATGATGCTGATGCCCTTCTGGTTCAGTTCGGTGAGGAAGTTCCACATCGAGCGGCGCAGCTCTATGTCCACCCCGGCGGTGGGTTCGTCGAGGATCAGCAGGCGCGGCTCGTGGATCAGCGCGCGGGCGATCATCAGCCGGCGCTTCATGCCGCCGGACAGCTCCCGCGAGGCCGAGTTGCGCTTGTCCCACAGGCCCAGCTGGTTGAGGTACTTCTCGGCGCGTTCCTTGGCGATCTTCGCCGGGATGCCGTAGTAACCCGCCTGGGTCACGACGATGTCGAAGACCTTCTCGAACTGGTTGAAGTTGAACTCCTGGGGCACCACGCCCAGGCAGCGCTTGACCTTCAGCGGCTCGCGGTCGAGGTCGTGGCCGAACACCGTGACCGTGCCGCTGGTCTTGTTCACCAGGGTCGAGAGGATGCCGATGGTGGTGGACTTGCCGGCGCCGTTGGGGCCGAGCAGGGCGAAGAAATCGCCCTCGGCGACGTCCAGGTCGATCCCCTTGAGGGCCTGGAAACCGTTGCCGTAGGTTTTCGTCAGTTGACGGAGGGTAAGCGCGGAACTCATGGAATTTCCCGTGGCTGGGCGGCGCAGAAAATGGAACAGCTAGATAAGGGCCGGCGCCGGCAAATGCAACCTTCGCCGGCGTCGCGGGCGGCTCAGGTCAGCGCGGTCATCACCGCCGCGCGGTAGGCCGGGCGCTCGCGCAGGCGGGCGTACCAGGCCTCCAGGTGCGGCATCGGCGGGCGCTGGATGGGCATCTCGAACCAGGCGTAGATGAAGCTGCCCAGGGGGATGTCGCCCATGCCGAAGCGCTCGCCGGACAAGTATGGCTGGCGCGCCAGGGCCTGCTCGGGCACCGCCAGGGCCTCCACGCAGGCCTCGATGCCGGCGGCGATGGCGGCCTGGTCACGCAGCTCCGGCGGGGTGCGCAGGGTACCCCAGAACACCGTGCGGAAGGGCCCGGCGAAGGTCGAGGTGGTCCAGTCCATCCACTTCTCGGCGCTGGCGCGCTGCTGCAGGTCCTGCAGGTAGAGGCTGCCCGCGGCGTATTTGGCCGCCAGGTAGCGGACGATGGCGTTGGACTCCCAGAGCACGAAGTCGCCATCCTCGAGGGTCGGCACCACGCCGTTGGGGTTGAGCGCGCGGTAGGCCGGCTCGTTCACCACGCCGAAAGCGCCGCCGGCGTCGATGCGCTGGTAGGCCACCCCGGCCTCCTCGGCGCACCACAGCGCCTTGCGCACGTTGGACGAATTCTTGCGGCCCCAGATCTTCAGCATGGCGTTCAGCCTCTTCTTGTTCGGCGGGTGGGCGCGGCCGAGGCAGGTCGGCCGGTGGATGCGAGCACCCTACCGGTCGGCGCGGCAAGAAGAAAGGCATGCGGACTGATGATGACTATCGATTGCCTTCATGCTTCGGCGCTTCGGCCTGCATGTCGCCGGACAACGGCGTGGGGCCGGCGTCGAACAGGTGCGGGTAGCAGGCCCGCAGGTGGCTGAAGAAGAACGCCTCGGGGATGTCGGCGAACTGGCCATGGTCGCACAGGTACTCCATGTGCCGCCGGCCGCCCTGGTCGAATTCGTGGAAGACGCTGTCCTGGCGCCCGTCGAACTCCAGCGGCAGAACGCCGAAGGCTTCGCACAGCTCGCGGTTGAAGGCCGGCGTGGCCTTCACCCAGCGGCCGTCCAGGTACAGCTCGGTGTAGCCGTGCATGGCGAACGTCTCGCTGCGCAGCAGCTCCACCATGCGCCCGCTGGCCAGGTGGTTCTTCACGTCGGCCAGGCCGATGCGCGCGGGGATGCCGCACAGGCGCGCGCAAGCCGCCAGCAGCGCGGCCTTGGGCACGCAGTAGGACTGCCCGGCCTGCAGCGCGTGGCTGGCCTTGAGCGTCTGCGCATCGAGGCTGAACACGTAGGGGTTGTAGCGGATGCCGTCGCGCACCGCGTAGTACAGCGCCACCGCCTGCTCGCGCGGCTGCGTCGAGGCGCCGCGGTGCCGGCGGGCGAACTCGACCACCGCGGGGTGGTCACTATCCAGGTAGCGGCCGGGTTCGAGGTAAGCCTGCATGGGGGAATCTCCTTCACGGTTCCGGCCAGTCTAAACAGCCCGTCCGCACGCCGTGGAGGACGATCCGGCCAAGCTCGCCGAGGAAGGCGCCAACACCCGGCTAAGCTCAAGGGGATCGTCCTGTCGTTCGTCATGGAGGAAAGCGCATGTTGTTGCTCTGGTTGATCGTTCTCGTGCTCGGCGTCGCCTGGCTCGCCCACCGCCGCGTGGCGCCGGCCCCGGCGCTGGGCATCGTCGCCGTGTACCTGGTCTTCATGGGCCTGTTCAGCCACGCCCACGGCTGGATGGTCCTGCTCTGGCTGCCGTGGCTGGCGGTGGCCGCCGCCCTGGCCCTGCCCGAACTGCGCCGCAAGCTGTTCAGCGGCCCGCTGTACGCCTGGTTCAAGCAGGTGCTGCCGCCGATGTCCGACACCGAGCGCGAGGCCATCGAGGCCGGCACCGTGTGGTGGGACGGCGACCTGTTCAGCGGCCGCCCGGACTGGAGCAAGCTGCTGGGCGCCCCGGCGCCGCAGCTGAGCGAGGAGGAACAGGCCTTCATCGACGGCCCCACCGAACAGCTCTGCGCCATGGTCGACGACTGGGACATTTCCCGGCGCATGGACCTGCCGCCCGAGGCCTGGGCCTTCATCAAGGAACAGGGCTTCTTCGGCCTGATCATTCCCAGGGAGTATGGCGGCAAGGGCTTCTCCGCCTTCGCCCACTCCCAGGTGGTGATGAAGCTGGCCAGCCGCAGCGGCGACCTGGCCTCCACCGTGATGGTGCCCAACTCCCTGGGCCCGGCCGAGCTGCTGCTGCACTACGGCACCGACGAGCAGCGCCAGCGCTACCTGCCGGGCCTGGCGCGCGGCGAGGAAATCCCCTGCTTCGGCCTGACCAGCCCGCAGGCCGGCTCCGACGCCGGCGGCATGACCGACATCGGCATCGTCTGCAAGGGCCAGTGGCAGGGAGAGGAAGTGCTCGGCCTGCGCCTGACCTGGGAGAAGCGCTACATCACCCTGGGCCCGGTGGCCACACTGCTGGGCCTGGCCTTCAAGTGCCATGACCCGGACCACCTGCTGGGCGGCGAGGAAGACCTGGGCATCACCCTGGCCCTGGTGCCCACCGACACCCCCGGGGTGGAGATCGGCCGGCGCCACGTGCCGCTGGGCGCGGCCTTCATGAACGGACCGAATTCTGGCAAGGACGTGTTCCTGCCGCTGGACTGCATCATCGGCGGCCAGGCCATGATCGGCAAAGGCTGGATGATGCTGATGAACTGCCTGTCGGTGGGCCGCTCCATCTCCCTGCCGGCGGTGGGCACCAGCGCGGCCAAGGGCTGCAGCTACAGCAGCGGGCGCTACGCGCAGATCCGCGAGCAGTTCAACGTGCCCATCGGCGCCTTCGAAGGCATCCAGGAGGCCCTCGGGCGCATCGGCGGCAACGCCTGGATGATGGACTGCGCGCGCATCCTCACCGCCCACGCGGTGGACCTGGGCGAGAAGCCCTCGGTGCTCTCGGCCATCCTCAAGTACCACCTCACCGAGCGCGGCCGCGAGTGCATCAGCCACGCCATGGACATCCACGGCGGCAAGGGCATCATCCTCGGCCCGCGCAACTACCTGGGCCGCGCCTGGCAGACGGCGCCGATCTTCATCACCGTGGAAGGCGCCAACATCCTCTCGCGCAACCTGATGATCTTCGGCCAGGGCGCCATCCGCTGCCATCCCTTCGTGCTCAGGGAAATGGCCCTGGCCCAGCAGGAGGACCAGGGCCACGCCGCCCACGAGTTCGACCGCCTGCTGCTCAGGCACATCGGCTTCGCGGTGAGCAACGCCGCCAGCAGCCTGCTGCTGGGCCTGGGCTTCGGCCGCTTCGACCACGTGCCCGGCGACCGCGTGGCGCGCCCCTACTTCCGCGCGGTGAACCGCCTGGCGGCCAGCTTCGCCATGCTCGCCGACTTCAGCATGATGCTGCTGGGCGGCGAACTGAAGCGCAAGGAACGCCTCTCGGCGCGCCTGGGCGACGCCCTCAGCCACCTCTACCTGGCCTCGGCGGCGCTCAAGCGCTACCACGACCTGAACCACGCCGAACACCTGCAACCGCTGCTGCGCTGGGCCCTGGAGGAAAACCTGGCGAAAGCCGAGGAGGCCCTGGCCGCGCTGCTGGAGAACTTCCCCAACCGCATCGCCGGCTGCCTGCTCAAGCTCCTGGTGTTCCCCCTGGGCCGCCGCCACAAGGGCCCGGGCGACGCGCTGGACGCGGAGATCGCCGGCATCCTCGGCCGCCCGCTGGAAGACCCGGCGCTGCAGGCGATCCTCTACGGCGCCTTCCTGCCCACCGCCGAGGGCGACCCGCTGGCCGACCTGGAGCGCGCCCTCACCGCCCTGCGCGAGGCGGCGCCCTTGCAGAAGCAGCTGCACAAGGCGCTCAAGGAAGGCAGGCTGCGGCCCGCGCCCGGCCAGTCGCCGATCGACGCCGCGGTGGCCGCGCGGGTGCTGGACGAAGCCCAGGGCCAGCAGCTGCACGCCGCGGAAGCGGCCCGGCGCCAGGTGATCGACGTCGACGACTTCGCCAAGGAGGAACTCGGCCAGCCGGGCAAGGTCTGACCTCGCAGAACCCTTCCCTACCCCATGAAGGGAGCAGTACGCCAAGGGCGCCGACACGGCGCCCTTGGCGTTTTCGGCCTGCGGGGCTGCCAGGGCCGGCGGATGGGTGCACACTGGCAGGGAATGGCAACCGGGAGAACGCCCATGCGCATCCTGACCATCCTTCTCCTCGGCCTGGCCGTGGCGGCCACGGCCCAGGCCGACTCCTGGCTCTACCCCAGCCGCAACAGCCCGCCGCCGGCGCCGCTGGTCGACCTGGACGCGCAACAGCAGCAGATCGACAGCCTGCAGCGCCAGGCCGAGCAGCGCCGCGCCCAGCAGCAGGACCAGCGCCTGCAGTACGAGGACCAGCGCCTGCAGCTCAAGCAGCAACAGCTCAAGGACCAGCAGCAGTCCCTGGACCGCCAGCGCCAGCAACAGCGCCTGCAGGACCAGACGATCGAGCGCCAGCGCACCGACCTGCAACAGTTCCGCCTGCAGCAGCAACAGCAGCAGCTCGACATGCAGCGGCGGATGATCGACAACCAGCGCCGGCAGACCCAGTCGCGGCCGCTCCGTTGAACGGCGGCGCGCGGCGGGGCGGCGAAACCCGATATACTCCGCCCCCGTTTCAGCCGTTTCCGCAGAGGACCCCACCATGGCCAGCGCCTACCTTGACCACCACCTCGCCCTACTGCAGCACCTGCGCATGATCCTTGGCGCCCTGGGCGAAGCCGAGCAGGTCCCGGAGGAGAACCACGGCCTGTTCCTCGAGCGCTTCGACGAACTGCTGGAGGAACTGCCGCGCGACCCGGTGGGCGCCCAGTACCTGGGCCAGGACCTGATTGCCCAGACCTTCCATCGCTACCCACAGATCGCCCACCTGGTGCCGCGCGACCTGCTGTGGTTCTTCGGCGGCGACTGCCTGCACTTCATGCCCGACGAAGAAATCGACATGTACCAGCAGCTGGACGAACGCCGCTTCGCCGCCGAGGAAAACGGCGTGCCCTTCGACTGGAACAAGGAAAAGGCCCTGCTGGCGCTGCCGGAAGACGCGCCCAAGCATTGAGCCGACACCGGGGCGCCACGTAGGGCGAATAACGCGAAGCGTTATCCGCCGATCGCGGACAGAGTCCGCTCCTACGCCGCCCCACCCACGCCATTTCCATTGTAGGAGCGCGCCCTGCGCGCGAAATCGCGGGCAGGGCCCGCTCCTACAGGTTGCTGGCAGGCACGGCATACCGTCTTCCCGCAGGAGCGGACTCCGTCCGCGATCCAGCCATCAGGCCGCCCTACCCCTCTTCCGGCACCCGTATCCGGTGGCAATCCTTGATCTCCCGCAGCGCCAGGGTCGACTGGATCGAGGCGATCCCCGGCTGCTTGCGCAGCACCTTCTCGACGAACTCCGCGTAGGCGTCCAGGTCCTTCTCCAGCACCTGCAGGAGGAAGTCCGCGTCGCCGGTGATCTTGTGGCACGCCAGCACCTCCGGCAGCTCGCGCACGGTCGCCTCGAAGCGGTCCGAGGCGTCGTCGGAATGGGCGGCGAAGCGCACGTGGACGAAGGCCAGGATGTCCAGGCCCAGGCGCCGGCGGTCGAGGTTGGCCTGGTAGTCGCGGATGTAGCCCTCCTCCTCCAGGCGCTTGCGCCGCCGCCAGCAGGGCGTGACGCTCAGCGCCAGGCGCTCGCTCAGCTCGGCGTTGGACAGGCTGGCGTCCTCCTGCAGCAGGCGCAGCATCGCCAGGTCGGTGGCATCCAGGCCGGCCAGGCTGGAATTTCTTTTCTTCATTCCCTTCATCCTGAGTCTGTCTTTGCGCAGAAGACTAGCCCATGCAGTCGGAAAGCACAGTTATTCCTGGCCAGCGGCATAGACTGACCCCAAGGCGCCCGATGAACGCGCGGCGCTCCCACTCAGGAGGATGGCAGCATGACCCGTTATCTGGATGTGCAGGACGTTGGCCGACTGCTCGGCGAGATCGGCCCGGGCGCGGCGATCCGCGCGATGGCCGGCTACATCGAGGCGGACTACCGACGCTGGGACGAATTCACCAAGTGCGCCCGCGTCGCCAACCATTCCGCCCTCGGCGTGATCGAGCTGATGCCCGCCGACGACGGCAAGCTGTATGCCTTCAAGTACGTCAACGGCCACCCGAAGAACCATCGCGTCGAGCTGCCCACGGTAATGGCCTTCGGCGTGCTGGCCAGGGTGGATACCGGCTACCCCCTGCTGCTCGGCGAACTGACCCTGACCACCGCCGTGCGCACCGCCGCCACCTCGGCGCTGTTCGCCGGCTTCCTCGCCCGGCCCGACGCCCGCAGCATGGCGCTGATCGGCAACGGCGCGCAGAGCGAGTTCCAGGCCATCGCCTTCCATGAACTGCTGGGCATCGAGGAAATCCGCCTGTTCGACATCGACCCGGCGGCCACCGCCAAGCTGCAGCGCAACCTCGCCGGCCTGCCCGGCCTGAAGCTGGTGGTGGCGGGCTCCGTGCGCGACGCGGTGCGCGGCGCAGACATCGTCACCACGGTCACCGCCGACAAGACCAACGCCACCATCCTCACGGCCGACATGCTCGAGCCGGGCATGCACATCAACGCCGTGGGCGGCGACTGCCCGGGCAAGACCGAGCTGCAGGCCGAAGTGCTGGAACGCGCGCGGGTGATAGTCGAGTTCGAACCGCAGACACGCATCGAGGGCGACATCCAGCAGATGCCGGCGGACTTCCCGGTGATCGAGTTCCAGCGCATCCTCGCAGGCAGCACCGAGGGCCGGCAGAACGCCGAGCAGATCACCGTGTTCGACTCGGTGGGCTTCGCCCTGGAAGACTTCTCCGCCCTGCGCTGGCTGCACGACGCGGCGCGCGAACGCGGCATCGGCCGCGACATCGAGCTGGTGCCGCGGCCACAGGACCCGAAGGACCTGTTCCAGTTACTGCAAGCCCCTCAGCCAGCAGCACGGGCAATTGGCTGAAGGCCGCAGAAACTTAAAAGCGGCACGATACAGGGAAGACCATCGACCGCCGGGGCAACAAACGCTCAGGGTAACTGGATGCCCGCTGGTCCAAGGCAACAACGGCTCTCACCATGAACAATACCGGGCTGACTGGCCATTGATGGAGGTTCCCGCCTCATACGCCCGTCGAAGAGACAGGCGTATGAGATTGCGAAGCCATCGCTAAGTCAGACAAGCCGATCCAACGTATTAGCACGTGTACGCTTGGCCTCATGCTTCAGGCCATGGATACCTGCCACCTCGCCCTGACAGCCAGCATCCCTGAAAGCGATACCAGCAACAGGACGAAAAACACGCCGGCAATCGCCAGGTTCGACTCCAGCGGCAGGGTACTGACGACACCCGAGGTCAACGCCCCGAACACCAGCATAAGGCAACCCTGCAGACTCGCCGCCACCCCTGCGCGGTCGGGGAACAACGACATGGAGCGCGCCATGGCATTAGAGAAGATGAAGCCCTGGCCGAAGGCAATGAGCATGATGCCACCGAGGATGTTCGTCAGACTCAACGCATCCGGCACTGCAGCGATGCTGATGATGCCCAGCAAGAACAGCCCCAGGCCCGTCCACATCAGCGTCTCCGGAAAGACGACGCGGATCAGAACACGATTGAGCAGGGTTCCTGCCAGATAGCAGCTGCCCACCCCCAGTGCCGTGGTACCGAAGTATTGGGCGCTATGGCCCAGGCGCTCCTGGACGATATGCGGGCCAAACACGTTCCACAACAGGAAGGCCGAAAAGCTCGAGCCGAGAATGATCACAGAGGCGCAGAAACGGCTGTCAACGAGGATGAAGCGATACCCTCCAACGATCTGCAGCACACTACGCCGGGCAACTGGAGCGAGGGATTCCTTCAGCCCGGCCAGTACGAACGCCAGCACAATCACGGCATAGGCCGCATACAGGACGAAGTTGTAGCGCCAGCCCAGGTGCACCTCGATCACCCCCCCACGTACGGCGCGACGACCGGTCCCAGGCCGAAGGCCAGGCTCAGGTAAATGATCGCCACATAGAAGCGAGGCCCCTTGACGACGTCCACCAGCAAGGCCCGGGCAACCACCTGGCATGCACCGATGGCAAAGCCTTGCAGGGCCCGGGCCAGTAACAGCATGTCGATGGAGGTCGCGACCGTGGCCAGCAAGCTACCCGCCAGGAACACGGAAAGCCCCAGCAGCACAGCCGGCCTGCGGCCTCGAGCATCGGCCATGATGCCGAAGAACAGTTGGCCGATGGCATAGAACAATAAGGTGATGGTAATGGTGTTCTGCATGAGCGAGGGGCCAGCCCCCAACTCACGGCCCATGGAAGGAATGCTGGGCGCATACAGGTCGATGGCGATACCACCGAGGCTGTTAATCAGCGGCGCCAAAAAGACGATGAAATTCTCGTAACGCTTGTTCGCGTTCATGGCTATCTCCGGAATTCCGGGCGTGGGTATGCCCGGAATGGGATGTGGTTAGGCAAATTTCCGACTGGCGAAATGAGACTGGGCTACTGGTTGCGTGGGCGCCGTGAGCCACGCGATGGGGGATGACAAACGAGCGGCTACTACCCGTGGTGCCTGATCGTAATAGGTGCCCCAATTGACACCTGGGTCCTTGACACGACTGCGCTCGGCACCGCCGAGGTCATCGAGGTTGTCAACAATCGGCGCCAGGAGTTGGCGTACCTGCGCTGTCGCGGTCAGTACCACCAGCCCAAAATTGCGTAGCGCCAAGGCCTTGATGACATTGTCGAGCAGGTACTTGCCTGCCCCGCTGCCGCTTTGGAACGAAGAGAAAGCACCGATTTCGGCAATGCGTGCACGGTCGATCGCATAACGCTCGTCCAGCTCCTCGTCCAGGTAGTACTCGCTGAACAACTTGCCGGAATCACCGTAGCTAACGCCTGCACAGGCATAGCCCGGAGCGCCGCCATTCGAGTTGGTCAGGCAGACGAACACGTCGGGCCGGGGCTCCGGTGTCGCGCCGTAGTGCTTGAGGTAATGGGCGCGCACCGCCTCCTGCAGACAACGGTAGCCGGGGCAGCCCTTGTAGAAATTACGCACGAGATACATGGCCATCCCCCTAAACATACATCTGGTCGATGAAATGGGCCTCTATCTCGGCGCGCCGTGGCCGACCGGTGACGGTGTAGAACTGGTCACGGAAGCTGGCGATATCGTCGATAACGCGGATACGCCTTACCCGGGCGAAATCGGCAAGCCGGTGCTCCAGGCGGGCCATCTCCTCGCGCACCCGTTCCTGGTCAGAAGTGCTGAGCACAACGGCACATGGCTCGTCCCGTCCTTCGCCCATGACGATTATGTCGTCCACCACCGGGCTTTCCTTGTAGACGCTCTCCACCCATTCCGGAGAAATGTTGCGAGCAGTGGAAAGGATGATCACATGCTTCTTGCGCCCGGTGATGTAGAGGTAGCCGTCGCGCAACTCGGCAATATCACCGGTGTGCAGATAACCGTCGGACAGATCGCAGGCGGTGTCGTCGGCGTTGTAGTACCCCGCGCATAGCGTCGGCGTCTTCACCAGTAACTCGCCATCGACCAGCTTGGGCTCGATGCCGTCGAGCAACTTGCCTGCCGATCCTATGCGACGCTCAACGGGCGAGTTCAGCGAGATGATCGAAGAGTTCTCGCTCAGGCCATACGCCTCGAACACCTGCACGCCTCGAGCGTCCAGGACTTCCAGCACGCTGACCGGAATCTTCGCACCACCTGTGATGATGTGCGGGCGCAGCGGGCCGAACAGTTCCTCCACCGAACAGTGCTCGAGCAACAGGTTGGCCTCCTCCAACAGCTTTGGCGGCAGATAGAGAAAGTTGGGTTGGTTAGGCGCAATCAGCTCCAGGTACTGCCTGGCATTTCCACTCGCGGCGCCATATTCGGCCACGCCTTCGGGCATGAGTGTCAGGGTGCCGCCAGACAGAACCGGAATGAACACCCCCAGCACCTGCTCGATCAGAAGGCTCATTGGCACGATCGAGAAATAATGCAGTGGTTGCTGTGGCAGGCGCGCCATTACATTGTCGACCAGCAACCCGACCGCCTCGTCCCGGATCATCACCCCCTTGGGGCGGGAAGTGGTGCCGGAGGTATGGATGATCGACACGATGCCCGCCGGGATCAACTCATCTTGCTGACACCATGCCTCGCCGACCTCCTCGTTCATCAAGCGCTTGGGAATGAAGCAAGACTTGCCCGGGAAAATGTTGTGCAAGCGGCTGGCAGTCCTTTCATCGCTCACAAACACCGCTGTAGCCTTGCCCAGCAGACTGCCGATCTGGTCATCGGAGAACTCGATAGGTACGGGCAGCAGCACACCGCCAACCTGCTGAATCGCCAACAGGGTGTAGATCCACTCATAGCAGGAACGCATGGCGATCCCGAACACTTTGCGTTCGCAATGCCCCACACGACCTTCCAAGGCGCATGCCAGGCGCATTACGTCCCGACGCAACTCCTGCAGCCTATAAGCACGGCCATTCATTTCCCGAATCACCACACGGTCGGGTGCGCTCGCCAAATAATCTTGCATTTTCCTGCTGATCATTGGCTGTTCCCCCCATGCCGATAGCTCTGGGCACCAAAGATCCGGCGGGAAGTATCGTCCAGCCGACGGCGACCGTGCATAACACGGGTGTTGTCAATGACAACGATGTCGCCCTTTTTCCAAAAATGGCTGTAAGTGTTGCGCGCAGTTATTTCCTTGATCTCGTCCCAGATATCCAGCGAAATATCTTTACCATCGGCCCATGTAATGAGTGGAGGCTCGTAGTTGACACTGGGCCCAAGCATGGAATTGCAAAAAGCTTTCCTGCCGCTAAAGCGGCTTATTTCCAATGCAGAGACAACAAACTCCGAAGAAATAAGATTTTGATCAATGCGTTGATAAGCCTGACCTTTCACATGTTCGTTAACCTGGTATAAATGCTCATCCGTAATATCTTCGATCGGCAGGTTCAACTCGATACTGAGGAAGCGCTTTACATTTGCCCAGGGAATACGCCGGACATAACGGATATCGCGAGTTTCGAAGTGCTTGCGGGTTTTCGCCGAAAGCTCAAACAGTACTCGCCAGCCGTCGCACATCGTCGTTTCGGATCCTACCAGCGCAGGCTCCAGGCAATAGAACCACTGCAGATCGGGATTAAATGGTAGGTTGCCGTTCTCACGATGCAGGCCCATCTCGTACACGCCCGCTTCGATTTCCGCAGTGTTCGAAGTCGCGGCCTTGCGCGCCGGGTCGAAGGTGACACGTGATGAATGCGCACTGACGAGGTTGTTGAAATCCTCGAGCGTATCGGCAAAGTCACGATAGATCACTGCACCGCTATGAGCGAGATCGCCATAGAGTGTTTCGCTGTTGATCGAGTCGGAAACACGCAGTCCCGACTCGACAGCATAGACACATTCGAATCCATAGCAGGGCACAGGCTGCCGATAAAATGGAAAAACTACCGACTGGACTTTATTTAGCATCTTCAATTCCTCTTCCTATTGTGAGCAGGCAGTAGTCTTGACCACCTGGGCAAATACACAATAAGTTAGTTTTCGAAGATACTGGTTTTAAGAAATCTAAATGCCTGTAGAAAATTTAAAAGTACATTCTCAGCGTTCTATCAGCATCCCCCGGCCACGTCGTGAACCAGCTTGCGCAGACTGGAAATGTCCTTGCTCTGTCCACGACTCCGAGCCCAAACCATGTCTAATGTGAAGGAGGGGAAGCCCATCGGCGGTTGGCAGACCTTCAGTTCCTGCGGAATGCGTAAATACGGCAGAAGACGCGCGGGCATCGCTACGGTCGAAGGCACCGCAGCAACGATGTTGACGCAAGCCTGATAACCATTCGCCCGTACCAGAACATTGCGCGAACGGCCGACCTTTTCCAGCCAACTGTCAACCATGTTCTTCTCCGAGATCCACGGTGTCGGAAACACCTGAGGCGAAGCGCAGAATTCATCCAGGCTCATGGCCTCTTCGCTGGTGAGTGACGCTTGGCTGGTCAAGCACACAAACTCATCGTTGAGCACCGGCTGCCATTGCAACTCCGGATGCATCTGGTGATAACCAGGCCCGAAGCCAATGGCGATATCGATGTCGCCAGAGATCAGCCGATCTACCGGCAGGTCACGGCTCAATCGTTCAAGGTGCAGAGAAGTATTCGAAGCATGGGCGCTTGATAGCACGGCCAACGCCTGAGACAGAAACAACAGCTCGAAATACTCGGGGGCGCATAGCTTCCAGATCTTGCGCTCCGTCAGGGGCGAAGCTTCACCAATGCCCTCTGCGCAGCGGTTGACCGACTCGACCACCATCCGCAGGTAAGGCGCGATCTTTTCCGCCTTGGTGGTAGGTTTCAGTCCCCCTTGCGACGAAGCAAACAATGCGTCGTCGAAGCAACTGCGCAAGCGCTTGAGGCAGTAGCTAACAGTGGGCTGACTGACGTTCATGAGCTCGGCGGTACGCTTGGCGCTACGCTGCTCCAACAGGTTGAGGAACACCACGATGTCCTGCAAATCCAGCTGCTTCAGATAATTGCTGTGAAGCATGAAAATTCCTCCTGAACTTTCTGGCTCATTCGGCTGTGCAAATCCTCGGTGGGATGGGCAGCAAACATCTGCTTCAACAGCTTCAACAATCGACAAAAACCTCTAGTCGATCAACAGCTTATCCTGCGTGATCAGAGCAACTGATAAGCTGCATTCGGTGCAGTCGTCAGCAATAGGTTCAACCATGGCCATACGATCGAGCCTGGCAAGATGGCCTATCATGCCCCTGCAGCGATAGGCGGCTCGGTCAGTGCGAGCAGATGGCTGGCTCTTGCACTGCCCTTCCTCAGGAACAACAAGACTCTGCCGCTGAGCTGGACCAAACATTGAGGATTCATCCTATCCCCGGTCAATGCAAAGTAAGTGAGGCACTGAGATATAAGAGACTCCTTAAAGGGATGACCATCGGAACAAGCCTATATTCCCGTATGTATTTTCCTGCCATGTGTGGGAATGCGATCTAACACCCTCATCATTACTCACCATCTCACGACGACCCAATACCCGCACCAACAAGATGCAGCTCTAGCACAGCGGCAAGTTGGTGGCCGACTTCCCGGCGAGTTGCCCACCGACTAGGCGTGCTACTAGTTGCAGCCCCCAATGGCAAGCCACCGAGCCCAGCAGTACTACTTTCCGACAATAGCTGCTGGCTACCACTGGTGGTGGCCTAGGCAGCCACTAGCCGATCCGGCATCGGGAAGCCCGGATCGGCCGGCCTCTCGATCACTCCAGCACGTTGAACTGGATGCGCTGGTTGCGTGCCCTGCCCGCCTCGGTGGCGTTGCTGAACAGCGGCTGGCTGCGCCCGTAGCCCCTGGCCTGCAGGCGGTCGGGCGTCACGCCCAGCTCCACCAGGCGCGCCACCACGGCCTCGGCGCGGGCATGGGAGGCCTGTTGGCTGCTTTGCGAATCGCCGCTGTCGTCGGTGTGCCCGCCGACTTCCACGCGGGTGCCCGGCGGCGCCTGGCGGATGGCTTCGGCGGCCTCGGCCAGTACCTCGTCGCTGTCGCGGCTGATGGTGATCGACTGGTTGTCGAAACGGATGCCCAGCTGGTTCAGGGCATCCGCCAGCTGCTGGGCGCCGGAACCCGGCGGCAGGCCGCTGAGGGCGGCCAGGGTGCGGTTCCACAGCCCCAGGAACTCGAAGCCGCCGAAGGTCTCGCGCAGCTTCTGCGACAGCTCGATGCGCTCCGCCTGGGTCAGCAGGGTGGAATCCATGCGGATGCGCTCGCCGTTGAAGCCCAGCTTCAGCCCTTCCACCTTCAGTTCCGGCAGCAGCTCCAGCAGGCCATCGAGCCAGGCCGCCGGCGCGGTTTCCCGCTTGACGCGGATGTCGCCCCTCAGGTGCTCCGCGCCGAAGACCTCCTTCAGGCGCCCCAGCAGCGAGGCGCGCTCGTCGATGCTGGCGAGCTGGCCGTTGATGCGGACCTTGCCCTCGCGCAGTTCGAGCATGAAGCGCGGGGTCTCCGTGACCACGCTGGCCTCGGGCTGCGGCGCCATCTCCACGGCGGCGGCCACCCGTTCCTGGGCCACAGGCATGGGCGAGCACTGGCGAAGCGACAGGCCCGCGGTGAGCAGCGACAGCACCAGCACCCCGCCGAGCCATGGCGCCAATAGCAGCCGCCGCCCATTGTGCCGCGGCTGCACCGGCTCGGGGGCCGGTGCCTGCAACGCCGGCAGAAGCTCCGCGGTGTCGGCCATCAGCACCGTCAGGCCGGAGGCCCCGGCGTCGGCCTGCCCACCCGCAGCGTCGATGCCGGCCAGCAGCTCCGGCAGGCAGGCGGCGACCGCCTCGGCCAGCTGCTCGTCGGGCAGCCCCAGGTGACGGGCGAAGCGGCCCAGGGTCGTGGCATCGAACACCTGCTCCAGTTGGGCGCGGTCGAGCCCCCGGGACGGGTCGCCCTCGAGCCAGGCCCCCAGCCCCTGCCGCTGCAGGTGCTGGACGAAGCCATGCCAGCCGCCACGCTGCTCGTCGAGCACCCGGTGGGCCAGCAGGCCCAGGAGCTTGCCGGCGCTGTCCGGCGCCATGCCGAAACGGCGGACGAGCGCCTCCAGGAGCCGCCCAATGAAATCGTCATGCATAGAAGAACCACTCGAAATATCGATCGACCCGTGCGGGGTCTTGCGGCCGCACGGTCCTGCGCTGCCGCCCGGGCGAGGGTGCGCGCCGGGCAAGCCTGGCTATCACAGCAAATCCCCCGGCGGACCAAATAAGGGCAATCCGAATTCACCCGCCGGCGCCCGCATTGCCAGGGGCGCGAGGAAACGTCTCACCGCTGGCCGCGCCCGCGCCTTATTCCACCGGCCGGGCAAGCCTTGCCAAGCTGGCGGAACACTTCGCCCAGGCGCTCTCGCAGGACACCCCAGATGCCCCACCTCCCTCCGATGACCACCGGCCATGGCGACCTGCGGCTGCGCTCGGGCAGCGTCCTCGTCCTGCTGCTGGTGCTGCTGGCGGGCCTGGCGCCCAGTAGCCAGGGACAGGGCGGCCAGCGCACGGCGAAGGGCGAGGTGGAAAGCTTCGTGCGCCGGCTGTATGGCGACGAGGGCCCGGGGGCGTTCTCCGCCGATAGCGGCGAGGCGCGGGCCCGGCGCTGGCTGAGCCCCGCACTGGCGCAGGCGCTGGCGGCCTACCGTTCGGCCCGCCACGCGGGGCCGGGGCTGCTGGAGAAGGACCCGCTATGCCTCTGCCGGCGCTCGCGGGCGCTGGAGCTCGAGCAACTGGACGTCAGCCTGGCCGGCGACGGCCGGGCCACGGCCCGGGTGGTCCTGGTGCACGAGCAGTGGCGGCGCGGCGTGCGGCTGCACCTGGTCAGGCGGGGGAAGGCCTGGCGCCTGGACGACCTCGCGCAGCCGGCCCTGCCGAGCCTGCGCCGGGCGCTGGAGCGCGCAACGCGGGGCACGCCGGCCAGCGGGGGGCCGCCTGCCGATGGAGGAAGGGGGCGCGGAAACGAAAAAAGGCTGCCCTGAGGCAGCCTTTTTTGCGTGGATCACCGCGAGGGCGATCCGGATTGGAGCGGGAAACGAGACTCGAACTCGCGACCCCGACCTTGGCAAGGTCGTGCTCTACCAACTGAGCTATTCCCGCATCAACTTGTTGCAACCTCCAGCTTCTGGCCGGAGGGTAACGCCATTTCGCTTTCCGTTCACCGCCGGGGCGATGACCGAGAATCTGGAGCGGGAAACGAGACTCGAACTCGCGACCCCGACCTTGGCAAGGTCGTGCTCTACCAACTGAGCTATTCCCGCAATGGCGTCCCCTAGGGGACTCGAACCCCTGTTACCGCCGTGAAAGGGCGGTGTCCTAGGCCACTAGACGAAGGGGACGCGGCCCGGAACTTACAACATTCTTTCCGGCTTCTTCGCTTTGCCTTTCGGCTTTCGCGTCGAAGTGGCGCGCATTCTATGGAGCCTTTGGAGGGGCGTCAACCCTTCCGGAAAAAATTTTTTAAATCAAAGACTTCTGGTCAAATTTCGATCCGCCGCTATGAGCAGTGTCAGCGAGCCATTACACTCGGGAAAAATCCTTCAGGGAGTTTCCAAGGTGTCGCCACTCGTCATCACCGCCCTGGTCGTCGCCGGCATCGTCATTCTGATCGCCATCGTCTTCATCAACCAGCAGCTGGAAAACCGCAAGCTGGAGAAGGCCCGGGAGAAAGCCGACCTGCAGGATCGCTTCCGCCGCTGCGGCGCCATCGCCGAGAGCCTGCCCGGCCAGTTCATCTCCGCGGACCTCAAGCTGCTGCTCAGCCGTTTCGAACTCAGCCTGGGCGAACGCCTGCTCAAGCTGGAAAAGACGCCCCAGGTGGCCGAGCGCGTCGCCGAGCTCAACCGCCTGGTGGGCCAGGGCAGCGCCATCGAGGTGCGCAACGCCCCGCAGCTGATCCTCACCGAGGCCAAGGCCAAGGAAGTGCGCTTCCTCTTCGAGGGCCTGCACGCCCAGGTCAACCGCTTCGCCCAGGACGGCCTGCTGCCGCGCAACGACGCCCAGCGCTGGCTGAAGGAAATCCGCCACCTGCTCACCCAGCTGCATATAGAGTTCTTCACCAACATCGGCCAGCAGGCGCTGCAGCAGAACCAGCCCCGCCAGGCCCGCCTGGCCTTCGAGCGCGGCGTACAGTACCTGCAGAAGCAGGCCGACCTGGGCCGCTACCAGGCCCAGCTGAAGCAGCTGGAACAGCAGCTCGAGCGCGCCAATGCCCTGGTCCTGGAAAGCAGCCAGCCCTCCCCCGAGGAAAACACCGAGCTGACCGAAGGCCTGAAGGCGCTGGACGAAGACGACATTTGGAAGAAGAAGAATCTCTACGACTGAGGAGACCCGCATGAGCCTGACCCTCTACGGCGCCGCCCTATCCCCCTTCGTCCGCAAGGTCCGCCTGTGCCTGGCGGAGAAGGGCCTGGACTACCAGTTGGAGAACGTCGACCCGTTCAACCCGCCGGACTGGTACGCCGACCTCAACCCGCTGCGACGCATCCCCGCCCTGCGCGACGGCGACATCACCCTGGCCGACTCCAGCGTCATCTGCCACTACCTGGAAGACCGCGATCCCCAGGCCACGCCCCTGTGCGGCGGCAGCGCCGTGGCCCGCGCGCGGATCAGCTGGCTGGAAAAATACGCCGACTACGAAGTGGCGCCCCTGGCCACCTTCACCGTGTTCCGCAACCGCGTGCTCAAGCCGCTGATGGGCAAGCCGTGCGACGAGTCGGCGGTGGAAGGTGCGCTGCAGGAACGGCTGCCGCAGCACTTCGACTACCTGGAAGGCTGCCTGGGCGATGCCGACTACTTCGTCGACGACCGCTTCAGCCTGGCGGACATCGCCGTGGCCTGCCAACTGGTGAACATGCGCCACGGCGGCGAAAGCCTGGATGCCGGGCGCTGGCCGCGCCTGGCCGCGCACTTCGAACGCATGCTGCAGCGCCCTGCCCTGCAGACGGTTCTCGAAGGCGAGGGGCGCATCATCGACAAGATCCGCGCCCGCATTGCCCAGGCGCCGGCCTGAATATAAAGACGCCGAGCCATTCCCTTGTAGGAGCGCGCCCTGCGCGCGAAATCGCGGGCAGGGCCCGCTCCTACAGGTGCGGGGGCAACGCCGTGCCTCACGAAGCGCATATAGGAGCACGGAATCGAGCGAGCAGGCCTGCGGCCCCCTCACCCTAACCCTCTCCCGGAGGGAGAGGGAACCGTTCGGAGTACATGGGCGTTTCGGCGTTAGCCGGCTAGCACAGGGATCCCCAGTTGAAACCAGGCCTCTTCTCGGCACGGACTAGCTCCCTCTCCCCCGGGAGAGGGCTGGGGTGAGGGGAAAGCCCGAGCGCCGATGCCATTCCCCTGTAGGAGCGCGCCCTGCGCGCGATTTCGCGGGCAGGGCCCTCTCCTACAATCCGCGGCTCAGCAATCGGTCAGGCGCAGGAAGATCCCGGCCAGGTGCTCGATGCCGGCCTGGTCCTCGGCGCTGAAGCGGCCGACGCTCGGGCTGTCCAGGTCGAGCACGCCGATCAGCCGGCCGTCCTTGACCAGCGGCACCACCAGCTCGCTGTTGGAGGCGCTGTCGCAGGCGATGTGGCCCGGGAAGGCGTGCACGTCCTCGACCCGCTGCGTCTGGCGGGTACGCGCCGCGGCGCCGCACACGCCCTTGGCGAAGGGGATGCGCACACAGGCCACCTTGCCCTGGAACGGGCCCAGCACCAGTTCCTCGTCCCTGTTCAGGTAGAAGCCGGCCCAGTTCAGGTCGCCCAGCTCATGGAACAGCAGGGCGGCGAACTGCGAGGCGTTGGCGATGAAGTCGCGCTCGTCGGCGAACAGCGCCTCGGCCTGCGCCGCCAGCAGCGCGTAGCCACCCAGCCCGGCGCCGGTCTGTTGCAGGTCGATCATGGTTCTTCTCCTTCGAGCAGTTGGCGGCCCACCCAGTAGCGGGCGAATTGATAGGCACAGCGGCCGTTGCGGTTGCCGCGCCCGAGGGCCCAGCGGATGGCTTCCTTCTCCAGCGGTTCGTCCCAGGTGAAGGCCAGCGCGGACCTGCCGGCCAGCACCTCCACCCAGTGCCGTACCACCTCCAGGAAATGTTCCTGGGTGAAGGGATAGAACGACAGCCACAGGCCGAAACGGTCGGACAGGGCGATCTTGTCCTCCACCGCCTCGCTGGGGTGCAGTTCGCCGTCGACCATCTTCCAGTTCTCGTTGTCGCTCTGCTTTTCCGAGACCAAGTGGCGGCGGTTGGAGGTGGCGTACAGCAGGACGTTCTCCGGGGCCTGCTCCAGCGAGCCGTCGAGCACGCTCTTGAGCACCCGGTAGTCGCCCTCGCCGGCGTCGAACGAAAGGTCGTCGCAGAACAGCACGAAGCGTTGCGGCAGGCCCTGCAGTTGCTCCACCACCCGCGGCAGGTCGGCCAGGTGGTCGCGCTCGATCTCGATCAGGCGCAGCCCGTCGTGGGCCAGCGCGGCCAGCAGCGCGCGCACCAGCGACGACTTGCCGGTGCCGCGGGCACCCCACAGCAGGGCGTGGTTGGCCGGCTTGCCGGCGACGAACTGGCGGGTGTTGCGGGCCAGCTGCTCGCGCTGCTTGTCCACGCCCAGCAGGTCGTCCAGGCGCAGGTCGAGGTTCACCTGCAGCGCCTGCAGGTAACCGCTGCGGCCATCGCGGTGCCAGCGGGCGGCCAGGCAGCGCTGCCAGTCGATGGGCTCGCGCAGCGCCGGGAGCAACGGCTCCAGCCGGGCCAGCACGTTTTCCGCGCGGGCCAGGAAATCATTCAGACGGGAATCCACGGCTTTCTCCCAGGAATCTTCAGCGTACCGACGCTGGTATTCGGTCATGTCACAGAGATGGCATCGCCTCTGCCGACAGCCTATCGGCTTGGGCTATGCTAGGCGCCAGAAAAGCACTCTCGAGGCGAAGTCCCGCACCTCATGGATATTGCGCTTACCCATCGCCTCTCGTTCAAGCAGGCCAGCCTGACAGTGCTGGTCGCCTTCATCCTCGGCACCCTGCTCAGCCTCATCCAGGTGGGCGTCGATTATGCCAGCCAGGACGCCTCCATCAACCGCGAAGTACGCGCCCTGCTGGACGTCAGCCACAACCCGGCGGCGCGCATCGCCTACAACATAGACGCCGAACTGGCCCAGGAACTGGTGGTGGGCCTGCTGCGCTCGCCGGCGGTGATCCGCGCGGAGATCATCGACAGCGCCGACGTCGCCCTGGCCAGCGCCGGCCGGCCGCCGGCGGAGAGCCGCCTGCGCCCGCTCAGCGACTTCCTCTTCGGGCACATGCGCGTCTACGAGGAGCCGCTTTATATAGAACACCAGCCCAGGGAATCCCTCGGCGTGCTGCGCCTGGAGATCGACACCTTCGTCTTCGGCAACGACTTCCTGCGCCGCGCCGGCATGACGCTGATCTCCGGCTTCGTCCGCAGCCTGCTGCTGTCGCTGATCCTCCTGGTGCTGTTCTACGGCCTGCTGACCAAGCCGCTGGTGAGCCTGATCGAGGTCCTCGCCCGCCACGACCCGCGCTCGCCCACGCGCCTGCGCCTGCCCTGCCCCCACGGCCACGAGCGCGACGAGATCGGCGTGCTGGTGGAGGTGACCAACCGCCAGCTCAGCCATATCGCCGTGGAGATGGAACAGCGCCGCGAGGCCGAGGACCGCCTGACCCGCTACCTGGCCGAGCTGGAGAACATAGTGGCGGCGCGCACCGCCGAGCTGAAGGCGGCCAACGCCCGGCTGACGCAGTCCAACCAGCAACTGGAAAGCGCTCGACTCAACGCCCTGGACATGGCCCAGGCCCGCGCCACCTTCCTGGCCAACATGAGCCACGAGATCCGCACCCCGCTCAACGGCCTGCTGGGCATGCTCGGCCTGGCCCTGGACGGCCCGCTGAGCCCGGAGCAACGCCAGCAGCTGTCCATCGCCCACGACTCGGGCAAGGTGCTGGTGGACCTGCTCAACGACGTGCTCGACCTGTCCAAGTTCGAGTCCGGCCAGCTGGAGCTGGAGAAGATTCCCTTCGACCTCGCCACCCTGGTGGAAGACACCGCCAGCCTGCTGTCGCAGAACGCCGCCCCGGCGGTGGAGCTGACCTGCCTGGTCAGCCCCGAACTGCCGGCGCAGCTGGAGGGCGACCCGACGCGGGTGCGGCAGATCGTCAGCAACCTGCTGTCCAATGCCCTCAAGTTCACCCGCCTGGGCCGCGTCGACCTGCGCGTCGAACCCTGGGAGGACGGTGTGCGCATCAGCGTCCGCGACACCGGCATCGGCATCGCCCCCGACGCCCTGCAGCGCATCTTCCAGCCCTTCACCCAGGCCGACGCCGGCATTACCCGCCAGTTCGGCGGCACCGGCCTGGGCCTGGCGCTGACGCGCAAGCTCTGCGAGGCCATGCAAGGCGAGCTGAGCGTCAGCTCGCAACCGGGCCTGGGCAGCGAGTTCGCCGCGACCCTGCCGCTGCCCGCCCTGAGCCCCGCGCAGGCGCTGGAGCCCCTGAGCGGCAAGGTGATTGCACAGTGCCCGGCCAATAGCGGCCTGGCCGAGCTGTTGCAGGCCTGGCTGCCGCGCTGGGGCCTGGACTACCGGCGCCTGGACATCGACGCCAACCTGGTGGGCGTGGAGCTAGACGTGCTGCTGTCCGACTGCCCGGACTGCCTGGTCGGCCTGCGCCGGCACCTCAAGGAGCGCCCGGTGCTGCTGGTCACCGCCTACGGCAGCTTCGTCGAGGCCGAGCTGGCGCAGCAGCTGGCGCCCCTGCGCCAGCTGGCCCGCCCGCTCAGCCGCACCACCCTGCACCAGGCACTGGAGCAGGCCCTGCGGCGCCAGGCACTGCAAGCCCAGCGGCAGGCGCCGGGCAAGGCCCCGGAGCAGTTCGCCGCGCGCGTGCTGCTGGTGGAGGACAACCCGGTCAACCAACTGGTGGCCAGGGGCCTGCTGCAGAAGCTCGGCTGCCGGGTGCGGGTCGCCGCCGACGGCGAGGAGGCCCTGGCCGCCCTGGCCCAGGAAGACTTCGAGCTGGTACTGATGGACTGCAACATGCCGGTGATGGACGGCTACGAGGCGACCCGCCTGATCCGCCAGGAGCCGCGCTGGAAGGACCTGCCGGTGATCGCCCTGACCGCCAACGCGCTGCCCGACGAGCGCGAGCGCTGCCGCCTGGCCGGCATGGACGACTACCTGGCCAAGCCCTTCCACCGCGACGAGATGGCGGCGATGCTGGAACGCTGGGCCCAACCCCGGCTGAATGCCTGAGGCCGGCGGCGCCTCAGGGTTCCAGCGCCAGCAGTTGCCCGAGCAGGTCGTCCAGGCGAACGCGCAACTCGCCCATGGCGTCGAGGTCCAGGCCGCTGGCGCACAGCAGCGCCTCGCGCAGCGGCGCCACCTTCTCGCGCAGGGCGATGCCCTCCCCGCTCAGGCCCAGGTGCACCTCGCGCTCGTCCTGCCGCGCCCGGCGGCGCTGTACCAGGCCGAGCTGCTCCAAGCGCTTGAGCAGCGGCGTGAGGGTGCCGGAGTCGAGCAGCAGGCGCTCGCCCAGGGCCTTCACGGTCGGCTGCGCGGGCGGGCGCTCCTGCCATTCCCACAGCACCAGCATCACCAGGTACTGCGGGTAGGTCAGGCCGAGGGCGTCGAGCATCGGCCGGTAGCCGCGGATGATCGCCCGCGAGGCGGCATACAGGCGGAAGCACAGCTGATTATCCAGCAGCAGCGCCTGTTCCGGTTCGCGGCGGCTCATCGCAGCAGCGCTTCGATCTCGGCGGCGAGTTCCTCCGGCTTGGTCAGCGGGGCGAAGCGCTTGACCCGGCTGCCGTCGCCGCTGACCAGGAACTTGGTGAAGTTCCACTTGATGCCCTGGCTGCCCAGCACGCCCGGCGCGCGCTTCTTCAACTGCACGTAGAGCGGGTGGGCGTCGGCGCCGTTGACGTCGATCTTCCTGAACAGCGGGAAGCTGACGCCGAAGTTCAGCTCGCAGAACTGCGAGATCTCGCCCTCGTCGCCCGGCTCCTGCTTGCCGAACTGGTTGCAGGGGAAGCCCAGCACCATCAGGCCCTTGTCGCGGTACTGCTCCCACAGTGCCTCCAGGCCCTTGTACTGTGGGGTGAAACCGCACTTGCTGGCGGTGTTCACCACCAGCAGCGCCTTGCCGCCGAAATCGGCCAGGGTCTTCTGCTCGCCCTTGATGGTCGTGCAGGGGATGTCCAGCAGTACGTCGCTCATGGAAATGGCTCCGGAGAAGTGGGGGTGCGAGCAAGATAGCGCCCAATTAAATTGCACACAATTTATTTCTGCCGAAAAAAGGCCCGCTGGTGACCAGCGGGCCTCGCGCCACTCAGGCCCCGTCGCGCGGCACCAGCTTCAGCGACGCCGAGTTGATGCAGTAGCGCAACCCGGTCGGCCGCGGCCCGTCGGGGAAGACGTGGCCCAGGTGGGCTTCGCAGGCGGCGCAGCGCACCTCGATGCGGTGCATGCCGTGGCTGAAGTCCTCCAACTCGGCGATGGCCTGCTTCGACACCGGCTGGAAGTAGCTCGGCCAGCCGCTGCCGGAATCGTACTTGGCGTCCGAGTCGAACAGCGCCGCGCCGCAGCACACGCAGTGGTAGATGCCGGGGGTCTTGGTCGCGTAGTACTCGCCGGTGAAGGCGCGCTCGGTGCCGCCCAGGCGGCAGACGTGGAACTGCTGTTCATCGAGCTCCTCGCGCCAGCTTTCCAGGGGCTTCTCGATCTTTTCCATCGTTGTACCTCGCAAGCTCGAAAAAAGCCCGTCCGCGCCCTTTCGCGGAAAACGGGCCGCACGTATGATGCGTGACGTCATCGCCGGATGCAGAATCTGCCGCGCAAGGGATCATCGACGATAAAAAAGCCTTTTTATGGGCTTTTTTTCGTTCGTTTCTCCGTCAACCAGGCGTTTTTTCAGTTTCAGCGCCAGGAAGCGCGACATTCCGCAACCTCGTATAGACGCCAGTCTGTCACCCGCGTTACAGCCTGCCAAGCCAGGGCCGGAGCGCGGGAACCTTCATTTCGGGAACGCCACATCATGCAGGTCAGCAAATCGAACAAGCTCGCCAACGTCTGCTACGACATCCGCGGGCCGGTGCTCAAGCACGCCAAACGCCTGGAAGAGGAAGGCCATCGCATCCTCAAGCTGAACATCGGCAACCCGGCGCCGTTCGGTTTCGAGGCCCCCGACGAAATCCTCCAGGACGTCATCCGCAACCTGCCCACGGCGCAGGGCTACAGCGACTCCAAGGGCCTGTTCAGCGCGCGCAAGGCGGTGATGCAGTACTACCAGCAGAAGCAGGTGGAAGGCGTCGGCATCGAGGACATCTACCTGGGCAACGGCGTCTCCGAGCTGATCGTCATGGCCCTGCAGGCGTTGCTCAACAACGGCGACGAGGTGCTGATCCCGGCGCCCGACTACCCGCTGTGGACCGCCTCGGTGTCGCTGGCCGGCGGCAAGCCGGTGCACTACCTGTGCGACGAGCAGGCCGGCTGGTTCCCCGACATCGCCGACATGCGGGCCAAGATCACCAGCAACACCAAGGCCCTGGTGCTGATCAACCCGAACAACCCCACCGGCGCGGTCTATTCCAGGGAAGTGCTGCTGGACATCGTCGAACTGGCGCGCCAGCACAACCTGGTGATCTTCTCCGACGAGATCTACGACAAGATCCTCTACGACGACGCCGTGCACATCTCCACCGCCTCCCTGGCGCCGGACGTGCTCTGCCTGACCTTCAACGGCCTGTCCAAGGCCTACCGGGTGGCCGGCTTCCGCTCCGGCTGGATCGCCATCTCCGGGCCCAAGCACAAGGCCCAGAGCTACATCGAGGGCCTGGACATCCTGGCCAACATGCGCCTGTGCGCCAACGTGCCCAGCCAGCACGCCATCCAGACCGCCCTGGGCGGCTACCAGAGCATCAACGACCTGGTGCTGCCCGGCGGCCGCCTGCTGGAACAGCGCAACCGCGCCTGGGAGCTGCTCAACGACATCCCCGGGGTCAGCTGCGTCAAGCCGATGGGCGCGCTCTACGCCTTCCCGCGCATCGACCCCAAGGTCTGCCCGATCCACAACGACGAGAAGTTCGTCCTCGACCTGCTGCTGTCCGAGAAGCTGCTGATCGTCCAGGGCACCGCCTTCAACTGGCCGTGGCCGGACCATTTCCGCGTGGTCACCCTGCCCCGCGTCGACGACCTGGAACAGGCCATCGGGCGCATCGGCAGCTTCCTCGGGAGCTACCGCCAGTAACCATGGACCTGCAGATAGACGACTTCTACAAGGACGCCGCCGCCGGGATGCTCCTGCTCTACCAGGCCTTCCCGCGCAAGGTCGCCCTGTACGTGGAAGACCTCATCGGCCGCGAGGAGCACGACGAGTTCGGCCTGCCCAGCAAGCGCCACCAGGCCTGCCTGGGCGCGCTGCTGTGGCTGGCCGAGGAAGGCTACCTGCGCTACGACGGCTGCATCCGCCACGAAGCCCTGGACCAGGCCGTGCTCAGCGAAAAGGGCTTCCTGCGCCTGAGCCGCGCCCTGCCCCGCGGCAGCGCCGACGATCCGCAGCTGCCCGCCAGCGTGCGCCGCCAGCAGGCCACCCTCGCGCAGCAATTGCGCGACGCGCTGGCCGATGGGCACGGCGAGCGCATCTCGCGCCTGGCCCGGCTACTCTTCGAGTACGCTGGCGTGGAAAAAGAGACATAGTTTGAAATAGTCCCCACGTTGAATCGCCTAGGGGCCGACCGCATATACCCCGCATAATCCAGCCCGGCCCCGGAGCGCGCACGCCCGGGGCATCGGCGCGCCCCTGCGCGCCGTGCGCCCAAGTCGCGAGGAGAAGTCTTACCCATGATGCGCATCCTGCTGTTCCTGGCCACCAACCTGGCGGTCGTGCTCGTCGCCAGCATCACCCTGAGCCTGCTCGGCTTCAACGGGGTCATGGCCGCCAACGGCATCGACCTCAACCTGCAAGCGCTGCTGGTCTACTGTGCCGTCTTCGGCTTCGCCGGCTCGATCATCTCGCTGTTCCTGTCCAAGTGGATGGCCAAGACCACCACCGGCACGGAAATCATCAGCCAGCCGCGCACCCGCCACGAGCAGTGGCTGCTGCAGACCGTCGAGCAGCTCTCGCGCGAAGCCGGCATCAAGATGCCCGAGGTGGGGATCTTCCCGGCCTACGAGGCCAACGCCTTCGCCACCGGCTGGAACCGCAACGACGCCCTGGTGGCCGTCAGCCAGGGCCTGCTCGAGCGCTTCTCGCCGGATGAAGTGCGCGCGGTGCTCGCCCACGAGATCGGCCACGTGGCCAACGGCGACATGGTCACCCTGGCCCTGGTGCAGGGCGTGGTGAACACCTTCGTCATGTTCTTCGCGCGCATCTTCGGCAACTTCGTCGACAAGGCGGTGTTCAAGACCGAGGAAGGCCGCGGCCCGGCCTACTACATCGCGACCATAGTCGCGGAGCTGGTGCTGGGCATCCTCGCCAGCATCATCGTCATGTGGTTCTCGCGCCGCCGCGAGTTCCGCGCCGACGCCGCCGGCGCCCACCTGGCCGGCAGCAACGCGATGATCGCCGCGCTGCAGCGCCTGCGCGCCGAACAGGGCGTGCCGGTGCACATGCCCGACAGCCTGACCGCCTTCGGTATCAACGGCGGGCTCAAGCATGGCCTCGCCGGCCTGTTCATGAGCCACCCGCCGCTGGAAGAACGCATCGAGGCGCTGCGCAACGCGCGCTGATCGCGCCGATACAGCAGGAGGGCGGCCCCGGGGCCGCCCTTCTGCTTTTCAGTCCCGGTGCAAGCGGAACACCACTTCTTCCAGGCGCTTCACCCCGCGGTCGAGGAACTTCCAGTTCTCGCCCAGCACGTCCAGGCGCTCCAGCTCCACGACCTGCCACTGCGCGAAGCGCGTCCTCACTTCATCCGCCAGCACCGCGAACGGCGGCCCGGACATCTGCTCCTGGGGGTATTCCAGGGTGACGAGCAGGCCCTCCAGCGGCCGCGGCAGGATGGCGGCCAGGTGCCGCGCGTAGTCCTCGCGCATGTCCGGCGGCAGGGCGATGAGCGCGGCCCGGTCGTAGAGCGCCTGGCAATCGGCCAGGTGTTCGGCCGCCAGGTCGAAGAAGTCGCCCTGGAGGATCTCGACGTTGCCATGCCGATAACTGCGCAGCGCACCCCGCTGCTCCACCTCGGGCTGCCAGCCCTGCTCGGCGAAGAAGTCCTTCACCGCGCGCTCGGCCAGCTCCACCCCCAGCACCCGGTAGCCCTGCTCCGCCAGCCAGACCAGGTCGCGCGACTTGCCGCACAGCGGCACCAGCACCCGCGCGCCCCGCGGCAGGGCCAGCATCGGCCAGTGGCGAACGAGGTAGGGGTTGACCTCGGCGAGGTGGAAACCGATTTCGTTGCGCGACCAGCGCGCCTGCCAGAAGTCTTCGTGCATGGGCTCCATTCCTGCTGCGGTGCAGGCCGGATTGCCTGCACGGAATCGACGGAGCGGCTCCGCCGGGTGCCCATGATCGCCCAGCGGGGCGTCTGCCGCTAGCGACCGCGCAGCAACGCCGGCCGCAGCGGCCAGTGCAGCCAGCCGTGGCGCACGGCCGGCTCATGCCGCTCGACCACCCCCAGGCTCACCCGCCCCGAGCGGATGCGGCGAACGATGAGCTCGGTACCGTCGGCGAGCACGAGACGGTCGCCTTCCCGGAGGATCAGCTCTTGCCTGAAGGTTTGCATGGATGGGACCTCGAACGCTGGAAACGACGACTGCATCGCGGGGCGCGCAGTATCTCCGCCCCCACCCCTCAGTCAAAGAGAAGCAGGCCGCAACTTGCTGTAGCTCTTTTCAGAGGATAGATGGCTTTGCGACGCAGCCTGCAAAACCACCTCGGCAACCGTCTTCGCCGAAGGCAGACAGTGGCTTGGAGCGGCCACTGGCCATCCAGGTTCAACCCGATCGTCGCCTCGGGCACAGCCTGGCAGCATCGAATTAACGGATGGTTATGGTCGAAAACCCATACTGGATTTCGATCTATCGCAGCGGGAACATAACGCCATCACTTTGGAGGTGTTCCATGCTCCCTACCCTGTTCATATCCCACGGCTCCCCCATGCTGGCGCTGGAACCCGGCGCCAGCGCGGCGCCGCTCAAGCGCCTGGCCGACGAACTGCCCCGGCCGAAGGCGATCCTGGTGGTATCGGCGCACTGGGAAACGCCGGACCTGCGCATCACCGCCAGCCCGCGGCCGGAGACCTGGCATGACTTCTACGGCTTCCCCCGCGCCCTCTACGAGGTCCAGTACCCCGCCCCCGGCGCGCCCGAGCTGGCCCGGCGGGTCGTCGAACTGCTGGCCAGCCGGCAGATCCCGGCCAGCCTCGACGCCGAGCGCCCCCTGGACCACGGCGCCTGGGTCCCACTGAGCCTGATGTACCCGGCCGCGGACATCCCGGTGCTGCAGCTGTCGCTGCCCAGCCGCCTCGGCCCGCGCCTGCAGGACCACGTCGGCAAGGCTCTGCGCCAACTGCGCGAAGAGGGCTTCCTGCTGATCGGTTCGGGCAGCATCACCCACAACCTGGGCGAACTGGACTGGCACGCCGGCCCCGACGTGGTCGAGCCCTGGGCCCAGGCCTTCCGCGACTGGATCGTCGAGAAGCTCGCGAGCGACGACGAGGCCGCGCTTTTCGACTATCGCCAGCAGGCGCCGTCGGCAGCGCGCAACCACCCCAGCGACGAACACCTGCTGCCGCTGTACTTCGCCCGCGGCGCCGGCGGCCCCGCCATGCGCGTCGAGCACGCCGGCTTCACCCTGGGGGCGCTCGGGATGGATATCTACCGTTTCGGTTGAGTGCCCCCACAAGGGCACCGCAAGCGGATAACGCTTCGCCGGGAGGCACGGCGCGAGGAGAACCGTAGGGCGCATAACCGTTCGCGGTTATCCGCCGCTGGCCCGCGCTCCATGGCCATGAAGGTGCCAGGTGAGCGCCCCGATCGGCGGATAACGCTTCGCGTTATTCGCCCTACGCGCCCGCAGGGAGGCACGGCATGAGGGGAACCGTAGGGCGCATAACCGTTCGCGGTTATCCGCCGTTGGCCCGCGCGCCATGGCCATGAAGGTGCCAGGTGAACGCCCCGATCGGCGGATAACGCTTCGCGTTATTCGCCCTACGCGCCCGCCGGGAGGCACGGCGTGAGGGGAACCGTAGGGCGCATAACCGTTCGCGGTTATCCGCCGCTGGCCCGCGTGCCATGGCCATGAAGGTGCCAGATGAGGCCTCCGATCGGCGGATAACGCTTCGCGTTATTCGCCCTACGCGCCCGCCGGGAGGCACGGCATTTCCCTTCGCGGATGAACGGCACCCCAATGAAAAAGGCGGAGCAGGTCACCCTGCTCCGCCTTTTTTCACACCAGGTGGATCAGTACTTCTCCACCTTGGCCTGGTCGTTCAACTGGCGACGGAAAGCGGCGAAGTCTTCCTGGCCGCTGCGCGAGGCGAGGAACTGGCGGTACATGGCCTTCTCCTGGTCGCTCAGGGTGGCGCCCGGCTCGCTGACGCCGTTCAGGCGCACCAGCACGTAGTCGCCATTGCCCAGGGTCACACCGGCGAAGGTCGGTTGCCCGGCCTTGGCCGGACGCGCCATGCGGAACACTTCCTGGAGCAGCAGCGGGTCGACGCCCTCCTGGCCACGGGAAGCGGCTTCCACCACTTTCCAGGTCTGGCCGTTCTGGGCCTGGGCCAGCGGCGTCTTGCCATCGCGCAGGCCTGCCAGCAGGGCTTCGCCCTGAGCCTTGGCGGCGTCGGCGGCATGCTGGCGCTGCAGCACTTCGCGGATGGAAGCGGTGACTTCCTCCAGGGTCTGCTGCTGCGGCTTATGGTGCTCCTTGACGCGCAGCACAACCACGGTCTCCGGGTCCAGCTCGATGGCGCCGCTGTTGGCGCCGTCTTCCAGCACCTCGGTGCTGAAGGCAGCCTGGATGACCTGGCGGTTGGCGGCGACGCCCTCGCCGCCTTCGCGGCCGAAGGGCTTGCTGGTCTCGACCTTCAGGCCCAGTTCCTGGGCCGGCTGGGCCAGGTCGGAGGCCTCGTAGGCGGAGCTTTCCAGCTGCTTGGTGGCGTCGACGAAGCGCTGCTCCACCAGTTGGCTCTTCAGGTCCTGTTCCAGCTTGGGCTTCAGGCTGGCGAAGCTCGGGACTTCCGGCGCCTGCACGCCGAGCAGCTTGACCAGGTGCCAGCCGTACTGGGTACGCACCGGCTCGGACACGTCGCCCTTGGCCTTCAGGCCATAGAGCGCATCCTCGAAGGCCGGGTCGTAGACGCCACGGCCGGCGTAACCCAGGTCACCGCCATTGCCGGCGGAGCCGATGTCGTTGGACTGCTCCTTGGCCAGCTTGGCGAAGTCCTCGCCCTTGGCCAGGCGCGCCTTGATCTCCTCGATCTTGGCCTTGGCCTGGGCATCGCTCTGCTTGGCGTTGACCTCGATGAGGATGTGCGCGGCGTCGCGCTGCTCGGAGAGGCCGGCGACTTCCTTCTGGTACTGGGCCTGCAGGTCCTCGTCCTTGGCGACGACCTGGTTGAAGAAGGACGACTTCTTCAGCTCGATGTAGTCGATCACCACCTGGTCCGGGCTCATGAACTCGGCCTTGTGGGCGTCGTAGTAGGCCTTGATGTCGGCGTCCTCGACCTTGGCCTTGGACGGATCGGCCTTGAAGGTCAGGGTTGCGAAGTCGCGGGTCTGCTTCTCCAGGCGGGCGAAGGCCTGCAGTTCGTTGTCGGTGACGAAGCCGGAACCGGCGATGCCGGCACGCAGTTGGCCGATGAGCATTTCCTGCTCGAGCATCTGGCGGAACTGCATGCGGGTGTAGCCGTTCTGGCGCAGTGCCTGGTCGAACTTGTCGGAGTTGAACTTGCCGTCGAGCTGGAACTCGGGGGTCAGCAGGATCAGTTGGTCGACCTGCTGCTGGGTGAAGGAGAACTTGTCGTTCTGTGCAGCCTGGAGCAACAGCTTGCGCTCGATCAGGCCCTTGAGTGCGGCGTCCTTGAGCAGCTTGTCGTCCAGGGTCGAGGCATCGAAGTCCTTGCCCAGGCGCTGCTGCAGCTGGCGGCGCTGCATTTCCTGAGCCTGCTGCAGCTCGGGGATGCTGATGTCGTCGCCATTGACCTTGGCAGCGACATTCTCGTGATGGGTAGCCCGGATGATGGCATCGAAACCGGTCAGCGCCATCAGCACGACGATGACACCGATGATGGTCTTGGCGATCCAGCCCTGGGAATTGTCCCTGATGTTTTGCAGCATGCGGCCCCCAAAAGCGGCCACGCACCTGCCGTCAGTGGCGGCGAGGCGTGGGTATTTAATATGCGGATATGAGAAAGGCGCATCCGAGGATGCGCCTTCTCGTAACGGGCGGAGCTAGCGAGCCTTGGCCCGCGACCCCCGGCGATGCGGGATGGTAACCCATCCCGAGCGCCGCTCCGCGGCCGATCCGACGCTAGGTCGGACCGGACAGGTCAAGACCGGAAAGACGCTTAGTTGACAGCATCCTTCAGGGCTTTACCGGCTTTGAAGCCCGGGATCTTAGCGGCAGCGATCTTGATCGGCTTGCCGGTTTGCGGGTTGCGACCGGTGCGGGCAGCACGCTCTTTGACAGCGAAGGTGCCGAAGCCAACCAGTACGACGGAGTCACCCGCCTTCAGGGCGCCAGTGACGGACTCGATTACCGCGTCCAGAGCGCGACCGGCAACAGCTTTCGGGATATCAGCAGATGCGGCAATTGCATCGATCAGTTCCGACTTGTTCACTCTAAGTCCCCTTATTTCTGTTGAGTATGTTTCTATGTGTTAGGTGTAAGCAAAAGCAGGTGCTGGTTTGCCAACTGACAAAGCAAGTGCCGCTTTATAACAAGGGCCCAAAAACAGTGTCAAGAAAGCCCCCCGGCTAATGCGTGCTGATTCGCTCCTTGGAATCAGACTCGCGTTTTTCATCCTTTGCAACCATCTCGGGAGCCGCATCGGGCAAGGGCTCCGGCGTGTATTGCAGCGCAATTTGCAGGACCTCGTCAATCCATTTAACCGGTTTAATAACGAGATCTGCCTTAATGTTATCCGGAATTTCCTTGAGATCACGGACATTTTCTTCCGGGATGATCACGGTTTTGATTCCCCCGCGGTGGGCCGCCAGAAGTTTTTCCTTGAGCCCGCCGATGGCCAGCACCTGGCCGCGCAGGGTGATCTCGCCGGTCATGGCGACGTCCGCGCGCACCGGGATCTGGGTGATCGCCGAGACCAGCGCGGTGCACATGCCGATGCCGGCGCTGGGGCCGTCCTTGGGCGTGGCGCCTTCCGGGACGTGGATGTGGATATCGTGTTTTTCGTGGAAGTCCGCCGGAATTCCCAGACTTTTCGCACGACTACGAACGACGGTCAGCGCAGCGGTAATGGACTCCGCCATCACGTCGCCCAGCGAACCGGTCTTGGTCAGCGCGCCCTTGCCGGGGACGATGGCCGACTCGATGGTGAGCAGCTCGCCGCCCACCTGGGTCCAGGCCAGCCCGGTGACCTGGCCGATCTGGTCCTGCTGCTCGGCCAGGCCGTAGCGGAACTTGCGCACGCCCAGGTAGTTCTCGAGGGTCTCGGTAGTCACCTTGGCCTCGATGCGCCGGGCCTTGGTCCCCTCCTTCACCGCCTTGCGGCAGACCTTGGCGATCTGCCGCTCCAGGCTGCGCACGCCCGCCTCGCGGGTGTAGTAGCGGATGATGTCGCGGATGGCCGCCTCGTCGAAGGTCAGCTCGCCCTTCTTGAGACCATTGGCCGCAGTCTGCTTCGACACAAGATATTTCGAGGCGATGTTGACCTTCTCGTCCTCGGTGTAGCCCGGCAGGCGGATGACTTCCATGCGGTCCAGCAGCGGGGCCGGGATGTTCATGGAGTTGGCCGTGCAGAGGAACATCACGTCCGAAAGGTCGTAGTCCACTTCCAGGTAGTGGTCGTTGAAATTGTGGTTCTGCTCCGGGTCCAGCACTTCCAGCAGGGCCGAGGCCGGGTCGCCGCGCATGTCGCTGCCCATCTTGTCGATCTCGTCGAGCAGGAACAGCGGGTTGCGCACGCCCACCTTGGTCATCTTCTGGATCAGGCGGCCGGGCATGGAGCCGATGTAGGTGCGGCGGTGGCCGCGGATCTCGGCCTCGTCACGCACGCCACCCAGGGCCATGCGCACGAACTTGCGGTTGGTGGCGCGGGCGATGGACTCGGCCAGCGAGGTCTTGCCCACGCCGGGTGGGCCGACCAGGCAGAGCACCGGGCCCTTGACCTTCTTCACGCGCTTCTGCACGGCGAGGTACTCGAGGATGCGCTCCTTGACCTCGTCCAGCCCGTAGTGGTCGGCATCGAGGATGTCCTCGGCCTTGGCCAGGTCGTGGCGCACCTTGCTCTCGGCCTTCCACGGCACGTTCACCAGCCAGTCGATGTACGAGCGCACCACAGTGGCCTCGGCGGACATCGGCGACATCTGCTTGAGCTTGTTCAGCTCGGCGTTGGCCTTGGCCAGCGCCTCCTTGGTCAGGCCGGCGGCGTCGATGCGCTTCTTCAGTTCCTCGACCTCGTTGTGGCCCTCGTCGATGTCACCCAGTTCCTTCTGGATGGCCTTCATCTGCTCGTTCAGGTAGTACTCGCGCTGGCTGCGCTCCATCTGCTTCTTCACCCGGCCGCGGATGCGCTTCTCGACCTGCAGCAGGTCGATCTCGGCATCCAGCATGGCCAGCACGTGCTCGACGCGGGCGGCCAGCTCGGTGATCTCGAGGATTTCCTGCTTCTGCTCGATCTTCAGGGCCATGTGCGCGGCCATGGTGTCGACCAGGCGGCCCGGCTCGTCGATGCTGTTCAGCGACGACAGCACTTCGGCCGGAACCTTCTTGCCCAGTTGCACGTACTGCTCGAACTGGCTCAGCAGGCTGCGGATGAAGACCTCGGACTCGCGCTCGCCGACCGGCGCCTCGTCGATGATCGACACTTCGGCGCGGCAATGGGCGTCCTCGTCGATGAAACGCTCGACATGGCCACGCTGCTCGCCCTCCACCAGGACCTTCACGGTGCCGTCGGGCAGCTTCAGCAGCTGCAGCACGGTGGCCACGGTGCCCATGCGGTACAGGCCGTCTTCGCCCGGGTCGTCGTCGGCGGGGTTCTTCTGCGCCAGCAGGAGGATCTGCTTGTCGCTGGTCATCGCGGCCTCCAGGGCCTCGATGGATTTCTCGCGCCCCACGAACAGGGGAATGACCATGTGCGGATAGACCACTACGTCACGCAGGGGAAGCAGGGGCAACTCGACGAGTGTTTTCATGATATTCGGCTCTACAGCGGCACTTGGCCAAAAAAGATGGGTTAGACCCTTGGGCCTAAGATGGGGTTAGGCCAGGGAAAAAACAAGCGCGGTAGACGGGAAGGAAAAAGGGGGCCCGAAGGCCCCCTTTTCTTTTATGCCTCAGGCGCAGCCTTGGCAGGCTGCTCGCTGTTCTCGTAGATCAGCAGGGGCTGGGACGAGCCGTCGATGACGCTCTCGTCGATGACCACCTTGCTGACCTCGGTCTGCGAGGGGATTTCGTACATGGTGTCGAGCAGGATGCCTTCGAGGATCGAGCGCAGGCCACGGGCGCCGGTCTTGCGCTCCAGGGCCCTGCGGGCTACGGCCTTGAGGGCGTCCGGGCGGAACTCCAGGTCCACGCCTTCCATCTCGAACAAGCGGGCGTACTGCTTGGTGAGGGCGTTCTTCGGCTCGGTGAGGATCTGCATCAGCGCCGCCTCGTCGAGTTCGTCGAGGGTGGCGATGATCGGCAGGCGGCCGACGAATTCCGGGATCAGGCCGAACTTGACCAGGTCTTCCGGCTCCACCTCGCGCAGCGCCTCGCCGACCTTCTTGCCCATGTCCTGGCTGCGAACCTCGGCACTGAAGCCGATGCCGCCCTTGGTGGAGCGGTTCTGGATGACCTTCTCCAGGCCGGCGAACGCGCCACCGCAGATGAACAGGATGTTGCGGGTATCGACCTGCAGGAACTCCTGCTGCGGGTGCTTGCGGCCACCCTGGGGCGGAACCGAGGCGACGGTGCCCTCGATCAGCTTCAGCAGGGCCTGCTGCACGCCTTCGCCGGACACGTCACGGGTGATGGACGGGTTGTCCGACTTGCGCGAGATCTTGTCGATCTCGTCGATGTAGACGATGCCCATCTGGGCCTTCTCTACGTCGTAGTCGCACTTCTGCAGCAGCTTCTGGATGATGTTCTCGACGTCCTCGCCCACGTAACCGGCTTCGGTCAGGGTGGTGGCGTCGGCGATGGTGAAAGGCACGTTCAGCAGGCGCGCGAGGGTCTCGGCGAGCAGGGTCTTGCCCGAGCCGGTCGGCCCGATCAGCAGGATGTTGCTCTTGCCCAGCTCGACGTCGTCCTTGCGGTCGCGCTGATTCAGGCGCTTGTAGTGGTTGTAGACCGCTACCGCCAGGGTTTTCTTCGCACGTTCCTGGCCGATCACGTACTGATCGAGGATGGAACGGATCTCTTTCGGCGCCGGAAGCTTGTGCGCGCTACTCTCCGCCTGTGCTTCCTGCACCTCCTCGCGGATGATGTCGTTGCACAGGTCGACGCACTCGTCGCAGATAAAGACCGAGGGGCCGGCAATCAACTTGCGCACTTCGTGCTGGCTCTTGCCGCAGAAGGAGCAATACAGCAGCTTGCCGTTGTCCTCGCCGTTGCGGGTGTCAGTCATTAGATCGTTCCAGTCGGATAGGCTTGAAACACAAGATGAAGGCAAATGCGGGCATTTTCAAGCCCGCGAAACGGCCGGTCGCCCGGCCGTGTTCGAGCGGAAAGACTCAGGCGGCCGAAGGGCGCTGAGTGTAAACCTGATCGATCAGACCATACTGCACCGCTTCCTCGCCGCTCATGAAGCGGTCGCGGTCGGTGTCGCGGGCGATCACGTCCAGCGGCTGGCCGGTATGGTGCGCCAGCACCTGGTTCAGGCGTTCCTTGATGAAGAGGATTTCCTTGGCGTGGATCTCGATATCCGAGGCCTGGCCCTGGAAGCCGCCCAGCGGCTGGTGGATCATCATCCGCGAGTGCGGCAGGCAGTAGCGCTTGCCGGCGGCGCCGCCCGCGAGGAGCAGCGCGCCCATGCTGCAGGCCTGGCCGACGCAGATGGTCGACACGTCCGGCTTGATGAACTGCATGGTGTCGTAGATGGACATGCCGGCAGTCACCGAACCGCCCGGCGAGTTGATGTACAGGTGGATGTCCTTGTCCGGGTTCTCGGCTTCGAGGAACAGCAGCTGGGCCACCACCAGGTTGGCCATGTAGTCCTCGACCTGGCCGACCAGGAAGATGATCCGCTCCTTCAGCAGGCGCGAATAGATGTCGTAGGAACGCTCACCGCGGGCGGACTGCTCCACCACCATCGGCACCAGGCCACCGGCGGCCTGGATGTTCGGAACTTGCGGCATGAAGGTATTCGGCATGTCCGACGATCACTCCCTAATGAAATAGATATGTCTCAAAGACATAAGCCAGCCCGAGGGCTGGCTTATGACGATCGAACGAAGGGTTGGATCAGGCCGCTACAGGAGCTTCAGCAGGCTTGACCGCGTCTTCGTAGGATACCTGCTTATCGGTCACTTTGGCCTTCTGCAGGACAGTATCTACAACTTGTTCTTCCAGTACAACCGAGCGCACTTCGTTCAGCTGCTGGTCGTTCTTGTAGTACCAGGCGACCACTTGCTCGGGCTCCTGGTAGGCCGAAGCCATCTCTTCGATCATCTCGCGAACGCGGGCTTCGTCGGCCTTCAGCTCGTGCTGCTTGACCAGCTCGGCGACGATCAGGCCCAGGACCACGCGACGCTTGGCCTGCTCTTCGAACAGCTCGGCCGGCAGTTGCTCGGGCTTGATGTTGCCGCCGAACTGCTGGACGGCCTGCACGCGCAGACGGTTCACTTCGTTGCCGATCAGGGCCTTGGGCACGTCGATCGGGTTGGCGGTCACCAGACCTTCCATCACCTGGTTCTTCACCTTGGACTTGATGGCCTGGCGCAGCTCGCGCTCCATGTTCTTGCGGACTTCGGCGCGGAAGCCTTCCAGGGTGCTTTCCTTGATGCCGAACAGGGCGAAGAACTCTTCGGTCAGCTCCGGCAGCTTGGGCTCGCTGACGCTGTTCACGGTGACGCTGAACTCGGCGGCCTTGCCGGCCAGGTCGAGGTTCTGGTAGTCCTCGGGGAAGTTCAGGGTGAGCACGCGCTCTTCACCGGCCTTGGCGCCGACCAGGCCTTCTTCGAAGCCCGGGATCATGCGGCCGGAGCCCAGCACCAGCAGGGTGCCCTTGGCCGAACCGCCGGCGAAGGCTTCGCCGTCGATCTTGCCGACGAAGTCGATGTTCAACTGGTCGTCGTTCTGCGCGGCGCGCTCGACGGCCTCGAAGCGGGTGTTCTGCTTGCGCAGGATTTCCAGCATGTTGTCGACGTCGGCGTCGGCCACGTCGGCCTGCAGGCGCTCGACCTCGATGCCGTCGAAGCCGGCGACCTGGAATTCCGGGAAGACTTCGAAGGTGGCCACGTATTCCAGGCCCTTCTCCTTCTCGAATACCTTCGGCTCCACCGACGGGGCGCCGGCCGGGTTCAGCTTCTGCTCGACCACGGCTTCGTAGAAGGTTTCCTGGATCAGGTCACCGAGGGCTTCCTGACGAGCGGCGGCTTCGTAGCGCTGGCGGATCACGCTCATCGGCACCTTGCCGGGACGGAAGCCGGGAACCTTGGCGCGACGAGCGGTCTGCTGCAGACGCTTGTTGACTTCGGTCTCGATGCGCTCGGCCGGCACGCCAACGGTCATGCGGCGCTCAAGAGCGGAGGTGCTTTCAACGGAAACTTGCATGGATATTCCTCGTGGCACAGACGTAAGCCGGTCCTTCCGGCTCCCAGAATCAAGGGCAAGCATTCTAGTCACAAGAAATGCAGAAGTCACCCAGGCTGAAAGCGGCGGAAATACTCGGGCTGCGAGAGCTTCTGGAAAGAATGGTGCGGACGGAGAGACTCGAACTCTCACAGCTTGCGCCACCGGAACCTAAATCCGGCGTGTCTACCAATTTCACCACGTCCGCAGGGAACCGCAGAAACGAAAACGCCAGGCTCTAGGCCTGGCGCTTCGGAATATGGGGTGGACGATGGGAATCGAACCCACGACACCAGGAGCCACAATCCTGTGCTCTACCAACTGAGCTACGCCCACCATATTACACGCTTTACCGCACGCCATAATGGCGCACCCGGCAGGACTCGAACCTGCGACCATCCGCTTAGAAGGCGGATGCTCTATCCAGCTGAGCTACGGGCGCTTTAGTGGCTGCAACCCTTGCTAAGCAGATCAGTGGAAACCACTGAACCGGTTTGCACCGCCTGCTGTTCTTGCTTCAGGCTGTGCTCGGCAAGCGGGGCGCATGTTAGCGACGAGCCCTACCCTCGTCAACGGTTTTTTCAAAAAAATTTCAAAGAGATAAAGGAGTTACGGCAAATCAGCGGACACCCGCCTTTGCCTTATGTGGGCGGCGTGCGAAAATGCGCGTCCTTTTTTCCCCGTCTCTATGGTTGCTCCTCCGACATGACCGCAAAACTGATCGACGGCAAAGCGATCGCCGCCAGCCTCCGCCAGCAGATAGCCCAACGCGTCGCCGAGCGCCGCCAGCAAGGGCTGCGCATCCCCGGCCTGGCGGTGATCCTGGTCGGCAGCGATCCGGCATCCCAAGTCTACGTCGCGCACAAGCGCAAGGATTGCGAGGAAGTGGGCTTCCTGTCCCAGGCCTACGACCTGCCGGAAAGCACCACCCAGGAAGAACTGCTGGCCCTGATCGACCGACTGAACGCCGACCCGGCGATCGACGGCATCCTGGTGCAGCTGCCCCTGCCCGCCCACCTGGACGCCTCGCAGCTGTTGGAGCGCATCAACCCGGACAAGGACGTGGACGGCTTCCACCCGTTCAACGTCGGCCGCCTGGCCCAGCGCATCCCGCTGCTGCGCCCCTGCACCCCGAAGGGCATCATGACCCTGCTGCAGAGCACCGGCGCCGACCTGTACGGCATGGACGCGGTGATCGTCGGCGCCTCCAACATCGTCGGCCGCCCCATGGCCCTGGAGCTGCTGCTGGCCGGTTGCACCGTGACCGTCACCCACCGCTTCACCCGCGACCTGGCCGAGCACGTGCGCCGCGCCGACCTGGTAGTGGTGGCCGCCGGCAAGCCGGGCCTGGTCAAGGGCGAGTGGATCAAGGAAGGCGCCATCGTCATCGACGTCGGCATCAACCGCCAGGCCGACGGTCGGCTGGTGGGCGACGTGGAATACGAGGTGGCGGCCGAGCGCGCCAGCTGGATCACCCCGGTGCCGGGCGGCGTAGGCCCCATGACCCGCGCCTGCCTGCTGGAGAACACCCTGTACGCCGCGGAAGAGCTGCACAAGTAACCAGCCCTGCCCCGACGCAGAAAAGGCCGCATCAGCGGCCTTTTTTCATGGCGAAACCATTGCCTCCCGGCAACCTGTAGGAGCAGGCCCTGCCTGCGATTCGCGCGCAGAGCGCGCTCCTACAGGGGATAGCGCGCCGGAACGCCCGGCCATCGCGGACAAGGTCCGCTCCTACGCTGCGGGCGGGCGCGGCTTCTCGTAGGAGCGAGCTTGCTCGCGAATGAGCCCCGCAGCGGAGTCCGTTCGCGAGCAAGCTCGCTCCTACGAAGAGCATCTCGGCGCGGCCGGCGAGGCAGAAAAAAGGCCGCATCAGCGGCCTTCCTTCATTTCAACGGCGGCTCACTCGGCCAGGCGCCAGGTGGTGCCGCCCTTGCCGTCTTCAAGGACCACGCCCATGGCGGTCAGCTCGTCGCGGATGCGGTCGGACTCGGCCCAGTTCTTCGCCGCGCGGGCTTCCAGGCGGGCCTGGATCAGCGCTTCCACCTGGGCGGCGTCGACCTTGCCGGCGGCGCCGGCCTGGAGGAAGGCATCCGGCTCAAGCTGCAGTACGCCCAGCAGGCCGGCCAGCTCGCGCAGCTTCGCCGCCAGGGCCGCCGCGCCCTGCAGGTCGGCCTCGCGCAGGCGGTTGACCTCGCGGGCCATCTCGAACAGCACGGCGACGGCCTCGGGGGTGTTGAAGTCGTCGTCCATGGCCGCGGCGAAACGCTCGGCGAAGGCTTCGCCGCCGGCCGCCTCGGCCTCGGGCAGGCCGCGCAGCGCGGTGTAGAAGCGTTCCAGCGCGCCCTTGGCTTCCTTGAGGTTGTCCTCGGAATAGTTGATCGGGCTGCGGTAGTGGCTGGACACCAGCAGGAAGCGCACCACCTCGGGGTGGTACTTCTCCAGCACCTCGCGGATGGTGAAGAAGTTGCCCAGGGACTTGGACATCTTCTCGCCGTCCACGCGCACCGCGCCGGCGTGCATCCAGGTGGCCGCGTAGGGCTTGCCGGTGGCCGCCTCGCTCTGGGCGATCTCGTTCTCGTGGTGCGGGAACACCAGGTCCGGGCCGCCGCCGTGGATGTCGAAGGTCTCGCCCAGGCAGCAGGTGGACATCACCGAGCACTCGATGTGCCAGCCCGGACGCCCGGCCCCCCAGGGCGACGCCCAGCTCGGCTCGCCCGGCTTGGCGGCCTTCCACAGGACGAAGTCCAGCGGGTCTTCCTTGGATTCGTCGACCTCGATGCGCGCGCCGATGCGCAGGTCCTCGATCTTCTTGCGCGACAGCTTGCCGTAGCCGACGAACTTGCCGACGCGGTAGTAGACGTCGCCGTTGCCCGGCGCGTAGGCGAAGCCCTTGTCGATCAGCGTCTGGATCATCGCGTGCATGCCGGCGATGTGGCCGGTGGCGCGCGGCTCGATGTCCGGGCGCAGCACCGACAGGCGCGCCTCGTCCTCGTGCATGGCGGCGATCATGCGCTCGGTCAGGGCGTCGAAGGGCTCGCCGTTCTCCTGGGCACGACGGATGATCTTGTCGTCGATGTCGGTGATGTTGCGCACGTAGGTCAGCTCATAGCCGCGCTGGCGCAGCCAGCGGGCGATGACGTCGAAGGCGACCATGACGCGGGCGTGGCCGATGTGGCAGAAGTCGTACACGGTCATGCCGCACACGTACATGCGCACCTGGTTGCCCACCAGCGGCTGGAAGGGTTCCTTGACCTTGCTCAGGGTGTTGTAGACGGAAAGCGCCATTTACTGCCCCCAGGAATCGCGCAGGGTCACGGTGCGGTTGAAGACCAGGGCGCCGGCCTTGGAATCCTTGCTGTCGGCGCAGAAGTAGCCTTCGCGCTCGAACTGGAAGCGCTCCTCGGCGCTGGCGCTGGCCAGCGACGGCTCGGCGCGGCAACCCTTGAGCACCACCAGCGAATCCGGGTTGATGTTGTCGAGGAAGCTGCCGCCCTCTTCCGCTTTTTCCGGGTTGGCCGAGCGGAACAGGCGGTCGTACAAGCGCACTTCGCACTCCACGCTCTCGGCGGCCGGCACCCAGTGGATCACGCCCTTGACCTTGCGGCCTTCCGGGTTCTTGCCCAGGGTGTTCTCGTCGTAGCTGCAGCGCAGTTCGACGATGTTGCCGGCGGCGTCCTTGACGGCTTCGTCGGCGCGGATCACGTAGCTGCCGCGCAGGCGCACCTCGCCACCGGGGACCAGGCGCTTGTAGCCGGCCGGCGGGACTTCCTCGAAGTCACCGGCGTCGATGTAGATCTCGCGGCCGAACGGCAGCACGCGCACGCCCATGTCCTGCTTCGGGTGGCGCGACAGCTCGAGGTTCTCGACCTTGCCCTCGGGGTAGTTGGTGATCACCACCTTCAGCGGCTTGAGCACGCACATGGCGCGGGCGGCGTTGGCGTCCAGGTCCTCGCGGATGGCGAATTCCAGCATGCCGATATCCACCACGCCGCCGGCGCGGTTCACGCCGATCATGTCGCAGAAGTTGCGGATCGAGGCCGGGGTATAGCCGCGGCGGCGGTATCCCGAGAGGGTCGACATGCGCGGGTCGTCCCAGCCGCTCACATGGCCTTCGTCGACCAGTTGCTTGAGCTTGCGCTTGCTGGTGATGGTGTAGTTCAGGTTCAGCCGGGCGAATTCGTACTGGCGCGGCTGGGCCGGCACCGGCAGGTTGGCCAGGAACCACTCGTACAGCGGGCGATGGTCCTCGAACTCCAGGGTGCAGATGGAGTGGGTGATGCCCTCGATAGCGTCCGACTGGCCATGGGTGAAGTCGTAGCTGGGGTAGATGCACCACTTGTCGCCGGTCTGGTGGTGATGGGCGTGGCGGATGCGGTAGAGGATCGGGTCGCGCAGGTTGATGTTCGGCGAGGCCATGTCGATCTTCGCCCGCAGCGACTTGGCGCCGTCGGGGAACTCGCCGGCCTTCATGCGCGCGAACAGGTCGAGGTTCTCCTCCACCGAGCGCTCGCGGTAGGGGCTGTTCCTGCCCGGCTCGGTCAGGCTGCCGCGGTACTGGCGCATCTCCTCGGCGTTGAGGTCGCAGACGAAGGCCTTGCCGGCCTCGATCAGGTCCACCGCCCAGGCGTGCAGCTGGTCGAAATAGTTGGAGGCATAGCGCACCTCGCCGGCCCACTGGAAGCCCAGCCACTTCACGTCGGCCTCGATGGCGTCGATGTATTCCTGGTCTTCCTTCGCCGGGTTGGTGTCGTCGAAGCGCAGGTGGCAGTCGCCGCCGAAGTCACGGGCCAGGCCGAAGTTCAGGCAGATCGACTTCGCGTGGCCGATGTGCAGGTAGCCGTTGGGCTCCGGCGGGAAGCGGGTGACGATCTTCTGGTGCTTGCCGCTGTCCAGGTCTGCCTGGACGATGGGGCGCAGGAAGTTGGCGGCGACAGTGGCTTCTTTCGAATCGGCGGTGGGCTTGCTCATGGTGTCCTTGATCGTTACTGACGTTCAGCCAGGGTAGGCCGGCCAAACCAAAGCGCTTATCATAGCCGAAGCTGTCAACCCCCTGACAGGCCTTCGATTTTCCCGACAGAGTGGAATCCCCTCATGATCAAGCTGCACACCAACCATGGCGTCATCACCCTGGAACTCTTCGAAGACAAGGCCCCGGAGACCGTGGCCAACTTCAAGGAGTACGTGAAGAGCGGTCATTACGACAACACCATCTTCCACCGCGTGATCAACAACTTCATGATCCAGGGCGGCGGTTTCGAGCCGGGCATGAAGCAGAAGAGCACCCGCGCCCCGATCAAGAACGAAGCCAACAACGGCGTCGGCAACAAGGTCGGCACCGTCGCCATGGCCCGCACCATGGAGCCGCACTCGGCCAGCGCGCAGTTCTTCATCAACGTCGCCGACAACGACTTCCTCAACCACAGCGCGCCGACCGTGCAGGGCTGGGGCTACTGCGTGTTCGGCCAGGTCGTGGACGGCATGGACGTGGTCGACAAGATCAAGGGCGTGGCCACCACCATGCGCGCCGGTCACCAGGACGTGCCCAGCGAAGACGTGATCATCGAGAAGGCCGAGATCGTCGAGTGAGTCGATGAGCGTCCTGTTCATCTCGGACCTGCATCTGGAAGCGGAACGCCCGGACATCACCCGGGCGTTCTTGCATTTCCTCCGCACCCGCGCCAGCCAGGCCGAAGCCCTCTACATCCTGGGCGACTTCTTCGAGGCCTGGATCGGCGACGACGGCATGGACGGGTTCCAGCACTCCATCGCCCGCGCCCTGCGCGAGGTGGCCGACGGCGGCACGCGCATCTACCTGATGCACGGCAACCGCGACTTCCTCATCGGCAAGGCGTTCTGCCGCGAGGCCGGCTGCACCCTGCTGCGCGATCCCAGCGTCATCGCCCTGAACGGCGAGAAGGTGCTGCTGATGCACGGCGACAGCCTGTGCACCCTGGACGCCGGCTACATGAAGCTGCGCCGCTGGCTGCGCAACCCGGTCTCGCTGTTCATCCTGCGCAACCTGCCGCTGTCGAAACGCCACCAGTTGGCGCGCAAGCTGCGCAAGGAAAGCCGCGCGCAAACGCGGATGAAGGCCAGCGAGATCGTCGACGTGACGCCGGAAGAGGTGCTGAAGGTCATGCGCGAGCATGGCGTGCGCACCCTGATCCACGGCCACACCCATCGCCCGGCGGTGCACGAACTGCAGCTCGACGGCCAGCGCGCACGGCGCATCGTCCTCGGCGACTGGGACCGCCAGGGCTGGGCCCTGCAGGCCGATGCCAACGGCCTGGAACAGGCGCCTTTCCCCCTCGACGCAGAGCCGTCCGACCACTGACGCGAATCAAGTTCATGGCCCCGGGCCAGCAGCTATGCTCAAGCTATCCATAGCCAAACCGCCCGGGACCACCATGAAAAGACACCTGCTGCTCGCCGCTTGCCTGCTCGCCCTCGCCGGTTGCTCCAGCGAGTACATCATCAGCACCGCCGATGGCCAGATGATCACCACCGACAACAAGCCGAAGCTGGACAAGGCCAGCGGCATGATCCGCTTCGAGGACGCCGAGGGCCGGGAACAGATGATCCCGCAGTCGCAGATCCGGCAGATCATCGAGCGCTGAAGGCGCACGGGGCACGGGCGTCATCCGCCTATCGCGGACGGAGTCCGCTCCTACACCGCCCCACCCACATCATTCCCCTGTAGGAGCGCGCCCTGCGCGCGAATCGCGGGCAGGGCCCGCTCCTACAGTTCCAGGGGGGCACGATCGTAGGAGCAACTGTCTTGCGCCCCGCGCCGAAATGCTCTTCGTAGGAGCGAGCTTGCTCGCGAATAAACCCCGCTGCGGAGTCCGTTCGCGAGCAAGCTCGCTCCTACAGGTTGCCGGAAGGCGTGGCATTTCCCTGTAGGAGCGGACTTTGTCCGCGATCGGGTTCGTCAACAGGGAAGGCCTCAAGCCACCTGCGGCACACCGCTGTGGAAGCGGAACTCCCCGTCCGGCGAGCGGATGAGCCCCGCCTCCACCTCCCGGATGTCCGCCACCCGCCGCTGGATATCGGCCTCGTCGCCATAGCGCCGGGCCAGCGCCAGGTAGCCCTGGAAATGCCGCGCCTCGGATTTCAGCAGCGAGCCGTAGAACTTCGCCAGGTCGGCATCCAGGTGATCCACCAGCGCGGCGAAGCGCTCGCAGCTACGGCACTCGATGAAGGCGCCGACGATCAGGGTGTCGACCAGCTTGTGCGGCTCGTGGTTGCGCACCACCGCGCGCAGGCCCGAGGCATAGCGGCCGGCGGAGATCGGCCGCAGGGCGATGCCGCGCTTCTTGAGGATCGCCAGCACCTGCTCGTGGTGGCGCAGTTCCTCGCGTGCCAGGCGCGACATGAAGTTCACCAGCTCCTCGTGGGCGCTGTACTTGGCGATCAGCGCCAGGGCCGTGCTGGCGGCCTTGAACTCGTTGTTCTTGTGGTCGATCAGCAGCACTTCCTGGTCCCGCAGTGCGGCCTCGACCCAGGCGTCGGGCGTGGCGCAACCAAGGAATTCGCGGATTTCGGACAACATGACGGGCTCCAGTCGCTCATCGCCGCAGCGCAAAAGGGTTCGCCGGCGGCCAAAGGCGGAGCATTATACGAATGCGGCGGCGCACGGCCAGCGCCACACTTGACGCACCTCAAGAAGCACGCGGCCGGATCGCGTCTACAGTTGCTGCAAAGCAACGGCAAGTGCCAAGGGAGACGACCATGCAAGCCATCCGCAGCATTCTCGTAGTAGTGGCCCCCGACCAGCCCGACGGCCTGGCGCTCAAGCGCGCCAAGCTGATCGCCAGCGTCACTCAATCCCACCTGCACCTGCTGGCCTGCAGCAAGCAAGGCGACGCCGGCGCCCGGCTCGAGGAACTGACCGCCAGCCTGCGCGAGGAAGGCTACAGCAGCAGTTGCCGGCAGGCCTGGCACGACAGCCTGCACGCCACCATCATCGCCGAGCAGCAGGCCGAGGGCTGTGGGCTGGTGGTCAAGCAGCACCACCCCGACAGCCCGCTGAAGAAGGCCCTGCTCACCCCCGACGACTGGAAGCTGCTGCGCTACTGCCCCGCCCCCGTGCTGCTGGTGAAGAGCGCCACGCCCTGGGCCGGGCGCAACATCCTCGCCGCGGTCGACGTCGGCAACAACGACGCCGAGCACCACGCGCTGCATGCCAACATCGTCAGCCACGCCTACGACATCGCCGGGCTGACCCACGGCCCGCTGCACGTGATCAGCGCCCACCCCTCGCCGATGCTGTCCGCCGCCGACCCAACCTTCCAGCTCAGCGAAACCATCGAGGCCCGCTACCGCGAGGCCTGCAAGGCCTTCCAGGCCGAGTACGGGGTGGACGACCAGCACCTGCACATCGAGGAAGGCCCGGCCGACGTGCTCATCCCGCGCACCGCGCACCAGCTGGACGCGGCGGTGACGGTGATCGGCACCGTGGCGCGCACCGGCTTCTCCGGCGCGCTGATCGGCAACACCGCCGAGGTGGTGCTCGATGCCCTGGAAAGCGACGTGCTGGTGCTCAAGCCGGACGAAGTCATCGCCCACCTCGAGGAACTGGCCGCCAAGGCCTGACCGCCGCTAGGCGGCCGCCCCGGCCTCCAGCATCGCCCGCAGGCGGACGCCCTCCGCCTTGCGGCAGCCCACGTGCACCTCCTCCAGGCCCAGCCAGGCGGCCATCTCGCGCAACCGCCCGGCCAGCGCCAGCATCCCCTCCTCGCCCAGCGGCCGCTGTTCCTCGTGCACGGCATGGACCGCCAGGCGCCCCGCCGCCCGCTCGGCGCGCAGGTCGATGCGCGCCGCCAGGCGTTCGTCGAACAGGAAGGGCAGCACGTAGTAGCCGTAGACCCGCTTGTGCTGCGGGGTATAGATCTCCAGGCGGTAGCGGAAGTCGAACAGCCGCTCGGTGCGGGCGCGCTCCCACACCAGGGAATCGAAGGGCGACAGCAGCGCGCTGGCCGTCACCTTGCGCGGAATGACCGGCTCGCCGGCGACGTAGGCCGCCTGCGACCAGCCCTGCACGCGCACCTGGCGCAAGGCGCCGGCTTCCACCAGCTCGGCCAGGCGCGCCTTGCTGTCGGCCGGCTCCAGGCGGAAGTAGTCGCGCAGGTCGGTCTCGCTGGCCACGCCCAGGGCGTTGGCGGCATGCAGCAGCAGGCCGCGCTGGGCCTCCTCGGCGCCCGGCTCCGGCAGCGCCAGCAAGGATGCCGGCAGCACCCGCTCGGGCAGGTCGTAGAGCCGCTCGAAGCCGCGGCGCCCGGCCACCGTCACCTCGCCGGCGGCGAACAGCCATTCCAGGGCGTGCTTCTCGTCGCTCCAGTCCCACCAGGGGCCGGCGCGCTCGCTGCGGGTGGTCAGGCTGCCGGCGCCCAGGGCGCCCTGCTCGCGCACCGCCTGCAGCACCCGTTCGATCACCTCGCGGCGATCCTCGCCGAAGCGCGCCAGCTGCTTGTAGATGCCCTGCCCCACGGCCGCGCGGCGCATGCGCCAGCGCATCAGCGGGTAGAGCTCCAGCGGCAGCAGGGAAGCCTCGTGCCCCCAGTACTCGAACATCCGCCGGTGGCGCCCGGCGCTCCAGGCCGCCTCGTCCAGCAGCGCCTGCGGGTAGCTGCCCAGGCGCGAGAACAGCGGCAGGTAGTGCGAGCGGGTCAGGGCATTGACCGAATCGATCTGCAGCACGCCCAGGCGTTCCAGCACCTGCTGCAGGTGCCGGCGCTGCACCCGGGCGAGCGGCCGGCGGCTGGCGAAACCCTGGGCCGCCAGGGCCAGGCGGCGGGCTTGCTTGAGGGACAGGCTGTCGGTCATGGGCGCTTCCTGCTGGGCGGATCGGGGCTCTCGATCCTACGCCAAAGCCGCCAGCGCCGACATCAGGCCGGCAGGGCTTCCATGCTGGGCGCGGGGAACGGCCGGGCGATGCTGAAGGCCTCGGCGCTCGGCCCCCTTTCGGCCAGGCTGCGCAGGGCCGCGCGGGCCTGGGCCAGGCTTGGCAATTGCCCGGCCGGCAACCACCAGAGCGCCAGGGTCGGCCCCGGCAGCTTCTCCATCCAGTCCCGGCGCCGACGCAGCACGGCGAGGTGCTCGCCGCCATAGACGTAGTCGCGCAGGGCCTCCAGGGACTCCCACAGCGACAGGTTGACGATGATCCGCGGGTCGTCGAAGGCCTGGACGCCGGTGGCGTCGCCCGCCTCGTCCTGCAAACGCCAGACGAAACCGCGGCTGGCCTCGGCCAGGGCGTTGACGGGCGCCAGCTGGTCGACGAAATCCCGCATCAGCGGGTGATCGAGCGGGGCCCTGGCCCGGGCGATGTTGACCTGGGCCAGGTGGTAGGGTTGCGACATGGGCCTTTCCTTGTGCACGTCAGGCGGGGTTCAGCGACGCAGGTGGTCGATCCAGAAGGGTTTCTCCGCTTCCTGGAGAATGTCCGCGCGGCTCAGGCCGATGTCCTTGAGCGCCGCGTCGCTGAGGCTGGCCAGCTGTTCGCGCTGCCGCGCCAGCTCCCGCCAGCGGCGGATGCGGCCCAGCAGGCCATGCCAGAAGACAGCGGCGGAGTGCCGCTGGGCAAGCACCGAGGGTGCCATCACGAAACCGAATTGCGCTTTCATCGTGCCGTCCTCCCTGTGGGGTTGGCACCAGTCTCGCGCCGGGCATAAGATCAATCCAACGAATCATTCTTATGCATCCCATCTCGGAGTTTGATGTATGAGCAGCTTCCCCAGCATCGACAGCGAACTGCTGCGCACCTTCGTCGCCATCGCCGACCACGGTGGTTTCACCCGCGCCGCCGAAGTGGTCAACCGCACCCAGTCGGCGGTGAGCATGCAGATGAAACGCCTGGAGGACGACGTGCTGGAACGCACCCTGTTCGAACGCGACGGCCGCCAGGTGCGCCTGACGCCCGAGGGCCAGGTGCTGCTGGGCTACGCGCGGCGCATCCTGCGGCTGCAGGGCGAGGTGTTCAACACCCTGCGCCAGCCGCACATGGTCGGCGCGGTGCGCATCGGCACGCCGGACGACTACGTGATGCGCTTCCTCCCGGACATCCTCTCGCGCTTCGCCCAGGCCTACCCGCTGGTACAGGTGGAAGTGCACTGCGAGACCTCCTCGCAGTTGCTCACCCGCAAGGACCTGGACCTGACCATCGTCACCCGCGAGCCGGGCACCGAGATCGGCCAGTTGCTGCGCCAGGAGCCCTTCGTCTGGATGGCCGCGGAAAGCTTCTGTCCGCAGGAGCAGCGCCCGCTGCCGCTGGCGATGTTCAACACCACCTGCTTCTGCCGCGCCTGGGCCTGCAATGCCCTGGAAGCGATGGAGATCGACTACCGCATCGCCTACAGCAGCCCCAGCCTCTCGGCGCTGTTCGCCGTGGCCAGCGCGGGCCTGGCGGTCACCGCCCAGCTGCGCAGCCTGCTCACCGGCAACCTGCGCATCATCGGCGAGGAGGAAGGCCTGCCGACCCTGCCCTCGGCGAGCATCGTGCTGCTGCGCAACCCGCCGCGGCAGTCGCCGGTCACCGACAAGCTGGCCGACTACATCGTCGAAGGCTTCGCCGCCGCCTGAGCCGCCTCACTGGCGCAGCAGGAGCAGCGCGCAGGCCACCAGGAACAGGCTGAAGGCGAAGCGCAGGGCGCGCTCGGGCAGCGCGTGGGCCAGCCTCACGCCCCAGGAGATGCTCAGCAGGCCGCCGGCCGCGAGACAGGCACCCATGCGCCAGTCGACATGGCCGTGCAGCGCATAGGTGCCCAGCGCCACCGCCGTGCTCGGCGCCGCCAATGCCAGGGCCAGCCCCTGGGCCACCACCTGGCTGAAGCCGAACAGCGAGGTCAGCACCGGCGTGGCCAGCACGCCGCCGCCCACCCCGAACAGCCCGCCCAGGGAACCCGCCCCAGGCCCAGTGCGGCGAACCAGGGCAGCCCCGGCGCGGCCTCCCGCGGTTGCGCCTCGCCGCGCTGGCGCAGCAGCAGGTAGCCGGCCAGGGCCAGCAGGAACACCACGAAGGCCGTGCGCATGTGCGCCGCGTCGATGCGCAGCGCCAGGCTGGAGGCGAGGAAGGCGCAGAGCAGCCCGGTCACCGCCAGCACCGCCGCCTGGCCGGGATCGATGCGATTGCGCTGGTGATAACGGCGCAGCGCCAGCAGCACGTTGGGCACCACCATCACCAGGGCCGTGCCCTGCGCCAGTTGCTGGTCGAGGCCGAACAGCACGCCCAGCGCCGGGATCGCCAGCAGCCCGCCGCCGATCCCGAAAAGCCCGCCCAGGCAACCCAGGACCAGCCCCAGAAGAAAGTCCAAGCCCATGTCCAGCATCGCTACCTCCTACCCTTCGGCGCCATGCTAGAAGACCGCTGCTGGATGGGAAACGCAAAGCCGAGCACAATGGCTTGGCGTTTTCTGCAAAGGCAGCCGCCATGACCCCCAGCGCCCTGGAAGACCAGTTGGACCTGTTCCTCGACGTGCTCGACAGCGGCAGCTTCTCCGCCGCCGCGCGCCTGCGCCAGCTCACGCCCTCGGCGGTGGCGCGGCGCATGGACGCCCTCGAGCGCGGCCTGGGCAGCCCCCTGCTGACCCGCAGCACCCACCTGGTGCGCGCCACCCCGGCCGGCCTGGCGTTCGCCGAGCGGGCCCGGCGCATCGTCGAGGAACTGCGCCAGGCCCGCGCCGAAGCGGTATCGCTGAGCACCGCGCCCGAGGGCCTGATCCGCATCGACGCGCCCGTGCCCTTCGGCCGCCGCCACCTGGCGCCGGCCCTGGCCGACTTCCTCAAGGCCAACCCCGGCCTGGACGTGCAGCTGCGCCTGATCGACAGCTTCACCGACCTGCAGGGCGACAACCTCGGCCAGGTCGACCTGGTGCTGCGCATCGGCCCGTTGCCGGACAGCCGCCTGGTGGCCACGCCGCTGGCGCCCATGCGCCGCATCGTCTGCGCCAGCGCCGACTACCTGGCCCGCCACGGCCGGCCTGCCTCGCCGCTGCAGCTACCCGGGCACGTCGGCCTGGACTGGGAAGGCCTGGCCCCGCCGCTGGCCTGGCGCTTCGCCGTCGACGGGCGCCTGCAGCACCTGCGCCCGCGGCGCCTGCGGCTGACCGCCAACAATGCGGAAACCCTGGTCGAAGGCGCCTTGCAGGGGCTCGGCCTGGCCCACCTGCCGACCTGGCTGTGCAGCGAATACCTGGTGCGCGGCGAGCTGCAGCCGTTGTTCTGCGAGCAGGGCCTGCCGGAGCCCGAGCCGGGCGGCATCCACGCCCTGCGCCTGGAACGCGGCACACACCCGCGCAGCCAGCGGCTGCTGGCCTTCCTCGTCGAACGCTTCGGCTTCCCGCCGCCCTGGGACAGCGCCCTCGCCGGACACCTGGCGAGCGACGAACTGGCGAAAAAATAGCCAGCGCGCTAAATTAAGGCGCAATCATCTATTCGGAGGCCCGTCATGAGCCAACCCAAGGACGCCTGCGAATCGCTCAAGCTCGACAACCAGCTGTGCTTCGCCCTCTATTCCACCTCGCTGCAGATGACCAAGGTCTACAAGCCGCTACTCCAGGAACTGGGCCTGACCTACCCGCAGTACATCGCCATGCTGGTGCTCTGGGAGCGGGACGGCATCACCGTCGGCGAGATCAGCGCGCGCATGCTCACCGACCCCGGCTCCCTCACCCCGCTGCTCAAGCGCCTGGAAGGCGAAGGCCTGATCACCCGCAAGCGCAGCGCCAGCGACGAGCGGGTGGTCGAGCTGCGCCTGACCGACAAGGGCCGCGCCCTGCAGCGCCAGGCTGAACGCATCCCCGGCTGCATCCTCGCCGCCAGCGGCCTGGACCTGGAACAGCTGGGCAAGCTGAAGGACGAGCTGGTGGACCTGCGCGGCAGCCTGCAAGGCGCGGACTAGCGCCTTATTCCCGATTCAGGGAGTGCTTATCGCGAATTCTTCCGATAAATATCTTGCGCGCAAAATAACTCAGGACTAAATTCTGCCTCACGCACTTAATTAGCGCGCAAAATTTTAACGAACAAACCAGACCCGGAGACACCACCATGCAAACCATCAAGGCCCTCTACACCGCTACCGCCACTGCCACCGGAGGCCGCGACGGCCGCGCCGTCTCCTCCGACGGCAACCTCGACGTGAAACTGACCACCCCGCGCGAACTGGGCGGCCAGGGCGGCAACGCCACCAACCCCGAGCAACTCTTCGCCGCCGGCTACTCGGCCTGCTTCATCGGCGCACTGAAATTCGTCGCCAGCCAGAGCAAACGGCAGCTCCCCGCCGACGCCTCCATCACCGGCAAGGTCGGCATCGGCCAGATCCCCGGCGGCTTCGGCCTGGAAGTGGAACTGAACATCGATCTGCCCGGCCTGGAGCGCGCCGTCGCCGAGGAACTGGTCGCCGCGGCCCACCAGGTCTGCCCGTACTCCAACGCCACCCGCGGCAACATCGAAGTCCGCCTGAACGTCGCCGTCTGACCCCTACCGCCCAAGGAGAACCCGAACATGAAAGCGCTCAGCAAGACTCTCGCCGGCGGCCTGCTCGCCCTGGCCATCGGCAACGCCTTCGCCGCCGGCAGCCCCGGCGTGCAGCACGACACCCAGGCCTTCCTCGAGGCCCTGCAGGCCGGCGGCGGCAAGCCCCTGGAAACCCTGGCGCCGAAAGATGCCCGCGCGGTACTGAGCGGCGCCCAGGCCTCGGTGAAGGTCGACCTTTCCGGCACCTGTGTCAGCGAGAAGACCATCCAGGCCGATGGCCAGCGCATCAAGCTGACCATCGTCCGCCCGGCCGGCGCCAAGGGCAGCCTGCCCGCCTTCATGTTCTTCCACGGCGGCGGCTGGGTGCTGGGCGACTACCCGACCCACGCCCGGCTGATCCACGACCTGGTGGTCAGCTCCGGCGCTGCGGCGGTGTACGTCGACTACACGCCCTCCCCCGAGGCCCATTACCCGGTGGCCATCAACCAGGCCTACGCCGCCACGAAGTGGGTGGCCGAGCACGGCAAGGAACTGGACGTCGACGGCTCGCGCCTGGCGGTGGCCGGCAACAGCGTCGGCGGCAACATGGCCGCGGTGGTCGCGCTGATGGCCAAGGACAAGGGCACTCCGAAGCTGCGCTTCCAGGCCCTGCTGTGGCCGGTGACCGACGCCAGCTTCGAGACGGCCTCGTACGACCGGTTCGCCCAGGGGCACTTCCTCACCAAGCCGATGATGCAGTGGTTCTGGGACAGCTACACCACCGATGCGAAGCAGCGCGCGGAGATCTACGCCTCGCCGCTGCGCGCCACCCTCGACCAGTTGAAGGGCCTGCCGCCGGCGCTGGTGCAGACCGCCGAGTTCGACGTGCTGCGCGACGAAGGCGAAGCCTACGCCCGCAAGCTGGACGCCGCCGGCGTGGCGGTCACCGCCGTGCGCTACAACGGCATGATCCACGACTACGGCCTGCTCAACCCGCTGGCTGGCGTACCCGCCGTGCAGGCCGCCCTGCGCCAGGCCGGCGAGGAGCTGAAGGTGCACCTGAAATAACCTGTGCCAGAAACGAAAAAGCCCGGCAGATCAGGCTGTGTGAAAACCTCAGGATCGGTCCCACTGGTTAAAAAACAACCTGGATTTCGCGTTTCTACGTGGATTCTGGATTGGCTGAATAGCCAAGCCTCTTCAGATTTCACGTAGGAACGCGCTCTTCGAAGAGCCGCTCGGTTTTTCACACAGCCTGAGATGCCGGGCATTTTCAGGTCACGCGAAGGCTCAGGCCTTGACGCGGGACTTGTACTCGCCGGTGCGGGTATCGATCTCGATGGAGTCGCCGATTTCGCAGAACGCGGAAACCTGCAGCTCGGCACCGTTCTTCAGGCGGGCAGTCTTCATGACCTTGCCGGAGGTGTCGCCGCGGACAGCCGGCTCGGTGTAGACGATTTCACGAACGATGGTGGTCGGCAGTTCGACGGAGATCACCTTGTCGTTGTAGAAAACCGCTTCGCAGACGTCGGTCATGCCGTCTTCGATGAAGGTCAGCACGCCTTCCAGGTCGCCCTTCTCGATCTCGTACTGGTTGAACTCGTTGTCCATGAAGACGTACAGCGGGTCCGCGAAGTAGGAGTAGGTCACTTCCTTGCGGTCGAGGATGATCGGTTCCAGCTTGTCATCGGCCTTGAACACGGTCTCGGTGCCGGCGCCGGTCAGCAGGTTCTTCAGCTTCATCTTGACGACGGCGCTGTTACGGCCGGACTTGTTGAACTCGGCCTTCTGGATGACCCAGGGGGCGCCGTTGATGTTGGCAACCTGGCCTGCGCGGAACTCTTGAGCGGTTTTCATACGAATATCCGATTTGGATTGGAGACAAAAAACAGGGGACGTATCATAGCCAATTTGTATAAAAACGCACCAGCCCCGCGGCGAGATCCGGCTGTGCGGCATGCTTTTCGCTCCAGCGCAGCGCCCATTCCCGCCAGTCTCCGGCCCGCTGCTGCAGCGCCATCCAGGCCGTCGCCGCGTCGCCGAGGCCGTTCCAGGCGTGCCAGTAGGCCAACAGGGCAGCCTCGAGCCCAGGCTCCATGCCTTCGCTGTATAGAGAGAGGAAGGCGTCCAGCTTCTCCAGGTGCACGCCCTCCTCCTGCTCATAGATGTGCCAGACGAACGGCCGCCCCGCCCAGAGCGCGCGGACGAAGGAATCCTCGCCGCGCACCGCGTTGACATCGCAGCTCCACAGCAGCAGGTCGTAGTCCTCCTGGCGGACGAACGGCAGTACCTGCACCCGCAGGCTAGCGCGCCGGTGGCGGTCGCCCGGCGCCAGCCCGGGCAGGCCCAGCCAGGCGGCGACATCGCCCAGCACGCGCCCTTCCGGCACCAGCAACAGCGTGGGTCGCGATCCCTGCGCCAGCGCATCCAGCCAGGACGCCAGCGCCGGGTTCTCGTAGGCGAACAGGGAAATCAGGCATTCCTCACCCTGCACCTCCACGTCGAGGCTGGCCAGGAACCTCCGTCGGCAGGCGTCATCCGCCTGGAACGCCCGGCGCCGCTCCAGCAACCCCGCCTCGCGCAGCAGGCCGCCGACGCCAGCCTGGAAGCCGGGAAAATAGAAATACTTCTGCAGGCCGTTGGCCTGCAGCGAAGGCAGGCCATGACAGGAAGCCACCCAGCCCTCGGCGCTCAGGTATTCCAGGTTCAGCCACAGCGGCGGCACGGCGCGCCCGCGCATGGCCTCCACGTAGGCCGGCGGCAGCGGGCAGGCGAACGCCTCGATGACCACGTCGGCGGCCGGCGTGTCCTCCCACAGCGCCGGCCAGTGGCGGACCTCGACGCCCGCCAGGCGCTGGCCGGGCAGCGCCGGATCGGCCCCGGGGCACAGCCGCGCGAACGCCTTGAGGTCGTCCACCCACAGGCGCACCGCCTGGCCATGCTCGCCGGCGAGCTGGCGGGCCAGGCGCCAGGTCACGCCGATGTCGCCGTAGTTGTCCACCACGCAGCAGAAGAGATCCCAGCTCGCCATCGCACTCGCCTTTCCAAGGAAGCCGCCAGTTTAACAAGGCGGGCCGCCGCGGTTTCCCCTCGATCACCTTAAGCCGATGAATCCGTTGAAAAAACATTTGCGTTTGGGAAAACCTTTGAGTAAAGTGCGCGCCTCGACAGACAACGCGCTGTCGAAACCCTGGTGAGGTGTCCGAGCGGTTGAAGGAGCACGCCTGGAAAGTGTGTATACGGGAAACCGTATCGAGGGTTCGAATCCCTCCCTCACCGCCAGATCAAAAGCCCGGCTGACTGATGAAGTTAGCCGGGCTTTTTCATTCCAGCCGGTTGCATCCAATGCACCGGCAATTGGCGACCACAGTTACTCGCCGTTAGTTCCCACCAGACTTTCGTCCTATCGCGAATTAGCATTAGTTCGGGGCGCTATACTCGAACACTTGGCCCGTGCTTCACGACATTGCAACAGCCCCACTGTAGGGCAGCCGGGCGTATCTGCACATTTTTTGCACAACATGCCGGGGTAATAAGAGTTCAACCCCGCGTAGCATGAAAAAAAAGTGCCCTACTTGCGTTCAGTCAGTTTACTTACTACAAGTAATGAGTACTATGTAGTCCGGCTAATTTCCCAGTCCCATGGGGAATTGCTTTAATGGAAATGTCCACCTTAAGGGGAACACGATGAACAACGTTCTGAAATTCTCTGCTCTGGCTCTGGCTGCTGTTCTGGCCACCGGTTGCAGCAGCCACTCGAAAGAAACCGAAGCCCGTCTGACCGCTACTGAAGACGCCGCTGCCCGTGCCCAAGCCCGCGCTGACGAAGCCTACCGTCACGCTGACGAAGCTCTGGCCGCTGCTCAGAAAGCCCAGCAGACCGCTGACGAGGCTAACGAGCGCGCCCTGCGTATGCTGGACAAAGCCAGCCGCAAGTAATAGATCCTCGGATCTGTTCGAAAAGCCGACCTCTCGAGGTCGGCTTTTTTATTGCCCGGCGTTTTCCACTGGCAGCAAAAAGCCCGCGGACCTTGCGGTCGGCGGGCTCCTGGGGCAGGCCCCGGGCGTCAGGGCATCTGCACCGTCGTGTTCTCGCTGGCGGCCACCGAGGTACCGGGCTGCTGCGGCTGGGCGATGGCCACCGGCAGGCCGTCTTCGGCCGCCACCACTTCGCGCACCACGTTCCAGTCCATCTGCATCTGGTTGGCGATGTCTTCACGCTTGAGCAGCGCGTTGATCACCGCGGTGTGCTTGTCCACGACCGAAGGGTTGCCATGGTCGTCGATCGGCGTGTGCGCCTCCAGGTAGATCTTGCCTTCGCTGCGGCCGAACTTGTACGGCTCGTTGATGATGCGCACCGAAGTGCCCACCGGCACCATGGGGAAGAGCTCGGTCACGTCGCCGTTGTACATGCGGAAGCAACCGTGGCTGGTGCGGGTGCCGATGCCGAACTTCTTGTTCGAACCGTGGATCAGGTAGCCGGGAACGCCCAGCGACATCTTGTACGGGCCCAGCGGGTTGTCCGGGCCCGGCGGCACCACGGTCGGCAGCGGGTCGCCGTCGGCGGCGTGCTCGGCGCGGATCGACGCCGGCGGGTACCAGGCCGGGTCCTTGGTCTTGGCGACGATGTTGGTGTGGGCGATGGGCGAGCCCCAGCCCTCGCGGCCAATACCCAGCGGGTAGGTGTAGACCACGTTCTTGCCTTTCGGGAAGTAGTACAGGCGGTACTCGGCGATGTTGATCACGATGCCTTCGCGCGGGCCCGGCGGCAGGATGAAGCGGGTCGGGATGATGACCTCGGTGCCCACGCCGGGCAGCCAGGCGTCGACGCCCGGGTTGGCGGCGAGCATCTCCTGGTAGCCCAGGTCATAGGTCTGGCCGAGGTCGGCGAAGGTGTCTTCGTACTTGGCCTTGATGACCTGCACCTGGCCGACGATATCCTCGCCGGGCGCCGGCAACGGCAGCTCGAGGGCGGAAACGGGGCCGGCCGAGAGCAGCGCGGCAAAAGACAGCGAGCAGGCGGCGATAACACGCGACAACATCCGGAGATCCTTGGCGAGAGCACAGTTGACAGAGGGGGCGTTAGTGTACCACTCAGACCCTGTTTTCCGGGAGAGTTCACAATAGCCAGGAAAATCGTTGCCCGCGCTTTTCCTGTTCCAGGCGTTTCAGGCACTCCGGGCACAGCCGCCGGTCGCGCAGCTGCGGCCGCTGAGCCTCGCGCCAGAGCGGTTGCGCCGGCAACAGGCCACCGCACAGGGTGCGGTCCGCTGGGGAGCCCAGCTCCAGCTGCCGGGCGACGAGATGCACGCGCACCTCGCGGCAGGCGAACAGATCGAGCTGGGAATCGGGTTCGATCAGCTGGTAGGCGAAGAGGGTCCAGGCGGGGCGGGACATGGCGGCTCCTGAAGGGTGCGCAAACATAGCGGAAAGCCCCGCGCGGGGAAGCCTTCCGACGACCCGGCGATCAGAGCAACGGCTTGAGCTGCGGCCAGACGTTATCCAGCAGGCGCGGTTGCGCCACCACGGCCGGGTGGATGCCGTCCGCCTGCATCATCTGCGGCACCCCGCCCACGCCGTCGAGGAAGAACGGCACCAGCGGCACCTTGCCCTGCTCGGCGACCTGCTGGAACACCCGGGCGAAGGCCTGGGTATAGCGTTCGCCATAGTTGGGCGGCAGGCGCATGCCCAGCAGCAGCACCTTGGCCCCGGCCTGGCGCGAGGCCGCGACCATCGAAGCAAGATTCTGTTGCAATTGTTGCGGCGCCTGCCCGCGCAGGCCGTCGTTGCCGCCCAGCTCGATCACCACGACGCTCGGCTTCTCCCCGGAAAGCAGCGCCGGCAGGCGCGCCAGGCCGCCGGCGCTGGTGTCGCCGCTGACCGAGGCGTTGACCACCCGGTATTCGAAACCCTCGTCCTTCAGCCGCTGCTCCAGCAGGCTGACCCAGCCGCGGCCGGTATCCACCCCCAAACCGGCGCTGATACTATCGCCGACGACCAGCAGCGTCTGCGCCGCGGCTTGCTGGGCGACCAGCAGCAACGCCAGGCAGACGCTCGATAGCCATGCACGCATCGGACCCTCCATGAGCGAAAGCATTCTCACCGCGCGCAACCTTAGCAAGGTCGTCCCCAGCGCGGAAGGCGAGCTGACCATCCTCCACGACCTCTCCCTGGCCCTGCAGCGCGGCGACAGCCTGGCCATCGTCGGCAGCTCCGGCTCCGGCAAGTCCACCCTGCTCGGCCTGCTGGCCGGGCTGGACCAGCCCAGCGGCGGCAGCGTCGAACTGGCCGGACACCGCCTGGCGGAGCTGGACGAGGACCAGCGCGCGCGGGTGCGCGCCGCCCATGTCGGCTTCGTCTTCCAGTCGTTCCAGCTGCTCGACAGCCTCGACGCGCTGGAGAACGTGATGCTGCCCCTGGAGCTGGAAGGCCGCGGCGACGCCCGCGAGCGCGCCCGTGTCCTGCTCGAGCGCGTCGGCCTGGGCCAGCGCCTGACCCACTACCCGCGCCAGCTCTCCGGCGGCGAGCAGCAGCGCGTCGCCATCGCCCGCGCCTTCGCCGCCGAGCCCGACGTGCTGTTCGCCGACGAGCCCACCGGCAACCTCGACAGCGCCACCGGCGAGCGCATCAGCGACCTGCTCTTCGAGCTCAACCGCGAGCGCCGCACCACCCTGGTCCTGGTCACCCACGACGAACGCCTGGCGCACCGCTGCCAACGGCAGATCCGCCTGGAAAGCGGCCACCTGATCGACCACGCGGAGCCCTGAGCCGATGAAATCGCTGCCGCTGTCGCGCCTGTTCGGCCTGGCCCTGCGCCAACTGCTGCGCGAGTGGAGCAGCGGCGAACTGCGCGTGCTCTTCTTCGCCCTGCTGGTGGCGGTGGCCGCCAGCTCCGCCATCGGCTACTTCAGCGCGCGGCTGAACGGCGCCATGCTGGTGCGCGCCTCGGAATTCCTCGGCGCCGACCTGGTCCTGAGCGGCACCCAGCCGGCCGCGCCGCAACAGGTCGACAGCGGCAACCGCCTGGGCCTGAAGCACGCCTACAGCGTCGAGTTCTCCAGCGTCATCGCCACCGACCAGGGCATCCAGCTGAGCAGCGTCAAGGCGGTGGACGACAGCTACCCCCTGCGCGGCGAGCTGAAGAGCGCGGCGGCGCCCCTGGAGCCGGAACGCGCCGGCGGGCGCCCGCAGCCCGGCGAGGTGTGGGTGGAGGCACGCCTGCTCACCAGCCTCGACCTGAAGGTCGGCGACAGCATCGAGATCGGCCGCCAGGGCCTGCGCATCGCCCGCGTGCTGACCTACGAGCCGGACCGCGCCGGCGACTTCTACAGCCTTACCCCGCGGGTGCTGATGAACCTGCGCGACCTGGACGCCACCGGCGTGGTCCAGCCCGGCAGCCGGGTGCGCTACCGCGACCTCTGGGAAGGCGACGGCGAAGCCCTGCAGGCCTACCGCCGCGCGATGGAACCGGGGCTGGCGGCGAACCAGCAGTTGCTCGACGCGCACCACGGCAACCGCCAGATCGGCGACGCCCTGGAACGCGCCGAGCGCTACCTGAACCTCGCCAGCCTGGCGGCCATCCTCCTCGCCGGCGTGGCGGTGGCGCTCTCGGCCAACCGCTTCGCCGCCCGCCGCTTCGACGCCAGCGCCCTGCTCCGCTGCCTGGGCCTGAGCCGTCGCGAAGCCCTGCTTCTCTATGGGCTGCAGCTATTCAGCCTGGGCCTGGCCGCCAGCCTGCTGGGCGCGCTGCTCGGCTACCTGGCGCAGCTCGGCCTGGTGACACTGCTGGGCGACCTGCTGCCGCCGCAGATTCCGCCGGCCGGGCCGGTACCGGCGCTGGCCGGCGTCGCCACCGGCCTGGTCGCCCTCGCCGGCTTCGCCCTGCCGCCTCTGGCGGCCCTGGGCCGGGTGCCGCCGCTGCGGGTACTGCGCAGCGACCTGCTGCCGGTGCCCATGCGCAGCTGGCTGGCCTACGGCTGCGCGCTGCTGGCGCTGGGCCTGATCATGTGGCGGCTGAGCCTGGACCTGCGCCTGACCCTGGCCCTGCTGGGCGGCGGGGTGGTCGCCGCGGCCCTGCTCGGCGGCCTGCTGCTGTTCGCCCTGAACAGCCTGCGCCGCCTGCTCGCGCGCGCCAGCCTGCCCTGGCGCCTGGGCCTGGGCCAGCTGCTGCGCCACCCGCTGGCCGCCGCCGGGCAGAGCCTGGCCTTCGGCCTGATCCTGCTGGCCATGGCGCTGATCGCCCTGCTGCGCGGCGAGCTGCTGGACACCTGGCACGCCCAGTTGCCGGCCAACGCGCCCAACTACTTCGCCCTGAACATCCTGCCGGCCGAGAAGGACGCCTTCGAGGCCCGCGTGCGCAAGGTCTCGCCCAACGCCGAAGGGCTGTTCCCCATGGTCCCCGGCCGCCTGGTGGCGGTGAACGGCCAGCCGGTGCAGGCGCTCAGCGAGGACGTGCGCAGCGAGCGCGCCCTGCAGCGCGACCTCGGCCTGACCTGGTCGCAGCAGCTGCCCGCCGGCAACCAGCTGGTGGCCGGGCGCTGGTGGGGCGATGCCGCGGCGGGCGGACTGCCCGGCGTCTCGGTGGAGGAGAAGCTCGCCGGCAACCTCGGCATCAAGCTGGGCGACCGCCTGGGCTTCAGCGTCGCCGGGCAGACCCGCGAGGTGCAGGTGCAGAGCCTGCGCTCGGTGAAGTGGGACAACTTCCAGCCGAACTTCTTCATGGTCTTCCAGCCCGGCACCCTCGCCGACCTGCCGGTGACCTACCTGACCAGCTTCTACCTGCCCGCCAGCGACCAGCGCAGCGCCATCGAACTGGCCCGCGCCTTCCCCACCGTCACCCTGCTGCCGGTGGACGTGCTGCTGAGCCAGCTGCGCAGCATCCTCGACCAGGTCACCCTGGCGGTGGAATACGTGCTGCTGTTCGTCCTCGCCGCCGGCTTCGTGGTGCTCTTCGCCGGCCTGCAGGCCACCCTCGACGAGCGCCTGCGCCAGGGCGCCCTGCTGCGTGCCCTGGGCGCCGAGCGCGAGCTGCTGCAGCGCACCCGGCGCAGCGAGTTCGCCCTGCTCGGCGCGGTGAGCGGCGTGCTGGCGGCCCTGGGCTGCGAGCTGATCAGCTACCTGCTCTACAGCCTGGTGTTCCAGTTGCCCTGGCGGCCGCACCCCTGGCTGCTCGGCCTGCCGCTGCTGGGCGCATTGCTGGTGGGCGGCGCCGGGCTGTTCGGCACGCGCCGGGCGCTGACCCTGAGCCCGCTGCGCCTGCTGCGCGAAGGCTGATAGACTCCCTGGCCTGCCCAGCCACAGCCGGAACCCCATGAGCCGCTATCGCCCGCCGCGCACCGCCGGAACCCCGTTGATCACCCCCGAAGGCGAGGCGCGCCTGCGCGCCGAACTGCACGAACTGTGGAACGTGCGCCGCCCCAGGTGACCCAGGCGGTGAGCGAGGCGGCCGCGCTCGGCGACCGCTCGGAGAACGCCGAGTACATCTACGGCAAGAAGATGCTGCGCGAGATCGACAGCCGCGTGCGCTTCCTGCGCAAGCGCCTGGAGAACCTCAAGGTGGTGCGCGACCGCCCGGGCGACCCGAACAAGGTCTACTTCGGCGCCTGGGTGACACTGGAGGACGAGGACGGCGAACAGGCCCGCTACCGCATCGTCGGGCCGGACGAGCTGGACCTGCGCAGCAACCAGATCAGCATCGACTCGCCCCTGGCCCGCGCCCTGGTGGGCAAGGAGCTGGACGCCGAGGTGCTGGTGCGCACGCCGGCGGGCGAGAAGCTCTGGTTCGTGGTCGAGATCGACTATCCCTGAGCGAGGCCCTGTGCTGCGCCTGCCGGCGCAATCGCGGACAAGGTCCGCTCCTACAGGGAAATGCCGTACCTCCCGGCAGCGGGCCCTGCCCGCGAATCGCGCGCAGGGCGCGCTCCTACATGGGAATGGCGTGGGCGGGGCAGCGTAGGAGCAGATCTCATCCGCGAACCGCGCCGGTGGTTCCGGCTATCGCGGCCTCAGAACGCCGGCGGCCGGCGGGTGATCAGCCCCTGGCGGGCGACGCGGGTCAGCTCGTGGACCAGCGGCTGCAGTTCCTCGGCGCGCGGCGACTGGACCACGGCGAAGTCGAAATGATCGCGGGGGAAACGGGCGATTTCCGCGAGGTCGCCGGCGAACTGGATGAGGAAGGTGCGCGAGCCCTGCCAGCGCTTCGGCCAGCCTTCCAGGTAGCGGACCAGGGTGGGCTGGTGGTGGCCACACAGGAGGATGCGCGGGTTGCGCCGCAGCAGGCCGGTGGTGATGGGGGCCAGGCGCACCTGGGGATTGGGACAGGTCATGGTGTCATGTCTCCGCCTCTGGGGTCCTGCTGGACGCGGCGAGAGGCACACCGAACCAGCGCTTTAGCGGTATTTCGATGCCCCAGGGGCACCAGCGCCCCGCAAGTTGCTACTTAAATCGGCGCTGTGCGGCATCCTAGAGAAGCCCCGGCGATACTGTCAAGGCGACTTCCGGCCAACGAGAGAGCCCTGATGAGCACCCCACCCCTGCGCCTGTTCTTCGCCCTGCCCTGCCCGGAAGAAATCCGTGCGCCCCTGGCCGCCTGGCGCGACGGCCTGGCCATCGACGGCCAGCCGGTGACGGCGGCCAACCTGCACCTCACCCTGGCCTTCCTCGGCGCGGTGCCGCGGGCCCGCAAGGCCGAGCTGCTGGCCCTGGGCGCGAGCCTGCCGCGCACGCCCTTCGAACTGTTCCTGGACCGCCTGGAACGCTGGCGCAACGGCATCCTGCACCTGGCGCCGACGAGCATTCCAGCAGCGCTGCCCAGCCTGGTCCAGGCCCTGCAGGACGCCCTGCAGGTCGGCGGCTTCGAGACCGAACGCCGGCCCTTCCGCCCGCACCTGACCCTCGCCCGCCACTGCCGCCGGACGCCCGAGGCCACGGCGCGGTTCGCCTGGCCGGCCCGCGAGCTGGTGCTGTACAGCTCGGAGAACGGCCCCCACGGCGTGCACTACCGGGCCATCGGGCGCTGGCCGCTGGACGGCGAGCCGCTCAGGAACGATTGAGCGCCGCCCAGCCTTCGGCGAAATCGAGGAAGCGGCGCAGGCCCGCGGTGGGGTACTTGTCCACGTGCAGGGCGCGGAAGAAGGTGCGCCGCAGCGGCCCCAGGGGGTTGTCCAAGGCCACCAGCTCGCCGCGCGCCAGCTCGTCCGCGACCACCCGCCGCGACAGGCAGCTGATGCCCGCGCCGCTGGCCACCAGGTGCTTGATCGCCTCGGCATTGCTCACCTCCAGCGGCGCCGCCAGGCTGCCCAGGCGCGGCAGCACCTGCTGCTCGAAGGTCACCCGGGTGCCGGAGCCGGCCTCGCGGAGGATCCAGCGTGTCGCCGCCAGTTGCCCGGGGCTCACCTGCGCCAGGTGCGCCAGGGGGTGGTCGGGCGCGGCGACCAGCAACAGCTCGTCCTCGACCCAGGGCAGCAACTGCACCTGGGGATGCTGGATGGGTGCCTCGATGTAGGCCACGTCCAGGCGGAACTCGCAGAGCGCGGCGAGAATCTCGCGGCTGTTGGCCACCTGCAGCTGCAGGCGGCTGTCCGGCAGCTCGGCGAGGAACCCCGCCATCACCTGCGGCAGCAGGTAGCCGCCGATGCTGCGGCTGGCGCCCAGGGCCAGTTGCACCGGCGCATGCTGGAACAGCGTCTCCAGTTCGGCGCCCTGGGCCAGCAGCGCGCAGGCCCGGGGGTACAGGGCGCGGCCGTTGTCGTTGAGCGCCAGGCGCTTGCCGCTGCGGTCGAACAGGCGCGTCTGCAGGGTGCGCTCCAGCTCCTGCAGGGCCTGGCTGGCCGCCGACTGCGAGAGTGCGATGGCGGCGGCCGCCTGGGTGACGTTGCCGTGTTCGGCGATGGCGGTGAAGGTGGCGAGCTGGCGCAGGGTGATTCGCGGGCCCATATCGATAAAACCGTTTGATCCAATAAGAACAATCCGTTTTTACACTAAGCGCCCGCCGCGCACCATGGCAGCACCTTACACAAGGAGCCCGCCATGCCTACCCTGCTGCGCCGCACGCCCTACCTGGTCCCCGGCGCCCTGCTCTGCCTGCTGATCGCCGGCGCCGCCAACCTGCTGGTGCGCATCCCCGCCATCCAGCACCTCGGCCTCGGCAGCCTGACCCTGGCCATCCTCCTCGGCCTGCTGCTGGGCAACCTCGGCCTGGCCCGCTTCGGCGGCCTGCGTCCCGGCGTCGACCTGTCGCGCCAGCAACTGCTGCGCCTGGGCGTGGTGCTCTACGGCCTGCGCCTGACCTTCCAGGACATCGCCGCGCTCGGCCCGGCGGCCCTGGTGATCGACGTACTGATGGTCGCCAGCACCCTGCTGGTGGCCGCCTGGGTCGGCGTGCGCTGGCTCAAGCTGCCGCGCGAGAGCGCCCTGCTGATCGGCGCCGGCAGCGCCATCTGCGGCGCCGCCGCGGTCATGGCGAGCAGCCCGGTGCTGCGCGCCCGCGCCGAGCACACCGCCGTGGCGGTGGCCACCGTGGTGCTGTTCGGCACCCTGGCCATGCTCCTGCACCCACTGCTGTTCGCCCACCTGCCGAACCTGTTCGGCAGCGCCAAGGCCTTCGGCATCTTCAGCGGCTCGACCATCCACGAGGTGGCCCAGGTGGTCGCCGCCGGGCGCGCCATGGACCCGGCCGCCGCCGACGCCGCGCTGATCAGCAAGATGCTCCGCGTGCTGTTGCTGGCCCCGGCCCTGCTCTGCCTGGGGCGCTTCGCCGCCAGCGACGAGGCCGGCGAAGGCAGGCGCCGCCTGCACATCCCCGGCTTCGCCGTGGCCTTCCTGCTGGTCACCGGCCTGCGCTCGCTGGGCCTGGTGCCGCACGCCTGGCTGGCGCCGCTGCAGCAACTGGACGACGTCATGCTGGGCATGGCCATGGCCGCCCTCGGCCTGACCACCCGCCTCGGCGACCTGCGCCGCGAAGGTCCCAAACCGCTGCTGCTGGGCGCCGGTCTGTTCGTCTTCCTGCTGGTCGGCGGCGGCCTGATCAACAGCGGCGTGCAGCACCTGCTGGGCTGAAGCGCAAAGAAAAAGGCGGATGCCGGTGGGCATCCGCCTTTTTCATGGCTGCCGGGTCGCTCAGCTGGAGAGCTTGCGGTCCAGGGAGAAGGGACCGGCGCCGCTGATGAGCAGGGCCACGCTGATCATGATCAGGGTGAAGGCGTACTCGAAGCCATTGTTGGTGATGAAGAAGCCGTTGGCGATGTGCACGCTGAACACGGCCACCAGCATGGCGACGATCAGCGGGATGCTGGCCAGGCGCACCAGCAGGCCGAGCACCAGGAACAGGCCGCCGAAGAACTCCGCGCTGCCCGCCAGGGTGGCCATCAGGTAGCCGGGGGTCACGCCGAGGGACTCGAGCCACTGGGCCATGCCCGACAGGCCCGGGCCGCCGAACAGGCCGAAGAGCTTCTGCGAACCGTGGGCCATGAAGGTCAGGCCGGTGGTGATGCGCAGCACGGCCAGGCCGGCGCCGGCGTTGGTGGACAGGACGGATTTGACGAGAGCGTTCATGGGGCATCCTTGTGCAGAGGGAGTGGGTAGGGGCAACCGTCGTTGCTTGAGGCGCAATATAAATCATCAATTCGATATAGAAAGCGCAAAAACACGCTCAAACATATCGATCTGATCGATCAAATCACTTCTGGACGGAAGCTACCCGCTGCCGGGATTCCAACCCATCGCGCTCCCGCTGATAGGCAAGATAGTACTTGTTGACGCTGCTGACGTAGTTCACCACGCCCATCCCCACTTCCTCGGCCGCCACGCGCTCCACCTGGAAGAACCAGCGGTCCGGGTTCAGGCCCTGGCGGCGCGCCTGGGCGCGCAGGCCCTGGACGCGCTCGGCGCCGACGTTGTAGGCGGCGAGGATGAAGCCCAGGCGCTCGTGCTCGTCCATGCGCGGGCTGTTGAAGTAGTCGCGACGCAGCATGGCCAGGTACTTGCTGGCGGCCTGCACGTTGTTCTCCTTGCCCTCCACCGAGCTGAGGCCGACGCTGCGCGCCGCCGCCGGGGTGACCTGCATCAGCCCGGTGGCGCCGGACGCGCCGCGGGCGCCCGGGGTGAGGTTGGATTCCTTGTAGGCCACCGCGGCCAGGGCCAGCCAGTCGAGGCGGTACTGCTCGGCGAAGCGCTGCAGGGTCGGGCGCACCGCCTCCAGTTTCTTGCGGTCGCCCTTCTCCAGCGGGTTGCGCACCTGGTAGGCATGGCGGTAGAGGCGCTGGAAGTTGCCGTCCTGCTCCGCCGGGGCGCGGTAGTCCTTGAGGAAGCGGTCGACGCTGGCGTGCAGCATGGAGGCGTCGCGGCGCACGTACCAGGTCATGTTCTGGCGGTTGTCCAGCACCAGGTGGCGGTCGATGCGGAGCTTCTTGAACACCTTGGCCCAGCGCTCGGCGATCGGCTGCTCCACCACGGTGCAGGGGTAGATGCCGGCCTGGACCATCTCCAGCACGTCTTCCACCGCCAGGGACGGGTCCACCCAGTCGATGCCGATGGGCGCCAGGCGGCGTTGCGCGAGGCGTTCGTTGACCTGCCCGATGGCCTCGCCGGCGGCGCTGCCGGGGGCCAGGGCGATGCGCTTGCCGGCCAGTTGCTCCAGGCGCGCGTAGCGCCTGTTGCCCTGACGCGAGACCAGCACCAGCGGCACTTCCTGGCGCCACGGCAGGCTGGCGGCGACGTCCTGGCCGTCGCGGGCGACCAGCACCTCGCCGGGCGCGACCAGGTCGCCCTCGCCACGCAGCAGCGCGGCCAGCAACTGGTCCTTGGCCTTGGGAATGAACTTCAGGGTGAGCGGCTTGCGCCCGGGGGCGTTGTCGTTGAGGTATTGCTCGAAGGCGCGCAGGCGGTTGTATTCGACGCCGATGGGCTCGCCCTTGATCTCGCCGGAGCTGTTGCGGCTCTGGTTGACCAGCACGCGCAGCACGCCGCTGCTGCGGATGGTGGCCAGGTCGCGGGTACCGGCGCTCTCGTGCTGCCAGTTGTCCGGCTGGCTGGTCAGGCGCGCGGCGGCCGGCTGCGGCAGCCATGCCAGCAAGCAGAGAGTGAGCAGCAACAGTCGCGTCATCCAGGTCTCCAAGGAGTGGTCATTCGCCGGCGGTCCTGAGAAACCGGCGTCCTCCACAAGTTCCCGGCCTCGAAAAAGGGGCGCGAGCGTCTCACAGGTGGAGATCGATGCCAATCCAAAATTCCCGAAGCACTTTCACAAGTGCATTCAACAGGCTGTTTTTTAAGACTTTCTTAAGAAAACAGGGGATTCTGCTATGCTGCTCGCCCGAATCCACAGGGGTCTGAAGATGTTTGATCACGACCGCGACGGCGCCTGTTTTTGTGCGGGACTAGGCGCGAGGAGAGCGGTTTGGCATTCCAAATAAACGACGAGTAACGACGTACCGCACAAAAACAGGCCCGTCCCTTCGGGTTGCGCGGCAAATGGCGCCATGCGTCGTTGCGGGACTTGGCAAGGGGGCACCATTCCCGGCGTCCCGCGCCTAACCTGGCGCCATTTGACGCAGCAACGCGGTTCGTGATCAAACATCTTCAGACCCCGGTGAACCATGCAACTGATCGACATTGGCGTCAACCTCACTCACCCGACTTTCGCCAACCGGTTGCCGGCGGTCATCGAGCAAGCCATCGACGCCGGCGTGGCGCAGATGGTGCTGACCGGCACCAGCCTCGACGAAAGCGAAGCCGCCCTGCGCCTGTGCCGCGAACGCGACGAAGGCGGCCAGCGGCTGTTCTGCACCGCCGGCGTCCACCCCCACGACGCCAGCCACTGGAACAGCGCCAGCGCCGCCGTCCTGCGCAGCCTGCTGGCGGAGGACAGGGTACGCGCGGTGGGCGAATGCGGCCTTGACTTCAATCGGGATTTCTCGCCGCGGCCGCAACAGGAAAAGGCCTTCGAGGAACAGTTGGCCCTGGCCGTGGAGTTGCAGCGCCCGGTGTTCATCCACGAGCGCGACGCCGGCGAGCGCCTGCTGGCCATCCTCAAGGGCTTCCGCGACCCGTTGCCGGCCGCCGTGGTGCATTGTTTCACCGGCGAGCGGCGCACGCTCTACAACTATCTCGATCTCGACCTGCACATCGGCATCACCGGCTGGATCTGCGACGAGCGCCGCGGCACCCACCTGCAGGAGCTGGTGCGGGAAATCCCCCGCGGCCGCCTGATGCTGGAGAGCGACGCGCCCTACCTGCTGCCGCGCAGCCTGCGGCCGAAGCCCAGGCACGGGCAGAACGAGCCGGCCTTCCTCCCCGAGGTGCTGCGCGTCACCGCCCTGCATCGCGGCGAGACGGAAGACGACCTGGCCGCCCATACCACGGCCTGCGCCCGGCGTTTCTTCGGCCTGCCGGAAATTGTCGAACAAGGCTGACGAATACCCCTCAAGAATGTCCGGGAAGCGACGCTAACCTGGGAGGCGAAGCTGTCTTGACCCCCATCAAGGCAGACTTCTTCTCTTCAACGAGAATGAAGGCCAAAAGCCATCATTCCCACTACAAGAAGCATCCCATGGGCGCCTGGATCCGCGATATCTCACTGAAGTACAAGTTCTGGGCCGTGAACGCGGTCGCCTTCTTCACCACCTTGCTGCTCGTGCTGTTCGCCATGCACCAGGAAGTGGACGCGCACAACCAGGCCGCCCGACAGGGCGCCGAGGCCCAGGCCCGGCTGCTGCAGGGCTGGCCGGCCGGCACGGCGCTACCCGCGGCCGACAACCTGCTGAGCTTCGCCAGCGGCAGCGCCCCGCAGTTGCCCGGCGTCGATACCCAGGCCCTGGCCCGCGGCAACGGCTGGGTCGAGCTGAACGGCGTTTCCGGCCGCCTCGGCCCGCTGGCCGGCGCCTGGGTGCAGGACGCGGGCGACGGCCAGCGCATCGCGGTGCTGGCCCCCGGGGCCGACCTCTGGAAGGTGTTCAGCGAACGCGCCCTGGCCTACGCCGGCGCGGTGCTGGCGCTGATGCTGGCCCTGCTGGCCGCCTCGCAGTTGCTGATCCGCTTCATCCTCACCCACCTGCTGAAGCTGCGCGACGTGATGCTCCACGTCGAGCGCAGCGGCGACCTCTCGGCCCGCGTGCAGTTGGACAGCCACGACGAGGTGGGCCAGATGGCCACCGCCTTCAACGCCATGCAGGCCGGCTACCAGCGCGTGGTCGGTACCGTGGCGCAAGCCGCCGGGCGCCTCGACGAAGGCGCGCGCAGCCTCGCCCAGAGCATGGGCCAGGTGCGCCAGGGCATGCTCGGCCAGCAGAGCGAGACCGACCAGGCCGCCACCGCGATCAACGAAATGTCCACCACCGTGCACCACATCGCCCAGCACGCCGCCGACACCCGCGACCAGTCGCAGGAAGCCGACCGCCTGGCCGGCGCCGGCCAGCAGGTGGTCGGCCGCGTCGGCCAGTCCATCGCCGGGCTGTCCCAGGGCGTGCAGCAGACCGCGCAGATGATCCAGCAACTGGCCGAGGACAGCCAGAAGATCAGCAGCGTGGTCAGCGTCATCCACGGCATCGCCGAGCAGACCAACCTGCTCGCCCTCAACGCCGCCATCGAGGCCGCCCGTGCCGGCGAGATGGGCCGTGGCTTCGCCGTGGTGGCCGACGAGGTGCGCAACCTGGCCAAGCGCGTGCAGGACTCCACCGACGAGATCACCCAGATGATCAACGCGCTGCAGTCCGGCACCCGCGACGCCGTGGAGTTCATGCAGGAAAGCTCGATCAAGGCCGACGGCTGCGTCGAGCAGGCCCAGGAGGCCGGCGAGGCGCTGGCGGCCATCGCCGGGGCGGTGGCGCTGATGCGCGAGAGCAACACGCAGATCGCCGTGGCCGCCGAGCAGCAGAGCCAGGTGGCCGAGGAAATGACGCGCTCGGTGGTAGGCATCCGCGACGTCACCGAGCTGACCGTGCAGCAGACGGTGGATTCGGCCGGCACCAGCCACGAGCTGGCCGATCTGGCTGGCGAGCTGAGCCGGGCAATCCGCCAACTGCGCCTGTGAAGCCCCCATCCCCACGCGGCCCGGCATTGCCCGGGCCGCGTCGTTTCAGGCTATCGAAACCATAGGCGATAGTCATTCGCCGCCCACCCGCTGCGGACCTAGACTGCGTGCAAAGGCCCGTGAAAACGGGCAAGACCGGAAAAGGAGTCCGCATATGGGCAAGCGTCATCCCAACCTGTTCGCCTGGCAATGGCAGGGCTACGCCGCCAACCACCGCAACCCGACCAACCTGGCCCTGCACCTGGTCGCGGTACCGCTGTTCATCGTTGCCGCCCTGGTGCTGCTGGGCGGGTTGTTCAAGCTGAGCCTGGGCAGCATCCTGCTGGGCATCATCGGCATGGTCGCGGCGCTGGCCATCCAGGGCCGCGGGCACAAGCTGGAGGAACAGGCCCCCGAGCCCTTCAGCGACCGCAAGGACGCCGTGGGCCGCCTGCTCGCCGAGCAGTTCATACCTTCCCGCGCTTCGTCCTCAGCGGCGCCTGGTGGCGCGCCTGGCGCAACCGCCGGCGCTGAGCCCTAGCCGAAGATGGTCGCGGTCTGCCGCGAGATCGCCAGCAGCTGGCCGTCCGCCGTCCAGCACTGGGCGGCGATGTGCCCGTAGCCGTCACGGGCGTGCTCGATGGTCGCCAGGTACTGGCACCAGCCATTGGCCGGCAGGGCCGGCTGCGGCTGGACGAACTCGATGGTCCAGGTCAGCGAGCTGGACGGCGCCGGCGCCTTGAGCATCGGCAGGGTGGCCGGCGGCCAGGCGTCGATCAGCGCCAGCAGGTGGCTGACCTCCATGGGCTCCTCGCCCACCCCGTCACCGCGGAAACGCATCCAGCCGCCCATATCCCGTGAAGCGCTCGACGAAAAGGGCATGCCGCCCACGGCCCAGCGCATGGCGATATGCCGGGTGAACTCGGGCATCAGCTTGCGGATGAAAGGCAGTTCCTGGCACGCGTCGGCCGCCTTGAAAGCCGGCGCCGGCAGGCCCTCGACCTGTACCACCGACTCGCGCGGCAGGCCGAAGCTGGCCTGGGCCAGGGTCAGCACCTGGCCGTTCTGCAGCGCCCGGCAGAACACCTGGCTGACCGCCTTGCCCTCGCGCAGCACCTCGGCCTCGAAACTCACCGGCACCTCCGGCTCCACCGGGCCGACGAAGGTCACCGCCAGCGAGCGCAACGGCCGCCCGGCTTCGGCGACGGCCGCCATCGCCTCGTAGGCCATGGCCGCCACCAGGCCGCCGAAACTGGCGCGCCCCTGCCCCCACTGCGCCGGGATCACTACGTTTCCGGGCGCATTGCGCACCGCCTGGATGAGTTCGGGAAAGGTCATCGTCGCCTCCTGCTGACTGGTTCAGGCGGCATCTTAGGGGGAAAGGCGGCGGGGCTGGCAACCATCCTTAGGGATGAACGCGGGTCCACTCAAGGGGCGAATGTCTGTTCATAGATGGGAGTGAGGCATAACCGTTCGCGGTTATCCACCGATGCACCCACGCCACGAGCCGCGCCAAGGCTGAACCCGGCGCGGCCGGATGCCATGGTCAAACGGCGGATAACGCCGTAGGCGTTATCCGCCCTACGCCAAAGTCAGGCCTGGCGTAGGGCGCATAACCGTTCGCGGTTATACGCCGTCGGCCGTGCCACCGGGGCGTCCGGCGTGGTTGATGAACCAATCGCGGACGGAGTCCGCTCCTACGATCGTGCTTCCCTGAACCGTATTATCCGTCGCTGAAAACGGCGGATGGCGCTCACCCCAATGCCTTGAGCAACCGCTCCAGGCTCTCGTCGGCATCCCGTTCGGCCAGGTCGTGCAGGGCGTTCCAGTGCGGCTGCAGGGGCATCAGGTCGAGTTCGCGCTCGCTGCGGATCAGCCACTGCTCGTAGTCGTGCCAGGTGCCCAGGGTGGACTGGGCTTCCTTCAACGGCACCAGCAGCTTCTGCGGCAAGGGCGAATCCTTCGGGTAGGCCTCCAGGGAATAGCGCATGCGCTTGATCAGCAGGCGCAGGCGATGGCGGTCGTGGGCCGGGTCCTTCAGGGCGATGCGCAGCTTGTGCCACTGCTTGGCCAGGCGCTTGCGCACCTGGGCATGCAGGCCTTCGAGCACGCCGTGGCGTTCGGCGGTGCGCCAGAGCATCGGCCAGCCGTCGAGCAGGCGCATCAGCCGGTCCCACTGCGGGCTGGCCAGCAGCGCCACGTAGCCCGAGGTCAGTGCCGGCCGGCGCAGCGCGGCGGCCTTCTCCAGGCCTTCGGCCTCCAGCACCGGCAGCAGCACCTCGAGGTCGCGCAGCGGCCCGCTCAGGCGGCCCAGCTCGCCCAGCGCCGCCTCGATCTCGTCGATGCCGGGCATGCCCTGGGCCGGGTGCAACAGGCTGCGCAGGCGCCGCACGGCGATGCGCAGGTCGTGCAGGGCCTCGCTGTCGGAGCGCGCGCGCAGGCGTTCGGAGGCGGCGAACAGGGCCACTTCCTGCTCGATCACGTGGGAAACCAGATAGTCGCTGAAGGATGACACGGCGAACTCCGTCCGTCTGGGCCTGGAATCTATGAGGTTAGCTGGCAGCGCAACGGCGGCAAGCTGCCACCCGTGGCCGATGGTCGCAAGGCGTTTCAGCGGCCACGCCGGGGCAGCCGCCAGGGCAGTTGCCGGCGCAGCCGCGCCAGGTGCGCGCGCAACTCCTGCGGGGCGGAGCCGGCGCCGGCGTAGCGTTGGCGCTCGAACGCCGCCAGGTAGGCCTGGATGCCCGCGGCCTGGGCCGGCAGCGCGGCCATCGCCCGCTCGGCGAAGGCTCGCGGCCCTTCGCCGGCGTGGCGCCGCAGGCCCTGGCCGGCCAGCAGTTGCTCGAAGCGTTCGAAGCTGCGCACCTGCGCATCCCGCGTCCGCCGCCAGGGCTTGAACAGCAGCAGCGCCAGCAGGCCCAGCGACAGGGCGCCACCGCCCACCAGCAGCACGCCGACCCACAGGCTGTCGCGGTCGCCGAACCAGGCCTGGAACAGCCCCGCCTGCTGCTCGCCCTGGTAGCCCAGCACCCAGCGCTGCCAGTCGTAGTTGAGGTTGTCCCAGCTCAGGCGCAGCTGGCTGAGCATGCCCAGGCCACCGTAGCGCAGGCGCGCGAAGGGCGAATCGGCGAGGAAGCTGCCCTCCTCCGCCAGCGCCGCCTGCAGGCCGCGCTCGATGCGCGAGGGGGCCACCTGGAAGGTCGGGTCGACGCTGCGCCAGCCCGCGCCCGGCGACCAGTACTCGACCCAGGCGTGGGCGTCGAACTGGTGCACCAGCAGGTAGTCGCCGGCCGGGTTCAGCTCGCCGCCCTGGTAGCCGGTGACCACCCGCGCCGGGATGCCGGCCGCGCGCAGGACGAAGGTCATGGCCCCGGCGTAGTGCTCGCAGAAGCCGCGCCGGGTGTCGAACAGGAAGCCGTCGATGCGCTCGTCGCCGGTGGCCGGCGGGCGCAGGGTGTAGGCGTAGGGCTGGTCGTGGAAGTGGCGCAACACCGCCTGCACCAGCGCCTCGGGTTGCGGGTGATGCTCGCGCAACTGCGCCGCCCAGGCCCGCGTACGCGGGTTGCCACGGGCCGGCAGCTGCAGGTCGCGGCGCAACGTCGTGGCGCTGCTGTCCGGCTCGCGCAGGGCCTGGGGCCAGGAGGTGGCGCGGTACATCAGCACGTCCTGCACCGGGCGCCGCCGCTCCAGGCGGAAGTCGCTCATCAGGCGCGCATCGTCCGGGCCGCCCTCGGCCACGTCGAGGGTGAACAGCCAGGGCCGCGCGCTGGGCTGCATGATCACCTGGTAGCCCAGCACCGGCCCCCGCTTGCGCCAGTCCGGCGCCGGTCCGCCACGGCCCTGCCAGGACTGCGTCCAGCGCTGGCCGTCGAAGTTCTCCAGGGTCAGGGCGCGCCAGTAGAGCTGTTCCTGGGGTGGCGCGGCGCCGTCGAATTTGACACGGAAGGCCAGTTCGGTGGACTGGCTCAGCTCGACGAAGTCGCCGGGCATCATCGAGTCGCTGAGGCCGGTGGTGGCCTGGCCGCCGGGCAGTGGCAGCGACCACAGCGGGCCCAGCCGCGGGAACAGCAGGAACAGCAGCAGCATCAGAGGCAGCGCCTGCAGCAGCAGGCCGCCGGCCAGGCGCAGGGTGCGCCAGGGGCCCTCGGCGAAGCTGCTCTGCTGCAGGCCGATCAGCGCCGCCAGCAGGGCGGTGACCGGCAGCAGGCTGAAGGCCGCGGCCAGCAGGCTGGCGTCGAACAGGTAGCTGGTGGCCACGGCGAAGAAGCCGAGCAGGATCAGCACCAGGGCGTCGCGGCGCGTCTTCAGTTCCACCAGCTTGATGACGAAGGCGGCGATCAGCAGCACCACGCCGGCGTCCAGGCCGATCAGCGAGCCGCGCGACAGCCACACGCCGATGCCGGCGGCGACCACCAGGGCCAGCTTGGCCAGGCCGTTGGGGTAGCGCGCGCGCATGCGGTAGACCTGCACGCGCCAGGCCGCGCAGCCGAGCCAGAAGCCCACCACCCAGAACGGCAGGTGCGCCAGGTGCGGCAGTATCACCAGGGCCTGGGCCACCAGCAGCCAGGTCAGGGCGATCCGCGGGATCGGCTGCTGGCTCACGGCCGCGCCCCGAACAGCGCCAGTTCGCGCAGGCAGGCGGCGCGGTGGGCGTCGCCACTCGCCAGCGGCAACTGCACGCCGGGCAGGCGCAGGCCGAAGCTCTGGCCACGCAGGGACAGCTGCAGCACCCAGTGGCAGAGGCAGGACAGCCGCGTCTCGACGTCGCCGCCGAGCAGCTCGAAGTCCAGCCAGAGGTCGCGCCCGCTGAGCGCGGCGAAGTCCTTCACCAGCAGGCCCTGGCCGCGGGAGTAGGCCTTCCAGTGCAGGCGCCGGCGCGAGTCGCCGCTCTGGTAGGGGCGCAGGCCCTGGAAGTCGTCGGCACCGCTGCCGCTGGCGCGCAGGCCCTCGTCGTGCTCGTCGGCGCGGCCGCCCTCCAGGGGCAGGTCGGCGGGCAGCGGGCGCGGGTAGACCAGGGCGGCCTGGTCCAGGTCGAGCCAGCTCCAGGCCACCAGCAGGCCCAGGGGGAAGCGGCTCTCCACCCGCAGGCGGCCCGGGCGCAGCCAGCCGCGGCGCTGCGCTGGCAGCGTCAGCAGCAGTTCCTCGGCGCCGCTGGCGCGCACGTCGGCGTGCAGCAGCTCCTGCTCCGACCAGCCCAGGCCGATGGCCCGCCGTTCGCGGCCCTCGCCTTCCAGGCGCACGCGGAAGCAGACCTGCTCGCCGACGAACACCGGCAGCGCGCCCAGCGCGGTCAGGCGCAGGCCGCCGAGGTTACGGTAGGTATGCAGGATGGCGACGATGAACAGCGACAGCAGCAGGAAGGTCAGGCCGTAGGCCAGGCTGTTCTGGTAGTTGATGGCGGTGAGCAGCAGCAGGACCACGGCGACGCCGAAGGCCACGCCCTGCCCCGAGGGGATGATGAAGATGCGCCGCTGGTTAAGCTGCAGCGACGGCGAGGGCGGGATGCGCCGGGCGATCCAGCTCTGCCACAGCGGGCGGACCTTCACCAGCATGGCCGGGCCCCGCTCACAGCGCCGGGACTTCGCGCTGCAGCCACTGCACCAGGGCGCCGCCGCCGTGGCCGGAGGGGTCGGCCTGGTCGCGCAGGCGGTGCCCGGCCACCGAAGGCAGCACCGCCTGGACGTCCTCGGGGATGGCGTAGTCGCGCCCGGCGAGCAGCGCCCAGGCCCGCGCCGCGGCCAGCAGCGCCAGGCTGCCGCGCGGCGACAGGCCGAGGGCGAAGGCCGGCTGGCTGCGGGTGGCCTCGGCCAGGCGCAGCACGTAGTCGACCAGGGCGTCGCTGACGTGGACCTTGGGCACCTCGGCCTGCAGCGCCGCCAGCTCGGCGGGGGTGAGGATCGGCTCCAGGCGCGGCAGCAGGTCGCGGCGCGCCTCGCCCAGCAGCAGGGCCTTCTCCGCGGCGCGCCCGGGGTAGCCCAGGGACAGGCGCATGAGGAAGCGGTCGAGCTGGGATTCCGGCAGGGCGAAGGTGCCGCCCTGGGTCACCGGGTTCTGCGTGGCGATGACGAAGAAGGGCTCGGGCAGCGGCCGGGTGGCGCCCTCGATGGTCACCTGGCCCTCCTCCATGGCCTCCAGCAATGCGCTCTGCGCCTTGGGCGTGGCGCGGTTGATCTCGTCGGCCAGCACCAGCTCGGCGAAGATCGGCCCGGGGTGGAAGACGAACTGCCCGGTCTCCTTGTCGAACACCGAGGTGCCGAGCACGTCGCCGGGCAGCAGGTCGGAGGTGAACTGGATGCGCTGGAAGCTCAGCCCCAGCACCCGCGCCAGGGCGTGGCTGAGGGTGGTCTTGCCCATCCCCGGGAGGTCTTCGATCAGCAGGTGCCCGCGGGCCAGCAGGCAGGTCATGGCCAGGCGCACCTGGACTTGCTTGCCCAGCAGGATCCGGTCCACCGCTTCCAGGCATTGCTCCAGCTTGCCGCGCATCCTCACCTCGTGCCGTGCCATCGAAAGAATCCGATCCTACTGGCCCACCGCCACAGCGAACAGGTCACTTCGCCACAAACTGTGACGGGGCCGGCTCAACTGGCCAGCAGGCGTTCCACCAGCCAGCGCGCCGCCGGGCCCAGGCTGCGCTGCCGCGACCAGACCACGTCGACCGCCACGCTGCGCGGCCAGCCGGGCACCTGCAGCGGGTGCAGGCGGCCGTTGGCGAAGCGCTGGTTCATCCAGGTGGGCAGCTCCACCCAGCCGAAGCCGAGCACCGCCATGTCCAGCAGCAACAGGTAGGTCGGCGCCGACCAGCAGCGCCCGCCCAGGGGTGGCTCGGCGTCGTCGATGAAGGTGTTCAGGCGCAGGTTGCGGTGGGCCAGCAGGTCGCTGCGTTCCACCTTCTCCAGTTGCGCCAGGGGGTGCTCGCGGCTGACGAACAGGCCGAACTCGGCGCATTCGCCCAGGGTGGCCGAGCCGATGTCCGGCGGGTAGTTCGGCTGCGCGGCGAGCAGGCCGAGGGACGCGCGGCCCTGGCCGACCAGGTCGATGACGTCGCCGTGCTCGGCGATCAGCCATTCGAACTCGAGGTCGGGGAAGTGCCGGTCGATTTCCGCCAGGCGCTTCTCGAAGGGTTCGGACTGGTAGGTGTCGGACATCGCCAGGGTCAGCCGCGGCTCCATCCCCGCCGAGAGCTGCCCGGCCAGCTGGCCGAGGCGGTCGTTGGCCATCAGCACCTCCTCCACGCGCCCGAGCAGGGCCTTGCCGGCCTCGGTCAGCTTCGGCTGGCGCGCGCTGCGGTCGAACAGCTCCAGGCCCAGGTCGATCTCCAGCCGCGCGATGGCCTCGCTGACGGTGGACTGGCTCTTGCCCAGCTTGCGCGCGGCGGCGCTGAAGGAGCCCAGGCAGGCGGCCTCGGCAAAGGCCTGGAGGGATTCGGGTGAGTATTGCATGGCGCCTCGTCCATCGGTTTTCCCGATGCTAGCCAACTTCGAAACGACCCTTCAACCGATGAGAATAGCTGCAACTCGGCCCCGAGAGGCCCGTTTTCACCCTGGAGAAACACCCATGAGCATGCAAAAGACGCTGAAGGAAAGGCTGTTCCACGCCCTGCTCTTCGAATTCATCGCCCTGGCCATCTGCGCCCCGACCCTGGCCTGGCTGATGGACCAGCCGCTGGGCCACATGGGCGCCCTGACGCTGATGTTCTCGTTGATCGCCACACTGTGGAACATGGTCTACAACGCCCTGTTCGACCGCGCCCAGCGGCGCCTGCAGTTCGCCCGCACGCTGCCGGTGCGCGTGCTGCACGCCTCGCTGTTCGAGCTGGGCCTGATCTTCATGCTGGTGCCGCTGGCGGCCTGGTGGCTGGGCATCGGCCTGGTGGAGGCGTTCGTCCTGGATATCGGCCTGATCCTGTTCTTCCTGCCCTACACCATCGCCTTCAACTGGGTGTACGACGCGCTGCGCGAGCGCTGGGTGGAGCGGCCGCGGGAGGTGCTGGCGCGTTAGGCGGGGGCTTGTAGGAGCGAGCTTGCTCGCGAACCACACGGCACCACATCCGGTCGGAACACCTTTCGCGAGCAAGCTCGCTCCTACGAAGAACACTCCATGCAGCCTGCCGGAGCGTTGCGTAGGGCGAATAACCGTTCGCGGTTATCCGCCGTTGGCCGGAACGCTGGTGCCCGAGGACATCGGCGGATAACGCCTTGGGCGTTATCCGCCCTACGAATGAAAAAGGCGGAGCAGGTTTGGCCTGCTCCGCCTTTTTCATGCCCCTGCCGTTCAGGCCAGGGAGGCGACTATCGAGGCCAGGGCCGCGGCCGGGTCGGCGGCCTGGCTGATCGGGCGGCCGATCACCAGGTAGTCGGCGCCGGCGTCCAGGGCCTGGCGCGGGGTGAGGATGCGGCGCTGGTCGTCCTGGGCGCTGCCGGCCGGGCGGATGCCCGGGGTGACCAGTTGCAGGGCCGGGTGCGCGGCCTTCAGCGCCGGGGCTTCCTGGGCCGAGCAGACCAGGCCGTCCAGGCCGGCCTTCTCGGCCAGGGCGGCCAGGCGCAGGACCTGCTCCTGGGGCTCGACGTCCAGGCCGATGCCGGCCAGGTCCTCGCGCTCCATGCTGGTCAGCACGGTCACGCCGATCAGCAGCGGCTTCGGGCCGTTGAAGGCGTCGAGGGTCTCGCGGCAGGCCGCCATCATGCGCAGGCCGCCGGAGCAGTGCACGTTGACCATCCACACGCCCATCTCGGCGGCGGCGCGCACGGCCATCGCGGTGGTGTTGGGGATGTCGTGGAACTTGAGGTCGAGGAACACCTCGAAGCCGCGGCCGTTCAAGGTCTCGACGATGCCCGCGGCGCAGCTGGTGAAGAGTTCCTTGCCCACCTTCACCCGGCACAGTTTCGGGTCGAGCTGGTCGGCCAGCGCCAGGGCGGCCTCACGGGTGGGGAAATCCAGGGCGACGATGATCGGGGTCTGGCAGACGGACATGGGCTCTCTCGCGGGGGAATCTGAAAAACGCCGCGCATTGTCGCAGAAAGCGCCGCCGCCGGCAGCCTCCGGCGACGCGCTGCCCGCCTCACACGCTCAGGCGCTCGCGCAGGCGGCCGAGCATGCCCAGCAGGCTGCCGACCTTCTCCCGCTCGCGTTCCTCGCGCGGCGCCTCGGCCTGGCGCGGCACCGCCAGTTGCGGTTGGCTGCGCCACAGCTGGGCCTGCTCGGCGGCGGCCTTCAGGCCCTTCTCGAACAGGCCGCGGCGGATCGGCTTGGGCAGGTAGCGGAAGATCTGCGCCTGGTTGATCAGCGCCAGCAGGTCCTGGGTGTCGCGGAACGGCGTGACCACCAGGCTGAGCAGGCGCGGGTGGGCCTGAGCCAGGGACTTGAGCAGCGGCGCGGTGTCCTCGCCGGCGAGCTTCAGGTCGCTGACCAGGATGTCGATGGGCTCGGCGTTGAGCCGCAGCAGCGCCTCGGCCAGGTTGCGCGCGCGGTGCAGCTGGTGGTTGCCGGCGGCGCAGAAGTCGCCGACGCAGGCCAGGGCGTCGGCGTCGTCGTCCAGCAGCAGCACGTTGAGCGGCGCGGCCAGCCGGCTGATGGCCTGCAGGTCGGGCGCGGCGCCCGCCTGGCGCCCGGCGATCTCCGCCGCCTGGCGCAGGGTGAAGGCCATTTCCTGCGGGTCCCAGGGCTTGGTCAGGTAGCGGAAGATGCCGCCGTCGTTCAGCGCCTCCACCGCCGCGTCCAGGTCGGAGTAGCCGGTGAGCAGGATGCGCAGGCAGTCCGGGGCGATCTCGCGGGCCCGGGCCAGCAGCTCGGCGCCGCTCATCTGCGGCATGCGCTGGTCGCTGACGAGGATCTGCACCGGCTCGCTGCGCAGGCGTTCCAGGGCGCGCCGCGGGTCGCTCTCGGTGAGCACCTCGTAGTGCCGGCGGAACTGCATGGCCAGGCTGCGCAGGATACGTTCCTCGTCGTCGACGAAGAGGATGCGGGTCAGGCCGGTGGGCCGGGCCTGGCCGGACTGCGGCAGGGCCTTGAGCGGCTGGGTCATGTCAGGCACTCCGTTTCAGGTCGCTGGCCTGCGCGCGTGGCAGGCGGATGAGGAATCGTGTGCCGCGCCCCGGCTCGGAGGCGACGCGGATGCTGCCGCCGTGGTCCTGGACGATCTTGTAGCTGATCGACAGGCCCAGGCCGGTGCCCTGGCCCGGCGGCTTGGTGGTGAAGAAGGGGTCGAAGATGCGCGCCATCACCTCGGCGGGCATGCCCTTGCCGTTGTCCTGCACCGAGACGTACACCGCCGCCTCGTCGGCCCAGGTCCTGACATGGATGTGGCCGTAGCCGTCCATGGCCTGGGCGGCGTTGGTGAACAGGTTGAGCAGCACCTGGTTGATCTGCGAGGGCGCGCAGGCGATGCGCGGCAGCTCGCCGAGCTGGCGGATGATCTCGGCCTTGTCCTTGATGCTGTTGCGGGCGATCAGCAGCGCGCTCTTCACGCACTCGTTGAGGTCCACCTCCTCGCTCATGGCGCGGTCCAGGCGGGCGAAGTCCTTGAGCCCGCCGACCAGCTCGCCGATCTGCGCCAGGCCGTAGGTGGTGTCGCCGAACAACTGGTCGAGGTCCCCAGCAATTGCTCCAGGGCGGCTTCCCCGCGCACCCGCCCGGCGGCCTGCAGGGCCCGGGCCAGACGCGCCTCGTCGCAGGCCGCATCGCCCAGGCAGTCCACCAGTTCGGCCTGGCTCTCGGCCAGTTGCAGCAGCGGCAGGAGTTGCTCGCGGATCAGCTCGAGGTTGTTGCGCACGTAGCCCAGCGGGGTGTTCAGCTCGTGGGCGACACCGGCGACCATCTGGCCCAGGGAGGCCATCTTCTCCGACTGCACCAGTTGCGCCTGGGACTCCCTGAGATCGACCAGGGCCTTGTGCAGCACGCGGTTGCGCTGGGCGATACGCGCCTCCATGGCCTTGAGCAGGTCGAGCACGGTGCCCAGGCCCAGGTAGGCGCCCGCGCCGTCGACCAGGATGAAGTCCTCGGTGATGGGGTACCTGAGCTGGGCGGTGACCTGCTGCGCCGCCTGCTCCAGGCTCCACTCGATGTCCACCCGCAGCGGGCTGGCGTTCATCATCTCGCTGACCGGGCGGCGGCCCCAGAGGTCGCGGCCGAAGCGCTGCATGAAGATGTCCTGCAGCGTGTAGCGGCTGATCAGCCCCAGCGGGCGGCCCTGCGCGTCCACCACCGGCAGCGAGAGGAAGGCGCGGTGCTCGGCGGTGAGCAGGCGGTCGGCGACGTCGCTTAAGCTCATCTGCGCCTGCAGCGGCTCCACGGCTCGCAGCAGTTCATGCAGGGCGCTGGTGGTCATCGGCGGACTCCGCTGGCTGAAATGCACGCCAGTCAATCAGGTCCAGATTGCCATCATGTGACAGCGGTCGCGCGCCACGCATCCTTCACCGCGGCGTCATACGCCGGCAACAAGCACGCTCACTGACAAGCCGACCGCGCGGGGTTATGGTGGAAGCCTGCATCCCCAAGGAGAACACCATGCCCTGGTACGCCTGGTTGATCATCGTCCTCGCCCTGGGCTCCATCCTCGGCGGCCTGTTGCTGCTGCGCGACAGCGCCCGCAAGCTGCCGCTGACCGAGGAGCAGCTCAAGCGCATCCACCAGCGCAATGCCGAGATGGACGCCCAGGACGCCCGCGACGACAAGCGCTGAGCGCCGGTAGCCGTTGCCGACAGCCCCCGCGCCCGGGGCATTTCCGCCATTCCCCGCCGCGGGCATGGATCAGGCTGGGCGAATTGCCTAGACTGCGGCCGGTGGATGGAGGACACGATGCTCAGGAAGCTACTCCCGCTGCTGCCAGGGTTGCTCCTGCTCGGCGGTTTCGCCCTCGGATTCGTCCAACCCCTGGGGCTATTGATAGGCGCGGTCTTCGTCGCCTGGACACTCTATGGCGAACAGCGCCTGCCCTGGCTGCTCTGGTGGCCGCTGTGCCTGCTGGCGAGCTTCGCCCTCGCCGCGCACCTGCTGCCCGGCACCCAGTCGTGGACGCTGTGGCCGCCGCGGCAACTTTCCGCCGATGCACCGGCCTACGCGCTGCGCCTGTCCTGGGACAAGGCGCTGGTGGGCGTCACCCTGCTGGCCTGGTGGCTGCGCCGCCCGCCCCTGGCGGGCGCTTCGCCGGACTATGCCGGCATCGCCGTGGTCGCCACCCTGTTCGCCGTGCCGCTGCTGGCGACCGCCTCGGGCCTGGTGGTGTGGCGGCCGAAATGGCCGGACGGCCTGTGGATCTGGCTGCTGGTGAATTTCGCGGTGATCGCCCTGACCGAGGAACTGATCTTCCGCGGCCTGCTGCAGACCTCGCTGGTGGAGCGCCTGGGCGCGCCCGCCGGGATCCTCCTCGCCAGCCTGCTGTTCGGCCTGGCGCACCTGCCCTTCAGCGGCCAGTTCGCCGTGGTGGCCGGCATCGCCGGGCTCGGCTACGGCCTGGCGCTGCACTTCAGCGGGCGCATGCTGGTGCCCATCCTGCTGCACGGGGTGGTCAACAGCGTGCACCTGTTGCTGCTGAGCTACCCGCTGCACCTGGGCCTGGGCTGATCAGGCGGCCTTGTAGACCAGCAGCAGGGCCTGCTCGGCCAGGTCGTCGAGGGTCATGCTGCCGTCCTGGCGGAACCAGGTCATGGTCCAGGACAGCGCGCCGGTGAGGAAACGCCGCAGGATGAACGGGTCGCCCTCGCAGAAGCCGGCCGCGCGCGCCTCGCCGAGCACGTCCAGCCACATCTGCTCGTAGATGTCGCGCAGGCCGAGGATGTAGGCCTGGCCCTCCGGCGACAGCGAGCGCCATTCGTAGACCAGCACCGCCATGGCCTCGCCGGTGCCGCCCATGATCGATTGCAGCTCGCAGCGGATCAGCGCCAGCAGGCGCTCGCGCAGGTCCTCGGCGTCGGCCAGGGCGGCGCGCATCAGCGCGGTGTTGTAGAGGATGGTTTCCTCCATCACCGAGCGCAGGATCTCGTCCTTGCTCTTGAAGTGGTGGAAGATGCTGCCGGACTGGATGCCCACGGCGCCGGCCAGGTCGCGCACCGTGGTGCGCTCGTAGCCCTTGGCGCGGAATAGGTGGGCGGCGGTCTGCAGCAGCTTGCCGCGGGCGCTCTCCGGGTCCGTCACCTGCCCGTTCGCCACCAACTCCAGCATCACTTCGCGCGCTTTCTGGTCATCCACGCTCTGCTCTCCCCTCGTCCGCCATCCGGCCACCGCTGTTCAGGGCGATTTCATGATCGCCACGCAAGTACTTGTGCATACAGGTGAAATGTATGCCTGCGAGGGCAACCAAGCAAGCGCTTGGCCATCACTTGGTTGGGTTGTCTGGCGGTTACGCCCTCTTTTCAACCAAGCGCTTGCTTGGTAATGTCGGAACATCTCTCGACCGTTACGGGCAGAACAATGACCAAGACCGTACGCATCGGCTGCGCCTCGGCTTTCTGGGGCGACACCTGCAGCGCCGCCGCCCAGTTGGTGAAGGGCGCGGAGCTGGACTACCTGGTGTTCGACTACCTGGCTGAAATCACCCTGTCGATCATGGCCGGGGCGCGCCTGAAGAACCCCGAGGCGGGCTACGCCACCGACTTCGTCGATGTGCTGGCGCCGCTGCTGGGGGAGATCGCCGGCAAGCGCATCCGCGTCATCAGCAATGCCGGCGGGGTCAACCCGCAGGCCTGTGCCAGGGCGTTGCAGGCCGCCTGCGAGAAAGCCGGGGTGGACCTGAAGATCGCCGTGCTGGAAGGCGACAACCTGCTGCCCCAGGCCGGCGCACTGGCCAAGGCCGGCACCGTGGAAATGTTCAGCGGCACCCCGCTGCCGCCCCTGTGCGTGTCGATGAACGCCTACCTGGGCGCGCCCGGCATAGTCGAGGCGCTGGCCCGGGGCGCGGACATCGTGATCACCGGCCGCGTGGTGGACAGCGCGGTGGTCAGCGCCGCCCTGGTGCACGAGTTCGGCTGGGCCTGGAACGACTTCGACAGGCTGGCCCAGGCCGCCCTGGCCGGGCACATCATCGAATGCGGCGCGCAGTGCACCGGCGGCAACTTCACCGACTGGGAAAGCGTGCCGGACTACGAGCACATCGGCTTCCCCATCGTCGAAGTGCAGGCCAGCGGCGACTTCGTCGTCACCAAGCCGCAGGGCACGGGCGGCCTGGTCACGCCGCTCAGCGTCGGCGAGCAGGTGCTCTACGAGATCGGCGACCCGCGCGCCTACCTGCTGCCGGACGTGGTCTGCGACTTCACCCGGGTGCGCCTGCAACAGGCCGGCCCCGACCGCGTCGCCGTCAGCGGCGCCCGCGGCCTGCCGCCCACCGGCCAGTACAAGGTCAGCGCCACCTACCCCGACGGCTTCCGCTGCACCGCCAGTTGCCTGATCGCCGGCATCGACGCGGTGAAGAAGGCCGAGCGGGTGAGCCGGGCGATCATCGCCAGGACCGAGGAGATGTTCGCCGAACGCGGCTGGGGCCCCTACCGCGAAACCAGCATCGAGCTGCTGGGCAGCGAGGCCACCTATGGCCCCCACGGCCGGCGCCAGGACAGCCGCGAGATCGTCGTGAAGCTCGCCGTGCGCCACGCCCGCAAGGAGGCGCTGGCGCTGTTCTCCCGCGAGATCGCCCAGGCCGCCACCGGCATGGCCCCGGGCCTGACCGGCATCGTCGGCGGGCGGCCCACGGTGTACCCGGTGATCCGCCTGTTCTCCTTCCTGGTGGACAAGGCCCGCTGCCAACTGGCGGTGCACATTGGCGAGGCCAGCCACGCCGTGGCCCTGCCGCAACTGGAACACTTCGACCCGGCGAACCTGGCCGAAGCCGCGCAGGCCCCCGCCGCCAGCGGCCAGGCCACGGCCAGCGTGGCGCTGGTGAAGCTGGCGGTGGCGCGCTCCGGCGACAAGGGCGACCACAGCAACATCGGCGTGATGGCGCGCCAGCCCGAATACCTGCCGTGGATCGCCGAGGCCCTGAGCGAAGGCGCGGTGGCCGAGTGGATGCAGCACGTGCTGGACCCGCAGCTGGGCCGCGTCAGCCGCTGGTACCTGCCCGGCACGCACAGCCTGAACTTCCTGCTGGAGCACGCCCTGGGCGGCGGCGGCGTGGCCAGCCTGCGCATCGACCCGCAGGGCAAGGCCTTCGCCCAGCAACTGCTGGAATTCCCGGTGGCAGTGCCGCAGCACATCGCCGATGAACTCAGCTCTTCTACGAAAAGAACGAACGCTTGAGCAGGACGACAAAAACAATGGCATACGACTCGATCTTCAAGCCCGGCCTGTTCGCCGGCCAGACTGCAATCGTCACTGGTGGCGGCAGCGGCATCGGCCGTTGCACCGCCCATGAACTGGCGGCCCTGGGCGCCCATGTGGTGCTGGTCGGGCGCAAGGCCGAGAAGCTGGAGAAGACCGCCGGCGAGATCGCCGAGGACGGCGGCAGCGCCAGCTGGCACAGCTGCGACATCCGCGACGAGGAGGCGGTGAAGGCGCTGGTGGCGCTGGTGCTCGCCGAGCGCGGGCCGATCCACCACCTGGTCAACAACGCCGGCGGCCAGTACCCCGCGCCGCTCGCCTCGATCAACCTCAAGGGCTTCGAGGCGGTGGTGCGCACCAACCTGGTGGGCGGCTTCCTAATGGCCCGCGAGGTGTTCAACCAGAGCATGAGCAAGACCGGCGGCGGCATCGTCAACATGCTCGCCGACATGTGGGGCGGCATGCCCGGCATGGGCCACTCCGGCGCCGCCCGCGCGGGCATGGAGAACTTCACCAAGACCGCCGCCGTGGAGTGGGGCCACGCCGGGGTGCGGGTCAACGCCGTGGCGCCGGGCTGGATCGCCTCCAGCGGCATGGACACCTACGAGGGCGCCTTCAAGGCGGTGATCCCGACCCTGCGCGAACACGTGCCGCTCAAGCGCATCGGCACCGAATCGGAAGTGGCCTCGGCCATCGTCTTCCTGCTCTCCCCCGGCGCCGCCTTCATCAGCGGCAACACCATCCGCATCGACGGCGCCGCCAGCCAGGGCAGCCGCGCCTTCCCGCTGGCCAAGGGCAAGCCGGGGCAGAGCCGTTCCTACAACGGCTTCCACCGCGCCTACCTGCCCGACGTGCTGAAGGACCAGGAGTAAGCCATGCCGGTGATCCAGTCGGAAATCGACACCCAGGGCGAGGACTTCGCCCGCAACCGCCAGGCCATGCTGGCCGCCGTGGCCAGCTTCCGCGACCTGGAGCAGCAGGTGCTGGACAAGGCCGCCGAGGCCAGGCCGAAGTTCGACAAGCGCGGCCAGCTGCTGCCGCGCGAGCGCCTGAACCTGCTGCTCGACCCCGGCGCGCCCTTCCTCGAACTCTGCTCCCTGGCCGGCTACAAGCTGCACGACGACAAGGACGGCACCCAGGCCGGCGGCGGCATCATCTCCGGCATCGGCTACGTCGCCGGGGTGCGCTGCCTGGTCAGCGCCAGCAACAGCGCGATCAAGGGCGGCACCATCTCCCCCACCGGGCTGAAGAAGACCCTGCGCCTGCAGCAGGTGGCGCTGGAGAACAAGCTGCCGCTCATCGCCCTGACCGAGAGCGGCGGCGCCAACCTCAACTACGCGGCGGACATCTTCGTCGAGGGCGCCCGCGGCTTCGCCAACCAGGCGCGGCTGTCGGCCGCCGGCATCCCGCAGGTCACGGTCGTGCACGGCTCCAGCACCGCCGGCGGCGCCTACCAGCCGGGGTTGTCGGACTACGTGGTGGTGGTGCGCGGCAAGGCCAAGATGTTCCTCGCCGGCCCGCCGCTGCTCAAGGCCGCCACCGGCGAAATAGCCACCGACGAGGAACTGGGCGGCGCCGAACTGCACGCCCAGGTCGCCGGCACCGCCGAGTACCTGGCGGAGAACGACGCCGACGGCGTGCGCCTGGCTCGCGAGATCCTCGCCGCACTGCCGTGGAACGCCCAGCTGCCGGCCCGCGCGGCGCGGCACTGGGACGAGCCGCTGTACCCGGCCGAGGAACTGCTGGGCGTGGTCCCGGCCGACGCCAGGAAGCCCTACGACGTGCGCGAGATCGTCGCGCGCATCGCCGACGGTTCGCGCTTCCTCGACTTCAAGAACGAATTCGACGCCCAGACGGTGTGCGGCCACCTGCACATCGAGGGCCACGCCTGCGGCCTGATCGGCAACAACGGCCCCATCACCCCGCAGGGCGCGGCCAAGGCGGCGCAGTTCATCCAGCTGTGCGAGCAGAGCAACACGCCCATCCTGTTCCTGCACAACACCACCGGCTTCATGGTCGGCACCGAGTCCGAGCGCCTGGGGGTGATCAAGCATGGCTCGAAGATGATCCAGGCGGTGGCCAACGCCACCGTGCCCAAGCTCACCCTGGTGGTCGGCGGTTCCTACGGCGCCGGCAACTACGCCATGTGCGGCCGCGGCCTGGACCCGCGCTTCATCTTCGCCTGGCCCAACAGCCGCACCGCGGTCATGGGCGGCGCCCAGGCCGGCAAGGTGCTGCGCATTGTCACCGAGGAAAAGCACGCCAAGGAGGGCAAGCAGGCCGACGCGAAGATGCTCGACATGCTCGAACAGATGACCGCGCAGAAGCTCGACGCCCAGTCCACCGCACTGTACGGCACCGCCAGCCTGTGGGACGACGGGTTGATCGACCCGCGCGACAGCCGCCGGCTGCTGGGCTACCTGCTGGACATCTGCGCGGAGGCGGCGGTACGGCCGCTCAAGGGCAACAGTTTCGGGGTAGCGAGGTTCTGACCTGATAGGGGCTCCCTCTCCCGCTTGCGGGAGAGGGAGCCAAAGCGATCCGGCGTAAAGCGAACTTCCCGCCCGCTCCGAACAGCCCCCTCTCCCTTCAGGGAGAGGGTTGGGGAGAGGGAAAGGGGAAGTGAACACCCAAGGCTCAGGAGGAAAACAACAAATGCTCTTCACCCAGGAACACGAAGAACTCCGCCGCACCGTCCGCAACTTCGTCGACAAGGAGATCAACCCCTACGTCGACCAGTGGGAGAAGGACGGCCGCTTCCCCATCCATGAAGTGTTCAAAAAGGCCGGCGCGCTGGGCCTGCTGGGCATCTCCAAGCCGGAGAAGTTCGGCGGCATGGGCCTGGACTACAGCTACTCGGTGGTCGCCGCCGAGGAGTTCGGCACCATCCACTGCGGCGGCGTGCCCATGTCCATCGGCGTGCAGACCGACATGTGCACCCCGGCCCTCGCCCGCTTCGGCTCCGACGAGCTGCGCGAGGAATTCCTGCGCCCGGCCATCGCCGGCGAGATGGTCGGCTGCATCGGCGTCTCCGAGGTCGGCGCCGGCTCCGACGTGGCGGGGCTGAAGACCACCGCGCGCAAGGACGACGACGACTACGTGATCAACGGCAGCAAGATGTGGATCACCAACTCGCCCTCGGCCGACTTCATCTGCCTGCTGGCCAACACCTCCGACGACAAGCCCCACGTCAACAAGTCGCTGATCATGGTGCCGATGAAGAGCAAGGGCATCAGCGTCAGCCCGCACCTGGACAAGCTCGGCATGCGCAGTTCGGAGACCGCCCAGGTGTTCTTCGACGACGTGCGCGTGCCGCAGCGCTACCGCATCGGCGCCGAGGGCGCGGGCTTCATGATGCAGATGCTGCAGTTCCAGGAAGAACGCCTGTTCGGCGCCGCCAGCGGGATCAAGGGCCTGGAGTACTGCGTCAACGCCACCATCGACTACTGCAAGCAGCGCAAGACCTTCGGCCAGGCGCTGATCGACAACCAGGTCATCCACTTCCGCATGGCCGAGCTGATGACCGAGATCGAGTGCCTGCGCGCCCTCACCTACCAGGCCACCGAGCAGTACATCCGCGGCAAGGACGTCACCCGCCTGGCCTCCATGGCCAAGCTCAAGGTCGGCCGCCTGGCCCGCGAGGTCACCGACGCCTGCCTGCAGTACTGGGGCGGCCAGGGCTTCATGTGGGAGAACCCGGTCTCCCGCGCCTACCGCGACACCCGCCTGGTGTCCATCGGCGGCGGTGCCGACGAGATCATGCTCGGCATCATCTGCAAGCTGATGGGTACTCTGCCGGGCAAGAAAAAGGGCTAAGAGCTGTTGCCTTTGTAGGAGCGAGCTTGCTCGCGAACCAGCCCCGCAGCGGAAGCGTTCGCGAGCAAACTCGCTCCTACGAAAAGACGACGAATAGACGAGGAATCCGGCATGAGCGAATTGCCGAACTGCGAAACCCTGCTGCTGGAGCGCGATGGCGGCGTGCTGCACGTCACCCTCGACCGCCCGGACAGTCGCAACGCCATGAGCCTGGCCATGGTCGGGGAACTGCGCGCGGTGCTGGCCGCCGTGCGCGACGACCGCGAGGTGCGCGCCGTCGTCCTGCGCGGCGCCGGCGGGCACTTCTGCGCCGGTGGCGACATCAAGGACATGGCCGGCGCCCGCGCCACCGGGCCCGATGCCTACGCTGCGCTGAACCGCGCCTTCGGCGCCCTGCTGGAGGAAGCCCAGGCACAGCCGCAGGTGCTGGTGGCGGTGCTGGAAGGCGCGGTGCTCGGCGGCGGCTTCGGCCTGGCCTGCGTGTCGGACATCGCCCTCGCCGCTGACGGCGCCCAATTCGGCCTGCCGGAAACCAGCCTCGGCGTGCTGCCGGCGCAGATCGCGCCCTTCGTGGTCAAGCGCATCGGCCTGACCCAGGCCCGCCGCCTGGCGCTCACCGCCGCCCGCTTCGACGGCCGCGAGGCGCTGCGCCTGGGCCTGGTGCACTTCAGCGAGGCCGACGCCGACGCCCTCGGCCAGCGCCTGGCGCAATGCCTGGAACAGGTGCGCCGCTGCGCCCCCGGCGCCAACGCGCAGACCAAGGCGCTGCTGCTGGCCACCGAGACCCAGGCCCTGGGCCCGCTGCTGGACGACGCCGCAAGACAGTTCGCCGCCGCCGTGACCGGCGCGGAAGGCGCCGAAGGCACCATGGCCTTCGTGCAGAAACGCAAACCGCAGTGGGCGCAGTAGCCGCCGGCCGCAGCAGACAGCCCCTTCTCCCTTCAGGGAGAGGGTTGGGGAGAGGGAAACCAGCATGCCCAGCTTCGACAAGATCCTCATCGCCAACCGTGGCGAGATCGCCTGCCGGGTGATCCGCACCGCCCAGGCCCTGGGCTACCGCACGGTGGCGGTGTACAGCGAGGCCGACGCCGAGGCGCGCCACGTGCAACTGGCCGACGAGGCCCTGTGCATCGGCCCGGCGCCGGTCGGCCAGTCCTACCTGAAGGCCGCGGCCATCCTCGACGCCGCGCGGCGCACTGGCGCCGACGCGGTGCACCCCGGCTACGGCTTCCTCTCGGAGAACGCCGAGTTCGCCCGCGCCTGCGAGGCCGCCGGCATCGTCTTCATCGGCCCGAGCGTCGAGGCCATCCACCTGATGGGCAGCAAGCGCCTGTCCAAGCTGGCCATGCTCGAAGCCGGCGTGCCCTGCATCCCCGGCTACGAGGGCGCCGAGCAGGACGACGCGAGCCTGGCCCGCGAGGCCGGGCGCATCGGCTACCCGCTGATGATCAAGGCCAGCGCCGGCGGCGGCGGCCGCGGCATGCGCCTGGTGCAGGCGGCCGACGAGCTGGCCGCGCAACTGCGCACCGCGCGCTCGGAAGCGCTGAACGCCTTCGGCAGCGACGAACTGATCCTGGAGAAGGCGGTGATCCGCCCGCGCCACGTGGAAATCCAGGTGTTCGGCGACCACCACGGCAACCTGGTCCACCTCGGCGAGCGCGACTGCTCGGTGCAGCGCCGCCACCAGAAGGTCATCGAGGAAGCGCCCTGCCCGGTGCTCACCCCGGAGCTGCGCCAGGCCATGGGCGAGGCGGCGGTGAAGGCGGCGGCGCGGGTGAACTACGTCGGCGCCGGCACCGTGGAGTTCCTGCTGGACACCAGCGGCGCTTTCTACTTCCTGGAAATGAACACCCGCCTGCAGGTCGAGCACCCGGTCACCGAACTGGTCACCGGCCAGGACCTGGTGGCCTGGCAGATCCGCGTGGCCGAAGGCCAGCCGCTGCCGCTGAAGCAGGAGGACATCGCGCTGCGCGGCCACGCCATCGAGGTGCGCCTGTACGCCGAGGACGCCGGCAACGGCTTCCTGCCGCAAACCGGCGAGGTGCTGCGCTGGGAGCCGCAGGTGCAGGACGGCATCCGCATCGACCACGGCCTGGTGGAGGGCCGGGCGGTGACGCCCTTCTACGACCCCATGCTGGCCAAGGTGATCGCCTACGGCGCCACCCGCGACGAGGCCCGGCGCAAGCTGGTGCGCGCCGTGGAGGACTGCGTGCTGCTGGGCGTGAAGGCCAACCAGCGCTTCCTCGCCAACCTGCTCAAACACCCGGAGTTCGCCGCCGGCAACGCCACCACCGCGTTCATCGGCGAGCACTTCGCCAACGACCCGAGCCTGCGCCCGCAAGCGCCACAACCCGGCGAACTGGCCCTGGCCGCCGCCCTGCTCTACCAGGCCTCGGCCAGCGCCCGCGCGCACCAGGGCGGCCTGGCCGGCTGGCGCAACGCCGGCAACGAGCCCTGGCGCTACCAGCTGCACGACGGCGAGCAGAAGCACGGGGTGGAGCTGGAGGTGCTGGAGCCCGGTACGCAGCCCAGGCTGCTGGCCTGCATCGGCGACTCGGTGGTGGCGCTGTGGCTGATCGCCATGGACGCGCGCTGGGTGGTGGCGGAGATCAACGGCATCCGCCGGCGCATCGCCCACCACCGCCAGGGCGAACGCGTCTGGCTGTATGGCACGGGCGGCAACCTGGAGCTGCGCGACGTCACCCACGAGCCCGCCGGCGCCCAGGGCGGCGCGGCCTCCGGCACGGTCAAGGCGCCGATGGACGGCGCCATCGTCGACGTGCTGGTCAGCGAGGGCGCGCGGGTCAGCAAGGGCCAGCTGTTGCTCGTGCTGGAGGCGATGAAGATGGAACATCCGCTCAAGGCCGGGGTCGACGGCATTATCCGCCGCATCCAGGTGAGCAAGGGCGAACAGGTCAAGAGCCGCCAGTTGCTGGTGGAGGTCGAGGCCGAGGAGGCCTGAAACGTTTTTCGTAGGAGCGAGCTTGCTCGCGAATGGAGTATCCCGGTAGCTACAGTGTTTTCGATGGACTCAGTACCCTCTCCCCAGCCCTCGGCTGCGCGCCCCGCCCTGAAGGGAGAGAGAGCTTGTCCGTGCCGAGAGAAGGTATGGTTTCAGTCGGTAATCACTGCGCTAGCCGGCTAACGCCGAACTATCAGCATCTGCCCAACGGTCCCCTCTCCCTTCAGGGAGAGGGTTAGGGAGAGGGCGCTCTTCAGGCCCAGCACCAGAACCGCCGGGAAACCCCATTCGCGAGCAAGCTCGCTCCTACAGCTGTAGTCCGAACACAACAAGAACACGGAGCCAAGCATGTCCCTGAACGCCAAGACCCTCTTCATCACCGGCGCCAGCCGCGGCATCGGCCGCGAGATCGCCCTGCGCGCCGCGCGCGACGGCGCCAACGTCGTGATCGCCGCCAAGAGCGCCGAACCCCATCCGAAACTGGCCGGCACCATCTTCAGCGTCGCCGCGGAAGTCGAGGCCGCCGGCGGCAAGGCCCTGGCCCTGCAACTGGACGTGCGCGACGAGAACGCCGTGCGCGAGGCCATGGCCCGCGCCGCCGAGCACTTCGGTGGCATCGATGTGCTGGTCAACAACGCCGGCGCCATCAAGCTGGTGGGCGTGGAACGCCTGGAACCCAAGCGCTTCGACCTGATGTACCAGATCAACACCCGCGCGGTGATGGTCTGCAGCCAAGCCGCCCTGCCTTACCTGAAGCAGAGTCAGGGCCACATCCTCAGCCTGTCGCCGCCGCTGAACCTGGCCGGGAAATGGTTCGCCCAGCACGGCCCCTACACCGTCACCAAGTACGGCATGAGCATGCTCACCCTCGGCATGCACGAGGAGTTCAAAAAGTACGGCATCAGCGTCAACGCCCTGTGGCCGAAGACCATGATCGCCACCGCCGCCATCGAATTCGAACTGGGCAGCCGCGACGCCTTCAAGCGCGCCCGCACCCCGGCGATCATGGCCGACGCCGCCCACGCCATCCTCGCCAGCGGCGGCCGCAGCATCAGCGGTCGCCTGCTGATAGACGAAGACATCCTCCGCGAACAGGGCGTAAGCGACTTCGAACAGTACCGCTACGACCCCCAGGGCGGGCCGCTGGTGCCCGATCTGTTTCTGGATTGAGGCGACAGGCTACAGGCGGCAGGCTGCAGGCAAAAGCCAAGAGCGAGCGGTTCTGGCCTGTAGCCTGCCGCCTGCAGCCTGCCGCCCATTTGCCCAACTGCCCGGCGCCGCGCGCGCCAGAGTCATAGCCCGCGGGCCGCTGGCGGCCTAGAGTCGGGCGGGCGTGCACACGCCACGGACAACAACGACAACAAGGGCAGCGTCAATGAGCCATGCCGATCTGATCACCCCCACCCGCTTCATCGCCCACCTGCCCGCCACCCTCGGGCGCGTGCCGCGCATGCTGCGCGGGCTCTACTACACCGGCATCCGCAACCGCGAGAAGAACCTGTCCCTGGGCTGGGCCCTGGAGCGCGCGGCGCGCCTGTACCCGGACGCCCCGGCGCTGCTGGAAGGCCAGCGGCGCCTGTCCTACGCGCTGTTCAACGGCTGGGCCAACCGCCTGGCGCGCAGCTTCCAGGCCGAGGGCGTGAAGCACGGCAGCGTGGTCGCGGTGATGCTGGAGAACCGCGCCGAACTGCTGGTCATCCTCGCCGCCCTGGCCAAGCTCGGCGCCGTGGGCGCGCTGATCAACACCACCCAGCGCGGCCAGGTACTGGCCCACAGCCTGAACCTGGTCAGCCCCGGCCACTTCGTGGTCGGCGAGGAACTGCGCGAAGCCTTCGACGAAGTACGTGCCAGCCTGCAGGGCGGCGCCGAGCGCCTGTACTGGGTGGCCGACGACGACACCCTGCGCGACCCCGGCCAGGCCCCCGACGGCTGGGCCAACCTGATGCGCCTGGCCCAGGCCCAGGGCTCCGACAACCTGGCGGAAACCGCCCAGGTACGCCTGAAGGACGCCTGCTTCTTCATCTACACCTCCGGCACCACCGGCCTGCCCAAGGCCTCGATCATGAGCCACGGGCGCTGGATCAAGGCCTATGGCGGCTTCGGCCACTCCGGCCTGGGCCTGTCCCGCGACGACGTGCTCTACCTGACCCTGCCCTGCTACCACAACAACGCCGTCACCGTGTGCTGGAGCGCGGTGCTGGCCGGCGGCGCGGCCATCGCCCTGCGCCGCAGGTTCTCGGCCAAGGCGTTCTGGAAGGACGTGCGCCATTACAATGCCACCTGTTTCGGCTACATCGGCGAACTGTGCCGCTACCTGCTCAACCAGCCGGCGTGCGAGGAAGAGCGCGACAACAGCCTGACCTGCATGATCGGCAACGGCCTGCGCCCGTCGATCTGGGGCGAGTTCAAGGCGCGCTTCGGCATCGAGCGGATCACCGAGTTCTACGCCGCCAGCGAAGGCAACATCGGCTTCACCAACGTGTTCAACTTCGACAACACCGTGGGCTTCTCGCCGGCCACCTACGCCATCGTCCGCTACGACCTGGAGAACGACCGCCCGCTGCGCGACGCCAAGGGCTTCATGGAGAAGGTCGGCAAGGGCGAGTCGGGCCTGCTGATCAGCGAGATCAGCGACAAGTGGCCGTTCGACGGCTACACCGACCCGGCCAAGACCCAGGCGGTGATCTACCGCGACGTGTTCAAGAAGGGCGACGCCTGGTTCAACACCGGCGACCTGATGCGCGACCTGGGCTTCAAGCACACCCAGTTCGTCGACCGCCTGGGCGACACCTTCCGCTGGAAGGGCGAGAACGTCTCCACCACCGAGGTGGAGAACGTCCTCGGCGCCTTCCCCGGCGTGGAGGATGCGGTGGTCTACGGCGTGGAGATCCCCGGCACCGACGGCCGCTGCGGCATGGCCGCGCTGCGCCTGGCGCCCGGCCAGGCAGTGGACGGCAAGGCCCTGGCCGAACACCTCGACCGCGAACTGCCGGCCTACGCCGTGCCGCTGTTCCTGCGCCTGCTGCAGCAGGTGGAGACCACGGGCACCTTCAAGTACAAGAAGGCCGACCTGAAGAACGCCGCCTTCGATCCCCGGCAGGTCGGCGAGGCGCTGTTCGTGCGGTTGCCGGGCGAGGTGGATTACCGGCCGCTGGATGAGGGGGTGTTCGGGGCTATCCAGCGCGGGGAACATCGGTTCTGACAGGTTTTTCGTAGGAGCGAGCTTGCTCGCGAAGGGGGTTCTGCTGGTGGCTTCGGTGCAGAGCCTGAAGAGCGCCCTCTCCCTAACCCTCTCCCTGAAGGGAGAGGGGACCGTTCGGAGTGCTTGGATATTCCTGAGTCAGCCGGACGTTATGGCATCCGGCTGAAACCATACCTTCAGCCGGCACGGACAAGCCCCTCTCCCTTCAGGGCGGGGCGCGCAGCCGAGGGCTGGGGAGAGGGTACGGAGTCCAGCGAAAGCACCGCAGCTACAGGGAAACTCCATTCGCGAGCAAGCTCGCTCCTACGAAAAGCCCCCCAACTCAATTCCGAAACTGAAACTGCAACTCCGCCCCGCGAATATCCGAATGCCAGCTGTCGTCGCCGGGATCGGTGCGCTCGCCGCGTTCGCGCTGGATCAGCCGGCCGCCGACCTGGAACGGGCTCTCCTTCTCCTCGAACAGCGGTGGCAGCAGCGGCTTGTCCAGGTTCTCGCGCAGGGCGTTGCCCGGCTCCAGGCCGTGCAGCACGTCCCTGGGCAGGCGCAGGTCGAGCTTGGTGGGCGGCAGCGGCTTGTTCACGCTGGGTTCGGGGGCCTTCTTCGGCTTCGCATCGGCCACCGGCAGGCGCTCGGGGGCCATGGGCTTGCCCAGTTCCGCCTTGGGCGTGGCCGGCTTGGCCGGCGCCTTCACGACGCTGGCGGCGGGCGCCAGCGCGGGTTCGGGCGCCGGGGCCTTCTGCGCCGTGGCGGCAGGCGCCGCCGTGGGTGCCTGGGCCTTGGCCGGCGGCGCCTTGTCGGCATCACCGCAGGCGGTCAGCAACAGCGGCAGGAGGGTCAGCAGAAGGATGCGTTGCAACATCACGGAGCGGGCAAATGGCCAGGGGCGCGCCATCCTCGCCTTAGTTGATCTGTAAGACAAGAGCCTCGGACAAAGCCGAAAACAATTCCGACAAACGCGCTCAGGCGCTCAAGGCCGGGCCTCCAGGCGCCGCAGTTCGGCGTTGATGTCCAGCCGCGGGTAGCGCCGCTGCAGGTCCTCGCGCAGGGCCGTCGCGGCCGCCTGGTCGCCCTGTCGGCGCAGCTCGACCAGTTGCCGCAGGCTGGCCTCCGGCTCCAGCGCGGCCGGCTCGTCGCTGCGCTTGGCCATGGGCGCGGCTTCGTCGGCGGCCATCGCGCTTTCCGCCATCTGCTTGCGCTGCTCCAGCTGCGGAGCCGGCGCCGCGGCGGGGACGGCAGGCGCCGAGTACAGCGCCGGGGCGGCCTGCCGGGCGGAGCGGGCCATGGATTCGGCCTTGGGCGCCGGGGCCACGGCCGGCGCGGCGGCATCGAAGCGAGGCGCCTCCTCGAAGGTGCGCAAGGCCAGGCTGACGCCGATGCCGAGGGTCGCCACCCCGGCCAGGGCCACCGACCAGCGCTGCGGCCGGCCGAACAGCCAGCGGCCCAGGCGCTGCCAGGCATTCGCGCGCGGCTGCACGGCGGCGCGAGCCGCGGCCAGGATGCGGGCGTCCAGTTGCGCCGACGGCTGCTCGCCGCCGTGCCGGCGGAAATGCTCGAGCAATTCGGCCTCTTCGGCGTCCGGCCGCTGCGGGTGGCGATTCATGGGGACACCTCCTGGGTCGCCGCCGGGTCGGCGAGCAACCGGCGCAGTTTCTGCAACGCATACCGCAGGCGGCTCTTCACCGTCTCGGCGGGCGTGCGGGTCAGTTCGGCGATCTCCTGCAGTTCCAGGTCGCCATGGGCGCGCAGCAGGAACACCTCGCGCTGCTCGCCCGGCAGCGCCTGCAGGGCCTGCTGCAGGCGCTCGCGGTCGCGGCTCAGGCTCAGCTGCCGCAGCGGGTCCTCGGCCTCGCCGGGCAGCGATTCGCCGTGCAGTTGCTCGTCGAAGGCCTCGTGCTGCGCCTGGCGCCGGCCGTTGCGCCGCCAGTGATCGATCAGCCGGTTGCGGGCGATCTGGTACAGCCAGGTGCGGAAGCTGGCCCGGCCCTGGGGCTCGCTGTCGCTGCGGATCAGGCTCAGCCAGGTTTCCTGGAACGCTTCCTCGGCCTGCGCGGCGTCGCCGCCCAGGCCGCAGAGGAAGCGGTAGAGGCCCAGGCGGTGGCGCGCGTAGAGCGTGGCGAAGGCCTCGGCATCGCCCTTGCGGTAACGCCGCAGCAGCGCGGCGTCGTCTTCGTCCGTGGTCAAGTCAGGGGTTCCGTGCCAAAGGGGTTTGCAGGCTGCGCGCCAGTTCGACGAGCTGGAGGAACTCGCCGCGCAGGCCGAACGGGTCCTCGCCGCGCGCGCTCCTGGCCAGGGCCAGAGTATCGCTCATGTCGAAGCCGCCGGTGTAGCGCGCGCCATCGAGCTGCTGGGCGAAGGCCGCCACCGCCGCGGCGAAGCGCAGGTCATCGCTGGCATGGGCCAGGTCGCCGGCGCCGCTGCTGGCGATGGGGCGCTCGACCAGGCGGCTGGGGCCGCCCTCCGGGGCCTGCCAGCGCACCCGCAGCCAGGCCAGTTCGTCGCCCTTGCCGGCGGGCCTGGCCTCGGCCTGGTAGCGCAGCGGCTCGAGCCAGCCCTTCTGCCCTTTCGGGACTATCTCGTAGAGCGCGGTGACGGTATGCCCGGCGCCGATCTCGCCGGCGTCGACCTGGTCGTTGTTGAAGTCCTCGCGCTTCAGCGCGCGGTTCTCGTAGCCCAGCAGGCGGTACTCGCTGACCTGCGCGGGGTTGAACTCGAGCTGGAGCTTGACGTTCTTCGCCAGTACCGCGAGGGTCGAGCTGAGCTGTTCCACCAGCACCTTGCGCGCCTCGCGCAGGTTGTCGATGTAGGCGTAGTTGCCGTCGCCGGCGTCGGCCAGCTGTTCCATCAGCCGCTCGTTGTAGTTGTCCACGCCGAAGCCCAGGGTGGTCAACGACACCCCGCTGCGGCGCTTCTCGGCAGCCATCGCCTTGAGGCTGTCGAAGTCGCTGACGCCGACGTTGAAGTCGCCATCGGTGGCCAGCAGGATGCGGTTGATGCCCTTGTCGATGAAACCTTGCTGCGCCATGCGGTAGGCCAGCTCGATGCCCGCAGCACCAGCGGTGGAGCCGCCGGCCTGGAGCTGGTCGATGGCGGCGCGGATCTTCGCCTTGTCCTTGCCCGGGGTGGGCTCCAGCACCACCCGCGAATCGCCGGCGTAGACCACCAGCGACACCTTGTCCTGCGGCCGCAGCTGGTCCACCAGCAGCTTGAGGGTGCCCTTCACCAGCGGCAGGCCCTCGCGGCGGTCCATGGAGCCGGAGACGTCCACCAGGAACACCAGGTTGGCCGGCGGCAGTTGCGCCACGCCACGCTCGGCGGCCTTGATGCCGATGCGCAGCAGGCGGGTGTGCGGGTTCCACGGCGAAGGCGCCAGCTCGGTGGTGATGCCGAAGGGGCTGTCGTCGGCCGGCGGCGCATAGGCGTAGGGGAAGTAGTTGAGCATCTCTTCCAGGCGCACCGCGCCCTGGGGCGGCAGGCGGCCCTCGTTGAGCAGGCGGCGGACGTTGGCGTAGCTGCCGGTGTCCACGTCGATGCTGAAGGTGGAGACCGGAGCCTCGGCGACGCTGTGCACCGGGTTCTGCGCCAGCTTCTGGTACTGCTCGCGGTCCTGGTCGCGGTAGCCCGCCGACAGCGGCTCGGGCGCTGCTGGCAGCGCGTAGCTTTCCAGCATGGGCGCGGCAGCCGGCATGGCGCGGCGGGTCTCGGCCTTGGCGGCGACATCGGCGACCACCGGTGGCGTCACCACCGGCGCCTGGGCGGCGGTTTCCGGCTGTTGCTGGGTGGATTGGCCGCAGCCGCCGACGGCCAGCAACAGGCCGATGGCGAAACCCTGGGCGACGGGACGAAGGGAGGTGACGGGAAGCGACATGGCGGCGGCCTCGGTGAAGGAGTCAAACCTTCAGACGAGGTCGTCGGCCAAAACGGGTTAAACCGCTTTTTGTAGGAGCGGGCCCTGCCCGCGATTCGCGCGCAGGGCGCGCTCCTACAGGGGAATGGCAGAGGTGGGGCCGCGTAGGAGCGGACTCCGTCCGCGATGGCCCGGCGCCGCGAGCGGAATCGCGGACGGAGTCCGCTCCTACAGTGGGGCCCCGGCGGGAACGCGTCAGGCAGCGATCTGCTCCTCCTGGCACAGCTGGCAAGCCAGCATGCCGAGGGTCATGATCGCCCGCTCCGCCTCGCGGTTCCACGGGATGCCGCAGGTCAGGCGCAGGCAGTTGTTGAACTGCTCGGTGTTGCTGAAGATCAGCCCCGGGGCGATGCTGATGCCCTGCTCCAGCGCCCGCACGTGCAGTTCCTTGGTGTTCACCTTGGCCGGCAGGCTGACCCAGAGGATGAAGCCGCCCTTGGGCCGGGTCATCTGCGTGCCTTCGGGGAAGTACTGCTGCACCGCCAGCTGGTAGGCGGTCATGTTCTTGCGGTACTCCTGGCGGATGTAGCGCAGGTGGCGGTCGTAGCCGCCGTTCTCCAGGTACGCGGCCACGCCCATCTGCGTCACCGTGCACGCCGAGTGCGTGGTGAAGGTCTGCAGGCGGCGGATTTCCTCCTGGTAGCGCTCGGCGATGATCCAGCCGATGCGCACCCCCGGCGAGATGGTCTTGGAGAAGCTCGAGCAGTACACCACCCGGCCCTCGCGGTCGTGGGCCTTGAGTGACTTGGTCTGGCCCTCGTCGAACATCAGCTCGCCATAGATGTCGTCCTCGATCACCCCGATGTTGTGCTCGGCGGTGAGCTTGAGCAGTTGCTTCTGGCGCTCCTCGGGAATGGTCCCACCCAGCGGGTTGGACAGCCGCGCGGTCAGCACCAGGGCCTTGATCGGCCATTGGTTGGCGGCCAGCTGCAGGGCCTCCAGGCTGATGCCGGTGAGCGGGTCGCTGGGGATCTCGATGACCTTCAGGCCGAGGATGTCGGCCAGTTGCAGCAGGCCGTAGTAGCTCGGCGACTCGGTGGCGATCAGGTCGCCGGGGCGGGTCATCACCCGCAGCGCCATGTGGATGGCGTCCACGCAGCCGTGGGTGATGGTCACCTGGCTGGGGTCGACCACCACGCCGGCGTCGCGCATGCGGATCGCCACCTGGCGGCGCAGCGGCTCGTAGCCGGGGCTGAACATGTAGCTGAAGGCCCGCGGGCTGGAGAAGCGGGTGACCTTGGCCAGTTGCTGGTGCAGAGCGCGCACCGGCAGGTAATCCACGTGCGGCACCGCCGCGCCCAGGGGGAACACGCCCTCGCGGCGGGCCTCGGCGAGCACCTGGTTGATGATGCTGCTGCGGGTGACCAGGCCGGGGCGCTCGACCCGCGCGATGTCCGGGGTCGAGGCGGTCAGCGCCGGGGTGTGGTGCACGTAGAAGCCGGACTGCGGGCGCGCGCGGATCAACCCCTGGTCCTCCAGGGTGGCGTAGGCCTGCAGCACGGTGGCGTGGCTGACGTTGAGCTGGGTGCTCAGCTTGCGCACCGAGGGCACGCGCTCGCCCGGCTGGTAGACGCCGCGGCGGATGTCCTCGGCGAGTTGCTGGGCGATACGTTGGTACAGAAGCAGATTGCTCATGGCGGCGATCCCTCGGGCATTGGACCGAAACAGTAGCCAAAAACTCGAAACTGTTCCAGAACAGTAGCAGGGAAACATGCCGATACAGCCCGCCGCCGATGGTCGGCGCAGCCCGCGCGCCAGAGCGCCTCAGAGTTCGCCGAGCCAGTCCAGCATGCCGGCGATCACCAGTTGCGCGTCGTTGGTCACGCCCAGCTTCTGCATGGCGTTGCGCTTGTGGGTGCTGATGGTGGAGACGCTGCGGTTGGTGCGCTCGGCGATCTCGCCGACGGTGGCGCCATGGGACAGCCGGCGCAGGATGTCGATCTCCGTGGGGCTCAGCGGCCGCCCGGTGTGGCGCTGCGGGCGCAGGTTGGGGTCGATGTAGGTCTGCCCCTGGCGGATGCGCTCCAGGGCCTCGTCCAGGGCGCCCAGCGGGCTGCGTTTGCAGATGTAGGCGCTGGCCCCGCACTTGATCGTGGCCCGGGCCATCAGCGGCGCGCCCATCACCGAGTAGACCAGCACCTTCAGCCGCGGGTGGTTGCGCTGCAGCCACTCGATCATGTGCACGCCATCGCGGCCACGGGAGCCGGGCAGCGCCATCTCGAGGATCAGCAGGTCGGTCTCGGGGTGCTGTTCGAGCCGCTGCAGCAGCGAGTCGGTGTCGTTCACCCAGTCCAGCACCTCGGCCCGGCAGTGCTCGGCCAGGTAGTGCTGCAGCCCCCAGCCGGTCAGCGGCTGGGCATCGGCGACCAGGACCTTGAGGGTTTCCTGTTTCAATGGCATGTGCGGTTCCTGCTGGCGGACGCCCCGGTGCGGGGTGGTCCCATGGCCCTATTTTCGCCAAGGTCGGCCTCGAAAATTTTCGAGATGGCCTGCCAGCAGGTTAGCAGCACCGGGCCTGCCCGCCCGGCACCGGGGGCTCAGCGCTGGGCGCCGAGCTGGCCCTTGTCGTCGGAGAAGACGATTTCCACGCGGCGGTTCTGCGCACGGCCCAGGGAGGAGGCGTTGTCCGCCACCGGGTAGGCCTCGCCGAAGCCCTGCACCTGGATGCGCCTGGCGTCGACACCGAGGTCGGTGAGCACGTCGGCCACCGCCTGGGCGCGGTCCCGGGACAGTTGCTGGTTCTCCTGCTCGTCGCCCTGGTTGTCGGTGTAGCCTTCGATGCGGATCACCCGCCGCGGGTTGAGCTGGAGGAACTGCACCAGCTTGAGCACGGTGCGGTTGGCGGCCGGCTTGAGGTCGGACTCGCCGCTGTCGAACAGCACGTCGCCCAGGGTCAGCACCAGGCCGCGCTCGGTCTGGTCGGTGGCCAGGCTGACCATCTGCTCCTCCAGCCACTTGCTCTGCTCCTGCACGCTGGCCAGCTTGGCCTCGCGCAGGGCCAGCTGCAGGCGCTCGCGGTCGAGCTGCTGGCGGGCCAGGCGCTCCTGGTTCAGCGTCAGGTTGCTGCGCTCGCGGGCGATCTCGCTGTAGCGCTGGCTGAGGTAGGCGTATTGCAGCACGTCGTCGTTGCTGCCCCAGTAGCTGGACAGGCGCTCGGCGCGGGCCAGGGACTCGCCGGCGCGGATGACGTCGCGCGGCGCGCTGTGCAGCACGCCGGTATCGTCCCTGACCGCCTGGAACTCGCTGCGCGCGCGCTCCAGGGACTGTTCGGCGAGCTGGCCGTGGGAGCAGCCCGCCAGGGCCAGGGCGGCGGCCACCAGGCCGAGCGGCAGCAGTGGGCGCAGGCTCATTTCACCTCCCCCAGTTGGCGGCGCAGGCGCTGGATGCTCTTGCCCTGCTCGGCCAGTTGCGCGGCGCTCTTGCCGGTCAGCACCTTGGCCTCGGCCAGGCGCGCATCCAGCTCGGCCTGCTCGGCGAGCTGCCGGGCGCGCTTGTTGGCGGCGCCGGCCATGGCCTCGCGGGCGGCCTGGTACTTGTCCTCGGCCAGCTTGAACTCGGCCACCTCGTCCGTGGCGCCGACCGCCCGGGCCTGGTCCAGGGCCTGCTCGGTCAGGCGCATCTGCTCGTTGGGAAGCGGGTCGTTGGCGCATCCCGCCAGGGCGCACAGCAACAGGCCCGTGAGGGTCATGCTTGGCTTGCTCACGAAATCTTCTCTACTGCGTGGAAGAAGCGGCGGACCGCGCTTGCTCGGCCTGCCAGCGCTGCAGGTTGCGCTGCAACAGGCGCTGCGGTACGCCGGCGGCGACCAATTCTGTCATTTTTTCCTGCAGTTGTCCGCGCAGTTCCGGGCCGTAGCAGGGCGAAGCGTGGGCCAGGGTCAGGTACAGCCCTTCGCTGGAGATCGGCGGCTCCAGCGGCTGCAGGCGCTGCTGCAGGCCCAGCCGGGCCGCCGTGGCCAGGCCGGGGAAGCGCTCGTAGAGCACGTAGTCGGTGCGCCCCAGGGCCAGCTTCTGGAAGGCCTGGGCCACGCTCGGCACCTCCTCCAGGGTCAGCTGCGCCTCGGCGAAGTCGTCGAAGGCGGCGCCGAAGCTGTTGTTCACCAGGGTGCCGCCCTTGTGGCCGCGCAGGTCTTCCCAGCGGGCGTAGGGGAAGCCATCGCCCTTGTGCACCCAGACCACGTTGTCGGTGCTGAGGAAGGCCGGGCGGATGTAATCCATCACCTCCTCGCGCTCGGGCGTCAGGAAGGCGCCGGCGAGCAGGTCGACACGGCCCAGGCGCGCCTCTTCCTGGGCGCGGGCCCAGGAGCCGGTGTAGCGCACGCGGATGCTCACGCCCATGGCCTTGCCCAGTTGCTCCAGCAGCTCGGCGCTGGCCCCGACCAGACGCTCCGGCTGGGCCGGGTCGCGCCAGAGGAACGGCGGGTACTCCGGGTTGCCGCTGGCCACCAGCACCGAGCACTGGCTGCTCTGGGCGTGGGCGTGCAGCACCAGCAGGCCGACCATGGCCAGCAGGGCGCGGCTGCGCCCGATCATGCGCGGTCCTCGCGAACCGGCGAAAGGGAGGGCGGTGCGTATGACGACGGCATGCTAGCTTCTGTAAGAAAAAGTTCTGAACAAAGGGTCAGACTAGGCGAATTCGGACGCCAGTGCAGCATGTCACTGTTCGGGTGGATACGCCAAGCCGAGAACCGCCGCGTTCCCTTCCCGACCCTCGATTTCCGCTACCCCGGTCACAAGGATCACCGATGAAGAAAGTCCTGCTCGCCTTCGCCCTGCTGCTGGCCGCCGGCGCCGGCGTGCTCTACGCCCTCCCCTCCAGCCTGCTGGCCAGCGCCCAGTTCGTCGAACGCACCCGCGCCGGCCTGAGCGAGCAGAGCGTACGCGTCGACGGCCTGGACATCCGCTACTACGAGGGCGGCCCGCGCGAGGCGGAGACCGTCCTGCTGGTCCACGGCTTCGGCGCCGACAAGGACAACTGGCCGCGCTTCGCCCGCTTCCTGACCGACCGCTACCACGTGCTCATCCCCGACCTGCCCGGCTTCGGCGAAAGCAGCCAGCCCCGGGCCATCAGCTACGACGTCGGCACCCAGGCCGAGCGCCTGGTGGACTTCGCCAAGGCCCTGGGCATCGGCCGCCTGCACCTGGTGGGCAACTCCATGGGCGGGCAGATAGTCGCGCTGATGGCCGCGCGGCACCCGGACATGGCCTTCTCCGTGGGCCTGTTCGACAACGCCGGGATCGACGCGCCGCAGCAGAGCGAACTGTTCCGGCGCCTGCAGGGTGGCCAGCCCAACCCGCTGGTGCTGGGCCGCCCCGAGGACTTCTCCGGGCTGATGGACTTCGTCTTCTACCAGCGCCCGCCGATGCCCGAACGCCTGCAACTGTACCTGGGCGAACGCGGCGTGCAGCGCAGCCAGCTCAATGCCTACATCTTCGGCCAGCTGCGCGAGCGCTACATCCCGCTGGAGCCGGAGCTGCCGAAGATCACCGCGCCCACCCTGCTGCTGTGGGGCGACCGCGACCGGGTGCTGGACGTGTCCAGCGTCGAGGTGATGAAGCCGCTGCTCAAGCACCCCAGCGTGGCCATCCTGCGCGACTGCGGCCACGTGCCGATGATCGAGCGCCCGGAAGAGACCGCCGGCCACTACCTGGACTTCCTCGAACAGGCCAAAGCGCAGCGCACCGCGGCTCGCTGAGGCCGGAATGCAGAACCGGCGCCTGGGCGCCGGTTCTGCTGGAGCGAAGATCAGCTTTTACAGCTGGATCAGACCGGGAATCTGCACGTCCGGATTGACGTCCTGCTCGTAGTCCACCCCGGCGATCTCGAAGCCGAACAGGCGCAGGAACTCGGTCTTGTAGCCGGTGAAGTCGGTCAGCTGGTACAGGTTCTCGTTGGTCACCTGGTTCCACAGTTCCTTCACCTTGTCCTGCACGTCCGGCTGCAGCTCCTTGTAGTCGGCGCGCAGGCGGCCGTCGGCGTCCAGGTGCGGCTGGCTGCCGTAGAGGCTGTCGCGGAACAGGCCGTCGACCTGCTCGATGCAGCCCTCGTGGGTGCCCTTCTCCTTCATCACCTTGAACAGCAGCGACAGGTACAGCGGCATCATCGGGATGGCCGAGCTGGCCTGGGTGACCACCGCCTTGAGCACCGACACGCGGGCGTCACCGCCGTTGGCGGCCAGCTTCTCGCGAATGCCCAGGACCTTCTGGTCCAGGTCCTTCTTGGCGGCGCCGATGGAGCCGTTCCAGTACAGATCGTGGGTGATCTCTTCGCCCAGGTAGGTGAAGGCGGTGGTCTTCACGCCGTCGGCCAGCACCCCGGCTTCCTGCAACGCGTCCATCCACATCTGCCAGTCTTCGCCGCCCATCACCGCGACGGTGTTGGCGATCTCCTCGGCGGTCGCCGGCTCCATCACGCTTTCCTTGATCACTTCCTTGTCGGTGTCCAGGCCGCGGAAGTTGACGGCCTTGCCCACCGGCTTGAGCACCGAGTTGAAGACTTCGCCGGTCTTCGGATGGGTACGGCGCGGGGCGGCCAGGCTGTAGACCACCAGGTCGACCTTGCCCAGGTCCTGCTTGATGGTCTCGATGGTGACTTTCTTCACCTCGTCGGAGAAGGCGTCGCCGTTGATGCTGCGGGCGTACAGGCCCTTGGCCTTGGCGAATTTCTCGAAGGCCGCCGAGTTGTACCAGCCGGCGGTGCCGGCCTTGGTCTCGCTGCCCGGGCGCTCGAAGAACACGCCCAGGGTGGCGGCGCCGGCGCCGAAGGCGGCGCTGATACGCGCGGCCAGGCCGTAGCCGGTGGACGAGCCGATCACCAGGACCTTCTTCGGACCGTTGGCGATGGGGCCATGCGCCTCGACGTACTCGATCTGTTCCTTGACGTTGGCTTCGCAGCCGGTCGGGTGGGTAGTGACGCAGATGAAGCCACGCACGCGCGGTTTGATGATCATGAAAACCTCGTTTGCCAGGTGCCGTTAGAACAGGTTCAGGTACTGAAGACGTCGCGCATTGTAGATGAGACACCTTCTCTTGGGCGCAACCGGGAGAAGATTCGTGACCAATGGGTCGTCCCCTGCGGCGAACACGGGAAACCAGGGGCCCGAAATGAAAGAACCCGCTCCTGGGAGCGGGTTCCTTCGTCAGCGGGTCAGGCTCAGACGGCCTTTTCCAGCTCCGGCACGAGCTCGAACAGATCGCCAACCAGGCCGTAGTCGGCGACCTGGAAGATCGGCGCCTCTTCGTCCTTGTTGATGGCCACGATGACTTTCGAGTCCTTCATGCCCGCCAGGTGCTGGATGGCACCGGAGATACCCACGGCGATGTACAGCTGCGGCGCGACGATCTTGCCGGTCTGGCCGACCTGCATGTCGTTCGGCACGAAGCCGGCGTCGACCGCGGCGCGGGAAGCACCGACGGCGGCGCCCAACTTGTCGGCCAGGGCGTAGAGGATCTTGAAGTTGTCGCCGTTGCCCATGCCGCGGCCACCGGAGACCACGATCTTGGCGGCGGTCAGTTCCGGACGGTCGGACTTGGCCAGCTCTTCGCCGACGAAGGCGGACTTGCCGGCATCGGCCGGGCCGGAAACCTGCTCGACGGCAGCCGAACCGCCTTCGGCGGCGACGGCGTCGAAGCCGGTGGTGCGCACGGTGATGACCTTGATCGGCGCCGAGGACTGCACGGTGGCGATGGCGTTGCCGGCATAGATCGGGCGCTTGAAGGTGTCGGCGCTGACCACGTCGATGATCTCGGAGATCTGGTCGACGTCCAGCAGCGCGGCGACGCGCGGCAGGTAGTTCTTGCCGTTGGTGGTGGCGGCGGCCAGGATGTGGCTGTAGCCCTTGCCCAGTTCGGCCACCAGCGGAGCGACGTTCTCCGGCAGTTGGTGGGCGTAGGCGGCGTTGTCGGCGACCAGCACCTTGGCAACGCCTGCGATCTTGGCGGCGGCTTCGGCCACGGCACCGACGTTCTGGCCGGCGACCAGCACGGCGACATCGCCACCGATCTTCTGTGCGGCAGCGACGGTGTTCAGGGTGGCAGCGCCCAGGACGCCGTTGTTGTGCTCAGCGATTACCAGGATAGCCATCAGATTACTTTCGCCTCGTTCTTCAGTTTCTCGACCAGTTCAGCCACGGACTTGACCTTGATGCCGGCGCTGCGGGCAGCCGGGGCTTCCACTTTCAGGGTCTTCACGGTGGAAGCGGTGGAAACGCCGAGGGCGTCCGGGGTCACCACGTCCAGCGGCTTCTTCTTCGCTTTCATGATGTTCGGCAGCGACGCGTAGCGCGGCTCGTTCAGGCGCAGGTCGGTGGTGACGATCGCCGGCAGCTCCAGCGCAACGGTCTGCAGGCCGCCATCGATTTCGCGAGTGACCTTGACCTGACCGCCAGCCACTTCGACCTTGGAGGCGAAGGTGCCCTGGGCGTAGCCGGTCAGCGCGGCCAGCATCTGGCCGGTCTGGTTGTTGTCGCTGTCGATGGCCTGCTTGCCGAGGATGACCAGCTGCGGCTGCTCTTTGTCGACCACGGCCTTCAGGGCCTTGGCGATGGCCAGGGAATTCAGTTCTTCGTTGGTCTCGACCAGGATGGCGCGGTCGGCGCCCAGGGCCAGGGCGGTGCGCAGTTGTTCCTGGGCCGCGGTCGGGCCGACGGAGACGGCGACGATTTCAGTGGCGACGCCCTTTTCCTTCAGACGCACGGCCTCTTCCACGGCGATTTCGCAGAAGGGGTTCATGGACATTTTCACGTTGGCGAGATCGACGCCGGAGTTGTCCGCCTTGACGCGGACCTTGACGTTATAGTCAACCACTCGTTTGACAGCTACAAGAACCTTCATGGATTCCTCGTTTTTCTCCGGTGAATAGGAAGTCGCCAGACAGGCCTGGCCGGTAGTGCACGCTATCTGCGACTACACGCAGCAAGACCGCGACCGCAAAACCGTGGCTATCTTGACCGCATCGCCCTGTCGGGTCAATACGCGTGAATGCCCGTTCATAAGGCGCGGAAGCCGATTCTATCAGGCTTCCGCGCATTTCAAACAAACGTTTGTATTGCCCAAAACGGGGGGTATAACTATGCTGGGCCCTGTCGCTATAATTGCGCCCCGCTCTGTCCGGGGTAGCGCCCCCGGCCCCATACCAACAAATAGCCTGTAGAGCCTTGAGTTAGGAGAGATCGAGAAGTGGAACGCGAATACATGGAATTCGACGTCGTCATCGTCGGCGCCGGCCCTGCCGGTCTGTCCGCCGCATGCCGACTGAAGCAGAAGGCCGCCGACGCGGGTCAGGAGATCAGCGTCTGTGTGGTCGAGAAGGGTTCCGAAGTAGGCGCCCACATTCTTTCCGGGGCCGTGTTCGAGCCGCGCGCGCTGAACGAGCTGTTCCCCAACTGGAAGGAACTCGAAGCCCCGCTGAACACCCCGGTCAAGCGCGACGACATCTACGTCCTGAAGAACGACCAGGCCGCCACCAGGGTGCCGAACTTCTTCGTGCCCAAGACCATGCACAACGAGGGCAACTACATCATCTCCCTGGGCAACCTGTGCCGCTGGCTGGCCCAGCAGGCCGAAGGCCTGGGCGTGGAGATCTACCCGGGCTTCGCCGCCCAGGAAGCCCTGATCGACGAGAACGGCGTGGTCCGCGGCATCGTCACCGGTGACCTGGGCGTCGACCGCGAAGGCAATCCGAAAGAAGGGTACTACACCCCCGGTATGGAGCTGCGCGCCAAGTACACCCTGTTCGCCGAAGGCTGCCGTGGCCACATCGGCAAGCAGCTGATCAGGAAGTACAAGCTCGACAGCGACGCCGACGCCCAGCACTACGGCATCGGCATCAAGGAAATCTGGGACATCGACCCGGCCAAGCACGAGCAGGGCCTGGTGGTGCACACCGCCGGCTGGCCGCTGAACGACGACAACCCGGGCGGCTCCTTCCTCTATCACCTGGAGAACAACCAGGTGGTCGTGGGCCTGATCATCGACCTGTCCTACAGCAACCCGCACCTGTCGCCCTTCGACGAGTTCCAGCGCTACAAGCACCACCCGGTGATCAAGCAGTACCTGGAAGGCGGCAAGCGCGTGGCCTACGGCGCCCGCGCCATCTGCAAGGGCGGCTACAACTCGCTGCCGAAGATGGTCTTCCCCGGCGGCGCGCTGATCGGCTGCGACCTGGGCACCCTGAACTTCGCCAAGATCAAGGGCAGCCACACCGCCATGAAGTCCGGCATGCTGGCCGCCGAGGCCATCGCCGAGGCCCTGGCCGCCGGCCGCGAGGGCGGCGACGAGTTGACCAACTACGTGGACGCGTTCAAGGCCAGCTGGCTGTACGACGAACTGTTCCGCAGCCGCAACTTCGGCGCGGCCATCCACAAGTTTGGCGCCATCGGTGGCGGTGCGTTCAACTTCATCGACCAGAACTTCTTCGGCGGCAAGATCCCGGTCACCCTGCACGACACCACCCCGGACTACGCCAGCCTGAAGAAGGCCAGCGAAGCGCCGAAGATCGACTACCCGAAACCCGACGGCAAGCTGAGCTTCGACAAGCTGTCCTCGGTGTTCCTCTCCAACACCAACCACGAGGAAGACCAGCCGATCCACCTCAAGCTGGCCGACCCGAGCGTGCCCATCGCCAAGAACCTGCCGCTCTACGACGAACCGGCGCAGCGCTACTGCCCGGCCGGCGTGTACGAAGTGGTGAGCAACGACGACGGCAGCAAGCGCTTCCAGATCAACGCGCAGAACTGCGTGCACTGCAAGACCTGCGACATCAAGGACCCGGCGCAGAACATCACCTGGGTCGCCCCGGAAGGCACCGGCGGGCCGAACTACCCCAACATGTAAGGCCGCCGTGTAATGAAGAACGCCGTTTCCCTCACAGGAAACGGCGTTTTTTTGTGCCTGTCGTAAGAGCAAACCTGGCGCGGCCGGCAAGACAGTTGCTGGACTGTAGGAGCGGGCCCTGCCCGCGAATCGCGCGCAGGGCGCGCTCCTATGTATGGACTCACCCCCACCGTCAACCCGCTTTTGAACAGAGGAACCCGATTGCATCTATGTATTAGGCCTGTTCGAGGAAGCCACGTCGGGCTTCTGGCCAACATTGGGTAAGCCCGCGGAATGCCGATTACAAGGAGGCCTCGAGGGCCAGTAGGAGCGTAGGCATCAATCCGCGACGGTCTGACCAGGGGTCAATGTTCTTCAGCAGGGGTTGGAGCGGCTTGGCGCCCCGGTGGCGGGAACTCGTTGGATCAGTGACTCATCTCAATCTCCTGGCAAGCGTTCGGCTTGCGCTGGTAGGTCTGCTCGCTGCGCAACAGTACCCAGGCGATCCGCAGGTTGCGGTTGGCCAGTCGCACGGCCGCCCCCTTGCGCCCCAGGCGCTGTAGCCAGCGTTGCAGGCGACGGTCGTCCGGGTGCTCGGAATCCGGCCGCAGTTGCTTCAATACCGCATGCGCGCCCACGACCATCAGGCTGCGCACATAGGCGTCGCCTCGTTTGTTCATCTTGCCCAGCCGCACCTTCTGCCCGCTGCTGTGCTGGTCCGGCACGATACCGAAGTAGGCGGCGAACTGGCGCGCAGTGGCGAAACGTTCCGGTTCGGTCTGCTTGGCCAGCAGTGCCGTGGCAGTGATCGGACCAATGCCACGCACCGTCATCAGCCGTTTCGCGGCCTGGTCCGCATTGGCACATTCTTCCAGACTCTCGGTCAGCGCTGCAATGCGCTCGCCCAGCCGCTTCCACTCGCTCAGCATCTCGTCGATCAGCTCACGCAGCAGATCCGGCAAGGGCTGGCTGGCGTCCTCCAGTACCCGGGGGACACCCTGGCTCAGGGCCGCCTCCCCCTGGGCCAGGGCGATACCCTGCTCCAGCAGTAGCCCGCGTATCTGATTACCCGTGGCCGTACGCCGCCGCACATAGCCACGCCGGATCCGGTGGCAGGCCTGCATCGCCAGCGCCGCGATACTCTTCACCGGCACCGCCGCAATGCTGCAATCCCGCCCCGCTCGCAGAATGGCGTGGGCGTCATTGCGATCATTCTTTGCCCCGCTGCGGTGCTCGGCCACACGCTGGGCCGGCAGGATACGCACCGGGTTGCCCTGCGCCTGCAGCATCCGGGCCCAGGCTTGCGCACCCGGACCGGTTTCCATCAGCACCGTCACGCCCGTCGGCAGCTTCTGCAGGAACACCTGAAACGCTTCACGCGACTTGATCCGCTGTTCGTACACCAGTTGGCCCTGGGCCTCTTCCCCGGCCACCTGGAAGACCTGCTTCGCCAAATCCACGGCGATTGTCGTGCAAACCGACACATCGACTGCAGACATGGGCTTCTTCGTCGTCGTATGCTTTTTCATGGCCTCACCCTCACTGTCGCTGGCCTCTTAGAATGCCACCGTGGCGCCTCGACGCCTCGGTGAGGGTGAGTCCATCCAATTACAAGGAGTACGGGCGCAGGGGCTTGAGGCCCCAACCGCTGTAGCGGCACCTTTGGCGGACTACCGGCCACCTCGGGACCTGCCGGTCACGGCTGCGGGCCGATGGCGAAGAACTCGCCGCCGCTCCATACGCCCAGCCACTGCTGGCCATCGATCAGGCGCGGCACGGCCAGCTCGACCAGTTGGTAGAACACGTTGCGGTGGATCAGCGCCTCCAGGTTGCTGCGCACCAGCACGTAGGGCGCCGGCTCCTGGGTCTGCGGGTCGATGTCGACGCGGATCGGGTGGTCGGCGCCGGCGACGAACTCGTCCTCGACGTTGCTGGTGAAGCGCAGTTGCTGGGCCTCGCCCTGCCCTTCCACGCCCAGGGTCACGGCGACGAAGGGCGCGTCGTCGACGCGGATGCCGCACTTCTCCACCGGGGTGACCAGGAAGTAGTCGTCGCCATCGCGGCGGATGATGCTGGAGAACAGCTTGACCATCGGCTTGCGCCCGATGGGCGTGCCCAGGTAGTACCAGGTGCCGTCGCGGGCGATGCGCATGTCGATGTCGCCGCAGAACGGCGGGTTCCACAGGTGCACGGGCGGCAGGCCCTTGCTGGCGGGAATCTGCGCCAGCAGGTCGCCGGCCTTGCCTGTATCGGTCATTGGAACTCCTCGGTCGCCCTCACCCCCAGCAGGCTGCGGGCGTACTCTTCCAGCGGCGGCCCGATCAGGTCCTCGGGCCGGGCGTCGTAGAACGTCAGGAAACCGCCGCGGCTGCGGATGGTGGCGCTGTCCAGCAGGAAGCGGTTGCCGGTGTCGATCAGCATCACCTGGATCACGCTGCGGTCGCGTCCGACGTCGTTGTCGGTGTCTTCGTACTCTTCCCAGTTTCCCACATTGTCCTCGCCGCGGGCGAAGCGCGTGTACAGCAGGTAGTCGGCGCCGGCCGCCCGCGCCTCCTGCATGGCCTCGTCCAGGCCCTCCGGGGCCTTGGCCCGGCGCACCTGCGGGAAGTATTCGACGAAGCCCCTGAAGGCTTCCTCGGCCACCACGTTGGGCCGCGCATAGGCATGCCCCGGCGGCACGAAGTGCCCCTGGGCGATGTAGATGAAGGAGTCCGCCTGCAGCCGCCAGTTCCCCGTGCGGCGGGTCTGGCTGTGGTCGAGGAAGCCGGCGTCGCCCATGTAGTAGCCGGTGCGTTCGGCCATGTCGCTGGGCTTCATGCAGCCGGCCAGCGCAGCCAGGGCCAGGGTCAACAACAGGTAGCGCATTCGATCTCTCCGCGGCCGGCGTCGAAAAACCGGCGTTGGCCGGACGGATGCAGCTTCCGCGCCATCACAGGCCGCGCTGCCATTCCTGGCGCAGCTTCGCCTGCTGCGGCCGCTCGATGGCCTCGCGCACCTGGGCCAGCAGGCGCGGCTTGTCGGCGCCGAGCACGCCCTTGAGCACCAGGTAGTTGGAGGCATGGTCGCTGCGGAACACGGTGTCGCGCAGCTCCAGGCCCTGCAGCAGGCGCTCGACCTCGGCGAACAGCTGGGCCCGGTCCAGCGGCTGGAAGTCCGGGAAGCCCGCCCGGAAGCGCTGTTCGCCGGTGGGGAAGCTGACCACCAGGGTGGAGAGGAACTCCGGCTGCGCGGCGTTCATCAGGCGCGCCGAGTTGTCCGCGTGCTGCTCGCTCAGGCCCTGGCCGCCGAGGCCGTTGAGGATCATCAGCGAACGCTGGATGCCGGCCTGGCCGAGCTTGTCCAGGGCGTCGAGGGTCGAGGCGTAGGTCTCGCCCTTGTTCACCCGCGCCAGCACCTCGTCGTCGCCGGACTCGGCGCCGACATAGGCCATGCCCAGCCCGGCGTCGGCCAGTTCCTTCAGTTCCTCCACCGACTTCTTGCGCAGGTTGCGCGGCAGGCAGTAGCTGGACACCCGCCGCACCTCCGGCAGGTGCTCGCGGATCGCCCGCAGGATGTTCAACAGGCGCCGCGTCGGCAGCACCAGGGCATCGCCGTCGGCGAGGAACACGCGCTGGACGATCAGGCGCTCGCCGCAGCGGCGGATCTCCTCCAGCACCTCGGCCTCGTCGCGGGCGCGGAATTTCTTCTGCGGCCGGGTGTACATCTCGCAGAAGCCGCACTGGTTCCAGGAGCAGCCGTTGGTCACCGGCAGGATCAGCGAATGCGCCTCGCTCGGCGGGCGGAACACCGGTTCGATATAGGAAATGGGGAAGTCGTGCATGGATCGCCTGGCTTGGGGATGTCGGGTTTCAGCCGCCGATGATCTTCATCACCGTGGCGCCACCGGAGAAGGCCACTTCCTGCTTGTCCGCCAGGGCCTTCACCAGCAGCCGCTGCAAGGCCGGCAGGGCCTGGTGGCGCGGCTTGTCGAGCAGGTCGCCGACGTAGTGGCGGTTGCTGGAGGACAGGCAGCCGTGCAGCCAGCCGGTGGAGGACAGGCGCAGCCGCGAGCAGGTGCGGCAGAAGGGCACGCTCTCGTTGGCGATCACGCCGAAGAAGCCCCGCCCCGGCACTTCGTAGCGCAGGGCGGTGGCGTCCACCGGCGCGTTGGCCTGGACGTAGGGATGGTCGCGGCCGATCAGCCCGAGCAGTTCCTGCAGGCCGACGAACTGGCTGGCGAAGGCATTGCCGTCGCGGGCCAGGTGGCCCATGCGCATCAGCTCGATGAAGCGCAGCTCGAAGCCGCGCTCCAGGCAGTAGTCCAGCAGCGGCACCACCTGGTCGAGGTTGCTCCCGCGCAGCGGCACCATGTTGACCTTGACCTTCATGCCCGCGGCGCTGGCCTCGTCCAGCCCCTTGAGCACCGTGGCCAGGTCGCCGCCACGGGCGATGCCGCGGAAGGCCGCGGAGTCCAGGGTATCCAGGGAGATGTTCAGCCGGCGGATGCCGCAATCGAGCAGCAGCGGCAGCTTGCGCGACAGCAGCTGGCCGTTGCTGGTCAGGCTGATGTCCTTGAGCCCGAGGCCGCTGACGCCATGGAGGAAGGCATCCAGCTTGGGGCTGACCAGCGGCTCGCCGCCGGTGACGCGCAGCCGTTCGATGCCGGCGGCTTCGATCAGGTAGGCCACCCCGCGCACCAGGCTCTGCGCGGAAAGCTCGTCCTGCGCGGCGACCAGCCGCTTGCCGTCCGGCACGCAGTAGGTGCAGGCGTAGTTGCAGGCGGCGGTAAGGCTGACGCGCAGGTTGCGGAAGCGCCTGCCCTGGCGGTCGACGATCATCGATCGGCTCCGGCGGAGAGTGTCCTGTCAGTATATCCCCGCCATGGCCGCGGCGGCTGCCCGAAAGCGCCGCCGGCATTGGCTCAGGCGGCGGGGGTGTCGCCGTCGCGCTTGCGCTTGTTGCCCATGCGCACGCCGATGTCCATGAGGAACTGGAAGAAGCCCTCCTGGTCCTCCAGCACCTCGCGCCAGAACGGCGAGTGGTACAGCGCCACGGCGCCGTGCACCAGGGCCCAGGCCGCGCAGTAGTGGAAGTACGCGGGCACGTCTTCCAGCTTGCCGGCGGCGATGCGCTCCTTGATCAGCTGGCTGAGGCGCTCGAAGTTGGATTCGCGGATCTTGTGCAGTTCCTCGACCATCTCCGGCACCTGGCTGTTCTTCACGACCTTCTCTTCCAGGCGGTCGAACAGGCGGTAGCGCTGCGGGTCGCGCATGCGGAACTCGAAGTAGGCGCGCGACAGGCGTTCCTTGTCGCGGGCGACGTCCTCCGAATGGAACAGCGCCGCCAGGTCGCGCTCGTAGTCGAGCATCAGGCGCAGGTAGATTTCCGCCTTCGACTTGAAGTGCTTGTAGATGGTGCCTTTGCCGATACCCACGGCATCGGCGATCATCTCGACCGTGACACTGTCCTCGCCCTGCTCCAGGAACAGCTTGAGGGCGGTGTCGAGGATCTCCTGTTCGCGACGACGGAATTCGCGAACCTTGCGTGGCTCTTTCTGCATAAAAAGACTGTTCGGTCAAAAATAGTCAAAATCCGGAGCCGCGTATTATGCCTATTCAGCGCCAAAATGCACGGAACATCCGCCATGAATCCGCTTTCTTTCGAGTTTCCCCAGGAACCCGGCCTACGTTACCTGAACCATGCGGCCGTGGCGCCCTGGCCCAGGCGTAGCGCCGATGCCGTCGCCGCCTTCGCCAGCGAGAACATCCGCCTGGGCGCGCGCGACTATCCGCAGTGGCTGCAGGTGGAGAACCGCCTGCGCCAGCGCCTTGCGCACCTGGTCGGCGCCGCCACCACGGGCGACGTCGCCCTGGTGAAGAATACGTCCGAAGCCCTTTCCTTCGTGGCTTTCGGACTCGACTGGCGCGCCGGCGACCAGGTGGTGATCAGCGACCAGGAATTCCCCTCCAACCGTGTCGTCTGGGAAGCCCTGAAGCCCCGCGGGGTGGAAGTCATCCAGGTGAGCCTGGCCGGCGCCGACCCGGAAGCCGACCTGCTGGCCGCCTGCGGGCCGCGCACCCGCCTGTTGTCGATCAGCGCCGTGCAGTACGCCAGCGGCCTGCGCATGGACCTGGAACGCCTGGGCGCCGGCTGCCGCCAGCGCGGGGTGCTGTTCTGCATCGACGCCATCCAGCAGCTCGGCGCCCTGCCCTTCGACGCCCAGGCCTACGACTGCGCCTTCGCCATGGCCGACGGCCACAAGTGGATGCTCGGCCCCGAGGGCCTGGGCGTGTTCTACTGCCGCGCCGCCGAGCGCGACCTGCTGTCCCTGCAGGAATACGGCTGGCACATGCTGGAGAACGCCGGCAACTACAACCAGGCCGACTGGCAGCCGGCGCGCAGCGCACGGCGCTTCGAGTGCGGCAGCCCGAACATGCTCGGCGCCGTGGCGCTGGACGCCAGCCTGGGGCTGCTGGAAGAAGTCGGCATGCCGGCGGTCGGCACAGCCCTGGCCGAACGGGTACAGGCCTTGCAGGATGGCCTGCAACGCATCCCCGGGGCGCGCCTGCACAGCCCGCTGCAACCCGAACGCCGGGCCGGCATCCTGACCTTCAGCCTGGACGGCTGGGACAACGCCCGCCTGCACGAGCGGCTCAAGGCCGAGCAGGTGGTGTGCATCCAGCGCGGCGCCGGGGTGCGCTTCTCTCCGCACTTCTACACGCCGGAAAACGTGATAGAGGACACACTGGCCATCATCGCCGCCCTGGCCCGGGAATAAGCCGCAACCCGCGAGCCAGGGGGCCTGGCCCCGCGGGCAAGCGGCAAATGGCGGGCCATGGGCTGTGCAGTATTCCAAATCCGTTTAAAAAACCGCCGGGCGGATGTGGAAGCTCCGCGAACTTGGCCAATACTTGAAGTTACTGGTGTGCGGCATCTCCCCCAAGTGCCCCGCCAGTGAAGGTACCGAGGATCGCGTACCTTATTGTTACACTCCTAATGGTCTTGACCCGGATTCATCCCCCAGAACCCGGGTTTTTTTTATGCGCGTGAAAGAGTGCCGGCCTGAAGGCCCTGTAGGAGCGAGCTTGCTCGCGAACCTTGGGCCTGTGCTCCGATCTCCATCCCTCGTCATTGAAAAGACGTCGGGCTTGGGTGTAGCGCGCCGCTCCGAGTGCGTTGATGTCTCTTGTTTCGCCCCCTCGGGCGAGTCCCTTTTGTCAAACGCCACAAAAGGAACCAAAAAGGCTTGCCCCGCCATACGGGCCCGATAAAGCCGGGCTACCCTCACGAATTCCCCCGCCACGGAGGCCCGCCCCGAGGGTACGTCCCTGTAGCCCATCGGGGCTCTCGCGACATCCATGTCGCATGACCTCCTGAGCGCCGGTTTCGCTCGGCCTTCTGAAGGGGCGTTCCGGTGCGCTTGGATGTTTCTCTGGAAATCCAAAATCAAGAGCGGCACAGCTCTTCGTAGGAGCGAGCTTGCTCGCGAACCCTGGCTCCCCACGTTCGCGATAGTTCGTAGGGCGCATAACGCCTACGGCGTTATCCGCCAAATCGCGGACAAGGTCCGCTCCTACGGTTCCAGGAGGCACGGTCGTAGGAGCGGACTCCGTCCGCGATTGGACTCACCGCCCACGCCGGACGCCCCGGTGGCATGGCCAACGGCGGATAACCGCGAACGGTTATTCGCCCTACGATGGGCGCGAATCGCAAACGAAGGTGCCAGGGAAGCACAGTCGTAGGAGCGGACTCCATCCGCGAACCATCAAACAGGCATCACGCCGCCAGCGGGAACAGCCGCTTGAAATTGGCGGTGGTCTGCTCCGCCAGGGTCTCTAAGCTCACCCCGCGCAGCACCGCCAGGTACTCGGCGACCTCGCGCACGTACTCCGGCAGGTTCGGCTTGCCGCGGTGCGGCACCGGCGCGAGGTACGGCGAGTCGGTTTCCACCAGCAGGCGGTCGGCCGGCACCTGGCGGGCCACTTCGCGCAGTGCCTCGGCGTTGCGGAAGGTGACTATGCCCGACAGCGAGATGTAGAAGCCGATGTCCAGGGCCGCCCTGGCCATTTCCCAGTTTTCGGTGAAGCAGTGCAGCACGCCGGCCTGGGGCAGCGCCGCCTCGCGCAGCAGCGCCAGGGTGTCGGCGCGGGCCTCGCGGGTGTGGACGATGACCGGCTTGCCGGTGAGCTTCGCCGCCTCCAGGTGCAGGCGGAAGGCTTCCTGCTGCAGTTCGGCGGCCTCGGGTTCGTAGTGGTAGTCCAGGCCGGTCTCGCCGATGGCCACCACCCGCGGGTGGTTCAGTTCGGCCAGCAGCCAGTCCAGGGCCGGGGCGGCGCCGGGTTCCAGGTCCAGCGGGTGGACGCCCACCGAGCAGTGCACGTCGGCGTAGCGCTCGGCCAGGTCCTTGACCGCCCGGGCGTTGTCGGCGCTGACGCCGATGCACAGGAACTGCCCGACACCCCGGGCGCGTGCGGCGTCCAGGGCGGCGTCGAGCGAGCCGCCGTGGGCGGCCAGGTCGAGGCGGTCGAGGTGGCAATGGGAATCGACGAGCATGGAAAGGCTACTCCGGAAATGACGAAGCGCCCCTTCGGGCGCCTCCTGCGTTCGACGGTACGTCTGCCGCGGATTACATGGTGTGGGTCGGCCTGTCGGACTTCAGCGCCCCGGCCAGGTAGGTCTCGATCTTGTTGCGCGCGGTGTTGTCGCCGTCGTTGAACTGCACGCCGATACCCGCGGCGCGGTTGCCCTGGGCGCCCTTGGGGGTGATCCAGACCACCTTGCCGGCCACCGGGATCTTCTCCGGCTCGTCCATCAGGTTGAGCAGCATGAAGACCTCGTCGCCCAGCTTGTAGGTCTTGTTGGTCGGGATGAACAGCCCGCCGTTGCGAATGAACGGCATGTAGGCGGCATAGAGTACGGACTTGTCCTTGATGGTCAGGGACAGGATACCGTTACGCGGTCCCAGGTTCGGTGGCAAGCTCATGCGGCTGTCCTAGCGATGATCCGATTGGCCCGATTCTAGCCCGCTCCCGGCAGGCTTGCCCACTGCGCCAGCAAGGCTTCGAGAAGCAGGGCACGGTTGAGGTTGGCCTTGTTCAGGACTTTCTGCCGGTGCTCCAGCAGCCAGTCCTGGATCGCCATGACCTTGGGCTGGGTGGATTTCTCCGCCAGGTACTGCAGCACCTTGCGCATGTCCGCCAGGCCCAGGCCCGCCTCGTCGCGGGTCAGCTGGTAGCGCAGGATGCCCAGCGCCCAGTCGCAGAACCAGTCGAACAGCAGCGGCAGCGGCACGGCGTTCCAGCTCTCGGCCAACTGGCCGGGGGCGATCTGCTGCTTGAGCAGCTTCTTCACCCCCTCCACCACCAGCGCGCGCTGCTCGCGCACGCCCTGGCCGTGCAGGCGCAGCGCGGTCAGCGGCGAACCGCCGGCCAGCACCAGCAGCTCGTCGATGGCCTCCGGCGTCTCGTCCGGCAGTGCGGCGGCGAGGAAGGCGCGGCTCTGCCCGGCGCTCGGCAGCGGGCAGGCCTGCTGCACGCAGCGGCTCTTGATGGTCGGCAGCAGGCGGCTGGGCTGGTGGCTGATGAGGATCAGCACGGTGTCGCCGGAGGGCTCCTCCAGGCTCTTGAGCAGGGCATTGGCGGAGTTGAGGTTCATCGCCTCGGCCGGCTCCAGCAGCACCACCTTGCGCCCGCCCAGTTGCGCGGTCTGCACCACGAAGGCCACCAGCTCGCGGACCTGGTCGACGCGGATCGGCTTCTCCGGCTCCTCGGGCTCGAGCAGGAAGAAGTCCGGATGGGTGCCGGCGGCGAGCAATTGGCAGCCCTTGCACTGGCCGCAGGCGCGACCGTTGGCCGGGTGCTGGCAGAGCAGCAGGGCCACCAGGTTGTCGGCCAGGGCGCGCTTGCCGATGCCGGCCGGGCCGTGCAGCAGGTAGGCGTGGGCATGCCGCGGGCGGCCGCTGAGTTGCTGCCAGAGCGTGGCCTGCCAGGGGTAGATTTCAGCCATGCAGGCGCTCCAGCAGGTTCGGCAGCAGGCTCGCGATATCGGCCTGCACGCGCTCCAGCGGCTGCGCGGCGTCGAGCACCTGGTAGCGCTGCGGCTCGGCGGCGGCGCGGCGCAGGTATGTCTGGCGCACCGCCTCGAAGAAGTCGCGGCCTTCCTGCTCGAAGCGGTCCAGGCGGCCGCGGGCGGCGGCGCGGGCCAGGCCGATTTCCACCGGCAGGTCGAAGACCAGGGTCAGGTCCGGGCGCAGGTCGCCCTGGACGAAGCGTTCCAGTTCGGCAATGCGCGCCTCCGGCAAGCCGCGGCCGCCGCCCTGGTAGGCGTAGGTCGCGTCGGTGAAGCGGTCGCAGAGCACCACCGCGCCGCGGGCCAGGGCCGGGCGGATGACCTGGGCGATGTGCTGGGCGCGGGCGGCGAACATCAGCAGCAGCTCGGTATCCACCGCCATCGGCTCGTCACTGGGGGCCAGCAGCAAGTCGCGGATGCGCTCGGCCAGCGGCGTGCCGCCGGGCTCGCGGGTCAGCTGCACTTCCACGCCGCGTTCGCGCAGGCGCTCGGCCAGGTACTCACGGTTGGTGGTCTTGCCCGCGCCTTCGGGGCCTTCCAGGGTGACGAACAGGCCGCTCACTCGGCTCTCCTTCTGTCTGTGCTACTGCTGCGCCGGCGGCGCCTCGGGGCTCGCTTCCGGCGCCGGCGCGGGAGCCGGGGCGGGGCTGGACCGGTAGTCCGCGCGCCGCTTCAGCTGGTACTCCTGCACCGCCTTGTTGTGGTCGTCGAGGTTGTCGGAAAACACGTGGCTGCCATCGCCACGGGCGACGAAATACAGGCTCTGGCCATCGGCCGGGTTGAGCGCGGCGTGGATCGCCTCGCGCCCGGGCATGGCGATCGGCGTCGGCGGCAGGCCGGCGATCAGGTAGGTGTTGTAGGGGGTGGGCTCGCGCAGGTCGGCGCGGCTGATCTTGCCGTTGTAGCGCTCGCCCATGCCGTAGATCACGGTCGGGTCGGTCTGCAGCAGCATGTTCTTCTGCAGGCGGCGCACGAAGACCCCGGCGATCTGCTGGCGCTCCTGGGGCACGCCGGTTTCCTTCTCGATCAGCGAGGCCATGATCAGCGCCTGGTACGGGTCCTTGTAGGGCAGGTCGCCGCTGCGGGCCTGCCATTCCTGGTCGAGGATGCGCTCCATGCGCTGGTAGGCCAGCTTGAGCAGGTCGATGTCGCGCATGCCGCGGACGTAGCGGTAGGTGTCCGGGAAGAAGTGCCCCTCGGGCACGACGCCGGCCTTGCCCAGGCGCTTCATCACCTCTTCGTCGCCGAGGCCGGCCAGGGTGGCCTCCAGCTTGGGCTGGCGCGCCAGCAGTTCGCGGAACTGGTGGAAGGTCCAGCCCTCGACCAGGGTCAGGCTGTACTGCACCACGTCGCCTTCGCGCCACAGTTCCAGCAGGTCGTCGCCGCGCATCCCCGGCTTGAGCCGGTATTCGCCGCTGTGCAGGGCCTGCCCGGCCAGGTTGAAGCGCCAGTACAGGCGCAGCCAGAACGCGCCGTGCAGCACTTCCTCGTCCTGCAGGCGGCTCAGCAGCGCCCCCGGCGTGGCGCCGGAAGGGACATCCAGCAGGCGTTCTTCGGTGAGCTGCAGCGGCTGCTGCAGGGCCCGGCGCTGCTCCCAGCCGGCCAGGCCGAGCAACAGCCCGGCCAGCAGCAGGCCGCTTTCCAGCAGCACCAGCAATTTGCGCATCACAGGTCAGGAATCCAGGCGTTCGCGGAAGTGGGCTTGCAGTTTACGGGTGATCGCCCCGACCGGCCAGGCATGGGCTTCGAGTCGACGCACCGGCCAGATACCGTAGAGGCTGTTGCAAAGGAAGACCTCATCGGCGTGCAACAGTTCGTCGTAGGCAACATCCCGAATCACGGTCGCAATGCCCTGCCCCGCCGCCCACTCCAGCATCTCGGCGCGCATCACCCCGGCGACTCCGCAACGGCTCAGCGCCGGGGTGAGCAGTTCACCGCCGCGGACCAGGAACAGGTTGCTGAAGACGCCCTCGACCACCCTTCCGCCCTGGTCGCGCATCAGCCCCTCGGCAAAGGCCGGATCGCTCCATTCGCTGCGGGCCAGGACCTGCTCCAGGCGGTTGAGGTGCTTGAGGCCGGCCAGCAGCGGCTGCTCGGCCAGGCGGGTGGCGCAGGGGAAAAGGGCGATGCCCTCGTCGAAATTGGCCGCCGGATAGGCCGGCGCCGGCGAGCCGATCAGGATGCGCCGCACCTGGGCGTCGGCCGGCGCGGCATAACCGCGCAGGCCTTCGCCGCGGGTCAGCATCAGCTTGGCCACGCCTTCGCCCAGTTGCGCGGCGAAGGTCAGCAGCTCCTGCTCCACCTGGTCCAGCGGCGCCGGCAGGCGCAGACGCCGCGTACCCTCCTCCAGGCGCGCCAGGTGCCGCGCCAGCAGGCGCGGCCGGCCGGCACGCACGGCGATGGTCTCGAACAGGCCATCGCCGTAGGCCAGCCCGCGATCGCGCACGGACAGGGCCTCGGCGGGCCGGCCGTCGACCCAGGCGGGCATCAGCCGTTGAACCGGCGGAACACCAGGGAACCGTTGGTGCCGCCGAAGCCGAAGGAGTTGGACACCGCCACCTCGATGCTGCGCTCCTTGAGCTGGTTCGCCACCAGGTCGAGGTCGCAGCCTTCGTCCGGGTTCTCCAGGTTGATGGTCGGCGGCGCCACCTGGTCGCGCAGCGCCAGGACGCAGAAGATGGCTTCCACGGCGCCGGCGGCACCGAGCAGGTGGCCGGTCATGGACTTGGTCGAGCTCATCGACAGCTTGTAGGCGTGCTCGCCGAAGATCGACTTCACCGCGGCGATCTCGGCGATGTCGCCGGCCGGGGTGGAGGTGCCGTGGGCGTTGATGTAGTCGACCTGCTCCGGGTTCAGGCCGGCGTCGCGCAGGGCGTTCTTCATGCAACGGGCGGCGCCCGCGCCATCTTCCGGCGGCGCGGTCATGTGGAAGGCGTCGCCGCTCATGCCGAAGCCGACCAGCTCGGCGTAGATCCGCGCGCCACGGGCCTTGGCGTGCTCCAGCTCTTCCAGCACCACGGCGCCGGCGCCGTCGGAGAGCACGAAGCCGTCGCGGTCCCTGTCCCACGGGCGGCTGGCGCGGGCCGGCTCGTCGTTGCGGGTGGACAGCGCGCGGGCCGCGCCGAAGCCGCCGATACCCAGGCCGCAGGTGGCCATTTCGGAACCGCCGGCGACCATCACGTCAGCCTCGCCGTAGGCGATGTTGCGCGCGGCCATGCCGATGTTGTGGGTGCCGGTGGTGCAGGCGGTGGTGATGGCGTAGTTGGGGCCCTGCAGACCGAGGTTGATCGACAGGAACCCGGAAACCATATTGATGACCGAGCCGGGCACGAAGAACGGCGAAATGCGCCGCGGCCCCTGCTCGAACATGGAACGGCAGGTATTCTCGATGTTGGTCAGGCCGCCGATGCCGGAACCGATGGCGACGCCGATGCGCTCGCGGTTGGCGTCGGTGACTTCCAGACCGGAATCGCGCACCGCCTGGTAACTGGCGGCCAGGCCGTACTGGATGAACAGGTCGAGTTTGCGGGCTTCCTTGGCGGACATGTACTGCTCGACGTCGAACCCCCTCACCGAACCGCCGAAGCGGGTGGAGAAGGCGGAAAGGTCCATGTGCTCGATCGGGGCGATACCGCTGCGGCCGGCCAGGATACCCTGCCAGGAACTCGGCACGTCCACGCCCAGGGGCGAGAGCATACCCATGCCAGTGATGACGACGCGTCTGCGCGACACTACGACTTCCTCATTTTGCGAATACACGGCATAGGCGCCGGACCGCGACCAGGGCTGTCCAGCGCTACGCTAAAGAAAAGCCGCACGCCTTTGCAGGCCGTGCGGCTTCTTCCGTCGGAAACGGCTACTTATTGCTGGTGGGCAACGATGTAGTCGATGGCTTCCTGGACGGTGGTGATCTTTTCGGCTTGCTCGTCGGGGATTTCGGTCTCGAATTCCTCTTCCAGAGCCATCACCAGCTCAACGGTGTCAAGGGAGTCCGCGCCCAAGTCTTCGACGAAGGAAGCGCTGTTGGTGACTTCTTCTTCCTTAACGCCGAGTTGCTCAGCAACGATCTTCTTGACGCGTTCTTCGATGGTGCTCATACCTTGTTTTCACTCCTATGGACAATCCGTACAGCTGGGCTGCGGGTAAGTGTATAGAAAGGGTTTTCTGCTTTTCAAGCTGAACGCCGACACCCCTTCGCGACCACCACGATGTTCTGTCTATAACCCAGTTGCATCTATATAACGGATTTTAGACAGCGCATATGACACATCCGCGAAGAGTAAGGTCACAATCAGCTCATGTACATTCCGCCATTCACCGGTACCGTGGCGCCGGTCACATAGGCGGCACCATCGGAGGCGAGGAATCCTACCACCTTGGCGATCTCTTCGGCTTGGCCGAGACGCCCCAGCGGAATCTGGCCGAGCAGCGCTTCGCGCTGGGCTTCGGGCAGTTCACGGGTCATGTCGGTGTCGATGAAGCCCGGGGCCACCGCGTTGACGGTGATGGCACGGGAGCCCACTTCGCGCGCCAGGGCGCGGGTGAAGCCCTCTAGACCGGCCTTCGCCGCGGCGTAGTTGGTCTGCCCGGCATTGCCCATGGCGCCGACCACCGAACCGATGTTGATGATGCGACCCCAGCGCGCCTTGGTCATGCCGCGCAGCACGGCTTTCGACAGACGGTAGAGGCTGTTGAGGTTGGTGTTGACCACGTCGAACCACTCGTCGTCCTTCATCCGCATCAGCAGGTTGTCGCGGGTGATGCCGGCGTTGTTGACCACGACCAGCGGCTGGCCGAGGTGCTGCTGGATGTGCTCGAGGGTGGAGGCGACGGATTCGTCGCTGGAAACGTCCAGGACCAGGCCGGCGCCTTCGATGCCATTGGCCTTGAGGTACTCGGCGATCTTCTCGGCGCCAGAAGCGCTGGTGGCGGTGCCGATGACGATGGCGCCCAGGCGACCCAGCTCCAGGGCGATGGCCTGGCCGATGCCACGGCTCGCGCCGGTGACCAGGGCAACCTTACCTTGCAGACTCATGCTCTTATCTCCTGTTCAAGCCAGAGCCGCACGAGCCGCCGCGAAGGCGTCCGCCGAATCCAGATTGTGGGTGTTCACGCCCTTGGCGCAACGCTTGTTCAGGCCGGCCAGGACCTTGCCAGGGCCGCACTCTACCAGATCGGTGACGCCCTTGGCGGCGAGCAGTTGCACGGTCTCGACCCAGCGCACCGGGCTGTACAGCTGCGCCAGCAGGTCGCGCTTGAGGGTGGCGAGGTCCGCCGGCACCTGGGCGCTGACGTTCTGCACCAGGGCGATGCCCGGGGCCTGCCAGGCGATGGCTTCCACCGCCTCGGCGAAGCGCTCGGCGGCCGGGCGCATCAGCGCGCAGTGCGACGGCACGCTGACCGGCAGCGCCACGGCGCGCTTGGCGCCGCGGGCCTTGCAGGCCTCGATGGCGCGCTCGACCGCGGCGGCGGCACCGGCGACCACCACCTGGCCGGGGGCGTTGAAGTTCACCGCGCTGACCACGTCACCCTGGGCGGCTTCGGCGCAGGCGGCCAGCACGTCGGCATCTTCCAGGCCGAGGATCGCGGCCATGCCGCCGGTCCCGGCGGGCACCGCTTCCTGCATCAATTGGCCGCGGCGCTCGACCAGCTTCACCGCATCGGCGAAGCCCAGGCTGCCGGCGGCGACCAGGGCCGAGTACTCACCGAGGCTGTGGCCGGCGACGTAGGCCGGCGCGGCGCCGCCCTCGGCCTGCCACAGGCGCCACAGGGCGATGGAGGCGGCGAGGATGGCCGGCTGGGTCTTGTCGGTCTGGTTCAGGCGCTCTTCCGGGCCTTCCTGCACCAGCGCCCAGAGGTCGTAGCCCAGGGCCGAGGAGGCTTCGGCGAAGGTGTCACGCACCAGTGCGTGCTGCGCGCCCAGCTCGGCCAGCATGCCGAGGGATTGCGAGCCCTGGCCGGGGAAAACGAATGCGAGGGATGCGGACATTGCAACGGGTCCCTTGTGTCTGTTTCGTCGAAGGGTAACGCCAGCAGCAGCCTGGCGCATGGAACTGACAGTTGGATGACGGCCTCGACCGCGCGGTCACATCGCCAGGGCGGGGATTACATCTCGCCGGGCGACCTTGCGAGCGCGGTGCGCAAGCATACTTCCATTACCGCCAGAAATCTCTATTTCCTTTCTATTCAGCCACTTAGAGAAGGCTTTCAAGCCGCCCGTGGAGCCGCTGCGGCAGGTTCTCGCGGATTTCCGCCAGGGCCCGGCGCAGCGCGCTCTGGATGCCCTCCTCGGCCGCGCTGCCGTGGCTCTTCACCACGATGCCCTGCAGCCCCAGGAAACTCGCGCCATTGTGCCGGGCCGGCGTCAGGTCGCTGCGCAGGCGGCGCAGCAGCGGCATGGCCACCAGGCCAATGGCCTTCGCCGACAGGCTGGACGCGAACAGTTGCTCCAGGCGGCTGACCACCATGGCCGCCAGCCCCTCGCTGGCCTTGAGCAGGATGTTGCCGACGAAGCCGTCGCACACCACCACGTCGGCCAGGCCGCGGTACAGGCCGTCGCCCTCTATGTAGCCGATGTAGTTGATGCCGCGGGCCTGCTCCAGCAGGGTCGAGGCCAGCTTGACCTGCTGGTTGCCCTTGATTTCCTCGGTGCCGACATTGAGCAGCGCCACCTTCGGGTTGGCCTTGCCCAACGCCTCGGCCGCCACCGCGCCCATCACGGCGAACTGGTAGAGGTGCTCGGCGCTGCAATCGACGTTCGCCCCCAGGTCCAGCAGGTGGCAATGCCCGGCCTGGGTCGGCACGGCGGTGACCATGGCCGGCCGGTCGATGCCCGGCAGGGTCTTGAGCAGGTAGCGCGACAGGGCCATTAGCGCCCCGGTGTTGCCGGCGCTGACGCAGGCGTGGGCCGCACCGTCGCGGACCAGTTCCAGGGCGACGCGCATGGAGGAGTCGGGCTTGCTGCGCAGGGCCTGGGACGGGCGTTCGTCCATGCCGATGACTTCGCTGGCGTGCTGGATGTGCAGGCGCGGGCGGTCGACCGCGGAAACGCGGGCGCAGAGTTCTTCGAGGAGGGGGGCCTGGCCGACGAGGACCAGTTGCAGGGCGGGGTTTTCGGCCAGGAAGGAAATGCTGGCCGGAACAATGCAGTGGGGACCGAAGTCCCCACCCATTGCATCAATCGCGATGATTGGTGCGGACAAGGATTACTCGTCAGAGCCCTTGTCTACGACCTTGCGGCCGCGATAGAAGCCGTCCGGGGAGACGTGGTGACGCAGGTGAACTTCACCGGTGCTCTTTTCCACGGACAGAGCGTTCGCATCGAGCGCATCGTGGGAACGACGCATGTCACGAGCGGAACGGGATTTTTTGTTCTGCTGAACAGCCATGATTGATTAACTCCTAAACGTTTGGGTCACGCTTCAACTGCGCCAGTACGCTGAACGGGTTGGGACGCTCTTCCACGTTCTCGCTCGGCTCGGGCGCTGCTGCAAATCCCGCCGGATGCTGGCATTCCTCAGGGTCATGGGCCGGAACGATGGGCAAGGCGAGCAACAGCTCGTCCTCGACCAGAGGCGGCAGGTCGAGGGGTTCCTCCCCCACTTCCAGCGCATCGTACCCCTTCGGCAGCCCTTCGGCAGACTGGCCTTCCCAGAGGATGGCGAAGTCGGACTCGCTGGTGACCTGGAAAGTCGCCGGCTCGAGGCAGCGTTGGCATACCATGCTCACCTGCGCGTCGACTTCGACATGCATGACCGCCAGCTTCTGCTCGTCGCGGTGGAAGAAGAACTTCGCCCGGACGTTGCCATCGCTGCTGGTCAGCTGTTCGCAAACCCGCGGCATGCTGGCGAGCGGCAGCACACCCTCGAGGGTGGCTTCGCGCTCTACCAGTTTGCGCGGATCGACGTGAGGTGGTATCGGCCCATTCAACATAAGCGCGCCATTATAGGGATGCCCCCGTCCCTGTCAAAGGAAATTAGGCATAAACCGCTGTATGGACAGCCTTTTCGCTAGAATCGCGGACTTCGCCCAGGAGACCTCCGATGCGCCCACTGATTCTCGCCTCAAGCTCGCCCTACCGCCGCGAACTGCTGCAACGCCTGCGCCTGCCCTTCGAATGCGCAAGCCCGGATATAGATGAAAGCCCTCTGGCCGGCGAAAGCGCCGAACAGCTGGTGCGCCGCCTCGCCGAAGCCAAGGCGCGAGTGCTGGCGGCGCGCTTTCCCCAGCACCTGATCATCGGCTCGGACCAGGCCGCCGTCCAGGGCCAGGCGATCCTCGGCAAGCCGCACACCCTGGAACGGGCCGTGGAACAATTGAAGGCTTCCAGTGGCAACAGCGTCAGCTTCCTCACCGGCCTCGCCCTGCTGGACAGCGCCAGCGGCCGCTGCCAGGTGGACTGCATCCCCTTCCGCGTGCACTTCCGCGAACTGGACGAGGCGCGCATCCGCCGCTACCTGGAGGCCGAGCGCCCCTTCGACTGCGCCGGCAGCTTCAAGGCCGAGGGCCTGGGCGTCAGCCTGTTCCGCGCGACCGAGGGCGAGGACGGCACCAGCCTGGTCGGCCTGCCGCTGATCCGCCTGGTGGACATGCTGCTGGCCGAAGGGGTGCAGGTTCCCTGACCATCGCGGACGGAGTCCTCCTACAATCGACGCCTTCCGGAACATGTAGGAGCGCGCCCTGCGCGCGAATCGCGGGCAGGGCCCGCTCCTACAGGGGAATGGCACGGGCGGGCGGCGTAGGAGCGGAGGCCGACAAGGCCCGCCCCAGGAACGAAAAAGCCGCTGCCTTCCTATATAAAGGCAGCGGCCCGTTTCGAGCAGCGGGACCTCAGCGCAGCGCCGGCCCCTGCCAGCCCATCCACAGCGCCAGGCGCTCGGCGACGCTGGTGCCGAGCTTCTTGGCGAAGCGGTCGAACGGCGTTTCCTGCACGGTGTAGTCGACGATCTCCTTTTCCTTGATGACGTCGCGCGCCACGTAGCTGGTGCTGCCCAGGCCATCGATCAGGCCGAGTTGCAGCGCCTGCTCGCCGGACCAGATCAGCCCGGAGAACAGCTCGGGATGGTCCTTGTCCTTCAGGCGGTCGCCACGCCCTTTCTTCACGCTGTCGATGAACTGCTTGTGGGTGGTGTCCAGCACCCCCTGCCAGAACTGCGTCTCTTCGGCCTTGGGCGGCTGGAAGGGATCGAGGAAGGCCTTGTGCTCGCCGGAGGTGTAGACGCGGCGATCGACGCCAAGCTTCTCCATGGTGCCGACGAAGCCGAAGGTGGCGGCGGTAACGCCGATGGAGCCGACCAGGCTGGCCTTGTCGGCGTAGATTTCGTCGGCGGCGCTGGCGATGTAGTAGGCGCCGGACGCCCCCAGGTCGCTGATCACCGCGTAGACCTTCACGTCCGGATGCAGGCCGCGCTGGCGCTTGATCTCGTCATAGATGTAGCCGGACTGTACCGGGCTGCCGCCTGGGCTGTTGATGCGCAGGACGATGCCCTTGGTGCCGGCATCCTCGAAGGCCGCCTTCAATGCCCCCACGACGTTGTCGGCGCTGGCCGGCTCGTCGTCGGCGATCATGCCCTTCACCTCGATCAGGGCGGTATGGCTGCCGCTGCGCGAGGCCGACTTGGACAGGCCACTGAAGGGGGTGAACAGCGCCAGGGCGAGGAACAGGTAGGCGAAGGTCAGCAGCTTGAAGAAAATGCCCCAGCGACGGGCCCGGCGCTGCTCCTGCACGCCGGCCAGCACCGCCTTCTCCAGCAGCTTCCAGCTCTTCGCATCCGACGGGCCGGACTCCTCGGCCTTCCACTCATCCGACATGCTCGCTCACCTCGATCCGTGGGTCCTGCGCCCGGCCATCCAGCCAGGCGCGCAATTCGTTGAAATGCCCGATCTCCAGGCGCGGGCCGTATTCGCGCAACACCGACAGCGGCTGCGCCCCGTAGGACACCGCCACCGAGTCCATGCCCGCGCGGCGCGCCATCTCCAGGTCGAAGGGCGCATCCCCGACCATCACCGCACGCCGCGGCTCGACCCGGCAATGCGCGAGGATCTCATGCAGCATGCGCGGGTCGGGCTTGCTCGCCGACTCGTCGGCGGCGCGGGTGATATCGAAGAAACCTTCCCAGCCCTGCCCCTTCAGCACCCGGTCCAGGCCACGGCGGCTCTTGCCGGTGGCGACCGCCAGACGGTAGCCGGACTGGCGGAAATGCTCCAGCGCATCGGCCACGCCCGGGAACAAAGGAGAAGGCTCGACCTCCAGCATCAGATAATGCTCGGCGTAGTCGCCACGAAAGACTGTCAGCGCAGCCTCGTCGTCGACCTCCGGGTACAGCGTCTGGATCGCCTCAGGCAAGCCCAGGCCGATGATGCCTTTTATGGCCTCGTCGCTGCGCTGCGGCAGCCCGGAGCGCTCGGCCGCCACCCGCATCGACTCGACGATGCGGCCGACGGAGTCGACCAAAGTGCCGTCCCAGTCGAAGACCAGCAGCGCGTAATCAGGCATCCAGGCGTTCCAGCGTGCTGCGCCACATGTCGTCCACCTCGGCGTCCAGCTCCAGGGTGGAGCCGTCGGGCATGGGCACGCGCAACTGCGCGGAATGCAGGAACAGGCGCTTGCCGCCCAGCTCGCGGATCTCGCGGGAGAACTCGTCGTCGCCGTACTTGGCGTCGCCAGCGATGGAATGCCCGGCATGCTTGGCGTGCACGCGGATCTGGTGGGTGCGCCCGGTGATCGGCCGCGCCTCCACCAGGGTGGCGAAGTCGCCGAAGCGGCGCAGCACCTTGAACTCGGTGAGCGCATCCTTGCCTTCGACGTTGACCTCCACCATGCGCTCGCCGGAGCGCAGGTTGTTCTTCATCAGCGGCGCGCGGATCTGCTTCTTCGCCGCCGGCCAGCTGCCGCGCACCAGGGCGTGGTAGCGCTTGTCCACCACGTGCTCGTTGCGCAGGGCGTCGTGCAGATGGCGCAGCATGCTGCGCTTCTTGGCGATCATCAGCAGGCCGGAGGTGTCGCGATCCAGGCGGTGCACCAGCTCCAGGTCCTTGGCCTCCGGGCGCAGCTGGCGGAAGGCCTCGATCACCCCGTAGCTGAGGCCGCTGCCGCCATGCACGGCGATGCCGGCGGGCTTGTTGATCACGATCAGCGCCTTGTCTTCATAGACGATAGCGGCCTCCAGGCGCTCGAGCAGCCCCTGGGCCAGCGGCGCCGGCTCGTCGCGCTCGGCCAGGCGCAGCGGCGGCACGCGTACCACGTCCCCGGCCTGCAGCTTGTACTCGGGCTTGATCCGCCCCTTGTTCACCCGCACCTCGCCCTTGCGCAGGATGCGGTAGATCAAGGTCTTGGGTACGCCTTTGAGCTGGGTTCTGAGGAAATTGTCGATGCGCTGGCCGGCATATTCCGGCGAGACTTCAAGCAGCTGGACGCCGGAAGTCGGAGGGGTGGGAGTCGTCATCCGCTCATCATAGCAATTTTTCATTCAATTGAAGCACTTAATCATTGCTGCTATATTCGGGAGGCCGCCAAAAGTGGCCGGGCCCGCGGATGTCAGCGAAATCGCCATCCCCGCTGCCTGCAAGCACATTGAACGGACGTGAGGCAGTCCTGCGAAGCGTTGCCGTGGCGGATTAGCGAATCCCTCGACGCAACGACTCGGAACCCGAGCCTTGAGACATGACGCACGGCTGCCTCGGTAGCCGTGAAAAGCCAACCCGCTCCCGGATTCTGCGAGCGGCACCCGCTTCTTCAATAGGAAACGTGCAGGGTGGAGATGCACAACTGTCGGACCGCGTAGCTTGCATAGCCTTGTTTCAGACGCACTCTTTCGTCCGCCTCCGATAGTTGATTCCTCCTCCTGTTGATTGCTTGTTCGCAGGACAAGCAGGAGACGTAGTCGCGACCCGGCCCGTTGCTAGCCGGACGTCGCTGGACACGGGAATGGTCCGCCATTCCTGAGTACGCGCCTGAGCACCGACCGTGAGAGTCGTGGGTGCCGATTGCCGTTTCCGGTGGCCCCGGAAACCATTGGTACTACATGAAAAGAATGCTGATCAACGCAACTCAACCCGAAGAGTTGCGTGTAGCGCTGGTAGATGGCCAGCGTCTGTTCGACCTGGACATCGAGTCCGGCGCGCGCGAACAGAAGAAGGCCAACATCTACAAGGGCCGCATCACCCGCGTCGAGCCCAGCCTGGAAGCCGCCTTCGTCGACTTCGGCGCCGAGCGCCACGGTTTCCTCCCCCTCAAGGAAATTTCCCGCGAGTACTTCAAGAAGAACCCCGAAGGGCGCATCAACATCAAGGATGTGCTCAGCGAAGGCCAGGAAGTCATCGTCCAGGTCGAGAAGGAAGAACGCGGCAACAAGGGCGCAGCCCTGACCACCTTCATCAGCCTGGCCGGTCGCTACCTGGTGCTGATGCCGAACAATCCCCGCGCCGGCGGCATCTCCCGCCGCATCGAGGGCGAGGAGCGCAACGAACTGCGCGAAGCCCTGAACGGCCTCAACGCCCCCGCCGACATGGGCCTGATCGTCCGCACCGCGGGCCTTGGCCGCAGCTCCGAAGAGCTGCAATGGGACCTGGACTACCTGCTGCAACTGTGGGGCGCCATCAAGGAAGCCTCCGGCGAGCGCGGCGCGCCCTTCCTGATCTACCAGGAAAGCAACGTCATCATCCGCGCCATCCGCGACTACCTGCGCCAGGACATCGGCGAAGTGCTGATCGACAGCATCGACGCCCAGGAAGAAGCCCTGAACTTCATCCGCCAGGTGATGCCGCAGTACGCCAGCAAGGTCAAGCTGTACCAGGACAGCGTTCCGCTGTTCAACCGCTTCCAGATCGAAAGCCAGATCGAGACCGCCTTCCAGCGCGAAGTGAAGCTGCCCTCCGGCGGCTCCATCGTCATCGACCCGACCGAGGCCCTGGTCTCCATCGACATCAACTCGGCGCGCGCCACCAAAGGCGGCGACATCGAGGAAACCGCCCTGCAGACCAACCTGGAAGCGGCCGAGGAAATCGCCCGCCAGTTGCGCCTGCGTGACATCGGCGGCCTGATCGTCATCGACTTCATCGACATGACCCCGGCGAAGAACCAGCGCGCCGTGGAAGAGCGCGTGCGCGAGGCCCTCGAGGCCGACCGTGCACGCGTCCAGGTCGGCCGCATCTCGCGCTTCGGCCTGCTGGAGATGTCCCGCCAGCGCCTGCGCCCGTCCCTCGGCGAGACCAGCGGCATCGTCTGCCCGCGTTGCAACGGCCAGGGCATCATCCGCGACGTGGAATCCCTGTCGCTGGCCATCCTGCGCCTGATCGAGGAAGAAGCGCTGAAGGACCGCACCGCGGAAGTCCGCGCCCGCGTACCCTTCCAGGTCGCCGCCTTCCTGCTCAACGAGAAGCGCAACGCCATCACCAAGATCGAGCTGCGCACCCGCGCGCGCATCTTCATCCTGCCCGACGAGCACCTGGAAACCCCGCACTTCGAAGTGCAGCGCCTGCGTGACGACAACCCGGACCTGCTGGTCGGCCACACCAGCTACGAGATGGCCCTGGTCGAGCACGAGGAAGTCCAGCCGGTCAGCGCCACCCGCACCCTGGTCCGCCAGGAAGCCGCGGTGAAGACCGTTTCCCCGCAGACCCCCGCCCCGCAGCAGGCCGAGCAGGCCGCCGCGCCGCAGCCGGTGGAAGCCACCAAGCCGATGCCGCAGCCGAGCCTGTTCCAGGGCCTGGTCAAGTCGCTGGTGAGCCTGTTCGCCGGCAAGGAAGAAGAGGCCAAGCCGGCCGTCAGCGCCGAGAAGCCCGCCAGCGAGCGCAGTTCGACCCCGGACGAGCGCCGCAACGGCCGCCAGCAGAACCGTCGCCGTGACGGCGGCCGTCGCGACGACGAGCGCAAGCCCCGCGAAGAGCGTGGCGAACGCAACGAGCGCCGCCGCGAAGAACGTGCCGAGCGTCCGGCCCGCGAAGAGCGCCAGCCGCGTGAAGAACGCGCCGAACGCCAGCCCCGCGAGGAGCGTCAGCCGCGCGAAGAACGCGCCGAGCGCCAGCCCCGCGAGGAACGCCAGCCGCGTGAAGAGCGCGCCGAGCGTCAACCCCGCGAGGAGCGCCAGCCGCGCGAAGAGCGTGCCGAACGTCAGCCCCGCGAGGAACGCCAACCGCGCGAAGAACGCGCCGAGCGTCAACCGCGCGAGGAACGCCAGCCGCGTGAAGAACGTGCCGAGCGCCAGCCCCGCGAGGAGCGTCAGCCGCGCGAAGAACGTGCCGAGCGCCAGCCGGGCGAAGAGCGTCAGCCCCGCGAGGAACGCCAGCCGCGCGAAGAGCGTGGTGAGCGTCGCGAACGTGGCGAACGCCAGCCCCGCGAGGAACGCCAGGCCCGCGAAGCCGCACTGGAAGCCGAAGAGCTGCCGAACAGCGAGGAGCTGCTGGAGCAGGACGACCAGGAAGGTGGCGATGACGAGCGTCCGCGCCGCCGTTCCCGTGGCCAGCGTCGCCGCAGCAACCGCCGCGAGCGTCAGCGCGAAGTCGGCGTGGACGGCCTGGAGGCCGGCGAGCAGCCGGAAGGTAGCGAGTCGCCGTCCGCCCCGGCTCTGGTCGCAACCGGCGCCGCCGCGGTAGCCGTGGTCGCCGAGCAGGTCGCCGAGCAGGTCGTCGAAGCTGCCAGCGAGCAGGCCGTCGAGCCGATCGCTGCCGTCGAGGCCAGCGCCGAGTCCGTGGTGGTCTCCGAGACCCACGAGGAAAGCGCCGGCGAGCAGATCGTCGAGTTCAGCCTGCAGCCGAGCGAATCCGCCCCGGCCGCCGTCGAACCGGCCGAGCAGCCTGCCGCGGAAGCCGTGGTCGAGGCCGCTCCGGTCGTCGAAAGCGCCCCCGTCGAATCCCAGGTGGTCGAAGCCCCGGCCGTCCAGGCCGAGCCCGCTGTCGCCGCAGCGAGCCAGGACGACGCACAGCTGTCGGCCAACGCCACCGGCCGCGCCCTGAACGACCCGCGCGAGCGTCGTCGCCTGCAGCGCGAAGCCGAGCGCCTGGCCCGTGAAGCCGCGGAAGCTGCCGCTGCCGCTCCGGCCGTCGTGGAAACCGCTGTCGTCGAACAGGCCGCCGAGGTGGAAGTCGTCGCCGAGCAGCAAGTCGAGGCCGCGGAAGAAAGCGTCGTGGAAGCGGCCCAGGAAGCCGTTGAGGCACCTGCTGCCGAAGCTGCCGAAGCTGCCGAAGCTGCCGAAGCTGCCGAAGGCGAGCAGGCCATCCAGGCCGTCGAGGAGCAAGTCGAAGCCGACAAGGCCGAGCAGCACCGCGAAGAAGTGGAAAAGCACCACGGCTGATCGCCCGCGTGCTGAAAAAAGGGGATGCCTAGGCATCCCCTTTTTTTATGATTCCAGGATTGCGTAGGACGGATAGAGCCTCCTACCGGGAAACGCCATGCCTCACGACACCTGTAGGAGCGGGCCCTGCCCGCGATTTCGCGCGCAGGGCGCGCTCCTACAGGGGAATGGTGCGGTAGGGCGGCGTAGGAGCGGATCTCATCCGCGAATCGCGCCGGAACGTCCGGTGATCGCGGACAAGGTCCGCTCCTACACCCATACTGGTGGGCATGGCTCGCTCCTACGAAGAGCACCACGGACAAAAAAGGCGCTTGCCGGCAACGGCAAGCGCCTTTTTCCAACCCGCACACCTCAGTAGAGGTTGGGCTCCATCTCCAGCTCGACGCCGAAGCGCTGGCGGATGTCCTCGCGGATGCGCTCGGCCAGCGCCTGGATCTGCGCCCCGCTGGCGCCGCCGTAGTTGACCAGCACCAGCGCCTGCTGGGCATGCACGCCGGCGGCGCCGTCGCGGAAGCCCTTCCAGCCGGCCTTGTCGATCAGCCAGCCGGCGGCCAGCTTGACCTGGCCATCGGCCTGGGGATAGGCCACCAGGTCCGGGAATTCGCCACGCAGGCGCTCGGCCAGCGCGGCGGACACCAGCGGGTTCTTGAAGAAGCTGCCGGCATTGCCCAGCACCGCCGGGTCGGGCAGCTTCTCGCGGCGGATGGCGCAGATCACCCGTGCCACATCGGTGGGAGTGGGTGCGTCTATACCCTCCTCCGCCAGACGCTGGCGCACCGGACCATAGTCCAGGTGCAGGCTGGCCTTGCGCGCGAGCCTCAGGCGCACGCGCAGGATCACCCAGCGCCCCGGCTCGCGCTTGAACAGGCTCTCGCGGTAGGCGAAGGCGCAATCGTCCAGGTGGAACTCGCGCAGGCCGCCGCTGTGGCGGTCCAGCGCCACCAGGCTGTCGAACACGTCCTTCAGCTCCACGCCGTAGGCGCCGATGTTCTGCATGGGCGCGGCGCCCACGGTGCCGGGGATCAGGCTGAGGTTCTCCAGACCGGCGAAACCCTGCTCCAGGCTCCAGCGCACCAGGTCGTCCCAGACCTCGCCGGCCTCGGCCTCGATGCGCACCTGGTCGCCGTCGTCCTCGAGGATGCGCACGCCGCGGCTGGCCATGCGCAGCACCAGGGCCTCGACATCGCGGCTCAGCAGCAGGTTGCTGCCGCCGCCGAGCACCAGCAGCGGCAGGTCGTGCTCCACCGCCAGGGCGAGGCCCCGCATCACGTCCTGGTCGTCGCGGGCCTCGGCGAACAGCCGCGCCCGCGCCTCGATGCCGAAGGTATTGAAGGCTTTCAGGGATACGTCTTTGTGCAGGACCAGGCTCACAGGCGCCCCTTCACTTCCAGCAGCAGGGCGTCGCAGGCCAGCTCGATCAGGTCCAGCACCTGCTCGAAACCGGCCTCGCCGCCGTAATAGGGATCGGGCACCTCGTCCAGCGCGCCGGCGTAGCGGCGCAGGAACAGGTCCAGTTCGGCGGGGCCGTTGCCCCGCAGGCGTTCGAGGTGGGCCAGGTTGCTCAGGTCCATGGCCAGGATCAGGTCGAAGTCGGCGAAATCAGCGGCGCCGACCTGCCGCGCACGCAGTGCCGAGAGGTCGTAGCCACGGCGCATGGCGGCGACGCGGGTACGGGCGTCCGGCGCCTTGCCCACATGCCAGTCGCCGGTGCCAGCGGAGTCGACGGTCACCCGCGACTCCAGCCCGGCCTCGCGCAGCTTGTGGCGGAACACGCCCTCGGCGGTGGGCGAACGGCAGATGTTGCCCAGGCAGACGAAGAGAACCCGCATCAGCCCCCCAGGATGCGCCTGACGCGCTCCAGGTCCTCGGCGGTGTCCACCCCGGCCTGCGGCGCCTCCAGGGCGTCGGCCACGTGGATGCGCACACCGTGCCAGAGCGCCCGCAGCTGCTCCAGGCACTCGCTGTCCTCCAGCCAGCACGGGCCCCAGGCGACGAAATCGCGGAGGAAGCGCGCGCGGTAGGCGTAGATGCCGATGTGGCGGCGGAACGGAACGCCCGCCGGCAGGCTGTCCGGCGCCTTGGCGAAGGCGTCGCGGGCCCAGGGCAGCGGCGCGCGGCTGAAGGTCAGGGCCAGGCCGTCCAGGTCGGTCACCACCTTCACCACGTTGGGGTTGAACAGCGCGGCCAGCTCGTGGATCGGCTCGGCCAGGGTGGCGATGCCGGCTTCCGGGTGGGCCGCCAGGTTGGCCGCCACCTGGTCGATGATGGCCGGCGGGATCAGCGGCTCGTCGCCCTGCACGTTGACCACGATGGCGTCGTCGGCCAGGCCCAGGGCGTCGGCCACCTCGGCCAGGCGGTCGGTGCCGGAGTTGTGGTCGACGCGGGTCAGCAGCGCCTCGGCGCCGAAGACGTTGGCCGCCTCGAGGATGCGCGCATCGTCGGTGGCGATCACCACGCGGTTGGCGCCGCTCTTGCGCGCCTGCTCCCAGACGTGCTGGACCATGGGCTTGCCGCAGATGTCCTGCAGCGGCTTGCCGGGCAGGCGGGTGGAGGCGAAACGGGCCGGGATGACGACGGTGAAGGCCTGGCTCATCTCGGTCACTTGTCCAGGCGTTCGTCGACGTTCAGGGTGCGGGCCTCGCCCTCGAGCATCACCGGGATGCCGTCGCGCACCGGGTAGGCCAGGCCGTCGGCCTTGCAGATCAGTTCGGACTTGTCGTCGGTGAGCTTCAGCGGCCCCTTGCACAGCGGGCAGGCGAGGATGTCGAGGAGTTTCGGGTCCATGGCGGAATCCTTGGAAAGCAGGGGTGGCGGGGCCACCCGTCAGCGCGCGATCAGACGCTCGAGCCGGGCGTCGAACCAGGCGACGAAGGCCGGGGATGGCTGCGCGTCGACGGCGAGGTACCACCAGTCGGCGGCGGCGAAGGCCCGGCATTTCACCGCGTCCTTCTCGGTCATCAGCAGCGGCAGCGGCGGGCTGAATTGCAACTGCCCGGCGCTGTAGGCCGCGTGGTCCGGGAAGGCGTGCGGAACAGGCCGCCAGTGTAGCGCCTCGAGCGTCGCGAAGAAACGCCGGGGGTTGCCGATGCCGGCCAGGGCGTGGACCTGCTGGCCCGGCGGGAAGTGCGTCAGGTCGGCGCGCTCGCCGCTGCGCAGGTTGACCAGCGCGCTCGGCTGCAGGACGAAGGAAAAGGCGCCGGCCGGGTCGCTGCTGGCGCCGTTGTAGAGCACCGCGTCCACCGAATCCAGGCGCTCGGCCGGCTCGCGCAGGGGGCCGGCCGGCAGGCAGCGGCGGTTGCCCAGGCCGCGGGCGGCGTCGATCAGCACCAGCTCCAGGTCGCGGGCCAGGCGGTAGTGCTGCAGGCCGTCGTCGCAGAGGATCAGGTCAACCGGCTCCTCGGCCAGCAGCGCGCGCACCGCTGCCGGGCGGTCCGGATCGATGACCAGGGGCACGCCACTGCGCTGGACGATCATCAGCGGCTCGTCGCCGGCCTGCTCCGCGCGCTGTTCGGCGCGCACCCGCCAGGGCAGGCTCGGCGGCCTGGCGCCATAGCCGCGGCTGACCACGCCGACCGCAAGGCCGCGGGCGCGGCAGCGCTCGATCAGCCAGAGGATCATCGGCGTCTTGCCGGTGCCGCCGACGGTGATGTTGCCGACCACGATGACCGGCACCGGGGCGCGGTAGGCCTGGCGGCGGCCTTCCAGGTAGTCGGCGCGCTTGCGCAGGGCGATGCGCCGGTACAGCGCCTCCAGCGGGCGCAGCAGGCCGAGGGCCGGGTGGCCCTGGTACCAGGCCTGCAGCAGGCGCTCGGAAAACGCCATCAGGGCTTGGCCGCCGGCTGCGCCTCGACGGTGGTGATGCGCAGGTGGCTGAAGCCGAGCTTGCCGGCGGCGTCCATGGCGGTGACCACCGACTGGTGGGTGGCCTTGCCGTCGGCGGTGATCACCACCGGCAGGCTGCTGTCGCCGGCGGATTCCTTCTGCATCGCCGCCATCAGGGTGGCGATGTCGCCGTTGACCAGGTTCTGGCCGTTCAGCGCGTAGTGGCCGGCGGCGTCGATGTCCAGTTCCAGCGGCTTGATGTCGGTGGCTTCCGGCGGGGTGCCGCTGACCGCCTCGGGCAGCTCGACCTTCAGCTGCGTCGGCCGGCTGAAGGTGGTGGTGACCACGAAGAACAGCAGCAGGACGAAGATCACGTCGATCAGCGACGCCAGGTTGATGAACACGTCATCGCGGGCGGCGCTGCCGTTTCTGCGGCGGAATTTCACGCTTTGCCATCCTCGGAGAGGTCGACCTCGCGGTCGCCCTGGACCATTTCCACCAGCTTGATCGCTTCCTGCTCCATGGCCACCACCAGTTCATCGACGCGGCGCAGCAGGTAGCGATGGAAGAACACGGCCGGGATGGCCACGATCAGGCCGGAAGCGGTGGTCACCAGGGCCTTGGAGATGCCGCCGGCGAGCTGCGGGGCATTGGCCATGCCGTCGCCCATGAAGGCGCTGAAGATCTGGATCATGCCGAACACGGTGCCCAGCAGGCCGAGCAGCGGGGCCATGGCGGCGATGGTGCCGAGGGCGTTGAGGTAGCGCTCCATCTCGTGGATCACCCGGCCGGCGGCTTCCTCGATGCATTCCTTCATGATCTCGCGGCCATGCTTGGAGTTGACCAGGCCGGCGGCGAGCACCTCACCCAGCGGGGAAGACGCCTTGAGTTCCTTGAGCGCCTGGCTGTTCAGCTTCTTGTCCTTGATCTGCTTCCACACCTGGCCCAGCAACTGCGGCGGGGCGATGCGGCTGCGGCGCAGGGTCCAGAGTCGTTCGGCGACGATGGCGGTGGCGGCGATGGAGCTCAGAATGATCGGCAGCATCATCCAGCCGCCGGCTTTGACCAGTTCCCACACAGTGGCGAATCCCCTGAAAAAAAGTGGCGACACTCTAGCACAGGGCCCCTGCCCCGCCGACCGTCGCCGTTCTCATTTTTCCCTCCAGAATCCGGCGTTTTCGCGCGCGCCCCGCACCTCTCCATGCTGGCCCAGGAGCAGGCGCAGGGCGCCCGCGACAGCCACATCGTGAACCCTGACACTCCGTTCGGCGAAGCGCTGCAGCACCTCCTCGGACGGATGGCCATGGGCGTTGTGGCGGGAGCGGGAAACCAGCGCGGCGCGGGGCGCCAGTTGCCTCACGAAGGCCGCCGAGGAAGCGCTGCGGCTGCCGTGGTGGCCGGCCACCAGCCAGTCGGCCCGGGCCCCGGGATGGCTGGCCAGCCAGGCCGCCTCGCCGGCGGCCGGCAGGTCGCCGGTGAGCAGCAGGCTTTCGCCCCGCGCCTCGATGTGCAGCACGCAGGAGCGGCCGTTGCTGTCGGCAGCCTGGTCCCAGTACCAGGTCGAGAAACGCACGCCGTCCAGCCACCAGGTTTCGGCGCGGCAGGGCTCGGCGGCCAGGGGCGCGGGCAGGCGCCGCGGCTCGCCGCTGATCAGCCGCGCCGCCGGCAAGGCTTCCAGCACGGCGCGGGCGCCGCCGGCATGGTCGTTGTCGCCATGGCTGAGCAGCAGCACGTCCAGGCGCCGGACACCCAGGCCGCGCAGGGTCGGCAGCACCGCCACCTCGCCGAGGTCGAACTCGCCCCGGCGCGGCCCGGCGTCGTACAGCCAGGCATGGTTGCGGGTGCGGACCAGCACCGAGAGCCCCTGCCCCACGTCGAGCACGCGCACCTCGGCGTAGCCGTGGGCCGGCGCGCTGGCGTGCGGCCAGAACATCGGCAGCAGCAGCGCCAGGCCCAGCGGCCGCAGCGGCAGCCCGGCCGGCGCCAGGCACAGCAGCGTCCCGAGCAGGGCCAGCAGGATGCTCCAGGCTGGCGGCGCCATGGGATGCCAGGCCGGGGAATACCACGACAGGCGCGCGAGCACGCCGAGCAGGCCGTCGAGCACGGCGCCAGCCAGCCACAGCAGCCCCTCGCCGGCCACTGGCAGCCACAGCAGCAGGCTGCCGGCCAGCGCCAGCGGCACCACCAGCAACTCGATGCAGGGCACCGCCAGCAGGTTCGCCAGGGCGCCGGACGGGCTCAGCGGCAGGCCCAGGGCCAGCAGCAGCGGGGCCAGCCCCAGGGCCATGAGCCCTTGCGCGCGGCCCCAGGCCAGCCACACCGGCCAGCGCCCCAGGCGCCCGGCGAAGCCGTAGACGAGCAGCGCCACCGCGGCGAAGGACAGCCAGAAGCCGGGGCTCAGGCTGACCAGCGGATCGACCAGCAGGACCACCACCAGGGCGCCGAGCAACGGCCACCAGACGCCCTGGCGGCGGAACCGCAGGCGCCACAGCAGGACCATGCTGAGCATCAGGCAGGCCCGCAGCGCCGGCACCTCCAGCCCGGCGACCCAGCCGTAGCCCCAGGCGCCGGCGACCGCGGCGGCACAGGCGCAGGGCAGCCAGGGCAGGCGCGCCGGCCAGGCCCCAGGCGCGCCAGGCCGGCCACCAGGGCATAGAGCAGACCGCCCAGCAGGGAAATGTGCGAACCGGAGATCACCATCAGGTGCAGGGTGCCGGTGTCCTGCAGCATGTCCCAGTCCGCCCGGCCCAGGCCGCTACCATCGCCCAGGACCAGCGCCACCAGGTAGGCGTTGCGGCCCCGGGCGTCCACGGCCAGCAGCCGTTCCTTCCAGGCCTCGCGCCAGGCCATGGGGCCCGCGGCCCCGGCAAGGCGCTGGCCATCCTTGACGCTGCCGGTGGCGCCTATGCCGTCGGCCGCCAGCCAGGCCTCGTAGTCGAAGCCGAAGTCGTTGGCCAGGCCATGGGGGCGGCGCAGGGTCACGGCCAGGCGCCAGCGCTCCCCCGCGCGCAGCTGCGGGCCGCCGTACCAGGACAGGCGCAGGCGCTGGGGCAAGGCCAGGCGGGCCTGGACGTCCTCCAGCTCGAAGCGGACGATGCCCTCCGCGGCAGCCGGCAGGCCGGTGACCTGCCCTTCCAGCCACAGCGTCCGCCCATCCAGCTCAGGAGCCAGGCGCCCTTCCCAGGCGTGGTGGGCGTACAGGCAGGCCCAGGCGAAGCCGAGCAGGAAGAGCGCCACCGCGAGGTGGCGCCGATACAGGCACAGCAGCGCCATTCCGACCAACGGCAGCAAGGCCGCCAGGGGCGGCAACTGGGGCAGGAAACGTAGCAGCAACAGGCCGCAGGCCAGCGCCATCATCCCTGTACGCACGGGTTGCCTCCCTGGCAGCGGGTCCGGTGCACCACGGCCGGTTACACATGGACATAGTTGATGAACGGAAGCCGTCATCCAGCTAGGCATAATGGCCGGTGTTCGTCTGCCAGAGATTTCCCCATGCCGCGCCGACTTTTCCAGCGCTACATGCCGGACCCCGAGCTGATCAGGAACCACAAGTCCCTGCGCTGCTTCGGGCCCCTGTTGCACTCGCCCAACCTCTGGCACCTGAATCGAAGGTCGGTATCCCGCGCCATGGGCATGGGCCTGTTCGCCGCCTTCGTGCCCATTCCGCTGCAGATGCTGCTGGCCGCCACCCTGGCGGTCTGGGTGCGCGCCAACCTGCCGATCTCGGTGGGCCTGGTCTGGCTGACCAACCCCATCACCATGCCGCCGGTGTTCTACTGCACCTACAAGATGGGCGCCTGGGTCATGGGCGTGCCGGCCCGCACCCTGCCGGAGAACCTCACCTGGGAATGGATCAGCGGCGAACTGTCGCTGCTCTGGCAGCCCTTCCTGCTGGGTTCGATCATCTGCGGCCTGCTGGTGGGCCTGCTCGGCTACCTGGCCACCCAGGCCTACTGGCGCTGGTGGATCGGCCGCAGCTGGCGGCGGCGCCAGGCATTGCGCAACCTGCAGCGGGGGTTGTGAGCCCCTTGCAGGAGCGGACCTTGTCCGCGATAGCCGGAGCTATCGGCGCGGTTCGCGGATGAGATCCGCTCCTACGCTGCCCCACCCACGCCATTCCCCTGTAGGAGCGCGCCCTGCGCGCGAATCGCGAGCAGGGCCCGCTCCTACACCCCACCATGCGGCATGGGGCGCCTGTAGGAGCGGACCTTGTCCGCGATAGCCGGAGGTATCGGCGCGGTTCGCGGATGAGATCCGCTCCTACGCCGCCCCACCCATGCCATCCCCCTGTAGGAGCGCGCCCTGCGCGCGATTTCGCGGGCAGGGCCCGCTCCTACAGTCTGCCGGGAGGTACGGCATTTCCCTGTAGGAGCAACTTTGTCCGCGATAGGCCGGGTCCGGGCACGGACTATCGCGATAGGCTCGCTGCGAAACCCGCCCCATCACGAAGAAGCCGCCCCGGGGGGCGGCTTCGTTCATTCGTAGCGCAGCGCTTCGGCCGGCTGGGTCCTGGCGGCGCGCCAGGCCGGGTAGAGCGTGGCGAGGAAGCTCATCAGCAGGGCCGCGCTGCACACCAGCAGCACGTCCGTCACCTGCACGTCGGAGGGCAGGTAGTTGATGAAGTAGACGTCGGAGCTGAACACGTGGGTGCCCAGGGCCTTCTCCATCGCCGAGACGATGGCGGTGACGTTGAACGCCGCCAGCACGCCCAGGGTGCCGCCGACCAGGGTGCCGATCACCCCGATCACCGTGCCCTGGACCATGAAGATGGTCATGATCTGCCCCGGCGTCGCGCCCAGGGTGCGGAGGATGGCGATGTCGGTGCGCTTGTCGGCCACCACCATGATCAGCGTGGCGATGATGTTGAAGGCCGCCACCGCCACGATCAGCAGCAGCAGCAGGCCGATCATGGTCTTCTCCATCTTCATGGCGCCGAACAGGCTGCCCTGGGTGTGCGTCCAGTCCACCGAACGGAAGCCCTGGCCCAGCTCCGCGGCGATGCGCTGCCCCACTTCCGGCGCCTGGAACAGGTCCTTCAGGGCGATGCGCACGCTCTGCACCTGGCCCGGTTCCCAGCGCAGCAGGTGCGCGGCGTCGTCGACGTGGACCAGCGCCAGGGTGCCGTCCAGCTCGGCGCCGACCTTGAACACCCCGACCACGTTCAGCCGCTGCATGCGCGGCGTCACGCCACCGGCCGCGGAGGTGGACTCGGGGACGATCAGCAGCAGGCTGTCGCCGACGTTGACGCGGAAGCGCCGCGCGGTGATCTCGCCGATCACCACCCCGGACTCGCCGGACTTCAGCGCGGCCAGGCTGCCCTGGACCATGTGCGAGCCGATGATCGAGACCTTCGGTTCCAGGACCGGGTCGATGCCATCCACCTCGATCGGCTGCATCATGCCCTTGAACGAGAGCATGCCGTCCAGCTCGGTGTAGGGCACCGCGCCGACCACCTCGCGGTGCTTCGAGGCCGCGGCGGCCACCGCCTGCCAGTCGGCCAGCGGCTTACCGTCGGCGTTCTGCAGCACGGCATGGGGCACCATGCCGAGGATGCGCGAGCGCATCTCCTTCTGGAACCCGTTCATCACCGAGAGCACCACGATCATCGCCAGCACCCCGAGGGTCAGGCCGATCATCGAGGTCAGGGAGATGAAGGAGATGTAGTGGTTGCGCTTCTTGGCCCGGGTGTAGCGGGTGCCGACGAAGATCGATAGGGGTCTGAACATGGCGTCTGCGGCTCGATCAGGCAGCGATCAGGCGGCCGTCCTCCAGGCGCAGCACGCGGTCCATCTGCTGCGCCAGGTGCGGGTCGTGGGTCACCACCAGGAAGGCCGTCTGCAGCGACTGCGACAGTTCGAGCATCAGCTCCTGGATGGAATGCGCGGTGTGCTGGTCGAGGTTGCCGGTGGGCTCGTCGAGCAGCACCAGCTGCGGGCGGTTGACCAGGGCGCGGGCGATGGCCACGCGCTGGCGCTCGCCGCCGGACAGCTCCGAGGGCTTGTGCTGCAGGCGCGGCTTCAGGCCCACCCGCTCCAGCAGCGCGCTGGCGCGCTCGCGGGCCTCGGGGATCGGCGTGCGGCCGATCAGCAGCGGCATGCAGACGTTCTCCAGGGCGGTGAACTCCGGCAGCAGGTGGTGGAACTGGTAGACGAAGCCCAGCGCGCGGTTGCGCAGCAGGCCGCGCTGCTTCTCGTTGAGCGCCGACAGCTCCTCGCCGGCCAGCCAGACGCTGCCGCTGCTGGGGATGTCGAGGCCGCCGAGCATGTTCAGCAGGGTGCTCTTGCCGGAGCCGGAGCTGCCGACGATGGCCACGCGCTCGCCGGGGAACAGCTCCAGCTGCACGTCGACCAGCACCTCGACCGACTGCGGGCCCTCCTCGTAGCTCTTGCGCAGGTTGCGGCAGCTCAGGACGGTCTTGTCACTCATAACGCAGGGCCTCCGCGGGCTGGGTGCGGGCGGCACGCCAGGCCGGATACAGGGTGGCGAAGAAACTCAGGATCAGCGCGGCGGCGCACACCAGGATCACGTCCTCGCGCATCAGCTGCGAGGGCAGGTAATCGATGAAGTAGACGTCCGAGCTGAGGAACTTGTGGCCGATCAGCCTTTCCAGCAGGGCGATGGCGTCGCTCACCCTGAGCGCCGCGAGCACGCCGAGCAGGCCGCCGATGAAGGTGCCGATCACGCCGATCACGCTGCCCTGGACCATGAAGATGGCCATGATCTGCCCCGGCGTGGCGCCCAGGGTGCGGAGGATGGCGATGTCCGACTTCTTGTCGGTGACCACCATGACCAGGGTGGAGATGATGTTGAAGGCGGCCACCGCGACTATCAGCAGCAGCAGCAGGCCGATCATGGATTTCTCCATCTGGATGGCCTGGTAGAGGTTGCCGTGGGTGCGCGTCCAGTCGCGGGCGTAGAAGTCGTTGCCCTTGAGGTCATGGGCGATTTCCCAGGCGGTGCGCGGCGCCTGGAACAGGTCGTCGAGCTTCAGGCGCAGGCCCTGCACCTCGCCGTCCTTGTAGCGCTGCATGCGCGCGGCGTCCTCGACGTGGGCCATGGCCACGTAGCCGTCCAGCTCGCCGGCGCCGACGTGGAAGATGCCGGCCACGGTGAAGCGCTTCATGCGCGGGAAGATGCCGGCGGGGGTCACCGAGACCTCGGGGGCGACGAAGGTGACCTTGTCGCCGACCTTCACCCCCAGGTTGGCCGCGGCCTTGTCGCCGATGATGATGCCGAACTCGCCGGGCCTGAGGCTGGCCAGGCTGCCCTGCCTGAAGAAGTCGCCGATGATCGAGACCTTGCCTTCCTCGGCCGGGTCCACGGCGTTGATCAGCACCTTCTGTACCACGCCGTTGTTGCTCAGCAGGCCCTGCATCTGGATGAAGGGCGCCACTTCCAGCACGTTGCGGTGCCGCGCCTTGATCTGCCCGGCCAGGCCTCGCCAGTCGTCGATCGGCTGGTAGGCCTCGACGGTGGCGTGGGGCACCATGCCCAGCACCCGGGTGCGCATCTCGTGGTCGAAGCCGTTCATCACCGAGAGCACCACGATCATCACCATGACGCCGAGGGCCAGGCCGATCATGGAGGTCAGGGAGATGAAGGAAACGAAGTGGCTGCGGCGCTTGGCGCGGGTGTAGCGCGTCCCGATATAGACGGAAAGAGGTCTGAACATGTGGGGCCGTTGTCAGGGGATTGGGGCGTCGGTCCGGCCGGCATCCGCTGCCGCGGAGGGATTGCGGAGGCCATTGTGGCGAGCTGCGGCGGGCGGCTTTACACTCAGACCATTACTGCCGCCGTGGGTTCGCCATGTCCACTCCAGACGCGGATGACCGCCGCGAATACTACCGTATCGAGGACCGCCTCGCACTGGAATTTCGCCCGATTCCGGAGGACGCGGAGCAGGCGGCGCAAGCGTTGCAGGATGATTCGCCGCTGTTCAACCTGCTCGGCGACCTGCACCTGCTGGAAGTGGAGGCGCAGCACCTGCTGCGGCAGATCGCCGAGCGCGACCGCCCCCTGGCCAGCTACCTGAAGCTGCTCGACAAGCGCCTGGACCTGGTCGCCGGCGCCCTCGCCCGCGGGCTGCTGGAGCAGGTCGGCCCGGCGCAGCCGGTGGTCCTTTCCGAGGGCGGCATCGCCTTCCTCGCCCCCGAGCCCCTGCTCGCCGGCCAGCTGCTGGCGCTGAAGCTGGTGCTGCTGCCCCAGGCCCTGGGCCTGAGCCTGCGCGCGCGGGTCACCCACTGCGAGTCGCGCGGGCTTGGCGAATACGAGATCGGCACCCTGTTCGAGAACCTCGAGGAGCCGCAGCGCCAGCTGCTGGCCCGGCACATCCTGCAGAAACAGGCGGCCGAACGGCGCCAGGCGAAGGACCGCGACGACTCATGAAGGCCCTGCACACCCCCTTCCTGCTGCTGTGCCTGGGCATGGCCCTGCCGGCCGCGGCAGACACCCTGGAAATCCCCATCGGCGCCCAGGGCGACGCCCGTATCGCCCTGCCCGCCCGCGGCGAGAGCCGGCGCGCCGTGCTGGAGCGCTTCGGCCTGCCCGACGAGGAGCACCCCGCCGTGGGCAGCCCGCCGATCACCCGCTGGGACTACCGCGAATTCAGTGTCTATTTCGAATACGATCACGTGGTCGACGCGGTTCGCGCGCATCGTCCGCAGAACCCGATCCTTCCCTCTCCCAAGGAGCCCCAGTGACTCTCATCTATGGCCATCGCGGCGCCAAAGGCGAAGCGCCGGAAAACACCCTGACCAGCTTCCAGCGCTGCCTGGAGCATGGCGTGACGCGTTGCGAGCTGGACCTGCACCTGTCCCGCGACGGCGAGCTGATGGTGATCCACGACCCCACCCTCAAGCGCACCACCGGGCGCCGCGGCAAGGTGTCCGAGCAACTGGCCGAGGACCTGGTCACCTACGACGCGCGCCAGGGCGGGCCGGGCTGGGTGCGCCCCTGCCCCATCCCGCGGCTGGCCGAGCTGTTCGAGCGCTGCGAGTTCGAGCACTGGCAGCTGGAGGTCAAGAGCGCCTCGCGCGAGCGCGCGGCGCGCACCGTGCAGGCCATCCACCAGTTGGTGGGGCGCTTCGGCCTGCGCGAGCGCATCACCGTGACGTCCAGCTCGCGCACCGTGCTGCGCGCGCTGCAGCAACTGACGCCGGACCTGGCGCGCGGGCTGGTGGCCGAATACGCCTGGCTCGACCCGCTGAAGGTGGCGGCGAACTACGGTTGCGAGCTGCTGGCGCTGAACTGGACGCTGTGCACCCCCGAGCGGCTGCTCAAGGCGCAGAAGCAGGGGCTGCACGTGTCGGTGTGGACGGTCAACGAACCGGCGCTGATGCGCCGGCTCGCCGACTTCGGCGTGGACAGCCTGATTACAGACTTTCCCGGTTTGGCCACTGCCACGCTCGGGAATCGCTGAGCGGGTCGCCCCCGGCCGGCTCAGGCCGCCGGTCGGGGTACTTCAGAAAAGCCGGTTGAGGCCGTCGAACGCCGCTACGCGGTAGGCTTCGGCCATGGTCGGGTAGTTGAAGGTGGTGTTGACGAAGTACTTCAGGGTGTTCAGCTCGCCCGGCTGGTTCATGATCGCCTGGCCGATGTGAACGATCTCCGAGGCCTGGTCGCCGAAGCAATGCACGCCGAGGATCTCCAGTGTCTCGCGGTGGAACAGGATCTTCAGCATGCCCACCGGCTCGTTGGAGATCTGCGCGCGGGCCATGCCCTTGAAGAATGCCTTGCCCACTTCGTAGGGAATCTTCGCCGCGGTCAGCTCGTGCTCGTTCTTGCCGATGGAGCTGATCTCCGGGATGGTGTAGATACCGGTGGGCACGTCGTTGACGAAGCGCCAGCTGTCCTGCTCGACGATGTTGCCGGCGGCCGAGCGGCCCTGGTCGTAGGCGGCGCTGGCCAGGCTCGGCCAGCCGATCACGTCGCCCGCGGCGTAGATGTTCGACACCGAGGTGCGGTAGTTCTCGTCCACCTCGATCTGGCCGCGGCTGTTGACCTTGATGCCGATGTTCTCCAGGCCCAGGCGGTCGGTGTTGCCGGTACGGCCGTTGCACCACAGCAGGGCGTCGGCCTTGATCTTCTTGCCCGACTTCAGGTGCAGGATCACGCCGTTGTCCAGGCCCTCGACGCGCTCGTACTCCTCGTTGTGGCGCACCAGCACGTTGTTGTTGCGCAGGTGGTAGCTCAGGGCGTCGGAGATTTCGTCGTCGAGGAAGCTCAGCAACTGGTCGCGGGTGTCGATCAGGTCGACCAGCACGCCCAGGCCGCTGAAGATCGAGGCGTATTCGCAGCCGATCACCCCGGCTCCGTAGATGATCAGCCGGCGCGGGGTGTGGCTCAGCGAGAGGATGGTGTCGCTGTCGTAGACCCGCGGGTGGTTGAAGTTGATGTCCGCCGGGCGGTACGGGCGCGAGCCGGTGGCGATGACGAACTGGTCGGCGACCAGGCGCTCCACCGCGCCGCTGGGGGTCACCACCTCGACGGTGCGCTCGTCGACGAAGCTGGCGGTGCCGTTGAACATGTCGATGCGGTTGCGCGCGTAGTAGCCGGTGCGCGAGGCCACCTGCTTGTTGATCACCTTTTCGGCGCTCTTGAGCACGTCGGGGAAGGAGAACCAGCGCGGCTCGCCGATCTGGCGGAACATCGGGTTGGTGTTGAACTCGATGATCTGCTTCACCGAGTGACGCAGCGCCTTGGACGGGATGGTGCCCAGGTGCGTGCAGTTGCCGCCGACCACGCGACGGCTGTCCACCACCGCCAGCTTGCGCCCGTACTTGGAGGCGTTCATCGCCGCCCCCTCGCCCGCCGGGCCCGTGCCGAGAATCACCACGTCGTAGTTGTAGACAGCCATGCGTACTCCTTCAGAACAGGCCGGGGCGCCCCTGCGGCGCGTCCGGCGAAGTCCCGGCGCGCTCGCCGGGGACGATCGATCGTTGCTGGCAGCTTAGCCTCGCCGCAAAGCGCTGCACATTAGCGCTTGGTCGGTCGGTAGGCGAGTTTTGCCATCACTACATTTCCTGCGGCCTTCACCGCCACACCGGCTCCGGGAAGAGTTCGGCGAAGCGCGTGCTGGCGCGCGTGGCGAAACCCTGCCCCTGGTGCACGACGAACCAGGCGGCCAGCCCGTGCTGCTCGGCGTAGCGGTAGCCCTCGTCCGGGCCCAGCACCATCAGCAGCGTCGACAGGCCGTCGGCGTGCAGCGTGGAGCGGTCGACCACGGTCACCGCCGCCAGTGTGTGCCGCACCGGCGTGCCGGTGCGCGCATCGAAGGTGTGCGAGTAACGCTGCCCACCTTCCTCGAAATAGTTGCGGTAGTCGCCCGAGGTCGAGACCCCGTAGCCGTCCACCGCCAGCGAGCGCGCCACGGTGCGCTCGCGTTCGCCGCTGGGCACCTCCAGCGCCACCCGCCAGGGCGAGCCGTCGGGCTTGTGGCCCATGGCCTTGAGCTCGCCGGTGATCTCCACCAGGTAGTCCTTCACGCCCAGCTCGGCCAGGCGCTGGCCGACGCGGTCCACCGCGTAGCCGGCGACGATGCTGTCGAAATCCAGCTGCGCCGCCACGTCCTTGCACACCAGGCTGCCGTCCACCCGCACGTGGCGGTAGCCGACGCGCGCCCGCTCACGCTCCAGCGCCGCGGCCGCCGGCACCTGCTCGCCGCGGGACTGCGGGCCGAAGCCCCAGAGGTTCATCAGCGGCTCGACGGTGAGGTCGAAGGCGCCGGTGCTGGTCTCGGACAGCTCGTTGCCGTAGCGCAGCAGCTCCACCAGCTCGGTCGGCATGGCCTGGCAGGCGCCGGCCGGCAAGGCATTGAAGCGGGAGACCTCGGAGTCGTCGCGGTAGGTGGAGAACTGCCGGTCGAGTTCGCCGAGAATGCCCTCGACCTCCGCCTGCAGGCGCTGCGGCGCGGGGCTCTGCGCCGTGGGCAGGTACTGCACGGAATAGCTGCTGCCCATGGTCGGGCCGCCGAAGCGCTCGACGCGCTCGCCGCAACCGGCCAACGCCAATAGCCCCAAGCACAACCAGATGCCACGCAACACGCCACCTCCATTCCCCTGCCCCGGCACGGGCGGCGCACATTCTACCGGAAACGGCAGGCGTTACTGTTGCCCAGGCGGTAAAGGTTCGTTGTCCGAACCGCCATCCCCCAGCGGCGCGCCGCCGCCCAGGGCCTTGTACAGCGCCATCAGGTCCAGGCGCAGCTGGCCGTCGCTGTCGACCAGGTCGCGGCGCGCCTGCAGGTAGTTGCGCTGGGCGTCCAGTTCCACCAGGAAGTCGGTGAGGCCGCCGGCATAGCGCGCCCTGGCCATGTCGTAGGCCTGCCCGGCGCTGCCCAGCCGCGCCTGCAGCTGGGCGTTGCGCCGGCGCTCGGCGCCGTAGCCGCTCAAGGCGTCGTCCACTTCCTGCCAGGCCTTGAGCACGGTCTGCTGGTAGTTCACCGCCGCTTCCTGCTGCTCCAGCTTGCGCAGGGTCACCTGGGAGCGGCGCCGGCCGTTGTCGAAGATCGGCACGCTCAGGCTCGGCCCCACCGCCCACTGGCGGCTGCCCCAGTCGGAGACGTCGCCGCTTTCGAAGGAGGAATAGCCGAAGCTGGCGCCCAGGCGGATGCTCGGGTACAGCTCGGCCACCGCCACCCCGATGTTGGCCGTGGCCGCGTGCAGCTGGGCCTCGGCGGCGCGGATGTCCGGGCGCCGGCGCGCCACTTCCGAGGGCAGGCCGGGGCTGAGGTCGGGCAGGGCCGCGGGCCGCGCCGGCGGCGCCTTCAGCTGGGCCTGCAGCTCGCCCGGCTGCGCGCCGACCAGCACGCCGAGCTGGTTGATCGCCTGGCCCTCCGCCGCCTGCAGTTGCGGCAGGCGCGAACGCAGTTCTTCCAGTTGGCTGCGCTGGCGCACCAGGTCGAAGTCGTCCACCAGGCCGCCGTCGGCGCGGGCCTGCACCAGCGCCAGGGACTCCTCGGTGGCGCGCAGGTCCTCCTGGGTCACGGCGATCTGCTGCTGCACCCGGCGCAGCTCGAAGTAGCCGCGCGCCACTTCGCTGGCGACCACCAGGCGCGCCTGCTCCAGCAGTGCGCGCTGCTGCTCGACGCGGGCGTCGGCGGCCTCGATGGAGCGGCGCACGCGGCCCCAGAAGTCGATTTCCCAGGAGGCGTCGAAGCCGGCTTCGTAGAGGGTGAAGGGCTCGGCCAGGGTCTTCACCAGCTCGTCGCTGTTGCCCGGCGCCAGGCTGGAGATCATCCGTGCGCTGGCGCCGCGCTCGCTCTGGCGCTGGCGCTGCACGTCGGCGTTGCCGTCGACGTTCACCCCGCGCTGGGCAGCGACCATCTGCCGCTGCATGCGCGCCTGGGCGAAGCGCAGCGCGGCGCTGCGCAGGTCCGGGCTGGCCGCGGTGGCGCGGCGTTGCAGGTAGTCCAGCGCCGGGTCGGCGAACTGCGTCCACCACTGCGCCAGGATGGCCTGGCCACCCTGCCCCGCGGGCAGCAGCGCGGCCTCGCCGGCATGGGCGGCGCGCCAGTCGGCCGGGGCCTTCGGCTGCGGCGCCTGGTAGTCCGGCCCCACCGCGCAGGCGCCCAGCGCCAGCAGCAGCGGCAAGAGGAGGTAGGGAACGGGCGACGACGGCATGGCGGCCTCCGGTCAGGCGAGTCGATGGCGGAACAGCCAGGCGGACAGCGGCAGGGTCACGCTCGCCACCGCCAGCATCGGCAACAGGTCATGGGCCACTGCGAACAGGCTGGCGCCTTCCAGGTAGATGCGCTGGATCAGGTCGATGGCGAAGCGCAGCGGGTTGATGTACGTGGCCATCTGCAGCGCCTCGGGCATGTTGCGCACCGGCGTGGCCAGGCCCGAGAGCAGCATGATCGGCATGATCAGCACGAAGGTGTAGAGCATCGCCTGCTGCATGTTCAGCGACACCGCCGAGATCGACAGGCCCAGGCCGACGCAGGAGACCATGAACACCAGCAGCCCGCCGTAGAAGTCCAGCAGCGAGCCGGCCATGGGGATGCGGAACCAGTACAGCGCCATCAGCAGCACCAGCGACGCCTGCACCAGGCCGATGAGGATCGGCGGCAGGGCCTTGCCGAGCATGATCTCCAGGGGCGAATAGGGCGTGACCAGCAGTTGGTCGAAGGTGCCCTGCTCGCGCTCGCGGGCTACCGAGAGCGCGCTGAGCATCAGCGTCTGCAGCATGCTCAGCGAGGCGATCAGCGCCGGGATCAGCGGCCAGCGCGTCTCCAGGTTGGGGTTGTACCAGGCGCGGGTGACCACGCTGACCGGCGCCTGGGCCAGGCCGCGCTCGCGGTTGAAGTCGTTGACCACGCTGGCCAGTCCGGCCGCCGCGGCGCCGGCGGTGGTAGAGTTGCGCCCGTCGAGGATCACCTGCAGCGGCGCCGGTTCGCCGCGGGTCAGGCGCGTCTCGAAGTCGGCGGGGACCTGGATCACCAGCAGGGCCTTCTCGGCGTCGATCACGCTGGCGATGTCGCGGGGCGCGCGCAGGGTCGCCACGCGATGGAAGATGCCGCTGCCGTCCAGGCGGTTGGCCAGGCGCTGGGACGACTCGCTGTGGCTCTGGTCCAGCAGCGCGTAGGGCGCGTCGTTGAGGTCGAAGGTCACCGCGTAGCCGAACAGCAGGCTCTGCATCAGCACCGGCGCCAGCAGCACGATGCGGTTGGCCGGGTCCTTGAGGATCACCAGCAGTTCCTTGCGCCAGAGGTTGGCCAGGCGGCGCAGCAGTTCGGCGAAGGCGCCCATCTCAGTCCAGCCTCTTGCGCGTGGCCAGCCGCGCCAGGCCCAGCAGGACCACGGCGTAGCCGGCGAGGATCAGGCAGTTGCGCAGGATCAGCGGCCAGAAGTCGCCGGCCAGGAACAGCGACTTCACCAGTTCCATGAAGTAGGTGGCCGGCAGCAGGTTGCCGATCACCCGCACGGCGGTGGGCACGTTGCGCAGGTCGAAGATGAAGCCCGAGAGCATCATCGCCGGGAGGAAGCTGGCGAGCAGGGAAATCTGGCTGGCGAGGAACTGGTTCTTGGTCACCGCCGAGATCAGCAGGCCGATGCCCAGGGCGACGAACAGGTAGAGCATGGAGCTGACCAGCAGCGCCAGCAGCGAGCCGTACATGGGCACGTGGAACAGGAAGCGCGCCGCCAGCAGGCACAGCGCCAGGCCCAGCAGGCCGACCAGGAAGCAGGGGATGATCTTCGCCAGGAGGATCTCCACCGAGCGCACCGGGGTGACGAACAGCGCCTCCAGGGTGCCGCGCTCCCACTCGCGGGCCATCACCAGGGCGGTGAGGAAAGCGCCCACCAGCGTCATGATCAGCACGATCAGCCCCGGCACCAGGTACCAGGTGCTGGTGTTGGCGGCGTTGAACCACATGCGCTGCTCGATGCGCACGCCGCCGGCCTGCAGCCCGGCGTTGCGCGCCGCCTGCTTCTCGCCCCACAGCGCCAGGGCCTGGTTCAGGTAGTTGCTCACCCCCGAGGCGCGGGTGGCGTCGGAGCCCTGCACCAGCACCAGCACCTGGGCGTTGCCGTCCTGCAGGCGGCGGCTGAAGTCGCCAGGCAGGTAGACCAGGGCGTCGGCCTGGCGCGATTCCAGCATCCGCCGGCCTTCCTCGAAGGACTTCAGCGGCAGCGGCTGCAGGTACTCCGAGCGGCTGATGCTGGCCAGCAGGTCGCGAGCCTGGGGCGCCGGGTCGTCCTGCACCACCGCCACCAGGCTGTGGCGCACGTCCAGCGACAGGCCGTAGCCGAAGATCAGGATCAGCGCGATGGGCAGGCCGATGCCGATCATCAGGTTGCTGCGGTCGCGCAGCAGCTGGCGCACCTCCTTGCGCGTCAGCGAGAGGAGCCGGCGCCAGAACGAACCATTCGCCGCATCGCTCATGCGCGGGCCTCCCGGGCGTGCTGGCGGGCCTGCTCGACGATCTCGATGAAGGCCTGCTCCATGTTCGCCTGGCCGCCGGCCTGCTCGCGCACCTGCTGCGGCGTGCCCATGGCGAGGATGCGCCCGGCGTCCTGGATGACGATGCGGTCGCAGTACTCGGCCTCTTCCATGAAGTGGGTGGTGATGATGATGGTGGTGCCGCCGGCCGCCAGCGCCGTGATGCGCTGCCAGAAGCCGCGCCGGGCCAGGGGGTCGGCGCCGCTGGTGGGTTCGTCGAGGAAGAGGATTTCCGGCTCGTGGAGCAGGCCCACGGCCATGGCCAGGCGCTGCTTGTAGCCGCCGGGCAGCTGGCCGCTGGGCTCGCCCTCGTGGCCGGAGAGGTCGAACTGCCGCGACACCTCGTCCATGCGCCGGCCCAGCTGCTTGCCGGACAGGCCGTAGGCGCCGCCGAAGAACTGCAGGTTCTCGCGCACCGAGAGGTTGCCGTACAGCGAGAACTTCTGCGACACGTAGCCGATGCGCCGGCGCGCCTGGGCGCGGGCGTGGCGCAGGTTGACGCCGGCCACCTGCAGGCTGCCGGAGGACGCCGGCAGCAGCCCGCAGAGCATGCGGAAGGTGGTGGTCTTGCCGGCGCCGTTGGGCCCCAGCAGGCCGAATATCTCGCCGCGGGCCACGCTGAAGCTGGTGCGGTCCACGGCGGTGAAGTCGCCGAACCTGCGCACCAGGTCCTTCACCTCGATCACCGCCTCGCCGTTGTCGGACGTGCTGCCCGGCGCGGCGGCCTTGAGCGCCTCGATGTCCACCTGCTCGGCGCCGCTCCTGGCCCGCAGCAGGACCATGAAGCCGTCCTCCAGGCGCGCTTCCACCTCGCGCACCGGGGCGCCGTCGAGCAGTTCGTCCAGGCGCTTTTCATCGGCATCGCGCTGGCGGATGAAACGCACCTCGCCGCCCTGGGGCACCGCGTCGATGATCACCTGCGGGTCATCCAGCAGCCGCGCCTGCAGCTTGCGCGCCGGCTGGCCGGCCGGCGGCACGGCGATGCGGCAGAGGCCGTCGGCATGCCGGCGGATGTCCTCGGGCAGGCCCTGGGCCAGCAATTGGCCCTGGTGCAGCAGGTACACCTCGGAACAGCGCTCGGCTTCGTCCATGTATGAGGTGGTCAGCAGCACGCTCAGGCTCTCCTCCTCCACCAGTTGCTGGACGATCTCCCACAGCTCGCGGCGCGACAGCGGGTCGACGCCCACGGTCGGCTCGTCCAGCAGCAACAGTTGCGGCGAGCGCACCAGGGTGCAGGCCAGCCCGAGCTTCTGCTTCATGCCGCCGGACAGCTTGCCTGCCGGGCGGTCGGTGAAGTGCGCCAGGTCGGTCATCGCCAGCAGGCGCTCGAAGCGCTGGCGGCGCTGCTGCGCGCCGACGCCGTGGAGGTCGGCGTAGAGGTCGAGGTTCTCCTGCACGCTCAGGTCCTCGTAGAGGCCGAAGCGCTGCGGCATGTAGCTGATCAGGTCCTGCACCCGCTGCGGCTGCGCCCTGACGTCGACGCCGAGCACCTCCAGCTCGCCGCCGTCGGCCCGCAGCAGCCCGGCCACCAGGCGCAGGAAGGTGGTCTTGCCGGCGCCGTCCGGGCCCACCAGGGCGGTCAGCGCGCCCTTGCGCACCTGCAGGTCGAGGCCGTGCAGGGCCTGCACGGTCTGCCCGGACTCCTTGACCAGGAAGCGCTTGGCGACGCCGCGGGCGTCTATCACCCGCTCCATCAATCGGCCTTCCCGTCGCGCACCTGGTCGCCCTCGGCGATGCGCACCGTGGCCGGCATGCCCAGGCGCAGGCGGTTGTCCCTGTCCTCGACCACCACCCGCACCTCGTAGACCAGCGCGGTGCGCAATTCCTCGGTCTGCACGGCCTTGGGGGTGAACTCGGCGACGTCGGAGATGAAGCCGACGTGCCCCTGCACCGGCTGGTCCGGATGGCTGTCGGTGGTCACGCTGGCGCGCATGCCGGGCTTGATGTGGCCGAGCTGGGTCTCGTTGACGTACACCCGCACCCATTTCGGGTCGGTGATGGCCAGGGCATAGACCGCGCGCTGCGGCGAGGCCATGTCGCCCGGCTCCAGCAGGCGCGAGCGCACCGTGGCGTCCTGCGGGGCGCGCAGCTGGGTCTCGTCGAGGTTGTGCTGCAGCAGCGCGAGCTGGGCGCGGGCGCCCTGCAGTTGGGCCTCGGCCTGGGCGATGTCCTCGGCGCGCGGGCCGATCCTCGCCAGGCGCAGGGCCTTCTGCGCATCCTCCAGTTGGGCCTGGTTGACCTTCAGCTGGGCGGCGGCGTTGTCCAGGTCCTGCTGGCTGACCGCGCGCCCGCCGGGGCTGTTGGCGCGGATGCCCTGCAGGCGGCGCAGCTGGATGCCGGCCAGTTCGACCTGGGCCTTGGCCGCGTCGACCTGGGCCTTGGCGCGGTCGATGTCCTCGGGGCGCGAGCCGTTGTGCAGGCGCAGCACGTTGGCTTCCTGGGCGGCGATCTGCGCCCTGGCCTGGTCGATCTGCAGCTTCAGGGTGCGGCTGTCGAGGCTGGCCAGGACCTGCCCGGCCCTGACCGCGTCGCCCTCCTCCACGCGCATCTCGGCGATGCGCTCGCTGCCGGTGAAGGCCAGGGACACCTGGCGGATGTCGACATTGCCGTAGAGCACCAGGTCGCCGCCCTGCTCGGCCTTCGAGTGGAAGTAGTACCAGGCCCCCAGGCCTGCTACGGCGAGCAATGCCAGGACAACGATGAGCTTCTTGCGCATGATGACGACCCGCTAGCCAGTGGCGACGAGAAACAAGCATACAAGCATAGACCAGTAATTCAAATTTGAATTTGATCTATACAGGCTTTAGTCTGCTACACCTGATCCAGCAGGGTGCAGTCATGCCTAGCTCTCCCTCCAAGCCCCGCCAAGCGCCGCAACGCGCCCCCCGCCAGGACGGCGAAGCCACCCGCCGGCGCATTCTCCTGGCGGCCGGCGAACTGTTCGCCGAGCGTGGCTACGCCGACACCACCAGCAAGGCCATCTGCCAGCGCGCGCAGTGCAACATGGCCGCGGTGAACTACCACTTCGGCAGCCGCGACGGGCTCTACCGCGCGGTGCTGCAGGACATGCACAAGCACCTGATCGGCTACGACCAGCTCGAACAGCTGACCCGCAACGAGCGCCCGCCCCGCGACAAGCTCGCCGGCCTGATCGGGGCGCTGACCCTCAACGTCGCCAACGGCCAGCGCTGGCAGGCGCGCCTGTGGGCCCGCGAGCTGCTGACGCCGTCGCCCTTCCTCTCCGAACTCATCGACCAGGAGGCCATGCCCAAGGTGCGCCTGGTGATGGCCCTGCTGGGCGAACTCACCGGCATCCCCGCCCAGGAACCGGCGCTGCTGCGCTGCCTGTTCAGCGTGATAGCGCCCTACCTGACGCTGCAGGTCATCAGCCGGGAAATCCCCACGCCGCTGACCGGACTGTTCGAGCAACCGGCGGAAGACCTCGCCCGCCACCTGCAACTGTTCGCCCTGGCCGGGCTGGAGGCGGTGGCGCGGGATTACCACGACGGGCGGCTGTAGTGCGGCACAGGCAGTGCTACAGCACAGCCGGTGGCGCCGATCGCGGACGGAGTCCTACGACCCGTAGGGCGAATAACCGTTCGCGGTTATCCGCCGTTGGCCATGCTACCGGAGCGTCCGGCGTGGCCGGTGAATCCAATCGCGGACGGAGTCCTACGTCCGTGCTGCCTGGAACCGTAGGAGCAACTGTCTCGCGGCCTGCGCCTAGTTGCTCTTCGTAGGAGCGAGCTTGCTCGCGAACCGCATGGCACCGCGTTTGTTCGCGAGCAAGCTCGCTCCTACGAGAAGCCACGCTCGCCTGGAACCGTAGGAGCGGACTCTGTCCGCGATTTGACGGATAACGCCGTAGGCGTTATGCGCCCTACGAACTATCGCGAACGCGGAAACCCAGGGTTCGCGAGCAAGCTCGCGCCTACAAGAGCGTTTTCCAGCGAAACATCGGTGCGTAGGGCGCATAACCGTTCGCGGTTATCCGCCGTTGCAAACAAAAAGGCCGCCCCCCGGTAGGAGTGCGGCCCTTTCTCGTCCAGCGCCGGCGGGATCAGGCGGTAGCCCGGGCCTCGCCCTTGCGCTTGACCAGGTAGCACAGGCCCATCAGCACCACCCACACCGGGATGGCATACACCGACACGTCGATGCCCGGGATCTGCAGCATGATGCCGAGGATGAACACCACGAAGGCCAGGCACAGCCAGTTGCTGAACGGATAGAACAGCGAACGGAACGAGGTCTTCACGCCCTCACGGTCCTTGGCGCGGCGGAACATCAGGTGGGCCAGGCTGATCATCGCCCAGTTGATCACCAGCGCCGCCACCACCAGGGACATCAGCAGCTCCAGCGCCTGGTGCGGGATCACGTAGTTGACCACCACGCAAGCCAGGGTGATGAAGGCCGAGACGCCGATGGCCAGCAGCGGCACGCCGCGGTCGTCGACCTTGGCGAAGGCGCGCGGGGCGTCGCCCTGCTCGGCCAGGCCGAAGAGCATGCGGCTGTTGCAGTACACGCAGCTGTTGTAGACCGACAGCGCCGCGGTCAGCACCACGAAGTTCAGCACGTTGGCCGCCACGTCGCTGCCCAGCAGCGAGAACACCTTCACGAAGGGGCTGCCGCTGTAGGGGTCGCCGGAGCTGTTGATACTCTGCAGCAGCGCGTCCCACGGGTACAGCGAGAGCAGCACGGCCAGGGCGCCGATGTAGAAGATCAGGATGCGGTAGATCACCTGGTTGATCGCCTTGGGGATCACCTTCTTCGGTTCCGCGGCCTCGGCCGCGGTGATGCCCACCAGCTCCAGGCCGCCGAAGGAGAACATGATGATCGCCAGGACCATCACCAGGCCGGAAATGCCGTTGGGGAAGAAGCCGCCGTGGCTCCACAGGTTGCTCACCGAGGCCTGCGGGCCGCCGTGGCCGCTGGCCAGCAGCCAGATGCCGAGCAGGATCATGCCGATGATGGCGGCGACCTTGATGATGGCGAACCAGAACTCGGTCTCGCCGAAGGCCTTCACGTTGAACAGGTTGATGGCGTTGATCAGCACGAAGAAGATCGCCGCGGTGGCCCAGGTGGGGAAGTCCGGCCACCAGAACTGGATGTACTTGCCGACCGCCGTCAGTTCCGACATGCCGACCAGGATGTACAGCACCCAGTAGTTCCAGCCGGACATGAAGCCGGCGAAGCCGCCCCAGTACTTGTGGGCGAAGTGGCTGAAGGAGCCGGCGACCGGCTCCTCGACGATCATCTCGCCGAGCTGGCGCATGATCAGGAAGGCGATGAAACCGCCGATGGCGTAGCCGAGGATCATCGACGGGCCGGCGGATTGCAGGACACCGGCCGAGCCCAGGAACAGGCCGGTACCGATGGCGCCACCCAGGGCGATCAGCTGGATGTGGCGGTTCTTCAGGCCGCGCTTGAGCGAGCCTTCGTGCAGATGGGGGTGTCCATCCATTGCGGGGTTCCTCGGTAGAGGGGTTGGCTTTCTTTTTATGCTTATGGGTCGCGGGGTACGCGGAAGACTAACGAAAAACGGGAGCCCGAGAGCTCCCGTTTTCCATTTTCAGACCTGGCTTAGCGCGGGAAGGCCGGCGGGTTGACCCCTGCCATCTCTTCCATCACGCGGATCACCTGGCAGCTGTAGCCGAACTCGTTGTCGTACCACACGTACAGCACGACGCGGTTGTCGTTGCAGATGGTGGCTTCGGCATCGACCACGCCGGCGTGGCGGGAGCCGACGAAGTCGGTGGAGACCACTTCCTGGGAGCTGACGAAGTCGATCTGCTTCTGCAGGTCCGAGTGCATGGCCATCTGGCGCAGGTACTCGTTGATCTCCTCGCGGGAGGTCGACTTGTTCAGGTTCAGGTTGAGGATGGCCATGGACACGTTCGGGGTGGGAACGCGGATGGCGTTGCCGGTCAGCTTGCCCTTCAGTACCGGCAGGGCCTTGGCGGCGGCGGTGGCGGCACCGGTCTCGGTGATCACCATGTTCAGCGGAGCGCTGCGGCCGCGGCGGCTGCCCTTGTGGAAGTTGTCGATCAGGTTCTGGTCGTTGGTGTACGAGTGAACGGTCTCGACGTGGCCGTTGACGATGCCGTACTGGTCATCGACAGCCTTCAGCACCGGCACGATGGCGTTGGTGGTGCAGGAAGCGGCGGAGACGATCTTGTCGTCGGCGGTGATGTCGCCATGGTTGATGCCATGGACGATGTTCTTCAGCGCGCCCTTGCCCGGGGCAGTGAGGATCACGCGGTCGACGCCCGGGCACTTCAGGTGCTGGCCCAGGCCCTCGGCGTCGCGCCACTTGCCGGTGTTGTCCACCAGCAGGGCGTTCTTGATGCCGTACTGGGTGTAGTCCACCGAGGACGGATCGTTGGAGTAGATCACCTGGATCAGGTTGCCGTTGGCGGTGATGGTGTTGCTGGCCTCATCGATGGTGATGGTGCCGTTGAACTTGCCATGCACGGAATCGCGGCGCAGCAGGCTGGCGCGCTTGACCAGGTCGTTCTCGGCGCCCTTGCGCACGACGATGGCGCGCAGGCGCAGGCCGTCGCCGCCACCGGTCTTCTCGATCAGGACGCGCGCCAGCAGGCGGCCGATGCGGCCGAAGCCGTACAGCACGACGTCGGTGCCTTCGCGGGCGGCGCCGTTCTGCTTGCCGACCACGTCGGCCAGCTCGTCCTTGGTGAACTGCTCGATGCTGCGGCCGTTACCCTCGGCCTTGAACTTGGCGACCATCTTGCCCAGGTCGACGGAAGCTGCGCCGAGCTTCAGGTCGCTCATGGTCTTGAGGATGGGGAAGGTGTCGTGGACCGACAGCTCGGCTTCGCCGGCCAGGCGGTGGCGGGCGAAACGGTGAGCCTTGAGGATGTCGATCACCGAACGGTTGATCAGGCCACGGCCGTAGATCGAGGTCACCACGTTGTTGTTGCGGTAGAGCTGGCCGATCAGCGGAATCATGGCTTCCGCGAGGGCTTCACGATCGATCCACTCACCGAGACACTGGTCGGGCTTCTGATTCACGGGCATTACCTTCCACATGTAGGAGAAGAAAAAAGGGGCTACATTATGACGGTGCAGGCCATCGTCGGCAATCTGCACCGCTGCAAAGACTGACAGCCGTCAATCGGGATAGTTACAATCCACCCGGTCAAATTTCCGACCGGAGCCCGCTACGCCCGTGTCCGTATTGCGTATTCCCGCCCTGCCGGCCGCGGCCGGCAAGCAAGCCTGGGGCAACCTGCCCGGCGCCGCCCTGAGCCTGGCGATCGCCGAAGCCGCCGCCCCGGCGAAACGATTCACCCTGTTGCTCACCGCCGACAGCCAGAGCGCCGAACGGCTGGAGCAGGAGCTGCATTTCTTCGCCCCGGATTTGCCGGTGCTGCAGCTGCCGGACTGGGAAACCCTGCCCTACGACGTGTTTTCACCGCACCAGGACATCATTTCCCAGCGCGTCGCCGCCCTCTACCAACTGCCCGGCCTCAAGCACGGCGTGCTGGTGGTGCCGATCAGCACCGCCCTGCACCGCCTGGCGCCGGCCAGGTTCCTGCTCGGCAGCAGCCTGGTGCTGGACGTCGGCCAGAAGCTCGACGTCGAGCAGATGCGCCTGCGCCTGGAAGCCGCCGGCTACCGCTGCGTGGACACCGTCTACGAACACGGCGAGTTCGCCGTGCGCGGCGCGCTCATCGACCTGTTCCCGATGGGCAGCGAGCTGCCCTACCGCATCGACCTGTTCGACGACGAGATCGAGACGCTGCGCACCTTCGACCCGGAGAACCAGCGCTCCATCGACAAGGTGCAGAGCATCCGCCTGCTGCCGGCGCGCGAATTCCCGCTGCGCAAGGAAGCGGTCACCGGCTTCCGCAACCGCTTCCGCGAGCGCTTCGACGTCGACTACCGGCGCTGCCCGATCTACCAGGACCTGGCCAGCGGCCTGACCCCGGCCGGCATCGAGTACTACCTGCCGCTGTTCTTCGAGGACGGCGAGACCTCGACCCTGTTCGACTACCTGCCGCAAGACACCCAGGTGTTCTCCCTGCCGGGCATCGAGCAGGCCGCCGAGCAGTTCTGGAACGACGTGCGCAGCCGCTACGAGGACCGCCGCTACGACCCCGAGCGGCCGCTGTTGCCACCGGCCGAGGTGTTCCTGCCGGTGGAAGACTGCTTCGCCCGCCTGAAGCACTGGCCGCGCGTGGTGGTCAGCGCCGAGGCCATCGAACCGGGCGTCGGCCGCGAGAGCTTCCCCGCCGAACCGCTGCCGGACCTGGCCATCGAGGCCAAGGCCAGCGAACCGCTGGCGCGCCTGCGCCGCTTCATCGAGGAATTCCCCGGGCGCATCCTGTTCAGCGCCGAATCCGCCGGGCGCCGCGAGGTGCTGCTGGAACTGCTGGCGCGGCTGAAGCTGCGGCCCAGCGAGGTCGACGGCTGGCCGGCCTTCCTCGAACACCCGGAACGCCTGGCCATCACCATCGCCCCGCTGGACGACGGCCTGCTGCTGCAGGACGGCGCCCAGGGCGTGGCGCTGATCGCCGAGAGCCCGCTGTTCGGCCAGCGCGTGATGCAGCGCCGGCGCCGCGAGAAGACCCGCGACGGCGGCGAGAACGTCATCAAGAACCTCACCGAGCTGCGCGAAGGCGCGCCGGTGGTGCACATCGACCACGGCGTCGGCCGCTACATGGGCCTGATCACCCTGGAGATCGACGGGCAGAGCGCCGAGTTCCTGGCCCTGGAGTACGCCGACGAGGCCAAGCTCTACGTGCCGGTGGCCAACCTGCACCTGATCGCCCGCTACACCGGCAGCGACGACGCCCTGGCGCCGCTGCACAAGCTCGGCTCCGAGGCCTGGCAGAAGGCCAAGCGCAAGGCCGCCGAGCAGGTCCGCGACGTCGCCGCCGAGCTGCTCGACATCTACGCCCGCCGCGCCGCGCGCAAGGGCTACGCGTTCAAGGACCCGCAGGCCGACTACGCGACCTTCTCCGCCGGCTTCCCCTTCGAGGAAACCCCGGACCAGCAATCGGCCATCGACGCGGTGGTCGCCGACATGCTCGCCGACAAGCCGATGGACCGCCTGGTCTGCGGCGACGTCGGCTTCGGCAAGACCGAGGTGGCCATGCGCGCCGCCTTCGTCGCGGTGCACAGCGGCAAGCAGGTGGCGGTGCTGGTGCCCACCACCCTGCTCGCCCAGCAGCACTACAACAGCTTCCGCGACCGCTTCGCCGACTGGCCGGTGAACGTCGAGGTGATGAGCCGCTTCAAGTCCGCCAAGGAAGTCGAAGGCGCGGTCGGGCAACTGGCCGAGGGCAAGCTGGACATCGTCATCGGCACCCACAAGCTGCTGCAGGGCGACGTCAAGTTCCAGAACCTCGGCCTGGTGATCATCGACGAGGAGCACCGCTTCGGCGTGCGCCAGAAGGAACAGCTCAAGGCCCTGCGCAGCGAGGTGGACATCCTCACCCTCACCGCCACGCCGATCCCGCGCACCCTGAACATGGCGGTGGCCGGCATGCGCGACCTGTCGATCATCGCCACGCCGCCGGCACGCCGCCTGTCGGTGCGCACCTTCGTCATGGAAGAGCAGAACGCGGTGATCAAGGAAGCGCTGCTGCGCGAGCTGCTGCGCGGCGGCCAGGTCTACTACCTGCACAACGAGGTGAAGACCATCGAGAAGTGCGCCCGCGACCTGGCCGAGCTGGTCCCGGAAGCGCGCATCGGCATCGGCCACGGGCAGATGCACGAGCGCGACCTGGAACGGGTGATGAGCGACTTCTACCACAAGCGCTTCAACGTGCTGGTGGCCTCGACCATCATCGAGACCGGCATCGACGTGCCCAGCGCCAACACCATCCTCATCGAGCGCGCCGACAAGTTCGGCCTGGCCCAGTTGCACCAGCTGCGCGGGCGCGTCGGCCGCAGCCACCACCAGGCCTACGCCTACCTGCTCACCCCGCCGCGCAAGCAGATGACGCCCGACGCCGAGAAGCGCCTGGAAGCCATCGCCAACGCCCAGGACCTGGGCGCCGGCTTCGTCCTGGCCACCCACGACCTGGAGATCCGCGGCGCCGGCGAGCTGCTCGGCGAAGGCCAGAGCGGGCAGATCCAGGCGGTGGGCTTCACCCTCTACATGGAAATGCTCGAACGCGCGGTCAAGGCCATCCGCAAGGGCGAGCAGCCGAACCTGGAGCAGCCCCTGGGCGGCGGCCCGGACATCAACCTGCGGGTGCCGGCCTTGATTCCCGAGGACTACCTGCCCGACGTGCACGCCCGGCTGATCCTCTACAAGCGCATCGCCAACCAGGTGGACGAGGACGGCCTGCGCGAGCTGCAGGTGGAAATGATCGACCGCTTCGGCCTGCTGCCCGACCCGGTGAAGAACCTGGTGCGTCTGACACTCCTGAAACTGCAGGCCCAGAAGCTCGGCATCGTCAAGGTGGATGCCGGACCGCAGGGAGGCCGGGTAGAATTCGCCGCCGATACCTGCGTCGACCCGCTGGTGCTGATCAAGCTGATCCAGAGCCAGCCGAACCGCTACAGGTTCGAAGGCGCGACCCTGTTCAAGTTCCAGGTGCCCATGGAGCGCCCGGAAGAACGCTTCAACACCCTCGAGGCGCTGTTCGAGCGCCTCGCGCCCAACGCATCCTAAAGGACCAGTATGTTCCGCTACCTGCCGCTGCTGCTTGCCCTTATCGCCCCGGCGAGCTTCGCCGACGACCTCTACCAGGTCGAACTGATCCTGTTCCAGCAGGAAGGCGACGTCGTCTATTCCAGCCAGCCGGCCCCCGATGACTGGGCCAAGGGCGCCCAGCCGCTGGGCGAGGACGCCCGCCGCCCGACGGCGATGGACGCCCAGGCCAACAAGCTGGCCCAGGCCCAGGGATACCACGTGCTGATGCACAAGGCCTGGAAGCAGGCCATCGGCGAGGCGCCGGTGAAGATCGCCCTCGACGAGGGCCGCCAGCAGGACGGCCACTTCCCGGTGGAAGGCACCCTGACCCTGCGCCAGCAGCGCTTCGTCGACACCCAGGTGGACTTCTGGATCAACCAGTTCGGCGGCGACGGCCTGCTCGCCGGCAGCCAGCACATGGTCCAGGACGTCAGCCTGAAGAATGACGTGCTGGCCTACCTCGACCATCCCAGCCTGGGCATGCTGATCCGCGTCAGCCCGCTCAACGCCAAACCCACCACCCCGCCGCCGGCGGAGATGCAGGAAGAGGCGCCGGCCGGCCAGCCGCAGCAGAACGCGCCGGAAGCCCCGGCCAACGGCGGCTTCGACGCCCCGCCGGCGAGCGAGCCCGACCAGCAGTAACCACGAAGGCCGCGCCATGGTCCCCTTTGTCGAGCACCTGCGACGCCTCCCCTGGCGCCGCCTGTTCCCCGCCGTCACCCTGGTCCGCGGCGAAGCCTATGCCCGCGAGGGCCGGGTGCAGATCATCCGCCTGACCGAGCGCACGCTGGATAGCCTGTGCGATGGCTCGGGCAGCAATCGCTACCGCCAGCACATCAGCCTTTCCGCCAGCGGCGATACCCTCGACTGCGACTGCGATTGCCCGGTCGGCTTCGACTGCAAGCATTGCGCGGCGGCGCTGTCGCACCTGCTGGAAGGAGCGAATGCCCCGACCTCCCCGGCGCCTGAGCCAGCCGTCCGCCCGCCCCACAGGGTGGCCACCGAGCTGTCCCCCGACCTGCAGCACTGGCTGAGGAAGCTGCCCAGCGCCCTCAAGGAGCAGCCGCCCAGCGCGGCGAAGCACCAGTCCCCCCTGTACTACCGCCTGACCAAGAGCGGCCGGATAATGATCCACACGGCCGCCCACACGGCAGACGGCAAGTTCCAGGGCTACCTGCGCATCGCCTCGATAGCCCTGAGCCTGCCCCACGTGGATGCCGTGGACCAGCAGATCCTGGCCCTCGCGCTGGATACCTCGGGCACCCAGCCCCACGTCAACGAAGTAGCGCCCAAGGGCCGCAAGGGCGCCGAACTGCTGGAGCTGATCCTGCGCAGCGGGCGCCTGTTCCTCGAACTGGGCCCACCGGCCAGCCAACTGCTCCCAGGCCCGGAGTTGCCCGCACGGCTCGCCTGGCGCAGGGACGAGTACGGAGACTACAGGGTCGCCTGGGATACCGACGCCGAACCCCGGCCGCAACTGCTGACGCAACTGGCGCCACCCTGGTACCTCGACCGCAGGAACCTGCGCGTGGGCCCGCTGCACCACGGCCTGCCCGAGGCCCTGGCCAGCTACCTGCCGAGCGCCCCGCCGGTGAGCGAGGAAGAAGCCATGCTGTTCGCCCTGCAACTGAAGGAACTGGCGCCCCAGGCGCCCCTGCCGGTGAGCCACGAGGAACGGCGCCTGGAAGACGTCCACCCCGTTCCCCACTTGTACCTGACCAGCCGGACGCAGCGTTCCTACAACATGGAACGCTATGGATTCGTCGACGAACTGCACCACCTGGCTGCGCTGAACTTCGTCTACCAGGGGCAGCAGGTGCACGGCCCGGCGCGCAAGGGCGAACCGATCCGCTACCACGCCGATGGCACCTTCGTCACCATCGAGCGCCAACCCAAGGTCGAGCAGGCCTTGCGCAAGGCCCTGCAGAAGCTGGGCCTGGAGAAACTCGGCAAACACGACGCCCCCAGCTCACTGAGCTACAAGCACGAAGTCTTCTCGGCGGATGCCGACCTCTGGCCCACCATCCTGCGCGGCCTGCCCAAGCTGCGCGAACAGGGCTGGGTGGTCGAGATGGCCGACGACTTCCTCCTCGACCTCAGCGAGATCGAGGACTGGTACGTCCACATAGAAGAAGAGCCCGGCAACGCCTGGTTCGACCTGGAGCTGGGCATCCGCGTCGACGGCCAGGAGGTCAGCCTGCTGCAACCGCTGCTGGAACTGCTCCGCCAGCGCCCCGAGGTGCTGCGCAATGGCAGCGCCACCGAGCTGCCCCTACAGCTCGACGCGCATCGCCAGGCCGACGGCAAGCCGCTGAAGGTCAGCCTGCCATTGGAACGGGTCAAGGCGATACTGCACGTCCTGGAAGGGTTGTTCCTCGCCAGCCCGGAAAACGACAGCAACAGCCTGCGCCTGTCGCGCGCCGATGCCGGCCTGCTCGCCCAGCTCGACGAACACTCCCTGCAGTGGCAGGGCGGCGAACGCCTGCTGCGCTTCGCCCGCCGCCTGCGCGACCACCCGCAGCAGCCCTGCCGGGCCCCGAGGGCCTGCGCGCCGAGCTGCGCCCCTACCAGCTGCAGGGCCTGGCCTGGATGCAGGCGCTGCGCGAACTGGAAGTGGGCGGCATCCTCGGCGACGACATGGGCCTGGGCAAGACGCTGCAGGTGCTGGCGCACATCCTCGCGGAAAAGCGCGCCGGGCGCCTGGACCGCCCGGCCCTGGTGGTGATGCCCACCAGCCTGGTGGCCAACTGGCAGGACGAGGCCGCGCGCTTCGCCCCGGAGCTGCGCGTGCTCACCCTGCACGGCAGCGACCGCCACAAGGGCTTCGACGAACTCGGCCAGCACGACCTGCTGCTCAGCACCTACGCCCTGCTGCCGCGGGACATCGGGGCCCTGGGCCGGCAACCGCTGCACCTGGCGGTGTTCGACGAGGCGCAGTACCTGAAGAACGCCAGCAGCAAGTCGGCCCAGGCCGCGGCGAAGCTCGACGCCCGGCAGCGCCTGTGCCTGACCGGCACGCCCCTGGAGAACCACCTGGGCGAGCTCTGGGCGCTGTTCGACCTGGTGATGCCCGGCTGGCTGGGCGATGCGCGCAGCTTCGCCCGCCTGTACCGCAACCCCATCGAAAAGGCTGGCGACAGCCAGCGCCTAAACCACCTCAATGCCCGCATCCGGCCCTTCCTGCTGCGCCGCCGGAAGGACCAGGTGGCCGGCGAGCTGCCGCCCAAGAGCGAGATCACCCACTGGGTGGAGCTCAGCGACGCCCAGCGCGACCTCTACGAGACCGTGCGCCTGGCCATGGACAGCAAGGTCCGCGCGGAAATCCAGCGCAAGGGCCTGGCGCGCAGCCATATCGTGGTGCTGGAGGCCCTGCTCAAGCTGCGCCAGGTCTGCTGCGACCCGCGCCTGCTGGGCGAGGCCGTGCCGACGGCGGCCTCGGGCAAGCTCGGCGGCCTGCTGGAGATGCTCGACGAACTGCTCGACGAAGGCCGCCGGGTGCTGCTGTTCTCGCAGTTCACCTCGATGCTCGAACTGATCCAGGCGGAACTGGACGCGCGCGGCATCCGCTACGCCCTGCTCACCGGCGACACCCGCGACCGCCGCGGGCCGGTGGAGGACTTCCAGCAGGGCCGCGTGCCATTGTTCCTGATCAGCCTGAAAGCCGGCGGCACGGGCCTCAACCTCACCGCCGCCGACACCGTGATCCACTACGACCCCTGGTGGAACCCGGCGGTGGAACAGCAGGCCACCGACCGCGCCTACCGCATCGGCCAGGACAAGCCGGTGTTCGTCTACAAGCTGATCGCCCGCGGCACCCTGGAAGAGAAGATCCAGCAGTTGCAGGCGAAGAAGGCGGCCCTGGCGGCCGGCGTGCTGGAGGAAGGCAAGGACAGCGGCCTGCAGCTGCAGGACAGCGACATAGACGCGCTCTTCGCGCCACTGCCGTAGGAGCGCGCCCTGCGCGCGAAATCGCGGACGGAATCCTACGGTCGCACCCAACCGTAGGGCGAATAACCGTTCGCGGTTATCCGCCGCCATTCGTGCCGCCGGGGTGTCCGGTGTGGCCGGTGAGTCCAATCGCGGACGGAGTCCGCTCCTACGCGGGCCGAGCCATGCCATTCCCCTGTAGGAGCGCGCCCTGCGCGCGAATCGCGGGCAGGGCCCGCTCCTACAATGGGGCGACATGGGAGACGCGAATTTTGATCCAGTCACCCCTGCGAACGAGGGAGCCCAGAAGACAGTTGCTCCTCCGACCGTGCTTCCTGGAACCGTAGGAGCGGACTCTGTCCGCGATAACCGAACGCCCCGGCGCGATTCGCGGCGGCAGGCCCGTCAGCCCGCCAGCACCCGCGCCAGCGCCTCGCGCACCTTGCCGATGCCTTCATGCAGGGCCTGCTCGATCTCGGCCATGGTGATGATGCCGCTGGACTTGCCGGCCGCCGGGTTGACCACCAGCGACAGGCAGGCATAGGGCAGGTCCAGCTCGCGGGCCAGGGCGGCTTCCGGCATGCCGGTCATGCCGACGATGTCGCAGCCGTCGCGCTCCAGCCTGGCGATTTCCGCCACGGTTTCCAGGCGCGGGCCCTGGGTCGCGGCGTAGACGCCGTGGCTGCTGTGCGGGTGGCCCAGCGCCTGCAGCGCCGCCACCAGCTTCTGCCGCAGGCCCTCGTCGTAGGGATGGCTGAAGTCGATGTGGGTGACGTGGTCGATGTCGCCGGCGAAGTAGGTGTGCTCGCGACCGTAGGTGTAGTCGATGATCTGGTGCGGCACGCAGAGGTGGCCGCTGCCCATGGCGGCGTGGATGCCGCCCACGGCGTTGACCGCCAGCACCGCCTGGGCGCCGGCCTGCTGCAGCGCCCAGAGGTTGGCGCGGTAGTTCACCTGGTGCGGCGGGACGCGGTGCGGGTGGCCGTGGCGGGCCAGGAACAGCACCTCGCGGCCGGCGTACTCGCCGCGCTGGATGGGCGCCGAGGGCGCGCCGTAGGGCGTGTCCAGGTTCAGCGAGTCCTTCAGGGTCAGGCCTTCCAGCTGGGTCAGGCCGGTGCCGCCGATGATGGCGTAGACGGTCATGGCGAATCCTCAGTCGATCAGTTGTGCCGCGCGCAGTTCGCCCACGGCCTGCTGCCAGCGCGGCAGCTGCTTGTACTCGATGCCCGGCCAGGCCTTGGCGCGCATCCGCGCCAGGCGCTCGGGCGCTTTCGCCTTCAGGCGCTGCAACGCGCCCAGGGCCAGCTCGGCGGCGCCACGGTCGTTGCACACCAGGCCCATGTCGCAGCCGGCCTTGAGCGCGGCCTGGATGCGGCTGGCGGCGTCGCCCACCACGTGGGCGCCGGCCATGGACAGGTCGTCGCTGAAGATCACCCCGTCGAAGCCCAGCTCGCCGCGCAGGATGTCCTGCAGCCAGCGCCGCGAGAAACCGGCGGGGCCGGCATCCACCTGCGGGTAGATGACGTGGGCGGGCATCACCGCGTCCAGCTCGCCGGCCAGGCGCTGGAAGGGCACCAGGTCGCTGCGGCGGATCTCGTCGAGGCTGCGCTCGTCTTCGGGAATGCCCACGTGGGAATCCACCTCGGCCCAGCCGTGGCCGGGGAAGTGCTTGCCGGTGGCGGCCATGCCGGCGGCGTGCATGCCGCGGATGAAGGCGCCGGCCAGGCGCGTGGCCCGCTCGGGGTCGCCCTCGAAGGCGCGGCTGCCGACCACGGCGCTGCGCTGGTGGTCCAGGTCCAGCACCGGGGCGAAGCTCAGGTCCAGGCCCACCGCCAGCACCTCGGTGGCCATCAGCCAGCCGCACTGCTCGGCCAGGCGCTCGGCATTGGCGTTGTCGGCGATGGCGCGCATCGCCGGCAGGCGCAGGAAGCCCTGGCGCAGGCGCTGCACCCGGCCGCCCTCCTGGTCCACCGCCAGCAGCAGGTCCGGGCGCAGGGCGCGGATGGCCGCGCAGAGTTCGCGCACCTGGCGCGGGTTTTCGATGTTGCGGGCAAAGATGATCAGCCCGCCCACTTCGGGGTGGCGCAGGATCCGGCGGTCCTCGGCGGTGAGCCAGGTGCCGCCGATGTCGAGCATCAGGGAGCCTTGCATGGGGAAATCCTTAACAGGGTTCGGCCGTGCGCCACTGCGGCTGCGGCGCTTCGTCGAGAAGCACGCGGCAGTGCAGCGGCACGCGCGGGAAAAGTTGCAGCAGGTCGGCGTTGCGCAGCCGCACGCAGCCATGGGACAGCGGCACGCCCATGGGTTCGCAGTCCGGCGTGCCGTGCAGGTAGATGTAGCGACGGAAGGTATCCACTTCGCCCAGGCGGTTGACGCCGGGCTCGCAGCCGCTCAGCCAGAGGATGCGGGTGAGGATCCAGTCGCGCCCGGGGAACGCCTCGTGCAGCGCCTGGCTCCAGACCTCGCCGGTCCAGCGCCGGCCGCGCAGCACCGCGCCGCACGGCAGGCCCTCGCCGATCTTCGCCCGCACCTGGTGCAGGCCGCGGGGCGTGCAGCCGGAGCCCTGGCGCTCGCCGGCGCCGTTGCGCGCGGTGGAGACCGGCAGGCGCAGCACCAGGCGCTGCGCGGCGAAGCCGTAGAGCGTCTGGTCGGCAAGGGAAATGTGCAGCAGGTCGAGATCGGGCATCGTCCGCCAGCGACAGCAGGAATGGCCCGCTACTTTAGCCGATCGGCCGGGGCAGGCCCAGCGCGGTCAGACCTTGGCCGGCGCCGGGACCTTGCTGCGCGGCTTGAGCTGGGCGCCGGCCAGGGACGGGTCGCTCACCCCGCTGTCGGCGCGCATGCCGGCAGCGAGGAAGGGCACCATCAGGCGCATCACCTGCTCGATGGAGGTGTTCACCCCGAAGTCGGTCTCGGCCATGGCGCGCAGCGCCTTGATCCCCGACATGCTGAAGGCGGCGGCGCCGAGCATGAAGTGCACGCGCCAGAACAGCTCGATGGGCGGCAGCCGCGGCGCGGCCTCGTTCACCAGCTGCATGTAGCGGCGGAACACCTTGCCGTAGACTTCCTCGAGGTACTTGCGCAGGTGCCCCTGGCTCTGGCTGAAGGCCAGGCCCAGCAGGCGCATGAAGATAGACAGGTCGTTGCCGCTGCGCGGCTTCACCGCCATGGCCTGCACCACCAGCAGTTCGAGCAGTTCCTCGAGGCTGGCGCGTGGCCCGTCGGGCTTGGCCTGGCGACGGTCCAGTTCCTTTTCCAGGCTGGCGCAGAAGGGCCCGAGGAAGCGCGAGAAGACCGCCTGGATCAGCGCCTTCTTCGAGCCGAAGTGGTAGTTCACCGCCGCCAGGTTGACCCCGGCCTTGCTGGTGATCAGACGCAACGAGGTCTCGGCGAAGCCTTTTTCCGCGAACAGCTGCTCCGCAGCATCGAGGATACGTTCGACGGTTTCCGACTGGGCCATGGATGAATCCACCTGACAAACACTTGTTTGAAACTTACGTTTCACAGCAATCCATTGTCAAGCCTGGCACGGGGGATTGTTGCGGATTTTCAGGCAATACGACGAACGATACCAGCGGGACGTTGGCCGAATCCGCCGAATTACCACCCCGCCCGACGAAATAATTCGTTGCCAGCGGCCGACCACTGTATATAATTCCAGCAACTGTACAAAAAGACAGAGTAGGGACATGCAGAAGCTGACGCCGCGCCAAGCCGAGATCCTCGCCTTCATCAAGCGTTGCCTGGAAGACAACGGCTACCCGCCCACGCGCGCCGAGATCGCCCAGGAGCTCGGCTTCAAGTCGCCCAACGCCGCCGAGGAGCACCTCAAGGCCCTGGCCCGCAAGGGCGCCATCGAGATGACCCCGGGCGCCTCGCGCGGCATCCGCATTCCCGGCTTCGAACCCAAGGCCGCGGCCAACGAGGACGAGCTGCCGATCATCGGCCGCGTCGCCGCCGGCGCGCCGATCCTCGCCGAGCAGAACGTCGAGGACGCCTGCCGCATCAACCCCACCTTCTTCAACCCGCGCGCCGACTACCTGCTGCGCGTACGCGGGCAGAGCATGAAGGACGTCGGCATCCTCGACGGCGACCTGCTCGCCGTGCACGTCACCCGCGAGGCGCGCAACGGCCAGATCGTCGTCGCCCGCCTCGGCGAGGAAGTCACGGTGAAGCGCTTCAAGCGCGAGGGCAGCAAGGTCTGGCTGCTCGCCGAGAACCCCGAGTTCGCCCCCATCGAGGTCGACCTCGAGGAACAGGAACTGATCATCGAAGGCTTGAGCGTCGGCGTCATCCGCCGCTGACAGGAGGCACCATGCAGTATCCCCAGCCGCTGGACCTGCCCCAACTGCCGCTGTTCCAGGAGGCGCTCTGGGCCAACGCCGAAGAGCCCCTGCTGGCCCAGCTGGCGGAACCGGACACCACCGAGGACGAAGCCTTCAGCGAACTGTCGCTGCGCGGCCTGCCGGGCCACTGCCAAAGCCTGCTGGCGCCCATCCTGCGCGAACTCAGCGAAGAACAGGATGCCCGCTGGCTGACGCTGATCGCCCCGCCGGCCAGCCTCACCCACGACTGGCTGCGCAAGGCCGGGCTGAACCGCGAGCGCATCCTGCTGCTGCCGGCCCGCGACCAGGCGTCCGCCCTGAGCCTGGCCTGCGAGGCGCTGCGCCTGGGCCACAGCCACACGGTGGTCAGTTGGCTGCCGGCGCTCAACGGCCGGACGCGCGCGCAACTGTCCCGCGCGGCACTCGCCGGGCAGGCGCAGAGCCTGAATATCCGTCTGGGGTAGAAAAGAAGGGAATCAGTGCAGGACGCGCGGGCCGTCCTGCTCGACCTCGCCGCCTTCGGCGAGGCGGCCGGCCAGTTGCACGCCGACGTTGAACATCGCCTTGGCGATCTCGATGTGCTGGCCCTGCAGGAAGCCCTTGGCGTCGTTGGAGAACTCCAGGGTCACCAGCGCCTCCTCGTCCTCCGCGCGGCGCAGTACGATGCGGCCATCGGGCAGTTCAACGATTTCCAGGAATGAGGTCGGCATGGCTAGGTTCTCTCACAGCAGAACGGCCATTGTAACAGCGATGACCGCCCTACCCTAGCCCGCCGACTTACGGCTTGCATCAGAGTTCGGTCAGTGCCCCGCGGAAACGCAGCACCATTTCCTTCAGCGACTTGCGCCAGGCTTCCAGCTCGGCATTGCCCAGGGCCTGCGGCGCCTCGTCGTCCAGACTGACGGCCTGGATCAGCGGCTGGGTCGGGTCGACCTTGGCCTTGCGCGGCTCGCGCGGCGGCTGGAACAGCTCGGCGTAGGCGGCCAGCAATTGCGCCAGCCAGGTTTCCGGCTGCTGCGCCAGTTCCACCAGCTCGGCCAGTTCCGGGCTCGGCGAGGCCGCCAGCACCTCGGCGTTGAGCAGCAGCTCGACGCGCGGCGCATTGGCCTCGGGCAGGCGGTAGTAGCCGGCGATCTCGTGGGCCACGCCCAGCACCGCGCCGTACAGGTGGAACAGCGCCGCCTCGCGCTCGGCCTGGACCTGCGCCTGGGCGTTCATCGGCCGCACCTCTTCCGCCTTGCGCCAGGCTTCCAGGGCCAGGCCGGCGAAATACAGCTTCTGGTTGGTGCGGGTGTAGAGTTCCTGAGCCATCAGCGCGCCCTCATGCGGTCACTCGGCAGTATATGCGCGCCCCGCCTGCGCGGGGCGCGCCGCCCATCAGCGCTTGTCCTCGACCTTCCACTTGCCGCCGTCGAAGAAGGCGCGCCAGCCGGTGGGCTTGCCGTCCACCTCGGACTGCACGTACTGCTCCTTGGTCTTGCGGCTGAAGCGGATCACCGCCGGGCGGCCGTCCGGGTCCTTCTGCGGCGCGGCGAGCAGGAAGTGGTACTTCGGATCCAGCTCGTCCTTGTGCGGCACCAGTTCGCTCACCAGGGGCGCGCGGGTCTCGCGGTTCTTGGGGAACTGGCTGGCGGCCAGGAACAGGCCGGAAGCGCCGTCGCGCAGCACGTAGACGTCGTCGACCTTCTCGCACTTGAGCTCGGGCATGCGGATGGCGTCCATCTTCGGCGGTGCCGGCTCGCCATTCTTCAGCAGCTTGCGGGTGTTCTTGCAGGTCGGGTTGGTGCAGCCGAAGAACTTGCCGAAGCGGCCGGTCTTGAGCTGCATCTGGCTGCCGCACTTGTCGCATTCCAGGCTCGGGCCCTCGTAGCCCTTGATGCGGTACTGGCCTTCCTCGATCTCGTAGCCCGGGCAATCCGGGTTGTTGCCGCAGATGTGCAGCTTGTGCTTCTCGTCCAGCAGGTAGGCGTCCATCGCCGTGCTGCAGATCGGGCAGCGGTGCTTGCCGCGCAGCACGCGGGACTCGGACTCGCCCTCGTCGTCCGCGGCGATCTCGTCACCGGGGATGAGGTTGATGGTCGCCTTGCAGCGCTCCTTCGGCGGCAGGCTGTAGCCGGAGCAGCCGAGGAACACGCCGGTGGAGGCGGTGCGGATCATCATCGGCCGGCCGCACTCGCGGCAGGGGATGCTGGTCAGGGTCGGCTGGTTGGCGCGCATGCCCTTGTCGCTGACCTCGGCCACCTCGAGCTTCTTCTTGAAGTCGCCGTAGAACTCGTCGAGCAGGTGCTTCCAGTCGCGCTCGCCCTGGGCCACGTCATCGAGGTGCTCTTCCATGCCGGCGGTGAAGCCGTAGTCCATCAGGTTGGAGAAGCTCTCGTTGAGGCGGTCGGTGACGATGTCGCCCATCTTCTCGGCGTAGAAGCGGCGGTTGTGGGTGGTGACGTAGCCGCGTTCCTGGATGGTCGAAATGATCGCCGCGTAGGTCGATGGGCGGCCGATGCCGCGCTTCTCCAGCTCCTTGACCAGGCTGGCTTCGGAATAACGCGCCGGCGGCTTGGTGAAGTGCTGGCTGGGGTCGAGCTTGAGCAGCTTCATCGCCTCGCCCTGGGCCATGTCCGGCAGCACGTCGTCCTCGCCCGGCTTGTTCTGCTGCGGCAGCACCCTGGTGTAGCCGTCGAACTTGAGGATGCGGCCCTTGGCGCGCAGCTCGAAGTCACCAGCGGCGACGCTGACGGTGGTGGACAGGTATTCGGCCGGCGGCATCTGGCAGGCCACGAACTGGCGCCAGATCAGGTCGTAGAGGCGCTCGGCGTCGCGCTCCATGCCCGACAGCTGGGTCGGGCGCAGGTTGACGTCGGACGGACGAATCGCTTCGTGCGCCTCCTGGGCGCCTTCCTTGCTGGAATAGAAGTTCGGCTTGGCCGGCAGGTATTTCTTGCCGAACTCGCCATCGATGAAGCCGCGCACCATGTCGATGGCGTCGGCCGACAGGTTGGTCGAGTCGGTACGCATGTAGGTGATGTAGCCGGCCTCGTAGAGGCGCTGGGCCATCATCATGGTCTTCTTCACACCGAAGCCCAGGCGGTTGCTCGCAGCCTGCTGCAGGGTCGAGGTGATGAAGGGCGCCGAGGGCCGGCTGGAGGTCGGCTTGTCCTCGCGCTTGGCCACGCTGTAGCTGGAGGCCTTGAGCTTCTCCAGGGCGGCCATGGCCTGGGCTTCGTTCAGCGGCTTGAAGGCTTCGCCCTTCTCGCGCACCACTTCGAAGCGGGCCTTCTCGCCGCGCGGGGTGTTCAGGTCGGCGTGGATTTCCCAGTATTCCTCGGGGACGAAGGCGCGGATCTCGCGCTCACGCTCCACCACCAGCTTCACCGCCACCGACTGCACGCGGCCGGCGGACAGGCCGCGAGCGATCTTGGACCACAGCAGCGGCGAGACCATGTAGCCCACCACGCGGTCGAGGAAGCGCCGCGCCTGCTGGGCGTTGACGCGGTTGATGTCCAGCTCGCCGGGCTGCGAGAAGGCCTCCTGGATGGCCTTCTTGGTGATCTCGTTGAAGACCACGCGCTTGTAGCGGCTGTCGTCGCCGCCGATGGCCTCGCGCAGGTGCCAGGCGATGGCCTCCCCTTCGCGGTCCAAGTCGGTTGCGAGGTAGATGGTGTCGGCATCCTTGGCCAGGCGGCGCAGTTCGTCGATCACCTTCTCCTTGCCGGGCAGGATCTCGTACTTGGCCTTCCAGCCATGCTCCGGGTCCACGCCCATGCGGGTGAACAGCTGGCGCTTGGCCTTTTCCTTCGGCGACAGCGCAGGGGCTTCGGCGGCGCTCTTGCGAGCCTTGGCCGCGGCCGGCTCCTTGGCACTGGACGATCCGCTGGTGGGCAGGTCGCGAATGTGGCCGATGCTCGACTTCACCACGTACTGGTTGCCCAGGTACTTGTTGATGGTCTTGGCCTTGGCCGGTGATTCCACGATGACCAGCGATTTACCCATGGATCGGAAGATTCCTGCTTCGAGAAGGTGAATATAAGGAGGGAGGCGCCCGGAACGGCACCGCTATATATAGTGGCGGTCCGTCCAAGGTCAAGCTCAGGATTCCCTGGAACCGACCTGGGTCAATCCCAGCGGGTCGCTTTCGGGCGTTACCAGAGCAAAGCGCGGAACCAGCTCGCCGTCCACCTCCACCGCTTCGGTGAACATGCCCAGCGGGCGTACCCACAGGCCGAATTCGCCGTACAGCGCCTGGTAGACCACCAGGGTCTCCTCGCTCTCCGAATGCCGCGCCACGCCCAGCACGCGGTAGTGCTGGCCCTTGTAGTGACGGTACAGGCCGGTCTGCAGTTCCATACGCTGCCCTCCTCGACGAAAAAAGCCGCGATTCTCCGGTGCCGGGGCGCGCCAGGCAATCCCCCGTTCCGGAAAAACGAAAGCCGGGGCACAGGGCCCCGGCTCGTCCACCTGCGAAAGCTTAGAATCTGTTCACGATCTCGCGAGCTAGCGCAGAACAAGGCGCAACGACCAACGGGAGTAACAGCCGAAGGCTGGCCCGAAGGGCGAGCGCAGCGAGTCAAACAGGCGAGGAAGCGCAGTTTAGTCCACTAAATGAGCATTGCTCGCCTGTTTTTAACGCAGTTATGCCGACGCGCAGCAGATCGTGGGCAGGTTCTTAGACGCGTTCGAAGATGGTGGTGATACCCTGGCCGAGGCCCACGCACATGGTGGACACGCCCAGGGTGCCGCCGTTCTGCTTCATCACGTTCAGCAGGGTGCCGGAAATACGCGCACCGGAGCAGCCGAACGGGTGGCCCAGGGCGATGGCGCCGCCATGCAGGTTGACCTTCTCGTCCATCTTGTCGAGCAGCTTGAGGTCCTTCAGCACCGGCAGGGCCTGGGCGGCGAAGGCTTCGTTGAGCTCGACGAAGTCGATGTCGGCGATGGTCAGGCCGGCGCGCTTGAGCGCCTTGTTGGTCGACGGAACCGGGCCATAGCCCATGATCGCCGGATCGACGCCCGCCACGGCCATGGCGCGGACCACGGCCATCGGCTGGATGCCCAGGTCCTTGGCGCGCTGGGCGCTCATGACGATCATGCAGGAAGCGCCGTCGGTGATCTGCGAGGAAGTGCCCGCGGTCACGGTGCCGCCTTTCGGGTTGAACGCCGGCTTCAGCGAGGCCAGGCCTTCCAGGGTGGTTTCCGGACGAATGGTCTCGTCGAAGTCGAAGACCTTCAGGAAGCCGTTCTCGTCATACCCTTCCATCGGGATGATCTCGTCCTTGAACTTGCCTTCCTGGGTGGCCTTCCACGCCAGCTGGTGCGAACGCACGCCGAACTTGTCCTGGGCCTCGCGGGTGATGCCGTGCATCTTGCCGAGCATCTCCGCGGTCAGGCCCATCATGCCGGAGGCCTTGGCGGCGTACAGCGACAGGTGCGGGTTCGGGTCGACGCCGTGCATCATGCCGACGTGGCCCATGTGCTCCACGCCGCCGATGACGAAGACGTCGCCGTTGCCGGTCTGGATCGCCTGCACGGCGGTGTGCAGGGCGCTCATGGAGGAACCGCACAGGCGGCTGACGGTCTGGCCGGCGCTGGTGTGTGGGATCTGGGTCATCAGCGAGGCCATGCGGGCGATGTTCCAGCCCTGCTCCAGGGTCTGGTTGACGCAGCCCCAGATCACGTCCTCGACTTCCGCCGGGTCGACCAGCGGGTTGCGCTCCAGCACCTTGCTGATCAGGTTCGCGGACAGGGTCTCCGCGCGGGTGTTGCGGTGCATGCCGCCCTTGGAACGCCCCATCGGGGTGCGGCCGAAGTCGACAATGACAGCGTCTCTCGGATTCAGGCTCATAAATTCACTCTCGCTCTATTCGTTGCGCACTCAACCGAAGAACTGCTGGCCGTTCTTGGCCATTTCACGCAGCTTCGCGGTCGGGTGGTACAGCGGGCCAAGGTCGGCGTACTTGTCGGCCAGGGCGACGAATTCGGCCACGCCGATGGAGTCGATGTAGCGCAGCGCACCGCCACGGAAGGGCGGGAAGCCGATGCCGTAGATCAGGCCCATGTCGGCCTCGGCAGCGCTCTCGACGATGCCGTCTTCCAGACAGCGTACGGTTTCCAGGCACAGCGGGATCATCATGTAGTTGATGATGTCCTCGTCGGACAGCTCACGCTGCTCGCTGACGATCGACTTGAGCAGTTCGTAGGCCTGCGGGTCGCTGACCTTCTTCGGCTTGCCGCGCTTGTCGGTCTCGTAGGCGTAGAAGCCCTTGCCGTTCTTCTGGCCCAGGCGGTTGGCCTCGTACATGACGTCGACCGCGGTGCGGCCCTCGACCGCCATGCGGTCCGGGAAGCCTTCGGCCATCACGTCGCGGCCATGGTGGCCGGTGTCGATGCCGACCACGTCGGACAGGTAGGCCGGGCCCATGGGCCAGCCGAACTTCTCCATGACCTTGTCGATGCGCGCGAAGTCGACGCCGAAGCCCAGCAGCTTGGAGAAGCCGCCGAAGTACGGGAACAGCACGCGGTTGACCAGGAAGCCGGGGCAGTCATTCACCACGATGGGGTTCTTGCCCATCTTCTTGGCATAGGCCACGGTGGTGGCGACGGCGACGTCACCGGACTTCTCGCCACGGATGACCTCGACCAGCGGCATCATGTGCACCGGGTTGAAGAAGTGCATGCCGACGAAGTTTTCCGGGCGCTTCAGGGCCTTGGCCAGCAGGCTGATGGAGATGGTCGAGGTGTTGGAGGCGAGGATCGCGTCCTCCTTGACCACGCCTTCCACCTCGGCCAGCACGATCTGCTTGACCTTCGGGTTCTCGACCACGGCTTCGACGACGATGTCGACGTTGCCGAAGTCGCCGTAGGACATGGTCGGGCGAATGGCGTTGAGTGCCTCAGCCATCTTGGCCGGGGTCAGGCGGCCCTTCTCAACGCGCTTGCCGAGCAGCTTGGAGGCCTCGGCCAGGCCCATCTGGATACCCTCTTCGCGGATATCCTTCATCAGGATCGGGGTGCCCTTGACCGCCGACTGGTAGGCGATGCCGCCGCCCATGATGCCGGCGCCGAGCACGGCAGCCAGTTTCACGTCCCTGGCGACTTTGTCGTACTGCTTGGCTTTCTTCTTCAGTTCCTGGTCGTTCAGGAACAGGCCGATCAGGCTTTCGGCAACCGAGGTCTTGGCCAGCTTGACGAAGCCCTGGGCCTCGACTTCCAGCGCCTTGTCACGGCCGAAGTTGGCAGCTTTCTGGATCGACTTGATGGCTTCCACCGGGGCCGGGTAGTTCGGGCCGGCCTGGCCGGCGACGAAGCCCTTGGCGGTCTCGAAGGCCATCATCTGCTCGATGGCGTTGAGCTTGATCTTTTCCAGCTTGGGCTGGCGGCGGGCCTTGTGGTCCAGCTCGCCGGCGATGGCGCGCTTGACCAGGTCGAGGGCCGCGGCCTGCAGCTGCTCGGGGGCGACCACGGCGTCGACGGCGCCGACTTTCAGGGCGTCCTCGGCACGGTTTTCCTTGCCCGAGGCGATCCACTCCACGGCGTTGTCCACGCCGATCACGCGCGGCAGGCGCACGGTGCCGCCGAAGCCCGGGTAGATGCCCAGCTTGACTTCCGGCAGGCCGATCTTGGCGGTCGCGCTCATCACGCGGAAGTCCGCGGCCAGGCACATTTCCAGGCCGCCGCCCAGGGCGATGCCGTTGATCGCGGCGACGGTCGGGACCTCGAGGTCCTCGAAGGCGCTGAAGATCTTGTTGGCTTCGAGGTTGCCGGCCAGCAGCTCTTCGTCGGGCAGCTTGAAGTTGTCGACGAATTCGGTGATGTCGGCGCCGACGATGAACACGCCCTTGCCGCTGGTCACGATCACGCCCTTGACGGACGCATCGGCCTTGATCGCATCGACTGCTTCACGCAGTTCGTTCAGGGTGAGCCGGTTGAACTTGTTGACGGACTCGCCCTTGAGGTCGAAATTCAGCTCGACGATGCCGCTCTCAAGAGCCTTAACCGTGATGGCTTTACCTTGGTAAATCATCAACTGATCTCCACGCTAGGGAAGCTTGAACTCACGCATCGGACGCCGTGTATCGGGACCCTTCCGCAGTCGCGGAGCATAGTCCCAAAGCCTGCGGCACACCCGCCGATGCGATAGTCGGGGCCTTTGTTCGACCGTTCGTACGCAGCAAACGCTCGATTCATACGCCCGTTTGATTCGGGTGTGCACACCTTCTTCGAAAAGCCTGCGCTTGTCAATCGCGGAGAACCGTCCGAAAGGCCTCTGGTTCGCCGCATTCAGCGGCGTTCTCGCGCAACATTCACTAAAACCATGGCGTGCCGCGCCGCTGGCTGGCCTGGGGCCAGCCCCGCCGTTGGCAAAACGCCCGGACGCGGGTTAGAGTCCGGCGAATCGCTTGTCGCCGAGCATCGCGAAGAACAAGAAGAAGCCCCACGGCCCCAAGGAGACGCGCCCATGCCATGCCGACCGCTGGCCCGCCTGTTGTCCCTGTTCGTACTGTCCGCCCTGCCCCTGCTGGCCCACGCCGAGCCCGCCGGCGACCTGCTGGCGCTGCACCAGATGCGCCTGGCCGCCCAGCGCAGCCTGAGCGACCTGTTCCTGCTCAACGCCATGGCCGGCGACCCGCGCTACGCGGGCCTGGTGGCCAGCTCGACGGCCGACGCCGGCGCCGCCCTGGAACGCCTGGGGCAGATGCCCGGCAGCGCCTCGGCGCAGCTCAGGAGCAAGCTGCAGGAACAATGGGACGGCTACCGCCAGGCCCTGCAGCAGCAACTGCAGGCGCAGAAGCAGAACGGCTACAACGACTTCCAGCCCCTGGGCGACCTGGCCAGCCGCAACAGCCAGTTGCTGGATACCGCCGAACAACTCTACGACGGCATCCAGAAGGACAGCGGCCAGCAGGTGCCGCCGCTCACCCAGCAGAGCCGCGAGCAGAGCCTGCTGATGCAGTCGATCACCTGGAACTACGTGTCGCGCAACGCCTCGGTGGGCGCCAACCCGGTGCGCAGCGAGGACCAGCAGGCCCTGGACGACCTGACCAACCGCTTCGCCATCAACCTGCTGCAGTTGCAGCAGGCGCCGCAGACCAGCCCGGAGATCGGCCGCGAGCTGCGGGCCATCTCCACCAAGTGGCGGTTCATCGAGAAATCGCTGCAGAGCGCGGCGCAGAGCAACGTGCCCTTCCTCATCGACAAGTACTCCGACGGCATCATCGCCGACCTGGAGCAGGTCTCGGGCCTGTATGCCGCGGCGCAGCTCTGAATGAGGGCAGCGCTACGGCGCTCAGGCGCGCCGGGAAAGGAACTCGGCGATGCGCTGCAGGTGGCTGGCGTCGCCGCGCTCGCCCCAGTACAGGGCGATGAACTGCGCCGAAGCCTCGGCCATGTACACGTCGCCCGGCAGCGTCGCCAGGTCAGCGAGCAGCTGCGCATCGCCGCAGGGCTCGCGCCAGCGGTCCAGCCAGACGCCCGGCGCGCTCTGCCAGTAGCGCCACTCGTCCGTACGCCCGCGGCTGCGCCCGCGGTGGTACTGCGCGCAGCTCTGCGGCGGCTGCCGCTCCAGCCAGTGCGGCCACTCCTGGCGCGCCATCTGCATGGCCAGCCCCAGGCGCCGCGCCTGCAGGCGCAGGTCCATCTGCCCGCGCTGCCCGCGCGAGGGCATCAGCCAGGCCAGCGGGCTGAGCACCAGCGCCAGGAGCAGGATCGACCACCAGACTGTCATATCAGGTATACCTCGGCCCGAAGGGCCATACTTGCATTCATAACTGTCCCCGGAGGAGACGCTCATGCCCTACCAACACATCCTGGTCGCCGTGGACCTCACCGACGAATGCGACCCGGTGATGAAGCGCGCCGTGGCGCTGGCCTCCAGCACCCAGGCGCAGCTCTCCACCGTGCATGTGGTCGAGCCCATGGCCATGGCCTTCGGTGGTGACGTGCCGATGGACCTGTCGATGCTGCAGCAACAGCAGTTCGACCAGGCCAAGGAGCGCATGCACCAGTTCACCCTCTGCTACCCGCAGGTGTCCATCGCCCAGAGCCACCTGGTCTACGGCCAGCCGCGCCAGGAAATCCACCGCCTGGCCAAGGAACAGGGCTGCGACCTGATCATCGTCGGCAGCCATGGCCGCCACGGCCTGGCCCTGCTGCTGGGCTCCACCGCCAACGACGTGCTGCACGGCGCGCCCTGCGACGTGCTGGCGGTGCGCCTGCAGAAGACCGAGTGAGACAGCCCGGGCGCCCGCCGCGGCGGGCGCCCGGGTTCAGAACACTTCCCCCCCGCTCATCAACGCCGGGCGGACCTTCTGCAGCTGCGCCTCCAGCGAGTAGCTCATGCTCGAGGACATGGAGAAGAAGCTGAGGAATGCCTTGAGGTTGGAGTCGCCCACGCAGGTGTCGTGGATGCGCTGCCAGAACGCCTGGTTGACCAGCTGCAGCTGCTGGTACAGGCGCACCAGCCCCTTCAGTTCCCAGTCGGCGTGCCGCCCCTCGCGGTAGTTGAAGTACTGGCGCATCAGGTACAGCGACACCGCGCGGGTGATGAACTCCTGGTTGCTGGCGAACGGCAGGTGCTGCTGGGCCATCGGCTTGAGCCGCCCGAGCAGCGGGCAGGCGCTGGTGGCCATGATCACCCCCAGCAGCGCCCGCAGGCCCTCCTCCAGGCCGACCTGCTTGCGGTACTCGCGCTCGGGGGTGCGCACCAGCACCTCCACCTTCTTCAGCGCCGGCAGGCCGCGGAAGTCCTCGATCACCCGGTGCAGGTCCACCGCCGCCGGGCAGTAGCGGTGCTGCTCGCGGGACAGCGGGCAGTTGCTGCACTGGTTGTGCCCCAGGCGCGTCCACGCCGGCGCCCCGGCGGCCCGCTCGCCGTCGAAGCCGCGCTCCAGCTCGATGCGGTAGCTGAAGCCCTGCTCGTCATCCAGATTGATGCGGTACTCGATTGTCATGCCCTTCCCCAACTCGCCGATCGCCGCCACGGCGGCAGCCCCCGGGCACCTTCCCGACGGGGCGGGTCACTCTTCCAGTTCGGCCCAGCGCTCGATCAGCCGGTCCAGTTCGGCCTGCAGGCTGTCCAGGCGCTCCAGCGCCACGCGGGTCTCCTCCGGCGGACGCTGGTAGAAGCTGGGCGCCGAGATTTCCGCCTGCACGCCGGCCAGCTCGGCCTCCAGGGCGTCGATCTGCCCGGGGATGGCCTCCAGCTCGCGCTGCAGCTTGTAGCTGAGCTTCTTCTTCGCCGCCTCCGGCGCCGCGGCCGGTGCCGCCGCGGCCTGCGGGGCGGGCTCGGCGGGCTTCGCCGCCTTCTCCTCGCCCACGCCCAGCAGGCGCGGCGAACCGCCCTGGCGCAGCCAGTCGTTGTAGCCGCCGACGAACTCGCGCACGCGGCCCTCGCCTTCGAACACCAGGGTGCTGGTCACCACGTTGTCGAGGAACTCCCGGTCGTGGCTGACCATCAGCACGGTGCCGTCGAAGCCCAGCAGCACCTCTTCCAGCAGTTCCAGGGTTTCCACGTCCAGGTCGTTGGTCGGTTCGTCCAGCACCAGCAGGTTGGCCGGCTTGCTGAACAGCTTGGCCAGCAACAGCCGTGCCCGTTCGCCGCCGGACAGCGCCTTGACCGGGGTTCGGGCGCGCTGCGGGGAGAACAGGAAGTCGCCCAGGTAGCTCAGCACGTGGCGGTTCTGGCCGTTGATGGTGATGAACTCGCGGCCTTCGGCGATGTTGTCGATGACGGTCTTTTCCGGCTCCAGCTGGTGACGCAACTGGTCGAAATAGGCCACTTCCAGGCGCGTGCCTTCCTTGATGCTGCCGCTGGTGGGCTGCAGGTCGCCCAGCAGCAGCTTGAGCAGCGTGGTCTTGCCGGTACCGTTGGCGCCCAGCAGGCCGATGCGGTCGCCGCGCTGCAGCACCAGGGAGAAATCGCGGATCAGCGGCTCGCCGCCGGGGTGGGCGAAACCGACCTTCTCGGCGACTATCACCTGCTTGCCGGACTTCTCCGCCGCCTCCATCTGGAAACTGGCCTTGCCGGTGCGCTCGCGGCGCTCGGCGCGCTCGTTGCGCATGGCCTTGAGCGCGCGCACGCGGCCCTCGTTCCGGGTGCGCCGGGCCTTGATGCCCTGGCGGATCCACACTTCCTCCTGGGCCAGGCGCTTGTCGAACAGCGTGTTGGCCGCCTCTTCGGCCGCCAGCTGCTGCTCCTTGTGCACCAGGAAGCTGGCGTAGTCGCCCTTCCAGTCGATCAGGTGGCCGCGGTCCAGTTCGAGGATGCGGTTGGCCACGGCCTGCAGGAAGGCGCGGTCGTGGGTGATGAACAGCACCGCGCCCTGGAAGCCGGACAGCGCCTCTTCCAGCCAGGCGATGGCGCCGATGTCCAGGTGGTTGGTCGGCTCGTCCAGCAGCAGCAGGTCCGGCTCGGCCACCAGCGCCTGGGCCAGCAGCACGCGGCGGCGCCAGCCGCCGGAAAGCTCGGCGAGGGTCTTGTCGGCCGGCAGCTGCAGGCGCGTGAGGGTGGTTTCCACCAGCTGCTGCAGGCGCCAGCCGTCGCGGGCCTCCAGGGCCTGCTGGACGCGCGCCAGCTGGGTCAGGTCGTCCTCGCTCTGGATGTGCAGGCTCAGGTGGTGGTAGCGGCTGAGCAGCTCGCCGACCTCGGCCAGTCCCTCGGCGACCACGTCGTAGACCGTGCGCTCGTCGGCCACCGGCAGCTCCTGGGGCAGCTCGCCGATCTTCAGCGCCGGGGCGCGCCAGATGGCGCCGTCGTCGGGCATCTGCTCGCCCTTGACCAGCTTGAGCATGCTCGACTTGCCGGTGCCGTTGCGACCGATGATGCAGACCCGCTCGCCCTTCTCGATCTGCCAGGACACCTTGTCCAGGAGCGGCGTGGTGCCAAAGGCGAGGGATACATCGGTGAACTTCAGCAGGGTCATGGGGCATCTCCGGAAACTGGGGCCGCAGTGTAAGGGAAACTCGAAAAAAGTCAGAGCCTTGCGCGGACGCCGCGGCTGACATCTTTTGTGCCCGACGGTAGCCCCGCGACGCTTCCGCCGCCGCCGCGCAACAGGCTAAGCTTGTGCCTATAGGCGCCGATCAGACTGCGCCACGAATCACCATTGCGGAACAGTCATGCGCGGTCGCCTTTCACTTTTGTTCTCCTGCCTGATCCTCACCCTGACCAGCGCTGCGCCGGCGCATGCCGCCCCGCTGCAGCAGCAGCGGCAGATGTACGACGAGGCCAAGGCCGCCCTGGCGCGCAACGACAACGGCCCCTACCTGCGCTACCGCCAGGCCCTGGCGGATTATCCGCTGGAACCCTACCTGGGCTACGACGACCTGACCAACCGCCTGAAAAGCGCCAGCGACGCCGAGATCGAGGGCTTCCTCACCGAGCACGGCGACCTGCCGCAGATCAACTGGCTGAAACTGCGCTGGCTGCGCCAGCTGGCCGACCGCCAGGACTGGAAGACCTTCCTCGACTATTACGACCCGAAGATGAACTTCACCGAGCTGGACTGCCTGTACGGCCAGTACCAGCTCACCCACGGGCAGAAGGCCGCCGGCTACGAGACCGCGCAGAAGCTGTGGCTGGTGGGCAAGTCGCAACCCGACGCCTGCGACACCCTGTTCGACCTCTGGCAGGCCGACGGCCAGCTCACCGAGGACATGGTCTGGAAGCGCCTGAAGCTGGCGGCCGAGAAAGGCAACTACGGCCTGGCCACCACCCTCGCCAAGCGCCTGCCGACCCTCGGCAGCCTCGGCGAGCTGATGGTCAAGGTCGCGCAGAACCCCTCCCAACTGAGCCAGACCGAACGCTTCAGCCTGCGTACCCACGCCATGGCCGACGTCGTCGGCCTGGGCCTGCGGCGCCTGGCCAAGCAGGACCCGGAGCGCGCCCTGGGCCTGCTCGACGGCTACGAGAGCAGCCTGCCGTTCACCAGCGAAGAGAAGGTCAACATCGCCCGGCAGATCGGCCTGGGCCTGGCCCGCCGCTACGACCCGCGCGCCCTGCCGCTGATGACCCGCTACGACCCCGAGCTGCGCGACAACACCGTCAGCGAATGGCGCCTGCGCCTGCTGATGCGCCTGGGCCGCTGGGAAGACGCCTACCAGTTGACCCGCCAGTTGCCCAAGGACCTCGCCGAGACCAACCGCTGGCGCTACTGGCAGGCGCGCACCCTGCAGTTGGCCCAGCCGCAGAACCCACAGGCCATGGCGCTGTACCAGCCGCTGGCGCGCGAGCGCGACTTCTACGGCTTCCTCGCCGCCGACCGGATCAACGCGCCCTACCAGTTGAACAACCGCCCGGTGAGCATCAGCCCGCAGGTGATGCAGCGCGTGCGCAACGCCGCCAGCACCCGCCGCGCCCTGGAGTTCTACGCCCGCGGCGACGTGATCAGCGCCCGCCGCGAGTGGTACTACGCCGCACGGGTGTTCAACCGCGACGAACTGCTGGCCCAGGCCCGCATGGCCTACGACATGCAGTGGTACTTCCCGGCCATCCGCGCCATCAGCCAGGCGCAGTACTGGGACGACCTCGACATCCGCTTCCCGGTGGCGCACCGCGACAGCCTGCTGCGCGAGGCGCGCAACCGCGACCTGCACCCCAGCTGGGTGTTCGCCATCACCCGCCAGGAAAGCGCCTTCATGTCCGATGCGCGCTCCGGCGTCGGCGCCACCGGCCTGATGCAGCTGATGCCGGCCACCGCCAAGGAGACCTCGAAGAAATTCGGCATCCCCCTGGCCGGGCCGCAGCAGCTGATAGTGCCGGACCTCAACATCCGCCTCGGCGCCGCCTACCTCAGCCAGGTGCAGGGCCAGTTCAACGGCAACCGCGTGCTCGCCACCGCCGCCTACAACGCAGGCCCGGGGCGCGTGCGCCAGTGGCTGAAGGACGCCCGCCACCTGTCCTTCGACGTCTGGGTGGAGAGCATTCCCTTCGACGAGACCCGCCAGTACGTGCAGAACGTGCTGTCCTACTCGGTCATCTATGGGCAGAAGATAGGCGTGCCGCAGCCACTGGTGGACTGGCACGAGCGCTTCTTCGACGAGCTCTGAGCCACCCCGCCACCACGGCAAGCCGCATCCTCCCTCACGGATTTCCACCGGGCGCCTATGCTTGCAGGGGCGCCCGAGCATCCCGCTCCGGCCAGTGATTTCCGCCGTCTTGCGGGAGATGCGCCATGCGTCCAGTCCGTACAGCCCTGACCTTCGCGGTGCTGGCTCTCGCCAGTCTGTCCCTGCAACCGGCCTGCGCGGCCGACCCTGGTGCCCCGGCGGACAACCCGCCAGCGCCGGAGCAGATAGCACCGCCGCCTGCGCCCCTGCCAGCCGCAGCGCCAGCGCCGGTCGAAGCCGTCTTCAACGCGGAACAGCTGGAACAGATGCTCGCGCCCATCGCGCTCTATCCCGACTCGCTGCTGGCCCAGGTGCTGATGGCTGCGACCTACCCCGGCAACGTCGCCGACGCCGTGGCCTGGTCCAAGGCCCACCCCGGCGTCGAGGGCGACGACGCGGTGCGCCAGGTCGGCGACCAGCCCTGGGACCCCAGCGTGCAATCGCTGGTGGCCTTCCCCGCCGTGCTGCACCTGATGGGCCAGGACCCGGCCTGGGTGCAGCGCGTCGGCGACGCCTTCCTGGCCCAGCCCGACGACGTGATGCAGAGCGTGCAGAAGCTGCGCCAGCGCGCCCAGGCGGCCGGCACCCTGGCGTCCAACCAGCAGCAGAAGGTCTCGGTGAAGGAGGCCGCGCCAAGTGCCACGACGCAAGCGGCGGCGCCGGCGCAGACCATCATCATCGAGCCCGCCGACCCGCAGGTGGTCTACGTGCCCAGCTACGACCCCAACGTGGTCTACGGCCAGTGGCCGGCGCCGGCCTATCCGCCGACCTACTACCCGCCGCCACCGCAGTACCCCATCGCCACCGGCCTTGCGACCGGGCTGGCGTTCGGCGTGGGCGTGGCGGCCATCGCCTCGCTGTGGGGCGATTGCGACTGGGACCACGGCGACGTCGATATCGACGTGAACCGCTACAACAACATCAACGTCAACCGCCGCATCGACGCCAGCCAGCGTACCTGGCAGCACAACCCGAGCTATCGCCAGGGCGTGCCCTACCGCGGCCAGGCCGCCCAGCAGCGCTACGACCGCCGCCTGGCCGGCGCCGACCAGCGCGCCGCCCTGCGCGGCCAGGACCCGCGCGCCGCCGAGCGTGACCGTGCGCGGCAGAGCCTGGCCAAGCACGGCGTGGAAGCCCCGGCCACCAGCAACCGCCAGGCCCGCGAGCGCGCCCAGAGCGCCAGCCGCGAGATGCGCCAGGAGCCGGGGCTGCGCCAGGACAACAAGCTGCGGCAACGCGAACAGGCCAGTTCGCGCCCCCGCGAGCGCGCGCCGGACAACCTGAAGTCCCAGCGCCAGGCCCGCGAGCGCTTCGCCGGCAGCCAGGGGCCGCGCAACAACGCCTTCGCCGACGCCCGCAACCCGCGCCAGGCACGCGCCAGCAGCGAACGCGGCCAGCTCAGCCGGGCCAGCTCGCGCAACAGCATCGGCGCCGGCCGGGCGCAGGCCCAGCATGTCGGGCGCCCGGTGCAACGCTCTGCCCCCGCGCTGTCGCGCGGCGGCCGTTCCAGACGCTGAGAGGAGCACCGCCATGTCCCGTATCCCGCGCATAGCCCTGCTCTCGCTGCTACCGCTGCTCGTCCCGCTGGCCCAAGCGCAGCAAATGTTCAAGACCCCGGACGAGGCCGCCGCGGCCTTCGTCGCCGCGCTCGGCACCCAGCACGCCGACGCCGGGCGCCTCGCCGCGCTGCTCGGCGACGACTGGCGCACCTACATCCCGGCCAGGAACATCGAGCGCAAGGACGTCGACGCCTTCCTCGCTCTGTACAAGCAGAAGCACGTCATCCACGACGATGGCGACGACCGCGCCCACCTGGTGGTCGGCGACGACGGCTGGACCCTGCCGCTGTCGCTGCAGCACGGCAAGCAGGGCTGGGCCTTCGACGCCAAGGGCAGCGTCGAGGAGATTCGCGACCGCCGTATCGGCCGCAACGAGCTGGCGACCATCCAGGCGGTGCAGGCCTACCACGACGCGCAACTGGACTATGCGTCGGTCGACCGCAACGGCGACGGCCTGCTCGAATACGCGCAGAAGTTCCAGAGCAGCGACGGCAAGTTCGACGGCCTGTACTGGGCCGAACAGCCCGGCGTCGAGCAAAGCCCGCTCGGCCCGCTGTTCGGCGACGCCAAGCCCGGGGGCGAATGGCACGGCTACCACTACCGCATCCTCACCGCCCAGGGGCCCTCGGCGCCCGGCGGCGCCTACGACTACCGGATCGGCGGCCACATGACCCGCGGCTTCGCCCTCGTCGCCTGGCCGGCGCGCTACGGCGACAGCGGGGTGATGTCGTTCATGATCAGCCACGACGGCGAGGTCTTCGAGAAAGACATGGGGCCGGACAGCGCCAGGCTCGCCCTGGCGATGAAACGCTTCGACCCGGACAGCAGCTGGACCGAGGTGAAGGACGCCGCCAACCCCTGAGGCCCGCGCCGGGCCGGGCCCGGGTTTACTCGAGCACTTCCACCGGCATGCCCACGCGCAGCTCGCCGCGGCCGACGGGGATCAGGTTCTGCCCGAACAGCGCCTCGCCATCCACCTGGCGGTACTTGAGCAGGGTCGCCAGGGGTTCGCGGTTCGGGTCGCGCTCGCCGGTGTGCGGGTCGATGGTGGTGAGGATGCAGCGGCCGCAGGGCTTGGCCACGTGGAACTCGATATCGCCGATGCGGATGCGCTTCCAGCCATCCTCGGCGTAGGGCTCGCTGCCCGCCACCACCAGGTTGGGGCGGAAGCGCAGCATCTCCAGGGGCTGGCCGACGCGGGCGGCCAGGTCGTCCACCGAAGCCTGGCTCATCAGCAGCAGCGGGAAACCGTCGGCGAAGTGCACCTTCTCGCCCGGCTCGGCATAGGCGGTATCCACCTGCCGGGCGCGCTGCTCGGGAATCTCCACCAGCCGGCAGGGGCGGCCGAGGAAGCGGCTCAGCCAGTCCGCCGCGGCATCGCCGGCGTCCGGCACCTGCAGGCTGTCGCGCCAGATGGTCACGCCGCGCAGCGCATCGTCCACGCCCGGCACCGCCACCCGCAGGTCCTCCATCCCCGGCGCGCGCAGGCGCAGGGCCTGGCCACCGTCCTGCCAGCGCGCCTCGATGCGGCCCAGTTGCGGCAGCAGGCGCTGGGTGAGAAAGCGCCCGTTGGCAGCCTCCACCACCATCCAGCGGCGATCGCCCTGCAGGCCGAGGGCGTCCAGCCCGATGCTGTCCAGAGGCTCGAACCGGCCGGACTTGAGCGGGTAACGGTAGAGGGCGCTGAGGGTGACCATGCTGGCGGCTTCCTTGTTGCGGGCAAAGAAGCCGTTATACGGGGCGGGCCGGCGCCTAGCAATCGGGCATCGTGGACGGAGTCCGCTCCTACGGCGATGCGTCCTGGAACCGTAGTAGGACTCTGTCCGCCCTACGGGTCAGGATGACTCCTGATTCTCCAGCCAGCTCAGGACAGCCCCCTCTCCCTTCAGGGAGAGGGTTGGGGAGAGGGGCGGAGTCAACCCCAGGCGCCGTGGCCGCCGGGAAACGCCATTCGCGAGCAAGCTCGCTCCTACGAAGAGCACGCCCGCTCTTGCTCTGGTTTTTTGGACTTCCAGAGAAACGTCCAAGCGCACCGGAACGCCCCTTCAGAAGGCCGAGCGAAACCGGCGCTCAGGAGGTCATGCGACATGGATGTCGCGAGAGCCCCGATGGGCTACAGGGACGTACCCTCGGGGCGGGCCTCCGTGGCGGGGGAATTCGCGAGGGTAGCCCGGCTCCATCGGGCCCGTATGCGGGGCAAGCCTTTTTGGTTCCTTTTGTGGCGTTTGACAAAAGGGACTCGCCCGAGGGGGCGAAACGAGAGACATCCGAACACTCGGAGCGGCGCGCTACACCCAAACCCGACGTCTTTGGGCTCCCGCGTTCGCGGGAATGACGATGGGTAGAGCGGCCACGCCGGACGCCTCGGTGCCCCGGCCAATGGCGGATAACCGCGAACGGTTATTCGCCCTACGGTTGGACAGGGTCGCGGCTCAGGCCGGCAGCTTCTCCAGGCGCCGGCGGATCACGTCCACCAGCAGGTCCGGCTGGAACTTGGAGAGGAAGTCGTCGCAGCCCACCTTGCGCACCATGGCCTCGTTGAAGCTGCCCGACAGCGAGGTGTGCAGCACCACGTAGAGCCCGGCCAGGCGCGGGTCGTTGCGGATCTCGGTGGTCAGGCGGTAGCCATCCATCTCCGGCATCTCGGCGTCGGTGAAGACCATCAGCAGCTTCTCCTCCACGTCCTCGCCGGCGTTGGCCCAGGCCTGCAGCTGGCGCAGCGCGCGCAGGCCGTCGGTGGCCACGTGCAGTTTCAGGCCGAGCTGGCCGAGGGTGTCGCGCAACTGGGCCACGGCGACGCTGGAGTCGTCCACCACCAGCACCTCGCGGCCACTGGTCTGCGCCAGCAGGTCGTGGTCCAGGCGCTCGGCGGAGACGCGGGTGTTCATCGGCACTATCTCGGCCAGCACCTTCTCCACGTCGATGATTTCCACCAGGCGCTCGTCGACGCGGGTGATGGCGGTCAGGTAGTGCTGGCGCCCGGCGCCCCCGGGCGGCGGCTGCACCGCCTCCCAGTTGAGGTTGAGGATGCGCTCCACGCCGCCGACCAGGAAGGCCTGCACCGAGCGGTTGTACTCGGTGACGATGATGGTGCTGCGCTCCTCGGGGCGCAGCGGGCGCATGCCGATGGCGTGGGACAGGTCGATCACCGGCAGGGTCTGGCCGCGCAGGTTGATCACCCCGCAGATCATCGGGTGGCGCTGCGGGATCAGCGTCAGGCGCGGCAGTTGCAGCACCTCCTGGACCTTGAACACGTTGATGGCGAACTGCTGCCGGCCGGCCAGGCGGAACACCAGGATCTCCAGGCGGTTCTGCCCCACCAGTCGGGTGCGTTGATCGACGCTGTCGAGAATGCCGGCCATGGGGGCTCCTGAAATCGGGATGAATAGCGTAGGGCTATCGGCCAGAATTCCGGCGACGAAATACTGGCGCTACGCCATCATGCCTTAGAAGCCCGTCCCGGGCCAGCCCCGGCGATCAGCCGCCGAGCAGCGACGAATCCGCCGGCAGGTGCAGGCGCAGCGCCGCCGGGCGTACCTCGAAGCGCGCCCGGCGGGCTTCCAGGGGCTCGCCGTCGAGGTTGATCGCCAGGCCCTCGCCGGCCTCCAGTTCGAGCCACGGCAGGCGCGCGCGGACGAACAGTTCCTGCAGCCCGCCACCACTGCCGAGCAGCGTCCCCAGGGCCGACAGCATGTCGCCCGGCGCCGGCAGGATGCTGACGTCCAGCAGCCCGTCGTCGGCCAGGGCCTGGGCGCACAGCGGGTGGCCGCCGCCGGCCTGGCGGCCGTTGCCGATGCCCAGGGCGAGGAACTCGCCCTGCCAGTCGAAGCCCGGGCCGCGGAAACGGCCCTGGGCCGAGTGCACCTCGGAGAAGCGGCTGATCCCGGTCAGCAGGTAGGCCGCGCCGCCCAGGGCCTTCTTCAGGTCCTCGGAGGTGTTGGCGGTGACCGTGGAGCCGAAGCCGCCGGTGGCCATGTTGAGGAAGATGCGCCCCTGGACCTCGCCCAGGTCGATGGGCCGCGCCGCTTCCTCCAGCAGCCCCATGGCCGCGTCCGGCTCCAGCGGGATGCCGGCGGCGCGGGCGAAGTCGTTGGCCGTGCCCAACGGCAGCAACGCCAGGCTCGCCGCTGCGCCGGCGCGGTACAACGCCTCGGCCACGGCCCGCGCGGTGCCGTCGCCACCGCCGGCGACCAGCGTCGGGTAGCCGGCCGCCAGCGCCTCGCCGACCAGGCGCTCGGCGTCACCCTCCTCCCAGGTCACCCGCACGTCCAGCCGCCAGCCGGCCTCGCGGCGCGCCAGCACCGCCGCGCGCACGGCGTCGTTGGCCGCCTGCTTGCCATGCAGGATGAGCATTGCCTCGGGTTTCGCCATGGTCCCTCTCCCCTTCTCGAAATCCATTCACTATGGACCAACCAACCGGGGAGCGAAGTTCAGGCCGGGTAGCCGGTGATCTCGCGGATGCTCCGGTACAGCGGCCGGAGTTGCCGGTACATGCGCTGGTAGACCTCGCGGTACAGCCGCTCGTAGGTGCGCTGCGCCTGCGGGCGCGGCTGGAATACCTGGCCGACGCGGGTCATGGCGGCGATGGCGCTGGCGAAGTCGGGGTACAGCCCCAGGCCCACCGCGCAGTCGATGGCCGCGCCCAGGCCGGAGGCCTCGTAGACGTGCGGGCGCTCCGCCGGCAGGCCGAAGATGTCGGCGGTCAGCTGCATGGCGGCGTCGCTCTGGGAGCCGCCGCCGGCCATGCGCAGGCGCTCGATGCGGGTGCCGGAGCGCTTCTCGATGCGCTCCTTGCCCTGGCGCAGGGCGTAGGCCAGGCCTTCGAGGATGGCGCGGTAGATGTGCGCACGGGTGTGCACGTCGCCGAAACCGATGATCGCGCCCTTGGCCTCCAGCCCCGGCTCGCGGATGCCCGGCGTCCAGTAGGGCTGCAGCATCAGGCCCATGGAGCCGGGCGGCACCTGCTCGACCAGTTCGTCGAACAGCTTCTCCGGTTCCACGCCCAGCTCGGCGGCTCGCTGCATCTCGCGCAGGCCGAACTCGCGCTTGAACCAGCTGACCATCCAGAAGCCGCGGTAGATCATCACCTCGGTGTTGAAGTGGTCGGGGATCGCCGCCGGGTACGGCGGGATCAGCGGGATGGTCTCCAGGTAGCGCGAGCGGGTGGTGTTGATGGTCGCGGTGGTGCCATAGGACAGGCAGGCCACGCTGGGCTCGATGGCCCCGGCGCCGAGCACCTCGCAGGCCTTGTCGGCGCCGGCGGCGATCAGCGGCAGGCCCTCGGGGATGCCGGTGTGGCGGCTGGCCTCGGCGCTGATCTCGCCGAGCTTTTCGCCAGGCTTGAACAGCTGCGGCAACTGCTCCTGGCGCACCTTCACCGCCTGCCATTTCCAGTCGCGCGGGGCGGCCCACTTCAGGCGTTTGTAGTCGAACGGCAGGTAGGCCACGCTGCACGCCAGGGAATCGACGAAGCGCCCGCACAGGCGGTGAGTGAGAAAACCCGACAGCAACAGCACCTTGTGCGTGGCCGCGTGCAGCTGCGGCTGCTGCTGCGCCACCCAGTTGACCTCGGCCTGGCTGCGGAAGTAGTCCACCGCGCCCTCGGCGCCAGCCAGCTTGAACAACCAGCCCCAGGGCCCCTTGATGCGCCCCTCGACCTCGGCGCGGCGCTGGTCCAGCCAGAGGATCGCCGGGCGCAGCGGCTTGCCCTGCTCGTCCACGTGGATCACGGTGCCGCGCTGGGTGGTCAGCGACACGCCGCGGATCAGGCTGCGGTCGACGCCGGTCTGCGCCCAGAGCAGCTGGCAGGCCTCGCCGAGCCTGGCCCAGTAGTACTCCGGGTCCTGCTCGGCCCAGCCGGGCTGGGTCGAATAGTAGGCCTCCAGCTCCACCTTGCCCTTGCCCACCAGGTTGCCGGCGAGGTCGAAGAGCAGCACGCGCACGCTCTGGGTGCCGTTGTCGATGGCCAGCAGGTAGCTCTTGTCGTTATCCATTGCGCGCTCTCGGTCTTCTTGTGGCTTGCCGCTCGTGGCTCTCAGCTACCCGCCGGGGCCGGCAGGCTGTAGCAGCGCCGCCAGAGGTCCAGGTAGGCACGTTCTTCTTCGCTCCAGCGGGCGTCGTCCCAGCCCAGGCGCGCCTGGCACAGCGCGCGGATGGCCGGCAGCTCGGCGGCACCGCCGTGCGCCAGCAGCAGGCCCAGGCGCGTGCGGCGCAGCAGCAGGTCGTCCAGGTGCAGCACCAGTTCGCCTTCGGCGGCCCAGGCCAGCTCGGCCCACAGGCAGTCGCTGTCGCCCACCCGGCCGTTGCCGACTTGCGCCAGCAGCCCGGCCAGCTGCGCCAGGTTGCGCCCGTGGCGGCCGGCCAGGCGCCGCCGTTGCTGCGGCCCCAGGCCCGGCAGGTCGACTTCGGGGGCTGCTGCGAAGATCGGCTCGGGGCTGTCTTCCAGCGTCTTGCCGAGCATGGGCGCGCAGGCCCGCAGCACTTCCAGGGCCAGCAGGCGGAAGGTGGTGAGCTTGCCGCCGGCCAGGGTCACGCAGCCGGGTTCGCTCCACAGGGCGTGCTCGCGCTTCTCGTCCGAGGGCTTCTTCTGCTGCGCGGCGCCGCTGGCGACCACCGGGCGCACGCCGGCCCAGGTCGAGCGCACGTCGGCCTCGCCGATGCGGGCGGCGGGAAACTGCTGCGCGCAGGCCTCCAGCAGGTAGTCCAGCTCCGCGCGGCTGATGCGGGCGTCGCCGTCCAGGCCGTCGCCATGGTCCAGGTCGGTGGTGCCGACCACGGTGGCGCCTTCCCAGGGGAAGACGAACACCGGGCGCTTGTCCGCCCGGTGCATGAAGCTGAAGGCATGGGCCACCGGCAGGCGCCAGGCCGGCAGCAGCAGGTGGCTGCCGCGCAGGGGCGGATGTGCTCGTCGCCCTCCATCCGGCGCAACCGGTCGGCCCAGGCGCCGGTGGCCAGCGCCACCGCGCCGGCGCGGAAGGCGAAGCGCCCCGCGCCTTCGCGGTCCTCCGCCAGCAGGCCGGTGACCCGCCCGCCGTCGCGGTGCAGCTCCAGCACGCGCAGGCCGTTGAGGGACTCGCCGCCGTCGGCGCGGGCCTCGTCCAGCACGCGCATGACCAGCCGGGCGTCGTCCACCACCGCATCGGCGAAGCGCGTGCCGCCCAGCAGGCCTTCCTCCTTCAGCCCCGGCGCCAGGTAGCGCAGTTGCTGCAGCGGGTAGTAGAGGTGGTTGCGCTTGCCGGCCAGGGCGTCGTACACGGCCAGCAGGCCGCCGAACACCTTCGGCCCGGGGAAACCGCCACGGTAGTGCGGCATGATGAAGCTCAGCGGCTCCACCAGCCCTGGCGCCTCGCCGAGCAGGCGCTGGCGCTCGCGCACCGAGTCGCGGGTCAGGCCGACCTGGCCCTTGGCGATGTAGCGCAGGCCGCCGTGGACCATCTTCGAGGAACGGCTGGAGGTGCCCCAGGCGAAGTCGCGCTGTTCCAGCAACAGGCAGCGCCAGCCGCGCCGCGCGGCCTCGCGGAGGATGCCGGCGCCGGTTATACCGCCGCCGACCACGATCAGGTCCCAGTCGCGCCCGGCCAGTTCGGCCAGCGCCTGCCTGCGCCAGGCGGCGTTCCACATGGCGTCAGTCCTGCAGCAGGCTGCCGGGGTTGAGCCGGCCGGCGGGGTCGAAATGGCTGGCCAGGGCCCGCAGGGTGGCCATGCCCAGCTCGCCCTTCTCCACCGCCAGGTAGGGCGCGTGGTCGCGGCCCACGCCGTGCTGGTGGCTGATGGTGCCGCGGTTGTCGACGATCGTCCGGCTGGCGGCGTCCTTGAGCCGGCGCCAGCGCTCGAGGGTGGCGGCGTAGCTGGCCGCGGGGCGGAACACGTAGGTGGTGTAGATGCTGGAGCCTTCGCCGTAGACGTGGGACAGGTGGGTGAACACGTGCACCCGCTCGCCTTCCGCCGCCAGGCCGTCGCGCAGGCTGGCCTCGATGCGCTGCATCAGGTTGTCGACGTTGCTCCAGTCGGTGGCGGTCTCCAGGGTGTCCACCACGTAGCCGGCCTGCCAGAGCGTTTCGCGCAAATAGGGCGAGCGGAAGCGGCTGGCCTCCCACTTGCGCCCCAGCAGGGTACCGGTGAACACCCCGCCGAAAGCCTTCAGCAGGCGCCGCGCAAGCTTCAGCGAGGCGGCGTTCTGCGCGCGGCTGCCAGTGACGCCGAAGGTCAGCATGCACTTGCCCTCGCCCGCCCCGCGCCACTTCAGGTAGCGCTCCAGCCAGGCGATCTGCCCGGGGTGCCCGGCGAGGGTCAGCTGGGTGCGGGTTTCCACGGCATTGGACAGGCGCAGCATGGACAGTTGCACCCGTGCCTGGGCCAGGTCGCGGATGGCCGCCAGGCCCTGTTCCCAGGACGGCAGGAAGACCACGTAGAAGCGTTCCTGCTCGGCCAGCCGCGAGACGCGCACCTTCACCGAGGAGAGGATGCCGAAGCGGCCTTCCGAGCCCAGCACCAGCTCGCGCAGGTCGGGGCCGGCGGACGAGGCCGGGAAGGTGGGGATGTCCAGCGGCCCAGCGAAGGTCTCCAGGGTGCCGCCGGCGAACAACTGCTCGATGCGCCCGTAGCGCAGCGACTGCTGGCCGCTGGAGCGGCTGGCCACCCAGCCGCCGAGGGTCGAGAGCTCCCAGGACTGCGGGAAGTGGCCGAGGGTGTAGCCGCGGGCGCGCAGCTGGCTTTCCACCTGCGGGCCGTTGGCGCCGGGGCCGAAGGTGGCCACCAGGCTCTCCTCGTCCAGCTCCAGCAGACGGTTCATGTGCGCCAGGGAGACGGTCAGCACCGGCTTGTCGGCGGCCGGCGGGTTGATGTGCCCGGCCACCGAGGTGCCGCCGCCGTAGGGGATCAGCAGGCAGTCGGTGGCCTGGGCATGGCGCAGCAGTTCGCGGATCTGCTCGGCGCTCTGCGGGTAGGCCACGCCGTCGGGGAAGCGGCCGAACTCGCCCTCGCGCATGGCCAGCCAGTCGGCCAGGCTCTGGCCGCGGGCGTGCAGCAGGCGATCCATGGGCTCGCGCAGCACCAGCGGGTGCTCGGCCAGGCGCGAGGCCGGCACCCTGGCCAGCACGCTGTCGAGGCTGGCGTCGGGCAGCGCGAGGCCAGGGCCGATCTGCTCGGCGAGAAAGGCGCGGCCCGAGCCGGGCAGCTCCATCGAAGTGCTTTCCTCACCCCAGCCATTCCAGCGTCGCATGCCTGCCGTGCTCCTGTTCCGATCGCTTGCAATGGCTGCCTATACTAGTGCGCCGCCCGAGCCTGTCACTGTCGGATCGGGCCAGCGCCTGTCGCCAATAGAGCCACCAGAACAAGAGCGCCCCATGCACGCCCTCGGCTACACCTCCGTACCCGCCCTGCTCAAGTACCTGCGCCAGGCCGAGCACCTCGGCCTGGACGTCGACGCCGGCCTGCAGGCCGCCGGCCTCACCCGCGCGCAGCTGGCCGACAACAGCCAGCGCCTGCCCAGCGAGGCCCACGAGCGCCTGCTGGGGCATTTCTGCGAACACGCCGACGACCCGCTGTTCGGCCTGCACGCCGCGCGCTTCGTGCAGCCGGGCTCGTGGAGCGTGCTCGGCTACATCACCATGAACTGCGCCACCCTGGGCGAGGCGATGAACCGCATCATCCCCTACGAGAAGCTGGTGGGGGACATGGGCGTGAGCCGCGTCGAGCCGGGCGACGGTCACGTGCGCCTGGTCTGGAGCTGCCGCCACCAGGCCGCCGACATCCGCCGCCACATGGTGGAGAACGTGCTGGCCTCCTGGCTGCTGTACGCGCGCTGGATCGCCGACTTCGAAGGCTCGCCCGAGGAGGTCTGGTTCGAACACCCGCAGCCGGCCGGCACCGACCTGGCCGAATACGAGCGGCTGTTTGGCTGCCCGGTGCGCTTCGAAAAGCCCTGCAGCGCCCTGCTGGTGCCCCTGCCGCTGCTGGCCTTCCCGCTGCGCCAGGCCGACGCCAACCTGCTGCGCACCCTGGAAGAGCACGCCCTGGCCATGATGGCCGAGCTGGACGACGACGAGCCGTTGCCGCTGCGGGTGAAGAACGCCCTGCGCCTGCTGATGAAGGACGGCCTGCCGCGCAAGGAGCGCGTCGCCGAGCGCTTCGAGATGACCGTGCGCACCCTGCAGCGCCACCTGCAGCAGGCCGGCACCAGCTACCAGCAGATACTCGACACGCTGCGCCAGGAACTGGCCGAGCACTACCTGCTGCACAGCGACCTGCAGATCCAGGACATCGCCCAGTACCTGGGCTTCACCGAGTCGCGCTCCTTCCACCGCAGCTTCAAGGGCTGGACCGGGGAAACGCCGGGGGAATACCGCCAGCGCCATCGGCCGGCGGCGGGGTGAGCGGCTTCGCCCTACGTCATGGGTAGGCCCGGCGTAGGGCGCATAACGCCTACGGCGTTATCCGCCGCTTGGCCGTGATCCTCCGCGGCTCCGAGGCGGACCTGGGCATTGGCCGTGGCCCCGGTGCATCGGCGGATAACCGCGAACGGTTATTCGCCCTACGTCACGGGTAGGCCTGTCGTAGGGCGCACAACGCCTACGGCGTTATCCGCCGCTTGGCCGTGCCCCTGGCGGCTCCAAGGTTGACCTGGGCATTGGCTGTGGCCTCGGCGCATCGGCGGATAACCGCGAACGGTTATTCGCCCTACGTCACGGGTAGGCCTGGCGTAGGGCGCATAACGCCTACGGCGTTATCCGCCGCTTGGCCGTGATCCTCCGCGGCTCCGAGGTTGACCTGGGCATTGGCCGTGGCCCCGGTGCATCGACGGATAACCGCGAACGGTTATTCGCCCTACGTCACGGGTAGGCCCGGCGTAGGGCGCATAACGCCTACGGCGTTATCCGCCGCTTGGCCGTGCCCCCGGCGGCTCCGAGGCTGACCTGGGCATTGGCCGTGGCCTCGGCGCATCGGCGGATAACCGCGAACGGTTATTCGCCCTACAACAGCACTTCGCTGAGCGGGATGAAGGGCACCGTCTCGCCCTCTTCCAGCGTCCGCCCCTCGCGCACTTCCACCAGGCCGTCGGCCCAGGCGGCGCTGCGCAGCACGCCGGAGCTCTGGTTCGGGTAGATCAGCGCACGGCCGTTCTCCAGCCGCGCGCGCAGGTATTCGCGGCGGTTGCCGGCGTGCTTCCAGGCGAAGCCGGCGGGCACCTCGAAGCGCAGCGGCATCACCGCCTCCACACCCAGGCGACGCAGCAGGTAGGGGCGCGCCAGCAGGGCGAAGGTGACCAGGGTAGAGGCCGGGTTGCCCGGCAGGCCGATCACCGGGGTCCCCTGGTAGTGGCCCACGGTCAGCGGCTTGCCCGGCTTGATCGCCAGCTTCCACAGCGCCAGCTCGCCGGCCTCGCGCAGGGCCGCGCCGAGGAAGTCGGCCTCGCCCACGGAAACGCCGCCGGTGGTCAGGATCAGGTCGGCGTCGCCCAAGGAGCCGAGCACTTCGCGGGTCTTCGCCAGGTCGTCGGGGAGGATGCCGGCATCCCGCACCTCACAGCCGGAACGCAGCAGCCAGGCCTTCAGCACGGCGCGGTTGCTGTTGTAGATCTGCCCGGTGCGCAGCGGCTGGCCCGGCTCCACCAGCTCGTCGCCGGTGGACAGCAGCGCCACCCGCGGCTTGCGCCGCACGTTCAGCACGGCCTGGCCAAGCGAGGCGGCCAGGCCCAGCTCGATGGCGCCCAGGCGCGTGCCGGCCGGCAGCACCTGGTCGCCCTGGCGGGTCTCCTGGCCCTGCGGGCGGATGTGCTGGCCGAAGCGCAGCGCTTCGAGGAAGCGCACGCGGCCGTCTTCCAGCACCTCGACGTTTTCCTGCATCTCCACGCAATCCGCGCCATGGGGCACGGGCGCGCCGGTGAAGATGCGCGCGCAGGTGCCTGCCTGCAGCGGCTCGGGGGCGACGCCGGCAAAAATCTTCTGGCTCACCACCAGGGGCTCGCCCTGCCAGTCGGCCAGGCGCAGCGCGTAGCCGTCCATGGCGCTGTTGTCCCAGGGCGGCAGGTCGAAACCGGACAGCAGCGGCGCTGCCAGCACGCGGCCCTCGGCCTCGGCCAGGGGAACCTGCTCGATTTCCTCGATCGGCGCCTGGGCCGCCAGCGCCATCAGTTGCGCCAGGGCCTCCTCGACCGGCAGCAAGCCGGGCTTGTCGCAGCAGCTCATCCGCGGCTCTCGCAGGGCGCGGCCTGCTTCAGGTGCGGCACGAAGTTGCACGGGCGGTGGCGGGCGTCCAGCTGCTCGGCGAGGATGCCGTCCCAGGCGGTGCGGCAGGCATTGGTGGAGCCCGGCAGGCAGCACACCAGGGTGCCGTTGGCCAGCCCGGCCAGGGCGCGGGACTGCACGGTGGAAGTGCCGATGTCGGCCACCGAGATCTGCCGGAACAGCTCGCCGAAGCCGTCCACCACCTTGTCCAGCAGGCAGGTCACCGCTTCCGGGGTGCTGTCGCGGCCGGTGAAGCCGGTGCCGCCGGTGACCAGCACCACCTGCACCTGCTCCTCGGCGATCCAGGTGGCGACCTGGGCGCGGATGCGGTAGAGGTCGTCCTTCAGCAACACCCGCGCGGCCAGGTTGTGGCCGGCGGCGCTCAGACGGTCGACGAACAGCTGGCCGGAGGTGTCGGTCTCAAGGGTGCGAGTGTCGCTGACGGTGAGCACGGCGATGTTCAGCGGGACGAATTCGGGCGTGGCCAGGTGGCTCATGGACGGTGTCCTTGCTTGAGAGACGGGGATGCCGGTGTTATATCACAGGCCCGTTCCGGAGACCTCGCCATGCCTGACACCACCCTGCCGCCCTGTTCCGTCCTGCTGCTCGCCGGGGGCCGCGGCCAGCGCATGGGGGGCGCGACAAGGGCCTGCTGGAATGGCGCGGGCGCCCGTTGATCAGCTACCTGCACGAACGCGTGCGCCCGCTGAGCGACGACCTGATCGTCTCCTGCAACCGCAACGCCGACATCTACCGTGCCTACGCCGACCAGCTGGTGCACGACGACACCCCGGACTACCCCGGTCCGCTCGCCGGCATCCGCGCCGGCCTGCAGGCCGCCCGTCACCCCTGGCTGCTGGTGCTGCCCTGCGACGCCCCGCTGTTCGACGAGGAACTCATCGAGCGCCTGCGCCAGGCCGCCGCCGCGCGACCCGAAGTACCGCACATGCTGCACGACGGCGAGCACTGGGAGCCGCTGTTCTGCATCCTGCCCAAGGCCCTGGCGCCCCAGCTGGAAGCCGCCTGGCAACGCGGCGAGCGCAGCCCGCGCCAGGTCCTGCTGCCCCTGGGGGCGTGCCCGGTGGCCTGCGCCAGGGACGACCCGCGCCTGGCCAACCTGAACTCCCCCGAGCTGCTGAACAGCCCGGGCTAGACGCTCGATCCAGGGTCTTTCGAGAAATGACGGGGAACTTTGCCACTACTCTCCCAGTCGGAAACTCCGAACAAACCTCGATTCGTACAGGAGATATACGAATGATCAATCGCGCGCTCCCAGCTTTCCTGCTCGTCCTGGGCCTTGGCGCACTCGCTGGCTGCTCCAGCCCCAGCGTCATCACCCTGAACGACGGCCGCGAGATCCAGTCCGTCGACACGCCCAAGTACGACGACGACACCGGTTTCTATGAATTCGAACAACTGGACGGCAAACGCGTACGCGTGAACAAGGACCAGGTGCGTACCGTCAAGGATCTCTGATCCCCGACCGCCAGCACCCGGGCGCCCCGCCGGACTCCGAGTCCCGCGGGGCGTCGGCTTTTTCGGGGGGAAGAAAATATTTCTGAAAAAATTTTCGCTAACCCCTTGTGCATCAAAAGTTTTTCGGTAGAATGCGCGCCATCAAACGGAGCGTAGCGCAGCTTGGTAGCGCGTCTCGTTCGGGACGAGAAGGTCGCTGGTTCGAATCCAGTCGCTCCGACCAATTCCCGAAAAACCCGCCTTAACCGGCGGGTTTTTTATTGCCTGCGATTTTTCCTCGGAAGGCATCCCGCCGTCTGTGTAGGAGCGGGCCCTGCCCGCGAATCGCGCGCAGGGCGCGCTCCTACATGCTGTCCGGGAGAGCGTAGGAGCGGATTTATCCGCGATTCCGCCGGCAAGACCGGCGTTCATACCATCGCGGACGGAGTCCGCTCCTACACGTGCCTGGCTTCAGGCCTGCCCCGAACGGCGCAACGCCACCTGCGCCAGTGCCGCCCAATCCCGCTCGCCGTCGCCCTGGGCCACCGCTTCCAGCAGGTTGTCGCGCAGCACGCTGGCGAACGGCAGCGGCACGTGGCGGCTCTGCCCCGCCGCCAGGGCCAGGCCCACGTCCTTCAGGCCGAGCACCAGGCGAAATGCCGCCGGCTCGTAGCGCTGCTCGGCGATCAGCGCGCCGTAGTTGCGGTACACCGGCGCGTTGAACAGGGTGCTGCCCATGATCTCCAGCAGTTGCGCCGGCTCCACGCCGAAGCCCTTGGCCAGGGCCGAGGCCTCGCCCATGGCCTCGATGGCGCTGGCGATCATGAAGTTGCCGGCGATCTTCACCGCCGCCGCGCTCAGGGGGTCGTCGCCCAGCGGCCAGGTCTTCTGGCCCATCAGGTCGAGCAGCGGCTGCACTTCGGCGATGGCCTCGGCGGGGCCCGCGGCGAGAATGTTGAGCTTGCCGGCCTCGGCCACGTCGGTGCGGCCGAACACCGGCGCGGCGATGAAGGCCAGGTCACGCTGGCGGTGGCGCTCGGCCAGCTCGCCGATCAGGGCCACCGACAGCGTGGCCATGCTCAGGTGGATCAGCCCCGGCCGCGCCGAGTCCAGGGCGCCGCTGTCGAGGAGCACCGCGCGGGTCGCGGTGTCGTCGGCGAGCATGGAAATCACCACGTCGGCATCGAAGGCCGCCACCGGGTCGGCCGCCGCCAGGCCGCCCAGGGCCAGCAGCGGCTCCAGCGCCGCCGGCGAGCGGTTCCACAGGTGCACCTGGTGGCCGCCGCGGATGAGGTTCGCGGCCATGCCGGCGCCCATGCCGCCAAGGCCGAGGAATCCGATTTTCATAGTGCTGTCTCCAACGAGGGGGTTAGACAGCACAAGACTGACACAGAGCGGCGCCGGGCGCAGAGGCGTCGCAGGAACGATCAGCCGCTGAGGAAGGCGGCCACCTGTTCGGCGTCGAACGGCCAGTTCAGCTCCGCCCCAGTGTCGCAACGGCGCAGCACCGGGATGCTGAGGCCGTAGCGCTCGACCCACTCCTCGCGGTCGGCGATGTCGACCAGTTCCACCAGCAGGCCGTGCTCGACGAAAGGCATCAGCAGCGCCTCAGCCACCTCGCACAGGTGGCAACCCAGGGTTCCGAACAGCTGGCATTCAGGGCCCATCGCATCCTCCCCCGTCAATGGCCGGCCTGGCGCAGCAAGGCTTCCGCCACCTCGCGCGCTTCCAGGGCCTGGTCGGCCGGACCGTGCATGTGCGCCATGACCAGCACCCCTTCCAGCAAATATTGCAGCTGCCGCGCCAGCTTGCCCGGCTCATGCACGCCCAGCGCCTCCAGTTGGCGACGGAAGAACGCCTCGATGAAGCCCTTGTGCTCGGCGGCCTGGCGGTGGATCGGGTGCCCGCGGTCATGGAACTCGGCGGCCGCGTGGATGAAGGCGCAACCGCTGAAGCCGTCCTCGTGCAGGTAGCCGTGCAGGTTGTCGAAGACCGCCAGTATGGCCTCGCGCGGAGCCAGGCGCGAGCCGTCGCGGAAGCGGCGCAGGGTGCGCGCGTGGCGTTCCTCCAGGGCAGCCATGATCAGCTCGTCCTTGGACTTGAAGTGCTTGTACAGGGTCATCTTGGCCACCCCGGACTCGGCCAGGATGCGGTCGATGCCCGTGGCGTGGTAGCCCTCGCGGTAGAACAGGTCGAGGGCGGTATTGAGCAACTGCTCGCGCTTGCTGGAAGCCTTGCTGGACGTCATGGGCACCTCCTGGGCGGTCATTATGCGCGAGGCGCCGGCGCTCTTGAACTGGCGAGCACCGGGAGAGGCGTATTTCGAGCTTGAACTATACAGACTTGTCTGTCTACTATCTGCCGGAGCCGTTCCCGACAACAACACCCAGCAGGAACACCGCCATGAAACTGCACGACATCCCGCTCTCCGGAAATGCCTACAAGGTCCGCCTGTTCCTCAGCCTGATCGGCCAGAGCGCCGACCTGGTCAACGTCGACCTGCGCAGCGGCGTGCACAAGCGCCCGGCCTTCCTCGCCATCAACCCGCGTGGCCAGGTGCCGGCCCTGGAAGACGGCGACTTCGGCCTGGGCGACTCCCAGGCCATCCTGGTCTACCTGGCGCGCCGCTATGCCGAGCCGTCCTGGTACCCGCTGGACGCCGAGCCCCAGGGGCGCATCGCCCACTGGCTGAGCTTCGCCGCCAACGAGATCCAGCACGGCCCGGCCCAGGCGCGGGTGATCCAGCTGTTCAAGCGCCCCGGCGACCTCGGCGCGGCCCAGGCCAAGGCGCGCCAGGCCCTGGAACTGCTCGACGGGGAACTCTCGCGCCAGCCCTGGCTGGCCCGCACGGCCGGGCCGAGCATCGCCGACATCGCGGTCTATCCCTACGTGGCCCTGGCGCCCGAGGGTGGCCTGGAGACCACCGGCTACCCCCACGTGCAGGCCTGGCAGGAACGCATCCGCGCCCTCCCCGGCTACCTCCCCCTGCCCACCCTCTGAGCCTACGGACCAGGATGCCCGCCATGCGCCTCGCCAGACTCTTCCTCGCCCTGCTGCTGGGGTTCGCCAGCCTGCCCGGCCACGCCGACGGGCTGCGCTTCGCCCTGGTGCGCACCTCCGGGCTCACCACCCTCGACGCCCTGACCCTCGCCGGCGGCGACTGGACGCGCCAGGTGCGCGTCAACCACACCGCGCTGCTCATCCAGCACCACGCGGCCACGCTGCTGTTCGACACCGGCCTGGGCAGCCAGGCACAGGCGCAGTTCGAGCAGGACATGCCCTGGTGGGACAAGCCGCTGTTCCGCTTCGGCGAGGTGCACCCGGTGCGCGAGCAACTGGCCGGCAGCGGCATCCGCATCGACCGCATCTACCTGTCCCACGCCCACTGGGACCACGCCTCGGCCCTGGTGGACTTCCCCGAGGTGCCGGTGTGGGCGCCCTATGCGGAAATCGACTACGCCCACGTCGCCACGCCGCCGGCGGTGTTCCCCAGCGAGTTCAGCGCGGCGACGCCCTGGCGGCCCTACGTGTTCTCGCCCACGCCCTTCCTGGCCTTCGACGAGAGCCTGGACCTGTTCGGCGACGGCAGCCTGGTGCTGGTGCCCATGCCCGGCCATACACCCGGCTCGGTCGGCCTGTTCCTCACCCTGGGCGACGGCCGCCGCTTCTTCTTCAGCGGCGACACCAGCTGGCGCCTGGAAGGCTTCAGCGGCCCGCGGCAGAAGTTCTGGGTCAGCAGCCGCCTGGTGGACCGCGACCGCGAACAGACCCTGGCGCAGCTGGCGAAGGTCCACGAAATGCTCCTGGCGCACCCGGAAATCACCGTGGTCCCGGCGCACGACGCCCAGGTGCAGGACCGCCTCGGCTACTACCCGCAATGGGTGCAGTGAAAGTCCTTCGGTCAACTCCAGGCAAATCAGCGGGATACCCCGGGCAACAGCGACTAAGGTCTAAGAGTCGGAAAAAGCCTGTAATGATTTAGTAGGCAGGCTGTAACAGATCGACATGCCGGCGTAGTCCAGGCATCACCGAACTGCTCAAAGCGCTCGAGGAGACAATAACAATGAGCAAGACTCCGATCGCCCGTGCCGTGGCCATGGCCACGCTGGGTTCCAGCTGCATCATCCCTGCCCTGGCTCACGCCGATTTCATCTCGGACAGCAAGGCCAGCGTCGAACTGCGCAACTTCTACTTCAACCGCGATTTCCGCACCTCCACCCCGGCCCAGCAGAACAAGGCCGAGGAATGGGCGCAGGGCTTCATCCTGCGCTACGAGTCCGGCTACACCGAGGGCACCATTGGCGTGGGGGTAGACGCCATCGGCATGCTCGGCCTGAAGCTGGATTCCAGTGCGGACCGTACCGGCTCCGGCCTGCTGCCCAAGACCGCCAGCGGCGACGCCGCCGACGACTACAGCAAGCTGGGCATGACCGCCAAGCTGCGCTACGAGAAGAACACCCTGAAGGTCGGCACCCTGATCCCGAAACTGCCGGTCATCATGCCCAACGACAGCCGCCTGCTGCCGCAGGTGTTCCTGGGCGGCGCCTTCAACTCCACCCAGCTCGACGGCCTGACCTTCGACGCCGGCCGCCTGAACCAGACCAACCTGCGTGACTCCTCCGACTACCAGGAGATGACCATCACCGGCGGCGGCAAGAAGAACATCAGCTTCCGCACCGGCACCACCACCAACGAGTTCGACTTCGCCGGCGGCACCTACGCCTGGACCAAGAACTTCAGCACCGGCTACCACTACGGCCAGCTGGAGGACTTCTACAAGCAGCACTTCCTGACCGCGACCTACCTGCTGCCGATCACCGAGGGCCAGTCGCTGAAGACCGACCTGCGCTGGGCCAAGTCCACCGACGACGGCAGCAGCAACGTCGACAACAAGGCGCTCAACGCCATGTTCACCTACAACCTGGGCTACCACGCCTTCGGCGTCGGCTACCAGAAGATGAGCGGCGACACCGGCTTCGCCTACATCAACGGCGCCGACCCCTACCTGGTGAACTTCGTCCAGATCAACGACTTCGCCAACAAGGACGAGAAGTCCTGGCAGGCCCGCTACGACTACAACTTCGCCGGCATCGGCATCCCCGGCCTGACCTTCATGACCCGCTACATCAAGGGCGACAACATCGACCTGCTGACCACCAGCGGGGAAGGCAAGGAATGGGAACGCGACACCGACGTCGCCTACGTCTTCCAGGACGGCGCGCTCAAGGGCTTCGGCGTGAAATGGCGTAACGCGACCACCCGCAGCAACTTCAGCCGCAATACCGCCGCCAGCAACGCCGCGGACGAGAACCGCCTGATCCTCAGCTACACCATGCCGCTGTGGTGACAGTGCGCTGAAGGAAGACACCGCTCCTATGGTTTGAGCCCCGCCACCCGGCGGGGCTTTTTTATGGTTCATCGCGCTTTCCCGGGGAAGGCGGCCTTGATTTTCAGGAAGAAGTAGGCGGAGTCCCTGAAGCCATAGGCCATGCGCTTGATCACCTTGATGCGATTGTTTACCCCTTCCAGCAGGCTGGTGTGCATGGGGAAGCGAGCGCTGGCCAGGATGCCTCGGGCGTATTTGCGCAGATTGCGAGCGAAGCGTTGCAGCGGGGCCAGGCCACTGTCCCTGGCGTGGCGCAACCAGTCCCGCCAGCGGCGCCAACCCTCCCGCACGCTGGGGGCGTACCAGATTTCCTTGAGCGCATCCTTGAGCACGTAGACCGTGGCCAGTGGCTGGTTGGCCTCGAGGATTTCCTGCAACTGCACGGCTTGCTGATCCTTGAGGTTTTCGCGATTGCGCAGCAGCAACCAACGACTCTGCTTGATTACCTTGCGTGCCGCTTTGTCCTGGCGTAGCGCGTTGGCCTGATCGACACGGATGCGGTCGATCACCTCCCGGCCATAGCGAGCCACCACGTGGAATAGGTCGTAGACCACTTCGGCACGGGGGCAATGCTGTTTTACTTCCAGATCGAAGGCGGTGTTCATGTCCATCGCCACGGCCTCGATTTGCTGGCAGCGCTCACCGAGCAGTTCGAAGAACGGCTGAATCGCCTCGCGGCTGTTGCCATGCCCGACCCACAGCACGCGTGTCCGCTGCGCATCCATGATCACGGTGGCGTAACGATGTCCTTTGTGAAGAGCGAACTCGTCCATCACCAGGCGGCGAACGTCACCCGGCTCGAAAGCACCGACTGCGGCCTCTAGACGACGTTTGTCGAGCTGCTTGAGCGTGTGCCAATGCAGACCGACGAGGCGACTGACGTGACTGATGGGCAGTAATTGCAGCAAAGCCTCGAGCCAGATGCGCAAGCGCTGGGTCAAGCGCGACGCTGGCTCCAGCCAGTCGATCCGCTCGGTCACCCGACCACAGCGCAGGCAGTCGACGCGGCGCACCGGCAGTTGGAGCAGGACGCGCTGGTCGAACAGATCGCGATCACGCACCCGGCGAATCCGCCGTTCGTGGATTAATGGACTGGCCTGACCGCAGCGCCCGCATTTGGGGACAGCGCTGGCGTGAGGCTTGAGCTCGATCAGCAGGGTGCTGTCGGCAGATGGGTGGCAGGCGATGACTTCGTAGCCTGGCCAGAAAGCAGCAAGATCAATAGGATGCACGGCGACAGCAGGGGGTGGGGGTTGGTTCGTTTGGCGACTGCCAATCTACCCGCTTCCCTGACTGTCAATCCGCTCTTTCCCCAGACTCCGCGAAGAACCTTTTTTATGCCCACGGAACGCCGGCTCGACGCAGGGCGGATGGCGCCCCAGGCGTTATCCGCCTGATCGCGGACAGAGTCCGCTCCTACAGTTCCCGGCAAGCACGGTCGTAGGAGCAACTGTCTCGCGCCCGCGCCGAGATGCTCTTCGTAGGATCGAGGGGGGGCGCCTAGCTCTTGCTCGCGAACCTTACCTACGCACCTCTCTACCAATCGTCATTCCCGCGAACGCGCACTACTGTCCGGCACTTTTCATGCTATTAACAGCTGCCCTTGCCGTTGGTTAATCTCCTGTAGTCGCTCCCGTCGTCGTCGGGAGCGTTCGGCCTCCAGGCCAGGGCGCTGAAACAGCGTCGCCTGTACCTCCACCATCAGCATCCACAGGCTTTGCCGGGCTCCGGTCCGACGTTGGTAAAGACTCAGCAGCAGGTAGCTGATCAACGCACAGAGAATCTGGATGCGCACGGCATTCTCGCTGCGCCCCAGGAAGCGCTTGATCTTCAGGTGCTGCTTGATCCATTTGAAAAACAGTTCGATTCGCCAGCGATCCCGGTAGCGCTCCGCAATCTCGGTCGCTGGGCTGGTCAGGTCATTAGTCGCCAGGCTCAGCGGAGGCTCACCGCCCGGGCGATTCACCAGGATTCGTCGCAGCGGCTTGGTGTAGTGATTGCGCCGTCTGCCACCGGGGGAACGATTGGAAAAACGCACCTCGGCGTCCTGCAGGATCGTTTCCCGGTCCTGCACGGGCACTTCGCGCTGGGCCAGGACCTTGAGCGCCACATTGGACTTGAAACGCGTGACGAAGCGGGCCTGCTGGGCATCCAGGCTCGCCCACCAATTGAAGTCGTAATAGCCCTTGTCGAACACGTAGGTGGCCCGCGGCTCGATGCTCAGCGTCTTGCCTTCGTCGACATCATTGACGTTGGCGGCAGTGAAACTGCAATGCACCGGCGCGGCGGCCTGCTCGGCATACAGCACATGGACTTTCAGCCCCTGGGTGCGGGTTCGGTTGCTCAACGTCCACTCGTCGAAGCCTGGGCCCTTGAGGGTGATCGACGTGGAGTCCAGCAGGTACAGCAATTCTTTCCCGTCGCGGCGCAGTTGGCGGCAGGCGCCGGTCATCAGGTATTGCGCCGCCAGGGCGAAGACCTGGGCATTACGGCGCTCGTTGGCGTCGGCCAGGGTCGAGCGCCGGATCGGGCCCGCACCGAGGTGATAGTGATGATTGGACTGGCTGTTGAAGCTGGTTTCCAACGCACGCAGGCTGCTTACGCTGGCCAGATGGGCATACACCATGGCGACCAGGTGATGCCAGCTGCCAAAGCGCTTGCTGTGCTTGTCGGCGCCCTGTTCGGCGACCAGTCGATCGAAGACTCCGCGGGGCAGAGCTTTTAGAACATCGTGAAAACGGCTTATTCTGAACATCTTGCGGGGGCTGGGGTTGAGTTGGCGCTCAACGGTTTAATCCGTGCCTTCAGCCCCCGCAAGCCCTCCAGGCTTTTCCTCGCAAAATTTATTCCGGACAGTAGTGCGCGAACGCGGGAACCCAATTGGCTTGGGGGCTTGGTGTAGCGCGCCGCTCCGAGTGCGCTGAGATCTCTCGTTTCGCCCCCTCGGGCGAGTCCCTTTTGTCAAACGCCACAAAAGGAACCAAAAAGGCTTGCCCCGCATACGGGCCCGATGAAGCCGGGCTACCCTCACGAACTCCCCCGCCACGGAGGCCCGCCCCGAGGGTACGTCCCTGTAGCCCATCGGGGCTCTCGCGACATCCATGTCGCATGACCTCCTGAGCGCCGGTTTCGCTCGGCCTTCTGAAGGGGCGTTCCGGTGCGCTCGGTTGTTTCTCTGGAAACCCGTAGGGCGCATAACGCCTACGGCGTTATCCGCCATCGTCGTCGGGCATCGGTGTTTGGGCTAACGGCGGATAACCGCGAACGGTTATTCGCCCTACGAGTTTGCCGGCTGACGCTGCGTTATCCGCTTGCTCGGGACAGCCCCCTATCCCTTCAGGGAGAGCGTGATGCAAAACCACAAAGCTCCCGGGCTCCCCGTAGGGCGCATAACGCCTACGGCGTTATCCGCCATGATCGCGGACAAGGTCCTCCTACGGTTCCAGGAGGCACGGGCGTAGGAGCGGACTCCGTCCGCGATTGGACTCACCGGCCGCGCAGGACGCCGCGGTGGCACGAACGGCGCTCAATCGTGGTTGATCGCCCCGATCTTGTGGATCGACAGGTCGGCGCCGTAGTACTCCTCTTCCTGGCTCAGGCGGATGCCCACCACCGCCTTGATCCCGCCGTAGACCAGCAGCCCGCCGGCGAAGGCGATGACAATGCCCAGCAGGGTGCCCAGCACCTGGCTCGCCAGGCTCACCCCGCCCAGGCCGCCCAGGGCCTGCTGGCCGAAGATGCCGCAGGCGATGCCGCCCCAGGCGCCGCACAGGCCGTGCAGCGGCCATACGCCGAGCACGTCGTCGAGCTTCCAGCGCGTCTGCGCCGCAGTGAACACCCAGACGAACAGCGCGCCGGCCACCAGGCCCGTGGCCAGTGCACCGACCGGGTGCATCAGGTCGGAGCCGGCGCACACCGCCACCAGGCCGGCCAGCGGGCCGTTGTGCAGGAAGCCGGGGTCGTTGCGCCCCACCAGCAGCGAGGCGATGGTGCCACCGACCATGGCCAGCAGCGAGTTCACCGCCACCAGGCCGCTGGCGTGGTCCAGGGTCTGCGCGCTCATCACGTTGAAGCCGAACCAGCCGACCACCAGGATCCAGGCGCCCAGGGCCAGGAAGGGGATGTTCGACGGCGCGAAGGCCACCAGCCGGCCCTCGCGGTAACGGCCGTTGCGCGGGCCCAGCAGCAGCACCGCGGCCAGCGCCAGCCAGCCGCCGAAGGCGTGCACCACCACGGAGCCGGCGAAGTCATGGAAGGGCGCGCCGAACTTCAGGGCCAGCCAGGCCTGCAGGCCGTGGTTGCCGTTCCACGCCATGCCCTCGAAGAAGGGGTAGACGAAGGCCACGATCAGCGCCGTGGCGCACAGCTGCGGGGCGAACCGGGCGCGCTCGGCGATGCCCCCGGAAATGATCGCGGGGATGGCGGCGGCGAAGGTCAGCAGGAAGAAGAACTTGACCAGCGCATAGCCGTTCTCCGCGCTCAGCTCGCTGGCCGGCTTGAGGAAATCCACGCCGTAGGCGATCCAGTAGCCGATGAAGAAGTACGCAAGGCAGGACACGGCGAAGTCCGAGAGGATCTTCGACAAGGCGTTGACCTGGTTCTTCAGGCGCACCGTGCCGACCTCGAGGAAGGCGAAGCCGGCATGCATGGCCAGCACCATCACGGCGCCCAGCAGGATGAACAGGGTATTGGAACCGTGGATCAGGGTTTCCACGGCACTGTTGAGGTTTTCCATGAATCAGGCAGCCCCGGATCAGACCGAAAAAGCACCAAAACAGCTCATCGCCCCAGCGCACCGCACCAGCATGAAGCGCAGGCGCACCGATAAGGTCCAGCCCCCTGCTCCACACGGCACACGAGGGCGCGGAGGGGCACCTCTGTTTTTTTGATTTTTCTTTTGTCTTTCAGTTGGTTAATGGATTTTCCGGCGGTCTTCGGACGTCCCTGAACGCCCCTGTCTGGGGCACTCGCACCGGATGACGCACCACGGCGTTGCAAGCGGCATACCATGCGCCCGACGGGCGAAGCGGCGCAGACTGGTCTTCACTGAACGGGCCTGAGTCCTGCTCTACGTCGCCGCTTCGCCGTCGATTTATGGGAAACTTCCCAACGCCCTGGGGCTCAGAAACCAGTGAACCCCTCGCAAACACAAGGAGCCTCACAATGCCCCGCAAGAGCACCGCGAATACCACCAAGGACGAGCTGCTGGCCGAGTTCCAGGCCCTGGTGGCCGACACCGAGAAACTCCTGCAGACCTCCGCGGAACTGGCCGGCGAGGAAGCCGATGCCCTGCGCGAACAGCTGCGCTCCGGGCTGGGCCGGGCCCGCGAACGCATCGACGCCGCGCAGAGCGCCGTGCGCGACCAGGGCCGCGCCGCGGTGGACGCCACCGAGGACTATGTCGGCGAGCATCCCTGGCAGGCCGTGGGCCTGGCCGCGGGCGTCGGCTTCCTGCTCGGCCTGCTGGTCGGGCGGCGCTGACCGATGAGCGACGCCAAGGACGCCCCGCCACACCAGGGCCCTTCCGTGCGGCGCTTCGGCGCCGCACTGCTGGGCCTGCTGCATGGCCATGTCGAACTCTTCGGCCTGGAGCTGCAGGAGCAGAAGAGCCGTACCCTGGCGCTGCTGCTGTTCGCCGGGCTGGCGTTGCTGTTCGCCCTGCTGCTGATACTGGGCCTGTCGCTGCTGGTGCTGGTGCTGTTCTGGGACAGCGACCGGCTGGCCGCCGTGCTCGGCCTGTGCGCCTTCTATGCGCTGGGCGGCGGGCTGTGCGCCTGGCGCCTGTACCAGCTGGTGGACGACGACAGTTCGCCATTCAGCGCCACCCTGGAAGAACTGGCCCGTGACCGGGAGCAACTGCTGCCATGAGTGAACTGCCGCAACTCTCCCCCCGCCCCACGCGGCAGGAACTGCGCAAGGCCGTGCTGCGCCTGCGCCTGGAAGTCCAGCGCCAGCAGTTGCGCCAGGAAAGCGAGAAGCTCCTGCAGCCGCTGCGCCAGGCCCGCGACCTGGGCCAGGGCGTGCGCCAGCAACTGCGCGGCGGCGCCTCGCTGTGGGCCGCCGGCGGCGCGGCGGCCGCGGCCGCCCTGATGCTGCGCCGCAAACGCGGCCTGGTGCGCCTGCTGCGCCTGGCCATCGTGCTCGCGCCGCTGCTGCTGAAGCTGCGCCAGCCGGCCGCGGGCAGCCCGGAGAAGCCGCCGGCGGGCCAGGGCGACTGAGCGCCCTGGCTACATTCTTGCTAGGAGGCAATCCCGGGCCGGCGGCAACGCCCTCCCTTCCCCTTCACTAAGGATGTGTCCCTTGATCGACGGGCAACCGGTCGCCTGCTTCCAGCCTTTCATCGATACCGCCACCGGCCTGATCGCCGGGGTCGAGGCCCTCGGCCGGATGCGCCAGGCCGACGGCCAGCTGCTCTCGGTGGGCCCGCTGTTCGTCGATCCGAAGATTCCCCCGGCGACCTTGCGCCGCCTCGACCGGCAGATCCGCGACGACGCCCTGGCGCGCCTGCCAGAAGCGCCCGCGGACTGGTTCCTCAGCCTGAACATCTCGCCGCGCTGGATCAGCCGGCTGCGCCCCAACCAGCCGCTGCCCAGCCTCAAGCAACTGCAGCAGCACGGCGTCGACCCGCACCGGGTGGTCTTCGAGATCACCGAACTGGGCGGCGGCAACCAGCGCCTGCCCGAGGTGGTGGCGCGCTACCGCGAGGCCGGGGCGCGCATCGCCATCGACGACTTCGGCGCCGGCTACTCCCAGCTCGACCGCGTCCTGGCGCTGCAGCCGGACATCCTCAAGCTGGACATGCGCCTGTTCCAGCAGGCGGCCCGTGGCGGCCCCAGCGGCGAGGTGGTCAAGGCCCTGGCGCAGATGGCCGAGAAGACCGGCTGCTGGATCATCGCCGAAGGGGTGGAGACCGAGGCGGAACTGGACTTCGCCCTGGAGTGCGGCGCGCGCTTCGTCCAGGGCTACCTGTTCGCCCGCCCGGCCCTGGACTTCCCCGCCAGCGACACCTACCTCGACGCCTTCGGCCAGTGGCGCGACCGCTACGTACAGCGCAAGCTGCAAGAGCGCGCCCGGCTGGTGCAGCTGCGCCAGCAACTGGCCGAACTGGTCGCCAGCCTGCGCCCCTGGGCCGAGGGCGGCGCGCGCCTGGCCAGCCTGCCCACCCCCGACGCCTTCCCGCGCCTGCTGCGGGTGTACCAGTGCGACCGCCACGGCACGCAGATCTCGCCCAACCTGGAATGGAACGGCCTGTTCTGGAAGGAAGACCGGCGTTACGTCGGCCACAACTGGTCCTGGCGCCCCTACTTCTACCAGTTGCTCGCCGAGGGCTGGGAAGAACGCCGGCTGACGCTGTCCAACACCTACCGCGACGCCACCACCAACCAGTACTGCATGACCGCCGGGCAGTTCATCGACCAGGGCCGCCGCCTGCTGCTGATCGACATCGACGCCGAAGGCCTGTGACAGGCCGCGATTGAGATTGCCGCGGGCAAGGGGTAGCGTTGGCCCCACCACGAGCAATCGGACGAGCGAATGGACTGGCATACCCTGCTCCCCCGCGAGCGCCTCGGCAAACCCGTGCACAGCAGCGCGGAACTGGGCCGCAGCGCCTTCCACAAGGACCATGACCGCATCATCTTCTCCGGCGCCTTCCGCCGCCTGGGGCGCAAGACCCAGGTCCACCCGGTGTCGAGCAACGACCACATCCACACGCGCCTGACCCACTCCCTGGAGGTCGGCTGCGTCGGCCGCTCCCTGGGCATGCGCGTCGGCGAGATGCTGCGCGGCGAGCTGCCGGAATGGTGCGACCCCAGCGACCTCGGGGTGATCGTGCAGTCGGCCTGCCTGGCCCACGACATCGGCAACCCGCCCTTCGGCCACTCCGGCGAGGACGCCATCCGCCACTGGTTCCAGCAGGCCGCCGCGCGCGGCTGGCTCGACGCCATGGATGCCGACGAGCGCGCCGACTTCCTCAATTTCGAGGGCAACGCCCAGGGCTTCCGGGTGCTCACCCAGCTGGAGTACCACCAGTTCGACGGCGGCATGCGCCTGACCTACGCCACCCTCGGCAGCTACCTGAAGTACCCCTGGACCGCGCGCCACGCCGACTCCCTCGGCTACAAGAAGCACAAGTTCGGCTGCTACCAGAGCGAGTTGCCGCTGCTGGAGCAGATCACCGAGAAGCTGGGCATGCCCAAGCTCGACGACGAGCGCTGGGCGCGCCACCCGCTGGTCTACCTGATGGAGGCGGCGGACGACATCTGCTACGGCCTGATCGACCTGGAAGACGGCCTGGAGATGGAGCTGCTCGACTACCCCGAGGTGGAGGCCCTGTTGCTGGACCTGGTCGGCGACGACATTCCCGAGACCTATCGCCAGCTCGGCCCCAGCGACTCCCGCCGGCGGCGCCTGGCGATCCTCCGCGGCAAGGCCATCGAGCACCTGAGCAACGCCGCCGCGCGGGCCTTCGTCGAGCAGAAGCGGGCCCTGCTGGAGGGCGGCCTGGGCGGCGACCTGGTGGAGCACATGAGCGGCCCGGCCAAGCGCTGCGTGCAGCAGGCCAAGGCCCTGGCGCGGCAGAAGATCTTCCAGGACAAGCGCAAGACGCTGCACGAGATCGGCGCCTACACCACCCTGGAAATCCTGCTCAATTCCTTCTGCGGCGCGGCCCTGGAACAGCATGGCGGCCGCAGCCCGTCGTTCAAGAACCAGCGCATCCTCGACCTGCTCGGGCACAACGCCCCCGACCCCGACTGGCCGCTGCACAAGGCCTTCCTGCGGGTCATCGACTTCATCGCCGGGATGACCGACAGCTATGCCACCGAAATGGCGCGGGAGATGACCGGGCGCTCCAGCCCGGTGTGAGGCGTCGAGGTTGCGCCGCGCCCACGGGGAAGCCCGGCCCTAGGCCGGGTCGTTCTCGGTGGCCGACGGCGCCGGCCGGATGCAGCCTTCCTCGTCCAGCTGCTTCAGGTGGCCATGCAGGCTGGCCTGCAGCGCATCCAGCGCCCTGCGCAGCTGCTCCACGGCACTGCGCAGGGTCGAGAACTCGGCGCGCTCGGCGCAGGCTTTCTCCAGCTCCGCGCAGCGGTCATGCAGGGCCATGGCGCCCACCAGCCGCGCCGCGCCCTTGATGCGGTGGGCCAGCTCGGCCAGGCGCCGCCGGTCCTGCTCGTGCAACAGGGGTTCGAGCTGTTCGGCGTCCGCCTCGTTGCTGGACATCAGCTCGGCCATCAGGTTGCGCGTCAGCTGGGCGTTGCCGCCGGTCATCTCCAGCAGCGCGCCGATGTCCAGGTCGCCCTCCTCCTGCGGTGCCTCTTCCGGAGCCGCCGCCGGCGGCATCATCTCGCCGCGCTGCAGTTGCTCCAGCTGGTCGCGCAATTGCTCGATGCTGATCGGTTTGAACAGGCAATCGTCCATGCCGGCCTCCTTGCAGCGCGCGATCTCGTCGGGCTGGGCATTGGCCGTGAAGCCGAGGATGGGGGAATGCGCCGCGCCGGTCTCCCGCTCGATCTCGCGGACTCGCCTGGCCAGGCTGTAGCCGCTGAGCACCGGCATGTTGCAGTCGGTGATCATCAGGTCAAACTCGCCGGGCCGCCATAGCTGCAGGGCTTCGCCGCCATCCGTGGCCATGGCCACGGTGTGCCCCAGGTGCTCCAGTTGCTGCGCCAGCAGCAGGCGGTTGACCGGGTGGTCGTCGACCACCAGCACGTGCAATGTCCGCTGCTCCACCGGGCGGCGCAGGATGATCGAATCCTCTTCCGGCGCGAGGGGCTCCAGCACCTGCAGCACCAGCCTGACGTGCACCTTGGTGCCCACGCCGGCCACGCTCTCCAGGCGCACCGAGCCGCCCATCATTTCCGCCAGCTTGCGGCAGATGGTCAGCCCCAGCCCCGTGCCGCCGTGGTTGGCGCGCCCTTCGCGCTGCACCTGGCTGAAGGGTTCGAAGAGCTGCTTCTGGTCTTCCTCGGCGATGCCGATGCCGCTGTCCTCGACGCACACCTCCAGTGCCAGCCGCTCGTTGGGCAGCGGCTCGCCCGAGACCCGCACCCAGACGCTGCCCTGGTCGGTGAACTTGATGGCGTTGCTCACCAGGTTGGAGAGGATCTGCTTGAAGCGCAGCGGGTCGATGAGCACGTCGCAGGCGGCCTCGGTCTCGATCTCCAGCTTCAGCAGCAGGCCCTTCTGCCTGGCCAGGCCGTCGAAGACGCGGGCCACCGACTCGATCAGCTCGCGCAGGCGCGCCCGTTCGGGCAGCAGCGTCAGGCGGCCGGACTCGATCTTGGCGACGTCGAGGATGTCGCCGATCAGCAGCAGCAGCGACTTGGCCGACTCGTAGGCCACCTCGATGGGCCCCTGCTCGCCGCAACCGCTGCAACGGTTGCGCGTCAGCGCCAGTTCGAGCATGCCGATCACCGCATTCATCGGCGTGCGGATCTCGTGGCTCATGGTCGCCAGGAAGGTGCTCTTCGCCCGGCTGGCTTCCTCGGCCTGCTCCTTGGCGATCTCCAGCTGCTGGTGCAGGCGCTCGCGCTCGGTGACGTCGACCCAGCCGGAGACCAGGCCGCGAACCTTGCCGGACGCGCTCCGGTAGGGCGTGAGCCAATGGTGCACCTGGCGCGGCTCGCCGTTGATCTCCAGCACCCGGTCGACGGCGACCGGTTCGCCGCTGGCCATCACCTGGAGGTATTCCCGGTGCAGGCCCTCGGCCTGTTCGGCGGAGAGCCAGATGCAGTCCCGCAGCAGCGACCCCGCCGCCGTCTCCTCCGACAGCCCGGTGGCCTCGCGGAAGGCCCGGTTGCAGGTGATCAGGCGCCCTTCGGCGTCGCGTACCGAGACCGGCTGGGGAATGCCGTCGATCAGCGCGCGCTTGAATGCCAGGCGGTCCTGCAGTTCCTGCTCGGCGTGCTGGCGCGCGCGCACCCTGAACAGCAGGTAGCAGTTCCACAGCAGGATCAGCCCGAGCAGCACCAGGCCGCCCCACAGCAACCAGTAGAACTGCGAGCGGTAGCCTTCCCAGATGCTGTCCGGCGAGGCGCCGCTGGTGGACCAGCGGCTGATGATGCTGGCCATGTCCTCCGGCGAGATCGCCAGCAGGGCCTTGTTGAGGATGCTCAGCAGCTCCGGGTCGGCCCGCGAGACCCCCAGGGATATCTGCGCCGGCTCCAGGTCCAGGGTCGCGGCGATGCGCAGGTCGCGGTAGTAGCGGTTGACCAGGAAGGTGGCGGTGAGCATCGGCTGCAGGGCGGCGTCCACCCGCCCTTCCTCCAGCAGCGGCAGGGCGTCGCTGTAGTTGTCCACCTCCACCAGCTTCACCTGCGGGAAGTGCTCGCGCACGTAGGCCCCCACCACGCTGCCATGGGGCGCCGCCACACGCTTGCCGTCGAGGTCCGCGAGGTCCTGGCGGGTGTCGTCCTTGCGCGAGAGCAGCACGAAGGAGGTGCTCAGGTAGGGCCGGGTGAAGTCCACCTGCGCCTCGCGCTCGACGGTGGGCGTCATGGTCGCCAGGGCGTCGACCTGGCCCCGGCGCACCTGGGTGAACATGCCGGGGATGGACGAAGTCGGCAGCACCTCGAACTGCAGGCCGGTGCGCGTGCGGATCAGGTCCAGCAGGTCGGCGACTATGCCGCGGAAATTGCCCTGGGAGTCGAAGAAGGTCAGCGGCGCCAGCGACTGGTCGATGCCCAGCCGCGGCCGCGGGTTGCGCTCCAGCCAGCGCAGCTCCTGGGGCGTGAGGTTCAGCCGGTGGTTGGAGATGGAGAACACCCCGCCCACGCTCCAGCGCCGCTGGATCGACAGCTGCTGCTGGGCGCTGACGCTCTGCAGCGCCTCGTTGACGCTGTAGAGCAGCGGGCTGCCGTCCTTGCGCGCGGCGAAGGAGAAGCCGATGCCGTTGAAGTTGGCGAAGTTCAGCAGCTTGAGGTTGACCAGGTAGCCCTGGCTGATCAGGTACTGCGCGCTCAGGGCGTCGCCGACGTAGGCGTCCACCTGCCCGAGGGCGACGGACTCCAGGGCGCGGCGCAGCGAGTCGAAATGCACGACCTCGGCATCGGGGAAATGCTCGACCAGCTCCTGCGGCGAGAAGTAGTCGCCCACCACCGCGAGCCGCTTGCCGGTCAGCTGCAGGTCGCCTTCCAGGCGCATGTCCTGCGGCCCGACGATCACCGGCTGGTTCAGGGAATAGGGGCGCGACAGCAACAGCTCGGGGATTTCCGCCTCGAAGCCGGTGGCGCGGCCGATCAGGTCGATCTCGCCGTCCACCAGCGCCTGGATGGTCTGGCGCCTGGACGGGTAGCGGCGCATCTCGATGCGCACGTTGAGCGCTTCGCCGATCAGCCCGAGGTAGTCGGCGGTGACGCCCTCCAGCTCGCTGCCGCTGACGGTGACGATCAGCGGCGGGTAGTCCGGCGCGGCCACCCCCACCACCAGCGTGCGCTTCTCGCGCAGCCACTGCCAGTCCGACTCCGGCAGCTCGACCCGCGGTCTCTCGGGAAGCGCCGCCGTGCGGGCCAGCAACGCGAGCTGCGTCCAGGGCGCGGGGGCCTGGGCCTCGTCGGCCCAGGCCCCCATCGCCAGCATCGCACCGAGAACGGCACCCAGCAGCGCCCTGCACCTCGACCCCATGGCGGACATCTCAGACCAGTGCGTTGCGCTTGGCGAACTCGATCAGGTCGACCAGCGAATGGGCATTGAGCTTCAGCAGCAGGCGCGTCTTGTAGGTACTGACGGTCTTGTTGCTGATGAACATCTGCTCGGAGATGTCCTTGTTCGAATAACCATTGGCCAGGTATTGCAATACCGACATTTCCCGGTCGGAAAGCCGCTGGATGAGTTCATGGTCGTCCATGCTGCCGTTGTTCTTGCGCGCCGGGCGCACGGCGGTGCTGGGGAAATAATTGTACCCGGCGATCACCGCGTTGACCGCGCTGATCAGTTCGGCCAGCCCGCCCTGCTTGCAGACGAACCCCGATGCCCCGGCCTGCATGCAGCGCATGGCATAGAGCGAGGCGCTCTGGCCGGTCAGCACGAGAATTTTCAGGGGCAGGTTGAACGCGGTGAGGCGGCTGATGACCTCGAGCCCGTCCAGCTTGGGGATGCCGATGTCCAGCACCACCAGCTCCGGCAGCAGATCCTTCACCAGGGACAGGGCGTCCACGCCGTTATCGGTCTCCCCGATGATGGTGTGACCTTCCTTTTCCAGCAGGACGCGCATTGCCATCCGTATTACCGGATGGTCATCGACGATAAGAACCTTGCTCAATTTTCAATCTCCGACAGACTTCCCAAGAGTGCGCCGTAAGATATCGTCTAGGGAATCGGTGTCGAGATTAACTGGGGCCACTTTTAACATCTTAAGTAAATTCCCATACATCAAAGGATAAATTCCTACACAAACTTGATTGGGCAACTTCCCCTAACTTTCCGATCGGTCTTTTTCAACATTCCCTGATGCAAATTCCCACAAGAAAAATGGAAGTTCTTTAAATAAATGGCGCCCGCCAGCCGGCACACTTCGCCCGTTATCCAATTCGGTACGCGCGACCATGAACAGATCGATCCCATCCAGCCTGCTGGTGCTGGAGGACCATGCATTTCTGCGCGAGGCGACCGTGCACGGCCTGCGGGTCCTCGGCTACGAGCAGGTCCTGGCCGCCGGCGACGGGGACAGCGCCATCGAGCTGCTGAGGCGGGAAGGCGGAGTCGACATCTGCATCTGCGACGTGCTCCCGCCGGGCATGGACCTGCTCGGGTTCCTGCGCCTGGCGGCCCAGGAGAAGCTGCTGCGGGCGATCATCGTGGTCAGCGAGATTCCCGCCGACCTGCGCCGGGCCATCGCCCACATCGCCACGCTGTACGGCCTGTCGGTGCTCGGCGAGCTGACCAAGCCGCTGCAGATGTCCAGCCTGCAGGCGCGTCTGCGCCACTACAGCGCCACGCCCGCCGCCGCCCCGCCGCTACCGCGGCCGACGCCCTCGGCGCTGGAGGTCTGGCAGGCCATGCGCAACCGCGAACTGAAGGCCTACTACCAGCCCAAGGTCGACCTCGACACCCTGCAGGAGGTCGGCGCCGAGGTGCTGGTGCGCTGGGACCACCCGGTCCACGGGCTGTTGCGCCCGGCCTACTTCCTCGCCGCGATCCGCCGGATGAAACTGCTGCCCGACCTCTTCGACCTGATCCTGGACCAGGCCCTGGACTTCGCCCGCCGCGAACTGCGCCAGGGCACCCAGCGGGCGCTGTCGATCAACATCGACCTGGAGGTGCTGCAGCAGCGCGACCTGGCCACCCACCTGAAGGAAAAGCTGCGGCAGACCGGCATCGATCCCGCCAGCCTGACCATAGAGATCATCGAAGGGGGGCTGGCGACCACGCCCCTGGCCAGCCTGGAGAACCTCACCCGCCTGCGCCTGCTCGGCTGCAACGTCGCCATCGACGACTTCGGCACCGGCTACTCCTCGCTGCAGCGCCTTTGCGACCTGCCCTGCAACGAGATCAAGCTGGACGCTTCCTTCATCCGCGACATGCAGCACAACCCGCGCACCCACGAGTCGGTCGCCAGCACCCTGGTGCTGGCGCGCCACCTGCAGCTGCGGGTGATCGCCGAGGGCATCGAGACCTGCCAGCAGCTGCAGCGCATGCGCGAACTGGGCTGCCGCTTCGGCCAGGGCTTCCTGTTCTCGCAGCCGATGTCGGAGGACGACTATCGCCGCTGGGCGGGCGTCGACCTGCCGGCGCCCGCGCCGGAGGCCGGCGCCGAACTGGAACTGGAAGGCGCGCACACCCCGCCGGGCTGAGCCGCGGGGCGTATGCCAGGCCCGCCCTCAGACAGGCTGGTGAATGGGCTGCTCCGGATACCAGGCGTCCTGCAGTGGGCTGACCGAACTGCCGCCCAGCTCGCCCTGCTGCTTCAGCCAGTCCTCCACGGCCTTGCGCTGCGCCTCGGTGACCGAGCCGCGGCGCGCCAGGCAGACGAAGCCGAAGTCGTCGCAACCGGTGTAGGCCAGGCCATTGGCGGTGATGGCCTGCTCCACGAAGCGCTTGAGGAAGGCCTGCAATTGCTCCGCGGGGAGCCCTTCGCGGTAGTCGAGCGACAGCTCGAACCCCAGCTCCTGGAACTCATCGACGCAGAGCTTCTTGCGCAGACGACGGGAACGGTTGCTGGCCATGGGGCGGATCTCCTCGATTGATGACGGCATGCGGGGCACGGCGGGCGCCGCCCCGCACAGACTCTAGCAGCTCGAAGGTGGCACTCACACGCGCATCGCGTGCAAACCCCAGCGCATCCGACAACGGCTTGCGGCATAATGCGCCGGCGCGTTGCCGCGCCACTGGCGCAATCGTCTATCGTCAGTGTCTGCTTTCGTCACCTTAGTCATGTCTATGCCCTGAACCGGGATTTCACTTCAACTATGTTCAAGTCACTGCGTGTTCTCGCCTTCGCTACCCTGCTGCCCTTCGCCCTGCCCACCCTGGCCGCCCCGATCAAGTCCGTCCTGCCCGAACGGGTGGAGAAGGCCCTCAAGGCCAGCAAGCTGACCAACGACGCCCTGTCGCTGGTGATGATCCCCCTGGACGGCCCGGGTACGCCGACCTACTTCAACGCCGACGTCTCGGTGAACCCGGCCTCGACCATGAAGCTGTTCACCACCTATGCCGCCCTGGAGCTGCTGGGCCCCACCTACCAGTGGAAGACCGAGTTCTACACCGACGGCAAGCTGCAGGACGGCGTGCTCAACGGCAACCTCTACCTCAAGGGCGGCGGCGACCCCAAGCTGAACCTGGAGAAGCTCTGGCTGATGATGCGCGACCTGCGCGCCAACGGCGTGCTCAAGGTCAACGGCGACCTGGTGCTGGACCGCAGCTACTTCAACCAGCCGCAGCTGCCGGTGTTCAACGATGACGGCGGCGACGACAACAAGCCGTTCCTGGTCGGCCCCGACGCCGCCATGGTCAACCTCAAGAGCGTGCGCCTGGTGGTGCGCAGCGAAGGCAACCAGGCCTCGGTGATGATGGACCCGCCGCTGGCCAACGTGCGCCTGGAGAACCAGATCAAGGTCAGCGGCCCGGCCAACTGCCCGGCCTGGCCGAAGCTGCGCTTCGTGCCGGAGACCCGCGCCGAGGGCACCGTGCTGGTCGCCGCCGGCGAGATTCCCCGCGGCTGCAGCGCGCAGACCTACATGTCGCTGCTCGACCACCCGGGCTACACCGCCGGCGCCATCCGCGGCATCTGGCAGGAACTGGGCGGCAGCATCAGCGGCGCCGACCGCCAGGGCAGCGTGCCGAAGAACGCCACCCTGCTGGCCCGCGCGCTGTCGCCGGACACCGTGGACATCATCCGCGACATCAACAAGTACAGTAACAACACCATGGCCCGCCAGGTGTTCCTCAGCATCGGCGCGCAGAACCGCACCAGCGCGGACGCCAACGACGGCCTGGCGGCGCAGCGGGTGATTCGCCAGTGGCTGGCGCGCAAGGGCATCACCGCCTCGCACCTGGTGATGGAGAACGGCTCGGGCCTGTCCCGTGACGAGCGCGTCAGCGCCCGCGAGATGGCCGCCATGCTGCAGGCCGCCTGGCACAGCCCCTACGCCTCGGAGTACATCTCCTCGCTGCCGATCGTCGGCGTCGACGGCACCATGCGCAAGCGCCTGCGCCACACCCCCATGACCGGCGAGGCCCACGTCAAGACCGGCACCCTCAACACCGTCCGCGCCCTGGCCGGGTTCAGCCGCGACGCCCGCGGCAACAACTGGGTGGTGGTGGCCATCCTCAACAGCAACCGGCCGTGGGGCGCCTCGTCCATCC